>NZ_VTWT01000009.1 GCF_008727925.1 Adhaeribacter soli | reverse complement strand
CCAAAGTAAAAGCGTTCAGGGCAACTTCCAGAGGCGTAAGAGATACTGCTTTCTTTCTCTTCAGACTTGCTAATTTATATGCTTAGGAAAAATGCCCCCTCAACAATTCAGCTTGATCCGGTTTTAGCCTCCCGGCGCTATCGTTTTCTTCCGGGCATTAGCTTTTCGTACCAGGTTTATAATTTCTTATTCTAGCAGAAAACTTCAGCAGCTTATAGCGCAAGCGTCCGCTTGTGTTTACATAAATAACTGGTATGCTACCTTCGAAAGCACAAGCGGACGCTTGCGCTATATTAAGAAATGGAAGGCGCTAAATTAATCTGGCCTTGTAAGTCTTATTGCCTAGCAGTATGCCTAACACTTTTACGCTCCGCTAATTGGTTACCGTTACGGTTTCAAACTTGGTGATGCGCACATTTTTCCAGTGGCCCATAATATTGTCGTGGCGGTCTACCAACAGGTCGATGGTGTTTTTTAAGCGCTTGTTCATGGTGTCGCGCACAATGTAAGTGCCGTCGAGTTCCGGGGAAATACCGCTTACGTCTATGGAATCGCCGTAATGGATCTTGCCGCCCCAGCGCTTGAGCAGATTCCTGGAAACGGCGATCCAACGGTGCTGGCGTACGGAATCGCGGTTTATGTGCGAACCGTCGGCGGTAATGAGCGGACTGGCATCGGTTTGGGCTTCGTCGGGAAAGTAAACCGAGGCTGCTACGCGGTGCGTGTAAACCGGCAGGCGCTGCTTTATTTTCCGGATGGGCAGCTTAATGGATAAGGCAAAATCGGTTTTAGAGTAAAGCAGCCGCGAAGGAAAGAAAGTGACCATAAGAAAGAACAGGCCAATAAGTCGTTGTCGTACCATTGTTTATTCATTTCGTGAACACTTATTTCAGTTGAGTAAGCGTGTATAACGCGCTGCTGAAAATGTGGTTGAACAAAGCTGGTATGTTGCAATTTTAAGATTGTTATTGTTAGCCGACTATTATTGCGAAAATGCTATGTGTTTTGCGCTGAAAGGTAGAACTGCCGAAGATTTAAGGGAAAAGCCTGAACTTAAATTTTATTAGAATATTTCAATGAATGTTTGAGGTGGTTAACGCTTGCTACCGCCACCTTAAGGCAAAGCGCTCTTCCAGACATCTGTGTCTGGAAGCAACCTGTCGGGGGGCATCTGTGTCCTCGTAGGTATAAACGCGGACATAGATGTCCGCACCAGAATAAGTTCCAGACACAGATGTCTGAAACAGCGGTTATTATTAATTTATAATCCTTAATCTGACAGCATAAGATTAAGAACTTACATTTTATGACCTTATGTTGAATGCCTACCGATAACCGGCGGCCTGCAAATGAAACAGTTCGGCGTAGCGGCCACCTTTCTGCAGGAGTTCCGTGTGCGACCCCATTTCTACGAATTGCCCGTTCTCGATCACCAGAATGCGGTCGGCCATGCGTACGGTGGAAAAGCGGTGGGAGATAAGCACAGCGGTTTTACCTTTGGTGAGTTCGGCGAAGCGCTGGAAAACTTCGTGCTCGGCACGGGCATCCAGGGCGGCAGTCGGTTCGTCCAGGATCAGAAGTTGGGCATCGCGCATGTAAGCCCGGCCTAAAGCAATTTTCTGCCACTCGCCGCCCGAAAGATCGAGGCCTTTGGAAAACCGCCGCCCGATGATCTGGTTATAGCCTTCCGGAAGTTTTTTGATAACCGAATCGGCCAGGCTAAGCTGGGCAGACGTTTCGATGCGGGGCTGGTTTTCTTTTTCTTCGATCCGGCCAATGGCAATGTTGTTTCCGGCCGAAAGCTGGAAGCGGACAAAATCCTGGAAAATTACGCCGATCTCGCGCCGCAATTCGGCGGGATCGTATTCGCGCAGGTCGGTGCCGTCGAGCAGGATCCGGCCTTCGGTGGGGTCGTAAAGGCGGGCCAAAAGTTTTACCAGGGTAGTTTTACCCGCGCCGTTTTCTCCCACCAAAGCCAGTTTTTCTCCCGCTTTCAGTTCAAAATTCAGGTTCCGGATGGCCCATTTCTCGGCGTTGCGGTATTTAAAGCCAACGTTCTCGAAGGTGAAACCCTGACGGATGGGGCGGGGGAAGGGCTTGGGGGCAACCGGCGGAGTAATGCGGGGTTGCAATTCGAAGAACTCGAAGAAATCCTGCAGGTAGAGCGACCCTTCGGCAATGCCGGAAAACCGGTTCAGGATACTTTCCAGCAGGCCGCGCATGCGCATGAACGAGCCGGAAAGGAAGGTTAGATCGCCTAAAGAAAGGTGTCCGGTAACGGTTTTGTAAATGATGAACACGTAAGCGCCATAGTAGCCGGCGCTGCCGATCGATGCAAACAAGCTCCCCCAGGCCGCCCGTTTTAATACCAGGCGTTTGTTTACGTTGTAAAATTCGTCGGAAAGTTGCCGGAAGCGATCGGTAAGAAAGCCGGAAAGGCCGAAGATCTTTACTTCCTTGGCCGTATCGTCGGAGGCACCGGTCATGCGGAGGTAATCGAGTTCGCGGCGTTCGGGCGTCCAGCCGTGTACCAGCGAGTAACTCCGTTCGTTAAAATGCGATTCCCCCAGAAACGCCGGAATTACCGCTACTACTAATAATAGAATAAGCCAGGGATTGAACGCGATTAAACCGACCGATAAAAATGCCATGGTAATAATATCCTGGGCCTGCCCGAGAACCTGGGTCATGAGCACGGTGCGGCTCAGGGTTTGGCGACGGGCACGTTCCAGTTTGTCGTAAAAAGTGGCATCTTCAAACTGGTCGAGGTCTAAAGAAGCAGCGTGTTCCATTAAGCGGATGGAGGATTGGTTCGCGAACAGATCGCCAAGCAGGCTGTCGAGCAGGGTGGTGGCGCGGTTCAGCAGGTCGGAAATGATGGCTAAGCCGAATTCCAGGCCGATTAGCAGGAACAGGTAATTGAGCTCCAGGTTGTCAGGCGTTCTGGCCAGCCGCACTACTTCGTCGATAATCAGTTTGCCGATGTAGAGCGTGGAAAGCGGAATAGCGGCCCTAACGATGCGCAATACGATGTTGGCGAAAGCCATCCGCGGACTGGTTTGCCAGATGAGCTTCAGGAAAGCCGGCAGGTTTTTGAGCGCCGAAAACCGTTCCTTTATGGTTAAAGGTGGTTTATCGGAAGTGCGCCGGGTGGGGTTGGAAAACAGATTCGACCAGAATGCCATAAACGTGAGATTTTATTTAGCCCTGATACGGTAAACAACAATTAAGCAGCTTTCTCTTTTCCGACTTTTTGTCTGATTTCGGTAGCGTTTTTACACGGAAAAGCCCCGGCTGCGGGAGCAGCCGGGGCTTTTGCCGGCCAAATCATACGGTTTTCTAGGCTAAATAAGAGCGGAGCATCCAGGCGTTTTTTTCGTGTTTTTGCTGAAGCTGGGAAATAAAATCGGCGGTGCTTTTATCTTCAAAATCGTTTTCGCATTTTTTTACGTCTTCGCGCATTTCCCGGATCAGGCCTTCGTGGTCGCGGAGCAGGTTGCCCACCATGGTTTTGGCATCCGGATATTCGCCGGGGTATTCTTTCAGGGAAGCATGCTGGGTAAATTCGATGTGCGTGCCGATGGCTTTGGAACCCAGTGTGCGAATGCGTTCGGCAATTTCATCGATGTCTTCGGCAAGTTGTTCGTATTGTTCCTGAAAAAGCGAATGCAGTTCCTTGAAATCTGTGCTGACCACGTTCCAGTGGTAATTGCGGGTTTTGGTATAAAGTACGTTCGCGTTGGCCAGTACTTTGGTGAGCAGCTCCACGCTGCCTTTCAATTGATCAGGCGATAAACCGATATTTAATTCCATAGTCTTGCTGGTTTAGTTTTTCGTTTAGAACAGATACTGTTTTGACCGGAATGGGTTTCGAAAGGGAAGAAGCTGCTTATTTATTTTCTACTTTATATCTATTTATAAAATGAATTTTAAAGGGAATTCATAACGGCCGGTTAAATTTTGACCGGGCATTTGGCGCATGGTAAAGGCTAGTTACCATAAGAGGTAACTATTTCCAGGAACTGCCATTAATAAACCGGTAAACCGGAGGCATTTTCTTATCAAGGAAGACAATCAGGAAGGTGCATATAGCAAAAACAATAAGTGGCTTTAACCAGGAAAAGCTATAATGCCCCGATAAGGCTGCCCACGGCAAAAGGCCCATGATAAGCGGGTGGTATAGGTAAAGCAACAGCGAGTAATCTCTTCCAAACTTTGTAGTTAAGGTGTCTTTGGGATTATTAATTTTCATTGCCAGCAGAAACATGCCAATTGAAAAGAATACTGTGCCAAATAGAAGGTCATTGCCTACCGGGCTAAAATCTTTTATTGTGTAATAAAGTACAAAGGGCTCGGCAAGTTGCAGGAAAATTCCAACTATTGTAATGATAAAAGCAACCGGTAAGTTGATCCGATTCAAAAGCTTATACCTGGCGCAAAAGAAGCCGGTAAGCAGAAAGGGGATGGCAATTAAAGTTCTGGAATAGGCAGTGTTGGGCTCATAAAGGCCTAATACCCGCGCATAGGATCCGGTAAATAATACAAAAAGCAAGGAAGCTACAATAATGGTAAGCAGCGCTTTTGCGGAGGGCTTTTGCTCCAGGACAAACCACATAAACAAATACCCGAAGATCATGGCTCCGATAAACCACAGATGATGATAAAAGCCTAAAATTAAGGTACTGATTGAAAAATTAGCTGTAAGCGGGGTGCCTTCATAAAGGGAAAAAAAGAAATAAATGATATTGACGCTTATAAATATCCCGATCAGGTTCTTCAGTCTTTTAGTTAGGGCAATTCCCGGTTCCGAGCTATACGCCTTTTCAAAATAAAACCCGCTAACCAGGAAAAAGAAAGGCACTGCCCAGCGGGTCAGGTTCTTAATTCCGAAGAAAATGCCCTGAGGTACATCTTCAAAATGGATGGTATGAAGGATTATAACCGTTAGTGCTCCAAGTAACCGGAAGTTGTCTACCGTGAAACTTCTATGTTTAACTTCTGGCGGGGTAACTTCTGGAATTGCGGTTACAAAATTCTTGGTTTTCACTTTTATGTTTTTAACTACTTGAAACCCTTTAAACGCTAAAAGAAGGTAAAGTTGCAAGAAAATAGGAATCGACAAAATATTATTTTTCGGAAATCGAATACTACTGATATGTGCAATTTGTTAAAGCAGATCTTGTAGGTTTGGGTGACAACTATGGCTATAAGAATTCTGTAATGTGTATTTAGCCAACGGCGAAAATACCGCATTAAACTCATGTAAATCAAAAAAGGCTGAGTATTTATGAACTGGCTTGTGTTGCAAAAAATCGGATTCTTTAATAATGATTAATGCAGGTTAGGGATCGCGTTTTTAAAATGCTTGTTTTGTATGTTATTTATAATGCCATTAAAGTGTGCTTTATGCAAATTGGCAATAAGGGCAGCCAGGCTTTTTCCCCCGACAGAACTTCATTTGCGTCTTGGCTTACTTCTTTTCAAAGTAGGAAAGATGGCTGTCAGGGGGATAGCCATCGGATTCTGGAAAAGGCAGGAATTACAAACTGACGTTACGCAAGGAACTTTTATTCTTTTGGAGACCCGACCTATTGTACACCTGACCTATGGTATCGTAGTTATTAGGAGCTATCTCAAAAATGGGTGTCATGTTGAGCTCAAGTAAGCGCGAGGGAGCGCGGAACTTGCGAGCGAAGCTCTGAAACAACTCGCCAGCTAGTAGTAAAAACGTTAAATCTAGCTTTAGTGCTGAGAGTCAACGAGGTCCTTCGCTGGCGCTCCCCGGAATGCTCCGGGACAGGCACGATGTCAGGTGCTTTTTTAGAGATAGCTTCCAATCAAAACCTGTTTTTTACAATTTCACCTGCAGCGTTAAATAATAGCTTCTGGGGTCGGAAGGCAGGATTCCGGGGCCTGGATAACCATCTGCCCGCCGGGTGAAGTACCGGACATCGGCTACGTTATTCATGCTGGCGAAAAGACCGAACCACTTCCATTCGTAGCTGGCGCTGAGGTCCATTACCTGGTAGGCCGGTACCACGCCATCTACGGCTGTTGGGGTGAATTCGGCGTTTGTAGCATCGGAATACTGCCTAGCTACATACGAATACTGGTACGTTATATTAAACCGCTTGTCGCCGAAAGAAACGCCGGAACGAAACAGCAGGGGCGGCACAAACTCTACCAGTTTATTGCTGATCGCGGTTTCCTGCGTGTTGATGTAACGGGCATCGATAGCGGAAAAATTGGTGTAAACCGATAATTTATAGCGGCTTCTTCCCTGAGTTACCGCTTTCAGAATATCGGCTTCAACTAAACTTTCAAAGCCTGCATTGCGGCTGTCAGCTACGTTGGTCCGCAAACGGTAAACCATATTGTCGGTGTTTTTGGTGAACACCGATCCGATGCGGTTATTATACCTTAAATAGAAAACACTCAGGTCGTAGTAAAGCCATTCGTTGATCTTGCCTCTTACGCCTCCGTCGAACGTATAACCGGTTTCGTCTTTTAAGAGGGAGTCTACTTTGGCATTGTCGTTTACAATGCGTAAGTCGTTGAAGTTAATGGAGCGGTAATTCTGGGAAATGTTGGCATACACTTCAATTCCTTTGCTCAGGTCGTATGAAGTACCGATGCCGAACAACACAAAGGCCCGGTTGTTTTCTTTCTTCTCGGGCACTTTCACGTCCGGTACAAAACGCATGGTCCGGAAGTAATAACCGTTTGCTTTGGTGGAAATATATTCGAACCGTACCCCGGGCGTAACGTTCCATTTCTCGGATAACTGGAAAATATTTTCGGCAAAGGCGGCTACGTTGGTACCCGGGAAAGTGTAGTTTGTCCGGTTGGGTTCCGTTGGGGCAAAATCGAAGGCCGGTCCAGAACCCTCGTCGGCAGTGCCTTGCTTTTGCTTTGTCAGGCCTTTGTATACGCGCAACCCAACCAGGAACGTACTGGGAACTTCCTTTACGAGCGCATACTGGTGGAGGAGCCTGATCTCGGAAGCATAATTGTTATACTTGTCAGCCATCATATCCCGTGGTCCTCCCGGATCGGGGCGGTTAATGTACTTAAGAATGCCTAGGGCCTCGCGGCCGGCGTTTAAGGTATAAGTGCGCCAGTTCAGTTTGGTTTTTTCGGTGAAACGGTAGTCGAAGGATAAGCTTAGCAGATTCCAGTTAACCCGGAACCAGTTGCGATCTCTAACTGAAATAGAAGGATCTTTTTCGAAATCGGCATCGGTCAGGCCGCCGGGTTGCTGGGCCAGATAGTGCATGAACGTGTATTCGCCGGTTACTTTAAACTTATCGGTAAAGGCATAAGCTACGTGGGCATAAGCGCCATGCTGGTCGAAATGACTGTTTGGCCGCCAGCCATCGCCTCTTTTGTACTGGTAATAGGTATAGTAATTCAATTTGCCGACGGTGCCGCCTATGCTGTTAAAGGAATTGAAGAAGCCGAAGGAGCCTCCGGTCTGGCGGCTTACCAGGGTAAAGGGTTTTTCGGCAGGGCCTTTCTTTAGCTGGAAATTAATCAGGCCGCCAAACTGGGTGCCGTACTGCAGGCTTGCCGCCCCTCTTACAATTTCTATTTTCTCTACGGCTTCTGTGGGCGGGGTATAGTAACTTTCAGGATAACCCAAGGCATCGGCGCTGATATCGTAGCCGTTCTGGCGGGTGTTGAAGTTGGAAACCCGGCTGGGATTAAGTCCCCGGCCGCCGATTCCCAGCTGAATGCCGCCGCCATCGTTTTCGTAAATATTAAGGCCGGCGATGCGGCTGTAAACCTGCCGGGCATTATTTGTTGCCAGGTTCGCGTTAATGTTACCGATATGGATCACTTCGGTTTTCTTGCCGGCATAGATCGCAACGCCTTCCACCTGCCGGAGGTTTCCGCCGGCTTGTTCGGTAGCATGGGTAATGGTAACTTCGTTTAAATACGTGGGATCTGCACTCGTCAGCGTTACCTGCAGCGTAACATCTTCGTTGGTCAGCGCCACCCGTTTGCGGTATTCCTTTGCTCCAAAATAAGTAACCACCACTTCGTAATTGCCGGCCGGTAAGGAGCTGAACTGGAAATAACCGCCTTCCTTGCTGCTGGTTTGTAAATTGCGGGGTTGCAGCAATACCGTTGCGCCTTCAATGGCAACCCCTTCCAGTTTAATGGTCCCGCTTATTTTTAACTGCTGGGCCTGAGCAACAGCGGCAAGCAAAGCGAACAGAAAAAGAAAAATGTACTTCATTCAAGTATTTATTCAGGCTGCCGGTAAGGCAAAACCCAGTTATAATGGTTCCAGCCAAGCGATTGCTTTGCCAGGTTTACCGTTTTATCTACAAACAGGCGTGACCGTTCCCCGTTCAAGGCAACAAAACACTCCACATATACCTCCGGGTCTTTAATGCCGCGCTGGGCATAAGTTTCGGCCAAAAAATGGGCATACTGCAGGATCATATCCGGCTGGGTGCTCATCATTTTCTCCTGCAAAGGCGTTAGGAATTTAGAGTTGCTCACTTCGTAGGTTTTCCCGGTGGAAGGCTCTTTCACGTAAAAAAAAGTATTCCCGGATTTCTCCATCAGCATTACCCGCCAGGAAAAACGGAAGCCTTCTTCGTTCCAGAACAGATGCCCCGGATATAAAAGATACCGGAAAGGAATAGCCGCCTGCAACAGAAAATAAATTCCTAATAAAACCGGCAGGTAAGGTTTAAAATGCTGCTGTTTGGAAGTATAAGAAGGAGCTGCTAAAGATCGGCCGGTCAATCCGCTCAAAAACGCTATAATTTTCTGATGAAAACCCGCATGGAAAAATACCAGACTGGAAACGATCATGACGTAAGGGAACATGCCGATGCCCGGGAAGAAGATTGCGGTTGCCAGATGGAATAGCAGTACAAACCCGTATGCCACTGGCCTTGTTTTCCGGTTCAACAGAAAGAAGACAATAAACAGGTCGTAAATTGCCCCGAACCAACTGAACAGGTAAGCCACCCAGGCTTCATACATAAGGTTGCCGATAATTGGTAAGTGGCTTTTGGCCGGCAGCCAGATCTTCAAGGGCAGGGCCTCCAGGAGCCAGTCCGGATTCAGTTTGGCAATACCGGCGAAGATATATACCATTCCCAGTTGCAGGCGGAACACGCCCACGATCCAGCGCGGTACAATCTCCTGCCGGATTTCCGGGTTTAACCGAACGTCGAGGGAAAAATAGCGGTTGGCGGGCAGCCAGATCAGCAGAAAGCTCACCAGGCTAATGAAGTAATAGTGATTCAGGTAATTGGTGCTGTCGATCAGCTCCACATACGTGAACGTTAAAAAGAAAAGCGTTATGGCAACCCGGTAAAACAAGCCAAGCGCCACCAGCAAAGCCGATAGCGCAATAAGGGCAAAGAGTAAATGCATTCCGGTCTCTCCCAAGGGGCGCACCCACTCAAAGCCCGGATAGGGAAAATAGAAGGAAGGCTTTACGTACAATTCCGTGATCCACCCTTTCATCCAGAAACGGACCATGCTGGCAAACATCATGAGTCCGAACAAAATCCGGAACATAACGAGCGGCGCAATATGAACCGGCCGCTGTAAGCCTTTCAGCCAGGCTTCCCCGGAAAAGGAACCACTTTTCCCGTTAGTCACCATCACTATCCTGGTAGGTTATCCGTACCCCGGTAGCAGAAGCAACATCCGTTTTTAGGAGCGTAAGCAAGGTCTGGATCTCCCGGTAAGCGGCATCTACCTGGGCGGGGTTATTGGTAAACGAAGCAGACAGCGGGTCCGGAATGGCTTTCAGTTTATTGATGGTCAGATCGAACTGGTTCAGGACATCTGTATTCAGCTGCTCTTTTTTCAGGGCAACCAGGTAATCGTCTATGCCGGAGCCATTTCCGCCCATATAGGCTTTTTTAAGGCTGGAAAGGTTTTCTACGGCCAGGTCTCTGGAAATTCCGGAATAATAGGCTTCACATTTGTCGGCAAAAACAATCCCGCCCGACTGCTTGCCAAACGGCCAGCCAATCCGGGGGCCTTTCAGCTGGTCCATTTCAAAGGCAAAGCGGTTTATCATGAATCCAAGCGGGCTACCAACATCGGCTTTGGTGTTGCCAATGAATTGCGCGCGGTAGGAGTTGTTCCATTCGGTAAGCACCGTACCGGTCAGTGATTTCATCCGGGTCATCAGGTCCTGCACGTATTTTTTCCGGTTGGCGCTGTTCGGATCATTTAATTGCTGCACCGCATCAGGTGAGAACAGCAGGTAGTCCAGCGCCGGAAAGCCTTGTTGATCGACGGATAAATTACCGGTCAGGTCGTAGCTTCCGCGGCTGATGTTGTTTTCGATGGTGGCGGTATTGGCCGGGAACATGTTCAGGAAGTTGTTCAGCATTACCGTTTCGGCCGGGCCAAGCTGGTAAACCGCGATCCGCTGGAACTGGAGGTAAGCATCTTTAAATACCGGTTTCAGGACCTGCTGATTGGCAGCCGTTGGGTTAGCAAGAAAGGCATTAACGGCCGGCTCCAGTACCTGCAGCTGCTGCTGCATACCGGAATAAGCAGGAATGATCAGGCTGTCGGCGTAATTGGTCAGCATGGCCGTTTTATCGAAGCCGGTTTCCGGCACCACCTGGGAATTATTGTTCTCCTTACAGGCCGTTACGAGCAGGGTAATTGCCGTAAGCCACGCCGTCATTAACTTTCTTCCGGATAATTTCATGGTAAGGTACTTAAAGTGGGTTGCGCTGAGCAGGTATTTCACAATTAGCGGTTGGTAAAATGGTTTTTGCGGCTAATGTCCAATTCCGGATTAGAATTTCCTTGAAAGCTGAATGTCAGTTATTAAACGGGCTGCAAAATTACGTTAACCAAACATGGAATCAAACTTTTACGCCATCCGGATGCCCTTAGCCATTGGTTTTTTTATAAACGGAAACTCCCGGGAATAAAAATTGCCGGGAGTTTCCGTTTACAGGAGAAAAAGAATAGCATTACAGGTTATAAGTGCTTCTTAAAATAGCTTCAGCTTCCTTTAATTTGGTGTAGTTGGGCTCATTAACCAACGTATAAAAATTAGTTTCCATAATAGAGAGCAGCTTCTGGTAATTCGCCTCGGTCAGTTTGCTTCCGGCTGGACGGAATTTTAAAGAAAGTACAAAACCGTAGCCTTCGGAAAGTGCGTGGAACTTGCTTCCAAGATCAGCGGTGGATGCCTGGGGAGAAGTTACGTAAGCTAAAGCAGCGGCGCCGGCCAGTCTTTCCCAGGTTTCCTGGATCGTTTTAACTTGTTGGTCGCGAACAGCGTAGTCTTTGGCGCCGATTGCTGCCCGGCCTTTCCGGAATGCCTCAAAAAGAAGACCACCTGCTTTTATTGGCCGGCCTCTTTCGCGTAAATAACCGCCCCACAAGAGTGGTCTGTTCTGGTCTGTGTTCTGATAAACTTTAGCCGAATCATAGTCTGTTGGGATGGCCAGGTAACCGAAGGCTTCGTCCCACTTGCGTTGCATGGCTGTGGCGCCGTTGATCTGGTTTGCATTATCCTGGTTCTTAATGTCGGCCATAATTGCCATGGCTTCTTTAAAGAACAGGCTGCCCATCATGCCTTTGGCTACCGCCTGGTTGTATTCCAGACCTTGCGGGTTAACTAATATTTTACCGGAACCGCGCGGTACATAACCAGCAGTGCCATTCGCGGCCGGAGTTGAGTTAGAGTTGCTGGTAATAACCTGCTGATCGATAAAACCTTTATATACGCTTGCATCGGCCGTTTTCTCTGCCAGGTTCACGCCGGAGGTGTTTAATTCCGCATTGGCAAACGGCGCATTGGTGTTGTTGAATAAGTTATCGGCTTTAGACTGGCTTAATATTGTGTTGGTGGCTGAACCCAGGTAGGAGTTTAATTCCACTGCCATTTTAATGCGGTTGGTAGAGCTGGTAAAATCTGTCCCTGCAAAATTATAGGTAGCAGGCACTGCGTATGGCAGCGGCTGAGGAGTTGGTTCAACTTTGTCGTCGTCCTTTTTACAGGAACTCATGACAATCAGTCCACAGGCAAGGGTAAGCAAGGGAAACCGCGTAAATATATTTTTCATAGTTATTTACATTTAGTCTTAATAAGCGGAGTAAAGGTAAAATGTTTTTCTTATTTAGACTAGTTTTAAATAAAAATTTCTGCTGGAATAGCTTGCGGCGGGTAGGGCTTGGGAGCTTGCCTGTAAAGGGCAGATTTTACTGGACAAGGCTCTGTTTCTTATTCGTTTCGGACGTTTCGGAGAGGTAAAAAATGGAAAACGGTAGGTGTAAAGCAAAAAAAGCCTGACCATTTCTGATCAGACTTTTAGTATGTCCAAAGGACGAGTTTACTTCGAAACTGTTTTAAATATCGTTAAGCCCAAGATAACAGTTATAGGCACCCATACAAGGATGAAAGGATAAATATCACTACTGTAAATGCCTGTTAAACCTGAACTAAATATAAATGTGTGAATTAGCCACAGGATGTTATTTAAGACAAGTGCAATTTTAATTCTTTTACTTTTATAGAAAACTAGTAAGAAGATAATTGATAGTAAAGTTGGAGAACACAAGATTAAAAAGCCAATTAAAAATTGATTCATACTTTTCCCTTTATGATTGACTCTGAAATGCCTTTTTTCTTTTGAATATTTTAAAACAAAGATATTTAAATTGCACGGGACCGCCTGTTTTTGATTTTTTTCTACCGGAGTTTTGGTTTTAATGATGTTCTAAAAGTCTTCAGTATGGCCTATGTAATATTTCGGTCTCATAAAAAAGAATTAAAAAGAAAGCCCCCATAAACAAAAAAAAGCCTGACCATTTCTGATCAGGCTTTTGGTGGAGAATATCGGAGTCGAACCGATGACCTCTTGCATGCCATGCAAGCGCTCTAGCCAGCTGAGCTAATCCCCCAAATTTTGCAATTTCGATGGAGATTATCGGAGTTGAACCGATGGTCTTTTCGAAAGCATTCAGGACGTTTTCTCCAGCTGAGTAAATTCCTTTGTGCTATTGCGTTGCAAAACTACTAACGAATTTTAAAAACTCAAACTTTTAAGCATCTTTTTATTAATAAATTTTTGTCGAATTCGGGCTTAGTGACTTTTTTGCCTCATAATCATAGCGTTAGTTATGTTGAATTATTCCTAAACGCAAAGGCGTATTGGGGTCACCGTTCATGCCGTAGAGGTAAATGGTGTAAAGTTTGCCGGGTTCCAGTGTAACGTTGGGCAGCGTAGCCACCGGCAAACCGACCGCCGAAGCGCGGGCATCGAGGCTGTAAGTGCCGGGATCTACGCTGGTAAAATTGGTGAGGGGTTCGGTAAAGGTTTCGCGGGTATTGTCCGGGTTGGTAATGGTCAGGGTTTTGGAAACCTCGCGGAAGCTACGCAAATGCAGGTTGTTCAGGGTGCCGGTAGTGCCGGCCTTGGTGGTAAAGGTTTTGCTGGTGGGTAATATGCTTTGCGCCGGCACCGACAGGGTGTTGAACAAGCCATAGCTCATGCTCGATGCGCCGGGCGCCAGATTCAGAAAGCGTAAGCCGGCTTTTCCGGCGGCGGGCGCTTCCAGGTTATCGGGTACCACCAGGGTGCGGACGCCGCCCCGGTCAGATCCCGAAGCTGGACGGGTGGTGGCGTCGGTTAAGAAAATGGTGTAACTGGCATTTGCGTTAAAGGCCTGCCGGGCTCCCACCAAAGGTACCGGGTTGCCGGGAACTTCAAACCCGATGAGCCGCTGGCCGCCGGTGGTCTGGAAGTAGCCGTTATTGTGAATTCCGGTATAAGGCAGCCCGGCATTTATTTCCTGATTTTCCAGGGAAACCCTGGCGGTGGTGCCCGGGGCAGCGTTCACGATCAGCAGGTTGGTTTGGGCGGCCGGGGCATTCAGGTTGGGATCCGGGTAATCGGGTTCGTCGCAGGCGTTGGTAAAGATGAGAAGCATGAGCAGAAAGCCCAGCTTATTTATATAAGGTAACAAAGTTTTCATAGCTGAGAAATAAGGCGAGATTTTAAAATAAGTAGCGAACCCCGAATTGTGCCTGCCACCGCGAAGCCAGCTGGCTTACCTGGTAACCTACCCGCGGACTTGGATTTACACCGTCGCCGAAGGTGAAGGTAGGCCGGCCGCCCGGACCTTCCGCGCCCATAAACCGGATCAGGCCGAAGTTTTCGTTCAGGATGAAATAGTCGCGGCCCCAGTTGCGGTTAAATAAATTGCCGATGTTGGTCACGTCAACGGTAAGTTGCAGGGTATGGTCTTTTTCCCCGATCTTGGTAAAGATGTCCTGCATGATCCGGAGGTCGAAGCGGTGCTGAAAAGGTGCGCGGGCGCCGTTGCGGGCAGCGTATTGGCCCCGGTGTTCCCGCAGGTATTTGTCGTTCTCAATAAAGGCGTTCAGTTCGCTCCAGATCTGGCCGGTAGTGCGCGGGTCGTTGGCGCTGGCCGTAGACAGGATAATTTCGTCCTGGTTGCGGGGAATGTAGATCAGGTCGTTGGAGTTGCTGAAGTTCTGGCCGCCGTCGTTGTTGATGTCGCCGCCGTAATAGGTGTAGGAAAAGGCTTGCCCGCTCTGACCATTATAAAACAGGGAAACGGTGGTTGCCAGGTGGTTGAGGTATTCTTTCCGGTAGGAGCCCGTGGCGATTACGCGGCTCCGCACATCGAAATTAGAGTAGGAGAGGGTCAGGTTGTTCGGCCCCAGTACGTGCGGATTAAATTCCCAGGTAGAAACAGCGGTGGAACTGGTGCCGGAATAAAGGTCGCGGGCCTGTCCGTAGGTGTAAGCCGCCATGGCAAAGAAATCTTTGGTGAATTGCTTCTGCAACTGGGCGGTAATGCTGTACTGGTAGCCTTTTTTGGTATTACCCAGTTCAATTACGTTGAAATATTCGGTGGTAACGTTGCGGTTGTTCGGGAAAACCGGACGGCCGTCGCCGGGCAGGGTGCCGGTCGGTTCCACCAGGTTTAGGTCGCGAGGCAACACGTCGTTCAGGGTTTTGGAGTAAATACCTTCCAGGGTGAATACAAAGCCGGCGCCTAGGTTCTGATCTACGGCTAAATTGGCGCGCAGCAGTTGGGGGTTTTTAAAATCGGGCGAGGTAACGGCAATGCTGGTGCGCGGAATGGTTCCCGGTAAATTGGCGAGGGAATCGGGCACGGAAGGATCTAAAGGCGGCGCAGGCGGGTTGGAGTTGCCGCGAAGGTCTACCGAAGCGATATCCATGCCCGTGCCGCTGAACTGGTTGGCGATCCAGACGTAAGCCGGCCGGCCGGTAAACAAGCCCACGCCGCCCCGAAGCTGCGATTTCTGGTTATTGAAAACATCCCAGTTAAAGCCTAAGCGAGGGGAGAACTGTACTTTGGAAGGAGGAAGTTTGTCGGTTCTTCGGCCGAATAATTCCTCTACCCGCGGGTTATAAGTCGGTTCTTTGAAATACGCGGCAATATCAGCCCGGATGCCCCCGGTTATCCGCAGGTTATCCAATACGCTGTATTCATCCTGAGCATAAATGCCGAACTGGGCGGCACTGAATTTTGCAGAGCGGTTGCGGCCGGGAATTACGTACTGCTGCCGGTAACGATAATCGCGGCTTGTGGAAACGCCGGCAAAGAAATCGGCCAGACTGGGAAAATCGTAGCGGCCGTTGGCATCGTTTATAAAGAGGTTATCGAAGCGGAAGATTTCGTTACTGGTACCTACGGTTACAATGTGCTTGCCGGCAAAAATGCTGAAGTTGTCGGTAATTTCGAGTACGTCCTGATCGAGCTTGTTCTGGGTGGAACTCCGCTGACTGCCGGCTACCACCGTGCCGTTGCCCACGGCAATGGTAACCGAAGGGAACAGGCTGCCGAAGGGTTCGCGGCGGTCGCGGATGGTGGAATAACCCAGGAGCAGGTTGTTGGAAAAACGGTTGGAAAAACGACTTTTCAGTTCGAGAACCGTGGAATTGGTGCGGCTGGTAAACTGGTAGCCGTTATTGCTGAAGCGGAATTCGGTCTGGCCCCGGGTTATTTCATCCTGAGAGGCATCTACAAAATTATGGCGGAGGGTTAACTGGTGGTTGTTGGTGATGTTCCAGTCGAGGCGGGCAAAGAGTTTGTTGCTTTCCGTATCGCGGATCACGTCGCCGGAGCTTCCCGGGTCGTAGCCGTATTTGTTCCGGAAAACGCTGTCTATCTGGGCCAGTTGGTTGGTATTCACAAAGCCGACCACATCGGTGCCGGTTTCGCCGGGATTGCCTACCCGTAAAACCAGGGGTTCGGTGCGGCGGGTGATTTCCCCGTTTATAAAAAAGAAAAGCTTGTTTTTAAGGATGGGGCCACCCAGGCGGAAGCCGGTCTGGTAATCTTTGAATTTGCTGAGTTTGGTGCGGTTGCCGCTGGCATCGGGTTCGGGGCTTTTGCCGGCAGTGTTTTGGTTGCGGCCGAAAAAGAAAGCCGACCCGCTGAAATCGTTGGTGCCGCTTCGGGTTACGGCGTTAATGCCGCCACCGCTGAAGCGGCCCTGGCGCACATCATAAGGCGAAAGTACCACCTGAAATTCTTCAATAGCATCTAAACTGATAGGGTTGGTGCCCGCGCCCGCGCCCGGAGCCCCGCTCGTGGAGCCGGAAGCCGAGAAAAGATCGTTGTTCGAGGCGCCGTCTATCTGGATGTTGTTGAACCGGTTGCTCCGGCCTAAAAAAGAGTTGCCGCTGGCCTGGGGCGTAAGGCGGGTAAAATCCTGAAAGCTCCGGGAAATGGTGGGCAACCGCTCAATGGCTTTGGTTGAAATATTGGTAGCAGCCCCGCTTCGTTCGGAACTGATCACCGCGTTGCGTTCCGAAACAACCTCCACTTCGCCCAGCGTGGTGGTGGTTTCGGAAATGCGGAAATCGAGGCGGGTAATATCGCCCAGGCGCAGGTTGATGCCGGTTTGTACCTGGTCCTGGAAACCTACGAACGTGGCCCGGACGGTATAAGGCCCGCCGATGCGCATGTTCTGGATATTGTAGCGGCCGTCGGAATTGGAGGAAGCTACATATTGGGTGTTGGTGGGCGTGTGAATGGCAATTACGGTAGCGCCGGGCAGGGTTTCGCCCCTTTCATCGGTAATTACGCCGGAAAGGGCGGCGGTGGTGGGGGTTTGGCTCCGGCTTTCAGGAATTAAAAAAAAGAAAGCCAGAAGAAAGGTAAGAATTGGGTAAAGCTTTTTCATAGGCACAGCATAAAGTCAGGACAAAATGGCCCGTTCTCTATTCTAAAAACCTATGCAAATTTTAAAGGTTGACTTTTGTTAGAATTTTATGGGTAAAAGAATGGATTAATTTAGGAACTGAAAATCAGAGGCTTGGGCGAACGGCTTTGATGTAGAGGTTACGCCAGTAGCCGCCGTAGAGGTTGTCTTCAATTACGCCCAGGCGGGTGGAGGAATGAATGAACATAACTTCTTCCTGAGGTTTTCTTACTTCGGTTACCAAACCTACGTGCGTAATCTGGTTGCTGCCGCGGGAAGCGCTGAAAAATACGAGGTCGCCTTTCTGCAGGTCTTTTTCCCGCACGGTGGGGCCTACATAGCTTTGTTCGGTGGAGTTGCGGGGTAATTTATAATCGATGGCATTGAAGCTCTGGCACAGTAAACCGGAGCAGTCGATGCCGATGCGGGTGGTGCCGCCGAATTTATAGGGCGTGCCGCGGTAAGAGCGGGCCACGCTGATCACTTTATCGATCTTCGGGTTGCTCCGGTTTTTGGCAATTTTCGATTTCCGTTTTTCGGTGCGCCAGATGTCTTTTTTAGCCTGGCGGGCGGCTTTCTTTTCCAGCTTTTTAAATTCGCGGGCCAGTTGTTGTTGTTCCACATCGTCGGAAGAAACCGGGCCTTCAGATTTTAAATGGAACGAACGGCAGGAGGCAAAGGCAAGCAACGCGATTACGAGAAATAAGGGATATTTTTTAATTAACGCACGTAAACCCATAACTTAGCTTTTTCAGATTACCAACTTTAGCGCCGGCTTAAATTTCACTCCCGGAGCCGTTAAGCCTTCGGAAATGAATTTGAACCATGGTCTAAAGTTAAAGTAAAAACCCGTTTTTCAAAAATGACTTTTTCCCCCGTTTCCGATACCCTTTTAAACCAGTTCTGCACCATCGTGGGCGAGGAGTTTATGCTGGTGGCCGAACATGAGAACTTTCACCGCTATGCTTCCGACGAAACCGAAGACCTGAAGTATTTTCCGGAAGTGGTGCTTAAACCGGCTAACGCGGAACAAATTGCGCAAATTGTAACCCTCTGCCACGAAAACTTTATTCCGGTTACGCCGCGCGGCGCAGGTACAGGTTTGAGCGGCGGCGCGCTGCCGGTGCACGGCGGGGTGGTTATTTCTACCGAAAGGCTGAATAAAATTATCGAGATCGACGAGCGGAACCTGCAGGCAACCGTGGAGCCTGGCGTGATAAACGAGGTTTTTCAGCAGGCGGTGCAGGAAAAAGGCTTGTTCTACCCGCCGGACCCGGCCAGCAAAGGCAGCTGTTTTTTAGGCGGAAACCTGAGCGAATCTTCCGGCGGACCGAAAGCGGTAAAATACGGCGTAACGAAAGATTATGTACTGAACCTGCAGGTGGTTTTGCCGACCGGCGAAATTATCTGGACCGGCGCCAACGTACTGAAAAATGCGACCGGCTACAACCTGACCCAACTCATGATCGGCAGCGAAGGCACGCTAGGCATTATTACCCGGATCGTGTTCCGCTTAATTCCTTACCCGACCAAAAACATTCTGATGCTGGTGCCTTTCCGGGAAGAGGAAGCGGCGGCCGCGGCCGTTTCGCAAATTTTTCGCTTGGGTTTAATTCCTTCGGCGCTGGAGTTTATGGAACGCGAAGCGATTGAATGGGCGGCAGAATACCTGAAAATTGAAATTGACCTTCCGGCGGATATTCTGGCGCATTTGTTAATAGAACTTGACGGAAACGACCTGGATGTACTGTACAAAGAAGCCGAACAACTCTACGAATTACTGCAAAACTACAACATCGGCGAGCTCCTGCTGGCCGATACGGAAGCCCAGAAAACCGAACTCTGGAAACTTCGCCGGAATGCAGCCAATGCCGTGCGGTACAATTCGGTTTACAAAGAAGAGGACACCGTAGTACCGCGCGCGGAACTGCCAAAATTGCTGAAGGGCGTAAAAGAAATTGGCAAACGCTACGGGTTTAAATCGGTTTGCTACGGCCACGCCGGCGACGGAAACCTGCACGTAAACATCATAAAAGGCGACATGAGCGACGATGACTGGAATAACAAACTGACCGAAGGTATAAAGGAAATCTTTGCCTTGTGCGTAAAGCTGGGCGGCACCATTTCCGGCGAACACGGTATCGGATTGGTGCAAAAACCTTACATCGGCATTGCCCTGGGCGAAGTGCAACTGAACCTGATGCGGGGCATTAAAAAAGTATTCGATCCACACGGGATTATGAACCCGGGGAAAATCTTTTAGATTTGAAAATTTGAAGATTTGGAGATTTGAAAATGTTGCCGGTTAAATTTTGCTTGATCTGGTATTCAGAAGAAAGAATTGCCCTTTCCACTAAGCAGAATTGTTGGTTGATAAAATTGAATGGAAATTACGTTCTTTAATTTTCTTAATCCAGAAGCTACCGTTTTCGTTTCCTTAATTATTCATTTTCAAATTTTCACATCTTCAAATTTCCAAATCTTAAAAAATGAACCAGCTTGCCATTATTGCTTTAGTTACCGGGGTTCCGTTTGTGCTGATGGGGCTGGTTTTTAAGTTCTTTCCGCC
The DNA here is from genome assembly GCF_008727925.1 of Adhaeribacter soli. Taxonomy (GTDB): domain Bacteria; phylum Bacteroidota; class Bacteroidia; order Cytophagales; family Hymenobacteraceae; genus Adhaeribacter_A; species Adhaeribacter_A soli. Next base: position 169,546 of record NZ_VTWT01000009.1, on the reverse strand, counting down.
GAAAGATATCAATTCGATCTACGGTTACCGCACTTCTTCTTCCATGCGGAACCCGGAAACCTGGCAATCGGCTAACCAATTTGCGGCAAAGCTCATGATCCAAATGGGGGCTTTGCTGGTGGGAGTGGGCGTGATTACGTTTGTGCTGCCGCCGTCGCCGGTTACTGGTGGGCTGGCCGGTATTGCCTTGGTTATCCTGACGGTAGTAATGCAGATCTATTTTACCGAAAAACACATCAGCAAACATTTCGATGAGAAGGGAAGACGGCGGAAATAACGTAATTTGCATTTCAACTATAATTTAAAAGAAATGCAGAACCGTAATTTTTTAATGCTTGCTTTACTGGTAGTTTTTGGATCGTTTCTGGTAGCGTTTTCAAATGCGAAACCGGAGAGTAAGGCTGTTTATGAATATGTAACTGTTGTTTATAATAATAATGGAACCCTGATAATATTTGAACAAGGAAAGGAAAGAATTCAGGAAGCTGTTAAGAATGAGAAAAGTACCTTAAATGCAGCTTATTCCGCAATAAACAAATTCGAAGCTCAAGGTTATGAATTATTTTCAAATGAAAGCATAATCGGTAATTCACTTGCCCATTCTTATCTTCTCCGCCGCAAAAAGCAGTAGTTATGAAATTGCTTTTTTCTTTGGGATTAAAGTTATTATTGGTGGTGCATCAAAGCTAAAACCGATGGTGTCGATAGTGAGAAATCCTTCATCAACTTTTATGAAACTTTTTGCTGCCATTTTGCTACTGTTTTGGAGTTTGCTGGCCCAGGCACAAATGCAGGCTTTTAAACTGAAGCCGCACCAGAAACAATGGGAGCAGGGCGCGCTTACCTGGAACGATTTTCAGGGAATATTACCATCAAATGCCATTGGCTCGGAGCTAAATTACCAGCTGGTTTACTCCCCCGGAAAAGTAAGATTTGCGGATTCTACCTTTTTTATTTATCAGGTTTATGGCTTCGTGGATGTAAACCGAAGCTGGGTAAACGATGCTGTTAAAACCGAAGGGGAATTGAAGTTTAATCAGGCAAAATTCAATTTGCTGGAAATTCACCGGCGGGAATTGCAGGCAGAACTAAAAAGCCCGATCCGAAGCCGCGATGCGCATTGGGCCGCTGGCAGAACGCTCATGAACCTGAAGAATGCCATGGATCAATTTCAAACCGCAGCAGAAAACGGCCGGAATGCAACCCTAGTAAATGCTTTTCTGGATAGTACCGGGCAGGTGCTTCAGGTTACAGGCAAAACTACCCAGCCTGAATTCAGAACTGCAGGTTTCGGGTGTGGGACGCATCTGGGTTTTGGCTACCGGGGTCTTGGCGGAACGCTGGGCAGGCATTTTACCAACCCGCTTGGTTGGGAATATAATCTGGCTTTGGCTTACCAGCGTTCGCTTTTGAACTTGGACCTTTCGCTTGGCTTCAATCAGATAGACCGGCAATATTTGAAACGCCCCCAATGGGAAGTGGGTATGCAGACTTCCATGCTACAGGCTGGGGTTTCCTACGGTTTTATTGCAGCCGATAAAAATAAAGTAAGATTTACACCTTTCGTCGGAGTTGCTGCTTTAGGCATTCAACCGCGAAATCAATATTTAAATGGCATAAACAATACATCCGCTTTTTATGCCGGGTTAAATATAGATTTTAAATTCCGGAAACGGATCTGGTTGCTGCCAAGCGCTTTTAACCCCAAGGAGATTGCCGATTACGGACTAAGGGCGCGGATTTCGGTTATGCCGGCAAAATATGACCATACCCTGAAAGGAACTTCTATCTGCCTTACCCTGGCTCCCTACATTTTCAGCCGGATAGTTAAGAGCAAGAAGCTTTATTAAGCTGTATCGGATATTAACAGTTTGTATCTTAACAGCTCCGGGTGCTAAGCAGTTTGTTCCAGAATTCTACTTTTATGAAGCTTTTTACTACCATTTTTATGTTTTTCGGGAGTCTGCTGGCGTAGGGGCAAGGCCACAGCGATACGCTGTTGGTCCGGCTACCACGAATCTACCGATACCATCGAAACGCTCGATCTTTTCCGGATGGCCAAAGTAATTGACGGGGTTTATCTGTCACTGCTGAAGTTGAGTAAGTTGTATGGGTAACTATTGCCCTTACGCAAAACTTCCATGTGACTATTCATTTCATTGCCGTCTGCTTTAGCTGACGGATTTTGGGTAGATAATATTGCTTTAGCCTAACCCATTTTACTGCTATTTAAACATCCTGCTTTCCATCAGCTAAAGCAGACGGCAATGAAGGTTTGAAAATAAATGCCTTTGAGCATCTTTTCGGCAGGAAGCCATAGCATTTTTGTTTCTGCTTACGGTTTTAAATTGGGTTTCCTAAAGCCTAATAAATCAGTTAAAATAAACAAAGCAAAACGAAAGCGGTATTTATTAACACTGTCCTGCCTTTTGCCATGATGTTTAAAAGCCTTTCCTGTTTTCTTCTTGCGGCCTTATTGCCCTTCGCTGCTATAGGACAGGAGTATGGGAAACTGGAACTGAAACCGTATCAGAAGCAGTGGGAAAAAGGGAGGTTAACCATTTCAGATTTTCAGGGACGGCCGCCCAAAAATACCGACCAGCAGTCGGCTCTGGATTACCAGCTCGGGTATCTGCCGGAGAAGTCCTATAAAGACGATACCACCATTTTCTGGCTCCACACTTATAGCTACATGGATCAGTATCGGTCCTGGTTCCGGACGGGAGAAAAAGACGAAACGCTTCTGAAATATAACCAGGCCGTTTTTAACCTGATAGAAGTTCATGACCGGCGGCTGCAATCTGAACTTTACCGGATCCGGAATATTTCTCAGGCCAAGCCGATTTTAAACCGTTTGTCAGATCAGCTGGATTTTGAAATTTCCCGGTTCGCGGAGCAGACCCGAAACGGGCAGGATGCCATTGGAGTGCAGCAATATCTGGTCTATACTGAAAACCAGCTTTTAACAATCCCTAAGGAAGAATGGCCGCCGCTTCGCCGAAGCAAGATCAGTTATGCCGTTAATGGCGGAATAGGCTACAGTGCTAGCTCCGGCGACATTGGCCGGTATTTCCGGAATCCAATGAACCTGGTGGCCGGCGTAGATGTAGGCTATAAAAAAGCAGCGCTGCTGCTGAACGCAACCCTGGGATTTACCGAAACAAACCAGGCTTTTACCCGCCTGCAAACCCAGTACTGGGAAACTAATCTGAATTCAAAAATGACCTTGCTGGAGGCTTCTATCGGTTATCGGGTATGGGACAAGGCTAAGCTTAGAGTGCAGCCCTTTGCCGGCTGGAGCTGGGTGGAATTTGCTGCCAACGATCGCATAGAAGTTTATAAAGAAAACGAACTGGCCGATCATTCCTTCAGTGCCGGCCTTGTTGCGGATTACAAGCTTCGGCACCGGATCAACCTTGTTCCCGGGTTTTTAGGGATTCGCGAAAAAGCCGAAACCAGTTTCCGGACCCGTCTTTCTTTTAGTCCGGCCACTTATGCCGGGCTCCGGAAAAGCAATGTTTTTACCATCGCTACCACCCTTAATTTTTCCGGCAGAATTCTCCGAATAAAATAGCAACCCGGCTTTTTCGTTTGCGTTCCATACCGTTCTGTTAAAAAGAACTGCCTGATTTCAAAATATAAATTCTAATTTCCCCAATATCTCGTATTTTTGCCGGCTATTATGTGTGGAATCTCAGGAATATACGCTTTTAATGAAGCTGGTCGTCATTTTATTGGCAACCTGAAAGCTTCGACCGATGCCATAGAAAAACGCGGACCCGATTCGCAGGGCCATTTTGTGAGCTCCTGTGTTGGCTTAGGGCACCGCCGCTTGTCCATTCTCGATCTTACGGCCGACGGCAGTCAGCCGATGCACGACGAAACCGGCCGGTACACCATTGTTTTCAACGGCGAAATCTTCAACTTCCCGGAACTGAAGAAAAAGCTGCAGGAGAAAGGGCATACTTTTCAGTCGCAAACCGATACCGAAGTACTGCTTAAGCTTTACATTCACGAGGGAAAAGGTTTTCTGAAGAAGCTGAACGGTTTCTTTGCCTTTGCCATTTACGACCGCGAAGAAGAAAGCCTTTTCATTGCCCGCGACCGCATGGGCGTTAAGCCGCTGCTGGTTTACAAAGACAACGATAAGGTGATTTTTGCGTCGGAAATGAAAGCCATGCTGGCCTTCGGAATTCCCCGCAAACTCGATCTGGTATCGCTTTATAATTACCTGCAGCTGAATTATATTCCGGGGCCGGCCTCTATCTTTAAAGGGGTGAAAAAATTGCGTCCGGGATATTACCTGCACATCCGGAACGGGAAGATCATGACCAAAGCCTGGTACAAGATCCCTTACGATAAAAAGAAGGTTAAAAACAATCCGCTCAGCTACGACCAGCAACAAAAGGAGCTGGTAAAGCTCATGGATGAAGCCGTGCAGCGCCGCCTGATCTCCGACGTGCCGCTGGGCGCATTCCTGAGCGGCGGCATCGACAGCTCCGTAATCGTGGCCTTGGCTTCCCGCCATACCGAACACCTGAATACATTCTCGATCGGTTATAAAGACGAGCCTTTCTTCGACGAAACGAAGTACGCCAAACTGGTAGCCGATAAATACAAGACCAACCACACCGTTTTCTCGCTTACCAATAACGACCTTTACGACCATATTTTCGACGTGCTGAATTACATCGACGAGCCTTTCGCCGATTCCTCAGCTCTGGCCGTGAATATTCTGAGCAAACGGACGCGCGAGAAGGTTACCGTTGCCTTATCGGGAGACGGCGCTGACGAACTTTTTGCGGGCTACAACAAGCACATGGGCGATTACCTGATGCGACAGGGCGGCTTTAAAGCCGAAGCGCTGCTGGCGCTTTCTCCGCTCTGGGATGTATTGCCGAAATCGCGTAACTCGTTCATTGGTAATAAAGTGCGTCAGTTCCAGCGCTTCGCCAAGGGCATGACGCTTTCCAATAAAGACCGCTACTGGCAGCTGGCTACCTTTACCGATGAAAAAGATGCAAAAAAGCTCTTTAAAAAATCGGTAACAAAAACGCTGGGCAAGCGGTTGTACCTAAAACGCAGGAAGAAAATTCTGGAACACATTCACCAGGATGGCGATATAAACGAAGTGCTTTACACGGATATGCATCTGGTTTTACAGAACGATATGCTTCCCAAAGTGGACCTGATGAGTATGGCCAACAGCCTGGAGGTGCGCACGCCGTTCCTGGATTACAACGTGGTGAACTTTGCCTTTACCTTGCCGGAGTCTTCGAAGATAGACAGCAAGATGAAAAAGAAGATCGTGCAGGACGCTTTCCGGCCGATGCTGCCCGAAGAGCTTTACAAGCGCCCGAAGCACGGTTTTGAAGTGCCTTTGCTGAAATGGTTCCGCAACGAGCTCCGGCCTTTGATCACGGATGAATTGCTTTCGGACCAGTTTATTGAAGCCCAAGGCTTATTCGACGTGGACGAGATCCGGAAGCTGAAAGCAAAATTGTTTTCCAACAACCCGGAAGACATTCACGCCCGCATCTGGGGTTTGATCGTGTTCCAGCACTGGTGGAAAAAGTGGATGCAATAGGCTTACCTAATAAGTGTTCTGTTTTTTTACTGCTTTTAGCAGCGGATTTTAATTAAACTTAAAGCCAGAAAAAATATGAAAATAGCAGTAATAGGTACCGGGTATGTAGGGCTGGTAACAGGCACTTGCCTGGCAGAAGTAGGTATGGAGGTTACCTGCATCGATATCGATCAACGGAAGATCGATAATCTGAAATTGGGTATTCTGCCGATTTACGAACCCGGCCTGGAGGAAATGGTGGTTCGGAACACTTCCAAGAACAGACTATATTTTTCTACCGACTTAGCCGAAAGCATTAAAGGAGCCGATGTGGCCTTTATTGCGGTGGGAACCCCTCCGGATGGCGATGGAAGTGCCGACCTGAAACATGTGATTGCTGTTGCTCGTGCTATTGGCCGCAGCATGAATAACTACATGGTAATCGTTACCAAAAGTACGGTGCCGGTAGGTACAGCCAGAAAGGTACGCGCCGCCATTGAAGAGGAATTACAGATCCGCGAAATGCCTTTCGATTTTGATGTTGCCTCCAACCCGGAATTCCTGAAAGAAGGCGCTGCCATCGACGATTTCCTGAAACCGGACCGCATTGTGGTTGGGATTGAAAGCGAACGGGCCGAAGAAATTATGCAGCGTGTATATAAGCCATTCTTATTAAATGGTCACCCGATCATTTTCATGGATATTCCTTCCGCGGAAATGACCAAATATGCGGCTAACTCCATGCTGGCTACCAAGATCAGCTTCATGAACGATATTGCCAACCTGTGCGAAATTATGGGCGCCGACGTGAACATGGTGCGCAAAGGCATTGGCTCCGATGCCCGTATCGGAAATAAATTCATTTATCCGGGTATTGGTTACGGCGGTTCCTGTTTCCCGAAAGATGTAAAGGCTCTTATTAAAACGGCCTGCGATAATGGCTATGAAATGAAGATCCTGAAGTCAGTAGAGGCGGTAAACGAAAATCAGAAAAACGTACTCTTCAATAAGGTTTACAAGCACTTTCAGGGCGATATTGCCGGAAAAACCTTTGCTTTGTGGGGCCTTTCCTTTAAGCCGAAAACCGACGACATGCGCGAAGCGCCATCGCTTACTATAATTGACAGGCTTCTGGAAGCCGGTTGTCATGTGAAAGCCTACGATCCGGTTGCCATGAAAGAAGCGCATCATATTTTAGGCGATAAAATTACCTACGCCAACGATCAGTACGATGCTTTGATCGATGCCGATGCCCTGCTTATTGTAACCGAATGGCCGGAATTCCGCTCCCCGAACTTTAACGTGCTCAGCAAGCTCATGAAAGACCGGATCATCTTCGACGGCCGTAATATTTACGACATCAAACAGATGCAGGAAGCCGGCTTTACTTATTACGGTATAGGCGTGAAACCGCAATACCACTCTACTGTAGACATCGCTTAACGTTGAAATGGCAGCAAAAAAACGCGTTCTGATTACCGGCGGCGCCGGCTTTTTAGGTTCTCATCTTTGTGATCGTTTTTTAAAGGAAGGGTACTCGGTAATTGCTATGGACAACCTGATAACGGGTAACCTGGCAAATATCGAGCACCTTTTTAAGGAAAAAGATTTTGAATTTTACCACCACGATGTGTCGAAGTACGTGCACGTACCCGGCCGACTGGACTACATCCTGCATTTTGCCTCGCCGGCTTCGCCTATCGATTACCTGAAGATCCCGATCCAGACTCTGAAAGTTGGATCGCTGGGTACCCATAACCTGCTTGGTTTGGCGAAAAGCAAGAAGGCCCGTATGCTCATCGCATCCACTTCCGAAGTTTACGGTGATCCGGAAGTGCATCCGCAGGTAGAAGAATACTGGGGTAACGTAAACCCGGTTGGCCCGCGTGGCTGCTACGACGAAGCCAAACGCTTTCAGGAGGCCATTACCATGGCGTATCACCTGCACCACGGTTTGGAAACCCGCATTGTCCGGATATTCAATACCTATGGACCGCGCATGCGCCTGGATGATGGCCGCGTGCTGCCGGCTTTCCTGGGCCAGGCTTTGCGGGGCGAACCGCTTTCTATTTTTGGCGACGGTTCCCAGACCCGTTCCTTTTGCTATGTAGACGACCTGATCGAAGGTATTTACCGTTTATTGCTCAGCGACTATGCCCTGCCGGTAAATATTGGTAACCCTTCCGAAATAACCATCAAGGAGTTTGCCGAAGAGATCTGCAAGCTGACCGGCGTAGAGCTGAATATCAAATACCAGCCGCTGCCGGAAAACGATCCGCAGAAACGCCGTCCGGATATAACCAAGGCCAGAGAAATACTGGGCTGGGAGCCGAAGGTCGATCGGGCCGAAGGCCTGCGCCTTACTTATGAGTATTTTAAAGACAAGGTTTAACCCTTAATTCTGAATTTTATTTAAAATCTTTGTTCCGAAAAGGCTGTAACCTGAGTTTCAGAAAACAGTACCTTTTCCGGAATAAAAACCCAAAATATCACTTCTTTCAAAAACAGCCTCCCGTGAATCCCTTTTCTAATGACCTCCACAATACCATTATGAAAGACAAAAAACGGACGCTGCTGAACCAGACCCCGGTAGTGATCTGGATGACCGGGCTTTCCGGCGCCGGGAAAAGCACCATTGCTACCGAACTGGAAAAACGGCTGGTAGAAGCCGGCTTTTTCACCCAATGGCTCGACGGCGACGTTTTGCGCGATGGCCTGACCTCTGATCTGGGCTTTTCCGATGAAGACCGTACCGAGAATATCCGCCGCGCGGCCGAAGTAGCGAAACTTTCCCTTCATAACGGTGTCATCACCATTTGTACGTTCATCAGTCCTACCCTTGCCATCCGCGAACTTGCCTGTAATATAATTGGCAAAGCTGATTTTCTGGAAGTTTACGTAAATTGCCCCCTGGAAACCTGTGTGCAGCGCGACGTGAAAGGTTTGTACAGCAAAGCGCTTCACGGATTGGTTAAGAATTTATCGGGCGTGGATGCGCCTTACGAAGCCCCGGAAAAACCCTGGCTGGAATTAAGAACCAATTATTATTCGGTAGACCAATGTACCGGCCAGCTTTTTGATGCGTTATTGCCCAGAATTAAAATGGCCTAAGTTTTTAAGCCTATCCTATACCGTTTTCAATGCCTGCCGCAAATAATTACTTAACCTATCTCGAATCCGAAGCTATTTTTGTGATCCGCGAAGCAGTGGCCCAATGCGCAAAGCCGGTGCTGCTTTTTTCCGGCGGCAAAGATTCGCTGGTGCTGGTGCATCTGGCTCGAAAGGCTTTCTGGCCGGCTTTGCCGCCTTTTCCCTTGCTGCACATCGATACGGGCCATAACTTTCCGGAAACCATTACTTTTCGGGATAAACTGGTACAAAAAACCGGTATGGAACTCATAGTCCGGGAAGTAGAAGATTCGATCCGGAACGGTAGGGTGGAAGAAGAAAAAAGCCTGAACCCCAGCCGCAACCGGCAACAATCAGTAACCTTGCTGGATGCCATTGCCGAATTCGGGTTCGATGCAGCATTTGGCGGCGCCCGCCGCGACGAGGAAAAGGCCCGGGCTAAAGAACGTTTCTTCTCGCACCGCGATGCCAGCGGAAAATGGAACCCGCACAACCAACGCCCCGAACTCTGGAATTTATTTAACGGCCTGCATTTACCGGGCGAGCATTTTCGTATTTTTCCGCTCAGCAACTGGACCGAACTAGACGTTTGGCGCTATATTCAGCAGGAAAATCTGGAGGTTCCGGACCTTTATTTTGCTCACAACCGCAAGGTTGTTAACCGGCAGGGAAGTTTACTGGCGCATACCGAATTTATAAATATACTGCCCGGCGAAATCCCGGAAGAAAAGCAGGTGCGGTTCCGGACCGTGGGCGATGCTACCTGTACCGGAGCGGTAGAATCCAGGGCGGAAACCATTGCTGAAATAATTGCGGAGATCAGCGTTTCTGAGACCACCGAACGAAATACCCGCGCCGATGACCTTCGTTCCGAAACCGCCATGGAAGATCGTAAGCTGGAAGGCTACTTTTAAATTTATGCAGCAAAACCGTATGCCGGAAGGCAAAAAAACTAACCTTTTAAGTACTGAAACTCCAACAGATGTACTCCGTTTCCTGGCTGCCGGCAACGTAGACGACGGGAAAAGTACCCTGATCGGGCGTTTGCTTTACGATTCCAGAGCTGTAATGAAAGACCAGCTGGAAGCTGTTACCCGGGCCAGTCAGAATAAAGGAAAAGATTTTCTTGACCTCTCTTTTCTTACTGACGGGCTGCAGGCGGAACGGGAGCAGGGCATTACCATCGATGTAGCATACCGTTATTTCAGCACCCCGAAGCGCAAATTTATTGTCGCCGATACGCCCGGGCATTGGGAGTATACCCGCAACATGGTAACCGGCGCTTCCAACGCCGACCTGATGCTTATCCTGGTCGATGCCCGCAACGGCTTAACGGAGCAAACTTACCGCCATACCTTGCTGGCCTCGTTGCTGGGTTTCAAACACCTGATCCTTTGCGTAAATAAAATGGATACGGTTGGCTTTAAAGAAGCGGTATTCGAAGATCTAGTTGCAGCTTTTAAGGTTTTTACCGCTACGTTAAACATTCCTTCTATTAGCTGCGTACCGGTTAGCGCCCTGAAGGGCGACAATGTGGTTCAGCCATCAGCTTCAATGCCCTGGTACAAGGACAAAACCCTGCTGGAACAACTGGAAGAAGTAAATGTTGCCGCTGAATTAGAGCAATTACCTTTTCGGTTCCCGGTGCAGTTAGTTTTACCTGTTCAGGATAACGTAGTTTTAGCCGGACAAGTTGAAAGCGGGCGGATTAAAGTTGGAGATAAAGTTCAGGTACATCCGGGAGGAGAAGAAAGAACAGTATTGAAAATCCAGCTAATGGACCAAACCCTGGAGGAAGCAGTGGCGACCAACTCGGTCAGCCTGGTGCTGGATGAAGGAAAACCGCTCCAAAGGGGAAATTTGCTTTCAGCAACAGGTGATCTGCCTCTCATTTCGGATAAAATAAAAGTGGAAGTATGCTGGTTTGGTCCCGGAAAGCTTTTAGTCGGACAACCTTTGCTGGTAAAACATACTACCAGGTTTGTGAAGGCGGAGGTTCTGGAAATTGTACACAAAACCGATGTCGCTACCTTGAAGCAAATGCCAGCTCAAAACGGTCTGGAAATGAATGAGATCGGGGAAGTATTGCTGCAAACAGAAGAACCGCTTTATTACGGTCCTTACCTGGTTAACAAGGGGACCGGCAGCCTCATTTTCATTTGTCCGCGGAGCTTCGAAACAATTGGCGCCGGCCTGATCCGGTAGAATTTTATTACGTTAAAGGTCAGGCAAAACAATGTAAATTCGTAAATTGCCATGATGTACATGGTGAACAGCAAATGCCAGGAAGTCTGCTAGTGGTTTAAATTAGAAGTGTTTGTTTTTCGTCTTCTTGTTACAAGGGGTGTTAGGTTTAAATTATCTGCTCAATTAACCAATTCAAAATACGATTTAGTTTTCATGGTGCCTATCCAAATGGTTGACTTGAAAAGTCAATATTTAAAAATAAAAAATGAAGTAGATGCCGCCATTGCGCACTGCCTCGAAACCACAGCTTTCATTAACGGTCCACAGGTAAAAGAATTTGCCCAAAACCTGGAAAAGTACCTGGGTGTAAAGCACGTAATTCCCTGCGCAAACGGTACCGACGCCCTGCAAATTGCCATGATGGCATTAGGTTTAAAGCCGGGTGATGAAGTAATTGTACCAACCTTCACTTATGTAGCAACCGCCGAAGTTATTGCGTTGCTGGGGCTTACGCCGGTAATGGTGGAATGCGACCTGCATACCTTTAACGTGCGGGCTGAAGACATTGAAACTGCTATTACGGATAAGACAAAAGCCATTGTTCCGGTGCATTTGTTTGGGCAATGCGCCGATATGGAGCCAATCATGGCCCTGGCGGAAAAGCATAATCTGTTTGTGATCGAAGACACTGCCCAAGCCCTGGGAGCCGAATACACCTTCAGCGATGGTAAGGTAATGCGTGCCGGTACCATCGGGTCGGTAGGCTGCACCTCCTTCTTCCCCTCCAAAAACCTGGGCTGCTACGGCGATGGCGGCGCTATGTACACCAACGACGATGCCCTGGCGCAACAGATCCGGATGATCGCGAACCATGGTCAGTCGAAAAAATATTATCACCAGATGGTAGGCGTAAACTCCCGGCTCGATACCCTGCAGGCCGGTATTCTGAATGTGAAACTGAAACATCTGGACCGTTATGCTGCCAGCCGCAATGCGGCCGCCACCTATTACGATAACGCTTTCTCCGGCATTTCAGGATTGCAAACCCCACGCCGTCAGGCAAATTCCACGCACGTTTTTCACCAGTACACATTAATGGTAAAGGATGGGAAGCGCGATGCGTTGAAAGCACATTTGGAGAAAAATGGAATTCCTTCCATGGTGTATTATCCCTTGCCCTTATATGCGCAGGAAGCTTTTAAAAACGAAAAATACAAACCGGAAGATTTCCCGGTTGCCGAAGCGCTGTGTTCGTCAGTATTGTCTCTTCCAATTCACACCGAAATGACAGATGACCAGCTTAACCTGATTTCAACCGCCGTAACCGGATTTTTTAGCGCTTAACCAGCATGAACGAACAAGAATACTTTGCGCATGCCACTGCTGTTGTGGATGAAGGCTGCACCATAGGAAAAGGTACTAAGATCTGGCACTTTAGCCACATAATGCCGAACTGTACCCTTGGCGAAAATTGTAATATCGGTCAGAACGTTGTGGTGTCTCCAGGGGTGGTACTTGGGAATAATGTGAAGGTGCAGAACAACGTTTCTATTTACGAAGGCGTAACCTGCGACGATGATGTTTTTCTGGGGCCTTCCATGGTATTTACGAATGTAATTAATCCGCGCAGTGCCGTTAACCGCCGGGGGCAGTATTCCAGAACGCACGTCGGCAAAGGTGCTTCCATTGGGGCAAATGCTACCATTGTTTGCGGACATGATATCGGCGAATTTGCTTTCATTGGCGCAGGTGCGGTGGTAACGAAAACCGTTCTGCCGTTTGCGTTACTGGTTGGTAATCCGGCCCGGCAGATCGGCTGGATGAGTGAATTCGGCCATCGGTTGGAATTCAACGAAGAAAACAAAGCGGTTTGCCCGGAAAGTGGTCAGGAGTACCTGCGGGAGAATAATCAGGTAAAAAGAACAAAGTAACTGGTGGCATTCTGAAATATGTTGGCTACTTTTATAACTTAAAAAATAGCGTTTTAGCAAAGCTGAAGCTCCGGTAAAAGTTTCTGTTCCAGAACCAGGATCTTCAGAAAAGGTCAAAAGCTCGGAAGGTGAGAACCGTTGCCAGGCATTCGCTGACGCAGGTTTTTCATTTGAATTATGCAAGTCTGAAGGATAGTTTTCAGGCCCATAGGTATACCATTTATTTTCATGGTTAGTAAAGAACAAAAAGTAAAATTTGCAGTTGTTGGTTGCGGCCATATTGGCAAGCGGCACGCCGAAATGATCCAGCGTAACCCGGAATCGGAACTTGTTGCGTTGGTAGATATAAAGGAAAAAGGCGCGTTGGGGATAGACCATTTGGATGTTCCTTTATTTAAATCCCTGGAGGAATTGCTGCAAGCTGATCTGGAGCTGGATGTGGTGAATATCTGCTCGCCGAACGGGTACCATTCTGAGCAGGCGCTGCAAGCGCTTTCGGCCAAAAAGCATATTGTGGTAGAAAAACCAATGGCGCTAAAGAAACTCGATGCAGAAAAGGTTATTTACAAAGCCCTGAATGTGCACCGGAATCTTTTCGCCGTGATGCAGAACCGCTATTCGCCGCCTTCGGTATGGATAAAGGATATGGTAGAATCCGGAAAACTTGGCAAGATCTACATGGTGCAGCTGAATTGCTACTGGAACCGCGACGACCGGTATTACAAAGCCGATAACTGGCACGGTAAAAAAGATCTGGACGGCGGTACGCTGTTTACCCAGTTTTCGCATTTTATCGATATTATGTACTGGCTTTTCGGCGATATCGAGAATATTCAGGCCAAGTTCAACGACTTTAACCACGCAAACCTGACGGACTTTGAAGATTCGGGCCTGGTAAGTTTCGATTTTGTAGAAGGGGGTATGGGTTGTATCAATTATTCTACTTCGATCTGGAACCAGAACCTGGAAAGCAGCATGACCATTATTGCGGAAAAAGGCAGTGTGAAGATCGGCGGGCAGTACATGAATGAAGTGGAATATTGCCACGTGAAAGATTACGAAATGCCCGAACTCGCGCCAACCAACCCAGGCAATGATTACGGCGCGTATAAAGGCTCCGCCCAGAATCATCATTATGTGATCGAGAACGTGGTGGATGTGCTGAAAGGCCGTGGCCCGATCACGACCAATGCATTGGAAGGCCTGAAAGTGGTGGATATTATTGAACGCATATATAGCTGCAAGCAGAAATGGAATTCATCCCTTTAACTTCCCCGGATATTCGGGATGAAGACATAAACGCCGTGGTGGAAGTTTTGAAGTCCGGCATGCTGGTGCAGGCGCAGAACGTGCAGGACTTTGAGGCAGGCGTAGCTACTTTTACCCAAACCAAAAATGCCATTGCAGTTTCGAACGGTACAGCAACCTTGCACCTGGCCTTAGTGGCGCTGGGTATTGGGCCCGGCGATGAGGTAATTATACCGGCGCTTTCGTATGTGGCTACCGCTAATGTAGTAGAGCTGGTTGGAGCAACCCCCGTTTTTGTGGATGTGGATACTGATACTTTTAATATTGAAGTAGCCGCCATTGAAGCTAAAATTACCAGCAAAACCAAAGCCATTATGCCGGTACATGAGTTCGGTCTGGCCTGCGATATTGAAGCTGTAATGAAGCTGGCAGAAAAGCACGGCTTACCTGTAATTGAAGATGCAGCATGCGCTTTAGGGGCAACGCAGAACGGAAAACATACCGGCTCCTTCGGTATTTTCGGTTCTTTTTCCTTTCATCCCCGCAAGGCTGTTTCCTCCGGCGAAGGCGGAATACTGACTACCTCAGACGATGCCCTAGCGGCCAAAGTAAGAATTTTGCGGAACCATGGGGTAGAAATGCAGCACGGGAAAATGGAATTCGTAGCTGCAGGTTTCAATTACCGCATGACCGATTTTCAGGCTGCGCTGGTAAATAGTCAGCTGAAAAGGTTGCTAAAAATTATTGACTATAAAAACGAACTGGCCGAAGTTTACTTTAACGAAATAAACCATTCCGGCATAAAGCTACCGGTTGTGCCCGCTGATCGGAACCACACCTGGCAGACTTTTCACGTGGTTTTAGATAGCGATTTCGATCGGGACAAAGTAATAACTGAATTGCGGGAGAAAGGCATCGGGACCAATTATGGTGCGCAGTGCATTCCGGCGCAGCAGTATTACCTGAAAAAATACGGACTGGATTCTGCCAAAGAATTCCCGAACGCTTTACGGGCTTTCAAGTCCGGGCTGGCCATTCCGATATACGAAAAGCTACAGAAAGAACAGATCCGGCAGATTGCCAGCGTACTTAATAAGTTAACCAGATAAAATGTTACAGAATAAAAGAATATTTATTACCGGTGGCGCCGGCTTTATTGCCAATACGTTGATAAAACATTATATCAGCGAAAATGAAATCATTGTTTACGATAATTTTCACCGCGATACTTTAACCTCAAGTGAAGTGGCCGGCCATCCGAACCTTACCATTATTAAAGGGGATGTTCTGGACCTGGAGCTGCTTACTTCTTCTATGAAAGGGGCAGATATAGTGGTTCATGCCGCTGGTATTGCCGGCATTGATACTGTAATAAAAAATCCTGTAAGAACAATGCAGGTAAATATGATCGGGACCGCTAATGCGCTAGAAGCCGCCCGAATAAATGGCGTAAAAGACAGGTTCGTAGATTTTTCTACCTCCGAGGTCTTTGGGTCTATGGCATTTAAGTCAACGGAAAGCGACCAGACCGTTTCCGGGTCTGCCGGTGAAGCCCGCTGGACCTATGCCGTAAGTAAGCTGGCAGGAGAACACCTGGCTCATGCCTATTATAACCAGTACAAGCTGCCGGTTGTAACAGTGCGCCCATTCAATGTTTACGGACCTGGGCAGACAGGTGAAGGCGCAATTCAGATCTTTATTAAAAAGGCATTAAAGAACGAAACCATTCACATTGATGGCGATGGCAGCCAGATCAGAGCCTGGTGCTATGTAGACGATTTTGTGAACTGTCTGATCAGGTGTATTGAAGACCCGAAAGCCGTAGGAGAAAGTTTCAACTTAGGCAATGCGCGGGCAGTAATAACGATTCTGGGTCTGGCGCAAACAGTGGCCAGGGTGCTAAAATCTGAATCTCAGATCGTTTTCGATCCACCATTATCAGCAGATATTGCTATCCGGATACCTTCCGTAAAGAAAACCGAAGAGGTTCTTGGGTTTAAGGCTAAAGTTGATCTGGAAGAAGGGGTGCTAAAAACGGCTGAATGGATGAAAACCTTACTTTAAACTTCTGATGGACAGACCTTCAGCTTTCGATGATAATGAAGAACTCAGGGAGCTTTACGTCAATTTGCAAGAAATCTACAAGAGACTTAGCAATAAGTTCATAACGGAACTGGATCGGCTTCCGCCCTTACCTGACCTTTTTGTTGACAGATGGCAACGAGCAGCATTATTAGGCTTTGGAAAAGGTACAAATATTTACGACAGCTCGTTAGTATTGGGGCAGGTGAAAATTGGAAGCGAATGCTGGATTGGGCCCAACACAATTCTTGATGGATCCGGGCATCTGGTAATCGGAGATTGTTGTACGATTTCTGCAGGAGTTCATATTTATACGCACGATAATGTAAAACAAACATTATCCGGTAAAGCAATGCCAATAGAAAGAGAGCCGGTTACCATTGGCAGCAATGTGTATGTAGGGCCGCAGGCCATAATTACCAAAGGAACTACCATTGGGAATAACGTGGTTATCGGAGCTTTTTCCTTAATTAACAAAGATGTACCTGATAATTCAATTGTTATGGGGCAACCTGGTAAAGTTACAGGCTCGGTATTAATTGATGATGAAGGAAAAATAAACTTTAAGTATTCTGCTAAATGAAAATCTGCTCAAAGTGCATTTACGACGAAACCATTCCCAATATTGAATTTGATAAGGATGGGGTTTGTAGCTATTGTCGGCAGGTAGAAATGCTGAACGCCCAGTATCAGCCCGGTACAGCAAAAGGAGAAGAAGCTTTAAAAAGTATTATTGCAAAAATAAAAGCAGAAGGGAAAGGCAAAAAATATGATTGTATTCTGGGAGTAAGCGGAGGAACAGATTCTTCTTACTTATTATGTAAGGCAGTTGAATGGGGTTTAAGACCCTTGGCAGTACATTATGATAATACCTGGAATACAGCCATTTCTACAGAAAATATCAGAAAAGTTACGAAGTATTGTAATGCTGATCTATACACTTACGTAATCGATAATAAGGAAGCAGATGACATTTTCCGGTCTTTTTTTATGGCTCAGGTCCCGGAATTCGATGCTTCTACGGATATTGGTTTTGCCCAGGTATTGCGAGATGCCTGCGCTAAATATAATATTAAATATGTATTAGAAGGACATTCGTACCAGGCAGAAGGCATTTCACCGCAGGGAAATAACTACTTCGATGGTAAGTACATTGAGGATATTCATAAAAAGTACGGCAGGTTTCCCATGAAGACCTACCCGAATATGACCTTTTTTAAGTTTCTGAAGTCAATTCTTTTCCATCAGGTGCAGTTTATCCGGCCTTTATGGTATATGGATTATTCGAAGAAGGAGGCTATGAGCTGGCTTACCGAACATACCGGCTGGCAGTACTACGGAGGCCATCATTTGGAAAACCGGGCAACGGGTTTTTTGCATACAGTTTATAATCCCCAGAAGTTCGGGATCGATAACCGCAACTGGAGTCTGGCAGCAGCAGCCAGGCGAGGCGAAATACCGCGGGAGGAAGCTCTGAAGATCTATAATACTCCAATAGTAGTAGACCCGGAGATTGTTCAGTATGTTAAAAAGCGAATGGGCCTTACGGATCTCGAGTATGATAATATAATGAATAGCGGCATAAAACGGAGCTGGAAAGATTTTAAAACTTATAAAAAGCGGTTCGAAAAATGGCGTCCTTTCTTTAAAGTAATGGCGGAATCCAACAGGGTGCCGATGAGTTTTTATTTGAAATACTGTTTCCCGCGAAAAGATAGTTAACATGATTACGATCGTTAATTATGGCATGGGCAATCTGGGTTCGGTGCTTAACATGTTTAAAAAAGTTGGCGTGGAGGCAAAAGTTACGGATAACCTCAATGAGATAGCCGATGCCACCAAGATCCTGTTGCCCGGGGTAGGGGCCTTCGATGCCGCCATGTCCAGAATTAAGGCGGGTGGATTTGAAGAAATCCTGAATAAAAAAGCATTGGAAGATAAGGTTCCGGTACTGGGGATCTGCCTCGGCATGCAATTACTTACTGACTGCAGCGAGGAGGGTGTACTGCCGGGCCTTGGGTGGATAAAAGGCAAAACTATTAAGTTCTCTTTTACCCGCACTCAGAATTTAAAAGTGCCGCACATGGGGTGGAACCTGGTAAAGCAGGTTAATGCATCGCCCTTAATTGCAGATTTTCCTCCTGACCCCCGTTTTTACTTCGTTCATTCTTATTTTGTAAAAGCAGACGAAGAAATGGATGTATTGATGCGCACCACTTATGGGCATGAATTTGATTCCGTAATTACCAACGGAGAAAACATCTTTGGTGCCCAATTCCATCCTGAAAAGTCCCATAAATTCGGGATGAAACTGTTTAAGAATTTTTCTGAATTGTAATATGCTTAAAACCAGGGTTATACCTTGCCTGCAACTTATCGGAGACAGCCTGGTTAAAACGGTTAAGTTCAATAAGTTTGGCTATATCGGCGATCCAATAAATACCGTCCGGATCTTTAATGAACTGGAAGTAGATGAGCTTTGCTTTCTGGATATCCGGGCCACGCTGGAAAAAAGGAAGCCAAACCTGGAGCTGCTGAAACAAATAGCAGATGAATGCTTTATGCCCCTTTCTTACGGCGGCGGAGTAACCTCAGCAGCCATGGCCCAGCAAATATTATCTATTGGGTTTGAAAAGATCGTCCTGAATACCGTTACTTTCGACCATCCGGAAATAATCCGGGAGATTGCAGATCACAGCGGGGTACAGAGTGTGGTAGGCTCTATTGATGTAAAAAAGAATTTCTGGGGGAAATATAAAGTTTACAGCAACGACGGAAAGCGGCAACACGATTTTGACCCGGTTACCTGGGCAAAAAAGCTGGAACAAAACGGCGTGGGCGAGATACTGCTCACTTCCATGGACCATGATGGTACCTGGAGTGGCTATGATACAATTTTAATTAAACAAATAACAGAAGCAGTGAATATTCCGGTGATCGCCAATGGAGGAGCCGGACAAATTAACGATATCGTTAAGGCGGTAGAAACAGGAGCTTCTGCTGTTGCCTTAGGTAGTATGGTTGTTTATCAGGCAAAAGGCCTGGGGGTGTTAGTTAATTTCCCTGACCGGAACAAATTAGAAGAAGCAATATCCAGGTGAAAGTATTTATAGGTTGTTTTGATATTGCCTCCATCTTGTCTGGCTTAGCGGAAGGGTTTAGAGATGCCGGCCATGAGGTTACTACTTTTGTGCTGGAAAGGAATAAGTTTTATCCGGATGTGCAATATGATATTGTTCAGGAGCCTTTTTTCAAAGCTAAGCTGAATTTCCAGGATAAAAAGATACCGGGGCCGGTTAAAGCCATTTTACAGCATACAGATAATTTTACTTCCAGGCTGGCCTTAGAGCGCATCACCGATGATCTGATAAAGGCCTACGATCTGTTTATTTTTATCTGGCGGCCCTGGCTTCCGGAGGAGAAAATATTTAAAAGGATAAAAGCTGCCAATAAAAAGATTGTTTGCCTGCACGTAGGAAGTGATGTGCGCCATATTGCCGCTTATAAGCAGGAGTTTAGCGAAGATGTAAGTTTATGGGAGCGCTTTTTCCATGAAGAAGATCTCAATGAAAAAATTAAAAAGATCAGACTTCATGAGCTTTTTGCAGATGTGATCTTTTCAGTTCCCGATCAGGAAGGACTGGCGATAAGAGGCTATAATCATTTGCATATTCCCTTAAAGGGTATGGAGAAGATAGGGTTCCAGGTGCCTGGGAGGGAAGTTCCCGTAATTGTTCACGCGCCGTCCAGATCCGGAATAAAAGGAACTTCCATAATCTGTAAGGCAGTGGAGAAGCTCCAGGCTGATGGATACAGATTTGAATTTCGCCTCCTTCAGAATCTGCCTAACCGCGAACTGCTAAAGGAACTAACCAATGCCGATATTCTCATTGACGAGATTCTGTTGCATGGCCCTGGAGTATTAAGCTTGGAGGCGATGGCAGCAGGTTGTATTGTAGCAACCAGAACGTTAAATGTTTACAAGGATATTTTTAACCCGCCCGTTATCAATATCAATCCGGAAAACATTTATGATCAGTTAAAAAAGCTTCTCGACGATCCAAATAAGGCTCATCTGGCCTTTAAGGGGAAGGCGTATGTTGAGGAAAACAACCGGCCGGAAAAAGTGGCTCAGCAAATAATTTCAAGCCTGGTCCGGGAGCATCAGCAATATACCCCGGATTTTTATCTGCGGTTATTCGAATTGCCTCAGGGAGTGGTGTTAAGTAGGGAAAATCTCGAAATGAGCGCGAAGGTGGCTGGCCGCTTTTTTAAGGGAGATCCGGCCGTAGTTAAAAATGCGGTTAGAAGAGGGCTAATGAATTCATATTAATGAAGCAGTTTAAATCACTTTTTAAGGATACCTTCATTTATGGGCTATCCGGGATCATTTCCTCCTTCATCAGCATCTTTTTAATTCCCCTTTATACGAAGGTCTTTGAACCGGCCGATTACGGCGTTATTTCCATTCTGACCACTACGTCAGCCTTTTTAAATATTCTCCTGATTTTTAGTTTAGATAATTCGGCCGCAGTCTGGTTCTGGGATAAACCGGATGAGAAGGAAAGGAAAGTTACTTTCAATTCCTGGCTGGTCTTTTTAGCAGGTACCGGACTGGTCGCAATGCTTATTGTAGTTGCGTTCAGCAGCCAGCTTTCTTTATTGTTTTTTGATACAAAAGCGTATAGCCTGCTATTTATTTTAATTGGCCTGAATTTGCTTTTTGTGGGCTTTCAGAAGGTGGTCAATATCTGGTGCAGAATGCTGCACCAGCCATTAAAAGCTATGACTTATTCGCTGATCCTTCTGGCTACTACTCTGTGCTTTAATATTGTGTTTATTCTTTATTTAAGAATTGGGGTACAGGGCGTTTTTTATTCGCAGTTAATTGCGGGCTTTATGGGCTTCATATTCATGCTGCTGCTTTTAGGGAAATGGGTGCAACCGGGCTCCTTTTCGTACGTGCGGCTAAAGGATATGCTCCGGTTTTCGTTGCCATTGGTGCCGGCCTCCCTGCTTTATTGGGTTATGAACATGGCTTCTATCTATTTCTTAAAATTATTAGTGAAGGATAATGCCGAGATCGGGCTGTACCAGGTTGGCGCCAGCATTTCAAATATTCTGAGTTTGGTTACCTGGGCCTTTTTTCAGGCCTGGACCCCATTTGCCTTATCAATTTCCAAAGAAGAAAATGCCCGGAGAACGTATAGCAAAGTTTTTGAATGGTACTGTGTTTTAGGGTTTTCCTGTGCTTTTTTGCTGCTTTTCTTTGCCAAAGATATTTTAATTATTTTCACCCGGGAAAGCTACATAGATGCCTGGCAAATAATTGGCCTGCTTGCCATTAACGTGGTTATGATGGGCGTGCCTAATATTTTGGCGATCGCCAACAGCATTGCGAAAAATAATATATCGTATGCCGTTTCTATGCCTATTAGCGCTCTTGTAACCGTAATTCTGTTCTTTATGCTTATTCCTCAATTTGGAAAGGAGGGTGCGGCTTTAGCCATGATTGTTGGCAACATAGTAATGTGTATAATACTAACGTATAAAGCCCAAAGGCTTTATTTTATTCCTTATAACTTCAAGCGGATAATCTTATTCTTTCTTCTTTGCACGTTGGTGTTTTCCGGCATGCTGCAGTTAAACCTCAACCTGCTGGAAAAAATAGGGATTGCGGCCGTTCTATTTGCGGGCTTATTATTGGTTTTCAGAAAGAAAGTAAAAGAGTTGCTGCCTTTAAAGCAATTTAAGTAATTCCAATAGGAGGCAAAGAAAAGGATACGCAGGCGGTTGTTAAACCTGTTTAATTATATGCCGATGCTTTTCATAGAAGGCTTCAATGGCGCTGAACAGCAGAACGCTATCTGTTTGCGGGTAAAAACCAACCGGAAAGCCAGTGTTCCTTTATTAATTTAGGGCTCCTCCCGAATTAATTGGTGGATATGCCGGTTTGGACGTTTTAACTGCTAAATTTAAAGTATTAGTGTTGGTTAGGTGAGTTCTTTTTGCATTTAACTACTTTTTCAGATCCTGGATCAAAATTAAAGCATGTTACCAAAAATAGTCTCCATTATCGGGGCGCGGCCTCAGTTTATTAAGCATTCTCCGGTAGCTTTAGCCCTTCAGAGTAAGTTTGATTCCATCACCATTCATACCGGTCAGCATTTCGACCAGAATATGAGCCAGGTGTTTTTTGAGGAATTAAAAATGCCTAAACCAACCTATATGCTGAATATTGGTAAGGCCAGCCAGCACGGTGCCCAGACGGCCATCATGCTTCAGGAAATTGAAAATATCCTTATCCGGGAGTCTCCCGATGTGGTTTTAGTGTACGGCGATACCAACTCTACACTAGCCGGTGCGCTGGCAGCGGCAAAGCTTAATATTCCGATCGTTCATATAGAAGCGGGGTTACGGAGCTTTAACAGGGAAATGCCGGAAGAAGTTAACCGGGTTTTAACGGATCACTTATCTAAGCTCCTGTTTGCACCCACTTCCAGCGCCATTGCCAATTTAGCCAACGAAGGTATTAAAGAAGGGGTTTACCGGGTGGGAGATGTAATGTGCGACTCCTTGAATCTGATGAAGCCGTTTCTGGAAAAGAAGCTGAATGAAAGCTATTACTTTGTTACCTTACACCGCCCTTACAATACAGACGAAAAAGACCGCCTGGTTTATATTCTAGGGATATTGAATGGGTTAAGCAAAAAAGTGGTCTTTCCTATTCATCCCCGGACCCAGAATAACTTGAAGAAATGGATGATAGATCTTGATACCTTCGATAATATTATTTTTATTCCTCCGGTGGGTTATGAAGCGTGTCTTTCCTATCAGACTTTTGCCGATTATATTATCACCGATTCCGGCGGGATCCAGAAAGAGGCTTATATGCTGAAGAAACCCTGCATCACCATCCGGAAAGAAACCGAATGGGTGGAAACTTTAGATGGCGGTTGTAATATGCTGGTATTTGAGGAGTTGGAATCTCTTCGTTCAATTCTGGAAAATGACGAGGCAAAAGAATTTAAAGATCTATACGGCGATGGACATGCAGCGGAAGCCATTGTTGCAATTATCGAAGAATTCGTAATAGGCGAAAAGGCACTGGCGAAGGCTTAGAACCTGCAGGTATAAAGAGGGCAGTCCTTTAATACTTTACAAAGTGCTGAAATAAAATACCGGTCTTTAACCTGTTTTAATTGAAATGCCGCTAGATTTGAAACTTTAATTCAATATTTAAAATCGGGCTGTAATCGAGAGACTGGTAAACTATTAATCCGCTTAAAGACAAAGCAGTAAATTTATAATGAATAAAATACTTCTGGTTGCTTACTATTTCAGGCCATGTAATTATGTAGGTGCTAACAGAGCCAACGCATTTGCCGATTTCTTTGCCGAAAAAGGATGGGATGTAACCGTGGTTACCAGGGCCTGGACGGGAACAGAAAAAGTTTGGGAAGATTACCTGGATAGCCAGGAAGGAGAGCCCCGCATCGTAAAGGAAGCTTCCGGCGTTAAGATCCATTATTTACCGTATAAAGCCTTTAGGTTTCCAGAGAATAGAATACTTGCCTCCTTAAAAACAGCTACCCGTAATTTAACCGGCCGTTTTCATTTTGAATTGGAATTTGACCAATATCAGGATTATATCGCTGAGCTGATTAAAAAAGAGAAATTCAACTATGTGCTCGCGTCTAGTCCACCTTTAACCGTTTTAAAGGTTGCTGCAGATGCTTCTGAAAATACGGCTACCAAGCTTTTAGTCGATATCCGGGACTTCGAAAACGATATCCTGCTTTACCAGGAGCCCAGATTATCCCTTTTACGCAAGCTTCAGTTTCGAGTATTAATGATGTATTTTCAAAAATGGATAAAGGGAGCCGCCTGTATTTTTACTGCCAGTCCCCCATTTACAACCTTTATTGCAAAAAAAACTGATAAGGAAGTCTTTACCCTGACCAATGGTTTTGATGATCTGGTTTCTACCATTAGAGCGGAGCCATACCCGGATCTTTTTAATATTTCGGTTATTGGTACGTTATACAAAGAAGCCAATATAGATACCCTGCTGGAAGGCATAGAATTACTTTTCAGGGAAAACCCATCCGTTAAAATTAAATTTAATTTAATAGGCGTTAAAGCCCTGCCTGACGTTGCAAAAAGATTTGAGAATGTAATTCCTGAAAGTAAGCTGAACCTGACCCATAGGGTTAACCGGAGTGAAGCGTTAGAAGTAGCTGCACGTTCGCATGTGCTTTTATTAGCCGGGTTCGATACCATGAAAGGGGTTTATACTACCAAGGTTTTTGAATACCTGGGTTTAAGAAAGAACATTATTCAGGTTCCCGGCGATGGTGATGTGGTGGAGGAGCTGCTGAATTACACGCAAAGCGGTAAAGCCCCGCATTCTGCGGAAGAGTTTTGTTCCGTTATTATGGATTGGTATCGGGAGTGGGAGCAAACCGGGAAACTGGAATTTAACGGCATCGATTCCAGAATTAATGAATACTCCAGAAGAAGCCAGTTCCAGAAGCTGTATACCTTCTTAAGTAAAACCGATGCTAAAAGCGGAGCAAAAGTCTGATTTTTTACCAGGATCATAATATTGGTCTTTAGGCTGTAGCCGGCTCTAATGCGGTTAGAGCCGGCTAACGAGAGGTGAAAATTCCGGCCGGCTCACGCTTCTTTATCATTTTAACAATAAGCCGATCACATTTGAAAACCATTTTATACGTCATCGATTCCCTGTCGGTAGGTGGTGCCGAAAGGTTGCTGGTCGAAACTATTAACAATCTGCCGGAGTTCAGGATTGTGGTCGTTACCTTGTATCCTGGCGATGATCTGCTTCCGGAATTAAATTGCCATTCTGTTCATTGCCTCGACTTCAAAGGAAAGCTGACTATACCGACTACTGTTCTGAAACTCCGGAAATTAATAACCAGCTATTGCCCCGATATCGTGCATGCTCATCTGCTTTGGAGTACTTTTATTGCCCGGCTGGCAACTCCGAAAAGTATTCCGTTTTATTTTTCTGTGCACAGCACTTTAAGTAAAGATGCTTTCGGGAAAAACAAGCTAAGTCTGTTTCTCGAAAAGGTGACTTATAAACCCTGGCATACCGCCATTTTTGTTTCTGAATATGTAAAGAGCGATTATGATCAGTCAGTTGGTTTGCGCGGGCCTGCTCATGTGTTGTACAATTTTATCCCGGACCAGTTCTTTCAGAATTTTCGCCTGAAGCCGGATAATAAGCTGGAAAAATTCGTGGCTGTAGGAAACCTGAAAGAAGCTAAAAATTACCAGTACCTGATCGAGGCGTTTAAAATTCTGAAAGAAAAAGGCGTATCGGCTACCCTGGATATTTATGGCCAGGGGTATTTGCAGAAAACTCTGCAGCAGGAAATAGATAAATACCAACTTCCCATTAAGCTGAAAGGAACAGCCAAAAATATCCATACTATACTGCCGCAATACGATGCTTATGTGCTTTGCTCCATGCACGAAGGCTTCGGGCTGGCTCCGGTAGAAGCGATGGCAGTTGGGCTTCCCGTTTTTTTATCCGATATTCCTATCATGCACGAGGTTTCCGGTGGGCATGCGGTTTTTTTTAATCCCCAAAGGCCGGAAGATTTTGCAGGTAAAGTTCAGGAAGCAATGGGGCAGGCCGATAAATTGAAGCTGCATGCTGAGCAGGCGCATGCCTTTGCCCTGAAGTTAGCCTCCCACAAAAGTTACCTCAAGGGGTTGTACCAGATTTACGGGAATAGCTTAAAATAAAGTACTTACCTGGTCAGGCTAAACGGAAAGAAACTTTTGGATCAGCTTTCTCCGAAACGTTATGGAAAACCAGTTAAAATCCGGACGGCAAATTACCGCTACTTTAAAAATTGCGCCTGCCTTTTATTATAAATTTATTTTGCCTGTGGAAACCAGGTAATGGAGGTATTCCAGATCCGCTGCCGAATCGATATTAACTCCTTCTTCCATTTCATAGGGTAAAGTTCTATTATCCAGTAATTTCCGGTTCTGCAGCATAAATTCCGTTCTTACAATGTAAATGGCTCCGTTTAATTTAAAAGCAGGTGGCATTTGCTGTCTGGGTATCTCTGATGAAGTGCCGTCAATAAAACTATTCAGAAATCCCTCCGGAGTAATCTTTTTTAATTTATAAGGGTGAGGCTCGATCAACCGGGAAACTGACACAATGCCTGAGGCGTCAGGCCGTGATCTGAGGATGTTGAGCATGTTACTAATATCCTCCGGACGGCGAACCGGAGAAGTAGGTTGCAGCAATACAACATAATCAAAATTTTTGCCCAGAGATTGCAATCGGGTAACAAGGTCGATCAGGGCATCTGCTGTTTTAGCGGAATCGGACGCTAATTCCGGACTTCTTAAACCAACAGATTCTGCACCGCAACTTTTGGCAATTTCTTCGTATAAGCCAGAGTCAGTACTGATGTAGGTTTCCGTTACGTGCGGGCATTTCAGACCAGTTTCAACAGCATAGCAGAGCAGGGCTTTCCCATTAATTAAATAGATGTTTTTATCCTTCACTCCTTTGGACCCACCCCGGGCCGGAACTACTGCCAGTACATTCTCCATGATCTAATTTCTGAAACCGATAGCCTTTTTAGCCTAAAACTAAAATTGCTGTTAAAGCTAATTTTACGCAAATATATAGTAATATTGTGGGTGTAGCCTTCCGGCTGATTCCCCCCGGAAGAAATTTTAATGCAGATTAATACCGTAGAAGTAATAGTGGAGATAGCCCAGGCCCATGAAGGAAGCCTGGGAATTCTGCACTCCTATATAGATGCTGTGGCCGAAACCGGCGCAGATGTTATAAAATTTCAGACCCATATTGCCGAAGCAGAGAGCAGTATCTTTGAACCCTTTCGGGTAAAGTTCTCGTATGAGGATGCCACGCGGTACGATTACTGGGAACGGATGGAGTTCTCGGAAGAACAGTGGGCAGGAATAAAGGAACATTGTGAGCGGGTAGGGTTGGAATTTATGAGTTCTCCTTTTTCTCAGGCAGCCGTAGATCTGCTGGAACGCCTCCAGGTAAAACGGTATAAAATAGCCTCCGGCGAGTTAAGCAACTTCTTAATGCTGGAAAAGATTGCCCGAACCGGCAAACCCATTATCCTTTCTTCCGGAATGGGTTCCTATGCCGAAATAGAACGTACCCTGAATTTTCTGAAACCCTTTGGCAACGAATTGTCGCTGATGCAGTGCACGACCGCTTACCCAACCCGGCCGGATCAGATTGGGCTGAACGTGATTACGGAAATGCAGGAAAAATATGGTTTGCGGGTTGGTTTATCCGACCATTCCGGTACCATTTTCCCATCGCTGGCAGCGGTAACTTTAGGAGCCGAACTGGTTGAAGTGCATGCTGTTTTCCATAAAAAAATGTTCGGGCCAGATACAGTGGCATCGCTTACCCCCGAAGAAATTAAGGAACTGGTACGCGGCGTGCGGTTTATTTCCGAATCCCGGAGTTGCACCATCGATAAAAGCCAGAATCAGCAATACGCCGAACTAAAAAAGATATTTGAAAAATCGCTTGCTATAAACAAGGCTTTGCCTGCTGGCCATGTGCTTACGGTAGAAGATCTGGAAAGTAAAAAACCGGCAAACCACGGGCTCCCTGCCACAGATTATAAATCCGTAATTGGGAAACGCCTGAAAAAGAATTTAGAAAAGTACGCCTTCCTCACTGCTGAGGATATTGAAGTATGAGAAAAAGAAATGTTTGTGTAGTTATTACCGCCCGCCCTAGTTACAGCAGAGTTAAAACCGCTTTACTTGCTATTCGCGAACACCCGGATTTAAACCTGCAGCTGGTAGTAGCTGCCTCCGCTTTGCTCGACCGGTATGGCAGCGTTGTAAAATATATAGAAGAAGACGGTCTTGAAATTACCCGGAAGATCTATACGGTACTGGAAGGCGAAAACCTGATCTCCATGGCTAAAACAACCGGGATCGGTATTTCAGAATTAGCCTCCGTGTTCGACGATCTGAAGCCGGATGTAGTGGTAACCATTGCCGACCGTTACGAAACCATTTCTACGGCGATTGCGGCCTCTTATATGAATATTCCCCTCGCTCATATTCAAGGCGGGGAAGTAACCGGTAATATTGACGAAAAGGTACGGCATGCCATTACCAAGTTGTCTGATATTCATCTGGTAACCACCCCAATGGCTGCCGAAAGGGTAATAAAAATGGGTGAAAATCCGGATAGTGTATACGTTACCGGTTGCCCGTCAATTGATTTGGCTGCTGAAGTAAAAGCAAATCCGGTACTGGATTTCGATCCTATTAAAAAATACGGAGGGGTTGGGGCTGATATTATAATTGAGCCGGGTAAATACCTGGTGGTCATGCAGCATCCGGTAACCACTTCGCATGAGCATGCGCAGGAAGAAATAAACGCGACCTTAAATGCTATACTGGAACTGGATATGCCTACTATGCTTTTCTGGCCAAACGTAGATGCCGGTTCTGATGGTACTTCACGCGCTATTCGTATTTTCAGGGAAAGGAATAGATCTAATAAGGTACATTTCTTTAAAAATATGAAAGGCACTGACTTTCTTCGCATTCTCAGTAATAGTCTTTGCCTGATCGGAAACTCAAGCGTTGGCATCCGCGAGTGTTCTTATTTAGGGGTGCCGGTAGTAAATCTGGGGAATCGCCAGAACAGACGTGACCGGGGAGCAAATGTGCTTGATGTACCTTACGACAAAGATGCCATTATAGCGGCAGTCCGGCAACAGATGGGGCAGGGCCAGTTTAAAAGCAGTTTCCTCTATGGCGATGGCAATGCAGGCAAATGTATTGCAGATGTTCTGGCAGTAGCTAAACTCGGGATCGAAAAGGTGCTCATGTACTAATCTTTTACAGGTTGAGAGGGGCAGGCCTTAACCCTGTCAGCAGGAAATTAGTCAGAATTAATCCGGGAAATTTTGCCTGGAAGCCCTTTGAGAATAGCAACGCATACAGGCAGGAAATACGCCTGGGCTGACAAATAACAGAGGCGGAAAAATAACGTGGAAAGTTTACAATATTTTTACCAGCTGGTCAGCACATAATTCTGGAGAATTCATTATTTTGTAATAATAATGGAGATTTGACTTAACAGATTGCTCCCGCCAGGGAGATTTCTGAATTTATTAATGGAAAAATAACATCTTAAAATAACTGTACTAAATTTTAACAAACTTATGGATCATTCCCGCTCCCTTGAATATCTTGTTAACGAAGGCTTAGGTAAATATATAAATTTAAACGCAGATGAAACCGCCGTGGTAAATGGCGAAGTGCAGAAGGTGATTCCCCCAAATGTAGATGACCTGGCCCGGATCCACCAACTGATCAGGAGCCGGAAATCCTTTACCGTACTGGAATTTGGGGTAGGATTTTCAACTATTGTAATTGCCGATGCTTTAAAGAAGAACAAGCTGGACTGGGAAACCCTGGAAAATAAACCGAAGATCCGCAACCGCTTTATGTTCCAATGCTTCTCGGTAGACTCTTCGGAATTATGGCTTAACACTGCCGAAAACCGGATGCATGAAGACCTGAAAGAATTCGTTAACTTTCATTTCAGTAAAGTGAAAATTGGTACTCACAACGGGCAATTGTGCCATTTTTACGAGAGCCTTCCGGACATTGTAGCCGATTTCATCTATCTCGATGGTCCGGATCCTAAAACCGTGGAAGGTAGTATAAACGGCCTTACCTTTAATTGCGAAGAAAGAACCGTAATGGCAGCCGATCTGTTGCTGATGGAACCGACTTTCCTGCCTGGTACATTTATTCTGCTGGATGGGCGCACCAATAACGCCCGTTTCTTGAAAAATAATTTTAAGCGGGAATACGAATTCTGCTGGGATAAGCGGGGCGATATTACCACGTTTGAATTAGTAGAGGAACGCCTGGGGAAGTATAACCTGCTTGGCTCCGATTTTTTTAAAGAGGAAGTTGCCCTGACCGGCACCCCAAAAATACCGGCCTAAGCATACAGAAATGATTTATTCCGCGTTTTATAGATCCACCGCCTTAGCTGGCAGATCTGTAAAATGCGGAATGTTGTCGTTTAAAGCAATTGCCTGTAGGAGAGGATCCTGTAAGTGAGTTATATTTTCCAGACGCTGCCGGATAAAGTTGTTTGAGATTACAGCAATATCGGAATAAATAAGATCAGTAGTCTGCTCAACAGCCCGGTAAGGGCTTTTCATGTTTTGCCGGTATTAGTAAATCCTCCTTACCAGCCCGGAAACCAGATCCCGAAACCTGATAAAGCAAGACCGGCCTGAATAGGTTAACGCTTTGCAAATTTTTAATAAGGCTGTGGAAGCAGGGGAGAGGAAAGTTCATAAAGCGAAAGCCGCCCAAGTAAAGTAGTAAGTACCCAAAGGTTGAATGAAAGAGAATAGTACCAAACAAACATTATTAATAGTAGGAGATTATAATCGTAACGATTTCCTGAGTATGTTTGATGATCTGAAAGATAGCTTCAATTTTTATTTCATCGAATTTGCCTCCGAAGCTGAAGTAACTTCCTTTAAATTCAAAGAATATGGGCAAAACGTTTTCTGGAAAGATTTTACCGATGCCTACGACCTGCTGGAGCAGCTTAAGCCCTCTAAAGTTGTTTACTTCTTTATTGAAAGCTATAATCATGTAGCGTTGAATGTTGCCTGCAAAGCCAAAGGGGTTTCCACCTACATCCTGGAACACGGGTTCCGGAATTCAAACATAGCAGAGCTTATTCATGTTGGCAGGAAGGAAAAATCCGTAAATGGAAAATTCTCTTTTTCTAAAATGAGCTTAAACCGGGTAAGCAGCATTTTCAGGAAATTAGTAAATATCAGTACCTTTCTTTTCTACTTCC
This sequence comes from Adhaeribacter soli, assembly GCF_008727925.1. GTDB lineage: Bacteria > Bacteroidota > Bacteroidia > Cytophagales > Hymenobacteraceae > Adhaeribacter_A > Adhaeribacter_A soli. The sequence goes on along the minus strand of NZ_VTWT01000009.1, from coordinate 138,492 downwards.
GCACCGCGGTAAAATCGGAAACCCGGATCGCCGAGTTTTTATTGAAATACTACTGGGTTAGAAGCAGACGTTCTACCTTAGATACAATCCGGTTAATAGATTCGGATCTCCGCCGGGCCGATATTTATATATCTTTTAGCCCAGCTGTTTTTGACAGCTACAAACAGCTTGATGTATTAGCGGCCTCCCACCAGGTGCAGTTTATTGGGATTCCCTATTTCGATAAGTTCCATAAAGCGCTTCGGAAAGCCAACCCTGGACCAGGTAAGGAAAAAATTGCCCTGTTTGTCGATCATCCGCACGTTACAAAAGGGTTGTTCGGGTGGACCGAGGAAAATAAAGTGCAATTTATAGCTGAACTGGTAAAAGCCTGCACCGGGGAAGGTTATCGGTTGCTGATAAAATCCCATCCGTCAGGCCTTAAAGATCAGAACTGCTGGAAAAAGGTGATTGCAGGAAATTCTCAGGTGGAACTGATAGATCAGGAAACCCTGGAGGAGAACATTTCTGCCATCTCTTTGGTTTTAGGTTTCTATTCAACACTTTTATTGCCCCTGGCAGCTATTCCGGGCACAGTTTTATTTACCTTTGAGACGCATCCGGAACTGGACCCCGGGAAAGGATATTTGTCTGAGCATCTGGTTGAGAGTGGGGTAGGCCATCCGTTGTTGAAAGTGGAAGAGTTCAGGCAGGCAATAAAGGATCTGCACCTTTATAAAATTGAACAACAAAAAAATAAGGAGTCCTTTATTAATAAATGGATGTATAAATTCGACGGGCAGTCAGGCCAAAGGCTTCAGAATTTCTTACTGGTCAATTAATGAATCTTAAATTATTAAAATCCTTTTCCGTTTATACCATAGCAGGTTTTTTTGGAACGGGAGCCAATTTTTTGGTCTTACCTATTTTGTCCAGGTATTTAACTCCCATAGATTATGGGGTTCAGGCCATTATTAACTCCTATGTATTGATCCTGATCCCCCTGATCGGGATCGTAGCTTCGGGTTACCTCTCGGTAGAGTACTACAAAATGCCTGACAAAAAAGAGTATGCTTCTCTTTTTTCTTCGGTGCAGCTCATACCGGTAATTCCTTTTTTTCTTTTTTTCATCCTTTCAATACTGTTTCACGAACCACTCGGGAAGCTGATGGAAATTCCCGAAGGATCTACCTATATGACCTGGACCATTCCGCTCCTTGCCATCTTTACTATTTATATAGAGAGTTTCTTTGCTTACCTGGTTATCCGGAAACAGGCAAACCTTTATTTTATATTTAATATTACCCGCACCTTGCTGGAGATCCTGCTCACCATTTTGCTCATCGTAAAATTTGATATGGGCTGGCATGGCAGGATCTACGCCTGGCTGATCGCAACCGCGGTTTTCTTTCTTGTTTCCGCCATCTATTTCTACCGGCAAAACCTGTTTACATTCGATATTAAATTAAAATATTATAAAGCCGGTCTCTTATATGGGGCACCCTTAATTATCTATACGGTAGGTAAGTTCACCAGCGGTTATTCCGACAGGATCTTTATTGCCAATATTGTGGGCATTGGCGATGTTGGGTATTACAATATGGCCTATCAGATTGCCGGTATCATCCTTATTTTTATCAATGTTTTTCAAAAGGTTCATACCCCATTTGTATACGAAAGGCTGAACGAGTTAAATGAAAAAAGGAAGTTGGAGATCCTGCAGTTAAGCTATGCTTTTATGGGCTTACTGCTTTTTGCCTTTGTGGCGGTATCTGTGGCAAGCCCTTTTCTTTTCGGTAATTTTATCGACGAAAAATACCGCGATTCAATTCCCTATATTTCGTGGATATGCCTTAGCCACGTATTCTGGGGCGTCTTCCAGATATTTGCGGTATTTATTCAATTCTACAGGAAAAGCCAGTACATGGCCTATATTTCCATTGTAAATATTATTATCAATTTAATATTAAATTACTTCCTGATAACGGAATTCGGAGTAATAGGTGCCGCGTACGCTACCTGCATTTCTTATCTTATTTCGCTTGTGTTGGTTAGTTATTATACCAATAAACTGGTTGATCTGCCATGGCTCTCGTTCAGGCTGGTATACGATGGGTTTGTAAACAAGCTAAAGCGGGCTTAAGACTAAAAAGGTGCTGGATGGTGGTTAGCGAGTTAAACATTTATTTTAAACGGTAGGCTTTTTCCATAAAAAGTAGTACCTAGCCAGATCAATTAGCGCCGATGATACAGGCCGTTGGGAATAAAATTAATTGAAGCCGTTAAGAATTCAGGAATAAAAATAAACAAGGTTTTATGCCAGAGTATATTGTCAGAGAGCTTGATATTCACGAAAAGGATATAAACAATAATATAATATCGTTTCTGGAAGAGGCATTTGGGAAGGATATTGATCTAAGTAAGATCATCAGAAACACTTATACGCGGAACGGGAAAACGTTGTACCTGGGCGCCTTCCACAATGAAAGGTTAGTTGCTTTTAACTGTTTCATGGCCTTCGAATTTCAGTTTAATAATAAAACCGTATATGCTCATCAGAGCTGTTGGGCCGGCACCTCGCCTCAGTACCGGAAGAAAGGGCTTTTCTCCCTCCTTTATGATGAAGCTAAACGCATTTTATTAGACCGGGGCAGTGCTTTTATCTGGGGAGCAGGCAACAGCCAGTCACAGCCTATCCTTATCAATAAATTAGGCTTCAGAAAGATCGAGATGGTAAAGGTAGAGATCCCGGCAGCCTTCGGGGGAAAATTCTTTATTGATCATTATCTGAAGAAGTTAACGCAAGGGGCAGGTGTTAAGGTGAAGGATGCCTTCCTGCCCAATGAAGCGGAAGTGATGGAGCTGAAGTTAGGTGAGTTCGGGGAGGAAGTCAGAATACACGATCGCTACAATAATATTCTTTGGGGAAAAATTAAGCATAAGGAAAAGTTCGGGTTAAAATTGAAGTACCTGGCCGTTGGCGGTATGGTGGTTAATAAGCCGCATTTATTGCACATCCTGTTTAAGGAAATAGCAGCAAAAGAAAAAATTGATTATTTCCAGATCGTGGCAAATAAAACCAATACTTACCTTCATAATTTCCTGCATGTACGGCCAGCGGCTAATACCGAAGCCCTGGTGATCTATGATCTGGCCATGGATACCACAAACGCAAACTTTAATTTTTTTATTGGCATTAAGGACGTTTTTTAATTTTTATGAAGAACCTGATTAAAAAGAGTATATACAGCTTCTATCCCAAAGATTCCTTAAAGCCTTATAAATTAAAGCTGGGTTATATCTTTCATACCGAGCAGATCTATGACGATACTTATTTCTCCTGGCTACTTGAGTTTTGCAGTACTTATTATGAGATAACCGGGGCACGGGCTATTTGTGCTATAATTCCGCCTACCAATTATTTACTGGCCCAATCCTTAAAGGAAGCAGGCTTTTCGGAGAGTAATTTCGTGAGCCGGTTACGGGATATTGAAAAAGTTGCTACCCTTGGTTATCACGGGCATTTCTATAACAGCAAAACGCCAAAGGCCGAGTTTGCCATCCATTGCAACAGCTTCCAGTTAAAGCCACTCATAGAACAGGTAGAGGCCGATCTTAACTGGTTCCGGAAGCATAATATAGATCATAACGGCATTTATTCCGGCGGCTGGTGGTTCATGAATGCTTTTCTGGCAGATATGCTTATTACTAACGGCTTCCGGTTCGATTATACTTTTTCCCGGGCGCCTTACTTCTTTAATTTATTTTCGGACCAGATCATGTCAGAAAACCAGGTCCGGATCGGCGAATCGTTTTACCTGGAAAGTGGCAAAGGCAAAATGCTTTGTATCCAGAATTTTATTGGGGCACATGCCACGCCTTATGTAGAAGATTTCGACCGGAACCTGAAGAATTTATTTTCTCCGGAAAATGAAAATGGGCTGAACGTAGGAGTAATAAATTCCCACGACTACGACCTGGACCTTAAGAATACCTTAAAGTGTATCCGGCATCTGGTAACCGATGCCGGAGCTGAGTTCTTTTCTCATGATGGATTACGGGCTCTATCTGAACAACAGGCCCGGAAAACAGCTCTCCTGGACTTGAATAAGTAATAAGTAAGTACAGGTAAGGCTGGCAAGAATTTAACCGTAAAAAATTGGAAAGGAAACCTTCTGTTTGTTTTGTACTGCCATCTTTAACTTTGGGTGGAGCAGAGTTGCAGGCTGTCACCCAGGTGCATGCCTTAAAGGCCGATGGCTATGATGTTAGCCTGGCAGTGCTGTCGAATGTGATCGATAATTCCCTGCTGGAAAAGTTCGGACTTGGTAAAGAGAATGTCCTGATCCTCGATCAGCCGGATAATACGCCCTCATTCAAGGTTATTTTAAAATCCGAACTTTTTGGGTATCAGGTAGCCTCATTTCTAAAGAGGAAGGGCGTACAGGTGGCTATTGCTAATTTGCCCCTGGCGCATTTCATACTCCGGGTTACCAAGCTTATTGCGCCGCTTTTAGGCCTAAAGTTCAGGCTGATCAATTATCACCATTCGCTTCAGTACCAGGCCAACCCGGTAAACACTTTGGGAAAGAAAGTTTTTTATAAACTGAACCTGCTGCTGAGCAAGCGAACCGACGATACCAATATCTTTATTTCCAAAGCCTGTTTTCAGGATATAAATGAATTTATTCCGGCCGTAAACCCGGTCATCATTCATAACAGTGTTCCGTTCAATCCAACCTCTGCCGATCTGGCTGTGCAGTATTTGCGGGATAATGAAATAAAAAGCAATTACCTGATCGTGGTGCCGGGCCGGATCCATCCTTCCAAAGGGCACAAATTCTTTACAGATGCTTTTAAAACGTTCCTGGCCCAAAACAAGATCGAAGATCCCGGGCAGGTGCGGGTGGTTTTTGCCGGGGGCAGGTTACTGGAAGAAGAAGTGCGGCAGTACATTGTGGATCAGGGGCTTTCTTCCTTTATTCATGTAACCGGAAATATTGAGAACCCGCTTCTGCTTTCCTTTCTGAAGGTTGCCGATCTGGTAGTAATACCATCTATCCACGAAGGTTTTGGCAATATTGTAATTGAAGCCCTGATGCAGCAAGCGCTGGTTTTAGCCTCAGACGCCGGAGGTATTCCGGAGATCATCCGGCCTGATGAAAATGGTTTTATGTTTAAACGGTTAAATGCGGAAGAATTAGTTAGTAAACTCACCCAAGTTTACCAGGGAAAACTTGACGTGGACCGAGGCATGCTGTTAATGGATTTTCAGGAACGTTTTTCTTTTGAAACCCATATGAGCCGGTTGAAAGAAGTTATTGGCGGGTAATCCGGCTTGCCTGGCTGGATTTTAGTATGCCTTGTGCCTGAATTGGCACCCTGCTGCATGTTAACTATTGATTTCCGGTAGGGCTGCATTTACGATGGTACAGAACCAGACTTTTTATAGGCTTTACCCGGGACAAGGAATGCCGGTTAATCGGGTTGTTTATCTTTAAATAGGTGGTATTTTTGCAATTGCCTTTAAATTTCAGCGTTTTTTATGTGTGGTCTTGCCGGTTTTTTAACATTTTCCCAACAGTTTTCCAAAGATGATCTTCGAAAAATGTCCGGCTGTATTGCACATCGGGGACCGGATTCAGAAGGATTTTTTTATAATACCACCTGTGGGCTTGGGCACCGGCGACTAAGTATTCTGGATCTTTCGGAAGCGGCTAACCAGCCCTTCTTTTCTGCCAATGGGCGTTATGTAATGGTTTATAATGGCGAAGTTTACAACTACCAGGAAATTGCCGCGAAACTGAACGTGCCGCTTAAAACAACCTCCGATACGGAGGTTATCCTGGAGGCCTTTGCAAAATGGGGGCCTCAGTTTGTACATGAGCTCAACGGCATGTTTGCCATTGCCATTTACGATCAGGAAAAGGATGAGCTTTTTCTGTTCCGCGACCGAATGGGAATAAAGCCGGTATTCTTTTACCAGGATAGAACCGGTTTTGCCTTTGCCTCCGAACTAAAGGCCCTAACTAAAATAAAATACCTGCAGGGGAGACTGAGCCTGAATAAAGAGGCAATAAGCCAGTTCCTGTACGTAGGTTATATCGCCCGCCCGAATACTATTTACAACGAGATCCGGAAAATGGATTCCGGCTGCTATTTAGTAGTAAATAAGCAGGGGATGCGAAGTGAAGTTTACTGGCGTTTGGAAGACCAGGTTAAACCTGAACTGATCACTGATTTTAAAACAGCAAAGGAGCAACTGAAAGACCTGGTGCTGAGTTCGGTAAAATACCGGATGATCAGCGATGTTCCTTTCGGAACCTTCCTGAGCGGTGGCATAGATTCCAGCGTAGTTACGGCTGCCGCACAGTTTAATTCTGCCAAACCGGTTAAAACCTTTACCATAGACTTTAAAGAAGCCAAACATAGTGAGGCCCGGCATGCCCGGGAAGTAGCCCGGTATCTGGGAACGGAGCATTATGAGTTTATGGTTACCCAGAAAGAAGTGGTGGAATGGGCCGGTCAGATTCCCGATATTTACGATGAGCCTTATTCCGATTCATCTGCCATTCCTACCTTGCTGGTTTCTGAAATGGCCCGGCGCCACGTAACCATGACTCTATCCGGAGATGGCGGCGACGAAAGTTTTATGGGCTACAGTATGTACACCTGGGCCGACCGACTGGAAAATCCTTTCCTGAAGACTTTTCGGCGGCCGATCGGTACCCTTCTGGCAAAGCTGGGAAACCGGTACGAGCGTGCTTCTTTTCTTTTTAATTATCCGGATGAAAGCAAGAAAAGAAGCAATACCTTTTCGCAGGAACAGTACATGTTTACCGAAGCAGAAATTGCGCATTTGCTAACGCCGGACTTTCGGCAGGCACCTAGCATCCGGGAATTATGGGACGTTAAGGCGCGCAAGCTTTCCGTAATGGAGCAGCAGGCATTCTTTGACCTGAAGCAATACCTGCAGGACGACCTGCTGGTGAAAATAGACCGGGCCTCCATGCGGCATTCCCTCGAAACCCGGGTACCCCTGCTGGACTACCGGATCGTGTCATTTGCCCTGAACCTATCGCCGGAGCTGAAGCGGCATAAGGGCGTAAGCAAGTATTTACTAAAAGAAGTGCTCTACGATTTTGTGCCGCAGGAGTATTTTAACCGGCCCAAATGGGGTTTTAATATTCCGCTGGCTAACTGGCTCAAAACGGATCTACGGTTTTTAATAGAAGAGAATCTGAATGAAAAGGTTGTTAAACGGTTCGGAATTGTAAAATATGAAGTGGTAGCTGAGCTGCAGAAGCAATTCTTTGGTGGAAGGGACTTCCTGTTCAACCGTATTTGGCTTTTAATAATTTTGCACAAATGGCTTTTGCAGAATGAAGGAAATTTTAGCGGCTCTAATCCTGGTTAATTTATGAAGATAAAGATATTCCTTTTTCATAGGGTGAATCCGGAACGGGACCCGCTCTGGGACCCAATGGACCCGGAACACTTCCGGGAGATAATAGCATTTCTGAATAAACGTTATACCATCTTCCTGCTGGAAGACCTGGTTTATAATAAAGCGTTTTTTAAGCAGAACTTTAAGAAGCCGCTGGCTGCCGTAGTTTTTGATGATGGCTATAAGGATTTCCTGACCTATGCGGCGCCTATTCTGGAGGAGTATAAGACGCCCGCCAGCATGTACATTGTAACGGACTCTGCATCTACCGGCCGGCCGCCCTGGACCTATGTAGTGGATTATAGTTTTCTGAAAACCCGGCAGCGCAGCCTGAACTGGGAGACCGACCTGCTTCCGCCGGAGTTTGTGAAGGCAGGCTGGAATTCGGATGAAGAGCGTATCCGGTACGGGAAATTGATAAAGCCTGCCCTGAAAAAGCTGACCCATGACCAACGGACCCAATTGATCAGGCACCTGGAAAGCTGTTTTAGCGATGTAACTATTCCGGAAGGGCTGTTTATGAACTGGAATGAGATCCGTCAGATTGCCGGAGCAGGTTTTGAGGTAGGGAGCCATACGGTTTCGCACCCTTTACTGGCTACAATTGAAGACCAGGAGCTGCTTACCAGAGAGCTGGTGCTTTCCCGGCAAATTTTAAAAGAGGAGCTGGGAGAATATCCGGTAGCTATTTCCTATCCCGGCGGGTCTTATAACGAAACGGTAAAGAAAATATCGCAGAAAGCAGGTTATCAATTAGGGTTGGCAGTAAATCATCATGCTTACAACCCGGCAAAACAGGATCTTTTTGAAATTCCCCGGATCGAGCTCTATAACGAGAGCATGTTTAAAACCCGGCTGCGGATGGCGGAAGTAGTTACCAACATTAAGAAATTTTTGGGAAAGTAAAATATGAGGATAGTATTAGTAGCCGGCAATCAGCCCAACCAGAAAGCGCTGGCCAATAAAGTAGCCGCCGAATTTGAGCTGGCAGGGGTGGTTCTTGAAAAGAGCGCTCCACCTGTTAAAAAGGCGAGCCTGGAAAAAGTGCTGAAGAAATTAAAAGACCTGCTCTTCTTCAAACGCATTGCAGATGCCTGGAAAAGCCTGATGGCCTACTACAATGAAAAATATGCCGCCTTTCCGGCCGTTAAAACCTTTTTTACGGAAAGCGCCAACAGTCCGGAAACTTTTGAATTTATAAAAGCCTTAAAGCCCGACCTGATCATGATCTCAGGAACGAGCCTTATCCGGAAGCCTTTCTTTGAACTGAACCCGCCAAAAGGGATCGTTAATCTTCATACCGGGCTGTCGCCGTACGTGAAAGGCGGCCCGAACTGTACCAACTGGTGCCTGGCCAACAATGAATTCCACTTAATTGGAAATACCATTATGTGGCTTAGTGTAGGAATAGATTCCGGAAATATTATAACCACCGAATTTGTGGATTTTACCGGTAAAGAAGATCTGAATGCCATTCACCGGAAAGTTATGGAAGATGCGCATGCGCTGTACCTGAAAGCCCTGAGACTGATCCGAAAAGATGCATCCCGTGTGCCTTCCATTAAACAGGCTGAAATTACAAAGGGAGCGCTTTATACCAATAAAATGTGGACAGAAGATAAAAAAAGAGCCCTGCTGAGCAATATAAAAAACGGAAGGTTCAATAAAGTAATTAATTCGGAAGAGTTCAAAAGCCGAAGAGCCTCAATTAAAACGGTACCTTTGCCAGCCGTTAGCGGATCCTGATTTTCCACGTTGGTACCCCTTTTCGAGACAAAGTACATGAAGTTTCAGGGAAGGCTTTTAGAGTCACTTAAGGTTGATCCGGAAAAAGGACATGCAGGGGGTAAAGGCGGTACGAACTTTAATTAAGACATTTAAAAAAACAGGGGCCAGCCAATTTAATTTAATCTACTTACCTGAACAACATAGATATTTTTAATGCTATCAAATGAAAAAATGCCGCTGTTGCACGCCGTAAGGGGCTTTGCTGCCTTTTATGTTGTTGTGTTCCATGCAAAATATGCGCTTTGGTCCGGGGGGAAGGATTACATTTCGAAGTTCCCGCGTAGTGAATGGGGGATTTTTGATTATCTGACCTTCGCGCTGGATATGTTGAGCGCAAATGGCACCGCTATGGTAATCGTTTTTTTTGTTCTATCGGGTTTCTTTATTGCTTATAGTTTCGATAAAAATGCATGGCCGCTTAAAGACTTTTTTATTAACAGGGCCATCCGCATTTATGTGCCTTTCCTGTTTTCAGTTTTGCTTGCCGTGGGGGTGCTTTGGGTCATTAAAGAAACCAATCCGGTACTTACCGAACCCAATGTAGACCGGCAGTTTAATAACCGGATTGCGGCAGCCTTTACTAACCTGAATTTTGCCGGAGTGGTTAGTTCCCTGTTTTTTCTTCCTTACGGTCAGAATAAATATATCGGGTTTAATATGGTATACTGGTCGCTTTTATATGAGGCCATTTTCTATTTGCTGATCCCCGTTACTATTAATCGTTTAAAGCCATATCTGCTTATTTCGATCGGTGCACTTTTTATCTCTTCTTTCTATCGCACAGACTTCCCGCTGCTGCGGTATTTCCTGGAGTTCAGTATTTATTTTGCCGCCGGGTTGAGCCTGTTTCACTACATGAAAGCGAACCCCGGCAAGAAACCAATGCCGGAAACGCTTCTGCAACTGGTAATGATAGCTTTGTTTTTAGCTACCGTACTTTTTGGTTTGCTCGATTGGATCCGCTGGGGCCATATTCTGGCTGGTGCTTTAAGTATACTCCTTATTATCTATATTATTAACTATGATGTGCGGGAGAATCTGGTAATCAGGTTCTTTAAAAAGCTGGGAGTGATCAGCTATACTTTATACCTGATCCATTTTCCGATACTGATCTTGCTTTATTCCATGCTGAATAAAATAACCGGGGTTTTTGTGTTTTATGACAGGATATACTGGATAGGAGTTGCTATAGCTACCCTGGTTTCCTTTCCACTTTACGCCTTAATAGAAGAAAAATCGATAAGGGTAATTTCTACTCTCAAAAAGAAAAAATTGGCTTCTAAAAAAGCTGTTTAAAATTCAGATGCTTTCAGTTAATAAACTTACCCTCCTGCATGCTATCCGGGGCTTTGCTGCATTTTATGTTGTAGTGGCGCACGCTAAGTTCCCCTTGTGGAGCGGAGGAAAGGCTTATCTGGAAAAATTTCCGCGGGAAAGCTGGACCATAGCCGATTACCTGCTTTTTGCCCTGGATATGTTAAGTTCCAATGGAACGGCCATGGTAATTGTGTTTTACGTTTTATCAGGCTTTTTTATAGCCTATAGCTTCGATAAGAACAATTGGTCGCTAAGACGGTTTTATACCAACAGGCTTGTCCGGATCTACCTTCCCTTTTTGGCATCGATGATCTTTGCGGTGGGGGTGCTGCATTTCCTGGCAAATTTCCTTCCTTCTGCTTATAATTCCCCGGTGGCTACCGAATTTTCGGTTAGCCTGAAAGAAGCGTATTCGCTGCTGAATCTGAAGTCTGTTCTTTTAGGGCTTGCTTTTCTTCCAAACGGAAACCAGTATATAGGGTACAATTTCCCTTATTGGTCCTTGCTGTACGAAGGAATCTTTTACCTGATTGCACCCTGGGTGATCCGCTTTCCGAAAAGCTATCTGGGCATTTCAGTCATTGGTTTCCTTTGCCCTTACTTATTTGGCTTCCATCCTAAGGTTAATCCATTTGTACATTTCATTTCTGAATTCAGCATTTTCTTTGCTATCGGCATTTGCACTTACTGGTTAGTGAAAAAGCAGACCGGCCTTTCCCGCATCAGGCCGCTGGCACTTACCCTTAGCCTGGGAGTAATGTTTCCGTTAATTATCGGTTTAGGCGTAGCTGGCTATTATCAACCCAGCTTTTTATTGGCCGGCTTGTTTGCTTCCGGACTAATTTACCTCTTCCTGCATTTTTCCGTTCCGGATAATATCGTTATCCGGTTCTTCAAAGAAATGGGTAAAATAAGTTATACGTTATACCTGTTCCACTTCCCGGTTCTCATCCTGGTATTCGGAATTATTCATAAAATAACCGGAAAATACTTATTTTACGACCGCATTTACTGGATCGGCGTATTAGCGGCGGTACTGGTATCTTACCCGGTTTATTACCTGGTAGAAGAAAAGTCGCTAAAAGCTATTTCCAGACTAAAGAAAAAGCCGGCTCCGGCGCCGGTGCTTAAATAAATTTAAAGTGAAAAACGAAAATAAGAATATCCTTTACCTTTCCTACGACGGCATGACCGACCCTTTGGGGCAATCGCAGGTGCTGCCTTATATTGTTGGTTTGTGCGGGAAGGGCTATAAATTCACCCTGATCTCCTGCGAGAAAAAAGAGCGCTTCGAAAAGAACCGGGCCATTATCGAAGCCATTTGCAAAGAGCACGATATTGACTGGCAGCCGATACCATTCAGTACAAAACCGCCCATTCTGGCCAAGTACTACGATATTTACAAAATGGAGCAGAAGGCAGTAGAGCTTCATAAAAGAAAGAATTTTGCCATGACCCATTGTCGCAGCTACATAAGCGCGGCTATTGGCGAGAAGCTTAAAAAGCGCTTTGGGGTGAAATACTTTTTCGATATGCGGGGCTTCTGGGTAGACGAGCGGGTAGACGGCGGCATGTGGAACCTGAAAAACCCTTTCTTCCGGACGGCCTATAATTATTACAAAAAGCAGGAAGCCGGCTACATTGCCAATGCCGACATGATCGTGAGCCTTACCGAGGCCGGAAAACGCGAAATTCAAAAGTGGGGCAGCTACCGGCAGGCGCCCATCGGGGTTATTCCCTGCAGCGCCGATTTCGAGCTATTTTCATTGGTAGATTCCGAGCGCAAAACTGCCGCCCGCAAACTGCTGGGCTTTTCCGACGATACGCTGGTTATCAGTTACCTGGGCTCCATCGGAACCTGGTACATGCTGGATGAAATGCTGGAACAGTATGCTCTGATCCGGAAAAAGTATGCCAATGCCAGATTCCTGTTCATTACTCCCGAGCCACCGGAAATGGTATACGAGCGGGCTGAAAAGTTCGGGCTGGCAAAAGAGGAATTCGTGATCAAGTTTGCCAAACGAAACGAGGTACCGGTTTTTGCCGCCGCCTCCGATATTAACCTGTTCTTTATTAAGCAGAGTTATTCCAAAATTGCCAGTTCGCCAACCAAACTGGGAGAGATCCTGGCCCTCGGCGTACCGGTTATCTGTAATTCCAAAGTGGGCGATGTGGCGGAAATTATTGAGTTCACCGATTCGGGTATTGCCATCGAAGACTTCAATCAGGAAAGCTATGAGCGAGTGGTAAACCATATTCCGGAATTATTGAGAAAAGATCCTGCATCCATCAGGCAAAATGCCACCGATTATTACCACCTCGACAATGCCATTGAGAAGTATTACGAGCTTTATAAAACGGTACTGAATTAATGGAAAAACCTGTTAACCATAAGGCAACGGAACCCGAATTGTTTGTTTTCGATATCTGCGATACCCTTTTTTATTCCAATACCACGTTCGATTTTATAAAGTTCGTGCTGCAGAAGAAAGGCTGGGGCGGCAAACTGCGTCAGTTCGATCTATATACGAAAAGAACTTCTCCCGTATTTATTGGCCTTTATTTCTTCCAGAAGTTCTCGAAAGAAGACTGGCCTAAAAAGTTGTGTCTGCGGCTGCTGAAGGGAGTGTCTAAAAAGGAGCTTTACCAGCTTGGCGAGGCTTTTGAAAAGCAGTTTCTGGCTTCGCGCATGGTAGAAAAAACCCACCAGATGCTACGCCAACTTCGGAAGGAAGGCAAAACCGTTGTCTTGATTTCCGCCAGCATCGATCCGGTGGTCGCGGCCATTGCCAACGCCCTGGCAGTAGATTACCGGTGCTCTGAACTGGCTTATGATAGCCAGGGGAATTTTACCGGCGACCTTCAATGGGAAATGACGGGGCAGAAGCTGGTAGCGCTGCGTAAAATGCTTTCTTCGGAAGATGCGCCGTTTGCCGTGGCAACCGATAATTTCTCGGACCGTGGTCTGGTAGAGGCGGCCTGCCACCGCTTTGTGGTGGTGTACAATGAAAAAGCCCTGAACTTCTGGCAGGACCTGCAGCCGGAATTTATAAAACTTTACTCCTGATGAATACGCTTAAATTCTTATTGCCCTTCAGTTATTTTTTCCGGAGCCGCCTGCAGGCTGCTAAAGACATAATTTTCCATTTTTACTACGAATGGTTGTTGGCCTTTATGCTGCTTTTTTACTTTTCGGGCTACAACCTGTGGGTAAGCGTGGAACAGTTCCTGCTGGCCTACTTTGCATTTATCGCCATCTACGAGATCGGTTACCTGGGCAACGATGTGTACAGTGTACGCCACGAAACCGACCCGCGGCTAAGGGTAAAGAACTTTAACCCCAGCAACCTGCAGCTTACCATCTGGATCGTTTTCCGGATCGCAGTATTTCTTTCCATCACCCATTACCTCGGGCTGCTGGATAATTACATCTGGTGGTTTTTTTATGCTACTATCGTACTGTTTTTCTACCTGCACAATGTACTTAAACAGAAAGAGCTGAAAACGTTTACCTTTATTAATCTGGCTTTTACGCGTTTCCTGGCCCCGATCTTTATTTTTCTCAGCGCCGACCAGCTCTGGATGATCGTGCCTTCCATTCTGATCTGCTATGTGCTTTACCGTACGCTCACCTATATGGATAGCAAGAAACTGCTGAACATGCCTTCCCGCACCAAGCCGGCTTTTAAAGTAAATTATTATCTGCTAATTGGCGGGGTTAGTTTATTGCTTACAGTAATGGTCAATTCCTATATCCCGGTACTTATAAACGGTTATTACCTGCTTTTCTGGCTGGCATTTTTCGCGAAGGAGAAAGTAAGAGGCTAGTCATACCAAACCAGGCTCAGTTATGCTAATGTATCCGAGGGCTGCCACCTGGCAGCCTTTTTTCCTGCCTGGAAAGAAAATAAGCTATGAAATAAATAAAGTTCTGTTGAGGCACAGAACCAGGAAACCATTCTTGCGCGATTTATGCGCATAAATCGCGCAAGAATGGTTTCAGATATTAAACTATTAAAAAAATCACCCTCAGAAGCTGGTTAAACAGGCTTTTAAGGGTGATTTGGTGTTTTCAGCGGTAACCTTGACTTGCCCCCCGGAGATTTAGCGAACAGCCGCTAGTTTTAATCTTCTTTTTCGTGCTAATGCCGCTTCTTTTACTTTGGCTTCCATTATATATAAAGCCGAAAGGTAGAAAGGCATAAATGGAATTTTATACCGAACCAGGGTACCGAAGTTTCCGCTGTTCAATCCTACTGCTAAAGCCATAACCAGGGAGAAGATCATACAAAAAAGTACAATTGGCTCACCGGCCATCATTTTCAGGGTTTTTAAAACCCCGACCCTGAAAAATATTCTAAGGGTAACAAAAAGAAAGAGGAAGGCTTCCAATGCCGACAAGAGCATAAAGGGGTTTCTTACCTCCCACATGTATGGTCGAAATAATGCAACATTAATAGCCTGAGGAGCGGCCTGAAGGGTTCCTGCCATTGTTCCATCGAGGCCGCTAATATTATAGCCAGAGCCGGATTCTACCATTTCTGTTAAGAATTCATTATTTATTTTAGTTGTTTCTGCCAGCTTATCAACATCATATCGCTTATCGCCAGCCGTTAAAGTTGTTGCTGCAATATAAGCGCCAAGGCCACCCACTGCTAAAAAAACAGGTTTCGCCAGAATTCTTATCGCTTTTGTTTTAATCAGTTTGCTATTCTCATTGAAGACCCATAATAAGGCAGGAGGTAAAAATGAAAGTAATATATATACCTTAACAATGTAGATGAGATATCCGGAAAGCAAAATGCATACAGCTGAATAAAACAGACGCCTCTTTTCAATAGCAAAAGTATAAAAACCATAAAAGAGCCAGCCTAAAGCTCCAAGGGTAAGACTATCTTTCATTAAACCTGATCCCCAGAACACTACTGATGGCAGGAATAAAACCGCAATGGCAAATTCTTTGGTAAGTTTAGGATAAAGCTTTAAAAAAGTGCGATATGCTGCCCATACACCCGAAAAGCTAAAAAATGCAAAAAACAATGCGGCCACCGTGTAACTACCAAAGCCAAGGAAGCTGAATACAGTCGTAAATTTAATCACCATGTATTCGGCCGGAGAATGGTACCATTTTATTCTGGATGCGTATTCAAAAGTTTCCGGATCAAATTCACCATTGGCCAGCAAAAGCTTTATTCCAACCATGAAATCGGTTGTTAAAGCTTCATAAATCACCTTACTTAATTTATAGTACCGCTGGGTGTCTCCCCCGAAGTAGTAAAAATGGTAGATAAGCCCCAGAGTAATTGCACCTGCAAATTTCAGGGTTAAGGCAAGTATAAAATACTTCTTTGTTTGAGGGGTGGTAACCTTCGACCGGACAGCATAAGCGATTCCATACAGGATGGCCAGGTACAGGGGCCCCAAAAAGAAGTCATATGCATTCATTATTTATTTTCTAAAAGGATTCAGAATCAAACTCTAAAGTTCCGTTATAAATTTCTATCTAAAAAGTACACCGGTCAATTGTTTTTAATTCAATTCAAATAAAATTATTATGTAAATTGTTGTTGTTTATAAGCGCATCCGGGTAATACTGGTTTAGAATGCTGGTTATTTATCACTCCCAATTCAAAAATAGCCGCTTATTAACTTCCCTATAAATGCGACCTGCTCCTCCCTTAACCCCGGATAAATTGGCAAACTTAAACTGGTATTAGCCAGCTCTTCCGCCACTGGAAAATCTCCTTTTTTAAAACCAAGGTACTTATAAGCTTCCTGCAGGTGCGGCGGAACCGGGTAGTGAATTAAGGTATCAACGCCATTTTTTGCCAAATGAGTCTTTAAGTCATTCCGGTACGAGGTCCGGATCACGAACTGATGATAAACATGCGAAGCACCTTCCGCCGTCTTAGGCAAAATAATTTCTTCAATATCTTTTAAAAAATAACGATAAAGCTCGGAAATGCGGATACGTTCGGCATTCCAGTTTTCCAGTAATGGTAATTTTACCTTTAAAATAGCCGCCTGCAGTTCATCGAGCCGCGAATTAAACCCGATAACTTCATTGTAATATTTTTCCCGGGAGCCGTAGTTCCTTAAAACCTGGGCTTTTTCTGCCAGTAATGCGTAGTCGGTAGTAAGGGCTCCGGCATCGCCGAGGGCGCCCAGGTTTTTGGATGGGTAAAAACTGGTAGCGTTTATATCGCCAAAACTGCCGGTTAATTTACCCTGAAAAGTTGCGCCCTGGGCCTGGGCATTGTCCTCTACTACAAAGAGGTTATGCTTGCGGGCAAGGGCCATTATGGCGTCCATTTCGCAAGCCTGCCCGTAAAGATGCACGGGGATTATAGCTTTGGTTTGCGGCGTGATGGCTGCTTCCAGTTTTGCCGGATCGAGGTTGTAGGTTTCAGGGTTCGGTTCTACCGGAACAATTTTGGCGCCGGTATAAGAAACAGCCAGCCAGGTAGCAATGTAGGTGTTGGATGGAACGATCACCTCATCTCCGGGACCAATCTCCAATGTTTTTAAAGCAATATGAAGGGCATCCAGCCCATTGCTTACGCCAATGCAGAATTTGGTTTGGTTAAAGGTGGCATAAGCGGCTTCGAAATCTTTTACGGCTTTTCCTAAAACATACCACTCCGAATCGAAAACCTCTTCCATAGCCTGCATCACCTGCTGCTTTACCTGCCGGTTCTGAGCCTTGAAAGAAAAAAATGGTATCTGCATGGGTAAAACTGATGCTGCAAAGATAAGAAAGCGTTGCGTCTTGTTTGTATCTAAAAACCCGCTGGAATTTACCGCTTGAAAACGCTATTATTTTTGCCCGAAAAGTGCAGGGTTCCTGGGCCGGAGCTGTGAGGCAGGTTATCTTTATTTTATGCTCCGGAAAACCTCATAATCGCGGATGTAGTCTTCCGGCCGGTAAGGTTCTGAGGCAAGTACCAGTTGCAGGGCAGAACCCGAATATTCCATTGTATGCCAGACTGCCTTCGGAATGAATAAACCGGTATTGGGGTTGTTCAGCTCAAAGGTTTGTTTTTCGCCTTCCTGAGTTTCGGTGGTTACGGTAATGCTGCCGCTGATCGCAATTAATACCAGTTGCGTCTGGTAGTGAGCATGGCGGCCGCGGATGCAACTTTCTGGCGTTGCATAGGTCCAGAAAACCCGTTCGATGTTGAAGGGGATCAGTTTAGAGTTTTCAACCACCGAAATAAAACCGGTTTCCGGGGTACCCGATTGCGGGAATTCTATCAGGTAGGGTTCAGGCATGAAGTAAGAAAATTCGGCAGAAAACTGGGGCCATGGAAACGGGTTTGAATTTCAGAGGTTAAAATTAGGCAATGTTTACTTAACCTTCTTGTTTTTCTTCAGCCAGTCTTTCGACTCTTTAAAAGGCTCCGATTTTTTGTCGGCAATATCCTTTATCCGTTCATAATGCGCCTTGGCGGTTTTAAGATCTTTCTGATCGTTGGCAATGCGGGCTAAGTTCAAAAGGGCATAAAGCGCGTACCCGGATTTTTCCTCGCCGGTTTGCTGGGCGAAGTTCACGCATTGCTGGTAATAATCGCGGGCCTTCTGCTGGTCTTTGTGTTTGTTCTGGTAAATATACCCCAGGAAATAAGCCGCATACCGGCCGCTTACCGCTTCGTAGCCGGCCATGTTTCTGGAGAGCTTATTCAGGATGTCCGCAGAGATGCGTTCGGTTTCTGTAAAGTTGCCCTGCAGGAAAACCAGACGGGCGTAGAACCGCTGAAAATAAGCGTTATCCGGATATTTATAGGCCAGGAAGCGGGAAATTGGCAGGGCAGCGGCGGAGTTGTTTTCCTCGTTGGCATAGATCTTCATCAGGAAAAACTTCGATTCCACGCCGGTGTAAAAGCCATTGTCAGATACCGTTTTCAATTGCTGCAATCCAAGCTGCTTGTTGCCGTCGGGAAAGAAAAGAAGCACCGGCCGGAGCAAAGGATAATTCTTCGAGATCCAGACTGCATAGTAATTGTAAAGACCTTCTCCGAACAAAAATTCCGGGCTCAGGTCGTTGCCCACGCGGCTTTTCTGCAGATAATCCAGCGAGTTTTTACTGGCTACTGTGGCCTTGCGCCAGTCGCTCCGTTCGGCGTGCAGACGGGCTTTAAAACCGTAGGCAGCCGCCAGGAAAAAGGCCGCTTCAAAATTTTTGTCGTTTTCGTCGTACAGCTTTTCAGCCCGGGTAATGGTGGTATCCATGTAGGCGTAAAAAGCTTCATCGTATTGTTTCGTCCGGATGTTGGTCGGCACGATTTTCCACCACTGGCTCAATCCCATCAAAAAGTATGGCATGGGGTGGTTGGGGTAACGGCGGCGCAACGACTTGAATTGCTTTTCGGCCAGCGCGTATTTGAAGTTGTAAAGATTGTCTACCGCGCCCCCTAATTCATTCTGAATATCTTTATCCAGCAACAGCATGCCGCGGATGTCCTTGGCTTGCGGCAGAATCTCCACCGAATCCATGTAAATGGTATTCATGATCGAATCTTCCATTTTCCGGTTAACGGAATCGGTCTGAGCGAAGGCGGTAAACCCGGAAAGGATAAAAACTAAAGCGCAAAAGAATTGCTTCATGATTGCAAATAAACAAAAAAATCGAAGGTTTTAAAATTTGGCGCCTGAGCAAGCCGGAGCTATAACCGTAATTATACTACTTTTGGTTTCTGAATAAAACGCTATGAAATTACTTCAAAAACTCTGTGGCATCCATGCGCCTTCCGGCAACGAAATTCAAATGAAAGAATTCCTGCTGGACTATATAGATAAGGAAAAAAGGCATTGGAAAGTTCAGCCCGAAATTCTGGCCTCCGACGATTTCATGGATTGTATTCTGCTGGTTTTCGGCAAGCCCCGTACCGCTGTCTTTGCGCACATGGATTCTATCGGGTTTATGGTTCGCTACGGCAATCAGTTGATTAAAATAGGAGGGCCCGTTTGCGAAACCGGTTACGAACTGGTAGGAGAGGATAGCTTGGGGAAAATTGCCTGTACCCTGATTGTAGATGAAGAAACCGGCCAGCTAACGTACGATTATTACCGGGAAATTGAGCGCGGCACCGAACTTGTTTTCAAGGCCGAATTCCGGGAAGAAAAAGATATCGTGCAGTGCTGCTACATGGATAACCGCCTGGGCGTGTGGAATGCCCTGAAAGTTGCCGAAACCCTGGAAGACGGCGTAATTGCTTTCAGCTGCTGGGAGGAAATTGGCGGCGGTTCGGTTTCGTTCCTGGCCCGCTACATTAACGAACGCTTCGGGGTGCGCCAGGCCTTAATTGCCGACATAACCTGGGTAACCGAAGGCGTATTGCCCGGCGAAGGCGTGGCCATTTCCTTGCGTGACAGCCTGATCCCGCGCCGGAGTTTTATCATGAAGATCGTAGAAATTGCTAAAAAGGCTGGCATTCCTTACCAGCTGGAAGTGGAATCGGCGGGCGGCAGCGATGGCAAAGAACTTCAATTCAGCAATATTCCCTGGGACTGGTGTTTTATCGGGGCGCCGGAAGACAATGTACATTCCCCGGACGAGATCGTTCACAAAGCCGATATGCAGGCCATGGTGGATTTGTACAAGGTTCTGCTAAAGGAATTATAAATTACGTATTTATTTCTTGCGCATTTCATTTAGAAAATTCTATATTAGAGCGAATAAAATCAATTCATCATCACGCTCTAAAAATTTTTAAATGGAAGAAATTGTTTACGCTGTCCCGGCGCTCGGAATCCTGGCGCTGTTGTACACCGCCGTAAAGTCTGCCTGGGTTACCAGGCAGGAGGCCGGCGATGAGAAAATGCAGACCATTGCCCGGCACATTGCCGACGGCGCTATGGCTTTTTTAAAGGCCGAGTATAAAGTGCTCAGCTATTTTGTAATTATAGCCGGCTTGCTTCTGGCGTATCTGGGTCACAGCGGCGAAAAATCGCACTGGACCATTGCGCTGGCTTTTGTAATGGGAGCAGTTTTCTCGGCCCTGGCCGGGTTTATCGGCATGCGCATTGCTACCAAAGCCAACGTGCGCACGGCCCAGGCCGCGCGTACCAGCCTTTCCCGGGCGCTGAACGTGTCGTTTACCGGCGGTTCGGTAATGGGCATGGGCGTGGCCGGTCTGGCCATTCTGGGTTTGGGTTCCCTGTTCATTGTGCTTTACTATTACTTTGTGCAAAGCACCGGCGCCAATGTGAATGGCATTGAAATGGAACGGGCCCTGGAAGTGCTTACCGGTTTCTCGCTGGGCGCGGAAAGTATTGCGCTTTTTGCCCGCGTAGGCGGCGGCATCTACACCAAAGCAGCCGACGTAGGCGCGGATTTAGTAGGAAAAGTGGAAGCCGGTATTCCGGAAGACGATCCAAGAAACCCTGCCACCATTGCCGATAACGTAGGCGATAACGTAGGCGACGTAGCGGGCATGGGCGCGGATTTATTTGGTTCTTACGTGGCTACGATGCTGGCTACCATGGTTTTAGGGCGGGAAATTATTGCAAAAGATAACTTCGGCGGAATTTCTCCGGTACTCCTGCCAATGGTTATTGGCGGCATAGGCATTGTTTTCTCCATCATTGGCGTATTGTTCGTGAAAGTGAAGGAGGGAGGCAATGTGCAAGGCGCGCTGAATTTAGGAAATTGGGTTTCGGTAATTCTCACGGCCATTGGCTCTTATTTCATCATTCACTGGATGCTGCCGGAAACCATGGAAATGCGGGGCTTTGTATTTACGGCCAGCGAAGTTTTCTATGCCGTGATCGTTGGCCTGATCGTGGGGGCACTCATGAGTATAATCACCGAATATTATACGGCCATGGGCAAACGTCCGGTTAACAGCATTGTGCAGCAAAGTTCAACCGGCCACGCCACCACCGTAATTGGCGGCCTGGCCGTGGGCATGGAGTCTACGGTATTGCCGATTATTGTACTGGCCGTAGGTATTGTACTTTCGTATGCGTTGGCCGGTTTGTACGGCGTAGCCATTGCTGCTGCCGGAATGATGGCCACCACCGCCATGCAATTAGCCATCGATGCGTTCGGGCCGATTGCCGATAACGCCGGCGGTATTGCTGAAATGAGCGAATTGCCGAAGGAAGTGCGCGAAAGAACCGATATCCTGGACGCCGTAGGAAACACCACAGCTGCCACCGGTAAAGGCTTTGCGATCGCTTCGGCGGCCTTAACGTCCCTGGCTTTATTTGCGGCTTTCGTAGGAATTGCGGGCATCGATGCCATTAACATTTACAAAGCTCCCGTACTGGCCGGACTTTTTGTGGGCGCCATGATACCGTTTATCTTCTCGGCGCTGGCCATTGCGGCGGTAGGCCGCGCGGCCATGGCTATGGTGCACGAGGTACGCCGCCAGTTCCGCGAAATTCCGGGCATTATGGAAGGAACGGGCAAACCGGAATACGAAAAATGCGTGGCTATTTCTACCCAGGCTGCCATTCGGGAAATGATGCTGCCGGGCGCTATTGCCTTAGTTGTGCCGGTTATCGTTGGTTTCGGCTTGAAAGGCGTTTTTGCCTATACTTCTTCGGCCGAAATTTTGGGCGGTTTACTGGCCGGGGTCACGGTTTCCGGCGTACTGATGGCCATGTTCCAGGCCAATGCCGGCGGCGCCTGGGATAACGCGAAGAAATCGTTTGAAAAAGGCGTAATGATAAACGGTAAAATGGAATACAAAGGCTCCGACGCGCATAAAGCGTCCGTAACCGGCGATACCGTGGGCGATCCGTTCAAAGATACTTCCGGTCCGAGTATGAACATTCTCATTAAGCTGATGTCCATCGTTTCGCTGGTAATTGCCCCTCACATTGCCGATACTACCAAAGTGCACGACCGCCGGATCGAAATTCAAACCAATGAAGCTGCTCCGGAGGCGTTTAAACAAAATAAACCGACAGAAAAAGCCAATACGCACTACCTTTCGATGGCTAAGAAATAAGCAAAGAAATAAACAGGATTTACCTTTAAAAAGAAGAAGCTCTTTTCCGGCGAAAAGAGCTTCTTCTTTTTATTTTGTATTACTTTTGGTACTCGTTAAATCATAAGCCCGGAAAACCCTACAAAAATGGCCCTGCAAACCGTTACCATTCACGACAAATCTTTTAGCCTGTATTTAACCGAAGCCGAGATCTTAGCCGGCATCCGCCAGGTAGCCGAACAGCTGAACGCCGATTATGCCGCCCAAAGACCCATTTTTATCGCTATTCTGAATGGTTCGTTTATGTTTGCCGCCGATCTGCTGAAAGAAGTTTCTATTCCCTGTGAAATTTCCTTTGTAAAAGTAGCCTCTTACGAAAACACCAGTTCCACCGGTCAGGTAAAGGAATTGCTGGGTTTAAAAGAAAGTATTAAAGACCGCCACGTGGTAATTCTGGAAGACATTGTAGATACCGGGAATACCGTTGTAACCTTGTTTCAGACCCTGGGAGCCCAGCAACCTGCCTCCATCGAAGTGGCCACCTTGCTGCAAAAGCCGGAATGCCTGCAGCACGATATTGCGGTGAAGTACGTAGGCCGCAGCATCCCGAACGATTTTGTAGTAGGTTACGGCCTCGATTACAACGGCCTGGGCCGCAACTTGAAAGACATTTACAAGGTTATTTAGAAGTTTTGTTGGTCGCTTTGTAATAGTCCTGCAGGTTTTTATCTAAAAGCATTACCATTTCGGTTTCCGAACGCTTGCGCGGTGGAATGTTGGTAGAAGCTTTTATGAAATACGGAAACGGTTTGGCCAACTGGTGAAATTTCCCGTCGCGGATCACCAGCGCTTTAAAGGAAACTTCCGGGTTGTTGCTTTCCTGGGGAAGGTCGGGTTGCTGGCGATATTGTTCCAGCTCGGTAATTTCTGAAATATAAATTTTTTTATCCGGCGGCAGAATGGAAGAATCGGGCTTCAGATTGTGGTCGAGCATGATCCCGGTAAACTGGCCGGCTTTCACTTTTTCGGAGTCGTAGCTGTAAAAGAAGTAAACCGGGCAAAAGGTAAAGTGCTTGCGGAAGGCTGCTGCCAGCTTCTGGTTATCTTTTTCGCGCTGTTGGCGCACCGAAGCTGCCATTTGCTTGTTGCCGGAATCTTCAAGTTTCTTAATGGCAATTTCGGAGGTCCGCAGGCGTACCAGCAGCACCCCGTCTTTAAAAGCTGCTATATGGGCTTTTGCATTTTTCTCCATCCGGATGGCCGTATTATTTACCGGTTCAGGCTTAAAGGGTCTTTTCCAGGCGGGTACATAAGGGTGATACTCCAAAGATTCTTTCTCTTGTGGGGGAGAAGATTCGGTCTGGGCAAAGGCTTGGGTACTGAAGAGAGCAAGAGAGATAAAAAACAACCTGGTTTTCATAGCAGCAGAATATTTTTGTAAGAATAACAGCTTTCCGCCAATAAATTCTTATTTTTGCTCTTTATTTTCACGAAGAAAGCATGCTTAACCTCGTATTATTTGGCCCTCCGGGCGCCGGCAAAGGCACTCAAAGCCAGAAACTGATAGATAAATACAACCTCGTTCACCTCTCCACCGGAGATCTGCTCCGGTCCGAAATTGCGGCGGGCACCGAACTGGGTTTAAAAGCCAAAGCGCTCATGGACAACGGCCTTTTAGTGCCGGACGAAGTGGTAATTGGCATGATCGACAACAAACTAAAGGAAAATAAAAAAGCCGGCGGTTTCATTTTCGATGGTTTTCCGCGCACCGTGCCGCAGGCCGAAGGGCTGGACCGCTTGATGGAAGAAAACAGCACTGCCATTACCTGCATGATTGCCCTGCAGGTAGAAGAAGGGGAACTGATCAAACGCTTGCTGCTTCGCGGCAAAACCTCCGGCCGCCCCGACGATCAGAACGAAGAACTGATCCGGAAACGGGTACAGGAATATAATACCAAAACTGCCCAGGTAGCCAATTACTACGAGCAGCAGGGAAAATTCTTCTCTGTAAATGGCATTGGCGAGATCGAGGAGATCTTCAATAATACCTGTGCCATTATCGACCGGCATTTAACCAAAGCGAAAGCTTAATCATATTTTGGCCAAAGCTGCAAAACCGTACGCTTTAAGGCCGAAAAACTTACCGGGAGCCGGTTTTGCCGTAAGGCGGAACCGGCTTTCACTTATCTTTAAATTATAGAAACGTGTCAGGTTCAAATTTCATCGACTACGTAAAGATCTGCTCCCGTTCCGGTCACGGCGGAGCGGGTTCTGCCCACTTGCACCGCGATAAAAAGAACGCCAAAGGCGGACCCGATGGCGGCGACGGCGGCCGCGGCGGCCACATTATTTTACGCGGTAACTCCCAACTCTGGACCTTGCTGCACCTGCAGTACCAGAAGCACGTAATTGCCGGAAACGGCGAAAACGGCAGCGCCAGCCACAGCACCGGCGCCCAGGGCAAAGACATTATTCTGGAAGTACCTATCGGCACCATTGCCCGCGATGCGGAATCCGGTGAGCAGATGGCTGAAATAATTGAAGACGGACAGGAAATTATTCTTACGCCCGGCGGCCGCGGCGGTTTAGGCAACGCCCACTTTAAATCGCCCACCAACCAGACGCCGCGTTATGCCCAACCAGGCGAACCCGGCATCGAAGAATGGGTTATTTTAGAGTTGAAATTACTGGCCGACGTTGGTTTGGTGGGTTTCCCGAATGCCGGAAAATCTACGTTGCTTTCAGTGGTATCAGCAGCGAAACCTAAAATTGCCAATTATCCATTCACCACGCTGGTGCCAAATCTGGGCGTAGTAGCATACCGCGATTATAAATCCTTCGTGATGGCTGATATTCCGGGTATTATTGAAGGCGCTTCGGAAGGCAGAGGGTTAGGAATCCGGTTCCTGAAGCATATTGAGCGAAACTCGATCCTGCTATTCATGATCGCCGCCGACAGCCCGGATATTGCCGAAGAGTACCGCATTCTGCTCAACGAACTGGAAACCTTCAACCCGGAATTACTGGATAAAAAACGCCTGCTGGCCGTTACCAAATCCGACCTGATCGATGAGGAGCTGGAAGCGGAAATGCGGCAAACTTTACCAACCGATATCCCGACCGTTTTTATATCCAGCCTTACCCAGAAAAACATCACCCAGCTGAAAGACATGATCTGGCAGGCGCTTAATGGTTAAATTGTTTAATGGTTGATTGCTAATTGTTAATTGTTAATTGTTTTTTTTCAGTCTTACATTACCCTAACATACAGTTGTCATTCACCTGTCATTCTGAAAGAATCTTGTGATTGCCAGGCGTCTGCATCAACATTTACTCCGGAATGACAATCCTGGTAGATCGTATTTGCTTTTCGCTGAAAACGCTACTGCTTCAGCTGGAAAAGTCTGAAGGCGAAAATAGGGTTCGGGGAGCCATTTTCAATTATTAATTGTTAATTATTCATTATTAATTAAAACCTTGTGTCAGAATGTCAGCAAAGCGGTTTGGCAAATTAATTGATAGGCTGGCAAGCAAGTCTAAACAGATAATTACAGGTATGAAATCCGGAAAAGAACATAAATCCCACGATTCGGAGAAGGAACAAAATCCTGCTCCTGAGGAAACTACGGCTCAAAACGCTACGGAAAACGAGCAGGAAACCGCCGTTCCGGCCGATCATCAGATGCCGGACGTGCCAAACGATGCGCTTTCTAAAACGGAAGAAGAATTAAGCGAGATGAAGGACAAGTACCTGCGCCTTTATTCTGAATTCGACAACTTCCGCCGTCGTACGGCCAAAGAGCGTCAGGACCTCATTAAATCAGCTAACCAGGACATGATGCTGGCCTTGCTACCGGTTATGGATGATCTGGACCGCGCCAAGGCTGCCATTGAAACGGCTACCGATATTAACGCTGTGAAAGAAGGTTTGGAGCTGATTTTCAATAAATTAACGAACGTTTTGCAGCAAAAAGGCCTTAAACCTATGGAGGCTACCGGTCAGCCCTTCGATGCGGACCTGCACGAAGCGATTACCCAAACCCCGGCGGGCGATGATATGAAAGGTAAAATAGTGGACGAGATCGAAAAAGGCTATTACCTGAACGACAAAGTTATCCGCTTCGCAAAAGTTATTATTGGAGCATAAAAAATGGCAAAGAGAGATTATTACGATGTGTTAGGCGTTACCCGGGAGGCAAGTGCGGAGGAAATTAAAAAAGCCTACCGCAAAATTGCCATTAAATACCACCCGGACAAAAACCCGGACGACCACACAGCGGAAGATAAATTTAAAGAGGCTGCTGAAGCGTACGAAGTACTGAGCAACCAGGAGAAAAAGGCCCGCTACGACCGTTTCGGTCATCAGGGTATGGGCAACGGCGGCGGCTATGGCGGCGGCCACATGAACATGGAGGATATTTTCTCCCAGTTCGGCGATATTTTTGGCGGTGGCGGCTTCGGCGATTTCTTTGGCGGCGGTCAGCAACGCGGTGGCCGGCGCGTACGCAAAGGTTCGAACTTACGGATTAAGCTGAAGCTGAACCTGGAAGAGGTAGCCAACGGCGTAGAGAAAAAGATCAAGGTGAAACGCTACGTAGCCTGCCATGCGTGCGATGGCAACGGTTCGAAGAACGGCGCATCCCTGCAAAACTGTACTTCCTGCCAGGGCTCCGGCCAGGTACGGAAAGTGGTAAATACCATGCTGGGCCAGATGGTGAGCACGGCAACCTGCCCAACCTGCCACGGCGAAGGTAAAATAGTTACCCAGAAGTGCGATGTTTGCCACGGCGAAGGACGCGAACTGAAAGAGGAAGTAATTCCGATAAACATTCCGGCCGGTGTAGCCGACGGCATGCAGCTTTCCATGAGCGGTAAAGGCAACGTGCCGGAGCGCGGCGGCATTCCGGGAGACCTGCTGATCCAGGTAGAAGAAGAACCGCACCAGTTCCTGAAGCGCGACGGCAACAACGTGGTTTACGACCAGTACATCAGCTTCGTGGATGCGGCTTTAGGCGCCAACATCGAAGTGCCAACCATCGAAGGAAAAGCCAAGATCAGCCTGAAAGCGGGCACGCAAAGCGGCGAGATCCTCCGTTTGCGCGGCAAAGGCATTAAAGACCTGAACGGCTACGGCAAAGGCGACCAACTGGTGTACATCAACGTATGGACCCCGAAGAACCTGAGCAACTCCGAAAAAGAAACGCTTGAGAAACTCCGGAATTCTGACAACTTCACCCCAAACCCGGGTAAGAACGAAAAAGGCTTCTTCGAGAAAGTGAAAGAGTATTTTCAGTAAGAATTTGTTTCCCCTGTTTTAATTGTTTGTTAAAAAGCCGTTCCGATGTACTTCGGCACGGCTTTTTCTTTTTGGGAAATAGGTAGGGTTTGGGCCGTAAAAAGTAAAGATTAATTCTGTTGGAAACTTATTCCGGTTTGGGCAGGCCGGCAAACTGCATAAGTTGCTTCACCATGGTTTCGGCCGTTTTTTCGTAGTCTTTCCGGTATTTTTCCATGAGTTCTTCGCGGGAGGTTTTCACACCCTTTGCCTGCTTTTCCCATAAAACCGATAGTGTGGCGTAAGCCGGGAAGTTAATGCCGATGGCATTGTAGAAATTGCTGATGTTGGCAATAATGTGCTGGGCGCCATCCGAGTCGCCGGTAATAATAATGCCGCCCGCTTTGCCTTCGAGCTTCGATTTTTTGCCGGCCAGAATTTCATCGTGCAATTCATCGAGCCTTTCTATTACCCGCTGTATTTCTGAAGACTGGTTGTTCCACCAGATAGGCGTGGCAAAAATAAGGATATCAGCAGCCAGGATCTGTTCCAGAATTTTGGGCCAGTCGTCATCCTTTCCCATGTCGCTGTACGTACCCGGCAGGATATTATAAGCTACCAGTTTAATGATTTTACAGGCTATATTCTGCTTTTTTAAATGTTCCGCAAAAAACTCCGACAAGGTTTCGGTATTCGATAAGCCTGTTTTCTTTAATGTACCCAATAAGATAAGTGCTTTCATACGTTTAATTTAAGGTTACATTAATAATCGCCTGGAATACTTGCGGAGCAATTTCTTCTTACGTAAATGATAGGCCTCCAGTCAAAGAAGTTCAGCCGCTTACTGCTTTTCCAGCCACGCCTTCCAATCTTTAGCCGCATTATTCCAGCCAACATTATCCGGAATTGCTTTTCCCTGTTCATCCAGTTTAAAGTAATTGTGCTCTAAACCAATATAGGGCAAAAAGGTGAAATTCTTTTTCTGCTCCCGGATCATGGTAATGCGCATGTAATCGTTATAGAGCGCACAATTATCTTTGGTGCCATAACTTACCAGTACGGGTACTTTTATGCGCTTAAAGTAATCGATTGCCGGCAGGCTGAACCCGTACTGATACCGGTACTGCTGCTCGAGGTTGTAGCCGGCCGGAAAGGGAATGTCAGGCGATTTATTAACCAGCTTTTCCCAGAATTCGAACTGGGCGTTGGCATACGTTCCTGCCGAATCGTCGTAAGCGCGGGTTTGGGCCATGATGGTGGCCATTTGCCCGAAAGGGTTCTGGCCGGAACTGATTACGTGCGTTACGTCTTTGGAAACGGTAGCAAGTTTGGCCATAATCGTACCGCCTTCGGAATGCCCGGCAATTACCATTTTATTTTTATCTACCCAGGGCTGCTTTTTCAGAAATTTCAGGATCTGGACATCGCGGCTTACATAATAATCGAGGTGGTTGCGTTCCTGGTAAAATTGCGGTACAAGACCGGTTTTCGGATCGTTGTATTCCATGCGCGGACTTAATTCATGCGCCGGATACCTTACCGGTACGCCGGGCTTACTGATGAAAACAAGGTGATAATCTTCGGTGAAAATTTTAGTGTCGAACGGCATGATGGGGAAAAAGCCCCGGTCGTCTTCAATTATAAGCGGTATTGGCAATGAACCTTTCTCGAACAGAATTACCGGTTTCTTTTTCATCGCTTCGCCCTTTTTCGAAACAATTACCAGGTTAACAGTATCCTTTTTGTAAAGCGTTTGCACAAACCGGTAACCGAAATCTTCCGGCTTATGTTTTTGAGCAAAGGCGAATGTAATATTGAAGAGAAGGAAGGGAAGAAATATAATCCTGATGAATAAATTACTGCTCATTGTTTAAGAAAGAGAGTTGCTGTAGCCAATAGTTGCTAAAGATTGTAACTATTCATAGAGAATAATGTTGCCACTGCTGTCGTACTTAAACTGCCAGTTTCGGTTATTACTTTTCATTATATATCCATATTTATCAATCCTGACAAAGGAGTAACTACGGAAATTATTCTGAGACAAAGAACGATAGAATAATTCATCGAAAATACCCAAGCGTTTAAGCGGGTTCGGGGCGTTATCGTAATTTGTAAAAGTTTCTGTTTCAGTATACATGGTATCGTTTAGATACTTGTTGAAATAAATTGCATTCGTTTGGATCAAGTTTCCAGCATGGTTGTAAATGAAGTGCTTGGTTAAGGTAGCAGGATATTTGGGATAAACGGTTGAAGTAAGTTTATCGCCGGTATAATAGTAAAATACAGTATCGTAGGAAGTGTTGTAAATGGTAGTTTCTTTAATTGTTTTTTGAATCCGGTTCTGTTGATCCAAAAAGATTCTTTTCGGGTTTGGATAGACATTTAAATTTTTAAAAGTATCTGCCTGAGTAATTAAAATTTCATTTTGAAAATACTTTACTTCTTCATAAACGCCGGGGCTGTAAATACCATCATATCCAGAATTAGGGTTTATCGGGAGAAGACCACCATTTCGTTTAATTACATTTCCTCTAGCATCATACTCTAATGTAACGATCGGCATTTCTGAGCTGTACATCGTCCAGTTGGCATAAAGCATATAGGGCATCAGGTACTTTTCAGGTTTCAGGAAAAGCGGAACAGGTTCTGGTTGTAAATC
This sequence comes from Adhaeribacter soli, assembly GCF_008727925.1. Classification (GTDB taxonomy): domain Bacteria; phylum Bacteroidota; class Bacteroidia; order Cytophagales; family Hymenobacteraceae; genus Adhaeribacter_A; species Adhaeribacter_A soli. The sequence continues at coordinate 108,091 of NZ_VTWT01000009.1, read as the reverse complement.
TGGTTGGGGTTTAATTTCGTCCTGTTCTTTTTTGCAACCTAAGGTGAGAATTATCAGAGCGAAGAATAAGTATTTCTGCATTTAAATCAGGAATTGAGGGTACGCTATAAGTTGTTTGCAGATGCAAGATAACAATATTTATGTAAGGGTAGCGATTGGATAATTAATGTCCAGTTGCTTTGTTGTGATGCCACGCGTAGGATTGCAGCCTGGGATTATTGACTAGCAGGTGCTGTGCCGGAAGTATAGTTATTGTGAATTATTCCCGTTGTTTTACAGCCGAAAACCCGTAGTTTTACAATTAAAACCATACCGTTTCCCGCACAAAAAGTATGTTGCAGATTAAAGATGTCAGTAAAAGTTATGCCAGCCACCTGGCGCTCGATCACGTCAGTTTTGAAATTCCCGAGAAAAGCATTTTTGGTTTATTAGGTCCGAACGGTGCCGGTAAAACCTCGCTTATCCGCATTATTACCCAGATTACGGGCGCCGATACCGGCGAGATCCTGTTCAAAGGCGAAAGACTGAAGCCGGAGCACATCAACCGGATGGGTTATTTGCCGGAAGAGCGCGGCTTGTATAAAAAAATGAAAGTAGGGGAGCAGCTACTGTACCTGGCCCAGCTTAAAGGTTTGAGTAAGGCCGATGCTACTGCCCGCATCAAAAGCTGGATCGATAAAATGGAGCTTCGGAGCTGGGTTGGGAAAAACATCGAAGACTTGAGCAAGGGCATGCAGCAAAAAGTGCAGTTCATCGCCACCGTTTTGCACGAGCCCGAACTCATTATTCTCGACGAGCCCTTTTCGGGTTTTGACCCGATAAACGCCAATCTGATCAAAGACCAGATCCTGGAACTTCGGGAAAAAGGCAGCACCATTATTTTTTCTACTCACCGCATGGAATCGGTAGAAGAGCTTTGCGACAACATTGCCCTCATCAACAAATCTAAAAAAGTGCTCGACGGCCCGGTAAAAACCATCCGCGATTCCTATAAAACCAACACGTTCCTGGTAGAAGGCAAAGGCAAATTGCTACTGGCTTCGCCCGATTTCAAAGTACTGGAGCAGCGCGAGCATCACGGTTTTTTCCATGCCATTGTACAAATTCTGGATAACCAGAGCCCGAACGTGCTGTTGCGCTACATGCTGGAGCGGGTGGAAATCCATGCCTTTAAGGAAAAGGTGCCGAGTATTAACGAAATCTTCATTCAAACTGTAACCGAAAAAGTAAATGCATAAGATCTGGCTTATTGTTCAACGCGAGTACCTGACCCGCGTGCGGAAGAAAAGTTTTATTATCATGACTTTCGTTGGCCCGCTGCTAATGGCGGCCATGATCATTGTACCCGTTTGGTTGGCCACCGTTTCGTCCGACGGCGAAGAAACCATTGAAGTGCTGGACGAAAGCGGTTTTTTTGCTGGAAAACTGCAGGACAAAGGCGAACTGAAATTCCATTATGTGCAGGAACCGCTGGAAACCGCCAAGAAAAGGGTAACCGAAAACGAGAACAGTTCGCTGCTTTACATTCCGAAACTCGACCTCGACAATCCGCAAGGCATTAAACTCTTCTCCCAGGAAAACACCAGCCTGAGCACGCAACTGAACCTGGAGCGCATGCTGAAATCAGAGATCGAAGAGCAGAAATTTGCCCGTTCGGGCGTAGATAAAGCCGTCCTCGATAAAATAAAAACCGACATCGACATCAACACGGTGAACCTGAAGGACGGCGACGAGAAAAGCAGCAACGCGGCCGTTACGTCCGGAGCCGGTTACGTGGGTGCGATCCTGATCTACATGTTCATTTTTATTTACGGCGTGCAGATCATGCGCGGGGTAATCGAGGAAAAAACGAACCGGATCGTGGAAGTGGTCATTTCTTCGGTGAAGCCTTTCCAGCTGATGATGGGGAAGATCCTGGGCATAGCCGCCGTGGGTTTAACCCAGTTCCTGCTCTGGATCACGCTTTCGTTTGCCGTGGTAACGCTCCTTTCCAGCCGTTTCCAGACCGACCGCTTTTCGGATAAGCAGATAAGCCAGACCATGGAAACCATGCAGGACGCGGGCCAGGCGGAAAAGGCACAGGAAATGAACAAGATCATGAGCGCGCTGGATAACCTGAACGTGCCCTTGCTGCTGGGTTGCTTTCTCTTTTATTTCCTGGGCGGTTATTTATTGTACGGCGCCTTGTTCGGAGCCATCGGCTCGGCGGTAGACAACGAAACCGATACCCAGCAGTTCATGCTTCCGATCACGATTCCGCTCATCATGTCGTTTATTGTGGCGCAAACCGTAATTATGAAAAACCCCGATGGCCCGGTAGCTTTCTGGATGTCGATCATACCGTTTACGTCGCCCATTTCCATGATGCTGAGGCTTCCGTTCGGCGTACCCGGCTGGCAACTGGCACTTTCCATGGCTTTGCTGGTTTTAGGCTTTATCGGTACCGTTTGGCTGGCCGGCCGCATTTACCGCGTAGGCATTCTGATGTACGGTAAAAAAGTAAACTACCGCGAACTGAGCAAGTGGTTATTTTATAAGGGGTAATTCTGCTTAATAGCTAAACTGTAGCTTTAAATAGGACCCTCGTTTTCATAGCTAACGCGGTAACCACCCCCGGTCCCAATGCCGAAATCCCGTTGACTAAAGTCAACGGCAATGGATAGCAAGATTCTTAAAAGGAGAATTCAAATTTCTGTTTTTGTTGTATCTATTTCCGTTGACTTTAGTCAACGGAAACCGTAGCGCTCAGCTGTAAATGATTAAATTGACGGCAACCACCCCCAACCCCTCCTTGAAAAGGAGGGGAGCTGCTGTACTGCTGAATTTTAGATTACGTGTTAATAGCAAACCGTAAGTTTTTAAGCTCAAAAAGTCAAAAAGAAGCAGAAACCAAAAAGCTCCCCTCCTTTTTTCAAGGAGGGGTTGGGGGTGGTTAACCTGCCTGCTATGAAATGCAAAAGACCATTCAAACTGCAACCGGATTCTCCCAAACCATGAAACGCTTATTTACCTTCCTGCCATTTTTGTTCCTGCTACTGGCTATGAAAGATAAACCTGCTTACCGGTTATTCACTTCCGAAGGCAAAGCAACCGATAAAGATAAAATGCTGCAGGAACTGGCGAAAGCCGACGTGATTCTGTTTGGCGAACAGCATAACGATTCGGTGGCTCATGGGCTGCAGCTGGAGGTAACCCGAGGGCTGTTTAAAACCCAGGGTAATAACCTGGTTCTGGGCATGGAAATGTTCGAAACCGACGTGCAACTGGTACTGGATGAATATCTGTCGGGAAAGATCCCGGAGCGGAACTTTGAGGCAGAATCGCGGCCCTGGCCCAATTATGGCTCCGATTACAAGCCTTTGGTGAATTTTGCGAAGGAGAACAGCCTGAAAGTGGTGGCGACCAATGTACCGCGGCGCTATGCGGCAGCGGTGGCTAATTTCGGGGTAGAATCGCTACAGAATTTCAGCCCGGAAGCCCGGAAACTGATGGCGCCGCTGCCTTACGCGGTAGATTATGAATTACCGGGCTATAAAAATATGCTGAACATGTTTGGCGGTTCGCACAGCGAAGGAGAGAAAGGCCGGCAAATGGTAGCGGCCCAGGCCCTGAAAGATGCCACGATGGCCTATTTTATTCTGGCTAACTGGCAACCGGGGCAGAAGTTCCTGCATTTCAACGGTTCCTACCATTCCGATAATTTCGAAGGCATTTACTGGTACCTGAAACAACTAAAGCCCGACCTTAAAATTGCCACTATCTCTAACGTTACCCAGAAAGACCTTAAGAAGCTGGAAAAGGAAAACCGAAAGAAAGCCGACTTTGTGCTGGTAGTCCCGGAAAATTCGCCGAAATCGTATTAAATAAAAAGTCCGCCCGGGTTAACCGAAGCGGACTTTTTTTTGTTTTAAGAATAGCGTTACTGCTTAGGCGGAGAAAGAGCTGCCGCAGCCGCAGGTGCTTTTCGCCTGGGGGTTGTTGAAGGTAAAGCCGCGGGCGTTCAGGCCGTCCTGAAAATCCACTTCCATGCCCATTACGTACATGCCGTGCTTTTTATCCATAATCAGGGTAACGCCTTCCAGGTCAAAGGTTTCGTCGGCTTCTTTCGGCTTGTCGAAGCCTAACAGGTAAGACATGCCCGAGCAGCCGCCGCCCTGTACGCCAATGCGCAGGCCATAGCCTTCCGGTACATTTTTATCTTTCATGATCACTTTTACTTCGGCAAGCGCTTTTTCGGTAATGGTGATCGGTGCTTTTTTTATTGAGGTAGTTTCCATAATCTAAAATTTTGGTGCGTAAAAATAGCAAATATATTCCGTAAAAAATCTGGTGTCGTACTTTCGTAAAACGTTAATGGCAGGCAAATGATTTCAAAAAAATGCCGATATTTAGAACGCTAAAAATCTAAGCTGAATGACCACTACCGAACTCTTATTCGATTTGCTCAAAATTATCCTGCCGGCAGCCTTATTATTGGCAGGCATGTTCTTCCTGGTAAAGAAATACGTGGACCGCGACTACAAACTCCGCCTGCTGGAACTCCGGATGAAGAATGCCGAAACCGTGCTCCCGATCCGCCTGCAAGCCTACGAACGCATGACGCTTTTCCTGGAACGCATTACGCCCAGCAACCTGCTTATCCGGGTAAGCAGCAGCGGCCACACCGCCTCCGATTACCACCGCATGCTCATCAACGACATCCGTAACGAATACAACCACAACCTTTCGCAGCAGATCTACATGACCGACCAGACCTGGGAAATGATCCAGAGCGCCAAGGAAAACGTGGTAACCCTCATCAACCGGTCGTATCATGAAATGCAGGACAAAAACAAAGGTACTGAGCTGGCCAAACGCATCCTGGAAACCATCATCGCCCAGGAAAACGACCCTACCGCGCGGGCTATTTCCATTATGAAAAAAGAAATAAACCAGGTTTTTTAATCGGTTCAAATACTGTTTCAAAAAGTAAAGCCAGCTCCTGATAGGAAGCTGGCTTTACTTTTTTAGGTGAAAGAGCTCTACGGTTTACGGCTTGCAGCAACTATTGCTTCACCAGTATTCCGGTTGCCTTATGGTTTTCAGAAGTAACGCTTACCTGGTAAATACCTTTGCTTAAGGAAGCGATATTCAGGTTCAGGTTGCTGCTCACGGAGCGGGTGCTGCTGCTTAAAACGTTGCGGCCTAAATTATCTGTAATGATAATTTCTGCTTCCTTGCCGGCAAACTTAGCCGGGAGTTGGATCAGAAGCAGGTCTGATGCCGGGTTTGGGTAGAGTTTTAAGGTTTCTTTTACCTGAACAGGTTTGGAAGAAGCGAGCAGGTTGTTGTTGAAGAAATTTTGAACGGCTACCGCATCCTGGGCAGCTACCGGAATGTTGTTGGTTGCCGAAGGATCTTTGCTGAAGGTGTACGCTACGGTAAAACTTAGTTCCTGCCCTGAAAATAAATCAAACGGCCCGATGGAACCTACACCTCTTCTGTCACCCGGACGGTTGGCATTATAAGTTGTACCCGAAAGCAGGTTTGATTCGGTCCAGCCGCTTCCGCCCGGTGTCCCGGAGTACATAAAGGAGGTTGGAGAATTGGCTCCATTACTACCATAATTACCATAAGTTAAGATTTGCCCATTTTTCCAGATCCCGTGCAAGTAATTATAATATTCATTAGTGCGCTCTGGGTTTCCACTAGTTGGATTACGGCTGTCTTCATAAGTCATAAAATAGCTCATTGGCTTATCCAAGAATTGGACCGATTGCACAGGCGGGATTGATCCATATCCTAAGGTGGTTAATGAAACGCCCTGTTTACTGTAAGTCGTATCATTATCATTATTGTCGCCATTATACACAAAAAAGCGGTTGGTAGCAGGGTCTGAACCCACATAGTCATCGAAGGGGTTACCTAAATCAAAGTCAGTCCATATTCCGGCATAAACACCAGCTAGATCTGTTTGCCCCCGGTTGATAATGCGGTATTGTGAAAATAGGGTATTATAGATTGGCCGGTTAGTTGCATCATCGAAACCATAGTACATTACATGAATTTCTGCATTCATTGGTAATGAATAGGGGTTCTTAATATTCCCTTTGTCATTCATGATCAGGTAAAGCGCCTGATCGCCTTTTATGTTTGGATAATCGCCAAGGTTTGGTGAGTAAATGCCATCGTTATTGATGTCTATAAAGGGCGCAAGCCGGGCAGCTTCGCCATTTGCTGTATTGCCATTACCCGGCCAGGTAGCAATATCCGTTGGCATGGTATAGCCCGGACGGTTGTAGTTCTGAATATGATTCTGGATCTGAGTTTTACTTACCTTCCAGATCTTATCGTAAGTAGTATTTTGTGTGGCTTGGTTCGTAGCAACCGGTCCTGGCCAATAGCCAACCTGCCCATTCTGGCGGTAGGTTTGGGCGGAAAGGTGAAGATTACCGGTAGAAGCACCGCCACCTATCCAGAGCGCGCCGGCCATTATGCTATGTTTCCCACTCCCTCGCGGTACTTCAAAGCCTGGTCTAAAATTGGTGGGATAATTATTCCCAACATGAAACATATCACCCCCGGTTAAAATGGTAGGTTTAATATTGCTTACATCGAGCGTTGCACTGGCCGTTCCAGCAGGCTGGTTTTGCCCGAAAACACTGCAGGAAATACCTAAAAGGAGTAGGGTAAACTTTATTTTCATCTTATCCGGATTTTGCATTAAGGTTAATTTGAGATCAGGGATTCTGGTGTTAAAGATAAATGAAAATTAAAACAGTGCCTGGCTTAGGTGTTATTTTTTTAATTTAAGCATATCAAAATTAAAGCCAGCCTCCGTTCAGAAGCTGGCTTTACTGTTTTAGCTGAAAATGCTACTGTTTCCCTACTAAAGCAACTACTGCTTCACTAACCTTCCGGTGGCCGTATGGTTTTCGGAAGTAACGCTTACCTGATAAATGCCTTTGCTTAAAGAAGCAATGTTCAGGTGCACCGTATTTTCTCCTTGATGTACTTTAGCAGCTAGAACGGTGCGGCCTAAATTGTCAGTAATTATAATTTTTGCTTCTTTGCTGTTAAACCTGGTTGGTAATTGAACTTGAAGCAGGTCTGAAGCGGGGTTCGGGTAGAGCTTCAGGACTTCTTTTGTCTGAAGAGGTTTAGAGGAAGGAAGTAAACCATTGCGGAAGAAGTTTTGAACCGCTACAGCATCCTGGGCAGCAACCGGAAGGTTATCGGTGGCATTAGGATCGCGGCTGAAGGTATAGGCTACCGTAAATTTGAGTTCCTGACCGGCGGGCAAATTGAAAGGACCGATTGAACCTATGCCTCTCCGATCTTGGGGAGTATTTTGAGGAGGGTTGGTTAAAGTGTTTACTTCTGACCATCCTGCTCCAGTAGCAGGGTTTCCTGGCCACATATAAGCAACTGGAATATTTTGCTGATCCATGCCATAGCCACCATAAGTTAATGGTGTATTGTTCCGCCAGTAGGCTTTTAAATAATTGTAGTAATCCTGGGAGGTGCTTGGGTTTCCATTTACAGGGTTACTAGTGTTGTCGTAATATAGAAAATGGCTCATTTTATGATCCAGGAAAATTACAGATTGCACAGGTGGTTTTAAGCCGTAACCGTTTGCATAATAAAGCTGCCAAGGCCAAGTGGAGCCATGACTTGGAATGTAAGCTGTATCCTCATCTTCATTATCTCCATTATAAACATAAAATCGGTTATTTAGAGTATCGCAGCCTACGAAATCGTCATTATAGAAGCCTAAATCAAAATCCACCCAGATTCCAGCATAAAAATCCTGAAGATTAATTTGCCCTCGGTTAATGATGCGGTACTGAGAGAAAAGCGTATTATAGAGAGGCCGGTTCGTTGGATCTTCAAAGCCGTAGTACATCACGTGAATTTCGGCATTCATTGACGGAGATGCTGGTGACTTTGTACCGCCTTTATCATTTAAAATAAGGTAAAGTGCCTGATCTCCTTTGATATCCGGGTAATCTCCCAGGTTTGGAGAGTACAACCCGTCATGATTTACATCCACATAAGGAGCAAGCTGGGCAGCTTCGCCATTGGTCGTATTGCCGTTGCCTGGCCAGGAAGCTATATCTGCCGGAGCCGTATAGCCGGGGCTGTTGTAATTCTGAATATGATTTTGGATCTGCGTTTTGCTTACTTTCCAGATCTTATCATAAACGGAATTGTGGCTCGGTGTATGAGCGTTTGAAACAGGGCCAGGCCAGTAACCTACATCCCCACGTTGACGGTACATTTGAGATGAGGAATAAAGCTGGCCTCCAGCATCTTTCCCCCCAATCCATAAGGCACCAGCAAAAATACTGTGCCTGCCGCTACCCCGAGGAACTTCATATTGTTGGTAATAACCACCTGAACTACCCCACATAGGGTTAGTTGTCTGAAGGTCATGGAACATATCGCCGCCGGTAAGAATGGTCGCATTCATGTTCGTTACATCTATGGTAGCGGTTGCTGTGCCTTGGGGTTGGGTTCCCTGGGCAAGTGCTCCCAAGGAAATTCCCAGTAAAAGCAAGGTGAATTTTAGTTTCATAGTTTTCCGGGTTAGATACAGAATGTATTGGTGTTAAAAATAACAAAAGTTTCAACAAATGAAAATTGTTGTTGTAATTTTTTAATTGACTCTGGTTCAAAATACATTTTAAAAGTAAAGCCAGCCTCCGATCAGAAGCCGGCCTACGGTTTTCGGGCTGAAGCGATTACTGTTTTACCAGTCTTCCGGTTGCTGTATGATTTTCGGAAGTAACGCTTACCTGGTAAATCCCTTTGCTTAAAGAAGCAATATTTAAGTGTACCGTACTTTCTCCTTGACGCACTTTAGCAGCTAAAACGTTGCGGCCTAAATTGTCGGTAATTACTACTTTTGCCGCTTTGTTCGCAAACTGGTTAGGCAGTTGAATCTGTAGCAGATCCGATGCCGGGTTTGGGTAGAGCTTCAGGGTTTCTTTTACCTGTATTGGTTTAGAAGAAGCCAGCAGGTTATTATTGAAAAAATTTTGAACGGCAACCGCATCCTGTGCCGCAACCGGAATGTTGTTGGTTGCATTTGGATCTTTGCTGAAGGTGTAAGCGACGGTAAATTTCAGTTCCTGCCCTGGGTTTAAAATAAACGGACCAATGGAGCCGAGGCCTCTTCTGTCGCCCGGAGTATTTGGGGTGCTGGTAGCAGAACCGGGAACCGGATTCGATTCGGTCCAGCCAGTGCTGCCGGGAGTTCCGGGAAACATGTGAGAAGTATATGGTCGCGCCTGATTTGTGCCATCGTAACCATAGGTTACGGGTTTGCCGTCTCGCCAGATTGCGCGCAGGTAATTGTAATATTCTACACCTGAACTGGGGTTTCCATTTGTTGGGTTGTTGGAGTTATTGTAATATATAAATTTGCTTAAGGTCTGGTCAAGGAATTGTACCGACTGCACGGGCGGATTCAGGCCGTACCCGAAAGCTGTTGTTTGTATACCCTGCGCATTGGTATAGGTCTTGTCCTCGTCATTATTATCCCCGTTATAAACAAAAAAGCGGTTGGTCGTGGTGTCACAACCCACATAGTCATCATCCCAGTTACCCAAGTCAAAGTCCGCCCAGATGCCGGCATAAAAGTCTTGTAAACTGACCTGGCCGCGGTTAACAATGCGGTATTGGGAAAACAGGGTATTAAAGATCGGACGGTTGGTAGCATCATCGAAGCCATAATGCATTACGTGAACTTCGTAGCCTAAAGGATAAGTGTATGGCGCTTTTACATTACCTTTATCGTTCAGAATCTGGTAAAGCGCCTGATCGCCTTTTATGTCCGGATAATCGCCTTGGCCTGGGGAATAGATACCGTCGTTATTTACATCCACAAAGGGAGCAAGTTGCGCAGCCTCGCCGTTAGCCGTGTTGCCATTGCCCGGCCAAGTGGCAATATCCGTGGGAGGGGAATAACCCGGAGTGTTAAAGTTCTGGATATGGTATTGGATCTGCACCTTTTTTACCTTCCAGATTTTGTCGTAAGCAGTACTGTGTGCCGGATCATGATTCGTGCCAACGGGTCCAGGCCAGAACCCGACCTGGTTACTCTGGCGGTAGGTTTGAGCAGAAAGATAAAGGTAATTCTGGGCATCGTGGCCGCCTATCCAGAGGGCACCACTGATAAAACTATGTTTGCCGCTTCCGCGCGGTACTTCAAACCCCGGATTAAAATTAGATGTAACTGATGATCCCACGTGAAACATATCGCCTCCGGTAAGGATAGTAGGCTTAATATTGGTTACATCTAAGGTGGCGCTAGCGGTTCCAACGGTTTGGCTTTGCCCGAAAACGCTACAGGAAATCCCAAGCAATAGCAACGTAAGCTTTAGTTTCATATTTTCTATATTAAGTTCGGTAGGGTGTGGGTGCTAAAATAACAAAAGTTTAAACAATTTGAAACCGTTGTTGTTATTTATTATAATTGGATTTGATTGTAAAAACAATTACAAAAAGTAAAGCCAGCCTCCGGAAAGAAGCTGGCTTTACTTTTTTAACTGAACATGCTATCGTTTTGTGCTTACAAAGCCGAATGGGCGGCTACCGAATCGAGGGCCCGCTGGTAGCATTGCTCGTAAAGTGGTACAATTTTGCTCGTTTCAAAATCGCGGGCGCGTTCCAAGGCGGCAGCTTTAAAGCGGGGCAGGTTTTCGTCTTTGAGGACAAACAGGGCATTTTTCACCATGTCGGCTACATCGCCTACGTTGCTCAGGAAACCGGTTACACCCTGCACGTTCAGTTCCGGAATACCGCCGGCGTTCGAAGAAATTACCGGCACTTCGCAGGCCATCGCTTCCAAAGCGGCAAGACCAAAGCTTTCTTTTTCGGAAGGCATCAGGAACAGGTCGGCAATGGATAATACTTCCTCTACCGCCTCCAACTTGCCTAAGAACCGCACATCGTGACAGATGCGCAGGTCGCGGCAAAGCTTTTCGATGCCTGGTCTTTCCGGCCCGTCGCCCACTAGCAGTAGTTTGCTCGGTACCGATTTCCGAACTTCGCTAAAGATCCGGATCACGTCTTCCACGCGTTTTACGGCCCGGAAGTTGGAGGTATGCACCAGCAGCTTTTCGCCGAACGGACTGATAGCAGCTCGGAAATGTTCTTTGGGCTGTTTGCGGAAGCGTTCCAGGTTTATAAAGTTCGGAATTACTTCAATTTCTTTTTCTACCCGGAAGTATTTGTAAGTTTCCGTCTTCAGGTCGCTGGAAACGGCCGTAACTGCATCGGACTGATTAATGCTGAAGGTTACCACCGGCTCGTAAGAAGCATCCTTTCCGACCAGTGTAATATCGGTGCCGTGCAGGGTGGTAATTACCGGGATCTGAATATTCTGGGTCTTGAGGATCTGCTTGGCCATGTAAGCCGCCGAAGCGTGCGGAATGGCGTAATGCACGTGCAGCACATCGAGCTTTTCGAACTTTACAATGTCCACCATTTTGCTGGCCAGCGCCAGTTCGTAGGGCGGATACTGGAAAAGCGGGTATTCGGGTACGTATACTTCGTGGTAAAAGAGGTTTTCGTTAAAGAAATCGAGCCGCGCGGGCTGACTGTACGTGATAAAATGAACCTTATGACCTTTTTGTGCCAGTGCTTTACCCAATTCGGTTGCCACAACGCCACTGCCGCCATAGGTAGGGTAACAAACAATGCCTATTTTCATAGAAATACTTTTTTTGCTGCCGGAAATAGCAATTTTATTTTTCAGAAACCAAATGCCTGCAGGTTGTTTTACGGTTAAATTCGCCTTAGAACCAATTAAAAGCCGGTTTCCTTCAGGAAACTTCTACTGGTAAATGGTAGGTTCGGGGCCGAAAAAGTGTTAAAGCGTATGCCAGTCCTTGTAGTTTTAAGGTTTTCAGGAATTACCAGTGAAGTTGTTTAAGGATACAACAAGGAAAAACCCTTGTCGGTGAATCACCATAACCGTTGGGTAGGACGGAATACGGTTTAAAACCGTAGAGACGCAAGGCATTGCGTCTCTTTACAGCAGTTCAGTAATGATGTTCACCTCTTTCCGGGATTGCGACAAATAATTGCTTCTGGTTTCAGCCTTGTAGCCGGGTTTGCAGGGAAATTTGGCAGCAGGTCTTCGAATGGGAGACGCAAAGCATTGCGTCTCTACAGGGGTGGCAGGCTGCCGGTCAGGCATCAAAAATTAACAGGAAGATCTGAACAACCCCTCTTCCGCTAACCCAACAACCAACAACCAAACTACGATTTCGGAACGATAGATTTATAAATCACATCGTGAATGCGGGTGCGGATGTTGTATTGCACCAGCTTGTTGTTTTCGGCATCCGGATACACGCGGTTCGACAGGAAGATGTAGATCACTTTGTTTGTCGGGTCTATCCAGGCACAGGTGCCGGTAAAGCCGGAATGGCCGAAGGTGCTTAAAGGCGCTAAGTTGGAAGTTGGGCCGTTACCGTCCGGATCGGCTTTGTCCCAGCCCAGGCCGCGGCGGTTGCCTTTGTACTGACGGCGCGAAAACTCCTGCACCACTTTGTTTTTGAAGTATTTGTTTCCGCCGTAACTGCCGTTGTTCAAATTCATCTGCATGAGTACGGCCAGGTCGTTGGCATTCGAGAACAGACCGGCATGTCCGGCTACGCCGCCCAGCATGGCTGCTCCCTGGTCGTGTACGTTGCCCCAAACCAGGCCCTGACGGAAATACTTGTCGTTTTCGGTTGGCGCAATGCGGTCGCGGGAGTAGCGGGTAAGCGGGTTGAAGGTCATGGTAGAAAGGCCCAGCGGGGCAAAGAAATTCTGATCCATGAAATCGCTCAGGTTCTGGTTCAGCAGTTTTTCGGCCAGCTTCTTCATCATGTAAAAACCCAAATCGCTGTATTTGTATTCGTAGCGTTCGGCCCCGGCTTTCTTCGAGATCAGTTTCGATTTTACGGTCCAGCGCCAGAGCGAATCTTCCATGCTTTTGCGCGAAAAAACGCCCGGAATAACCTCGTTCGGGAAGGCATCGGTGCGGGTACTGGCATAATAAACCGGGCTTAATTTAGCAGAATCTCCCAGTGTGTTTTTCCAGAAGGGAAGATACGGTTGCAGGCCGGCCTGGTGCACCAGAATGTCGCGGATTATCAGGTTGGCTTTGTTGGTGCCTTTCAGTTCAGGTAAATACGTAGAGATCGGCAGGTCCAGGTTTAGTTTTCCCTGGTCTTTCAGGAACATAATGGCCTGCAAAGTAGAAGCTACCTTGGTTACCGAAGCAATGTCGTAAAGCGTGTAATTGGTTACCTGTTGGGTTTTATCGTAGGTATAATGGCCGTAAGCTTTATTGAATACCACCGCGCCGTCTTTTACTACCAGTACCTGGCAACCCGGCGTAGCGGCGTATGCAATGGCTTCCAGGGCAATGTTGTCGATGCCTTTCAGGATTTTAGAATCCATGCCTACACTTTCCGGCACGCCATAGCGTAAGCGGTTCAGGCTTTGGGTAGCTACGCCGGTGCCGGCTTTCAGCACCGGACTGGCGCTAACCGGTAATTTCCCTTTGGCCGGAAGGGCACCGAATAAAATCTGAGGTACCACAGTTTGAGAAATAGCATTGTCTTCGTAGCCGCAAACTAGCCAGTTGCTGTTGTCGAAGAATTTCAGGCTGTAAGCATTTCCCATAACGGCTACTACCACTTTGTAAGCGCCGTTCAGCTGCAGGTTCTTAATAAAGTTACGGGTGCCTTCACCGATTCCGAAGTTGCGGACCGGCGTGTTGTTCATGCCGTGAATACTGATCACGATCACGTCGTGGCCCTGCATTTTCGGGTAAAGCTTATCGAAAACCGAATCCGGGGCAAAGCGGTCCGGTACGTTGTATTTATCGAACGGTGCGTAATTATCCAGGGTTCGGCTGAAAGGGTTGTCCGCGGCTATACCGATGGTTACGGAAGCAAACTTGACCGTTTCGAGCGAACGGAAGGGCAGGAGGTTTTCTTTGTTTTTTACTACCGTTACGGCCTGCTCGTAGAGTTCCTGCTGCACTACGCTGCTTACCGGTTTGTCCACCTCATCCTTTAAGTTGGCCAGCACAATGGGTTTGTATTTGTGAAGACCGGCAAAATACTTGGCCCGAAGAATTTTCTTTACGCGCTCATCGATATCTTCCTGGGTAATTTTTCCTTCGGCAATGGCCGCTTTAATGCCGGTAATGGCCGTTGGTACGTCTTCCGAGAAAAGCAATACATCGTTTCCGGCCAATAAAGCCAGCACATCTACTTCGCCCGGTTTATAGAAACTGCTTACGCCTTTCATGTTCAGGGCATCGGTAAATACCAGGCCTTTGTAGCCCATTTCTCCTTTCAGGATGCCCGTAACCAGTTTCTTCGATAAAGTAGTAGCGGTGTTGGCAGTGCTGTCAATTTTAGGCATGTACAGGTGGGCCACCATTACGCCCATCACGCCGGCTTCGAAGGTTTTGCGGAACGGGTAAAGCTCCACTTCGGTCAGGCGTTTCATATCGGCGTTAATAACGGGCAGGGCATGGTGCGAATCGACATCGGTATCGCCGTGGCCGGGAAAGTGTTTGGCAACCGCAATAATGCCGTTGTCCTGCAGGCCTTTCAGATAAGCTACGCCGCGGCGCGCTACCTGTTCTTTGCTTTCGCCGAAAGAACGGTTTCCGATCACCGGGTTGGCCGGGTTCACGTTCACGTCCACGTCCGGCGAAAAGCTGATGTGTACGCCCAGGCGTTTCATTTTCAGGGCAATTTCCTTACCCATTAAGTAAATGTATTTGTCTTCGGCCATCGCACCCAGGGTCATTTGCTTGGCAAAGTGCATGGAGCTGTCCAGGCGCATGGAAAGGCCCCATTCGGCATCCATGGAAATAAGCAGCGGGGTGCGGGCCAGGCTCTGGTAACGGTTTGTCAGTACAGCCTGCCGGTAAGGCGTGCCCTGCAAAAACATCAGGCCGCCAATGTTGTAGTCGCGCACCAGCTGGTCTATTTTTTTATAGCTGTTTTCGTCTTTATTGGAGAATGCCGCCACCATAAAAAGCTGCCCCAGGCGCTGGTCGGGCGTGAGGGAAGTGAAAACACTGTCGACCCAGCTTTTTTGGCGGATCTGTACCAGGTTTTCTTCCGAAGAATTAAAAGACATGAGCATGCTCACCCCTCCGAACAACAGCAACAGCAGAATTATGTTAGAATACTTACGCATTGGGCACTGAACTCCTAAAATTTGAATACGTCGGAATAACGGCTATTTTTGCACAGCGGCATCGAAAGGCGTTCCCGGCTTTTTCGCACCTTTTCCTACCGTTTTTAGCGAAGGAACAGGATGGTACTGGGTAATTTTACTTTATATACACCGTTTAACTGAAGTAACGTTCCCGAAACTGGTTTCATACTTTTCCGGTAAAAGAAGTTTTACAGAAAAAGCAGGCGGCTCAGCAAGGAAAAGTTTTCGGGTAATTTGACTGCAATAATACTAATAATTTTTTTCAGGACGGTAACAGAGCCGCGTCAGATTAGCCGGCCGGGCCTGATTTTTTCCTGAACGCCAGCCGTTTTCCAAATTTTAACTTAAGTGCCTGATGGCAGATATCATACGTTTATTACCCGAGTACCTGGCCAATCAGATTGCCGCCGGCGAGGTGGTGCAGCGGCCGGCCTCGGTGGTGAAAGAGTTGCTCGAAAATTCCGTGGATGCGGGCAGTACTTCCGTTCAGTTAATTGTAAAGGAGGCCGGCAAGCAACTTATTCAGGTGGTAGACAACGGCAGCGGCATGTCCGAAACCGATGCCCGCATGAGCTTTGAGCGCCACGCCACTTCCAAAATTAAAACCACCGAAGACCTGTTCCGCATTCGGACCATGGGTTTTCGCGGCGAAGCCCTGGCCTCTATTGCGGCGGTAGCCCAGGTGGAGCTGAAAACCCGCCGGAGGGAAGCCGATACCGGAACCAAACTGGTAGTGGAAGGTTCGCAAATCGTTTCGCAGGATCCGGTGGCCGTGCCCGAAGGATCTTCCATTTGCGTAAAGAACCTTTTCTTTAACGTGCCGGCCCGCCGGAATTTCCTGAAAACCAATGCGGTAGAAATGCGCCACATTCTGGATGAATTTCAGCGCGTGGCTCTGGCCAATCCACAAATTGCCTTTACCTTAATACAGAACGATTCGGAAGTTTACCAGATGCCGGCCGGCAAGTTGAGCCAGCGCATTGTGAGTTTGTTTGGCAATAACTATAAAGAGCAACTGGCTTCGGTAGAGGAAGATACGCCGGCCCTGGTGGTGAAAGGCTTTATCGGCAAGCCGGAATTCAGCAAGAAAACGCGGGGCGAACAGTTCTTTTTCGTGAATAACCGTTTCATTAAAAGCGGTTACCTGAACCACGCCGTAATGAACGCCTTTGAAGGCTTGCTGCCCAAAGACAGCCATCCGTTCTACGTACTTTTCCTGGAAACCGATCCGCAAACCATCGATATTAACGTTCACCCGACCAAGACCGAAATAAAGTTCGAAGACGAGAAAACGGTGTATGCCATTGTTCAGGCGGCGGTAAAAAAATCGCTGGGCCTGCACAACATCGCTCCTTCCCTCGACTTTGACGGCGACGTAAATTTTGCGCCGCTGCAGCCGACCCGCATCATGCCAACCATCGAAACCGGTGGGTTTGAAAGAGCCCGGTCGTACGACAGTATGGTTTCGGGGCAAAAAAGTGCGAATACCCGCAACTGGGAACAGCTTTACGAACCTGCCCGCCGCGAACCCGCTTTTCTTAAAAATGAAGCCTTACCGGCCAGCCTCGATTTTGGCATGGACCAGATCACGGTAAGTTCTTCCATTAACTCCGAAAAAGCCGGTTCCAAAGCCCTGCAGGTGCAGAATAAATTTGTGCTGGTGCCGGTAAAATCGGGTATTATGCTCGTAGACCAGCAGGCCGCCCAGGAACGGATCCTGTTCGAAAAATTCAGTACGGCTTTAGATAAAAAAACCGGCGTATCGCAAACCCTGCTTTTCCCGCAAGCCATTTCCTTCTCGCCGGCCGATTATTCGCTGGTTATTGAGTTGGCTTCGGAGTTTAAAGATCTCGGTTTTCAGTTCAGCGAGTTCGGGCATAATACCTTGCTGATAAACGGCATTCCGGCCGATGTGCCGCCTAACAGCGAAAAAGAACTTCTGGAAAGCTTGATAGAGCAATATAAAAACAACCTGAGCGGTTTAAAACTGGACAAACGCGAAAGCCTGGCCCGCGCCATGGCTAAGAGAGTGGCCGCCCGCTTCACCAACAAACTCAGCGATCTGGAAATGAATGCGCTGGTAGATAAGCTTTTTGCCTGTCAGGTACCCGGCTACACGCCCGACGGCAGCAAAACCCTCGTAATGCTGGACAAAGACCGGCTGCAGGAGTTTTTTAAATAGTTATTAGTGATTAATGAATAGTGATTAGTAAATCTGAAAAGCTGGAAATGGTATGGATTTGGGTCTGAAAAGTACATGATTCCTACCAGTTAGCTGAGGTTTATAAAATTGGTCATTAAAATTAGTCATTAAAAACGCTATCCTTTTACCCGAAAAACCATGAACTGATTTAGCTGATTAACTAACCATTAATCACTATTCACTAATCACTAAAAAAATGATGCAGATTACCCCAATGGTGCGGAACCTCCTGATCATGAACCTGGTCATATTTATCTTGACGACCATGGTGTTTCCGGAGGCGATGAACCAGTTTTCGCTTTACGATTTTAATTCCGATAAATTCCGGGGGTACCAGCTGGTTACGCACATGTTCCTGCACGCGGGTTGGGGACACATCTTCAGCAATATGTTCAGCTTGTTCATTTTCGGGCCCATGCTGGAATATAGATGGGGTTCGAACCGGTTTCTGGTTTTTTACCTTATTACCGGTTTAGGAGCCAGTTTGCTTTACCAGGGAATCCGGGAATACGAAAATTATGACATGCGGAAAGACGTGGCAGCGTATGTGGCTGAACCGAACCCGGTAGCTTTCAGTAACTTCCTGGAAGAACACCTGCCGGGGCGTTATAATCCGGAAGCCGTGGTTCAATATAAGCGCAACGCCGATAACCCGGATATGATCGCGGCAACCAAAGAATCGGTGCGGCAGATCTACAACGATCTGGTGCAAAATGCCCGCATGGTAGGCGCTTCGGGAGCGGTTTTTGGGATATTGATGGCCTTCGGTATGCTTTTCCCGAATACCGAACTGATGCTTTTATTTTTCCCTTTCCCGATAAAAGCAAAGTATTTTGTGCTTTTTTACGGCGCATACGAACTGTATGCCGGTCTGGCGCGTAACCCCGGCGATAATGTGGCGCATTTTGCGCACCTCGGAGGGATGCTTTTTGCGTATATCCTGATAAAGATTTGGGAACGGGACCGAAAGAACTTTTATTGATCTATGACCAGCATTTTCGACGATATTCGCCATGCGTTCACCCGGGGGAGCAATGCGGTTACGCAACTCATCCTGATAAACGTAATTGTATTTGTAAGCCTTATTCTGGTGCGCACCATTTCCTTTCTCACCGGTTTCAGCTCGGTTTACGATCTGATTACCCTGAACCTGGGAATGCCCGCGCATATTTTGCGGTTCCTGTTCAAGCCCTGGACCATTATTACCTACTTTTTTACCCACGAGCAATTCCTGCACATTATCTTTAACATGCTGAACCTGTACTGGTTCGGCCAACTGATACGGGAGTACCTGGGCAATAAAAAGCTGGTAAGTTTGTACATGCTGGGCGGCCTGGCAGGCGGGTTACTTTACCTGCTTTTCTACAACCTGATCCCTTATTTCGAGCACCGGGCCGCTTTTTCGATCATGATCGGGGCATCGGCCAGCGTGCTGGCGATAATTGTGGCCGCAGCTACTTTGCTTCCAGATTACACTTTCAACCTGATTTTACTGGGTCCGGTCCGCATTAAATATATTGCCGCTTTTCTGGTAGTGCTTTCCATATCGGGAGCCGTTGGCGATAATGCCGGGGGAAATATTGCTCACCTGGGCGGAGCCGTGATCGGTTTCATCTTTATAAAACAGCTGCAGCGCGGCACCGATCTGGGCAAACCGATTCATGCGGTCAACGATTTCTTTCAGGGCCTGTTTTCCGGCCGTCCGCGAATGAAAGCGACCTTCAACCGCACGAACGCTACCGGTGCAGCCGCTGCCGGAACTGCCAGCCGGCCGAATCAATCGGAGATTGATTTGATTTTAGACAAGATTTCGGCTTCGGGGTACGAGAGCCTGACGAAGGAAGAAAAACAGAAACTTTTCCGGGCAAGTCAGAAATAATTTCTACGTTGTTCCGGCATGGAACAGGTGAATAGTAAGCTTCTGAAAATCTGTTTGAAAGCGGTTGTATTCAGGCTTGAAAATTTGCACTATAACTTTCGCTATTCCGGTTAATTGCCTGAAAAGTCGGGTGAATTAAAAAAGTTATGGGTTAAAGAAGTTTGTTATATAATTTTTTAAAGAAAGTTTCATTTATCAATTAACTTTCTTGTAATTTTAACTCGTTATAAAGAGTACCTTTAAATTGAGTTAAAATTTATGTTTCGGTTTTTGCGTAAAAAATTACTTAATTTCATTTTTGGAAATGCGAATTATACTGGCCGCTATACGATAGATGAATATTACGGGCAGTTCTACACTCCAAAAACGTTAAAAGAAGTTGATCGCATCATAAATAACAGGGGTAAACGTTTTGTTACGGCCCAGGAAGAGATCTCTTTCAAACAGGTTGCTTTCGATTCTACCATCCGGCAAACGTTGCGGAAATTTGGCAAACCCTTGTACCGCACCAAAAACGGAATGCAGATACCCGGCCACGAGATTATTTTCTACCGTTACGACATGGGCGGCTATAAGGTAATTGCGCAATTGCATTTCATGAACAACACCTTCTTTATGGGGCAGTACCTGTTCACCGATCTGGAAAGCGAGAAATTTACCAATATTAAAGCAGTTCTGGGCCAAAAATACCTGGCTGACCCAAGCGTAAAACTGGGTGATATCGTGATCCGGGACCAGCGTAATAACCGGATCGAAGTGGATGACGATTCTTACAGCATTATCTATTATATCTCCGGAAATCCGAAATACGCCGATATCCTGAAACAACAGGTTGCGCTGAAAGAAGAAATGAACGCGAAAGTCGAACAGGCTAAACTACAGACGATCTACGCCAGCCTGTAATTCCGGGCTTTTACCTCAAAAGAAAAACTTAACGCATTTATTTGCTGAAATAAATAAAAGCAGCTCCGGCAACAGGGCTGCTTTTCCTTTTTTACCTTTCCGGCAATATGGTTGGTTTCCGAGAAAGCTTTTCTAATTGCCAGATTAATATCCTTACTTTTGTATTCAGTAGCAGGATTAAAGTAGCCGCATAATCTGAAAGGGAGTTTAATTGAGCAATTTGTTGAATTAAAGTGCATTTCAAGTTTTAGTCCAGATACTAATATCCAGATACCAACGTCTTTTACTTACTTTAACGATTTTCGATGGCCAATTTTCATGATCTACAGTTAAATCCAGCGCTCCTGCAACGTTTACAGGAAATGGGCTACCATACGCCAACGGCCATTCAGGAAGCTGCCATTCCGCCGTTGCTGGAAGGAAAAGACGTAGCCGGGCAAGCGGAAACCGGCAGCGGTAAAACGGCGGCCTATGGCTTACCGATCCTGCATGCCATTCAGTTAAACCTGCAACAGATCCAGGCCCTGGTAATTGTACCAACCCGCGAACTGGCCGTGCAGGTACAAAAAGAACTGAAGCTTTACGGTCAGCAACTGCAGAATTTAAAGATCGGCGCTTTTTACGGCGGCCATAAATTCTCGGAAGAACGCGCGTCATTGGCCTTTCCGCCGCAAATATTGGTTGGTACGCCCGGTAGGTTGCTCGATCACGTTACCCGCGAAACGCTCAGCCTGAAGCATGTGAAACAACTGGTACTGGACGAAGCCGATAAACTGCTGGAAATGGGTTTTCAGGAAGAGCTGGACCAATTGCTGAAGGAACTTCCGAAGGAACGCCAGAGCATTTTGTTTTCTGCTACCATGCCCGATAAGGTGAAAGGCCTGGTCGTGCGGTCGCTGAACAAACCGAAGATGCTGGAAGCCTCCAAAAATGCCAACCCCAACCAGATCCGTTTTATTGGCCTGAAAGTAAAGCCGGAAGAAAAGGAAACCATCTTAGTAAACCTGCTGAACAGCATTAACCACGCCGGCACCGTAATTTTTGTGAATACCCGCGAAACGGCCGATAACCTGGTAGATTTCCTGCAAAGCAAAAAGCTCGGCGCCAAACCCCTGCACGGCGGCATGGAGCAACCTGCCCGCGACAAAACCATGATGCTTTTCCGCAACGGCACCATTCCGGTATTAGTAGCCACCGACGTAGCCGCCCGCGGCCTCGATATTTCCGCGCTTACCACCATTATCCATTACGAAGTACCGCACGACGAAGAAGCGTTTCTGCACCGCAGCGGCCGCACCGGCCGGGCCGGAAGAAACGGGGTAGTTTACACGCTTGCTTCTGAAAAAGATGAAATGAAGCTTCGGGAATGGCCCCAGGTAAAGCTCGATGAATGGCTGCCGGTATCGCAATTCCAGCGCACCGCTGCCGTTTCCAAACCCAAAACCCAAACCGCCGCTTTCACCACGATTCACATTTCAGCCGGTAAAAAAGATAAGATCAGTCCGCGCGATATAGTAGGGGCTTTAATTGCTGAAGCTGGTTTAAAAATGGAGCAGATCGGGAAAATTGAAGTGCTGGAGCGGTTTACTTATGTAGCCGTGCCGGAGAAAATGGCGAATGCCGTGGTAGAGAAATTAGGGCAGGGGAGGATTAAGGGGAAGAAGTTTAAGGTTAGTCTGGTGAAGTGACCCCGCCTAAATCCTCCCCTAATTCAGGGGAGGACCTTGATCAGATAATGTGAAATAACCACCCCCGAACCCCTCCTTGAAAAGGAGGGGAGCTGTTTTGTGCTACAGTTTATCAGTTGGGTCTTGTAGCAGGCGGTAAAATGGTACGATTTGAAGTTCTAAAAGGCAAAAGAAGCAGGAAGCTAAAAGCTCCCCTCCTTTTCAAGGAGGGCTTGGGGGTGGTTGCCACATTATCTGATCAAAGTAGCTGAATTAGCAATTTATGTGGTTAAAACTTCAGCCAACAAAAAAAGCAGCTCCGTTTCCGAAGCTGCTTTTCTTTTATCGAAAATTCGAATCTCGAAAATTCGAACAATCTAAATTAAGCGTTAACCGGCATGTTGTCCAGCACGTCCATTACTTCGCGAACGGCTTTTTCTGAAGCTTTTAACAGCGCCATTTCGTCTTCGTTCAGTTGCAGCTCGATTACTTTCTCTACGCCGTTTTTGCCTAATACTACCGGCACGCCCAGGTAAGTACCGGTAATGCCGTATTCGCCTTCCAGTTTAATGCAAACCGGGAATACGCGCTTCTGGTCACGTACGATGGCTTCTACCATCTGAGCAGCTGCCGAACCCGGAGCGTACCAGGCAGAAGTTCCCATTAGTTTCACCAGCTCGCCGCCGCCGTTCTTGGTGCGCTCAACGATTGCGTTCAGTTTATCTTCGGCAATCATTTCCGTTACCGGGATACCGCCAACGGTAGTGTAACGCGGAAGCGGAACCATGGTGTCGCCGTGGCCGCCCATTAATACCGCCTGGATGTCTTTCGGCGATACGTTCAGTTCTTCGGCTAAGAAAGCGCGGTAACGGGCAGTATCGAGGATACCAGCCATACCCATAACTTTGGTACGCGGCATTTTGGAAGTGATGTGCGCGCAATACGTCATTACGTCCAGCGGGTTAGAAACCACAATGATGATGGCTTCCGGAGAATATTTAACGATGTTTTCGGTAACGGATTTCACGATGCCCGCATTGGTAGAAATAAGGTCGTCGCGGGTCATGCCGGGTTTGCGCGGCAGGCCGGAAGTAATTACTACTACATCGGAGTTAGCAGTTTTGCTGTAATCGTTCGTTACGCCGGTAGTACGGGTGTCGTACAGGTTAATCGGGGATTTCTGCCAGATATCCAGCGCTTTGCCTTCGGCGAAACCTTCTTTGATGTCTACTAAAACTACTTCGTTCGCGATCTCGCGGTAGGCCAGTACATCGGCACAGGTTGCGCCCACGTTTCCGGCGCCAACTACGGTTACTTTCATTATTATCAGGTTTTATAGTGATGTAAAATCAATTGGGTAAAATTAGAAAAAAACCGAACGCCGCCCGCGTTTTTTCCGGATTTTTAATTGAAGGCAGTTTTTATTGGGGAAAGGGTAGGGTTTAGAGAGGAGAGCCGGAACGCTTTTTCCTTAGTTGAACACCATGCCGCCATCGGTCAGGATGTTTTGGCCGGTAATGTAATCGGCATTTGGAGAAGCGAGGAAGGAAACCAGGTTAGCCACATCTTCGGTGGTCTGAATCCGGCCCAGGGCAATACTTTCGGCGTATTTGGCCAGGGCTTCGCCTTTTTTGGTGCCCATGTATTTCATCATTTTCTCGTCTAAGCGTTCCCACATCGAGGTGCCCACAATGCCCGGACAGTAAGAATTTACCGTGATCTTAAATTTGGCAAGTTCTTTGGCGGCGGCATGCGTGATTCCTTTTACGGCAAATTTAGAAGCCGTATAAGGCGCCAGCATGGCAAACCCTTCCTGACCGGCAATGCTGCACGCGTTTATAATTTTGCCGCCCGTTCCCTGCTTGATCATCTGGTTGGCGGCGGCATTGATCCCGAACAACACGCCTTTTATATTGATGTTCAGCACGGGATCTACCATTTTGGGGTCTATTTCGGTGATCGGGGCTACCTGTCCTTCGATGCCGGCATTGTTAATGAAGACATCTACGCGGCCAAATGTATCCACCGCGTGGTTTACCAGAGAAGTCTGATCTTCCAGTTTCGAGACATCGCCTACGAAAGTGGTAACGGCAAAGCCCTTTTCTTTGAATTCTTTTTCGGCTTCCTGCAACGTTTCCTGCTTCACGTCGCTAAGTACAATAGCGAATCCGTCACTGGCCAAACGTTCGGCTAAAGTTTTGCCTATTCCCTGGCCTGAACCGGTAATCACGGCTACTTTCTGATTTTTCATAATCGCTTCCTGCATTTCGTTAAACAAACCATCCCGGACCCGGGATAACGCTTCTCAGAACAGCTGAAAGGTTAAAAAGTTATCTTCACGGCACCGGTTTCAGCTCCTGCTTTAGGAAGGTAGGTTATGTGGAAAGCGTTTGCTTCTAGCCGGGCTTTTCTGAACAAGTAACGGAGGCTTTGGTTATTAGAGCAATAAATTTTTAAGGCAACTTATACGGCGGGTAGTGCGTGGCGCAACTATTTCTTTTAGGGGCCGCCCGTAACTTAGAGCGGCCTGAACCGGGGTTTTCAGCATTATATACCAGATAGATATGTTAAAAGTGGCCATTATTATTGGCAGTACTCGCCCGGGCCGGAATGGGGAAGCAGTTGGAAAATGGGTGTATGAGGTTGCGTCTAAAAGAACGGATGCGGCTTACGAACTCATAGATTTGCTGGAAGTAAACCTGCCGTTTTTAGATGAACCCAATCCGCCGGCTATGCAGCAATATACCAAGCAGCACTCCAAAGACTGGTCGGCCAGAATAATGCCCTTCGATGCCTTTGTGTTTGTTACGCCGGAATACAACCACGGCGTGCCGGCAGCGCTTAAAAATGCCCTCGATTTTCTGTACAAAGAATGGAACAACAAAGCGGCCGGTTTCGTGGCTTATGGAAATGCGGGCGGCGCCCGTTCGGTAGAACACTTGCGGTGCACCATGGCCGAACTTCAGATGGCGGATGTGCGGGAACAAGTGGCACTTTCCCTGTTTACGGACTTCGAGCACTACAGCGTTTTTAAACCTGCGGCCTTCCAGGAAAAGAAGCTGAATGCCTTGCTGGACCAGTTAGTAAGTTGGGGTGAAGCTTTAAAACAGGTGCGGGAAAAGCAGAAGAATAAGGCGTAGGATTCGATTTCAGGGATTTAATGGCGTTTTCCGAGTGAAAAGGGTAGCGATTCAGGTACTTCCTTACTCATTATCTCCTTTACTTAGAAGCAAGGTTCAGGTTTTTCTTTAACAATAATTATAGCGATAAATAGGGAATATTTTTCCAGAACCCTGGTTTTAAAATTCAGCGGCATATTTTGGTGATTTGATGATAATTGCGGTTTCAGAAATGTCTTCGATAATAGGCAAAAATAAATTAATGATCAGCACCATTTCTAGAATTTGAACTTTTGATAACTGAATATTTTGCTTTTAATTTTAAAAAGCGTTTTTCGTAAAACTCGTAGGAAATATAGGATAACAATATGGTGATTGCGGTAATGGAGAAGTAAACTGTTAAATAATTAAGAACAGTAGCTGATTCAAAACGGCCGATTAATTTAGCAAAAAGGAAGATCAGGAGGGGGTGAATAACATAAATACCATAAGAGATCTTACCGATGAAGTCGCACACTTTATTATCCAGGTTAATCAGGTTATTCTTCCGGGTAATTTGCCCAATAATTAAGAACACCGCAATCGTGGCAATAAGCTCGGAATCGATTACCGAGGCAATGTGGAACCTGTTTATTGCTATTAGAAAAATGCACCCCCAGGATATTGCCTGCGTGAGTTTATGGGTAGAAACAGCAAGGAAATGAGATTGCTTATAATAATAGAGAATTGCGCCAATTACCCCAATAAGCATTATATGGAACCTGGTTACACTAATAGCTAAAAGGGGCAGGTCAAACCCAGATTTTTGCCTTATTACCCAAAAAACCGCCTTCAGGATCAGAAAAATTAAAAGAAGGGCTATCGATGCCATCAATAATTTCCGGTTGGAAAATCTGGCGATCTGCGGAAAAAATAAATAGAACTGCTCTTCTACGCCTAACGACCAGAAGTGGCCAACTAAAGGAAGCGTTGTTCCGATTATAAAAGGAATATTGGCTGCCAGGAAAATATAATAGGGAATTGCAGATTTCTCTATAGGTATACTATAAAGAATGATGGTTATTAAGCATACGAAGAAATAAAGGTAGTATAAGGGCCAGATCCGGAGCACTCTTCGTAAGTAGAATTCTTTGATCTTTACTTCACTAACTTCCTTTTCTTTTAAAATAAGATAGGTAATTAAAAACCCGCTTAAAGTAAAGAAGATCGTCACGCCATTCCCGGCCAGGTCTAAGCCTCTGGCATTTCCATCCTGATCTGTACCGAAAATCTTGCTGTCTAAACCAAACTCATTGAGCGAAAGTGTAATATGGGAAACCACAACCGCTACTGCAGCAATTGCGCGGATCCCGTTAAGACCAGGCAGGTAAATTGGCCTGGAATTGTCTTGAATACTTTTATTCGGTACAGGTGCTAAAAAAGGTTTATTCATTTTTTAAGGTTAATAGACCGGATGAATGCTAATCACAATTGGGAACAATTTTATGTAAAGGTGCTGCTTTTTAACCTTTCCCCTCAAACCAAACCTCCAGCACTTCCTCCGTTTTCTCTGTAACTTTAAACCTGTTATCCAGCCGCTGCCCAACCAGCCAGGCAATGCTTGGCCCGGAAGTCAGCACCAACACCTTAGCTTTTAAATTAAGCGGCACTTTCTGGTCGATCAGCAGATCACTGATTTTCTTTTTCCCGTTCATACCCAACGGAACAAACCAGTCGCCTTCCTGCCATGGGCGGAGCTTGAGGGGGAATTGCAGCAAACCGGCGTCCAGGGCAGCTACATTTTTACCTTTCGGAATTTTATACCCTTCGGCAGGAACGCGGTTTATTTTTAAAATGAAGTTTTCGGCTTGCAGTTCGGTGTCGGTTTCGGAGATTTCGTAGGAGGCAAAATGGCGTAGGTCTTTGGGCGTAATTACGAGTTGCTCGCGGTCAATTACCAGGTTATGCGTGGGAGAATCGAATTGGGTGCCGGAGGAGTTGTGCAGGTTTTCGGCAATAATTTTCGACTTCTCGAACGGAAAATGATAGGGTTTTAATAGCTCGTGCAGCACTACCGCCAACGATATACTTGTTTCCAGTTCCGGCACGTTTATATAAGCCGCTTCGTCCGTTTCTTTTAGGGCCCGGTTTTTTACGTCGGAAAGATACCGTTCAAAAATAGCTTCGGCGCCGCGGATGCGTTCGGTGGTCTGAAAAATGGTTTCTTCCAGATTCGGATTGATTTTCTTGAGTACCGGTACCACTTCGTGGCGCAGCAAATTGCGCTGGTATTTGGTGGTTTCGTTAGAGGCATCTTCGCGCCAGGCCAACCGGTTTTGAACCAGGTAATCATAGAGATCATCTTTCGCCATGCAAAGCAGCGGCCGGATAATGTGGCCGTTCTTCGGTGGAATGCCGTGCAGACCGGCCAGTCCGGTGCCGCGCGTCAGGTTCAGCAGGATGGTTTCCAGGGTATCGTTCTGGTGGTGGGCGGTGGCTATAAAGTCGTAACCAAGATCCTGGCGCAGTTTCTCGAACCAGGCGTAACGCAATTGCCGGGCGGCCATCTGAATAGAAAGCTTATGCTCGTCGGCGAATGCCTGGGTGGAGAAATGTTCGGCATAAAAGGGCGCTTCGTATTTCTTGGCCAGCTTTTTAACGAACAATTCATCGGCTTCCGATTCTTCGCCGCGCAACCCGAAATTACAGTGGGCAATGGCAATTTCGTATTTCAGTTTGTGCAACACGTCGGCAAGAACCACCGAATCGAGGCCGCCGCTAACGGCTATAATTATTTTGCCGCCGGGAGCAGCCAGTTCGTTTTCTTTTATAAAAGCGGAAATTTTATCGAGCATTGGTTAATGTGCTAATTTTTAATGGGCTAATGGGCTGTTTTTTCAAAATCCTTGTAGCGTAGGGTTTAAACCCTACGCTACAAGGATTTAAATTTTCAGTTAAAACATTTTCTTCATCGGGGCATATATTCCAGGAAAGAAAGCCGTTAAAGAACCGGTTGGCCTTTTTTCGGTTAAAATCATAGCATTTCCGGTTATTTCGATGGAAACGCTACCGTTTTCTGCCTGAAAAGTAGCGTTTCGGCTTGCCGGCTTTTTTGCTAATTTTGCTCCTTTATTAAGGTTTAAATGAAAATCACGAAAGTACTGCTTTTTCTCTTGTTTCTGGTAATGGGTTTTGCAGCCATGGCCCAACAGACGCCGCAGGCCCAGAAGGTGGAGCTGGTACGCGCCGATGCCCTGGAAGGCGGCATTTTTAACGGGCAGGAGATCCGGAAGCTTTTGGGAAACGTGATCTTTAAACAGGAAGACACTTATTTATATTGCGATTCCGCTTACCAGTATGCCGGCCGGAATTCCATGGAAGCCTTCGGGAATGTGCGCATTACGCAGGGCGATTCGGTGACGGCAACTTCCAATACCGCTTTTTACGACGGCGATGCCCGCAAAGCCAAGCTACGCGGCAACGTAGTAATGCAAGACCCGCGCATGACCTTAACCACCCCGAACCTCGATTACGACCTGGCCCGCAAAACGGCAACTTACCGCGAAGGCGGCACCATTATAGATGGTACCAACAACCTTGTCAGCCAGAACGGCGATTACAATACTACCACCAAAATGTTCCACTTCACCCAGAACGTGGTGCTTACTTCGCCCGATTATCTGATTACCACCAACGACCTGCTTTACCACACCGTTACCAAAATCGCTTACTTCAACGGGCCCACTACCATCACCGGGAAAGACGGGAAGATCTACGCCGAAAAAGGCACTTACAATACCATTACCAAGGTTTCGAATTTCGAACGCAACGCTAAAATTGAAACGGAACGCTACCTGCTTGGCGGCGACCGGCTGTTTTACAACCAGATCACCAAATACGGGCAGGCCGATGGCAACGTAAGCATGACTTCGAAGCAGGACAACGTGGTGATTACCGGTCAGCAGGCTAAATACTGGCAGAATACCGGCCGCGCCGAAGTTACCGGCAGCCCGGTTATGCAGAACATCATGGAAAACGATACGCTCTTTATGGCGGCCGATATTTTCATCTCCATCGAATCGAAAGATACCGCCGTGGCCAGCTTGATCTACGCCTACCATGATGTGCGCATTTTCAAAACCGACCTGCAGGGCAAGTGCGATTCGCTGACTTACAACCAGAAAGATTCGGTTATTCATTTATATACCCGGCCCATTTTATGGTCGGACCAGAACCAGCTAACGGCCGAGCGCATGGAGCTGCATTTGCGCAACAAGCAGCTGCACACCATGTACATGTACACCAATGCTTTTTCCGTTTCGGAAGATACCCTTCGGAATTATAATCAGGTAAAAGGCCGCGACATGACGGCATTTTTCCGGGACAGCAAAATAAAGCGGGTAAACGTGAACGGCAACGGTGAAAGCATTTACTATGCCCTGGAAGGCGATTCGGTGGTAACGGGCATGAACCGGGCCATTTGCTCGGACATGATCATTCTGCTGGCCGACAATAAACTGCAGAGCATTTCCTTCATCGATAAGCCCGAAGCCCGCTTTATTCCGCCGCACGAGCTTAAACCCGAAGATACCCGACTGGAAGGCTACCAATGGCTTATTGCCGAAAAACCGACCCGCGAAATGGTGCTGGGGCCAAGGCTGCCGAAAAAAGTGGTAACCAAAGCGCCGGCTAAAAAAACGAACACCAAAGCAACTGGCAAACAAGCGCGCCAGCAAAAACGGCAGGCTAAAAAAGCGGCTAAAGCAAACCAGAAAGCCGGTCAAAAGGCTGCCTCACCAAAAAAGCCTTAACAATACAAACCACCGGTTAGCGTTTACCTTGGGAAATCCAAAAGAAATTCGCTATTTTTGCGCCCTCATGAACAAACGATTTTTATATATACTTCTTTTTTGGGGTGCAGCCATCGGCTTTTCCGCCTGCTCCGATTTTCAGAAGATCCTGAAAAGCGATAACGTGGATAAAAAGTACGAAGCCGCGCTGAAATACTACGACAAAAAAGATTATTACAAGGCCGGAATGTTGCTGGAAGAGCTTATTCCCCTGCTGAAAGGCCGCCCGGAATCGGAAAAAGCCCAGTTCCTTTTTGCCAATTCCCACTACTACCAGCGCGATTACGTGCTGAGTTCCTATTATTTCCGCAATTTTTACGATACCTACCCGCGTAGCGAATTCGCCGAAGAGGCCATGTTCATGCACGCCAAATCCCTTTACCGCGATTCTCCCTCTTTCGAGCTCGACCAGACCAGCACGTTTACGGCCATCGAAGCCATTCAGGAATACCTGAACCGCTACCCGCAAACCACGCATAAAGACGAAGCCAACGAAATGTACGACGATCTTTCTGCCAAGCTGGAAGTAAAGGCCTTCGAAAGCGCCCGGCTTTACCACCAGTTGCGCCGCTACCAGTCGGCGGTAGTAGCTTTAACCAATTTCACGAACAGTTACCCGGCCTCGGCTTACAGCGAAGAAGCTTCTTTTTTAAGAATTGAGGCCCAGTACAACTACGCGAAGGAAAGTGTTCAGGAAAAGCAACGCGACCGGTACTACGAAGTAATTGGTTTTTATCAGGCTTTTGTAGATAAGTATCCGCAGAGCAAATATTTACGTACTGCCGAAGGCTATTATACCGCCGCGCAAAACCAGCTGGAAAAACTCCGCGTGAGCGCTTCCAAAGAATAATTTAAAAGCCTGAAAAGGCCCATCTCTTAACCCAAGAATTTAAAACGATATATATATGGCAACTGTACCTGCATCAATAGTTACCCGCAACATGGCCGATTTCGCCAAAGAAACCGGCAACGTTTACGAATCCATCGCTATCATTTCTAAAAGAGCTAACCAGATCTCGGTTAAACTGAAAGAAGAGCTGAATTCGAAACTGGCGGAGTTTGCAACTACCGTAGATAACCTGGAAGAAGTGTTCGAGAACCGCGAGCAGATCGAGATCTCCAAATACTACGAGCGCCTTCCGAAGCCAACCAACCTGGCCGTAGAAGAGTTTGTTGAAGGCAAAGTGTTCTTCCGGATGCCGGACGAAGAGGAAGAAACTTCTTCTTTATAAAAACGCTATGCTTCGGCATAAAAAAGTCTTATTAGGCGTAACAGGAAGCATTGCGGCTTACAAAGCGGCACACCTGGTGCGTTTACTCGTAAAAGAAGAAGCAGAAGTGCAGGTTATCCTGACCACTTCTGCTTCTTCTTTTATTACGCCGCTTACGCTTTCCACGCTTTCCAAAAAGCCGGTGTTAACCGAATTCGTAAAGAACGAATCCGGCGAATGGCATAATCACGTGGCATTAGGTTTATGGGCCGATGTGATGGTGATTGCGCCGGCTTCGGCCAACACCATTGCCAAAATGGCCAACGGCTATTGCGATAATTTACTTTTGGCCTGTTACTTATCGGCGCGCTGCCCGGTTTACGTAGCCCCGGCCATGGACCTGGATATGTACCAGCACCCGGCAGTAACGGCTAATTTTGAAAAAATTAAAAGCTACGGAAACAGCATTATTGAAGCCAGTTTTGGCGAGCTGGCCAGTGGCCTGGTAGGGCAGGGGCGTATGGCCGAACCGGAAGAAATTGTAGAAGTGCTGCATCAACATTTTACGGACCTGCACATTGCTTAACGGAAAAAAAGTACTCCTTACCGCCGGGCCAACTTACGAACCTATCGATCCGGTGCGCTTTATCGGGAATCACAGCACCGGCAAAATGGGTTTTGCCCTGGCCGAATGTTTTGCCCGGGAAGGCGCCGAAGTAACCTTGGTTTCCGGACCGGTAAACCTGAAAGCCACTCATCCGGGAATTAAAACGGTTTCGGTAACCACCGCCGACCAAATGTTTGCTGAAGTGCAGAAATATGCCGCCGAGGCTGATATCTGGGTTTTTGCCGCAGCCGTGGCCGATTACAAACCAAAACAAGCCGCCGATCTTAAAATAAAAAAAGACACCGATTCGTTTAGTATTGAGTTGGTGAAAAACGTAGACATTGCCGCTACGCTGGGCAAACAAAAACGCCCGGACCAGTTTGCCGTAGGTTTTGCCTTGGAAACGAATAACGAACTGGCGCACGCGCAGCAAAAACTTCAGAAGAAAAACCTGAACATGGTTATTCTGAATTCGCTGCAGGATGCCGGCGCCGGCTTTAAACACGACACCAACAAGATCACTATCGTGGAGCCCGACAAAATCACTAACTTTGAGTTGAAGGCCAAAACGGAAGTGGCGGAGGACATTGTCCGGAAGATTAAAGAAAGAATTTATGCGTAAGGTTTTATTATCGGTTTTCTTTTTTCTGTTGCTGGCTTTTACTTGCCGGGCTCAGGAACTGAATTGCGAAGTAACCATTAATACTGAGCAGTTGCAGCAAACCGCCGACAAGCGGTTGTTTACCGATATGCGCAACCAGATCTTCAACTACATGAACAATACCCGTTGGACCAACGACGTGTATAAACTGGAAGAACGCATCAACTGCAAGCTTTTCATAACTATTACCAGCATGCCCGAAATCGGCAGTTACCGCGCCAACGTGCAGGTAATTTCCAGCCGGCCGGTTTACGGCACCAGCTACGAAACCATCGTACTTTCCAACATCGACAAAGACTGGGCTTTTGAATTTACCAACGCCCAGCCGCTGCAGTACTCCGAAAACTCCTTTACCTCTAACCTGGCTTCGCTTCTGTCTTTTTATGCTTACCTGATCATCGGAATGGACATGGATACGTTTGCAGAAAAAGGTGGCTCCCGCGCTTACGACCGTGCCGTGGATGTAATGAACAACGTAGTTGCCCAAGGCCAGAATAATCCCGGTTGGAAAGCCTTTGAAGGCACCCGCAACCGCTACTGGCTCGTAACCAACCTGCAGGATCCGCAATTGGAACCGGTTCGTTCCGCGCTGTACACCTACCACCGGACAGGTATGGACGTTTTCGCCACCAAACCCGAAGACACGCGCGTAAATATTCTGAATGCCTTACGGGGAATACAACAGGTATCACGATTAAAGCCCGGCACAGCCATCGTCCGTAATTTCTTCGAGGCGAAATCCGGAGAACTGGTGAACGTTTTGCGGGGCGCCGCGCCAGCCGATAAACAGGCAGCCTTTTTGTTGCTTTCCGAAATCGACCCAACCAATACCACCACGTACAGCGGGATTCTGAAGTAGCAATTTTTATTCCGTAGAGACGCAATGGTTTGCGTCTTTCCTGGTATTGCTACACATAATTACGTCTTGTTTCAAGCTTGTAGCTGGATTACCAATATAGTACTGCTGTAGCTGCCCTGAATGGAGACGTAATATATTACGTCTCTACAGATCTGGATTACGAAAATTCCTCCATCTTCAAATTTCCAAATCTTCAAATTCAAAAATCGGCAGAAAACCAGCTCCGGAAAATTCTCGGGTAACCGCATAATTCACCGCACTTTAAACGAATTTTCTGCCGTATCTTTGTGTATTAAAATATCCGGCATTGCTTGTTTACAACCCGGCCGGATACTTACTAAACAGGGCTTTCGCTCTGAAACGCTTCGCTGATACATGCTTGTAGACCTTAAAATACAGAACTACGCTTTAATAGAGCAGCTGGAAATGCAGCCTTCGCCCTTGCTGAACGTGATTACCGGCGAAACCGGCGCAGGTAAATCCATCATGCTCGGCGCGATTGGGCTTCTGCTGGGCAACCGCGCCGATTCCAAACTGCTTTTCAATACCGAACAGAAATGCGTGATCGAAGGCGTATTCGATATTGCAGAATATAATCTGCAACCGGTTTTCACGGCCGAAGACATCGATTACGATCCGAACTGCATTCTACGCCGTGAAATTACCCCTACCGGAAAGTCCCGCGCTTTTATAAACGATACCCCGGTAACGCTGGAAAGTCTTCGCAAGATTGGCACTTTCCTGATGGACATCCATTCGCAGCACGATACTTTGCAATTAGGCGATTCGGCTTACCAGTTGAATATTCTGGACCTGTACGCCGGCAATCAGCAGGTACTGGAACGGTATCAGGGAACCTATAAAAGCTACAAGAAGCTCGAATCCGCTTTCCGGAAACTGGAAAACGAACTGGCGCAATCGAACAAAGAGCTGGATTACCATACTTTCCTGCTGAACGAACTGGTAGAAGCCAAACTGCAGGACGGCGAACAGGAAGAACTGGAAGCAGAACTAAAGCAACTGGAGCACGCTGAAGAGATCAAGCTGAAACTTTCGCAGGCGCTGCAATATTTGTCGGAAGGCGAAATGAACGTGGTAATGGCCATGAAAGACGCTTCGCACTTACTTGGTCAGGTAGCAGCTTATGCCGATAGCTACGAAGAGCTAAAGAAACGGCTCGACAGCGCCCTGATCGAACTGAACGATATTGCCGCCGAAGTGGAAACGGCCGAACGCCGCACCGAAGCCGATCCGCAACGCTTGGAAATTATTCAGGACCGGCTGAATGTGCTTTACACCTTGCAGCGCAAGCACCAGGTGCGGACTGTGGCCGAATTGCTGTTGCTGCAGGAAGAACTGGAAGGCAAGGTTTCCGGCGTACACAACCTGGATGCGGCCATTGCCCAGACCAAAAAGGACATGGAAGCAGCCTTTGCCGAAGTGCAGACTACCGGTAAAACCCTATCCGAAAGCCGCAAAAAAGTATTCCCGAAATTCGAAGCCGAGCTGCATACCTTACTTTCCGAACTCGGAATGCCGAATGCCAGAATTGTGATCGAGCACCAAACCGTAACCCCCGGCCCGACCGGCCTCGACTTGGTTTCCATTCTGTTCAGCGCGAACAAAGGCGCTCAACCGCAAACCTTAAGCAAAGCTGCTTCGGGCGGAGAATTCTCCCGGTTAATGCTTTGCGTAAAATATCTTTTAGCGGATAAAACGGCCTTGCCAACCATCGTATTCGACGAAATCGATACCGGTATTTCCGGCGAAATTGCGGTGAAAGTAGGTAAAATGATGCAGCAGATGGCCAAAAAACACCAGCTGATCGCTATTTCCCACCTGCCGCAAATGGCCGCCCAGGGCAACGAGCATTACTTCGTTTACAAACAGGACCGCGCCGACCGCACCGTTTCTAATATCCGGAAATTAACCGAAGAAGAACGCGTAAAAGAAATTGCCCAGATGATTGCCGGTGCCAACCCAAGCTCCAATGCTTACCAAAGCGCGAAGGAATTGCTGGCTTTGTAAGGAAGTAGATTCGATTATTCGAAGTTCGTATTTTCGATTTTAAAACCTCACAGGTCTCTGAGACCTGTGAGGTTTTTTGTTACGGTGCTTTTTAAGGTCAAATTCATATCGTTTTCCATAGCTTGGTTTAAATTTCCGGATTCAGATTTTCAGCTTTCATAGGAATTGACAATATTGCATGATTATTTTCTGCGTTGGCAAACGCGGATACCGAACAACGAATAACGAAAGACGAAAAATGGCTTATAACCTGCTAAAAGGAAAAAGAGGAATAATTTTCGGGGCGCTGGATGAAAAATCGATTGCCTGGAAAGTGGCGCTGAAAGCAAAAGAAGAAGGAGCGGAATTTGTGCTCACCAACGCGCCGCTGGCGATGCGTATGGGCGCGATCAATAAACTGGCCGAGGAATGCAACGCGCAGATCATTCCGGCCGATGCTACTTCGGTGGAAGATCTGGAAAACCTGTTCAAGCAGGCTACCGAAATTCTGGGCGGCAAGATCGACTTTGTACTGCACTCCATTGGCATGAGCCCGAACATCCGCAAAGGCAAAGATTACGGCGACCTGAATTACGAGTGGTTCCAGAAAACCCTGGACATTTCCGCTTTATCTTTCCATAAAGTAATGCACGTAGCCGAAAAGCAGGATGCAATGAGTGAATGGGGTTCTATTGTAGCTCTTACTTACATTGCTGCCCAGCGCGTATTCCCGGATTATACCGATATGTCGCAGGCCAAAGCCGTGCTGGAAAGCATTGCCCGCAATTACGGTTACCGTTTCGCCAAACTGAAAAACGTACGCGTAAACACCATTTCGCAGTCGCCAACCATGACTACCGCCGGCACCGGCGTAGGTGGTTTCGATGCTTTCTTCGACTATGCCGACAAAATGAGCCCGCTGGGCAACGCAACCGCCGAAGATTGCGCAAACTACACCATCATGATGTTCTCCGACCTGACCCGCAAAGTAACCATGCAGAACTTAATGCACGACGGCGGTTTTTCCAGCATGGGTATTTCCGAAGATGTAGTGAATATGATCTACCAGAACCAGAAACAGGAAGCAAACAGTTAATTTGCTGCTGAAATATTTTAAACAAAAAGCCTCTGGAGCAATTCAGAGGCTTTTTGTTTTTCAGGCTATTTGTAGAAAATTGGTGGCTGAATTTTAAAATGCAGTCATCCTAAGTGCAGAAAATTTGGATTAATATTTTTGAAAGTTACTATGCATCAAAAGTTCGTTTCCAGTACTGGTGCCGACTGGTAAGTGTCATCCTGAGCACAGCGAAGGACCTTGTCGGAATTTAGTAGTATGCCCTCTACCGGGAGCCAACGAGTTCCTTCGCTGTGCTCAGGGTGACGCAATATTTTTTGCAGTTTCTAATTACGTCATGGGTAGCGATAGCGAAGAACCTCGTCGGCCTAAAGTAGCAAAGCTTATTGAAGAAAAAGGACCGGCACAGCATTCAAGGAAAAAGCCGTTTCTTATATCTTTTTTGCTAGAAGAAATTACCACATCAACACATTTGCACATTAAACAATTAGCACATTAACCTTCTTCCCGGTGCACGGTATTGATATCGAAAGCCGGTACGCAGAAGGAAACATATTCGCAGGGCTCTTCAAAAGGGTTGGAATAACGGACCCGGGCGCCGCCTTTTATTAAGATGGATTGCCCCGGTTGCAGATCAATGGTTTCCCCGTCTACTTCAATGCGTTTTTTGCCGCGCAGCACCAGCGTTACTTCATCGAATTCCGGTTTCTGGTGTGGCTCGCTCCAGTCCGGCGGCGCGATCATGTGCGCAATGCTGTACTCCCTGGTGCGGGTGGTAGCCAGGCCAAAATGCTCGTTAATTACTTTGCCGTCGGTGGTGGGTACCCGGAAAGGTTTGTCCTGAATA
The DNA here is from genome assembly GCF_008727925.1 of Adhaeribacter soli. GTDB lineage: Bacteria > Bacteroidota > Bacteroidia > Cytophagales > Hymenobacteraceae > Adhaeribacter_A > Adhaeribacter_A soli. The sequence continues at coordinate 70,999 of NZ_VTWT01000009.1, read as the reverse complement.
AAATAGTTTTTCTCGGCCATAATAGGGTAGGGTTTTCAGGTTAAAAAGGAATTACTGGCACTCGCCTTTGGTAAAGGAGGTAACCCCGGCATTGGAAGCCTTGCAGGAATTGCCGTAGGTTTTACCGTCGCAGCCGCAAACCGGGTCGTACACTTCAATGCAAACGCCATCGGGGTTTATTTTGGCAGGATCGATGCAGGATTTTTCCTGGCTTACCGGAGTTTCTTTTTTTGTTTCTTTTGGGGTTTTGCAGGAGACCAGGGAAATGGCCAGAACAATAGCCGGGAGTAAGAGTAAGCTTTTCATAAAGGAATTTTTTTTCAGCTCAAATATACTGTTTATACTATAGTTATGCCGGTTCGTTTTCAGGTTGAGGCCTTGCGGCTAAAATATTAAGATGGTTTGCAAAATAGTGAACTAAAATGTAACCATCCCGTATAGCATTTCACGTTTAAAAACAGCCGGGTAAATCAACCTGAGTAGTTTGAATTCCCTTTTTAAAGCCGAAATTATCCGGAAGGCATTGTAAAAGTTCATCTGATTCTATTCAATAAAGGAATTAAGAAAGATGAATGCCGGCTCCGGTTAATACATTTAATGACTCTAGAACGAATTTTGAACTTGCTCCGGATCCGGGCAAATCTTTGTATAAACCTAACCTAATTTAAACTATGAACACCGGAAAAAACAATACAGGCGCCAAGCGGGTACATTTAGAACACAATGCTACAACGGCATCTACCGTAAGCGGGCAATACGGAACCGGCAAAGCCCTGAGAAAAAAGAAAAAAACCAAATCCCACGCTAATGGCCAGGGCAACAATAAAGTCTGGATCGCGGCTCTGGCCGGTGCCAGTGCCGGCGTAATTGCCGGGCTTTTAATGGCTCCGGAAAGCGGCAAAGATACCATCGACGGCTTAAGAAGAAGCGCGATGCGTTTAGGCGACCAGCTGGATAATACCTTCCGGGTGGCGATGGATAAGCTGGAAGACATGGGCCTGACCCGCGCCGGCGACAGCCTGCAGGTGCAAGGGCACTGGGATACCGTTAAAGGCAAAATGAAATCTCAATACGGCGACCTTACCGACCAGGACCTGACCTATGTGGAAGGCAAGGAAGATGAGCTCCTGGGTAACCTGGGTATTAAACTGGGTAAATCGAAGCGGGAACTGGTCCGCTGGATAAACGGACTGGTTTAAGCGAACCAATTTTAAAGAAGCAGGCTCCTTCGCAAAATTGGCTGCGGGGGAGCTTGTTTTTATATTAGCATTTTACTATATTTAAGAGGACTTAAAGATTGGCTTGCGGCAAAAAGGGAGCCTCAGAATTGCTTTTTTTTACATATTAATAAAACTTAATATTTGAATAAACGTTAAGCAGGGTACCGGGCTACCTTATTCAGCTACAAACGTTTAGGATTCCGGTTAACAACCATAACCAATTTACTATAAATTTATAATACTATGAGAGACAATAGCGGAAAAATCATCTTAGCCCTATTAGCCGGTGCCAGTGCCGGAGTTATCGCCGGTTTATTAATGGCGCCAGACAGCGGCACCGCTACCCGCGACACCCTGAAAAAATCTGCTTCCAAATTAGGTAAAGATTTAGAGAAAAAACTGCAGGATGCCATGTCGAAAATGGAAGGCATGAATGCCGGAGCTTTAATTGACAGCGCTTCTTCTATGCTGGGCATGAACAAAGGCGATGGCCAAGGTAGCACTGGTTCTACTACTGGTGGTGCAGGAAACCGTTCTGGATCTACTTCCGGCGGTGCTTCTACAACTGGTGGCGGTTCTACAACTGCCGGAACCGGTAGCGGCATGGGCGGCAATGCCGGCGGTGCAGGCTCTGCAGGTGGTGGTGCAACAAGCTAATTTGGCGCTACGCGTTAATTTTCTGTAACTTAGGCCGAAGTGCGCCCGTATAAATACCTATATCGGTTAACTGATTAAAGGAGACTGATATGTGGGTATTAAATCGAAAAACCAACTGAAGTACAAGTTTCAGCTGAAATAAGTAGAATGAGGGAGGTTGTTTAAAACCTAGTCTTCGGTTTCCTTATAGAAATTAATTAATCGGTATAAAAAAGGCCTTTTCCGGAAAGAAAAGGCCTTTTTGCATTAAGAACAGTATCGTTTATTCCGGTTTTTCCGGCTTCATTTGCGGGAAGAACAGCACATCCTGAATGGAGTTGGAGTTCGTCATGATCATGGAAAGGCGGTCGATGCCAATACCTAAGCCGGCAGTTGGCGGCATACCGTATTCCAGCGCCCGTAAAAAGTCTTCATCCAGTACCATTGCTTCGGTATCGCCGCGTTTGCCGAGCTCCAGCTGCTCTTCGAAACGGGCGCGCTGATCGATCGGATCGTTCAGCTCGGAGAAAGCGTTGCAAATCTCTTTTCCGTTGCAGATCGCTTCGAAGCGCTCAACTAAACCTGGTTTATCGCGGTGCTTTTTCGCCAGCGGGCTCATTTCAACCGGATAATCGGTAATAAAGGTTGGCTGGATCAGGTGCGGTTCGCAGAATTCACCGAAAATCTCATCGATAATCTTGCCACGGCCGATGTTCGGATCAAGGTGCAGGTCCAGTTTTTTAGCGGTTTCGCGCATCTGGGCTTCGTCCATTTCCGAAATATCGATCTTGGTGAAGTGCTCGATGGCCTCGTACATGGTAAAGCGTTTCCAAGGGCGGGCAAAGTTGATGATGTTTTCGCCTACTTTTACTTCGGTGGTTCCATGCAGGTCCATAGCAATTTTCTCTACCATTTCCTCTACCAGATCCATCATCCAGTAATAATCTTTATAAGCCACGTAAAGCTCTACCTGGGTGAATTCCGGGTTGTGGAAACGGCTCATGCCTTCGTTGCGGAAATCTTTGGAGAACTCGTACACGCCATCGAAACCGCCCACGATCAAACGCTTCAGGTAAAGTTCGTTCGCAATACGCAAATACAACGTCATGTCCAGCGTATTGTGGTGCGTTTTGAACGGACGCGCTGCTGCGCCGCCGTATAAAGGCTGCAGGATCGGCGTTTCCACTTCCAGGTAACCGCGGTTGTTCAGGTATTCACGCATAGAATTAGTAAGCTGGGTCCGCTTAATGAAGGCTTCCTTTACGTGCGGGTTTACTACCAGATCCACATAACGCTGACGGTAACGCAATTCCGGATCGGAGAAGGCATCGTACACGTGCTCTACGCCGTTCTCATCTACTTCGCGCTTTACAATCGGCAGCGGCTTCAGGCTTTTGGTTAGAATAACCAGCTCTTTCACGTGAACCGAAATTTCGCCAACCTGGGTGGTAAAAGCGTAACCTTTAATGCCGATAAAGTCGCCAATATCGAGCATCTTTTTAAACACGGTATTGTAGAGTTCCTTGTTGTCGCCGGGCGCAATATCGTCGCGGGAAACGTAGATCTGGATGCGGCCGCTGCTGTCCATGAGTTCAGCAAAAGAAGCCTTGCCCATAATGCGGCGGCTCATTAAACGGCCGGCCAGCGAAACTTCCTGGTAATTGTTCAGTTCCGGTTTATAATTCTCCTTTATTTCTTTGGCCAGGGCCGTAACTTCAAATAATTCAGAGGGGTAGGGGTTAATGCCCATTTCCATGAGGGCTTCCCGTTCGTGGCGGCGACGTAATTCCTGTTCGCTTAGCTGCATTTTTTAGTATTGGTTTCTTAGAAAAAATTCAATCTGCAAAAATGAGAAATTATTCGCGGATTCCGGCAATTTTTCTGGTACAACCATTCTGCTTTCAGTCCGTTATATGGACAAATCGCTATGTTTTTAGCGGGAAAGATCCGGAAGCAAATCTAAAACCGGATATTCCCGTTTATAGGCTTAAACTTAAAAAACGCGCTATGAAAAGTGAAATCACGTTAATTTTTGAAGAAAACGACGGTACCCTAAACTGGCTTTTTAATATAATTGCGTACGCCCACCATATTTCCGACGATAAAGTAAAAGGCATGCTGGAACCGATGATGAAGGAATTCCTGCACCCGGACAGCTACAAAAAACTGATAGAACTTTCCGACAAAAATATTCCGGAGGAAGAACTGATCACCGAACACCTGAATAAAGGCCTGATCCGTTTCAGTTCGCCGACTATTAAAGTGCGCGGGCAGAAAATTAAAGCCATGAGCTACATGATCGAGCAGGCCGGCGCCATGCAGAAAGCCGCCGAAGGCGAAGACGTTCCGGAAAGCATCATGACCTTGTTCAAAGGCCACCAGGGAATCCTGGACCGTATGAAAGAAGTGGTAACCAAAGCCATTGAAGATGCCGGCGCGAAAAACGTAAAAATCGAAAGTTTCAGCAGTATGTAGTTTAGTGATTAGTGAATAGTGATTAATGATTAGTTAATCTGCAAAGTCGCTTTGAAATTATTGAAACCTCACAGGTCTCCGAGACCTGTGAGGTTTTTGGGGTATAAGGTTTTTTCGGCCAAAACGCTACGGTTTTCAAACACAAAAGCACTGCCAATGCAGTGCTTTTTTTCTTAAGAACCGAACAACGACTAACGAACAACGAATTAAGCTGCCACGCCCAACTGTAACTCCTGCTCGTCGCCGAATAAAGGCTGAATTTTTTCCCGGAACCGGGCTTCCACGAAACTGTTTTTCAGATGCGGGGGTAATTCCTCCAGGAGCTGCTTGTATTTTTCCAGACCTAAAGCCTTGGCCACGTAACTTTCATGAACGCCGTTCAGGTAGCTTACAATGTTCAGCAACGATTTATGGAACAAGGTAAAGTCGATCTCAGCCTCCACAAAGCGCTCAATTTCGCGGTGCGTGGATGAAATCCGCAGGCGGCTCAGCAGGTCGAAGAAAGTCGTATAGCCCATGCGCCAGGTGATCTGCTGCCAGTGTTGCGCGTTCCAGCGGTTCAGGATATCGCCGGTTTTCGGGCTCCGGATGGCCGTATTCGGGTTGGCCTGGATCTGAGCCCGTAGCGCCATGGCCCGCTGTTTCCGGGTAGTGCGCAAAAACTGACCGATCTGGGCCTGGGCATCGATTTCTTTCTCCGCGATCTGTAAACCGGCTTTGTAAGCCGCCAAAGGCAAGCGGTGAATGTTGAAATCGTTGTAAGGCCCGGCGGCGTAAAAACCGATTGCTTTCGGATAAGCATTCCGCACCACTAACCGGCCAATTTCCCGCTGAATGACGTCGGCATTGTTGGTTTTAATGCCTAGCGTAAACAGAAACGCCTGAATGCCGGAGAAAACAGTATAATAGGCCTGGGGGAAAGTCCAGTAAAGGGCATGCCGTAAGTAAGCTTCATCGCCAAACTCTGCTGTAGACCTCAGCGCGTATTCGGTGCTCCAGCAGGTATGCAGCAAGCGGGTAATTTCAGCTACTTCCTCGGGGTTCAGATCGGCCTGATGGTTTTTTAGAAAGCTCAGGTGCTGTAAACCGGCGTCCGTAGCGCTGTGTTCCAGGTGATAATTGATAGCGAAAAAGTGGTTCAGAAAAACCTGGGCGGGAATAGATTTCCGCCAGTTCTCATCCTGCTTTTTTGCTTCCTCCGCAAACAGCGGAATTACATTTTCTTCCGTTAACTTTTTCATACTTTTAAACAAAATCACCCACCCTTTTAGTTGCAAAAATGCCGTTTTAAAGCTTGTAAATTGATATTACAAGTATCTGATAATAAGTTTATTGGTAATTGGTTGAAAACCATTTTTGAACTTTTTTACAGCCTGATTTCCGGAGAATAAAAGGGGAATTTTACGGCTTTTTTCAGGGCCGAAAACGCTACGTTTTTACCGGAAAAAGTGCGGAAGGAACACCGTTTAAAATATCGGAAAACCAGTAGCGGTAAATCGAGTTAAAGGAGTATCTGCAAACTCAAAACCTGCTGCCATGGACCTTTCCTACATCCTGAACGAACTGGGCGAAGACCGCGAACTTTATTTCAATTCCGTGGCTCCGCCCATTATCCAGACCAGCAACTTCAGCTGCAAAACGGTAGATGCCTTACGAAACGCCTTACAGCACGAAAGCGAAGTCGATTTTTATACCCGCGGCAACAACCCTACTACCGATCTATTGGAGAAGAAAGTAGCTGCTTTGGAAGGAACCGAACATGCCCTGGCGTTTGGTAGCGGTATTGCAGCCGTTTCGGCGGCCGTAATGAGCCAGATCAGCGCCGGCGACCATATTGTAACGGTAGCTAAACCTTACAGCTGGACCAACACCTTAATGAAGAAATACCTGCCGCGTTTCGGGGTGGAAGTTACGTTTGTGGATGGGAGGGATGCTGCCAACTACGAGAAAGCGATAAAACCGAATACCAAAGTTTTTTACCTCGAAAGCCCGAACTCCTTTACCTTCGAGCTGCAGGATATTGCCGCGGTCTGTGCCATTGCCAAAAGAAACAACATCGTGACCATTATCGATAATAGTTATGCCACGCCTTTGTTTCAGAGCCCCATTGCTTTAGGCGTAGATATTGTAGTACATGCGGCAACCAAATACATTAGCGGCCACTCCGATACCATGGGCGGCATTATTTGCAGCACCCACGAAACCATTACCAAAATTTTTGAGGCAGAATTCATGACTCTGGGCGGCATAATTTCCCCGTTCAATTCCTGGTTGCTGCTGCGCGGTTTACGTACGCTGCCGGTCCGCATGGAGCGCATTGCCGCCACTACCCGCCAAGTGGTAGATTACCTGGTAAATCACCCGAAGGTGCAGCGCGTATTTTTCCCCTTCCTGCCTACCGATCCGCAATACGAACTGGCCATGCGGCAAATGCGCAACAACTCCGGCCAGTTCACCATTCAGCTTAAAACCGAAAGCATTCAGGAAATTGACCTTTTCTGTGACAGCCTGCAACACTTTTTAATGGCAGCTTCCTGGGGCGGACACGAATCGTTGATCTATCCTACTGCGGCTTCCTACAATTCCGGAAACTATAAATCAGAGCTGCCGGTTAACCTGATCCGCTTTTACATTGGCCTCGAAGACCCGGAATACCTCATAAGCGATTTGGAGCAGGCTTTTTCGAAGATTTGAATGACAGGTTTGCCTGCCTGAAAAAATGCCGGAGAAATCCCTTCTGGTTTAGTACTTTTGAGGGTTAATCTGAATTCAGTTTCATGCAATACGATATACTTATTAAAGGCGGCGGCATTGTGGGGCTGGCTACTGCTTTGCGCCTGAAAGAACAGAAGCCGCAACTTACTATTGCCCTCCTCGAAAAAGAAAACGCCATTGCCAAACACCAGACCGGCAACAACTCGGGCGTAATTCATTCCGGAATTTATTACAAACCCGGCAGTTTAAAAGCCACCAATTGCATTAGCGGCTATCACCAGTTACTCGAGTTCTGCGACAAGCACGGCATTCAATACGACCTCTGCGGCAAAATAATTGTAGCCACTGATGCGGCCGAGCTGCCGGCTTTGGAGAATGTGTACCAGCGCGGAATTGCCAACGGCCTGAAAGGGCTTAAAAAGATAAACGAACGGGAAATAAAGGAATACGAACCGCATTGTTCCGGCATTGAGGGTATTGTGGTGCCCCAAACCGGCATTATCGATTACAAGGCAGTTTCGGCGAAGTACGCGGAATTATTCCAGCAGGCCGGCGGACAGATCTTCTTGGGCGAAAAAGTAGTGGATATCAAAAATACTCCAGGAAAGGGTTCCGAAGTAATTACTGAAAACAAAACTTATTCCGCAAAGCTCTTAGTTAACTGTGCCGGTTTGTTTTCCGACAAAATTGCCGCAATCAATCACAAAAACATCGATGTTCGCATTATTCCCTTCCGCGGCGAATATTATAAAATAAAGGAAGAGAAAAAATACCTGGTTAAAAACCTGATCTACCCGGTGCCTGACCCCAACTTCCCTTTCCTGGGCGTGCATTATACCCGCATGATAGACGGAGCCGTAGAAGCCGGTCCCAATGCGGTATTCGCCTTTAAACGGGAAGGTTACCACCGCACCGACTTTAAAATAGATGAATTCCTGGAGGCTATCAGCTGGCCGGGCTTCCGGAAAGTGGCATTCAAATACTGGAAAACGGGCCTTGGCGAATATTACCGTTCTTTCTCCAAAGCCGCCTTCACCCGTGCCCTGCAGAAACTGGTACCGGAAATTCAGGAGGATGACCTGGTTCCAGCCGGAGCCGGCGTGCGCGCCCAGGCCTGTGACCGCACCGGTGGGCTGATCGATGATTTCCTGATTCTGGAAGATGAATTCATTATTAATGTTTGCAATGCCCCGTCGCCGGCTGCTACCAGTTCCCTGGCCATTGGGCAAACCATTGCCGGCATGGTGATGAAACGCTATTAATTTCCCCTGAAAAGTAAACGTTACCTAAATCTCTAAAAAGTAAAAAACCCGGCAATTTTGCCGGGGTTTTTACTTTTAACGAAAATAGGTTTTAAGCTCTAATTTGCGAATTACTTAACCTGCCACTGGTCTTTAATAATATTGGTGGCTTCGGTCAGATAAATGTCCTTTTTCAGGTTTTTAATGAAGTTATTCGCAATGTTCTGCTTAGTGGTGTCAGCACCCAGTTTGTCCAGGTCTACTTTCAGCGACCGGATATCCATTGGCGTGCTGCCTTTTTCCAGTTCTTCGTAGCGTTTGGCATCTGCTTTCGAGCGTTTGTTTTCTGCCAAGAAGGTGCTCATTTTAAGCGAACGGCTGGTGTTTTCCGATTGCTTTTTCATTTTCTGGGCCAGCTCCGTAACCATTTTAAAGTTAGGATTGGCAGCCACCCTGGAAGCAGAATTCGATTTTAACTTGCCGATATTCGGCTGCTTCGGCCAGGGCTGGTAACGGGCCGGTTTAATTTCATCCCAAGGCAGCGGGTAATCCTGATCTTTTTCGCCCTGCTCCACGAAACTGTACAGATCCGGCAGCAGAATGTCCGGGGCCACACCGCGTAGCTGGGTAGCGCCGCCATTTACCCGGTAAAATTTCTGGGTTGTCAGTTTCAGGGAACCAAAAGGCTTCAGGGAGTTGAATTCGCTTGGCAATACGTTGTCGAGGTTAAATACCTGTTGCACGGTGCCTTTGCCAAAGGTGCTGGCGCTACCCACAATCACGCCGCGCTTATAATCCTGCACGGCTGCTGCCAGAATTTCCGAAGCCGAAGCACTGAACTGGTTTACCATAATTACCAACGGGCCGTTGAACTGCACCTGTGGGTCGCGGTCTTCCAGGATGGTTGGTTGCGCGCCGCTGGTTTCTACCTGCACCACCGGGCCTCTTTCAATAAACAGACCGGCCATGGTAACGGCATCCTGCAAAGAGCCGCCGCCATTGTTGCGTAAATCCAGGATCAGGCCCTGAATGTTTTGCTGCTTCAGTTTTTCAACTTCCTTCCGCACATCGTCAGCGCTGTTACGGCCGCCTTTGTTGTCGAAATCGGCGTAGAAACCCGGAAGTTTAATGTAACCAACCGGTTTTTCGGAATTAATTAAGGCAGATTGCGCATAGGTTTCCTCAATAATTACAATGTCGCGGATAATCGGGATAACTTTAATGGAACCGTCCGGTTTTTTTACCGTCAGGCGCACTTCGGTGCCTTTCTTGCCCCGCACCAGCGATACGGCATTGTCCAAGCGCATGCCTTCAATGCTAACCGGTTCTTCCTTGCCCTGGGCCACTTTCATGATCACGTCGCCGGCTTTCAGTTCTCCCTGGCGGTAAGAAGCAGATCCCGGCACAATTTCAGCCACTTTTATCTGGCCGTCGCGTTCGCTCAGCGTAGCGCCAATACCTTCCAGGCGGCCGGTCATCTGTATGTCGAAGTTCGCTTTGTCTTTTGGCGGGAAATATTCGGTATGCGGGTCGAAGGAGTTGGCAATGGCGTTTATGTAAGCCGAAACACTGTCTTCCCGGCTTATCTGGCTCATCCGGCGGAACATATCGTCATAGGTTTTCAGCACCTTTTTACGGGCTTCTGCTTCTAGGTCGGTGGTGCTTTTGGTTACCGTTTTATTGTCTTTTTTCTCGAGGGCTTTATCCTGCATATCGATCAGCTCGGCCATCTGCACCAAGGTCTGATATTTCAGGTATTTGCGCCAGGCTTCTTTCTGTGCGGCTTTGTCCTGGGGAAATTTCAGTTTTTCAGGGTCCAGCTCCGTAGATTCTTCCTGTTCCATGTCGAAAGGCTTGGCCAGAATTTCCTTGTACATGTCCTGGCCTTCTTTAGAACGCGCCGCAAAGATCTTCGTGCTGGCGTTCAGGAACTCGTATGAGCCATTCTGCACCTGTTCGTCTATCTGGTTCTGGTATTTCTGAAGCTGGTCGATATCCGACTGCAATAAGAATTTTTTGTTGAAATCGAGGCGCTTCAAATAAAGGTTATAAACCTTTTTGGAGAAAGCGTCGTCGAGTTTTTCCGGCTGGAAGTGCGCCGTATTCAGGCCCTGCATCAGTACCCGGAGGAGGATCTCATTTTTCCCCTGGGGCGAGTTTCCTTTATTTCTTTCCCCGGAATGGGAAGTATAGCAGGCAAAAAGCATTACCACCGCAAAAATGGCAGTAATGAAAATTGATTTCGATTTTATTTTAAGCATAATCGCTGTTAAAGTATGTTGCAAATATATACAAAAGTAATGCCTCTTTTTTATGGAGCTGCTTTTGTTACTTACGCAAAAGAACGGAATGCTACCGTTTGTTTTTGAACAATTTGCCGGCCGAAACCGGTTGTTGCGCAATTTTTAGACTAACAAAAGTTATCTGCAAAAAATGCTGTGCCTGCCGGAAATAAGTAAAGAGACCTGTGCATCCGGATATTGGAATCAAGACCTGAAATATATAATAAAATACAATTCACCGTATGAAACAAGTTGATTTCTTTTCAGGTTAAGCGGTTAATTTAATCCTGCCACCATAGCCGTCAAGCTAAGCTAAATTATTAGGTCATCCCGAACGAAGTTGAGGGAACTATCGCATACCGAACCCTAACGAAAGGCATTTTTTGCTACGCTCAAATGCCATAGCAGTAACCATTAGTTTCTTCGACAAGCTCAGAATGACCTCACTTTTCCTTAGCTTGACGGCTATGGTCCTGCCACTTAACACCAAAAATTCCTGGAAAATAAAAAAGCCCCGCTATATAAACGGGGCTTTTAAAACTACAATGAAAAAAAGAAAAGATTTATCTTAACGATAGATGTGTTCACCGTTGCTGTTGCGCCATTCGGTTTCGAAATAGCGGGCATCTTCTTCGTTGCGTGGGGTTACGCCCATTACAATGCCGCCTTCTTTTACACCGCTTTCGTATACTTTAGCGCGTTCTTCCGGAATACCGGAACCCACCAGGGCACCCAGCAAACCACCGGTTAACCCACCGGCTCCGGCGCCAGCCAGACCTGCTGCCAGCGGACCTGCCACTATCAGGCCTAAGCCCGGCAATGCTACCGAAGTACCCAAGGCTGCCAAAGCACCTACAATGGCACCTAACGTACCGCCAATGGCCGAACCGGCACCGGCGCCTTCCAGCGCTTTATTGCCAAGCTCTGTTTCGGTGGTTGTATTAGCGAAATGTCTTTTACGCGTATCGTCCGACATAATAATATTTACGTCGTCTTTGGTATAGCCGCGGGAGCTCAACGAGTTGTAAGCACGCTCAGCGCTGGTACGGTCTCTGAACATCCCGGTCATCATTCTGCCACGAGTATTATCTGTGGTATTTTCCATAGCGTATTAAGTTTTAAGTTTAAATGAATATTATTTTAGCGAAACGCAAAACCTGTAAGGCCCTGGTTCCGAGTATCATTAAACGACAGGTCAGGCAATTGGTTACGGAACGGTATAAAATTGGCAGAAAAAGTAAAAGCCGTTGCCGGATGTCTTAATATCCGGCAACGGCTTTCAGGGAATAGTTATTTTTAAGGTCAGAAACTGCTTTCTAAAAAACGGCAGTTACTGACTTGCAAGGGAGGCTGTTTTTAGTGTTTGCCGTTTTTCCGGCGTACCAATTCTTTCTTAATCAGGTTGAACTCGCGGGAGCTTTGGCCGGCAATGGCGGTGTTTTCGTTGGCACGGCGCAACAAATAAGGCATTACGGCTTCTACCGGGCCATAAGGCACGTACTTGGCTACGTTGTAACCGGCATGCGCCAGGTTGTACGATAAGTTATCGCTCATGCCTAAAAGCTGGGCAAAGTAAACCCGCTCATCATTCGGTTTAAGGTTGTGCTGCTTCATCAGTTCAATAAGGTATTGCGAACTGGCTTCGTTGTGCGTGCCGGCGCAAATGGCAATCCGGTTGATATGTTCCACGCAAAACTTCAGGGCTTCGTCATACAGATTATCGGAAGCTTCTTTGGTAGGGTTTATCGGGCTGGGAAGGCCTTTTTCGGCCGCGATCCGGCGTTCTTTTTCCATGTACGCGCCCCGAACCAGTTTTCCGCCCAGGTAATAACCGCCTTTCAGCGCATTTTCATAATCGCGCTTAATTACATCGAGGCGGTCGTGGCGGTAAAGCTGGTAGGTATTGTAAACAATGGCTTTCTGCTGGTTGTATTTAGCCATCATTTCGTAAGTCAGCTGGTCTATTGTTTCCTGGATCCAGCTTTCTTCGGCATCGATAAAGATCCGCACGTTCTTCTCAAAGGCCCGGCCACAGATCGCGTTTACGCGCTGGCGGCCCCGTTCAAAAGCGCTTTGCTCCTCAGCGGTTAAGGCTTTGCCATCCTGAACTTTTTCCAGCAAACCGGTATCGATTACCCCGGTAACTTTAAACACTGAAAAAGGAATGGCTTTGTTGCCGGCTGCTTTCTCGATGGTCGCAATTATTTCGTGCATGGTATGGTCGAAGCTTTTTTCATCGCCTTCGCCTTCCACCGAATAGTCGAGAATGGTACCGATATTAGATTCGGCCAGTTTGTTGATGGTAGGAGTGCACTCAGAAATGGTTTCGCCGCCACAGAACTGCTGAAAAATGGTAGGCTTTACCAGGAACTTCACCGGGAGGTGCAGTTTAAAAGCCGTTTCCAGCAACGGGCCGCCCGTTTTTACCAGGAAGTTGTTGTTCATGGTAGCGAAAAGCCAGTACATTTTCTGCAATTCGGTATTGGAACGGGAAGCAAAAGCTACGGCGGTATCGTCGAAGGAAACTTTTTGACTCGGATTCATTTAATCAGGTAATTTTGTAATGCAAAGTTACGCAAAAAGCAGGTGAATGTGTTCTATTTCCGGGCGACTCTCACCGAAAGTAATAGCAAAAAAGGAAGATATTTTTCGTTATAAAGCTGTAAAAGAAAGCTTTGGGTGAAACGCTACCTTTTGGAGCCCGAAAACCCGCGCAACCTTGCCTTAGTACACGCATTTTATGGAACTGAATCCTGAACAGAATTATTTTTCCCGGCTCCTGAGCCACCACAAACCCCTGCTCATTTCCGGACCCTGCAGCGCCGAATCCGAAGGCCAGGTGCTCGAAACGGCTCTGGCGCTCAAAAATTCCGGCATCGACCTGTTCCGGGCCGGCATCTGGAAACCGCGTTCCAAGCCGGGCACCTTCGAAGGCATTGGCGAAATTGGTTTGCAATGGCTGAACCGGGTGCAAGCGGAAACGGGGTTGCCGGTTTCGGTGGAAGTGGCTACGCCCCAGCACATTGAATTGGCTTTGCGCTACGACATGGATGTGATTTGGATCGGAGCCCGCACAACAGTAAACCCTTTTGTGGTACAGGAACTGGCTGAAGCGTTACGAGGCGTGGATATTCCGGTAATGGTGAAAAACCCGGTAAACCCGGACCTGGCCTTATGGGCCGGCGCGTTGGAACGGTTCTACAACATGGGCATCCGGAGTCTGGCAGCCATTCACCGCGGCTTTTCGGTTTTAGGCGAAAACCGCTACCGCAACGCACCCCTCTGGCAGATTCCGATCGAACTGAAAACACGCTATAAAAACCTGCCTTTAATTGTAGATCCCAGCCACATCGGCGGCCGCCGCGACCTGATTCTGCCCCTTACCCAGCAAGCCCTCGACCTGGATTACGACGGCCTGATGGTAGAAGTGCACCCAAATCCGGCAGTAGCGTTAAGCGATGCCGAGCAACAACTTACCCCGGCGGCTTTCGCCGACATGCTGGCAAGCCTGAAAGTGCGCACTGCTCAAAGCCCGAACCCGGAATTCCTGAATTGTGCCGAAGAATTGCGCGCCAAAATAGACGCCGCCGACCGCGATATTCTTGAAATGCTGGCCCGCCGCATGGCTTTAGTAGAAAAGATCGGCGAATACAAAAGACAGAACAACGTAACTATCCTGCAAATGGACCGCTGGAACGAAATTTTCAAAACCCGTCCGGAATGGGCCGCCAGAATGGGCATTAACCCCGACTTTGTAGAAGAACTGTATAAACTCATTCACCTGGAATCGATCCGGAAGCAAACGGAAATTATGGAGCGGGATTAATCAGAATCAGGATTTTCGGGATTTAAGGATTTTCAGGACTATAGTCTGAATCAGGATCAGAATTTACAGAATTAAAGAATTTTCAGAATTATTGGAAATTGGTTCTCTGGCTACTTACAAAGGGCCAAGAATAGCACGATAAGTAATTAAAAACTAGATAGTATGGACTGTCACTGGTTTTGCAGTGACGAGGCTTTGAGGAGCTCCCCTCCTTTTCAAGGAGGGGCAGGGGTGGTTCTGTCTCAAGTAAAAAATGCCGAATACTTCGGGGCCGAAAACAACAAAGAAGTAACCTTTCAATTAACTTCAGCTTCATAATTTAAGGCAGAGCCCTACTATGAATAACAGTAGCTATTAAAACAGAAAAACTACTAAACCCCAGCAACCTTCCACTTTAATCTAAACCCAATCGATAAAACTTTCAATGCTTTACCAGCTGCTTTTTCCGCCGCCATTTCTCCAATCTGGCTGCCAAAAACGTAACGATGCCCATAGAAAAAGCGATGGCCAGATCCTGGGGAGAAAGTGCCGTTAAACCAAATATATTTCTCAGAACTGGCAGGTAAATAACCAGTAATTGCAGTCCCACCGTAACCAGCGATAGCCAGATGAACAGCGGATTGCTTTTATAGGAAAAAGAGGAATATCCTTCTGCCCGTAAGCCAAAGGCATTTCCAACCTGGGTAAAAGCAATGGTAGCGAAGATCATGGTCTGCCAGGTAGTGTCCGAATGATTCTCCGGATCAAAATACAGGTAACCAATGCCTAAGCTTATCATACCGATGAGTAAGCCAAACCAAAGCACATACGTCAAATCTTTGCCGTACAGGATCGGTTGTTCGGGGTGGCGCGGCGGTTTTTGCATGGTGGTGGCTTCCACCGGTTCCACGCCTAATCCCAAACCCATTAAACCGTCGGTAAGTAAGTTTAGCCAGAGTAACTGCAGTGGCTGCAGGGCAATGTGAATACCTATAAATGGAGCGAGCAACATCACCAGAACTTTGCCTAAATTACCGCCGAGCGAGAACCGGATGAAGCGTACCAGATTGTCGTAAATAACGCGGCCTTCTTCTACGGAAGCTACAATGGTGGCAAAATTATCGTCGAGCAAAACCATGTCCGAAGCTTCTTTGGCTACGTCGGTGCCGGTTATGCCCATGGCTACCCCGATGTTGGCTTTTTTCAGGGCGGGGGCATCGTTCACGCCGTCGCCGGTCATGGATACGATTTCCCCGTTATTCTGCAGCGCGGTAATGATGCGTAATTTATCTTCCGGCGAAACCCGCGCAAAAACCGAAACGTGCTTTACTTTTTCCTGCAGTTCCTCGTCCGAAAGCGGCAATAGCATTTCGCCGGTCAGGGCATCTCCGGTGTCTGGAAAACCGAGGTCGGCAGCAATGGCGGTTGCCGTTAGCGGGTGGTCGCCGGTGATCATAACTGGGCGGATCCCGGCTTCGCGGCATTCTGCAACGGCCGGTTTCACAGCGGCGCGCGGCGGATCGATCATACCCACCATGCCTACAAAGGTCAATTCCTGTTCCAGTTCTGCTTCGGGGTTTCGGGGCAATTCCGGTAGCATTTTATAAGCCAGCCCCAATACTCGCACGCCTTCCCGGGCCAGCAGATTATTGGCTTCCTGCATCCGCTGCAGCCATTCCGGGGTAAGTGGCTCGGTTTCCTCCTGCACCCGGATCTGGTTGCAAATCTTCAGCAAACCGTCTACCGAACCTTTGGTAAAAGCCAGAAAATCGGTGTCGGAAAAAGAGGGCGGGATCGGGGAGGCGGCATTTTCCTGGACCCGGTGCACGGTAGTCATGCGTTTGCGGTCCGAATCGAAAGGATATTCATCTACCCGGGGGAAGGTTTCTTCCAGGTTCTGCAAACCGGCCTGGGCCGCCGCAATTACCAAAGCCCCTTCCGTAGGGTCGCCGAGGGCAGTATATTCGTCGCCCTGTTTTTGCAAGGTGGCATCGTTGCAGGTGGCCGCAATGCTCAGAGCCATTTTGTAATATTTATCCGAAGAAGGGGAGAAATCAGGTTCTCTTAATTCGATGCGTTGTTCGGCCAGTTGCAGTACCACCGCCGTCATTTTGTTTTCGGTGAGGGTACCGGTTTTATCGGAGCAGATCACGGTTACGGAGCCCAGCGTTTCTACAGCCGGCAGTTTGCGGATGAGCGCGTGGCGCTTCAGCATGCGTTGCGACCCGATGGCCAGGGTAATGGTTACTACCGCGGGCAGGCCTTCGGGCACCACGGCTACCGCTAAGCTAACGGCCGTCAGGAACATTTCATCGAGCGGTTCGCCGAGCACAACCCCGATAATGAGCATAAGCGCCGCGGCCGCAACCCCCAGCAAAGCCAGCATTTCCCCCAGTTTGTCGAGCCGTTTCTGCAACGGGGTTTCCAGGTTCTTTACTTCCTGCAGCAGGGTGGCAATTTTGCCGAGTTCGGTGTTCATGCCCGTACCCGTTACAATGCCGGTGCCGCGGCCATAGGTTACGTTCGTGCCGAAATACGCCATGTTCACGCGGTCGCCAATAGGCAGGTCGGCTTTGTCGAGCGGTTCGGTGCTTTTTTCTACGGCTTCCGCTTCTCCGGTTAGGGCGGCTTCCATTAACCGGAGATTGGCGGCTTCCAGCAGCCGGATATCGGCCGGAACAATGTTGCCGGTTTCAAGCAGCAGAATATCGCCGGGCACCAGTTTGGTAGCTGAAATATCCTGGACTTGGTTTTCTCGCCGCACCCTTACGGTAGGAACCGCCATTCTTTTGAGCGCGGCCATGGCTTTTTCAGCCCGGAACTCCTGAACAAAACCCAGTACCGCAAACAGTACCACAATGGCCAGAATAGCAATGGTTTCTACCTCTTTGCCTAAAAAGCCGGAAATAATTGCCGCCACCAGCAGGATTAGTACCATGGTTTCTGTGAACTGTTCCCAGAGCATTTTCAAGGGACTTTTACCTTTTTTCTCCTGCAGTTCGTTTGGTCCGTACTTTTCCAGCCGCGCTTCAACTTCCGCTTCCGACAGCCCGGCCGGGGAGGTGGCAAGTTCCTTTAAAGTTTCTTCGGGGGTTAAATTATGCCAGTTTTGCGTTTCCATTCAGTAATTTGCTACCGCCTGATTTGTGTTCCAGAAGGCTACGGTTTTCGGGCGAAAAGGTATAGCGGAATAAACAGTCGGGCTTTACATAGCAACCGCGAAGAGTTGTGTTAGTTTCGGGTTTTTTGCTTAATTTGGGTAGCGTTTAAAGTGGTGATTGATGGCAAACCATTCCGAAAATTTTCTAAAGCCCAGCCTTTCCTTCAATTGTCCGAAGGATTGGAATAAAATGTCGCCGTGTGCGCAAGGGAGGTTTTGTGGCAGCTGTCAGAAAACAGTAGTAGATTTTACCCAAAAAACGGATGCTGAAATTCGGGAAATATTGGCAAAGCAGGAGGGGAAAGTTTGCGGCAGGTTTTATGAATATCAGTTGGAGCAGCCGGTGCAGAACAGATTTTCATTCAGGCGGGTTTTTAGTTCGGTATTTGTGCTGTTAGGGTTAAGCTTTTTGAGCAAAGAGGCTGATGCCCAGACAAACAAATCGATAACTAGCAAGCCACCTAATAATTCCTGCAAATCCAATCAGCCGCCTGCATTATTAGGTTTTGTAACACCAGTTATTAAAAAATCATCTGAAAATAATTTTAATTCGGAAAAGGTTTATGATTTTGTGGAAACAATGCCTGAATTTAAAGAAGGTGGCGCTACAGGTTTGAAAATTTTTTTTGACCAGAAAATTAATTACTCTCAAATTCTTCTTACTTATCAAGGTACTGTAATTATTCAATTTATTGTAGATGAGAATGGAAAAGTAAAAGAACCAGTAATTTTAAAAGGATTAAATACCTATGCTGATAAAGAAGCTCTGAGATTAGCTAATTTATTAAAGTTTAATCCCGGGATTCAAAATGGGAAAAGAGTAAAAGTAAGATATATCTTACCAATCCAATTTAGTAGAAAAACCTCCAATCCATCTTATTTTTGGAACCCTTAATCAATTTCCTCTCCAACCTCGCCCCATTCACCGCTTCCGAACTGGAACAAATTACCAGCGTCTGGAACCGGCGGCAAACCTTTAACCGGGGCGAATTCATGGTACGGGCCGGCGAAGTGGAAACCCAGGTACATTTTGTACTGGAAGGCACCCAAACCATTCATTACCTCGACAAAGGCAAGGAAATTTGTGTAGGTTTTGGTTATCCCGGTACCATTTTAATTGCCTATCCTTCCTTTATTACCGGCAAGCCATCGGAGTTTTACGTGCAGGCCATCAAGAAAACCGAGCTCCTTTCCCTGAATTATTCCGACTGGAAAAACCTGCTGGAAACGCTGCCGAAATTCAAAGATGTGTGGTACCAGCTTACGCAAGCCGCGCTTTTGGGCATGATGGAGCGGGAAGTAGAATTGCATCTTGCTTCGAACCAGGAACGCTACGAACGGTTATTAAAACGTAGTCCGAAGTTATTGCAATTAATACCCCAACGGTACGTGGCCTCTTACCTGAAAATGGAGCCCGAAACGCTGAGCCGCCTGAAAGCCACTTCCGTAGCTAAATTAGAGAAGTAGTTTTCCCGTTTACCGGAATGTACTGCCATCGGCTGCAGCTGTCGGATTATTTTGCAAAAATCTTGATTCCCGTCAAGGTTTTGCGGCCACGGGCTGCTGTACCTTTGTTAAAAAAAGAAGCGTTATGAATCCAACTTTAGAGCAATTAACCCGGGAAGTACAAAGCCTTGTGCAGTTTGTAAAAGACGAAGTAAAAAAGCTGCCCGCCGAAAAACTGAACCAGCGTCCGGCCAACGGCGGCTGGAGTTTACTGGAATGTCTGGAGCACCTGAACCGCTATTCCGCTTACTACAATCCTGCCCTTGCAAAAGCCATTGCCAACAACTTAACGGTAAATCCTGCTCCGGAAATTACGCTTACCTGGCTCGGGAAAAAGTCGGTAGAAATGATCTCTCCGAAGAATACCCAAAAGCAGAAAACCCTGAAGAAAATGAATCCGCAAGGTTCGGTTTTACAAACTTTGGTAGTGGATGAGTTTCTGAAAAACCAGCAGGAGTTATTAACGCTATTAAAGAACGCTGCAAAAGTCAATTTAGCTAAAAGAGCCGTTCCGGTGGAGTTCTTCCGCCTACTGAAAATGAATATCGGGGAAACGCTGCTGTTCATGGTCCTGCACCAGCAACGGCATTTTATGCAGCTGCAGCGCATATTTGCGGAAGTAAATTCTGGTAGGAGAGCGGCGGCTTAAATCCGTTGACTGAAGTCAACGGCAATAGATAAAAATTGATTTGGAGTAGGAGTTGTTTTTACATTGGCAATTCTAAACTTAAGCTGCTTATCTACCTGTACTACTATAAACTATCCATTGCCGTTGACTTCAGTCAACGGAATTCTGGCAGAAAGTTAACTACATTGAAAAGGTGGAGAGCTGCCCATAAACCCTGATTCTGACAATTTTCGTAATTTCGGCCTTATGGAAAACATTTTCTTCAGTCCGGAAGCTTTACCTGAACTTCAGGAATTTTTACGGAGCAGAGCTTTCAGCCAAATATTAATTCTGGTAGATGAAAATACCCGGCGCGATTGCTATCCGATTCTAAAAAAGGCTTTACCGGAGCACCATTTGCTGCAAATTCCTTCCGGCGAAGCAAATAAAACCTTAGGTACTTCCGAAACCATCTGGCAATTCCTGACCGAAAAGGCTTTCGACCGTTGGGGCGTAGTAGTAAATTTGGGAGGGGGCGTAATCGGAGATATGGGCGGTTTTTGTGCGGCCCTTTATAAACGAGGAATTACGTTTGTGAATGTGCCCACTACGTTACTGGCGATGGTAGATGCGAGCGTAGGCGGCAAAACCGGGATCGATTTTCTGGGTTTCAAGAACCAGTTAGGCGTTTTTCAGGAACCTAGGGCTGTTTTCATTCATTCGTTATTTTTGGAAACGCTACCGGCACGACAAATAAAATCGGGGTACGCGGAAGTAATTAAACATTGGCTCATTGCCGATGCCGCGGCTTTTGAAACCCAGCGCCTGGTCGGTTTTTTGGCTGCCGACTGGCAGAAACTGATTCCGGAATCGGTAGAAGTAAAAAGCAAAATAGTAAAAGCTGATCCGCTGGAAAAAGGAGTGCGCAAAATTTTGAATTTCGGGCATACGGTAGGCCACGCGGTGGAAAGTTATTTTCTAACGCAACTGGGGCGGGAGCTCCTGCACGGTGAAGCCATTGCAGTGGGTCTGGTTTGCGAAAGTTATTTGTCCGAGCAAAAAGGTTTGCTGAGCCAAGCCGAACTAAGCCGGATTGAAACGTTTATGGCTATGGTTTATGAGAAGGTGAAGCTTAAGCCAGAAGATATTGCTGGTATTTTGCCGTACCTGCAGCAAGACAAGAAAAACCGGAATGCGGTTATCAATTGCGTGTTGCTGGAAGGCATCGGCAAGGCCGTTTACGACCAGCCCGTTACGGTAGCGGAAGTGGAGCGTTCGCTGCAATATTACCAGATCGTATGAGCGCAAACGGTATCAAACTTTATCACCCGACCGGCATTTTGCGCGGCAAGGTACAGCTTCCGGCCTCCAAAAGTGAAAGCAACCGCGCCCTTTTAATTCAGGCATTAAGCCAGAAAAAAATCACGCTGCATAACCTTTCCGATGCCAACGATACCGTTTTGCTGCAACGCCTGCTACATGCTCCGGAAAAGAAAATTAATGCCGAAGATGCCGGTACGGTAATGCGTTTTCTTACGGCCTATTTCAGTCTGACAAACCAATCCAAAATTTTAACCGGAACCGAACGCATGTGCCAGCGGCCAATTGGTATTCTGGTGGAAGCCTTGCGGGAGTTAGGTGCTGAAATTAATTACCTGGATAAAGAAGGCTTCCCACCGTTGGAAATTCTAAGCTTCAAGCCAAGGTTTTCCGGTAAGGCAAAGGTAAAACTTCTCGGCGATGTGAGTAGCCAGTATATTTCGGCCTTGCTGCTTTGCGCTCCGGCGCTTCCCGCCGGGTTAGAATTGGAGCTGGAAGGAAAAATTGCTTCCCGGCCTTACATCGAAATGACTCTGGCTTTGATGCGGGAGTTTGGTGTGAAAGCTGCTTTTGCCGGAAAGCGCATCGAAGTGGAGAAGCAGAATTATGCAGGTGGCGCATTTGCAGTGGAAGCAGACTGGTCGGCGGCGAGTTACTGGTACAGCATTGCGGCCTTTGCCAAAGAGGCTGAAATTTTGCTCTTAGGCTTAAAGGGAAATTCCCTGCAAGGTGATAGCAGAGTAGCAGAATTAATGAAAAGGTTCGGCGTAAAAACCACCTTTCTGCCGGAAGGCGCGCTGCTTACGAAAACTGCTGAACCGGAAGAAAAAACGGCTATAGATTTTTCCGATATTCCGGATCTGGCGCAAACCTTTGCCGTGCTGGCAGCCACTAAAAACGTGGAACTTGAAATGACCGGCCTGGAGAGTTTGCGGATTAAGGAAACTGACCGTATTGCGGCTTTGCAAACGGAACTTACAAAATTCGGCGTGGCTTTAACGGAAATCAAGCCCGGTGCTTTTTTAGTGAAAAACGCTAGCAATTTTAAGGGTGAAGGGTTCGAATCCCATCCTCTTTCAAATTCAAAAAATCAGATCAAAACTTATCACGATCACCGGATGGCAATGGCTTTTGCGCCGCTGGCTTTGCTTCAGGAAATTGAAATTGAAGATCCGGAAGTAGTGCGAAAATCTTATCCGAAGTTTTGGAAGGAACTTAGGAAGGTTGGATTTGTGATAGCGGAAGTTTAGCTGGAAGAAAGTTTTCTTTGGAGATAGGGCTATTTCATTTCAAGAAATACTGGTTCAAGTTTGAGCGAAGCGGGAACTTGGACCTATCAATAATCTGAAGTTTATAACTTCAGTGAGGGGGTAGCCTCAAATGGTACTGTCTCTGCAAGGAGCAACCGGTAATTAACACCTCTCTGTGAGCTATGCTCGCAAGCTCAAAACTCCCGTTGGGGCTTGTCCTCAAGGGGAGAGTTTTGGGAGTGAAACGACTCTACCCTCAAGAGGTGTTTCATTCTGTATATTTTAATTCTGACGGGATACTATTTAGTTCAAATTATTTTCGGAAGCCATTTCTGAGGCTGTTGCCTCACTGAAGTTGAAAACTTCAGATCATTTGTAGGTCCAAGTTCCCGCTTCGCTTAAACTTGAACCAGCACTTAAGAATGATATGGCCTTGCATTTAAGAGAGACAAAGACCTGCAAAGCTTTATTCAGATTTCGGAAAGTAATTTCTGAAGATACGCGGGAGCTTGCAATAAGCGGCTGCCGTACCAGCTGAACATTTCCCCGTCCGCGATCATGATCTTTGCTTCAGGCAGCATTTCCTGAAATTCCTGCAGGTGTTTTTCTTTGAAAGGGTAGGGTTCGGAAGAAAGCAAAATTACTTCCGGTTTACTTTTTTGCAGCATTTCGATACTGATTTCCGGATACCGCGTTTCGTTTTCAAACACATTCCGGAAACCGCAACGCTGAAGCATATCATCGATAAAGGTGTTGTTGCCAACGACCATATACGGATTTTTCCAGATGAAATAGGCTGCAGTAAGCTCCGATTCAGGCTTCAACAGACTGGCAAATCTGGCTGCAATTTTCCCGACAATTTCTAAAGCATTTTGAGCCATTCCGGTGAGTTCACCCACTTTCCGGATCATATCCAGCGCATCTTCCAGGGTGAAAATATCGCTCATCCAGACCGGGTACTTTTGAGCCAGTTTTTCTATGCCTTCCTGGTAGTTTTCTTCTTTGTTGCCAATGATTAGATCAGGCTGCAGCGCATCGATTGCTTCGAAGTTGAAATTCTTGGTGCCGCCGATCTTCGTTTTGGTTTTTACTTTTTCGGCCGGATGAATGCAGAATTTGGTAATGCCCACCACTTCCTCTTCCAGCCCCAGATCAAAAAGCAGTTCCGTTTGCGAAGGCACGAGCGAAACGATCCGTCTGGGTTTTTCCGGTAAAAAGATACTGTTTTGAAGCTGGTCTGTGAAGTGAGGCACTAGGTTTTGATTTACGATTTTGGATTTACGATCTACGATTTTCCGGTATGGAGTTTTGTTGGTAAAACTATACCATGTAAAACGAACAGTGATGCTCTGGTTTGTGCCTCACAGACCAAGGGAAAGACTATGCTACAAATTTAGACGAATGTTTCTTTCCCAATGCTTGTCATCTCGAACGGAGTGAGAGATCTCATCAAGTTGGTATTACCTTTTATTCTGGCTTCACTACTTTATTCAGGGGATCTCTCCTGACGTCGAGATGACGGTTGAAAGCCAAGAGAATGCAATAAAAAAAGCCCTCCCCTGAATTAGGGGAGGGTTGGGTGGGGTTACTTCAGATACCGGAAATCGTGGCCGGCTTCCAGCTGAATCACGAACTCGTACATCAGCTTAATTACGTTTTGCACGTCTTCTTTATGCACCGTTTCTACGGTAGTATGCATGTACTTCAGCGGAAGGGAAATTAAAGCGGAAGCAACACCTTCAGAAGAATAAGCGAAAGCATCGGTATCGGTGCCGGTGGCGCGGGTAGCGGCAGCTCTTTGGAACGGGATTTCCTTTTTCTGAGCCGTATCAATGATCATTTGCAGCAGGTTGTTTTGCACGGCCGGGCCGTAGGTTAAAACAGGGCCTTTGCCGCAATGCTGGTCGCCGTTGGTCTTTTTCTCGTACATAGGGCTTTGCGTGTCGTGGCAAACGTCGGTAATGATGGCTACGTCCGGCTTAATGCGGTGGGCGATCATTTCCGCGCCGCGCAAACCGATTTCTTCCTGAACAGCGTTCACGATGTAAAGACCGAAGGGTAGTTTTTTCTTGTTTTCATGTAGCATTCTGGCAACTTCGGCAATCATGAAACCACCGATGCGGTTGTCCAGGGCGCGGCCCACGTAATACTTATCGTTCATCACCATCATTTCGTCGGTGAAAGTAACTACCGTGCCCACATGGATGCCCATTTCTTCTACTTCGGCTTTGGAGCTGGCACCGCAATCGATGAAGATGTTTTCAATGGTAGGGGCTTTGTCGTTTTCCACTTTGCGCACGTGAATGGCGGGCCAGCCGAAAACGCCTTTTACCAAACCTTTGCGCGTGTGGAAGTTTACGCGCATGCTTGGGGCGATCAGGGCATCGGAACCGCCGTTGCGGCGCACGTAAATGTAGCCCTGGTCGGTAATGTAATTCACAAACCACGAAATCTCGTCGGCGTGCGCTTCTATTACCACTTTGTATTCTGCTTCCGGGTTAATTACCCCAACCACGGTGCCGTAGGTGTCTACAAAATATTCGTCGATGTATGGTTTAAGGTATTCGAGCCACAGTTTCTGACCTTCCGCTTCGAAACCGGTAGGAGAGGCGTTATTTAAATATTTCTCTAAAAATTCGAAAGATTCTTTTCTCATATCAATTGGGGTGAATGGGGCTTGAATTTAGGAAGAACAAAGGTTATAAAAAAGAAAATTCAATCCGTTTTTTAGACGGAAGTGGCTGCCGGTAACTTTGCCGAGAGCGCTTTGCCAGCATTTATCATTGGGGTTTCGAAATAACGGAAAACCAGAAAACTGACTGCAAAAGCCCCAATAAAGGCCAGGAGCAGAAGGCAGACAGGAGATACGCCAAGTTTAAGAATTTTGTTTGCCCCAAATACTATGGTATAAACAATAGGGTGAAGCAGGTATAAACTGTACGAAATTTCGCCGGTAAATGCCAAAGGCTTGTGCAGGAAATACGGTAGCTGGTAATTGGCCAGGTAAACGGTTGCACAAATGGTAAACGATAGAGCCAGGAAAATTATTCTGTTCCAGCCCGATACGAGCACAATGCGGTCGCCGGCTGCCGGGTAAAAAATGAATAAAAGGAGGGCGGCAGCAATAACGATTGTCGCTATTACCGCATTTGGTTTTCCGAAGTTTCCGTTTACCGTGAAGCTACCCAGCACCAGGCCGCCAACAAATAAAATTAGTTGATTCAGTGGATTTACATAATCGGGCCATTGCGGCCCCAGCGGTTCGTTTGCCCGGAGAACAAAGAAGGCAAAATAAACACAGATAGCCATTAGAAATCCCGAGATCAGCAGGAATAAGAGCCGGTTATACCGGGCCAGCAGCAGCAGGAATGGGAAAAAAGCATAAAAAACCAATTCGTTCCCAATAGACCATACACCCGTTCCTAATCCTTTCGATGGCTCCAGAAACCCAAAAAGCCCGGTCAAACTCAGGAAAAGCAAACGCGGATCGAACAGTTTCGGATTAAGCAGCAAGGTTAAACCTACCGTGAGCCATAGCAAAGGAAAGATCCGGAAGGTGCGTTTTATGGCAAAGGTGGTAAGCGAGCGCCAGGTTGGTTTCAGATTTTCGTAATAGATCAGGAAAAGGGTAAGACCGCTGAGTACGTAAAAAACCGACACCCCGTACAAGCCGATCCGTCCCGGAAAATCTTCCGCCGAATAGCTGCCGAGGGTCCAGGAGGTGAAATGGAAGAACATGATGCCGAACGCGGTTAATCCCCGCAGGTAGTCAAGTGAATAGATCCGGGATGGTGCCATAAAAAAAGGAGGCTTCAGAAGTAACCTTCCGAAGCCTTTTATAACTTTATTGAAAAGAAATTACAACGGAATGTTCCCGTGCTTTTTACGCGGCAGTTTGTCTACTTTGTTTTCCAGCATCTTGAAGGCCTTGATCAGTTTGGTGCGGGTTTCGGAAGGCATGATTACCTCATCGATGAAGCCGCGGTGCGCTGCCCGGTAAGGCGTGGCAAATTTCTCCTGGTACTCAGCCACTTTTTCGGCCAGCTTCGCTTCCGGATCGGCAGCAGCGGCAATTTCGCGTTTGAAAATAATTTCGGCTGCACCTTTAGCGCCCATTACTGCAATTTCGGCTGAAGGCCAGGCGTAGTTCATGTCCGCGCCGATGTGCTTGGAGTTCATTACGTCGTAAGCGCCGCCGTAGGCTTTGCGGGTAATTACGGTAATGCGTGGAACGGTAGCTTCGGAGAAGGCATACAGCAGTTTTGCGCCGTTCGTAATAATGCCGCGCCATTCCTGGTCGGTGCCCGGCAGGAAGCCTGGTACGTCCTCTAAAACTAAAAGCGGAATGTTGAAGCAATCGCAGAAACGGACGAAGCGGGCAGCTTTAGTGCTGGCGTTGATGTCCAGAACGCCGGCCAGAACGGCTGGCTGGTTACCCACAATGCCAATGCTGCGGCCGGCAAGTCTTGCAAAACCAACTACAATGTTCTCGCCAAAATTTTTGTGCACTTCCATGAACGAATCCGCATCGATAATGCCTTCAATTACTTCGCGCATGTCGTACGGCTGGTTCGCGTTTTCCGGGATGATGTTGTCAAGCGCCGGACGGCTTTCGTCTTCCTGGGCTTCGTAAGGCAGCATCGGCGCGGTATCTTCGCAGTTCTGCGGCATGTAGCTCAGCAAAGCTTTGATGTTGTTGATGCACTCTACTTCGTTGGCACAGGAGAAATGCGTTACGCCGCTTTTCGCGCTGTGCGTGCTCGCGCCGCCAAGTTCTTCGGAAGTTACGTTTTCGTGGGTTACGGTTTTTACTACGTTTGGTCCCGTTACGAACATGTACGACGTATTCTCAACCATCAGAATAAAGTCGGTAATGGCCGGGGAATAAACCGCACCACCCGCGCAAGGACCCATAATAGCCGAAAGTTGCGGAATAACGCCGGAAGCTAAGGTGTTCTTATAGAAAATATCGGCATAACCGCCCAGTGAAACTACGCCTTCCTGGATACGGGCTCCGCCGGAGTCGTTCAGACCAATTACTGGTGCACCGTTTTTCATCGCCAGGTCCATGATCTTCACGATCTTTTCCGCGTGGGTTTCAGAAAGCGAACCGCCGAAAACGGTGAAATCCTGTGAGAAAACGTATACCAAACGGCCGTTTACGGTACCGTAGCCGGTTACCACGCCATCGCCTAAATAGTATTCCTTATCGAGGCCGAAATCTTTGGAGCGGTGCATTACAAACTTGCCGATCTCTTCGAAAGAGTTTTCGTCCATCAGCAGGTTAATGCGTTCGCGGGCCGTTAGTTTGCCTTTTTTGTGCTGAGCAGCAATACGGTCTTCGCCGCCGCCCAAGAGGGCTTCGGCATTCTTTTTCTCTAAAATTTCTACTTTGGATCCGGTAACGGTATGTGGCATGGTAAAATCTGATTGCTTAATTCGACCTCAAATTTATTAAAGTCCGGCGGCAATACTATTTTTTAAGGCTGTTTTTTCAGGGGCAGGGGTTTTTAGGGGGAATTGGGTAGCGTTTTGGGAAATTATTGAGCTTCTGTTATCATTAGAAAGCTTCGCTAACCCTTCACAAAACTGAAAATAAGCTGCCCAGGATAAAGATTATTATAACTTTAGACGAAAATAGATAAGGTTGATCTTGTATGAGTAATTACCATTGTTTAGATATTGAATTTTTAAATATTGATTTTAATCTATACTCTATAAAAAGAGGGACTGAAGTTAGTAAGGTTCACCACGCTCATTTGTACACAAAGAAAAATAAAATTGAACTTAGAATTTTCTTTGATGACAAGACCTATTTCGGCGAAAAGTTGATGGATTGGGCAAGCAAAGTTGATTGGAAAAAATTCGGTTCATTCTTAAAAGTAGAAGTGACGAAAAACTACAAAAACGAACGCTTACAAAGAGTTGATTTATCGGAAGCAAAACTACTTAGTTGTACAGATAGTTCTGGGTATTACGAAGACAGAAAAAGATACATTAAAATAAAAATTGACACTGTAAAGTTTTATTGGGATCCTGTTGAAGGCGAAAACCATACAGCCGAATTTTACTTTGCTGACAAAGGTTTTAGAGTTGTTGAGCCTTTTTATTCATTTTTGTCTCCAACATCCTTTTTAAGGAATGATGGCAAATTTGACATTGGAAGAATGAAAAGCTCTACTATGTTTTACAAACTAGGAAAGTCATCTTTTCGTCCAGAATTTAATTTTGTTGCAAAAGACAATCGCAAAGAAAGAGTTGCCACAGTTACGAAAGAGCCCAAAATTCAATTCAAATACAAAAAAGGAATTACAGAAAAAGAAGCTGTTTTTTATGGTGATGTAGTTTTAAAGTTGGCTTCATTTTATCACCACATTAAGATTGATTACATTCTTAGCAGAATACATTTGCCCGAAAATACAATTACGATAAAAAACATTGAGCAGAAAAATTTCCTTGACACGAGCGGAAATCTTTGGGGTTTTGAAATCTATTGGAATTTCAATAAGTTCCTGCAAGCAAGTTGGCAAAAAGAGACTGTAAAAAATTTTGCGATACTTTCAAAGGCAATTGCTTTGTTTAATCAATCGCTTTTAGTTGATAGTTATTCTACGTTTTTAATTCGCTACAACATCATTGAAACTTGTGACAAACAAAAACAAGACAACGTAAGATTTACGTCTGCCCTCGATAAGAAACAAACAAAAGCAAAACAAAATGAAGCACTGGAAAAACTATTGGAAACAATAGACAAGAAAGAACACGAAGATTTTAAAAAGCGTTGGCACAGCGTACAAACATTTTTACAAAATAAACCAATGAAGAATCAATTGGTTTCGTTTTTGGAAAGCCAAAACTTAGATACCAAAACGTTTCCTGTAAAAATTGACGATTTGAAAAAGCTTCGGAACAACATTACGCATGGTAGCATTGACCAAATAAACCCCGAACAACTTAGACAAGCAAATATCTTATTGTATCGAATTAGCGGAATACTTATTTTAAACTTAATGGGAATAAAAGAATGGAAACTAAATATAAAAATCCATTAGACGAGAACTCCTTACAAAACCTGACTTTTCCAACCCAAAACCCTACCATTTAAAACAAAAAAAGCTGCCAAATAGGCAGCTTTTTTATTATTCATAACTCAGATTATTCCGAAGCCTTCGGATCTGTTCCGGTTGTTTCCGGCAGTTCGTCTGAGGCGCTCTTTGGAGCAGGCTTGTCCGATTTTTTCGAAGAGAAGGTCAGTTGTTCTTTTCCTTCTTCGTAGTCGGCTACAATAATGTCGCCTTGCGCCATTTCCGCTTTCAGGATCTCTTCGGCAATCGGATCTTCGATGTACTTCTGGATCGCGCGGTTCAGCGGACGGGCGCCGTATTTCGGATCGTATCCTTTTTCGGCCACAAAGTCTTTTGCTTTATCGGTAAGCTCAATGTGGTAACCCAGAGTTTCGATGCGTTTGTACAGCTTGCTGAGCGAAATATCGATGATCTTGAAGATATCTTCTTTGGCCAGCGAGTTGAACACGATCACGTCGTCCAGACGGTTCAGGAATTCCGGCGAGAAGGTTTTCTTCAGGGAATTCTGAATGGTAGACTTCATGATCTCATCCATGTTGTCCTGTTTGGCTTTGCTTGCGAAACCGATACCGGCTCCAAAGTCCTGCAGGTCGCGGGCGCCAATGTTGGATGTCATGATGATGATGGTGTTCCGGAAGTCAACCTTGCGGCCTAAACCGTCGGTCAGGATACCATCGTCCAGCACTTGCAACAGCAGGTTGTAAACATCCGGGTGCGCTTTCTCGATCTCATCCAGCAATACCACAGAATACGGCTTGCGGCGGATCTTCTCGGTAAGCTGACCACCTTCTTCGTAACCCACGTAGCCCGGAGGCGCTCCCACCAAGCGGCTTACGCTGAATTTCTCCATGTACTCACTCATATCGATCCGAACCAGAGAATCTTCTTTGTCGAACAGATACGTGGCAAGCACTTTGGCTAACTCGGTTTTACCAACCCCGGTAGGGCCTAAGAATACGAACGAACCAATTGGTTTTTTTGGATCTTTCAGACCAACGCGGGTACGCTGAATGGCTTTTACCAATTGCGAAATGGCACGATCCTGACCGATCACTTTGCCTTTCAGCTCTTCGCCCATGTTGAGCAGCTTCTGGCTTTCGTTCTGGGCCACGCGGCGTACCGGAATTCCCGTCATCATGGCAATTACTTCGGCCACGTTTTCTTCCTTCACGGAATAGCGTTTTTTCTTGGTTTCTTCTTCCCAGTTCGCTTTGGCTTTATCCAGCTGGTCGATCAGTTTTTTCTCTTTATCGCGCAACTGGGCAGCTTCTTCGTATTTCTGAGATTTCACCACCTGGTTTTTCTCTACCTTAATGTTCTCGATAGATTCTTCCAGTTTCAGGATATCGTCCGGCACCACAATGTTGTTGATGTGTACGCGGGCACCAGCCTCATCCAGAATATCGATTGCTTTATCCGGTAAGAAACGGTCGCTCATGTAACGGTCAGACAGCTTCACGCAAGCCTCGATCGCCTTGTCGGTGTAGGTTACGTGGTGGTGATCCTGGTATTTATCTTTAATGTTGTGCAGGATCTCGATGGTTTCTTCCGGCGTAGTCGGGTCTACCATTACGATCTGGAAACGACGGGCCAACGCACCATCTTTCTCGATGTACTGACGGTATTCGTCCAAAGTGGTAGCACCAATGCATTGAATTTCGCCACGGGCCAAAGCCGGTTTGAACATGTTGGAAGCATCCAAAGAACCGGAAGCGCCACCGGCACCTACAATGGTATGAAGCTCATCGATGAACAGAATTACGTCCGGCGATTTTTCCAGCTCGTTCATTACGGCTTTCATCCGCTCTTCGAACTGACCACGGTATTTGGTACCGGCTACCAGAGAAGCAAGGTCCAGCGTAACTACGCGTTTGTTGAACAGCACGCGCGAAACTTTCTTCTGAATGATTCTTAAGGCCAGACCTTCGGCAATGGCGGTTTTACCAACGCCCGGTTCACCGATCAGGATCGGGTTATTTTTCTTACGACGGCTCAGTACCTGGGCCACCCGCTCAATTTCTTTTTCACGGCCAACGATCGGGTCCAGTTTGTCTTCTTCGGCCAGTTTGGTTAAGTCGCGGCCGAAATTATCGAGAACCGGAGTTCTGGATTTTTCGCCCGGCTTTTTAGAAGCGGCGCTGCCCGAACGGGAAGAGCTGCTGCTGCCGAATAACTTGTCGTCGTCGTTGTCGTCCGTATCAGAAGAAGCAATCGGGTTGTTCTGCTGATAGTCTAAGGAATCTCTGATAGCTTCGTAGTTCACGTTGAATTTGGCTAGAGTTTGTGATGAAATATTGTCTTCATCCCGGAGGATTGAAAGGAGCAAATGTTCGGTCCCGATAATATCGCTTTTGAAGATCTTGGCCTCCAGGTACGTTATTTTCAGTACTTTTTCGGTTTGCTTGGTTAGCGGAATACTCCCGGTAATGTTAGTATTCGGCGAAGCGGTATTGCGGGTTGCCTGTTCGATGGAATATTTTAATTCTTCGATGGAAACGCCGAGTTTTTTGAGCAAAGCAATGGCCGTACCTTCCCCTTCGCGGATCATGCCCAGGAGCAGGTGTTCGGTGCCGATGTAATCATGACCCAGCCGGATCGCTTCTTCGCGGCTGAGGGAGATCACTTCCTTCACTCGGTTTGAGAATTTAGCTTCCATGTATTGTATTTAGTAAAGTAATCTGGTTTTTAAGTAGCGTTAACCCTGGTTCCGGTTTTCGCCTGTTAGTATTAACACCCTTTCGGCTTTTATTGTTCAAGTCTGGAAATCAGAGGCTTCTACAAGTAGTGTACCGCTTCCGGGCCCTGGTTGAACAGCAGGTCGAGTATACTCAGGTCCGGTACAAATTGTTTGCCAAATACCTGATTGTACGGTTTTATTGCCAGGCTGTCAGTTTTCTTCTTCGGATGGATCGTTGACCGGAGATCCAGCACCTCTGACCCGTATTTTTCATCATAACGGTTAGTAAAACGCAGGGGTTTTGAAAATTTCAAAAATTTAATATATAGCTTTAAAAATTCCAAGTTCAACTCGAACAAAAATTGGGGCCTGCGGTTGTAAATGGCTTCGAAATAATCGGCGTAGAACTCGAAATAAGGCGCATTTCCGTAGGCCGACCGGATGGTGCGCCAGTGCATGTTTACCCACTTTTGTTCGTAATCTATTTCCAGTTCGGTAATAAGCGTTTTGCTGTTGCCGCCTTTTACCGGAACGGTTAAAGCCAGAGGCCCCTGCGAGGTTAAAATGTGGCAGCGGTTGCGGTAACTTTGTTTAATATAGTTTTCGCGCGCTTCAATTAAAACTTCGTCGGCTTTAAAGGCTTGCTGAAAAAACTGGATGCTGGGGTGGTAATGCAATTCGGATAGTAAAATCATAAGCGGGTCGGGGAACTTCCGGATTGCGATATTACTTATTTTACGTAACTTTAAGTTATTTATTGCAGGCGTATGTTCTTTAAACGTTTTACTTTTTTAGCTCTTTTTGCTACCCTTTTTACTTCAGCCGTTGCTCAGCAGCTCGATGCCACCTTCGATCTGGTACGGTTCAAGGCCTCTGAAACCCAGAACATGGTAGAGCTTTACTGCTCGGTAAACGGGAATTCGGTAGTATATAAAAAAGTACCCGGCGGTTACCAGGCAGTGGTGGCCCTGGAGCTTCAGATCTCCGATTCTACCGGAGTAAAATATTTCGATAAGCTTAATTTAAAATCGCCGCTGGTAGCAGATACCGCTGGTTTGATGGTGCCTTTTAACCTCCAGAAACGCTATTTCGTGAAGAACGGAAACTTTACGTTCGCCGGGAAGGCCAAAGACGTAAATTCTGCCAAACCGGCCAGCGATATTGAGGTGCCATTGCAGGTAAACTTCGATAAAAGCAAAGTAGAGATCAGTGATATCCAGCTGCTGGAAAGCTACGAAAAGTCTGCCGAGAAAAATGACTACACCAAAAGCGGCATGAAGCTGGTGAGTTACGTTTCCAGTTTTTACCCGAAAGGTTTCGACCGGCTGAAATTCTACCTGGAAATTTACAATACCGAAGCCGTAGTGGGTAAAGATAAATCGGTGGTAGTTTTTTACCGCCTGGTGCCTACCCGCGACAATATGGCCAAGCTGACCGTTGGCGGACAGAAAGTTCAGAAAACCGCGTCGGTAAACGTGTTTATGCAGGATGTAGACATCAGTACGGTAGCTTCCGGCAACTACGAGCTGTTTATTGAAGTGCGAAACGCCGAAAACAAAACCATTGCCTCCCAGCGCCGCTTTATTCAGCGGAGCAACCCGGCAGAAGTTAATCCGGACGGAACGGTAGCCGCTGCCACTCCCGGATCAAACTTGCCGCCGGCTTTTTCTACGGACCTGGATTCAACCAAACTGGATCTTTATTTGATGTCTTTGCGTCCTTTATCGAATTCGGCCGAAGGAAGTACCATTGAATCGTTAACTAAAAAAGGAACCGTATTGCAGAAGCAGAATTACCTGTACACGTTCTGGCAGCGCCGTTCGGCCGCCAGCCCGGTGCAGGCCTGGCTCGATTACAAGCAGCGCATCGAATACGTAGAAAAAAACTTCCGGAACCTGACCTTCCACGGATATGAAACCGATCGGGGCCGGGTTTACCTGCAATATGGTCAGCCGAACAAGATCAGCAACGAACGCGACGATATTAACCGCCCGGTAAACAACTTCGATTCCAAGCCTTACCAGATCTGGCATTACTACCAGCTCGAAAACCAAAGCAACCGGATCTTTGTGTTTTTGCAGGAGAACCTGGGGAACAGCAATTATGCCCTGGTGCATTCCACGGCCAAAGGCGAAATTACCGATAACGAATGGCGCCGCAGGAGCAGCCAGAAGTTCCAGGGGGTAAAAGACCGGAACCGGCGCAATAACCGCACCTTCGACCGGGAAGGCAACGAAACTACCGAGCCGCAATAAGAATTAAAGATTTTGGTATCTGGATACTGGTATCAGGACTGAATTTTTATAAGACCTTATAATAAAGCAGATTATATAGTTGTATTTCTTTTCAGATTATACGGTTATTTAGTATTGCTACCTACCATTTAAATTACCGAATGATGATGCACAAACCCCTCGAAAAACGCTATTACCCTTTCTGGTGGCTTTTAACGGGGTTTTCGCGCTTGCCTTTTCCGGTACTGTACCTATTCTCCGATTTTCTTTTCCTGCTGCTTTACCGGGTTTTCGGGTACCGGAAAAAAGTGGTGCGGCAGAATCTGGAACGCTCGTTTCCGGAAAAAACAACTGCTGAAATAAACGCTTTGTTGCCGGCTTTTTACCGGAACCTTTGCGATGTAATAGTAGAAACGTTAAAGCTGGCTACCATAGATGCCGAAACGTTAAAGAAAAGAACCCGCTTTCCGGATCCGGAAGTTGCCTTTAAGCATCTGGAAGCCGGTTCGCCGGTAATTGTGCTGGGCTCGCACCTGGCAAACTGGGAGTGGGCTTTATCGGGCGCGGCCGTGCATTTCCCGTTTCCGGCCGATGGCGTGTACAAGCCTTTGTCGAGCAATTTTTTCGAAAGGTTCATGCAGCACACCCGTACCCGCCTGGGAGCGCATCTGTTCCCGATGAAAGATACCTTGCGCGATTTTATCCGGCGCCAGAAAATTCCCCGCCTCATCAGCCTGCTTTCCGACCAGACCCCGCCTAAAAGTGAGATCCAGTACTGGACCACTTTCCTGAACCAGGATACCGGTTTTTATGTAGGCGCCGACAAACTGGCTACTTCCTTCCATTACCCGGTTATTTTTGTGGGGGCAAAACGCATAAAAAGAGGGCATTACGAATACGGCTTCGAAGCCATTTACGACGGCAAATCAACGGTGACGGAATTCGAGATTACGGAACGCTACGCCCAAATCCTGGAACGCTGGATCCGCGAAAACCCGGCCGATTACCTTTGGTCGCACCGCCGCTGGAAACATAAAAAGCCCGACCAGGTTCAGAAGACTGCTTCTGTAATCGGCATGAAGAAGGGGCGAGGTTAAGCGACGCTTCGTTCAGGGATTGGCTGTAATTGTCTGAACACGATTTTCAGGATTGAAAGGATAGACAGGATTTCCTGATAAAAGATTGCTGAAAAGTTGAGCGAATTACTGAAAAGAGGAGCGAAATGGGAGTAATTAACTTACACAAGTAGCTGAACCTGAAGTGATTTTTGGGGGATAAAAATCCTGTCTATCTTTTTAATCCTAAAAATCGTGTTCAGACAACTTTGCTGAGTATTAGTAGTTATTAAAAGTTATTAAAAAAGCGGAACGCTATCCCTTTTACCGAAAAAAGGATAGCGTTCCGCTTTTAAGGTTAGTAAGCCAGATAACTTACAAATATTCGTCCAGGTCGCCGGCGCCTTCGCGTAAAACCTCGAAAGCATCGTCTACGCAGTTTACTACCGTGGAAGCAATATTATTTCCGTAACCGCCGTCAATTACCACATCTACCAGGTTGCGGTATTTTTCGTAGATCAGCTCCGGGTCGGTGGAATATTCTATGATCTCGTCTTCATCGCGGATGGAGGTGGAGATGATCGGGTTGCCAAGTTCCCGCACCAGCGAAAGGCAGATCTCGTTTTCCGGCACCCGGATTCCCACGGTTTTCTTTTTGGCGCCGCCAAATTTAGGCACTTTGGTGCTTGCCTCCAGTACAAAGGTAAACGGACCAGGCAGCGCCTTTTTCATTACTTTATACGTTTGGGTGGAAATACCCCGGGCATAATCGGAAATGTGGGTGAGGTCGGAGCAGATAAAGGAAAGGTTCGCCTTGTCGGGTTTAATTCCTTTTATCTGGCAAAGCCTTTCAATGGCCCGGGCATTATGCAGATCGCAACCCATACCGTAAATAGTATCGGTCGGGTAAATAACAATGCCACCCTGCCGGAGCACATCCACTACCTGCAGAATTCTTTGCTGCGGCGGGTTATCGGGGTGGATTTTCAGAAATAAAGCGTTACTCATAGTTCGAGGGAAACGGTAGGCAAATTAATAAAAAAGGCTTCAGTTAATACTGAAGCCTTTTAAATAGGTTTTGGATTGGATTAGTTAATTTTTACGAAACGTTTTACTGCTTTTGCTTCCGGGGTTACCACCTGAATGGTGTAAATGCCGGCCGGGAACTTAGAAACGTTGATTTGAGTAGCGTTAGCCGGTACCGTGGCAACCACCTGGCCTAAGGTATTCACTACCGTAATGGTAGCTTTTTTACCTGCTAAAGCGCTTAAGTTCAGGTTCAGAATGCCGGAAGCCGGGTTCGGATAAATAGAAACAGCGCTGCTCAGATCTTCAGAAACGCCTAATACAACCTGGATATCAGAAGTGCGGCGTGGCAGCAACTGATAACCGGTATCACGTGGGTCTGCATTATCGAACTGGCCACCAATACCGGTTACGGTAAACGGACCGGAAGGTGCAGGTGTGCCAACCAGACCTGAGCTAGGTACAATGCGTAATCTGTAAGTGTTGGTGCCATCCGTTACGTCAACATCTACGGCAGCAGTACCGGTAGTTGGCCACTGCGATGGTGTAACCAAGGTAACCGGGTTGGCTAAACGGATGAATTCAGATTCTTCAGCTTCGGTTAACGGGCCGGTAACAATTCTCGGGGTACGCAGCGGTTGTGTGCCTAATGTATGAACAGAATCGAGTTCTATTTGTGTCAGACCATTGAACTGGGCAACTTTTCCCCAAACCTGAACGCTGTCGCCTTCAACCGGCATAACAGTAGGCCAGCCTTGCGCCGGCAGGGTGATAGCGTTCTTGTACAGGCCAATTCCGCCGGTATTGTCAATTAAAGTAAGCTGCAGACCAGCAGAACGCTGGTTTACGCCGTAAAGGGTTCCTCTTAAGCTTACGATCTTGTTTAAAGAATCGGCCACAAAAGTGGTAGGGTGGTTGGTGGTAACCTGGGCAACCGTGTAAAGCGGAATAGCATCTTCGCTTACAATTGTTACGGTATAAGTGCTGGCAGTGCCAATGTTACCGCCGGTGGCGTTTCTCAGCGTCAGAATAACGGTTTCATTTGCTTCGATCAGTCTGTCGTTTACAATGGTAAGAACGGCATTCTGGGTAAGCGCGCCAGCTGGAGTAAAGGTCAGGATCTGCGGGGCAAACACATAATCGGAAGTGGCGGTTGCCGTTCCAGATGGGTTTGCCAGGGCAACTTCCACCGTAACCGGAGAAGTAGATGCCGCTGAAATGGTTACCGGGATGTTTAGCGTGCCACCGGTTACGTTTTCTGCAACGGTAGCAGTAACTGGTGTGCCAAAGGAAATTTCCGGAGCAATTTCGTTATCGGTAATGGTAACGGTATGGGTGCTGTTTGCACCAATGGCTGCTCCCGTAGAAGCGCCTGTCAGGATCAGGTTGATGGTCTCGTTGCCTTCCACCAGAATGTCATCGGTAATGGTTAATACTGCCTCCTGGTTGGTGCTACTGCCGGCCGGGAACGTTAAGGTACCGGTTGTAAGGATGTAATCGGTACCGGAAGTAGCAGTACCACCAGAAGTAGCAACGGCAACTGTAACGGTGGTAGCCGTGGTAGCGCTTGGATTGGTAATGGTTACCGGAATGTTCAGGGTTCCGCCAGTTACGTTTTCTGCTACTGAAGAAGTTGCCGAAGCAAAATTAAGCGTAGCAGCAGCAGGGCCGGCAGATTGAATAGAACCATAAACTTCTACACTATCAAGGCGCCAGGTACCACCAGCGGCTTCAGCGGTGTAGCCATAAAAACGGAAAGAAACGCCCGTAGTAAGATTGTCGAATGCAGAACCCAGCGTTATTTTATTGTTTTTCCGGGTGTTGGTATCGTCAGGAACATTAAAAGTAGCGATGTTCGTTGTAAAATTGTCAACGCTGGAGCGAACTGCCCAATCCCGGATACCGGTTCCGGAACGTCTTTCGTCGAGTTTAATACTGTCGATGGTGATCTGGTAACCAGCAGCCGGTTTTACGCTGAAAGTAAAATAATCATCCAGGTCCAGGGCTCCGGTGCTCCAGGCGGAAGCGGAAATAGTTCCTGCTGAACCGCTTGGCGTTACACCAGTTCCTCTTTTCATATGCCGGAAAGTTGCATTTGCCGGTTGCGCATCCACTGCAATAGAGTCTTCCGAACCAGTAGAATTCGGGAAAGAATATTGAGCAATGCGCGTTTGGGCAAAAGCTTCAGTTGAGGCAACCAGGCTGCCACCTACCACCAAAGCCAATAATCCCAGCTTCTTTAAGTAAGAATGTTTCATATTTAATAGTTAAGTTGAATAATCCGACTGAAATAAGTGTTAATTTTGTGGTTCAAAACTACTTAAATTTTGGCAGTGAGCCAAACCTGCTAAAGTTAATGGTTTGTTAATTAATTTCCTATGGCATCCAAAACAAAATCTAAACCGCGGAATACAAAAGTTACTTATCTGCTCGTATTGCTGCTTTTTCTTTTCGTGAGCTTTTCGTATTATGCCTACCAGCTTATGTACACCGCCAACGTAGACACCAAGGGCCAAACGACCTACATACGCATCCGGAACGGGCAGGGATACGAGGCGGTAATGGATTCTATTGAAGCTAAAAAAGTTATTATAGATAAGCTGGCTTTCCGGTTTATGGCCAAGCTCATGAATTACCCGGAACTGGTAAAACCGGGTATGTACGAAATTCCTAACCAAGCTACGAACTACGAACTGATCGGAATTTTGCGTTCCGGCCGGCAAACCCCTTTGCGCCTTACCTTCAATAACGTACGCCTGAAAGACGACCTGGCCGCCAAGCTGGCCCAGAACCTGGATGCCGACGAAGACGAATTTCGGGAAATGTTCAACGATACGGAATACCTGAAAAAATTCGGCTTTACCCCAACCACCATCATGACGATGTTCATTCCGAACACCTATGAACTGTACTGGAATACCACGCCGGAACAGCTCATGGAACGGATGAAAAAGGAGTATGACCGTTTCTGGACCAAAGAGCGGCTTGCCAAAGCCCAGAAACTGGGTTTAACCAAAACCGAAGTTTCAGTATTGGCATCCATTGTAGAAGCCGAGCAAAACCAGCACCCCGACGAACGTCCGAAAATTGCCGGTGCTTACCTGAACCGCCTTAGAAAAGGCATGCTGCTTGAAGCCGATCCAACCGTGGTTTATGCAGTAGGCGATTTCACCATCCGCCGCGTACTGAATGTGCACCTGAAAACCGATTCGCCTTACAACACTTACAAAAATAAAGGTTTGCCGCCGGGGCCGATCAACCTGCCTTCCATTACCTCGATAGATGCGGTGCTGAACCCGGAAAAACACGACTACATTTACTTTTGCGCCAAAGAAGACTTTTCCGGGTACCACAGCTTTGCCGTTACCTTTTCCGAGCACATGGAAAATGCCCGCCGCTACCAGAAAGCCCTAACAGCCGCCAAGATCATGAAGTAATTTAAATGGTTAAATAGTTGAATTGTTAAATGGTTGGGTTTTTGGGTTGAAAACGTAGCGTTTTTCTATAAAGCAGGTCGTTGCTTAATTCAGGCATTTAATAATTTAATCCTTTAAGCGTTCATATTAATAAGTAAGGTAGCGTAAGTTTTTTGAGGTTTCCCTTTTGAGGTAGGTTCTTTTCATTCTCAAAATTGCTGGTCTAAGAAATGCTTTTTCGGATATTTTTATCCGAAAACCACCTGTCGGGGATTTATTAATCCCCGTGTTTAGGCTTTAAAATGGCACACTGGGGTCAATAGACCCCTATCAGGTTACTTCCGGATTTATAAATCCGGAAGAGCAAACAGTTTTTTCCAGAATGAAACGGCCCTGCCTTTGGAGGGGTAGGGGGAGGATCTTTACATTATTTGATTTTCAAAAGCGATCATATAATTCTCCTGTCCTCCCCCTACCCCCTCCAAAGGGGGACTTTTCTCCTGCTTTAAAACAAAATCCTTAACTTTCCGGGCTTAAAAACGGTAAGCTTTCCGGCGGAAAACCAGAAACGGTAGGGTAGAAGCCTTAAAAGCCGGACGTAAACCATTTAACAATTAAGCCATTTAACCATTTAAAATGTACCAGAACGAAGTTCAGATAAGAGTGCGCTATTCCGAAACCGACCAGATGGGTTACGTGTACTACGGCAATTATGCGGCTTATTTTGAAGTGGCCCGCACCGAAACCTTCCGGCAACTGGGCA
Organism: Adhaeribacter soli; assembly: GCF_008727925.1. Taxonomy (GTDB): domain Bacteria; phylum Bacteroidota; class Bacteroidia; order Cytophagales; family Hymenobacteraceae; genus Adhaeribacter_A; species Adhaeribacter_A soli. Next base: position 30,526 of record NZ_VTWT01000009.1, on the reverse strand, counting down.
TTCATTACAAGCAAATGGAAGCCGACGGCGTAATGATGCCGGTACTGGAGCAACGTACCAAATACCTTCGTCCGGCCAAGTACGACGATCTGCTTACCATCAGGTTGCTGTTAAAGGAAAACCCGACCGGTGCGCGCATAAAGTTCGAATACGAGGTTTATAACGAAGCCGAAGAATTACTCACCATTGGCGAAACCACTATGGTTTTTGTAGACATGAAAACCGGCCGGCCTACGCCTACGCCAGCAGAAATTCAGGGAATAATGGCGCCTTATTTTGCAGATGGGGTTTCACAATAAATACATAAAGCACAGCAAGCCGTACCGCAAGTTCATCGTTTTTCTGAAGAAGTTGCGGTTCAATAACGGGCAGGCTTCCGTTTACGACGTGCTCGTGGTGCTTATCAATGAAATGAAGCTCGATTCGGTAACGAAGCGGTCTTCGTATATGGCCTATAACTTTACGCTTTCCATTTTTCCGGCCATTATCTTTTTGTTCACCCTCATTCCTTACATCGGCGGTCAGGACTTTAACCAGAACATCATCGATTTTTTGCGCGACTTCATGCCGCCCGAAATGTTTACGGCCGCCGAAGGAACGATAAACGATATTGTGAACCAGCCGCGCGGCGGATTATTGTCCGTCGGTTTTTTGTTTGCCCTGGTGCTTTCCAGTAACGGCATTATGGCCCTGCTCGATGCCTTCGATAAAAAATACCACACCTTCCGGCAGCGGAGCTACTTAAAAAGGCGGCTCATTGCCACGGTTCTCACCATTGTGCTGGCGCTTATCCTGTTTATCTCCATTGCCGCCATCTTCTTCGGTACCTACATCCTGGATGCTCTGGTTTATTACGACATCGTAACCGAGACCTCTACCTACGGCCTTATTCAGGTGCTGAAATATGTAGTGGTGGTATTGCTTTTCCTCTTGGCTGACTGCCTGATCTACTACTACGTGCCGGCTATTCAGGACAAATGGCCTTTTGTTTCGGCGGGCGCGGTAGTTTCCACCATTCTTATCTTTCTGGTTTCCTGGTTGTTTTCCCTCTATATCAGTAGCTTCGATACCTACAACCACCTTTATGGCTCCATCGGTGCGCTGGTCGGTTTAATGATCTGGCTCGATTTCGTTTCCATGATCCTGATCCTGGGTTTTGAGATCAACATCAGCATCGATACGGTTACCAAGCGCCTGGAAAAATAGGTGGTGCTTTTTATGTAATTATATATAGCCTTTCGGAATTATTCCCGACCTTGATCCGGCTTTTAGAAGTTGTTTTATGTTTGGGAATAATCTTTCGTTGCAGCAGGCTGCCCAGGGAGCAGAAGCTACTTTTCGCCGCTTTCCGCTTACCTTGCTTTCGGCTCTTATCGGAACTGCCGTTTGCTACCAGTTGGTCGAACTTGCTGACAGCGGGGGAGAAGCGCATCAATATTGGTGGAAGCTGCTTTGGTTTGCCTGGCTTGGCCTGATCCTTTTTTTCGACTTAGAAATAATAACCGAACGGTATGGTCTTGATCCGAAAAAGTCAGGAATAGTTTTTCTGACCGGACTTGCTGCCTTAATTGGGTACTATTTTCTTCTACCAGCAGTGCTGGCCGAACGGCAATACATTCAGTTATTCCTGTTTTCGCTCAGTCTGCATTTGTTGGCTTCGGTTGCCGCTTACCTGAACCCGCGCACCGAAAACGGATTCTGGCAATTCAACGAAAAGTTATTTATCCGGTTTTTAACGGCCACGCTTTATACTTCCGTACTGTACCTGGGCTTATGTATTGCTATCCTGGCAATTACCAAACTGTTTCAGGTTAATCTCGGCGACAAGGTTTACGTGTGGTTGTTCCTTTTCCTGGCCGGCGTTTTTCATCCCTGGTTTTTCCTGGCCGGCGTTCCGCGTAACCTGCAGGCCCTGGAGCCTGAAATAACCTACCCAAAAGGCCTGAAAGTGTTTACCCAGTTTGTGCTGCTGCCGCTGGTTTCGGTATACCTGCTGATCCTGTACGGTTATTTGCTGAAGATTATTTTTCTTTGGAACTGGCCCCGGGGGTGGGTTTCAAGTCTGGTGCTGAGCTTTTCTGTGGTTGGTATCTTTTCGCTGCTGCTAATTTATCCGCTCCGGAATACCGAAGGCAATACCTGGATCCGCACTTATGCCCGGTGGTTTTATCGCGCCTTATTTCCTTTGCTGCTGTTGTTTGCACTGGCCATCTGGCGGCGGGTATCCGATTATGGTATAACGGAAGAACGCTATTTCGTAATCCTGCTGGCAGCCTGGCTTTTGATTGTAGCCGTTTATTTTCTTTTGAGCCGATCAAAAAATATTAAGTTCATTCCGCTTACCTTATGCCTGCTGGCTTTTTTCTCTGCCTTTGGCCCTTGGGGCGCATTTTCCGTTTCCGAGCGTAGCCAGACAAACCGGCTTAAATATTATTTTCAGAAAAATGCTATGCTTTCCGGCGGAAAACTCAGGCCGGCACCCAAAAAAGTAACGCTGGAGGACGCCCGGGAAATTTCTTCCATTTTGGAATATCTTGACGAAAAACATGATTTGCAATCCATCCGGCCCTGGTTTAATCCGAAGATCGATTCAATTTATGCGCAATATTACCCGGATAGGCGCTACGAGCATTCCCAGGTTGACGATCTAATAAGAGCGCTGCAACTGGAAAGGTCGCTTTATTATTTCCCGGAAGATTCTACTACCGTTGTTTCGCAGGCAGAGAATTCCCCACCGGTTCCCATACTCAAGGAATTCAAGTTTTACGGTTCGGAGTATGCCCCCGTACGCACGAGTGGTTTCGATTACCTTGTTTCGCTGCGGTTTTATGCTAATGGAGATAACAGGCAGGCTTTTAATTTAGGAACCCATAGACTGGAGATCAGCAGCCAACCCGATCCGAATGAAATTACACCCCGCCTGCAATTCAAATGGAACCAGCAGGATTCCAGTTCTTTGGATTTGCGTCCTATACTCAGGAACCTGCTGAAAGAAAATGCGACGCAACCCGCCGATCAGTTACTTACCGCAGAAGCTAACATCGGCAAAGTTCGGCTGAGTCTTTATTTTAAAACTACGAAAGGTATTTTACGCGACAACAAACCTGAACTTAGCGAACTTGAATTTCGGGTGCTGGTAGAATTGCCGGAGGGTAGTATTTCCGAATTGCGTCATAATCAGTAGTATAGCCTTCTTAGGCGCTCCGGAGCAAAATTTTTTGAAACTTTTCTGAATTTTTTTTCGATAAGAGCTTTGTAAATTCAATTCGGCTGCATACTTTTGTATCATCAAACAGAGAGGTGGCAGAGTGGTCGATTGCGGCGGTCTTGAAAACCGTTGACTGTTAAAGGTCCGGGGGTTCGAATCCCTCCCTCTCTGCGAAGTAAAATCCCCTTAAACGCGCTGTTTAAGGGGATTTTATGTTTTAAAGGATTTTCTGCCAAATTTTTCAGCCAAAAAAGTGGAAATTGCCAACCCTGACAAGCCCTAGGAATTGGCCCCTTTAGTGGATTATTCAGGTGATATTTCGTGGGATTGGTACATAGAATTCTCTATATGGATTGAAAATAAAAATGACCTAGACCGCAAACGGGTAAGCTCTGGAATTAATAAACATAAGATTGAGAAGGACCGCCGCGCTCAGGCTCAACTAATGATCGATGAAATTAACCGGTTGCTAAAGCTTGGCAAGGTTATAAAAAAAGACCCGGTTCCAGAACCAGTACCAAAGCTAAAAATTGAAGACCTTACCATTATAATAGCTATTCAGCGGTATATGGATAATAATCAGGCTTCTTTAAGCAAAAATACTCTGCCAGATTACCGCAAATTGCGCAACGCACTAAAAGATTGGTTAATTCTAAGTGTTTGTTTAAATATTCAATTTTTATAATGGTTTAGCATTAACCTATACATGGCTAGGAGGATAAAAGCTTCTGAGGTGGCAGTTAGTCTTTCATAATCGATGCTCAGGCGTCGGCATTTGGCTAGCCAGGCAAAGGCTCTTTCTACCACCCACCGCCTCGGCAACACTTTGAAACCTGCCTTAGCTTTCTTTTTGACAATGTTGAGCTGAATACCAAACTGTTTCTTTACCTGGTTTATTAATTTCCCCCGGTAACCTCCATCAGCGTATACCAACTTTAGTTTATATATCTGCAGCTTATCGGCCTTTCTTATTACTTCCTGAGCTGCTTGCCGGTCTGTTGCTGCTGCCGAGCTTACTCTTACAGCCAACACATAGCCTTGCGTATCGACCAGCAGATGTCGCTTTCTGCCTTTCACTTTCTTGCCCGCATCATAGCCTACTGCATCGGTTGCCAATGCTGTTTTCACCGATTGACTGTCAAGTACCGCAGCCGTAGGAAAACTGTTCCTTTTACTTCGTTGCCGGTTTTGCTTGTAAAGCAGTTCATGCAGCTGCTCCACTACTCCTAAAGCCTGCCACTTACGGAAATAATAATAAACCACCTGCCATTTTATCCCACGCTCAGGCAACTCCCGCCACTGGCAACCCGTTTTAAGTAAGTAAAACAACAGGTTGCAGATCAAACGCATACTGTGCTGCCGTTTCCGCTTCTCAAATGTTACTTGCTCGATTATATACCATTGGGAGTCTGTCAGGTCGGTTGAATAAGCCATCGTAAATTAAATTAGGTTTGCACCTTTATTTACGCCTGATAGCTCCCCCTTATCTTATTCCTCTAATATTTAAACAGGCTCTAAGGAATCATTATCAATCTTACTTGACCTTTTATTTTGGCGTTTGGCTTCATTCTACCTGATCGATACATTTCTAAAAAACCGCAGCTAGCTTTAGTTGCGGTTTTTTGTTGCTAAGACATTTATCAAGTTTTAATGCATCCTCGGGCGTCTTCCTATGATTACTTTGTAGGTTTTAGGTTTAATTTGTTTAAACAGCTTACAATTTACTAGTCTAAAGATTTGCAAATCTGTTAATAAAAATTGATGCATCATAACAACATTGGCACTTGTTTTAATTGGTGATACTTTGTTGAAAATAAATGGATTACTTAATATTTGTTCCAGGATTTAAATAATTTTAAAAATAATTTGAGTTGTGTTGTTTTATATTATGCTTTGTATATATTTGTCACAACAACAAACGCCCTTCAAATTATCTACTGCAAATCAGTTTACGCTTAAAGTTCATTTTATATAAACCCTTTAAACTAAAACTGTGATTAAAAAATTATCTCTTTCCCTACTAAGGAAGGTTTTCCTTGGTAGTAGCTTAACCCTAATGGGTATTGGGGCTTTTGCCCAAGTTCCTTGTGGCAACCTTTTTCCTGAAGGCAGCTTTGAAAATTCTACTTGCAGTTCTCCAGGAACATATTTTGCCCATGGTTCCGGTTATTCATGTCAAACTACGTGTTGTAGTACTAACGGCACCTATATGTTTACTTCCAACGCAACCCAATTTAACCAAAAATTTTTGGGTACTCCACGTACTGGTAATAAAATGATGGTTGTTGATATGAGAACCAGCGGTGGAGATATAATTAAGACGAAAGAAATTTACATCCAGCCGAATACCACTTACACCTTTACTGCTTATGTCAAAAATGCCGTTTGTTGGGGCCTACCTGATTTTCCGTCAATAAAGTTAAAGGTGATGCCTATGGATAATTCACAGACGTATCCTGAAGTAACAGTAGCCGCCTCGCCTACTTTACCAGAGCTAGGCCCATGGGTTAAGGTACAAGGTACATGGACATCGCCTTGCACGCTAACTCCAAATTATCATGTTCACCTTATTGTATATGGTGACCCAAATGGAGGGAACGGAGGTGACCTTCTAATTGACGATGTAAGTTTTGATGCCTGCCCGGCAGTAGCTCCGGCTATGCCAACAGCGCCAAACTGCGTGACAAGGTGCGGTCCTGGTTCCTTGACGCTCACTGCTTCCGGCGCATGTGCTTATAAATGGTATACAGTTCCAGCTGGTGGAACCCCGGTAAGTACATCCAATCAATACACTCCTAACATAGCAACATTAAATACATTTAAATATTATTATGTGGCTGCTGTTAATTCTCAGGGAGTTGAAAGTCCTCGTAAAACTATCACAGCAATTACAGATCCAATAAGAACCTGGGTAACCTCCACAAGCCCTGCTCTTTGTGCTGGTGATATTGGCTCCTATACAATTCATGTACAAAATTTGGATTGTACTTCCAGTCATAATTTATCAGTTAGTTACAACGTAACAGGTCAGGGCAATTATTCCCAGGTTTATGGCCCAGCATTAGGAAATGTTACCATCCCTGCTGGCCAGACTGTTAGCTATAATGTAGGAGGAACATTTAGTTCGCCTGGAAATTACACTTTTAAAACTTTTATTACGGATTTTGGAAATAATTGTCAGATCAATAATGAACATCCAATAAAAGTATCTAATGGCAATTTCACCATTGAAGGATATGTTGACGGAGTTTGCACGGAGGATATGATCTTCGTAGGTCCACTGGAACCAACAACTTCCAATACGTTTGATATTTTAGATGAAAATGGGGCAGTGGTAAATTCCTGTAATAGTACTAATAGCTTTTGCAGCATGACCGCGCCTGCTACACCGGGCGTTTATACAGTCAGAAATACAGCAATCATTGGTAATTGTACAAAGGTTACTACCCTACCGCTCCATGTTTTTGGTAAAAACCGTAATTTCTATTTCGATGGAAAGGATGATCGAATCACAGCACCAGATAATCCAGCGTATAACGTTCTTGATAAAGACTTTACACTTGAAGCGTGGGTTACGATAGATCCAGGTGTAGAAAAAGAGTCAGCTTTAATTTCAAAAGGCGACTGGCAAGATACTGGTTTTATTTTCTCAATTGGTGAAAAGGGAGTAACATTAGAATTGACAATTCAAGGCCAGACAACTCAAAGTTCCATGTTTAAAAGTTCAATCTATGACGGTAAGTGTCATCATGTAGCTGTAAGCCGCAATGGTAGCGATGTAGTATTTTACTTGGATGGTGTGATAGTCGGTAAAGGAAGTAATACTGGTATCATTGATAATTCCGAAATGTTGGTTATGGGATTTGATGAGATGCGCAGAATAAACCCATTATACGGAAGATTAGATGAAGTTAGATTTTGGCAGATCTATCGATCCGAAGATGAAATCAATAGTGCTAAGAATCTACGTAGTCCAAATAACTTTGACAAGCTAATAGGCTTCTGGCCACTGAATGAAAGAAGTTCACAAATTTTGATGGACTATAGCTTGGTCGATAATGATGCAACGCTTGGTTATAATTCTTCCATCGAGGCTGTAGACCCAAAAGTAACGGAGGATGTTTGCTTGAAGTATTGCCCTGAAAGCCAATATAGGGTAAGTTTATCTGGAAGCAATACCAGTACTCACTCACCAACTAATGTGGCCGATAAATCTGATTTTGAAGTAACACTTGCTCCAAATCCATTTTCAAATCAAAGCTCATTGCAGGTAAAAAGCCATAAATTCGATTCTTTCAACCTTTCCATTTTAACAATAGAGGGTAAAAAGATTCTTTCAAAGCAGGTTGCTGCTAATTCCTTCATTAGTTTAGGCGAAAATCTTAAGCCTGGTCTTTATGTTTTGCATATAAATACACCTGATGGAATTAAAATAATTAAGCTGATAAAACAATAATCATTGCAATAATTACAAAGTATTGCAATGAGAAATTGGTTTAATATTTTTAATTAAGTGCTTTTCATCAAGCAGTATTTTGCCTTAATCTATTTTTATAGATTAAGGCAAAATACTTTAAATCTCACCCTTATGCATAAATTTACATTCTCCCCTATAGTTAGAACTGTTCTCCTGGTCAGTTTTCTGAGTTTCCTTTCAGCTTCCGCCATTCAGGCTCAATTTGTTTCCGATTACCAGTTTTCTGCCTCCAATGGAAATTACACTTCGCTGGGCGGTTCAGCATCTGTGGTTTCGTTTACTACCAACCCATTAATAAAGCCGGTGCCGCTTGGTTTTACTTTTAATTTTGCCGGAACCAATTACACAGATGTGTACGCTTGTTTGCACGGCTTTTTATCTTTTAATTCCAATGCGGTCCATTCCAGTCAAAATAACTTACAAAGCGGTGGTCAGGGAGCCGGAGTTATTACCTCGCGGCCACTGCTTGCCCCTCTCTGGGATGCTTTAGATGTAGGTCTTCCAAACTCACGAACTGCTTATCAAACTACCGGCCCGCCTGGTGCCCAGATCTTTACTTTTGAATGGGAAAACATGGAGTGGGATTTCTTTAGGAGTATTCCCGTAATTTCTTTCCAGGTGAAACTTTATGAAGGAACGAATAAGATCGAATTCCTTTACCGCCGGGAAGCCAATGCGCCTTTAGGCGGCAGCGCTTCTATCGGTATTGTCGGCCCAGCCATTGGCTCGGGTAATTTTCTATCCCTGAACAATACCGGCCCTAACCCTGCTGTTAGTTATACCACTGAAACCGATACCCTTAGTACCTGGCCGGCTACGGGTCAGATTTATACGTTTACCCCACCTCCGGTATTGCCGGTAGATGTGCGCATAACGGGCCTATCCACTCCACCACCCAGTGGCTGTTTTGGCACCAGCGAACCGGTACGGTTTAACCTGAAAAACAACGGCAGCAACCCGCTTAACCTGGCGGCTACTCCTGTAACCGTGCAGGCTGTAGTACGCGGCCCGAACCCGCTCGTCTTTCCGCCGGTGCTGGTAAATACCGGCACGTTGGCTCCGGGCAGCAGCCAGGTAGTTTCCGTAGCCAATAATTACAACATGAGCGCTGCCGGAAGTTATACTTTTAATGCCACGGCAACCATAGCCGGCGACGGCAATACGGCAAATGATTCTCTTATAGTAGCGATAAGCCGCCAGGTGCCGCCCAATGTGGCATTACCGCAAAACCTAAACTTTACCGGCTTCAATGCTTTTAACCTGGGCAGCTTATACCCGGGCTGGTCGGAAGCCGGCGGAAATAAAAGGCAAACCTCAGGTTCAGATTGGAGCTTCGCCTCTGATCTGGGAACTGCGGGAAATACTACCGGAGTATTCCGGTTTCGAAGAAGTTCGAAAAATCATCACTGGCTGATAAGCCCGAAGTTCACGGTAAGCTCCGGAACGGTGTTACGTTTTAAAACGGCCATAACTTCTTTGAGCGGCAACAATGTGGCAGTACCCAGCATTGCCGGCACCGATGATTCGGTCCGGATAATGATTTCTACGGATTGCGGTCTTTCCTTTAACGAGATCTACTCTTTCAACGCCAGTTCAGCAGCAGGGCTTACCAACGTGCTTACTGATCAGCAAATAAACCTCTCTGCTTACGCCGGGCAGAATATAATTCTCGCTTTTTATGCTACCGATGGCAGCGTTATAAATAATTACGATTATACCTTTCACCTCGATGACATTTTCATTGGCATCTTGCCTGTAACCGATCTAGGGGTGATAGCCCTGCAAAGCCCGGTCCCAAAAAAATGTTACAGCGGGGCCGAGAACGTAGTGCTCACTATAAAGAACTATGGCGCTAACCTGCTTGATTTTAATACTAACCCGGTTCAGGTACAGGTAACTGTAACGGGACCTAATCTGCCAAATACCCTTACAGCTACTATAAACAGTGGTACGCTTATGCCTTGGGCTTCGCAAAATGTAACGGTTAGCCCAACCCTTAACATGCAGGCAGCAGGTGTGTATAATTTTATTGCTTCGGCGAGCGTGGCCGGCGATAATATTCCGGTTAATGATACGATTAAAGCTACACGTCAAACCAGTGCCGTTTACCCGCTTCCGCAAAGCAGTGATTTCAGTGGGTATGTATCAACAGGGGGGAATAGTAATCTTTCCACTATCTTTCCAGGCTGGTATGAAGCCACGGGTGCAATTTTTCCTGGCTTAAGGGTTAATGGCTGGAGAAACAAAAATCTGCTAGGTCCTTCGGGGAATATAAGCGCATATATTCCGCTAACTTCAAACTTTAGGAATGAATGGCTGGTCAGCCCCAAAATTGTCCCCCTTGCCACTACGGTATTTGGTTTTAAAGCCGCTATTACTGAAATTACCGGTAACAGACCGACTATGTATGCTGGCATGGCTAATACCGATAATAAAGTACAGGTTATGGTATCCACGGACTGCGGTATTTCTTTTAATCCTATTTATACGTTCGATGCCAGCAATACTGCTGGTCTTTCTAATACCCTTACCCCCTTTACTTTTCCATTAGGCCAATATGCTGGGCAGGAAATTATTGTAGCCCTTTTTGCAACCGATGGCCTGATAAACAACCCTAATAAGTTTGATTTTAACGTTGATGATATTTTTATTGGCAGCCCGCCGCCGGCTGATCTGGGTGTTACTGCTTTGGTAACGCCTTTAACTACCGGCTGCTACACCAATGCCGAAGGAGTAAAAGTTACAGTGCAAAATTTCCATGCCAGCCAGATCGATTTTGGACTTCACAATGCTACCGTTACCGTAGAAGTAAGCGGCGCGTCTAACGCAACCTTTTCGGCGGTCCTTAATTCCGGAACCCTGGCTGGGGGCGCTTCCCAAACCGTAGTTCTAACGCCCGGGCTGAATATGGTACCGGCAGGAACGTATCAATTTAAAGCATATATCACCATTGCCGGCGATAACATACCCACCAACGACACGACAAACGCCATACGCATCCGTTACCCGGTAGTTTCTGGTCCTTCAGCAGTAGATTTCACCGGTTATAACGGTACCAACCTCAGCACTGTCTTCCCGGAATGGCGCGAGGCTTACGGTCAGGTTCCGGTAGTTGCCCCAGCCCCCTATTGGGGTGCCGCCACTGGCCTTGGATCTTCCGGGAACGCTACAGCTGAGTTGTATTTGCATGATACCTGGCAGCGGGACTGGCTCATCGGTCCAAAATTTACCGCTACTGCTTCTTCCCAGTTAATGTTCGATGCTGCTATTACAAATTGGGGAACCCAAAACCCGGCTCCGCTGGGCATGGCTGGTACAGATGATAGCGTACAGGTATTAGTTTCTACAGATTGCGGGAAAACCTACCGCCTTATTTACTCCTTTAACGCAACTACGGTTGGCAGCCTTACCAATGTGCTCACACCTTATTCCTTTTCACTGGGTGCATACGCCGGGCAGGAGATAATGATTGCTTTTTTCGGCACCGGCGGTACGATAGCAGATGCAGTTTCTTACGGTTTTCACCTGGATAATATTTCTATAAGTTATCCTACTGGCATAAAGGAAGCACAAGTTGTTAAAGGGATAAGCGTTTTCCCAAATCCAAGTCAAGGAAATTTTGAAGTTAAGGTGAAAGGATTTGCTGAAAACGTTACAGCTCAGCTCTTTACTTTAACTGGGCAACCAATTAAAACAAGACAAAGTCGAAGAAATAAGCAGGGGGTTTTAATAGAATCTACCGGACTTGCCCCTGGAGTTTACCTGCTTAGAGTAGTGTTGGAAGAGAACGTACAAGTAATGAAAGTAATAATTCAGTAAGCAGTAATAATTTTTGATCAATTTTGCTGTTATCTCGATATTATGGAAATAAAGAGCAAAGATTGATAAGCTGTTTTCTATTAAAATATTTAAAATAGAGGAATACAGAACTCTTATGTGAAGGACATGAATAATTATTTTCAATAGACCGAATGGGAATCGAATTGTACGAATCGCTTAAAATGAAACTTGTAAAACTGCTCCAACTGTAGAAAATCTTGGGTTAAAAAGTTCGAAGATTGAAACGTTAGGTCTGCGAAGTAAATCAGAAAAGCCCTGCAGGTTCATCCTGCAGGGCTTTCTCTTTTCAGATCCGTTACTTCTTAATTAAATGCAGGTGTTGTACGCCATATTTGGTTATTAGCAGGGCAGTATAAAGGCCGTTTTTTGCCCGGAATGGGGCCCAGGCTATTTGTACCTGCTGGCCTGCTTCAGCTCTGGCTGAAGGCCAGCGTTTCACCAGTTCGCCGTTCAAATTGTACACTTCCAGGGTATATTCTTGCGTTTCCGGAAGCGTGAAGGCAAGGGTAGTGCTGGTAGTTAAAGGATTCGGATACGCCTGCCAGGAGGCCAGGGATTGAATATTGGAACCTGGGGCAGAGGTAATGGATAGTTCTGGCGCAGTGTGGACATTCTCCTCGAGTTTTACCACCCAATAATCGTAGCCGCCAAAATTTTGTTTGGTTCTGTCGCCGCTTATCGGGGAATCGGAACTACCGCCTATTACATATTTGTTCGGGCCGGCTTTGTCCAGAGTGGTAAGTTTATCGTCGCCGCTGCCCCCATAGGTCTTGTCCCAGAGTTTGTTGCCCGTAGCAGTCAGCCTTACTATCCAGTAATCATCGTAGTTGATGTCGTTGTCTTTGGGCGCTTCGGTTTTGTCGCCGCCAATATCAGAATTGGAGCGGCCCCCTAAAAGAAATCCGCCGTCTTTGGTTTCTACCATGGCTCCAAGCGCCTCATTGCCGGGGCCGCCAATCGTTCTATCCCATTGAATAACTCCGGTAGCATTTATTTTCACCACCCAGAAATCCTGGGAGTCGGAGTAAAAGCCTTTATTTGGTTCTGTTTTATCGGCCCCGGCCCCCGAATCCGAAGTTCCCCCCAGCAAATAGCCGCCATCTTTGGTACTGACCATTGCCTGCACGCCTTCACCTTGCTCTCCGCCAACACCGCCGATGGTTCGGTCCCACATTTTCCTGCCTTTAGCATCAATTTTCACTATCCACATATCGAACTCGCATTCATCATCGCAAAACCTTTTCTGCGGGTCGGTTTTGTCGCCACTTACTACCGAAACCGAGGCGCCGCCCAGCAGGTAACCACCATCCGGGGTCTGAAGAACGGCCTTAAGATCGTCCGCAGAATTACCGCCGAACGTTTTATCCCAGCTTTTTGATCCTGAACTGGTTAGTTTTACCACCCAGAAATCGTTGCCGCCCCGGGAAGCTTCGGATTTATCTTTGCCGCTTCCGGAGCTGGACCAGCCGCCCAGTAAAAAGCCCTCGTCTTTGGTTTGGATTAGGTCGGTTAAACCATCTGTACTGGTTCCGCCGAGAGTTTTATCCCATTGCTTTTTGCCTTTGGAACTAATTTTTACCACCCAGTAATCGGTACCAACTGTGCCGCGCCTGTTTTGCGATTTGTCGCCGCTTTCCGGAGAGTCGGAGGAGCCGCCCAGGATGTAGCCGCCGTCGCAGGTTTGCCGGATAACCTTCAGTTCATCGCGCCCGGAGCCGCCAAACCGCTTATCCCATTGTTTTTTGCCCTGAGAACTGATCTTTACGACCCAGTAATCCATGCCTCCCCGGCTGGGCTGGGTTTTGTTTCCGCTGCTTCCTGATGCGGAAGAACCGCCCAGAATATATCCGCCATCGTTGGTATATTCAAGGAACTCCAGTTCATCGTTGGCAGAGCCACCAAAAGCCTTGTTCCATATTTTTGTCTGCCCATTGGCTAATACCGAGCTTAACAGGAACGCTGAAAGCAAAAAGAGAACGCGATAGCCTGATTTAACCTGGATGGCTTTGTTTGTATTAGGATTCTTTTTAGGTAAGTTTGTTTTCATAGGATAGAATTATAGTTAAAGAACATTTAAAAGGCAGCAGGTGGCGTCAACCAGCAAAAGCTTGTTGTTTTATTGGGTTGAAACTGGAATTAGATTGCCTCGGAAGCAACTTGACCACCCCATTCCCTGACTGAATGGGGGGTAGTTGATAAAGGAGCAGTAACTACTGTAGCGTTATATTGTACTACGATTAACTTTTCAGAAAGAAAAAGAAATTAAAGGAGCGGGCTTTAAAACCATGTTAAAGTACCGGCTGGAATAAAGTCTTCAGGAACTGTTTTTTTTATTGCCTTTTGCAAATGCGCACTTTACCGGTTTCTAACTAACCTGAACCAGCAGGAAGTGGCCTTTATGCAATTTCGTTAGTTACAATAGCCGGTTTTGGATTGAAGAGAATAATCACATTCGGAAATATTTGTGAGAAAGGCTCGCAGTGAGGGTAACATACTGCATTGCCAAGTTGATTTGTAAAAAAGTGGGATTACAAATTCCGTCAGGCAAATACTATAAAATAAATTGGTCGGACACTATCTGCAAACTAAAAATCCCTGAATTGCCGGAATAGGGCAGTTCAGGGATTTTTAGTTTTTTCAGGAAAACGGGAGCAGGGCTTTTAATGCTTCATTTTAGTAGCCTTTCGGTTTTTTCAGCAGAAATCCTATCGTTTTACGGTGCTACCGGCATCAGTGCCGAAACCTGCTCCGGCCGACGGCTGGAAATGAATAGTAGTCCCATAAAGGTCAGGAAGCCGTTTAGCATTAAAATTTCGAAGCCGAACTCATAGCCCCAGAGCCATTCTTTGGAGTTCGCATTGGTTATGTAGGTCAGGATCGGGCAAACCACGCAAACCAGCGGTACCCATTTATCGCGGAGGTGACGTTTGGTAAACAGGCCGAAAGAATATAGCCCAAGCAACGGACCGTAGGTGTAACCGGCTACTTTAAACACGGCCGCAATTACGCTCTGGTCGTTTATAGCCCGGAAGATCAGGATCACGAGCATGAGCAGGAAAGAGAAACCTAAGTGCACCGCGTAACGGTAACGCACGCGCTGGTGTTCGTCGCGTTTGGCAAAATCCAGGAAATCGACACAGAAAGAAGTGGTAAGCGCGGTTAAGGCCGAATCGGCGGAGGCGTAGGTAATGGCAGTGATCCCGATTATAAAAGCGATGCTGGCCACCATGTTAAAATGATTTAAAGCCAGGAAGGGGAAAACGTCGTCGCCTTTGGCCGGTAATGCAATGCCTTTTTGTTCGGCATAAATGTAAAGCAGCGCGCCCAGGGCCAGGAAGAAAATATTCACGAATACCAGAATGATGCTGAACCAGAACATGTTTTTCTGCGCTTCGCCGATGTTCTTGCAGCTCAGATTTTTCTGCATCATGTCCTGGTCCAGGCCCGTCATTACAATAGTAATAAAGGCGCCGGAAAAGAATTGCTTCAGGAAATATTTGCTGTCTTTCGGCTCCCAGAAAAAGGTTTGCGAGTATTTACTTTCCGAAATGGTATTGATCATGCCCTGAAAACTCAAATCCAGTTCCTGCGAAATGAGCACGATGCTGGTTCCCACGCAAATGAGCATGGCCAGGGTCTGGAAAGTATCGGTCCAGATAATGGTTTTCATGCCGCCCCGGAAGGTATAAACCCAGATGAGCATAATGGTAATTAAAACGTTGAGCCAGAAGGGGATACCCAGGGTGTCGAAAACGGCCAGCTGCAGCACGCCGGCCACCACGTAAAGGCGCAAGGCTGCGCCAATGGTGCGGGAAAGCAAAAAGAAAAAAGCGCCGGTTTTATAGCTCCAGTAGCCAAACCGCTGCTCCAGGTAAGTGTAAATGGAAACCAGGTTCAGGCGGTAATATAGCGGCATTAAGATGGTGGCAATTACCAGGTAACCCAGCAAATACCCGAGCACCAGCTGCAAATACGAAAAGGCATTGGTAGCCACCGTTCCGGGAATGGAAATGAACGTTACCCCCGAAAGCGAAGTACCGATCATGCCAAAGGCCACGATAAACCAGGGCGATTGCTTGTTGGCCAGAAAGAATGCCTGCGAATCGGTGTTCTTGCTGGTTATAAGGGAAATAAAGATCAGGATACAGAAATAGGCGATAATAATGCCCATTATGAGTTGTGGCGACATGTATTTTCGGAATTGGAAATAGCGTAGGGCAAATATAAGGAAAAGCGGGTGGAATAGGTTACTTCGGATTTGGTAACTGCTTTTTCCTGTTTCCTTCAGCTAGAAAAGCCTTTGCAATGATTTCACCATTGCCATCAACTAAAGCCAAAAAGCAGGTCATTCTGAGCTTGTCGAAGAAATCGAAGATTCAGCGGAGCTAAACTTTTGGTTACTGCTATGGCATTTGAGTATTCCTGAGACGGGAGTCGAATGGACCCAGCGTAGCTGTAATAAATGCCTTTCGTTTGGGGTCGGTATGCGTTAGTTCCTTCGGCCTCACTCAGGGATGGCGCAATATTAAAAAGACGCACTATAGTGCGTCTCTACGATCAAATACCCCACTATTTCCTGGCCTGACTGCTATGGTAAAAACATCAACAGGGGCAAGCTTGGAAAAGCCTGATTTTTAAAAAGAGATTCTTATAAAGGAGCAAAATCAGATCGAAATAACCTCGCCCACTGCCGGCGCGATCAGTTTGCCTGAAAGCTTGCCTGTTGCGGCCAGTTCTTTTATGATTCTGATCGGTTCTGAGGCCGGTTCGTCAGATAACTCGAAGGTGCCGAAGTGCATGGGAATAAAATGTTTGCCGACTAACTGGTTGAAAGCAACTGCGGCCTCCCGCGGGTTTAGATGGCTTTTTTGCATCAGAAAGGCCGGTTTATAGGCACCGATCGGCATCAGGCAATAATCCGGACTGCCGAACAATTCATGAATTTCGGAAAAGTGCGGACCAGAAGCGGAATCGCCGGCGAAGAAAACGGTTTTGCCTTTGGTTCTTAACAGGAAACTGCCCCAGAGAATTTTGTTTATATCGAATAGGCCGCGTCGGTGCCAGTGGCGGGCCGGTAAATAAAATACATCTGAGCCTTTGGTGAGTTCCGGCGAAAACTGCTGAAACCAGCCGGCTTCTTCCACGGGCAGTTCCGGCGCAAATTCCTTCAGCAATTGGTGCATTTTAAGCGGAGCCAGTGCTTTCAGATTGGGGTTCTGGCGGATGAGCGTTTTGATGGAACGTTCGTCGAGGTGGTCGCGGTGGCCGTGCGAAAGCAGCAGGAAGTCGAGGTTTTTGATCTCTTCGGGCTGGCAGGGCAGGTCGCTTTTGCGCTTCAGCAACGGAATGTCAAATAAAACCGGATCGGTTAAAAAGGAAACGCCGTTTAAGCGGATGTAAAAAGTAGCGTGGCCCAGCCAGATAATCGTATCTTCTTTTCCCGAAAAAGTGTCTGCCAGTAAAGGCTTTACATCTACCCTGAAAGTATCGTTCGCTTTTTCTGCTGCCTGGGGCTTCGGGCCGAGTTTCCACTTCAGCACCGTTAAAAAAGAAGGCGCGTAAAATTCCTCGCCGTTCGCAAACCTGCCGTTTATGAGCTTATTGCCCGGATAACCGGGTTTTATGGTATTCAGGTGCTCGTTGCGGAGGTAGGTAATTTTATCCATTTACAGGCGGCGGTAGGAAAAGCTTCTGATTTCTGAAAAGAGAGTAGAGGCTATCTCAATAATGGCAGTAATGTTGAAAAATAGAGAAACAACCCGTCGGCTCCTGGTAAAAACTTTAAATCTGGCTTTGGTGCTGAGAGCCAACGAGGTCCTTCGCTATCGCTCAGGATGACAGTTTTTTGAGATAGCTTCTAGAAGCCCAGGAAAGGCGAAGGGCTGTAATAGGAATTATAGTTATAGGGAGAATAGAAATTGCCGTTGGTAGTCCGGATGCCGCCGGAAACCGACAGGTTCTCGGTGATTTTATACCGGGCATGAAATTCAGTACCGTAAATGGCCGGCTGACGGAAACCGCTGTTGTTGAACTGGGTGGTTGCGCCGGAAAAATCGCGCCATACGCTGCCGGAAAGCCGAAGCTTATCGTTTACATCGTAGGCGGCGCCGGCGTGCAGCAGGTAATTTTTAGTGGCCATCGGCTGGCGGTTATCCCCGCCAAAATAACTGAAATTGCCGTTGAGGTAGGTTAAGCTGGTGAAAACGCTCCACTTCGGGTTCAGGCGGTAAAAAACCGAAGGCGAAATATAAGTGTAGTTGCCGAAATTGCTGAAGCCGGCTCCGGCCGATAAGTTGTAAAATACTTTTTTCGGCGCCTGCACTACTGTTTTGGTGCCTTCAGGCTTGTTTTCGGCTACTTTGGTTTGCACGGCGCTGTCAGGAGCCACGGTTGCAACCGGCATTGTTTCCAGCGCGGTTTTTTCAGACTGGGCAAACGTATTCAGGCCAAAAGCGGAGAAGAGGGCAATAAAAGCAAATTTCAGTTTCATAGGGCAGCAACTTTCAGATTCAGCAAGTTATAAAATTCTGCTGTACTTTTCTTAAACGATTAAACGGTAAAATAAGTATTCCTGTTCAACGAAGCGGTTTTCTTCGGCTTCAAGCCTTTACCTAAGCGAACAAATTTACTTTAAACCACTACGACTTCCAGAAGGACATTGAGTGAACATTACATTATTCAAACTAAGATTGTCCGCTTACTTATTTACTGACGTTAAGCATTTTTTTTTAAGTCCCCCTTTAGAGACAGGGCCGTTTCATTCACAAAATTGCTGGTTTAAGTTTGAGCGAAGCGGTAACTTGGACCTACAAATAGCCTGAAGTTTTCAACTTCAGTGAGGCGATAGCCTCAAAAGGGCTGTTTCTGCAAGGATATACCGGTAGTTTACACCCCTCTGGCTCCCCTGAAGGGGAGAGTTTCGTAGAATGAAACGGCCCTGCCTTTGGAGGGGGTAGGGGGAGGACAGGAGATTTATCTGATCATTTTTGAAAATCAAATAATGTAAAAATCCTCCCCCTACCCCCTCCAAAGGGGGACTCTTCTCCTGCTTGCGTAACGTCAGTTATTTATTAACTCTTCGGGCTTAACCATCCATTTCTTAGCTGCTTTGCTTTGTCGGTTAAGGGTTTTCCGGTTTTTTCTATGGCCACCACTTCTACGGCCGGGTTTTCGATCAGGGTAATCTTAGCCGTTTTGCGCTGGCCGCGTTGCTCAAACTCCAGTTCTATTGTATCGCCGGGCTTGTGCTTCTTGAGGAGGCTTTTCAGGTCCTGGTCGCTTTTCAGAGTTTTGCCGGCCAGTTTTAACAGCACATCTTCGTTTTCTACGCCGGCTTTGTAAAGGGGCGAATCCAGGATGGTGCCGGTCTGCAGGGTAGCGCGGTTGCCGGAAAATGAGAGCGGGGCATATCCCAGGGAGGCTTCGCCAGGTTTGGCAGCACGTAATTCAAAACCGGCCTCCCGGAGCAAATCATTAAAATCGGGTAATACGTGGCCGTAAACGTGTTTCTGGAAGAATTCACTGGCGAAAGCTTCGTTTTTGGTGAGCTGGGCTAATGCCTGTTCCAGTTCCGGCAGGTCGTAGGGCTTTTCGGGCTTCCCGTAGGTTTGCCAGAGCAATTGCATGTAGGCATCCAGCGAAGTGTTGTACCGGGAACGGAGCATCAGGTCGAGGGCCAGGCCAAGTACGTCGCCGTAATTGTAATATGACACATAGGTGTTCAGGCGGTTGGTCGGGTCCACGGAACGGGCGGCATCCACAAAGGGCGCCTGAATGCTCATTTCCACCGGCGAATATGAGTTTTTACCCGGCAGCAGCAGGAAGTAGTTAAGGCTGTTGCCTATGGTTTTGGCATAATCTTCCTGACTGAGGGCGCCGGTACGGCAAAGAAGCAGATCGTCCAGGTAGTTCGTTACGCCTTCGGCAAACCAGAGGGCATCGCTCATGTTGGCATCGGCAAAGTTGAAAGGTTCGAGGTTTTTCGGCCGGATGCGTTCCACGTTCCAGGCATGCACGAACTCGTGCGAAACGGTACCCAGGTTATCGGAAGCGGAAGTTTTTAAGGGGCGTGGTGAAGTCAGGATCGTAGAATTGCGGTGTTCCATGCCGTCGCCGGCGGCGTGGGACATGTAGCAGCCTATAAAGGTGTAGTTGCCGAAATCGAAATCGGGCAGTTCGCCGAATGCCGCTTGTCCCTCTTTTACGATTTTCCTGGTTTCTTCCACATACTTATCGAATTCTGCAGCCGTGCCGTTGTGGTGGAGCGCAAAGCGGATCGTTTTGGTTTTGCCTTTGTCCTGCACCTGCCATTCGCGCCACATCATATCGGCTATTTTAACGGGAGAATCCATGAGGTACTGGAAATTGGGTGCGGAATACGTGTTGGGCTGATTTTCCGGTTTCAATTGGGTAGCAATTGTCCAGTTCTTTTCGGCAGGAAGCTCAAATTTTATAAACGAAGGTTTTTGTTCGAAGCCCTGCGCGTACATGAACGTAGCCGGCGCGTTCAGGTGGGCGTGCGTTTCGTCGATGCTGGCGTAGGTGCCGTCGGTGCGGTCGCCGAAAAGGGTGTAGGTTATTTTTACGGTACCGTCGTGACCCGAAACGTTCCACTGGTGCGGGTTTGGCCGGGTAATTTTCAGTTGATTGCCTTTGCTGTCTTCGGCTTTTACGGTGTACACGTTCTTGGCAAATTCGTGCAGCGCATACCGGCCCGGCGAGGAACGGGCCATGCGCGCTTCCAGCACCGGCGCTTTAATGCCGGAGAAAGTGGCCGTAACCTGCGCTTCGTGGTGCACGGCATTCGGGAAGGCAAGCGTATAGCGGGTATCGGTCTGCGCCAAAAGCTCTAAACTGAAAAAGGAAGCAACTAAAAGGCAGGTCAGGAATTTCATAGTATTGGATCGGTAAACAGGCTAAGGTACGAATTGTGGGCTTCATTCGAAAAGCAGCAACCTGGCAGTTTTACTTTTTAGGGTGAAAAGCCTACTGTTTCCGGTAAACGCCGGCCGCAATCAATTTCTTATAAAAGAACTTTTGCTGCTGAAGGTTTAAAGGAAAGTGGGCGAATTCTTTTTCCAGGTCGGGTAGCTCGTTGGCCTGCAGGTTGGCGGTAAGTTTAAAGAACAGGATCATGCTTTTCAGCAGGCTTTTTTGCCAGAAACTGGTAGCGTTTTTGGGCTCAAAGTCGGCTACCAGCCAACTGCCGCCGGGCTTCAGGTGTGCGTTCAGCCTGGTCATTAAGTCGTGTAAGGGTTCGGGTTGAAAAAGGTCGAACAGAAAGCCAGTGAAAACTACATCGAAGGTTTCTTCGGGCTTTAATACGGTTTCGGTGCCGAGGCGGAATGCTACATCGGTGGTGGTTTTCTGGGCTTTATCATACCGTTTTTTGCTCAGTTCCAGCATTTTCCCAGAGGCTTCCAGGTACAGGATCGAACGGCAGTTGGTGTGTTTCAGGAATTCGGTCAAGATCCAGCCGGTGCCGCCGCCGATGATGAGGACGTTGGCATTTTCGGGAACGAAGGGCAGGAGCCAGGTTTGGGAATTCTGAATGGCTTTGCCGAAGATGCGTCTGGCCAGGAAGTCGTAAAAAGGAGCTATCCGGTTGAAGTTGTTTTGCAAAGGCGGGGAGTTTTCCTGGTGGGTTAGGTTTGGTCGAAATTACGGAAATTTAGTATTGTAAGTCATCTCGGCAGAAGGAGAAAACAAAACGCTCCTTGAAGCCAAATTTTCGGATTAAAGAAGAAAGTCCTGAATAAAAGGTATTACCAACTTGATGGGATCTCTCCTGACGTCGAGATGACGGAATAATTTTCATCCATTCGGTTCTCTGAAGCGTACGGTGGTGCTGCATGATACAGAACCACCCCTGCCCCTCCTTGAAAAAAGGAGGGGAGCTTTTGGAATTCAAGTTTCTGCCTTAATTCCTCATTTACTCTGATCGGATATGCTTTGGTCCGTGCAAATTTTTTAAAACCAGGATTCTGTAAATTCTATAAATTCTGTAAATTCTGATTCAGGCAATAGTCCTGAAAATCCTTAAATCCTGCAAATCCTGATTCTGATTATGAAAAATGCTTTTCGTGGATGTCTTCCAGTTTCTGGAAAATGAATTCTACTGCCTGTTTGCGGATCTGTTCGGTGGTGCCGTCAAATTCTTCGCGGAACTCATCTACTTTGCCCTTGTAATAAACGGAAAAAAAGACGGTGCCTACGGGTTTGTCTTCGGATTCGGAAGCGCCGGAGTCGGCCAGGCCGGTAACGGCAACGCTGATGTCGGCTTTGAGTAATTTGTGCAGGCCCATTACCATTTCGTTCGTTACCTGCTGCGATTCACAGGTGTAAAGCGAAATGGTTTGTTTTTTTACGCCTAGCAGGGTTTGCTTTACCATCTCGTTGTAGGTTACAATGCTGCCCAGCAAGACGCTGCCGGTGCCTTTGCCTTTTACAAATTCGGAAGCCAGAAGGCCGGCGGTACAGCTTTCGGCAAAGGCCACGGTTAAACCCTGGCTTTGCAGTTTCTGCACAATGCGGCTGATGTCGGATACTTTCATAAGGAATTAAGCTTGTTTTCAGGAACGCTGAGCTTTTAAATGCCCAGCGGAAATTGCTGCAATACGCTGTAACGCGGGTGCGGTTGCCGGAGCTCCGATTCCCATAAGGCCAGTTCTTTTACTTCCAGCGTCAGGTTTTCGGTGGCGGCGAGTACCGGCAAGTTGCGCGGCGGGTTTTCTTTAGACAAACGCGCCAGGGTTACGTGCGGGATCGGGTGCTGGTTCTGGACTTTTGCTCCTAAAGCCAACGTGGTAGCCCGCACCAGTTTTTCAAAGCTTTTATCTTCGGCAAATTGCGCCCAGACCAGGCGGGGCGTTTTTTTGTTCGGACCGGGCGAAACCCGCAATAATTTTAATTGAAACGGATTAAAGCCGGCCGCTATTTCGGAAAGCTTCGCGCTTATTTCCGGAACCTGGTTGTGCGGCACGTTGCCAATGAAATGCAGGGTCAGGTGCCAGTTTTCTTCCGGTACGATCCGAACGCCGGGCACCTCGAAACCGGGCAAGTAATGCTGGAGGGCCGAAACAACGGTTTCCGGGAGCGGAGCGGCAACAAATAACCGGGCGTAATGTTTCATAGCGTAGATTTTCCGGGCTTAAAGAATAACTTTTTACGAAGATGTGCGCTAAAAGAGCGGTAACCCTGTCGAATTTTATTTAAATTTCAGGCTAAACTTAGTTTTTTACTCCCTGAACCTACTGTTTTTGCCTTATGAGGAAAGTTATTGAGCGGGCCTGGATCCGACTGGCGGCCATGTTCGCGCTTTTTACCGTGGAACTGATCGTAGTTCTGGCTTTATTTCTGACCTGCATTATTGTTTTCCTGCTGCTGGGCCGCGAAATTCTGGGCGGCCGGGAAGTGTACTTCGACCAGGCCGCTTTTCATTACATGGATACCATTGCCACACCTTTTTTAACTTCGGTAGCGGTGTTCTTTTCTTTTCTGGGTTCGGCGCCCTTTATTACCGGAGCTGCCATTATCCTGATCGTGTACTTCCTTTTCATTAAAAAGCACCGTTGGTATTCGCTTAAAGTGCCGGTTATTGCCGTGGGCAGCATTACCCTGAACCTGGTTACCAAGTATTTCTTTAACCGTCAGCGGCCTATTATTCCGCATCTGGTAGAAGCTTCAGGCTTGAGTTTCCCGAGCGGACATTCCATGGTAAGTGCTTCGTTTTACGGGCTACTGATCTACCTTTCCTGGCATAATATCCAGGACAGGCGGCTGCACCATTTGTTCACGTTTATTTTAATTGCAACTATTTTTCTCATCGGTTGCAGCCGGGTTTATCTGCACGTGCACTACGCTACCGATGTAATGGCTGGCTTTGCCGCTGGTTTTCTGTGGGTTATATTAGGGATCTATGGTTTAAGGAGAATGGAAAGGTATTCGCGGCGGAATCTGGACCCGATCGTGCAGGAAGCAGTCGTAAAAACAGAATAATTTTTTTTGCCTAAGTATTGCAAATTATAAATTTATAAGCGTACCTTTGCAACACTAAATCGAAAAAGGGTTTCCCGGACCGGTTTTAGTCTACCGAATGCGCACGTGGCGGAACTGGTAGACGTGCAGGTCTCAGAAGCCTGTGGGAGTTGTCCCGTGGGAGTTCGAGTCTCCCCGTGCGCACGATGCACGAAGCATCTGTCTTAAAAGCCGATCTTAACCGATCGGCTTTTTTGTTTTAAAACCTACCGTTTTCCGGCCGAAAATTTATTGAATACCGCTCCATAATTTTTTTGGGTTGCGAAACAGGAAACCCAAACTTCCGTTGCAGGTAAAAGTTAACCGGAAGTATGCGGCACGAAAAGAAAAGAGAACTTACTTTCTGGACCTTCTTTACCTTAGAAGCGCTTTTATTACTGGGGCTTTTCTTTCTGTCCTTTTCCTTTTTCTTCTATCTCACCTGGCAGGTGTTTCTCTCCCGGAACCAGGCTTTCGATCAGGCTGCTTTCGAACTAGTAGCTGAATTGCGTTCGGACAGATTCACAGAGGTTATGAAAGTTGTGACCTACTTTGGTTCGGTCCGTTTCTTTGTTTCGGTACCGGTAGCGCTCATTTTATTTTTTCTGTTCTTTAAAAAGTGGCGGTGGTATTCGCTTTACATTTTCCTGTCTACCGCCGGAAGCGCTGCCTTAAACCAGTATCTGAAAAACTCTTTCGGCCGGGAACGCCCGGTTACCGCTTTTTATCCGCAAGGCGGTTTCAGCTTCCCGAGCGGCCATGCCATGATCGGGGCTGCTTTTTACGGCATCGTGGTTTACCTGATCTGGAAAAATACCCCTGATAAATTGGTTCGTTGGCTGGCGTGCGGCTTTCTGGTCTGCTGGCAACTTCTGATCGGTTTCAGCCGGGTTTACCTGAACGTGCATTATGCCACCGACGTACTGGCCGGGCTTTCGGCGGGTATTTTCTGGTGTGCCCTGGTAGTAGTGCTGGTGCCGCAACTCGAACAATTCTTTTATTTCCGGGAACGGCGCCGGCGCCTTAAAAAGCTCCGGGCTTTACGCCGGCGTTGACCGTATCAGGTTGTGGATCTTTCCGTAATTCAGCAGTTCCTTATTGTTTTTGGTGTTCGTTTTCCGGTATATGTTTTTCAGGCACATCTCGATGGTGGGTAGCTGCAAGGCCAGTTTCCGGCTTATCGTTTCCAGGCTGTGGCCTTCAGATGAAAGTTGCAGAATACTTTGTTCCCGCTCCGTGAGCGTTACCAGGTGGCTTTCTTCAAAACCGTTGTTTTTAGTTTTGGGAAAATCGAGCATGGCGTCTAAAACCGAACCCGCTATTTCGTTATTGAAATAGGTATTGTCGGCAGCTACCAGCATAATGGCTTCCCGGAGCTCGGCGCGGCTGGTGTTTTTTAACACGTAACCGGAAGCACCTGCCTCCATAATGTCTTTTACATAGATCGGGTCGCTATACATGGTTAGGGCAATTACCTGTACCAACGGAAACCGGATTTTTATCTGGGCGGTAAGTTCTATCCCGTTCATTACGGGCATGTTTATATCCGTAATTACAATATCAGCATCCAGATATTCCAGCTTTTCCAGCGCTTCCTTGCCATTTGGGGCATCGCCGCATATATAGATCCCGGCTTCCTGCCGGAGCAGCATTTTCAGGCCGGAAATCATCATCGGGTTATCGTCAACGAGTAGTAAGCGGATGCTGCGTAGAGATTGGTTCATGATTTTGCATAGTAGGTGAAGCGGTGGATAATAAGGGAATGGCAATGCTGATGATCGTTCCGCGCGTCGGGTCGGAATCGAAATGGACCGTACCGTTCAGGTACTCCACGCGGGAACGGATATTTTTTAACCCGATGCCGGGCTTCTGGTTTATTTCATGGAGGTCGAACCCACGGCCGTTATCTTCGATCATGACGGTAAGTTCATGTTCGTGCCGGATCAGTTGCAGGGAAATGTGGGTGGCCTGGGCGTGCTTCAGAATATTGCTCAGGCACTCTTGGATAACGCGGTAAACTACTTTTTCTATAAACTGAGGTACCGGTTCTTCCTTTAAACCAATGGCTTCGAAATGAATGGTATAACGGTCGGTCTGGCTTATCTGGTCGAGGAGAAGCTGAACCGCCCGCGCAATTCCCTGTTGTCGGAGCGGATCGGAAGCAAGGTTATGCGAAATAACGCGGACTTCTCTTAAGGCTTCATCCAGAACATCCAGGGCATTCTGAAGCAGCTGTTGCTGCATTTCACTGGCCGTATCCAGATCTTCCTTCAGGCCCGAGAGGTTTAAACGCGCAATGGAAAGCAACTGGCCCAGGCCATCGTGGAGGTCGGACCCAATGCGTTTGCGTTCCTTTTCTTCTGCTTCCACCACGGCCAGGGAACGCTGTTTCTGGGTAACGAGCAATAATTGCTTTTCCTTCAAATGCTGCTTTAACCGGCGCCGGCTATACAGGAAGGCCGCAATAATTACTATTGCGATCAATAAGCAGGACAAGTATAATAGCTGGCTTTTTTGCTCTCTGAGCAGGAGTTCCTGTTGCCGGATATTCAGGCGCTGGATCTCTTTCTGGCGGTTTAAAAGGGCAATCTGGTCGGCTTGCTTCAGGTTCTCGTAGCGCTGTTGCAAGGAATTCAGCTGGTCGCTCATGTTTTTATTGAAAAGCGAATCTTTTACGCTGGCATACTGGCGAACCGATTCGAAAGCCTGCCGGTAGTTTTGCCTGGCAGCCTGGTTTTTGGCCAGCAATTCGTAGGCATCGGCCATTACGGGTTGCTGGTCCATGCTTCGGGCCAGAGCAAGGCCTTTGCGGTAGTAATTTTCGGCAGTGGTAAAATCCTGTTCCGCGGTGTATATTTCGCCCATGGTAAGCAGCATGGCCGCTTCGGCCTTGCGGTTGCCGGTTTCCTTAATAAGGTGGTAGGCCTCTTGAGCACACGTAAGGCCTTGCACGTGCCGGTTAGACTTCATGTATAATATAGCCAGGTTGTTTAACACGGCAGCCAGGTATTCTTTATGGTCCAGCTGGCGAAGGTCAGCCAAGGCTTTTTCAGAATAGGCCAACGCTTTGTCGAGTTGATTCAGGCCTTCGTAAATGGTAGCAATGTTTAACAGGGCTGTGGCATGGCCCAGGCGGTCGTGAATTTCTTTTTTTATTTTTAGCGACCGGTGCTGGTAGGCCAGGGCGGTTTCGAGGTCTCCCGAGCGTTGGTGTACTACGGCTATGTTATTCAGGGTCTGGCTGATACCCGGTTTATCGCCCAGACTTTCGTAGATCCGGAGGCTTTTTAAATGGCTGGCCAGGGAGCCTTTGTGATCGCCGCGGGCATCCTGCACCAGGGCAATATTATTATACAAAGAGGCAATACCGGATTGGTCTTTCAGTTCCTCCCGGATCGGTAAAGCCAGGTTATAGAATTCCAGCGCCTGGTCGAAATTACCTTTGTCATAAAATAAGATCCCCGAATTTTTATAAGCCTGTGCCAGTCCCTTGCGGAATCCATTCTTTTTTGCCAGTTCCTGGGCTTGTTTGCTGTAGGTTATTGCCTTATCCGGTGAAAGCTCCCGGTTAAGCCAGCAAAGTTGGTTCAGGATATTAACCCGGTCATTTCCGGAGGCGGTGGGTAAAGCCTGCAGCAAGCTATCCAGCCTGGAGTCGGTTTGCGGGCAGGCGGTGAGTTTTAAAGCGGAAAAAAAGAGGAGCAGGAATAGTAATTTCTTCATTTTATTTGAAACACCGGGATGCCATACCCGGCAGCACTTGGAGCATAATTAAGTTTTCTTCTTCGCATCCGTAAGAAACGAAATTTAATTATGTTCTTACCAACATAAGATTGCAGGCCTGAATATAGGTATTATTTAACACAGGCAAATGCAAAGTAAAGCAAAATGAAGGAAATGCCGTGTTTTGTTCGTGAATGGTTGAAAAAGCAAGGGGAATGGGTTAGAGTTTCACTTTAACCCGCAAGGCCTGCAACCCTTTTACCCCCTGAAGCTCTTCAATTTCCACGTTCTCGATCTCATCGGTCAGAACCCCTTTATGCTGCAGGTAATCGATGTATTCGAGGTATTCGGTGGCTTCTTTGGCCTGGGAATACACAATGGCAATTTTTCCGGGCTGCGTAAGCCGCTCATCGGAGTTGGCCAGGTATGCCTTATCGATGCGCTTCTTCAGAATCTCGTACCGGATGTTGTAGGCGCCGTCCACGTCGAACTGTCGCTCGTCGAGGCGGAAGCGGATGGAAAGCGGTTGCCCGTAGATCAGGATCAGGTGCGTGGTATCGAGGCAAACCTTCAGGTCCTGTTTCAATGTGGCAGTAGTTTTGGAAATGCGGCACATCATCATGAGTTGCCAGAGCCGGAGGTTTTTAAGCACTACCGTATCGAAGGGCTGGCCTGCTACCAGCGAAGCACCTACGTAAATGTTGTGCTCTACGCCGTCGGTCTTGTACTTCTGGAAATAGTGCGGGTACATGGCCTGGGCTTTTTCTTCTTCCTCGTCCAGCAGGTCGGAAATGGCTTCGTTTAAGGTGGTCAGGCTTTCTTCGAAGTTTTTCCGGCGCTTGTACAAAATACCCAGTTTCGGGTCCATAGCATCCCAATACGCTTTAATGGCCGGCCTTACTTCGGGCAGGGTGGCATCCAGGTACTCGAACAGCGGTTCCACTTCGGTTTTAATGGATTCGAAAATGCTTACTTCATCTTCCGAAAACAGGCCGTGCTTCAGTTTGCGCAGGTTTTTGGAAATGAAGAATTTAAGTTCGTCCAGAATGGGCAATTCGCGGTGCTGGATAGCGGCTTTCAGGATGTTTTCGGCCAGGTGCAGGTGCTCGATCAGGTCTTCCTGAATGGCGTTGCTCCGCTCGGTGGAAGAGCCGCGGACGTCGGAAACGCCGTACAGGGGGTAGACTTCCGAAAAAACGATGGGCTCCATATCCGGGAATTTACCGTTCTCGGCATTTTCGATCATGTTGATGGCCGCTTCGCGGAAGCGCCACTCCAGTACCGGGTGAATGGCTGTGAACCTTTCTTTGATAATGGCCTGCACCCGGTTTTCGATCTCTTCGGCATTCCGTTTTACGGCTACCGAAAACAAGGGCAGGAACTGCTCGATCTTAGCCAGCGAAAAATTGTCCAGGTCGTTAGGGTTGGGCGAGCCAAGTTCCAGAATGCCCAGGGTTTCGTCGTGGGAGCGAAGCAATACCAGAATAATGTTGTTGATGCCGAGGCGGAGCAGTTCTTTTTTTACCTTTTCCGGCAGGTTGGAAGTAGCCACATCTTTTACCACCAGCGGTTTGTTGTCGAGCATGAGTTGCTTGTATAAAAAGCGGAACTCACGAGTAAAATTGGGTTCGCCGGTAGCCGGTTGCACCAGAAAGCTATGGTTAATTTTATCGCCGAAGTTTACGAAGGTATTGCGGTCTTTATGGAAAGCGGTTACTCCTAATTGTAAATTCGGCCGCCGGAAGAGTACCCGAATCTTTTCCTGCAATTGCTCGAACCGGTCGGCCGCCAGCATCACATCGGTTTGCAGCAGGTCGTATTTAAGCGAAGAAAGTACTTCCTGGTCGGTTACATCGATCATTTTCATGATGTAAAAGCCTTCCAGCGTAAACTGGTCCGGCGGCAGGATCTCCAGCCACAGGTTCAGGTCGTGAAAGTTGTCGTAAAGGCTCGTAATGGCCTCCTGGCTAAGTTCCTGCACCGGGCCATCGTGCCGCACTTTCAGGAATGAAGCGTTCAGTTCGATGTTGTAGTGGCGGTACAGGCCGGTTTTGTAATCGGGAATGGTAAAGATCAGAGGTTCGCGGGCCGGCTGGGGAATGTGGTAGAATTTTTCGAGAATGAGCAGGTACGCCAGCCGGGTAAGGTAATACCGGCGGGTTTCAGCATCCATGTTCAGCGGTTGCTTTAAATGATGGTCTTCGTTCAGAATAATCTCGGAAAATTTGGGCGAAAAATAAAAGCTGAAATCCTGCAAAGGCGTAATAGCGCCCACGGTTTCGGTTTCGAATGTGGCCGGCGGGAAAATGGCCGACATGAGCAGGCCAACCAGTTCGTAATGCTTTTCCAGTACTTCAAAGTTTTCGATCGGTTCTAATAATTCAGGGGCGTCTTTCAGTTCTTTGGCAATCTGCCGGGCTACCAGCGACAAGGCTTTGTTGGGGTCGTTGGTTTTGGCCTTCCAGTATTCAATTATCGGAGAAAAGCTTAATATCGTTTGAAACGGAAAGGCATCGATACCAGGCTGGGGAAGTTGGACTACTGTGTTCATAGATTCAGGAATGGCGCATACTACGCCAAGTTGAATTAACGAACAGCTTGCAAATGGGTTGCTGGTACTTTTCTGAGGAAAAATCCTACTCTTTGCTTAACACAAGGGTGCCGGCAATAAAGTCGTGCAAGGCCTGTTTGCGCTCGGTAAAGGCAGCCATTAAATAGCCGATCAATAACGTAAGGCTGGAAAGTACCTTGGCAAAATAACGCAAGGTTGCTTTGCCGAAGGAAATGCGGTTTCCGGCCAGGTCGGTTACAAAAATGCCCACGGCCTGTTTACCGAATGTGGCCTGCCGGGGCGAGCTTTCCATGATCGAAAAATAGAGCCAGTTTATAAGTAAGCTAACCATGTTGTAAACGTTGATAGCATGCGTCCGTACCGTTTCCGTTGTGTTGGTACTGACCGCGGGATCGTCGCTTAGCATTACCGCCAGAAAATAAGTAGGAACCGAAAGAATAAGCAGATCGATGAAAAGGGCAGCCGCGCGGCGCCAGAATCCGGCGTAATTCGTAAGGTCGGCCGGCGTAATATCTATGATTTCAGGGTTTGCCATAATGCTTCTGAAGAAAAGGTTATTAGTTTTTCTTCTCTTTTACGGGAAACTTCTGAAATGGAGGGCTTTAATCCGTCAGCTAAAGCAGACGGCAATGAAAAATTCCCAGTGGCCGGTAGCGTAGGGTTTAAACCCTACGCTACCGGCCACTGGGAA
>NZ_VTWT01000008.1 GCF_008727925.1 Adhaeribacter soli | reverse complement strand
TATTCAACCCAAAACAAACACTTTTTTTAATCCCCCTCAAATTTTTAGCTTGATCCGAAATTTCGCCCAAAAATCTTCTGCCTGATCCACTTCTGTTCGGAATTGCAAGGTTTCAGGGATCAACTCTTCTTCGGTATTTATCAGAACCCTGAGTGTGCTACCCGGAGAAAGGGTGACTTTCCTATAACATGCAGATTCTGTGTATTTAAGCTTCTTAAGACTTTTAAAGTCTAATTGTTATATAAATAAACAATTAAAAATTTATAAAATACTTAGTTTGTTGAAAAATTCTGCCTATCTTTAACTCTGTTCCGGTGCGCTACTGAAGCTTATAATCAGGCAGCAGGCCGGAAAAGGGATTATGGAAGCAGCTGCATTTATCACAAAAGCCACACTTACTATTTCTTACGATCAGCAGGATGATTATGTATATGCCGACTGGCAGGGCATGCAATCGGCAGCCAGTATCATGCAGGGTTGTGAAGAGATCCTCGCGTTTGTAAAGAAGAGCGGTTGCGCCCGGGTGCTTATCGATAATACCAATCTGGATCACCACAGCCTCGATGCCGAGGCCTGGCTGCCTCCTGTAAAGTGGATCGTAAGCGATTGGTTTCCGAGGCTTTACGGATCAGGTTGCATGCATTTTGCCTGGGTGCATTCCCCCGATCGGATCAATATGCTTTTTCCAAAAGAAACGCTACGGTTTAAGATCCGGAATCCCAATATTTTTATTTTCGACAACAAAGAAATGGCTGCTTCCTGGTTAAACCGCGAAGTATAGAGCTGGTTAGGAGCTGGCTTATAAATACTTGTAGCAATTTCTGAAGCAGTTCCGGGCAATTAAATTGCTCTCTAGGGTAGGGTAAACGCTAGCTTGTATGAAATCTTGATTTAGGAGATAATTCCAGCGTTTGGCTTGGTTTTCCTTTTACAAGCCGTTTTTTATTAAAAGACACCGGGCTGCCTGCACGCTGGAAAGTAAGCTAACACAGCGTTCAATAATTTATTTGTGATTATTATTCTTTTGCAGAAGAAGATTTCGTAAATTTCCGTGTAATTCTTTCCTTCGCCGGAATCCCTGTTTTAAGGTTGCTGGTATGGAAAAGGTGTTAATTTTAGTACAGCCACAATGGAACGTATATCTACCATCAGCCCCGAATTAGAAAAGGTCTCTGCCGGCGTTTCCAGTAATGGCCACAAGCTATCGCTTTCCTCTGATGGTGATTTCGTGCATTCCCACTGGCAGGGCTTCGTAACCAAAAAGCTTTTAATTACCGGCGCAAACCAATGCCTGCAATTGCTTGCCCAATCAAAAACCAGTGCCCTGCTGGTAGACCATAGGAGCGTACATGGTACATGGGCCGATCTGGGCGATTGGCAGGAAAATATCTGGCTGCCGAATGCGCTGCAGGCCGGTTTAAGAAAATATGTGCTGGTAGCGCATCCGGGCAGTTATTCCGTTATGGCTGCCGAGCCGCTTTTCTCTAAGCTTCATTCCCAATTGGAGATGATGATCTTTTCGGAACTGGAAGAAGCGAAAAGCTGGTTAAAGTCCGGCATTTAATTTGATAAGAGCTCTGACTAAGGGAGTTCTAACCATATCAGATTTTACTTTTATGTTGTTTTTCCAAAAGCCATTCGTCACCATTCACTTCGAGGAGCAATTTAATTTAGCCCGGGTAAAATGGTCGCGTTTCGAAAATAGCTATGAATACCGGGAGGGGTTGAGCCAGGCGCTTGCGTTAGGAAAGCTCAAAGCTCCGCAAAACTGGATCCTGGACCTGAGGGAGTTGAGCGCTATCCGTCTGAACGATCAGAACTGGACCGTAACCCATTTCCTGCCCCAATTTCATGCAATGGTAATGGGAGGAAAACTGGCCATAATTCTGTCGGAAGACTTTTATAGCAACGCCTCTATTGGTAATATTGCCCGGGGTATGCAACCGCTGGAGAACGTGAGTGCGCGGTATTTTAATGATGAGGAGAGTGCGATGGCCTGGTTCGCTTCGATGGCCGAGCTGCAATAGTTTGCCCCGGGCCTGGAGCACTTTATAAGATCAGACGCTGGCTATGTACCTGCTGGCCTTCCGATTCAATTAAAAGAACAAAGCCCCCTTTGTTTTTTTCGTTAAACCGATAATCATTTTGCTGGGTCAGCTTCTCAGAAAATACGATCCGGCCATTCAGGTCCATTAACTTGATTTGTCCGGTAAACTGCCCGTCAAAAACAAGTTCGCGACCCAATACCCGGAAATCACTTTTTTCAGCTTTACAAACCACTACCGGGGAGTAGGTGGTAGTGCCATCAAAATCTACCTGCTTTAACCGGTAGTAAGTATTGGTTGCAACCGGTGCCTTGTCTTCGAAGGTGTATTCGGAAGTGAAGGAAGCGTTCGTACCTTTTACCTTGCCTATTTCTTTAAATTCCCGGCCGTTAGTGCTGCTTTCTATGGCAAAATGGCTGTTATCTTTTTCCTGAGCCGTTTTCCAGGTAAGCAGGTTGGCGCTGGGCGTAAAGGCTTTAACGGAAAATGAGATCAGCGTTACCGGGAGTATCTGGTTTGATTTATAAACAATGTTTTCGTAATTGCCCTTTATGGAGTTTACGTTCAGGATGGCACCTTCTTCTACAATAAGTTTTGAATCAGGGCCATTCAACGTGATTTCGTCGGCATTTAATTGCTTGTACACAACCATCAGGCCGCCGTTATTAATTTTCAGGTCATCGGCATTAATTACGTTTTTAATTAATACCGTGTCCATGTAATTAACATTGTCAGGGGCAGGCTCATTGTTAACCCAGATTTTGGTCGCGGTATAGTCTCCGCTTAATTTGGTGAGGTATAGATCCGCCTTTGCCGGCAAGCTAATAATAGTTAAAATAAAAATCAGGAAAATGCCGTAAAACGGCATGGTCGCTTGTATTCTGGCTGATTTTATTAAAACACTCATCTTAGCTTTTTGCTTTACTATCCGAATGAAGATTTGGCGTTTTTCGGTTAGTAGTTATATGAAATATTGATACGTTACCAGAATATTGAAATTCTTGTTGCAAAATTAAGTTTAAATTATTTATGCAACAATATGTTGTCTAATTATTCTTGTATAAATTATATTAAAATGCTTTAAAACGTGCTTGTTATAAAAAATTGTTTGAAAATTTATAATAAGCTTTGGGTCCATGTTAAAAAACCGGCCCGGAGTGTCGATGAAAAATTTGATAACCTAGGATAAGGGCGTTGGGTGAATTCCGTAAATAGGGGTAGGGAGGCCGTAAGCATAAAGGAAGATTCCTCTTTGCAAAGGCACATCCTGCGGAATGCTGAGTGCTAAAAAGCTAAGCATAGAAACTGAAAACAAATTGTAAACGAGCGCTTCTGCATTATTCGCAAAGCTTCGTATTATAAGAAGTTAACGCATAAAATAAGATCTCTCTGAAGAGGAAAGTCAAGACGCTTCCCTACAGAAATTCATTTGCCCGGAACAATCTCAAAACTGCTGTGGGTATATATAAATCAGCTTCTTAACTGGTTTAAAACGCTTTTCCCGTAGCCTAGATAAAAAGAAGGTGGTCTGGGTACTTTTTCATTCAGGGCGTTTTTCCCGAGCCTGCGAAGAAGCTTCCAGGGAAGAGAGGAGCTCCATCCGCCTGCTTACTTCGCTCTTTTAGTTAAAGTGGCCATTAAAAGAATAACCGGCAACGGCGATACAATTATTTCTATCAGACGGCGGGTAAGCATAAAAGGCCAGTGCAGCGATGAAAATATTTTACCGGTTAAAATCAGAGCTATACAAAGCCCGAAAAGAAAGGCATAGAGTAAGCCTGCGATCAGGGTATTGCGCGCGTTTTTCAGGAAAATGTGTACCGTTATAAAGCAAAGTATGGTATATAGCAGCCCGTAACTGATCATGGTTAGCCAGTTGCGTTCGGTAAGCTGCGTAGATACTTCCTGCTGCGATCTTTCCAGGCTACCGGCCAGCCCAAGCGCCGTAAAAACAGCTTTGTATAAAAGGTCGAATGCATGATAGATCTGTTCGGTAAAAACACCGGCCAGGAACACCAAGCTGAAAAGAAGGGCTAAAAGGACTTTTCTGCTAAATGGCGAAAAGTTGAGCGTATGTTGCTCAATCCAGGTTTGGGAGCGGTTTAGCATAGCGTTTTACCCACAACATCCAGAAGCCGAAGATGAAGGCATATACAATAAAAGTAAAGGTGTATTTATGATTGAAGTCGAGCGTTTCGTAACTGTAAAAGCCGTTTAACGCCAGGCATATAACCCGGATAATATTCAGGATGTAAATTGCCGCAATTCCTAACGGAATGTAAAACAACTTGTTTTTCCAGCTTCCCGGATAAGCAATAATAAACCCCGTAAACAAGGCAAACAGAATTAACCCGTTACACGGATTTCCGACCCGGACCACCGGACTTTGATTAATAAATACGGTTACGTCATTCACCGCGCCGTTAAAGCCCAGCAGGTGCAAGGCTTGTGCTCCCACAAAAGCAACATTCTGGCACAACCACTTATCCAGGCGGCCGTCCGGTAATATCCAGAGATCATAAAGCAAATACCAGAGTATATAGAGCCCCAGTGCCGTAAGCAGAAATTTTATAGTTTCCCGTGAGTTTTCCATAACGTTTTCAATCCATCTCCAATTTACAGGTTTTTAAGAAAAAATAAAATTCTTTGCAGAACATAAAAGGGTTTTCTGGAAAGTTGCCCGTATCCTTTCAGATTAATTGCTTTGCTAAAAGTCAGAATACCGGGAAACTTTTTAATCCACTGAAAGCAGTTTTAAGTAACAAAAAAGGGAAGCTTTTCAGCCTCCCTCTTTTTGTTGCGAATTATCCGTGCTTACGGGTCTTCCTCTTGCGGAGTTTGCTTAATCCTATGGCAGCGCCACCTGCAATCAACAAACTTATGCCGCCGTCAATCGGAATGTCGACTGGCGTAGGGCCGCCGTTCCCCGGGGTGCCCTGGGCAATTGCCGGGCCGGAAATTAAGAACAATATACCCACTGCCATACAGGCCAGCAGTTTTTCGTATATAAGTAAATTAGTTAACGCGATCATATTGTAGTCTTAAAGTTTATAGCCGGAGTGTTTTATGCACCCCGGCTTTTTAAATTATTGAATAATAACCTTTTTGGCAACCTTGTAACCATTCGTCGATAGCTTCAGCGTGTAAATACCCTGAGCAAGCTTTTCGGCAGAGAAGTTTTCGGCCACCATGCCATTTGTTGGCGTAATGGTTCTGGTTTCTACCAGCTGGCCTACCTGGTTGTAAAGCATTACCTGAAGCTTCTCGTTCTGCAGGCCGCCAATGCTCAGCGTAAAGCCCTTGCTGTTATTGGTCGGGTTCGGGAATACGAGGGCATCTTTCAGGGCGCCGGCCAGAAGATCGGCCGTTCCGCTTACTCTGGTATTTGGTTTCAGACGCAAGGCAAAACGGGTTACGTTGCTGCCGGCTGTTAACTGACAGGTATAAGTGCCATTGGTAGCCAGGTTCTGCAAGGTGCCGGTTTGCCGGTCTTCCAGCAATACATCCATACCGGCCAGGAAGTTAAGGAACTGTGCTGCCTGGAAGGTATAAGTGCCGGCTGTGCCAACATATATACCTAACGGAATAACCGTTTCCTGAACCAGTATTGCTGGCAGTCCGCTGATAGACAGGTTCTTGCCGTTTGGCGTAACGCTGTACAAAGTAGGAACATCGTTACCGTTGCCCTGAACTTTGTAGGCATCGAACTGCGCATCGTCGTCCAGCGTAGCGCCGGCCTCCTGGTAGATGTACAACTCATCGGCTTTGCCGGTGGCATTGGCCAGGTTCAGCTGAAGCAGCGGACGGGTTTCTGCCTGCCGGTACATGGCCGGGTTCGCATACGTAGTAAGGCGTGCGGCATTGCTGAAAGAGAACGCCGGCGTGCCGCTGTTCACCTTAACAAAAAAGCCTTGCATGGCTGGAATCAGGTTGGCGCCGGCTGGGCCTACACCATTTACATAGCTCACATACTGCCCGGTATAAGTGCCGGTAGAACGGAATACATAAACGGCATCTGCCATACCTGCCGGCAAGGTTGCACGAACCACATCCCAGTTTATTGGCGCCGGATACGGGTTGCCCAGCAAGTGCCAGCCAGAGTTATTCGCCGAGCCTTTAGAAAGCGTTCCCACCGAAACAGTTCCGTTATTCAGGGTACCGCTCAGGTCTACAGTAGTTCTCGGAATGTTAACGGTATAACCGCGGCCCCGGGTCATTACTTCTGAGGTAGAGGCAGGAGAGGCCCAACCGGTGGTAAAGTCATCGAAGGATGCATTGATCCGGCTTTCATCGTATTTAAAGATGGTCGGGTACTGCGCAAACGGAATAGTTGGCATCGGTAAGGCATTATAAGCCGGGTTAACAATTGCGGTATAACCATTATCGTTAAGCTGGGAAATGGCCGCCGATACCACCGGAGAGGCATATTGACGGTAACCTCTGCCGTTTCCGGCACTTATGTACCGTTGCATGGTAGCCGTTCCGTTAACAATACCATTCGTGTTCACTACCATGGCTGTGCCGGAAGCATTCGATACCAGGGTAAGCGTTCTGGCTCCCAGGTTCAGGTTTCCGTTCGTTAAGGTTACCACTCTGGTTACGCTCAGGTTGTTGGTTAAACTTACGCCGTTGCCGTTGTTAATGGTAATGTTTTGTACGGTAGCAGGTAAGCCGGTTCCGGTAACCTGCGCGCCGGTAGTACCATTATACACATAATTGGCTCCGGTGTTAAAGTTGCGGGTGGTAAACTGAATATTGCCGGTATTGCCGCTGGCGCTGATACCTGCCGTAGAACCGATCTGCAGGTTACCGCCTGCTTCCAGGGTGAAGATGCCGCCGCTAATAATGTTGTTGCGGGTAGCTAACGTAGCGCCATTCTTCACCGTTAAGTTACCACTAACAGTAAGTGGTCCGGTTACCGTAGCCGTGCCGCTCTGAACCGTTACGTTGTTGTACGTTCCTGAAACATTCTGATTGCTAGTTATAATCAGGTCGTTTACGGTTGGTTTTACTTCTATGCTGAAAGTGCCCGAACCGGCCGCAAAGTTGTAAACGCGGAAGAAATACGTTGCTCCTTTGGTTAAACCCGTGGCAGCATATACTTCAGAGGTAGTGGAGTTGGCATTCGAACAAGCCAGAGAAGCCGAACCGCACGAAGTGCCGTAAAGCTGAATAACCGGGTTGAACGAGCCGTTACCGGTAGCAGTAATGGTATAATCAGTGTTGGTAGCGTTCGCCGTAAATTTATACCAAACGTCATCGTCGGCGTTGCCCACGCAACCGGTTGCCGATTTGGTAGCATTAACCGAAGTAGTATTTAACGGTGTGCTTAACGTTAAGGCAATTGCTCCGGAGCAGTTATCGTTGGCTGGTGGCGCACTAACTGTTGTAAAAGAAAGTACGGAGCAGCCAGTTGCCGTGCCGTTGCTGTTGATCGGGTTCACGCTCCAGTAGTAAGTAGTACCATAGGCCAGCGTAGGAGAATAAGTAGTGGCTGTACCGTTGCTTACAACTTTAACCAGCGAATTGGCTGCAGTTCCGAAATATACATCGTAACCCGTTGGCGTACCACCGCCAGCGGTCCAGGTTAGTGCCTGGGTAAGCGGAAGGTTCGTGCTGCCGGTTTGCGGCGCCATATTCAGGGCACATGAAGGAACTGTACCGGTAGTGGTAAAGCTGTTTACCGTACAGTTGGTGGAAGCACCGTTCGCGTTTCTAGATACCACCGACCAGTAATAAACTGTGCTTGAGCTCAGGGTATTAGCGGGAATGGTATAAGAAGTGGTGGTCACGTTCATAGAAATAAGCGGATTGCTTAAGTTGCTGTTAGCGCTTACGATCACATCATAAGAAGCAGGGGTAATGCCGCTTGGAGCCGTCCAGGATAGCGCTCTAGTAGCTGTAGGGTCTACCCCGGTCAGGTTATTGGAAGGGGCACTAAGCGTTGGGCAGTTTGGCGTAGGCGTTGTAATACAGATGTTAAAGCCAGTGGTTGGAGTGGAGCCGTTTGCGGCATGATAAACCCGTACATAATAACGTGCGCCAACGGTGGCATTTCCGTTAAAGAATGCCGCTTCGGTACCACCGGTGCTGGTGGAATTGAAGCAGCCCGCATTAGCCAGGCTGCCGCAGCTGCCGGAATAGATCTGCATAACCGGGTTATAGCCGGAATTTCCGGTTACTTCTACCCAGGTGGTATTGGAAGTCGCTACAAAAGAGTACCAGACATCATCATCGGCGGTACCTGGGGTAGATGCATTACAGGCTGTTACTCCGGTAGTGGCCGTAGCATTGGCGGTGTTGCCGGAAGAAGTACTGCTGCAGGTCATGCCCGGAGTAAGTTCGTAGGCAGCAAGCAGGTTGCAGTCATCATTAGCCGGTGGCGCAACGGTAGAGTAAGTAGAAATGGTAAAGGTTCCGCTGCTGGACGGTGCGCCGGTTCCGTATGCGAATACACGCACGTAATAAGTGCCGGCCGGCAGCAGGTTATTGGTTAATGTTTCGGTTTGGCCACTGGCGGTTGCGTCTTTGCAGTTAACTGCTACCAGACTACCGCAAGTGCCGGAATACATCTCAACAACAGCGTCATAACCGCCGGAGCCATTTACGATTACTACATTGTTGGTTACCTGGGAAGTAGTAAAAGTAAACCATACATCATCGTCGCTGCCGGTAAGGGCCGGGGAGCAGGCAGTAGTAATGGTTGGGGCAGTTTCGCCTGGGTTCAGGCCGGAGCGGTAAACCTGGCAGAAATCATTCGACACACCGGTTCCTACAGTTAAAGGAATAGCGCTGCTGCAAACCTGATTCGTGATTGGCGAAATGGTGCCGCTTACAGGGGTAGGGCTGGCAGCTGGGGTAAAGGTTATTTTGCTGTAGCATTCCGGTACCCAGTTCAGATTATTCTGTAAGGTATTGGAGAAATTGTTGGCATTTGGAACCTGCTGGGCCAGTAATTCACCCGGCTGCGGCGTGGATGCTACTGCGGCACCACTGATACCGGCAGAATAGGAATACGTGTAATCGGTCGTGCCGTTGAAACCAACCATGTTGCCATACACGAATTCAATCCTGTTGCTGCCTTCGTATAATTTTACCTGGAAAGAAAGGCTCGGGCCTGCATTGCCATAAGTTTCCATT
This sequence comes from Adhaeribacter soli, assembly GCF_008727925.1. Taxonomy (GTDB): domain Bacteria; phylum Bacteroidota; class Bacteroidia; order Cytophagales; family Hymenobacteraceae; genus Adhaeribacter_A; species Adhaeribacter_A soli. The sequence goes on along the minus strand of NZ_VTWT01000008.1, from coordinate 200,241 downwards.
TCGCGCCATTCTACGGTCAGTACCTGGCTGCCTGGATTTCCGGTAATATTGTACTTAATAAAGTTGCAGATATTGGTATTAGGAGCAGTGCCCGGATTACCCTGAATAACCAGGTCTTCCCAGAATGGCGCTACTACCGAACCAATAGTGGTAAAGTCGTTGCCTGCTCCGCTGCTGCTGTTGTAAGTGCTGTTAAAGGTCAGGAAACCGTTGGTAGAAACCTTAAGCGCCGAAACAGTATTGCCCTGGTAAGAAAATCCGGTAAACCCAAGCGTAGCCAGATCCAGAAGGGCAAGGTTGTCATCGGTGCTGGTGGTGCTGTAGGTCCAGTTAAAGCAGCTGCCCGAGTTTGCAATGGAGTTAAAGCTTACTCCGGTATTGCGGGAAACGTTGTAAGAAAGTGGCGCCGGCGGGGTGGTTAAACAAATACTGAATTCACCATCCGCGGCCGAGGAAGCAATATATGAGCTTGAGTAAGAAAATACGCGTACATAATACGTGTTGCCTACAGTCAGGCCGAGAGCACTGAAGGTGTTCGGGTCGGAGCTTACCACGGATACCAGGCTGCCGCAACTTCCGGAGAATACCTGAGTTACCAGATCAATGAAACCGGGAGAGGCAACCGTAAAGTTTGCCTGCGTCTGAGTAGCCACAAATTTGTACCATACATCATCGTCGGCGGTGCCGTTCAGGGCGGTTGGACCGCTTTGGGTAGCACCGTAGAGGGTTCCGGTTGTAGGATTGCACGTACCGCTGTGAGTAAGCGTTATAGCGCTTGCGCATTCATCGTTAGCTGGTGGCGGTGGAGGCGATTGAATACAAATGGTAAAATCCCCTTCAGCTGCCGATGCTACCGAACCGTAATAATAATATACCCTAACAAAATAGGTTTGTCCGGCCGTTAAGCCTGTAACAATCATGGTATTCGGGTCAGAAGATTGCTTGGAGACCAGGCTGCCACAGGCTCCCGAGAAAATTTCCATGGCTAAATCGGTACCGGAAGGGCTGGTTAAAGTGATTATTTGTTTGCTATCCGAGGCTTCAAATTTATACCACACATCGTCGTCGGCGGTGCCGGTTGAGGCGGGAATGTTTGAATTGGTAGCATTGAATATGGTTCCGGCAGTAGCGGTGCAGGCCATATTGGGCGTAAGGAGCACAGCATTGGCGCATTCATCGTTAGCTGGCGGTGGTGGTGGCACAGTTACATCTAAGGTAAAGTTGCCGCAGGTTGGCGAAGGCCAGTGGTCTACTACCAGGTAATAAGTGCCATTGGTGGCAAACTGGATGGTTCCGCTTCCGGTTGTACCGGAACCGGTGGTGATTTCGCCGCCGACCCTATTGGTTGGAGCGGACACTGGGGAAGGGCAACCATTAAAAGCAGTTAAGCTCTTATAAGTGCCGGAGCCACCCAGGGTAAATTTATACGTAACCGGTGCATTGGTAACGGTCAGGGCAAATACGTAATCTTCCCCGGCCCCATAACTGCTCGATCCGGATATCCCGTAATCGTTGCCGGCGCCACAGGTTGTTAAACTGCCGCTGCTGTAGCCTGAAGGTGATAATGTAATTGCTTTAGCTACGGCACAGGTTGCCCCTTCTATCAGGGTACTGAAAGTAAAAGAAGAACTGAATGAACTGGTCGACCCATTGCCGCAATCGGACTGTACCTGGAACTCGTACTGTGTACCGTTTGCCAGGTTGGAGAGGTTAAAAGAAGTTGTACCTGCAGCCAATACAGTTGGCGTGGCCCAGGTAGAAACAGTTGCCGCATCGGAATTTTTCTTATACCGGAGCAGGTAGCCATTGGTGGCTGCAGAAGTTGCTGCCCAGTTAAGAGTAGCCGTGGTTAAACCCAGGTTCGACACGCTTAAATTCCCCGGAGGAGGACAGGCCGGCGCCGGATCTACAGTAATCGTATAATCTTCGGTTTCGCCATAGGTGTAAGTGCTGCAATCATCGGTAGCTGTAAGCACGGTATTGTACCTGGCTCTTACCCGCATGCGGGTAGCGCCCAGATTTGCCGTTGCCGGAACGTTTATGGTCAGGTTGGCGGTAGCGCCAACTGCCAGCACCGCAGTAGAGCCCATAAACTCATTCGCATCCTGAAAATCCCCATCCTGATTCCAGTCGAGCCAGATACCTACTGCTTCCGTATCTCCGGTAACGCTTACGGTAGCCGAATGGCTGGTAGAACGTTGCAGCGTGGTGGTATAGGTGGATGGCGGGTAATTAATATAGCTGTTAGCGTTTCCGTTGCAGCCAGAAGCGTTGTTGTTCAAGGTGTTAACCGTAACCCGGTTCAAAATGTCGCCACCACAACCGGTTGAGATTACCGGAACGCAATAAAAATTGATCTGGCGGGTAGTTCCCGGATTAAGGTTAGAGGAAGGTTGGCTGCCGGGAGCGGTTGCTCCGTTTGAAGCACTTATGGAAATAGTGCCCGCACTCAGGTAGCCACCTATCTGGTTATTGGGCGTAGCGCTTGCAGCAACATCATAGGTTACCCAGAAATAATTAGAGCCGATACTTAAAGCAGTGTTTAAGCTGCTGAAGCTAGCCTTTCCCCCGGAAAAGCTCTGGGCCGTTCCGATCTGGGTAGAGGGGGCAGTGGCAGTTCCCGACCAGAATTTTACGCCGTTCGCACTAATGTCGGCATCGCTGGTATTAAGGCTGAAAATAGCTGAGCTGTTCAATGTTAAATTACCTGTAGTACCGTTAACCGGTATCTCAATCCTGGCAATAGTGTTATTGGTAGATCCCCGGTTAACAAAACCACCTGTTTGCTGTAAGGTTATAGCTCCCACCGTTAAAGGCGATCCAGGGGCAGTGGTAATAAGAATATCGTCTATTGATCCTGGAGGCTGCGATCCACCAGAGCCATCGTTTCTCCAGGAAAATATTAACCGTTTAGTAGTACCGGCGTTTGCGGCTGCTAATTTAAAGGAAGCAGTCGTAAAAGTGCTGGAAGAAACATAGCCATCGGTTAAACCTATTTGATTGCTGCTTTGCTGCGAACCTGCGGTAGGCGTAACAGTTGTAGGAGCTAAAAATACTTTAATAAAATCCCATCCGGATTCTCCGGCATTTTTCCATTTAAAGGATAAGGTGATGTCTGTTTCACCTGCCGGAAAAGTTACGTCCTTATAAAAGTGGACAGTAGAAGTATTGGTGGTGGAATAGTTATGGGTTGTGCCTGAAGCGTTATTGGATATATAGGCCGAATTAGAGCCCGTTGCGGCTGTGGCACTTCCAACGAACCATTTATTGGTCTGGGTTCCATTAACAATAGTCCACCCATTGGTTCCCGACTCCCAGCCTTCATTCAGGACAGTGGTTTGGGCGAATGCATTCTGGCTGAGGAGCAAACCAGCCAACAGGAAAAGATAACTTGCTAATTGTTTTTTTAACTGAGGCTTTGCCTTTGTCAGCTGCAGCCTGATCTTGTTCCTGGCCCGCTGTTGTAAGTTGTTTCTGAAGAGTAAAATGTTCGTCATAGAAATTAGTTTAAGTTAGATATGGGAAATTAAATTCGCGGCAAGGGTATACCTTTCACTTTCAAAAATGAGAAGCGGTATACGTTAAACTAAAACTTGTTCGGGAAGTGAAAAAGGGCGGGAAAAGAGCTGAAAAGCTTGAAACAGATGGCGGAGGTAGAGTTTAGTACTACATAGATTTAAATTTAATTGTATAACAATTATTAACGTTTGTATTTAATCTATTGAAGCAGCTTGGATGTTAAAACAAGTGTTTTAAATGTAGTGAATTAAATTTTATATAAAAAATAAAATATTGCAATAAAAATAATTTCTTAATAGGAATTTGGCGGAGATAAGTAGGATTATAGTAAAGGAGCTTTTTTAGTAAGTTAACGGAAATCCTTGCGCGAAAATTTGTCTTAATAGATGAGTGCAAAAACTTCCAGGGAGGATGCAAGAGAATGTTTTTTGTTTAACTGTTTTTGTGGAATTATCTGGAAACTTCCTGCAAAAGATACAACCGGTATAGCACAGGACAAAGCGCTCTTGTTGCTGTATATTCAGGAATATCATAGATTTTGCACGGAACGGTAATATTTTAAGAGAAATAGTACCAGCTGCCAGCAGAACATGTCGGCATCTTTTCAAGCGGGTTTCCAAACAAAAAGAGCTTCCCGCAGGAAGCTCTTTTTAAAGGATAATTCAGATTAAGGTTAACAACAGTAATTACCGACTGCCCAAATTTGCCATCAGATATTACCTCGCTTTCCGGCGGTCGCGCAGCTTTTTCAGGCCAAAGGCTACGCCGCCGGCAACCAATAAACTTGCCCCACCATCAATCGGAATATCTACCGGGGTTGGGCCGCCGTTGCCGGGAGTGCCTTGGGCAAAAGCTTCTACCAGGGCGGCGCCTGCCAGTAAGCCGGAAAGAAGCGTAGTTTTAACGATTTTGTCTAACAGGTTTTTCATAGTGTTTCCCTACTGTTTTTATTCAATAATTACTTTTTGCTGTATAATTCCGGCAGAAGTTTTCACTTGCAAGGTGTACATGCCGCGTGGCAATATATTGATTATTATATTCTCTAGCAAATGTGTTGCCCCTGGATTTATTTTTTTCTGCCATACCTGTTGGCCAACGGCATTGAATAGCATTGCATCTACCGGTTTGGTATCCGGTAGCGCCATGCTAAGCGTAAACTGCCCGCGGTTCGGGTTCGGATAAACTACCAGGTTCATACCATCTTTTGCCGAAGCAAGGCCACTAACCCCGGAGCCTCCGAAATGCAGGTAGAATCGGCCCGCCAGATCAGTTTGCGTAGTGGTAAAGGTATAAGTGTTCTGCTGGCGAAGGTTCGTGCGGGTACCGGTCAGGCGGTCTTCCAGGTACACTTGCTGGTTTGCCGGGAAATTCAGGAATTGTTCGGCCTGCAAGGTGTATGTGCCGGCCTGACTAACCCAGGCGCCTAACGGAACGGAGGTTGCCGCGTTCAGGCCTGGCAACCCATTAATGGCCAGCATTTCGGTTCCGGCCAGCGAGAAGAAAGTCGGGATGTTGCCGGGGTTCGGTATTTTGGCAGCATCGTACCGCGAATCGAAACCGGCGGTTGCGCCGTTTTCAAAATAGATATAGAGGTTATCCCGCTGGCCGCCGGTAGTTCCCAGTGAAAGGACCGCTTGCGGACGTGTGTCGGTATTTGCCTTACGGTACAAGGCCGGGCTTTCATAATCAGTAACCCGGGCGGCATTGGTAAAGGTTAAGGTTGGCGCTCCGGAAGTTACCCGCACAAAGAAAGCCTGCATGGTCGGGATCAGGTTGGTTCCCGGCACACCGATTCCGTTCACGTAGCTGGCATAAAAGCCGGAGTACTGCCCGTTAGAACGGTAAACATAAACGGCTTTATCCAGCCCGGACGGCACCGTTACTTTATCCCAGTTGATCGGGGAAGGATAAGGGTTGCCAACCAGGTGCCAACCGGAATTAGCCGTACTTCCGCGGGTGAGCGGGCCGGTTGTAACAATGCCGTTATTCAGCACACCACTAATGGTTACCTGCACCGGCAGCATGTTCACGGTAAAGCCCCGGCCCGGAGTCATCGGATCGCTCAACGAATTAGGAGATTCCCAGCCATAGGTAAAGTCAGACTTTGCGCCAGATAAGCGGCCCTGGTTATAGCGGAAAATGGTAGGGAAAGGGCGGGTAGTGCCCGGGTTCGGATTTGTGTTGTAAGCCGGATTCACCACCAGGTTTACTCCCGGATCGTTCAGTTGCGCGATAGTAGCATTAGCAACCGGCGAAGTTAAGTGGCGGTACCCGAGGCCCTGGTTTACCCCCGGATTTATATACCGTTGCACCGTTGCCGTACCAACCACTATACCCGGTGCATTAATTACCATGGCCTGTAAAGAAGGGTCCGACATTAAGGTAAACGTGTTGCCATTGGTAACCAGGTTGCCGTTCAGGGTCAGCAATCTTCTAACCCCAACCGGGCCACCCAAGGTAATACCGCCCGGTCCGGACGATAAATTCAGGAAGGTAACCGTGTTGCCAGCTTTGCCTACCTGCTGCAGGTTGGTGCCGGTAAAGGCCAGGGAGCCGGTGCCGGTATTTATTAACCTGCCGCCTTCGGTGTACTGCCCGCCAACGGTAAGCGTACCCGCTGAAATAGTTAAAGTAGCAGCTGCATTAATATTTATATCATCGGCAAAAGCGTTCGATGAAATAACCGGGGCAAACGTAGTTCCGGACGGAATAATTACATCGGTGCTGGAAGTAGGTATCTGGCCGTTGCACCAGTTAGCGGCCGTATGCCAGTTAGAGGAAGTTGTGCCCAGCCAGGTACCGGCTACGCAGCTGGAAGGCGCTGGTTGGGTGTTAAAGCTAGCCGGGCCTGCAGTGGTACTGGTTAAGCTGCCGCCGCAATCCTTCGTTACATAGAACTGGTAAGCTGTATTCGGGGTAAGGCTGGTAACATTATAAGGCGAAGAAGTTAAGCCGGTAATAACGGTACCATTTCCGCGGGAAAAACCACTCGGGCCGTATTCCAGGGTATACGTTCCGCTGGCGCCGCTGGTGCTCGGGCTGAAGTTCAGGCTGGCTGAGGTAGAACTTACATTGGTAGCATTCAGGTTTGTGGGTGCATCACAGGTTAGCGGAGCCGCGCCCGTGGTAAAGCTTCCCGGTCCGGCATTGGCGCTTACTCCGGTTGTGTCGCAATTTTTCCGGATATAGAACTGGTAGGCAGTTGATGGAGTAAGGCCAGTTAAATTAAAAGGGTTTGAAATATTGTTTACAACGGTACCATTTCCGACAGAAAACCCGGAAGGCCCATACTCCAGCACGTAGGTGCCAGTAGCGCCGGAGGTGCTGGCGGAGAAACCAATAGAAGCAGAAGTAGCTGTTACGCTAGAAGCAGTCAGGTTGGTCGGTGCATTACAGGTCTGTGGGGCAGCCGTAGTACTGAAAGCCGCAGGACCAGCAGTGGTACTGTTGCCATTCGAGCCGCAATTTTTGGTTACGTAAAACTGGTAAGCCGTGCCCGGCGATAAATTGCTGACATTATAAGGTGAACCGGTCAGGTTGGCTACAACGGTACCGTTTCCGCGCGAAAAACCATTAGGGCCATACTCCAACGTATAGGTGCCGCTTGCACCGCCGCTGCCAGGCGTAAAGTTCAGGCTGGCCGAAGTGGTGGTAATATTGGAAGCATTCAGGTTGGTAGGCGCATTACAGGCAAGCGGAGCCGCGGCGGTGGTAAAACTGCCCGGACCGGAATTAGCGCTGAAGCCGGTTGTGCCGCAATCCTTCCGGATGTAGAACTGGTAAGAAATTGACGGGGTAAGGCCAGATAATGTGTATGGATTCGAAATATTGTTTACAACGGTACCAGTTCCGGGAGTAAAACCGGAAGCGCCATACTCCAATATGTACGTACCGGTAGCTCCCGTGGTGCTGGCCGAGAAACCAATGCTGGCCGAAGTACCCGTTACGTTGGAGGCTGTCAGGTTGGTTGGTGCATTACAGGTTGGAGCAGTCGTAGTGGTAAAGTTGCCGGTCGGGCTGTTGGCGCTGGTAAGGCCGTTGCTGCAATTCGTTCTGATCACAAAGCTGTAAGAGGTGCCCGGATTTAGGTTGCTTAAAGTGAAAGGCGAGCCGCTCATGCCGGTGGTAGTAGTGCCGGACGGGAAGGTAGTGCTCGGGCCATATTCTAAGGTATAAGAAGTGCCGGTGCCGCCGCCGCTGAAATTGATCTGTGCCGAGGTAGTGGTAACATTGGTGGCGCTTACCGCGGTAGGCGCGTTACAGGTTGGGGCAGCTGCAGTTGTGAAAGCTGCTGGTCCGGCAGTGCTGCTGGTGCTATTGGAACCGCAATTCTTGGTTACATAGAATTGGTAGTTGGTGCCGGGAGTTAAATTAGTAGCATTATAAGGCGAAGCATTTAACCCGCTTACACTCGTTCCCGAACCCCGGGTAAAACCGCTCGGACCGTATTCCAGCGTGTAAGAACCGGAAGCGCCGGTCGTGCTTGGGCTGAAATTAAGCTGGGCCGATGTAGAAGTAACGTTGGTGGCATTCAGGTTGGTTGGGGCATCGCAGGTAAGCGGCGCGGCGGTGGTAAAACTTACCGGTCCGGCATTAGGGCTGGTGCCATCCGCGCCACAATTCTTCCGGATATAAAACTGGTAAGCAGTAGAGGGACTCAGGCCGGTTAAATCGTACGGATTCGAAATATTATTAACAACGGTACCAGTTCCGGGAGTAAAACCGGAAGCGCCATATTCCAATACGTACGTACCGGGAGCGCCGGTAGCATTTGCCGTGAAACTGATGCTGGCCGAAGTGGACGTTACGTTAGAATAAGCGAGGTTAGTAGGAGCATTGCAGGGCTGTGGCTGCGCGCCGAAAACCAGCTGGGTGTTAGGCCGGTAATCGAGCAGGTTGCCCGGAAAATTAGGCGCAGAACCGTCCTGTTGCCAGTATTGAAACTGGTTTACGCTACCAGTCGAGGAGAAACGGAAGGTTTTAGAGTTTGGATCCGGATCTACGCCCATGCCGCCGTTTATATCTCCGCCGTTCGTTTCCACAATCACTTCCAGGTTACTGGCATTGGAATAGGTAAAAGGCGAGGTAAAAGTAAGCGTAACCCAGGAATTTGGTGTAAGCTCGCTGGCGGTTACGTTCCGGTTGAATACCAACGTAGCGCCGGTTTCTTCGGCCGAAACCAGCGTGGATGAAGTAAAGGCGCTGGCAGAAGTTTGCTTCAGATAAATTTGTAGCGGGGTACTGGCTGCCGGCGTATTGGTAGCGTTCAGGTAAAAGCTGATGGCCGTAATATTACCGGAAGTACCGATTTCTGCCGCCGTGTAAATAATAGCCGAACGTTCGTAACCAAAATAATTGCCCAGCGGATTATCCGTTATCCGGCTGAAGGGGTCCACATCGGCCGTGTTGTCGGTGTTACCGGCCGGTATGGTAACGGTTTGGGCCTGCAGCTGGGTTGCCCAAAGCAGGTTCAGAAGCAAAAAGCAGAGTGTTTTTAAAACCGGACCGATAGCATGGCGCTGTCGGAAATAGGAAGAAAATAAGAAACTGGTTGGAAGTAGTTGTTTAACCATAAGTTTGCAGGTTGTAGGTTTAGCGCGCAGAATAAAGCAGTTTTAACAAAATAAGCGAAGCAAAGCGTAGGGAATCAAATGTATTTGTTTGGAGCAAAGCCTCTTTTTATACCGGAATTCAGGGTAATGGTTACAAAAATATTAGTCAGTTCTGTAACCTTCGCAACCAACCCCTTATCTTGCAAAAGATTCATTTTTTTATTCTGTAAATAAATTGTTTTGAAGGCTTTATACACCATTCTGCTGCTGGCCCTTTCCAATCTATTCATGACTTTTGCCTGGTACGGGCATTTGCAATTCAAAAAGATAAGTTGGCTGCAGGGCATCGGCTTAATAGGCGTGATCCTGATCAGTTGGGGACTGGCTTTCTTTGAGTATATTTTCCAGGTGCCGGCCAATAAAATAGGTTTCCGCGAAAACGGCGGACCATTCTCGCTTTTCGAACTCAAGATCATTCAGGAAGTAATCTCGCTCACGGTTTTTACCTTGGTGGCCGTCTACATTTTCCGTACCGATAAACTGGCCTGGAACCACGTGGTCGGCTTCCTGTTCATGGTGCTGGCCGTGTTCTTCATCTTTAAAAAATGGTAGGGTTTCGGCAGAAAAAAGTAAATTAGCGTTCAGATGCCAGGCCGGTCGTTTAGAAATTCACCACGTATTGATTTAAAAGAATCACCTTATAGATCTTACGTGGAGCAAACAGGGGAAAAGTCCCCCTTTGGAGGGGGCAGGGGGAGGACAGGAGATTTATCTGATCATTTTTTTATCAAATAACGTAAAATCCTCCCCCTGCCCCCTCCAAAGGGGGGCCTTAAAAAACTTGCGTAACGTCAGTTATAGAAGAACGACCCGCAATAAAGCGCATCAAAAATACGAACCTCGAACAATCGAATATACGAGTAATGGAAGCCGAAGAAATATCGTACGAAGAACGCATCCGCGAACATCAACTGAAAATAAAGCAGGTATTTACCGAAGTAGGAAAAGTAGTGGTCGGGCAGCAGTACATGGTAAACCGCCTGCTCATCGGCTTGTTTACCGGGGGCCATATTTTGCTCGAAGGCGTACCCGGTCTGGCCAAAACCCTTACCGTAAACACGCTTTCCCGCGTACTAGATCTGAATTTTCAACGCATTCAGTTCACCCCCGACCTGCTGCCTTCCGACCTCATCGGTACCATGATCTACAACCAGGCTTCTTCGGCTTTCGAAGTAAAAAAAGGGCCGATCTTTTCCAACCTGATCCTGGCCGATGAAATTAACCGTTCGCCCGCCAAAGTGCAGAGCGCCTTGCTCGAAGCCATGCAGGAAAAGCAGGTTACCATCGGCGAAACCACCTACCGCCTCGACCTGCCGTTTTTAGTACTGGCCACCCAGAACCCGGTAGAGCAGGAGGGGACCTATCCGCTGCCCGAAGCCCAGGTAGACCGCTTCATGATGAAAGTGTACATCGACTACCTGAAAAAGAACGACGAGCTGGAAGTAATGCGCCGCATGAGCAATATGGGCTACCGGGGCGAAGTGAATACCGTGCTTTCCAAAGAAGACATTTTTGCCATCCGGGGCGAAATTAACCAGGTGCAGATCTCCGAAATGCTCGAGAAATACATCATCGAGCTGGTTTTCGCCAGCCGCCGTCCTTCCGAATACGACCTCGCCGAATTCGCGAACTACATCCAGTTCGGGGTTTCGCCGCGGGCCAGCATAGCCCTGAATTTAGCTGCCAAAGCCGTAGCCTTCTTCGACGAACGCGATTACGTATTACCCGAAGACATTAAAGAAGTAGCCGCCGACGTGATGAACCACCGCATTATCCTGAACTACGAAGCCGAAGCCGACGGCGTAAAAACCAAGGATTTCGTGGAAGCCATTTTACGGAAAGTACCGATCAGTTAAGATAATACCCGATTTTGAACCGTAGGGGCAGGTCTTGTACCTGCCCAAACATTATCGGATCCATTATTCCCGATTTTTACCATTGCCAGTGTTTCACCCGTAATTCATTTCAAATTACAAGTTGTTGTTAAAAACACCAGCAACCGCAAAGCCACAACCACAAAACCTCACAGGTCTTCAAGACCTGTGAGATTTATTTCCAGATCTCCCTGTGCTAAAGCGCTATACCAAACACCTGCTAAAGTCCGTTTCCGGAGCCGTTTCGCTGCCGCAGCTTATTCATGTAAGCGACCAAAAGCTGTTCCTGCCGGTGTACCATCTGGTATGCAACCAGGCGCCCCCGCACATAAAGCACCTCTACCAGACCCGTAACGAAACGCTTTTCCGCCAGGACCTCGATTACCTCCTGCGCCATTTTCAGCCTTTGGGTTTGGAAGGACTGAACGCTATCGTTCTGGAAGGAAAAAGCCTGCAAAAGCCCGGTTTCTTCCTAACCTTCGACGATGGCCTGCGGGAAATTTACGACGTAGTGGCGCCCATCCTGAAAGAAAAAGGCGTACCCGCAGCTTTCTTCCTCAATTCCGCTTTCCACGACAATCAGGCCCTTTTCTACCGCTATCAGGCCAGCGTGCTCATCAATAAACTTGAACAGAAAACAGTAAGCAATTCAGCAAGGAAACTGGTAGCGCAAAAGCTGCTGGAGCAAAACCTGCTAAAGGAAGGCGAACTGAAGAACAGCCTGCTGGTCATTAATTTCAACTCCAGAGAAATACTGCCTGAGCTCGCTCAAATTCTGGAAGTAGATTTACAGCAATACCTGCAAACGGAAAAGCCTTATTTAACCACCGCCCAAACCGAAGATCTCATAAAGCAAGGTTTTTACATTGGCGCACACTCCCATACCCACCCGGAATACCGCACGGTTTCTTTGGAAGAGCAACTGGAGCAAACATTAAAAAGCGTAGATTTTATTACCGAAAAATTCGGCTTGCCTTATCGCTGGTTCGCTTTTCCGTTCACCGACGAAGGCGTTTCGAAACAATTTTTCGAAGAAGTTTACCAGGAAAATAAAGTGCAGCTCACGTTTGGTTCGGCCGGATTAAAGCACGACAGTTTTCCGCAGCATCTGCAGCGTTTTCCCATGGAAGGTACCCAGCAAACAGCCGAAGAACTAATTAAAACCGAATACTTGTATTATCTTGCCAAAGCGCCGTTCGGGAAAAATAAAATAACGCGCCGCTGACATGGAATTACGCGAGTTCACCCCCAAAACCTTAGCTCAGTTTATTCGCTCGGAAGAATACGAAAAGATGCCGGTTGTGCCTATTTCAAGGCATCGCGCGCTTTCGCATATTAAAAACCCGCGCGTTGCCGAAGATGATGTAATTCTGGTATTGGCTATGGTAGAAGGCAGAATGGCAGGTTACCTGGGCGTGTTTGCCGATTACATTTACCTGAACGACCAAAAAGAAAAAGCCGGCTGGCTCAGTTGCATGTGGGTGGATCCGGAAGTGCGCGGACAGGGCATCGCTAAAAAACTGCTGAACAAAGTGCTCGAACGCTGGGATAACCGCATTTTGGTTACCGAATTCACCCCTGCCGCCAAAGGCCTCTACGACCGTTCCGGCCAGTTTCAGGACCTGAAGATTCCGGAAGGCCTGCGCTGCTTTTTGCGCTTCAATTTAGACGAACTTTTGCCAAAAAAATTCCCGTTTCTGCAAGCGTTTAAACCGGTTTTGAAGGTCCCGAACGTTTTGCTGAATACCCCGAACGAGCTCCGCCTGAACTTCTGGAAACCAGCTGCGGAAACTATGAATTACCAGGTGGAAACGGTAACGGAAATCGACGAAACGCTTGCTGGATTTATCCAGGCAAGACAGCAAAACCAGCTCGAAAAACGCACCGCCGAAGACCTGAACTGGCTGCTGCAAAATCCGTGGCTGCTGCCTTGGGAGAAGGAAGACGGCACCGCCAAACGCTACCATTTTTCCGCCTTCGATAAGGAATTCGAGTTCCTGCCGCTGAAAATTTCGGATACTAAAAATAAGCTTCAAGCGTTCCTGATTTTAGCCGTGCGGGGCAACGATCTGAAAGTGCCTTACCTGTATGCGAATGCCGAAAGTATGGAGGCAGTAACCCGGATAATTGTACAGGAAATGCTGAAGCGAAAGTTACGGACACTGACCGTTTTTCAGCCGGAACTGGAAGCGTTTTTGAAGCAAAATCCGAAGCCTTTTATGTACCTGCACCCTTTAAAACGACATTACATTATTTCGAAAAAGTTTGCACCGCTGCTATTGCAACAGCCAACCCTAAACATCCAGGATGGCGACGCCGATTGCGCTTTTACTTAAAAAGTAAAATGGCACTAGCAGAGGAAAAGTCCCCCTTTGGAGGGGTAGGGGGAGGAGCAGTTATACTGATTTTGAAAGCTTTCGTAATCTAGAGAGACAAAGGCTTTTTGAAAAGATATTTTTAAAAACAGGTTATGGTAAATCTCCGAATAGCTACAAAAAACGATGCCGAAGTATTGCTTTCGCTAAGCCGGAAAACCTTTACCCAAGCCTTCGCCGCGCAAAACACCGAAGCCGACATGAAGGCTTACCTGGCGGAAAATTTCACCCTGGCCCGGATCCGGGAAGAACTGAAAGTACCCGGGGTAACGTTTCTGCTGGCCTATGTAAATGAACAACCCGCGGGCTACGCCAAATTAAGCAACAACCAAAATCCCACGCTCCCCAATCTAAAACAAGCTGAACTGGAGCGGATCTACGTGTTGCAGAAATTCCAGGGGCACCAGGCCGGAAAATCGCTGCTGGAGCTTTGCCTGGCTCTTGCAAAACAAAGTGGGGCTGAAGTACTCTGGCTCGGTGTCTGGGAGCACAACCAGAAAGCAATTGATTTCTACCGAAAATTCGGCTTTCAGCAATTCGGCCAGCACGTTTTCATGCTCGGTTCCGATGCCCAAAACGATCTTTTACTAAGGCTTGACCTCGCCTGAATCTCTAAAGAAAGCTGATGCAAAAGAATTTGCAAACCTCAAGCTTGATTCCCATTTCCAATTTCCCATGTACGGACAGGGCTTGACCTGTCCCCACAATATTGCGTCAGGTTTCCCTGATAGCCCCGAAATCACATCTGAGTTTTCCCTTTCCGAAGCAACTGCAAAACCTGCCCAAAATCCTCCTTCCCCGGCACCAACTGCCATAAGTTAAAACCACTTTCCCGCCGGAATTTCAAAAATAGAAACACAAAGGCCGCCATATAGGAAAACGTTGAAGCCAGCCCGGCGCCAACCGGACCAAGTTCCGGAATTAAAAGCAAGCAGGCCGGTACCGTTAAAGCTAGACCAACCAGAGCCGCCCAGTTATTGATCTTATAATTCCCGCGGCCCGCAAAGTAATGGCTGAAGATCATGCCGGTACCGGTAGCCACCACGCCTGGTGCCAGCGCCCAGATAACCGGTTTCACCCCGACGAAATCTTTCCCGAATACAAAGGTAAGAAACGGAGGAGGCAATACACTTAATACCAATACGGCGGTTAAGGTAGCGACAAAACTCAGCTTCACTAGTTTAATGGTCATGGCTTGCCCGGCTTGTTGGTTTTCCGTATTTACCAAGGCGGAATATTGCACCGTAGCCATACTTTTTCCGATCATCCAGAGGGCCTCGGAAAGCGCCACGCCCACCGAGAAAATCCCCACTGCTCTGGCATCGGCAAACGTATTCAGAAAGTAATAACCCAGTCGGTAATTCAGGAACGTAATAATGTTAGAAAACTGCGCCGTAGCGCCTAAACGAAACAATTGCGCCACGTTTTCGCGGAAGCCGGAAAAGTCGGGCTTATCGCCGGTCCGAAACAGGAATATGAAACTAAGCAGGGTAGAAATTCCATAGGCCCCGTACAAAGCGGTAAAGTAAAAGGCTATGGTTTTGGTAGAAAAAAGCAGAAACCCGGAAGCAAGGATCAGGGCGGAAAGCAGGGTTTGCAGAAAGGTTAAGTTGTTGTAGACTTTAACTTTTTCCTTGCCCAGCAACACGGTAGCATTCACCGTAAAAAAACTCTGCAGCAAGGCCAACCCAAACAAATGCCAGACATAATCCGCCGGCACCTGGTTCAGCAGGAAAATGACGAAAGTAACCAGGCCGCTGACCACCGCCGACCAGACATAAGCCGGCAAAAGGAGCTGAAAAACGTTGGTGCGGGGTGTTAAATACGCCAATGCGGTGCCGCCCACGATGCCCGTAAACAGCAGCACCAGCGCCAGGTTGGCCACAAATAAACTAATCTCCCCGCGACCGGCAGCGCCCAAGCTCTGCGCCGTTAAGATCACGATCAGGAAATTCAGTCCGGCAATGCCAATCCGCGAAGTAAAGGTGTGCAGAATTTTCTCGAACATCAGTCGGGTTTTGGAAGCGAAAGTAAAACGGTTTCGTACAGATCGGCAAATTGCCATCCCACGGCCTGGTAGCTGAATTTGTTAACCGCGTATTGGCGCAAAGCTGCTTTGGAGAAATCCTGGTGGTGGGCGCACATAAATTGCAGGGCTTCCAGCAAGGCCTTTTCGTCTCGCGGTGGAATTAAAATGCCCTGTTCCGGACCGATCATTTCGGCAATGCCGCCCACCCGGGTGGCAATAACGGGCAAGCCGCTGGCCAGGGCTTCAATTAAAACGCAGGGCAAATTCTCGTAATTGCTGAAGAGTACAAACGCATCGCTTTCGCGCATGTAGGCGGCCACTTCTCCGGGTTCTTTTTTGCCTTCAAAAAATACCGTTTGGTTGAGCAAACCTAATTCCTGTGCCAGTTTTTTAAGCTGTTCTTCGGCCGGCCCAAAACCAATTATCCGGAGTTCCGCATTCGGATTAAGAGCGGTTAATTGCTGAAAGGTGCGCAGCAGTCCGCTTAAATTCTTGGCTTCTTCGTTGAAAACGGCTACATGCAGGAAACGGGTTTTTGATGCGGTTTTGGTAGCGTTTCCGGGATAAAAAGTATCGGTAGCCACTACGTTGGGTATCACGAGCGTGCGTTTGTTGCGGAAACCCAGGCGATTCATGGCTTGCAGCAGGCTCCCGGAAACCGTATGCAAAGCAGCTGCCCTTTTTACGATCATGGCTGTTAATTTCCGCCGAAGCCAGCTTATCCGGTGGGCATTCTGCGGTAAATACAAACTCCAGTGTTCGGTAATTATATAAGGCAGGTTATCGGTCAGGCATTTAAACCAGGCAAATAAACCGGTGCGGAGAAGTACGTGTACATGCAGCAGGTCGGGCCGGCCGAACAAACGCAAAACGAGGCGGTAACCCCGCATCATGCAGGCAAAGTACAGCAGCAGTTTCAGCGGTTTATCGATAAAAGAAATGCCGGTAATGCGCTGCTTGTAATAAAAGTATAAAGTCGGAATGCCGTTGTCTTTTTTGAAATCGAACTGGATCAGGTTGGGGCCGGAAAAATCGTCGTAGTTCGCAAAAAGTACCACCACATCGGCATATTGCGCTACGGCCTGGGCGTGCTGCTGAATGAAATTGCCGTTCTGGTCCTGCTTGCGGTCGGGGTACCACTTGGGCAAAAACAAAACTTTACGGCGCTTGGCAACAGACATTTTCGGGCAATTGGTACTTTCCTAACGTTCAAAGATACGGTTTTCGCGCATTTATGCGGCACTTAACAAAACGGTAGCAAACCGGCCCAAAAAGCAAAAAGCCCCGCTTTGCAGCGAGGCTTCCCCTAAAGAGCAGGAGACTAAGCTGCTCTGGCGGGTAGCGTACATTAAAATTTTCACCCTGTTCTAATGTACCATGCGTTCAACCTGTTAGTAGTCCGTGTTTTGCGGATCGAAGTTCGTCCAGCCCTGGGTCCAGTCGGTAGTGCCGAAAGCACCCCGGTACGAAACCCGCTCGAAGAAGGAATCTAAACCATTGAAGTCAGCACCGCTGAGCAACTCAGAACCGGAACCCGGCAGGTAGTTAGCGCCTGTTTGTCTGAATGAATTTTCAAGCTTCAGATCCGCGTTTGAAGTTTTAGTAAAGCTGTTGTGGGTTGTGAACCAGGCATTGAAATCGAAGTTAGCATCGGTCGATTTAAAATTCTGGGTGTTGCCAGAAATAAAACCATTTTTAAAGAACAGGCTTCCGGTGTTGGCGTTGTTCACTACGCCAGAACCGTCGAGGTTAATGGCTATTGGCCATCCGGCAACTACCGAGTTATGCACCATCGCGCCGGTGTTTTTCTTGAAGTGAATGCCCTGCCCAAAGTTACCGTCTATTTGCGTGTTGGCATCGGCTTTCGGACCGATCAGGCTTACATTCGAGAATTGCGCCTTGGTTTGCGGCAGGTTGGTAGAACCGTTTGAATCGTTGTCAGTTTCAATCCCGTTCGATTTGGAAACGTCGGCCACTTTCGGATCGCTCACGCCCAGTAAGAACTGCAGTTTGCCGGAATAACCATTGTCGGAGTCGAACATGTCGTCCACGTTTTTGTAGGCAATTAAGTGTTTCGCGTTTACCGTACCCCCGAACATTTCGAAAGAATCGTCGCCGTTGTAAGAAACCTGCACGTAATCGATCACCGTTCCGGAACCCACGCCGCCCAAAGTAAGGCCGTTAATTTCATTGCCCGGCTGGAAAGGAATCCCGCTGTACTCGATGCGCACGTATTTCAGAATACCGGAATTATCCGCCGCATTGCTACCGCCGTACGGACGATCCACGCCGCCTTCGATCTTCGGCTGACCCGGTAGGTTTACCGGTGCATTCCCCAGGATGATCACGCCACCCCAGTCGCCCACTTTACGCTGGCCTTTCGGCATGTTGGAAGTAAATACGATCGGCTTTTCGCGGGTACCTTCGGCCATAATTTTAGAACCGCGTTCCACGATCAGCGAGCCGTCGGTATCTTTATCGCCCTTAATAATAGTACCCGGCTCAATAGTTAAAGTCGCGTTGTTGGTTACATAAACAAAGCCTTTCAGCACGTAGCGGGTATTGGCTTTTAAAGTTCTGTCGGAAGAAATATTGCCGGAAAGTTCTTCGGTGCCTACCGGTTGCTCGATGCCCGGTTCCACCGTCGTTCCCTGATCGTCGTCTTTTCCGCAGGCTGCCGTAAATGCTACTAAACAAGCCATTACAAAGAATTTGCCTAAATTTTTCATTGTCTTTTCCATTGTGTTTTGAGTGTTTAATGAATGTCTTTTAGTTTTTTTTCTGAAGTTTGATACTGTTTTTGCTGTCCCCCTTTGGAGGGGGGAGGGCAGGAGATTTATCTGATACTCTCCCCTTGAGGGGAGTCGGAGGGGTGTTTTTAATTTCTTATCTTATTGCGTCATCCCGAGCGAAGCCGAGGGAACTTATTAAGCCGTTATTAAAAGTTGTGTCTATTTGAATCAGAGGTCTTTTTAATGAGGGTGAAGCTTATTTACTTCTGCCCCCATAAGTTCCCTCGGCTTCGCTCGGGATGACCTGATATTGTAAAACCTCCCCCTTGACCCTCCAAGGAGGGATTCCCGAAAGTGCTTTTAGAATCTGTAAGTCAAACCCAGGCTGGTGTAAGCGCCGCGGCGGTAGCTGGCAATGTTGCTGTCGATGTCGTTGATTTTGCCGTTCATGTCAGTGTCCTGAACCATGCGGACCTTCTGGTTCAGCAGGTCCTGAATGCCGCCTTTAACTTCGAAGCGGTTGTTTATCTTTTTGGAAATAGTCAGGTCTATGGCGTGGCGCGGCATTTCGTAAATGGTCGGGTTCTGGAAATTGCCCACCAGGTAAATCCGTTTGCCGATCACGTTATATAGCAAACTCACTTCAAATTCCTTTTCCTCGTTCTGGTAATAAGCGCCGGCATTCACGATGTAAGGCGACTGGCCCATCATCGGCCGGGAACCTTCCTGCACTTCGGCGTCGGCAGCGTTCAGTTTCACTTCCGATTTTATCAGGGAAGCATTCAGCACGAGGGAAATATTCTGCAGGTGTTTGTTTTCGAAAAGGTCTAAGAGCGATTTCCGGATCTCGGTTTCCACGCCGTAGTTTTGCGAGTAAATGGCGTTGGAGAAGGTGTAGCTCGGGTTTTCGGAAGAAGGCTCGATGGTCGATTCGATCGGGTTTTGAAAGTATTTGTAAAACACGCCGAAGGAAATCGCTTCGGTTGGGTTGGGGTAGAATTCGTAGCGGAGGTCGGTGTTGTAAATGGTAGCCGATTGCAGGTTCTCATTTCCCCGGATTTCGCTGTACTGCTGAAAGTCGAAGTAGCTGAAAGGCGCCAGTTCCCGGAATTCCGGCCGGTTTACGCTGATGCTGTTGTTGAAGCGAAGCATGGTGCGCTCCGTCAGGTTATAGGTAAAGTTCAGGCTTGGTAAGAAACTGGTGGTCGGGTTGTCTACTTTTACAATGTCCTTTTCCGATTTGCGGGTGTCCAGTTGCAGGCGGTTGTATTCTACCCGGAGGCCGCCCGATAAATTAAAGCGGGAAGTAAACGGGATGTAAGTGCCTACATAAGCCGCTAAAATGTCGCTTGAAGCAGAATAGTGGTCGGTTGGCTTGGTGGCTTCTTCCAGAATGAAACCGGTAGTGTTGTTGATGTTTTGCGGCTGGAAGACCTGGCCTAAAGGCAGCGAACGGATCGATTCGTCGAAGTTCGTGCTCCGGGTGTACGACATCCAGCGGGCATCGAAATCGCGGTTCTTGTGTTCGGCATAGAAACCGGCACGTACTTTAATCTTGTGGCTGTTGTCGGTTTCGGCAGTGTCTTTTTCACCCAGGATCTGCTCTACCTGGCCACCGGCCATGTAGGTGTTTTCTTTCAGTTCGGAATAGAACCGGCCGGTTTGCTGGGGATCAGGGTTATAAGGCACGTACAGCATGAAAGGGTCGTTGGTGCCGGTGGTGCGCTGGTAGCGGGCGCGGCGGAAATCTGGCTCGTTGCGGTTGGTGCGGGAATAACCGGTGGTCCAGGTAAGTTCGGTCTGGTCGTCGTTCAGGTTGTGTGTGCCCTGCAGCTGACCAGAGTAAATGCCGCGGCTTTCGTAGCGTAATGCGGTGCTTCTAATATCGTTGTCCTGAATTTCCTGCACACCGTTGCGTTCGATCACTTCGCTGGAACCTAACTGGTTAAATAAATTCCGGAACTCGATCTTGTGGTTGTTGTTCAGTCGGATGCCCCAGTTATGAATCAAGCCTAAGCGCACATTCTGGTTGTATTGTTCATCCACGTAGCTGAATTCGCTTTCCAAGGGTTGGCCTGGTTGGTAATCTAAGTAGCGGTTGCGCTGCACCGAAATGTGCTGACGGGTATTGCTGTAAGAAAGCGCGGAAATATTGCTGATCTTCACTTCCCCGATGCGCATGGCCCGGGTCAATCCTAAGGACATTCTTAGATCCGGCGCGGCGCTGTTCAGGTTCGTGCCCCAGGAGTTCGGCAAATCGCGGCCAAGTTTCTCTACCATTTCGGGACTGGTGCGGCTGGTAAGTTTGGTCGGGAAGGAATTCGGTAAAGCACGGTAACCGTTGTCGAAACCTAAGAAATCTGTATTGCTGCCTTGGTAAGAACTGAAATCTTTGAAGGTAGTACCAGAACGGTAGCCGCCCGAAAGATTCAACGTAGTGGTGTTTTCGTCGGCGAAGTTCTTCGTGTAAACCTTAATTACGCCACCGCCAAAATCGCCCGGCAGTTCCGGCGAGCCGCCTTTGTAGATCATAATGCGGTCTATCACGCTCGTAGGCAGAATGTCGAAGGAAAAGGCTTTGGCATCTACCTCGGTGCTTGGCGTAAGCGCATCGTTCAGCATCACGGTATTGTAGCGTTCGCTCAAGCCCCGGATGTAGATGTATTTGTTGTTCATCACCGTTACGCCCGGTATGCGTTTCACCGTTTCGGCCGCATCGCGGTCCAGCGATTTGGCAATCTGTTCGCCGGAAACCCCGCTTACCACAATTTCGCTTTCCTTCAGCTCCGAGATCAGCGACATTTCGGTATTGGTCTGGCGCGTGCCCACAATGGTTACTGCGTTCAGGTGCTTGTTGTCTTCCTCGATGCCGATGTTCAGCGTGGTGGTTTTGCCGGGCTCAATCCGGATGTTCTCAAAGGTTTTTTGCTTGTAAGAAATGTAAGTAACGGCAATCTTATAAATACCTTCCTGTAGTTTCAGGGAGTAATTGCCGTCCAGGTCGGTAGTGGTACCCCGGTTGGACCCGGTAATGAAAACCACGGCGCCGATAACGGGTTCTTGCGTGTTTTTGTCTGTTACCTTACCGGCCAGGGTTCCGGTGCCTTGGGCAAACCCTTGCAGGGAAATGCCGATGCAGGCTAAGATTAGTAATAGATTTGCTTTCATAAGAAGTATTGCTTTAGTCTCAATACAAACTTACGGCGGCACTTTTACGGCACTGTTAAGCCCAAATTATGAATAAGTTAAGAAAGGATTGTTAATATTATTGAATTGTTAAAAGCTGATTTTCAGGTATGAAAACAAAACATAATGGCGGGTAGGCGGTTGAAGGGCTGGAGTTTTTGGAGCGGAAATGGTAGCGTTCTTTTTCTTAAATGTCTGAGTTGGCAGCCTGGGAAAGGTATACCACAAGCAGGTTCTAAATGTAATTGGTAACTACACTCTAATTATTGTTTTTGTATAGCAATAAGAGTTAATATGAAGGTATAGTTTAGAACTACACCTGACCGCTCAAATCGAACTCTCCGCCTTTCTTATAAGTGTAGTTTATAACTGCTTTAGCTGTTTCGGACATCTCTGTTCGAAACCTATCTGCTGCGGACGTCTGCGTCCGCGTTTATACAGACGGGGACAAGGATGTCCCCGCCAGGAAGCTTCCGGACCAAGATGTCCGGAAGAGCTCGGTATTTGTTGTTTAATTTCTTGTTTTTGCAAACCCAAGCCTCCAGAAATCAATGAATTTCACGCCTGTCTTTTGTCCGGAAAACTTACCTGCTTTGTTTGATTAGAAACAAAGGATAGTGACAATTGTCATTCCGGAATAAAACGGTTTTTACTGTTTTCGAAACTTTTCTGTTGTACCTTTGCAACAAAGTTGAAAAACGTGTTGCTGAAAGAAGTTATTTACCTGGTACAGAAAGATTTCATTCTGGAGTGGAGACAGAAATATGCCTTCAACGGAATGCTGTTGTATGTAGGCAGCACGGTTTATATCTGTTACCTGAGCTTCAGTTTGCGTTTCAGCGGCCTGCAGGTTCCGGTCTGGAATGCCTTGTACTGGATCATCCTGCTTTTTACCGCCGTGAATGCCATTTCCAAAAGCTTTACCCAGGAAAACCGCGGTCGCCTCTTGTATTTCTACAGTCTGGTAAGTCCCCAGGGCGTTATTCTGGCCAAAATTGCCTACAACGCGGCTTTAATGCTGGTACTGGCGCTGCTCTGCTTTCTTTTCTACGCGGTAATTATCGGCAACCCGGTACAAGATGTGCCCATGTTCCTCGTTTCGATTTTGCTGGGGGCTTTAGGGTTTGCTACCTCGCTTACGCTTATTTCCGGTATTGCCGCCAAAGCCGCCAACAGCAGCGCCTTAATGGCCGTGCTGAGTTTTCCGGTAATGGCGCCTATGCTTTTAATGCTCATGAGCCTTTCCAAAAACGCCATAGACGGCCTGGATCGCAGCCTGAGCATGGACGAACTCGGAACCCTGGGCGCTATTAATGTAATTGTAATTGCAACCTCTTATATGCTGTTCCCATACCTCTGGCGAACCTAGTTTGATAGTGATTAGTGAATAATGATTAGTGATTAGTTATCCGCAGGTAAGAGATTAAATTTAAAGTAAAACCCGGAGTTCGGGAAGCGACAAAAATCGAACAACGAACAACGAACAACGAACAACGAAATGAAAAACTGGTGGAAAATCGTGACGGTGCTGCTGCTGCTTTATGCGGTTACGATGGGCCTGCTGGGCGACGTGCCGCGGCTGGCGATCCTGAACGAAAGCATCCGCAACCTTTACTTTCACGTGCCGATGTGGTTTGGCATGATCGTGATCCTGGGCATTTCGGTGGTGTATTCCATTAAATACCTGAAAAACCCGACCATCCATAACGACATTGTAGCCAGGGAAGCAGCGCATGTGGGCATTTTGTACGGCATTCTGGGCTTGCTTACCGGCATGTGCTGGGCCCGTTTTACCTGGGGCGACTGGTGGGTGAACGACCCGAAACTGAACGGAGCGGCCATTGGTATGCTTATTTATTTTGCTTACTTGGTATTGCGCAGCTCTTTTGCCGAACAGCAGCAGCGCGCCCGCATCAGTGCCGTGTACAACATTTTTGCCTTTGTAGCCTTAATTCCCCTGCTGTTCATTCTGCCGCGCCTTACCGATTCCCTGCACCCCGGCAACGGCGGCAACCCCGGCTTTGGCGCTTACGACCTGGACAGCAACATGCGCCTGGTATTTTACCCGGCTGTACTCGGTTGGATCGGCTTAGGTATCTGGATCTTAACGCTTTGTGTGCGCTTCGAAAATCTTAAATTCCGCTTATATGAAAACGCTTAAAAATATTGTGGCCCGCGCCGTATTTCTGCTCTTGCTGCTGCTGGGCGTAAACCCGGCCTTCGCCCAAAGACCGGAAACCATCGAAATGGCGGATACCCTCCGGGCCGAAGGAAAAATTTATGTAGTGGTAGCCGTGTTGTGCATCATCCTGATCGGGATCCTGATTTTCCTGATCATGCTGGATCGCAAACTTGGCCGTCTGGAAAAACAGGTTCGCGGATAAAGCTGCGATGAAAGAAAAAGGAAGAAAGTAGAAGGATAAGAACAATAGGGTTTAACCCGAATAAAGGCCTTAATCTTTTATCCTTCTACTTTCTTCTTAAAGATAAAAAAGAGTAAAAAAGTCGCGCTGCTGAATTAATAACGCCTTTATGTTGTTAGTGGCGCAAGCGCAGAAAGTATAAATTCATTATGAAAAAGACGCACATTATCGGGATCGTGATCATTGCCCTGGCAATTGGTATTATCATGTCCACCGCCGGCGATGCCAGCACCTATGTTTCGTTTAAAGAAGCGAAGGAACTGGCCGAAGACGGCAACAGTAAAAAAGTGCACGTGGTAGGCCGCCTGAAAAAAGATCCTGCCGGCCATATTGTAGGCATGCAATACGATCCGCTGGTAGATCCGAACTACTTTAGCTTCATCCTCTCCGATACAAACAAGCTCGAACAGAAAGTGGTGTACTTCAACCCGATGCCGCAGGATTTCGAGCGTTCAGAACAGGTGGTTATTACCGGCAATATGAAAAACGACGTGTTCGTAGCCGACAAGATCCTGTTGAAATGCCCTTCCAAATACACCGAAAACGAAATCAAAGCCGAAGACGGGAAAAAACCTGCGACAGCAGCTTTATAGTTAAGAGTTCAGAGTTAAAAGTTATGAGTTGTTCATAGCTGTTTAACTCATAACTCATAACTTTTAACTCATAACTATATCAATAATGATCAATACATTTATCGGCGATTTAGGGCACTTTAGCGTGATCCTGGCGTTTGTTGCGGCAATCGTTTCGGCGCTGGCTTATTTTATGGCCTCTTTCAGGCAGCCCCTGGGGCAGGATCGCCTGGACTGGAAATTGCTGGGCCGCGGTGCTTTTATCGTGCACGTGGTTGCGGTCTTCGGCATCATTTTCAGTTTGTTCGAAATTATTTACAGCCACCGCTACGAATACCATTACGCCTGGAGCCACTCTTCCAACCATTTGCCCACCCATTACATGATCTCGTGTTTCTGGGAAGGCCAGGAGGGAAGCTTCCTGCTCTGGATCTTCTGGCATACGCTTTTAGGCTTAATGCTGATAAAATTTAACCGCAAATGGGAAGCGCCGGCCATGGCGGTTTTCGCGTTTGTGCAGCTTTTCCTTACTTCCATGATCCTGGGGGTAGTGATCGGCGACCTGAAGATCGGTTCTTCGCCTTTTATCCTGATGCGCGATTTCATGCCCGATGCCCCGGTATTTAAACTGGATCCGAACTTTATTCCCAAAGATGGTACCGGCCTGAACCCGCTCCTGCAGAACTACTGGATGGTTATTCACCCGCCAACCCTGTTCTTAGGTTTTGCCGCTGCTTTGGTACCGTTTGCTTTTGCCATTGCAGGACTCTGGAAAGGCGAATACAAAGAATGGCTGAAACCAGCTTTCCCGTGGACCTTATTCGCAGCCATGATCATGGGCGTGGGTATTATCATGGGTGCTTACTGGGCTTACGAAACGCTGAACTTTGGCGGTTACTGGAACTGGGACCCGGTTGAAAATGCGGTGTACATTCCGTGGCTGACTTTAATTGCGGCCGCCCATACCATGGTCATTTACAAGCGCAGCAAATCGGCATTACGCACCACGTACCTGCTGGTAATTGTTTCGTTCCTGCTGGTGCTGTACGCTACCTTCCTTACCCGCAGCGGAATTTTAGGCAATGCTTCCGTACACTCATTCACCGACTTAGGTTTATCCGGTCAGCTGTTTACTTATATGGCGGCTTTCGTGGTACTGGCAGCCGGTCTGATGATTTACCGCTGGAAAAGCATTCCGGCCACCCAGAAAGAACTTACTACTTACAGCGCGGAGCTTTGGGTTTTCATTGGCGCGGCTGTGCTTTGCTTGGGCGCGTTCCAGGTATTGGTTACCACTTCCATTCCGGTTTATAATTCCTTTATGGGCTTTATCGGGCTGAAAACCAATGCTGCCCTGCCGGCCGACCAGATCGGGCACTATACCAAATTCCAGCTTTGGGTTGGGGTAGGTATTGCCGTACTGTCCGGGTTTGCGCAGGTGCTTTGGTACCGTAAAACCGACAAGGAAAGCATCAGTAATGCCTTATCCATTCCGCTAATTCTTACGTTCCTGTTCTCGGCCTTGGTGCTGCTTTCCGGTAAAATGGGCTGGATTCCGGCTACGGATGTAACCAAAGAATGGATCTATGTAGTGCTGCTGGTAACCTCGCTGTTTGCCGTGTTCTCGAACCTGAGCATGATGCTGGCCCTGATCCAGAAGAAAGTAACGCTTTCCGGCGGCGCCATTGCGCACATCGGGATGGCCATGATCCTGCTGGGCATTCTGTATTCTTCCGGTTATTCCAAAGTAGTTTCCGAAAACATGTCGGGCCTGCTTTATTCCCGCGAATTCCCGGATGAAATGAACCGCGACAACGTGCTCTTATGGCGCAACCAGCCCTTGGAAATGAACGGGTATAAAGTAACTTACAAAGGCCAGTTCCTGGAAGTGAAAGATTTCCCGGATTACGTGAACAAGCAGGTGCTCTTCCAGACCCACGATCCGTACAAAGCGCTTGCCCGCACCGACCTGAAAATTGACGGCAAGGTGGTGCACAAAACCGGCGATACTGTAGAAATTTACCCGGAAAATACCTATTACCAGGTAGAATACCAGCAGAAAAACGGCAAAACATTTACCTTGTGGCCGCGCGCCCAGGTAAACCCGGAAATGGGCCTTTTAGCTTCTCCGGATGTGAAAGTGTTTGCCGACCGCGACCTTTACACCCACGTTTCTTCTATTCCGAAACCGGACGAAGAAAGAACCTGGAGCGAAGTTAAAGAACACCTGATCGGGATCAAGGATACGATCTTTATTAACGATTACGTGGCTGTGCTTTATGGTCTGGAGAAAACCAATGCCGTTCAGGGCATAGACCTGAACCTGACTGCCGGCGACGTGGCCGTACAAGCCGATATGAAGATCTTCGGCGAAGACAAGGAATACCACATCCACCCGGTTTTCGTGATCAAAGACAAACTGGTAGGCCGCATTCCGGACGAAGTGGATGATCTGGGCGTGCGGATCACGTTCAACAACATCGACCCGGTGCAGAACAAATTCAGCTTCGGCGTAGAAACTACCCAGAAAGACTACATCATTATGAAAGCCATGGAAAAACCGTTCATCAGCATCATGTGGATCGGCGTTTTCGTAATGACCGGCGGTTTCTGTTTAGCCATTTACCGCCGCTACGTAGAAGGCAAAACCCCGGAAGACGGTATGCGGAATTCCAAACCGCAGAAACGGAAAGCCATGGTTGCTTAAGCTGATTTCATAGAACCAAAAAAGCCGCTCTGAAGGAATTCGGAGCGGCTTTTTTGGTTGATTTATCTCTGCTAACGGACTTGGCTTTGCGGTGGCGGAGCTATCGTAAATGTGTGGTTACCTTTTGTAATTTTATTAGTTCTATTTTTTTTCAACCACGCCAATTTTTCATGATATTAACCAGAATAATCAATCCTTCTATTATTGTCAGTGTGGCACCAATAATCAATCCTATCCCAATTGCTCTTTGGTTCTCACTCTTTATGGCTTTATTTTTAATTCCAATGTGGTAACCAGCAATAAACTCAATAGTTATTTGACAAATAAATATAAAGGTATAATCGAGGACTTTATAACCATACCTTATCATTAAGTCATTTAATATAGCAGTACTAACTGCTACTACTAAAATTTTAAGATTTCTTCTCAATTATATTTTTTATGACAGGTAACTACCAAATAAACAACATAACTACGTTTATCCAACTACCATTAGGCGAATAAACGTATGAGCATAGTTGAAAATAACAAACCATTTCCTTCAGCCTGCTTTTACCCGACAAATAAAACTTTAGGAACCATTCGGGTTTTCTAGTTCAGCGCCTGTACGGTTCTCATCGTTTCCGCTAACATTTTCGCTTCTTCAATAATCTCCGCCGGATAATTATTCAGTTCCAGGATCCGGATGGCGTTGGTGGTTTTCAGTCTGCCGGTTTTAATTTTGTAATCGAATAAGATAGTACCGTTTGCTACAGTTTCGGTGAAGTGGTAAAGGTTATAAGTTTCCTGCAGATAATCCGCCAGTTCCAGGTCGTGGGTTGAAATAAAAACAAAATTGGCTTCTTTGCTTAAATAGCTGAGTACCGATTTGCCGGCCGCAATGCGTTCAAAGGTATTCGTTCCTTTAAATAATTCATCGAGCAGGAACAGATTTGGGTAGCCTGTACGGCTTTCTTCCAGCATCTGTTTAATGGTATTTACTTCTTCAAAATAGTAGCTCTTTTCGCTTAAAAGGTCATCGGAAATTCTAATGGCCGAGAATATCTTAAGACGGGGTAATCTGAATTCGCGGGCAAAGCAAATATTTAACGTTTGTGCAAAAATGGCATTGATCCCGATAGCCCGGATAAAAGTGGTCTTCCCGGACATATTGGAACCGGTTAGTAAGGCCGACTGGTTTTCAAGAATTATGGAATTGGCGACTGCATCCGGAATTAAAGGATGGTAAAGTTCAGCAGCGCTTAAATATTTTTCGGCGTCTTGGGTAAATTCCGGTTTGCAAAAATAAGGCAGGCTGCTACCAAAAGTATCGATGGATAAAGCGGTATCGATTTCCCCTGCAAAAATAAACAGCGTCTCCATTTGCGTACGATGCTTTTCCAGTTTCTGCAGTACATGAAACAACATGATCGGTTCCAGCAGGAACATTGCTTTTATTAATTCAGAAATTGCTTCACTAAGCTGGCCTAATTCGCCTTGCATTTTAGCTTCTACTGTGAAAAAACGCATGTGTTTGCCAAGACCATCCAGGCAACGGGTTGCTTCCTTTACATTCTCGGTTTGGGGAAAGGCATTGGTTTTAAGCAGATTCTTGACCACCTGGTTCAGGGTGAGCAATTGCGGGATGCTACCAGCATATTGGTAAAGGTTATTTTTATTCCAGTAATGAATAATAAAGTTGCCGGCTACCAAAATGAGCAGCAGAAACAAAAATTGCGGATAGAAAACAGTAAGCAAAACCGTGCAAAAACTCAAAACCGAAAGTACTGGAATGAGCCGGTACCATTTGGGTTTCTGAATATGCTCTTCCTGGAATAAGGAGGCAATGTAATAAGCTTCTGGTTTGCGAAGGCGGTAAAGTTCGTTCAGCGTGGTTTGCTTCAGCGCTGCATCTGCCCGGAAAGTTTCTTTAAGGCTTTCAAACCTTGCTGTTCTTGTTTCATCTTTTGGTATTGTTCTTAGAACATGGTAAAGGAATTGCTGCCCAACCCTGGAAATAGTCCGGTCGGCTAGCATAAAAATTTCATCTAAGTCGAGGTCCTGAAAGGTTTTCACGGAAATTACCTGCTTATAGCTTACTTTGTCGCTTTTTAAAAAGTAGCGTTCAATTTTGCCGAAGTAAAAGGTATCGGTTTTCTGCTGATGGCAATTTTTCAGAATTAAGGCTTTCTCTTTCGATCTGAACATGTTGGGCTTCTTATCTTCTCAGCAAAATTCAGCAGAAATAAACCCTGACCAGTGTATTAATCTCATTTGCTGGGTGCTGTTAAGATGCAAACTAAACAAAAATGGTGTAGCAAGAAATAACATTTCAATTAGTTTTAACTAAACTAACTGCTGACTTCAGAATTCCAAACCGCAGAAATGGAAAGCCATGGTTGCCTAAAAACGGTATCTTATGACGGCAAAAAGCCGCTCGGAAGAAATTCGGAGCGGCTTTTTTATTTCAGAAGCAAAGAAAACGGTAGGATTTAAGGGTAAAATCTGTTTTTTATTTCTACTATTCTTTTACCAGTCTTTTGGTAAGTACAGAGCCGTTAAGCGTATGAAGCTCCAGTAAATAAATTCCCTTCGGTAAAAAACGTACATCTAATTTCCGGTCCAGCTCTGGGAAGAAATTCTGTTTTCGGATCAGCCTGCCCGAAATATCCCGGATCGCGAAAGCATTGATCGCTGCATTTTCTACCAAAAGTAAATCTTTAGCCGGGTTGGGGTAAATTACTAGGACTGGTTTTTCTAAGTCGCTTTTTATGCCGGTAGGTCCAAGAATTGCAAAGGGCTGAATTTTAGTAACTGAACTAACCACTATACACTGCGGAGATACAGAATCAGAAATCTTAAAATGAAGCGTAGAAATGCCGGCAGCTATTGAGCCCAGCGAAATGGTATCGGTAAACGTTATGGGGGCGGTTTGCATGCCGGCAAAATAACAGGTAGCTACATAAAGGGTGTCGTTGCTGATGTAGGAATCATGGCTGATCCGATAGGAAGGTTGAGAGGGGATCATCACCTGAGCAATCAGCTCCAGATGGTTGGTCACGCCCGGGCTATGGTACCGGAGGTGCATGGGACCGATACCCTGTGCCTGGGAAATAACCGGAGATAAGTAAAACCAGAAAACGAAGAATAGTAGAAGTTTACGCATAGGACCCTGTTTTAAAGTGAAATAATAAGCCAGTTTCTAATCAAGTCGGAATTAGCAGCGTGTTCGTTGCTTTGTGTTTGTAAAAGTTCGGCCCTTTATAAAAGAGCAAAAATGGCATTGTGGAAAATGGCGCTTCAGTTTTCGCTATTGTTCTAAAAGCGTGAAATAGCTTCTTCTTATCTTATTTCTGTGCAAGCCTTGTTTTATTCCATTTGCCGGAAATCCTTTCAATTACATGGCTAATTCGTTATATTGCTTAACTTTTCCGTTTTTGTCTTTATTAAAGACCTGGTTTTTACCACTGTTGCATGCTTAATGCGCATCGAAAGGCTGCCCTGACGGCCTTTAAAAGCAGGAAATAACTGGAAAAGATTGTTCTGTCGGGGGCGGAACCTGGAATAAATACCTGGAAGCGCATAATTGGCCACTTTTTGAGTGTCGTCATCGCTCAACCATCGCTTTGCTCAAATTTCTATGCTTAATGGAAGATATCATAAACGCAATTAATAATGTAGTCTGGAGTAACGCCCTTATTGTACTTTGTCTTGGAGCCGGAGTTTATTTTTCAGTTATCACCCGCTTTTTGCAGGTTCGCCATTTTGGGGAAATGATCCGCTTGCTCTTTCAGGGACAGGCATCTGCTAAGGGAGTTAGCTCTTTTCAGGCATTTTCGCTGGCTATAGCAGGCCGCGTAGGAACCGGCAATATAGCCGGCGTGGCTACGGCCATTGCAATGGGCGGACCCGGCGCTATTTTCTGGATGTGGGTAATTGCGTTCCTGGGCAGCGCTTCTGCCTTTATCGAAGCAACCCTGGGGCAGATTTACAAGCAGGTAAAAGACGGTCAGTACCGCGGCGGCCCGGCTTTCTATATTGAAAAAGGATTGGGGCTGAAATGGTACGCCGTTATTTTTGCTGTTGCCACTATCCTAAGCACTGCCGTTTTTTTGCCGGGCGTGCAAAGCAACAGCATAGCCTCTGGTATGCACAATGCCTTTTCGGTTCCTATGGCAGTAACAGGTGGCGCGGTAACCGTTTTGTTGGGCTTTATCATTTTTGGCGGCGTGAGGCGGATCGGCAGGGTTGCCGAATTGATGGTGCCCTTCATGGCTGCTGCCTATATTCTCATGGCTGCCGTAATAATCCTGATGAACATACACCAGGTACCCGAAGTTTTTGGCCTGATCATCCGGTCGGCATTTGATCTGGAACCGGCCTTTGCCGGCTTATTCGGCATGGCGGTTAGCTGGGGAGTAAAACGGGGAATTTACTCAAACGAGGCAGGCCAGGGAACTGCACCCCATGCGGCGGCGGCAGCCGAGGTCACTCACCCGGCCAAGCAAGGGCTGGTGCAGGCGTTTTCGGTTTATGTAGATACGCTTTTCGTGTGTACGGCCACCGCCCTCATGATCTTGTTTACCGGTCAGTATAATGTTGCGAATCCGGCGGGCGGCTTTCACGTCGAGAATATTCCGGGCGTAGGCGCCGGCGCCCAGTATACCCAGCAAGCCATTGGCTATCATTTTCCGGCCATGGGAGCGCCCTTTGTAGCTATTGCGCTTTTCTTTTTTGCCTTTACAACTTTAATGGCGTATTACTACATAGCAGAAACCAACCTGAGCTACCTGAACAAGCGGGGATTGCAGGTATGGAAACTATGGGCATTACGAGGCCTGATGCTGCTGGCAACATTTTATGGTTCCGTAAAAACAGCCGAAGCGGCTTGGGTACTTGGCGATATTGGGGTTGGTGTAATGGCTTGGCTGAACATCATTGCCATTTTTTTACTGCAGAAACCTGCCCTGCAAGCACTGAAAGATTACCAGCGCCAGCGCAAGCTGGGGCTTGACCCCCGTTTTGATGCAGCAGCCTGTGGCATTAAAGGTGCCGAAGAATGGCAGACTCCTGCCGACTTGCCGGTTCAGAAAGTTTATATAAACCAATAAGCTGATCTTCTGGCTGTGATGAATTTTGTGTTTGGTTGCTGCCAAACAATGCATTTCTGCAATGGCGGAAGTCCGTGGCCTGCCAGTTAAACTAAGTAAAAAGATATTGGTAGCTGGATATTAGAATTCAGGCCAAAAATAAGCAAGGGTGTATAATTCAGAAGATTATTCACTTGTTTCTTCTTTCTGGTGCATTGCAAGGTTAACTTTTAGAAAGTGGGCTTACAAATTCCACGGCTCGGTTAAGCCGGGATTACAAATCCCATAAAGCAAATTCTAATAATTTATTTGCTCGGGCACTAATTATGCGGTTATTTTAGTCCTGCTACTTAATTGATAAACTTGAACATACTTTGGTTTTGTTAAGCCATCTTTCAGTCAATTTTGCAGAAATGTATTGTTAGCAGCAGCCCTTTTTGTTCGGACAAGAGCCTTTCAAATTTCATAGCAAAGTAAATCTACTGTCACGCAGGGTATTCATCTTCCCGGAATGGTTTTCTCTGAATTTGCGCCAGAAATTTTTGGGTAGTAGCACTTTTACCAATGTATTGTAGCTGCAAAAGAAGGTCAATCATTTGGTTACGGATGTTTCTGTCGTCTTTGCCATAGTCCCACACTGGTACAATGTAGCGCTGAAAGATTTCATCAAAAGACATTTCTTTTGTTACAACCCTTACTGTTCCATGCTTGTCTCTGATGTTGTTGTCGGGAAAGTGTTTATACCGGTACGCCAGCAAAGCAAACAATGCCCGCAGACTTTCTGCTGCAGTTCCGGGGTCGTTGATGCCCGGGCTTAGCGCCTTAATGGCTATTTCCGATAACTGTCTGAAGCCTGAGTAAAAATAAATGTCAACAGAAGGTTCATCAACCAGTGAGATGTTCGAAAGAATATGGCTTTCAAGCTCTTTCGTTACGGTTTCCTTTAAACAATACACGTCTGCAATCGGGACGTTTTCAAGCACAAAATGCCCTGTTGGATACCTGAAAGTTATTACACAATTATTTTTCCTGGCAAGCTTTGCCATTTGCTGCCGGTCAAATGTTTCGAAAACGCCTGCTCTGTCTGAGTACACCGGGTGTCCTTGCTGGGCCGGTGCAATGTCAGGTTCGGTTTCCAGAAAGCATGATTCCTTCATCGAAACAAGCGTTTGCTTGTAAATGCGCCTGATGATGGTAGTGTATTTAATAGTCTGCGTAATGAAGTGCAGGAATAGAACAAACAGAAATATAGCAAAGACCGAAAGTAAAATAAGTAAATACGTACTAAGTGCCGGAACATAGATACCAGATTCTACATCCCTGATCGAAGTTAATAGCAGCAGCGCGTAGATAATGTCGCCGATATAAAATCCAATGATAAACTGATGAAACCGGTTGCCGACTAATTTATCAAGAACCCGGTTAGACAGTTGGGAGGCAGCCTGGTTCAGAACAACCATCACCATTGAAAAACTGAATACAGTGAGCGATATCAAACCGGCTGCAATTACAGAAACAATGGTCCGGGCGGTAGATGGGTCTTTGAGTCTTATCCAGTTTGTAGCAGCTTTTAAATCTTTCCCTGTATCTGAATAGTCCAGATAAATCATTGAAACTGAGAGGAGAAGGAAAAATAAGACCACAAGGAAAGGAATAAAAGCGATGCTTTTATAAACCTTACTTGTCTTTTGCTTAAGCCAGATACTTGCAGACAATCTTTTTGGTTTTTCTAACGGAATCTACTAATTGGAAGTTACCGTGCCGATTTTAAGAGTACCTTGACGGCTGGCGCCTCCGGATCTGTAATTCGCTTTATAACAGTAAGGCTTCCATCTGTTTCCAGAACAACGGCATCCGTTTCAGACAGCGAACTATAGCCTTTTTTTCTTAAAGCGGCCCAAACCTCATCTTCATCAATTCTTTCCGAGCGCATATTCTTCTGCAATAATTCCCCTTTGTACGCCATTAATGTAGGGGCCGATTTTACCAGCTGGCTTACGCGGCTGCTTCGGGCCGACGAGTAGGTAATAATGTACTGTAAAAATACCAGTAATGTAAATGCCAGTACGCCTTCTGAAAGGGTGACATTTTTATTCAGGATGACCGTGGCAAGCGTAGAGCCAAGGGCTATGGTTACGATCAGGTCAAAAGCATTCATTTTCGATAATGTTCGCTTTCCGGATATCCGCAGGATGAAAACTAATGCCAGGTAAGCTGCAATAGATATAATGAAGATGCGTATGAGACTTTGCCAATCGCTGAAAAATATTTTGTCCATAGTCTAAGCATTTAGTTAGCTCCCTCTGATATGTTACCGTTAAAAGCAGTGAGATGTTTAATGGTTTGCTGCTTACGGACTTGGCTATGGCGCGTTATAATGTGCTTTAGGTTTTGTTGTGGTACGGTTTTCTATTTTAAAACTATGGGAGCAAAAATTTGGTCCTTGTATTTTAAAAGAGAATCCATTTTTACTGTTTGGCTATTTGTTAAATCTGTATAGGTTCTTTCGAATCGGTAAGAGGATTTTACAACCTGTGACAATTTCTTTTCAATATTTTCCTGTCCATTGTAATTGTCTAGAAGCCGTCTGTAAAGCTCAATTTCAGCATTTGTTCTATTTACTTCATTTGTATAGCAATGTCCAGCAGTTTTTAAATAGCAAAACAGATTGTTGAAAATTCGCCATTCGTATTGAACTTCTTGGTTATAATACTTAACAATCTGATTGAAAACTGGGTCGGTTATAAATAGTGAAATTAAGATGACTAATAGGCCAATAACTATAAATGTTCTTTTCCTTTTCATTATTTAATGCACCACAACCGGCTGGGCTATGGCACGTTTTAATATGCTATCGGTTTTGTTGAGTTTAGTTATTTTTGTTTCTTATTGCTGTGTTTCTTTAAACTTCATAAGGTAATCAACGACACAGTTAATTTCACTGGTGGTCAAAGTGTCCAAAAGTTGTGCGTGTTGCGGGTCTTTACTTTCTTTTAGTCTATAAATATCCTTTTTTAATCTTGCAGTACCTCTTTTAAATAAATCTATCCGAGTGGTAAGTACATCATCTATTCCTAAGTCGGTATGGCAAACGAGGCAAGTATTATTAGCTAATCCTTGTTGTTCTAAGTCGTTTCCGCAGATAATCCTTTCCTCATTCTCATTTAAAATAGCTTGAGAATTATCATCCTTTTGCCCACAACCTACAAATAAGCAGACTATCAAAATTATAGCTGATACTTTTTTCATTAATTCTAATTACACTCAACGGCTGGGCTAAAAAACGTTTTAATGGTTTTTAGCTTTTGTTGGTGGAAGTGCTTATTTAAAACTGTTGTAAAGTATATTCATCATCTATATTTCCAATCAATTCACCGTCTTCAGTCTTTTGCCCAGTATAAAGGAATTTGTTATACTTTATTATCCCATTTTTAAAATCCATTGAATTTAAACAGCCCATTATTCTTTCACTAATTGCTTTTTCACCTGTAGCAATATCAAATGTTACAAAATGAAACCCTGGCTCATTCTTTTCAAGATTCCACTTGACCAGAATTAGGTATTTATTATCATCAGACCAAAGAGCCAAATCTTGCCAAGCATTATTTTCTAATTCTATGTTAGTCCCGCCTGACAACCTGATTTCACAGAGATTATACAGAGAGCCCATCCTAATTTCTCTCGGATTAATAAAGTCAATCTGTAAAGGTCTTCGTACTTTATCTTCTATCATTGTTATTTTTATTACTCCTGTATTACCACCAACTACCATATAAACAACACTACTACGTTTATCCAACCACCGTTAGTCGGATAAACGTAGGTGCAGAGTCAAAAATAACAAAATAATCAGAAGGCAGAAATGCTCACCTTCCGATAAAACACCAGTTTAGCGGAGAGAAAACTTAAAACAAAAAAGGCGCAGTTGAATAACCGCACCTCCTCTATTTTAAAAATTATGTTGCTGGCTTATACCAGTTTCACCCTTACCGCAGTCGGACCTTTCTGGCCCATTTCCACTTCAAAGGTTACCCGGTCGTTTTCCTTGATAGGGTTAGTTAAAGCGTTTACGTGCACAAAAATGCTTTCCTGGGTGTCGTGGTCCTTAATAAAGCCGTAGCCTTTCGAATCGTTAAAGAACGTAACAGTGCCTTTCCGGGTCTTGTCTACCGGCGGGCGGTCTTCTTCCCGGGCTATCCCGATCTGGATGTCTTCCTGGTTTATTTCGCGTTTTTTGCGGTTCGGGTCCGGCGGCGTAGAAGTTATATTGCCATCTTCGTCCAGGTAAGCCATCATGTCTTCCAAGCCTTTCCCTTTTTCGGCGTTGGCTCTACGCTCTTCCTTTTTCTGCTCCTTATCCTGCTTTTTCTTTTGCTTCTTTTTTTCGTTTTCTTTTTTGTTAAATGTTTCCTGTGATCTGGCCATATTTTAATTTTAGTTGCTATTTTACTTTACGGCTTTTATGTTGCCGGGATGTACGAATTTTTTTCTTTCTGGGCCTGTAGGCCAATTGGTAATTTCTCAGAATATCAGGAAAGATGCAGGCAGCGCCTGGAATGCAGATCCTGTAATTCCCTTAAATTACTAAATAAAATGATCGGATGTTAATTATTCCCGCGAAAAATGGTTTTTCCTTAGTATAACGCAATATTTGCCGCCAAAACGCTATCTTTCCGCATGAAAAAGCCTGGCTATAAAATTGCAATGCTGGGAGCCGGAAACATGGCCTGGCACCTGGCGCCGGCCCTGGAAAAAGCCGGCCACGAAGTTGTGCTCGTTTACAGCCGCACTTTAGAAAATGCCCAAACCTTAGCCAAGGCGTTAAAAGCTACCCAGTCCACCGATAAACCCGATTTCACCAATTCACCTGCCGACCTGTACCTGGTGGCGGTAAAAGATACGGCCTTGCCCGGACTTTTGCAGCAAGCGGTTTTCCCGGAGGGCAGCCTGGTGGCGCATACTTCCGGAACCCAGCCCCTGAGCGTTTTTGAAAGTAGCCCGGAAATTAGAGGCGCAGTATTTTACCCCTTGCAGACCTTTAGCAAAAATACACCGGTCGATTTCGGAAATATTCCTTTCTGCCTCGAAGCTACCGATGAAAACGCTATGTTTTTGCTCCGAAAAATGGCCGGAAGCCTGAGCCAAAAAGTGTACGATGTCTCTTCCCAAGACCGGAAAACCCTGCACCTGGCTGCCGTCTTTGCCTGCAATTTCACCAATCATTTGCTGGGGATCAGTTCCGAAATACTCCAAAAAAGGGAACTGGATTTTCAAATGCTGAAGCCTTTGGTGGAAGCTACGGTTCAGAAAGCTTTTTCCCAGGAGCCATTCTCCGTACAAACCGGTCCGGCGGTGAGGCGCGACGAAACCACCATTCAGGAACATTTACAGCTGTTGCAGCACGAAACCGGCTACCAGGAAATTTACCGCTTACTCACCCAAAGCATTCAGCAAAAGTCCTGATTTCCATGTGGAAACGGTAGTGATTCAATCGAAAAACTCCGAATAGGAAAATGGTTTTAATTAGCAGATTCGTTTCATTCTTTTGATTTATCACAACCTTAGGGTGGTTTGTATCCGATGTTGCGCAACAAGAGAAAAGTCCCCCTTTGGAGGGGTAGGGGGAGGATTTTACGTTATTTGATTTTCAAAATGATCAGATAATTCTCCTGGTCTCACCCTGCCCCTTCCAAAGCAGGGCCGTTTCATTCTAATATTAGCTGGTTCAAGTTTGAGCGAAGCGGTAACTTGGACCTATTAATGATCTGAAGTTTTCAACTTCAGTGAGGCGACAGCCTCAGAAACAGCTTCCGAAGTTAATTAGTAAATAGCCTGTACATTTAACAGCAGAGCTTTGACCTGTGCGACACCGGCCAAGGGAAATTTTTATGAGAATGAAACGGCCCTGCTTTGGAGGCAGGGCCGTTTCATTCTGCCGGATTCTCCCCTTGAGGGGAGCTGGAGGGGTGTTTACTCCTGCTGATATTTATCAAATATCGTGTTGACACCCCTATGATCCCCTCAAGGGGAGAGTTGCCCTGAATGAAACGGCCATGCCCTTTGAAGGGGGACCTCAAAAAAACTTGCCTAACCGTCAGTTTGTAACTACACTTCTAATATTATAAGCCACCATTCATTTTCTGAGCACTTTTAATATTTTAATGTAGATGAAAGCGACAACTATGGTCAGAAACGGTAGGAATTAGGCCGGAAAAGCCGGAAAGCAAAAGCGGTTTTGATTAGGGCGGCGCGTTGCCTACCTTTGCACCTGGATTTTACCCGGTATAATGAAATCAGTTAATATAACCTTTAAATTTTCCGACGGCAAACCCGATCAGACGCTTTCCGGTGTGCAAGGCGAATCGGTGCTGGATGTGGCCCTCGATAATAATATACAATTGCAACACAACTGTGGCGGCGTTTGCGGCTGCAGTACCTGCCATATTTACGTGGAAGCCGGCATGGACGACCTGCCCGAGATCTCCGAAAAAGA
Organism: Adhaeribacter soli; assembly: GCF_008727925.1. Classification (GTDB taxonomy): domain Bacteria; phylum Bacteroidota; class Bacteroidia; order Cytophagales; family Hymenobacteraceae; genus Adhaeribacter_A; species Adhaeribacter_A soli. Next base: position 161,650 of record NZ_VTWT01000008.1, on the reverse strand, counting down.
AGAAGACTTTATCGACCGCGCCATCGATCCGCGCCTGAATTCCCGCCTGGCCTGCCAGTGCGTTGTACAGGGCAACGAAGACCTGGTCGTAACCATCCCGAACCAGGATTTCCTGGGACACTAATATTTAAATTGCTGAATGGTTGATTGCTGATTGTTAATAGATTTTTACAACATGCGGTCAATCAACAATTAGCAATCAACAATCAACAATTAAGAAAATGAATAAGAGTTTTGAACCGCCGATTCACTGGAACGATTACGAAGACATCGCTATGGCGCTGTACGAGAAGTTCGGCGATGATTTTACGGAATCGAAGATTTACCGCATCCGCTTTACCGACCTGCTGGAATGGGTGCTGAGCTTACCGAATTTTTCCGGAACCCGCGAAGAATCGAACGAAGGCCATCTGGAGCAGATCCAGGCCGCCTGGGTGTACGAGTGGCGCGATAACCAGTAACGCGTAACCATAGCTGTTTCCCTGAATTTTTCGCAACATGAATAAATACCTGCCCGATTTCAGCGCCATCACCACCTTTGTACTGGACGTAGACGGCGTACTGACCGACGGCACCATGCTGGCTTTTGCCAATGGCGAGCAGGTGCGGGCTTTTAATATAAAAGACGGTTACGCTATAAAACACGCCCTGAAACGGGGCTACAAAGTAGCCATTATTTCCGGCCGCAACGAAGTAGGGGTGCGCCGCCGGCTCGAATCGCTGGACGTATCGGATATTTATCTGGGCGTGGATAATAAGCTGGACGTGTTCGAGAATTACCTGTACCTGCAGGAAATAGACCCGGAAAACGTAATTTACATGGGCGACGACATGCCGGATTTGGAAGTGATGCAGCATTGCGGCATTGCCATTGCGCCGGCCGATGCGGCCACCGATATTCTAGCCGTGGCCGATTATGTTACCAATGCCGGGGGCGGAAAAGGGGCGGTGCGGGAAATAATCGAGCTGGTTTTAAAAAGCCATCAGGAGTGGTAACCTGTTAAAACGAAAATATCACCCTTATATTTCAGCTGTTCACTTGTTTTTATATTTAAATAATTCGGACAAGAGTTGCACTTTTGGAAAATATTCCTAATTTTACTCCTGTTAACAACGTTTATTTAATTATTCATCATCAATTTTTTAAGTTTATTTTTTTATGAAAACAGGAACAGTAAAATTCTTTAATGAGTCAAAAGGTTACGGCTTCATTACTGACGACAACACCAAAGAAGACTTTTTTGTGCATGTAACTGGTTTGAACGGCCAGATCCAGCAGAACGATAAAGTTGAATTTGACACGCAGGAAGGCAAGAAAGGCATTAATGCCGTAAACGTAAAGCGCGTTTAAGGAACTGAATATATTCATCATCATCACTACTGCACGAAAACCCCTCGCAAGAGGGGTTTTTTTGTTTATCGGCGTCTTTTCAAAATAAATGAATCCATTTACTTTCCCGCTATCTTTACACCGGTATTCAATATCCGGAAATAATACGTTGCGCAACTTTCTGACCCTTATTCGCTTCCCCAACCTGCTCATGATGGTGCTGAGCCAAGTGCTGGTGCAGTCGTGCCTGCTATTTGCGGAGTTGCCTTTGCAGGAAGCCTTGCCCGGCCGTTTCTGGCTGCTTACCCTTTCTACAGCCCTGATCGGGGCTGCCGGCTACATCATTAACGATTACCACGACCTGAAAATTGACGCCATAAACAAACCCAACCGCATCGTGATCGGCAAAGACCTTACGCGCCGCAAAGCCATGCTGTCGCATTTGCTGCTCTCAGCCCTGGGAGTAGGCATTGGCGCTTTGCTATCGTTAAAGGTCGGGTTGGTTAATTTTATTTCGGTCATGCTGCTCTGGGGCTACTCCGCCGACCTGAAAAGAAGGCCGTTTTCCGGCAACCTGGTTATTGCCATTCTGGCGGCCGCCATGGTACTGGTACTGGCCATTTTCAACAACACCGGCAACCTCGGTATTTTTGCTTATGCCGCATTTGCTTTTGTAAGTACGCTTATCCGGGAAATTATCAAGGACATGGAAGACATGAAAGGCGATGCCGCCCACGATTGCCGCACCCTGCCTATTGTATTAGGAATCCGGAAAACCAAACCCGTTTTATACGCGCTCTTTATTTTATTTTTTACCCTGGTGCTGGCCGCCAGTTTTTACCGCCGTAACGATACTTTTTTCGGCGTTTACCTAGGCCTTACCGTGCTGGCTCCCGGCCTGGTCATTGCCTGGCGGCTGCAACGGGCCGACCGCAAGCGCCACTTTGCCTATCTGAGTCTGCTTTGCAAGTTCATGATGCTGGCCGGTATGCTTTCCATGCTGTTTTTCCGCTTTTAAAAAGTGCTGGCATTTCAGTCGCGTAAGTCGTAAATTGAATGCAGAAACCCGGATTTGAACCTGAAAATGCTACTGCTGCCATGCTGAAAACTGTAAGCTTGTTAACGATCTTGCTGCTGGCAGGAGTTTCCCGCGCTTTTGCCATTGCCGATACCCTGCAAACGGCCAAGCCTGAAAAGAAGCTGAGCCTTACGCCATTCCCGGCTTTATTTTCTTCGCCGGAAACCGGCTTTGGGTATGGTGCTTTGGTGGTACCCGTTTATAACTTCGGTTCCGATTCGCTTACCCGAAATTCCACCGGGCAACTCCTGGTTTACTACACCACCAAAAAACAAGCCTCGGCTCAGCTTTCCTATACCATTTATACCAGCCGCGAACGCTTTGCTATTTTGGGGGAAACCAATTACTTCGATGCGCCAATCTTCTACTACGGCACCGGCAACACCAACCGCGAAACCCAGAAATCCCTGATCTCCTACAAGCTCCTCTACACGCAAAACCGCCTTGTAAAGCAGCTTCAAAAGAACCTGTTCCTGGGCGGGCAGTTCCAAGTGATCCGGGTAGGAAAAGCTGAATTTGATTCGGAAGAAAGTCTTTTGAACGAACGTCCGGCCGGGGAGCTTAACGGCTACACGGTTGTGGGAATAGGCCCGGCCTTTTTATTCGACAGCCGCGATAATTCTATTAATGCCGCGCGGGGCAGTTACCTGGAGATCGGTAGCTTTTTTAACCGGAAAAGTATCGGCAGCGAATTCAGTTTCAACCGCAACACCATAGACCTTCGCAAGTATTTTCCCTTAAGCGACCGGCAGGTAGTAGCCATACAAGGCAAAGGAGTTTTCGAAGCCGGCGATGCACCGTTCCGGGAACTGGCTTATTTCGGCGGCCACCGGAATTTGCGGGGCTTTTACGAAGGCCGTTTCCGCGACAAGCAAATGCTGCAAACCCAGGCCGAATACCGCTTGCAGGTTTTAAAGCGGCACGGCCTGGTTCTCTTCGGCGCGGCCGGCCAGGTAGGAGAGAAGCTTTCCGGTTTCGGGCTGAACAAAACCAAAACTGCCGGCGGCCTGGGCTACCGTTTCATGCTGAACACCAATGAAAAGATCAATATCCGGATCGATTATGCGGTTGGCAGCGGCGGCACCAGCGGCCTGTATTTCGCCATCGGCGAAGCCTTCTAAATTTGTTAAACCCGAACAGTGTTTTTTTGTTACTGAGGTTGCGCAAGTTTTTTGAGGTTCCCACTTTGGAGGCAGAACCGTTTTATTCTGGCTAATGACTATCCCCTTGAGGGGATTATAGGGGTGTAAACACGTTATTTGATAAAATCAGCAAGTGTAAACACCCCTCCAGCTCCCCTCAAGGGGAGAGTTTCCCGGAATCAAACAGTTCTGCCTCCAAATGGGGGCTTTTCTCCTGCTTGCGTAACGTCTTCTAATAATTAAATTCCGGGAAATATTCGGTTCAGGCGCAACGTTAAAGAAAAGATTGCCGTAGAGCGGTTCTAGTAGCTTTAAACGGCTTCTTTTTTTTATCCTGAATACAATTTATGTTTACCAATCTGCAATTCGCAAAAATCAGTTCTTTCTTATTTTACATCCTGCTGCCGGCCCTCTTGCTATCAGGCTGTGGCAATGACGACGACGATCCGAAGAATTTCAACAAGGACCGGCTCCTGAATAAAAAGAACGTTGGCGCCAGTGCCCGCGACCTGCTTTCGGCCGATAAATTCAAAAAAGTTATTCTGGAAATTCAGTACGTGCAGGGTTTTGAGCCGCAAAACGCTACCGTTAACAACCTGAAAAGTTTTATGGAGCAGCGCCTGAATAAACCCAACGGCATTACTGTAAAACTGAACCCGCTGCCGGCCTCTTCCTTCGGTAAAGCAGCTTACACCGTAAACGATATTGCCGCCATTGAAGAAAAGTACCGCCAGGAATATACCACTTCCGATGCCATTGCCATTTACTTCTTTTTCGCCGACAGTCGCTATTCCGAAGACAGCCAGAACAGCCAGGTTTTAGGCGTAGCCTACCGCAATACATCCATGGCGCTGTTTGAGAAGACCATTCAGAATTTATCGGGCGGCTTGGGACAGCCAAGCCGTAGCATGCTGGAAACCGTAGTAATGCAGCACGAACTCGGCCATATTCTTGGTCTGGTAAACCTGGGAAGTACGATGCAAACCAATCACCACGATACAGACCACGTACATCACTGTACAAATACAAACTGTTTGATGTACTGGGGCGTAGAAACCGGCGATGTAATTCAGAATTTACTTGGAACCGGAATGCCGGTGCTGGATCAGAACTGTCTCAACGACCTCAGAGCGAACGGCGGCAAATAAAACGCTATGCAATTCAGGTAAAAAGCCGCAAGAGATTTTCTATTGCGGCTTTTTGCTTTCTACCGCGGCATAGTCGTTTTTAGTATCTAAAATGCTGGTCTAAGTTTATAACTTAGACCTATAAATACTCTGAAGTTTGTAACTTCAGTGAGGCAACGGCCTCAAAAAAGCGGTTTTTGCAAAGAGCAGCAGGCAGCTAATTCCACTATAAATGCAGAAGGGGATACTCTTTAGTCAGAATGAAACAGCTCGGCCTTTGAGGGGAGCAGAGGGGTGTTTTCACCATATCCGTCAAAATAAGCAACATTATTGGGTCATCCCGACCTTGTGGAGGGAACCATCGCGTACCGAACCCGAACGAAAAGCATTTATTACAGCTACGCTGGGTCCTTTCGACTCCCGTCTCAGGAATGCTCAAATGCCATAGTAGTAACCAATAGTTTCCTCGGCTTCGATCGGAATGACACCCTAATTCAGTTCATAATTCCAATCACTATCCTTCAGGAAATCATTTCACCACCGCAAAAATATATTCATCAACGGTCTGCTTGTTTTTGGTAACGGCTTTTTTCAGAGCGGCCTCCAGGGTAAAACCGGCTTTCTCCAGCACCCGCATAGAAGCTTTATTGTAGGCAAATACCCCGGCGTATAAACGGCAGATATCATAGTGCTGAAAGGCGAACCGCGTTAACGCCTTCGTTGCTTCCGTAGCAATTCCTTTGTTCCAGAAAGCTTCACCCAGCCAGTAACCAATTTCGGCGCTCCGGTAGTAAATATCATCTTTCAGGGCTAGCCCCATGCCACCTATGGGTTCGCCGCTAAACTCAATAGCAAAGTTCAGGATGTTCGGATCATCGCTGGCGATCTGTACCCAGGTGCGGGCATCTTCCGGGGTATAAGGGTGCGGAAACGAATCGCGAAGGTTCAGCCAGATCTTTTTGTTGTTGGCGTGTTTCACCAGGGCCGTTTCGTCGCCGGTTTGCCAGGGGCGCAATAGGAATCTCTCGGTCTCAATTTTCATTCCGGAAAGAATAAACGGGAAAGCGTTAAACGAAACAATTTTTATTCGGCACGGGCGCGGTTTTCCCCGTTTTTAACGGCTATATTTGTGCTTGTCTTTTCATTCTATGGCAGACACGCATTTTAAGAACCTTGTCCTTTTCGCCTCCGGCTCCGGAAGCAATGCCCAGCGCATTTTTGAGTACTTCGAGCATCACCCGAATATCCGCGTGGCGGCCCTTTTTTCCAACAATCCGGAAGCTTACGCCCTGAAACGTGCCGAAAACTTCAACGTGCCGGCCTTTACTTTTACCCGCGCCGAATTCAAAGACGGAACGGTACTAAAAAAGGTTAAAAAATTCAATCCTGATCTGATCGTACTGGCTGGCTTTCTGTGGCTTATTCCGGAAAATTTTGTGAAAGAGTTCCCGGATAAGATCATTAACATTCATCCGGCCCTATTGCCGAAATATGGGGGCAAGGGCATGTACGGGCACCACGTGCACGCCGCCGTAGTGGCTGCTCAGGAAGCAGAGTCCGGCATTACGATCCACTACGTAAACGAACACTTCGACGAAGGCGAGGCCATTTTGCAGGCCCGCTGCCACGTGTCGCCGGAAGATTCTGCCGAAGAAGTGGCCGCGCGGGTTTTAGAACTGGAACACAAGCACTTTGCGCCCACCATTGAAAGACTTTTAAAAGGTTAAATTGTTGAATGGCTGAACGGTTGAAAAACCTTCGGCCATTTTTGTTTTTAAAATACCCGTAGCGTAGGGTTTAAACCTTACGCTACATAAACTGCTCTTCCGGACATGTGTGTCCGGAAGCAATCTGCCGGGGACATCCGTGTCCCCGTGTTCAGGTATGCGGACATAGATGTCTGCGGCAGGATTAGTTTCGGACACAGATGTCCGAAACAGCAATAAATTAGGCACATAAAAAAAATAGCACATTACCACATTAAATAATTAGCACATTATACAATGACTCATTCCGTTAAAATTAAATCTGCCCTGGTTTCGGTTTATTACAAAGACCGGCTGAAGCCGCTTATCAATTTCCTGAAAGCCGAAGGTGTGCAATTCTATTCAACCGGCGGTACCCAGACCTTCCTGGAAGAGCTTGGCGCCAACGTTACGGCCGTAGAAAACCTGACCGATTATCCGGCAATTTTCGGCGGGCGCGTAAAAACCCTGCACCCGAAAGTGTTCGGTGGTATTCTGCATCGCCGCGGGAACGATTCCGATAAGCAGGAGGTGAGCAAATACGAAATTCCGACGTTTGACCTGGTAATTGTAGACCTGTATCCGTTTGAGGAAACCGTAGCTTCCGGCGCTTCCGAACAGGACATCATCGAGAAGATCGACATTGGCGGTATTTCCCTGATCCGCGCGGCGGCTAAGAATTTTAACGATGTGCTCATAATTTCCTCCCGCTCTCAGTACACCGAGGTGCTGGAACTGCTGCAAAGCAAAAGCGGCGCAACCGATCTGGAAGACCGCAAGAAATTTGCTGCCAAAGCTTTCAACGTTTCTTCGCACTATGATACCCACATTTTCAATTACCTGAACGGCGCGGCTGCGAACGAACCGGCTTTCAAGCAGAGCATTGGTCAGGCTACACCGTTGCGTTACGGCGAAAACCCGCACCAGTCAGCAACTTTCTTCGGCGACCTGGAAGCCCTGTTCGAGCAGCTGAACGGCAAACAGTTATCGTACAACAACCTGGTAGACGTAGATGCCGCCGTGGCTTTAATGGCTGAATTCACCGATAAGCCGGCTTTTGCGATCCTGAAGCATACCAATGCCTGCGGCGTAGCCGTAGCCGGTTCGCCGAAAGAAGCTTATCTGAATGCGCTTTCCTGCGATCCGGTTTCGGCGTTTGGCGGCGTAATTATTTCAAACAAAGCCATCGATCTGGAAACGGCCGAAGAACTGAACAAGCTTTTCTTTGAAGTGCTGATCGCGCCGGAATTTGCCGCTGATGCGCTGGAGTTACTGAAATCGAAAAAGAACCGCATCCTGCTGAAACAGAAACCGGTAGAACTTTCCAAAAAGCAATTCAAGACTTTGCTGAACGGCGTAATTGAGCAGGACAAAGACCTGAAAACCGAAACCGAAGCCGACTTTAAACCGGTAACCGAACGCCAGGCAACCGATGCTGAAAAACGCGCCCTGGTATTTGCCGCCAAAGTTTGCAAGCACACCAAATCGAACACCATTGTTCTGGCAAAAGAAGATCAACTCTTGGCTAGTGGCGTAGGCCAGACCTCTCGCGTAGATGCTTTGCGCCAGGCCATCGAAAAAGCCAGAAGCTTCGGTTTCGACCTGAACGGCGCGGTAATGGCTTCCGATGCGTTCTTCCCCTTCCCGGACTGCGTTGAAATTGCGGATCAGGCCGGTATTGTGGCGGTAGTGCAACCCGGCGGTTCGGTAAAAGACCAGGATTCCATCGACTACTGCAATGCGCACAACATGGCCATGGTATTTACCGGCGTGCGCCATTTCAAACACTAATTCTTTCTGAATTACAATTCTTTAAACCTCCCAAGTCTCTGAGGCATGGGAGGTTTTTATCTGAAAACGCTACCATTTCAGCTGAAAAAGTAAAGCCGCTCCGGGTATTCCGAAGCGGCTTTACTTTTTTTTTGAATTTCTATACTGTTTATGGAAAATCTATGCCTCCTGCGTGGCCTTTAGCCATTCCACAGCTTTTTGTTCCGATTCGAAGAACTCCATGGTTAGCAGGGTGCCTTTGGTGTGTTTCAGGAAGATGTCGAAACCAATCACGTCGCGCAAGTGAATAAAATGCGTGGGGGTGTGCAGTACGGCAATGTAATGCGGCTTTTGCAGCAGCGAAACCAGTCTGGGAATATACGTTTGAAAATACCAGCTTTCGGCTTCTGCCGTAGCCGGGCCGCGGCGGCGGGTATCGAAAAGCCAGCAGTGGGTCGTGTCGAAGTCGGTGGTTTCCAGTACTTGCGTGTAGCCGGTTATCAGTTGTTCGGTGTCTGCAGGCATCAGCCAACGGAAAAAAATGATGCCTAGATCCTGCCGGTACTCCTGTAAAGTATAATCGAGCGTTTGCACCATAATTTAGTTTTAACAAAAGTACAATTAATAGCTGAATTTGTTCTGGGTTCCGGTCCGGTATTATAAATATTTTTCAATTTGGTTTAGCTTGCTGTAAGGCTAAGGCCAAGTTGTGTTGCGGTGCCGGGCCCGGCGGGTTAGTTGCTGAACTTTTTCAGGATGTAGTTTAAGGGAATGCCTGTAAAGGTAATTGAAAATAGCACTCCGAAATTCAGGGAATTTGCTTATTTTTGCACCGGATAAATACGGGGTTTTAGCTTTTTGCTTTAATTCTGTGTTGTTAAAGACCAAATTAAATGGGATTCTTCAATTTTCTTACTTCCGATATAGCGATAGATTTGGGTACGGCCAATACCCTGATCATTCATAACGATAAAATTGTAGTCGACGAGCCATCCATTATAGCCAAAGACCGGATTTCGAACAAGGTGTTGGCCGTGGGACGGCAGGCGATGCAGATGCACGAAAAAACCCACGACAATATCAGAACCATCCGCCCGCTAAAAGACGGGGTAATTGCCGATTTCCACGCGGCCGAAGAAATGATCCGGGGCATGATCAAGATGATCGATACCGGCAGCCGTTTCTTCCAGCCATCGCACCGCATGGTAATTTGCATTCCTTCGGGCATTACCGAGGTTGAAAAACGGGCGGTACGCGACTCGGCCGAGCACGCCGGCGCCAAAGAGGTCTGGATGATCCAGGAGCCGATGGCCGCCGCCATTGGTATCGGCATCGACGTGGAACAGCCGATCGGCTCCATGATCGTGGATATCGGGGGCGGAACGACCGAAATTGCCGTAATCGCGCTTTCCGGCATTGTTTGCGACCAGTCCATTAAAACTGCCGGCGACGTTTTTAACCAGGATATTCTGGACCATATGCGCCGCCAGCACAACCTGCTCATCGGGGAACGTTCTGCCGAAAAAATTAAAATTGAAGTAGGTGCGGCCCTGAGCGACCTGGAAAACCCGCCGGCCGATTACGAGATCCGAGGCCGCGACTTAATGACCGGTATTCCGAAAGTAATTAAAGTTTCTTACCAGGAGATTGCTATTGCCCTCGATAAATCGGTTTCTAAAATTGAGGAAGCCGTTCTGAAAGCGCTGGAAGTAGCGCCGCCGGAGCTTTCCGCCGATATTTACGACAACGGGATCCACCTGACCGGTGGCGGCGCCTTGCTTCGCGGCCTCGACCGTCGTTTAGCGGTTAAAACCAAACTGCCGATCCACATTGCCGAAGATCCGTTGCGCGCCGTGGTGCGGGGTACGGGTACGGCCATTAAAAATATTGAAGGTTTTAAAAACGTACTGCTGACCTAAGCAGCTCTGAATGCGGAATTTATTTGCATTTATTTACCGCTATCGGGCTTTTCTGGTATTCCTGATCCTCGAGGCATTCAGCATTTACCTGCTGGTGCAGAACAATTCGTACCAAAACGCCGCTTTTTATAATTCGGCCAATACCTACGTGGGAAAAGTGCTGGAAATGCAAAGCAACGTAACCGATTACTTCCGTTTGATTCCGGTTAACCAGGCTTTGGTGCGGGAAAACGCGCACCTGAAAGAAGACCTGTTCCGGCAGCGCCAACTGGCCGAAGACACTACCTTTGGCCGGGTAGACAGTGTGCTGGTAAAACCGGACTCCCTGAACCAGCCTATTCCTTACAAATTTATCGGCGCTAAGGTTATCAAGAATTCCTTCCGCTTACGCGAAAACTACTTTACCCTGAACGTGGGTAAAAAGGACGGTATCCGGGCCGGAATGGGCGTGGTAGCGCCCGAAGGCGTAGCGGGAAGGGTTAAGAGCGTTTCGGCCAATTACAGCATTGTAACTTCGGTGCTGCACTCCAAAGCCCTGGTATCGGCCAAGTTAAAGCGCGATGGCACCTTCGGTACTGTTAAATGGAGCCCCACCGACGATGAACTTACGGCTTCGCTGGATTATGTACCGCTGCACGTAAAGGTGTTTAAAGGCGATACGGTCATTACTTCCGGGTATAACTCTCTGTTTCCGGAAGGCATCATGATCGGACGGGTAATTTCGGTGAAGAAGGAATCGGATAAAAGCTTTTTTACCATAAAAGTAAGGCTGGCGGTGCCCTTTACCCGCCTCAACTTTGTGTACGTGATCGATAATGCCCGGCAGGCAGAGCGCGATTCTTTGGAAAACCTGGTGAAAGGAGGGGAAGATGAGTAAGCTCGGCATCAGCCATTTGTTTCAGTTCTTTATTTTTGTAGCGCTGCAGATCTTCCTGTTTCAGTACCTGGTGCTGTTCAATACGGCTTTCTGCTTTATTTATGTGGCGTTCCTGTTGTTTCTTCCCATTCAGCTGCCGCCCGTAATTCTGATGCTCATGGGTTTTACTACCGGCATTACCATCGATACTTTTTTTGATACCGCGGGAATTCATGCCGGGGCCTGCGTGTTACTCACCTACATCCGGCCGTATGTGTTGCGGTTTTTAACGCCGCGCGACGATTACGATGCCAACGATTCGGTAAACGTGAACCTGATGGGGTGGCGCTGGTTTATTACCTATGCCCTTATCCTGATCGTGCTGCACCATCTGTTGCTGTTTTTCCTGGAACTGGGAGGCATTAAACTGGTAGGTTTTACGTTACTTAAGGTGTTGGCCAGCAGCTTGTTTACTTTTACCGTGGTTGTAATTCTGCAATTGTTGTTTTTCTCTGCGCGCCGGGTTGCCAGATGAAGTATCTAGAAGATCGGAAATACGTTATACAGGCCATTTTTCTGGCTGTTGCTGCCGTTTACGCGCTGAAGCTGTTTTACATTCAGGTAATTGACAACAGTTATAAGCTGGCGGCGGAAAATAACGCCATTCAGAAAATTATCCAGTACCCTTTCCGGGGTTTGATCTACGACCGCGACGGCCGTTTGCTGGTGCAGAACATGCCGGTTTACGACCTGATGATCGTACCCAAAGAAGCCAAAAATCCGGATACGCTTCATTTCTGCAAGGTCTTTAACATTCCGTTGGAAGAATTCCGGGAGAAAATGAAAACGGCCAAAGCGTATTCCTACGTAAAGCCTTCGCCGTTCCTTACCCGTTTATCTACTCAGGAATTTGCTTCCATTCAGGAGTACCTGTCCGATTTTCCGGGTTTTTACATCAATGCGCGTACCGTTCGGGGCTATACTCACCAAAGCCTGGCCCATGCCTTAGGGTATATTGGCGAGATCAGCCCGGCTAAATTAGAGAACCCGAAATACAGCAAATACCTGCCCGGCGAATATTTAGGTATCAGCGGCATAGAATCGGAGTACGAGCAGTTCCTGATGGGTAAGCGGGGCGTGAAGTACAAGATGGTGAACGTGCGCGGCATCGACAAAGGCCCTTTCCGCGACGGCGAATACGACACCCTTTCGGTAGCGGGCCAGAACCTGGTAAGTACCATCGATCTGGAGCTGCAGCAGTACGGCGAAAAGCTGATGAAAGGCAAGATCGGTTCGGTGGTGGCCATTGAACCTTCGACCGGCGAGATCCTTTCCTATGTTTCGGCGCCGGGCTATGACCCGAATTTGCTTACGGGTAAGGAGTTCGGTAAGAATTACCTCGCACTACAGCGCGATTCGCTCAAAACCCTGTTTAACCGCCCAATCATGGCTAGTTATCCGCCGGGCTCCATTTTTAAGCTGGTGCAGGCGCTTATTTCTATGCAGGACGGCGTGATTACGGCAAACACCGGTTTTCCGTGTAACCAGAAGCTGATTAAATGTTCTCACGGCCACGAAACGCCTTCCAACCTGAGGATTGCCATTAAACATTCCTGCAACCCTTATTTCTACCAGCTTTTCCGCAATCAGATAAACCAGGGCAAATCCCGGAACACCTTTATTGATAGTAGAATTGGGTTGGATAACTGGAACAAACATATTCTGACCTTCGGGTTCGGCACAAAACTGGGAATCGATTTGCCGAACGAAAAGAAAGGCATCATTCCTACGAGCAAACTCTACGATAAATATTACGGCGAGAACCGCTGGAAATACTCCAACTTTTATTCGGTAAGTATCGGGCAGGGGGAATTGGGCACAACCCCTTTGCAAATGGCGAATCTGATGGCCATTATTGCGAATCGGGGCTTTTACTTTACCCCGCACATTGTCCGCTCGGTGGGCGAAAACGGGAAGCCCTTGCCGAAATATCAGGTAAAACATTATACCTCGGTAGATCAGAAACATTTTGAACCGGTGATCGATGCCATGGATGACGTAGTAGCCAAGGGAACAGGATTTTACGCAAAGCTGGCGCACGTGGGCATTACGGTTTGCGGAAAAACAGGAACCTCGGAGAACCCGCACGGCGACGACCACGCGGTTTTTGTGGCCTTTGCGCCCCGCGAGAATCCGAAAATTGCCATTGCCGTGTACGTGGAGAATGCCGGTTTCGGGGGCGTTTCGGCGGCTCCGCTGGCCAGCCTCATGATCGAGAAATACCTGACCGATACCATTTCGGCGCCGCGGAAACGGTGGGAAGACTGGGTGCTGGCCGGTAATTTCAAACCAAAAAAGAAAAAGCGCTAAAAGGTATGATGCGACCCAAAAAACTTACGCAAAACCTGGACTGGCCTACCGTGCTGCTTTATTTTTTAATGGTGGGCCTAGGCTGGATGAACGTGTATGCCGCCGTTTACAGCCCCGACCACGTGATCAATATTTTCAGCTGGGACATTAACTCCGGAAAGCAGCTGGCCTGGATCGGTACGGGGGTGGTGCTGATGATCATGATCCTGGTAATTGACCATAAAGCTTACGATTCGCTGGCCTACCTTATTTACGGGTTTATGATCCTGCTTTTGCTGGCTACGCTGGTGCTGGCCGATCCGGTAAAGGGTTCCCGAAGCTGGCTCGTGCTCGGGCCGGTCAGGCTACAGCCGGCCGAGTTTGCCAAGTTTGCCACCGCGCTGGCTGTTTCGAAATTCCTGAGTACGGCCAACTTACAGAACCAGAACCTGCAGGATCACTTTAAACTGGTGGGCCTTACCTTGCTGCCGCCGCTCATTATCATGATGCAGAACGAAACGGGTTCGGCGCTGGTTTTCGGAGCATTTTTGCTGGCTTATTTCCGCGAAGGCATGTCGCCGCTTATTCTCATTATCGGTGCCGTGTCGGTAGCTATTTTTATTCTGACGCTCTTGTTTCCGAAGCTTTACCTGGTGGCCGTAATCACGGTGCTGCTCGGGCTCTGGCTTTGGGCAAACCAACGCATCTTTTTCCGGAAGTGGCCCATGATCACGCTGATCTACGGGCTTATTATCGGGATGATCTTCAGCGTGGATTTCTTCGTGAACAATGTGTTGCAGGAACACCAGCAGAACCGGATCAAGGCCCTGATAAGCCCGGAAGCCGACCCGCGCGGTTTCGGCTGGAACGTAACGCAATCGAAAATTGCCATTGGTTCGGGCGGGTTTACCGGCAAAGGTTTTCTGGAAGGTACGCAAACCAAATTCGACTTTGTGCCTGAGCAGAGTACCGATTTTATTTTCTGCACCATCGGCGAAGAACACGGCTGGATCGGGAGCGTGGTAGTAATTGCCCTGTTCATTCTCCTGCTCTTGCGGATCGTGAAAATTGCGGAGCGGCAGAAATCGGTTTTTGGCCGAACGTACGGCTACTGCGTGGCTTCCATAATTTTCTTTCACTTCCTGGTAAACGTGGGCATGACCATCGGCCTGGCGCCGGTAGTGGGTATTCCGCTGCCGTTCTTCAGTTATGGCGGCTCCTCGCTCTGGTCGTTCACCATCCTGCTTTTCATTCTGCTATCCATCGATTCGAACCGGAAAATGGACCTTACCCGCTAGTTTTTTGCTGCTTTTGGCTACCGTTTGGGAATATTACTACCTCGGCGACCGGCATACGGATGCAACTTTGCGCAAAGCAAAATGCCGGGCCGTGCGTACCGAAGCCGGTAAATGCATCCGGGGCAAAAACGGCAGCATGCTGGTGCAGTTCGAAGACGGTAAAACACGGATAATTGTAGGCCGGCTGCTACGCAAGCTCAAATAAAAAACGGGCTCTCTTTTCAGAAAGTCCGTTTCAGTCTAATTGAGTTCGTTAAATTATTGTTCTTCCGGCGTTACCGGCGCTGTTTCCTGAACGGGTGTCGTTTCCTGAACCGGTGTTGCTTCCTGCACCGGTGCCGCCTCCTGAACAGGCGTTACTTCCGGTTTCGGTACTCTTTCCTGTGTTGGTGCTGTTGCCTGCTGTTTTGATGCTGTCTGCACCGAAGCGCTGCCTTTCTTCTTCGGCTGCGATTTCCGGATATCGGCTAAGTGTTTTTTGCGGTCTTTGTCCTGCTGCCGGCGCATCTTGGCCGTGTACTTGCTGCGTTTGCTGGCTTTCATTTTCATGGTCGCGTTGCCGCCACGGTCCCGGTCCCTCGCTGAGGCTGTGCTTTCAGAGGGTAGGTGGGCAAAGCTGAAAAGAATGAGCAGGGTAAAGAGGATCCATCGTTTCATAAGTAGTTCTCCTATCATTTTTTTGCGGTTGAAGTTGCGTACCCGGTAGCATGCCGGGGTTTTGTTTCTTCTTCTTACGAAGGGCATAAAAACGGGAATAGGAAAAATCTGATACCAGGATGGGATTGCGCAAAGATTGCGAGCAGGGTCGTCTTATGCTAAATTAAAAGATCGCTCTAGCGGATCTATTGACCCTATTAGTCAGGCTAAGCCAATTTATTGCGTCATCCTGAGCACAGCGAAGGACCTCGTCGGCTCTGAGTAGAGGGCATACTACTAAATTCCGACAAGGTCCTTCGCTGAAGCTACCCATGACATATTTTATAAAACTGGCAGAAAAATAACCAAGGTCTGTGGCGCACCTAGGGCACATACACATCTTTAAAAACCTCCATCACCTCGGTCTGTGCCCCCACAGACCGAAGCAGAGGCCTTAAAATTAGCAGTGGTTTTGCTATCTAAACTAAGAGAAGTGCGAAATTCCGCCATTTCCGGGCAAAGCATTTATTATGCATTAATGAGCAGGTAGCTTTTTAACCTTTAATTACAGTGCTTCGGTCTGTGAGGGCACAGACCGAGGTGAAAGTTTATTCGAAAATGCCAAAGACCAAGCCTTTTACATTGGAAAAAGGAGATGTGTATATACCGTAGGTGGCGCACAGACTTGTGCACTGCCGGTAAAAAAGCAGGAATGGCAACGGCAGCATGGTGACCGGTGAGGACACCGGCCACGGCAAACATTTTATGTCGTCGTAACCTTGCGAAATTTTAAGCCGGAATTATCCACGCTCAGAATGACCGGCTTTTTAGCGTGAAGGCTACCGTTTTTTGCTCAAAGAATAGAGAAAGCTTCCGGGTTTCTGTAAAACAAAAAAGCCGCTTCTTGCGGAGCGGCTTTCTGTTTTAGGCAATTTCTGTTCAGGAGAATTTCCGGTCGATCAATTTCAGTAATTTATTCAGGTGTTCTTCTTTTTTTACCCAGTTGTGTTGGGCGGCTAAGTCCTGCAATAAATAGTTTCTGGCGGAAGCAGCATCCGGAAAGGAGTCGAGTTTCTGAATGGCTTCGTGGTAAACCATATTCTCGCCATTAAAAAGTTCGTTAATGAATGCAAAGCGCTGGTTTATGGAGATCGATTCTTTCAGGCTTTCAATTTTGCGGGTATCCTGCACGGCCATCTTCGCATCTTCCGTTTTGCGGAGCGATTCGTTCAGGTTTGGTTTTTCAGTCTTGAATTTCTCGTAAAGCTTTACGTCCGGGTTTTGCGTTACCGGTGGCACTACGGGGCCGGTAGCGGTGCTTACCGGTTTCATTTCCGGGCTTGGCGCTACAATGGGTTGTTCGGCTGCTTTGGGTATTTCTGGTTGCGGGGCTGCTGCCGGCACCGGCGGGGTAAACGAGGCCGGACCAACAGGACCGGAAGCGGCTACTTCCGTGGCAGCCAGAACCGGTTCTTCCTTGGCTGGAGGAACATTATACATCGGGCCGGAAGCAGGTTCCGGGGCCGGCTGTAAAGTAGTTTCTTTGTTTAAGGTTGTTTCTTTCGGAGCCGCAAAAGCCGGTTTTTCCAGGATATCGGTTTTAGAAATTGGCAGCAGCGGATTCAGCAGATTCAGGAGGTCGTCCGGTTTAGCCAGCTCTTTGTAATGGGCCTGGGTAAACAAACGGAATTTCTGCTGCACCGAAGCTTTGTCGGGGCTTTGCGGTGGCAGGCCCTGCACGAAATCGCTGAAAATGGATTTGTTCAGGTCGAGGTATTTTAAATGCTCCTGCAGCTTTGCCTGGGTAACTTCTTCCTGCACCTGCAAAAACTTTTCGTCGAAGCTCGTAACCGGGTTCAGCACCAGGGTAAAAGTATCGAGAATGGCTTTCTGCAATAAAGGCTCGAAGTGCGGCCGGCGGATGAGGATGCGGCGCGAAAGCACGTTCATGAACTGTTTCAGCGCATCTTTCACGTCCTGATCTTCAAAATCGAAGTACGGGCTTTTCAGGCTGGCCATTTCCCGGTTCCAGCTGATGAGCAGTTCCTTTATAACAAATAAATTGATCTGCTTTACCGGTGAAAAGGAAATTAACTGTTGCCCGTTAATCGTTTCAGTTGCAGCAAAATAGCGGTCGCTGAGAAGTTTTGCGAGGTCGCGGCTGTACTGCTCAAGGCTTATTTGATTATATTTGTCTTCCATTACGATAGCTTTCGCTGGTAAAGATATAAAAATATGGCAAAACTAACGGTGCAAAACCTAAGCGGCCTGGCGGTAAACGTAAAGCCGCCGGAAACGGTTTTGCGCGCCGTGCAGGCCACCGGCACCGACTGGATGCACGCATGCGGCGCCAAAGGCCGTTGCACCACCTGCCGCATGGAAGTACTGGCCGGAATGGAAAATCTGAGCCCCGAAAGCGCACCGGAACTAAAATATCGCGAAGCCGGCCGCCTGAAAACCAAAGAACGCCTGGCCTGCCAATGCACCGTTACCGGCGGCGAAGTATTGGTACGCGTTCCCAAACCGGTACAGCTGCCGCATCAAAAGTATACCTGATTTGGAGATTTGGAAATTTGAAGATTTGGAAATAGTTCGTGAAGTTGATATGCCAGTAATTGTAAATATGTCTTAGGAAATGCTAAGGCTTAAACGTCTAAAAGTAGTTTCCTGAATCCCGGATCTTCAGGTTTTAAAATTTTCAAATCTCCAAATCTTCAAATTTTCAAATCAATAAAATGTTCATAGAACCTCGTGTAGGCAATAGCAGCCACATTGCCCGGCGGGGCTGGATAGAAGTGATCTGCGGCTCCATGTTTTCCGGCAAAACCGAAGAGCTGATCCGTAGGCTGAACCGCGCCAAAATTGCCAAACAGAAAGTCGAGATCTTTAAGCCGGCCATCGATACGCGCTACCACGTGGAAGATGTGGTGTCGCATAATGCCAACGCCATCCGGAGTACACCGGTAAGTTTCGCCCACGACATGCTCCTGCTGGGCAGCAGCTGCGACGTAGTAGGCATAGACGAAGCCCAGTTCTTCGACGATGCCCTGATGGATGTGTGCGTGCAGCTGGCTAACTCCGGCATCCGGGTAATTGCGGCCGGCCTCGACATGGATTATCTGGGCAAACCTTTCGGACCGATGCCAGCTTTAATGGGCGTGGCCGAGTACGTTACCAAAGTACACGCCGTTTGCATGCAGTGCGGCGACATTGCTTCTTATTCCTTCCGCAATGCCGCCTCGGCCCAGAAAATACTTTTAGGCGAAACCGATTCCTACGAAGCCCGCTGCCGCCATTGTTTCCTGGAAGGCATGAAAGGCAGAAGCTGAGTTTTTGTTCTGAAAATGCTAACGTTTTAGCGTGAAAAAGCCTGCTCCGGAAACGGGGTGGGCTTTTTAAGTTTCAGAGAGTCAGTTTGTTTTAAAACCACTATTTTTTTGCGTAATTTCGGTACGCTTTGGACGGTTTCTGAAATCCGGGAACCGATGCACTAAAGCGAAGGTTGCGCCGTTAACAACACGGAAACTTTGTATTTATGAAGCACTTGGTACGTAGTTTATTTTTGAGCATCTGCTGCCTGGCATTGGCGGCGCCGGTTTTTTCGCAATCGGCTGGCGTGGGTATCGGCGAGTGGCGGGTTTACGTGCCGAACAACAGCGCCCGGACGGTGGCAGCGGTGGGTAACCGGATCTACTGTGCTACCGATAAAGGTCTCTTTTACTTCGATAAAGAGTTCAATAGCCTGCATACTTTGTCTAAGATCAACGGCCTGCACGATATCGGTGTCCGGACCATGAACTACGATCCGGTAACGAACACCCTTTTAATTGCTTACGAAAACACCAACCTCGACCTGATCCGGGGCGATGAGATCATCAACATAAACGACATCCTCCGCAAAACCATTACGGGGGAAAAAGCGATCAATCACATTCACTTCAAAGACAAGCTGGCTTACCTTTCTACCAGCTTCGGCCTGGTGGTGCTGGACCTGGTGAAACTGGAAATAAAAGACACCTATACTTTCCAGAATGCCACCGGCTCTTCCACGAAGATCTTTTCTGCTACTACCCTGAACGACCAGATCATTGTGGCTTCTTCCTCCGGCATTCTGAGCGCCAGACTTTCGCGCACCATTAACCTGAACGATCTGCGCAACTGGACCCCGCTTACCGATGGGCTGCCGGCAGGCGCCAAACCCGGAGATTTGCGTCTGCTTACTACGTTTAGAAACAAGGCCTTCGTAGGTATAGATTTTGCCGGTGTTTACCGGCTGGATGGTACTACCTGGAATCCGACCAATGCCCGTACCAATATTCCTTTCCGCCATTTAACCACCGGGAAAGATTCTTTAATAGTTGCCAATGAATACCATGTAAGGTTCCTCGATGAAGGGGGGAACGGACCATATTACGATCATGAACTGCTGGAATATCCTAACAGCGCCATTCAGGACCAGGAAGGTATTCTTTGGGTAGCCGATCTGGTAAACGGATTGGTACGCGTGGAAGGATCAAAGTATGAGAATCTGGTGCCCAATGCGCCTTACAGCAATAACGTTTTCAGAATTCTGGCCGATGCCCAAAGTGTGGTGGTAGTAGGCGGCGGGTATGCCGGCAATACCCAGATCGGGCGGGAAGAAGGCTTCTTCGAATTTAAGAACGGCTTTTGGGAAAACTATAACTACCAGCGCTACAAAGATCCGGCTAAGTTCCCGGTTATGCGCGACCTGACCGATGTGGTGCGGAACCCGGTAAACGGAAAGCTTTATTTTGCCAGCTACGGCATGGGCGTGATGGAATGGAACGGGGTGGGCGATTACAAGATCTGGAACAATAAGAACAGTACCCTTAAATCTACCTCAGACGATGATCCGCAATACGTGCGCGTAAGCAGCCTGGCCGCCGACCCGAACGGCAACATCTGGGCTACCAATATTTCGAACTTCCCTTCCTTTAACGGTCTGCACGTGCTTACCCTCGAAAATGGCTGGAAAGAATTCAACTTAAACTTTACGTCCGACGGCATTACTTTTCCCACTTCCAATTTTTTCGAGAAAGTAATTGTAGACGACAATGGCTATAAATGGATCAGCGTCCGGCCCCGGGAAGGCAATGGCCTGGTGGTTTTCGACGATGTGAAGAACCGCTTACGCTACCTGACTGCCACCCCAACCACCGGAAATTTGCCTGGGAATGATGTTTACGCGCTGGTAAAAGACTTAAAAGGCGAGATCTGGGTAGGAACAGATAACGGTGTTGGCGTGTTTTACGATCCGAGTCTGGTTTTTGCCAGCGGCAGAACCATTGCCGCCGATGTGCCCGTTATCGGGAACCGGGCTTTGCTGGAGGGGCAGCTCGTGAAAACCATTGCTGTAGACGGCGCAAACCGGAAGTGGGTGGGTACCGACAATGGGGTGTGGCTTTTCAACGAAGACGGCGATAAAATGATCCTGAACTTTACTACCGCCAACAGCCCGTTACCATCCGATAAAATTACAGATATTAAAGTGAGCCATGCCACCGGCGATGTTTTTATCGGCACCGAAGGCGGGCTGGTTTCTTACCGCGCAGGCGCTACCATTACCACCGAAAAGCCAAATTGCGCGGCCGTTTATCCGAACCCGGTGCGGCCGGGCTACACCGGTCAGATCGGTATTTCCGGGGTTCCTAATAACGGCAAAGTTAAAATTACCGACGTAACCGGCGTACTGGTGTACGAAACCAAAGCGCTGGGCGGTACCGCTGTCTGGAACGGGCGGGACTATAATGGCAAAAAAGTACGCTCCGGCGTTTACCTAGTACTCAGCTCCAACGCCGAAGGCACCGAAACCTGTACTACCAAAGTGGCCGTTATAGAGTAATGCTGGTAAAAACGCGGGGCATTGTCCTGAACTACATCAAATTCCGGGAAACTTCCATCATTGCCCGGGTCTACACCGAACAGCTGGGGCTGCAGTCCTATATCGTAAACAGCATCCGCAAGAAAGGCCCTGCTACCCGCATTGCCCTTTTTCAGCCCTTAACCCTGCTCGATATGGTGGTGTACACCTCGCCGAGCGGTGGCATTACCCGCATTTCGGAATATAAATGCGGGCACCCGTTCCAATCCATTTTTTCCGATATCCGGAAAAGCAGCGTGGCCTTGTTTCTTTCTGAAATCATTTCGGCATCGGTAAAGGAAGAAGAAGAGAATGAGCCGCTGTTTAATTTCCTGTATCAATCTATTGTAGCCTTCGACCGGCAGGAAGAAAATTTCGAGAACTTTCACCTGGTTTTTCTGCTGCAATTGGCGCATTACCTGGGATTCGGTCCGGCCAGCGCTACCGAAATTACCGACCAGGTGGCCTTTTCGGCGCCAACCGGAAACAGCGCCCAGCCTTCGGTGTTGCATTTTCAAATGTTCGATTCCTTACTGGAGCAATTAATGAAAAACCCGCAGGAAGCCGTGGTGCCAAACGGGAAAGTCCGGAAAGAATTGCTCAACATTCTCATCCGTTTCTACCAGCTTCACATCGACCGGCTGGGCGAAATAAAATCGCTGAATGTCCTTTCCGAGGTCCTGGCAGATTAAAGGAGTATAGTATTCTGGCAGCAAGGGATTTTGGCGGTGGTATTATCTAAAGTTGTTCAGTAATTACTTTCTTGCAGCCTGATGTTTAGCTTAAGCTTGAATTTTACCTCTTTAAGCCTAAGTCATTTTCAGCCCGGTAAAGTGTTTCTTTCTTTTCCACTTCATTGCCGTCTGCTTTAGCTGACGGAAATTGTTGAATCAGGATTTTCAGGATTAAAGGATTTTCAGGACAATTGTCAGAATCAGAATTTCCAGAATTATAGAATTTCCAGAATTTTCCTTTACGTGTACGGACAGGGCTTGACCTGTCCCCACGCATATCGCCAGCGCAGCGCCCCTGAAAACCACGTTAGCTGATTTTAAACAAACCAAAAGAAAAGCTTAATCGGAGGAAAACTGACACCAGTTTCTAAGGAGAAAGACTTTGGATTAACCGGTGCCGACGCAGGAGGCAGCCCGGTAGGGCAGGTGAATCCACGGCTTTCGAGTTAGAAACGAAGCCACCTGGCTTGAGGGGGAAAGTTAGTTAATAGTTGAAAGTTATAAGTTTAGAGTTAAAGTTCTTTTGAAAACGCTACGCCCTCAGGTAAAAAACTCAATAATCAGCTTCCCAGCAACTAAATGAGATTTAACTACGCCGAACCTTTGATGCTCCTGGCGTCGGGATGAGGCGCAAAGATTAAGCTCCAGAATCCT
The DNA here is from genome assembly GCF_008727925.1 of Adhaeribacter soli. Classification (GTDB taxonomy): domain Bacteria; phylum Bacteroidota; class Bacteroidia; order Cytophagales; family Hymenobacteraceae; genus Adhaeribacter_A; species Adhaeribacter_A soli. Next base: position 139,131 of record NZ_VTWT01000008.1, on the reverse strand, counting down.
GAGTGCAGGGCTGAAATGGAAAATAAAAAAGCCCTCTCCAAAGTTAGGAAAGGGCTTTCTGTATTTTGAAGCTATCGGTTTTATAGTTCCCGGTTAAATTTCTTTTTGGCTTCGGTTACCTCCACAAGCTTCATCCGGAATTTCAGGGTGCTTCCCGGCGGGATCCGGTAGCCGGACGGCTGACCTGGGTCTGGTACGCCTCTGCTGCCGTAAGCCAGAGTTGCCGGAATGATCACTTCCACTTCGTCGCCGGCGCGCATTAAAAGCAGCATTTCGTCCCAGCCTTTTATAACTTGTCCGGTGCCGGCCTTTAGCTTGATCGGCGCTTCGCCTTCCGAAGAATCGAAAACTTTTTCATCCAGGAACCGGCCGGTATAATGCACGCTTACTTTGGCGCCCGGCGTTGCGGTAGGCCCTTTGCCTTTGGCCAGATAAAAGTACTTCAGGCCGGAAGCAGTGCTAACGGTATCGTTTTGGGCTTGTAAAGTAAACACCGGAAGTACAAAGGCAAGAAAAAGGAGTAGCCGCATCAGAATCAGGTTATTGGGTTACGCTTAAAATTTCCAGGTCAAAAACCAGTACGGTATTCGGTGGAATGTTGCTGGAACCAATCCGGCCATATGCTAAGGCCGAAGGAATATACAACGTAGCTTTTTCGCCTTTTTGCATCATTTTCAGGCCTTCGGTCCAGCCTTTAATCACGCCGGTTTTATCTACCGTAACCAGCATGGGCGAATTTTTGTCGTAGGAGCTGTCAAACTTCTGTCCGTTCAGAAAACGGCCGATGTAGTGCGCTTTCACGGTATTGCCGCTCTGAATCTGAGGATCGGTGCCTGCCTGGCGCTTAATGTAGTAAAGCCCGCTGGCTGTTTTGGTATAATCCTTAATAGTGGCATCTCTGGCAATATATTCCTGGATCAGGGCATCGTCATCGGCGGCTTGTTTTACCGGGTCGAAAGGGTCTACGTATTCTTCCTGGCAGGAAGCAAAACCAAAAAGCAGGAAAAGGGAAAAGAGAACTTTAAATAGATTATTCTTTAATGGTAACATATTCAGGAACAGGTAAATAAAAACACTTCTACTAATTTCGGGTAAAATTCTCAGGAAAACAAGCTTTGCCCGGAATCATGCCCTAAAAAACAAACAGCAACCTCCGCCCGGAAGTTGCTGTTTGTCAAAGGATAGTCTTTCAGGCGGAAAAACTATTTGATATCCACTACTTCAATATCGAAACGCAGCGAAGCATCGGCCGGGATATCGGCGCCTGCGCCCTGCTGGCCGTAAGCCAGAACCGAAGGAATAAGCAGGATAGCTTTGCTGCCTTTGTTCAGGAGCATTAAGCCTTCATCCCAGCCCCGGATCACCTGGCCCTGGCCAACCTGGAACTCAAATGGCGTGCCGCCGTGCTTGGCCGAAGAGTCGAACTCTTTGCCATCCAGGGTAGTGCCACGGTACTGCACGGCCACGATCTGGCCAGCTTTCGGCGTAGGGCCGCTACCTTTCTTGGTAATGATGTAATACAGGCCGGAAGCGGTTTTTTCAGCCGTCAGGTTATTGTCTTTCAGGTATTTCTGAATGTTGGCATCATCTACCGAAGCTTGTTTTTCGGAGTGGGCCATCATTTCCTTCTGCATTTCTTCCTGCAGTTTCTGCTGCTCTACCATGGCTTCTTCGCGGGTAATGATCTTATCAACTTTCACGAAGTAAGTAACCTTGCTGCCTTTTTTCAGGAATGGCGGCAGCGGCGAGTTGAACGATTTGGAAAATAACGTATCGGCGTCGATACGGAATACAGCGGAGTCGCCCGGGTTCAGCATAAGCATGGCCTGCTCCATAGAACCTTTGTAGGTAGAAGGGCGCAGCATGTCCATTACCGGGAATTTGCTCTTATAAGAAGTGTACAGAACCGAATCTTTATCGTTTTTCACGATCTGGTGCAGCATGATCACTTTTCCTACTTTAGAAGTATCGGTTTTTGCAGCCGCGTCTACCTCTTTGCGTTCGTATTTCCCGTCTTTGCCTTTCGCAAAGATCTTATATTCCAGAGTGCCTTCGCCCTTGGTAAATTCATCGTTCTTCTTTTTATCCTGGCAGCCTTGCATCAGGAACAGACCGGCTAATACCGGAATGAAAAATTTAGCTTTTTGTAGCATCGATTGGTTTTTAGGTTTTTTTAAGTCGTTTTTATGCAGAATGAATCAATTGTTCCTGGTATTGCGGCAACAGGCTTTCGAATTTGGCTACCGTAGCTGCCAGGCTGTCGTGCGAAATGCCGCCGGCCGCGTTGTGGTGACCGCCACCGTTAAAATGGGCCCGGGCAAATTCGTTCACCGAAAAATCGCCCACCGAACGGAACGACATTTTTACGGCCTGGCCCCGGTCTATAATTAAAGCGGCAAACACGATACCTTCAATGGAAAGCGCAAAATTAACCAGTCCTTCAGTATCGCCGGTGCGGGAGTCGTATTCTTTTAGTTCTTCCTGGGTAATGGCAATGTAAGCAGTATTGTATTCCGGATAAACCACCAGCTTGTCTTTTAAGGCATAGCCCAGAAAACGCAGGCGGGTTAAGGTATGGTTGTCGTAGATGAGGCGGTGCACGCGGGCGGTATTTACGCCGGCGGCAATGAGTTCGGCAATAATTAAGTGCACATTGCGCGAAGTGCTCGGGTGGCGGAACGAACCGGTATCGGTCATGATGCCGGCATACAGGCATTCACCGATCTGGGCATCGATCAGCTCCTGGTCGCCCAGGGCGCGGATCACTTCAAAAACCAGCTCGCAGGTGGCCGCGGCGCGGGTATCGGAAATGGTAACCTGGGCAAAATCTTCGGGAAACATATGGTGGTCGATCATTACCTTAAAGGCCGGGGACTGACGCACCATTTCGCTCATGTCGTTTATGCGGCTCAGGGCCGAAAAATCGAGGCAGAAAATAACCTGGCTTTCAGAAACCAGCTGACGCACCCGCGCATCCGTCTGTGGTTCGTAAACCAGCACCTCTTCGTGGCCGGGCATCCAGTTCAGGAAAGCCGGATAATCGGAAGGGGTTACTACTATTACGCGGTGGCCTTTCTTTTTCAGGTAGCCGGCCAAACCCAGCGACGAGCCCAGGGCATCGGCATCGGGTTTGTGGTGCGTGGTAATTAAGATATTTTTAGGCGTAGCCAGCAGTTCGCGCAGCGCCGTTATTTGTTCTGAATCCTTCATAAAGCCTGATGGCCAAAATAAGCTGCAAAATTCTGCATAATAATAATGGAAAACAAGCGAAATATTCTTTGTAAAGACAAAGCTAAAAATGCCGATTTTGTTTTCAGCGGCAACGGCTTTTCGGATTTCTGTATTACTTTTGCAACCCGGCTACAATTCAACTCTCGCTTAAGAACAGGCAAGAACTTCCTTTGGATGGTGGTCAGAATTTCGAATTCATAATTTTTAATTTCTAATTAATATAAAATGGCAGGTAACAGAACATTTACCATGATCAAGCCGGATGCGGTGCAGGACAACCACATTGGCGCAATTACTCAAATGATGGAAGAAGGCGGTTTCCGCATTGTAGCCATGAAAAAAACGCGTTTAACTCCGGAGCGTGCCGGTGATTTTTACGCCGTTCATAAAGAGCGCCCGTTCTATAACGACCTGGTTTCTTACATGAGCAAAGGTCCGATCGTGGCTATGATCCTGGAGAAAGACAACGCGGTAGAAGATTTCCGTAAGCTGATCGGCGCTACCAACCCGGCCCAGGCCGAAGAAGGCACCATCCGGAAGCGTTTCGCCAAATCCATCGAATCGAACGCCGTTCACGGTTCCGATTCAGACGAAAACGCCAAAATCGAAGGCGATTTCTTCTTCGGTTCTGACGAGCAGTTTTAAATTTTAGATTTAAGACGCAAGACAAAAGATTTAAGACGTTTTAAATTCCTGTAGAGACGCCCAATTTGGGCGTCTCTACGTTTTTACACGGAAATCCTACCGTTTAGAAATACAAACCTCACAGGTTTTTAAAACCTGTGAGGTCTTTTTTTAAAAGTAGCGTAGGGTTTAAACCCTACGCTACTTTTGTTTTAAGCAGAATTCATTACCGTCTGCTTTAGCTGACGGAATAGCAGCAATGAATGTCCTGTAATCCAGAAATCAAACAAATCATAGTTCAGATAAAAACGCCAAAAAAGTCCTGTGTCCTGAGTCTTATGTCTTACGTCTCAAAAAATAACTATCTTACAAGCTAGAATTAAACCCAGCAAAAACCAATGGCCGAAGAACAAGGGCATTTTAAGCGCGAACTGAAATTATTTGATGCCGTGATGATGGTAGCCGGAACGATGATCGGTTCCGGGATATTTATTGTAAGTACCGACATTGCCCGCAACGTAGGCAGTTCGGGTTACCTGCTTCTGGTTTGGCTGCTTACCGGTTTCATGACGGTGGTGGGTGCGTTGGCTTACGGCGAACTGGCCGGCATGATGCCCAGAGCCGGCGGCCAATACGTGTACCTTCGCGAAGCCTATAACCACCTCGTTTCTTTCCTTTACGGCTGGACGCTTTTCCTGGTAATTCAGACGGGTACCATTGCGGCCGTAAGCGTGGCCTTTGCGCGCTTTACCGGCGTACTCATTCCCTGGTTCTCCGAAACGAATGTGCTGCTTGAGATCGGACGGTTCAGGTTTACTTCGGTGCAGCTTTTGGCTATTATTTGTATTGCGTTTTTAACGTTTTTGAATTCCCGGGGCGTGAAAAATGGCAAGCTGATCCAGAATGTATTCGGCAGTACCAAGTTGCTGGCCTTGTTCGGCTTAATTGCCATCGGCTTGCTGTTTGGAATAAACGAAGAAGTAGTGCAGCAGAATTTTACCGAGATGTGGCGGGCCAAAGCTACGATTGTGGAGAATGGAGCGGTAACGTCTATTTCTTCTTTAGCGGGCTGGGGTTTAATTGCGGCAATCGGCATGGCCATGGTGGGTTCCCTGTTTTCTTCCGATGCCTGGAACAATATTAGTTTTTCCGGCGACGAAGTGGTGAACCCGGAAAAAAATATAGTGCGCAGCATGGTAATCGGCACGATGCTCGTAACCGGTATTTACCTGCTCGTGAATTTGGTTTATCTGCTCGTTTTGCCGCTGAAAGGAACCATGGAAGGTACGGATGTGCTGTGCAAGGGTATTCAGTTTGCCAATAACGACCGCGTAGCCACCGCTGTTGCCTATGCGGTTGGGGGCGGCAAAGCCACCGTTGCCATTGCCGTACTTATTATGATCTCTACCTTTGGCTGTGCGAACGGCTGTATTTTATCCGGCGCGCGCGTGTATTATGCCATTGCCCGAGACGGCCTTTTTTTCCGGCCCATGGCGAAGCTGAACCCAAAAGGCGTGCCAGCCAATGCCTTGTGGCTGCAGGGTTTGTGGGCGGCATTGCTTTGCCTCTCCGGCACTTATGGCAACCTGCTCGATTACGTAATTTTTGCGGTGCTGCTGTTCTATATTTTAACCATTGCCGGCGTGTATATTTTGCGCAAAAAAAGACCGGATGCGCCGCGCCCGTACAAAGCCTGGGGTTATCCGGTTTTACCTGCCATGTACATTTTCCTGGCGGCTACCATCTGTTTGATCCTGCTCATTTACAAACCGGTTTATTCCTGGCCGGGACTGATTATTGTTGGTTTGGGCATTCCGGTTTATTACCTGTTTCGTAACACTATTGGCGGAAGCAAAGTATAGCGTTTGTTCCGGTTGGGTTTGGCCGAAAAATAAGCTATGCAGAAGATCAGGTTATGGATACGGAAGAATTTTGCTTTTTCGCAGCGCGAAACCTCGGGCTTCCTCTACCTGCTTGGCCTGATGCTGTTCTTAATGTTGCTGCCATTTATTTTCAAACCCCGAACCGAACCCTACAACAGTGCCCGCGATCAGGAAATACTGGACAGTCTGGCGCTTTTGCTCGATGATGTGGAAGAGGCCCGGAGAAGTACTTTCTCGGCTAAAAAAACTTCCTTTAAACTAAAACCTTTCGACCCGAATGAGCTTTCGGAACAGGAATGGACTGCTATGGGCGTAAAACCCTGGCTGGCAAAACGCATTCTGAACTACCGCAGCAAAGTGGGAGATTTTAAAAGCAAAGCGGAAGTAAAGAAAATATATGGTTTCCCGGAAGAGATTTATGCGCAACTGGCACCTTTTATAATGCTGCCGGAAACAACTGAAAACGATAGGGAATTTGCCGGAAAAAGTAACAGGAACTATGAAAGCCGGAATTTTGAAGCAGGCCGGAAATCGTTTAAGCTGCAGCCCTTCGACATAAACCTGGCCGATACTTCCGAACTCAAACGCATCCGCGGCATTGGCAGCAAACTTTCGCAACGCATCCTGAAATATCGCGATCGGTTGGGTGGCTTTACTTCCGAAGAACAACTAAAAGAAGTATTTGCGCTCCAACCCGAAACGCTCGACAGTTTACGCAAGTACACCTACGTCGAAAACGATTTCAGCCCGAAGAAAATTAACCTGAATACAGTAACCCTGGAAGAGCTGAAAACGCATCCGTACCTGAAATTCAACCAAAGCCGCGCCATAATTGCTTACCGTGAGCAGCACGGGCCTTACCAGAAAATCGAGGATCTTAAAAAAATCAAACTGATGGACGAAGCTACTTTTGCGAAACTTCGTCCTTACCTTGCGCTTTAACCACTTTTTCGGAACTTCGCTGCCGCAATGGAGCATATTTTAAAATCGTATCAGCGGCGGCTAATCAACCTTTCGGCCAATAACCGGGCGCTGGTTCTGCGCCGTTTAAGCGCCGGCCTGCAGCTTGATCTGCAGGCTTTCGATTTTATAAATAACCAACCGGCTTTCGCATTGCTCCGCGAACTTATTTCCGGGAAAAAAACGGTGATGCTCACGCCTTTCGCCGATCCGAGGCAAGCCGATGTGGCAACTTTAAGCCGGCGTTTGCGCGAAATTTCCCGCCGGGCCAATCTGTTGCAGGAAGAACGCGGCACGAAGGAGTTGTTTGTTGGCTGGCCTTTTGTTTCCGGAAAATTTAACGACGGTTCGGCCATTCGTTGCCCGCTTTTATTCTTTCCGATTTCGCTGGAGCTGAATGAAAAACAGCAATGGGTACTCACGCAGGATAAAGCCGTTCCGCCTGTTTTGAACAAGAGTTTTTTGCTGGCCTACGCGCACTACAACCAACTGCCACCCGACGAAAACCTGCTTGCTTTCGATGCTTCCGAACTTCCGAAAGATGCTTTAGCTTTCCGGACGGCTTTATACGAATTTCTAAAGAATAGCAGCCTCGACATCAACTTCAATCAGGAGCTTTTTCAGGATAAGATCGTACCGTTCCGCAGCTTTACCAAACCTGATTTTGAAAAGCAATTCCTCCCCGGCGAACTGAAATTGTTTCCGGAAGCCGTCCTGGGAATCTTCCCGCAGGCCGGTTCTTACCTGATGGCCGACTACGATGAAATGCTGCAACAGGCCGAAATACAATCCTTCTCCAATCTTTTCAAAGGGCATACGGAAGGTTCTTCTTACGGAAGTTTAGAGCAGAACACCTTTGCCGTTTTCGACCTCGATGCCTCGCAGGAAACGGTACTGCAGGAAGTAAAAAAAGGTCGATCGGTAGTAGTGCAAGGTCCGCCGGGAACCGGAAAATCGCAGCTTATTTGCAACCTGGTAACCGACTTTGTTGCGCGCGGAAAAACGGTTTGGGTAGTGTGTCAGAAACGCGCCGCGCTGGAGGTGGTGTATAACCGCTTGGCAAGTAAAGGCTTCGGCAATTTTGCTGCCCTGGTGCACGACGTAGAAGCAGACCACCGGAAAATTTTTGAGCAGTTGCGTCTGCAGATTGAAGAAGTTGAAACCTACAAAAAGCAAAACAACCAGTTGCCGGTAGTATTTGCCGAACGCCAGTTCCTGGAAACAAGCCGCCGCATCAACCAGATCCTGCAAACGCTTGCTGAGTTTAAAACGGCTTTGTTCGATGCATCGGTTTGCGGCTGGCCGGTAAAAGAACTTTATCTCCGGAGCTCGCTTAAAAGCGCCACCAAAGAAATGGGCGAAACTTACCGGAGTTTTACCGCCGGAACGCTACCATTTTTCCTGCCGAAACTGGAACAGTATTTAACTTCTGCCGCGCAATTCGATGCACCTGATTTTGTTTTAAGCGACCGGAAAAGTTTTGCGGATTGGAGCTGGCCGGATAGAAAAAAACTGGAAAACCTGGCTACAGAAATCCCGGCAGAAATGGTCGCTTTTTCCAAAGAACTTCCGGCCCAAATTGTGGCGCAGAATTCCGGTTTTGCTGCCTGGAAATTTCTGAAAATTGAAGAACCGGAACTGCAAAAAGTTAACCAGCTGCTGAGTAGCAGTGAAGCAATTTTTTCTGCTTTCCATTTACTGTTTTCCAGAACTTCCACCGACCTGGAACAGGTGCTGAAAACGGTGAAGCGCCTGGAAAAATTCTTTGCCGAAGAAAAAGTGGTGCTCCTTCCGGAGGAACTGAAAAATGCTGCCTTGGCGCTAACGGCTTATGAAAACAGCAGAACCATTGTGTGGAAAAAAGCAAAATGGCGCTTGAATACGAAAGCCAGGCAAACCCTCGAAAAAACATTTGGCCAATTCAGTTTGCCGTTTGCCGAGAGCGGAATAGAACCCCTGAAAAAGCAACTGGAAAAGCAACGCGAAAGACTGGAGCTGCAAACCTGGTTACAGGAAAATATTCCGACCGTATCGCTTCCTGTTTGGGCCGATTCCGAAGCCAGAGAAGCTTATTTCAATATTTTAAAAGCTGCCGTAGCTGCTACCCAATCAGCAAAAAAACTGGTGCGTAAAAAATGGCTTTCTGCCGAACCGCAAACGGTACTATCTCAGGTAAAGAAACTGCTGCAGGCACTTGAAACGTTAGAAAAAGAAGCTGAAAAATGGCAGGAATATTTAACTGAAAACCAAATCGAAAAACTGGCTGAAAACGAAGGCTTCAGAGCAGAATTCCTCCTAACCATACGCAGTCACTTCGATGAAATTGCAGCGCATGATTCCCGGTTTCAGGCGTTTTCAGCCACGGAAAAAACAGTAGCCAAAACGCTGCAAAACCTGCCCGGAACGGTAACTGAAAAGCTGGAAACTTTTCAGAATTGCATCTTATTGAACTGGATCACGCACATTGAACAACAGTACCCGGTACTGAAACTGGCTGGGCCGGAAATAGAGAACCTGGAAACGGAATTGCAGCAATTAATTCAGCAAAAACAGCAGCTTAGTCATCAGATCGTGCTCACGCGTTTGCGGGAAAGAACCTACACCAGCCTGGAGAAAAACCGCCTGGGGAATACTGTTTCGTACCGCAAGCTTTACGCGCAGGTAAGTAAGAAGCGTAGCTTATATCCGTTGCGGAAATTGCAGGCGCTTTTTGGCGAAGAAATTAACGACCTGGTGCCTTGCTGGCTTGCTTCCCCTGAAACCATTTCCGCGCTTTTCCCCATAAACCAAACCGCCGATCTGGTAATTTTCGATGAAGCTTCGCAGGCTTTTGCCGAATCCGGGTTGCCGGCTATTTTCCGCGCCAAGCAGGTAGTAATTGCCGGCGACGAGCACCAGTTAGCGCCCACCGATATTTACCGCAGCCGCTGGCAGGACGAGGATACCGAAACCGAAGAATTGTTCGTGGAATCGCTGTTGCAGCTGGGAAGTTTGCATTTGCCGCAGCATTGGCTCACGCAGCACTACCGCAGCCGTTTCCCCGAACTTATTCATTTCTCCAATCAGCATTTCTACCGGAATAAACTGCAACTCATTCCGGACCGTCAGGACCTGGAAAAAGGCATTCCGGCCATCGAATTCCGGAAAGTGAACGGGCTTTGGGAAAACCAGACGAACAGGAGGGAAGCCGAAGAAATTACAAAGCTACTGTTCGATTTACTCGCCTCCGGTAGCACCGATATCGGCATCATTACGTTCAACTTCGCGCAGCAAAACCTGGTTCAGGACCTGGCAGAAGCAGAGGCGGCAGCGCGCAAAACGGAGCTGCCGGAAACTGTGCTCATTAAGAATATCGAGAACATGCAGGGCGATGAAAAGCAGGTCATTATTTTCTCGATCGGGTATGCGTCCGATGTAACTGGTAAAATGTTTAACCAGTTCGGAAGTTTAAGCCAGGCCAAAGGGGAGAACCGGCTGAACGTGGCCATTACCCGCGCCATTTCGAAAATTTACGTAGTCAGCAGTCTGGAGCCGGAAGAACTGAACGTGGAAAACGCCAGAAACGAAGGTCCGAAATTGCTGAAAGCCTTTCTGCAATTTGCCCGGCAGGTTTCCGCCGGAAACTTCACCTGGCAGCTTCCGGAAACAACTTCGGAAAACCAGCCCTTTTATCTGAAAGATCAGCTGTTAGAAAATGCAGAAACAGTAGCCGGATTAAGTAAAAAACTACCCTTTGCCGACCTTACTTTAAGCCGGAATAATCACTACTTCCACCTGTTTCGCACCGACGACGATCTGTATTTTAGTCAGGTTTCGGCGCGGCAAACCCACTTCGATGTACCTTTCCTGCTGCAAAAACGTAACTGGCCTTACAGCGCTTTTTACAGCCGCCAATTCTGGCTGCACCCCGAAAAAGCGCTTCAGAAAATAAGCCAGACCGAATGCTGAAATATAAACTCTTTACCATTTACATTTTCCTGCAAACCACTTTATGCGGCTGCAACCAGGACAACCGGCGCGCAGGTTTCGAAACCTTAGATAATGCCTACACCGTAACTCAGCTGGCTAAAATGGCCAAAAATGAAGTGAAGGAAAGTTCCGGCTTTGCCTGGGCCGAAGACGACTCCACCCTCTGGACCCACGACGATGGCGGCGGCCGCAACGTACTTTATAAGGTTAACCTGAAAGGGCAGTTACGCGATACGCTTGAAATTCCGCATACTTCGAACGAAGACTGGGAAGATCTTACCAAAGATAAAAGCGGCAATATTTACATCGGCGATTTTGGCAACAACGAAAATTCCCGCCACAACCTCCGCATCTTCAAAGTAAATCCAGCGAATCCCAGCCTGGTAGATACCATTCAGTTCCGCTACGCCGACCAAAAGGATTTTCCGCCCAAAAAGAAAGCCCGCAACTTCGACTGTGAGGCCTTTTTCTGGCACGACGGTAGCTTATACCTGTTCAGTAAAGACCGCGGCCGCGAAGAACTGGTTAAAGCCTACCGCCTCCCCGACAAGCCCGGCAACTACGTAGCTGAAGTGATCGACGAATTGCCCATGAACACCATGATCACCGCCGCCGATATCAGCCCCGACGGAAAACATTTCGCCCTACTAGGCTACGGCAAAATTTACCTGTTCGAAATGACCGGTAAAAACCTTTTCGACGGCAAAAAATACTGCATCCCGGTAGGCAAATCCGGCCAAGCCGAAGCCCTGGTTTTCCAGACCAACAACGACCTCATCTTCAGCAACGAAAACGGCAAGATCTTCAGCGTGAAGAGAAAGTAGGAACGTTTGCCTGCATTCGTGTAGGATTGTTTGGCTTTACCAAAGCGTATAAGACTACAAATGAATTTGTCTGTATCAGAATCAGGATTTTCAGGATTAAAGGATTTTCAGGACAATTGTCTGAATCAGAATTTTCAGAATTATAGAATTTTTAGAATTTCCCTTTTCAATTATGTACGGACAGGGCTTGACCTGTCCCCACGCATATCGCCAGCGCAGCGCCCCTGAAAACCACGTTAGCGGATAATAACTAAATTAAAAGAAAGCCAGCCACGAAGGAATACTGACACCAGTTTCTGTGAGAGCGGCCTCCAAGCTTACCGGTGCCGACGCAGGAGGCAGCCCGGTAGGGCAGGTAAGGTTGCAGCTGCGAAGCCACCCGCTTGAGGGAGAAAGCCCAATTAAAAGTTGAAAGTTAAAAGTTATGAGTTGAAGAAAATAGATTGCACTTCTATAAAAGTTATTTTCCACTCAAACAATACGCTACCAGGTAGAAAAATCCCCTCAACCATTTCCCCATTTTTAAGGTAAACAGCTAATCCTTATTTACGCATTCACCACTTCACGCACGAGCATTATGCAGGAAACTATTTTAATTACCGGCGCTACCGGAACGGTAGGAAACCAGATCGTAAAAAAGTTGTCGAACCTGAATGTGCGGGTGCGGGCCGGCGTGCATTCCATTATAAAAGGCGAAAACCTAAAGTACCCCAATGTGGAGCTTTGCGAGATCGAATTTCATCGGCCCGAATCGCTGAAAGCTGCATTTACGGGAGTAGACCGCGCTTTTATTATTACCCCGCTGGCAGCCGACCAGGTAGAAATGGCAAAAAAACTGATCGATGAGGCCAAGTCAGTCGGCGTAAAACACGTGGTGCGGCTTTCTGCAGCCGGCGCCGAATCGGAGAACCCGATCCAGTTAGGCCGCTGGCACCGTGAAGTAGAAGATTACCTGAAAGCTTCCGGTCTCAACTACACCATCCTTCGCCCGACTTCCTTTATGCAGAACTTCGTGAATTTTTCGGGCAATACTATCCGCAACGAAAATGCCATTTACATGCCTTTAGGTGAAGGAAAAGTGAGTTACATAGATGTGCGTGATATTGCCGCGGTTGCCGATTGCGTACTGACTTCCGAAGCCTACTATAACCAGGAGCTTAATATAACCGGGCCAGAACCAATATCGGTACAGGAAATTGCCCAGGTGCTAAGCGAAGCTACCGGACAGCCGGTTAAGTACATAGATGTGCCCGAAGAAACTGCTTACCAGAGCATGCTGCAGGCGCAAATGCCCGAATGGATGGCGCGCGCCATGATGGAGCTCCACCAGGTAGCCAAAGCCGGACATGCCGGAATAGTTACCGATACGGTGGAACGGGTTACCGGGCACAAACCCTATACCTTCCGTGAGTTTGCCCGCCAACATGCCGAATGCTTTTTGCCGGAGTAAACTAAAGGGTACCAATTTCAGCTAAAAACTCCCATAATCTGCGAAAGTTTTTCTTTAAATAGGTAAGAAGAATAAGTACAAGAAAGCAGTTTCAGGTTAAAGGCTTACAAGTAAAGAGACGAGTTTAGTTTATACAATTTATTCTACCCTTTTCTGTCCTTCCGGAAGAATCTTGTGACTTCTATGCTGTGATCTCACAAGTTTCTTCCAGAATGATGATCGTAGCAGCTTAACGTAATTTTATCCACTTCCTTAACCTGGTAGAGTTGAACTCCCTTGCCAGATTAAAATGCCTTTCGCTCCTTTCTTCCCGGGTGCTGTCCCCAAGCAGAACTCAAACCTCAGAAGCAGGTTGCTTCCGGATAATAGGAATTCTGTCGGGGATAGAACCCGGTGCAGAGTATCTGGTATACATTTGGGCTTGAAATGAAGCTCCCATCAGGACTGCCCCAACTGAAATCCAGGTACCTCCTCCACAAGCTCAACTTTCATTGCCGTCTGCTTTAGCTGACGGATAGCAGGATGTTTACTATAAAACGGCAAAGATCATTTCTAGAGAGAGGTATCGGCCTGGCAATTCAATTGAAATTCAAAAACCTGTTCAATAAATTGATTTCAGTTCTTCCCCTGGTTAACTCTTAGTTTACCGGCATAAAAAAAGCCCCGCATAGTTGCGGGGCTTTTTTAGTATTTGGCAATTATAAGAGATTGTTAATAATCCAGGTTCGTATGGCGATCGCTGTTGCGGGAAGATGAACCATACTCGTCATCCTGATCGTAGCCGCCATAAGATGAGTTTCCGCGGGAAGAGCCGCCCTGGCCGAAAGATGAACTACCGCCAAAGCTGCCTCTTCTGGAACCCATTTCTTCGTTGTAAGAGCCGCCGCGGGAGCTACCGCCCTGAGAGCCGTAACCACCTTGGTTACTGAAGCCCTGGCTATAACCACCCTGACCACCCTGGGAGCGGTTGCCATACGGGCCGCTGCCCATAGAGCCGGAAGAGCCGTAGCCACCTTGGCCGCCACGGTTGCTCATGGAGCCGAAGCCACCCTGAGAGGAACCGCCGTAGCCGCCGCCATGGCCACCCTGTGAACCATAGCCACCTTGTGAGCCATATCCACCCTGGTGGCCCATGCCACTCATAGAGCCATAGCTGCTGCCTTGCGAACCGTGGCCGCCCTGGTTGCCCCAGCTACCACGTTGTGAAGTGCCGTAATTATCCTGGTCGTAACCACCCATGCCGCGGTTGGAACCGCCGTAGCCACCTTGCGAACCATAACCACCATGCGAGCCATATCCGCCCTGGTTGCTCATGCCGCCTTGGTGACCGTACTGACCACCATAGCCGCCTTGCGAACCGTAACCGCTCTGTGAGCCATAACCCCCTTGCGAGGTGTGGCCATAGCCACCGCGTTGGCCGAAGTTGTCTTGGTCGCTCATGTTGCCGTAGTTAGAAGAACCGTAACCGCTTTGTGAGCCAAAACCGCCGCTTTGCGTTCCATGGCCCATGCCCTGGCCGTAGCCATACTGGCTGCCGCCACCCATAGAACCACCGCTCATGCCACGGCTGTAGTTGCCGCTGCCGCCCTGGTTAGAACCGCTCCAGCCACCCTGATTGCCCTGGTTACCCCAGTTGCTGCCGCCATGGCCTCCCTGTGAACCATGTCCGCCCTGGGTAGAGCCGCCATAACTCATCTGGTTGCCATAGCTGCCGAATTCATTTCCATAACCGCCGGTATTGCCCTGGCCCTGGGAGTATCCGCCGCCTTGCGAACCATAGCCGCCCATGTCGGAGCCTCTGTCAAAAGAGCCGCCGCCCTGGTTGCCCTGGTTGGAGCCCCAATTCTGGTTATAGTCGCCGTAGCCGCCGCCGCCGGTGCTCATGCTGCCATAGCCGCTTTCGTGCTGGCTGCCAGAAGAACCGGAGCCGGACGATCTGCCGGAAGTGGAGCGGGTTGAGCGGGACGAAGTGGAACCGGAAGACGAGGAACCAGTGCCGGAAGATGATCTGCCGGTGGTTTTGCCCGTAGATTTGCCTTCTGTAGTTTTAGAAGTACCGGATTTTGCCCGGCTGGAAGTGGTGCCGGAAGTAGAACCTGAAGTAGAGCCGGAGCTTCTGCCGGTAGTTTTACCCGAAGAGCCGGTAGAACCGGAAGACATGCTGCTGGCATCGCCGGTATTGCCGGCCGTGCGGCTTTGGGTTCCGCCGCTCATCATAGAAGAAGAAGAGCCTCCGGATGATGTGGATGCTTTCGCGCCCGATGAGCCTGAACCGGTTGATTGGTTTGAAGTGTTTTGATCCTGATTTTTTTGATTGTCTGCCATACTGAATTTTCTCCTTATAAAAGTTTTAGGTATGAAATAGAACATTTAGAAAAACCGGCGAACACCATTGCCCTACCGGAACCAGGCAAACCGGACATCCCTAAAAATATCCTGAATTCGCCAAGCGTTAAGGCTATACGCTTATCTTATTGCTTGGTTCAAAGCTTGTGTAAATATTTTTTAAAATATAGTAGCATAAAATTGGTTAATTTCTTATAGGAAGCCGGCCGGATATCAGGGTTTGGTGTTTTGAAATTTGAATTCCTTTGAGGTAAGCCTAAAACCGGATTTGGCTTTTTTTATGTGCAAACAATGTTCATGGTTTCTCTTTAATAATTTAATTTCCTTTAAACCGGAAGCTGGTAAAAACAGAATGCGATTTTTCGGGGCAGGTAGTTAGCGCCGGTAGTAAAATTCAGCAACAGAAAACGGTAGCAGGAAGGCGAAAAAAAAGCAGGCAATGCGCAAAATTTATGGGTGACCGGAAGTGATATTTGCGCCTGAATGGTGCAATAGAAACCTGAAAAATTTTTCTGAAGAAAATTGTAACAAGGGTTTTTATTCCCGAATTAAATTCCTACATTTGAGAATTATTAATATTAACATTTTTTATGAAAACTGGTAAAGTAAAATTCTTTAACGAATCAAAAGGTTTCGGATTTATCATCGCTGACGAAACTAACCAGGATATTTTCGTTCACCAGAGCGGCCTTATCCACGAGATTCGCGAAAACGATCGCGTTTCTTTTGAAGTAACTGAAGGTAAAAAAGGTTTGAATGCAGTAAACGTAGAGCGTATCTAGTTCGCCCACGTTTGAGGATATATCCCTAAAGTGAAACAATTATAGCCGGAACTCCCAGTTCCGGCTATTTTTTTTATAATCGTTTTTTCTTTACTACCTGGGCCACCTCTTCGGGGGCTTTGCCCTCCGTTCCCAGTTCTATCATTTCTTCGGCCTCCAGTTTTTCATCTTCGCCGGCAAAAGGCACCTCGTGCTCATCGGCTTCCAGGGGCTCATAATTCAGGCGCACCAGCATCGGGAAATGGTCGGAACCGAAAAAAGGCAGGCGCTTAAGCCGGAGCAATCTGAAAGCCGGATCGTAGAAAATATGGTCCAGGGAATACCGGAAGAAAGGAATAAAGGCGTTGTAGGTATTGTAAAAGCCCCTCCCGATGCGCGGATCGAGCAGCCCGCTGATGCGCCGGAAAAGCCCGGTGGTATAAGACCAGGCCACATCGTTCAGATCGCCGGCTACAATGCTGGCATATGGCGTTTCCTTCGCCATTTTAGCCACGATCAATAATTCTGCTTCCCGCTTATCGGTATTTTTATCGAAACTGGGCGGTTGCGGATGTACCGTAAAAAGGTCGAATTTCCGGCCGGTAGGTAATTCAAGCACACAGTAAAAAGACGGAATTTCAGGCTCGATCAGGTAGCGGATCTCGTATTCGGTAATTCTGAATTTAGAGTACAACATCATGCCATAGGTGTTTTCCAAAGGTTTTTTAATGGCATATTTATACACGGCATCTAGCGAAGAAATAGCTTCGGCCCAGGCCTGATCCGGTTCGTTTATGAGCAGCAGATCAGGTGCGTTTTCGGCCACAATTTTCAGAAAGCGGTCGTAGCGCCGGTTCGACATCCGCACGTTGGAGATCATAAAGCTAAAGGAGTTCGGGGAAGATTTCAGTTTGCTTCGCAAAGCCTGCACCGGCGAAAGCCAGGTGTAGCGGTACACGTGCACCAGTTGATTTACCAGGGCTACTGCCAGCAGGATCGCAAACAGGATTTCTGCTTGGTGATTTATGGGTACGAAGTACAGGTAAAGGCCAAGTACCACCGCCGCAATAAACGCTATCTGCATGCGCGGAAAATCCAGCACCCGGATCCACCAGTAATGGGTTTTAATAAGCGGAAGCAGTGAAAGCAGGATCATTAAAGACCCAATTACCTCAAGCGTGATTTTCATAAATCCGGTTTCTTCTATATACCTCAGGAATACTTTCTGCACAGGTTTTAGTTATGGTTATATTCTCCGAAAACGGTATCATTCTGACGGGAAAAGTAAAAGCCATTTGCAACCCACCCAAAGTAAAGTAAGGCAGGTTACTCGGTATAATAAATTGTTAGAAGTTGTCTCGTAATTCAAATTTTCTCTGTAGCGTAGGGTTTAAACCCTACGCTACAGAGAGATTTATTTGCTCAATACATTTTAAAAAGTAGCTCCGCGTATTTATGAAATAGCTTCTAATCTGGCTACCATTCATTTCCAGAATTGTCTCACAAATACACCTGTCATCCTGAGCGTCAGCGAAGGACCTCGTTGGCTCTCAGCACCAATGCCAGATTTAGCGTTTTTGCCAGTAGCCGACGAGTTGTTTCGCTATCGCTCAACATGACAGTTGCTTTTTGAGATAGCTTCTGGTCAATAGCTGAAGCCTTATTCTGCTACCTGACTTTTCATTCATTGCCGTCTGTTTTAGCTGACGGAAAGGGGCTTTAGCCAACCATCCCATATGCAAAATGTGAGTTAGGCTAAAGCCATGGTTTCTGTTTGTCCGAAAACCGTCAGCTAAAGCAGACGGCAATGAATGGGTGAAAGGAAAATTCAGAAGAGAGAGAATTTAGCTTTCAGGCCTTGAATAGCTGCCCTTAAAAACAGAAAAGCCACTCATTGCTAAATGGCTTTTCTGTTTTATTTCATGAAGTAGATTATTCCTGTTTATCTACCCGGACGCCAACGGCCATAATGCCGGGCAACGGATCGCGGCGCATGTATTGCTGCAGCGTAATGGTATAGGTGCCCGGTTGCGAAAACTGCTGGTCTTTTAAGGCCAGGATCTGGTGATCGAAGATGTCGCCGGCGCCGTCTCCCAAGGGTTTTCCGGTTTTCTTATCCATCAAAAACATTTCGTGCAAATTGCTCGAGAGCTCTTTCCCATCGGGGCCAATAAGTGTATGCTTTACGTACAGGTTGTAGTATTCGTAAAAGATCGCATTCCGGATATTGAAATAGATATTATACTTTTTGGAAGTATCTTTTATCTCGAATTCGAACTTCTTTACGTCGGCAATCTTCCAGGCACTGTCTTTAAGGTCCTCGTTTTTCTCGAAAACCCGGTTCTTGTTACAGCTGCTCAGTACGAGCAATAGCAGAAGGCTGCTTAGTAACAGGTAATTTTTCATAGTTTACTCGGTAGGTTTTGGTGGCCGGGGCCGGTTATTATTTCTGTTCCGGTTGTTGCGGCGCTGGTTGTTGTTCCTTTCCGGTTTCGGCCCGGCGGCTACTTCGGTTCCCGAACCTTCCGGACGGGGCGCTGCATGCCGGTGTTCTTCCTTGCGTTCCGGGCGCGGCGGACGGTTATCGCGCTGCCGGCGGTTTTCCGGGTTGCGCTCCGGTTTACCTTCCGGTCTGCCTTCGGCTACAGGCTGGGGCTGACGCTCTTTTTTAGGGCGGTCCTGCTGCTTTTTCATGGCCGCCTGCTGTACGCCCTCTACCAGGCTTTGCAAGCCGGCCGGTTTTTTCTTTTTCTTCTTTTTATTCTTTGGCTTGAATTTTTCGTCCAGGCGTTCCAGGTTGCCTTCCAATTGGGCGGCCAGCAGCTCCTTGGTGGTAGGCTCTTTTACAACTTCCACCAGGCTTTCGGGCTGCTGCCCTTTGCTGTTCATTTCCTGGATCTCGCGCACGCGGCCTACCGGCACAGGGTGCCAGTTATTATCGCCTTTAAACCCGAACCACATGATCTTTTTAAAGATATCGGTCTTCTGCAGAATGGCATCGCCTTTCTGGGTTTGCAGCGGCCTGTTTACCGTCGGAATATCCTTCAGGGCATCCATGTAGGTTTCCAGCTCGTAGTTCAGGCAGCATTTCAACCTGCCGCACTGCCCCGAAAGCTTGCTCGGGTTCAGCGATAAATTCTGGTAACGCGCCGCCGTAGTAGAAACGCTCTTGAAATCGGAAAGCCAGGTTGAGCAGCAAAGTTCACGGCCGCACGATCCGATCCCGCCTAGGCGGCCGGCTTCGTGGCGCAAACTGATCTGGCGCATTTCCACCCGGATCTTAAATTCATCGGCCAGCTTTTTGATCAGGTCCCGGAAATCTACCCGGTCTTCGGCCGAGTAGTAGAACGTAGCTTTGGTTTTATCGGCCTGGTATTCCACGTCCGATAATTTCATTTTCAGCTGAAGCTCCCCGATTATCTGGCGGGCCCGGTACATGGTGCCGTTTTCCAGCCCCTGCACGGCTTCCAGTTTCTCCAGGTCCTTCTCGCCGGCAACCCGGTAAATGCTTTTAATTTCTTCGTTGTTGTCAACTTTCTTTTTCAGCATTTGCAGGCGCACCAGTTCGCCTTTCAGGCTCACGTAACCAATATGCTGCCCGTTGGGCACTTCTACCACCACCGGTTCGCCGGTAATGAGCGGCAACTGGTTGGTGTTCCGGTAAAAATCTTTACGTCCGCCTTTAAAACGGACCTCTACTATATCAAATTCTTCGAACGACGTTGGTAATTCCATGTCGCTGAGCCAATCAAACACATTGAGCCGGTTGCAACCGCCGGTACTACACCCGCCGTTGCTCTTGCAGCCGCCCACTTTCGTGCCACAGCCGCCCCCGCTCGAACAAGAACCACATCCCACTTTAAATCTCCTTTATATCGTTTAGGGTTATGTACATTTTTTGCAAAGTAACAAATATACTCAAATTTACCGGCCTCCGGAATAATTTTCCATTGCTGAACTCTCCGGATATTTTACTTTTTGCTCGCCAAACGCTACGGTTTGGGGCTGAAAAGCTGCTGCTCTTTCAGGCAAACAAAAAGAGGAAGCTTTTGGCTCCCTCTTTTGTGTGCAAGCAGTAAAGAAGTTGAACATTACATTTTCTTGTATCTCTTTTACGCGGGTAGCGGTGGTTTTGTTGAAGCCGTCCGGAAAAGGTTTTTCCTTGAACCGGCTTTTTAACCGAAAAAAATACCGTTTTCAGGGCAGGAATTTTACTTAAATGAAATTTGTCTGAACACGATTTTAAGGATTTTTGGGATTGTCAGGATTTTATTTTCGGAAGGAATTAATTCCGGAAAAAGCAATCAGCTACCCTGTGACTTCCATTTCCGCTTCCGCTCCTAATTTGAAGTAATTCTTTGGTCGAAAAATCATAAAAATCATTTCATCATAAAAATCATAGTTCAGACAAAATCATAGTTCGGACAAAGACACCTTATTACTTTTTCTTTACCGGCTTTTTCTTCTCAGTCAGCGAGTTAATGGATTTTTCCAGTTCCCGGCGTTTCTGCTCCCTGGAAATATCGATCAGCCTCTCGGCCAGAATGCATTCGATGCCCCCTTGCAGCACCGGATAGTATTTCAGGCATTCTTCTTCGGTCAGTTCAAAAATGTCTTTGTTCAGAATGGTGTACAACTCGCGCTTTTCTATCAGAATCTCGGGCAGGTGATTTTTCAGCAGCAGGATCCGTTTCTGAACCGGCGAAGTCAGGTATTCCAGTTCGTTCCATTTTTCGTGGGCAAAAACCTGCTTGTGAGCCTCTTCCAGTAAGTGGTCGAAAATGCGTTTGAGGTAAATAAAAGAGCCCAGCCCAATGTTCAAAGCCGCCAGACCGATGGCCCGGTTAAATTCCTCGTAAAGTTCTTTGCCGAGCACCTTTTTATACTTCCGCACGGTATGGTGCGCAATTTCCATGAGCGAGGGGTACTGCCCGATCTTGATAAGGGTATGCTGGTTGATGTAAAAGTTGAATAGCATTAAGTGGTTTTCGTTCCGGGAGCATTTCAGCTTTACGGTAAAAACCTTTTTGTGAGAAAAGTACTTAGGCAACGTAAACACCTGCTCCATCAGCCGCGAAGAGCTCGAAGAATACGAAACGCCGGGAACGTAATCGGTCAGGTTATCGAAGCCGGTGAAGGTGCTTTCTTTGTTGCAGGCCACACAAAACATGTCCAGTTTGCCGCTGAAGCGCAAAATATCCACCAGTTTGTATTCCAAAGCAGAATTTAATTCCAGTTTATCGTACAAAGGCATTTTAAGGAACAGGTCCTCTATTTTCAGGGTATTCTCGTCCATAGCTCATCCGGAAGTTTAGTTCAGTGCGCCGGAAAGAGTTATACGAATAAAGGCTATGTTTCGGGCAGGAAGGGGGTAGGAAGAAACCAATAACAGTATGAGATAATGACAGGCTGAAGTGGCTTTATAGTTATTCTTCGTTGCTGTTTGAAGTCTTCCAAAGGATGACGCCAGATAGCGGGTTAATCAATAGACATTATTTTTTCAACCTATTCCATTTACTATCTTAATTCATATTCAACTTCATTGTCTTCCCAATCGGCAATTTTTATAAAGTTAAGCCCCTCAAGCAGCTTAATTGCCTTCTTGTTGTCTTGACTTGTCGCAGCCCAGATACGTTTGAGCCCAATATTGTTAAGTCCAAATTCAATAGCTAACAGCATGGCAGAAGTCATAAAGCCTTGTCCACGGTATTGAGGTAATAAAACACAACCAAGTTCGCCTGCTCCTTTGTCAAGACCCCGGTAGTAACCACAAGTGCCTACAAGCTTATTCGTGAGTTTGTCTGCAATGCCCCAATGAATTGAATTGCCGTCATCATAATCCTTGTTTATTTTAGCTTGCATTTCTGCTGCCTGTTGCTCGGTTTGGGCCTGAACAGCATCATAATACGAAATCTCAACAAGGTCTTTTAAATCTTCAGCCTGAATCTGCCTTAGCGAAACTTTGTCGCCTGCGATATTGGGGAAAGTGTTGTATGGAGGTAGTTGCATTTTATCTGATCTTGTGTATTTACTGTTTGCTGGTAACCATTGAATTACGTTTAGCCAGCTACCTTTTGCCGGGCAAATTTATGTTATAGGATTCAAAAAACAATCGTTGCTGTTGAAGTCTTCCGAAGCATGACTTCAAACTTATGGATGAAAAAAAGGTCTCTGACTTCCTGCCAGCTATGGAAACTATTGTTTGAAGTGAAGCAGAAGGCGTTTGAAACAATCGTTCTGCTAAATTTTCCGGGTCGGAGACCCTGCCTTTCGCTTTAAATTTGGAGTCGCCCTGCGGAAGACTCCAAATATCGGGGAATATGCCCCTACTATTTGCAGACCTCCTCCGGAAGACTACAAATAGTAGGGGCATTCGTTCTTTCCACCAATCAGAGTTACCTAACCTGTCGCTTAAATTCTATAGGTTTCCTTTCCGGCAGTGCAGGCGCAACAAGTTGCTTAACGGAACTCAGGCTGCATGGAATCCTATATTTATTTGGATGAAAGGTTAAGGTATCACTTGGGCTGGCCGGTGCCATGGTTAAATTCATGCGATCTATAAACAGGTCTATCTGGAGATTAACTTTACCAATGTATTGTTTCCGGGAATACAATTCCAAGGCTAATGAAGGAACAGAAGCAGTTATTTTCCTGATTTCATATTTTAATTGGTAAACGGACCTATCGCGAGGTTCGATACTGGATCGCACTATTTTCAGATCTTCCGGACCTCTCAATTTAAACCAAGCGGAATCTCCTTCACTCCCGCTGGCTTTACCCCGGACACTAATCAATAACTCGATTACCTGCAGCGAATCGGCGGGGGATATTTTATAAGTAAATATAGCTGCCTCCCCATCGGTTTGCCCGAAGGAAACTGTGTAATAACCGGGAGAATATTGGGCCTGGCAATTTCCGGATATAAAGCTGGAGAACACCCAAAGCAGCAGGGAGGTGAAAAATATCCTATTAGACTTTTTCATAATTCTAATTTAATAAAAATAATTAACAACCTGTATCAAAAAGCCGACCTCCTTTAACTGAAGTCAGAGAATGCTTCTATCATAGATAGTTTGTTGTTTTCTGCAGGAGGACAACAAACAGCAAAAGAATCTAGATTGGTTTTAAAAAATGCAATCCGTAACGGTATCACTCAAACGCATACAGATCCAGCCCGCTATCGGAAAGCAGGTAAATCAGTTCTTCGCCGACTAAGGCCTGGCGGTAAGCAGGCACCGGCGGCACGTCGAAGCTTCGTTCGGCAAAGGAGTAGAGGTTGAAGAAGTGCAGTTTGCCGCCTTTTAAATAGTAGAGTTCATCGCCTTTAAAACCGATGTAGGAAAGCTCCGGAAACGGTAGGGTTTTCTTGTAATTTCCCAGGTTATCGAACACGTAAATGCCGGTGGTTTTATCTACCAGGTACACCATATTCTGGTATTCCCGGATAAAACGGACGTCGCTTTGCTTGCGGTTCAGGGTGAGGCCAAGTTGCGTGGTGCTCACCACTTCCGAGCTTCTGGGGTCGAATTTGAGGAGGGAGAATTCGGTTTCGTTGAAAAGCCAAAGGCGGTCGTCGGCGGTGGTGGTGGCTACTTTAATGGAGCCTTCGGTGTAATCGCGGAGGCGGATGGTGGAGATGTTGTTCAGGAAACGGTCGAGGAGGGTGATCTGCTGCTGGTCGTCGTAAAAGAGCATTACTTTCATGCCGTTCCAGGCTTCTACGTTGCCGATGTGGCCATTGCGGGCAGGGGAGTAGGTGTTCACCAGGCGGCCGGTTGCAATGTACTGGTGCAGGTTATTTTTCCGGTCCGTCAGGTAAATATTGTTCATCCGGTCCAGGGACATGGCGGCCGGCTGGGCTACGTCCAGATGCTGCCGCAACGCAATGGTCTGGCCCCGGCTTTCGGTAGCCAGGAGAAACGCTAGCAGCAGGGCCGGAAAAAGCAAAGCAGTCTTGAGCTTAGCTTTCGAACGTGTGCATGGTAAGGTCGTTTCCATCATAAACGGCGTAAGTGCAATAATTGACCCATTCTCCCAGATTCAGGTAACGGCTTCTTTCCCCGATCTTAATATCCAAGGGCAAATGCCGGTGGCCGAAAACATAGTAATCGTGGTGTTCCCGGGCTTCCAGTTCCTTGCAATAGATCACGAGCCATTCTTTTTCTTCCCCGTGAAAAATTTCGTCGGTTTTGGTATTGCTGATGCGGCTCCGGCGGCTCCAGAAATTGGCCAGACCAATGCCGGCATTCGGGTGTACGCGCGCAAAAAGCCACTGGCAAACCGGACTGGCAAAGATCTTCTTCAGCACTTTATAGAAATGGTCTTCCGGCCCCAGTCCGTCGCCATGACCTATGTGGAATTTCTTTTCGCCTAAGTGCAGGGAAACGGGCTTGCGCAAAACCGGGATATTGAGCTCTTGGGTGAAATAATCGAACATCCACATGTCGTGGTTGCCGGTAAAGAAATAAACCGGAATGCCGCTGTCAGTAATTTCCGCCAGTTTTCCCTGCAGCCGGACAAAGCCTTTTGGAATGGCGTGCTTGTACTCGAACCAGAAATCGAAAATATCGCCGACTAAGAAAATCGCTTGCGCTTCCGCTTTTACCGCATCGAGCCAACGCACGATCTTTTTCTCCCGCGCTAAACTGCTGGCCGCATCCGGAACGCCCAGATGAAAATCGGAGGCAAAGAAGACCTTTTTACCGGGTTCCAGCTTAATCTTCGAGGAGATCATCGATCAAAAATAAAACGAGTTGTTTCGGTCCGTGCGCGCCTAAAACCAACGTTTTTTCAATATCGGCGGTACGGCTCGGGCCGCTTACCATGCTGATCATGGAAGGTAATTTCGGAGCATATTTTTCCCGCAACACGTACAAGGCTTCCTTAATATCCGGCACCAGTTGCGTGGTTCGCGCCACTACCAGTTGTTTTTCGGGGTAAATGCTCAAACGGCGGCCGCCGGAATTAGCCGAACTTACCAGAATGCTGCCCGTGCGGGCCAATAAGGCTTCACAGGTCGTAAGACTGGCTTCGGCTTTTTTCAGGAAATCTTTTTCGTCGCCGATAAAATTCACGCCCGCGGCATACAACTGCTTTTTCAGCGAAGATTGCCAGACGTACAGGTTATTGATCTGATTTTCCTGCTTGTACTCAAATAACTGGTCGTAGAAATTTTCCTCCGATTCGCAGTAAATGAACTTGCCGCCGGTATTCAGAAAGTTGGTGGCAAATTCAATGGAAAGGTCTTCGTCCAGGGGCTGGTAAACCGAGGTGCTGGAGTCGGGGGTTGGAGGCACAAAAGGCGCTGACTTAGCCAGCGCCTCCCGTATTTTCCTTAGTACAATATCCTTAGATCTTGCTTCGTACACAGCTTGGGTTTTTCAAAAGATTTGGATACTGTTTTACTTGTCGAACGAATAAGTCTGTCCCGGCCGTACGCTCGAATCAGAATTATCCGGCCTGGTTCTCGAAAGTTCGTCGTTTTCTTCCGGAGATTTAACCCCGTTGTCTACCTGTCCGTCGGAAGGGCCTTCGGTTACGTCTTCGTGCTCGTTCTTATTCGAAAGCGGGTGGGCATTTTCCTGGTGTACTTCGCTCAGGGTTTTGCTACGGTCAGTTCCGGCGGTGTGCGCCTGGTAAGCCGTAAGCTTCTCGAACGGACGCGGCCCAACCAGTCTTTCCAGGTCGTTCTGGAACAAGATCTCCTTTTTCAGCAATTCCTGGGCTACCGCTTCCAGTTCACGGGCTTTCGCGCGGAGCAGGTTTTTGGTACGCTCATACGCTTCCGTAATAAGGCGACGAACTTCCTGGTCTATGGTTTCGGCAGTTGCTTCGGAATAAGGCTTGTTGAAAGCCATATCCGATTGTTTGGAATCGTAGAAAGAAACGTTACCGATCTTATCGTTCATACCGTACATGGTTACAATGCTGTAAGCCATTTTGGTAATGCGTTCCAGATCGCTCAGGGCACCGGTAGAGATCTTGCCGAAGATGATTTCTTCCGCCGCGCGGCCACCTAAAGCCATGCACATCTCATCGATCAACTGTTCGGTAGTATAAAGGAACTGCTCTTTCGGTAAATACTGGGCATAACCCAACGCAGCAATACCGCGCGGAACGATACTCACTTTCACCAACGGATCGCAATGCTCCAGGAACCAGCCCGCAATCGCGTGACCAGCTTCGTGATAGGCTACAATGCGTTTTTCTTCCGGCGAAATGATCTTGTTCTTCTTCTCCAGACCACCAATCACACGGTCGATGGCATCGTTGAAGTCCTGCATTTCTACCTGCTTTTTATTCCGGCGGGCCGCGATCAGGGCTGCTTCGTTACAAACGTTGGCAATTTCAGCACCCGCAAAACCCGGGGTCTGGGCCGCCAGTTTTTTGGCATCCACATCGGTAGAAAGCGTAATCGGCTTTAAATGTACACTGAAAATTTCGGTACGGCCGTTAATATCCGGCTTGTCGATGGAGATCTGGCGGTCGAAACGACCCGGACGCAATAACGCGGAGTCAAGCGTATCCGGACGGTTGGTGGCTGCCAGGATAATTACGCCGGAGTCGGTAGAGAAACCGTCCATTTCCACGAGCAGGGAGTTCAGGGTGTTTTCACGTTCATCGTTACCGCCCGGCACATTGCCGCGGCTACGGCTTCGGCCAATCGCATCGATCTCATCGATAAAGATGATACAAGGCGCTTTGGCTTTCGCTTGTTTGAAAAGGTCGCGCACGCGGGCAGCACCCACACCTACGAACATTTCTACGAAGTCGGAACCGGAAAGCGAGA
Organism: Adhaeribacter soli; assembly: GCF_008727925.1. GTDB lineage: Bacteria > Bacteroidota > Bacteroidia > Cytophagales > Hymenobacteraceae > Adhaeribacter_A > Adhaeribacter_A soli. The sequence continues at coordinate 112,294 of NZ_VTWT01000008.1, read as the reverse complement.
AGAACGGCACATCGGCTTCGCCGGCTACGGCTTTGGCCAATAAGGTTTTACCCGTTCCCGGAGGGCCTACCAATAACGCACCTTTCGGGATTTTACCGCCCAGAATGGTGAATTTGGTTGGGTTCTTCAGGAATTCTACGATCTCCTGGATCTCTTCTTTGGCTTCTTCCAGGCCGGCTACGTCTTTAAACGTAATCCGAACTTTATTTTCCGCATCGAACAAAGCTGCTTTGCTTTTACCAATGTTGAAAATCTGGCCGCCTGGTCCGCCGGTAGAGACGCGGCGCATCATAAACCAGAAACCAACCATAAGCAAGATCAGGAAGCCCCAGCTGGAAAGGAATTCGCCAATGCCGGTACGCTTTTCAAAATCAAGATCAAGCCGTTCGTTTTTCGGCATGTTGGCCTGCAGCTTATCGAGGTCCTCTTTAAAAACTTCGGCCGAAATGATCTGGAAACTGTACTGGGCTCCCTGGTCCATGGCAAAGGTGCCGCGGTTAGCCAAGTCTTTCTTATATTTTTCGTTATTCAGCGCTTCGTCTTTCAGCGTAACTTCCACGGTCTTGTCGTTCACGATCGTGATCTTCTTCACGTCGTGGCTCAGCAACATTTCCTCAAAAGCGCTCTGCTTGATCGGAACGGTAGTGTTGGACCGGTTAAAGTACAGAATGCTGAAAATAAGAAGCGTTAGCGCCGCCAGAACCCACATTTGCATGGTAGGTTTTGGCGGGGTGGTGGGCATGTTTATTTTTTTCTTTTTATTAGGATTAGGAGTCTTATCGGCCATTGGATTTTATTCAGTTCAAAGCTAAAGAAAGAACATAATTTTAAAGCGTTATGTTCAGCTACGAACTTAACGCAAAAGGCGGCAGATTATTGGTCTGCTACCTCGCGGATCCTGGCATCGCCCCATAGTTCTTCAAGCGCGTAGAACTGGCGTTTATCTTTCAGGAAGATGTGCGCTACCACACTTACGTAATCCAGCAATACCCATTCTTTATTCAGGCGGCCTTCACTCTGCCACGGATCTTCCTGGGCAATTTTATATACCTCTTCTTCCACCGAACGGGCGATGGCATCGAGTTGGCTGTCGGAGTTGGCCGAACAGATCACGAAGTAATCGGATACGGCATTTTTTAAGGATTTCAGATCGAGCACTACAATATCCGTGGCTTTCTTTTCCTGCATCCCTTTTACAATAAGGTCTGCCAAGATGTCCGATTCATCCTTAACTTTCGGTTGTGTCATTTCAGGTTATTAAATTTGTTCTGTAAAATTAGCAAAATCTTTGGAGAATCTGTCCCCCCAAACGCGCTTTACCGGCCGGCAACTGGTTTATTTCCCGGTTTGTACCTCTACCAATACGGTTGCACAGGAACTGGTAAACAAAAATGAAGCCACGGAAGGCTGTGTCATTCTTACTTCCTGCCAAACCGCCGGCCGCGGACAAAGAGGCAATACCTGGGAGGCGGCCTCGGGCCAGAACCTGACACTTTCGGTCATTTACAAGCCAATTTTCCTGGCCGCTTCCGAACAGTTCTATCTGAATATAGCGGTTTCGCTGGGCGTTTCCGATTTCCTGAAACGGCATCTGCCGGCCGGAGTTCTGCTCAAATGGCCCAACGATCTGTATTTCATCGAAAAAAAACTGGGTGGGATCTTAATCGAGAACAGCATCAGCGGCAATAATCTGCAATCTTCTATCATCGGCATTGGCCTGAACGTGAACCAGGTTTTCTTCGATAACCCGAACGCCGTTTCGCTAAAACTGATCACCGGCCATACTTACGAGCTGCAGCCCTTGGTGGAAACGCTATTGGAATGCCTGGAAAAACGCTACCTGGATCTGCATAAAAGGTCTTTTTATACATTGCAGCAGGAATACTGGCATAACCTTTTAGGCTTCGGGGAATACCGTTTGTTTGAAGTGCAGGGGAAAACTGTGCAGGGGAAAATTGTAGGAACGGATGAATATGGGCGATTGCAGGTGGAAACCGGTGGAGGCCTGCAGGTTTTTGATTTGAAGGAGATACGGTTTTTGTTTGAGTGAAATTTATTGCTTTGCGGTTTGCTTTTTAAAGTAGGCTAGGAAGCCCCCCCTGTACGGACAGGGCTTGACCTGTCCCACGCATTCCTCATCAGGCATTCCCGATCAAGCATTCCCGATAAAAAAATCCTGACCATCCAAAAAATCCCTGAAATCGTGTTCAGATAAAGTCGCAATAACGTGGGGACAGGTCAAGCCCTGTCCGTACATGGGAAATGGGAAAAGTAAATGCTTTTCTACCGAAAAAGGCCTTTCTAACCTAAAAACCTTTCCCTAAAATTTAAAGATCCGGGAAATATTGAAGCCCCATTTAAATTCCCCGTCGAACCAGGAATCGCGCGTGCCGGCCAGAAACTGGTTTTCCATGATGCCGGTAGCGTTGGTGAAATTCATGTGAAAAACGTGGCCGCTCCGGGTATCGAATTCTAGCCCGATGCCTAAAGGAGCATGGAAATCACCGTTTTGCTGAAAGTCGGAAAAGATGTAGTAATAGTCGGCAACCAGGGCTGTTCCTTTGGTAAGCGACAGTTTGCCGCCTACACCCAGCGCAAAGGTATTGTTGTTATCGGTAAATTCTACCAGGTTACGGTGCAGAAAGGCCGGTACCAGTTCCAGGGAAAAAGTATTCGTGATCTTGCGGGCAATAATAGCCTGGGCTACATAAGACAAGCGATTGATATTCTTTTCAGAAGTCCTTTTTGAATTATAACCGGCAATGCCCATTGCAGTTACGGAAACGGGCATTTTGTTTTCGGTGGTCTGGCGGAGGAGGCGGTATTTGGCAAAGCCATCGAGCAGGCCGTTTATTTTGCTTCGCCCCACGCCGATCGTCAGCCGGTCGGTAATGCCGTAATCGAACGCGATCCGGATATTGGTGGCTTCGTCAAGGCCGAAGAAGTTGTCGTAACCGCCGGTTTCGCCGGCTACGTTGCCAAAGCGGTGCGTTATCCGAAAATCGAGTTGCCGGGCGCGTAAGGTTTCGGTAGTGGGTGCATTTACGATCCGGGAGTTCCGGAAAGTCTGCTTCACGTACGGGCTGGCGGCTACCGAATCGGTTTTTTTGTCGATCAGTTTCAGCAGATCATCCTGAGCCACGGCGGTTTTGCCGGCGGTTAAAAGACAAGCCAGAAGCAGGGAACGGAAAAGTTTTCGCATGTTTTATTCTTCGGTTCGGTTTAAGGTCATGTCCAGTTTCACATCCACCACTTCGGCAATATTGTGGAATACCACGCGCGGAATGGTGATCTTGTGGTCGGCCACTTTCACTTTAAAATCGGAAGTAAGTTGTAGTTTATTTCCGTCCGAAACAAGTGTTCCCTGGATGGTCCGGTCCTGGGGTACCCCGTGAATGGTCAGTTTGCCGGTGGCCGTAACCGGGTAGGTGCCCGGCTGGGTCAGGTCCGGGGTTTCGTTTATTTTCCCGGTAAATGTGGCTTTGGGGTATTTGTCGCTTTCCATGTACCGTTCGTTGAAATGCTGTTGCATCAGGGATTTCCGGAACTGAAACGTATTGACCGGCACGCTGAAAGCCAGCTCGCGGGTATTGGCCCGGATCGCACCGCTCATTTCTCTGGAATGGGCCTCAATGTCTTCCAGGGGCGCTTTGGAATAAAAAGAAATATTGCCGTTGGCGCCCATGAAAACCTGGGCTTGTGCCTGAATGCTGAGCCCGAATACCAGCAATTCCATCATAAGGAAGGCTGAAAGATATTTTATTTTTAACATAGTATTTATACGGGTTGAAATGAAGTCAGCATAAAAACCGGGTAAACTTGCCGAAGGGTAAAAATATTGTGAGAACGTTAAAATAAGCAGTTTTTTTTAGTGTGTTCAAGTTTTGCAAATGTGAATTATGGAAGATTAAAGGTGAAAAGAAAGCCAGGACGAAGATTCCGTTAATTGGCCGACTCTGACAAGAAACCTAAGCTGCGGAATGAAGTTAATTAAAGAAATAACTGTCCTGAAAGTTGGTTTGTTTTTGGACAAGGAAAAAAAAGAATGCTCCGCGGAAGCAGGTTTACCGGTACCGGGAATTGGATAAATGCTGGTTTGCCTGGCAGGGCGTAGACGTAACAAATAGCAATGTCAGTTTTATTTTTCAACCTTTAACCATTTAAGCTATGAGAAAAACTTTTACTTTTTTATTTTTTGCTTTGCTCCTGGCCGGTTGGCAGGCCTCGGCTGCCACGGTTACCATTATGGCCCGGAACAACTTCTTCAGCCCCAGTAATGTAACCATCAATCCGGGCGATGTGGTGATGTTTCAGTGGGAAGAAGGCGTGCATACCACCACCTCGGACAATGGCGCCTGGCCTTCTTTGCCTTTAGATGCCGCCAACCCGACCCAAATGCTGAACCTGGGACCGGGAACGTATCCGTATCACTGTTCCTTCCACGGGGCGCCGGGTGGGGTAGGCATGTCCGGAACCATTACCGTACGGACCGTATCGGGCTTAAACGACCTGAAACCGGTAGCTACGCTGAATGCTTTCCCAAACCCTAGCCGCGGGGAAACTACTTTTACGTTAAACCAGGCCGGCAAGGAAGAATTTAAGCTCCGGATCACAAACGCTATCGGGAAGACCATAAAAATCGTTCCGTTGAAAGAAGCGAAGAATTCCGATTCCAAAACCGTAGTCGATCTGTCGAAGCTGCCTTCCGGCTATTACTTTTATAGCCTGATAACCAACGATAAAATGGTGGAAACCAAACGGCTTATCCTGCAAAGGTGACTTTTTGTGGTAAAACCATACCCTATTAAAAAGCCGACCCGTAAGCCGGCTTTTTTTGTAGTTGCTTTAACTGGTGTTTGGTAAATAAATAGCAGTCCGTTTTAAAAGCATAACCCTACTCCGTTCAACCCTATTCATTGTCGTCTGCTTTAGTTAATGACTAACTTAGTAGGGAAAGGCTGGCGTATCTAATTCCCCTCCTCGGAGGGGTTAGGGGTGGGTTTAAATTAATATCCATAAAGAGAATAAACTGCTTTCAAGCGCATTTCAACTTCCTCTCTATTTATTTATATGCTGGCCATACTATTTACCCACCCCTAACCCCTCCGAGGAGGGGAATAATCGAACAAGCCTCTTTTTCCGTCAGCTAAAGCAGACGGCAATGAATTTAAAACGAAAGCTTTCTATAGAAGGATTTCTTTGGATCAGGGCTGTTTAACACACACACACACACACACACACACACACACAAAAGCGGATAGTTGTTTAGCTGTTGCTAAGGTTTGGCGACTGGTGCAGGGTTTGCAGCCGGAACCGGCTTTAAGGTAATATTCAGATGCACGGCTACTTCGCTTGTAACGGTCTCGACTGCCAGGCGCGGCACCTTAATGTTGTGGTCAGGCAGGGAGACCGGAAAGTTGGCCGTTAACCGGATCGTTTTGCCATCCGAAACCAGGGTGCCTGGAATGGTTCGTTCCCGGGTTTCGCCGTGAATGGTGAGTTTGCCGCGGGCCGTTACCGGATAAGTTCCTGGTTTTGAGAAGTCGGCGTTTCCCAGAATTACTCCGGTAAAAGAAGCTTTCGGATATTTATCGCTTTCCATGTACTGTTCGTTGAACTGACTTTTCATCAGGGACTGCCTGAATGCAAAACTCTTAACCGGAACGCTGAACGCTACCTGCCGGGTGCGGTTGTTCAGGCTGCCTGTCAGTTTATCCGATTCGCCGGCAAGATTGCTGAGAGGGCCTTTGGCAAAGAAGTTTACCCTGCCATTGCCGGCTTTATAAATTTGTGCCTGCATTGGCAAGGCCAACTGCAACAAAAGAACGGTAGTAAGAGTCTTTAAAAAAGCCGGCATAGGTTCATTAAAAATTCATGGAAGCAAGGTTACCTTTACAACTGATTTTACGTTAATTGGTTGAGTCAGGGCTGGAAATGTCCGGGATCAAAGCAAAAAGCTGCCAGATAGTTTTTTTGCTAACACGGAAAAAATAAGAAGTCCGGCAATTTTATTTTTGAATTTTCCCGGAACAAGTGTATATTTATCGAATGTTTATACCGTGTGAGGAGGATCTGATTTTTATAAGCTTCTTTTAAAATTCAGGCACGGTACTTGCGAATAAGCATTACGCCCGGAAACGGGTAGGAGATTTTTAATAAACTGACAGTATTTAAACCACATACTATGAAGATTTTTACTCGGATTATATTATTCAGCTTCATCTTTTCCAGCATGCACTTGCTGGGTTTTGCGGCTATAACCACCAATGGCAAAGCCGGCGGACCGGTGCAGGCGGAAAAAAGCCTGGCAACCTTAAACGCTTATCCGAACCCCTCGCGCGGCGAAGTGGTGTTTACCTTAAGCCAGTCCACCAGTGAGGGCTACAAGATCCGGATCTCAAACGCTATCGGCCGGACCATAAAAACCATCGATGTGAAAGACCTGGGATCGAGCCAGCAAATAGAAGCCAACCTGACAGAGTTGCCGAACGGCCTGTATTTCTACAGCCTGCTGGCCAACGACAAAATGATCGAAACCAAACGTCTGATTCTGCAACGTTAACATTTCTGTTGCGTAAAAAACACCAACGATACTATTATAAGAAGCCGGCCCGTAAGCCGGCTTTTTTCGTGTAGACCTCATTCCGGAAATTGAATCCGGTCTAAAGTGGTCCTAATCAATTCCCCGAAAATCCCGGCCTTATAATCGATTGCTTCCGGCTGATGGCCTAATTCTGGTTTCTGGAAGCTGTCTCATAAATACCTAATCAGTTTTGGAAATTGTTCCTTATAAAAAGACCTCCGTAGCGTAGGGTTTAAACCCTACGCTACGGAGGTCTTTTTATAAGATTCCTTCAAGTAACCGTCAGCTAAAGCAGACGGCAATGAATACTTCTAATTAAATCTATGATGTAGGATTAGACCTGGAGCTGCGAACTAAAAAGATAATTGAGAAGGCTTCAGCCAATTTACCCTTTACTGTACAACTGCCGATTTGACAATAAGCAGTTGTTTGTCCTTAAACCGAAGCAACTAATAATTCAGAAAAGCAGCCGGTTTTTATGTTCATTGCATGTTAAAATAATTCCCTTCGCCGGTACGTTCAGAACCCGTAATATTTTATTAATTTCGGCAGTTCATTTAACTAACACTTAATGCGTACTTACAACCTGATAAACAACCTTGTTGGCTGGGCAGTTTTTCTTATTGCCACGCTCGTTTACGTTATTACGCTGGAACCCACGGCCAGCTTCTGGGACTGTGGCGAATTTATTGCCTGTTCGTATAAGCTTTTAGTGCCGCACCCGCCGGGAGCGCCTTTCTTCTTATTAGTTGGCCGGATCTTCTCCATGTTTGCCGCCGACCCAACCAAGGTAGCCGTTATGGTGAACCTGCTTTCCGGACTTTCCAGCTCGTTTACAGTATTGTTCCTGTTCTGGACCATAACCATGCTGGGCCGCAAAATGTTTGTTTCTTCTCCGGATCAAACGCCAACTTCCGCTCAGACCTGGCTGCTGATGGGCGCCGGGGCAGTAGGTGCGCTGGCTTTCACGTTTACCGATTCTTTCTGGTTCTCTGCCGTAGAAGCCGAAGTTTATGCGATGTCTTCCTTCTTTACGGCCATCGTTTTCTGGGCCATGCTGAAATGGGAAGCCCGCTCGGAAGAAGCCATGGCCGATAAATGGCTGATCTTAATTGCTTATTTAACCGGTCTTTCCATTGGCGTCCACTTGCTGAACCTGTTGGCGATTCCGGCTATTGCCTTTATTTATTACTACCGCAAGAAAAGAGCTACCCCAACCGGCGCAATCGTTACTTTTATTGTAAGCGCTGTAATTATTGTGCTTATTCTCTGGGGCATTATTCCGGGCCTGCCATCGCTGGCCGGTAAGTTCGAAGTGTTCTTTATCAATAATATGGGCCTGCCGTTTGGTTCGGGTATCATGATCTTCCTGGCCTTATTTCTGGTGGCTTTGTTCTTTGCTTTCCGTTATTCGTACCGCAAAAATTTACGCTGGCTCAATACTTCTTTGCTTTGCTTCGTTTTCATCCTGATCGGTTATTCTTCCTACATGATGATCCCGATCCGTTCTGCTTACAATCCGACCATCGATGAAAACGACCCGGAAAATATTGTAAGCTTTGTATCTTACCTGAAGCGGGAGCAGTACGGCGACCGTCCGTTATTCTATGGCCCGCAATTCAATGCCCAGCCGATAGACGAAGAGCAAACCGAACCACGCTATATAAAAGGCAAAGACAAATACGAAATCGTAGATTATAAAACCGAGCCGATCTACGATCCGAAGGATATGGCCTTGCTGCCGCGCATTTACAGCGGCCAGCCAGGGCACATTCAGGAATACAAAAAATGGGTAAACATTCAGGATGGCGTAAAACCAACCATGGGCCAGAACCTGTCGTTCCTGTTTCGCTACCAGTTCGGGCACATGTACTGGCGTTATTTCCTCTGGAACTTTGTGGGCCGCGATGGCGATATTCAGCAGTCGGGTGTGCTGTGGCCGGGCGAAAGCTCCGATAACCTGCCGGAACGGATCTCTGAAAGCAAAGCCCGCAATAATTTCTACGCCCTGCCTTTAATTCTGGGGCTGGTAGGCTTGTTTTACCAGGCGCGCCGCCGCGGTTACGATGCCTTTATTGTTGGCTTGCTCTTTATTTTTACCGGTATTGCCATTGCGCTTTACCTGAACCAGCCGCCGATCGAGCCGCGCGAGCGTGACTATACTTTTGCCGGTTCTTTCTATGCTTTCAGTATCTGGATCGGGTTGGGAGTAATCGGTATTGCGGCCTTCCTGAGAAAAGCCCTGAAAAGCGATATGCTGAGCGCAAGTGCGGCAACCTTAGTAAGCCTTTCGGTACCGGCCATTCTGGCTGCCCAGGGCTGGGACGATCATGACCGTTCGGGCCGTTACCAGTCGGTAGATTCTGCCCGGAATCTCCTGAGCTCCTGTGCGCCGAACGCGATCCTGTTCACCAACGGCGATAACGATACCTTCCCGCTCTGGTACGTGCAGGAAGTGGAAGGCTTCCGGACCGACGTACGCGTGGCGGTATTAAGCTACCTGAACACCGACTGGTACATCGACCAGATGAAGCGCCAGTCTTACAAATCTGATCCGCTGCCTATTTCTTTGGAGAACGTAAACTACCGCCAGGGTACGAACGATTACCTGCCGCTGGTAGAAAAAGAAGTGGTGAAAAACGGCATGGACCTGAAGCAATTCGTTAACCTGGTGAAACAGAACTACCAGGGCCTGCAGGTTACGTCCCAGTCGGGCCGTACGTTTACCTCATTCCCTACCAAGAACTTCTTCCTGAGCGTAGACCGGAATGCGGTAATTCAGAACAATGCGGTGCCGCAGGAACGTCAGGCGAACATCGAAAACCAGATGACCTGGAACGTTGGAAAATCCGGTCTGGAGAAAAAGCACCTGGTAATTCTGGATATTCTGGCTACCAACAACTGGAAACGTCCGGTTTATTTCTCTACCACCGTAAACAGCTCCGATTTCATGAACCTGGATCCGTATCTGCAGCTCGAAGGCCTGGCTTACCGCATCGTGCCGGTTAAAAACAAACGGCAGGGCGAACAGGGCTACGTGGTAAAAGACCTGATGTACGAAAACATGATGAAGAAATTCGCGTGGCGGAACATGGATGACCCGAGCATTTTCTACGACGAGAACTACCTCCGCTTCCCTTCGAATGCCCGAAACATGTACGGCCGCCTGGCCATGGAATACCTGGAAGCCGGCGACAAAGCCAAAGCCAAAGAAGTGGTAGATTATTGCTTTAAAGTGCTGCCGGATAAAGCCATACCTTACGATTATTTTACGCCGCCGCTTTTAATACCGATGGTAGAAACCGGCGACCGCGACCGGGCCATCCAGATCATGGATGTAATGGCCAAACGCGCCGATAAAGCCCTTAATTACTATTTCAGCCAGGGTAACCGCTACGAACAGGAAATTCAGACAAACCTGTTTACCCTGCAGCAACTCGTAATTACCGCCCAGCAATTGGGCATGCAGGACAAGGCCATGGAACTGGAACAGATCTTCCGGAAGTACTACGCCAGCATGCAGGGCATGGGATAAGCGCTAAAAAGTAAAAAACAGTATCATTTTTGCAGAAAAAGCCGGTAGACTTACCGGCTTTTTCGTTTATTGCAGGGCAGATTTCTTCAGCGCTTATGAAAATATTGTTATGGCTTCCGGCCTTTGCAGCAGTTCTGCTCAGCGTGGGTTGTAGCCGCCCGCCCGTACCTTCCAAACAAAATCACGGTTTTCAGTACAAGCCGGAATCGGCGGTGCACCACGACCTGCGGCTGGAAGGCGACAGCCTGCACGTTTACCTGAAATTTGCCGATGCCGGGTATTTTGCTTCGCCCCGGGATCTGCAGTTTTCCTATGCCGTTTACCTGAGCTACAAAGAACCTGATCAGATCGCCTCCGATAGTTTAAAGATTAAACCAAACCAGCTGAGAATTATTCAGAACCAGGTTTATCTGGATTTTAAGATTCCGGTAAGTAAAATTAAGTATCCGTCGGTGCTACTAACTAAAATTACGCCCCGCTTCGAACCTAAAAACGCCCTTCGCCACGATATTCCGCTTACCGCCACAGCTGCCAAGCCTTATATTCTGCTCGATGGGAATACCGGTCTGCCTTTGTTCCAGAATTATGTAACCAGCGGGCAGTCTTTTTTTATTGCCCAGGCCGGCGTACCGTCTCCCGGCGAATTGAAGCAATACGAAGCCAGTTTTACCGCCGCTTTGCCGCCCATGGCCAAGAAAGGTACGAACGTGCCGCCCGGTTTAAAAAAGCTCAATACTTTTTCCTTCCTCGCCGATACCCTTTCTTTAACCCAGCCCGGATTGTATGCCATAGAAATTGGCGGGAAGCAGGCAGGTGGTTTGTTCGTGGAAACCAGCCAATCCTTCCCGGAACTTACTACGGCTCAGGACTTGATTCACCCGCTTATCTACTTAACTTCTTCCGAGGAACGGAAAAGACTTTACGAAGCCAAAGACCCGAAAGCCGCGATCGATAAATTCTGGCTCGATGTTGCCTCCGGCAACCAGGCGGCGGCGCGGCGGCTGATCCGGGTCTATTACGAACGCGTGGCCGATGCGAACCGCTTTTTCAGTGCGCACAAAGCCGGCTGGCTGACCGACCGCGGCATGATCTACCTGGTGTTCGGTGCGCCGGATATCGTGAACCGTTTCGGCGACCGCGAAGAGTGGGCATACATTGCAAACCAGAATCATGGGGATGTGCGGTTCGTTTTCTCCAAAAAAGAGAATACCTTTACACAAAATCATTACGAGCTCGTACGAAGTGCGTATTTAGAAAGCATTTGGTACAATATGGTAGAACAATGGAGAAGCGGAACTATCGCGAATTAGGCAACCGTCGCCCGGGCGGGTTTAAAAAAGACAATGCCGATAAAATTGAAATGATCTTCGGGCTGCGGCCTATTCTGGAGGCATTGGCCGCCGGAAAAACCCTGGAACGCATTTATTTACAGAAAGGCCAGCGCAACAGCGTTACCGCCGATATTACGGAAATGGCCCGCAAAGCGCACGTGCCCATTGCCAGCGTACCCATCGAAAAACTCGACAGCCTGACCCGCAAAAACCACCAGGGCGCGGTAGCTTACCTTTCCATGGTAACGTACCTGCCACTGGGTAATATTGTAACCTCGCTTTTCGATGAAGGCAAAGACCCATTAATTTTAGTGCTGGACCGGATCACGGACGTACGGAATTTCGGCGCGATTGCCCGGAACGCCGAATGTTTAGGCGTAGATGCCATCGTGATCCCGAGCCACGGCGCGGCCCAGGTAAACGGCGATGCGGTTAAAACTTCAGCCGGCGCTTTGAACCGGATCCCGGTTTGCCGCGAGCACAACTTAAAAGAAACGCTCGATTACCTGCACAACTCCGGCATCCGGATAGTGGCTTGTACCGAAAAATCGGACCACAGCCTGGAAGAAAACGTAGACCTGACCGGCCCGCTAGCCATTGTAATGGGCTCTGAAGAAGACGGCATCTCCCCGGAATACCTGAAGCGTTCCGATCTGCGCATTAAAATACCGATGGTAGGTAAAATTTCTTCTTTAAACGTTTCCGTAGCCAGTGGCATTATGCTTTACGAAGTGCTGAAGCAGCGTTTACTACAGCGGTAGATTTGAAGATTTGAAAATGGTATTGAATTAATGAAAAAAGTCAGGTTTGGAGCCTGACTTTTTTGTTTTGGGATGGTAGCATTTAAGAGTGAGAATTTTAAATGTATTTAGTAATTGGGGTAGGAAGGAGTGCTTTCCTAGCAGGCTGAAGAATTTTTAAATGATTCTTCAGCTTTGTATCTGCTTTCTTTGTATTCCTGAGCGCGAGTGAAGGACCTTATTGGCTCTCAGCAGAAATACCGGAAAAAGAGGTAGTGCTAATTTTTTCTTAGCTGTCTATGAAAGATTTATAAGCTGCAGTGTGGTTGTTGGTGAAAACACCAACAACAGCAAAAAAATCCTTATAACGGATTGTATTTGGTGCGTTGCCGTCCCGAAGGGCGGGTGTGCACCATATGCCTTGTTGTGCTTAGTTATTTTTTCGTCTTTCAATATACAAAAGTGTCTGATGGGATCCTTACATTTCAACCTGATCGATCACTTTGTTTGCTGCACCTCTGAATTTTTGAGTTTTGAGCATTTTATCGAACAGAGCTATGGTTTTGTTTAAGTGCGTGGGATTCTTTGTTTCTAAACTGGAAAGTGAGTTGTATATTCCGATAAGAACTTTGACAGGTTCATCATCATAGTAGCCTGCCTGAGAAATATCGGGCTTGTCGTAGGAGATCACGTGTTGTAGAAGTTCTAGACATTCGACAGGATGCTTTTTAGCACATTTAAGCAGGTATTCGAAATAGTAATGAGGCTCCTTTTTGGCCACATTTGATTGAGCGTATTTTTGAAGCAACGGATAAACTTCAAGAAACATTTCGGGGGTGAGGTCGAGGAATGCGGACGAATACTCTTGTATTACTTTTTCATCGGTGGAGTTAAGGTATTTTAGAAAGATTTGGCGGCATTTTTCTCGAATACTTTCTTTTTTATCCCCGAGGTTTTTGACGGCCATATCTACTAGTTTTGCTTTTGCTTCATCACTGATTTTTAGCAGTGAGTTTAAAAGCTGATAGCTCCCTTCTTTTTCTTTTAGCCACGCTCCACCTAAAACAGCGGCCATTGTGCCTTGTATGGATTCCATTTTTATTGCTCGCTGGAAATAGTCATTGAGCTTATCGAAGTTGTTGTTGAGTAAGTATTGAACCGACCAGATAGAATGTTTCATGATTTCTGGTTCGTTAGTACTTACAAGCTTTAGAAAGATTTCTAGCGTTTTTTGCTCATTGAGGTGCATAAGCCACGCCAGCTGAGGCATAATTGCAACTCGAACACTAAGATTGGGGTCTTCTGCTATTTGGTGAAGTGCTTCGAATACGAGGTTTTCAAAAGCGGGATTAAAATAGACCTTACTGATATTTCCTGTTGCCGATCCACGCACATTATTTGCGCCATCCATTAATGCGTCATTGCGAATGGTGTTACCATTTGGATCTGGATGATACTTGGCGATTCCGATCAGGTATTCTAAGACATCCTGATCTAGGATTTTGGCTTCTACGAAGTAGGAGGACACCCAAACGAAGTAAAGTGTGTATTCTCGATCAAATGGAATGGAAAGGGCTTTTTTGTAAATGCGCTGTACTTCGGCAGGGTTGTATTCTGCCTCTTTTAAGCCTGTAAGGCCTGCGACTATGTATTGGTAGGGCGCTTTGTTCTCGTCAATCAGTTTTTCTATGAAAGGAAAAAAATGTGATGCCTTGTTTTTTACTTCTGCCTGAAAGGCGCGGGAGTGTTCTAGAATTGATCCTCTGGACGAGGCGAACTCAGCCTTGTATTCTGCATCATATTTTTCAAAAGTTTGCTCCCATTGATCAAATGTCATTTTCACGTAGGCCGCACTATCCATAGGCGGGCCAACACCTATCCACCCAAGCTTGTGAGGTTCAGTATCAACTAGCTTTGGAAACTTCCGTTCTAACTCCAAAAAAGCCATCTTTAATAAGGGGCGTTGCTTCAATTCGCTTGTGGGCACTGCACTTAGGTATAGATATTTTTTCTGACCGTACCACTGTAACCTCGGGCGCCTTTTTCCGTTTTCGTCCTGATATATATCTAATTCGTATTTTGATTTTATCAAAAGCAGAACCCTATCTATTTGATCTTTTTGGGCGTTATCAAAATATGGATAGACCTTTTTCAACAGCTGGCGAAACTGGAATTGAATCTTGTCATCACCTTCTAATCCATCCTTTTGATGAAAGATTTTCATTAGGTTAAATATCTCGTTTGCATAATAGGCTGGGTTTGTCAACAACCCGAAAAACAACAACCTTAAGATGGTAATGGAATTACTGTTCTGATGATCTGTCAAGAACTGGTCAAACCACGGAGTGGTTTGTTCTGCTTGCTCTTGCACTTTATCTACGAGCTGATGATATATAGCCTTGTGCCCGTGAGAACGACCATCACGCTCATAATCGAAAAACCAAAAAACCAAGTCGATGTATAATTTAGATTTATCCTCGCCACTTGTTTTTGCAGAAATCCGTTTGATTATATCCAATGCGAAGTCTAATGCTTTAATGGTATCAACTTCGAACATCTTTTTAAACAGCTCCTCGTCCTGATGCTCAAAATGGGGCTTGTCGTTGGAACACTTTATGGCTTCAATTTTATTGAGGCAATGGGTTTTGTACCTCTGTATTACCCAATCAATATTGAAGTCCAGTGCATCTTCAAGTATCTTATAGTAACCAAAGCGATCAGTTCCTGCTTCGGCTTCATGTTTTTCGAAGAGCTGGAAAGCTATTGGAATATCCCATTCTACAACATAGTAGAGCGACCTGAAAATGAACTTTGATTTATCTTTAAATTCAGAACAATTCAAAAGAAAATCACAAACGACTTTTCTGCTTTTGGGTAGTTGTTTGATCAAAATCTGCCATAGCAGATTAATTTGCGCATCCCACCTTTCAGAGGTGCTTTTATAGTGTAGAAGGGTTTTGATTTTATCTACAACCTTGTTCGCTTTTCCCCAATCGCGTTCTGCGAACTTGTTGCGCCAACCAATTTTTTTGGTGATAAGTTTATTAAGTTCTCCTTCTTCAAGAAGAAACGTAAACCAACTATTGCCCGTAACTGATTCTAAAAAAGGTATTTTTAGTTCTTTACTCGGTAGAATTCGGGATTTTACGAGCTGCTTTTCCTCAGGTGTTGGGGCTTCTTCAAAACCAACCAGATTCAACAGCATTAGTTTGATATGGAATCGGTACTTCGAAGAAAGTAGAATGGTTTCGAGGGCATTTATGTATGAAGCATGATCCTGTTCGCGCAGAAAGCCTATGATCATTTTCAAGCTGGATCGAATGAAAAGACCCTGGTGGTTTTTAATAATGTAGTTTGTTACTGAATTTCCGTTCTGAACGAATTGCTTCGCAAAGGCAAAGTCAAAAAATGTTTGATGGAAAAATTGGACCTCTTTATCCGTTTCGGTTAAAATCCCGTTGCTTTTCAAATAATCAATCTCGTCTGTAAACGACCCGAAAAATGGCTTTAAGGGGGTGCTAATCCTCTGCTCTCCATGCATCTGTTCTGCGATGGTAAAAACCAGGTTTTGGCATTTATCAGAACTGGCTGGTGATGTAGTCGGAACCTTGGCTATTTGCTGAACCCAGAGACTTTCATACAGGTCGTGTAGTGTGGTTATTGATCGAAGGTTGGTTTGAGAATCATATACCTTGCAAAATACATTTAGATGATGTGGGATTTGCAGAAGGTTGAGCAATTGGCTAGGCACTTCGTGCTCTCTTATTCCAAGCTTGGTAAGCACTGGTATAACCTGACCAACATCCAGTAAACCAACTTTGAAGCTCTTTTGATTTTTGTAGAACTTCAGTTCATTGTCATAATTGAGATCGTATGCTCTAACAGATATAACCAATCTTACCCGATCAATGGCAATAAGCTTTCTAACAAGAAGGTTGTAGGCATTGAGGTATTCTCGTTTGGCTGATAAAGACTGGGAAAGCGCATCTATCTGGTCAATAAGCACAACTACCCGTTCACTGACCTCGCTTAGAGTTCGAACTACTTTTTCAAACGAGTCTTCAAGATCAATTTTGTTTTGCAGATCTGTGATACTTTCTGCATAAAGTCTATCAGCTTTTAAGGCAATTGCAGGTATGTTAGTTTCTTTGAGTTTCAGAAACACATCTTTTAGAATAACCGTTTTTCCACTACCGGCACTGCCAACCAGCAAAGCCACAGGTTGCTCATCTTTTCCCAATGGTAATTTGACCCATAGAAGCAAATCATTCGTTTCCTTTCTTTCAATGTGCGAATTATCAACCCCTTCAAAAAAGCTATTGTAATCAGTTAGATAGTGGGAAGCATGATCGAATTTTTGCAGAATAACATCAACCGGAATATTGGAAGTGGTTTGGTATCCGCTCTGCTTTTTTAGCTCTTCTGTCAACTTTTCAACTGGCTCTGATTCAATCACCATTTTAACCTCGAAAAAGGTCTTGATGATAGATTGGAAACCGTCAGTATTTAACAGTGTGTCTAAGTCTTGTGGGATTATTTTCTTTATGGTAATTGAAGCGAGTACTGTTTTAAGGTCAGATTCAATGTCGTTGTATTTAAGGTGTTTAAGTTCTTCATTGGCATTTATTACAATTTCTGTCCAATCTTTTAATTCTGCCTGTTTTATTATCTCGTTGTTAAAGTCGTCCAGTAAATCTTTAGCCTTTTCATTGAAACCGTAGGAGACGGCAAACCAGTACGTAAAATTATTAGGGTCGTGAATTAACCGTTTGTCCAAAAGGTAATGCAGCACAAACTTGATGATCTCCCTTGCACACTCTGGCCTAGAAATTCTGTTATCACTATCAATGCTATGCTTGCACTGAATTAGGCCAAGTGATTTGCCATCCAAGTGCAAACTACAATCTCGCCCACGTTCCCTAACTCCTTGTAGAAGATTGATTTCGTCATACTTATCCTTCCAGTCTTTTTCAAGTCGCAGCTTGCCAATTGAGTAAAGCAATTCTTCAAATCTTCGGTCGTCAAGGGCAGAATACGGGAAGCCCTTATTGGGGAATGTCGCAGGTTTATTCGCGGCTTCTTCAACAGTAGGTTGAGTGTAAGTTAAGGCCATTGATAATGTTACAATTTTGGATCATAATACTTTTATTCACAATGCCTTTAATGGCCCACGCGGTGTTTCATACAATTAAGCACAACTAATGTATATACCGAATATTCGGCTTATCCCACCATTAGAGGTAGGTAGCAGGAATAATTTCCAAATATAACAAAACAGCCTTAACAACAAATGAGCCGCTTTAACTTCTTTCGGGTTGATAATGATATGCATATAAACCAAAAAAGTCAGACCCAAAGGCCTGACTTTTCCCATAAAAACACTATCGTTTCCGACTAAAAAACTCCCTAAATATAACTCGGACCCTTCTTCGCTTTCACGTCCGAAACAAACTCCTTCACGCGCTGCTCTTCGTCTTTGCGGCAGATCATGAGTACGTTGTCGAATTCGGCTACAATGAAATTTTCCAGGCCCTGAATCACCACCAGGCGCTCTTTCGGGGTTTTGATGATGTTGTTTTTGGCGTCGTAGAGAAGCACCTCGCCGTCTACCACGTTGCCGGCTTCGTCTTTGTGGCCGATGCTGTAAAGCGAGTTCCAGGTGCCCAGGTCGCTCCAGCCGAAATCGCTCAGCAGTACGTACACGTTATCGGCTTTTTCCATAATGCCGTAGTCGATGGAAATGTTGCGGCAGTGGGAGTACGCTTTGGCGATGAATTCCTTTTCGTGCTGGGTATTGAAGTAACCGGAACCGTCTTCGAAGATCTCGGCCATTTCGCTTAAATACGTTTTAAACGCTTTCAGAATGCTTTTGGCGTTCCAGATAAAGATGCCCGCGTTCCACACAAAATCACCGCTTTCCAGGAACATCTTCGCAATTTCCAGGTTCGGTTTTTCGGTGAAGGTCTTTACTTTTTTCAGCTCTTCGGTACCCTTTTCTATAAACTGAATGTAGCCGTAACCGGTATCGGGGCGGCTTGGTTTTATGCCCAGCGTAATCAGCTTGTCGGCGTGTTCCGAAGCTTCTAAAGCCTGTTTAACGGTCTTTTTAAAAGCTTCTTCTTTCAGTACCACGTGGTCCGAAGGCATTACCACAATGTTGGCCTCGGGGTTCAGGTTGGCAATTTTGAAGCAGGCGTAGGCAATGGCCGGAGCGGTATTCCGACCGATCGGCTCGCACAGGATCTGGTCGTCGGAAAGCGTGGGCAGTTGCTCGGCTACCAGGTCGCGGTAATCTTTATTCGTAACTACATAAATGTTTTCCGGCGGACAGATATCCGTCAGGCGGTTGGCGGTTAACTGCAGCATGCTTTCGCCAACGCCCAGCACGTCGTGGAACTGCTTGGGGTTATTGGTCCGGCTGATGGGCCAGAAGCGGCTGCCGATGCCACCCGCCATAATTACGGCATAGGTATTCTTGTTCATGGTTTCTATACCAATCCTTCTTTAAGTAAATCGTGCAGGTGCACGAAGCCCTCAAATTTACCGGATTTTGTGACAATTAACTGCGTAATATTTTTTTGCTGCATAATGGCCAGCGCTTCCGCTGCATATGTATCGGTGTCTACCGTCAGGGGCGAGGCCGTCATAATGTCTTTGGCCGTGATCTGGGGAATCTCGTTCAGGTCGAATTTGGTGAGCATGCGCCGCAAATCGCCGTCCGTAATAATACCCGAAAGTTCGTTCGTGTTTTCCTGCAGCACCGCCGTAGCGCCTAAGCGTTTAGAGGAAATTTCAATGATGATTTCCTTCAGGTTGGCCGTTTCCGATACCGCCGGCGCACCGTGCAGGTGGTAGAGGTCTTCCACTTTTAAGTACAATTTTTTACCCAATGAACCACCGGGGTGCAGACTGGCAAAATCGCGGCTGCTGAAGTTGCGGCATTCCAGCAAACAAACCGCCAAGGCATCGCCCAAAGCCAGGTGCGCGGTGGTGCTCGTGGTTGGAGCCAGGTTATTCGGGCAGGCTTCGCGGTCTATGGTGGCATTCAGCACGAAATCGGAATTTTGAGCCAGGTAAGAATCTACGTTCGAAACCAGCGCCGCCAGCTTGGCGCCTTTGCGTTTGAGCAGCGGAACCAGCACTTTTATTTCCGGCGTATTGCCACTCTTGGATATGCAGATCACAAAATCTTCGTTCTGTATCATGCCCAGGTCGCCGTGAATGGCGTCGGCCGCGTGCATGAATAAAGCCGGCGTGCCGGTAGAATTTAACGTGGCTACAATTTTGGCGGCAATGTTGGCGCTTTTGCCGATGCCGGTAACCACTACGCGGCCTTTTAAAGCTAGAATTGCCTCCACACAGCCCACAAAGCTTTCGTCTAAATAGTCAATTAGCTTAAGAATGGCTTGTGCCTCATTTTGCAAGACATTTTTTGCAATTATGTTGATGTTTTTCGGTAGATTCAAGTTAAATTTGTATTAAGAGGATTCGCACGACTACAGTTATTGCCTATTCCTGAAAAGTTAACATCCAAGATGGAAATATTAGAGAAAGACGACGTTAAACTGAAAAGCAAATTAAAGGAAGTTTTTGGCTATAGTCAATTCCGGGGAAACCAGGAAGCGATTATCCGCAACATCATTGAAGGCAAGAACACGTTCGTGATCATGCCGACCGGTGCCGGAAAATCGTTATGCTACCAGCTGCCAGCCTTAGTGCTCGATGGTACCGCGATCGTTATTTCACCCCTTATTGCCCTGATGAAAAATCAGGTGGACCAACTGAACGCTTTCGGCGTGAACGCCCAGTTCCTGAATTCTACTTTGTCTAAGTCGGAAATGAACAAGGTGAAAAAGGAAACGATCAGCGGCGAAGTAAAGCTGCTGTACGTAGCGCCGGAATCGCTCACCAAAGAAGAAACCCTGGAATTCCTCCGGAAAGCAAATATTTCTTTTGTAGCCATCGACGAAGCCCACTGTATTTCTGAGTGGGGCCACGATTTCCGTCCGGAGTACCGCCGCATCCGCGGCATCATCGACCAGATCGGCGACCTGCCCATTATTGCGCTCACCGCTACGGCTACCCCAAAAGTGCAGCTCGATATCCAGAAGAACTTACAGATGGACGAGGCTTCGGTTTTCAAATCTTCCTTTAACCGCACCAACTTGTATTACGAGGTTCGGCCGAAGCACAAGACCAAGAAGCAGCTCATTAAGTACGTAAAATCGCATAAAGGCAAAAGCGGCATTGTGTATTGCCTGAGCCGCAAGAAAGTAGAAGAAATTGCCGAATTGCTGCGCGTAAACGACGTGAAAGCGCTGCCTTACCACGCCGGGCTCGACGCCAGCATCCGGATGGCCAACCAGGACGCGTTCCTGAACGAAGATGCCGACGTGATTGTAGCTACCATTGCCTTCGGCATGGGCATCGACAAACCGGATGTGCGTTTTGTAATCCATTACGACACTCCGAAATCCATTGAAGGCTATTACCAGGAAACAGGCCGCGGCGGCCGCGATGGCCTGGAAGGTAACTGCTTGATGTTCTACAGCTACGACGATATTGTAAAGCTCGAGAAGTTCAGCAAAGACAAACCGGTAACCGAACGCGATAACTCCAAGCTGTTGCTGCAGGAAATGGCTTCCTACGCCGATTCGGCCGTTTGCCGCCGCAAGCAATTGCTCCATTATTTCGGTGAAGCCTACGAAAAAGACTGCGGTTTCTGCGACAACTGCGTGCACCCGAAAGAAAAATTCGAGGCCCAGGATGATGTGGTGCTGGCCCTGAAAACGGTCGTATTAACCGAGCAGCGTTTCGGTATCGATCATATTTCGGCGGTGCTTACCGGCATGAAAAACCAGTACGTGGAAAGCTACGGCCATAACCAGCTGGAAGTGTACGGCAAAGGCAAAGACCACGACATTCAGTACTGGAACTCGGTGGTGCGGCAGGTGCTGCTTTCCGAATACCTGGAAAAAGACATCGAGAATTTCGGCGTGCTGAAGATCACGGAAAAAGGCCTGAACTTTATCGAAAACCCGCATTCCATTAAGCTTTCCAAAGATCATAACTACGACGAAGAAGTAGCCAAGGAAGAAGAACGTCAGGAAAACCAGACCGCCTCCGGCCACGACGAAAACCTGTTCGAAATGTTGAAGGGGCTTCGGAAGAAACTGGCCAAGGAAAAGAACCTGCCGCCGTACGTGCTCTTCCAGGACCCGAGCTTAAAGGAAATGGCCACTACCTACCCGACCACCAAAGAAGAACTGGCGCATATTGCCGGCGTGGGAATGGGCAAGGTGCAGAAATTCGGCAAACCGTTCCTGGATCTGATCACCAAATACGTAGCCGATAACGATATTATGACTGCAGCTGATGTGGTCGTGAAATCGGCCGTAAACAAGTCGAAGATCAAGATCTACATCATTCAGCAGATCGATAAGAAAATGGACCTCGAGGAAATTGCTTCTTCCAAAGGCATTACCATGCCGGAGTTGATCGAAGAGATCGAGCACATTTGCTACTCCGGCACCAAACTGAACCTGGATTATTACATAGACGGTATTCTGGACGAAGAGCGGCAGGACGAGGTGTACGATTACTTTATGCAGGCTACTACCGACAACATTGCCGTGGCCCTGAAAGAACTCGGCGCCGACGATTATTCGGAAGAAGACCTGCGGTTGATGCGCATCAAATTCTTGTCTGAGTACGCTAACTAAGAACGGAATGAAAATGAAAGAATAAATAAAAGAAGGCTGGCAGTAGAAATGCTGGCCTTTTTTTATTCCTGTAAAACGGTAGGTTTAAGGCCTGAAAACCTGAAGCTTACCATAAAACGAATACAATTTAAAAACTGATTGCCGTTTTGCCGGTTTAAAGAATACCTTCCGAATCAGCAACGTCCGTCAACATTAACGCATACACTATGAAAGTCCTCATCATCGGGTCAGGCGCCCGCGAACACGCCATTGCCTGGAAATTAAGCCAGAGCCAGTACTGCGAAAAGATCTTTGTAGCTCCCGGTAATGCCGGCACCGCCCAGTTTGCTACCAACGTAGATGTTTCCGTAACCGACTTCGAAGAAATTGCCAAATTCGCCACCGATTTCGACATCATGATGGTGGTGGTAGGGCAGGAGGCGGCCCTGGTAGATGGCATTCACGATTATTTCCTGGCCACCGAATACCTGAAAGAAATACTGGTAATAGGGCCCTGCAAAGCCGGCGCGCGCCTGGAAGGCAGCAAAGATTTCTCGAAGAACTTCATGCAGAAATACGGCATTCCTACCGCCAAATCGAGAACCTTTACCGCCGAAAATTTCGACGAAGGCCTGGCTTACCTCGAAACCCAAAGCTTCCCGACCGTACTGAAAGCCGACGGACTGGCAGCCGGCAAAGGCGTGATCATTGCCAAAGATTTGGAAGAAGCCCGCTACCATTTCAAAGACATGCTGCAAAATCAACGGTTCGGCAAAGCCAGCGCGAAAGTAGTAGTAGAAGAATTTATGGAAGGCATCGAGCTTTCAGCCTTTATCCTGACGGACGGCAAAGAGTACGTGCTGCTGCCGGAAGCCAAAGATTACAAGCGCATCGGCGAAGGCGACATCGGCCTGAATACCGGCGGCATGGGCTCCATTTCCCCGGTTTCCTTTGCTGATGAAACCTTCATGAACAAAGTAAAGCAACGCATCATCGAGCCAACCTTACTAGGCTTGCAGGCAGAGAATATTCCGTACACCGGTTTCCTGTTCATCGGCTTAATGAACGTAGGCGGCGATCCGTTCGTGATCGAATACAACGTGCGCCTCGGCGACCCGGAAACCGAATCGATTCTGCCGCGCATTAAATCGGATCTTTTCGAACTTTTCGAAGCCATGCACGACCATACCCTGAGCAGCTTTAAACTGGAAGTAGATCCGCGCACGGCTGCCACCGTAATGCTGGTTGCCGGCGGTTACCCGGAGAATTACGAAAAAGGCAAAGAAATTTCCGGCCTCGATAAAGCGCCGGATGTTCAGGTTTTCCACGCCGGCACCAAACTGACCCACGAGAAAAAAGTAGTGACCGACGGCGGTCGCGTAATTGCCGTAACCGCCCTTGGCGAAAATTTAGAAGATGCCCTGCAAAAAGCCAACAATGCCGCCACCAACATTAAATGGCAAGGCCGCTACTTCCGCAAAGACATCGGCTTCGATTTAATGGCTCTGGAAAAACTAAACCAGCCTACCGCTTAAACTTAGTGATTGAAATTAAAACAGCAAACCCCGGCTTTTCAGTCGGGGTTTGCTGTTTAGGAGTTTTTTTTGGAAAGCGCTATCGTTTTATCCCGTCATTGCATGCAATAACGGTTTAAGCACATTGTGGAGAAATTCCCCCTTCGGAGGCAGGGCCGTTTCATTCTAAAAGTAAAATTGCTTTTTCGGATATATTTATCCGAAAACCACCTGTAGCGGATTTATCAATCCGCGCTTTTGAGTATTTGAGCAGTAAACGCGGATTGATAAATCCGCTTCAGGCAGCTTCTGGATTAAAAAAATCCAGAAGAGCTACTAAAAAAGCAGATTTAGTTTAGAATGAAACGACCCTGCCTTTGGAGGGGGAGGGGGAGGATTTCACTTTATCTGATTTTTTATGAATTGATCAGAAATGCGTAGTCCTCCCCCTTGCCTCCTCCAAAGGGGGACTTGAAATTACTAACCAGAGCTTTCGTAAAGAAAAAATAAAACCCCGGCTTTTCAGTCGGGGTTTTATTTTTAGGCTAAACGCTATCGTTTCGCCAGAAAAAGTCCAGATACCTGATACCTGCTACCAAATAACTGCTACTCAAAATTAGCAATGTGCTTCAAAAGCGCCTTTCAGGTTATCTACAATGCGTACTAAGTCGTTGCCTTCAATGTGGTGACGCTCGATCATGTGCACCAGTTCGCCGTTTTTGAACAGCGCAATAGAAGGCGAAGACGGCGGATAAGGCAGCATGTGCTCACGGGCTTTAGAAACAGCTTCGCCTTCCATGCCGGCAAATACCGTAACCAGTTTAGCCGGTTTTTTATCGGCGGAAGAAACGGCCATTTTCAGGGCCGGACGGGCTTTAGAAGCCGCGCAACCACAAACCGAGTTGATGGCTATCAGCACGGTACCTTCTTTTGAGCCCAGTACGTTTTCTACTTCTTCCGGGGTCATTAATTGCTCGAAACCGGCAGAGGTTAAGTCTTCCCGGATCGGGGCAACCATATATTCAGGATACATTCCCATAATTCTGATATTTAAAAACTGAAAAAATAAGATTCACTACAAATTTACGAAAACCAAGCCGGAAATGCGAATCTGCCAGAAAGACAGCTTTTAGTGATTAGTGAATAATGATTAGTGATTAGTAGTTCAGCTCAGGAGGACAGGTGTATTTAGAGAGGAGCTTATGGTAAAATCTAAAGGAAAAAGTGATGGAGAAATCTCTAAATGCTATCTTTTTCGGCTCAAAAGGAAGTGCTGATATTTCATCCTTTACAAAATGGAAAGCTCCAAAAAGCAAAAAGCCAACCGAAAGGCTGGCTCTTCACAATTCAATAACTTACTAATCACTAATCATTATTCACTAATCACTAATTATAAACTTTCACCATAAAGATAAAGTCCTTCAGTTTCTTTAGCTGCTGCTTGCGCGGACGGCCCGATAGGTTGTTCTGGCGGCTCAAAGATACGCGGGTAGCAGAATCTGATTTTAGCTGGTCGGCCAGGGTCATGAGGTAAGTAGATTTAGTGGCAAAGGCTGCGCCTTGCAGGTCGAGCTGCTTGCCGCTGATCACACCGATCAGGTTGCCTTTGTCGTCGAAAAGCGGACCACCGGAGTTACCCGGGTTCAGCGGAATGGAGATCTGGTAAGCTGCGGTGTCGCCTTCGAAACCTGATTGGGAGCTAAGCGAACCTTCACCGAAAACCATGTCCTCGCGCGGGAAACCCAGCGTGTACACTTTTTCGCCCAGATCGGCAGCGTTTCCGGAAACGGTATAAGGCAAGGTGCCGAAAGAAGTAAAGTTCGGATCGGAAACCTTCAGAATGGCCAGATCGTGCTCGAGGTCTTTGTACACTTCGGTTACTTTGTAGCGGCTGCCGTTCTTGTTTTCGATGTAAACTGAATCGGCATCGTTAATTACGTGGTAGCTGGTTACAAAATAGCCGTTCTCGGTCAGGGCAAAACCGGTGCCGCTGAACGAGCCCGGGTTCACTTCTGCTTTCGGGGCTACTTTCCGGTTGAAGGCCCGGTTTATGGCGCGCTGGTTTTTCTTGATATTTTCTACCTCACGGCGTAGTTCGGTGTAGCGCATGGTTTGTTTGCCCATGGAATTCCAAAGCTGGATGCTGAGCAGGGTACTGAATACGGTTAAAATAGCTACGGAAGCGGCAACGGCAATGGTGGTGGAATGGGCATTCCAGAAGATGCGCCATTTCGGCTGTACCGGCTTGATAGTTTCCAGCTCCGCTTCTGGTGCCTCAAAGCTAAAGGCAGGCTCTGTTGTCATGGCCGCTTTCTCCATTTCGGCGTGAATGGCATTCAGTTTTTTCTTCACCTCGCGACGTTGCCCGTATTGCTGCAAGGCGCTGGTAAGTTCTTCAAATTCGCGGGCTTGCCGGGCCAGCACCGGGTCGAGGCGGAGTCGCGCCTCAAAATCGGCTGCTTCCCGGGCCGGCATTTCCCCGGTCAGGTAGCGTTCTATTAAGGCGATTGCTTCTGTTTCAGTCATGATACTATTCCGTTTCACGGATCGGTTAAGGCGGCGCCTAAAATTCGGCCGGCGCGGCGGTTTTATAGGCAGCGAAGAATAATTTCTTCAGCCGCATTAAACATTTATATTTTTGGTTTTTGGCATTGTCGGCATTTGTATAACCAAATTTCTCCGAAATGTCTTGCATGGAATTGTCTTTTATGTAAAAATCTTCCAGCAGCGTGCGGCAAGGTTCACCCAGCATGTTCATGGCGCGTTCCATTACCGAAAATTTGTGTTCGGTTTCTTCGGGCGTCACCACTTCATCTTCCAGACTGATAAAATCTTCCGAATCGAGGGTGCCGGAAAACCGGTTCTTTTCGGCGAGCTTTTTCAGCCACAGCCGGCGGCAAACCGAGTACAGGTAGGTTTTTATCTGGCAGGTAAGCTCAAGGGTGCCGTCTTTTACTTTTTCGTAAAAAATCAGTACGCCTTCCTGAAAGATGTCCTTTGCTTCGTCGGAGGTGCCGCTGTTGCTGAGAATAAAATGCGAGACCATGGGGTAATGCAACTTATACAGGTAAGCCAGCGCTTTGTCGTCGTCGTTCCGTAAACCGGAAATCAATGCTTCTTCTGTATATTCAACCGCTCTTTGCATGCACGTTTCAGGTGTTAATACTTAATGTTCGGATTTGTAACCCAAAAAAAATATTTTTTTCTGATGGGTTACTTTTTTCCCTTTGCGGAATAAAAGGAGGATTAAAACTAAAACACATTAACCGATAAACAAAATGAAAAATTCTTTCAAACTGGCTTTCGTAGCTCTGGCTTTCGCTGCTTTCACTACTTCTTGCAACAAAGCTGAGAAAACTGCTGAGTCTACAACTGAATCTGTAGAGTCTACTGTTGACGAAGCAACTACTCCGGAAGCCGGTGATACTGCGGTAGTTATGGATAAAGAGGCTGATGCCGTTATCAAAACCGATACTACTGTTCATACAGAAACTAAAACTGAAACGAAATAATTTAGCGTTCCTGATTTTTTTCTTTCTGAAAAGCCCGGCCGCAAGGTTGGGCTTTTTTTGTGGAAAGTGTACCGGTTGATGGATTGGGTTAAAAGTTGCTGGTGAAAACAACATGGTCGTGAGGCTAAGATGTTTTATTGTGATTTTGCCTGTAGAGACGTAATATATTACGTCTTTCACAGCATTGCGACAAATTATCAGATTTTATATCAGGCTTGAACTGCATTATACCTGAACGCCACTATTTGTGCCCCGAATGGAGACGTAATATATTACGTCTCTACATTGGGGCGGAAATTAGCCAGACGACTATTGTGAAAACCCCAACAACAGCATCTTTACATTTAATTTCAGCTCCTTTGGAAAGGAAACTTCAATTGAAAACCATACCGCTGGTGGTTTTCGGCCTCTTCGGAAAGCAAATTTGAAACTGAAACGCCCAGCAAACGCACCGGCAATTGCGGCTCAAAGGGCGTACGTAACAGTTCTTTGGAGATCTGCCAGAGTTGCTCCCCGGATTGAATGTGCGACAAAAAGGTTTTGCTGCGGGTGGTCTGGGTGAAATCGGCGTATTTTATTTTCACGGTTACCGTGCGGCCGGCATTGTTTTTTTCGGTTAAGTATTCGGCTACTTCTTCGGCCAGCGGTTTTAGTTTTTCGTCCATTTCGGCTATCGTTTCCAAGTCTTCGGCATAGGTTCGTTCTGCGCCCACCGATTTCCGGATGCGGTTGGGTTCCACCTGCCGGTCGTCCTGCGCCCGCGCAATGTAATAGTAATACTCCCCCGATTTGCCGAAATTCCGGATCAGTTCTTCCTTGCTGTGCTGTTTCAGATCGTAACCGGTTCTTATTCCCAAACCGTGCATTTTGGCCGCGGTAACCTGCCCGATGCCGTAAAATTTCTCGATCGGAAGGCTTTCTACCAAGGCTTCTGCTTTTTCAGGAGGAATTACGGTAAGGCCGTTGGGTTTTTGCAGTGCGGAAGCCACTTTCGCCAGAAATTTATTAAAGGAAACCCCGGCCGAAGCGGTTAATTGCGTTTCTTCCTGAATGCGGGCTTTAATTTCTTTGGCAATTTGGGTAGCGGAAGCGAGGTTGAATTTGTTTTCCGTCACGTCCAAGTAAGCTTCGTCGAGGGAAAGCGGTTCCACCAGGTCGGTATAGCTTAGGAAAATATTCCGGATCTGCCGCGAAACGGTTTCATATATTTCAAATCGGGTTTTCACAAAGATCAGGTGCGGGCATTTGCGTTTGGCGATGCTGGAAGGCATGGCCGAATGCACGCCGTATTGCCTTGCCTCGTAACTGGCCGCTGCCACCACGCCTCTTGGTCCGGAGCCGCCCACCGCCACCGGTTTGCCGCGTAATTCCGGAAAATCGCGTTGCTCCACCGAAGCAAAAAAAGCGTCCATGTCTATGTGTATGATCTTGCGCAAGCCAGGTTGTTTTTTCAGCTTTAAAGTTACGCATTCAAAATGGTAGTATTTTTTGCTGAAAACTAAAGCGATTGATTTTCAGGTAAACTGATTGCTGCCGTTTTGAGATAGAAGGCAAGCCGCTGTAATTTTATCTGCTGAAAAGGGGAGGAGGGGCTCAGGAAAAAAATGGCCCACGTTTAAAGCAGGTCTTTCAAAACGCCCCAGATATGCTGGGTCAGCATTTTATGGCCTTCGGTATTGGGGTGCACGTGGTCGGATAAATTCAGATGCGGTACACCCACCACACCTTCAAGCAAAAACGGGACAAATGCCAGGTTGTTTTTAAGTGCCAATTGCCGGAAAAGCGCCCGGAATTCTGCTGCATAACGGCCCGGGAAAATATCCGGAATTTCCATTCCCGCCAATACTATTTTCGTTTCCGGATGGTGTTTTTTTACGACATCAATAATTTCCTGCAGGTTCTGGCTCGTTTCCCGTGCCGGAATGCCGCGTAAGCCATCGTTCGCTCCCAGCTCCAGCACAAAAATATCCATCTTCCGGTTCAGCCAGTTATGGATCCGGTATTTTCCTCCCGCCGAAGTTTCCCCGCTTAAACCGGCATTTACCACCTTATATTCCAGGCCGGCTTCGGTTATCTGCTTCTGAATGAGCGCAGGAAACGCATTGCTTTGCCCCACGCCGTGACCAGCCGATAAACTGTCGCCGAAAAATAGTATGGTTTTCATGTTGGAAAGTGATTAGGATTTTATTTAGTTTATACGGTACAAAGTTCGAAATAGGGAGTCTTGTAATTCAATTTTAGAAATATTATACGGAGCCCTGGCTTCAGGTTGTTAACGAAAGGAATGCCTGGTGTGAAAACAGGGCTAAGGTTTAGCAGAAAGTAAGTTGCTAAATATGCACTATTCAGGTTTAAAAGGCCCAGGAACTAATATTTCAAGTGGGTGCCTAAATTATATTCAATTCTGAAGGCCCATCCGCAAGCGAATGGTAATTGCCTGGATAGCCTTATTAGCCTGAAGCAAAAAGATTATGAAGCTGAGGGGTAAATTTTAAAGCTCCTTATTGTGCTTAATAACACTTTGGGTGGCGGTAGATTTTGCGTAGATTTGGAAAAAAAACATCGGTCATGGGCAAAAATATGCAATTAACAACGGCCTTTTTTCAGGTTCTATGTGCTTTTCTTTTATCCATAACTTTAATGAGCTGCGAAAAAGAAACAGTTGAAAAAAACACACCGGAACCGGAAGTTTTAGAAGGAGATGTATTCTTAAGTTCTCAGCAACAAGTAGTTGATTTTGGAGCAAAACGGTATAAAGGTATAACGGGAAACCTGTACATTGGTCCTTTCGATCCGAACGGTAACCTGATTCATAATCAGGTCACCGATATATCGAACCTTAGCCCTCTAAATACCCTGGAATCGGTTGGGAAAGATTTGCAGATTAACTCCAATATCAAATTGAGAGATTTGAACGGACTTAATAATCTAACATCCGTAGGATCTACTTTCTCTATTTCCCGAAATGATTCTCTAAGCAATATAGATTTGGGGCTAAGCAACCTGACTTCGGTAGGCTGGGGTTTAAGCATTTTTATGAATGGGTCGCTTCAGTATTTAAATGGTTTTAATAAGTTAGCTACCATTAAAAAGTTTCTGGATATAACCCAGAATTATAAACTAGCCCAGATAGATGGTTTTAACAACCTCGATTCCATAGGCAGCTTTTTGCAAATTTCAGGAAACGATAAACTTACTAATCTGGATGGTTTCAGGAATTTGACCATTATAAACGAAGACTTCCGGTTGGAAGGGCATTTCCTGCTGCCTGCTATAAATGGATTCAATAAGTTGTCTGCTGTTGGTAAATCGGTTACTATTTCCCAAAACTTTAAACTTGCTAACCTGAATGGGCTGCTTCAGTTTAGCACCGTTGGGGAAAATTTATGGCTTACGTACAACTATGCATTAACAGACATAAGCGGCCTGCAAAACTTAGCTTCCGTTGGTGGTTATTTCTGGATCACCCAAAACGCTGTTCTGCCTGACTTAAATGGACTAAACAACCTCCGCACAGTAGGGGCCCTCAGGATAGAGCACAATCAGGCTATTCAGCACGTAGATGGCTTAAGCCGGCTGAATACTATAAAGGGAGAACTTAGTATTATAAAAAATGATGCTCTTTTAAACTTAAATGGTTTAAATAGCCTCACTTCGGTGCAGGGCTTTATGAGTATTCATTATAATGCGTCCTTATCGGATTTTTGTGGCTTGCGTAACTTTTTTACAAATAGCGTAAGAGGTGCTGGCTACAGCCCTTATAATAATCTTAAGAATCCTACGGAAACCGATATTATTAATGGAAATTGTAATTAAGTAGCAGGATTTAAATAACCGTATAATTTAAAAGGCAAATAGGTTGTCTGATTACCTGATTAATAGTTTTTTACATGTTTTTGGTCCTGATGTTAATGTTCAAGCCTTAATGCCTTTAAACCCAAATTAACGTGAACTCGGGAATTAGAGATCCTTCCGCCTCGGGTTCATGGTAATTTTTTAGCGGAAAAGCAGGTGCATCCTTTAATCCTGTAAATTATAGTTCCGGCAACTAAAGCTTTCGTAAAGTCAGTTACTTACTCTACAATAAACCGCTTTACGCTATACGTTTTTTTGCCGGTAATTTTAGCAAAATATAATCCTGCCGGAACGTTTAGTTGCTGCCTGTATTCAACCTTGCCGGTAAGGGCCGCTTTGTAAACCACTTTGCCGGTTATATCGATCACTTCGAGCTGGTAGGTTTCTCTGGCTGTTTTTCCGGCCGGGAATTTCAGGGTGAAGCTCCCGTTATTGGGGGAGGGGTATAAATCGATACCGGCATCTGCAACCTTGGCAGATCTCATCCCGGAAACAAAAACGTCCAGATCGGTAGCCCAGATGCCGCGGCCAAACGTGGTAATGTAAATCTTATTCAGGCTGGGATTAAATTCGATATCGGAAACAATTACGTTCGGCAGTCCCTGGCTTTGGTTTATCCAGGTGGTGGTGCCGTCCGGTAAAACATAAACGCCAAAATCGGTAGCCAGCACCGTGTAATTTTTGCCCGGGATCCGCTTTACCCGGTTCACGGGCACATTGGCCAGGTTGTAGGAAATATTCTGCCAGCTGGCGCCTCCATTGGTGGTTCTGTAAACTTTCTTCCCGTTCAGAAACCCCGCTATGGTTATATAAGCGGTGTTCGCGTCTGTTTCGTCTGCTTCCATACTGGTATAGTAAACCGAATCCGGTAGCCCGGCAGTAATATCGGTCCAGGTGTTGCCGCCGTTAGAAGTCCGGTAAACAGTGCCTAAAATATTGTATTCCAGCCGGGCTCTTCTTGCTGCATAAACCACATTGTTGTTAGCATGCGAAGCGGCCAGTGCACAAATCTCAGACTGGTTAAAACCTCGCGGGAAATTAGAGATCTTATTCCAGCTTAAGCCTCCGTTGGTTGACTTCATCACGTTTTCGAACCCAACATAAAGCGTACCCGGTTGATTGTAATTGGCAACCAAAGGCGTGGTCCACTCCCCGGTTTCATTATTCGGGTTTAAGGAGGAAGACAAAGGGCTGAGGTTAGGCAGATTGCTTGCGTGCAGGTAAAAATTGCCATACTGCGAAGAACCGATAAGTTCGGAGTTGTTGCCCGGATCGATGTAATTATCCATGCCATCGCCCCCTAAAATGGTGCTCCAGCTGGTTCCGTCGAAGTAAAAGGTAGCGTTATCCTGCGCGCCGGCCACAATTCTGCCGGTAGTATTTTTAGAACTGGAGATACGGTAAAAAGAGGTAATAGCCATACCATTGCTGATATTGGTCCATTGGGTTGGCCACGGAATGCCGCTGTTAGCCTGGTTCCAGTTACCCAGCTGCAGGTTGGTGGTGCGGTATAAACCGCCATCGTTACAAACAAAAACAGCTCCTGTAACCGGTTGTTGCTCTATAAAATGGATATCGCCGTGCAGGGTAGGGCCATAACTGGTAGTCCAGTGGCTAACCGGCGAAAAAGACTGAGCCCCATCGGCAGAGCCCCAGATATTTACCCCGCCGGAAAAAACAAGGTCCCTGTTATTTCTGTCAACCATCAGGGCCAGGTCGTAATTCCCCTGGCCGCCAGTGCCGCTTCCGTTGTAAGCTTCCAGTACATTTACCCCCGGATTAATAATTTGCCAGCTTGTGCCGGCATTGGTGGTTTTATAAATTCCGTGCAAACCGTTATCTGTATCTACGGCTATGGCATACACATAATTAGGGTCGGAAGGCGCTACGGCTAATTTTATGCGCTGCACCGTACCCGTTTGCGGAATATTAGTGGTTAAGGCGGTCCAGGTGGCGCCGAAGTTGGTGGATTTGTAAATTCCCGCTTTTCCGGTATTGCTGTTTTTCACCCAGCCGGTAGCCGCGTATAAGGTATTTGCATTGCCTGGGTCCTGCACCATATCCCAGAATAATTCATTTACTACTCTGGTCCAGGTTAGGCCGGCATCGCCGGAGGTGTACATGCCATTTACGCCGCAGGCAATTACATTATTGCTGTTGGCCGGATTTACCATAATTTTCCGGATCAGCGAAACATCGCCCTGCGTCATTTGAAAACTAAGGCCCGTCGGGTTCCAGGTAGCGCCGCCATCAATCGTTTTATAAACCCCTAAGCCGAAGTGGGTATTGTTCCGCCCGTTTATCTTTAAACCGGAACCAATGTACTCAAAGTCGCAAACGGAAATGTACATGGTTGTGGGGTTCGTCGGATCGATGGCAATGTCGCTGATGCGGGTAATGGGCAGATTATCGGTGAGGGGAGTCCAGCTTTGGCCGTTATTGGTGGTTTTCCAGACGCCGCCCTGCGCCACGCCCACAAAATAGGTACTGGTACTGGTAGGGTGAAAAGCAATGCAATTGATCCGGCCGATGCCGTTCTCCATATAGCCGGTCTGGTTATTAGGAACCGAAGTTGGCCCCACCGGATACCAGGCATTGGCTGAAAAACGCGCATTGCTTCCCCGCATTTTCTCATTTGCCGCCTGAATAGCGCCCTGCACATAAATAGCCGGATCTGCCGGTTCGCCGGTGGCATCGGTGTGCAGGGTCATTTCCATTTCCCAGCGTTTAAAATATTTCCAGTACCTGGTTTTAGATAAATCGGTCTTTTTAGCCCAATCGTTGAACTGGCGCTGCATTTCTTTAAAGGTCAGACCTTTGCCTGGTTCAGGCTTCAGAAAAACCTGGCCCTGAACGCTTAAAGCAGAACAAAAAACGAAAAGCAGCAGGAAATTTCGGGTGTAGTTCATATCCGGATATTTCCCTGAAATAACAACTTTTAGGGAGAAAATGCAAGTTCTTCCAGACGACTCTATAAACGAATAAACAGAACGTACCCCGGCAGTTTTTAGCCTTTAAACCGTAGCGAAATACAAACAAAAAGCCCCGGTGCAAACCGGGGCTTTTTTACTTAAAAAACGATAGCCTTTTCAGGAAAAAACCAGTGCATGACCATGTTGCTTCTTAGAAAGTGGGATTACAAATCCCACGGCTCGGTTAAGACGGGATTACAAAATCCCGTCAAGCAAATGTGCCAAATGCTAATAAGCTTTTTGTTTAAAAACGATAGCCTTTTGGGCTGAAAAACTACCCAATAGCCTGTTCCAGGTCGGCGATCAGGTCTTCGATGTCTTCCACGCCTACGCTTAAGCGGATCAGGGAATCGCTCAGGCCGCCTTTCATGCGCTCTTCGCGCGGAATGCTGGCGTGGGTCATGCTGGCCGGATGGCCGCAAAGCGATTCTACGCCGCCCAGCGATTCGGCCAAAGCAAAGAATTTAAATCTTTCCAGCGTCTGAATGGCATCTTCCATTTTGTCGCCTTTCAGCACAAACGAGATCATGCCGCCGAAATCGCGCATCTGGTTTTTGGCAATAGCATGGTTATGATGGTCTTCGAAGCCCGGCCAGAATACTTTCTCTACTTTCGGATGGTTTTTCAGATACTGGGCAATGGCGCGGCCGTTTTCGCAGTGGCGTTGCATGCGCAGGTGCAGGGTTTTTAAACCGCGCAGCAGCAGGAAGCAGTCCTGCGGACCGGGCGTGCCGCCGCTGGCATTCTGAATAAAGGCTAGCTTTTCGTGCAGTTCGTCGTCTTTTACAATTAAAGCGCCCATTACCACATCCGAGTGACCGCCCATGTATTTGGTAAGCGAGTGCATTACAATGTCGGCGCCCAAGTCGAGCGGCAACTGCAGGTAAGGCGTAGCAAACGTATTATCCACTACCAGTTTCAGGTTATGCTTTCTGGCAATGGCGGCTGCACCTTTAATGTCGATGATGTTCAGGAGCGGGTTGGTCGGGGTTTCCACCCAAAGCAACTTCGTGTTTTCGTTTACATAATTCTCAATGTTGTTAATATCAGCCATTGAAATAAAATGAAACTTAATGCCGTAGTTCTGGAAGATCTTGGTAAAGATCCGGTAGCTGCCGCCGTACAGGTCGTTCGTGGAAATAACCTCATCGCCGGGGCTCAGCATTTTAACTACCGCATCGATAGCTGCCATGCCGCTGGCAAAGCAAAGGCCGTGCTTGCCGTTCTCCAGTGCCGCCAGCGCATTCTGCAGTTGCGTGCGGGTTGGGTTGTGGGTACGCGAATATTCGTAACCTTTGTGATCGCCGGGTGAGCGCTGCACGTAGGTCGAGGTCTGGTAGATCGGCGTCATGATCGCGCCGGTGGTCGGGTCCGGCTCTACGCCGGCGTGTATGGCTTTGGTTCCGAATTTCATGGTTTCGCTATTAAATCAGATTAAAGATGTAAGACAAAAGATAAAAGACTTTCGGGAAAGCGAATTTCCTGATTATTCTCTTTCTGGAGCATTTTTCAGGTACTACTTTCTGGCCTTTCCGTTAAGTTGTTTGCAAGTTAAAAATTTTTACCCGAACATCGTTGCCGGAAAGATTTTAGCTCCCCCTGACTTTTTTTCGTAGAAACTTACCGTTCCGGAATTTGAAAATTTGAAGATGTGGAGATTTGGAAACTAAAAACGAATCTCAAAAGCATTTTCTAATCTTCAAATTTTCAAATCTTCAAATTAACCCCATGGCCCTGAACGCGCTTAAAGAACTTTACCGGGAAAACCGCTCTACGCTGGTTTCGCTGTTTTTGCTGATTGCCGTACCGGTAGTTGCCAGTTCTTTTCTGATTTATTTTTTCTACGAACACCAACAGGCTTTCATGAACCTGCACTTCTGGCAAATGCTGGCTTTTTTCATGGTAGCTTCCTTTACCATGGCCTTTGCCTTAACGCCCACCACCTTCGTAGCGCTTATTTCCGGTTTTTTCCTGGGTTGGGAAGGTTTTCCGGGCGTAGTGGTTTCGTATGGCATTGCGGCATTTATTGGCTACAAGGTGGCGCAGCTTATCGACCACGGCCGGATGACGGCTTTCATAAACCATTTCCCGAAGGCGGCCATTGTAATGGAGGAACTGAAAAACCACAGCTGGGAACTGATCCTGCTTTCGCGCATTTCGCCGGTGCTGCCCTTTGCTTTCATGACCTTTGTGCTATCCATTATAAAAGTGCCCCTGAAGAAGTTTCTGATTGCCAGCATGGCCGGCATGCTGCCGCGCACGCTGTTCTTTTTCTGGGTAGGCACCCAGGCCAGCGACTTGCTGCATCTACTGCAGGACCCGAACGAAGGCGTTTTCGGCAAGGTGCTGCTCATCGGCCTTGTTGTCGTTTCTCTTTTTGGCCTCTATTATTTGCTCAATAATGCCATTAAAAAGGCTTTGAAACGCAGTTCTGATAAAAATCGTAAAAATATTTAAGCGAAGACTTGACAGTAATTAAAATTCTTCGCACCTTTGCATCGCAATACAACGCAATGGTCACGTAGCTCAACTGGATAGAGCATCTGACTACGAATCAGAAGGTTTGGGGTTCGACTCCCTACGCGACCACAACTAGTAGTTAATAGCCCCTAAGAATCAACATCTTAGGGGCTTTTTTCATTTACAGGTAAAACATTGGTAAAACATTTAACTAACTACTAGTTTTTTGGAGCAAATCCATTACCAGTTCTCTCTTGATCTGGATTGCCCATTGAACCAGTAAAAGTAATGGACGTAGGTAAAGCCTTCACAATTTTTCCATCAGCAGCTTCGATCAACCCTAATATTCTATGAGTGGTATTGCCTTTCGAAGAAGGCTCATTGAACTCTTTAAACCACCTATGGAAATATCCGTGTTCACTAGAAGCATCTTCTCTAAAGTACCCTCCCGCATTGTTCTTAAGTAATTTCTTAAAGGTAACTTTTCTTAACTCTTTCATCTTTCTTTTATAATAATTGAAACACAAGCCAATATAATTTCTAATATACTTTATTTGAAGATATAGTACTAAAACAAAACATTAAACTCTAATAGGTACTGGCCAGGTCATTTTAAAAGAAAGAATGTGTGTTTGTTTTTATTTTACAGAATACCCTAATTAATTAGGGTACATCTCACATTCCAACATGTTATTAGTGTGGCTTTTATAAAGTTCAATCACCATTTTCAAGTATGGCCAAGTATACTGCCCATTAATAATTAACTTTTCTTTAGATATCCCTGCAAATTCCTGCTTCAATACAGGTATACCTTCACCAAGTATTACCCAATCAGCTATATCTGGAAATGCCATATAGAACCATTCCGGATAACCTTCTTCTCTAATATTAGGCACCTCCGTGAAAAACAGTAAAGTAGGAGAAACTTTTTTCTCATCCAAGGAATACCGAGTTTGTATTGAAGCAGTATAGTACTCTTTGTTGTAGATGAACTTAAAGTAGCTGATCCTATAAGGCAGGAGAAAATGTTCTATAAATACTTTCCAGGTCTCGTCTGTATCTTTATTAGAAAGCATATTTCTATAAAGTTCTATATTATCTTTCATGAGTTCATTTATATCAACTCTATCTGATTTTACCAGGTAATCAGCGTTGTTTAGATTTAATGTCATAGTTTTTAAAGTTAGGTTAACTTCAGTTTAAAATATTAATATCTCGTAGTTTGAGAATAATTTATTACCACCTGCATTTGATTAATAAGGCAATCCTCCCATACCTGGCAATTGCTTCTGCCCTAATTCTTTATAATGATTAGATTCAGACGAATTACCTTGTAAGTGAAGCAAATACCCATAATAGTAATTCATCATCGAATATAGACAGCTTAAAGTCGGTAGATCTTCAAATTCATACTCTACTATAGAAGTATCTTTGCTTATGCGTATTGCATTTTCAAGATAAACCTTAGACTTTAAATACTTACCTGTACTTAACAAGATCTTCTCATCATAGCCAGCTTCTATTAGATCAAGAACAGCCAACACGCCAAGATTTACATTTGCAAATAAGGTTTGCCTGTTTCTCTTTATCAGTTGATCACACAAGTAACTAATCTTTGCATTTGCATCTTTATCTGACTTTAGGTGTGAAACCACCTTGCTACATTGGGTCATGGTGGCTGTACCTTCTTCCATTTTTCGTTGATACTTTTTAATATTCATCTTGTCTAGTAAAGACAAACCTGCATAGTTCAAGAGACCTTGAAGGCCTCCAATTAATAATGATTCCATAGATATCTTGATTTAAGTGATTATTTGTGGCTAAACTCAAATATAATATTATTTCATATAAGATGTTTTTTATGTGATGTTGTTTTTATGGAGTAACATTTATGATGCTTTACTTCCAACTTTCGCTTATGAATGGCGAAGAAGTAACATTAAAGGCAATCGGCAGGAAACTAAAAGAATTACGAATCCAGAAAGGATATAGTAGCTATGAAGCTTTTGCAGTAGCACATGATTTAGGAAGGGTGCAATACTGGAGATTAGAAAGAGGTGAAGCTAATTTTACAATTCGCACCTTACTCAATGTACTGGAGATTCACAATATGACATTGAAAGATTTTTTCTCAGAAGGTATCTAATAATAGAACACCCCTGGCTTTAAAGTAATCAGTTTAAAAGAAATCAGAAGCTTTAAAGGCTATAAGAGCTATTAAGACTTTGTTCTTGACCATAGGAGTGCGATAATGCACTAATGGAGGTTGCGGACATGAAAAACTGAACTTTCAATAAAGACATAATAGAAGGTGATTCCTATACTTGGGTTCTTTCCGGAAGGGATTAAACAGAAAAGGCACCAATTACTTGATGCCTTTAATTAGTTATGATTTTATAAGATAACCCAACCTACCAGAAAAGATTAAGTTTGGTCAATCTAATAGTCATAGCCTGCTGACTTACATTGAAAACTTTAGCTAATTCCTTTATAGCAGTTTCATCAATAGAATCAATATGCCTATCATTGATTTCCTTATAAATAAGGTATTCGGGCATTAAAATGGAAGCTGCAAAGTTATTTGCTTCCCTTTCCCTTTTAATCTCCCCGGTAGAAGACGCATGATTCCTAAATAAAACCTTCTCTTTATCTACAAACAACTCTGCTTGAGAACGATGCATTATAAAATGTCCTAGCTCATGTGCAATGGTAAATCTTTGTCTTACAACGTGCTCAGAAGGATTATAACCGATAACGCTTTTATCTTTATCAACTACCAGAACTCCTGACACACCATCGCCTAGATCATAAGGCTTAATGGTCACTCCCTTTTTTATAGCGATATTAACTATATCTATAGGTGCCTTAGTAACATTTAAGTCTTTAAGAATTGAAGTAGTAAGATTTTCTATACTCTTAGACATTCTTAATTAGCTGTTAAACTTTCAACTATAAATGATCTTAACTTATTAACTGATTCTGGAGATTCTTTAAATTCCTTTTCAGCAATCCCCTTTATCATACTTTCCATAGATGGCGAAATGAGTGTCTCCTCCTGAGATTCTATTAGGTCCACCTTTATAATCAAGTCATCAAAAGTCACTCCAAGTATTTTAGTCATTCTATTGATAAGAAAGAAACTTGGGTTCTGTCTCCCCTTTTCAATATTAACTACAGAAGCTCTTGACAGTCCAAGTAATTGGGCAAATGATTCCTGTTTCAAATTAGACTTTTCTCTTAGAGCCTTTATTCGTAGGCCTAAGTTGGTATAAAACTCTTTTTCCTCTTCCATCTTCCCACAAATTTATCCACAAAAAGGAATATTTATCCACAAATGTACAGATAAATGTTTACAAACGCAAACTGTTTGTATTACAAACATTAAATTTTGTTTACAACACTTGACATTTCAAAAATAGCTATTATATTTGCGTGTACTTTAAAAAGAAAATTTATGACTAAAGGGAAAAATCAGCATGTAGTTAAGCATCCTAATGGCTGGGCTATTAAGGGAGCTGGTAATGAAAAAGCGACTAAAGTGACTCATACTCAAGAGCAAGCAGT
This sequence comes from Adhaeribacter soli, assembly GCF_008727925.1. GTDB lineage: Bacteria > Bacteroidota > Bacteroidia > Cytophagales > Hymenobacteraceae > Adhaeribacter_A > Adhaeribacter_A soli. The sequence goes on along the minus strand of NZ_VTWT01000008.1, from coordinate 72,527 downwards.
AAGAGTTGCTAAGGGAATTGCTTCAAATCAACAATCAGAATTATTTATTCACGGAAGAAATGGTAGAATTCGCGAAAGAAACTCTTTTGGAAATGACCCTTTCCCACCTAAAGACAAAAATTAAAATGAATCAAGAATTAAGAAAAGTATTTGAGCTAGGGTTAAAACCCGGAGACACCATAGTAACCCCTAAGAGTGAATTCAATTTGGTTCAACATCATGCCTTATATATAGGCAGTGATGATTATGGATCGCATTATATTACCGAGAATATTATTGGTAAGGGCGTAAGTCTTACAAGGCTTTCGAGCTTCTTTGCAAATCGGCCTAAGGTGACACGAATAAATAGATTAAAAGCAACTGCTTACCAAAGGAGAAGAGTAGTAGAAATGGCATTATCTAAGGTTGGTAAGCCATATGATCTAATTAATTACAATTGCGAGCATTTTGTAACTGAAGTAACAACTAACAGACCAATCAGCAAACAAGTGTCCGCTACCATAGGAGTTGTTGGACTAGGTTTATTATTCGGATTTCTAATCAAAAACTAAAGACATGTCAAACCCAAAATTTACAATCTTCAGAGGCATTAACAATCAGTTTTATTTCCGATTGACCTCTATAAACGGAGAAATCATATTAAGTAGTGAAGGTTATACTAGTAATCAGTCATGCAGAGTTGGTATAATGTCTGTAAAAACAAATGCACCACATGACTCTAGATATGACCGAAAGTTATCTGGCTTCAGCTACACTTTTAACTTGAAAGGCTCAAATGGAGAAATCATAGGAAGAAGTGAATCTTATACGACAATGGCTGCAAGAGAAAACGGCATTTCTGCAGTTAAGAGAGATGCTCCATTAGCTCCTATTTACGAACAGAACTAGTACCAGAATTAATTGTCCTAATAAATATTGTCTAAAATGGAACATGAAGAGTTAAGGTTTGCGATAGCAAGGTTTGATCACTACTATGACTCTGTCAATAATAAAGGGCAGTTTTATCTGGGTATGAATACGTTTTTACTAAGTGCTTATGGTGCTTGCTTTATAGTAATTCGTGAAAAAGAAATACTTAGCAACCCTGGAATCAAGCTTTATTTAATCGTTTTATCAATTATTTGTTTTCTATCTATAAGTGTTACTCTATTCTCTATTCTGCCTTATCTAGGGTCATCTAACCTAACTAGTGGTAAGTCATATATTTATTATCAAGACATTGCATCTATCAGTTTGAGTGAATATAAACTAAATATCCATAGTGCAAACAAAGAAAAGGTACTTGATGATTTAATAATACAATCACATTCTCTAGCACTTGGACTTAAATTTAAATTTAAGTGCCTTAAATGGGCAGGAATCCTCATTTTCTTAGAATTTATCATAATACCTTTCTTCTTCTATAATCTACTTCAGATTTTATAATATGGACTTTTATAATACCTATACTGAAACTATCCGTCAAGCTCTAAATAAAGAGAAAATCACGAAAGGATTCAGTAACTTTTCTGGGTTTGAACGAGGAATAACTGCTCAAGAAAATAGTTTAACTCTAAATGAATCATTATCATTTGAGCCTTCTCCTAAACTTAAGCAATTAGCTGAGTTAATGCGAATTCCTACAATGAAGAATTCTGCTTTAGGAGAACACCCTGACTTTAATCATCTTAAAGGAACAGGAGATAAGGAAATGCACTATATTACTTCTGCTTTTATTGATATTAAAGGGTCAACCAACCTTCACAAAAAGCATGACCTATCTACTATTTATACAATCACAAACACAATTCAAAGAGCAGCTATAGATACTTGTAAAATCTTTGGTGGCTATATTCAAAGATTACAAGGAGATGGTGTATTTGTATATTTCGGCGGTAAAGGTGTTGATAAGAACTCATCTGTTAAATGGGCAATTACAGCTACCAGTTTCTTTACTTACTTTGTCAAGAATGATTTAAAATTGCTTTTTGAGGCTGAAGGGATTGAAAATATTAATACTAGAATAGGTATAGATTATGGAGATGACGATGATGTTATGTGGGCTAGCTTTGGTCCTTCTAACTGCTGTGAAATAACTACTAATAGCCTTCACACCAGCTTGGCAAGTAAAATGCAAGCTCATGCAACTGCTAATGGAATTGTAGTCGGTGATCATGTTAAACAACGCTTAAGCTGCCCCGATGTTTTATTCGATTTAGTAAGAAACAGTAAAGGAGAAGTAGAGCATAGATACATCTATAGAGATGATAATAAAGGTTTCTTATACACTCAATATGCCTTTGACTGGTTTAATTATCTAAAAGGGCTTGAATTCATTAAAGAAAATACCTTTGGAAAACTATATAATCTGTCTCCTAAAGAATTAGAACAACATCGGTTTAACCTACTAACTCAAAGTGCTAATTTGATTAATTCTGGAAATGCAAGAACTGATGCAACCGGGAATATTTCATTAGTAACAGGACTTCCTAATCAACCCCATAGATTTCACTATGAAGATAAAATGGCCTATAAGAAGCTTTAATAAATATGCATTCTTAACTTATCAAAAACGATTAATCGAACAACATTACAACTTCCTGACTTGCTCAATTCAAGATAACGTCTTATCATGTTTAGGCTGGGTTCAACCTTCTGGTTGTAAAGATAAGTATAAGGTCAAAATTGAGTATGTGACTGGTTTTGAGCCTCGTTCCACTATTTTATTCCCCAAAATTGATCCATGTAAAGAAATCCACATGTATAATGACCATAGCTTATGCTTACATTATCCTAAGGATATGCCTTGGAATGAAAGAATTAAAGTTGCGTATTATACTATCCCTTGGGTTATAGAATGGGTTATATTTTATGAGCTTTATTTAATCAATGGTAATGAATGGAAAGGCAGAGAATCACCTACACATTTTAAAGAGTCAGAGAAAAACATTAACAAGGATAAAGGATTATAGTATTATCTGTTTTAGCAGAAGCTAGGTTAATCTGTTAAATGATTTAAAAGTAGTTTGTGGTCTAAGCTTCTATAAATCTACAATTCTCTTAACAATTCTAATAAATAACCTACCATTGCAATTTTATGGGTTACTTTATAAACATTTAATACTTCCCGAGCTTCCTTTACAAAGAATATTGTTATGCCAGATACTCTTAAATATAGTATGGCCTATTAAATAAATTCTTCAGCACCTAGAATTAATATTGATCTTACTAGTCAATAGTTTTAGATTTGAGTCACTACATTGGCGGCTTGTTGCATGAATTTCACAATTCCATTGAGTTTGAACTAGGATGTTCTTAATTTTTCAAATCACCGCACCATATCAGAACTAACTATCCATCGTTAAAGCTGGCAAATAAGCCAATACTACAAACTATTTCCGTACTTATCCAACCAACTAATAGCCTCTCTATAATTTGGATAATAAGATTTTAGCAGTACCCAAAATTTATTAGTGTGGCTCATAATCACTGTATGAACTAATTCATGAACAATCAGATAATCTATTACAAAAAGAGGCGCCTTAATTATTCTCCAATTGTAGGAGATATTTTTATTTGAAGAACAATTACCCCATTTGGTTCTCTGGCTTCTAATAAATATTTGATTATAAGTGAATCCAAGCTTTTCAGCTAACTCTTCAGTTCTAAGAATCAAATGTCTTCTAGCAATGCCCTTATACCAATTCAATTGCGTCGAATCTTCCAATAAATTCTTATTGCTACGGATGCTCAAGTGGTCATGATCAATTAAAACTTTATGTACTGCACTATCATAAAAATAGCTGTACCTGTTTCCATAAAGTAAGATTTGATTCCGTTGGAGCTTAATTTGCGACTTTTCATTGAAGTATCTGAGATTCTTTTCAATCCAGTGCTTCTTCTTGCTCAGCAATGCATTAAGATCTTCTTGGTTAAAAGAATTCGGAAGGATCACCCTAACTTTACCATCCTCACTTACGCGAAGGCGCGCGTGTTTTACGTCTTTACGAATTAAAATATGATTTGCGGGAAGCTCCACTATTAGTCGATTCTATAATACTTTGCTATTGCTTTCATAATAGACTCCATCAATTCTTTTTCTTCATCTATTCCCAAAGCCAGATACTTATCTGATGCAGCAAATACTCCAACACTAACTTGAAGTCGGTCTAATTCCTTTGGTATATCCTGCCAACCAATATAAATCCTTTTATTAACTACTTTGTCAATTACTTCAATTGCAAAACCTCTCGCTAATTGTTCATTTAATACTCCATTAGCTCTATTTTTGATGTGAGTAAATATCTCAAAGCTCCCTTTATCGGGAAAGCCCATTTTCTGGGGTAGAGTGGACACTTCTTCCAATTCGGAATATAAAGAACTTAAGCTAGTTAATATAAGCTCTATTGTTTTACTATTTTCTTGCTTTTGCCTTATCAGATCATCTAATCGATTTTGAAACTCTACATAAATAGCACTATTTGCTTCATTACGTCTAATTACTGTTTCAATATCCCTAATAATTTTCTCAGCTTTGTCTGCCGGATCTAACTTAGTTTCTTTGAGCTTATTTAAATAGTTGGAATCTATAGTTATTTCCGGAAGATGCCCTTTGAAGTTAATAAGCGTAGCACTTTCCTGGATAAGTTTTCTTGTTTTAGCGGCATATATTTCAGCATCAAAATCTAATCTTTTAAACTCTTCCAGGTAGATTTCATAAATTTCATTTAACCACAGATATTTTAATCTTTGATCCCGAAGCTTGGGATGTGGTGAAATTGCTTCCCAAAGCTGCACTACTTCTTTGTAACATTCCTCAAACTTACCTTGATCTAGCTCAGAAAGTTTACGAACTATTGCAATCGAGCATTCATAAGAATCCTCGAGATTTATCTCTGTAAAGGGTTCGAATGCTTTATCGAGTATTGCTGGAAACTGCTCTACAAGGCTTTCTATATCTTCAAATCCACCTATGTCTTCAGGGTCGTAGTTTAGGGCAGCTTCATAGTCTTCGAAAATACCAACATAATCTACCACACGCCCAAATTGCTTAGACAACTTGGTTACTTTATCATCATAAGGTCTGTTTGTTCTTGCAACGGCCTGTAGGAGATTATGGTCACGAATAGGACTATCTAAATACATTGTTTGCTCAACTGGAGCATCAAACCCAGTAAGTAGCATATTACAAACAATAAAGATTTTAAGGTTATTCCCCAGCTTGAGTTCTTCTTCTGTAATGCGTTTTCTAAACCTTCTTATAAGGCGTTTGCGTTCTACATCTGATTTGTAATGATCTTTGAAGAGCTCATAACGAGCAGAATCTTCATAATTTCCTTCGGAGAATATAATCTCCATCTCAGAACGGTCAAAATAATTTAGCAACTCGTTAAAGTAGAGAACGCAGGCTTCTTTATCACATGCAACTATTTGTGCCTTGTATCCCTGTGGCTCAACATTCTCACGAAAATCTACTGCAATCACTTTTGCTAAAGTTGAGACTCTATCAGGATGTTTTAGAAACACTTTCCATGGTTGAACTCGCTTCTCTACCTTCCGTTTTTCGTCTTCTGTCAAATCAATCGTAATCTCCTCATATCCTTGTTTGAGATTTTCCTTATCTAAAAACCACTCCTGTGGTCCAAAAGTATAGCGAACTGGTTTAGTCGCGCCATCATCAATAGCATCTTGAATACCGTATTTATCCAGATAGTATTCATGTTTATCTTCTTTCTTCTTTACACCAAATTCCTGATGAGTTTTAGGAATTGGTGTACCAGTAAAGGCAAAACGCCTGGCATTAGGTAGCACATTTTGCAACTCTATTTGGAAATCTCCATATTGGGTTCTATGTGCTTCATCAATAAGAATGATGACATTTTCTCTTTTATCCTCCCGATTTCCTAATTCTCTGAATTTTTGAATAGTAGTGATAAATACACCGGCGGGAGCTGTATCAATGATGTTCTTAAGGTCACCAATATTATTCACTGGTCTCGAGTTAGGAAATTCACAATTGTCAAATGTGCCTCCGATTTGCTCTTTTAAATCTTTCCGGTCAACTACAATGTAAACAGTAGGATCATTGAGTTTCTTATCCTGACGCAATTTATACGCTGTATAAAGCATTGTGAGACTCTTTCCTGAGCCTTGTGTATGCCATATTACCCCTTGTCTCAGATCCGAATTGGCTACTCTTTCGGCAATTTTATTAGCCGCTATAAGCTGTTGGTAACGAGCGACTTTCTTTATTACTTTCCCATCTTCCCGCTCGAAAACCAAAAAATATCTAAGAATATCCAATACTCTTGCTGGTTGCAACAAGCCTACAATTCCAAGTTTCATTCTCTCCAGCACTTCCCCATTGGGAAGCTTATCTATTTTAAAATGATAATAGCTGTCATCTTCGTTCAAGTAGTGCTTCACCAGATCATTCCAAGGATCAAGAATGGGGTTATCCTGGGTAGTATCTATTATAGTGCTTTTCCATTCATTAAAATATGAAGAAGATGCCCCTGGAATCCCATACTTGGTAATTCGGCCATTGCAAGCTACGCCAAAAGCATGGGCCATAAAGAATTTATCTGAACGTTGCTCGTAAGTGGAGAACTGGCGAACACCCTCCAACCAGTTTGTTCCCTTGCGAGCTCGTTGTTTAGCTTCAATTGGTACCAATGGAACGCCATTAACCAATAAAACTATATCGGTTTTTACCATTTTATACCCTTGCACCCAGTATTGATTAGTAACAATGAAATCATTTTCCCAGATGTTATCAAAATTGATAAAATGTATATCCAGATCTTCACCATCAACGGATAGGGTTATGTGGGAGGCTAGTTTCTCAAGAAATTCTTCATTTCCCAAGATGGGCGAAGGGTTATTTAAATGTTGAGTTAGTTGCTCAACTGCAACTTTAGCAACCTCAGTTGATATACTATTAAATTTAGCAGTCTTCTCAATTAGGATTTGATCCAATATTGGATTTGAAAATTGACGGCTATAGATTTTTAGTTCTTCATTGCTCCTATAGACCCAGCCCATTTTGCTGAGCCATTGTGTTACAGGCTTTTCGACTCCTTTGAGTTCTGATAGATTTCCCACTCTTAGTTAATTGTTATGCGAAATTTGTCTCTGAGCATTTCCTTTATTTGAGTTGTCTGGTTGGTACCTTCATAAGTAGTAATTAACTTATCTGGGAAGTGTTTTTCATACCATTTTTGTTTAGTTTCCCAATGATTCTTATAATTTGGTAGATCAAGCCTTCCAACATGTTCCCAATAATATTCTTCACCTTTCCATAGAATAGTAAAATCTGGTAAATACATTGAGCCATCTTTTGCAAATTTTGGCACTTCATATTTAAAAGGTATTTTATTAAGATGAAGGATATTTGCAATGTTCATCTCTGATTTAGAGCGCACAAAGTACTCAGCAAGGGTTGAAACAACCTTTTGATCTTCATACCAATTCCCATTAAGTGTAAAGAGTGAATCAGGTATAGGATTAAAGTAAAAAATTGATGAGTTAATTCTGCGAGTGTTAGACTTTTCAGACTTGGATAGTTCTATAAATGTAGAAACATCATCTTGGGCAAAAATAGTAAGGTGAGTTTGCGCTCGTGTTATTGCGGTATAAAGTAGCTCCATTGATAAAAGAGAGCTTTTTTTCTTCGGAAGAACCAAATATGTTCTATTGAATTCACTGCCTTGTGCCTTATGTACTGATATTACATAGCCAAGCTCCAAATTTTCATCAACAGGTTCATAAAACATAGGTTTATTATCATAGCCTTCTAAGTAGCCATAATTAACCGAATAATCATCTCTACGCTCAAATTTTACATGAAACTTCTGAAGCCTAAATTCACTCCAACTAGTTTTACTTTTATCAAAAGGATGTGGGTAAACGAAACCTAGCTCTCCATTATAGATATCTATCTTAACATTCTTGCCTTCTTTCCAGCTGTAAGCTGATATCTTATTTGATTGAGGACGATTTCTGATTTGTAGAACCTTATCATAAAGAGCAATACCATCTAATACGGTTTTATTGGCTTGATATCCGTTAAATAATTGTTGAAAAAAAGAGTTCAGATAATCAGTACCATAAAATTCACCCCGAAATGGAGATAATATCTGTAAGTAACTTGGATCTGGGAATTTGCCGGCTTTACGGATAGCTCTTCCCCATACTTCGTAAGCTTTACCTTCTTCGGCCTTCGTCCCTGTTTCTTGTTCTAAATCAGTAATTATAACAGACTTAAGCATCAATTCTAAATCTGTCATTTCTTTCCAATAGTGTACAGTAAGGTCTTTATCAATTACACCGCCTTGTTGAACTTTTTTTAGTATAGTTTCTTGATGAGCTTTATTAAATGACTCACCTGCCTGCTTTTCCTGAATGTATATATCAGCCAACTCCAGAATCCCATTACCACTTTTGTTAACTAGATTTTCCAGTTGTCTAACATTAATAGTTAACTTTCCAAGGTTATCAGGGCATTCCCTATTCATCCAAGCTATGATGTCATTAAAAACCTTCCCTCGCCCAATGGGAGGCAACTGATTTGGGTCACCCACTAAGATTAAGCGCTGTATGCTATTCCAATTGATGCTTTTGAACAATGTAGCAAATAGAGAAAGATCTATCATAGAACACTCATCTATAATAAGTGTTGAGATTGTATCTACTTCTTTTCCATATCGTTTAAAAGTAAAATTATCATTAAGCCAACCATTTCCAGCTAGAAAAGAATGAATCGTAGATGATTTCTTCACTGTCTTTTCAGACATTCTTACTGAGGCCTTTCCTGTAGGAGCTAGTAAAATTATACCTGTGCCTATCCCATGTGCCTTTTCTATGCTCCGAATAATTGACTTGAGAATCGTAGTTTTTCCTGTCCCAGCAGCACCTGAAATAATGCAAACTGGTTTTGTAAATACTTTTACACAAACTTTAGCTTGCCCTTTTAGGGCTTTATCATACTCCTTAGGAGCCTTCTCGTTCAAAGAGCTATTAGGGTCTTTGAGTAAATGATAAAAATGATCTTCATCTATTGTGACCCTGAGCTGAATATCTTCAGTATTAATATTCTTTATGGTAGAAAAAATTAGCTTCTCATCCTCCCTTACAGAGTTCAAATACAAATAATTTTCTCCACCTTCATGTTTTCTAATAGTAATTGCCTGTTCAATGAATTCGGCATCTACATCAAAATACCTAGGAGTAAACTGGTGGTTTTTCCACTCAGGCAAATAGCTTAACCGTTGATTAAGGTTGAATAAAACATTGGTTTGCGAAACAAAGGAATGAATATTCTCACGCTTCAAAACCTCTACACATAAAGCTCTAAAACGCTCTGCAGAATTCTTGGTAAAAATTGGTTCTAAACCTAACTCCGGATTAGGAAGGATTCCATGATCGATAGAATGAAATGAAATGATATCATCATCATTATCCCCTACATATTGCTCGCAAAGTAAATAGGGGTTCTGAGAAATATCAGTGAGTGAACAATACAAACTATTGCTTTCTCTTGCAGGTTGCAGTATATTCTTTATTTGATTTACAGATAGAGCAAACCGAGGAATAAACTGTAAAAGCAATTCTTGTTCATCAGCCTCTCTTAGTTTCCAGTTACGTTTAACTTCAGCTAATTTTTGAGAAGAAACACGTAGCCCCTCTATAGTTTTTATATTTCCAATTAGTAACTCATTTAGCTGCTTATACGCTTCCTTGTCTAATTGATTTCGAGTCTGTTCTTTGTAAAATTCAATAGCTTCTTCAAACCCTACTATCGAAAGCATTTGTGGCAATCCAGGATACGCACCTCGTTTCTTCCACAAATCAGAAAAAAGGGAAAGCAGCCATTTTCTGCGTTCAACCCAATTCTGAGAATCATCACCCAATTCGATTAAGAATGATGCTATTTCAATCATCCTTTCTACTAATGCTAAAGCGTCATCATCAGGAACCTCACGAGTAGCATATTTAAAATTCCTTTTATTATCAGGCACAAGTAGAATTCGTTCAAGCACTTCTGGACGATCCATATACTTGTGATACGGTATCACAAAACCCTCATCAGGGTAGTTTGAAGAAACCGGCATTTGCCAGACAAAACCTCCTGCATATTTCTTTTTAATCTCTTCACTTACGCCATCATAATAATGAATCTTACCAACTTTCTTCAGACGAGAAACTCCTACTATCACGTAATTTTGCTGCTCATCTTCGCTAAAAGGATTACTATAGTTGGCATAATAAAATAATAGTGACTTGCCTTCTGTTTGTCTAAGGCGGTCAAAGTAGTCATTGGCATTTTTAAGCCTTTGGTTATAATCATACTTTTGACCTTTGCCTGGCTCACGGTTTACATCATCACTATACATACCTTCATAGTTCCAAATGCAGACCGTAGATTCAGGTATGTCAATTAGAGCTGGTCTAGCTTCTTTGTTAAACCAAGTTGGAGGATTGATTGCTGCCTTTGTCTTATTTCCCCCAAATGCATTTATGCTAAATCCACAAACTGGTATGCCTTCTGCAGTTAGGCATGGCTTAGCTTTCAAACTAGGATTATTCTTTTTTGCTAATTCAATGGCTCCTTTAATGTAATCGCCAGGATAAGATTGTTGCCCAATGCAGTAAGTATTCTCCTCTGGATTGCTGCAAACCTTTCCATTCCATCCATTGCTATGCCAAGCTAAGCGTATAGTTATGTGCATAAGTTAATTCGATTTACATTTTTCAAAAATATCCCAAGTACTTATATCAGGGGTTGAATATATAAAATCTTTTGTTATTCCATCTGTTTCCAAACGTTTCCTAATATATGGCGATAGCTTTTTGTTGATGTTAAAGCAGTAGCAAAAACTATAATCGTTAGATTCTTCTGCAGTTTTCTCCTCATTAAATTGTTCATCCGCTACCATCTCCAGTGGTTTAACAGGATGAGCATTCCAGGTAAACACTCCAACTTGGTTTATTATGTTCTTGTTATTATTAAGAGAAAAAAGAACACCTGTATTCTTATCTTTATCGCTAAAATAGCTTAAGGGAAAGTTAATAAGATGTTCAATTTGTGTCATATGAGAGATTAGCCCTGATCCATTAATTCTGCTTCGATCAAAAACCTTTCTACCAGCAAAATGTCTTTGCATTGCTTCTCTCTTCTTTTCATTTCCTTTAGAAAAGTGATCTATCAAGCGCTGTAATTCTGCTGCTTCTAGTGAATCTAAGCTCTCTGATATGATATTTCTTAAACTACTGCTCTCAAAATATTTCTCTTCAATATAGTAAACACTACAATAATCCTCTATTTCAACTACGCCTGCTCCTGGTTGTAAACCATCAAGTGCGAAATATAAAGCATTCTGAAAACGATATGTCCAATCAAGCAAGGGGGTGGGGCATCCATGATGTTGTAAATATGCCAACACAGCTATAGAGTTGGTAGAATCGATATGGTTAGCCTGAAGCAGCTCTTGAATTTTCAAGCCGTATTCTTCTTTACCTAGCTTAACCATTCGTTCTAAAAGTGATTGATAGCTACCATTTTTGTGGAGCTTCTCTATTATCCAATCCCGCTGCAGCCTACTGTATAGCCGCCATTTAGCTTCTCTTTGCCCTCTAAATAATATATCTTCAGCAGCCCTATATTCCTCATAAATCTTATCAAAATGCTCTTGAGTATCAATATTTACCTGAGCGAAACTGTTTGACTTTTGAAGCGTTGATTTGTATTCTGATATATATTCAGGATCATAAAAAGGTGGCATTAAATGATCTCCTAAAATAGCAAGCATAAAGGCATTTACCCTTGTGCTTACTGTATCTGGGTCCACCTTGCCATCGGATCCAGCCTTTACTTTTAAGAGATCTTCTAGCAGCCCAATAGAACGGATTTTCTCAACGCCACCGTTCTTTAAATATTCATTTGTGAGCTTAACCTTCAAATCAAGATCGGAGATTTCTCTCTTAGACATAAGCTACCTCAACCTGCTCGTGTAACTTCCTAATCAACTCCATCGATAGTCTTACCTTACCAGTTAAGAGATTTTGCATCATTGCTTTTTTGAGTTTTTGGAGCTTTTTGATTTTTTGTTTCTTTAAAAGGATCTTTTCATCGACATTACTAATAGGTTTAGTAATTTCTCTTTGTTCTTCAATAGAAGTAGGCAAGTAAATCCAAAGTTTTTTCTGATTAGTTATGCCTATATAGTTGCGTGTGGATTGTTTAGCGTAGGCCTCTAAAATTTGTTGAAAAGAATAAAGTTGAAAGAAGCAATGTAGATACTCGGGAAGAATTAAATCAGGATTCACCCTATAATATGTTACCTGCGGAGTCAACATTATATATGGATCTGCTTCTTGAACAATACATGTATATCCAATAGAAGCCTTGTGAGACAAAAGAACATCCCCATTCTTAGCAAAACCTATCCTCAATTTGTCGGCTCTTTGTTTAGTAATCTTCTTTGAATTTATTAGATCAACAAAGCCTTCCGAAATATCGCTTGCCATTACAAATGGGATCCCTTCTTCTACAAATTCGGCAGACACTGGATGTGACTCTCCATGATTACCATCTTGTACTTGAACTATATAACCTTCCTTAATTAGATCCTTTATTTGACAATACAACCATTCCTTTGCAGCAAATCCATATTTTGTAATCTTTAAATCATTTTCATTACGCCAAGTACCGTCTGGTTTTAGCTTACCGGTTAAGAGGTTTTGCATCAGAACCTTTTTAAGCTTTTCTGCTGCTTTAATGGTAGTTTCCGTAGCAACAATAGCTTTATCTATTTTAAGTAGAATGCTAAGTATCGCTGTTTGTTCTGGGATAGATGGTATTGGGATTTCTATGCGCTTGAGTTCAGTTTTCGACACACTATATACTTTTATACCAGTCGCTGATCTAAGAATATTAAGTCTCACTTTTTCATGACTTAATAAATATCCAGGGAATCCAATGATAAAATCCCCATTCTTTTGCCTCAGATGTAATGTATGGAGACCTGATATCAAACATCTCTCTCTGGTATTTATTACTTCTACTGCTTTTCCAACGCCCTCATAATCTTCAGAAGCATCAGAAATAATTAAATCACCATCTAGAATCTTAGTATATTTTTCTGCAAGTTTAAACTCTATAAAAGGCAATTGATCTCTATCTAAATCAATAAAACGATCAAATTTGGTATGTATATCTCCATAATGTACATATCCGCATCCATCAATGTCGTTTAGCTTTTCTCTTGAGAATGAAGAAGTTGGAAAGAAATCAAAACTTTCTCCAATACTTGTAATATCCCAATCTGTTGGTACTTGTCCAAGCTTCTTATGATAGTATGAAGAATTGATCACTGTCTTGCTATTTTCCATTAGGCCAAAGTTTTAAGTAAATCAGCAAGTATAGAATCTGCCTTAGTTTCAGAACTAGTTATTTGATTAAACTCTTCTATTATCACTTTTAGGTCGAGTTCTTCCTCTGGCTCAAAGGTCTCCACATAGCGGGGAATATTTAGATTAAACTCATTCTCCTCAAGCTCATTCATATCAACCACTGCAAAATATCGTTTTTGCAATTCAAGATCTTGTAGCATATTTAAAATTTCCTGCTCCACATCATCAATTGCATTTCGTTCTTTTTCAGCTAGATTGTGAGCTGTCTGTATTTTATCTGCTTTCTCTCTGATCATTTTATCAAAAATAGTCTGAGCAGATTCTACAGCTTTAAGTTGAGATTGCGTGGGCTTTTTATCTTCTTGTTTCTTCTTAAAAATTGCTTCTTTGGCAGTGCTTAGTTTAGTCTCAAGCATTTCTAAATCTTCATTGTATTCTTGATCTAGGGCAGCCAGCTTAAAATCAAGCTCTTCCTGAATAACTCCTCGCAATCTTCCTTTCTGGTCAGTAATCCAAACTTTAGCAATTTCTAAATCACCCCAGCTTTCAAGGATGGTAGAGATGCGTAGTACATCATGCGGCAAGAGGATATTCATATTGGCTTCTTCCTTATACCAACCTTGCTTGGCGGCATATACCATGAGCACTTTTTCTTTGCGTTCCTCTGTTTTATTTTTGTTCAGGAAAAGAATGGATCCTGGAATTGTAGTGCCATAAAAGAGGTTACCTGGCAATTCCACAATCGCATCCACAATATTGTGAGCCTCCGTCAATTCACCATCGTCCTCCACCTTCCCTTTTAAAAAACCTCGTCTGATCAAATATTCATCATCGGCTTTGCGTCTTTGTCCATCTTCTTCTTCCGTTTTCTCAGGTTGCCCCCTAAAGAGTATGCCCTGCGGACATACAATGCCTGCTTTACCATTAGGCTTCATTGAAGCTACAATATGTTGCAAGAATGCAAAGTCACCATTTGAGAATGGCGGATTGCCATATTCAAACCGTTCGTATGGATCAGAGAAACCTTCTTTAGGGTACGCCAATTGTGGGGAACCATCCTTCTTATTGACTACTTTTCCCTTTTTATCCTTCTTCGGCTCACCATTTTTCCACCAGTTTTCCTGGGAGAATGGGAAATTGGCCATGACGTTATCAAACTGCTCTATTTCCAATTCATTATCAGGTTTGGTAAATTTAGGATCCTTTAAAGTATCGCCTTTCTTTATGGATGCATCCAACCCATGTAGGATCATGTTGATATTGCAAATCGCCCAAGTGTTCCAAACATCCTCCTGCCCATATAGCCGGATATTCTTTTGAGAACCTGTTGTTTTCTTGATGTACTTGGCAGCATTAATCAAGAAACCACCCGAACCGCAAGTTGGATCATAGACGGTATGCCCCTTCTGAGGTTTGAGGTATCGCACAATAATGTCTACTACTTCTTGTGGAGTATAAAACTGCCCTGCAGTTGTACCACCTTTATTTTCGTCAGCAAACCTTTTAATAAGGTACTCATAAGCGTCACCTAATATATCAACTGATGCATTTTTATTGCTGAGGTCAACTGCATCCAAGTAATTTACGAGCAATGACAGCACTTCAGGGTGTAGTTTTTTCCCACCAGAGCCATCCGGAGAAGGTTCATTCCAACGCACTGTATTAATTACTCCTTTCAGATCAGGATTGTGATCAGCAATCGAATTTACCGCTCTGTTTAGCACATCGTTCTTCTTATCCATTGAGGCTTCTCTCACATCCTTCCAATGGCACTTTGCTGGAATCTTAAAATCATGTGCATCTAACAAAATCTTATCAATTTGTTTTTGATTCAATTTTCCGAAGGTTTCTTCAGCCTCCTTCAGCACCTTTGTAGACTCCCAATCGTAATTGTCTGATAAGCGCTTAAAAAATAACAGAGAAAGAATGTAAGCTTTATAGTCTTCAACCTTATCCCTAAGTATATCGGCCATGCCGAACAGGGTATTACCCAATGCTTGTTTGGTGATCATTTACTGAAATATGTTTTACTGGTAATCTCTGAACTTAATGTAAAAATATCTATTCTGCCAAAGCTTGGTTTTAACTTGGACAGTGCTGCTTTGAAATGTGAAAAAGTAATAAGTTAAACTTGTTGTCAAAATCAACGATAAACAGCTTTCCGAGTAGCGAATATACCATTTAAAATAGAGAAGTAAAGGGTAGTCTCTTTTAATCGGAGTGCCTACCCTTTCTCAATTTAAATCATGAATTATATAATAAGTTATATTAATTTAAGAACCAACTACTTGCTCCCCCATCTAATGCACATTGTACCTGAGAAGCAAAATCAAGAGCATTAACAGATCTATCTAAGAATTGATCAATGTAGGTGGATTTATTAGCTCCAGTAAACAGGTTATAGAGTTTCCAAAGGCTGATACCGCCATCTTCTTCCCTGCAAAAACTATTATTTTTATAATAGTCTTTACAAACCAAACTGAGTTGTGAATCACCATATAAAAGAGCTGGTATTTCCTTCTTGTTTGCAGACGGCAAGTATTGATACATTCTACACCTTCCAATAAGCTGAGCAAACTGTTGTTCAGAAAGAGAATATTCAGTTAAGGCTTGCATCTGCTGTAAGTGCCTATGCTGGTTATAAGCACCCAATAAATGGTATGCTTCATTTTTTAACTGCTCCAGGCTTGACACTCTTAAATCATTTAAGTACCCATCAGTACTTACACACATATTAGTGCAAACTTTATTCTGAAACCCTATAAATAATTTAAAGTGTTCAATCCCCCCCTTTTTGGTGTAAAGGTTATCCAGGTTGTAGGCTTTTACCCCTCCAATTGTAAGGGCTAACTGGTTACCATCTATGACATCCAATACAGATGGAATCTCAATTACAAACATCATTCTCTCATAATATAAGGTCCTCTCCCATTCCTGGAGTTGGTTAGCAGGTTTATCCTTGGCATCTGGGATTCTACCTTTAATAGGATGTGATACTCTGATTTGTGGCTGCAATATCTGCTCTCCTTTAAAAAGATCAGTAACTGCTTCAAAGGTAGTCTGGATAAAATCAGCTTGGCTTATCAAGGGTTCGTTGTCTTTGACATACACTGGGATAATATGATCCTTTTGAATCTCCTGATAGCTTACAACAGTAGTATTTGCCTCAATAAAAGCGGAAGAGGTAGCTTGTTCAACTACCTCCTCATTTTCGACTATTCTCATTATTGGTTGTGGCTCAGGCTCACCAGAGCCCAACATAAATATTTGCTTTTCCATTTTTCTTAAAGTTGTTTTAAAATGATTTCATGAATCGTGTGGTTAGGATAGTAACCGATCTTTGTAAAAGAATAGAATCTTTAACTAACAGTCTCAAAGACTTTTATTGCTTTTACCTAGGTCTTTATCTCTTGGTAATTCTTTGCTATCTTTCTCATGCGACAAAGGCATTACAGGTTTAATCATTGTACTTTTTTCTAATTCATAGAAGTACTCCTGGTTCTCAAAGCACCTGCACTCTTCTCTAGGGTAACCACAGCCAGTACATATTTCATTACTTTTCATAATTAGAGTTTCTTATTTATAGTTGTATAATAATTTATGACATAGCTGAAATGGGATAGCATACAATTAGTACACTATCCCTAATTCACCTTGCTGCAGCTAGTGAACCAGCTACATTACTTTCAGTGGTTTGATTTTAAGGAGTAACCATCTCAAAGAACCTAGCGAAGAAATACAGCATAACTCCTAACCTTTTTTAAGCCCCTTTATTACCAGAGAAGTCGGAGGCTTGTAGTAAAAGAACCTGTGTGGGTACAGCTTACCTTTCACCTGGAACAGCAGCGTATTATAATCCCATTCTTTTACAAGGTCCACTACTACCTTTTCCCCCTTGTTCCAGCTTATGGTATCCTGAGCAGTAATAACTTCAAAAGGACAGTTAACCCTGATGAGCTTATACTTGGTCAGGAACAGGCAGCTATTCTCATCATCCATACAGTTATAGGCTCTTTTTAAAAAGAATAAAGGGTAGACCGAAGCCTACCCATTAAAGAAAAAGACCGCTTAAGCAGCAACTTTTACTTGAAATACTTCCTGTTCTACAGTCTTTGGATTAGGGTTATAGTAATATGAATAATCGAGCTTTATAACTTCGCCAGTTTCCTTCACTGTGTAGTCATATGGCTCGCACTGCATCTTCTCAATAGCACCAGGAAGTGTCTTGCCAATAAGCCCTTCGCAAACGACTTCATTAAAGGTGCAGGAGATGCTGCAGGTTCTCGCAGTTGCGTAAAACTTACCAGTAGTTTTGGAAGGAATAAATTCTAGATCCCCTTGTAGAATTAATACATTGAAGGCTTTACCTTCTGTAGTGTTTTTGGTCTTAAATCCGGTTACAGTTACCATAGTTTTAAATGTTTAAAATTGAACATAAAGACATAGGGAGGTACCAACCTCTCCGGATTAAGGCGGGGGAGTCTTACGGGGCTTCCTGAGATTTAGAGTCGCTCAAAAAACATAAAAAAAATGATAGGGTGCGGCTAGCAGATTAAAGCTATATATATTGATATGTTAGCTCTTTCTAGAAAATAATTACCGGATATAAAAGCAGGGGTTGTTAGTAATCACTGGTAGTTAGATACCCATTATTTATTACCAAATTAAAATACTACTTAAAAATTAAAGTTTAAGCCTAATTAGTTAGTATCAAGTATCAAAAGGTTCAAAACCCTAGTAAAATAAATATGTGACACTTTGATACCACTTTAATCAACAACGAAGCCTCTAATGAGTAAAGAAAAAGCCTACCATAGTGGCAGGCTTAACTTCCAAATTAATTTTAATGCTAGATTTCGAAATGAATAGCTAAGCACTTTATAAAAACCGCATTTTAGTTGTTGGCTAATTATCTACTGGACCATCAGCATTATCCATGTCTGAGTATTCAGAGCTATCTATTGCCTGATCCCAAAAGTAATTTCTATCTTCACCTTTTTTAATATATTTCGCTTCTGCCAGGGCACCAATACGCCTCTTAGCTGTTGCTTCGGATACTTCCATTTTCTCCATAATCAATTCCGTTAACTCAGTATAAGATAAACCCTGATTAGAATCTAGACCATCTTTCACAATTGTTATGCAATTTTCAAATTCCCTTTCTGCTCTTGACATTTCAGCTTCTTGAGCCGTTATGAGGTTACTAGCTTCAACTGTTTCAGAAGTACGAGAAAAAATGAAAGTTTCCTCATCGAAAGTAAGAACTAAAGCTTTCTCTTTAAATTCTCTCGGACAATAATTCCCTTTAGTAACAGCAAGATATTTCTTATTGGCTTCACCAGGAGAAATTTGCCATGCTAATCTTACTTTCTGAGTTAATCCACTTCCTCCTTGGATACCCTGTTGTGTTGGATTTTTACCATAGGCAGCTTTATTTATGTGATGTACAAATAAAATCAGGCATTTATGCTTCTTAGCGAGTGCATCAAAACTGTTTACAGTTTGTCTCATCTGGGTATTACTATTCATATCACTACCACCAAAGACATCACTAAAGCTATCAACTACAACTAGATCAGCAGGCTCAGCTTCTAGCGCAGTATCGAGAGTTTGTAATATTGCTCGTTGATCTAAAACTTCAGGAAAAATAAATCTTAAATTCTCATTTGGCACCAAGCCTAACCCGCTATGCTGCCTGATTTGAAGCTCTTTACAACTTATCGGATCATCCTCAGTAGCTAAATAAATTGCTTTGCTATGAGTAAGTTTTAAGGGAAAACCTAAAAAGGCATTTACTCCGTGAGATATAATAATTGCCAATTGTCTGGCGAACTGGCTTTTGCCTGTATCAGGCTGACCAGCTACTAAAGCGGTACCAATAATTGGAAGGAAAGGCTCCAATAGAAACCTTTCATTAGTTGTGCCTTCTATGTTGGCTAACTGCCTAGCTGTGATTACTGTGGGAATTGCCGCTGGCTCTGCATTTGGTGATTCTGCTGAACCTTGTTTATTCTCCAGATTTTGTTCCTCTGTAACTAACATATTCATATCTTTATTTCTTTTACAATGATTTAATTATTAATCGGTTAAATATCATATCTGAAATAGAGATGGATTATGGAGGCTTAAATGATTGGTTATAATGTTTTAGAAGCATTACATCAATATCAGACTGCCGGTAGTATATCTTATGACCGATCTGGCTGAAAGCAATGATTCCTGAATCTCTCCAGTTCTGAAGAGTACGTTTACTAACTTTAAGTTCCTTTAAAGCCTGCTCATTATCTAACCAGGTTTCTGACGCAGAAACTGGTAATGCTTTTATTGCCTTCTCAATAGAATCAAGCTTTTTGAAAAACTGATCTGCTGAATCCGCAGTTATAAAAAATGCTCCCATATAACGTTGTATCGTTTAATGGGAGCAAAATTATAGCCTTTTAAGCCCCTAGAAGGGTTGTAAAATTGGGGTTAAATGTCAGTAGTAAATTAACATGTGTTCTTCAGCATCTTGTCTAACCTTCTTTTTGACTGAAGCTAGAACATCTTCAATAGCTTCTACATTCACCAACTTCTTTTTCTTATTTAATTTCTGAAGAACTGACGGATTATTCTTACTTGCTTGTAAATGTCTTAAACCCTTTTCGTAGATGGTATTATGAGATACACCTGTAAGTAAACTCACATACCTTTTAAGCTCAGTGTCATTCGGATTTGTAATTACTCCTACTTTACGGAGATATGCAAAGAGTATTGCAAGCTGTTCAGCATTTAGTACTGAAGGCTTGTTTTTCGTGTATGCATACTGATCAATTAAATCTCCTTGGGCATTGACATTAATAAATGCGAATAGCTCTTCTTCCGTTGAAATATTCAATAGTGCATTTCCCATTTGGAAGATAGCGTTCTCCCCTATAGCCATATCACTGGCTAGTTCCTCTATCACGAGCCCATAAAAGGAATTGAATAATTGGTACCTGTCTTCTAAGACATCGATAAAGCTTACCAGAAAGGGAATGAGAATGTCACTTACAAATCTCGCATCATTTAAGAAGACTTCAAGCTCCTCTGCAGCAGCTAAATTTGAATCATGTTGAGGTTCCTTCCCATCTGAATTATGATTATATGTTTCCCAAAAGGAAAAAACATTTGTATACGCTTCAACCCCAATATCCCTAATAATAAGTTCATTCTCTCTGCATTCTTTTAAAAAGAGCTTACTTTGTATAATGAGCCATTTTAAGTTAGTATCAGCGACATACAGAAGAGGCAGTGTTGTATGAAATGGTGGAATGCCAGCCTTTTGTTGAATACTATTAATGAAATCATCTAAATACCTGGTGTAATATGTAGCTTCTTCAGATACATACTTGTCATTATCCGGGCTATCATTACTATTTTTATAAAGAAGAAAAGCTGCCTTGAAATTACTAACAAAAGCAACCTTATCTTTAAATATTAACATCAACTTCCTATAGGTGTGAAAAAAGTCTTCCATATAATCTTAATCAAATATTTCCATTGCTTTATCTAACTCTGAAGATACAATTTTTGCATAAATCTGAGTGGTTTTAATCGACGTATGTCCCATAAGCTTTGAAACATATTCTATTCGCATACCCTTTCTCAAGGCTCTTGTTGCCCAAGTATGCCTGCTAGAGTGAAAGCTTAAGTTACCAATAACTCCGATTTCTTTACCAATTGCTCGAATATCTTTATTAGTATAGGCTGTTGCGGAAGAAATTGCCTGGTATAAGACTTTAGGATCATTATAGTCTTTACCTGCTTTCAGAATAGGAAATACAAAATCTTCCGGATTTTGCTTACCCTTCCCTTCTTTCTGATATAGTTCTAGAATAGCTTTTGCTTTAGAAGGCAATTTTACAGATACTGTACTACCAGTTTTTTGGGTATCTATAATAATGCGTTCCCCGTCAAAGTGTTTCCACTGTAAGGTCAAGATGTCTGAAATACGCAGCCCACCTGTATAAGCAGCAAACACATACATATTCCGGTGATGGAATTTTCTTGTACCAGGCTTTAAAGGAAGATCTTCCAACTGTTTCAGCAATTCTTCAGTGAGATAGATTTTCGCAGTCTTTTCCAGCTTCAGCTTGAACTTCAGGAATGGATTCTTTTCATAAGGGAGCAAATCTTCTCGTATAGCTTCATTAATGATTCTTCGGATAACCCTAAGATTTAAATGAATAGTATTTGTACTATTCTTTATAGTATCTTTTAGATGCCGTTCATATGCTTTAAGAAAACTAACTGTAAGTTGATCAAATAGAAGATCTTTATTTTCCAGGTAATCTTTCAGTTTAGAAATTATGGACTTTGCTTTGATACCTGTTGCAACCTGACCATTCTTCTCCAGAGCTTTGATGTAAGCATCTGCATATCTAAGAAAACTCTCTGAGGCTTTTCCTAAAACTGCCTCCTTGATCTTTCGGGTGGAGATGCCTTTTTCCTGTGTTTCCATAGTAAGAGCAACTCCTTCAGCCTCCGCTATCTTAGAAGCAATGAA
This sequence comes from Adhaeribacter soli, assembly GCF_008727925.1. Classification (GTDB taxonomy): domain Bacteria; phylum Bacteroidota; class Bacteroidia; order Cytophagales; family Hymenobacteraceae; genus Adhaeribacter_A; species Adhaeribacter_A soli. The sequence continues at coordinate 50,611 of NZ_VTWT01000008.1, read as the reverse complement.
ATTGTTTAGGCGCTGAGAGTTCGGATGAGATTTCTTTACTTTCCTTTCTTCAGCATTCCAGTGTTTCGGGTTTATCCGGAATCCTAATGAAATATACTTTGGTTTCCGGTCTTTTATCAACCGTATATATAAAGGAGCTTCACCTGAAGCATTCGCTTTATCTTCTTTTAAGATGATCTTTACAGTTGCCATATTCTATAGCATTAATGATTACAAAATTAGGTTCTTAGTCAGGGACAGTTCTTCACTGGTTTGCCTTCTAGTGCTTTGGATTGCCTTTGAAGAAGTCAATGAGAGGTTCAATAGGAAATAATAGAGGTTGCCAGCCTAGCAGCTAAAGAATATTGATAGAAGTCACAACCGTGGAAACCCCTTTATAGGGAGAAGAAATAAAGGCTCACAACTAGCTTTTGAAATGGATTCTATTGCAGAGAATTGATAGAACAGGTAAAACATTTGGTAAAACATTTACTGCTTTTACCTGCATTGCCTTACCATTTCCTGCTATCTTTGCAGAGTAAAAAGCCTGAATTCAGTGTATTTAGGGGTATTTTAGTGTAAACAGGAGCAATAACAATGCTTCCTGCGCGACCACAAAAAAGCCCCTCAGTTAACGCTGAGGGGCTTTTGTTTTTACCGGGTACAGATTTGGGAGAGAAATTTTCTGTCGAGTTTCAAACTTTCAGGGATCAAGCAGAATTGTTGAGGGGGCATTTTTGCTAAGCATAGATATTTGCAAGTCTGAAGAGGAAGAAAGCAGTATCTCTTACGCCTCTGGAAGTTGCCCTGAACGCTTTTACTTTGGCATTAAAAGATTCAGCTGCGGCATTGGTACTACGATTGTTGAAAAAGTTAAGAATAGAAAGGTAGTGTGCCTGCACTGATCGGCAGACGGTTTTAAAGGAGTCTATTTCAGCTTCTTCCACTTCATTGTACCACAAGGCCAGCTGCTTAAAGGCCTGTTCTTTCGTTTTACAGACTGCAAAGATCTTGCCCAATCGCATCGTCAGCGCGTAGGCTTTCTGTAATTGCGGATAAAGCTCAAAAAGAATATCTGCCCGTTCTTTCTGACTAACTGTCCATTTGCCCGGGTGCCTGAATAAAAGGTAGCGGCTGCGGGCCAGCAACTGCTTCAAAGTATCGCCATTGCTAAGTGTTTCCGGCTGATAAGCTTCTTTCTTTGCTTTAGCCTCTGCCATAAGGCTGCTTTCCTGGTCTAAAGCCTGCCAGCGGTATTTGATCCGGACTTCCTGCAGGGCATCATAAGCCAGCTTCTGCACATGAAAGCGGTCTGTTACCCGGTCTGCTTTGGGAAAGCACCGCTTTACTGCCAGCTGCATATTAGCTGCCATGTCCAGAGTTACTTCCTTTACGCTATGGCGCAGCTTCTCAGGCAGTTTGCTCAGGACGGCTATAATGTCTTCTGCCCGGGTGCCTTTTATCATAGCTACAAGGCTGCCTTTGCCCCCTTTCGCTGTTTTACTGGTGAGAATAGTATAAAGCTCGCCGTTGGATAAAGCTGTTTCGTCGATGCTTAAAGAAGGGCTGATATTCTCCGCAAAGAGCATCCACTCTTTTGCATGGGCTTTCTGCTCCCACTCATGGAAGGAGCTGATGTGGTCTTTGTACTGCTGCTGGAGCTGTTTGCCGTCTACATGAAAGAACTGACCCACCAGACGGCTGCTGACAGGATGGTTATCTAAACATACCTTTTAAAAAAGCCGCGAACTCTGTGGTGATCCGCGTACTTTCTTTACCAGATCCCAGTCCCGGCTGATGATTTCTCCAGTGGCTTTCACTTCCCACCTGCGCCGCTTTACCTGCAGCATAACTTTCTGACCGCGAATAGGAAAGTCGCCGATGCTTACCTGAGGTAAAAAGCCCTTGGACTCCAGCGCCTGCTTTTCAAAGCCAGATGGAGAAATATTCTTCTCCTCCAGAAACAGCTCTAAGCCTTTAGGGCTCTGCTTAACCTGTACTAACTCAAAGTATTCTAATATGCCTGCCGGGAGTAGCAGGCCAATAAGGGTGTGGTAAGCGTCTGACAAAATCGAAGTGCTGGTTTATTCAACCCAATACAAACACTTTTTTAAATCCCCCTCAAATTTTTAACTTGATCCACTTTCAGCCTTCACTTGATGCAGGTTATTTTAGTGTCTCCACAAAACGATCATTCTGATTCTAAACAAAAAAGCCCTGCCTCCGGAAAGAAGCAGGACTTTTTTGTGCTAAAGCGCTATCGTTTTTATTCGATAATGAGCTTACGGGTAGCGGTGCCGTTTTCACCTTTCACTTTTAGCAGGTAAATGCCTTTGGCTGCTTTGTTCAGCTGCAATTGGTTCACTCCTCCGGATACACTCTGGGTCATGATCACTTTTCCGGTCAGGTCGGTAACGGTCAGCTCGTAGGTTTTGCCTTGCGGCAGGTCTACTTTGAAGGTACCGTTACTTGGGTTCGGGAACACGTTCAGCTGGCTTTGCAACAGGTTCGCTTTTAAGCCGGTTGGCATATAGCTGATAATGCTTACGTTGTCGATCAAGTTGGCTGTACCGTTACCACCGGCATACGCTTCCTTCACGCTCGATTCCAGACCTACTTCAATGCTTGGCTGGCCGATGTAGGAAGAAAGGTCTACGCGGATGTTGTTCCACACAATTGGAGTAGCCGGGTTGCTCGGATCGAAAGGCGGGTTATAGGTTGGGCCTACCTGGGTTCCGTTCACGGTCACGCGGAAGTTGGTGTTGCGGTTAGCATCTTTGTAAAGCTGCTTCAGGTCGAAACGCAGGATCAGGGAATCTGCGCCGCTTACCGGGTTAAAGCACAGGTAAACGCCGGCAAGGTGGTTCGGGTTCATGGTCCAGGGGTTTACTGTTGGCAGCGGCATGGTCCAGGCGGAGCTGCTAACGCCGGCCATCACCAGCCCTTTGGTTGAAGAAGGAGTACCGGAGCTGGCGCCTGCATCTTCGGCCAGGGTAGAGTTGGAATTCACCACTTGCTTCAGTGCTGTCAGGCCGGTGTTGTTGGTTTCAAAATCCAGGCTGATGGGCAGGGTTGCGAACAGGGAATTGGAAACGGCCTTGGTGGTGGTGTCGTTGCTCAGTACCATGTCGCCGGTTAAAGCCGTGTAAGCCTTAAAGGTATAACCTCCGGCGGTACTTAGGTTAGCCGGCACGGTAAAGTTATAAGTAACATTGGCGCCGGGAGCCAGCGGGCCGGCATAGGTAGCTGTAACCGGGTTACCGCCGTTAATGGAGTAGCTAACCGGAATGTTGCTCTGCGGGTTGGTACCGAAGTTGGTAAGCACTACTGTTACAGTTTCGGTAGCGGTAAGGCCGCACACAGAATTAGGAGAAGTGATGGCTGTGATCCCTACATCGGTAGTGTTGTTCATGAATTCGTACGCGCCCGGATCCGGAGCATTCGGATTGCGGGAAATGCCGGCAAAGTCATTCGTAATGCCGGTGCCGCCCTGGCCGATGTTGTTTACCGCTAAATTGGTAGGGGTGAAATCTGCAGCTGCAGCGTTCGTAAACTGCGGATCTACAGCAACGGAGTTCTGGTCGTAAGCAGCGGAGTTTACTGCCTGCCAGGCGGTAAGCGTAGGCTGGTTGGAAGAGTAAAAGCCAATACCACTGGAACTGGAGCCGCCGGTCAGGTGAAGTACGTTGTTGTTAGAAGTAATAGTGGAGGTAGTACTTCCGAAGTAAAGTGTATGCTTGGCTCCGGAAGTGCCGGCCACAATGCTGACGATGTTGTTGATGAACTTCACGTTAGCGGCAGTGGTGGTCTGGTAAAAGCCACGGTTGGTGCCGGTATTGGCCGTGTTGTCGAGGCTGATGGTGTTGTGAAAATAGTGAGCGCCGTCGGAGCTGCTGTTGTAGATACCATAAATGGTGCTGGTGTTGTTGATGTTGTAGATCAGGTTGTTACTGGCCACGTTCTCTGCACCGACTGGGGCATCTGCTCCGGTGAAATAAATACCGTAAACAGTTCCGGTTTTGGAAGTGGTAGCATCGTGGGAGTTATGAATGCGGTTCTTCCGGATCAAAGTCCCTTCAGAGCTGCCACTTACTTCAATTCCGGTAAAGGTGGTAGTGGTGGTACGGGTTGGGCGGTGAATATTATTTCCTTCAACCAGCGTGTTTTTGGCCGCATTCACTTTAATGCCATCAGCATAAAAATCGAGCACCGTGTTGTTGAGGATTTGGTTATTGCCCTGCCCGGTCACTACGCCGTTCAGGTGAATGCCTTTGTAAGCGCCATTTATGGTATTGCCGGAAATTATGTTGTTGTTTCCGGTGTTTCCGGCGGTAGTTACCGAAGTAGTGGAGTTCGCAAGCACAATACCTACCGAGTTAGATTCGGTAGTGGAGGTAGAAGCAATGTTAATGGTGTTGTTGCTAATGGTGTTGTTATCGGCGCCGTTTAGTAGATGGATGCCCCAGCCAAATGTTAGATCGGAAGCGTTTATTATGAAGTTGCTGAAGGTTACATGATCCGTACCGTCCAGACGAACCACGGCCCGATCGGCAGTAGTGGAAGCAAAGGAAATGGTATTGCCGTTGCCGTTAAAAGTAATGGTGTTGGTGGCAGAAGCTCCGGCAATATTCGTAAGGGTAACCTGCTCATTATACGGGCCGGTGCCTGCCACAACATTAAAAGTTACCGGTCCGCTGATGCCGCAACTATTCATACCTTGCAAAGCTGCAGCAAAGGAAATATAGTTTGTGGCCGATGCCGGAGAATTTTTATCGATGGTGAAAGTGCCGCTGATTGTATTGCAGGCAGTTATTGTGGTAGAGGTGGAATCGTTATAGTTATTTCCGTCCGTAGCTCCGTTGGGGCTGGTAGTCCAGGTTTTAATGGTATGGTTTCCATTCGGGAAATTGAAGGATCCTATAGTAACCGGAGCGCTAACGGCATTGGGGGCAAGGTTGCCTGTCCAGCTAAACGTGGTACCAGGCGTATTGCCTACCTTCCAGCCAATCTGGGCGCTGGTTAAGGGAGCAGTACCGTAATTTTTAATGGTTACCTGCACATTTTGGTTTCCGGGAGCAACGGGGCTTCCCGGGGCTGTAATCGCGGTTACGCCGGCATCGTTAGGGGTTATGGCAATAGGCAACGACTGATTCCAGGTACCGGCTACCTCGGCAGCAGAAAGGGCCCGGTTATAGAACCGGAATTCATCCATCAGGCCACCGGAAGGTAAGCCGTTAAGCGTGGAGTAGCCTCCAACCAGAAAAGGGCCGGTTCCGGTAAGGTTTACAGCCGTCTGGGGAGAGGTTACCGTTAATACCCCGTTCACATAAGCCTTAATGTTCCCTGCAGTAGCATCATGCACATAGTGAATAACCACCGGGCCATTGCTCACTACATTAGGCATATCAATGGCCGTAATTCCTCCGCCTACCAGTCTTATACCACCCGGATCTGCTACGCCGCCGGTAAAAGCCCGTAAGCTGTTTGTATTTACGTCGCCGAAAAAGTATTGAAGGGTTGTGGAAGAAGGTATGTTATTTAACCACAAGGAAATAGTCCAGGAGCCGGAGCCTAAGTTGGGAGCCCAGCCTGTGTTCACGGAGTTGGTGGCAGTTGTATTGCCATTGCCTGTAAATGCGCTTCCGAATTGTCCGGCTCCACCAATAGTTGCTCCGGAAATCGGAGCGGGATTTGTGCCTGCCGGAGCGGAGGCCAGGTTTTGTACGGTAGTACCTGGCGAATCAAATTTATAATAAATTAATTCCGGTACACTTTGCGCCAGAGCTGTACTACTAAAATAGTAACTCATTGCTAGTAACAGGATGAGCGTCCGTGATAAAAGTTTTTTCATAGTAAATAGGTTATATTTAATGATTTGCTAAAATATTGTTTTATGACGAAAAAATGAAAATTATTTTCATGAAATGGATTAAGAATGAATGCATTAGCAAATTCCGGGAAGCGGAATGCATATAAATGGCTGATGCATTTCTAACTATTCATAAGACAGCTTTTAGCCGCTGAGCGTTGCCTGGCTTGTTCCTGAAAATTATTTTGGCAGTAAACAAAAAGTCCTGCCTCGGGAAAGAGGCAGGACTTTTTTGTGCTAAAGCGCTATCGTTTTTATTCGATAATGAGCTTACGGGTAGCGGTGCCGTTTTCACCTTTCACCTTCAACAGGTAAATGCCTTTGGCTGCTTTGTTCAGCTGCAATTGGTTCAATCCTCCGGAAGTACTCTGGGTCATGATCACTTTTCCGGTCAGGTCGGTAACCGTCAGCTCGTAGGTTTTGCCTTGTGGCAGGTCTACTTTGAAGGTACCGTTGCTTGGGTTAGGATATACGCTCAGCTGGCTTTGCAGCAGGTTTGCTTTTAGGCCAGTTGGCATATAACTGATAATGCTTACGTTGTCGATCAGGTTGGCTGTACCGTTACCGCCTGCATACGCTTCCTTCACGCTCGATTCCAGACCTACTTCAATGCTTGGCCGTCCGATGTAGGAAGAAAGGTCTACGCGGATGTTTTTCCACACGATCGGGGTAGCCGGGTTGCTCGGATCGAAAGGCGGGTTATAGGTTGGGCCTACCTGGATTCCGTTCACGGTCACGCGGAAGTTGGTGTTGCGGTTAGCATCTTTGTAAAGCTGCTTCAGGTCGAAACGCAGGATCAGGGAATCTGCGCCGCTTACCGGGTTAAAGCACAGGTAAACGCCGGCAAGGTGGTTCGGGTTCATGGTCCAGGGGTTTACTGTTGGCAGCGGCATGGTCCAGGCGGAGCTGCTAACGCCGGCCATCACCAGCCCTTTGGTTGAAGAAGGAGTACCGGAGCTGGCGCCTGCATCTTCGGCCAGGGTAGAGTTGGAATTCACCACTTGCTTCAGTGCTGTCAGGCCGGTGTTGTTGGTTTCAAAATCCAGGCTGATGGGCAGGGTTGCGAACAGGGAATTGGAAACGGCCTTGGTGGTGGTGTCGTTGCTCAGTACCATGTCGCCGGTTAAAGCCGTGTAAGCCTTAAAGGTATAACCTCCGGCGGTACTTAGGTTAGCCGGCACGGTAAAGTTATAAGTAACATTGGCGCCGGGAGCCAGCGGACCGGCATAAGTAGCTGTAACCGGGTTACCGCCGTTAATGGAATAGCTAACCGGAATGTTGCTCTGCGGGTTGGTTCCGAAGTTGGTAAGCACTACTGTTACGGTTTCGGTAGCAGTAAGGCCGCACACGGAATTAGGAGAAGTGATGGCTGTGATCCCTACATCGGTGGCGTTGTTCATGAACTCATAAGCACCCGGATCCGGAGTGTTCGGGTTACGGATCAGGCCGTTAATGTCGGTGGTTACCGCCGGAACCAGTGCTCCGCCTTTGTTATTAGCGGCGGCATTTGTAGGAGTAAAGTCGCCGGTAGCAGGGGCGGCAAACTGCGGATCTACAGAAACCGAGTTCTGGTCGTAGGCGCCGGCTGCCTGCCAGTCAGTAAGGGTAGCCCGGTTGCTGGTTAAGTAGCCAATGCCACTGGTACTTGCCCCGCCGGTTTGGTAAAGCACGTTGTTGTTAGAAGTAATAGTGGAGGCAGTAGTTCCGAAGTAGAGTGCGTGCTTCGCTCCGCTGGTGCCGCCTATTATATTCACAATGTTGTTCTGAAACTTCACGTTGGTAGCAGTTGTAAGCTGGTAGAAACCACGAACCGTACCAGTATTGGCTGTATTGTCGAGGCTGATAGTGTTGTGGAAAAAGTGGGCGCCGTCGGAAGTGGTAGAGTAGATGCCGTAAATGGTACCTGTATTATTGATGTTGTAAACCAGGTTGTTGGTGAATACGTTTTCATTTCCTACGGTGGCATCTGCTCCTGTTGTGTAAAGGGCATAAACCAGGCCGGTAAGGGAAGTGGCAGCGCCATGGGAGTTATGTATCCGGTTTTTGGTTACCAGGGAACCTGTAGTGCTGGTGCTCAGGGTAATGCCATAGAAGCTTCCTACGCCGGTACGGCTAGGGCGGCTTATATTGTTGCCTTCGATCCGGGTGTTATTGGCATAGTAGTTATAGATGCCGTAAGTATATTGGTCTTTAACCGTGTTGCCAATGAAGTGGTTGTTGTTTACCGGGGTTGCCGAAGCGCCATAGTTGTAGATACCATAGTATCCGCCGGTAATGGTGTTGTTCTGGAACGTGTTGTTGCTGCTTCCGGAGTAAACGTATAAGTTATAGGAAGTGGAAGAGCTGGTAATGTTGTGCTTTAGGGTAGCGTTTGAAATAATGTTATCGTTGGCGTTGTTAACAAGACGCACTACGGCATTGGTGGTGGCGGCCGGGTCGGCTTCCATTACCAAGTTATCAATGCGGATAAACCTAGAGCCATCGAGCTTGAGGGTAGCATCGGCTGAAGAGGAAGTTGCCCGCAGGGTGTTGCCGTTACCATTGAAAGTAATGGTATTGGTAGCAGAAGTTCCGGAAATGTTCGGGATCACTACGTTCTCGGTGTATGGGCCAGAACCAGCTACTACGTTGAACACGATCGGGCCGCCTGCGCCGGCGCAATCTAAAGATGCAAGGGCAGTAGCAAAGGAAGTAAAATTGGTGGCAGAAGCAGGTGCATTCTTATCGATCGTGAAGGTGCCGGAAATAGGAGTGGCACTTGTAGTTACCTGTACAGGAGTAGAAGCCGCTGTTTGCCCGCTACAGGTTACCTGTGCCCGGTAATACGTGCTAGCAGTTTGAGAGGTGGTAAGGGAGCTGCTGGTTGCGCCGGCAATATTGGTCCAGCCGGTAGTGCCGTTTGCCGAAGATTGCCACTGGTAGGTAAGGCCAATTCCGACTGAAGTACCATTAAGGCTCAATGTGAAATTAGCATTCGGGCAGGTTGAGCCAGCAGAGCTTATGGTGGTACCACCGGTAGGCGGGGCAGTACATGGATTTGCTAAAAATGTAATCTGGATATTGGGACGGAGATTATCTAAATTACCTATGCTATTGCTGGTGCTGGATAGATTAGCGGTTGGGGTGGTTGTGTTGCTAATACCGTAGATACGATCAGTAGCAGTAGAAACCTCCCAATTAATGGCTGCAGTTGTAGGATTGCCCGTAGCCTGATTGATATCCCAATCGGTAGAAATCTCTAGTGAACCGCCTGTATATTGAAAGTTCGTATTTAGCGGAAAATCAAGCCAGCCGATCGTAGCAGGTATTGCCTGACTGGTGTTGTTGTAAACCTGGGTTGCGCCAGCAACCTGGGTTGCCCATGGAACTGAAGCCGCTGAAAAATCAGTTGCAGCGGAATTTTTCATATAAATACCAAATATGCCGGTCGCACCAGTGGAAGTTGCGGTATTGTTGGATTTATTCCAGGCCACTTTGGTAATAATGGCTCCGTTAGGAATGCCGGCAGCGGCTAATTCGGCAGGCGTAAAAAGGTAAGAATACCGGCTGGCATCATAGGCACTTGAAGCAGATGAACGGTAAATAGGGCCAGCATGATACGTTGGAAGGCTGGAGGCTGTGCCGGTAATTGTTGCTACTGTTTGAGCATAGCTTGTACCTGCCAATAGCAAAAGCAGAAGGAAATAAGATAATAGTGTTTTCATTTATTGTTGTTTAAGTGTTTTGCTAATCTGCAACATGAATACTGTTGGTAGAGGATTAAGTCCCACCGGGAAGTTCAGTTTAAGGCGAGGTTTAGGTATTCTGGATTTGGCAGCGAAGAAGGTATTGAACATTCATATTTGTTTGATTCAACCTTCGTAAAGGCAGAGGCGCAAGTGGCATGCGAAAGGGTTTTGTAAGCTATTCGTTAGGTCATGAAAAAGTAAGTTTAGCTTGTAACAGTAATTTGTTGTCTAAAAATAATAGAAAAATTTATTAAATTATTTATTAGTAACAAATTATTTCGAATTTTTTTGTTAAAATGTCCCTTTTTACTCCAAATGGCGTTATCAAATCTGACGTTTAACCTACAAAGGCTACCATTGAACTTTAATCTAATAAGGTTCCTGCTTTTTAAAAGCAACCTTTCAGATAAGCGTTGTACATAAGTAAATTTATTGCCAGGCGGTAACCGGACGTTGGTTATTAAAATAAGATCCCAAAAGTGTTACCTCTAATTATTGCTCAAATACATGTTATACAAAATCATTATAAGCTCGATTGTTGTAAAAGCATCTGAAGTACCCTGAATTCCTGAGTTTGTAATCCCGGTTAGTATCCATTCACGATTTATGGATTTACTTCAGGTCCGATGCAACAAAAAGTCCTGCCTCCGGAAAGAAGCAGGACTTTTTTGTGCTAAAACGCTATCGTTTATTATTCAACAATAAGCTTACGGGTAGCAGTTCCATTTTCGCCTTTCACCTTCAGCAGGTAAATGCCTTTGGCTGCTTTGTTAAGCTGGAGGTGGTTTATGCCACCGGAAGCATTCTGGGTCATGATCACTTTTCCGGTCAGGTCGGTAACGGTCAGCTCGTAGGTTTTGCCTTGTGGCAGGTCTACTTTAAAGGTGCCCTGGCTTGGGTTAGGATATACGTTCACCTGGCTTTGCAGCAGGTTTGCCTTTAAGCCGGTTGGCATATAGCTGATAATACTGATGTTGTCGATCAGGTTGGCCGGGCCGTTTCCGTTGGCATACGCTTCCTTCACGCTCGATTCCAGGCCTACTTCAATGCTTGGCTGTCCGATATACGAAGACAGGTCTACACGGATGTTGTTCCACACGATCGGGGTAGTCGGGTTGCTCGGATCGAAAGGCGGGTTATAGGTCGGGCCTACCTGGGTTCCGTTCACGGTCACGCGGAAGTTGGTGTTGCGGTTAGCATCTTTGTAAAGCTGCTTGAGGTCGAAACGCAGGATCAGGGAGTCGGCACCGCTTACCGGATTAAAGCAGAGGTAAACGCCGGCAAGGTGGTTCGGGTTCATGGTCCATGGATTAACCGTAGGCACCGGCATAGTCCAGCCGGAGCTGCTTATTCCAGACATCACCAGCCCCTTGGTAGAAGAAGGAGCACCGGAGCTCGCACCTGCATCTTCGGCCAGGGTAGAGTTGGAATTCACCACTTGCTTCAGTGCTGTCAGGCCGGTATTGTTTGTTTCAAAATCCAGGCTGATAGGCAGGGTTGGGAACAGGGAGTTGGAAACGGCTTTGGTGGTGGTGTCGTTGCTCAGTACCATGTCTCCGGTTAAAGCCGTGTAAGCCTTAAACGTGTAGCCTCCGGCGGCGCTCAGGTTGGCCGGCACGGCAAAGTTATAAGTAACATTGGCGCCGGGAGCCAGCGGACCGGCAAAGGTAGCTGTAACCGGGCTGCCGCCGTTAATGGAGTAGCTAACCGGAATGTTACTTTGCGGGTTGGTGCCGAAGTTGGTAAGCTCTACCGTAACGGTTTCAGTAGCGGTAAGGCCACACACGGAGTTAGGCGAAGTAATAGCTGTGATCCCTACATCGGTGGTGTTGTTCATGAACTCATAAGCACCCGGATCCGGAGCGTTCGGGTTACGGATAAGGCCGTTGAAGTCGGTGGTAATTGCCGGTACTACTGCAGTGCCTATGTTGTTCACCGCAACGTTGGTAGGCGTAAAATCACCTGTTGCAGGGTTTGCAAACTGTGGATCTGCCGCAACGGAGTTTTGGTCGTAAGCACCGGAGTTTACGGCCTGCCAGTCAGCAAGCGTAACCTGGTTGGAAGATAAATAGCCAATACCACTGGTGCTTGCTCCGCCGGTCAGGTGAAGCACGTTGTTGTTGGAGGTGATGGTAGAAGAAGAAGTAGTAAAATAGATAGCATGCTTAGCACCGGTAGTGCCAGAGTTGATGCTTATAATATTATTCTGGAACTTGATGTTGGTGGCAGCACCCGTTTGCCAGAAGCCGCGGTTGGTACCGGTATTGGCAGGATTGTCTATGCTAACGGTATTGTGGAAGTAAAAAGCGCCATCGCTGTTAGAGTTGTAAATACCATAAATAATGCCGGTAGTATTCAGGTTATAAAGCAGGTTATTGCTGAATACGTTCTCAGAGCCTGCCGGAGCATCGGTGGCGGTTGCATACAAACCGTAAACTGTTCCGGTAGGGTCGGTATCGTTGGTGTTGTGAATACGGTTTCTCGATACCTGGGTGGCAATAGAACCACTGCTCAGGTAAATGCCATAAAAGGTGCCGGTAGTAGCGCGTAAAGCACGGCTGATGTCGTTGCCCTGAACCAAGGTAGCATTAGCAGCAGAAACCTCAATGCCATAAGCATAAAAATCCTTCAGGGTGTTGTTAGTGATCTGGTTATTACCGGTACCAGTAATAACGCCATTCAGGTGAATGGCCTTGTAACCGCCATTAATGGTGTTGCCGGAAATAGTATTATTATTACCAGTATTGCCGGCTGTAGTTACTGAAGTAGTGGAGTTTGCAAGCACAATACCTACCGAGTTCGATTCGGTAGTAGAGGTTGATGCAATGTTAATGGTGTTGTTGCTGATGGTGTTGTTGTCGGCCCCGTTAAGCAGGTGAATACCCCAGCCATAAGTAATGTTTGACGCATCGATCACGAAATTGGTGAAAGTAATATGGTCTGCACCGTCCAGGCGTACCACCGCACGGTCGGCAGTGGTAGATGCAAAGGAAATAGTATTCCCGTTGCCGTTAAAAGTAATGGTATTGGTGGCAGAAGTACCTGGAGTAGCGGGAATAGTTACCTGCTCATTATACGGGCCGGTGCCTGCTACTACGTTAAATACAACCGGGCCGTTAACACCGATGCAATCTAAAGATGCAAGTGCAGCGGCAAATGAAATAAAGTTGGTGGCTGAGGCAGGGGCATTCTGATTAATTGTAAAAGTGCCTGAAACAGGAGTTCCACTGGTAGTTACCTGCACAGGGGTAGAAGCTGCTGTTTGTGCGCTGCAGGTTACCTGTGCTCTGTAATAAGAAGTAGCCGTTTGCGACGTGGTAAGGGTACTGTTGGTGGCTCCGGTTATGTTTGTCCAGCCGGTAGTGCCGTTTGCTGAAGTTTGCCACTGATAAGTTAAACCAGTGCCAATGGTAGCTCCCGAAAGGCTTAAATTGAAATTAACATTTGCGCAAACTGTATTGGCCGAGCTTATGGTAGTACCTGCGGTAGGAGGGGCGGTACAGGGGGAGGACAGGATGGTGAGCTGAATATTTGGCCGTAAGGCATTTCTGCCAACAGTAGTTACCCCGGTTCCATTGTAAGTTATAGCATTTGCATCGGTAACGGAGGTGTATTCCCAGTTCATGCTGGCGGTTGGGGTGCCAGGCCGGTACCAATCCACAAAAATTTCCAGATTATCGGTTCCGTTCCAGAAAAATGGAGTGGAAAGGGTTAATTCTTTCCAGCCGGCACCCGTCGAAAAACTATGGGTAGTAGAAGAATATACCTGCGTAGCGCCGGTTACTTCTGTAGCCCATGTAATTGGGGAGGAAGCATGTGTGGTGAAAGGAACGGCTTTAATAAAGACATTCATAGTAGCATCTGCAGTGGTGTACTCTCCACCGGATGACTTGTTCCAGGCTAATTTGGTGATCAACCCGGCTGAACCGCCGGCAGCTGTAATTTCGGCAGCAGAATAAACGGCAATGGCCTTCGAGTACTTGTTTGTGCTGGTACTGGTAGCAATCAGGGAATTGAAGGCATTGGTAGTAGTTCCGGTGCCAATAGTTGTTGGGGTTTGCGCAACGGCAGAACTGGCTAGAAGAAAAAATAGTAAGAAATAAGATAATAGTGTTTTCATTAAAAATTGTTTAGGTGGTTGACTGATTTGCAAAAAAAACAATGCTATTAATCGAAGGTCGGATCTTACCTGGAGTTCAGTGAGGGCTACCTGCTTATGGAGGTATTAAGAATATAAACCTGGTTTAATTATTCAGACTGAACCCCGGGAAGAACAGGGTGGGCAAGTGCTTTTAAAAGAGCAAATGTGAATGTTGTTAGTTAGGTCATGATAGGAAGGGTTATGCTTGTAACATTTTTTTTTCGCTTAAAAATAAGATAAAAATTTGTAATGTATTTATCTTCAAGGAATTATTTGTAAATTTTCTGTAAAAAAAAGCTTTTCTGTCCTTTGATTTTTTAATTGAAGGTGGTGAATAGTCTGATTCTGAATTGCATTTTACGGTGAGTTAGAATGCGGATGCTTTATTACGTCCGGTCTTAAAATTTTCAAACCTTATTAGTTCCAGGACAGGGTTTCTGAGGTTTACCCTTAGTTCACTTCCATGTTTTTTAGTTTTCGTTTAATCGAGCTTGCCTGCTTCCCCTTAGCCAATAAAAACCAAACAGCGTTGCCTGACCATTTTCAGGAAATCCAACAAGGTCACCAAAATCTGGGAACATGTTTTTGAGAACAAAAAAGCCAGGCTGCAAAGCCTGGCTTTTTTATTTGATAATGGTACTGTTTTAAACCTTGATCCTTCTCCATGATCTGGAAAAGCTCCTTTGGCCTAAGTGTTAAGATAGTACCGGTGCGGCGGTTTTGGTGGTTTCTAGGGGCACGTTCTCGGTATTACAGGCTAGCTGCCTGCTTACAAAAGTATGCCCCGGGTTATTTCGCTGCGACAAGCGTTTCAGGTGCCTTTTTTTCGGTATCGAACCTGTGTTTCAGCTTCAGGAATCTGGCTTCGAAGTAAATAAAACTTGTTTTACTTAAGATTAAGGTTAAAACAAACCCAAGAATTCCGATAAGGAACAAGCTGATGAAATTTGTTTTTGGAACGTTTAAAACCCGGACCAGCACATCAAGAATGGTAATGGCAATGGGATGTAGCAAGTAAATGCCATACGTGTATTTCCCCCAGTTATTAGGGAAGGTTAATCTTGATAAGTCTAAACGCGAATTTGTTTTGGTTAGCGCCTGAGCAGTAATTATGAGTGCAAAAGATGCGGCAATAACGATCCGCCCAATGGCATTGCCATACTTAAATGAAAACAGGGGATCGCCCCAGAAAAGAAGGCAAAATGAAAAGGCAAAAAGCAACAAATGGGTTTTAGAACCGGTGTTTTCGAAAAACCTTTTTACAGGAGCAAATTTTTTAACCAGATAAGCCGCAAGTCCTCCAATGCCCAGATCTGCCAGTACCGAGAATGTATGAAAGTATAAAACCGAATTATTCTCATGATTCAGAATGCGAAAGTATACGGAACCACCAATAATGAATAAAATGGCAAAAAACCAGCCTTTCCTGGGCAGAAATGCAAAGATTAAAGGCCAGAATAAATAAAACTGTTCTTCTATTGAAACGGACCAGGTTATACCCTGTGACATGGCATCATTTCCCGGGCAATTCTCCTGGATGTTGATCACGTCAAAATTGCTTAGGAAAGTAAGATGGTACAATACATTCGATCCCAGCGGATTGTCAATGCCGATCAGATTTTTAATAAAGGGATAAATAAAAAAGGAAAAGGTAACTACTAAGTAATACAGGGGCCAGATCCGCAGCACCCGCCTCATGTAAAAGTTTCTTACCGATATGGTTTTAGTTGTTTCGTATTCTTGAATCAGTAAATAAGTGATCAGGAAGCCGCTTAGCACAAAGAATATAGAAACACCAGTCCCGCCGCTGCTTATAAGAGTAAGGAGTTTTTCCCAGACAGTATTCTCTATGGGCAAATACTGATAGGACGGGCTTATTCCATGGGCAAGAAAAACCATTAAAGCCGCAAAAAACCTAATAGAGTCTAAATTTTTAAAATATATTTTGCCTGTACTCATTCTTACACTTTGGTTTACTAATTAGAAAAAGCCTTAAATGGTTCTTTGTATTTCAGGATCTTACTTACAGTTAACCAAGTGTTCTTTATTCCTTTTTGCATAGTTTATCACAAAGGTACTTCATATTCTTAGTATTGCCTGTTACTTGAAAACAAAAAAGCCAGGCTGCAAAGCCTGGCTTTTTCACTATGAAACAGTACTGTTTTTCCTAAAGATTAATTCTTCTCCAGGATCTGGAAAAGCTCATCCAGCTTAGGAGTTAAGATAATTTCGGTGCGGCGGTTCTTCTGGCGGGCATCGGCGGTTTTAGCGGCTTCCAGCGGTACGTTTTCGGCGCGGCCGCTTGGCGTAACGCGGCTGCCTGGTAAACCGGCATCCGTTAAAATGCGGGTAATTTCCGTAGCGCGCAATACGCTCAGATCCCAGTTATCTTTCATACCGGCGGTGCCTTTCGAGATCGGCACATCGTCGGTGTGGCCTTCCACTACCACGTTCACATCTTCCTGGTCTTTCAGGGCTTTGGCTAGTTTTTCCAAGGCATCCTGGCCTTTTTTATCGACTTTGGTGCTGCCCGATTTAAACAGCAATTGCTCCGAAAGCGAAACGTATACTTTGCCGTTCTTCACGTTCACCGTCAGGTCTTTTGAGTTGAAACCAAGCAGGGCGTTGTTCACTTTGGTTCTCAGGTTGGCTACGGCTTTGTCTTTTTCGTCCAGGATGCGCTGCAGTTCTTTCAGTTTCTCTTCCCGCGCTTTCAGGTCGGTGCTCAGCTGATCGATCTGGCCTTTGCTCTTGTTCAGGGAAGCATCCAGGGCTTTCAGTTCTGCCTCGCGACGGGCAAGGTCACCGGAGAGTTTGCTGGTTTCGGAGGCGCTGTTGGCCAGCAGTTTTTCGTGGTTGCGGTTCAGCTTTTCGTAGGTACTGTTCAGGTCGTTGTAAAGCTGTTTGGTTTTGCGCAGGATAATACCTGTCTGAATGGAGTCGGCTACCAGTTTGTTGTTGTTTTTGGTAAGCTCGGCGTAAAGTTCGTCCAGGTTTTTTTTATCGGCCTGCAGTTTGGAAAGTGTGTTGTCGCATTCCGCTTTTTCGCGTTCCAGGTTCATTTTCTGGGTCATCAGGTCGTCGTACTTTTTGGAAGCCACGCAACCCGAAAGCAAAGCGCCGCCCAGTAAAATGGTGCAGGCGTTCTTTAATAAATTCGTATTCATAATGCTGTCAGATGAAAGAGTATTGCTCACAAATATAAGTAAAAACCGAAACTACGAAGCCCTAAGTGTAAAATTTGCGGATCGCTTCCAGAATGCGGGATTGCTGATTTTCAGTCAGGTTAAAATAAAAGGGCAGCCGTACCAACCGTCGGGCGGCATTTTCGGTTACCGGCAAACTTACTTTCGGATAATGCTTTAAATAATAAGGACTTTCGTGAAGCGGCAGGTAATGAAAAACGGCCATAATTCCCTGCGCTTTTAAATGCGCCAGCAAAGCGGTGCGTTTTTCGGGCGTACGGCAAAGCAGGTAAAACAATCCGGCATTGTTGGTAGCGTAATCCGGCACAAAAGGCAGTTGCAGTTTCCCGGCATCGGCCAACGGTTTCAGCTCTTTATAATAGGTATTCCAGAGTTTTAATCGTTGCTGCTGAATTGTTTCCAGATTTTCCAGCTGGGCCAGTAAATAAGCGGCATTCAAATCGGAGGGAAGGAAAGAGGAACCCACGTCGAGCCAGTCGTATTTGGCCGCTTCGCCCCGGAAAAAGGCTGCGCGGTTCGTACCTTTTTCCCGGATGATCTCGGCCCGTTCCAGAAAGTTTGCATCATTAACAGCCAAAGCCCCGCCTTCGCCGCACATCACGTTCTTGGTTTCGTGAAAGGAAAAAGCCGCTAAATTCCCCAGACTACCCAACGGACGGCCTTTGTATTTTGCATCCAGGGCCTGCGCGGCATCTTCCACAACCAGCAGGTTTTTTGCCTTTGCAATTTCCAGAAGTTGGTCCATGTCGCAGGAAATGCCGGCATAGTGCACCGGAACAATAATCTTCGTCTTTTCAGAAATAAGGCTTTCCAGTTTAGCAACATCCAGGTTCAGTGTTAGCGGATCTACGTCGGCAAAAACGGGTCTGGCGCCGCGCAATACAAAGGCATTGGCCGTGGAAACGAAAGTGAAAGCCGGTAAAATAACTTCATCGCCGGGTTGTATTTCCGCTAAAATTGCGGCCATTTCCAGTGCATCGGTGCAGGAAGTGGTAAGCAGGGCCTTCTTAAAACCGTAGCGGTTCTGCAAAAAAAACTGGCATTGTTTCGTGTAAAAACCGTCGCCGGAAATTTTACCGCGCTGCACCGCATCCTGCATGTAAGCCAGTTCGTTTCCGATGGTAAAGGGTTGGTTAAACGGAATGATTTCGGAAGCGGCCACGAAAAATGCTAGGGTTTGAGGTAGAAAAAGGAATTGCTTGGTAAAACAGGTATGCGAAATTAAGCAGTTTTGCCGGCAAAGCTGCAATTATACTTACTTCTAACTGATATTTACCCGGAATACAAGCAATTGGCTATATAGAAATTGTTTTCGGTAAAATTTTAGGCCTATATTTGCGGCATCATTTACAAGCTGTTCAATTCCTTAAACTCCTTTATTTAAATGAACCACGATAACATTGTTTCTTTGCTTGGCAGCGATGCGGAAAGCCTGCTGCAGCACGAATGTAAGACCATTTCGAAAGACATGCTGCACCTGCCGGGTCCGGACTTCGTAGACCGTATCTTTGGTCAGAGCAACCGCACGCCGCAAGTGTTGCGTAACTTAGGCCAGCTGTACAATACCGGCCGCTTAGCGGGAACTGGTTACCTTTCTATCCTGCCGGTTGACCAGGGAATTGAACACACTGCCGGTGCTTCTTTTGCACCAAACCCGATCTATTTCGATCCGGAAAACATCATTAAGCTGGCTATTGAAGGTGGTTGCAACGCCGTTGCTACTACGTATGGTAACCTGGCCATGATGAGCCGTAAATACGCGCACAAAATTCCGTTTGTAGTAAAGATCAACCACAACGAGCTTTTAACTTACCCGAATAAATTCGACCAGATCATGTTCGGTTCGGTAGAAGAAGCCTGGAACCTGGGTGCTGCTGCCGTTGGCGCAACCATCTACTTCGGTTCTGAGGAGTCTAACCGCCAGATCATCGAGGTGGCCGAAGCGTTTGAGCGCGCACACCAGCTGGGTATGGCTACTATTTTATGGTGCTACGTACGTAACAATGCTTTCAAAAAAGACGGCGTAGATTACCACGTGGCTACCGACATCACGGCTCAGGCAAACCACTTAGGCGTAACCATCCAGGCCGATATTATCAAGCAGAAATTACCGGAGAACAACGGTGGCTTCAAAGCGATCAACTTCGCAAAATCGCACCCGGCCATGTACGATAAGCTTTCTTCCGATAACCCGATCGATCTGTGCCGTTACCAGGTAGCGAACTGCTACATGGGCCGCGCCGGCCTCATCAACTCCGGTGGCGAGTCGAAAGGTGAATCGGATCTGGCAGATGCAGTGCGTACCGCAGTAGTTAACAAACGTGCCGGTGGTATGGGCCTGATCTCCGGCCGTAAAGCCTTCCAGAAAGACATGAAAGTTGGCGTGGAATTACTGAACGCTATTCAGGACGTGTACCTGGATAACCAGATTACCATTGCTTAATTTAAGGAGCGGGCTTTATTTGCCTTCACCAGTTTTTTTGTAATTAATTGAATAGAAACGGCCTGTTGCCCGTTCTTTATAAAAAAAGAACGGCGTAACAGGCCGTTTTTCGGTTTAAGTCGTTATTTTTGCGGCTCGCTTTTTTTGTAAGGATTTTATTAATGCGCCTGGCGCTTAAAGGAATAAAGTATGTCTTGGTTTAAACGTGTAGAAAAAGGGATCATAACGCCCACCGAAGAGAAGAAGGAAACCCCGGACGGGCTTTGGTATAAATGCCCGAGCTGCAAGGCCGTAACCAATACCACGGAGCACCGCAAGCACCTGTACACCTGCCCGCAATGCAATTACCACGACCGCATCGATTCGGCCGAGTATTTCGAGGTGCTTTTCGACGAGAATAAATTCGTAGAGCTGGACCCGAACCTGACTTCTGCCGATCCGCTGGAGTTCGTAGATTCCCAGCCTTACCCGAACCGCATTGCCATTACCCAGAAAAAAACGCATTTGAAAGATGCTGTTCGGAGCGCGCACGGTAAAATGAACGGCCTGGACCTGGTGGTTTCCTGTATGGATTTCAAATTCATCGGCGGCTCTATGGGTTCGGTAGTAGGCGAGAAAATTGCCCGCGCCATCGATTATGCCCGTCAGCACAAGATCCCGTTCCTGATGATCTCCAAATCGGGCGGCGCGCGCATGATGGAAGCCGGTTTCTCCCTGATGCAGATGGCCAAAACTTCCGCCAAACTGGCCTTATTAGCCGAAGCCAAGGTACCTTACATTTCTTTACTAACTGACCCAACCACCGGTGGCGTTACCGCTTCCTATGCCATGCTCGGCGATTTCAATATTTCCGAACCGGGCGCTTTAATTGGTTTTGCCGGTCCGCGCGTTATTAAAGAAACCATTGGCAAGGATCTGCCGAAAGGTTTCCAGAGCGCCGAATTCGTTTTGGACCACGGGTTCCTCGATTTTATTGTAGACCGCAAAGATCTGAAACAACAACTCACCGACCTGCTTTCTATGCTGCAGCCAGAAGAAAAGCCGGAATTAGCAGAAACCGAAACCGTAGGCAAGAAGGCGAAAAAAGTAAAGTAGAACTGAAGTTCTCTGCTAAAACGGTAAGATTTTAATAAAAAAACCGGTTAGCTTTACGCTGGCCGGTTTTTTTATGTCTGTATAAATCAGAATTTATATACTAACTGAATGTTGGAAACCGGAGAAAAATTCATGTTAAAAGAATTAGATGAAACCGTTACTAAATCTGTGGTTACAGGTTTTGTTTCTGAACTTGGCCAGGTTAGAAGTGATCTTTTATTTTCATCTTTTTCATATTGTAAGGACAAACTTGATTCAAGCCCTATACAAAACCTTCTGTTTATTTCGAATTGAACTCCGGCAAAAGGCTTTATGATATAAGCTTGGTAAGTAGACTTGAAATTTTGAAATTCGGCATAAGCAGATTCGTCTGGCTTATAGTTTTTAAATTCATATTCAGAAGATCTCTTGCCAAAGCCAAAGCCCCCATCGGCGCCATAGCGCAGCACCCACCGGTGGCTCACTTTTCTTTGCCATTCATAACCTATTAGGGTTTGCAAAAATAAGCTGGATTCCTTGTATTTATAAGAACTAGCATCAACACTTATGGGAGCTTCTGGTACGGTTCTATTATAGTAAGTGCCCGATTCTATTAAGCGCAGAGCACCATCTGGTTTTACCTGTCGCTTATAAATTATTCCTATTGATCCACCATGTCCACCAATTATCCCAAGTTGGTTTTTATAATAAATGGAATCAGAAGTTTGTGAAAAGGCTGTGAAGCCGCACATTAAAAATGTAACTAAGGCAAAAAGTTTGTTTTTCATAACAGGTTTAAGGGTTAAGGTGCAAGCCTAAAGTACAGAAACTTTTCATAATAAAGTATGCTTTATTATGAAACTTTAGGGCAGCTTCAGCTTTGAATTTGCCGGTAATGAAAAATTTCTGGTAGACCTTCTGAAATTCATCAGGAACTATTTGTTTCCGGTTTTTCGTATTTAGAGAGTTGAAAATCAGCATATAAGCAGGTTGTTGTTCTGTTAAATAGAAAATTTTCTATATTCGCCGAACATTTTGGCACGATATTCAGTATGTGTAGCCAATAAACAATCCAAATCAATTTATTAAACAATCCAAAACATGAAAATTCTGAAAGTTTATTTATCGTTCTTTCTGGCTATCGTAATGGCTTTCTCGGCTTGTAAATCGAGCAAGAGCACCATGCCTACCGGCGGCGACAGCACATATCAAAACGAACCTGAAAAGAAAGGCATGAGCAAAACCGCTAAAGGCGGTATAATTGGTGCCGGTGGCGGAGCCGTACTTGGCGGCGTAATTGGTAAAATGGCTGGCAACACTGCAGCGGGTGCTATCATCGGTGCAGCAGTAGGCGGTTCTGCCGGCGCTATCATTGGTCGTCGGATGGATAAGCAGGCCGAAGAGCTTCGCCGCGACATGAAGGGCGCGAAAGTTGAGCGCGTAGGCGAAGGTATCAAGATCACGTTTGCTTCCGGCATCCTGTTCAATACCAACTCTGCCGAGCTGCGTCCACAATCTCAGGCCGACATCCAGACCTTAGCTGGTACCCTTAAAAAATACGGCGATACCAACGTAATCGTGGAAGGCCACACCGATGCTACCGGTTCCGATGCCATTAACCAGCCTTTATCCGAAAGAAGAGCCCAGTCGGTAGCTAACTATACCATTGCGCAAGGTGTAGAACCATCCCGCATCACTACCCAAGGCTTTGGTTCTTCCAAGCCGGTTGCCGATAACTCCACCGAAGCCGGTAAACAAGCTAACCGCCGGGTAGAGATCGCGATCTTCGCAAACGAGAAACTGAAGAAAGCTGCCGAAAAAGGCGAGATCAAATAATCAAGCACTTAATTACCTTTAAAAAAACCGCTTCGGAAATTCCGAAGCGGTTTTTTTATGCACTTAAGCAATTAAACATTAGGTGGATAGAAGTGGGTTTTGTTTCTGGCATACTGCTTGCATACTTGTTTTCAAATGCTTCCGGAGGAGCTTCATTATTCCAAAGGAGGTGAAAACCAAACTCTGAATCTTATGAAAACTTTAAGAACGTATGCAGCAATTTTACTGGCAACCTTACTTTTAGCTTCTTCCGCCGTTGCTCAGACCAAAACCCGGAAAGCCATGAGCCGCACCACCAAGGGCGGCCTGATCGGGGTTGCCGCCGGCGGGGTTATTGGCGGAGTGGTTGGTAAAAAGGTTGGCAACACCGCAGCCGGCGTCATTATTGGCGCTACCGTAGGTGGCGCGGCCGGAGCCATTATCGGGCGCCGGATGGATAAACAAGCCGAAGAACTGAAACGCGAAATGGCCGGCGCCAAAGTAGAACGCGTAGGCGAAGGCATTAAAATTACCTTCGATTCCGGCATTCTCTTCCCGACCAACTCCTCTGAATTAAGCGTTACCGCCCGAAATAACATCGCCGAATTGGCCAAAACGCTGCAGAAATACGACGATACCAACGTGCTGATCCAGGGCCATACCGATGCAACCGGCACCGCCGAATACAACCAGTCTCTTTCCGAACGCCGCGCCTATTCCGTGAAAAATTTTACGACTTATCAGGGTGTTGCTTCCGGCCGCATTACCACCCAAGGCTTTGGCGAAAGCATGCCGGTAGCCAGCAACAACACCGTATCCGGCAAACAAGCTAACCGCCGCGTGGAAATTGCGATCTACGCAAACGAGAAACTAAGAAAAGCAGCCGAAAAAGGCCAGATATAAGAAATTGTTTAATTGTTTAAAGTGAGTGTCTAAAGGCTGCTTCCGGATGGGAGCAGCTTTTTTTTGTACCCGGTTTTTTTTCTGCCAATTAATACGGTTTATAAGCAGCCATCCGTTTACCTTTATGGTATGAAAAAAGCAAGCTTCCTGCTAAATTCCTTATTTTTCCTGAGTCTGGCCTTAGGTTTATTTTCCTGTGAAACCCGCAAACCGGAAAACCAGCAGCCCGAACCTCAGGTGTTCAGCCCTGAAGCGGAAGCAACTCCATCGGTGACCACCGACACTTCCGCGACGTTAAATTCAGAGAAACCCATTCAGGAGGAAACAGCGCCGGAACCAACTCCCCGGAAATTGCCTTCGCGGGAAGAACTTAAAAAAATTACCCCAAGCCAGGAAGCGAAGCGCGCCCTGAGTGCCGATGCCATGAAAGCCTACCGCATGAAACCAGAAGCATTTGGAGCCTATATGCAAACCCGAATTCCCTACTACCGCGGCAAAGGCGACCTGAAAGCCCAAAATGACGTGGTAAAAATTGAGATCAATGCTGAAGAAATGCGGATCGAAACAGCCAAAGGTTCTCAAATTTTTCCGATGAAATAACCAGAAGCTATCTCAAATTCCACCTGTCATCCTGAGCGATAGCGAAGGACCTCGTTTGCTCCCAGCACCAAAGCCTGATTTAACGTTTTACCAATTGCCGACAAGTTGTTTCGCTGTCGCTCAACATGACATCCATTTTTTTGAGATAGCTGCTAGCGTTTCCCCGAACGGAAAGTCACTTTTCGCCAGGTTAGCACCAGCAGCATGGTAATTATTGCGCCCAGCAAGGCCATAAAAACATCCTTCTGCGAATCCCAGAAATCGCCCTGTGCTCCGATAAAAGCCGCGCCTGCCTTCGGGAAAAATACATCCGCCACCAGCCATTCCACGATCTCGTAAAAAGCGCTCAGCGAAAGGGTATATTCAACCGGAAAAAAATAAGCCAACCAGCTCCGTACCCCAAATAGCCGGCAAAGCACTTCCTGCATGGGGTAAGCCAATAGAAACCCGAAACAGAAATGCACGATCCGGTCGTAGTGGTTGCGCGAAAAGTGGAATTGTTCCTGGAGCCAGAATCCGAATGGATTTTTGGCATAAGCGTTCTGGCTGCCGTAAAGGTGCAACAGCAGAAAAATAAGAATAAGCGAGTAGCTGACATTGGAAAAAGGAAACTTCCGGTAAAAATAGATCAGCAGCACCACGGCCGAAACGGTAAGCGAGTTTTCCAGTACCCAGTTCACAAAGTCCGTGGCCGTAGCGCCGGTAAAAACCCAGAAGAAAATAAAGATACCGATATACGCTTTCAGCAAAGGATTTTGCCGGAACGGATTAGGTGCTTTAAAGACAGGGTCGGGAAAGAAAGCGTGCAGGCGTGGCGCCATAAAACCAGGAATTACGTACTCTAGTAACCGGATTTTACGCCGCAAGGTTATGACTAAAAACGAAGCTCAGGAGAAAATAGCGGAAACCCAACGGCTGCTGAATGCCTATTACGGTGTACTGAAACTGGAGCCGCGCCGTGAACCCCTACGCGAACTCATTTCCACCATGCTTTCGCACCGCACCACCCACAACAACGAAGAGAAAGCGTACTTTCAGATGCTGGAAAAGTTCGGCGATTGGGAAGGTGTTCTAAAAGCAAAATTCGAAGACCTGGCCGATGCCCTCGCGCCCGCCCAATTTCCCGGTCAGAAAGCCGCCAACATTCAGAAAGTACTGCAACTCATAAAAGACCAACCGGCCAACAAAGGTAAGATCAGTATCGATTTCCTCCAAAAACTTAGCACGGAAGAAGCGATGGAATGGCTCACTTCTTTGCCCGGCGTAGGCTTAAAAACCGCTTCGCTGCTGCTCCTGTTCAATTACCACAAACCCGTAATGCCCGTCGATACGCACGTGTTCCGGGTAAGCCAGCGCGTAGGCATTCTGGCCGCCACCGATACCCCGGAAAAGGCTCACACCATTCTGCTGGAGATGCTCCCGAAAGATGCCGTAGCACTATACAATTACCACATCCATCTGCTCTGGCACGGCCAACGCATCTGCACCTGGCGCAAACCCAAATGTGAAAAATGCGTCCTCAACGGGATCTGTAATTACTACAGGGAGGTGGTTAAGGCAGATTTGGAGATTTGAAAATTTGGAGATTTGAAAAAGAAGAAACGTGTAAATTATAAAATGAGGAAATACTTGAACCGGGAATTAAGAAAGCCTGATGCAAAGTTTTTCCGCTACCGGATTTCAGATAAAATCAGTTAATTTTACGTAAAAACCGAATCCTAAAACATTTCCTCATTTTCAAATCTCCAAATCTCCAAATCTCCAAATTCCCAAATCTTCAAATCTCCAAATCTAAAAAATGCGCCTCGTTCATCATCCGGTTTTGTGCAACTATTATGTAACGTACCGTTGCAATGCCAAATGCAGCTTTTGCGACATTTGGGAGAAACCGAGCCCGTACGTAACGCTGGAACAGGTGGAGCAGAATTTGCGCGATCTGAAAAAGCTGGGCGTGAGCGTGATCGATTTTACCGGTGGCGAACCCTTGCTGCACCGCGAGATCGATAAATTTCTGGGTTTGGCGCGTGACCTCGGTTTTATTACTACTCTCACCACCAACGGTATGCTTTACCCCAAATTGGCCGAACGACTGAAAGGTAAAGTAGACATGCTGCATTTCTCCTTAGATTCTTCCGAAAAAGAACAGCACGACAAGGGCAGGGGAGTAGCCTGTTTCGATTTTGTGATGCAGAGTATTGAAGTTGCCGGAAGCTTAGGCGAACGCCCCGATATTTTGTTTACCGTTTTCCGCGAGAACCTGCACCAGCTGGAGAAAGTGTACGAAGAAATTATTCTGCCCAATAAGTTAATGTTCATTCTTAACCCGGCCTTTGCTTACAACGAAGTGGCCTCCGGCGAAAACCTGACGGGCGAAGAACTCGATTTCCTTTCGGCTTTCGGCAAACGCAAATACGTGTACCTGAACGAAGGCTTCATCCAGCTCCGGCGCGACGGCGGCAACCACGTTTCCGACCCAGTGTGTAAAGCCGCCAGCACTACATTGGTAATTTCGCCGGAAAACGAACTGGTGTTGCCCTGCTACCACTTAGGCGAAAAGAAATTCCCGATAAACAATAACCTGGCGGCGCTTTATAATTCGGAAGAAGTAAAACAGCAGATCGCGCTGGAAGGCCGGTTACCGCAATGCGAAGGCTGTACCATTAACTGCTATATGCAGCCCAGTTTCGCCGTGGAAGTAAACAAATACTTCTGGAAAGCCCTGCCCAGCACCCTCAAATACAACTACTACAAAGGCACCTGGAAACGCATGCTTGCCAATTAAGCATTAGCGGTTACTGAAAAAATAAGAATACCGGGTTATAAATATGTTGTTTGAAAATAGTATGAATTCAGCCTGAAAAACCAGGTAATTGCCCGATAAGTACCCGTGTCCGGTACCCTCACCGGACACCCTGCTGCTGTTTGCATTCCTGCTGTCATTTCTGGATGCCGATTGTCCATAAAATTATTTCCAAAAGCCAAACTTCAAAAACTTTCCTACCTTTACACTATCTTTAGAAACGGGCAACTACCGATTTCTAATTACTGGTTTTCAATCTTTTATTAAAACAAATGCCGCTTATTTTACCAATTAAGGGTGTTTCACCAGCCTGGGGCGAAGCCTGCTATATTGCCGAAAATGCCACCATAGTTGGCGATGTAATTATGGGAAATACCTGCACCGTCTGGTTCAATGCCGTGATCCGGGGCGATGTAAACGCTATCCGGATCGGAAATAAAACCAACATCCAGGACGGTGCGGTAATCCACTGCACCTACCAGAAAGCCGCTACCACCATTGGCAGTAATGTGAGCATCGGGCATAATGCCATTGTGCACGGCTGCATGGTAGAAGACAACGTGCTGATCGGCATGGGCTCGATTGTAATGGACAACGCGGTGGTGCAAAAGAACTGCATTGTGGCGGCCGGATCGGTGGTGCTGGAAAATACGGTTTGCGAAAGCGGTTATATTTATGCCGGCGTTCCGGCCAAAAAAGTAAAGGCCCTAAGCCCGGAACAGATCGAAAACCTGGATAAAGTGGCGAATAACTATGTGCTGTACGCCAGCTGGCTGCAGTAATACTATTAATTTATTGTTCTACTAATCTTTATAATTATGAAGAAAATCTATCTACTCCTTGGCTTGATGCTCGCTTACACTGGTGCGAAGGCACAATACGTAAGCCCGAATACCGGCCAGAAACTCACCATGAACAGCCTGCTTACCGCCGGAGCCGTAACCAATACCGGTGGCGCCTACATCCTGAGCGCGGACCTGACGATCTCCGAAAACGATACGCTCTCCATTACCACAAACGAAACCCTCCGGCTGGCCGATAATATCCGGATCACCATTAAAGGCGCCATGCTGGTAAACCCACCGGATTCGGTAAAGATCACCGCCGATAACCCGGCAAATACCTTTCATACCCTTCGTTTCGAGAGCTCTACTAAAGTTTCTAAACTGAAGAAAACCCTTGTAGAGTACGGCAGCGGCGTTAGAGTAATAGATGCCGGTCTGGAAATGGATAGCTGTGTGGTACGGTTTAACGAGCGCGTAGCGCAAAGCGGTGCCATTAACATATCCGGCACAATCCCGGTAACCGTTGCAAACTCCAGAATTTACCGCAACGCCCGTTCCGGGATTTCTACCCCATCAAACGGGGGAACCGTTATTATCCGCAACAACTGGCTTTTTGAAAATGGAACCGAACCGGGCCTTTATCCGCAAATTAACCTGGGTATCTCCAATAACGGTCCACTGATCATTACCGGCAATACCATTATCGGGATCAATGCCACTACCAACCGGTCGGGCGGTATTGGCATCAGCAACCTGCTGACTAATCCAACTGTTACCAACTGCTTAATTGAGAAGAACACCATCCGGTATAACAGCTACGGCGTAGGTATTACCGGTGGCAATATTCACGGTTACATCAAGCGCAACCTCATAGAGAACAACAATGTGAACCCAACGGTTTTAACTACGGGAAGCGGACTTAACTTCAATACCACTACTACAAACCAGTTAATGGTAGCAGCCCGCAATATTATCCGCAACAACCACTGGGGCGTTACGATTCAGGCAGGAACAAAAGTTGCTTCTGGTCCGAGACCAAGCCTGGGCCGCATCGGCAGTGCCGATACTGCTGATGTAGGCATGAACCGGATCTACAACAACGTAAACGGCGCCGGCCCACAGATCTGGGACCTGTACAACAATACCACCGATACCGTTTATGCCGAAAACAACGACTGGGGCACCAACAACCTGGTCGATATCGAGGACCACATTTATCACAAGACAGACAGCTCAACCCACGGTTTTGTAGATTACTTGCCACTTTATCAACCGGTAACCGGTACGGTGAAGGAGCTTGCTAAGTCCGGTTTCAAGGTATATCCAAACCCGGCTTCCGGCTTCGTAATCATTAAAGCCAACGCTACCCTGTTAAGCGGAAAAACCAACGTGCGTTTCTTTAATGCCTTAGGCCAGGAAGTTCTTACCCTGCAACCACAAGTAAAAGGAGGGGAACTTAGGATCGATACCCAGAAACTCCCGGCAGGTATCTACACCTACCGCATCGAAAACAACGAAAAGGTAACTGCCGGTAAATTAATGATCAACCGTTAATCGGAAATAGGTAATAACCCTGGTTTCTAAAGCAAAAAAGCCCCTGCAGCAATGCAGGGGCTTTTTTTTTGTGGTTGAAATTCAGAAATAATGGGGGCTGTTACTAAAGCAAGTCATTCCGAGCGAAGCCGAGAAAACTTATGGGAATTACAATGACAAAGCGAGCGTAGCAAGATTTGGCTTACTGCTTGATTCTTTAATTTTATGGCTCCATAAGTTTCCTCGGCTGGCGCTCGGAATGACACCATAAATTGGCTTAACCTTGAGGCACTAGTGAAACCACAAAACAAGCACGAAACATAATTAGGAAAGCCTTTCATTGCCGTCTGCTTTAGCTGACGCTTACAAAATATCGTCCCGCTTATCTTCGGTAACCTTCAGCTGCACCAGCTCGATCTTGCGCTCCGATTTTTCCAGGATCTTCACTTCATACACGTCGTGGATCATGGTTTCCCCTTTTTCCGGAATATGGCCGAAGATCATGTTGATGAAACCGCTCATGGTTTCGTAATCTTCACCTTCCGGCAATTGGTAAGGCAGAAACGCGTTCACGTCGGAAATGGCCGCCGAACCTTTAATGCGGAACTCAAAATTTCCGATCTTTTCTACCAGCGGATTTTCCTCGTCGTACTCATCCTGAATTTCTCCAACCAGCTCCTCGATAATGTCTTCAATGGTAATCAGGCCGGCCACGCCACCGAATTCATCGGTTACAATGGCCATGTGCATGCGTTTGCGCTGGAATTCCTGTAAAAGGCGGTTGATTTTTTTGGTTTCCGGCACGAAGTAGGCTTTCCGCATCAGTTTCTCCAGTTCTATCGGTTCGTTTTTCCGCATCTGGATCAGCAGGTCTTTTACATAAAGCACGCCCACCACGTTGTCGATGTTCTCGCGGTAAACCGGCATCCGGGTATAGCCTTCCGCAAAAACAACCTCCATGATCTTGTCGGCGGTAAAGTTTATTTCCAGGCCTACCACGTTCGTGCGCGGCACCATCACCTGCTTTACCATCCGGTCGCTGAACTGGAAAACGTTCTCGATGAGTTCGTGCTGGGAATCCTGGATCTGGCCGCTTTCCTTGCTTTGCTCAAAAAGCAGGCGGAGCTCGTCGGCAGTGTGCACCTCGGAGCCGTGCATGGGTGCAATGCCCATGAGCCGGAGAATAAAATTAGAAAATCCGTTCAGGGTCCAGATGGCCGGCTGAAAAAGAAAGTAAAAGAACTTTAAGGGGTAAGCTATTGCTAAGCTGGTAGATTCCGGCCGCTGTATGGCCAACGATTTTGGCGCCAGTTCCCCGAAAACGATGTGCAGAATGGTGATCAAGGCAAAGGAGATGGGTAAGGCAATGCTGTGAGCCACTTCCGGGCTCGCCTCAAATCCCATGGCGTGCATCAGGGCAATAATAATTTCAGAAACCACGCCTTCGCCCACCCAACCTAAACCAAGCGAAGCAAGCGTAATACCCAACTGGGTAGCCGATAAATAAGCATCCAGCTTGTGGGTCATTTTGTGGGCTACCATAGCCAGTTTGTTGCCGGTCTGGGCGCGGAGCTCCAGCTGGGAGGCCCGGACTTTTACCAACGCAAATTCTGCTGCCACAAAAAAGCCGTTCAGCAGCACCAGAAATATCGTAATAAGAATGTTTATGAGCATGTATACTGGCGGCCCGCCTGAAACTACAAAGCAGACCGTTTTTCAAAATTACGGTTATTGGAGGAATTTCAAATAATTGTTTTGCCGCCTACGTTAACTAAGGAGCTACAGATGCACTCCGGCCTGAAACGAAGGCGCGGAAAAGGTATCAAAATATCCCGAAAAAGTGCTTACTTGCTATTATTTTTCAAACACTTAGTGTTTCCTTCCATGGTTCTCAGAGTATTGTTTATTTTCCTTTTCAGTTTCGCTTTCCGGCTCCTGGCTCCGGCCCAGATTTTGCAGCCGGTTAAGTGGAGTTACGATGTTTCCAAAAAAGAAGTGAAGATCGGCGAAGAGGTCGAACTGATCTTTAACGCCAAAATTGACCCGGACTGGTACCTGTATTCTTCCGATTTCGATCCGAACCTGGGGCCAACTGTAACCACCTTCGAATTCAAAAAGAACCCCACCTTTGAACTGGTAGGAAAAATAAAACCGGTAAACCCGAAAAAGAAGTACGACGATATTTGGGGCGGCGAGTACACTTACTTTACCAAAACCGGTCAGTTTCGCCAGAAAGTAAAGATCCTGCAGAAAAACCCGGTTATAAAGGGAACCTACGATTACCAGACCTGTACCGAAGTCGACGGCAAATGCATTCCCTTCAACGACGATTTTACCTTCGATAATTTCACCATTACCGATGCCCCGGCCACGCCGGCAGCAGGATCTCAGCCAACCGGTAGCCTTTCGCCCGTAAAAACCCAAAGCCCAACTAACCTACAAGCTACGGCCGACAGCCTCGAAGCAGCAGCCGCCCCCCCGGATAATGCCACCGCCGTTTTAGCCGAACCTGTTCCCGATACCACGCAAAACGCTACCCAAACCACGGCAGAAAGTACGGCCGTTCATCCGGAAAAGAAAGTCCCGGAAGAAACCGCGGCAAGCCTGTGGCAGTTTTTCCTCATTGCTTTTGGCTCCGGCCTTATTGCGCTTTTAACCCCGTGCGTTTTCCCGATGGTGCCCATGACGGTGAGTTTTTTTACCGGCGGCAGCGGCAGCCGGGCAGCCGGCATTTTTAAAGCGGTAATTTACGGCCTTTCCATCATTGCCATTTACACCCTTATCGGTACGCTGGTAGCCCGGGTTTTCGGCGGCGATGCGGCTAATTTCCTGAGCACCCACTGGCTGCCGAACGTAGCCTTCTTCCTCATTTTCCTGCTTTTCGGGATGTCGTTCCTGGGCATGTTCGAAATTACGCTGCCAAGTTCCTGGCTAACCTCAGTAGATAAGCAGGCCGATAAAGGCGGTTGGCTGGGCGTGTTCTTCATGGCTTTTACGCTCGTGCTGGTATCGTTTTCCTGCACCGGCCCCATTGTAGGCAGCATTCTCATCGCCTCGGCCAGCGGCGAAACCCTGAAACCCATGATTGGCATGTTTGCCTATTCCCTGGCCTTTGCGTTGCCGTTTACCTTGTTTGCAATTTTCCCTTCCTGGCTCAGTAATCTGCCCCGCTCCGGTGGCTGGCTGAACTCCGTGAAAGTGGTTTTAGGCTTCATTGAACTGGCTTTGGCGTTGAAATTCTTAAGCATCGCGGACCAGGTTTACCACTGGAATCTCCTGAACCGCGACGTATATCTGGCTCTCTGGATTGTGATCTTCTCCCTGCTTGGTTTCTACCTGCTCGGCAAGATCAAACTCCCCCACGACAGCGACCTGAAACACCTGAGCGTACCCCGCGTGATGCTGGCTTTAATTTCCTTTGCCTTTGTGGTTTATCTCGTTCCGGGGTTATTTGGCGCGCCGCTCCGGCCGCTTTCCGGTTACCTGCCGCCGCAAACCTCCCGCGATTTCAATTTAACCGCCATGAACCGCCAGGAAGCTTCTTTCCTGCCCACCCAAAGCCGGAATGCCCTGTGTGAAGCCCCGAAATATGCCGATTTTCTGGAGCTGCCGCACGGCCTGCAGGGCTATTTCGATCTGGACCAGGCCCTGAAATGCGCCAAAGCTGAAAACAAACCCATCTTCATCGATTTTACCGGCCACGGTTGCGTAAACTGCCGCGAAATGGAAGCCAATGTCTGGTCCGATCCGGAAGTATTGAAGCGCCTCCGCAACGACTATGTAGTAGTAGCCCTGTATGTAGACGATAAAACCGAACTGCCGAAAGAAGAGCAATACGTTTCGAAATACGACGGCAAAGAGAAAACCACCATTGGCCGGAAATTTGCCGATTACCAGGTTACCAAGTTCAACGTGAATGCCCAGCCGTATTACGTGCTCCTCGGCCCCGACGGCGAGAAACTGAACGAACCAATTGCCTATAATTTAAATGTAGCAGCCTTTGTAAAATTCCTCGACGAAGGCAAAGCCATTTACCAGTCTAAATTCGGCAAAGACCTGACCCAACGGTAGGAAATTCAGCAAAAAAGTCGAAGCAGATCAACACCTGTGAGGTTTTTAAACCTCACAGGTGTTCAATTCATTTGAATGCTGCCTATGTTAGTGGGTTTTACAAAAGCCGCCAAGCTAAACTACATTATTGCGTCATCCCGAGCGCCAGCCGAGGGAACTTATAGAGCCGCATATTTAGGATCAAACAGTAAGACAAATCTTGCTACGCTCGCTTTGTCATTTCAATTTCCATAAGTTTCTTCGACAAGCTCAGAATGACCTGCTTTTTTTAGCAAGTGGAATATTCTGTTGCTACAAAATAACCAAAAGGGCTTTAACCAGTTAATTACTAATTGCCTAAAAAGCTATCCGCTAAATACCAACAACTAGCAACCACCAACCACCAACCAACAACCAAACCATCCGCGAATGCGCCGTTTACTTTTCCTGCTAACCCTAAGCTTCAGTCTGAATTTTATGGCAAACGCGCAAAAGACCTATCCCATTACCCTGGTTATTCACGGCGGCGCCGGCAACATCTCACGCGAAAGCATGACTCCTGATAAGGAAAAAGCCTACACCGAAGGGTTGAATGCAGCTTTAGCTGCCGGTTATGCTGTACTTGAAAAAGGAGGAACCAGTCTCGATGCGGTAGAAGCTGCCGTTCGGGTGATGGAAGACAACCCCTTGTTCAATGCCGGAAAAGGAGCGGTTTTTACAAATGAAGGCAAGAATGAGCTCGATGCGGCTATTATGGACGGCGCTACGCTTAAAGCCGGTTCCGTTGCCAGCGTTACCACCATCCGCAACCCCATAACTGCCGCCCGTACGGTAATGGAAAAGTCGCCGCACGTCATGATGGTCGGGAAAGGCGCCGAAAAGTTTGCCAAGGAACAGAAACTCGAAATCGTAAACCCGTCTTACTTTTATTCCGAACCCAGATTCAAACAACTGCAGAAAGCAAAAGAAGAAGACAAGCAAACGCTCGACCATTCTTCCGATACCACCGGCAGCACCCTGCCCATTTTCATGGAAGGTAAAAAGTTCGGGACCGTTGGCGCGGTGGCCTTAGATAAATACGGAAATCTGGCAGCAGCGACTTCCACCGGCGGCATGACGAACAAGCGTTACGGTCGGGTAGGAGATGCCCCGATCATTGGCGCCGGAACCTACGCCAACAATAAAACCTGTGCCGTTTCAGCCACTGGCCACGGCGAATTCTTTATCCGCTACACCGTAGCCCACGACATTTCCGCCTTAATGGAATACAAGCATAAATCGCTAAGGAAAGCAACTGAAAAAGTGGTACTGGAAAAGCTGCTAAAAGCCGGCGGCGAAGGCGGAGTTATTGCCGTAGACCGCAAAGGAAAAATAGCCATGCCCTTTAACTCCAACGGTATGTTCCGGGCCTATAAAACTGCCAAAGGCGAAACCCAGACGCTCATATTTAAAGAATAATCTGAACCAGGAGCCCTCAAATAAGAAAAGAAGCAAACCAGATTGGTTTGCTTCTTTTCTTATTTGGCATTACGCAAAAATTGAAATGCTATGGTTTTAGACAGAAAAAGTATCAGGTACAACCTTTTGCTTACCAACTCTCATTGCCGGTTCCGTCAGCTAAAGCAGACGGCAATGAATAAGCTACATAGAAAGCTTGCGTAACTTCCCTTATTTATTCAGTTGTAATCAAACTTAATGAACGAAGTCTTCCTACGGAAAATCATTCGTAGGTCGGTTGTCCTGGTGGAAATTATGGACTTCCCGGGAATCCGGAATTTCGCCGTAAACCGACAGGTTCATTTCCTCGCCGTAATAAATATGCGTATCAAGCGGGCTGTTGAGTTTGCTGTGCTGGCCGTTGCCGTTATGTTTACGTTTGGAAATAGCATAAGCAGCTAAACCGGCAACGGTTACCAGACCGGCCGTTATCAGCACTTTATTGGTGGTGCTCGATACCGGTTCCGGCAATGAAACCACGCCTTGTTCATCCATAATGGCCGGGTGCCCCACGTAACGGCCGTGCGCCGGAACTGCAATTTCATCGAACATGCGGGCCAGTTCATTCAGCTCATCAATCATGCGCTCGCCGTGCATCGGAATACCGTGCCCGGTGGCAATTACGTTCGGCCTCAGGGAAGCGATATTCTGCACCGATATTTTTGCGGCTGTCCAGTCCGGGGTAAAATACGATGGCGGGCCACATACTTCCGGTTCATCCGTAATTACCGCCAGCACCGATTCCGGCTTGCGGGTAGTTATGGCATCGCCGGCGATCAGGGTGCGGTCGCGTTCCCGGAAAAAAGACACGTGGCCTGCCGTATGGCCGGGCGTATGGTACCAGCTCCATTCCGGAAGGCCCGGCACCGAACCATCTGCGGGTAAAGGCTGCACCATGCCGCCCAATTCAATGGGCTTTTTCGGGTACATAAACGACATAAAAGCCATGCCGCCGCCGCCAACGCTCGGGTCCGGTGGCGGGTAGCTCGAAAGACCGGTCAGGTACGGGATTTCCAGGTGGTGCGCATAGATCGGAACATTCCATTCCATGGCGAGTTCCTTTAAAGCGCCCACATGGTCGAAGTGGCCGTGGGTTAAAATAATGGCGCTGGGCCGGGCGCCCCGGCCGAAACGCTCTTCGGCTACTTTTTTTATGCGGTGGGCTGAGCCGTACAAGCCGGCATCTACCAGCACCCAATTGCCGCCCGGGCCCTCGGAACCGTTCACAAAGAACACGTTCACGAAAACGATCTTCATCCCGATCACGCCGTCGGCTACCGTGTAGATATTTTCCTTTTTCGGTACGGTTAACGTTCTGTAAGTACTTTCCATATTTTTCACATTAAAGATTAACTGTCTTCCCGGCCGGCAATGCTTCGTTCGTTGCCCTGGTCGGTGGTTGAATTTTTATCTGAATCGCCGGCTCTGCCGCCCTGGCCGCCCTGGGGAGGGTGCGCATCTTTGCTGCTGTGCATGTCCGGATCGCCGTGTTTCTGAACCTCGCTTGGTTCCGGTCCCCGTTGGCCGGGTGTCTTTTCTTCTTGCATACAGGTACAATTAAAAATTTAAGATTAAGAGTTGAATACGAAAGAATTACGGAATGCTTTGTACGGGTAAAAGTTAAAGTTGGCTGTTTTCAGGAAAATAATTCTTAGCCCCGACTTTTAATTTCCTTTCCCGTAATTTTGCGGCCGCCTGACGGAATTCTTTTACCTTTTTAAACCTTTGGTTCAGGCACAGACAATTTATTTAAAAATGGGGAGGAAGCTTTTGAGTTGGTTTACGGGTTTATTGGCAGCGGTAAGCCTGCCGCTTTCTGCCGCCGTTCCGGCCGATTCTGCCCTGGTAAACACCCTACAGCCTAAAGTACGTTTTGTTTTTAATTTCGATACCCGTTATACCTTGCTCGATAACGACCGGGCGCGCATCAGCGGCCTGAAAACCGGGCTGGAATGGAAAAACAAGTACCGGGCTGGCTTGGGGTATTATTTTTTAAGCAGCCCCCTTGTAACGCAACTGCCTGTTGCTGCCGATCAGGCGCCGGTAGAAGCAAGGGTTAAGTTCGCCTACGTGGCAGGCTACGGCGAGTATGTTTTCCTGAAAACCGAACGGTGGGAAGCCAGTGTTCCGCTCCAGATAGGCGTTGGCAAAACCCTGAACCAGTACCATAACCAGCAGGGGCAGGTGGTAAATACCGAACGCGTACCGCTGTTGCTGTTCGAGCCATCCGTTTCCGGCCATTATAAGATTTACAACTGGGTAGGCGTGGGCGCCGGCGCCGGTTACCGCCACATGCTGAACCAGGCCAGACAGGAAACCAGCCACCTGAATGCCCCGATCTACTACGTTAAAGCCAAGTTGTTTGTAGGCGAGCTTTACCGCCAGGTTAAACGAAAGCATTGCCGCAAAGCCGTGTAGGGAATTCCTTAAGTCTTCGCCCTGCTTTTCCTCCTTATAATTTTCTGAAAAAAACGCCGTTAATAAAAGGTATTTCATTTTACCCTTGCTGGAATTAAACTGCCGGCGATTTAGTTTTTAGAATATGGTAAATTTAATTATCCCCCCAAACTACCAGGCCATGTACGCCTGGTGCATCGACGATTCGCTGCCGGCCTTTGAACCGGAAGAATGGATCGAAAAAGGCCGGGTGTATGCCGTAAAACATATGTCTGAACCCTTGAATGTTACAGAAGGGTTTGCCCTTACCATTCTGGATCTAAATGGCAACGAAATTCACCCTTCCGCATCCCACTGGAGTTTTGCTTCGCACCGGTTCGAGCTGTTTTCCGTATTTTTGAACTAATTTTTTAACCCGGGAAAAGTTTATTAATTTAAGGGAAGGGCTGCCGCCAGCAGCCCTTTTTCTTGTCTTAGAACCATAGCAACCGTATAATGATATATGCTGAAACTTGCGGAATTTAAGGAGTTGACAACGGTAGAGAAAGCAGCGTATGTGCAAATGCATGGCCGGTATTTACATTACCGGGTAAAAGGCTGGTGCAAAATAGACCTTTACCTGATCCGGACGGAAACGGAGAGTTTTTATGCTGAGCTCTGGTATTATTACGATCTGAAAACCATCGGGCTGGTGCGGGTATTTGAAAAAGCGCCGCCACTGGAACCCTACGTCGAAAATATTCACATCAGGGTAGAGGAAAAATAGAAAAAGTGCACCGGGGAGGTGCACTTTTAAAAAAGGTTACTCGCTAAGAGAAAATCAAATATCTCACCCTTTAAAAAACCCTTTAAGCGGAAATAACCTTCTATAATACGCTGTAAGCAGCGAGTAACAAATATAGAAATAATACGCTGTAAGCAGCGAGTAACAAATATAGAAATATAATATTTTTCTACCAAATGTTATGGCAAAATATTTTTCCTTTTTTTTTGGTTTCTGAAAAATATTTTGTATTAGTTTAGAAATCAGCTATTTGTAATTCATTGGCTTGGTTTCCTCTGTTTTTTGTAGGTGGTTCAGCTACAGGCTTGTAACGCCAGGATTTTTTCTGCCAATCGTTTCATAAGAATTTAGCAGGCAAACGCACCCGTTTCGGACATTGCCTGTTGCCGGATCGGCTGATGGGTTTTTGTATTCGGTCAAAAGCTGCTCCGGCCGGCCTTTTGACTTTCCTGTTTCCGCTTCCTGCCCGCATTTTTTCTGATTTAAGCAAAACCCTTACCCCGTAATATTGCTATAAAGTACCTGATGTTTATACGTCTGAGGTTTGGTTTTTAAAACCATACGCCCCGGTTTTACGTGAAGGGAGGCAATATTGATGCTATGAAAAATATAACTGCTGCTATGCCTTCCCCGCCCCCGAAGTGGGTGGAACGTTTTGCCCGGATCGGGCTTTTGGCCAATGGCCTGGTTTATTGCCTGGTTGGGCTGCTTGCCTTTATGGCTGCTTTCGGGCTCCGGAAGGGCTCTCAGGAAAATGCCGACCGCGAAGGGGTGTTTAAATTTGTACTGGAACAGCCTTTCGGGAAAGTGCTGCTACTGCTCATTGCCCTTGGCCTGGCCTTTTACAGTCTCTGGCGCCTGATCCAAGCCCTGAAAGATACCGAGCAAAGGGGGGAAAACCTGAAGGGGCTTGGGCGAAGAGCCGGCTATCTGTTTAGCGGGGTAATGTATGGTGGGTTCGCAATAGCAGCTTTCAGGTTAGCCCTTGGTTCCGGAGGCAGCGGCAAAGGCGATCAGCGCGAAACCCTGGCTCAGAAGGTATTAGAGCAACCCATGGGACAATGGCTTTTAATTTTAATAGGGCTAGGCGTAATTGGTTCCGGGCTTTACCAGATCTACCGGGGCGTTTCCAACAAGTATAAAAAGAAAGTAGCCGGCTCCAACCTGAAACATGAAACCGAAGAAATGATGGTGCGGGCCGGAAAAGCAGGCTACGTGGCCAGAGGCATTGTTTGGGGCCTGATCGGGTATTTCTTTATTCAGGCGGCCCTGCATTTTAACCCTTCCGAAGCCGGCGGAACCGGCCAGGCCTTCCGGTTTCTGGAAAGTTCTTTTGGCTCCATTTTGCTGGGTGCCGTGGCGGTGGGGCTTATTTGCTACGGGGCTTTTATGTTTATGCGGGCCAAATATCAACCTATAAAAACCGCCTGATCTGTTTAAGCGGTATCCTGATTTGCTTTCCGCAACTTTGTAATTTAATAAAGCTTAAAGCGGGGCGTGGTCGCTTCGTAGGTTTCGCCGTTGGTTAGCTGGTAAATGAGCTTGAAAGATTGGTATTCTTTGGGATCGGGTTTTTGGGTAAAATAAATAAGCAATCGCTGTTCCCGGATATTCTGGCTGTGCAAGGAAAAGTATTCTTCCGGTGTTTGATTGTTGATCCAATAAACATCCTGCAGGGTATCGCCGGGTTGGATGTCTGCATTAAATTTTCCCAGAGAGATCAGGCACAGGCCGGCCAGTTCCTCTTCGGAACCACCCCAGCCAGGAGGAGGACAGGGAGCAGTTGCAAGGGCCTTAGGAAAAAATGAAAGGCTGGTTTCTGTATTGAAAGCATAATAATCTGCCTTCAGGAAGCCCTCAAGACTAAAAGAATTGAATGGAACCTCATCCTGGTCTTTCAAAACCGTTCCTGAACCATTTCCGTCGGGCTGCTGTACTGTGCCTCTTGCATTCAGTTCCAGGCCGGTAATATTAAAATGCTCTGCTGAATCGCAACCTTCGTAATTTTCCTTTTCACAGGCAAACTGAAGCGCGGTAAAACCGAGGAGAATCCAGAAGATTTTTTTCATCGTATCGATACCGTTTTAAGAAATTGTAACTGCTTGTAAGTTAGCTTAACATTTTAC
This sequence comes from Adhaeribacter soli, assembly GCF_008727925.1. Taxonomy (GTDB): domain Bacteria; phylum Bacteroidota; class Bacteroidia; order Cytophagales; family Hymenobacteraceae; genus Adhaeribacter_A; species Adhaeribacter_A soli. The sequence continues at coordinate 10,881 of NZ_VTWT01000008.1, read as the reverse complement.
AGATTACAAATCGGCATAAACAAAAAACTCCCGACGAAATGCCGGGAGTTTTTTGTTTCAAACTATACCGTTTTTACGGCAATAATTACATGGCTTCTACTTTTTTCTCGTAGCGTTTGCGGTCGTTTTCGTCTAACCAGATCTTCCGCATGCGGAGGCTTTTCGGGGTTACTTCCAGATATTCATCTTTCTGGATGTATTCCATGGCTTCTTCCAGTGAGAATTGTTTTTTCGGAACGATCTTCACGTTGTTGTCGGAACCGGAAGCACGCATGTTGGTCAGCTGCTTGCCTTTCTGAATGTTTACGGTTAAGTCGTTGCCGCGCGAGTGCTCGCCAATTACCTGGCCCATGTAAACCTCTTCACCCGGCTCTACAAAGAATACGCCTCTGTCCTGCAGTTTGTCGATGGAGTAAGCTGTTCCAGGACCGGTTTCCATGGCGATCAGGGAACCGTTGATACGACCCGGGATCGGACCTTTAAATGGCTCGTAGCTCAGGAAACGGTGGTTCATAATGGCTTCACCGGCAGTTGCGGTAAGAACGTTATTTCTTAAGCCGATCAGGCCACGCGCCGGAATATTGAATTCCAAATGCTGCAGGTCGCCTTTTGGCTCCATGATGGACAATTCGCCTTTACGCATGCTTACCAACTCGATCACTTTACCGGCAACTTCGTCCGGAACGTCTACTACTAAGTGTTCGATCGGTTCGTGGCGCACGCCATCGATTTCCTTGAACAATACCTGTGGCTGACCTACTTGTAACTCGTAGCCTTCGCGACGCATGGTTTCGATAAGCACGGACAAGTGAAGAATTCCGCGGCCATAAACCAGGAAAGTATCCTCTTTGTCGGTTTCAGCAACGCGTAAAGCAAGGTTTTTCTCAGTTTCTTTGAACAGACGCTCACGTAAGTGGCGGGAAGTAACAAATTTACCTTCTTTACCAAAGAACGGCGAGTTGTTGATCGTGAACAGCATGTTCATGGTCGGCTCGTCGATCGAGATACGCTCTAATGGCTCCGGATTTTCGAAATCGGCCAGGGTATCGCCAATGTCAAAACCTTCAATACCGGTTACGGCGCAAATTTCGCCGGCAGAAACTTCTTCTACCTTGGCTTTGCCTAAACCTTCAAATACGTGAAGTTCCTTTATTTTTACTTTTTTGAAAGAGCCATCGCGCTTGCAAAGCGTCATGTTAGCGCCTTCTTTCAGGGTACCGCGGTGCACGCGGCCAATAGCGATACGGCCTACGAATGAAGAATAGTCAAGCGACGTGATCTGCATTTGCGGGGTGCCTTCACGGAACGGCGCCGACGGAATTACTTCTACAATAGCATCCAGAAGCGGCGTAATATCTTCGGTTTTGTTGTTCCAGTCGGTGCTCATCCAGCCTTGTTTCGAAGAACCGTAAAGGGTAGTGAAATCCAGCTGGTCTTCAGTAGCGCCTAAGTTGAACATCAGGTCGAAAACCTGCTCATGCACTTCGTCCGGGCGGCAGTTTTCTTTATCTACTTTATTTACTACCACAATCGGCTTCAGGCCTAAGTCAATAGCTTTACCCAGTACGAAACGGGTTTGGGGCATGGCACCTTCAAAAGCATCTACGAGCAAAAGTACGCCATCGGCCATTTTCAATACACGCTCTACTTCACCGCCAAAGTCGGCGTGACCAGGCGTATCAATAACGTTGATCTTTACCCCTTTGTAGCGTACGGATACGTTTTTAGACACGATGGTGATTCCGCGTTCGCGTTCCAGATCGTTGTTGTCCAGGATTAAGTCGTCGAATTGCTGGTGCTCATCAAATAATTTAGAAGCGTGGATGATCTTGTCAACCAGGGTCGTTTTGCCGTGGTCAACGTGGGCAATAATGGCAATATTACGAATACTTTGCATTGAAAATTTTATATCAGGGCGCAAAGGTACAAAGAAAAACTTGTTTTATAAGCAATTTTTCTAACCTTTACAAACTGCTGTTTGGTGTTTAGTTTTTTTTGTTTGAAACGATAGCGTGTTACAGCTTCTGAGAGGTAACGTAACGGTTTAGGGAAAGAGTTCCACCCCACCCGGGTTCTAAATCAGGGGAAGGCTTTCTGGTAGTGCTGGTTTTGGATTTTTGTAGTTAAACGGTACAGTTTTAAGGCGAAAAAGTGGTCAGATTTTCTGCATCCGGTTTTCCGAATTAAAAGATTGTCCGGATTCATGTATGGACCGGATTTATGTAGGGACAGGTCGCGACCTGTCCGCACGCATTCCCGATCAAAACCTGTCCGCGCGCATTCCCGACCAAACCCTGTCCGCACGCATATTGCGGCAAATTATCTGAACACGATTCAAGAGATTTTCTGGATGAACAGAAATTTTTATCTGAAACATATGATCTGAAATGCTTGTCCGGAAATATACGATCGGGAATGCGTGCGGACAGGTCGCGACCTGTCCCTACATTTAAATCGGGGTGGGGTCAAACCACGCCATAATGCGGATCTTCCAGAATATTCACATCAATAACCGCATCCGCATTTTTGAGCAACCCGCGGCAATCGGGGCTGAGGTGTTTTAAATGTAGGGTTTTTCCGGCTTTCCGATACCGTTCGGTTAGTTTGTTTAGCGCTTCAATACCGCTCATATCGGCTACGCGGCTTTCCCGGAAATCCATAATTACTTCCTGAGGATCATTGGCTACGTCGAATTTCTCATTGAAAGCCGTAACCGAACCAAAGAAAAGCGGGCCGTACATTTCGTAATGTTTCACACCCTTGTCATCGGTGTATTTCCGGGCGCGGATGCGTTTGGCGCTTTCCCAGGCAAAAACCAGCGCCGAAATAATTACGCCGATTAAAACAGCCAGTGCCAGATTATGCAGCCAGATCGTGATAACCGCCACCAGGATTCCCACAAAAATATCGTGCTTCGGCATTTTATTTATGATCCGGAAACTGATCCACTCAAAGGTGCTGATCGCCACCATTACCATCACGCCCACCAAAGCCGCCATCGGCACATTTTCGATTACCGGCGCACCCACTAAAATGATTGCTAAAATCGTAAGGGCTGCTACAATGCCGGAAAGCCTCGCTCGGGCGCCGGCGCTTAAGTTCACCAGCGTTTGCGCGATCATGGCACAGCCGCCCATGCCAAAGAAAAAGCCGTTCAGTACGTTGGCGCTGCCCTGGGCTACGCATTCCCTATTGCCGTTGCCGCGGTTGCCTGCAATTTCATCTACCAGGTTCAGGGTAAGCAAACTTTCGGTTAAACCCACTCCGGCCATAATGAGCGCATAAGGGAAAATGATTTGTAGTGTTTCCAGCGTAAAAGGCACCTGCGGAATATGGAACGGCGGAAGGCCGCCGCTTACCGAAGCAATGTCTTTTACCGTTTTAGTATCAATTCCGAAGCCCATAACCAAGGCAAAAATTACCAGAATGGCCACTAAAGATGGCGGAATGGCTTTCGAAATCTTCGGAAAAAAAAGAATGATTGCAATAGTTAAAGCCACCAGACCGAGCATGGTGTAAAGTGCCGTTCCGGCCAGCCATACCGTTTCGCCGTTCACTACGGTTTTGAATTGCTCGAGCTGGCTCATGAAAATGATAACTGCCAAACCATTCACGAAACCGAACATTACCGGCTGCGGCACCAATCGGATGAATTTCCCGAGTTTAAAAACGCCTACCAGGATCTGTAACAAGCCCGCCAAAGCAACTGCTGCAAATACATAGTCGATGCCGTGGCTCTGCATTAAAGCAATTAAAACCACTACCGTTGCGCCCGCACCTCCGGAAATTAAACCTGGCCGGCCGCCAAAAACTGCCGTAATCAGACCCATGATAAAAGCGGCGTACAAACCAACCAGCGGCGGGAAACCACCCAGAATGGCAAAGGAAAGCGACTCGGGCATCATGGTCATGGCTACCGTAAGCCCGGCCAGGATCTCGGTTTTATAATTGATGTTTTTTAAAAAACGTAAATTGAAACTCATAAAAATATTGAAATGGGAATGCTATACCGGAGCGACCAAAAAGTAAAGGTGCCGGTTTAGGGTTAAAAACTGAATGCAGGAATATAAAAGAAAGCAGGCGAACGCAAGGGCCGGAGAGGCCGCGCTTTAAAAATTGCCCTAAAGCAAGGAAAATCAGTGTGGGGTGGAATTCAAAAGACTGGATCGGTTTTTCGTTGCGGGTGCAAAGGTAGTTTACAGGATTTAATATAAAAAATGAACGGACGGTTGCCGGCCTTTCGCTGCCAGATTTATAATTAAGGACTTTTGTTAAATTAAATGCGCCGGTGTTTTGTTTTCGTATAAGGAATTTAAAGAAGCGGCACCATGAAAAGATTATTGTATATCCTGCTGGTAAGCGTAATCAGTTTACCGGGCTGCGGCCAGAGTAAAACCTCGGCCCAAAATACGGCACAGACCGGCCAGGAAAGGCCGAAATTTGAAAATATTAAGATCACGAAGAGCCCGAAAACCGGCCGCGATACGGTTATGATGTCGGATGCCCAATGGCGGAAGCAGCTTACCGCTGAACAATTTGAAGTTACCCGCCGCAAGGGCACCGAATTGCCTTTCCGGAACAAGTACAACGGCAACCACGAACACGGCATTTACAAATGCGTGAGCTGCGGCCTCGACCTGTTTAAATCTGAAACGAAATTCGAATCCGGCACCGGCTGGCCCAGCTTTTACGACAAGATCGGCAACAACGTAACCGTAGCCAAAGACAACAGCATGGGCATGACCCGCGATGAAGTACTTTGTTCCCGCTGCGGCGCGCATTTGGGCCACCTTTTCAACGATGGTCCTAAACCTACCGGCTTGCGCTATTGCATGAATTCGGCAGCCTTGTATTTTGTGAAAAAGTAAATGAGACTAAAGGAGTGAATATCGAACTTTTTCAATCAGGATATTAATGGAATTAACGGGCATTATAAACAGGGGCAAGCGCTGTAAGGAACAGTTTATTTTGTGAATTTCAAGAATGATTGGCTTAGGATTGTTAGAAAAGACAATAAATTAATAGAAAAGCCTCGTAACTATTGCTACGAGGCTTTTTAACCGATTGATAAGGCATAAATTTACTTCTGAAATCTTTTTCTCATTTTATGAATACCCAGGGCAGCTCCGCCTGCAGCAAGAAGGCTGATACCACCATCAATGGGAATATCGGTAGGAGTAGGACCCCCATTTCCCGGGCTACCTTGTGCCCAGGCTGAAGCTGTAATTACCGTCATAAAAGCGGTTGACAGCAATGCTTTGATACTGTTATTCTTCATAATATATTTTTTGTAAGGAAAAGCAGCAGGGTTTTAGATCTGCTGCTTTCAATATTTCAAATTATACGGTTTTACTCAATTACTATTTTCCGGGTAATTACCTGCTGATCGGCTTTGATCTGGAGCAGGTAAATTCCCTTAGCCGCTTTCAATTCTACCGCTTCGGAGATCGTGCCGCCATTGGCTTTTACCTTTTTCTGCAGGATGGTTTTACCGGCAAGATCAGTAATGGTCATTTCAGCTGAAGAAGCTTTTAGTCCGGAGAGTTGGAGCTGGAACTTACCTTGGCTTGGGTTCGGATAAAGCTTCACTTCCATACTTTTTACTGCCTCCGCTATACCGCTTACTCTTGCACCAACGTGCAGCACAAAACGATTTGCCGTGCTTCCGCCTGCATGCGAGAAGGAGTAAACAGTAGCAGAAGTCAACGTCTGCATGGTATTGAGCTGGTTGTCTTCCAATTGTACCTGGAACTGGTTTAAGAGCTGCTCTACTTTAAGCTGATAAGCTCCGGCTACTCCTTCCACTACTAAAGGAATCTGTTGCGGAGCTGCTGCATACCCCAAACCATTGATGGAAAGCTGGGAAGTACCGGCTAAGGTAAATACCCGTACCGCTCCCATCGGCAGCGAGAAAGCATCAAAGCTGTTGTCCATACCTGAAGTTGCTCCCTGCTCTAAGTACACGTAGGCTTCATCCTGCTGCTGACCTTTAGAAGCAGAAAGCTGAAGTAAAGGACGGGTTTCAGTAGTCCGGTAAAAAGAAGGATTCTGGTAAGAAGTAAGCCTTGCTGCATTGGTAAAGCTGAAGGAAGCCACAGGAGCAGTGGTGCGTACAAAGAAGGCCTGCATGGCCGGAATTACGCCACCGGTCAAAGATCCTACTCCGTTCACGTAAGCAGCATAAGCACCGTTGTAAGCAGAAGAAGAACGGAAAGCATACACCGCATCCATCATGCCCGAAGGAACAGTGATGTTGTCCCAGTCGATCGGAGCAGGATAAGGATTACCCAGTAAATGCCACCCCGATTCTGCTGTTGCTCCTCTGCCTAAGCCTGTAACCGTTACGGTGCCGTTGTTCAAAGTACCGGTGAAATCCACTGTCTGGGAAGCAGGAATGTTTACCGAGTAGCCTCTGCCCGGCGTTAAAGCTGAAGATAGTGAAGCCGGAGATTCCCAGCCGAAGCCGAAGTCCATGGTAGCAGCGCTGTCGTTGGTTAAGCGGCTCTGGTTGTACTGGAATACGGTTGGGAAAGGACGCACCGTTCCCGGCTTGGTAGCCGTGTTGTAAGCCGGGTTCACTACCGGCGTAAAGCCACCTGTTACTAAATCACTCACCGTAGTTGAAGTAACCGGAGAAGCGAAGTGGCGGTAACCTGCTGCTGCGTTCAGGGCAGGGTTGATGTAGCGCTGCACTTTAGCCGTGCCGTTCACTACCCCACCCGCATTCACTACCATGGCTGTACCAGTTGCATTCGAGAGCAGTGTAAAGGTATTGCCATTCGTGTTCAGGTTGCCATTTAACGTGAGCACCCGCTGAACAGAAACAGGTCCGGCTAAGCTTGCACCCGCTGCGCTGATGGTCAGATCATGGAAAGTGGAAGGGTTTGTTCCCCCGATAACCTGCAGGACTGAGCCGGAGAAAGTCGCAGAGCCGCCGGTAGCTGTAAAGGCGCCGTTGTTGGTGAAGTCTTCTTTTACTTCCAACGTACCGCCGTTAACCGTTAAACTTGCACTCGAGGCGATCGTCAAATCTTTGGCCAGAGCCGTGCCGGAAGAGATAACCGGGTAGCGCGAAACGCCGGATGGAATTACCACATCGCTGGAGGCTGTTGGTACGCTGTTGTTGCTCCAGTTGCTTGCCGTGTTCCAATCGGTGGAAGTGGCACCCGTCCAAGTAAAATTAACAGTTCCAATTTCTGCTTCCAGCACAAATTTATACGCATCAAAGAGGTCGACCGGGGCTGTATTGCTGCCTTCTGCAGACCGGTAAAAAGCCTGGATCCAATACAAACCGCTGTTTTCTTTCTGAGCGCCCATCGGGTAGATCGTTGCCGGAGCATTTGCAGGTAAGGCCTGAGCTGGCTGAGCCATACCAATGTAATAAACCTCATTGTTAGAGAAGGTTGGCGGTACCGTAATCGGGAAGTTAACCATTTTATCCAGGTCAGTGGCAGCAAGCACTTTATTGGCCGAACGGGCTACTTCCACGCCAGCGGCATTCAGCACCACGCCATAGACCGTAACGCCGGTAGTATTTATATTAGGGCTGAAAGCCGGACCCGGTACATAGGCATTTACTGCCGTAACGGCTGTAGGTCCAGTTGCCCTGAAGGCTGCCAGAAAATTGGCGTTCCGGGTAGCAGGAGTTGGGTTCGTAAGCGGGTAGTTTCCTTCAAAAGCAGTATTTACCACCGGTAGTGCGTTGGCAACAGTAGGGTATTGAGCATAGCCCTGCGTTGATGGCGTAACCACCATATTTACCTGTTTTGAGTTATTGCCTGAAACATCGTCTGCGGCCACACTTACTTCCACCAGGTTGTTAGAGCCAAGTACAGTAGGAGCAAATGCCGGAAAAGCAACCGTTCTCTCAGCGCCTGGGGCTAATGAGCTTACCAAAACTGAAGTGTTGAAGGTATTGGCTCCGGTAATGGAAAGAGAAATGGTACGGTTGGTTAAAGTGGTGGTACCCGTATTTTTTACCCGGGCCTGAATAGACCTGGCGCCGCTCGTTAATGCCATTTTTCCCATCGCGAAAACGCCCATCACGCTCATGTCGCTGCCGGGAGTAGGGTAACCGAGGATGAGTACCGGGCGGAAAGCGCTGCTTCCGGTAAGAGTAGCAGTACCCGCCAGGGTTGTAGCAGTTACGGTTACCAGGCTGGCCGGCAGTTCGTTGTTGGTATTGTAAATCGCCGAAACCGCCGAACGGGTTGTGGTGCTCCATTCATATGCTAAATAAAAGTTTCCGCCGGTATAGTTAAAGGGCGTTTGCAGCATGATATTGAACGTTCCGGAAGCAGCCGGAATGGTTAACGGACCATCATAAACCAGGGCCATAGCCGAAGGAGAAGAAATGATACTGGTCCAGGTGGTACCGCGGCTGTAAATTGCATCGGAAGTATTCACCATATAAACCTTAATGTTGCCGCTGGCCGCCGTTGCTGCCGGCGTACCAATACTGAAGCCAAAATAATTAACGGTTCCGGCCGGCAGGTCCGGGAAATCGGAGCCTTTATAAAGCATGGCCGTACGCTGGAAATTGATGGCACCGTTCGGGCCACGACTGCTGCCGGAAGTACTGTTAGAAACAGGGCCGGTTCCGAAGGTGTAATTGGTAACGGTAACCGTAACCGAGCCGCTACCCGCCTGCGTGCAATAGCCTGAATTTGCCGTAGCAGTAACGGTATAGGTGTGCGCCCCTGCCGTAGCCGGGGTTACGGTAATGCTGGTGCCGGTCTGGTTGCTTACGCCGGTGCCGTTTCAGGTATATGTAGCATTCGGGTCTGGATTGGAAACAGTGAGCGTGGCATTATCCCACTGGCCCAAAGCAGTTCTGGAAGCAGTAGCTATTGGAGTAGCGATCCGCCCCATAACCGTCAGGTTGCTGCCGTTGTCGGTGCCGGTGGTTGCCGGGTTAGAAGCAATAACCCGGATGCGGTAACCTGCTCCGGCGGTTTGGGCGGCCGGCATGGTAGCTGAAATGTTGCCGGAAGTGGTAGCGGTTACCGTTCCAATGGTTGTAGGCGAAGTAAAGCTGCCGCTGGCATCGGAAAGCTGGGCGGTAAAAACGTTACCCGAAGCAAAAGGACCGGTAGCTGTGAAAGGAACTGTAACGTTGCTGCCGGCGCAGAAACTTGTTGGTGAAATAGGATCTGTAGTAATAGTAATAGGTGTAGTAACTATAAAGATGTCATCGCTATATTCCCAATAGGGTGAATTACCAACTACTATTAGAAACCCTGTAACAGCGCCTGCCGGCACAGTGGCGGTAATCTGGGTTGCTGAATTTACTGTAAGTGTAGTTGCGCGAACGGAACCATCAAACAGAACGTTTGTAGTTGCGGTAAAATTGGTCCCGGTAATGGTAACGATTGAACCTACCGGTCCGCTGGTTGGAGTAAAGGAAGTAATGGTTGGAGAATCATATACATCAACTATGTTAATGGTGAAGGCTTTTTCAAAAAACAGGCCATGGCTGTCGGTGGTTCTTATCCGGATGCTGTAGCTGTTTTGGGTTTCGTAATCCGGGGAGTTATTGATGCGAAGCGCGTTGCCGGAGATGTTAAAGGAAGCATTGTCGGTGCTGCCGGCACCGCTTACCAGGGTATAAGTATGCATATCGCCGGTGTCGATGTCGATAGAGGTAAGCGTGCCCACCGTACTGTTGGCCGCCACATTCTCGTAAATGGCTGTAGCCGATAATGTAATATCGGTTGGGGCAGCCGTATTAAGGGAAAAAGTTTTGGCAAACGCACCACCGCTGTTGTAGGCAATATATAGTTTGCTGTTTTTAAAGGCCAGGGAAGTGTAGTCTGCCTGACCAGCCGAGAAGCCGGGCGTATCTATATCTACCCAAATCGTGCCGTTAAACTTCATCACGGTAGCTTTATTGCCATTGCCTCCATCCTGGTAAGCTACATAAGGGGTGCCGCTGCCACCCAGCGCCAGGGAAGTGTAATATACCACACCAGCCGAGAAGCCGGGAGTACCTATATCTACCCAGGTTGTGCCGTTAAACTTCTTCACGGTAGTTTTATAGCCATTGCTTCCATCCTGGTAAGCTACATAAGGGTGCCGCTGCCATCCAGCGCCAGGGAAGTGTAGTCTGCCTGACCAGCCGAGAAACCGGGAGTACCTACATTTATCCAGGTTGTGCCGTTAAACTTCTTCACGGTAGCTTTAAGACCATTTCCTCTATCCTGGTAAGCTACATAAGGGGTGCCGCTGCCATCCAGCGCCAGGGAAATGTAGTCTGCCGAACCAGCCGAGAAGCCGGGCGTACCGACATCTACCCAGCTTGTGCCGTTAAACTTCTTCACGGTAGTTTTATTGCCATTGCCTCCATCCACGTAAGCTACATAAGGGGTGCCGCTGCCATCCAGCGCCAGGGAAGTGTAAGATACCACTCCAGCCGAGAAGCCGGGAGTACCGACATTGACCCAGGTTGTGCCGTTAAACTTCTTCACGGTAGCTTTATAGAAATTGCCTCCATCCGCGTAAGCTACATAAGGGGTGCCGCTGCCATCCAGCGCCAGGGAAGTGTAATTAGCGCGACCAACCGAGAAGCCGGGCGTAACTATATCTATCCAGCTTGTGCCGTTAAACCTCTTCACGGTAGCTTTACTGCCCTTTTCATCATCCATGTAAGCTACATAAGGTGCGCCGCTGCCATCCAGCGCCAGGGAAGTGTAATATACCACACCAGCCGAGAAGCCGGGAGTACCGACATCTACCCAGCTTGTGCCGTTAAACTTCTTCACGGTAGATTTATTGCCATTGCCTCCATCCTGGTAAGCTACATAAGGGGTACCGCTGCCATCCAAGGTCAGAGAAGTGTAGTCTGCCTGACCAGCCGAGAAGCCGGGCGTACCGACATCTACC
>NZ_VTWT01000007.1 GCF_008727925.1 Adhaeribacter soli | reverse complement strand
AAGGGGTTTATTTACTGAAGGTGTTTAACGAGAAAGCCTCGGCGGTAAAGAAGATTATTATCGAGTAAAAACCACTTATATTTTGAAATAAATAATAAACCTAAATCATAACTATAATATATGACCAAAAAATTACTCCCTGTTTTAATTTGTTTACTGGGCATCTTAAGTGGAACCCAAAGTTTCGCCTCTCACCAGATGGCTTCAGAACTTACCTATACCCAGATCGCCTACAGTACCTACGTAGTTCAACTTACTTATCACAGGGATTGTTCGGGTGCCACGGAATCTGCCACTTACCCGCTTAAAATTGTTTCTCAGGGCTGCAACCAAGGGCGCACTATAAACCTGAACAAATTAAACCCGACCACCGGAACTGTAGGTACTCCTTATTGCCCTTCAGCATCCAATACCTGTACTTCCACCAGCGTTAATTATCAGAAATTCACCTACCAGGCAACGTTCACTTTTTCTCCTGCTGAAATGAATTGTAGTGACTGGACGTTGAGTGTATTGTTCGACGGGGTCAGACCTGTAACGGTTAATGTACCATCTCAGCCGGCTATGTACGTAGAAGCCTACCTCAGAATTGATAATCAGACCCAGCTGGTTAATAATTCAGCGAAATTTAATCCCCTGACACCAGTGGTACCCATATTAAACCAGCATATGCCTGCAACGTTAAGCTACAAGGCATCGGATGAAGATGGCGATTCGCTTTCCTATTCGCTGGTACCTGCCTTAAGTGCAGCCAATACGGCTGTAACCTACAATCCCGGCTATTCTGCGCAGACCCCTCTTCCCTCATCAACGCCATTTACCATTGATCCGAAAACCGGGGTAATTTCCTTTGTAGCGCCGGCTTACTCAACTTTTGGGCCGGACAAGAACAAATATACCGTAGCTGTAAAAGTAACTGAATGGCGCCACCTTGGAGGCGCTCCTGTAATTGTTGGTACCACCACCCGCGATATGATTATTATAATTAAAGATAATGCTGCCAATGCTAACCCGACCTTTACAAGCATAGCCAATAATCAGGCAATTAATAATACCGATATAATAACGGTGCGGCCCGGAGGAACATTAAACCTGCAACTGACAGGAATTGACAGCAATGCTGGTGATATCGTGCAGCTTACCACTGATGCTCCTTCTGTTTTACCCGGCGCTACTTTTACGCCTTCATCCGGAGGGAACCATGCCGGAACATTAACCTGGACACCATCAGCCACTGTTAACACCGGTGTACCCTACTACTTTACCGTTAAAGTAACGGACAATGCCTGCCCGCTGATGGGCTTCAGCACCCAAACCATGGCGGTAATGGTTACAAGCTCAGGCACAGCTACAGGAATAACAAATGCCCGCAACAAAGCTGAAAGCATTCTTGCCTACCCAAACCCTTTTCAGGATGCTATTATTTTTAAGGTAAACCTGCATCATACAGCCAAGCAGACGTTGGTTATTCTTAATGCTTTAGGCCAGGAAGTAGATCGGGTAAGTTTACAAGGCAAGGCCGCCGGTTTGCAGGAAGTAACCTGGGAAAAAGGACGCACCATAGCCAAAGGGCAATACGTAGCAAAACTGATCAGAGAAAATCAGGTAAGCCAAACCATAAAATTCACGAAACTATAGCATAACGCTACCTTTTAGCAATAAAAAGCCAGCCAGTGATGGCTGGCTTTTTGCTTTATTTTTCTTTTCGGTCTTCAGCTTTATCAATTCCTGTTCTTAACCACTTAGTCTGTTCCTTACGTCAAAACCCTACCCTTTTGCGTATAAAAACTCTGGCCGCAAATTTGCACTTATCGGCTTCAGATTTGTTTCAATACAGCGATGCAAGAAACCCGGTTTCAGTCGCGTTTAGAGAGAAAGCAGGAACTATGAATAAGAAAATAAGATACTACTATATCGCGCTGTTGTTAGGGTTAACCACCCTTTCAACCACGCCGCAAATTGCTTTTGCCCAACAGAATAACCGCACGGCCAAAATCCGCGGCGCCCGCGACATTGTAAAGGAGATTATTGATGTAGTAGGGTTAACCCCGCGTTTCGAGATGCGCGAAGCCAATATCGATAATGCGGCCGCGGTAATTTTAAACGGCCAACGCTATATCCTGTACAACACCCGGTTTTTAAACGAAGTAAACAATGCTTCGCGCACCGACTGGGCTGCCGTTAGTATTCTGGCCCACGAAATTGGTCACCACTTAAACGGCCATACGTTGGTAAGAGGCGGCAGCAACCCGGCCGATGAACTGGAAGCCGATGAGTTTTCAGGGTTTGTGCTGCGTAAAATGGGCGCTTCCTTAGCCGATGCCCAGGCAGCCATGGCGGTGCTTTCCGACGACAGAGATTCGCACACGCACCCGGGCCGGACTTCCCGGCTGGCTGCCATTGGCAATGGGTGGCGCAATGCCAATAACCAGATGCTGGCTACCAATTCGGTGGTTTCCGATAAGCCGGCTCAGGTAAGAAATATCCCGAAAACCAAAGCCGTAATTACCCAGGTGCAGCCAAAACAGGCTCCGGCCCAACAAGTGGCGCTTGATAACCGGTTTATTCTGAGCAAAGTAACCTTTAAAAATGCGCCAAAAGAAGAATACTTCATTACCACCCGCGGGAACCTGGTTCGGGTTAAAGATAACCAGTTGCTGGTGATCGGGCAGCTTACCCAAACCAACCACGAAGATTTCCCTTTCATGGTGCAGGGTTCGCAGATCGCACCGTTGTTTGTGAGCAAAACCGGCATTATTTATAACCAGCAGGGTAAGAAATTAGGCTGGCTATCTTAAGATACTAAAAGGCGATATTCCCTGGAACATCATTTCACCTTTACTTTTAAAGCCCTGATCTAACCAATCAGGGCTTTTCTTTATCCCGATGCTTTATCTTCCAAGGCGGTAGCAGGAAATAACGCGCCGCCGCTTTAATCACATCCTTTTTCCGCATTCAGAATACAGCAGCAAAAGCAGCAAAAAAAAAGCTACCCGGTTTTGGGGCAGCTTTCCGTACTGTTTTAAAGCTATTTGCTTAGCGTCTCCGGCTGGAAGTACTGCGCTTCCGGCTGTAGTATTTCTTGCGGGAAGAAGATTTTTTGTGGTAGGTTTTCCGGGTACCATTGGCAGGTCCGTACTTGATAGGTTTGGACGCTTCAATAGCCAGTTGCTCCTGGTACTTGCGCGGAACCAGCATATCGCGTTCCGCCTGTTCAGCCGGGCTAAGGCTGGCCTCCAATTTCTGAGGTTCCGTCTTTCTTTCCTGATCGCGGGTTTCTGTTGGCGCAGGATTACTGGTTGCCTGCGAAAAACCCTGGGTAATCGCCAGCGAGAAAACCAGCAAAAAGAGGCTAAATGCTTTCGTCATCTGTGAGTAGTTTTGGTTACAAGTTCCAAAATTAACTTTTTTGTATGACAAAAACAGGAAAATCTGCCGCATTTATAACTTTATCTACATTTTAACTATATAATCCTATTTTTTAGCAGATTCCTTAAATACACAACTCCCTTAAATTTCTCCATTTTCGTATACTTAAATAGGTTAAGCAGCCGAGAAAAACGGTAGCAAAACCTATGAAAAACCATCCGTTCATTTAAAAAGAAAGGGTAAAATATATGCCAAGAGGAGATAAATCGGCTTATACCGACAAACAAAAACGGCAGGCCGAACATATTGAAGAAAGCTATGAAAAACGCGGCGTAAGCGATAAAGAAGCAGAAAAACGCGCGTGGGCAACCGTTAACAAACACGACCACGGTGGCAAGAAAAGCGGTTCCGGCCGCGGCGTTCATTAACCTGAAAGCCACCGGTGAACCAATTTTAAACCATTGAACAAGATAAGTTTTAAAACAAGGCCCGGCTCTTCTTAAAGCCGGGCCTTGTTTTATTCTTAATCTCCCGGCCTCCGCTTTATTCTTTACGATCTGCCAAACTGGTAAGGCAGTGCGTAGCCGCTGCTGCTGCTATTCCTCCCAGCAGGTACCAGGCCACCGTCATCACTTTGGTTTGGGTGGTCCGGTTACTGGGCCCTTCGCCTAAACCCAATGGCCCCGGCAGCATTACGCCGCCCACACCGGCCGCAAGGCCCAGGGCCGGCCCTTTCAGCCAAACGCCTTTACCCGTACCCGTCAGGCTGTAATAGAGCGCATTCGAAACAATGTCTCCGAGCATGGTCCAGCCGAAAAGCTTGTCTTCGGCAGGCGGTTCGTGGCCTGCAGCCCGTATCGTTTTTGCCAGGGCCCGCATGCCCAGCACATCCATGCGGGGTGCATCCGGGTTCAGGCGCCGCACGGTTTCGTGCACCAGCGTAAGCGCACAGGCGCCAGCCAGGCCTCCGGCAAGCGCCATCCAAAGCGAATTATGGTTTTGTTCCTGTTTTTTGTTTCTCATGATCTTTTCTGTTGGTTAAAAATTAGCCCCATAAACGTAGTACAACATAAACGCAAAGCAGATACTACGGTTGTTTCAGCGCCGAAAAGCAGGATCGTAAAAATCACTTAAAGAATGAATCGGGTTTGTTTAGTCGGCTTTAATAATACTGATGCTGCCGTTCCGCTCAATAAAGGCATCTTTCACCTGTTGCAGGTTTTCTACGCTGTTTTGGCGGGTAGCTTCCTCCAGGTCGTTTCTCGTAATTTTGGCTTGCGCCAGGGCGTCTTCCTGAAATTGCCCGTTCTTTATGAGTTGCAGTTCCCGGCCCTTAACCAGTTTACCGAATTTAGGATAGTGAAAGGCAAAGTAAGCGGTAATCCGGTGCAGCCCCATTAAAACCACCGAAGTAAAAAGCGCCGGCCCGAAAGGGGCATTGCCGGTTATGGCCCGGCTCAGTACCGAGCCCAGCACGATGCCCATTACAATGTCAAGAGCCGTGTTTTTACCAAATACCCGCCGGTCGCCGGTGCGCAGGATTATCAGGGCGGCAATAAACACGATAACGGCGCGGAGACCCATTTGCCACCAAGTAATATCACCCTGGGTACCCAGTAACGCCTCGAAAAATTCTTCCATAGCCTTGTTGTTGCCCTTGCTTTTACTGCTTTTACTTTGCCGGGTTCATACATTATTTAAAAAAATTTAAAATTTTGTTTACTTAAATTTAACTGAGCCGTATAAGTCCCGGGGGAGGTATTTATACGCATGTATACTCCAAGCCAGTATTCATAAACCTGTTTCGTAGTACAAACTTTTATTTTAGCGGTATGGAGAAAGCCACTTTTGCGGCCGGCAATTTTTGGGGGGTTGAAGCTGTTTTCCGGCAGCTTAAAGGTGTAACAGCCACGTGTGTGGGCTACATGGGGGGCACCTCCGAAAGCCCCACCTACGAAGAAGTCTGTTCGGACACTACCGGCCATGCCGAAGCAGTGGAAGTGCTTTACGATCCGTCGCAGGTTTCTTACGATGAATTGCTGGAAGCTTTCTGGCAACTTCATGACCCTACCACGCTGAACCGCCAGGGCTCCGATGTTGGTTCGCAGTACCGTTCGGCCATTTTCTACCATAGCCCTTCGCAGAACGAAGCCGCGCAAACCTCCCGGGCTTTCCTGCAGCAAACTACCAAATACCTGAACCGACCAATTGTAACTCAGATCTGTCCGGCTGCCACTTTTTACCGGGCCGAAGAATACCATCAGCAATATCTGGAAAAGCGCGGACATAAAGCTTTACAGCTCGTTTAGAAAATATGCTAACCGTTAGCTATAGCAAACAGCAATAGATTCTTGTACAGGAAAACGCTTGTTCATTAAAACTTCAGCTAGAATCAGGGCTGAAGCCGCGAGCAATCTGTTTGAAATTTAAGGTTCGGCTACCTAAATTGATTACCAGCTTGCTAACTCCATGCTTATTTAGGATCTACTTTCTTCAATATTGAAATTATTATAAACAAAAAGCCCGGTAAAACTACCGGGCTTTTTGTTTGCATTATGTATTAGCTTACCGGCGGCCGGTTTTGCGGTGGCCGAAGTCGTTTTTGGAACGGGTCGATAACCAGCCGGCTCCCAGCACCAGTAAAGCGCCGCCAATAACTTTCTGGGTAGTGCTTAAGTTGCCCACCGATTTGGTAACCGAATTGCCGGCCTGTTTCAGCATGTCCGGAATTTTGTTCAGGTTGTTCATCATACCCGAAGAAGAACCGGAATCGAAGCCGGAGCTACCGCCTATGTTCGAAGACCCGCCGATGTTGGAGCCCATATTTTGGTTTGAACTGCCTTCCTGATAGCTGTTGTGCATAGAAGATGGATTGTTTGGATTTCTCATAATATAAAAAAAATTAAAGGTTGAAGGTAGTACTGGAAAAGCGGCGCACATAAAGCCCCGGACTTTCTATATCGGATAAGCGTAGGGTCTGGTTTCATTTAAAAGGCCGGATTACTTCAGAAAATGATAAGCATTTAATTAAGAAGTGCAAAGCCCGCAAGAACCTGGGTGACGGTGGTTCGTAAAGTATTAATGCGGCAGCTTTTTAAAGCGTTTACCGCATTTCGATTCACTTAAAATTGAAAGCTATGAAAAATAAGAAGCAAGAAAGTGGCGAACGTGGTCACCGCGACCACACCGCCGGACATGGAAATAAAGAAGGCCGTCAGGGTGGCGGACCGGGCGAACGGCAAAGCTTAGCCGGCGAACAGGGCGCCAAAGCCGAAACGCCGGAAAATAGCATCCGCTCCCATACCGAAGCCGGCGAAGTTCGCGGCCATGGCAGTTTAAAGGACGGCTCCAGCCGCGACCAACGCAGTGAAGAGCGGACAACCGGCCTTCATTTAGGCGACGATTTCCGCGTAGACCCGTTAACCGGGAAGCAAGACCAATCGGTGAAGCGTGAAGGCGGCGTGGCCAACCACATGGGCGGTAAAACCGAAGGTAACGGCGGCGGAAAAAGCAGCGGGGGCGCCGGCCATGGCCCGCAATCCGATCATAAAGGCCAATCCACTTATAACGATCCGCACAGGGGCAACAACCAGAATGCCTGGATAAAGAATAAGAGCAAGGGCAGCGGCAGCAGTTCCGGAACCTCCGGCACGCCGGATGCCTATAAAGGCTACGAAGGGGGTACCCCTCCCGGAAAACTGAAAAGCGGCGGCGACCACATGCACGCCGGCGAGTTCCCGCCCCGTACCCGCCAGAATCCGAACGAGGAAGGAAGCTCGGCCGGTAGCCATTAATTTCGATCTTTAAATTTAGACCTATTACAAAAAACAGCCCCGGTGTCTGATGACACCGGGGCTGTTTTTTATGCAGTGACAAATACATAGTCAAGTTAATTTTTAGAAAGTGGGATTACAAATCCCACGGCTCGGTAAAGACGGGATTATAAATCCCGTCAAGCAAATATCCATATACCGGGGCTGCTTTTTTATGGCTGAAGCCTACTGTTTTTCAGTACTTTTCCCACATTTAAAGCCTACCGTTTTTCAATCTTGCCGGCTTTCTTTCGCTTGTTGCGGTCGTAGAAATAGTAGATGATGAAGCCCAGAATTGATACCACCGACACCCAGATCAGGCCGGTTTTAAGCTGTTCCAAATCGTTACCCAGAAAGGCAATGAAAGCGATGAGCGGCGTAATACCGGCGATGGTTGCTCCCATATATTTCAGAAAAGGCATATTGCCGGCACCGGCTATAAAACTGATGGCATCGTTGGAAAGAAAGGGCGAAACACGCGCAATAATTACCGCCCAGATGCCGTAACGCGCTATTGCGGCTTCTACTTTGGCGGAGGATTTCCTGCCAATAAATTTATGCACCACTTTACTTCCCCACACCTTTCCAATAAAATAACCAATTACAGAAGCAATTATAATTCCGGACAGCGAAAGCAAGGAACCCCAGACCGGACCATAAGCCAGCACCGCTACAATTATCAGCAGCATTACATTTACTACAAACAAAAACATTTGCAGCACCATAAACAGAATGATAAAGAACGGCCCCCAGAAACCAAATTGCATCACCCAGTCAGAAATTCTTTCCTGGTCACCCGAAAGCAATACTTCCCAGCCTTCGCGCACGGTTTCGCCGAAGGCCGGCCAGAAAAAATACGCTGCCAGTATGCTTAAAACTATGCCTAAGGTAAGATAGAGCGGTAGCTTGCCCGATTTTTCTTCTTTTTCAGGTTTCAAATGCCGGATTGGTTTGTTGCGGGAGAAGATCGAAGCGTTTTACGGTTTTTTGGGTAGGAAAGGATACTGTTTTTTATTTATTGCCTGGCTTATTTATTTGTTGCAGCTGTTGCAGCATGGCTTTGGTTTTGCGGCACTGCTTTTTCTCCATGCGGCAATCGGATGGTGGCTGCGTGGCAAAATAGTGAAGGCCGTCGGCGCTCAACGTAGCCGGAGCAGTTTTAAAACCTTTGTCGGAGAGTTTCAGGAGTAAGCGCGAATACGTTTCATCCGCCAGAGAATATTCGCCTCTATGCGCTTCAAAACCGGTATCGAGGTTGTAATCGGTTAAAGCAGGCAGATTTTCCGGCAGGCTTTGCAGCGAAAAGCGGTATTGGTGCAGGGCCGCATCAAAGCTGTCCGCAAAAAGGCTTTCGGCTTCGGAGGTGGGAATCTTGAAATTGAGCGTCTTCAGCAATCCGACCTTAGGCACAAACCTGAAACCCATAGCTAAAAGCTTGGTCGAAAGGCTAGGCCCATCGCTATTCCGGAGAAGCATTTCGTCAAAACTGCTTCGGCGGAGCAAATGCGCTACTTTCTGGTTTGCGGTGCCGTCTTTATTTTTCAGCGCGTCTTTATCTATCCACTCCCAGGCAATGCCGGTAAAAAACGGCAAAACAACTTTCACCGAGACTTTGAAAACGAGCGCAGCCAGCGGCAGGTACACAAAAATTTGTTTGAGTCGAAGTCCGTACGTTTTATAAAATGCCCGTTCCAATGCATTTCCGGCCACTTTAAAGCCAATAAAATCGCGGTAAGCTTGGGGCGCATAATTGCCCCGGGCCGCCTGCAGCACATCAAACCCGAATTCCATACGCATGTGCGCTACCGGATCATCTTCGTAGGTAACTACATGGCCAAAGTGCTTGCCGGTTTTAGGATAAACCAGCGGCACACTCAGGTTGGTTGCCAGTTTGTGCCCCTGAATATCGCCGTGGTAATGCGCCAGCGCACCCAGAGCAAAAGCCAGTTCGTTGCGGTTCGTTGCTTCAGAAATTAAATTCCGGGTAAAATCGCCGGTGCGTACGTAATGCACCAGGTCGGTAAAGAAGCGGCTTCCGAAGGGATAATACCCCATATCGGGCACAATGGCGCCGCCGTATGCGTAGGCGTGCGCCTCTTTCAGTTCCCCGGCAGAAGCTCCCGGAAACCGTTCTTCCAGCACCGGCACGATCTCTTTGCTCCATACTGCATCGATCATGGCCTGGTGTGTAAGCACCGAATAAGCCTGCAGCTGCAAGCAGCCGGTGGAAAGCAAAATAACTGCAAAGGAAAATAAGATCTTCTGAAGCAAACCAGTTTTGTTTACTTCTTTCCTACGCATTTACCCCAAGGCCAGTGTGCCACCGGATCAAAATCTGGCAAAGGTCGGTTTTAGCGGCTCCAAACTTACCGTTTTCAGAGTTTATAAATATCGGCTACTACTCCGTTATCTCCGGTTTTCCGTTTTTCTGTTGGGCTGTCGAATACAATTAATACGTGGCTCTCGTCGTAGAGTGCCATGCCTTCGGCTTTGTCCTGGCCGCTGGTATCGCCGGAGCCATGCGGCACGTCGAATAAGCGTTCCAGTTCTTTGCGGTGCACCATGGCTTCTGACTCCTGCTTCATGGCATCTTTCCACCGGTAAACCGAAATGGTTCCGTCCAGATCCATGGTAGGGCCGGCCAGAATAAGCAGATCGTTTTTAATTACGCGTAATTCCCGGATGCCCATGCCTTCCAGGTGCAGGAAATGCTTTTTGTAGAATGCGCCTTTTTCGCCGATGGGTTTCAGCTTGAAATGCGCCGATTTGGTATCCTCGATCGCCACTTCCAGGATCATGGCCCAACCCCGCAAAACCGGACCGCGCAAACCGATAAAGATCTTTTCTTTGCTCAAGGCCAGGCCTTCAATATCGAAACCGTTGTCTTTGCCGGGAATGTTCAGGAAAGGTTTCAGGTGAATATCGTTGGCCAGTACGCTCATTAATTTGTTTTTATCGCCGTAGCTTACCAGTTGGGCAGCGTGCAATTTCACGTTCGGGATATCGGGGTGCGGGCATTCTTTGCGCAATACGTATTCGCCGGTTTCCTTGTCTTTCACCATCGGAATACGCGCCAGCAAATAGCGGTTCGGATCGTCTTTTACTTTCGCCAGCCGCTTGATCTGTTTTTCCGGCGTATCGGCTTTTCTGGGTTTCTTCCGGGCCAGGCTATGCGAACCTACGAGCCACAGGTAATGGTCTTCAAACCCAAGGCCTTCCACATCTATTTCGCTGTCGGCATCGGGCAATTCCAGGAACTCGGTTAAATCGAAGGATTGGTGATTGCCGAAGGTGTCCTTATCGGTGCGGGTGAGGCGTTCGAGGCTGCTCCGTTCGTCACAGGCAATCCAGAGGTTGTCGCCTAAAATGATGGCCGTAGAAAGCCCGTCGCGCACGTGCTTGCCGGCTTTGTTTATGCTTAGCTTCTCGTTGAATTCGAGGTTGAGGTGTTTTTTCATGAAGTATGTTTTGCCTTTAAACATAAGTAGTTTTCAGGTGTTGTTGCATACTGATTCTGGTGGGGTTGGGTTATGCTGCTCCATGCCCCGAAAGGCATAGTAATTCAATTTATTCCAGCAAAGGGCAATTAAATTAGTTTCGGTTTAGAATCGGAATTAGAACCTTTCCCAAATATAGTCTTTGATTAAGGAATCAATTTTCCAAAGTTGTTTGCTAAGTATTGAATCTTCTGATAGCCTATCAGTGATAGTAATAAGATAAAAAAGTGAATTCTGTAGTTCTAATTTTATCTTCTCCCCATTTATAACTTTTTCCTGAAGCCTAAACAAAACAGTCGTTGCCTCTTCATAGAACCATGTAATTCCATTTAGATTTTTATACCCTTCAATAGTCGTTAAAACCTCAGTTATCTTTTCAGTTAACTGATCTCTTACATCCATGTCGTAAAATTTAAAAAGCCATCAAGCTATCTTATGAGAACCTTAAAATAGTCATTTTAAACCCTAAAGCTATCCCAAACCCTCAAAAAAATCAGGGCAAAAAAATACCTCCCGGAATGGCAGTACCAGGAGGCATTTCAGTAAAAGAAAACTGATGATGTTGAATCTAAAAACAATTTTCAAATTTTCACATCTTCAAATTTCCAGATTTGTTAAATATGGATCGCACGGTTTTCCGTGGCGGCTAAGCAGGCTTCTTTCATCGCTTCGGTGTAGGTCGGGTGCGCGTGGCTCATTCTTGCAATGTCTTCCGCGGAAGCCCGGAATTCCATCGCAACTACGGCTTCGGCAATTAAGTCGGCAATACGCGGTCCGATCATGTGTACGCCTAAAATCTCGTCAGTATTCTTATCGGCCAGTACTTTCACGAAACCGTCGGTATCCATGGAAGCTTTGGCACGACCAGAGGCTTTGAAAGGAAACGAACCGGTTTTGTAAGCGCGGCCCTGCTCTTTCAGTTGCTCTTCGGTGAAACCAACGCCTGCTACTTCCGGCCAGGTATACACCACACCCGGGATCAGGTTGTAGTTAATGTGAGGTTTCTGACCGGCCATGTATTCCGCTACCAATACGCCTTCTTCTTCGGCTTTGTGAGCCAGCATCGCGCCACGAACTACGTCGCCAATGGCGAAAATGCCCGGTACGTTGGTTTCCAGGTGATCGTTCACGGCAATCATTCCGCGTTCGGCCATTTGTACGCCGGCAGCTTCCAGGTTCAGACCATCGGTGTACGGCTTACGACCAATAGAAACCAGGCAGTAATCGCCTTCGAAGGTAACGGTTTCGCCTTTCGGGTTTTCGGCCGTTACTTTTACGCCTTCGCCGGTATTGGTGGCGCCGGTTACTTTATGCTGGAAGAAGAATTCGAAGCCTAAAGTTTTCTTCAGAACGCGCTGCAATTCTTTACCCAAAGCGCGGTCCATGGTCGGGATAATGGAATCCAGGAACTCTACTACGGTGATTTTAGAACCTAAGCGCGCATACACCGAACCTAATTCCAGACCGATCACACCGCCACCAATGATGATCATGTGCTTCGGAACTTCTTTCAGTTTCAGGGCTTCGGTGGAAGTAATGATGCGCTCTTTATCTACCGGCAGGAAAGGCAGCACCGTTGGCTTGGAACCCGTCGCGATAATCACTTTTTCGGTTTCAATTTCCTGGGCTTCGCCACTTTCCGGCGTTACTTTAATTTTGTTTTTATTCACGAAAGAACCCAGACCGTTGTACACATCGATCTTGTTCTTCTTCATTAAATAAGTAATCCCGTCGTTATTCGATTTTACAACGCCGGCCTTACGGTTGATCATCTGCTCCAGATTTACCTGCAGGTTTTCCAGCTCAATGCCGTGCTCCTTGAAAGTATGGGCAGCGTTGTGGAAATGCTCGGAAGAATCTAAAAGCGCTTTGGAAGGAATACAACCCACATTTAAGCAGGTACCACCCAAAACATTGTATTTTTCAATTATAGCGGTTTTCATGCCCAGCTGTGCACAGCGGATTGCCGCCACGTAGCCCCCGGGGCCGGAACCGATAACAGTTACATCGTATTTCATTGCTTATTTCATTAGGGAGTTGCCTCCGGTTTTTCGTAATACTTTTAACCCACCCCTAACCCCTCCGAGGAGGGGAATTATCAGATAATGTATTTTCTTCGGAAGTGGGTCCACATTAAGCTTTCGCAACATATACACCTGTCATCCTGAACGCTAGTGAAGGACCTTGTTGGCTCGCCGTAGAAAAGCTTCTGCTAAAAGCCTACAAGTTGTTTCGCTATCGCTCAACATGACAAATATTTTATTGGAAAGCATTATTTCAAATAATTCAATCTTGCGACTACAAATTCCCAATTCCCCTCCTCGGAGGGGTTAGGGGTGGGTCCGCGCATTTCAGATCGAAAAACAAGAGGAGGAAATTCAGCCAAACCTTCTTCCCTCCTCTTCTATCATTTCAAATTAAACGCCTAATAATAAGCGCATCGGATCTTCAAGCAGCTCCTTCACGCGTACCAGGAAGCTCACGGACTCGCGGCCGTCAATTATTCTATGGTCGTAAGAAAGGGCTAAATACATCATCGGGCGGATTTCAACTTGTCCATTGATGGCAACCGGGCGCTGCACGATGTTGTGCATACCTAAGATAGCTGATTGCGGCGCGTTGATAATTGGCGTAGACATCATGGAACCGAAGATACCACCGTTGGTGATGGTGAAGGTACCGCCGGTCATTTCGTCGATGCTTAATTTACCGTCGCGGGCTTTCTTGGCTAAACGAATAACTTCTTTCTCGATACCGTCTAAGCTCAGCTGCTCGGCGTTGCGGATAACCGGAACCACTAAGCCTTTCGGCGAAGAAACAGCTATAGAAACGTCACAGAAATCGTTGAATACGATCTCGCCGTTGTCGATCATCGCGTTTACGGCCGGCCACTCCTGCAAGGCTACGGTACAAGCCTTGGTGAAGAACGACATGAAGCCTAAACCTACTTCGTGCTTTTCTTTGAACTTATCTTTGTATTTGTTCCGGATATCCATGATCGGCTTCATGTCTACTTCGTTGAAAGTAGTAAGCATGGCCGTTTCGTTTTTCACCTGCACCAAACGACGCGCTACGGTTTTCCGCAGGCTGGTCATTTTTTCACGGCGCTGATTTCTCGAACCAGCTACCGGAGCAGCAGTTGATGCAGCGGCAGGAGCTGAAGTTGCAGCAGGTTTTGCAGCCGGAGCAGCTTGCGCTGGTTTGGCTTGCGCGCCCATGGCGTCTTCCTTTGTAATTCTGCCGTCGCGGCCGGAGCCTTGTACATCGGCCGGGTTGATGCCTTTTTCTGAAAGGATTTTGCCTGCTGCCGGCGAAGGCGTGCCGGAAGCATAGGTTTGTGCACCGGAAGTGGCAGCAGCCTGCATTGGCTGAGCCGCCGGAGCCGGAGCAGCAGCCTGTGGCGCGGCAGCGCCGGCCTGAGCGCCGGAAGTTTCGATGCGGCAGATTACCGCGCCAATCTCAATGGTAGAACCTTCAGCAGCTACGATTCTCAATATTCCGGCCGCTTCGGCAGGCAGTTCAAAGGTTGCTTTATCGGATTCCAGTTCGCATAAAACTTCATCCATCGCTACCTGGTCACCGTCGTTCTTCAGCCATTTGGAGATGGTTACTTCGGTGATCGACTCGCCTACAGTTGGGATTTTAATATCCAGTGTGCCGCCAGCTGCAGCCGGTGCCGGAGCAGCAGCCGGTGCCGGAGCAGCAGCCGGCGCTGTAAACTGAGGTGCCTGACCGGCAGCTGGTTCCGATTTTGCGTCGGTTGCTAACGGGCTTGGGGTAACGGTTCCGGAAACGCCGGTCTGTTCAATGGTGCACAGTACACCGCCAATTTCTACGGTGTCGCCTTCCTGCGCTACTATCCTTAAAACACCGGCAGCTTCGGCTGGTAATTCAAACGTTGCTTTATCTGATTCCAGTTCGCAAATGATTTCATCCATGGCTACGGTATCGCCATCTTTTTTAAGCCATTTGGCTATGGTTACTTCGGAAATCGATTCGCCGACAACCGGTACTTTTACTTCTAATGACATTTCTTTTGCTTTAGAATTAATTCTTTTTTTTATTTCGGGCCTGTTTTCGTTTGACTGGTCGTTTGCGCGGTAGAGACGCCCTAATAGGGCGTCTCTACATTATTGCTACATTATTGTGTCAACGATATTGCGTCCCTAAATCATTATATTACAAACTAAACGCCCGTTCTACAATTTCCCGCTGCTCTTTCTGGTGCACTTTATTGTAGCCGGTGGCTGGGGAAGAACTTGGTTTACGGGAAATTACGTCTGCTACTTCCGCGCGCATGGCGTTCAGGATGTACATCCAGGCGCCCATGTTTTGCGGCTCTTCCTGTACCCAGTAAACTTTGGCACCTTTGTACTTCTTCAGTTCGGCGGCTAATTGGGTTTTCGGGAACGGATGCAGCTGCTCCATGCGAATAATAGCTACGTCTTTGCGCTTGTTTTTCTGTTGCTCTTCCAGCAGGTCGAAATACACTTTCCCGGTGCAAAGCAGTACGGTTTTTACCGATTTGGCCGTAGCATAATCATCGCCGATCACTTCGCGGAAACCACCTTTGGTAAATTCTTCGATTGGGGAAGAAACCAGTGGATGGCGCAACAACGACTTCGGCGACATAACCACGCATGGCTTGCGGAATGGCAGAGCCAACTGGCGGCGCAGCATGTGGAAGAAGTTGGCCGGCGTGGTGATGTTGGTTACGAAAATGTTGTATTCAGCAGCCAGTTGCAGGAAGCGTTCCGGGCGGGCGTTGGAGTGCTCCGGGCCCTGACCTTCGTAGCCGTGCGGTAACAGCATTACTACGCCGTTCATGCGCTGCCACTTCGATTCGGTAGAAGTCACGAACTGGTCGATCATTACCTGGGCGCCGTTGGCGAAGTCGCCGAACTGAGCTTCCCAGATAACCAGGGCATTCGGGTTGGCCATAGCGTAACCAAATTCGAAGCCTAACACGCCGTACTCAGAAAGCAGGGAATTGTAGATCTCAAGGCTGGCTTGTTTTTCGGCTATGTGGTCTAAACTGTTGTATGGCTCGCTGGTGTTAACGTCGTGCAATACGGCGTGGCGGTGCGAGAACGTTCCGCGCTGCACATCCTGACCGCTTAAGCGTACAATTTTGTTTTCCAGCAAAATAGAACCGTAAGCCAGTAATTCAGCGGCTGCCCAGTTCAATACTTTGCTGCCGAAGAACATATCCTGCCGCTCTTTCAGCAATTTCTCGATTTGCTTCAGCGGTTTATAGCCTTCCGGAACTACCGTTAACGCTTTACCCACTTTTTCAATTACCTCTTGGGAAATTCCGGTTTCAGGGGATTTCTCGAAGTCTTCCGGTTTGGAGCGGCGCAATTCCTGCCACTCTTTTTCCATGCTCTGGTAGTTGTATGGCAGCGGCTTTTGCTTTACCATATCCAGACGGGCCTGCAGCATGTCGCGGAACTGTTTGTCCATTTCCTGGGCCAGTTTCGCATCGATCTCGCCGCGGCTGATCAAGATCTCGTTGTAAACTTCGCGCGGGTTTTTGTGGCGGGAAATCAGGTTGTAAAGCGAAGGCTGGGTGAATTTCGGCTCATCGGCTTCGTTATGGCCATGACGGCGGTAGCACACCATATCCACGAAGATATCGGCGTGGAACATCTGGCGGTACTCAGTTGCCAAACGAACAGCAAAAACCACCGCTTCCGGATCGTCGCCGTTTACGTGCAGCACCGGCGCATCGATTATTTTCGCTAAATCGGTAGAATAAATAGATGAACGGGCATCTTCGAAATCGGTGGTGAAACCAACCTGGTTGTTAATTACAAAATGCAGCGTTCCGCCGGTTTTGTAACCCTCCAACTGGCTCATCTGCGTAACTTCGTAGCCAATACCCTGACCAGCAACAGCGGCATCGCCGTGGATCAGGATCGGCAGAATTTTATTGTAATCTTTACCGTACATGGTATCGAGTTTTGCACGCACAAAACCTTCTACCACCGGGTTCACCGCCTCTAAGTGCGATGGGTTCGGAGCCAGTTTCAGATTAACTTTATTGCCGGATGTGGTTTCAATTTCCGAGCTGAAGCCCATGTGGTACTTCACGTCACCATCGCCCATGGTCAGGTCCGGAACGGCAGTGCCTTCAAATTCGGAGAAGATCTGCTCATAGGTTTTGCCCATGGTGTTGGCCAACACGTTCAAGCGGCCGCGGTGCGCCATGCCAATTACCACTTCCTTAACGCCCAAGTCGGCGCCCTTTTCGATGATCGCATCCAGGGCCGGAATGGTCGTTTCGCCACCTTCTAATGAGAAGCGTTTCTGGCCTAAGAATTTGGTATGAAGGAAGTTCTCAAATACTACGGCTTCGTTCAGTTTGGAAAGAATGCGCTTTTTGTATTCGATACCCGGGTTGAAGTTCAGGGAATCTTTCTCGATTTTTTCCTGCAGCCAGCTTAGCACTTTCGGGTCGCGGATGTACATGTACTCGAAACCGATGGTGCGCTCATAGATCTTCTGCAACGCCGCGACAATGTCTTTGAGCGGTGCCGCGCCGATCCCGATCAGGCTGCCTGACTGGAACGTGGTGTTCAGATCGGCCTCGGAAAGGCCGAAATCCTGCAGATCGAGCATGGCATGGCGGTCTTTGCGCGGACGAACCGGGTTGGTTTTAGAGCGCAAATGGCCGCGGGTACGGTACGCATGGATCAGCTGAAAGACCTTTACTTCTTTATCGGAAACGGTCGGAGCCCCGGCAGCAGCAGACGGCTTGGCCGCGACAGCAGTTTCCTGGCCGTTTTCGGCCGGGTAGTTTTGAGAAAACTCAAAACCTTCGAAGAATTTGCGCCAGCCGAAATCTACGGCTTCCGGGTCCTGCTGATAAGTTTTGTACAACTCATCGATGTAGGCTCCGTGCGCATTGGCGATATATGAATATTGATCCATGCGGAGTTGAATTGGTAAGTGATTAAGGGCAAAGATACTAATTACCTATATTAGATTAAAATACATATTCGCATTCACGAATAAAGCTGATTAACAACAAAATAAAAACCATACTATTCTGAAAATGCTTCAGAATAGTATGGTTTCAGTCTCAAAAACCGGCAACACTACATGCCTATTGCCCGGCGTTTCAATATCTGAAATTCCTCTTCGGTCAGGCTGCCGTTTTCCCGCATTCTTATTAATCTTTCAATGGTATCGAGATCGTGGTGCACCGGATTTGGATTGGTTACGCCGCTACCCGGCCGGTTGTAAAATTTCTGTTCATCGAAGTATTCGTGGTTATAGAATTCTGACTGGATCGGGGTTTTGGATTGCTCGGCGGCCACCGGCGTCCGGTCCGGATTGATCATGGTTTCGCGTAAAAGTCGTTCGTATTCCGGCGCTACGGCTCCGCCGCCGTAAAGCGGGTAGCGCGGCAGGGTCATCTGGTCAAGGTGGTTTACGTACACTTTGTCGCCATCTGCCTGCAGACGGGCCGAACCGATGGGCACGAGCAAATGATGATCGGGGTTATTATGGATGAGGCTGTTATCAATATCTACATCCAGATACCGGACTTTCATCAGGGCTTCATCCACGATCAGGTCGTCTACTACGCCCAACCTACGGCCATCGGCGCCCAGCACTTCCCAGCCGCGCACATCAAGGTTATCTTTGGCGACTTTAAAATTTTTAAGCGATTTCAGGGGCGACAAGGTGGATGCCGGGTTGCCGTTAAAGTTATTTTCGTCGGTATAATGCGTGGTCATGGTTTTCGATTTTTCGATGGTTAGGTATTCGACTGTTCGATTGTTGAATGCTCGATTGCTCGACTTTTTATATTACTCAATGGCAGTTTCCGGATGGCAAATCCTACCATTTTAAAGCCGGAAAGACTTTAACCGGATAACTCGTTATGAAAATTCAGGCTAAAATTTAAGTCAGGTAAATGGGTTCTTCGTGCACGAAAAGCATGCCTACCGGCGCCTGCTCCAGGCTTTTATCCTGTTCATACTGAGTAGTATCCTGGAAGAAGAATTTGTAAACCGCCCAGCCAATGAGTGCCAGCAGAATAAGCAAAAGCAACCAGCCCCAACCGGAGCGTTTTTTGCGTTCGATGTTTATTTCAGCCATAGTTTTAGGTTGTTGGTAGAAGCTGTGCCGCAATTTTACCATTGAAGATCAGTACGGTTCGCGGCAAAAAAAGTACTGTTTCTACGGGGTAAAGGCGTAGGGGTTTTTTATTGATTTGAAGATTTGGGAATTTGAAGATTTGGAGATTTGGAAATGAAACTCAAAACGGGCTGATCCATAAAATAAAAGACAGCCGTTTCCGATTAATTAAATCCGTTTATACCTTTATAATGGAATTGGTGTCCGAAAAGCTTTCATTTTCTGAAGGCAACTTCGTAAACCCATTTCCAAACCTGCAAATTTTCAAATTTTCAAATTAAAACATGCGTCGCCAGCCTCTTCGTTTCGGACTTTATCCCTGGTTTCCCGAGCACGGTTATACCTACATCCACCCGGCCAACCGCCGCGATTTCGAAGATATTCATCCTGCCGGAAAGGTATTTGAGCTACTGGAAACCGCCAACGGCTGGCTCTTGCTTCGCTACCAGGACCGGCAGTACAAAGTAAAGCCTGAGCTTTTCTCGGAAGTAGACCGACCACCTTTGCGCTACGGCGATTGGGTAAAAGTGCAGAACCGCCCCGACCTGCCGGATACGCCCGCCGAAATAAACGACGTACTTTGGAACGAAAGCGAAGGACGCGCTTATTATGCCTTGGTGCAGCGCAAACGCAAAATCCCGGGCATTTTTAGCGAAGTGGAGTTGGTGAAGGTTTGACCCCACCCCAACAACTGGTTCAGGGGAGGGAGTTTTATTGTCTTGAACACGATTTTCAGGATTGAATGGATTGCCAGGATTTCAATTGGCCCTGGCTTTAGCTAAGGAAGTTGCAGATTTTCCTGTTGGCTTTAGCCAGATTACTTTGCTTTTTTTATTTCGGCTAAAGCCATTCAACAGCCGCCGTGGTCCCTTGGCTGAAGCCAAGGGCAATTCAATTCTGTACTTCAGGTTTTAAGCCCCAAAAGTCAAATGAAGCAGCGGCCAAAGCTCCCCTCCTTTTCAAGGAGGGGTTCGGGGGTGGTTAATTCTTCATGCGGCAATCCTGAAAATCAAAAAAATCCTGAAAATCGTATTCAGAAAGCTTTCATTGCCGTCTGCTTTAGCTGACGGGCCACAGCGAAAAACTCCCATGAATTACCTATTGGGTAGGATCACAACAATTCCTTTCAATCCCGTATAAAACCCAAACGAACGTCTTAAATTTCTGACCTGTGGAATACAAGGACTATTACCAGACTTTGGGGGTAAGTAAAACGGCATCGAAGGACGAGATCAAGAAAGCGTATAAGAAACTGGCCCGGAAATACCACCCCGATGTAAACCCCGGCAACAAGGAAGCAGAGGAGAAATTCAAAGCAGTTAGCGAGGCCCATGAAGTACTGAGCGACGAGGAAAAACGCAAAAAGTACGACCAGCTGGGTGCCGACTGGAAACGCTACGAACAGACCGGCGGTGGTCCAGGCGGTTTCGACTGGAGCCAGTACACCGGCGGGGCGGGTCCGGGTGGCGGCCGGTACACGCATTTCGAAGGCGATTTTGGCGGCACCGATTTTTCCGATTTCTTCAGTTCAATTTTTGGCGGCATGGGCGGCGGCGGCAGAACGCGGGGTGGCCGGCGTGGCTCCATGGCCCATAAAGGTCAGGATTATACCGCCGAACTAAACTTAAGCATGGCGGAAGCTTTTCATGGGGTACAGAAAACCATAACCCTGAACGGCAAAAACCTGCGCATCAGCATTAAGCCCGGCGTGGAAGATGGCCAGACAATCCGGTTAAAAGGTAGCGGCGGCCCGGGCATGAACGGCGCGGAAAACGGCGACCTGTATATCACCCTTCGCATTACGCCCGACCACCGCTACACCCGCAAAGGCAACGACCTGTTTATTGATGCACCGGTAAGCGTTTACAAAGCTGCTTTAGGGGGCGAAGAAATTGTAGACACCTTAAGCGGCCGGATCAGGATAAAAATTCAGCCGGAAACCCAGAACGGCAAAATGCTACGCTTAAAAGGCAAAGGCTTCCCCGTTTACAACCACCCCGGCCAGCACGGCGACCTCTACATAAAAACCGTACTCCACCTGCCCGAAAAACTCACCGACAAAGAAAAGGACCTCTTCCGCCAACTGGCTGAACTTCGTTCCTGATTATTGATTGTTAATTGCTAATTGTTAATTGCTAATTGTTAATTGCTAATTGTTGTTTGTTAATTGTTGTTTGTTAATTGACTTTTCCGAGCCAGATGCTTAGCGTTTTCGAAAGTCTAAAATCTAATGTCTAATTTCTAACATCCAAAAAAAATGAATTACATCGCGATCGAGGAATTTTGTACGTACCATGGCGTTCAGGTAGAACTCATCCGCGAGTTTGCCGATTTTGGATTGGTACGATTGCAGCAACAGGAACAGCAGGTTTATTTACCGGCCGAAGAAATTGAGAAGGCCGAACGCATGTTGCGGCTGCACACCGAGCTGGGCATCAATAAAGAGGGCCTGGAAATTATCCTGAACATGCGCGATCAAATGCTTTCCATAAATTCGGAACTGGAAACGATCCGCTACCGCTTGCGCCAACTGGAACAGGAGCAGGATCTGCGTTTATTCGGCACGGGCAACCAGGTTAATGACTTGGAAAGTGAAGTTTAAGCAGCTGCCCGTAAACAGAAAAGCACAGGTAATTTTACCCATGCTTTCTGAAGCCTCAACAACTCATTTTCTTAAACGCTTACGCTCAGATCCAAACCCGCACGCGCCGGAACGCTTTTCCGGGTACCCATAAACAACCCCGTTGCTATTATAAAAAATACCGATTCTATTACCAGCCATTGCGATCCGAATTCGCCCAAAGCCCCTTCCGAGAAAATGGTAATGGTACGGGAAAGAGCATAAAAGCCCCAGAGCAGCATTAAAAACGCCAATCCTTTCCGGGCATCTTTCAGCATCAAATAAATAAGCGTTATTACCAGTGTCATGCCTACGCCGCCGTACACGCCGCGAATAGAACTATACGCATCGGTATTCCCGAGTTTCACCTGCACCAGGTCCATTACCGCCTGGGGGCTGGCAAAGGCCATTAAACTTACCGATAATAAACTCAAGGCCGATAGCAGGATAAATCCTTTGGCTGCCACCATTACTGTGCTTTGTTTTTTCATGATCTTTTAACTTTAAAGTACAGGACAAAGGTGGGTTACCGCTGAAAAATAAACCTTGACGCGCATCAAGATTTTCAGACTGGGACTTCTTTCTGAAAAACCAACCTTGTAATCTTACAGATTTTCCCGTTCTCTGTTTTAGCTGCTGATTTTAAGCCTGATCTGAAAATTTTAAGGATAGCCAGGCCACGTTTCCGGCGCTTGCTGCGTCTTTCTGAAAAGCCAGCAACCTTAACGGCTACTACCCTGCTCCTATGAAAAAACTGCCGGTTATCCTCTTTTTGCTCTTCTTTTATAAAGCAGCAAGCGGTCAAAGTACGTTTGTAAAAAGCATTTCGGGATTAAACTTCGGACGGGATGTGCGGGTATTCCAGACTGCCGACCAGGGAATAGCCGTTTTTTCCTCAGACAGCCTGATGCTTTATAAATTTAACAGTTGCGGCGAGACGGAGTGGGCTAAGCAATATAAAATTTCTAAACGAAGGTCTTACCCCGGCGATATCAACCAAACCCGAAATGGTGGCTTTATTTTACTTAACCAGATACCAAACGGTACAATTTACAGCACTTCCGTTACCCTGCTTTCGGCTAACGGCACTATAATCTGGAGCAAAGAATATAACGATCCGGATTATATACATTTCCCTTATACCATTACCGAAACCGCGGATGGCGATTTTATTATGGCCGCCAATGTAAATCATATCAGCCCCAATGTGGGCTACAACGCTATTACCAGGCTCGATGCAAACGGCAATATCCGCTGGACCAGATTTTACGATTATGGTCCGATCTGGGGTGGCGCCATTTCTACGTCCGACAACGGGGTTCTGGCCCGGTTTGGCAATGCATTTGTAAAAACCGACAATGCCGGCAATGTACAATGGGCTAAAAATATAGGTGCTTCCGATTACTATTTCCCGCCGATAGAGGTAAGCGATGGCTATATTTTTACCGGTACCAGCATGCCGAACAACAAGATAAGCTTTCACAAAGTAGATAAACAAGGGAATTTGCTTTGGGGCGGCCGGAAGGTATTAGATTATTCAGGTCTTTCGTCGCTGCTATACCCGAAAAGCAACGGAAATTTTGTGGGGGTATTTAACAAGAACGGGTTCCCGAACGTGATCGAATTCGATAAAGAACTAAATATTGTAAAACAAGGCGCACTTAATTTTAAACCAAGTATGGGTGGTTTCAGAGGTAACCATGTAGGTTTTTCCGACGAAAACACTACCCTTTTCGCTGGCACCTGTTACATAGGCCTTTCCAACAACTCGCGGCTGTTTTTTTCCAAAACCGATAACCAGTTGAAAACCGGTTGCGACACCACCATTACTACCACCGTTACTAGCGAACCGGTAACCAGCAACCCCGTCACCTCTTTTACCCTTTCTCATACTTCTAACGTGGTAAATAAGACCTACCCTGTTATTCCTATTCCCAACACCGTTACGTCGCATTGCAGCAGCATTATTCCGGCACCAGTAAACATTCAAGCCGACAGCCTTTTATGCGCGGGCTCCTCTTTACTGCTGAAAGATAATTCAGGCGCCGCCTGGAACGCCTTTCGCTGGTCTACCGGCGAAACCACTCCTGCTATTGTGGTAAAAAAGCCTGGTAAATACTGGTTGCAGGCCTCCAACACTTGCAGTTCCTTGACCGCCTCCGACACCATTACGGTTTCCGAAGTCCCTTTCCCGCAACCCGCTTTAACCACCGATACAGTCCTTTGCCAGCATAAGCCGGTTTTCATAAATGCTGAAATACCCGGCGCTACGTACCAGTGGCAGGACGGCTCTACCGACGCCGTTTACCGCGCCACCAAACCCGGCATCTACGAGGTTTTAATTACTTACCGCAACTGTACGAAAAATTTCAGTGTACAGATCGGCGATCACGAAAAGCTGGTGCTGCCGAACATTTTTACGCCGAACAACGACGGCCGCAACGATGC
The DNA here is from genome assembly GCF_008727925.1 of Adhaeribacter soli. Classification (GTDB taxonomy): domain Bacteria; phylum Bacteroidota; class Bacteroidia; order Cytophagales; family Hymenobacteraceae; genus Adhaeribacter_A; species Adhaeribacter_A soli. The sequence goes on along the minus strand of NZ_VTWT01000007.1, from coordinate 326,522 downwards.
TTTTATGCCCATGGAAATGTGCGGCGTGGCTTCCGGAACTTTAAAGATCTTCAACCGTTGGGGCCAGCTTATCTCTGAAACTGCCGAAGTGAGTAAAGGCTGGAACGGTAGGGTAAACGGCAAAAAAGCAGCGGATGGGGTTTATTATTACCTGGTAAAATACGCGGATTTTAAGGGGCAGCAGAAAATAAAAAAGGGCTGGGTGGAGTTGATTGGGAATTGAGAAAATGGTAGCGTTTCAAAGGAAAAAGTAACGGATCGGCTTTAAAAATTCACCTCTTTTAATTCTACAAAAACTTTTTCGCCGCTTGGTTTCTGATAATGCGTAGCCACAAAACCATATTTATCGTGGAAGTAATGCGAAACTTTATAAACCCCCAGCTCGCTGGTACCGGTTCCCGTTATCTTCCAGGCATTTTCAAATTTCCGGAAAGGCGTTCTTATTGAAGTTGTATCCGTAATATGGTATCTATTCTCAACTTTTTTACCGGCCCATTCTTTCCAGCCGGGGCCAATCGTAATGGTGCTGTTCCAGGTTTTCCCGATTGCTGCCGGCAGCCTTATTTCCGGGAAAGGGGCAAGCTCGGTAATGCGTAAACTCCCGCTTCTGAAAGGATGCAGCCAGATTTTATCTTCCAATTCCGCCACGCCGGTAGTTTCAGAAGTTTCAATTTTACTTCCATCCGGCTTATGCTCGGTTACCGAATACTGAATTTGCGTTTGCAAGAAAAATGTCCCTTCCAGCACTTTCAAAGGAAAACTAAACGAATCTACTAATCCGCCTTTGGAATCGAACTCAGAAACCTGATAGATCCACTCTCTGCCTGGCTTATAGATCTGTTGCGTATTCAGATTCTGGGTGCAGCCCATAAACAGAACAGCGATCAGGTAAAGGCAAGGCCTGTAACCAAAATAATTTTTCTTCATCCGGCGCAACTTATGCTATATCAAATATAGGTGTTATTACAGAAAACAATTATGTTATTTTCGGGATGGGCAAAAAAAAACCGGGGCTAATAGAAAGGATTAAAATCGGAAATGTCCGGAATTTGTAGGAAGAAGGCAAAAAAAAACAGCAGCTACTTTGGTAACCACTGTTCTTTAATTTTCAGGATGCCAGTTCCTTTTTCGTATCGTAACTGCAGGCTGTGGCAATTAAATTGTCTGCATACTTATAAATATCATCCAGGCTCGCTAATTCAACCTTAATTTCTTTCCGGTTTTCATCGAACATTACCATTTGTTTTCGGCTGCTTTCCAGAAATAAGCGGCAGATCGGTTTCCGGTTATTATCGTCAAGCAGAATACCGAAATAGCTTTGCGTATCGCGGTGCACAATTCTGTTCGCATCCATTTTAGTACGCAAGATCGACCGGATTATAAAATAAGCTTCCTTTTCTATTTCGTGGGTTACTACTTTGGTTTCCGCTTCTTTAACCGGCGTAACCGTTACGTCTTCGTTCACCTGTTCCGAAACAGTCGCTAATTCGCGGTAAGCCTCATTCGACAAGGCAGATTTAAGCCGGTCGCTGATCATATCGCTGATCAGGTTGTTCAGGCTTTTCTTCACCACGGCCGTAAATTGCTCCATTATTTTAGCCGTCATCGGGCCGGTATGAATTTGCTTTCCGAAATGCTTCACAAAAGTATCGGTAGGCTGATTCAGCTCTTCCAGCATTATCCGGCGGATCTCTTTGGCGTACTTCAGCTCGGTAGCCGAACTCAGAATATTTTCGACATTAAACGCATTGCGCTGGTACTTCTTCAGTTCAAAAACGTTGGCTTCGCTGATATCGGTAATGTTGAATTCCCAGAATGGCTTGTCGTCCATTTTGTTCGATTCTTCCAGATCGGTATAAAACTTATAAATGATACCATTGGTAAGAATGCCGAAACGGGAAGAAGTAACGTGAAAATAGCGGTGAAGCTGGGAATTATGAACGTTCAGGTCTTCTTTCCAATGCTTGCATTCAATGATAATGATCGGGTTATTATCTTTCAGAATGCAATAGTCTACCTTCTCCCCCTTCTTAATTCCCAAGTCGGCAATGTACTCCGGAACCACCTCGTGCGGATTGAAAACATCGTAACCAAGCACGGAAATAAACGGCATAATGAAAGCCATTTTGGTAGCTTCTTCCGTCTGGATGCTTTCTTTCATGCGGGCAACTTTCTCGCCCAAAGCCTTAATCGAATCAATAAAGTCCATAGTCTTATGTTTTAGAAGTTTCCCTAATGCAACATTATTTAAAATCAATTGTTTATGATATCTAAATAATGTTGCAATAAAACATAAGAGCTAAAAACTACTTACTTCCCATCCACATAATCCTGCAGGTAGGCATACTTCTCCGTCAACTTGCCATCTCTGGTAATGGTAGCCCGGGCAATCGTACCATCGTCTTCGCCTAATAAATACGGGAACACGTTATCGATCAGCTGGCGGCCGAAATCGCGGGAAGCGTTGCGGGGAAGTTCGCAGGGCAGGTTATCTACGGCCATAATGGTAATGTTGCCCTGCTTGTTGTAAGGCGGCTCCAGGTGCGAGGTCCAGGGGTTGTAATCATATACCGGATCGGGAATGGTAGACGAACGCTTAGTGCAGGGAATCGAGCCGTCAATATCGCAGGTTACGTCGGCAATGGTATTTATCTTGAATCCGGGCTCCCGCATTTCGTCTTCGGTAAACAGTTTCGGCGCTTTCGGATCCCAGTAGGCACAGGCAATCAGCAGATCGGTAACTTTGGTAAACTTATCGAACGTAGCTTTGTAGTCTTGCGGATTGGCGTAGAAATCCGGAGAATCCCAAACTTTGCCGTCTTTGCGGGTATTGTAATCGGAAGAGTGCAGCTGGGCGTAAACCGGTTCGTTGAAATTGTTGTAGAGATAGTCGAACACGCTCACTTTCTTAATGCCCATCATATCGAGCACTTCCTTGGCGCCGGTGGCCACCCTTCCGCCGCCCGTAATGGCTATCTTGATCGGCGGCAGGTTCTTTACCTTAAAGAATTCTTCCTGCATGTCTTCCATATCCACGCACTGGTAGGCAGGTTTCAGGTCGAACAGGCTCCACTTTTTAGCATAGGTCAGAATACCGTTATACGCGCCCACAATGCCGGCCCAATGCCCAAAAGCCACAATGCGGTTGCCTTTTTTATCGGTCAGGGTTTCGTAATCTACCAGACAGATGTTCTTTTCCAGAATGGCCTGCAGCAGCTTGCGGTTGTAAGGCTGCTTTTTAATAGTGTGCGAAAAGAACAGGTACGTTTTATTCGGAATAAGCTGCTCGATCGGCACTTCCTTCACGCCCATAATAATGTCGCAATCGGTCAGGTCTTCCTGCAGTTTTACGCCGTACTTGGTAAATTCTTCGTCTTTAAAACAACGGATCGGGCTCGGCTGCACCACAATTTCCACATCCGGGTAGGTTTGCAGGGTTTCAGCGCACTTTTTAGGAGTTAAGGGCACCCGTTTGTCTACAGGCACTTTTCCTTCTTTTACAATACCGATCTTATGTTTAGTCATTTTGAAATTAAGCTTGGAATTCAGATTGGGAGTTCGGCCGTAAATTTAAGAAAATTTTCACCCCACCCCAGCCCTCCCCTAAAAACAGGGGAGGGAGCTTTTTTTATTTGTGCGGGCAAAACCAATTCTGAAAATTCTTTAAATGCTGAAAATTCTTATTCAGACAAAAAATCCTGATTCAAACCAAAACTCCCTCCCCTGTTTTTAGGGGAGGGCCGGGGAGGGGTAAATTTCCTCATTTCCATTTCTATTAAATCAAAATAAATAAAGTTACTTTTGCCGTGGAATTCAGCAGCGTTTTTAAACGTTAATTAACTGAATGCTACATCGTAAAAGCTATTCCCTTAAATCCTCTTTTTATGATATTCAAAACCAAACCTGCCGACGTGTTTAAAGAGCGCCATAACGGCCCCACCAAGCAGCAGATGCAGGACATGCTGAGCACCATCGGCACCGACTCCTTAGATACCCTCATCGACGAAACCATTCCCCCGGCCATCCGCCTGAAAAACCCGCTGAACATTCCGGCTGGTTTAACCGAGCGCGATTTCCTGCGGAAGTTCAGCGCGATAGCCAAGCAAAATAAAGTTTTCAAATCGTACATCGGCTTAGGCTACCACGATACCATCATTCCGCCGGTAATTCAGCGCAACATTCTGGAAAACCCGGGCTGGTACACCGCTTATACCCCGTATCAGGCCGAAATTGCCCAGGGCCGTTTAGAGGCTTTGATCAATTACCAGACCATGGTAATGGACCTGACCGGCATGGAGATCGCCAACGCATCTTTACTGGATGAAGGCACTGCTGCTGCCGAAGCCATGGCCATGCTGCACGCTAACCGCAAAGGTACCCGCAAAAATGCCGAGCGTTTCTTCGTATCCAACCAGATGCTGCCGCAAACCATCGACGTACTGATGAGCCGCGCCACGCCAATCGGCATTGAACTGGTAATCGGCGATCACCGCGAAGCAAACCTGAACGACGAAACCTTATTCGGTGCTATTTTACAGTATCCTGCTGCTGACGGCGAAGTTTTCGATTATACTTCCTTCATTGCCGAAGCGCACAAAAACGACATGTTCGTAGCCGTTGCGGCCGATATCCTGAGCTTAACCTTGCTTACTTCGCCGGGCGAAATGGGCGCTGACGTTGCGGTAGGAACCACCCAGCGATTCGGCGTTCCGATGGGCTTTGGTGGTCCGCACGCGGGTTATTTTGCTACCAAAGAAGCTTTCAAACGCGTAATTCCGGGCCGTATCATTGGCCAGTCTATCGATGCACAGGGCAAAAAAGCGTACCGCATGGCGCTGCAAACCCGCGAACAGCACATCCGCCGCGAAAAAGCTACTTCCAACATCTGTACTGCGCAGGTTCTTTTAGCCGTAATTTCCGGTATGTACGCCACGTATCACGGTCCGCGTCGTTTGAAATACATCGGTCTGAACACCCATTCAATGGCGCAAATGCTGAACGAGCAACTGAAAGGCCTAGGCTTCGAGCAGCTGAACGAGAACTTCTTCGATACGCTGAACATTAAAGCCGAAAACGCCGAAATGGTAAACGCGATCCGCAAAGAAGCAGAAGCGGCTCAGATCAACTTCCGTTATTTCGGTCAGAACCAGATCGGTATTTCCCTGCACCAGAACATGGATGTGGAAGAAGTAAAAGAGATCGTGGAAGTGTTCGCCAAAGTAGCCGGTAAAAAAGCTGACGTTTCGAATTTAGCCATTGCCGAAGAAACCTACATTTCCTGGCCGGAAGCTTTGATCCGCAAATCGGAATATTTAACTGCCGACGTGTTCAACGCGCACCATTCCGAGCACCAGATCCTGCGTTACATGAAGCAGCTGGAAAACAAAGACTTCTCGTTAACGCACGGCATGATTCCGCTGGGTTCCTGCACTATGAAACTGAACGCTACGGCTGAGATGATGCCGATTACGTTCCCGGAAATTGCCCACATGCACCCGTTCGCCCCAGCCGACCAGACCAAAGGTTATAAACAGATCTTCTCTGATTTAGAATCCTGGTTATGCGCGGCAACCGGTTTCGATGCGGTTTCACTTCAGCCGAACTCCGGCGCGCAAGGCGAATATGCCGGCTTAATGGTTATCAGAGCGTACCACGAAGCGAACGGCGATACGCACCGCAACGTGGCTTTAATTCCTTCTTCGGCCCACGGTACCAACCCGGCTTCGGCGGTTATGGCCGGCATGAAAGTAGTGATCGTGAAATGCGATGAGAAAGGTAACATCGACGTTGCCGACCTGAAAGCCAAAGCCGAACAGTACAAAAACGAGCTGAGCTGCTTAATGGTAACTTATCCGTCCACCCACGGCGTTTACGAAGAAAGCATCATCGAAATCTGCCAGATCATTCACGAAAACGGCGGCCGTGTGTACATGGACGGCGCCAACATGAATGCCCAGGTTGGTCTGACTTCTCCGGCTAATATTGGCGCGGACGTTTGCCACCTGAACCTGCACAAAACCTTCTGCATTCCTCACGGCGGCGGCGGACCAGGCGTTGGCCCGATAGGCGTAGTGAAAGACCTTGCTCCTTATCTGCCAGGCCATGCCGTAGTAGACATGGGCCGCGAGAAAGCGATCCATGCCGTATCGGCAGCACCTTGGGGTTCGGCTTCTATTCTGCCGATTTCTTACGCTTACATTGCCATGATGGGCGGCGAAGGCTTAACCGAAGCTACCAAAGTGGCGATCATGAATGCAAACTACATCAAAGCCCGTCTGGAGAAATATTACCCGGTACTTTATGTAGGTAAAAACGGCCGTTGTGCTCACGAAATGATCCTGGATTGCCGTGCGTTCAAGAAATTTGGCGTAGAAGTAGAAGATATTGCCAAGCGCTTGATGGATTATGGTTACCACGCGCCAACCGTTTCGTTCCCGGTAGCGGGCACGCTAATGGTGGAGCCAACCGAATCGGAAGCCAAAGAAGAACTGGACCGTTTCTGTGATGCCATGATCGCGATCCGTAAGGAAATCGAGGAAGTAGAAAACGGTGCTGCCGATCAGAAAAACAACGTACTGAAACATGCGCCACATACTGCTGAACTGGCCCTGTCTGAAAACTGGGATCGTCCGTACAGCCGCGAAAAAGCCGTTTATCCGTACGAATTCAGCCGCACGAACAAGTTCTGGCCAACCGTTTCCCGTATCGATTCGGCTTACGGCGACCGTAACCTGATCTGCTCCTGTACGCCATTGGAAGCCTACAACAATCCGGAAGTTGCCCAGCATGCTACGGGTATCGAATAAGCTAAATTGTTAAATGGCTTAATTGCCAAATTGTTAAAAAGCTAAAAAAGCCGCTTTGGAGAGATCCGGAGCGGTTTTTTTCATTCAGGGCTTTTTCTTTTTTACTGCCAAAGAATATCGTTTTATGAAAGGTCAAAAGCTTTCAGAGGGTTAATCTGATCTTCAGCCTGGTCCGCCTTTAGTGTTTTCAAATCCCGGGCACAAAACATTGTTTTCTACTGGTTATCAGAAATTTACCTAAACTATTTTAGAACGTATAACCTAGAACGTCAGGCTCTTAAGCCAAATATTCAGAATTTATCCAGCTTAACTATGAAAACACTTTTGCCTTTAATTCTTCTTTTTGGCCTACTCTGGGGCTGTGCTTCATCGGTAAGCGTAAGCACCGATTATGACCGCTCAGCTAACTTTACCAGCTATACTACTTATAAATGGTACCAGGATACACCACCTGCGCGCCGCGATTCCATCCGGACTTACAATACCTTCCTGGATAAAAGGATCAGAAGCGCTGTAGAAGCCAATATGGCCCGCAAAGGTTTCCGATTGGTAGATTCAAACCCGGATATACTGGTGGCTTACGATGTAAAAGTAGTTACGCGCCAGGAGCTTCATAACGATTACGGCTACTACCCCGGCTGGTACGGGCCCGGCTGGTATGGTTACGGCTGGTGGTATGGTTATCGCTACGATTATGGCTATTCGCGCTTTGCTTACCCCATGTACATCGATCAGTACCAAGATGGAACTATCATCATCGACTTGGTAGATGCCAGGGACAATGAGCTGGTATGGCGGGGCTGGGGCCAGATGCGGGTAGACAACGTTAATATTTCACAGAGCGAAGTAGATAAAATTGTTTCCCGGATCTTTGAAAAATATCCTCCCGGTGCAGACAAGAAAAAATAACTTGATTTCCACCTCGGTTATTCACCTCCGGCAGGCGTATAAAAACAATAGCCTTTTCCGATTGGAAATGGCTATTGTTTTCAGATAAAAAAGTAAAGTGCTTAAACGTGTACGTGGCGTTCGGCGTGATAAGAGGAACGTACCAGCGGGCCGGATTCTACGTATTTCAGGCCGCGGCGTAAGCCTTCTTCCTTATAATGCGCAAACAGATCCGGGTGAATAAATTCAGCTACTTCTATGTGGCGTTTGGTCGGCTGCAGGTACTGCCCTAAGGTTAGAATATCCAGGCCGTTGGCAGCAAGATCGTCCATGGCCTGGTAAACTTCTTCCTTCTTTTCGCCGAGGCCCAGCATAATACCGGTTTTGGTGCGTTTGCCGTATTCTTTCGTGCGGCGGATCTGCTCCAGGCTGCGGTCGTATTTGGCCTGCGGGCGCACCATGCGGTACAAACTGCCGACAGTTTCCATGTTGTGCGATACCACTTCCTGCCCGGCCGAGATCATTACTTCCAGGGCCTCCCAGTTGGCTTTCACGTCCGGAATTAACGTTTCAATGGTAGTTAATGGCGATAATTCTTTGATCAGCACTACCGTTTCGTGCCAGATGGCAGCGCCACGGTCTTTCAGTTCGTCGCGGTTCACCGAAGTGATTACGGCGTGCTTCACGCCCATGGTTTTAATGGCTTCGGCAACGCGGCGCGGTTCGTCTACATCGTACTCGTTTGGCCGGCCGGTGGCTACGGCACAGAACGAGCAGCTGCGCGTGCAAACGTTCCCTAATATCATGAACGTAGCGGTGCCGGCGCCCCAGCATTCGCCCATGTTCGGGCAATTTCCGCTTTCGCAAATGGTGTGCAGTTTATTTTCGTCCACAATGCTGCGGACTTTGGCGTATTCCTTCCCTACGGGCAGCTTTACCCGCAACCAGTCGGGCTTGCGGTTTTTAGGCTGTTCTACTACCGGTTGTAAAACCGGCAACCTTAACAATTCATCCATAAGGCAAAGGTACGAAGGAACTTGCGGATAGCAAAGAAAGTATCGGGCTGGCTTTATTTGCGGCGGCCGTAGTAGATGGTAAGATAAACGGAAGTGAATACACTGTTATTCTGGGCCTGGGGCAACAAAATTATTTTTTTAGGATAAGCTTCAAACAGGAATCCGGTTTCTATGCCAGTAATGTTTTCCTGGTACCGGCCGTATTCGAAACTCACGGCTGTTCTCAGGTGGGCCCCGATATTTACCTCGGTTTCGTTTATACCGGTTAAAAAGCCGGCACTGCCTATTATAAAATCAGGTTTATTATGTTCCAGAACAGGATCGTAACGAACCCGCTGAATATCGCGTTGTTGGGCCGGGTTACCGCTTCGCCCTACTTCGTTTACATCGTAATCGATATAATACGGTACCAGCAAAGCAACAGAAGGACCAACGCCGATAACCGCATTCACCTCCACGCCCGATTCCTGGGCTTTTTTAAAGAACATGTATTCCCGTCCGTATTCCGGACGAAATACATACATATAATTGGTTTTGCCGAGCACAAAAATATCGCCGCCCTGGCCCAGGTACTTATTTTCTTTCGGATGCTTTACCTCCACAATTTCCAGGCCCCAGAACTGCTGCCATCGGTCCTGAATAGTTTTGGAAGAACGCAGGGAAATTCCGCCGATAATACCTCCGTTGGTATTGAAGTTTAGGCCGTAAGTAAATTCTTTCCGGGGCGCTTCCGTTTGGGCAAAGCCGGTTGGAGCAAACGCCAGGAAAAACAAAATTGAGAGACAGGAGAATTTAAACACGGCAAAGGACAATTTGTGGTTTAAAAGTAATAAATTTACGCTCACGAACAAATTTAGTTTTTTCCAGAAATGAGCACAATCAGCACCGTTTACTCCGGTAATCTCCGCACCCAAGCTACTCATAACGCTTCCGGCAACACCATTATTACCGATGCTCCTACCGATAATAACGGCCGCGGCGAAGCCTTTTCCCCTTCCGACCTGGTATGCGCCGCTCTGGGCAGCTGCATGCTCACCATTATGGGAATTGTGGCCGAACGCAACAATATTCAACTGGAAGGCACAACCCTGGAGATAAAGAAAATTATGGCTGCCGAACCCCGCCGCATTGCCGAAGTAGTAATCGGCTTTAACATGCCCGACAGCAACACCTTTACCGATAAGGAAAAAGCCATTCTGGAAAATGCCGCCCGTACCTGCCCGGTAGCCCTAAGCCTGCACCCGGAAATCAAGCAAACGGTAGCTTTTAACTATTAAAAAGTAAGTTCAATTTGTCTGAACACAATTTTAAGGATTAATAAAACAGACAGGATTGAATTTCAAAAAATTAAATCGGATTCAGTAGAAAAACGAGGAAGGCTCAGCGAAAGAAAAAAATTCTGGTAAAAGCTCTGTGAAAGTTTCAAGCCCAACCTTGCACTGAAAGCAACAGGTTCGGCTATTCCAAAACTTCTCTTTTTCTCTTTACGCTCCGGGTTTGTAGTAATTCTTTTGTAAGAAATTCTGTACATCCTTTAATACTGTAAATCATAGTACAGACAAACTAAAAAGCATTGCCCGGTTAAACAGGCAATGCTTTTTTGTTTATAAAGGCTTTACAACTTATGAAGTAACCAGCTTTTTAACTTCGTCGAGTTTAATACCCATGTGCGAAGCATGGTAGGTACAAACGCCATCCTGAATAAGCAGCAGCTGCGGTGATTCATGACGGACCTGGAAGAATTCGGCTATTTCGTTTGAAACCGGGCGGAAGCTGAGCAGATCGAGGTAATATGGTTTAATGTTTTTCAGGCTGCTGTCTTCCCACTGGCGCTCCAGCCGGCTTTTGGCCATAGAACTAATGGAGCAGCTGGTGCTGTGTTTGAAAATAACGATCGGTTGCTCTTTCGACTCTTCGGCTAAAGATTCTATCTGAGCGGTCTGATTTAAGGGTTTCCACTGGATCATGGCTTTTGCAATTAAGTCCGGTACTAGTTTTTCTTTTTGAAAAGCCGCCGCTCGTTTTTTACCGGGTTCGGGCCGTTGTAGATTTCGTCTGTTTCCAGCTCTTCGTTTTTAGCCTTTTTGCCGGCAGCGCCCCGCTTATAAGAATACATTTTCATATTCAAGTGCGAATCCTTTACATCGTCAGCTTTGTAGCGGGCAGCTTCCCGGCGTATTTTACGGCTATCGGCCCGGGAGCGTTCGCTTTCAAAGGAAATTTGCGCAAAAGCAGCGTTCGATATTCCCGCCGAAAGGCAGATGGCTATTACAGAAGCTTGCAGAAATTTGGATAAGGAGTAATCAGAAGTTTTCATAATCATTCATCTACAGGTTCAACATTCGGTTCCGGTCTCGATTTTGTTTTCTTCGTCTTCTTCGTCTTTTTCCCTGAGAACAGGTCGGTAAAGAAATTTCCTTTCCGCTTCACTTTACGGGCAGGATTGTTTCGGAGTTTCTTGTACTTTCCTTTCTGTAGCAGCCCGTTCTTATTATAGCGGTTCTTTTTCGCCGTCAGGCTTGCTTTTGGCTTGCTCTCGGTAGTGGCGGCATCGTCTAAAGAAGCAGTCGCATTATCCGTAGCATCGGCGCTGGCCGTGGCATCCTGACTGGCATCGTCCGGGTTCGGATTGTCGGGGTCTGCCAGGTTTGCCGGTCTGGCCTTTTTCTTCTTCTTTGTGCCTTTCTTGGCCTTGGCGGTTGCTTTGTTTACATCCGGGCAAGGCAGTTTACGGCTGCACCCTTCCGAAAAAACAAGCGCCATAGCCAGTAAAAGCAACAAGGTACTTTTTTGGCCCAAAAGGCTATTGTTTTTCCGGAAAAGCCGCAGCACGTTCAACATATTGGTTAAATTACACTATTCCCGCCTAATATACAAGCATTTTCTCAACGGCTTCCTGCAAACGCTTCACCGGCAGGAATTCCTGCTCCAGCGGCGGCGCGAACGGAATAGCCGTATCGAGGCCGCCAACGCGGATAACCGGCGAATCGAGGCGCTCGAAACAGTTTTCGGCAATCCATGCGCCAATCTCCGCACCGATGCCACCGGTTAAGGTATCTTCGTGCAGAATAATTACGCGGCCGGTTTTCTCAACGGTTTCCCGAACGGCTTCTTTATCCCAAGGCAATAAGGTCCGAAGATCAAGCACATCTGCACTTAAAGACAACTTATCTAGCATTTGCGTTGCCCAGTGTACGCCCATTCCGTAAGTAATTATTGAAAAGTCTTCGCCTTCGCGCGCTAAAGCCGCTTTTCCGATCTCGGTGGTATAATAATCGTCCGGAACCTGGGCCGCTAAAGAACGGTACAGCATTTTGTGCTCGAAGTACATTACCGGGTTCGGGTCTTCAATAGCAGCGTTCAGCAAACCTTTGGCATCAACAGGATTGCTTGGATACACAATTTTCAGACCCGGCGTGTGGAAGAACCAGGCTTCGTTGCTTTGCGAGTGGAACGGACCCGCTGCCGCGCCCGCGCCCGTAGGCATCCGCACCACTACATCGGCGTTCTGTCCCCAACGGTAATGCGATTTGGCTAAATTGTTCACGATCTGGTTGAAACCGCAGGTCACGAAATCGGCAAACTGCATTTCTACCATCGTTTTCTTTTTCTTGATCGACATACCCAGACCTATACCGATAATGGCGCTTTCGCATAAAGGCGTATTACGTACGCGAGCTTTGCCGAATTTCTCTACGAAGCCTTCGGTAATTTTGAAAACACCGCCATACTCGGCAATGTCCTGACCCATTAAAACCAGTTCCGGGTAACGCTCCATGCTCTGGCGCAAACCGTCGGAAATAGCATCCACGAAACGTTTCTCCGTAGTTTTATCCGACGCCGGCTCAATTACCACCTGTTCAAAAGGCTGGTACATGTCTGCAATTTCTTCTTCGGCGTTGGCCGTAGGCATTGGCGTGCCGAAAGCAATATCCAGGCCGCGCTCGATTTCTGCTTTGAATTCCTCGCGGATAGCCGCCATGGACTTTGGCGTCAGCACTTTTTCTTCGAGCAGGTATTTTTCGAAATTATCTACCGGATCTTTTTTCGCCCATTTCTCGAACAGCTCCTGCGGCACGTATTTGGTTCCGGAAGCTTCCTCGTGGCCGCGCATCCGGAACGTCATGGCTTCGATCAGCATCGGGCGCGGATTTTTGCGCATGCTGTTGGCCGCCTGCCGCACGGTGTCGTACACTTCCAGCACGTTGTTGCCATCTATCTGCAAGGCATCCATGCCGTAAGCCGGACCTTTATCGATAAAATAGTTGAATTTGAATTGTTCGTTGCTTGGCGTAGAAAGGCCATAACCGTTATTCTCGATCATGAAAATAACCGGCAGGTTCCAAACCGCCGCTACGTTCAGAGCTTCATGGAAATCGCCTTCGCTTGCGCCGCCGTCGCCGGAATACACCAGCGTTACTTTTTCCCGCTTTTCGAGCAGGTCAGCCAGCGCAATACCATCGGCAACCGCCAGCTGCGGCCCCAGGTGCGAGATCATGCCTACAATGTGGTGCTCGTTCGAACCGAAGTGGAAAGAACGGTCGCGGCCTTTGGTGAAACCGGTAGTTTTACCCTGGAACTGGGCAAACAGCTGGTCCAGCGCCATGTCGCGGCAGGTGAAAACACCTAAATTCCGGTGCATCGGCAAAATATATTCGTCATTATCGAGGGCTAAGGTAGAGCCCACCGATATAGCTTCCTGACCGATACCGGAGAACCATTTACTCACTTTTCCCTGGCGGAGCAGGATGAGCATTTTCTCCTCGATCATGCGGGGTTTCAGAATGCCACGGTACAGACGGATCAGGTCTTCGTCGGTATAGTCTTTGCGGTTGAAATTCATAGTCTTAAATGCGAATTAAAAGCGCCGCAAAATTAACCTATTTCCAGCCAGCCGGAAAGAAATAACATTTAATTTTTTCACCCCTCCCCGGCAGCTAATTCAGGGGAGGGAGAATTTTTATTTGTACGGACAGGGCTTGACCTGTCCCCCACGCATTCCCGGTAAAAAAATCCTGTCCAACCTTAAAATCCAGAAAATCGTGTTCAGATAATTTATCACAATAAGCACACAGACAGCCCACCACCAGACCGCATGCCAATATTTTCCGGCAATTGCTTAAATAATTCCCCGAAAAAGCTGAACTTCGGCACAAACTGTCGTAAAACGGTAGGTTTTGGACAAAAAAAGTCCAGCTACCTGATACCTGATACTTGATACTGAAATATGATTCAATTCGAAGAATTTACTTTAGATAACGGCCTCCGCTGCATTGTGCACGAAGATCTAACCACGCCCATGGCGGTTTTGAACGTGCTCTACGATGTAGGCTCCCGCGACGAAGACGAAAACCACACGGGCTTTGCCCACTTATTTGAGCACCTAATGTTCAGCGGTTCGGTAAACATCCCGAGCTACGACGAGCCGTTGCAGCGCGTAGGCGGCGAAAACAACGCCTTCACCAGCCCCGACATTACAAACTATTACCTCACTGTTCCGGCCCAAAACATCGAAACCGGTTTTTGGCTCGAATCGGACCGGATGCTTGGCCTGGCTTTCAGCGAAAAAGGCTTGGAAGTACAGCGCAAAGTGGTGGTGGAAGAATTCAAGCAGAATTACCTGAACCAGCCCTACGGCGACGTGTGGCTGAAACTCCGTCCGCTCGTGTACCAGCAGCACCCGTACAAATGGGCTACCATCGGCAAAGAAGTGGCGCACATCGAAAATGCCGTAATGGACGACGTCCGGAATTTCTTCGACAAGCATTATTCCCCGATTAATGCGATCTTGGTAGTGGCCGGAAATATTACGGTTGCCAAAGCCAAAGAATTGGCTGAAAAATGGTTCGGCCCCATTCCATCGGGCGTAAAATACGAGCGTAACCTGCCCGTAGAGCCGAAACAAACCAAAGCCCGTCGCCTGGATGTGTACGCCGACGTGCCGCTGAGTGCCCTGTACAAAGCCTACCACATGCCCGCCCGCACCGACAAAGATTACCACGCCGCCGATCTGGTAAGCGATATCCTAGGCCGCGGAAAATCTTCGCGCCTCTACAACAAACTGGTAAAAGAAGACAAACTTTTGAACTCCATCAGCGCTTCGGTTATGGGCTCCATGGAACCGGGACTGCTCATTATCCAGGGCAAACTGAACGCCGGGGTAGACATTGAAGTCGCCAACAAAGCCATCGAGGAAATTAACGCCGAATTTATGGCGAACGGCATTTCGGAAGAAGAGCTGACCAAAGTAAAGAACCAGGCCGAAACTTCCCTGGTGTTTTCCGAGATCGAATTGCTGAACCGGGCCATGTCTTTGGCTTATTTCAAACTGATGGGCGACGCCAACCTGATAAACCAGGAAAGCGCCAACGTACAAGCCGTAACCGCCGACGCCCTGCTGCAGCAAGCCCGCACCATTTTAGACCCGAAGAACTGCTCCACACTTTATTACCATGCCCAACCGAAATTAGGAATGCCGGCAGAAGCAGAGGAAAGCGAAGCAGAAGCATAACCAAAGGCAGACAATGAACACCAAACTTCTAATGACTTCAAGCGGCTTTTTTATGGCTGCCTCCGGTATTACGCTGTCGTTTTTCCCGCACGAGATTTTACAGTTTGCCGACCAGAAACCGAGTCTGGTTATGGATTTGGTTTTACAGGTTTTGGGTGCGCTTTACCTCGGTTTTGCGATGCTTAACTGGATGGCAAAAGGAAATCTGATCGGCGGAATTTACAGCCGCCCGGTTGCAATTGGGAATTTAGCGCATTTTCTGATTGCCGGACTGGCACTGCTGAAAGCTGCTTTCACTATGGGTAATTCGCCTTTCGTATGGGCGCTGGCCATCATTTACGCTGGTTTCGCCCTTGCCTTTGGCTTGGTTACCTTCACGCATCCGGCTAAGGTTAAAGCGGCAGTTTAGCAGAAATAACCACCCCAACCCCTCCTTGGTAAGGAGGGGAGCTGCTTTTCTGCTGAAAGAATGCTCTTGAAGGCTTTAGGCAGCTTTCTGCTAAAATAGTATGCTTAAAGGCTGAAAAGCCAAAAAGCAGCAGCAAAAAAAGCTCCCCTCCTTTTTCAAGGAGGGGCCAGGGGTAGTTGAAAACAGTACTGCTTTCAGGCAAAATACAACTAACAAGCTTTTCTGCCCACAGACAAAACGAAATGAATAAATTACATTAATCACCAAATTAAACAACCTACCAAAACCCCCTCCCCTGAATTAGGGGAGGGCCGGGGTGGGGTCACACTATGAAAATAAGAACCGGCTTCGGCTACGACGTACACCAATTAAAAGAAGGATTAGATTTCTGGCTCGGCGGCATTAAAGTGCCCCACACCCACGGCGCCCTCGGCCACTCCGACGCCGACGTGCTCATCCACGTAATTTGCGATGCTTTATTAGGCGCGGCTAATCTAAGAGACATCGGCTTCCATTTCCCCGATACCGACCCGAAATACAAAGGCGTAGACAGCAAAATTCTATTAAGAGAAGTAATGCGCCTGCTCCGCGAACAGAATTACCAGGTAAGCAACATCGATTCTACCATCTGTTTGCAGGAACCGAAGATCAACCCGCACATTCCGGCCATGAAAACCTGCCTTTCCGAAGTGATGGGTATTCCGGAGGAAGATATTTCCATAAAGGCTACCACTACCGAAAAACTGGGCTTTGTTGGGAAGAAAGAAGGCGTAGCCGCGTACGCTTCGGTGCTGATTTTCCGTTCTTAGAAAAAAACCGTAGCTTATTGGCTTCAAACAAGGTAAGCCTACCCAACAATCGAAATGAAGAAGAAAATATACGTATTGCTCTTTGCCGCTTTGGTTTCCGCGCCGCTGGCACAGGCCCAGACCAAAAAGAAAACCAAGGCCAAAGTTAAAACCGAAGCGGTAATTCAGGAACCTGAAATGGAGCGTCAGGTGGTAAACTACACGGTGGAAAGCGGTGAATCCACTGCCGAAATCTTTGCCAGAACCATCACCGCCGCCGACCTTTCCAAATACCTGCACGTGCTCGCTTCCGACGAATTTGAAGGCCGCGAAACCGGGCAGAAAGGTCAGAAACTGGCCGCAGCGTACATTTCCAACTTCTTCCGCGAAAACGGTTTGATTGGTCCGGTGGCGTCTAACCCGGGCAATACGTATTACCAGAAATTCAATCTGGAGCAGGCCACTTGGAAAGCTGCCGCCTTAAAAGTGGGCAAAAAGCAATTCGTTTACCAGAAAGATTTCTTCCTTTTCGGCGATGCGCCTGAGCAGCCTACCCAGCAACTCGACCTCGTATTTGCCGGCTACGGCATCGACGATAAGAACTATTCCGATTACCGCAACCTGAACGTAAAAGGCAAAACGGTAATCGTACTGGCCGGCGAACCGATGGACAAAGCAGGAAATTACCTCATAAGCAAATCGAAGGAAGCTTCTCCGTGGGGTGCCGATTCGCGGGCAAAAACCCGCGCAGCAACTCAGAAAGGCGCTAAAAATGTACTGGTAATCGAATCTTCCGAAGCCAATCTGCAGAAGTCCATGGAAGGCCTGAAGCACTGGCTCGATTCCCCGATGATCGCCTTTCCGGGAAAAGACCGGCGAAACCCGACCATTTTCGTGTCGCCGGAGGTAGGCGCCGCGCTCCTGAATACATCAGCCAAAAAACTGCAGGCCTACCAAAACAAGATCAGCGAAAGCGGCAAACCCGTACCGTCTGAATTTAAACTGGCCACCGGCGTAGAACTGCAAACCGAAAAAGTGCGCTCGCCGCTGCCTACCGAAAACGTTTTGGGCTTTATTGAAGGCACCGATAAAAAAGACGAAGTAATTGTGCTAACCGCGCATTATGACCACATCGGCATGGACCCGACCAAAACCGGCGACCAGATCTTCAACGGCGCCGACGACGACGGTTCCGGCACATCCGCCATCATGGAAATGGCCCAAGCCTTTATGGAAGCAAAAAAAGCCGGAGCAGGACCGCGCCGGAGCATTCTGTTCATGGCCGTAACCGGCGAAGAAAAAGGCTTACTGGGTTCGGAATACTACACCAGCAACCCGGTATTCCCGCTGGCCAACACCGTTGCCAACCTCAACATCGACATGATCGGCCGCACCGACGAAAAATATGCCGGCAATAAGAACTACATTTACGTAATCGGTTCTGACAAATTATCTTCTGAGCTGCACGACATCAACGAAATAGCCAACCACCAATACACCAAACTGGAACTGGACTACACCTACAACGACGAAAAAGACCCGAACAAATTCTACTACCGTTCCGACCACTACAATTTCGCCAAAAACAACATCCCGGTAATTTTCTACTTCAACGGCGTGCACGAAGACTACCACAAAGAAACCGACGAAGTAGACAAGATCATGTTCGACAAAATGGAAACCATCACCCGCCTCGTATTCCATACCGCCTGGGAACTGGCCAACCGCGACGAACGGATTAAGATGGATAGTAATAAGAAGTAAATTGTTAAATGGTTGAATGGTTGAATAGTTGAATTCTGCAGTTTCTATTAGAGAAACCCTTCCTTTTAGTTTACCTTTTCTGTCATCCTGAAAGGATCTTGTGAATACGAGACGCATCATCCCAAAAACCCACAAAAGATTTTTACCATAGTCAGAACCTGTAGAGACGTAAATATATTACGTCTCCATTCAGGGAATTACGTCTCCATTCGGGGCAGCAAGAATATTTCATCTATAACGGAATACCGGAAGTGGTAAAAATTCAGCTACCCGTTTAAACACAATACATTAAAACAATACCGTAAGAGACGTAATATATTACGTCTCTACAACCTCAGAAACCCAACTAAAAACCGTATTGCTTTCGGCCGAAAAACCCCGAACTTTGTACTAATTCCGATTTGAGAATCATTTCCAGATTTTCAAATCTCCAAATTT
This sequence comes from Adhaeribacter soli, assembly GCF_008727925.1. Taxonomy (GTDB): domain Bacteria; phylum Bacteroidota; class Bacteroidia; order Cytophagales; family Hymenobacteraceae; genus Adhaeribacter_A; species Adhaeribacter_A soli. The sequence goes on along the minus strand of NZ_VTWT01000007.1, from coordinate 307,902 downwards.
TCAAATCAATACCAGGTGAACAGATTAAAACAATTTTTATTGGAATCGGAGGCGAAGGCGTTTGATCTCGAGCACCGGAAAAAGATCCGTTTCAACATCGGCAAATACAACGCCGCGGTAGAAAAAGGCATGCACCAGTACAGCAACCACGAACTGGCGCGCCAACGGGCATCTTTTATCAAAACCACTACCATCAACAACCTCGATAAATACCTGATCGAGTTCGAGAATAATTTTACCCAGCGCGGCGGCAAAGTGATCTGGGCCCAGAACGCCGAAGAGGCTTTAAAAGAAATCGGCCAGATCATGAAGCGGAAAAAAGCCAAAACGGTGGTGAAGTCCAAATCCATGATCACGGAAGAAATTCACCTGAATACCTTCCTCGAAAAAAATGGCATCGATGTAGTGGAAACCGACTTGGGCGAATACATCGTGCAATTAGCTGACCAGCGCCCCTACCACATCGTAACGCCGGCCATGCACATGTCTAAAAAAGACATTGCTGACCTATTCGTAAAAAAACTCCGCATTCAGCCCACCGACGATGCCCAGCAACTGGTTTTAACTGCCCGTCGGCTGCTCCGCGAAAAATATACTTCAGCTGAAATTGGGATAACCGGCGCTAATTTCATTCTGGCCGATGTAGGAGGAATTGCCCTTACCGAAAACGAAGGCAACGCCCGCTTAAGCACCACCTTCCCGAAAACGCACATTGTAGTGGTGGGCATCGAAAAAATGCTGCCTTCCATTAACGACCTCGATCTGTTCTGGCCTTTGCTGAGCACCAGTGGCACCGGGCAACAGGTTACCGTGTATAATACCGTAATTACCGGCCCGCGTCAGCCCACTGAAAAAGACGGTCCGGACGAAATGTACGTGATCTTATTAGATAACGGCCGCACCAATTTATTAGCCCAACCCGACAAACGCGAAGCCCTGAACTGCATCCGTTGCGGCGCCTGTCTGAACATTTGCCCGGTCTATAAAAACATTGGCGGCCACACCTACGAAACCACGTATTCCGGCCCTATTGGTTCGGTAATAGAGCCGCATATGAGCGGCATGGCCGAAAACAAACACCTGAGTTACGCCAGTTCGCTGTGCGGCGCCTGTACTTCGGTTTGCCCGGTAAAAATAAACCTGCACAACCTGCTCCTGCTAAACCGCAAGCAAAGCGTAGACGAAGGCCTGGTAGAAAAACAGGAACGCTACGTTTTCAAATTCTGGGAATACGGCATGAAACACCCGCGCCTGCTCGACATGGCCCCGGTTGGCATTAAAAATTACTTCCTCCGCAAAGTGCAGAAAGAAACCTGGAGCAAACGCCGCGAACCTTTACAGGCAGCCCCTAAATCGTTCCGCCAGCTTTGGAAAGAACAGCACCCTTCCTAAATACAAAACCCTACCATTGCAAAATGGTAGGGTTTTGTATTTAAAACTAGTTCTGCCGGGCACCCGGACGGTACACGTATTTCTTTTTCATTTTTCTGACCTTCGGCTTTTTCTTTCCGAATAAGGAGGGCTTCGAAATAGTAACGGTTTTATTCGTATTCGGGTCGCGCGTTGGTTCTGAACCTACGGCGGGTAAAACCAGCATTGCTGCCAGCGTATAGATAATTATCTTTTTCATAGCGCATAATTCATAAACCTTATAATGAATTATACGCAAGCTACCTTGGCTGAGCAAGGCAGGCTAACCAGCTATTCCTAAAAGCATACATTTTTATGGCTTAAATATAAATTTTCAAGGGCGAAAAGCCTGAAAACAGCAGTGCCCTGACCTCGTATTTGCATTTAAGGGCTTTTTACTTAATCTTCTCAAGTTTAACCGATTACAACTTTAAACCCTGCTGCTTTAAAACAACAGGGCCTTAACAGGAAGACCACTTTACTTTCCGGCCTTAGTGTTTAATTTTGGGTGGTTTGGTTTTGCCTTTTTTTCCACCTTTCTTTTTCTTTCTCTTCTTCATAAAGTTGGAATAACCGGCATTTTCTTTACCCGCTGCCATCGTTTCTGCAAAGGCTGCTTCCAGCGGAGCCATCAGGAAAAGTGCAAAAAAACAGATAAACATTCTTTTCATAAGCTACTAATAATCAAAGGTTAAAGATAAATACTACTGCTTCTACAACATGGTAACGGTTGTTTATACGCTCCAATATTCTTCGGGTTGAAATATCCTAATTTTTTATTTTAATAGTTATATAGCAATTTATAAATGTTAAAAACAAGGCGTAACTTTTTTTTTTGATTTAACCGACAGTATTTAGATATTTGTCTAAATACCTAAATAAAAGAAAAGAGGCTGGCATGAACGCTTTATTCAAAGCTTTAGATGATCCTACCCGGCGGAAGATCATCGAACTGCTCCGTGAGAAGGACTTATCGGCCGGAGAAATTGCCGAGGCTTTCAACATCAGCAAGCCCAGTATTTCGCACCACCTGGAATTGTTAAAGAAAGCGGAAGTGGTGGTAGCCGTCCGGAAAGGCCAGTTCATCATGTATTCCCTGAACACCACCGTGTTCGACGAACTGGCCAAATGGGTAATGGACCTACTTAAAAAGGATAAATAAAACGTTATGAAAAACCATTCAAAAACCGAATTCCTGATCTTCCTGCTGCTTATAGTTCCTTTTGTGTACTTGGCTTTTACCTGGAACGATTACCCGGACCGGGTGCCGATTCATTTCAACCACAAAGGCGAAGCCGATAACTATGGTCCCAAATCGTTTGGTTTACTCATGCTGCCGGTAATTAACATTTTCCTGTACCTGCTTTTAAAATACCTGCCGAAGATCGATCCGCGGAAGGAAAATTATGCCTTGTTCGAAGGCCGTTACAAAGCCATTCGGCTGCTGATCCACCTGTTCATGGTTTTTATCTTTGTCCTGCTTACCGTTTCCATGCTTAAAGGCGCCTCTTCCCTCCTTTTTCCTAAACTGGTAGTTGCCGGCGTGGCGGTGGTTTTCATGATCTTAGGTAATTATTTCAGTGCGGTGCGCCCGAATTATTTTGTAGGCATCCGCACCCCTTGGACGCTGAGCAACGATGAAGTATGGAAGAAAACCCACCGTTTTGCCGGAAAGCTTTGGGTTGGGGCCTCGCTGATCCTGTTAATGCTGGTGCTGGCATCTGAAAAAGCCCATCCGGCTATTGTTGTTATTTACATCGGAATTCTGGTAATTGTACCCGTGGTTTACTCGTACCTCCTCTACCGGAAATTTTCCCGCCAGAATGGTACGCATTAATCCTTCAAAATCATCAGGCATATAAACTTATCGTTATGAAATCAGTTAATCTTTCCCTGTTCGTTTTCTTCTTCACGATGTCGCAACTATTTGCCGCAAACACACCTTCGGCCGTAGAAAAAACGCTGGAGCTTACCACCCGGTCCGGCATCCTGAAAGGCACTCTGCTCAGAATTCCGGCCGAAAAACCAATCCCGGTTGTCCTGATCATCAGCGGCTCCGGCCCTACCGATAAAAACGGCAACAACCCCATGATGCAGAACAACCACCTGAAAATGGTAGCCGAAGACCTCTCCAAAGCCGGTATTGCCAGCTTGCGCTACGACAAACGGGGAATCGGAGAAAATGCCCCGGCCGGACCTGCCAGGGAAAATGATATGCTGTTCGACCACCTGGTAAACGATGCCGCCGATTGGGCCACGAAACTGAAAGAAGATCCGAAGTTTAGTAAGGTGATTATCCTGGGCCATAGCGAAGGCTCCCTGATCGGGATGATGGCAGCGCAAAAAGCCAAAGCCGATGCCTTTATCTCTGTAGCCGGCGCCGGACAAACTGCCGATAAAATAATCAGGGAGCAGTTAAAAGGCCAGCCAAAACAAATATCCGACGAAGCCTTGCCCATTCTGGAAGAATTAGCCAAAGGCAAAACCGTAGCCAATGTAAACCCCATGTTTGCTGCCTTGTTCCGCGAAAGCGTTCAACCTTACCTCATTTCCTGGATGAAATACGATCCACAAATTGAGATCGCCAAATTAACGATGCCGGTCTTCCTCGTGCAGGGCACCACCGACCTTCAGGTAACCGAAAAAGATGCCCGCCTTCTGGCTGCAGCCAACAAAAAAAGCAAACTGGTCCTAATCGAAGGCATGAACCACGTGCTGAAAACTTCCACCGCCGATCCGCAAAAGAACATGGCTACCTACAACAACGCGGAACTTCCGCTCGCCCCGGCCCTAACCCCGAAACTTACCGGCTTTATCGCTTCACTGAAGTAAGTATAAAGACATTGGTATCTGGATATTAGTATCAAGATCAAAAACATTAAAACAATTTGCCGTTGTTGGTGTTTTCATCAACAACCGTACTGCAGTTTTTAATTATGTCTTCCTGAGCGCCAGCGAAGGACCTCGTTGGCTCGCAACAGAAAAGCCCAAAACAACGAAATTATACCAAATCGCCAAAAGCCAATTCCATTAAATACTTATGCTGGTGCGAGCCTCCGGCTCGTATCACTTTCAATACCTGATCAAATAATTCCGATACGAGCCGGAGGCTCGCACCAGCGATCAAGGTAATTACAGGAATGGAACAAGCTTTAAAAGAACTGGTATTATTATTAGCCAACGAGTTGTTTCACCCTCACTCAACAGACAAGTGTATTTCGGGCAGCTTCTATTCCCAGGGAAGGAAATAATAGGAAGCCAGCATCAGGATCACGGAGAAAGCCGCAATAAAAGCCAGCTGGCAATTTATGGAAGCGCACCAGATCAAACTGGAAAATCCGTTCAGGTTACCGGCCACAAAGATGTTAATTGCCGAAAACAGGATTACGGCCAGTACCAGCAAAATTCTTGCGCCCTGGCTTACCGGCAGTTTATTTTTAAGTAAATTCTGAATGATCAGAAAAAAGAGCAGCGTCGGAAAGTAGCCCCACAGGCAGGCGATCCACACGTAAAAGCTTTGGGTAATGCCTTCGGCCTGGGTTAAGGTGCGGGCTTCGGGCAACAGGTAAATGATGATCAGAAAGTAATTCAGCGGCGCCAGGATCAGAGTAGTAAACCAGACTTTCAGGGCATAACCAACCAGATCTTTGTGTACGTTTTCCATAGTTCAATTAAACGAAAAGCCCGGACAAATGCCGGGCTTTTTTATACGCAAAACAGTAACAAAACCGAAGAAAAAAGTAAAGAAAGGATTTCAGCTAAGTAAGTAAACTAAATTAACCGCATAAATTGAAAGGGACTTCAATTATGTAGTCTTGTGAATACAAGTCTCATTATATGTTTTAGTCTAGATACTAATATCCAGATACCAGTGTCTTTTCAATTATACTTCCGCATCTTCATCCGGCAGAATTTCCACGTCCTGCACCAGAACCAGTTTTTCAATTTCGCGGGCTTTTGGTGTATTGGCCAGGCCGCCCAAGGCCGTTTCTTTGTACTTGGTTTCCATGCTTTGGCCTACTTCGCCTAAGGCCATTACGCACTGGTCTACCGGAATTACCGGGTTTACGCCCGCAATCGCCATTTGCGCCGAAGAATAAGCAATAGCCGCCGCACTCGCATTCCGCACAATGCAGGGCACTTCCACCAGACCGGCCACTGGATCGCAAATCAAGCCCAGCATACATTGAATGGTAATGGCTACCGCTGCAAAAACCTGATCGATAGAACCACCCAGGCAATACACAATGGCACCGGCACCCATGGCCGCCGCACTACCAGTTTCCGCCTGGCAGCCACCGACCGCGCCGGCCAGTGAAGCGTTGGTTTCAATGATCAAAGCAATACCCGCTGCCACTAACAAACCTTCGTGAATTTTCCGGTCGTCGAGTTTGTGCAAATCCTGCAGCGTGGTTAAAATGCCCGGCAATATCCCCGAAGCTCCGGCCGTTGGCGCTGCCACTACCCGGCCCATGCAGGAATTCACTTCCTTGGCACCCAGTGCCCGCGTTACCAGCATTTTAAATTCCGGGCTCAAAACCGTAACCGGCGAAGCAGCCACTTTTTTCGCCCCGTTATTTACCATTCCCGAACGGGAGGTCATATTTTCGGTAAGGCCGGTTTTTACCGCATCCTGCATCACAGCATAGGCTTGCGCCATGGTCTGCCAGATAAGTTCCTCGGTACGGCCTTTCTGGGTAATCTCATATTCGAGCACCGGCTGAAAAAGGGCTTCGCCGGTTTCCTCGCAATGTTTCTGCCAGGAGGCAAAATCGTTAAATAATAAAGACATATCGCTAAATTCAGAGCATTAAAGAATAAGGGAGGGAAAGAAGGCTTCAGGTATTTTAATCGAAAACAGCCTTCCTGAACCTTTGTTCATTCCGCCACACAAGGTCAGAACGTTTTTCCGGATTCACAAATTCACTTTTTAGGGTACTCTGCCCTTTCCTGGCTTTTGTCAGAATCAGAATCAGGATTTTCAGGATTTAAAGATTTTCAGGACATTAGTCTGAAATCAGAAACGAAGTTCGGCGGAGCCAATTTCCAGAATTTTAGAATTAACAGAATTATTGAAAATTGGCTAACCCATAACTAACTACGTTGAGCCGGAGGAATTCTGGTAAGAAAGAGAAGCGAATTTATTTGAGCAGCTAACGGTTTTGCAGAAACTTAGAGCTTGTGCACTCCCCTCCTTTTCCAAGGCAAATGTTAGCAGGGAAAAACCTGGAATAATCAATTCCCCTCCTAGGAGGGGTTAGGGGTGGGTTCAAACTAGTGTAAAAAAGGAAAGAAGCGGTTTTCAGCTTCCTAAAAGATCTACCCCCTCAATGCACCGCAATCAAACTCTTCTCCCCTGTTTCCGCATCCACCCGGTAAAGTTCATGCGAGTTCGTACTGCTAACCCAAAGCTCCCTGCCCACAAATTCCACGTCGTTCGGTTCGAACAGCCCGGCAGTTAAGGTGCGTACGCGCTTACTTTCCAGGTTCAGGATCTTGATTTTTCCGTTGTAGGTATCGGCCAGAAAGAGGCAGTTTTCTTTTTCCGTCAGGCCGGTAAGATGCTGCAGCAAGGCAATATCCGCATCGCCGTCCATATCCCCGAAATCGAATAAACCTTTTCCCAATAAAGTATTCACCGAACCATTGCGGAGGTCGAGGCAGCGGACCGCACTGGCTTCGGCATCGGCAATGTAGAGTTTATCGCCGCTCAGGGCAAGGCCGCTGGGCTGGTTGAAGGCTGCATCGTGCAGGGTGCCGTTTAAGAGCGCTTCGGAACCGGTGCCGGCAAAACGGGTTACCACTTCGGTTTTAAGGTTCATTTGCAGGATCTGGTGGTTTCCGGCGTTGGCAATGTAGAGGGTATTTTCTTTTATAACCAAGTCCCAGGGCGAATTCGGATCTACCGGCACACCCCATTTTTCATTTCCGAAATAATACCCCAGTTTACCGGAACCGGCCGCCGTTTGCACCTCTTTAGAAACCAGGTCTACTTTCCGGATCGCGTGGTTGCGGGTATCGGCTACGTACAGAATATTACCGGCCAGGGCCATGCCTTGCGGTTCATGGAAGGAAGCTTCGGCAAAGCTGCCGTTCGCAAAACCTTCCTGGCCGGAGCCGATCGTTTCCAGCATCTTTCCTTCCCTGTCCAGTTGGAGGATGCGGTTATTGCCGCTGTCGGCTACAAAAACGGTATCGTTATGGGCTAAAATCTTGGTGGGGAAGCGCAACACATTCCCTTCCTTTTCCTCCTTCCGGAAATGAATGATCTCCCGGTTCAGCTTGTCCTCGAAATCTTTGATCATAAAATCCAGGTTCGGCTTCACCACCTCGTAAACGCCTTCGCCGGCCCGTTGTCCTACTACTTTTCCGTCCGGGTCTATCAGCACAATGGTGGGCCAGGCATTTATGGCGTATTGGCGCCAAATGCTGAAATCGGCGTCGTTAATGACCGGGTGTTCGATCCCGAATTTCTGAATGGCTTTGCGAATGGTATCGCTGCTTTTTTCGGCGTCGAATTTGGCCGAATGCACCCCGATCACCACCAGTTCTTCCGGGTATTCCTGTTCCAGGCGTTTCAGGTCGGGTAAAATATGCTGACAGTTAATACAACCGAACGTCCAGAAATCGAGCAGTACAAATTTGCCGCGCAATTCTTTCAGGGAATATTCTCTGTCGGTGTTGAGCCAGCCAAATTTGGAGTGCAGTTCGGGAGCGTTTACGCGGCCTGTATTCATAAATAAATTCGTGTGAGGTTTAGAGTAGTCGGAACTAGTACGGGATATTACCGCAAAACGATATTCCCCATTTCCTATTGTCGCATTTTTTGGGCAAAACGTTTCAAGAAGAACCAATAATATTTACCTAACAAGTAAACTTCACGGAACGCTGCCGCTACCCAAACGAATTTCTGTCCCCTTTCAGTCTCAGGGTCGATTCATTCTATCGGATTCTCGCTTTCAAAAGAGTTATAGGAGTGTCATTTACCGGTTCATCATTGTAGAAACAGCCCTTTTGAGGCTGTCGCCTCACTGAAGTTACAAACTTCAGATTATTTATAGGTCCAAGTTTCCGCTACGCTCAAACTTGGACCAGCGAACGTGAAGAATGAATCAGCACTGCTTTCAGACTTGGCAAAACGGTAACAATTCTTCCTAAAAAAGCAATTCCGGCATTTTAATCAGCCAAAAATATACTTTCACTATTTTGAAGTTCGTTCCCTCACAGGTTTTTATAACTTCAGGCAACCTCCGCTGCCTGCTTTGCATCTAAGGTTCCGTAACGCTCAAAATAATACTATGAAAAATATTCTGGTGGTTCTGGTTCTGCTTTTTGGCTTGCATAACCTTGTACTGGCACAGCACTATACCTTGCAGGGCCTTACCCGCGACGCGAACAGCAACACCCCGCTACCTTTCGTGAGCATTCTGATCAACAACGGTCCGAACGGCACCACTTCCGACATCGATGGCAAATTCCAGATCAAGAGCAAAGAACCCATCCGGCAGCTTACTTTCAGTTACCTGGGCTACGATCCGCTGAAACTGGAAATTACCGGCGCCGAAAACTTCCTCAACATAAACCTGAAGTCCGCCGAAACCAACCTGCAGGAAGTTACCGTGCGGGCCAATTTTAATCCGGCGCACCGCATAATAAAACTGGCAACCGCCAACCGGAAAAACAACGATCCCGCGCAGCTGCCGCAATACACCTATCGGGTCTACACCAAAACCGTAGCCACTTTCGACCCCGAAAAAGTAAACCTCACCGATACGCTTCGCCTGCAGGAAAAGCCCAAAAAAACGAACCGGAAGCCAGACGCCAAAGCCAGCGCCGCTGATTCTGCCGACGACAAGGAAATGGAAGAATTCTTCCGCAAAAACTATTTATTTCTGGCCGAAAGCATTGCCGATCACGCCTTCATTAAACCCGATCTGGATAAAGAAACCGTGCTGGCCACGCGCATTTCCGGTTTGCAGCACCCCACCTTCGCCCTGCTTTCCACCGACAGCAAAGCGTTTTCGGTTTATTCGGAACTGGTGAATTTCTTCGGCAAAACCTTCCTCAGTCCGCTCAGCGAAGGCAGCACCAGAAAATACGATTTCCGCCTGGAAGATACCACCTATGCCGGCGCCGATACCATTTTCATCATTTCGTATAAGCCGCTGGAAGGAAAGAATTTTGAAGGCCTGAAAGGGCAGCTGCACATCAGCAGCGACGGCTGGGCGGTAGAAAACATCATTGCCGAATCGAATGAAAAAGAACAGCAGGGCGTGCGCCTGCAGCAGCATTACGAGAAAATTGGCGGCCAAAAGTGGTTCCCCGTACAGGTTACGACCGATTACATCGTAAAAACGCTTCTGGTAAACGACCGCAAACCCGTAGCCTTCACCCGTAGCTATTACACCAACATCAACCTGAACCCGGAACTGAAGCGGCGCGACTTTAAGGCGGTTACCATCAAAATGAATCCGGATGCGCACAAGCAGCCCGAAGATTTCTGGGCTAAGCACCGCCCCGATACCCTGAACGCCCTCGAACGCAGTACCTACCATACCCTCGACAGCCTGGGCCGGAAAGTAAACCTGGACGCTAAATTCCGGATCATGGAAGCCATTTTCTCGAAGCAGGTACCCGTAGGCCCGGTTTCCATAGACCTGAACCACATTGCCAAAATAAACCGCTACGAAACCGTAAGGTTAGGCCTGGGCCTGCACACGAACGAGAAACTTTCCGGCTTTTTCTCCCTAGGGGGTTACGCCGGTTACGGCTTCCGCGACAAAGCCCTGAAATACGGCACCGACCTTAGCTTTAACCTCTACAAACCTTCCAACCTAAAATTAACGCTGACGCACACGGAAGACATTCAGGAATCAGGCGGCACGGTGCTGCCGTTTTACAACCCGCCGCTCATCAGCAACAACCTACGTCCTTTCATTGTCCGGAACATGGATAAAGTAACGCACCAAAGTGCTTTTCTGTCGGTGCGGGTGCTGAAATACCTCGACCTGCAAACCGGTTTGCAACAGGAAAACAAACGTCCATCCAGCGGCTATACCTACGAGGTTGCTTCCGATAAATTCAGCAGCAATTTTCATTTTACCGAAGCCGTAGCGGGAGCCCGGTACGCGTTCCGGGAGCAGGTTATGCGCATGTTCAACCACAATATTTCGCTGGGCACCAACTATCCGGTTGTCTGGTTGCAGTACCGCCAGGGCCTTGAGAATGTGCTGAACGGCGAATACGCTTACCACAAATACATCACCCGCATCGAAAAAACTTTTAAACACAAGAGCTTAGGCACTACCCGGATCGACCTGACCGGCGGCCTGGTACAAGGCAATGCCCCCGCCACGAACCTGTTCAACGGCAACGGTTCTTTCGATACGGGTTACCGCGTGTATACCGGCGAAGGCTTCCAGACTATGGCCCCGACCGAATTCCTTTCCGATCGCTATGCGGCTTTGTACCTGCGCCACAACTTCGGCAAGCTGCTTTACAGATCCAAAAACTTCGCTCCCAGCCTTACTGCCGTAACCAATCTGGCCTACGGCAGCCTGAAAGACCGGGAACGCCACCAGAATTTAGGGTTTAAGACCATGGAAAAAGGCTTCTACGAATCGGGCTTGCTGGTGAACGACCTGGTAAAAGGAGGCTTTTCGTCTATAGGGCTGGGCGCCTTTTACCGCTACGGCGCTTACCGCAAACCGGAACTGCTCGACAATTTCAACCTGGTACTCACGGCCGCCGTCACTTTCTAAATTCCCGGCCGCAACATCAGAATTTTCGTTAGCTTTCCGGAATCAATCTTCTTTCCCGTACCATGAAAATCCTGACTGCTGCCCAGCTCCGCGAAGCCGATGCCTTTACCATTGAAAGGGAAAAACTCGGTCCCGGCGAATTAATGGAACGCGCCGCCACGGCTTTTGTAAACTGGTATACCGCGCATTTCACTTCGGAAAAAGAAACGCTTATCTTTTGCGGCCCCGGCAACAACGGCGGTGACGGTCTGGCCATTGCCCGGCTCTTGCATCAGCAGCAATACCCGGTTCGCGTCTTTTTACCCGAAACCGGTAGCAGTTTTTCCGCCGATTTCAGCCTGAACCTGGAGCGGCTGCCGCCTGAAATTCCGGTACAGCGTTATGAGTCCCTTAGTGGGCTTCCGCATTTTGAAAAAGAAAAATCCCGCTTTATAGATGCCTTATTCGGCACCGGCTTAAACCGGCCGTTAACAGGTTTGTACGCCGAAACCATAGCGTTTTTAAATGCTTCCGGAATTGAAATTATTGCCGTAGATGTGCCTTCCGGCTTATTTACCGACTCTCCTTCGCCGGAAGATGCCCCTATCATACAAGCAACTTATACGGTAAGTTTTGAAATGCCGAAACTGGCTTTTCTGCTGCCGAAAACCGGGGAATTTGCCGGAGACTGGCAAACGGTCCCAATTGGCCTGAACCAGGAATTCATTCATGCGGAACGCACGCCTTATCATTTCACTACCGAAGAAGCTGTTAGCAAAATATTCCGGAGCCGGCCAAAGTTCAGCCATAAAGGAACCTTCGGACATGCGCTTCTTATGGCCGGCAGTTACGGCAAAATGGGCGCAGCCGTATTGACTGCTCAGGCCTGCTTGCGTAGCGGCGTAGGCTTGCTGAGCGTTGCCATTCCGGAATGCGGGTACCAGATCCTGCAGATCTCCGCGCCCGAAGCCATGGTGCTACCCGATCCTTCCGAAAGCCACCTTACCGAATTCCCTGCCGATCTGCAAAAGTATTCCGCCATCGGGATCGGCCCCGGAATCGGGCAACAACGCGAAACCAGACAACTTCTATCCGGTTTGCTGGACCACGCGGAAGCGAAACTAATACTGGATGCCGATGCCCTGAACCTGCTTGCCGCCGACAAAAAATTACTGAACAAGCTTCCGCCGGAAACCATTTTAACGCCCCACCCCAAAGAATTTGAACGCCTGGCCGGCTCCGCCACAGATGATTTTCAGCGACTCGAATTGCTACGCGAATTTTGCGAACGCTACCGCTGCTACGTAGTCCTGAAAGGCGCGTACTCCTGTATTGGCACGCCTTCCGGCAATTTTTATTTCAATTCCACCGGTAACCCCGGCATGGCCACCGGCGGCTCCGGCGATGCCCTCACCGGCATCATCACCGCCCTTCGCGCCCAGCATTACCCCCCGGAAGAAGCCTGCATTTTAGGCGTCTACCTCCACGGCCTCGCCGGCGACCTGGCCAAAGCCGAAAAAGGCGAAACCGCTTTAATTGCCGGCGACATCATTGCTTATTTGGGAAAGGCTTTTCAAAGGATCGGGGAAAGGGCAACAGAGGGCTAAGCACTAAACTTTAAGAATAGAACCTGTCCGACGAATTTGCAAAAATTTAGTTTTTCGAGTTCCCCTCCTTTTAATGGAGAGGCAGGGGCAATCTGCCGGGGACATCCGTGTCCCCGTATGCATAAACGCGGACACAGATGTCCGCACCAGAATAAGTTTCAGACACGGATGTCCGAAACAGCATTTTTAATTTGTATCTCTTGACGGCATTGAGGACAAGGGTGGTTCTTTCTGCTTAAGAAAATCAGCCAAACTATTTCGTCATTTCGAGCGAAGCCGAGAAAACTTATACATACTTCTATGACAAAGCGAGCGTAGCAAGATTTGTCTTACAGCTTAATCTCAAACCACTGGCCTCATAAGTTCCCTCAACTTCGTTCGGGATGACGAAACGAAAAAACGAAGAGATAAAAAGGTAGGATCTTAAGCTAAAAATCAGCAACTAAACCCCCACACAACTAAAAACTGTAGCAGCATCATGCCATCGGCTAAAACAGCAAAGTAATAATCCGGCCGGTCTTCCTCCGCGTTATACACCACCAACCCGGCGGCAACCGCCGAAAGCGCCAGGGCCGGCAAAACGCTACCGGTTTCCGAGATAAAAACCAGCACTATAAACCCCAGCAATGCCATTCCGGATAATACTTTCGTAAAAACGCTGCCAAAACGGCCTGGAAAAGTAATGGTGCCCGCGAGTCGGTCTTTGCGGGAATCGCGGATATCGAAAAGCAGCGTTAAGGCAAAAATGAACAGGAACCGGCGCAATAGCAGCAGCAAATTGTATTCACTTCCCAGGCTTTCGCCGGAAACCAATAAAGGCAGTGCTACCGTCAGCGCCGACCAAACCAGGGCAACCAGAAACACCTTCAGAAAAGGTACATCGCGGAGCGGGATCCGTTTACCTCTATAGGGAATAACCGGCAGGGAATACAGGATCGAAACCAGGAAAACCGGCAGAATAAACCCCAGAGGAATTTTCGGGAACAGGTACAGGAATAAACCCAAGGCGGCTATACCGCTAAAAATGACCACGGCCAGTAAGAATTTCCGGTGCCCGAGCAGCCACTTTTTCCGCTCCGACAATACCATTTGCTGCCCCGTTTTGTAAGGCAATAAATTATCGAGGTTATACAGGAAAAGGGTAGCGAAAAAGATGAGAAAAGCTACCGGCCAGTTTAACGGCTGCAGCGTAAGCAGGCAAGTTTCCAGCACCAGGCCCAGCCCGCACAGCGAAATAAAAAAACTGCTGTATAAGAAAAGGTCGGTTATTCTTTTCAATCCCTGCCCGGTTACGTATAAAAGCGCGGCCTACTCAGATGAAGCCTTATGCCCCAAAGTTACAAAACAAATCGACGCGTTTCCGGTGTGCCAGGCAGGTGGTTCAGGGTTGCTGCCTGCCTGCTGCTTTTCACTCTTTCCGCCTATAATAGTCAGGCTGCCAAACCAAAGAAAGCCCTGCCCGGTTACCAGGTTTTTACGAGCTACGAATACCGATTTAGGTTACCTCAGCCGGAAGCAGCAGCTGCCTGGGAAAAGATCCGGTTGCGCTATTCAGCCCCTAATCTCCCATCCGGTTTTACCTCCGACGTGAAGGAACAGAACATCATCGATCTTTATTTCGACGACGAAAAACAAGCTTTGCTGGAGCAGGAATTGATGCTCCGGCACCGGCTTTTTATTTCCGGCGAAGGGCGCAAAGAAAGGCTGCAATTCCTGGTTCCCGAAGCGGAAAGAACCACCCAAACGTTCATCTTCCGGCAGAACCGAAAACCCGACAAAGGCGCCAATTTTACGGATCATCCGCTCCTGAAACTGTTGCGCGCTAAGGACCGTCCGGCACTTGATTCGCTTTTGAGAAAATGCGATATAAGCGCTCAAAATTTACAACCGGTACTGGAAGTCACCCATCGGGAAAAACGCTTGTATTTGCGCCGCCAGGGCAACGAATGGGTAAGCATTGCCCTGGCCCAATACAGTACCGAAGCGCCGGAACATCATTTTGCCGAGCTTCAGATCCGGGTAAATCAGCAACCGGCAAATAAGGCCCAAATGCAGGGGCAAAAATTCACCGTTGATACGTTAGCTGCCAGCCTGCAAAAGTTATTCAACCTTCAGCCTGAAACCAGTACCGAGTATGCTGCCCTTACAAAAAACCGAGAACAGGAATCCCCAAGCTTCACCCGTACTAAAGCCTTGGCCGGAACCACGTTACTTGTAGGCATGGCCGCCTATTTTATTTTCAGGAAACTCAGAAAGAAAAAGGAGAAGCATTAACCGGCTTTTTCAGCTTAAAGCATACCCTTTTTCAGGCGCTTATTCTTCCGTTTCCGAGTTGGGGGAATCTACCGGTTTCGATTCCGGCGAGCCCTGCTGCCTCAGGAAAATGGAAAGCACTACAATGGAAACAATGGAAAGGAATTCGCTCTGCCAGTTCTGAAACGATTCGAACCAGAACTGGGAAGTAGCCATGTAGCCTAATACCGTAACGGTAGGTTTTCCTTCGTCTATCTGCTCCAGGTTATACACTTCCGCGCCGCCGTAGGCATGCAGGTAAAAGGAGATAAGAAACAACACAAAGAAGGCAATGCTGAGCGAATGCTTGTAAACTTTCAGATACATGCCGCCTTCCTGCACCGGCCAGGGCGCATCTTTTTTCGGCTTCGGCTCGCGGTCCACTTCCTCTTTCTCATACAGTTTTTTCGATTCCGAAGAACCTTTCTGCCGGAGCCAGACGGTAAGCACCACGTAAAGCCCCATTTGCAGGAATTCACTTTCCCAGTTCTCAAATAAGGCTTCGATAAAGTGCCCGGAACTCAGGTACTGCAAGGGCGTGAGCGGATCGCGGTGCAGCTTTTCCAGCTCTTCGTTATAAACGTTCCAGCCGGTTATGGCCTGGCCGATAATGGTTACAAGGGTAAAAAAGGTAACGGTAAGCGAAAGGCTGTTTTCATAGAAGAACCGCACCATTGGCGATTTGGGAGGATGTGTAGGCATAAAAAAACGGCTTTGTTCTCCCCCCAATTACGGAAGAGGAACAAAGCCGTTATATGTTTAAATAGTAATATTTAAATATCAGCCTATTACTTTTCTACCGAAACCGATTTTTCGTTTTTCGGAAACGTTTCGTTGTAAAGCTCGATGCTGCGTTGCACGATCTCGAAAGCGGCTTCGCGGCCCAGGAAATTCTCCACGATCACCTCTTTGTTTTCCAGCTTTTTATAGTCTTCGAAGAAACGGCGCATTTCCAGCAGGGTGTGCGGCGGCAGCTCCGAAATATCGTTGATGTGGTTCACAGACATGTCGTGGGCAGCCACAGCAATGATCTTATCGTCTTCCTCGTTATTGTCGATCATCTGCATTACGCCAATAACTTTAGCTTCCACCAGGGTCATCGGGCGAATATCGATCGAGCAGATCACCAGGATATCGAGCGGGTCGTTATCGTCGCAATAAGTTTGCGGAATGAAGCCGTAATTAGCCGGGTAATGCATGGAAGAGAACAGCACGCGGTCCAGTTTCAGCATGCCGCTTTCTTTGTCCAGTTCGTATTTTCCTTTCGATTTTTTCTGAATCTCAATAATGGCCGTTACTTCCTGTGGCGCGTTTTCGCCGTAAGGCACCGCGTGCCATGGGTTAAAATTTTCCATTTAGTTCTAAAGCGTATTTATAAACTCAATATTTCGTTGCAATTGTTAGCGCAATAACCGGAACAGCCAACTTCAGATTTCCCGTTGTGGTTCCCAAACGGTACTTAAAAGCCTGAAAAAGTTGAATTTGCACCTATTTTTTGCGGCAAACGGCTGCAAAGATACTACTATTTCATCTTATCCTGCAAGGGTTTGCCAATACAAGCGTCAGGTTCCTGAATTTTAAGCCATTGCGCCAGCGTAGGGGCAATATCGGTAATGTAAACTTCTTCGGGGCTGCTGCCCTTTTTCACCTTCCAGCCGTACCAGATCAGCGGCACGTGCGTATCGTAGCGGCCCGCGGAGCCGTGGGTAGTACCCTTCAGCATGGGTCCGGCATACCCTTCGAGCCAGCCCGGTTGGTATGCCAGTAACACATCACCGGAACGGTTCGCCAGAAAACCCCGCTGGAACATGCCCGCCAAACCGGCTTCCCACTGGTTTATCCGTAATTCTTCGCCGGTTACCACGCGCATTAAAACCGGGAAGTACTGTAAATATTGCGCAATCTTGCGCTGCATGTCGGCCACTTCCAGTTTCCGGGTTCTTAAATAGGCATGGTCGAGGTAGATCTGGTGGTTCGTATAAGCGCTGATGTAATTGCCTTTGCCGTATTGCCGGTTCAGGAACTGCTGCACCGAATCTTTAATCACGCCGGGCCCATAGCTTCCGGCCGGCATGCGCTGGCTCAGCATAAAGTTAGGCGCGTGCGCCGCGCCGTGGTCGGCAGTTAAAAATACCAGCGCATTCTTTTTCCCTACATGCTTATCCAGGAACTTCAGAAAATCGGCAATGTCGCGGTCCAGACGGAGGTAGGTATCCTGCACTTCCACGGAATTCGGCCCGAACTGGTGGCCTACGTAATCGGTAGAAGAAAAACTCAGGGCCAGGAAATCGGAAAATTCGCCCTGTCCCATTTTCTCCTGCTTCAGAATTTCTTTTGCAAAATCTTTGGTGTAGGTATTGCCGAACGGCGTCTGCCGCAACAAATCAAAGGAATTACCGCGAAGCTTCGGCAGGTCGTGCGGAAATACCGGGCGGGTTTCACCTTTGAACGGATTCTCGAATTCATTATCGTCCGGTGAGCTTTCGGTGTATTGGTTTAGTGGCAAAAGCGGGCTCCAGGGTTGGCTCAGCAGCTTTTCGGCATCTTTGCGGGCATTGTATTGCTGTACCCATTCCGGCAGCTGTTGCGCGTAATACGTGCTCGTGATCCAGCCGCCCACGGTGCCGTCGTACCAGTAAGCGGCAGTCGGCATGTGGCCGGCCGGCAGAATAGAACCGCGGTCTTTTATGCAAACGCCAATCACTTTGGAGCGCGCATTGGTAGCAAGGCGAAGCTGGTCGGTAATGGTGCTGGCCATTAAGCTTGCCGGCGACATTTCGCCCCATACCGAAGTGCTGCCCACCGATTTCACCGTTTTATCTTCGGTGCAATACAAGTTTTTACCGGTGCTCCGCGTGTACCAGTCGTTGGCTACAATGCCGTGCATGGCCGGCGTGGTACCCGTGTAAATAGAAGCATGGCCCGGTCCGGTATAAGTAGGCACGTAATTGTACTGGGTATTTTCAAAGCTGAAACCTTCGCCTAAGAGGCGTTTAAAACCATCGTTGCCGTATTTATCCCAGTACCGGTACAGGAAATCGTAACGCATCTGGTCAACCACAATGCCAACCACCAGTTTCGGCCGGTCGAGGGGTTTGGATTTGGCATAACTGAAAAACGGTAACATTCCGGCCAGAAAAACCAAAACCGGAAAAAAGGAAGGGAAGAAAAACTTACGCATCAGATAATCAGGGAATTTACGGCTGCAAAGATACGAAGACCTGCCCGCTTGCTGAACCGCCTTCGCACTTTTCTCCCACATTTAATTATTTGTTAAAGGCTTCCGTTTGAAAACAAAACCCGTAAAACTTCTTACCTTTAAGGCATTAACCGAATGCTATGACCCAATTAGGCGATTTCTTTTCCGCCGCTAACCAGCATAAACTGAACGGCCCTGTTTCGGGGCTGCACCCTTTTACAGGCTTCAACGATACCGGCTTCCCGATCCGGCTGGTAACTACTCCCCAGGAACTGCAGGAAGCCTGCCAGATCCTGAGCAAGCACACCGAACTGGCTTTCGACCTCGAATTCGACGATATGCGCTATTTCTATGGCCGTACACTGAGTCTGGTACAGGTTTTCGACGGCGAAAGCGTATTTATAATCGATACGGTTTCTTTAAACAATAAAATTGAACCGCTGCTGAAGATCTTCGAAAATGAAGGCCTGATCAAGATCTTTCACAGCAGCTGGAACGATCTGATGGTGCTGAGCGAGGTGTATAACTGCCACCTGAAGAACGTAATGGACACCAGTATTTTGTACCGCATGCTGGGTCATTCAGAAAACAGCATCTCGCTTAAAAACCTGATAAAGCATTACCTCGACGTAGATCTGGAAAAAGGCGAACAATCCTCCAACTGGATCACGCGCCCGCTTACCGAATCGCAAATACTCTACGCCGCCAAAGATGTGATCTACCTGCACCGGGTAAAGCATTTGCTGCAGCAGGAACTCGAAGCCGCCGGGCGCTGGGAATGGGCGCTGGAAGAATGCCGCGCTTTGGAAAGAATAAAATTCCTGAGCGACCCGCAACCATTCCTGAAGCTGGCCCAGAAAAACCGCATTTACCCGCATTTGCTTCCCCGGTTTGCCGAGGTCTGGTATTTCCGCGAAAGCCTGGCGAAGAAAATGAACAAGCCGCCTTTCCAGCTCTTCCCCAACGATGTGCTGTGCGAACTGGTGCGGAACCCGGCGCGCACCCTGGAAAAATGGGAATCTTTCAGGGGCATTCACCCGGCCATGCGGCGCGAAAACAACCTGGCTGAACTCGCCCGGCTTACCGCTGCCGAAATGCCTGCTCCTTCCTTGCCCTACCGGGAAATCGAGAACCGGTACAAAGCCTTTGAGCGGAGCATGATCGATTACAAAGGCTGGCTTCGCAACGAACGGAAACAGCTGCTCATGGAGGTAAAGAAACGCCTGGTACTGGTCTACGGCCTGCCCATTGTAAATTTATTTTTGTCTGAAAAGCTGCTGCCCGAACTGGCCGATTTGGGTACCAAAAAGTATTTGCGGCAGTGGCAGGACCGTTTAATTGCGCAGGCCTGCGAAGAAAATGGGTTGGATTATAGCCTGATTAACTTTTCTTTATATTAATTCCACCATTTTCTTAGCACAATTCAAAGCGTTTTCGCTAAACTTACGTTTAAGTTCCTGAAAGACTTTCTGCTACAGCAGGGTTGATTATTGATATGATCCAATTCTCCGAGTTTCTTAAATGTTTGTTTACCGGCCTGCTTTGCTGCCTGGCTTCGCTATCTTTTGCCCAGACCGTTAAAAAAGGGCTGCCCGCCGATCTGGATAAAACCGAACTGGTAATTGTGCGCTTCGAACCCAAAGACCTGATTCCGAGCGAAGCCAAAAGCCACTCAGATATTTACATCCAGGATAACGACCTGAATAAAGCCACTGCCGAAGCCAATATTGCGCTTACCGAAGCGTTGAAATTCACCTTCACGTACCGCATTGTTTCCCGCGAACAGCTCAAAAAGCTTTCCGGTCAGGACTTTTATATTTTCGAACCTTCGGAGATCTACGGCACCGGTGGCCCTTGGGGGACCGTTCCGCTTTATATTCGTCATTCCACCACCAAAGACATTTACGAGATCGGCTTTATGCCCAAAAATGGTATTTTTTCCGCCGGAAAAGTAATGTCCAGCTTCCTGGAATGCCTGCCGAAGACCATTCCGGTGCAGGCGCTGGAAAGTGTGGAGGAGAAGTAAGATTGACTGGTTGTGCTAAGAACCCCTATCCTACTTTATAAAAAATCACAATCTGCACATCAATGTACCGCCAGCTTTCCTTGCGCAACTACTTTACTTGGAGAAAAAACCCGGTACAAATAAATCCCTTTGCTTAAGTTTCCTTTTTCCAGATGCCATTGCCCCGGTTTTTCCTGCCGGTGTGGTACCGTTACTTTCCTTCCCAGCAGATCGGTAAATTCCAGTTGCAGCTTGTCTTTTCCCCGGTAATTCTTCAGCTCCAGCGTAGCCCTTTGGAGCATGGGTTGCGGGTAAAGTTTTACTTCTACCTGTTGTAAGGTAGCTTCTGAAATACCCGTTGGTCCGCCGCCGAATGGATAAAGCGTAAGCGTATCGGTGCAGAAAAGATTATTTGTTACAATGAGCTTTACCGGCCTGCCGTACAAAAGCTGTGGCGGCATTACGTAATGGTGCGCCACTCTTTTGGTTTCTGCTGCCCGGTAAGTTATAAAGCGGCTCCCATCCCCAAACTGGTACTCCCACTTGCTGATAACCCCGTAGCGCAAACCAGATTTGGAGGCGCTGCCGCCTAACAGGATAAGCGAATCTGGTCTAAGTTGCGTAGTGAAATTTGCCTGGGGCGGAGTTGCGCAAAAGTCTGGGCGGTAAGGCTGACCTAAATTATCAATTTTCACAGCCAATATCTGAGCATTTGGTCCGGATGTACCACTTAGCAAAGCTGTACCATTCTGTTCATATAACATTTCCCTGAAACCTCCTCGTACAAAAGATTGTGACCAATTGATACTAGCGTTACCTCCACCTGTGGCAGGAGGAGAAATACGGGCTACATAGCTCTGTGCAAATGTGGTAAGGAAATGCTGACCTGCCACTACATAATCTCCTGAAACGGTAGGCTGAATGGCGAAAAACTCGCAACCCCACTCATAGTTTCCACCATTAGGCATTACTTTCAACTCCCACTGCAGGTTCAGCAAACTGTCTAGCTTAAGTACCTGTCCCTGCCGCTTGGTATTCGGTACATTGGCTACATAAGCACCTGCTACGGCTATACCTCCATCCTGGGTTGGCGCTGCTGCATAACCTATTTCAAAATTCCCAGTATTACCTATGATTTTGGTAAAGATGGTATCGCCATTTGGCCGTAGCTTCAAAAGCCAGTAGTTTAACTTATGAAAGGCAGAAACAAACGGCGAGCCTCCCCTTGTTGACCAGCCCGAAGCCAGATAGCTGCCGTCAGGCAAAGGCGTGACACTCTGGCCTCCGCTTTGCTGGCCATAAATCCTGACCCAAAGCTGCCTTCAATTCAAATCGGTTTTAATAAGCCTTACCTGATTGGAAGAAATGAGCAAATAGCCGTCCGGCAGGCGGGATATTTTCTGGTAATTTCCCAATGCCCCCGTAAAGCTGCGCCGCCAGATGATATTGCCCGCTTGATCGGCTTTAAAGAAAAACAAAGCGCCGCTTCCGACAGAGTCGGTATATAGGCCGCAGGCTACAAAAGTACCATCCTCATTTACTGCCAGTCCTGTAATTATGCCATTATCCAGATTCTGATAAACTTTATCTCCCAGAAAGTTGCCGTTTAAATCGGTAAAAACCAGGTAAGGATTCGTATGAGGCGAAGTGTTTACCCGGAAGGAGCCGCCGTGCAAATAAGTAGTAGCATTTAGCCTGACGGAAGCATGGCCGAACTCCTCTTCTTTTGGGTTCCCATAGACATGACTCCAGCTTAATGCCGGCGTTTGGGCCAGCAGAGGCAAACTGCTTTTCGACAAAGCAAAAACAGTGCAAGCAAAAATTATCAGAAACTTCCACTTCATATTTGCAAGGTAAACAATTTCAGCAAAAACTTGTTATATCTTAAAATAGAAAGATCTACTCTGATCCTCCGTAAAAATTAAAAACAAAAAAGCCAGCCCCGTTTCCGGAGCAGGCTCTCTGCAAAATATTAATCTTAATACTATCTTCCGGCTGCAAGCGCTTCCGCACCACCTACGATCTCGAGGATCTCGGTAGTAATGGCGGCCTGACGGGAACGGTTGTAAGTCAGCTTCAGGGATTTCAGCAATTCACCGGCGTTATCGGTTGCTTTGTCCATGGCGGTCATACGAGCACCGTGCTCCGAAGCGTTCGATTCCAATACGGCTTTGTAAACCTGGATCTTCAGCGATTTCGGAATCAGGGTCTGAATGATCTCTTCTTTCGAAGGTTCGAAGATATAATCCGGAATGTTGGTGTTCTTCGCGGTTTCATCTTTCGGTTTCTCTTCGATCGGCAGGAACTGCTCTTTCCGGATGATCTGGGTAGCTACGTTCTTGAACTCGTTGTAAACGATTTCCACCTGGTCGTAAGTACCGGTGCGGAAACCTTCCATCGCGAATTCAGCTGCTACACGAACCGTATCGAAAGACAGGTTAGCGAAAACGTGGGTATAGTCGCCGTTCAGCTTGTAGCCTTTTTTAGCTAATGCTTCGTGGCCTTTTTTACCGATCGCCAGGAACTCCACATTACCGGCTGCCATTTGCGCTGCGTACTTCTCCGTAATCAGGCTGTTTACGCCTTTCATCACGTTGCTGTTGAACGCACCGGCCAGACCACGATCCGAAGTTACGGCAATGATCAGAACGCGGTTTACGTCGCGCTTGGTGGTATAAGGGTTAGAAACCGTGTCGCCGGTAAGCTCCGACAGGTTTGTCAGGATGTTGTTCAGGCGCTGGGCATACGGGCGCATCCGGATAATGCTATCCTGGGCGCGACGGAGCTTGGCAGCCGCCACCATTTTCATGGCTTTGGTGATCTGCTGGGTGCTCTGAACGGAAACGATCCGGTTACGAACTTCTTTTAAACTTGCCATCTGAAATTAATGTGCTAATTATGTAATGTGCTAATGTGCTATTTTAAATAACCTACCGGCAGCACTACTAACAGAAGCAACTATTTTATCTTTTTCCGGTCCCGGTTAAAGTTTCCGGCTTTTCAACCAGAAACTCTACCCTTTTACAGACCTTAATTTAAATTTATCCTTGTCCATATTCTAATTGTCGAAAAATCGAACAATCGAACAATCGAATATCGAACAATCGAACCTAGTAACGGGAAGAAAGTTCTTTCGCTACCTTCTTGATGTCAGCAATTACGCTGTCTTCCAGTTTACCGGCTTTCAGCAGGTTCAGAGAATCTTTATGCTGCGCATTCATGGTACGGAGGAAGTCTTTCTCGAAATTCTTCACTTCGTTAACCGGAACTTTGTCCAGCAGACCGTTGGTGCAGCAATAGATCATCGCTACCTGATCTTCTACTTTTACCGGAGAGAATTGCGGCTGCTTCAGTACTTCCAGGTTACGACGGCCACGCTCGATTGTAAGCTTGGTAGAAGCATCCAGGTCGGAACCGAATTTTGCAAACGCTTCCAGTTCGCGGAACTGCGCCTGATCCAGTTTCAAAGTACCGGCAACTTTCTTCATCGACTTGATCTGAGCGTTACCACCTACGCGGGATACCGAGATACCTACGTTAATGGCCGGACGGATACCAGAGTTGAAGAGGTTGGTTTCCAGGAAGATCTGACCGTCGGTAATCGAAATCACGTTCGTCGGGATATAAGCAGAAACGTCACCAGCCTGGGTTTCGATAATCGGAAGGGCCGTTAATGAACCACCACCTTTTACCAGATGCTTGATAGAATCCGGAAGGTCGTTCATGTTGCGGGCGATCTCATCGGAAGCGTTGATCTTCGCGGCACGCTCTAATAAACGGCTGTGCAGGTAGAATACGTCACCTGGGTAAGCCTCACGTCCTGGTGGACGACGAAGTAACAGGGACACTTCGCGGTAAGCAACCGCCTGCTTGGAAAGGTCATCGTAAACTACCAGGGCCGGACGGCCGGTATCGCGGAAGAACTCACCGATAGCAGCACCGGTAAACGGCGCGAAGAACTGCATTGGCGCCGGATCGGCAGCTGCAGCAGCTACTACTACGGTATAGGCCATCGCACCACCATCTTCCAGGGATTTAACTACCTGAGCAATAGTAGAAGCTTTCTGACCAACCGCTACATAAATACAGAATACAGGTTTGCCTGCTTCGTAGAATTCACGCTGGTTAATGATGGTATCGATCGCCACGGCAGATTTACCAGTCTGACGGTCGCCGATGATAAGCTCACGCTGGCCACGGCCAACCGGGATCATCGAGTCGATCGCCTTGATACCGGTCTGCATTGGCTCGGTTACCGGCTGACGGTAGATTACGCCTGGGGCTTTACGCTCCAGTGGCATATCGTACATATCGCCGGCAATAGGGCCTTTACCATCGATCGGCTGACCAAGGGTGTTTACTACGCGGCCTACAATGCCTTCGCCTACTTTAATGGAGGCAATTTTATTTGTACGTTTTACGGTATCGCCTTCTTTTACGGTGCTGTAGTCACCGAGCATTACCGCACCTACGTTATCTTCTTCAAGGTTCAGTACCAGCGCCTGTAAGCCGTTGTTGAACTCCAGGAGCTCGCCTGACTGGGCTTTGGAAAGGCCGTAGATACGGGCCACGCCATCGCCAACCTGCAGTACAGTACCTACTTCTTCCAGTTCGGCTTCTGTCTTAAAATTGGAGAGTTGCTCTCTTAAGATTGCGGATACTTCATCCGGTCTAACTTCTGCCATGATTATAATTTAGAAATGTATGAGTTATCGTTAAATTTATTGCGCAACCGCTGCAGGCTGCTCTTAATGGAATCGTCTACCTGCTTATCGCCGATCGTGAGTACAAAACCGCCGATCAGGCTCGGATCGATCTTCTCTTCCAGCTGAATGGTTTTGCCGGTTCTGGCAGCTACCAGGCGGTTGAATTCTTCGCGCTGAGCGGCATCCAAAGGAACAGCCGTGGTAATGGTGGCGCGCTGAATGTTCATTTTCAGGTTATACTGGTTCTCGAATTCTTTCGGCATCGATTCCAGCACGGCTTCACGGTGCTTTTTGGTAACGATCTCCAGAAACAAAGAAGTCATCGGGGAAACCTTACCGTCGAAGATCGCTTTTAAAATAGCCAGCTTCTTATCGTGCTTGATGATCGGGTTCTTCAGCATTAACTGGTAATCGCGGTTCTGCTGAACTGTTTTATCCAAAAGCAGCATGTCCTGGCGTACCTGCTCAAGCGTACCTTTCTCTATAGCGAGATCGAGCAGCGACTTGGCATATCGGGAAGCAACGCGGATATCTGACATTTATTTAAATTGTTAATTGTTGATTGTTAATTGCTGATTGTTTTTGCAATCAACTTTTAAACTTCTTTTTATCTGAAGGGAAAAATCTGAAAATCATTTTCAAATTTTCACATCTTCAAATTTTCAAATTAATTAAGCGTTACTTCTTTCATGTAGTCGTTTACCAGTTGCTTCTGGGCAGTGGCATCAGACAGTTCGCGTTTCAGTAACTGTTCGGCAATTTCTACGGAAAGGCTGCCGGCTAAATTTTTGATCTCGGTTAAAGCAGCACGTTTTTCGTTGGCTACGGCTTCGCGGGCAGCGGCTACCATGCGGGCACTTTCATCGGCAGCTTTCGCTTTTGCTTCTTCTATCATCTGGTTGCTTGCAGCAGAAGCGTCTTTCAGAATCCGGTCGCGCTCGGCACGGGCTTCGGCCAGTAATTTTTCGTTACCGGCTTTCAGTTCCTGCATCTCCAGCTTGGCTTTCTCGGCCATGCTCAGGGCATTTTCGATAGAAGATTCGCGTTCGCGCAACGAAGACATGATCGGCTTCCAGGCAAATTTGGAAAGCAGGAATAATACGATCAGGAAAGTGATTGTCTGCCAGAAAATTAAACCAATACCAGGGGTTACTAAATCCATCTTAATTTACAGTTTATCGGGTTTTTTGCTTTAAAACGCTATCGTTTTGCGGCTTAGCCAATTTTTATGCGAAACTTTAATTCTTTTTTCAACTTGGTTCAGGAGGTCTGTTTCCCGGCCAATCGCCGGGAAACAGTTCCTGTAATTTTTCTTTTAAAAGCGAATTAGCCTTTGAAAGAGATCAGCAGACACACTACTACACCGAACAGGGCAACACCCTCGATAAGAGCAGCAGCAATGATCATTGCAGTCTGGATTTTGCCAGAAGCCTCAGGCTGACGAGCGATAGCTTCCATAGCGGAACCACCGATACGACCGATACCAAGACCAGCAGCTAAAGCTACTAAACCAGCACCGATACCGGCACCCATGATAGCAAGACCCATACCTGAATCTGAAATTGCTTGCAACAATAATGTTAACAACATAATGGTTTAAAATATATAGTTAAAAAAAGAAAAAACGAATTAGTGTGCCGCTACCGGCGTGGTTAAAGCATGTGCACCGTCGCCGAAGCCCATATCTTCTACATGGTCGTGCTCTTCTACCGCGCCGCCAAAGTACATGGCCGAAAGCAGGGTGAACACATAAGCCTGCAATAAAGCTACGAACAGCTCCAGGAAGTTCATGAAGATCGCGAAGGCTACCGAGATCGGGCCAACAGCAATGCTTTCAAAAATAAAGATCAGGGAGAACAAGCTCAGGATAATGATGTGACCGGCCGTGATGTTTGCAAAAAGACGAACCATCAGGGAGAAAGGCTTGGTTAAAATACCTACCAGCTCAATCGGGATCATGATTATTAAAAGCGGGATCGGAACGCCGGGAGTTTTGAATATGTGCGCCCAGTAGTTTTTATTGGAGCTCGCCAGCGTTACGATGAGCGTAAACAAAGCCAGCATCATGGTAACGGCAATGTTTCCGGTTAAGTTAGCGCCGCCTGGGATCAGACCTAAAAGGTTGTTGAACCAGATAAAGAAGAAGATCGTGAGCAGATAAGGTACAAAGCGCTCGTATTTCGGACCGATGTTCGGTTTGGCGATCTCGTCGCGCACAAAAATAATGATCGGCTCAAAGAAAGACTGAATACCGTAAGGTGCGCGACCATGAGTCTTTTTGTAGCGGCCGGCAATGGTAAAGAATATGCCCAGCAGCAACACGGCGCTTATAAGCAGGGAAGCCACGTTCTTGGTGATGGAAAAATCCAGCGGGCCAACGTGCTTTTCTTTCCCGTCTACCGTTTCGGTGCGCGGGTGTCCTTGTCCGTTATCGTAATAAATGTGGCCGTGCTCCATTACGTAACCGTTGTAAGGAACCACGTCATGGTTTTCGTTATAAAAGTTTCCGGCCGAAAATACATCTAATCCTTTCTCTCCGTAAAGGATCACCGGCAGGTTCAGGACCAGGCCGTCGGCAAAATGCCAGGTGTAATCATCGCCGATGTGGTGGGTGATCATTTCACCGGGATTGAACGGTTCGCCCTCTTCGGCAGCAGCAGAAGCGAAAGAGGTAAAAGAGAACACTACTAGCAATAAAGCAAATAACTTCTTCATTAAGAGATATTTATAAGCCAAACTCAGCACCAGGGCAAAACACCCTATAACTGCTTTTTTGAAATCGGGCGCAAGTTAGTCAAAATGCAATAGATTTCAAACCCGGTAAAAATAAAATACAAAGCAAAGAAGTTGAAGGCAAACTGCAAGTGCCTTTCATCCACGAAGATAACATACAAAAATACCACCGCCAGGCACATGATTACCCGGAAAGCCATGGAACCGAAATAATACAACTGGAAATTCCCCTCGTCTTCTTCATACCCTTTTTTAGTAATAAAGAACGTAAAGGCGGTTACGAACACAAAAAAGAGCAACATGTACCAGATAAACGGATGCACTACTTTAAAGCCGGTGGTGTAAATTAAAAGGCCGATCAAAAGGGAGATCACGGCGGTGATAATAAGCAGTTTGCGGGTAAAGCTCACGTAATGGTTTTTAAGACTGTTTGGTTACCGTTTTTATTATTAAGTACATAGACGCTACCACCCCGATCAGGAGCAACACCAGGGTAAACCAGGGCTGCTCGTTCCCAACCTTATCGTCGAGCCACCGGCCGCCGTAAGCCGCCGCCAGCAAAACCGCGATCATCTGAAAAGCCATGCCCGAATAACGCACAAAAGCATTGGTTGCTTTCTGCTCATTTTCCTGCCGGTTATCTTCTCCTGTTGCCATAAGGTAGTAATGTAAGTGCAAAAATAGTTTTTCCGGCCGTAACTATACCATTTATTTATACAGTGCGGCTCAGGCGTGTACGTAAAAAACTGAACTTCCGGGAAAACGATAGGTGTTTGCGAATAAAAACCTATATTTTTGTGTGGGGCTTTCCCGGCTAACGTACCAAAACCGGCGGTATTCTCGTTGTATCCCGTAGCCCCGGCTGTTCCATCTTACGTACCAAACCCGATTGACCTTGAGCCAATTTCGTCCTTATATATTATATAGTGTATTAGCCTTTGTGCTGGTATTGGCCGGCTGTGCCAGCGAGAAGAACCCGATTGGTAAGGCGTACCACAATTTGGCGGCGCGGGATAACGGTTTTTTCCTGGCGCGTGAGAAAATGAAAGAGGCCGAGGCCCAGATCGCCACCGCCATGGTGTATGATTATAACCGGCCCCTGGTCATTATTCCTGCTCCGAACGAAACTTCCGCCGCGGCCATTGGCCCTATGCTGGAAGATGTCATTAAAAAAGCTTCCTTCCCGATCCAGCGCCACGGCAGCAGCAAGTGGGTAGACGACAGTTATATTCTCTTAGGCAAAGCGCGCTATTATAAAGAAGATTACGAAGACGCGATCAAGACTTTCAAGTATGTAAATACCACGAGCAAAGATGTGCACGAACGGCAGCTGGCGCTTGTCTGGCTCATGCGGAGCTACCTGAAACTGGGAGAAAACGACAATGCCATAGCGGTATCGGATTTCATTAAAAAAGAACGGCTGAATAAGGAAAATGCGGCGCTTTACTACCTTACCCGCGCTCAGTATTATACCCTGTCGAACGAGCTGCCAAAGATCATCGAGAACCTGGAACATGCCGTACCGCTTATCGGGAAAAAAGACGACAAAAGCCGCGTAAGGTTTATTCTGGCGCAATACTACCAGCTTACCGGTCAGGATAAAAAGGCTTATGCGCAATACAACAAGATCCTTCGCCGTAATCCGCCTTACGAACTGGGCTTTTATTCCAAGCTGAACCTTGGGCAGGTAACCGAACTTTCCAACACCAGCGACCGCAAACGGATCGAGAAGTATTACGCCAAATTGCTGAAAGATCAGAAAAACCTGGAATACCGGGATAAGATCTATTACGAAATGGCCAAATTCGAGCTGAAGCAGAAAAACTACGACAAAGCCTTAACCAACTTAGCGCTTTCCACTAAAAGCTCTACCACCAACACCTCGCAAAAAGGCTACTCCTATTTACTGGCCGGCCAGATCTATTACGAGAACAAGCAGAACTACCGCTTAGCCCAAGCTTACTACGACAGCACTTCCCACACCCTGCCTCCTACCGCTCCGGAATACCAGGCCGTAGTAGAGCGCCGCGACGTATTAACCGAATTCACCAATTACCTGACCACCGTAGAAACCCAGGACAGCTTAATTACCCTGGCTAAACTGGACACGGCAGCCCTGAACGCCCGGGTTAACCGCTACATTGCCGTTCAGAAGAAAAAAGCTGAAGAAGAAGCTGCCCGTCAGGAAGCTGCTTTAATAGCCGGCCAGCAAAGCGGCGGTCAGAACAATACCTTTAACCAGCCCATGCCGGGTTCGGGCCAGACCAACCCGCAGGGCGCCGGCTGGTATTTCGATAACCCGACGCTGGTAGCCAATGCCCGCAACGAATTTATCCGGAAATGGGGCAACCGTAAACTGCAGGATAACTGGCGCCGTTCGGCCGCTGCTGCTGCCGGGCCAAACCTGCAGAACCAGACGCCTGATGAAGTTGCCGCCGCCGAAGCTAAAGCTGAGGCCACTAAACCTGATCCGGCGATTGCCTGGCGCGAAGCCTTCCTGAAAGACATTCCTTTTAAACCGGAACAGCTTCAGAAAGCCGAAGACAGCCTTCAAACTGCTTTGTACAAACTGGGCAATATTTATAACCAGCAACTCCGGGAGCCTATGCGGGCAGCCGAAACCTTCGAGAAATTACTGGCACGCAACCCGAATACCAAATACGCGGCCGAAGTTTACTACAACCTGTACCTGCTGTATTCCCAGGCCAACGATCCGCGCGCTTCGGAATATGCGGCCCGCATAAAAGCCGAATTTCCGAAATCTTCTTTTGCCCGCCTGCTGGACGAACCGGACTTTATTGCCCGCAGCGCCGCTGAAAACCTGAAAGTCCGTTTCCTCTACGATTCGGCTTATACCTTCTTTGAGCAGGAGAAATACAAAGAAGCAATTGCTCTGAGCGCCTCCATTCAGAAACAGTACCCGCAAAACGAGATAAGCGATAAAATTGCCCTGCTCGACGTTTTACTCGTTGGCCGCACTCAGAAACCGTTAGCATACAAAGAAGCTGCTAGCCAGTTCATTCAGAACTACCCGAGCAGCCCATTGGTGCCAAAGGCTCAGGAAATCCTGGCCGCCATTCAGGCCTACGAATCGGGCGAACTGGCCTATAAACCTCCTAAACCGGAAGAGCAAGCACCGGTAGCCC
Organism: Adhaeribacter soli; assembly: GCF_008727925.1. GTDB lineage: Bacteria > Bacteroidota > Bacteroidia > Cytophagales > Hymenobacteraceae > Adhaeribacter_A > Adhaeribacter_A soli. The sequence continues at coordinate 277,064 of NZ_VTWT01000007.1, read as the reverse complement.
CGCCAACGGCAAAGGAAACCCCGCCGGCTCCGGCCGTGAATTACACGCTGAATACGGCGGCCCCGCACTTTTTTGTAATTGCTTACCCCATAGGCAACAAGGCTTTCGACAAGATACAGACGCTTTACTCGGATTATAATGCAAAGTATAACCAGTCCGATAAATTAACGCAAACGCCTTATCTGCTCGGCGATTCCCTGGAACTTTTAGTTATCAGAGGTTTTCCGGATGCCAGAAGGGTGCAGAGCTATGCCATAAAACAAAAAGCCCCGCAAGCCCCGCTCGGCAAGCTTCGCGGCTCAGATTTTAGTACCTTTGTAATATCGGCCGAAAACTTCCCGCTTTTCTACAAGGCAAACAACCTGGAAGAATACCTGGCCTTTTACCGCAAAAATTACCAGAAATAAATGTCATCAGTACCTTCAAAAAAATACCAGCCGATAATTATCTCCCTCTGGACGATCTTTGCGGGTGGTATTCTTGCTTTAGTGCTTTACGTTTTTGCCGTAAGCATCAATTTCCTGAACCTCTTTGGCGATCTGCCGGATCTTAAAACCTTAGAGAACCCGAAAAGCGAACTGGCTTCGGAAGTTTACTCGGTAGACAATGTGCTCATGGGTAAATATTTCCGCGAGAACCGTTCCCCGGTTACGTATGAGGAGTTGCCGCAAAACCTGGTCGACGCCCTGATCGCGACCGAAGACGTTCGTTTTGAAGAGCATTCGGGTATCGATTTTAAAGGCACGTTCGCCATTCTCCTTTACCAGTTGCAGGGCAAAGACCGGGGTTCCAGTACCATTACCCAGCAGCTGGCCAAAAACCTTTTCCGTACCCGCTCCGATTTGAACAACGGTTTGCTGAGCGATGTGCCGGGTTTCCGGAAACTGATCGTTAAAACGAAGGAATGGATCATGTCTATAAAACTGGAGCGCAACTATTCCAAGAAAGAGATCATGACCATGTACCTGAACACGGTGGATTTCGGAAGCAACGCTTTCGGTATAAAAACGGCCGCTAAAACCTACTTCAACAAAACGCCGCAGAACCTGGAGCTTCAGGAATCGGCTTTGCTGGTGGGTATGCTCAAGGCGCAATCGTATTACAGCCCGGTTATTAACCCGCACCACGCCCTGCGCCGCCGCAATACCGTGCTTGCCCAGATGGTGAAATACCATTTCCTGGATCAGAATGGGTATGAAACGCTAGCTAAAACGCCCATAAAACTCACCTACAGCGTAGAAAACCAGAACAAAGGCATTGCCCCTTACTTCCGGGCCGAAGCCAGCAAATTCCTGCTGAAATGGTGCAAAGAAACCGGCCACGACCTTTACGCCGACGGCCTGCGGATTTATACTACCATCGATTCCCGCATGCAGGAAAAAGCCGAAGCCGCAGTAAAAGAGCACATGAAAGCCCAGCAAAAGCTTTTTGACCAGTACTGGAAAGGCCGCAACCCCTGGACCGATGAGAACGGAAAAGAGATCAAAGACTTTCTGCAAATTGCCATGAAGCGCACCGACCGGTACCGGAGCCTGCATAACCGTTTTGAGGGTAACGAAGACTCGATCAATTTTTACCTGAACAAGAAAATAAAAATGAAGGTCTTTACCTGGGACAATGCTCAGGAAGAGAAAGAAGTGACCATGAGCCCGATGGACTCGCTCAGGTATTACAAGAACTTCCTGCGGACCGGCTTTATGGCCATGAACCCGCTCAACGGCCACATTAAAGTCTGGGTAGGCGGCAACAACTACAAATACTTTAAATATGACCAGGTAAAGCAGGGCCGCCGGCAACCGGGCTCTATCTTTAAGCCTTTTGTATACGGCGCGGCCATCGAGAACGGGTATTCGCCCTGCTACGAAATTATAGATGCCCCCGTAACCTTTACCAACGCCAATGGCCAAAGCTGGACGCCTAAAAACTCCGACGGCAACTTCAGCGGCAATAAATACACTTTACGCCGGGCTCTGGCGCTTTCCATTAACTCCATTACGGCCTTCCTGATGAAGAAGCTTTCGCCGGAAGCGGTGGTAGCGTATGCCCATCGCCTGGGCATTACTTCTCCCCTGGAAGCGGTACCGGCCCTGGCGCTGGGTTCCAGCGATGTGAACGTATATGAAATGGTGGGCGCTTACGGCACGTTTGCCAACAAAGGCGTATGGACCGAACCGGTTTTCATTACTCGTATTGAAGATAAGAACGGAAACGTACTGCTGGAATATTACCCGAAAACGGTAGAAGCCATCAGCGAAGAGAATGCTTACCTCATGCTGCACCTGCTGCAAGGCTCCGCTGATGAAAGAGGCGGTACCTCCTACTATGGCCTTCGGGTTCGGAACGGGCTGAAAAACGAGATTGCCGCCAAAACGGGAACGACTTCCAACTATTCCGATGCCTGGTTTATGGGCATTACCCCGGACCTGGTTGCCGGTACCTGGGTTGGCGGTGAAGACCGCAGCATTCACTTCCGGAGCGCTGCCTACGGACAGGGAAATAAACTTGCCATGCCGATCTACGGTAAATTCATGCAGAAAGTGTATGCCGATAAAACCCTGAGCGTATCCAAAGCACCATTTACGAAACCTGCCCAGCCCTTATCAGTAGAAATAGACTGCAGCCGCTACAATAACGGCGGCCTTGGCGATTCCCTGAATCAGGACCAGATCCTGCAACTGCCCGATCACGGAAAAATAAGCGAAGAAATATAAGCCTGTATGCCTGCTTCCGATAGTATTAAAGAAAAACTGAAGCACTTGCCGAACCGGCCGGGCATCTATAAATTCTTCGATGAAAACGGTATCATTTACGTGGGAAAAGCCGTGGACATCCGGAAGCGGGTCAGCAGCTATTTCAATAAATCGACGCAGCACAACAACAAAACCCGGCAGCTGATCTCCCGCATCCGCAACATCGAGTTTACCATTGTCGATACGGAAGCGGATGCTTTCCTGCTGGAGAATAACCTGATAAAGCAGTATCAGCCCAAATACAACATCCTGCTGAAGGACGGCAAGACGTACCCCTATATCTGCATCGTAAACGAGCGTTTCCCCCGCGTGATCAGTACCCGCAACAAGATCAACGACGGTTCCCGGTACTTCGGGCCTTATGCCAGCGTTACGGCCATGAACGTGGTACTGGACCTCATCCGGGCTTTGTATCCGCTTCGTACCTGCACCTACAACCTTTCTCCGGAAAATATTCTGGCCGGTAAGTTCCGGGTTTGTCTGGAGTACCATATCGGCAACTGCAAAGGTCCTTGCGAAAACCTCTACGACGAAGAAAGCTATAACCAGCACATTCTCCAGATCCGCAACATTCTTTCTGGGAACCTGGCCATTGCTAAAAATTTCTTCAAAGAGAAAATGACGCTGGCCGCCCAGGAATTCCAGTTCGAGCAGGCGCATGCCTTCAAGCAAAAGCTCGACCTGCTCGATTCTTTCCAGGCAAAATCGACGGTGGTAAGCAATATGCTCACCAACATCGATGTTTTCTCAATTACCTCGAACGAAAAATGCGCCTTCCTGAACTATTTAAAAGTCGTGAACGGCGCCATTATTCAAACCCAATCGCTGGAAGTTCACAAGAAGCTGGAAGAAACCGATGAGGAGATCCTGGCTACGATAATCGTGCAGCTGCGGCATGAATTTGAAAGCGATTCCAGGGAAATCCTGACCAACATCGAGGTAAAACTTCCCCTTAACAACGTTACCGTTACGGTTCCGCAGATCGGCGACAAACGGAAACTCTTGGATTTGTCCCTGAAGAACGTTTTATACCTCCGCAAGGAAAAGGAAAGCACTCAGGAAAAGAATAAGGACAGTAACGAGCTCCGCATCATGGAAACCATGAAAAAGGACCTAAAGCTTACCGAGTTGCCCCGTCACATCGAATGCTTTGACAACTCGAACTTCCAAGGCGATAATCCGGTTGCCTCCATGGTTTGCTTTAAGAATGCCAAGCCTTCCAAAAAAGATTACCGGCACTTCCACATCAAAACCGTGGTTGGACCCGACGACTTTGCCTCCATGTACGAGATCGTAACGCGGCGTTACAAAAGGCTTTTAGACGAAGCGGCTCCCCTCCCCCAGCTTATTATTATAGATGGCGGCAAAGGGCAGTTAGGTATGGCTGTAAAGGCGTTGAAAGACCTTGATTTGTGGGGAAGAATTCCGGTGGTGGGTATTGCCAAAAGACTGGAAGAGATCTTTTACCCTGGCGATAACCTTCCTTTGTACATCGATAAAAAATCTGAATCGCTCCGGCTTATACAGCGCATCCGGAACGAAGCCCACCGATTTGCCATTACGTTTCACCGGAGCCGCCGTGATGCCGGCACCCTCAAAACCGAAATTACCGATATCAAAGGTTTAGGGGCAGCTACGGCCGAAAAGCTGCTTTTAAAGTATAAATCGGTGAAGAAAATAAAAGAACTGACTTTCGATGAACTGGCGGCAGAAGTCGGCAAGCACAAAGCCACTATAATTCAGAATTACTTTTCTGGTCAGAATTCCTAGCGTTTTCAGGCTCCCATTCTAAAAAATCACTGGCAATTTTTCCGCTTAAATAATACCATTTACAAGTTAGAGGCAAATAAAAAAGGAACCGTTGAGTTCCTTTTTTATTTTTCACATTAAAAGCTCCACAAATTGTATTCAAACTCCAGCATTTTATCAGCCTTTTGTTGGGAAGCTAATAACCCTTGTCCCGGTCCTTTATAGAGGTCTTCTAAACTGGCGTTATCCGGATTAGAAACCTTGGTAATAAACGAGCTGAACAAGCGCAATTCAAACGCTTCCGCCAGATTCTTATTCTCAGCATCATTCCGCGGATTTATCCAAAACGCATCAGCTTTGTATAAATGAAAAACTTTTACCAGATCGACATACTTAAAACTACCCACGATAATATCGCGGTTCCGTAAATTGGTTTTCAAGGAAGCCGGCACGATAAGGGTTAAACTCTGGATCTCATGATACATCCGGGAACGCTTCTTATCAAAAATTGCATCCTCCTTAATTTCAAGCAGGTAAAGCTCTCTGGGTAGAAATTCGTTAGCTTTTGTTTCATTGGAATTCACATTGGCAGAAGCAAACCTTTTCCAATCATCATCTTCCTGCCGGGTGAATCCAAGTCGAATCTCCTCCGGGGAGGGCTCATTCCCTTCTTCTACCATGGTCATATTGGCAAAGAACTCTTTTGAAGAAAGCCTGGAAATAAGCGAATCATTTTTGTAAACCGGCAGATCCCCTCTCCTTACCGCTTCAACAAGAATTTTGGTTATCTCATTATTGAAGGCAAAAAGGGGTTTGTTCTGCTTTTCCCGTAGATCAATGGTTCGCCAAACGGTTTTCTTATACATCATATCCTTTGAGGGAATACGATCCGGTTGAACGCTTTCGGAAGTGGAGAATGTTGGCGTTTGCGCTACGAGATTAAAACCAACGCAAAAGCAGGCGACTAAACTCGCTAGAATTGTTTTTTTCATAATTTAAGAAGATTGGTAGTAAAGGAGTATACACTCCTGAAACATAGCAGCAGCATTAACCTTCCACAATTAAAGTGGAATTGCAGCGGAGAGGATCTCTGAAGTAGCAGCATTCTCTAAATGCCTAAGCTGCCTGGCAGCTTAAATTCAGGATCCGGAATGAAAAGGAAAGGCAGAAAGAATTCTGCCTGCTAATTAGAAAAAATGAAGCATTGGCGCCGGCTTCTTTTATAAAACGCTGCCCCTTGTTTTGATAGTATAGATAGCTTTTATTTTATTTAAGCTATTTACTATTTAGAGAATTCCGGTTCGTTAACCTTTACTTCCCTAAGCCTTCTAAAACCTAGTGCTATGTTCATGTATAGGCATAAAAAAAGGAAACCCGGTCAGGTTTCCTTTTTTATTATCCATACGAAGCTTTTAGAAGCTCCAAAGGTTGTATTCGTACTCGATCATTTGTTCAGCGGCAGTTTGCGCTGCTAAAATACCCTGCATTGGGCCACCATAAATATCTTCCAGGCTAGAATTATCCGGGTTAGAGATCTTGGTAATGAACGAGCTGAAAAGTCTCAGATCGAATGCATCTGCCAGGTTTTTATGCTGTGCATCGTTGCGCGGGTTATACCATAACGCCTCATTCGGGTGATCACGGAAAACTTTAACCAGGTCGCTGTACTTAAAAGTACCAACCGGAATATCGCGGCCTTTAACGTTAGACTTCAAAGAAGCTGGTACAACCAAAGTCAGAGACTTTATGTCGTGGTACATCCGGGAACGCTTCTTATCAAAAATAGCATCCTCCTTCATTTCCAGCTGGTATAGATCCTTGGCAAAGTAAAGTTCAGGACCGGTTGGTGCAGCCGCGGCTCCTGCATCGCCACCCCAATCATCAGATCCGGCTGCTGGTGCATCGAAGCCCATTGCTTTTTCCTCAGCAGAAAGCTCAGCTCCTTCATTAACCATGGTCATGTTGGATGTAAACTCCTGCTGGGTTAAGGTTGTAGTAAGAGAGTCGTTCTTGTAGATCGGTAACTCACCTCTCTGAACAGCATCAATAATAACCTTTGTAATCTGACGGCCATCCGCAAAAAAAGGCTTATTCTGCTTTTCCCGCAAATCGATCGTACGCCATACCGTTTTGCGGTACATCATGTCAGATTCCGGAATTGGTCTGGCTGACGGATTGCTGGCAGCTGTGGTAGATTGTTCCTGGGCAAAAGCACCCAGAGACAGAGTCATTGCTACACCTAAGCCTAAAATTTTTAAAGTGTTCATAATAATATTACGGCTAACCTTCAGGTAATTAGTTCAAAGGGATATTGATAATTCTCGTTCCGATATTTACATCTTCTACAGTATTACGGAAGTTCATCCGTTTTACTTCTTTCACCTCAATCGAGATACGGTCACCTTCTTTAGCTATTGCAGCAAAAGAGGTCAGGTTAGCAACTTCGCCGCTAAAGGTTTCCTGAGCAACTGCTTTTCTACCTCTAACCAGAAACGCTTCCCATTTGAATACCCGGTAACGGGCATCTTTCGGCAGGAAGTTTTTAAAGCTTTCATCCGGAATAGCCTTCATTGTGATGCTACGTGGGCCCGGAGCAGCCATACCCTGCTTTTCGTTTACTGGTTTACCGTTAGCTAACGCTACAATTTCCGGCTTTGGTATTAAACGAACCTGGAATTTTTCAGATCCGATTTTATTTCCGCCGCTGCTAACGTTCAGCGTAACTTCTTTTGCACTTGGAACCAGGGTAACTAAACCTTTAGTAGCGCCTTTTACCACAGCAGCACCGGTAGCGCTGAAAGATGGATCATAAGTTGCGCCTAAAGCAGGTACCTGGATATTAAGTTCGTTACCGCAGTTCAGGTAAAGCGCCTGAACGGAGGCAGACTGCACCTGGATTACCGGCTTAGCAACGAAGTATTCTTCTTTTACAGTAAAGGTAGTGTCACGGCCATTATTGTTGATCCGGATCTGACCTGTCCACTGCTGTTTTGAAACACCCTCTTTGTCGTAGTTACCAGCCTGGGCAGTAAATTCGATTTTACCCATACCGTTCTCCACTTTAATCGGGCGGCCCTGGTAAGTCATTGTTGGTGTGATCGCGTTGGAAGAAGCAGCAATGAACATGTCCGCTTTATATTTGGTACCAGCTGCTACAGTTTTAGATTCTGCACGCGCCATTGCAAATATTTTATCGAACTTGATGATGTCTGCACCAACTTTACCTGCTAAAGAAGAAAGCACATCGGCTTCATACTTCAGGATCTCGCTTTCTTTCTGGGCAATTACCGCTAAAGCAGCCGTTAACGGCGTGGCTTCGAAATTTAACTGCGCGAAATCCTTGCTACGCTGGTTTTCATCTTTGCTTGCAATCGGATCTTCTTTTGCGTCGATGGCCAGCTTAGGCATGTTCGGGTTGTACTTCTTCATGAACTCGGTGTAAGCGTTCAGCTTATCTTTCATTTTATAAGCTTCGCCTTTGCCTTTATCAGCACCGATCATTTTAATGGCAACTTTATCTTCCGCACTCGGATCTTTATAGTTACCGTTTTCCATACCACCGGCTTCTTTGATCAGCATATCGCGGGTATCGTTCAGATACTTAATGATCTTAGAAGTTTCTTCGCGAACTTGGGTAGCTTCATCAACTACTTTTTTATCGGCAGCACGGTTACCTGCTTTGGCTACTGCAGCCTCAATGCCTTTCTTAATATCAGCATTGTTGCTGTTCGTTTTCTGATTCACAGTCATTAAACTGTCGTCCAGAAACTTGAATTTAAGTATAATTGCTGAACTCACCTGTAGCGCAAGCAGAGCGGTGAGTACCAGGTACATCATACCGATCAGCTTCTGCCGAGGTGTTTCTTTTCCTCCAGCCATAGTAATTCCTTATTTTAAATTAAAACTGAGTCTATGAATTTATAATGAGATTAACCTCTCATTGCAGCCAGCATATTGCCGTACACGTTGTTCAAAGAGCTTAAGTTCTGGGTTAACTTAGCAACTTCGTCTTTGAACTGCGCAGTATCTTTGCTGGCATCGGTTAAGTTCTCCATAGCGGCGCTCAGGCTGCCGTAGAACTTGTTCATAGATTTCAGGTGGTTGTTGGCATCCTGGAGTTCCATTTCATAAACTGCGTTCAGTGCACCTAAGTTCTTAGTCACGTTCTGAACCTGCTCATGATATTCACGGGCATCGGTAGTAGCACCAGCCATTTGGGTGATAGCTTCTACTGTATGAGAATATGCCTCGTTGATTCTTTCTAAAGAGTTAGCAGCAGATTTCACTTTGCTGGTGTACTCGTCAGTAGCTAAAGTTGCATCGCTCAGGTCTGCCATCTGGGCAGTAGTAGCGCTTAAGCGGCTTAAGCCCTGGCCTAAAGAACCGATAGCATCCGGAGTAACATTTGCTTCTTTCAGCATGTCATCCAGTTTTTTAGTTAAAGAACCGCCGGAAGCTGGTGAAGCAATACCGTCGCCTTGGTAATCATCTGCTAACTGCGGATATACACGTGCCCAATCCGGTTCGTGTGGTTGTGGCTGGAATGCACTTAAGAAGAAGATAACGGCCTCCGTTAAAAGACCTACTGTAAGCATTACACCTGCACCTTCCCAGTGCTGGATTTTGAAGAGTGCTCCTACGATTACGATTGCTGCACCAATACCGTAAATTTTTGGCATTAATACGTCAAACAGGAAACTGCCGCCTTTTTTGCTCATTGTTTAAGAGTGTTTAATTGTTAAAGTGATGAAAGTTAAGTTTTAAAATATAGATTGTTTAATTCTATTAAAATTCATTACCGGAAGAACGGCCCAGGTAAATCATTGCGCTGCGGAAGCCAATGTAAGAACGGGCAGAATCCTGGTATTCAAAATTACGGGTACCGGTTTCCAGGAAGTAAGCAATATCTTTCCAGGAACCGCCACGTACGATCTTCCGTGGCTCCTTGTCATTGTAATAGGTCGGGTTCAAGTCCCAAACTACCGGTACGGCTGCATCATAGTAAGCGTCTTCACACCACTCAGCCACGTTGCCTGACATATCGTATAAACCAAAATCGTTCGGGAAATAAGCGCCTACCGGACCAGTGTAAGTATAGCCGTCGCTATAATAGTCGCCGCGGCCTGGTTTGAAGTTTGCCAGCATACAGCCTTTGGAGTTACGCAGGTAAGGACCTCCCCAAGGGAAGGCTGCCATATCGCGACCGCCGCGAGCTGCATATTCCCATTCCGCTTCGGAAGGAAGACGGAAATTAGGCATTGGCGCCATGCCGTTATCCTTATTGTAAGTATTCTTTAATTTAGTTCTCCAGTCGCAGAAATATTTAGCGGCAAACCAGTCTACACCCACTACCGGATAGTCATCAAAAGCCGGGTGCGTGTAATAATATTCCATTAACGGGTCGCCCATGTGGTAAGTAAAGTCTCTTACCCAAACCGTAGTATCCGGATAAAGTTCCGTCATTACGTATTCTTCTCCCAGTACATCGATTGAATCCTGGCGGATAGCATCCATGAACTGACGGTATTCGTTATTAGTGATCTCCGTCTCATCCATATAGAAGCCACCAATTGTAACCTGCTTGTTCAGGTTAGCCATGGATGCCGCTATATCTTCGTCGGTCTGGCCCATATGAAAGGTACCGCCCGGGCATGGAACCATGCCAAAAGGAACCTCCTGTGGGTTAAACTGTGGTCTGTCTGCAGCACCAACTACATCGCCCTGAGGCCCTTTCTTCATACCGCAGCTGCCTAAAAGGGCCAATAGTGCCACAGATGACAATTTCACGAATTTGTTCATGATGACTAAAAAAGAATAAAATTTGTCGTAATGGGAAATAGTTACAGTTGTACTAATTAGCAAATATATAAAGGGCAATTATCAAATACAACAGTAATTGCCCTTTACCCGAAATTATTTTTAAAACGTGAAAACAGCTTCGCTTATTATACTTTTCAGAAAAGCTAATTTTCGTAACTGAAACGCCCCTACGTTATATAATTAGAAGCTGTAACGAGGAGTTCTGATTGCTGGCTTGGTAGCCAGTGGAGATTGTGGAATGCGGTAAGAAAGCATAATTTCGTAAGAGCTGGTTTCTTTTGCTTCTCTTCCGATTGTTGTAAAATCGTAAGCTAAGCCAACGCGCATGGCATTATCTTTCAGGAAACTGATTCCGGCCATACCGGTAATAGCTTCCTGGTGACGGTAGTTCAGGCCGCCCCAGTACTTACCATCGAATGTTGCGCGAGCGCCAACCTCGAAAGACGGGGAGCTTTCCAGATCATGTTTTAAGAGCACCGTAGGAGTTACCACAACCGAAGAGGAAGCTTCGATATTGTAACCGGCAGTGGCATATAAATGTTTATTGGCAGTTACAGATGTGGTAGTATCCTTACTGGCTGTCTCGAACTCATACTTAGAGCCTAAAATGTTATTCAGACCGGCACCAACGTAAAATTTATCAGCCTGGTACCATAAACCTGCACCGGCATCGAATTTAGCGTCGCTGCTGTTCACCGGAATTTTAGTATCGAAAGGGTCTATGTAGCGATAGCTTCCGCCTTTAGAGATATTGGTGTAAGAACCCTGAACCCCAATTCCGAGCGTACCACTACCTAAAGTCAGGTGGTAAGCATAAGCAAGCTGGCCGTAAGTAATTTTGGTAGAGGCAATTTCTTCCGTTACAAAGTTCACTCCAATACCGCCTTTCAGGGCGCGTACCGGCATAGACACGTTAAACAGAGCCGTTTTAGGAGATCCGCCTTCGTCGTTAAAGTCTGCCTTGTAGTTAAACCACTGGTAACGGCCTATCAGATTGATTTCAGTTGCTTTATTAATACCTGCATACCCCGGGCTAATATACATGCCATTGAAGCCATAATGGCTGAATTGTGGCTGCTGCTGAGCAATTGCTTTGCTACCAGCGAAAAGGGAGAAAAAAATGACCGCGTATAAGATTCTTTTCATAGAACTGGGTAAAAATGTTATTAAATTTAATTAAGCTGACTACCAGTGGTATAGTTGGTTTCAAATTTAAATAAATTTAGTTCAAAACCCAAAGCAAAAAAAAAAAGATATTCGAATTTAGAATATCTTTTCTTAACCGCCTAAAATAATTGGTAAACCTATTTCTTTTGCGGGTGATGTTTCTGAATATACATCTCAATAGCCCCGGTCATGGAAGGTGCATTTGGCATAGGCGCTTCAATATCGAGCTCCAGGCCGGCATCCCTTACCGCTTGCGCCGTGGTTGGCCCGAAGGCTGCTATCCGGGTATTATTCTGCTTAAAATCAGGGAAGTTAATAAATAGCGAGCTGATTCCGGACGGGCTGAAAAAGGCGATGCAATCGTATTTCACTTCGGCCAGGTCAGACAGATCAGAAGCCACCGTTTTGTAGATTACCGCTTCGGCAAAATTCAGATTATTATTGTGCATGAAATCCGGGATATCGTTCTTGCGGATGTTCGAGCACGGATAAAGAAACTTTTCGTTTTTATGCTTTTTGATAATATCGAAAAGATCGGCTGCCGTTTTCTCGCCGGTAAACAACTTCCGCTTGCGCAGCACAATGTATTTCTGAAGGTAGTAAGCCGTTTGTTCCGAAATGCAGAAATATTTCATTTCTGCCGGCATTTCTATTTTAGCCTCGGCGCAGATGCGAAAGAAATGATCTACGGCATTGCGACTGGTAAAAATAATGGCTGTATGCTCCAGAATATTGATCTTATCTTTCCGGAATTCTTTATAGGGCACCGGTTCTACCTGAATAAACTCGCGGAAATCGACTTTAATACCGTATTTCTTTGCAATTGTCAGGTAAGGAGAATTATCGTTTACTGGTTGAGGTTGTGTAACAAGGATGCTTTGTATCTTCTTTGCGTGCTTATTCGTTCCCAGCTTTTCTTTACTTTCAGCCATATTCATTAGGATAGTACTTATAGGAAAAGGACGGTTCTGTGCCGAAAACCGGTGATCAGTAATTAAAAACGATCAGTTTCAGCATTACAGAAAGCGGAATTATTTCCGTGGCGCAAATGTACGAAAATAAATGCAGATTTAGAAGTGGGACTTTTTTATTTAAAGTATTAATAATCCGAACAGTAGTAATTACCAACAAAGTAGAAACGGCCAGGGTAGAAATCCACAACACAACTCCCGGGTGGGTGTGGTTAAAGGCCAGGTACAGCATCATTACAAAGGGCAGGAACATTCCCATAAATAAAATGCTTCTTAAAAACTCCCGGTACTGCAATAATACTACCCCTCCCACATCGAAAATATAAGCCATAATCCGCAGGAACACATACTTCAGAAAAATAAACCCTAAGATGAGAACGGCATCCGAGAAAATACGCGCGGTAATATCCGATTCCGAGAGCCAGAAAACCCGGTTAAAAATAAAGCTGTTCTGAATATTGGCATGTATGGCCACAATGAGCAGGGAAAAGGAAAGCGAAAAGGCCGTAATAAACAGGAAGCTCGACCAGCTGCCGATCGGCTTAGCCAGAAAACCTTCCTCAGGCGGTGTTTTCCGGAAAAGGCTCCCTACCCTGAAAACGCTATTAAAATCGACCGGAAAACTGGTACGTAAACTGCCGTAAATAACTCCAATAAGCAACAGAAATATAATAAAAGCATTCTGGTTGGGCAGCAGCCGGGGCTTATTCTTAAGGTTTACGGTCTGGCTGGCATAGAGCGGGTCGTACTTTTCTTCCGGCAGATAATTTTGAAAACCGGCCAGATTGGGCAGCGCATTCGGGCTCCAGACAGCAAACAGGTATTTCCCTTCCGGCTTCGGCAAAGGTATAATACTGGTTAAATCGATGGTATAATTAGCACTGGAGTCTGCCCTAAAGATCAGCCGGTTATCCAGGAAAAGGCACAGACCATTGGTGGCAGGAAAAGAAATCTCGAAGGGCTGATCGCGCTTAATAGCGAGCCACTGGTAAAAAGCCCGGCGCTCCTCGTGTCCCCCCTTTACATAAGGCACCAACCGGTTTGCCCGGCCCTCATTTACCAGCCAGCCGGAGGAAAGCGTATTGAACGAAGTTACCCTTACCGGCTCCCGGTCAGGGTACTGCGCAAAAGCGCCCGTGGAAAGCAGCAGCAGGATACCTGCCAGCCAGTTTTTAAAAGAAGTTTCAGGAAGAAAGGCTCTGAGCACCCCGGGTCTTGTAAACACCTAAAAACAAACTCAGCACTAAAGAAAAACCAAGCAGCGCGCCCAGCAGGTATAAATTACCCCACGACGAAAAACTCAGCACGAACAGGATCACGATCCCGTTTATAAAGCCCAGCAGCAGCACCGTGCTTATCTGCTGAAAGCCCATGGCCAGAATGCGGTGGTGGATGTGGTTCTTATCCGGCGCAAACGGCGACATTCCTTTCATAACCCGGATAAACGATACTCTTAAGGTATCGAAAAGCGGCACGAACAGAATACCCAATGCTACGCTAGGCGACGATTCTACGGCCCGCATTTCAATGAACTGAATGGTGAGAATGGAAACAATAAAACCGCACACCAGCGAGCCGGTATCGCCCATAAAAATAGTGGCTTTGTGAAAATTATACCGTAAAAACCCGAGCATCCCTCCGATCAGGCAAAGGGCCACCATGGCATAATTCCCGAACCGATCGCCGCCGTATTGATAAAAATACCAGCCTAAAGTGGCCGCAATTATAGTAACGATCGTTCCGGCCAGGCCGTCCAGGCCGTCGATCAGGTTTATAGCATTCGTTACCCCTACAATTACCAAGAAAGTAAAAGCATAACTAATGCCGACCGGCAACTCCTCAATTCCGAAAATTCCCTGAAAGCTGGTAATCCGGATATCGGCCATAAACATGACAATGCCGGTGGCCAGCAGTTGCACCACGAATTTTTTAAAGGCTGAAATAGTAACCAGGTCGTCTTTTAAGCCAATGAAAAAAAGAATAATACAACCGGCTAAAAGTTGCTGCACGCCATTTCCCAGGTTACCGAAAATGGTAAGGGCCGACATAAAACCGGCAAAAACCGCCACGCCGCCTAACCGGGGCGTTAACGATTCATGAACGGTCCTTAAATTGGGTTGGTCCAGAATATTTTTAAGGTGGGCCACATAAATAATGGAAGGCACCGCAAAAATTGCGATGAGAAAGGCCCAGCTGAAGGATAAAATATAGTTGATGGGGATAATCATGGTGCTAATTCGCAAAAGTAAAGAAATTGGATTTCTTTCTGTACTTGCGCCTGTAATTTATTATCTATTTAGGGATAATCCTGCTCTTTTTTAAAATTTATTCTGAAATCAAACGCTGCCTTTCTGTTTTAAATTGCCGGTAATCGTACCAAAACCCCGAATTAAGTACATTAAACTGCTAAAAGCCAACCCGATTCCGGTTTAATCCCCTTTCGTGAGCAGCTAGTAGTGCAGAATTCCTTTGGCCTGAAGGATGGCAATATCTACGAGGTTTTCCGGGATTATGGATTCAGGTACAAATACGTATTTTTTATCATAGATCTTGGTACCGATATAATAGCTTACCCAGTATTCGTTTGTAATATGAAAGATTTCCGGATCTATGGGCTCAATTTTCACCGCACTTTTCGGCTCCACCAACTCGAACATGTGCCGTAGCACAGAGGTTTTAATATCCTCCCCGCCAACCTGGCCATAGCCTTTCGAAACTACGATCACGTTTTCCAGCTGAAACGGATTATTGTTTATCAGGAACACATTCCAGATATCCTGGTTCAGCTCATTGGTTTCCTGGGCAATGGCAATAGCCACCCCCTCCACCGGTTCGAAATCAATATGCTCTTTCATCGGCCTTTACATTAATGGTTGCTTCAAAAAGATCGGCAAGGTGCTTTAAAAGCTTTTCTTCCACTTCTGCCATGGCTACTTCCCGGCCAAGTTCCTTTTGCATAGAGGTTACAGCCTTATCGGTTATACCACAGGGCACAATATAATTAAAATACTCCAGATCGGTATTCACGTTCAGGGCAAACCCGTGCATGGTTACCCAGCGGCTGCATTTTACGCCCATGGCACAAATTTTCCGGGGCCGGAGCTGTTGCTCATGGTCGAGCCAGACACCGGTAAGGCCCGGAATACGGCCGGCCGTAATGCCGTACTCCGCCAGCATCAGGATCACGGCCTCTTCTAAAAGCCGCAGGTATTTATGAATATCGGTAAAGAAATTATCGAGGTCGAAGATCGGATAACCTACTAACTGGCCCGGACCGTGATAGGTAATATCGCCGCCCCGGTTGATCTTATAAAAAGTAGCGCCTTTTTGTTTGAGGAAGGCTTCGTTTATAAGGAGGTTGTTTTCGGAGCCGCTTTTGCCCAGCGTGTACACGTGCGGGTGCTGGCAAAAGATCAGGTAATTGGACGTTACTTTTTCTTCTTCCGGAGCTACCGCTTTCCGGTTAAGCGTTTTAAGCTCCAGTAAACCGGCAAATAATTTTTCCTGAAAATCCCAGGCTTCCTGGTAATCGATGCTGCCAAGGTGCAGAAATTCAACTTCTTTATTCTGATGATAATTCACTTCTTTTTTCTTTTATCCGGATACCGTTTTCAGGCATAAACCGGAAATCATACATTAAGCGCCCGCTTACACAAAGCACTCCAGCACTTTAAAATCGCCGTCGGGAACTAAGGTAATTTCTTTAAGAACCGCCGGCACCAGAACCGAATCGCCGGCTTTGAGCGGCATCTCCCCGGTTCCATATTTTAAAGTTGCCTGCCCTTTAAGGCACACCAAAATTACGAAAGAATTCAATTCCTTGTAGTTACGCGCCAGCGGAAGGTCTAAATGAAGTACATTGGTAGTAAAATACGGGTTCTCTACCAGGCGTACCGCTTCGTTTTTCTTTGGTTCGTAAGCCGTTTTATAGGAATTGTAGTGCTTGTAATCGATCGCATCCAAAGCCTGTTCGGTATGGAGTTCCCGCTTCTTGCCAGTGTCGTCGGTCCGGTCGAAATCGTAAATGCGATAGGTAATGTCGCTGCTTTGCTGGATTTCGGCCAGTAACAAGCCTTTGCCAATGGTATGTACCCGGCCGGCCGGAATGAAAAAAACGTCATCCGCCGACACTTCCTCCTGGTTCAGGATCTGCCCTAGGGCGTTGTCGTTTAGATGCTTCAGGTAAATATCCTGGTTTATTTCGCGGTTAAAGCCGCTTATCAGTTTAGCACCTTTATCGGCTTGCAGAATGTACCAGACCTCGGTCTTGCCTAAACTCTGGTGCCGTTCCTGGGCCAGGGCATCGTTGGGGTGCACCTGGATGGACAGGTCTTCGGTGGCATCGATGAATTTTACCAGCAACGGGAATTCTTCGCCGGATCTTTCATACACCTTTTCTCCTACCAGCCGGCTTTTATATTCTTTTATTAAATCTGTTAACGCCCTGCCGGCCAGCGGCCCTTCGGCCACCACCGAAACATTATCCTTAATGCCGGATATTTCCCAGGTTTCGCCACAGTTCTTTAAAGGGCTGTAGTCTTTTTGTAAAATGGTCTTAATTTTATCGCCACCCCAGATCTTGTCTTTAAAGATGGTTTTAAACTTAAGCGGGTACAGTTCAATCATTTCTTCAACTCAACAACAACAAAACGCCTACGCGTTCATACTATATTCCATTCGGATGTTCTCCGGTTTTCCCCGCATGGCCTTGTAAGCGTTTATCAGGCCATTGGTAGAAGAATCGTGCGCAGAAACCTCCAGGTCATTTTTTAATTCAGGCAATACTTTTCCGGCCAGCTGCTTTCCTAACTCCACGCCCCACTGGTCGAAACTGAAGATATTCCAGATAACGCCCTGGGTGAAGATTTTATGCTCGTACATGGCAATTAAACTTCCCAAGGTACGCGGATCGAGTTTCTGGTACAAAATGGAGTTCGTTGGCCGGTTGCCCGTAAAAACTTTAAACGGCGCCAGCTCTTTTATAGCTTCTTCCGGTAATCCTTCTTTTTTTAATTCTGCTTTTACTTCTTCCAGCGTTTTGCCGTTCATCAGGGCTTCGGTCTGAGCAAAGAAGTTCGACAGCAGCTTTTCGTGGTGGTCGCCTTCCGGGTTGTGCGTAGTGGCCGCGGCCAGAAAATCGCAGGGAATCAGTTGGGTTCCCTGGTGAATTAACTGGTAAAAAGCATGTTGCCCGTTCGTACCCGGTTCGCCCCAGATCACCGGACCGGTCTGGTAGGTTACCTGATTGCCGTTCCGGTCTACCGACTTGCCGTTGCTTTCCATATTCCCCTGCTGAAAATAGGCCGGGAAACGGTGAAGGTACTGGTCGTAAGGTAAAATAGCTTCGGAACGAGCGCCCAAAAAATTTACGTTCCAGATCCCGATCAGGCCCAGCAGCACCGGAACGTTCTTCCGGAAAGGCGTTTTCCGGAAATGCTCATCCATGGCGTAGGCACCTTCCAGCAAAGCTACGAAATTTTCGAACCCGATGGTACAGGCAATGGAAAGACCTATAGAAGACCAGAGCGAATAACGGCCGCCTACCCAATCCCAGAAAACAAACATGTTCTCCCCTGCTATTCCAAATTCCTTTACGGCTTCACGATTCGTAGAAATAGCCACAAAATGCTTTGCAACGTCTTCCTCGGTTCCACCATGCTGTAAAAACCACTTCCTGGCCGTTGCGGCGTTGGTCATGGTTTCCTGGGTGGTAAAGGTTTTGGAGGCAATAAAGAAAAGCGTGGTTTCCGGATCTACTTTTTTCAGGGTTTCTATAAGGTGCGTGCTATCTATATTCGACACATAAAAAACCTGCAGATGCTCTTTCTGATAAGGCTTCAGGGCTTCGGTTACCATATAAGGCCCCAGGTCGGAGCCGCCGATCCCAATATTCACCAGGTACTTTATGGGCTTTCCGGTATACCCTTTCCAAGCACCGCTGATTACTTTTCCGGAAAATTCCTGCATCTGACCTAATATCCGGTTTACTTCCGGCATTACATCCGTTCCGTTTGCGTAAACCGGTTCGTTGGAGCGGTTCCGTAAGGCGGTATGGAGCACAGCCCGGTTTTCCAGCTGGTTAATTGTATCGCCGGTAAACATTTTTTCGATGGCATCTTCCAGTTCGCAGGCCTCAGCCAGTTCCACAAGGGCATTTAAAACCGCTTCATCGAGAATATTCTTGGAGTAATCGATCAGGATACTTTCAAACTGAAGGGAAAACTTTTTGAAGCGCTCGGGATCTTCGGCAAACAACGTTTTCAGGTGTTTGCTTTCCATAGCATTGTAAAGGCGCTCCAGCTTTTTCCAGGCACCTGTTTCTACAGGGTTTATGTTCTTCAGCATGCTAATTCCTTTAACAGGGTAAAAATAGAAACATTAAGGCAGATTTGGGCTACGAATTTTTCTTATCTTGCGTTAAGCTGCTTTCCGGAAATAAAAGTCTGCGGCAGCTTCTTTATGGCCAAACACCTGAATCTGGGAGAATCCGGCGAAACATTGGCGGCAAATTACCTGCAGGCCAAAGGCTATACCATTGTGGCCTGCAACTACCGGTATAAAAGGGCTGAAGTGGATATTATTGCCCAATACGGGAAAATCCTGGTCTTTGCCGAAATTAAAACCCGCACCTCCGATAAGCATGGCTATCCGGAGGAATTTGTAAGCGCCCGTAAGATTCAATTATTTCTGGAAGCCGCCGAAGAATACATTCACCAGCACAACTGGCAGCACGACATCCGTTTCGATATTATCGCCATTTCCGGCAACCTGAACCACAACTACCAGATCCATCATATTGAAGATGCTTTTCATTGAAGAATTGTTGATTGTTAATTGTTGATTATTAGATCAGAAGCAAAGGTTTAAGCCAAAACGGTACTATTCAGCTTGAAAAAACTGCTTTATTCAGGATTCTTCAGAATTAATAAACATAAACGGTATGCCTTTTTAGAAAAAAAGCATACCGTTTCCAGATCAATTAACAATCAGCAATTAACAATCAATCAATTATTTTTCCTGTCCGCGTTTGTCGAGTTTGCCTTTTTCGTAGATCAGAGAGTTGTTGCGGTTGTATTCGCGGAGCAGGTAAGGCTCGACCGGTTCGTCGTACGCGGTTTCCGGGTATTGAAAAACGTAGCGACGGCGGTTCCGGAACGGCCAGTATTCGATCCATTCGCCTACTTTTTTTCCTTCCTCGTACTGCCCTTCCCATTCCAATAAGCCATCCGGCCGGAACTTCACGTAATCGCCTTCCACTTTGCCGTTCAGGTAAGGAATAACTTCTTTCACTTTCTGCTGGGCCGCATCGTAATAAGTAATTTTGGCATCGCGCGGGAAGCCTTTTTCGAAATGCGATTTTCCGGTCAGGATGCCGTTCTTGTTGTATTTCTCCCAGCGCAGGTGCTTGGTGCCGATATAGAAAAACCCTTCCTCCAGCGTTTTACCGCCCTGCATCTTCTTATAAGGCCCGTGCAGGATCTTCGAAACTTTCGGATCGATGGTGCGGCCTTTAAAGATCTTTTTCCGGCGCACGTGGTAGTAATACTTAGCCGGGGCATACGCACTTGGTTCTTTGAATTCACGCAGGTAGCTGAAGGTCTCTATTACTGCGCTTTTTCCGGAGCCACTCCGGGCGACGCCTTTGCGGGTTTTATACCCTAAAAATACGTTTTTCTTTTTCTTCTTCTTTTTCTTCTCCTCTTTTACCGGTGCCTTGGCACCGCCTACCGCAGCCGGCGGCGCGGTTTCCAGCGATGGCCGTTTCACCGAATCTTCCTGCGAAGACCGCATCAGGCTATCGGGTTTCATAACCGGAACAGCTACCGAATCTTTTTTGGTATTGGTTACTTTCGCCACCGGTTTCGGCTTCATTTCCACGTTATAATTCCGCGAACTACAAGCCTGGACCACCAGGAAAATTAAAAACGGTATTAATTTAAATAAAAAAGGTAAACGCATGCGCGGCAGATAATTCAAAACAAAAGCTTACAGCATAAAACGTAAAGATGGCAATATTTCGTATTCCGGCAAAAACGGAGATTTCTTTGCTTTGTTTTTATCTTTAATATTTTCCTGCTTTCGTTCAGATCTGGCCATAAAGCCAGGCATTTCAACTTTAAGCGGACAAAGCCAATAAAAAGCGCCTAACAAAAATTACGACACTCCGTTCTTCAACTATAAATCAAAATAATATATTTGCACCTCAGCTTCTGAGCACTATGATTGTTTTAGCAGCCCTGTTCCTCTAATAAAGGGCGCCTCTCCTTTCTTTTTTTATTTTCCGGCAGGCGAAAACCCGTTTGCCCGGTTTTATCTGCAATCATATATTTTTTAAAGCAATGTCATTTTCTGAAGTTTCTGAAAGGAAGCAGTTTGCTTCTGTATTCGCCACCATAAAGCTTGCCCTACGCGGCGAAGAAATGGATTACACCACGGGCAGCATCCGGAAAGCCGTCGTATTACTGGCTATTCCCATGGTGCTCGAAATGATCATGGAATCGGTGTTTGCCCTGGTAGACCTGTATTTTGTGGGCCACTTGCACAATAGCAGTTACGCCATTCAGGCGGTTGGGCTTACGGAGTCGGTTCTGACGGTAATTTACTCCATTGCCATCGGCATCAGCATGGCGGCCACGGCCATGGTAGCCCGCCGGATAGGCGAAAAAGATCCAGCCGCGGCGGCCAAAGCCGGTATGCAGGCTATTCTGATCGCATTTGTGATCAACACCCTCATCAGTATTTTCGGGGTAATTTACGGCACGGAGATCCTGATGCTGATGGGCGCTTCGCCGGAAGCCGCGCAGTACGGAACCCCGTTTATCAAGATCATGATGGGCAGCAGCATTTTTATTATGCTTTTGTTCTTAATTAACGGAATTTTCCGGGGTGCCGGCAATGCGGCAATTGCCATGAAAAGTTTGTGGGTGGCCAATATTGCCAACATCATTCTGTGCCCGATCCTGATCAACGGCTTTGGGCCAATTCCGGCTTTCGGCCTGACGGGCGCGGCAATTGCCACTACCCTGGGGCGCGGCTTAGGCGTGTCGTATCAGCTCTACCACCTGCTCAATGGCCGGCACACGCTTAAAGTAGCTGCCCGGTATTTCCTCCCGGACTGGCAGCAGATTAAAACCCTTTCCCAGGTTGCGGCTCCGGCCGTGCTGCAGTTCGTAATTGCTTCCTGCAGCTGGATCTTCCTGGCGCAACTGGTAGCCACCACCGGCGGCGATCACGGTTCGGCCGGCTACCAGACGGCCTTGCGCCTGCTTATGTTCTTTATTTTGCCGGCCTGGGGCTTAAGCAATGCCGCTTCCACGCTGGTTGGTCAGAATTTAGGGGCGCAACAAGTAGAGAGGGCCGTAGAATCGGTCATAAAAACGGCGAAATACAACGTAATCTTTATGCTCGTAATAACGGTGCTGAGTTTAGCCGGAGCCGAAATCTTCGTTTCCTTTTTCACCAACGATGCCCAGATAAAAACAGTAGCCGTGGAAGCGATCCGGATCATGAGCCTGGGGTACGTTTTCTACGGCGTAGGTATGGTACTCATAAACGCCTTCAACGGCGCCGGCGACACCTGGACGCCAACGTGGGTAAACATTTTCGGCTTCTGGCTTTTACAGATCCCGCTGGCGTATTTCCTGGCTAAAACCTTAGGCCTCGGCCCAACTGGCGTCTTTATTGCCATTCCGGTAGCTGAAACCAGTATCACCCTTGCCAGCATTGTTCTTTTCCGGAAAGGGAAGTGGAAGAAAGTGAAGATCTAAACGAATGTTTAAACCTCACAGGTTTTTGAAACCTGTGAGGTTTTGAATTTCTGAGCATGGAAGTTCGTCCCGGCAAAAGTTTCAAAATTTGTTTTAATTCCCCCAGAAAGGCAATAGAAGAAACGCTATCAATTCACCTAAAAAAAATACTTCCTACTTAAACTAACGATTTCGCACTTAGAAGCAACGTATCCATACATTGTGCAATGCGCCGCACTTTTTCATCTTCGCTTTTCGCCGCTGAAATCCAATAGAGCATTTCCTGCTGATTTCCTTCCGGCAGCTCCTGAAATTGTTTCAGGGCTTTGGGCTCATCTTCCAGACAAAGAAGCAATTCCTCCCGCACATTATTAACCCCATGTTGCGCATACAGCACAATTCGAACCCGATCCCCGGCTTCTTTGCCGATCTTTTTCCGGATAGCAGTTTTTACCGGCAGAAAAAGTTTTCCGCCGCCCATGGGCATTAAATTAGCATTTTCAACAGGGAAACCATCTATGGAACCGCGCACCTTAACCAAGCCAAACCAGGCTTTTTTATCCTGCGGAATTTCCGGGATCAACGCATACGTCCAGCCGCCTTTTCCTGGGAACTTTTCCAGCAGGTAATCTTTATCTACTAAGGGGGTTTCCATTTTCTGATGCTTCCGCTTTCTAATTGTACTGAGCTACTCCCGGAACAATGGTAAGTTAACAATACTGAAACCCGCCTGCAAACCTGTTACAAAAATTTCTTTTCTCCGGAAATTGAAACCAGTCGCCTGATAGTTGCCAGGTGAGCCAGTAAAACCACCGGAACAATAAAACCAGGCAACCAGATAAACGGGAAATACAGGATAGCAATGTTGGGCTGATCGAAAGCGAATTGCTGGAAAGGCGTTGGCGCCGAAAGAATGGCATTAATTACAATATTAAACAGCAACGCCAGGCAAACCAGATTCCAGAGCAGCAGTATATTCGGACTCAGCTTTTTCTTAACGAAACCTAAATAATAAACGAGCGGCGCGGTTAAACCGGAAAACAAATCGAAATTCCTGCCTTCGAAAGTCATGAGTTCGGGAACAGCTTTATGCAGAAATAACCAGTACAAAACTAATTCTACCGGCAGCCTTACTACGTGCAGCAAGGTTAAAAATTTCAAATCGAGGCTATCTAAAAATCGTTTTCCTTTCGCTGACAAGAATAAGGCAATAATAATCAACCCTACCGGCGGGGCCAGCAATATTAAGCGTGGCGGAGAGGTAGTGGTAACCATGAAAAAACCTGTTAACGCAACGACCATTTGCACCGACAGCAGCAACAATGCAAAAATTAAGACAGCCTTGGAACGATTTGTAGCGCGGTAAAAAAAACAAATGGTTAAGCCGGTGGTCAGGATGAAGGAGGCCGGGATATAAAAAGGCAGATTTTTCATAGTTCTGTTTAACGTAAAAAATCCCTCCCAGTAAAAACAACTACCTCATTATCTCCGGCCAAATACTTATAAATATATCCTCAAAACCCTACCCTTATAAAGCAAAAAAGTCCGCTTCTTCAGCAGACTTTTTTTTTCATAGTATCAAAAAGTCCTCCCCTGTTTTTAGGGGAGGATTTAGGTGGGGGCTACTCCTTCTCGATCAACTCCACGCTCCGCTTCACGAACGCCGTAAGCGCTGCACCGGAAAGCATGTTCTGAGAAAGCAAGGCTAAGTCGAACGCCTGACGGGCAATTTTACCTTCTAATCCACAATAATCTTCCTAGTTAGTACCTGGTTATCTGATACCACTTTCAATAAGTAAATACCTTTTTGCTCTGGCAGCTGCAATTTTTCTGTTACTGTTCCATTTACTGCAGTTACCACTTTGCCTAGCACTTGCTTTCCTGTTACGTCGAATACCGTTAGCATTGCTTTATCTCTGCGGAAGCCTTTCAGTTCCAGACTAAAAAGGCCATTGTTCGGATTCGGATAAATTACTGCTGCTGCCGGAGAGCCGCGATCAGCTGCAATAGCATTGGGATTGCCGGACTGAAGCTTGACAATAAACATATTGGAAGTCCCGCCGCCGTTGGTAAGCGTAGTAGCGCCAAAGGTGGCACTACCCACAAAAAAGCCAGTAACGTAGCTGTTGCCGCTGCCGTCTATGCCAATACCCATACCCTGATCGTAATCTGGTCCTCCTCCTTTCACAGCCCATACTACTGCGCCGGAAGCATTGTATTTTGCCGTGAACGCATCAGAAAGACTGCTGCTGGTAAGCGTAGTGCTGCCAAAGGAAGCTGTACCCCGAAAAGTGCCGGTAACGTAGCTGTTACCGCTGGCATCTATAGCTATGCTTAGACCTTTATCATTGCCAGGGCCACCGCCTTTTACAGCCCATAATACTGTGCCCGAAGCATCGTATTTAACTATAAAAACGTCATCACTCCCGCTGCTGCTTGTAAGCGAAATACCGCCGAAGTTTGCCGTCCCGACAAACGTACCGGTTATATAGCTATTGCCACTGCCATCTAAGGCAATGTCAGCACCAGAATCAGCGCCGTTTCCGCCAGCTTTCATAGCCCATATCACCGCGCCGGAAGCATTGTATTTTACTGCAAACACATCAGAAGGTCCATTACTGGTTAGCGTAATGCCACCAAAGGTGGCCGTGCCTGAAAAAAACCCAGTAACGTAACTGTTGCCGCTGCCATCTATAGCAATGTCAGCACCAGAATCATTACTTGTTCCACTGCCTTTTACAGCCCACATTACTGCACCCGAAGCATTGTATTTAACTGTAAACATATCAAGGCCACCATCACCGGTAAGCGTGATGGTTCCAAAGATGATATTACTCTGAAAAAAGCCAGTTACGTAGCTGTTGCCACTCCCATCTATGGCAATACCCATACCCCCATCATAACCTGGCCCATCTCCTTTCACAGCCCATACTACTGCGCCGAAAGCATCGTATTTTACCGTGAACACATCATCATTTCCACTGCTGGTAAGCGTGGTACTGCCAAAGGAGGCTGTGCCACTAAAAGCGCCGGTAACGTAGCTGTTACCGCTGGCATCTATGGCTATGCTTATACCTTTATCATTGCCTGGACCACCGCCTTTTACAGCCCATAATACTGTGCCCGAAGCATCGTATTTAACTATAAAAACGTCCTCACTCCCGCTACTTGTAAGCGAAATACTGTCGAAGTATGCCGTCCCGACAAATGCACCGGTTACATAACTATTGCCAAACGCATCGGTAACAATGGCACGGCCAGTACTATAACTTATTCCTCCAGCCTGCTTTACCCACGCAAATGCCGGAGTTTGCGCAACTGCCTGCTCAAGTCCTGTTAGCAAGAAACCCACTAGGGCGCAGCAGAATAAGAAAAAGTTCTTCATAAAATAAACTTGTTTGAAAATTCTAAAACCCTTATTTAAAGGACTTCAAAAGTGAGCCCTTGCAAAATAACAAAATTTGTGTGCAATAATAAAGAAAAGTCCAATTTAATAAAAAAGCCCGACAGGTTTTTACACCAGTCGGGCTTTTAAACAGGATCAGAAACCAGTAAAACCTACTCCTTCTCAATCAATTCCACGCTCCGCTTCACAAACGCCGTAAGCGCCGCCCCGGAAAGCATGTTCTGCGACAGCAAGGCTAAGTCAAACGCCTGACGGGCAATTTTTTCTTTGCTCTCGTCTCGGGCCTTTAAAATGCGCTGGATGATCGGGTGGTTTCCGTTTACGCTCACGTTGTAAGAGTCCGGCATGTTGCCCATGAACATCATGCCGCCGCCACCGGTTTTAGCCATGTCTTTCATGCGGCGCATGAACTCCGGCATGGTAATAATTACCGGCTGGTCTTCCGGCGAAAGCGGCTCTACTGAAACCATCATGTTTGTATTGTTGATCGCTTTTTCGAAGATCTCTTTCAGCTTGGTTTTCTCGTCTTCCGAAAGCACCATGTCCTTGGTTTCTTCCTTCTCGATCAGCTTGTCGATGGTATCGGCATCAACGCGCTTCAGGGTGGTTTTTTCCAGCTTCTGCTCCAGCATGCCAATAAAGTGGCTGTCGATTACCGAATCCAGTTTCAGCACATCGTAACCGCGGTTCTGGGCCGCTTCGATGAAGGCGTGCTGTTTTTCCTGATCGGTGGTGTAGAGCCAAACCTGATTTTCGTTTTTAGCCGTCTGGTTGGCCTGCACGAAAGCCTTGTATTCTTCCATGGTGAAATACTTGCCTTCCAGATTCTGCAGCAGGCCGAAATCTTTGGCTTTGTCGTAGAATTTTTCGTCCGAAAGCATACCGTATTTCACGAACACGTTGATGTCGTTCCACTTGGCTTCGTAGCCGGCGCGGTCTTTTTTGAAGATCTCGTTCAGCTTGTCGGCCACTTTCTTCGTGATATAGGTATTGATCTTCTTCACGTTGCTGTCAGCCTGCAGGAAGCTACGGCTTACGTTCAGCGGAATATCCGGCGAATCGATCACGCCGTGCAGCAGCATCAGGAACTCCGGCACTACGTCTTTTACCTCGTCGGTAATGAAAACCTGCTTCGAGTAAAGCTGAATTTTGTTTTTGGTGAATTCGAACTCGTTCTTGATTTTGGGGAAGTACAGAATACCGGTCAGGTTGAACGGATAATCTACGTTCAAATGGATCCAGAAAAGCGGCGGTTCGGAGAACGGATAAAGTTCGTTGTAGAACTTGGTGTAATCTTCGTCCGTCAGTTCGCTTGGCGATTTGGTCCAGATCGGGTTCGGATTGTTGATCACTTCGCCTTCGAACTCTACTTCTACCGGCAGGAATTTGCAGTATTTGGTCAGGATAGTTCTTAAACGGGCCGGCTCTAGGAACTCATCCGAATCGGCGGCTACGTTCAAAATAATGTCCGTGCCGCGTTCGGCTTTATCTGATGGCGTAATTTCGAACTCCGTAGAACCGTCGCAAACCCAACGGGCCGCTTCGGCGCCTTCCTGGAAAGATTTCGTGTTGATCTCTACCGTATCGGCTACCATAAACGCGGAGTAGAAACCCAGACCGAACTGACCAATGATCTGATTGGCATCGGGCTTGTCTTTGTATTTCTCCACAAATTCGGTGGCGCCGGAAAATGCGATCTGGTTAATATATTTCTTGATCTCTTCAGCGGTCATACCAATACCGCGGTCCGAAATAATGATCTTGCGGGCCTCTTTGTCCACGCTTACCTTCACTTTCAGGTCTTCGCCCAGTTCGCCTTTGTACTCGCCGATCGCGGACAAACGCTTCAGTTTCTGGGTTGCATCTACCGCGTTCGAAACCAATTCCCGAAGGAAGATTTCGTGGTCGGAATACAGGAACTTCTTAATGATCGGGAAAATATTCTCGGTGTGGATCGAGATGGTGCCTTTTTCTGCCATAATTTTAATGTGCTTACTATTTTATGTGCTATTATGCTTTTAAAACGCTAAGATTTTAGCCTGAAAAAGTCTTTTACAAGCCGCGCGGGTAGTTTCAAAAGTTGTTCCAGCCCCAAAATTCTGACAGGTTGACAGGGTTGGAAGGCTTGACTTTTCGATTGTTCGGTATTCGACAAGCTGATAATATGGTTGGCAATGAATTTAAAAACTGAAATTGCAATAAGCCAATTTTTTCATTTCACTTTAGAAAGATTACCTTAAACAACACTTGAAAATCCGGGAAAAATTAATAACCTTTAAACAGGAAAATGGTTCAAGCTTTTATAGATGCCCTTCTATATCTATTTATTAAAATATTCGGGCTCATTAAGCAGTTCATTAAACAGGTAAAACCAGATGCATAGCTCAAAATTCATTCTGATCCGAAAAGAAAGAAGTCTGGAACAGCGTCTGGCCAGCATCTGGCTCGATGCCTGTGCCGAGCTGGAAATCCCCTGCATCCTGATCTATGAGGAATACCGGAACGCTTATATTTCGGTAAACTTGAAATTCCTTTCCGAAAGCCTTACGGGCAAGCTGGATGCAAAAAAAGTGGAGCAGCAATTAAGCGCCATTCAGCAAAAATTCACCGGCGAAGTTTCCGGTTATTGCCGGCACAGCAATTCCTACCATACCTTCGATGCCATTCCCAAAGAACTCGCCAAACAGGTTGCCGTGGAAATTTATGACGCAATTATGGCAGCTGAACGACAAACAATGCCCTTTGAAACAGCTGAACAAATGGTAAATGCTTAATTCATAAAAATTTAACTTTCAGAAATCGGGCCTTTGGCGTAACTTTACTTTCTCATTTTTGCCCTGTAACGGTGTTCCGTAAAATAATTGCATATTTCCTGCTGCTGCTTTTCTGTCGCGTACTGGCGCCGGAAGATGCGGTATTGGCTTTGCACGCTCACGAACACACCACGCACGCCCACGACGAAAACATAACGCATTTCGACGTAAAGCACACCCACTGCCACATCGACAACCTGTTCGATGCGCCTTTTCAGCCGGTAACGCAACATTTCGTTTTTAATACCCCGCTCTCTTTCACGGAGCACGCGTTCGTTTACCATTCCGTCTGGAAATTTACCTTCCCCAATAATGTTTGCCTTCGCGGGCCGCCCACTTTAAGCTAAACCTGTTTTCTGCCTGCTCTTTTGTGGCGAAATCTGGTGAACGTTAATTCCAATCTGTCATTCCGGAAGCCGCGGATCCCGATCATTTCCGGGGCTCCTGGCATTTTCAATCCTCCTGAACCCGGGGGTTTCTGTTGCATGACAATGCTGGCAGCGTTGCAATTTTTCCCGCAATTTTTCCTCAAAAACGCTATGCTTTTCGGCCAAAAACCGGCTTAAACGGCATTGCAGGCTTTCTGTATTTTAGTTTAATATTTCCTGAAACGCATTGCCAGCGGTTTCCCGTACCCTGGCCATTCCGTTCTGCAAACATCCTGTTTATGAAGCTCTCACTTTCCATACTCCTGCTTTTTATTTCCATTCAAGCCTTCCCGCAAAACAGCCTTAGCGGCAAAATAACCGACCAAAACACCGGCGAGCCGCTTACCGGCGCTACGGTTTACCTGCCCGATCTCCGCCAGGGCGCTTCTACCAATACGGAGGGCATTTACCAGCTCAGCAACCTGCCCAAAGGAAAATTCCTGGCCCAGATCCGTTTCATTGGCTACACTTCCATTACCCGGATGGTTGAACTGAACGGCGCCGTTACGGCAGATTTTACGCTAAGTCCTTCGGTAACGGAACTGGGCGCAGTGGTCATTACGGGCGTTTCGGCCTCAACCCAAAGGCACCAGAACCCGGTACCTACTACCGTGGTCAGTCACGAAGAACTGCAGCAGCGCACTTCTACCAACGTGATCGATGCCATTGCCAAAACGCCGGGAATTTCCCAGATCAGCACGGGGGCAGCCATTTCCAAACCGGTTATCAGAGGCCTGAGCGGTAACCGCGTGGTTACCCTGGAAAACGGCATGCGCCAGGAAGGCCAGCAATGGGGCGACGAACACGGCATTGAAATAGACGAATTTTCGGTAGACCGCGCCGAAATTGTGAAAGGCCCCGGCAGCATCATGTACGGCTCCGATGCCATGGCCGGCGTAATCAATTTTCTTTCGCCCGATCCGGTAGAAAACGGGCGAATACTTGGCTCTTATTCCGGCAATTATCAGACGAATAATAATTTAATCGGCAACTCTATTTTCAACGCAGGCAACCTGAACGGCCTGAACTGGCAGGCGCGCCTGAGCCAGAAAGCGGCCGGCAACTACCAGAACCGCTACGACGGCAAAGTTTACAATTCCGGTTTCCGGGAATATAACGCCAGCGGCTACGTGGGCGTGAATAAAAGCTGGGGATTCTCGCACCTGAATTTCAGTTCCTTTAACCAGAAGGTTGGCTTAATTGAGGGGGAACGCGATTCTTTGGGCAATTTCCTGAAGCTTGCCGAAATAGACGGGGAAGAAAAGGAAGTGGCCGTTACCAGAGATGATCTGAAAGGCTACCACATCAACGAACCTTACCAGACCATAAACCATTTACGTTTTTCTTCCCAGAACAATTTCATTCTAGGCCGGTCGCGAGCCACGGTAAACCTGGACTGGCAACGCAACCTCCGGCAGGAATTCGGCCATGGCCATGGCGCGGAAGAAGATCACGACCATGAACACCACGACGAAGCCGAAGACGCTTCCCTGATCTTCGACCTGCAGACCTGGAGTTACGATGCCAAGTATTTTCTGCCTGAGTTTTCCGGCTGGAACGCTACTCTTGGCCTGAGCGGCATGCACCAGACCAATCAGAACAAAGGCGAAGAATTCCTGATCCCGGATTACCGGCTCACTGACCTGGGCGTATTCGGCTTTATTACCAACAACCACCCCAGGCTACACCTGAGCGGCGGCCTCCGCTTCGATCTCCGGAACCTGCATGCCGAGGAACTGCTTTTAACTGAAGAAGGAACCCCTACTACGAACCCCGCCGAAGCTGCCGAAACGAAATTCATCGGCTTCGACCGCACGTTCTCCAATATTTCTGCCAGCGCCGGCGCCACTTACGACCTTACCGAAAAATTATCGGCCAAGCTGAACATTGCCCGCGGTTTCCGGGCGCCGAATATTGCTGAACTGGCCTCGAATGGTCGCCACGAAGGCACCTTGCGCTTTGAGATCGGCAACCCCGAACTGAAACCGGAAACCAGTTTGCAGCTGGATGCCGGCTTAATTCTGGAAACCGAGCACGTAAATCTGGAACTGACCGCCTTCAGCAACCACATTCAGCGCTATATTTTCCCGGAGAAGCTCCGAAGCGTTTTCGGCGGCGATTCGCTAAGCAACGAAGAAGACCCGGCGCCGGTTTTTAAATTCGGACAAGGCAATGCGCACCTGTATGGCGGCGAGATCATGGTCGATTTCCACCCGCACCCGCTCGACTGGCTGCATTTTGAGAACTCGCTTTCTTTTGTGCGCGGCATTCAGCTAAACCAGCCCGATTCTACCCGCAACCTACCGTTTATTCCGGCCCCGCGCCTGCAATCGGAGCTCCGGATCGATTTCAGCCCGAAAAAAGCCCTGGTTAAAAACTGGTTTGCCCGCCTGGAAATGGAGCATTATTTTGCCCAGAATCACTTCTACGCCGCCAACAATACCGAAACCGCCACCGCGGCCTATACCCTGATCAACGCCGGCCTGGGCGTAGATGTACCAAACGGAAAAACGGCCACCCTCTTTTCCCTTTACGTTACTGCCAATAACCTCTTCGACGTAGCCTACCAAAACCATTTGAGCCGCCTGAAGTATGCGGCCATAAATGAGGCTACGGGCCGCACCGGCGTTTTCAATATGGGCCGGAATGTGAGCTTTAAGTTAATTGTGCCGCTTTCGTTTAAGTGACCCCACCCAACAGCTAAAAACAGGGGAGGGCTTTCTCTGTTCTATACTCTGAATTTTAGCCCGGTTGTTCTTGTAGCCGGGCTTTTGCTTTTTATAGCACAACCACCCCCAGCCCCTCCTTGAAAAGGAGGGGAGCTTTTACTTCCTTAAAGAATCCTTCAGATTCTATTTCGGCCTTTAGAATGAAAACAGTACGCTTTAACCTCAAAAAGCCGGAGAAACGGTAGAAAACAGCTCCCCTCCTTTTCAAGGAGGGGTTCGGGGGTGGTTGTTTTTTTTTTAATCCTATCCATTTTGAAATACCACAATTTCCCCGTTACTTTTTAGCCGCAAAATCCTACTGTTCTCCCTTTATGGCTGAAGATTTTAATACGAACCGTTCCGTAATTTTAAATACGGCTGTAATTGTGGCGGCCCTTGGCTACTTCGTAGATATTTACGACCTCATTCTATTCAGCGTGGTGCGGGTTCAAAGCCTCAGCGACTTGGGTATTTCGGCGGCTGAGAACCTGGATAAAGGCGTGCTGTTGATAAATATGCAAATGGCAGGCATGCTGATTGGCGGTATTCTGTGGGGCATTCTGGGCGATAAACGCGGCCGGTTAACCGTACTCTTCGGTTCTATTTTGCTTTATTCGCTGGCCAATATTGCCAACGGTTTTGTGCAGAACATTGAGCAGTACGCGTTGCTCCGGTTTATTGCGGGCGTTGGTTTAGCAGGGGAATTAGGTGCGGGTGTAACGTTGGTTTCGGAAGTATTGCCGAAGGAAAAGCGCGGCCTGGGAACGATGATCGTGGCTACGGTTGGGGTTTCGGGGGCTTTGCTGGCTTTCTGGGTAGGCGATTTTTTTGGCTGGCGGAACGCGTATTTTATTGGGGGAGGCCTGGGTTTGCTTTTGCTTTTTCTTCGGGTGAGCGTTTACGAATCGGGTATGTTCAAAAACCTGAAAGAGGCCAGCGTAACGCGCGGCGATTTCTTCAGCTTGTTCACCAACGGGCCGCGCCTGAAAAAATATTTGATGTGTATTCTGGTGGGTATTCCCCTCTGGTACGTGATCGGGATCTTAATTACGTTTTCACCGGAGTTTGGTAAAAGCCTTGGAGTACAGGGCGAAGTTTCGGCGGGGAAAGCAGTTTTCTATTCTTACTTTGGCCTGATCTTCGGCGATTTTCTGAGCGGTTACTTAAGCCAGGTGCTGAAAAGCCGCAACAAGGTGATGGTGATTTTTCTGCTATCCAGCGCCGCTATGATAACCGTTTATTTCCTGAGCAAAGGTGTGGAGCTGAATATCTTTTACTTTGTCTGTTTCGGATTGGGAATAACCTCGGGATTCTGGGCGGTTTTCGTTACCATTGCCGCCGAGCAGTTCGGCACCAATTTACGCGCTACGGTGGCAACTACGGTCCCGAATTTTGTGCGCGGTTCGGTAGTACCCATGACGCTGGCTTTTAATGCCATGCGTCCAAGTGTTGGCCTGCAAACCAGCGCGATCATTCTGGCAGCCATCAGCATTGTGCTGGCGCTGTTTTCCATCAGCCAGTTAAAAGAAAGTTTCGGGAAAGATCTGGATTACTACGAATAAAAAAGGCCCTATTTCAGGGCCAGCAGATCGGTTTGTTGGATTTCCAGGCTTTTGGCCTGCAGCGTTTCCAGCAATTGCTTTATTTCCGGATTTTTATCTACCCGGCTGGTAATCCGCTCGTCGAAGATCAGGGCAATTAATTCGGCGTTGTGCGATCTTTCTACCAGGCGTTTGTATAGTGCGGCCGTCTCCTCTTTAGAAAGTTGTTTTACCGAGGAAGCAAGTTCCTGTTTCAGGCCGTCGGTCTGTTGGTGGAACTGCTGGGAGAACTGGCTTAAAATGGCTACCGTTTTAGTGTCGTCGGTTTCGGAAAAGGCCAGTTTCAGGCGGCTTATGAAAATGCGCATCATGCGGTCGTATTTCGCTTCCGTAATGGCTGCATTGCTTGCTGCCGAAGCGGTTACGCCTTCGTTTCCGTTCTCAATTCCTGCAGTAGCTTGTACGTTTCCTGTATTCAGGAAGCAAAAAGCGGTTAGAATAATTAAAAACTTCACTTTAAGGAGTTTCATTTTCATATTTTCGTTTCGGGGCGTAAAAATAGTAACAATATTTAGGATACAAAATATTTATAACAATATTTTTTATTGCAAACACAACATTTTATCAAACCCACTAACCGATGCTTTGTTTAAAAAATTTTGCAGCAACCCAATAAAAAATTACAACTAACTCATATTCAGGCAAACTCAACCACTACTATTCACCTACAGGAAAAGGCAGTGCATCTGTTTCCCGGCAGTTTCGTACCTTTGTAATATGATCTTGTATAACGTAACAATCAGCATAGATAAAACCGTAGCCCCAGAATGGCTGCAGTGGATGAAAGAGGTACATATTCCGGAAGTTATGGCTACTACTTACTTCGTGAAGAACCAGATTGCCCGGGTAATGGAAGACGAAGACCACGGGGGTGCAACTTACGCCATTCAGTACACGGCCCGCAACATGGAAGATCTGATGGAATATCAGCGCAACCATGCTCCGGCTTTACAGGCCAAGCACTCTGAACGCTACAAAGACCGTTTTGTGGCTTTCCGGACCGTATTAGAAATTATTGATTAAGCAGAAACGCTATTCTTTAAAGCAAAAAAGTCTTCCGGGAGCTCCCGGAAGACTTTTTATTTTTTGAACGATCCGCATGCCTTTAAGCCACGGCCTGCCGTTCGTTGTAGGCTTTCAGTTCGGTATCCGTCATGCGGCAGTTTATCCACTCGGCATCGAGGTTGGCCTGGGCTTTCCGGTAGAATTTAATGGCCGGTTCGTTCCATTCCAGCACTTGCCAGGCAAAGCGTTTGGTGCCCAGTTCTTCGGCTTTTCTGGCTACCGCATCGAAGAGTTTTTTACCGATACCGAAGCGACGGTAATTTTCGGTTACCACCAGATCTTCCAGGTAAATGGTTTTGCCTTTCCAGGTAGAATAAGCCGTAAAATAAACCGCAATGCCAATAATGCCTTCCGGCGCTTCGGCCACAAAATATTTAAAGATCGGGTTCGTACCGAAGCCGTCTTCCCGCATCATCTCCAGGGTATTGGTTACTTCGTGCGGCGCTTTCTCGTATTCGGCCAGCTCCTGAATTAAGGCAAAAGCCGCCGCCAGATCGTTCTTTGTCCCTTCGCGGATGATAACTTCCATTCTTTTCTAGTGATTAGTGAATAATGATTAGTGATTAGTATGATCTGCACACAACCAAAATTACGTTACTATTAAATAACTACCGCAACTTATTTAAGTTGTAGTAGTGATGATTTATAAACCAACTTTTCAGCGAACCGGCTGAAACATTCCAATTTCCAATTAAAATGGTCTTTAGCCTGAGTCAAATATGAAAGCAAAAGAAATAGATCTTCATTCCAGATCTACTAATCACTAATCATTATTCACTAATCACTAGCACCCCATTTTGTTTGGGCCTGCACCAGTTCTTTGCCGGTTTGCTGGCTGGTGAGTTTGTGCAGAAAGGTGTTTTCGGCTGAAGCTTTTCCACCGGATGAAAGTACCGTATCGCCGAGCAGGCTTTCGGCGCGGTAAATAATATCGAGTTCCTGCAACTGCTTTTCTTCGTGAAACGCTACCGGTAAGGCCTCTAAAACCCAGGCGATGTAGCGGGTATTGGTAACGTGGCGGTTCAGGTCGATGTCGTGCCAGCGGACGGGCATTTGTTCTTCGTAAGCAGGGGTTTCAAGCGCCGGTAGCTTCCCTTTGGCGAAGGGCAGCGGCGGGTGGTCCGGGGCTATTTCGTGGGCCATGATAAAATCCGGAACGGCTACCATTTTGCGGGCTTCCACATCCATTACGAGCCACACGCTGGTTGCCTGCCCGAGCAGCTCCTGGGCTTCGGAATAAAGCCGAAAATCGCGGTGCAGGAACACTTTCTCCCGACCCGAAGCCCAGGTTTCCACCGTTACCTTTTCGTCGTGCTTGGGGTATCGGAACATCTCGATGCGCATGCGCTGCAACACCCAGGTAAGGCCGCGTTCCAGCAGATCGTACATGGAAATGCCAAGGGTTTTGGTATTGTCCCAGGCGGCTTCCTGAAAATAACTGACCACCGCCGGCATAGTGGCTTCGCCCCGGTAATTGATCTCGTTCGAACGGACGGTGAATTGAGAAGTTCCTCCTTTGGCTTGGGGCATGGGTTTGGATTTGGAGATTTGGAGATGAAGAAATTAGCTCTTCACTTCATTTGCAGATTTACAGATTACTACCCAATTTAATAACCAAAAATAACTTTTACTAAAAATATTAGGGTGACTAAAAGAGAAACCAAAGCAAATGTCGAAGCATTAAACCAGATAAGAAAAATCCATGGATAAAAATCGGAGTATAAAAATATTTATTAAATTTCATGCAGAAGTATATAGCAAATAAGGGAACCACGAGGTCTGCCGAATAAACAAGTGCTTCCACAAAAACAGTATAGTCGTCATTTTCTTTATAATCCAAATCACTAAAATATATAAACCTTATAGGGTAATAAATTAAACCTAACCAGTTAATACATAGTCTGAATATTAATTTAAAAACATCACTCATTCCTATAAGCCATGCATCTTTTTATTCTTCGAATTGAAGGATTCTTGATAGCCGCCTTTGCTCTTATTAGCAGCAAGCCTTCCACAAAATGGGTTTAACAATTCCAGACCATACTATTTAAAAACATATTTCATCTGCACTTTTGGATTTGTAATCCGAAGGTAATGAGCTGAGGATTTACAATCCACATTATTCAACTTTAAATAACCAATTTTCCCAGGCGGATTACAGATCCGCCCTCCTGATTTTCGGATTACAAATCCGAAAAAGCGACTATGCAAGTACAATAAAAAGCAGCAAATAAACTTAAACAGCATACCTATACGGCAAACCCCAGTACCTTTCTTAAAAGTTTTACTAAAAGCAGCCAGATCGGTAAAGTTTAGCCGGAAGGCAATTTCATTCCAGCTGAGGTTTTGCTTTTTCAGCTTTAGACTTTTCCGTTCAAAACGCTATCCTTTTCGTCTAAAAACTAAAAATCAGCAATAACGAAACGCTACTGCTGATCTTGTCAAAACTGTGGCTCGGCTTAAGAAGCCTGTATTTACAAATTGCTGCTCAACCGTTTCGAGATGTTGGCAGGATAACGCGCCAGGAATTTTTCCACGCTTTCCGGATCGAGCAGATTGTTCTTCACCATTTTATCCAGCACCATTTCAAAGGCAAACCGCCGCCCGAAATCATTGTCCATGTCCATTTCCGCTTTCTGGGAGAAGCCCTTAAAAGTAATTTCGTAGTAATCGTACACGTGGCCGTTCGGCATTTCCTTGGTAACCGCTCTGGCAAAAGCCAGTTCTTCGTTGCGCGTGCTCTGGAAGCTATAATCCCTGGCCCAGGCCGAACCACTTTTGATCAGGTAACCGTAGAGCTGGTTATTTACCAAAATTTTCTCGCCCTTCAGGCGGATCTGCGGGGCCTGCGCCTGCACCGAAAGCACTAAACAAAAGACTAAAAACAGGCTAAAAAGGAGTTTATTGATTTTCATGTTTAAAGAGGGTGAGGTTACTTAAAATGATTGTACTAAAATAACCCTTTTCGCTCTTTCCAGCTTCTTACCGGCATTACATAAAGATGTAGGTACGGTCTGAAAACCGGCACTTTTTTGTTCGGAAACGCTATTGTTTCCCCAAAAAAAATCAGCAGCAACAAAGCGTTACTGCTGATTCCCTAAAAGTCTATCTTCAAAAGTCCTCCCCTGTTTTTAGGGGAGGATTTAGGTGGGGTCAACTACTTCGCCTTGCCATACGGATCTACGCCCATGTTGTAGTAGGCAAACGACCAGATATCGGCCCATTCCTGAATTTGCAGCGAGGTTGGTTTGCCGGCACCGTGGCCTGCTTTCACATCTACGCGGATCAGGTACGGGTTCGTTCCTCCCCCCTTTTCCTGCAATTCTGAAATGAATTTAAAGCTGTGCGACGGTACAACGCGGTCGTCGTGATCGGCGGTGGTAACCATGGTGGCCGGGTAAGCTGTGCCTTCCTTGATGTTGTGCAGCGGCGAGAACTTGTACAGGTTTTCGAACTGGGCTTTATCGTCGGAAGAACCGTATTCAGGAACCCAGGCCCAGCCAATGGTGAATTTGTGGAACCGCAGCATGTCTAAAACACCC
The DNA here is from genome assembly GCF_008727925.1 of Adhaeribacter soli. Taxonomy (GTDB): domain Bacteria; phylum Bacteroidota; class Bacteroidia; order Cytophagales; family Hymenobacteraceae; genus Adhaeribacter_A; species Adhaeribacter_A soli. Next base: position 239,298 of record NZ_VTWT01000007.1, on the reverse strand, counting down.
ACACCCGGGAAAGCTACTTTCGCCAGGTCAGGGCGTTGGGTCATGGTTGCGCCTACCAGTAAACCGCCGTTTGAGCGGCCGGAAATAGCCAGCTTTTCGGTGGAAGTATAGCCTTCTTTTTTCAGGTATTCGCCGGCGGCAATAAAGTCGTCGAACACGTTTTGCTTGTTCGGGGTCATGCCGCCTTTATGCCATTTTTCGCCGTATTCGCCGCCACCGCGCAGGTTTGGCATGGCGTATACACCGCCGTTCTCCAACCACAGCAAATTAACCGCACTGAAACTTGGGGTAAGCGAAATGTTGAAACCGCCATAAGCGTACAAATACGTTGGGTTCTGCCCATCCATTTTCAGGCCTTTCTTGTGCACAATAAACATCGGCACCTTGGTTCCGTCTTTGCTGGTGTAGAAAACCTGTTTGGTTTCGTATTCTTCCGATTTTACGTCTACTTCCGGTTTCCAGAACAGCTCCGATTTGTTGTTGGCAATATCGTAGCGGTAAACGGCCGTTGGGTAGGTGAAAGAAGTAAAGGTGTAGAAGGTTTCTTTGGTATCTTTATCGCCGGCAAAGCCTGCAACGGTTCCGATGGTCGGGAATTCCAGTTCGTTCTGTTTTTTACCGTTCACATCGAACACAAGTACCTGGCTGGCGGCATCTTTCAGATAAGTAGCTATAATTTTACCACCTACCATGGTTACGCTGCTCAGCACGTTCTGGCTTTCCGGCACAATGGTTTTCCAGTTGGCTTCCTGCGGTTTTTTCGGGTCCAGCAATACGAGCTTGTAGTTCGGCGCATTTTTATTCGTGTGCACCAGCAACTTATCGCCTACGTTATCGATCACGTTATATTCCGACTCATAAGTGGTAACGAGCCAGTTGATCTTGCCTTTCGGATCCTTCAGATCTTTGTAAGCCAGCGTGCCGCCGGATGTTCCTTCCGAGCCGTAGATCAGCAGAAAACGCTCGTCTTCGGTGGTCTGGGCGCTGAAGTTCAGCAAAGGTTTGTTCTTGTCTTCGTAGATCAGCTTATCGGCGCTTTGCGGCGTTCCGATCTTGTGGAAGTAGATTTTGTGGTATTCGTTTTTGTTTGAAAGGGCTTTGTCTTTCGGGGCATCGTAGCGGCTGTAGTAGAAACCGTCGCCCTGCCAGGCCGCACCCGAGAACTTGATCCACTCCAGTTTATCAGATAACTGCTTTTTAGTAGCCACGTCCATTACGTACCAGGTATTCCAGTCGGAACCACCGCCAGAAGTGCCGTAAGCCATGTACTTGTTATTCTTCGAGAAGGCAAAACCGGATAGCGAAGTCGTACCGTCGGCGGAAAGCTTGTTCGGGTCCAGGAAAACTTCCGGTTCGCCTTTTACAGGGCTATTTTTATAAAGCACTGCCTGGTTTTGCAAACCATCATTTTTGAAGTAAAACAAATTGCCCCCTTTAATAAAAGGCGCGCTCAGTTTCTGGTAATTCCAAAGCTTGGTTAAGCGTTCTTTAATATTATTGCGGAATGGGATTTTCTCCAGGTAGCCAAACGTAACTTTATTCTGCGCATTTACCCATTGGGCGGTTTCTTCGGAATACTGGTCTTCGAGCCAGCGGTACGGGTCCGAAACCTTGGTACCGAAATAATCATCGGCCTGGTCTACCTTTTTCGTTTCCGGGTAATCGAGGCGCTGGGTTAAAGGTGCGGCAATTTCTTTGGTCGGGGCTTCGGAAAGCAAAGGGCCGTTACTTTTCACTTTCACTTCGCCGTTCTTGGTTTCTATTTTCGATTTTGTTTCGGTGGATTTGCAGGCGTTCAGCATGGTGGCGCCGGCCAGCAAAAACAAAGTTGTTTTTTTCATGAGGCAACTTTTGTGGTTATTCTGCTAAGTTACGCATTTTTTTAACCCACCCCAACCCTCCCCTTAAAACAGGGGAGGGAGTTCCTTTCCTTTTTTCGCTTCGCTTGAGGTTATGAGAATAAGCTTGTAATTTTTAGAGCTAAACGATTTCGTTTACAGGGAAATTCAAAGTAGCGTAGGGTTTAAACCCTACGCTACTTTGAATTTCCCTGATCAAGTCCCCTCCCCTGTTTTTAGCTATTAGCGTGGGGTAAATTCCCTACCTTTGCATTTTCCAAACTCCCAAACAAAATGAAAGTCTCCGGCTTTACCTTCGTAAAAAACGCAGTGCAGTACAGTTACCCCATTGTAGAAGCCATTACTTCTATTCTGCCCATTTGCGACGAGTTTATTGTAAGCGTAGGCGATTGCGAAGACGGAACGCTGGAGCTTATTCAAAACATTAATTCCCCGAAAATAAAGATCATTCGTAGCGTTTGGGACAACTCTTTGCGCGAAGGCGGGAAAGTGCTGGCGGTAGAAACAGACAAGGCTTTCGATGCTATTTCACCGGATTCGGATTGGGCCTTTTATATGCAGGGCGATGAGGTGGTGCACGAAAAGTACCTGGATACCATAAAGCAGGAAATGCAGCGCTGGAAAGATAAACCGGAAGTAGAAGGTCTGCTTTTCAAATACCTGCACTTTTACGGCACCTACGATTATGTAGGCGATTCACGCAGCTGGTACCGCCGCGAGATCCGCATTATCCGTAACGATAAAGCGATCAGAAGCTACCGCGATGCCCAGGGTTTCCGCAAAAACGACCGCAAGCTGAACGTGAAACTAATAGACGCTTACGTGTACCATTACGGTTGGGTAAAACACCCCGCCGATATGAAAAAGAAGGAAAAAACCTTCAACAAACTCTGGCACGACGACGAATGGATGAAGCAGAAAGTGCAGGATACTGAATTGTTCGATTATTCTAAAATTGACAGCCTCGCGCCTTTTACCGGCACCCATCCAGCCGTGATGCAAAAGCGCCTGCAGGAAGTAAACTGGCAATTAAACTTCGATCCAAGCCGCAAAAACCTGGATCTGAAAAAACGGCTGCTGCAATGGTTCGAGCACAAGACCGGCATCCGGTTGTTTGAGTACAAAAATTATACAATCATTTAAAACGGTAGCTTTTTAAAAAAAACCTCACAGGTCTCGGAGACCTGTGAGGTTTGATAAAACGTATTCCGGAAGCCATTAGGCCATTAAACCATTTAACTCAGCAGGTTCTCGATATCCTCCTTCGTTAGGCTCTTGATCACGGTTTCATCTGTCGAGATCAGGTCGGTAACGAGCTGGATTTTCTTATCCTGCAGGGCCAGGATCTTTTCTTCCACCGTGTTCTTGGCAATGAATTTATAGGTAAAAACGGTATTCTGCTGCCCGATGCGGTGTGCGCGGTCTATGGCCTGGGCTTCTACGGCCGGGTTCCACCACGGGTCGAGAATGAACACGTAGTCGGCGGCCGTTAAATTAAGACCTACCCCGCCAGCTTTCAGGGAAATAAGAAACACCCGGATCGATTCATCTTTCTGAAAACGGTCTACCTGGGCCTGCCGGTCTTTGGTATTGCCGTCGAGGTAGGTATAAGCCACTTTCTTTTCGTTCAGCGACTGCCGGACAATTTCCAGGTGTTTCACGAACTGACTGAATATTAAAACCTTATGCCCTTTGGCTACCACGTTGCGCGTCATCCGGATCACTTCTTTCAGCTTGCCGCTTTCGCCTTCGTAGTTCGGGTCGGCCATGGCCGGATGATTGGCGATCTGGCGAAGTTTCATCAGGCCCTGTAAAAGCATGAACTGGCTTTTATTGGCACCCTGTTCCTCGATGCTTTTCAGGATCTTGTTGCGGTAATAACTCTTGGTTTCCTCGTAGGCTTGCTCCTGCTCTTCGGTCATGGAGCAATACGTGGTATGCTCTACCTTGGCCGGAAGCTCGGTGGCTACCTGGCTCTTATGCCGACGTAAAATAAACGGTTTGATCAGGGCGTGCAGCTTTTTGGTTTTTACTTCGTCCTTGTCTTTCTCGATCGGCTTCAGGAATTCGTTGCGGAAGAAATTCTGCGTACCCAACAGCCCCGGATTAATGAACGACATCTGGCTCCACAAGTCCATGGTGCTGTTCTCTACCGGCGTACCCGTTAAAATTAAACGGTGCCGCGATTTCAGTTCCCGCACCGATTGCGAGGTATTCGAGTTCGGGTTCTTAATGGCTTGCGATTCGTCGAGAATAATATAGTCGAAGTAGTATTTTTTCAGCAATTCCGAATCCAGACGCACAATGCCGTACGAGGTTAAAATAAGGTCGTAATGCTTAAAAATGGAAGCGCTTTTTTCGCGGTAGGTACCGGTGTAGTTCAGAATACGGAGCTGAGGGGTAAACTTCTGGGCTTCGTTCAGCCAGTTGTAAATAAGCGAAGTAGGCATTACCAGCAAGGATGCCGAATCGGCGCCGTTTTCTTTGCGGTGCTGCAGCATGGCCAGCGTTTGCACGGTTTTCCCCAGACCCATATCATCGGCTAAGCAACCACCGAACTTGTAATCTTTTACGAAATGCAGCCAGTTGTAACCCGCTTTCTGGTACGGGCGCAAGGTGCCTTTAAAACCTTCCGGCAAGGGCTTGTCTTCAATTTCCTCGAACTCGCGGAGTTTTTCCAGCTTCCGGGTCATGGTTACGGTAGCCAGGTTGCCGTTCTGCAGGTCGTTGATCAGCGCTAAATGGTGCTTGCGCAAAGTCAGGCCTTCTTCGCCTTCCGAAAAAGCAAAAAGCTCGATGTATTGCGTAAACCACTCTTCCGGAATAATAGCGATCTGGCCGTTCGGCAGACGGTATTCGTTTTTGCGGTTCAGGATGTAAGGCCGAAGCTTTATGAACGGGATTTCAAATTCGCCGAACCGCACGGTACCGTAAATATCGAACCAGTCGTTGTTTTCGGTAATGCCTACGTTGAGCGAAATTTCGCCGATAAAGTAATTTTTCGCGCCCCCGCTGCCTTGTCCGTTGGCCTGCTCGATTACGAAGCCTTGTTTTTCGAGCTCTTGGGCATGTTGGTTCAGCCAGCTAAAGGCTAGCGATTTATCCAACACGGCCTTTCCGCCTTTTACTTCCAGTTCACGGTCCGAGAGTTTTTTCAGGAATTCTTTTTCATGGTTCACGTCGCGGATCAGGCGGTGGAAGATATAGGAATCCGGCGTTTTTTCGATGTTCACGCTGATGCGCTTGGTTTCGGCGTTGGAAACGGTATATTTTCCGTACTGAAAAGCCAGGTTGAACAGGATCTTCTCCGAAACCAGGTTTCTGTCGGTAGCCGAGCTCCGGGTCTGGAACATGTCTTTGGCCTGCACCCCTGAGCTCACTTCCGAAAACGTTAAAAAAGGTTGCGGCTGGTAGCGTTCCGACTTAATTTCAAAGCCTTTCGCATATACATCAAACGATTCCACGAGTGGCGCCACGAACTTGGTAAAGTACGTTTCCTCTACCTTGCGCGGGATCACGATAAATTTCTTGTTCAGGAAAGGCTGCAGTTTTTTGCCGTCCACTTCCTTTTCGAAGCTATACAATTTATCTTCCAGAAGCAGCCAGGCCGGTTCGTTGCAAACCAGAACGGCATCTTTATACTGAAATTCGAGCTTCTCCCCCTTGTGTTTTATGGTCGGGAAATAGTGGGTGTTTTCTTCGTTGCGGCGGAAATGGAACAGCACGGTAGCTTTTTCCGGCGGCAGCGTAACGGCTTTCCAGGTAGGTTCGCCGTCTTTGCCCATAATAAAGACCTTCTTGTTGGCCAGCAAATCCAGTATTTTGGCCATGCGCGTCTGCATGTAGCGCTGAATGGTTTCCTGCAACACTTTATCGCCTTTTTCCGGATCGTAGGTTTTCAGGAAGAACTCCGACAAGGTCATTTTTTTGGTGCAGAAACGCTTGAAAACCGCATCCTGCTGGATCTGATCCATGAGCGCAACCAATTTAAAATCAGTCGCGTCGAGGCGGGAGGCAAATTCAGCCGCGTTTTTGGCCGAAATATTCTGGTGCTGCAGGGTAAGGTGATTGCGGGAGTTTATCTGCACCACAAACGACTCAAAAAGGTAACCTAAGTACTCGTGTTCAAAGAGAGAATAAACAACCTGAAAAGGCTGTGTTGTAAAAACCTTCATCACCAAACGCATTATCGGACTTTAAAGATACTACTTTCCGGATTACGGGCAGCGTTTCAGTCTATTTTTTTGTTCTCCTTCCAGATTTGCCTGTTTTCAGAATTATTCCGGACTACCGTTTTCATTGGTATCCGGAATCTAACTGCATATCCGGAATCCTGCTTTCACTTTGCGCAATTCTGAAGTTGTTAATGCGTGAAAGCTGAATCGGAAAACATCTGATGCAATTCCTATCCGGTTGTAAAAACTACTTTGCTGCTGCGGCCGGCAGGCGTGTTTACAAGAAGATCAGGCAACAATGTTTATTGTTATAATTTGATGTAAAATTCATATTAAAAATTGTTTCATTTACGAAACTCTTCGTATAATTGCATCTACGAAGCAATTCGTAATTAAAATATCGAATAAAAATGGTTGAAAGAACAGGTCAAGACGCCAGCCCCGAGCCTGAATAAAGGCACCGGGGAAATTAAAAACTACGCACTACTACGTAATTTTTAACCTCTGATTTTCATTTGTTTTGCTTCTTAATTTAATGCTGCCATCAAGCTAATTCCTGCAGCAAGGGCACTCCCGGTACCCGAAAACGAATCCGCTGGCCTGGGGGTTTGTCATCCGGAGAACAGGCAAATTTTGCGCTTATTACAGCTACAAACAGGCATTATATGAAAAAGATATATTTATTATTTTTAACGCTTTGCGCTTTCTGTTCCGTTACGCATGGTCAAACAGACAGCGCAAAGGGAATTATCAGGGGCATCGTCACCGACTCGGCCAGCAATACAGCTTTAGATTATGTAAGCATCAGCCTGAAAGAAAGCGGCAAAACCGAGATCCTTAGAAGCACCTACACGAACGAAAAAGGAGAATTCAGCTTTTCCGGTTTAATATTAAAACCCTACGAAGTGCTGATCTCTTACGTAGGTTACCAGCCGAAAACCATTAAAGTAGAGAGCCTGAGCGCTACCAGGCCTACGGTAAACCTGCCCAAAATAAAGCTTCAGCCCAGCACCAAACAACTGCAGGAAGTGGAGGTTACCTCCCAGAAAATTCTGGTTACCCAGGACATTGATAAGATAAGTTACGACGTGGAAGCCGACCCCGAAAGCAAAAGCAATACGGTACTAGATATGCTCCGGAAAGTGCCTATGGTTACCGTAGATGCCGACGATAACATTAAACTGAAAGGAAACAGCAATTACAAAGTACTGATTAACGGCAAAGCATCGGCCCTTTTTGCCCGCAACCCGAAAGATGTACTGAAAAGCATGCCGGCTTCTTCCATTAAAAAGATCGAGGTTATTACCAGTCCGCCGGCCAAATACGAAGCCGAAGGCATTGGCGGCATCATTAACATTATCACGAATAAAGATACTCCGGGCGGCTACAACGGTTCGGTAAACGTTGGGGCGCGGACGCCAACCGGTTTCAATGCGGGCGCTTACCTTACCGTGAAAACCGGCAAGTTCGGCGCTTCGGCTAATTATGGCACCAACAGCTGGACATCGCCCCGGAATACGAACAACTTTATCCGTCAGGATCTGCTGCGCAACACCCAATTCACGCAAACCGGCGAAGGCAAAAACACCGGCGGCAATCATTACGGCGGCCTGCAGCTAAGCTACGAACTCGATTCCCTGAATTTGTTTACCGGCAACGCTACCCTTTACGACGGCGACAACGATATTCAAATGAATCAGCAGGCGCTGCTGGAATCGGGAACTACGACATTGCAGCAATACCTTAGAACCAACGACCGGAACGAATACTGGAACGGGCACGAAGTGGGCCTGGATTACCAGCGCGGCTTCCGCCGGAATAAAGAACAACTGCTCACGCTTTCCTACAAATTCAGCCGGAACGGCTACGGCAACCAGGTTGACTTCACCTACGAACCGCTATTGAATTATCAGAAATTGAAGGGCCGGACCGACAATGCCAGCAACGAGCGCGAACACACCGTTCAGGCCGATTATGTGCAGCCTTTCGGGGAAAACAACCTGGAAGTGGGCCTCAAATCCATCACCCGCCTGAACGACAGCAAATACTTTTACGATACCCTGAACCATGCCTCCGGCCAGTTCATAAACGACCCGAAGCAAACCAATAATTTCGATTATCACCAGGATATTTATGCAGCTTACGCTTCGGTTACGCTGAAAAAGAACGACTGGGGCCTGAAGCTTGGTTCGCGCCTGGAAGAAACCCGGATAAACGCCAATTTCAGTTCTTCCGAAACCAGTGCCCAACAGGATTATTTAAACCTGATACCATCCATAGCCCTCTCGCGGAAACTGAAAGAAATGCAGGACCTGAAGCTCTCCTATAACCAGCGCATCGAACGGCCGGGACTCTGGTTTTTAAATCCGTACGTAAACCGCATAGACGTTAAAAACATTTCTTACGGCAATCCGGATCTGGACGCCACCACCAGCCACAACTTTGAGCTGGCGCACAGCACGTTTGTCAAAAATTCATCCTTCAACACCAGCGCTTCTTATACCTTCACGAATAACTCCATTCAGCAATTCACCACCATTTACCCCGATTCGGCTGTTACCACTTACGGCAATTTAGGCCGCGAGCAAAACCTGGGCTTTTCGGTAAACACCAACCTGAATCTGACCGACAAACTTAACCTGAACCTGAACACTTCGCTGAATTACGTTATCCTGAACGGCTTTTTGCAGGATAAACCCGTACAGAATGAAGGATTTACAGCCGGCATTTTCGGGTATGGCAGTTACAAATTCGAAAAGAAGTGGCGCCTGAGCGCGAACATGGGTTATTACTCCCGCTCCATCACCCTGCAGGGCCGTAACGGCGGCTATTACTTCAACAGCCTGACCTTAACTAAAACCTTCCTGAAAGACGATAAAGCCACCGCCAGTTTGTGGGTGCAAAGCCCCTTCCAGAAATTCCGCCGCTGGGAAAGCGAATTAAACGATCCGGCATTTACCCAAACCCAGAAGGGCGCCTTTCAGCTCCGCCGCATCGGAATTTCCTTCAGCTATAAATTCGGAAAGCTGAAAGGCGGCATCGCCAGCAAAAAACGCGGCATCCAGAACGACGATGTAAAAGGCGGCAAAAGCGGCGGCGGGAGTTGAGTTAGAAACGACTTGCTAAATTGTCCTTTAAAATTGCTCTTTCGGATTTGTAATCAGAAAGTACCGGGTATAAGGATTTGTAATCCGACTTTTCCTACCGAGAATAATAGCATTTTATAGTAGGCGGTGGTGCAAGGCGGATTACAAATCCGCGGCTAAATGCTTCCGGATTACAAATCCGGAAGAGCAAAAGAGCAAATTTCGATAACTAGTGCTCGGAAGATATAAACCCACCCCTAACCCCTCCGAGGAGGGGAATTTTGTTTCATTCTCAAAAATGCTAATCTAAGTTTGTTAGAATGAAACAGTACTCGAAATAAAGGGAATTTGATCAAAATACACCTAACTTAATTAAGTCTTTAGCTGACACCCCCAATAAGCATAACCATGTAAAAGTGAATAACTTAATCAAATCTCAAGGAAAATATTCCCCTCCTCGGAGGGGTTAGGGGTGGGTTTATATCTTCCGAACACCTGTAACCGCAAATCCGAAAAGCCACCAAATTAACGATTATAAATTATCCTTGATCTGCAAGGCAGCCGCGCGGCGGGCGGGGCGAATGGAAACCAGCAGGGTAATGACGATGATAGCCAGGCCGGTGAAAATGAAATCGAGGGCCTGCATTTTTACGGGGTAAGAATCTACTACGGCAGTGGTCATGCCCATGGAAATTAAGCCGAAAGTTTGCTGTGCCCAACAGATAACCATACCGATAAACAAGCCTGCCCCGGCACCGGAAAACGCTACGATGGCCCCTTCAAAAAGGAAAATATTGCGGATGGTTGTGGCGCTCGCGCCCATGGAAGCCAGAATGGCAATGTCTTTTTTCTTATCGATCACCAGCATGGAAAGCGAGAAGAAAATATTGAGCGAGGCGATAAGCAAAATAAAAGCAAACGTAATGAACACGAATAGCTTCTCCACTTTTACGGCGCGTAACAAACTGGTATGCTGTTCATCCGAATTCTGCACGTTGAATTTTTCGCCCAACAGTCTTTTTAACTGCCGTTTCACTTTATCCGGATTGGTGCCTTCGGTTACTTTTACTTCCAAGGCACTCCGCTTGGTACCGTAGTTGAAAAGATCGCGGGCAAATTCCAGGGGCACGAACACGTAATTGTCGTCGTACTGCCGCTCGATGGCGAACACGCCGCCGGGCATGATGCCTTTTTCGTTGAAAGCGTTTTCGGGGTTCAGAGAGATCTTTTTACTGGCCTTCGGGTAAAGCACCTGCAAACCCACGAAAGGATTATCGGTGCGAATGGAAAGCTGCATCTGCACGCCGCGGCCCAGCAGAGCGTATTGCAGGCCTTTGCGTTTCAGTTCAGCGCTGCCTTCGGTTAAAGCCGAATCGATGCTGTTCTGCAGGAAATAATTATCGCTTACGCCCTTCAGTTTCACGATCATCTGCCGGTCCTGGTAGCGCAAAAGGGCGTTATCTTCTACCGTTTCGGAAATCAGGTCTACGCCTCTTATGCCCTTTATGGAATCGAGAAATTGCGGATTAACTTCGAAGCTTTTGCCTTCTACGGCGGTGATCTTCAGGTCCGGGTCGAAACTGCCGTAAAGCGAGCGGATCAGGTCTTCGATGCCGTTAAAAACTGACAGCACAATAATAAGCGCCATGGTTCCCACGGCCACCCCGATCATGGAAATATTGGAAATAATGCTGATGATGTTCCGCTTTTTCTTCGACCGGAAGTACCGTTTTGCGATGAGAAAGGAAACGTTCATTTTTTAATGTGCTAATTTTTTAATGTGCTAATGGGCTATGCTATCCAAAGCCGCCTTTTGCCGTTGTTGGTGTTTTCACCAACAACCTTGTAGTGCAGGAGTTATGTTGTTGGTGAAAATACCAACAACGGCACAAACAACAGCAAACTTACTTCAAATTAATTTCTATTAGGCTAAATATGACTGACGTAGCGCAAGTTTTTTGAGGTCCCCCTTTGGAGGGGGTAGGGGGAGGATTTTTACTTTATTTGATCTCCTTTAAAAATCAAATAATTCTCCTGTCCTCCCCCTACCCCCTCCAAAGGGGGACTTTTCTCCTCCTTGCATAACGTCAGTTACTGATTCTTATTCTTCCGGGAGCTTTGCGGTTGTCCATTTTTCTTCCCGGGAGTTGCGCCAGGCGTACCAGCCGAACGGTAAAAAATAAATATCGTTTACCGAAGGGTCGAGGCGGGTAATGTCTTCGAGGCAAACAATGCGGGCGTCTTTTGCATTCGGTTTGGAATCGGACATGAATTGCCAGTCGCCCTCGTTGTTGTGATACACGTACGAAATAGCCTGGCCTTCCAGCACTTGCCGGGTGGTAAATGCCCGTACGTCGCGCTCTTCCAGGAACTTAAAGTCGGTATTCCGGTCTAAAAGCGGCTGCCGGAATTTCCAGTCCGGGTTGAAGCTTTTTTCCCAGGGAAAATGGTTTTGCTTGTCGGGCCACACCAGTTGCAGCGCCGGGAAATTCCGGAAACCATAATACTGTTGCGCCAGGCCGAAATAACTGGCATAATACTCCGGGTTTACTTTTAGGAACTGGGTATTAAAGCCTTTTAAGAACTCCGGAAACAGATAGCCGGGAATTAATTTCTTGCCTTGCTTTACCAGCTGAAGCGCATCTTTGAGCAAGCCTCTCAGCACTTCCGGAGCAAGACCAAAACAGATTATTTCCGGATGGTGATACGCCGGGAATAAACCAATGGTATAGGCATAAGCAGGCAAATAATCATCGGCTTCGACCAGCACCATGTGGCAACCGTCATTTTCGATGTCGGCGTTTATAATGCTTTCGATTGCTTCGTTGTATGGCTGCTTTTTACGCATGATTGGTTAAAAAATGGTATTCTGAAATGGTTGAAAAACTCTGGTTCTTAAATGTCAGCACCAGAGAGTATCTCGATAAAAGCTGTCATCCTGAACGTTAGTGAAGGATCTTGTCGGCTCTCAGCAGCAAAGCAGGAGGTAGCAGTAGTTCCTCCCGCCAACGAGTTGTTTCGCTATCGCTCAACATGACAGCCTAATTTAGAATTGCTGCCGTTATTGGTGTTTTCACCAATAATTTTTAGCTCCTGCACTCTTAAGTTATTGGTAAAAACACCAACAACGGCAAAACAGATTATGATTTAGCAGGTTTGGAACTGCTTAAGACAATCAAAATTATAAGAAAGGAAAGTGTTCCGAATAAAATCAAACCACCCTTTCCTAAAAATGGGAATAAGGCCCCAAATAAAACCAGAATGATGACTGAAAATATAATAGCCGATTTTCTTCTCATTATTCTTCTCTTAAAACGCTATCCCAAACCACCAAAAACCCAAGTCTTACTTCCAGGCTTTCACGATCAAACCGGTTCCGGTAGGGTGCTTTTTATTGGCGTCGAACCAGTTCAGGATGTAGCTGATCGGGAAGGTAACGACGTAGTAGAACGGCAGCAGCGCAAAGAACGCTTTGGTAGTGCCCAGCATCTGGATCGGGTATTTCATGGATAAGCGCCACGATACCTGACCCGGTTTGCCGTAGGAATAACGCGCTTCCATTTTGGTGAAACCGGCAGTGCGGAGCTTGTCCTGAATTTCCTGGATGTTGTAGCCGTCGCGCACGTGTTCTTCAATAAACGAACTGTCGTCGCCTTCGTGTACGTCGGAGCCGCCCTGATCCGATGGCGTGGAGATCAACAGCATGCCGCCTGGTTTAAGCGAAGCATGAATGTTTTTGAACACTTCTACGTCTTCCAGAATGTGCTCCATCACGTCTACCGATAAAGCCAGGTCGAAGCTGTTCGGCTTCTGGAATTTTACGAGGTCGGCAATTTCAAAGCGAACGCGATCGCCACGGCCGATTTCCTTGAAAAAGCGGTTGCTGTCGGCAATCTGTTCTTCCTTTACATCTACGGCCAGAATTTCGGCTTTCGGGAACATGCTGCTCATAAAGTAGGTGTATTGTCCGTAGCCGGAACCCGCGTCCAGAATTTTCACCGGTTGATTTTCTTTGCCTTTCGCCCAGGCTTTCAGCTCTTTGTGCACGTGCCAGGTACGTAGCAAAAGCAGGTCGAGCATGTTGTAAAAAAGGCGGCGCAAGGCCGGCGTCTGGTTGAAAACGTTACCTAAAACCCGCTTTATCGGATCGTATTGCATCTTTCTTTTAATTAGAAATCAGGAATTAAAAATCAGAACTGAATCCAAGACGTAATTCCATTGAGTATTTATTTTGATGTCCCCCTTTGGAGGGGATTGGGGTAGGGTTTTACTTTAATTGAATTCTTTCCGGGAATGCGTGAAGTCCTCCCCCTACCCCCTCCAAAGGGGGACTTTGCTTCGCAGCCTTTAGAATTCCATTCGGTAATTATAGCCAGCGACAGGTATGTTTCCTGCTGAAAAAAGTCCTGATACTTGATACCTGATACTTGCTACCAAATACTATCTCAATTCTTCTTCATCCTCATCCGACTCCCCACGGGTGTAGTCGTTGTCCGGAATGCCGTCGCGGTTTACGTCGTTCTCATTGGCCGGCGGAATATCGAGGTCGGAAATGATCTTATCCATTTTGGCGGCGTATTCGGCGCTGTCGTCGAGGAAGAAAATGAGCTCCGGAATTACGCGCACCTGGTTTTTAATGCGTTGTGCCAGCGCATGGCGGACCGCTTTGGTGTTTTCGCGCACCGTACGCAACACTTCCGAAGGGTTTTTAACGAGCAGCATGCTCAGGTATATTTTCGCCACGCCAAGGTCCGGAGAAACGCGCACCGTGGTAATGCTCAGGTAAGCGCCGTTAAAAAGGTGCACCACATCGCGCTGAAACACTTCGGAGAGCTCTTTTTGAAGCAGGCGGGAGAATTTTTGTTGTCTTTTACTTTCCATAGGAACTGCAAATATATCGGATTAATTTGGCAATTTTACGGGAATAAACGGGCCCCGGCCCACGCCTTTTTTCCGTGATCCGATTTTTTAACAGTACGTTCGTTACCCGGCCCGTTTTTCTGGTGCTGCTTTTTATAGCCATTAACCTGCCGCTGGTGCTTATGGGGGTGCCCATTACCATGCCCGAGCTGAAGTTTATGGTGCTGGGCGAACGCTTGCAGGCCGGCGCCGCCATGTACCGCGACGTATTCGATACCACGGGTCCGCTTTCGGCGCTGGTGTTCTGGCTCATCGATCTGCTGGATGGCCGTTCGCTGTTCCTTTACCGGCTGGTGGCGGCATTTTTGCTCTTGTTCCAGTCGCTGAACATGAATTTTATTTTTAACCGGCAGCAGGTATTTCCGCAAAAAACGTATTTACCGGCGCTATTTTACATGCTGGGCGGCAGTTTTTTCTTCGAATTCGATACCCTTTCACCGATCCTGCTGGGGCAGTTGTTCCTGGTTTTCTCTATCCGTTACCTCGTAATTGTTTCCAAGGAAGGCTCCAATAACCCTACCTTATTCAAAGCCGGATTCTTTATCGGGCTGGCTGCCCTGAGTTACCTGCCGCTTTCGTTTTTCCTGGTGGTAGCTTATTTTGCGGTGGTTTTCTTTGCTTCCAATACCTTCCGGAGTTTCCTGCTCTTGCTTACCGGTTTCTTTTTCCCGTTTGCCGTGGCCTGCACGTATTATCTTTACAACGGCGCTCTCGATAATTTTCAGGAATTTTATTTATCAGCCGAAGGCTTGTTCAGTTTCAACCTGCTTTTACCGTTAACCGATCTACTGAAACTGCTGGCCCTGCCGGTGCTCCTGATCCTGGCCGGAATTTTTATGGCGGCCAACGCCAACCAGGGTTTGGTTTTTCAGCAGAAAATGCAGCAGCTCATATTCATCTGGTTCTGGGTAGCGGTGGTGATGGTCCTGGCGTCGCCGGAAATTTCGGTACTGAGCTTTATTTATTTCCTGCCGGTACTGGCTTATTACAGTTACTACCTGTTCCGGCCGCCGGCCCGCTGGTGGATCCCGGAAGTAATCTTTCTGGTGCTGCTTGCTTTGCTGATTGCCGTGCGCTATGCTGTGCCCTTAAAAATGGAACGCTATCTGAACATCGATACCAGCGAACTGCAACTGAAAACCGACGAAAAATACAAGAAGATCGTGAACGGACAGTTGTTGGTTTTAGGCCCTGATTTTCAGTATTACGCCTACAACTACGCTGCTTCGCCATACCTGAACTGGAAACTGGCGCAACAGGATTTCAACAACCTAGATTCTTACGATTCGGTATTTTCCATTCACGAAAACATAAGCAAAGATCCGCCGGAATTTATCATCGATGAGGAAGGCCTTATGCCAAAGCTGGTTTACCGCCTGCCAACAGTTTTCGGCCGGTATGAGCCGGCTGGCGCGGAAGGTTTATACCGGTTGAAGAAGTAAGCAGGTTATTTGTAGCGACAGGCCGGGTGTTCTATTGGCAATGATCTTTTATTCTAAGGCTGCCTTATTCCTTTTTGTCATTCTGAACGCCAGTGAAAAACCTCGTCGGCGGCTGGTAGAAAGGTTAGCCCGAAGGGTATGTTCTCCAGCCTTTAACTTCATTGCCAACGTTCCGGTTTTCTGCTACGAACGCACAAGATCCTTTCAGGATGACAGGGAAGGGAGCTTATTTATTAACTACTTGCTCACCACAACCGCTATTAAGGCTAACCATAGATATTGAGAAATTCCATCTTTGGATTGTTTCAGTTCTGATAAGGGCTTCTTTATCCTGACGGCTCATTAACTTCAGCACTTTTTCTCTGCTGATTGTGTAGTTGATGTATTTGAACCGTTCGTAATAAAGCAGCTTATAGCAGTAGTACCTGCCGGCAAATGTTTCAGGTTTTCCTTTATTGCGCCGGTGTTCTTCTAACCGGACCTCCAGATTGTTGGTAACGCCTACATACAACACCGTTCTGCCCGGATTACAGGTTATATAAATGAAGTATTGATGTTCTTTCACCAGCCTTTAACTGGATTGGCAGCATTTCAGTTTTCTGCTACGAACGCACAAGATCCTTTCAGGATGACAGGAAGATTGTTCCAGCTCACTGCCCCTGCAGCGTTACCACCACAGTGCGTTTGCCGCCGTGGTTGCGGTGCTCGCACAGATAAATGCCCTGCCAGGTACCCAAGTTGAAACGGCCTTTGGTAATGGGAATGGTTACGGAGGTGCCTAAAAGCGCGGCTTTGATGTGGGCGGGCATGTCGTCGGGGCCTTCGGCGGTGTGGCGGTAATAGGGAGCATTTTCCGGGGCCAGCACGTTAAAATGGCTTTCAAAATCGCGGCGCACGTCGGGGTCGGCGTTTTCGGAAATGGTGAGGCTGGCGGAAGTGTGCTGAATAAAGATATGCGCCAGGCCAATTTCGATTTTTTCAAGTTCGGGCAATTGGGCTTCCAGCAGGTCGGTGATTAAATGGAAGCCGCGCGGCACGGCCGGGAGACGGATACTTTTCTGGTGCCAGATCATAGCGTTGTCTGCTTGCTTAGTCTTTGTTTTCGTATGCGCCCATATCCGGGTTCGGATTGCTGCCTTGCAGACGCGGTTCGCCAGTAAGATCGATGCTTACGCCGTTCGCCTGAGCAGCGCCGATGGCCGGCGAATCCTTTTTGAGGCTGTAATTTATCTTCCGTTCCGGAACGGAATTATCGCCGGGTTGGGTAAATTTCGGGTCCTGGTTCAGGATATTGCCATGGCCTAAGATCTTCGGATCGTTCTGGTACCGGTTGGTCTGCAGCAAGCTGTTTTCGATGGAAATATTCTGCAATCCGGCGCGGGCCAGGAAGAGAAGCTCATTTTCCAGTTTACCATTGCGATTTCCGCTCCAAAGAATGCTGTTTCGCATAGTTACATAGGTATCCCGAATAAATAAGGTATTATCCAGCACCACACTATCGGTAAAAGCCATGCTTTCGGTATCGCGCTTAAAATCCGGGGTGTAATTGGCAATGGTGCAGTAGTTAAAATCGTAGCGGCCGCCGCCCACGCCAGCCACTGCATACTGGCCGCAATTCGTGATCAGGGTGTTGGTTACTTTTACGTCGGCGCTTACGCCCAGCAAGCCGGCGGTAAACATATTTTTAATAACGGTATTTTCAACTTCAACCCGGTTCCCATCCTTGTTCTGAATGCTTAAACCAAAGGTGGCATTTTTGATTTCGGCATACTGAATGCTGTTGTTGCGGCTTTTTTCGAGGAAAAAGATACCAACCCACTGCCCCGGCACGTGCGCGAAAACCGAATCGCGGCGGTCGTTCTGGAAGAATACTTTTTTAGAGGCGTTCCCTTCCACTTTCAGGGTACCGAAAACATAAAGTCCGGCGCCGGCATGTGCATAAATACGCGTACCCGGCCGGATGGTGAGCACACAATTTTCCGGCACAATTACATCACCGTAGAGCACGTAAGCTTTCGGACCTTCCCAGATGGTATTGCAGCTTACTTCTTTGTCGCGGAAAACATTGGCGTTCTGGCCGAAGGCGCGTAAGGGAATGGTTTGCAGGTTGCCGTTCGTCTGGAAAACGATATTGTCTTCCACAATAAAAGGCGTGGCGGAATTATTCGGATCGATGAGAACCTTTACCAGGATAAGCAAGCTGTCTTCGCCGCGCAGAGTAATACCGGAAGCCATGTCTTTTGCTTCGCCGTCGATGATGAGGTCGTAATTGGAAGCGCCGAGCTT
Source organism: Adhaeribacter soli (assembly GCF_008727925.1). Lineage (GTDB taxonomy): Bacteria > Bacteroidota > Bacteroidia > Cytophagales > Hymenobacteraceae > Adhaeribacter_A > Adhaeribacter_A soli. The sequence continues at coordinate 221,530 of NZ_VTWT01000007.1, read as the reverse complement.
TTCGAGTTTGATCTGGTCGATCTTTACGGCGTTTTTGTGGCGGTTATAGATCTTCAGGCGTTTGCTTACGCTGCCCGTGGAGACAAAAACAGTATCGAAGAAAATGGTATCGGCAGAGAATTCGAGTTTAGCGCCGGCATCGCGGGTTAGGGTTTCGTCGTCGGGTTTGCAGGAGAAAACCGACAAGAGCATGAGCAAAGGAATTATGACCGCGAAGCAGTATTTCATTTTTAAGAGTTATGAGTTTAAAGTTAAGAGTTATGAGTTGAAGTTTTCCGAATTGTGCTTTTACTTTTATGGCACAAATCCATAGCATTTTCAAAGTAGGTTATAAGAGCTTTTAGCTGAAATTGCCGTAACTCTTAACTTTGAACTCATAACTTTCTCAGTTTTACCTTAACGGACAAAGATAAGTTTTTATGATAGAAAAAGCCGGTAACATTTCTGCTGCCGGCTTTTTGTTTTTGTTGAAATGGATAGCGTTTTAAAGCTGGAATTCCTCTTATTCCTGAAGGCTTATTTCCCTTTAAACCATTTCTCAACTTTTATGTATTAGTTATTAGAAGTTGCTACTAGGTTAAAGGCATGATCAGTTTTATACCTGCTGCTAATGTCATTGCAGCCTTCAATCCTGTTTCTTACGCTATTTTATGATCATTATAACCCGAAACCAATTTTATGAATTAGTATATAGCCCCGCTAAAAACCGGATATACTTTACCATCCGGGGGTATTGGCGGAACCCTGAGCAGGTACCGGATTTCTTTGCGGACTGGCAGAAAGCGTTGCAGCAAACCCAGCCGGGGTTTACGGTATTGGCCGACCTGCAGGAAATGATCACGCACCCGGTTGCGGTTAAAGAAATGCATTTTAAGGTAGCCAGTTCTTTATTGGCCGCCGGCATTTCTTACATAGCAGAAGTTTCCCCGATCGATAAAATTGCCGTTCTGCAAACCAGCAGCATTATAAAAGAAAACCAGCTAAACCACATCAAAGTACATGATAAAACACTAGGCGAAACAATTCTGGATCAGCTTACCCTTTAGAAGTCTGAAGGGATTACATTGTGGCAAGTTCTTTTACAAAAAAAACCGGTAACATTGCTGCTACCGGCCTCTCTTTTAAATAGACCCACCCCTAACCCCTCCGGGGAGGGGAATTCGTTAGTGTCTTCCGTGGAAACCATTTTCAAATTTCCACATTTCCAAATCTTTAACAGCACATTAGCACATTAAAAAATCAGCACATTAAACCGCGCCTTCTTTCAGACGTTCGGCGTTTTCGGCTAAGCGAAGTTCGGAGATGAAGTCTTCGATGTTGCCGTCCATTACGTTTGGCAGGTTGTAAACGGTGTAGCCAATGCGGTGATCGGTTACGCGGCCCTGCGGGTAGTTGTAGGTACGGATCTTATCGGAACGGTCGCCGCCGCCTACCATGCTTTTACGCTGGGCTCCTTCGGCTTCGAGTTTCTTGGCAAGCTCTATTTCGTACACCCGCGAACGCAGTACTTTCAGGGCTTTTTCGAAGTTTTTCATCTGCGATTTCTGGTCCTGGCATTGCGCCACAATGCCGGAAGGCAAGTGGGTTAAGCGCACTGCCGAATACGTGGTGTTTACCGACTGACCGCCTGGCCCGGAAGAACAGAAAAGGTCTTTCCGGATGTCGTTCATGTTCAGTTCGATGTCGAATTCTTCCACCTCCGGCAAAACTACCACCGAAGCTACGGAAGTATGGATACGGCCCTGGGTTTCGGTGGCCGGTACGCGCTGTACCCGGTGCACGCCCGATTCGTATTTCATTTTGCCATAAACGTCTTCACCGGAAACCCCGAAAATGATCTCTTTGTAACCTCCGGAAGTACCTTCAGTGGCATCGATAAGTTCGGTTTTCCAGCCCTGCTTTTCCGCAAAACGGTAATACATCCGCTGCAAATCGCCGGCAAAGATCGAAGCCTCGTCGCCCCCGGCGCCGGCCCGGATCTCCACGATAATGTCTTTGCTGTCGTTCGGGTCTTTGGGGATGAGCATTTCTTTGATGGCTTCTTCCATCACCTCGCGCTGCGGCAGCAGTTCGTCGAGCTCTTCCTTGGCCATTTCCCGGAATTCTTCGTCTTTCTCAGTGGCAATTACCTGCTTGGCGTTTTCGATGTTGCCCAGCAGGTTCTGGTATTTTTTGTATTCAATTACGATCTTTTCCAGATCTTTATATTCCTTGTTCAGCGTTTTAAAGCGTTTCAGGTCTGCCATGGCATCGGGCTGGATGAGGAGCTGACTTACTTCTTCAAAACGGTCTTTTATGGCTTCTAATTTATCTAACATTACTCCGGCAATTGTGTTTAAGCTGCAAAGATAGTAAATAGCAGCGGAGAAATTTTATTCCTGTGCCTTTACCCGCGTTAACAACATGAAACCGATCCTTTTTTGTTCGATTTTAATAGCAATTTTCAGTTTTTCCTGTAAACCCAAACCTTTAGACAACCTGAAGGAAGTAGCTTTAACCGTGGAAGAAAACAAAGTGAAGCGCATGAGCCGCCACCAAATAGCCGCCGAAACCCAACGCGTAGCCGATAGCGTTCTAACGGTAATTAAAGCGGAACAGCAGCAGAAACTAACGCAAAACCCGAATGATGTAGCCCTTTGTCTTTTTACCACTGCCGATGCTTATTTTATGTTTCAGAAGAAATACAACGGGCGGCTGCAACAGCTTCAGAGTGCCTCGGAAATAAAGGCGCTGCAGGCGGAAATGGAAAACCTGCGGCAGTACCGCAACGAGCTTTCGGAACCGGCGGGTAACTTTCCTGCTACTTTTCAGACCTTAACCGATAGCCTTTTGTACGTGCGGCCGGTGAAAGCCGAAGAACTGATCTGCGCCCCGGAAAAAAATGATGTTGGGGCTGAACAGCATCTGGGTTATTGGGTTTTCCGGATGCCGAAGCAGAAGCTTATCGAGATTAAGACGGTGAAGGTGAAGCCGAAGCCGGCGAAGGGGCCGAATTGGTAGTTTGTTTTATTGCCATTTCGAACGATAGTGAGAAACCGAAGGTTCGGCGTAGCCAAATCTCATCAGGTTGGTAGTTCTGTTTGCTATTTGTTTGGTTTTGCTTGGTTTTGTTTTTCAAACAAGCTTTAACTCTAAACTCATAACTTTTAACTCTTAACTGACTTTCCCCCTCAAGCCGGGTGGCTTCGTTTCTACGTTCGCGTCTTCTATTCCAACTGGCCTTGCGGCCTGCCTCCGGCACCGTATGAATAGGAGGCCGCGCACGTAGAAACTGGAATCAGTTTCCCTCCGATTAAGCTTTTCTTTTAAATTAGTTTTTGATCGGCTAACGTGGTTTTCAGGGGCGCTGCGCTGGCGATATGCGTGAAATTGATAATGTGATAGGGCACCCACAAGAGGTGCCCCTACCGATAAACCATTGCTTCTTAATTCTGTAAATTCTGATTCTGATTCAGACAATTGTCCTGAAAATCCTTTAATCCTGAAAATCCTGATTCTGATACAGGCAATTTTGATTAGCTAAAACTAGTAGGCTTGCTTACATTTGCATAAAAGCCCCGCTGCAACTTTTATGCAGGGCGGCAGTATGTTTTAGTCCTGAGTTTTAACTTTTAATTGATAGCATTTATGGCTGTACAGCAAGTATCTGATTCCGAATTTGCCGCGCAATTGCAGCAGCACGAAAACGTAGTGGTAAAATATTATGCCGACTGGTGCGGTAACTGCCGTTTGTTTTCGCCGAAGTTCAAGCGCCTTTCCGACAGCGAAGATTTTAAAGGCATTGCTTTTCTGGATGTAAATGCTGAAACCAGCCCGGAGGCGCGCAAAGCGGCCGGCGTGACAAACCTTCCTTTCTTTGCCGTGTTTAAAAATGGGCAACTGGTAGATACCGTGGCGGCCAGCAAGGAAGAAGCCGTTACGGCGCTCATCAACAAATTAAAAAGCTAAGCACATGAAAATTCCGGCAATAAAACACATTGTAGAAAACCACACGCTTCACCAGCTGGTACAGGCAGAAGAAGCGTTGCTTGACGAACGTCCGATCGATTTTGAAATTCCGGGCGACGATGAGGGTGAAAAGCTGACGCATATTTTTGCCGCCATTTTCATCCTGAACCACATGGAAGACCATAAAACTGACTTCACTACCGCTTTGCGCGAGTACACTAAAAAAGTACGTGCTTCGATAAGTTAGTAGCTGGTATCAAGTATCAAGTATTTTGATTAAAGCCGCTTCGGTAATTGCCGGGGCGGCTTTACTTTTTCTTTTGGTTCAGGTACCATTTTTAACTTCGATAAAATAATGGTTGTAACTGTCTGTTGACCTGATTCGCTTTAACTTGAAGTAATTTTGTGGAAAATATTTGATTGTTTGCTAAACAATTTTATCCCTGATCGGTTAAAGCCTTACCTGCAAAACGCTATCTATGAGGCAGGAAAAACCATCTGACACCATGAAAACAGCAGCGGTAATCGGTTCGGGCGTAGCAGGGTTGGCGATGGCCATCCGGCTGGCAAAGCAGCAATTCCGGGTTACCGTTTTTGAGGCGAACGATACGTTTGGCGGCAAAATGACAGAGTTTACGCTCGACGGCTTCCGCTTCGACAAAGGACCTTCGCTTTTTACCATGCCGCATCTGGTAGACGAACTTTTTCATTTAGCCGGTCGGCGGGCTCAGGATTATTTCCGCTACCAGAACCTCGATATTATTACGCATTATTTTTTTGCCGACGGCACCAACCTGAAAGCTTACCGCGATCACGCCAAATTTGAGAAAGAGGTTGAAAAAACCCTAGGCGTTCCGAAGCAAAAAGTAAAGCAATTCTTCAAGCGGAGCGCCAGACTTTACCAAGCTACTTCGGCTACTTTTCTGCATAAATCGCTGCACAAGTTTTCTACGTATTGCAGTACCGATATTCTGAAGGCCATGGGCTCGCTTACTTCCTTGGGGCTAACCCAAACCATGCATCAGGCCAACCAGCAATGTTTTCAGGACCCGCGCTTTGTGCAGCTACTCGACCGTTTTGCTACGTACAACGGTTCCGACCCGTACCAAGCCCCGGCCACGCTTAATATTATCCCGCATTTGGAGCACAACATTGGCGCATTTTACCCGGAAGGCGGTATTTACAGCATTGCCAAAAGCCTGCACAAACTGGCCGGAGAACTTGGCGTAAAATTCCGGTTCCGGGAAAAAGTGGAAGAAATAACGCTAGCCGAAGATCAGAAAAAAGTAAGCGGCCTTCGTACGGCAAAAGCAACCTACAACTTCGATCTGGTGGTAAGCAATATGGATGTGGTGCCTACTTACCGCAAACTGCTGCCCACGCTGCAAGCACCCGAAAAAACGCTGCAGCAACCCCGCTCCAGTTCGGCCCTGATTTATTACTGGGGCATCAACCGCACCTTCCCGGAACTGCACCTGCACAACATCTTTTTCAGTCAGGATTATAAAACCGAATTCGAGCATATTTTCCGGCATAAAACCATTTCCGCCGACCCTACCGTTTACGTGAACATTACTTCCAAACTCACCAAAACCGATGCGCCCGCAAATGCCGAAAACTGGTTTGTAATGGTAAACGTGCCGCACAACGAAGGCCAGGATTGGAACGAACTGGCGCAACAAACCCGGCAACATGTAATTCAGAAACTCAGCCATCGACTGAAAACCGACCTCAGCCAGCACATTGTTTGTGAAAAGGTCTGGGACCCGCGCGGCATCGAAGCCGATACATCTTCGTTTGGCGGCGCTTTGTACGGCAGCAGTTCCAACAATGCGCTGGCGGCTTTTTTGCGGCACCCCAACTTTAAACGCCGCGTAAAAGGCCTGTACTTTTGCGGCGGCAGCGTTCATCCCGGCGGCGGCATTCCTTTGTGTTTGCTTTCGGCCAAAATTGTAAGCGACCTTGTTCAGAATGATTACCGCTAAACCAAATTTCACCCAACTAAGCGCCTTCCTTTTTTCAGATAAAAAGCTACTGTTTTCGGCGGCGGTACTGGTTATTTTTTATGCCGTAGGTTTGTGGGGTTTGCTTTTCAGCGGCGATCCGGAATATTACCAGAACCTGACGCCCATGAACCTGCTGCTGACGGCTTTCCTGCTGTTCCTGAACCATAAAAATTTCGATCTTTCTTTCTGGCTTTTTGGGGTCCTTACGTTTACCGTAGGTTTTCTGGCCGAAGTTTTGGGTGTGCATACAGGTTTGCTTTTCGGGAATTATGCGTACGGCAAGGCGTTAGGTTTTAAGCTTTGGGACGTACCCTTACTGATTGGGCTGAATTGGGTAATTCTGGTTTACTGCATCGGCAGTTTTACGCATAAAATATTCCGGAATAAACTACTGGCTGCTTTGGCGGCAACGGTGCTGATGGTAGCGCTGGACTTTTTAATTGAGCCCGTAGCCATGCAGTACGATTTCTGGAACTGGCAAAATAATACCGTTCCGTTGAAGAATTACCTGGGTTGGTTTGGACTGGCTTTTCTGCTGCAGGTGTTCTTTCAGCACTCCGGAACAAACAAGAATAATCCGCTGGCAGGTTGGGTATTTGCGGTAATGGCGGGCTTCTTTCTTGCATTAAATATGTATTAGTACTTAATTATTCGGGCTTTACTCAATTTATCAGGCATGTACATTCCAAATCTGCAATTTTTAATGTAGTTTTAGGAATAAATTGGCTCGACGCGCATGGACGTTAGAACGGAAATTTTGGAGAAGGCGATTAGCTGGTTTCACCAGAACGGGGTGAAAGATCTGACGGAAAGTAAAATTATCGATCAGCTGAATCTTGACGGCCGTATTTTTACCGAACATTTCCGCGACAAAGAAGATCTAGTACGCCAGGCCGTTGAGTACAACCTGACCGCAACCGACGTTTTTCCGGCCGAAGTGCTGGCCCAGGCGCGGAACCCGGTAGAAGAAATTATCCTGATGTTCAAGTGCTGCGCCGACCACGTAAAAGACGTGCATCCGGGCTTTTTCATTCAGATCCAGTACCTTTATCCTTCGGCCTGGAACACGTACCAGCGCCACCTTCAGATCAATTATTACTACCAGTTCTACGATCTTTTAAACGAAGGCATCCGGCAGAAACTGTTCCGCCACGACATTAACCTGGAAATTGTAACCAAGGTGCTGATCGAGCAATTGAACGTAATGCACAACACGCACCTTTTTCCGAAGCACCGCTACAACATGGGCGAAGTGTTCCGAAGCATCTTCCAGTATTACCTGCAGGGCATTTGCACCGAAAGAGGCAGCCAGATCGCGGAAGCTTTCTTTTCGAACAACACGCTTTAGGCCGCCGGTTATTTCTGCTAAAAATAATTACAGCTTAACCCTGCTTTTTATATTAATCAGGGATTTTACGTAATATTACTGTTCCGTTAGCGGTTCTTCCTGATTATCTTGCGGCAGTTTCACTGCATCTGGTCTTTTTTACAACCCCTGAATAAAAGGCAGGAACACAAACGCAGCTAACCGGTTTGCCTGTAATGGCAGTTCCCGGCGCTCATACAACTTCGGATCTAATACCAAAGGGGAGATTTTATTGAGGCATGACATTTAAAGAAACGATATTAGAAGAGATCCTGGCATTATTTCAACGGGAAGGAATAGAGGCAAATTCGGAAGAAGAACTTCGCAATAAACTCGATATCTCGCAGGCTACTTACAACGAGCTTTTCGCCGGCAAAGAAGACTTGGTGCGGCAAACCGTACTTTTCGATCTGGAACAGCAAAAGGAAAAGCACCAGAAACTCCTCCAGGACGTAAAAAACCCGATAGAAGAAATCCTGATCCTGCTGCAGGACGGTATCCAGAACATGCAGAAAACCAATCCGCAATACGTAGTGGATCTGCAACAGAATTATCCGGCGGCCTGGGGAATTGCCTTAAACCACCTGAACACCTATTCTTACCACGAGGTTTACGATATTCTGAACCGGGGCGTACAGGAAGGCGTTTTCCGGAAGGATCTGAACCTGCAGCTGGTAACCAAAATTATTCTGGAAATGATAACGCTCTTGCTAAACCCCCAGGTTTTCCCGCCCGAACGCTATAACCTGGCCGAAGTTTTCCGGAGCATTTACCTTTACTACATCCGCGGACTCTGCACCGAAAATGGCGCTAAAAACGCGGATGCTTATTTTGCCAAATACAACCTGTAAATAGAAAAGCCCTGCACAAACAGGGCTTTTTTGGTTTAAAACAGTACCGTTTCCGGCCTAAAAACTACACGTTGGTTTCGTGGTTCAGGCTGAATTTTTCGGTCATTTTCCGCTCCAGCATTTGCTGTACTTCCGGTTTCTCGAAGTCGGCCTCGGTTTCTATCAGCTGCATCAGCTTCTTCATGATCTTTTCCTGCTTCCGGCCGTTCTTCAGCGCTTTGGCATAAGGCATATCCGGGGTGAACGTAACCATGGTGTAAAGCGGGATCCATTGCTCCGGGTAACGGGCGTTTATTTTGGCTTCGATCTTTTTCTGCAGCAGGAACCGCGGATCGGCCACTTTGTCGCGCATTTCAATGAAGTTCTCTACCGCCAGGTCGGCAATGGCGTCGGCGTTTGGTTTGCGCACTTTTTCAAACGTTTTGAATATCGTTTCCCAGTCGTTTTCGTGCGCCTCCATCAGTTCGTTCAGCACCGAGCAATCTTCAAAACCGGCGTTCATGCCCTGGCCGTAGAAAGGCACAACGGCGTGGGCGGCATCCCCGATCAGCAATACTTTATCTTCGAAGCTCCACGGAAAGCATTTTACCGTAACCAGCGTGCCGGTCGGGTTGCCGAAATAATCTTCGAGCAAGGTTGGCATTAAGGGTACTGCATCCGGGAAAACTTCCTGGAAGAATTTCATCACGTCGGCTTCCGTTTTCAGGGCGCTGAAAGAATGTTGGCCTTCGTAAGGGAAAAACAGGGTGCAGGTAAAGCTACCGTCCAGGTTTGGCAGCGCGATCATCATGTATTGGCCGCGGGGCCAGATGTGCAGGGCGTTTTTTTCGAGCTGCCAGGTACCGTTTTCGCCGGGCGCAATGGTCAGTTCTTTGTAGCCGTACTCCAGATAGCTTTGCGAATATTGGAAACGCTCGGTTTTCTGCAGCGCCAGCCGGACAGCAGAAAAGGCCCCGTCGGCCCCGAAGATCCGCTCTGACTGCAGGCGGGTATCCTGGCTGGTTTCCGGGTTGTGGAATTCGAGGGTATTGGTTTTCAGGTCGAGGTTGGTAACCTGCTGATTAAAGTGCAGCGAAATATCCGGGTTGGTTTCGGCCAGGTCCATAAGGGCCATGTTCAGGCCGCCGCGCGATACCGAATAAATGGCCTGCCCTTCTTTGCCGTACGGCTGACTGGTTAAATTGCCTTTGGTATCGTGCATTACGCGCTTGTACATCGGGATAGCCACCTTCCGGATGTCTTCGCCAATACCGATGCCTTCAAGCGCGCGCCAGCCGCGGTCGCTGAGGGCCAGATTAATGGAACGGCCGGCGGCAATACTGGCTTTGCGCATGTCGGGACGGCGTTCGTAGATAGCTACTTTATTTCCTTTTTTGGCCAGGTAAAGCCCCAGCAGAGAGCCAACCAGGCCGGCTCCGATAATTGTGGCATTTTGGGGAGATGTATGCATAACTTTCCTCCGGAATAAAAATGACCGGTTCAGAAAGTAAAGGTAAAAAGTTTCGGGTTTTAAGGGCAGTAAAAAGCGAACTAAATTGAATTGGCGCTTCTTTATTTGAAGGCCAGAGCATCAGGGCCTGTCCGGCCAATAGATTTAGCAACGGAAAGCGGATGATCTTTCAGCGGTTTATGCGACACGCCGGCTACGTGAATATCTTCTTTAAGGGCCGGAACCGCGGCATCGGGTAATTGGATCTGGAGGAATAAAATCAGGCTCAGGCTCACCTTAAGCAGGAAGTTTCTTTTCTTTTTTGGGGTCGTTACAATGCGTATCATGGCACTAAATCTTAAACAGGCGGATGGTGAGTATTTTGATTTTACTGATTTGGGCTGCCTTGCTTACTTTCAGTGAAATAAAATTAGAGGATTAAATAGCCAAAAGCACTAAAAATCTTTCATTAATGGTCAAGTGACCATACGGGCAGGTAAAAGCGTAATTTTTGAAGGCAAGTAACATGAAGAACACATGAAGGTCTTTTTTCTGCAGGCAATCCCACCCGTTCCCTGACCACTGGAATACAAACCCTTAGCCTTAGAAATGCTGCATACCGACCTTCTCCTCATTTTCAGCCTCCCTTGTTATTTTTCAGCAGAAACAAGCTCTCGTTTGCGCAATTATTCGCCCCACCCTGAATTTACAACTTCAGCTTTTCAGATCGAAATTCTAACCCTGAAGCTGTTCTTAGGGCTTCCGCTAATGTACTCCGACTTTTCCGGGCTATTGCCTTAGCGTTTAAGGTCTAAGGCCGGTATTTCCTGATTCCAGCACATATTTCCAGATCCCGTTGGCATCCTTCTTCCAGATCGAAACATACGTACCTTCGGTCGTAATGACCTTACCATCGATGTCGAAGGTTTCGAGCAGGTAGGTACCGTAAGTGTAAGCCAGTTCGCCGGAAGCGGCAATCTCGGCATAGGCCGGCGACCAGGTAAGCCGGAGGCCTTCGTCGGAGGTACGGGCCACGTACATGCGGATATTATCGCGCCCGACAATGGGCATACTTTGCGGCCGGAGCAATACGCCGTTTTCAGCTGCATAGGCAATATAGGCGGTATTCAGACCTTTCTCTTCCGACATTCTGGAAAAGTTGCGATCCGCCTGTAAAACGGCTTCGCGTGTGTCGCCGGTGTTGCGGGGACCGGCCAGGCGGGAGCCTGAGGTGCAGGCGCCCGTAAAAAACAGGAGGCAATAAAGCAGAAACAGGGTCGGGTAACGTTTTTTCATAGGGCAGCATTTTTCTGATTTGCAAGCAGTTTGCTATCCAGAAAGTATACTGTTTTTTTGAAAAAAGGTGAACCTTGGCTGGTACCTATAATAACCAGAAGCACTCACGTTCGGCAAAGAATATCATGGAATTTCGAGTAGGCCACAAAGTGAACGAAATGCCAGCAATTCAAGCCATAGCCGGGCTGGTTGGCATAAAGTCTTTTCTCTCGCTCTTTTAACCCTCCCTTAAAGTCTGCTCTTTAATGGAGCCGGAAATCTGTTAACCAGTCGCAAGGCTATTTTACGCCGGCTTCTTTCTCCAGGTGGGCCATAGCAACACCGGCCTGCACTTCTTCGTGCCGGTTACCATAACGCTTCATATCCTGCAGGCAAGCAGCCAGGTTAAAATGTCTGTACAGTTTAAAGAAACCGAACACAATTACAAACCCGAATAAACCGGCAACAAATTCCGGCTTAAACAGAAGGATCTTGTAATTTTTAAAATTCAGAAACCGTAGTACTGCCTCCATGTTCAGCAGGTAAGCTACTGAACCAACCAGGTAAGGCAAATATTCTTTCGTCAGAAAACCGTATGCCGCTAAAAACAGGAGGCCTGCGTGCCAGTACCGCTCATGCATTTGGGTGTTAAAGAAACAAAACAGGATCGGTATCAGCCCGAAGCTCAAGAGAATAACCGGATACTCGGAAAAGTTGAAGTTATTCCCTGTAAAGAAGCTTCGGATAGCCAGTAACAAAACCGGCAGCAAAGCTATAAAAGAAGTTAAACAGAAAAGCAGCAAGCCCCAGTGTTTATAGGTCAGCCCCCAGAAAACCAGGTTATCCGGCATGGCAGAAAGCCAGTCCTCTTTCAGGGTCAGAAACCAGAAGTTATAGGCGCTCATAGAAACCACCGGCGCAAAGTCTACGGAGTTGAAATTAATAGCTATGATCCGGCCCAGATCATTGTGTTCTCCGCCCCAGATAAACGGCGCAAGAAAAACCAATTCAAAAGCAATTCCTGCCAGCAGCGCTATTGCCAGGCGTTTCTTATCGGAGCGAAGCGCCGGCAGCAGCAACAGCAGTAAAGGTGGCAGGAAAATAATAGCCTGCACTTTGGCATTCAGCGCAAGCAGGTAAAAAATAACGCTCAAAACCAGTTTCTTACGCAGGGCCATGGCTACCGCAATCATCACAAAACAGGTAAAAACGCTATCTACCTGCCCCCAGATCAGGGTATTATACAAGTACCCGGCATTAAAAAGCAGTAGCAACGACAAAGCGAACCGCTGGCTGCGCTCTTTTACAAAAGAAACCGCGGCAATGGCACCGACAAAGTCGAAAAAGAGAGGGAATGCCTTAAAAAAGGGCATGTATTGGCTGATATTATCGGAATTCCCGGCCAGGAAAGCGTAAGCAGCCAGAAAGTAATGAAGTAAAGGGTTATAATTATTGTTTTCGAGCTGGTAGATATTGCTCAATCCGAATTCATAGGCATACCGGCACCAGTTGATCCAGAAATTTATATCGTCGGTAAAGCCACCCCGCGGTGCGATGAACACCAGCATGATGAAAAAATAGGCATACAGCCTGGCTTCCCGAAGAACCTCTTTATTGACGGATACTAGTCTTTTAATTTGCTCCACGCCTTTTCCAGCAAAACAAAATACGATTAAACAACCTGTAAATTACACATTCTCCCGCAGAATTTCCGCAAACCGGAACACGTCTTCGAAGGAATTGTAAAGCGGCACCGGGGCTACGCGGATCACGTTCGGTTCGCGCCAGTCAGCAATTACGCCGGCTTTGGTCAGTTTTTCGAATAATCCCCTCCCGTTGTGGGTGGCCACCAAGGAAATCTGGGCGCCGCGGTCTTTCGGGTTGGTTGGGGTGATCATTTCGAAGCTTTGGGTTTTTCCTTCGGAATTGATATTGTTTATGAGGAATTCCAAATACCCGGTCAGTTTTTCGCTTTTCTGGCGCAAGGCTTTCATGCCTACTTCGTCGAAGATCTTTAAGGAAGCATTGTGCACGGCCATGGGCAGGATCTGGGCATTGCTGATCTGCCAGCCGGCCGCGCCCCGCATGGGTTTAAAGCCTTTCTGCATTTTAAAGCGCACCTCTTTGTCGTGGCCCCACCAGCCGGCAAAGCGCGGCAGATCTGCGTTGTCGGCGTGGCGCTCGTGCACGAATACGCCCGAAGTGCCGCCTGGTCCGGAATTCAGGTATTTATAGGTACACCACACGGCAAAATCTACGTTCCAGTCGTGCAGGTGCAGCTCCAAGTTACCGGCAGCGTGCGCCAGGTCAAAACCAACCGTTGCTCCGATTACGTGCCCGGCTTTGGTGATCGTTTCCATATCGAAAGCCTGACCGGTATAGTAATTCACGCCGCCCATCATGATCAGGGCTACCGAACCGGCATTTGCGTTTATTACATTAATAATGTCTTCGGTGCGGAGGGTGTGTTCGCCTTCGCGCGGCGCAATTTCGATTATGGCTTCGTCGGGGATAAAACCGTGAAATTTTACCTGGGTTTCCAGCGCGTACTGGTCGGAAGGGAAAGCGCCGGCTTCGGTAATGATCTTGAAACGCTCTTTGGTTGGCCGGTAGAAGCTCACCATCATCAGGTGCAGGTTTACCGTTAAGGTATTCATAACTACTACTTCCAATGGATTGGCTCCTACTACGCGCGCGGCTTTTTCGGTCAGGAATTCGTGGTAGTGCATCCAGGGGTTACGGCCTTCAAAATGACCTTCCACGCCCAAATTGGCCCAGTCTTCCAGTTCCAGTTCAATGGCGGCTTTGGCAGCTTTCGGCTGCAGGCCGAGCGAGTTGCCGGTGAAATAAACAGCATCGCGGCCGTTTACCTGGGGAAAATAGAATTGTTCGCGGTATTTTCTAAGCGGGTCCTGCTGGTCTTGCGCCTGGGCGTATGAAAGGGTGTTTTCGTAGGTCATTTTAAACATCAAAAAAAATATAAACAAAAGACGACAGCCTGCAAAAATTTAGTTAAATTGCGCACCCTTTTTTCTTTTGTTCTTAAAAACAGGTTTACAGCTGCTAATTTGGGAATTTTTAGGGAGAGGTGCACAGCAAAACTTATAATTCATTTATCAATTATCGTTATGAAGAAAATTTTACTCCTGGTTTTTAATTGCTTTGTTGTTTTTAGCCTCTTTGCCGAAAACGACCCGACGGCGCAAGCCAAAATCGATTCTATTGAATCTACCTTTAAATATCAGCATGGCAAGATAACGCTCCGCAATGGCCTGGCGGCCCTTACCGTTCCTGCCGGCTTTAAATACCTGGATGCAGCCCAGGCAGAATATGTATTAACTGAACTTTGGGGTAACCCAAAAGGGCCGGATATGTCGCTGGGCATGTTGGTGCCGGAAAACCAAGGGATTCTGAGCGAAAATTCATGGGTTTTTAATATTCAGTACGATGAGATCGGATATGTAAAAGATGATGATGCCGATGATATAAACTACGACGATCTGTTGAAAGAACTGCAGGAAGAAACCGAAGCCGGCAACAAAGATAGAACTGAAGCAGGCTACGATCCCATTAGCCTGGTGGGCTGGGCGGCCAAACCTTATTATGATGCCGACCGCAAAATTCTTCACTGGGCCAAAGAGATTAAGTTTGGTACTGCCGAAGAAAATACCCTGAACTATAATATCCGGATCCTGGGCCGCAAAGGAGTTATGGTGCTGAATGCCATTGGTACCATGAACCAGCTGCCGGATGTAAATAAGAACATTGCCAGCGTACTGAATGTGGTAGAATTTGAACAAGGCTCTAAATATTCCGATTTCAACCCGGACCTGGATGAAGTTGCCACCTGGACCATAGGCAGCCTGGTAGCCGGTAAGGTATTAGCCAAAGTTGGGGTCTTTGCGGGCTTGCTTAAGTTCTGGAAAGTAATTGCATTAGCTTTGGTGAGCGGATTTGGTTTTCTGCGCCGGCTCTTTGGCCGTAAGCAGGAAGAAAACCACGAAGTTTCTGCAGAAGAAATGGAAGCAGAAGCGCCGACAGAAATAATTTCTCCAACCCTGAATAATACCGCAAGTGAGCAGCAGGAAACGGCAGCGCTTATGCCGGAAGCCGAATTGCCCGCTGAAGCACCGGAAAAAGTTAACCTATAGCACCTGAATAATATAAGAGCTGGTATTGCTGTTTAAGTGATACCAGCTTTTTCTTTTGAGGTCTTGTCGTTTCTTCCGGCTCTATTCACAGCAAGGTTGCAAAGCAAAGTAACCGAATAAAATAATACCGGCCGGTAAACTTTTACTTTTACAAGTAATCCCGCCTCTATCAGCTTCCTTTCCGAGCCATAATTTTAAGCAGCCCGTAATTCCTGTACCCTAGCCCGGATTACAGTACTGCGACCCTTTCAACTTTAATTAACCCTAAATAAAACCTAAAACATATTATTCCGTATAGCTCCCGATTACCAGCGCCGTTTTTTACCGGCTTGTGCAGATGGAATATTACCGCAATAATTTTAAAACCAGGTTAAAAGATTACCTTTTTCAACGTTACCGCTCACCGCATATCCACGATCTGAGCAGCGACCAATGCTTCGAAGTGCTTACCGTGCTGAGCTTTTTCCTCCAACGAACCCAAAACGAACTGAAACGCCGGGAAATAGAAGCCTACATTTCTGAAGTTAGCCTACAGGTCAGCGACCGAACTTAATTTTCTGGTTTTAGTAGCTTTCCTTCCAGTTTCAATATTGCGCCGTATTTTCCCGACAACAGACCATACACATTCAAAATCGATGGGCTATGGCTATTATGGAGCGTATTACCATTGCCGGAAACTCCGCTTCGGGAAAGTCCACGTTTGCGGAGGCGCTTGGTCCGGCCATGGGCTTACCGCTTATTCACCTCGACCTTTTTCAATTTCAGCCGGGCTGGGAATTAACGCCGGAGCCGGAATTCAATAAACAACACGACCAATGGCTGCAGCAAAACCGCTGGCTTATTGAGGGCGTGGGGCCGTGGCCGGCTTTAAAAAAGCGCTTCGCTGCGGCCGACACCATTATTTACTTCGATTTTCCGGTGGATTATTGTTTAGAAAAAGCGCGGGAACGCCTGGAACTGGATAAGATCTCACCGAATCCGTTTGTGCCGGAAAACTCTCCCTACGTTGCCAAAGCCGAAAAACAGGAAGCAGTAATCAAATTCTTTCACTGGGAATGGCGGCCGAAAATCCTGGCTTTAATGGAAAGTTTGCGCGAAAGCCGCAACCTGCTTGTATTTACCGAACCGGAAATGCTTTCAGAATTCCTGGCGGAAATAAAACTGCCGCCTCCGGATTAAGGAGGCGGCAGTTTTTAGGGCAATTCGGGTACTGTTTTTTACAATTTGGCAGCCGCTTTCGGCAGGTTTTTCAGGAATTTTTCTTTGCCCATATTCAGCCAGTTTAAAGCCGCGCCGCTCAGCATCATTTCTTTTACCGAATCTGAGTAAGGCATCGAATCGATCAGTTTGCCGGGCTCCAGTTCGCCCAACGGGAAAGGATAATCGGTACCCAGCGCGATCTTTTCCGGGCCAACCAGTTTTACCAGCAATTCAAAGGCATCCGGACAATGCACCAGCGAATCGACCCAGAATTTACCCAGGTACTCGCGCGGGTTCACGTTATTGTCTACCGCGCAAAGGTCCGGGCGCACGTTAAAACCATGCTCAATTCTTCCCAGCGAAGCCGCAAATGATCCGCCGCCGTGCGCAAAAGCTACCCGCAGTTTCGGCAGCCGTTCCAGTACGCCGCCAAAGATCATAGAGCAGATCGCTAAGGTAGATTCGGCCGGCATGCCCACGAGCCACGGCAGCCAGTATTTCGGCATTTTTTCTTTGGCCATCATGTCCCAGGGGTGCACAAAAATGGCCGCACCTAATTCTTCTGCCGCCTGAAAGATGGGGAATATTTCCGGGGCGTCGAGGTTCCAGTCGTTTATGTGCGAACCGATCTGCACGCCGGCCATGCCTAATTCTTTTACGCAGCGTTCCAGCTCTTTAATGGCCAGATCGGGCGCCTGCATCGGGATGGTGCCTAAACCCACAAAGCGGTCCGGGTAATCGGCTACGATGCCGGCAATGTGGTCGTTCAGCATCATGGAAAGATCCAGCGCATCGTGGGGTTTGGCCCAGTAGCTAAACATAACCGGCACTGTGGAAAGCACCTGCACGTGTACGCCGTGGTGATTGCACTCTTTCATGCGCACCTGCGGGTCCCAGCAATTATCCTGAATTTCGCGGAAGAATTTATTATCCTGCATCATGCGGGCACAGCACGGCTTGTGGTGTTCCAGCCGGATAAAACCGCCATAGCCATAACGCTCCCTCAGGTTCGGCCAGTTTTCCGGCAGAATGTGCGTATGAATGTCGATGCGAAGCGGTGAATGACCGGGTTCTGAATGATGATGCATTTTGTATTCGATTTTTCGAGGTTCGACTTTTCGATCGTTCGACTTTAATTTAGAATTTTCGATTGTTCGATTGTTCGAATTTCAGACTATTATGGTAACTATTAGAAGTGCTTTTAACGAAGGAGTAATTAGCCTATTAGCAAATTACCCCATTAATCCATTAACAACCCATTAGCACATTAACCCATTAGCAAATTAGCACATTAATCAGCTTTTGGGGGTTGCGGGGGCTCCATTACGGTGCCGCATTTTTTGCAGGTCCGTTTTTCGATGTCGCCGTAAAAGGTTTTCATTACTTCGGGCAGCTGCTTTACAATGTCGGTCATTTCGAAGTACTCTTCGTAGAGCTTGTTGTCGCAGTTTTCGCAGAGCCAGATAAAACCGTCTTTTTCTCCTTCCCTGCGGTAGCGTTCAATAACCAGCCCAACGGTATTGGCTTTGCGTTGCGGCGAGTGAGGCACGCCGCCCGGCAGCAGGAAAATATCGCCTTCTTTAATATCGATGGTGCGCGGTTTTCCGTCTTCAATGATCTTTACCTGAATATCGCCTTCTAACTGGTAGAAGAATTCTTCGCCTTCGTTGTAGTGGTAATCTTTGCGGGAGTTCGGACCGCCAACCACCATTACAATAAAATCTTTATTGTGGTGGTAAACCTGCTGGTTACCCACGGGCGGCTTCAGAAGATGACGGTTCTCGTCGATCCATTTCTTAAAATTAAAAGGTGCTGCTACGGCCATGTCTTTTTAATTTGAAATTAGAAATTCAAAATTAGAAATTGAATTCAAAATATGTCCGGATACCTGCTACCAGTTACCTCAAACCAATCTCCGAAAATACGGAATTTTTGCTGCACTTTCCAAGACAGGCGCCTGATTCAGGTTTTTCTGCAATGCATAAGCATAATTTTACCTAATTTTGGTTCATGAACTTAAGCCTGAAAGATAAATACGCCATTGTGTGCGGCAGCACGCAGGGAATTGGCAAAGCCATAGCTGCCGAGTTAGCCTTACTGGGTGCTACTGTTACCTTAGTGGCCCGCAACGAAGAAAAGCTGCAGCAAACCCTGAAAGAGCTTTCGGTTTCCGAAGGCCAGCAGCACGACTACCTGGTAGCCGATTTCTCGGACCCGAAAAACCTGCAGCAGAAACTCGCTAGCTTTCTAGCCCAGAAAAGTGCCGTTCATATTCTTATAAACAATACGGGCGGTCCGGCCGGCGGCCCGATCATCGATGCTACCTTAGATCAGTTCACCCAAACGTTTGCCAACCATTTGCTTTGCAACCACATTCTGGCGCAGGCTACGGTACCGTTCATGAAAAAAGCCGGTTACGGCCGCATTATCAATATTATTTCTACTTCGGTAAAACAGCCCATTAAAGGCTTGGGCGTGAGTAATACCATTCGCGGCGCGGTTGGAAACTGGGCTAAAACTTTGTCGCTGGAGCTGGCGCAATTTGGCATTACGGTAAATAATGTGCTTCCGGGAGCAACCTTAACCGGCCGTCTGGAATCCATTATCGAAACCAAGGCCGGCAAAACGGGCCACAGCCAGGAAGAAGTTTCCGGCGAAATGATGGCCGAAATTCCGGCCGGGCGCTTCGGCAAACCCGAGGAGGTTGCCGCCGCAGCCGCCTTTTTAGCTACGCCGGCAGCTGCTTATATCAACGGCATAAACGTACCGGTAGATGGCGGCCGGACCGGAAACTTGTAAGATAAAAACCAAAAACTGCTTAATACTGGTTCTGTGAAGTTCGAAACTTTATCTGTAATTATTCCGGTTTACAACGAAGCCCGCACCATTCATCAGATCCTGGATGAACTGCAAAAGGTGAACCTGGTAAATAATATTCAAAAGGAAGTTATTCTGGTAGATGATTTTTCGAACGACGCCTCCAGTGTTGCCATTGAACAGTATATAGCCAACCACCCGGAATTCCCCCTCATTTTATTAAAACACGACAGGAATAAAGGCAAAGGCGCGGCGCTCCGGACCGGGATCCAACATGCTTCCGGCGATTATGTAATTATCCAGGATGCGGATCTGGAATACGACCCGGAAGAATATAATGTATTGCTAAAACCCATTGTAAAAGGTTTTGCCGATGTGGTTTACGGCTCCCGTTTTATGGGCGGCAAACCCCACCGGATCCTGTTCTTCTGGCATTCCATCGGCAACAAATTCCTGACCTTTCTCAGCAACATGTTCACCGACCTGAATTTAACGGATATGGAAACCTGCTACAAGCTTTTCCGCCGGGATATTATTCAAAACCTGAACCTGGTAGAAAACCGTTTCGGCTTCGAGCCCGAGGTAACGGCTAAGATCTCCCGCATTCCTAAGATCAGGATCTATGAAGTAGGCATTTCCTATTACGGCCGGACCTATGAAGAAGGCAAAAAAATTGGCTGGCGCGACGGCTTCCGGGCCATTTACTGCATTCTGAAATATGGTTTGTTTAAAGCGAAATAAGCTCGTAAAACCCTATGTATTCCATTAAAAAAGTCCGGCCTCAACGCCTGACTTTTTTGGTTTAAATTTCTATATCTTTACTTCTTATCTTTCAATTGAAGCCTGGAACGCCGGCTCCTCGTTTCATTCATTTTTCAGCGCTCAGCCACAATTAAGGATTGGAGCGTCCCTGCGGGAAAGTGCCGGCGTTACAGTTGCTACTGGCAATGCCCCGCGAAAGCCGGTTCGACCGAATGGGAAATTCTCCGTTTTTCAAAATGTGAAATAACTAAAAAGCGGTACCGACCATAAAATTGTATTCCCGAAAAGGCACAGCCGCCAAGCCGATAAAAAGCAGAAAATAAAGACGCCCGATCAGGAAATAAATGTGCGGCATGCCAGAAAACTTCGTTGCAGCATGTTCGCTATAATTCCCAGCGGCAAAGTGCGTATTCGTCGGTTTCGGCCCACCTTTTGCATCCTGTATTGGGCTATTACTTTTGGCCCGTAATTAAAACCGATTTTGCGGGCTCTAAGGTCAGATTATTGCCGTAGGTACTGCGGCCATCGTAAAAGGTTTTGTTCAGCAGCACCAGCACCGGCTTTTTACCGAGCTTATGCTTTAACTCCGCTGAAATTCCCGCTTCGGTAAAAATAGAGAAAAGTAATTCGGCGTGCACAGGCGGCGAACGAGACATTTTATTGCTCATTAAAGGAAGGCCGCTTACGAGGGAAAAACGCATGGTTTCGTTGCCAAAATTATCTTCCGGATCAATCGTCAGATTATAACTTTCAGACCCCACGTGGTAATACGGAACCGGCAAAACAGCCTGGTACTGCGCAACATCTATCCCCTGAAGCAAAGCCTTTGATTGCTTTACAACCGGTTCCGCAGTCAGATTATTCTCTTTAATTACGTTTTTACGAATATGGTTAATGGTATCTTTGGTATCCAGGGCTGCCAGCACCAGCAGCAGGCCAGCCAGGTAAACTACCCAGTTACGCTGGTACTTTCGCAGCAAATAGCTTAGCCGCAAACCGTGGCTAAATTTATAAACCAGAAAAAGATCCAGCTGAAGCGCCCCAGGCACCGGAATTGGGTAACCATATCGGTTATCTTGTGCAGGTAAAAAAAGCCCCTTAAGTAGTTATTGAATACATATTCCCGGTTACTGAAATAATATTCTTCGCCTATTGCAATCAGCACCGAAGCTACGGTTGCCAGCCCGAAAAAGGCAAAGAAGTAATTGGCAGCAATAATTCCACGGGGCTTCAGTAACGGCCGGTTGTTTTTATTGAACAAATAAAGTAGCAACCAAAGCACCATACCAAATAAAGGGAAAGGGCCTAAAAAGGCATAAGATTCATAAGGAATGTTTTTTGTTGACTGAAACAGGAAGTCGATTTTATTATGATTATAAGGCGTAAAAAGTGCCGGCAAGGTCAGCTTCCATTCGTCCCAGCCGTAGCCCTCCGCACCGGCACGCCGCAACGCGTAAAACCTGTCTACCAGCCGGGTAATGCCAAAATGTTAGCACCAGGGGCAACACAAGGGTTAAAACCGGCAAAACCCAGCGCCGCAGCTTAAATTTATGCTGCCATAATTCCTGAACCAGCCCAAAAAAAAGAAAAACCCGATAAAAGCGGCCCCAAGCAGTAAGTAATACATATGCAGAAAGGCGGCCAGCACCAGCACCCCGATTATCAACAGGCTCCACCGGAGCGCCGTTTTTCCAGAATAGCTGGCCTCCTGCATGCGCAGCAAACCGTAAAGCACCGCCAGCAATACCACGATAAACTCAGGTTGAAATGCCCTACCTGCAGCCGCAACACCTGCGGATTGAGCCACGGCAGCGCCACGGCAAAAAAGCCAGACAGCCAAAGTTGCGGCACAAACCGCTGCAGAATTTTAAAAACCAGCAAGGTAGACAAGAGCATTCCCCCGCTCAGAAACAAATGGAACAACTGAATACTGTGCCCGCTCAGATCGATTACATAATGGGAGAATAATTTTAGCACTCCCTGCTCAAAAGGCTGTTGCAAATAAGCCTGCAGGGCGAAATTGCACTTAAAGCTGTCGAATTGATTAGCAGAGAGATGCGCATCCGGGCTGAAATACTGGCCTTAAAGGTATAAAGCAAAAGCAGCGCCTGAACCAGGAGTGCCAACCCTAATGAAGGTGAATGGCGGCTACGGGGATTACCTGCCTTAAAAAGCACCGAAACTGATTGAACATTGTAAAAGATTTTCGGACTACAGTATACTCCGGGAAAAACCCCGATCAGCTTAATCCTTCTGCAGTAATAAGGACAAAACTCTAGTTATCCCACCATCCGGCAGTATTTGGCCTTTCTTAAGTTCTGCCTTCCTGCGTAAGGTACAGCTTAAATCTTCCCGCCTTGTTCCTGTAGAAGTTATCCGTGCATTTCCTGCAGAGTTTAGTTTTTGTGCTATCTTTGCAGTAATTTAATTTTTTGCTTTTTCTTGCCGGAATGCCTGCTACCGCTTTAGACATTGTTCTTCCTTGTTTTAATCCAATACCCAACTGGGCGCAGAACTTGGTTCAGAACATGGCCCGTTTAAACCAGCTTTTACCTGGCATAAGCCTGCATCTTTATCTGGTAAACGATGGCTCCAGCAGAGGAGTAAGTGAGCAGGACCTGCTTCTGCTCCAGCAACACATACCGCATTTCAATTACATTCACTACCCGGAGAATGCCGGCAAGGGACATGCGCTGCGCGAAGGCGTGCAGCAAACCAAACACGAATTCGTTATTTATACCGATATCGATTTCCCCTACACCGAAGAAAGCTTTCTGAAAGTTTACGAAGCTTTACGCGCCAACGAGGCCGACATTGTAGTGGGTATCCGCGATGAGGAGTATTATGCCAGCGTGCCGCCAACCCGGGTAAAAATTTCCAAAACGCTACGGTTCTTTGCTAAAAAAATGCTTGCGCTCCCGGTAAACGATACCCAGGCCGGCCTGAAAGGCTTTAACAGCAAAGGGCGCAAAGTATTCCTGGAAACCACCATAGACCGGTATCTTTTCGATCTGGAATTTTTGTTCGAGGCTAACAAAAAAAGACACCTGCGCATAAAGGGATTGAAGGTTACCTTAAAGCCCGGAATTGTTTTCTCTAAGATGAATTCCAAAATCTTAATGACTGAGGGCTATAGTTTTGCCAAGATATTTATGAAGCGGTTTATTTAAGCTGGCTCTCAGATTTTACTTATTCCAGCC
The DNA here is from genome assembly GCF_008727925.1 of Adhaeribacter soli. Classification (GTDB taxonomy): domain Bacteria; phylum Bacteroidota; class Bacteroidia; order Cytophagales; family Hymenobacteraceae; genus Adhaeribacter_A; species Adhaeribacter_A soli. Next base: position 198,525 of record NZ_VTWT01000007.1, on the reverse strand, counting down.
TACCGTTTTTCCATGAAATTTACTAACCTTGAAGCATTTGCCGAAAAAAACCAGCGCCTGCTCTTAACCACCGTGCTGGCAGTTTTTGGGCTCTGTTTCTCGCTGCTTTCGCTGGGCAATCATTACTTTTTCCGCACGTACGCCTACGATCTGGGGCTGTTTAACAATGCGCTTTACGATTACGCCCATTTTCGCTGGAACGACAATACGGTAAAGCTTTACCAGAATATTCTCAGCGATCATTTTACCCTGCTCCACATCCCGTTTGCGATCTTCTATCGGCTCTTTGGCTCTTACACCCTCCTGATTTTTCAGATTGCCGCTATTTTAATCGGAGCCTTGGGTGCATACCGGTTCCACCTGCTAAAATTTGGCCGGCCATTATTGAGCCTTATCCTGCTGCTGCATTTCCTGCTGATGTGGGGCATTTACTCGGCCCTGGCTTACGATTACCACGACAATATTATTGCCGCCATGATGGTACCCTGGTTTTTCCTTTACTTTCACCGGCAAAAATGGTTTAAAGCAACCTTGCTCTTCAGCATTATCCTGCTCAGCAAAGAGAACATGGCATTGTGGGCAGTTTTTCTTAGCCTGGGCCTGGCCGTAATTTATTTCCGCAGCCGCCCGCAACTGAAATCTGCCCTGGTATATGCCCTGTCTGCAGCCCTTTATTTTATTGTAGTGGTTAAGTTTATCGTACCCGCCCTGGCCGTTGGAGACCGCAGCTACGACTACGTGAACAAGTATGCCGTGCTGGGCAACAGCTTCTCCGGAATCATTACCAATTCGCTTACCAATCCGTGGCAGGTCCTGAAGCTGCTGTTCGTAAACCATACGCCGGAACCGGCAAACGATTGGGTAAAAACCGAGCTGCACGCCATGATACTGGCTTCCGGCGGTTGGTCGCTGCTGTTGCAGCCGGCCTACCTGCTCATGCTTATACCGATCTACGCCCAGAAATTGTTCAGCAATCACGCCCTTGCCTGGGGTATTAATTACCAATATTCCATTGAATACGTTCCGGTTATAAACTTTGCCCTGGCTGCCACCCTAAGCTGGGTTTCAGCTTCACGCCGGCTTCTGCTGGCTTTGCTGGTACTCTTTACAACCGGCTGGGCCACGTTCCGCAGTTTCGAAACGCGCATTGCCCCCGGGCTCGATAAAGCAGCCATCCAGTTTTACAAGAAAAAGCATTACCGCCGGTTCTTTAACGTAGAAAAAGCCTACCAGGCATTAAAATTAATTCCGGCCGGGGCACCGGTAAGCGCCTCGCCGGTTTTTGTGCCACACCTGGCCAACCGCGATTACGTTTTCGAACTGCCGGTGGTAGGCAATGCTGCCTATGTTGTTTACCTGCAGAACGAATACCCGGAAAAAATTACCGACAAGGCCGAATTAAGTTTGCTGCACCGGGTAAACCAGCTCCTGCGCTCACCTGACTGGGAACCGATCTATAAGGAGGGTTTCATCCTTATTCTTCGGCGCAAACCCAATACGCCTGCCGAAGAGTCGGTAATTTTCAAATAACATTTAAAAAAACGGTAGCTTTCGCTCCGAAAAAACCACAGTAACAGGTAATTTAGCACTTGCAACGGCGGGCGAAGCATTCCCCCGTGCCTTACTATTTTTAATGAAAAACCGGAAAGCTCTCCTTCTTCTTATTCCAGCAACGCTCCTGCTCCTTTACTTTTTATTCGGGAATATATTGCTGCATCCTGGCCAGTACCTGTTCGGCGATATTGAAGATGGAACGAAGAATTACTACACGGCAGCCTATTTTATTAAATACGACCAGGGAGTTTGGTTTACCGGCATGAACTACCCCTTTGGCGAACATATAACCTACACCGATAACCAGCCCCTGTTCTCGGTGCTCCTCAACTTCATTGAACGGCACATTACTCCGGTTTCAGGACATACCATAGCCATTTTCAATAACCTGATGCTCTGGGGCATGGTAGCCTGCGCGTTCTTTCTTTATCTTATTCTTACGGAACTAAAGCTGCCACCTTGGTATGCCCTGGCCATTGCCATCATCATTGCTTTTTTGTCGCCCCAGCTTTTCCGGATCCGGGCGCATTATGCTTTAGGCTATACATTTATTATTCCCATGGCCTGGTACCTGATCCTGAAGATCTTCCGCCAGCCGCGGAAAATAAAATGGTACCTGATCTATGCCCTGGCCGGCCTGCTCGTTACCCTGATCCACCCGTATTACGCCCTGATAAACCTGTTGCTTTTGCTTTCCTACGTGCTGGTATATTACCTGCAGGAAAAGAAAAAACAAAAACTGAATTACAGGCTTCTTATCGGGATCGTTACTGCGGTACTGGTTCCGCTGCTCTTTTTTCAGGTTTACATGCACCTGACCGACCCGGTAACCGACCGACCCGATACCCCTTACGGCTTTACAGCTTACCGCACCAGTTTTAAAGCGCTTTTCTTTCCGTTAGAAGCTCCCTTATTAAAGTACTGGCAGGCTGTTTTCGGCTCGAAGGAAGTTATCTGGGAAGGGTATGCTTATGTGGGCCAGACGGCGTTTATTGTGTTGTTGCTTACTCTGGCAAAGTTCTTTAAGTATGCCCGGCGCAAACGCTGGAAGCTCATTTTCCGGCCGGTTCTGCCGGCCCCCTTGCGCGTTGGCCTGTGGGCTTCGGTGCTGGTACTGCTTTTTGCCCTGGCAATTCCCATTAAATGGGGGCTGCAGGGAGCGCTCGATCTCATTCCTCCCCTGAAGCAGTTCCGTTCCATCGGCCGTTTTGCCTGGATCTTTTACTACATCTTTTCGGTTTACACCGCTTATTACCTCTATCAGGTTTTCCGTAATCTGCGATTCCGTCAGAAGCCGGGCCTGGCTTTTACTTTTACCGGCATACTGGTAGCGTTCTGGGCTTTCGAAGGGCTGAACAACACTTATCAGAAAGCCCTTTCTATAAAAAAACTGAAGGTAGCCGAAGCGTTTATGGGTGAACAAGGGAATTATACGGCTTTATTGAACAGCCTGAACCTGCCTGCTGCCAACTTCCAGGCAATTTTGCCTTTGCCCTATTTTAACGTAGGCTCCGAAAAAGTTTCCATTTTCCGCAATGCCGAAGTAGCAAACGAGGCAATGAAAGCTTCCCTGAATACCGGTTTGCCCATTACCACAGTTTTACTTTCCCGCACTTCCGTAAGCCAGTCGCTCATGCAGTTGCAGCTTCTGAGCAGTCCTTTTATTCCTAAAACCATTCTGCCGAAGTATGCTTCCCGAAAACCGTTACTACTCATGGTAACGCCGGATTCGCTTCTGCCGGCCGAAGCCGCTTTGGTGAAAAAAGCCCGCTTTATTACGCAAAAGGAAAGAATAGCCCTTTACCAGCTCCCGCTTGACAGCCTGCAGGCGGCAGCTAACACCATCCCTCCGTTGCTGGATGGGCTTCAGAAGAAAGGTAACTATTATGTTTCCAACCAGAACGGGGCAATAATCCGCAGGGCTTTTACAGATGGGGAGCAGCAGGAAGGCCTGTACCAGACAGGTACACTGGCGCTTGATCAAAAGAAAACCATAATAATCGACACCCTTATAAACCTACCAGCAAGCCAGGCTTATGAACTAACGGCGTGGGCCTATGCCATGGCGAAGAACCTGCCGACACTTACCGTAACCCTTACCAATCCTGACGGCACGCTTATTCAGGAAAGTGAAATGCGGTTTACCAGTACCGAAACCATGAACAACTGGCTTATGGGCGAGCATACGTTCAAAGTTCCGGCCGGGCGCACACAATTACGCATTACGTCTAAAAGCCGGCAGGCTCTGGTAGACGACATACTCGTGCGCCCCTTAAACACCGACGTTTATTTTTACGGTTTTCCGAAATCAATTCTGATAAAGAACAACCGGCCTGCCTCTTATTAGCTGAGGTTACACAACTTAGTGGAGCTTCAATCTATTGCCGTAGTTAGACCCAGCCTGCAGCACTTAACCCTGGCAGCGGCTTCATGCGCAGATTGTTAGTTTCAGCCTTATTTTAGAAAAGCCTTGTACAAGCGATACTCCCCCTGTTGCCCGATCAATTGCCAGCCCTTTCGTTCCGGGAGGTTCTCGCCATTTTTGTAGGCTGTTAACGCAGGCTCTCTTGTCAGATCCTGGTAGAAGCCTTTTTTCTCGTGGTAATAAGCGGAATTGTACAGCACCAGTACCGGCTTTTCAGTAAGGGCATTCGTCAGGGCTGTATCTGTTTGCGGTTTTAAGAAAAGGCTTAAAAAATGCTGCAGTTGCACCGGCGGCGTACGCGACAATTTACTGCCCATCAGGGGTAGCCTGGTTATTTCAGACAGCTGAATGGCACCGCGGTAAAAATCATCGTCGGGATAAATGGTGAGATCGTAATCTTCTGAGCCCTCGTGAAAAAAAGGCACTGGCAGAATGGCCTGATACTCCTGGGGATTTAATTTTCCGGCTAAAGCTGCCATGAACTTCAGGTGCTCCGGGTGCGACATTACATTGGGGGCAGCAGTCTGAGTTAGGTATTTGCGGGCGTCGCGGGCATCGATTGCCATTAGAAATAAAAGCCCCGACAGCACCACCTTTACCCAAAACGGCCCTGCATATTGCTTCCAGACACAGCCCAGCCAGTAAACGGCCGCGATGTTGCAAAACCAGAAAATAACCCAGGCAAACCGGGACAACACCCTGAACTGGGTAACCACGTCGGAGAACTTATGAATGTAAAAGAACAGATTAAAATAGTTCGTGAATTTTACCGATCCGTTAAAGAAATAGTAAACCTCGCCCATGGCTATAAACCCGCAAGCCAGGGCTGCCAATCCGAACAGCCACAAAAAAGGCCTGCCCACCTTAATTTCATCTTCCGGTATAGCCCGGGCTATTGTTCCCCTTCTTTTCAGCCAAAACCACAATCCGGCAACTACCAGCACCGATACCAGAACGAAACTACCCAGGTACAAATAAGATTCGTAAGGTACTTCGCCAAAACTCAGCAGCTTCAGTTTTACTTTATTAAAAGAATACGGCGTGGTAAAAGCTTCCAGATTAAGTTTCCAATCAAGCCGGTCATAACCCTCTGCCACGCGCCGGCGCAGATGGTAGCGGTCATCGAGCAGCCGGATAATGCCCATAACCAGCGCGGGAGGAAGCAGTACATTTAGCCCGCCCAAGGTAATAAGCCAGCCATTTATCATTCGTTTTTTGTACCAATCCCGGACAAACCAGAAAAGAAAGAAAAACCCGATCAATGATAGATTAAGCAGCAAATAGTACATGTGCAGGAAAGCGCTCAGCACCAGCGTGGCAACCAGCCCGGCCGAAAATTGCAGCGTTTTACGGCGATCCGGATAGTGCCGGAACAACTGCAGCAACAGGTAAACCACCAGTAGCAGCACCCACGAAAAAGACAAATTAAAATGCCCGATCTTCAGGCGCAGCACCTGCGGGCTGATCCAGGGAAGCAACAGCGAAGCCACGAATGCAATTCCTGCCGGCGTAGAAAGCAACCGGAAGATGCGGAACAGGATCAGCGAAGCCAGAACGATACCGCCTACCATAAAAATATTATGCAGCAGCAGACCGTATGGCCGGATATCATAAATCCAAAGCGAAAATGCTTTTATCAGTACGGCCAGCAACGGCGTATTGTCGGTATAAAGAATGCTTTCACCATAAGGGTAATTATGCTGGGCGAAATGAAAGAAGGGGTAGCCTTCGGGTTGCATCAGATAAGCGTAATACGTAAAGTAATTCTTAAGCCCATCCCAGGAATTTACCAATAAGAACTCGTTACCCGGGCTCAACACACTCCGGAAAGTAACAAACACCACTACCGCCTGCACCAGCAGCAGCACGAATAACCAGATCTTATCGCGTTTAAGAAACATGTATGTTTTACTAGAGAATTGGCGGCAAAGGTACGACTTATTAAAATGCCCTGAATACAGAGCTTGAAGCCCAAATTTACCATTTGCAGAATTCTTACCTACAGAACTCCCCCTATACACAATTATTATCGAAGAAGCAGTGCCCGGTTAAGATTTGCAGCATGGAAAGAGCTGAAAGCAAGTAAGCTAAAATTCGTAACTTTACTTTATTATTCCGGAGCTTTGAATAGGATGGGAATTAAGGTTTTCATTCTGAAATTTTCAAATCTCCCAATCTTCAAATGTTCAAATTGACCGCATGTTCCGCATTCAGAATTATATAAACGGCGAATTTCGCGCGCCCCTTTCCGAAACTTACATCGATAATTACAACCCCGCCACGGGCCAGGTTTATTCGCTGATTCCCGATTCCGATGCGGCGGATGTGGAACTGGCCGTGCTGGCAGCCAAAGCCGCGTTCCCGGCCTGGAGCAATACTTCGGCGGAAAAACGCGGCAAAATGCTCGTTAAAATTGCCAATCTCATCGATCAGAATTTAGAAAAACTGGCGAAAGCAGAAAGCATTGATAACGGCAAACCGATCAGCCTGGCCCGCACCGTAGACATTCCGCGCGCTAGCTCTAACCTGGAGTTTTTCGGTACGGCCATTCAGCATTTTTCTTCGGAATCGCATTACATGGAAGGCACAGCCATTAATTATACGCTGCGCCGCCCATATGGCATTGCCGGTTGCATTTCACCCTGGAATTTGCCGCTTTATTTATTTACCTGGAAAATTGCCCCTGCCCTGGCCGCCGGAAACTGCGTAATTGCCAAACCTTCGGAAATCACCCCCATGACGGCTTATCTGCTTTCCGAACTTTGCCAGGAAGCAGGCCTGCCGGCTGGCGTACTGAACATTGTGCATGGCTACGGCCATAAAGTAGGCGCCGCCATTACCGAAAACCCGAACATCCCGATTATTTCCTTTACCGGCGGCACCAAAACCGGCGAAACCATTGCCCGCGTAGCGGCTCCCATGTTCAAAAAGCTTTCCCTGGAACTAGGTGGCAAAAACCCGAATATCATTTTCGCCGACTGCGATCTGGAAAAAGCCATTGCCACCAGCATCAATTCTTCCTTTGCCAATCAGGGACAGATCTGCCTTTGCGGCTCCCGAATTTTTATCGAGCGCAGCATTTACGAACAATTCAAAGAAGGTTTCTTAGCGAAGGTTCAGGATCTGAAAAACGGTAATCCGCTGGACGAAAAAACCAAACAGGGCGCCGTGGTTTCACAGGCCCACATGGAAAAAGTGCTTTCTTACATCCAGCTGGCCAAAGAAGAAGGCGGCAGAATTCTCGCCGGCGGGCAGCAGGTAAAACTAGATGGCGAAAACGCCACCGGCTGGTTTATTCAACCGACCGTGATCGAAGGCCTGGCTTACAATTGCCGCACCAATACCGAAGAAATTTTCGGCCCGGTGGTTACCCTTACGCCTTTCGATACCGAAGAAGAAGTACTGGAATACGCCAATTGCACTGACTATGGCCTGGCTGCCACCATCTGGACCGAAAACCTAACCCGCGCGCACCGCGTGGCGCACCAGATCAAATCCGGAATTATCTGGGTGAACTGCTGGCTGCTGCGCGATCTCAGAACGCCGTTTGGCGGCATGAAGCAATCGGGTGTGGGCCGCGAAGGCGGTTTGGAGGCCCTTCGCTTTTTCACCGAACCGCAAAACGTGTGCGTGAAACTTTAAAGGCCGAAATTCCCTTGTACCATCAGAAATCAATCTTTTCCTGCTAAAACAAACCTTATAAACATGAATACTCCTTTAAAGCGCCTGCACGTGATCGGAATTATAGAAGGTATTTCGGCTTTGCTGCTGTTCTTTGTGGCCATGCCTCTGAAATACCTGCTGGATATGCCGCTGGCCGTAAAATATACTGGTTGGGCCCACGGTCTTTTATTTATGCTTTACATTGGCGCTTTGCTGCACGCGGCTTTTGCCTACCGCTGGTCTATTCTTAAAATAGCGATGGGTTTTGTGGCTTCGGTTTTGCCGTTTGGCACCTTTGTATTCGATGCCAAAGTAGTAAAGCAGCAGCAAACCAAAGCTGAGCGCGAAAAGGTTCTGGCTTAGTTTTTCAGGAAAAAACATAGCATTTTTTAAGGCGGCCGCCGGCACAAGGTTATTAAATCCTGCCGGTGGCCGCCTTCCTTGTTTCACCCTATTTTTTTCCTGCTTTACCAATTGCCGGGCTGTAGATTTGGAATTAAGATAACAGGATTTTACTTTAGCTAAACAATTCTGATTTTAAGTCCCTATCCGATGCGCCTGTTAACTTTTACCCTTTGCAGCCTGCTTTGCTGCGGCAGCCTTTCGGCTCAAACCGTTAAACGCTGGTCGGGTGGCCGCCACGAAATGAGCAACAAGCAAATGGAGAGCAACCTGCGCGAAAACATCTTTCAGGATTACAGCTGGGCCAAACCCGATATAAAAGGCCAGAAAATTGTCCTGCAAAACAGCCAGTATGCTTTTAACTGGAACAGTAAAGCTTATACCCTGCAGGAAAACGACGGCCTGCTTACCATAAAGGATGCTGCCGGAAACCTGATCTCCGGACAAAAACGCCGCTCGAACGGCGATATGTACTTCGATAAAAGCGCCCTTAAATTAAAGCCGGTATTACGCAGCCGTTGGGTTCCGCACTTTACGTATCAATCGCAGATGGTTATGGTTACCAGAACCCGCCCGGTTACGCGCTACCAGTACGATTATGCCAGTAAAACCTCCCGGCCCGTGTATTCCACCGAAACATATATGGCTACTGAGCACCGGATGGTACCCAAAACGGATTGGCGCTGGGAAAGCTACACGGATTATGTGATCGATATTCCTTCTTACGATTATCATGCCTTTGCCATGCCCGATGGCTCGCACCTGGTAATTTATGAAGCAAACCCTGGCCTGGTCATGCAGAATGTATCTTACCTAACCGCAGCCGATGAGCAGGGCATAAACCATATCCTGATCGACAGCAATAATAACGGCACTTATCTGGATGGCACCGACCGGATCATGTTCAATTCCTGGAACCCTTATTCAAAAGAATCGAACTTCCGCCCTATCCGCTATTTCAAAGAAAACAACTGGTATGAGCTAGACTTTCTGAAAAACGAAAACTTTCTTACCGTTTCCCAAAGCAACAACCAGCTTCACCTGACCTATGAAAACGACCGCTACACCCAAAGTAAGGAAAAGGGGAAGGTTACCTTTGCCGGCATTCCGGAAAAAGCAACTTTACTAATTAATGGTCAGGAATTTAACGCCCGAAAAGGTGACAAAGTGCTCAAAAGTGAATTTGGTATTTTTAAAGCCCGCGTTCAGCAAAAAGGAAAGCTGGACTACGAAGTAACGTACACGGTTAATAAAGAGAACCCCAACCCGGTTATTAATTACCAGCCAACCGAAGCAGCCGCATCTCTGAAAATTGACAACATCTTTTCTCAGAATTACTTTGTAACCGTTACATCAGCCAAAGGCTACAGCCGGACCTATTACAATACCAACACCTTAAACGTACCTGCCGGCGAAAACCAGGTCCTGATCTATTCCGAAGGTTTTACCTTCCCCTATACTTTTAACGCCAGTGCTTCTGAGGAAACAATGCTGGATTTTGAAGCGGAGATCAAAAAACTGAAGGCTGCGGAAGAAGGGAAAAACGAGCAACCGGCAAATTCAGAAAAGAACTGATTTCTGCTTTCAATAAAAAAGAAAGACTGGCAGCATTTTTTTAGAAGTAAATATCTGCCACAATTAATATAAACTAAACCTTTCCAATACCGCAGGTATGTACCGCTATTTACTTCCTGTTGCCGCCTTGTTGCTTACTTCCTGCGTAAGCCCGTATTCCATTTCCCAGTTAAAACCCCAAGCCGAAGAAACTACCTGGCTTTGGGGCCGCGAATACGTGCAGCAAACCGCCGAAGGTATTACCGTAAAAGTGGCATACGAGAACAACGATAAGAATTACGCCCTCTTTAACGTAAGCATCGAAAACAACTCCGAAAAAACGATACTGGCCGATCCAGCCTTGTTTTCCTGTAAACTGAAAGGCAGGCTCTTAACGGCAAAACAAACCCAGAAGCAACCGGCCCGCGATCCGGAAACGGTATTCCTGAACCTGGAAAAACAGCGATCGCGGCAGTACGCTGAGGAAGCCAATGCCACCATTCGGCAGACCACCGAAGTACTAACGGAAACGGCCAGCTCGATAGCCAGCCGGAAACAGGGAGAAACGCCCGAAGCGCGCGAGCAGCGCCTTTACGAACGCGAGGAAGCAAATTACCGCCGCGAGCAGGAAGAAATAAAATTAGAAGTAGACCGGCTTTCCCTGAACCAGCAGAAATTCTATTTCGAACAGGAACTGCTGCGTAAAACCACGCTGCCTTCCCAGTCTTTTATTTACGGCAAAGTATTTTTCCCGCGCCACGAAAATGCCGAAACCTACGAACTGATCCTTCCGATAGGAGGCCAAAGTTTTACGTTCCGGTTTTCCCAGGTATTGCACCGCCCTTAAAGCTTACCTAAAAACGGTACCCAAATACATTAAAAAAGCCTGCAAGGCTTAACTGCAGGCTTTTCTTTAAAGGATTGTAATTTACCTTATACTGTAGGTGAAAAGATTTGGGCATGCTGCGGCCCGGAATTCTGCTGCACAGCTAAGTTTGTTTCGTTTACAATGTATAAAGGACGGCTGCGCACATTATTACTGATCCGGCTTATATATTCCCCAATAATACCGATAGAAATTAACTGGATCCCACCCAGGAACAGAATGCTCAGGATCAGGGAGGTCCAGCCCGGCACTGTTGCTTCCGTTACAAAATGGACATACATGGCATAAAGCATTACCATAAAAGCCACGCCGGAAACAGCAAAACCCATCATAGTAGCTACCTTCAGCGGAAAATCAGAGAAAGAAGTAATGCCATCCAGGGCAAAACGGATCATTTTCCGGTACGTATAACCGGTTTCCCCTTCTACTCTTTGCGCACGATCGTATTCTACATAGGTCTGGCGGAACCCGGCCCAGGAGATCTGCCCCCGCAAAAATTTGTTCCGTTCCGGCATGTGGCGTAATACCTGTACAATCTTATCGCTCATGATCCGGAAGTCGCCGGTGTCTACCGGAATCTCCACCGAAGTAATTTTTGCCAGGATCCGGTAAAAGTACTTAGCGGTTAATAACTTCAGGAAGCTTTCGCCCTCCCGCTTGCGGCGGCGGGCATATACCACTTCAAAGCCTTCCTGCATTTTCCGGTACAGATCTATAATAAGTTCCGGCGGGTCCTGCAGGTCGGCATCTATAATAACTACCGCTTTTCCGGAAGTATGATCCAGGCCGGCGCTTACCGCGATCTGGTGCCCGAAGTTGCGGCTGAAATTAATGAACTTCACTTTTTCGTCCCGGTCGGCCAGCGTTTTAATAAGAGCAAAGGAATTATCCCGGCTGCCATCGTTCACAAAAACGAACTCATAGTTTTCGCCTAAGGTTTGCATTACCCCCGTAAGCCGTTCATAAAGGTTGAAGATGTTTTTTTCTTCGTTATAGATCGGGATAATAACGGAAATTGCCGGATCCAAAATAAGGCCCATATTAAAAATTGGTGTTCAGAAGTAAGAGAAACGCTAACAAAACTAGTAAAAAAACGGAGAAAACCTATAAGGGCCTTAACACTACAAACTGCTTATTTTGAACCACAGCTTCAAACAATTCCATCAGATCCGGACGGGCATTAAGCAGCTTCTCAAAATCCGGTTTATTGATCAGGGCATATTGCAAGTCCATTTCCCCCATCTTTTGCTTAATTGCCAGGCTTTCGGGCATGTTCTCGTCAGTAATTCCCCAAACAAACCCTTGCCGGTCAAAATATACCAAAGCCAGATTAGGAGACTTACCACTTAACACTAGCAAGCGGGCATCTTTTTCTACCCCGGCGGCCTTAATAATATCGGCCCCATTCATCATCCAGGGATAACTATAATAATCTGAGAAGCTTTTATAACGCTCATCCAGTCGGTAATTATGGTATTTTAAACCCGAAAAAAGCAAACCGATGCACAAACCAACGGGTACTACGCTTAAAAGATATTTATTTCTAACAGAAGCCGCAAATTGAAAGATAGCCAGCAGTAACAGCAGCATTACAATCGGGTAGTAAGCCGAAATAATGTAATAATCATGATCTATCAACTGGCTTCCCATGAGAACAAAAAAGAAGGTTCCGCCAACAAACGAGATCAGAACCATAGCGGCATAAGGCAGGCGCTTTCTGAAATGAGAAATTATAAAAACCAGGAAAAGAAGTATGCTGGCATAAATAAGCAGGTATTGAAACCGGGTAAAATACTCAAAGCGCCATACATCAAAATAACGATGCCGGATATAGCTTAGCATTTCTCCATCTTTTATCGGCTTTATATCGGCCAGGAATATCCAGGCCTGGTATTTACTGTTCAGGTACCGGTTATAGAATGTATAACCCGCTACCACGCCCAGCCCCATAAGGGTACAGGCCAGCAAGGTAAGCTTCTGTTTTAAAGTCAGGTAAGCAGGTTGCAGGTAAGAAATAAAAAGCAAAAAACCTGCGGCCGATAATAAGAAGATACAACTGGTTGTCTTCACCAGACCCGCCAGCGTAAAAAGCGCAAAGCTTATACCAAGGTCTTTCGTTTGCCGCTTTTCAGTAAACCGGAAGAAAAAGTAAAAACCAATAAACACGATAGCGGTACTGAATGGGTCGGGCAGGTAATTGCCAGCATAATAAGCAAACACCGGCGAACCAAGCATAAAAATGCCCGGCAAGATTGCCAGCCAGAAGTTATTGGTTTTCTCCAGTACCAGCCGGAATAAAAAATAAAAGCCAGTAAAGGCCACCAGAATATCCAGCACCCGGAACATAACGCTGATATTCCCGCGGCCAAAAACCAAACCTAAAAGCGCTGCCAGGTAAGCCTGCAACGGGAACTCCACTCCCACAATGCCATCTATGGAAGTTAAGCTGTAGGTAGCAGGTTTGAAAAAATTAAACCCCCGGTCATAAAACTGCATGGCCAGCGCAAGCCGGTCTGCCTGCGCCCATTCATGGATTCCCCGCGGCAGAAAAAAAACCGATTTATGATAAAACAGTATGCCTAAACCTATAAAAACCGCCCAGAAAGCCAAAAGCATGATGTTCCGCTTCTTACGCAAAGCCTTTGTTTCCTGCAGGCTTTCCGGATCTGCGACCTTCTCCGTTGTAAATACGTTCATACCAGGCTTACAAATTCCGTTCAATAAAACTGGTCATCATGTTGTAGAGGTGCAAACGGGTATTGCCGCCATAAATACCGTGATTCCGGTTCGGGTAGTAAAAAGTCTCGAATTGCTTATTAGCCTTTACCAGCGCATCGGTCATGGCAAACGCGTTCTGAACGTGTACGTTATCATCGCCGGTGCCGTGTACCAGCAGCAGTTTTGCTTTGAGCAGGTCAGCGTATTTTACCGGGGAGTTATCGTCGTAGCCGGTTGGGTTTTCCTGCGGGGTTTTCAGGAAGCGCTCGGTGTAAATGGTATCGTAGAAGCGCCAGTTCGTAACCGGAGCTACCGAAATGCCGGCCTTAAAGTAGTCGGCTCCCTTGGTTAAAGCCAGCAGGGTCATGTAGCCGCCGAAGCTCCAGCCCCAGATCCCGATGCGGCCTTTGTCTACGTAAGGCAGCGAACCCAGGTATTTAGCCGTTTCGATCTGGTCCTGCGCTTCCAGCTTGCCTAAATCGGCATACGTGCTTTTCTTGAAGGCAGCGCCCCGGCCGCCGGTACCGCGGTTATCTACGCACACGATCATGTAACCGCGTTGCGCCAGCATCTGGTACCACAGAAAATCCTTGGCATTCCAGGCATCGTTTACCTGCTGGTTGCCCGGACCGCCGTACACAAACATGAGCACCGGATATTTTTTATTCGGGTCGAAGTTGGTGGGTTTTATCATCCAGCCGTTCAGGCTTACGTTTTCGGTGGTTTTGAAATTAAAGAATTCCAGTTTGGAAGTTTCGTATTGCGCCAGTTTGTCTTTTAAACCGGCATTATCTTCCAGTTTCTTGATCAGTTTACCGTCTTTGCCGCTGTGCAGGCTTACGGTTAAAGGCGTATTGGCCGTGGAAAAATAATCGAGGTAATACTGGAAATCCGGGCTCATGTTAATGTTGTGCGTACCATCTTCCTTAGTCAGGCGGGTTTTATTTTTCCCTTTCAGGCTGATGCGGTACAGCTGGCGCGTCATCGGCGAAACTTCAGTAGAAGTGAAATACACTACTTCGTTTTTCTCGTCTATGCCAAAGATGTTTGCAATTTCCCAGTTGCCTTTGGTGATCTGGCGCTGCTCTTTGCCCTTCATATCGTAGAGGTACAGGTGGCGGAAACCATCCTTTTCGCTCGAGATCACGAATTGCTTGCCATTTTTCAGGTATGTCAGGTCGTCGGTAATTTCTATGTAGGCTTTATCTTTTTCAGTCAGGATCACCTTGCTTGCTCCGGTGGCAGCATTGGCGTGCAGAATTTCCAGGGTATTCTGCAAACGGTTCATCCGGCGGATAGAAAGCAGGTTGTTGTCGGTGGTCCAGTTAATGCGCGGGATGTACTGGTTCTTTTCCGGACCGATATCCATTTTCACGGCTTTGCCCTGTTTCAGGTCGTAAACCGAAATAGTTACCACGGAGTTGGCCTCGCCGGCTTTCGGGTATTTAAAACGGTAGTCTTTCGGGTATAAACCGCCCCAGATCTGCATGTTATATTCCAGCACCTGGCTTTCATCGAAGGTATAAAAAGCGATCCGGTCAGAATTCGGCGACCAGAAGAAGGCTTTCGCAAATTCAAATTCTTCTTCGTAAACCCAGTCGGTGGAGCCGTTAATAATGTAGTTGAATTTCCCGTCGGTGGTAAGCTGTTTTTCCTGCATGGTGGCCAGGTCTACCACAAACAGGTTATTGTCGCGGGCAAAAGCCACTTGCTTGCCATCCGGCGAATAAGAGGCATAAGATTGTTTGCCGCCGTTGCTTAATTTTGCCAGCTTTTTGGTTTCCAGATCGTAAACATAATATTCGGCTTTGGAAGAACGGCGGTAAATTGGTTCGGTTTCGGTAGAAAAAAGCACTTTCTTCTCATCGGCGCTGAATTCGTAGCTGTCGAACTCCAGCGGCGCCTGGCTACCTTCCGGCCGCAGGCTTTCCCCTTCTATAAGGGTGTTTACCGGCTGGCCGGTGGTAACATCGAACCTGACAATATCTACGGCCTTGTTGGCATTATCGGCCACTTCCGAAGAATAATAGCGCCCGTCTTTCATCCAGTTTACGCCATAAACCGATTTCACGGCAAACGTATTTTTCTGCCAGATATCTTCCGTGGTGATCTTAAGTTTCTGCTGGGCCAAAGCAACTTTGGCAGCAAACAAAAGGGCGAAAACAAGAAATAAATTTCTTACCTGAAATTTCATAAGCTAAAGTGGGAAATTAATTTTGAAGTGCTAAATTTATCGGATTAATTTGCCTTTGCCAAAAGATGCACAACCTTAACGGCCAATATTCAGTTTACTGGCTGTTTATATTGTAAAATTGGTATTAAGTTTGCGTAACCGATTCGAAAATAAATTAAACCATAATAAACCTTACACAATTAAAAACTTATGAAAAAACTGAGAAACTTTTACCTCTCGATGTTAGCTGTTGCCAGCTTAGGATTAATGACCAGCTGCGGTGATGACAATGATGATCCGCAACCTGCACCTCCGGCACCAAAAGAAATGAATACTTTCACTGCCAAAATATTAGGAAACCAGCAGGCGACCCCTGGTAGCTTCTTCGCTTCTACAACAGGTGACGTTATTAACTCTACTAACTCAAAAGCAAACGCTGCCATTATCGATTTCGGCTATTACTTCAGCGTAGCCGGCGATGTAGCTCCGGATAGCGCGACTATTGCTGCTCCAAATGATGCAAACGGCGCTAAGGTTTTCGGTGCTATTACTTCTGCTGATTATGCCAACTGGACAAAGAAAAACGCGACTATGTTCAAGGATATGGGCGCAAATGAGGCATTGTTCACTGCAGCCACCAACGGCGATGAAGTAGCTGCTATTTACACGAACATGGGTCTTACGCCTTCTTCATCTGTAAAGCACTTAAATGTTGGCGACGTTTTCTCTTTTAAAACTGAAGCCGGGAAACATGGAATTGCTAAAGTTACGGCTTTAACAAAACCTACAAACACTGCTACTCAGAGTGTAATTACTATCGATGTAAAAGTTGAAAAATAGGCCTAAAGCCCTTAAACAGACAAAAGCCCTGCAAATTTGCGGGGCTTTTTTTTATGGTTTATTCGCTAATTAACAAGCTAGAAACCAAATGCAAATCACAGGAGTAAAATTCAGACCGTATAAACCTTAACTTTGCTTTTCTGAATATTCATTTCGCCATGAAAAACGCTTTATCTTTTCTGTTACCTGGTCTGGTTGCGGCTACCGGCTTCATAAGCAGCTGCGTAAACGACAGCACGCCAAACCCCAGAGCGATAATAGATTTCAACCCGAAAGAAAACACCATTGCCTTAGCCCCCGGCGACTCGGTAAACAAGCTGGCCATTACCGTTTCTTCCATGGACCGGCTTCAGTCATTTACCATAGGCTGTTCCGATTCAGCGAAGTTGCTTCATGATACCATCCCCTTCCCAGCCAGAAAATACAATACGGTTCTGCTAGATAAAATTGCTGCCAGTAAAGTAAAGGGTGACCGGGTTGTTTACACGTTCACGGCAGTTACCGAAAGAAATGAAACCACCAGCCGCACCTATACCGTGAAGGTTGAGTACCCCAAAGCAGTTATCGATTTCAGCCCGAAAGAAAACAGCATTTCCCTGGCTACCGGCGATTCCATCAATAAATTAACGATAACCGTATCCTCCCGGGACAAGCTTAAATCGTTTACCGCGACCAGCTCTGAAGCCAGCCAACCGCTTCACGAAGCAATCGCCTCTCCGGCCAATAAGTATACCTATAAGCTGCGGGAGAAAGTAGCGGCAAACAAAGTAAAAGGCAGCCAGATCGTTTACACTTTTACGACCATTACCGAAAGGAACGAAATTACTACCCGAACTTACACGGTGAATGTAAAGTAGTTTTCCGGCCGGAAAGGGTACCATTTTATGAATTAAATCGAACAAGGCACTTTGTAGAAACAAAAAAGCGGCTTCCCTTCTGAAAGGAAAGCCGCTTTTTTATCTGAAACGGTAACAATTTAAGCTTAAAAGTTAAAGCCCGCTGTAACTACAAAACTGGAGTTATTATTATCGGTATTTATTACCGGCTGCGAATTATCGTTCAGCGAGTAGGGCGAATAGTAGCTGTTGTATTTGCTGAATACGTAAGCCGCATCTATGAAATAATTGCTTTCTTTCAGGCCAATGCCGCCGGTAAAGTATTTACGGTTACGCTCCACGTTGCTGGTCTTGTACGGGTCGCCGTAGTAAGCAAAACCGCCCCGTACCCGGAACACATCGAAACGGGCTTCGGCCCCCACCCGGTAATTCAGCGCGCTGCCGTAGGTACTGCTTATCCGGCTGTTCTGCGCTCTGAAGTACTTTGTACCGGGATCGTACCCATAGGGGTTATCGTCGGAAAAACTGAACCGGGCATCGCCATAATCTACGTATTCAATATCGGCCGAAACAAACCCGTACTTGCCTATAAAGTAAGCTAAACCACCATTGGCCCGGAAGGGCGTAGTCAGGTTATATTCGAATTGTCCGTCAATAGTCCTGGCGGTAAAGCGGCTTGGGGAAACAACATCCGGCCGGTAATTCGTTTCTATATCCGAATTGTAGTAATCCGTTAAACCCATAAAGGTTGGCGTCTGGATATTGGCGCCGATCCGGAGGGCATCTACCGGCTTATAGATCAAACCAACCCGGAAATTGATACCTGCACCGGAAGTCTTGAAATAATCGGTTAAAGTATAATTAGCCAGAACGGGTTCTTCCTGCGCCGAAGTTTCGGTTAAGGTCCTTTCCTGCTCATACCGTACCGTAACCAAACCCAGTGAACCACCGATAAAGAGCTTGTCCAGGTAACTGGCGCCATAGCTGAAATCCCATTGGTTCTGCGCCCCGCGCCGGAAAATACTTT
Source organism: Adhaeribacter soli (assembly GCF_008727925.1). Taxonomy (GTDB): domain Bacteria; phylum Bacteroidota; class Bacteroidia; order Cytophagales; family Hymenobacteraceae; genus Adhaeribacter_A; species Adhaeribacter_A soli. The sequence goes on along the minus strand of NZ_VTWT01000007.1, from coordinate 180,447 downwards.
CCTGCTGATTCACGATTCCCTTACGTCCCGGCACAAATAATTTACCAGTCAAGGTATCGGCATCAATAAGAAAAGTAGCATAAGCCAATCCTTCAGTAGTCGTAATATTGTCGCCGTTATTCCCGTACTCAGCATCAAGCTCAGCCTTGGTAATTCCAAAGTTGGTAATATTATCCTGTAAGGATTGCAGAAAGGAGTTTTGGTCCGCCAAGTTGGTTTCGTAGGAAGTTCTGGACTGAAAGCTGTTCAATCGGGTAAAGCCAATCCCGAAACTACCCCCACGCCATTTCCCTTCTACTTCATCCGGCTTCCGGTCGGCAAACACAATGCCCAGCTGCGGAATATTGAAATTATTGCGGGAGTCAGGAGTTGAAATGCCGCCGAAGCGGCTTTTGGTTTCGTTAAAATTCAGGCCTGCCGAGAACGTTACTTCGCTTTTGCGATACAAGCCTAAGCCAGCCGGGTTGCCGGCCATGGTAGAAGCATCGGCGCCCAAAGCGGTCTGTGCCCCGGCCAGCCCTTGCACGCGAGCCGTTCCGCCAAAGCCCAGCAGCGAATAGCGCAGGGCATCTGTTTCATTTTGTGCCATAGCTTTGCCAGACCAGGCCAGCAAAGCCAGCCCGGCGGCAATTATTTTCAGGTTCTTCATAAGTTTGTTTGCAGAATATTAGTTACGCGGGCGGCCAAAGCTACCGCTCGGGCGACCCTGATTGCTGCCACCGCTGTTGGATGGCGAGCTGTTGCGGTAAACCGGGGCGCTGCTGCCGCCACCGTCGTTGCTCCGGTACTCACTGTTACTGCGCGAAGGCCGGTTGTAGTTCGGGGCAGGCTGCGGGGCCGGAGCGCTTGGCTGTTCAGCCGGACGGCTCTGGAACAGACCTCTGCCGCCACGTGCCGGCCGTTCCGGTTGCGCCGGGGCACTTTGCGGAGCAGGCGCATCCGTTTGTCTTGGCTTATCCATCTGACGAGCAGGTTGATCGTTCTGGTTAGCCGGAACCTCCGCATCGCGGCCTCTTACCGGACGGCTGCCCGGCTGCGGCTGGTTCTGGAACTGGTAATTATCCGGACGAACCTGTTGGGCATCCGGCTGTTGGTTTAACTGCTGTGGCGCCTGTCCTTCTCTGGCAGGCTGATTAGCCGGTCTTCCCGGCTGGCTAGTTTCCTGCTGTGGTGTAGCAACCCGCATTGGCCGCCCGCCGGTCTGCCCTGCCGGTTGGTTCGGAGCGGCCACCCTGCCCGGCTGCCCCGGAGAGGCTACCCGGCCCGGCATGGCCGGACGCCCGGCTGAACCGCCGGAATTCGATACGTTCGTAGGCACGGTGCTCCGGTCGTTACGCGGGGCATAATTTACTTTGCGGCGGTTGTAGCCATAACCGTAATTGCCCGCATGATAGCCATCGTAGAAGCCCTGGTAGTAGCCGCCATAACCACCGCCATAGTAGCCGCGGTAAGGATAGTAGCCGTAAGGCCGGTCGTAGTAATAGCCGTAGCCCGGATAACCGTAACCCCAGCCATAACCGATGCTGATGCTTAAGCCCGGCGACGGATAGCAGTAAGGGTACCAGAACGGATCGTATAAACTATAGCAATAAGCCGCCGAATAACCGAAAGGGGAATAGAACGGATCTACGGCATAGAAATTATAATTGCTCCTGGAACGGTAACGGGTTCTTGAGGAATAGCCGTAATCGCTATCGTAATAATTATAGTTGTTCGTTACAGCCTGCTGTCCTGATGAAGAGTTTCCGGAATATTCCGGATTCACTGCTTCGTCGGAAGAAACAGTTCCGTAACCGCTGCTGTTGTCCGACGCCACCGTTTCTACCCGCCTGGTGCGGTCCGAAGAGGCAAAGTACAGGTCATCGGTTTCGGATGACTGCAACGCTGTGCTGCTGGTACAGCCCAGTGCGGCCAATCCCAGCAGCGGTATTAAAATGGATGTAGATAATAATCTCATGGCTATCTCGAAAAATGTCCGGCGAACGAAAGTAATGTTAACTTGAATCAGGCTCCGGGCATAAGGTTTATATGCTTAATTAACGTAATTTTACCCCGGAATGATATTCTAATATAGAAATTTTCAACGCAAATCCCGTACCAAAAAAATCACTTTTTCAGGAAAGGGCTTGCCTTTAACAAAGATATTAAAATATGAGCAAAGGTTTACCTAAAAGAAGCGAAGATTATTCGCTGTGGTACAACGAATTAGTAAAGCGCGCGGGCCTGGCGGAAAACTCCGGCGTGCGCGGCTGCATGGTTATTAAGCCCTACGGTTACGCCATCTGGGAAAAGATGCAGCGCGTGCTGGACGATATGTTCAAAAAGACCGGCCACTCCAACGCTTATTTCCCCCTCTTCATCCCGAAAAGCATGTTCGAGGCCGAAGAGAAAAATGCCGAAGGTTTTGCCAAAGAATGCGCGGTGGTAACCCACTACCGCCTGCAAAACGATCCGGACAATAAAGGAAAACTACGCGTAGATCCGGAGGCCAGGCTGGAAGAAGAACTGGTAGTGCGTCCTACTTCCGAAGCCATTATCTGGAGCACCTACAAAAACTGGATCCAAAGCTACCGCGATCTGCCTTTGCTCATTAACCAGTGGGCCAACGTAGTGCGCTGGGAAATGCGTACGCGTTTATTTTTACGCACCGCCGAGTTCTTATGGCAGGAAGGGCACACCGCCCACGCCACCGCCGAAGAAGCTGTAGCCGAAACCGTGCAGATGCTGAACGTATACGCCGATTTCGCCGAGAACTATCTGGCCCTGCCGGTGGTAAAAGGCGTAAAAACCCCGAACGAACGCTTTGCGGGCGCTTTAGACACCTATTGCATCGAAGGCTTAATGCAGGACGGCAAAGCCTTACAGGCCGGAACATCGCACTTTTTAGGTCAGAATTTTGCCCAGGCTTTCGATGTAAAATTCACGAACAAAGAAGGAAAACTGGAACACGTTTGGGGAACCAGCTGGGGCGTAAGCACCCGTTTAATGGGCGCGTTGGTTATGGCCCACTCCGACGATGAAGGTCTGGTATTGCCTCCGAAACTGGCGCCGATCCAGGTAGTATTTGTGCCGATCTTCCGCAAAGACGAAGAACTGGCCCAGATCTCTGAAAAGGTAGCGGAACTGAAGCAAAAACTCGAAGCCAAAGGCATTTCGGTAAAATACGACGACCGCGATACCGAACGCCCGGGGTTTAAATTTGCCGAATGGGAACTGAAAGGCGTGCCGGTACGCGTAGCCATTGGTCCGCGCGACCTGGAAAACGGCACCGCCGAAGTAGCCCGCCGCGACACCAAAGAAAAGCAAAGCCTGCAGCTGGAAGGCCTGGAAAACACCCTCGAAAACCTGCTGCACGACATTCAGGAAAATATCTACAACAAAGCGCTGCAATTCCGCCAGGAAAACACCGTAAAAGTAGATTCTTACGAAGAGTTCAAACGCGTACTGGACGAAAAACCAGGCTTTGTACTGGCGCACTGGGACGGCACTCCGGAAACCGAAGAACGCATCAAGGAAGAAACCAAAGCGACCATCCGCTGCATTGCCTTGGATACCCCGGAAGAAGCAGGCGTGGATATGGTAACCGGAAAACCTTCGTCGCGTCGCGTTTATTTTGCCAGAGCGTATTAGAAACGGTAGCTTTTAAACTGAAAAACTACTGCCTTAAACCTCACAGGTCTCGGAGACCTGTGAGGTTTTTTGTATTAAAGGCCTATTTTTACTGCTTACTAAAGGTATAACCAAAACTAAGCCCAAACCAAGGCAGCACAGGCGGCAATATAAAATCGGAATCGTTTTTAAGCGTGCCGATTACTAATGGGGTAAGGGCCAGGCGGGCAAAGAAAGGCGTATCTGCTTTTTCGTAGCGTAAGCCGATGCGCGGTACCGGCAAAAAGCCCTTTTCTTTAACCACGGCTTCGTAATTGTCTGAATCTTTTTTATAAACCCTTTGAAGGTAAGTAAGCCCTAAACCAAACTCCATTTTTAAATCACGCTTTCCGGCGTAAGTACTGACTTCCACCGGAATAGCCTGCCAGTACTTTTGCTTCCCGTCCGCTTTCCCTTCCGGCAGATACAAACCGCCTACCCTGAATGCAATGGTCCTGTTGCTTGTTGGAAAATTGTACCGCATTTCATAATTTAGGGATCCTAATAAAGCGGCACCGCCTGCTTCCAGATAAACACCATGCTGAAAGGCCGAAGTCATTTCGGCAGAATCCGTACGGAGACCTTGGGCGTTACAAGCATGATAAAACGCTGCTAAAATCAGCCAGAAAAGGATAAGTGTTTTTTTCATTGTTGAAGCATTAAAATATTACCTTCTACCAAAACCGTAACCCAAACTAACCCCGAACCAAGGCATAACTTGCGGAAGAAAATCTCCCTGTACCTCATCCGGCAGGATCACCGCCAATACGCCCCACCGGACCATAAACGGGCTTTCCGGATCAGCATAACGCCGCCCAAATCTGAAAACCGGAATTAAATTTTGTTGCTTTTCAGGCCTTTGCTTTTCACTATTAAAATCGGCTTCTTCCATAAAAGTAACACCAAAACCAGCTTCATTTTTCCAGGGTTTTTCCCCGTGAAAAATGCTGATCTCTACCGGCACAAGCGTAGTGTAATTGGTGTAACCTTCTTCTCTTCCCGCCGGAAACCAGGCTCCTCCTACCCGCGCCGCGATCCAGGTTTCAGATTTGGGCAACCTGAATACCCGCTCATAATTCAGCGAAGCCGCTAACCCGTTTCCCATAATTTCCAGATAAACCGAATTGTGAAAAGGCGCTGCTATTTTAGCTGAATCTGAGGGCAACACCTGGCCTGAAGTTACTTTGGAAAATGCTACCAAAATGAGGCAAAAAAGTATCCGTGTTTTTTTCATTACCGGAGCATTAAAATCAGGCTTTTGCTACTTCCCAAAGCTGTAACCCAGCGCAAGACCTACCGAAGGCCATACCGGAGGCAGGATATAGTCGTAACCAATAAACAAAGCCAAGACCCCAGCCCGGACGAAAAACTTGTTATTTGAGGAAACATACCGGCAGCCAAGCCGCACAACCGGCATCAAAGCAGTTTCATATTTCAGCTTGCCCGTTTCATCGTTGTTTTCAGTAATAATTTTATAAGTTACTCCAAAACCAACTTCAGGCTTCACTCCTTCCGCTCCCCAGAACACGCTGAACTCCATCGGAATGTCGATGTCATACGCCTCCTTATTCTTATTCATCGGCAAAGGCCAGCACATGCCGCCTACGCGGAAAGCCAGTACATCGGTGCGGCCTTTTATCCGGAACAGGCGTTCGTAGTTAAAAGAACCGGTCATGGTGTTCCCCATGCCCTCCACATATACCGAATTCAGGTACTGGTTATTCTTCCGGATCGTATCTCCCGGGCTCATCTGGGAAAAACTTCTGGTCCCAAATCCTATCCAAACCAGTAAAAAAAGTAAAATGGCCTTCTTCATGCTGAGGTTAAAACAGTTTTCAGAAAGCTATGTTATTTTAAAATCAAATACAATCCCGGCTCCTGAAATTTTGTTTCCGGCAGAAAAATGTATCTTTAAGCATTACATCAACTTCCGAAGCATATGGAATGGATCACGATTGTGTCGTTGCTGGTATTTGGCATTGTGTTGCTGGCGGCCGAAATTGTGCTGGTGCCCGGCACTACGGTGGTAGGCCTGGCCGGCGTAATTCTGATAGGCATTGGCGTCTGGATGGGTTTCCGCGACCTGGGCTCCGGTTATGGCTACCTTATACTGGGTATTTCGGTGGTGCTTACGGCAGCTTTTGTGTACGTCGGCCTGAAAAAACAAACCTGGCAGAAATTTGCTTTAACCACCGTAAACAAAGCGCGGGTAAACGAAGACATTAAACCGGAACTCGAGGTTGGAGAAACAGGCACCACGCTTTCTTCCTTACGCCCTATCGGCACCGGGTATTTTCACGGGAAACACTTTGAAGTTTGCACCAACGGCGAATTCATTCCCACCAATACCAGCATCCGCATTATTAAGATCGACCACCACCGCATTGTTGTGGAACAGACAAGCTAAATGGCTTAATTGTTAAATTGTTAATTGTTGATTGCTAATTGTTGATTGTTGATTGGCTTTTTAGAAAACCGCTACCATTTAGCGAGAAAAAGTCTAACATCTAATGTCTAATATCTAACGTCTGAAATAAAACTATGCAAGATCTTTCCCCCGCGTTTCTGGTTGCCGGAATCGTAATTCTGTTCCTGGTATTCCTGTATTTTTTCCCGATCAACCTTTGGGTCACCGCTTTATTTTCGGGCGTGCGGGTTAATCTTTTCGACCTCGTTTTTATGCGCATCCGGAAAGTGCCGCCGAGCCTGATCGTAAATTCCATGATCACGTCTACCAAAGCCGGCATCCTGATCACCAGTTCCGAACTTGAAACGCATTACCTGGCCGGCGGCAACGTGCCAACCGTCATCAAAGCCTTAATTTCGGCCGATAAAGCCAACATTCCGCTTACCTTTAAGCAAGCTACCGCTATAGATCTGGCCGGCCGCAACGTTTTTGAAGCCGTTACCACTTCCGTAAACCCCAAAGTGATCAACACCCCCAACGTTGCAGCCGTGGCGCAGGATGGGATTCAGCTGATCGTTATAGCCCGCGTAACGGTTCGGGCCAACATCGCACAATTAGTGGGCGGTGCCGGCGAAGAAACCATTCTGGCGCGTGTGGGCGAAGGCATTGTAACGAGCATCGGTTCGTCTAAATCGCATAAAGAAGTATTGGAAAACCCGGACAAGATCTCGAAGCTGGTATTGCAGAAAGGCCTCGACGCCGGAACTGCTTACCAGATCCTTTCCATCGATATTGCCGACGTAGACATTGGGGAAAACATTGGCGCCAAACTGCAGATCGACCAGGCCAACGCGGACTTAAAAGTAGCCGAAGCAAGAGCCGAAGAACGCCGCGCCATGGCCGTAGCCGTAGAGCAGGAAATGCGCGCCGAAACCCAGAAAGCCAAAGCCCTGGTGGTGCAGGCCGAAGCAGAAGTTCCAAAAGCCTTGGCCGATGCTTTCCGGCAAGGGAATTTAGGCGTGATGGATTACTACAAAATGCGTAACATCCAAGCCGATACCGACATGCGCGATTCCATTGCCAACCCGGGCAGCAGCGGCAGCACCAAACCAGGCCGCGAAGAGGGCCGGCAAAGTTAAAACGTTACCTTTGGGTACTAAAAGGTAACCGAAAATTTCAGGAATGGAAGAACAACAAAACAACCCGCTGCACGGCAAAACTTTAGAAACTATTCTTACCGAACTGGTAGCTTTTTACGGCTGGAAACAGCTCGGCAACATGATCACGATCCGGTGTTTCACCCACGACCCCAGCATAAAATCGAGCCTAAAATTTTTACGCACCACGCCCTGGGCCCGCAAAGATGTGGAAGATCTGTACGTGCATTATGTAACGAATAAAAAGAAGTAAAAAGCTTTTCGGAATCAGGAATACCAGATTAGAAAATAAAAATTCAAAAAGGGAAGCCTGCTGAAATACATCAGCAGGCTTCCCCTTTTTTACCAAACCATACTGTTCAGGCTATTTCTTCATGATCACGAACTCTACCCGGCGGTTAAGGGCACGGGTTTCTTCTTTCACGTTGCTGGCTACCGGTTTGGTATCGCCGTAACCGATCGTGCTGATGCGTTTTTTCTCTATACCTTTTTCTACCAGATATTTCTTCACTTCATTTACCCGGTCTACCGAGAGCTTCATGTTCAGCTTCGAATCGCCCTGGTTATCGGTATGCCCCTCCAGGCGGATCTCTACGGCCGGGTAATCTTTCATGATCTTTACCAGGCGGTTCAGTTCAGAGAAAGAACTTTCGCGGAGGTAATATTTACTCTGGGCAAAGAAGATGTTGTTCAGCTTGATTTTAGCACCAACTTCAAACGGCACGAGTAAAAGGTCGCGGGTAATTTCGGTGTATTTGCTGGTTTCAGTTGCATCCAGGTTTTCGTCGATGGCAATGTAGCCGTCAGCCTCAGCCAGGTAACCGTAGCTGGTTCCGCTGGGCAGTACAATGGTGTAAGTACCGTCTTCCGGATTGGTTTGCGCCACGCCCAGTTCTTCGCCGGTTACCAGCGACTCGTAAATGATTTTGGCGTTAAGCGGCTTATTCGTTTTGGCATCTAAAACGCGGCCCGTAACCAGCACCACCGGCTCCGGCTTGAATTTGGAAACTAACCCGATCTTGAAAATATCTTTCGAATCTTCCGTACCATTCTTCGTTGAAACCAGGTACGCGTATTCGCCGGCCGCCGAAACCGAATAATAAGCATCCCAGTCTTTGGAATTCACTTCCGGGCCTAAATTAAGCGGCGTGCTCCAGTTCTGCCAGGTATCGTCGAGGCGTTTGCTATAGAAAATATCGCTTTTACCGTAGCCTTTGTGCCCGTCCGAGGCAAAGAACAGCGTTTTGCCGTCGGCGGCAAGGAAAGGAGCAAATTCCGATTTTTTGGTATTAATGGTTTTTCCCAGGTTAATCGGCTTCGACCAAACCCCGAATTTCTGCAGAAAACTCACGAACAGGTCTTGTCCGCCTACCCCGTCGTTGCGTTCTACGGCCATGAGCAGCACTTTCCCGGAGCTTCCCAGAAAGAAATCGACCAGCTCTTTGGAGTTGTTGTAGTAGTTCAGAATGTTCAGTTTAACCGGCAGGCTCCAGCCACTTTTGGTACGCGTACTTACCGATGCACCTTCCGGGGTCATGGTACCATCCGGGTGGTAGGTATTGATGAGCAGCAGCGTATTGCCGTCGGCCGAAACCGAGGCCACGCCGTTGTTGCCGTTGTTGTTTACCGGACCGGGAAGGTTTTTAGCCGGCCCCCAGGACTGGGTTTTCATGTCCAGTAATGGCGAGGCCCACACATCCTGGCCGTCGGAGGCGCCGCCGGTATTTTTCGGGTGATCCTGGCGGGCAAAGAATAAGGTTTTTCCGTCGGAAGAAATAATTGGCCGGGTTTCTACGTATTTGGTATTCACATTCGGGCCTACGTTCTCCATTACCGTATCGAAAGCAACCTCCTGCTTCGTTTTAAGCTCTTTCCGGACAAAAGATTCCTCGGTATCGGCAATCCCGATGGCATCGATCTGGTTCACGCCGCCTACGGCAGCGGTATTCATGGTAACCACCACGCCAATGGTGCGGTATTTTGCGGCCGGAAAAGATACCGTTAGCACCCGCGATTTTACGGCCAGCGGCCCCGGCATCTCGTTTTTATAAACTTCGTGTTTCAGGCCGCGGGTATCTACCAGTTCAATTTTAGTAATGGAACCCGGGTTCACGTTTTCCACCACGGCCACCTGCCGCGCCACCAAAGATTTTGAGAAACGGATCTCGATGAATTCTTCTTTTTCATCGTCGCGTTTCGGGCTCCAGGCCTGGCTGTTCGGTTCGCCCAGCGGAAGCGCGTTCGGTTCGCCGATCACCTGGTCGGGTGCATACGGATCTTTGCCGCTGGCGCGTTGCGAAGAAACTTTCAGCACTTTGGTAGTCCAGACGTATTTCTGGGCTTCCGCCGCAAACGCTGCCAGGAAAAATGCGAAACAAAAAAGGATATGTTTATACATGAAATTTCGGTTGTAAGTCATTCCGGATTACATCAAAAACAGGCTTTTCAGTTCCTGATCTTTGCCATTGCGCAATATTAAAATTGCAGATATTCTCCCGGAACTCAAAATTACAGGATTTCAATTACTTATAGTACTGCTATCTGAGTTATAATAACATTTTATAATCCCTGCCTTTTTCAGGCACTATGCTACCAGGTTATTTTTGGGCAGAAACACGAAAAAAGCACAACTGGTTGCCTGAGGTTAATCTATTCCAGCTAAACCTCTGCTTTTCAGACCCGTTCCATATCGTTTTTTTTCAAGAATTAAAGCCTCGAAGCTTTCTTTAACTTGCAGGCCTGCTTTGGATTAGGTAATTTAGATAAATTGTTCGTGCCGGTGCCAAAAGTTTACCTTATTCTGGCTTTGCTGCTTTTTCCTTTCGCCGTCCGGGCAGTTTCCCCGGACAGCACAGCCGTTTACGAACTGAAATCGAAGCGCATTGGGATCAATACGTTTTCCATGTACAGTTTCCTGGCCGGCGCCGACAGCCTGAACGCGAAACAGGTTCTCCGGTATTATCTTTTCCAGGACCATCTTTATAATTCGGTGCTTCCCGAAAACCGGTTTACCAGGGAAGATTATTTTGCGAACCTGGAGCACAGCTGGCGCTTCCGGCCGAAATGGATGCTGCAGGAGCGTTTCCTCTACCAGAATAACCGCGCCAGCCAGGCTTCAGTAAGCAGTCTAACCGGGCAGCTTCATTTCACCCCCAACCCCTTATTCGACTGGCAAACAAGTTATTCCGTTTTTGCCGGCGTAAAGCGCGATGCCCGTAGCCTTTTTGCCGATACCGGCCCTGAATACGGCGGCACATTAACTGTTTCCCAATACCAACCCGAGCTTTTAAAATCCGCCGGCGGCAGCATTTTCTTCAGCCAGGCCTCGCTCGCGCCGCGGCAGTTTCAGCGCCTACTGGCCGATGCCCGGTACGAAAAACAATTCGGCGCATACGGTTCTACCAGCCTCCGGGCCGAATACCGCCGCAACCGCACCGAAGATTATTTATCGGGCAACGTGCAGCGGATCCAGAGCGACACGCTGGCCATTTACGGGAACGGCACGTACGTGGCTACCGAACAGCTTTCCTTCCGGAGCTCGAATTACCTGGCTTTGCCGGCCCGGGCTTTTTCCTACCGCGGCATAACCGAAAATGCTTCCCGGCCCACAGATTCCCGTTACGAACAATTTGAACTGGTAACGCTGCAGGAGGCCATTTTCAAACTTCCGAAATTACAGGCCGGCGCTCAGCTGGGCTACAAAGAACGCAACCGCCGCTACAACAACGACCGCGACAAACCCAAAGACCTGCTGCAAAACACGACTTCCTGGGGGCTGAATTTAACGTATCTTTTCACGGAAAAACATAGCATTTCTTCCCAGGCCCAAGGCGAATTATTACGCGTAAATACGCCCAGTAACCAGAACAACGAAGACCGCGACGAAGCTTTGTACCAGGGCCGGATCGTTTTTACGTCGCGGTGGCTACCAGGCTTCCGGACCAATATTGGTTTGGTGGGCACCTACAAGCAATACGTTTTTATAAAAGCCGTCCAGACCGCCGAGAACTATACCGAACGAAGCCTGCATTACGAACCCGGTTTTATCTGGGCGCCCGGCCGGTTCAGCTGGGAGGCGCAAATGCAGGTGCAGGCCAATTACCAGGTGCGCGACCTAAGCACCGAACAGCTGAAGAACCGCGCCAACCGCACGTTCAACCAGACCCACCAGCTCCGCTACGACCTTACCCGCAACCTGGCCCTGCAGCTGGAATATTACCGCCGCGAGAACCGCCTGGGCTTACTGAACTGGGATAACTTTTCGGAAAGCCCTTTGGATACGACCATCAGTAATTCGCTCGCGTTTTTTGTCAGGAAAGGGATTACCGGCAGAAAAATGCAGACCAGTTTGCGCGCCGGTTACCGGTACTTTGAGCAGCGCATCCAGGGCAAAGCCGGCTTCAGCGACCAGGGGCAAACGCCTACTCAAATTTACCTGCACAACATTACGCGGCAGCACGGTCCGGAACTTAGCTACGAATGCCATACGCACAAAGGGCTACGCATTTATACCAGCTTCTGGCTGCAGCGACTGCATACCTTCAAAGCTTACCGCCAAACCGATCTTCCTTATTTAGGAACCACTTATTCGCCGGAAGAACTGCAGCAGCAAACCAAAGCCTGGTACCCCTATTTCGATGTTTCGGTACACTGGGCCTTGCGTTTTTCCGGGTATCGGAGCAGGAGAATTTGAAGATTTGGAGATTTGAAAATGTGCTAATGTGGTAATTTGGTAATTTGCTAATTTGGTAATGCGGGAATGAAGAAATGTAAAAATTGGGAGTAGTGCGAATTGATTTTTTGAATTTCTGAAAAGGTATCTTTCTAAATTCTCCCCGACCATAAAAAAGAAAAATAAAATAATCACTATCTGATCTTTTCATCCTGAGTTTTCGGCCTAGAACGTTAGCGTTTTGGCATAAAAAAGCGGCAAACCGTTTCCGGCTGCCGCTTTAATAAGCTTAGATTGTGGCTTATGAAGAGTTTAAGGCTATTTGGTTGAAATTGTTAGTGGAAATACCGGTAACCTTTTCATCGGCAAGATTTTCTCATTTTCACATTGTCACATTACCTCATTAGCCCACTAACCCATTAGCACATTAAAAAATTAGCACATTAAATTAAGCTTCTTTCAGGGTAATGGTACGCTCAACAGTGTTGTAAGGGCCCGGAATTACGTTTCCGGCGTTATCGAGCAGTTCCAGCTTAATTTTGTTTTCGCCCATTGGTAAACCTTCGATGGAATACGGCAGCCAGGTATCCAGCATAAATTCGGTACCGTTAATGGTAGCCCGTACTTTATTGCCTTGCGGCGCAAGCGTAGTGTTTACCAGGTAAAAATCGAGCATGATCTTTTTGGTATCCTTACCTACATACTCCCCTTTCGGACGGCTGTAGAACATGTGCTGGCCTTTCAGGTCGAAGGTGTTCGGTTCTTTCGGCTTGCCTACGGTAATGGTGCGAAGGTCGTAAGCGCCTTTGTGCTTCAGGCTTTCGTGGTAAGAGCGCGACAGGAAAGAAAGAATTACGTGATTGCCTTCTTTGATGTCTTTCGTGAATTTGGTTTCGTAATGGGCGGTGTAAGGCTCGTTGTCAACGATATTGTGGATGTGCTGGCCTTGCATGGAGTTGGCCATTTCTTCCATGTGGTGCCCGCCGGTCATTTTGGTAAGCTGGAAGTTGGAAATATCGTAGTTGAAAGTTACCGGTCCCGGAGGCACATTGGCGCCGGCCAGGGGCTCATTTACCCGCATGGCGGCTTCCGGCATTTTAGGCGAATCGTCGAAGGAGTATACCCGCAAACCATTCTTTTCCATTACATTACCGGCAGTGGTTTCTTTGTTTACTTTTTCGGCCGTGCCGTTGGCAGTTGACTCGCCGGTGGTTTGTTTGGTGGTATCGCAACCTCCCAGAGCCAGCATAAAAACGCCCGCCAGGAATAAGGAATTCGGTTTTTTCATAGTTTTAAATTTTTCAGAGATTAATTTGAATTTCGCTAAATTAAAATAAAATTTTGTATAACTTGCAAAGTACGTGATTTTCTAAATCCAGATAAGTTTGATAGACATGAGTGAGAAACTAGTAGACAGAATCCCTTCCCTGGACCTGGCCGATTTCCTGTCAGGAGATCCTGCCCGGAAGCAAAAATTTGTAGATGAAATTGGCGAAGCATATAATACCATCGGCTTTATTGCCCTTCGGAACCACGGCCTTTCCGATGAGCTTTCCGAAAAGTTATATGCTACGGTAAAGAAGTTCTTTGCGTTGCCCGATGAGATAAAACAAAAATACGAGAACCCAGCACTGGCCGGGCAGCGTGGTTACATCGGCAAAGGAAAAGAACACGCCAAAGGCCGCAACACCGGCGACCTGAAAGAGTTTTACCACGTGGGCCAGGAAGTGGCCGACAATGACCCGATAAAAGAAGAATACCCAGAGAATATCTGGCCGGAAGAAGTTCCGGAATTCAAGGAAACCGCGCTGACCGCTTACAAAGCCCTGGAAAAAGCCGGCAAAGAAGTACTTCGTGCCCTGGCCATTTACCTGGGCCTGGAAGAAACGTATTTCGACGACAAGGTGCACCATGGCAACAGCATCCTTCGCCCGATTCACTACTTCCCGATCGAAGATCCGGATAGCGTACCGGCCGATGCCGTTCGGGCAGCTGAACACGGCGACATCAACCTGATTACGCTGCTGATGGGCGCCTCTGCCGATGGCCTGCAGGTACTCCGCCGCGACGGCAAGTGGATCCCGATCACGGCCCTGCCGGAACAGATCGTGGTAAACGTAGGCGACATGCTGGCGCGCTTAACCAACAACAAACTGAAGTCCACTATTCACCGCGTAGTAAACCCGCCGCGCGAGCTGATGCATACTTCCCGTTATTCAATTCCGTTCTTTATGCACCCGCGCTCCGAAATGGACCTTACCTGCCTGGAAAGCTGCATCGATGAACAGAACCCGAAATCATACCCGGATGCAACTGCCGGCGAATACCTGACCGAACGCTTAATTGAACTCGGTTTACTGAAGAAATAGCTCCTTACAATCCGGACCGAAGCCATTAAGGTTTCGGTCCTTTTTTGTAACAAAATCCTACCGTTACTCACTTTAAACATCCCGGACGTTTTTGAGCCTTCGTCATTATATTTTTCTGAAAGATGTACTGGTGCTCGCCCTTACGGCATTCGGGGGGCCACAGGCGCATGTGGCTATGATGTTTAAGCTGCTGGTAGATAAGCGAAGGTATTTAACTGAAAAAGAACTGATCGAGCTGAATGCGCTGTGCCAGATCCTGCCCGGCCCCAGTTCCACCCAAACCCTCACAGCCATTGGTTTCCGGCTGGGCGGCCCGAATTTAGCTTACCTCACGCTGCTGGTCTGGGTCACCCCGGCCTTCATTTTCATGACCCTGGCGGCTATAACTGTTTCCATCCTGCAGCAAAACCACATCTCATTGCATTTTGCCCGTTACATTCAGCCCATGGCGGTTGGTTTTGTAGCCATGGCGGCTTATAAGATCAGCTCGAAAGTAATTGAAAGCAAAACAGGAGTAGTACTGATGGTGATCTCAGCGATCCTGTCTTACTTTTTCCGTTCGCCGTGGGTGTTCCCGGCACTGCTCCTGAGCGGCGGCGCGGTTACAGCCATTAAATTCAAAAAACACCCGCTGGAAGCCAATAAAAAGCTTCGGATAGATTGGAGCAACTTTATTCTGTTCGGCCTGGTACTGGTAGCAGCAGCGGTATTGGGAAGCATTACCAAATGGCGGGGGCTGCTTTTATTCGAGAACTTTTACCGGAACGGCACGCTGGTTTTTGGCGGCGGCCAGGTACTGATCCCGCTGCTGTACACCGAATTTGTTGAATTTAAAAAGTACCTCTCTTCCGAAGAATTCCTTTCCGGCTATGCCCTTTTACAAGCCCTGCCGGGTCCGGTATTTGCTTTTACGCCCTACATCGGTGCGCTGGCGATGCGCCACTACGGCATTGGCGGCCAGATAATCGGCTCGCTGGCGGGCACGGCAGGCATCTTTTTACCCGGCACGTTCCTGATCTTCTTTGTAATTCGTTTCTGGGATGAACTGAAGAAATACCGGGTGGTTAAAGCCTCGCTGGAAGGAATAAACGCAGTTAGTTCAGGCATGGTTTGCGCGGCAGCCATTTTGCTTTATCATCCGGTGGAGTCCAGTTTTTTAAACTTCGGAATTGTAATAGCCACCTTCTGCCTGCTGCAATGGACCAGGATCCCGGCGCCCTTTATCATTATCTTCGGCCTGCTTTTAGGGTTCGTGCTTTAAGGCTTTACTTTTTAGCCTTAAAATGGTAGCGTTTAGCACGAAAAAGCGCACCGTTTGTAGTGCGTTTTTTTTGTAAGCAGGCAATTGCCTGTTGAATTCCAAATTATCTTCCTTTATCTTCGGCCAGGTGTAAAAGGTATTCGCCGTAACCGCTTTTTACCAATGGTTTGGCTAACGCCCGCAATTCCTCGGCAGTAATAAAACTCATCCGGTAAGCCACTTCCTCAATGCAACCAATTTTGAGCCCCTGCCGCTCCTCAATTATCTGAACAAAATTAGCAGCCTGCAATAAAGAGTTGAAGGTACCCGTATCGAGCCAGGCTGTTCCGCGGCCCAGGATACCTACTTTTAAAGTACCTCTGCGCAGGTATTCCTGGTTTATGTCAGTTATTTCGTATTCGCCACGGGCGCTTGGCTTCAGGTTCCTGGCAATTTCAATTACAGAGTTGTCGTAAAAATAAAGGCCCGGTACTGCGTAATTCGATTTCGGTGCAAGGGGTTTTTCCTCGATCGACAATACCGTATTATCGGCATCGAAGGTAACTACGCCGTATCGCTCCGGATCCTGCACGTGGTAGGCAAAAATTACGCCTCCCTCCGGGTCGCTGTTGCGCATCAGGAGTTCGCCTAAACCGTTGCCGTAAAAAATATTATCGCCCAGGACCAGCGCTACTTTATCGTTGCCAATAAAGTCTTCCCCAATCACAAAAGCTTGCGCCAACCCATTCGGTTCTTCCTGCACGGCGTAGGCAAACCGGCACCCTAAGCTTTTTCCGTCGCCAAGCAGCTTCTGAAAAAGCGGCATATCGTGCGGCGTGCTGATGATGAGGATCTCCCGGATACCGGCCATCATCAGAATAGACAGCGGGTAATAGATCATGGGCTTATCGTAGACCGGCATCAGCTGTTTGCTTACCGCCAAAGTGAGCGGATGCAAACGGGTACCGGAGCCGCCAGCCAGGATAATGCCTTTCATAATTGTAATAGTTAAATGGCTTAATAATTAAATGGCTTTAAATAATTCCTTTTCAGAACAATTTAACCATTTAGCTATTAAGCCATGTAAATTAGTTGTTGTAGATAAATTCCTGATTATTCAGAAACCACTGGTACGTTTTCTGTAAGCCTTCGCGGATGCGTACCTGCGGATTATACCCTAACAGGTTCTTTGCTTTGGAAATATCGGCTAAGCTGTCGCGGATGTCGCCGGCACGGTCAGGACCGTAAACCGGTTCAATATCGGCCTTGGCTTCTTCTTTCAGAATATTAAAAAGATCGTTCAGGGAGGTACGGTCGCCAACGGCAATATTATAAACCTGGTTTATCGCCTCCGGATCGTCTACCAAAGCTGCTTTAATATTGGCCTGCACACAGTTTTCTACGAAGGTAAAATCGCGGGTCTGGCCACCATCACCGTTCATTTTGGGTGGTTGGTTCTTCATTACCGCATCAATAAACAGAGGAATAACCGCCGCATATGCCCCGTTCGGATCCTGACGTGGCCCGAATATATTAAAGTAACGAAGGCCAATAATTTCCATGCCAT
The DNA here is from genome assembly GCF_008727925.1 of Adhaeribacter soli. GTDB lineage: Bacteria > Bacteroidota > Bacteroidia > Cytophagales > Hymenobacteraceae > Adhaeribacter_A > Adhaeribacter_A soli. Next base: position 163,387 of record NZ_VTWT01000007.1, on the reverse strand, counting down.
AGGTTTTACCAAATACATCGGCGTAAAGCTCGTTGGCATATTTGGTTACTGCATAGGGCGAAAGCGGCTTCCCGATCTTATCTTCTACTTTGGGCAAGGCCTTGCTGTCGCCGTATGTAGAGGAAGACGCAGCATAAACAAACCTTTTTACCTGCTGATCTTTAGCCGCTACGAGCATATTTACAAAGCCGCCTATATTTACGTTATTGGACGTTGCCGGATCCTTAATGCTGCGCGGAACCGAACCCAGCGCGGCCTGGTGTAATACGATATCAATTCCAACACATGCCCGGTTACAGGTTTCCGGGTCACGGATATCACCCTCTACTAATTCAAAATTCGGGTTATCCAGAAACTGTCTTACATTTTTCGGAAAACCGTTCGAATAATTATCAAGTACCCGGACTTTACCAGCCTTGTATTTAAGTAAGTATTCTACCAAGTTGGAACCGATAAAACCGGCGCCTCCGGTTACCAGAAAGGAAAGCCCCTCCAGGGGCTGATTATGGAAAGGATGTTCGTACACTTTTATATTAATTAAGAATTCAAAATTAATAATTTCCGAATGCAGAACTAATTATTAGTTTACTGGTATTCTGAACGGCTCTAAAGCCGAACCTGAATTCCTGTATAGTTCTAAATGGCTGCCTCTTAATTATTAGTATAATTTACCGGTTATATTGTTGTTCGTAGTAAGTCTGATAGCTGCCGGAAGTTACATGGTTTAGCCACTCCGGGTTTTCCAGGTACCACGCTACCGTTTGCCGCAACCCTTCTTCAAAAGATACAGAGGGCTGCCAGCCTAATTCATGCGTAATTTTGGAAGCATCAATCGCATAGCGCAAATCGTGGCCGGCCCGGTCGGTTACAAAGGTTATCAGCTGCCGGGAAGTTCCCTTTTCCCGGTTCAGTTTTTCATCCATTATATCGCAGAGCAGCCGGATCAGATCAATGTTTTTCCATTCGTTTTTTCCACCAATATTGTAAGTGTCGCCAACCCTGCCTTTGTGGAAAACCAGATCGATGGCGGCTGCATGGTCTTTTACGAACAGCCAGTCCCGCACATTTTCACCTTTCCCATAAATGGGCACCGGCTTCAGGTTTTTAATATTGTTGATTGCCAGCGGAATAAGTTTCTCCGGAAAATGGTACGGCCCGTAATTATTGGAGCAATTCGAAATTTTTATTGGCAAGCCGTAGGTGTCATAATATGCCCGTACAAAATGATCGGAGCTGGCTTTGGATGCCGAATAAGGCGAATGCGGATCGTAGCAGGTTTGCTCTGTAAAAAGCCCCTCCGCCCCTAACGAACCATATACCTCATCGGTAGAAATATGGTAGAATTGCTTGTTCTCTGCATTATCCTTCCACAGGTTGCGAGCAGCGTTCAGCAAATTTACCGTACCCAACACATTCGTTTTCACAAAAGCCATAGGATCGGTAATGGAGCGATCTACGTGCGATTCGGCAGCTAAGTGAATAACAGCATCGAACTGGTACTGCTTAAAAGTTTCCTGAATGTAGGTTTCATCTGCAATGTCGCCTTTCAGGAAAACGTAATTTGGCAGATCCTCGATGTCGGCCAGATTCTCCAGGTTCCCGGCATAGGTAAGCTTATCCAGGTTGAAGACCTGGTAATGCGGGTATTTGGTTACAAACAACCGGACCACGTGCGAACCTATAAAACCGGCTCCTCCGGTAATGAGGATTTTCATGCGGTAAGCTGGTTTTTCTGAAGCTGGCATTGCCAGTTCCAGGCGCTTTTCAGGGCATCCTCCAAACTAAGCTCCGTTTTAAAGCCTAGTTCCTCTGTTGCTTTCGTTACGCTGGCATAAATTTCAGGAACGTCTCCTTCGCGACGGTTGCCAATAATATAATTCAGTTTTTGCCCGGTTACTCTCTCAAAAGTTTCAATCACCTCTAATACGCTACTTCCCTGTCCTGTACCGATATTATAAATTTCCAGAGGCTGGTTCGCGCCTGACATTAGCCGATCGAGGGCTTTAACATGCGCTTTGGCTAAATCTACCACATGCACGTAGTCGCGAATATTACTGCCATCGGGGGTATCATAATCGTTTCCAAAAACAGTGAGTTTCTCCCGAATGCCGGCAGCCGTTTGCGTAATGAACGGTACCAGATTATTGGGCACCCCTAATGGTAATTCGCCAATTCTGGCAGAGATATGCGCCCCTACCGGGTTAAAGTAGCGAAGCGCAATTGTTGAGATGGAACCAGTCCCGCTTTTTGCTAAATCCGAAAGGATATCTTCGCATATCTGCTTCGTATTTCCGTAAGGGGAAGCTGCCTTTTTAACGGGCGTAGCTTCCGTAACCGGCAACTGATCGGGTATGCCATAAACGGTGCAGGAAGAAGAGAATACAAGATTCGGGATCCTGTATTCTTCCATTAATTGCAGTAAAACAACTAAAGAGCCAACATTATTATGGTAATACTTCAAAGGCTCTGTAACTGACTCTCCAACTGCTTTATAGGCCGCAAAATGAATTACACCTTCTATATTCTTTTCCTGCTCAAATACCTGCCGGAAAGCATTATAGTCGGCACAATCAAGGCGGTAGCATGCTATTTTCTTTTCAAGGATAGCAGCAACACCATCTAAAGCAGATTCCTGGGAGTTAACGAAGTTGTCTACAATTACAGGCTCAAAGCCTGCCTGATAAAGTTCGACAACAGCGTGCGAGCCAATATAGCCCGCTCCGCCGGTTACCAGTATCTTTTTACGTTCTTCCAAAACAGAAATGTTCCTAAATTATAAGCTCCAGTACTGAATACCGTCGCTGCTGAATTTGTTCCGATAGATCCCTTTGATATCCATTACCACCGGGTTTTCGGAAGTGATAGACTTAAAGTAATCTTCGTTCAGATCGAGGTATTGCTTGTGGTTTACCGCTACTACTACGGCATCGTAATCGTTACCGGGTTTTTCTACCAGGCTGAAGCCATATTCGTGGTGCAGTTCATCAGAGTCGGCAAAAGGGTCTACCACGTCAACATTCACGCTGAAGGTTTTCAGTTCGTTGATCACGTCGGCCACTTTGGAGTTGCGGATGTCTTCTACATTTTCTTTGAAAGTAGCGCCCATTACCAGCACTTTCGCGTTGGAAATGTCTTTGCCCTGTTTCACCATTAACTTCACGGCTTTCTTGGCAATGTAAGCACCCATGTTGTCGTTGGTGGTACGGCCACTCAGGATTACTTTGGCATCGTAACCCAGTTCTTTGGCTTTGTAAGTCAGGTAATATGGATCTACGCCAATGCAGTGACCGCCAACCAGACCCGGAGAGAATTTCAGGAAGTTCCACTTGGTTCCGGCGGCTTCCAGTACTTCGTAGGTATTGATGCCTAAACGGTCGAAGATCAGGGAAAGCTCATTCATCAGGGCGATATTTACGTCGCGCTGGGTGTTTTCGATGATCTTGGCAGCTTCGGCTACTTTAATGGAAGACGCGCGGTGTACGCCGGCTTCCACCACCAGCTCGTAGGTTTTGGCAATTTCTTCGGAAGATTCAGCATCGCAGCCGGAAACTACTTTCACGATACGGGTTAACGTGTGCTCTTTATCGCCCGGATTGATACGCTCCGGAGAATAACCCACTTTAAAGTCGCCCGGGAATTTCAGGCCGGATTCCGCCTCCAGTACCGGAATACAGTCGTCTTCGGTACAGCCCGGATAAACGGTTGATTCATAAACCACATAATCGCCTTTTTTAAGCACTTTACCTACCGTTTTAGAAGCAGCAAGCAAAGGTTTCAGATCCGGCATAGCGTGCTCATCGATCGGCGTAGGCACGGCCACAATGAAGAATTGCGCTTCGCGCAAGACGTCCAGACTGTCGGTGAAAACGATATCGCATCCTTCGAAGGCTGAAGATTCAAGCTCGCCGCTTGGGTCGATGTTGTTCTTCATCATTTCAACGCGCTTGGCATTGATGTCGAAGCCGATTACTTTGATCTTTTTTGCAAATTCCAGGGCGATCGGAAGCCCTACATAACCAAGTCCGATTACAGCTAGTTTAGCTTCTTTTTTTACCAGTTTGTCGTACACAGTATTTATCCTTTTATGATAGCAGTCGTTGTTTAAAATTCAATTAGTGTCCTTTAATTAAAACTTCCGGCGGAGAAAAATATAAACCTGCCGCGGGCACAGTTCATTTCAGCCGGAACATTTTTAGGGCAGGCAAATTTAGGACAATATTCTAAAAAAAACGTCCTAATTATAATATGTTTTCCTTTTATTTAAAGCGTTTTACCTTCGTTTCCAACGCCCGGCCAGCGGGCTTCTACAAAACGGTCTTTGCCAAAAAGATCCTGAATCGGGGTTACCTGTTGGTATTGCTTTTCTTCCAGCATTTCTACTGTTAGGGCGGCGAATTGCTCGTTTATCTCAAAATAAAGTCTGCCACCCGGTTTCAGCAGTTTCCGGCCTACGTCCGCAATGCGGTTATAATAGCGCAGCGCGTCGGTATCGGGTACAAAAAGCGCCAGGTGGGGTTCGTGATCGAGCACGTTGCGCCGCATCTGGGCTTTTTCCTTTTCCAGAACGTACGGCGGGTTGCTTACTATTATATCGAGTGTCCGTTTTTTTACCGGAATGTTATCTTCGAAAATGTCGGCCTGCAGCCACTCGATGGGCTGGCCGTATTTCAAAGCATTACCGTGGGCCACTTCCAGCGCTTTTTCAGAAATATCCATGCCGTAAACCTTGGCGGGATTCAACACTTCGGCCAGGGCCAGAGGAATGCAGCCGCTGCCGGTGCCAATATCCAGAATGTGCAGATCAGGTTCATGCTGATGCGCTTTTACAATGTGGTTTACCAGTTCTTCGGTTTCGGGCCGCGGAATAAGCACTGCCGAATTAACGGTAAGCTCCAGGCCAAAAAAGTGGGCAGTTCCCAAAACGTATTGCAAAGGTTCGTGCTGCAACAACCGCGCGATCATCTTCTCTACTTTTGCTTCCGTTTCGTGGTCTACCACATCGAAGCGTTGCATGCTAAGCTCCAGGCGGCTGAGTTTCAGCACGTGCCCCAACAGCGAAAAAGCAATGGCAGAGGCTTCGGGCTCTTCGTATACTTCGGCAATGGCGGTTCGGATGTGGTTTATGAGATCCTGTATTTTTTTCACAGGCAAAGGTTTTATTTTTAATAAGTTTGCATTGCCCGGAACCCTGTTCCGCAACAAAGCTAAAAGATAAAGGTAGAAGGATTTCTTTAAATGCAGGCTTCTGATCTTGTCTTTCTTCATTCTTTTCTCCCCTGAACCATGACTACCTCCGACGAACTTTTTATGCTCCGTGCCCTGGAGCTGGCAGCCCTGGGCGAAGGCTTTGCCCGGCCAAACCCGGTAGTAGGTTGCGTAATAACGCACAATGGCCGCATTATAGGCGAAGGCTGGCACCGGCAATACGGAGAACCGCATGCGGAGGTTAACGCAATTAGCTCCGTAACTGAAAAAAATCTCCTGCCGGAAAGCACCGCTTATGTAACACTGGAACCTTGCTCCCATTTCGGAAAAACGCCTCCCTGCGCTGACTTGTTAATTAAGCACCGGGTAAAAAAAGTAATTATCTGCAACACAGATCCGAACCCGCTGGTTGCCGGCCGGGGCATAAAAAAGCTGCTTGAAGCAGGTATTGAAGTTGAAACCGGTTTTCTGGCCGAAAAGGGTACTCTTTTAAACCGGCGCTTTTTTACTTTTCACCAAAAGCAAAGGCCTTATATCGTACTGAAGTGGGCGCAAACGAGCGATGGTTTTCTGGCCAAACCGGAATATGAAACGGCACCGGTAAGCGGGGCACTGGCCAAATACCTGGTGCACAAATGGCGAACTGAAGAAGCGGCAATTTTAGTAGGTACCCGGACCGCCCTGCACGACAATCCAAAACTGAACGTACGGGAATGGACAGGACAGAACCCAGTGCGGTTGGTAATCGACAACAATCTTACGCTGCCGGAAAACCTGCATTTATTTGACCGAAGCCAGCCGACCATTGTATATAATCTTTTAAGAGAGGAGCAATTACACGAAAACCTGAAGCTGGTACGTTTAGAAGCAGGCAGCGACTTTTTAGCGCAATTACTCTACGATCTTTACCGGCGGCAGATTCAGTCGGTACTGGTAGAAGGCGGCACGTTTTTGCTCGATGCTTTTATCCAAAACAATTTATGGGATGAAGCGCGGGTTTTCAGGAGTCCGAAGAAATTTGGAAACGGCATTGCCGCCCCGCAACTATCCCTGAATACCTTAACCGAAACAACTTTAATTGGCGAAGACCAGCTGTTCTTACATAATAGTGATTAGTGAATAATGATTAGTGATTAGTAATTTCTAATAAATGGTTGTCATGTTGAGCGATAGCGAAACAACTCGTCGGCGTAAAGTACAGCAGTTATTTCCGGCTTCTTTGCTATTAGCCGACAAGGTCCTTCGCTGGCGCTCAGGTTAACAGGTGTATTTAGGAGATAGCTTCTGGTAATTTCTGAAATTTTAATTTCTGGAATTCTATTTCCAGTTTTTCAAGCTGAAACAGTAGCGTTTTCAGCTTTAAAGTCCAGGACGTCTTTAGCCAAATCATTTTCAAATTCCAAAATAGCACATTACCACATTAAAAATTTAGTACATTAACTTATGGCCGAAACAATTGCAATCTCACCCAACAGTACAAAGGCTGAAAAATACGAACAATTACTGCCGCAACTTGAGGCTTTAACTTCCGGGGAAACAGACCTGACCGCAAACCTGGCGAATACCATGGCCGCTTTGAAGGAGGTTTTTAATTTCTTCTGGGTTGGCGCTTACCTCGTTAAAGAGGAGCAGTTGGTATTGGGTCCGTTTCAGGGTCCGGTGGCTTGCACGCGCATTGCATTTAACCGGGGCGTTTGCGGTGCCTGCTATACCCGCCACGAAACGGTGTTGGTTCCGGACGTGGAAGCCTTTCCGGGACACATTGCCTGCAGCAGCGCTTCCAAGTCGGAAATTGTGGTACCGGTTTTCAAAAACGATGCAGTAGTAATGGTACTGGATGTGGACAGCGATAAGCTGGATGACTTTGACGAAACTGATAAAATTTACCTGGAGAAGCTGGCTGGCCTCATGAGCAGCTGGTTTTAGTTGAAATAGATTTCCCAGCGGGTACCCTTTTCGAAAGAGATCTTATACGTGCCGTTCAGTTGCGTAACCAACGATTTTACCAGTTCCAGGCCAAACGATTTAGATTGGTGTACTTCCGGAAAGCCGGCGCCGTTGTCTGACACGGAAAGCAGGTGCTGCTCGCCGGTTTTGGCCAGTTTAACCGAAATTTTCCGGCCGGCGGCTTCGTTAACGGTATGTTTAAAGCAGTTGGTTATAAGCTCATTGCTGATAAGGCCTACCGGAATCGCTTTTTCTACCTGAAGCCAGACGCCGTCTACCTCGTAACTTACCATTTCCTGGTCGAGCTGGCCGTGGTAGGTAAGCATTACGCTTTCGGAAAGCTCCTGCAGGTATTCCGGCATAAAGATTTTAGTAATGTTTTCGTTCTGGTAGAGGCGTTTATGCACCAGGATCATGGAAGAAAGCCGGTTTTTGCTTTCCAATATGGCGCTTTTTGCTTTTTCGTCGGAAATGGCCTGAGCCTGCAGTTTCAGTAAGCTGCTTACTACCTGCAGGTTGTTTTTAACCCGGTGGTTTAATTCGTTCAGCAGCGTTTCAATATTTTCGCGGCGTTCGTTGGCCAGTAAAACGGCATTTTCGAGCTCGGCCTGCTGCTGTTTGATCTGCTGATTCAAGGCACGCAATTCGGCATTCTGAAGCAGGGTTTTGTGGCGTTCGCGGTAATAACTTTTCCGGGAATTCACGATAAGCACTACCGTAAAAAGCAGGGAAAACAAAAGCGCTGTAAGATGATCTAATATTTTTTCCTCCCGGGAATGGTAAGGTACCACCCACTCCGGATAAAAATACTCCAGGGCAATCAGGCCCACAATGCTGCAATACAAAATGCCAAATACCCCATAATGATAACGGGGCGGCATTACCAGCACAAAAATATTGAGCAGCATAATGTACACATAGAAGGTGGTGCCGCCCATGCCGTTATTATAAAAGTACATGCTCCCCATTACTGTTATGGTTGCCAGCACGTAGCAAAAGATCAGGTAAACCGAAAAGCCTCCCCGGTAGCGGGCAATGTAAAAAAGCACCCCGGAAATTAACACTCCAATGGCGCTTAAAATGGTATTTTCAATTTCCAGCCCGATTATGGGATTTATGATAGAGGCCAGTGCAGCATAGGCTGTGATGAAAAAACTGGAGAGATTAAATAGCCGGTGCTCAAGCGGGAAAAGGGTACGGGAACCTGAAACAGAATTAAGAAAATTCCGGAGGAAAAGTTTCATGTATAAACGCTGGGCTTAAGCTGAATAAATCGGCATATGCAATTATAACAAATCGGTATTTAATTGCAATATTTTTAAAGCCGAAGCCCGGAGTTATTTAGTGAAAGGCTGAGATTTGAATTAAAACGTTTTCCTCAGGGTCGAAAAGGCCGCTGCCCTATGGTTCGAAAAATAAAGAAGCCGGTCGCATAATCTGCAACCGGCTTCTTTTCTGAATGCTTCTTGTTTAATCTTATTGCTTAATCGCTTATCCGAAGAAGGAAGAACCCGGGGTTTTTAACTGGGCAATAACCGTCTGGCCGCCTTTGGTTTTCTGGCCAAGCTCCACTTTCATTTCGGTATCCAGGGGCACAAAAATATCTACCCGGCTGCCGAATTTAATAAAACCGAACTCTTCGCCCTGGCTTACTTCGTCGCCTTCTTTTACGTACCACACAATGCGGCGGGCCATAGCGCCGGCAATCTGTCGGAACAACACTTCCGGACCGGCGGTGCTTTCTACCACTACCGTAGTCCGTTCGTTCTTGGTGCTCGATTTCGGATGCCAGGCTACAAAATAATTACCCGGGTGGTAGCGGAAATACTTCACAATGCCGGAAACCGGGTTACGCGTAATGTGCACGTTAATCGGCGACATAAAAATGGAGATCTGCTTGCGCTTGTCCTTGAAATATTCCGGTTCTTCTACGTCTTCAATTACTACCACTTTGCCGTCGGCGGGCGCAATAATAAGGTCTTCGTGGAGAAGCAGGTTGCGGTACGGGCTCCGGAAAAACTGCAGCAGCAATAAAAAAACGATTACGGAAGCGCCGGCGATGAGTTGATTTACCAGGCGGTTGGCAGCATTTAGCTGGAACATAAAAATGTTTACCACCAGGAGAATTAATAACGTAAAAAATAGAATCCTGCGTCCTTCCTTATGAATTTTCATTGTAAAATAATTGGCGCGTAAGCCGGTCTTGTATTAAGTTATAATAGCCCGGGTTGTAGCACAGCCCGGGCTATTGAAGTTTAACCGGCAGTTTTCCGGTTAAAAGGTATCGTTTTCTTAGAAGCCGCCGCGGAACTTGTAGGTCTGAGCAACTTTATCGATGGCCACAATATAAGCAGCAATCCGCATTGTAACGTTATATTTCTGCGAAGTAGCGTAAACTTTTTCGAAAGCATCGGTCATAATGCGCTCGGCGCGCTCGGTAACCAGCTCCAAAGTCCACTTATAACCCAGGCGGTTCTGCACCCATTCGAAGTAAGATACGGTTACCCCGCCGGAGTTTGCCAGAATGTCCGGCACCACCATAATGCCTTTCTCGTTAATGATCTTATCGGCGTTGGCAGAGGTCGGGCCGTTAGCGCCTTCCACGATCAGCCTGGCTTGAATTTTATCGGCGTTGGCAATCGTAATTACGTCTTCTACGGCAGCCGGCACCAGCACATCTACTTTAGAAGTAAGCAGATCGCCAGGATCGGCCATCAACTCAGCGCCTTTAAAGCCTTCCAGACGACCTTTGTGCGCGTTCTTATACTCAATAGCTGCATCGATGTCGATACCGTTCTCATTCCAGTAAGCACCGGTAATGTCGCTGACAGCCAGAATTTTCACGCCTTTATCGAAAAGCAGTTTAGCAGCCCAGGAACCTACGTTTCCGAAGCCCTGAATAGCAGCTGTAGATTTGGTCGGGTCCATGCCCAGTTTCTCCATTGCTGCCATTGCCGAAACCATCACGCCACGACCGGTAGCTTCCACGCGGCCCAGGGAGCCACCTAAAACAAGGGGTTTGCCGGTTACTACCGAGTTCACGGTCATGCCTTTGGTTTTGGAATATTCGTCCATTAACCAGGCCATTTCGCGCGGACCGGTACCCATATCCGGGGCCGGAATATCCTGATCCGGACCGAAGGTATCGATCAGAGCCAGGGTATAGGCGCGGGTTAAGCGCTCCAGTTCAGCGGCAGACATGGTAGTCGGGTCGCAAATGATACCACCTTTGGCGCCGCCGTAAGGAATATCTACTACGGCACACTTCCAGGTCATCCAGGCAGCCAGGGCCTTTACCTCATCCAGGAAAACGCCTTTGTCGTAGCGGATACCGCCTTTGGAAGGACCTAAAATAGTGGAATGCACTACCCGGAACCCTTCGAATACGCGCACGCTGCCGTCATCCATCGTGATAGGCATGTTTACGATCACCTGGCGGGCCGGCGATTTCAGTACATTATAAGTATCGTCATCTAAGCCAAGGCATTCGGCCGCGATGTTGAACCGTGACATCATCGACTCGAAAGGGTTTTCCTTGTCTTTGATCGGGGCCGGTTCTTTATAAGCCATCGTATTTCGCATAGTTATAAGGGAATTTAAGAGGAATTTCGGCGTCAAAGTTAGCAGAATCCCTGATAAGCCAAAAAGAAAAGCAAGGGAAAATCTGACAATGTTGTTTAGAATATTTTCAGGAAGGCAACAATGAACGGCACAACCATTAAAAGGCTGTCGAAACGGTCTAAAATACCGCCGTGTCCGGGAATCAGGCTACCGGAGTCTTTTACTCCCAGGCTCCGCTTCATCAGCGACTCGGCCAGGTCGCCCAGCACCCCGAAAACCGAGACAATAAGGGCAATGCCTACCCAATGGAAAAAACTCAGATCGGTCATGTATTGCGCTAAAAGCCAGGCCACGCCAATAGCCAGCAGCGTTCCGCCAGCCCAGCCTTCCCAGGTTTTGCCCGGCGAAATACGCTCGAACAATTTATTCTTCCCCATTGATTTTCCGGCAAAGTAAGCTCCCGAATCAGCCGACCAAATCAGGAACATGGTACCCAGAATAGGCTGCCAGGTGTAATTCCTATTCTGAAAACCGATGATGCTGAACAAAGCAAAGGGCATGGCTACGTAGAAAACGCCCAGAACCGTAAGGCCCAAGTTTACAAAAGGGTATTGCTTTTTGCGAAAAAGCTCCGCTACAAAAGCCAGCATCAGTACCGGCGGCAAAACGTACAGGGCATTTCCAGGCAATAACCCTTTCTGATCCAGAAAAACCAGCAGGAACAAGCCGATGCCCAGCAAAACGCCGATCGGTTTGTTCGGTGCCATGTTGTTTACCGAAAGCAGGCGGTAGAATTCCAGTAAACCAAGTACCGTTAAAGCCCCGAACAGCAGAAAGAAAGTCCATTCGCTTAGCCAGATCGCCCCGATAAAGATTATCCCACCGGCCAGGCCGGCCAGGATGCGGGTTTGCATGTTACTTAGTTTAGGCGGCGTTTGTACCTGGGTCATGAATGCGTAATTTTTAGTTCGGTTTTGAGAAAGCTCCCGTAATTTTTAAAGCTGAATTTCAGAAGCGGTTTTCCGTTAAACGGGCGTCCGGGTTTTCTGGTATTGCTTTATAGTGTTTTTGCAGATAAACAAGCACCATTAAACTGGCCGCCAAAGAAGCCAGGCCGAAGTACCAGGGCATGGCATCGGTGCTTTCTACGTTGGCTTCTATCATTTTATTTTGCTGCAGGTAAAGCAGGAAAACCGTAACCCCGTTATTCATGAAATGCCCGGCAATGGGTACCCATAAATTCCGTGACCAGGCATATAAATACCCAAATATGGCCCCTAAAACCACCCGCGGGAAAAAGCCGAAAAACTGCACGTGAATGGCGCCGAATAAAATGGCCGTTACCCAGATGGCTACGTGTTCGTTCCTAAGCCAGCGAACCAGGTTCTTCTGAATAATGCCCCGGAAAACCAGTTCTTCGCCAATGGCCGGAATGAGGGCAAAAGCCACCAAGCCGATCAGCATCTGGCCTACCGAGTTGAATTGCGTCAGGTACCGGGTAAGTTCCCCCAGCTGGTCTTCCTTTTGCTTCATCCAGAGTTCCATTCCTTCAAAGGCTTCCGGCAGGTGCATTTTGGCGTTCCAGTTTATAAGCCAGGAATTGGCCGGCATAATTACCAGCAGCAGCAAGGCACTGATCACGAGGAGCGGAACATGGTTTTTCTTGCTGAAAAGATACTGTTTTACGGAAGGTTCGCTTGCTGACAAAAACACCAGCGGCCCTATGGTAAACATGAACAAATGCGTGATCACCTGGTAGAACACCATCGCGCTCCGCCCATCCGGGTAAGCCTGAGGGTTTTGGGTAAGCATGGTAATATCCGTCAGGGAAAGGCCGTAGCCGAATTTCAGCCCTAAAAGCACCACGAACATGCCCACGCAAATACCGGCCAGCATGAAAACAAGCAAGAGAAGCAGTTTGTAAAAAGGATGCAGGCCGGGCGAAATGAAACCTTTCATGGGAGGCTTTTGGTTTAAAAGACGTAAATTTACGCGAATTTTTAGATTTAGATAGTTTTGGTTCAGATAGGTAACATTTCCCTGCCCGATTTCCCGCTCCTGCTCGCGCCTATGGAAGACGTAAGCGACCCGCCGTTCCGTGCGGTTTGCAAAGCCAACGGCGCCGACATGATGTATACCGAATTTATTTCTTCGGAAGGTTTGATCCGCGATGCGGCCAAAAGCCGGATGAAGCTCGACGTGTTCGACTACGAGCGCCCGATCGGCATTCAGATCTTTGGTTCGGATATTGAATCGATGCGTGAATCGGCGGTAATTTCTACCATGGCCGGGCCGGACCTGATCGATATTAATTACGGTTGCCCGGTGAAGAATGTGGCCTGCCGCGGTGCGGGCGCTGCTTTGCTCCGCGACATTCCGAAAATGGTGGAAATGACTTCGGCTATTGTAAAAGCCACGCACCTGCCTGTAACGGTTAAAACCCGCCTCGGCTGGGACGATTCTACCAAAAACGTAACCGAAGTAGCCGAGCGGCTGCAGGACATCGGCATTCAGGCGCTTTCCATTCACGGCCGCACCCGCGTGCAGATGTACAAAGGCGAAGCCGACTGGGCCTTAATTGCCGAAGTAAAAAACAACCCGCGCATCAAGATCCCGATCTTCGGCAACGGCGACATCGATACCCCGCAAAAAGCCCTGGAATACAAAAACCGCTACGGCGTGGACGGCATCATGATCGGTCGCGCCGCCGTTGGTTACCCGTGGATCTTCCGCGAAGTAAAGCACTTTGTAAAAACCGGCGAAATTCTGGCGCCACCCACCTTAGACGAACGTCTGGATGCCTGCAGAATGCACTTTCAGAAAAGCCTGGAATGGAAAGGCCCACGCCTGGGTGTTGTGGAAATGCGCCGGCATTATGCCAATTATTTCCGCGGCCTGCCAAATTTCAAACCCTACCGCACCAGATTGGTAACTGTAGACGATCCGGCGGAAATCTATGCGATATTGGAGGAAGTGGCTGTAGCGATGGCCGGCGTGGAGGCAGAGGTTTGACCCCACTCAACCTTCCCCTAATTTAGGGGAGGGCTTTTTTTTTGCCTGCTTTCTTTGGAAGGCAGGAGCTTTTTAGTTGCCTGAATCAGGATTTTCAGGATTTGAGGATTTTCAGGACTATTCTCTTGAAGGAATTATTTTTTAGAGGAAGATTTTCACTAACATAATTATTCTTAAAATTGTACGGGCCGGGCTTGTCCCTGCCCCACATTAGCTGATCTATTCATTATCCGATTTTTCCTTCTTTCTGAATCAGGATTTACAGAATTAAAGAATTTGCAGAAATTGAAAATTTGCAGAATAAGACAATCCATTAGCTACACCAAACGGCAAAAAAAATCAATTCAGAGAGCCGGGTAGTTTTATCCGGCTTTTTCCTTTTCCGGCAAAAGCAGCTAAAATTTACTTCCCGCCAAAGCAACAATATCCCGGGTTTTTCCGGAAATTTGCTACCGATTTTAAAGCCCAATTCTCATCAAAACCGCTCCACAAACCCAACCTGTTGAAAATCCTGCTTCCGGCACGCCGGCCGTAGCCTGGTTTATTTTAATTCTCCTTTCCCTGATCTGGGGTACTTCGTTTATTCTGATCAAGAAAGGCCTGGAAGTTTTTACTGCCGATGAACTGGGCGCCTTGCGCATTACCCTGGCGTGTTTGTTCCTGCTGCCGTTCGCTCTTAAAAACCTGACCAAAATAAAGCAGCGCTACCTGATCTGGATTGCCTTCAGTGGGTTTATCGGCAACCTGATCCCGGCATTTCTTTTTGCTTATGCCGAAACGGAGCTGGCCAGCGGTCTGGCCGGGGTACTGAATTCGCTAACTGCTTTGTTTACTTTAATTATCGGGGCCATTTTCTTTCAGCAGCGGATTACGGGTTTACGCATTGCGGGTATTATTATCGGCATTGTGGGCACCGCGGTGCTTATTTTTTCGGGAGGAAGTCAGGAAACATCTTCCAATGCTTTGTATGGGATTCTGGTGGTAATTGCTACGGTTATGTACGGCGGCAGCCTGAACATTATCAAGCACAAACTGGCCGGCCTGAATGCGTTGGCGATGGCGAGTCTGGCACTTTTTTCGGTTGGACCGCTAGCGTTTGGGTACCTTTTCACGACTGAAGCCTTTACGAAACTGGCCCATACGCCGGGCTCCTGGGAGGCTTTGGGTTACATTGCGTTGCTGGCAGCGGCCAGTACGGCTATCGGTCTGGTGCTTTACAACAAGCTCATTCACATGACCACTACGCTTTTTGCCAGTTCTTCTACCTATTTAATGCCGATTGTAGCCTTGCTCTGGGGTGTGCTCGATGGCGAGGTGATTCACCTGTATCACTACGTGGGAATGGTTATTATTCTGATTGGGGTGTTTATTGTGAATCGGGCGAAGTAGCAAACAGGCTTACAGTTCAGGCTGAACTTTAAAACTTAAAGCAAGCCTGCTATCATGGAGCCTTCATTTTAGCTTTCACCTTTACAATCAAAAAGAACATTTAACTTCCTGCTCCGCATAACTCTGCCCAACAAAAACGCCTCTTTGTTAGAATAGCCTTAAGAAAGCTTGTTATTCATAAATTTATTTCAGTTGTTTAGGTTATAATACAAGGCGATTTGTATGATATTCGCGTATCTGCGCCTTGTAAGTATTTGTACACCCTACAACTCACGTCTATGAATAACTTCTGCATGGGCCGTCTTTTTTCAGCATTATGTATACTGCTCATAGCCGCTACTTCCTGCGAACAATCCAGAAGCGGCCCCACCGTAGTGGAAGGGCAGGTGGTAGAGCGCATCAGCGGAAAACCTGTACCCGATGCTTTCGTGCAACTATATCAGCCGGGTAAAACGTTTTCTTCGGGTTATTCCAAAGCAGGTGACCCTTACAGAACAGATGGCAACGGCAATTTTTCTTTTTCTTACGATGCCGAAACGGAGAGCTCTTATTTGTTAATGGGCCACTCGAATAAAGGGCATTATACCGACTGGCAGGAAGCGCCAAACTTAAGCAACGGCCGGAAAAACAAAGACGTTAAAGTAAAAGTGAATGCTCCGGCCTGGGTAAGAATTAAGCTAATTGATGAACTGCCTAAAAGCAAGGTGTGGCTGGCAATAGCTGGCTATGCAGGTCCAGTAGATAATTTGTCATTCCCTAAAGATACCATTTTCTACAGGTTTACAACTGCTGATTTTGCAAGGAGAGTCACCTGGGAAATCACAGATACACTAGCCATAAAGACTCTTCGTTACCAAGATTATTATGTGGCCGGAATGGATACTGTAACAGTAGAAATTAAATTTTAAACTTTTCCGAAATTCCTGCATTTCGGTTTACTTTTTCAGCTGGAATGCTACTGTTTTTCAGGTGGATTCAGCTTCGGCATCGCTGCCGCCTCTGAATCAGGTTTTTCCGGGGAATTAATAAACACATGCGGGAATCCGGAAAACTGCTGTTTTAATTTGTCAGTTCTCCGTAAACATTTTCCTATTAATATAGTTTAAGGTATATATAGCGGCAAAGTGCCCTGCTCTCACTTCTTAGCGCTGCTGCCGCCTTTTAGTCATTCTTGCTCAGCTTGCCTTACGATGTGTGGTATGAAATATCTGGCCCTTTTAAGCTGCCTGGTTGTGTTTTCTACGTCCGGATGCGCGTTTAAATCCCCTCCGGAAGATTATCAGGCGGCTAATCCGCCGGTGAAAGAACCTATTAAGCCCTTTTCTCCGCCGGAAACCGGAGGTACGGCGGCTTTGCTGGCAACTGCTGCCGGCACGTGGCAGGGGCAGCTTCCGTGCGCCGACTGCCCGGGAATTAATTACCGGCTTTCGCTGCAAAAAGACGGCACCTATGAAGAACGGTCGGAATACCAGGGTAAAACCGCTGCTCCTTTTGTGGCAAAAGGTAACTGGCAAATTGGCCCCGATTCGGTGGTACAGCTAACCAAAACTTCCGGGCATACCCAGTTTAAAATTGCCGGCAATACTCTGGTCATGCTCGATCAGAAAGGCCAGCAGATCTCCTCCGGATCAGCCGATAAATACGTTTTGCGCCGGGCTAACGGCAACGGGCTTCCGGCCTCACTGGAAGCAAAACGCCAGCAGGGCATTGACTTTGTTGCCAAGGGCAACGGCGGTGCCTGGAACCTGGAACTTAACCTGGATAAAAACATC
This sequence comes from Adhaeribacter soli, assembly GCF_008727925.1. GTDB lineage: Bacteria > Bacteroidota > Bacteroidia > Cytophagales > Hymenobacteraceae > Adhaeribacter_A > Adhaeribacter_A soli. The sequence goes on along the minus strand of NZ_VTWT01000007.1, from coordinate 146,501 downwards.
GTGTTTGAAAGCGCCGGCGACCGCCTGAAGCTTAATGCCCCCGACCCGACCGAACAGAAAATGGCCGACAATAAGGGCTTTATTTATCGCGCCAAAACCGAAGCCGGTACCTTAACCGTGCGGTTGCTGAAGCAAACCTGCACCGACAAAGCTTCCGGACGAACCTTTCCTTACGGAGTGGAAGTTACGGCCAATGCCCAGAGCTATACCGGTTGCGGCCTGTTCCTGCAAGATGCCCGCCTGGTTGGCACCTGGCAACTGCAGCAACTGAACGGTAAAAATTTAAAGGCCTCCGATTTTACCAAAGGACTGCCAACCCTGGAATTACAACCTGAGTCGCAACAGGTTTCCGGAGTTAGCGGCTGTAACCGTTTTACCGGCTATGTCGAAATTAAAGGCGATAAAGTAGCTTTCGGTAATCTGGCGGGCACCAGAATGGCCTGCCCCGGAACCGCCATGCAAACAGAAACCGAGTACCTGGGCCTGCTTTCGGGCAAAACCCTGACTTATGAAATTGAACAGAACCGGCTTACCCTGAAAGACCAGGGAAAGCAATTGTTGGTGTATAAAAAAGCTGAATAAACTACTTCAGATTAACCCACAGGCCTGCCAATACTCCATGGCAGGCCTTTTTTATTTAATCCGGAATAAGGCAAGGCACAAATCAGAATATCCGCGCAGGTTTTATAGTTGGCATTTCGAAAGCCTGATTGTCTGAACACGATTTTAAGGATTGAAAAGACAGACAGGATTTTTATTTTAATAAAGGATTCACTCGGATTCAATCGAAAAGGCAACGCTCCATAAAGGTTAAATTACCGGTTCTTCTGTTCGCCGTTGTTGCGTGTTTTCACCAACAACCATGTTCAACCTGCTTATAGCCTAAAAAATAAAACTTTATAAAGCACCGGGCATGCTCAGAAAAGGAAAAATGCTGTAGAAAGCCCGGTGAAAGTTTCGAAACCTAACTGAGCCTAAAGCAGCAGTTTCTATTCCCTCTCAATTTCTATTTCTCTCCTTACTTCCCAAGACCGCAACAACTCTTTCGGCGAAGAATCCTATCTATCCTTTAATCCTGAAAACCCTAATTCAGACAATTAAAGTTTACGTAATGCCTGATTATAACATCGATGCAAATTTAATTTAATAACTTGCGGTTGGATCAGACCAGACAAGATATATTTCTGAAACGACTTTACTTTTTATGAAGAAACTAATACCATTTTTAGGCCTGCTTTTCCTTACAGCTTGCGATAAAAAAGAAGAAGAGGTAACCGTACAGACCAGCGGCCCGGATGTGCCTTTAGTAACTGGTTTTGAGTATCGTGATGAATTAGGCACTCCTGTATTGCATGTGGGTCTCCCCAATATTAAAATTCAGGAATCAAACATCTCTCTAACCTGTTACCCAAACCCAACCCAAGACCGGCTTAACATCATCCTTGGCTACTCCTACTCCACACCTGTAGATTCTAATGCGGTTAAGCATATTTGGATTACGGCTGCCCGGATCGATGCAACGCAGCCGCAGCTTAATTTTGCCGGAAGTTACACGCCGGCTACTAGCGGACAGCCACTTATTGAATACAAAAACCTCCCTCCTCATACCAATAATATCAAGGCTGATCTTTCAGCCCTGCCTGCCGGCGCATACCGGGTATATGCCCAGATTGGTAATGTTTTGCTTTGGGACAATATCCACTTACAAAAATAACCACCCCTTACTGGTATCTACCATTTTCAGCCAACGGTTTGTATGGCGCCGGCAGCATTAGCAGCGGGCGCTTTTTTATTTGAATTCTTCCACAAATCAATACAGTTCGAATACCGGTTCTAAGATTTGAAGCCCGGAAAAAGTAACTTTGCAAAAACGATATTCCCGCTGCATGCAAACCCAAACCGAGATCCTTTCCAAAGCCCGCGAATTTGTGAAACAGGAATTAGCAACCGATAGCAGCGGTCACGACTGGTGGCACATTTACCGGGTAACCAGCACCGCCATAAAATTAGCCCAAGCAGAAAACGCCGATGCTTTTGTCTGTGAACTGGCCGCCCTGCTCCACGACATTGCCGACGAAAAACTAAACGAAAGCAAAACGGCCGGAATGCAGAAGGTAAAAACCTGGCTGCAGGAAAATGCGGTTGCAGAAACGGCTGTAGAGCACATTCTGGAGATCATCGGCACGATGTCGTTCAATGGCGGGAACAACAAGCCTATGCAGACTCTGGAAGGCAGGATTGTGCAGGATGCCGACCGGCTCGATGCCCTGGGTGCGATCGGTATAGGCCGCACCTTTGCTTACGCCGGCTGGAAAGGCCACCTGATGCACAACCCGGAACTTGCCGTCAGAGAAAATATGACATCGGAGGAATACCGAAACAGCGGCGGCACGGCCATTAACCATTTCTACGAAAAGCTCCTGAAACTGAAAAACCTGATGAATACCGCGCACGGCAGGAAACTGGCTGAAGAACGCCATGCCTTCATGGAAACGTTCCTGAACCAGTTCTACCAGGAATGGGAAGCGGAGGTTTAGGTTGACATCTTTACTAACTGAGGTTACACAACCAAACAAAACATGTCGCAAGTTTAGCGCCAGCGTAACTTGTAACTTTTTTCTATTAGAAGCTATCTCAAAAATGGTTGTCATGTTGAGCGATAGCGAAACAACTCGTCGGCTACTGGTAAAACGTTAAATTGGGATTTGGTACTGAGAGCCAATAAGGTCCCCAGACTTGTCGCAAGTTTAGCGAAGCGTAACTTGTGACTCTTTTTCAATTAGCCAGTTTGTAACTGGCGGAAGTATCTGATCAAATATTTCAGTATTCATAGCAGGCGTTTATTGCCTTGCAGGCAAGGTCAGTTACAAACTGACCAAATGGTTACCTACAAGTTACGGCTTCGCCTAAACTTGCAGGATGTCGAATCTAATAAAAGCAGCGGCAGAAAATTAAAGTCAGGGAATACTATTCGGCCTCCGGCAGGGTTACCAGCTTTTCTGAACTTTCGGTTTGGTTCCCGCCTTTCAGCCAGCTTATCCGGACCAGGATCTGCCGGATTCCTTGCTGTTGCCAGTCGCTGATAAGCAGTTTGTTCTGATTGCTTTCTTTTTTCTTCCGGATAAACCGGGCTTTGCGCAACACCCGTCCGGAAGCAGGATCGGTTACCAGCACGGCAATATCGGCTCCGTTTGGGTATTTATCTAAGGGAAGGTTAAGCCAGACCGGCGACTGGGCCGTTAGTTTGCGCCAGCTTCGCCATTCCTGCAAAACCATTACCGGCGCCTCTGCCCCATCGGCTACCACCTGGTAAAAGTAATTTCCCGGCATTGGCAAGGTATCGATAAACGTGTAATCGGGGAACAAAGCGCCATAACTATCGCGGATCGCCGGCACGGTTGCCACTTCGGTAGTTTTAAAAGCTTTGGCTTCGCGGCGCATAATGCTGAAACGCTGTGCTTTTACCGTATCCAGCAGGTGCCAGTTCAGGGTACAAACTTTAGAAGAAGGCAACCCGGAAGGAATGGGAAGCGTGGTAAAAGCCGGCAAGCCTCTGGGCTCCCGGCTTACCTGTAGCACAAACCAGCACTGGTCGTGCAGGTAACCGTCTATGTTCAGCAAATACGGCTTTCCGGCCTGCAGATTTTCCAGAGTAACAAATACATCGTCCTGGGTGCCCAGGGAAGTACAGGAAATGATTTGGTAGCTTTCCACTTCGCAGGGCTTGCCGGTAAGTACAACCAACTGTACGCCCCGGGTGTCACGGCACTGCTGCCCGTTTATGTTTACAAAATACTGCCCGGGGGCCGGCGGCGTAAATTCAAACCATTGGTCGTTGTGGTATTCCACGCATTTACCGGTGAGTTTTTCATCTACGCAGGTTCTTTGCACGGTACAGTTTACGGTGCTCGAAGGCCAGCTTTGTTCCGGCTTCAGTTTCAGGCGCTGCTCAATATTATCGTTGGCAACCTGGGCAAAAACCGTAGGCGTAGCGGCAAAAAAAGTAAGGGCCGCCACTAAGTATCTAAAAAATCCGCTCCGAAAAATGTTTGCTTCAGGTTTACTAACCGGCATTACGCAAATATGTAAAAAGTCCCCCTTTGGAGAGCCTGTCCCGAACCTGTTTCGGGAGGGTAGGGGGAGGATTTTCACTTTATTTGATCTTGTTTAAAATTCAGATAATTCTCCTATCCTCCCCAGCCCCCTCCAAAGGGGGACAAAAAACTCTTGCCGAACGTCAGTTACAAAGGAACAAACCTGCAAGGAGTTGAACAGGAACACCCGGCTTTTGCTTTCAATTTCCCCAGACGATTTCAATATCTTCAGCCTACGCGTTTGACTGGTTCAGCCTGCTGTGCTTGCGGCCATAGAGGAAATATACCACGAGCCCGAGCAACAGCCAGATCAGAAACCGCGCCCAGTTCGTAATGCCCAGCTCCGTCATCAGGTAAAGGTTCGTTACCAGGCCCAACACCGGAATAAGGGAAAGATTGTATTTAAAGGTATAATACACCAGTGCAAGGCAAACCAGCATAAACCCGATCATGGGGAGCTTATGTTGCGTTACTTCCCAGCCGCCGCTGAAATCGAAGAAACTGGCAGTTATCAGTTCCCAGGAAGAAGCAGCACTTCGGGTGGCTTCCGGCAGATCGAAATACCGGTATAAATAAATGGCCAGCATCACCAACGCCAGAATTAGCGGAAATAAAAAGCGGCCGCTTACATACGGCACTTTAAATCCTGCCCGCTCCCGGTGGGCCGGATCGCGGTCCAGGATCAGGATACCGGCACAAACCAGCACAAAAGCGAATAGCGTTCCGATACTCGTCAGATCGGTTACTTCGGTCAGGTTCATGAAAAGAGCCGGTACGGCTACCACAAAACCGGCCACGATGGTAGCAAAAGAAGGCGTATGGTATTTCGGGTGAATCCGGGAAAAGACCTTTGGCAGCAGGCCATCGCGGCTCATGCTCATCCAGATACGGGGCTGGCCCAATTGAAAAACCAGCAACACACCCGCCATGGCAATAACCGCACTTACCGAAATAATACCGGCCATAAAGCCAAGGTCCAGGCGGTCGAATACATATGCCAGCGGATCGCCGACCGCCAGTTCTTTATACGATACCATGCCCGTTAAAACCAAGGCTATAGTTACGTACAGCATCGTACAGATGATCAGTGCATAGATCATGGACCGGGGCAGGTCACGTTGCGGGTTTTTAGCTTCTTCGGCGGTAGTAGAAATAGCATCGAAACCGATATAGGCAAAGAAAACGGCCGATACGCCTTTCAGAATGCCTTCCACACCGTTTGGCGCGAAAGGGCTCCAGTTTTCTGGCCGAACGTAAAAAGCGCCGACCGCAATTACCAGCAGAATCACGATCAATTTCAGCAACACCAGCAGGTTAGCCGTTTGCTTCGATTCTTTAATCCCTCTGTAAACCAGGTACGTAATCAGCACCGTGATCAGGAGCGCCGGAAGATCGGCTACCAGGTGCAAAGGCCCCAGGACCGGCGCTGTTGCCCAGGCTTCATAAGCGGCCGCCAACCGGGCCGGAATATCCTGCATGGGCGTTCCGGAGGCCAGCATTGCGGAAACTTCTGAATGCCCCCGCATGGCGCTCAGAAAATCCATGGTCATGTAAGCAGGCACGTGCAACCCAACCCCTTCCAGCAACGACGTAAAATAATCGGACCAGGAAATAGCTACGGCAATGTTGCCGATGGCATATTCCATGAGCAGATCCCAGCCGATGATCCAGGCAACCAATTCGCCGAAGGAGGCATACGCATAGGTATAGGCGCTGCCGGACACCGGAATAGTGGAAGCAAACTGGGCGTAGCACATGGCTGAAAAAGCACAGGCAATAGCCGTAAAAATAAAAAGCAATGAAACCGCCGGCCCGCCCGCGGCACTCGCATTCCCGATGGTACTAAAAATACCGGCCCCGATAATGGCCGCAATGCCAAGCGCGGTTAAATCACGAAGGGTAAGGCTACGTTCCAGTTTCAGGCCGCCATACAGGTGGTCTTCCGAGTGGGGCTCCCCCATCAGCTGTTCAATGTTTTTCTTGCGGAAAAGTGATCTGAAGGTCATTGCTCCTAATTTAGGCTCAAAAGATAAGGAAATATTGAAAAACTCCGCCTAATTAGTTGTTGGAGCATGTTTAAAATCTATTTTTCTCATCTGTAAAAACGAAATTCAAACCCGCTCTTAAAGAAAATAGTTACGGCCGCTAAAACCCTATGCTTTCAACCTAAAAAAGTAAAAGCCGGCATTCCGGTTCAGCGCGGCAGCATGATCCGGAACATCGTCCCCTTGCCTACTTCGCTCCATTTCACGAACAATTTGCCTTTGTGGTAATTTTCGATGATGCGCCTGGCCAGCGCCAATCCCAGGCCCCAGCCGCGTTTTTTAGTAGTATAACCCGGCAGAAAAACGTCGTTCAGTTTGCCTTTCGGAATGCCTTTGCCCGTATCGCGGATGTCTACGGCAATAAAATTCTTTCCTGCCAGACTCAGCCGCACATCGATGCTGCCCTTGCCTTCCATGGCATCGATGGCGTTTTTGCAGATATTTTCCACCACCCATTCGTACAGCGGAATATTCACTTTGGCCGGCATATGCGAAGGAAAATCGGCCTGAATGGTAAAGCGCACTTTTTTCGAAACCCGGCCTTCCAGGTAAGAAATGGCATTTTCGGTTACCTTCAGAATGTTCTCGTCTTTTAAGACCGGCACCGAACCAATGTTGGAGAAACGCTCGGTAATAATTTCCAGGCGCCGCACGTCTTTGCCCAATTCTTCCACAATCGGCTCGTTCTCGAATTTTGGCGTGTATTTCAGGTATTCGTACCAGGCCATTAAGCTGGAAAGCGGGGTACCCAACTGGTGGGCAGTTTCCTTGGCCAAGCCCACCCAAACGCGGTTCTGTTCGGCCTTGCGGGAATAACTGAAAGCAAAATAAGCCATTAAGGCAAAGCAGGCAATAACGGTAAGCTGCACGTAAGGGTAATACCGCAACTGGGTAAGCAGCTTAGAATCTTTGTAAAAAATGTAATTCTTGAAGCCTTCGCCGAACTCCACTACAATGGGCTGGTGCTGGGCCTTCATTTCGGCAATTTCTTCGCGCAGCAGCCTGGCCTTCTTTTCTTCCGAAATTTCTTCCGGCAGTTTGAAGTTCTTGTAATCCATCACGTTCTCGTCGCCGTCCGTCAGAATAACGGGTACCGATTTATTGGCTTCAATAATTTCCTCCTGAATGAAAACCGTATTGTCGTCCGATTCGGAACTTACCATGAAACGAAGCCCTTTGGCATAAATATCGATGAGCTGCTGTTCGCGTTCGGCCAGTTTTTGCACCAGGATATTGGTGTACACCACCGTTCCGGCCCCGATGAGGAGGGCCACTATTACAATAATGAGTTTTATGCGGTTTTTTTGAGTGTAAATTGCAGAAATCATATTTAAAAGCCGAAGCGGCGGAACGCGGCACTTAATCAACGGAAAAAAATCCTGAATGTGCAATTTTCCGGCGGAAATTTTGTTCTACTTCCGGGGATGTCATCCGCTTCCGCATAATTTATAAACGTTCTAAATAAGAACCGAAAAGCGGTGCGGCTTTATTATTAGGTAATATAGCCGTAATTTTGCGCCCTGGTTACGAGTAATTTACTATGCTTCATAATTTTAAAGCAGTTAGTCTTTCCCATAAAAAAGCGCCGCTGGCCATCCGCGAACTTATTGCTTTAGACGAAAACGCCTGCAAGCAGTTCATGCAGCTGGTGCAAAATTGTATTCAAACCACTGATGTACTGATACTTTCTACATGCAACCGCACGGAAGTATATTACAGTGCCGACGAGGATTGCAGCACCGAGATCGTTAAGCTCCTCGGCATTGCCAAAGGCCTTGGAAACATCAGCCAGTATTTCGATTTTTTCACCATTCTGAATAACCAGCAGGACGCCGTTCAGCACTTATTCGACGTGGCCATGGGCCTGGAAGCCCAGGTGATCGGCGACATGCAGATCTCGAACCAGGTAAAAACCGCTTACCAGTGGTCGGCCGACAACAACGCTGCCGGACCGTTCCTGCACCGCCTGATGCACGCCATTTTCTTCACCAACAAGCGCGTGGTACAGGAAACCTCTTTCCGCGATGGCGCCGCCTCTACTTCTTACGCCACCGTAGAGCTGGTAGAAGAACTTACTGCCGATATCGATAACCCGAAAATTTTAGTAGTTGGCTTAGGTGAAATCGGCGCGGATGTTTGCCGTAACTTAGCCGCTTCTTCTTTCGCCAAAAATACTACCATTACCAACCGCACGTTGGCCAAAGCCCAGATCCTGGCCGAGGAATGCGACCTGAAGGTGATTCCTTTTGAGGAACTGGTACCGGCCATGAAAGAAGCCGATGTGATCATCTCTTCCATCGCTACTGATTCGCCGTTCTTCACGACCGAAATGATCAAGCGGCTGGACGTACTTTCCTTTAAGTTCTTCATCGACCTTTCGGTGCCACGGAGCGTAGAAGCCGAGGCCGAAAAAGTACCGGGCGTGCTGGTTTACAACATCGACACCATTCAGAACAAAGCCACTGCCGCCCTGCAGCAGCGCATCGATTCCATTCCGAAAGTAAAAGAGATTATTGCCGAATCCATTGAAAGCTTTAACGACTGGACGAAGGAAATGGTGGTATCGCCTACCATTCACAAGCTGAAGAACGCGCTGGAAACGATCCGCCAGGAAGAGATGGCGCGTTACCTGAAGAAAATGGGGCCGGACGAATTGAAGCGCATGGACGACCTCACCAAATCCATTATGCAGAAGATCATTAAGTTACCGGTACTGCAACTGAAAGCTGCCTGCAAACGCGGTGAAGCCGAAACCCTGATCGACGTACTGAACGATCTTTTCGACCTGGAAAAACAACCGGAAGAAATCATTCAGCATTAGGAAACGGTAGCATTACACGTTAAAAACTAAAAAGAGTAAAGCCACGCCTGCAGCGTGGCTTTTTTTATTGCTTTTGTCCGCTTAAATAAACCTGTAAGACGATATTAGAATAACAAGAATTTAATATATATAAATATTCGAAAATTTGATTTATGTTTGGCCTTTGTATGCACTCCCGCTTCCCGGTTTTAGGGAAAAGAAAGCGCAAATGAGTAAGTGGAGCCCAGAACCCACTTAAATAAACGGGGCGAAACCGAAAAGCCAAATGAGTAGGAGCTTAAATTTTCATCTTTTATGTTAAAAAAAGTTAAAACGTTAGCCTTAGGTTTAGTAGCTGCTGCCATGATGACCAGCTGTGCAATCACGCTTCCTGTTAACGCAACCAGCAACCCAATCGGAAACAAAGTAGGCAATGCAAAAGCTACCGGCTTTTTAGGGATCTTATTTTTCGATGCCGATGCCAGTATCCGTTCAGCTGCTAAAAATGGCGGTATTACCCGCGTTTCTACCGTAGATATTAAACACACCAGCATCCTGGGCCTGATCGTTACTTACGAAACAATTGTAACCGGCGAATAAGCCATTCCTATAATGGGGATAACTATCAGCTGATAGTTATCCCCATTATTTTTAGCAGTATTGATTACAACTAATGCAGAAGTTTTTCATTTCCCTGGTTCTTTTAGTAGTCTTTCTTTCTTCATGTTCCAATGAAAACATTTCCGAATTATCTATTTTCAACAACCTTGCCTTCAGATTACACAGCAAAGAAAAGGTAATGCCCCTTGAAGCGGCTTCGGAGAAAAAATACCGCACATACTTTAACCACCATTCGCAGACTCAGATTCCTTTATTAAAGCACGTTAAACATCAGGATTACGAGATATTTATTGGCATTCCTTATAATACTACCCTGGAGCGGCTTAAAAAGAGCAGGGCTGAAGCCGATCCCAAAGACTTTTCCTGCGCCCCAAACTATTGCTTAAAACACTACCAGCGGGATAGTTTGACTATTACCGAGTATATTTACCGCACCTCCGATCAATCACTTATTTTTATTGCAGCACTTACTTCTTCCCAACGCCTCTCAGACAGCTTGTTTAATGCTTTAGCTATGGAGAGAAGATTATTTACAAAGGGAAAATAATACAACAGAAATCCTTGAAACCATTTACCTTACTACCCGGTTTATTTTTTATCTTATTGCTGGTATTCACCAGTTGTACAGGAATTAAACCCGGCTCCACGGGCTCAGGCAAAAACCTATATGAAACCTTTTATGTCGGGAACGAGGGCACCCAGTATTTTATTAAGCCGCTTCTTTTTGCAGGAAATAATACGAATGAATTAAAGCTCGATATTACTTTTCGCCATAAAACAGAGGTTTCCAGCATGAGTACGCTTAATTTTACAGTTATTAACGATGTTTTGCTTAAAAGCCTGGACAGCTTAACCATTTCTAATGGCCAACATCTTACTTCTTCTAAAAATATTGTTCTGCTTTTTTCGGAAAGAGCAAAAGCCGGTTTCTCTTCCCGATTCTCAGCCAATATCCCCTCAAACGAACTCCAAAAGCTATTTAATGCTCCTAACTGGAAAGTTATCTTATACCAGGGCAACAGTAAGTTTGAATTTACCCCTACAAACGCCACTCATAAAAAGATAAACCGGTTGAACTACAATATTTTCAGCATACTATAGAATACCCGAAATGCTGAAAACAAGAAAAGGAAGGCTTACGGGCCTTCCTTTTTTGCTCTGAATCTAAAAGTATAAACACTAAATATCGGTACAGCACTCTTCAAGGCAATCGATCACGTCGATCAGCTTGGGAATAGATAAGGAATAATAAATTTTGGTGCCTACCTTAAAGGAGGAAAGCACCCCTTTGTCTTTGAGGGTAATTAAGTGTTGGGAGGCAATCGCCTGGGGCAAATCAAGATATTTATAAATTTCGGTCACCGTCATTTTATCTTCTTTACCCAAAAGGTCTACAATTGCCAGCCGCTTGGGGTGGGCCAATACCTTAAGCATGGCGGCGGCTTTATCAATTTTCTTAGATTCCACTCTGGATAATAACGTTCTCATAACTTAAAAAAATTAAAACAGTTTCTTTTTCATTGCACTTACCACGTTAAACGTCACAAAATCAGGTACCGTTCCCGAGGCGATGTGCGATTCATAAATAAACTGCTATATTTAAGTTATGAACACATTTCACGTAATCGGGCTTATGTCGGGCACCTCGCTGGATGGAGTCGACTTAGCATACTGTAGTTTTACGTTAGATAAAGGCAATTGGATATATAAAATATTAAATACAACTACCGTTGAATATAATTCTGATTGGATTATTCAATTATCGGCCTTAAACCAAGCCTCCGCCCCCAATTTTGTGGCCGCCGATCATGCCTACGGAAGCTACTTAGGACAATTGGTCCGGAATTTTGTGCAAAAAGATAACCTCCGGCCGGATTTCGTTTCTTCCCACGGCCATACCATTTTCCACCAGCCGGGCCAGCATATTTCCTGGCAACTGGGCCACGGCGCCTATATTGCCGCCGCCGCCAATTTGCCCGTAGTATGCGATTTCCGGACCTTAGACATTGCTTTAGGCGGTCAGGGAGCCCCTTTGGTACCCATCGGCGACAAACTGCTTTTCCACGATTATGACTTTTGCCTGAACCTGGGCGGTATTGCCAATATTTCCTTCGAACAGCAGAGCCGGCGCATTGCCTACGATATTTCAGCCTGCAACATGCTGCTGAACGCTCTGGCCAACGAACTGCAGCTTTCTTACGACCAAAACGGAGAGATTGCCCGGAGCGGAAACTTTAACGAAACCCTGTTTCAGGAATTAAACGCCCCCGAATACTTTTCCGCCAACTTCCCGAAATCCTTAGGCAAGGAATGGGTAGATGCGCATAGCCTGAAAACGCTGCAAGCTTCCCCCCTTTCCATTCCGGATAAACTACATACCGCCTGCCACCACATTGCTTTCCAGATCTCGGAAAGCCTGAAAACGGTAGGAAAAGCGAATAAAAACCTCAAAATGCTGGTTACCGGCGGCGGCGCGTTCAATACCTTCCTGGTAGAACTGATCCGGCAGTATGCGGGTGAAAGCATGGAGGTTGCAGTACCCGAGCCAGAGCTGGTAAGTTTTAAAGAGGCGCTTATTTTTGCATTTCTAGGCGTTCTGCGCTGGCGAAACGAAATAAATTGCCTGAGCAGCGTTACCGGTGCATCGAAGGATAATGTGGGAGGCGCAATATTTCTGGCCTGAGTCAAGGAAAGTTCATCAGTTCATCGGACAAGCCTGAAGACCATTAAAAGTTAGGCATCAGCAATTATGAAGCAATTATATTTCGTTCTTATCTTCTTTTTCACGCTGAATTCTTGCAACAAAAATGCGACAACACCAGACATTCTTATTTCCGGATTAAACAAAATAGAGCAATCGCGCTATGAAGAATCGGTTAAAATAGTCGATTTAGCAATTCGCAACTCTAGTACAGACACTTTGTATATCGAGGTGCTTGAAAAAGTATATGTTGCTATTAGAGATAAAATAGACCCAGCCCAAAACGCTACTCTTGTCATTCCGCAGGCATATAAAGAAGAATTAAATGCAATTGTATCCCAAATGCCTCCTGCAGTTTTATTCACAGATAGTGCTGCAAATTTAGATGAGTACTATATAAAGCATCTTTTAGCAAATAAAAATCTTCTTAGCAAAGAACTGGGTGGCAGACATTATTGGATAGTTAGTCCTTCGAGCAGCATTACAATTAAATTAATTCTTTATTTTCAAATACACGAACTCGCTGAGATAAATTCAGAAAAACTTCATCAGGAAACCATCCCGTTAAATATAGCTTTAAAAGTAAAGTATTATAAAGGAGATTCTCAAGAAAGCCATACGAAAAATTTGGCTTACAAAGGCACATCAAGCCAATTTATCAAATTAATTGAGGGGACCTGATAAAAAACCAAATTCAGCAATTTACTTCCTCAACCACTTAATGAATTCTTATCTTTGCCCGCAGAACTAATTACCTGTGAAATAAATGAAAGAATTACTTGCCCGATTTGAGAACAAACGTCCGGAGATCGTTTTTGAGTGGAAAGATGCCGAAACCGAAGCCGAAGGCTGGGTAGTTATTAACTCCCTGCGCGGTGGGGCAGCCGGCGGCGGAACCCGCATGCGCAAAGGTCTCGATAAACGTGAGGTGGAAAGCCTGGCAAAAACCATGGAAGTGAAATTCACGGTTTCAGGCCCGGCCATTGGCGGCGCCAAATCCGGCATCAACTTCGATCCGGCCGATCCGCGCAAACGGGGCGTGCTTGAGCGTTGGTACAAAGCTGTTTTCCCGCTGCTGAAAAACTATTACGGCACCGGCGGCGACCTGAACGTGGATGAAATTCACGAAGTAATTCCGATTACTGAAGATTATGGCCTGTGGCACCCACAAGAGGGCGTGGTAAACGGACATTTCAATGCCACCGAACCTCAGAAAATAAACAAAGTGGGCCAGTTGCGCCAGGGCGTTATCAAGGTTATTGAAGACGCCAAATTTACCCCTTCCATTTCCCGCAAATACACCGTGGCTGACATGATCACGGGTTACGGGGTGGCCGAAGCAGTGCGTCATTACTACAGCATCTGGGGTGGCGAATTTAAAGGCAAGCGAGCAATTATCCAAGGCTGGGGCAACGTTGGTGCGGCTGCAGCTTACTATCTGGCTTCCGAAGGCGCGAAAATTGTAGGCATTATAGACCGCAACGGCGGCTTGCTGAACCCGGAAGGTTTTTCCTTTGAAGAGGTTAAAGAATTGTTCCTGAATCGCCAGGGGAATACCCTTTTTGCCCCGAACATGCTATCGTTTGCCGAAATAAACGAGCAGATCTGGAAAACCGGTGCGGAGATCTTTATTCCGGCGGCGGCTTCAAGATTGGTTACCAAAGAGCAGGTACAAAGCATGATGAACAACGGTCTGGAAGTAATTTCGTGCGGCGCGAACGTACCGTTCCAGGATCCGGAGATCTTCTTTGGCCCAACCGGCGAATTTGCTGACCAAAACGTTTCTGTAGTTCCGGATTTCATTGCGAACTGCGGCATGGCCCGGGTTTTTGCTTACTTAATGGGCGACAATGTGGAAATTACGGATGAAGCCATTTTCACCGATATTTCCACCATTATCGGCAACGCGCTGAAGAAGACCTATGCTCAGAAGAGCAACAAAACTGAAATTGCTAAAACTTCCTTCGAGATTGCGTTAAGCCAGTTGTTGTAACGAAGTTGTCATCCCGAGCGAAGCCGAGGGAGCTTATGAGGCTGCATTTCGATATTGGCTTTATAAGTTTCCTCGACGTTGCTCGGAATGACGCAAATAAATTTAAAGTCCTCCTTTGGAGACAGGTCCGTTTCATTCTAAACTAAAGCAGCTTTTTCGGATATTTTTATCCGAAAACATCCTGCGGGGGATCTATTGATCCCCGGATTGTGGCCTGCAAATGGTCCACGCGGGTTAATAAACCCGCAACAGGATGCTTCCGGATCGATAGATCCGAAAGAGCAAACTTCCTTTTGAGGCTGTCGCCTCACTGAAGTTGAAAACTTCAGGTTATATATAGGTCAAAGTTATAAACTTAGACCAGCGCTTTTAAAATGAAACATCCCTGCCTTTGGAGGGGTACAAACGTAAAATGTGCCCGGAAGTAATTTCGGGCACATTTTTGCGTTAAGTACGTTAGAGTTTTTTGTTTAATACGGTAGCATTTTTGCCCGAAAACTGCTTACCTTCACCACCCAAGCCTTATTTCTGAACTTCCGGCCATGGACTTACGCGCCTTACTGAGAACCGAATTCCTGAACAACACTCTCGAGAATTATTTCTGGTTCGCCGGCGTCATGCTGTTTGGTTATTTGTTTAAAACCTTTGTTTCCAAGCTTTTGTCGGAACTTATGTTCCGGCTACTGAAGAAATACTCCCAGGACGTTACCAAATTCGATTTCAAGCGCCTGCTAATTCAACCGCTCGAATTCCTTACGTTCCTGTTCTTCATTTACATTGCCTTCGATAGGCTGAACTTTCCGAAACTGGGATTACCGCCGAAGGAAGTTTATTACTGGAAAGGCATTTTCCTGCGGGTTTACCGCGCATTCCTCATTGTTTCGCTTACCTGGGTGGCCCTGCGCCTGGTAGACTTTATTGGCCTGATCTTCATGAAGCGGGCCGAAAAAACGCTTTCCAAGCTCGACGATCAGCTGGTTCCCTTCTTTAAAGATTTCGGAAAGGTAATTGTGGTCATTATCGGGTTTCTGTTCATTATTTCTTTTGTTTTCGACCAGCGGGTAAGCAAGATTGTAGCTGGTTTGGGAATTGGCGGTCTGGCGCTGGCTTTTGCGGCCAAGGAAAGTTTAGAGAACCTGCTGGCTTCATTTACCATTTTCCTGGATCAGCCTTTTATTGTGGGCGATCTGGTGCAGGTGGGCGAAATTACGGGCGTGGTGGAAAAAATCGGATTCCGGAGTACGCGTATCAGAACATTAGAAAAAAGCTATGTAACGGTACCGAACAAAAACATGATCGATAAGCCGCTGGACAACCTGACTTTACGAACCTTCCGGCGTGCCAAATTCGACATTCACCTGACTTACAGCACTTCTTCCGAACAGATAAAGAACATCGTTACCGAGATTCAGCAGTACATTCTGGACCACCCGCGCACCAACGACGAAGGCCGCGTACGCTTCATGAACCTGGGCCCGAGCTCCAAGGACATTATGCTGCAGTACTTCGTAGATACCATGGATTGGGACGAATACATCGACACGAAGCAAGAGATCAATTTTAAAATCGTGGAAATTGTAGAAAAGCACGGCGCCCGCTTTGCCTTCCCGACTACCACGCTGCACGTAGCTAAAGATGAAAAGCCTGATTTAGGCCTTGAAATGAAGGATACTGAGTAATTGTTAATTGTTAATTGCTGATTGAATTTAATTTTGGTTTTCCGGCAGCAAGACAAGTGCTTCAAAAAGAGTTTTTTGCAGGTAAAAACCGACTGGAATTTGGAAGCTCGCAGCAACAACTATAGCAAAAAGGCATAAGCAAAATTATTGAGTCATCCCGAGCGTTAGCCGAGGGAACTTATGGAGCCACTTATATTAAATTAATCGGTAAGACAAACTTTGCTACGCTCGCTTTGTCATTGTAATTTCTATAAGTTTCTTCGACAAGCTCAGAATGACCGACTTTTCTTTTTAACCTGACAGCTATGGTGCACACAAATAAACGGCAGGCGGTAGTACCTGATGGCTTATGTAGCACTAATATTTAAAACAGCAAAGCCTCACTGGTTGGTGAGGCTTTGCTGTTTTATTTTCAATCTGATGGATTACCAACGCGCCCGGCGTCCGCCAAGAACGTTACTGAGAATGGAGCCCATGCCGCCGCCTAAGATGCTGCCGCCCATTCCGCCACCTCCCATCATTCCGCCGCGTCCGCCGCCGAACAAGCCGCCTAAACCGCCGAGTACAGAGCCTAAGCCACCGCTGCCCATGCCGCCGCCCATCATTCCGCCTCTGTTCATACCACCGGACATTACGCTGCCGAGCAAACCGCCTAATAGTCCGCCGCCGAGCAAGCCGCCACCCATTCCGCCCATACCGCCCATCATTCCGCCACGACGGCTGCCGCCTCGTAAAATGCTGGCAATTAAAATCGGAGCTGCTACGGCTAAAACGCCTTTCATTAAACCATCTGCCGGAATGCCGGCTTTTTTGAGCATATCGCCCATGCCGCCACCGGTACTTTCGCTGGAAGCGCCCAGCGCGTGAGCTTCAACTATTTCGCCCTTTTTAGCAGATTCGTCGGCAACGTTCACGAATTCTTTCAGTACGCCGTATTGCTGTTGGTTTACGCCAAGGTAATCGGCCATGCCTTTAATGAGCTCTTCTTCCTCGCCGCTTAAATGGCCGTCGGCTTTGGCAAAACTCATAATATCGGTGATGAAAGAATAGCGGAGGTCGCTGCCTTTTAGTACGTCGAGGCATTTTTGTACGCTCAGGTTGGCGGGATCGTGGGCAGCGCTTAAAACCGCGCGCGTAGATTCCTGGGAAAGGCCGGCCGATTCGCTTAAAGCTGCCAGGAATTTGATTTCCTGTTCGGAGGCATCGCGGTCGGCGGAGGCGATGGAGGCAATGGCGCCAAGGTAAGCGCCTTTTTCGGTGTCTGAATAATCTTTCAGCAGTTGTACTTCCTGGTTTTCCATAGTTTTAGCTTGACAATTGGCAGATGCGAATTGCCTTAACGGAATTTTGCGGGTTTCGTTGTTCGTTGCTCGTTATTCGTTGTTCGGGTGGGTTTTGGAGGAAGAGGATAGCGTTTGATGAGTTAGGGAAGACCGCCAGCTGTGGTTGGTGGTACTTCGGCCAGTGTACTTCAATTGTGGGTTAAGGACATAAATAATTGGGCAAACTTAAATTTAAACTACTACAATTGTCATTCTGCATAAAATTTATGGGTTCAGAGCATGGCATTCACAAGATTCTTCCAGAATGACAGAAAAGGAATGGATAAAATTGGGTAAACTAAATTTGCCCCTTACTTAACCTTTTCTCTTCCCGAATTAAATAAATAACCATTAGACCGCCTTATTCGAATTGGCTACCAACTGGTTTATGGCCGCAATTTCAGCTTTGGTAAATTCGCGCCACTGGCCAATGCCCAAGCCTTTCAGGGTAATGTTCATGATCCGGATGCGCTTTAATTTTCTTACTTCGAAATCCAGATACGCGCACATTCTCCGGATCTGCCGGTTCAAGCCTTGGGTTAAAATAATGCGGAAGGTGTAATTATCGATCTTTTCTACGAGGCATTTTTTGGTTACCGTGCCCAGAATGGGAACGCCGTTGCCCATGCGCTTGATAAATTCTGGCGTTATGGGTTTGTCTACGGTTACAATGTATTCTTTTTCGTGGTTGTTGCCGGCGCGTAGAATTTTGTTTACAATGTCGCCGTCGTTGGTTAAAAAGATGAGGCCTTCGGAAGCGCGGTCTAATCGCCCAATCGGGAAAATGCGCGACGGGAACCGGATGTAATCGATGATGTTGTCTTTGATGTTCCGTTCGGTGGTGCAAATTATGCCTACCGGTTTATTGAAAGCCAGGTAAAGGGGTTCGGGTTTTACGTTTATCAGGCGGCCGTCTACTTTCACGCTGTCGCGGTTGGAAACTTTGGTGCCGAGCTCCGGACGCTTGCCGTTTATGGTTACCCGCCCCTGCTCGATCAGTTTATCGGCTTCGCGGCGCGAACAGAAACCGGTGTCGCTAATAAATTTATTCAGGCGGGTAAGTTCGTTATTGGACATAAGGTAATTGTGAGGTCATTATTATTTGCAGGTTTTTCAGGCTGAAAACCTACTGTTTTTAAGTTTTTGTGCTTTAGTCTGTGAGGGCACAGACTAAGGTGAGAAGGATTGTACTCCAATATCAATTGGTTACTTATCAATCTCTTTGTTGCTGAAACAATTAAATTAATAAAGGATGACGTAGGAAAATTCAGATAGGTTTGTTTAATTCTCTTATCTTATATTTTTTAATTTTGTGCTTTAGTATTTCTTCGACTTCCTTGTCTTTATAAAACCCAAATTTTTCGAGCCAAGTAAATCCATGATTTGCAGGTAAAAGAAAGGCTGGCAGCACTCCTTCTTTTGTCGTAATTATCAACCCAAGACTGACGTTGTTCAAACCCTTGAAATCAAGTTCATCACTTTCATCAACAAGAACACCTTCAGGATACTTATGACATACTTCTAATATATTAATAGCTTGAATTATTGAGTCAGTCGAAATAATTTTAAACCAAAAGGCAGGATCACCTTCTTTAAATTTTTGTAGTTCCGGCAATTTGAGAAACCTACAATAGAATATTTCGTCATACTCGAAATTTGAGCCATCAGGATAATCGTCAAAGCATTCAAGTTTATAGGTTACTTTTTCAGAATTGAAGTAAAAGGCATTAATATCCCAGACTATTTCTACAGAGTTAAGTTTTAACAGTTCTGAAAGCAATTGTACTTCTGAATCGGAAAACCTTAAGTCTTTCATTTATAAAGCTGCTTAACTTAATAATTACAATTTCTTTGATTTGAAGGTTTGCTTTTATAGTAGCAAAAGCAACTATTCACAACCGGAACCTTAAAAATTAAAATACTCCCCTTCCTTCACCTCCACCGCTTTTTCGGGTTCTTTTTTGCCTTTAAGGGCGTCTACAAATTCTTGTTTTTCTTTGCGGAGGTCGTCTTTCAGTTTGGTTTTTACGCGCTCCTGATCGTAGGCAATTTTGTAGTTGTTTTCGCTGCCTTTCAAGGTGAGGAATAAATTGGCCGGGCCGCCGGCTTGTACCACTTCCACGTTCCCGAAACGTTCATCTTTGTCGCGTTTTTTTTCGCCTTTGGCCAGCGGAATCCGGAATTTATAGTCCATTTGCTGGTCGAAGGTGTGGGTACCGGAAATACCGATTACGGAAGCGCGGGAAACGTTGCTGCGAATTTCCATTTCCGGAATGTAAACGGTACGGTTCTGGATCCAGAAGTGGTTGGTGAGTTCGGAGAAACGGAGGTTGGCCAGTTCGTTGCGGTCTGCAAAGGCCGAAAGTTTTTGCATGGGTTCGAAATACACCAATTGTCCGTTTACCAGCGTGGCATTTATATCGGCTTCCATTTTATCGACCAGCGGGTTCAGGTGCTTATCGAAATACAGGTCCGACTGGATGTTGGCCGTGAGTTCGCCTTTCAGGTGACGCTGTTGCAAGAAGTTCTGCCCGAAGTTCTCGAATACGTAAAGCAGGCTGTCTACCCGGATGTCTTCTACCCAGGTGCTGGTACTTGCTTTGAGGTTGTTCCGGGAGCGGGCATCGAGGGAGCCTTTCACCGAAAAACGGCCACCAATGATGCTGAGTGCAATGTTGGGTGAAGAAACTACCTGGTCTTTCAGGCGCACCGTTCCCGTTACATTCTTGCTTTTGAACCGCCGGAACTGCAGCTTTTTCACTTTCGCGTTTAGGTTAAAATCGAGGTTCGGCGATACTACCAGGTTGTATTCAGCTTCCTGGCCAGCGGCAGGTTTCCCGGCTTCGGAAGTGCTTCCGGTGGCAGCCAGCAGTTCATCGAAATTCAGGAAAGCGGCATCGAAATCGGCTTGTACGAACAGGCTTTGATTATCGAGAAGGAGCCAGCCCAGCATGTTTTTAAAGTAGCCGTTCAGGGTAAAATCGGAAGAGCCCAGCTGGCCGGAGAAGTCGGAAACCGCTACATCGTTTTTACGGAGCAGGAAGGTACCGTTCAGGTTTTTGAAGGGTTGGGCATACTGTTTCAAGTGCAGGTTGGCGTTTTTCAGGTGCAGGTCGCCGGAGGCCTTCAGGGTCTGGTTGGCCGGTTTGGCCCGGAAAGCATTCAGATTACCGGCAAAAGCAAACTGTACCTGGGCGTTGCCGCTGCCGCTTTTAACTTGTTCCTGCGGGAAAAGCGCCAGCACGTGCGCAATATCCAGGTCGGCTTTGGCATCGAGTTTCAGGTCGGGGTTGGCGAAATTGCTGTACACCAGGTTTGCGCTGAACGGCCGGCCGCGCAAGGTGCCTTTCAGGTTTTTCAGCTCCAGAACGGAGGTTTGCAGATTATGCTTTTTGCCGTTACTGAAACTTCCTTCCAGGCTGATGTTTTCGAGTTTTTCCTTGTAATCGGGGTGGTAGAAAGAAGCGTTTTTGCAGCCGAATTCAAAAGCAATAAGTGGACTTTTTCTGCCCGAAGCGGTACCATTTACCACGCCTTTAAAATATACGTTGCCCTGGCTCTGGTACTTGCTTAGCGGTTTGGTAAATTTCTGCGGCAGCAACGAGAGTAATGACTGAATATTGGTGTTGCGGCCGTGGAGTTTCAGGTCGAGTTCGGTTTCGTTTTTATAAGCTACCGAGCCGTTTACGGTGTAACTGGCTTGCCCCACTTTCACTTCCGAAGGCGCAATCACCACTTTTTCCTCCAGGCGCAAAATATCTAGATGCGTGTTCAGCACCACGTCTTTGCCTTTAAAGTAAGCGCTTTTGTTTATCAGTATGTTGTGGATGTGCGTTTGGCCTTCGGCGTGAATGGCTATTTTTTCGGGGGAAATTTTCAGGGCGGCTACCAGTTCTTTGGCGTCGGTCTGGTAGGTTTGGTCCAGCTGCCGGTCGTCGTATTCCAGCAGTACGTTTTTCAGGGTAATTTTCTCCAGGTCGAATTTAAAAGCTTCGGAAGAAGAGGCTGTATCCGGTTCAAAAACATGGTAATTTACCGCCCCGTCCGGCTGTACCCGGACCAATATCTGCCCGTTTTCGAGCGAAAATTCCCGCACTTCGTATTTGCCTGAGAGTACATCTTTCAGGTTAAAGGTGAAATATAGCTGCTTGCCGGTGGCCAGCGGTTCGGTAATTTCGGGTAGGGAACCGGAAATTTTCACGTTCTGCACCGTAATGGCCACTTGCGGAAATTTCTCCCAGAGCGAAAGATCGATCTTGCCGACTTCCACTTTAGCTTTTAAATGCCGGTTGGCTTCGGCCACGAACAACTGAATGATCTTGTCTTTATACACGTAAACCATGCTTCCTGCCAAAGCAGAAAGCAGCAACAAACCCGCCACGGAATAAATCAAGATGCGGTAAAATACTTTTTTCTTCACAAACGCTACTGTTTCTCAGGACCAAAGCCCGAACCTTAAAGATAATGCGGAAACCCTAAGGCGGCAAGCAGAAAACGGACCAGAAATATTTTTATTTTTTTCTCAGAATTATTTGGCATTTCCATTCCAACCCACCATATTTGCATCACCAAAACAGACAGCTGGTCTGTTGCTGAAAAATGGGGTGTTAGCTCAGCTGGTTCAGAGCACCTGCCTTACAAGCAGGGGGTCACTGGTTCGAATCCAGTACGCCCCACCATTTTAAAGCCGCAACACTTTCTTGTTGCAAACCCAACGGGGTGTTAGCTCAGCTGGTTCAGAGCACCTGCCTTACAAGCAGGGGGTCACTGGTTCGAATCCAGTACGCCCCACTCGTTTAAAAGCCTTACGTGAAAACGTGAGGCTTTTTGTTTTCCAAACTGTTCAAAATCTGATAAATATTTTACCTTTACTTTAGATATGTTAAAGGTATTATCAACCCCTAACAAGGGTAAAGAAACGAATTCCAAAGCCATAAGGCTTACGCTCGAAACTTTCTGGCCTGCACTTTTTTTTCTGCTGATCCTGCTGCTAGGCATCTTCATTTTCCCGCATTACGGAATATCCACCGACGAACGGATTGATTACCTGACCGGCCTGGTAAATGCCCGGTATGTGGTGGAAACCATCTCGCCTGAAGCATTATCCAAGATCCCTTACCTGGCCCAGGTGCCGGAATTAAGTACGTATTCGGATCGGCATTACGGTGTCTTCTTCCAGTTACCGGCCTCCATCCTTCCGCACCTGTTCGGCTTTTCCGATGTCCGGGATATTTACCTGTTCAGGCATTTCTTTACCTTCCTTTTTTACTTCGGCGCCCTACTGGCTTTCTATAAAATTCTGCAACAGCGCTTCCTGAACTGGCGGATTGCTTTACTCGGAAGTTTAATGCTGGTCCTTAGCCCCCGGATTTTTGCTGATGCTTTTTTCAATTCCAAGGATATCGTTTTTCTGGCGCTGATGGCGGGCGGCTGGTATACGCTGAATAATTTACGGAAGCATTTCACCTACAAATGGGCGATCCTGCACGCCATTATTACCGCCGCCGCTCTAGATACCCGCATCATGGCTCTAAGCTTACTGGCTTTAAGCGGTCTCTGGCTGGCGCATGAACTTTTCTATGCTACTTCTAACAGAAAACGTTTACAGATTTTCCGGTGCGGCATTGTTTTTACTTTATTCCTGGCAGGTTTTACCATCTTATTCTGGCCGTATCTCTGGTCGGCGCCGCTGGCGCATTTTCTGGAAGTTTTCGAGAAGCTGGATCGGGGCGGCAGTACGTTTGACGTGCTGTACTGGGGCGAATTTATCCCTTACCATACCCTGCCGTGGCATTATATTCCAACTTGGTTAATCATTACTACCCCGCTACTTTATTCTCTGCTTTTCCTGCCTGGCCTCCTGGCAATAGTTGCCCGTGCTTTCCGGCAAAAACTGGCTTTTATCCACAAAGAAGAAAACAAACAGGACCTTTCGGCTTTGTTTTTCTTTTTCTTTCCTCTGGCTATCGTGATCTATACCAATGCCATTCTCTATGATGGTTGGCGGCATATGTTCTTTATTTATATACCTTTCTTATATCTCGCGATGCTGGGAATG
Source organism: Adhaeribacter soli (assembly GCF_008727925.1). Lineage (GTDB taxonomy): Bacteria > Bacteroidota > Bacteroidia > Cytophagales > Hymenobacteraceae > Adhaeribacter_A > Adhaeribacter_A soli. The sequence continues at coordinate 123,188 of NZ_VTWT01000007.1, read as the reverse complement.
GTAAGACTTTATAGCTGGCTTTATGCAAACAACCGAAACTTGTGGCAGGCAAGATCAGGTCAATTACTGATTGCCTGCGTACTGGTTGGTCTGGGGCATACGGCCTGGAAAATGATCCAAATGCATCCGCACCAAAACGTTTATTTCAGTTTCATGCAGCCCAAGTTCGTAGTAAAAAACTTTGAGAGGGATTACTGGGGGCTCTCCTACCGCAAAGCATTGGAATATATACTGCGAACAGACCCCAGAAAAGAAATTCCGATTGCTGTAAACGTATATTCCGGCATAAACGCCAGCGATATTCTTTATCCGGAGCAACGCAGCCGGTTAAAGTTTGTGATTACCCATGAGGCAGACTATTTTCTTACCGAATACCGTTGGCAGCGTAACTTTTATCCAACCTGGGAGGAAATATTTACCGTTAAGCCGGCTGGCCTGAAAATCATGTCGGTTTATAAATTAAAATAGCCTCGCCAACCTTCAGTCTCACGGTTTTGTGAGTAATTTCACGTTTTACTTTCCTTACCGCATGCAATTAATTGAAGTAACCGACTCCCATACCCGGAAAGAGTTTCTGGAGTTTCCGGTGCGCCTCTATAAAAACGAAAAGCACTGGATCCGTCCGCTAGACCATGAAATTGAAGAGGTATTCGACCCGAGGAAGAACCCAAACTTTAAAGGTGGCGAAGCGATCCGCTGGCTGCTGACCGATGACAAAGGCGAAACCATTGGGCGCGTGGCGGCTTTTATTAACCCTAACACCAAAAACGCCGGCGCTTTTCCGGTGGGTGGCATGGGCTTTTTCGAATGCGTGAACGATAGAACGGCGGCTTTTACGTTGTTCGATGCCTGTAAGCATTGGCTTGAAGCGCGCGGTGTGGAAGCGATGGATGGGCCGATCAATTTCGGGGAGCGTGATAAATGGTGGGGCTTATTGGTGGAAGGTTTTACCGAACCGAACTATGGCATGTTTTACCACATGCCTTATTATAAAGCGCTGTTCGAGGAATACGGTTTTCAGGTTTATTTCAAGCAGTTTACTTTCTGGCGCGACCCGCGCGTAGTATTGGCGACGGCCATGCAGGACCGAATTAACCGGGCTATGCAGATGCCGGGCTACACCTTCCGCCACGCCAGCAAAAAGGACCTGGAAAAACTGGCTTACGATTTTTACACGGTTTATTCAAAAGCCTGGGCCAGCCATACCGGTATCAGCCGCATGACGATTGAAAAAGCCCGCCACATTGTAAAAGCCATGAAACCGGTAATGGACGAGCGCCTGATCTGGTTTGGGTATTACAATGAGGAGCCGATCAGCTTTTTTGTAATGCTGCCGGAACTAAACCAGATCTTCAAACACCTGAACGGCAAACTTGACCTGATCGGCAAACTGAAATTCCTGTGGTATAAGTATAAGCTGGAAAAACAAAAGGGCAACAAGAAAACCTTCGGAATTATCTTCGGGGTGGTACCGGCGCACCAGGGCAAAAGCGTGGAAGCAGCCATGATCGGCGCTACCCAGAAAATGGTAGTTGACTTGGGTTATACCGATATCGAAATGAACTGGATCGGCGATTTTAACCCGAAAATGCTGGGCGTAACCAAATTGCTGGGCTCCACCGTTTGCAAAACCCACATTACCTACCGCAAGCTCTTCGATCCGAACCAGCCTTTTGAAAGGTACCCGATCATTAAATAGCTTCTGTCCGGGCCTTGGCTTTCACAATGGAAACCTACTGTTTTACTTAAAGCTGATTTGTTTGCAAGTCTCTGCTCCAGCATTTTCGAAGGTACTGCATAAAGGCCATTGGGCAGTAGCAACATTTTTCGGGCTTTACCTGCTGCTTGGGCTTTTGATCTATAAGGATTACGGTATTTCTTTCGATGAGCAGCTTAGCCGGGAAAACGGGATTGTAAACGCCAAATATCTGGTAGAAAAGCTGGCGCCCCGGGTACTGGAAGGCAGGGAGTTCTGTCCGCGTTGCCCGCCCCTGGAAAATTACTCCGGCGCGGTGCTGGGACCAGTTTTTGAAACGGCAACCGTAGCCTTAGAATGGGTTCTGGGATTGGAAGATCAGGGCGATATTTTCCGGTTGCGGCACCTTTGCACCTTCCTGCTATTTTTTACCGCAACCCTGTTCTTTTATTTCCTGCTGCAGGAACGCTTCCGAAATCCGCTAATAAGCCTGGCCGGCGTCCTGATGCTGATTCTTTCGCCGCGGATCTTTGCCGATTCATTTTACAACCCCAAAGACCTGCCATTTTTGTCGCTGTGCCTGATAAGCACCTACACACTGGTCCGCTATTTAAAAAGGCCCGGCCTGCTCACGGCTTTCTGGCACGCGCTTGCCTGTGCACTGGCTATGGATATCCGGATCATGGGTATTCTGCTGCCGGCCGCTACGCTTGTTTATGTTTTCCTGCATCTCAGATATTACCCCAAAGAAGGAATTTCCGGGAGCAAGGTGCTGGTCTCCGCTTTCAGCTTTTTGCTGTTCTTTATTATTTTCGCAATTACTTTCTGGCCGCACCTTTGGGAACATCCTTTCAGCCGTTTTTCCGAAGCTTTTCTTTTTGCCGGCAACTTCACCTGGACCGGGCATATACTTTACCTGGGCGAATACGTGAATGCGCAACACCTGCCCTGGCATTACCTGCCAGTATGGCTATTCATTACCACTCCCCTGCTCTATACTTTTTTATTTTTAGTTGGAATTGCTTTTATCGTGCGGCAGGTAATTGCTTCCGGAATTTCTCTTTACCAAACGCCGGCTACTCGCCAGGACCTGGTAATTGCCGGACTGTTTTTTGTACCCGCTACGGCCGCCATCGTGCTGAACCTGGTTTTTTACGACGGCTGGCGGCATTTCTATTTCCTTTACCCCTGGTTTGTTTACCTGGCAACGGTTGGGCTATCTGAACTTTTAAGCCTTATTAGCAGGGTTAAAAATGAAAGGCAAAGATTGTTGCTTCGGAATGCATTGGCAGGCCTCTGGCTTATTTTAATTGGGAAAGTCGCCTTCTGGATGGTTCTGAATCATCCGCATCAGCAGGTTTACTTCAGCATTTTCAGTTCGGATAAGGTACGGCAGCAATTTGAACTGGATTACTGGGGCTTGTCTTACCGGGAAGGGCTGGAGTTTGTGGTGGCCGATTCAAAGAAAGAGCAGATCAGGCTTTTTGTACCTACCATTTCCGGCTACGTAAACAGCTTTATGCTGCCGCCGGAACAAAGAAAGCGCCTGGTGTATGTAAAAAGCATTGCCGAAGCCGACTATTTCCTGACCGAATACCGCTGGCATCCTCAGGATTTTCCTTTGGAAAAAGAAGTGCACCAGGTGAAGGCCGATGACTTTAAGATCTTATCGGTTTTTAAGCTGGACCGGGTCTATAAAGAGGTGCCGGTTTTCAACCCGGGGTTGCCGTAAAACGTTAGCTTAACAGGGGAAAAGCTATAAAAAAATAAAAATACCTTCCCTTTTTTGGTACTGGTTACCCCCCCTAACCCCTCCAGGGACTGGGTTAATTCATTCTGGCGGATTCTCCCCTTGAGGGGAGTAAGAGGGGTGTTTACTCCTGCTGATTTTATCAAATAACGTGTTTACACCCCTATGATCCCCTCAAGGGGATAGTCGTTAGACAGAATGAAACGCCCCTGCCTCCGAGGAGGGGAATTGGTTAGTCAGGCTTTAAGATTCCCATGGCGTAAACCGAACCTGAAATTGTTCTGATTTCAAGCCAGGCTCAGGAATTCCTTATGCAAAGCCAATACCTGGGGAATGACCAGTTGGGAATCGTCGTTATAAACCACGTAATCGGCGCGACGGATCTTTTCTTCTTCCGGCAGCTGTTTGGCGATAATGTTTTCCAGGTCGGTTTGGGTGCGGTGGGTATCGCGTTCGAGCAGGCGTTTCATGCGGATGTCCAGGGGAGCGTAAACTGTAATCATTTTATCTACCTGGCGCCAAGCTTCGGTTTCGAACATCAGGGCCGCTTCTTTCAGCACGTAAGGCGCGCCGGCATTTTCAGAGACCCAATCCACGAAATCTTGTTTTACGCGCGGGTGCACCAATGAATTAAGCAGTTGCAGTTTTTCGGCATTATGGAATACCATTTTAGCCAGAAAAGTACGGTCGAGGCCCTGTTCGTTGAAAGTTTTGGGGCCAAAGGCAGCAATGAGTTCTTCTTTCAGTTGCGGATTGCAGGCCATTACCTGTTTTGCCCGGTGGTCCGAATCGTAAACCGGTACGCCAAGCAGTTCGAAGATGCGGCAGACAATGCTTTTGCCGGTGCCGATGCCGCCGGTAATTCCAATTTTAAGCATGCGTAAATTAAGGGGCAGGATAAGTTAATCTTACTTTTTCGGGCGAAACGGCTACCCTTTTTACCTGGCGGGGTTTGCGGGTTATTTTTACCGAAACCGAGGAATCGCGCGGGTCGAGCTTTTTCAGGTCGGCTTCGGCTTTAAAGGCCTGGGAATCGGGATGCGTATGGCCGGTATCGGCGAAGTAGTATTTTACCTGCACCGAATCGGGCTGCAGCTGCGCGCCATTAGGCAAGTGGCTTTGATTAATGAACTGAACGGCTACGCGGGTTTCGGCCTGGCGTAAGGGTTTTACCTGCAGCCGGACGTTTACTTTTTTCACCTGCGAGCCTACCAATTCCTGCGGCACGAAAGCAAGCGGCACCGACTTCTGGTAACTTTCGGTTAAGCCGGAATCGGGAAGGTGGAGCGGATACGGATCGGACAGGGCTTTTACGAGCGAGGCCGGCCCGGAAACGGTAACGGCAGCCGGAATAATTCTTGGTTTTCCGGAAACAAAATACCCATCGGCCACCGGTGAATTGGTGGTATCGACAGCCAGGCGGATGCGGCGTTTTATCAGTTCTTCGAAGTGGAAATAAATGGTATCGGTAACGACATAATTTAATTCTACGCCCTGAAATGTACTGTTAATGTAGGTGCGAAGCTGCCGGGAAGTGAGGTAATTCTGAGTGGGTTTGGCAGGAAGCACGATGCGGGCCGGCTGAACTTTCAGATTAAGCGCTTTGCCCAGAAGCTTCCAGCCTTTGGCCGTTACGTTTATGACAACTTCTTTGGGAGGTTCGGTTACGGGTACCAGTTTTTGGGGATCGTAAATAAAAACAATGGGGTAGCCGGTCCGGACGTTGTAATAGGTTTTGTTCAGGGAGTTAAGTACCCAGAAAGTGGAAGCTACCAGAAAGCAAAGCAATACAATACGCCAGTAGTGCCTTTCTTTTCGAAAGAAAGGCTTTAACAGCCAGGCGAGTATGTGCTTTATCCTGTCGATAGCTTCCCTTGTTTAATCTGGATGAAATTAGGCTTTGGTTTCGGCAGTTCCGGAAACCGGAGCGGCAGAAGCAATAGCCGATTTGTCGAACTTCAGTTTAAAGCCGCGATCTACTTCCAGCCAAACGGTGTTCTCCTGAATGTCGGTAATTTTACCGTGCAAACCGCCGATGGTTACTACGTTGGTACCTTTCTGCAGGGATTCGCGGAATTTTTTCTGGTCGCTGACTTTTTTCTGCTGCGGCCGGATCATGAAAAAATAAAAGATCAGGATAATAGCGCCCCAAAGCAGGATCTGCTGGATGCCGCCCGCTGAAAGTGATTGCAAAAGAAGTGTATTCATTAAGCGTATGGTTTGTGGTTGGTTCTCAATACGGCAGCAGCCTGCTTACTGAAGAATGTTGGTTTTAATGGTAAGCTCGGTAATGTTCGGCTGGGTATTGGCCCGGATCGTGATCTGCTTGTTCTGCTGGCCGGTTTTGCCCTGGCTGTCGAACTGCACATCAATTTTACCTTCTTTGCCCGGCGCGATCGGCTCTTTCGGGTAGTTTGGCACCGTGCAGCCGCAGGTTGCCGTAGCGCTTTCAATGATCAGAGGCGCTTCGCCGGTATTTTTGAACGTAAAGGTATGGCTTACTACTGCCCCCGGTTTAATGTCGCCAAAGTCGTAAACGTTTTCAGCAAAAGTCATTTTCGGCAGCGGTCCGGCCGGTACTTCGTGCGGGTTAGCAGTATTCGGGTTGTTGATCAGGTCGGCAGCTGAAAGATCTTCCTGCGTAGCGGTTTGTTCAGAAGCGTTCCCGGCTTTTTTGTCGCAGGAAGTCATTCCGAAAAAGCCGAACAGTACCACCAGCGCGTAAATAAATTTGATTTTCATTGGTAATAGTTTTGGGTTAGGTAATCAGTTTCTGTTTCTAACGAAGAAATTACAGATTCCTGATAATGTGATCGGCAAATTCCATGGTTTTGGCTTTTCCGCCCAAATCGCCGGTGCACTGCTCTTTGTTTAGCAGGGTTTTGTTCAGGGCGTTGGTAATGCGGGTTGCATGGTGGTGCATATCCAGGTGGTGCAGCATCATAATGCCTGAGCGCAACATGGCCGTTGGGTTCGCTTTTCCCTGACCGGCAATATCCGGAGCCGAACCGTGCACGGCTTCAAAAATAGCCATGTCGTCGCCGATGTTGGCGCCGGAAACTACGCCTAAACCACCTACCAGACCGGCACAGATATCGGAAAGAATATCGCCGAACAGGTTGGAAGTAACCACTACATCGAACTGCTCCGGCTTTATAACCAGCTGCATGCACATGTTGTCGATGATCTTGTCGTCCATTTCGATTTCCGGGAACTCGGCCTGCGCTTTTTTAGCAGCATTCAGCATTAAGGTCCCGGCCATTTTCAGGATGTTGGCTTTGTGCACCACGGTTACTTTTTTGCGGCCGTGTTTACGGGCATAGGCAAAAGCCGCGCGGGTAATTTTCTCGCAACCGGCTACCGTAATGCGGTTCGTAGAATCGGCAATGCCTAAGCGCTCGTCGTAAGTTTCCAGACCGGAGTATAAGCCTTCGGTATTTTCGCGGAACAGCACCAGATCCACGCCTTCGAACTTGGTTTGAATACCCGGCGTAGTGCAGGCAGGGCGCACGTTCTGGTACAGGTCGAATTTCTGACGAAGCTGCACGTTAATGCTCTTAAAGCCTTTGCCCACCGGCGTAGTGATCGGGCCTTTCAGACCCACGCGGTTACGCTCCAGCGAATCGATCAGCGATTGCGGGATCAGTTCGCCTTTGCTGTCGAAAGTGGTCTGGCCGGCATTTTCTTCTTCCCATTGCACGGGAACCTGCGCGGCTTCAAAAATGGATTTTACGGCTTCGGTAATTTCCGGACCAATGCCATCGCCGGGAATAAGGGTAACTACTCTCATGTTAAACTTCTTTCCGGCTGTTTATCTGGTTAATGAGCAGATCGACATCGCTTAATAATTTTTCGGCTTTGTCTTTCGCGTCTTTTATTACTTTCTGGCCTTCGCTCTGGGCAGCATTCGGTTCGGCGTCCTTGGCCATCATCTGTTCGGTAAGGTCGCGCAACATGTCGCGGTATTTATCGAGACGGAAGCTCAGGCGGTCGCGGGTTTCGCGGCCTTTGTCGGGTGCGTACAGCATGCCGAAAGCAACGCCGGCTGCAGCGCCGCTGAGGAAGGCAATCATAGCGGTTGTCTTTTTGCTCATAGCTATAATAGTGGTTGGTTGTTCGTTAATAGTTGTTGGCGTTCGGGTGGCTTAAAACGCTATGGTTTTGGTTTTAAAAGCCCGAAAATAAAAACTTAAATGCTTAAAAAACACTTTCCTGCTAATTTCTCAATAATTCCATCAAAACCAACCAACAACCAGCAACTTAATTATTTATTATCGATCAGGCCGCGGCCGCTTTTCCGGATGGCGCCGGAATCGGTCAGATCCTGGGCCAGCTTATCGAGTACGCCGTTAATAAACTGCTTACTTTTAGGCGTGCTGTAAAGTTTCGAGATTTCGATATATTCGTTAATAGTAACTTTAACGGGAATGCTCCGGAAGATGTGCATTTCGCAAAGCGCCATTTTCAGGATGATCTTATCGATGATGGCTACGCGTTCGATGTCCCAGTTTTTTACGCCGGCCGAGATCATGGCTTCGTACTTTTCGTCTTCTTCTACGGTTTTGTGGTAGAGTTCTTCGAAGAAAGCTTTATCGTCTTCCCAGTTCGTGGAAAGGTCGAGCAGGGCCAGGTTTTCGTCGGTGGTTTCTTCGATCATTTTCACCGTTTTCATTACCAGGCTTTTTACGATCGGCTTGTTTTCTTCCCAGTTCAGGTCCTGCTCTTCGAACCAGGCCTGCAGGTTTTTATCTTTAAAGATGAGCGTTTTGAAAATGTATTTGGCAATTTCCTTATCGGCTTCGAAGGTCTGTTCTTCCGGACTTGCCAAGTAAGCTAATACGGTTTCGTCCTGCTTCAGCACGGTGCGGTAAAACTGCACGATCAGGTCGCTTTCTTTTTCCCAGCTAATGTTCCGGCGGATGATGAGCTGCTGCAGGTTTTTATTATTTACCAGCTGCTGTATTACCTTGTTTTCGGTAAGGCGGCGGAAGTCCTGTTCTTTTTTAACCGTATAACGGCTGGCTTTCTTTACCTCGTCAAGTTCGATCTGCTTCAGAACTTCTTCGGTAATTTTCAGGATGATGAGGTAATGATCGTAGATGGTTTCTACGGCGTTAAGCATCTGGTTGCCGAAGAATTTAAAGTCTTTTTTAACCTGGTTCTGGTAAAAAGCAATGGCGCTGTTCACCGAGTCCAGAATTTCCTTGTCGGTTTCTTCCGCATCGAATTTGCGGGTTTCGTACCACTCTTTGAACAGCAGCGTAGCGATCTGCTTTTTGCCTTCCAGCAATTGCTTGTTCTGCACCTCCATGGAATTCAGGTCCGGGGCAAAATCTTCCTCGATGCGGTCGAGGGCCATGAGATAATCGGAACCTTCGGCCTGGTTATAAGCATAAATGGCCTGCATTGCTTTGATCCGAAGGGTGCGTCGATTGAGCATTGTAATGAATTAGAAATTAAAAATTAGAAATTAGAAATGGCTTTGGCCATTATTGTTTTTTATCTGGTAGTTTTCAGTTGAAAAACGATACTGTTTTCCCCTTAAAAACACGTCAGCCTTAAAGTTCACACATCGTTCCGATTAACCATGCAACAATTTAACAATTCAGCAATTTAACCTGGTCAAAGAACAAGAGTGGCCGGTAAGAAACAGTAGGCTTTTACTGTAAAAAATACCGCCGGGTTAGCGGACTTGTTTAATTCGTATTCCGGTCGGGAATAATGCTCTCAAACAAGCCCTAAACAAAAAGTGCTACAAATTCATGCAGCACTTTTTATTTAAGATTCAGTAGCGTTTCAGCTTAGTAAGTAGATTTTACTTTACCAATGCTGGCAATACGTTTCTCGGCCATTTTCATAGCGGCAAGCTGGGTGTACATACCTTCCTGCTCAGCCATGTTGAAAATTTCGAGGGTATAATCGTAGATCTTTTCGGTCTGGTCGTAAGCCGCGGTGCGGTTGTAACCGTTCAGTTCGGAATACACGTTGATAAGACCACCGGCGTTGATCAGGAAGTCAGGCGCGTAAACGATGCCTCTTTCCATTAAAGCAGGGCCGTGTACGTTTTCGTCTTTCAGCTGATTGTTTGCGCAACCGGCAATTACCTGGCACTTAAGACGGCTCAGGGTATTGTCGTTAATGGTTGCACCTAAAGCGCATGGCGAATAGATATCTACATCCAGGTCATAGATCTCATCCAGGCCAACAATGGTAGCGCCGGTTTTAGCATTGATATCTTTCAGGCGCTCCTGGTCGATGTCGGTAATGAATAACTGGGCACCTTCTTTTACCAGGTGCTCGATCAGGTAACCACCTACGTGGCCGGTACCCTGAACCGAAATTTTTCTGCCGGCAAGGCTATCGGAACCGAAGGCACGCTTGGCAGCGGCTTTCATACCTACGTAAGTACCGTAAGCTGTAACCGGAGAAGGATCGCCGGAACCGCCCATCGACTCTGGTAAGCCCGTTACAAAGTTAGTTTCCATTTTAATGTACTCCATGTCTTTGCTGGTAGTTCCAACGTCTTCGGCAGTGATGTATTTACCGTTCAGGTTTTCTACAAAACGGCCGAATTTACGCCACAGCGCTTCCGACTTGTCTTTCTTGGAATCGGCAATAATTACTGCTTTACCACCACCCAGGTTCAGGCCGGAGATAGCTGCTTTATAAGTCATGCCGCGGGACAGACGAAGTACGTCGTTGAGCGCCTCCGCTTCGGTAGCGTAAGACCACATACGGGTACCGCCAAGCGCCGGACCTAAAACTGTATTATGAATACCGATAATGGCTTTCAGACCGGTCTCATGATCGTGACAGAAAACAACTTGTTCGTGCTGAAACTCGGATACCTGTCCGAAAACGGAGGATTCCTTTTTAACTGGTACTTCTTTAATTTCGACCATTTTATGCTAATTAAAAGGTTATTCTGATTTTGTAACAAGCCGCTTGGCAGCCCTAGTACAAATCAAACGCAAAAGTAATTCAATTTTTGCAGAAAGCCAATGCAGGTTTTTTAAAAGTATCCTACACTGTCCTGCTTCTTTGCTATTTACCGTGCGAAAGGCTCTTTTTTGCGGGTGAAGTATAGCGTTGTTTGGGATAAGACAAGCGGCAGGCGGTTTTGGTTGTATGAGGGAAGGGAATTATTATCGGTTTGGTTTTCCGGAGGATGAACAAAAAAGTACCGGACATTCATGTGTTACTTGTTCGGATTGATTCCGTATAAACGTTGCACCTTATGATTTGCCCATGCTGCCGGAACGCAAATTAAACCGTTTACCGAATTTCGATTACAGCACGGCTGCTTTGTATTTTATTACTGTTTGTGTGCAGGACGGAGAGCATTACTTTGGCAAGGTTGCCGACGAGACAATACACCTGAATACCTTTGGAAAAATTGCGAATGAACAATTTCTTTGGTTGAAAAGTCAGTACCCGTACCTGGTGCTGCACACTTACGTTGTAATGCCGAATCATGTGCATGCCATTTTGGAGATCAACCCTTTTATTCAGAAAGATTTTGGGCAGGAATGCGTGCGTATAGGAAAGTTTAATCAAGAAAGTGAGACAGGGGAATTTGATCAGGAATGCGTGCGGAAAGGATCAGATAATGTGCGGACAGGTCGCGACCTGTCCCTACGGAAAATAAAATCGGTTTCGGAATTGGTTGGCGCTTATAAAACTACTACTTCTAAAAAGATCAGGCAGGCCGGACTTTCGGAATTTGCATGGCAACGTTCTTTTCACGATCATATCATTCGTGATGAGCGGGGTTATCAGAACATTTATCATTACATCCAAAACAACCCGGCCAAATGGCACCAAGATAAATTTTTCAAACCGTAGGGACAGGTCGCGACCTGTCCGCACGCATTCCCGATCAAACATTTCCGATCAAACATTTCTGATCACACATATCTAGTCACGCATTTCCAATCACACATTCCTGAACATGTCCGCAAATTATCCGATCACGCATTAGCGAACAGATTTGTAATTCAAATCCACATTCAGAAATATTTGATCAGGAATGCGTGGGGACAGGTCAAGCCCTGTCCGTACATATAATTTGGCAATTGCTTTTGCTAAAGGTACCTTTGCTGCAACCTTCTTTTGTGTTTCCGTGAAATCGCTTCTATACTTAAATAAATACATGTTCCGCTACAAGTGGCGCCTTTTCTGGGGCGTTATTTTTGTGGCGGTTTCCAACCTGTTTGCCATTATTCCGGCCCAGGTGGTGCGGCACGCCTTCGATCTGGTGAAGGACGGCATCCGGATGCACCAACTTTACGCCGACAGCAGCCTGCAACAGAGCGTTTACGACGTTTTTGCCCGCAACATCCTTTTTTACGGCGCTTTAATTGTGATCATGGCTTTGTTGCGCGGCGTGTTCCTTTTCTTAATGCGGCAAACCATAATTGTAATGAGCCGCCTGGTAGAAAACGACCTGAAAAACGACATTTACGCCCATTACCAGACCTTGCCGCTGAGTTTTTACCGCCGCAACAATACGGGAGATCTCATGGCACGCATTTCCGAAGACGTAGGCCGGGTGCGGATGTACGTGGGGCCGGCCATTATGTACGGCATTAACCTGGTAGTGCTGTTCCTGCTCGTAATTCCGTACATGCTTTCGGTAAACGTGAAGCTTACAGTTTATACACTATTGCCCCTCCCCTTGCTGGCAATCAGTATTTTTTACGTGAACAACATCATCGAACGCAAATCGGACCAGATCCAGAAAAGCTTGTCGGGCATTACCACCTTTGTACAGGAAGCTTTTTCGGGAATAAGGGTATTGAAATCGTTTGTGCGGGAAGACGATTCGGCTCAGAATTTCGACAAGGCCAGCAATACGTATAAAGATAAATCGCTGGAGCTGAACTTTGTAAATGCCCTTTTCTTTCCGCTTATTTTATTCCTGATCGGGCTAAGCACCATTATTACTGTCTGGATTGGGGGCAAGGAAGTGATAAACGGCAGCATTACGGCCGGAAATATCGCCGAGTTCCTGATCTACGTAAACATGCTTACCTGGCCGGTAACGGCGCTGGGCTGGACGGCCAGTCTGGTGCAGCGCGCGGCCGCCTCGCAAGCCCGCATCAACGAATTCCTGCACACCAAAACCGATATTATTTCGCAAAGCAATTTCCGGAAAGAACTTACCGGCGACATTACGTTTGAGAACGTAAGTTTCGTTTATCCGGACACCGGCATCGAAGCATTAAAGAACCTGAACTTCAGCATTAAGCACGGCGAAACGCTGGCCATAATCGGGAATACCGGCTCGGGGAAAAGCACCATTGCCAACCTGGTTTGCCGGCTTTACGATACCACTTCCGGCCGCATCTTGATCGATGGCGTAGATATTAAGGAGTACGACCTGAATAATTTAAGAAGCCAGATCGGGTACGTACCCCAGGATGTTTTCCTGTTTTCCGATTCCATCCGGGCCAATATTGGTTTCGGGGTAGAAGCGCTGCCTGACCACAAAATGGAGCAGGCCGCCAAAGATGCCGATGTGTACGAAAATATCATGCGCTTTCCGGAGAAGTTCGAAACAAAGCTGGGCGAACGCGGCATTACGCTTTCCGGAGGACAGAAGCAGCGCGTTTCCATTGCGCGGGCGCTGGTGCGCGAACCAAAGATCCTGATCCTGGACGATGCACTTTCGGCGGTGGATACTAAAACGGAAAATGCTATTCTGAATAACCTGCAGCGTATTATGCAAAACCGGACTTCTATTATTATTTCGCACCGGGTTTCCTCGGCCAAGCTGGCCAATCACATTCTGGTACTGGAAGACGGCGCCATTGTGCAGCACGGCACCCATCAGGCTTTAATGGAGCAGGAAGGCTTGTACCGCCACCTCTACGAAAAGCAACTTGTAAGCGAAACGCAATCCTAACCGAGCAAAATTTAAACCGGAAAGTAGTTTTTTTTCACGTTCTTACTAATTGCAAGCAACGCAAGTGCCGGAAATTGCGTCTGCTGCTTAAAGAAAGGATCGTTCTTGCCGTTGTTTTTTGGCATTCTACCAAAAACAATAAGAGCAAACAAGAATAATCCTATTTTTGTTCTGAAAGCCCGTAACCAGAACCTGGTTCTTTAGTAAAATAAAGAAACACTTTTAATGCCCTTACCGGCATTCATTTTCTTGCCAATAGTTTTTTTACCAATCATCCTTAAACCGTAAAAGCTATGAAAAAAAAGAAAATTTTACTCGCTGATGAATTGAAATTCGTGAATCGTTTAAAATGGGGCTTCGAGCAGGCCGTTACTACTCCAAAAAAGCTGCAGAAGCCCGGAGCCGTTGCCTGTGAATGTATAGAAATATACAATTTCGGGGATTATACCTTTTCCGATAATTAAGCTTTTCCCTTTAGGTTTTGAAGCCTTCCCGGCTTGTAAACTTAAAAGAATAAGCCATTACCACCACCTTCCGGTCCGCTGACCAGGTGGTGTTTTTGTTTAAAGCGCCTGCTCTTTTTACATCCCAATCTTCCGCGTATCCGTATTAATCTGCCGAAACAGGCAGGGTGCTACGCCTTTGCCGAAAAGTTGCCTGCTTATGCCTTTAGGGCGTCTGCAAGGCAGTTTTTCGGCAGGAAACCGTACTATTTTCTTTAGCAAAATTGGACTGGTTTCAGGGACAAAGAACAACACCGCGGGCCTGTTCAGAATTATTTCCGGTATTTTTTAGTTCTAAGTAAAGAAGTAGCTTTCAGGCACTTCTGATTTATTTTATTTATGACCTGTTAATTTACTGCCATGGCCGCGAATTTAGACCAGATTGGTGCTCGTTTCCGTTTCTACATGAAAATCAAGGAACTGGGCATTTACGAAGCAGGAATCCTGAGCGGGACTTCTGCCACCCTTATTTCCAATATAATTGCCGGGAAAAACTACACCATGGACGAGCTCCTGAAAGTGCTTTCGGAATTTAAAGACCTGAATTCGCACTGGGTAATTTACGGGGAAGGCAACCTCTTTAAGCAAACCGGTCACCATGGCCCGATCGTGCCGGAGAAACGCATGCAACACCTGCAGGAAATGCAGCGCTTGCTGGAAAAACTGGACGCGATTGAAAAATCGAAAGCCAACCAGAACCAGATCGAGGCGCTGAAAGCCCGCATTGCTGCTTTAACCACGCAATTGTAGATCTGAACTCTTATAGATTAAAAAGCGCTGCCGGAAATGTTCCCGGCAGCGCTTTTTTTACAGGTAGGCTTTTACTTTTTTACGGCAAAAGCCTACCGTTCTCTCTTGTCCTTACGCGGCTTATTCCTGCAATTTCTGCTCTAACCTGTCCAGTAATTCCACGATCTGGTCGGCCATTTTATCTATTTCATCCAACCCTTTCAGGGCCGTTTCTTCTGCTCCGGCATGGTGCAGTTTCACTACCCGACGGGCTTCGCGGTGCAGATCAGTATGAATGGTTTCCAGTTGCCGGAGCTCTTTAAAGGAGGCACAGGCACCCAGCAGAAAATCCTGCATCCACTGCCCGAAAGGGCACTCGTGCTCCGACAGCACCGGCGATTCGTCTATGGCAGCTCCCAGCAAGATAGCGCGCAGCTTCGACTTGAAAAGAAAATGCTTGATCCGACCTTGCTCAAATTCCTGTTTTACCGATAATGTCATATTTCTTTTCCTTCCGGCTTCCTGTTTGCTACCACTGCAGCGGGGCTACAACTACGTTCAAAGGTCTGAGGTGGTTTTAGTACAGCCGCGCAATTTTCAAACATTTGCATTTCTTTAGCTCAGCAAAGTCACAGGCGTTTCCTGAAATAAAAAAACCGGCTGCCAGGAAGCAGCCGGTTTTAAAAACATTCAACAACCAAAATTTACTTTACCAGCATCAGTCTGGTAACCTTGATTTCGCTGGAGGTAACCAAACGGGCCATGTAAATACCCTTCGGCCATTCAGTACCTTTAACTTCTACCGAACGCTGCTCGTTAGCCTGGGCTACTCCTTCGGCCACGCGCTTCACCAGCATGCCTTTCAGGTCGTAGATCTCCAGGGTATAGTTTCCGGCTTCCGGCATGGTAAAAGTAACCGTAGTGTTCTGATCAAACGGATTCGGCATTGCCTGCAGTACTATTCCGCCCTGTACACGAATATTTCCGTTTCCTTTTTTAGAGGTCTCACAGCTTCCCAGGTAATCGCCGTGGGCTAAATGCGCCTTCACGGCGTTGGCTGATATGCATATCTCCTGACCGTTATGGCAAACCAGCACTTTGTCGTTTTTATTCCCACAAGTGGCATCTACAACTAAAACAGCTACCTGATCGGATGAAGTACAGCCCATAGCATCTGTTACCGTTACGGTGTACGCAGTAGTAACAGACGGGCAAACACTGATAGCAGCAGTGGTAGCGCCGTTGCTCCAGAGGTAAGTATAATTACCGGCGCCGCCGGCAGCAGAAGCCGTTAAAGTTGCGCATTGCGTTGGAGCATAACCTTTGTAAACGGTTTTATCAGCACCGGCATCGGCCTGCACCAGGGAGTTCACTCTAATGGTTTGGGTAGCAGAAGAAGCACATCCCGAAGCATTTACATAGTTATAAGTAATAGTATGGGTACCCGCACCGGCAGCAGCAGCGGAGAAAACACCGTTCGTTACGCCTGGTCCGGCATACGTTCCGCCGGCAGGCTGGCCCTGGGTAAGGGCAAACGGCGCCGCATTGTTACAAACGCTGGCTACCGCACCAAACGAAACAACCGGCAACGGATTAACTACAATATCCTGAGAAGCAGAAATAGTGCAACCAAGGCTGTCGGTGAAAACATAGGTAACAGTGTGGGTGCCTACGCCGGCAGCCGCCGGATCGAAGATGCCGTTACTTACGCCGGCGCCAAAGTAAGAACCTCCCGGCGGTACGCCCTGAGTAAGCGAGAAGGCCGGAGCCGAAACGCAAACGGAACCTAAGTTATGCAGCGTAATGCTTGGCAGCGGATTTACGGTTATAGTAGCTGTAGAAGTATTCGAGCAGCCATTGCTGTTGGTGTAGGTATAGGAAATAGTATGCGTACCAGCACCGGCAGCAACCGGATCAAATACACCATTGCTTACGCCCGGTCCGGAATACGTACCACCCAGCGGCTGACCACCGGCTAAGGTAACAACTCCGCCATTAATACAGAAGCGGCCAAAGCTGTTCAGGGTAACTACTGGTAGCGGATTCGCTACAATGGTTACGGTTTCTACCGCCGAAGTGCAGGAACCTTCCTGGGCTACTACCTGGTATGTACCCGGAGCCAGGTTACTGAACACGTTAGAATTCTGGTACGTTAACCCTCCATCGATGGAGTACTGATAAGTTGTTCCGCCTGAAGCAGAAACAGATATAGTGCCTTCGTTGCCATTATTGCCGCAAGGCACGCTGGTGATGGCCGCGGTAGCACTCAGGTTGCAAGGAGGAGCCGGAGAAACAACTGTAACCGGTACGGTGATCTGGGCAGAAAGCGGAGATGTCACATTATCGGTAGCTACAAATTGCAGGGAGTAAGTACCTGCAGCGCCGGTTGGCGGCGTCCAGGTGAAAGTACCGTTTGGCGTGCTGCTAGAGCCGTTCTGCACGAAAGTGGCCCCCATAACCATTGGTAAGCCACTGGCACGAAGGGCAACCAGGTTACGGTCCGGATCGGAAGCATTTACGGTGAATTGCAACGGCTGGCCTTCTAATACAGTTTGTGGTGCAATAGCAGTTATTGCCGGTGCATGGTTGGTAGTAGGGAAAATGTTCAGCATGAAGTCGCGGTACACATAAGCGCCAGTCAGCACCCCGTTTATTTTTTCTTCCAGTTTCACGTTTACCAGCCAAACGCCTTGTTGCGGGTTAGTCCAGGAAACGGTACCGTTGTTGGCAATGGAAAAGCCGCTAGCCAGCATGCTTGCATACGGATTACCGGAAACGCCATACGGAATGTTCAGGGTGTACTGCTGTTCGTGGTTTTCCGGATCGGAGTTGTTGAAGCTGAACGAAAGCGGCACGTTGGAAGCGTAGTTGAACACCGGCAGGTCGTAAAACTGTGGCGAGGAGCTCGGATTGGCCGGATCGTAATTTACGGCGGCAAAAAGGCCCATGTCCAGGTTCTGCGCAAAGTTAGCGCCCCCGCTTACGCGGCAGCAGCTCGTCCAGCTAATGGTGTGCAGGCCCGGCTGCTGCCAGGTTACAGTTTGCTGTTCCACTTTCTCTACAGTAACCCCATCCGGCAGCGGCGTAAGCGACACCGTGCTTAAGTTCGTGTTCAGGATCGGACTGCCCGAGTAAGTCGGAATTACGCTGCCCGGCAAGGCGCTGCGCCAGTAGCTTTTAATCGAAACCTTGTAAGTTCCGCCTCCCAGGCTCTGGTAAGTAATCTGTCCGCCTTTGTAGTGCGAGGCATAGGTGTTGATGCTGAACAATACGGCAATCAGCAGCAGAAGCAGCCTCTTGGAGGAAAGCAGTCCTGCATTTTTCTGGTCGTGACGGGGAGCAAAGCTCCGTTGCCGGGAAGCGGCACGAAAGCGCCGGCCTCCCAAGACATTTTTCAGGGTTAGTAGATGTTTTGTCATAATTGCTGGTTTGATAGGGTCTGAATAATTCCTTTAATGCAATTTTTCCTTGTGTAAAGCTTAAATTCTTTATTCTTTTCACTAAATTTCCCTATTTAAGCAACACCGCACAACTACATGTTTGGGTAGCAGAACACGCTTCAGAAGAAACCTTTTACATTTTCCGGCTAAAATGCTACTGTTTTGGTTACCCGAAATAGTGCTGAACCTATGAAATTTCAAGGTCGGCGTTTCTTTTTCACAAGTGAAGAAGTTGGTTTGAAGAGGGAATCTTTGGCTGTAGGTTTATTTGAAATAATTTAGAGGATAGGTGTTTATAGTCGATTTTGAAGTAAATATTCTCCTACTTTAGCGTTCTTTTTATTCCTGGAAGCATTCGAAATGTTCAACCTGACACAGAACCACCCCTGCCCCTCCTTGAAAAAGAGGGGAGCCCAAGGAAGACACGTTCCTGCTCAAATCTTCTACTGAAAACAGAAAGTTTGACCGGCAGTATTTTGCAAATTCTATAATTCTGAAAATTCCGGAAATTCTGAAAATTCTGATTCAGACAAAAAGGCTTTTGCCCAATAAAACCGACAACATTGACTTGTAAATGTAAAGAACAAGGATAACTGCCTTCGCCACCAGACTAAGCTAAGCATTGGATTTACGCTGCTTCAAGCAACCTGCCTAATACACAGCCAACTTAATTTTTAAAAAGTGGGATTATAAATCCCACGGCTCGGTTAAGACGGGATTGAAAATCCCGCCAAGCAGATTATAATTAACTTGACTGTGTATTACGAAACCAGATTGGATTTCAGGGCTTTGGAAACTACTTCGGATTTGCTGTTTACCCGGAGCTTCTTGTAGAGATTTTTGAGGTGAAAGCGTACCGTATCGAGGGAGATATCGAGGCGGTCGGCAATGAGTTTGTAGCTCAGGCCATCAACCAGGCACTGCACGATCTGGCGTTCGCGCGCGGTGATCTCAATCTGTTCGGTTGGCGGGGCGTTGAAAAAATCGAGGACTTTGCGGGTAACGATCGGCGACAGGTAGGCATGGCCGTCGATAACCGATTCGATGGCATTCCGGACTTCGGCAAACAGGTTCTTCTTGAATAAATACCCATTGGCGCCGGCGTTGAAGGAACGAAAAATATAGGTCGATTCGTCGTTGCCGGTGCTCATGATCACTTTGGCGTGCGGCAGGTGTTGCTTTAAGAGCTTCAAACCGTCTAAGCCGGACATACCCGGCAGCCCGATATCTAATAGCAGCACTTTTACGGGCTCATCCGTAAGCGGCGCTTCCAGAAAATGTTCTACCGACCCGGCCACTACCACACAGCGATAATCCGGCAAACGGTTCAGATACGTTCTTAACCCTTCGCGTATTACGGCATCATCTTCAATTATTCCTATAGTCGTCATGACTTACACTTTCCGCTTTGAGTGTATAAAGTTATGAAAACTGCAGCAATTTGCCAAACTGCCGCACAATAATAAGCCTTAACGCACGTTGAAGTTCAGGCTTTTACACAAATAACAACTTTTAATTACTATAAACCAACCGTAAATGCCGCTTATCCGGAAAAACAAAAATCACTATTCACCTTTTCAGCCCGGATTCCGTTAAAAAATTAATAAATTCATAAAACGGCTTTCGATCAGATTCCTTCTCAGGAGCAGGGCTGTTTTATCCAAAGTATTCTCCCCCTAAGCATGAAATTGGTGTTTACACCTGCTGATGGTTATCAGATAACGTGTTAACACCCCTATGATCCCCTCGAGGGGATAGTCATTAGCCAGCATGAAACACTCCTGCTCTTAGGCGGGCTTATTTTTCGAGCACCAGTATTTCGGCGCGATGGCTGTTCGGGTAACGCTCTACAAAGTAATCCTGCAGCGTAATGTGCTGGTCTTTGGCGAACTTGAAAATGGCGTCGTACACTTTGCTCGGGGAAATAATGGAATGAGCATCGATGGTGCCCTGCACGGCTTTCTTCCCGGCCGGAACGCTCCGCACTTCGTAACCGGCTGGCAGCGATGTTTTCGGATCGGAAATGATCACGCCTACAAAAGCATTGATGGAATCTTTGTGTTTTTCCGGATCGTTGTAGAAAATATTTCCCGGATCGCCGGTTATCGCTCCTTCTGCCACCAGTTTCCCGGCTTCCTGAAACAGTTTGCCAAAGGCCTCGCTTTTTACCGGCCCCTGGTACGCTTTTCCGGCCACAAAAATCTCGGAAGTGGTAACCCGGCTGACTTCCGGCTTGGCAAAGCCGCCCAGGTAGGCATAAGCGCCGGCGGCGGCCAGAATAAGGATAAGAATAATGCCTAAAAATTTCTTGTTGTTCATACGTCTAACACGTTTTTGTATTGCATTTGGTGAAGCTGGGCGTAATAGCCGTTCAGTTTCAGGAGTTCGTCGTGGGTGCCGGTTTCTTTTATTTCGCCGCGTTCCATTACAATAATTTTATCGGCGCGCTGAATGGTGCTGAGGCGGTGGGCAATTACAATGGAGGTGCGGCCCTGCATCAGTTTTTCAATGGCAAAGCGGATGAGTTCTTCGGTTTCGGAATCTACGCTGGAAGTGGCCTCGTCGAGAATGATGATCTTGGGATCGTAGACCATGGCGCGCACGAAGGAAATAAGCTGCCGCTGCCCTACCGAAAGCGTGGCGCCGCGCTCCATTACGTTGTAGTGCAAACCACCCGGCAGGCGCTCGATAAATTTCCGGGCTCCTACCAGATCGGCAGCTTCCCACATCTGGGCTTCGGTAATGGCTTTATTGCCCAGGCTGATGTTGTCGGCAATGGTACCGGAGAAGAGGAAAACGTCCTGCAAAACCAAACCGATGTGCCGGCGAAGTTCGTCGAGGTCGTATTCTTTCAGGTCGTGGCCGTCTATGGAAATGGTGCCTTTGTTTATTTCGTAGAACCGGCTTAATAAATTAATGATGGAAGTTTTGCCCGCGCCGGTGGCTCCTACCAAGGCTACCGTCTGGCCACTTTTTACCTTGAAACTGATACCCTTTAGCACGTATTCTTCGTCGTTGTAAGCAAACCACACGTTATCGAATTTCACGTCGCCTTTAATAGTTTCAGGTTTAAAAGTGCCGGAATCGGAAATGAGTTCGTTGCTGTCCAGCAGCTTTAAAATTCTTTCGGTACTTACTACGCCTAACTGCAAGGTATTGAACCGGTCGGCAATTTGCCGGATCGGGCGGAAGAACATCGCAATATACATGATGAAGGCAATGAGCGTACCCAGGGTAACTTCATGATCGATCACGCCTTTAGCGCCGTACCAGACCAGCAAGCCGGTGCCGGCCGCGCCAATTACTTCGGCTACCGGGAAATAAATGGAATAATACAGTACCGAACGGATGTTGGCTTCGGTATGCGTTTTATTGATCTCGGTAAATTTCTTGTATTCGCGTTCTTCGTTGTTGAAGATCTGCACGATGCTCATGCCGGTAATATGTTCCTGCACAAAAGAATTGAGCGAAGCCACCGCCGTACGCACTTCCTGGAACGACTTCTTTACTTTCTCCTTGAAAACATAGGTACTTACAAACAACAGCGGGAAAGTACACAAGCTTACCAGTGTCAGTTTCCAATCGAGGTAGAGCATGTAGCCCAGAATAAAAACCAGCTGCAGCACATCGCCGATCATCGCCGCCAAGCCTTCGCTGAATACGTCGGAAAGCGTTTCTACGTCGGAAACGTTACGGGTAACCAGGGTACCAATTGGTGTGCGGTCGTAAAATTTCAGGCGAAGCTTCAGAATATGGCGGTAAAGTTTCACGCGGATGTCGCGCACTACGTTCTGCCCCAGCCATCCGGCGTAATACGTGTGCAGGTATGATACCAGCGTATGTGCCACCAGCAAAACGCCCAGCCAGATGAACATCTGGTTTAGCCCCACCATATTCCCCGGAAGGATGTACTCATCTACGGTGTACTGGATCAGGAAGGGCCGGATGGTTCCGAGCACCGCCGAACCAAAGGTCAGGATGATAAGGAAGTAAAATATTTTGCTGTACGGCCGCACAAACACGAAGAGCCTTTTGAGCACGTCGCTGTCGAATGCTTTGCCGGTTTTATTGCTTTGGGTTTGTTCCACGGGGAAAAGGCGCAAGGCCGGTTTTTATGCCTGCAAAGATACGGGAATTTGGTTGGTAGTTAGAAGTTCCGTCAGCTGAAGCAGACGGCAATGAATTTTCCCCAGAATCAATCTCAGATAATTCTTCTTCATTGCCGTTGGTTTTAACCAACGGATTAAAAGAATTCAAAACAGGCTTTAGCCTAAACTATTTTACCTGATCAATTAATTTCGGATTTGCTGCCAGCCATATTTCTGCATAAACGCATTAACTTCTTCTTCAAAAGATTTCCTTGCATGATGTACTTCCTGATTTTTGATGTACTTCACTACCGTTTCCAATTGTGATTCGCCAATGGAGACTGCAAAGTAATCATCCTGCCAGCTAAATTTCTCCGGAAGCAGCGTTTCTTTGTTCATCCAATGGGCAGATTCGCCTTTAACTAGCTGCACCACTTTCGAAATATTCTGGTCTTTGCCTAAAGAAATGAGGCAATGAATATGTTCTACATAACCGTTAATAGCCTGAAGGAATATTTCTTTCTCTCTGCAATTTTCGGCTATGTGCTTAAAAACTATTGGCCTGATTTCTTTTCTGAGCCAAGGTTCCCGGTTCTTAGTTGAGAAAACCACATGTACCCAGATTTTCACGAAGGACATGGCAGCTGATTATGTTTGGCTAAAGCCGAAATTTGAATTCTTTAAAACCGTCAGCTAAAGCAGACGGCAATGAAGGTTTTACTACAATTTAGTTCAAAGTGTTTTCCATGTTTGGAAATATCGACAAAGATGTGATTCAGGAGAAAGCTTTACTAAATGGTCAAGGCAAATAGCCATAAAAGAAACAGCTAAAATCGTATTCCGAAAATTCATTGCCGTCTGCTTTAGCTGACGGACAAGCAGCACCTTCAACTAAAAGCTCAAAACAAAACCGCCGAAATAGTAGCTCCTCACCCTTAAAAAGACAGAACCGCCAATAAAAAAGACCTCACAGGTTTCGGAAACCTGTGAGGTCTTCAGCAGCATATAGCGCGAAATTAAACGGCCATTACGCCAATCTCCACAGCAGCCAGGGCCTGCTCGATGTCAGCAATAATATCTTCCGGGTGTTCAACGCCAATAGACAAGCGCACCATATTTTCGCCGATGCCCATTACGGTGCGATCTGCCGGTATAATATCGGAGTGGGTCATGGAGGCCGGGTGTTCGGCTAAGGATTCGGTACCGCCTAAGCTTACGGCCAGCTTTATCAGTTTCAGGCTGTTCAGGAATTTAAAAGCTTCTGCCTCACCGCCTTGAATATCGAAAGAGATCATGGAGCCGGCCGATAAGCATTGCTTTTCGAAAATAGCTTTCTGTTGCGGTTTGTCGTCGAGCATGCCCAGGTAGTGCATCCGCTCTACTTTCGGGTGCTTGGCCAGGAAGTCGGCAACCACGGCTGCGTTCTGGGCCATACGTTCCATCCGGATCTTCAGCGTTTCCAGGCTCCGCATCATCATCCAGCCATCCCAAGGACTAGCCATGGAGCCGGAGAAGGTACGCATGCCTTTCACCTGCTTCATTAATTCGGCTGAGCCTAAACAAGCACCGGCAATAAGATCGGAGTGACCACCAATGAATTTGGTTGCGGAGTAAACGATCAGGTCGGCGCCGTGCTTTAAGGGGTGCTGGAAAACCGGACCTAAGAAGGTATTATCCACCATTACCAGTACTTTTTTATCGGCACGGGAGTATTTTTTCGCCAGTTCGGCGCAAGCCTGAATGTCTACCAGGTGGTTGGTCGGGTTAGCAGGCGTTTCGATAAAGATCATGGCCAGGTTTCCACCGATATTCTTTTCCTGAATGATCTTTTCTACTTCTTCTACCGGCAGATTGGCATTAAAACCAACGGCCGTGATGCCGAATTTCTTCAGGATATTTTTTACGTAATAATCGGAGCCGCCATAGATCGGTTCGCTGTGCAGAATTACATCGCCGGGGTTCAGCAAGGCCAGCAAAGCGGTACTGGTGGCCGCCATGCCGCTGGCAAAAACCGCCGCATCTTCCGCTTCATCCCAAAGACATAACCGGTTTTCCAGGATCTCCAGGTCGGGATTGTTCAGGCGGCTGTAAATAAGGCCCATTTCTTCCTTTTCTTCTTTTTCGCGTAAGCCGTAAGCCAGTTCAAAAAAGGCTTTGCCGTGCTCCGCCGAATCGAAAACGAAAGTAGAAGTCTGGAAAATCGGGCTTTTAATAGCACCCTGTGATAGTTCCGGACGGTAGCCGTAGCTCATCATTAAGCTTTCGGGGCGGAACTTGCGACCATTCAGATACTGGGTATACTTATTGTCTTCGGATATCATAACTTTAATATGCTAATTTTTTAATGTGCTAATGTGATCTTAAAACGATAGGGTTTCAGCCCCTCAAAGTCAGGCGTACATATCAGATATTACTTTTCATCAGTCTTGATACGAATGTCCTGATACCTGTGTCTGCTTTAACTTTCTCCGGCAGGGGCAGCGTTGAGGTGGTGGTAAAAAAGCTTTTTCTGCTCTTCGAAGTAATGCTCCGGGTATTCTACTTTAGTCAGGAACAAGCCTTCCGGGGGCGCCGCGCCGCTGGCTTTGCTCCGGTCCTGGCTCTTAATGATCTGCTGAAACTGGCTTACCGAAATCTTTCCTTTCCCCACGCTCAGCAACGTACCTACCACCAGCCTTACCATGCCCCGCAAAAACCGGTTGGCGCGGATGGTGAAAACCAACGCATCGGTTTCTTCGCGCCAGTGCGCTTCGTAAATATGGCAATTATAATGTTTGGTATCGCCTTTTACTTTCGAAAACGCGGTAAAGTCTTCGTAGCCTAATAAATATTGGGCTGCTTCGTTCATCTTTTCCACGTCCGGCTTCCGGCTTAAATAATAGGCAAAATCGGCCAGGAACGGGTTTTTCTTTAAACTGATGCGGTATTCATAGGTGCGGGAAATGGCATCGAAACGGGCGTGTGCTTCAGGTCCAACCTGGCAAATTGCGTTCAGGGAAATATCCTTCGGCAGGATCTTATTAATGCGAAATACCGTTTCTTCCGGGTTTAGCTCCAGTGGCAGATCGAGGTGCACGAATTGCTCGGCAGCATGCACGCCGGTATCGGTGCGGCCGCTGCCAACGGTATTTATTTCGGTCTGAAAAATGGTTTGCAGGCTTTCGTTCAGTATCTGCTGCACGCCGCGCGCATTGGGCTGCAATTGCCAGCCGTTATAGCGCGTGCCGTCGTAGGATATGTGAAGAAAGTACCGCATAGGGCAAAGATACTTTTTTCCTTTTGATTGGGTAACTGAAAATCCGGGAATCGCCCTGCTTTCCGGATAAAGAACTGACTGGCAAGGTGAATGCTGCTTTTTCAATGACCGGGCGCCGCCATACCCTGCTTCGCCTCCCTTACCTGTAAATTAATTATTTTCAGGGTTTTCCGCATATTTTCTAAGGCTGCCGGCAATTAGCGGAAGAAAGAACCTGCAAATCAGGAAAGAAAAAAGATAACAGCCGGAAGAAAAAAAAGATAACAACTTGCCTGCACACATTTAAAACATTTCCTATCTTACAGGCAGGTTTTGTTTTATTCTCCTGAAAAAGGCTTTCGTACCTGCCGGGAAGGATGCTTGCCCGTTCATTATCCAATTAATCTTTTACGTTATGCTTAACTTTTCACCCCTTACCCGGCACGCCCGCAAGCTCCTGTTGCTCAGCCTGCTTGCCCCTACCGGCCTTCTGGTCCATGCCCAGGACGGCACCGAAGCCGCCTGGAAAAGCTTTTATGCCAACGACCGCAACCAGGCCCGCACCTTATTTCAGAAAGCCGCCCAGCAACCAGCCAGTAAAGCAGAAGCCCATTTAGGCCTTTCGCTGCTTGCCACCATAGACCGCACCGGCGAAGAAGCTTTTAATGAATATGCCCGTTTTGCCGGCTCCCAGCCCAACTCCTACCCTTATACCTTTGCCTTATGGGGCACGGAATCGGTAATGGCTGGCGGCGGCAGAAAAAGCCCGGCCCAGATCACCTTCCTGAAAAACCTGGCCAAAGACCCGAATGCAAACGGTACCATGCTGGCCATGGCGCACAGCATGCTGGGCAACCACTTCGAAGCCATTAACAATTTATCGGCTGCCGAAAACGAATACAAACAATTAGGCGCCATTACTGACTGGCAGCTGGTTGGTGAATTCGAAAACATTTCGGCCAGCGGCTTCCACAAAGATTACGGCCCGGTAAAACAGGCCGACGCCAAAAACCCTTTCATCAACAAAAACGGCGCGTCGGTTTCGTGGTTTAACCTGCCGGCTTACCGCCACGACCGCTGGATCGACTTTACCTACCATTTCTACACCCACAACTCCGTTATTTACGCCCAGACCTTTGTAAGTAGTCCGGCAGACCAGGAAGTACAGCTCCGTACCGGCGTTTCGGGCTCCTTAAAAGCATGGGTGAACGACAAATTGGTACTAAGCGAAGCCGAAGAGCGCAACAACGACCTCGATACCTACCTCACCAAAATAAAGCTGAATAAAGGCTATAACCGCATCCTGATCCAAGTGGGCGAAAGCTATGCGAACCGCTCCAATTTTATGGCCCGCATTACCGATGCGGCCGGAAAACCGGTTAGCGGCCTGGCCTTTTCCAAAGCGCCCCAGGCCTATACTGCCGAAACCGGTTACCAGGCCAGCAGCATCCCGGTTTTTGCCGAAGAATATTTTGAACAGCTTATAAAGAAAGAGCCGAACAAAGCCATAAATTACGTACTGCTCGGGCAAACCTACCTCCGGCAGGAGAAAACCTTCGAGGCCCGCAAAGCTTTTCTGGCGGCTCAGAAACTGGCCCCGGAATCGAGCTATATCCTGAGCCTGCTGCTGCAGGTATATTCCAAAGAAGACAACCGCACCCAAACAGCTACTTCCCTGGAATGGCTCAAAGACCACGATCCGGAGAACCCGCTATCGCTGAACCTGTTGTACCGCGACGAATTTGCCAAAGAGAACTACGAAAACGCCGCGGTGATTTTAGGCAAGATCGAGAAGTTCTTCGGCAACAACGAGAACGTGCTTTACAAGAAAATGGAGCTGGCAACGGCCAATAAGCAATCGGCCGATATCATAAAGCTGGCCGAGCAGGCTTACGCGCAATACCCGAACAACCCGTATTTTGTAAAACTGAAGTACCTGGTAGAGAAATCGGTAAGGAATAATACGGCAGGTTCTGCCAGCCTGATGAAATCTTTCCTGAAACGCAACGATAATTACAGCAATGCCGAATTGCTGGCCGGCGATTATTTTGAGCGGGGCAATGTAGCGGAAGGGCTGAAATTATACGGTCAGGCACTGGCAGGAAGCCCGGTGGCCGTAGGCATTCAGCACAAGATCGGAAACATTTATTCTTCGCTGCAGAATTATAAGAAAGCCGAAGAAGCATACAACAAAACCCTGGTTATTTCGCCTTACATCGGCTCGTACTGGGCAGACCTGGGCCGCACCAAAGATGCACTAGGCAACAAAACCGAGGCTATTAACTGCTACAAAAAAGCCATCGAACTCAACCCCTCGGACTACAGCAGCATAAAGGAGTTGCGCAAACTGGAAGGCAAGAAAGATGTTTTCGAACATTTCCCGGCGGTGGATGTATATGCCCTGGCCAAAGCAGCCCCGGCTGCTGCCGCTTACCCCGAAGACAAAGGCCTGATCGTGCACGACGAAGTGCAGCGGGTGGTTTACCCGGGCGGCGCTTCCGAAGAGAAACGCATTTTCGTGGTAAAGGTGCTGAATACAAAAGGCCTGGAAGACTGGAAAGAATACAGCATTTCCTACCACAATTACCAGCGCCTGCTGGTTGAAAAAGCCGAAGTAATAAAGGCCAATGGCACCAAGGTTCCGGCCGAAACAAACGGCAACGACATTGTGTTTACCAACCTGGAAGTAGGCGATGCCATACACGTTACGCACCGCCTGCAAACCTACCTGGAAGGCCAGCTGGCTGCGCACTTCTGGGACAAATATTATTTTACCCACGGCATGCCTTACCTTACCACCAAGTATAGTTTGCTGATAGCGCCGGGCGTAAAATTCCAGTACAAAGTAAATCAGGGGCCTTTAGAACCGAAGAAAACCAAAGCCGATAACGATTTTGAATTGTACGTTTGGGAGAAAACCCAGCAGGGCAGCCTGAAACCGGAAGACAAAATGCCAGTACTTGCCGATATCGGCCAGACCCTGTACTTATCTTCCATTCCGGACTGGAATTTTGTAGCGAACTGGTATTCCGACCTGGCTTCTTCCAAAGCCAAAGCCGATTTCGAGGTAAAAGAAGTAGTATCCGATTTGTTTAAAGGCAAGGAAAATTTAAGCGCCGAAGCCAAGGTAAAAGCTATTTACGATTATATTATCACCAACATTTCCTATAGCTCCGTTTCGTTCCGCCAAAGCGGGCTGGTACCACAGAAAGCGGCTACCGTGCTCAATACCCGGATAGGCGACTGCAAAGACGTTTCTACCTTATTTGTGGCTATGTGCAAGGAAGCAGGCATAGATGCCAGCCTGGTACTGGTAAACACCCGGGAAAACGGCCTTTACGACATGGAACTGCCAACCATAGAGTTCAACCATTGCATTGCTAAAGTAGAGATCGATAATAAACCACAGTACGTGGAGCTTACCTCCAGCTACCTTCCTTTCGGCAGCCTTTACAGCTCTTCGTTAAATTCCCGCATTCTGGAAATAGGAACCGGCAACAATGCCCAGCTCGGTTACCTGAACTTCCCGACGCGCAAACCAAACGCAATTAACCGGAAAACGGAGATCTCGATCAAAGACAAGGATATTGCGGTAAAACAAACGAACATCAGAACCGCTTCCATGGCAGCCTTCGCCAAAGAGCGATCTCGCAATTTAAGCACAAAGGAACGCGAAAAGCAGACCCTGGACGGCTTAAAAACGCTTTACCCGACTGTAACCTTAAACAAGCTACAGTATACCGGCCTGGAAAGCACCGCCGATACCGTTATCAACGACCTGGAATTTACTGCCAGCAACGTGATTACTGAAGTGGGCGGCCTTTCGTTGTTCACGCTGCCTTGGAGCAACAAAGCCATTGCCGCCGATTTTGTACTGGAAGACGACCGCCAATTCCCGATAGACCTGACGGATGTAAACTTCACCGACAAGGAAACGGAAACGATTGCCATTACCCTGCCGGCGAACAAAACCCTGGCGGAAGTTCCGAAAACCATAAAGTACTCCTGCGCCTACGCCGATTATACCCTTTCCTGCAAGCTGGTGAACAAAACCCTGGTATTTACCCGCGAGCTGCAATTTAAAAAGGACCTTATTCCGGCCGGTAACGTTACTGAATTCCGCAAGTTCTACAACAACGTAATTACCGCCGATGCCCGGCAAATTGCCCTGAAATAGCATTTGCCTGACACAACAAAAAAGGGAAAGCAGTTGCTTTCCCTTTTTTGTTGTGTCGCTATTCAAAAACGGTACTTTTTTAAACAAAAATCCTAACCTGGTTCTGCTCCGAAGCGCTTCCATCACCTCGGTCTGTGCCCCACAGACCGAAGCAGAGGCCTTAAAAATTAGCAATGGTTTGTAATCTAAACTATAAAAGAAGTTCGGAATTCCGCCATTTTCGGGCAAAGCCTTTATTATGCATTAATGAGCAGGTAGCTTTTTAACCTTTAACTGCAGTGCTTCGGTCTGTGAGGGCACAGACCGAGGGGAAAGAGGTAAAGTCTCCAGCCCTTTTCGGAAGGAACCCCCTGTTTTAATCAAGATCCTGTATTAAATAAAATTCAGCTTAGTACCTGGCAGCTTAGCACTTCTCATAAATAATAGCCGCCCCCTGGCCAACACCAATGCACATCGAAGCCAGACCGTATTTTACGTTGTCGCGTTTCTGCATTTCGTGCAGCAGCGTAGCCGTAATACGGGTACCACTGGCTCCCAGCGGATGACCGATGGCAATAGAACCGCCGTTCACGTTTATTTTAGCCGGATCGAGTTCCAGGTCCTGAGCACAGGCAACAGCTTGGGAGGCGAAGGCTTCGTTCAGCTCAATTAAATCGAGATCAGAAGCTCTTAAGCCGGCGCGTTTCAGAGCTTTTTGCGTGGCCGGCACCGGGCCCATGCCCATATAAGCCGGATCTACACCGGCAACGGCGGTGGCTACCACCCGGGCGATCGGTTTCAGGTTGAAGCGTTTCAGCGTTTCTTCGTCTACAATTAAACTTACAGCCGCGCCGTCGTTAATACCCGAGGAATTTCCGGCCGTAACGGTACCGTTTTCCTTTACAAAAGCCGGGCTTAATTCTGCTAGTTTATCTACTGGCGATAATCTTGGGTGTTCATCTACGGCAAAAACAATTGGCTCGCCTTTGCGTTGCGGAATGCTTACGGGCACAATTTCATTGGCGAACTTTCCGGCTTTGGCAGCTGCCTGGTATTTTAGCTGAGAGTTATAGGCAAATTCGTCCTGCATTTCGCGGGTGATGTTCCATTTTTTGGCAACGTTCTCCGCCGTTTCGCCCATGGAATACGGGTAGTGCAGTTTGCTTAAACCTTTGTTCGTAAAGCGCCAGCCAATAGTAGTATCGTAAATTTCCGGAGTACGGGAGAAAGCAGTTTCGGCTTTGGCCATTACGAAAGGCGCGCGGGTCATGCTTTCCACGCCGCCGGCTAAATATGCTACGCCATCGCCGGCTTTAATAGCGCGGGTAGCATCGATGATGGATTGCAGGCCGGAAGCGCACAAACGGTTTACGGTTACGCCGCCAATTTCCATCGGTAAGCCGGCCAATAGCAAGGCCATGCGAGCTACGTTCCGGTTATCTTCTCCGGCTTGGTTGGCCGCGCCAAAAATTACGTCTTCCAGCAGGTTCGCATCGAAACCCGGGTTACGCTTCATTAACTCCTTAATTACGTGCGCTGCCAGGTCATCGGGACGAACGGAGCTGAGGGTTCCGCCAAATTTACCAACCGGGGTTCTTACAATATCAACAATATAAGCAGCATTCATAGATTTTTCTTTTAGGCTTCTTTGGTTACTTTTGCAAATATTCCGCAAGTTAAACAACCTAATTATGATACAAAGAATTCAATCTGTATTTCTGCTCCTCCTGGCCCTTTGCATGGTTGCCTTATTGTTCCTCCCGATCTGGTCTAAGACCGATCCGACTACCGGGCAAACCGCTACCCTAACCGCTTTTTCTTTATCGCAACCAGCCGGACCGGATGCTACGCCTACTTCCACCAGCACCATTGCCATTGGCATTCTGGCTATTATTGCGGCAGGCATCGCTTTGTATGAGATCTTCCAATTCAAGAACCGCATTACCCAAATGAAGCTTGGAATGCTGAACACGCTGGTACTGGCCGGCTTACTGGGTGCGGTAATTTATTATTCGCTGTACGTAGGCGAGGAACTGGTACAAGGCGCTCCCGGCGAACGCGAAGCCGCTTTCTATCTGCCGCTGCTGGCTTTATTGCTGAACATGCTGGCCAACCGCTTCATCCGCCGCGACGAGCAACTGGTACGTTCCGTAGACCGCTTGCGCTAGCGCGCCGATTTTTCGATTGTTCGATATTCGATTGTTCGACTTTTTTTGGTCAGAACGCTATCGTTTTAGAAACGATCAAGTAGTACCAGATTTAAAATCATCCTGAAAACACTATGCCTTCAGCATAAAAAAGTCCCGCTGAGATTATTTCAGCGGGACTTTTTTGTATAGGCCTAATTCTTTAAAAAGGCTTTAGCTATTAAGTGCTAAAAATGATAGAACGATACCGTTTTCGAATAAAAAAGTCGAACGTTCGAACAATCGAAAATTCGAACAATCGGCGCGCGCTAGCGCGCTAACCAGCGTTCTACTTCGGAAATGCTGCTGTCGAATTCGAAGGCATCGTAGACGCGGTAGAAGTTTTGCTGGTCGTAAAGGCGGGCGTAAACGAATTTGGCGAACTCTACCCGGGTACTTTCAAAGCTGAATTTGCGCATCAGTTTTTTGGCATCTTCCGCCAGAATGTAAGTATTGCTCAGGGCCTGTTTGGCGACTTCCAGTTTACCGCTTTCAAAATTCTTCCGGCCGATGCTTTCCATTAAAAGGTCTACATCGTAAGCGCTCATTACATTTTGGGGCTGCCCGTAGCCGGAATTGCCGTTGTAATTATTGCCATAGCTCGGCGCATCGTTATAGTTATTCCCCGGATTATGCGGTTCGTTATGGTAGCCACCCTGGTTGCTATAAGGTTCATAATCATCATAAACATCGCGGTCGTTGTAACCGCCATGGCCGTGCGGGCGCGGCGGCGGACAGGTATTGCACACCGGCGGGCGTAACGGAACTACGCTTACTTTCTTCAGCAAAAAATTACGGTTATAGCCCGGCGGAATTAACACATAATTCGTTTCGAAGCCGCGCGCCAGGAATACTTTGGTGCAGAAAGTTAAATATCCACGGCGGGCCGGTACCCGGAATTCCAGGTTATATGGTCCGGCCGGTAAACGATCTATTTTCACATTACTGGAACCCGGACCATTTACAAGCCGTCCGTTCAGGAATAATTGAAAGATTTCACCCTGCCGGGTGGCAAAAGTGGCGCCAGCTGCGTGGGCGGCAAGGTTGCTCAGGAACAAGGCCATCACGAAGAAAGCCAGTGCAAACCGTTTCATATGGGTAGGATTTAGTAGTTGTGTAGCATGAAGCGCTAAATCCCAAAACTGTGCCAGAACCTGTGGGTTGAAGGGTATCGTGGTTATTTATTCCTGGGGAATGGTAGGGTTTTGCTGGTAAATCCGGAAAACAATATGGTATTGCCGCAAAAACGTAGAGACGCCATGCATGGCGTCTCTACAGATGGTGATTCTGCAAATTATCCGGTCAATAAATTTTAATAAAGGAATTCGCCTTTATCGCTCCGGATTGTTAATTTATTACCTCCGTGTGCCTCTACCCTGCCGATAATTTTTGTATCGATGTTGAACGATTTACCAATCGCAATCAGGTCGGCAGCTGTGGTTTCGTCGGTGTAGATTTCCAGGCGGTGGCCCATATTAAATACCTTGTACATTTCTTTCCAGTCGGTTTGGCTTTCTTCCTGAATAATGCGGAACAGTGGCGGCACTTCGAACAGGTTATCTTTTATAATATGTACGTTCTCGGTGAAATGCAGCACTTTGGTTTGGCCGCCGCCGGAGCAATGCACCATGCCGTCTATTTTAGCGCGGTGGTTTTCCAGGATGGCTTTGGCTACCGGCATATAGGTTCTGGTTGGTGATAAAACTAATTTGCCAACATCCAGCCCGGTTCCGTCAACCGGTTCAGTAAGCTTGCGGGTGCCGCTGTAGATCAGGTCGCTATCGATTTGCGGGTCAAAACTCTCGGGGTATTTTTCGGCTAAATATTTATGGAAAACATCGTGGCGCGCGGAAGTTAAGCCGTTTGAGCCCATGCCGCCGTTGTATTCGGTTTCGTAAGTGGCCTGTCCGTAAGAAGCAAAACCTACAATAACGTTTCCGGCTTTTATGTTGTGGTTCGAAATTACTTCCGAGCGTTTCATGCGGGCCGTAACGGTGCTGTCCACAATAATGGTGCGCACCAGGTCGCCTACATCCGCGGTTTCGCCGCCGGTGCTGTAAATACCCACGCCGTTATCGCGAAGCATCTGCAAAACCTCTTCGGTACCTTCAATTATAGCCGAGATCACTTCGCCGGGAACCAGGTTTTTATTACGGCCGATGGTAGACGAAAGCAGAATGGCATCGGTAGCGCCTACGCACAAAAGATCGTCGGTATTCATAACCACTGCATCCTGCGCAATGCCTTTCCAAACGCTTAAATCGCCCGTTTCTTTCCAGTATAAATAAGCCAGCGACGATTTGGTACCGGCTCCATCGGCGTGCATAATGTTGCAGAACTCAGGATCATTCGCCAACAGGTCCGTTACAATTTTGCAGAAGGCTTTCGGAAACAGGCCTTTGTCTAAGTTTTTAATAGCGTTATGAACATCTTCTTTCGAGGCCGAAACACCCCGGCGCATATAACGGTCTTGCATGTTTTCAGTTAACAGTAAGCAGTGAACAATTATCAGGTAATAAAGATTAAAAAGACAGTTTTCAGAAATAAAATTGAAAGTTATCTAACGTTCTCAGTAGTTTATTTGGTTGAATTACTTTTACTCCCAACTAAATACTATAAACTGTTTCCTGATAACTATTTACTGATAACTGCATTAAGCGTCAAAAGTACGAATAACGAATAACGAACAACGAACAACGGTTAAAAAAAAAGCCCCCGCGTTGGCAGAGGCTTTTTTGTATGGGCTCGCAGGTTACTGCGCGATCTTCGTTACTTTAAACTCAGTACGACGGTTTTTCTCGTGCTCAGCTTCAGTACATTTCACGTTGTTTTTGCACTTGTTCTTCAGCTTGCTTTCGCCGTAACCTTTAGCAGTGATACGTGACTTATCGATACCTTTAGATACGATATAATCTACGGCTGCCTGGGCACGCTGCTGCGATAACTTCATGTTGAAGTCGTCTTTACCGCGGGCATCGGTGTGTGAGCTTAACTCGATCGTGATTTTCGGGTTATCGTTCAGGAACATTACCAGGGAATCCAGGTTAACGGCCGCATCCTGACGGATAGCATACTGGTTGTAATCGTAATTGATATCTTTTACCTCGAAGGCTTTTCCTACTACAATCTTATCCAGCGTTAACACAGTGCTTAAGCGAATATCGTTCATTTCGTTCTGCAACTGAGCCTGTGGAGGCGTTTTGCCAATGGTAGTGATCGCTTTCTTGTCGGTGATATACTTATCTTTCTCAGCTATTACAGAGTAAGAAGCAGCGGTATCCAGCTTAAGGGAGAATTTACCCTGGGCATCGGTTACAACTTCCTGAACGGTTTTACCGGCTTTGTCTTTCAGTAAAACTTTCTGGTTAGCAGCCGGAACAGCTGATTTTTTATCTTCTTTCAGGTTAACTGCACCCTCCAGGTAGAAAGTAACCAATTTCGGTTTTTTCTTCTTGAAGGAATAAATATCGTCGCCACCTGCACCACCTGCACGGTTAGAAGAGAACAGACCCTGATCTTTGTCTTTAATGAACGGAGCAAAATCATCGGCGTTCGAGTTGATCGGAGCGCCTAAGTTTACCGGTTTGCCGTTCTCAATTCTGTACAGATCGAGCATACCTAAACCCGGATGTCCGTCGGAAGAGATATAAAGCGTTCCGTCAGGAGCAACAAACGGGAAGTTTTCGTTACCCGGGGTGTTGATCTCAGGACCTAAGTTCTGCGGAGCAGAGAAACGGCCGCTGGCATCTAAAGTAGTTTTCCAGATATCGTTACCGCCCTGGCCACCTTTACGGTCGGAAGAGAAGTAAAGCGTAGTACCATCCGGAGAGAAAGCCGGAGAAGAATCCCAGGCGCGCTTATCGTTCACGCTGATCATTTTTGGCTCAGACCAAACCCCGTTCTTGAAGCGGGAAATGAACAGGTCTACGTTTAAAGTACCTTTTTTAGAACCGGTGTTGCCACGGGCGAAAATAACCGTGTTGCCATCTTTCGAGAAGGTAGCAGCTGCATCGTGCGTATCGCTCAGGTTTATCTGGTTATCGAAACCACGAACGGTACCGCCGGTCATTGCCTCGGCATCGTCGAATTTAATTGCGAAGATATCGTTAAAGCCTTCGCCGTTACCGGCATAAGTTTTATTGCCGCGGGAAGAAGAAAATACCAGCTCGTCGCCTTTCATTACCGGAGCATACTCAGAAGCGGTGCTGTTTACCGGCTGCACGTTGGTAACTTCCATGTAAGTTGGCGTGTTCAGAAGCTCTGTGGCTTTCTGCACGTTTGCTGCTTCGCGTTTGGCGCGGGCAATCAGGTTCGCATTTTTACCGCCGGCGGCAGCATACGCGTTGAACTGGTTCGCAGCTTCGTCGTATTTAGCGTTTGCTTTTAAAGCCATGCCGTAATAGAATTTGGCATCCTCTCTTTTATTACCGGCTTCCAAAGCAGCCTGGTAATAGGTTTCGGACTGTGGCAAACGGTTCGACATCCGGTAAGCTTCAGCAATTTTGTAGTTAGCATTCGCTACGTCCTTGCCTTTCTTAATGTCGTCCTGATAAAGCTTTATAGCTGTTTCGTACTCTGCTTTGGCGAACTTCTTGTCAGCCTTACTCATGCTGCCAGTTGAACTGCAGCCACTCATAAACGCCACCGAGAGGACTACACAACTAACTATAATTTTCTTCATAGCTAAAATTTAAACGATACTACGATTTATAAAAATAAAATCAATGCTGTTGATTTTCAGGAAACAATATTAATAAAATATTATGGTATTTTTCAATACCTTAGAAATATTTTCTTAGCCAGCTCTCTCCGGCCGGCTTCAGCCAGCCGTTTTTCAGGGTGCCGGCCTCTCCTACCAGGTTATCGAAATAAGGCGTTTCCGCTGTTATTTTGCCGGAGGCAACCGCCACCGGCATTTCGGTAAGCGGATGAATCTCAATTGCGCCGTTCACCTTAAAAGCCAGGTGCGTCCGGTCGAATAAAGACACGCCATACGTTTGCTCCAGCTCGCGGATAAACTGCACCGAACTGTCTATGGAACAACCGCTGGGAGCCGTTACATCGGCATCGGTGCCCAGAATTACAAAGCGGTTATGCAACAGCAAGCCGGAAGCCAGCAGGGCTTTTCCGTGAGCGCTCCAGTCGGTTACGAAGCTCTTTATTTTATCCTGAAGTTCGATTGCTTCCGCCGGGGTAAACTCCCGGTCCGCCTGGTAGATCCAGATGCGGGCCTGTGGCGGCAGTTGTTCAAAAGAAACGTACATTCTTTTATAATATTTTCTGAAGGAAGCTTAAAGTTCGGCTTTTTTAAAGTAAAAAACCAACCTTTTTAAAGTTTTTTAACGAAAAGAAAATACCGGTCCTAAAAACCGGTATTTTCCCGTAAACATCAGATTAATAACGCCTTACACATCCAAAAAACTTAATTCAGACCTTCGGCCGAAGC
This sequence comes from Adhaeribacter soli, assembly GCF_008727925.1. GTDB lineage: Bacteria > Bacteroidota > Bacteroidia > Cytophagales > Hymenobacteraceae > Adhaeribacter_A > Adhaeribacter_A soli. The sequence continues at coordinate 86,052 of NZ_VTWT01000007.1, read as the reverse complement.
GATCAGTTCGGCAATATCGAACACCTTCACGTTGTCTTCCTGGTTCTTGTTTTTCACGCCGTCGTTCATCATTACCATGCAAAACGGACAGGCCGAAGCAATGATCGTAGCACCCGTTCCCAGGGCTTCTTCGGCGCGCTCCACGTTAATGTCTTTTTTACCCGGCTCCGGTTCTTTCCACATCTGGGCACCACCGGCGCCGCAGCATAAACCGTTGGCGCGGCTACGCTTCATTTCTACCAGGTCGGCATCTAAAGCAGCTAAAACATCGCGCGGGGCTTCGTAAATATTGTTGGCGCGGCCCAGGTAACAGGAATCGTGAAAGGTAATGCGTTTGCCTTTAAAGCTTTCGCCGCCTTGCACCGCCACTTTGCCTTCGTTAATTAACTGCTGCAGGAACGTAGAGTGGTGAATTACTTCGTAGTTGCCGCCCAGGTCCGGGTATTCGTTTTTAATGGTGTTGAAGCAATGCGGGCAAGCCGTAACGATCTTTTTCACATTGTAGGCGTTCATCACTTCAATGTTGGTCATGGCCTGCATCTGGAACAGGAACTCGTTACCGGCACGCTTGGCCGGATCGCCGGTGCAGCTTTCTTCGGTACCCAGAACCGCATATTTCACGCCTACGTGTTCCAGGATCTGCACAAATGCACGGGTTACGCGCTTGTAACGGTCGTCGAAAGAACCGGCGCAGCCTACCCAGAACAGGATTTCCGGCTCCTGGCCGTTAGCCGCGTATTCGGCCATGGTCGGCACTTTTATTAATCTCTTTTCTGACATTGCTTTATTTTAAAAAAGACAAAAGACACAGGACAATAGATATAAGATATTCTTTTTATAGAAGAGCCAATTTCACAATCTTGTGTCTTAAGTCTTGAGTCTTACTTCTAATTTTTAACCGTCACGTACAGCTCATCGGCCCAGTTGAAGCGGTCGGAAGCCGGGAACGCCCACACGGCGCCGTTGTTTTCGATGTTGCTGAACATGGCGTTCAAAGACGACGGCGCGGCCGATTCTTCCAGCACCAGGAAGCGGCGCAGGTCGATGATAGTTGAAAGCTGGTCGATGTTTACCGGGCAGGCTTCTACGCAGGCATTACAGGTGGTACAGGCCCAGAGTTCTTCCGGCGTAATGTAGCCTCTTAATAAGGTGTTCTCGTCGGTGGTTTTTACGCGCTCCACGCCCATTTCCTTGTAATGGTTCGGTTTGAAAATGGCCGGGTGTTCGCCTTTTTCCTCCATGCGGTCGCGGGTATCCATGATGATCTTCCGCGGGCTGAGCAGTTTACCCGTAATATTGGCCGGACAAACATCGGTGCAGCGGCCGCATTCGGTACAGGTATAGGCATCCATTAACTGTTTCCAGCTCAGGTCCTCCACGTCTTTCGCGCCGAAACGCTGCACGATTGGCTGACCTGCTGCATCCAGCGCCGGAGCCGGCGGCTGGTAGCTTGGGTCCATTATGGCTTTGATCTCGTGCTTGATGCTTTCTACGGTATTGAATTTCCCTTTCGGCGCCAGCTTGGAGTAATACACGTTCGGGAACGCCATGATGATGTGGAAGTGCTTCGAGCTTGGCAGGTAATTCATGAAAGCGAAAATACCCAGAATATGGAACCACCAGCCAAAGCCGGCTATCGTTTTCAGCGTACCATGGTCAGAACCGAAAAGATCGATCAGGCCGGCCGAGATCGGGAAAGCGCCCGGCAGTTCGTGGCCGGCGAGTTGCGCCATTTTCAGGTCGGAAATATTGAAGGCGAAAAGCGCCAGCATCAATACGATCTCGATGGTGAGGATAATGTTGGCGTCCATTTTGGGCCAGGCGCGCATTTCTACGCCGGTAGCCAGGCGGGGCACTTTGGTGATATTTCTACGAACCAGGAAAATAGCACAGGCAATAATTACCAGCAGGGCCAGAATTTCATTTACCGCCATTAAAACGCTATACACCGGGCCCATAAAACCCAGCACGCGGTGCGTACCAAAAATCCCGTCGATCAGGATCTCGAGCACTTCGATATTAATAACCAGAAAGCCTACATATACAAAGAAGTGCAGGATGGCCGGCCACGGACGCTTGAACATTTTCTTCTGCCCGAAGGCCACCAGCAAAGTATTGTTCCAGCGTTCGGCAGGATTATCGGCCAGACTCTTATCGTAGCCCTGGTTGATGTTTTTGGTGATCTTGCGGATCTGCCATACAAAGAGGCCGATGGCAATGATGGCAACAACTAAGAAGATGAGGTTATCTACCACAGTCAGAAAAATTAGGTTCGAACATTGGGTTTCTGAAAGGAAGCAAAGTTACGGGATTAAGCGCTAGAAAATAATTTTTGAAATAAATTTTGCACGTAAAAAAAACATTCCTACTTTTGCAGACCCTTCCAAAAGAAGGGTTGCGAAAGGAGCTGGTGATGTAGCTCAGTCGGTAGAGCAAAGGACTGAAAATCCTTGTGTCGTTGGTTCGATTCCAATCATCACCACCAGCTTAGAAAGCCTCGGAGAAATCTGAGGCTTTTTTTTATTTTGTAAATCCAAAAAACATTCCTACTTTTGCTGACCCTTTCGAGAGAAGGGTTGCGAAATGAGCTGGTGATGTAGCTCAGTCGGTAGAGCAAAGGACTGAAAATCCTTGTGTCGTTGGTTCGATTCCAATCATCACCACCAGCTTAGAAAGCCTGTTTCTTTAACCAGAAACAGGCTTTTTTGCTTTTGGGCCTTTCTGAGTTTTGAGCTTGAAAAGGATACCGGTTTCCATTAAAAAACTAAACATTGCTTATTCCCCAGTGGTTTTTATAAAATAACTTCCGGTTATTCCTCTGAAATGTACGATAGACTTAAAATATTCTGCAAAGCCATTGTTCCACTTTCGGAGGAAGAATTGAACCTTATTGACCAGTATTTTGAAGTTAAGGATTTAAAGAAAAAAGAATTTTTACTTCAGGATGGAAGAATTTGCGACTTCATCGGCTTTATCAACAACGGAACGATCAGGCATTTTCACGTGAAAGACGGGATAGAAAAAACCTGTGATATTTCATTTGAGAATTCCTGGGTTACCGATTTTCAAAGCTTCACGCATAATTCTCTTTGCATTATGAATTTGCAGGCAATGGAAGATACCACCGTGTTTATTATCCGGAAGGAAAACCTCCATAAAATATATTCTGATTGCCATGCTTATGAAACGTTTGGTAGGCTTATGGCAGAGCAGGTGGCGCAAAGAGCTACGGAAATTGCCATGTCGCTTTCCTCAGATAAACTTGAGGAACGGTTCCAGAACTTAATAAAAAAGCAGCCTGACCTGTTCCAGCGAATTCCTCAAAAATATATTGCCAACTTTTTGGGTATAAGTCCCGAGAGTTTGAGCAGGATCAGACGGAGAATTTTCGATAAACTAAAATCTTAACTTAAGTCATCGTTATCAGCTTCCCTGAGGTTGCACATTTGTCTCATCAATTTTAAACAGATAAAAAAATGAGACAATTACTCTTTACGGCAATCATTCTGGCTATTGCAACTATTAAAAGTGTAACCGCGCTGGCCCAACAGCTGGATCTTACAAAAGTAAAAGCTTTTGAACTGCAGCTAGACGATGTAATGGAAATAACGGATACAACCGAATTGAAAATAAAACTCAAAGCGGTTGAAGACAATTACCTGCAAAACCCCAGCGAGATCAACAAAGCCCGGCTTGGCATTATTTACCACGAAACCGCTTTAAACCTTTCCTTCTTTTCCAACACAGCATTTAAAGGTTACGCAAAAAAGAGTTATGACCATTTAAGCGAACTCTGCACCTCGCCGAATACGGCACCAGCCTTACTGCCATTTATTGCGTCTTACCGGGCATCTGCGCTGGCATTGGTGAGCGCCGAAACCAACGATCTTAAATTATTAGGCGAGGCATTCACTTTGTTTGATGACGCAATTACCAGATTTGCCGGCGTTTCCTATTTGCCCGAGTTTCTACGCGGTAGTGTTTCAGAAAATCTGCCCTGGTTTTTCTTCTCTAAAAGAAGATTTGCCAGGCAGGATTTTCAAGCTATAATTGACAAACAGGAAAAGGATAGTGCGTTTGCCAACTGGAAAATAATGAGCTTTACTTATTGGGCTTGGGCCAAGCAAAGGCAAGATAAAAAATACCGAACCCAGGCATTAACGTACCTCGACAAAGCAATTGCCTTAGACCCAAATTTTAAAGCAGGCCGGAAAAAAGTCGAAGAACTAAAAGCTGCTTTTACCAAATAAAGCTGAAAATACCATCAAGGGTGAACAGATGTTTTGATAAGCAAGGTTAATCATCACCACCAGCTTAAAAAGCCTCAGAGAAATCTGAGGCTTTTTTGTTTTCCGGCCATTCGGTTTTTCAACCTTTTCTATAACGTTTTCATTTACAGGCTTATTGCTGATTCTGACAGCAATAAGCTCATCTCTTTTTCTGATTTATATATTTAACACCTTTAGGATTTTCATTTTGAGAATACTATGTTAGTGGTTTCAAATAAACTTTACACCCTTATGCAACAAAAGTTTACCTCAACTAACAGTCAAGAGAAAAAAGACGCGTTGCATCGGGAGCTGGTAGATACTCAGAAAGAAATGATTGAAATTTTAAAGGGGAAGAAGTAGAAACATAAATCTTCTGTTTAAATCTATCTACCATAATGACACTTATTATTAAAAAATTTGAACTTGAGGAGTTCTATATTCGGTGGAACGAAAAAGCCGAAGCATATGGCTCAAATACCTTAAGCGATTGCTTTGATAAATTCTTCACCCTCTTTGTAATTTTCAATAAAATCTACAATGTAGTTGTGATAGACTTAATTGAAAAAGGAAAGTTATCAATTCTTAAAGATCAATATAATTTAAAAGTAAGAAAACGGCATAAAAAAGAGTTTCCTTATGAAGGAGGCGCTGCAACAACTTGCATTGCTTACTATTTAAGAAGTGAGTTAAGCAGCTTAAACTTAAGCATTGAAACAGAAATACATAAAATCAAAGTACTTTTAATTAATAAAGAATTCCAAATATCTTTTTCCTACGGAGATCCAAGTGAGCTGAATGATAAAGAATTGTTAAATAAATTAAGATCTAGTGAAAATTTTGAGATTTTTGAGAGCATGCTTAAAGTCCTTTACAATTTAAGATGCAATTTATTTCATGGTGAAAAAGGCTTCCACCCTGATCAACGAATGATCTTAGAGCCGGCTATTAGCGCTTTGTCCAAAATAAATAATGCATTGATCTCGAAAATAAAGCAGGATATGTAAAACTGACAGCAGCCCGATACCTGACCAACCTAGTGCCGGCACTGGTCAAGAAAGAGTCTGACAGCAAAAGCGAAGCCCTGCAGCTGACCAGGTTAAGAAATGTTGACAGCAATTTTCAGCAGTGCCGACGAAGATTCGGAGTAATTTTGACAGCAAGCTAATAGATACTTATGATGAATCCTAAGGAGTTAAAAGTTCGACTCAATAAAGTAAATGAAGAGCTTCGAAAAAAGGCTAGAATATCAGAGTGCTTTCATCATAAAAAAGAGGAATGCAAAGGTGAAATAAAATTAGCTCATAGCATTCAAAGAAATGGTAGACTCTCCATTATTGAAGGCGATGTCAATGGGAATAAAAGCATTTACAGTTTTACTGAAGTAGATATAAACCTTTCTTCTCATCAGTTAGAACTAAAGCCCATAGGTAAAGCGAAAGCCTCCACTTTTTTCGGGTTTTGTGATTATCATGACTCAACCCTTTTTAGCCCAATTGAAAACAAAATGTTTGATGACAGCGACAAACATTGTTTTCTACATTGCTATAGAGCATTTGCTCATAGCCAACACATGAAAATTCAACAATTAAAGGCCTTTACTTCAGATGCCGAATTTAATAAATTTCAGGCTTTTCATTTAGCTGGAAGAATTGAGGGGACTAAAATTGGCATTGCTAATGGCGAAAGAGTAAGGAGAAGGCTTGAGCAATTATTAGATAATGAAGACTATTCCGGCTTAGAATATTTTACAATAGTTTATGATCAATTATTTCCTATTGCCAGTTCTGCTGCATTCACACCTAAATTCGCCCCAAAATCTAATAAGAAACTGAATTACAGCATTTCCTCTTTAGAAACTTACGAACCTGTCTTCTTCACAGTTTTACCAGACTTTGAGCAAACAATTGTAATTATGGGCTGCTTACCAGAACATAAAAGAAGCGTTCAGTTTATTGATGAATTTGACTCATTACCATCCTTTCAGCAAAACAAGGTATTATCTTCAATTTTAATAGGTGTAGTAGAAAACACTTTCATTGCACCTGCATTATATGAAGCTTTGGGAGATGCCGGGAAAAGGCAATTAATAAAAGAACTTGAAGAAACTTCCATGTTTGCTCCAACAATTTACAAATCACTATTTAAAAGTAATCTAAACTTCTTTCAACCTAAATATGCAGCTACAAATTTGAGAATCGCTTATAACTGACAGCAAAGCAGCAGATATGCAGCTGACCAGATTTAAATATTGACAGCAGATTTCGCCGGCACCTGGTGAGATCCGGGTAGAAAGTAACTTCCAAAAAACTATTTGCATTCGCAAATACCAGCAACACAACCTTAGCCTTCTCCCTTCCCGTACAAGCCCTAAATTTTAATTTATGGAACAACGCGAAGTAACCGATCAAAACAATACTACCTGGACCTGCGTGCAGGCTTATGCCGGCGTTTCGGGGCAGGCGGCGGAAAAAGCAACCGATCTGGCTGAAACGTCGGAAGGTACGGTAACGGTAGTCTGCACGCCCAGCGGCGGCGAACAAACCGTGCGGCTGGAGCTGCAAAGCGACTGGCAGCAAAATTTATCCGATGAAGCACTTCTGAAACAGCTGGAAGAAGGCAAAAAGAACCGGTAAAAGCTGCCAGGTTTAAGGCATAAATGAATTGCGCCGTTCAGGTTTTATAAAAGACGATCCTTTCAAATTAAAAATCCGGTTCAGCTTTTGAATTTGTAAAAGCCAGGCCGGATTTCTCTTTATCACTCCATTGCTGAAAACGATCAGCCTTCCTGCACAAACTCAGCTAAACGCAAACACCAGCAGCAACACAAAACCGCAAACCGCCAGCAATCCGTGCCCTACTGCCAATGCTTTCGGGATGGGCCGGCCGGTGAGATCGCGGTAGAGCATGTACACACCACCTACGGCTGCTAAAGCAAACAGCACGAGACTTTCCCAGGGGTTCGGGCCGCCTTTCAGGATGTAGATGATGAGCAAAACCACGCCGATAACCGCCATGGGGCCGTGGGTGAAAACGATGGCTTTGGGCGTTTCTTTGCCGCGGAGCACAAAGGTTAGCAGGTACATGCCCAGCAAAGCGGCCAAAGCAAAAAAACCGATAGAAGCGTAAATAATTTCCATAGAGGCAGCGGTTTAGGTTATCGGGTTATTGATCTCGCGTTCGCCGGAGGTGTGGCCGCCGGTATTAATGAGGTGTTCGGTTTGCGGGTCTACCTGTTTGCGCTCCAGGTTCAGAATGGCCGGGCCTTCTATTACGCTGCCGTCCAGCATAAAACGGCTGCCGTGGCAGGGGCAATCCCAGGTTTTTTCAGCGTTGTTGAAGTTCACGATGCATTTCATGTGGGTGCAAACTGCCGAGCAAACGTGCAGCTGGTTTTGCTCGTCGCGGTACACGGCCAGTTTTTCGGCGTCTACCTCTATCGTTTTGCCTTCGCCGGCTTTTATATCGGAGAAATGGCTGGCTTTGCCCACCGGAAAATCTTTCAGGTATTGGGCGGCTACGTTCAGGTTCTCTTTTATAAAACTTCCGGCCGTAGCCAGGTTCGTTCCGCGGGTAGCATCAAACGCCCCGATCCAGGAATTTCCCCGCCCGGTTATCATATCGGCCAGCTGGATGCCGGCAATGGTGCCGTAGGTAAGCCCGTCGGCATAAAAACCGGTGGCAATGTAGGTGCGTTTGGCGCTTTTGTGCGTGAGGCCGATGTACGGCACGCCGTCGCCGGAGCGGTAATGCTGCGCCGACCAGCGGAATTCTACCGAAGCCACATCGAAATGTTTACGGGCGTAGGCTTCCAGCTCGTTGAAATAATGCTGGTATTCCTGGTGCGAGGCCTGTCCGGTTTTGTGGTGATTTCCGGCGATCATGAGCATGTCCAGCTCCATGGAAGTGCTGCTGTGCGTGGTAATGGCGTGGTGGGTTTTATCGTTATGCCAGAAATAGGCATCGGGGTAAGCGCCGCTTTTCAGACGCATGGCCACCACGTAGCTCCGGTAGGGCGCGGCCACCGTCTGCACCGAATGAATACCGATGGGAATGTGCGTGGCAATAACCACCTGCCGGCAGGTAACGACGCCGTGGCTGGTAACCAGGAGACAATGGTCTTCTTTTTCTTTCAGGTCTAAAACGGTGGTGTGTTCGTAGATCTGGCAGCCCTGCTGCGCCACCGCGGTAGCCAACCCCAGCACGTAGCGCAACGGATGGAAACGCGCCTGCCCGTCCATTTTAGCGGCCCGTTTCAGTTCCGGCAGATGCAGCGGCGGCACGTCGTTTACCAGGTCGGCCCGCAAGCCGGCTTTCTGCAAGGTTTCCACTTCTTTTTCTACGGTAGAAACCATATTGTCTTCCTGGGTGAAAAAATACCAGGGCCGGCGGCTGAAATGGCAATCGATATTTTTTTCGCGGGTTTGCTGCTCGATGTAATCCAGGGCGGCGTAGCGGGCCCGCGCCACGGTACTGGCTACTTCCTGGTTCCGGCTTCTGGCAATGTTGTGTAGGTAGAAACCAACGGGCACGTACAAATTTCCGGTAGACCAGCCGGTGGTGCCGCCGCCCACCCTTCGGGCTTCGAGCACGGCTACTTTTTTACCGGCATTGGTCAGCTGAAGTGCCGTGGTAATACCTGTAATGCCGCCACCGATTATGGCCACGTCTACGTCTATGTTGCCATCCAGGGCAGGAAATTCAGGCCGGTGGGGCGTAGTGGCTTCCCAGAAAGATTGTGTTTCCATGGTTAGAATTTTAAGGATTAAAACTGTAAGCGCACTAACTATAATCTCACTAAAAAATACACATGTCAAAATGCACATGTCATTCTGAGCGCGAGCGAAGGACCTCGTCTGCTGCCAGCATAAACTTTTCTACTAAACGCCGACGAGGTTCTTCGCTCGCGCTCAGAATGACAGCTGCTTTTGAGCTAGCTTTTTGTTTTTGCTGATAATCTCTGCCGTTGCCGCCAGGGTAATTAGGCTAAGCTACCTTATTGCGTCATCCCGAGCGCCAGCCGAGGGAACTTATGGAGCCACATATTTAAATTAATTAGTAAGACTAATCTTGCTACGCTCGCTTTGTCATTGTAATCTCCATAAGTTTCCTCGGCTTCGCTCGGAATGACCTGCTTTTGTCTTTAGGCTAACGGCTATCGGAACAACACCAATAACTATAAAAACTAAAATTCAACTTACCTTCCCGAACCTGAATATACCGTGTGTTACGCCCGGAAAACTCAAATGTTTTCAAACACTTTCTCCACCACTTTATCGCAATAAATCAAATTGAATTCGTAGACCTGCGCCTGCGGGTACCAGCTTTCGAGTTGCTTGCGGAGCATGGCTTTGGCCCGGTTCAGGCGCACTTTTACGTTGGCTTCGGAAATACTGGTGGCTTCGGCGGTTTCCTGTACGCTCAGGCCCTCCAGTTCACGCAACACGAAAACCGTCCGGTAATCGGGTGGTAATTTTTCGATGCAGGTTTCCAGTACCAGGCCTAGTTCGCGGTTTAGGATTTCTTTGCGGGCATCGGAAAACGTTACGGCTTCCGCGGTTAAAACGGCGCCGGTGTGGCTGGCTTCCGAAAAAACGCCATCGGCCTTTAACGACTTTTTCTGCGCCCAATGATAGCATTTGTTCAGCATGATCCGGATAAGCCAGGTTTTGTAAGTGGAGCGTTCTTCAAATTTGCCAAGGTTCAGAAAGGCCGCAATGTGGGTTTCCTGCATCAGGTCCTGCACATCGTCGTGGGCGAGGCCGTAGGAGCGGCCAATTTTATACAGCACCCCGTTGTAGCGCCGGATCAGGATCTCGAAGTAATCTTTTTCGCCGGCGGTAATTTTGCCGATAATTTCCGGGTCGGTGGCTACGCTGCTGAGGACGTCGGGTTTATGCATGCTTTCCGGGTTGAGGGGTTTCAGAATGGTTTAAGATACCGATTTTGTGTTTCAGTAACAGTTGCGCGCCTAAATAGTTACCTACAATTAAAAGCAGCAACAATACGCCTTTCAGCAAAAGCAGCGGAACTGTGGCATACGTTATTTCCGGGCTTCGCCATTGCAGAAAGAACAGCACCGAATACCCGATAAGCATAACCGTATTGATGGAACCATGGATCAGGCCCGTGTTTAGCGCCGCCTTTCTTTCCGCCGGAATCCGGGACAGATCCACAAACCCGAACATGACGGCCAGCCAACCTACCAATACGCCACCGCCCAAAGCATAAAAAGCAGCGTAGTTAAAGCTTTGGTCCTGCCGGTACAAAGCTATTGCCGAGCAAACCAGATCCATGGGAAACAGGGCGGCCGGAAAGTGGATCAGGATCAGGTGCGGCGGGTGGTAATCCAGTTTCATAAGCTAATTGGTTAAATTAACTGAAAGCAAAGATCAACAGGAAAACAAAGCCGGCTACCGCCAGAAAAGCATGCAAACCGGCCAGGGCCATCGGGCTGCTTTTTCCGCGCATATCGCGGAAGAACATGTAGAAACCACCCAAGGCTGCTATTATAAACAGTATTAGGCTGTATTTGGGAAAGCTTTCCGGGTTGTTCCAGGCAAATACTGCCAGCAGCACCAAGGCTGTGGCTGCCAGTAAACCGTGCGTGTAAATAACCGTGCGGGAAACGTTCTTCTTTTTCAGCCAGGACGTCAGAATGGTCAAGCCCGCTACGGCGGCTAAGGCAAAAAGAGCAATGCATGCGTACAACATAACAGATCGGTTTAGAAGGTTAGTTGAACTGTTAGAGTAAAGAAAGCGGAATAGGTTACAAACCCGGAAAAGAATTCATTTATTCCAGGTGAACGCTTCTGAAAAGCGACAGCGTTTTAAAACGGTATGCTTTTGGCCTAAAAACCCGTTAGCTGTTTTTGGCTACTTTTTTCTGGCGCAAGTGTTAAGCGAAAGCGTCACTTGGGCCTGACAGACAGAAGCCAGTCTCCGGACTGACGTGACCCCACCTAAATCCTCTCCTAAAAACCTAATCCTCCTCCATAGCCAAAGCTAATTAGGATGAACACTAAAAAAACATTCTTTCATTGCCGTCTGCTTTAGCTGACGGTTTAGGAGCACTCTAATTTCAGGCTTTAGCCAAATTTTTTCGGTTGATAAATCATCGAAAGAAGTAAAGTTTAGGCTAAAGCCATTCAAAATATTGCTTCTTATCCGTCAGCTAAAGCAGACGGCAATGAATTTTTTTATTAAATATTCTATGGGGTAGGATTAGCCTAAAAACAGGGGAGGACTTTTCTGAAAAAGTAATTGTTAGTTTCCTGATCCGGAAGTCTGAAGACTTCCTCCTGTTCTTAGCCCCAAGTGACGCTTTCGCTTAACACTTGCGCCAGAGATCATTCATTCATTCTTTCGAGAACCTCTTCCTGGCAGGAAAGTTAAAACGGTATGCTTTTGCCTTAAAAAGTACGTTTCCCTGATTACACCAGATTGCCGGATGGGATCTGAAATGATTTGCCGCGAGGCAGTACGTGGAGCAGAATATTTTCCAGGCAAAGCTGCTCGCCGGGCTCTACCTGCTGATAATTATTATCTTTTAATTTTCTGCCGTCCATAATCATCACCAGCCCCGAGCCAATGGTTTCGATGTTGGTGCCCCTGGTGATCAGGATACCGGTATCTTCTCCCAATCCAATGCCGATGTGGTCCGGATAAGCGGCAATGCTCTCGATCATGCGGGGCATGCGGCGGCGGTTTATGAAATGGGTATCGATAATTACCTGCTGCAGCAAACCCAAGCCCTCGCCCAGCTGCACAGTTCCTTTCACCAGCGGGTCCCGCTCATCGGAGGCGGTGATCATGATGCCGGCCAGAGCCATAGCCCCCGCGCTGGTTCCGGAGATCAGGAATTTCTCTTTCTGCCAGTATTGCTGTTTCAGAATCTGCAAGGCTTTTGAGCCAGGAAAAATTTCGGCGATCCGGGTCTGGTCGCCGCCGGTAAACATTACGCCGTCGGCTTTCCGGAGGCGCTCCAGGTATTCCGGCTCGTCCGCATCTTCGCGGCTATGAATAGGCAGTTGCCCTACGTTGTCGCAACCCAGGAGCAGAAACGCATCCAGATAAGCCTGCCCCACTTCGGCCGGAAACTGGGTAGCCGTAGTTACTACTTCTATGCGGGTTCCCAAGCCGTAAAGCTCATCGTGGATCCGTTTCAGAATGCCGTTCTCGAAGAAACGAACCTGATTCCGGAGTTCCGGGTCGGTTGGCTGCGGAATGCTGCCTTTGTCTTCTTTCCCACCAATGGCTACTATTTTACCTTTCGGAGTTTCCATAAACTTAAAATGTTGTAAAACTTGAATTGCCGTAGATGATTTTTAATTCTTTAACGTAAAGGGGGAAAAACAATAAGCAGGAAATAACTAAAAGAAATAACGCTTAAATGGAAAAGTACCTCACCGTTCAGCATGAAAACAAAGCAGATGCCCTTAAAGTAAAAGCATTCCGGCTGGCCTGTCACCAGGAAAAACGCCCTTGTGTAATCATTACCCGACACCCGGACTTTGCCGAAGTAAGCTGCGATAACTGGCTCAGCACCGACGATTCGCTGATTACCGTATCGGGAAGAATGATCCTGGAAGACCAGCTGCAGCAACTTCAGAAGAAATACCCGGAAACTGACATAATGTTTTCGACCTCGGAAGTGCGGGCCAGCAATATTTCCAACCCCATTCCCTTGTGGTATATCTTCTCGCCCGTGCCGTTGAATATCGCGGAAGCCTTAGCCGAAAAAATATACGATATTTACCAGGATGCGCTGCCGCACGGTTCCTGAAATTAATGCAGGAAATTACTACAAGAGCAGCGTATCGATCCGGTGGGCATGCACCATTTCTTCGCAAGGGCTCCAGGCAAAGATCGTAAAACGGCCGTCCTGGGATGCCACCAGGGCAATAGCATCGTGCTGGTCGTACACGAACTGGGCGGCCGATAAGTGACGCGTACCACCGTGCAGCGAAGGATTCACGATTTCAGCCACGTTGCCTTCTATGGGTTCGGTTACTACCATTTGCTCTACCACCACGCTGCCTCCGGCCCGGGTTATTTTGGCGCCGAAGGCCAGTAATTCGTACTGATTGTTAATGATAACGGCTCCATCTAAAGCAGTAAGGCCGGCCAGGTTATCGATCTCGCGGCGGAGCGCGCCCTGCCACAGCCCCAGGTTGCGTTGTTCCATGCTCTGGTGCATCTGGTCGGAAAGTCCGGAGAAGGCCGGCGAAACTGCATAGGAAATGGGATGCAGAATGGAGCCGCGCCAGGCTTCGGAATTGGCCGGCACCACCAGCAGGGTTCCGCCCCGGCCGTGCGCCCGCATCGAAACGGCCAGTTGCACCAGCACATTTACAGCATCGTTGGGCGCATAAACAGACGTAAAACCCAGCAAGGTGGTAAGCAGTTCCGGGCAATCGGGCAGGCTGGCGCTTTGCTCATCCACTATTTTTATCTGATCGCCTTTCAGCACCGCCACGTTCGTAAACTTGCCGTAGCTGCCAATGCGCCGGTGTTTGATAACCAGCAACCCTGGTTCGGAAACGTCGAGCACAAAACAAAAACTGTTAACCGCGTGGGTGGTACCCCAAACGTAAAGCACCTCCTGCTCGTGCCATACGCCCAGGTGAATGCCCGGCCGTTCCACTCCCGGCGCCAGTTTGGTGAGCATATAAGGCGCAAGCGGAATGCGTTTCTGAAAAAGCATAGGTTTTACAGCGAAATCGGGCGGTAGAAAAGCCAGGGAAATTTTAGGCGGATGCCCTTCTTCGCGGCGAAGGCTGGCCCAGAAAGCCGCATCGATGATGGCTTCTATTAACCGGGCCGGCGGCACCGGCGCCAGGTTCTGTTCACCCAGCAAGCGGGCTCTTTCCTGGTGCTGCAAAAAGTGTTGCTCTACAGTGCCGGCAACCAGCCTGGCTGCCTGGTAAGTGGGTGCGCCCATCATATTTCTGAATCCGGTGTGGGTTTTGCTGTCAGGTTAACACCTGCTTTTCTGATCTTACCTATTATTCTGCGTTGTACCAATAAGACGGGTAAATGGTTTATCCTTTTATTTCAAGAGCAAACGTTACATTAAAAACACCGCGAGGAAATCGTCTGGCTAAAGCCGTTTGATTGCTTAAAACCGTCAGCTAAAGCAGACGGCAATGGATTCAGACTAAATTCAATTGAAACAACCTTGTTTCAGAACCGATTAATTTGGCATAGGCTTACCTCATAAGCGGTTCATGCTAAAGGAAGGTAAATTCTGAAAATTCCTATTCTACAATCTTATAGGCAATAGTAAAATACCTGTCGGGGGACAGGCCTTGGAAACTGCTCCCCAACCGGGCTTCGCTCTTTAATTTGCCGCGTTTGTGCTTCAGATTCTTTTTGGATTTTTATCTTCCATAGGTCTACTTCTAGTGTAAACCTATTTCAGGACAAGACAGACAAGACAATTCTGAAAATTCTGTTAATCATGTAAATCCTGATTCAGAAAAAAAAAGCCGCCCCCGCTTCCGGAAGCGGCTTCATTTAACGTTCGTTTTTCACGCTTAAACAGCCAGCCTTTTTTCCATTTGCGCCAGGAGGTCCAGGAACTGATCCGATTTCTTTTCGATGTTTTTCAGGCCGTCGTGGGCTTCGTCTATTTTACCGGAAGTATAAAGGCGGTGCATCTGGGTGGCGGCGGTGTTGAGTTCCTGGTGCACATTTATGAGGGCGTGCAGTTCGGGTTCGCGGTTGTATTTTACCTGGCCGGTGGCCGTAAACCACTGGCTTACCGGGCCGGTGGCCGAGAAAAATGCGGGATCGTAGGTACCGCCGTAAAGCATGGAGCGGACCTTCGATTTATAAAGAATATGTTTTATGCGTAGCTGTTGAAAGTCTACCTGCGCTAAGTTCATCTCGCTGTTTCCTCAGATCGTACTTTTCTACTCCGCCTGGCCAAGTTCCTGTAATTTTTGCCGGAGGTTTACCTGATCGGTCACTTCCATGGCAAACACCAGGATTCCGGTAATTTGTGCTGCTTCGTTAAAAATGGGCTGGTATATGAAGGTTAAAAAGTATTCTTCCAGTTTGCCGCTGTCGTACTTATCCAGCATAATGGGCACTTCTTCGGCTACAAACTTTTCGCCTTTCTGGTAAACATTATCTAAAATTCCTATAAAGCCCTGTTCAATTACTTCCGGCAGGGCTTCGGCTACCGACTTGCCCACCAGTTCGCGGTTCGGGAACAAAGCCTGGTAATGCTGGTTCACCAGATCGAATTTATGATCGGGGCCTTTCAGGGTACAGAAAATAGCAGGGGCATCCATAATAAGCCTTTCCAGCGTTTTCCGTTCCGATTCGGCCTTTAGGTAAGCCTGCTGCACCTGGTCGGCGAGTTCGGCCATTTGTTCGTTGGTAGAGACCAGTTCCTGCACCAGTTTCCGGGTCTCATCTATATCGGTGGAGCTGCCCACCCACATCAGAATATTCCCGGCCTGATCGCACATGGGCAGGGTGCGGTTCAGGAACCAGCGGTAATGGCCTTCCTTGTCGCGGATGCGGAGTTCCATGGCAAATGCCTCTTTTTCCTGCAAAGCTTTCTTCCAGCTCGCCCTCACTTTTTCCAGGTCGTCGGGGTGAATAACTTTGTGCAGATTTTGCTGGGTTAGTTCTTCTTTGGCCACCCCGGTATATTTGTTCCAGCGGCCGTTAAAGTAAGTTGCTTCGCCCCGGGCATCTGTCGTAATGATGAGCTGGGGAATGGTTTCGGCCATGAACTGGAATTTGTGCTCGGTTTCGGCGGCCGACTGCCTGGCTTTTTCCCGTTCGGTAACGTCTACGGTATTCTGGATCAGGTATTTCACGTTGCCGCTTTCGTCGAGCACCGGCGTGTGCGAAGCTTCCCAGTACCGCACCTCGATGCGGCCGTCGGGGGTTGGCAGATCGTAGCGGATCACATCGAGGTAATCCACTTCCTTCGTTTCCCAGGCCTTGTCAAGCGATTTTATAACCGGGTTTTCTTCGTAAGAATAAGCCGGATCTACAAAGATCTCTTTCAGAAAATGTTTCCCGACAATATTTTCCCGGGTTTCCATGGTCACTTTCAGGTAAGCATCGGTAGCAGCCAGAATTTTATACTCCGGCGATACGATGACGATGTTCTGAGGAATATTGGTAAATAACTCGAAGAAATCCATACAGTTTGTTTGAAGGCGTTTGAAGCAGGAATGGTCAGATGACCTGGTTCTTACTTCATTTGGTTCAAATTTGTTCAAGTATAAGTAATAATCGGCAACCTTCGGGTATTATCTGGTTTTCGTGGACAAAAGCGTAGCATTTTATTTGCATTTTCTTTTAAAATATTTTATGTTAGTGGCTTCATTTCAGTTCCGGCAGGAAAAGCGCTTTCCTGCTATACTTTTAAGGCTCAAAGCCTTAGCATTCTGCCTGGTTTAAGCACCAGCATTATGCTTTTACTGAGGCTTCCGGTTCCGGCGGCTTCTTTCCCCGCGCTGCAATCAGCTTTCTGAAACACGTTTAAGCCGCAAGGCTCTATTACCTGTAAGTAGTTTTACTTCTGAATCTGATGCTTATGAAACAGTTGCTTACCCTTGCTTTAATTGCCTTTCTTTTCACTACTCTCCCCGGTTGCCGGAAACTGGAGGACAAAGTTTTCAATGCCTTTTTCTACACCAAACAAACCAATCCCAAAGTTCCGCTTACCCTTTTTCTGAACGACCAGCCCATTGGCGCCCTGCCGCCGGTTTCCGGAAAAACCGAATGCCGCAACGACAGCCTGAAACTAAAAATGCTCGCCTATACCGTGCATTCCGGCAAGCATAAAATTGAGGCCAAAGATAACCAGGGAATTGTACGGTCTTCTTCCATTATTACGATCGACGAAGGCTCGCTGAGTTCGCGGGGCATTGCAGGCGGCACCGAAGCCTCGGTTACCGGCAGCTGCCTCTTTGTAGGGGTGTTTTACTGAAAGCTGTTTGCGTTTTTTGCTGCCTGGATTTTTCAGTTCCGCAGGCTTACAGTATGTCTTAATTCCGTTGACTGAAGTCAACGGCAATGGATGGCTTATGTATTTTCAGGAAAGTCTTAACTTAAAAGACCTGTTTTCCATAATTACCGGGCGGCCCACAAGTATAAAACTGAATCCCAGAGTAACTTATTTCTATTGCCGTTGACTTCAGTCAACGGAATTCCTTTGTAGCCTTAGTAGCGTAGGGTTTAAACCCTACGCTACTAAGGCTACTAAAGGCCAGCTCTCCGGTTATAAAAACTCCAGGCTTAACTTCTTTCCGGTTGTTTCGTTATTGGCGGGTTAACGGACAATTCCTTATTTTGCTTTACCATTTAACCTGCTTCCTATGAAATACTTTACGCTTCTAGTCCTGCTTTTAAGTTTCGTTTTTTCGCCGGCTTTGGCCCAGCTGGCAAAGCCCGATGTGCTGGAAACAAAGAAAGGCCCGCTTACCATTCAGCCGGTTACGCACGGTTCGCTGGTACTAACCTGGAACAAGCAAACCATTTACGTAGATCCTTACGGCGGCTGGAGCCTGTATACCGGACAGCCCGCGCCCAACCTCATCCTGATCACCGATATTCATGCCGACCACCTGGATTCTGCTACCCTAAACGCTATAAACACCGCTAAAGCCAAATTCATAGTACCGCAAGCCGTTGCCGATATGCTTCCGGATAACCTGAAAGCCAAAGCAATGGTGCTGGCCAACGGCGCCACTACCAAATACCAGGACATCGAGATCAAGGCCATACCGATGTACAACCTGCCGGAAACAGCCGATTCGCGCCACCCGAAAGGCCGGGGCAACGGCTACGTATTGACTATTGGCGGCAAAAACATTTATATTTCCGGCGACACGGAAGACACTCCGGAAATGCGCGCCCTTAAAAATATAGATGTAGCTTTCGTGTGCATGAACCTGCCTTTTACCATGCCGGTGGAGCAGGCGGCGCAAGGCGTACTGGCTTTTAAACCGAAAATTGTGTACCCGTACCACTACCGGGGACAAGAGGGCTTAAGCGATGTAAAAACCTTCGAACAACTGGTAAAAAAGGGCAACAGCAAAATAGAGGTCCGGCTCCGGAACTGGTACCCGAACCAATAAACCGCTGCACTTTTTAAACTGAAACTGAATTCCTGAACTTACATGAACAAACTGAACGTACCGGCGGGCTACCAGGCCGTAATGCCTTACCTGATCGTGGAAAATGCCACCGGCTTTTCGCGCTTTTTAACTACCGTTTTTAATGCTACGGAAAAAGAAAAACACATGCGCGACGAAAAAACCATTATGCACGCCGAAGCTCAGATTGGCGGCAGCGTAATTATGTTTGCCGACAGCACCGAAACCTGGAAACCGATGTCGGCAAGCATGTTCGTGTACGTGGAAGATGCCGACGAAACCTACAAAATTGCCCTGGCCGAAGGCAGCACTTCCGTAATGGAACCCGCCGATCAGCCTTACGGGCGTAGCTGTGGCGTGACCGATCCTTTCGGCAATACCTGGTGGATCACTTCGGTGAAATGAAACGGTATTGTTTTCGGATAAAAAGCCCGGCAGGTTAATTTTAAGCGGATTTTTAATTTAAAGCCGAAGCCATGCGTTCGGGTCTGGCTGCCCGAATAAATTCCCCGTACCCAACCCGTACCTGCAAACAAACCTACATGGACCTGATCTCTACGCTTGGCCTTGCTGCTGCCTGCTTTACCACTGCTGCCTTTGTGCCACAGGCTTATAAAACCATTAAAACGAAGTCGACCAGAGGGCTTTCGGCCGGAACGTATGCGCTTTTCTTTCTGGGCACCATGCTCTGGCTTGTTTACGGCATCTACATCAAAGACCTTCCCATTATTCTGGCCAATTCCATTACGGCTTCTCTGGCGGCCATTATCCTGTACCTGATCCTTACCATAAAACCCAAACCCGATTAAGCATCCAAGGAACCACCCAAAATTTCAGCTCAAGGAAAGTTAGGACCAATTTAAGTCATCCCGAGCGCCAGCCGAGGGAACTTATGGGGCTTCATATTCAAATTTAGCAATTAGATAAACCTTGCTACGCTCGTTTTATCATAGTAGTATGTATAAGTTTCTTCGACGAGCTCAGAATGACGCAATACTTTTAAGTTGAAGGACCTCTGAGATTGCTGCCAGTAACTTCAGACCTGAACCAAACTTTATGCGTATGAAAATGTTATGGCTCAGATCACCGACCGAAAACAGAACAGGCACTATTTAGTTAAATCAAGCACATGAACCACGATAATATTTCCTTCCGCAACAGCGAAGAAGACAGCCAGTTTCAGGTTCATACCCAAGGCAGCCAGGGCATGATCGAATACGAAAAGCTGGGCGAAAAGCACTTAGACCTTTACCACACCGAAGTAGACCCGGAACTGGAAGGCAAAGGCGTGGCCAGGGTTTTGGTACAGCGGGCGCTCGAGTATTGCCGCCAGCAGAATTACCAGGTAACGCCTACCTGCACCTACGTGGCGGCCTACATAAAACGCCACCCCGAATTTCAGGATCTGGTAGCCCAAAACCGCTGAGCCTGCGTTGCGTACCTATTGCCTATCCTGATCTTTAACCCTTCATACCTAAAAAATAAAACCATGGCAGAAAAAACCAGATGGGTGGTAGACCCTACGCACAGCGAGATCCAGTTCAAGGTAAAGCACCTCATGATTACCACCGTAACGGGCTATTTCAGAAATTATAACCTGGAAGTGGAAACCGAAGGCGACGATTTTACCAAAGCCTCGCGCATTGAATTTACCGCCGACGTCGATTCGATCAGCACCAACAACGAGCAGCGCGACACGCACCTGAAATCGGCCGATTTCTTTAATGCCGAAGAACACGGCCAGTTAAAATTCGTGGGCCGCACCTACGAGCCATCCGGCAGCGGCTACAAGCTTACCGGCGACCTCACGATCCGGGGCGTTACCAAAACGGTGAGCGTAAACGTAGAGCAGGCCGGCATTGTGGTAGACCCGTATGGCCAGACCAAAGCCGGTTTTACCGTAGAGGGAAAGGTAAGCCGGAAAGAGTTCGGACTTACCTGGGATGCCGTAACCGAAGCCGGCCAGGTAGTAGTAAGCGACGAGATCCGGGTGCATTGTGAGCTTCAGCTGGTAAAACAAACCTCCTGAGCATTAGCACTATTCTTTAACCGGAAAGATTATATCCGGAAAGCCTGCAGCGTTTAAACCTGCAGGCTTTTTCATTTGGGCTTTCTCTTAAAATAGCAACAATATTTTTAGAAAAAGCTGAAAGAAAGGTTATCTTTGAAATGCTTTTTGCCTTTATTGTTAATAAATAACGGATAAATGCGTTAAGCTTTAACATTAACGTTTACAATAACCAGACAAACCAGGCCTGCCAGGGCTCAATCACCCAACATTCTTATGAAATTATTCTCCCGCATTTTAATTGCCGTTTCTGTACTGAGCTTTGCGGCCTGCTCCGAAAAAGGCAACAACAACGCCAGCGAAACCGCTACCATCAACGATATTTCTGCCGGTTCAGGCGAGGTACAGCTACCAGCTACTGCTGATCAAACCGGCGTTTCCACCACTTCGGAACCAACCCTTAGCCAGGGCGTTGCCGACCAGCCGGCCGCTGCCACTGCCACCGGCATGAACCCGCCGCACGGCCAGCCCGGCCACCGTTGCGACATTTCCGTTGGTGCACCGCTTAATTCGGCTCCGTCAAGCGCTGCCAGTGCCCCAACGAATTCCGCCCCGATTTCTACTTCCGCGGAGGTAATGAGCACCCCGGCACCTGCTCCTATTTCGGTTCCGACTCCTACTGCCACCGCTCCGGGCATGAACCCGCCTCACGGCCAGCCCGGCCACGATTGCGCTATTGCTGTTGGCGCTCCGCTGAAAAAATAAGGTACGTTTTACCTATAAGCCTGCTTAAAACCAATTTAAGCAGGCTTATGCTTTTTATCCCCCGAACACTACCGTTTAAAGCGCCCTCTTTCGGCCAGGTTATCGGAAATAATAACCAAACCGGGCGGAGGGTAAAAAGGGATGTTTCCGGAAACAGTGTTTCGTTTGCCTTGCGGCTTTATCGGTAAGCGGCCGCCGGCAGATAACGATAAGCGGCCGATATCGTAAAGAAAGACGGCGTTCCGGGTTTTTAGCAGAATTCCCGGCTTCAGCAAAGTTGTTTTTATGAATATGACCCCCGATTTAGATATAAAAAAGCTCCGGCTCGAACGCATGGTGGAGGAAGTGGAAGATTATGCCATTTTACTTCTGGATGCCGAAGGCAATATCGAGAACTGGAACAAAGGCGCCGAGCGAATTAAAGGCTACAAGGCCAGCGAAATAATCGGCAAGAACTTCCGGACCTTTTACATGCCCGAAGACCAAGCCTCCGGCTTGCCCCAGCGTTTGCTGGAACTGGCAAGACAGAACGGGAAAGCCAGTCACGAAGGCTGGCGCGTGAAGAAGAACGGGGAAAAGTTCTGGGGCAACATCCTGCTCACGGCCATTCACGACGACGACGGCAGCATAATTGGCTTTACCAAAGTTACCCGCGACCTTACCGAAAAAAAACTGACTGAGGAAAACCTTCGCCGGAGTGAAGAACGCTACCATAAAATGATCTCCGAGATTCAGGACTATGCCATTCTGCTCATGGACCTGGAAGGCAAGGTGGAGAACTGGAACAAAGGCGCCGAACGCATTAAAGGTTATAAAGCCAGCGAAATAGTAGGTAAAAATTTCCGGACCTTCTACCCCCAGGAAGACCTGGACGCCAAAAAACCGGAACGCTTACTGGAAAGAGCCAAAAGAGAGGGCCGTGCCCAGGACGAAGGCTGGCGCGTGCGTAAAGACGGTTCCCGTTTCTGGAGCAGCGTTACCATTACGGCCCTGCACGCCGATGACGGCAAAGTAATTGGCTTCTCAAAAGTTACCCGCGACCTGACGGAACTGAAAAAGGCGGAAGCCACCCTGCTGCACATGCAGCGCCTGGAAGTGCGCAACGACGAACTGGAACAGATCACCTACATTACCTCGCACGACCTGCAGGAGCCGCTCCGGAATATCTCCAGCTTCATCGATATTTTTATTGAAGACCATGGCACGAACCTGAATGCAGAAGGCACCGAAGCGTTGCGTTTCATTAAGGAAGCCACCGGGCGCATGAGCCAGCTTATAAACGGCCTGCTCGATTATGGCCGTTTAGGCCGCAATGCCCAGGTTTCGGAAATAGATGTGAACGAGATCGTAAAAGACGTATGCGCCGATTTCAGCACGCTGATAAAGGAAACCGGGGCTGAAATAGAAGTCGGGCCGCTGCCGGTTATTAAGGGTTATGCCACTGAATTCCGGCTGCTGCTACAGAACCTGATTGGGAATGCCATTAAATTCCGGACACCGGACGAAAAGCCGCACATCCGGATAAGTGCGGAAGAAACCGACGGCCAATACAAATTCTGTGTGAAAGATAACGGTATTGGCATCGAGCCACAGTACCTGGACCGGATCTTCCTAATTTTTCAGCGCCTGCACAACCGTCAGCATTTTGCCGGCAACGGCATCGGGCTGGCTCATTGCAAGCGCATTGTAGAACTGCACCACGGCAAAATCTGGGCTGTTTCGGAGCCCGGGAAAGGCAGCACGTTCTATTTTACCATCAATACAAACAGCTTATAATTTTGAGAAAGATAAACGGCCTTGATTTCATCCTGTTAGTGGATGACGACGAAGCAACCAACTACCTGAATCAGCGGGTTATTCGGAAGGCAAATATCCTTACGAATGTACATGTTGCCCATGATGGAAAAGAAGCTCTGGATTACCTGACAAACGGCGGAAGAAATAACGGCACCGGAAGCGTACCGCATGCCGGCCTTATTTTCCTGGATATAAACATGCCGGGCATGAACGGCTGGGAATTCCTGGAAGCCTACAAACAATTACCCGACGAACAGACCCGCCGGATCAAGATCCTGATGCTGACCACCAGCAATAACCCCGACGAAGAAAAGCGGGCCGTAAACATTCCGGAAGTAAAGGGCTTTATCCATAAACCGCTCACGGAGGAAAAGCTCGAAAAAGCTATAAACGTTTACGTGTTTTGACCCCACCCAACCCTCCCCTAATTCAGGGGAGGGCTTTTTTTCTCGAAGATGATAGGGTTTATAATTGGAAAGACTACCGGTTGCGGTAGTCTTTTTGTTTTTGCTCTCAGGTGTAAAATAACCACCCCCGAACCCCTCCTTGGAAAGGAGGGGAGCTTTCCTTTGCTGCTTTCTATTGGCTTTTTGAGCTTAAAGCATATCGTTTTTCTTTTCAGAAAAGCTGGTTAGAATAAAAGCTACTACAATTAAAACTTAGCAGAAAAAAAGCTCCCCTCCTTTTTTCAAGGAGGGGGTTAGGGGGTGGTTGTTTTACACTTTACAACAAAAGCCCCCTTGAAACTCCTGAGGCCTATTTACTTTTGATCCGGAGAAAACCCCTGTCGTAAATCCTTTTGCCGGTGTATGCATCGGTTACGTACCAGATATCGGCTACGTAGGACGGCGTTTTGTAGGTGGTTACGAATTCGGTTACCCCGTCAATTTCTTTGTAATCCGTTATCATTTCGTAGCCTGCTTCCAGGGCTTTGTAATAAGCTTCATCCTCGTCATCGAGTTCTTCGGCGTAGCGGTTGTAAACCTGGTGGTATTTATCGGTTACGGCTTCGTATAATCGCTGCAGTTGCGAGGTTTCGAATTCCATGAAGCCTTCTTCGTCTTTGGTCCAGGTGCCTTGTATTTCCATGTTGTTCTTCCGGTTAGTCTTCGGCGCACCAGCCGGTGTATTCGTTTTTTATGGTGTCGTGGTAAACTATTAAAACCCGGTCGGTGGGTTCGCCCTCGCTTAAAACATGAAATTCGTAATAAAGCTGCCCGTTATTTCCCGTATCGTCGTCGCTGGTATTGCTTTTTTCTTCGTCCATGATCAGGTTGTCGCCCGAAATAATAACCGGGTCGTGCACTTCGGTTTCCTGAGCGGAACGGTATTTGGTGGTGTTGTAAATAATGTAATCGGAAGCTTTCAGCAACTCGATGTTTCCAGTGATCCAGATCATGTTTTCCATGCTACAAGATACCGTTTTTATTTGACCCACCCGGTAGCTGATTCAGGGGAGGAAGTTGTTTACTATCTTATGACTCAGACAGGCGGGCGTTATTATTTTAGTATCTTTAGGATAACTAAAACTCATTCCCCATACTTATGAAATTAAAACGTTTACCCTTCGCCTGGTTGGCCGTGCTTTGCTTTCTATTCAGTTGCAGTAAAGACGACGATTCGGATAAACCAAAGCCGGAACCGGCAGCGCAAACAACTTTCAAGGCTACCATTGCCGGGGCTAGCTGGCAGGCCAAAAACCAGAATACGGCAGCTTCCGGCGGCTTACTGGGAATTTACGGCGACGATGGCGCTGGCAAGCAGATCACGATCAGCATGAATACCCCTACCAAAACCGGCGCTTATACTTCCGGCAGCCTTTCCTATGAATTAACGCATGCGGGTGGCAGCTCCTCCCGTTGGACTGGCCTCTTAAGCGACAGTACCAAAAACCAGCTCAACATTACCAGCTACGACGCCGCCACGAAGAAAATTTCCGGCACCTTCCGTTTTACCGGACTCAGAGTTTTCGGCGCCAGCACCGAACCGGATTCTATAATGGTTACCAACGGTACGTTTACCGATATAAAACTCCCTCAATAGCCAGTGTGCCTGATATTGAAAAAAGCTACCAGAACCGGTAGCTTTTTTTGTTTTTGCTCTCAGGTGTGAATAACCACCCCCAACCCCTCCTTGAAAAAAGGAGGGGAGCTTTGCGGTAATGCTTTCCATTGGCTTTTTGCGCTTAAAGCATATCGTTTCTTCTTTTCAGAAAAGCTGGAATAAAAACTACCACAGCTAAAATTCAGCAGAAAAGCAGCTCCCCTCCTTTTCAAGGAGGGGTTCGGGGGTGGTTGATTTCCGCGCGGAGCTGCCTGAACACGAACTGCAAAACCCTATGAAAAAACCTCAAAAAACTCTCCTATCTTACATCCCCAAAATCAACATTCCAAAACGTTAAATGGACTTGACCGAAACGAAAATACCCGAAGCGCCTGTCGCTACCAATAAACACCCGAAGCAACTTTACATGCTCTTCTTTGCCGAAATGTGGGAACGTTTTTCTTTCTACGGCATGAAGGCGTTGCTGCTGGCTTACATGGTTACCCAACTCAAATTCGACGAACCGAAAGGCTATGCCATTCTGGGCTCCTATGCGGCGCTGGTGTACACCATGCCCATGTTCGGCGGCATTATGTCCGACAGGTTTCTGGGCGGGAAGAAGGCGGTGATGTTTGGCGGCATTCTCATGACCATCGGGCATTTGGTGCTGGCGGTGCCGGAGGACTGGAGTTTCTTTTACGGCATGGCTTTTATTATTTGCGGCAACGGTTTTTTCAAGCCCAATATTTCCAGCCTGGTAGGTACGCTTTACGCCGACAACGACCCGCGCAAAGACAGCGCTTTTTCCATTTTTTACATGGGCATAAACATTGGCGCGGCGCTGGGCGGTTTGCTTTGCGGCTACGTGGGGCAGCAGATAAACTGGCACTACGGTTTCGGGCTGGCCGGGCTTTTCATGATCCTGGGTTTAACGGTATTTTCCCTGGGTAAAAAAGGCCTGAAGCACGGAGCTCCGCCGGATGCCGAAGCGCTGAAGAAACCGGTATTTGCCGGCATCAGCAAAGAAGTGGTTATTTACGGGGCTACCCTGCTCCTTATCCCGGTAATTGTGGCCTTGTTCCACCGCTACCACCTCATGGATTACATCATGTTTGGTTTAGGTGCAGTTTCGGTGAGTTACATTTTGTACATCGCTTTCCGGATGGAAGCTGAAGCGCGCTACAAGCTGTTTGCCGCCCTTACGATGATCGTTTTCTCGACTTTGTTCTGGGCCTTTTACGAACAGAATGCCGGCTCGCTGAACCTCTTTGCGATGCGCAACGTGGACATGCATGTGTTCGGCACGGAGCTTCCGGCTTTGGCGGTGAACAATTTTCTACCGCCGGCCTGGGTAATTGTGCTCAGTTTCTTTTTTGCCTGGCTCTGGCCTGCTCTCAACCGCAAAGGCCTGGAACCGGGCACGCCGCTGAAATTCGGTATCTCGTTCCTGTTTATGGGCCTGGGCTTTTACGTGTTTTACTGGGGCTGCCAGACCGCCGACGGTGGCCTGGTGCCGCTGCTGACTTTTGTACTGGGCTACCTCTTTATTATTTGCGGGGAGATGTGCATTTCGCCGATCGGGCTGAGCATGATCACGAAGCTGAGCCCGGCTAAAATTGTGGCCATGATGATGGGGATCTGGTTTTTCGCCAGCGCCATCGGCGAGTTCCTGGCTGCTAAGATCGGTGCCCGCATGAGCGTACCGGCAAACGTGGTAAACAACCCGGTGCAATCGCTGCCTTACTACGCCGACATCCTGAACCAGATTGCACTCTACTCCATCGGCATCGGCGTGCTGCTGATCTTATGCGTGCCGGTTATCCGGAAGTGGATGGCGGATGTGCGGTGAGTTTTGGCTTTTGGGTAAATAAGAAAGCCTTCCTTGTCTACAAAGAGGGCTTTCTTATTCATCTGGAATTAAACATTATCAGCCACGAATTATTTAAGAACCAGTTTCTTTACAATCTGCTGCTTTTCATTTGAGATTTGCAGCAGATAAATCCCTTTTGGCTGGTTTGTAAAATCAAGAGTCAATTTATTAAGGCTGGTCATTTCTTGCTTCAGAATCTCTTTGCCGAGAGCATTCATTACTTTAAAAGAAATATTTCCTTTTACCTGGCTTTCAATTTTAAATATGCCGGTACCAGGATTTGGGTAAACGAGAAAATCACCCTCTTTAAAATCAGTTCCAGAGATCCCTAATGCACTTCCAATAAATTTATGCATCTTATAGTGGCCTCCTGTCCAGCCTGCATTACTACTTGCAAAACCTACATCAGAGTGAATGTTAAAACTATCAAGCACCATCCAGGTATAGCCATTATCATTGCTAAAGGCAAAACCCCCGATGTTGTTTGAGGGGCCATTTCCCCAGAACGTACCCGTACTTATATAACTTGATGTTCCGGGAATACCTGCAATTTTTGACCGGAACTCACCTGTATGAGGAATATTTATCCAGGTTAAACCACCATCTGAAGTACCTTTTAGCTGTGTTCCTTCTACCAGAATGCCATTATTTGTATCTGTGAAAGCCGTTGCGCTGATAAAAGAGGTGGAATTAATTCCACTTGGAGTAAAAACAGACCAATTCTGACCTTTATCGGTTGATTTAGCCATTCTGCCTCCGCTAACTAAGCCCCACATGGTATTGTTTAATACTGTTAATACAGACGCTGCAGAAACCGGTGTTTGACTTCCTGTAAAATTTGCTGACGTAAGATTCGTCCAGAGTGCTCCACCATTAGTAGTAATGTAAGAGCCCTGCGGACTATGCAAGTAACCATTATTCGGATCGAAAAAATGGATGTAGTTAAAAGTATTAAATGTGCCGCTTCCTGTATTAAAAATTGCCTGTCCCCAAGTTGCTCCACCATCTGTTGTCATAGAATAGGACTTTCCGCCCCCGCCGCCTGGCCCAGTATAGGTATCTATGTAGAAAGCAGTATTGCCATCTTTTGCGAAAAGTTCAACAGGCCTGTTATAATTACTTCCCAGATTACCATAGTACTGCCAGTTCTGGCCGCCGTCTACAGTCTTAAACAAGCCAAAAGTTGCTAATTTTGCCCAAACAATATTTTCATCTACAACTGAAATATTACTTATTGGGTAACTGCTAACAGTAGTGAGTGGTTGATCTATGTATTGTGCTTCAGCTACAGAAATGGAGAGAAAGCTAAATAAGAATAAAATTTTCCTTTTCATAAATATGCATCTTAATGAACATGAATTATAAAGGTAAATCTAATAACAAAACAGCAAATAATTAATAAGCTATTCTATGCAAAAACATATTTATTAATCTTGCCTCGTTAATCTGTCCTCGGCGCCAACGCATACTCGATAGCCGCCAGCATCATCACCGCGGCCGGACCTTCAATCATTCTGATCGGGCCGACATTAGGTACCAGTTCCGGAAGTTCGGAATCCAGGCTTTTGGAGCAGGGGAAAGCAAAGCTGCCGGCCATGGCGGTCCAGAAAAAGGCAGGCAGAGCAGCGCGGAGTTTTAGTTGCTGCTGACGGTGGCCGCGTTTGGCGCGGGAAAGGCACAAACTACTCGCGCTCACGAAAGAGCCGAGCATGATTGACAAAGCATCGTAAAATTTGGTGTTCGGGGTGCATTTCGGGTTAAAAAGGCAGGTTTTATCCCAGTCCATTAATAATCCGCATACTGCCGTTAAAGCGGCTACGCCCGTAAGCATTGCCAGTCCGGTTTCATTGTATGCTGCTATGTTTTAAGATTTGTTTTTACAGAAAAATTCTTTCTACGGCAAAACCCCAAAACAGTAAAACCGCAGGACCAGCTCCGGATCGGCCTGCGGCTTTCTGTAATGCCTGCGAGTGAGCAGGACTATGTTTTTAAAGGGTTATTCTACTTTCTGAAATTTTTCGTTGGGCAGGGTGCCGGAGGGAGCCTTGCCGCCGGGCTGCACTTTTATGGTGGAGCCGGTTAGGGTGCTCACGTAATAGTCGGCGGGCTGGTTTTTGCCTAACTGCGCCAGGGCTTCTTCAAAGAGTTTTTCGTGCTGGGCTTCGGCCTCCATGGCGTAGGTAAACGAGTTGGCGGCCTGGGTGGCTTTTTCCTGTTTGGCGGTTTCTACAAAGGCGGGGTAAAGGTCTTCGGTTTCTTTTTTCTCGCCGCCAATGGGGCCGCGCAGGTTTTCGCGGGTGGTAAGCACTTCCACTTTGTCGTAAACTACCTCGGCGGGCCTGCCTCCCATTTTCTGGATGGCTGCCTTGTGGTTAGCCATATGGATGCTTTCGGATTTGGAAATGGCCCGGAAAAGTTTGGCTACCTGGTCGTATTTTTCTTCAGCAGCTTTCTTCGCGAACATTTCGTATTTGCGGGAAGCATTGGCTTCGGCCTGATAGGCCTGCTGCAGGTTCTTCAGGGTTTGCGATTGGGTTTGGGATTTAGCCTGCGGCTTGGTTTGCACAAAGCTGAACAGGGCCAGGCTGAAAAAAAGAAGTAAGATCATTTTCATAAATCGGCTTTTAAGTTGTCCTTACTTCTTACGCACCACAACAAAGGATCACTTGTTCAGACAACCCGAAAAAAGTTAATAGCCTGTAGCGCTTAGTAAAATCCCGTATCGGCCAGGTAACACGTTCAGCAGCCATTATTTTGCACCGCACAAAACCCCGAAATAAAATGCTGCAGGCTCCGGAGAAGCAGCCTGCAGCTTTCCTTTAACCAGCGCCCTAAGCCAGACTAAACCTGCCCGGCGCCCGGTTCAACGCCTGAACCTGCACTTTATACTTCGCCGGCAGCAGCAATACTTTCAAAACCCAATCGAGGCGTAGTTTGCGGCTTAACCGGTAAAGTGGCACGGCCGGTTGCAACACCGAAGCTTTTCCAATTTTCAGTAGTTTACGCACGCGTTTCGGGATAACCAGTAATTGCGCCTGCAGCAAAATGCGGTAGCGGGTATTGCCCAGGTGCTTTTTATATTGCTTACAAAGATCGGTGGTAAAGCGGCTTTTTCCGAGGCTCTGGAGCAGGTGTTCGGCCCGCATAGCCTGCCATTGCGGAAAGGTGTTCGGCAAGTCCGGCAAGCCCAGGCGTAAACCGATGCACTTAAAAACTTCAAAAACTTCCTCCTTTTCGGCAGGGGTAAGCGGACGCTCCAGCAACGCAAAGCTCCGGATCGAGTAATCGGTCAGCATAAAAAGCACATCGCGGTAAGCCTGGTCGGGCAGCGCTTCACCGGACTTATACGCCGCCTGGGCCTGTTTTTTTGCCAGCGCATCAAGCACCCTTTCTGCTGCTCTCTTTTCCGAAAAAACGATTTCCCGCGCGTATTCTATGGTAGAAAAAAGTTGTTCCAGCGGGTCGCCGGGGAGTTTCCCGGTAAAATAAAGCCAATCGGCTGTCTTGTTTAAGGTAAACTCTGCCGCCGCCCCGGCAAAAATGAACAAAATAATGTCGGAAGTACTCCATATCTGCCGCACCACCGAACCCTCCTTTACAAAATACTCCATACTGTTCAAACGAAAAGAAACACCGATTTATGAGATCGCCTTGGCTAATCCATTTTAATTTCCGGAGCAAATCCAATACCGTTTACAAGTTGTAATAAATTAATTATCAAACTCTTACACATAAAAGTCAAAAATTTCAAATAACGCAATACGCTTCCCGGTTTTCATTTGCGTTTCAGGTTTTGTTTCGGCAATTTCAGCGCCTGAAAACCCTGATCCGGAACCATGCAAACTTATACTGCCCTGCTTCGCGGCATAAACGTAAGCGGCCACAAGAAAATTAAAATGCCCGACCTGAAAGCCCTGTTCGAGAATCTGGGCTTTACGAACGTGCGCACCTACATCCAGAGCGGCAACGTGGTTTTCGATAGCGAAACTTCGGAAGACCTGGAAAGTAAAATTTCGGCAAAGATCCGGGAGCAATTCGGTTTTGAGGTACCGGTAATTTGCCGGAATAAGCAGGAAATGGAAGAGGTACTCAGGCGCAACCCCTATGCGGAAATGGCAGAGTTCGACCCGGAAAAACTCTACGTTACCTTCCTGGCCGAAGAACCGCAACCCGATAAACTGGAAGCTATTAAGGCCTTTACTTTTGAACCGGAAATGTATACCATTCTGGGCAGAGAAGTGTACGTGTACTGCTTCAACGGCTATGGCAACACCAAACTGGAAAACCTGTTCTTCGAGAAAAAGCTGAAAGTTACCTGTACCACCCGCAACTGGCGCACAGTAAACAAACTGGTGGAAATGAGCCAACCCGAAACCGTAGCCAAATAATGGAAAAAATCTTTGCAAAAAACCGCCAGGAATGGCGCAACTGGCTTGAGCAAAACCACGAAACGGCCAAAGAGATCCGGCTGGTCTATTACAAGCTGAGCACCAAAAAGCCCACCATAACCTACGAAGAATCGGTAGAAGAAGCGTTATGCTTTGGCTGGATAGACGGCATCCGCCACGGCATTAACGAAGAAAGCTACATGACGCGATTCACGCCCCGAAAACCTAAAAGCATGTGGAGCGTGGTGAATCAGGAGCGCATAGAAAAACTCATTGCCGCCGGAAAAATGACCGAAGCCGGCCTGAAGCTGGTAGAAATTGCGAAGCAGAACGGTCAGTGGGAGGCCGCTTATCACCTGAAAGCCAAACAGGAAATTCCCAAAGACCTGGACGACGCCCTGGAAGCGAACGAAGCCGCGCTCATCTTTTTCCGGAGCCTGAGCAACACGAACCAGTTCATCTACATCCGGCAACTCGAAAAGATCAAGAACCCTGCGCTGCGGGCCGAACGCCTGCAACGGATCATTGCGCTTTGCGAGCGGGAACTGAAGCCTTTTGCCGATGGCAAGAAAGCTCTTTCGGATTCGATTAAGTTGTGAGTTTTTGGTCCAGTTTGGTAGCGTTTTTTGGTTGAGGAAATACTTCTATTCTTTCTCTTACCACTCCGGAAGCTAACTTAGCAGGGGAAAGAAATTTATCGGGTCATCCCGACGTCAGGAGGGATTTCATCAAGTTGATACTACCTTCTATTCCTGCTTTGCTACCTTATTCCGGATATCTCTTCCTCTGGTCGCGATGACAAAAAGCTGTTTTACATCCTATTCAAGGGCATAATCGTGCCTTTCCCCTGCTAGGTTTGCACAAGGAAGGATTAATTGCCCGGTGCAATCATCATTGCCGTCTGCTTTAGCTGACGGATAGCAGGCATTCCCTTCATTGGCTCTAGTCTTAGTTTTGATTATTGTTCAACCCAGAAATTTGGCTTAAGCCGTATTTCCAACATTTTAAAACCGTTAGTTAAAGCAGACAGCAAGAAAAAAACAATTCACCAGCAGTAATCCGAAAGAAAGGCTATCCTGAAAAACCTTCCATCAACCCGGATTTAAAATAAACATTACCCGGCCGGTTGCGTTTTATAGGCCTGTTTATTCGTAGAACCTCCGGCTCTTTATGCTCATAACCCAGAAACTGCCTCTTCGCTACCTTTACAACATGATCCGGGTAGACGTAATCCGTGTTTTGTTATTTTCGCTTACCTTCAATTTTTTCAAATTCTTTTTCAACGATTACCTGCCTTCCATGCCTGCCCAGCTGCCTACTATTCTGGGTACGGCCATTTCGCTGGTGCTGGCGTTTAACCTGAACCAGTCGTACGACCGCTGGTGGGAAGCGCGGCGGGTTTGGGGCGCTATTACCAACGATTCGCGCACCCTGATTACGGAATTAAAGAATTTTATACGGCCGGACAAACTGGGCACAACCGAAATCAAAGAGCTGCTCCGGAAAATTGCTTACCGGCAAATTGGCTGGTGCTATGCGCTGGGCGAATCGTTGCGCGGCCAGGATTCGCGGGCTTCTATTCTGAAGTACCTGGTGCCGGCGGAGGCCGGTTTTGTATTACCGCAACGCAATAAGAATTACGCCATCATGGACCTGCACCTGCAGGACCTTAAAAAATTATACGAACAGGAGGCCCTGAACGCGTTTCAGCAAATAAAAATAAGCGATACCATTACCCGCCTGATCGATTCGATGGGCATGGCCGAACGCATTAACACCACCGTTTTTCCGGTTACCTACCGCCTGTTGGTGCACTTTTTCATTTACCTGTTCCTCATCATTCTTTCCTTAGGCCTGGTAGAAACCCTGGGGCCGCTGGAAATCCCGATCCTGATCCTGATTTCTTCTACCTTCTTTCTGCTGGAAAAAACGGCCACCTATTTACAGGACCCGTTTGTAGACCGGCCCACCGATACGCCGGTTACCTCTATTGCCCGCAACATTGAAATAAACCTGAAGCAACTCCTGGAAGAAACCGATGTTCCCGAACCTTTTGCGCCAAAAAGTTTCTATTTAATGTGATTTTAATGTTGGGTTTTTACCTTGCGGGAAAACAAACAACTTCTTTCACCAAATGAGAACACATACCCAGGAAACCCAGCAAAGCCTGACGCCCGAAATGGCCATTACCATTCTGCAGGAAGGCAACGACCGCTTTATTAAAAACCTGAAAGCCAACCGCAATTTGCTGCAGCAGGTAAACGAAACTGCTGCCGGGCAATTTCCTTTCGCCGCCATTTTAAGCTGCATGGACTCCCGCACCTCCGCCGAACTGGTCTTCGACCAAGGCCTGGGCGATATTTTCAGCATCCGGATTGCCGGCAACGTATTGAACGACGATATTCTGGGCAGCATGGAATACGCCTGTAAAGTGGCCGGCTCCAAACTGGTGGTGGTTTTAGGCCATACCAAATGCGGCGCCATTATCGGGGCCTGCAACCAGGTAGAGCTCGGCAACATTACTGCTATGCTGAATAAGGTAAAACCAGCTATAGAACAGGAAACCCGGACAACCGAAAACCGCACCGGCAGCAATCCGGCATTCGTGAACCAGGTAACCGAAAATAATGTGCACCTGACCATGGCCCGCGTCCGGAAAGAAAGCCCTATTTTAGCGGAAATGGAAAAAGACGGCCAGATCCGGATAATCGGCGGCGTGTACAACGTAGAAACCGGCAAGGTAGACTTTTACCTGCAGGATTAATAGCGTTTAACTTCACCCTTCATGCAAGCTATAAAGTTTGTAGTTTTTGATTTTGACGGTACGCTGGCTGATTCTAAACACGTGGCTATTTCGGCCATAAATCAGCTGGCGGACCGTCATCATTACAAACCTATCCGGCCTGAAGCACTGGAACAATTGCGGAAGCTGTCTATTGCGGAGCGCTGCCGCTTGCTGGGCTGGCCGGTGTATAAACTTCCCTTTTTAGCTGCCGAATTATACCAGCTCTACAAACATTCCCTCCACGAAATAAACCTGTTTCCCGGCATCCGGGAACTGCTCACCGAACTGCAGCGCAACAACATACAGGTAGCCATTCTTTCCTCCAATTCCGAGCAGAACATCCGTACTTTTCTGCAGGCGAATAATCTGGAATTTGTGCAACACGTGATCTGCTCGAACCGGATCTTCGGGAAAGATAAAATGCTCCGGAAATTCCTGAAAACCCACCAACTGCAACCCCAAAACGTACTGTATGCAGGCGACGAAGTGCGCGACGTAATAGCCTGTAAAAAGTGCGGCATAAAAATAAGCTGGGTAAGCTGGGGCTTCGATTCGCAGGAACTGGTTCAATCCGAAAACCCCGATTTCATTGTCCATTCGCCGGAAGAGATTCTGGGCCTGCTTTCTATTTCTTCAAAAGCCTCTTCGGTTGAAGATTTGATTCAGAAAAGGTAAATTCTTCCTTTCAGCTTTAAGGGTACAGCCTTCAGATATTGTCTCAGCGTTAAATACCTAAGAAATGCTACTGTTTCCGATGAAAAAAGTATTGCTTGCCTCCCTCCTTTTTGCCGCGCTTTTCGCCGGCTGCACGCCCGTAAAAATTGCCCTGAACGACAGCCAGTGGCCGGAGAAAAAAGAATACGCCGTTACGAATAAAAAGCCCTTGTTTAAGCAGCAGCAACTGGCTTTCGGCGATTTCCAGACCCGGGAAGTAAAACGTTCCTGGACGAAGGGCACCCAGGGGCTTTCGGGCGTTTTTATCGGCGATTCCGGCGTGGGTTTTAACCACATCACCAAAAAGCAGAAGTTCCATTTCAAGCTGCAAGGCGACCAGAACCAAACCTCCGAAGTAAACTGCGCCACCAACATCCGGATAAAAGACCTGGTAATCGGCAACCCCAATTCCGGCCTCAACACCATGCTCGATTTTCTCAGCATCGGCATCGATACCGACAACCAGTTCTACGCTCAGATCCTGGCTGCTCCGGAAACGCAACCCTGGCAACTGATCCTCGACAACCGCGCCATCCAGATCTCCCGGAATTATGCCGGTTCGTTAATGCAGTCGCCGGAGAATTATTATACCATTGTGCCGGTAAATAAAGTGCAGGGTAAAAACGGTCCGGTTGCTTTCCCCATCGGGTCGGTTGGGTACGAGATCCGCAACAAGCAAAATGAGCCGGTGGCGGCCGTTTCGTTAATCGACCGGGGCACGGTTTACCTGAAGGAAGTGCCGCCGGCCGAGAAATTCCTGTTAGCCAATGCCTGTGCGGCCTTGCTGCTGCAGGCCCGGGATTTGTAACCTTTCCGTCATCTAAAGCAGACGGCAATGAATAGTAATTCAGTCAAAAAAGCAGTCATCCTGAGTTAGGAAAATTTTGGGTAGAAATTTCTTAAAGTTGCGATGACAGCTGAAGTTCACTATGGCCTGTGCTGGAAGAAACCTGTGAGGTCTCGGAGACCTCACAGGTTTGGAACGTGCTGCTTTAACATGTCATGGGTAACGATAGCGAATGACCTTGCCGGAATTTAGTGGTAAACCCTCTACCGGGAGCCAACGAGGTCCTTCGCTGTGCTCAGGATGACGCAATATTTTATGCAGTTTCTAATTATGCCATGGGTAGCGCCAGCGAAACATGACACCTGGCTATGAGATAGCTTCTTATTTATGAAATAGCTCCTAATTCAATAGCAAAGCGGATTCCTGTATTGAGCTACCGCCGGTATTTCATCACCGTCCAGGGGAAAATGGCCCAGTATGCGGTTTCTATGCCGGCGGCTTTTAAGCCGTTGTTGGTCCAGGTGTTGCAGGTTTTAAGGAAGGAGAAATGGCCGTGCGCTTCGTAAAAATTATCGTCGCCGGAATAGCCGCCGCCAGGAATAAGTAAAAAACTGCCATCCTGTTGCTGAAACGAATGCAGGATGTAGTTTACCAGTTTTTCGTATTGGGCTTCCGATAAAATAACCGGCCGCTGATCTTTATCCGGCTGCAAGCGCCGGCGAATATAATTGACGTGCATTGCGCTGGGCGTAGGCCAGAGTACAGCCTGCAGCGCTACATACGGCCTCAGGTTCTTCCACTGCGGAGTTTCCATGTAAAAAAGGCGGTCGCCCCAACCAAACGCCACATACTGCCAGGTGCTGTCTACAGCGCGGTAATCGGAAACGGGCAGACGGTTTCGCCAGTCAATAACGGGCGTTTTTACCGGCAGCACCAGATCCGTATGCGCACCATTATCGATCACGTAAATCTCGATCCCTTCCGGTGCCTGGGCAAAAGAAGTATTTACCGGAATAAGCCCGATAGCCGTAACGATCATGAAAACCAATAGCAGGAAAGCTGATAGAAAACCAATGGTTTTCCCTAATACCCTGAAGATCTGTTTTAAGTATGAAGACATTGGTATCTGGATATTAGCATCTGGGCTGAAAATCTATAAATGACTACGCTTCAGGGAATTACCCTTTTGCCTTCAGGTTATACGGTCATTTTAGTTCACCAACTTACTATTCATTCCTCCTTCTCTTAAGGAAACCCTGCTTTTTCTGGTTTGTTGCCGCCTGATGGTTTTTTCGGGCAAAACCGTAGCGTTTCCGGAGGAAAATTAAATATCCAGCACGCTCCGTTTCTGAGAGTCCTGCCCGAACGGCACCACCTGCTTAATAACCGCCTGTAATTCCTGCACCAGTTTCCGCCGCGGGTACGATTCCGACACCACCAAACTGATTTCGCGCACTGGTTTCGGCTCGGCAAATTCACGCACTTTTTCTTTCTGGCCGGGCGTTAAATTCAGGATGGCAAAATGCGGAATAATGGTCAGGCCTTCGTATTTATCTACCAGGTTTATCAGCGTTTCAATACTCCCGGCTTCGTAGTGCAAGTTATCGCGTTCCGCTTCCTGTTTCTTCAGTTCGCATAAGTTGAATACCTGGTTCCGGAGACAATGCCCTTCCTCCAGCAACCACAGATTCTCCAGGTTTATTTCTTTCGGTGCCAGGTACTTTTTCGCGCTCAGCTTCTCGCTTTTAGAGGCATAAGCAAAGAACTCCTCGTAAAATAACGGGTGCTCCTTTAATTGTTCTTCGTGCAGTGGCGTTGCCAGAATGCCCATGTCCAGCTCCCCTGTTTTCAGCTTTAAAATGATATCGTTGGTTACCATTTCCTTGATGTAGATCTTCAGGTTTGGGTGGCGTTGCGAAAAGCTTCTTAAAAACAAAGGCAGTAAATAAGGCGCCAGCGTCGGGATAATACCCAGATGCAGTTCGCCGGTAACTTCGCCCTTCAGCTCGGCGGCATATTCCTTTAAATGTGCCACTTCCGCCAGTACCTGTTTCGCCCGCATAATAATTTCCTCGCCCTCTCGGGTTGGCACCACGGGTTGTTTTTTCCGGTCGAAGATCTTGATTCCCAGTTCCTCTTCCAGCTTCTGGATCATCATGCTAAGCGTAGGCTGGGTGACAAAGCTGTTCTCCGCCGCCCGGGCAAAATGCCGGTACCGGTCTACGGCTACGATGTATTCTAATTGTTGCAGGTTCATATTTTAAATTGCTACAAAGCTGAATTGTTAAATTGTTGGCCCGCCTCCCAGAACTTAGGTGGAGGACCTTTGATTGGCTTACGTGGGCAACCACCCCCGAACCCCTCCTTGAAAAGGAGGGGAGCTTTTCGGTACTGTTCCTAATTAACTTTTTAACCTTAGACCTGGCGTTTTGCTTTCCGGAAAAGCCGGAATAAAACTACAAAAGTTAAGATTTTGCAGAAAAATAGCTCCCCTCCTTTCCAAGGAGGGGCCGGGGGTGGTTTTCTCACGCATTCCCGATCAAAAGTCCTCCCCTGAATTAGGGGAGGGTTAGGGTGGGGTCATACATCATAAATTCCATCTATACAAAGATAGAAAATATCAGTTTGATTGATAAACGGAAAGGCTGCAATTTTGCATCATCAGAAACCAAAAAACATATATAAACCATGCAAAACAGAATCTTATCCATCGGCTCTACCTTTCCTGATTTCAAAAAAACGGCAGCAGTTTCTATCGAGAACGGCAAGGAATTTTATGAACTGAACTCCGAAGAAATTAAAGCTTCAGGCAAGTGGCTCGTAATGTTCTGGTGGCCGAAAGACTTTACGTTTGTTTGTCCTACCGAAATTGCCGAGTTCAACAAGCATTACCTGGATTTTGTAGACCGCGATGCGCAACTGATCGGCGCTTCTACCGACAACGAATTTGTGCACGTAGCCTGGCGTAAAGACCACGACGACCTACGCGACCTACGTTTCCCGATGCTGGCCGACACTTCCAAATCTTTAGCCGAAGAGCTGGGCATTCTGGAGCAGCACGAGAAAGTTGCTTTACGCGCAACCTTCATTGTTGACCCGCAAGGCATTATCCGGTGGGTGAGCGTAAACGACCTGAACGTAGGCCGTAACGTGAACGAAGTGCTCCGCGTGCTCGACGCCCTGCAAACCGACGAGCTCTGCCCATGCAACTGGCAAAAAGGCGAAGCAACGATAGAAGCTTAATCTGATTTGGAGATGTGAAGATTTGCAAATGATTCTTCCATCTCCAGATTTCAAAACCAGCTTCATCTTCAAATTTCCAAATTTTCAAATCTTCAAATTAACATCATGCTCGATATAAAAAATGAAACGCTGGAGCGTTTGCTGCAGGACTATAACCTGACCGAAGCTCCGCTAAACGACGGCGTACAATTACTGGCCGATAAAGACCACCGTTACCTGAGAGATTTACGCATTAACCTGAACAATGCGCTTTCCTATGCCAACCTGACGAAAAAAGAAAGCTATCTGCTGGCGCTGGCGGTGGCTATAAACGAGAAACACGAAAACCTGAAGCTTACTTTCAGCCAGCTTGCCGCCGGCGAGGGCGCTACTTCGGAAGAGATTACCGAGTTGTTTGCCCTGGTTTCGCTCATGAACGTGAACAACATTTTCTACCGTTTCCGCCACTTCACGAACAAAGAATATTACAACCAGACGCCGGCCGGCATCAAAATGAGCATCATGATGAACCCGGTACTGGGCAAGGAATTCTTTGAGCTCACTAGTCTGGCTATCTCGGCGGTGAACGGTTGCGAAATGTGCGTGAATGCTCACGAGCAAAGCGTAATGCAGCACGGCGCCACCGAAGCCCGCATTTACGATGCCATTCGCCTGACGGCGGTGGTAAAAGGCTTTATTAACCTGTTCTAACCATTCGGCCTCTCACCTGAATCGTTAAGTACAAGCGAAGCACCCTGCCAGAACCGGCAGGGTGTTTTTTGTTTCAGGCTAACTTAATTCCGTAAACGGCAGTTAATACTATTCTTAAAAATGCTATTAAATGAAACAGTTGCTTTTAGTTTTCTGCTTTAGTTCTCTACTGTTTTCCGGCTGCAAATCGGCCAACGAAAAGAAAGCGCCCGAAGAAAAAATGTCCGCTAAGTTTACCGCCATCGTTCAAAAAGAAACCGTGCTCGATTCCATTCCTTCGGGTTCGGGACTCGTATTTTACGGCGAACATGCCTTTATCATTACCGACGATTCGCCTTACTTTTTCCGTTTGTCGCGGAGGTTCGACCAGGGGCAGAAATTTCCAATCAGCAATACCACCGGTTTTACCGATTTCCGGATCCCCAAAGCCCTGAAACCGGATTATGAAAGCGCCCTAATTGGAGAAATTGCCGGCAAAAAGTGTCTGGTGGCTTTCGGTTCGGGCAGCAAATCGCCGGAGCGGGATTCGCTACTGGTAGTGGCACTGGATAACCTGCAAAATCCGAAAACCTATTCTTTAAAACCTTTATACGAATTAATAAAAACTACTGCTAAGCTAACGAATGCCGACATGAACGTGGAAGCCAGTGCACTGGCCGGCGAATACCTTTACTTGTTTAACCGCGGGCACAACGTATTGGTACAACTGAACTGGCGGGAAACGATAGCCTTTATAACGGAAAAACCCACCGGCCAGAATCCGCAAATGAAAACTTATCGACTTCAGCTTCCCAATATTCAAGGCGTAGTTCCCGGGCTTTCCGGCGCTTGCCAGTTAGGAAATGAGAACAAACTATTGTTCACCGCTTCAGTAGAAAATACCCAAAACTGGATCGCCGACGGTGAAATTCTGGGCAGCTTTATCGGCATCCTGAATCTGGATAAATTAGAAACGGAGCCGGTACAGGCAGTAGCCTTACTAACTGACTCTAAAGGAAAGGCGGTTATCGAAAAAGTGGAATCGATCGAATACGCCGGTACGGAAACGGACGGTACTATACGCGCGTTTGCGCTGACCGACGATGATAAAGGCGGCTCCAAGATCCTGGAAATTCGATTAAGGTTTTAATGCAATGCTGTTCCTGTAACCATGCCGCTAAACCCGTTATTTTAACGAAAAGAGGGATTATATCCAGGTGCCACCAATTTAAAAAGCTCTTAAAAAACTCTTCGGGACATCCTAACCGCTCCCGCTCTTCCGGACATCTCTGTCCGGAAGAATCCTGCCGGGGACATCCTTGTCGCCGTATTTTTAGCACGCGGAAGAGGATATCCGCAACAAAAATGGTTTCGGCCAGAGATGTCCGAAACAGCAAAAAGCCGAAACGCTGGAATTACCCTGCAGGAATAAAACAGGCCAGAAAACATCAAGTGATTTGTACAGAAAGCCGGGAATTGTTATCTTGAAAGCATGGCAGCAAAGATCCTTTTTTCCGAAACGCAACGCTTTAAACAATGGTGGCTCTGGCTGCTTCTGATCTTTTCAGCATTCATCCCATTTTTTGGGTTATACCACGAATTACAGAAACCCGAACCTTTTGCGGACGCCGCCACCAGTACCGGACTGGTGCTTGCCCTGGTCGTGATTATTCCGACGGTGGCTTTGTTCATGCTTCTCCGGCTCGAAACCCGGATAACGGAAGGCGGCATTGCCGTAAAATTATTTCCGCTTCACTTAAAATTCCGGCAATTTTCCTGGCCGGAAATAGAGCAGATCTACGTGCGTCAATATAGTCCGGTTAGTGAATTCGGCGGTTGGGGCTGGCGCTATGGTTTCGGTGGAAAAGCGTACAACGTTACCGGAGACATGGGCATGCAGATCGTATTCAAAAGCGGCAAAAAACTGCTTATCGGCACGCAAAAGCCGGAAGCTGCCGCCGAAGCGTTAAAGCAAGCTTGGCCGGTAGCGCAATAGTTCACATGGAAAACCTCACAGGTTTCCAAAACCTGTGAGGTTTAGCACAATCGAAACTTCCGCGTAAAACCCGTAACTTCGGCCACGTATGCAGCGCCTGAAAGAAATTCTTTTTAAACCCATAGACATTGCTTCGCTGGCCTTTTTCCGGATCGTGGCGGGCATGTTGCTTTCTGCCGAACAAATAAACCAGTTCTTCACCGGCGATTACCTGAATTACATTCAGCCCAGATTCAATTTTTCGTACTTGTTCTTTCCCTGGCTGAAGCCTTTTCCGGAAACGGGCATGTATGCGCTCTGGGCGGTTACTATTTTAGCCGGATTCTTTGTAGCCGCGGGGGCCTTTTACCGCATTTCCACGGTGGTACTTTTTATCGGGTATTCCTTACTGTTTTTAATGGAGGAAACCGAATTCGTAAACCACTTCTACCTGTATTGCCTGCTTTGCTTCTGGCTCATGTTTTTGCCGGCGCACCGCGCTTTTTCCGTAGATGTCTGGCGTAAACCAGAATTGAAACGAAGCTGGACACCCGCCTGGACCGTATACCTGCTTTTGTTCCAGATAAGCGTGGTTTACTTTTATGCCGGCCTGGCCAAACTGCACGAAGACTGGCTTTTAGCCCGGCCATTAAAACTCTGGATGAGCTACAAAGCAGACAAACCGGTAATTGGCGGAGTGCTGGCGCACGAAGTCACACCCTGGATCATGAGTTATGCCGGCTTGGTATTCGATCTGCTGTTTGCGCCCTTACTCTTGTACCGCCGCACCCGCTGGCTGGGCTTCACTCTGGCGGCCATGTTCCATTTGTCGAATGTCCTGATCTTCGGCTTGGCCACGTTCCCCTGGTTTTCGCTTACGCTTACGAGCCTTTATTTCAGCCCGTCGTGGCCACGCAAACTGCCGTTCTTCTGCAAATTCATTCCGGCCTTTAAGGGTGAAATTACGCCGAAACCGTATGCTTTCCGTTATAAAAACCTGCTTACTTACAGCCTGCTGACGTATGCGGCCTTGCAGCTCTTCATTCCGTTCCGGCATTTCCTTTACCCCGGCAAAGTAAACTGGACCGAAGAAGGGCACAAATTCTCGTGGCACATGATGCTTCGCGCCAAATCCGGCTTCACCAATTTCCTGGTTATTGTTCCCGGGCCGCAGCAGCAGCGCTTTTCCATAAATACTTCCGATTACCTTACCGAAAACCAGATCCGCAAAATGGCCGACCAGCCCGATCTGATATTACAATTTGCGCATTTTCTGGCGGAAGAATACGAACGGAAAGGCCATAAACATGTGCAGGTGTATGTAGGCAGTCAGAACAGCTTGAACGGCCGGAGCGGACAGGTTTTTATAAACCCCGACGTGAATTTAGCCGCCGAGAAAAGAAGCTTGAAATCGTATGTCTGGATCTTGCCTCTTAAGGAAGAAGAAAAACAAGCAGAATAAAACGGTAGTTTTTCCTGCTAAAAACCGGTTTCAGGCGCAAGGCTGTTTCATTCCTGCAAAGCCTCCCCATGAGCAATTAAGGGGGGGGGGGGGTATTAATTACCATTGCTCCTTTCAGAAACAGCCTTTTTGAGGCTGTCGCCTCACTGAAGTTGAAAACTTCAGATTATATATAGGTCAAAATTTAAATTTAGACCAGCATTTCTTGTGAATGAAGCTACCACGGCTTCAGACAAGCTTATTATCTCGCGCACAACGATTCCCAATCCAGAATAGCCGGTTCGTAGCCTAAATTATAGGCCAGGGTAAAATGCCGGCAGGCTTTGGCATGCTGATCTAGGGAATATTCGGCTTTGCCCAACAGGTAATAAAGCCGGCCGTTTTTCGTGTCGGTTTTCAGGGCGGTGGTGTAATCTTTTATGGCCAGGTCGTATTTATCGGTCAGGTAAAAGCCGAAGCCGCGGTACAGCAGGGCTTTGTTCTTTTCTTTTTCTTCCAGCGGCTTTTTCAGGTAATCGGTCAGGTCGGAAATGGCACCGCTCCAGGCATTGAGTTCCAGCAAACGAAGCTCGCCACGGTATAAATAAGCCCTTCTGAAATTATGATCGTAGTCGATGGCGGTAGAAAAATCTGCTTCGGCCTGCTGGTAATTCCGGAGTTGTACGTGGCATTGCCCGCGGTTAAAATAAGTTTCGGCCAGCGGCGTTTCGTTCAGCCTTATAGCCATGTTGTAATCTTCTATGGCGGCCCGGTAATCTTTGTACACGTTCTGGTTAATAAAACCGCGCTTCTGATAAGCTTCCGAAAAACGGGGCTCAAAATCGATGGCTTCGGAAAGCAGACTGTGGGCACTGCTCCATTGCTGCTGCTCCATAAACGTAGTGGCGTTGCGGAAGCGGTTCTGAGCCGTCACAAAATCCATTACCGTTTTCACCACCAGGCTGAACAGGATAATGGCCACCAAGAACCCAACCGTTATCTGCCAGTCGCGTTTGGAGAAGCGGCGTTTGGGAATGGGGCGGTAATGCCGCTCGTGCACCGAGGCCGGACGGCGTTGCCGCGCCGCCTGGTAGGCCTGCTGGTTATATTGCTGGGTTCGCTGCTGCTGAGCAGCATAATCGAGCTTCAGGTCGTAGATCCGGCGCTTCTGGGGGTTCGCTAAAACCTGATAGGCCTCGCTTACCTGCTTGAATTTTTCTTCGTAGGAAACGTCGCCGCGGTGCTTGTCGGGGTGATATTGTACGGCCAGTTTTTTGTACGCGGCTTTAATTTCCGGCGTCGTAGCCGTTCGTTTCAACCCTAAAACCGAATAGTAGTTTAACTGCACCAGGTTCCTCTCTAATATTTAATTTAACAAAAACGGTATTGTTTCAGCCCTAAAAGGTTAAACTTCGTAATTCCTCCCGAACGAACCAATTTCAGGTTATCATTTTTTTACCCGAAACCGTATACTTTTCTCAACTAAAACTATGAAGCCTCTATGACCAACGCTGACAACCATAACGATCCGTCCAAAACAGGCCGGCCCGGCGACATCATGACCAACCTGATGGGTTACATCGACACCCGCATCGACCTGATCCGGCTCGAGATCCAGAACAAGATGAAGGCCGGTTTTGTAGGAATTCTGCACGCAACCATGCTCGGCTTTACCGCTTTTATGGCGCTCATCTTCCTGAACGTTTTCCTGGGCCTGCTTTTAAACGACCTGCTCGACAGCCGGTTCTGGGGCTTCGGCATTATAACCGCTTTCTACCTTATTCTGTTCCTGATTTTCTTCTTTGGCCTCGATAAAAAAACCTTCCAGGGTCTGGCCGATAAAACGTTTGAAAATACGATCTACAAAAACGATAAAACTGCAAAATAAATATGAGCGACGTGCAAAACCCGATCTTCGATGATGAAAGAGAATTTCTGGAACGCCAGAAACTGGAATACAAAAATGCCCTGATGAGCGACGTTGCCGGCCTGAAAGACCAGACTACCCAGATAGGCAAGGGCGCTTTGCTGCTGGGCGGCGCCATGGCCGGCGTCTGGATGGTGAGCAAACTGATTATTGGCGGCACTAAAAAGCGGAAGA
The DNA here is from genome assembly GCF_008727925.1 of Adhaeribacter soli. Classification (GTDB taxonomy): domain Bacteria; phylum Bacteroidota; class Bacteroidia; order Cytophagales; family Hymenobacteraceae; genus Adhaeribacter_A; species Adhaeribacter_A soli. The sequence goes on along the minus strand of NZ_VTWT01000007.1, from coordinate 41,069 downwards.
AGAAAAAAGCGAAAATGAAGCTCCTGCAAAGCCAGAGCACCAACCCGAATTCAGGCTTCTACCTGAAAAACGGCGGCGTGCAACCTGCCGGCAGCAACCAGGTTTACCCGGAGCACCAGCCCCGTTACGACGATGAAGTGAATTTTGGATCGCCGCTCGATTTTAACCAGCCGGTTTCCGAAGAAGGCAGCAGTTCGTTTTACAACACGCCGGCCAAGGTGTTCGAACCGCAACGCAACCTGCCGGGCAAATATTCCCTGCACCAGCATTACCACGCGGCCAGCGAACCCGAACAGCACAAGTCTTTCTTTGAGTCCGAATTTGTACGGTCGCTGGCTACCCAGGCCATGGCTTTCCTGCTGGTTTACCTGAGCAAAAAAGCCGAAGAATATGTGGTTAAAAATTACGATATTGCTACGGATAAGGGTTCTGAAACCCACGATGTAGACTTCACTTACCTGAACACGGATGCGGGCAAGCATTTATAAAAATCAGCTTTTAAAAACCGAAACCAACCAAAAGGCTTTCGCCGTATTGCTGGACCCCGATAATTTGACCCGGGAAAGCTGTTTAAAAATTCTGGCTTTAAGCGAAGCCCACCACGTAGATTACTTTTTTATGGGCGGCAGCCTGGTTACCACATCCAACCAGGCTGCTCTCATTCAGTTAATTAAAGAGAACTCTACCATTCCGGTTATCCTTTTCCCCAGCAACAGCCTTCACATCGATTCCCAGGCCGACGGCATTCTGCTGCTCTCCCTTATTTCGGGCCGCAACCCCGACCTCTTAATCGGCCAGCACGTTTTAGCCGCGCCTATATTAAAAGCCAGCAACCTGGAAGTAATACCTACCGGCTACATGCTCGTAGATACCGGCCGCCAGACTACGGCCTCCTACATGAGCGGCACCACCCCACTACCCTACGACAAACCCGCCATTGCCGCATGCACCGCCATGGCCGGCGAACTCTTAGGCATGAAATTCATTTACGTAGACGGCGGCAGCGGCGCCATGAAGCCTGTAAGCCCCGAAATGATCCGCGCCGTTAAAAATTCTATCGATATTCCCTTAATTATTGGCGGCGGCATCAATACCAAAGAAAAAGCCGAAGCCGCCCTAACCGCCGGCGCCGATATAATTGTAATCGGTAACGAAATTGAAAAGAATGCCGGTTTTCTGCCCGAGGTTTCGGAAGTATTGAAAAGTTTTAATCAGGAGTTGGTGTAGGGACATTTCGCGACCCAATGCCGTCAACTTAAGGAATTATTGCTCTTTCAGACATCTATGTCCGAAACAGCGATACCAGTTAATAAAAATGCTTAAGTTGACGGCATTGGGTCGCGAAATGTCCCTACGAAGACGTGTGAATACAGGATTACATTGAATTTCTTTCCGGTTTAATTTCAAACAAAAAAGCCCTGAAACCTTCCGGCTTCAGGGCTTTCCTATTTTATAAGCGTTTCGCTTAGTTATTCATAGCAGATTCGCGGCGGCGCATTTTACCGGCCGGAATACCGAACATCATTTTAAAGCGACGGCAGAAGTAAGCGGTATCTTTGTAACCCACATCTTTACCGATTTCGCGGATGCTTTTCTTCGTAGTGCGCAACAGGAATACGGCACGTTCCATGCGCTGGTACTCGATGTAGTCCTGTGGGTTAATGCCGGTCAGCATTTTGAAGTACTGGCCTACGTAATCTTCCGACACGTTCGCTACGTTGGAAAGCACCTTGTTCGACAGGTCGCCGCCCAGGTTTTCCTTGATGTAGTTGAACAGGTCGATCAGACGCGGATCTTTGAAGTACGTAGAGTTGGTAGCCAATTGCTCCACGAACATCTTGTTTTTCAGGATGTAGCGGATAATTTCTACCACGATCTGTTCGGTGTAAAGGCTGATCACGCGCTCTTTGCCCGGCAGGTCCTGCATACTTTCTTCTACTACCTTAATTACCAGGTTCGCCAGTTTCGAATTGTTCGAGATCAGGAACGCCGGTACATCCAGGGAAGCAAAGAAGTTAACCGAATCAAAAACCTTGGCTTCGAAGCTTACAAAGGAGTGACTTTCGTCGGCTTCCCCAATGGCATCGAGGTCGTTGTTGTTCCGGAAGAATTTATCCCGGTTATTGATCAGGTCGTCGTTGGAGATCGGCTTGGTAGTTTCCGCGTTTCCGTAAAAGATCTTGGTACTACGACCACCCGGAATGAAGAGCAGTTCGCCTTCTTCCACTACCTGTTGCTCGTCGCCGAAGGCTAAGGTACCGTTGTGCAATAAAATGAGGTTGTTGCCAACATCATAAAAATTGCGAACGGCAAATGGCTGCTGCAGTACCTGGTTTTTAGCTTTTATGAAACGAACGCCCAGCGATTCGATCACCTTATTGTAATCTTCCATGATTCTGAAGAGTTAAGTAGAAAATCAGCAATTATAAAAATCTGCCATAAAACTAACAATATCTTTTATACAATCCAAAATGCACTAGAAAATAATTATAATAGCAAACTGGTTATATTGGTGTTAAATGGCAGATTCCCTGATTTTTCTTCTGAAATTATTAATTTAGCCGCGAAGCAACTCTCTCGAAATTACTATTTTCTGTATCTCGGAAGTACCTTCGTAAATTTGGGTTATTTTGGCATCGCGCATTAAACGCTCTACGTGGTATTCTTTCACAAAACCATAACCGCCGTGTACCTGCACCGCTTCAACAGTAGTATCCATAGCGGTTTTGGAAGCGAATAATTTTGCCATCGCGCCGGATTTACCGTAATCGCGGTGGTTGTCTTTATCCGAAGCAGCCTGTAAGCATAACAGACGGGCGGCATCAATGTTGGTAGCCATATCGGCCAGTTTGAACTGAATGGCCTGGTGCTTGGAAATCTCTACGCCGAATGCCTTTCTTTCTTTTGAATATTTCAGCGCCAGTTCGTAAGCGCCGGAAGCAATACCCAAGGCTTGGGCAGCAATACCGATACGGCCGCCAGCCAGTGTGCTCATGGCAAATTTAAAACCGAAGCCATCTTCGCCGATCCGGTTTTCTTTCGGCACTTTCACGTCGGTAAACATTAAAGAGTGCGTATCGGAACCGCGGATACCCAGTTTATTTTCTTTCGGGCCAACTACAAAGCCTTCCATGCCCCGCTCTACGATCAGGGCGTTAATGCCGCGGTGACCTTTCGCTACGTCGGTCTGGGCAATTACTATATATACAGAAGCGGTGCTGCCGTTGGTGATCCAGTTTTTGGTACCGTTCAGCAGGTAGTAATCGCCTTTATCTTCGGCAGTGGTGCGCTGGCTCGTAGCATCCGAACCGGCTTCCGGCTCAGAAAGACAGAACGCGCCGATAATTTCGCCGGTGGCAAGTTTGGTCAGGTATTTCTGTTTCTGCTCTTCGTTTCCGTATTTTTCCAGGCCCCAGCAAACCAGCGAGTTATTCACCGACATTACTACCGAAGCCGACGCATCTACTTTGGAAATTTCTTCCATGGCCAGTACGTACGAAATGGTATCCATGCCGCTGCCGCCATATTTCGGGTCCACCATCATGCCTAAAAAGCCCAGTTCGCCCAGCTTCTTAATTTGTTCGGCCGGAAACTTCTGGTGCTCGTCGCGCTCGATTACGCCTGGCAGCAATTCGGTTTGAGCAAAATCGCGGGCAGCCGCCTGTACCGCCAATTGTTCTTCGGTAAGTTCAAAATTCATATTTCAGCTTTTATAAATTTGCAGAATTAGGTTCGATGTGCAAAAATAGAAATTTTCCTTTACAAGAAAGCAGGAATTAATTGTTCTGCCAGGAAGGGTACTTTTTCGGCCGGTTTTTCCTATCGTTTTTCTCTTCGCCTTCTTGGATACAACAAAATATAAGCGGTAATTTAAACCTGCATTCTCGTTATACCACCAACCAATTTTTACTATATGCCCTTCCTCTATAAACCCCCGCTAAAGTTTGCTTCAATTCTAATACTGCTTTCGATTTTCATCTGGGTTCAGGCTTGTAAGTAGAAAGACATCCCGCCGCTGGAGCAACTTCCGAAAGAAACCCAAGAAGGCAAAAACACGTTTGGCTGCCTGGTTAACGGCAAAGCTTGGGTGAATTCCGGAAGTGGGGGTTTCATGCAAAGTAATCTGGATGCAAGCTATATGAGGGGACAATTTTGGGTAGTTGGAGCCAAGCTGGACCTGGAAAATGATGAAAGAATTGCTGTCCGGGTTTTTGGAGGGGTAATTTCACCCGGCACCTATAAATTGTCGATGTACCAGAAGCAATACGGCAGTTTTGCCATAGATAACAATTGCGAATACGAGACCGACAGTTTAAATACCGGAACGTTGGAAATTACCCGCCTCGACTCTATCAATTACATCGTTTCCGGCCGGTTTAGCTTTTCTGTTACCAAACCAGGTTGCGGAACCGTGCATATTACCGATGGCCGGTTCGATGTAAAATATGGCTATTGATTCTGTTGCTTTAAAAAGCAAAAAACCTCACAGGTTTTAAAACCTGTGAGGTTTGCACCGGGAAACGCTACCGTTTCCGGCTTAAAAAGTATTATTCGCTGCGGCGGCCGCCCATTAAAATAGAAACGTAGTAAAGCAGGGTTGCCAAAGAACCTAAAGCGGCTACCACGTAGGTTAAAGCTGCCCATTTCAAAGCGTCTTTGGCCATACCGTGTTCCTGCTGCGTTGCAATGCCTTTCTGGTCGATCCAGGCAAGCGCGCGGCGGCTGGCATCGAACTCAACCGGCAGGGTTATAAAGCTGAACAGAGTAGTTAAGGCAAATAAACCTACGCCAACTGCCAACGGAACCGGGGTAGTCTGCATCATAAGAATACCGATCAGGATGATCCACTGCATGTAACGGGAAGCTACACTCAGGGCAGGCACCATAGCCGAACGGAATTTCAGCATGCTGTAAGCTGTAGCGTGCTGCACGGCGTGCCCGCATTCGTGGGCGGCCACGGCAGCGGCGGCCACACTTCTGGAAGCATAAACGCCTTCGCTTAAGTTAACGGTTTTATCGGCCGGGTTGTAGTGGTCAGTCAGCTGGCCTTCGGTGGAAATTACGCGCACATCGGTAATGCCATAATCGGCGAGCATGTGTTCGGCTACTTCGCGGCCACTCATGCCGTTCCGCAAGCCTACTTCGGAATATTGTCTGAATTTGCTGCGCAAACGCCACTGCACCAGGGCACTGGCAGCAAAAATCACGATCATTAAAATAATTGCCATCGTTATTTATTGTTTAATTGTTTTTTTACTTTTTCTACAATGTTGGTTGTAGAATAGCCTTTCACGAGCGAAACGGTTTTCACTTCTCCGCCCTTTTCCAAAACAATATCCGCGCCTACAATGTTCGCTATCTGGTAATCGTCGCCTTTTACCAGAATATCGGGCTGAATTGCTTTTATAAGTTCGTATGGGGTTTCTTCGTCGAAAAGCACTACCGCATCTACGAACAATAAGCTTGCCATGATGCGGGCACGTGCCAATTCGTCCTGCAAAGGCCTTTCCTCGCCTTTCAAACGCCTTACCGAAGCATCGGTATTCAAACCAACCACCATTTTATCGCCTAAAGCGCGGGCTTTTTCCAGGTAATCTACATGCCCCAGATGCAACAGATCGAAGCAGCCGTTGGTAAACACGATCTGTTGGTTTTCTTCCCGCCATTTTTGCAGTACGGGCTGTAAATTTTGCAGGGTATAGATCTTATCGGCTGAAGTCATGGGCTACGTTTATTTCATTTTCTTCGGACAGCAAGGCTTCTTCCGGCTGCCGGCGGCTTTTCAGCATGCTCATTACAAAACTAATTCCACCCATTATAACTACCAACAAGGTCTGCGAAGTATGTACGATGAGCGCATAAGCCATTCCGGATTCTTTCGAAAGCCCGTAAAGCAGCAAAGCGGCTTGTACCATCAGGTGAAAAATACCGATCCCGCCCTGCACCGGCGCCGCCATTCCCAGACCACCGATCACGAACACGGCCAGCGCCACATTCAATCCCAGACCATTGGTTGCCGGAATGGCAAAAAAGGCAATGTAGCCCATTATATAATAGGTGAACCACACAAAAAGCGTATGAAAAACGAATACACCTTTCTTTTCGAGCTTCATGATACTGAAAACGCCGTCCAGGATACCCCGGATAAATGTTACCAGCTTCACAAAATAGACGTTCTCCCGAAGGCGGTTCAGGTAAATGATCAGCAATATCACCCCAACCAGCGTAAGCAGCAGCATCGTGCCGACAATACTATAGATCAGAAAGCTGTTTTCCTGAAAGGAATTGTACTTGTCGTTAAAGAAGCCGAGGAAAAATTCGTGCAGGCGGTCGAATTCCACAAAAAAGGTAAGCGTGATTAAACTTAGCAGAATAACCAGATCTATTACCCGCTCCGTAATTACTGTTCCCAAAGAAACTTTAACCGGAATGGCATCGGTCCGTTTTAAAACGCTGCAGCGGATCACTTCGCCGGCGCGGGGCAGCACCAGATTGGCCAGGTAGCCCACCATCATGGCATTGTAAACCGCCCAAAAACTTGCCTTATGGCCGGTAGGGTCGATCTGCATTTTCCAGCGGTAGGCCCGGCTGAAATAACCGGTTGCCGCAATGGTTAACGAAACAAAGATCCAGAAATAATTGGCCTTCTGAAGCTGCTTTAAAACCAATTGAAAATCGATTCCTTTCAGGGCGTACCACATCAGGAACATGGAAAGGGCAAACAGCAGGAAGTATTTTAAAATGTTAAGCAGCTTCTTCATGAAGGCAAAAGAAAATGAAAACGGTATCTTTTCAGGCAAAAAAGCCGGCTATGTGCCACCGTTTCAGTCCTGAACTTACAAAAGTAAACATTTTCCCCGGAACAGTTTACTCCCTGATCCTGCAAACGAAAATACACACTGGCTTTCAATGCCTTATCACCCGATCTGACCAAGCCCAGCACAAGCCTAATCGTTATCCTTATTTCAAACCAATCAGGTTTATCACTCCATTTGCCGGCTTCATTGCCGTCTGCTTTAGCTGACGGTTTAAAAGATTTTCAATTTCGGCTTTAGCCAAAACGACATAACAGGAAGAGATAATGCTGAATTTTGGCAGCCTGCATCCGTCAGCTAAAGCAGACGGCAATGAAAATTCAAATAAAGAATTCAGCCGGGAAGAAATTAATACCAAAACTCCATAGCCTTCAGGCTAAGCCACTTTATTTGGTCATCCCGAGCGCCAGTCGAGGGAACTTATGGAGCCGTATATCTAAAATTTAATAGTAAGACAAATCTTGCTACGCTCGCTTTGTCATTGTAATTTCCATAAGTTTCTTCGACAAGCTCAGAATGACTCAATAAGTTAGCCTGGCTTGACGGCTATGGCCAAAACTCCAGACACGCTCCTTTTTTCCCGGCCTTACTTTTTCAGCAACTTAAACTACCGTTACAATATTATCGATCAGCCTGATTTCACCTAAAAAAGCTGCTAGGCACAAGGCCACTTCCTGAGGCCCTTCCGGTTCATTTATGGGCTGCAGCGAAACGGAATCAACTATTTCGAAATACTCTAATCTTATTTCCGGATAATCGTTCAGGTAATCGGCTACCGCATTTTTGATCTGCAGCAGGCTATAGTTTGGCAGCATGTTTTTGGCCAGCACCAAGGCATGATGCAGTTGCGGCGCAATTTCCCGTTGCTCAGCAGTCAGGCGGCGGTTCCGGCTGCTCATGGCCAGGCCATCTTCCTCTCTAACAATCGGATAGCGGACCACTTCCAGATTAAAATTGAGATCTGTAACCATTTGCCGGATAATTGCGTATTGCTGCAGGTCCTTCTGCCCAAAATAAGCCCGATGCGGCTGCACGATATGGAAAAGCTTGCTTACAATTAAGGCTACGCCGTTAAAATGACCGGGCCGGTGAGCGCCTTCCATAACCGTTTCCAGCTCGCCGAAATTAAAATGCACTCTGGCCGTGGCCGGATACATTTCTGCGGCAGAAGGCATAAATAGAATATCACAATTGGCCGCTTCCAGCATCAGGGCATCCTGCTCCTCGATGCGGGGGTAAAGCCGGAAATCTTCCGCGTTGTTGAATTGAGTGGGGTTCACGAATATACTGCAAACCGTAATATCATTTTCCGATACCGAAGCCCGGATCAGGTGCAAATGGCCTTCGTGCAAAGCGCCCATGGTAGGCACAAACCCGATCGTTTTTCCGGAAATGCGCAACTTCTCCGCCTCGGCGCGCATTTCACTAATGGTGGTTATTTGTTTCATTTAATATATAAAACGGTACTTAAAAGCACCAAAAAAGCAAACGCTTCTACTGTTACCAGATAAAAATTTGAAAATTAGAGATATTTTTTGTAATTTTGCATTACCAATACCTTTGCCCAAACGAAAATAAACTTTCCTATCCTATGTCGAAACTCAGAATCCTTTATGTCGCCACTGAAATTAACCCTTTCTTACAAACCACAAAAGTAGCAGACTTTCTGAGAATGTTGCCTCAGGCAATGCAGGAAAGAGGGATGGAAATCCGTATTTTTGTGCCGCGCTTCGGTTTAATTAACGAACGCAAGAACCGGTTACACGAAGTAGTGCGCCTGTCGGGTATTAACATTGCCGTAGGCGAAGAAGAAAAACCGCTGGTAATTAAGGTTGCTTCCATTCCGAACGCCAAGTTACAGGTTTATTTTATCGACAACGACGATTATTTCCACCGCAAGTCTGCGCTGGTAGATAAAGACAATAAATTTCACGCCGATAACGACGAACGCGCCATTTTCTTCTGCAAAGGCGTACTCGAAACCGTTAAAAAACTGGGTTGGTCGCCGGATATTGTACACTGCTACGACTGGATGACCGGCCTGATTCCGATGTACCTGAAGTCGACCTATAAAAAAGATCCGATCTTCAAAGATGCAAAATCTGTGTTTACTGTTTGCAACAACGAATTTTCCTATAAATTTGAGGGCGATTTACTTGAAAAAGTAAAAATGCTCGACATTGAAGACAGCATGCTGGGCAGCCTGAAATCGGCAGACTACGATGCGTTCGTGAAAGTTGGTATGGAATATGCGGACACCGTTATTAAGTCCGACGACGATTTCAGCGACAACATGAACGTGCTCTTCAACGAGTTCAGAAAAACGAAAACCATTAACGAAATTGAGCAGGACGAAAACCAGCTCGACTCTTACTACAACCTGTATAATGAACTTGCGAACTAGCAGCGTATATTTATTCCTTCTTTCTCTAATTACTCTAGCATCCTGCGAAAAACCATCAGATATCGGGCTTAACCTGCAAGGCAACACCTTAGGCACAACTTTCGGCACCAACGCCGTTTCGGCCGCCACCATTGTTGAGCCCGACTCAATATTAGCATTTAAAGGAAAACCAATTGTGGTTGGTAAAACTACCGATGGAGAACTGGGCACGATTACGGCTACGCATTATACCCGCGTAAACCTTAACGGCACAAACGTTACCTTCGATGCTCCCTCCAGAACTGCTGACTCCGCCGTATTGGTGCTGTCTTATAGTGGCTATTACTACGGCGACACTACGATCAGCATTACCCTGGATGTAAAAAGGCTGAGCGAGCCTTTTATCGACGCTAAAACGTATTTCTCTACGGATGTATTGGCCACCGATGCAACCCTGGGAAGTATTACGTTTAAACCACGGAAGAACCGACTAAGCAGCAATGGGAAAGAATACAGCCGCCTGCTGCGCATTAAGCTGGACCAGAACTTTGCCAACGAACTGATGAGCAAATCCGGCACGGCTGATTTTTCTACCCAGGAGGCCTTCCGCAATTACCTGAAAGGCATAGCCATTGCTCCTGCTGCCAACTCTGCATCCGGTAGCATTATAGGGCTGAATACTTCTCCCGATAGCGCCGGAACCCAGCTAAGTATAGCAGGGCTTAACCTGTATTTCAAAGACCAGGCTGGAAAAACCAAATCCCATAATTTCACTTTAAGCCCCGATGCCTATTTTAACGGCATAAAAGCCGACCGTCAGGGTAAATTAAAGATTGCACCGGCCATGGAAGTACCGTCTGCCGAGACCGGCGACGTCACGTATATCCAGGAAAATACCGGCGTAAAAACCCGCATTACGTTTCCTGGCCTCGAGAACTTTAAAGATGGAAAAGGGAATGTGTATATTAATTATGCCGAACTTATTCTGCCGGTAAAAGCCGGCACCATTGGTTCCATTGGTACCGTAACCAGGCCTTCCTCGGGTATTTTCCTGTATGAAAGCACGCCCGGCAAACGGGTGGCTAAAACCTCCGGCGGGGTAGCGTATGCCGTACAGCGGGGCGATGCGCCGGCGCTGGGCATTACCCGCCCGTTAAGAGCCCTTTACAATACCGACAGCTCTTTCTACAAAGCCGATATTACTTCTTACGTGCAGGCGCTGGTAGATAAACAAAAACCCAACAATGGCGTAATTGTTTCGCCGGTACCGGAAGATTCCTTTACTGCAACAGCAGCCGGACTTGCTTTTCCGGGAACTATTACGGTAAACAGAAGCATTATAAGCACCGCCGGCAAAGGCATCCAACTCAGAATTTATTACTCAACATTAAACCAATAGGAGTTTTATAAAAGGTGCAACCAGCACCATTTAAACTGAAAAAACTATATGTGCGGAATCGTAGCATACATTGGGCATCGTGAAGCATGCCCGATCATCCTGAAAGGATTGAAAAGATTGGAATACCGGGGTTACGACAGCGCCGGTATTGCTTTGTTAAACGGAGATTTAAACGTTTATAAGAAAAAAGGCAAAGTAAGCGACTTAGAAAAATTTATCGGCGACAGCAATACCCACGCGCATGTAGGTATGGGCCACACCCGCTGGGCAACGCACGGCGAACCAAACGACTCCAATGCGCACCCGCACTATTCCACTTCCAAGCGGATCGCTATTATTCACAACGGGATTATTGAAAACTACGCGGCCCTGAAAACGGTTCTGCAAGGTAGAGGCCACCAGTTTTTCAGCGATACCGATTCTGAAGTATTCATCAACCTGATCGAAGATATTCACCAGAATAACAACTGCACCCTGGAAGAAGCCGTTCGCCTTGCTTTACACGAAGTGGTGGGCGCTTATGCCATTGTAGTTTTATCGGCCGAAGATCCGGATAAACTAATTGCGGCCCGTAAAGGCAGCCCGCTGGTAATTGGCGTAGGCAAAGACGAATACTTCCTGGCTTCCGATGCTACCCCGATCGTGGAGTACACCAACGAAGTTATTTACCTGAACGATTACGAGATCGCGGTTATTAAAGACGGCAAGCTCGATATCCATACAAAAGAAGCCGTTCAGACCACTCCATATATTCAGAAACTGGAATTGAAGCTCGAAGCCATTGAAAAAGGCGGTTATGAGCACTTCATGCTGAAAGAGATCTTTGAGCAGCCACGTTCCATCATGGACAGCATGCGCGGCCGCTTAATTGCCGACCAGAACCACCTGATGATGGGCGGTATCCGGGAGTATGTTAATAAATTCGTTGCTGCCGACCGCATTCTGGTAGTAGCTTGCGGTACTTCCTGGCATGCGGGTTTAGTAGCAGAATATTTATTCGAAGAATTTGCCCGGATCCCGGTTGAAGTGGAATACGCTTCTGAGTTCCGTTACCGGAACCCGGTTATCCGCGAAACGGACATTGTAATTGCTATTTCCCAGTCCGGCGAAACAGCCGATACGCTGGCGGCAATCGAACTGGCAAAGTCGAAAGGCGCTACTATTTTTGGCGTTTGCAACGTGGTAGGTTCTTCTATCGCGCGCGCTTCCGATGCCGGTGCTTACACCCACGCCGGTCCGGAGATCGGGGTAGCCTCAACCAAAGCCTTCACGGCCCAGGTAACGGTGCTTACCTTAATGGCCATGATGGTTGCCGAGAAACGCGGCATGATCGAAAACAGCCGCTTGCGCCAGTTAATGGTTGAAATGGAGAACATCCCGGCCAAAGTAGAACAAGCATTAAAATTAGATGCCCAGATCCAGCACATCGCCGACGTTTTCAAAGATGTTCCGAACTTCCTGTATTTAGGCCGTGGTTACAACTTCCCGGTTGCCCTGGAAGGCGCTCTGAAACTGAAAGAGATCTCTTACATTCACGCGGAAGGTTACCCGGCAGCAGAAATGAAGCACGGCCCGATCGCGCTGATCGATGAGAACATGCCGGTGGTAGTAATTGCTACCAAAGACAGCTCTTACGAAAAAATCGTTTCCAACATTCAGGAAGTAAAAGCCCGCAAAGGCCGCATTATTGCCATCGTAACCGAAGGCGACGATGTAATTCCGGAAATGGCTGAGTTCGTGATCGAGGTTCCGGCAGTAGACGAAGCCCTGGTTCCGTTGATCTCGGTAATTCCGCTGCAGTTATTATCGTACCACATTGCTGTAATGCGCGGTTGCAACGTAGACCAGCCACGTAACCTGGCAAAATCGGTAACGGTAGAATAAAACGCTATTGTTCAAGTATAAAAAGGCAAACCTTAAGCGGTTTGCCTTTTTGTTTTTCTAAGCTTCGTATAAAATTTGTATAAAATCCCCTGAAGCTTATGTGGTTTTTGGAGCTTTAACCAGATCCGTTAAGCTTTTAGCAGCATTCGAAAATTCGGAAGGCATAAGAATAACGGTGGTAGTATTATTATCGATTCCGATCTCAGAAATCATTTGCAAGCGGCGTAATTCCAAAGCAATTGCACTCTCGGACATGATCCGGGCACTTTCTGCCAATTTTTCTGCCGCGGCCAGTTCAGCTTCGGCTTTAATAATGCGTGCCCGTTTCTCGCGAATGGCTTCTGCCTCCCGCGCCATGGCCCGCTGCATAGATTCCGGAATTTCCACATCTTTCATTTCCACCATCTCAATTTTAATTCCCCAGGGATAAGTGGCTTCGTCTACCAGCCGCTGGAGGTTGCGGTTAATTTCTTCACGCTCTTTCAGCACTTCGTCCAGAACATGCTGCCCGATAATATTGCGCAACGTGGTTATAGAAAGCTGGTAAACCGCCTGATTATAATTGGCTACCTTCAGAATGGCGCTGGATGGCTCCACCACCCGGAACCACAATACCGCATTTACTTTTATGGTTACGCTGTCTTTGGTTATAGTTTCCTGGCGTTCCAAATCTACGGTTCGGGTGCGGGTATCGATCTTTTGCTGCCATTCAAAAAACGGAATAAGCCAATAAAGTCCGGGCCCTTTTATGCCGCGATACCTACCCAGGCGGAAGATGATGCCCCGTTCGTATTCCTGCGCAATCCGAAATCCGGTCAGCAGCAAAAATATTAAAACTCCCAAACTAATAAGTAGCATCATAACTTCCGGGTTTAGTTATTTAACTGCCGGGAAACGCTATTGTTCAGGCATAAAAAAGGCAAGCCCTATCAGCTTGCCTTTCTTTAAATCATTTCCTTGCGAATACGCTATTCCTTTTTATCTAAAAACTTAAGCAAACGCTTCGTTCTTCAGGAATTTGGTTTTCAGCAGCGGACAGATCTTGTAGCGTTCGTCTTTGGTATCTTCATAAACGGCCTGCAGGGTTTCGTACACGTTACGTACGCCTAATTTGTTTGCCCATTCAAACGGTCCGAACGGATAGTTGGTACCGAGCTTCATCCCCAGATCGATATCCCGCACGGTGGCCGTACCTTCCTGCAGAGTATAGCAGGCTTCGTTAATGATCATGCAGACAATGCGCGGCGTAACGAGACCAACCCGGTCTTCCACTACTAAATATTCCGTACCCAGTTCCTTACAGATTTCTTCCAGTCTGGTTATTCCGTGGGCATGCAGCAAAGAAACTTCCAGGTACTGCCGGTTGATCATGGTAGGCAACCCGTTAAAACCGATCAGATTGCAGGTTACCTTTTCAGCGCTTAGGGCTAAAACCGCCAGTTGCACTTTTACCGCGCTGCAGAATACCGTTAAATGCTCTTTACCGGCATAATGGCTCAGGCGGACCGGTTCATCCTGCAGTAGAAAATCGAAAACTACCTCGGTTTGGGGCAGGTGCTTTTCCAGTTCGTCGTAGCTTTGGATGAAAGTATATTGGTGCGAAGCGGTAAATTTCTGTTGGAATTCGGCGGCAATTTCCGGCGTGCTTAAAACAAGTACCTGCATATTTCTCTGTATATTTGGCCGTAAAGATAGGTTTTAAATGAGGAAATTCTGAAAATGTGGAGATTTGAAGATGTGGAAATTGAAAATTACGATTTAAAAAGCTGCCTTTTCTTTAACAACCACCTGAAATATAACTTCTAAAATATTCATTCTTATGGCAAATACTATTGTAAATTCACCAAACGCACCGGCGCCAATCGGGCCGTACAGCCACTCCGTTTTAGCAGGCAACACGCTTTATATTTCCGGCCAAATCGCGCTGGATGCCCAAACCGGTAACCTGATCAGCGAGAGCATTGAAGCGGAAACCCACCAGGTAATGAAAAACCTGCAGGCTATTTTACAGGAAGCGGAAATGGGTTTTGCCGACGTTGTAAAGTGCACCATCTTCGTGAAAGACATGAACAACTTCGCCCGGATAAACGAGATCTACGGCAGCTACTTTGCTTTCAACCCGCCGGCCCGCGAAACCGTGGAAGTGAGCCGTTTACCTAAAGATGTGAATGTAGAAATTTCGGCTATTGCGGTAAAATAGCAGGAATATAAACGCTATACGGAAGGCCTGAAAAGATGCAGACCTTCTATTTTGAAATCAAGCCTCACAGGTTTTTGAAACCTGTGAGGTTTTTACGTTTTATTCGCGTAAGGCTTCATCTTCGTCTTTCGGTACGTTTTCTTTTTCTTCGTATTTGCCCTTATCTTTATTTACGGCCCGGTGCCCCATTTCCACTTCTTTGTACGCCACGCGCACCGCATACTGCTTCGGGTAAATGTTGGAGCCATACTTCCGGGAATATACCAACGTAAAAACGGCCCCGAAAAACAGTATCTGGGAAGAGTAAAAAACCCAGACCAGCAGAATAGCCATAATACCGGCCGCGCCATACACCGAAGCCACATCCGTTTTGCCGATATACGTGGCAATTAAAATTTTACCGATGGTGAATAAACCCGCCGTAACGCCTGCCCCAACGCGTACATCACGCCATTTTATATCGGCATCGGGCAGAAACTTGTAAACCGCGGCAAAAAGGAAAGCAATAACCAGGGTGGACAAAATCAGGTTAACGGCATTGGCAATAAAAACCTGGGAACCTTCAATGTTTAAAATCAGGTGGTTATTGAGCCATGAAAACGCCGATTGAACCAGCACCAGCGCCAGCAACAGCGAGGTAATGCCCAAGATCATCAGGAAAGACATGAAGCGGTCGCGCACCAGTTTCATAAAGGCCTGTTTGGGTTTCGGCTTCACCCCCCAGATAAAATTGAGCGAATCCTGCAGGGAAATAAAGGCACCGGTAGCGGCAATCAGTAAGGCGGCGATACCGATAATAGTTGCAAGCGTCAGGCCGGAGTATTGGCTTAGGTTGGCAACCATTTTCTGCACCTCCAGCGCGCCTTCCACGCCAATATAATCTTTCATATAAACGTAGATCTGCCCTTCTACCGCTTTCCGGCCGTAAAAAAGACCCGCCGCATTTACGATAATGATGATCATGGGCGGCAGCGAAAAAACGGCATAATAAGCCAGCGCTGCTCCCAACTGGAAGGGGTTTATATCCAGAAATTCGAGCCACGATTCCCGGACCAGGCACCATACTTTATCAAGCGATTTCGATAGCATTTTAAGGAAGAATTATTACGGGCTGGTTTGTAAAAAGGCACCGGAGGTTACAGCCCGTTGTTGAACGGCAGCGCATTTTAAAAGTTAATACTTATTTACGGCCACCTTTCAGCGTATAAATGCGTACCGCCTTGGTTTCTGCACAATTTAAACGTGCCATTGGCCGTAGATTTTTGTAACTTGCGCCCGTTTTAAATACCATTTTTTCTAAGAGCACATTCATGGAAAGAGAAGTTAGAGTACGCTTTGCTCCCAGCCCGACCGGGCCTTTACATATTGGCGGCGTTCGCACCGCTTTGTACAATTACCTGTTTGCCAAAAAGATGGGCGGCAAAATGCTGCTCCGCATCGAAGATACCGACCAGAACCGTTTTATTCCCGGCGCCGAGAACTACATTTTCGAAGCCCTGGAATGGTGCGGCATTAAGCTGGACGAAAGCCCGGTAGTAGGCGGTCCGCATGCGCCTTACCGCCAGAGCGAGCGTAAACCGATGTACATGGAATACGCCATGAAACTGGTAAACGAAGGCAACGCTTATTATGCTTTCGATACGGCCGAAGAACTGGACGCCATGCGCGAGCGCCTGAAAGCTGCCAAAGTGGCCACGCCGCAATACAATTCCATTACCCGCAACACCATGAAAAACTCGCTGACGCTTCCGGAAGACGAAGTGAAACAGCGTTTAGCGAACGGCGACCCGTACGTGATCCGTTTAAAAGTGCCGCGCAAGGAAGAGATTCGCCTGAAAGACATGATCCGCGGTTGGGTAATGGTACATTCTTCCGCCATCGACGATAAGGTTTTGATGAAATCCGATGGCATGCCAACATACCATTTAGCCAACATCGTGGACGACCATTTAATGGAGATCACACACGTAATTCGGGGCGAAGAGTGGTTGCCAAGCGCCCCGTTGCACGTGTTACTGTACCGTTATTTAGGCTGGGAAAGCACCATGCCGGAATTCGCGCACTTGCCACTTCTGCTGAAACCAGACGGTAACGGCAAACTGAGCAAACGCGATGGCGACAAATTAGGCTTCCCAGTATTCCCCCTGAACTGGGTAGATCCGTTTACCGGCGAGAAATCGAGCGGCTACCGCGAAAACGGTTACCTGCCGGAAGCGTTCGTAAACTTCCTTGCTTTCTTAGGCTGGAACCCGGGCACGCAACAGGAAATCTTCTCTATGGACGAACTGATCGAAGCGTTCTCGATCGAGCGCATCGGCAAATCCGGCACCCGTTTCGATCAGAATAAAGTAAAGTGGTACAACGAGCAATACCTCCGCGCCAAACCGGACGAGGAACTGGCCGTGTACTTACTCGATGCCCTGAAAGAGCACAATATTGAATGTTCGCCGGAGAAAGCCGCTAAAATTGCTTCGGTCATGAAAGAGCGCGTTACCTTCCCGCAGGATTTCTGGCGCGAAGCCAAATACATGTTCATTGCTCCGGAAACGTATAACGAGCAGGTAGCAGCTAAGAAATGGAATTCCCAGGCGGTAAACATTTTTGAGCAGTTCAAGAACGAGTTGCCGGGCATCGAAGTGTTCATGGCCGAAGAAATCAAGCATTTGCTTAACAGCATCCTGGAACGTAACGGCATGAAGCTCGGCGCAGTAATGCAGGCCTTGCGCTTAGCCATTACCGGCGTAGAAGCCGGCCCGGACCTGATGGCTATTATCGAAATTATCGGCAAGGAAGAGACGGTTAAACGCCTGGAAACTGCCATTGAGAAGCTGCAGCCTTACGCACTGAAAACGGCTTAACCCCACCCAACCCTCCCCTAAATCAGGGGAGGGCTTTTTTTTCAATATTGCTGGTTCAAGTTTTCAACTTGGACCTACAAATGATCTGAAGTTTTCAACTTCAGTGAGGCGACAGCCTCAAAAGGAGCGTTTTCTGCAAGGAACAACCTGTAATAAACACTTCGCTGAATGCTCAAAGGAGAATTCGCCAGCATGAAACGGTCCTCACCTAAAAACTTCGAGGGCTTTTTTTGCGACGATTTTTAGAAGAACGCCATTAAAAACCGGGAACATGCAATAACATTTCGGCGGAATAATTGTAAATTTACTTTCCGGAAAAGTGTTTTATGTCTGTTTCAGCTGCCCTTCTTACTCCTGAGCAACTCTGCCGCCAGCTAGCCGCCGGCGATCAGGCTACGCTGCAGCTGCTTTTCAAAACCTTTTACAACGATCTCTACAAGTTCACCTGGAAATTCGTGCGCAACCAGGAAGTAGCCGAAGAACTTACCCAGGACATTTTCATTTATCTTTGGGAAAACCGCGAAACGCTGCAGATTAATTCGGCCGTGAAAGCTTATCTGTACACCATGGCGCGGAACCGGGCTTTCAATTACCTGAAAAGCCGCGTGGCGCGCATGAGCGTGGTTTCGGATGAGGTGCCGGAAACGTATGCGGCTTTAAGCCAGACGCCGGAAGAAGAACTTTCACAACAGGAACTGGAAAAACTGGTAAGCGAGGGCATTGAACAGCTGCCGGAGAAATGCCGCATTGTATTCAACCTGAGCCGTCAGGAAGGTCTTTCGTACCAGCAGATTGCCGACGAACTGCAGATCTCGCCTAAAACGGTGGAAGCGCACATGAGCACGGCCCTGAAAAAATTGCGCACTTTCCTGAAAACCGTTTGGGCAGACGCCGTGCTGGTATTACTTTACATGTTCATTAGCTAACCCGGAAAACCGTATGCAGCACAGCCTGAAAAGTATAAGAAATTTTGCAGCCGGCACTAAGGGTAGCGCTTCCGGAAATTGTCTTAAAAGAAACGGGAATAAAATTTAACCAGCATGTTGCCGCCAACCATCGATTGGGAAGTATTAACCAGGTACCTGGCCGGAGAAACGTCGGAGGAGGAAAACCGCGACGTGGAGCTCTGGGAGGCCTCCAGCGCTGCCAACCGGCGCCAGCTGGCCCAGTTGCGCCAGATCTGGTCGGTAGCCGGCAGCCCGGCCGAGGCTCCCGAAACCGATGAAGCGGCTGCCTGGGAAAAAATAAACCGCAAAATTTCAGTTCAGCCGGAAACCACAACCATTACGCCGGAACCACAAGCCAAAGACTACAGCTGGGTATGGAAAGTTGCAGCCGGCCTGGTGCTTATTTTAGGTACGGCACTGGTGCTTTTCCGCAATAAAACCAATATGCTGAGTCCCGGTCTGGCTTACATCAAGTACGAAACACCTGCCGGCAAACGCTCCAAAATTTCTTTACCGGATGGCTCCACCGTTTGGTTGAACGGTAACAGTTCCCTGCGCTACCCGAAACAATTTGCGGCTAATTCCCGCGAAGTAGAACTGGAAGGCGAAGCATTTTTCGAAGTAGCCAAAGATGCCAGCAAACCTTTCCGGATAAGCGCCGGCGAAACGGTTACCGAAGTAAAAGGTACTTCCTTTAACGTAGATGCTACTGCCGGCGAGGAAATAATTGTTTCGGTGGTGACCGGAAAAGTGGAATTGCGGGAAGAAGACAAACCGGAAAACCGGGTACTGCTCACGCCTAACCAGACCGGCCGCTTTAACGCTGCTGCCCACAAAGTGACCGCCGAAGCTACTGCTGACCTGAACTTTATGGCCTGGCAAACTGGCGTGCTGCGTTTTCAGGATGCTGAGCTGAGCACCGTAGCGCATGACCTGGAGAGATTCTACGGCAAAAAAGTGGTTTTCCGCAACGAACAACTCAAAAACTGCCACCTTACTTCCACCTTCGATCATCAGGATTTGGAGGAAGTACTGGAAGTGTTGCGTCTTACGCTGGGCCTTACTTTTTCCGTGGAAAAAGATACTGTTTATGTAGATGGTACAGGTTGTTGATTATTCGTTAATTTTGTAAAATAATACTTAATTAACTGATAGTCTTTGTGCTGTTTCGCGCGGTTGCCTTGCTTTTTCTGGCTCTTTTCTTAGCGTTTCCTGGAAAGGTTTTCGCTCAGCAAACCGCACCCAACGGCAGCCAGGTAGTTTCGCTTTCGTATAAAGTTGCTACCATCGAAGTTTTTTTAAAAGAACTTCAGGAGAAAACCCACCTTACCTTTTCCTACAGCAGCGATGCCCTGCCCCTAACCAAAAAAGTAACCCTTTCGGGAAAAGAACAAACCCTGGAAGAAATTCTGCAAACGCTTTTCCGGGGCACCACCATTGCCTGGCTTTACCGCGAAGATCAGATCTTATTGTTCAATAAAAAGCCAGAAAGCCTTTCGAAAAATGGTAGTGAAGCCGGTAAAAAAAGTGACCGCTACACCATCAGCGGCTACGTGCGCGAAGCCGGCAGCGGCGAACCCTTGATTGGCGTTACAGTGTACGCACCGGAACGAAAAGCCGGCATCGTAACGAACAATTACGGTTTCTACTCCCTCACACTGCCTCCAGATTCGTTTCTGCTGCAATTCAGTTATGTGGGTTACCAACCCGTTTCCCGGCAGATTTTCCTGAACCGGGAACTGAACCTGAACATTGACCTGCAGCCGGCCGCCGAACTGCAGGAAGTAGTGGTAACCGCCGACCGGGAGCTCCGGAGCACGCAAACCACCCAGACCAGTAAAATGCAGATCCCGGTAGAGCAGGTAAAGGATATTCCGGCCTTGCTGGGCGAAAAAGACGTATTGAAAGTAGTGCAGTTAATGCCGGGGGTGCAGAAAGGTATCGAAGGCAGCGTGGGGTTACACGTGCGCGGCGGGGGCCCCGACCAGAACCTGATCATTCTCGACGACGCAACGGTTTACAATTCCAACCACCTGTTCGGGCTTTTTTCCCTCTTTAACGGCGATGCCCTGAAAAGCATCGATGTAACCAAAGGCGGGTTCCCGGCGCGGTACGGCGGCCGGCTTTCTTCGGTACTGGAGATGAACCTGAAAGAGGGCAACAAGGAAAAAATTCACGGCGAAGGCGGTATCGGGCTTATTGCAACCCGGCTGCTGCTGGAAGGCCCCATAAAGAAAGAGAAATCTTCGTTCCTGATCTCGGCGCGCCGCACTTACCTCGATGCCCTGCTGTATGGTTTTATGCCGGAAGATATGAAAGTGGGTTACTACTTTTTCGACAGCAACATTAAATTCAATTACGACTTCGGACGGAAAGACAAAGTTTACGTGAGCGGCTATTTCGGGCGCGACAAGTTTTACATCGATCTGCTGGACGCTGAAATGGAGCAGAGTTCGCGGCTGCAATGGGGCAATGCTACCGGTACGGTCCGCTGGAACCATCTTTTTCATGACCGGCTGTTTGCCAACACTTCTTTAATTTACAGCCAGTACCGCTTTGCCGTAGCCGATAAAGCCAGTTCTTCTTACCTGAACTACAACCTCGATTATTTTTCCGGCATTCAGGATGTGAGTTTGAAATCGGATTTCGATTTTTATCCTTCCCCGGCCCATTACATCAAGTTCGGCGGCATTACCACCTTCCATTATTTCACGCCAAACGCCGTGCGGGCCTTCGACCTTAATTCGAATTATTCCCTAAGAACCACCCAGCGTTTGTATAGCCTGGAAAGCGCCCTGTATGCCGAAGACTTCTTTTCGCCGCTGCCGAAATTACTGGTAAATGCCGGCATCCGCCTGAGCCATTTCCTTACATCCGAACGCAGTTACTTCAACCCCGAACCAAGGCTTTCGGCTGCGTACCGCCTGCGGGAAAACACGGCTCTTAAAACTTCTTTCGCGGCCATGAACCAGTACGTGCACTTGCTCAGCAGCACCGGTACGGGTTTGCCGATCGATCTCTGGGTGCCGGCCACGCCCCGCGTAAAGCCGCAGCGCGCCAACCAGGTAGCTTTAGGGATAGCCCAGGATCTGTTCCAGAAAAAAGCAGTGCTCGAAATAGAAGGGTACTACAAAAAAATGAAGCGGATAATTGCTTATAACGACAATGCCACTTTTATAGCCATCGATGATCCGGCAACGGCTCAGGACGAAAGGGACTGGGAAGAAAACGTTACTTCGGGCCAGGGCTGGTCGTACGGCGTGGAGTTTTTGCTGCAAAAGAAAACGGGGCGGTTTACGGGTTGGATCGGCTATACGCTTTCCCGCATTCAGCACCAGTTCGATTCCATTAACGGCGGCCGGCGCTTCGATGCCCGCTACGACCGCCGCTACGACTTTTCCATTATTGCTTCCTACGATATTTCCCCTACCATCAAACTATCGGCAAACTGGGTGTACGGTACCGGCAACGCCATCACCCTGCCTTCTTCCGAATATTATTTACCTACGCATAGTCCCTTCGATGGCGGCATGTTCCCGGCTAACCTGGTTTCCGAATTCGGGGAACGCAATAATTTCCGGATGCCGGCCTACCACCGCCTCGATATCGGGATGCAGTTCCGGAAAAAATTAAGCTGGGGCGAAAGAACCTGGGAGCTGAGCGTTTACAATTTCTACAACCGGAAAAACCCGTATTACTATTATCTTTCTTCCACCGAAGACCGCCGGGTTTTGCGTCAGGTTTCTTTTTTTCCGTTTATTCCGTCGGTTAATTACAGCTTTAAATTTTAAGCCATGGTAAAGAAATTCCGGAAAAAATTTAAAGCAATGAAGGCCGGTTTTCAGGCGAAAATCCTACGGTTTGGTCTGATTGGGTTTAGCTTTTTTGCCCTGCAGGGCTGCTTTACGGACGTAGAGATTCCCTTGCCGGACGTGCCGCCCAAGCTGGTAATTTCGTCGTTTATTTCGCCGGAAGCCGAAGGCGTACTGGTTTCGGTGAGTAAAACAATTCCTTTGCTTACGGCCGGCAGCTACTCTAACTATACCCCGGTTCCCGACGCTACTGTGTGGCTATCAGACGGAGCAGATTCGGTGCAACTAGTATTTGATCCCAACGGGGTTTACGTTACTACCGATCTGGCTATATTGCCCGGCAAGAAATACACCTTGCGGGTAACGGCTCCCGGGGGCTTTGCGGCGCGGGCTTTCTGTACCGTGCCCACAAAGCTCAACCAGTCGCTTACCGTCCGCATCGATTCTTCCGGCACCGGTTCTGCTTCCGAAAGGCTATACTCCGCTCAATTCAGCTGGGAAGACCTGCCGGGCGAAGGCGACTTTTACAAGGCCGACGGCGGCTTGGTACTGGAAGAACCGGATTTCCCGGGCTTCCCCTTCGAACAGCCCCTCGATATGTACGAAGCGCCCTACGTGCGGGATTACCAGGCCGATGGGCGAAACTGGGAAACCGTAAGCGGCACCATTTTTAATTATCAGCAGGATCAGCAGGAAGGCCGGTTAAAGGCTTTAAACGGTTATCTGTTCACTACCGACCGCGCCTATTACGAATACCACACTTCCCTTAAGCGTTTCCATACTACCGATAATTTTCTGGACCCGGTAAAAATTTACAGCAACGTAGAAGGCGGCCTTGGCATCTTTGCAGCCTACCGGTCTTATAAAGTTACGCTGCCGCTCAGGTAGAGCATGATCAAGTTAATTTTCAGTAAGTGGGATTACAAATCCCACGGCTCGGTTAAGACGGGATTACAAATCACTACTGTACGAAAAGGTACCAATCTAACTGATTATCAACAAGTTAATTTATATTGAAAAATTATATATTACTTATTATTATCCCTTTATGAACATAAAAAAGTTGTATGCTATTACTAAAAACTGCCCTAAGAGACTCTAAATCAACATTCAACGATTTAAATTATTAATCGCAACATATTGATTATCAGTATATTTGATAGCTTTTCGTACAGTAGTGATTACAAATCCCGTCAAGCAAATTCTATAAATCAAGCAAATGCTAATAATTAGTTTGGTCGAGCATTAGTTTTTCCGGGTTTTGCCTACCATTCTCTCAGGTTGAAAACCTCTCCGGTAGGGTTGTGCGCCGAAAAGTAGCCGTAGCCGTTCTGAATATTGGTGGGCAGGTTTATGGGTTCGCCGGTAAGCTGGTTCATTAAATTGCCCGATTTCCGGTAAAGCTCCAGGTAGCGGTAATACGGTTCGCTGATGTTGGTAAGTGTCACGACCAAACTATCGGAAGTGCCCAGCGTGAGCTTTTCTTTCGCCGAATACCGGCCCTGTTGCATCGCGTCGTCGTTTACCAGAATGATCTGCTCCTGAATGCTTTTCACCGATCTGGTGCCTTTCCAGGGAATTACATTTTTGCGGCTCGCGCCGGTCAGGCTGATCAGGTAAAAGTTCTTTTCCGGCCTTTGGTCGGCAATGGTAAAATGCAGGTTTACGGTAGTGTCCTTCGCGGTTCGGATTACTTCCGGCTCCAGCTTTTCGAACGTTGTCGGCGCCTGCATCTCGGTAACGGCCGTGCATTCAAGCTCCGAAACCGAATCGCGCACAAATAAGGTGTAGGTTAGCCCGTAATACTGAACGATGTTGGCGCCCATGTAAAGACCGTTGCGTAAATGCTGCAGGGTTTCGGTGCGGCCGTTAAAGGTTACCTGCACCAGCGCATGTTCCACTACCAGGCTTTTCATAAAAGTAGTATCGGTAGCAAGGCTGTCGGAATTGCTGGCCAGGGAACTGAAGCTTTTGGAAACTTGTACGAGCATGTATTTTTCCGGAGCAACCTGGGTGGCAATTACCAGTTTGGGCTGATGCGCCGGCAGGTCAATTTCGATCGGGTCGGGTTCGCAACTGAACAAGCCCAAACCGAGCAGCAGCCAAAGCAATACGAAGTATAGTTTTTTTATTAAGAAGCTTATCGTTTTCATTTTGTTGTTGTCCGTTAATTTTCTAATTTCTTTTGATATGAAGACAGGAATAAGTCGGCGTACCCTTATTGTTGCAGAAGATTTACAGTGGAAATTATTACCAGTAGTTGGAGAATATTGAAGGGTAGAAACACTGAATCGTCATCTCGACGTTAGGAGAGATCTCATCAAGTTGGCACTACCTCTTATTCTGGCTTTACTACCTTATTCCGGGGATCTCTCCTGGCGTCGAGATGACGGGGACAATGGCCTTACAGCCTAAAAACAAACTGTTGTCAGAAATTGTGGCTCTGGTTTTCTTTCTAAGTCGGCCACCTGCAAAACATCCGTTTAAAACTTAAAATTATAAGCCACCGAAGGAATAAAGCCAAACAAACCAGTCTGCGAATACTTGTAACCACCTTTGCCGTTTTCTACCACTTTCACCCGGTAAGGCTGCGTCTGGTTGTACACGTTGTAAGCGCCAAAGCACCATTCGCTCTGGAATTTCTTGGCCGGTTTATTTTTCAGTACCAGGTTCAGGTCGAGGCGGTGCGAAGGCGAGAATTTCAGTTCGTTGCGACCCGTGTAAATTGGCAGGACATCGGCTCCGGAATAAGAAGGTTTGGGCGCCACGTACTGGCCTAAACGGCCGGTGAAGCGTTGGCCGGTGGCGTAAACCCAGACGGCGGAGATGCTCAGGCGCTTCGAGATCTCATAATTCAGGGCCAGGGAGAAATCGTGGCGGCGGTCGTATTTGGCGAAGAACGTTTTGCCCTGGTTCAGGCCGTCGAACTGGCGGGTAGCCCAGGAAAGCGAATAGCTGGCCCAGCCGTTAAAGCGGCCTTCGGTTTTGTGCAGAAAGAATTCCGCGCCGTAGGCTTCTCCTTTCCCGTGCAGCAGTTCCTTTTCGTAATCGTCGTTCAGCAGCAGCACCGCGCCCTCTTTGTATTCTATCAGGCGGTTCAGTTTTTTGTAATACACTTCGGCGCTGAAAAGGGTATTTACCTGGCTGAAGTTCCGGGTATAACCGGCAGCAAACTGATCGGCAAACTGCGGCTTTACGTTCCGGGTTACCGGGTACCACAGGTCGGTGGGCAGCATTACCGAAGAGCTGGAAACCAGGTGCAGATACTGGTACATGCGCGAATAACCGGCTTTGATGGAGCTGTTTTCGGAAAGTTGATAACTGGCTGAAAGTCGTGGTTCCAGCCCGGTGTAGGTTTTCCCTTGCGTGAGCATACCCGAAACGCGAAGGCCGTAATCTACCGTAAGGTGCCGGTTCATGTTGAACTGGTTCTGCGCATACACGCCCATTTCCTGCGGGTTCAGTTGCCGGCCTTCCTGCGATTTTAACAGGTCCGTAATTTCCCCTTCAGCTGCCACGATATTCGGCCGGAAGGAATGATTGATAACCGATATTCCATACCGGAGCTGGTTCTTTGCATTCGGGGCATAATCGTAATCGAGTTTAACGCCAACATCTTCGATGAACGAACCGATGTGCACGGCATTTTCATCGAATTGCCCGTTGATCTGGTAGCGGAAACGAGTGTGCAGCAAAGTCAGGTTAGAAACCAGGTTGCCGGAGTACTGGTGCGTCCATTTCAGGGTGTTGGTATAGTTGCCGAGCTGAAAACCGAAATCCAGGCTCGTGGGCACGTCGTCCGTTCCTTTGGAACCGGGTTTGGGCTCTGAAAGAATATCGTTTCCGTAGTAGCTACTGTACGTTAGCCGGTCTTTTTCGCTGAGCTTGTAATTGAGTTTCAGGTTGGCATCGTAGAAATAATACGGCACTTTTAATCCCGATACTGCCAGTACTTTATCGAGATAGGAACGGCGGGCGGAAACCAGGAACGTGAGCTTGTCTTTCTGGATCGGGCCCTGCACCGTAATGCGCGAAGATAGTAACCCAATGCCGCCGTTGGCTTTTATTTTTTCGTTATTGCCTTCCTGCGTTTTGATGTCCATTACCGAAGAAATGCGGCCACCGTACTGCGCCGGGAAGCTGCCCTTTATCAGGGTTACTTCTTTCAGGGCATCGTTGTTGAAAATGGAAAAGAACCCGAATAAATGGCTCACGTTGTAAACCGGCGCATCGTCCAGCAGGATTAAATTTTGGTCGGAAGCGCCGCCGCGCACGAACATACCAGTCTGGCCTTCGCCGCCGCGTTTTACGCCGGGCAGCAGCTGGGCTACTTTAATAATATCCACTTCCCCGCCCAGGCTGGGCATATTTTTAATTTGCTTCGGCGATAGCTTCACCATACCCATCTGCGGCGAAGCTACCTGCTCCTGCAAATCGTTCTTCGACGCCAGCACCACCACTTCTTTCAGCGTTTCTTCCTGCGGTTTCAGCTCAATATTGAAAGTGGCATGGTCGGTCAGATTCAGTTCTTTCTCCTGTTTCCCGTACCCGACAAGCGAATAAACCACCGTGACTTTACCAACCGCTAAGCTAAGTTCATATTTCCCTTCCAGATCGGTGGCCGTACCGGCTTTTTGCTCCGGCAGGTAAACCGAAGCGCCCGGTAACGGTTCTCCGGTAACCGCATCGCGAATAATGCCGCTCAGGGTTACTTTTTGCGCCAGAAGGCTACCGTTTACCAGAAAAATAAGACAAAGTATGGCCAGGCTGTTTTTCACGACAGTTTAAAATTTAGTGGAACACGTAAGGCGGAAGCGGAAAAAGCGGAAATTCGCCTAAGCGGCTTGCTTTATTCCGGCGGTTTCAGAGGAGTAGACAAGGCGCGTAAGCCCCTCCCCTAGTGAGTAGCTGAAAATTTTCTTTATAGGTGTGCCT
Source organism: Adhaeribacter soli (assembly GCF_008727925.1). Lineage (GTDB taxonomy): Bacteria > Bacteroidota > Bacteroidia > Cytophagales > Hymenobacteraceae > Adhaeribacter_A > Adhaeribacter_A soli. The sequence goes on along the minus strand of NZ_VTWT01000007.1, from coordinate 13,836 downwards.
GAATGGTTGTTCAGCTGTTTCTGCAGAATTAGATAACAGAATAGTTTTAATATTTGGCACAAGTTGTTAGCTTTGAAATCACTTGTGTTAATTCCCTATGAAAAAACGATACACTTTCCTGCTTAAAAACTGGCTTCGTATTAGTTGCGTTGCAGCTTTTACGGCAGCTTTTCCCGTAGGTGCTTCAGCGCAAAACGGTCTACCTATTCAATGGGATAAAACTTTTGGCGGAAGCAGTGGGGATGTCCTTTCCTCTGTAAAGCAGACCACTGAAGGCGGGTATATCCTGGGCGGATATTCCAGTTCAGGCATAAGCGGCGATAAAAGCCAGGGCAACCAAGGAACTGTAGCTTATACCACCTATGATTTCTGGGTAGTAAAAGTAGACGCCAGCGGAAACAAAACCTGGGATAAAACTTTTGGCGGCGGTAGCGATGACTGGCTTCGTTCCCTGCAGCAAACCTCGGATGGAGGGTATATTCTGGGTGGAGGCACTTATTCCGGTATCGGCGGAGATAAAAGTCAGGCTTCCCAAGGACTTTTTGATTACTGGATAATAAAGCTGAATTCCAACGGCAATAAACTCTGGGACAAGACCTTTGGAGGCAGTGATACTGAAGCGTTTGCTTCCCTGCAACAAACATCGGACGGGGGTTATATTCTGGGCGGGACCTCTATTTCGGGAATTAGTGGTGATAAAAGCCAGGCCCGTAAGGGAGCCGTAGATTACTGGATAGTAAAACTAGATGCCAATGGAAATAAAATATGGGATAAAACCTTTGGTGGAAATTTAGGAGCTGGCACTTATAACTTTTCCAAAATTGAGCAAACCTCAGATGGCGGCTATATTTTGGGTGGGTCTTCCAGTGATGACATCGGTGCAGATAAAACCCAACCATCGCGAGGAGGAGCTGATTATTGGGTAGTAAAAATTGATCCAGCTGGCAACAAACTCTGGGATAAGACTTTGGGAGGCAGCAATACGGAGATACTTACTTCTTTGCAACAGACTTCAGACGGAGGGTACATTCTGGGCGGTTATTCTGATTCCGGGCTGAATGGCGATAAATCGCAGGCAGGTTTTGGAGGCAAGGATTACTGGGTAGTAAAGCTGGATGGGGCTGGAAACAAAACCTGGGATAAAACTTTTGGCGGCCCTGGTCATGATGAGCTCAGCGCGCTGCAACAGACTTCGGATGGGGGTTATATTCTGGGTGGCTCAGCTGATTCCGTATTTAATCAATCTTTCAGAAATACAGATTATTGGGTTTTAAAGCTGGATAGCGCCGGAAATAAAATTTGGGAACAAACCATAGGCGGAAATGGCGAAGATGGCCTTCAATCGCTGCAGCAGACTTCGGACGGAAATTACATTTTGGGAGGCTTTTCATGGTCTGCTGCCAGCAGAGATAAAACTCAGGCTTCTCAGGGAGGTTATGACTTTTGGATCGTAAAATTAGGTCCTGAGGTCCTTGCCACAGCAGAAAATAAACCCGATTTCAACATTTCCATTTTCCCCAACCCAAACCAGGGCAAATTCAACCTGCAGTTCAGCAACATAAACGCACCAGCTGCCGAGGTTATAATTACCGATCTTTTAGGCCGCGTGGTTTTGCAACAATTGGTAAATACCCGGAGTCAGGGTTTACGGGAGCTGGAAATACCGGCCGTTAAAGGCATGTACCTGGTTCAGGTGAAAGCCGGAAACCAGACCAGCACCCGAAAAATTGTTGTTGAATAAAGCCATTAGGAATAAACCCAGCTACTGAAAAGAGAACCTTCGAAACGGTAGCTTTAGAAGCTAAAAAGCCAAAAGCGGCAGCGGAACTATACCCTGCCGCTTTTTTTGCGTATGGACGTAAAGCTGATTTTTAAACGTTACAGCCATGAGCAAAAAGAAAAAGAAAACCGATAAAAGTGAGAAGAAGGCCCGGGTACATAAAGAACTCGAAGGCTTCGAAATAAAGATTAATCCGCTGGGCGAAATTACCTCCAGCTACAGCATCGACCAGTTAAACGAATTCCTGGACAAGAACGTGCACGATAAAAAACTGACCGACAAAGGCCCGGGAAAAATGAAGGAGGATGACGATGATTTCCATATAGAGGAATCGCAGGAAGAAGAGGAGAACCCGGAGGATTTTATTCCGAAAGCAAAGCGGGCGAAAGGCGGTCAGGAAGAAAATGAGGAAGATGAGGAAGACGAAAAAGATGAGGGCGAAACACTTCCCATAAAATAAGGTGCTTACTTTTTAAACGGAAAAGCATAGGGTTTTGCCGGAAATTCCGCAATTTAAGGCTTTAAAACCTACTTACTTTTCTATGAGATCGCACGAAATTGATTATCGCATTTTTGGCAACGACATCCAGGTGCTGGAGGTGGAGCTTGACCAGAACGAAACGGTTATTGCCGAAGCCGGCGCCATGGTTTACATGGAAGACGGCATTCAGTTCGAAACCAAAATGGGCGATGGCTCCAACGCCGACCAGGGCCTGCTGGGCAAGCTATTCTCAGCCGGTAGTCGCATGCTTACCGGCGAATCGCTGTTCATGACCCACTTTACCCACCGGGGCCGGAGCGCAAAAAGCCGGGTAGCTTTTTCGGCGCCATATCCGGGCACCATATTACCGGTGGACCTGGCAACCATTCCGCAGGGCTTAATTGTGCAGAAAGATGGTTTCCTGGCCGCGGCTTTAGGCACCAAGATCAACATTCATTTCAACCAGCGGCTGGGTGCCGGCTTCTTTGGAGGTGAGGGCTTTATCCTGCAGCGCCTTACGGGCGATGGTCTGGCATTTATCCATGCCGGCGGTACCGTAATCGAGAAGCAACTGAATAACGAAACCTTGCGCGTAGATACCGGCTGCGTTGTTGCTTTTGAACAAGGCATCAGTTTTGATATTCAACGTTCCGGCGGGCTGAAATCGATGGTTTTCGGGGGCGAAGGCCTTTTTCTGGCTACCCTTTCCGGTACCGGCCGGGTATGGCTGCAATCGATGCCGGTGAAAAAACTGATTCAGGCGCTGATGCCGAACGGTGGGAATCAGAACAAAGAAGGCGGCATGCTAAGCAGCTTTTTAGAGTAGAAAATTGGACTACCTATAACAAAAATGCCTTCTGATATCCAGAAGGCATTTTTGTTATTAAATGAATTAAAGTTGCGCCTTAATGTAACTGAATCAGGCTTTTACTATTAATCGATCAGTCTAATCAGCAGCTACTAACTATTAAAATTTGGCTGTTAATATTTCCGCATATCCAAGCTTATACCAAGCCTCAATACACAATAACGCCATTATCCCAGAGGTAATGCTCATAGTCTAAGCGCCGTTTTTGATTAGCCCCGAAATAATAGAACGCCAGGAAAGACGATAGCACAAACAAGATCAGGAGCCAGAAAAAAGTGATCAGCATGATACGCTGTTTCTGTTTCTTCTTCTTCCGTTCATCCAGAGGCACCCGGATACGCACTTTCTTTTTGATCCTGATGCGTTTGCGTTCCCGCTTATGTTCGCTACTGTGCTGATTTTCCACTTGCTTAGTTTGCATCTTTATCTTCCATTATCGTCAGAATCTCTTCTACATATTCCCGCGAATTAGAAAGCCGCGGCACTTTATTCTGCCCGCCTAATTTATTCCTGCGGCGCAGCCATTCCAGAAAGGTACCTTCGGGCGCATGATGTATTTTAGGAGCAACCAAAGCAATGTTCTGGTACCGCTTGGCATCATAGTCCGAATTTATTTCCCGGAGCTTTTCATCTAAAACCGCCGAGAACCGCTGGAGGTTATCCGGCTGCCGGTTAAATTCCACGATCCACTCGTGCCCGCCCTGTTTTTTGCCTTCAAAATAAACCGGTGCCGCCGTAAAGTTACTGATTACCGCATTGGTTTGTTCACAGGCTTCGGTTATGGCCACTTCGGCATTCTCAATAATTACTTCTTCGCCAAAAGCATTCATAAAATGCTTGGTGCGTCCGCTTATCCGGAAACGGTACGGACTAATAGAGGTAAATTTTACCGTATCGCCAATTTTGTAGCGCCATAAACCACCGTTCGTCGAAATTACCATTGCGTAGTTCTTACCAATTTCTACTTCCGAAAGCGGAATGGTAACCGGGTTCTCATCGTCGAAATGGCCGGATGGAATGAACTCGTAAAATACGCCGTAATCCAGCATCAGCAACAGGTCTTCCGAATCAGTTTGATCCTGAATGCCGAAGAAACCTTCCGAAGCGTTGTATAGTTCCAGGTAGCGCATCTTTTCCGTTAGAATTATGTTTTTAAACAATTCCCGGTAAGGTCCGAAGGCTACAGCACCGTGGGCAAACAACTCCAGATTCGGCCAAACTTCCGGAATGGTTTTGCCGGTTTTCTCCATAATGCGGTTCAGAAGCACGCAGGTCCAGGTGGGTACGCCGGCCAGGCTGGTCACGTTTGCGTTTACCGTTTCCGCTACCATGCGCTCGATCTTCTCTTCCCACTTGTCCATTAAGGCTACTTTTAACGGGGGCGTGCGGATGTATTCGGCCCAGAACGGCAGGTTCTGCATGATTACAGCCGAAACGTCGCCGTAGAAAGATTTCGGGTTGTGCTCATTTGTCCGGAAGCTGCCGCCAATGCTCAGGCCTTTACCGGTAAAGAGCTTGGTATCGGGGCGGTTATTTACGTAAATGGCAAGCATGTCTTTGCCGCCTTTGTAATGACAATCTTCCAAAGATTCGGGGGAAACCGGAATGAATTTGCTGCGCGCGTTGGTCGTACCCGAAGATTTGGCAAACCAGGTTACTGTGGTGGGCCAGAGAATGTTCTGTTCCCCTTTCATCATCCGGTCGATTTCCGGGAAAAGATCTTCGTAAGAAGAAACGGGTACGCGCTGCGCAAACGTTTCCCAGGACTTTATTTCCTCAAAAGCATAGCGTTTGCCCCACTCAGTATTTTTAGCCGTACTGAGCAGGCTCTGAAACGTTTCGTGCTGCACATCATGCGGGTACTGCCGGAAAAGCTCGATCTGGTGGATCCGCTTTTTCATTACCCAGGTCATTATGCTGTTAAGGAGTTCCACGCTTAATTGTTAAATTGTTTAATGGCTAAATGGTTAAAAGGACAAACTATCATTTGTATACTTGATTAAGCTGTTGATAGCTTTTGGCAGTTTCTGCAGATCCTGAAAGATAAGCTGATATTGTTCCTGAGAAAGGATTCCTCGGACTTTTGCTTTTTCATTCCAGTCGAAACACTCATAGCCTGAAGCACGGGCAATCCGATAGAAGTTTATTTTATCTTTTTTGGAGTACCGGCCGAAGCCTTCAGCAAGGTTAGCCGAAATACTGTCGATAGCGCGCATATATTGCTTGCCAATAGTATCCTTTTCGAAGTTATTCCAGGAAGAAATGATTTTCCAAACTGAATTACTTAACGCAAAGCTTATGCGGTAAGCTTCAATATCATTCAGCTTTAAAAATTTCTTTTCCTGCACCAGTTAACAATTCAACAATTTAACAATTAAGCCATTTAAATTTTCCTTTTCAATTCAAAGTGCTTGCCCAGGTACACGCGGCGTACCTGTTCGTCGGCAGCCAGTTCTTCGGCGCTGCCCGATTTCAGGATCTTGCCTTCGAATAATAAATAAGCCCGGTCTACGATCGAAAGAGTTTCGTTTACGTTGTGGTCGGTTATCAGAATACCGATGTTTTTGGTTTTTAGCTTGGCTACAATGGTCTGAATTTCTTCTACCGCAATAGGGTCTACGCCGGCAAAAGGTTCGTCCAAAAGCACGAATTTCGGATCTACGGCCAGGGCGCGGGCAATTTCGGTGCGGCGGCGTTCACCCCCGGAAAGCACCATGCCTTTGTTTTTGCGCACGTGCGTTAAGCTGAATTCTTCAAGGAGTTCTTCTACTTTTTCCTGTTGCTCCTGTTTGGTTTTATCTGTCATTTCCAGCACCGCCAGAATATTCTCTTCTACCGACAGGTTGCGGAAAACGGAAGCCTCCTGGGCCAGGTAACCTACCCCCTTCTTGGCTCGCCGGTACATGGGCAGTGTCGTAATATCTTCGTTCTCGAGGTAAATATGCCCGGAATTGGGTTTTACCAACCCTACGATCATGTAAAAAGAGGTGGTTTTGCCGGCGCCGTTCGGGCCTAGCAAACCCACGATCTCGCCCTGGTTCACTTCCACCGAAACGTCGTTTACTACCGTACGGGATTTGTATTTTTTAAAAAGATGTTCTGCGCGCAAAATCATAGGCCGTGAAGTTACTGAATTCTGCCCGAACCGGGAAATGTGGCTTTCGTTTAGAATTACAGACTTTCTACGGAAATTGGTTGCCTTTCTGTTTTCCAGCTGAAATGCATCGCATTTTTAAAGCCGCAAGATCGGATTTGCTACTTTTGTGCCGACTTTCGGCTTTGAGACACGTACCACTAACGGGAGGATTTACCGCACAAAATGAGATTGGCAGGATTAAAGGGCAGTATACTGGTAATAATTTTCATGCTGTTTCAGCAGGCAGCAATAGCGCAGAGCGATAATATCGGGCTGAAGTTCTTTGGCCTGAGCATTCATCCTCAGGGCGACGAAAATGCAAAGCTGATGCCCCGGCGCCTGGATGAAAAAGGCGTGCTGGTAATAAACCTGGGCGGGATGCTCTCTTATGAAAAGTTTTTTTACAAGGATGCCTTTTCGGTGAAAGCCGTGCAGGGCCTTTATTCGGATTGCGCCGCACGCTTAGGCGGGTTTTCGCATATCGGCCTTCGGGGTAAAATCTTTAAAAGCGGTAAGCATTCCCTTTACGGCGGCATTGGCCCGACCCTGGTTTACCGCCGCAACTGGCACGACTTGCCCGGCTACCAGGATCCGGCATATTTCGATGGCAAACCTTATGCTACCTGGCAATACAAGTTTTTGTGGTACGGCGGCGAGTTCGAATATGCTTACCGGTTAACCGAAAGGTTCAGCTTTGCCTCTACGTTCATTCCCGGCTACCCCAAATTAATAAGCTTTTCCTTTGGGATAAAATACATGACCAAACCTAACAATAATAAATAAGCTGCCCGCCACTTTTCCGTTTAGAAACGATAGCATTTCTGAAGGAAAAAGTACAGCAACATACATACAACAAAAACGGCCTGCTTTTCAGCAGGCCGTTTTTGTTGTATGTATGTTGCTTACCTTACCTGCCGTATTTTATTCCTGCATAGGTAGTTCTCCCCAAACCGGGCACCGGTTCAGACTTTATCCACAACAATTAAACGCTCTTTCTTTCCTGGTACCGGCGGGCATTTTTCAGCTAGCTTTACTAAAGGCCAGCTAAACACAAAATCGGCGCCACCCCACGGACTTTCATCTACCAGTATTCCACCGCCCCGGTCTTCTATTATTTTTTTAACAATAGCCAGGCCAATTCCCTGCGAATTTTCTTTATCGATATTTCCCCGTTTAAACCAGTCGAATATCTTTCGCCGGAGCTCTACTGGCACGCCCGGGCCGTTATCGGCAATATTTATCAGGCATACTTTATGGTTCTTGTGCGCCTGTACTTCTATTTTGCCCTGGGGCTTGTCGTTGTACTTAATGGCGTTGTTTATCAGGTTCAGAAATACCTGCAGCAGCTTGGTTTTATTTCCTTTCACTACCGGAAGCGGCTGGCGGTGCGTTAATTCAAAATCCGGGGGCAACTGCACCATCTGTTCCACCTCCTGCAAAACCTGCCCCAGGTCCACGTCCTCTTCCAAAGATTCCTGCAAATAGGCTTTCGAATAATCGGCTACTCCGGTAATCAGATCCATCATAGACACGGAGCTGTCGCGGAGCGCCTGCAGGTAGCCTTCAATCTTTTTGGTGTTTTTATCGAGCGGGTCGAGCGTGTTGCACAGTTCCCGGTTAAGCAGCCGCACCAGGGCATGCACATTCAGGAGCGGGGCTTTCAGGTCGTGGGCAATTACGTAGCCAAAACGCTGCAACTGGGCATTCGATAAACATAGTTCTTCGTTCTTTTGCAGCAGCACCCGGTCCAGATCCTTCAGTTTGGTAATATCCCGGATCGTAACCATGGCGTACTTAATGCCTTCGATCATTACGGGCGCCATGGCAATGTCTACATCAATCTCTCTGCCGTCTTTGCGGATGCCAAACAGATCGGAGCCAACGTTGAGGCGGCGCTTCAGGGGTTCAGAGAAATAGTTGCTGAAATAGCGATTATATTTTGTCCGGAACCGTTCCGGAAGCAACATACAAAGCTCCTGACCCATGAGCTCCACCGGCTGGTAGCGGAATACACTGGCCGTATGCTGGTTTATAGTTACAATTTTCAAATGATCATTTATCACAATCACCGCATCGGGCAAAAGGTCTAAAGCCTCTTGAAGGGTTACTGTTGTATCTCGCATCGGTGGACGGCAGTTAAGTATCAGCTTCAGAAAACAGGGCGACTGTCCCAATCTAAAGATACCGCCTTATGCACAATATATAACATCCTTCACGGATGTAATAAGCCCATTCACCAAGTTTTGTATTTATCAATATTATATTGGATTCTTACCCGGAAAATTTATTTCTATTATTTAAAATGTCTGTTGGCAGGCTAAAAGCCTGACTTACAGACATTACACACCGTTTTATGTTATATTCAACCATTATATAAAAGCAATGTAAAAAAGATCCTACAAATATATTTTTGCTGATTGGTATCTTTGTTTCGGCTTTCTGCTTTTGCCGAGGTGCGGAATCCTTCTTCTATCTAAATAAAACGTAACTGTATGGAGCTTAAATTTATTCTGAACGATAAACAGACGAAGCCCAAAGAAAAGACAGAAACCCTAAGCAACCTGCTGCTGGAAAACCTGCTGGGCACAGATGAACTGGTGCTTTTCGCCACGAAAGCCAAAGATCCGGTTAAAGTTACCTGCATAGAAGCCCTCGAATATGCCACCAAATCTCGCCCGGGAATAGCAACCCTCAACAGCCTGAACTTTGTTGCAGAAACGCTGCAGGAAAAAGCGCCGCGCATAAAATGGGAGTCGGCTAAGGTTATCGGCAATATTGCGCACCTGTTCCCGGAAAAGCTGGACAAGGCAATTGGTAATTTACTCGCCAATACCGAACATAGCGGTACGGTGGTGCGCTGGAGCGCTGCTTATGCACTAGGTGAAATTCTGAAACTGAATTTAAAAGAACACACTGAATTACTGCCAACGTTAGAAGCTATTGCCGAAAGAGAAGAAAAGAACAGCATTAAGAAAATTTACCAGGCCGCTATCAAGAAAGTAAAACGGTAATAATTACCTTCTAAAAACCGTAACAAAACCGTAAGTACATGGAAAAGTCTGCTATCGATTACCTGGAAAAGAACCGCCAACTCTGGAATGCCCGCACGGAAGTACACGTGCAATCGAATTTTTATGATCTGGAAAATTTCCTGAGAGGAAGATCTTCGCTTAACGATATAGAACTGAACCTGCTTGGCGACCTACAAGGAAAAAGCGTGCTGCACCTGCAATGCCACTTCGGGCAGGATTCTATTTCCTTGGCCCGCCTTGGTGCAATCGTTACTGGCGTAGACCTTTCGGATAAAGCCATCGAAAAAGCCCGGGAGCTTGACCGGCAAACCGAAACGAACGCTGAATTTATCTGCTCCGACCTGTACGAGCTGCCCGAGCATTTACATAAAAAATTCGACTTGGTTTTTACAAGCTACGGTACCATTGGCTGGTTGCCGGACCTGGATAAATGGGCAAAGGTTGTAGCGCACTTTCTGAAACCAGGCGGACGCTTCATTTTTGCAGAGTTTCACCCGGTACTCTGGATGTTCGATGACGACCTGGAAAAAGTGGCTTATAGTTATTTCAATGCAGGGCCCATTATAGAAACCGAAAGCGGCAGCTACGCCGATCGCCATGCCGACCTGAAGCAGGAGTTTGTCTGGTGGAATCATGGCTTGGGCGAAGTTCTAAGCAGTTTGCTGCAAAACGGGTTGGAGCTTATAAGCTTCGAAGAATTCGATTATTCGCCTTATAATATTTTCCGGAATTCTGTGGAAATTGCTCCAAACAAATTCAGGGTAGCGCACCTGGAAAATAAAATTCCGCTGGTGTATGCGCTTACGGCGGTAAAGAAAACCTTTTAAACCTTCTCCGCCCATTGAAGTGGCAACGCACAGCTCCGGCGTAACTTTCCTGCAACAAAGCAGCACCGTTAAGCATAACCTGGAAAGGCTATAGCAGCAGGTAGTAATTTTCCTGGTCTGCCGGAATACACTGCAGGAAAAAAATTACGCGGCCTCGCTGTTGCCCTTTGCCAACGTGATCCCTTCTGGGTTGGCCCACATTATCCGGCTGCAAAGGCTGGAGCTATATCAAGGCAAGCTTTAAATAGTTTTCAGGAACAATCGCATAGCATTCCTAACCCTTCCTTAACCAAAAACGGCTAACCAAATGGTTAGCCGTTTTTGTAAATTCCATATTAATGTTTCTAAAAACAGGACTACTGTTTTACCTGCAGGTTATGGTCTTCGAGCTGGGCATAGCTGAGTTTCCATTTGCCGTTTGCATCTTTTTTCCAGAGGAGCATAAAATTGCCTTCGCCGTAAGCATTCGGTTCATCAGGGGTCTGGGCCGGAACATCTACCGAAAAGGTACCCGCTTCATAAGCCATTGCCTCGTCTGCGCCGGAGCTCACCACGCTGGTTTTTAAATTATTAATATTATTGATGGTTTTCTTCACCCATTTGTCGGCCACTTCGGCTTTCCCGTTGTAGCGCACGTCGCCTTGCAGGAACTGGGCATCGTCGGCCAGCAGTGCAATTACCGAATCGACCTGCTTGTTGTTCCAGGCATTAATAAATTTACCGTTAAGCGCCGATACGTTTACTTTTTCAGTTTCTTTTTTGGCACAGGAGGCCAGGAAAAGCAGCGCGAATAAGAAGGAAAATATTGCTTTCATAGGAGTTCGGTTTTTACGGGAGTTAATCCCATTTAGGTTTTCCATTTTTCAAAAAGATTTACGTTTTATGAAAAACCCAGGCAATTGCCTGGGTTTTACTGTTTCAGATAGGTTAATTACCAGCTTTTACGCTTGTATTCAGAATTTGAATAAGCTACGCTTGGGTCACCGGCGCCATCGTTCAGGATCCAGCCATTCTGCATGTAGGCAGGCTGTACGGCAACCGGCTCTTCAGGAGCAGCTACGCGGTTAGTAACCGGAGCCTTTTTCGCTTTGTAGGTCTTTTTAGAGCTGGAGGCATAGCTCCTGGTAGAACCGCTGCTGTAAGTTGGCTCCGGATTGTTAGCTACCGCAACCTGTTCCAGCTGCTGCATCCGCTGCTGTTCTTCGGCAGCCTTTTTCTCCTGTTTATTCTGAATAACTTTACCAACTCCGGCACCTACGGCACCACCTACCACACCACCTACAATACCTCCGGCTACGCGGTTCTTCTTATTGATAATAGCACCCGCTGCAGCTCCGGTACCAGCACCGATCACGGCACCTTTCGCTACCGGGCTCCATTTCTTCTTTGGCTGATCCTGTGCCTGCAGTACGTTGGTTAAGATCAGGCTGAACATTAAAACAAGGCTGAAGATATAATTTCCCTTTTTCATAACTCTTTAATTTTAGTTTGTAATTTTTATTCTTATGATCTGCATAATGCAATCGGTGTGCCAGAATTTTTTCCTTAAGCACCTGTGCGTCTGCAAATACGGCAAAAACAATTTTCGGATAATGCCATTTTAAAGAAAGAATAAGATTTATTCGAGGTTACGATAAATAAATTAACCATTTTGGGCTGCATTCTGAAAAGAAGGCTCCTATTATTACTTAGTCCTGCTTGACCTGGTGTTGTTTCCGCCTTAAAATGAAAAAAGGGAATGGTTATTTGTCTAAAGCACTAGGGTTGGCGCCTAAATACGCATTCTTATAATTTAATTAGAAAGCCAATCGTTTAAAATAAAGAGCCCTTTAAATCCGATATTTTCAGTAACCACTTTCAATCTGCTGGTTTTTGCAAAGCAAACTTTCATAAAACCGATGACAAATTACCTTATCCTTTTCTGCTGAAAACAGTATCTTTCTTCACTCAAAAACCCGAACGCTATGACCAACAAACCCCATTACAAAACTGCCGAAGAAGCTTTAAGTATAATTAAATCCGGCGACCGCGTTTTCATTCAAGGCAGCGCGGCCACTCCCCAATACCTTATCCGAAAACTAGCCGACCGCGCGCCGGAACTGCGCAACGTAGAAATTGTAAGCATTACTACTTACGGCCAATTCCCCCTTGCTGAAGAACAGTTTAAAGATTCTTTTTTTATCAACTCCCTGTTTGTGTCTGAGAATGTGCGGGAGGCGGTTAATGGAGGCCGTGGGGATTATGTACCGATCTTTCTGAGCGAAATTCCGCAGCTGTTCCGGTCGGGTATTCTGCCATTGGATGTAGCCATTGTGCACGTATCCCCGCCCGACAAGCATGGGTTCTGCTCTTTGGGAGTTTCCGTGGATGTAACCCGCGAAGCGGTATTAAGCGCTAAACACGTAATCGCCCAGGTTAACCCGCAAATGCCCCGCACCCACGGCGATGGCCTGATCCAAATGAGCCGTTTCGATGTGATGGTTGAAGTTGATGACGCCTTGCCCGAAGTGGATTACAGCCTGCGCATTACCGATAAAGAAAAAACCATTGGCCGGTACATTGCCGAAATGATCGAAGATGGCGCCACCCTGCAAATGGGTATTGGCGGCATTCCAGACGCGGTTTTGAGTTTTTTAGGAAACCACAAAGAGTTAGGAATTCATACTGAAATGTTCTCGAACGGTGTGATGCCGCTGGTAGAAAAAGGAGTAATAACGAACGAGCACAAATACCGCCATCCGGGCCGCGTGGTTACCGGCTTTATTGTAGGCAACCGTAACCTCTACGACTTTGTGGATGATAACCCACTGATCCTAATGCAACGCACCGACTACGTAAACGATGTTGACATAATTCGCTCTAATCCTAAAGTAACTGCTATTAATAGTGCCATCGAAATAGATTTATCCGGCCAGGTAGTTGCTGATACAATTGGAACGAAACAGTATTCCGGCATAGGCGGCCAAATGGACTTTTTACGGGGTGCTGCTTTATCGAAAGGTGGAAAACCGATCATTGCGCTTCCTTCCACTACCAATAAAGGAATTTCCCGCATTACTCCCTTAATAAATGAAGGTGCCGCCATTACTACTACCCGGGCCCACGTGCATTATGTGGTAACTGAATACGGTGTAGCTTACCTCTACGGCAAAAACCTGCGTCAACGCGCCAAAGCTCTAATCGATATTGCCCATCCAGATCACCGGGAACGCCTCGAAGCTGAAGCCATTAAGCGGTACCGGCAATTATAGATCTTGAGCTGAGTTTTAAAGCCTATGGCGACTAATATATAGTGTTTAACTATACAATAGTCGCCAAAGGCCTTTATTGGCGGTTCTATTTATCCCTATTTCACATTAGAAGACAGACAACCGGACCATGCGGTAAGTGAACTCTTTACCAATCCTGATCCTTATCAGTTACTTCACTTTTGGGGTAAAAATGCCACGGCAAAAGCTTAAAAGCCTAGAAATGACTTTCCGCTACTCCGGAGGAGTTGGGAAAACTTTTAATTTTCCATCAGCAGGATTCTATTTCCTTCTTGAGAAAGGTGAGAAGGAAGCAGGGTATATGTAAAGTCGGCAATAGAAGATATTAATACCGGACTTCTCGGTAAAGGTAAAGGCCTAAAAACACAAAACCCCCAGCCTATTTCTAAGCTGGGGGTTTGATTAAGGGGTTGGCGGCTACCTACTCTCCCACCTTTGACGGC
>NZ_VTWT01000006.1 GCF_008727925.1 Adhaeribacter soli | reverse complement strand
AGCGTCTGACAAAATCGAAGTGCTGGTTTATTCAACCCAAAACAAACACTTTTTTTAATCCCCCTCAAATTTTTAGCTTGATCTCAGTTTTCACCTTTCTACCCACTCCCACGCCTCCGGATCAGCAGCAATGCCGGAAGGCTTTTTTGTTTTTCAGCTCCTTTCTTTAAAATTCTGCTTTATTGATTTATTTAAGATTTGTTATTCAGGCTGCATTATCGCAATTTTACTCCTCCAAACAGATCGAATCATCTTTATAGCCTTTTACCACCGCTTTATAACAAAGGAGAAAATATCAGAGATTAAAAAAACTTAATACAAGCGTGAAAAAAATAATTCTGGCGCTCGGCATAAGCGCTTTTTCCTTTGTTGCAGCTGCACAAGATTCCACCAAAACTGCGTTACACGAAAGAGGTACCATTACCATTCGTTCCGGCATTAGCATACCCAAAGGAAAATTCGGGGCTAAAACCAATTATGATGAAAAAACTGGTTTTGCCGACCAGGGATTTCATGTAGCTGCGGAATATACTGGCTACATCGACAATTATTTTGGCTTAGGCTTAACTTTCGGAATTCGTAGAAATCCCTTTGATGTTGGTGCGTTTAATAACGATACGATAAGGACAAAATATTTTGCCCATACATCTTGGCGTACCAATTACCTGTTAGCTAATACTATTTTCAAATTCCCGGTTGCGCCGGTATTAGCCTTGTATTTTAAAGTCGGCGGCGGCATCACTTTTAATACTCATCCTGATATCAATACTACAGAATTCAGGAAGTCTCAATCTGAATTCCTTTCCAAATCAACCTCTTTGGCATACGGAGTGGGAAGCGGTATAAAATGGCAGGGCAAAAAGGTAGGTGTAAATTTTGAAGGTTATTCTTTATTTACCAACGGGAAATTCTGGGCAAAAAACTATACTACCAAAAAGGAACTGAACGCTATTAATTACAGCTTCGGCTTATCATATAAAGTTAAATAAAATAAAAGCAGTCTTACAGGATAAAATTTACCATCCGATACCCGTATTTTTCCGGATATTTTTTAAGTATTTTAAACATATTTCCGCCCTGCCGGTTTAGCTAATGGAATTCTCAGCGCAATTATTTTACGCTGTCAGTCTTCAGTTTTTCTTTAGTTTTTCACCATTAAACCCAAAAGCTATGGCAGTGTTAAGAAAAGTTAGTTTTAAGCGTTTAGAATGGCAACCAGACACCTTCAAGTATATCGACACGGCGGCTATCGAAAATGGCTACTTCCACAAGTGGGTTGATGAGGTATGGCCTTCGGCAGATGGAAAGATGAAGCCTGTAACCTTAGCCCTAATTGAAGCCGAAAATGGCGAAGTGGTAAAGGCCAATCCTACCACGGTTACATTTCAGGGAAAATCGGAAGATCCGGATAAAAACCGGTCCGTGGAAAGCTTGCAAAAGCAGGCGCTTGAAAGCCAGGAAAAAATCTAAAACCAAGTTAACCAGGAACCAGATCCAATTAAGCCGTTGACTTTAGAACCGTACGGTTGGAAATAAATACTGAAGCTTTAGAGCTTTCTTCTGGTAAATCCTAATAAGCCTTTGCCGGTATTTTTATCAATAAGCAAAAGGCAGTTTTATTGGGCTGCAGTATAAATGTCGGTGAAAACACCAACTTTGGCGGGCTTTATACAATTTATCAAAAACGCTAAACAGCTTCGATTTTAAATAGCGCTCTCCATAAATAAAACGGTAGAGATTTAACTAAAAAAGCCGGCGTAACCGGCTTTTTTAGTTTCTGAATTACAAACCAGATTATAAGCCGGAGATCCAGCTTCGCACGTCCTGGGCAGTTTTACCGATCTTATTACCGAGCTTACCCAGCCATTCTTCCTGCTGTCCGGAAGAATATTCCAGGTCATCGTCAGTTAAATTGCCGTACTGTTTGCGGATCTTGCCTTTCATTTCCTGCCAATTGCTTCTGGTTCTGAATTCCGCTGCATTCCGGTCGAAACCACTGTTTAGATCATTAATAGCCATAGGTACTTGTTTTTAAAATGATACATACATTATGTAGGAAAAACCGGGCTGGTACGGAAATGTTTAAAAAACACCGGAAAACAAAAAAGCCCCCGAAATATTCGGGGGCTTTTTCTTGCAAAATTATCAATTCGTTATTTTACTTTTTCTACTATGCCTTTAAAAGCTTCCGGGTGGTTCATGGCTAAGTCAGCCAGAACTTTACGGTTTAGGTTGATATCTGCTTTTTTCAAAGCGCCCATAAACTGGGAGTAAGACATGCCGTACTCACGTACACCGGCATTGATACGCTGGATCCACAGACCACGAAAATCTCTTTTCTTGGCTTTGCGGTCGCGGTATGCATATTGTAAACCTTTTTCAACGGCGTTTTTCGCTACCGTCCAAACGTTTTTACGACGGCCAAAGTAACCTTTGGCCAGTTTCATTATTCTTTTTCTTTTGTGTCGTGCTGCTACGACGTTAACCGATCTAGGCATTTCTGTACTTTTTTGGTGACTGGCGATACCCTTTTACAGGATATGCTTATTACCGGGCACCGGGTTAAACATTTAATTACTGTAATCCGAGCATGTGTTTTACGCGGTTCTCATCTGCTTCGTGAACTAAGCCGATGTGCGTAAGACCTCTTTTCTGCTTGGTGGTTTTCTTGGTCAGGATGTGGCTTTTGAAAGCGTGTTTACGCTTTACTTTGCCAGTACCTGTCAGGCTGAAACGCTTCTTAGCGCCTGATTTGGTTTTTACTTTAGGCATGGTATATAGATTGATTGATAATTTTTCTTATTGAATTAGGCTTTCTTCGGCTTCGGCGAAAGGAAGAGGAACATCCGCTTTCCTTCCAGCTTTGGCAACTGATCCACTTTCGCAAAATCTTCGAGCGCCTGGGCAAATTTCAGCAGCAACACCTCGCCGCGTTCTTTAAATACAATCGAACGGCCTACAAAGTGCACATAAGCTTTCACTTTTGCGCCACCTTCCAGGAATGACTTGGCGTGTTTCAGCTTGAACTCAAAATCGTGGTCGTCGGTGTTCGGGCTGAAGCGGATCTCTTTCTGAACCACTTTTTGCGTTTTGGCCTTCAGCTCGCGCGATTTTTTCTTCAGATCGTACTTAAACTTCGAATAATCAACAATGCGGCAAACAGGCGGCTCGGCCTTCGGAGAGATCTCCACCAGGTCAAGGTTTTGTTCCCGGGCCAGGCTCAAGGCTTTATCGAGCGGATAAACGCCTGGTTCCACATTTTCGCCAACCACACGTACCTCGCGGGCCGTGATGCGTTGATTAATTTTATATGGCTCTTCTACTACGGCCCGCATAGGGGTCCGTCTGTTCATTGTAGCTATAGTAGTACCTCCTTAGTTTAGTTTTTTCAATCAGGGTGCGAATATCGGATATTTTTCGCAATAATGAAAACAATACCCGAATTATTGTCCAAAAGTTTCCGCAATTATACTTTTAAAATGGTTCACGAACAAGTCAACCGTCATGTTGCCAAGGTCGCCTTCGCCGTGCTTCCGTACCGAAACGATCTCGTTTTCCTGCTCCTTCTCCCCCACGATGAGCATATAGCTTACTTTCTTCACTTCGGCATCGCGGATCTTCCGGCCAATTTTCTCGTCGCGGTTATCGATGTAGCCCCGGATATCTTCCTGCATTAAGCGGTCATATACCTGCTGAGCATAATCGTGGTACTTTTCCGAAATCGGCAGTACCGCAATTTGCTCCGGGCTCAGCCACAGCGGGAAATTACCGGCGCAATGCTCGATGAGTACAGCCACAAAACGCTCCAGGGACCCGAACGGTGCGCGGTGGATCATTACCGGGCGGTGCTTTTCGTTATCGGAACCATTGTACTCTAACTGGAAGCGCTCCGGCAGGTTGTAGTCTACCTGAATGGTTCCCAGCTGCCATTTACGGCCCAACGCATCGCGTACCATAAAGTCGAGCTTAGGGCCATAGAAAGCGGCTTCGCCCAGTTCGGTAACGGTGGTCAGGTTCTTCTCGTGCGCCGCTTCAATAATAGCCTGTTCCGCCTTTTCCCAAAGCTCATCCGAACCAATGTACTTGGCCTTGTTTTCCGGGTCGCGGAGGGAGATCTGGGCGGTATAATCTTCAAAACCCAGGGTTTTAAAGGTATAGATTACCAGGTCGATCACTTTGGTGAATTCTTCTTTTACCTGGTCGGGGCGGCAGAAAATGTGCGCATCGTCCTGGGTAAAGCCCCGCACGCGGGTTAAGCCATGCAACTCGCCGCTTTGCTCGTACCGGTAAACGGTACCGAATTCGGCTAAACGCAAGGGCAGGTCGCGGTACGAACGCGGCTTGGTTTTATAGATCTCGCAATGGTGCGGGCAGTTCATCGGTTTCAGGAAAAACTCCTCATTCTCATTCGGGGTCCGGATCGGCTGAAAAGAATCGGCACCGTATTTTTCGTAGTGGCCGGAAGTAACGTAAAGCTCTTTGCTTCCAATGTGCGGGGTAACTACCGGGCTGTAACCGGCTTTCACCTGGGCTTTACGCATGAATTGCTCCAGACGTTCCCGCAATAAGGTACCTTTCGGCAACCAGAGCGGCAAGCCCATGCCCACTTTCTCGGAGAAAGCGAACAATTCCAATTCCTTGCCTAGTTTCCGGTGATCGCGCTTTTTAGCTTCTTCCAGGCGCTCCAGGTACTCGGTCAGTTCCTTTTGTTTCGGGAAAGTGATGGCGTAAACCCGGGTAAGCTGCTTGCTTTTTTCGTCGCCGCGCCAGTACGCGCCGGCCACGTTCATAAGCTTGGCGGCCTTAATAAAACCGGTATTCGGAATGTGCGGGCCTTTGCAAAGATCGGTGAAATTGCCCTGGTGGTAGAACGTAATGGAGCCGTCCGGCAGGTCTTTCAACAGATCTAATTTATACTTATCGCCTTTTTGGGTGAAGTATTCAATTGCTTCGGCTTTGGAAATCGGCTGGCGCTGGAAGGCACTTTTCTCTTTGGTAAGCTCGAGCATTTTCTTTTCGATGGCTGCGAAATCGTCCTGGCTCAGTTGTTTCTCACCCAGGTCGATGTCGTAGTAAAAACCGTTTTCGATGGGCGGGCCAATGCCAAACTGCACGTTCGGATAAAGCGCTTCGATGGCTTCGGCCATTAAGTGGGCGGAAGAATGCCAGAAGGTCGATTTGCCTTCCGGATCGTTCCAGGTAAGCAGTTGTACCGTAGCATCGTTCTCGATCGGGCGGGTAGAATCCCACACTTCGCCGTTCACTTTGGCAGCCAGCACGTTGCGGGCCAGCCCTTCCGAAATGGAAGAGGCAATTTCATAACCGGTTACGCCTTTCGGAAACTCACGAATGCTCCCGTCAGGTAAGGTGATTTTTATCATGTCAGTTAATTAAATTCTTTTTCAGGGCTACTATTTCTGAGAAGCCGTGGTATCAGGTTTCGTTTTGCGGCCCTGCAGCCTTCTTACCGCGTTGCGGGCAAAGGCATCGTCCGGAGTTTTCTGCAAAACTATATTATATTGGCGTAATGCCGCATCGGTTTGCCCGATTTTTTCATAACTATGGGCCAGAAGTAAATTCAGGTTCGGGAGTTTAGCAGCATGCGGCAGCACTTTCTCGAAATGCGGAATGGCCTGGGCATAGCGGTCGCGGTTGTACTCAATTACCCCCAGGTTGTAAGTTGCAAGGTACAAGGACGAATCGGCAACCAAAGCGCGTTTAAAGCTGGCCATGGCGCTGTCCGGGTAATGCTGGGCCACCAGGTTATAGCCTTGGTTAATGTATAAGGTAGCGTTTCCGGGATCGTAGCGCAAGCCCGATTCGATGTAGGTGGCTGCTTCTTTGTAATGCTTCTGAGCGGTGTTGATCTTGGCCAGTTCAATGTAAGGCTCCACAAAGGCTGGCGCTTGCTCCAGGGCGGTCTGTAAATTGGAAATGGCCCGGGTGGTATCGCCGCTTTCGGCGTATACCACGCCTTTGTAAAAGTACGCGTATTCGTTAAACGAGGAGAGTCTGAGCGCCAGGTTCAGGTAATCGATTGCCTTTTGATACTGTTTGATAATGAGGTTGATCTCCCCCATTAAAATGTAGAGGTCGCCGGTGCGGTAGTTCCGTGACTCGGCGGCCTGGGCCGAGTTCAGGGCCGCTTCCAGCCGGTTTAAATTGCGTTGCGCTTTGGCTTTCAGAAAATAATATTCCCCTTTGCTGTTATCTAAGGAAATTGCTTTTTCAGCATCGGCCAAGGCTGCTTTATCCTGTTTCAGATCTAAATAAAGGCGGCTTCTTTGTGCGTATAAACCGGCGTTATTCGGGTCTTTTTCAATGGCTTCGGTCAGGTAACTGATCTTGGCATCGGGTTTATCGGAAACGGTTTTCAGGTCCACCATTTTTTCCTGATCTTTTTTCTCTCCCGAACAAGCCCCGAGCAAACCGGCCACTACTAATAAACTATACCGCAAACGCATTTTAAAATTCAATTCTGTTTAAATAACGCTGCTAAAGTATTAATATTTTTGCAGAATCGGCCCTTTTGCACCGATAAAACCTGTAATCCTACTTTTTACCCGCCTTAACATACCCTTTTTTACAGCCTGAATTGCGCCGAAAGCTTCACCCCGAAATTGTTCGCATCCGGGTTGTTCCGGTACGTTAAGCGGTGGAAGGCTTGCAAGCGGATAAACCTGAAAATGTTCTCGAAACCATAACCCACTTCGGCGTATGGCGTGCCTTTTACAAACTGGTTGAAACCGCCCAGCTCCTGACCGGCGGGCCCGGTTTCCGGCAGCAAGGCCAGGTTTTCATTACTGATATGGCCGTATAAAAGATTACCGGTAGCTACCAGGCGCCATTTCAGCTTTCTTATTAACGGAATGCTGTTCAGGCCGAAACCTTCGAAGTGCTGGTCGTACTGCAGGTTGGCATACGTGTCGCTTGCAAACTCAAAATAATTCATCAGGGTGAAAGCCGACTTGTTGTAGAACGGCGTTTCGTTGCCTAAATGCACTTCCAGTAAAGGGTATGGTACCTGGGAAAAGATCTTGCCTACTTCAAGTTCGTAGGTTCCGGAACCGAAGATGCCCAGCGGAATTTTCTGCTTCACGCTGCCATCCAGGCGCTGGTAGGAAAGGTCGGAGCCCAGGGTATTTTTCAGGCCCAATACATAGCGAATTTTGAAAACCGGCCACCCCTTATTGCCCAGGCTTACGCGGTCGTTATCGGTTTGCAGGAAGATCTCGTTGTTGGCGTACCGGGTTTCAAAAATCAGTTCGGAAGTAGAGAAACGATCCTTTAAAACTGCGCCGTTTTCGTTTGTTTCAGCTATGTAAAAGAACGGGAAGAGCGGATCGAAACTCCGCTGCCGGAAGGTAACTTTTTCGGTAAAACCTTTAAACAGTTCGCGCTGCACCCAAAGCGCGGACTCGTGCTGGTGGTAAGGCCGCTTCAGTTTTCCGAACCGGCTGGAAGCCAGAAAGAGGGTATTGTTCGTTACATTATCGGTATTGATGCCTACCTGGCCTAGGTCGAATTTATCGGAGATGCCGATCTCGCTCCAGCGCTTGCGGGAAAGAATAAACCTACCCGAGATCTTATATTTAAACCTGCCGTCGCGGGTGCCATAAGCCCCGTAACCGCCGAGGAGAACCCGGCGACTGAAGTCGGAATTGGTTTTAAAGCCCAGCTGAAAACGGTGCCCTTCGATGTTGTTGAACGCCCAAAGGTACGGGTACGGCCCCAGGTTGATTTTTCCTACGTTTTTATATCCGTTTATGATGATGTTGGCGATCTCCACGTACGTTTTAACGGACGGAATTTCCTTTACCGAATCGATCATGGCAATTACGTGCTGTTCGGTGGCGCTGAGGCTGTCGTGGCGGCTTTTATTCCAGAATTCTTCGTTATGCTTCAGGGCTTTTTCGGCAACTTCCACCCTTTCGGTAAAGAATTCGGGGGTGAGCGGCAGGTTTACTTTTACGTCTTTGTTAGAGGTATAGATCTTGGCCAGCATGCCCGGCCGGTGCTTGCCGACACTCATGATCTTTACCAGCAAACGGGTTTTAACCGGGATCCAGGGACCGGCTTCGGTAGGCTGCAATTCCTGCTGGATCTTTACTTTTTCGATGTAATTCAGGTTGGCGCTTTTGCTTATGTTCAGGTCTACTTGCTTTAAGGCGTAAGAAGATTTATCGATCCAGATGTACCCGTTAAAAGCCAGATCCTGGGGCCGGCGCGGAATTACTTTTAATTTGTAGCAATACGTGCCGCCAATGTGCAGGCTGTCTTCCAGGTCGTAATCGTAATACAGCTTCCAGCCGTCGGCAATCGGGCTGATGAATTCCTTGCCCAGGAGCCGCATCCAATTGTCGTAGAAGTTATATTCCTGAAAGGTGGAGCCGATGAGTTGCGTTACCAGGCTGCCGTCTTCCAGCCCGATGCCGGTCACTTTAGAGGCTTTAATGTTTTCCTTCGTTTTCTTCGGGTTTTTCAGGTAATAAAAATCCGATAACGATTCGGAAATGAAAACGGGAAGTACCGGCTGGCCTTCTTCGCCGGCAATAAGCTTAATGCTGTCCAGAATGGAAGTGATGGGTTTGATCAGGCTCTTTTTCTTAAAGGCATCGGTGATGTTGTCGACATCGAGTTCGATCTTGTTGTAGGTTTCGTAATTGTAGCTGCTGAGTTTCTCTTTGTTGTTGGCTTCTTTGCGGTCTACAACTTTTCGCATTACGGCAAAAGCCGGGTTCTCCCCTGCCAATACCACCACTTCTGCTAATTCCTGGGTGCTGGACTGCAGCTGAAAATTGATGGTCTGTACACTGGCCTTACTTACAAACTTAGACCGGGTAAAATAGCCAATGTAAGAAACGGTCAGGGAATCGGAGGGCGGAATAACTTTCAGGGTATAATTCCCATCGAAATTGGTGGTGGTGGCAATGCGCGAATTCTTGAAATAAACGCTGGCAAAGGGTATCCCTTCTCCGGTCTGGGCATCGATTACCTTACCCGATATCATTCTTTCCTGGGCAAATGCGGCATTGCTTACCAGCAGCAGCAAAAAAAGTAAAAATCTATTCACAGAAACTATCCCGGTTTTAGGTATTACAATATCAAAAATAGAAGAATTATCCGTACTTAAAATGTTTATAAGGTTTTTAGATCAAGAAACCTGCCCGCCATATTTGCGTTACTGCCTTAATCAGCTTAACCAGCTCCTCTACATGGATCTTAATTCTTTGGAACAACTGGTTCAGAAAACGCAAAATCATGAGCAGTTTTTACTGAACCTCGTCATTACCGCTTTTATTACCTATGGCATCGCCATTTTTTACATCAGGTTCGGCAACTCCATTTCTAACCGGAAAAAATACGCCCAGAATTTCCTGTTGCTTGCGCTTACCACCATGCTTATTATTTACATTGTAAAAGCATCGGTAGCCCTCTCCCTCGGCCTGGTTGGCGCCTTATCCATTATCCGTTTCCGGACGGCCATAAAAGAACCGGAAGAACTCGGTTATCTTTTCCTGAACATTGGCGTGGGCCTGGCCATGGGCGCTAACCAGGTGGTTATTACCTTAATTGCCGTAGCCGTGATCCTGACTTTGCTTTTCATTCAGGCCATCCTGAATAAGAAAAACGCTTTCAGCACTTCCGAGCACATGTACATCAACATTCTTTGCCGGCGCAACGAGATCGATCCGATCCACGAGATCCTGAAAAAGCACTTCAAATCGATCCTGCTCAAGCGAATGGATAACGAAAACAATGCCATTACCTTGTCTTACCAAATTGAAACCAACGATATGGATATAGTGGTTAAAGCCCAGGACGATCTGGCTGCTTTTTCCCCCGACCTTGAATTCTCCTTTATTGAGCAGCGCAACCTGGTATTTTAAGGCCCTGATTTAATGCATTGGTCTTTCAAATGCTAAAGTGCTAAAATTATTGAGGAAAACAATTTTAAAAATAACATTTACCGCATCTTTTTAATAAAGGGCACTTTCTTAGCTGCAAACAGTAGGGTTTTGGAAAGAAAAGGCTTTTCCTAATTAGAAATTAAAAATTAGAAATGATGAAGTTGAGAGATTGATTGATTTCTTTCTGGTTCGACTTAAGTGTATTGGGAAAGCCTTTTATTTCCTCTTCATTGCCGTCTGCTTTAGCTGACGGATCCGTCAGCTAAAGCAGACGGCAATGAATTTTTCGTAGCAATTGTTTTGTAAACCATAGTTAATTAGCGGTAGTTTTTCTACTGCAAACGATACTGTTTCAGGAATAAAAACCCCTTTTCGGACTTGGGCGACTTACGAGCCATTTTTAACTGATATTCCGAAAAATGTAAAACACATTAGCCCATTAGCACATCAACAAATTAACAAATTAACCCATGTTGCGATACGAACGAAAATACCGGGCCGAAGAGGTGACGCTGACAGAGGTGCTGCAGATGGTACGGATGCACCGGGCCGGGTTTCGCAAGGCATTTCCCGACCGTTTCATCAACAGCATTTACCTCGATACGTACGAACTGGATTACTACAACGACAACATTGCCGGGCTGTCGGACCGGGTAAAGCAGCGTATTCGGTGGTACGGCGAACGACTGGACAATATCCTGAACCCGGTAATGGAGATCAAGATTAAGGAAAACGAACTGGGTTATAAACGGTACGCGGAATTACCGGCCTTTAAACCCGGCGGAAATTTTTCGTACGAGAAGTACATGAAGCAGCACCTCTGGCTGGCTACGAACAACATTGTGCCTACGGTCATGATCCGGTACATGCGCTCCTATTTTGTTTCCTTCGATAAGAAAGTGCGCGTAACCGTAGACCGGAACCTGGCTTACTACCCGGTAGATAAAAAACTGAACTTCAATATTCAACCCTATACCGACCCAACCATAATTGTAGAATTGAAATACCCGGCCGACTACTACAAGAACCACGATTCCTTTACCCAGGATTTTCCGTTCCGGATGACGCGCAATTCAAAATACGTGCAGGCGATTATGACGTGCTACGGGTAGCGTTTAAAGGGAAAAAAAAGGACATAAAAAAAGCGAAGCTTACGCTACGCTTTCTGAATTTCCCGGAGCATGGCCTGGCAGCGCCTGCTGACTTCCAGCTCTTCGGTGGTTAAAATTTTAAGTTCGGAAGCTTCCAGTAAGGTTACTTCTACCAGATCCATTTTCTGCAGTTCCCGGTAAACACATGCCAGGTCGTAGTAATAAGAAATGTTGGCAGGGTTGTAACTAATGGCTTTCTGAAGGGCTTCTACGGCTTTTTCGTTCGAGGCATCCAGCGAAACGCCCCCAAAGAACATATTGACGGCAGCTTTTTCCGGTTTACTCAGGTTGGCATTTTTGAAATTCCAGCGCCCCATCAGTTGCCAGGCATCGGCATGTGCCGGATCGGCATTTAAAGCGGCATCGAGGTGGAATTTAATTACTTTGGAACGGAGCATTCTTTCTTTCACGCCCAACACATTGGCCTTGTTGTAAACCGCCAGTGCCATTACGTAATTGCTTTCGGCATCTTCCGGGTTTACGCAAAGGGCGGCATCGGCATAACTCCAGGCTTTTTCGAAATACTTTTGCTGGGTTAACAGATCGGAATACCGGAGGCCAATGCGGGAGTTCAGCAGGCTGGATTTCCAGAGGGCTTCGTAGCAATCGGGTTCCAGTTCCAGGGCTTGTTCGAACTTTTGCAGGGCCAGGTTGTCTTTGGCAGAAGCAAATAATTCGTTTGCTTCCTGCAGGAGGGTTTCGGTTTTGGAGTTGCCGGCCAGCACTGCCTGGCCGGCAACCATCCAAAAGATATAGGTGAACAATATTTGCGTTATTCGTTTCCGCATCTGATCGTGAAAATTAAATATAGTAATTTTGCTTCAGAAACGGTACTTATATAACAGAAAAAAGTTGCCGTTCCTTTAGAAGAGGTTCAGCTGTTTTTTCTTCGGCTTCACTCCTTCTTTATTAGCTTCTACGCCTTCTGTTTCAATCAGTTCTAAATCAAAACTTTCTTTGCTAAGTTCTATTCCTCCGGGTTGCTCCGAAGGCAGCTTTACTTCGGCCGTTTTGGGCAATCTGGTCAGCTTTCCTCCTTTCCCGGCGGCTTTTGGTTCTTCTGCTACCGGTTCCGGCGTAAGTACATCTACGTCAATTACCTTGTAATAATTTAATTTATTACCGGTGGCTTTCCAGCCTTTTACATCGATGAATGCGCTGAGCAGAATGCTTTCCGTTTCCTTCTCGCTTTTCTTTTCGCGCTGCATTTTAATTTCTACCTGTGGCGCTTCGTGCGTGGAAACGGCAACCATTTTCGAGCCTTTGCTTTCGTTTATGAACGAGAAGCGCTTGCCAACGGTGCTGGTTTCGACCTTAAAGCGTTTCACATAATAGGTCTTCGTTTCACCATCCATGTGCACCACCGAGATAACGCGTTCCGGATCGAACTTCTGCAGAATTTCAATATTCGCTACGTCGTAGTGATTTGAAATCTCGAAGGAAGTCAGCTCGTAAGAACCGTCCTTGAAGATCACCAGAATGGTATCGTCGGTATTGAAAGAACCCAGGTACCGCCCGCGGCTTTCGGTATTTAAACGACCAATTACTTCGTCGTAGTATATTTCGCGACCACCTAAGGTGCTTTCTCCCAGGCTTTTCTGCACAATTTTCTTTACCGGATACTTGGTAACGATATTGCCTTGCGAGCCTTTTCCTTTAATAAGCAGTTCTGCAAAATCGAAATCGAAGATCTTGTTCCGGGCCGGCGCCGTTGGCGTAAGCGTTACGGTTACTACTTCCGATTCCGAGTTCGGGTTGGCCGTAAAGTAAAGCACTTTAGAGCCTTTGTTGCCTTTGGTCAATTCGTATTCTTTGTCGCGGGTAATGCCGGTTACGTTGAAACGCTTGGCCATGCTCAGGCCCGATTTGCCATCTACATAGATCATGTTGTAGACCATGTGTTCGTCGTTCTTGTTGTACACGCCCACGTAGATCAGGTCTTTGCCCATGAACACTTTATCGGAGATCTTGCTTACCTGGAATTTACCTTCTTTGGTGAACGCAATGATGTCGTCCATGTCGGAGCAATCGCATACGAATTCGTCTTTCTTCAAACCATAACCCACGAAACCGTCTTTGCGGTTCACGTACAGTTTCTGGTTTGCAATCGCTACCTTTTGAGCCGTAATTACATCGAAAGTACGGATCTGGGTTTTGCGGTCGCGGCCGGCACCGTATTTCTTCAGCAGGTTCTCGAAATAAGCTATCGCGTAGCGGGTCAGGTTCGCTAAATTATCAGCAACCTCAGCCATTTCGTTTTCCAGGTTCTTAATGTATTCCTCGGCCTTGAAGGCATCGTATTTCGAGATCCGTTTAATTTTGATCTCGGTCAAACGCACGATGTCGTCTTCGGTAACTTCGCGGCGCAACAGCTTTTTGAACGGATCCAGACCAGAATCGATCTTCGCAATTACTTCTTCCCAGGTGGTGGCTTCTTCGATGTCGCGGTAAATGCGGTTTTCGATGAAGATCTTTTCCAGGGAAGACATGTGCCATTTCTCGTCGAGTTCGGCTTTGCGGATCTCGAGTTCCTGACGAAGCAGTTCCTGGGTTTTAAAAGTTGAGATACGAAGCACATCGTCCACATTCATAAAATGCGGCTTGTCGTCGATGATCACGCACGTGTTCGGAGAGATCGAAACTTCGCAATCGGTAAAGGCATAGAGCGCATCGATAGTCAGATCCGGGGAAACGCCGGCCGGCAGGTGCACCTGAATTTCTACGTCTTTCGCCGTATTATCGACTACCTTCTTGATCTTGATCTTGTTGTTCTCGCTCGCTTTCACGATCGAATCCATCAGGCCAGTAGTAGTCGATCCGTAAGGCACGTCGCGGATAATGAGCAGGGTTTTATCTACCTTCTCGATGGTGGCGCGCACGCGAATCCGGCTACCCCGCAAACCGCCGTTGTAATTGCTTACGTCTACCATACCGCCCGTCGGGAAATCGGGTACGATCTGGGTTTTGCGGCCTTTCAGGATTTCGATGGAAGCTTTGATCAGTTCCTTGAAGTTGTGCGGCATGATCTTCGTTGAAAGACCTACCGCAATACCTTCTACGCCCTGCGCTAACAGCAACGGGAATTTTACCGGCAACGTAACCGGCTCGTTTTTCCGGCCGTCGTAAGAAGCCTGCCAGATGGTAGTGTCGCCGTTGAAGGCTACATCTAACGCAAACTTCGAAAGGCGCGCTTCGATGTAACGCGGCGCTGCTGCCGAGTCGCCGGTGCGCACGTCACCCCAGTTACCCTGGGTTTCAATTAAAAGATCTTTCTGGCCCAGGTTCACGATCGCGTCGCCAATGGAAGCATCACCGTGCGGGTGGTATTGCATGGTCTGGCCGATCACGTTGGCTACCTTGTTGAAGCGGCCGTCGTCGATCACTTTCATAGCGTGCAGAATGCGGCGCTGAACCGGCTTTAAACCGTCTTCAATGGCCGGCACGGCACGCTCCAGAATTACGTAGGAGGCATATTCCAGGAACCAGTTCTCATAAAGGCCGGAAACCGGAATTATGTCGTGAATGACTTCTTCAGCTTCCAGGTTTTCGAGGTTGGTTTCTTCGTTTTCCAGTTCGTTATCGTTAAGCATAAACTTCTACTTCTTCCTCTACGAGGTCTTTCTCTATCTTTAAATTCTCAATAATAAACTGCTGCCGTTCCGGGGTGTTTTTGCCCATGTAATAGGTCAGGATCTTCTGGATGCTGGTTTCATTTCTCAGAATTACCGGTTCCAGCCGAATGTTGTCGCCGATGAATTTGCCGAACTCATCCGGCGAAATTTCACCCAAACCTTTAAAGCGCGTGATCTCCGGATTTTTGCCCAGTTTGCGCATGGCCTGTTGCTTTTCGGTTTCGTTGTAGCAGTAAATGGTTTCTTTCTTGTTGCGCACCCGGAACAGCGGCGTTTCCAGAATGAACACGTGACCGTTCTTTACCAGATCGGGGAAGAATTGCAGGAAGAACGTGAGCAGCAGCAAACGAATGTGCATGCCGTCTACGTCGGCATCGGTAGCAATTACCACGCGGTTGTAGCGCAAATCTTCTATGCCTTCTTCAATGTTTAAGGCGTGCTGCAGCAGGTTGAACTCTTCGTTTTCGTAAACTACCTTTTTCTTCAGGCCAAAGCAGTTCAGGGGTTTTCCGCGTAAGGAAAATACCGCTTCCGTTTCCACGTTCCGGCTCTTGGTAATAGAACCTGAAGCCGAGTCGCCCTCGGTAATGAACAAGGTCGTTAATAAAGCTTTTTCAGACTTATCGGCGTCGAAGTGAATGCGGCAGTCGCGGAGTTTGCGGTTGTGCAGGTTTGCTTTTTTAGCCCGTTGGTTTGCCAGCTTTTTAATGCCGGCCATGTCCTTACGTTCCCGTTCGCTTTGCTCAATTCTCCGTTTCAGGGCATCGGCGGCAGCCGGGTTCTTGTGCAGGTAATTATCTAAATGCTCCTTCAGGAAATCGTTAACGAAGGCCCGCACCGTTGGCAGATCCGGACCGATGGTTTGGGAACCCAGTTTGGTTTTGGTCTGAGATTCAAAAACCGGTTCCTGTACCCGAACGGAAATAGCGCCCACAATGGAAGCCCGCACGTCGGAAGCATCGTAGTCTTTTTTATAGAATTCGCGTACCGTTTTTACCACTGCTTCTCGGAAAGCGGCTAAGTGCGTACCGCCTTGCGTGGTGTACTGGCCGTTCACGAAGGAATAATATTCTTCGCCGTATTCATTGCCGTGGGTCAAGGCTACTTCAATGTCGTCGCCTTTCAGGTGAACGATCGGGTAACGCTGGCTTTCGGCGTCTATTTTCCGGGCTAAGAGATCTTTTAAACCATTCTCGGAGTAGTATTTCTGGCCGTTGAAATGGATGGTCAACCCGGCGTTCAGGTAAACGTAATTCCAGATCAGGTTTTCGAGGTATTCCGGAATAAAGTGGTAATTGCGGAAAATGGTATCGTCGGGTACAAAGGTCACCAGAGTACCGTTGCGTTGGGAAGTTTCCGTTACCGGATGATCTACCGTTAAAATACCCTGCTCAAATTCGGCGGTTTTCATCTGGCCGTCGCGCACCGACTGCACTTTAAAATAGCTCGACAAGGCGTTGGCCGCTTTGGTACCCACCCCGTTCAGACCAACCGATTTCTGGAAGGCTTTGGAATCGTACTTACCGCCGGTGTTTATTTTGGAAACGCAATCGATTACCTTTCCCAGCGGAATGCCGCGGCCGTAATCGCGTACTACCACCTTATGGTCGGAAACTTTAATTTCAATGGTCTTTCCGTTCCCCATCACGTATTCATCGATGGAGTTATCGATAATCTCTTTCACGAGGATGTAAATACCATCGTCGGTGGAAGAACCGTCGCCGAGCTTACCGATGTACATACCCGGCCGGAGGCGGATGTGCTCACGCCAGTCGAGAGAGCGGATGGAATCTTCGGTGTAATTAACTTCTGCCATTTTTATCTATCTGTCTGTCTTAATCGCTGAATCAATTTGTAAAATAACGCAATTTCCGGAAATAAAACACGCGGCACAAAGCTATAAATTTTAGCAAAACACCTTAATCATTTCATTCTCAGTGGCAAATGCCAGTCTTGAAATTGCGGCCATAACCTTAGCGGCTTCCGGCTTTTTCTTAACCTATAAGACGGTATCAAAGTTCAGAAAAAACCGTTTAATTGCGCTTGTTTCGTAGTTTTTTAGTTTTACTTTTGAAGCATAAAACGATACGATTTTAATAAATATATCTTAATGGCTATTTTCCCCGTTTAGCCAGAGCAATCCCTTTTATTTCATGGAATTAAAATTACCCGCTTACCTTCGTTACGTCTTTTTGCTAATAGGATTAGCTTTAACCATCTGGTTCCTGCAACTTTTTAAGGCCGTACTGGTACCGATCCTCTTTTCGGCTTTATTTGCGTTCCTGCTTTTGCCGCTTTGCCGTAGCCTGGAAAAATTTAAAGTGCCCCGGCCGCTGGCCATCCTGATCTGCATCATTACCATTATGCTTGTTTTGGGCGGCATCATCTGGTTTTTATCGGCGCAACTGATGAGCTTTACCGGCGAACTGAACAACATTACCGGCAAATTAAGCGAGCTACTGATGCGGGTACAACTGTTTCTGCAGGAAAAATTCGGGATCGAGCCCCGCAACAATGCCGAGCTTATCCGGAGCAGCCTGGGAAATTTACAGGAACGGGGCACCCAGATCATCGGCAACACCATTTCTACCACCACAGGGGCGCTGGCCGTGTTTGGCTTAATTCCGATCTACATTTTCTGTATGCTGTATTACCGCAACCACATGCGGCAGTTTATGTTCAAATTTGTTACCCCGAACAGCCGCATCCACGTTATGGACACGGTAGGCACCATTCAGGGCGTAGTGGCCAGCTACATTACCGGCCTCATAACCGTGATCATTATCGTTTCGATGCTGAACTCCCTGGGTTTGCTGATCATGGGCGTGAAATACGCGTTCTTCTTCGGGGTTTTCGCCGCCATTCTTACCATTATTCCATATATCGGCATTCTAATCGGGGCAACCTTACCGGCTTTGTTTACCCTGGTGGAAACCGGCTCGGTGGTAGATGCCCTGATTGTGGTGGGTATTTTTGCTTTTGTGCAGTTCCTGGAAGGCAATTTCATTACTCCTTATATTACCGGTTCCAAAGTTTCCATAAACCCGTTTGCTGCCATCGTGGCTTTGATTGTGGGCGGCGAGATCTGGGGGGCCGTGGGTATGATCCTCTCCATTCCGATCATTGCCATTCTGAAAGTGCTCTTCGATGCGTATGCCCCTACCGAACCGCTGGGCTTTTTATTAGGCGATATTCATGACCCAACCGAAGGGCCCGGGATTTTAAATAAATTTATCCTGAAAATACGGCGGCTTTTAGGTCTGGAAGCCAAACCGGACAAGAACAATAACCAGCAATCTTAAATCAGCCAAAGAACCTGTTAACCAGAATCATACACTTTTCTATCCTTTACCCTGACATTCTTATGTTAACTTATTAGTTGCAACCAGTAAATTGGTTTCCGAGTATATAAAGCCTGTGGAGGTTCACAGAAAATTGATTTTCAACAACCTAAATCTTAATACTATGGAAATGAAAAAGGATGCTTTAAAAGCAATAAACGATTTGGTAGAAACCTGTAAAGACGGTGAAAAAGGTTTTAAGTCCGCCGCCGAAAATGTAGATAATCCGCAAATAAAATCTGAGCTCATCCGGTTTGCCCAGCAGCGGGCCGACTTCCGGAGCGAACTCGAAACCTGTGCCCGGCAACTGGGCGGTTCGATAGAAAATACCACTTCGGTAACCGGGGCAGCCATGGATGCTGTAGGCGCCGTGCACCGGGGCTGGATCAACTTGAAATCTGCCATTACCGGCCACAATGCCAAAGCTATTCTGAACGAATGCGAAAACGGCGATGCGGTAGCTATAGAAACTTACGAAAAAGTAATGAAAAGCCCGGACCTGCCGGTGAACGTAAAAACCGTTATCCAGAAGCAACACGACGAAATTGAAGCAGCCAAAGCGGCTGTCGCCTCGCTTAAAAATACCGTATTGTAATAATTTCCTTCCCGGAAAAAGAAAAAGCAGCCTGTGGAAACGGGCTGCTTTTTTTGTGGTTTAGGGTAGTGTTTTTTGTTTTGTCAGGATTTGTTAACTTTAATGAAATTCTGACTTGTTGGTTATGGGATTTCTGAAAACTTTTGTTTCGGTTGTGATAGTATGCTTCTCTTTTGCTTTGAATTCATTAGGGCAGAAGGTTGAGATTAAGCAAGATTCAACATTTTTCCAAACTTATCCTGATGGGTATAAGATAGAAGTAATTCGTCATAAAGTAAAAGTAAACAATCAACCATATGTAATAATATATGAATATTTACAAAAGCAACTCCTTAATCCAAAGGATAAAGTTAAAACGAGATATTCTATTTATGAAATAAAAAACCTTACAACCCCGACTAACCCTATAAGCCAAACTTTAGCTTCTATTTATCCAAATTTCAACTACAAACAATTAAATCAGAAAACTCTAGAAAGGTCTCTAATACCTTAGGAGTTTAGTATTCAATTTAATAAGGATAATAGTGAATATTTGGAAAAATATAGAACAAATGGGTCACTCATCTCGAATTTAATCACAGAATTCGTACAATATGAATTAATCAGAGATAATAATCTTACTAGAAATGGAAAAAGATTGATCTTTTTAAAATATGGACAGGATGTTACTAAATCCTTTCGACACCGCTGGATATGTGGATTTGGTCTTAATCCTCCTGTCCAAACAATTAATTTTTCAACTAATCACTTGATAGTTTATGATGATTTGAATCTTGACTGCAAATTCTCCATTTCAGCAATGCTGGATAGTTCAACAATTAAAAGTATTAAATACTTCAATAGTGAAAATGAATTCATTGGAGAGGCCACTTTTGATTCAATTGGAATCAGTAAATATGGTTGTAGAGAATTGAATTATATATTTCTCTCAAAAGAAAATGAAACAAAAAAAATCACTCTTTGTGATAAAAAATATTTCCCCTATTATGCAAAAAATGATAAAGGAGATTCAACTAAAATATTGATAGATGAATATATGGGCAGTATTAGCCCTAACTCATCGTTTATTGGCTGCGAATTCAATACAAGAGTAATGCATCAAATTATTAGTTTGGGTAAGGCTATCAGAGATTTATATTTTTTATAATCCATTTCAAGGTTTTCCCCCTTCTTTAGCAAAAAGGCACTTTTATCCTTTCCCTTCTGTTTCAAAGCAGCTATTCCTACCGGTTAGCTAAAATTTTTAGTTATCTTTGCTTTGAAACGCAACGCACTTCCTTTGTACGCCATTATCGATATTGAAACTACGGGCGGCCAGCCGGCACAGGACCGTATTACGGAGATCGCCATTTTTATTCATGATGGCTACCAGATCACCGATAAGTTTCATACGCTGGTAAATCCTCAGCGCCCTATCCCCTACTTCATTTCCAACCTTACCGGCATTACCGACGATATGGTGAAGGATGCGCCGAAATTTCACGAGGTGGCGAAGGAAATCGTGCAGTTTACCGAAGGCAAGATCTTTGTGGCCCACAACGTGCGTTTCGATTATTCCTTCGTGAAAAAAGAATTTGCCGATCTGGGGTATACCTACCAGCGCAAAACGCTTTGCACCGTTCGTCTGAGCCGGAGCTTAATTCCGGGTTTGCCTTCTTACAGTTTAGGAAAACTTTGTAAAAGCATCAATATTCCGCTGGAATTGCGCCACCGCGCTATTGGCGATGCGGAAGCCACGGCCAAACTTTTCGATAAGCTGATAAAGCTGAACGAGAAGGCGGTATCGGGATCGGAAGATATCGTTACGGAAAGCCAGAAGGCGCTGAAAAATGAAGTAAAAACCTCGCTGCTGCCACCAGCCATTAAGAAAGACCAGGTAGATGCACTGCCCGATAAACCCGGCGTGTATTATTTCCACGATGAGAAAGGCGAAGTGATCTACGTGGGCAAAAGCATCAACATCCGCAAGCGCATCATTCAGCACTTCAACATCGATTACAAAAGCAAAAAGTCCATCGAGTTCAAAAACCAGATCGCCTATATTACCTACGAGTTAATGGGGAATGAACTGATCGCCTTGCTTTTCGAATCGGACGAAATTAAACGGATGAAGCCGCATTATAACCGGCAGCAGCGCCGGAGCGTGTTCAATACCGGCATTTTTGCTACGGTAGACGACAAGGGCTACAAACGCCTGAGTTTCGGCCGGATCAACGACGAACGGGTGCCACTTATTGCTTTATCGAACCATTTCAAGGCCAAGGGATTTCTTTATCACATGGTCGGGAAATACAATTTGTGCCAGAAACTTTGCGACCTGTACAAAAGCGCTGGTTCCTGCTTCGATTACCAGGTGCACCAATGCAAAGGCGCCTGCATCGGCAAGGAAAGCCCGGAGGAATATAATGCCCGCGTAGAGAAAGCCATCGAATCGTTCACCTACCAGCACAGCAGTTTTGTGATCATCGGCAAGGGACGCGAAGCCGCGGAAAAATCGATCGTGGTGGTGGAGAATGGTCGTTATCTGGGCTTCGGTTTTGTAGACGACAGTTTTTCGGCCAGTTCGCTGGAAGATTTCAAATCCGGCATCAAACGCTACAACGACAACAAGGATATCATGCAGATCATCCGCAACCACCTCCGCACCAAAACCAGCGATAAGCTGATCGTTTTTGAGTAACTTCTTTGTCTGAACTATGATTTATGGGATTTTTGTGATTCCTGTGATTTTTCGGTATTTCCGGGTTCTGTCCTTTGAAGGAAACCAACTAAGCGGATTGAATCTGGAAATTACAAGGTTTGTCGGTAGAACGGAATCTGGAATAGGTCAGGTTAAGCAAAATTATTGCGTCATCCCGAGCGCCAGCCGAGGGATCTTATCAAGCCACTTTTCTGCAATTTAACCGGTAAGACAAATCTTGCTACGCTCGTTTTGCCATTGTAATTTCCATAAGTTTCCTCGGCTTCGCTCGGAATGACTTGCTTTTCTCCTGTTCCATAATACTAATAAAGTCTATGGCGGAGCAACCAGCCATCGCCGCTGAATTCGTCGGCTTTGGGATCGTACGGGATTACTTTCAGCAGTTTGGCATTTGGAACCATGTTGCCGTCGCCGGAATCCATAAATTTAATTCTCCGGATCTTCGTGGCACTGAAACTCACGCTATCCTGGTCTTCGCCGTCGTAAAGGCGCACTCTTTTTACCGTTTTACCTTCTCCCCTTATTTCAAAAAGGTCTTCGTCGCCTAAGCCATAGATTTTCAGTTTTTTGGTTTCGGAACGTTTAAAGGTGCGGCTGGCAATTAACTGTTCCGGTTTATCTTTTTTGGCCGGCCGCAGCATTTCCACTAAAAGCTCTTTGCCTTTATAAGTCAGCCGGAAAATCTCTTCTTCGTCGGTTCCGGGAATTTTTACGTCCTTGGCCAGTATTTCGTAATACTTTTCCGCCACTTTAGGTAACTGATCCCGGCGGTTTTTCAGCTTCTTTTCAAATTCTTTTCCGGTTAAGGCGTAAATATTAGGCGGCCAGCTCCGAACGGCGTTTTCGATCACTTCGTCCGTAAGCTGCATTTTCAGGCTGTCGCCGATCTGCTTAAAATCTTCGCGCGTAAGGAAAACCAGTAAGGAATTATCCATGGGTGCCGCGGTTTTATTCAGGCCGTCCAGGTTTTTAATATTTTTCCCGAACGACTGCAGGTTATTGGAATATTTACTGGCCAGCCAGGTAATGATGCCGTCGTCGAACTTGAAAAAAGCGTGGTCCCGGTCGCGGGGAATTCCCACATATTTCCGGCCTTTTCCGGGCAATTCATAAGAAGCCCAGCGCCATTGGTCTTCGCGCCGGCTCCAATCCCCGATCCACATGTCGAATAACCGCGCCCGCAAATACGCCCGGGCATCTACCCGGTTCTTGTTGTCGGCTACCAGTTTACCGAACATTTTCCGGGAGCTTACCACTTCTTCCGAATTGCCGAAATTCTCCGCATTCCGTTGGTCACCTTCGGGCCGTTCCTCCAGCAATACCAACATGTTGGCAAACTCCGTCCGGAACTCCCCCAAAGCCGGATCGTCGGGAACCACAAAAAGCTTTGGGTTGGTATGGTAAATACCGGCCGCTTTGGCCAAGGGCGGAACAATAAAAGCGCCATACGGATGGATCACGCTGGTCTGGTCGCGGACAAGCCGGCCAATTATCGAATTCCGGACCTCCGGCGAAAGGCTTTGGCTCGGATCTTTATCGATAGAACGCAGCACATATTCGCGCCCTTCCGGATTGACCATGCGCAGATTTTTGGTTTGGTAGGAACCTCCTTTCAGAAACGGTTTTAAGCCACCCGCTTCGGTTTGCAGGTTCAGAAATGTTACCGTTACCGGTTCGGCCCAGGCCTTGCGGTAGTGCTTGCCAAAGAAGAGGTGATGCAGAAAGCTTTTATCATATTTCTTCCCTGCCACTACCGTAGTATCGGCGGGAAACGCGCGGGCAATAACGGCAGGGAAACTGATAAAAAAGGCGAGGAATAAAAACTGTACGAATTTTGTCAAGCAGGATAAATGTTTACTTCCGTATTTTTACGTAAATAGTCTGAAAAGTTTTTGCTTGTCCGA
Source organism: Adhaeribacter soli (assembly GCF_008727925.1). Classification (GTDB taxonomy): domain Bacteria; phylum Bacteroidota; class Bacteroidia; order Cytophagales; family Hymenobacteraceae; genus Adhaeribacter_A; species Adhaeribacter_A soli. Next base: position 361,803 of record NZ_VTWT01000006.1, on the reverse strand, counting down.
AAGCGCCGTTTCAAAATATAGTTGCCTGCCCGAAAACGAACCGGTAATTCCTGGAATGATTTACATTCCCGCGTATCCGGAAAATCAATTCGTGTGGTTCCTTTCAAAAACATAAAAAAAGCAGGCAGTTTTCACCAGCTTTTTCCTACCATTATTCCGGGCTTTTTACCTAATTTCACGCCAACGGCATCGCCGAACAAAAAGCATTCATTCTCTTACCTAACCCTACTTTCCCCGAAATGAAACCCGATATCGAACTGGCCCGCGAAACCAAGCTGCAACCGATCGCCCGAATTGCTGCCGACCTGCACATTGACGAAGAAAATCTGATTCCTTACGGCAAATTTAAAGCGAAAGTAGATTACCGGGTTATTTCCGACGAAAAAATAAAGCAAAGCAGCCTGATCCTGGTAACGGCCATTACGCCTACCAAAGCCGGTATTGGCAAAACCACTACCTCAATTAGCCTTGCGCAGGGCCTGCAGCAATTAGGCAAAAAAGCGGTGCTTGCTTTACGCGAACCTTCGCTGGGGCCGTGCTTCGGCATGAAAGGCGGCGCAACCGGCGGCGGTTACTCGCAGGTACTGCCTATGGATGAAATTAACCTGCATTTTACCGGCGATTTTCACGCCATTACCTCGGCCAACAACATGCTGGCGGCCCTTCTCGACAATTACATTTACCACAACCGAAACTCCGACAAGCCGCAACTGAAGCAGGTTTTGTGGCGCCGCGTGCTGGACGTAAACGACCGCAGCCTCCGGCAAATGGTCAGCGGCCTGGGCGGCAGCGCCAATGGCATTCCGGCGGAAACCGGTTTTGATATTACGCCGGCCTCCGAGATCATGGCGATACTTTGTCTGGCCAAAGACCTGGAAGACCTTGAAAACCGCATCAATAATATTCTGCTGGGGTATACTACCGATAACGAGCCTTTCTTCGTACGTGACCTGGGCGTAGGCGGCGCCATAACGGTGTTGCTGAAAGATGCCATTCACCCGAACCTGGTACAAACCATGGAAGGCGGCGGCGCTTTTGTGCATGGCGGACCGTTTGCCAATATTGCCCATGGCTGCAACTCTTTAATGGCTACGCGCATGGCCATGAGCACCGGCGATTTTGTAATTACGGAAGCGGGATTCGGGGCCGATCTGGGAGCGGAAAAATTCTTCGATATAAAATGCCGGGTAGCCGGCCTGAATCCGAAAGCCAGCGTGCTGGTGGTTACTTCCCAGGCGCTGAAACTGCACGGCGGTGTAGAGGTAGCGGATATTTCCAAACCGAACGAGGAAGGCCTGAAACTGGGCTTGCTGAACGTAGGCGAGCACCTGAAAAACCTGCAGCAGTTCGGGCAATCGGTAGTAGTGGCGTTTAACCAGTACCACTTCGATACCGAAGAAGAAATTGCCATTGTGCGGCATTGGTGCGAAGGCCATAAAGCCGCTTTTGCGCTGAACAACGGTTTTACCCAAGGCGGAAAAGGCGCGGTTGAACTTGCCCAAACGGTACTGGATCTCATCGAAAAAGCGCCTTCTGCAGACGTAAAATTTGCCTACGACCTGGAAGACAGTATTGAAGACAAGATCCGGAAAGTAGTGGTGAATGTTTACGGCGGCAAATTCATTTCCTTCAGCCCGAAGGCCGCTTTAATGCTGAAACGGATAAACCGCTTAGGTTTCGATAAATTGCCGATCTGCATTGCAAAAACCCAGTACTCTTTCTCCGACAACCCGGCCCACCTGGGCGTAGCGCAGGATTTCGAATTTAAAATTGCCGACCTGATAATTAATTCCGGCGCCGGTTTTATTGTGGCCGTGGCCGGCGAAATGATGCGCATGCCGGGATTGCCAAAATCACCGCAAGCGGAACGCATTTTTTTAAAGGACGGCGAAATTGAAGGACTGAGTTAAGTAAATCGATCAGCGGGCTATTCGGCAAACGGTAGGAAATAGCTGTAAAAAAATATTTGCTACTTCGCCGGAAAACCCGACTGATTTAAAATAAATATTGCTCCACATTCTTAAAAAAAACCAACCTCCTGCTATGATCAAACTTCTATCCACCCGCACTGCTGCTTACGGCCTCATTCTTATTCAGAGTTTGGTACTGGTATTTCACTTTCTGGTGCTTTTCGGGGTAGTTCCGTTTGAAATTGTTTGGGGCGGCAGGTTGAAAAGTGCGGAAGAAATGCGCGTGTTTGAATCCGTTTCTATTATCCTGAATACGCTCATGATTGCGGTGGTAGCCATTTATGCCGGATTGTTGCCCTTAAACGTGAACCGGAAAATGCTGAGGTTTGCTTTCTGGGTTATGTTCGTTTTGTTCGCGCTCAACACTGCCGGCAACTTATTGGCGGTGAACGAATATGAAAGAATGATCTTCACGCCGCTTACGTTCCTGCTTGCTGTTTTCAGTTTAAGGTTAGCCCTCAGCAAGCCGGTACCGGCACCTAATGCTTCTTTTCAAAATTAATGTAGCGTGTAAAGCAGCTTGTTATTAAATTACGAAGGTTAATTGCGCGAAGCATGCGTCCGCCTGAGGCTAATCTTGTAGGGTGAAAATTTTAAGTCATCTCGACGCCAATAGAGATCTCATCAAGTTGGTAGTGTCTTTTATTCTGGCTTTTCTACCTTATTTCGGAGATCTCTCCTGGCGTCGAGATGACCGCTAGCGTATAAAACTGCTTTAAATCCAAGGTTTTTATCATTAAAAACCGGTCCGGATTTTTTCCTTTTAAGATTAGCTTCAAAAGGGGACTTAAAAGTGAGAATTACTACTTGGTCAGCATTTAAAACTTATAACCAGCAATTATGAGCACGACTTTACCCACTAAAAAAGCAAAACCTGAAAAGAAGACCGGTCCGGAGCAGGTTGCTGCGTTCCTGGAAAATCTGGTACATCCTTTAAAACCGGAAATAGAGGAAGTACGGAAGATCATTTTAAACACCAATAGCCAGTTAACCGAGCACATAAAATGGAATGCGCCGAGCTTCTGCCTGCAGGGCGACGACCGGATAACCTTCAACCTGCACGGAAAAGATTGCTTCAGGCTAATTTTCCATTGCGGCGTAAAGAAAACCGGCACAAAAGAACAGTTATTTCAGGACGAAAGCGGTTTACTTACCTGGGTGGCTCCCGATCGTGCTACTGCCACTTTTAAGGATATGGCGGATGTGAAAAGGAAACAAGATCAGTTGAAGGTAATTATTAAAAAGTGGCTTGAGGTTACTCCTTAGTTTTTTCAGGCTGATAACCTACCGTTAAAAGATTATAAGGCAGTAAAGAAGGCCCATCGCTTCAAGTTAAAATCTTATCACATACAAATCAATTCCGGAAGCTGCCGGTTGCAGGGAAGTTTTTCACCACTACCCTTCGCCTGAAATTTCAGCATTGATTGGAGAAATCCGACGGCAGGTAATATAGAAATATCGTTATTCCTGAAACTTTCCTGAAAATTTCCGTTAACAGGAAAAAATCAGAATTGAATGCCAAGGTCCATCCTTATCTTATTTCTTGTTTCGAGTTTTTGCCTAAGCTGTGCCCGGTCTAATTTTTTTCAGAAAACAGCCCTTGTGGATCAGGCTGAAAAAGAAAAAATTGCCTCCGGAAATATTCCCGACAGCGTAACTGTAACCGTTGGCCGCCATTATGACAAGGGCTTTTTACAACGGCTTTTCTTCGGCAAACATTACCGCGAACTTTGGGCTACCCCGGTAAAGCTTCCGGTTTTCCGGATGCAGGAAGCGCAGGGCGGCCTCTCGCCGGTTTCGCTTGGCGGCGGCTTTCAGACCACCAGCCTTACGTTAAAAACAGAAACCGGCAAGCAATACGTACTCCGCTCCCTGGACAAAGATCCCCAGAAAACGCTGCCCAAAGGGCTTCGCAAATCCTTCGTGGTAAATGTGGTCCGCGACCAGACCTCCGCTGCCAATCCGTTTGCTCCGTTGGTATTACCTGACCTTTCCAAAGCAGCCGGTATCTTTTACACCAGTCCGGCAATCTACTATGTAACCGAAAACGACAGCACCTTCGGAAAATTTTCTCCACGCATAAACGGGAAAGTGATGCTGCTGGAAGAAAAATTCGACGGCAAGCAAAACCTGACGCCGATGTTCGGCAATGCCACCGATCTGGTAGACAGCGAAGAAATGCTGCTGAACCGCTTCGAAAAGAATAATTACCAGATCGACCAAAGCCTTTTTGCCCGGAGCCGCCTCTTCGATGTCCTGATCGGTGACTGGGACCGGCACGAAGGCCAGTGGCAATGGGCGGTGTATAAAAATGACGGCCAAACCCTGTACAAACCGGTACCCAAAGACCGCGACCAGACTTTTTACCGTTTCGAGGACGGCATTATTACCTGGCTGGCCAGTAACCGCCTGCTGCTTAAAAAATTCCAGACTTTTCATGAAGATTACGGCTACCTGCCCGGCTGGCTTTTTAACGCGCGTTTCATCGATGCCCGCGCCTTAAATGAGGTTACCCAAGCCGAATGGGTCCGGCATGCTGAAGAAATAAAAGCTGCTTTAACCGATGACGTAATTGAGCGGGCTTTCAGGGAATTGCCGGCTCCGATCTACGCCAAAACCGGCCCGGTTACCATTTTCCGATTGAAGAGTCGCCGTGATAAACTTCCGCAAGCCGCCGCTAAAATTTACGAGATCCTGGCCGAGGATGTAACCGTGGCCGGCAGCGACGAACCGGAAATATTTAAGGCGACCCGCCTGCCTTCCGGCGAAACCAAAGTGGAAGTATTTCGCAAAGGCTCCAAAGAGAAAGAACCTTTTTACAGCCGCACCTTTCACCCGGATGAAACCGATGCCATTACCCTGCACGGCCTCGGCGGAAACGATGAATTTGAAATAAGCGGCCAGGCCCGGAAAGCAATCCGCCTGAACGTATACGGCGGCGAAGGCGAAGATGAGTTAACCGATACTTCTAAGATTTCCGGCTCCAACCGGAATATTAAAGTTTACGACACCAAGCGCGGCATCCAGATGGAGCTAACGCCAGAGATCAAAAAGAAACTCAGCAAAGACGTAGCCATTCATGCTTATGACCGGGAAGGACTTTGATAATGTGCTAATTTCTTAATATGGTAATGTGATAATGTGTTGGAGTTGTAAATAGGGTGAATGGGTTAAATGATTAATTTAATTATTATTTCAGGAGTCGTAGGTTAATCGGAAAATGGAATAAGATCATAAATTTTCTCAGTACCATAGGGTTTAAAACCAATGCCATCAACTTAAGTATTTATATTAACTGGTATCGCTGTTTCGGACAACTATGTCCGAAACGAAATCTGATGCGGACATCCTTGTCCGCGTGTATGGATACGGGGACAAGGATGTCCCCGGCAGTTACTTTCAGACATAGATGTCTGAAAGAGCAATAATTCCTTAAGTTGACAGCATTGGGTTTAAACCCTACGCTACTTCGCTAATAGGCTAAAGGGATTATTCGAATCAATCATTACCCAATTTCCAAATTACCACCTTACCAAATTAGCACAATAGCACATTAAACAATTAGCACATTATCAAAGGCTTTTCAGCATTTTTATAACCAGCTCTTCCGTGCCGCTCAGGTATTTATTTTGTGGTTTAGTAGCATCGTGTTTTTTCAGGAAATTTACCAGTTTGTCGGTTTTGAAAAGGTCTATTACCTGGGGGTGCACGTAGTATTTGCTGCACACGCTGGGCGTGTTTCCCAAGCCTTTTGCTACTGTTTTAAAGGCTTCCTTTACCAGTTTTTCTTTGTCTGTTTCCGGGCTTTCGTGCAGTTTGCTTTCCAAGCATTCTACCATGCGCACCGTACCGCCCCAAGTCCGGAAATCTTTGGCTGAGAAATCGGTTTGGGTCACTTCCTTCAGGTAATGGTTGATGTCGCCGGATTCTAAGGTGCGGCGGTCGCCGTTCTCATCGTAGTACTGAAAAAGGTCGTAGCCCGGAATATCGCGGCATTTTTTTACCAGTTGCGCCAGGCGCTTATCTTTAATGGAAATGGTATGCGCCACGCCTTTTTTTCCCACAAATTCGAACTTTATTTCCGCGCCCGAAATTTTCACATGCTTGTCGCGCAAAGTAGTTAAACCGTACGATTGATTCGATTGCGCATAATACCGGTTCCCGACCCGGATCAACGATTGGTCCATCAGGTTAAGGGCAATGGCGGTAATTTTGCGGCGGCTAAGCCCGTGCGAACGCAAGTCGGCTTCTATGGCCTGGCGGATCTGGGGCAGCATGCTGCCGAAAGCCAGCATCCGGCCGAATTTGGTTTGGTTGCGGGACTGGTTCCATTCGGGGTGATAAATATATTGCTTCCGCCCTTTCGTGTCGCGGCCAGTAGCCTGCAAATGGCCGTTGGGCGAAGCACAGATCCAGACATCAATCCAGGCCGGGGGAATAACCAGTTTTTTTATTCGGGCTAATGTTCGTTCATCAGTTACCGGATTGCCTTTAGCATCAGTGTACACAAAACCGTCTTTCCTTTGCGTGCGGGAGATGCCGGGTTTGGTATCGGGAATGTAACGGAGCCCGGCGGAATTTGCAGATAAGGTTGGGTCGGCATACAGGTTGTGAACATCTGCATCGAGAGTTTTAACGGACATGGTAATCGGGATGTATTTCTTTCCTGAAACTTACATTCTGCCAAAAGGGTTACTTTTAACGGGCGGCAGGAAAATAATGCCCCGGAAATTTCCGAACTTTGCCGCATGAATTCGAAAAATTTATCGTTTGGATTTGCTTTCTACGGCCTGATCTTACTTGGCAGCGCCGCTTTCTGTTTCCGGGCCAACAGCCTTACCAATTCCTTCTGGTTAGGTGCGTTCGGTTTCGGGGTAATGACCTGGTCACACTTTATGAACCGCCGCCATTACTGGGGATTTTCGGCCATGGTCGGGCAATTGTTTCTGAATGCGGCGGCCCTGGCCTGGAACGTACTGGCCTTTTTCCGCATCAAAGGCACTGGCTTTACTCCCGGAATGCTGAATGAAAATGGCCTGATGCTTTACGGCAGCCTGTTTGCTTTAACGGTTGTTTTGCTTTTAGTTTCCGCTTCCAGTGCCGAAAAAATTAAACGGGAATTGCTTTAGTTTTTTTCCCTGAAAGCTACCGTTTGGAAGGGAAGGCTTTAACACCATAAGCCTTCATATTTGAAGGCAGATCTGAACTTAAAAGTGCTTCTTCCGCCGGAAATGCTATAGTTTATTTGAAAAAAACTTATCAAATTTCGGCCGGATTGCGTAAACGCCTTCAGTTTAATTACCGGACCTAACAATAAAAACAGAACTGGCACGCTATTTTCTAATGAGTGCTACACTACAAAAACAAACTTATCTGAATATGAAACGATTGTTTTCTTTTAACTTCATTGCATCGCTTTGCGTGGCTTCCGCCCTTTTATTTTCGGGTTGCGCCAAAGACAAAAACGGCGAACGCATTATTTTTTCCATCGAAGATGACATAGCCCTGGGCAACCAGGTAGCTGCCCAAACCGACTCCATTTACCAGGACAAGCTTTTACTACCAACTGATTCCCGCCAGAATGTAAAGGATGCTTACGCGCAAATCAATGGCATTGTGCAGAAGATCCTGAGCTCCGACAAAATCAGCTACCGGCAGGAATTCAACTACAATGTAAAGATCATTAAAGACGATAATACCCTGAATGCTTTTGCCACGCCTGGCGGCCATATTTACGTTTTCACCGGCCTTATTAAAAAACTCGACAACGAAGACCAACTGGCCGGCGTACTGGGTCACGAAATTGCCCACGCCGACCGCCGCCACACGTCCAAAGCCCTGGAACGGGAATACGGTTTAAGCGTACTACTTTCCATTCTGTTAGGCGAAAACCAGAACCAGTTGGTGCAGATCGGCGCCGGTCTGGCTACCCTGAAATTTGGCCGTGATGCTGAAACAGAAGCGGATTCTTATTCCGTGGAATACTTAGGCGATACGCATTATACCTGTGATGGTGCAGCGGAATTCTTCAAGAAAATGCAGCAGGAAGAACAAGCCGGTAAACCGCCGGTTTTCTTAAGCACGCACCCGGGCGATGAGCAACGCATTAAAGCCATTACCGATAAAGCCACCGCCGACAACTGTATTAAACCGGTAGCGCCTGCTTCCGAAACCAATTACCAGACGCTTATAAGAAACCTTACTTTTTAAGCGCTAAACGGTACCATTTTAACGATCAGCCTGCACCCTTTGCAGGCTGATTTCGTTTAGGGGCATATTCAAGCATCCCCTTACCTTATGGCAGACTGGAAGAAATACCTGTTAAAGACCGGCGACAAAGTAGAAGACAAACTCGACGGCCTGATCTTCGATTTCCGCAACCGTTTTGGTTTATTTGAACCGGTACAAGTGGTTACTTACCGGAGTTACGGCACCCCGGAAAGGCTTTACGTGAAGGGCCGCGTACTGGTAGATAAAGGCATAACCGGCCCGGAGCAGGAAGATTCCCTGTGGGACAACCTCTGGAACATGTACAAGCGGTTCGAAAGCGACGAAATTCCGAATGCCCATTTAAAGATATGTTTCGAAGACCAGGAAATCGACGTTTATACTGACGAAGAAGGCTATTTTACCTTAAACCTCCAGCCTGCCGCCCCGCTTAAACTCAGCAGCATCTGGCACCAGGTAGAAATTAAACTGGTAGACTCGCCCGTTCCCCTGAACCACGAGATTAAAACCAACGCTCAGGTACTGGTTCCGCCGCCGGACGCCGAATACGGCATTATCAGCGACATAGACGATACTATTGTGGAGACCGGAGCTACGAGTATGCTGGCAACCGCCCGCAACGTATTCTTTAATAATGCGCGCACCAGATTGCCCTTTGCTGGTGTTTCCGCTTTTTACAAATCGTTGCAATTAGGCCGGAACGGAAAACGAAACAACCCTTTTTTCTACGTTTCGAGCAGTCCCTGGAATACCTATGATTTGCTGCACGATTTTCTGGACTTGAATGAAATTCCGGCCGGCCCCATCTTATTGCGCGACTTAGGAATAGATCAGGACAAGTTCATAAAAAGCGACCACATGAGCCACAAGCTAAAGGAGATCGAGAACCTCCTGATCACCTACCCGAAACTAAACTTTGTGCTGGTTGGCGACAGCGGACAGGAAGATGCGCGCATTTATGAAACGGTGGTAAAAAACCATCCCGGCCGCATTCTGGCAATTTACATTCGCGATGTGAAGCTGGCGGAGCGGGCCGAAATTGTAGTAGGCATTTCGGAAGGACTAAAAGAAAGCAAAGTGGAAATGGTGCTGGTAGAAAACACGGTGAATGCCGCGGAACATGCCGCCAAAGCCGGCCTCATCTATACCGAAACCATTCCGGAAATTGCAGAAGAAAAAGCCCAGGACAAAGGCGAGATACCAGGCAAAGTAGACGCCACTTTAGCCGGCCCGCAAGCTTAACTGGAGTGGTCAGCTACAATTTTCCATTCATTATCTATTTTCCGGAAAAGTAAGGTAAAGTAACCTTCCAGGTTGCCGATGGTCCGGGTTAAGCTCCACTTACCCGTTACGTAAGCTGCCGTCGGGTTTATGTCGTTTACGTGCAGAACGGTGAAGGCCAGCTTGCCCATGGCTTGGGGGTTCGGGTAAGCGCGCTGGTAATTCTGCAGCGTTTTCTCCCAGCCGTAGGTAACCCCGTTCTTGCCGATAAACTGCAGCGAGTCCGATTTCCAGTAGCCCTGCATGTACCCATTCAGATCGCCTTTATTCCAGCTGATAACCTGCTGGTCTAAAACCGTTCGGGTGCCGGTCTTCGCGTTTTGAGATTGGAGCCGGGACGAGATACAGCCTGATAACCAGAAAATAGCAAATACAAGGCAAAGAAAGTTATATCTCATTATTGATCAGAGGTTTAATAAACACTTTGCCGCCTAAATTGTTCATATTTTTGCGGATTTTCGCCCTTTTACGCGTGATGTAGCCGGATGGATTGGTAACCGAGAACTTTATCGGATTGGGCAGTACGGCTGCAATGGCTGCTGCTTCGTAGGCATTCAGGTCTTTGGCTGATTTCTTAAAGTACTTTTGCGCCGCTTCTTCAATACCGAAAACCTTATCGCCCATTTCAGCAATATTGAGGTAAACTTCCATGATGCGGTGCTTGCTCCACAGCAATTCTATAAGCATGGTGAAATAAGCTTCCGCCACTTTGCGGATGTAGCTCCGGCCGTGCCAGAGAAAAACGTTCTTGGCAACCTGCTGGCTGATGGTGCTGCCGCCAACAATTTTGCGCCCCTTCCTGTTCTTCTGAAAAGCTTTGAATATGGCATCGTAATCGAAACCGTTGTGGTGGGTAAAAAGCTGGTCTTCGGCGGCAACCAGGGCAAGCGGTACGTGGTACGAAACGTCTTCCAGGGCTACAAAGTCGTAGCGGATCTTGGTTTTTCCGGTTTCATCCAGCTGGGCCGGGGCCGCGCGGCGTTGCAGCATGAGCAAGGTGGCCGGTGGCGAAAACCAACGGTAAATCAACACCCAGAGAATGCTTATGAGGAAAAGCGTAAGTACCAGCCTCAGGAAAAGCGTGCGGGCAATACGTAATTCATTGCTAAAGCGGGACATAACCAGGTTGTTTTAAACGAATGTACAAAGTTAAGCCAATTCCGCCGGAAAAACACCGAAATGGTTGCCGCATCCTTTTTTGGAAAAAACCTGGTCTACTATTTCTTATAAGCATCCGGGAAAAGTCCTTAGTGGCGTTTTCGCTTGAGAGCAGTAAGAAGTTGCTACGGCTACTGGATAAATTTAGTGAAAACACCAACATTGGCAGGCTTGAAACGTGTTTATGTAAAGCGTTAAAAGCTTCATTGTTTAACTTGCAACCGAAAGTAAGTTGTATTCACCTTTTTAAATTTACTCTTAACCTAATTTTATGGCCTACACGCTTCCTTTATTTCCGCTGAACCTGGTGGTTTTCCCCGGTGAGAAACTGAACCTGCACATTTTCGAGCCCCGCTATAAAAAACTCATTAAAGACAGCCTAGCCGGAGAAGGCGCTTTCGGCATTCCGCCTTTCCTGAAAGACGGCCTGAGCTCGGTGGGCACCAAATTGCAGGTGTTAAGCATTGAAAAGGAATACGAAGGCGGGGAAATGGACATCAAAACCAAGGGCCTGAACATTATCCGGATCGAAGAGTTTTACAACAAACTGCCCGGGAAAGATTACGCCGGCGGCAAAATAAACGACGTAGAAAATATTGAAGACGAGGATGTGGTGATCAAGCTGAAGATTACAGAATTGCTACACCAGTTATACGAAGCCCTCGGTTTAAATAAACTGATCACCACCCTTACGGAAGACTATAAAATTTTCGATATCGGGCACCAGATAGGCCTTACCACCGACCAGGAATTTGAATTGCTGACGGCCGAAAGCGAAAGCACCCGGCAGGAAATTGTGCTGGAGCATTTAATGAAAGTAGTGCCAGTAGTGCTGGAAACCGAAAAACTGAAAGAACGGGTAAAACTGAACGGTCATTTTAAAAACCTGATCCCGCCTAATTTTTAATCGGCAACGGCCGGAAAGTTTACGTATAGGCTTTAAAAATAGTACCGCCTGATGTTGAATTTCCTGCTGTTCGTTTTTGGTTTGTTTTTCCTGTGGTTTTTAATTACCTACCTCCGTGAAAGAAAATACCGGCACCAGCCCTATTATCGGAAATCGGTAAGGAACTGGCAGGAAAAAGTGCCGCCCGCCCAAAAACCGTTATTTTCCGTAGCCCTGATCGGCGATACCGGCAACATAGCCACCGAAGGATCCGACCCGGTATTAAAGCTTTTGGAAAACTGGGTACAGCAGGCCGGCAAAAACAGCTGGACAGTATTTCTGGGCGATAACGTTTACCCCAAAGGCATACCGCCGGTGCAGGACCGGAAAAGGCAAAGCGCGGAAGAAAAACTTCAGGCCCAGCTTCAGATTTTCGACAATTACGAAGGCAAAGTAACCTTTATCGGCGGCAACCACGACTGGAATAAAGGCCGCTCCGACGGTTACACTTACATTCTACGGCAGGAACAATACATACTTAGCTGGTTCAATTATCCCGAAGCTTTTCTGCCGCAAAACAGTTGTCTGGGTCCCTGTGTAGTAGACCTGGCTCCCGGCCTTTTAATGATCGTGCTGAATACGCAATGGTGGGTGCAAAGCGGGAAAAAACCGATTGGCAAAACGGGCGGCTGTCATCAGGAAAAACCAACAGACTTCTTTACCGAACTGGCTGCCCTGCTGAAACAAAATCAGGATAAACGCATCATTATTGCGGCGCACCACCCGCTTTACAGCAACGCCCTGCACGGCGGAAAATTCACCGTGAAGCAGCACCTGTTTCCGCTAACGGCCGCCCATAAAAAAATGTACATCCCTTTTCCGGTGGTAGGTTCCTTGTACCCGCTGTACCGCAAATATTTCGGCGCTAACGAAGACATGTCGCACCCGCGTTACCGGAAAATGCGCAAGAAATTGCTAAACATTTTGCAGGTGCACGAAAATATAATCTACGCGGCCGGCCACGACCATAACCTGCAATACTTCAATTTAAAGAACAATCACTTTATTATCAGTGGCTCCGGCAGCAAAACCACCTTCGTAAAAAAAGGCCGGAAAGCCACCTTCACCCACGAACACAAAGGCTTTTTTGTGATCGATTTTTACGAAGACCAAACCTGGCTCAGAGTGCTGGAACCGGATTCAAACGCAGAAACTACCGAAGCTTTCCGCTGGAAGATTTGGGATGCGAAGGAAATTTCGGGTGAAAAATTGAAAGGTCAGGAACCGGAGACTAGGTAAACTCCTTTCTCAACTTAGGGTATCCCATTTTAAGTTATTCAATTTAATAAGTCATTTCCAAGTCAGCCTTAAAAAAAGGTTGTCATCCTGAGCGCCAGCGAAGGACCTCGTCGGCTAACAGCAGAATAGCCAGAAATAACGGTACTGCTACTAGCCAACAAGTTGTTTCGCTGTCGCTCAACATGACAACCATTTTCAAATCAGCTTTTAATCATTTTCCGAGGAATCCGGAATTTGCTTTGGCAATAATAGGCGAAGGCTTTTCGGCAGGATCTTAATGATCACTCTTTCCCCCAGATCGATCGGTTCGCCATCGATGTGGCCTACTTCCTGGTTGGGATTATAAATGGTGGCTTCGCGGCAGCTGATGATGTGGGTATAATCGGAAGCGCCAATAGATTCGTGGTAGAGCCGGTACAATAAGCCAAGGGCAGCCGTTTTGGGGAAGGGTTCGATGAGGCAAATTTCAAACTTCCCGTCGTCTATAATGCCGGTCGGGTTTATAGTAGCGTTGCTTCCGAAGGCGTTGGCATTGGTAATAGTTACCATAAACGCCGGTCCGGAAAAAGTACCGTTATCGGTTTCGATTTTGTATTCCCGGCATTCATAAGATAGGTATTGCTGCATGGCTACAAACGCGTAGGTGCCGGGGCCGCGGGTACTGGCTTCGCTGAAAAGTTTTACCACCAGCGCATTAAAACCAAGGTCGGTAATATGCACGGAAATGTAATTGTTTACTGCCAGCGTATCGATGGGCCGGATGGTGTAATTCACCAGTACTCCTAAGGCCCCGGGCAGGTCCTGTGGTATTCCCACATCTTTCGAAAGGCCGTTGCCGGAACCCATGGGAATAATGCCCATGGGCGTTTCGGAATGGATCAGGGCGTTGCCTACCAAGTGCACCGTGCCGTCGCCGCCTACGGCTACCACAGCGTTGTAGTCTTTCTGCCGGAGCGCTTCTTTCAGGTTTTCCAGGTCGTTTTCGCCGGTGGTGTCAAAAAATGAGAGTAAAATTCCTTCCGCTGCACAAAACGTTTCAATTTCGGAGATAACAGTTTCCTTATCGATGCCGCCGGAAATAGGGTTTATGACAAACAGGATATGGTGAAGCTTTTTAGCGCCCATAAAAATGCAGAAGCCTGGCTTTTTGGTTTAAATCTCTACCGTTTTCGAAGTTAGGCCGATAAGGTTTTATCCTTCGGGAAAAGGACGCAAATAATTTACGGCACCAGTCCTGGCGGTAATCCGTTCGGGAATTCGTTTTGAATGGCGCGCTGAATTTCCCCGATCCGGTTGCCGGGGTTTGGGTGAGTTTGGAAGAAATCGGGTCCTCTGCTGCCGCCGCCAGAAGCCCGATCGAGAATCTCCATCACCTGGATCATGGCATTCGGATCATAGCCGGCCTCGGCAGTAAACCGCACCGCCAACCGGTCCGATTCCAGTTCATCGTCCCGCCCGTATTTCAATGTCATCAGTTTCCCGATCATGGCAGCAGCAGCAGCGGTACCGGCCGAACTTGGGCGATCCGGATCGTAGGCAGCAACAGCGGCGGCCCCCGTCAGGCCTTGGGTTAGTTGCGATTTTGCGATCTGTTCGGCGGAATGGCGGGCTACTACGTGGCCAATCTCATGGCCCAGCACGCCGGCAAGCTGGCCTTCGGTTTGCAGGTTTTTCAGCAGGCCGGCCGTTATAAAGATCTGTCCGCCAGGCAAGGCAAACGCATTAACCGTGTTTTCATCGGCAAGCAAATGGAAATCGAATTTATAGGCCGATTGACCGGCCTTGGTTTGCGCCACGATCCGCTGCCCGATCTCTTTTACCCTGGCTGCTGCTTCCTGGTCCGGGTGCAGGCCGCCGTATTGCTGCGCCATTTCGGGCGCTGCCTGAAGGCCGAGGGCAATTTCCTGTTCGGCCGTCATGTCAATGTGCTGAGTTTCGCCGGTAATTTCGTTGTGCTGGCGTTTGCATAAATAACTAACTACCGAAAAAAGTGCAATTAGTAAGGCTGCAACATATCTTAAAGATCCGCGCATTAGTTAAATGATTTAGTAGGTAAATACAGCTTCAGGATCATTGCACTCCCCTGCCGCTAAATATGTTGAATGAACGCTTTTTTTTAGTTTGGGTTGCCGTATTGGTGGTTAGAGGATTCAGGATTAGCGGCAGAATATAACTGAGCGCATGGAAATGCGTAAGAAGGTTTTTACGAAATCTAAACGGTATATGAACTTAAAACGCACCTTCGGCGCCATCCTTACGGTTCTGGGTATAATCGGAATAATTATGGGCGCATACGCTTTTATGAACGGTGGCAAAGTGGCCGGCCTGGGCACCAACCAGATCACGGCCCTGGTTCCCTTCATAGTTGGCATGATCTTTTTCTTTTCCGGAATAAGCTTAATTAAACACACCGGCGACCGGGCCTGAAAAACGGTAGGAAATAAACGAAAAAAGCCCCGCTATTTGCGGGGCTTTTGCTTTTCAGCTTAAATCCGGATAAAGCTGGCTTAGATATTTTCCTGGGCCTTCTCCATCTCCAAAGCGAACGTGGCCAGCGCCGGTTCCAGCTTCAGAAAACTGGAATTGTATTTTGGCTCCGGTCCGACAATAAACAGGCAGGAATTATTCTTAATGGTATTGATGATGTCGGAAGACTGGGCAACCGGTAAAGCCGGGCAACCCTGGCTCCGGCCCAGACGGCCATGCTGGTTTACAAAACTTTTGCTTACGTAATTGGCGCCGTGAATTACAATGGCCCGCTGGAAAGCATTATGGTTAAAGCCTTTGTCCAGGCCGGTTAATTTCAGGGAAAGGCCGTGTTTGCCGATGTAAGTCTGGTTGGTGGCATAAAAACCCAGGCTGCTCATTTCCGATTGCGGTACGTTCGAGAATTTGCGGGCATAGTTTTCGCCGGAGTTTTTCCCGTGCGCTACCAAAGTATTGTATAAAAGTTTTTTCGATTTGATATCGATGATCCACAAACGGTTTTCGGAGCTGGCTTTGTTGAAATCGATGATGCTGAGAACGGATTTCTTAATGGTTACAGGGCTGGTTCTTTTTAAATTATAATAGCCGATCAGCGCTTTGCGGAATATTTCATAATCAAGGCCGGAATCCTGGAGATGCGCCCCGTTATAGGTGTTATTCATATTAAGCTCAAAAGTGGCGATCCGGGCCGACTCTACGCTTATTTTACGATCATTCTCCAAAGAGGAATTGCTAACGGCAGGCGAGGAAGTGTTGAGAAAAAATAAACCTGCAATAATAAAAGTAAATTTGTGCATACGTTAACTGGTTTTTATAAATTAGCCCCTTGAACAATTGAAATTATGAAATTCGTTTCTTTTTTGAAAGTATATTCACGAAAAAAAAAGCTTTTTTTACCAGTTATCTTCCTGAGAACCACGATCTTTATACTATTTCTTTCTTTTTTACCAGGCTGTGGCAAATCGACCCCGGAAAATAATTTCGATTCGGCCGCCTGGAAAGCGGACCCATACGGCTGCAAAGGCGAGCGTAAAAACCTGTTACCGGAACTGGAAAAAATGCGCGGCGAACTGGCTGGCACCACCTTCCGGGACGCCAAAGAATTATTCGGCATTCCCGAAGCCAACAGCCTGACAGATAAAAACGAAAATATTTACACGTACTACGTGGAGCCTGGTTTGCAATGCCAGGATAAAAGCCACCTTTCCGGCGCCAACAAATTACTGGTTACCGTTAACGGACTGGGCTTTGTAAAAGAAGTGCGTTTTGAGGTGCCGGTAAAAAAATAAAACTGCACCGTTTACCAGTGCAGTTCCAACCTTTCTTATCTGACGAAGCCTTAAACAAAAAGATAATAATTTCAGGCCGGAAACTAACCTTTTCACCAATTCATTGCCGTCTGCTTTAGCTAACGGATCCGTCAGCTAAAGCAGACGGCAATGAATAGATCCACTAGAATTGTTGCAGGACATCGAATATTAATACATTTCCTTCCTGAGGAAAAAGGCCCTTAATAATCGCAAAAGCTGAAAAGGTAAATAATTTTGTATTTTCCGGAATCACAAACTTCCAAGGCTTTGGTCTGGATACAAATATCCAGATGCTTCTTTCCAGGTGTTTACGGTTGCTGACCGGAAGCCGGAGTTGCCAAACCGCCATTGAACTATTTATCTTCCGCAGCTATGGCCAGGTTTAGTTTTTTATCAGTTGCAGCTTTATTGGATTGTTTCCCGGGTTCTTCGTTTTCAGATAAAGCAACTTCCTCTTTTACTTCCAGCTGATTCAAATCTTCCTGCTTTATCTCAACAGGCGTTAGCGTTTTCTTAAAGGTGCGGCCGCCTAAAGCGGATTCAAGTTTCGGCAACGCGTTCCGGACCGAAATATTAACCACTTCTACCCTGCTGGTATCTACCTGGGTAAGGGCGCGTTCAATAAATGTGTGGATCTGGCTGTTAAACGAAGGGCCCTCAGGCGTTTTTGGTTTTACCGGAGCATCTTCCTGCCGGTTGTGCAGCGCAAGGTATTCGTTCAGCTGATTACTATTTAATACCGTAGCAAATTCCTGATCATACTGCTTTTCCAGTTCTATAATCCGGTCGTTGCGTTTCTTCGGTTCATGCGGGTACATGCTGATCACGGCATCGATCATCTGGCGGCGTTCTTTATTTATTTCTTTTACTTGCTCGTATTGCGCTTCGTTCAAAAGCAGGTTGCGTTGCAGATCCCGGCTTTCTTCTTCCACGGTTTTGCGGTTTACAATGGCCGGAATATCCGGAATAACAATTTCGATGGGTGCCGCTGCCAGCGAATCGGCAGAAACGGAATCGGCAGCTGGTTTGAAGGCAAGCTGATTAAATTCGATCGGAGACGACGTTTCCTGGGCCTGAACCTGCAGGAAACCGGAAGCAAAAAACAAGGCAAGTAAAACTTTTTTCATAATTATAAAACGCAATAATATTATTAAACAAATGTTTTTATTATTTACTAAGCGATTTTTTATAACTATATAACGAAAGCCACTTTTAATTGATTTGCATTTTACCGTTATTTCTTCATTATCAATCCAATACTTGCCGGGCAAAAAAAAGCAGGCCTGTTAAAAGCCTGCTTTTTATAAGGGAATGGATAGTTTAATTTATTCAGATTTTTTATTGGGAAAACTTATGATCTGGTCGTTTAAAGTACTGCATGACAATGAAGGAAGTTAAGACCCCGCCCGGAATACCAATCATGGTAATTACTAAAAAGACTGAGGTCAGGGTCAGATGTTCACCCATCGTATTCTCACTCTGAAGAATTTCGATGATGTTGGAACCGAAGAACTGAATATTGATCACGGTAAAAAAGGCAAACATAACCGTAGCCACAATGGAAGTAACCGAGCCAACGGCTATCCCCTGCAAGTATCGGACCATGCCGCCTCTTGCCTGTTTTAAACTGGAAATAGACATGCAGATAAAGATTACGGATATGACCAGGAAGCCGAACCTCAGAATGGGCACATCAGCCAGGTGGGTGATCTGCAGAATAAGGGCATAGGCAATAAGAGCCAGTCCATTCAGAAACCCGTACCAGCCCCCGGTTTTTTCAATTGAAACAGAATTTAAAGCCATAATTTTATCGTTAAGAAAATGAGTTAAACTTTATTTACGTTTTCCAAAGCCAAACGCTCAGGAATATTTCTCTTTTACTATACTTATTTTTTAGTGCGAGTGTTGTGCTTTCCTTTCTTTTTTTTCCTTTCAGCTCAAATTATTGCCTAATGACCAGCATTTTACGCCTGGAACTATTCCTTAACAACTTGCCGTTTTAAAAGGAATGCGGTTCGCGAAAGCCGTTTTAATTCTGTACTTTTGCGGCCGAATCCGATACTATTTTTCTTTATTATATATGATCAGTACTTCCAACGTGAGTTTGGCTTACGGCAAACGCACTTTATTCGAAGACGTTACCATTAAATTTACCCCAGGCAACTGCTACGGCCTCATCGGGGCTAATGGTGCGGGTAAATCCACCTTCCTGAAGATCCTTTCCGGCGAGATCGATCCGCGTACCGGCACGGTGGAAATTCCGGCTGGCATGCGCATGGCCATCTTAAAGCAGAACCATTTCGAGTTCGACGAAATGCCGGTTTTACAAACAGTAATAAAAGGCCATCAGCGCTTATTCGAAATTATACAGGAAAAAGAGGCTATTTATGCCAAACCAGATTTTTCGGAAGAAGACGGCATCCGGGCTTCGGAACTGGAAGGCGAATTTGCCGACCTGGAAGGCTGGAACGCAGAATACGAAGCAGCTGAATTGCTGAGCGGCTTAGGCATTAAAGAAGACCTGCACTACTCTTTAATGAAAGATCTGAGCGGTTCGGAAAAAGTGCGGGTTTTACTGGCCCAGGCTTTATTCGGCAACCCGGACATTCTGCTGCTCGATGAGCCTACCAACCACCTTGATTCGGAATCGATCCTGTGGCTGGAAAACTTCCTTGACAACTTTAATAATACGGTAATTGTGGTTTCCCACGACCGTCACTTCCTGGATGCGGTTTGCACGCACGTAGCCGATATCGATTTTGGCAAGATCCAGATGTTTGCCGGTAACTACTCTTTCTGGTACGAATCGAGCCAGCTGGCTTTGAAACAGCGCACCGATGCGAACAAGAAAACCGACGACAAACGGAAAGAACTCGAAGAATTCATCCGTCGTTTCTCGGCCAACGCTTCCAAATCGAAACAGGCTACTTCGCGTCAGAAATTGCTGAATAAACTTACCCTGGAAGATATTAAACCTTCTTCGCGGAAATACCCTTACATTCAGTTCAAGCAGGAACGCGAGGCGGGAAACCAGTTGCTGGAAGTAACCGATATTGAAAAAAGCGTAGATGGCGAATTGCTCTTCAAGGACGTAACTTTTACGGTAGAGAAAAACGATAAAATTGCTATTCTGGGCCGGAATGACTTAGCGGCTTCGGCTTTCTTCAAAATCATAATGGATGAAATGAAGGCCGATAAAGGGGAATATAAATGGGGAACAACCATTACGTCCGCTTTTTTCCCGAAAGACAATGCCGAGTACTTTAACACCGACCTGAACCTGGTAGACTGGCTCCGCCAATATTCCGCGGAAAAAGATGAAAGCTTTATCCGGGGCTTCCTGGGCCGTATGCTTTTCTCGGGCGAAGAATCATTGAAAAAAGCAAACGTACTTTCTGGAGGAGAAAAAGTGCGCTGCATGCTGAGCCGTATGATGCTGCAAAGCGGCAACGTGCTGGTACTCGATGAGCCTACCAACCACCTTGATCTGGAATCGATCACCGCGCTGAACAACGGCCTGAAAGATTTCCAGGGTACGGTACTATTCGCCTCGCACGACATGCAGTTCGTGGAAACCATTGCCAACCGGATTATCGAGCTTACGCCGAAAGGCATTATCGATAAGCGGATGAGCTACGAAGAATACCTGGCCGATGAAAACATCAAGGCGCTCCGCCAGAAATATTACGCGGTATAAGGGGGCTTTACAAGATTATACGTACCAAATCGTTTTGTTCTGAAACTGCCTGAAACGGATGAACTCTAATTCGCAACTTACCTGGAAAGCGGCTGGCCTGCTGGTTATGGCCCTTTGCTTATTTGCCACAACGGCCCAAGCCCAGGTTACCGACTCAACATACCAGAAGCAGGAACTGAATACCGGTATGCCGCCGGCTTCTGTTCCGCAACCGGTAATCGTTACGCCTCCCCCGCCACCGGCCGTTAAAAAAGCGCCGGCCGATACGGTAGTAAAAGAAAAGGTAAAAATCAAAGAAAAGGATGAGACTCCTTTCCGGAAAAAACTGTTTACCGGCGGCGGTTTCGGCTTATCGTTCGGCAATCAGACCAGCAATGTACAGGTATCTCCTATTCTGGGTTACCGGATCTCCGAGCGGTTTTCGGCGGGTTTAGGCATGAGCTATTTTTATTTCAGCAGCGGCCCTTATGATGCCACTTTGCTTGGCGGAAAAGCTTTTGCCCAGGCGATGGTCTATAAGGAGTTTTTTGCCCACGTGGAATACGAAAAGCTGAGCGACATTAAGGATTTCAGCAACAACGTGGCGGCTTTACTGACAGGCGCCGGTTACCGGCAAATGGTTTCCGACCGGGTTGGCTTCGACCTGATGCTTTTAATAGACCTGAACCAGAATTCCCGCTCGCTTTATTCCAACCCCATCTTCCGGGGCGGCTTGATCATCAACTTATTCTGATCTGATAAAGAAGCCCATAAAAAGAAGCCGGCCTGAAAATTTCAGGCTGGCTTCTTTTTTATATTAAAAATGCGTTAAGCATTTCCGCGTATCAGGCGCAGGATTACCGCAATAACGGCAAGCACTAATAAAATGTGGATGATGCCACCTACCTGGTTTGGAAAGCCCAGAAAGCCGATGAGCCACAGAATTACCAGCACTAAAGCGATGATATACAATAAATTTCCCATAGTTTTATTAAGTTTAGAGTTAGAAATTTGTATTAATGTAAAGTATTACGCAAAGGTCAGGCCCGGCGGATGAGCCGGAGCACTACGGCTATAATTGCAATTACAAGCAATATGTGAATGATGCCACCAACTTCGTTAGGAAAGCCCAGGAAGCCAATGAGCCAAAAAATTACCAGAATTACCGCAATTATATAAAGCAGATTTCCCATGGTTACACGTTTGTTTAGTTTTAAATCTTTGTACTTTAATTTGAAACCACCGGTTTAGCGGATTTAAATTTTACGGCCCGAAAGCTGATTTAAGGCCGTTAAACCAGTTTTTTCTTGTAATGATGTTTTGTACGCAGAAATATTGCAAAAGATTTATATTGAACCTTATCGGGATGCCCAACTGCAACAATTAACCAGCGGAAATGTTACTTTCCATTCCTTTTTTTGGCCCTTCCCCTACCGTTTAGGGGGTTTTCTGCCTTGTTAAAAAATTTCAGATTATTGCATCATTTTCGGTCCGGAAACCTTAAAACTTTACTCAATTTAAAGTAGTTTTACCTTCCGAAACATATTTTAACTTTCTCATACATGAATCAGGTAGCAGTTATTGGCTCTGGCACCATGGGCAACGGTATTGCCCACGTGTTTGCTCAGAGTAATTACAAAGTGGCTTTAATCGACATTTCGCAGGCTGCTTTAGACAAAGCCCTTTCCACTATTTCCAAAAACCTGGATCGGATCGTGGCAAAAGGCAATTTAACCGAAGCCCAGAAGCAGGAAACCCTGAACAATATCACCACCTTTACCAGTCTGGCCGATGGCGTAAAAGAAGCGGACCTGGTGGTAGAAGCCGCTACGGAAAACGTAGACCTGAAACTGAAAATCTTCCGCGACCTGGATGCACATGCCAAACCGGAAGCTATTCTTGCCTCGAACACTTCTTCTATTTCCATTACTAAAATTGCTTCGGTAACCAGCCGTCCGGAAAAAGTGATCGGCATGCACTTTATGAACCCGGTGCCGGTAATGAAACTGGTGGAAATTATCCGCGGGTACTCCACTTCCGACGAAACGACCCGGGCCATCATGGAAACTTCCCTGAAGCTAGGCAAAACCCCGACGGAAGTAAACGACTATCCGGGCTTTATTGCCAACCGTATTTTAATGCCGATGATCAACGAAGCCATTTATTCCTTATATGAAGGCGTAGCCGGAGTAGAAGAGATCGATACGGTTATGAAACTAGGAATGGCGCACCCGATGGGTCCGTTGCAGCTGGCCGATTTTATAGGTCTGGACGTTTGCCTTTCTATTCTGAATGTACTGCATGATGGCTTCGGCAACCCGAAATATGCTCCTTGCCCGCTGCTGGTAAACATGGTACAGGCCGGCCACAAAGGCGTAAAATCCGGCGAAGGTTTCTATTCCTGGACGCACGGCACCAAAGACCTGGTAGTTGCCAACCGTTTTAAAAAAAAGTCCGGTGAGGTAGCAATTGCCTAAAAAGCACTTTTGTTACTGAAAAGGATAGCATTTTCTCTTTATTAACACAAAAAGCACAGCCATTCCGCTGTGCTTTTTTTATTGGCCCTGATCAAACAAAGGCATGTTCAGCAAATAACACTTTTAAATTGCATGGTTAACCCGAAAATATTCCGTTACTTCGGCCTTATCATTTCACTTTCCCCAAGCCGTTAAACAGCTCCCTATTCTTCCGCCCTATGAAAGCAGCCGTCAACACGCAATATGGTCCTCCCGAAGTTATAAGCATAAAAGAAGTAACCAAACCGGTACCTAAGGAAAATGAAGTACTAATAAAGGTCTTTGCTTCCACCGTTAACCGGACCGATTGTGGTTTCCGGAGCGCGGAATACGTTTTAAACCGGTTATGGAGCGGCCTCATTAACCCGAATTATTTAGCCTTGGGTTGTGAGTTTGCCGGTCAGGTGGAAGCCATTGGCAATAGGGTAACTTCCTTCAAAGTGGGCGATAAGGTTTTCGGCTTTAACACGAAAAAGTTCGGCGGCCACGCCGAATACCTTACGCTGAATGAAAACGATACTTTTACCACCCTTCCGGCAAATTTCACCTACGAACAAGCTGCTCCCTTAACCGAAGGCGCCCACTACGCTTTGAATAATATCCGGGCAGCGAAAGTTACCCGGGGGCAAAACGTGCTCGTTTACGGCGCAACCGGCGCCATCGGTTCGGCAGCCGTGCAATTGCTGAAGCATTTCGGCGCCCACGTAACGGCCGTTTGCAATACCGCGCGCGTTGACATGGTAAAAAGCTTAGGTGCGGATGTGGTCATTAATTATGAAAAGGAAGACTTCACCCAAACCAGGCAGACTTACAGTTTTATCTTTGATGCGGTTGGTAAAAGCTCTTTCGGACAGTGCAAACCCCTGCTTACTTCAGAAGGCACTTACATTTCTACGGAATTGGGCAAAAAGGGAGAGAACCTCTGGAAGGGACTAATAGGACCATTCAAAAGCGGTAAAAAGATTTTGTTTCCGATTCCGATTCTAAAAAAAGAAGACCTGCTTTTCCTTAAAGCATTAGCCGAAGCCGGCAAGTTCAGTCCCGTAATTGACCGGTACTACAACCTGGATCAAATTGTAGAAGCGCATAGATACGTGGAAAGCGGACAAAAAACCGGCAATGTGGTGTTCAGGATAATCGGAGATGGCCGGGAATAAGCTTTGCTGCTTTAACCTTTAGGTTCTAATCACCCAAGGTGTATCTCGATCTATAATTAATTATTCATTGCCGTCTGCTTTAGCTGACGGTTTTCAGAAACAGACTTTTTGCTTTGGCCTAACATTTTCTACCCCCGGCCTGTCCCCCGACAGGCCGGACTATCGCCGCTCCCTTCAGGTAGCCAACCCACCAGACATTTTACCTTAATTAACCGCTTTATGGAAGCTTCTGAACAATGCGCATGGCGGCAGTGCTTCCGGCCTGTCAGGGGACAGGCCGGGGTGGAAGGTTGTTTTTATTGCTAGTTCTCCTTTACCAACAAAACCTAAGTAAGAGCATGTTTAAATTTCATTTTTGCAAGCGAAAATTTTCAGTACCGGGTTCTGTGGAAGGCTTTTTGGAGCAGCATAGCAGCGCTATGGTGCGAGAAAAAGACAAACTCAGGTTCCGGTAATGGAAATTTGCAGCGCAAAGGATGAATTTTAAACATGCTCTAAGGCTGATATTTTAAACCAGATCAAAACAATTTGGCTGTTGGTTGGTTAATGCTTTGGCTAATATTTATGAAACCGAATATTTGATTGAATAGAACGAATTACCTCACTTCGAATTAAGGTTCATAAAGAGGCTTTAACTATTAACCCTTAAACAATCCATTCTCTTACCATGAAGCATTACCTTTTTATGCTGGCCATTTTACTGGCAGCCACCGGAATTTGTCAGGCTCAGGAAACTCAATATCAGCTTTCGAGCCATATTTTGGATATTACCAACGGCAAACCTGCCCCAAACGTAAAAATTACGCTCTCCAAACAAGATCCTAAAGGAAACTGGGCCGTACTGGAAGAAAAATTCACCGATGACAATGGCCGGATCAAAGACTTTCTGAAACAGGACGGCAAAACCAAAACGGGTATCTACAAAATGACCTACCACGTGAACCCTTATTTTGCGAAAAAAAACCAGCCAACCTTTTATCCCTTCATTGAAGTAGTGTTTGAGCTCAAAGATGATCAGCATTATCACGTGCCTATCACCTTGTCGCCATATGGTTATTCTACTTACCGGGGAAGTTGAGATCAGCAGAAACACCTGAAAACCGGCCAGACTATTTTAGCCAGTTGTCTACCCCATAAAATCGTCAGCGAAAGCAGACGGCAATGAAAAAAACTTATAAATGGATATTTTCCCTTAAATAAAAAGGCTGCCAGTTTTGGCAGCCTTTTTCATAGCATTTTCTTCCGAAAGCAATCTTAAACCGCCACCGCATGCTCGCGCAAAGCATCGTTGAGCGAAGTCTTCAGGTCGGTGCTTTCTTTCCGCTGACCGATGATCAGGGCGCAAGGAACCTGGTATTCGCCGGCAGCAAATTTCTTGGCGTAGCTACCCGGAATTACCACCGAACGCTCCGGCACGTAGCCTTTGAATTCTTTTGGCTCGGAGCCGGTAACGTCGATAATTTTGGTGCTGGCCGTAATGCAAACGTTCGCCCCGATCACAGCTTCTTTCCCAATCCGTACGCCTTCTACCAGAATGCTTCTGGAACCAATGAACGCGCCGTCTTCGATAATAACCGGAGCGGCCTGCACGGGCTCTAATACGCCGCCCAAACCTACGCCGCCACTCAGGTGAACATTCTTGCCCACCTGGGCGCATGAACCTACCGTAGCCCAGGTATCTACCATGGTTCCTTCATCTACGTAAGCGCCAATGTTTACGTAGGAAGGCATCATGATTACGCCTTTGGCTACAAAAGAACCGTAACGGGCAATGGCATGAGGAACTACTCTCACCCCGAGTTGGGCGTAGTTTTTCTTTAAAGCAATTTTATCGTGGAATTCGAACGGCCCTACTTCTATGGTTTCCATTTTCTGGATCGGGAAATACATCAGCACCGCTTTCTTCACCCATTCGTTTACTTTCCAGGCATTGCCTTCCGGTTCGGCAACCCGGATGCGGCCTTTGTCCAGTTCTTCCAGCACGTTGCGGATCGCTTCCTGGGTATTTATATCCTGCAGCAGGCTCCGGTCCTGCCAGGCATTTTCTATAATAGTTTGCAAGCTCATAGTAGCGTTAAATGGATTTAAGGCCAAAAGTATTAAATTTCGACCGATGCAAAAAACCAAGATCTTAATTGCCTCGGTCCTGAAGCCGGTAAACGATACCCGTATGTTTGAAAAGCTGGGACAGTCGCTGGCAAAACTACCCGAAACGGAAATTCATATTGCCGGATTTGCTGCTAATGCCGTTAGCACATCCAATAATATCTGGTTTCATCCTATTTTCAACTTCCGCCGCCTGAGTTTTAAAAGAATAGCCGCACAAAGGAATTATTATAAATTATTGCTTCAAGTAAAGCCGGAGGTAATTATAGCCAGCACCTATGAATTACTGCCGGTTACGATTCTTTATAGGATATTTTTCAGAACGGTAATTTTATACGACGTACGGGAGAACTATTACGCCAACATCCGGTTTCAGCCAACTTTCCCCAGACCCTTGCGCTGGTTTTTAGCCAACGGCGTCCGGTTGCTCGAGAGACTGGGGAGCCCTTTTATCTCCCACTATTTTTTGGCCGAAAAAGCCTATGAAGCCGAACTTCCTTTTATCGGTAAAAACTATACCGTACTGGAGAATAAATATAACCAGGCAGCCGGTGAAAATGTTTTAACTAAAATCCCGGTTCAACTTCAACCCGACAACCTGCATTTTCTTTATTCCGGCACAATCTCCCCGGTATATGGCATCTGGGAAGCAATTTCGTTTATCGAACGGCTACATAGCCTGGAAAACAAAGTAAAGCTGACCATAATAGGGTATTGCCCCAAAGAAACCACTTACCAGGAATTAAAAGACCGCATAAGCGATAAACCTTACATTACCCTGATCGGGGGAAATACCCTGGTACCGCACCCAGAGATCGTAGCCCAAATCAGGAAAGCGAAGATCGGGTTGCTGCCCTACCGGCTGAACCGGAGCACGCAAAATTGCATCCCCACCAAGCTGTTCGAATACCTGGCGAACGGTTTAGTCGTTATTATACCGGAAAACCCGCTATGGGAAGAAATTGTTAACAGAAACCGCGCCGGCCTGCAGGTTAACTTCGAAAAGGAATCTGCAGAAAAGATGTTAACCCGGATATACTCCGACACGTTCTACCCTGATGGAAAAATACCACAGGATGTGTTTTGGGCGAATGAAGAACAGAAATTGCTATCAATTTTCACGCAAAAACCCATAACCACTTAACCAGCAAGCTTATAATTCAATATAAATTTATTTTTAGACTTATCTAAACTTTCAATAAAATCAACTATACTTGCAATATGGAAACGAAAGCGCTTCGAAACTCTAAAATTGCCGGCATCGGGCATTATGTACCGGAAAAGGTAGTTACCAACTTCGACCTCGAAAAGATCATGGACACCACCGATGCCTGGATCCAGGAACGGACCGGTATCAAGGAACGTCGCTACTTTGAAGAAGGAAAGGATACCACGGCCAACATGGGCGCCAAAGCCGCGGTAAAAGCCCTGGAAATGGCCGGCCTGAAGCCGCAAGACGTAGACATGATCATCTTTGCCACTCTTAGCCCGGATTATACCTTCCCTGGCTCGGGCGTGCTCTTACAGCGCGAACTCGGCCTGAACAACATTCCGGCGCTGGACGTACGGAACCAGTGCTCCGGTTTTGTCTATGCCTTGTCGGTAGGCGATCAGTTCATTAAAACCGGCATGTACAACAACGTGCTGGTAGTAGGTTCCGAGATCCATTCCTCCGGCCTGGATTTTTCGACCCGCGGCCGGGCCGTTTCGGTGATCTTCGGCGACGGCGCCGGCGCGGCAGTCCTCACCCCTGCCAACAACCAAGAAACCGGCATTCTTTCCACTCACTTACACGCCCAGGGCGAATTTGCGGAAGAGCTGGCCGTGATCGATCCGGGAAGCATCAAGAAAGAACGCCTTACCCACCAGATGATCGACGAAGGCAGCATTTACCCTTACATGAACGGCAGTACGGTTTTCAAACACGCCGTGCAACGATTCCCGGAAGTAATTAACGAAGCACTTGAAGCAAACGGCTATAAACCCGGTGATATTGACATGCTTATCCCCCATCAGGCAAACCTCCGGATTACAAGTTTCATTCAGCAAAAAATGGGCTTACCTGAAGATAAAGTATACAGCAACATCCAGCGCTACGGCAATACCACCGCCGCTTCCGTACCAATCGCCTTAAGCGAAGCCTACAGCGAAGGCAAGATCAAAAAAGGCGACCTGGTTTGTTTAGCCGCCTTCGGCTCCGGATTCACCTGGGCCTCCGCCCTCATTCGCTGGTAATTTAAATTGTTGATTGTTGATTGTTAATTGCTGATTGAAGGAATTATGTTTAGGGAGTTTTCAGGCCAAAACCCTACTGTTTATCAAGGCTGTTCAATGTTTAAAGGGAAATACTGGGTAAAAAACGCAGCAAGTTTAGTTGGCAGGCACAAGCCATGATAGAGTAGTAAGAATAAAAAACAATTAACAATTAACAATTAACAATTAACAATTAACAATTAACAATCAGCAATTAACAATCAGCAATTAAAATGCTAAGCTTTACCGAGGAGAATTACATAAAGGCGATCTATAAGCTTTCGGAAGATGGCGACGGGGCGGTAACTACCAATGCGATTGCGGAAGTAATGCAAACCAAAGCGGCCTCGGTAAGCGATATGTTGCGCCGCCTGAACGAAAAAGAGATCATCAATTACGTAAAGTACCGGGGCGTTACCTTAACCAATAGCGGCCAGAAAACGGCGTTGCAGCTGGTCCGGAAGCACCGGCTCTGGGAAGTTTTCCTGGTAGACAAGCTGAAGTTTAACTGGGATGAAGTGCACGAAGTGGCCGAAGAACTGGAACACATCACCTCCGACCTGCTCATCCGCCGCCTCGACGAGTTCCTGGGTTACCCGAAATACGATCCGCACGGCGACCCGATCCCGACCGAAGATGGCTTTATGGCGGTGAAGCAACAGGTACTGCTTTCCGAATTAGCGCCGGGGGAATCGGGTCTGGTAATGGGGGTAAAAGATTCGCAACCCCTCTTCCTGCAATACCTCGACAAAGTGGGCATTTACCTGGGCGCAAAACTTAAAGTAACCGATAAAATGGAATACGATAATTCTCTGGAGATCAGCATCGACCATAAAAAACAATTATCCGTTTCGGCCGAAGTTTCGAAGAATATTTTCGTATCGCGGTAAAGGTAAAACAGTAGGGTTTTGCCCTTAAAAACAGTTAAGTTTTCAGCACCGAATAATTTTAAAATGTTCAGAGAAAACACACATGCCTCGAGGTCTTTAGAAGAAGTCCACTCCTCAGTAGACACTACTGCTCATAAGGGATTCTTTCGAAAACTGCTGGCGTTTATGGGTCCGGCTTACCTGGTGAGCGTGGGTTACATGGACCCGGGCAACTGGGCGACGGATATTGCCGGCGGCAGCCAGTTCGGTTACAAACTGATCTGGGTGCTGGTGATGTCGAACCTAATTGCCTTGCTGTTGCAAAGTTTAAGTGCTCGATTGGGCGTAGTGCGGGGCAAAGACCTGGCCCAAGCTTCGCGGGAATCGTACCCGAGCTGGGTGAATTACCCGCTTTACTTTCTGGCAGAAATTGCCATCGCGGCTACCGACCTGGCCGAAGTGCTCGGCATGGCCATCGGTTTACAGCTGCTTTTCGACATTCCCTTGTTCTGGGGCGTGGCCCTTACCGTACTCGATACCTTCCTGCTGCTTTTCCTGATAAACAAAGGCATGCGGAAAATGGAAGCTTTTATTCTGGTATTAATAACCATTATCGGGGGCGCCTTTTTCCTGCAGATGATCTTTGCCAAACCTGATCTTCCGGCGCTGGCTCAGGGCCTGGTACCCAACCTGCCTAACAACACCGCCCTTTACATTGCCATAGGTATCATCGGGGCAACGGTAATGCCCCACAACCTTTACCTCCACTCCTCGCTGGTGCAAACCCGGAAATTTGAGAGAACCGAAGAAGGTATCCGGCGAGCCCTGAAATTCAACTTCATCGATTCGGCCATTGCCCTGAACCTGGCGTTGTTCGTGAATGCCGCCATCCTGATCCTGGCTGCCGCCGCTTTTTACCGGAACGGCATGTTCGAGGTATCGGAAATTCAGGACGCCCATAAATTCCTGGCGCCGTTGCTGGGCACCAAGTGGGCGCCTATTCTGTTTGCCGTGGCCCTGATCGCGGCCGGCCAAAGCTCTACCTTAACGGGAACCCTGGCCGGGCAGATCGTAATGGAAGGTTATCTGAACTTGCGCATCCAACCCTGGCTCCGCCGCATGATCACCCGCCTGATCGCGGTGTTGCCGGCATTGTTCGTGATCTATTATTTTGGGGAAGATGAAACTGGAAAGATGCTGGTTTTCAGCCAGGTTATTTTGAGCATGCAGCTGGGTTTTGCCGTTATTCCCCTCATTCACTTTGTAAGCAGCAAAACCCGGATGGGCACCTTTGCCATTGGCCCGGTTATTAAAGTGGCCGCCTGGGTTTGCACCACCATTATTGTGGCGCTGAACGGAAAACTGGTGTACGAGGCAGTGGTGGAACTACTTCAAACCTCGGAACATCCTACCCTGATCTGGACCACCGTAGTACCGGTTCTGGCGGGAGCAGCTTTCCTTCTGCTTTACATAACTTTTCAACCTTTTATATCCACTATTTTAAAGCCGGTTTCCCCGGCACCCCATGGCGAACCGGCAACTTTGCTAAACCTGAAAAAACCGACTTACACCCGCATTGCCGTTCCGATAGACTTTTCGAAATCGGACCGGGTGGCAATAAAGAATGCGGTTACGTTTGGCCACCACGAAGCGGAATACCTGCTGATTCACATTGTGGAAAGCGCCGGCGCCCTGGTAATGGGCCAGGACATTGAAGACCAGGAAACTTCCAGCGACCAACTGAACCTGAATAAGTACGCCGAGCAACTCCGCCTTCAGGGCTATCAGGTTACCATTCAGTTAGGTTTCGGCAACCCGAAAAGGCGCATTCCGGAACTGGTAAAAGCGTACAATGCCGACCTGCTGGTAATGGGCTCGCACGGGCATAAAATGGTTAAAGACCTGATCTACGGCGAAACGATCGATTCGGTAAGGCACAGTGTGGATATTCCGGTCCTGATCGTAAAGTAAAGAGTAGCAATAATTTAGCTCACTCTGAAT
This sequence comes from Adhaeribacter soli, assembly GCF_008727925.1. GTDB lineage: Bacteria > Bacteroidota > Bacteroidia > Cytophagales > Hymenobacteraceae > Adhaeribacter_A > Adhaeribacter_A soli. Next base: position 330,606 of record NZ_VTWT01000006.1, on the reverse strand, counting down.
TGACTCTAATTACCTGAATAGATCAGGGGAAGTTGTTCTGAAGTTTGGGTATTGTTCCTAATGCCTGTTTCGTTATATTTGTAAAGCTTAACTTCTGATTATGAAACGATACCATTTACCCGCTTTGCTGTTGCTGGTGCTAACGCTGGCAGCCTTCCGGTTTTCCGATAAAGATAAAAAAGAGAAAGACCCGATAAACTGGATCTCGATCGAGGAGGCGGAAAAGCTTTCGAAAAAGCAGCCCCGCAAAATTGTGATCGATGTGTATACCGACTGGTGCGGCTGGTGCAAGAAAATGGACCAGTCAACCTTCGCCGACGAAAAGGTTGCCAAGTACGTGAACAAGAATTTCTACGCCGTAAAACTGGATGCCGAATCGAAGGAAGACATCGTGCTGAACGGCAAAACGTACCGTTTCAACCCCAGATACAAGGCCCATGAATTAGCCGTGGAGCTGTTGCAGGGCAAAATGGGTTACCCGAGCACCATTTACCTCGACGAAAAATTCAACATGCTCACGCCGGTAATGGGCTACTACGACTCTAAGGAATTCGAGAAACTGTTGCGCTACTACGGCGAAGACCACCACAAGAAAATGGCCTACGAAGAATTCAAAGCTCAGAAGTAAAACCGTACCTTTCCGGCCGAAAAACCTGAACCAGTACTTCCGGCACCAGCTTAAAAATTGCATGGCTTGGAATCAGGTTGGTTTGGAAAATATTTCCGTACCGGGAAATGCTGGATTTGAATTAACCTGCATTTTCCCTGGTTAATACTTAATTAACTGACGAAGGCAGGAAAGATGAAAGTCCCCCTTTGGAGGGGGCAGGGGGAGGATTACATTATTTGATCAAAATTTTTATCAGTTTAATCTCCTGTCCTCCCCCTACCCCCTCCAAAGGGGGACCTCAAAGAATTTACGTAAGATCAGTTAATCAAATACGGCCCCAAAAACCCGGAATTACTAATCACTAATCATTAATCCCTAATCACTAGTTTGAATTTCCTTTCTCAAGATACCATTGTGGCGCTGGCGACTGCTCAAGGTCCCGGCGCCATTGCCGTTATCCGGCTTTCCGGTCCGGAAGCCATTTCCATTACGAATAAAGTTTTCCGGGGCAAAAACCTGGAGCAGCAAGCAAGCCATACGCTTCACTTCGGCACCATCCGCGACTGCGAAAGACTGATCGACGAAGTGCTGGTAAGCTTATTTGTAGCGCCTCACTCCTACACCAAAGAAAACGTAGTAGAAATTTCCTGCCACGGTTCCGAATACATTGTAGCCGAGATCATCAAGATCCTGCTTCGTGAAGGCGCCCGCCTGGCCGAAGCCGGTGAATTTACCAAGCGTGCTTTTCTGAACGGGCAAATGGATTTAGCGCAAGCCGAAGCCGTAGCCGACCTTATTTCTTCCAACTCCCGCATAAGTCACGAGGTTGCCATGAAGCAGATGCGTGGCGGCTTTTCGGCGGAAATAAAAAACCTGCGGGCTCAACTCGTGCATTTTGCTTCCATGATAGAACTGGAACTGGATTTTGCCGAAGAAGACGTAGAATTTGCCGACCGCACCGCCTTGCGTAATTTAATTCACGAAATCCAGAAACTGCTCCGCCATTTACTCCAAAGCTTCGAACTGGGCAACGTACTGAAGAACGGGGTGCCCACCGTAATTGTCGGGAAACCGAATGCCGGAAAATCTACTTTGCTCAACGTGCTGCTGAACGAAGAAAAAGCTATTGTATCCGACATTCCCGGCACGACCCGCGATTTCATTGAAGACGAAGTAAGCATCGAAGGCATCCGTTTCCGCTTCATCGACACCGCCGGCCTCCGCGAAACCGAAGACAAAGTGGAAGCCCTGGGCGTAGAACGCACCCGTCAGAAAGTGGAAGAAGCGGCCCTGGTGCTTTACCTTTTCGATGTAAACACGACTTCACCGGAAGAATTAAAAGCCGAAGTAGAAGATCTGAAAACTGCCGGAAAACCCGTATTGCTGGTAGCCAATAAACTCGATGCCGCTGCCGATAAACTTATAGACTTTGGCAGTTTCGAGAACCTGATAGGCATTTCAGCCTCCCGGCACCAGAACATTCCGGAACTGAAAAAGGCTATTCTTTCGCAGGTAAAAACTGCCGGCTTACAAGACCGGAGCCAAACCATCGTAACGAATCTCCGGCACGTGGCCAGCCTCGAAAAAACCTACGCCGCCTTAGACGATGTCCTGAACGGTATTGCGCTGGGCATCAGCAGCGAACTGGTAGCTTCCGACATCCGCCGCTCTTTACATGCGCTCGGCGAAATTACGGGTGAAATTACGACCGACGATTTGCTGGAGAATATTTTCAGCAAGTTCTGTATCGGAAAGTAAATTCAATAAAGAATTGCTGGTCCTGAAAGCTACAGCAGTTTTTTATGATCGGGTAAGTGGTTTAGGTAAAAACCAGGTAGCCAATAGCCGCCTGGATGTAAGGAAGAAAACTAATTAAAAAACTAAGGTAAATGCAGAAATGGCCTTAACTAAAACAGGTTCAGTATCATTTACGATGTTTGAATTTATTTCTTTCGCTTAATACTTTTAGCTAAACGGACCTGTATTGAGAATTATGCTTCCGAACATCAGAAAGCCAAGAATAATTAGTAAGCTAGCCGTGAGGAACGACAAGTCAGTCCAAAACTTGTAACGTTTGTCTGGATTTATTCTTTTTATATATCTGAAATGTTGAATAACTGCTATGACAAGCGCAAAGCTTCCCAGGCCAATAAGGAAAAGCCCCACATTACGCGGTTCGTGGGGCCTGATTATGGTATTATTTGCCTCTAACAGGAAAATATTCAGGAACTTGTAGATCGTAAATCCGAAACTGATCATGGAGAGTGCAGTCCGGATCCAGGCCATAAGGGTACGCTCCGCCGCAAAAAGGGTGCGTTCAACCGCTAAATCGTCAACCGGTGGTTTTTTACCATCCATTTTCCCTGAATTCCTTTAAATTATTTATCAGGTAGGCTGTTCCTAAATACCGGAATCTCCCACCCTGTTACTTTCCGGAACTCAGCGGCGATGACACTTCGCCGCCGCACCACCAAGCACCTATTTAACCAGTTCGATCTCTCCCGGACGCCAGTTTTTCTCGAACCAAGGCTCCAGTGGTCCATAAAGGCGGAGAGCAGTATTCCAACCCTTGCCGGGGATAGTTTGGATCCAGTTATTCTCCTTCCCTGCCGGGGCCTCTGGCCCGAAGTATACATCGGCAGAGCCGTCCTCGTTCAGGCCAAAACCTTTATCGTGGCTGTTTATAGCCGGCCAGGGTTGGTCGGTTTGTAGCTGAGAGCGGGTCTGATTGTCGTAGACCGTGATCGACCAGAAGTTTTTTACCGGGATGTTGGGCGGAAGGTGAAGCTTGTAGGTTTTGGCCCCATCGAAAGGCCTTCCCTCAGAATCCACGAATGCCCCGACGTACTGCGATCCCTGGCCTATCATCTTCTGCTCAATAGCCGGGGTCGTGCCCGCTCCGCCAATGAAAAAAGCCTGCGTGTAAGCGTCAAGAACGAGGACGCCGTCCTCTAAAAATGCATAATTACCGACGAAGAAGCTTCGCCAGGAGCTGTTCCCGTAGAGGTATGCTTCCTTTTCCCGCATCCGGAAGGTAAGAGCCCGGGCGGTAGCATCACCAACCGCTGCCGCTTCCCTGAGAATGGCTTTCATACGGTCGTCTGGGGAAAAGGGCTTACCTTTGCTGATGCCAATAGAACGGAAGAAGCCAAGTGTAACCGGGTCGAGTGAGTCGGAGGGCTCCGCCTGCACTATCTCGTTCAGGTACTCCCAGAAGGCGTAGTCTGCCGGCTGTACCAGGCAAAAGTACTTGTCGGTTACATCCACGAAGTTTAGCTTTGGTGGATTATCGGCCTGGGTGAGCGGGTAGATCTGCGTCATCTGTCTGATTACCTCAACCCCGGGTTTGGGGTCTCCTTTCTCGTCCAGGAAACTGCGCCAAAAGATAAACATCCCGAAGGTTTTTGGCCTTACCACGATGTAGCCTTCGGGTATTTCATCTGCATAGCCCGGGGGAAGCAACAGGTATTTACCGCCATCCCCTTTATCTGGTCCGGTAAATCCCACATCCGAAATCCAGTGAGCCCAGATATCATTTATGATGCCAAGTACCTTAGGAGGGATCACAACAACCAGCGGACCCGCATTAAGATCGATCCAAACATTGCTGTAGGGGGTAACGTTTTGGGTCATCCAGAAAATTGTTTTGGGCGTGATCCTGTTTTCCCAGATCAGGAGGGTAAAGTTTGCGGGCCCCCACTGAAGGAGTGCCTTTTTCATGCCTACCTGGCTTACGGCAGCCAAGGCCAGCAAATATGCCTGGACCGCCCGCTGGTAGTCCAGGTTGTCATACAATTTTTTCACGCTTTCATCGTCGGGAAAGCCGTCAAAAAAATTGAGTGTGCCAAGGCGGGTATCGACCTTGTCAGGAGAGGCAATGCCCGGCGGAATTGGGGTAGTATTTTTCATTTGCTCTTCCGGTTTATTTTATAAAATTTGTTTACTAAGGCAAAAGGTAATTAGCTCTTTCCCAGCCTGGCAGCTATGGTCTGTACGCCACCTTCCCGCTATTTAACCAGTTCGATCTCTCCCGGACGCCAAGTCTTATTAAACCACGGCTCCAGAGGACCGTACAAGCGCAGCATGATGAACCATCCTTTGCCGGGAATAGTCTGTATCCAGTTGTTTTCCTTGCCTGCAGGTGGCTGCGGCCCGAAATAGACATCAGCAGAGCCATCCTCGTTCAGGCGGAAATTCTTGTCCTGGCTGCTTACCGCCGGCCAGTGCTGGTCGGTCTGCAATTGGGAACGGGTCTGGGTATCGTGGATAATTGCTGACCAGAAATTGTTGACGGGGATGTTGGGCGGCAGGTGGAGCTTATAGTTTTTGGAACCATCGAACGGCCTGCCGTCTGCATCTACATAAGCCTCCGCGTACTGCGAACCCTGGCCTATCATTTTCTGCTCCTCGGCCGGGGATATGCCCGTGACGTGAAAGAAATTCTGCACGTAGGCGTCAAGAATAAGGGCGCCATTATCCAGGAACTCATAGCCGCCGGCGAAGAAGCTTCGCCACGCGCTATTCTCATAAAAGTAAGCGTCTTTTTCCCGCAACCGGTAGGTGATTGCTCTTGCAGTTGCATGGCCTACCGCTGCCGCTTCCCTGAGAATGGCTTTCATTCGCTCATCCGGAGCGAAAGGCACTCCCCTTTTGCTGCCTATCGATCGAAAGAAGCCTAGAGTTACCGTATCGAGTGAGTTAGAGGGCTCTTCCTGCACAACCTCGTTCAGGTATTCCCAGAAGGTGTAGTCTGCCGGGGGTACCTGGCAAAAGGGCTTGTCGGTCGCGTCGATGAAGGTAAGCGTTGGAGGTTTATCGGCCCTGGAGAACGGGTAAACGCGTGCCGTTTGCTTAATGAGGTGTACCTGGGGTTTAGGGTCTCCTTTTTCGTTTAGGAAACTCCGCCAAAACATGTACATCCCGAACGTTCTGGGCTTAACTACTATGTAGCCTTCGGGTACCTCTTCTTCGTAGCCCGGAGGAACGAAAAGGTACTTGCCCCCTTCACCTTTGTCAACTCCCAGGAAGCCTACATCCACTACCCAGCGACACCACATATCATCAATGACGCCGAGTACTTTAGGAGGGACTTCTATCACGAGCGGCCCCTCTTTGAGATCGATCCACATAAAAAAGTAAGGCGTATTGTTGTTTGCCGTCAGGGCAACGGTACGGGGAGTGATCATGTTCTCCCAGATGAGCATAGTGGTGTTTGCAGGTCCCCATTGGGTTAGCGCCTTGCGCGCGGCAACCTGGCTAACCGCCGGCAATCCCAGCAAATACGCCTGGACCCCACGTTGGAAGTCGAGACTGTCGTACAATTTTTTCACGCTTTCATCGTCAGGGAAGCCGTCGAAAAAGTTGAGTGTGCCAAGGCGGGTTTCGACCTTATCGGGTGAGGCAATGCCCGGTGGAACTGGGGTTGTGTTCTTCATTACTCTTCCTGTTTTTTAAATGAACCGTTGGGCCGGGCTGTAAAAAATTTGAAAAAAAAAACGGAACTGCCAGAAATGAATGGGTGCGGGAGTTGAATGTACTGGTCTGTTTACCACCCTGCTAAATTGATAAAGTAGCGAAACAGCAGAATATTTTCAGCTCAGCAGGTTTTTAAGTTAATAGCTCCAGAAAGCAGGTTTTTACAGGAAAAATCTATATCCCGATTTAGAACCGAAAGAAAACAGCGGGATTCCGGAAAATACAATTAAAATGGGCTCCTGAACAGGACACTTTACATATTATTCCTAACATTTTAAGCTTATCACAAAAACAGTTCGGAATTAAAATTGTTCTTCATACTGTGCTCTTACACGAAACCTGAACCATCATGGAAAAACCATACGAAAATAAAGTAGCCCTTGTAACCGGCGCCAGTTTCGGTATTGGCCGCGCTACCGCTATTATGTTTGCGCAGCGCGGCGCCAAAGTGGCCGTAGCAGACTGGAAAGAAGATCCGGAAACCGTGAATACCATTAAAGCTGCCGGCGGCGAAGCCATTTTCATTAAATGCGATGTTTCGAAAGATGCCGATGTAAAGAATATGGTAGCGGAAACGGTAAAAACTTTCGGCCGCCTCGATTATGCATTCAACAACGCCGGCATCGAAGGCGAATCAGCACCTACCGCTGACGTTACCGAAGAAAATTTCGACAAGGTGATCGGCATAAACCTGAAAGGCGTATGGCTCTGCATGAAGTACGAGATTCCGGAAATGCTTAAAACCGGCAAAGGCGCCATTGTGAACTGTTCCTCCATTGCCGGCTTGATTGGTTTTCCTGGTATCCCAATTTATACAGCATCTAAGCACGGCGTTATCGGCCTGACCAAAACGGCTGCCCTGGAATACGCCAAAACCGGTTTGCGGGTAAATGCTGTCTGCCCTGGCGTTATCCAGACCGCCATGATCGACCGTTTCGTGGAAAAAAACAGGACTACCAAAGAAGCCATGATCAGCGGCGAACCGATTGGGCGCAGCGGAAACCCCGAAGAAATTGCCGAAGCCGCTATCTGGCTTTGCTCCGATGCAAGCTCGTTTACCACCGGCCATGCTCTGGTAGTAGACGGCGGCTGGGTAGCTCAGTAACGCTATGATTTTTCTGCTAAAAACTAAAAAGACCGGTGCATGCAAAAAATACCTTACGTAAAACATCAAGGCGGCTTAGCCAGTGCCGGCTGCCAAAAGCGGGCGCTACAAAGTAAGACCAAATGAATTTATTTGCAGTTGAATTTATTAGCAGTTGAATTTATTAGCAGTTTTACGGCTGGAACCATAATTCTATTTCGGCTTAAGCAAAGCGCTTGAGAGGCCCGCTAAAGACCTGAAGGATGCTTCTTACGGAATTAAATACACCTTCCATTAAATTACTCCATTACCAGCACCGCAGCGCCCTGAAATTTGCCGTTCCGTAAAGCTTCCAAAGCCTCGTTGGCCTGTGAAAGCGGGAATAAATGCGTTTCCGTTTTTACCGGTATTTTGGGCGCCAGCGCCAGGAATTCCACCCCGTCCTGCCGGGTTAAGTTGGCTACGGAACGGATCATGCGCTCTCCCCATAAGTCTATATAAGGAAACCCCGGAATATCGCTCATGTGGATGCCGCCGCAAACTACCGTTCCGCCTTTATCTACGTCTTTCAATGCTTTGGGAACCAGGCTGCCTACCGGCGCAAAAATAATGGCGGCATCCAACAATTGCGGCGGGGTTTCAGAAGCATTGCCGGCCCATACAGCCCCCAGCTTTAAAGCAAAACTTTGCGTGGCAACATCCCCAACGCGGGTGAAAGCAAAGACTTTCTTTTGACGATAAATTGCCAGCTGAATAACGATATGCGCGGCAGCCCCAAAACCATAAATCCCTAAACTTTCCGTTTGTTCGCCCGTCAATTTAAATGAACGGTAACCAATCAGTCCGGCGCAAAGCCAGGGCGCTGAAGAGGCATTGGCAAACGCAGCATCAATCGGGAAACAATAACGCGCATCGGCAACGGTGTATCCGGCGTAACCGCCATCCAGGGTATAACCGGTGAACCTGGCGTTTTCGCACAGGTTTTCCTGGTTTTTCCGGCAATATTTGCAGGTGCCACAAGTATAGCCAAGCCAGGGTATTCCCACAAAATCGCCTTCCTGCAATCCGCTTGCTTCCGGACCTTTGCACACCACTTTTCCAATGATCTCATGTCCTGGGATCAGGGGGAGTTTCGGGTCGGTAAGCTCGCCATCCAGCACGTGCAGATCGGTGCGGCAAACTCCGCAGGCCAGCACTTTTACTAATACCTGCCGGGCCGACGGCACAGGTACCGGAACCGTTTTAAAAACCAGTGGCTGCCCCTGCTTCTCCAGCACCATGGCCTGCATGTTTTCCGGTATTTCCATTGGCAGAAACGGTATAGTTTTAAGAAAAAAAGTATAATAGATCACGTCAGAATCCTCCAGTCCTCAAAATTTTTTCGGGGAATTTCCGCTGTGTTTTTTATTCCGAAGATGAGTTTAGTGATGCTTCTTGTGGTTAATAACTAAAAGAAAAACTATTTGTTCTTAAGAAACAGCAGGAATTGAGCGAAAAATATTTCATGAATGCTGCTTTTTGAAAAAAAGGTTGAAGCTGCTGCAGGTATGCATAAAGAACCCCTGATCAGCAGACAAAAAACCAGAAAAACCAAGTGCAGATCATGGCTTGATAAATCCATCTACTATCCCGGTTTCAGCATTCACCGAAAAAATAAATATATGTAGCTGTGAATCTTTCCTCCGACAGCCCAGAGCAACTTTTTGCACAACTTCACTCCGGTGCCATGGGCCTCTCTGCCGCCACGGCCAGGCAAAGGGTAGCTACACAAAAGAGCAGTGCCAATATCCAAAGCAGGTTCCGGCGCGAATTAAAATTGCTTCTCCGGCAATTCAGCAATCCGCTTATGCTTTTGCTGATTATTGTGGTGGTTTTATCTGCTATTTTGGGCGAAACGTCCGATGCGCTTATCGTTTTTTTCATTCTCCTTATTACCGGCCTGCTGAGTTTTATCCAGGAACTAAACGCCGGCCGCGCGGTGGAAAAACTGCTGCAGATCATCGAAGTTAAGCACAAGGTTATCCGGGAAGGGCAAGCGGTAACGGTGCCGGTGCATGAAGTGGTGCCCGGCGATGTGGTGGAGCTTAACGCCGGCGACCTGATCCCGGCCGATTGCCGCATTTTAGAAAGCAACGAACTGCACGTAAACGAAAGCACCCTGACCGGAGAAACATTTCCCGTAGCCAAGGCGACCGGCATTCTTCCAGAAGAAACCGCATTGAGTCAGAAAAGCAATTGCCTGTGGCAGGGAACCAGCATTGTAAGCGGCACCGCCAGGGGTTTGGCTGTTTATACCGGAAACAATACCATTTTCGGGCAAATGGCCCACAGCCTTACCCAGTTCGCTCCTACCGCCTTCGAAACCGGCCTTAAAAGCTTTGGCTATTTTTTGCTCCGCATCACGGTGCTGCTTTCGGCTTTTATATTGGTTACGAACCTGTATTTTCACAAGCCCTTTTTCACCTCGCTCATGTTTTCGCTGGCTTTGGCCATTGGCATGGCGCCCGAACTGCTGCCAGCCATCATGACTTTTGCCATGTCGGCCGGCGCCCGGCGCATGCGCGATAAAAAAGTGATCGTAAAACGGCTTTCCTCCATTTTTAACTTTGGCGAAGTAAATGTGCTCTGCACCGATAAAACGGGCACTATAACCGAAGGCTCCGTTGAGGTCTTTGATATGGTAGATCCAGCCGGAAAGTCTTCCGCAAAGGTAAAATTATTGGCCTACCTGAATGCTACTTTTCAGAACGGTTTCACCAACCCGATAGACGAAGCAGTAATGGCCATGCAGGAAGATGCTGCCGGGTACGAAAAAGCCGATGAGATTCCCTACGACTTTATCCGGAAACGCCTTACCATTTTGGTTAAACATAAAGAAGAATACCTGCTCATTACCAAGGGCGCTTTGCGCAATGTTCTGGAAGTTTGCAGCTTCTATGAAGACGCAACTGGCAGGCAGCAACCACTGGAAGAAAGGCAACGCCGGCAATTTCAGGAAAAACTGGAAAGCTATAGCCGGGAAGGCCTCCGGGTGCTGGGGCTTGCCTGTATAGCTACTCCCAAAAGCGATATTACGCAGCAAGATGAACAAGACCTGGTTTTTACCGGGTTTATCCTTCTGCAGGACCGCCTGAAAGAAAACGTAATAACTTCTATAGACCGGCTGGAAAAAATGGGCATAAAGGTAAAGATCATTACCGGCGACAACCGGTATGCGGCCATGCATATAGCCAAAACACTAGGTATTAACCCTTTAAAACTTATTAGCGGCCCGGAACTGACCAGTATGTCGCCGGAAGCGTTGGTGGTAAAAGCCAGGAAGACCGAAGTATTTGCCGAAATAGAACCTTACCAGAAAGAGCAGATCGTACAGGCCCTGAAAAAATCAAAATTCCGGGTGGCATACCTGGGTGATGGCATAAACGATGTAGCCGCAATCCATGCCGCCGATACCGGAATTTCTACGAACAATGCCGTAGATGTTGCCAAAGAAGCTGCCGATTTCGTGTTGCTGGAAAAAGACCTGGCAGTGCTAGCCGATGGCGTGCATGAAGGGCGGAAATCCTTTTCCAATTCCATGAAATATATTTTTGCCACCACCGGCGCTACCTTCGGCAACATGTTCAGCGTAGCCGGCGCCTCGCTGCTGCTACCCTTTCTGCCCATGCTTCCCCAACAAATCCTGCTTACCAACCTCATAACCGATTTTCCTTACCTGGCCGTGGCTTACGACCGGGTAGACAAAGAACAATTAACCAAACCGCTGAAATGGAATATCCGGTTAATTCAGCGGTTCATGCTGGTTTTCGGCCTGCACAGTTCCCTCTTCGATTTTGCAACCTTCTTAACCCTGCATACTTATTTTAACCTCCGAGACACCCCTTTTCAGACCGGCTGGTTTCTGGAGTCGATCATTACCGAACTGATCATCATTTTCATTATCCGGACCCGGAAACCCATCTATAAAAGCAGGCCCGGCCGGTTACTTTTCCTGATTGCCGTGCTGGCAGTAGCATTTACCGTTTGGTTGCCGTTTTCTCCGTTTGCTGCCTCACTTAGTCTTACCATTGCCCACGTTAATGAAGCTTTGGCCATCGCGGGGATTGTGCTGCTATACGGCCTTACCGCCGAACTTCTCAAACGCTGGTTTTTCCGGGCTTCCAGCTTTAAGAAATTTAAAAAAAAGCGCTGATAAAGGAAGGTAGATACCTAAATTAAGCATTTTTTCAGCCTGAAACCATAGCATTTTTACTGCTGCCCGAGCTAGGTTCGCAAATCTTTCGGGGAAATAAAGTTCTGTCTATCAATTTAAATGATAAACCGGGTTCATACAATTCTGCTTGCGTAGCCCCCAATTCCTGATTTCAAATTTTTAACCTGCCAATGCCTTAATTTCTGATTGGTGAAGGCCCCAAAATGAATTGCCGGAAATTTAATTGATATGCCAGGCTCCTATAAAAAACGTATACACAAACAATCGCTTGAAATCGCAAATCCCCATTGCTAACAAGGCAACCGGCCATTTCAATAAAAACGGTAGGTTTTATGAGTAAAAACTCCCCAAACAGACAAAATACCCCCAAACCGGAAGCGGAACCCCTGCCTCCTGTCCGGAACCTGACCACGCTGGTATTTGGCCTGGTAAAACCTTACTATAAATGGCTCCTCATCATTTTTGCCGCCATGCTGGCCGAAACGGCCATGAGCCTGGCAACCCCCTGGCCGCTTAAGGTAATTATAGATAATGTGATCGCCGACCACCGCTTGCCCGCTTGGCTGGCCTGGATTAAGGGGATATCGCTAAATGAACACAAAATGTATCTGGCTGCGCTGGCCGCCATTGCCATGATCGTGTTTACTATTTTAGGCGGCCTTGCCAGTTATACCAATAATTATTTTACCGAAAGCGTAGCCCAGTATGTGGCCAACGATCTTCGGCGGAAAATGTACCACCACCTGCTCCGGCTTTCCCTTTCCTATTACGACACGCACCAGGTAGGCAAACTGCTCAGCACCATTACTTCCGATGTTTCTACCATCCAGGATTTTGCTTCCGAAACCTTGCTGAGCATTCTCATAGATGCGCTGACCATTATGGGCATGCTGGGATTAATGTTTTACCTCAACTGGGACTTTACCCTTATGCTGGTGGGCATTTCGCCGTTCCTGCTGTTGTTTGTGATCCGGTTTAAAACGGCCGTAAAAAAGGCCACCCACGAAGTAAGGAAAGACCAGGCCGAAATGGTAGCGGTACTACAGCAGGGTTTAGAATCGGTGCGGGCCATAAACGCTTTCGGCCGCCAGGACCTAGAAGAAGACCGATTAAAACGGGTTAGTTTTGAAACGATTACGGCCGCACTGAAAGCCCGAAAAGTAAAATCCATCATTTCGCCGGTTATTACCCTGGTTATTTCTGTCTGCACCGCTTTTGTACTCTGGCGCGGCGCAAACCTAGTTATAGCAGGTGCTATGACAATCGGATCTTTAACCGTATTTCTTTCTTACCTGAATAAATTTTTCAGCCCGGTAAAGGACCTTGCAAAGATGACCACCAACATTGCGCAGGCTTTAGTGGCTTTGGAACGCATCCAGCAGATCCTGGAAACCGATGCCATCATCAAACAGAAACCGGGGGCCTTCGATCCCGGCCGACTAAAAGGGAACATTGTGTTCGAAAATGTAGCCTTCGCCTATACTCCTGATAGCCCAGTACTGCGCGACATCAGTTTTTCGATCGCTGCCGGGCAACACATCGGTATTTGTGGCCCTACCGGAAGTGGTAAAACCACCATTGCCAGCCTAATTCCCCGTTTTTATGAGCCGGATGCCGGCAGAATTCTGATAGACGGGGTGGATATAAAAGACTATAATTTAGAAGGACTGCGCATGCAGATCAGTTTTGTGCTGCAGGAAACCGTTCTCTTTTATGGATCCATCCAGGAAAATATTGCTTATGGCCGGCCCGAAGCAACAGAAAAAGAAATTATCTCTGCCGCCCAAAAAGCCAATGCCCACGAATTTATAAGCCACTTGCCTCAAGGCTACAATACGTTGGTAGGCGAAAGAGGGCTAACGCTTTCAGGCGGCGAACGCCAGCGCATTGGCATTGCCCGGGCGGTGGTGCGCAACTCCCCGATCCTGATCCTGGACGAACCTACTGCCTCGCTTGATACCGAAGTTGAAAAAAATGTGATGGATGCGCTGGAAAATCTCATGAAAGGCCGAACGGTTATTACCATCACGCACCGGCTTTGCAACCTGACCAAAGCTGACAATATATTAGTTGTAAATGATGGCGTAATTGCCGAAGAAGGCAAACATAAAGAACTGCTGCAGCGGGGAGAGCTCTATGCAGCACTTTACCATAATCAGGGAGAAGGCATTAAATGATTTTAAACTGAAGAATCCTGCTAAAATCTACAATTAAATCGAAATTAATATAAGACCGCACTTGCTGCCATTCGTATTATTTGGATTCATATCTGCAAAGTTAAAAGATACACTTCAGTGCTTATATTTAAAGAAAAATGGTAATTTTCAGCCACAATCCCCATTAAACAAATCCTTTACAGAAGCCAAAATCCGGCAATCCATTTTCGTTCATTCTGCCTGAAAAACGCTATATTTTTGATCCTAAAATAAAACACTGAATTGCTGCTCAGCTATAAATTTGGTAAATTACCTGAAACTCAACCCGGAAAGTCATGACTTTCCTCAGATTTATCCAGTGAATTATTGCTTCGCTGCTGTTCCAGTTTCTTTTCCGCTTCGTAAATATTTTTGATCCCGGTAAATAAAGCATCTGGGTTAAAGGAAACGCTGCCGATGCCATTTTCAACCAGGAAGGCGGCATAATCCGGATAATCGGAAGGCGCCTGCCCGCAGAGGCCGGTTTTAGTGCCGGTTTTCTTAGCCTTTTGCAGGGTCATTACGATCATTTGCTGCACCGCCGGATCGAAGGGACTGAAAATATCTGAAAGCAGGCAGGAATCGCGATCGGCGCCTAAGGTCAGTTGGGTCAGGTCGTTGGAGCCAATCGAAAAACCATCGAAATGCTGCGCGAATTCTTCGGCCAGGAGTGCATTGCTCGGGATTTCCACCATTACGTAAATTTCCAGATCATTCTCCCCCCTTTTCAACCCGAACCCTGCCATTAGCTCCGTTACTTTTATACCTTCTTTTACGGTCCGGCAAAACGGAATCATCAATTTCACATTGGTAAGTCCCATAGCTTCGCGTACCATCTTCATGGCCCGGCATTCCAGTTCAAAACCGCCTTGGTATTGCGGGTGATAATAGCGGGAAGCCCCCCGGAAACCGATCATCGGGTTTTCTTCGTCGGGCTCGAATTGTTTACCACCAATCAGGTTGGCGTACTCGTTTGTTTTAAAATCGCTCATTCGCACAATTACATCCTTTGGGTAAAAAGCAGCCGCAATCATGGCAGTAGCTTCGGCTAGTTTCTGTACCAAATAATCTTCCTTGTCAGGGTAATTATACGTAAGTTCTTCGATCTTTTTTTTAACTTCCAGGTCTTGCAATTTATCAAAATTCTTAAGCGCCATCGGGTGAATCTGTACGGCACTGGTAATGATAAATTCCATGCGCAGAAGACCTACCCCATCGGAAGGCAGAAAAGAATATTTAAACGCTTGAGCAGGATCGCCGAGAATGAGCATTACCCTCGTTTTGGTTTTCGGAATCTGGCCAAGATCGGTTTTGGTTTCAATCCATTTCAAAGCACCTTCATACACAAATCCTGCTTCACCTTCTGCCGTAGAAACGGTTACAATTTGTCCGTCCTGAATGGTGCTGGTGGCATTTCCGGTGCCAACTACCGCCACCGCGCCCACCTCCCGGGCCACAATGGCTGCATGGCTGGTGCGGCCACCCTGGTCGGTGATTATGGCAGCGGCTTTCTTGAGGATCGGATCCCAATCCGGATCCGTGCGGTGCGTTACCAGCACCTCGCCGGGCTGAAGTTTTTCGCTGTAGGAAGGAGAATTTAAAATACGGGCAGTACCAGACACGATCCGGTTACTCAAACCCACCCCGGAGCACAGAACTTTTCCTTTTTCTTTAAGCGTATAATGAACGAACTCGGCCCGGTTTTTCCGCTGACTCTGCACTGTTTCCGGTCTGGCCTGTACTATAAAAAACTCACCGGTATTTCCATCTTTTGCCCATTCAATATCCATTGGCCGGCCATAATGGTTTTCAATAATAACTGCCCACCTGGCCAGCTGCAGAACCTCATTATCCCTCAAAATAAATTGTTTGCGTTTTTCCAGGGGCGTATCCAGGTTTAATACTGCTTCGCGCGGATTCTTTAACGCATTTGCATTATTTTCGGTATAGATCATGGTCTTTGCTTTGGAACCTAAACGACGGCTGATAACGGGCTGCTTAGCAGTTTCCAGCGTAGGTTTGAAAACAATAAACTCATCGGCAATTACGGAACCCTGCACCACGTTTTCGCCTAAACCCCAGGTTCCGGATATTACTACCACTTTGTCGAAACCGGTTTCGGGATCTAAGGTAAATATTACGCCGGAGCTAGCCAGATCGGCACGAACCATAATTTGTACGCCAATCGAAAGCGCTACTTTCATATGCTCGAAACCATTATCAACCCGGTATTTTATAGCACGATCCGTGAAAAGGGAAGCAAAGCAGGCCTGACACGCGCGAAGCAGATTATCGTGGCCCCTCACATTCAGAAAAGTTTCCTGTTGCCCGGCAAAACTGACATTTGGCAGATCTTCGGCAGTAGCACTGCTCCTTACCGCTAAAGAAATTTCGTTCCCATACTTTTCCATTAGTAAATCATACCCCTTTTGGATCTCCTCCCCGAGTTCAGCTGAAAATGGGGAATTGAGCAATAAATTGCGCGCCTGCTGCCCTACTTCCCCGAGATTACTAAATTGTTCCAAATCCAGGTTTGCAAAAATATTTTCCAGGGGTTCACGTAAATTATTCCGATCCAGAAATGTTTGGTAAGCTTCTGCAGTGGTCGCAAAACCATCGGGCACTTTTATGCCGGCGGCAGCAAGCTGATTAAACATTTCGCCCAAAGAGGCATTTTTACCGCCAACCTTTTCGAGGTCGTGCCGGCTTATTTGGCTGAAATACCTGATGTATTGCATTTGAAAACAATTAATAGCTGCTGTGAAAAGTAACTTGCGATCGCAGTAAGGATAAACTACTGCATCACAGATCCTGGAACGTATATGCCGCGGAAAATCAAAAAACATTTAATTCCCTGAAAAGTTAATTTTACTTAAAAACCTATAACTCCCAAGGCCTGAAATCTTGGATTCTGCCGTATGAAAAACGCTAATAGTTCCGCTTTAAAGTATTGGACGGATAAAGTCGGAAACGGTATCTGAAAGAGCTGCAACCTTAAACAATTGTTAAAACCGGTTTGTTTTTCCAATATTTACGATTATAACCCATTAAATACCAGTCAGACGATTGAATATGCCATCGTAAATAAATCAGATTTGCGCCTTTATTTAAGACTGTGTCTTATCCTAAAATAGGCTGACATAAAAAACAGCTTTTCATGGAAAAACTAGCAGAGAAAAAAAGTAAGCGCAGTCAGCGGGATTACAACTTAGGCTTTAAACTGGCCGTTGTGGCGGAGGTAGTGCGGGGAGATCTGACTTACAAACAAGCCCAGCGGAAGTACGGTATCCAGGGCCGGAGCACAGTTTTGGTTTGGCTTCGTAAGCACGGTCGCTTAACTTGGCAGTTAAACACAACAGCAATGTCTCAGACACCAAACCAGCGCATCAAAGCGCTCGAAGCGCAGCTGGCCGCGACCCAAATACAGCTCCAGAAAGCCGAGCTTAAAGCTAAACAACTGGACACTACCATTGCCGTAGCCGATGGCCAGATGGGCATCCAGATCCGAAAAAATCCTTTGCCCAAACAGTCTGCCAGCTCCGTAAAGAGAAAGCCATGAGCCTTGCTCAAGCCTGCAGATTGTTTGGCTATTCCGGTCAAGCCTATTTCCAAAGCCAGCAACGGACCCGGCAGGGACAGGCCCTCAAAGAGAAGGTAGTAGAGATGGTGCAGCAGATTCGCCTGCGCATGCCGCGCCTAGGCACCCGTAAGCTCCACTACTTGCTCAGTGAGCAGCGCCAGACCATGAAGGTGGGCCGCGACAAGCACTTTTCCATCCTCCGGGACATGAGCCTTTTGGTAAAGCCAAAGAAAAGCTATCATAGAACCACCGATTCAAAGCATTGGATGAAAAAGCACCGCAACCTGGTGGAAGCCCTTACCCTCCACCGCCCCGAGCAGGTTTGGGTTTCAGACATCACCTATATTCCTGCCTTTAGCGGCCAAAGCTACCTTTCGCTGGTAACGGATGCTTATTCCAAAAAGATCATGGGCAGATTTGCGGGCAGACGGCCCGGTGGTGGCTTTAAGATTGGCCTTTGGAAGAAGGAAGAATGGCTATGAGCTGATCCATCATTCCGACCGGGGCCTGCAGTACTGCTCTGAGGAATACCAGCTGCTGCTGAAGCGGGCGCAGATAAAGCCGAGCATGACTGAAAAATATGATCCTTACCAGAATGCGGTAGCTGAGCGGGTGAATGGCATCTTAAAAGATGAGTTCGACTTGGAGCGGGGTTTTGCCCATCACCTGGAAGCAGTGGCTGTGATCAGCGAATCAGTAGGCATTTACAACAGCCAAAGACCGCATCTTTCATGCCATTATCTCACACCCGAGCAGATGCACCGGCAAAGTAAACTTCAGGTAAAAAAGTGGAAAAAGAAAACCTCCAATACTAAAGCATTGGAGGTCTAAAATTTAAAAGTAATTTCGTCTAAAACACGTCAACTTATTTCAGGACGAGACACCTCCTTTACTATTTTTCTTAAATACTTTTTCACAGACCCTAAGAACACCCTGAGTTTTATCGCTTCATGCGGCAAATCAATAACTCCTTTCCTTCTGTAACTCTTGTCACTGAACGGGCTTGATCCGTTTGCCACCTTTGCCAGGTAGTTTAACAAAAATTGCAAATACTTGCAAACCTTAGACAAGTGAATACCAAATTCAAAGGAATGATCCCGGTAGATTTCACAGAGGTTTCAGCCAAGGTCATAAATTTTTTTGCTTACCTGATGGCTCACCTGGAAATGCACCCATTATCCAGATAAACACTCCCTCCCGCTCCAAAGCAGGGCTGTTTTATTCTCAAGAATGCTGGTTTAGGTTTCTGGTCTAAGTTAATAAGCTGTTTGCTCTTTCGGATCTATCGATCCGGAAGTATCCTGTTGCGGGTTTATTAACCCGCATGGACCATTTTCATGCCACAGTCCAGGGATCAATAAATCCGCGGCAGGAAGTTTTCGGATAAAAATATCCAAAAAAACGCATTTAGTTTAGAATGAAACAACCCTGCGCGCCACAGGAGGCCACAAATTTTCCAAAATCACCAATGTGATAAAGGTCACTGTAAGCCCTTTTTCACCGCCGTACCTTTGTAATATAATTAACCGGAAGCCTTTAAAAGCTACCGGAAACCGGAAACTAAAAAATAAAAGATATGAAAATCGAACAGTTTGAAGACAAGGGTTTAGCCCACTATGCCTATGCCATTTTAAGTGAATGTGCGAAAGAAGTGGTCCTGATCGACCCGGCCCGGAACCCGCAACCGTATTACGATTTTGCCAAACAACACAGCGCTAAAATTATCGGCGTAATCGAAACGCATCCGCATGCCGACTTTGTAAGCTCACACCTGGAAATTCAGCGGAAAACCGGAGCGACCATTTACACGCATAGCCTGGTAGGCGCCGATTATCCGCACCAGGCTTTCGACGAAGGCGCATTATTGGAATTCGGTAAAATTAAACTGAAGGCGCTGCACACACCGGGTCACTCGCCCGATGGCATCAGCATTGTGCTGGAACACGAAGGCAAAGATAAAGCGGTTTTCACCGGCGATACGCTGTTTATCGGCGACGTTGGCCGGCCGGATTTGCGCGAAAATGCCGGTAGTATTACGGCTAAACGCGAAGAACTGGCCCGTCAGTTGTACCAAAGCACCCGGGAAAAACTGATGAAATTAGCTGATGATGTTTTGGTTTATCCGGCCCACGGATCAGGTTCGCTTTGCGGCAAATCGCTTTCTAATGCTAACAGCAGCACCATTGGTGCCGAGAAGATCGGCAATTATGCCCTGGCCGAAATGACGGAAGATGCTTTCGTAAAACTGATCACGTCCGACCAGCCGTTTATTCCGAAATACTTTGGCTACGATGTAAGCCTGAACAAGCAGGGCGCTCCGGCTTACGAAACCAGTATTGCCGGCGTAAACCGTTTAGGTTTAAACTTTAAGCCCGAAGCCGGCGCACTGGTGGTAGATGCCCGCAACGAGAAAACGTTCAAAAAAGGTCATTTGCCGGGAGCCATCAACATTCAGAACGGCGGTAAATTCGAAACCTGGCTGGGCAGCATTGTTTCGCCGAAAGAGAAGTTTTACCTGATTGCCGAAAACGAAGCGGATTTGGATGATCTGATCAAAAAAGCTTCCAAGATCGGGTACGAGCAACTGATAAAAGGCGCCTTTGTACAAACCGAAGCAGCCGCTGCTATCACCCCGGAAATTGACCTGAACGCCTTCCTCCAAAACCCGGACAACTACACCATCGTGGATATCCGGAACGAATCGGAAACGAAAACCGGTAAATTCTTCGAAAACGCCTTAACCATACCGCTGCCGGAGTTGCGGGAAAGAGCAAAGGAAGTGCCTGCCGATAAACCGGTAGTGGTACATTGCGCCGGCGGTTACCGCTCAGCTGCCGGAAGCAGTATTCTGGAAAAAGCCTTGCCTGATACCAAGGTCCTGGACCTAAGCGAAGCGGTAAACAATTTTAAAAAGTAAAACGGTAGCTTTAAGGCCCAAAAACCCAGGCCGGTTCTTTTAAAAAGGGCCGGCTTGGGTTTTTATTTTAAGCCGAAGGTTCCAAAACATTCGTATCTTCAAAATAAAAATCCGAATGGAAAACCCAAACAAAGAAGCAATCCACAAACAATTCCCGCAGTTCGAACAACCCTTACTGGATACTATTTCGCAGGAAAGCGTGGTAAAACACCTGGAGGCCGGCGATTCAGTGATCGAAACCGGACAATACATCCGGTCTAATATTTTGTTGCTGAAGGGTTTGCTGAAAGTGTACCGGGAAGACGACGATGGGAACGAATTTTTAATGTATTACCTGGAGCCCGGCAACGCCTGTGCGCTTTCCATCATGTGTACTGCCCGGTCCGAAACCAGCCAGGTAAAAGCCAAAGCCGTGCAGCCTTCCGATGTGGTTTTAATTCCGCAGCAACTTTCCGAGCAATGGCTGGCCAAGTACAAAACCTGGCACCATTTCGTGATCGCTTCCTACCGGGACCGCTTCGAAGAACTACTGCAAACCCTCGATAGCATTGTTTTTAAGAGCCTGGATGAACGCCTGCTGTTTTACCTGAAACGCCACGTACAGGTAAGCGGCCCCGAAATAAAACTCTCGCACCAGCAAATCGCCGACGATCTGAACAGCAGCCGGGAAGTGATCAGCCGCCTACTTAAAAAACTGGAACAAACCGGAGCTCTTACCCTTCACCGCAATTACATCGAAGTTCACGACCTTGAAAAGGTTTAGAAATATGGCCCTTCGGGGCTATTTTTTTGAGTTTTTATTTTCAAAAAAAGCAGCGTGATAATAGTCACTGACTGCCGCAAACGGTTGCGGTAACTTTGCAGGGTAATTCATTCAAACCCTATGGAAATTCTCGAAATACTTGGTTACGTTGCCGCTTTGCTCATAGGCTTATCTCTGGGCCTGACCGGAAGCGGCGGCTCTATCCTTACGGTGCCCATTCTGGTTTACCTGATGCGCCTGAATCCGGTGATCTCCATGGCCTATTCGCTGTTTGTAGTAGGCACTACGAGTTTGGTAGGCAGTTATAAATTCTATCAGAAAGAACTGGTGAGTTTCCGGACGGCCCTGATTTTTGGTATACCTTCTTTAATTACCGTTTTTCTTACGCGCCGGTTCATCGTGCCGGCAATTCCGGAGCATATTGCAAATTTTGGCACGTTTGAATTAACAAAAGGCTTATTGCTGATGACTTTATTTGCGGTACTAATGGTTTTCGCCTCTATCAGCATGATCCGCAAAAAGAAATACGCGGCTAGCGATGAAGAAACACCTACCCCCAATATACCGGCATTACTAGGCCAGGGAATTGGCGTGGGGCTTATTTCTGGTATGGTAGGCGCCGGGGGCGGTTTCCTGATTATTCCGGCACTGGTGCTTTTCAGCAAACTGGATATGCGGATGGCGGTAGGTACTTCCCTGCTTATTATTGCGGCTAATTCTCTGTTCGGATTTGTAGGCGATATTTTCAATTACAACATCGACTGGAGCTTCCTGCTAATTTTTTCTTCGCTTTCGGTAATTGGAATCTTTGCAGGTTCAGCCCTATCCCATCGCATCCACGGAGATAAGCTAAAGACCGGCTTTGGTTGGTTTGTCTTGTTTATGGGCATTTATATTATCCTGAAAGAAATATTGTTATAAAAATTGCCGGTGTAACCAAAGTCACTGAACACCCTTTCCTTTCTGCCGAACTTAGTATCGTCTTTCCAAAGCGGCTAAAAAACGCTAGGCTGAAGGGCAAAAAAATGCTGGACTTCCGGTTGGGCTCTCAAACTGACTTAAAATGCAGTACCCCCAGCCGGGAGAACAGATTAGATATGTTAATTTAAAATAAGAAAATAGCATGTTCAATTTATTTAAGGCAACCCCGAAAAATTACGAAAACCTGGACGGTAAAGCCTTCAAAGAAAAATTCACCCAGGCAGCCCAGGCCGAATTGCTGGATGTACGCACAGCCGATGAATTTAAGGGCGGCACCATCCCAGGCTCCCGCAACCTCGATATCATGACCGGTGAATTGCAGGCCAACCTGAACAAGCTCGATAAAAGCAAGGAATATTTCGTATTCTGCCGCAGCGGCAGCCGTTCCGATTCAGCTTGTAAATTAATGGCCGAACAGGGATTTAAAGTGTATAACTTAGCCGGTGGCATTGCTTCCTGGCCGTGGTAATTGCTTTAAATTAGTAACCACCCCCAACCCCTCCTTGAAAAGGAGGGGAGCTTTTACAGCATTGCTTTTATTTGACTTTTTCTGCTGTAAACCATACCATTTCTACCGCCTGCTTAAAACCGAAACTATTAAAATATAGCAGAAATCAGCTCCCCTCCTTTTCAAGGAGGGGTTGGGGGTGGTTAAAAAACCAGCAAAAGAAAACCACCTGAAACTTTAGAAATACGACTAAACAAAAAAACAAACCCGCACTCAAAATGCTTGAAATACTAAAACAACCCTGGCCCTGGTACACATCCGGAATCGTGATCGTCCTGGTAATGGCCATTCTATTATTCTTCGGGAAATCATTCGGATTTTCGTCGAACTTCCGGACCATTTGCGCGGCCTGTGGGGCCGGACGGACCGTAAAATTTTTCGATTTCAACTGGAAAACCCAGATCTGGAATTTGATGTTTCTGGTGGGCTCCATTATTGGTGGATTTATAGCGTCGGAATACCTGAGCAACGGCGAGGCCGTACAAATTTCGCAGGCTACAATTCAGGATCTGGCTCAAATAGGTTTTGCAGCGCCGCAAGGCATGCAGCCGGAAGAATTGTTCAGCCTGGAAGCGCTGTTCAGTCTGAAAGGATTTCTGATCTTATTGGGCGGCGGCTTCCTGATCGGTTTCGGTACCCGCTATGCCGGGGGCTGTACGTCGGGCCATGCTATCAGCGGATTATCTAACCTGCAGCTGCCTTCCTTAATAGCCGTTGTCGGCTTTTTCATTGGTGGCTTGCTGATGACGCACCTTTTCCTGCCCTTCATTTTTTAAGGCTTTCGACCGTAATTATAATTAAACAAAAGCAACGATGAAATTTCTGAAATATATTGTAGCCGGCATTCTGTTCGGCATTGTCATGAGCAAATCGGAAGCCATTTCGTGGTACCGCATCCAGGAAATGTTTCGCTTCCAGTCCTTCCACATGTATGGCATAATTGGCACCGCAGTTACGCTGGCAGCCGTGCTTACTTATACCATTAAAAAATACAAGTTAAAAGATGTCCAAGGCAACCCGATCATTTTTACAAACAAAGAAAGATCCATTACCCGTTACCTAGTTGGCGGTACCATTTTCGGGTTGGGTTGGGCCCTGGTCGGGGCTTGTCCGGGGCCGCTGTTCGTGAACCTGGGGCACGGCTACTGGCCTATTTTAGTGGCGATCTTCGGCGGCATTGCCGGCACTTATTTTTACGGCCTGATTCAGAACAAACTTCCGCATTAATACGGGAAAATGGCAGGGTAATTCACTAAAAAATAACTGCACAATTATGCATTCAAAAGCCCGCCCTTATTAATTAAAGGCGGGCTTTTGAATGCAAACTAAAATCAATTGCCCCTGAAAAGTCAGAGGTATGAAACTTCTGAAATGTTTTATCCGCCCGCAAATGTTGCCCTGATAATCGCCTGTTTTTCTCTGCCTGGCAACTTAAATATTTTAAAGGAAACACGAATCGCCTGCACCAAAAAACTGCTCTGGCATATTGCGGTTTGCCATCCGCTTCCTTGCTTCAATTAATTCAGGTTGCTCTCTACGGGATCAGATACAGAATTGCCACCAGCGAACCGGTTGCTACCAGCACCCAAAGCAAAACGCCTTGCAAAAATGGCCGGAAACTGATGGTTTTCAGCAAGGACAAGCTGATGCCGGTGCCGGTTAAAAACAAACTGACGATCAGGCCTTTCCGGGCGAGGGTCGTTAAGATGTGGTAAACGGTTTCCAAGTCCGGCAAAAAGGTATTGACTATCGAAGCGGCCACGAAAAACAAGATAAATTTCGGGAAAGCGGCACTTTTGCCTTCCGCTCTGTACAGATAACCGGTTAGCAGCACCATGGGCATGATCCATAAAGCCCGGGTTAGTTTTAAAGTAGTGGCAATTTCCAGCGCTTCCTGGCCGAAGTTAGTAGCGGCTCCCACTACCGAACTGGTATCGTGAATGGCGATGGCTGCCCACACCCCAAACTGTTCCTGCGAAAGTTGCAGCTGTTTGCCGATAACCGGGAAAATAAACAAGGCCAGCGCATTCAGAATGAACACAATGCCCAGGGCCACCGAGATTTCTTTTTCCGAAGCTTTCAGGGCCGGTGCCACGGCCGCAATGGCGCTGCCGCCGCAAATAGCGGTACCTGCCGAAATCAAATGGTTTAGCTTTTTTTCTACCCCAAAGACCTTCGCTAAAAACCAACCAAGAACCATGGTAGCCGCCAGGGAAATGGCCGTATAAAAAAAGCCGGACAAGCCCGTGGCTGCTACCTGGTTCAGGTTAATGCCAAAGCCCAGCCCCACTACCGAAACCTGCAGCGCATACTTCGTAAACTTTCCCAGCTGCTTCGGGTACGGATTTCCTAAAGTTAATCCCAATAAAATGCCGGCCAGCAAGGCCAGGGGAGCACTAATAATTTCCGTAAGCAAAACCAGGATAATGAACACCCAGAAAAGGGTTAATCTTAAAATTTTGTTTTTTGATTCAGGCACGGTTTAATTGGTCGGAACGCCTTCGGCTTTTAAACCGGTAAAGCCGGCGGTGGAATTATAAAATTTTGGAAAGTGCTTTTCCTTAAAAATAGCTGCCGCTTTTCCGCTCCGGTTGCCGGAAGCACAGTACAGTAGATAGGTTTTCTGGCGGTCGAGTTTGTCGAGTTGCTCCGCAAAATCGGGGGCGTAATAATCCAGGTTCACGGCCCCGGCCACGTGACCCGCGGCATACTCTTCCGGTGTCCGCACATCCAGAATAATTACTTCCGGGTTGGTTTGGACCAGGTTTTTTACTGCGGGAGCGGTCAGGTTGTGGTTTGTAGCCGAAGGGTTCTGGACGCAGCTGCTAAAGGCAAAAGTGAAGGCAACCAGAAAATATAAGAGCAGATTTTTCATGCGTTTCTCGTTTAATATATAAAAAGCGTAATTACCGGAATTCTCCTGCCAGTTTCAGTGATAAAAGTCACCAAGGCCCTGCCGGAATTTTTGCAGTTTTGCAAAAACTACTTTCAGCATTGTAAAGCCTATTGTTTTAGGAACAGTGTTTCAGAAAACAAAAAATACTTTCGGGCTTGTTAAATCGTTACAAAGAAACGAATGCCCTTTTCAGTGTGTGTAACCTTTATCACATACTTACTAAAGCAAACGCTATACTTTTGAAGCAGAAAACCACCGTCATTTGAAAGACCACCTGCGCATATTATCCGGATTGATGTTACTGATCCATCTTGGCGCCTGGGCCCTCTTGCAGGTTGCCCCGGCCAGCACCGGGTACGTGGTTTTTAAAAAGGAATGTGTTCGTTCGGAAACCCGGGCTACTTTGCTGGCTGCTCAGAAACCACAAAATTCCGAACAGCAACTTTCCTTACCAGCTTCCGGCGAAACCGACCAACCTGCTCCTGAAGTGAAGGTCTGCCTCAGCAAATTAGCGCCGCCCCCGTTAGCTCTTTCCCTGGCGGTATTACCACTATTTACCAAACCTGAAACAGCACCGTTTCAACCAGTTTATTACCATTCCCTTTTTACATCCGAAGAACCTGATCCTCCAAGGTTCGCTTAATTTTCCATTTTCTGCTGTCTGAACCGGAGGGCTTTTTAAGCTGCTGAAACCTGTTTTTATTTACTGGGTTTCAACACCTTGAGGCCGCTTCATTTCTAAACTACTTTGCAGTTTTGCTTGGTTTTCGGGCGATTCTTTCAACCTGATCTGTGTCTGGCAGCCATGCTGTTTTCCTCAATTTTCACTTAAAGCATTAAAACAAATGAAGCAACCTTTTGCATGGGTGCTGCCTTTGCTAGTGGTTTTTCTGTTCACGTTTAGCAGTACCAAAACCATCGCCCAAGCCCCTACCCCACTTACCAAACAGGAAAAGAACGACCTGAAGAACCACCGGAATTACGCCTTTTTGGCCGAAGAAGATAAACACCTGAAAGGTGCCTGGCTTACCTACCGGCAACTTACCGAAGCCGGTATTCCGGTCCGGAATTTTGAAGTGGTGGTGATTGGAAAACTGGCTAAAAGCCTAACCGAAAATCCGGAGTTGCACCAACTGGTAACCGAAAGATCAGACGGAAAATTTAAAGTTACCGTCTGTGACATGGCCCTGGAAAAACTGCAGGCCGATAAGCAAAAACTACCGGCACCGGCCACCATAATTTCCAACGGCTACCTCCGCATTTTTCAATTGCAAGCCAACAACTATTTAACCGTTCAGCCCTAACCTTTAACCAGTTAAACATGATTCCTATCCTTAAGATAATAGCACGCACAGCGCTTCCGGCAGCCGGTATTTTCCTGGCTTCCTGCCAGAGTGGCAAGCAAAACCAAGCCACCGCAACTACTCAAAACGCTACCGAAAATGCCGTAAAAACCGTTACCATTCTCCAAACCGCCGACATCCACGGGCAACTGTTACCGCACCAGGAATTCTTTGTGGAAGACGGTAAATTCGTGTTCAAAAAACGGGGCGGCATAGCCAGCATTCAAACCATTTTTAAGCAGGTAAAAGCCGAAAACCCGAACGGAACGGTTATCGTGGATGGCGGCGACCTGATCCAGGGCAGTGCCATTGCCGCCCTTACGGAAGGCGAAGCGTTCGGGCCCATTATTCAAGCTATGGACTACGATTTCCTGATCCCGGGAAACTGGGAAGTGGTGTACGGTCCGGATAAAATGAAAAAAGTGCTGCAAGCTTTCGGGAAACCGGTGGTTTGCGCCAACATTTACGACGAAAATACCACCCGGATGCTGTACCCGCCCTACATTGTAAAGGAAGCGAACGGCGTCAAGCTGGGCTTTATTTCGTACAATGATCCTGAAGTTCCGATCCGGCAGAATCCTTCGTTCAGCAAAGGCCTTATTTTTAAACAGGTAGAAGACAACCTGCAAGCGCTTATTCAGGAACTGAAGAAAAAGCAACAGGTAGATGTCCTGTTCCTGGTTACGCACATCGGCATTTCCAAGCAGATTCATTTGGCAGACCAGGAATACATCAAGGGGGTTGATTTCATCCTCGGTAACGACACCCACGAACGCATCCGCAAACCGATCAAACGCAAATACGCCCAGGTGTTGGAACCCGGCGCTTTCGCTTCGTTTGTCGGCCGGCTGGACCTGGATATGAAAGACGGCAAAATTGTGGGCCAACGCTACGAACTGATCGACGTGGACCCGGAAAAATATCCCGCCGATCCGGAAGTGCAACGAATAGTAGAAACCCAGTTAGCGCCCTACCAAAACCAGATCGCGGAAGTGCTGGGCTATACTTCGGAACCGCTTTACCGCTACCTGGTAGTGGAAAATGCCATGGACAACATGATAACCGATGCATTGCGCTGGAAAACCGGCGCCGACGTGGCCATTTCCAACGGTTTCCGCTTCGGCAATCCAATCATTCCGGATGCAAAAGGCAAAGCAGCCATCACCTACGGCGATCTCTGGAACATGCTGCCGGTGAACGAGAACGTAAAAACCGGCCTTGCTACCGGCCAGCAACTGCACGACTGGATGGAAAAGGAACTGCACAACGTCTTCTCCGAAAAGCCTTTGGAACGTTTCGGTGGCTGGGTGATTCGTTTTTCCGGAATGGAAATGACTTTTAATGCCAATGCACCGAAGGGCCAGCGGGTACAATCCATTAAAATTGGCGGGAAGCAGCTGGATCTGAAAAAGGAATACAAAGTAGCGGCCTGTTTACGCCGGGGCGAACCCGACCACATGCTTTGCCGGATGCCCAACGCCAGGAACCCACAGGTGCTGGATTACACCGCCCACGAAGCCATAACCGAATACCTGAAAACCAAAGGTACCGTAGCGCCCAAAATCGACGGACGCGCTAAAGTTCTTGATCTGCCTTCGCCGGTGCTTTCACAGGTGCCAAACGTAGATTATGTGTTCCGCTAATCTTTTAAAACCCTGACTTTTTCATTCAAAAACATAGCGTTTTTACACTTTAAATTTTAGAAATCATGCAACAAACAACTTTAAATAAATTCTCTTTCCTGGCGCTCCGCGTAATGGGCAGCCTCATCTTTATTACCGCAGGCTTAAACCATTTATTCCAAACAGCCCAGGCAGCTGCCCGACTCGAAAAAGCGAAAATGGGCTTTCTGGCAACTTCGCTGGCCAATCCGGAATTGCTCGTTATTTTATCGGGAGTTGGGTTAGTGGCCGGTGGCCTTGCGTTACTGGCTGGTTTTCAGACCCGGTTTGCCGCATTGCTTTTAATGCTGATCTTAATCCCAATTACCATAACCATTCAAATGGGCAGCGCCGCAACCATGGGGCCGCTTTTCAAGAACATTGCCATTATGGGAATGCTGGTTTTCTTCATGGCGAATGGCGCGGTGGCCTATGGCCTGGATCAGTACCTGGCCGGTAAAAAAACGCTAACCCCAAATGTGAGAAGTGCCGCCGGATCAGCAATAATGGTGCTGGCAGGATCTATATTGTTTAGTTCCTGCACTTCGACCAATGGCTTAAACGTTTCTTCCACCTCTTCCAACCAGGCTCAGTCTACCGGCAAAAAAAATTACGGCATCCTGATCAGCCAGCCCGACCACCTGAAAGCAGCCGTAAATACCGCCCAAACCATGCGAAAGGAAGCGAAATACAACGCCGGTAAAATTGTGGTAATGGCTTGCTCGAAATCGGTAGAGGCCTTTAAAAAAGACAGCGACCTGAAGGCGGTTTTTGAAGCCGGTAAAGCTGCCGGGGTAACGTTTACGGTTTGCGGCATGTCGCTGGAAAAGTTTAAGATTGCCCCCGAAGCGTTAATGGAAGGTTCCACCATTGTCCCTAATGGCTTAACCTACATGTTCGATCTGCAGCAGGAAGGATTTACCACGGTTGAATTATAAAACGGTAACATTCCAAGCTTTAAAACTCCGGCCAAGTAACTTTGGTCACGATAACCGGCGTTTTAAGGCAATACCTTTGCAGCATACTTAAGAGTAGGTTTAAAATTCATCTTTGCGCTGCCAACTTCCATTACCGGAACCTGCGTTCGTCTTTTTCCCGCACCATAGCGCTGCTGTGCTGCTCCAAAAAGCCTTCTTCAGAACCCGGTACTGAAAACTTTCGCTTGCAAAAATGAAATTTGAACATGCTCTAACAAATACATTCAAAACGATTAAATCATGACTAAAAATAAATTTTCTTTTCAGAGCATTCCTGGCTGGGTGTATACCCTGGTGGTTTTTGGTTTTCTTTACTTGAGCGGCCTCCATACAGAAGCAATTGGCCAGGTACAGCGGGTTTTGCTGGCAACCGGAATCATGGAACCAGCGCTTCCGGAAATCCCGGCAAACCAACCTGCCATGGATGATAAAGTTTCAGCGGAAACCTTCCCGGATGCAATGGCTGCCAACGACTTTTTATTACAGGATCTGCAGGGAAATACGGTTCAATTCAGCAACCTTAAAAACAAGGTTATCTTCCTGAATATCTGGGCAACCTGGTGTCCGCCCTGCGTAGCCGAAATGCCCGGCATTCAACGTTTGTACGACAAGGTAAAAGGCAATAAGAACATTGCGTTTGTAATGCTTTCGGTAGATCAGAACGGCATGGAAAAAGTAAAAAAATTCATAGCGAAAAAAGGCTTCACGTTTCCGGTATACCTGCCTGCGAGCAATATTCCTGCTGTCTTTCAAACCCAATCCATACCTGCAACATTCATCCTGGGTAAGGATGGCAAGTTAGCCACTCGCCACAATGGGATGGCGGATTATGACACGAAAGAAGTAAAGGAGTACTTGGAAAAGTTAGCGAAGTAAGTCAGGTAGGCTTCAAAATCCTCCGGAAATAATTTCCCCACTTTTCGAAAAAAGGAGCTGAGTAAATTTATTCAAATGTAATATTTCCCCAGATTGGAGAAGTCAAAATTTACCCATGGAGAAGTTAAAGGAGAATCAACCTCTACACGCCATTAGTTCTTTTAATTTATTCTTCAATGCTAATCATCTATAATTCAATCGCTAACAAACCTTCAGCAAGTGCTGTATCAGGGAGAGTGAAAATCTGCCCTGATACTTTATCTCCATGAGCTGGTGAGGTTAGCCAGTATTCATTCAGCAACGGAAGAAACTAGTACACTGTCAATTTAAATTATAGAATGCGGTTTAAATTATAGAATGTGGGATTACAAATCCCAGGGCTCGGGATAAGACGGGATTACAAATCCCGTCAAGCAAATTCTATAATTTAAATTGACAGTGTACTAGAAACTTTTTAATAATAACGTTTCTACTTTAAAGCCTGACTCGTTTTATAAGACCACGGCCGAAACAGAAACTCCAGACCATTTAAACGCCGGCGCCATTTTACCAACTTCCGCCGGTTTAGCGGCCGGAAACGGAATAAAACTACGAGCAACATCATTATTAAACCCGCCTCAATAATGTAGCCGGAAAGTTCCTGCGCGCTTAAAAGCATGGCTTGAATCTGAGCTGTGCCATACAAGCCCATGGTTCCGGAACTTTGCAAACGCGCGGCTACATTCGGGTTTAATGCATCCATGTTTTGGGCGAGCTGGAATACGTTTTCGAGCTGCCCGTGGTACAAACCGTAAGAAACCAGCGCCGAAGAAAAAGCCACCCCGATAAACGAACGGAAAATCATCAGGAAAGCCGAAGAAGCGAACATGGTTAAGGGGTCGAGTTTATCGGCCATGTACACGCCGATGGTGGCAAAAAGCGTTACCATGCCAAAGCCCCGGAGCGCGTTGATCAGGTAAAGGTCCTGCATGCCAATTCCCGGATGGATCCTGAATAAGAGCAAGCTTTGCGCCACCAGAAATGCGGCAAAACCCAGCAGGATGTTGTACTTAAGCGGCAGCTTTTTCCGGTACCAGAGAAAGCAGAATATGCCACCCACAATAATTCCCGGTACCATCCACAAACTAAGTTCGGAATTGGTTTGCGGACTGTATTTCAGCACCGAAGTGGTTAGCACCGTTTGCACCGCACCCGCGGCCAGAAATAAACCCAGAAAACAGATCAGGATCAGGCTGGACCACACGTTACGGATCTTCAGCATTTGCAAGTTCAGGTAAGGTTTTTCCAGATTCAGTTGTCGCCGGATGAAAAGCAGCAGCAAGATTGCAAAGCCAATAAATGCTCCCTGAATGGCTACAGAATCAAAGTAATCTTCTACCCGGGCAAAAACCAACCCGTAGTTCAGCAGCATCAGCGCGCCCGACCATTGGAAGAAACTCACCCAATCCAGCTGGCCCACGGGCCGGGCTTCGGTGGCGCGGCCGTTGTGAAAAAAAACGACCGCACAAAGCAGCGATATGAGCAACAGCGGCAGCATAAACCAGTACATGTATTGCCAGCCAAAATCATACGCTAGTTCGGTAGAAAGGTAGCCCGAAAGTTGCCCCATTAAAATGCTGAACGGATAAAAAATGGCATAAAACCGCGGCCGGTCGCCGTTGGGACTTACCAGCATCATGATCGGGATAATGACTTCGATCATGGCCAGCATTTTAAAACAACCCATCAGGAAACTGGCCAGGATCAATAATTCCGGGGAAGTGGTAAGGGCACAAAAAACCGTTAAGAACGCCAGGCCGCTGAGCGTAGCCAAAAGCAACTGCCGGGTGGTGAAAGCGCCTTTAAGCTGCATCAGGAACGGAAAAACAGCTGCCATCCCGATGGTTGCCGCGTAATTGGCCATGGTCAGGTATTCGGTCATGGTGCCCAGGCCGCCGACCATATCGGTCATGTTGGCGGTGTAGAGGCCGTTGGACGTTAAAACCGTAAGGGTTAAGACAAATAAAACCAGCAGTCCGACGGGCTTGGGAACCCAGTCGTGAAACAAGCCTTTTTTTAATTCTGACATCTTATATGGTTGCTTTTACTTCCACGTTCATGCCGGCGCGGAGTTTCTCCAGGTCGGCTTTTTTATTGGCTTCGGTAAACTCGATACGCACGGGAATGCGTTGCTGAATTTTCACAAAATTACCGGTGGAATTATCGGTTGGCACGGCCGAAAATTTGGCGCCGGTGGCTTCGGAAATGGCGGTAATTTTTCCTTTAAAAACGATACCATTTACCGCATCCACGCTTATTTCTACCGGTTCCCCGATGCTTAAATTAGCGGTCTGGGTTTCTTTGTAGTTGGCCACTACCCACACCTGTCCGCTGCGCACAATGGCCACTAAGGCTTGTCCGGGCTGCAGCAGTTGTCCTTCCTGAATGGTGCGCCGGCCCACTACCCCGTCGTAAGGCGCGGTAATTACGGTGTATTTCAGGTTCAGTTTAGCCATTTCCAAGGCTGCTTCCGCGCGTTTAATATTGGCCTCGTTCACGGCTAAGCGGGATTTTACTTCTTTGGTAGAAAGCTGAGTGGTTTGTTTCATTTTCAGCAAACCGTGGTAGCGGGCTTTGGCGGCATCGAACTCGGTTTTTACCTGCTCGAATTGCTGGCGCGTAACGGCTTCGTCTTTCAGCAGGTTGGCGTAGCGCTTGTAGTTCTGTTCCATATTCCACAAACGGGCCTGGGCTTCGGCAATATTCGCTTCCGATACGGCTACATTATTGCTCACCGTATTTACGCTGGAACTGGTCACATTTTTACTCGCCACGGCATCTAAATAAGCGGCCTCGGCCTGCGCCAGCTGGATCTTAATTTCGCTCGGATTGATAACTACCAGCGTATCGCCTTTCTTCACTCTCTGGTGCTCGGTAAACCGTATCTCTTCGATGTAGCCGCCTACCCGCGCGTTGATCGGGGTAATGAATTGCTCTACCTGGGCGTCGTTGGTTACTTCAGTATTGCTGAAATTGAAAAACAGATTGGCCACCCAATACAAGCCAAAAGCGATAACCCCCAGCAACAAAATATTGGTGACCAGCGGGCCGGTTTTCTTCTTTTTCTGCTTAACTTCTTTTTCTGGTGCAGTATGATTCGACATTTCTTTATTTTTTTAAAAAGCGTATTCTTTATTTTATTTTGTCCGGTTTTTGTCCCCCTTTGGAGGGGTTGGGGGAGGATTTTCAAGGTATTTGAGTTTTTTTCTGGAATGCGTGAAGACCTCCCCCTACCCCCTCCGAAGGGGGACTTGTTTACTGGTCGTGAATAACCATTTATGAAACAGATTCCGATATTAACCCCGACTTTTTCAACCCCAAACCCTAGCGTTTTTTATAAATTTCCGGCCAGGCGTTGCAGCTGGTAATAAGTATAAATGATGGTCGCGTCGGCGTTGGTCAGTTGGAGTTCAGCATCCAGTTTGGCGTTGCTTGCGTCCAGCATATCCGTGATCAGGGCCAGTTGTTCCAGGTACTTTTTCGAAACGATGCGGTAATTTTCGTTGGCCAGTTGCACGCCTTTGCCGAAACTTGCGCTGCGCTGCTGGGCTTCGTTATACTTAATGAAAGCGGTATTCACGTCAGTTTCCAGGTTCTGGCGCTGCAGTGTTACCAGTTGCTGTTGCTGATTTAACTGCGCATCGGCCACGCCAATACTATGTTTGGAATTGTAAAGCGACGAAATATTATAGCTGATGCTTACCCCTGCGTTCCAGCCGCGTGAATAAAGATCCATGGCCGGGCTTGCACTTACGATGGGCCGCGCCAGGGAATTTCCGGCCTGTAAACTTACCGTTGGCAACCGTTCCGCTTTGCTGATCTCCAGGTTTTTGCGGGCAATTTCTGAATTTACCTGCGAAGCCTTCAGTTCCGGGTAATTACTCAAGGCCAGCTCCAGATACTGCTCATAGCTTTGGTCCGGACGTTTGGTTTGCAGAAAGTTGGAATCCGGCATAATCGTCGTTCCCGAAGGCAAACCGGCAATTACCCGCAACTGTTGATTGGTTATGGCCAGGTTGTTTTTGATCTCGATCAGTGCCTGTTCCAGGTTCGTGATCTGCAGTTCGCTCCGGATCAGATCATTGCGCGTAACCATGCCTTCCCGGAACATATTATTAATATTTTTAAGCCGGACTTTAGCAAGTTCGATGTGCTTTTTATAAACCGCTTCCTGTTTGGCCAAACGGTACAGATCGGCATAACGGGCCACCAGTAAAAGCTTAATATCGCCTCTATTTTTGTCGAAACTCAGGCGGGCGGTTTCCTGTTCCAGGCCGGCTTTTTCGATGGTTTTGTTAATCGCGCCGCCTTTAAAAATTACCTGGCTGGCCTGCACCGTAAACGAGTTGCCAAAGTGCGGCATCTTTACGTGCTGCAGTTCCGAAAAATTAGGATTCAGAATGGCTACGTCGCCGATATAACTGGCCGCGGCCGAAGCGGATACGTTGGGCCGCTTCTGGGTTTGGGCCAGGGCTTTCCGTTCGTCGGCAATTTCCATTCCGGCTTTGGAAACCTGCAACTGCGGACTGTTCTGTTCCGCCAACGCAAAAAGTTCATCGATGGTCAGTTTGCGGGTTTCCGGTTCCTGGGCAAATACTGCGCCGGCAAAAAACACCAGTAAACAACTGACTACAAAAGGTTTAAAATTCATAAAGAACTTAACAGTTAATTGTTTAACTAATTTATCAAATAAAAACCCACCAGCCGCCCGAAGGAAATTTTCCTTCGTTGAGTAAAGTGGAATGAAAGTTTTGGGTTTAAAAACGCCAGGGTTTCAGGCTCAAAAAGTCGGGATATTCACCTAATCTTCCGCCAGATTCGCGTGCTGATTTTCCAGATTCGTGGCCATGGTTTCTAAAAGCGTGATGCCTTTGGTTACGATCTCAGAAGCAATATCTTTTCCCACCAGCTCAAACATTTCATCGATCCAGGGCGCGGCCATTTCTTTCAACTCCCAGCCCTTGGCCGTGAGCGTGATGAGTTTGTTGCGCCGGTCGTTTTCATCTTCGGTGCGTTGCACCAGCTCACGCCGCGCCAGGTTATCGATCAGGTACGTGAGACTGGCTTTGTCTTTTACGGTAATGTTGGCAATTTCCTGCTGATTGATGCCGTCTTTCCGCCACAAGGTCATCATCACCTGCATCATTTCGGAAGTAAGATCGATGTTGTGTTCCTTGAACTTCTGGCGCATAAATGCCTTCAGCAACAGGTTTACCCGCGCCATTTCTCTTACAAACGTGATCAGATTTTCTTTTTTTACCTGCGGCATTTCAGCTTTCATGATGACACAACAAAGGTAAAGAAAAAATAGTTAAATACTTAACTAATATTTTAAATATTTTTCTCCGAAGGACCAAAGCTACATGAGATAAAAAGTGGTAGCAAGGAGTTTAAATAGTGATAATATTTTATCTTTCCCGGAATTCAATTCTTCGCTTCCAAACTCCCTAAAACAAGCCGTTAGAACTGATTGATTGGCTTTTTCCAAACGGCACCTTTTTAGATAACAAATTTTATTACCCATATACCTTGCATTTACATTTTGTTTTAATACATTTAGCTTATTCATCTCATAATCTTAACCTATAAACAAAATGTCAGTAACAAAATTAAGTAGCAATGCAGCCTCCGGAATGGAGGAAACTGAAGAATTAGCCCATTCACCAGCTCCCTGGGGTTTAAAGGAAACAGATGGAGGCTTCGCGGTAATTTGTGAGGAACACCGGATCTGCACCGTTACTTCTCCTGCTGAATTTGCGGAAGGCGATGCCGTTCTTATGAGCTATGCCCTGGAAATGCGCGAAGCTCTGATTTCAATCGTGGGCGATCTTCCCCCAGACAGTGAGAAAACGGTACAGATAATGGAATTGATTCATAATACCGGCAAGCCAAGACCAAGATAATTCCAAATGAAAAGCCCTTCACCTTCGAAGGGCTTTTTTTTCAACTATTGCTTCCTGAAAATAAAGACGATTACGCAAAATAAGATTTTGAAATTTTAACTTATTAAAGCGCTAAAATTGAAATTAAGAATTTGCATTTAAATTCCAGTAAGGTTGAAAGGAGAAATGGTTAACCAGTCTGGCTCTACAATCTGCTTATAAAACGTAGAACGCCCCTAAAATGCCTCCATAGATCAAATGCCCGATTATGGTTACCAGCGGTGTTCCGCGGCCATAGTTCAGTGCGAAAAAACCAGGCGGCTCCAGTTGTTTGGTGGGGGTTGGTCCCTGGTAGGGTCGGGCCATTCGGGGATGAAAATAGGCCACGATCTCCAGGCCTATCGACAAAACAACCGCCACGTGCACAAGGCTGATGGCGATTCCGAACCACCAGGTAGCCAGACCGGAACTTTCGAAAGCAGCGCCGTAGATAAAGGCAAATATCCAACCTATTACAATGTGCACCAGAAAACCCAGCCAGGGAGCTTTGTTCCGGTTAGCCGTAAACATGGTACCAAGTAAAAAAGGCAGGTCTATTCTGGTAAAGCCCAGGGGGCGGGAACCGGCCATTATCACGGTTAATACCATGGTAGCTGCAAATCCCCATAAGATCAGGTAGCCGAAGTTCATTTCCGTTTTTCTTCGTTTAGGTAGGCTTCGTTTATAGTAAAGGCGGCATTAATAAGGCCAATGTGCGTAAACCCTTGCGGATAGTTGCCAAGCAGCTCCCCGGTTTCCGGCGACATTTCTTCCGATAACAATCCTGCCGGGCTGGCCAGTTTGAGCGTAGCTTCGAAAACTTCCACCGCCTCCGCTAAAGCCCCGGATTTAGCCAGGCTTTCCGCCAGCCAGAAATTACAGATCCCGAAGGCTCCTTCACTGCCAGACAGGCCATCATCGATGTTCTTGTAACGGTAAACCAGATTATTTTTCGATAGCTTCTCCTTTATTAGTCTGGTGGTAGACATCATTCTGGGAGAAGCAGGATCACAATATTCTACCAAAGGTAATACCAGCAGGCAGGCGTCCAGATCGGTACCGTTAAATTCGCGGGTGTAGGAGCCGAGCTCCGGATTAAAGCCGTGTTGTTCAACTTCCCGGTAAATTTTTGCGGCTACGTCCTGAAACTTTTGCAGCGGCGCCCGTTTCCAGTGGTAAACTTCCGCCAGTTTTATAAGCCGGTCCAGCCCCACCCAGGCCATTACTTTTGAATGGGTATGGTGCGTATTGGCGGAACGCTCTTCCCAGATGCCGTTGTCGGGCTGGTCCCACTGCCGGCAAATAATTTCCCCCAATCCCAGCAGGAATCTCTTCGTATCGTTGCCGAAAGATTTAACGAGCGGCGCATAGGCAAAAACGGCATCCAATACTTCGCCATAAACATCTAACTGAAATTGCTGGTGCGCCCCGTTACCGACCCGGACCGGTTTGGAATTTTCATATCCCTGCAGCCAGGTAAGTTCTTCTTCTTTTAAGCGGGCATGGCCGAAAACG
Source organism: Adhaeribacter soli (assembly GCF_008727925.1). Lineage (GTDB taxonomy): Bacteria > Bacteroidota > Bacteroidia > Cytophagales > Hymenobacteraceae > Adhaeribacter_A > Adhaeribacter_A soli. The sequence goes on along the minus strand of NZ_VTWT01000006.1, from coordinate 293,052 downwards.
GAATACACTACCTGCAGTTCCGGCCGGGTTAGTTGGGTAGCGTGCAGGATCCAATCCATATACGCCTGGGCTTCTTCCTCATACCCCAGTTTAACCAGGACCCGGGTAGTGAAAGAGGCATCGCGTAACCAGCAATACCGGTAATCCCAGTTCCGTTCCCCACCCGGCTTTTCGGGCAACGAGGTGGTGGGTGCGGCAATAATAGCGCCGGAAGGAGCGTGCGTTAACAGCTTAAGGGTAAGGGCGCTTCTTTTCACCCACTCTTCATAAAGGCCCTTGTACTGACACCTGCCGATCCATTCTTCCCAATAAGCCCGGGTGTGGTCCAGGCGGTTCAGGGCGGTTTCTTTTAACTCCGGAAGAATAGCAGGGCTTTGGTTGGAATAACTTAAGGAAAAAATCACCTTCTCCCCTGCCTTAACCGTGAATTCGGCAAATGCCGCGCGCCTGGAATCTGCTACCAAAAGCTTCCCTTCCTCCAGGGTGCTCAGCAGGGTGTAAATATTTTCCTTGAAGTAAACCCGGATCCCTAACTTTCCGAAATCACGGAGTTCGGCGGCATTTTTTCCGTAGTACGTTCGGGGTACGTATTCCATCCGGAAATTAATTTCGCCGGCTATCCCTTCTATTACCCGGAGGATTTCATGGTCGGGGAATAGCGTTTTTGTTTTAGCTTCTTCCGTTAAGGCGACAAAGCAATCCAGTAGCCTTGCCTCTCCCGTTCCGCAAGTAAAACGGGTTTCTACTACGTTGGTATCTGTTAGGTAATTTTGGGTGGACCGGAATTCTGAAACCGGCTGAATTGCAAAATAGCCACCCCTTTTCTGATCCAAAATTGAGGCAAAAATACTGGGCGAATCGAACTCCGGCAGGCAGCACCAGTCAATAGCCCCCCGGTTGCTCACCAGCGCTGCCGCCCGCGAATTCCCGATCAAGGCATAATCTGTCAGTTTAGGCGCCATGGTTAGTTGTAATTCGGTATGGTTTTGATCCGGAAAACCGGTGAATTAATCTTCAAGTTGATAGCCGTAAATAGCCGTAAATTGAAACAAATAAAAATTTGATATCTATTGATAACCTCTTTCTTCTGCATTTGTTCTCCTGCCGATAAAAACAGGATGGAGATTATCAATTGAATAGAAGCAACAGCCTTTTTCTGGATTTGATCTGGAAAATGCACTGGAGGGTTCCGGTATATCAGGATCAGATTTGTTTTTCCCTTATTAGAGGTCATTTCAAAAATACCCAGTGCATTTTTGAAATTGCCTTTCGGCTAAAGAATTTCTCTATAGCTCTGTAGCGTAGGGTTTAAACCCTACGCTACAGAGCTATAGAGAAATTTTGATTTATGAGATAACTCCTAGTAATATATCCAGGGTACTTTCAAAAGGAAGCGATGCTACGTTTGATGGGTTTCCCGGTAAACTGTGGTAAAGGGATGTTCTTTGGCGACGCCGGCCTCCATGATATGCATAACCTGCCAGTTTCGTTCTTTCAGATAATCGGAAATTATGGCCCGGTGACACCGCCACCACACCGCTTCGGAACACATGTAGGCAACTCGCTTTTCAGTCGCTAAGTCTGTTAACTGATGAATGGCTCTCTGAAAATCCGGTGTCTGGCTGTAATCGGCATAGGCTTGGAAAGATTTGCTTTTCCAGACAGTATTCGTGGAGCCCTCCACCGGTTTGCGCCGGCCACCAAGTTCGAGGCAGGGATAATAGGTAATTCCAGCCTGAGGTAAATATTCCTGCAAAGCCTCCGCACTAAATTGCGGGTGTTTCCTCGAACCGGGAAACCGACGAACATCAACCAGTCCTTCGATCCCGAAGGATAGCAGCGCTTCTAAAAATTCTTCCTTTGTCCGGTTCGAATGCCCGATCGTCCAGATCGTATTTCCTTTCTCTGCCATAGGCCGCTTTGCAGGTCTTATAATGATTTCCTTAGATTAGGTAAGCTTGGAAAAAGCTTATTCCGTTACCATCGGTCCACTTCAAAGCCTGGAACACATCCCTTACGATTCTCTTTCGGCAATGGCCAAACATAAAGCTGTTTTTCCCTTAAAACGGTTTTTACTTATCTTTCCCTATGAAGGGTTCAGACGCTATGGAATTTAGATCGGCAAAAAGCTGGCGGACTGCCGTTGTGATCTGGGGCACCGCTTTAATAATGCTGCTTTGAGCCTTGCTGAATATTTTTCAGAACAACCGGAAATGGAGCAAGCTGTACAATTACGATCCTGCGTTTTATCACGAATCTAACCCTTTTCCGGGAATGGTTCCATACAGGTTACCGCCTTGGTTCTTGGCACTTATATAATTATTCCGGCCCAATTTAAGGTAGCATACGAATTGACCAAATCCGGAAAATCGAAAGAAAAATAAAATATTAAGGGGTATGAAACCGGCGCTGGGCGCACAAGGCTTTGTACTGTAATACAACAAGTTCGACGATATTTACCTTTCCCTGGAAAACCAGGAAACATAGTTGCAGGAACTATTGAAGCGAAATAAGCAGATCGAGGTAAAACTGTAAACAGCCCGGAATTGAACCAAAAGGTTGGCTGCTGAATTTCTGGCCTAAAACCCTACCCATTACTTTACCCGCTGAAGTCGTTCCAGTTCCAGATTTTTCCGGATCAGCTCTCGCTTGGTATTGATGAGTTCGTTGTTTAGCCGGCTCATTTCCTCAAGCAGTTCCAGGTTCTGGGTTTCCAGCAGGGCCTGGTGTAATTTCAGATTCTGATCGTACTGCTGGGCTTTGCTGGTTTCCGGAATAGTTACGTCCGGCAGCACGGTAATTCCTGAGTGGGTGGTGCCAACCAGCATAATGGTATGCTGCAACAGGGCTCCCGAAAACAAAAAGCAGGTGTCGGTCCCGTCCAGCAGAAAATCGAGGTAACGATTGTCGGCGCGGCCAAAATGTTGTACATCGTGCAGTAAATGCAATCCCTGATCGATAGAACCAACTGCCAGGCAATGCATAATGGAATTGTTTAAAAATGTGGCGGTATCGAAGGCTGTGGTATTGGAAACCACCTGCCTGATCATGCCGTGCAGATCGCACCTTAAAATTAATTCCGACTGCAAGTTCTTCTTTTATTTAAACACCCACATTTTAATTATGCCCGCACCAAGTTAGCAGCTTTTTCCAAAGCCTCGGCCGCATCTTTGGCGTACGCATCGGCGCCAATGGCTTTCCAGAGTTCCGGAGCCGTGTTGAACGGATACCCGCCTACCATCACTTTTACATTATAGAGAACGGCATCGCGACGGATCGCCTGAATAAGATCGGCTACAGCCCGCACGTGATAGGCCATGGTGGCTGAAACCAGCAACAGGTTGGCTTCCTGCTCGCGCAAGGTACGAAGAATACTTTCAACGGGGGTGTTAGCACCTAAATAAAATGTGTCCCAGCCTTCCATTTCAAAGAAATCAGCTACCATCCGGATCCCGATCTCGTGCATGTCGCCGGCCACACAAGAAGCCACCAGGCGGTAGCCGTTGCGTTCGGTATTGAAAACCAGGCGGTACAGCTGCGACATAATAAGCTGGGTGGCAGCGGTGCAGTAATGCTCCTGGGCTACCGAGATCTGATTTAACTGCCATAACCTGCCAATTTCGTACTGGGCCGGCCGGAAAACCTGGTTGTAAATATCTTTGACCGGAGTACCCTTTTCCACCGTTTTCAGGATCAGTTCGCTGGCAAGGTGGCGTTTGCCTTGCAGCAGCAGTTTTATATAGGCTTCCGCTACCGTTTTCAGGCCGTTATCTACTTCCAGGAAAGATAAGGTACTGGCCGGTTCTTCTTCCAGCTGGTTCAGGGCTCCGTTCAGGTATTTGGCGGCCACCACAAAACTTTCAATGGGCAGGCGTTGCGCCAGAGCTTCTTTCAGGCAGTTCAGGTTCACGGCCAGGTCTTTCGCCGGAATGTTCCGGGCCTGCAGCATTTGCTGTGCCCAGCCTACGTAGTCGCGGAACAATAAAGGGCTTTCAGATAAGATCGCTTCTGCCAGGTAAGACAAATGGTAACGGGCATCCTGCAGGCATTTTTCTTTTCCGGCCGGGCCATACCGTACCGTTAGCTCCGGCACTTTTTTATAATGCATTTCTACCGCTGCGGCTACAATGCCGGCCGCGTTAGCGTACACCAATTCGGCAGTTCTTTTATTCGCCATTTCTGCTACGCTTTAAATTAATCGGCTATATGCGTGAAGAAACGAACTTTGGCGCTGCGGGGAACAAGTTTCAGCCCTTTCGGGATATTGGAGTGGGATTCGCGGAGGTGGTTTTTATGCCAGACCTGGTAACTTTCTTCGTCGGTCCAGTAAGTAATGAGCCAGATTTCGTTGGGAGCGTCCTGGGGGCAGAGCACTTCCATTTTCCGATAGCCTGGGGCATTATCTACCAGATGCGGCCTTTCCTGAAAAGCTTTTTTTACTTCGGGGGCCATGTTGTTGGCAATTGTAAACGTACTCAGGGCAATAAACATAAGCTAATATAAAATAAACCGAAAAACCCTTCACCTACTGCTTACGCCACTGAAATAAGCTTTTCACTACTCAAAAATCTTTTACTTACGGAAGACATAAAATGAAGGTTTCAAGGATTAGCAGCTAAACCTTAAAATACTCATCTTCAGTCTTTTGTAAATAACTTTATCCTTTAAAGTAAATCAAAAACCGGGTAAACTCCCAAACCAATAGCGTTTTTTTTCAACCATACAAACGTTACTATTCCCTAACCTGCTTAAAACGAAAGCCTTAGCAAGGCTAAATAAATCAGCTTTAAAGCCAATTTCATTCAGATGGCTTTTTTGCCCGGCATCAGGCATAAAACCGGGCGGCTGGTTTCATGGAACGAACGGGTCCAAACACAAGAAAAGCCTGTCAGGATCGGAAGAATAGGTCTAAAGTCTGAGCCGGTTTACAATGCAAGCATCTTCAATAAACCTTTTCAGTTTCCGGAAGTATAGCGGAAAAAATATATACCAATATGAAAACCCGCTTCCTTTTAATTGCCTGCTTTTTTATTTCTACCCTGACTTTTGCCCAAAACGAAGGCGGGGAGCCGGTAGAAATGGACACTGATCGTCCCAGCGTTGGCGATGCTTCTAAAGTAGTGCCACCGGGCACCGTTCAGATTGAGGCAGGCTTTTATTATGAAAGCGATAAGACGAACTTTATAGAGGAAAAAGAACTGCATTATCCGGATGTCCTCATCCGGGTCGGGGTTTTGAAATTTGCTGAATTGCGTTTGCGCGGCAGGCTGAAACATGTCTCCCTGGCGCCTGCCGAGGACCAGTTTCCCTGGGAAATTTCGCAGACTGGCCTGGATGATATTATGGCCGGCACGAAGATCCAGCTATGGCAGGGCAATGGCGTACTGCCTACAGCGGCACTGCAGGCTGATTTTCGTTTACCGGCAGGAAATAAGTACTTTAAAAGCGAAAAGGTTGAACCAAAATTAAGGCTGAACTTCCGGAATAAACTAAGCGAGAAGCTCTCTCTAAGCTACAACCTGGGGGTAGAATGGGAAGAAAACGAGAACCCGGCCGAAAAGAAGACTTTTAACCATATTGGCTTATATTCCTTAGCTCTGAATTATAAAATTACTGACAATTTTAAAGTTTTTGTGGAGCCTTTTGCCGAATTCAGGGAAAACGATATGCAGCAAAGCATTGATGCAGGCCTCGCCTATAATATAAAGCCTAACTTGCAGGTAGATCTTTACAGCGGCGTTGGTTTAAGCGAAGAAGCGCCCGACTTTTTTGTATCGGCAGGCATCAGCTTCCGCTTACCGAAATAAGGGTAGGGTCCGGGCCGGAAAAACCTGAAACCCTGCAGCCAGAAACTTTATGTACCCTCAATCGAAGCGTTTCCTTGGATAATAGGCCGGTTCACGAATTAAACACAACAACAAAGGCCTGCTTCAAGTATGTTGGTTGTTTATCAATATAGATGCCTGCATCGGGAATAAAAAGCCCTTCTACAACCGGTTTTCTTACTACCCGCAAGGCTTAAACGCAATAGAAATTATGATTGAGGCCGTAAAATTCTGGAATGAACCAAACAATAAATCGCACTGGGACTTTGAAATAGATTCGGACTGGCAACTGTACGCCAACATGGTAAAAATGGCCGCCGCGGCGGTTAAAGCCGAAAAACCGGATGTGCTCCGGGTACTCGGCGGCATCTCCCCGATCGATCCTTATTTTATTACCCGCTTAAAGGACTTCGGAACTTTCAACGATCTGAATGCCGTGGCCGTGCATGGGTTCCCGCTCGACTGGAACCACTGGCAACTTGAGCACTGGCCGGAAAAGATTGCCGAAATTGAAGCCGTTACGCATTTGCCCGTTTGGGTTACAGAAGTAGGCGTGTCTACTTTCGGCGCGGAAGAAGTGCAGGAATTCGGTTTGCGCCGCACCGCCGAACTGCTTTGCGGGCGCGTAGACCGGGTTTTCTGGTATAGCCTCTACGATCTGCCGCGGGCCTGGGAAGCCACTACCCGCCACCGCGAAGCCGAAGGTTCTTCTTATTACCGGCATTTTTACATGGGTTTACTCCGGGAAGACGGCACACCCAAACTTGCGCTGAAACACTTCTCCGATTATACCCCGGAATTCGGGATTTGCCAGTGGTTCCATTTCGAAGATCACCGGTTAGACAATGCCGTAGACTGGCTCAAAAAATTAGGCGTAAAACGGTTGCGTACCGGTTTAAGCTGGGCCGACTACCTCCGTCCGGATGCCGAAAAATGGTTCGACCGCATGATGCAGAAACTGGACGGATTTGACCTGACGATTACGTTTTGCTTTACCCCGGAAGCCAAAGGCATTCAGCCGCACCACACCAGCCCGCCGCAAAAAATAGAAGAGTTCTCCGATTTTTGCGTGGAAATGATGCGGCGCTACGCCTGATGGCTCTTGTTTTCCGGGATATTCTTTGGCAGAGGTAATTAACGGAGGCTTAATAGTTTTCTGGCTGTTTTCTGGCGCAAGTGTTAAGCGAAAGCGTCACTTGGGCCTAAGAACAGGAGGAAGTCTCCAGACTTCCGTATTGAAAAATTGAGAAAGAATCCTTCCCCGGATACGCCAGTCTGGAGACTGGCTTTTGTCTTTCAGGCCCAAGTGACGCTTTCGCTTAACACCTGCGCCAGCTTAAGAAGAAGTTCTCTACTCAAAGAAGCAGCGAAAAGAAGGACCATCTTCACAGCCGTATTCCTTTAAACACACTTTCTTTTAAAACAAAAGCGTATGAGCAAGACCCTGCTTCAGGATGAAAAACCGGACTTCTGGATGGCCTCCATGCGTTGCGGGGATTTTGAAGCTGCCTGGAAAACCAGCGATGCGGTTTTGAAGTCCAGAGCCGGTACGCCTTGCTTCCATTTACCCCGGCATGAGCAATACATTTGGAACGGTACGCCACTCGAAGGGAAACGCGTACTGGTCCGCTGCTATCATGGCCTTGGCGACACGATCCAGTTTATCCGGTATGCTCCGCTTCTGAAAAATATTGCTACGGAGGTAATTGTCTGGGCGCAACCTCCCCTCCTGCCGCTATTAAAAACAATTCCGGAAATTGACCAGTTACTGCCTTTACACGACGGTACGCCGGAAGCAAGCTATGATGTGGATGTGGAAATTATGGAATTGCCGCACATTTTCCGGACTACACTGGCTACAATTCCAGCCCAAACGCCATACCTGCACGTGGAGCCTCATCAACTTTCCGAAGATGATAAAAAGCTGCACGTTGGGTTAGTCTGGAAAGCCGGCGATTGGGATGTGCGCCGTTCCATTCCATTTTCCCAGATAAAACCTTTGGCGGATATATCTGGCATTTCCCTGCACATTCTGCAAGGCGATGCGCCCCAGGCCGGCTGGCAGGAAGGGTTTGGCTTTTACCACGGCGACTTAAGTTTAGAGGAATACGCCCGAAGAATAATGGGGCTGGACCTGATGATTTCCGTGGATTCGATGCCCGCTCATTTAGCCGGCGCTTTGGGCGTACACGTCTGGAACCTGCTGCATGCAAACGCCGACTGGCGTTGGCTCGAAAACTGCACGGATTGTCCGTGGTACCCAACCATGCGGCTGTTCCGGCAGCAAGAAGCAGGTGAATGGAAACCGGTAATTTCGGCGGTAAAAACCGAACTGGAACTGCTTTGTAAGCAAAAGAGAGTGGGAATTTAAACCCTTCATCCCCATAGAAGAAAGCAAGACTAAACATGCTGCCTAAAATTGAATTGGCAAGGTTTCATTGCCGTCTGCTTTAGCTGACGGTTTCGGGCAATTAAGATAATGGCTTTTTAGCCTAACCTGTTTTTCTATAAATGTATTGTTTGGCTAAAGCCGAAATTGCTACTCTGCTATCCGTCAGCTAAAGCAGACGGCAATGAATTTTGTTCTATGCCGAAAAATCCGGATTGAAGCTAAAGCTAATTTTAAACACAGTATTTCGATAAAAGTAAACCAGCAAACTCCCTAATAATTGGTCCCGACTTTTAAACCTGAAAACCCTATCGTTTACTTCATTTTAACCATTTAAAAAGCTGCCCCAATTTGCCTTGATTATAGGTGATGGCGTGGTAAACGCTGGTAGTTAAACGGGCCCATTGAATGTAAATCCAAGGCTGATTTGTTTTCCGGGCAAGGTTGAAAACCTTATGGCTGGCAGCAGAAATATAGAACCGCATCCGGTAAATCAGCTTGCGGAGTTTGGTTTGCGATTTTGAATCCGGCGCTACGCGTTTGCAGGGTTTAATTCCTTCCTGACGCCAGGTAAGTCGGTACGCCAACCCTTCGCGGCGTTGCCGGAAACCGGCGGCTTGCGTTTGCTCTACAAAACGGCAATCGACTTCCTTTAATTGCAGCCGGCCTTCCTGTATCGCATTGTCAATTAAACTTTCAATTAAGCTTGAACGGGCTATTACTACATTCGTTCCGCTGCCATCGGAGGAATAGGGTTCTACCCAGGCATCGCCGAAGGCCACATCAGCCGTTTCGGCCACTACATCATCGCAATAGTTACAGGCCGAATTCATGAAAAAGCCTGCTCCCCAATCGCCGTCGGCCAGGTGCCACCAGTCTTTGTTTACTTTCGTTCCGTTTTGCAGGGTAAGCCTGGCGTTGTACCAGTTAGCCGGCCGGCCGGGGTCTTTGTGCCGGAATTCCACCTGTTTTATTTCGTGTACCGGAACCTGCATCTGCCAGACAAAACTTTCTACGAACCGGGCGCTTTTCATGTGTCCGCAAAAAAGCCCCAGGGTAAATTTTATACGTTCCCGCAAAACCGGATCTTCCAGCCGGAGCAGATGCACGGCTTTTATAAAACACGGTACTCCGACAACGGCGTAGTTGCCGGGAATTTCACGGATCAAACGAAGCATTCCGGAAAGTTCGGTGGGATAATACCGGGATTTGGCTCCTGCCCTGATTTCGGTTTCCGAGCGGGATAGTTCGTACTGAAAAAACTTTCCATTTTGTTGGGGATCTTCCAGGGCTTTCACGTGCACGACGCCGTCCACGAATCCTTTCCGCAGCAATTCGGCTGCCACCCAGGAGACCATGCCACCCGAACTTCCCTGCAGCCGGAAATCCGTCTCTTCCACATGCCCCACATACGCCTTTTGAAACCGGCCAATTTTTGAATCGGAGTGGGCTGCCTCCGGGAAAAGCGGTGCAGCCAGTTGGTCTTCGTTTCGGGCTTGCGGCGAAAACGGGCAGGTACGGGTAAAACTTTCGGAGACATTTCGGTACCAGACATGGAATCCTTGGGGCTTTAATTCACCATATTTATCGAAAGCCATTTGGGCAGTATCCGGGCTGGTCTGAGCCACACAGCTGCCGCAACCAATACACAAACCGGAACGGACAATATCGCGGGGGCTCAGCAGTTTTTTCATGCGTTCTGATACTGTTTTGGCTGGAGCGCCCGATCTAAAAAGTTGGCTGAAGTTTCCCGGAGCTGCGCTATTTTTTGCCCGATTTCCGGGTTTAAGGACTCGCTCAGGATTTTACTGATTTCCCTTGCAGAAGTGGTTTCGGAGATCAGGTGGTTTCCGGCATTCAGCATGGGAAGCAGCCCTTCTAATTTCAGACTCCGGTAGGGAGACTTCTCGGCCGCGAAGGGCTTCCCGAAAAGAAGGGCGAAAACACAGCCGTGAAAAAAATTAGTAGCAATGCCTTCGGCCCCGGAAATGAAATGAACAAAATCGTGCGGGTCAGCAGCGATCCATTGCTCGTCGGCCCAATCGTTGCGGTACCCAATGCTGATGATGGGTAGTTTTAGCTTTTCAGCATAATTTCTGATCTGGTTTAAAAAGGAGGCCGAAAAACTATGCCCGTAAAGCGCCAGGTACCTGGACGGGAAACGGCCGTTTACCCGTACCTCCGGTTTTACTTCGAACTGCAGACAAGGATCCAGTACGATTTCCGGATCGGTGCCGATGGCGTTTTGAATAAGCTGTTTTGAATTTTCATCTCGGACAGAAATCAGTTCAAAGTTTTGCAGCTTTTCGGCCCAGGCAGGTTCCAGTCCCCAGTTGGCCGGATAGTTTCCGAAGCTGGCCGCATAAGAGACCAGGCGTTTTGTCAAGATCCCTTCGCCGTAAAATATGGGGCACTTGCCAAACCAGGGATGCATTAAATTCCACACTTCGTCGCTGCCGACAATTACCAAATCATACTGTGGCATCCCTGCCGGTGCTTCGAGCTTAAATTCTGGAGAAAGCGGAAGGGCATTGATCGCACATGTCTGTTTCAGAAGTTTTTCCCGGTAAAGCGCCTGGTCCACTTCGGGTGTTTCTCCCGGCAGTACCGGCTGTAGGGCGGTTTTCCATTCGGCATGGTTTATCCGGGGGGAATGATGGTTCAGGATCTCGACATCGTACCCGCGCGCCAGCAGACCTTCTACCAAACACTTTGCCTGCCAGAAGCTGCCGTAATTAATGCAGTTATGAAACGTGAGCACGCCGATCTTTAAACCATTCATTTATCATTCCGGTGTATTCAATGACGTTACGCAGGCTTTTAGATGTGTCCTTCGAAGGAACTTTAGGACAAGAGAATTATCCGATTGTTTAATTTTATCTAATAATTTAAAAATCCTCCCCCTGCCCCTCCAAAGGGGGACTTTCTCCAGCTTACGGAACGCCATTTTATTAAATCTTGTAGAGGTTTTCCATCTGCATCCAAGGCCTGTTGCTTTTCACAATGTCCGGGATGAAATTTCTGGTTATTAAACCTCCCTGTTTGGATATACCGCATTGCTGTTAGTTGGTTATTTTTTGCGGGAAATAAGCAGTAGAGGTTCCGTTTCCGGAAGTATAGCGTAAGGAATAAAACAAAGGGGAAAAACACCGTGCGGAAAAGTGCGTAAGGCTACATCTGTTACTTAGAACCTAAGCCCGCATGACCAGGTTTTTACTTATCCGCCACGCCACTACCGATTCGGTTGGCAAACGGCTTTCCGGCCGAAAGGAAGGCGTGCATTTAAATGAAGCAGGTTTGGAACAAGCCCAGCAGCTGGCGCAACGCCTGAATCATTTACCTGTATCCGCCATTTACAGCAGTCCGTTGGAGCGGGCTTTGGAAACGGCCGAACCTGTTGCCCAAGCCCTAAATTTGCAAACATGCATTAACCGGGATTTTCTGGAAATCGATTTTGGAAACTGGACCAATTTAACTTTTGAAGAACTGCAGGGCCAGCAGGAATTTCAGCGGTTCAATGCGTTCAGAAGCTGCACCCGCATTCCGGGCGGCGAACTGATGACCGAAGCGCAATTGCGGATCGTGCAGGGGCTCGAAAAATTATGCCGGCGCCACTCCGGGGAAACGCTTGCCGTAGTCAGCCATGCCGACCTGATAAAATCGGCCCTTGCTTATTACGCGGGCATTCACCTGGATCTGTTCCACCGCCTGGAAATAAGCCCTGCTTCGGTTAGCGTGCTGGAAATTTACTCCGATACGGCCCGGATTCTGCTGGTTAATCATACCGGCGAACTAAGACTTTAACCCCGCTTACGGAGTATTGCCTGCCATCTACCGCTAGTGCTTTGTTGTTTAAAGGAAAATTCGGTAGTCTTCCTCTTTCATCACGCTAAAAACAATTCGCATGCATACTTCCATAGACAAAGCGGCCGGGAAGCTCGGCATATTAATTCCCGGTCTGGGCGCTGTTGCTACCACGCTGATTGCGGGGGTAGAAGCAGTAAAAAAAGACCTGGCCCAACCGGTTGGTTCCTTAACGCAAATGGGCAACATCCGGCTCGGGAAAAGAACGGAAAGCCGTTTTCCGAAAGTAAAGGATTTTGTGCCGCTGGCCGACCTGAACGACATCGTTTTCGGGGGGTGGGATTTGTACAGCGATAACGTTTTTGAGGCGGCCGTAAAAGCGAAAGTACTGGAGCCCATGATGCTGCATTCCGTGCGGGCGGAACTGGAAGCGGTAAAGCCCATGAAAGCGGTTTTCGACCAGGCTTACGTACCCAACCTGAACGGCACCCACGTAAAGCAGGCGGCTACCAAAGCCGCGCTGGCGAAAGCATTAATGTGGGATATTGAAAGTTTCCGGGAGGCCCACGATTGTTCCCGTCTGGTAATGGTGTGGTGCGGTTCTACGGAAAAGTACCTGGAGCCATCGGAAGTACATGAAAGCCTGGTTAAGTTTGAAGAAGGCCTGGAGAATAACGATCCTGCTATTTCCCCTTCCATGATCTATGCCTATGCCGCCATTAGTTTAGGAATTCCGTTCATGAACGGGGCACCAAACTTAACCTGCGACATCCCCGCTCTGATCGAACTGGCCAAACTTACTTCCACGCCTATTGGCGGCAAGGATTTTAAAACCGGCCAAACCCTGATGAAAACCATTGTTGCCCCCGGTTTGCAGGCGCGGGCACTGGGCATAAAAGGCTGGTTTTCTTCCAATATTTTAGGGAACCGCGATGGCTACGTACTCGATAATCCGGATAATTTCAAGACGAAGGAAGTATCGAAACTGAGCGTGCTGGAAGACATTCTGCAACCTGAAATTAACCCGGAGTTATACGGCGACCTTTACCATAAAGTACGGATCAATTATTACCCGCCGCACGGCGACAACAAAGAAAGCTGGGACAACATCGATATTTTCGGTTGGCTGGGGTATTCCATGCAGATCAAGATCAATTTCCTGTGCCGCGATTCTATTCTGGCGGCCCCCATTGTTTTGGATCTGGCTTTGTTCAGCGACCTGGCCAAGCGCGCCGGGATGTCGGGTACGCAGGAATGGCTGTCGTTTTATTTTAAATCACCGCAAACGGCACCCGGCCTTCGTCCGGAACACGATATTTTCAAGCAGCTCATTAAACTGCAGAATACCTTAAGACACATGATGGGCGAAGACCTGATCACGCATCTGGGTCTGGATTACTACCAGGATCTGGTGGAGGCGCTATAGATTTTCAAAAGTCTTCCCGGAGTTCAGGGAAGACTTTTTTGTTTGAAAAGGATGCTGTTTTTCCTTCTGGAATTGCAGAAAGATTTAGAGAAGCTGAAAGGCAGGCTTCACTTTTTCAGCTCATTTTTATAGCGATTCAACCAAAACCGCGCACCTTTCAGCAATTATACCAGATCCTATTTCGCAACTTTCATTATTTGAAATCGCGCAAGCGTCCGCTTGTGCGCTCTACCTTTGCTTTCTAATTGTAGCAGACCTGGTAATTAAGCAAGCACAAGCGGACGCTTGCGCGATATTTTTTTTTATCTAATGCAATCCAGTATCCACGACTTAGTATTATTTTTCAGGGCAATAAAACTATAATGCAAGTCTTTATTGACATTTCGGTGGGCTTGTAAAGCCGGAAATATTGCATCATCGAGGAAACCCTATCAGGAGAGTAAGCGGAGGTATTTCATAGTTAGTCATTTGCCCTTCAGGCAAGGTAAGTTGCAAACTTACCAAAGGGGATCGCACAAGTTGCGCTTCGCTAAACTTGCGCGATGGATGCGGTGAACTGACTACTAATTGCTGCATAGCAGGTTTTCCTTTTTTCACCCTAATCAATACCGAATTTAAGGCGATACGCATCCGATACAACAACAATCGGACAAGGGGATACACATATATTTTATCCTATATAATAGCCTGAACCAATGTAAATTTTATTAAAACATAAAATACTCTTTAAGGTTGTTTAACTGCTAAAGAAGGATTCTGAGGGCTGATTTCTGTTTTTAATTCTTCGTTAAATCACTTTATTTTAAAAATATTACAATAAAAATTTGGTGATAACATTTTTTCTCATACCTTTCTAAAACAAATTCTCACTTTAAAAACCCTTTGTATGAAAAGAAAATTTTACCATTTTCTGCTGGGCTTTGCTGTGCTTACAGGAGCCGGAAACAGTTACGCGCAAACGCCGCAAACCAGGAATTGCAGCACCATGGAAGTGTATGAAAGACAGGTGCAGGCCGATCCGGGATTCCTCGTTCGGCGCAATGAAATTGAAGCTTACACTCAGAAAAAAATCAGTAGCAGCAGCCGGAATCATCGTACCGGCGTGATCACGATTCCGGTGGTGGTGCATGTGGTTTACAATACTACTGCCCAGAATATTTCGGATGCTCAGATTCAGTCCCAGATAAACATTCTGAATCAGGATTTTCGGAAGCTGAACGCCGATGCAAGTAAAACCCCTGCTGCCTTTGCGGGCCTGGCGGCCGATGCCCAGGTAGAGTTCTGCCTGGCCAAACGCGACCCGAACGGGAATCCGACCACCGGTATCACGCGCACGCAAACCACTAAAACTTCTTTCAGCGATTACGGCGACCCGATCAAGTACACCAGCCAGGGCGGTAAAGATGCCTGGGACCGGAACCAGTACCTGAACCTGTGGGTTGGTAATTTAAGCGGCGGTTTATTAGGTTATGCCCAGTTCCCGGGTGGTCCGGCGGCTACCGACGGCGTGGTTTGTACGTATTCCGGCTTTGGCAATACGGGGACGGCAGCGGCACCTTTCAACTTAGGCCGCACCGCTACCCACGAAGTAGGCCACTGGCTGAACCTTTACCACATCTGGGGCGATGACAACGGGGCCTGCACGGGTTCCGATCAGGTTTCCGACACCCCGAACCAGGCCGACTCCAATGGTGGCTGTCCTACTTTTCCGAAGGTTACCTGCAGCAATACCCCGAACGGCGACATGTTCATGAACTACATGGATTATACCGATGATCGCTGCATGTACATGTTTACCACCGGCCAGAAAGCCCGCATGGATGCCGTACTCGATGCCGGCGGCTTCCGCGCCAGTCTGGCAACTTCCCAGGGATGTGTAGAACCAGGGGGCACGACAACCTGCAACGTGCCAACGGGGCTTTCCACTTCGGCCTTAACTTCTACAAGCGTAACGCTGAACTGGGCAGCTTCGGGCGCAACCAGCTATAATGTGCGGATCAAAGCTACTTCTTCTGCTACCTGGACCAACTTTACCGCCACAACCAATAGCCTGTCTTTAACCGGACTTACAGCTTCAACTACTTATGAATACCAAGTGGCCGGCGTTTGCTCCGGAACTCCCAGTGCGTTCTCCCCTTCCTATACGTTTACGGCCCCGGCAAGCGGAACAAGCCCCGGTACCACCCTGACCATAGGAACCGGATCTACGGTCATTACACAAGCACCATACGGTACGTATTACATGGATCAGCGGGTACAATACATCATTACCAAAGCAGAATTAACGGCAGCAGGTTATAACTCGGGTTCGAGTTTATCTTCCCTGGCATTTTATGTAAGTACGGCGCAAAGCCTGGTGATGAATGGCTATACCATAAAGCTGGCCCACACTACTTCCAGCGCCTTTGGCAGCAGCAGCTATTTAGCAGGAACCAATACGGCTACTGTTTACAATGCAGCCTACACCACCACCGCCAATTCCTGGAATACGCATACCTTCAGCACGCCTTTTGTGTATAATGGCACCGATAATATCCTGATCGATATCTGCTTTAACAATAGTACCTACACTCAGAACTCTACTGTTTTAGGCACTGCATTAAGCAGCTACCGGGCCTTGTATAAGCAGCAGGATGTAAGCTCCGGCGGCATTTGCACCACTACCACCGGAACGCTTTCCTATAACCGGCCGAACATGAAACTGACCTTCGGCAGCGGCGGCCGCGCCAGGGAAATTACTTTAGGTGAAACGTCTCCTGCTTCTTTGGCTGTATTCCCGAATCCGGTGAATGCTGAAATGAGCCTGAATTATACCTTAACCGAAGAAAAGCAGCACGTCCAACTTGAGATCTATAATCTGGTTGGCAAGCTGGTTTACACGCAAGAAATTGGCAGCCAACCGAAAGGCGCGCATACCTTTGCCGTACCTATGCAAAAAGGTAAAATGGCAAACCTGCCGAATGGCATGTACATCTGCCGTTTGCGCAATGCCGGCGAAATGCCACAGATCCGATTTGTGATTGCGCGGTAAATAACGCACCATTTTTCAACAAAAAGGCAGCCTGAATCGGCTGCCTTTTTTCGTTTACTGCCAACCATTTCAGATATTAGAATAGACTAGTTGCTACTGAAAGGGCACTAAAAAGTCTTCCCGAAAACCGGAAAGACTTTTTTTATAATTTAGATAGCGTTTAAACTAAGCGGTAGAGGAAGCCAGTTCTTCTGTTTTAATGGTTGAACCTTCCGGCAATTTTTCAGTCGTTAAAACCAGATCATCGGCGCTTACCAGCGAGGTTTCCGGCAGGTGAATTCCGGTAATAACCAGGTCTTCGGAAGCGGTGATGGTGGTTTCCATTTTCATGGCTTCGATGATGAAGAGCGGGGTGTTTTTCTTTACCTGCTGCCCTCCTTTTACCAGCACTTTGGATAGCATTCCCTGCAGCGGCGCACCGATTTGTTTTGGATCAGTTTTATCGATTTTGCGGTTTTCTTTTTTGGTAACTTTAACCGACTTATCCTGCACCTCGATGTTCCGGGTTTGCCCGTTCAGCTTGAAGAAAACCGTCCGGATGCCTTCGTCGTTTGCCGGCCCCATGGATTCGTATTTCACGATGATGGATTTTCCTTTGGCAATGTCGATGATCGCTTCTTCGTCCTGCTTCATGCCGTAGAAGAAAATGCGCGTCGGGATAATGGAAACGTCGCCGTACACTTCCTGGTGCTTGTGGTACTGTTCGAAAACTTTCGGATAAAGCAGGTAGGAAAGCAGATCGGTAAACTTCACATCCTGGCCGAATTTTGCCTTAAACGCATCCCATTCTTTCGCGAAATCGATCGGATTTAAATGTTCATTCGGGCGTTCGGTATAGGGTTCTACATCCTTCAGGACGATCTTCTGGAGCTTTTTCGGGAAACCGCCAACCGGCTGCCCGATGTCGCCTTTAAAGAACTGCTGCACCGATTCCGGGAACGAGATCTGGTCGCCTTTTTCCAGTACATCTACCGTGGTCAGGTTGTTCGACACCAAGTACAAGGCCATATCCCCTACCACTTTCGAGCTTGGCGTAACTTTTACCACGTCGCCGAAAAGGGCATTCACTTCGGTAAAGGTCGTTTTGATCTGTTCCCATTTATCGCCCAAACCCAGCGCCTGTGCCTGTGGCCGCAAATTGGAATACTGACCGCCCGGAATTTCGTGCTGGAACACTTCTGAAGTACCGGCTTTCAGACCCGATTCAAACGGATAATAATACTCCCGCACAGTTTCCCAATAGCTGGAATATTCGTTCAGGCTTTTCTGGTTGAACTCGCGGTGGCGCGGCTGGAAACGCATGGCTTCCACCATGGAGTTAAAGTTCGGCTGCGAGGTTAAACCGGACATGGAACCAAGGGCTACATCTATCACATCGACGCCCGCTTCAATGGCTTTTAAATAAGTGGCTGACTGAATGGAAGCAGTATCGTGCGTGTGCAGATGGATGGGAAGCTTTACCGTTTCGCGTAGCGCGGTTATCAGTTCCGTTGCCGCGTAAGGTTTCAGCAAACCGGCCATGTCTTTGATGCAGAGAATGTGCGCGCCGGCATCTTCCAGTTGCTTCGCCAGATCCAGATAGTATTTTAAATTATATTTAGTGCGGCTTGGGTCCAGAATGTCGCCGGTGTAGCAGATGGAAGCTTCGGCCAGGCCTTGCGTACGGTTGCGCACGAAGTTGATGCAGCTTTCCATACCTTTCATCCAGTTCAGGGAATCGAAGATGCGGAAAATATCCACGCCGGTTTCCCAGCTTTTCTCCACGAAGGCTTCGATTAAATTATCCGGATATGCCTTGTAACCCACGCCGTTGGCTCCGCGGATGAGCATTTGCAACAGGATGTTCGGTACGGCTTTGCGGATTTTCGCTAACCGATCCCACGGGTCTTCGTGCAGGAAGCGTAAGCTTACGTCGAACGTGGCGCCGCCCCACACTTCCATACTGAAGGTTTGCGGGTGGTTTTTGGCGTAGCTTTCGGCCACTTTCAGCATGTCGAAGGTGCGCATGCGGGTAGCCAGCAGGGACTGGTGCGCATCGCGGAAGGTGGTGTCGGTATAGTGGATCTGGGAATCGTTTCGGAGCCACTGGGAGAATTTCTCCGGGCCCATTTCCGTAAGCAGGTTTTTGGTGCCTTTTTCGTAGGGTTGTTTCGGGTCGTATTTGGGCAGGTGCGGTTTTTCCAGTACTTTGTTCGGGTCGGTTACTTTTATATCCGGGTTGCCGTTTACAATGGTATCGGCCACGTAGCTCAGGAACTTGGTGCCCCGGTCCTGCCGTTTTTCGAACTTGAATAATTCCGGGTGTTCTTTTACAAAATCCACCGTAGCATTACCAGTAATAAATTCTTCGTGGCCGATAATGTTCTGCAGGAACTGAATGTTTTGTTTCACGCCGCGGATCCGGAATTCATCGAGCGTGCGCTGCATTTTCATGGCGGCCCCTTTTAAGGTTGGCGCGTGGGCGGAAACTTTTACCAGCAGCGAATCGAAGAACGGACTGATCTTGGCACCCTGGTACACGCTTCCCTGATCGAGACGGATACCGAAACCACCGGCACTGCGGTAGGCAATGATGGTTCCGTAATCAGGTTTGAAATCGTTTTCCGGGTCTTCGGTGGTAATGCGGCACTGAATGGCAAAACCGGTATTGAAGCGGTGGTGCTTCGGGCCCAAAGAAATTTCTTCGTCGGCCAGTTTGTAACCGTCGGCAATGTACAGCTGGGTTTTGATCAGGTCGATGCCCGTGATCATTTCCGTAACGGTGTGCTCTACTTGGATGCGCGGGTTTACTTCGATAAAGAAAATGGCATCGTTTTCCGGCTGCACCAGAAATTCTACGGTACCAACGTTATTGTAATTTACCGCCGAGCAGATCTTCAGCGCATATTCATATAATTTCTGACGGAGTTCCTCTTTCAGATTCAATGCCGGTGCCACTTCCACTACTTTCTGGAAACGCCGCTGCACCGAACAATCGCGCTCGAATAAATGCGTAATGTTGCCGTAATTATCGGCCACGATCTGGACTTCGATGTGCTTGGGCCGCTCCACAAATTTCTCCAGGAAAACGGTATCGTCGCCAAAGGCTTTCAGGGCTTCGTTGCGGGCTTCGAAGAAACCTTTTTCCAGTTCCTCGTCGTTCCGGATCACACGCATGCCCCGGCCGCCGCCGCCCGATGCCGCTTTCAGCATGACCGGATACCCAATGCGGTTCGCTTCCGTTTTGGCAATTTCAAAAGAAGTCAGGTCCTGCAGGTTGCTTTCAATAATGGGAACGTTGCATTCTTTGGCTACTTTTTTGGCTGCAATTTTATCGCCGAGCGCTTCCATAACTTCCGGCCGCGGCCCCACGAACACTATGCCGTTGTCTTTACACTTCTGCGAGAAATCCTTGTTTTCCGATAAAAATCCGTAACCCGGGTGAATGGCATCTACCTCGTTTTCCTTGGCGATGGCAATAATGGCATCCATGTCGAGGTAAGGCTGCAGCGGCTGGGTGTCTTTACCGATCTGGTAGGCCTCGTCGGCTTTGTAGCGGTGCAGGGAATAACGGTCTTCGTAGGTGTAAATGGCTACGGTTTCGAGGCCAAGTTCCGTGCAGGCGCGCAAAACCCGGATGGCGATCTCGCCGCGGTTCGCTACCAATACTTTTTTAATCTTCATAAAAGAATGTGTGCGGGGTGGAGAATGATGAATGCTTTATTATTTTCCTATGGACTTTTTTACCGTCAGCAGCTACAATCCGGAAAGGAATGGTTTTGCGCATCTACTTAAAAGGCGGGAATTTGTTACAGGGGAATCCTGCTTTTTGAGCGGGTAGCCGGAAAAACCGGGTAAATACAGAAAGGCGAAAGCAGGGCTTTACAAGAAGCACTTCTGAGATTATTAAAAAAATAATGGCAGACCATTGGCCTGCCATTCGGGTTATAAACGGTATATTTTTATCTTCAAAAACCGCTGAGGTTCAGGTAGAAGGTTAAGAAACTGAAGGTACGCAACCAGAGGAAAGGTCCCCTCTTTGGAGCAAGGCTGTTTCATTCTGGCAAATGACTATCCCCTTGAGGGGATCATAGGGGTGTTAAAATGTTATTTGATAATTATCAGCAGGTGTAAACACCCCTCTGGCTCCCCTCAAGGGGAGAATCCGCTAGAATGAATCAACCCTGCTTTGGAGGGGTTGGGGGAGGATTTTTACATTATTGGATCAAAAAATGGAACCGAATAATTCTCCTGTCCTCCCCCTACCCTCCAAAGGGGGAAAAAAATCCTGTGTAATAAAAAAATCCTATTTAAGGTCAGTTAAGTATGCCAACCATAAACTTACACCTGCCAGCTAAGGAGCAAAGCCGTCATCTCCTGCTGTACTTTTTGGGTCTTATCCTGCGAATACCATTGGTGCACGGCCTGTAGAAATTCTTCTTTTGTAACGGCCGGATCGCTTTTTAGAGAAAGGAACAAGTGCTGGGCTTCGGCCGGACGTGGTCCCCATTTGCCTAATTCTTCGCCGGTTTGAGCATCGAAGCAGATCATTTTGGGAATGGAACGGCCGCCATTGGTCAGGTAACGATCCATGAGTTCCAGATTTTCATCCCGCAATACCAGGATCAGTTCTATTTTTCCTTGAGAAGCTTCGGCTATTTTAGCCAAAGCCGGTACGTTTTGCGCCGCATCGCCGCACCAGCCTTCCGTTATCACGACCCACCGCAAAGGCCGGTTCAGGTCGCGGATTGCATCCAGCAGTTCAGGCAGCAGCACCACGGTTTTATCCAAACGGCTCATGCGTTGGTTATTCAGGCGGGCGTACTCAAATATTTCCGGGCTTTGGTTGGGGCCGGTGGTCAGTCCCTGAGCCTGGAGTTGCTCCAGCATGATGCGGTATTCGGCGTACGTAAACTTACGGGCGTTATTTATCAGTTCCAGGGTTTCGGGGTTTATCATGGGCTTTAATTGGTTTGAGGTCAGGTATTTTACCCGAATTTCCGTTTCAGGTTTTCGATTTATTTTATTTCAGAAACAGCTTTTTCTTTGAATACGAACCCGATGGCAAAAGCTTTAGCCTTATTAAGTTTTCAGGGATTTTCCTATTTCAGAAATGGCAGGCAATTTATGCAAGTAATATAGAAAAAACCGTATCTTTTGAGCATAAAAAACTACAAATTCTTAAACCATTTAAAACGTATGAAAAAACTACTACTTACGGCTTTGTGCTGCCTGGCCTTTCTGCCTTTCAGCCAGGCCCAGTCTAAAATGAGCTGCTGCTCGAAACTGTCCACCGAAAACTTCGCGGCTTTTGCTTCCGTGCAGGAGTTCCGTTCCGGCCACGACAACCCGCTGCCTTTTACGCTGCAGGATGCCCAGGGCCAAATGATTTCTTATGCCGTAGCCGGCGGAGACAGCGCCAATGCTTACCTGGTGAAAGCCAAAAAAGCTTCGAACAAATACCTGATCGTGGTGCATGAATGGTGGGGCCTGAACGACTACATTAAAAAGAAAGCCGACGACCTGGCCAAAGCGATGCCGGACGTGAACGTAATGGCCGTGGATTTGTATGACGGTAAAATTGCCGAAAATCAGGAAGATGCCGGCAAATACATGGGCGAACTTACCACCGAACGCGCCACCGGCATTCTGAAAGGCGGTTTAACTTACGCAGGTAAAAAAGCCGAGATCCAGACGATTGGCTGGTGCTTTGGTGGCGGCTGGTCGTTGCAAACCGCTATTCTGGCCGGCAAAAACGCCAAAGGCTGCGTGATGTACTACGGCATGCCGGAAACGGATATGAAAAAGCTGAAAAGCCTGAAGTGCGACGTGCTGGGTATTTTTGCCAAGAAAGATCAGTGGATCACGCCGAAAATTGTAGCCGATTTCCAGAAGAACATGAAGGAAGCCGGAAAAGTACTGACGGTAAAACAATTCGACGCCGATCACGCTTTTGCCAACCCCAGCAGCCCGAACTACAACAACAAGAACGCCGCTGCCGCCGATAGAATGGCGCTCGATTTCCTGAAAAAGCATTATGCGGCAAAGTAACTTGCAGGAATAGATTACAGGTTTTTATTATTTTTTTAATACTAATGAAGACCATCTATTATCCGGTTTTAACCTGAAATTAAAACCGGATAATAGATGGTCTTTTTAGCATAATTCCGAACCGGTTTCAGGTTCAGGCGTCCCGTGAATCTGATCCGGAATTTATCACCATAGTATTTCCTTGCAGGTAATGCGATTATTTAGTCGTGATAATTAAGCATACGCCCGGAAATTTTGTTTTCAGTTAAAGTAAGCGGCAGCAGCATTCAAAGAGATGCGCTTTGTCTTCAGCGAAAACCGGAACCAAATGGAGAAAGATAACGGCCAGCGTCATCAGCGGCTTTCTGCTGCCGGGTTATTGATTGCCCTCGGCATTATTTACGGGGATATTGGTACGTCTCCCTTGTACGTAATGAAATCTATCATTGCAGGCGGGGGCGGCATTGTTCATCCGGAACTGGTTTATGGCGGGATTTCCTGCATTTTCTGGACCCTCACCCTGCAAACCACTTTAAAATATGTAGTGCTCACCCTACGGGCAGACAACAAAGGCGAAGGCGGGATCTTCTCCCTGTATACCCTGGTCCGGAAAAGACATAAGTGGTTGCTCATTCCTACCATAATTGGTGGCAGCGCCCTGCTGGCCGATGGCATCATTACCCCGCCGATCTCTGTTTCCTCCGCGGTGGAAGGGTTGCGGCTCCTTGACCCCCATATTCCTACCGTTCCGCTGGTACTCACCATCTTAACGGCCCTGTTTATTGCCCAGGGCTTCGGGACCCAGATCGTAGGCAAAACGTTCGGACCACTTATGTTTGTCTGGTTCAGCATGCTGGCCGTTTTAGGTTTGGTTAATATTGAAGCCCATCCGGAAGCTTTAAAGGCGATTAACCCCTACTTTGCTTACCGCTTGCTGGCGCTTTACCCGGGTGGTTTCTGGCTATTGGGGGCTGTCTTTCTTTGTACTACCGGCGCCGAGGCTTTATATTCCGATCTTGGCCATTGCGGGCGCGAAAATATCCGGGTGAGCTGGGTGTTTGTAAAAACCTGCCTGGTACTGAATTACTTCGGACAGGGTGCCTGGTTAGCCCAGCATTTCGGGAAAGCCCTTCAGATACATGAAAATCCATTTTATACTATTATGCCCGATTGGTTTCTGCTGATCGGGATTGCAATTGCCACCATGGCTGCCATTATTGCGAGCCAGGCTTTAATTACCGGTTCGTTCACCCTTATTGGTGAGGCCATGCGGCTGAATTTGTGGCCCAAAGTGCTGGTGATCTATCCGACCAATTTGAAAGGGCAATTGTTTGTGCCCAGCGTAAACTGGCTGCTCTGGGCCGGCTGCATTGGGGTAGTCCTTTATTTTAGAGAATCCAGCAATATGGAAGCGGCTTACGGATTGGCAATAACGGTAACCATGCTGGCCACTACTGTTTTAATGACTATTTACTTACAGGCAAATAATTATCCGAAACCGGTAATTGCCTTGTTTCTGGGAACCTACCTGTTCATCGAGGGGGCCTTCCTGATCGCGAACCTGAGCAAGTTCCCGCATGGCGGCTGGGTTTCCGTTTTGATCGGGGTGGTGCTTACCGGCGTGATGTATACCTGGTTGAAAGCCTACTATATTAAGCTCCGGCTCACGGACGAGGTTCCCTTAGAGCCCTACCTGGAAATGCTGAAAGCCCTGAGCAACGATTCCTCAGTCCCGAAATACGCCACCCACCTGATCTATATGACCGGAGGAACCAGACCCGACGAAATTGAATCGAAGATCGTTTATTCCATTTTTCAGAAGCGCCCCAAAAGAGCGGATATTTACTGGTTTATTCATGTAAACACCACCGACCACCCCTATTCCATGGAATACAAAGTTAACCGCATCGTGGAGCAGGATGTGATCAGGATTGACTTTCATTTAGGCTTCAGGGTGGTACCGCGCATCAGCTTATTTTTCCGGAAAGTGATCGAGGATATGGTTGAAAGAAAAGAAGTGGATATAACCAGCCGTTACGATTCGTTGCAGGCCAAGGAGGTGATCGGCGATTTCAGTTTTGTGGTGATGGAAAAATATTTGTCGGTAGAAAACGATCTATCCCGGAAGGAAAACATCATCATGAAGACGTACTTTTTTATTAAGAAATTTACCGCTACCGAAGTGGAGTGGTTCGGGCTCGATACCAGTTCCGTACAGGTAGAGAAAGTGCCTTTAATCATAAAACCGATAGACCATATTGTCCTGAAGCGGATCGAATAAGTTGCTGCATGCTTACGTTAAGTAGGTGGACAAATTTAGTTTGAAATATATTTCGTTCCCTCTCTGTCATTCTGGAAGAATCTTGTGAGTTCAGAGCACCAAAATCACACCTTTCTTCCAGCATGTAAATTAGGGTAGTTTAAGGTAAATTTTCCCACATTCTTGCATCTAATAATCTCACATTCTTGCATCTATTAAATAGAAAGAAACCTGAAATTTCGAAATCGGAATTTCAGGAAGGAAAACTTTCCAAGGAACTCCCTTTATGGTTAAACACTTCTTTACAAAGGAATCCGCCTTGCTGGATCAGGAACCTGCCGGCAACGGCCTCTAAACCGGAGGCTAAAGAAAATCTGCCAACTAATTTCATTACGGCACCGGGTTCTTTTATCTTTAAGCTTTCAAGCATTTTAATTTGAAATCTATCCAAAGGCTTATTTTAATCTTATGCAACTGGCTATTGGCTTATCAGGTTTCGGCGGGCAGTTTTTTAGCACCTCCGGATACCATTTCAAAACCAGTTTCCAATAAAAAAGTTGCCCTGATCGGAGCCGGCGTTGGTGCGGCTTACCTGGGCGGCATTGCGGTACTGAGCCAGACCTGGTACAAGGAAAGCAACCAGACTAAATTCCATTTCTTTAACGATAATAAGGAATGGAAACAAATGGATAAAGCCGGGCATTTCTGGGGTGCATTTCAGGAAAGCAAGGGCGGCGTAGATGCGTTGAAACTAACCGGACTTTCGGAAAAACAGGCTATCTGGCTGGGAAGTTTAACCGGAATTCTGCTGCAAACACCCATCGAAATTCTGGACGGTTACCAGGCAAGCTACGGCGCTTCGGTAGGCGATCTGGTGGCAAATACGGCGGGTTCGGCGGCGGTACTGGCGCAACAATTGGCCTGGCGCGAGATCCGGATCCAACCGAAATTCTCTTTTCATAAAACCCGGTACGCCGGTTTGCGGCCGGAAGTGTTGGGCAACAGTCTGGCGGAACGGGCGCTGAAAGATTATAACGGGCAAACCTACTGGCTCGTGGTGGATGTGGCGAAGTTCCTGCCGAAGGAAAACAAATACCCGAAATGGCTGAATCTGGCGGCCGGTTACGGCGCGGAAGAAATGGTGTACAACGATCCGGATGCGAACCGGCAGGCGGGCATTTTAAACTACGGATATCCGTTGCAGCCTTACCGGCAATATTACCTTTCAGTGGACTGGAATTTACGCGCCTTTAAAACCCGGAGCAAAGTCCTGAAAACAGCTTTTTACATTCTGGATATTTTCCATTTACCGGCCCCGGCCCTGGAGTACAATAACCGGAAAAAGTGGCGGTTTCACGGTTTTTATTATTAAGTTCTGATTAACCAGGCAGATCTTTATTTTCCTGCCAATCCCCTTACACGACAACCTTTACCTGAAATGATAGCTTTGATTAAAAGTAACCTGAGTGGCCGGAAAGTTTTGCTGCTGTTCCTGCTAACCAACGTAGTTTATGCCACCATGCTCCTTTACACCATTCCGAAATTGGAAACTTTTTCCGGCGGAATGAAGATCCTGGACATGCTGCCGGGCACCTACGATCTTGCCTACGTCCGTTCGCTGTTCAATGCCTTGGGTGAACCCGGAAGGCACTTTTACCTGACCAGGCAGCTTCCTCTGGATCTCTTTTACCCGGGCCTCTTCGGCATCAGCTATTCGCTCCTGTTCGGCTATTTTTTAAAGAAACTAGGAAAGCTAAACAGCCGGTACTTTTACCTGGCATTCCTGCCCCTGGCTGCCGGCCTTTTCGATTACCTGGAGAATGCTGGCATAGCCGTAATGCTGAAAAGTTACCCGGACCTGCCCCCTTTCTGGGTAACTTTAACCAGCATTTTTTCCTTGCTCAAAAGCAGTTTGTCATCGGTATTTTTTATAGCCTTGCTGCTGGCCATCCTGGTATTTGCCGGGCGTTTGGTTTTTAAGAAGTCAGCGCCCACAAAAGCGGCTTAATACTTGCAGAAAGCCTGCTTCATTGCGACCACGTCAACCGATTATGGAAAATATGTGCCGGCGCTGCACTGGGTCTGGCCTCAAGCTGTCAATTTAAGGATTATGAATTGATAATAATCGCTGTTTCAGACATCTGTGTCTGAAACTTATTCTGGTGCGGACATCCATGTCCGCGTTTATGTATCCGGGGACAAAGATGTCCCCGGCAGGTTGCTTCCAGACATTGATGTCTGGAAGAGCGCTGTTGCCTTAAGTTGACTGCTCCGGCCCTCCACCACCAAAAAGCCTGATAATTAATCCGTTATCAGGCTTTCTCATTTTATACTTTTTTAGCTTAATTTGCTACCGTTCTTTCAATTTCGCGGAGGACACCTATTTCCTTTGTGTGAAGGAAGCGTTCATTTCTTTAAGGTAGTCGCGGGAAACCGATTTTAGAAAACTTACTTTTTCCCATAATTTTCAAGGACGGCATCTGCAATGGCATCATAATTTTCGTTGTAATGGTGGTTGCCGGGCAGCATTACGATCTTTGCGCCGGTGTTAGCAAATTTCTTCGGTAATCCGGTATTTTCCTGGCTGCCGAAAACACAAATCGGATTATAGGGTTTAATGCTTTTCACGGCCTGTAATACATTATAGGTTTCGGTGGTTTCCAGCTCCAGCATATCAGTCAGGCGGATCTCGAAGGCAGTGGTCTGGTCCGGCGACAAACAAACTACGGACTGCAGCCTGCTTTTTAATTCCGGCGGGAACCGAAGGGCAATAAAGGGAATCACATTCGCGCCAAAAGAATATCCTATCAGCACCACGTTTTGCCGGTTCCAGGCTGCCAGATAATGCTCAATGGTCCGGGCAATTATGGCGGCGGTTTGGGCAGGGTCTTTCCGCTGCCAGAAATACTGCTGGGCATCCAAACCAATTACCGGCATGCCTTTTTCGGCTAATTTCCGGCTAATGCTCTCATCAAAACTGGTCCAGCCGCCGTCGCCGGATATAGCAAAGATCAGGGGAAGGTCTTTTGCCAGAGCGGGAACTAAGGTGAGCGGCAGCCCCGTATTAAAGGGTACCAGGGGCGTTCTCCGTTCCGGCGGGGCAGCTCCGAAAACCGGCGCTTTTTCAATTTTTTCGTAAGCCTGCACAAACTGGGGCCACCAGGTCCGGATCTTGGAAAAACCATGCCCTACTTTGGGCAGAAATACATATTCGCCATCGGGCAGGCCTTTCATAAATTTTTCAATTACCGGCGGCGGGCAAACCAGGTCCTCTCCTCCCTGCAATACAATTACGGGCGCCTTCAGTTTCCGGGTGGGTTCCAGGTAATAGACCCGCCCGGGCGTTACCACATAACTGGTTAACCCGGTACCGTTGCACAAGGTCTTATCTAATTCAATATCCGGACAAAAACCAAGCAGGATGGCTCCTTTAAACGTATTGGCCGGCGCCTGGGCCACCATGCCGTAAGACAGCGTGGCGCCGGAAGAGAACCCCACCAGAACAGGTTTCAGGTATTGCGGGGTTTTATATTTTTTCTGGATGGCCATACTCAGCGTTTCGAAATCGGCCGCCGGGTAATAGCATTTCACCTGCTGCTTTTTTATATTTCGGTAATAAGTCTTGTTGTCTACCCCCACTACCAAAGCTCCCAGAAAAGCAATTTTCCGGGTCATGGCTTCCAGCTTATTCCCCCAGCCACCATCGCCGGAAATAAAGATCACAATGGCTTGTGGAGGACCGGATGTTCCTTTGGGCTCATAAATCCTGACTTTCCCGAACGACCGGTAGTTCAGGGAATCGTCGGACAGCGCCAGGCTCCGGCCTATGCCAAACGCCAGGAACAAAAGCAACATCAGGAGCTTTTTCATGCTTGTACATTTATCTTTTCCTTAAAAACTACTTTAAATAAAGCCATTAGGTTGAACGCAAGTGCTTCAAAAAGTTTTATTTGTCGGGTAAAAGCAGGCTGATGTTTGGTTGTTGGTGAAAACACACAACAACGGCGAACAGAAGAACCCGCCAACGAATGGTTTATAGAGCACTATTACACAGTCAAGTTAATTTATAGAATTTGCTTGACGGGATTTGTAATCCCGTCTTAACCGAGCCGTGGGATTTGTAATCCCACTTACTGTAAACTAACTTGACAGTGTACTAGTGAAACTACGCATTTGCTCAAAGTAATACTGTAAACCGGCGATTCTGCTAAAAGCTGACAAGGTCCTTCGCTGGCGCTCCCCGATATTCATCGGGACAAGCAGGATGACAGCTATAGTATGAGACAGCCTCTAATCAAAATTTAACCGTTCTGCAGGTATTCTGAATCAGGGTTTTATAACTTTTGCGAGTACGGCCGGCGCCTGCAGCAGATCATAATCGTGGCTGTAGATCAGGTATTTGTTGTGCCACTCCGGCGAAAACTTTTCTTTGAATTCGCGCAAGCCTTTGTAATGGGAAAAGGCTTTTATTTTTTCGTAGGCAAACTTCATAGACCTTTCCGGAAATGAT
This sequence comes from Adhaeribacter soli, assembly GCF_008727925.1. GTDB lineage: Bacteria > Bacteroidota > Bacteroidia > Cytophagales > Hymenobacteraceae > Adhaeribacter_A > Adhaeribacter_A soli. The sequence continues at coordinate 263,798 of NZ_VTWT01000006.1, read as the reverse complement.
TGCGGGCTTTCTATGCCGCTCAGGGGCGCAAAACCAAGGTTCAGGGTTTCAAAATTCCGATCTTTGAAATACTGCAACAGGCTGATGTGCAGAAAATCCATGATGCCGTTGGGCGCATCGCGGGTTTTGCGCACCAGATCGAAGGTGCCTTCGCCGGGGGCAAAATCGGGGATGATGTTGAGAAAAGCCAGGATCTTTTCTTCGGCATTCTCTACGGTTATAACAGCTTGCTGCCGGAGCTCCTGAGGCAGGAAGATGCCCTGGGAAAAACTTATTTCCTGCCGGCCGGTAGCCTGCAGCCATTCATCGCTAACGGCCTGGAGTTTCTGGAGCAGCCCTTCCGGGATGGGCGGTTCATAGATGCGTTCTTTCAAACCCAGGTCGGTAATTTTCTTTAGCGCATTGCGGAGCGAACGGGTTTTACCTCCCTGCAGGGTAAATGACTTTACCGACACTACGCCTTCCTGGCCCAGGAACAAATGCTTTTTACCGAGTTGGCTATACATTTCCAGTTCTTCTTCCGGTACCCGGTAGCAGAGGCATTTCAGGCTGTTTTTCCGGCAGAATTCATCGAATGCCCGCAAACAGGTCTTGCGGCCTTCGGAAGTTTCGGCAACCGGGTTCTCGAGCACTACGGCGTAATTTCCGGCTATCCGGTACGCCAGAAAGGCCTGCCGGTCATCGGTAAGAAAGATGGTTTTATCGGGGTAGGTTTTAAAATAATCCATGCCGGAGTTGCCGTAGCGGCGCACCAGTTCCCGGGCCGTAATAAAATCTTCGGCCGGGGAATTTCTTTTAATAATGTAGGGACTCACCAGTGTGTAAAGCAGGAAGGCAGTCAATAAAAAGCCGCTGAGGTTGAGCGATACTAAAAAATCGCGGGCAAAGGCATCGGCAGGCACCAGGCCGGCTGTATTCAGCAAAAAGCAGTTGAAAAAGGTATATTTAAGAGCCTGGGTGAAATTAAAGTCGATGTGAAAATGGCCGGGATCTAAAAAATAAAATCCGGTTACTCCATAAACCAGGAGGGCAGCTATGCCGAGCAAAGCCGTTTGCAACCCTACCGTCCGGAGCGCCGGATTATTCCGGACAAAGTATTCTTTCCGGGTGAAGACCAGGATCAGTACCACGGCAAGCGCCAGCGCAGCTTCTTCGTAATCTACGGCCTTGGTTAAATGACCGATAAAAGAAAGCAAGCTCAGGATCAGGGCAAACCACCAGGCGGTACGCAAGCCTTTGAGCATAAAGGCAGCCGTTACCAGCAGGAAAAAGCCGGCAATAAGCACCAGGTAATTGGAGGCATGAATGGCCTGTACCGGCAGAAAATTTTCGAGCCAGTTCAGCCGCCAGGAAATGGCAGGGGTAAGCACCGAAATAATGTTTACCACACCCAGGGCAAGCAGCAGCAAAGCCGGAACCACCCGCAACAGCAGGCTGTTTATTTTAAGCAGGAACGTGCCGGCACCGGCTAGAAGTGGTATCCAGAATTCGAAAAAACGGTACAGGAACGTGATGGACAAAGCTTCTACTTTCCCAAAGCCCAGTCGGACCAGGACATATGTGAGCGAAAATTCCACTGCCCCCAATCCGCGCAGAAAAGGCGAAACCACCAGCAGGATAACCGACACCACGTAGCCCATCAGGGCCACAAAGATGGTAGCCCGGAACCCCAGGGCAAGCATAGCCACGTATAGGTTAACGATGCCGGCCAGATCGATTACCAGGGAAATAATAATGGCTGTCATAAAATACGGCATTGCAATTTTATGGGCATGCAGATCGGAGAGTACCACCGCTAAGGCAGGCAGTTTTTTCTGAAGCCAGCCGTAAAGCAGCTTTTCGGAAGTAAGCAGTTTATACGCCGCCACAAGACCAATGAGAAGCAGTACAATTGTCCCGAGCGCGTACCATTCCCCGGAACCCACCGTTCCTTCGGCCAGGGCAAAGAAAAAAGCCGGAACCGCCACACAAATTACCGAAAGCAGGCCCACAAAAGCATATATGGAAGAAGCAAAATAGACTTGAGTGTGTTTTACGCCTTTGGAAACAATACTGCTTCCAAAAAAAGCCAGCGAAGAAACGCCGCCGGCCGGCAAAAATACGCTCACAAAGTTCCGTTTCAGAAACAGCTTCAGGGCATCGGGATAGGCCACCCGCGCTCCTACCGCCCGAAAAGCGACTACGTACATCAGGCCCTGCAGCAACAGGTAGGCAACGGTAATTCCGAACATGACAGCCAGCCAGGACCATTTTGCCTTTACAAGGCTGTTCTTTACGTCAGTCAGTTCGGTTCCTTCGTGCTTTAGAAACCAGATGCCAACACTGATAAAAAAAAGGGTGACAATAAATTGCAGGATGACCTTTCCGTTCTCCCGCAAAAAAGGCAGGTTTTTCTCCTTCCAGGTATTCCAGAAAGAACTTGAAACGGAGGCTTTTTTCATGGCATGGCAGGCACAGAAAAGGCCGTTTTTTAACTTGTTACTTCGGCGCGTGCTTTCTGATTTTATTAGTAAACAGGCAAGATTTAAACTTGTTAGATTTTAGAAGTTGAGCAATATTTTTACCACTGCAGCTTAGAATATTTTAGCTTTCAAATGCCTTTCAGTAGCCATTTTTGAGGCTGCCGCTTTACTGGTTTAGAAACTTCAGATCATAAATAGGTCCAGGTTACAACTCCGCTAAAACTCGAACCAGCCTTGTTTGGAATCTGGCATAAAAAACGATAGCAAATGACGGAAAAAACCTTGTCTTCGTTTCGTGGTTACTTTAAAGCCTGCTTTTGCAATTGCAGGCCTATTTTACTGGTATGAAGCAGGAGAATTCCCCTTTTCTTATTGCGGCTGCAATATGTGGCTGGCTGGCCTGCATCGGGGACTTTGCGGTTACATTCTTCTTAAAAAGTTTGTACCCCGGTTATAATTCCCTTTACCAGACAATAAGTTATTTGGGAACGTCAGATAGCCCCGTTGCCGGTTACATGAATGCCTGGAGCGTTAACTTTTTTATTCTGCTTGCAATTTTTGCCGCCGGTTTTTACCGGGCTTTTCCCGGAAAGTGGGCGAAAATAACGGCTTGGCTGATCTTTTGTATGGCCTGGGAGAAGGCGCCGGTTCAGGATTATTTCCTTTCGAACACGCAAATGGCAAACTCACTTTTTCCGGGCTAGTGCATAGCGTTTTCGGTGCGGTAGGCGTACTTTCTATGGTACTTGCGCCGGTAGTTGCGTTGAAACTGTTTCCGAAAAAGGCATTTCCGCGCCTGAACTTTTATGCGAAATTTACATGTGTGGCCGGGGTAGCTTTTATCTTGCTTTTTCTGGCTTCGAAATTAGATCTGATAACCTACCGGGGTTTATGGCAACGGCTCTTTATTTTAGTATACCATGTTTTTTTCATGGTACTGGCCGTCCGGATGTTGAGGCGTTCCGGTATGCAAAGGGCTGAGCCGGTTGCCGGTAGTAATTAAGATCGTACCTGTTTCCTATGGTCGTTGCATTCTCCAAATCGCTGGTCTAAGTTTTTAACTTTGCCTTATAAATAATCTGAAGTTTGTAAATCAGTGAGGCGAAGCCTCAGAAATGGCCTTCGTTTTTTTTATAGCCTGTAATTTTAATGCAGCGCTTTGGCTTGCAGGACTTGGCATAACTATGTTAATTTTTAAGAAAGTGGGATTACAAATCCCACAGCTCGGTTAAGACGGGATTACAAATCCCGTCAAGCAAACTGAAAACCGGCAGAAATTAAGTTCGTACCTGTTTCTTGCTTCAGGCTGCGGCCTTAAAAATCCTGGCCGATTTTGAAACGCAATAAAAAGCTCTTTGAAAGGCAATGAAAAAGCCTGATAACTTTCGCTACCAGGCTTTCCCGCTTTTATACTTTTTGAGCTTATTTGGCTACCGTTCTTTCAATTTCGCGGAGGTTATCCATTTTTTTGTTGCGGAGGAAGCCGTTGATATCTTCGAAGTGCTCGCGGATGCGTTTGTTGCCGAATTCGAATACTTTTTCTGCCAAGCCGTCCAGGAAATCGCGGTCGTGGGAAACCAGAATTAAGGTTCCGTCGAAAGCCTTCAGGGCGTCTTTCAGAATGTCTTTCGTTTTAATGTCGAGGTGGTTTGTTGGCTCATCGAGAATTAAGAGGTTAACCGGTTGCAACAGCAATTTGATCATGGCCAGACGGGTTCTTTCCCCGCCGGAAAGCATTTTTACTTTCTTCTCTACCGTTTCGCCGCTGAACATGAACGCACCCAGAATATCTTTGATCTTCGTACGCACCTCCCCTACCGCGATCTGATCGATGGTCTGGAAAACGGTCAGTTCGCCGTCGAGCTTGGCGGCCTGGTCCTGGGCGAAATACCCGATCATGGCATTATGGCCCAGGGTCAGTTTTCCGTCGAAATCGATCTCGCCCATAATGGCTTTCACGAACGTAGATTTACCTTCACCGTTCTTCCCTACCAGGGCAATCTTTTCGCCGCGTTCAATGGTAAGCGAGGCATCTTTGAACACCACGTGGTTGCCGTAGGTCTTGCCCAGTTCTTCGGCAATAACCGGGTAATTTCCGGAACGCGGCGCCGGCGGGAATTTCAGGCTCAAGGCAGAAGTATCTACTTCATCCACTTCGATCAGCTCCATTTTCTCGAGCATTTTCACGCGGCTTTGCACCTGCAGGGTTTTGGAATACGTGCCTTTAAAGCGGTCGATGAATTGCTGAATATCGGCAATTTCCTTTTGCTGGTCGTCGTACTGTTTTTGCTGCTGTTCGCGGCGTTCTTTGCGGAGTTGCAGGTATTGCGAGTAAGGAACTTTGTAATCGTAGATCCGGCCCATGGTTACTTCAATGGTACGGTTGGTAATGTTGTCTACAAAGGCCTTATCGTGGGAAATTACAATTACCGCTTTGGCGTTGTTCACCAGGAAATCTTCGAGCCATTGAATGGATTCGATGTCGAGGTGGTTGGTGGGCTCATCGAGCAGGATCAGGTCCGGTTTCTGGAGCAGAATTTTAGCCAGCTCAATGCGCATGCGCCAGCCGCCGGAAAACTCCGTAGTCGGGCGGGTAAAATCTTCGCGCAAAAAGCCCAGGCCCTTCAGCGTTTTTTCTACTTCGGCATCGTAGTTTATTTCTTCAATAGAATAGTATTTTTCGCCCAGCTCGGTTACTTTTTCGATCAGTTTATAGTAATCGTCGGAATCATAGTCGGTGCGGGTTTCGAGCTGATGATTTAATTCATCCATCTCTTTTTTCATGTCCAGCACTTTGGCAAACGCTTTACTGGCTTCGTCGAAAACGGTGCAGTTATCGTCGGTAAGCAAATGCTGAGGCAGGTAGGCAATTACGGCATCTTTCGGAGCTGAAATTTTACCACGGGTAGGTTTGCTTACGCCGGCAATAATTTTGAGCAGGGTCGATTTTCCGGCGCCGTTCTTGCCCATGAGGGCGATGCGGTCGTTTTCGTTAATGTTAAAAGCAATGTTGCTGAAAAGGGCCGAACCGTTAAATTCAACCGTTACACCGTCTACTGAGATCATGTTGGTTTTGTAAATAAGCGCGCAAAGATACTATTTATTTTTCCTCCGGAACATAAAGGCTATGGCTTTACCGCTAACCTGAACTTAATTTAAATCGGGAAGATTCTGCTGCACAACGGTTAAATCGGCGGGTTTTGTTCCCATTGTAGCTTAAACCACCCTTATGCGTCATTCCGAGCAACGTCGAGGAAACTTATGGTGCCATTTTCTGATGCTGCCTTGTTTTCTGACGCTGCCTTTATAAGTTTCCTCAGAGTTCCGCTCGCAAGTTTCGTGCTTCCTCACACTCACTTGTGTTCGGGATGACGCAATAATTTGCCAAAAAGGGAAATTTTCCAGAATACTTTCTGCAATGCATAAACCGATTTAAACAAACCACTTCATCAACCGGTATTAATTAGAAGGAATAAGTATAAAGGAATACAAGTATCTTTGAAGGAAATTCTGCCGGCGTAAGCTGTTCTTTCAACAGCAGATTCCGGTTTAAACTGAAATGAAATTATGAATATAGGAGATCGTGTACGGCTGATGCGTGGCCGGGAAGAAGGTATTATAACCCGTTTTATCGGCGCCGACCAGGTAGAAATAGCCATCGACGGTGATTTTACCATTCCGGTAATGCGCCGCGAAGTGGTAGTAATAGCCGCCGAAGAAGCAACCTTTTTAAGCAATGCGCCGGCCCCGCCCACCCAGGCGCAAAAAAGTGCCCAGGCATTCTCCAATCCGGTATCGCCGGTACTTTCCGGCAGCGGCATTTACCTTGGGCTGGTGCACCAGTCGCCGGAGTTACTGGCGGTGCACGTGGTGAACAATACCGATTTCGACCTGCTTTTTACCTACGGCGAAGAACATGGCGGCAAATACAAAGGCATTCTGAACGATAAAATACACCAGCGTTCGGGCAAAGTGGTGTCGCACCTGCACCTGAAAGACTTCGATAAGTGGCCGGATATTCTGCTGCAATTCCTGTTGCACCGGAGTAATTCCACTTCCCTTTTCCAACCGGAACTGAAACGCCTGAAGTTTAAAGCTTCCTCGTTTTACAAGAGCAAAAACATGGTGCCGGTTCTGAAAAAAGAAGGTTACCTGTTTCAGCTCGATACCAAACCGGTAACTATAAACGCCGATAAAATTCTGGAGCAAATTGCGGAAAATCCGGAACCCGTAGCCGAAAATTATAAACTGAAAACCCCGGCCCCTGAAGTAGACCTGCACATCGAGAAAATTGCCGACGACGATTTTTCGAGCCTGAGCAATTCCGAGATTCTGCGCCGCCAGCTGGCCGTTTTCGAAGACAATCTGGAACGCGCCATTGCGGCCAACCTGCCCGAGATCACGTTTATTCACGGTACCGGAAACGGGGTTCTGAAGAAGGAGATCCAGAAAATTCTGAGCCGCAATAAACTGATCAAATTTTACGAAGACGCCAAAAAAGAAAAATTCGGCTACGGTGCCACGCGGGTAAGACTGAAGTAGTTTTTAGGGCATAAAACCTATCGTTTCAAGTTAGAATCGCATAAAAAGAGCTTCAATCTCGCTGAGCAATTGCTTTTCGGTGAAGGGCTTAGGCAGGAAAGCGTTGGCGCCTTTCAGCAGGCTTTGCGGAGCCTGTTGCGGTTTTTCGTTGCCGGTAATGATGATGATCGGAATAGCTGCCGCCTCCGGATAGTTTTTCCGGATGTTTTCCATTGTGGCATAGCCGTCCATTTCCGGCATCTCCACATCCATTAAGATCAGGTCGAAGCACCGGGTGCGAAGCAGGCCGAGGGCAGTTTTTCCGTTCTCGGCCGACACGATTTCGAAGCCGAGATTTTCTGCCATCCGGGCAATGATCGTCCGGAAGAGCGGGTCGTCTTCTACAAGTAAGATTTGCATATGTAGTTGGGGGTAAAGAACAAGAGTTCTTAAGAGCGTAGTATTATAAAAGCAAAAATTTTAACAATATTACGAAAACAAAAACTGAATTCTAAAAATTTATTCGGAGTTATAAAAAGGAACAAGGAAGCCGGAGCATATGTTGGGAATTAAAACCGGAATTCCCGTACTTTACATTATTAAAAAACAGCAAGCCGGCTTATCGCTGCGCCTTCGGGCGGAGAGGAAAGTCCGGGCAACACAGAGCATCCTGCTTCCTAACGGGAAGGGGCTTTCCGGGCGACGGGAAAGCAACAGCCAGTGCCACAGAAAATAACCGCCCTTTTTTCTAGTGATTAGTGATTAATGAATAGTGATTAGTAAGTTCTTGCATGAATAACTAATCACTAAACCCTAATCACTAATCACTAGAAAAAAAGGGTAAGGGTGAAAAGGTGCGGTAAGAGCGCACCAGTGCTTTGGGTGACCAGGGCAGCTGGGTAAACCTCAGGAGTTGAAAGACCAAATAGGTCCCGAACGTGGAGTTGCTCGCTCCCTGATCTCTTCGGAGGTTTGTCGGGATGGGTAGGTTGATGGAGCCCCGCCGTGAGGTTGGGCCTAGATAAATGATAAGCCTTTCCGGATTTTTCCGGACTGACAGAACCCGGCTTACAGGCTTGCTGCTTTTTATTTTTTCGGTTTCTCTTCGTCTTTTCAGGTTAATCCGAGCTTCCCTTTTTATTTTAACGCTTTCCCTAAAATCAGAGTTTTTTGCTTGGCAATTCAGGCAGCAGGCTTTAAATTACCCGAAATCCGATCCGAAAATCCGCCACCATGAACAAAGAAATTGCTGCCTGGGAAAAAGAACTGAATGAAATTATGCGCTTGTTTAAAACCAGCTTCGGGCATTTAAGCCTGGAGGAACTGAACCGCAAACCAAACCCGCAAACCTGGAGCATTGCCGAAAACATTCAGCATATTATTAAAATAAACGAAAGCTATTACCCGGTGGTGCGGGATTTCCGGAATAACCGGCTGAAGTTGCCTTTTATTTCCAACTTTTCTTTTTTCACGAACCTGATCGGCAATTCCATTTTAAAATCGGTAGCGCCGGACCGGAAAAAAAAGATCAAAACCTTTCCGCTTTGGGAGCCGGATGCCAGCAAGATAAAGGGTAATATTCTGGAGGAGTTCGAAAAGCACCAGAAAGAGCTGATCGCGTTTATGAAAAGTTGCGAAGACCTGCTGAACCGGGAAACCATCATCAGTTCGCCGGCAAATAAAATGGTGGTGTACAAACTGGAAAAAGCTTTTGAAATAATGGTAACGCACGAAAAAAGGCATTACAACCAGGCTTTGGAAGTTTTATCGCCTCAGGCAGTGCACGTTTCGTAATACCAGAGCAGCATTTGCAACTTATATATTTGCATTCGGCAATATTCATAAAAAGCTTATCGTTTATAGCCTGAAACTGATTATTACGCTGCCCGAAAATTGAAAGGCATTCCCACCACTCTGCTCCAAGTGCGTTTGATCCAACTTCGGCGGGAGGCGCAAACCCTGGGGTGGATCCATAAACTCCTGTTTCTGGTGCTGTTGCTGGTCTTTATGGCCGTAAGCCATAACGTTTCCCAAAAAGCCCCTGCTTGCTGGGCGGTGCCCGGAGCGCTCTGGGTTTCTGCAGTAATGGCGCAGCTTTTCCGGCCCGATAAGGATTTCGTTTTTTTACATATCCGCAAACCGGCCCAAGAAATTTTCCTGGAATATGCCGCCTTTTCTCTGCCCTTTATTCTGCCCATACTTTTTTCGCCGAACTGGTACTGTTTTCCGGTTTATTTTATCGGGTTGTGGCCTATATCTTTCCTCCGGAAAAGTTTCCCCTCGCAAGCCCGTTTTGTTTTTTTAGGCCGGTTATTCCCGCCAACAGCTTTCGAATGGATCAGCGGTTTCCGGCAGGCTTCGCCGGTTTTTGTAATCGGGTACCTGACCGCCATTGCTTTTTGCTGGGTAAAGGCCTTGCCCCTTTTTCTCTTGTGGCTGCTGAACCTGCTTTTTGTTTCCTTTTATCAGGAATGCGAACCCTTAAACCTGCTCCGCGCTTTTGCCGATACGCCGGAGGAATTACTGCGGAAAAAGCTGCTGCTACACGGAAAAATATTGCTTTGGCTGAATGTTCCGGTCTTAGCGCTGCAGGCAGTTTTTCATCCCGTGATCGGCCTAGCCGGTATTATTTTTCTTTTGCTGCAACTCATTACCCTGGCTTTCACCATTTTTCTGAAATACGCTACTTACCGGCCCAATATGGTAGTTAAAAGCAATACCCTGCTGATTAGCCTGTCCCAGATGGGCGTTATTTTTCCCTTTCTGCTGCCTTTGCCCTTGGTAATGTGCTTCCGGTATTACAAACGCGCCAAACTGAACTTAATCCATTTCCTGCCCGCATGATCGAGATCCATAACCTGAACCTGGCTTTTGGCCGGAAACCTGTTTTGCAGAACCTGAATATCAGTTTTGAAAAGGGAAAAGTACATGGTATTATCGGGTTGAACGGCGCGGGTAAATCGTCTTTTTTTAATGCGCTTACTCAGGTAATACCCCCCGATTCAGGAAGCATCCGGTTTAACGGCAATGCACTAAAACGTGGGAGGATCGGCTACCTGGAGACGAACAATTTCTTTTTTTTTCACCTGACCGGCCGCGAGTACCTGCATATTTTCGAGCAAACCAATACGGCTTTTGATCTGCCGGCTTTCGAGAAATTGCTGTTACTCCCGCTGGATGACCTGGTCGAGAATTACTCTACCGGCATGAAGAAAAAACTGGCTTTGCTGGCCGTGCTGAAGCAGGACAAACCCATTTACATTTTCGACGAACCCTTTAACGGGCTGGACCTGGAATCGAACCGGACATTGGAACTGATTATTCAAACGCTGCAGGAAAAGGGCAAAACCATACTTTTATCGTCGCATGTGCTGGAGCCGCTGCTGCATACCTGTAACCAGATCCATTTGCTGCAAAACGGTAGTTTTGTTAAAAGTTATGAACAGCCCGATTTTGGCAGAATCCGCGAGGAATTATTTCAGCACCTCGAAGTCGAAATCCGGAACCAGTTGCAGCAGGCGCTTTAGTTTTTTCACTGAATTTGATAGCAATTGTTTAGAAAAAATCTCAAAACCCATCTGTCAACCTGAATAGGGAAAATTTTGTGGTTAAAATTTCAAAAAGGTGGGATGACAACTGAAATTCACCGTGGTCTGAGGAAAAAACCTGTTAGGTCTCCGAGACCTAACAGGTTTGGAACGATCTCCTGAAATATGTCATGCGTAGCGGGGAAAAATTTGGTTGAGCTTTCAAAAAGTTAAAATGATAGTGAAGCCATCTGGCGTTTATTTGTCATCCTGAACACAGGAAAAGACCTTGGTGGCACCCTGTAGCAAGCTTTCCACCAACTTCCAACGAGTTCCTTTACTGCGTTACCCATGACATAATAATTAAAAAGTAGCAGAACATTACACCCCGGTCTGTGTCGCACAGACCGGAGCACTGCCAGAAGGAATGGTTTATACAGCTTCCGGATTAAATCTACTGAAGATGATAAACTATTCCTGCCGGATACGTACAGCTTGGGAAAAATACGTAATTTAAGGCCTTTCAAATTTACCTGACCTTATGCCTAAAATCCTGATAATTGACGATGAACGCGGCATCCGCAGCACCCTGAAAGAAATTCTGGAATACGAAAACTATACCGTAGACCAGGCCGAAGACGGAGAAAAAGGACTGGAAGCGCTCAGCAAAAATAAATACGACGTAGTGCTTTGCGATATTAAAATGCCGAAGATAGATGGCATGGAAGTCCTGGAAAAATCGAGGGAAATTTCCCCGGATGTTCCTTTTATCATGATCTCCGCGCACGGCACCATCGATACAGCCGTAGAAGCAACCAAGAAAGGCGCTTATGATTTCCTGGTGAAACCCCCTGATCTGAACCGCCTGTTGGTTACCGTCCGCAATGCCCTGGACAAAGCCAACCTGGTAACGGAAACCAAAAAACTCCGGAAGAAGATCTCGAAGAACTTTGAAATGGTAGGTACTTCAGAAGCTTTGGAGAAAGTAAGAAGGGCCATTGACAAGGTAGCTCCGACCGATGCCCGCGTGCTGATCACCGGTCCGAACGGGGCCGGCAAGGAAATGGTAGCCCGGCAACTGCACGAAAAAAGCAACCGTGCTTCCGGCCCGATGGTGGAAGTAAACTGTGCTGCCATTCCGAGCGAACTGATCGAGAGTGAATTATTTGGCCACGAGAAAGGCTCTTTTACCTCGGCGGTTAAACAGCGCATCGGCAAATTTGAACAGGCCAACGGCGGCACCCTTTTCCTGGATGAGATCGGCGACATGAGCTTATCGGCCCAGGCAAAAGTGTTGCGCGCCCTGCAGGAAAATAAAATAACCCGCGTGGGCGGTGAAAAGGAAATTCCGGTAGATGTACGCGTGGTTGCTGCCACAAACAAAGACCTGCTGAAAGAAATTGAAGCCAGGAACTTCCGCGAAGACCTTTACCACCGCCTGGGTGTGATCCTGATCCACGTGCCGCCTTTAAATGACCGTCGCGAAGATATTCCGGCCCTGGTGCAAAAGTTCCTGGAAGACATTGCCCGCGACCAAGGCGTTAAAACCAAAACCATTTCGCCGGCCGCCCTCACCTATTTGCAGAACCTGGACTGGCGCGGCAATATCCGGGAACTCCGCAACGTGGTAGAACGCCTGGTAATTATGAGCGATGCCGAAATTTCGGAAGAAGACGCCAGATTGTACGCCGGGAAAGCTTCGGTTTAAATTGTTTAATTGTTAATTGTTAATTGTTGATTGCTATAAAAAAACGGTAGGTTTTCTGAGGAAAATCTACCGTTTTTTATTTTAAATTTTATCCTTCCGCCAGGAAATGTTGTTTCCGGTTTGGCTGTACCTGATAAAATTATTTTTTTTCAGAATGCGATGGGAAGCAAGGTTGGTTGGGTCTGTTTCCGCAAGCACAGTCTTTACGTCATTTTGCGCAAGTGCCCATTTTACTATTTCACCTACTGCTTCCGTCATATAACCCATATTCTGAAATTCGCTGTAAGTGCCATACCCCATTTCGACCTCTCCTCTTTCATTAGGTTTTCCTTTAAAGCAAATTTCACCTACTATGGAATTTTCTTCCGGGTTTATGATTGCCCAGAAAGTTGAAAAAAGATAATTTTTGGTTGAATCTGCAACTGCAGGAATGATTTTCCGGAGAAGAGCAGCTTTCACTCTTTCCGATACCGATCTTTCCCTAAAACCAACCTGCAGGGATTTTTCCAACGCCCCGTTATTTTGCAGATAATCCTGTAGCTGTGCTTGGTCTAAGGGCACTAGCTGCAATCTTTCCGTCTTTAACACCTTTCTTAAATTGCAATTAACAATTAATTATCAAACAATTCAGGAAACCAGCAAATTACAGCCCCTGATATCGGAGTTATCAAAGCGGCCTAACACTTCAAAAGTACCGTCCGGGTGAAGTTTTCCGATGTCTTTGGTTTCGATGAAAGCACAGGAATCAATGTTGGCCAGGTCGATTACGTTTATGCCGCCGGAGCGAAGGTTTGGATTTATATCGAAGGGGTCGTTCAAGTCGCGTAGCATGACTTTCATGGTTTTCGGGGCATGAAAGATACCGTTTCCGACCGAGTACGCTTGCGAAAGCAACTCGGTCATGCCATATTCGGAATGAATGGCGGGTACCTTAAAAGCTGCTTTTAATATGGCATGCAACTCTTCCCTGATCATTTCACGCCTCCGGCCCTTCATTCCCCCGGTTTCCATAATAATCACATCCGAAAAATCAGTATCGCCGGCAACTTCAGCCAGATCGAGCAAGGCATAGGTTACTCCGAAAAGCATTGCCTTTTTGCCGGTTTTTCGCGCCATTTCAATAGCATTTTTCAACTCACCGAGTTGGTTAAGGTAAAAACCTTTTTCCTGCTGTCCCGACCTTTTTATAAAATGCTCTAACATGGCTACCAGCGAGGAATTTCCCTGCTCCAGGTAAGAAGGCAGCAAGGCCAGGAATACGTAATCGGTAAGCTTTCCATAAAACTGTTCGAAAATAGCTTCGGTGTTTTTCAGATAGAAATCCAGATCGGCAATGTAGTGGCAGCTTCTTTCGGTTTGGGTGGTGCCGCTGCTTTTAAAAATGGTTTCAGCTTCGTATGCTCCGGTTTTTACCTGTTGGGTTTTAAAGAACTCGATGGGCAGGAACGGTATCTTTTCCAGCGAAAAAACCGAAGCCGGATCTACCTTCAGGCATTGCAGGTAGGTTTTATAAACGCTGTTTTCGGCCGACTGGTAGCGGAAAAGGTCCAGCGCAAGTGCTTCAAAATCGAAACTTTGAGCGCCGGTTAGCAGTTCTTTAAAAGTTTGTATATTATTGCTCAATTGGTAAGATAACAAATGCAGCGTTGCTGCGTTAATTCAGGTATAAAAGTAGCTTCTTATTCGTTTCCAATGAAACACTTATTACGTAAATATGGCTTACTTCCTATTTTAGTGGTACTCGCTGCCTGCTGGAAGGAACCTAACTTTCCCAAAGAGCCTCAAATAGAATTTAATTCCATAGATACCAAATATATTGAGGATGGCGGCAGAAAAGCGCTCGTTACAATTGCCGTAAATTTTAAAGACGGAGACGGCGATTTGGGATTGCAGGCTGTCGCAAAAAAGGAAGACGCCCAACCACCCTATGACTTCCAGGAAGGTCGAAATAAATTCTATTATAATTACTTTGCTGATTCTTTCATCGAGATTAATGGAAACTTTGAACCGTACAGGCCTTCCGTCATTACTTATAACGGCCGTTTTACGCATTTGAATACGGATGGAAAAACCAAGGCCCTAGAAGGGGAGCTCCGGTACAGTTTTGAGGTCATCCCGGCTTTGCTGCCTTCTGAATTTAAAAACGGTGACCGTATGAAGTTCCGGGTTCAGATTGCCGATAGAGCCCTGAATCTGAGCAATACCGTTGAAACAGAACCAATCAAGATCACCTTCTAAGAAATTAAAAAGCCATTAAGACAAAAAGAAAAGCCTTCCCTTTAAATAAGAGAAGGCTTTTCTTTTGTCTTATGCTTTCCGCTTAATAGACTTTCGGGAAACGGGCCGGCTCGGCTTCGTGCATCATTTCATAAACCGTATCGAAAATATCTTCGGCGTTTGGTTTCGAGAAATAATCGCCGTCGGAGCCGTATGGCGGACGGTGCTCGTGCGCGGCAATGGTGCGCGGCTGGGAATCTAACCAACGGTAAGCTTCCTGCTCTTCCACCACTTTCTGCATCATAAACGCGGAAGCGCCTCCCGGAACGTCTTCGTCGGCAAAAATGACGCGGTTCGTTTTCTTAACCGATTCTACAATGCTGTGGTGAATGTCGAACGGCAATAAGCTCTGCACATCGATCACTTCACAGGAAATGCCGAATTCTTCAAGCTGCGTGGCAGCATCCATCACGATCCGGCACATAGAACCGTAGGTTACGATGGTAATATCCGTTCCGGCTTTCAGTACCTGCGGCACGCCCAACGGCACGGTAAACTCTCCGATATTGGCCGGAATGGTTTCTTTCAGGCGGTAGCCGTTCAGCGGCTCAATAATCAAAGCCGGATCGTCGGATTGAAGCATGGTGTTGTAGAAACCGGCTGCCTGGGTCATGTTGCGCGGCACCAGTACGTGCATGCCCCGGATGCTGTTCAGGATCATACCGATCGGCGAACCGGAATGCCAGATACCTTCCAGGCGGTGACCACGGGTACGCACGATCAACGGGGCTTTCTGGCCGCCCTTAGTGCGGTACTGTAAGCTTGCCAGGTCGTCGGAAAGAATTTGAATGGCATACAGAAGGTAATCTAAATACTGAATTTCGGCAATCGGACGAAGGCCGCGCAAGGCAGCGCCGATTCCCTGGCCCACAATGGTACATTCCCGGATACCGGTATCGGTAACCCGGAGTTCGCCGTATTTTTCCTGCAGGCCGGCAAAGGCTTGGTTTACGTCGCCAATCTTGCCAACGTCTTCGCCGAAGGCAAACACGGCCGGGTTACGCGCCAAAGCGGCATCGAAACAAGCCTGCAATACTTCGCGGCCGTCCACCTGCGGGCTTTCCTCCGTAAATTCAGGTTTCACTTCCGGCACCAGCAAAGCCGATTCTTCGGACTGGCTGTATAAATAAGAGTTAAAGCGTTCGGCATTTTCACCAATGGCTTCTTCGAGCCAGGCTTTCAGGTCGCGTTTGGCGGCAGTTTTCTCGTTACGCACATACCGGAGCGCCTTGCGGGCGGCTTTCACGGCATCGGCGCGGATCGGGTTAACGGCTTTATGCAGTTCTTCGGCAATTTCGGCCAGTTTGGAAGCATGTTCGCTCTGGCTTTCACTAACCAGTTTGTTCAGCAATTCCTGGCATTTATCGTGGTCAGCTTTAATACCGGCAGTAAAAGCATTCCAGGCAGCTGCACGGGCCTGTTTTACCGCTTCTTTGGCTTCACTTTCGATGGTGTCCAATGCTTCGGCGTTCGCATAGCCGCTTTCCAGGATCCATTCGCGCATTTTTTTCAGGCAGTCGAACTCTTCTTCCCAGGCCAGGCGCTCTTTCGATTTATAACGCTCGTGCGAACCGGAAGTAGAGTGCCCTTGTGGCTGGGTCATTTCTTCTACGTGCACCAGAACCGGCACGTGTTCTTCGCGGCAAACGGCTACTGCTTTTTCGTAGGTTTCGCAAAGGGCCTGGTAATCCCAGCCTTTCACTTTAAATATTTCGTAACCCTGCTCGCCTTTGGCTTCGCGCTGGAAACCGGCCAGTATCTCAGAAATGCTGCCTTTGGTGGTCTGGTAATGCGCCGGTACGGAAATGCCGTAGCCATCGTCCCAAACGGAAACCAGCATCGGGATCTGCAATACGCCGCCGGCATTAATGGCTTCGAAGAACATGCCTTCGGAAGTGGAAGCGTTGCCGATGGTTCCGAATGCCACTTCGTTGCCGTTCACCGAGAATTTATCGAAGCCTTTCAGGTCCGGATTCTGGCGGTATAATTTTGAAGCATACGCTAAACCAACCAGACGCGGCATTTGTCCGCCGGTCGGGGAAATATCGGAACTCGAGTTTTTAAGCTTGGTAAGGTCTTTCCAGTTGCCATCAGCATCCAGGGAGCGGGTGCCGAAGTGGCCGTTCATGGCGCGACCAGCCGTGGCAGGCTCAGCCTCTACATCGGTGTGTGCGTATAACTGAGCAAAGTATTGCTGTACGGTAAGTTCGCCGGTGGCAAACATAAAGGTCTGGTCGCGGTAATAACCGGAGCGGAAATCGCCGGGCTGGAAATATTTGGCCATTGCCAGCTGAGCAACCTCTTTGCCGTCGCCGAAAATCCCGAACTTGGCCTTGCCCATGAAAACCTCTTTGCGGCCGGTTAAACTGGCCTGCCGGCTTTCGAAGGCAATGCGGTAATCATTTAAAACTTCTTCTTTGGTAAGCGTTTGAATTTTCGTCAGTTCTGCTGGCTGCATAATTTGGCTTTTGTTTAATTAAATTCAGCAGTCAAAATTACGAAAATTAAAGCGATTTCAAAGATTTGCCCCTGCCGGAAACCAACCCGAAGGTATTTTTGTACTGTTTCAAACCGCAATATTTTGTATATTTGCTTTCAATAACCATTTAATTACGTAATTTTTAATACGGTTAACCATGAAAAAAATCTTTACCTTTTTGCCGGCCCTTATGCTCCTGCTGGCATCCAATGCCTTTGCGCAAGGCGTTCTGAAATTTGAAGGCGAGAGCCACGACTTCCAGAAAGTAACGGAAGGCACGCTGGCTACGCACGAATTCAGGTTCAAGAACACGGGTAACCAACCGGTGGTTATTTCCCAGGTACAAGCCTCGTGCGGCTGCACCACGCCGGACTGGACGAAAGAGCCGATCCTACCGGGCAAATCCGGTTTCGTGAAAGCCGCTTACAACAGCAACGGTCGTCCGGGCGCTTTTAACAAAAGCATTACCGTAACTTCCAATGCCGCCGAGCCAACAAAGGTTCTGACCATTAAAGGCGATGTGATCAGCAAGGCCGAAGCCGCTAAAACGTATACCCCGGAACAAAAAGCCGCTTCTCCGAAATTAACGGTTATTCAACCGGTTCACGATTTCGGGAAGATCGAATTATACCGGATGACTTCGGCTAAAGTTAAAGTGAAAAACACCGGCAAAAGCCCGCTGCAGATCTCTGATGTGCACGCTGCCTGCAACTGTGTTTCTTTAGCCACCGTTCCGGAACCAATTAAACCAAATCAGGAAGCAATTCTGGAACTTTCTTATAATCCGACGCTGTTAGATGATCGAAACGAGGTTGTTGAGATTCATTCGAACGACATCGTTACCGAAAAAGCCCAGGTTACTTTAAAAGCCCGCGTGGTGAAAAGCCTGTTAGCACCAAGTATTGTAAAAGAAGGAGGCAATAGCGTCCCTTTCAAATAGTTTTTTCATAGTTTTATTTTGACTAATGGCAGTGATATTTTCACTGCCTTTTTTTATTTATCCCCCTTCCTGAATCAGGATTTACCGGATTTTAGGATTTTCAGGACTTTAGAATTTTCACCTTGATTTTTTAAGCTCCCCTCCTTTTTTCAAGAAGGGGTTTGGGGCAATGCCGGAATCCCGTTGACTAAAGTCAACGGCAATGGATAGCAAGATTCTTAAAGGGAGAATTCAAATTTCTGTTTTTGTTGTATCTATTGCCGTTGACTTTAGTCAACGGAAACCATAGCGGGTTCTTCCGTTCGCCGTTGTTGCGTATTTTCACCATAGGTGTCAGGCCAATTGCCGGAGTCACCTGTAGAGACGTAATATATTACGTCTTTCACAGCATTGCGACAAATATCCAACGCCTGGTACCCGCCTCGTAGCCGGCTCTGGTATCAATCACAATTGTTTGTACCCCGAATGGAGACGTAATATATTACGTCTCTACAGGCTAAAAAACTGCTGTTAGCCGACGAGGTCCTTCACTAGCGCTCCCCGAAATGCTCCGGTACAGACAGGATGACAAAAAAGGATACTAACCAGCATGCCATTATCAACCTATCAAAAATGGTAGGCTTTATTCCGAAAAAATCAAAGGCCTCCTTTTTCGCCACACAAAACGCTAAGCCAAATCGTTATTCTTAACTACCTTCATTTCCCTGAAAAACAAACTTTTAACCCCTGCTTAAATTAAAGAACACCCTTCCTCGTTTTTCCTGTTTTATTTACCGAAACTCCCTATCTTTGCGCAAATTTCTACCTTAAAATTCTACTGAAATGATAATTGGTGTTCCAAAGGAAATTAAGAACAACGAAAACCGCGTAGCCTTAACCCCGGGCGGCGTGGCTGAATTTAAAAAGCATAACCATACGGTTTATGTGCAGGCGACTGCCGGTTTAGGAAGCGGTTTCTCCGATGAGGATTACGTTGCTGCCGGTGCTCAGATCCTGCCTACTATTGAAGACGTTTACGGCATTGCCGAAATGATCATCAAGGTAAAAGAGCCAATTGCATCTGAATATAACCTCGTTAAAGAAGGCCAGCTTATCTTTACCTACTTCCACTTTGCTTCTTCCGAAGAACTGACCCACGCCATGATCGAGCGCAAAGCGATCTGCCTTGCTTATGAGACTGTGGAGAAAAAAGACCGTTCCCTGCCGTTGCTGATTCCGATGAGCGAAGTTGCCGGCCGGATGGCTCCTCAGGAAGGCGCGAAATACCTGGAAAAACCAATGAAAGGCCGCGGCATTTTATTAGGCGGCGTACCAGGCGTAAAACCAGCCGAAGTACTGGTATTAGGCGGCGGTATTGTAGGTACCCAGGCTGCTAAAATTGCGGCTGGTTTCGGTGCCAGCGTTACCATCATGGATATCAACCTGAGCCGTTTGCGTGAGTTGGACAACATTATGCCGGCCAACGTAAAAACCCAGATGAGCAACCACTACAACATCAAAGAAGCTATCAAAACGGCTGACCTGATCATTGGGGCGGTATTGATCCCGGGTGCCAAAGCGCCTCACCTGATTACCCGCGACATGCTGAAAGACATGCGTCCGGGCACCGTTTTAGTTGACGTTGCCGTTGACCAGGGCGGTTGCATCGAGACCTGCAAGCCAACTACGCACGAAAACCCTACCTTCATCATCGACGATGTGGTACACTATTGCGTAGCCAACATGCCGGGTGCGGTTCCGTTTACTTCTACTTTAGCTTTAACCAACGCTACTTTACCTTACGCGGTATTGCTGGCAAATAAAGGCTGGCAAGCAGCTTGTTCGCAAAACGACGAGCTCCGTCTGGGCTTGAACGTGGTGAACGGCGAAGTAGTGTACAAAGGCGTGGCCGAAGCGTTCAACCTGCCTTACACCAGCGTGAACAACGTGCTGGAAGCTTACGCTTAATTCTAAACTTATTTAATGCCGGAAGCCTTTCTGAAATTTTTCGGAGAGGCTTTCGTTTTTTTACCCAAACCCCTACCCTTTCGCACCGATGTTTTGGAACAACTTCCGGGACTTGCTTAAACGCCTTGGCTGGCTGCTGGCTATTTATTATTTGCTCCGGATCGCTTTTGTACTGCTGAACTACAACGCCTTCCGCGAAGCCACCTTTGCCCAGCTTTCCGGCGCTTTTCTCATCGGGCTGAAGTTCGATCTTTCGGCGATCTTTATCATTAACGCTCCTTTCATCCTGTTCTCGCTGCTGCCTTTGCAGGTTACCCGGCAAAAAAGCTACGGTTTGTTTCTGAAGGTTTGGTTCGTGCTTACCAACTTCCCTTTCCTGTGCCTGAACCTGATAGACCTGGAATACTTCAAATTCATCGGCCGGAGAACTTCCAACGAGCTTTTTACCATTACCCAGGACATTCAGGCCCAAACCGCACAGCTGATCCTGAACTACTGGTATTTTCCTTTGATCGGCACGGCTTTGCTGTATTTTCTTTTAAAATGGTATCCGGAAGGCAGTAAAAACCCAAATGTTCGCCGGAATCTGGTCGGGGAAATTCTGGGCTTGCTGGTGTTTGCGGCTTTCAGCATTTTAATGATCCGGGGAAGTATTGGCCTGAAACCGCTGCGCATGGCTAACGCGTTCGTGCAGCAACCGCCGGTTTTGGGACATGTTAGTCTGAACAGCACTTTTACTTTTATAAAAAGCATTAACCGGCCAGTACTGGAAGAAAAGCACTACTTCCATTCAGAACCGGAATTGCTGCAGGCCTTGAATTTTGATCCGGAGAAATACCAGCAGCAAACCGGCCAACCGGTGCGCGACAACGTGGTAATAATTATTCTGGAAAGCTTTGCCTCGGAATATACCGGTATCGAAAACGGCGGAAAAGGTTATACTCCGTTCTTCGATTCGTTGGCTGCCCAGGGAACCTTGTACCGGAATAATTTTGCCAACGGCCGGAAATCCATCGAAGCGCTGCCTTCCATTTTAGGCGGACTGCCTTCGCTTTTAAACGAGCCTTATATTACGTCGCAGTTCCAGAGCAATAAGCTGATCGGTATCGGAACCATTGCCAAAAGTGCGGGCTACCAGACGTCCTTTTTCCACGGCGCCGAAAACGGTACCATGGGCTTCAATACCTTTTCCCGGATTGCCGGCTTCGACCGGTATTTCGGTTTACGCGAATACCCGAAAGAATTGCTGAAAACGGATTTCGACGGCCACTGGGGAATTTCCGACGAGCCTTACCTGCAGTATTTTGCCAAAGAACTGAACAAACAGCAGCAACCCTTTTTAACGACGGTTTTCACCTTAAGCTCACACCAGCCTTACCCCATTCCGCCAAAATACAAAGGCCGCTTCCCGAAAGGCAACCTGCCGATCCACGAATCTATCGGCTACACCGATTACGCCCTGAAGCAATTTTTCAAAGCTGCCGCCAAACAACCCTGGTACCCAAACACGCTCTTTATCTTAACCGCCGACCACACGCAGGAAAGCCTAAACCCGGCCTACCAGAACGACTTAGGCAAGTTTAAAGTACCTTTGTTGCTCTTCCACCCCACCAGAAAATTACCAGAGCCACACCCCGGCAAAATTACCCAGCACACCGATATTCCGGCCACCATTGCCGACTACCTCAACCTTCCGACAAACCAGCTTCTACCTTTCAGCCAGTCCGTTTTAGACACAACCCAAAGCGGCCGCGCCTTATTTTTTACCGAAGAAAATTACGTACTGGTGCGCCCAAATCTGGTTACCAAATTCGGAGAATCGGAACAGGCAACATTTGGCGCCAATCCTTTTTCGGCAACCGCTTCTCCCCCTTCCGCCCCGGAAAACAAGCAAGCCAATTTGCAGGAACTGAAAGCCCTGGCCCAATACTACCGGAATGGCCTGCTCCACAACAACCTTTACTTCTGGCTGAAACGTTAGGGAAAGTAGGCTGAAAGTGATTACCTGAATTTGGAGGAATTTAACAGCGTATCATTTGTTTTGTGACGGCAATTTGTTATGTTTAAGATGTGTTTGCCTTTTATAAAAAAGGCAGAAAATTCAGCTGAAAACCTCCGGATATAGTGGGGATAACCGTAGTGTTTTTTATCAAGTAGGTATAGCCAATTTTAATCAAAACTTCCCAAAATGAATGACAGTGGACGAATTAAAATAGAAGACAAAATTATTAACTCAAATTTAGATTCAACGGATTTTCACAATAAACACTTTGTTAGAATAGGTAGTAAAGACCAAAATTTTAAAAAAATAAATTTTAGCCATACTTATTTTGAGAATTGCTATTTCAGAAACATCGTATTTGATAGTTGTAATTTTAATGGTTGTAAATTTATTAATTGTAACTTTCAGGGAAGTACGTTTCCTGGATCTAGATTTGAGTATGCAACGTTTGAAAAAACTTTTATTGATTCTGAAATTTTAGATAATAATTGTCCGAGTTGGAATAACCTAACATTAAAATTCGCTAGAACTTTACGAACTAATTATCAAGGAATTGGAGAGGCAGAGTCTGTAAACAAAGCTATTAAAATTGAACTCCAAGCTACCAAAGAACATTTATATGAATCTTGGAAATCAAAATCCGCATACTACAGGAATAAATACAAAGGTTTTGATCGTTTAAAGATGTTTTTCAAATGGTTAAACTTTAAAATCCAAGATATTATATGGGGTAATGGAGAAAGTCCTATAAAATTATTTTCAACAGGGTTATTCTTGTGGATTTTAATTTCAATCTTAGATACTCTTTTTTATAAAGATCCTAAAATCCTACCAAATTACGTTTCCTCTTTTTGTGAAGTTCCTTCGATATTTATGGGTATAAATAAACCTGCTGATTATCCAAATTTACATTTAACATTGATTACAATCATAAGGTTTATTGGCTTTGCTTTATTTACATCTATTATAATTAAGCGCTTTAATAGAAGATAATGGAAATTTATGCATTCGGTTCAGTTGTTAGAGGTGAAATTGACGAATTCTCTGATGTAGATTTATTAATTCTAAAAGAAAAAGGGGAGATAGTAAAAAACATTGATAAGGAACAATTTTCCATATATTCATACAATAGAATTACCGAATTATGGAACGAGGGAAATCCATTTTCTTGGCACTTATTTGTTGAATCCAAATGTATATTTTCAACTAATGAAACCCCATTTCTTCAATCTATTGGGAAGCCAAATAAATATAATAATGTTAAACATGATTTGGATAAATTCTACAACCTTTTTAAAACATCTAGAACCTCAATGCTGGAAGAGAATTATTCTATTGACTTTGACTTGTCAATGATTTTTCTATCTATTAGAAACTTTGCCTCTTGTTTCGCTTTAGGTCATTTAAATAAATTTGTGTTTTCTCGTGATTCAGCATTGAATATTGGATCATACTCAATAGAAATCAAGGACCAAGTGTACAATCAACTAAAACATTCAAGGTTGTTGGCTACAAGGGGAATAGGAAAACAAATACCGAAAGACGAACTCAAAATAATTATCAATGAGTTACCAAAAATTGAACAGTGGTTTTGGAAACTTTTAAACCTTTCGAAATAAAATGAATGAATTTTTAAATAGAATTACAGCACAAAGAGAAGTGATAAAAATAATTAATAAACAAAATGAAAATATTTTTCCATTAGCTGGTTTATCAGCAAAATCTTTAGAGCGTTGGAAAATAGATAATTCAATTTCTGAGGAATCTGAATTAATGAAAACGTTATATTTAATTTCATCTAAATTATTCTTCCTAGCAAACAAAAGCCAAGAACAAATTACTAATGATTATAGATTATTAAGTAAATCAGTTAGAAAGTTAATAACACATCTTCAAGAAAACATAAAAAACTGGCTATAGTAAGGACTTTCATACAGTGGGCTGAACTGCTTCGATTGAACTTCATAATAAAACTCCCTTCATTCGCCAATATCTAAAACGTTGCCGATTAATATATAAAATTACCCAAAGAACAACACCTCAATCAATATGACTCTTGCTACCAAGGCCCACGAAATCTATGCTCAGATCACCAAAGAAGGAACAAAGCTTGGGGACTTGCGGACCATTGCCAAAGAAATTAAAAAAGACCATGAATTAGCCAAAGAGCTTTGGGGTACCGGTAAGTTCCTGCCAAGATTGCTGGCCATTCTGATCATGGATAAAAAAGAACTCCATCCGGATTTCATCGACCAGCTGGACAAAGATATTCAGACGCACGATTTCGACGAACGAACCCAACTGGCGGACTGGTTAATGGCCAACCAGCTTACCAAAGACAAAAAAACCATTGCCCTGATCCAGTCATGGGAAAATAGTCCTTCCGCCCTGCACAGACGCCTTTTCTGGTATTACCAGGGCCGGTTGCGGTGGGTAGGCCAAACCCCGCCTGATAATACCCCCTACCTGCTCGCTGCAATCGAAGAAAGAATTTTAACGGAGGCTCCGGAAGTACAATGGGCCATGAATTTCACGGCCGGCTGGATCGGGGTTTTCGACCAGACTTACCGGAACCAGTGCATCAGGATCGGAGAAGACACCGGACTTTACAAAGATGAATTCGTGCATAAAGGCTGTACCCCGAGCTATCTTCCGGAATTCATTGCCATAGAAGCAGGTAAGCGCAACAAGTAGGAAGCAACTTAGGAAATAATACTGAGTTCCAATTCAGTATTCCAAGAACAAAATTTGCGCCCTATAGCGCAAGCGTCCGCTTGTGATTTCGGAATAGCAGATCAGCAATCTATGCAAGCACAAGCGGACGCTTGCGCTATAGTTAAATTGTCGTTTTCCGGATTTCCCTTTTGCGGCAATACTTTAGCCGTTAACCCAACTGGCTAAAAACCGGGATCTCTGCCAGCGGCACGTACCGCGAAGCGGCAAAATCTACTTTCCAGCAATAATGGTCCAGGCCGTTGGTAAGCATTACGTAGGGCGCTTTCAGGGTTTGGTTATAAACGGAGGCCTGCTTTACGGTTTCCGCCGATATGGCCACCCCGGCAGCCTTACATTCCACTAATACCAAAGGCAAACCGGCTGAAGAATACACACGCAAATCGGTCCGTTTTTGCAGCCGGTTATAGGTCATGCCTTTTTCGATGGAGAAAAGGGTTTTGGGGTAAGCCAGATGTTCGGTAAGGTAATGCAGGAAATGCTGGCGCACCCATTCTTCGGGCGTAAGCAGCACGTATTTCTTCCGGACCGGGTCGAAAATGAAGGAATTCCCGTCGGAATGTTTAAGTTTGCAATCGTAGGCCGGTAAATTTAAGGCTTGCATTCATCAAATATACAAAATTTCCCGTATATTACCGGGCTCCGGCTTTTTCAGCCCGAGTTATTCAAGCTTATTTATGAAGACGAAACAAGAGATTGTAAACAACTGGCTGCCGCGGTATACCGGCACGCCGCTAAATGAGTTCGGGGAGTATATCCTGCTGACGAACTTTATTAATTACGTGGTCATGTTCTCCGAACAACACGGCGTAGAGATTAAGGGTATGGACAAACCCATGCAAACTGCAACGGCCAACAACATTACCATCATTAATTTTGGTATGGGCAGCCCTATGGCCGCCACCGTAATGGATTGCCTCTCAGCCATCAAACCCAAAGCAGCCCTGTTCTTGGGCAAATGCGGCGGCCTGAAAAAGAAAACCAAGCTGGGTGACCTCATTCTTCCCATTGCGGCTATCCGCGGCGAAGGTACTTCCGACGATTATT
Organism: Adhaeribacter soli; assembly: GCF_008727925.1. GTDB lineage: Bacteria > Bacteroidota > Bacteroidia > Cytophagales > Hymenobacteraceae > Adhaeribacter_A > Adhaeribacter_A soli. The sequence continues at coordinate 238,155 of NZ_VTWT01000006.1, read as the reverse complement.
TACCGCCGGAAATTCCGGCCCTGCCATCGTTCCGTTTGCAGCGCGCCGTTTCTTCCATGATCAAAAAACATGAACTCGATTACTGGACCGGCACCGTTTACACCACCAACCGCCGCGTTTGGGAACACGACGAAGAATTTAAGGAATACCTCCGGAGCATCCGCGCCATGGCCGTAGACATGGAAACCGCCACAATTTTTGTGGTTGGCTTTATGAACGACATTCCGCACGGCGCCTTACTGATGGTTTCCGATAACCCGATGACCCCGGACGGGGTGAAAACCGCCGAAAGCGACCTGAAAGTAACCGCCAACTTCGTAAACAAACACCTGCAGATCGGTATCGACGCCTTGCTGGAAATCATGAACTCCGGCGAATCGGTAAAACACCTTCGTTTCGAGTAAAAACAGTATGCTTTTCAAGTAAAAAGGTCCGGTTAATGCCGGACCTTTTTTTGTTTTATGTTTTACTATTTCCTTTTATTATTTACTTAAGGTATTCAAGCAGGAGAAAAGTCCCCCTTTGGAGGGGGGGCGTTTCATTCTGGCTAACGACTATCCCCTTGAGGGGATCATAGGGGTGTTAACACGTTATTTGATAAATATCAGCAGGAGTAAACACCCCTCTGTGAGCTACGCTCGCAAGCTCAAAACTCCCGTTTTGGCTTGTCCTGAAGGGGAGAATCCGGTAGAATGAATCAACCCTGCTTTGGAGGGGGACCTCAAAAAACTTACGTAACGTTAGTATTTCATTGCCGTCTGCTTTAGCTGACGGACTGCAGGCTATTCCCTACTGAATTAAAAATTTGGCTAAAGCCGCCTTTGCAGCTTTTAAAACCGTCAGCTAAAGCAGACGGCAATGAATTCAGCCAGAAAAAAATTCACTAGGCATACTGTGGCTCCGGTTCCACTTTCCGGCTTTTAATGGAAGCCAGTAGAATTAAACCGAAAACGAAGAATACCGAAAGCACCAGTACGCTGTTGCGCATGGAACCAAACCATTGCTCGGTAAGGCCAAAAGCCAGTGACCCAAGCGCCAAACCTACTTTATCGCAAATGTCATAAAAGCTGAAGAAGGATGCGTGGTCGGTAGTTGGGGGTAATAGCTTGCTGTAGGTGGAACGGGAAAGCGACTGAATGCCACCCATTACCGCGCCTACTACAAAAGCAAGGATGTAATATTGGTTGCCGGTGGTAATAAAATAAGCCGCAATGCTGATACCAACCCAAACTACCACGGCAATCATCAGGGCTTTTACGTTACCTAACCGCGCAGAAACCCAGGCAAAACCATAAGCTCCCGCAATAGCTACCGCCTGAATGATGAGCAGCACAATGATCAGGGCATCGTCGGGTAAATGCAGTTCCTTCGAGCCGAATAAAGAGGCCACGTACATTACGGTTTGCACGCCCATGTTGTAAAAGAAAAAAGCTGCCAGAAATCTCTTTAAAGCTGGCAAGGTTCCAAGTTGTTTCCAGACCTGCCCCAGTTCTTTAAAGCCGTTCAGCAGGTAATTTCCGGTGCCTTTTTTATGGTAAGGGTTCTTAGGCAGGTAAGCAAACGTGTAATGCGCAAAGCCGAACCACCACAAACCGGTAAACAGAAACGAAAGCCGCGGGGCCATGCTTTTTTCAGAGATCCCGAAGGCATCCGGAAACAGTACCAAGGCCAGGGAAAAAACCAGCAGGATCATGCTGCCGATGTAGCCCAGCGAAAACCCGCGCGCACTCAAACGGTCGAACTGGTCTTCGGTGGCAATTTCGGGCAGGTAAGCATTGTAGAAAACAATACTGCCGCTGTAGCCGATGGCCGCCACCATAAACAGCAACACCGAAACCGAGAAAGTCTGCAGATCGAAGAAATACAAACCCATGCAGGCAAAGGAACCCAGGTAGCAGAAGAAGCGCATAAAAGCTTTTTTATTCCCGCCGTAGTCGGCAATGGCCGTTAAAATGGGGCTGAACAGGGCAATGGCCAGGAAAGCACCGGTTAAAGCATATTTATAAAGCACCGAAGCCGAGACTTCCCATCCGAAAAAATTCACCAGATCGGTACCGTCTTTCTGGGTGGTAAGGGCAACGTAATAGATCGGAAAAATAGCGGTAGTAATAACCAGCGAGTAAACCGAATTGGCCCAGTCGTACATGCACCAGGCGCGCGCAACTTTCGGATTGTTCTTTTCCATACGGAAGATTTGGGTTTTAAAATAAGGGCGGTAAGTTAAGGAAAAATCAGATTGGCCCTAATAATTACCTTTTAGAAGGAAAATAATAGCGTTTTACCGTGCTCATCTGAAAACCTGAAAAAGCTGGTACATAATTCGCAATTACTGCTGCAAGATTGGTTAACTAAAAAGAAGGAAATTATGAAACCGAAAAACCTGACCCTGCTTGCTTTTCTTTTAATGGCGCTGCTTTTCGTATCGAAAGTTTATGCCCAGCAAACCACCACCAAAACCAAGGTAAAAACCGATTCCACCAAAGTTAAATCCGAAACGGTAGCAAATACGCCCGAAAAAGAAGACCGCGTAGAAAGCTTATCCGGCATTAACCTTTTCCCGAACCGGAAAACCCAGAGCTTTAACTTCCGCTTCACCCAGCCTTTAAAAGACACGGCAAATGTAGAGCTGAAAAATGCGAGCGGAAAAGTAATTTATACCCAAGCCTTATTACCCGAAGAAATGCCCATGGCCAAACCTGTAGACCTCGGCAAACTCAGCAACGGCATCTACCTGATAGAAGTAAGATCGGCCAATACCACGTACTGGAAAAAAGTAAAAGTCCGCAATTAAAGTTCTTTTGTACTGCTTAATTACCATATTTCTCCTTAACTACCTGAAAAAGTCCCGGCCCAAAACCGGGACTTTTTTATGCGGAAATGCTACTAAATACTTTCGGCACAATTTAGGCCTTTTCCTGTTCCCAGACTGCTGTTTCGGACATCTCTGTCCGAAATTATTCCTGCTGCGGACGTCCGCGTCCGCGTTTTTACGGGGACAAGGATGTCCCCGGCAGAGTGCTTCAGGACACAGATGTCCTGAAGAGCTAATGGGTGCTAATGGAAGCTAATACGCTAATTTCTTAAGTTAAAAACTACAATCACAGCACCACCCTTACTACCTCTTCCACCGCTTCCGGGTTGCTCAGGCCGAAAAAATGGACGCACTCCGTATCGCCGTGGTAAAGTTCCTGAGCCTGCCGGATAGCCCATTCAATCCCGATCTCCGCTAACTGGCTTTCATCCGTGGCTTCATCAACCAGCTCCTGTAAACGTTCCGGCAATTTCACCTGGAAAAAACCAGGCAGTAATTTGAGCACTCTGAAACTGGTAAGCGGGCAAATTCCCGGAATGATCGGCACCATGATCCCGGCTTCCCGGCAGCGTTTCTCGAAGGTAAAAAAACAGGCATTGTCGAAAAAAAGCTGGGTTAAAATAAAGTCCGCCCCAGCGTCTACTTTCTGCTTCAGGTATTGAATATTCAAATCCATATCAGGGTTCTCCCGCGTTGGTTCCGGGTATCCGGCTACGCCGATGCAAAAACCGGTTTGGGTTGGATCTGCTGCTTTTACTTGTTCATTGAACTCACGCACCTGTTTAACCAACTGAAAAGCGTACTGATGCTGATCCGGTCTTCCATTATCTTGCTGATGGTCGCCTCGTAAAAGCAGTAGGTTTTGCACGTGAAGTTGCTGTAAATCTTTCAGCGTTTTTGCGGTTTCTTCCGGTGAAAATCCCTTGCAAAGAAGGTGCGGTAAAGGCTCCAATCCATGCGTAATCAGCAATTCGCGGCTAAGGGCTTCCTTGCTTGGGGCTGCTTTGGAAAGGGTATGCTTTTGAGAGTTAAAACCAGTTGCTGTCTTGTGCGGGTGAAAGGGAATATCGACAAATAAAGGCTGCTGATCCAGTAGGTTTTGGTAAGGCGTCAGGCTTTCGGCGGCCGATACACCGGCACCGGGCAAAACTTCGAATGAAAAAGCCGGCTTGGTAAGCGTTTTCAGGCGTTCGGTAATTTTCATTTATTGGCCGATTAGTCAACTCCTTTTACGCGGTTTTCGTAAACCGGGCACCCGGCTAAAGAAATTTTTATTAGTATCTTTGCCTCCCGTTTCACATATTAATCATTACGGTTTGTTTAAATTAGCCGCTATCGATATAGGCTCCAATGCCGTTCGTTGCCAGATTTCCAGCGTTCTTGAATACAATGAGCACGTAACGTTCAAGAAGGTTGAATACATCCGTTACCCGATGCGCCTCGGCGAAGATGTATTCGATACCGGCAATATCAGCAAAGAAAAAGAAGAGAAATTCATCAAATTCCTGCACGCCCTCAAGCTGCTCATAGAGGTGCACGAGGTGAAAGATTACCAGATCTGTGCCACTTCAGCCATGCGTTCGGCTAAAAATGCCCCGGAGATTATCCGGAAGGTAAAAGACCAGCTGGCCATGCGCATCGACGTGATCGACGGTCCGGCCGAAGCCGAGCTCATCAACAAAGTAATCGTGAACATGCTCGACGACAAGAACTACCTGCACATAGACGTAGGCGGCGGCAGCACCGAGTTCAACATTTATGTAAACCGCGAAAAAGTGGCGGCCCAGTCTTTCGAGGCCGGTTCCATCCGCCACATGCAGGGCAACGATTCCGAAACGATTTGGGCCAGTATGCAGAAGTGGGTGGAAGAAAATTCTAAAAAGTACCACGTTACCCGCGCCATTGGCACCGGCGGAAACATCAATAAAATTTACGACATGGTAGGCAAAACCCAGGGCCGCCCCATCTTCCGGAAACAGATCGAGGAAGTGGTGCAGCAGGTAGCCGCCATGAAAGTGGAAGACCGGATCAACATCATGATGCTGAACCCCGACCGCGCCGACGTGATCGTACCGGCCTCCGAAATTTACCTTGCCGCCATGCGCTGGAGCAAAATCGAAAGCATGCTGGTGCCGGCCGTAGGTTTAAAAGACGGCATGATGCAATCGCTTTACGAAAAGCAACGAAACCATAATACTAATAAACCAACTATTCAAAACGATAGCAATCTGGTCTGAAAAAGTCCCGAACGAAAACGAAAAAGCCCGGTTCCTGAACCGGGCTTTTTCGTTGCTTTGAATTAGGCTAAAGCATATTTTTTTGTCATCCTGAGCGCCAGCGAAGGACCTCGTTGGCTAATTGCAGAATTCTTTGTTCTGGCTCTTCTGCTGTTCGCCGACGAGGTCCTTCGCTGACGCTCAGGATGACAGTCTTTTTTTGTATTCCTGCCAACCAGCCTTCTTACAACAAATCCTCCGAAGGTTTTTCGGTTGGTTCCAGTACCGTTTTAATTTCCGGGTAAAGTTCCTCGAAAAGCATGGCGTGTTCAACGTCTTCGCGGGTTACTTTGTAGAATTCTTTGTGCACGTTAAACACCGGTTCATCGCCAACCGGGTGCTTTTTCTGGTAAGAGCCATCTTCGTGCATTACGTAACTGTTCTGGTTGTCTTTCAGGTTGTAATACAGAATATTAATGGCTTCTTTGCGCAAGTCCTCGTTGGCAATGTAGAACATGGCTTCGATGCGGCGTTCAAAACTCCGTACCATAATATCGGCGCTGCCGCCCAACACTTTCGGGTTTCCGTTATTGTGAAAATACATCAGGCGGGCATGTTCCAGGTACTCTCCTACTATGGAAATCACCGCAATATTCTCGCTCAGTTTTTCCCTTCCCGGCCGCAAGCAGCAAATGCCCCGCACAATTAATCGGATTGGAACCCCTGCTTGCGAAGCTTTGTAAAACTCATCGATCACGGCTTTGTCTTCCAGGGAATTGATCTTGATTACGATCCCGCTTGGTAAGCCTTGCTCGGCGTTGCGCGCTTCGGCCCGGATGAGCTCGATGAGCTGCTGCCGCATGTCTTTCGGCGCGGTGATCAGGTGCTGATATTCGTCGGGCAGGGAATGGCCGGTAATTACGTTAAAGAATTCCGAAACGTCGTGCGCGTACACTTCATCGGAAGTAAGCAAACTTACGTCGGTGTATTGCCGGGCAGTTTGCTCGTTGTAGTTTCCGGAGCCAATGTGCACGTACTGGGTAACCTTCTCCCCTTCCTTCCGGATGATCATCAGCATTTTGGTGTGGGTCTTGTACTTGCTGATGCCATAGATCACAAAGCAGCCGGCTTTCTCCAGTTTCTCCCCTTCCTTAATGTTGCGTTCTTCATCGAATCGGGCTTTCACCTCGAACAACACCGAAACGTGCTTCCCGTTTTCCGCCGCTTTCAGCAAAGCCGCCGAAACCCGCGACTGATCGGCCAGACGGTAAATGGTTTGCTTAATTCCCAGCACGTATGGGTCTTCCGCCGCCTTTTCGAGCAAACGGATAACGGGCTCCATGTTGTTGTACGGATGGTGAAGCAATACGTCCTTTTTCTTCAGGTAATCGAAGAGATTGTCGGTGTTGCCGTCCGGCAGGTTCAGCGGCGGCACTGAAGGCGGCTGTTTGAACATCCGGTTCCGGAATTGCTCGTGCTTCAGGATCTGCCAGAAACCCTTCATGTCCATCGGACCGTTCAGCGTGAAAATATTGGCGCTATCGATGGTCCAGCGTTCGCGGAGCAGTTTCATCATGAAAGCAGAATGTTGCTTTTCCACTTCCAGGCGCACTACCCGCCCTTTTTTCCGGGTTTTCAGTTTTATCTTGATCTCCTGAATGAAGTCCGCCTCAATGTCGTCGCTTTCTTCCAGGGTGAAGTCGCCGTTACGCGTAATCCGGAAAAGGTTCGTAGAAACAATCTCCACGTTCCGGAAAAGCTTCTTGATTTTCCAGCGCACAATCTCCTCGATTGGTACAAAGATCACTTCGTCCTTGCGCTGGATTTCGTAGAAACGAGCCAGATTCTGGGGGATCTGTACAAAAGTTAAACGTTGGTTCTGCTTCGTTTCTTCGGCCGTTTTGGTTACCACCCCAAAAGTCAGGAGCTGGTTCATGAGCAGCGGGAAGCCATGGTAAGTGTCATACACCATGGGCGTAAGCAGCGGGTAGATCGTCTTCTTGAAATAAATATCGACCTTCTTTTTCTCCGGATCCGTGAGTTCGGTGGGCTTCAGAATATTAAACCCGTTTGCCTCAAAAAGGGGCCGCAATTCTTCGTTATAAACCTGGTACTGGTCGGTTACGAAACGGTGCGCAAACTCCAGCAATTTTTTCCGGAACGGCAGTTCGCGCAAGCCCGAATAATCAACCCGCTCTTTTCCGTAATCGATGTAATTGTACAAACTACCCACCCGGATCATAAAGAATTCATCCAGGTTGGAAGCCGTAATCGCCATAAATTTCAGCCGGTCGAAAAGCGTCTTTTGCGGATCTTTTACCTGATCGAGTACGCGGTAATTAAAACGAAGCCAGCTCAGGTCGCGGCTGATGTAATCGCTGCTCCGGATCTGATCTGCTGCTTTATTGATAAGATTATTTAAATTCTCGGTAAGCCCCCGAAGATTCTTCAACACCATGCTAATTCTGTTTGTTTTTTATAAAATCTAAACGGCAAGCCGTTCGGCAGGTTTGTGCCAAATTAAGGTTATTTCCTCAAAAACGGTACAATTTTCAGCTAAAAACCTAATTTAATAACGATTTAGGTTCGGCTTATTGCTCCCGGCATTTTATTGCTTGTTAACTACCGAAAATTTCAAACAATAAACCGTTTCTTTTTACTTCTTCCGATTGCTGGTTCAATTTGGCCTTCGCTCCGTAAAGCCTTCATATTTCATCCCATCCTGAAAACAAAACCGGGGCTTTCTCATTCTTATAACGGGCCTTCTTTTAAAATGCCCGCTTTACTTCCGAACTTAAAACCTTGTATTATGCCTGAAACTATACCTGCAACCACCTTTCCTGCCATTCCCTTAACTTCCTGGGAACCGGCTAAAGATACGCTCCACCTTTTCCTGCAAATTGTGGGCAAGATCCGCCTGAAACTGATGCCGCGCAAAAATCACTGGTGGTTTGCCACGCTTTACATCACGGCCCGCGGCATCAGCACGCATGCCATGCCCTACCAGAATCGAACCCTGGAAATTGCTTTCGATTTTATTGACCACGTGCTGGAGATCCGGACCTGTGAAGGCAAAATCCGGCAGATACCGCTGCAGGAAAATTTATCGGTGGCGGAATTTTACCGGCAAGTTTTCGATGCCCTGCACGAACTGGATATTGACCTGAAAATTCTGGCCAAACCCTACGACAATAAAAGCAAAACGCCTTTCGCTGAAGATAAAACGCACCACCATTACAACCCCGAACAGGTGCAAAAATACTGGCATGCCCTTGTGCAGATCGACCAGATCCTGAAAGAATTCAGCGGCCGGTTCTACGGTAAAAGCAGCCCGGTGCAACTTTACTGGCACCACTTCGACCTCACGCTTACCCGCTACAACGGCAAAAAAGTACCCCTCGACCCGAAGGCCAACATCGTAGAAAAAGAGGCCTTTTCCCACGAAGTAATGACCTTCGGTTTCTGGCCGGGAGATGATACCGTTCGGGAGCCTGCCTTTTTTGCCTATCCTTATCCCCTACCGCCCGGCATCGAAAAAGAACCGCTTTTGCCGGCTTCGGCCGTTTGGAAAGAATCGAACGGCAGCCCCATGGCCTTTCTGAGCTACGAAAACCTGTTGAAAGAACCGGCTCCCAAACAAGCCCTCCTGGACTTTCTGGAAAGCGCTTACCAGGCCGGCGCAAAGCTTTCAGGCTGGCCGGTGGAAGAATTCCGGGTACCGCCGCTTGAAGAATTATAAGGGCTACAGGCAGGTCCTCCAAAGGAAAGAGGATGCTTTTCCGGGTAAATTTTCTTTATATGGAAGGAAGGCTTATTTTTGAAGGAAAGTGAATAAGAAACCTGCCGGGCAGCTCCGGGAAACTCCGCTGCCCGCAACTGCTTCTGCTTTCAGAAAATTGCTATACTTTTACCCCGAAAACAAACAACCTCTATAAACCCTTTCAACTATGTACACCGGATTTAAACACCTGCATTCCACCCTGGCCTATATTTTATTGGCCGCGCTGGTATTTTCCATTCTTTACACCCTGTTCTCGTATTTAAACAAAAAACCTTTTACCGAAGGTAACCGGAAAGTGGCTCTGATTGGTCTGATCTCGGCTCACCTGCAGCTGGTAGTTGGTCTGGTGCTTTATTTTATTTCCCCGCTGGGTTTATCTAATGCTTCCGGTGCGGCCATGAAAGATTCCGCTTCCCGGCTTTATTTTCTGGAGCATCCACTCATGATGATCATCGGTATTGCTTTGATCACGGTTGGTTACTCCCGGGCTAAACGCCTGAAAGAAGACAAAAAACGCTACATGTCGATCCTTATTTTCTACACACTCGGCCTTGTTTTAATTCTTTCCCGTATTCCGTGGCAGGTTTGGCCTTAATTTAGGGCTCAATCGTATCAATTATCCTCCAAGTCAACTATCTTCCAAGGCCTGTCCCCCGACAGGCCTTTTTCTTTTGCCTAAAATTGAAAAAGTTGAGTGCGGTCGGGGGACAGCACGTGAAATAAGAAAGATTAACAGCTGCTTTTGACCTGAAAATGCTAGCGATTTCAGTATAAAAAGTATAGATCGTCCAGCTCGCTGAAAGCCAAAAGCTATCTTGTAAATCCCTAAACCGGCTTTAGAAATTATTCCTTGCCAATAAAATCTCCCGGTAGCTTAAGTAGCGTAGGGTTTAAACCCTACGCTACTTAAGCTACCATCACACAAAAAAAGCCCCGTATTGCTACAGGGCTTTTTTTTATATAAAACCTCACAGCCGGAAACCGGCCGGAGTCTTCAGAAATCAAACGTCAACTTTGGCGTACTTCGCATTTTTCTCGATGAAATCGCGGCGCGGCGCTACTTCGTCGCCCATCAGCATCGAGAACAGGTGGTCGGCCTGGGCCGCCGATTCTATAGTAACCTGCTTCAGGCTTCGGGTAGTTGGATCCATGGTAGTGGTCCAGAGCTGTTCCGGGTTCATCTCTCCCAGACCTTTATAGCGCTGAATGCCTACCGATTCTTCGCGTCCGCCTTTGGCCAGTTCTTTCACGGCTTCTTCGCGTTCGGCCTCGGTCCAACAATAACGTTCTTCCTTGCCTTTTTTCACCAGGTAAAGTGGCGGCAATGCAATGTAAATGTACCCGTTATCGATCAGCTCGCGCATGTAGCGGAAGAAGAACGTCAGGATCAGCGTACGAATGTGGCTGCCGTCGATGTCCGCATCCGTCATGATAATTACGCGGTGGTAACGAAGTTTTTCCATGTTCAGGGCTTTGTGGTCGTCCGGCGTACCGAAACTCACGCCCAAAGCCGTGATCATGTTCTTGATCTCGTCGTTTTCGTAAATGCGGTGCTCCTGGGCTTTTTCTACGTTCAGAATTTTACCTCTTAACGGCAGAATTGCCTGGAATTTCCGGTCGCGGCCCTGCTTGGCGGAACCGCCCGCGGAGTCACCCTCTACCAGGTATATTTCGCAATTGGCAGGTTCGTTGTCGGAGCAGTCGGCCAGTTTGCCCGGTAAACCGGAACCGGTGAGTACGCTCTTGCGCTGCACCATTTCGCGGGCCTTACGGGCCGCATAACGGGCCTGGGCGGCTAGCACTACTTTCTGAATGATAATGCGGGCTTCGCGCGGGTTTTCTTCCAGAAACTGGTTCAGCATTTCGCCTACGGCAATATCCACGGCGCCCATAACCTCGGAGTTACCCAGTTTGGTTTTGGTCTGGCCTTCGAATTGCGGCTCCTGCACTTTAACCGAAATTACGGCCGTTAAACCTTCCCGGAAGTCATCGCCGGTAATTTCTACTTTAGCCTTTTCCAGCATGCCTGATTTTTCGGCGTATGCTTTCAACGTTCGGGTTAAAGCTCTCCGGAAACCGGCCACGTGCGTACCGCCTTCGTGGGTGTTGATGTTGTTTACGTAGGAGAAAATGTTCTCGGTATAGGAGTTATTGTATTGCAGAGCAATTTCCACCGGCATGCCGTTCTTCTCGCTTTCGATGTAGATCGGTTCCGGGATCAGGCTTTCGCGGGTTTCTTCCAGGTAAGCTACAAACTCGCGTAAGCCGCCTTCGGAATAAAAGGAATCGCTCAGGTAATTGCCTTCGGAATCTTTCTCGCGCAGGTCGGTTAAGGAGATCCGGATGCCTTTGTTCAGGAACGAAAGCTCCCGCATGCGGTTGGCAATGGTTTCGAACTTATATTCGGTGGTCGTAAAAATGGAATCGTCCGGCTTAAAGCGCACCGTGGTTCCGTGAATTTCAGTTTCCCCGATCTCGCGTACCGGGTATTGCGGCACGCCGATCTTGTATTCCTGCTCAAACACTTTCCCTTTCCGGAAAACCGTTACTTTCATATCGGTAGAAAGCGCGTTAACGCAGGATACCCCTACGCCGTGCAGACCGCCGGAAACTTTATAGGAATCTTTATCGAATTTACCGCCCGCGTGCAGCACGGTCATTACTACTTCCAGGGCCGAGCGGCCTTCTTTCTGGTGAAAATCGGTAGGAATGCCGCGGCCGTTATCGGTTACGGAAATGGAGTTATCTTCGTGAATGGTTACTTCAATGTTGTCGCAGTGGCCGGCAAGGGCTTCGTCAATGGAGTTGTCCACTACTTCCCAAACCAGGTGGTGAAGGCCTTTGATGCCGATATCGCCGATGTACATGGCCGGACGCTTCCGAACGGCCTCAAGTCCTTCAAGAACCTGGATACTATCTGCCGAATAATCGGAGGGGTGTGTTTCTTCTATTTCACTCATTTGTTTCAGGTGTAATTATCAAGGTAAAATTACCAATTTTTTTCCGCTTTTGCCAGTTAAAACCGCGTTATTTTAGGGCTAAAGTATGGCTGGGCGGGTTGGTTTCCGGGTGTTGGATTTACAGAAATTCCGCTGCCAGAAACCGTTATATTCAGAACAAAAAACAACCCGGTAAAGTGCGTTTAAGCAAGCTGTTAAGCAAGCAGAAACGCAAACGCTGAAAAGGGAAAACTGCCGGGGTACATGCCCCGTTAAAAGCCTGAATTATGTTCCACCTTCTAGCCCCATAAAAATGGCCGAACTGAAAGATCTAACCGATTTACTTTACCACGAAATACAGGTTTTGTACGATGCCGAAAAATTACTGCTTGCCGCTATCCCGCGCATGGCCGAAAAAGCCAAAGACCCGGACCTGAAAGCCGCTTTGCTCGTGCACCTGGAAGAAACCAAAGTACACAAAGACCGCCTGGAGCAGGTTGCGGATTTGCTCGACATTAATCCGGACGGCGATAAGAGCCCCTCGATGAAAGGCCTGATTGCGGAAAGCGAAAAGGTAATGCACAAAGATGCTACGCCGGAAGCCCTGGATGCGGCCCTGATCTGTGGCGCCCAGAAAGTAGAACATTATGAAATAGCCGGCTACGGCACCGCCGCCCATATTGCCCTGGGCTTAGGTTACGACGAGGTGCACCGGATCTTATACAAAACCTTACAGGAAGAACAAGCCACCGACACGAAACTGAACAACCTGGCCAAAGGCGCTATAAACCGCAAGGCTGCCCAGGCCGAAGCGTAACCGAACCCATATTTAGATTTAAAAAAAGCTCCGGAAAACAATCTTCCGGAGCTTTTTTTTGCACTTTTTTACCCGAAAAACCTTACCGTTCGTTTCATTAGCAAAGCCAAACCGATACTAAAAAGCAACTAAGTTTTGGGGTTCAATCCAGGAAGGAAATTAAATAGATCCATTTACCAGGAAGAAGAAACGGCGGAAACATAATTCCGTAAGACAGCAGGAATTTACTTGTTTTCCACCCAGTATATGAAGATAGAAAAGAATCAATATTTCAACATCGGGGAATTCAGCCGCCGGATAGAAGAGAAGGTTTTAACGGCTCCCGAATTATTGGAAATGATCAGTCAGGAAATTTACCGGGTAGAACAACTGAAGATCGCTTTGGTAGACGACCAGATAAAGGATAACCCCGACGCGGTAGTGCAGCTCACCAACGAAATTGACACGTACGTAATGAGCCTGCAGGAAATTTTAACGCAGCTTCCGGCCGACTCCCAGGAAAAGCGGGTATTGAGCTCAGACGAGATCCGGGTAATTCGGGATAAGATCGGCGATATTTTGAAAAGGTATAATTAAAGGGGGCAACCCGCTCAGCGCTTATTTTCCGGCACTGCTGCAAGGAATAAATTACTTAATTTAAACTGCATAACGCAAACCCGGCCTACCACTTCCCACTCGCAGGTAGCCATTTCACCGCTAACTGCTTTCACCACCATTACCGGGCCACCGGTTTTTAACCTTACTTCTACCCCAACCTTAATATCTTCTTTCATAGCTCCGTTTCAGGTTTTCCTATTTTGAACAGAAGGGCTTTCCTTCCTCATTCTAACCGGCAACAACCCGGTTAGTTTATTTCTGTTGTTTTAAAACCCCGATCAGTTCATCTTTCAGGGTAAGGATCTTTTCAAGGTTTTCCTTCTCCAGCTGGCATACCTTCAGCATCGATTTCAGTTCGTTAACAGCTGGTTCCAGCTCAGCCGTTACGGCTTCTGTTGTCGCTGCAGTTAAGTCTTTCAGGTTTTCACCGGGAAAAGACCCGAGATTTGCGCCGTCTACCGTTCCTGCAGGATATACAGCACTAAAAGGCCGCAAGGGCTCGCCCTTACCGGTTACCAGCCAGTCTATGTTTACCCGCGGGTAGCGGGCCGCAATTTTCTGCAGGGTATCGAAGCTCGGCTTCCCCTTGCGGCCGTACGGGCTCATAATGTTGTTCAGTACGCTGGTATCCACCCCTATCTCGTTGGCAAAAGCTGCAACCGATCTGATCTTTAGTTTTTCCTGTATTACCTTTAACCGGTAAGAAACAGAACACTCCGTAAATTTTTCGAGGTCACTTGTATTCTTCATGCTTCAAATTCTGGGTAGCATCAGGGCATCTGACACAATAAGCCACTTAATATATAGAAACCGCCCCATGTCACGCAAGGCTACCTTCTGACAATAACTACTTATAAAAAGTTCTTCTATATAGCTTTTCGTTATATATTCTTCGATTGATATAATTTATCAGCAAAAAACCGGCTCCCTTTGCTAATAGCTAACAGGAAAAATTACATTTCCTTAATATTCAATAGAAATTAGCATCCGGTATGGCTCTGAAACATGCAAAATTACACGCGCTGCAAAAGGCCTGAAATACTTTGAGAAATTACTTCATTAAAAGCCGGAGCAAGATTCTGAAAGCAATAAAAAAAGCCTTTCAGTTTCCCTGAAAGGCTTTCAATTAATAAAATGGTATCTTTTATGGAAAAAAAACAGTCACACTTCCTCTTTAGAGGCAGCTCTTTTTAGCTCGGCCAAGCGGTTGTCTAATTGGTAAAGGTAAGCTTCCAGTTGGCGGCTTTCAATAGGATTAAAGCAACGGCTCAACAGATAACGCAAAATTAACGAAGCTTCTTCACATTGGCTGCTGCTCATCGAATCAATGGTTTCCAGCTTATACTTTTTTAAAATACTTTTATTCATTTTTAATACTCTACCCTTCCTTACTCATTCTTCCGAATAAATTTTTTCTTTTACGAAGGTGACTCATAAAGGTTTAAGTATTTATACAAAATTTTAGTAGAAGTACCTAGGCTGTATGCTGCAGCCTTTCTAAAGGCTAAAAACCCGGATTTATTTTAGGCTGTTCAGGCTTGCCGCACGGTTTTCGAAAGCAAAATCCCGGATGTAGCTGCCCCCCCTACCTGACGGACAGGTTCCTGCTATCGCGCTGAACAAACAGGAAATAAAAAAGACAGGTCCCCGGCTAAGAAAACGTTGCTGCTACTCAGGGTTTAAAGATCAAGAGAGAATTTCCCGGTACAAATGCCCGTAATCTTTACAGGCAGGCTTCAGTTCTCAAGGTTGCGGGTGGAACGAAATATGGCTTTTAAGAATATTATAAACTTTATCGCAGATCTCGAAAGCGTAGGTTTCCGGCACAAAATCGAGTAAATGGTAGAGGTCGTTGAAATTCCAGTAGCCTTTTACATTCTCGGAATACTGCTGGTAAATTTCTTTCAGTTCCGTTTCAATGGCTGCCGTATTTACTTCCATTTTCTCGCCCGGCAGGTTGGTAAGGTGAATGATGCTGGCCCCAATGCTGATCTTATCTCCGGCAATAAGAATAACTACATACGGAATTTTCTGCTCTTTACAAGTATTCCGCCACTCCCAGCTTTTCTCCCGGTCGCGGTCATTACCCTTAATAACTTTAATAAACTTGTCCATGTAGCACTAATCTTTTCTCAATTCACAAAGCAGCAACCCAATTCCGGCCTAAAACTAAACATATAGTTTTAAAATTACACACGAAATTGGTGAACAAAAGTAAATTCCGTTACCCCTAATCTTCCGTAGTATCAGCGGTTTCATCTGGCCTGAATTTTTAAGACTTTGGTGACTACCGGCTATCTCAGAAAACTCATCCGGCCTCAGGATAAGGCTCTAACTATTAAAAATAAACCAGAAAACGCCACCCGATCTTTACCAGCTATTTGCAAAAAAAAGCTTGCGCCGGCAGGAAGTATTTAATAATTCAAATTTAACTATTTTTCAGACGGCAACAGTCAGTATTACCCGCATCATCAAAAAAAGCTTCTCTACATACGTAAAGAAGCTTTTCAGAAAGTGATCCCATTTGGATTCGAACCAAAGACCTACTGCTTAGAAGGCAGTTGCTCTATCCAGCTGAGCTATGGGACCGGGTAAAAAAAAATTACGAATTATAAATTAGGAATTAGGAATGTTCTTTCGGAACAAGTAATTCGCAATTCGTAATTCGTAATTTAAATAAGTCGGGGTGGCAGGATTCGAACCTACGACCTCCACATCCCAAATGTGGCGCGATACCGGGCTACGCTACACCCCGAACTTTGCTTCATTTCTTTCAGCGCACAAATGTAGTAATAAGTTCGAAATTCCACACTACCAGCTCCAATTAATTTTCTTTTTTTTTTCGATCTGCAGCCTAACCTACAGCAATTCAGGCTAATAATTTTCTTATAAAAATCGGATGTCAACCAAATTACTCCGCCGGTGTAGGAACGCATTCAGGGAAGACCAGATCCGAAACACTTTTGAAATTAAAAACAGTAGTATTTCTGGCAAAAAAACTCCCCGTGGCAATAGTAGGATTTACCAGAACGGCAGTTCACAATGCCGGCTTTAAACGCGCTTTAAGTCTTGGTGAATTTTAGAGACCGGAAAAATAAACAAATCTCATTTGTGGCGGTAAGCTATTAGTATGGAAGAAGTTATTTGCCAGATCAGCAGGGAACCGGTAGACCGGAGCCGGGCCTACAGGCTCGATTCACTGGCTGAGCCGCTTATCCAGTTCATTCAAAAGACCAACCCCGGCGTTAAGCCCAGCGATTATATTTCGCTGGATCAACTGAACATCTGCCGCCGCCTGTTTTTAACCAACCTGATCCTGCAGGAAAACGATGAAGTAAATGAACTCGAGCGCGAAGTATTGCAAAAGATCAGCGCCAACGAAATTCTCTCCGAAAACATAGAACCGGAAATTTCCGAAAAGCTCACTTTCGGCCAGAAAGCGGCCGACCAGATCGCCAAATTCGGCGGCAGCTGGACCTTTATCGGCATTTTTTTCGTGATCCTGGCCTTCTGGATGTTCCTGAACACCTGGCTTCTGACAAAAAAGGCCTTCGATCCGTTTCCGTTTATTTTGCTCAACCTGATCCTTTCCTGTCTGGCCGCCATTCAGGCCCCCATAATCATGATGAGCCAGAACCGACAGGAGCAAAAAGACCGCCAGCGAAGCGAGCACGACTATAAAATAAACCTGAAAGCCGAACTGGAAATAAAACTCCTGCACGAAAAGATCGACCACTTAATTGTGCACCAGAATAAACGCCTGCTCGAGATCCAGGAAATCCAGGCCGACTTCCTGAACGACATCCTGAACATAACCAGAGGAAATAAAGACGATAGTTAACGAACCGCATCTTCTGCCGGAAAAAAGCAATGGATTTCAGCAAAGAGCTCCCGATTGACCCGATCTGAAAGACACGTAAATAGACATCATTCAACTACCAGATAAAACGCTATATTTCAGAGACAAAAATCCGTATGGATTATTCAGCAACCTTCCATAAATATACGCCATGGAGCCCCTGCAATTAACCGGCCTTTCCGATAAAGAAGTGCTTGAAAACCGCCGGAAATTCGGTTCGAACCAAACGGATCACGAGCCCGACAACCATTTCTGGCAGGTGCTGAAAGAAGTGATTACCGAGCCTTTGTTCATCATCCTGATCCTGACGGCCTCACTTTATTTTCTTTTGGGAGAATACCAGGAAGGCTTCATTATGCTGTGCGCCCTGACATTTGTAGCCGGCATTTCTTTGTACCAGGAAAACCGGAGCCGGAACGCCATCAGCGCGCTGAAAAAACTTTCGGCCCCGCACGCAAAAGTAATCCGCAACAGCAATACCTTGGAAATCCCCACCGAAGAAGTGGTTATGCATGATCTGATCCTGGTAGAAGATGGCAACCTGGTTCCTGCCGACGCCCAGATCCTGAAAGCTAACGATTTCAGCGTAAACGAAAGCATCCTTACCGGGGAATCGTTGGCCGTAGTAAAAAGCCCGCAGGAACCCGATAATAAGATTCTGAAAGGTACGCTGGTGGTTTCCGGTTCCTGCACCGCACGGGTTTATGCCATTGGGAAAAATACTGAACTGGGTAAGATCAGCCAATCCCTAACCGAAATAAAAGCCGAAAAAACCCCGCTGCAGCTCCAGATAAGAAGTTTTGTAAGAAATATGGTGATCTTCGGAGTAATGGCTTTTCTTCTGGTCTGGGGAATTAATTTCTACGTTTCCAACGACCTGATCCAAAGCTTACTACGCGGCTTAACGCTGGCCATGTCGGTTTTACCGGAGGAGATCCCGGTGGCTTTCAGCACGTTTATGGCCCTGGGTGCCTACCGTTTGTACCGCGACAAAGTGATCACCAAAAGCCCGCAAACGGTAGAAAGCCTGGGCGCGGCTACGGTAATTTGCGTAGATAAAACCGGCACCCTCACGCGCAACGAAATGCAACTGGCCGCTATCTACGAGTTTTCAACCGACCGCCTTTCTGATTTTACCAACGCGCCATTTCAATTCAGCGAAGTGCTGGAATACGCCATGTGGGCTTCCGAAACCGAGCCTTTCGACGAGATGGAAAAATCGCTGCACCGGGTTTACGCCGAAACCTCGCCGGAAGACTTGCGGCCAGAATTCCGGCAATCCCACGAGTATCCGCTCGAAGGCCAACCACCTCGCATGACCCACGTTTTCAGCAACAATCAGGGCCAAAATATTATTGCCTGCAAAGGCGCCGTGGAAGGCGTGCTGCAGCAAAGCATTTTAACGCCGGAACAAAAAAATAAAATCCAACTGCTCACCGAACAACTTGCCGGCAAAGGCTACCGGGTTTTAGGCGTCGGGAAAGCCAATGTGCCGTTTTCCGAATTGCCGGCTACCCAATTTGAGCTGCAATTCGAATTTCTGGGTCTGGTGGCATTTTACGATCCGCCCAAAGACAATATCAAAGAAACGCTGCAGCAATTTTACCAGGCCGGAATCCAGATCAAAATGATCACCGGCGACTACGCTCCTACTGCGCTGGCCATTGCTTCGCAAATTAACATGCAGGGAATTGGTGAAACGTTAACCGGCGCGGAAGTACTGGAAATGCCTGAAAACGTATTACGGGAAAAAGTAAAAAGCATGGCGGTTTTTGCCCGCATGTTCCCGGAAGCCAAACTCAAAGTAATTCAGGCCCTGAAAGCGAATAACGAAGTGGTAGGCATGACCGGCGACGGCGTAAACGACGGACCGGCCTTAAAGGCGGCAACCATTGGCATTGCCATGGGCAAACGGGGCAGCGAAGTAGCCAAAAGCGCTGCCTCGCTCATCCTCGCCGACGACGATCTTTCGCATATGACCGAGGCCATTGCTATCGGCCGCCGCATCTACGAAAACCTCAAAAAAGCGATTCAGTACATCATTTCCATTCACATCCCAATTATCCTGATCGTAACCATGCCCCTGGTTTTGCTCTGGCCGTTTACCGGCATTTTTTCGCCGGTGCACGTTATTTTCCTGGAACTGATCATGGGCCCGACCTGCTCCATTGTGTACGAGAACGAACCCATCGAAGCGAACTCCATGCAGAAACCACCCCGCAAACTCACGCACTCGTTCCTCACGTTTAAAGAACTGGGCTTAAGCATGGTACAAGGTCTGGTAATTGCTGCTGCCTGTCTGGGAATTGGCTATTACTTTATGCAAAGCGGCGCGCTGAATACCACTACCCGCACCGTTATTTTTGCCACGCTTATTTTCTGCAACCTGTTTCTTACCCTGGTCAACCGGTCTTTTCATTACTCGGTTTTCACCACCATCCGTTATAAGAATTACCTGATCCCGCTAGTTTTATCAATTTCCCTGGGCATCCTTTTCCTGACGATTTACCTACCGTTTTTGAGAACGCTTTTCGGCTTTGAACCGCTTTCGGTTAAGCAGCTTTTGCTTTGTCTGGCCGTTGCGTTACCGGCAACTTTCTGGGTGGAAATCTGGAAATTTTACCGGAGAAAGCAGGGGTTATAAAAATTAAAAAACCGTAGGTAAAACAGTCGAAAACCAGGTAACAAAAAAGCCTCTCTACAGGCGTAAAGAGGCTTTTCAGAAAGTGATCCCATTTGGATTCGAACCAAAGACCTACTGCTTAGAAGGCAGTTGCTCTATCCAGCTGAGCTATGGGACCGGGTAAAAAAAAATTACGAATTATAAATTAGGAATTAGGAATGTTCTTTCGGAACAAGTAATTCGCAATTCGTAATTCGTAATTTAAATAAGTCGGGGTGGCAGGATTCGAACCTACGACCTCCACATCCCAAATGTGGCGCGATACCGGGCTACGCTACACCCCGAACTTTGCTTTTGAATTTCATCCCGAAGGCTTCTGTTCAATTGCGGTGCAAACTTAAACTATTTTTGAATGAAATGCATCAATTCAAAAAATAAATTTTTCTGCGGAGGGGGGGGGATTCGAACCCCCGGTACAGTTTGACCCGTACGACAGTTTAGCAAACTGCTGGTTTCAGCCACTCACCCACCTCTCCGTGACCCTTTCTGCTAAAGGATGTGCAAATATACAGAATCTTATTTCAGATTAGCAACTAGTGTAACTTATTTTTTAACAGAAAAATTCAAAGTATTTCCGCAAATCCGGCTAATATTCTGATTTTAAAACAAATAGTTTTTACTCCCGCCCCGATTATTTTTTCAATTTTTCTCCGGCTTAACTCTCTTCAACCAAAACAACAGGAAAATCTGCTAAAAACCGGCCTTATTCCAAAACCAGGATCGCTTCCGAAAGCCTTCCTTGCTACAAACGAATGCCCATGCTCCATAAAATTTAAATGGTCGGGTTCATCCGTTCGTCCTTGTTGCGTGTTTTCATCATGGCCAGGTCAAACTATTTTATTGGGTCATCCCGAACGAAGTTGAGGGAACTATCGCATATCGAACCCAAACGAAAGGCATTTATTGCAGCTACGCTGGGTCCTTTCGACTCCCGTTTCAGGAATGCTCAATTCCCATAGAAATAACCATTAGTTTCTTCGACAAGCTCAGAATGACCGGCTTTTTTCTTTAGCCTGACGGCTATGGTGTTTTCACCAACAACCATCTTTCAGCCACTAGCCTTTAATAATAGTGAATTCAAAACCAGCGTCTCCCCTACTCCAGGACCAGTTTCTGCGTTCTGATCTCCTTATCGGTTTCCAAAGTAAGTATATAAAGTCCTTTGGGCAAATGGCCTAATTGGTGCGGATTGGCAGAATTTAAACCAATCCCTTTGGTGGAGTAAACTTCCCGGCCGGTCATGTCTCGAACCGTTAATTTTTCGCCTGGCCTTGCATTCTGGATATATACAGCCCCGGTGCTTGGATTTGGATACACGTTCAAGGAAGCTTTACTGATCGCTTTCGTAATTCCCGCTAAGTTGCCGCCCCAACGGTAAGCCGTCCGGCTGTTAATGCCGGAAGTCCAGCCGGAATTTCCTGAGGCAAAGGCCACCGCCATGTGGGGAATGGTATCAATTACCTGCCAGTTCAAGCCATAATCCCGGGTATAAGACGATCCCGGCTGGCCGGTAGTATTAAAGCCGGTGGTAATGAAAGTGCCCGGCACGCCCGGAACAGCCGCCATATCATAATCGTAGATATCTCCCTGGTAGGTTATGGCCGACCAGGTTTGTCCCCCGTCTGCCGTCCGGGCCAGATCGCCGTTGCTACTGAAGGCCAGCCCATTTGTACTGTTCGAAAAGGCTATGGCCTGAATGTCTAAAAGTGGAGTATTGGCGGCGGTCCAGGTTTGCCCCTGATTAATGGAACGGATAACCCTTCCTTCCGAAGTACCCACCCAAATAGTGTCGCCGATGGTAGCCTCCGAAAACATGCCGAATTCATTTGGAAGTATATTCGGTACGCTGCCGGCAGGAAGACGGGTCCAGGTGGAGCCGCCATTGGTAGTACCGTAAATTTCCCAATACCCGCCAACCGGGTCGCCGAAAACCACCCCGTTATTGGCATCGAAAAAATGGATCACATTCGGGTAACTGGAGGGGTCGGTAAATATATTTACCCCCTGGTTATTCCAGGTCTGACCGCCGTTTATGGTCTTTTTTATGGCGCCGCCCC
This sequence comes from Adhaeribacter soli, assembly GCF_008727925.1. GTDB lineage: Bacteria > Bacteroidota > Bacteroidia > Cytophagales > Hymenobacteraceae > Adhaeribacter_A > Adhaeribacter_A soli. The sequence continues at coordinate 216,394 of NZ_VTWT01000006.1, read as the reverse complement.
CGTTAATATCATCGATCATGGCAACCCAGGCGGTATTGGCGTCTATGGCCGAAAGGTTATTGATAATAAAATCCTGAGGATTGTTGATGGCACCCACCGTCCAGGTCATGCCGCCGTCGGTCGATTTCACAAAAGACTGCCCTGGATTGGCAATGGTATCGGCCCCGGCCGCCCAGATTACCTGTTGGTTCACGGCTTCCATTTCGTACACCAGAATAGGCGTTGAAAAACCCAAAGGCTGACTCACCCATTGGGCTTTGGCCATTACAGCAGCATGAAACAAAAGCAGGGAAAGAAGTAATATCTTACGCATATGCACCAGAAATTTAAATTTAAATGCTTAATAACTGAATTGTCTTTTAAACCCGCGTCCCGGCAGCCAACCTGAAACCGCTACCTAAAAGGCAAACGCTGATTTTCGGACACGATGCAGCAGCTTAATTACTGCTGTGTTAGCGAAACAAGCTTATCTGAAAAAAGTTATTGCAACCGGCTTCACCTCTGCGAATAATGCTGAAATGGTCTATTGCCGGCTGCAGTTTTGCGTTTACCTGAATTGGTTTGAAAAGAAAATTTTAGTTTCGCATCCTGAATACCGGCAAAGCCACGTTTTGTAGGCAGGCCAAGGCAAATTCGTATCTTTGGGGAGCAATTTTTAAACCGGCATGATCTGGAGCCAATCGTTTTCTTTACTGGAGCTTATTTTCGTAGCAGCATTCATCCTGCTTTACGGGGCCTACCTGTTCCGGATGAAAAAGCTGGCCAACGCCCTGCACCAGAAACCGCACCTGATCTGGCTGAAACTGCTTTTGCGCACAACCTATTTCGGTCTGCTCATCATAGCCTTACTGGGTCCCTCTTTCGGAGCGGCAAAAAAAGAAATTAAAACCACCGGAAAAGACATTCTGGTTGCCGTAGACCTTTCCCAGTCCATGAACGCCACCGACGTGCAGCCTTCGCGCCTGGAAAAGGTTAAATTCGAACTGCCGAAGCTACTGCAGAAATTCAATTCCGACCGCGTTGGCCTGCTCATTTTTTCCTCCGAGGCATTTGTGCAATGCCCCCTCACCTTCGACCAAAGCGCGCTGAACCTGTACACCCAAACCCTGAACACGAACCTGGTACCGCGGGCCGGAACCGATCTAGCTGCTCCACTCGAACTGGCTGCCGAAAAATTCAGGGAAGAAGAAACGGCGAACCGGCAGCAATCAGCCAAAGTACTGGTATTGATCTCCGACGGGGAAGATTTCGGGGAAAACCTTAGAAAACCGGTAAACGACCTGGTGAAAGCGGATGTGCGGGTATTTACGTTGGGCGTAGGCTCGGCCGCGGGAGGAAACATTCCGATAGGTAACGGCTTTAAACGCGACAACGAAGGCCAGAAAGTACTTACCAAACTGAACGCCGAAGCGTTGCAGGAAATCGCTTCCCGCACCGAAGGCCAATATTTTGAAATAAACGAACGGGCCAGCGAAGTAAGCAAACTGATCAGCGCCATTAATAACGTACAGGGCAACGTGCGGCAGAGCAAAACCATTGATGTAAAGGCAAACAAGTATTTCTACCCCCTACTGGCCGCCCTGCTGCTGATGCTGATCGATGCAACCGTTCGCTTTAATACCTTCCGGATATGAAAACACTCTGGCTCCTTTTATTCTTATTTCTGGGCATAGGCGGTTTCCAGAACATTGCCGAACGGAACGAGCACAGTAAGAAAGCGGCAGCCGCCTATCAGCAAGGCAATTATGCGGCAGCGGTTAAAAACTACGAATTCCTGGTGTATGAGATCGGCGATGCGGACCCTTACCTGCTGCTAAACCTGGCGCATGCCTACCGGAAAAATAACCAGCCGGAAAAAGCGCAGAAAGCGTATGAAAAATGCCTGAAAAACCCCGATGCTAAACTACGCTCCATCGCCTGGGAACAACTCGGCACGCTGCAGGCAAAAGTACCGGATTACAAAAAGGCGCTTACGTTTTACAAACGAGCACTTGTAGCCGATCCGCAAAACGAGCAGGCCCGCTACAACTACGAAATGCTGAAAAAATACCTCCGCGAAAATCCGGAAGAACAAAATAAAATTCCGCCGCCGGCACCGGAGAAAAAAGAAAAACAGGAGCAACCGAAGCAGGAAGAAAAGCAAAAACAGGAACAACAGCAAAGCGAAAGCCCGGACCAGAACGGTAACCAGGAAAAAGAGGATCCGAACCAACCCGAAAAAGGCGATCAGCAGCAAAAACCGGAAAAACAAACGAACCCGGAAAGCCAGCAACCGCCGAAGCAGGAAAAACCTTCCGGCGGAAACGGTACGGAAAAAGAGCAAAAACAAGGCGAAGAAAAAGGCAACGAAGAAGGTCAGCACTTAGCCGAAAACGACGACAAGGCGCAACCCGAAAAGCCCAATAAAAACGGCGGCAAAGAAGCAGCTTCCGGCCAGGAAAAGCGCCTGCAAACCCAGTACGACCGCCTCCGCAAAGCTAACATCAGCCCTGAACAGGCCGAAATGATGCTGAACGCCATGCGCGCCGCCGAACAGCAATACCTGCAGCAGCTACCGAAAGAAGGCACAAAGAAGAGGGATAAGTCGAAGCCGGACTGGTAGAATTGTTGATTGCTAATTGTTGATTGTTGATTGGAATTCCATTAATTGAACACCATTTTCAATTATCAAATGAGGCTGGTTTTTAGTACTAGTTAACTAAAACTAACTTCCTTACTTGTAGCCAGATGAGTCATATATGTAAAAACCTAATATCCATCTTTGAAATAATCAATTAACAATTAACAATTAACAATCAACAATTCACCCAATTTGCTTTTCCCGCATAGTTCTTCTAATTTCACGACCAAAATAGAAATCAACGCTTTATGCAAACGAAAGAAGTATATGTGATCTCGGCGGTTCGTACGCCAATCGGTTCCTTTGGCGGCGCTTTGGCCAGCGTATCTGCTACCCAGTTAGGTGCGGCTGCCATAAAAGGCGCTCTGGAAAAAGCCGGCGTAGATCCGAAAGAAGTACAGGAAGTAATTATGGGTAACGTGCTGAGCGCCAATGTTGGCCAGGCCCCTGCCCGTCAGGCGGCTATTTATGCCGGCCTGGGTTACGAAGTAGAATGCACTACCGTTAATAAAGTTTGTGCTTCCGGTTCCAAAGCCATTATGTTCGGCGCGCAAGCCATTATGTTGGGCCACAAAGATGTAGTGGTTGCCGGCGGTATGGAAAGCATGAGCAACGTGCCTTATTATTTAGATAAAGCCCGTTTCGGCGCAAAATTAGGTCACCAGCAAATGATCGACGGTCTGGTAAAAGACGGTCTGTGGGATGTTTACAACGATTACCACATGGGTTCGGCGGCTGAAAACACGGCCCGCGAAATGAAGATCACCCGCGAAATGCAGGATGAATTCGCGATCCAGAGCTACAAGCGTTCTGCCGAAGCTGCCAAAGCCGGCATGATGAAGAACGAGATCGTTCCGGTTTCCATTCCGCAACGCGGTAAAGACCCGATCGTGGTTTCGGAAGACGAAGAATACGGCAAAGTGAATTTCGATAAAATTGCTGGTCTGAAACCTGTTTTCGATAAAGAAGGTACCGTAACGGCTGCCAACGCTTCTACCCTGAACGACGGCGCGGCTGCAGTTTTATTAATGAGCAAAGAGAAAGCCGAAGAGCTGGGCGTAAAACCAATCGCGAAGATCTTAGGTTTTGCCGATGCCGAGCAGGAGCCGAAATGGTTCACTACTACGCCTTCCCTTGCTATACCGAAAGCTTTGAAAAATGCCGGAGTTTCTGCCGACATGGTAGATTTCTACGAGATCAACGAAGCCTTCTCGGTAGTTTCCATTGCCAACAACCAGAAGTTAGGCTTAAGCGGCGACAACGTAAACGTTTACGGCGGTGCGGTTTCTTTGGGTCACCCGCTGGGAGCTTCCGGTGCCCGGATCGTTACCACGCTTATTAACGTGCTGAACACCAAAGGCGGAAAGATCGGCGTGACCGGTATCTGCAACGGCGGCGGCGGCGCTTCTGCTATTGTACTGGAGAAAATGTAATTTACCTTTTTAAGGTAACAGCATACTAATTTCAAAAAGCCTTACGTTCACAGATGTAAGGCTTTTTGCTTTTAGATCAGGATTTAGATCAGGATTTTCAGGATTCAGGGATTTTCAGGATTATTTGTCTGGATCAGAATTTTCAGAATTCCCGGAATTTTCAGAATTATGGTCTGAATCAGAATTTTCAGAATTGTGGTTTGAATCATGAATCCTGAAATGAGAAAATGGTAAACCGTCAGCATGAAAGGCTGTTTAGTTTCCGCAGAAACAGTCAAATAGTAGGACTAAAATAAACGCATAACCTGAAAGAAAATCCGACTATGTATTCTATTGGAAATAAAATCTTGCGAATTTTGATCCAGATACTAATATCCAGATACCAATATCTAAGCACATTAGCACATTAGCACATTAAAAAATTAGCACATTAAATATGCACCGCTTCACCCTTACCGGTACTTTTTTGCTCGCTTTTGCTACCATTTCCGTGGCACAACGGGAAGATTATAAGCGCTTTGAAAATACCGGCAAGCCGCAAATAAAAGTAACGACCTATTACGATGCGGACCGCAAGCATTTAAAAGAGCTTTACTACATCACTACCGATCCGGATACCCTGGTGCAGGGCAAATACCGGAAGTTCTATAAAAGCGGTAAACCGGAAGTGATCGCCAAATTCGTGAACGGCAAACCCGATAGCCTGTATACCGAACTGTACGAAATCGGTGCCGTGAAATTCCGGGTTCCTTACCAGAACGGGCAAAAGAACGGCATCTTTCAGGCCTTTCACCCCGACGGAAAAATTTTGCAGGAAGGTTCTTACAAAGACGACCAGCAGAGCAACGTGATAAAAACGTATTACGAAAACGGTAACCCGAAAATGGAAGCGGCTTTTGTAAATGGTTTTCCGGACGGCCTGGTGAAAGAATATTTCCTGAACGGCAAACTCAAATCTGAGATCACCTACAAAAACAACCAGCAGAACGGCCTGGCCAAGACCTACTACGAGAACGGTCAGCTCGAAAGCGAGGCCCGCTACCTGAACGGCAACCTCGACGGCTATTACAAAACTTATTACGATAACGGCCAGCTGAAATCGGAAGCCCAACAGGAAAAAAGCGGCAAGACCGGCTCTTATAAGAGCTATTACCGGAGCGGCGGCCTGGAAACTGAAGGCGCCTATAAAACGGTTAAAATAGAAAAAGAACCCGAAAATTTCTTCGATGGTAATAAAACCCGAGCCCGCGAAGTAGCGGATCTGACAGCTACCACCGGCAAGCGCGACGGCCTAGTAAAATCGTACTACGAAAACGGCAAACCCCTCAGCATCAGCACCTACAAGGAAGGCGTACTGGTAGGTACCGGCCAGAAGTTTTATGAAAGCGGCAAGCTGAAAGAAGAAACCAAATACAGCAACGAAGCCCGCGACCGCAAAGTGACCCTCTATTACGAAAGCGGCAACATCCAGGAACAGCAGGTTTACACAAACAAGCAAAAGAACGGGGAATGGCTCACGTATTACGATGCCCCCAAAAAGCTGAAAATAAAAGAAACGTACCTGAATAACCGCGTTTCCGGACCTCGCTTCACCTACCACGAAAACGGGCAGGTAGAAAGCAAAGCCGAATACATTAACGGAAAAATAACCGGACTCATGCAAACCTTCTACCCTTCCAGCAAGCTGAAAACCGAAACCGAGTACAAAAGCGGCTTACGTTCGGGCAAATTCCGGCAGTACTTCGAAAGCGGCAAAACCGAAATTACCGGCGCCTTCCGCAACAACAAAGAAACCGGCAACTGGAAATGGACCGATGAAAACGGGAAAACCGTACGTTCGGCAATTTTCCGGAATGGCGTGGAAGTACCGAAGTAAGTTTAGATTTAAAACTTCTTTTAAAACCAGTGAATCGCCTTAATTCAATCGTGTGAAGGCCTTTATCCCCTTTCTGTTTACGCTGCTGCTTGTCAGTTGCCAAACCGATCTAAGGCCTGTAGTTTTAAGCCACCGAGGCTTAACGATAATAGATTCTACGGAAACTTCGGGAGGCCCTATGGAATATGATCCTAATGACCGGATAGGATTTTATCCCATTTTTTATCTGGGGAAATTAACAGATACTATCACCCTCGGTAAAGAAGCGACCAGAAAGAATAGCAATACGCAAGACGACATTAAGTTTAGACATGCCAGAAATTTCACTTTTGCCGACAACAGCAAACTGAAGATTAAAGTCGATACGGCCTTTAAGTTAACTTATAATCTAAATTTTAAAAGCTTCAACGAACAATCGAAAAGGATCGAAATCGACTCTACCAGGAGTTACAGGTCTTTTATGGTGGTTGTTCAAAATTTAAGTGATTCGCTTATCTCAATCGGCACATTTAATAATCTCGAAGAAATTGTGCGTCAGGCAAAAGATAGATCCGGTAACTGGGTAGATATAGAAACGCCAATAGAATATTACTGTGCAACAGGTGCCAGAGATGTTGTTCTGGAACCTGGCGAAATTGCAATTGCCAAATTAATACGTTACAAAGGAAATTTTAAAACTGAATGCAGACTAAAGTATTCAAAATGGGGACGTACTCTTTACTCAAATTCATTCACCGATTATATAGATTCCAAACAATTTTCTGTTCCAATTAACAAGGATAATTATTGATTTATCTTTTTTAGAACCTTTTCCCTGCCGTTATTGGTGTTTTCACCAACAACTTAGAGCCATACCCACCAAAGCCCACTCTGGACCATATCGATTTTCCCGAAAAAGTAACACTCTATTTACAAAAGTTCAAACAATTCCCGACCTTTCTCCGTACTTTTGCACTCCTATTTTGTTGCGTTTTTACGCATAATCCTTTATAAATGAAAGTTTTAAAATTTGGCGGCACCTCCGTAGGGTCCGCTTCCCGTATAAAAAATGTTGCCCAGCTGGTGCAGCGCGAAAACCGTCCGGTTCTGGTGGTGCTTTCGGCCATGAGCGGTACCACCAACCGCCTGGTAGAAATTACAGAACTCCTCAAAAACCAACGCACCGAAGAAGCCAAAAAACAGATCCAAGAACTGCACCGTCAGTACCAGTTAGTGGTGGCAGAACTGTTCGAAACAGAAAATTATAAACAGCAGGCGCTGCAGCTTTTATCCGAACATTTTGCCTACCTGCAGGCCTTCACCTTAGACCTTTTTACCAGCAACGAAGAACGCGCCATTCTGGCTCAGGGAGAATTGCTTTCCACGGCTTTGTTTTATTTTCATCTGCAGGAAACCGGCGTACCATCGGCCCTGTTGCCGGCTCTGAACTTTATGCGCCTCGATCAGCACCAAGAACCGGATATGCCGTACATCCGCGAAAACCTGGAGCGGGAACTGGCACAGCACGACCAAAACCAGATCTTCATTACCCAGGGCTATATTTGCCGCAATGCCTTCGGGGAGATCGATAACCTGAAACGGGGCGGCTCCGATTACACGGCTTCCTTGCTGGGCGCCGCCATGAAAGCCGAAGAAGTCCAGATCTGGACCGACATCGACGGCATGCACAACAACGATCCGCGCATTGTAAAGAACACCTACCCAATCGCGGAATTGTCGTTCGACGAGGCGGCGGAGCTGGCTTATTTCGGGGCGAAAATTCTGCACCCGAGCAGCGTATGGCCGGCCAAGCAGGAAAACATTCCGGTGCGCCTGCTCAACACGATGCAACCCGAAGCCCGCGGCACCTTAATTTCCGGCGAAACCACCGGCCATAATATTAAAGCGGTGGCCGCCAAAGACGGCATCACGGCAATAAAGATCCAGTCGAGCCGCATGCTGCTGGCATATGGTTTTTTGAGAAGCGTATTCGAAGTGTTCGAGATTTACAAAACCCCGATCGACATGATCACCACTTCGGAAGTAGCTGTTTCCCTGACCATTGACGACACCAAACACCTTGGTGCGATTGTAGAAGACCTGAAAATTTTCGGCAACGTGGAAGTGGAACAGGACCTGACCATTATTTGCGTAGTCGGCGATTTTCTGGCCGAAAGCACCGGTTATGCGCTGAAGGTAATTACGGCCCTGCAGCACATTCCCTTGCGGATGATCTCCTACGGCGGCAGTAAAAACAATATCAGTTTCCTGATAAAAACCGAGCATAAAGTAGAAGCGCTTACGGCTCTGAACGATCACGTATTTGGCGAAGGAGGTAAATAAATGCTGCACATCAAGAAAGCCGAACTGCAAAATCACCCTACCCCCTTTTACGCCTACGACCTGAAGCTGCTTCGCGAAACCTTGCAGGCCGCGGCCCATGCAGCCGGAAAATACGGCTATCACATTCACTACGCCTTAAAAGCAAATTCCAACGAACCGATCCTGGCAGAAATGCAGCAGATCGGTTTCGGGGCAGATTGTGTGAGCGGCAACGAAGTAAAGAGAGCGCTTGAAACGGGTTTTGCCCCTGAAAAAGTAGTTTTTGCCGGCGTCGGAAAATCGGACCGGGAATTGCGTTTTGCGTTGGAAAACGACATTTTCTGCTTCAACGTGGAATCGCTGCACGAACTGGAGGTACTGAATGAACTGGCCGGAGAATCCGGAAAAACGGCGCGCATTGCCTTACGCATAAACCCGAACGTAAACGCCCAGACCCATCACTACATTACTACCGGCCTGGAGGAAAACAAATTCGGGATCAATTTCTGGGAACTGGAACAGGTATTGGAACTGCTGCCGCAATTTGCGCACCTTCAGCTGATCGGCCTGCACTTTCACATCGGTTCCCAGATCACGGAAATGAGTGTATTCCGGGCTTTGTGTTTGCGGGTAAACGAGATTCAGCAGTGGTTTCTAAACCGGAATATAAAAGTAGAACACCTGAACGTAGGCGGCGGCCTGGGCGTAGATTACCACGAACCGGAAACCAACGCCATCCCCGATTTTGAAACCTACTTCGGCATTTTCAACGAATTCCTACAACCAGAACCGGGCCAGCAGGTACACTTTGAACTGGGAAGAGCCTTGGTAGCACAAAGCGGCACCTTAATTTCGAAAGTGCTTTACATCAAAAAAGGTATCAAAACGAACTTCATAATTCTGGATGCCGGCATGACCGAACTGATCCGTCCGGCGCTTTACCAGAGCTACCACAAAATAGAAAACCAGACCAGCAAGGCCCCCGAAATGCGCTACGACGTAGTCGGCCCGATCTGTGAATCCTCCGACTGTTTCGGTAAAGCCGTAATGCTGCCCGAAACGAACCGCGGCGACCTGCTGGCGATCCGCACCGCCGGCGCCTACGGCGAAGTAATGTCTTCGGGCTACAACCTTCGCGACAAAGCCGAAGCCATTTATTTTGAAGGGTAGTTTTTGAAGGCAGAACGGTATCGTTTTATTCTAAAAAGCCCCCACCATTGCCTTTCGGTAATGAAATTTACAATTACCGGACCACCTGTAGAGACGTAATATATTACGTCTCCATTCAGGGCAGTACGTCACCAATCAGGGTAATTCGCCCAAAACAAATTTCCAGCGGCGATATGATAATTCGAATTAGGTTCGATATTGATAAAGCCAACAATGCCGAAAAAGACGCAATGCCGTGAGAGACGTAATATATTACGTCTCTACTATCAGAAATCGTAATCAAAACGATACCATTTTAAACCAAAAAAGTCTGATACCGGAATGAAATTCCAGCATCAGATTTTTTTATTTTCAGAAAGAAATAAATTATGAATCAATTCATTTCCTCATTTCCAAATCTTCAAATTTCCAAATCTTCAAATTAATCAAATCTGATCCAACACCAAATTATGGAAAAAGTCAGGTTCGCCTATTTTAATGCCCGGGCTTTCGTGGAAATAATTAGCCATATCGAGCGCATTTCCGGCGGAATTTTTATCGGCGGAAATGATGAAGGTTTGCGGGCCCAGCGGTTCTACCAGTTTGGTGTTGGTGCGTTTCATGAGCTTTTCCAGCAGGGTTTGGCCTACCAGGTCTTCCAGGGTAACGATGAACTGGTTCGTAATGCCCATGCGTCCGGGGGAACTTGGGTGCTGGGCGAAGAACGGGGTGGCGTACATGATCTTCGGGTGTTGCTCGAGTACGGTAAACTTTAATTCCATGGTTCCCGGCGTCAGGTTGTTGCGGGTGGAAAGAACCGTTACATTGGCCGAGCCGGAAGTTGTTTCATCCAGAATGTTACCCAGAAAATCGAAACTGCCGATGATCTTTTCTTTTTCTGCCCTGTCGGTTTCTTCTGTAAAACCAATAATGAGCATATCGGTAAGTACCGGACCTAATTCAACTTTCTGGTCCTGGTAATAAAAATAATGGGAAGCGCCGGAAGTTGCCATTCGTATATATATGGAGATTGAAATCAATTCCTATAACGCACCTTTTAATATTTGGTTTAGAGGAAATCAGGTAAAAACGCTATCGTTTACCCGGTAAAAAGCTATTTATGCCTTATTTCAAAACCATTTTACCAATTTCGGGTTTTATTGCCGGGCCGAACCGGTTTCGAAAACAAGCTTATGAAGATATTACTGACCGGGGCAAACGGTTACATTGGCAAAAGACTGCTGCCGGTGCTCCTGGAAAAAGGGCACGAAGTGATCTGTATAGTGCGCGATCCTCGGCGTTTTCACCTGGAAGAAAGCCTGCAGGAACAAGTGCAGGTTATAAAAGCCGACCTCTTAAACGAAACGTCGCTCGCAAACCTGCCTACCGACATCGATGCGGCCTATTACCTGGTGCATTCCATGGGTTCCGGCACTCCGGATTTTTACCAGGCCGAAGCCCGGTCAGCGGCTAATTTCACGGCTTACTTAAACCAAACCAACGCGAAACAGGTCCTTTACCTGAGCGGCATTTCCCAGGGCGAAAAACTATCCCGGCACCTGGCTTCGCGGGCGAATGTGGAGCAGGTTTTGCGCACCGGCAAAGTACCGGTAACGGTTTTGCGGGCTTCCATCATTATCGGTTCCGGCAGCGCTTCTTTCGAAATAATCCGCGACCTGGTGGAAAAGCTGCCCCTCATGATCACGCCGAAATGGCTGCATTCCCGGTGTCAGCCCATTGCCATCCGCGACGTACTTTTTTACCTTTCCGAAGTACTGTTTTGCGAACCCTGCCTTAATCGGACGCTCGATATCGGTGGGCCGGATGTTCTTACTTACAAGGAAATGCTGCTTAAACTGGCCCGGCTTCGCGGCCTGAAACGCGCCATTATTACGTTGCCCATTCTTACCCCGAAACTATCTTCTTACTGGCTGTATTTCCTGACGAGCACTACTTTTTCCATTGCCAGAAGATTGGTGGAAAGCCTGAAAACCGATTCGGTAGCCGAAAACCACGAAATTCAGCAACTAATTCCGCACCAATGCCTTACTTATGAAGAAGCGCTGAAACTGGCTTTTTCTAAAATAGAACAGAACTCGGTAATTTCCAGCTGGACCGACGCCCTGGTAAGCGGCACCATAAACCAGCATTACATGGATTTTGTGCAGATCCCGCATAACGGCGTTTTTACAGACCGGCAGGTAATTGAAATCCACCGGCCCGAAGCGGAAGTACTGGAAAACGTCTGGCGCATCGGCGGGCAGCGGGGCTGGTACCAGACCAACTGGCTCTGGCGGTTGCGCGGCTTGCTCGATAAACTGGTGGGCGGCGTGGGCTTGCGGCGCGGCCGGCGCGATCCGGTAAATTTGCGGGCCGGCGATTCGGTGGATTTCTGGCGCGTGCTGCTGGCCGATAAAGAAAACAAACGCCTGCTTTTATATGCCGAAATGAAACTTCCCGGCGAAGCCTGGCTCCAGTTCCGCATTATAGAAGAACACGACAAAAAGTACCTGGAGCAACTGGCCGCTTTCCGCCCGAAAGGCCTGACCGGCAGGCTTTACTGGTATGCCGTGCTGCCCTTCCATTTCCTGATTTTCAATGCCATGGCCCGCAACATTGTGCATTACGGAAGCGCATCGGCAAAACCAATTTCTGAAGGAAAACCGTAGCGCAAATGCAAGAAAAACCTGCCAATGGCTTCCATAAAAACCTGGTGCATGAACAGGTTAATTTTTGGAAAGTGGGATTACAAATCCCACGGCTCAGTTAAGACGGGATTACAAATCCTGTCAAGCAAATGCTTACAAAAAATTTGGTCGGGCACTAGCTTTAAATCGATTTATTTCCTTGCAACCTGCTTTAACCTTCTGAATATGTTCCTACCTTTGCAGCCATCATTTTCACCTTTTCTTTTAATGGACGCGCTTAAAGAAACCAACTTTCAATTTTTAGGACAGACGGGCTTTTATCGGGGTAAAGTTCGCGATGTGTATTATTTCGGCACCAAACTGGCCATTGTAGCCACCGACCGCATTTCCGCTTTCGACGTGGTATTGCCGCGGGCTATTCCTTATAAAGGTCAGGTACTGAACCAGATAGCCGCGCACCATTTAAAAGCCACTTCCGATATTGTACCGAACTGGATCTTAAGCCAGCCGAACCCGAACGTGGCCGTTGGTTACTTTTGCGAACCTTACCGCGTTGAAATGGTGATCCGCGGGTACCTGGCCGGCCACGCCTGGCGCGAGTACCAGCAGGGCAAACGCATGCTGTGCGGCGTGCCGCTGCCGGAAGGCCTGAAAGAAAACGACCCGCTGCCGGAGCCCATCATTACGCCGAGCACCAAAGCCACCGAAGGCCACGACGAAGATATTTCCCGGGAAGAAATTATTGCCCAGGGAATTGTGCCGGAAGCCGAATACGTGCAGCTCGAAAATTATACCCGTGCCTTATTTAAGCGCGGCACCGAAATGGGCGCCAAACAAGGTCTTATTCTGGTAGATACGAAATACGAATTCGGGAAATACGACGGGCAGGTTTACCTCATCGATGAGATCCATACCCCTGATTCGAGCCGGTATTTTTACGCAAACGGCTACGAAGAAAGACAAAAAAATGGCGAACCACAGAAACAACTTTCCAAAGAGTTCGTAAGGCAATGGCTGATCGAAAATAATTTCCAGGGAAAAGCCGGCCAGACGGTTCCGGAAATGACCGACGAACAGGTAAACCTGATCTCGGAGCGTTACCTGGAGCTGTACGAAAGCGTAACGGGCCAGAAGTTCGTGAAAACGGGCTACGACGGAATCCTGGAAAGAATAGAGAAAAGCATAAAAGAAAACATTTTTTAACCCGCGATTTACAATTATTCGGTACTTTTTTGGTACATTCGCATCTTAGAACCATTTACCCCGAGGTATGAAATACACGATCGATAAAAAAGAGAACTACACCGTCATTACCATCGACGAGAAAAAGCTTGACACAACGATTGCCCCTGATCTGAAGTCTGAATTCGTGAAGCTCAACGCCGAAGGTATCAATAACCTTATCTTGGATTTAACCAACGTAAAATATACCGATTCTTCCGGACTTAGCTCCATCCTGATCGCCAACCGTTTGTGCAATTCTTCTAACGGCTTACTGATCCTGACCGGCCTGCAAGACCACGTAATGAAACTGATCACCATTTCCAAACTGGAATCGGTGCTGAACATTTTACCTACCGTGGAAGAAGGAATCGACCGCATTTTTCTGCACGAAATCGAGCGCGACCTGACCAACAAGGAAGACTAATATATAACCCGGAGCAGGTTTGGACTTTGAACTCAAAATATTGGGCAGTTCGTCCGCCATTCCTGCTCCGGGCCGTTTTCATACGGCCCAGGTTCTTACGGTAGGCTCCCACCTGAACCTGATCGATTGCGGCGAAGGCACCCAAAGCCAGCTGATGCACTATAAAATAAGGCATCACCGCATTCTCAACATCTTTATCAGCCATCTGCACGGCGACCATTTTTTCGGACTTTTCGGGTTGCTTTCTACCATGCACCTGCAGATGCGCACCACCCCTTTAAATCTTTTCGGCCCTCCCGGCCTGGCGGAACTTATAACCTTACAGTTCAAGGTTTCCAATACCCAGCTTCAGTTCCCTATTACTTTTCACGAGCTGAACCCTACGGTTTACAAAAAGATCTACGAAGACAAAACCATTACGGTGCACACGCTGCCCATGCAGCACCGCATACCCTGCTGTGGTTTCCTGTTCCGGGAAAAACCGAAGCCGCGCCACCTCATTAAAGAAAAGCTTCCCTCCTTCCTTACCCCGCCGCAACTGGTGCGCCTGAAATTCGGCGAAGACATTAAGGATGAGCACGGGGAAATTCTGGTGCACAACAAAGACGTTACCACCGACCCGAAACGGAGCCGCTCCTATGCTTACTGCTCCGATACCAAGTACAAAGAAGACATTCTGCCCTACATTAAAGGCGTAGACCTGCTTTACCACGAAGCCACCTTCCTGAGCGACATGGAAGAACGCGCCGCGTATACCCACCACAGTACTGCCCGGCAAGCCGCCACCCTGGCCGCCAAAGCCGAAGTAAAGCGCCTGCTCATCGGTCATTTCTCCGCCCGCTACAAAGACCTGACACCGGTACTGGAAGAAGCCAAAGCAGTTTTCGAAAACACCATGCTGGCTATTGAAGGAAAAACGGTGGGCATTCTGGAGTATGACCTGAACGGTTCCGAATAAGACGCCTGTATAGTTGTTTGCCCTTCCGAGTACTTTTTCTTCCGGTTAGCATAGCATTTTAACTTCCTCCCCCTTTAAGCTGATTGGTATGTCTAATCATCAGCCATATTCCCTACTTTCCGAATAATGAAAGCTGCCTTTGCTAATCTATAACATTCTTCTATATTCGCTTTACAATACTGCAAGTTACCTTTCTGAAAAATGGTGCTAAAGGCGATTACACCTTTGTATATATTGCAGATAAGCGTAGTAGTGTTGTTTATATGGTAGTTAGGCAAAATAAAAATTTATAAAATCTTTGAATAGCAAAAAAGCAGATTAAGGGTTTTAACGAATATTAATGAAACAGCTAATAATCATTTGTGCCTTTTTATTTGCTTCAAGTAATTGTTATGCTTGCTTCTGTAACCCCAAACCAGAAATAATTTATAAGCATTCACCATTTATCTTTATTGGTAAAGTCATTTCAATAAAGATTGATTCTACATTAACAGATAATTTGGGTCAGCCTGGAATGGAAAGAGTAGAATTTGAAGTAAAAGAATGTTGGAAAGGCTTTAAACCAACTCAATCAAATAAGGCAATGCTGCTTCAGTCAATCAACTTTAGGTCAAACTGTGCTTCTTTCTTTGAACTAAATAAAACCTATTTAGTCGCAGCAAAACCTAATAATCCTACTTCAATTTTATCAACAGATGTTTGTATGGGTACTGCCTTAGTTTCAGAATCTAAGAGTTTTTTAGCATATTTAGATACCATTCCATCTTACAGCCCTAGTATTAAATATGAACAAGAAATAAATAAAATTAAGGAAAACGATTCATTTAAAGAGACAAGTACAGGAACCTTAAATTTAAAAAAACTTGCTTACGGCAGTTTAATTTTAAATATGGTTTTGCTGCTATTTTTAATTATTAATTATACCAAAAGAAAAGATTACTAAGCCTAACCAAACCTAAAGCACATTAAAACGTGCCCTAGCCCAGCCCGTTAGCGGTAACTTGTAATGATAGAATGAAAAAGAAATACAAGGCACTGATATTTATAGGGGTTCTACTGCTTATAGTGTACCTAATATTTCCAAATTCTTTTCCACCACGTACTCCTTTAAAGGTAGCAAGGCTTGTAAGTGGTCTCAAAATACCTGGAGATATTAGGTTTAAAATGCTTCAAGATGACTGGGCGTTTAATGGAGACGGAACAACACATGTCAAAGCTAAACTTACAGACGAGCAGCTAAATGAAATTTTGCAGCAAGCAACTGACAAAAATTACAAGGTTCTACCCGTTCTTGAAAAATATTCCGAAATCTCTATACCAGAAGGGATTGCTGATATGGAGAATGGTTATTACCAACTTGATATAGATAAAGATGACCCAAGAGATTATACTCTTACTATCATTGACTCAGATAAAAAAGAAATGATTGTGTACATCTGGTTCATGTAGAACAAGAAAAGCAGCCGCCAACAAGGTGTATACATAATGTTTCGGCTACGCCTCACACATGGTATACACGAGCACGTTGGCGGTCATTGTAAATTATAAAGAAAACTTAATTAATGAGGAGGTCGGTTTTAATAATCTTTGTGCTTTTCCTTTTTTCTTGTGAACAGAAAGATCCTATTGAGAAAAATGATTCAAAGAAAGATATACCTTCTAAAAAAGTTTCTTCCATTAAAAACGATTTTGAGCCAGTAACTGAAGTTTGAAACAAGAAAATTAATTGGGCAGATTTTCAAGAAGTATATTCATTTACTGATTCTGAAGGATTTAAACTAACCCTTGGAATTAATAGGTTAAATTCTGATACAATAGAATATCAGTTAGCTTCTAATGGAATAATGGGTGATATGGAACTTCACGGAAAAGTATAAAAAACTAGCAGAAAAAACATTAAGCAAAGTGTCGGATTAGAAGGTTCGGCAGATGAAGTCTTCACTATAGAAAATGAAGATTATTTAATAGCGATTAAAATTACTGCCCCCAAAAAAACGAAGGCACAATTTATTTATAATCCAAAAGAAGGAAAGCAAGATGAAGAATGTGACCCAATCAATGAAATAGTAATGAATAACGTCCGCTAACCAAAGATAAACGCCAGCTTAGCCAAATTCGTTAGCTATCGATGTAAAAAAACCACTCTAATGCAAATCCACGAGCACACCATTAACAATTCCAAAATTGCCGAAATCACATCAACCGAAATCATCATTCAAAATACTGAAGATGCTTTGGATTTGCTGGGCAATGTTTATTATCAGGACTTTGACAGCCTTATTATTCATCAAAAAAACATCACACCGGACTTCTTCGATCTGAAAAATAAAATGGCAGGAGACATTCTGCAGAAATTTTCTACCTATCGCGTGCGGCTCGCAATTGTAGGTGATTTTTCGAAGTTTACGAGCCAAAGCCTGAAGGATTTCATCTTTGAAAGCAACAAAGGCAAGCAGGTTAATTTTGTTTCTTCCGTTGGCGAAGCAGTAAACGCGTTAACCAGGTAAATTTCTTACCGGAACTGACACAAACCTTAAGCGTTCATAAACAAATTTCCGTAGCGAACGGTAGCGTTTTTCCCTTAGATTTTGCACCTTTCGGGTATGCATCCGAACGCTAGTTTCCAGAACAAAAAGTCGCAGTTATTCATCGTGCTCAGCAGTATTGTAGTGGCCAATGCTTTGCTGGCGGAATTGCTGGGCGTAAAAATCTTTTCGCTCGAAACCCTGCTTGGGGTCGCACCGGCCCAGATCCCGCTGCTGAACGGTATGAAGCTCGACTTTAACCTGACGGCCGGCGTGGTGCTCTGGCCGGTCGTGTTCATTACGTCCGACATCATTAACGAGTATTTCGGCAAGGCCGGGGTAAAACGCGTGAGCTGGCTTACGGTTATCCTGATTCTGTACGCCTTTCTGGCCATCACCATCATAACCGCCTTACCTTCCGCCGCTTTCTGGCTCGATCTCAACAACCAGGATACCGCCGGCCGCCCTTTCGATATGGATTTTGCTTTCAACGGTATTTTCCGGCAGGGTTTAGGCATTATCATCGGTTCGGTTTCGGCCTTCCTGCTTTCCCAGTTTCTCGATGCCTCAGTTTTTCAGTACCTCCGCAAGTTTACCGGCCCTAAAATGATCTGGCTCAGGGCAACCGGTTCCACCCTTGTTTCCCAGATCCTGGACAGTTTTGTGGTGCTTTTTATAGCGTTTTTCGTATTCGGCAACTGGGACCTGAAAATGGTGCTTTCAGTTTCGATCATCAACTACATCTACAAATTCATCATGGCCATTGCCCTAACCCCTTTGCTTTACCTGGCCCACTCCCTCATAGACCGCTACCTGGGCAAAGAAGAAGCCCAAGCCCTCGAAGCCGAAGCCGTACTCGAGACTTGAATGATTAGTGATTAGTGATTAGTGATTAGTGATTAGTGATTAGTGATTAGTGATTAAGAGGAACTTGAATTTCAGAAAAGGGTTACACAACAACCAGATTATTCTGAAAAAAAAATTAGATTTTACGCTCCTTGAAAAAACTATTATCGACCTACTAATCATTAATCACTATTCACTAATCACTAAATCGCCGGCTTTTGTTTTATATTTGCAAAAAATAATCTATACGTTATGGCACGAATCTTAACCGGCATTCAGGCAACCGGCCGGCCACACATGGGTAACCTGCTGGGCGCCATTATCCCGGCAATTACTTTATCGGAAAATGCTGCAAACGAGTCGATGTACTTTATTGCGGACCTCCATTCTTTAACCACCATCCGCAGCGCGGAAGAAATGCGCATGAATACGTACGCAGTGGCCGCTGCCTGGCTGGCCTGTGGTTTCGATACGGAAAAGCATATTTTTTACCGCCAGAGCGACGTGCCGAACGTTACCGAACTAACCTGGTATCTGAGCTGCTTCACGCCGTTTCCGATGCTCGCCAATGCGCATTCGTTCAAAGATAAATCGAACCGCCTGGCCGATGTAAATGCTGGTTTGTTTACCTACCCGGTACTCATGGCCGCCGATATCCTGATCTACGATGCTGAATTTGTACCGGTAGGAAAAGACCAGATCCAGCACCTGGAAATTGCCCGCGACATTGCCAGCGCCTTCAACAACCGCTACGGCGAAACGTTTGTGCTGCCCCAGGCCAAAGTGGAAGAAGCCATCATGACCATTCCGGGGGTTAACGGCGAAAAGATGAGCAAAAGCTACGGCAACACCATCGATATTTTTGTACCGGAAAAGGAACTACTCAAAACCGTGCGCAGCATTGTGAGCGACAGCAAAACCCTGGAAGAGCCTAAAGACCCGGAAACGGATATTACCTTCAAGCTGTTTGCTTTACTGGCCAGCCCGGAAGAAACCGAAACCATGCGCCAGAACTACCTGAACGGCAATTACGGTTACGGTCACGCCAAAACTGCGCTTTACGAGGTTATTCTGAAACGCTTTGCCAAAGAACGCGAAACGTTCAATTACTACATGAACAACCTTCCGGAACTGGATGCCAAATTGAAGATGGGCGCAGAGAAAGCCTACGCGATCGGCAGTAAAACCGTAGCCCGGGTGCGGGAAAAAGTCGGGTATCTGCCAAGGGTTTAAGTTCCGGGAAAGGAAGGCAGCTTTTTGTCCCCCTTTGGAGGGGGTAGGGGGAGGACAGGAGATTTATCTGATTTTTAAAGAAGATCAAATAAAGTAAATATCCTCCCCCTACCCCCTCCAACGGGGGACTTTCTTTTAGGTACTCAAATCATAAAAAAAAACAGCCTGCTGAAATAGATTCGGCAAGCTGTTTTTGTTTATTAAAGCTATTCTCTTCAGAAAGCACTAAAAATATCACCGTTTCCAAACAAAGTAATTCCCGGAGGCCGTTTTGAGCTGGTTTCTTTTTTTGCTGAAAAGCCTACCATTTTCCGGCAGCCAGATTACTGAAACAGAACGCAGGAAGAAACTATTTCTTCTTCCTGGTTTTTGCCGTGGCGCGAGCTACTTCAAGTTTGCCTTTCATTCCGGGATGAAACGTACAGTAGTAATCTGCAGAACTGGTTACAACCATGCGCCAGGAATCTCCGGGACGCAGCGTAGGTGATTGCCATTTGCCGGCGGTGCGTTCCGTAGCGTTATGATTTACCAGATCCTTGTTCAGGAATACTACCGAATCACCTTTATTTACCGAAAGAACGGCCGGTATAAACTGCATTCTAACGATCTGGACCATGTGGGTTTTAGGGCGGGCATTTTCCGAAACCCCTCTGAAAGCCTGCAAATAAAAGAATGGACACAGCACGGCCAGCAGCATGCCGGTTAAAAGCTTTCTACCCATTACTCTTTGGCGTACTGGGTTTTCAGCATCTGGGCATGCTCCAGGTGGGCTCTCAGGCTCGGCAATATATTTTGCAGCAAGGCTTTAAGTTCGGCATTTTTTGCGTTCGGGATCAGGGTATTTTCAACGGTCGAAATAACGGCCTTGTGGTACGTAACTTCGTGATCGATATAAGCCTGATCGAAGGCGCTGCCCGATTTTGCCCGCAGCATTTTCATGGAATTCTCGGAATCGGTCTGCAGTTTCCGGCTCAGTTGATTTTCTTTCGGGGTCACGTTCAGCTTTTTTACCAGCGCCGTGGCCTGATCGATCACAGCCTGGTGATCGGTGATCATGGTCTGGGCAAAATTCAGCACTTCGGTATTCTGGGTTTTCTCCTGGGCAAGGCGGGCATGGTCGATGTCGATCTGGTTGGCCACCACGGCTACGGAAGCAATTTCCGGATCCGTAAGTTTCATGTTCTGATGAGCCGATTTTTGCTGGGTGGATTTCGATTTGCCCTGTTTCTGGGTCCCCTGTTTCTGGGTGTTGCCTTGCTGGCCGGTATGTTGTGCCAGCACCGTAAAGCCTGAAATTAATACGCAAAGCAACAATCCTGTTGCCCGGGCGATAATCGTTTTGCTTCTTTTCATATGTTCTGGTTTAAGGTTTAAGCTATCTGATAAAGCCGCAAAACCAGAAATTGTTTTGGAAAGAAATAAAGCGGGCTTTGGATAATCCTGCCTGTTGTTCTTTAACCTGATTTTTGAAACGAGAACTTATTCCTGATTGAAACCGCTGAGGAAGCCAGAGTTGCTATTAGAGTAAAACGGTTTCAGGCTCCACCATAAAGCTTTCCACCTCTCTCACCTCGCCGGCATCTAAATTCCCCAAGTGCATATCCCCAATCCGCACCCTTACAAGGCGCAAAGTGGGAAAACCAACGGTAGCAGTCATTTTGCGGACCTGGCGAAATTTACCTTCGCAAACCGTAATGGAAACCCAACTGGTGGGGCCGTGGCGGTCGTCGCGGATCTTGCGGCGGCGCTGGGGAAAATCGGGAACGGATTCTACGCGGAAAGCTTTACAGGGCAGGGTTTGGTAGGATTCGGAGCGGTGCACAATTTCTACGCCCTGCTGCAGCCGGGCAATGGCTTCGTCGGTAATTAAGCCATCTACCTGGGCGTAGTATTCTTTTTCCACTTTCTTGCTCCGTACCAGTTCGCTCATTTTACCATCGGTGGTGAGCAGCAGCAGGCCTTCGCTGTCTTCGTCCAGGCGGCCGATACTCATGGTGCCGGCCGGGAAATCGTAAAATTCGCCGAGAAGTTTTTTACTTTTTAATTCGCACACAAACTGGCATAAATAGCCGTACGGTTTGTGAATAATGAAGTGTCTGTGTTCCATACTAATAATCTCCTGCCCGAAAAACAGCAGGCTTACCCAACATAAAATGCTGCCTTTTTTATCGAAAAGCATAGCGTTTCCGGTGCAAAGATATTCAAAGTTTTCCGGGCTTGGGGTTTACAAATGAAAAATGCCGGGCCATTCTCTCGAAAAACCCGGCATTTTATTTTGTTTGCGAAACCATAATTAAACGGGTTTCGGTTTCTTCTGGCTTAGCATATTCAGGAAAAAATACCCCCCGATCCCGGAAAGCAAAGAAGCAATCAGGATCGAGAACTTCGCTCCGGTCTGCAAGGCAGGATCGATGAAAGAAAGCAGAGCGATGAAAATAGACATGGTAAAACCTACCCCGGCCACTAACCCTAGTCCAATAACTTGTTTCCATCGTACGTCTTCCGGTAATTCACTAATGCGGAGCTTTACAGAAAGATAAGAAGCCAGCAGAATGCCAAACGGTTTGCCCACAAATAAGCCTAAAATAATACCCAATCCCATGCGGCTCCCCAAGCTGTCAACCATTCCGGCCTCAAAAGCGATATTGGTATTGGCCAGGGCAAAGATTGGCATAATGATAAAGTTTACCGGTTTCGTTAAAGCATGTTCAAGTTTCTCGAGGGGCGATTCTTCAGGGCCTTTAGTGGTGGGCAGGGTTAAGGCCGTAAGCACGCCCGCAATGGTGGCATGGATGCCGGAATGGTGAATGAAATACCAGATAAAAACGCCCGGAACGAGGTAAAAAATAAGCTTCTTTACGCCCAGCAGGTTAAAGCCGATCAGCATTACAAAAATGCCAAGCGCATATAAAAGGTAGGTAAAATGCAGTTCGGTAGAATAAAAAATGGCAATTACCAGAATAGCGCCTAAATCGTCTACAATGGCCAGGGCCGTTAAAAACACTTTTAATGAAAGCGGAACGCGGTTGCCTAAGATGGAAAGAATGGCAATGGCAAAGGCAATATCAGTAGCCATGGGAATGCCCCAGCCGCTGGCCGCTTCGCCGCCCTGGTTTAGTAGCGCATAAATTCCGGCCGGAACGAACATGCCGCCGATGGCCGCAAATACGGGCAAAGCGGCTTTCCTGAAGGAAGACAGCTCTCCTTCCACTAGTTCGCGTTTAATTTCCAGGCCCACCAGCAAAAAGAAGATCGCCATCAGGCCATCGTTTATCCAGAGTAGCAATGGGTATTTTAAATGCAGGCCGTCGGTTTCATAGCCCAGTTCCAGGGCTAATATATTGGCAAAAGCGGGGCCTATAGGAGAATTGGCAATTATGAGCGAAACAATTAAACAGCCAATAAGAATAAAGCCGCCAACCGAGCCCGACTTAAGGAATTCTTTAAAAACCTGGAGATTAATAAGCGTAGTGATTTTAGCCATCTAATGAGATTAAGGGTTGTAGATAAGGTAATACTTATGGTTTAACGGCCGAAACTGATAGAAACGTATGAAGGCTTTAGTAACGGCCGAAAATAAAAACGCTATGCTTTTAAGCTAAAAAGCATAGCGTTTCTGCATTTCTGCAACAAAAATAAAATGTGGCTGCTCTTTTATTCACTGGCGGTCCAGACTTCTTTGCGGATATTCTTACCAACCGAAAGAATCAGGCGGGTCGGGTTAGGCACTAAAACCAGGCGCGCTTCTTTGCCGGGAAACTCATCGGAATCTACCCAAACGCCTTCTTTGTGATCGGTGCCGCTTTCGCCTTCCAGGGTATTGGGCAGGTAAGCCGTTGGTAAAAGCACGTCGGTATCCGGGCAAAGCTTGGCGTGTACGTCTTCCAGCACATCCTCTAAATAAGGGCCGAATTCTTCGTTAAAATCGTCTTCCAGGTCGTGGAGTTCTTCTTCTATATCGTCGTAGCGGTCGTCGTTATAAGGCAATTGGTTCAGTTCACGCTTCTTTTCGATGAGGGCTACCAGGGTTTTATTTAAGTTTTCAGTATTCATAGTTCAGGAGGTTTTTTTACAAATTTTAAAACAATGCAATCGAATTGCAAATAATCCGGCAATTATTTAAAATTAAACAATCGTTTAAATTTTAGTTTAACCTTGCAAATCCTTATTTTTACGGCACTTAATCCATTCAATTAAACTGAAGATTATGACACAGGAAACAGCCCAGGCAACTGCCAACGAGCAGGCCGTCGATTTTTTACCCCTAAACGGTACCGATTATATTGAGTTTTATGTAGGCAACGCCAAGCAGAGCGCTTACTTCTACCAGGCTGCGTTTGGTTTCGAGCTGGTAGCTTATGCCGGCCCGGAAACCGGCGTGCGCGACCGCGCTTCTTACGTATTGCAGCAGGAGAAGATCCGCCTGATCCTTACCACTTCGTTAGACCCTAATTCCGAAATTACCCAGCACGTAGCCAAGCACGGCGACGGCGTAAAAGTAATGGCCTTATGGGTTGACGATGCGGAAAAATCTTTCCAGGAGACAGTAAAACGCGGGGCGAAACCAGCCGCCGAGCCACAAACTTTAACCGATGAATTCGGCGAAGTGAAAGTTGCTTCCATCTATACCTACGGGGAAACCATCCATACGTTTGTAGAGCGCAAAAACTACAAAGGCGCCTTTATGCCGGGTTTTGTGGCGAAGAAAAGCGCCTTCCCGGTTACGCCGGTGGGCCTGAAATACGTGGACCATTGCGTAGGAAACGTAGGCTGGGGCGAAATGAACCAGTGGGTGAAATTCTACGAAGATGTTCTGGGCTTTAAACTGCTTATTACCTTCGACGATGAAGATATCTCTACCGAATACTCCGCTTTAATGAGCAAAGTGGTTTCCAACGGCAACGGTTACGTAAAATTCCCGATCAACGAGCCGGCAGAAGGCAAGAAAAAATCCCAGATCGAAGAATACCTCGATTTCTACCATGGTCCTGGCGTACAGCACATTGCCGTAGCCACTTACGACATCCTGCACACCGTATCTGAACTGCGTCGCCGGGGCGTGGAATTCCTGGTAGTGCCGGATTCTTATTACGACGACCTGATCGCCCGCGTAGGCAATATCGATGAAGACCTGGAAGACCTGCGCAAGCTGAACATCCTGGTTGACCGCGACGACGAAGGCTACCTGCTGCAGATCTTCACCAAACCGGTAGAAGACCGCCCAACCGTATTCTACGAGATCATTCAGCGCAAGGGCGCCAAGGCGTTCGGTAAAGGTAACTTCAAAGCCTTGTTCGAATCTATTGAGCGCGAGCAGGCTTTAAGAGGCAACCTCTAGGATCTTTTTTCCGACCTGTTTTTCAGAAACACATCTGTTGGCTTTCAGCAGATGTGTTTCGCATTTAAATACTTTATTACTTATGAGACTTTTTAAATCATTCCGGGTACTGTTTTTCCTCCTGTTTTTGTCTTTCACATTTAAGGCAACGGCCCAGCAAACCGGGTTTTCCGAAAACCAGAAAGCCTTGCTGCGCGAAGCCCTACGCGCAGCCGTTTCCACCGAAAAAAACCTGCCCGACTATAACGAGCTGAAAGATAAGAAGAAGATCTACCTGCTCGATAAAATGATCTTCCTGGACAACATGGACGCACCGGCCTATTACATGCCAAAGGAGGTAGTGCCGGAATTTGAAAACGTAAAATTCGAACTGATTTCGGAGAAGGATCTGAAGAACAAAAAGAAGAACCAGGACATCCTGTACCTGCGCCTGGCCCAGATCAACGAACCGGACCAGGAATACGCCGTCGTGCATATGCTGGCCCAGTGGCGCTTGGGAAAGAAAAGCAAGAAAAAAGGGTTTACTTACCGCGAATCAAAGGGCTACAGCATGCTTTTCAAAAAAACGGAAAAAGGCTGGGAGTTTCAGAAAGTGGTTAACTTGTTCATGAATTTGCTGGATCAGCCAAAATAGTCTAAATTTTTCCTATTTTAGCCCCTCTTTTTATAACTTTTTTCGCCGTTACGCGAATGAAGGGAACCTTACTGACCTAAAACGATGACGATAGAAACCACGATCCAAAGCAAAATCGATACCTGGCTGAACGGCAACTACGACGAGGAAACCAAAGCCGAGATCCGGCGGCTGCTGGAAGGCGGCGATTCGGAAGCCCTGAACGATGCTTTTTACAAAGACCTGGAATTTGGCACCGGCGGTTTGCGCGGCATTATGGGCACGGGCAGCAACCGCATGAACCGCTACACGCTGGGCATGGCCACGCAAGGTTTATCGAATTATTTGCTGAAGTCTTTTCCGGGCCAGGAAATTAAGGTGGCCGTAGCCCACGACAGCCGCAACAATTCCGACAAATTTGCGCAGATCGTGGCGGATGTTTTTTCAGCCAATGGTATTACGGTTTACTTTTTCGAAGCCCTCCGTCCTACTCCGGAATTATCGTTCACCATCCGGGAACTGGGTTGCCAGAGCGGCGTGGTGTTAACGGCTTCGCATAACCCGAAAGAATACAACGGCTACAAAGCCTACTGGACCGACGGCGCCCAGGTAACGGCTCCGCACGATACCAACATTATTGCCGAAGTAAACGCCATCTCCAGCATTGAGGAAGTAAAATTCAACGGCAATCCGGAGAAAGTAAAACTGATCGGCGAAGAAATTGACGAAGCGTATATTCATAAAGTAGCCACGCTTTCGGTTTCCAAAGAAGCCATTCACCGGCAGCATAACCTGAAAATTGTGTACACGCCCCTGCACGGCACTGGCATTACTTTAGTGCCCCGCGTGTTGCAGCGTTTCGGCTTTACCAACGTTACCTTGGTAGAAAAGCAAGCTACGCCGGACGGCAATTTCCCGACCGTGGTTTACCCGAACCCGGAAGAAAAGGAAGCCATGACCCTGGCCCTGGAAAAAGCGAAAGAAATAGACGCCGATCTGGTACTGGCTACCGATCCGGATGCGGACCGCGTGGGCATTGCCGTTAAAAACCAGAAGGGCGAATTTGTATTGGTAAACGGCAACCAGACCGGCAGTTTAATAATTTATTACCTGCTGAACGCCTGGAAAAAAGCCGGCAAAATTACGGGCAACGAGTACGTGGTAAACACCATCGTAACCACCGACCTGATCAATAAAATTGCCGAGAAAATGGGTGTAAAATGCTACGAAACCCTTACCGGTTTCAAGTACATAGCGGCCATTATCCGGGAACAGGAAGAAAGCGGCAGCGGCGCCACCTACATTGCCGGCGGCGAAGAAAGCTACGGTTACATGATTGGCGATTTTGTTCGTGACAAAGACGGCGTGGCCTCCTGTGCCATAATTGCCGAAATGGCCGCGGTAGCCAAAGACCAAGGGAAAACTCTGTTCGAGCTGATGCTGGAAATGTACATGGAATACGGTTTCTACAAAGAGGAACTGATCTCCCTGACTAAAAAAGGCATGCGCGGCGCCGAAGAAATAAACCAGATGATGAGCGACCTGCGCGCCAATCCGCCTTCGGAAATTATCGGCTCGAAAGTAGTGGAGATCCGCGATTTTAAAACCGGAAAGATCCGCAACCTGGAAACCGGCGCCGAATCCATTACTACCACCGAAAGCTCGAACGTGCTGCAATACCTTTTAGCCGACGGCACCAAAATATCTGCGCGGCCTTCCGGCACTGAACCGAAGATAAAATTCTATTTCAGTGTAAATGAAAAGCTGGGTTCGGTGGAAGATTTCGAGAAAGTGGACCGGCAGCTTACCGAAAAAATAAACGCCATTATTTCCGAAATGAAGCTTAAATAAAATCTATTTTTGCAATGCTTTAAAAAGCCGCCGGTAGTTAAAAAACCGGCGGCTTTCTTTTTAACCTTCTAAAACAGTACCCTTTAGCACCCAAAAAGTATGTCGTGGTTTATCTTAATTATTGCCGGCTTGTTTGAAATTGCCTGGGCCGTTGGCCTGAAATATTCAGCCGGATTAACCAAACTCTGGCCATCGGTATTTACGCTGATTTGCCTGGTAATTTCCATGGGGATGCTGGCCTACGCCGTTCGAAATTTGCCCATCGGCACAGCCTACGCTGTCTGGACCGGAATTGGCGCTGTAGGAACGGTAATTCTCGGTATGCTCCTGTTCAACGAGCCCAAAGATTTTGCCCGCCTCTTCTTCATCGGCCTCATCCTGACCGGCATTATCGGGCTGAAGTTCTTCACGAAGTAAATTTCGTTTTGCCATTAATGTATAATCCATCCAGAAAATGGCAGCCTAACCGGTGAAAAGGATTTCAAAATCCATTTTCCCAAAAAACAGAAGAATCAATAAAAAAATCTTCCGGCCATTCAAGGGAATTTCCTTGTTTGGCCGGAAGATTACTAAAAGCTTTTATCCGGATCTGAATTCAGTGTTCTGGTTGAACCGGTTTAAAACCCTCGTTTCGGTTTCAGCAAATAAAGAGCGAACGTAAGGGAAAGCAACAGGAACATGGCTACTAACTGGTGAAGCTGGGCATTCCATTCAAATACTCCCCATCCCTGCCGCACGGCTTTAATACTGGTAAGCGCCGACATGATGCCCAGATACACCTGCACCAAAACCAGCACCAGCGGCATCCACTTTATCCGGTTAAGCAGCGTACTTCCCTTTTCTTTAGCAACTTTCACTGTCCAGAATATTACCAGAGCAACCAGCAGGTAAGCCAGTCCGCGATGCACAAAATGAATGGCGATCGGGTGGTTGGTTATGGCTGCCAGGAAGGAAAACTCCCTTCCCCGGAACGAGCTCATATTCTCCGGGATCATGGCGCCGTTAATATCGGGCCAGGTTGGGGCAAAGGCGCCCGCTTTCAGGCCGGCCATAAAAGCGCCGTAAACCAGCTGCACCGAAAGCAAAACAATTAGCCAGACGGTAAATTTCCGGAGCATGTTGTTCGAAACAAAGCTTCGCGCGGGAACCAGCAGTTTCAGGGCAAACCAGAACGTATAAACCAGCAGCAGCATGGCGGCCATAAAATGGATCGCCAGGCGGAAATGGCTTACGTACAGATCTTCGTCGTTAAGCCCGCTTTTCACCATGATCCAGCCGATGAGGCCCTGAATGCCGCCCAGGAAAAACA
Source organism: Adhaeribacter soli (assembly GCF_008727925.1). Taxonomy (GTDB): domain Bacteria; phylum Bacteroidota; class Bacteroidia; order Cytophagales; family Hymenobacteraceae; genus Adhaeribacter_A; species Adhaeribacter_A soli. The sequence goes on along the minus strand of NZ_VTWT01000006.1, from coordinate 188,046 downwards.
AAATTACCAGCGGCCAGATCATGCTTTTCTTAAAGCGGCCCTGCACCCAGAAAACTACAAAGGGAATAAAGAAAACCACTCCCAGCAAACGCCCCCAAACCCGGTGAAACCATTCCCAGAAATAAATAAACTTAAAATCGGAAAGCGAGAAATGCGAATTCAGGTGCTTATACTGGGCAATCTGCTGGTATTTTCCGAAGGCGGCCTGCCAGTCCTGTTCGGTTAAAGGGGGAATGGCGCCTAAAATGGGTTTCCACTCGGTAATGGAGAGGCCGGAACCGGTAAGGCGGGTAATACCGCCGAGCAGGATCTGAACGATGATCATGCCTACCCCTACCAGCAGCCAAACGGCAACCGGTTGCAAAGATCTTTCTTTTTTCACTGAAACTTAAAATTAAAAACGGTAGCAGAACAGCTAAAAAACTAACCGCCTTCACCATTTATTGCTCCGGACAGGCTTTAAATATCAGGTTTTTACTGCCTAAAACAGCAGCAGCTTGTTACCTAATAGAAAGGCCTGTACAGTTCAAAAGTAAGCCCGAAAACTTAGAAAACCCAATCCGAAAGTAATTCGTGAAATAAACATTAACGGACAAAGCCTATGACAAGACCTGTACCCGTAAAAGTTGTGGTGTTCGACCTGAACAAGACCTTTTACCGCAAGAGCTCGAAGGAAGAATTTTATAAATTCATTTGCACCAAACGTCCCAAACGGCTCCGCTATTTTTTTGAAATGCTTTGGTTTACCTTCCTGGAGAAACTAAACCTGATCCGGCAAACCGAATTCAAGGAGAACTTCTTTAATTACCTGGACAACCTGCCACCGGAAAAAGTTAAGCAATACGCCGAAGAATTCTGGCAGAAGGAATACCCGCATAATTTCAATTCCGAAATAAAACAACGCCTGGAAGAGGCTAAGGCCAACAGCGAGGAGCTGTTCTGTGCAACCGGCGCGCTGGAAGTTTACGTAGAACCGCTTTTTAAATTATTCCCGGTAGCAGGCTTTGCCGGAACCAAAGCCCAGTATAACGGTTCCACTTACAAGGTTGTTGGCAAGGCCTGTAAAGGCGAAGAAAAAGTAAAGCGCCTGGAAGAACATTACCGGGGCCGGAAATTCACCCTTACCGAAGCCTATTCCGATAAACCGGAAGAACTCTTTGAGTTTACCCAAAAACCTTTCCTGGTGAAAAAGGGCAAAATAAACCCGATCAGGGACGGACATTAACTACCGGTTCTTCAAAAAAAAATATACATAAAACCGTAACCGTACCAAAACGCCAGCCCTCAGCCCCGAAAATATGATGATTGCCGGCTAAAAGGCTGGCAACAAAACTTGCCGGGTTCCTATTTCAAAAATAAAACGCGAAATTGCAGAAATGGTCGTTCAGTAACCAATACCTTAAATTATCCTTACCGCTACCTTTAATTTAAAGGGCTATTCAAAGAAACTAAACAAAAAAATACATGGGTCACCTTCCGAAACTGATTGAAGACTTAGGGCTTATTCTTATTGTTGCTGCTATTACTACTTTACTGTTCCGGCGAATAAAACAACCACTGGTTTTAGGCTACATCATTGCAGGTTTACTGGTTGGCCCGCACCTTTCCCTTACGCCAACGGTTATCGATACCGAAAACGTGGAAACGCTGGCCGAGATCGGCGTGATCTTCCTCCTGTTCAGTCTCGGTCTGGAATTCAGCTTTAAAAAACTGATGCGGGTGGGAGGCTCGGCTTCCATAACGGCCTTTGTAGAGATCCTTTTTATAACCATAACGGGCTATTTCCTGGGTTACTTTATGGGCTGGTCTACCATGGACAGCTTGTTTTTGGGCGGGATGCTGGCCAGTTCTTCCACAACCATTATTATTAAAGCCTTCGATGAGTTGGGGGTAAAAACCAAAATGTATGCCCGGATCGTTTTTGGCGTGCTGGTGGTAGAAGACATCGTGGTGATCCTCCTGATGGTGTTGCTTTCTACCGTTGCGGTAACCAAGCAATTTGAAGGCACCGAAATGGTTTTTACCGTGCTGAAGCTACTGTTTTTTCTGGCGCTTTGGTTTATTGCCGGCATTTTCCTGCTTCCAACCTTACTCCGCAAAGCCAAACCCTTGCTCGACGAGGAAACCTTGCTGGTCTTATCCATCGGCCTTTGCCTGGGTATGGTGATCCTGGCTACCCAGGTAGGTTTTTCAGCGGAGTTAGGCGCTTTTATTATGGGCTCCATACTCGCTGAAACTACGGCTGCTGAAAAAGTAGAACACATTCTTACCCCGGTAAAGAACCTGTTCGGCGCCATTTTCTTTGTTTCGGTGGGCATGCTCATCGATCCGGCGGCTATGGTAGAATACCGCTGGCCGATATTATTTGTAACGCTTTTAACCTTATTCGGCAAATTCTTCAGTACCACGCTGGGCGCTTTGCTTTCCGGCCAGCCGCTGAAACAAGCGGTAGAGGTAGGAATGAGTATGGCCCAGATCGGGGAATTTGCGTTTATTGTGGCGGCCCTGGGCTTATCGCTGGGCGTTACCAGCGACTTTATCTTCCCCGTAGCGGTAGGGGCTTCGGCCATTACCACTTTCACCACGCCGTACATGATCAAGTATTCCGACCACATGTACTACTTCCTTGCCCGCATATTGCCTCAGAAATGGATCCTGGCTTTAAATAACTACTCCACCGGCACGCAAAACATTCAGGCAGAAAGCACCTGGAAAAAACTGACCAAATCTTACCTCAATATCGGCTTAACCAATGGCATTATGCTGCTGGCGCTGTTGCTAGTATCGGTCAACTTTCTGCTTCCGTTCCTGAACCGGCATTTAGAAAATGACATGCTGAGCAGCATTGCCGCGCTGGTTATTTCGCTGGGGATTGCCGCGCCTTTCCTCTGGGCGTTAATGACCAAGCAGCCGAATAAAATGGACATTAAGGAATTATGGCTGGACCCGGAATACAGCCGTGGCCCCTTACTCGTGCTGCAGTTGCTTCGCATGGCGCTGGGAATCCTGATCATTACCATTTGGGTAGACAGATTATTTACCACTTCGCTGGCTATTTTAATTGCCGTGCCGATCATTGTATTTATTCTTTTCCTGTTCTCCCGGCGAATTCAGGCCTTTTACCAACGGCTGGAACTACGCTTTATAAACAACCTCAACGCCCGCGAAACCGCCGAAGCCGAAGCCCTCAGAAGTTCGGAAAACATTTTAACCAAGCATTTTTCGCCGCAATCGGATCTTTCTCCCTGGGATGCCCACCTGGTAGACCTGGAAGTAAATCCGCAAGCCCAGTACGTAGGCCATACATTGCTGGAATTGGCTTGGCGGGAAAACTACGGAATAAACATTGCTTACATAAAACGCGGCGATAAACTTATATACGCACCCGGCAAAAACAACAAACTCCTTCCCTACGACCGGGTCGGCATAATCGCAACCGATGCCCAGATGCAGGCTTTTAAACCGATTTTCGATGCCCTGGAAGAGGTGGATACCGCCGAACATAATGTAGAAGATATCGGACTCCAGAAAATTGTGGTAGATGAACACAACCGATTGAAAGGCCACACGGTATTGAGCTCCGGCATCCGCGAGCGCACCAACGGCCTGATCGTAGGCATCCAACGCAACAACGAACGGATCCTGAACCCTACTTCCACCACTACTTTCGAATGGGGCGATATTGTCTGGATCGTAGGTGAGAAGAAGAAAATTCAGAAACTGAATATGGCGTAAAAAGATTTAAATAACTGAATTACCCAAAAAGCGGTAATTCAGTTATTTAAACGCTGATTATTCCTGTAACACAAAGTCGCAAAACGGGTAAATAGTCTAATAATAATGGACTCCGATAAAGTGACTGTTAAGTTCAAAGACAAATACCGTATTGCTTCAACCCGTTTATCAGGCTGGGATTATAGTACCAATGCGGCTTATTTCATCTCGATCTGCGCCAAAGAACATGCATCTTATTTCGGGCATATTTACGACGGAATAATGAATCTGAATGCTGCTGGTCAGTTAGCACAAAAACATTGGCAGGAAATTCCGGAAAAATTTGAATTTGCCGCATTAGGTGAATTTGTAGTGATGCCAAACCACATGCACGGTATAATAATTATAAACAAACCAACAAATGTAGAGACGCGATTCATCGCGTCTCCCACAGCATCCGATCCAATACGTGAAACATCTACAGCAAGCATTGGCGGCATCACCGGCAAGGACAACCCCATGCTGCACGAAAATATTGCCCGGATCGTCAGGTGGTTTAAAGGTAGAACTACTTTCGAGATCCGGAAACTACTACCAGATTTTGCCTGGCAGGCACTGTTTTATGACCACATTATCCGGAATAACGCAGCTTTAGAACGAATGCAAAATTATATCCTGAATAACCCTTTGAATTGGAAAGGGGATAAATTTTATAGGTAGTTGCAGACGTGATATTGTTTTGTTGTTGGGGATTGACGCAATGCTGTGGGAGACGCGATAAATCGCGTCTCTACACACACACATATCTAAATTAATTAGAACGGCGGTTCGTCGTCAAATCCGGAGCTTGGGAAACCGCCGCCGTCGTTCATTTTACTGCCTAAACGAATGGTGCCCGGCGTTTCATTTTCAAAATTGCTGCTGGATGAGAAACTGCCCGGGTTAAAATCCCCGCCACTGAAATCCCCGTCAAGGTCGGCAAATTTGGTGTACTTACCGATGAACTTCAGGATCACGTTTTCCAGGGAACCGTTCCGGTGCTTGGCAATAATTACTTCGCCGGTACCGGCCGTTGGGTTACCCATTTCGTCTTCCGTAATTTTGTAGTATTCCGGGCGATACAGGAACACTACCATGTCGGCATCCTGCTCAATAGAACCGGATTCACGTAAGTCGGAAAGCATTGGTTTCTTGTCGCCGCCGCGGGTTTCCACGGCACGGCTCAGCTGAGAAAGCGCAATTACCGGCACGCTCAATTCCTTGGCGATCATTTTCAGGGCCCGCGAAATGGAAGCAATTTCCTGTTCCCGGTTACCCGGGCCTTTCCCGTCAGTGGAGCCGGTCATCAGCTGCAGGTAGTCAATGATCACCATCTGAATGTCGTGGTGGGCTTTTAAGCGGCGGCATTTGGTCCGGAGTTCCCGGATCGAAAGACCTGGTGTATCGTCAATGTAAATAGGCGCTTCAGAAAGTTTGGCAATTTTGTGGTTCAGTTGGGCCCACTCGTATTCTTCCAGGTTTCCTTTTTTGATCTTCTCCGAATCCAGTTCCGCTTCCGCCGAAATAAGACGGTTAACGAGCTGCAGCGAGGACATCTCCAATGAGAAAATTGCTACTGGTTTTTTAAATTCTACTGCAGCGTTCCGCATAGCCGAAACTACGAAAGCGGTTTTACCCATACCCGGGCGAGCCGCCAGGATAATTAAGTCGGAAGGTTGCCAGCCGGAAGTTACTCTGTCTAAAGCGGTGAAGCCGGAAGGAACGCCGGTTAAGCCTTCTTTCTGGTTTTTCTTTACTTCCAGTTCTTTAATCGCTTTTACCATCAAGGAGCGCATGTCGTCGAAGTTCTTGCGGATGTTCGATTCGGAAACTTCAAAAAGCTGGGCTTCGGTTCTATCCAAAAGGTCGAAAACGTCGGTAGTATCTTCGTAGGCTTTGCTCAGCACTTCAGAGGAAATACCGATGAGTTCGCGCTTGATGGAATTTTCAGAAATGATACGGGCGTGAAACTCGATGTTCGCCGCCGAGTTTACGCGGGTAGTAAGCTGCGAAATGTAATACGGACCACCTACAAACTCCAGTTCGCCGCGCTCCCGCAATTCGGTTACTACCGTTAAAATATCGATCGGCTCCGATTTATCGAAGAGGCCGACAATGGCGGAGAAAATTTTCTGGTGCGCTTCCTTGTAAAAACTTTGAGGGCGAAGGATGTCAATAACCGTGGTAAGGGCGTCTTTTTCGAGCATGAGTGCGCCCAAAACGGCTTCCTCCAACTCCAGCGCCTGGGGCGGCAATTTCCCTACGCCTACCGGCACTACCGATTTCGCGTTCCAGGGTCCTTTCGGTTTCGATTGCGTCTTCACTTTACTTTCTTCCATAGCCTTTTCGTCCAAATTCAAACAAATCTACAGCAAAAACCGGCGAAATAATAAACAAGTTGTTCACAAAAAGTCCACTTTCCTGAAAGCCAGCAAATTAAAATCCATCGACTAAAGCAGATGGGAATGAATAGTTTTTCCGGTTAAAATCATACCATTTTTGCTATATTTGAGAAGCCAGGTTAGGAGTAGCTTTTTTTAAATTCAAAAATAAAACCGGGGATATGTGAAGAAGTTTATTTTCGTACTTTTGCTTTCCTACTTTGCTTTTTTATGCTTTCAAACGATTATAAACGCATTCATTTAATTGCCACCGGCGGCAGCATTATGCACAATCTGGCGTTGGCGCTGGCAGAAAAGGGCTTGCACGTTACCGGCTCCGACGATGAAATTTTTGAACCGGCCAAAGGCCGCCTGGCAGCCGCCGGTTTGCTTCCGGAAAAGGAAGGCTGGTTCCCGGAAAAAATCACTGCCGATCTGGATGCGGTAATTGTAGGGATGCATGCGCGGGCCGATAATCCGGAACTGCTGAAAGCTCAGGAGCTAGGGATCCCGGTATATTCGTTTCCGGAATTTATTTACGAGCAAAGCAAAAACAAACAGCGCATTGTAATTGGCGGCAGCCACGGCAAAACTTCCATTACCAGCATGATCATGCACGTGCTGCAATTCCACAACCGGAAGTTCGATTACGCGGTAGGCGCCCAGCTGGAAGGTTTCAGGAACATGGTGAAGCTGACGGAAGATGCGCCGATCATTATTATTGAAGGCGACGAATACCTCTCCTCTCCTATTCAGCGGGTACCGAAATTCCATTTATACCACCATCACATCGGGGTAATTTCCGGCATTTCATGGGACCATATAAACGTGTTTCCGGACGAGGAAATGTACCGCGAGCAGTTCCGCATTTTTGCCGACATGACCCCGAAAGCCGGCGTGATGATCTACAACCAGGACGACGAGCAGGTGGCCCACGTTTGCGTGCCGCGCAACGACGATGTGAAGTTTATCGGTTACACGGTGCACGAGCACAAGATCAAAAACGGCAAAACGTACCTGATCACGAAGAAAGATCCGGTGGAAATTCAGGTATTTGGCGAGCATAACCTCCGAAACATTAGTGCGGCGAAAGAGGTTTGTAAACTGATCGGCATTAAAGGGGCGGCCTTTTATGAGGCGCTGGCAACTTTTAAAGGCGCCGCCAAACGACTGGAAAAGCTGGGCGAAAACAGCAGTACCGTAATATACCGCGACTTTGCGCATGCGCCTTCCAAAGTGAAAGCCACTACGGAAGCCCTGAAAAAGCAATTCCCGGAAAGGACTTTGGTTGCTTGTCTGGAATTGCATACCTTCAGCAGCCTGAACAAAGCGTTTTTACCGCAATACGCCGGGGCCCTGAATGCAGCAGATGTACCGGTGGTGTATTTCAACCCGAAAACGGTGGAACATAAGCGGATGGAAATGCTGGATGACAACCAGATAAAAGCTGCTTTTAAAAACCAGGAAGTAAGGGTTTTTACTGACAGCAAGGCCTTACAGGAGTTTGTGGAAGAGCAGAACTGGAACCATAAAAACCTGCTTTTAATGAGTTCGGGGAATTACGATAATCTGGATTTTAAGCAGCTGGCGGAAAAGGTTTTGTAAACAACCACCCCCGGCCCCTCCTTATTAAGGAGGGGAGCTTTTTTTCTTGGAAGTCATTCCGAGCTACGTCGAGGAAACTTATCAAGCCATTATCAGATATGTGGTCCCATAAGTTCCCTCAGAGCGAAGCTCGCAAGTTTCGCGCTTCCTCGCACTCACTTGTGCTCGGGATGACCAACATTTTTAAAATTCACAACCTGACTTTTTGCCCGTTTTCAATACCATTTTTCCGAATAACTAATCACTATTCATTAATCACTAATCACTAAAAAATGAAGCTGAACCTGAGAAAGCCGATCGTATTTTTCGATTTAGAAACCACCGGTACCGATATTTGCAAGGACCGCATTGTGGAGATCAGTGTTTTGAAGGTGATGCCGGACGGGGAAGAAATTCTGAAGACGCGGAAAATAAATCCGACCATTCCTATTCCGCTGGAGTCGAGCATGATCCATAAGATCTATGACGACGATGTGAAGGATTGCCCGACGTTTGCAAAGGTGGCCAGAAACCTTCACGACTTTTTACAGGGCTGTGATCTGGGTGGTTATAATTTGCTGAAGTTCGATATTCCGTTACTGGCGGAAGAGTTTCTGCGTTGCGACATTGAATTCGATATCACCAACCGCGCCATTGTAGATGTGTGCCGCATTTTTCACCAGATGGAGCAGCGCACGCTTTCGGCTGCCTATAAATTTTACTGCGACAAGCACCTGACCGATGCGCACAGCGCCGAAGCAGATACGGTGGCCACCTACGAGATCCTGAAAGCCCAGATCCTCCGCTACGAAAATGTATCGATGGTGTCGGCGGATATGAAGGAGGTTTTCCCGGTGTGCAACGACATGCTGCAGCTTCATAAATTCACAGCTCAGAATACGGCCGACCTTTCCGGTAGAATTGTCTATAATAATGCAGGGCAGGAGGTTTTCAATTTCGGAAAGCATAAGAATGTGCCGGTGGAACAGGTACTGGCCAAAGAACCGAGTTATTACGACTGGATGATGAAAGGGGAATTTCCGCTTTATACTAAAAAGGTTCTCACGAAGATCAAGCTCCGCGGGGTTACGATGTTTAAAGCGTAGTTTCTTTGCCTTGAGTATGAAACAGTTAGCTTTGAGTACTTTTTTAGGCTGAAGCGGTACTGTTTTTTGAGGGCGGTCCTGTTCCAGTAATTTCGTTTTCTATTTTTTAGTATATTTTATCCGGTCATCTCGAACGGAGTGAGAGATCCCATCAGGTTGGTACTACCTTTTATTCTTCCCTTCTTCCTTATTCCGGAGATCTCTCCTGGCGTCGAGATGACCGACTATAGGCTGGAACTGCTAATGAATTCAGGGTTATTAACCTTTTAAGTAAAACGGATTTTTCTCTACACTATTCGCTTTGTCAGCAGATCTCTAAATATCTGAAAAATAATAGTTGCCCTGCCTTCCAGCAAACTTATCCGCGATTGCTTCGACACTCAGCTTGTATTCTCCTTGCGCTGTCAGGTTCGGAATCAGCATTTGGTAACTTTTCACCTTTTAATTAGTTTTCTAACCTGGAATTCTGAAAATGGAAATTGCACATTAAGGAACTATGAAAAAAGGTATTTGCTTCCCCGCGTTGTTGTTTATGGTTTTATTTGGCGGCTGCCGGCCGGAGCAGCCCATGAAAGAGAAGGAAGGTCTGAAAAGTCCGGCTACGGTGGTTTCTGCTGCGCAAGGCAGCGGCGCGGTTTCAGCTTCGGTACAAGCACCTGCTTCCGAAGGCAGCGATACGGAATCGGATTGCGTACGGGGACCAGCAGAACCTGTGGTAGATAAGAAGATTTTCCCAAATTCAACTTTCCGGTTAAATGAAGATAAAATTACCGGCACCGAAACGGTAAACCTACCCACCGGCGACCGCCTGCTTATCCGGAATGAAGGTTGCGAATCGTATGTGCTTACCTTTGAATTTGAAACTTCCCGGTTCAAGGGCGATACGGCCGATGCGTATTTATGGGCGGAAAACAGCGTAAAACTTATGAAGGAAGCTCAGAAAGGAATAAAATCGCCTATTGCTATTTCGGCCGGCACCAGAACGCTGGAAAACCTGCTTCAGAAAACTGTCCGGTTCGATTTTGGAGAAGAAGTACCGTTCGAGGAAGGCGAAATTCCTTCTGTGCTAACCCTGAATCGGGTGAAAAAACTTCCGAATAAAAAGTACCTGGTGAGCCTTACGTATTACACCGGTCCTTTGTAAGCATACTTGAATTCCGTTGGTAAATAATTTCAGGATATTGGCATCTGGATATTAGTATCAAGATCAAATATGTGAAAACGTATAATTCAGAAAATCTACACAATAATTCACCTTTAAAGTTATGCGGTTATTCTTATTCTGCAACTTCCTTAGAATTTTCTGCTGAAACATAAAGCTCCATGAATCAAAAAGCCTGGCGAAAATCGTCAGGCTTTTTGATCTGGACAAAATGGTATCCTTACTTTTTCTTTTGGCGTTTATCGGTGGTAACGGTTGCAGCCAGAATTACCAGCGCCGTTAAGATCAGTTTCTTCCACATAAAAATTAACGCATAAAAGTGTTGCTTTCTTCTACGGCGTACGTACACTCGGTGGTTGCATCGCGGCTCTGGCATTCAGCGCCCGTAATTACGTTTTTATCGTAAGTAAACATGCAGAAATCGCAGTCGTTGCTGGTAGAAATGTATTTGCGTGATTTGGAAGTAACGTACAGGCTGTTGTCTTCGGAGGCGTATAATTCCAAAGCCATCATCCGGAAATCGCCGTTTTTCTGCCCGATCCCGACTACATAGTAATAAGGTTTGTCTTTTTTAGTGGCCTGTACCCGCTTAATCATGGCAACATCTACCACGGTGCCGTCGCCGAATTCCTTGATAAAGGGTTGCAGCATTTTTTCCTGCGGCACTTCATAGGCCACGCTGTCGAAGATCATCTGGCCAAGTAGTATTCCCGCGGCAATCGGCTTTTTCTCGCCGCTCTCGCTTTGTTCCACCGGCATATTGGTTACTTCCGGAAAATTCCCTTCCCGTTGGCAGGCAAAACCTAATCCTGCCAGCAACACTGCCATTAATCCATATTTTTTCATGTTGTTCGGCTACCCTTTATCTTGGTTTGTAATATTTCATCGCTTCCGGCATCAGGCGGCGTAAATCCCGGATGCGGGTTTCGTCGGAAGGGTGCGTAGACAGGAATTCCGGAGGAGCCTGGCCGCCGCTTTTCGCTGCCATGCGTTCCCAGAACGGAATAGCCTGTTGCGGGTCGTAACCGGCCATCGCCATAAAGATCAGGCCTAATCGGTCTGCTTCCGATTCCTGGGTCCGGCCGTATTTCAGCAAGCCCAGTTGCGAACCTACCCCATAAGAGGTAAGGAAAATATTCCGGGTTTCGGCCGGACGGTTAGCCAAAGCTACATCCAGGGCCACGCCGCCTAATTGCTGCACCAATCCCTGGCTCATGCGCTCGTTCCCGTGCTTGGCAATGGCGTGGGCAATTTCGTGGCCCATTACTACTGCTAAACCGGTCTCGTTTTGGGTAAGCGGCAGGATTCCGGTGTAAATCACCACTTTACCACCGGGCATACACCAGGCATTCGGGGTTTTATCTTCTACCAGGTTAAATTCCCATTGAAAACCGGAAAGCTGGCTACTCAGGTTATTCTGGGCCATATACGTTTCCACGGCCTGCTGAATGCGCTGCCCTACCCTTTTTACCATGGCTGTGTTCGCAGCATCGGTAGAAAGGCGGTGCGTTTTCATGAAGTTATCGTATTCGGAAAAGCTCATGGAAAGCATTTGCGAATCAGGAACAATATCAAGCTGCTTGCGCCCGGTTACCGGAACGGTAGAACAACTCACGGCAACGAATAAGCCACAAGCCAGAAAAATTCTTTTCAACATAATTTTAAAACTTTAGTCGCTTAAATAAAAAATCATTTCCCACCCGGCTGAAAGTCAGGCAAGAACCTGTTTAAATTTCGTTTTAATAGCATAAAAAAAGAAGTTTAAACAGGCTCTCCTTCAGGTTTTCACCCTATACGCTTTCCGCTATATAAAATGTTTACGATAAACCTGAAATTCCGCTGCCGGGCAGGGTAATAATTACTACCAAAGACTTTGCCGAAACCCTGCCATTGTGCTGTTTTTGTTTTAATTTTGAAGGAAGAATACCGATCCTTATGAAAATACTCTGCATTGGCCGCAATTACGCCGAACATATAGCCGAACTAAAAAACGAAACGCCCGACGAACCGGTAATTTTCAGCAAGCCCGATACGGCTTTGCTCCGCCAGAATGCGCCTTTCTACTTTCCGGACTTTTCCCAGGACATTCACCATGAAATAGAACTCATCCTCCGGATCTCTAAAGAAGGCAAAAACATTCAGCCCAGGTTTGCCCAAAATTACTACGATGGCATTGGTTTAGGCGTGGATTTTACCGCCCGTGACCTGCAGGCCAAGGCCAAGGCCAAAGGATTGCCCTGGACGCTGGCCAAAGAGTTTAACGGTTCGGCCCCGGTTTCAGAATTCAAGCCCCTCTCCGACTTTCCGGACCAGAACGCTATCAATTTCAGCTTAAAAGTAAACGGACAGGTACGGCAACAGGGAAATTCCGGCATGATGCTGCACACGTTTGCCGACATTATTGCGTTCATTTCTAAATACATCACCCTGAAAAAAGGCGACATCATTTTTACCGGAACCCCCGCCGGCGTTGGCCCCGTACAAATCGGCGACCGTCTGGAAGGTTTCATTGAAGATGAAAAGATGCTCGATTTTGAAATAAAATAATGGGTTAATGTGCTGATGTGTTAATGTGCTAATGCTTAATTTGGTAAGGTGGTAATTTATTAATGCTGAATGAATTAAAGGAAAGAAAATTGGATTAGATTTCTGCATATGAAATTTACTTTCATTCTTCACTTGCCAATTTCAAAGTAAGCATCACCCTCTACTATTTATACATTTATGCATTTACAAATTAACACCTCAGCATCTTAGCACATTAAGAATTAGCACATTAACACAATTTTCACATTAGCATATTAAATCACTATTTTGAAGTTTTTTAAGTTTGGTTCTGCTTTTCTGGCGTTTTTTAGTACCGTTTTTGCTGCTTTTGCCCAGATTCCGGCCGATGTGCCGCTAGATTATTTCCTGTTCCCGATTAAGCCGGGGCAGCAGAACTTCCTTTCCGGCAGTATGGGCGAGATCCGGCCGAGCCACTTCCATGGCGGCATCGATATCAAGACCGATGGCGTGACCGGTTTGCCGGTTTATGCTTCGGCGGATGGGTATGTTTCCCGGTACAAATCCTCTTCTTTCGGCTACGGCAACGTTATTCATTTAACCCACCCGAACGGCCTGGTTACGGTATATGCCCACCTTGAAAAATTTGCCGCCCCCCTGGAAAGTTACATGTTGCGCAAACAATATGAAAACCAGACCTTTGAACTGGACCTGAAACCGGAAAAGGATATTTTCAAATTCAAGAAAGGCGATATTATCGGGTATTCCGGCAATACCGGCGGCTCCGGCGGCCCGCACCTGCACTTTGAGATCCGCGACGAAAAAGATAACCAATACAATGTGCTTAAATTCAAATTCCCGGAAATTCAGGACAAAACTGCCCCCGAAATTACCACGGTTGCCCTGAGGGCGCTTTCTATCGATGGCCGGGTAAACGACCAGTTCGGCCGCTTTGAGTTTACGCCGGTAAAGGTTGGCAATAACTATAAACTAAAAGACACGGTTTATGCGCACGGCGTGATCGGCCTGGAAGTACACGCCTTCGACCGTTTGGATAAATCGCTGAATAAGAACGGGGTGCAGATGGTGGAACTGGCTATTAACGGCAAGCCGATCTACCAGCATTACGTAGATTGTATTCCGCTGGAGAAAAGCCGGCAGGTTTCCTGGCACATTAATTACGCTGCGCTGAAACGCTCCGGAAAATCGTTCGAAAAGTGCTACCTGGACGATGGCAACGACCTGCCCCTTTACAATGCTGTGCAAAAAGGAAGGTTCATTATAAAGCCGAACGGCACGTACGAAGTGGCCCTTACCCTGAAAGATTCCTACAACAATGCCTCGGTGTTGCGCTTTACCATTGCAGGCAGAAAACCGGCTTTTCAGCAGATCGCTTTTCCGAAACCTAAAAAACCGCAAATCGATTACGAACTATCCGAAAACATCCTGAAGATCACGGCCGCCGATACGGCGAAACATGTGCGCAACGTAGAAATGTTTGTGGGCCGGCTGAAGTATAATTTACTGCCAAGTTATTCCACGGCTGCCGGTACCACTTATTTATATGATGTGCGCGCCGGCTTCCCGGATTCGCTCGTTTTTTGTGGGGTTTCCCTGAAACCGGGCTTTAAACAATTGGTGCCTTCCGGCCAGGAAATGAGTTATACCGATAATAATGTGGCCCTGGTGTTCAACAAGAATTCCCTTTACGATACGCTTTACCTGAAAACCGCGGTTGATAAAGACATTTTTACGGTAAACGATTTGTACACGCCGCTCTTCCAACCCATTAAAATTACCCTGAAACCGACTACCATGCCGGCCGATCCGAGTAAAGCTTCCGTCTACTCGCTGGGCTACGGCAAAAGCCGGATCTTTGAAGGCGGAAAATGGGATGGCAATACCATTACGGCCACCACCAAAAACCTGGGTAAATTCCGGATCCTGTCCGACACTTCCGCCCCAACCGTTAAACTGCTGACCAAAAACAAAGATGTAATTTCGTTCCGGGTGCGCGACGACCTTTCCGGCATTGCCTCTTACCGCCTGGAAGTGAACGGTAAATTCGTGCTGCTGAAATACGAACATAAAAAAGCGCTTTTATGGTCTGAAAAACTGGATAAAAAAGTACCTTTGTCGGGCGAAGTGGTTTTGCGGGTGAAGGATAACGTGGGGAACGAAGCCGTTTACAAAACGAAGATCTAGTTCATTTGAAAATTTGAAGATTTGAAAATCAGAAAATGATTTTCAAATCTTCAGAAAAGAAAAAAATAATGGCCTTACAACCTGGTGATATTGCCCCGGATTTTACCTCGAAAGATCAGAACGGAAACGAAATAAAGCTGAGCGATTTCCGGGGAAAGAAAGTAGTGCTTTACTTTTACCCGAAAGACGATACCCCCGGCTGCACCGCCCAGGCCTGCAGCCTCCGCGACAATTACGAGGCACTCCTGAACCAGGGCTACGTGGTTTTAGGCGTAAGCGTAGACGACGAGAAAAAGCACCGGAAGTTTATCGAGAAATACGACCTCCCCTTCCCGCTGCTGGCCGACACGGACCACAGCGTAGTGGAAGCGTACGACGTGTGGCAGGAAAAAAGCATGTACGGCCGCAAATACATGGGCACCATGCGCTACACCTTTATAATAGACGAAAACGGCAAAATAGAAGAGATCATCACGAAGGTGGATACGAAAAAACACGCCGCCCAGATTTTGAAAAGCTAACCTAAGAAGTTGAACTGTGAGAACCGCGGTTCAACTTTTTGGCTTTATAGGTTTTGGTATCGAGTATCAAGTATCAGGTAGCAGGACTTTTAGGATGAAAAGGAAAGCGATTAAATTTTAGGATCATAGAGACGCAATGCGTTGCGTCTTTTAAATCGTCCGAGGCAGTTGTTGGTGTTTTCAACAATAAACATGCAGCATAAAAATGAGTTGTTGGTGAAAACACCAACAATGGCGAAAAGCAAATGTGGACAGCTTTTAAGATTATACTAATTGTTTTTTTCGTCTGGATTTTTAATTATCCAGGCGCTTTTATTGTGTATGCTTTTAGTGACAAAACAAGAAGCTATAAACAAATATTAAAGGAAGATAAAAATCAAAATGCTTCAATCGGATTTATAATTCTGTTTGGCTTTTGTTTATTACTAATTACTGTTATGGAGATGTTCTTCCCAGATTTTGATTGGTATTTTTACCTTATGACCTAAAAAGCAAAAGGTCATGACAAACAATTACCTTTGAACTATTATATTTCTGAAAATACTAATCATTAAACATTAATCATTCAAAAATAAATGAACCCTTTTAACAAGAACACGGACGAACTGATGCAGATGGCTTCGCAGGTACGCCGCGACATTTTGCGGATGGTACACGCGGTAAACTCCGGTCACCCGGGCGGCTCGCTGGGCTGCACCGAATACCTGGTAGCCCTTTACTTTAAAGTGCTGGACCACAACCCGGACTTCGACATGGATGGCAAAAACGAAGATCTTTTCTTTCTTTCGAACGGCCACATTTCCCCGGTTTGGTATAGCGTATTGGCGCGTTCCGGTTACTTCGATGTAAAAGAACTGGCTACGTTCCGCAAGCTGAACTCCCGCTTACAAGGCCACCCGGCAACCCACGAACATTTACCGGGCATTCGTATCGCTTCCGGTTCTTTGGGTCAAGGCTTATCGGCGGCAACCGGTGCAGCACAGGCTAAAAAACTGAACAACGACGACAAGCTGGTTTATGTGCTGATGGGCGACGGCGAAATTGAAGAAGGCCAGGTTTGGGAAGCTGCCATGTATGCGCACCACCACAAAGTAGATAATTTAATTGCCACCATCGACGTGAACGGTCAGCAGATCGACGGCCCGACGGATGCGGTAATGAGCTTGGGCAATATCCGGGCAAAATGGGAAGCTTTCGGCTGGAAAGTGCTGGAAACTCAGGGCAATAATTTCGACGAATTGCTGCCAACCCTGGAAGAAGCGAAAAGCCTGACCGGAAAAGGCCAGCCGATCATGATCCTGATGCACACCGAAATGGGCTACGGCATCGACTTTATGATGGGATCGCACAAGTGGCACGGCGTAGCGCCGAACGATGCTCAGTTGCAGCAGGCTTTATTGCAGGCCGCTGAAACCGCCGGCGATTACTAATTCCGTCATGCAGCGCCTTCGGCACAATTAAAAATGGTATCGGAACGTAAGTAAAAACCGTTAGGTATTTATTCCGGAAATTAAATTACGTTTATGCGAAATCCCCTAAAACTACTTCTGGTCCTTTTCTTTCTCACCTGTTCTTGGGCTTACGGTCAGGGCAAAATGCCCGCGCCCAAACCCAAGAAAACCCGCATCCTGTTCCTGCTCGACGGTTCGGGCAGCATGAATGCCAAATGGGAAAACAGCGTGCGGATGACGGTGGCCAAAGAGTTGCTTACAAAAATGGTGGATTCGCTGAAAACGCATAAGAATCTGGAAATGGCCCTACGGGTTTACGGGCACCAGTTTCCGAACCGCGAAAATAATTGTACCGACAGCAAGCTGGAAGTAGGTTTTGCCCCCGGAAATTCAGAACAGATCAAGAAACGGATCAAAGCGATTTCCGCCAAAGGCAACACCCCTATCACCTACTCGCTGGAGCAAAGCGCCAAGGATTTTCCCGCCGACCCGAATGCTCGGAACGTGATCATCATCATTACCGACGGGCTGGAAAGCTGCAAAGGCGATCCGTGTAAAGCTTCGTTAGCCTTACAGAAAAAACGGATCTTTTTGCGGCCTTTCGTGATTGGGATCGGGGCAACCGAGGAGTTTCAGAAACAGTTCGAATGTGTGGGCCAATACTACAATGCTGCCGACATTAAAACCTTCGAAAATGTACTGGACGACGTGGTAACCAACGCCTTGAGCACCACTACGGTAAGCGTAGAACTGAAAGACGAACAAGGCAAACCGGTTGAAACGAACGTGAACATGACCTTCATAAACCGGCTTACCGGCGAACCTGAATACAACTACGTGCACTACCTCGACGCCAACGGCAAAACCGACATCCTGGATATCGACGCGTTATTGGACTATGACCTGGTGATCAATACGATTCCGGCCATAGTAGAGAAAAACCTGAAGATAAAAGCGGGTAAGCACAATGTTTTCTCGGTTACCGCGCCGCAGGGTTATCTGAATTTCCGGCAGGAAGCCCCTACGGCTTACGGCACGGTTACGGCCATAATCCGGAAGAACGGATCGCCCCAGACCCTGGCTTGGACTACGTATGGCACCACCCAGAAACTGCTGGCAGGCAAATACGATATTGAGCTTCTAACCCTGCCGCGCTACTATTTAAACGATGTAGTAGTGAAGCAAGGCGAAACCAAGATTGTAACCTACCCGATGCCCGGTTTGCTGAACATAACTTCTGAACTCCAGGGCTACGGTAGTATTTACACGATAGACGGCGAAGGCAGCCAGAAATGGATCTACAACCTGCCGGAAAGCAACAGCAAAGTAAACCTGCCGCTGCTGCCCGGAAAATATCGTCTGGTGTACCGCGCCAAAAGCGCCCGTGCCAGCAAGTTTACTGAAACGAAGGATTTCACCATAACCAGTGGCAAAACCACTACCGTGAAGTTATTTGGACAGTGATTCTGGTAGCAGGTAGCAAGACACAAGTAGCAGGACTTTTTTCCTGAATTTTAAATAAGTAAGAACAAAAAAGATACGATGCGGAAGTTGAAAGGTATTCGATAAAAGTCCCCCTTTGGAGGGGGTTGGGGGAGGATATTTCACGTTTCCCGGTCATCCCGACGTCAGGAGGGATCTCATCCAGTTGGTAGTAGCTATTATTCTGGCTTGTTCTATTCAATATGAGATTTCTCCTTACGTCGAAATGACAGATAAGAAAATCCTCCCCCTCCCCCCTCCAAAGGGGGACTGCCCCCAGAACCTTTTCTTTTTCCTGCATTCAAAACATTAAATCATAAAAATGAAAGATTTTCCTTACACCGAATCGAAAGATACCCGTTCCGGATTTGGCGCGGGCTTACTGGAACTGGGTCGCACCAACCCCAACGTAGTTGGTTTGTGTGCCGACTTAACCGGTTCCCTGAAGATGGATGCGTTCCAGAAAGAGTTTCCGGAGCGCTTTTTCCAGGTAGGTATTGCCGAAGCCAACATGATCGGCCTGGCTGCCGGTATGACCATTGGCGGTAAAATTCCGTTCACGGGTACCTTTGCCAACTTCTCTACCGGCCGCGTGTACGACCAGATCCGTCAGAGTGTGGCCTATTCCGGCAAAAACGTGAAGATCTGTGCATCACACGCGGGCTTGACTTTAGGCGAAGATGGTGCCACGCACCAGATCCTGGAAGATGTGGGCATGATGAAAATGCTGCCGCACATGACCGTGATCAACCCTTGCGATTTCAACCAGACCAAAGCCGCTACCATGGCCATAGCCGAGTACGAAGGTCCGGTTTATTTGCGTTTTGGCCGTCCGGTAGTGCCTAACTTCACTCCTGCCGATCAGAAATTCGAAATTGGCAAAGCGGTAATGTTGAACGAAGGCAAAGACGTTTCGATCTTCGCGACTGGCCACCTGGTTTGGAAAGCAATTTTAGCCGGCAAGTTATTAGCAGAACAGGGCATCGATGCGGAAATAATAAATATCCACACGATTAAACCTTTGGACGAAGAAGCCATCTTAAAGAGCGTAAGCAAAACACGTTGCGTAGTTTCTGCCGAAGAGCACCAGCTCAACGGCGGTTTAGGCGACAGCATTGCCCAGCTTTTAGCCCGCAAAATGCCGCTTCCGCTGGAAATGGTAGGCGTAAACGACAGCTTCGGCGAAAGCGGTACGCCAGACCAGCTGATGGAAAAATACGGCCTGACCGAAAACGCTATCGTAGAAGCCGTAAAAGCGGTAATGGCGCGGAAACAGTAATGATTAATGGATAATGATTAAAGAATAATTATTACTGTTAGTTTTTAAAAAGGCTGTTGCTTACAAGCGGCAGCCTTTTTTTATGTAAGACGGTACGGTTTTGGGATGAAAGGCTGCCTAACAGGAATGTTTTATCTGGTGATGGAACCCACCCCTAACCCCTCCGAGGAGGGGAATTGGAATGCGTATTGATCAAATAAAATAGAACTCACTTTAGTTGAAATTTATCTGATAATTCCCCTCCTCGGAGGGGCTAGGGGTGGGTAAAAAAGCAAAGAAAAAACCCGAACAAGGAACATCGAATAACAAACAACGACCTTTGGAAGACAAAGAGATACTTGAAAAATTCTCGAAAGAAGAAAGCCGCAACATGGCTTTCAACCAGCTCGTGCGCAAGTATCAGCAGAAGGTTTACTGGCACATCCGCAAAATGGTGATCGATCACGAAGATGCCGACGACCTGACCCAGGAAACGTTCATTAAAGTCTGGAAACACCTGGAAAACTTCCGGCAGGATGCCCAGCTTTATACCTGGCTTTACCGCATTGCCACCAACGAATGCCTGAACTTCCTGAAAAGCAAAAAACGTAAATTCTTCCTGCCTATTAACGATGTATCGGCGGAACTGACGGCTAAAATTGACCAATCAGATTTAATTAGCGGCGAGGAAATTCAGCTGAAACTACAGAAGGCTCTGCTCAAACTTCCGGATAAGCAACGCCTGGTATTCAACATGAAATATTACGACGATCTGAAGTACGAAGAAATTTCGGAAATTCTGGGAACGAGCGTAGGCGCATTAAAAGCTTCGTACCACCTGGCCGTAAAAAAGATTGAAGAATACGTTACGAAGGATTAAACCTTTGCCAACATAATACCTCTAAGTAAATATGAAACCGAATTTTAACCTGGAAGACCTGAAGCGGGAGAACGTTTACAACGTGCCGGAGAACTACTTCGACAGGTTGCCGAACCGCATCATGCAGCGCGTTAGCGCTAGCTCCCCGGAAACTTCCGAAGCAAAAAGCTGGCTGCCCGCTCCGTTACGCCTGGCCTTGGCCGGTTCCGGGTTTGCTGCCGCTTTTGCTACCGTTTTTATGCTGAACCAGCCTCCTGAATTTCCTCAGGTCGATCTTCTGGCCAGTGTTCCGCAAACCGAAATCGTTAATTATCTGCTGGCATCGGAACAGCTGGACCGGTCCGATCTAACTTCCCTGAACATCGCTGACCAGAACCTGACCGCTGAATTTATTAATGCCAATGATACCGAAATACAAAGGGAACTGGAAGACGAACCGATCGAAAATCTTTATTAATAAACCGATGAAAACCTTACGAATTTATACCTTATTTTTTGCGCTAATTTCACTAGCTTTTTCTGCCCAGGCGCAAGGCAGACGCGGCGGCCAACGCGGCGAAAAAATCGATGCAGCCCGCACAGCCTTCCTCACCGATAAAATGAAGCTGACTCCGGAACAGGCGCAAAAATTCTGGCCGCTTTACAACGAATTCGACGCCAAACGTAAGGAATTACGCCAAAAAGGCCGGCCGTTCAAAGGGCAGAACCTGGAAACGCTGAGCGATGCCCAGATAAAAGACCAGATGACCCTGATGTTCGATAACCGCCAGAAAGAACTGAACCTGGACAAGGAATACGCCGATAAATTTCAGAAAGTAATTTCCGTCCGCCAACTGGCAGCCATGTACAAAGGCGAACGCGAATTCACCAAAGCGCTGCTGCAGAAACTAAACGAAAGCAAAGTAGGGCCTGCTGAAGATTAATTCGTTTTTTCGTTGTTCGTTGTTCGTTGTTCGTTGTTCGTTGTTCGTTGTTCGTTGTTCGAATTTTAAAACCGGAAGCTTTGCAGCTTCCGGTTTTTGTTTTTACAAATATCTTAAGTCGTAAGTCTCTGATCAGGAAAAATACGGTATTAGAATGCCGAAGCATTTGATTTGTAGCGTAGGGTTTAAACCCTACGCTACAAATCAAATGCTTCAGGTATTTACCTTAACTTTGCATGTGATTAGCCAATGATTATCCATTAATCATTAAATACTAATCACTATTCACAAATCATTAATAACTAAAAGTCATGCTTACCTCCCGCCAGCTTTTCCTGAAACACCAGGCCCAGACGTCCGATTTTCCGCTGATGCTCGAAATAGAGAAGGCTGAAGGCGTGTACATGTATGGGGCTAACGGCGAAAAGTACCTGGATCTGATCTCGGGCATTGGCGTAAGCAACGTGGGCCACCGGCACCCGCACGTATTAAAAGGCATTCAGCAACAGCTCGACAAATACATGCACTTAATGGTTTACGGCGAATTCGTGCAGGCCCCGCAAGTAAAACTCGCCGAAGCGATCAGTAAAACGCTGCCGGAAAATTTAAGCATTTCCTATTTTGTAAATTCGGGTTCCGAAGCGGTAGAAGGCGCCATGAAACTGGCTAAAAAATACACCGGCCGCACGGAACTCATTTCCTGCTACAATGCCTACCACGGGTCCACCCAGGGCTCCTGGTCGTTGACGGGTTCCGAAGATTTTAAACGCGCTTACCGGCCATTGTTGCCGGATGTAAACCATATCTGGTACAACAATTTCGAGGAACTGGAACGCATTACTGAACGCACCGCCGCCGTCTTCATTGAAACGGTGCAAGGCGAAGCCGGTCTTAGAGTTGCGGAAAATAACTGGCTCAAAGCCGTGCGCGAACGTTGCAACCAAACCGGCACCTTGCTGGTGCTCGACGAAATTCAGTGCGGTTTCGGCCGGACGGGTACTTTCTGGGCGTTCGAGCAATTTGACGTAGTGCCGGATATTTTGCTGTGTGCCAAAGGCATGGGCGGCGGCATGCCGATTGGGGCGTTCATTTCTTCCGAAGAAATTATGGGCGTTTTCCGGAACAACCCGATCCTGGGACACATGACTACTTTTGGCGGTCACCCGGTAAGCTGTGCCGCTTCGCTGGCTACGCTGGAAGTTATTCAACAGGAAAATTTATTAGCCGGCGTTCCTAAAAAAGCTGAACTGTTTAAAACCAGATTGAAACACCCGGCCATCAAAGAGATCCGGAATTGCGGGTTAATGATGGCCGCCGAAATGGAAAGTTTTGAGATTCTGAAACCGGTAATCGATCAGGCCATTTTAGACGGCGTACTTACTGACTGGTTCCTGTTCTGTGACAATTCCATGCGTATTGCCCCTCCCCTCACCATTTCCGAAGCCGAAATTGAAAACGCTTGCGACATCATTCTGAAGGCAATGGATAAGGTTTTAAAGTAGGCCGCGGACCATTTCGTATTCCATTCGATATAACAGCCTGAAGAAAATATAGCGTTTTTAAATTATTCTGGAATTATTGCTTAACCCTTTTGCTAAAATGGAGTAAAAACGGCTTATCCGGCTAAACAAGGATTCAAACCCGAACCGCTTGTTTCCGGTCCAACCTCGCTCCCTGTATGGAAATTGCAATAGTTCTTACACTCCTTTTCATTGCCATTGTTTTATTTGCAACGGAGAAGATCTCCGTTGATGTGGTAACGCTCATTGTGCTGATTGCGCTTACCGTAACCCGCATCATTACGCCCCAAGAAGCTTTTGCCGGCTTTAGCAGCGACTTTATCATTATTATTGCCTGTGTGTTTGTGCTGGGCGCAGCCCTGGAAGATACCGGTATTCTCGACTTTGTGATTGGAAAACTGGTAAGGCTGGCCAGCAAAGGAAGCAACCTGCTGCTGTTTGTGGTAATGGTGGTTGCCGGTGGAATTTCCAGCTTTATGAACAATACCACCGTTACGGCCATTTTCGTAACGCCCCTGGTAGGAGTTTCGCGGCGACTTAAAATAAGCTCTTCCAAGCTGCTCATGCCCATGGCCTATGCCTCTATTGTAGGCGGAACCTGCACGCTTATCGGGACTTCTACCAACTTGGCTGTGAGCGGCTTCCTGGTGAAATCAGGCATGCCGGCCGTAGGCTTTTTCGAAATAACGACCGTTGGTATAGTGCTGTTTGGGGTAAGCCTGGTTTACATGATGACGATCGGTAAAAAAATGCTGCCGGCCCGAAGCAAGGTAAGTCCCCTGACCGAAGAATATGACATTCAGAAATACATTACCGAGATCCTGATCATGCCGGATTCGCCTTTGGTGGGCGAAACAGTTTTTACTTCGGTGCTGGCCAGACCGCCCTTCCGCGCCCTCAACATAATCCGGGGTACTCAGAACTTCCTGCCCGATTACCGCACGCACCTCCGCGAAAATGATATTGTGCTGGTAGAAGGCCGCCTCGATGACCTGATCCGGATAAAGGAAGCAAAAGGTTTGGAAATTATGGCCGATGTGGTGGTGGAATCGGATATTGAAACCAAAGACATTCGCCTGGCCGAATTGCTGGTTACCGTTAAATCGCCGCTAATAAACCAGACCGTACGGGAAGCGGATTTTATCCGAAGGTATGGGTTGGCCGTGCTGGCTATTTCCCGCCAGGGCGAAACGTTGCGTTCCAAACTGAACCAGGTGGTTTTACAATTAGGCGATGTGCTTTTAGTGCAGGGCAACGCCGACCGGCTGGCAGACCTGAGAGGTGCCCAGCATTTTGCCATTCTCGATGAATTTCAACCCCTGCTCTTCAAAAAACGAAAAGGCCTGATTACCCTTGGTTGTTTCCTGGCGGCTATTTTACTGGGATCCCTGGAGCTTATTCCCCTATCGGTAAGTTTTCTGGGGGCTACGGTGCTGGCGGTTTTGTTTAAATGCATTACCACCGAAAGAGCTTACCAGGCCATAGAATGGCGACTGCTTATATTGATCGGTGGGATGACTGCCTTCGGGGCCGCCATGAATAATTCGGGGGCGGCTCAGTTTCTGGCCAATGGAATAGTTGATTTTCTGGAACCAGCCGGTATTATTAGCATACTCGCCGGGTTTGTGATCCTTACCGTGCTGTTAACCCAGCCCATGTCGAATGCGGCAGCGGCGTTGGTAATTTTACCGGTAGCTCTCGAAACGGCCAATGCTCTGAACGTAAACCCCCGTACGTTTGCCATTGCCATTATGCTTTCCGCTTCGGTTTCTCTCATTACCCCTTTCGAACCGGCCTGTATTCTGGTATACGGGCCGGGTAAGTATAAATTCAGCGATTTTATCCGGGTTGGTTCCGGACTAACGTTGCTGCTGGTAGCTATTATCCTGGTAATGGTTCCGATTATCTGGCCCTTATAGCCGGTTAAAACGGTAGCTTTTAAATATAAAAAGCCGGTAAGTGCCGGCTTTTTCGTTATCTGGAAGAAAGAGCTTTACCCTTCTAAATTGATCTTGCTGGAAAAATGTTTGTATTCCCGTCATTCCGACGTCAGGAGGAATCACATCAGATTGGTAGAAGTTTTGAACTTTGGCTTCCCTAAAAGCATGTCGCAAGTTCAGGCGAAGCCGCAACTTGTGACTTTCCTTTTTATAGCCAGTTTGTAAAGGCGGAAGCAACTGATCAAATATTTCACAATTTCATAGCAGTCATAATGTTTGCCTTGCAGGCAAGGTCTTTACAAACTGACCAATAAATTATCCACAAGTTTCGCTTCGCTAAACTTGCGCGATGACTAATCAGTTAAACGCCAATAATGTTCTTGCTTCCCCTTCCGTAAAGGAAAAAGAGCAAAAGCATATGGCCACAATTCTTGCTAAAAAATTCGGGTTTAATATTCCAGAAAGGCTTGGGCTTCTTTTTTGATGTGCGCGCGGGAATGGCCGTCTTTTACGCCCATGGAAATTTTCCGTACCAGCACGCCCACTATGGCTTTTCTGAAACCAAGTTTGGCGGCCATATCGATGCAGAAATCCATTTCGTTATCGTCCACAATGCCATCGGCCAGCATCATTTCCACCAGGTCGTAGATCTGCTCGAAACGTTCGGAGTCGTTGGTAGGCAATTCCAGTTTAATCGATCCGGTATTTGCCAGCAGGGAACGCACTTCCTCCGGTTTCAGGCCATTCTTCTTCCCGATCGTGATTATATAGTTCATCTCGGCGGTATCTATGTGGCCATCTACTTTCGCAAGTGCCCCAAGGTTCATCAAATGGCTCTTCAGCTTTTTGGTTTGTTCGCTTTCAAATAAGTTAAACATATTATCCGTCCGTTATGGTTAAAAAACTTTACTCTATATTGCAATGCAGAAGCCTGTTCCTTAAAATTATTTTTTTATTAAGATAATGAAAATCAGCTAAAGAAACAGGAACAGGCCGAAAAATTTAAGAAACGGGTTTTTAATGCCTTCCTTAAATATATATGATTCCATATACGTTAAAAGGAAATATTTGTACCATTGTTTTAAAGAAATTTTCGGCAGAAAACCTGAATTTTCCGTTGGAATGAAAAACTAAACCCGCATACCCTATCAGCTCAACCTAATTCTATGAAAAGAATTGCAGTTTTTACCTCAGGCGGCGATGCGCCGGGAATGAATGCCTGCATCCGGGCTGTGGTCCGGTCTGCCATTTACCATGGCGTGGAAGTTTACGGCATCCGCCGCGGTTTCAACGGCATGATTAAAGGTGAATTTATTAAAATGGATTCCTCTTCGGTTAGCAACACCATTCAGAAAGGCGGCACTATTTTAAAATCAGCCCGCTCGAAAGAATTCATGACCCCGGAAGGCCGCCAGAAAGCCTTTGAGCAACTCCAGAAGCACGGAATCGAAGGCTTGGTGGCGATTGGCGGCAACGGTACTTTTGCCGGCGCCAATACTTTTTATCAGGAACATGGCATTCCCTGCATCGGCGCCCCCGGGACTATCGACAACGACCTGTACGGCACCGATTTCACCATTGGCTACGATACGGCTGTAAATACCGCTTTAGATGCCATCGACAAGATCCGGGACACAGCTGACAGCCATGAACGGGTTTTCTTTGTGGAAGTAATGGGCCGCGACTCAGGTTATATTGCCATGCCTTGCGCCATTGGCGGCGGCGCCGAAATTGTGATGATCCCCGAAACCCATACGCCCATCGATATGGTGATTGATACCTTGCAAAACGGCTGGAAAAGGTCCAAAACTTCTTTTATAATTATTGTGGCCGAAGGCGACGAAGAAGGTCATGCCCCCGATATTGCGGCCAAGGTGCAGGCGTCTATTCCGGAAATGGATGCGCGGGTTACCATTCTGGGCCACGTGCAGCGCGGCGGCTCCCCTACCGCTGCCGACCGCATGCTGGCCAGCGAGATCGGCATCGGGGCAGTAGAAGGTTTGCTCAACGGAAAGAAAAACGTGATGGCCGGAATCGTAAATTCCAAACTGGTTTACACGCCTTTCCTCGATACCATCACCAAACGCAAACTCATTAACCCGCGCTACAACCGTATGGTAGAGATCCTGAGCGTTTGATAAATTTGAGATTTGAAGATTTGAAGATTTGGAAATTTGAAGATTTGGAGATTTTATAAGATATAGCGCAAGCGTCCGCTTGTGCTTTCTAATAGCAGACCAGGTAATGATGCAAGCACAAGCGGACGCTTGCGCTATATTTAAAACTGTAAGCTAAATCAGATCCGGTAATTTTAAAAAACGGTAGGTTTTCAACTGAAGAACCTACCGTTTTTTATTTCGGCTGTTTCATTTCGGCTTCGATATAGGCCAGAATCTCGTTTTCCTGAGAAGCTTCGAACCATTTAAATCCCTGATCTTTTCGGAACCAGGTTAACTGGCGTTTGGCGTAGCGGCGGCTGTTGCGTTTGAGTAATCTTACGGTTTCCTCCCAGTCGTATTTGCCTTCCAGGAAATCGAATATTTCGGAATAGCCTACCGTTTGCAGTGCCTGGTGGTTTTTATACGGCAGCAGCGCTTTGGCTTCTTCCAGTAAACCCTGCTTCAGCATCAGATCCATGCGGAGGTCTATGCGCTGGTAGAGTTCTTCCCGGTCGCGGGCAAGGCCTATTTTGATTATTTGGAAGGGACGTTCTTTTTTCTGTTGGCTCCGGAACCAAGAATAAGGCTTGCCGCTGGCCAGGCAAACTTCCAGGGCCCGAACCACCCGTTGCGGATTGGCTTTATCTACCTGGGCGTAATATTCCGGATCGAGCTTTTCCAATTCCTGCACCAAAACTTCAAGTCCTTCTTCTTCGAGCCGCTTGTTCAAACTTTCCCGGATCTCCGATGCTACTTCCGGCATTTCATCCATGCCTTCGCAAAGGGCGCGCACGTAGAGTCCGGAGCCGCCTACCAGAATTGCTATGTCTTTTTCCTGAAAAACCCGGTCCAGAATTTCCAGCGCATCCGCTTCGAACTGACCGGCATTGTACTCTTCGGAAATGGAATGCGAATCGATGAAATAATGCTTCACCCCTTGCTGTTCTTCCGGCGTAGGTTTGGCCGTACCGATGTGCATTTCCCGGAAAAACTGCCGCGAATCGGCCGAAAGAATTACGGTATCGAAGTGCTTTGCCAGCCGGATGCTCAGGTCGGTTTTCCCGACGGCGGTGGGACCGGCTATCACGATCAGGAATTTTGCGGGGCTTGCCATAAGTGTGCGTAAAGGGCCAGTAATTTCTTTTCTTCTTCTTGCCAGTTCAGTTCCTGCCGCGCGGCCAGGCAGTTTTTTACAAGTTCTGCGTACCGTTCCTCATCCGTCAGCAAAGTGGTTAAAGCAGTTTTCAGTGCGGTTTTTTCCAGCGGAATGGTCAGGCCCACGTGGTAGCGGTTATTCAGGGTTTCGTACTCCGGGAAATTGATCGTTACCTGGGGAATACCGGCGTGCAGGTAATCGAAAAATTTGTTGGCCAGCGAATAGTAGTAACTTAGTCCCCGGTTTTCCAGCAGGTTCACCCCGATCCAGGCCTGCCGGGTGATCTCTTCCAGTTGGGCCGGCAGCACGTACCCTAGAAATTTCACTTTGTTTTGTAATTGCAGTTTTTCGGCCCGGTTTACCAGTTCTTCCAGTACATCGCCTTTGCCACAGATCCAGAGTTCCGCCTCTATTTCCGGCATCACGTCCAGCAGCATTTCCAGGCCACGGCCGGCATTGGTAGCGCCCTGGTAAAGAATGTAACGAACCGGCTTAACCGGAATTTCCTGCGCTTTTAATACCGTTATGTTGCGGATTACCTGAAAGGGAAAACCAAATTTCTGCTCAAACAAGCGCGCCAATGATTCGGTAACGGTATAACGGAGGTTTGCTTTTGGGATTATAAAGCGCTCAGCTCCTTGCCAGAGTTTTTGGATTGCAGGGCGGCTGACTACCTCCGGCACTTCGGAAAAATATTCGTGGGCATCGAACACGAAGGGCTTGCCGGCGAGTTTTGCTTTCAGCCAGACCGGGAAGGCCGTATCCAGGTCGGCGGCGCAAAAAGCATCGGCCCGGCGTAAGAGCAGGTAGAAAAACAAGCGGATATTATATTCCAGGTAAAAGAATTTGCCTTTGCCGAAAAAACAATTGAGCCGGTGTTGCCGGTAAATCCGGGGTTGCAGGGGTTGGGAGATCTTCCACTTTCTGCCTACCAGCTCTACCGCGTACCCGTTGGTTGCCAGGCTGGTACAGATACGCTGCATCCGCTGGTCGTAATTCAGGTCGGTGGTAACGGCAAACAGAATTTTTTTCATATTTTCGAACCAGAGAAATTGCCCCGGAACCAATCGGGCTTTAAACCCGGTTAAATTTGCACGAAGGTTATTTTTTTGCGAAGTTATAAGCTTTTATCTAAATCTGTTTACTTTCGTCCGGCCGGCAACTTCCTCCGGAAAATACCATTATCCTATGAATCACGCCTTGCTTTCCGATACCCAGGTTGCCCAAAAGCTCATTCAAACCGTTAAGCCTTTCCAGTCGCCGGAAAAAATGCTGGTTATCTGCAACCAGGATGGCCTGATTCTGGCGGCCGGCCCGGGCGCAATAGCGTATTTTGAGCTACCGGAAAAGTATGCCGGCCAAAGCCGCTTATGCGATTATTTATCAGAAGATTTTCAGGAAGCCTTAAGAACCACCCAGGGCACAATTACCGGGAGCACTACTTTTTCGGGCCGGAATAATACGGTTCTTTCCTATTTTGTGAAGCCGGTTCAGTTCGAAAACAGGGATTTTCTGGCACTGCAACTTTGCGACAGCCTCGAACATGCCGCTGCTTTGACAACTACGCCAAGCAATGCCGATCCGTATCATGTACTTTTCGAAAACACCGACCTGGCAATTTGTATTCTGAGCCGGCGCGGCGAATTACTGGAACTGAACCGGGCCGCTCTGGCTCTGGCCGACAGGGAAAGAAACGAAATAATCGGCAAACCATTATCCAAAATTCTGGACCTGAACTCTTACGAGCTTTCGTTCCTGCTTAAAAACCTAAGCCAGGCCCTGAACGGGAAACCGCAAAAATTCGGCTGGTGGCTTCGTAACCGGGACGGGGAACTTGTTTCCGTGGAAGTAATTTTAAAAGCCGGTATGTTCGGCGACCGGCAGGTAATTATCTGTTCGCTGGCCAACCTTTTCGAAAAAGCCGATACCGAGAAGAATATCCTTTTCCGCAACCACCACCTGGAGTTTGTAAATTACCTGCTGGCCAACCTGGCGGTTTTTAAAAACACGGAGGAAATTCTTCGCTTTACGGTAGAGCAGCTCATTGAACGCACCGATGTAATTGGCGGCGGCACGTACTACTTTTCCGAAGAAAAAGAAGCCCTGGAGCTTTGCTCGAGTTGCGGCCTTTTCACCGAACTGCTCTCCCCTTTCGAGGAAATTCCCCTGGAGAAAGAACTGATCGAAGAACTTACCACCAACCACCGCAAACAGGGTATTAAAAAAATTACCCGGAAATTACGGGAGCTGCTGCCAGGCCGGGCCCTTATCCTGATGCCGGTCTGCACCGATTCCGAATTCGTAGCCCTGAACCTGCTTTTCATCCGGAACTTCCAGAAAATAACGCCTTCTTTTATTGCGCTTATCGATTCCATCGGGCACGGCATCGGCACATACGTTTCCAAGCTGGTGCTGCACGAAGAACTTTCGGCGTCCAAAAGTAAATACGAAGCGCTTTTCGAATCTTCCTACGACGGTATTTTCCTGCTTTACAACAACGTAATCGTCGATTGCAACGATACTACCATGCAGCTTTTCGGCTACCAGAAAAGCGAGTTGCTGGGCAAAAAACTGGAAGAGCTTTCGCCGGAACTTCAGCCCGACGGCCGTTCTTCGAAAGAAAAAGCCTCCCGTATTATTAAAGAAACCCTGGAAACCGGCAGTTCCCAGTCTTTTGAATGGAAAGTAAAGCCGAAGCAAGGCACGCTGATCGATACCGAAATAAGCGTGAGCCGGATCTCGCTAGAAGGGCATTTTTACATTCAGGCAAACGTGCGCGACATAACCGAACGGAAGCTGGCCCAAGCCGCCCTTCGCCGGGAGGAAGTAATGCGCGAGTCGATGCAGCAGTTCCGGATTTTCCTGGAGAAAGTTAACCTTTCCTACATCAGCATTAATACCAAAGGGAACCTGGTAGCCGTAAACGATTATTTTTTAACGTACACCGGTTATACCCGCGAGGAAATTATCGGCCGTAACTACTTCGATCTTTTTTTACCGGAAAGTGAAAAAGAACTTCGGAAACAGAATTTTGCCCGTTCCATTCAGGAGAAAAGCCTGGACCAGTATTTTGAGCGCGAACTGGTTACTAAAAGCGGTCTGGTAAAAGTGCTGAAATGGCACAGTGTTTTCGAAAAAGACAACGAAGGCAATATTACCGGCCTGACCAGCGTAGGCAAAGACGTGACCGACCGCAAGGCCGCCATAGATGCCCTGAAAGATAACCGCAGCCGCCTGCAGGACCTTTTCGACAACGCCCACGACCTGATCCAGAACACTTCGGTAGACAACAAATTCATCTTCGTGAACCGGGCCTGGAAGGAAAAACTGGGCTACAACGATTTCGATATTGAAAAGCTTACGCTCAACGATATTGTGCACCCGTATTACAAAGCCAAGCTTATTTACCAGCTCCGGAATCTGTACAAAGGCGAAGATGTAAACAAGATCGAAACCGTTTTCCTGACCAAAAGCGGCAAACCGGTACACCTGATCGGGAGTTTGAGCTGCAGCTGGCAGGAAGGCAAGCCGGTAGCTACGCGCGCCATTCTGCACGACATTACCGACCGCATCAAGGCCGAACGGTTGCAGAAAGTTTACTATTCCATTGCCAACCTGGCCATCAGCAGCAAAGACTTAACTTCGCTTTACGGCGCCATTCACCGGGAACTGAGTAAGATCATCGAAACCAATAACATTTACATTGCCCTTTGCAACGAAGATAAATCCGAGCTCAACTTTGTTTACCTCGTAGATCAGTACATCAGCAATGCGCAATCCATTATAACGCAACCGTTTGCCAAAGGTATTTCCGAATTCATTATCCGTTCGGGCAGGCCGCTCTTTTTATTGAAGGAAGATTTTGAACAGCTTATTGCCGAAGGAAAAGTGGAGCCGCACGGGCAGATCCCGGAAGTAATGCTTTGCTCCCCGCTTTCGATCGAAGACCGCATTATTGGCGTAATTTCGGTGCAGGATTATAAAAAGCGGGATGCCTATATCCATACCGATATCGAGATCCTGCACTTTATTTCGAACCAGGTGGCACTGGCCATTGAGCGTAAACGGAACGAAGAACAGATAAACAAACAGAATGCCCGCCTGAAAGCTATTTTCGAGAGCGGCTCTCATATGATGTGGTCGGTAAACCGCCAGTGCGAGATCACATCTTACAACCAGAACTTTTATCATTCCTTCTTTAACCAGCCGGCCGATCAGGCCTTGCCAACCGGAAAGTTAAGTCTGGCTACCCTGCCTTCGTTCTATCAGAAAGACCTGCAGGAATGGGAAGATCGCTACGTAAAGGTTTTTGAAGGCAAAAATCAGCATTTCGAACTAAACATCACCGGTACCGACGGCAACGATTACTGGCGCGAAATATACCTGAACCCGATCTATCTGCAGGACGGCACCTTTGAGGAGGTTTCCGGAATTGCGCTCGACATTACGGAAAAAAAACTCTCGCAACTGGCCCTGGCTACCAGCGAAGAAAAGTTCCGCTCCATTTTCGAATCGTTCCAGGACCTGTATTACCGCACCGACCCGGAAGGCTTTATTATACTCATGAGTCCGTCGGTGCAGGAAATGCTGGGTTATACGCCTCAGGAAGTGGTAGGCATGCACAGCCTGCAACTCTATGTAGACGCCGGAGAACGGCAGGCCCTGATCGATACCGTAAAAAAGGCTGGTAAAGTCCGCAACTTTGAAGTAGCGCTGAAAACCAAACGCGGCAAGGTGCGAAAAGTGCTGATAAATGCCCGGAGCCTTAAAGATGAACAAGGCAACCCGCTGGGCATGGAAGGCGTTTGCCGCGACGTAACCGAAATAAAACAGATCGAGGCCGAACTGATCCGGGCCAAGGAAGTGGCCGAAAATTCGTTACAGGCCAAAACGCTTTTCCTGGCCAACATGAGCCACGAATTGCGCACGCCTATGAACGGCATCATCGGCATGATCGACCTGCTGCACCAGACCATTATTACCGAAGAACAGGCCGAGTACGTAGATACTTTACGAAAATCTTCCGACGCATTGCTGGCCATTCTGAACGATATTCTGGACCTTTCCAAGATCCAGGCGGGCAAGCTGGTGATGAACGAACAGGGCATCGACCTGTTCTATACCCTCGATAAAATTTATTCCTTATTCTATAACCGTGCCAGCCAGAAAAGTCTCGATTTCACTTTAACCATAGATCCGGATACGCCGCGCTTTATCGTTACCGACGAAACCCGTTTCCTGCAAATTCTTTCGAACCTTACTTCCAACGCCATAAAGTTTACCAACAGCGGGGAAGTGAATATTTACGTGAAGAAAAAGCGGGAACTGAAAAACGGTGCCTTCCAATTGGAAGTTAAGGTACAGGATTCCGGAATTGGCATTACCGAGGAAAACAAAAAACTGCTTTTCACCAACTTCACCCAGCTCGATGACACTTCTACCAAATCGTTTGGCGGCACCGGATTAGGGCTGGCCATTTCGAAGCAGTTAAGCGAACTGTTGAGAGGAGAAATTGGCGTGAATTCGGTTTACGGCGAGGGAAGTACGTTCTGGTTTAACATTACCACCCGCGAAGCCGAAAACGTGGAAGAGATCCTGAATAACCTGCAGGCCTTTAAAGAAACGTTTACCGGAACCGAACATTTCCACCACGAGCCGTATGTACTGCTGGTTGACGACAATCAGATAAACCAGAAAGTAGCCCTGAAATTACTTGGTAAACTGGGTTGCCGTTGCGAGGTGGCCTCGAACGGTTACGAAGCCATAGACTTAGCCACTTCCCGAAACTACGACATTATTTTCATGGATATCCAGATGCCGGAAATGGACGGCGTGCAGGCCACCACGGAAATAAAAGCAATTCTGCAGGAAAAGTGTCCGCCAATAGTTGCCATGACGGCGTATTCGATGAAAGACGATGCGGAGAAATTCATGAATCAGGGCCTGGACGATTACGTTTCCAAACCAGTAAAAACCACCGATCTGTATAACGTGATCCGGAAATGGCTGGGCGAAGAGGCCGGCCTGAACCAGCAGGAGAACATGCCTGAAAGCAAGCCGGAGGAACAATTGGATGTGCATGTGTTGATCCAGTTAAAGGAACTGGGCGGCGCCGACTTTGCCGAACAATTGTATACCGATTTCGAAACCGAAGCCGGCGAACTATTGACCGATGCTAAAAAAGAAGTTGATGCAAAACATTACAAAGAGATTTTAAGTACATTGCATCAGATTAAAGGTACGGCATCTACTTTGGGCCTGAACCCCATGGCACAGACGGCCAAGCAACTGGAGCACGACATTAAAACGGGCGAACTGGAAACGGTACCCGCCGGCTTCGAAAAACTGTTGCAGCAATACCGGCAATTTACCCAAACGTATAAGCACTTTATCACTCTAAATTAATATGGCAGATTCTAAAACCATCCTGATTGCAGAAGACAGTTCCGTTATTCTGAACCTGACCCGTAAGATCCTGGAGCTTCAGAATTACAATATTATTGCGGCCAAAAACGGCAGCGAGGTTATGAAAACCATTGAAAAGCAGGACGTAGACGGCATCCTGATGGACCTCAACATTCCCGGCAAAGACGGCATGACCTGCACCCGCGAGATCCGCAACAACCCGGACCCGAAGATCTCCAGCATTCCGATCATTGCCGTAACCGGTAACGCCAACAACTATTCGATGGAAGATTTCAAGAAGGCGGGCATTAACGCGTACCTGCCTAAACCGGTAGATTTCGACATGCTGGTGCAAACCGTAAAACAGTATATTTCTTAAGTAAAAAAGTATTGCATGGAGCTGAAGTACACGCGCCATTTTTTAACCAAACTTGAAGACCTTTTTGCCGAATCGGATTACATGCTCCGCTACGAGAAAGGCAACTTTAAAGCGGGTTACTGCGTGCTGAAAGATATGAAAGTGGTGGTGGTAAATAAATACTACGCCCTGGAGGGAAAGGTAAATTGCCTGTACGAGATCCTGCGGAATATTACCATCGACACCAGCCGGCTGAGCGAAAAAAATCAGGAGTTCCTGGCTGAAATCCAAAACCAGGCCGACGAATCGTGAAAGTAACGTTGCTTGGAACCGGTACTTCGCAGGGCGTTCCGGTAATTGCCTGCGAGTGCCCGGTATGTCATTCCCTCGATTACCGCGACAAGCGTTTGCGTGTATCCGTGCACCTGGAAGTCAACGGCAAAAGCTTTATCATCGATTCCGGCCCCGATTTCCGGCAACAGGTCTTGCGCGAGCGCATCAAAAAACTCGATGCGCTCGTGTTTACCCACGAACACAAAGACCACACCGCCGGCATGGACGATATCCGCGCCTTCAATTTCTCCCAGCATAAAGACATGCCGGTCTATGCCGAAGAACGGGTAATTAACCAACTGCAAAAAGAATTCAGTTACATCTTTTCCGGCATCAATTACCCCGGCATTCCGCGCGTACAGCTCAACCCGATTTCCGAAGAACCCTTCGAGATCGAAGGCGTAACCTTCACCCCTATCCGGGTGCAGCATTACAAACTTCCGGTGCTGGGTTTCCGGGTAGGGAACTTCACCTACATTACCGACGCTAACTTTATTTCCGCCGAAGAAAAGAAAAAGATAAAAGGTTCCGACGTAATTGTGCTGAATGCCCTTCGCCGCGAACCGCACATCTCCCACTTTTCGCTTTCCGAAGCCGTTCAGATTCTGGAAGAACTGCAACCCAAACAAGCCTATTTAACGCACATCAGCCACCTGCTGGGTTTCCACGCCGAAGTAGAAAAAGAACTCCCGGAATTCATCAAACTCGGCTACGATGGGCTTCAATTTAATTGCTAAATGGTTTAATGGTTAAATTGTTTAGCTAAATTGTTTAATGGTTAAAGTGCTAAATTGCTGGTCATCTAAGAGTTAGTAATTTCTTCGATCAAGGCTCTCCTGTTTCAGGTTTTCACCTTACTGTTTTAGTTTTTTTTCGGAATTTACACCATTAACTTTTAACAAACAGCCTCCAACAATTTAGCCATTAAACAATTTAAAAAGTGCACCTGAACTACTACTTCCTGAAACAGCTGAGCGGGGCTTTAAAGAGCAGACTTGTTGGCTTTAAGCTGGCCGAATGTTTCAGTCAGGAAAAGGATGAACTGGTGCTGGGTTTTACGAACGGGCAGGAAGATTTTTACATCAAGGCCATGCTGACTTCCGGCTTTTCGGCCTTGGCTTTTCCTGCCGATTTCCACCGCAAGCGCCAGAATACGGTAAACCTTTTTCCGGAACTTATCGGGCAAACCATAACCGATGTGGTGCAGCACAAAAATGAACGGAGCTTTTATTTCAGTTTCTCGGAAGGGTTTACGCTGCTGTTTAAAATGTTCGGCAACCGCTCTAACCTGGTGGTTTTTCAGGACCGGCAACCGGTAAGCCGTTTCCATAAAAAATTCCCCGACGATTTTCTGCTGAACCCCTGGGCCATGGACCGGGAATTTCAAATAAACCCGGAAGATTTTCCGCTTTCCTTAAAGTACCTTCAGAAACTGGTGCCAACCCTGGGCGACCTGCCGCTGATCTGGCTTCAGGAAAAACAGTTTGAAGAACTACCCGGAAATGAGCAACAGAAACTTTTTTCGGAACTGCTTCAGCTTTTAGAACAACCGGATTATTACATTATAGAACTGGAAGGCAAGATCCGGTTAAGCTTGTTGCCGCTTGGGCAGGAAATTGCCTGGTACAAAGACCCGGTGGAAGCGGCGCAATACTTTACGGTCAAATTCCTTTCTACCCAGTTCTTTTCCACGAATTTCCGGACAATTAAGCAGCAACTGGAAAAACGGAAACATGCCGCTGAACAAACGTTAAGCCAGGTAGAACAAAAACAGCGGTCCTTAAAAACCGATACCAGCTTCTCGCAAACGGCCGATATCATCATGGCCAACCTCAGCAACATTCCGCCCCGCGCCACGGAAGTGGAACTCTACGATTTTTACCAGGACCTGAACCGCACCATAAAATTAAAGTCGAACGAAACGCCGCAAAAAACGGCCGAACGACTTTATAAGAAAGGCAAAAACCAGCAGATAGAATTAAAACTACTGGAAGAAAAGGCCCTCCGGAAAACCGAAGAAATTATTCATCTGGAAGAACAGCTGGAAGCTTTGGCTGGCATTACCGACGTAAAAGGACTGAAGCAATTCATGAAAGCCCATGATTTTTCGACCGAAGCCAAAACCGAACAACCCGAAAGTCCTTTCCGCGAATTCTCATCCGAAGGTTTTAAAATACTGGTAGGCAAAAGCGCCAAAAACAACGACATCCTCACCCAGAAACACACCCACAAAGACGACCTCTGGCTCCACGCCAAAGACGTGTCCGGCTCGCACGTAGTCATCAAATACCAATCCGGCAAAACCTTTCCCACATCGGTAATCGAAAAAGCCGCCCAACTGGCCGCCTACTACTCCAAACGCAAAACCGACTCCCTCTGCCCGGTAATTTACACGCCCAAGAAATTTGTACGAAAACCCAAAGGCGCTGCTCCCGGAAGCGTAGTTGTTGAGCGGGAAAACGTGCTGCTGGTTACCCCGGAAAATCCGTTTGAGCGGAGTTTTTAAATGGTAGAGAATTTAAGCAGGAAGAGCTCTACCCGTAGTTTGTATGTTAACAAAAGTATAATTAGCCAATTGTTTGCTATAATTTATGTTTTGTTTTTAACTTGCAACATCTCTTTAGTTTCTTTCACACCGCTGCTTAATTGTCCATGAAAAGATTTTTAATTTTCGGCCTGCTAGTTTTTTCATTAATTATTTCACCTCAAACCTCAAAGGCCCAAGTTGCACCTGTAAAACAGTGGGATAAAACATTTGGTGGAGATAGCCAGGATGAATTGCTTTCTTTACGCCAAACATCAGATGGTGGCTATATTTTAGGAGGTATCTCAAATTCTGGTATTTTGGGTGATAAAACGCAAATAAATCAAGGACTTCAGGATTACTGGATTGTAAAAGTGGATGCCAACGGAAATAAACAATGGGATAAAACCTTTGGAGGAAGCGCCGAGGATTATTTGTCTGACCTCATTCAAACTCCGGATGGGGGCTACCTTTTAGGAGGGTATTCAAATTCAGGAATCTCGTTAGATAAAAGCCAGGCATCGAAGGGAGATCTTGATTATTGGATAGTGAAGCTGGATGCAATTGGCAATAAACTTTGGGATAAAACAATCGGTGGAAATTCTGTAGATAAATTATTTAGTCTGGCTTTAACTAATGATGGAGGATACATATTAGGTGGGTTTACCGGTTCCAGCCCATCCGGCGATCAAAGTCAACCATTAATAGGTGGCCCTGATTACTGGATCGTAAAGCTGGATGCTGCCGGAAATAAAATTTGGGACAAAATCTATGGAGGAAGCAATGCTGATTGGTTAAATAGCCTCACCCAAACAACCGATGGGGGTTTCATCTTAGGTGGCTATTCTTTTTCCGGTATATCCGGGGATAAAACCCAGCCCTCCCTAGGATACAATGACTATTGGGTTGTAAAGGTAGATGCTAGTGGCAATAAGCTTTGGGATAGAACTATCGGAGGGAGCGGCTCTGATGAGTTAATTAGCTTGGCTCAAACAATCGATGGCGGCTATATACTAGGTGGAATATCAAATTCTGGTACCTCCGGTAATAAAAGCCAAGCCTCTAAAGGAGGGAATGATTACTGGATAATGAAGCTGAGTTCTAGTGGCGCTTTACTTTGGGAAAAATCATTTGGAGGAAGTGCTGATGACCATTTATTAAGCATTGCTCAAACCCAGGATGGGGGCATTATATTGGGCGGAGATTCTCGATCTTATATTTCAGCTGATAAAAGCCAAGATCCAATCGGGGACTATGATTACTGGATATTAAAACTTGATGCGAATGGAAATAGACTGTGGGATAAAACTATTGGTGGAAATTCAACTGATTATTTTCGAAATCTTCGTCAAACCACAGATGGTGGGTTTGTTTTAGGAGGATATTCTTATTCCGTTGTTTACGGCGATAAAAGCCAAGGTTCTTGGGGAAGCACTGATTATTGGATCGTAAAACTAGGCCCTGAAGTACTCGGATTGAAAGAAGGAAAACCCGAAATTAATATTTCCATTTCTCCCAACCCTAACCAAGGCAAATTCCAGCTACAGATCAGCAACCTGAAAAATGCCAAAGCCGAAGTTACCATTACCGACCTTCTCGGACGAAAGATTTTACACCAGGAACTAAAAGCTGCCAATAATCAAATCAACCAGGAACTCACGATTCCGGCAACCAAAGGAATGTATCTGCTTCAGGTTAAATCCGGAGAGCAGGTTAGCACCCGGAAAATTGTAGTGGAGTAAAGTCTAGAAAGTAAATGAGCAAACAGAAAATCCGGTAAACTAAAACTTACCGGATTTTTTCATTTAAAAGCCTTTCGTTTTATAAAGACCAAAAAACAAAAAAAGGTCCTGCCGCTATAAAGCAACAGGACCTTTTGAAGAAAGTGCGCGCGGGGAGATTCGAACTCCCACACCCGTAAGGCACCACCCCCTCAAGATGGCGTGTCTACCAGTTTCACCACGTGCGCAGAACGTAAAGCATTGGCATAATTTCAATGCTTTTGTGGGTGCAAAAATAAGGTTATGCTAATAAACTTCCAAATCCGGGAGAATTTAATTTTAGTTATTCAGGCAAATAATTTCTTACCAATTATTTCTTTAAACCTGAAAGAAAACCGGAGCTCAGAACTTCACAAAGCTTAAAGAGTAGGGCGAGTAGCATTCCATCCAAAAAGTAGCCTAATCCTGGTAAACCTTATAAAATTCCAGCGCAGCTTCCGGTAATTTATCTCTTCGGGCTTTTAATTTCCGGTAAATGCTCGGGGCTGCTTCAGGGTACACTTCTCGGGGATATTGCTTTACCGCATTTTTCAACACCATATCGGTTAAGGCCAACTGTAAATCCTTAGCTGTCTTTATAAATTGCTCCCGCTTTAAATGCTTCAGGAATCTTTCATCCAGCTGCCGGCCGTTGTGAGTGAACCCTTCTACGTCATTATATTCTTCCGTAAAGGAAGTAAATTTCCTGATTCCGATTTTACTGGTTAGCAACGCGGGGATGATGCCATCTTCGTAATATCCGAGTGCCTGGTCGCGGTCTTTGGGCAGGGGCCGGAAAACGGTACCTTTTGGCCCGGAAAAACCCAACCAATCCCATTGCCCGGCATGGCGGTCCCAATCGCTGATCAGCAGATCGAAGAGGCGGCATTTTAAGTAGTAAGCACTTTCTACAGAAGCAGCAGGATCCCGGTCCAGGATATGGAACATCTCTAAGGTAGTATAAAAGCCGGTGAATTTTTCGTTTGGCTGCTTTAAGCTGCTCGGTTCTACATATTTCTGACTGAGGTTAAAAAAGCCGCCTTTATGAATTCCGAAGATTTGAAAAGCAGGATCGCCGGGCATTACAAAAACAACCTGGGGCTGGGTTTGGCGGATGCCGGCCCCACGGGCAAGTTCAGCCACTACCAGGAAAGCGTAAGGATCGGCAGCGGAGATCTGGTCCTGTACAAAACTTCTGACCAGGGTGTACCGGGCAAAAGGTGGCAGCGCAAAAACGGGGTTTTTATCTACCGAACGTAACGCATAAGCAGTACCATTTATATCGGTCAGCGTAAAGCTGATGGTTTGCATGCCTCCTCCCCTTTTCAGAATTTTAAAAAAGTGCGGCGGTTGACCGGTACGGAAAACGGGTACCTGTACGGGCGTTGCCCAGCGTTGGCGGTTATGGTCGCCCAGCCAGAAACGGGCAAAAGCATTACGCTGGTAGCGAAGGCCGGGTGCAGCTACTACACTGTCCTCGGGACCAGTCTGATTTCCTGATATCCGGTGCGTTATTGCCGGTGGTTGTCCGAAATAGGGTCTAAAAAAGGAAAACTGCCAGAGTGCCAGTCCCCCGAAAACAATTACCAGTACGTTGAAAAGTATTCTTAAAAACCGCTTGTTTGCCATATTCTTCCGGACAGGAATACCTGTAAACGGGATTTCCGGAAAAACGCTGCTTTTAGAGGTCTAAAATCTATTCTTCCTCCGTTTTTATGGCGTGCACAAATTCAGATGGACTGCAGCCCCGTTCCAGGAGCATGGCAATGTGCAGGGGATTACTGGTTAACCTTTTGCCGGTCCGGATCGCTTCTTTTTCCAAAGGGTTGCTTTGGCTTGCCTGGATAAAGCTGAAATACCGGTTTTCGATCTTCAGTTTCCGGATCTGGCCGTATTTGTTAAACTCAAACGTAAAGCCCAGCTTTTCCCACTCTTCCCGCGTTTTTATCCGGTCTACGTAAAGCAAAAGGGCATCCGGAAGATCGGCGTACTGGTTCCAGCATTCCAGCAGGTAATACTCCAACCCTGCAGGCTTAGCCATGGCTCCCGGAACTTCCCGTTGAGATTTCAGATTCAAAATACGTTGTAATAGCTTCATCTTTGTAATCAAACTAAATCCTTAAACTACTACCCTGGACTACAAACAAATTGCGGCCGCTGCTACCGGTATCCAGGAAAGACTTTCTCTTTCGTTAATATTCTGGAATACGGCACTGAATCCGGCAAATATACATAAATCAGTTGTTTATCCTAATTATTATTCCCGATTTACAAATTATCGTGCAAATTTCTGGTCTCAGCTTTCTTTAAAATTTACCTCTACTAAAAAGTTTGTCCTGTAAACCATTCGCTTTGCAATGCCCGTTCCTTTAGAACCCAACTCTAAACCCTTCGGCTTTATTATCCTTTTGCATACCAATTTCAGTTCAGGAACCCCTTATTCCGATTCAGCCCTTAGAATTACCTCTTCATAGCTATTCTTTTTTAATTATAAAATAGTGTAGGTAGTTTGGTCAGGCAAAATGAAACGGTTAATCTTTTACGGTTAAACCAGCAAAATGAACTTTTTTAACACGCTAAACATTTAATGCCCTTTAGAAACTCCGCTTAAAAAAAAGTTTTCCGTAAATTAATGTAAGGAAGAACCTATGGAATACATCTCCGCCAATCAGATCAACGTCTTGGTTTACAACCTGCTTTCGAAAGATGTTTCGCACCTTTTACTTTACGAAAACGAAGAAGCATTCTCCAGCCTAATGCAAGCCGGCCTGAAAACCACCCGCAAAGGTTCGGACCTTATGCTTTATATTAAATCGGAGCACGAACTTTACAAGGTCCGCCGGATCACCCAATACCCGCTATTTATAAAATTCTGATTTTAGCGCCGGAAAGTTCCGGATTTACCGCCCCGAGCCGGAAAAGGTTTGTCTGCTTAAAGTTAGGTAGTAACTTTACCAAACTTTAAAATAACCTGTTTGTTTTTATGACAAAGACTAATTCCGGCAGTATGCTCTCACAATTCACCTCTTTGCGCGCCCTTTTACTGGCCGTAGCCTTATTTTCCACTTCTTTCGTGTTCGGCCAAGGTGCCGGCACCATCGGTCTGGGCATAAAAGCCGGCGACCCCACCGGCCTCTCGGCAAAATTCTATCGCAAAAACACCGATATAGAAGTAGTGGTTGGCCGGCCCTATTATTTCAGCGGCCGTTACCACAGCGAAGCTTATTTCCGCAAACGTTTTTATAAAAATGATAAATACAAATATTACAGCTACAGCACCTACGAAGCTTCGAACCCGGTTGCCCTTCAGGTGCATTTTTTAAAAAGCAAAGCCACGAAATCAGCCAAAGAACTTAAATGGTATTTAGGTCTGGGCCCACAACTTCGGGCGCATAAGATCGAGTACCATTATTACGATGAATACCGCCGTTGGTATTCAGACTCCTATACCAACATCGATTTAGGGGTAGACGGTGTGTTAGGTCTGGAATATACTTTTTCGGACCTGCCGTTGAGTATTTTTGCCGATGTTAACTTGTTTCTGGAAGTAGTAGATAATGTTAACCTATACCTGCAGGGCGGCGTAGGCGTGCGGTATAACCTGAAGTAAAACCGTATCTATTTTACCGGAAAAAGCAGGGCTTAACGCGTTAAGTCCTGCTTTTTTATTTGGCAGCACGATCGTTTTTCCCATATGCATTTCTTCCGGCTGCTTTCCTCCAAATTCACTTCTTAATATTTAAACCATAATACCTCATAGCTGTTACCTTCTACCGGATGCTTGGCCGGAAGAATACTGTAAACAGTTTTTCCGGCTGTTTATATAGCGATTTAAGAAAATTCATGGGCGTTTATGTTTTGAAACGGGTTCAGCAATTACCGCTCACGCTGGAGCAAGCATGGGACTTTTTTGCCACTCCTGCCAATCTGAAGGAAATAACGCCGGCTTATTTGGGGTTTGAAATGCTGTCGGATTCCGGTTCCGGCAAAATGTACCCCGGTCAGCTCATTTCCTATTACATTAAACCTTTCCCGGGCATGCGGTTCTTCTGGCTGACGGAAATTACCCACGTAAGGGAACTGCACTACTTTATAGACGAGCAACGTTCCGGCCCTTATGCCTTCTGGCACCACACTCACTTTTTTAAAGAAATTAAGGGCGGCGTAGAAATGACCGACCTCGTGCATTATCAATTACCTTTCGGTTTTCTCGGAAAGCTGGTCCATAAATTCGTAGTAAAACGGCGGCTGAAAGAGATCTTCGACTTTCGTGCAGAAGTGCTGGCTTCCCGCTT
The DNA here is from genome assembly GCF_008727925.1 of Adhaeribacter soli. Lineage (GTDB taxonomy): Bacteria > Bacteroidota > Bacteroidia > Cytophagales > Hymenobacteraceae > Adhaeribacter_A > Adhaeribacter_A soli. The sequence goes on along the minus strand of NZ_VTWT01000006.1, from coordinate 144,385 downwards.
TGGCGCCTTTCCGGCACTGTAAATTACCCGGTAAATTCTCAGGAACACTCCCTTCTCAACCTATCTTCTTTTTCTTAATTAAAGGAAAGCAGTTTTCCTTGTTTTCAGCTCAAAGGAAAGAAGCATATCTCATTTTAAATTTGCACAAAAACAATTCAAAAACACCCCTAACCAGACAAGCACAATATAAATTTTTCAAAACTGGCTTAGAGTTTAAAGGTGCTTCCATTTTCTTTTATTACCCTTCCTGAAATTTACCTTTTTCCCCGGCGGCACCCTTGCAATCCCAACAAAAATCCTCCATGTTTTTTAAGCTTTTCCACGCCAACCATTCCCAATTAACGCCATTCAAGCGTTTTTAATTGCACTATTACAATATATCCATATAATCCCTAAAATGGACACTTTTTGGGCACCAACCTCCTTTTCGACGCGGCGTTAAAACCTTCAAAACCGAAATACAAATCACCAAACACTACAATATCGAGTCTAAAACTTTTACTTTTTAAAGCCATGAAAAGAAAATTACTTCCGATTCTTGCACTATTATTTTGTCTTTTTACAAGCCCGGCTTTTGCTCAATCAGGCACTCCCTGCCCGGCCGGCTGCGATACTGACCCGCTTTGCGTAATGGAAGACAACTGTTTCCGGTTCGAATACTATGGCGCAGTAGACCAGGGTAACGGAACCACCCAGATAAAATTCAAGATTTTCAACTCCAGCCGTTACCCGTTTATGCACGTTATGTTCGAGCTTCCGGGCCAGAACCTGCCGGCCGTTTCGCCAAAGTTAACTTACATAAGCCGTTACAAATACAGCGTACAGAACGTCTACGACGACTCCCTCATTAAATTCACCGGCCTGAACACTTCTACTTACCGCTACGATCAGGCCGATGTTTTCCGCTACATCGTAGACAGCGCCACCTTCCATAACGGCGAAAACTCCACCATCGAAGTGTATGCCCAGGCCGGAACCTTGGTAGGTGCTGTAACTTTTAACCTGGAAGAATGCGATGACATGATCATTATACCGTTACCGGTAGAACTGATAAGCTTTAATGGCAGCGCCAGCAAAGAAGGTATTGCCTTAAACTGGGAAACCGCTACCGAAAAAGACAACGCCTATTTCTCTATTCAGCACAGCACCGACGGCCGCAATTTTGAATCGGTAGGGTACGTGGAAGGAAACGGCACCAGCTCAACTAACCACAAGTACAGATTTAACCATACGCAGCCCGCTGGCGGCAAAAACTATTACCGCCTGAAACAAGTGGACCACGACGGCAAATACGCTTACAGCAAAGTGATAGTGGTAGAAAGCAAAGGCGCGCCGTCTTTAAAGCTGACCGTTTATCCGAACCCGGTTACCAACGGCGAACTGAACCTGAAACTGGACCGCGCCATGAACGAGCACGAACTGGCAACCGTAGACCTTCATGACCTGAACGGCCGCCTTATTGCTACCGAGGTATTAAAAGGCAGCCAGACCATTCAGATCAACACCCGCAAACTAAACCTGAAACCTGGGATTTACCTGGTAAACCTGCGGAACGGCAACACGACCAGTCACCAGAAGATCGTTATTCAATAACGGTAGGAATTTAAAATAAAAAAGCCTTTCCTGAAACCAGGAAAGGCTTTTTTATTTTGTGATCCCGCTGGGATTTCTGAAATGATTTTCATCCCTATCAGTTTTATATTTTGGCGGTTTTTTCTTAAATTGCTTAACGCATCACTTAACACATAAACCCTTCTATTAGTATCATTACGCAGGTTTTCAAGTGCGTTAAGCATGAAATTTCAGTGTATAACTAAACTAGGGTAAATATTATGGCAAAACCTATCAAAACAGGTTCAGTAAAAGTAACCACCAGACCATCACGAGATAAACAGAATGTTGCACTATTGGTAAGATACACATATGATTCTAAACCAACTCCATTCAGTTTGGGTATCACGCTGAAACCATCACAATTTGATGATAAGAAACAACAAGTGGTGACCAATTACCCAGACAGTGCCAACATCAACCAAAAAATCAACCAACTTAAAACAGACCTGCTAAATCTTAGTAATAGCTTGGTGGCAAAGAATGTAGAACCTACAGGTTCAGTGGTTAAAGCGGAATATGAACACTTAATAAAGGAGAGAGAAATCCACGCCCAAAAACTAAAAGATAGTTTAAGCGCAAAACGTGCGGTTGCATTGGTGTCTGAAATGGAGTTAATTGAAATAGATGAAAAGGCTACATCATTCAACAATGAAATTCAGATTGAAAAACAATCCATTTTGGATAATCTAAGCCAATTGGGTTTAAATGTGAATATTGATTTTAGTGATGATGCAAAACAATTCAGAGGATTAATATACGAATTCGCAAAAGAGATTACAGGTTTCCCATTAACCGCCACCAAACAAGAGGTTAAGGGCATAGGTGATACTGCAAAACATTACAGAAGTTGGGCAAAAATCACGTTGGAGTTTTTCAAATCCCAACACTTTATTAATTCAGAATTACCGTTATCATTACAACATCTGAACAATAAATTTTACCTGACTTACGCATATTTCCTGATGGATGAAAATGGTAATGATATTAAAAATAACACATTTGGTTCATACATCAAACGGTTCAAACGGTTCCTGAATTGGGTGCAAGATGAAAAGTTAATCCAAATTGATCCCCGATATAGGAAATGGAAAAAACTAACAGAGAAAAAAGAGGTAATCACACTTGATGAAAACGAAATTGAATTGTTGTGGAATGAACCACGGAACCAAGAATACAGGAAAACCATTGATCTGATGGTATTCGGCTGTTTAACCTCTTTGCGTATTTCGGATATTGAAAAGGCAGGTGGTTTTTATGTTGATGGTGATGGAATGTTAAGAGGTAGAACAACCAAAACAGATGGTGATTTTATGATACCAATTGATCTTGATCCACGCATCAAGATCATATTAGACCGTTACAATTGGAACCTTAAACTATGGAGCCAACAGGAATTTAACAGACAGATCAAAGAAGTATTATTTACTCTGTATGTGAAACATAATATTGAACGCAGGAAAATCAACGTATTCCGCAAAAAGCTCACTGAAAAGGATTTGGTTGATCTAAGTGCTTACAAAGAAAACTTGATTACTGCACACTCATTAAGACGTACTTTTGTAACCAGAATGTTTAAGGGTGCAACAGGTAGAAAATGGCGTGAAACTGAAATAATGAAAATGATGGGTTCAACAGATATTCGGGAATTTAGAAAATATTTAGCAATTGATGCAACAGATATTGTTGAACAAGTGAATGAAATGAAAAAAGAATAATTTAAGACAATAAAGCAAATGGAAACCCATCTGATACAACAAGATGGGTTTTTTGTTTTCTTTTCATACATCCTATCAAATTTTCAAAAGACTCTTTACTCACAAAATGCTATCTATAGAATAGCTTATTGTTCCATTTACCCAAAATCCGACATTAAAGGTTGGAATACATAGGTTAAATCTTATATTGCGGACCAACATTAGTTGAATGCCACATTCGTAATATTTAGATAAAGCGTTATGTTAAAAGCCATCACATTAATTGGGGAACAAAAAAGGGTTTTATTCTTACCTCCTACAGAGCCTATACAGATAAAAGGTGTTGCTGGGAGCGGGAAAACAACTGTTGCTCTATACCGAGCTAAACACCTACTTGATACACAAAGCAATCTCTTTCAGGCAGCCAAAGTGGCAATATTTACTTATAATAAAACACTTGCTTCGTATATCATGGCCTTAAGACCATACGTAGGTGGCGGATACCAGAGAGATAGTGATATGTTGTTAGAAACATCTCCTAAAGGTCTAAATGTCGAAGTAACAAATTTTCACCGTTGGGCATACCACTTTTTGAAAGCTAATGGATATTCTAACGTAACTAACACAATTAAGGGAGATGCCCAATTTAATTTAATCAACCAGGTTAAATCTAAGGTTATTCCACTTGGCTCCAGTCTGTCAAAAAAGAATATAGATTTTTTTGTAGAAGAAATTTCATGGATTAAAGGAAAGCTCTTTAATAATATTCAAGAATATATAGATGCAAAAAGGACTGGCCGAGGATCAAATGACCGTGTTACGAAGCAAGACAAGGAATTGATCTGGAAGATATATCAAGGATATGACTCAGAACTCGACAATTTGGACATGTTAGATTTTGATGATTATGCCTTATTCACAATAAAGGCAATCGATAAAAATCCAAGATTTGTCCCACCGTTTACACACCTTATAATAGATGAAGCACAGGACCTAAATAAGGCCCAAATCATTGCGCTATCGAAACTTGTTTCTGCTGAAACCAAAAGTATTTCACTTATCGCAGATGCTGCTCAGCGAATTTATAAAAGTGGATTCACGTGGAGTGAAGTAGGAATAAATGTACGGGGAGGCAGAACGATTGAATTTAAAAAAAATTATCGCAGTACTGTCAAAATTGTAGAAGCAGCTATTTCCTTACTGGAAAAAGAGCAAGACAAGGACGAATTTACAAAGGTCGAAACTGCAAGAAAGGGAGATACCAAGCCCGTTGTAGGTTATTTCTCGAACTGGCAAGAACAAATGAACTACTTACATACCGAATTGGCTAATCTTAAAAAGCTATACAAAGGGATTGTCATCCTTCACAGGAACAGGTATGGGATCAGAGAAATAGAGCAGTTTTTAAACTCAAAAGGTCATTCAGTTGAAGTAGTTTTTAATAATGATGTAAACTATGGAAGTGATGCCATTAAACTATGTACATTATCATCAATTAAAGGTTTAGAATTTGAAGCAGTATTTATATTAGATTGCAATGAAGGTGTAATACCCTATCCGAATGGTTTCAATGAAGAAGATGATGAAGTCCATATATCGACTGAAAGAAGGCTTTTGTATACTGCAATGACCCGAGCAAGGGAAAGACTATATCTACTAAGTAGCGGAGATTCAACGAGATATTTAGCTGAAATTTCAGAAAAATTTGTTGATGTAATTGGTTCAAAGCCAAAAGCAAGACTATCTGCGCCCTTAGTTTATGAAGAAGAACCTGATGACCTTCCTTTTTAACTCAAATGGATAATAAAACTGACTTCGATCATTTCGAAAGGCAAATATCTTCAAAGGGGATTGAATACTTAGTTCACTTCACTCCTACTATAAACCTTCTTAGCATTCTGGAAAATGGCTTTTTATATTCCAGGGCTTACCTTGAGCAACTGGACATTTACCAAACTGATATCTTGGATTTTGTCGAATTCACCGATAAAGTAAGGTATGACGACAAAAATTACATTAACCTCTCACTATCCTTTCCAAATTATTTCCTTTTTAATAAATTTAGGGAACGTACCTCTGATCAGCCTCATATACAATGGTGCGTGCTAAAAATTAACCCAAAATACATTTATCAAAAGGAAACACTATTTGCAGTTACGAATGCTGCTTCCAATTGCGCTAAAAAGCAATATGGCATATCAGGCGACTTAAGAAAATTTGAACAGTTATTTCAAGATAACCTTACAATAAACAGTTTTTCAGGAAGCAGAATAGCATCCAGAGGTAATTTGAAAGCAAAGTATCCTACAGATGTCCAAGCTGAAATATTAGTGAAGGATATGATCAAGTATGACGATGTTTTGGAAGTTTGCTTTAAGGATGCAAAGGATCTTGCTTCGGCGAAAGCTGCGTTGGGCTATCTTGGTACAGAGAAGTTCGTTATTGATGAATCTCTTTTTACATCACAAAGAAACTAATGAAGCCAGAAACTAAATACAAAGGCAGTATTAAATTGGCTGCTATTGGGGACGCCTTAGGCTGGATAACAGAGTTCGAAAAATCTCAGGACTCGATTCAGAAGAAATATAATGCCTCAAGAATCGATAGATTTTTCGATTGGCAAAAAACTGTTGGAGGCAGATTTTTAGGATATACCGATTTCATAAAGGCTGGATCTTACTCAGATGATACCCAACTTATGCTTTCGGTTGCAAGGAGTATCAAGGAGAATGGAGATGTAGATCAACACTATTTTTCAAAGGTTGAACTTCCTAATTGGTTGCATTACGCACGGGGTGGTGGTAGGACAGTAAAAAATGCTGCAATAAAAATTTCAAGAAAATCTGCAAAATGGAATAAAAACTTCTTCACCTTTAAAGTAAAAGATTCAGTTATTGATTATCGGGATAGCGGCGCAAATGGGGCTGCCATGAGAATTTTACCCATTGCACTTGCTAATTTAGGGAATGAAGAAAAAATTAAAGAAGAAATTTTTGCTAATAGTATCATTACTCATGGTCACCCACGAGCAATAATTGGAGCTATACTGTATGGTTTTGCTATCAACCATATTATCCAATTTAGACCTGAAGATTTTAATCCAAATTCATTTATTGCATATTTAGGAAAAGACATTCACCAAAAGTTTCACTTGGCGTTTTTGAACAAGAAATCTTTTCTCGATTGGAAATTAGAATGGAACTCATTTGGAAAAAATTTTGAACATGAGTTTACAGCTACCCTAAATGAAACCCAGCAATATTTAAGAGATTTATATGTTGCTATTCAAAAAAACATCTCTGTCAAAGACACTTTGGTTCAATTAGGTTGTTATGAAAACTCAACTAAAGGATCAGGAATATCTACTGTTCTAGCTGGTATCTATCTTACTTGTATTTTTCATAACAATCCGACAGAGGCAATCAATGAAGCTGTTAATAGTATTGGTAGTGATACAGATAGTATTGCGGCATTCACAGGTGGATTGATCGGAGCTTTACATGGACAAAATTGTATTCCGAAAAAATGGAGTAAGGTACAAGATGAACTCTATTTAGAAGAAATTTCGGCAGGGCTTTTAGCAATCTCGGAAGGGCAAAAAGGAATACTAAAAAAACCAGCAAACCTGGAAGGGAAAAAGAGTTTAAACTCAATAATTGAAGATAATTTTATAGAAAATGAATTAATAACTTTTGATCCTTTAGGTTCGGGAAGCATTAAATACCTAAATCGGCAGAAAACATTAACCTCTGGGAAGTACAACCTAATTCTAGGAGTTGAATTTGAAATAGGCCAATACTGTGTTTTTTCAAAATCCTTTGATTTAAAAAACTATGGCGATTTGGAAAAGGCCAAATCAGAAAATAATGAGTCTATCCTATTTGAAATTGCAGAATCAAAGCTCAGTCTCACTAATTTTAATCAATTGAAATCTTATTTTAAAGATAACAAGAATATCAAACCTGATCTAATTGATTTATTAATTGATATAGTTAAAGGCTAATCCAAACCTTTAGATACTACTTAACTTTTTTATTCCATAAGGCTATCGCTTGGTCAAACTGGATATGATAATCTGCAGTCCACCATTTATATGGATAGATACCAGCTTTGGTAATATTTAAATCAATGATCGTGTTCCAGGATGATACTACTGGTTTATTTCCCGAAGGATCAAGTAAGAGTAATCTATTTATTTGACCTTTAGCGTCTGATTCAAAACCAACGGCAAGCATCCAATGGCCACCTCCTGAATAGTTAAGCCCTATGATTGTGGGGTGGTTTTGCTTAAGATGTTCAAGCGTAAAATTTATTATCTTTTTATTTTTTGAATCTTCAAATTCAATCGAAAGTTGTCCACCATAAGATGCTTTTACGATTTTTTCTAAGTCGTGCAAATGGGTTCCATCTCTAAATAAGGTATTATAGTCATTACCTATATTCTTCAAAAACTTACCAAGTCTTGTTCTTCCATCAGTATTGAAAGACGTTACTTCATCTCTATTTACTAACCCAATACTTAAAAGAGCCATAAGAATGCTATAAGGACCACAAGCCCCATCGATTGACCCTTGGTTTAGAAACACCTCTTGCTTTTCACCATTTTCATTATAAGCTTCAGGCCCACATTCAGTTGTCTCCAATAAATCAATAACATTAATAGGCATATTTTTTTTTGTAATGAAGTTACTAACGCTGGATCGAAGAATTACACACAAGGCAATCTTGGGATTCAATTCCCATTTGCAGGGCTAATTGCTGAGCAACTTCCGATGCAACTTGATAGGTCAGATATCCATTACCTAAGCTCAAAAACCATCGCCCATTTGCATCACCTAAAATATTTCGCTGTAATCCAATTCCATTATTGCAGAAACAGCAATCGCCCCTATGGATTTTAACACTTTGGTTTGGAAAATTTTGATAGATGAAATATGCCATTATGATATTAGTTTTCTTGACTTTTCATTTAACTCATATAGCATCTGAGTAATTTCTTGGCTTTTCCTAAATTTTTCAACCTTAGCAACTATTTGATTTACAAAATTTTGGGTTTCATTGCCAGCATACCATGACAGGTGATCTATGTGGTTGTTATCAAAGTAGGTATCATATGGACTTCCGAAGCTATAATTCCTCCATTCCATAGCTTTAGTGTGTGATTCATATTGCCTATCCACCCTATCGAAACTTGCTAAAAGCATTGAATATTCTGTCTTTAACAAATCATCAATCTTTAAAGAATCAAACCCCACAATATCTTCCAGGTGAAGATGAAATTCAAAACTCCATCCTATTGCCAAACAAAGTGATTTCGGCCCAAAATCTTTTAAATACCATCTAAAATCGTAATCTTTATTTGACCACGGTTCACAAACCCAACCTTCCACAGGGTTTTCGTGAAAATATTTCAACAAAGGCTGCTTTATTTTTTTAAAATATTGCCATTTCAATGCATCCTTTTGATTCACCATATCTAAAAATGCTTGCCATTTCTCAGGACTGTCGAAAACAGCCATTGCTTGGTTTAATAGTTCTTTTTGCATCAAATTAATGTTATTTCCAAAGTTCTAGATATTGTAAGATATATTCTTGTAATCGAAAATTTTCTTTCGGTACTTCCAGTAACGAACATTCTAGCCACTTCACTATGAAATCACCAAAGAATAGGAACTGAGGTTGCATTGGAACAACTCTTGGCAGATCTTTAGGCCAATCACTTGGTTTTATCAAACTATTATCACTTGGCAGTTTCGTTTGTGAAGGTGTTAAATAAATAAGCTGATAATATTCGGATGGTGGATTTAGAATATAATCAGTAGATAGGTGCCGCTCCCTTATAGGTCTATAAATTTCTTGGTGCCAATATCTGTAAAGCTGGTGCGACTGATCAACTGCATAATTGGACTTATTCTCAATTACTACAACAGAGTGTGGATACGATCTTTTCAGAAGAACATCAATTCTTCCCTTTTCAGCAGTTACAATCCAATTTTCATTATCTGAATGTCGCTTAATTCCTATAAGATCCAGAAAAACATTTAGGAAAAGATGTTTTTGACCATGATTTGAATGAGGATTTAAAAAGCTAGCAAGAATATAGGAGTGCATTGTCTCCCCTACTCCAAACATATTAAACACATTCAAATCGCCACTTGTTAGCCTATTACGTTCATCTGAAACCCTTCTAATTTTTTGAAAAGCGTCTGTTAAATCGCTAGCTACGGTATAAAAATCTGCTAAATTTCCCCTCTTTTTAATTAGTAAGTTGTCTATTGAAAGGAAATTAAATTGCCTAAAATTTTCAAACCTCTGCTTTGTTGAAACTGATAATTTGGAAATGGATTCATTAAGGAAATTTATCGAATTAGCATTTATCATACAGGACTTTCTATTTATTAATTCATAACAATGAAATCATTTGACGTTGAAATAATCCTTTTATTTGTACTATCACAGTAATTATAAATCCATTTAAAGCAATCAACCGAATTTAGATTTACCAAATAAACCATCTAATTCTATCCCCATAGCGTCAGTAATCATTTTGCACACTCTCATAGCTGGATCCCAGTTCTTGCCACAAAATTCAGGACTTAAAGCTATTGTAAAAACTTCTATATTTTTCATAGCTTTTTTTAATTGCTTTGAAATACTAATAATATATTCATCAGATAAAAATTGATAGGATTGATTTCTAACATTAGGAATAAAAAAATAATCAATATCCAAATTAACAATCCATCTTCTAGACTGTTTTATAACTAATCTTTCAAGTTCATTCGGTAATTCCCAAATCTCTACTTCTTTATTAATCACTATTTCATCAAATTTCTCACCATTCTTATGGGTTGCAAAAATTCTTTCAGCGAATAAATTTGGGTAAATTCTATTTAAGATGGGAATATAATTATCATATCTAAATAAGGGAAACTGAACTCCACTTATACTGTTAACTTCTTTGGATTTAAAATCAACCAGTTGATCAATTGAATATGCACTTAAATTCAAACCTTTTTCTTCGATTAGATCTACCCAAGAATCAAGGTGATTGTGAAGCAAATCATAATGTCTATCTATATGTAAGAGATTGTATTGTTTATCAATATTAATCCTTTGGAGCCAACACCAACCCGCAGCTAAATGATTGTCCATAATATAAGTTTTATTTTTATGGAAAAGCATATTTAGATTATATGCGGATGAAAATTTGTTTTTTTTAAATGGAACGAGATGCATAATTTAAAACTATATAGCAAACTTTTTTATGGTGGCTTATTTAATTCTGAGATTTTGAAATTTTAGTAGAAAGAAACTCCACATGTAGGTTTTAATGAAGACATTAGTTAACCCAGTAGGATACTAAATATAATTAAGGTCAATTCAAGTTTTCCACCAATTAATTATATTTATTTATAAAGTCTTCTGGTTTGAAATCGTGCTCTTTATTTAAAGCAAAGATTTCATAACAAGCTAATTGCTTCTTTGACATCGGAATTGCACGGTGATTTTTGAGCTGTTCAATTGTACCAAAATATGCATCGAATGATTTTTCTTCGAATGATATTGCTAACCAAGCTGGTACGCAATCCCTAAATTCCAAAAATTTACTCTCTGTTTTTAATTTTTGTAGTATGGTAGCTGAATTACCTAATTTATATCTAGAGTTTAGCCTTCCACTGTTTTCGTATTTATTCCTAGACTTAACACTAATTAAATACTTGATTCCATTTCTTTTACCGCAAAAATCAGCAAATGGAAAATTATTTTTTCCTTTATTCAAATCAACAATTTCATAAAATCCGTTGTTCTCCAAAATTCCATATGCCAATTGTTCCCCAAAATCTCCAAGTTTCTTAAATCTTATGCCATCAATTTGGGTAAAATTAATGTGCCGAACGAAAGAATTAATTGTTGTCATCGCTTTATAAGCTTTAGTACAGTCCCTGAATTACTTGCTAAAATGCATTTCGAACATCTTTACAATTCTAAGAAAATTCACCTTTCAATTTTGTTAACTCCTTTAAAATTATATTTTTACCTGATTCTGCTGGAAGGTTATTATTTCCTTGAATCTTAGTTAATCCTTTAATATTAGAATTAAGGAAGCCATTAACAAATTTCCCAGTTGGTTGCCCCATTTTAGTACAAAGGGTTGCTTCTTTAGCACTTTCAGGTAACATTATTATACCTTTTTGAAAGTTGAACCATTCATCATTCCAAGATGATATTGCAATCACATTCTTATCTAATAAATAACTTTTTAAAGATTCTAAATATGTAAAAGTAAATTTGGATTTATTATTATAATTATTTACAATTTTCAACTTATGGTTTATTGGAAGGCTTTCACTATGCAAAGGAAATGTCTCTATCTGAATTATATTATCAAAGTCTTCACCAATTTTTAACATATCCTTAATTCGGTCACTTGCTTTCTTATTAATTTTCCCTTTTACATTATTAATAGATTTTAAATAAATAGAGGAAAGCATTTTTGAGTTTTCTTTATAAGTTAATTCGCTTGATAGAACATCTTTATTAACTGAGTTAATGTGCTGATAATCTTCTCCCCTTCCAGGATTTGTGGTTAAAAAGTATAAAGTTTTAGAGTTATAAGAATCAACTTTACCTTTCAGTAATAGATATGGCTCTGGACAATAATCTAATTGAAAATATTTTAACATGTAGCTATCATATCCTTTAAAATCCTTATTTACCCATTTTTGGAAAATTGACTCACTTAATTCTAAAAACTCCATATTTCAACCTGTAAAACTTTTTTTACTAAATGCACCTGTTATTTAAACTTAATTTTTAACAATAACTTCAACCTGGAAACTATGATCGCCCTTTGACCTATATCCGTTTAAATCATTGAAATTTGAAATATCTCTAGTTTTCTTGCCTGGATCGTAAACAAAACAAAAAAGCTTCCTGAGCCATTTGCACTCATGGTGAAAATGCTAATTTTAATTTAGAATCATACTTTACAAGGCGCAGTAGATAATATCAAAGTAGATAATATCGGAATCCTTAGCTCTCATACCAAAAACTCCTTCTGGTTATTGTTGTGTTAAGGTAAGACAAAAAAAAGTAGATAAGAAGCATTGTTAAATAAACGAATCTTTTCTTTACTAATGATCCCCAGATCCAGAACTGCCTAATTTCATCAGATTGGCACAATAAAAAGTAAAGAAACTTAGTTAAATATTCAAATTAAAATATTATATTCGCTTAACGAGTTTCTTTACTAAATTTAATTCTTATGCTGATCGGTTATTCCAGAATATCAACTCAACTTCAAAATGTGGATTTGCAGCACGATGCTTTAACCCAAGCAGGATGTGAAAAAATTTTTTCAGACAAAATAAGCGGAACAGTAGCTGAGAGACCAGCACTTTCAAAACTTAAAGAAATTCTTAGGAAAGGCGACACATTGGTAGTATGGCGACTTGATAGATTAGGAAGATCCTTAAAAGATTTAATTGAATGGATGTACTATTTTGAAAAAGAGGGAATCGCTCTAAAAAGTCTTCAAGAAAGCATAGACACATCAACTGCAACAGGTAAACTTGTTTTTCACATTTTCGCTGCTATGGCAGAATTCGAACGTAACTTGATCCAAGAACGTACCCAAGCTGGTCTGTCTGCAGCCAGAGCGCGAGGGAGAGTTGGTGGTAGACCTAAAGGATTAAATGAGGATAAAAGAAAGCTAGCAGTAAAACTTTATCATTCAAAGGAGCATTCAATTGATCAAATCTGCGGAATGATGGGTATTTCAAAGCCTACTCTTTATTCATATGTTAAGTCTGAGTAGAACATGAATTCAAATTAATACAGCCCAATAAGAACCAATTTATATTTAATTATTTAATTAATCAATATTGGCAATTTTTCGCAGTCTTTCCCTTTTTAAATGTTCAATGATATTAAGGCATACTACTATAATTGTATAATCCTCTCCATCAACATATTTAAGAAGTCCGTCACAACCTACAAAATCAAATTTATCTCCAAGTTTTAAAATCAAGCTATCTAGCTTATCTTGTAAATTTTCATTCTTGTTATCTGTTATTGTTGTTTCAATAATAATCTCATGCATTAAGCCTGCTTCTGTCAAATCAGTTTTTTCATTGAAGCTTAAATCAATTCCGAAATCCGTACCTATTCGATCCAGATTCAGTTTTGAGTATTGAACAAATTGTTGCCGTAAATTTTTTGAATGTAATTGCATCTATTTCTCTTTATATTACTTGTTAATCCTAAAACAATTTTAAATATGTAATTAATGAGACAATTTTAATTTTTATTACTAATCGAAATAAAGTTTCCTCTAGATAACCTCCCTATTCAGGGAATTCATGTAAAAGGAGACGGATCTTATAATTTCTTCTTTCGAGTTTAGGTATACTTTCAAGATAGGTGTGAAAGTATGCTACTTGATCTGGATCTATTTCACTTCCTATAAAGCACATATCTTTTTTCATAGCTGCACGGGCTGTAGTTCCAGTACCAATGAAACTGTCATAAATTACAGAAAACTTATCTGGTGCATAAATATCTATTAGTTTACCTACAAGATCGCTTGAAAAGGTTGCTTTGTTTAAATCAGTTGCACCATCATTATTTGCAGCTTCAATAAAATTTGTAATGTTTGCATAATTTTTCTGCCCTGTTTCCCTTAATGAAGTGACACGCTTATTTGTTTTAAAGGTCTTTAATTCATTTTTCCTGCAGAATACATAAATAGTTTCTGTAACTCTTGTTAGCTTATTGGGTGAAACTACGCAGGGGAAAACACCCCCAGTTTTTTTCCAAACAATAGTATCCGCTATCATAAAATCTGTTTTTTCAATAATAGCTGCCACAACTTGATGCATAAGAGATGGCTTTTCAGCAGAATATGATAAGTTATAAAGAATGACACCATTAGGTTTCAATATCTTTTCATAACCTTTAAAGATTTCAATTGTCCATTTAATGTAGTTTGAATCACTCATGCAATCCACAAACTTGGAATACCTGCGATTATACAAGTTCTTAGTATTTACCCTACTGGTATTATAGGGTGGAGAAGTCAATACTAAATCTACTTGCTGAGGCAATTTGGACATGGTTACCATAGCATCTTCGTTAAATACTTTGTTAATGATCATAATATATAGTTTTTAAGGTTTAAAATTCAAACTGAGTTTACTTTGTAAACTATTTAGGCAAAAAAAATAGCCGTGCTATTCTTTTTCATTTTCTTTTTGAGAAGATGCTTTTTGTTCTTCCTGATCTAGAAGCATTAACAGCTTATTTATTTTTTCCCTTCTCTTATTTACTACTTCTTCTGGTTCACTGCCCATTACAACAAGCTCTAAACCAAGTTCAGGTATCTTTAAAGTTTCAACTGTACCATTCTCTATCCATTTCTTCACAGCCTGCCTGGTTACTCCTTTTAACTGAGCATATTTTGCTTGTGTTGTTACTTTTTCTGTATCTATTTTATAGATTGTCATAGCCTGTTTTTAAATCATATTACAAAGATAGAAAAGTTTACAATGTAAACCAAATTTACAAGGTTAAATTTTGCCACAAACGCACAACTACCTGATAACCAATAAAATATTTTATATAAAAAAATATTGAGTGAATTAATATCAAAAGTGTACGGAATATAAGATACAGTATAGAGGTAGTGATAACAGAAATTATACTAATAAAATATATTTAATAATTTAAAAGAAAACTTAACTCATTTTCTTAATAAAATACATGAATCAGGAAATACCTGATTATTTATAAATAAAGAAAATGAGCTAAGTTAATGTTATTAGATAATCGTAAACCAATCCACATCTATTCAGCAAATGATGATTTAAAAGAGAAAGTGACAGAATACTACTGGAATGAAATAGATGAACAGAAGAAAAGTAAAAACAAATTAATTAATTATTTAGATACCCATCTAGATAAGTACAAGTACCTATTACACTACATTTATTTTATGACTATAGTTAAAAAACTAAAGTTATGTGAAGATTACATCCCCATTTCGAATCAGAAGTTCGAAGAATTATTTGGCAGACGTTATTACTATTCAATAATGCGGTTTCTAAATAAATATTATATAGAGCATGATGGTACTTATTTCTTTGATAAGAATAGAAAGAATATTGGAAAATGTAGAGGATATAGATTTAAGAAAGAATTCTATCTAAATACATGTTTTTACCAGGATATATTGATCAATGAGAAGTTTGAAAACAAACTCAGAATTAATAGAGCTAAAAATTTTAGTGAACTAGATAATATTACTGTTCAGATTGAAAACAGCTTACAGATGCTTAATATTAGATTTGATGATTCGTTAGATTCTGTAATTCGGAAATCTGAAGCTGATAGTCTTGTTCTGCTTGATAGATACCCTAATCAATTATCTCTAACCAGTTTTACCGCTCATGGCAGATCTTTTGTTGATATAAGACCAAATATTGAATCTAAAGATTGGGAAAAAATAAAATCTGTTTTAGAATTTAATAAGGAAAAAAATAATCTAAAGAAGAAAAAACTCTCCCCACATCTACGTTCCTTAAAGAGATTGTTGAAAGACGTAATATCATTTAAAACTTCTATAAGTAGCAGAATAGCCTCTATTAATCGTGTTAATAATAAAGAACAATCTGCAATAAGACCATTACCTCAGAACCGTGTACATACAAATTTAACAAATATGGCATCAGATCTGAGACCATACTTGTATTTAGAAGAAAATCCAAACATTGAGTTAGTTTCCCTTGATGTTTCGAATTCGCAGCCATTTGTATTGGTCAAACTTATTTTAGATTTTATCGATTCTCAATGTTATTTTGTAGATCACACCACTCAGATGTATATAGATTTAGTGAGTAATGGTAAGTTTTATTCTCATATGAAATCATTATTGAATTCTGCTGACTGTGATAAAATATTTAAACAGCGAATGTTTGGGAGAATTTTCTATGATGAACACAAGAATTGCATCAGAACCCAAGAATGGAAAGTCTTTTGCGAAAACTTCCCAATAGTTGCACAGGCGATTGAAGAAAAAAAGAAAAGCGGTTATGAAAAATTAAGTTTGGAGATGCAAGAAATCGAAGCCCAGATTAATATTGATGGAGTTTTAAGGGAGTTATACCATAAATATCCTGATACATTCTTTAATCATATACACGATTCTATTATCTTTCCTAGTGGGTTTGAAACAGAGGTTAAAGCTTTAATGGAGTATCATTATAACCGCGTGGTCGGTTATATTCCAAATATAAAAGATCCTGTTAAATTAAATGATATTAATCTTTCATTGGCTGCTTAATTAATATAAGATGGAAACTCTCCTTAATGATGGCTACTGTCCAGAATGTCAGTTAAATAATGAAGATGTTACACTTCTGTTGAACAGAGATGACTTCTGGGAATGTCCTAAATCTCATTTACAGCTTGCTGTAAACGGTGTGGACGCAGTAATCTTAAAGTTCAGAGCCATAGGTCAATTCCGATCCGAACCTACTTATGGAACTAAGGAAATTAATGGAGCTATACTCACACGTTCTAAGGGTAATTCTATCTTTACCGACCAGACCATATTCAATTCACATGACGAATTACGCGAGTACTTGTTGAATGAAGTTGAACCTCCACTAGAATTCAGTTTACAAAACTTGGCAGAAACATATGCTAAATATAAGTATGGTAACCCATTTACAAACGAGAATAATCCACTTACATATAAACGGCAATCGAAATACTTCAAGATAGATTTCGAAAACAGTAACATTATAAAGAAACTTGAGAAAAGAGATTCGGAAGAAGAAAGAACCTATCCGTATTACTACACGCATCTTTACAGATTATTGCTAAGCCTTTTTGAAAAATATTATAACGGTGATGCAAGCTGGCTGCCTGAAATGGGTATGAGCCAAATTGAGGTGGATTTATGTAAAAAATATTTTGACGGTTCTGCCATCGAAGAAATGGCTAGGGATATTGTAAAGAAAAAACTGTTTGTATTCATCGTAGATCTTATCAAAATCATCTACCAAGGAAATGCTCCAAGTTTTACTATTGAACCTCCATCTACCGTAGTAGCTGAGCAACAGAAAGATTTTTTACGCCTGCACCTTATCTGCGGTCATAAATATGACCACATTTCAAAAGAATTAGGTGTTCCTAGAGCTACCCTAACAACTTGGTATGAAACTCTGAGAGCAGAAAGAGAACATATAGCTAAAATCAGAGTAGTGTGGTCAAGGAAGAAATTTACACCAGTTTTTGAAGATTTCTATAAATGGTATGAAAAACTCGAAAGGAAATGCCACTATTGCCATATAACTGAAACTCAGATTGCAGAAATGGTAGATAATGGTAAGCTAACAACTAAGCGTCTTGCTACAAGAGGAAGAAGGCTCGAATATGATCGCAAAGATCCAAACTTAACCTATGACCTAAGTAATATCGTACTTTGCTGTTACTGGTGTAATAACGCTAAAACTGATACTTTTAGCTATGATGAATTTTTAAAAGTCGGTGAACAGTTTAAATTGATTTGGCAAAATCGGCTACTGCAATGATAACCGATAATCAAACCAATTTTTTATACTTACCAGATAGCCTACCGAAGAAATACACCGATTTCTTTCATCAGTTAAAGCAATTATGCTTTAAACTCAATATAAGTTTTGGTTTACTGCCTCAAACTAAAGATATATGGGCGAGAGATTACATGCCAATTCAGATTGAACAGAATAAGTTTGTTCAGTTTACCTACAACCCTGATTATCTGCAAAGTAAAAAATGGCTTAGAACCATATCAGATGTTGACGCAATCTGCAATAGTATTGGCGTAAAACCTTTGAAATCAGACATTAAAATTGATGGTGGAAATATCGTCCGATCAACTAATAAAGTAATCTTAAGCGATAAGATATTTATAGAAAATCCAGAAATTCCAGAAAAGCAGTTAATAAAAGCTATCAGAAAGATTCTAGAAGTAGAACAGGTTATTTTTATCCCAACCCATCCACAGGATAAAATTGGTCACGCGGATGGTATGGTTCGATTTCTTGACGAGAAAACTGTTCTGATTAATGACTTATCCCGCGAAAAGCCAGATTTTCAACTAACATTCCGAATGGCATTGCATAATGCTGGGCTTGAGTGCATCGAAATCCCTTATAATCCATATCGGAATAGGAAGTACATTCAGGCTAATGGGATTTACATCAATTATCTTCAAATGAAGGATAGTATTATCCTGCCAATTTTCGAAATGAACGAAGATGACTTGGTTATAAATCAATTCGAAAATATGTTTTCAGGAACTACCATTGCGGCAATAAAAAGTAATGATATTGCGAATGAAGGTGGCATTTTAAACTGCATTACTTGGAATGTTTTCAAAGAAATGTGATATTAAAAAGCCGAACTAACTAGACTATGAAAACTGATAACCCAATTATAGAAAACTATGGTATTCTTGCCTCAATGTCGTGGAATAGCAACAAATGGGCTAATGAACCAACAATCCAGGATTTAAAAGCATCTAAGTATGGGTATGTTAAAGATAAATCCTATATGCATGAGAGCTTAAACTTTGGACATGAAATATACCCAGCTGAAGCTAATGGTTATTTTATTGGATATACCCCAATGTTGAATAGACCACCTGATATAGAAAAATCAAAACATGTTGAAATTATTTTTCTTTTAAGTAGCGATTACGCTAATGGTAACAGGAAGTCAATAGTCGGCTTTTATGGATTTCCTTATTTTGGTGATTGGTTCGAAAGAACAGCTGATCATTCCATATATAAGAAATACGACAGCGGTAATATTCAGGCTTTACCTGAAGATATTATTTATTTTGAAAAACCAATTGTTATAGATAATGATATTGTTAAAAAGGAAGCCTTTCTTCCAACTGACAAGTTAATTTCCCAGCAAGGGTTTAATTATCTAAATTCTGATAATGTCCACAATTTGGTTATCAAAGCACTTCAATTAAACCCTACCAATAAAAAGCTTAAATTATTTGTTCAGAAATTCCCTTTATTAGTCCAAACTTCAAATGAAGTATTTGAATTACAGGATTTTTATCAGGTAGTGGGAGATAGTACCGCTGATACGGTAGATGGAATAACAGAGTTGGAGAAGTTAATGAACAAACAAACTCCCAATGTAAAAACACGAATTTCTAACTATATTGAACGTGGGGCAATAGCTAATAAAGTTAAAAAGCTTGCAGGTTATAAATGTTTGATATGTGAAGCGATGGGATTACCTCCATTTTCTTTCAAAAAGCCTAATGGTAATCCATATATTGAAACCCACCATGTTGAACCTATATCAACATTAAAGAAAGGTGTTTTAAGCATTAATAACTTAATCACTGTCTGTGCTAATCATCATAGTCAATTACATTATGGTAACTCAGAGATTATTGAAAACACATCAACTAGTTTTAAATTTAAGATTGATGGAAGGATATTAGAAATCAAAACAATTAGACTAATATAGAATATGCCATTACCTATATACACCATTGATGACATAAATGAGATGATTTATTGGAATCAGGCTAGATTCTACACAGAAACAGAAAAGTATAGTGTTTATACTGTGTATGACCTTCATAAGCCAAAAGAAGTAACTGGTTACTATATACATGAAAAAGGAACTGATAAAATTATTGGCAAGGGAAATACAAGCCAACTTAACAAGTTCCTTCGCAGCCATTCAAAATAGCTGTTCAAGAATAATTATTCATTTAGTGCTAAGCAAGTTGACAACCAAGCTAAATTTAATTTTATAATGTTAAATAACCTCTACCAACTGCACTATCCTTTTTCGAAACCAGATATTGATAGTTGTTAGTTTGAGGGAGGTCAAAGTAGGTAAACCATGGCCTGTATCCTAAATCATCAACTAAAATTGACTTTGTACTAGATAATTTAATATCAGTATAGATGATTAATTCCTGGATAAACTTATTTGTTATAGCCAATCTGTTTGCCAAGGAATAGATACTTACTTTATCCCTTTTAATGGTAGACAATTCAATAAGCATAGGAAGTAGGGCATCAATTGCAATATCAACCGTTCTGTTACTACCATAAATTGCCATTACCTTCTCATTTATGAATTTCTTGTTTATTTGGGTTTGAACCTTAAATCCTTGAGCTAGGGCTACCAAAAGATCATAAGTAATTGGGTAAGTTAGGCTAATAAGGCTTAAGGAAAGTGCTTTTCTATCAGCGTTACTAAGGGATTCAAAAGTTGATTGTTTAAGTGATTTTTTAATTTTTTTCAATAAACTTTCTTGGCGACTCAAGATTTGTACTACATAATTTGAAGCCTTATTTGCCCGATTTACTCCTGATGTAAAGATTAGCATATGTTGAAGTATCTTACTTTTATCGACAACATCACTATCCAAATAATTCTGGATTGCTAAATCCAATACTTCAAATGGAATCCGTTGGTTTAAACCAATATATTTCCCCTTATTATTCATCAATACTTATAAAAGGTACGATCACTTCCCATATATGGGAGCCACCATGAGTTATTACTTTATTATTTTCAGTGGTGAATGCTTCTTTATTCTTTAAATAGAGCGATAGCCCTTTTTTACCAATAGTGACATTTGCATTCTGCTCAACAAAATTATTCAATAAGATTTCGTTCGTAAAATATAAATGCCTTTTGCTCCTACCTAATGCCCCTACTTTTTCTTTTAAGGTAAGATTCTTTAATCCATATGCTTCAATATTACCATGGTCAGAAGTTATGAAAACGTGAAAACCTTTTCTTTTCAGCTCTGAGATAATATCAACTATTTTAGACTTTTCTATCCATTGAATTGTTGATGCTTTCAATTGGTCATCGCCCAAAACTGCACCATGCATGATATTATCCAAATCATTGCAAACCATACCAAGTATTTTGATATCCTCAGCGATACTGCTTATATCAAAAGGATCATTTACGCCAATTCTTTTAAAATCTATTTGATAAGATGATAAGCCATTTTTCATCCAGAAATCGTAAAATAATGATTTCTCTTTTGAATTATCGGCTTCAAGATCTGGTTTGTCTCCTTTAAAAATAGCTTGGCGTGACCAGGCAGTAATAGTAGGTATAAAGGCTAAGGAGGCATTTGGTGAAAATTCAAGCCCAATACTAGATAATGCGCATCCTAAAAGACTCCATTGCCAATAATTCATCCCATCAATAACAATCAGGGCTTTTCTTTTCGTAGGAGATGCTTTTAAATGTTCTAAAATTCTAGATACTACAATTGGCTTTCTAATTCCAGTTAAGGAAAATTGGCTATTGTAAGTATTTTCTATAAACCGTTGAAATCTTTCATTGACCTGGTCTTCAATTTGCGAGTAATTATCTTTTAACTGGAAATTATTTGTTTGAAGATACTTTAGCTTTGCTTTACTAAGAACTTGAATGATATTAAACCATTGATCAGCGACATCTTCAATTACTTCAACCTCCTGGCCAAGATACTCTATCAATCCAACTAGCTCATTATCATTAGATTCTTGATTATCCACATAAAGGCCGATCTTGAAAGGTCTGTAGAAGTCTTCATACCTTTCATCTGTTACTTTTATTGGCTGTAAATATCCAAATGCAAATAAAAATCCAATGCTTTTTGTAAGTGTTGAATCTTTAAAATTAAGGATTGAATCTCCATAATTTACAAAGCCATCCCATTGTTCTTGAATAAAATCAATCAGATTTGCTTTATTTAGGCTTTTTTCAACCAAAGAAGGGAAGTATGGTTTTGCAAAATCAGATAAGAATTGCTTCAGTTGGAGGTTAACCCCATTCTTTTCTAGCATTACAGATATTAGCGCATTTAATACCTTTTCTTTAGCGTTCCCCGAGATTAAGGTACTAAAATCAATATTATATAGGTTCTCTAATAAAAAATGTACCGTTTTCTCATACCCTAATTTTTCATATACCTTAATTTTAGACAATAGACAGAGGGCATTGTAGCTGAGCCCCTTAATTGCCTTTGAATCTAAATTTGGGAATAACTGGTACAAACCTATAGCCTGATAATGAACTTGCATCTCGATATCAGGTAATGGGTAATAGGATACAGGAACTACAAGCAAAAGTTTTTCAGTATCACGATTAAACAATTCAAATTGCAAGCGGCCTTCAAGATCAGTTTTAGCAATTTGAATCGTATAACCATCACTTTCAAAGGCATGGCCTAGTTCTTCGTATTCAAATAAGTTATCAATATCAGCAATTAAGATATGCTTCTTATGGCTTGGAATAACAAGCTTCTTAAATTTGTCAATCCAGTTACTCATTTGTAACATTTAATACTAACAAACATGTAAGCGAAGGAACAACTTGTTTTGCTGACTCGAAAGTAGAATCCCAGAGTTCCTTTTCTTTGAGTAGTCGATTCAGCCTTGCTTGTCTGATATTTTCAATACCTATCCTATTAATTTGCTGTTCCTGAAAAGTAAATGACTTTTCTTTATTAAGGTTAATCGTGGCAGTATTATGAATTATAGCTTGTTCGAATTCTTCGAATTTTGGCTGTAAAAGTTCTTCTGCTTTTAATGATACCTGGTTAAGCAATGTTTTGGATTCATCTGCTGACATTACTCCTAAACATTCTAAATAATCATTTTCTTGAATCATTTTATCCCACACATTCTGAGCAAATGCAGAGAACCTTTCCCCATCTAATGAGATAAAAATAGGTTGTATGATTTGAATGGTTTCAAACTGGTTTTTAACCTCGAGATGCCATAATGACCATTGACCTGGAGATGAACTACCTTGCCTAATTTTTATAATGGGAATTTGCTGAGATTCGGTAAATGGTATTGCATCCTTTAAAATGTTCTGAATAATTTCGTGCTGAAAAGAGATGGGCTCTGGTATGGGGTTGTTTACACTCTCTTTAATATTGAAAGTGTAAATATTCTCCTTATATCCAGGAAGCTTAAATTTGATTCCGTCCAATACATTCTGATAGGCTATACCTTTCGTTTTAAGATAGTTTTTAGTTAAGAATTCTAACCAATTTGGAAGCGGACTATGTTTAATTGCTTCTACCTTTTCAGCTTTAATATCTTTCGATGCTAAGGTAGGTAGTGCTCCTTCAGTGCTTTTATACTCTTTAAGTTTATTCTTAATTTCATCTAACCAATTTTTGCTTTCTTGATCAAATTTTGACGGATTCAATAAAGATGTTAGGTATAAGCGACTTATTTGTTCCCTTTCCAGAGTGCTATCTAAAACATCTGAAGTTTTATCAATACCAAGTTCATTCATAATCTGAGAAAGCTTGGTTTCAATCACTTCATATACACGCTTATCAACCGAATTATCAAGCATCATATTTAATGCCAGCACTTCGTGTTTTTGCCCGATTCGATCAACCCGACCTATCCTTTGCTCTAAAACCATCGGATTCCAAGGCATATCGAAGTTAACTACCACATGTGCAAACTGCATATTTAAAGACTCGCCTGCCGCATCAGTACAAATCAAAATTTGTGCACCATCTTTGAAATTCTTCAGAGCATTAACACGTTGATCAAAATCCATAGAACCATTAATGGCTTCACATAGATATCCACCTTTCTGTTCTAATAGAGTTTTGAGCATAAATTGGGTACTAGTAAACTCAGTAAAAATCAGAAACTTTAGATCGGGGTTTTGTTCTTTTCTTTTTAATTCTGTGAGTTTATTAAATAAGAAATCTACTTTGGCATCAGTTTCAGTGTCTAAGCAATCCTTTGCATCCCGAATTAAACCTTGCAATATGTTTAACTCTGTGTCGTAATTCGCTTGAGCTTCTTCAACTAAGGAAAAAATCTTTTGCTCAAAATCCATTTCCAACTGCCCCTCGAAGCCATACCCATCCAGGTTGTTAATAATATTTTCCTTATTTACTTCTTGCCGTTCACCTGAAAGCCTTTCAGCTCTCCGCTGCATAGCATCCAAAATGGATTGAGTGGAACTACTCATCATACGCTGGAAAAGTAGCATTACAAATCCATACGATGTATTTTTAGTTTGTTGAGCAAGATTGAATCCAGTTACTACATATTCTGTGACAGCCTCGTAAAGCTTTTGTTGTTTCTTATGTTTTACTGGATCATAAATTACTTCAATCTTTTGGGTATGTCTTTTATTAAACAGAGCATTACCATTATAGTCGATTGCTTGCCGTTTCTCAGTTCTAATTACATATGGTTCTAATTCAGGGATAGATGGCATTCCTTCACCTGCAAAAGCATCTGCGTTAAGAAGCTGCAGAATTCTTCTAAAGTGATCACTTTTCCCTCGGTGGGGAGTTGCAGAAAGTAGTAAAACATTAGGAATTGCGTTACACAACACATCAGCCATCTGGAAACGACCAACCTGAGTAGTGCTACCGCCAACCTTATGGCATTCATCAATTACTAGGAGGTCGAAATCAGCTTCCAGAACATTTTGAATTCTAAAGCGATTATATTCATCTACCTTCTGTTTACTCCAGCCCTGTCGAGTTTCCAAAGGTTTAAGGGCATCCATTGATACAATGATCTGGTTGTGTTGAGCAAAAAGATTGATCTCGTTATCTGCTTCAATACGTGCAAATGCACGGCTAACTGTATTGATGTAATCAGTGTCGTAAATATGGAACAGCTCATTGAAGTGTTTCTTCATCTCCTGTTGCCATTGGCCCATTGCTGACTTTGGAACTATTATTAAAGTGCGCTTAACAATTCCACGAAGCTTAAGTTCTTTTAAAACCAATCCAGTTTCAATCGTTTTGCCCATACCAACTTCATCTGCTATAAGGAAGCGAAGAAATTGGCCTGACATAACTTTTTCTAAAGCCAAGATCTGATGGGGCAAAGGAATAATATTGCTTTCAATTGGAGCAATCATTCCTTGTTTATATATCTCACTTTTAATCTTAGCCGCTATCGCCTTGAATGTGATCTCCGCTTCTGTTGGGAGTTTCTTTTCATCAGATATTTCTGAATCTGGAACTGATTTAATTTCACCAGTTGATAAAATCTTTATTTCGGAAATTAACTTACCGAAAACTGATTTCTTTGATAAAACTTCAATCTCCTTTCCTTGGTAAATCATAATTTCCAGTAATTCTTCGCCCTGTCAGCAATTACGTCTGCTCTCATAAATAAAATGGACTAAACTCTATCTTTAGCGATATCATAATACATCAATAATTTTTCATCTTCTAGCAAGATGTTTTGAGGTATCATATCACCTAATTCTAAAATTGTTTTAAAGTCTTTATTATCCCAGCAGTTTTTAAATCCTGTCCTTAGGGATTCAACTCTAACCTCCTTTAGCTTTTTCGCTTTAGGTTGTTTAATGATAGCAATGTATTCGTTAAATTCTTTTAACAAAACCTTAGTCCGCAATATCTCTCTATCCTTTGCTTCACTTGGATCAGGAGTTCGCCAACTACCATCAGTTTCTTGAATGAAATTTTCATTTAGAATTTCTTGTAACTCTGGAAGTGTATCACCTTTGCGTAGCGATTGTGTGGCAATCCGAAAATCAGGCATTATATCATTATATTTCTGAGGCTTAGAACGAAGCCTGCTCTTTAACCATTCAATGGCATCGGATTCATTACCTATAATTAGTGCTAACTGAACGAAATTTGGAGCAAGTGCTTTCTTTTCATCATATTCAGCTGCCTGTACAGAAGTGAAAAACATATCATCTCTAGTAGCAAACCTTTGCTTTAATCCATCCTGAAATTCCTTAGCGTTAATAGGAATTGGCAAGCCTCTCATCAAATAAAAAGTAATTAACCTATCATAAAGGATTTTTGGACTCCTTTCAATAATTGCAGTTGTACTTTTTTCTCTTTTAGAATGCACTGGGAGATGTTGCAAATGTTCAGAAATAAAATCCCAAACGATCACTTCCGATCCAGATGATTCAATTTTATCTACAAAATCTTTTGAAGGCTTGTAACAGCTTATAACTAAATCTTGCTTAACAGCTGTTGAACTTGTTCGAGCACTATGAGTTTCTTGCTTTTTATTTAGAAATGATACATTTGAAACAATAAAGCCTACACGCTGTAAGGCATTCTGTATACTATTCCAAACAGAGGCACTTGTATTACTAAATTCTACAGTCATCCATTTCCCAGGCCTTAGCACACGATAAAATTCGTGAAAGCAGCTTTCAATTAAAAACTGGTATTCAAAAAGCGATTTGCCTTGAAACCTATTTTCAATTGCCTCCTTTTTATTATTTGTCTTCACTTTTAACCACCCTTCCCATAAAAAATTAAGTTCAGAATACATAATATTGGCACCAAATGGCGGGTCAACGAATATATAATCAACACTTTCATCTTTTAACTGCAGTTTAGTTGAGGATTGGGTAGAAATAGCTACAGGGGTACTACGCTTTAACAAAGCTTTTTGAATAATCTTAAGTCTCTCATAAATTAGTTCAAAGACACTAAATTCAACCTGGATTGAAGGAATGTACAGAGTTCCTCGTCTATGACCTGCTGTCTTTCCACCCGCATTTGCTTTTTCCCCCCCAACTCTACTAACAGCAATTTGATGTTGTTTATTTGCTCGTTGAATAATCCCTGAAATAGCCCATCGAAAATGTGGTATTTTAGAAGCTTTTTCCCAAATAGAAGCTATCACATAATTATTCCTCTTGGTGTAAAAATGATGCAAATGAGTAATTCCATCTCGATCATTTCTTCGTGCTTCATCACCTTCTGGCATTCTATCTTTAGGAAACCAAAAAGGAATTTCTAATTCTTCTATTTTTCTGATAAGAGCAATATCATTTTCGTCAGGTACTTTTTCAAATCTTTTACCAGATACAGTATAATTTATTAAAACAGGAACAATTTTCGCCTGTCGTATTGATTGGTTAATTGCACTGTCAAAAATAGTTACCCAAGCTTTGTCCAGCTGACGTTTAGATTGAGTTGCTCCACAATGTGGACAAAGGAACTCATCCAGTACAGCCCCTTTATCTTTATCTATTGCTGTTTCCCAAAAAACTATCTCGCCACTACATTGCGGGCATGAAAAAACACTACTCCATATCGTATAGTTTATTCTTCCTTTTATGGCATTGGTATGAAAAGTTTCATACATCCATCCGCATTCAGCTTCAAGCTCTGCCATTAATTTTTGAGTTTCCTTTTTAAAGGAGTCAGCTTCCTTCGGGGTATTATAGTTATAAGCAATAAAAGAAGCAATTGGGGAAAGGTCACTAAGAATTGCATTTCGAGTACCCCAAACAGGAGGCTTTAAACCTAAATCTTTGAATTCATTCTCAATTCTATAATGTGTTTCAGGATCGGGAAAAGCGCAAAGTTGCGCAGCAACTCCTGCCATTCCAGTCCCTGCAAAACCATCAAGCACAATATCCCCAGGTTGCGTGTAATGCAAAATATATCGCATTACAGCAGGATGTGGGACTTTTGTATGATAACCATGCGCATTATAAATTGGATTATTTTTTCCTTCATTTACATCACCAGAATATGGCTCACTAACTAGAAAATTGTCCATTCTATTTGAAAGAACTGCTTTTTTAGTTTCCCAATTAAAAACAAAATCATTCAACCAAGGATTTGGACACGCTGTATAATAAGGTGGATCGCTTAATTCAATAATATCTTCATCCTCACCAAAAGGGAACCCGTCTATACTTTTTAAATCTGGAAGTTTTGCTCGTAATTCACTACGAAAAAATGCTCTTCGCTCTTCTTCAGTAGTAAATTCTTTTCCTAAACACAATATTTTATCCTTAGTCATTATTTCTTTTAGTTAATTAGTTGCCAAGCGTTTTGAAAAATACCAACCGATCTTAATCTGCCTAATTGGACTCTTAATAATCCGCCAGGGCTTGTATAAATCAATGAGTTACCGTTTAATTCAGGCCTTAGGATAGAAAGCTCATTGGTAGGTACCACGTGAATCTCAGGTAGTACCAATGGATTTCCAATTTGTCCTATAAAGGATACAAAAACTACAAAATGATTTGGCAATTCTAAATCTAGATTGTCTATGGGAAAAGATGTTGTATCTCTAATACCTTTAACATCAATAGTTAAAGCCCTGCCTTCTACTTCTACTAGAATATCAACTGCTTTTTTATTACCTAATGTTAATAAAGCATTTTTACCAAGCCTATGTAAAGTAGAAAGCACATAAAATTCGGAGGCCATATTTGTGTCAGCCATAGTCTATTTCAATATTAATCTTACTTTATTTCTTTCTTTCCCTGCACAAAGCGTATCAATATAGGCAGTAAGAGTTTCAATTGCTTCTGTTGGCGTTAAAGGTTTATTAAGTTGAATTCGCAAAGAGTCAATAGTTATTTCAACCTTGTCAATATCTTGGGTAAGCTGAGTAATTAAATTCCTTAATCTTACTGCATTTTCAGGAGTTAAATCAATTTTTTCGGTTCTAAAATCTTCAACTATACTTCTATCATCAACTTTTAAAATTTCCATATTCTCCTGAACAGTTGGATCTTTAAAGACAGAACGCATAGCAGTGGTCCACTTTTCTAATATCCCATTTAGCTGCTCTTCTAATTGATTAATAGAAAAAGTTACCTTGCCATAGTATTCACGGGGGTTAAAGTCATGGTAAGGTTCTTCTTTTACTTTTGACTTCGTTAATGAAATGTCCGCTTCTCTTAATGAAGTAATACTATTAATCCAATTTTGATATTCGGTTGTAGTTATAAAATCCGATTCCTTGATGATATCGCAAATCCTTTTATTTTCACTAGTAAGTATCCTGTCTTTAGCCAAAGCATCCGATTTCGATAAACGGCACTTTGTATATTGACTTAAATAATACTCAGCGTATCTATCGATCAAGGAATTTAGTAAGGCTTCATACTGCTTGATTTCAGCATCCTGATCTGATGATAAAACCGTTGGAAGCTTTTCTATAGCTGCTTTAATATCTTCGAAAAGTGGTTTTTCTTCTTGAACTACATAGGATTGTGCGGTATGTAGGTATCCAACTAACTTTTCAAATTTTTCGGCCTTGTTTTTTAATTTATCTACTCTATTACAATAAGCGTAAGCCTGAAATGTATTTATTAATTGTTCTTCAGAAAGTTTAAATGCCTTTAATTTCCCATAAGTGTTATATGATTGAATGGTATCGAGCATGGCTGCTAAACCTTCCAGATCATTTTTCATCCTTTGGCTTTCTTCTTCAGATAAAAGATTAACATTTCTACATTTTAGCCCTTGAACTATGGTAGCTCTGGTTCTTACAACTGTTTCTGCCTTAGTTTTTGCTTGAGTAATAATTTTACTTATGGTATCAGGCTTTTCTAATTCAGAAGTAAAATCAGGCAGATCTAAGCTAGCAAATAAAGCCTTTAAGTTCTTTACTGGGATCCCTTGGGGCGTTTTTATATGCTGAAATGTAAAGTAATCAACATTATTAAGCGTTAAGATTGATTCAATATTAGTAGCCGATATTGTTTTATTTCCTGTCCAACTTATTTCGATATCGCCTTTATAAGCCAGTACAGCAAGCACAATAAATTCTAATTGGTAATCAATATTAAAATCTATCGAGTACCACAAATTAGCCGTAGCATAATGTGGATACAAAATATCAGCTCTATTCAATACAGCACTTTCCCCTGCCTCCTTTAATTTTTTCAGGATACTATCAGCATACTTACTGTTTTGTACAGCAATGGTCTGACCACTCCATAAACCTAATCCGCTTAGTATGGCTTCACCATCCCTATTTGATTGGCCAGGTGATGTTATCTTTTTTAAGGCGGCATTTATTCGCCCATCAAAATTGTCTTTGCTCAAAGGCTGAAGCAAATCCGTGAAAGCAGGGTAATCAGGGAATTTATCGTTAAAGGTTTTATTTAAAACCTTAGCTGCTACCCCACGGAATACCATTTCCTTGGTAGAACCTTCTCCAGGTAGATGGAAAGATTTAAGTGGTTTGCTTTCGCCATTATGAATTACCCTAGTCTTATCAGCATACTCTTTATCAAATAGAGCAATAGCTTTTTTCTGATATTCTTCTATTTGGCTACTGAATAACTGTTTTTGATTTGTAGGTGCTGATCCATGTTTTGCTTTCGCTGCCCCATATAAGCAAATTGTATCCTTAAATTCATCTGAAAGCCCTGCTACGTCAAAATACACTTCATCTGCGCCATCATTCCTATCTATTTGATTAAATAGCGGACTAAAGAAAATGTAATATTGCTGAATTGGTTCAGTGGTGCTCCTTTCATTGGGATTTCCAAAGAAAATATATCCTAACCGAAAGCTTTTTTTATCGATCCACTCTAATGAGTGTTGCCATATCTTAAATCCTGTACGATAAGAATCTTGCTGAATTTCGAGTATAAACTGCAGGAAATCAAAGTAGTATTGATCAGCTTGATCTGGATCTTTCTTTATAACTTCATCGGCATAATCTCTGATAAGCTGTGGAATATTTACTCCGCCTTCAGTACGGATATAAAAATCAGAACTAATATTATCTATGTCAACATATTGACCTGAGGTGGCAGAAACTAATTGTTTTGCCGTGGATTCGATTGTAGCTAAAAGGAATTCTGCTTCTTCAATACCTGGAATGGTCAGACATAAATCTTCTTTTAAACTATGGGCATTCGCACCGTTACGTTTATCTAAATCATCACATAGAATGCGTATAGCTAGGGAGTGTGCTATACTTTCTGCTATTCCTTTTCTGTTTGCTCTTGCCCCAACAAAATGTTCATTAATCCGAGTTGAAATAACTTCAACTTTATCCCTAACGATCCTAATGTCAGGAATAGTAAGCATGGCAGGGTTCTTAGCTAGATCTTCCCAATAAGTATCATAGGTAATAAGACCAGGATTGTCAGTAGGAACATGTTCCTCTAACATATCACCGAATTTCACAGAAAGAACTTTTAAAATTTCTCGCTGGCTTTTGCCATGCTTTATCTTTTCAAAATAACTTACATAATTTGGATGGATCGGGAACAGATCAATAAATTCGTTCAGATTAGTATTAATGGCTTCGAATAAGTGAGCAAATTTTAAAAGATGTTCTCTGATCTTAGCTTTTTGATGGATGTCTTTCTTTAGTAGGCGTTCTTTTACAACGTAAGAAACATCTTCCTTTGTAATTATTAAGTCAGAATAGCGATCTTCAATCTTATTGAGCATATCTGCCTGGAACTGAAACTCAGGAGAGCGATACAACAACTCCTGAACGCCAAACATTAGTTTGAATCTAGAATTGTCGCAAGCTTCACCTAATTGACGTAATAGCATCAAGTCGTTATTCAATTCGCTTGGTTTTCTGCCTTTTAGATATTCCAGTAACTCGTCAATAACGATAAGGAAGTACTTATCAGGAAATTTAGCTTCAAACTCAGCCATCATACGTTCTATCAGTTCTTTCCAACTATAGAGCGAATCTTCATCGAATGAGAAAGCCATACCTTGTTTATCCAGGTATCTTTCAATCTGAGCAAATACAATATCTTTTAGGGGTTTGTCTGTACCAATCTCAAATCGAAGCACTTTATATTTTCCAGCAATCGGACTGAAATCTTTCTTAAGTTCCTCGTTTTGGATTAAACCTACCAAATCCGCATTTTCAGCTATAGCCGAAACCAATGACATTAAGTGTGATTTACCAGTACCATAACTACCTACAATCTGAATCCCTTTAGTTTCATGAGATTGCTCAGGTGTTAAGTTTTTAAGAATGACTTCTTGTAGATCTTCCTGCATCTTCTGTGAAAAGACGAAGGTCTTTACTAAATTCTCAGCTACTGATTTTTCATCGGCTTTAACCAATTTCACAACTGAGGTGATCGGTTCGAATTGAATAAGCTCTTTATATTGCATATCGCAAATTTTTTAACTGAACGCCTGAAAAATCCAGGCAATATTTGTTTTTCTGAGTGGGCCAATGCAAGATAGAATCATTATCTATCTGATTTTCCCATATGATAACGAGACAAGAAGTTTTGGAAAATTCTTTTAGCAATTTGGCAGGATCCAATCCAAGGCTTGGCTCTAACAAAATTCCTAGATTGTATATAACTACCAATTCGTTAATTGAGTCATTTATCTTGGTCTTCCTATCTTCCAGCAGTTTTATTATAAAATCATTGACTTCAATATCCAAATATTTCTTACTAGTGAGAGTAGCTATGAACTGAGAAACTTCACGCCCAAAGTTAATTACAGAAAAATTTCGGCTTTGAACAAAGGAAACTACCTGTTCAAGCTTTTCGGGGCTGCATAGCATTAGGCTCAGCTTATATCGCTCTACTGAGTTGGTAAAATCCGTAATTGAACTTGAGAACATTAGATTTAAGTGCAAACGAAGCTTCTATAGGCTGATTTGAATAATTGCCCAATTCCAAAAATGACTCTTTCGGCGGTTCCAAGATATAAAATTTGAATTTATTATGTTAGTAGATTTTGGTTCTTTGTAAGTTTAACTAGCTAAGGACCTGATGTATAGTTAAATAAAAATGGGCTACCTATAAAAGTTAGCCCATTCGGAATCTAAAATCATACTAAAACATACCTTTTAATCACAATCAAAGTTATAGTTTGGTGGAATGCACCCCCAACCGAAACATGTCAAGCAGCCAGAGCTTGTCTTTAATAGTATATTATAGCAATCTGGGCAACTGTCAGACTTTATGAAAAAGGGTTCTAAACCAAAATCGGTTCTGCCAAAATACTCCACGCCATCCATATCTATTTCAAAATACTTTCCATTTTTTTTAACTATTGCTCTTTCGCCTTTAAATGGGCATATAAGTTCATACTCAAAATCTATTACAGGACTGTTTGAAAATTCACTAACTGCACCGTATAAACCAGTTTTTGGGTTAATCGCTTTAATTAAACCATAACCAAGCGGACTGTTTTTTAATACTAACATAAATCATCTTTCTTTTTATATATCAAATAAAAAAGATGGATTTTGGTAGAATTTAGGTGGAAAATCACTTTTCATAATTAATATATAATTCAAAATAAGTGATTTATGGAACAGAATTACAAGAGTATAAAATGCTACAAAACAAGTATGGAGAAGGTTGACTGGATTCGCGATCGAATGAAATTAATGGGCTATCATTTGAATAAGTCCCAAACTCTGGATGCAGCTCTTACTCAATTCACTAAAATATTAAAAAATATGAACTCAGAAAATGGAACAAATATTTAGAAAATCTCCCAATATTTTCCTTTACAGGCATGAGCAGCAGGATGAACTTTATGAAGTTGAAATCACACTTCAACCTCATTTTACAAGCCAAGTTGACTTTGTAGTGGAGAATTCTGAAGTTGAAAATGTGATATGTTATAAAGTTATTGATTTCTATGCCGTAAAGATTTATGGAGATGCATACACCATTTTGGCATATGATTATATAGTAAATGATGGAATGAGTTCTTATATTCTGTATAACTATCAGGTAAGTATCAGGGTATTTGAAGAAGCCAATAATTCTGGATTTAACGAATTAGGGGTAATGGACTTTGATCAATTCATGAAATCTCAAGAAGATAATTGAGTTCTTATTAGATAAAAAGCTACACCAAGCTTAGTCAAATCCTTCCGAAAAAAATTCACTAGGAGTTAACCCAAAAGCTCGGATTAGCTTCATCAAGCTAGTATACTTAATGTTTTCACCATTTTCATAGCGATTATATTGAGTTCTGGTGATATTATTTTCGTAGGCGAAAAAGTCTGCGTTTGAGTATCCTTTTTCAATTCGTAAAGCTCTAATTCGCTTTGCCAGTTTAGCTAGATCTGGATCATCTTTCTTGTTTTTCGCTGTTAATGGCTCTTTCGATAGGTGCTCTTTAGTTAATTTCTGGATATTCTTATTAGACTCTTTCATGCCGAAAAAGTACTTTCCAGCCTCCTAAAGACTAACCTCTTTTATGATACCCTCTTTTGTGATTATTATAACTGGTTTTCTTATGTTTGTATATAGAAAAAACATAAAAACTATGAAAAGAGCTATTATAATCCCAGCGTTATTATTATCAGTTATAGTTTATAGTCAAGAACTACCGTGTAAAGTGAAGAATAAAAATGGCAGGTGCAAAGAAAGGTATAGAGAAAACAGTCAAGGAGCTATACATGGTACCTTCATCGAATACTATGATGATGGCACTAGGAAAACTGTAGGCAATTATACAAACGGCAAAAAAAATGGGAAATGGGTAGAATATGATGGCGTTACTGAATATGCCTTCACTTATGTTAATGGCGTACTGGAAGGTAGTAATAAAATTACATACTTAAATTTTAATAAAGTTGGAGGTGGTAACTATTCTAAGGGTAAAATGATTGGTTATTGGAAGGATCATCCTGAGGAAATTGATGGGCAATTATATTTTCAAGAAGGTACCTATGCTAATGATGTGCGTGAAGGCAAATGGTTGAATGTTGGAAAAGTGCCTGATAAAGACCGTTATTTATTGGGAGACAAGGGAGAGTTATTATATGACACTAAAATCGGAACAACAAAAGGTGGATATGTAATTTATTCTAAAGGCGAAATTGTAAAGTACTTTAATAGTAAAGGGGAAGATATAGAGAAAATCGCTGCTGAAAAGTTAGAAAAAGAGAACCAACAAAAGGAACAGGAAAGTATTGCGTTACAACAAATACAAGAAAAAGAGCGAATCAAGGCGAAGGAAGAAGAAGCAGCTAAAGCAAAATTTGACGCAGAAGCTCCAATAAGAGCTTTGACTGAGATGAAATCCAAACGTCCAGCTGCACCTGATCCATATTCAATCAAATTCAAACCGAATAGTTACATTCTGAAAGAAGAAAGTCAGTTAGCTTTGGACAAACTAGCAAAGCACATTGAGTTGTATAACGCCAATAATAGTGACCCAATAACTGATATTTACATATTATCCCATAGCCATAAAGGAATTGAAAAAGATAAGGATGACCAGAAGAAACAGCTCGAAAGCATATTTTTTATTTCCTTGAACAGAGGTGTGTGGATCAAGAACTCACTAAGTAGAACTTTAAAGAACGTTAATTTTCATTTAATACCAGTTTCTGCTTCAATGCCTAAGGGTACCACGGCAGCCCAAAATATAAGAACCGATATTTTCTTTACAACAAACGAAACTATCTCTCAGGGGAAGCAGCACTTTTCAGAACTAGCAACCAAGTATAAAGTGCCACAAAGCAATGGGGAGTTTTCAGGTAATCAGATTATGCCTAATTACACACTTAGGGAACAGGTTTTATCTAACATTGAAAAGCTTTTAGAATCAGGAAATCCTGGAAAACAAATTCCATTAGAACTTTGGGATAAGAACTTTGGCATCTATGAGGTAGACTTAGACAAGTTTAAAGCTAAAGTTATACAACTTGTTGGCAACGAGAAAGATGCAGAAGAATTTGTAGATAACTAAAGAACTGCTAGCTTTTAACTTCACTTAGAGCTCTAAATAGGAATTAAAAAAGATTTGTGCGTTAAGTGATTTTGAACTTCTTAACGCACCTCCCTCCTATGTGTTAAGCAAATCGCTTTCTGCGTTAAGTAAAAATTGCTTTTTTACTTAACGCAGAACCAAAAATGCATAAAAAAAGCCTTAAATCTTGTGAATTTAAGGCTTTTTTGTTTGAAAGAAGTGATCCCGCTGGGATTCGAACCCAGGACCCATACATTAAAAGTGTATTGCTCTACCAGCTGAGCTACGGAATCTTTTTATTAACTTTGCTTTTCTAGAGGCGTTTCCCTGAATTGCGATGCAAAACTAACAGCTTAATTTTTAAATGCAAAACTATTTGAGCAAAATCTGCTTATTTTTTTTCGCCAGTTTCCTGTGTTTTTTACAACCGGTTTATTCTCAAAAATTTACAAATTCGCTTACGGAGGCAGATTCTCTCTATAATCAGAAAGAATATCTAAAATCGCTGGCCATTTATAAGGAGATCCTGAAAAACGGGCAGGAATATTCCCCGCAAATGCTCTTAAAAATGGCGTACATCGAAGAAGCCTTGCGGCATTACGACCAGTCGATGTACTACCTGAGCCTGTATTACCACCTGCACCCCAACCGGGCAGTACTCCGGAAAATGGAAGAAGTGGCCCATACTCAGGGCTTAAAAGGCTACGAATACAGCGACCTCGATTTTTTCCGAACCCAGTTCCGCAAATATTATATGAACATCCTGGAGCTGCTGCTGATCGGGGCGGTTGGGGTAGTTACCGTAATGGTTCTGAAACGGAAGCAGGCTTTTTTCCGGCAACCCGCCTTCCGGCTGCTTTTTCTTCTTTATCTGGGCTTTATTTTATACTACATAAACCTGCTTACTTTCCGGCAGCAAGGCATTACCCATAAGCAACAGGCCGCCCTTATGTCCGGGCCTGCAGCCGGTTCGCAATGGCTGGCTACTTTAACCAAAGGCAATCGCCTTACCATTACCGGCGAAAACGATATCTGGTTTGAAGTAAAATGGCAAGGCGAAAGGGCTTATATACGAAAAAAGAACCTGCTCTTACTTCCGGAATAAACTCCGGAGCAAAGAACAGGTTCTTTCGAAACGGTATAGAAACGGGCTAAAAACCCGGATTACTTGAAAGGCGAATCTTTCTCTTTTTTCATGTGGTTGTAAACCAGCTTATCAGCAAGGCCCGGTAGCCATTTATTTAAGAATACCGTGAATTTTCCCTGGAAGGTCATAACCAGGTCGCGCTTCCGGTGAATAGTAGCCTCCAGAATTTGATCTGCCACGGCTTCGGCCGTCATCATTTTACCTTCATCCCGCGGCGACTCGCCCTGTGTATTGCCATTCGCAGCTAAAGCCGTGTTCCGGATATTAGATGCCGTAAACCCCGGACAAGCCACCAGCACGTGTACCTTCTTTGGCAACAGCTCAGTTCTTAACGCTTCCAGGAAACCCTGCATGGCAAACTTGGAAGCGGAATAACCCGTACGCGCAGGAAGGCCCCGGTAACCGGCAATAGAGGAAATACCAATAATAGAACCTTTGCTCTGAATGATATAGGGCAGCGCATATTTGGTGGCGTATACCGTTCCCCAGAAATTAATATCCATCACTTTCCAGATCACATTCAGGTCCAGGTCCTCGAATAAGGCCCGCATGGAAATCCCCGCATTGTTTATCAGGATATCGATCCGTTCAAACTTCCGCACCGTTTCTTCCACCATAAATTTCACGTCGGCTTCAAGGCTTACATCGCCTACCACCGGCAGGCATTCAATATTCCTTAAAGCTAGTTCCTGGGCTGTTTCATTTAATTTGGTGGCATCGCGTCCGGTAATTACTACCCTGCAGCCAGCCTTTCCAAATGCGAAAGCACAAGCCCGGCCAATGCCCGAACTGCCTCCCGTAATTATTACTACTTTGTTTTTCATGTACGTTTGCTAGTCGGCTGCAAAGGTAACACACCAGGGCTAAACTACCCGCTATTCCCGGTATTATCTCCTATGCCAGAACGGAAGCTTTCATGAGGCACTTTGAAAGCAGATGGCTCCTGTTTTTGGCTGAAATTATATCCAGATCCGACCATGAATAAGTTGGGTGAAATGATATTTATGCAGACGCCTCACGCGGTAAACCGTAGGCTTTCCGGCAAAAAACTACCCTCGGAAAAGCGGATCACTGCCGAAGCTGCAGTTCGCATAAAGAGCCTGCCCAATTTTACAAACCAGGCATTAAGTTATGGGCCATTTCTGGCTATGAAGGCCTTCTTGTCAGGACTCCGAACAGGGTAAAGCCCCAATAAACCCTGACTTATTTTTGTAATCGTGAAAATTCCTATTCAACGGACTTTAAACAACCTGCGGTTATCTAAGCAGAGAGGTATACAACTTCTGATTACTTTAAAATTCCTTTTCTGTCTTACCTGGAGGGCACTTTAATCATTGAAAGCTGAAGAGGACCAGCAGCCCTTTAAGGCCCTTTTCATCCGGTTCAGCATTCAATTATTCGGGGTCAGCAAGGAAAGAACCGGATTCATACTATTAAGCAAATAAATTTTATTTCTCCGGGCAACGGATTGGAAGATAAAGGCGTCTTAGCTTTTGGAACATTTTCTGAATTACTTTCACTAAGTTTCTGCAATCTCAAAATATAACATCTGTTTTTTTCAATTACATTTGATCAGAATTCGAATCGGTAATTTGTCTTCAATTTCCACGATATGAGAAAACTTCTAACTGCAAGATCATTCACGTATGTGTTTGCAGGCCTGCTTGCCTTGCTTTTCAACATGCTTTGGGCGCATTCCGCTGCAGCCCAATGCCCAACCACTGCCTGCGTACCAGGGAATGCGCCTGCCGGAAACCTGATCTTCGGCATGGGCATTCTGAACGTAAACGTGAATAACGGGGCCATTAACAAGACTAGCCCCGGCGCAACGGATGGTTACCAGGATTACGCCTGTACCACCGGCACGAGTCTTACTGCTGCCGTAGCCCACCCCATCAGCATCCAGACCAATCCTAATGTGAACGAGAACGTGCGCGTGTGGATCGATTACAACAACGATGGCATCTTCCATGTAACCAACGAGCTGGCCTTCAGCTCCATTAACAATATCCTGCATACCGGCACCATTACGATCCCGACTAGTGCCGTTACCAACACGCCTCTGCGCATGCGCATAGCCGCCGACAATTTCTCTTCGCCGCTGCCTACGCCTTGCTTTACCCCGCAGTATTCCCAGGTAGAAGATTACCGCATTACCGTTACGGCCAACACCAGCGCCCCGGCTCCGGAGTTCTCGGCTTCGGCTACCACCACCTGCAACAGCACCGTTTCCTTTACCGATCTTTCAGCGAACGGCCCAACTTCCTGGACCTGGAACTTTGGTGATCCCAACTCCGGTGCCAGCAATACTTCTACGCTGCAGAACCCTACTCACACCTTCTCGGCCCCGGGTACTTATACCATTACCCTGACAGCCTGTAATGCGGGAGGCTGCAATACTGTTACCAAAACCAGCTACATTACCTACCACAACAACGTGCCGGTTGCAGCTACCTGCACCCCGGCCACTTCCAGCTACTGCTGCGGCTATGGTATTACGAACGTGAACTTTGGCAACGGGCTGATGACCAATACTTCGGTGAACGGGCAGGCCGGCTACCAGGACTTTACCTGCAGTAAGTCGGTGACGGTAACTGCCGGCAACAGCTACCCGATCTCCCTGACAAGTGGCACCAACCCGCAGGACACCCGCATTTACATCGACTTAAACAACGATGGCAGCTTTACCGGTTCTAACGAAATGGTGTTCCAGCTCTTAAACCAGGTAAACCCTTCCGGCAGCATTACCATACCCGGCACTACTTTCCTGAACACACCTCTGCGCATGCGCATTGTTTCTGATGAGATTGGCAGCGCCTTTAACAGCTGCAGTGGCATTCAGAGTGGGCAGGCTGAAGATTACACCATCCGCATAAACCCGAATCCTAATCCGCCGGTGGCACAGTTTACTTCTAATTACGCTTCCGCTTGCGATACCATCGTTCGCTTTACCGACCAGAGCACCAATGCGCCTACTTCCTGGGCCTGGGACTTCGGCGATCCGGCTTCAGGAGCGCTGAATACTTCAACCCTGCCCAACCCGGTACACATTTACCATACCCCGGGCACGTACACAGTAACGCTGGTAGCTACGAACTCGAACGGCCCCAGCACCCAGACCAAGACCAACTATGTAACCATTGTAAAACCTTGTCTGAACTACTGTCCTTCCAACGGGCACAACAACACCAACATTCATATCAGCAATGTAACCCTAAGCAACCTCAACAATACTTCCGGCCAGGCGCCGAATGGCTACTCCAATTTTACCGCCCAGACGGCTACCCTTTTGCAGGGAAATCCTGCTAACCTGAGCGTAAGCCGAGGGGGTGGAATTTTCAATACCTCTGTGAGCGCCTGGATCGACTTCAACCGAAATGGTATTTTCGAAACAACCGAAAGGGTGATGGCGCAGACCGGCACCACGACGACCTTTACAATTCCGGTAACCGTGCCAGGTGCTGCCTTAATCGGCCCTACCCGGATGCGGGTTATGATCTCTGCAACAGGCGTTGCGCCTACCAACCCCTGCCTGAGCGGCCAGAATTTTATGGAGGTAGAAGATTATACCATTAGCGTGCAAACCAACCAGCAACCTCCGGTTATAGATTTTCTGGCCGATAGCCCGGTAAGCTGCAACGGCGTAGTTCAGTTTACCGACAATACCATTAATCTGCCAACTGCCTGGTTGTGGAATTTTGGCGATCCTGCTTCCGGAGCGAATAACACTTCCACATTACAGCACCCCACCCATACGTATGCAACAACGGGTCTTTACACCGTAACCTTAACGGCCACCAATGCTTATGGTACCAATACGGTAACCAAAAACAACTTCATTAATCACGACCCAACAAATGCATTTTGTACCAACGTGATTATGCCGGCAACCGGTACCGGACCTACGGCTACCTTATGTGCAGGCTCTATTTTTGATCCGGGCGGGCCAAACGGGTTCTACTCAGATAATGCCGATGGGATTACGACCATTGCCCCTAGCGGCGCCGCTACCGTTACGCTTACCTTTTCTTCTTTTAATCTTGAATCAAATTTTGACTTCCTGCAGGTATTCGATGGCCCTAATACAGGCTCCCCGCTTATCGGTTCATTTACCGGTAACATGCTCCCTCCTGCTATTACTTCTACCAGCTCTGCCTTAACCTTAAGATTTACCAGCGACGGCTCTGCCGTTCGGGATGGTTTTGCCGCTACCTGGAGCTGTACGCCGGTTTCAGCACCGCCGGTTGCAAACCTCAGAGCCGATTTAAACAATATTTGTACCGGCCTGGTAAGCTTTCAGGATGTATCTACCAACAGCCCGAATTCCTGGACCTGGGATTTCGGCGATGGCAGCCCTACCTCTACCCTCCGGAACCCAACGCACACTTACCCGACCGGGACCGCCGCTAACTACACCGTAACGTTAACAACCTGCAACAGCTTTGGCTGCCACACGGTTACCAAAACCAATTTCATAAACGTTACCGTACCCTGCTTAACCTATTGCCCTTCCAACGGGCATAATAATAATCGGCAGTGGATCAACAATGTAACGTTCGGCACAATAAATAATAATACCGGTCCGGAATTGAATGGCTATGCCAATTATACCTACCTCAGCAACAACATAATGCTGGGAACCGCTGCGAACCCTATAAACGTACGCTTAGGAAATAACAATACTTTTGGTTCGGTTGTGATCTGGATCGATTTTAATAAGGATGGTACCTTCCAGCCAACAGAGCGGGTTTTAAATGAGCAGGCAATGAGCACCGGTTTCGGAACTCCCCTGGTTGCCAGTGGCAATATTGCGGTTCCTTCTACCGCTCAAACCGGGCCAACCCGCATGCGGATAATATTAACTCAGAACTCTTTCCTGAACGACCCTTGTACGATGAACCAGTTCATGGGAGAAACGGAAGATTATACGATCAACATTCAGCCGAACACCTTACCAACGGTAGCCAATTTTACGGCCAATCTGAATACCATTTGCACGGGTACGGTGCAGTTCTCGGATGCCTCTACCAACGGAGCAACTTCCTGGACCTGGGACTTCGGCGACGGCAGCCCGACCTCCAACCTGCAAAACCCGACCCACACCTACCAGACCGGAACGGCTACCAGCTACAACGTAACCCTGACCGCCTGCAAAGGAACCCAGTGCAACACCGTTACCAAAAATAACTTCATTAACATAACCGTTCCCTGCCGCACTTATTGCGCCTCATCGGGGCATAATAATACTGACCAGTGGATCAGTAACGTACAGTTCGGAACTATTAACAACCCGTCATCGACGGATCCGAACGGGTATGGCAATTACACTTACCTGTCCTCCAGCCATCAGCTGGGTACTTCAAACAATCCGATAACGGTTACTTTGGGGAACAACAATGGCGTTTTTGGAAATGTGACGGCCTGGATCGATTTCAATAAAGATGGCATTTTCGCCAATACCGAAAAAGTGCTGGACATGCAAGCCACAAATTCCGGTTTCGGTTTGCCGATCATCGCATCCGGAAACATCAGCCTTTCAAGTACGGCCTTAACCGGGCCAACCCGGATGCGCGTAATTATGTCTCCTACCTTTAGCATGGCTGACCCGTGTGTCATGAACCAGTTCCTGGGGGAAACGGAAGATTACACGATCAACATTCAGCCGAACACCTTACCAACGGCAGCCAATTTTACGGCCAACCTGAATACCATTTGCACGGGTGTCGTTCAGTTTTCGGATGCTTCTACTAACGGGGCTACTTCCTGGACCTGGAACTTCGGCGACGGCAGCCCGACCTCGAACCTGCAGAACCCGACCCACACCTACCAGACCGGAACAGCGGCCAGCTACAACGTTACCCTGACCGCCTGTAAGGGAACCCAGTGTAACACCGTTACCAAAAATAACTTCATTAACATTTCTGTACCTTGTCGCACTTACTGTGCTTCTTCGGGGCATAATAATACAAACCAATGGATCAGTAAGGTGGAAATTGGCTCCATTAACAATACCACGGCAGAAGAAACAAACGGTTATGGAAATTATTCCTACCTGAGTACCGATGTGATGCTTGGTACCATGACTACTCCCTTAACTGTAACGCTTGGCAACAACTTCGGTGGTTTCGAATTCGTGGCAGTATGGATCGACCTGAATAAGGATGGTTCGTTCCAGGCAAGTGAACGGGTCATGAACACGCAGGCTATTAATACCGGCTCCGGCAACCAGCTGATTGCCACGGCAAACATCGGTATTCCGTCCACTACTTTGCCAGGCCGCACCCGCATGCGGGTTATCCTTACCCCTACCAGTATGCTAACCAATGCCTGCATTATGAACCAGTTCATGGGGGAAACAGAAGATTATACCATTAATATCCTACCTAACACCTTACCGACGGTAGCCAATTTTACGGCCGATCTGAATACCATTTGTACGGGTATCGTTCAGTTTTCGGATGCTTCTACCAATGGGGCAACTTCCTGGACCTGGAACTTCGGCGACGGCAGCCCGACCTCGAATCTGCAAAACCCGACCCACACCTACCAGACCGGAACCGCGGCCAGCTACAACGTTACCCTGACCGCCTGCAAAGGAACCCAGTGCAACACCGTTACCAAAAATAACTACATTAATATTACCGTTCCCTGCCGCACTTACTGCGCCTCAACCGGGCATAATAATACCGACCAGTGGATTGGCAGGGTGCAACTCGGAAACATTAATAACCTTAGCATTGCTGAAAATAACGGATATGGAAACTATAGCCATTTAAGCACAAATATGCTGTTAGGCTCCGCTACCAATCCGGTTACGGTTACTTTAGGAAACAACAATGGCTTTTTCGGTGATGTGGTTATATGGATAGATTTTAACCGCGACGGAAGCTTTTCCCCGGCAGAAAGAGTGCTGAATATTCCGGCTAGCAGCAGCGGTTTTGGAATGCCAATAACCGCCACCGGTAATATTTCGATCCCCCTTACAGGTACAACCGGCCCTACCAGAATGCGGGTTATTCTGACCCAGAACTTCAACCTGACCGACCCGTGTGTCATGAACCAGTTCATGGGGGAAACGGAAGATTATACCGTTAATATTCAGCCGAACACCTTACCGACGGTAGCCAATTTTACGGCCGATCTGAATACTATTTGTACAGGTATCGTTCAGTTTTCGGATGCTTCCACCAACGGGGCAACTTCCTGGACCTGGAACTTTGGCGACGGCAGCCCGACCTCCAACCTGCAAAACCCGACCCACACCTACCAGACCGGAACTGCGGCCAGCTACAACGTAACCCTGACGGCCTGTAAGGGGACTCAGTGCAATACTGTTACCAAGAATAACTTCATTAACATTACCGTTCCTTGTCGTACTTACTGTGCTTCTTCCGGACACGATAATACCAACCAATGGATCAGCAAGGTGGAGATGGGCCTGATCAATAACGCAACCGGTGCAGATCCGAATGCCTACGGAAATTATACTTACCTGCAGCATCGAATTATTAAAGGAACCAGCTCCCCGATTGCCGTAACGCTTGGAAACAACAACGGTCCTTTTGGCCAGATAGCCATCTGGATCGATTTCAACCAGAACGGTTCGTTCCAGCTTAATGAAAGGGTTATTAACGCTCCGGCAAACAGTTCCGGTTTCGGCACCCCAATGATAGCCAGCGGCAATATCCTGATTCCGGCAACCGCCTTATCCGGTACCACCCGGATGCGGATAATATTTTCACAGGGCTTTAATCTTACCAATGCCTGCGTCATGAACCAGTTCATGGGGGAAACGGAAGATTATACCATTAATATTTTGCCTTCCAATGTACCGCCGATTGTTAACTTCAGCGCAGC
The DNA here is from genome assembly GCF_008727925.1 of Adhaeribacter soli. Lineage (GTDB taxonomy): Bacteria > Bacteroidota > Bacteroidia > Cytophagales > Hymenobacteraceae > Adhaeribacter_A > Adhaeribacter_A soli. The sequence continues at coordinate 99,561 of NZ_VTWT01000006.1, read as the reverse complement.
TCCGGCCGTTACCTGCAATGGCCAGGTAAACTTTACCGACCTTTCCACCAATAACCCAACTACCTGGACCTGGGATTTTGGCGACGGCAGCCCGACCTCTTCTGTGCAGAACCCAACCCATACGTATACAACGCAAGGCACCTATACGGTAGCGCTGACGGTCTGCAATTCTTTTGGATGTGAAACGTATACCCGCAACAGCTATGTGGTATTCGACCAGAATAATCCGGTTTGTTTAGCAGTTAACATGCCGGCTACCGGCACCTTTGCTGCTACTACCTGCTCAGGAAGCCTGTATGATAATGGCGGGCCAACTGGTAATTACACCGATGGCGTGAACAGTACCGTGGTAATTGCACCTACCGGGGCTACTTCGGTTGCTTTAACGTTCACTGCTTTCAGTACGGAAATGTGCTGTGACCGTCTGGTGATCCATGACGGGCCATCCACCGCCTCGCCGGTGATCGGCACTTTTGCCGGTTTCTCCCTACCAAACAACGGACAGCCAATTATTTCGACCGGCAACGCCTTAACCCTGGCCTTTACCAGCGATTTCAGTATGAATGAACCGGGTTTTGCCGCCACCTGGACTTGTTCCATTCCGGGCGGGTTGCCGAACGACCTGAACCTGGCCGGACTGGACGTGTTCCCTAACCCGACCACCGGCATTGTGAACCTACGGCTGAACAACAAAACTACAGAAGATTACAGGCTGGAAGTTATGGATGTTGTAGGCAAAGTATTGATGCAACAGGATATGACCCTGACCGATAAGGCACAAACTTTAAATCTGAGTGCTTTACCAAAAGGGGTTTACTTTATTAAAGTTCAGAATAAACATACTTCCGGCATAAGAAGGATCGTGCTGGATTAGCTCAGGTAAAAAAGCAGGTCAGTTCTTAACACTGACCTGCTTTTTTGTTCTTATATTTAACCGAAGTTTTATTTTTTTTCAAAAAAAACGAATGGGAAGGCAACGGTATTGTAATTTTTATACGACTTAAGCTTAACCCTTTATTTTATTTTTCTACGAGTTATAACTGCTTAATACCTCACTATGCGTATTAAATCTCTACTAAAAGTATTTTTCATTCTGCTGTTGGCTACGGTTGTTAACCATTCTTCCAAAGCCTCCCACTTATTCGGCGGGGAATTCACCTATGAATACATTGGCCCTTCCGGCGATCCGACCAATCCGTTTCAGTATAAAATTACTTATAAGATCTACCGGGAGCAGAACAATGGCTCGCTGGTAGATTTCAGGTTCTACCAGAAAAATGGGACTGAAATACCAGTAACCAGTTTAATTAATATGAATGGTTCCCCTGCGCCTGACCTCGGATTCGGCGCGGGAATTACCAGGGATTTCACAAGCCAATCTCCAGGACCTATCAGCCTGCCTACGCCTCCGGGTTGTTCCATAACCGGTTTGCCTTCTATCCGTCTTTGGATCTATGAATATAAAGTAAACTTACCGATTTCTTTTAATGGTTATTATGCCACTGCCAGTATAGGAGCTCGTAATGGAACCATTACCAATTTGTTAAGTCCGGGTTCCAGGTCGCTTTTTACCTACATGGAAATCCCCTCGCCCCTGATTCCCAGTAAATCGCCTGTTTTCACAGATACGGCAGTAGTTGTAATTTTTGCCGGCGATACCACTTCCATTATTAACAGTGCCTTCGATACTGACGGTGATAAATTAATTTATTCCTTTAATCAGCCTTTTGATGATGGAAACTATAACACATTTATACCTACCAGTACGGTTCCCATCCGAATCCCTTATGTAAGTACCGATTATAGCGTAAATAACCCATTTGGTACCGGAGGCTATGCATCGCTAAATGCCAGTACAGGCCTCGCAAAGTATTATGCGCCGGCAGCTGGTTTTTATGTTGTTTCTTTTCAGGTTAAGGAATACCGGAATATAAACGGGGTCGATGTACAGATCGGTTCTACTATCCGCGATATCCAGATTGTGGTGAAAAATGTTACTTTAACGCCTAACGTTAAACCAACATTTACCGGGCCGCGGGTAATTACAATTACGGAAGGCGATGCAATACCTGTAACCAACTTTACCTTCAACGACAGTGAAGCAACTCCTGGGGGTACTCAGCGGATGAAGGTTAGTGTTTCCAGTCCTTTATTTGATGGCCCGGGGAATAAGAATGCCACTTTCAACGGCTTGTCTGGTTCTTCAACAAGCAATGTATTAAACTTCTCTAATATTACAACCGGTACTTCATTTCCGTTAACCTTTACTTCTGTTTGCGGAGAGGCGAATACTTATCCTGTAAATATTACCGTAGAAGATAACAACTGCCCTCCCGGCAAGCGGAGTGAAACGATCCAGATTGAAGTTGTAAAATACAAAGGCCCGGAAAGAATCTTCGGCGATACCACTGTCTGCACGGGAACCAACGAAGCGTATAACGTAACCAGTAAAGCTACCGCCAACTATAACTGGCGCTTACAGGGTGGCGGAACGTTTGTTGGCAGCCGGACAAACCCTAATGTTCAGGTAAACTGGACTACGCCCGGCCGCTACAAATTAACGGCCATTGAAACCGGAACCGGCACCTGCCGCGATTCGGTGAGCTTTTTTGTGAATGTTGGTTTGGGTCTGAACGTTACGGTTAATGCTCCGGCACCTGTTTGCGCCGGCACACCGGTAACCTTAACCGCTGCCGGCGCTACCAGCTATACCTGGACCGACGGCACCAATACTTTTACCGGCACAAATGTTACCGTTTCGCCAACCACAACTACTACTTACACGGTAGTTGGTGCAGGTGGGACAGGTTGTACCGGCACAAATACGGTAACCGTAACAGTAACTCCTCCGCCAGCCGTTAACGCCGGGACCGATCGTACCATTTGCGTGGGCGCCAGCACCACATTAACGGCCTCCGGTGCGGCAACCTATACCTGGACCGATGGAACAAATACCTTTACAGGAAACAATGTTGCCGTTAATCCGACGACTAATACTACCTATACTGTAACCGGCTTAAACGCGAACGGCTGCTCCAGCACCGATCAGGTTACCGTAACGGTAACTCCGGGTCCGGTGGTGAATGCAGGAACTGATAAAACGATCTGTGCCGGATCTGCTACCACCCTGACTGCAACCGGCGCCGGCTCTTACTCCTGGACCGATGGTACGAATACCTTTACCGGTGCTTCGGTTACCGTTACCCCAACAGCTACTACCACCTACACGGTAACCGGGACTACCGCGGGTTCCTGCACCGGAAACGACCAGGTTACAGTAACAGTTTTACCAAGACCGGTTCTGGCCGTCTCAAGCCAGTCTATTTGTGCGGGACAAACAGCAACCCTTACTGCTACCGGAGCGAATTCCTATTCCTGGACCGATGGAACCAATACGTTTACCGGCAACAGCATTACCGTAAATCCTACTGCAACCACTACCTACACCGTAACGGGTACCGATGCCGGCAACTGTACTGCCACCGCCCAGCTTACCGTAACCGTAAATCCGCTACCGAACGTAGATGCAGGCGCTTCTCGGGAGATCTGCGCGGGCACCAGTACCACGTTAACCGCAACCGGCGCTGCCGTATTCAGCTGGAACGACGGATCGACCACCTTTACAGGCAACAACATTTCCGTTACCCCGGCAACAACTACCACTTACACGGTAACGGGTACGAACGCCAGTGGCTGCACCAGCACCGACCAGGTAACGATAACCGTAAAACCAAGCCCTACCGTGAGCCTGGCAACTGTTCCAAATTCTTTATGCAAGAATGCTGCTCCGGTAACTTTACCTGCTAATAGTACAATTAACGGAATTGTTGCCTCCACGCTGGATCCGGCTACTTTATCGGTTGGGAATCATACTGTTTTAACTTCGGTTACTGTAAACGGTTGTACCGGAACTGCCACGAAAACGGTTACTATTGAGGCCGTACCTGCTCCGAGCTTAGCCGTACTTGCAAACAGTTACTGCGCCGGACAAGCAGCGGTAACCTTGCCGGCCGGAACCACTATTAACGGTAACCCGGCGGCGACCTTCGACCCTTCGGTTTTAGGAGTTGGCACTTACCCGGTTTCCTTAACCGAAACGAATGCAGCCGGCTGCACCGTTACGACAAACAAAACGGTAACCATTAACGCCACTCCTGCTCCAAGCCTTTCTTTCCTGAATAATAACTACTGCGTAAATGCCCCTGCGGTAAACCTGCCTGCAGGAGCCGGTATTACTTACGCTATTAATTCCGGCCCGGCAGTCCCTTCAGGCACATTCAACCCGGGCACTTTAGGAGCCGGAAACCATACGGTTACTATTACCGAAAACAATGGCTCCTGCAGTGCTACCGTTACAAAAACCATTGCGGTAAATGCCCTGCCAACGCCTAGCCTTGCCTTACTGGCCAGCAACTACTGCAAAAATGAAGCTGCGGTAACCTTACCGGCCGGAACTACTATAAATGGAAACCCTGCGGGAAGCTTTGACCCAGGAACGCTGGCAGCCGGAACCTATACCGTTGCTTTATCGGAAACCAATGCCGCCGGTTGCAATGCCTCCGTTTCGAAAACAGTAACCATAAACGCAGTTCCTGCTCCTAGCCTGGCTTTCCTGAATACTGCTTATTGCCAGACTGCTACCGCAGTTACCCTCGATCCTGCTCAGGGAACGTATACCATTAACGGCGTGGCTCCGGCCGGAAATTCGTTCAACCCTGCCGTTTTGGGACCGGGTACGCACACGGTAATGGTAACTAAAATTGAGAACGGCTGCACCGGAACTGCTACCAGAACAATTCAGGTGAATGCGGTGCCTACAGCTGATTTCGGACCTTTAAAAAATACCTATTGCGCCAACGAACCAGTAGTTTCCCTGAGTGCGGTAGCCGGCAGCACCTTTACGATAAACGGTACCGCTGCCAGCAACTTCAATCCGGCTACTTTAGGCGTAGGAAACCATACCGTTGCAGTTACTACCATCAATGCAGCTGGCTGCTCGGTTTCTGCAACCAGAACTATTGCCGTTAATCCGGTTCCGGTACCATCGCTAGCTTTCTTAGCGCCTGCATACTGCCTGAACGCTACTGCGGTGGCTTTGCCGGGAGGTAGCGGCGGTAACCTGGTGAACTATAGCATTAATGGGGTATTAAATCAGACAACCTTCGACCCGGCAGCCCTTGGTGTTGGAACTCATACCATTAAGGTACTGGAATCTACGGCTATAGTTGGTGGCTGTATGGATTCTACAAGTCGTACTATTACAGTAAATGCGGTTCCTGCTCCGGCCTTTACGAACCTGAATGCCTCTTATTGCCAGAACGAAGGAGTTGTTACGCTGGCAAGCAACCTGGCGGGCAGCACCTTTACCATTAACGGCGTAGCCGCTACCTCCCTGGATCCGGCTGCGTTAGCAGTAGGAAACCATACGGTTGTGGTGAGCAATACCAATACCAGCAACTGCACCGGAACGGCAACCCAGACCATTACCATTAAACCTGTACCTACGGCCAACTTCGGAACGCTGGCAATGACTTACTGCCAGAACGAGCCGGCCGTTTCCCTGAACATACCAGGCAGCACCTTCACCGTGAACGGTGCAGCAGCTGCCACTTTCGATCCTGCTGCTTTAGGGGTTGGTTCCCATACGGTTTCGGTAACTACTACTTCTACGCCGGACAATTGCTCGGTAACAGCCACCAGAACGGTTACTATCAATGCTATTCCTGCACCAAGCCTGGCTTTCCTGAACAGCAGCTATTGTGCAAACGATGCGGCTGTAAACCTGCCGGCTGCCCCAACCGGAAGCACCACTACTTTCACGGTTAATGGAGCTCCGCTTACAACAGCTTTCGATCCGGCTACTTTAGGTGCAGGAACGCATACTGTTGTATTAATGGAAACCAACTCGGCTACCGGCTGTGTTGGAACTGTAACCAAAATCATTACGATCAATGGCACACCGCTTACCGATCAGATTTCCGGCCCGGTTTCCGTTTGCCCTGGCCTGAACGGCGTGACTTACCAGATCGTGACTCCAAGAGAAACTACTTACCAGTGGACCGTTTCCGGCGGAACCCTCGTTTCCGGGCAGGGAACTACAGCCATTGTGGTGAACTGGGGTGCTGCATCTGCAGCTACCATAACAGCAACGCCGGTAAATACGCTGGGTTGTTCCGGAACTCCGGGCACACTTGCCGTAACGGTAAATCCGGTGCTGGTAACTTCTCAGCCGGTTGGTCAGCTTACCATCTGCCAAAACCAGGCTACCCAGATCCGCTACGTAATGCCTAACCCTACCGTGGGCTCTACCTTTGTCTGGACGGTGCCGGGCGCTACGGTTACCATGCCGGCCGGCAATACCCGCGGCGATACCATTTTTGCAACCTGGACCACCCCGGGAACTTACAACATTGTGGTAAGAGAAAACAGCACAACCGGCCTGGCCAATTGCTTCGGCGATTCTAACCCGCTGAGCGTAACCGTGCTTCCTTCTCCGGATGCGAACCTGACCATAGCGGGCCCGTTAAGCGTATGTGAGAATGAGACGAATATTGCCTACAACCTGACCGGTGCTCCTGCAACTTCAACTTACGCCTGGTCGGTAACTTTCAACGGGACTACTACGGCCCTGCCGGGAACTTCCTCCAATGCCGCATTCAATGCCGGTACGGCCGGACAGTACACCTTATCGGTAACTGAAACGAATGCGTCGAATTGCGTAGGCACGCCGATCACGAAAGTAATTACCGTAACGACGAAACCGGAGCTGGATTCTATTTCCGGTCCTAAGTTTGTTTGCCCGGAAAACCTGAAAAACCACCTTTACTCTGTAAAAGGTACTCCGGGAAGTGAATTCGACTGGCAGGTAATTGGCGGCTCTTTCTCACCAACCACTAACGACAGCATTTATGTGAACTGGGATAATACCACAACCAAATCGATAATCGTTACCCCGAGATCAGCAACCGGCTGTGCAGGTTCGCCTTTCACTCTGAATGTAACCAACGATCCGGCCAATCTGGTATTGGAAACCGTTACTACGGCAGAGCAAAATGATCAGGTAATTGTGCTGAACTTCAGAATGCAAAGCAATTCGGCTAACCGGCAGGACATAGATATTTACCGTCGGGAAATTCCATCGGGAATTGTGGTGAAAGCAGGTACGGTCGCCAACACGGCCACCAACTTTACCGACAACAGCGTGAACACCAAGGAAATGCAGTATGAGTATTACCTGGAAAGCACCAACCAGTGCGGCTCTACGCTTAAATCGCCGGCTCACAACCAGATCCTGCTATCTAAAGTTAGCGGTAACGAAAAAGCCAAATCGGTTGAGTTACAATGGAATGCTTACCGGGGCTGGGGCGCGAACGGCGTAAAGGAATACGCGATCTACCTTAAAGCCGATAATGGTTCTTTTGAGTGGGTAGGTCAGGCAACGGATACAACGGCTTTGCTGAAAGATATTTCCGGCAGGGGCTTTAACCAGTGCTATCGCATAAAGGCAATCAGTATGGACGGCCGGGTTTCCTGGTCTAATGAAAAATGCCTGAGCTTTGCCAATGAGCTTGCCTTCTACAACATCTTCACGCCAAACAACGATACCAGAAACGATTATTTTGTAGTGGAGAACATCCAGCTTTACCCGGGCAATGAGTTAAGCATCTTTAACCGCTGGGGCAAAGAAGTTTACCGTAAAAAAGACTACGATAACAAGTGGGATGGCAAAGACGTGGCCGATGGCACGTACTACTATTTCATGAAGTTGCCGAACGGTAAAACCTACAAAGGCTGGGTAGAAATTGTAAGATAAACTCCCCCTCTCTCCAATACAAAAAATGCCACCCGATTCAGGTGGCATTTTTTTGTTTAATCCGTTTGTAGGTTTCTAATCCGAAAGCCAGCAATTCCATAGTTGCTAATCGTTTCCGGCTGCTTTAGCTGAAGGATAGAAAGGTAATTTCCTTAAAGGCTTAAGCCTAAATTTTACACATACTCCTCTCCTTCTTCCTGATTTTTTGGCTAACGCTGCAAGCATAGTTACTGGTAACCGTCAGCTAAAGCAGAGGGCAATGAATGCGTAATCATTATAAAATGTTAGTTAGGAAAAGGCCAAACAAGGAGAACACTAAAGTTAAATATCAATGAAGTAAATCCACTTTTCTACCAGAAAACCTACCGTTTCGAAGATGAAGCAAAAACCGGCACTTTCCTGGAAACCAACGAAAGTACCAGTGCAGCTTTTAAATTGTAACTGACAAAATATTTCTTTGTAGCGCAGGGTTTAAACCATTATCCTGTCCCATATCTTCTCTGGAAAAAGTCGATTATAATTGAAAAGCTGCAGTTAGTTATTGCAGCTCCACCTTTGGAGGGGCGAGAGGGAGGATTTTACAATATTTGATTTTTATCAGGAATGTGTGAACCTCCCCCTACCCCATCCAAAGGGGGACTTCATCCAATATGTGTACTTTAACCGTGGTTGCAGAAAAGTTACGGGAAAGGATTAGGGTATAAACCCTGTGCTACCTGCGTTACAAGGAAATATTTTTTGAGATAGCTTCAGCTTACCTCAAAATAGACACGTGGCCTTTATATTGCTTTTTGCCGTAACGAATGTGGTAGTAGTACACCCCGTCGCTTACATTCCGGCCATCCCAGGCAAATTGCCGATCAGCAGACTGAAATACCCTGGTGCCCCAGCGGCTATAGATCTGAATTTCCTGAAACGTATCCTGGCAATTATCAGTAGGCAAGGTAGGCATAACAAATGTATCGTTCCGGCCGTCGCCGTTCGGAGTAAAGATGTTAGGCGGCAGAAATTCCACGGTATCCCTGGGAACGTCATTCACCTGAAGGCGTACCTGAACGGTATCGGTATGGTTGGAAAAACAGCTGTTATCTTTTACAATAAACTGCAGCTCATAGGGTCCCTGACGGTTCAGGTTGGTGCAGTTTGCCGTCCAGGTAAAACGGGAAAGTACTTGCCCTTTTCCTGAAACCGGTTCCAGTTGCATACCTTCTGCCACCGGATCAAAATCCAGACCGATCATCCGGACTTCCAGCTGGTCATTGTCGGCATCGGTACTGAGTAAGTTGAACGTGCGGGGTTTATCAACAAATAACTGCAGGGTATTCCCGGGTTCCTGCAGCGCAATAATAGGCCTGGCATTTGGTTTTGGAATTACCCGGAAGGTTAGTTCCAGGGTGTCGGAACCAATGGCGCCGCAGGCATCGTCGGTAATTACCAGTTTTACTTTATAAAGCTGGTTCGGGGAATTAATGTTGCAATCGGGCCAGCAGATCTGGCTGGTAAAAACCTGGTTCGGGCGTTCCACTTTAAAAGAGGCAGGACTGATGTTTGGCGTACCCGAGAAATTAACCGGAATGGCTTTTAACTGAACCGTCTGGCCTACATCCGGATCGGAAAAAGTGATCGGGAAACAGTGATTGGTGGCATCGGTAACCAGCAGCGTGTCTCCTTCCATGTAGTCGCGGGTGGTGCCCGGCGCCCGGAGCGTTATTTTCGGTTCTTTGTTTGTCTGGCAATTATTCACCAAAACCTGAACATCCCTTCGGACCTCCCCTATTTTAACCCCGTTGCGGTATTCGGCGCAGGTAATTGCAAAAACAAATAAACCGGAGAATGCTGGTTTTACGGTTAACAAGCCGGTCTGAGAATTGATGGTTAACTTAGGGTTTCCTAAAATCTGGTCGTTAATGCCGTATCCGGATTGCCAGAAAACCAGGGGATATGGGGCCGGGTAAGGCGAAGTTAATCTGGGCAGGGCTTGGTCGGAATGACCTCTGATAGGTTCGGATAAGGAATAAACCAGTTGATCGCCATCAGCATCGGTAGCCTTCATGGAATACTGGAAAAGCTCATCAACGCAAAGGTGATCCGGAGGAATAGGCGGAAAAACCGGCAAACTGTTTATAAAGGGCTGTCGGTTTGCTATAACCGGGGGTATTTCGGCATAATAAAGCAGCCCGGAATTTCCGGGAATCATAATATTGCTAATATCCCGGTTCCGGCAACACCTTTCCCAAACAATATAATAGCCGGCCGGGTCGCCGTATAAGGAAGGGGATAGTTCTTTTTCAAGCCGGTATTTCAGAATTTTAGTGGAAATAGAACCACTTACGCACTGCCGGTTTATATAAGGCACAGAGCTGGTAGAAACAAGTGGCATTCTGAATACTTCTACTACCCGGTTGGTTTTTTTCGAGAAGATCCCGACTGCCACATCTATATCTTCGTTGCCTTGCGCTCCCGGAACCAGATTAGCGACATCGCCATAAACGTGAAGCTCAATATCGTACCGGAAGTTACCTTTGGCTCTGACCTGAAATTCGCCGCCCACCAGATGCGAGGCCAAACCCGGGAAGCCAGTTAATACAAGAACCAAACAGCAGCAGTATTTCGCGAATTTCATACGATAAATTTATCAATTTTTAAGATAATCGGCCGATACTGTGGCTTAATAAATTAATTTTGCAGTATCGTGAAAAAGAAAAAATTCGACCTGATCCCCAATGTCCGCATAGAAGAAATGGTTGCGGAAGGAAAATGTTTGGTGCGCCACCAGAATATGGTGGTTTTTGTAAAGGATGTAGCCCCCGGCGATATCGTTGACTTACAGGTTACCAAAAAAAGAAAAAGTTACCTGGAGGCCAAAGCCGTTAAATTCCATGAATATTCGGACGTGCGGGTACAACCGTTCTGCGAACATTTTGGCGTATGCGGCGGCTGCAAATGGCAGCATATCGGGTATGAAACCCAGCTTCATTACAAGCAAAAGCAGGTGAAGGATAACCTGGAACGCATCGGCAAGATCCCGTTGCCGGTTATAGACCCGATCCTGCCTTCCGAACAGGTAAGTTACTACCGCAATAAACTGGAATTTACGTTCTCGAATAACCGCTGGCTTACTTACGAGCAGATCCGTTCCGAACAGGAATTTAACCGCAATGCCCTGGGCTTCCATATTCCCCAGCGTTTCGATAAAATTATTGATGTACAGCACTGCTACCTGCAGCCAAGTCCTTCCAACGAAATTCGCCTGGCTGTGGCCAATTATGCCCGGGATAAAGACCTTGTTTTCTTTGACCTGGTAAAAATGCAGGGCTTCTTACGAAACCTGATCATCCGGACGGCCAATACCGGCGAACTGATGGTGATCATGCAGTTTTTCCAGGACCAGCCGGAAGATATTAAAGGGCTGTTGGATTTTCTATTAGCAGAATTCCCGCAAATTACCTCCCTCCACTACGTGATCAATTCCAAAGGCAACGAAACCTTCCACGATCTGGACGTGATCTGCGTGCACGGCGAACCTTACATTCACGAAAGCATGGAAGGCTTACGTTTCCGGGTTGGCCCGAAATCTTTCTACCAGACCAACTCGGCCCAGGCGTATGAACTTTACAAGCTTACCCGCGACTTTGCCGGTTTAACGGGCAAAGAGATCGTGTACGACCTGTATACGGGCGCGGGAACCATCGCCAATTTTGTAGCGCGCCAAAGCGCCAAAGTGGTTGGGGTGGAATACGTGCCAAGCGCCATTGAAGACGCTAAGATCAATTCGCAGATCAACAACATTACCAATACTACTTTCTACGCCGGCGATATGAAGGATGTGCTGAACGGTGCGCTTTTTGCCGAGCATGGCCGTCCGGATGTGATCATTACCGACCCGCCGCGCGCCGGCATGCACCCCGACGTAATTAAAATGCTGCTCGATGTACACGCCCCGAAAATTGTTTACGTAAGCTGCAATCCGGCTACGCAGGCCCGCGACCTGGAAATGCTTTCGGAAAAATACGAAGTTACCCGCATTCAGCCGGTAGATATGTTCCCGCAAACGCACCACGTGGAGAATATTGTTCAACTTATAGCAAAATAACATGCAAAACGACCCAGAACTGAACGGCAAATATTTAGGGACCATTACCAGGGATTTTGCCGTTGTTTCCGACACTTTAAAAGAAGCTTCATACCAGATCCGGAAACGGGAAATTTCCAGCTTCCCGATCTTTATTTTCACCCGGCAGGAGGTTCCGGTTGGCTCCATGCTTTTACGCGCCGAAGAAGCAGCTTTAAGCTGGCACGTACAGGTTTCTTACCTGGCCAACTTTGTGCAACAGGAAATTATTGCCGAAGATAAGGTTGCCGAATTTCAGGCCGCGTACAAAAACCCGGATGAGTTCTGCTGCCTTTTCGTGATCGATGAAGAATTTACCAACTTTGTATTTATTCCCTATCCGGAAGATTAATTGTAAATATTTTTTATCATAATTATTCAACCATTCCGGTTTTTCGCCAGATTCAATACTGTTTAAAATAAAAAAGAGCAAGGCTGTTTTAGCCTTGCTCTTTTTTATTCAGAAATGATACAGATCTACTCTTGAAAATGCTGCCACCCCTGGGCTTTTAAAGGAAAAGCATTTCCGGAAGGTGTAACTAATTTCAGGCCTTCCTCTTTTGCTGTAATTTTCCCGATTATGGTAATATCCGGGTGATTCTTGATCTTGTCGTAATCGCTTAACTTTACGGTAAACAGCAATTCATAATCTTCGCCCCCGTTTAGGATACAGGTTACCGGATCAATTTTAAATTCTTCGGCTGTATCGAGCATTTGCGGATCTGCCGGCAATTTGTCCTGGAAAATTACGGCGCCTTTGCCGGACTGCTGGCAAATATGCATCAGTTCCGAAGCCAGTCCATCCGAAATATCGATCATGCTGGTAGGTTTTACGCCTAACTCCCGAAGCTCATGGATCACGTCCATCCGGGCTTCCGGCCGCAACTGGCGTTGTACTACATACTCCTTATTCTCCAGCTCAGGCTGCATATCCGGATTCACTAAAAAGGCCTGCTTTTCGCGTTCCAGTACCTGCAACCCTAAAAAAGCGCCTCCCAGGTCGCCGGTTACGCAGACCAGATCATTTTCGCCGGCGGTGCTCCGCAGGGTAATGGTTTCCGGATCGGCCTCGCCTATTGCCGTAATACTGATGATCAGGCCCGAATTAGAGGAAGTGGTATCGCCTCCTACCAGGTCTACTTTATAGTTTTCGCAGGCGATCTGCATCCCTTCATAAAGCTCCTTTACCGCTTCTACCGAGTAGCGCGCGCCAACTGCCAGACTAACGGTTATCTGCGTTGGGGTGGCGTTCATGGCGGCAATATCCGAAACGTTTACCGCCACAGCTTTATATCCCAAATGCTTCAGCGGGCAAAAAGTAAGGTCGAAATGAACGCCCTCCACCAGCATATCGGTAGAAACCACGATCCGCTTTTTTCCGGGTTCTATTACGGCCGCATCATCCCCGATTCCAACAATAGTAGAAGGATTCTTTAAGGAGACTGCACGCTTTATTTCTTCGATTAATCCAAATTCACCAATACTATTCAGAGAGGTAAGGTTATTCATTTAAATACAATTTTTCCTGACAAAATACTTTTCAAACTCGTCTTAACAACGTATTACCTATATGCACCTTTTAATTTTAAAGCTATGAAAAAGCAGCTCTACCTTTTCCTTCTCACAACCATAATCTTAATTTCGTCCTGTGCTGCCCCAAACTCCCGGGCCTTTCACAACCGAACGAATAAAATGATTGCCCTTAAAAGAGCCAGGTAATAATTGAACAAAATAAGGCAAAAAAAAGGAGAGAATTACCTTCTCTCCTTTTTCTTTTAACCTGAACAGGTAGTTACTGAACGATCAAAGTTTTATAAACCGTCATTTTATAATCGTCCGCGCTAACGAACTTTACAAAGTACATACCTGGCTTCAAAGAAGAAACGTTTACCTTAATTTCCTGCTGGGCAGCATTGGTTGGCGTTACGTTAATGTTCTGGCCTAATGCATTAATAATAGTAACAGAAGCAACTTTGGACTTCTTAATTTCAATAGTTACTTCTTTGCTTCTGGAAGCCGGGTTAGGATATACATTGATTCCTTTGTCGAAGTCTTCCAGTACGCCCAGCGGCGCGTAGCTGCCGTAATTACCGGTGAAATCACCGGAGTGGCTTACCAGATTGGCGTAGCTCTGACCAAAGTAATCGGCCGGAGTAGTACCAGAGTTCCAGGCAGAAACGGTTTCCCACTCGTCTCCGATCTCATAGGTAGCAGAATTCGGGTTGGTTTTAGTACCGTTTTCGATAATACCTTTCCGCTTCAGCGACTGATTGGTACTTTTAACCGTTTGGGTAGTGCCACCTACTGTTACATTGCTAAGCCAACCGATTGGTCCTGGGTCATGACCAATTACACCAAAAATATCTACAATAACTGGAGTTCCCTGGCCGGCAACACCGCCAGTCCAACGGCGCAGTACCATGGCATCATTGCCATCGAAAGTTACCGGGCCGCCCGTTGTAAGAACGGTAGGGTTGGTTGAATTGTAATCAGAGGAAATCTGATCTGCGTTATTCAGGATTTCAGGTAAAGTAGCCTTAAAAGCGCCAATTACGAAAACATCGCCAGAGGTTAAAGTATTAGGTGCGTTGGGAGCAGGAACACCATTTGCAAAATTCCGTTTGGTTTGCTCTTCCTGGAAAACAGTTGAAGAACCATTGGAATAACGGGCCACAGAATATTGGCCCATATCGATTATAGCTGTGGTCGGGTTAAAGATCTGCAGGGCGCGTTCACTTCCCTGAGATGGCGTGGTGCCATTGGGAGGAACTGACCCGTTTGGATGCGCACCCTCGCTGTAAGCAGAGAAGAAAAGATCCGTTCCCTGAGCAAAAACACTGGTAGATGCCAATAAAGCACCCGCTAATACGTATAATTTTTTCATAAAAATTTATTGCTTTTTAGAATGATACAAAATTACGAATACTGATTTAAACTTCCTAAGTTTCAGATTATTTTTAAATTAAGCAATTATCTCCCTTGTCCCTTTAACTTTGTTTTACTTCCTGAAGAAGTCGATTAACCCGGTTAAATCTTCATTTAAAGCAACATCCCGATTTATTTTCCCGACCGGCCAAATTTGGTTTCGGTTTAACTTTCTAATACACCTATTCCAACTCCTATAACAACTACCAATAATTTCTTCAACCAATCCTTGCTAACGAACGTTAGGTTGTTTATATTTGTCTTTATTATATGAACAATCTTTCCCGCAAAGACCAGATCGAACAAACTGCCACGGCTTTGTTTAAAAGCCGGGGTTATGCCGCCACATCCATGCGGGACCTGGCTACGGCCATGGGCCTGGAAGCGGCCAGTTTGTATTCGCATATTAAAAGCAAGGAAGAAATTCTGCAGCGCATCTGTTTCCGGATGGCCAATGAGTTTTTCGAAGGGCTGGATCGCGCTGAAAAAACGATAGCGAATTCAACTGAAAAACTCAGGGCGGCAATCAAAAGTCACTTAACAGTGCTAACTAAACAACCCGCAGCTTCGGCCGTTTTCCAGAACGAATGGAAGCATTTAAGCGAGCCTTTTTTAACGGACTTCCAGAAACTCCGCTACGATTACGAAAACCATTTCCGGCAAATTATAAAAGAAGGAAATACCAGCGGGGAGTTTACCGTACGCGACGAAAAAATGGCGACATTAATGCTGCTTTCCAGCCTGAACTTTGTGCATACCTGGTACAAACCCGAAGGCAAACTTACCCCGGAACAGATCAGCGAAACGCTTAGCAATATGCTGCTAAATGGTATCGTTTCGGGCAAAAAAAGAGACCCCACCCCTAACCCCTCAGAGGAGGGGAATTTTGAAATTACCTTTTCAGAAACCGGGGATCAATTGAAGCAGATTCATCAAAACTAAACATAACTTTTAACTCATAACTCTTAACTAGAAAAAGCATGTACGGAGGAGGAAATATTTTTGAAGCCACCAAATTCGACGACCTGGCTACCGAAGACCCGGTAAAGCTTGCCGAATTTGAAGCCCGCATTGCGCGCGGCGAAAAGATCGAACCAAACGACTGGATGCCGGAATTATACCGCAAGCAATTGATCCGCATGATCGAGCAGCACGCGCATTCCGAGATCATCGGCGCCTTGCCGGAAGGTACCTGGATCACCCGTGCCCCTGGTTTCCGCCGGAAGATGGCGCAGATGGCGAAAGTGCAGGACGAAGTGGGCCATGGCCAGTTACTTTATTCGGCAGCCGAAACGCTGGGTAAAAGCCGCGAAGCCATGCTGACCGACCTGATCAACGGCAAAAGTAAATACTCCAACGTCTTCAACTACCCGGCTGTTACCTGGGCAGATTCCAACATTATTTCCTGGCTCATCGATGCCGGTGCGATCGTAAACCAGATGGCCAACGCCAAAGGTTCTTACGGCCCGTACTGCCGCGCCTTAGACCGGATCTGCGCCGAAGAAGCCTTCCACCTGAAATACGGCCACGACGCCGTTGTACACATGGCAACCGGTTCGCCGAAGCAGCGTGAAATGATCCAGGCGGCCCTCAACCGCTGGTGGCCACCGATCATGACCTTCTTCGGACCATCCGATAAAATGAGTACGCACACCGAAACCCTGGTGCGTTGGAAAGTAAAAATGGCTACCAACGACGAATGCCGTCAGCAGTTCCTGGACATGTACGTACCGAAGATCTGGGAATTAGGCCTGACCGTTCCGGATCCGAAACTGCACAAAAATGCCGATGGAGTATGGGAATACACCGAGCCGGATTGGGTTGAATTCAAGGAAGTGATTAACGGCAACGGCCCTTGCAACAAAGAGCGTTTAGCCGTTCGCCGGACCGCCGAAGAAAAAGGCGCCTGGGTACGCCGCGCGTTACTGGCTCCTAAGAAGGAAGCAAAATATATTAAGCCGCTCGCGTAAGCGAAGTTATGAGTTTATAGTTATGAGTTGATGCTGTGGAAATGGTATTGAATTCAGGCTTAAAACTCATCATTCATAAAAATCCGCTGTTCGGGATTTATAAATCCCGAACTCTTCTGATGGGGATGTATACATCCCTGTACAGGAAAACTTCCGGATTTGAAAATCCGGAAGAGCTAAAAAAAAGGTATCAAATTAAGAGGAAAAAGCAACTCATAACTTTTAACTCTTAACTCATAACTAAAAAGAAAATGAGTTTAAAATCATTAGATCCTCGGGTAACGCGTCTGGAATTGCCGGAAAACCCGACCGAGCCTACGCCTAAGCCAGAGCTCGACCAACTGATCACCTACGAAGTTTTTCATCAGAAAAAGGAGAACGCTGCTTATACCTACGTTGGTCCGGTGCATGCCGCGAACGAAGAAGTAGCATTCCTGTTCGGCAAAGAGCAATACAGCCGCCGCTATGCCTGCACTGGTATGTGGGTTACCGAAACCAAAAACGTAATGGTTACGCCTTATACCGACGAAGCCGTTTCGGTTTACGATGTGATCCGGATTCAGCCGGAAAACGTTACCGAAAACGTAGGAAAAACTGCTGAGAATTACGAGATCTTCCACTTGAAAAAACGCGGCAAAGCGCACCAGCACATGGGCACTGTTTCGGCAACTTCCTACGAAGACGCATTGGCGGAAGCTAAAAGCCAGTTCGGCGATAAGAAGCCTTGCGTGAACGTGTGGGTAATAAAAGCTGCCGATATGTTCCGTTCGGAAGAAGAAGACAAGGACATCTGGAGCACCACCAAAGAGAAAGAATACCGCGAAGCTACTGCTTACCGCGTGCTGGACAAGATCACCAAGTATAAAGAAGAAAACCCTGTAGCGTAATGAACACCGAAGCCTTAAAAGACCTCCTTTACAAGATCGCCGACGACCAGTTAATTCTCGGTCACCGCAACTCCGAATGGACCGGTTTCGGCCCGATGCTGGAAGAAGACATTGCATTCTCTTCCATGGCCCAGGATAAACTTGGCCACAGCCTCGCGTTCTACAAAATTCTGCACGAACTTGGCGAAGCGGAACCGGACACGGTTGCTTTTACCCGGAACGCCAACCAGTTTCACAACTGTCAATTAGTTGAATTACCAATCGGCGAATACGACTTCAGCCTGATCCGGCACTTCCTGTTCGACAACGCCGAAATTCTTCGTTTCGACATGCTGACCCGGTCAAGCTACGAACCGATTGCCAAAGTGGCTACCAAGCTGAAGGGCGAAGTAAAATACCATGTACTGCACGCCAACACCATGATCAAGCAACTCGGTTCCTCCACTGACGAAGCGATCGAGCGTCTGCAGAACTCTTTAAATGAAGCCCTGCCATACGCCTTAGGCATTTTCGAAAAATCGAAATTCGACAATGAATTAATAGCCGAAGGTATTTTTGAAGGGGAAGAAAAGCTGCAAACCCAGTGGCTGGAAAACATCAAAAAAGTGCTTTCCCAAACCCACCTGGAGTTGCCTGACCTAAACACGATCACCCCAAAATTCGGCGGTCGCTACGGCGAACACACCGAACACCTGCAGCCGCTTCTCGACGAAATGGCCGAAGTGTTCAGCATCGACCCAACGGCAGAATGGTAAGCTCGATTGTTCGACTTTTCGATTGTTCGATTATTCGACAATTTGAAACTGAAAAAAGTCGAACAATCGAATATCGAACAATCAAACAATCGAACTCATGTTGACCAAAGAACAAGTACTTACCTGGCTTGAAGAAGTGAAAGACCCGGAGATTCCGGTGCTGTCGCTGATCGACTTGGGCGTAATTACGGATGTAACGGTAGCCGAAAACGGCGAAAAAGTAAAGGTTGAAATGACCCCGACTTTTGCCGGCTGCCCCGCCATGGATTACATGAAGCGCAACGTAGAGGAAGTTCTTGCCAAATACGGTGTGCAGGATTTCGAGGTGCGCATGAGTTTCGACAAGCCCTGGGACAGCAACAAAGTGACAGCCAAAGGCCGCGAAGCACTGAAGAAATTCGGCCTCGCTCCTCCCCCGGAATACAACCTGATTCTGGACCTCGATATTCTGGAGCACGTAAAATGCCCGTATTGCGACAGCGATAATACCGAGTTAAGAACGCCATTTGGTCCTACCCTTTGCCGCTCCATGCACTATTGCAATAATTGCCGGCAGATGTTCGAGCAGTTCAAGCCGGTTTAATTCAGAATCAGGATTTTCGGGATTCATGGATTTTCAGGACTATAGTGTAAGCTGATTTAACCGAGACCAATTTTCTGGGTCAGGAAAAAACTAGAGTATATAAAACAAAAGCGCTTCAATTTTAACTAAATTGAAGCGCTTTTTCGTTACATCAATTCCAACTGAAAACCCATTTATGAAAAGAATACTGGTAATATTTTCTATTGCAGCCTTAGCCGGCATTTACTCCTGTAAAACCGACAAAACCAAAACCACTGAAGTCAAAAAAGAGAGGGTAATTGCAAAAAAAACCGATGCCCAGGTAAAAGCCGACCTCGATAGTCTGAGCCGCGAAATGGACCGCACCTGGAACGAAATGATCGCGTCCGATGACCAGAAAATTGACAACCTGCAAACGCTGCTCGCCAGAATCGGCCGCGATAAAAACTACGACAAAGCCGCACTCACGAAAGTAATCTCCGCCCGCGACAGCATGAAACAGCAACGCTACGACCGTCAGGGCCTCGCCAACGTAGCCGCCGTAGATGCCTATGATTCGCTGCAGATCAAAATTATGGATGCTACCAATGAGCTCGTTCAAAATACCAACCTGGCCGAACGCGATACGGTAGCCGCCAGTCTGGTAAATCAGATTCAGGAAGACGATTCCCGCGTTCCTATTCTTCGCGCCTATTACGACAAAGCTGCTAAACATTTCAACCAATACCTGAAAGATTACCAGCCCCAGATCCAGAAATTAGGCCCGCCTTACAGCGATCTAAAACCGGTGCCGATGTTTGTGGAGCAGCCGGTAATGTAGAATCAGGATTTTCAGGATTTAAGGATTTTCAGGACTTTACTTTATATTAATTTAGAAGAAAGTATTTCGAAGGCAAAGGATTAGCTTTGAGAATTGAATGCATAAAATTCCTCAGCTGGTATTCGAAAAAAAAGGGTTGGCTCGGCTTGTGGGTCAGCCTTTTTCGTTTCTGGAACAAACCTGAATTTTTACTTATAAATCCGGTGAAATTGCAGGGAATTGCTGCCGAAATTGATTAAAAGGCCAAGAGGCAGGTTGTAAGCAACCAGGTAATTTTTTGCTTGTGCCAAATGAATATCTTCCAGTTTTATCAGGGCTTTTAACTCAACCATAATTTTCGCTTCCACAATAAAATCGGCCCTTCTGGTACCAACCTGAATGCTATTATAATAAATGGGATGCTCTTTTTCCCGTTCAAAATCCAACCCGGCGCCTTCCATCTCAATTGCCAGGCAACGCTGATAGATCACTTCCTGAAAACCGTTCCCGAGTTTCTTATGAACCTGCAGGGCACAGCCAATAATCTTGTAAGTTAGATCATCATTTACCATACCGCTGAAAATGTCTAAACAATTCAACGCTCAAAATAAAAATAGGTTAAAGTAGCTAATACCAATCTCTTAGCTACTTTAACCTATTTAAAAATTATGAAGAAATTTGCTTCTTATTTTATCCTTTCAAGACTTTCAGAAATAAAACTAAAGTCCTGAAAATCCTTTAATCCTGAAAATCCTGATTAAAGCCTTCCCATCTCCCCCTTCACAAAATCAGCCAGGCTCTTAATATACTCGGTAGAAAAATCGAAACGGATGCCGGCGGCTTCGTAGATCTCGGAAATGGATTTGGTATAACCTAATGCCAGGGCATTTTTATAACCTTGCAAACCTTCGGTTGGGTTTTCTTTGAACTTCTTCCAGACGGCAACAGCGCCTAACTGCGCCATGGCGTATTCGATGTAATAAAAAGGCACTTCGTATAAATGCAATTGCTTCTGCCAGGCGTAGGTTTTAAACTGTTCCAGTCCGGCCCAGCTTACTTCTTTCTGGTTGAATTCATCGAACAGTTCTACCCATTTTTCGTGGCGTTGCGCTAAAGTATGCTCCGGATTTTCGTAAACCCAGTGCTGAAATTTATCGATGGTGGCAACCCAAGGGAACGTTTCCAGTACGCCTTCCAGGTGCGTTTTTATAGCACGTTTCCGTTCATCGGCATCCGGGAAGAAAATATCCCAGTAATCAAGAGTCAGCAATTCCATGCTCATGGAGGCCAGTTCGGCTACTTCGGAAGGCGGGTGTTTGAAAGCGCCTAACGCTAAATTCCGGGTCAGGAAAGAATGGACCGCGTGGCCGCCTTCGTGCAGCATGGTTACCACATCGCGAAGCGAAGAAGTGGCATTCATAAAAATGAACGGTACGCCAACTTCATCCAAAGGGTAATTATAACCGCCCGGCGCTTTGCCTTTGCGGCTTTCCAGATCCAGGTGGCCCATATTTTTCATGGTTACCAGGCAATCGCCCAAAAACGGATCGAGGCGGTAGAAGCATTCAATGCTTTTTTCAAGCAATTCGCTACCATTTTTGAAAGGCGTAAGCGGCGGTTTGTTGCTTGGGTCTACGTCCAGGTCCCAGGGGCGCAATTCGGCTAAACCCAATTCCGCTTTGCGTTCCCGGTCGAAACCGCTGATGATCGGGGTAACTACTTGGGCAATGGAATCCTGGAAATCGAAGGTGTCTTGCGGGGTATAATCGAAGCGGCCAAGGGCGGCAAACATGTAGTCGCGGAAGTTGGCAAAACCGGCGTTGGTGGCTACTTTATGGCGCAGGGTAATCAGTTCGGAATAGAGCTGGTCGAGCTTTTCCCAATCCTGGCTCCGTCGTTCCTGGATCGTACGCCAGGCGGTTTCGCGGATGGCCCGGTCCGGGTTTTTCAGGCGATCGGCGGCGCGTTGCAGGGTCATTTCCTCGCCATCCAGGGTAACGGTCATGGCGCCGGAAATGGCGGCAAACTGCTGCTGCTTCGTGCTGATCTCGGTGTTGAGCGGAATGTTTTCTTCGCGGAAAATTTCCAGGGCTTTTTTCACCGAACGCAAATAAATGCGGTATCTTTCCTGGTCCAGGTTGGCCACATACGGCGAGGCCATCAGCTTCTGGTTCAGCTCGTGGTCGTAAGGGGCAATCTTCGGGTCTATTTCTTCTACAAAAAACTGGAACGCCGCGGTCGCGTCTTCGTTCTGGGTGTCGCACGTCATTTTAATGTAGCGCCAGCCCATATCTTCCTGCAGCACGCTTTCCAGTTCGCTCCGGTCAAGCAACCAGTTTTCCAGTTCTTCGGCAGAGGTAATGTTGCGATCTCGGAGCTCGATAAAATAAGGCTCAATGGTATTCCAGTCGGTAACTTTAAAGGTTTCGGGCAGGTAACGGCGGGGATTTTTACTTATTTCCGTTACAGTTCGTTCGGCAGTATTCATGGCTAATGTTTTCGGGGTGAAGAAATGTAGTAGGTTACGGTTAAACTCAATTTTCAGGTTAAGGTTTTAAATAACCTGATTGTTATTGCGGGCGGCCAAGATAGAAAAGAATAATCCTAAATCCAATGATGCCCGTCCTTGTTTAATAGAATCGGAACACTACCCTTTCTCCCACTAAATCCGGAACTTCAACGGATTTTATTTTACATAATTATTCAACCTGAACCTTCTATCCTGACCTGTATCCCGACTGTCCGGAAGCACTGCAGCCATGAGTATTGTGCATAAGCTTCCATAAAGCGGCTAATAAAGGTAAAATACCTAGTGGGCTACCTGAAGGGAGCGGCGATAGTCCGGCCTGTCGGGGGACAGGCCGAGGTGTACGTGATATCTAATAGTTCCCCCCCCTACTTAAATTTCCACTACTTAAAGATGGGCAAATACCATAGGTCATGGGCAGCGCTCAGATACAACACTCTACTTTACATAACTTTTAAACTTCAACCTTCAATTCATAAATTTAAAGGAACCCCAACTTTGCAGAAGGCAAAAAAAAGTGCCGGATGAATCCACCCGGCACCGTACTAAAAAAAATCAATTAGCAATTAACAATTAGCAATTAACAATTACCCGATCTCGATCACCACGTCGCTGGTAAGCGGATGGCCAACGCAATTCAGCACGTAGCCTTCCTGCATTTCTTTGTCCGAAAGGCCTTCGCGTTCGTCCATGTGCACTTTACCGCTCAGGCATTTGCCGCGGCAGGCGGTGCATAAACCGGCTTGGCAGGAATAAGGCAGATCGATATCCTGATCAAGGCCGGCTTCCAGAATGGTTTGGTTTGGCTCAACGGTTACCTGGTATTCTTTGCCTTCGTAAATAATGGTCACGGTCTGGGTTTTGATCGTGCCATCGGTATCTTCGCCGGTGTTCAGTACGCCTTCGGTATCTACCGGCTGGGCGGTGCTGGCCACAAAGCTTTCTTTGTGCACTTTATCGCCGGGAACTCTGAGCTGGGTCAACGCTTCGCGGGCGCCGTCCATCATCGGTTCCGGTCCACAGATATAATATTCAGTATCGGCGAAATTGGTTACACCGGAAGTTTGCAGCAACGAAACGATCTTGGCTTTATCGAGGTGACCAATGTGCGAAGTAGGGTAATTGGCCGCCTTCGGATGATTGAAAATGTGCTCCACTTTCAGGCGTCCGCCGGCTTCGGCTTCCATTCTGTCGAATTCCTGCTTGAAAATGGTGCAATCCTCGTCCCGGTTTCCGTAAAGCAACAGCACTTTCGAGTCTTTCTCGTTTGTAAGTACCGTTTTGGCAATGCTCATTAGAGGCGTAATGCCGCTGCCGCCGCCAAGTAAAACCACGGTACGGGTAGCATTGGGCTGAGGCTCGAGGCAGAAATTCCCGATCGGGGCCATTACCTGCATGGTATCGCCCACTTTCACGTTATCGGGCAGGAAATTAGACATCAGTCCGCCTTCTACCCTCTTTACCGTTACCGACAGGCGGTGGCCTTCGTGCGGAGCGCTGCACAGGGAATAAGCCCGGCGCACGCTTTTACCGTTAATGTCGGAGATCAGGGTTAAGAACTGGCCGGATTTGTAAGGAATATTCTGTTTTTCCGGATGCTCGAAATGCAACGTAATGGCATCGGGCGTTTCCTGGGTAATAGCTACTACTTTTAAATTCAGGTATGGACTACTCATAAAATAATTACAGTATTTCCGGCAGGCGGAATGCGTCGGTTTTCAAGGCGCGAAGTTACATTTTTCTGCTTGTTTTCGGGAAGAATTGCTTTACATTTTACTTTTTTCGTACCGATTCACGAGTTTCCGCTTTTCTATTTTAAATTGAAAGGCTTTTTAATAGCCAGTTCTATTTGCATGAACCTTTCCCCTGATAATATTCCGGCAGCGGATCTTACCCTGCTGCTGAAAAAACACATGTCCGAAATGGGCCCGGTTACCAGCCTCGACCTGAATGCAGCCAACGTAACCCGGCTGGATTTTTCCGCCGCCAACCCGCTGCTTACGTTGGAGAACCTTCAAAACACCCAGACTTTTACCGAAGTAGTGAACCGGATGCTCCGCGAAAAAGCTGCCGAAGTGGGCGTAGGCGGCTACCTGGAGCACCGGGTAATTTACCGGCGTAGCGGCTTGTTCAACGAACTCTCCGAAGCCCGAAGCCTGCATCTGGGAATTGATATCTGGGCGCCGGCTGGTACTACCGTATTTTCTCCGCTGCCCGCCGTAGTGCACAGCTTCCAGGACAATGCCAATTTCGGCGATTACGGACCTACCATTATTCTGCAGCACCAACTGGATGGCATTTCGTTCTATACGCTTTACGGCCACCTGAACCGGGCATCCCTTCAAAATTTAGAAACAGGAAAGGTTATTGCGAAAAGCGAAAAAATTGCTGAATTCGGTCCGTACCCGGAAAACGGCGACTGGCCGCCACACCTGCATTTCCAGGTAATGGCCGATCTGCAGGGGCTTTCCGGTGATTACGCGGGTGTTTGCAAACCTTCGGAAAAAGAAATATTTGCCGCAATCTGCCCCAACCCGAACCTGATCTTACAAAGCCGACACTTAACCTGAGTTTATTAAAAACAGTATATCTTTCTGCTCTGAAAGTAAGTATAGCCAAACCTGAATAAACAAATTTTAGAATGATCGATTTCAGCAGGATTTCCCGCACCATTACCAATTACGTTGTGCTTTACGGCATGAAAATTCTGGTTGCCTTACTTATTCTGGTAGTAGGGCTCTGGCTCATTAAACGCATTACTAACTTTCTGTTCCGTCTCATGGAAAAGCGCGGCGTAGACCCATCGCTTATTCCTTTCCTGCACAACATTGCCAACATCTCCCTCCGCATTCTGCTTATTATTGTCGTTATTTCCCAGATCGGTATCGAGGCCACTTCTTTCCTGGCCATTCTGGGTTCAGCCGGTATTGCCATTGGTCTGGCTTTGCAGGGCAGCCTGAGCAATTTTGCCGGCGGGGTTTTACTGCTCACGCTCCGGCCTTTCCGGGTAGGCGATTTTATTGAAGTGCAGGGCCAGAGCGGGAAAGTGCATCTGATCAATATTTTCAATACCGTCATAAAAACCGGCGACAACAAAACCATTTTCATCCCGAACGGCCCGCTGGCATCCAGCACTATTATAAACCATGACGTGGAAGAAAACCGGCGGGTAGATATGAAGTTCACCATTGCCGCGACCAATAATGTAAACAAAGCCAAAGAAGTGCTCTTCCGCATTGCCGCCCGCGATACCCGCATTTTAAAAGACCCGCCGCCCAAAGTAGTAATAGCCGAAATGTCGGCCACCGAAGTTAAGCTCCTGGTTAGAGTTTGGGCGCACCACTCCGATTACTGGGAAGTGTTTTACAACATGCAGGAACAGGTGAAAGAAGAATTTGAAAAAGAACAGATCGTGTAAAACTACCTTTAAAAGAAAACGCTACCTTTTTTCATGAAAAAGGTAGCGTTTTCTTTAAGAACATTTCTGAATTTAGTCGAACCGGATTGCCTTCACCGGATTAATCCGCGATACCAGCGCCGTTGGCAGCAGAATAGAAAGCAAGGTCAACAGGAAAACGGCCAGGTTCAGCAAGGCAATTACCCCGAAGTTCCAGTGGATCGGTACGGTGTCCATGTAATAGTTTTCGGGGTCGAGCGGAATGATTTTCAAAAAGTATTGCATGGCACAAAAACCCAAACCTATCAGGTTTCCCCACAGCAGACCCTTCAGGGTAAGTTTGGCGCCGTTGTAGAAAAACACTTTACGGATCTGGTAATTGGTAGCCCCCAGCGCCTTCAGCACCCCGATCATGTGCGTGCGTTCCATGATCATGATAAACACCGTGGAAACCATATTGAAAGTAGCCACAAAAACGATAAGCACCAGGAAGATCACCACGTTCCGTTTCAGCAGTTTCAGCCAGTCGAAAAGCTGGGCGTATTCGTCGGTAATTTTCTGCAGCTGCAGGTCGTAACTCATTTTGTGGAACACCTTGTCGGCCACCCGGTCTATCTGCCGGAAATCCTTCAGAATGATCTCGTAGCCGCCAACCAGGGTATCGTTCCAGTCGTTCAGGTCGCGGATGTGCTGAATATCGGCAATCACGTAAATGTTGTCGAACTCATCGAGGCCGGTTTTATAAATGCCCGCGATCTTAAGTTTCCGCACGCGGGGTGGGTTCTGCACGAAAAAGAACAAGGCCTCCTCCCCTACGTCTAAGCGCAACTGGTCCGCAATCTTTTTACTGACCATTATTTCGTCTGAAGCCCCGGAATCGGAAAAGTGCAGCAGCCGGCCGGCCACCAGGTTATGCTGCATGGCCGTAAGGTCGTATTGCCGGTCTATGCCTTTCAGTACCACGCCCAAAACTTCGTCTTCTGTTTTTACAATAGCTGTTTTGCGAGCGAATGGCTGAATGTTCTTGATTTCCGGGAATGCATTGTGGCGGGTACTGAAGCCGATATTTGGACCGATGGGCAGGCCTTCGAGCGAATTATTGGTATCGTATTTGGTAATTTGCAGGTGCGCGCCAAAGCTGAAGATCTTCGATTGGATCTCGTTCCGGAAACCTTCCAGAATGGCAAAAGAAACAATCATGATGGCCAGGCCAATGGCTATGCTGATAATTGCTATTTTTGTAACCGAAGAAGTAAACGACTCCGAAGCGGAAGCGGTTATTTTTTTGGATATGTACCGGGAAACGTTCACGTGCGCTAATTTCCCGCAAGATAACTATCAATTTCGATTTCTCCGTTCAGAGCCATGTTTCAACCGCTTTTAGTTTCGCTTTCTTTCTTACTTTTCAGCCTGCCTTCCTGCCAGCGCCCGGCCGTCAACCAACCGGAAACGGCACGGGTTGAAACCGGAAAACCCGCCCAAACCACAAATCAGCCGGTAACTGAAACAGCTCCAAACGATACGGAAAACGCCCTAAAAACCGGAGCTGAACAAACCGAACGCTATCTGAATTTACTTCGGGGCAAAAAAATAGCGCTGGTCGTAAACCAAACCTCACTTATCGGGAAAACCCACCTGGTAGACAGCTTACTGGCCCATAAGATCCGGATCGTAAAAATATTTGCGCCGGAGCACGGTTTCCGCGGCGAAGCCGATGCCGGCGCCCACATCAAAAACGAAACCGACAGCAAAACCGGCCTGCCGCTGGTGTCGCTTTACGGCAAAAACAAGAAACCCACACCGGAGCAGATTGCCGATGTAGAAATCATCCTTTTCGATATTCAGGACGTAGGCGTGCGCTTCTACACCTACATCAGCACCCTGCATTACGTAATGGAAGCCGCCGCCGAAAACAACAAACAAGTACTGGTTTTAGACCGCCCAAACCCGAACGGCGATTACGTAGACGGCCCGGTACTGGACCTGAAAAACACTTCCTTCGTGGGCATGCACCCCATTCCGGTGGTGCACGGCCTAACCGTTGCCGAACTGGCCCACATGCTGAACGGCGAGAAATGGCTGGCCGGCGGCAAACAATGCAACCTGGAAGTGGTACCGGTTAAAAACTACACCCACAAAACTACTTACACCCTGCCCGTAAAACCTTCTCCGAATTTACCGAATCAACAATCCGTCCGCTTGTACCCTTCGCTGGGTTTGTTTGAAGGCACGAACGTAAGCGTAGGCCGCGGCACCGATAAACCTTTCCAGCAACTCGGCAGCCCTTTTTACAAAGACACCACCTATGCATTTGTTCCTAAGTCAGTTCCCGGCGCCACCAATCCTCCGCATTTAAACACGCGCTGCTACGGCAAAGACCTGAGTAAAATCGAAGCTCCAAAATTTACGGTAAGCTACCTGATCGATTTTTACCGCAACTCGCGCCAGCAGGATAAATTCTTCAACAGCTTTCTAACCAAATTATCCGGAACAGAAGCTTTGCGCAAACAAATTGAAGCCGGCTTAACCGAAGCAGAAATTAGAAAAACCTGGCAACCAGATCTGGAACGCTATAAAACAATGCGCAAAAAGTACCTGCTCTATCCTAATTTTGAATAGAAAGAACAATAAAGGCTTAAGAGAATAACTGCCAAAGCAAAGCCTCGGCCCGAAAAAAATCTTAAGTCTTTTGTCTTAAATCTTTTGTCTTATTAAACTATGACCAAACCTCTCCGCATCATATTCATGGGAACGCCCGATTTTGCAGTTCCCACCTTACAAACCCTGGTAGAAAACGACCAGAATGTGGTTGCTGTAATTACCGCGCCCGATAAGCCTGCCGGCCGCGGCCTGAAACTGCAGGAATCGCCGGTGAAGCAGTACGCCGTTTCCCAGAACATTCCAGTGCTGCAGCCTACCAATTTAAAATCTGAAGCCTTCCTGGAAGAACTGAAAAGCTACGGGGCCGACCTGCAAATAATAGTGGCCTTCCGCATGTTGCCCGAAGCCGTCTGGAATATGCCGCCGATGGGTTCCTTTAACATTCATGCTTCGCTGTTGCCCCAATACCGCGGCGCTGCACCTATAAACTGGGCCATCATGAACGGGGAAACTGAAACCGGCGTAACCAGCTTTTTCCTCAAACACCAGATCGATACCGGCGACATCATTTTCCAGGACAAAGTAGCCATTCTGCCGGAAGATGACTTCGGAACGCTCTACGAAAAAATGAAACATGCCGGAGCTGAGCTTGCCTTAAGAACGGTACAGGCCATCGAGGCCGGCAACGTGCCTTCACAGCCGCAACAACATTCCGAGGACCTGAAAGAAGCGCCGAAAATCTTCAAGGAAACCTGTCAGATAAACTGGCTCCAGCCCGCCCAAACCATTCACAATTTCGTGCGCGGCCTTTCACCCTACCCTACCGCCTGGACCATTTTCGACGATAAAACGTTCAAGATCTTCAAAACTGAAATGGTATCGGAATCTACCGGAAAAGCCGAACCCGGCCAGGTAATTACCGATGGCAAAAACTTCATTCACGTACAAACCGCAAACAGCATCCTGAACATTACGGACCTGCAAATGGAAGGGAAAAAGCGCATGAGCGTGCCGGAATTGCTTCGTGGTTACACCTTTAAAAACGCCCAAACCGCATGATAGCCTTAATAGTAGCCATGGCCGAAAACAACGTGATCGGCAAAAACAATCAGCTTATCTGGCACCTGCCCGCCGACCTGAAGCATTTTAAAAACCTGACCACCAGTCACCCGATCATCATGGGTCGCAAAACCTACGAATCCATCGGCAAACCGCTGCCCAACCGCACAAACATCATTGTAACGCGACAGCAGGATTTTAAAGCTGAAGGTTGCCTGGTAGCTCATTCTTTCAGCGATGCCCTGATGCTGGCCCAGCAACTCGATTCCGACATTTTTGTAATTGGCGGAGCCGAAATTTACAAACAAGCCCTATTCCTGGCCGATACCATTTACCTCACCGAAGTGCACCACGAATTCGAAGGCGATACTATTTTCCCCGAGATCGATCCGCTTTTATGGGTAGAAACCGACCGCCAGGAACACCAAGCCGACGAAAAGAACCCGTATGATTACGCATTTGTAACTTTACAGGCAGCTGAGTAAAATTCTATTTCAAAGCCTCCGGAATCGAAATAAATATTCATTTCAGTAGCAGGCTATTTCAATCTCAAAGTTGCTGGTTCAGGTTTGAGCGAAGCGGGAACTTAGACCTAATAATAATCTGAAGTTTTCAACTTCAGTGAGGCGACAGCCTCAAAATAGGCTACTGCAGAATATCTGAAGCTATGAAGGTAACTATAGCTGCAGTGCTTTGGCCTGTGCGACACAGCCCAAGGAGAATGGTTATCAGAACAGAATAACTATCCATTGCCGTTGACTTCAGTCAACGGCATAAAAAAAGGGAAGCCGAAAATTCAGCTTCCCTTTTACTTTTACGATCATGCGAATATCGTTTACCGCAAAATATAAAGCTTACCATAATCCTTGGTAAAGGCTTTATCGGCGGAAGTGCGGCGGTGTTTCATATCCTCGATAGGAGGTTTATCCATCACCACCCGGTACAGGTAAACGCCATTGGCCAGTTTATCGCCGAACTCATCGGTACCGTCCCAAGGTGCGCTCATATTATTTCCTACCCGTATCAAGCCCAGTTCTTCCTTCTGAATTTCGCGCACCACCTTACCGGTAATGGTCAGGATCTGCACTTTCAGGTTTTTCGGCATATTATCCGGATCGCCGGTAAGCGTGAACACAAAGCGGGTATTGCTCGTGAACGGGTTCGGGTACGGGTAGAAATGCGTGATCGAAGATTCATTCACCACTTCGAAGTTAATGATGTAAGGCGTAACCCCGGCTTCGTTTCCGGAATTGTCTTTGCCCTGCACCGTTAATTTATACTTTCCGTCCGCCAATCCTTTCAGGTTATACTGCACGGTATAGTCCCTTTTATCGCGCGCCGGGTCAGCGGCATCAGGCCTTTGCACCATCTCGATCAATTCCGGGAAATTATCCAGCGGCTGGTCCAGGTTTTCGCCCGGCTTCCGGATAAATACCTGCAGATTGTTCGGGTCGGAAATAAAATTCTGCCGGTCTTCATCTTTCAGGTTAATGCTGATGCGCGGCCGCGGCGAAACAATATCCCCGTCCATAATTCTTACCCCATCAAAAGCCACATCCAGTACCGGGTGCAGGTCGCTTTTGCCAACGGTAAACGGCAGCTCCATAATGTTGTTGAAGTAATATTGCTCCGGCAAAATTTGCGGGTTCACCTCGATCCGGACAATATTGTTCCCTTCCATGCCGCTGGTGGCAAACTTATAATCGAAGAAAGCCATATCGTTGGCAACCAGTTTTTTGATCCTGATCGTGTCCTGAAGTTCTTTCGAACCTGGCTTGGAAGCAATTACTCTCCTTACTACCGTCAGCGAATCGGCAAAATCGTTCGTGGAAATATTATGGAAAGCAAACCGCAGGTTCACCGTCCCCCCGGCTGCCTGTTTCGTTACGTCATATTTCTCCAGACCTACCAGCTCCGGACGCATAATTCCTTCCGGCACGCCCTGGTACAGCACCGACCATTCCTTAAGTTGTGGCGGGGTATGCCCCAGCGTATCGGTTTTGATCAGTTCAAGCTGCAGATACGGGTATTGCTTCGCATCAATAGTAGAAAGGCTTTGCGCCCTGCTTTTGACATCCGGCATAAGTAATTGTCTGGTATTGTTGGTATCGTAGCCATACAGGTTCAGGGTGTACTGGTCGCTGCCCGTTCTGGTAATGGTATGGAAAAGCGTGTTCCACTGCACGGCCGGCCCAATTTTAGTAGAAGTAATTTCTCCTTCCGGTAAATTCCCCTGAATAACCTGTGTAAAGCTGATCGATTGTCCTTTCGGGTTCGGCAGGTTGCGGTCATAGCTCATTTCCTGTAGCAAAGTTCCTGCTGTAGCCCCTTTCTGAGCAACTATTCCAAACGGATAACCGGTCTTCATGGTATCGATCATTCTGGAGCCAAGCTGGTTCTTAATGGCCTGCTTCAAGCTGTTATTCATGGTAGAAAAGGGCACGTTGCCGTAAGACAAAAGCGCTACATAAAAACCATCGGGCACCTTTTGAATAAACTTGGCCAGGGTATCCTGCAAATTGACATTACTTACTGTAAAAGTATAAAAGGCTTTCGGCGGGTCCTGGCCGCACCGGTTGCGCGGATAGCCGGTATATTGCTCCAAACTCCGGTTATCGAAAACGGCAACCATAAAGCGTGGCGCTACGCCTCCGTAGCAATTATTAAAGGCAGCGCTGTTATCTACATACAGACCATAAGGCGGGTACGAAAACACCCCGGTTCCGCCAATGGTCCGCAATTGCAGTTCCTTGTAAACAGGTTTGTATTCCCAGGTGTGCGTGGTCGGGTTCTGGTCTACGTTCTGCTTCCGGGCTTTGGTAAACTGGCCGTAGTGGCTCTGCGACCAGCCGCTCGGACTGTTCGGGATGTACCGGAAAGAACTTTCTGCCCAAATGGTATCTTCCTGCGGTAAAAAAGTATTGAACCGGAAACGCCAGTAATATACCAGGCTGTCATCGGGGCTGGTATTGGGCAATAAGGTCGTATTCCAGATCGGGGTGGAACCCGCTTTCTGCACTACCGCAAACTTCCGGAACGGGCTGTTAAAAGTTGGTACCGTATCGAGCTCAAAATAATAATCCCGGGCAGCCGTCATCAGGTTGGTAGGCTGGCCTACCAGGTCTACGGTTGGCGTAGAAACAATGCTGTATTCCACCGGCAGCAAAGCAGCTATTCCGTTCATGGATAAATAAGTAGTTAACGTTTGGATATTGTTGGTTTCGTTATACTCATCTATCTTATTATCGGAATCCAGCGTTACTTCAAAAATATTATCGCCAAAGCCATCTACCCCTTTCGAATTTATCGCAAAATAATAAACCGAATCATTGTAAACCGGAGGGTACTTCACGACCGGGTACTGGATCACATCGCCATTCGGCAAGGTCCGTTTTACGGCAATATTGATCGAATCTTCGGTTGCTTTACCCAGGTTCTTAACCGCAATAACCACGTCGAATTTTTCATTGTTTGCCGTAACCACCGAGCCCGGCGGATTAGACCTTAGCTGCACACCTTTGGCCTGGAAGGTGTAGTCCGGTTTCTCCGGAGAAAACAACCTGATTGCTGGATCGCCCTGCAGCACCATTTCCGTTACCAGCGTCATATTAAAGTATTCACTCGGCCGGTTAGGGTCTCCGGCAGGGTAAGCGCGTTTAATTACTTCTTTCTGAATATCGCCAATTCCTTTACCATAAAAGTTCGGATCGGCAAAAGCAGTGCTGTAAAAATTGCTGGAAAACCGGTTCAGGTTAGAAGGTAAAGAAAAATTTGAAGATGCAAGGAACAGGATAGCGCCTTTATCCGGCGTTAAGATCCAGTTCTCCCCAAAGGAGAAGTTCTTGGTAACTGAATTCTTTACCTGGAAAGCATCCCCGGCAAAACACCCATTCATCAGGATCATCGGGTACTTACCCTGGTTACTGTACCGGTTTATCGGGTCGGAAACTAAACCAATGTCAATATCGGAAGTAGCAGAAGCGCTGTGGCCAAAAAACGTTATAAGCGAAAGGCCTGCGTTAAGCTCGTTCCTTACGTTAATATTCTCAACAGGCGGCGAACCGGTGGTCCGGAGGATCGATTTAACTTTTGCGCCCAATAGCGGACCTTCGGCCACATTCTTATAGGTATTCAGGTAATTGCTGAACTGCTTAATTTCAGAAGCGCCTTTTCCGCCGCCCAGATGCAGAATATTCTTCCGCCATTCTTCCAGGCCTAAAGCTTCGTGGCTCTTTACTTTATCCAGGTAGGCAATTACATCTTCCGGTGTTTGGGCCGGGATCCGGCCGGTAGCTACTTTAGGGGCAAGCGAGTTATTCTGCCAGTCGGCAGTAAGCAAAACATCCGAGCCCGGGCTTCCGAAGGTTGGAACCAGATCGGCGCCAAGGCCAGAGGTACGGTAATATTCCGGCCGGTTTCTCCAATCACCCGAAGGCGATCCTTCTACCAGGCCAAGCGCTTTTCCTAAGAGCAATAAATATTTAGGCTGGCTGTTGGCAACCATCCAGTTCATGAAATTCCGGATTGCTAACGACGATTTTTCACCGTAATGATATTGGTCATACAATTGGTCGATATTTACAACCAACGGATTATAGCTACCGCCCTGCGCCGAAGCCCGGTAAGCAGCATAATCAGCCGCCGGGTCTACGATTTGCGTTCCTGCAACAGGCTTCCGCAATAAAGGGTGGGTAATAATTATGTAATCATAGTTGTTGGAAACCGTTACCGGAGCGAAATTCGCGTTTTTAAAGGACGGAGGCGTATAAGGCGCCTGGCTGTTGGCAATCAGAATCCGGCGGGGCTTAGGTAAGGGGTCAAAAACAAAACCGATCTGATTACCAGTACCTGAAGCAATACCCTGGGTACGCACCACGTTGTAAGGATCGGTAAAATCATAAGCTACGGCATTGGCCGGTGCATTGTCGAAAATGAAATAGGAAGGATCGGTTTTAACTGAATCGGTTTGAATAAAAGCCGCCTTGTTGTTGAGGTTGTTCGTTTTGGCATAGGTCAGCTTTATATAAGCTATTCGGGCAAACATGGCAGCAGAGGCATTGGTAGAATCCGTTACCGCTGTCCGCAGATAAATGGTGCCGTTGGGATGAATGTCGGTATTTTCCAGTTGCAGTTTATGCCGGCGGAAATGAAAAGCTGGGATGGTAACCACCCCAGCTGCTCCGGTGGCGGCATTGGTCAGCAACCTTTCCGGGCCATTTGGTGGTTTTACAAAAACCTTTATGCCATCGGCATAAAAATAAGCATTCACGATAGCCATTTCCACCATCGGTTTGCGGCCGGTGGTTTCATAGTTTAAAACGGCTTTAATAGTATCCTTCCTGGACCCTTTATATGGTAAATATACCTTCGAACCAAAAGGAGAAGTAGCAAAACCTTCCGATACTTCGCCGAACGGGCTTCGAACATCTACATTCTGATAACCGGTAAAATACTCATCAGCCCGCAGGCGCAGGGCTTCGGCATAGTGGCGCGGTTCCGGCGTTAAGCTGCCTGGTTGCGAAGTTCTCTCCTGCATACGCTTGCCGTTTGCTGTTCCCCAGGTAAGGTAATAAGCGGCGGTATCGGTGTAGAAGCTGTAGTATGGGTTTACGATGTGGGCTTTATTCCGGAAAAAAGATGAATCCAGCTTGCCGTCATTGCGTTGCCCGTAAAAATCGATGTAATCGCCAGCGTTCAGCGTCTGGTCGGCCTGGCCGTTTACATAAATAGCCACTTCCCGGCCCCGGCGGAAGATCTGAAATTTTTCGGGGTTCACGTTGGTGATCCCGGCAGCAGTCAGGTCGTTGTAAGTAAGCCGGTGCATGCCGTTCTTAACTACCTTTATCTTATAATATTGCTGCCCGTAATTTATCCATTCGTTGCCGTAAGTAAGCGTTTGAGCCTGGCCGGAAACGGTAGCAAAAACGCCTAAAAAGGAAAGCAGGAAAAGGAAAAATACGTTGCGAAAAGTATGAATTAACCGCATACGATCTGTAGACTGATTTACAATTATTATTTTCTGTTCTTATTTATCAAAACTATACCCGAGGGATACAATTACGGAAGATACACTGCTGTTGTCGGCCACTTTACTCAGGGCCAGATCCAGGGTAAGTCCTTTCATGGCTACTCCTACGCCAAAATTCGGCTGCGCTTTCCAGCTTTCCCCGCCTTCCAGTTTTTCGAACTGCTGCAGGTTGTTCAGGCCGCCGCGCAAAAACACAATGCCGCCGTAACCAATTTCTGCTCCAATGTGGGGATCTAAAGAAACCAGGCCGGTTTTTACCAGCACGTTCCGCTTTCCGTCAAAAGTCAGGTCCAGGTCGGTGGCAACCAATGCTGTGAACTTACTGCCGATCTTAAAATCGCGGCCTACACCTAAAACTAATCGAGGCAGCGTAACCTCAACGCTGTTTTTAGGCAATTCGTTGCCGGTGGCATTATACGTGTCGCGGAGCTCTTCGGTATTGATAGACCAGGCATTGAACGTAGTAGTGATATCTTTGGCCATTAAACCGAACTTCCAGCGGTTGCGTTCCAGTTGCGCGCCGGCATCGAAACCAAAGCCCCAGCTGTTGGCAAAGTCGCCGATGTGGCGGTAAATGATCTTGGCATTTCCTCCTAACCGAAGGCCCCTGATCAGGTTACTTTTGCGGGCATAGGAAACGAGTAAGGCATAATCGGCTACCGAGAAAAACTGGATGCTGTCGTAGCTGATCACGTTGTTGCTGATCAGGCGGCGGGTGTCGGCAATATCGTCTACCCCAACCCGGATCACCGAAATGGCCAGGGCGCTGGCCGTATCTAAAGGCGTGGCAAACGTCAGGTAATCGTTCTTGATAATGCCGGCAAAAAGTTCGGAGTGCATCCCCACCAGGTTATACTTGTTCTCTAGTTTGGTGAGGCCTGCCGGGTTCCAGAAGCCGGCCGTTGCATCCGAAACGATAGCTGATTGTACGTTACCCATTCCCAAGGCCCGGCCACCTACGCCGATATTCAGAAACTCGTTGCTGTACTTGGGCGCACTAACCTGGGCAGCAGCAGAGGAACTTACCAGTGCAAACGCTGCAACCAGCCATTTCGAAAGTTTTTTAGACATATAAGATTATGTTAGAACTATAAAGCTACCAACGTTTTCTGCATTCACATAAGTACGTAACTGGTAGAATTTGTTTAATATTTTAAAAGAAAGTGCTGACTTTAATGTAAATAATTCATAAATTCTTAAAACACGTCACCTTTTGTTGTTATTATAATTATTTCTTTCAGCCCAAACCCATGCAAGTTAACAAGGTTTCTGTTCACAAATATTAATTTACTTAAATATTCTGGAGGGAAGCAAAACTCCCTGTTTCTTTATAAGGCTATTGTTATCAAATGAAGGCTTTAGAAATCATGGCAGCATAAACCGATAAAAAGCGTTCTCCCCTTTCCGTCATCCTGGATGGATTTTGTGATTGCAGGGCTACCAACCCATCAATTCTTCCAGTGCAAAAAAAGTGATTAGCATCAGGATAAATTTGGAATAAGCTACTCAAATTGTCATCCGAAGAAAATTAAAGGTTCAATGCACTTAATTCACAAGATTCTTCCAGAATGACAAAAAAGAAATCATTAGGTGGTGCAATCAAAATTTGTTCATAAACCTATTAGGCTTCGCTCCAAGGGAAAAATCCCCTCCTCTCCTTTCTATTTCCCTAGCCGCAACTCAACCTCTTCAACCCGAGATTCCTCCTGAAAAAACGCTACCGATTTAAGAAAAAAACCGGTGCACAATTTTTTTTCTCCTTAAACGCAAAAATTTTCCCTTTCGTTTTCCTGCCCAAAATCCCCGAATAAACACCATTCACCGCCATTTTCTCCTTTTTTTCCGAACCTACTTTGCATTACCGCGTAATGATTTTTAAACAGTACCTTGCTTTACATAGTACCTGCTTATATATTTGCATCATCAATTCATTAACCGCTAAAAGCAACATGGCTTATGAAAGTAGAAAACACCCAGGTTCAGATGCGGAAAGGAATTCTCGAATTCTGCATCCTGGAAATAATTGCCCGCGGCGAAGCCTACGCCTCGGATATGCTCGAAGAACTGACCGCTGCGAAAATGATCGTGGTGGAAGGAACGCTTTACCCGCTGCTCACGCGGCTTAAAAATGCCGGCCTCCTGGATTACTCCTGGGTCGAGTCTTCGGCCGGGCCGCCCCGCAAGTACTATAAACTCACCGAGAGCGGCAAGGAATTTCTGGAGCTGCTCCGGTTAACCTGGCGCGAGCTGGTAGATTCCACCGAATTCATTATCAACAAGAAAAAAGCCTAATCCCCATGAAAAAGAATATCAGCATAAACCTGCAAGGCATGATCTTCCACATCGAGGAAGACGGCTACGAAGTACTGAACAACTACCTCAACAGCATTAAAATATATTTTTCCGGGTACGCCGGTCACCAGGAGATCATTGCCGACATCGAATCGCGCATGGCCGAACTTTTCTACGCCAACCTCACCCCTTCCAAACAGGTTATTACCCTGGAAGATGTGCAGGCGCTCATTAAGAAAATGGGCAGCGTAAACGATTTTGCCCAGCAGGATAAAGACGAAGACGAAGCTGAGATCAGAGGGGAAGCGCCAAAAATGATCGGCAGCACCACGTCCGGTTCGTACTCCTCGGCTTCCGGCTCTGATACTACCGGTTCCGCTACCGGCCCGAAAAGACTTTTCCGCGACGGCAACCGCAAAGCCATTGCCGGGGTAGCCTCCGGAATTGCCGCTTATTTCAATACCGACCCCCTCTGGATCCGATTGCTATTGGTTTTCCTGGTGCTGATTGCGCCGGCAACAGCTGGTATCTCGGCCGGCTTCATCATCCTGATGTATATTCTTTGCTGGATTTCCCTGCCCCTGAATTACGATACCCCAGCCGGAAAAGGCGCTTACTCTTCCGCCAATACCACTTCCCGCAAGCTCTTCCGCAACCCCGACGATAAAAAGCTGGGCGGCGTTTGCAGCGGCCTGGCGCTTTACTTAGGCATCGATCCGGCCGTGATGCGGTTGATTTTCCTTATCGGTCTTTTTGCCGGCGGCGCTAGCTTATTGCTTTATATCCTGCTTTGGATCATTCTGCCGGAAGCTAAAACCGTAACCGAAAAAGCCCAAATGCAGGGAAAGCCTTTAACCCTGTCTGGTATTGAAAACTCGCTGAAAAACAGCCTGCAACCGGACGGGGCCAATCAGGAAGAAAGCCCGCTGGTTCGTTTAATATTGTTGCCGGTAAGGCTGATTTCCCAGATTCTGGTGGTACTTTCCCGGGTGCTGGGTCCGGTGCTGAATGCCTTATTGGTAGTAGTGCGCGTTTTTGCCGGGGTAATGTTGATAATTCTGGCGCTTTCGGCCATTGTAGCTTTAGTTTCCCTGCTGCTGGTAAGTTCAGGGGTTATTCAGGATGCCAGCTTTATCGATATAAACAACGTACCGAATAATTTCTTCTTTACCGATTTTCCATTGTTTGGTAAAATTGCCGGCTTCGTGGCAGGTTTAATTCCGGCTATTTTCCTGATCATTTTAGGCCTGGGTTTATTAACCAAACGCTTCTTTATGCGGGCCACCGTTGGCTGGACTATGTTTGCGGTAATGCTGATCAGTGGCTTCATTTTCCTGGCTACTATTATCAGTTACCACAAGAATTTCGAGGAAAACGGTACTTATACGGCCGAAAAAACCTTCCCGGCGGCCAATTACCAAACCATTTCCCTGGATGCCAATAAAATTGAAAGGGTATTTAACGATCATATCGACCTGGAAGTGGAAAGCCACGCCGGCAGCGATATCCGGTTAGTGCAGCAATTCAGCGCCGAAGGCCGCACCGAAGAAGATGCCATAAAAAATGCCCAGATGATGAATTACCGGGCCGTGCAGAAAGATTCTTCCCTGATCTTAGATAACGGTTTCACTTTTAAACCAAACGCTATTTACCGCGATCAGGACCTGAGCTTAAAACTGCTGCTGCCGGAAGCCAAAACGTACCGTATTTCCTACGACCTGGCCCGGATGCTGCCGGCTTCGAACTTCGACCTGAATTACACCAACGACCAGATCGCCAAACACACCTGGAAAGTTAAGAATAATATATTCAGCTGTGTAACCTGTACCGCCGCCGATTCTGCCGAAGTGAAAGAACGCAACAGTTCCGGTTACGACCCGGACAGCGACAGCGACAACGACTTCTTGAAAACGGCCGATGAATTCGGATCGTCCACCCGCAAGCTCGAAGCTGCCGGTTTCAAAAAGGTATCGGTAGTAGGCCCATTCTATGTGAAGATCACGCACGGCGCCACCTTTAATGTAAGTGCCCGCGGCGATGCCAAAGACCTGAAAGAAATGCGCTTCGAAGTGGAAGGTACGGAGTTATCGATCTATCCGAAAAAATCCGGTTTCAGCCTGGGCGGCAACCACATGGACCCGATCTACATCAGCATTCAGATGCCCGACCTTTCGGAAGTTTCCCTGGTGGGCGCTTCCACTGCCGAGATCGTTGGTTTCAAGCAAAACAAATTAGTGGTAAACCAGACCGGCGCTACCAAAGCCTTTGTCCGCGCCGAAACCCAGACCTTGGAAGTAAACCTGACCGGCGCCTCTAAAGCTATTCTGGAAGGTACTACCCGCAACCTGGAAGCCGACATTATTGGCGGTTGTGAACTGAACAGCCTGAAAATGCAGGCCGACAACGCCAACCTGGATGTAACCGGCGGTTCCGAAGCGCACGTGCACGTTACCCGTACGCTCCGGGGCGATGTAACCGGCGGCAGCGAACTTACCTACACCGGCAACCCGGAAACCATAAATGTGGATGAGGCCGGCGGCGCCAGTGTAAACCGCCGGGAAATCTAAACGCTACCTTTTTGCCCTAAAAAGTGCGGCTGTCAATTTTTCGGCAGCCGCACCTCAAAGGCCTTTGCCAATGAAAATCAGCGCTTAACTTCCTAATCTTTAAAATTCACAAATAAAACTATGAAAAATAATTCCTTCTTTCTAGTTTTGCTGCTGTTACCGGCCGTGGCCTCTATTTCGGCCTGTTTTGAAAGAACCGGTAAAACTGCCCCTATCTACCCAAACAAACTGATTTCTTTTGCCACCTGGCAGGAAAAACCCAAAATAGAATGGAACCTAAACCCGCAAACCGAACGCGGCAAAATTACCTCTGAAATAAATCCCTTGAATACCGAATTCCAGAAGCTGAACCTTTACCGGGAAGCCGTGCTCCGGGGCGAAATTGTAATGGGAGTAACCGGCCTTAACCGGGTTGCTTTGTAGAAGAAGCTCTGAAAAGGCAGCTTAAAAATCATTTACGCCGTAAAAGCCTGAATACTACATTTATACAACATAAAAAGGTGCAAACAAAGCGGTGGTAGCCGCGGCGCCTTTTACCGGAAACCCCTTGAACAAAAATATATTGTTTGTTTTAGGTGGTTGTACAGTTTACTACCAATCAGCGCCGCCTCCCTGAGACGGCGCTGATTTTTTTATACCCTTCTTAATAGGTAGCATTTTACCCAAAATTCGCCTCTACCTCTTACATATATTGTACTTACCTTAATTTCAGGTGATATCGTTTCTTGTTTAGGCATTTGCTTAAAACCATTCGCGTAATCAAATATTAAATTACGACACCTCCTTTATCCTCATCTCCTAAACAGTTTCAAAAACCAATAGGATCGTCATCACTCCTTATTTAATAAATGCAAAATAAACTAACAATTATATTATTTGGTCAATAGCAAAATTCACCAAGTAAAGGTTCAGCCATTTAACCGAATAACCTGTTAAAAATACAAGCTACCGCTCTTTAGGGCAAGGCTATCCCATTGTCGGTTTTTCACTTCTTACTTTATAACTATGAAACAGGCTAATCCCAAACAGGTTGTTGCCCTCCGATGGCTTATTTTCTCACTGGTGCTTTTCGGCTTAGGAAGCATGAGCAGGGCCATGCTAGCGGGCAGGCCTGCAAAAAAAGAAGCTGGATTAAACAAGGTTCAGCAACAAAACCCAAAGGTCGACAAACAAGCAGATAGAATCTTGAAGCAAATGAGCGATAACCTCACCGCCATGCAGCAGTTTTCCTATACCTCTACCGGCAACTTTGAGGTGTTGGATAAAAACAACAAAAAGCAAAAGCAAAACTACCGCGCACAGGTGTTTGTTAAACGCCCCAATAAAATGCGGGTGAATGTAAAAAATGAAAACCGCGATGCCTCGGTATTTTATGATGGCAGCAAGTTTACCGTACTGGGCAGAAATGCGAACATGTATGCCCAAGCCGATGCCCCTCCAACTCTGGATGCCGCTTTGGATTCCGCCCGCGAGAAATTCCTGATGGACCCTCCCGGTTCCGATATTCTCTACTCCGATCCCTACACCGGTTTAATGGAACTGGTAACCCAGGGCCAGCTTTTAAAAGACGAAAATATAAACGGCAAAGCCTGCCACCATTTAGCTTTTAAAAGCCAGGATGTAGACTGGGAAATGTGGGTCCAGAAGGGAAATACAGCGTTGCCGCTCCGCTACAAGATCATCTCCAAAAACGAACCCGGAAAACCCGAATTCACCGTGGATTTTTCCGACTGGAAACAAGGAAGCGGGCCTGAATTCGCCGATCAGCAATTTACGTTTGTGCCGCCGGCAAATGCCAGGAAAATACCGTTCATGCGCCTCGGAGATGCCCCTAAAGTTTCACAAAGATGAAAAAGTTAACAATTAAGCAGGTAAAAAAATATGCGGGTTTAGTTGCCGCATTCTTCCTCTCGCTGCTGGCAACGGAAGAAATACTGGCCCAGTTTATAAGCAACGGGGCCGCCCGCGCGAATGTACGGGGCACTTCCCGCCGCACCGCCCGGCGGGTGAACCGCCGGCACGACTATTTTTATGGCGGCCGGTACGGTGGCGGATATTATGCTGCACCGGTCGGCGCCGCAGCAGCCGGGGTGGCTACCGCGGCTGTACTCACTTCCCTGCCCGGTGGCTGTTCCCCTTACCACAATTACTACAACTGCAACGGCACCTATTACGCCCCGCAAATGCAGGGCACCGAAGTGGTCTACATCCTGGTAGATGCAGACGATTGATCCAGCACAATAAAAAAAATGCTGCCTACAGCATAGTAGTTGAAAACTGAAAACTTAATTGAAAATGAAAAAAATATCGAAAATACAGCTCAAAAAATACCGCACCTTACTGGCTGCTTTCTTTCTGATGATGCTGGCCTCGGAAGAGCTCCTTGCCCAGTTCGTCAACAACCAGAACGCCCGCATGGATGTGCGCGGAACTTCCCGCCGTACAGCCAGGCGGGTAGACAGAAGGCATGACCGTTGGGAAGGACCAGATGAAGTATATGTTGCGCCTGCACCAGCCGCCGCCGCAGCAGGAGCCGCAGCGGCGGCAGTGCTCTATTCGCTACCAGCCGGCTGCATCGATCAATCGGGGATATTTGACTGCAACGGTGTTCGTTACCAGCCACAAATGCAAGGTACTACGGTAGTCTACGTCCAAGTACAATAATGCTTCACAACGGTATGCAACCTGCCGGAAAAAGGGTAGTCCATAAAAAAAAAGATACGGAAATATTCAATAAAACAAGCCCGGTCCGGCGCTGCAATAAGTTCCGGCCCGGCTTTCACGGAAGCGGGCAACCTGGTAGTATGAGCGTACCAAGTTTCCCGCTTCCGTAATTTAAATGGGCATCATCCGCAAAGCATTATCGCTAAACAATTTCAAATTCATCATTATTTACGTCTTCAATTCGTCAAAAGTAAAGGCAACCGCCAAATAACCGGACTTCCCATTTTTTCCGCCGCTTTGCCTTGGTAAAAGTGCCTTTTTACGATTTGGATGCGATAAATCTGAAGCGTTTTGAAATAAGCCGGCCCCTTTTAAAAAAGTACAGGAAATGATGCAGAAAAGTATTCCCTGCAAAACACCTAATCAGCCTATTTCCTGCACCCGTAAACGCTATTCTTTCCGCATAAAATACAGGCTTACGGATAAGATCAGGATAATAACAGGCAAAATCAGGGCATTCCAGCTTAAACTTTCCATAACCGCTCCTTTGTCGGCGGTAGTATTAACCACCAGGGAAATAGTGTACACTACTAACGTTACCATAATGGTTTCCCAGAGCAGCACCTTCAGTTCCTTTAAGTTTTCGATCTGAAGCCACCCAGGCAGATCTACGGAGCTATGTTCTTTTACGAAGAATAGCTTATAAATTCCTAAGCTAAAGATCATAAACACAAAAGCGATCAGGAACCTGTCCAGCGCTTCCATGAAATAAACCCCGATCAAAATCTTTTCCCCCGTCATTAATTTCCTGAAAAAGACCATGAACCCGTGAATAGATTCAATTACGCCGGAGATCAGAAAAAAAATAGAATCCAGGAAAGCAAAAATCACCGCTATTATATAAATGTAGCGAAGGCGCAGGAGGTTTTTCATTTCGGGGCAGCGCTTTATAATGATAAACAATTGTTCACAAATAAATCCGCGGAAGCCCAAAATGTTTAAAATACATCCGATTAAACAGGAAAAAGCAGGAATCTGGTAATCGAATAGCTAAATTTTCGACCGGAATTTGAATTTAACCCACAAACTTTTGTCGTTTAC
Organism: Adhaeribacter soli; assembly: GCF_008727925.1. GTDB lineage: Bacteria > Bacteroidota > Bacteroidia > Cytophagales > Hymenobacteraceae > Adhaeribacter_A > Adhaeribacter_A soli. Next base: position 55,503 of record NZ_VTWT01000006.1, on the reverse strand, counting down.
GCTTGTTTCCTTTCCGGTAGCATATTCATTTCAACCTGCTCCTGAAGCAGCTTTCCGGTTCATTTTTGATTTAACTTAATATCGATCCGCATCCATTTTCAGTAGTAACCAGCTTTACAAAATATCAGATAAATAAACGGGGCTTACAGGTGTGAAATACACCTTTAACTTAGTAAAACATCAGCCCATAAGGTTTTGAAATTTGTTCTTTATTCAAAACGCTCCACCTGTCTGGTTGCATAATCAGCTAATAACAGAGTCTTTAAATTGAGAAGACCGATCCAGGTAACACTCTTTCTCAAAATTTAACCAATAATATCATAAACTATGAGGAACCCGATACTTTTATTTGTCGTCATAACGTGCCTTTTCGCGCTGCAGGCTTCCGCCCAGGAAGTAGAACCGCAGCCGGAAAAGCAGGTAAGTATGGAGATCTACGGCTTTACAATGACGGATGCCGGTCACGATTTCAAACAAGTAGACCCTGCCTGGTTCGATGTGCTTCGGCCCACCAAACTGCCTGCCTTTAAAAACGAGTTCGGCGCCAATGGCGAAACTTATTTCAGCGTGAGGCAAACCCGTATGGGCGTAAAAGGCTATCTTCCTACCAGATTCGGCGAACTTAAAACCATTTTCGAATGGGAATTATTCGGCACCGGGGTAGATGCCGGCCAGACTACCCTCCGTTTGCGGCACGCTTACGGTGAACTCGGCAAGTGGGGCGCGGGCCAATACTGGAGTCCTTTCATGGACATCGACGTTTTTCCCAATACAGTGGAATACTGGGGGCCGAACGGGATGGTTTTCTTCCGCAACGTGCAGATCCGCTACATGCCGATACAGGGTGATACCCGCCTTACTTTTGCCCTGGAAAGACCGGGAGCCAGTGCCGATCAGGGTCTTTATGCAAACCGTATCGAGCTGGAAGGCGTATTTCCTCAATTCCAGTTGCCGGATTTTTCAGCGGAATACCGGTTTGGGAAGAAATGGGGCTATGTAGAACTGGCTGGTATTGTCCGGCGCATGGCCTGGAAAGACCTTAACAACGATGCCTTCGACCTGAGCGGTCATGCCACCGGCTGGGGCTTAAACCTGAGCTCGGGCATTAAATTCTTCAAGAAAGACATTCTCCATTTACAGGCGGTTTACGGCGAAGGAATCGAGAACTACATGAACGATGCCCCGGTAGACGTAGGGGTTCAGAACCAATTCAACAATACGAGAACACCTGTTAAAGGTGTAGCTTTACCGGTTCTGGGCCTTGTAGCATTCTACGATCGTTACTGGTCCGATAAGTTCAGCAGCAGCCTTGGCTATTCCATGGTTGATATCGATAATTCCGATGCCCAGGATCCCAGTGCCTTCAATAAAGGATCTTATGCCATAGGCAATATCATATACTATCCAACTGCTAACGCCCTTATGGCGCTGGAATTCCAATGGGGCGACCGCAAAAATTTCAAGGATGGCTGGAAAACCAATGATTACCGCATCCAGGTTTCCTTTAAATATAACTTCAGCCAGAAATTCTACCACGAACCTACTACTCCATAATCATCCGGTTTGCTTCCTGCCCAGCCTTAGCAAAGACAAAAAACCTGTGCCCTATTGCCTGAAAAGTTCCCCGGAAACGCTGGCAAATTCAGGGGAAAAAGTCAGGGCTTTGCCGGCAACCTGCCAGTTATCCAAATTTTTCAAAAGTTTAATTTCCTGTTCATGAATATAAAATTACGTTACATAACTTTTTTGCTGGCACTCGTCAGTATTTGCGGGAATTCGCTTTTTGCCCAGAACACCCGTACCGAAAAAGACTTATTAGGCGAAAAGCAGATCCCAGCCGATGCCTATTACGGCGTGCAAACGGCCCGGGCGCTGGAAAACTTTCAGGTTAGCGGCGTTCCCACCAGTTTCTATCCGGATTATGTACGCGCCTACGCCATGGTAAAACTGGCTGCTGCCCGCGCCAATGCCGATGTAGGCCGGTTAAGCAAGGAAAAACTCGCTGCCATTGAAAAAGCCTGCCAGGCCGTGATCGATGGAAAATACCATGAGCACTTTCTGGTGGACCTGTACCAGGGCGGCGCCGGCACTTCGGCCAACATGAACGCCAACGAAGTACTGGCCAACATTGCGCTGGAAATGATGGGCAAAAAGAAAGGCGAATACCAGTTCATCGAGCCGCACGACGACCTGAACATGGGCCAGTCCACGAACGATGTGTACCCTACTACCCTGCACGTGGCCATGCTGTTGCACAACGATAAAGTAGTAAAGGAAGCCAAAGCCTTGTCGGCGTCCTTTCATAAAAAAGGCGATGAATTCAAGAATCTTTTAAAATTAGGCCGCACCGAAGGGCAGGATGCCGTACCCATGACCCTGGGTCAGGAGTTTCATGCTTTCGGGAATCAGATCGACGCTGCCATCGATGCCCTGGTTAAAACCGAAGCCTACCTGTACGAAGAAAATATGGGCGCAACGGCCATTGGTACGGGCATTACTGCCTCGCCGGGTTACGCCGAAAAATGCGCCATGCACTTGGCTAAAATTACCGGCAAACCAATGCACTTAAGCAAAGACCTGGTAGCGGCAACGTCCAGCATGCAGGGCTTTGTAATGTTCTCCGGCGCGATGAAAAACCTGGCCGTAACCATTTCCAAAATTTCCAGCGACCTGATCTTCCTGGCTTCAGGGCCGCGTACGGGCATCTTCGAAATAAACCTGCCGGCCCTGCAGCCGGGTTCTTCCATTATGCCGGGCAAAGTGAATCCGGTTATGCCGGAACTGATGAATGAGATCTGCTTTAAAGCCGTGGGCAACGACATGACCGTGACCATGGCCTCTCAGGATGGTTTATTGCAGTTAAATGCTTACGAACCCGTTGTAGCCGTTGCCATCATGGAGTCGCAGGGTTTGTTCTATAAAGGCATGCCCTTGTTCCGGACGCAATGTATTGAAGGCATCACGCCCAACGAAAAAGTGCTGAAGCATTACATGGACCGCAGCGTGGGTATTGTAACGGCGCTTAACCCGGTTTTAGGTTACGATAAAACCACCGAACTGGCAAAAGAAGCTTTAGAACAGGACAAAGGCATTCTGGAACTGATCAAGGAGAAAAACCTGCTCACCGACGCCCAGATCAAAGACCTGATGGACCCGGCCAAACTTACCAGCCCAACCGGCCCGACCGGTGCCACCCAGGTAGCCGCCAAAAAAACTTCCGACACCAAGAAGAAAAGGAAATCCAAATCGAAATAAGCAACCAGACTAAAATTACCGCATGATCTGAAGGAAACCCGGCTATGTGTCCTTTTGAATTATAGAACCTTATGCATTTCCAGTCTGAATACGAATAGCCAGACACCCATGTCTCTTTACTTCATTCACGCTAAAGCTACTCATTCCTATGAAAAATCTTAATACTTATACCATTGCTTTGCTGGCTTGTGCGTTGCTTCCAGCAGATGGCATAGCCCAATCAGGCCACGGTCAGGTTGCACTGGCCCTGACCGAAGGTCCTAAAACTGAAAAAACAGCTTCCGGCGAGAAAAAACCAGCCCTGCCCAATGTAGTAATTCTGGCTACCGGGGGCACCATTGCGGGGGCAGCAGCCACCGGTACCCAGGCGGGTTATACATCCGGCCAGGTAACCATCGATGCCATGCTGGATGCTGTGCCGGATGCCAAAAAACTGGCCAACATAAAAGGCGAACAAATCTCGAATGTCGGTTCGCAGGACATGAGCTTCGATATTATGATGAAGCTGGCCAACCGCATAAACGAACTTACCCGATCCGGCACCGATGGCATTGTAATTACCCACGGCACCGATACCATGGAAGAAACTGCCTATTTCCTGAACCTGGTAGTTAAAACTGATAAGCCGGTGGTACTGGTAGGATCCATGCGGCCAAGTACCGCCCTGAGCGCCGATGGCCCATTGAACCTTTATGACGCCATAGCAGTAGCTGCCGATCCGAACGCAAAAAACCGGGGCGTGCTGCTGGTAATGAACGACTGGATCCACTCGGCCCAGAACCTGGTGAAGGTTAGTACCACTTCCGTGCAAACTTTTATGTCGCCTCTGATAGGCCTGATTGGAACTTCTGCCTATGGCAAGAACAATTTCAACCGCTACCCGGACAGAAAATTCGGCCAGAAAAGTGAGTTCTCTATTGACGGCGTGAAAACCTTACCAAGAGTGGAGATCGTTTACGGCTGTGTAGATATGGACGGGGGCATGATTGATGCTGCGGTAAAAAATAAAGCGAAAGGCATTGTAATTGCAGGCGTAGGCAACGGCAACATGACCAAAGCCGCTTTAGACGCAGCTAAAAGAGCCACTAAAAAAGGAGTAGCCGTGGTAAGAAGTTCCCGCGTGGCAACCGGCGAAGTTGGCCGCGATGTGGAAGTAAAAGACGATGAATACGGCACCATCGCTTCTTACGAACTGAACCCTCAGAAATCCAGAATATTGTTAGCCCTGGCCTTGCTGAAAGACCGGAAACCGGAGGACTTGCAGCGTATTTTCCAGGAATATTAATTAACTGACCTTACGCAAGTTTCTTGAGGCCCCCCTCCAAAGCAGAGCTATTTCATTCTGGCTAATGACTATCCCCTTGAGGGGATTATAGGGGTGTTAAAACGTTATTTTGATTAATACCTGCAGGCGTAAACACCCCTCTGATGCTCAAGGGGAGAATCCGCCAGAATGAATCAACCCTGCCCTCCAAAGGGTGACTTTTCCCCTGCTTGCGTAAGGTCAGTTAATAACTGACCTTACGCAAGCAGGGAATCAATTATGTAGTGGACTGATTCTTTCCGCGATCAAAAATCCATTGCCGTCTGCTTTAGCTGACGGATTTCAGGAAAACAAATTAATGGCTTTAGCCTAACCGGGTTTCTCTGAACATGAGTTGTTTGGCATAAGCCTTATTTGCTGTTCTATTTAACCGTGAGATAAAGCAGACGGCAATAAAGTACAACAAAGCCGGCCGATAGAGCTGTTTCCAATCTAATAACTAATGTGAGACAGATCAGGTCTTCAATAAAAAGACACCTTGCGTAACGTCAGTTATTAAACCCGGCAACTTTATTACTACATAATTCATGGTAAGAATTGTCTGCAAAAACAGGTAGTTTTCACCCCTAAAACGCTATGCTTTTAAGCCTGAAAAGCAGTTGAATTGGATAATTATTTTAATTAAGCTTTGAAGTAACATCAAGCTTTTCGCCTTTAGGCAGAATGTGCAGGATTATGTGTTGCAAGCTTATTCGGTCGCCATGCAAAATATCCGGAAAGTTGTTTTTGGTTAACTGCCGGCCATTAAAAATTACAACCAATCCGGAGCCAATGGTTTCTATGGTTTTGTTTGCGCTGATCAGAATAGCCGAATCTTCATCCAGGCCAACGCCTATATGGTCTGGAAAGGCTGCCACTGCTTCTGCCAACCGAAAAAATCTTCGGCGAACCATAAAATGCGTATCGATAATTAACCGGTTCAGCAAGCCTAAACCGGTTCCCGTATGAACGGTGCCTTTCACCATCGGGCCGGATTCTATATTTCCCGTGATCATTACCTGGCTCATGCACATAGCGCCGGCGCTGGTACCGGCAATCAGGAAATTCTCTTCGTCGCGGTAACGTTCCTGGATGATCCGGAGCGCTTTGGAACCAGAAAAAGTACTTACCAGGCGGCTTTGGTCGCCCCCGCTTAAAAGCAGGCCATCCGCCTTACGCAAACGTTCAAGCACCTCCGGGTCGTTAGCATCGGCGGGCACTTTTATGTGCATTATTCCTACCTTTTCTACCTGCAGGTTTTTAAAGGCTTTCTGATACATTTCGCCCACCTCTTCGGGAATCTCCGAAGCAGTAGTTATTACTTCAATCTTCGGCTCATCTTTCTGTAGGGTAACCAGGAAACGCTTCAGCACGCCTTCCGCAGCAAAGGAATTTTTCCGAGCCAGATCTTCTTCCGATAAGTTTTCATAGTCTCCTTTGTCTTCATGGCCGCCAATTATTAACAGTTTTCCTTTTACGTCCTTCATATGGAATATCTCTTTGTAAAATTGTTTGTGCAGCAATAATTTGCCGGATTATGAAAATAAATCCAAACCGGCTTTTCAGGCCTGAAATCCTACTGTTTTTTAGTTTTGGTAATTATGATGATGATAGCAATTTGGTTTTCAGCTTTAAATCATAATTGAAACTGAATGCGGCCCTGGAAAAACTGGGTACCACCTTCCAGCCCCAAACGATCGAGTTCGCCATACCCATAACCAATTTCCAGCCGTATGTTGTCGGACATGTGCCAGTTCATCATGGGCGTAATCCGCCAGAATTTTCCGCCAGAAATCCCTTTATCATCCAGATCGATATAGGAAATGCGGAGAACAGCTTCAATGGCTCCCGGCCCGCCCTCAAATACGGTCCGGTTCGGGGAGATCCCTTTAAAAAATCCGCCGGCGGTATTATAGGCGCGGGTTTCTCCGGTTATCAGCCAGGTAGCTACAATGTCGCCGCCATGGAAACGCGGATTGCCTTTTTCCGGCGCTTTTGCATCCATAAACCAGTATTCCGAACCAAACAGCCAGGGTCCGTGCCGGTAGTAAATTTCGCCGCCGTACATAAAGGTCTGCGTGGCCCGGAATTTTTTTGTATCGACAAAATACGGGGCCGTCCAGGATTCCGGCCGCGATCTGAGCTGCAATGTATCCTTATCTACATTTCCCTGCCTGAGATTAATGCCGATATGAAAAACCTTGCGCTCCGGGTCCGATAGAATTGGCAGCCACATAATCCGGGCAACTACCTGGTTGTCGTAGGAGGAAAATGCCTGATTTTCGTTAAATTGGTCAAAAAAGTAACCGACATTCCAGCCGATTCTTGACCCTGGCAAATATGCATAATATTTAATGCCATCGCCCAGGATCGGTATGGTAGCATCGCTCATGGTAGAACGTTCCATGGTCCAGCCGGCATAACCCACCATAACTTTGTTCAGCGAAAAACCTTCTTTGGTTCGGCCAATAAAAAAGCTTCCCCGTAGTTCGGGCACCCCAACCATGATCCCCGTTTCCCGGAACAACCACGATTTTGTGGGCTGGTTATACATAATACCCATGGTATAGGTAACCGGATGCTTCATTTTATCGGGCCCGAACCGGCCTTTAAACAGGAACCTGCCATCGCGGAATTTTATATCCTTTTTCAGATCGCCAACCTGTTCCTTGCTTTGGGCATCCTGCTCATAAGTGGCTACGTCGTACAAAAGCCCGCCTCCCAGCCGTATGCTGAAATAAGGCCCTGAATACTCATTCCATTTAATCAGCTGGCGCCGGGGCGTTTCAATATCGGCTTCATCGCCGGCCTCAATTCTCCAGAATATGGTAGAATCCGGAGAGATGGCGGTGGTATCCTGGGCATAAGTAAAAAGGGGGAGCCGAAGCAGTAAAAATGCCAGGGTAACAATTCGGAACAGCACTAAAACATACCGGGTTGTTCCTGAATGCTGCAGCAAAACGAATTGGAGATTAGCGTAACGCATAGCTTTGGGATTACTGTAAAAAAAACAGGTTCATTTAGCTTTTCCCGGAATAGTCAACTGGCATCAGAACCTTTCAGAAGCCTGTACTTTTTAAATCAGAGATCAAAAGCTGTATTCCGGTTCTGAGAATCGCTATGGTTTTAGGTAAAAAAGTATCGTTCTTATTCCTAACCGGCCCCCGTTGTAATTGTTCGGTTTTGTAATTCCCGAATGTTAAGGGTTTTGTGAATCTGCCTGAAAAGTTACCGGATGCAGCAAATCAAATAGTTAAACCGGCCGGAATGATCCTCCTTTTAAAAGTATAAATTCTTATTCAGCATCAATTTGCCTGATGCCGCTTCCGATCGGCTTTCCAGATAAAGTGGCTGAAAAATAGGGAATCAATAAAATCCAGCTAAAACATTCTTTTGTAAGCCCTGTTGTTTTGCTATCAGGCACAGGTGAAGCACTGAATGCAGTGCCTGCATTTCTGAATGTGCCCTCAAACGCCTTCCAACCAAAAACTTTATCCTATGAAAAAAAGATCAGACAAAAACTTCCCGATACTGGCCATGGCCTTCTTTTTGTTTTTCTCCGGTGCAGGTTACCAAGCCAGCGCCCAGAAAAAGCATGCAAAACCAAACGCTGCAACCAGCTCCGATAAAGGCGGCATTGAAGGCGCCGTGAACGAAGCCTACAACAAATACAAAGACCTGAAAGAAGGTAAAAACGCCGACTACATTCCCGAACTGGCCAAAGTACCTTCCGAGCAGTTTGCCATTGTGGTTATTGCCCCCGACGGCAAGGTTTACAGCAAAGGCGATGCCGATGCCATGTACTCCATTCAATCCATTTCCAAAGTGTTAACGCTGGCCCGCGATATTGAAGATTTCGGCCCCAAAGCCATTCAGGATAAAATAGGCGTGGACCCGACCGGCCAGAAATTCAACTCTGCCGTTTTTGTGGAGGAAAACAAAGGCAAGGAACTTAACCCGCTCGTAAACGCCGGCGCCATTGCGGCCACCAGTATGGTAAAAGGCAACACCTACGAAGAAAAATGGAATACCATTTTGCAGACCCACAACGATTTTGCCGGCCGGCAGCTATCGGTAAACGACCCGGTTTATAAAAGCGAAGCCGCCACCAACCAGCACAACCAGGCGCTGGCCTCTCTCATGAATTCCTTCGAACGCATGTATTTCGATCCGGCAAAATCGGTGGATATTTATACGAAGCAATGCGCCATAAACATCAATACCAAAGACTTAGCCATGATTGCGGCCACCCTGGCCAACGGCGGCACCAACCCGGTTACCAAAAAGAAAGTGGTATCGCCGGAAACCGTAGCCCACGTACTGCCGGTTATGGCTACCTGCGGCCTTTACGACGACTCCGGCATCTGGTTCTACAACGTTGGCTTACCGGCCAAAAGCGGCGTGGGCGGCGGCATTATGGCCATCGTTCCGGGCCAGTACGGCATAGCTGCTTTTTCGCCCCGCTTAGATGAAGCTGGAAACAGCGTCCGCGCCCAGAAAGCCATCACCGACATTGTGAACAAGTTGGGCCTGAATCCTTACCTGGTAAAGCCGGGTAGTGCTGCACAAGTAACTCAAAAATGAAATCCGGGAAAATGGTAGGCTTGATGTCCGCAAAAGACAGTTCGCCAAACGGAAAAAAATTCCGGCTTAGTAGTGGGTGGTTCCTGCTCCTGGCCGTCCTGGCAATGCTATACTTTTCGCCGGAAAAAGTAAAAGCCCAGGACGACATGAAAGTGGAAGCCTACGATACCCTGAACATTGAAAAAGAACCCATTCCCACAACGCAGGCCGGAGAATTTAGCCCCGGCCGGGGCTTCGACCTTTACAAAAGCAAGTGGGGCAGCCTGAACCTGAGCCTTTACGGCTTGTTGCGCTACACCAACCAATTACCGGCTACCCAAAGCTTTACCGATCACCTGGGCAGGGTACGAAACATTGATACCCGGCACGACATTCAGTGGCATCGTACCTTCGTCTGGGCATCGGGCTTTTTTTATACGCCTAAGCTCCGCTATACGGTAAGCATTTGGGGCTTAGCTTCTACCGGCCAGACCTTGATCTTCGGGAATATGCATTATCAGGTAAACAAGGCCTTGCGCCTTGGCGCCGGTATTGGACCTAACCTTGGTATCCGGTCTTTGCAGGGGCCTTGGCCTTACTTTATGGCTACCGACCGGCAAATGGCCGAAGAGGCCTTGCGCCCGGGTTTCACCGGTGGCTTCTGGATTACCGGCGAAGTTTTGCCCCGGTTTAGTTACTGGCTGTTCCTGGGAAATAACCTGAGCCAGCTGGGCGTTAATAATACCCAGATGACCCGCGACCTGACCAAAAGCTTCAGTTTCTGGTGGATGCCGACTACCGGAGAATTTGGCCCGCGCGGCGGTTACGGCGATTTTGAACAACACCAAAAACTGGCTACCCGTTTTGGCGTTTCCTTTACTCATGCCCGTGAAGGCCGCTTTAACCCCACTTCCGAACCGAATCCGGTTGAAACCCAGATCAGGCTTTCCGACGGCGTTTATTTGTTTGAAACAGGCTCCCTGGCCGATGGTGTAACGGTACGGAATGCCCAATACCAGATCGGCGCCGTTGACCTTGGCTTTAAATTCAAAGGCTTCCATTTACAGACCGAATTTTTCCGCCGAAGGTTATCTCATTTCAACACAACCGGCCCCATTCCTGAATCTGAATCCGAAATTATTGACAACGGCGTGTATGTCGGGGCTTCTTATTCGGTAATCAAGAAAAAGCTGGACCTGTACGGCGTTTATTCCACGGTTATCGATCAGTTCGACCGCAACCCCTGGGAGGTGGCCGGCGGCCTGAGCTATTTTCCTTCCGGCACCCGAAGCTGGCGGATAAACCTGCACCTAATCCGGGTAGAAAGATCGCCGGCGGGTTCTACGTTTGGCTATTACATAGCCGGCCAGTCCGGAACCACTGTTTCTATTGCCACCGATATTATGCTATAAGAGCATGTTCAATGAAGCCCGAAACCTGAATTTACCGCTAAAAACCACCGCATATGTTACTTCCGAATTGCGAATTTCACAATGCCCGTTTCCAGCTGACCAACTACGTTCAGAAAGTCCCGGAACATTGCGATTACCTGAAAAATCCGGGCTAAAACGCTATGGTTTTCCGCTGAAAAACGAAGGGATTGTTCCGTTAAAAATCTGGCTAAATGAAGATCATTAATTACCACCGGTGCTGCAGTTTTCTGATCGTTTTGGCTATCATTTTTCAGGCCTTTTCCGCCGAAGCGCAGAAGAAAAAAAAGAAAACTGCCCCACTGCCCAAGTACGATTTTCACGATTCGCATTTCCACCTGACCAACTATATTCAGGAAGGCATTACGGTGCAGCAATACCTGGAAATTATGGGCAACCGCGTGGGCCGTTCTACCCTTTTCGGCATACCCCTGCAGCAAGCCTGGTCGTACCAGAATTCCGGAAATTTCGCCCCCACCTACTACCTGCAAAGTGATGCGCCGCTCTATTATTATTCCTTCACCGATGCCTACATTGCCAGCGTTTTCAATAAACTTTCTCCTGAAGAAAAGCAGCGCTTCGACCCGATGATCACCGGTTTCAACCCGGCCGACATGTACGGCAAAGCGCATATAAAACGGGTACTGCAAACGTTTCCGGGCGTATTTTCGGGCATCGGCGAGTTCAGTATTCACAAGGAATTTGTATCCTCTAAAGTTGCCGGCGAAGTAGCCAGCCTTACCAATCCGGCTTTAGACAGTATCCTCGATTTTGCCGGCGAAGTTGGCCTTGCCGTAATTCTGCACAGCGATATGGATATCCCCTTTGCCAAAGCGGGCGCCGAACCGGTTTTCCTCACGCAAATGAAAGACCTGCTGAAGCGGCACCCCAAAACCACCATTATCTGGGCGCACGTGGGTATGGGCCGGGTGGTAAAACCGGTGCAGCCCTCAGCAGTTGCTTCTATGGGAGAACCTAATCCCACCTTTTTGGACATCGTAATTAATATCCTGGAAGATCCGGCCCTGAAACACGTGTATTTCGATATTTCCTGGGATGAGGTAGCGAAATATATGGTAAACAATCCGAAGTCGCTGCAAAACGGCATTACCGTAATAAACCACTACCCGGACCGCATCCTTTTCGGCACGGACGTAGTAGCGCCCTCGAGCCCGGAAATGTATTATGCGGTTTACAACATGTACGAACCGCTTATTAAAGGATTAAGCCCCGAAGCCAGCGAAAAACTACGCAAAGGAAATTACGAACGCATCTTCGACGAAGCCCGGAAAAAAGTAAGAGCCTGGGAGAAAGCCAACGTGAAATAAAATGCTATACATCAAAAATGTAAAATTGTCTGGTAGTACCGCCTGCCGTTGTGGTGTGTTTTTCACCAACCATTCTTCAGTCTGGTTACCAAAGCTAATTTACTTATAAAACGCTATACTTTTAATGTAAAAACATGCATCTCGGAAACTTCCTGATTTCCCTGCCGGGCTGGGCGCTGTTTCTGCTCGTTTTCTGCTATGCTTTACTGGCAACGCAGATCGGTGCATTTTTTGCCCGCCGCCGGCTAAAGCAAAAATCCCGGGACCCGGAAGATTCTATCAGCGACATTGCAGGGGCGATGCTGGGCTTGCTGGCTTTCCTGCTGGGCTTCACTTTTTCTATGACCGCAACCCGCTTCGGCGACAGGAAAAACCATATTCTGGAAGAAGCCAATACCATTGGAACAACGTATTTACGCACCAGTTACCTGCCCCCCAGACAACGGGAAACGTCCCGAAACCTGCTCCGCGAATACGTGGACTTGCGGGTGAAACTTACCAGTCCGGAGGAGTTAGAAAAATACATGCCCCGGTTCAATAAAATTCTGCAGGCGCTTTGGCTGCAGACGGCTTCCCTCGATAAAGAAAATATGGATTCTGAGATCCGGAGCCTTTACATTCAGTCTGTAAATGAAACCATCGACCTGAATGCCACCCGCAAAACTATTGTGCTCATTTTCCGCATCCCCGACCCTATCTGGAACTGCTTGTTCCTGCTGGCTTTCCTGAGCATGTTCATCAGCGGTTTCCAGCACCATAGCAAAGGAACCGAAACGCGCGTAGGCATGCCCTTGCTGGCCGGTTCTTTCGCCCTCGTCATCGTCATGATCGCAGATATGGATTCTACCGGCAGAGGCCGCTTAAAAGTAAGCCAGCAACCCTTATTGGATGTACAGCAAATGATGCACGAAAAAACTCCCTGACCAGAATTCTGTTTACAGATCAAGGCGGTGCCGAAAGCAAACCTGAATAGAGCCATTAACTTCCTGCAGAACGCCAGGCATTTAAAATAAAATTAAAATGTATGAATATAGCCCGCTTTTTTACTTCCATACCCTCTTGGGCTTTATTCGCGCTGGTAGTTCTTATTTGCGTACTGGCCGCCGAAGCCGGCGCCTGGATGGCAGAGCGGAGAGGAAAAAAAGGCATTAAAGAACCCGACTCCCCCATCGGAACGGCCGTCGGGGCAATTTTAGGATTACTGGCCTTTATGCTGGGCTTTACCTTTTCCTTTACCGAATCGCGCTACGGAGAACGCAAAGAGCTGGTAATTGAACAAGCCAACGCCATTTCATCCTGCTACCTCCGCAGCAATTTAATTCCCGAAAAGCAAAAAGCTCCGATCCGGCAATACCTTCGGGAATACCTGAAGATCCTCCTGCAGGAAAACCTAAAAGCATATGGTCCAAATAGTAACCGGAACATTCAAGCAAGTATTCAGGGCATTGCTCAGTTAGAAGCGCTGCACGCGCTCATGTGGCAGCAGGCCTCAACGCTAACAAAAGAAGACATGGACTCCGAGATCAGGACCTTCTTCCTCGATTCGCTGAACGATGTCATAAACATTTATCAGGAACGAAAAACCGTAAGCCTCATTTTCCGGATCCCGGATGTACTCTGGAGCTCCCTTATCCTCCTTTCCCTCCTGGGAACTTTTGTAGTAGGCTACCAGACCGGCACTTTTGGCACCCGCCGCATCGTCAGCATTCCCTTAATGGCCGCTGCCTTTGCGCTGGTAATTGCCATGATCGCCGATATGGATTCTACCGGGCCGAACCGCTTCGAAATAAGCCAGCAACCCCTGATAGAAGTACAGCAAATGATGAAAAAAGACAGCCCCTGAACCCGGTTAAATAAAAATACCGCACCAACAAAAGAATGAATAATCCGCCACCCGCTGGTTTCCGCCGGGCTTAAAGTCTGCATTATGGATTTAGCGAATTCTTTAACCTCCATGCCTTCCTGGGTGCTGTTCATTATCCTTCTGATAATCGGGGTGCTTGCTACGGAATTTGGTTTTTGGGCCGGTCACCGCAAAGTTAAAAACGGAATAAACGAACCCACTGCCCCCATCGGAACGGCCGTCTCCGCCATATTGGCGCTTCTGGCTTTTATGCTTGGCTTTACCTTTTCCATTACCTCTTCCCGTTTCGCCGACCGCAAGGGCCTGGTAATTTCGCAGGCAAACGCCATAGGAGCCGGTTATTTACGCGCCGGTCTCTTGCCGGAAAAACAGAAAACCACCGTCCGGAAACTTTTCAGCGAATACACCGATCTTCTTCTTAAACTTCCGGAAAGCAATAATGTAGAAGCCCTCCTCGATCGCAGAGATGCTATTCATTTGTTACTTTGGGAACAAGCCCTTTCGCTGGAAGAGCAGGATATTCCGCCGGCTATGAAATCGCTCTTTATCACTTCCGTGAACGAGATCATTTCCCTGGCCGAAGAGCGCAAAACGGTAGCCCTGGTTTTCCGGATCCCCGATGCCCTCTGGGAAGCGCTGCTTTTTCTGAATGTCATCAGCATGTTCGCGTACGGGTACCAGAAAGGTATTAGCGGCAGCCGCAGAACGTTCGAAATACCGATCTTAACCATTACCTATGCCGTCGTGATCGTCCTTATCGCCGATATGGACTCCACCAGTTTCAGGAGGTTTAAAGTAAGCCAGGAGCCGCTTAGAAGCCTGCAGAAAATGATCCGGAAAGGTCCCCGATAAAATAAGTAACGCTATGCAAAACTTCTGAAAAAATAAACCAGCAACTTCAAAAACTGTACCCCATGAATGCCATTGCCATAATCAGTGTAATCCTGAAAATAAGCATCTTCCTCACCGCTTTAGGTTATGGCTTAAAAACCACTTCGGAAGATGCTTTTTACCTGATCCGGAAGCCTGGGCTTTTGTTGCGTTCCGTCCTGGCCATGAACATTATTATGCCGGTAGTTGCCTTGCTTATTGCGCATTTTTCCGCTCTGTCGCCACTGGTAAAAGTAGCCCTCGTCGGTATTTCAATTTCTCCGCTAGCGCCCTTATTTCCCCGAAAGCCCTTACATGCCGGCGGCCGCAGATCCTACGTGATCGGCTTAATGCTTACAGCCTCCTTACTCACTTTGATCCTCATTCCGCTTACCTTAAAAATTCTGGACATTATCCTGGTCAGGCCTGTAAACATTGCCATGAAAGAAATTGTTGCTTCAGCGTTGATTTCAGTAATTGTGCCGCTTTTTTCAGGCATTGCCTTGCGGTATTTTGCCCCGGCTTTCTCCAAAAAGTTCGGGAATCCGGTAGCCCGAATTTCGCAGATCATGCTCGGGATAGCGCTGCTGCCAGTACTGGTTAAAATGTTTCCGGCCGTGATTCATCTGATTGGCAACGGAACAGTGCTGGCAATTGCAGTTTTTTCGATTACCGGATTACTGGCAGGCCATTTTCTGGGTGGTCCTGATCCGGCAGACCGCTCGGTTCTGGCAATGGCTGCTGCTTCGCGCCATCCGGCCATTGCCATTGCCGTAGCCAGCGCCAATTTACCCGGCCAAAAACTGGTACCCGCGGCTATTTTACTTTACCTGATCGTGAGCGCCCTGATAGTATTTCCTTACCTGAAATGGATTAGAAAACCAGCTCCCGGAAACCAGACCCGTAAATAAGACATTCCCAAATGGGCCGGAGTAATACAAGTTCTTTTAAAGATTGTTCCTTTCCTGTAATTACCTTGATCGCTGGTGCGAGCCTCCGGCTAGTATCGGAATTATTTGGTCAGGTTTTGAAAGTGATACGAGCAAAAGTGATACGAGCCGGAGGCTCGCACCAGCATAAGTATCTCGCACCAGCATAAGTATTTAATGGAATTGGCTTTTGGCGATTTGGTATAACTTGGCATAAGCCGGAAGTTTATACCCGATTCGAAAAATCAGGCCTTTACTATTCGGCTTTTACTGCCAGCTTCATCTCTTCTGCCGTTTCTTTGGAAATGAGCATTACGGGTTCCAGCTTCAGTTTCCTGCCTTCTTCCAATAGAAATGCGTAAGCCGGTTCAAATTCATTCCGGATTTTTCCTTCCAGAATGGCTTCGGTTATGGCATCCTTCAACAAACCCACTTCTTTGGAAGGCTTCAGATCGAAAGTACGCATGATGATCTCGCCGGAAATAACGGGCTGAAAATTCCGGAGCTTGTCGCTTTCTTCTACCTGTTTGAGCTTCTCTTCCACTAGCCGGAAATTCTGCATGTAGCGTTTCACCTTGGCATCGTTCTTCGAGGTAATATCCGCGCCGCACAGCTTCATCAGGTCGTCAATGTCGTCTCCGGCTTCAAAAAGCAATCTTCTTACGGCGGAATCGGTCACGGTTTCTTTTACCAGCGCAATGGGCCGCAAATGCAAACGCACCAGCTTCTGCACGTAGCGCATTTGTTCGTTTAAAGGCAGTTTCAGATCGGCAAAGATCTTGGGCACCATGCGCGCGCCGCGGTCTTCGTGCCCGTGAAAGGTCCAGCCGGCTTTTTCGTGGAAACGTTTGGTATCAGGTTTGGCAATGTCGTGGAGAATGGCCGCCCAGCGAAGCCAGAGGTTATCGGTTACTTCGGCCACATTATCCAGAACCTGCAGCGTGTGGTAGAAATTATCTTTGTGCGATTTGCCATTTTTGGTTTCCACGCCGTGCAACTCCACCATTTTTGGGAAGATCAGCTTGAGCAAACCGGTATTGAAGAGCAGCTTGAAACCGTAACTCGGCTTTTTGGCCAGAATGATCTTGTTCAGCTCGTCGGTAATCCGTTCTCTGGAAATAATGCTGATCCGCTCCTTATTATCGACAATGGCATCGTAGGTATCGGCATCGATGTCGAAATCGAGTTGGGTGGCAAACCGGATGGCGCGCATCATCCGCAAGGGATCATCGGAAAAGGTAATGCCCGGTTCCAGCGGCGTTTTGATCATTTTCCGCTTTATATCGCCCAACCCATCGAATTTATCGATCAATTGTCCGAAGGAATTTTTGTTCAGGCTTATCCCAAGGGCATTGATCGTAAAATCGCGGCGTTTCAGATCATCTTCCAGCGTTCCGGCTTCCACTTCCGGCTTCCGCGAATCAGATCGGTACGATTCTTTCCGCGCGCCCACAAATTCCACTTCCCAGTCTTCGGCCCGCAGCATGGCCGTGCCGAAATTCTTGAATACCACCACTTTGGGTTTGTGCGGCAACTTCTCGGCCACTTTTTCGGCCAGTGCTATACCGTTTCCCACGCACACCACGTCAATATCTTTGGAAGGCCGCTTCAGGATCAGATCCCGCACAAATCCGCCGATCACGTAGGTTTCCACCTGCAATTCAGCGGCCGCTTCGGCTACGGTTCCAAATATTTTATGATCGGGCAGTTCAACAGTTTGCATGCTTGTCTGAATCAGGATTTACAGAATTAACAGAAGCAGAAAAGCTGGCAGGTAACAAGCCCCCCTTTGGAGGGGGTTAGGGGGAGGACTACATTATTGAAGATTCTCCCCTTGAGGGGAGTTAGAGGGGTGTAATTCGCGCCATGTGAAACACCCCACCGGCTCCCCTCAAGGGGAGAGTACCAAATAACGTAAAGATCCTCCCCCTACCCCCCCTCCAAAGGGGGACTTTAACAGCATAGGCTTTCGATGCTTCCGGCTGCAAAACTACTCAAAAAAACAGTAGGCTTTTGTGCAAAAAAACTACTCGCGGATCACTTTCTGACTACCGTCGGGCTGCAACTGCACAATTCGGGAAGGTCTGGCCTGAATTTCTTCTTCCTGCCGCCAGGCTACCATGTAATCTACTTTTTCTTTAATGGTATCCGGAATATCGGAAAAACTCCCCCCGGATTGTTTCCCGCTCACGTTTGCCGAAGTAGAAACAATAGCCCGTTCAAATTGCCGGGTCAGCCGGTGGCAAAACTCATCTTGCGGGATCCGGAAAGCCACGCTGCCGTCCCGGGAAATTACTTCCGGCGGCAAATTCTGGACATCGTTGAAAATATAAGTGGTCGGGCGTTCCTGGTTCTGGATCAGGTTCACGAAGTTTTCCGGTACATTTTTTACGTAGCGTTTAAGCGTTTCCACGTCGGCCACCAGCAAAATAAAAGGCTTTTCTTCCGGGCGTTCCTTTATTTCATAGATCCGCTTCACGGCCTGCACGTTTTCCGCATCGCACCCAATGCCCCAAACCGTATCGGTCGGGTACAGGATCACGTTCCCGATCATTAACTGATCTACTACACGGTGTATTTCCTTTATTTCTTTGCTCATAGTTTTATCAGGTTGGTGCTTTGGATACGGAAATAGGAATTAGCGGTTGAGGGGAATTTAGCGGAACGCTTAGAATACATAATTGAGGTCAATCCGGGCACAAGTGAGGGCGGGAGTATGAAGCTTGCGAGCGTAGCGCTCAAGGATATTTATGGGGCTTAGTTATAATCTCTTTACTCTTTTCTCTTCCGGAACATTTATTATTCCAGCACCGTCAACCAACCAGTTATTATTTGCTTGAATAACCTTCACTACTAATTTAAAATCAGGCCAATCTTTACCTTGTAAAGTTACATAGCCATTCTCACCATTTTCCAATAAAATAAAGCCTTCATCCGGATAATCCTGAGCATCAAAAATAGGGTCTGCATCAAGCCCCAATTCGGGATCTGTCTTAAAGGCCTCATCCACCAGTTTTTTATAAGTTATTTTGAAACTTGGGGTGAGTAGCGGGTTAAATTCAATCCATTTTCCGGTATCCATCGATTTAGAAGCACTATCACAGTGTGCTTTATAGTTATTCATAAAACTCAAAGCAACTTCAGAAGCGGCATTATTTGCAATAGCTGGTAAAGTAGGTTTACTTTCAACTGTTTTTGGCTTAGTATTAACGCCCTTAAAGCTTTCACTTTTGTTATTTGGCTCCTCATTACAAGCCATTATCCCAATTTGGAATAAGAGTAGTAAATGGGTAAATACCTTTCTCATTCTGTAAGTTTTAGATTTCAGAAGAGCTAATTAATAACATTGCCCCATAAGTTTCCTCGGCTTCGCTCGGAATGACGCAATAACTTTGAATAATTTATATCGCTAACACTCCTATCATTCAGCAAAAAACATCCTATTTGCCTGCAATCCTGAAAATTCTGTAAATCCTGAAAATCCTGATTCAGACATTCCATAGCAAACCTCCCTACCAACCGGATGAGATCTCTCCTATCGTCGAGATGACCGTAAAAAACGCTATCCTACCACTCCAAAAACCCAATCCACAATCAACAATTTAACAATTCAGCCATTAAACAATTTACTTAATTTCCTGGCACAACTCCACTAAAACGCCATTCGCCGTTTTCGGGTGTACAAAGCAAACCAGTTTGTTATCGGCGCCACGTTTTGGTTGTTCGTTCAGCAAAGTGAAGCCCTCAGCTCTTAACCGCTCCATTTCGGCGTAAATATCTTCTACCTCGAAAGCCAGGTGGTGAATGCCTTCGCCTTTTTTCTCCAGGAACTTGGTAATGGCACTGTCCGGGGTTAAGCCTTCCAGCAGCTCAATCTTTGCTTCGCCCATCCGGAAAAAGGAAGTGTTAACGCCTTCAGAAGCCACTTCTTCTATTTTATAAGGTTCCGCGTTCAGCAGTTTGGTGAATAAAGTGTTGGCGGCGGCAAAGTCTTTCACGGCAATGCCGATATGTTCGAGGTTCTTCATAATTATTTAAATTGAATCTAATTTAGTAATTTTGCGGTGCGCTAAACTAATAAGCCCCAGGGTTTGTTTTATAAGCGGTAAAAATAGAGATACGTAACCACATATTAGCAATTATGCTGAAATTCCCGATATACCTGGACAACAACGCTACCACGCCGATGGATCCCCGCGTGCTGGAAGCGATGCTCCCTTACTTTTCCGATAAATTCGGTAATGCCGCTTCCCGTAACCACGCCTTTGGCTGGAATGCCGAAGAAGCCGTTGATTACGCCCGCGAGCAGATCGCAAGCCTGATCAACTGTAACCCGAAAGAGATCATCTTTACTTCCGGCGCTACCGAATCCGATAACCTGGCTATTAAAGGCGTTTTCGAAATGTACGCGTCCAAAGGTAACCACATTATTACGGCGGTTACCGAGCACAAAGCGGTTCTGGATAGCTGCAAGCACATCGAGAAACTGGGTGGCAAGGTAACTTACCTGAAAGTAAACGAAGAAGGCCTGATCGACCTGAAAGAACTGGAAGCTGCCATTACGCCGCAAACCATCCTGATCTCGATCATGTACGGCAACAACGAAGTGGGCGTACTGCAGCCGATCAAAGAAATATCAGCCTTAGCCCGCAAAAACGGTGTTCTTTTCATGACCGATGCTACCCAAGCCGTTGGTAAAATCCCGGTTGACGTAGAAGCAGACGGTATTGACCTGATGGCGTTTTCCGGCCATAAAATGTACGGTCCGAAAGGTGTTGGTGCGCTTTACGTGCGTCGGAAAAACCCAAGAGTTAAAGTTACCGCCCAGATGGACGGCGGCGGTCACGAGCGCGGTATGCGTTCTGGCACCCTGAACGTGCCGGGCATTGTAGGTTTAGGCAAGGCTTGCGAGCTGTGCAAAAACGAAATGGAATCTGATACGCAACGCATTTTAAAGCTGCGCGAGAAACTGGAAACCGAACTTCTGAAACTGGAAGAATCGTACCTGAACGGCTCCAAAGAGCACCGTTTGCCGCACGTAAGTAATATTTCCTTTAAATACGTGGAAGGCGAAGGCCTGATGATGGGCGTAAAAGACCTGGCCGTTTCTTCCGGTTCAGCCTGTACTTCCGCTTCCCTGGAACCAAGCTACGTGCTGAAAGCTATGGGTATGAGCGACGACCTGGCACACTCTTCCCTGCGTTTCGGCCTGAGCCGTTTCACGACCGAAGAAGAGATCAACTATGCCATCGATCACGTAAAAGAAGCAGTAACCAAGCTCCGCGAAATGTCGCCGCTATGGGAGATGTTCAAAGAAGGCGTAGACCTGGACAGCGTAGAGTGGGCGGAACATTAATAGTGATTAGTGATTAATGAATAGTGATTAGTTATTCTGTATGAGTAAAAAATCACTTTTCATTAATCATTAATTTACTAATCATTAATCACTAATCATTAATCACTAGTAAAATGGCTTATTCAGATAAAGTTATTGACCATTACAGCAACCCGCGCAACGTAGGTACGCTGGATAAAAGCAAAAAAAGTGTTGGTACCGGTTTGGTTGGTGCTCCTGAGTGCGGCGACGTAATGCGTCTGCAGATCGAGGTAGACGAAAACCAGATCATTACCGATGCGAAATTCAAAACCTTCGGTTGCGGTTCGGCTATCGCTTCTTCTTCTTTGGCTACCGAGTGGCTGAAAGGTAAATCAGTAGACGAGGCTCTGGCAATCGACAACATGGAAATTGTGGAAGAGCTGGCTTTGCCGCCGGTTAAAATTCACTGTTCCGTTCTGGCTGAAGACGCCATTAAATCTGCGATCAACGATTACCGCGTGAAGAACGGTTTGGAGCCGCTCGAAATGCCGAAATCGCACCACTAATATCATCCTGTCATCCTGAGCGTGAGCGAAGGACCTCGTCGGCTCCCAGTAGAAAACTTTCTACAACGAGCCACCAAGTTCCTTCGCTATCGCTCAGGATGACAAAATTTTTAGTTTAAAAATTCTTAACTGAATTTCAAACCATTTTAAACTTGCCAGCCATGGAAGTTACCTCCGACGTTCGGGCCGAAATTGTGCGCCTGCAGGACCAGATCATGAATTACCTGGGCATGAACAGCTCTACCCTTTTGTTCGAGTACCGGGAACTGGAAGGACGTACGCGCCTGGATCTGATCACTGTAAATCCCCGCCATAGCCAATCGTTCCTGTTTCACTCAGAAATCGGGTTGAATAAATTGGAAGCGCTTCGCAAAATGTGGGATTACGTGCAGAATTACCGCGACAAGGAAAGCAGCTTCACTATTCAGTGGATTGCCCGCGGCGAACGAGAACTGCAAACCTCCTACTTCCGGGCAGCGAACGTTTACAGTGCGCTGGATAAATTGTATTACGGCCGCGATATAAACACCATTACTGTTTTCAGTGTGGTGCTGAACCCGACCTCTTAATTTTAGTTTTCATTTGTAAATGTTTCAGTCAGATTCATTTAAACTTCGGGTGGCTGTGCTCGCATCGGTAATCAGTACGGTGCTGCCAAACGTAAGGAATTAATAAAACCAGCTTTTTGTTTATTTATCGAACAACGAGCAACGATTAACGAACAGCGATTATGATAACCGTTTCCGATAAAGCCAAAGAAAAAGTAGAAAAGCTGAAAAAGGATGCCAACCTAACCGATGCCTTCCGCTTGCGCGCTTCCGTTGCCGGTGGCGGCTGCTCCGGCCTCTCCTACCAGCTCGATTTTGATGACGAAGTTCGTCCGATGGATCAGGAATTCGAGGACAAAGGCGTAAAGGTAGTGGTAGATATGAAAAGCTTCCTGTACCTGGCCGGCACCGAACTCGATTTCTCCGACGGCCTGAACGGCAAGGGCTTCTACTTCAACAACCCGAACGCTTCCCGTACCTGTGGTTGCGGCGATAGTTTTTCGGTGTAAAAGCTTAGCATTTTACCTTATTTAAAGCCTTTCCTGGTTAACAGGAAAGGCTTTTTTTATTTTTTTATATTGCATGGAGTAATCATACTATTATAGCATCATTTATGCTCATAGGTAATAATGTTTCCCAAGTCCTATCCCAAGACAGAACTTTATTTGCTTCCTAGCTTATTTCCTTTCGAAGTAGGAAAGATGGCCGTCAGGGGACAGCCATCGGAGACGTTATGCATAACTCATTCTATTTTAGTATCATTCAGACCAGAAACATGTGACTAAGCACATTCAACCTATCTTCATCCAGCTAAATTAAGTTGCTTTGCCAATATGCTTTAATCAGAAAAAAAGCCTGCTGATCTGAACAGCAGGCTTCCTAGTTTATATTTCAGGCAGATAAAGGAAGGTTGAATTAACTTACCGCGCTATGAAGAGTTAGGAATCACTCTCTTCCGTTGGCATTTCACAAACGTACATTAAAGCGGCAGTAAGGGCGAAAATACAAGTAGCTACTATCATAGGTCAGGTTGTTTAAGTTTTTTGGTACTTACGCGCTGCTTTTTATTTTGCTGAGTTTTGAGCCTTTGTAAAAAGTTCTTATAAAAATTATGCAATGCCTGACCAGATTCAGTAATATTCATCGCATTTGAAGACCCAATTCCTGATGACTTTTAAACGCCAAATACCTACCGCTAATTAGGTATAAAAGCAAAAGCTCCGGTTAAGCCAAAAATCTTGCTTTCACTTAGCTAATTTTTACCCTTTAGTTGCCTACCTTCACGAATTTTCTGGTGGCCCTTCCGTTTTCCGTTTCCACTATTAGCTGGTAAGTACCGGCCGGAAGTTGTGCAATGTCAAGCTTAACTTCGGAGCCAGAAATATTGTTTCTTAACCAAACCGCTTGCCCCAGAATATTCAGGATCTGAATGGTAGCGGATGCGGAAGATGACAAGCGAATAGTAAGCTGCTCAGAAGCCGGGTTTGGATAAAGATAAAGGAATTCGTTTTCTTTCACCGTAAGAGCTACCGTTTTTGAATAGGTAAAGGTGCCATCGAGATCCACCTGTTTCAGGCGATAATAAATCACCCCGCTCCCGGGCTTTTTATCTTCAAAACCATACTGTTTTAACTGGGTACTATTACCGGCTGCCCTTACCTCTCCTACTTTTTCAAAATCACGGCTATTACTGCTTCGCTCTACCTCAAACCAACCCGCATTTTGCTCGGTTGCCGTGGTCCAGTTAAGTACGACAATTTCAATTCCGGCTTTAGCGGTAAAATTCACCAGCTCCACCGGCAAGGGATTATTGGAAGCAACGGAAGCAAAAGTAAACGGACTGAAAGAGCTTTGCATTTTACGCGTGGATAGCAACATCATCGAGGATTCGCTGGTTGTCATTTCAGGTTTACCTTCGTTTGCCCAACCGGCATCGCCTCCTTTATAATGAGCAACCCGTAATTCATTCGGATCAGCTATCGAAATACTACGGCCAGGGTCATAACTAAGAGTTACTTTTACTTCTGAAGCACCTGCCAACCGTTCAAGATCCCAGTACTCGGTACTCGAAATCTGTCCCAATGAATCGTGTTTAAGGCTTCCGAACAAGGTAACGGGGTTCTCTGGGAAATACTCTGCAGAAAATTTATCGGTCACATTTTGCGGAGCTGAAATTCCGATCGGGGCAAAATAGCCTCCTTTCCCGGTTGGAAAACTAAAGGCATCGTCGCCGGTTTTAATGATCCGGCCGTTTACATAGCTTCCACTCCAGGCACCGGTAGTGGCCGCATTATCTTCGAACGTAAGCGTAGCAACCGGTCCTAACGTGAGGATTCCCTGTGAGAACTGGAGATTGCCTTTTATGGTCAGAGGCGTAAGCAGTTCTGCTCCAGCCTGATTGTTAAGTTCAAGGTTGGCGTATTGTCCTAAATTTAGGGTACCGCTTATTTGCTGCTTTTTAGTACCATTCAGACTGATGGGTGACGTATTTACGGCATTTGCAGGGTTAAAATTGAAGGTAGCACCCGGAGCTATTGTTAAATTGCCTTTAATTTGCAGTGGGAGCGGCGTGCTACCACTTGCCAAGGTAACGTTCATGGTTCCGCTGCTGATCGTAAAATTGTCGATGCGCGTTGGCACCGGGGCGCTCGTACCAAAAATAATGGCCAGGGCGTTGGTTACGTTCAGTTCAAAATCAGCATAAACCCGGCCATCGAATTTTGGCGCCGTTCCTACCTGCTCGTGGCGGTACAAACTGCCGGTTTCAAAAACCACTTTCGAATTCGGCGTAGCCAACCCGAACGGACTGGCGCCATCTTTGGAAATATATACCGAACCGGCTTTAAAGATTACGGCATTGGCCGTGCCGGTAATGCCAAAAGGCTCTCCGTTGAGGTTTCTTGCATTTACCTGTGCCCCGCTAGTAACGGTTAGAGCATTGGCATCTGCCACCAGCAAGCGGTGGGCACGTCCCAGGTTCATGGCCGTATTCTGAAAAGTGAAATTCCCCGCAATGATTCCGGTTGTACCCGTCTTTAAACTAATCTCCAGAGCATCGTTGCTGTCTATTATTAAAGAAGAACCTGCACCAACAACCAGGTCCTCCTGATTGCCGCCAGCAATCTGCAACGTTTGGGTACTTCCGGCTTTGGCCTTCAGGCTTAGAGCGGTATTGTTCTGCACCAGCAGTTTCCCGAATTCCTGAGAACTTACATTGCTGAGGTTTATCGTTCCGCCTGCATTAAAAGTCAGAATATCCGAGTTACGATGGCAGTTACGGGTAGGATTCCAGTTTCCCGGCTCGGTAAAGTCGGAAGAAAGCGAACCGGTCCATGTATAAGTTTGAGCCGTAAAATAGGGTGAATTCGGTACGGAAATGTTGTCGAAATAGGCCGTTACATTGGCCGTGCCATGGTTATAGGCCGCGCCGGTAAAATTTAAATTCGTATTGGTATGGGTTTGGTCCGAAAAAGTCAAAACCGGCTCCTGCACGGTAAGCGGATCGGCAAAGGAAGCGCCATCGTTCCGCACCTGCAGCCCCCAGGATTTGGAGCAGGGATCGTAAGTGACTTTTACGCTGTAGTAAGCGGTTTCGGTAAATTCCGGGCTTGAAACTAACGTAGTGAGGTTGGAGTTAACGGTAAAGCCATTTTTAAAACTCACCAACCGCACGTAATCCGGAGAGCCGGAGTTGCCTAAAACTACCGCGTAGCCCACGGCATTGGGATCGGTAAATACCGGTTTGTTGCACCCCAGAATATATGCCACACCGTAGGTAGTTGCCCCAAATCCGGAAGTACCCGAACGGTTCTGTCGGAAATTGAACGCCCAGTTCAATGGCGCTGCCGCCTGGCTGAATGTGGTAGCGTACTGGTTACTTACCTCATTCGATGCCTGCTCGAGGCCGGAAGAGCCAACGCCTGAACTTGCACTGTTAAAGCTGCCCAGCACCAGCATGTTGTTTTCAATTCTGATCCGGTAATTGTTGGAACCCGAAGTTTCGGTTTCGAGCCAGGTACTGCCTCCAACGGAAGAAGGAACCCCGACGCTCAGGTTGTTGGGCCGGTTAAAATTATCGAGCAAGGCAGCAGTAATTTGCGCTTCAGATTCTTGAATTCCTAAAATTCCCGCCAGGGAGAAAAAAAGGAGAGACTTACGATTCCGTAAAATTTCAGAAAACAAATACTTCATACCTCTGTTGTTAAAATGAATTATGCCTCAAATGATTTCTGCTTTAATTTAGTTCATTGTTCTTGTAAAATTTAACATCACATGAATATCTTTCTTAAAATCGCTATTCTTTCCGTGATAAAAAGTGGGGATCAAAATACCTTCACCTTTCTACCTGGAACAAGGATCCTGAAAAACAAAAAGCCCCGGAATGCTCCGGGGCTTTTAATTAAACTTACAGGGCTAAGAATCAGTTACCAACTTTTACAAATCGTCTCACTTCACGTACCTGATCTGCCTCAATCATTACCTGGTATGTGCCAGCCGGCAGGTTCTGTACATTCAGCTTAATGGCATTTCCGACTTCTACCCTTTCAGCCAGCACCTGCTGACCTAACAGGTTCATCACCCGGATCACTGCTTTTCCGGAGGTAGCCGGCAGGGAAATATTCAATTCAGATTTTGCCGGGTTCGGGTACAGAACAACCCGTTCTTTTTCCCCTTTCAGGTTAATGCTGATCACTTTCGAGTAATTAACAGTTCCGTCATAATCGACCTGCTTCAGGCGGTAGTAGGCCATTCCGGCTAAAGGAGCATTGTCTAGCGCCTGGTATTTCTGTACGCTGGTAGAGTTTCCTTTTCCTTCCACTCTGGAAATCGCTTCAAAATTATCTCCTGTGGCACTTCTTTCAACTGAGAAATAGGCGTTGTTCTTTTCGGTGGCAGTTTCCCAGTTTAATTGAACACTGGTGTTTTTGGCCTTAGCCGTAAAATTCATAAGCTCTACCGGCAGCGGGTTAGTACCACCAATTCTGTTTGCCAGCACAAAATCGCTGAAGGTTGTAAATGGTACGGTAGATTGAATTTCACCGCTTCCGTTCGCGGTACCGCCGGAGCCACCAAGTCCAATGTCTTCCCAGGTATTCGAAGGGTTCGACTTTACAATCGAAAGACTGGCTTTATCGGTAACTACATCATCAGCACCATAAGAAAGTTTTACCAGGGCTTCCGTTACGTTCGCACCTGCACCCTTGTTAATGGAGAAATAACGCACCGCCGAAATATTCTTGATCGTTTCAACTGGCAGAGGGCGGGTTGGCGGATTACTTTCAAATTGTTCGGCAGTATAAAGCGTAGGTGTAACCGAATTCTGCTGAAGATCCAGCGTTATTGGTCGGTAATTACCAGCCTTGGCAACCGGGAAGAATAAGGTAACCGGATTGGTAGTTGCAACGGTCTGGGCTAAGAAACCTTCAATATAGCTATTTGCGCTGCCACCATTAAAGGTACCGTTCACCGTAAAACCACCATTCGTTGGGAATACTACCTTACCATTCGTCAGGGTTAAATTATTATTTACAACCACAGTTCCGGTTGCATTAATTACGCCACCTGAAGCATTTATATGCACATTGTTGTAATTCCCTGGCGCTAAAGTAGAAACTGGGTTAATGAAACTTGGGTTACCCAACACCGCTCCCCAACCGGTTCCAACGCGTAAACCATCCAGCGTCAATACCGGGCCGTTACCCTGGCGGATAGAAACCGCTCCGATATTAAGCGGAATGGAAGATGTGGTATTGTCGGTTGCCGTAATCTTTTCAGTAGAAGCTGCTTCTGAGAAAGTATTTGGATTAATATATAACGTAGAGCTTTGGGTTTGATTTGAAGTATTAAACTCATAGCGAACTACAATCAAGTGGTTCATTCCTTTTGGATAATCACCGCTCCAAATGGTACTAGTGCCTGTGTTGGAAATACCAAAGTTAATAAAACCGGGATTACCGGAGTTTTTGATAAAAATTCTGCCACGGTAACCGGTTGTAACACCACCACTACCATTAAGTTCTGTTAAATTCAGAAAATAATCACCGGTAGAAGATGTGGCGGTATTAATAATTGCAGAAAGGTACAATACGCCATTGCCATTAACTGGCTTAAAGGTTTTGTAATAATCGAGGCCAGTAGCTGCAATTGTAATTCCGGTGCCGATTTTAGTAGATCCATAGTTTAAATAATCTAAACCGGATTCTGAAAATAAGATCGGGTTGCCGGAATTAATGCTGGTCCAGCCGGCTCCGGATATCGGATCATCCTTTTTCCCAATAAAGTTATCCTCAAGCAAAAGCTCCCCGGCAATCTCTACTGGGGCCAAAATGCTGGATCCGTTTACTGCTATTTGCTGCGAAATTCCGTCGGCTACACTGGCAACCGTAATATAATCTGAATGGCTGCCGGCAGCCTCCGGACTGTATCTGATCCAGATGTTGTCGGAGATTGCTGCCCCTGAAGGATTTAAGGTTAACATATCGGTAAAGCCGGCAGTTGCGCTCGTTCCGGAAACCTGAAAATTCGCTGGAGCTGAAATAACCACATTGCCCGTTAATTTCCCGGCAGCGATAGCAAACAACTGACCTACGCTGTGAGAATGAACAACCTGGTTCGACACTGTTGCAAAGGAACCGGTAATATTTAAAGTAGGGGCACTGTTACCATCTACAGATAAAGTAACCGTACTGGCACCCGCGCTTTCGTTCAGAATAGAACCATTATGAATGCCGCCGGTTGCCGGGGCATAAACCACATAAATGGTAGTATTCGGGATCACGCCGTTCACCGGCGAAATGGTTAATGGACTAGTGCTAAAACCAGAACCTGAAACCGTAGAAATTTTAAAATTGCTGTTTGTAGTAATCGTTAAATCAGCAGTCAGGTTTTTACCCGAAATAGTATAGGTTTTCTCTACCGATTGGCTATTGGCCAAAGCTGTAAACGACAAGGATGTCTCTGAACTGGTAAGTAAGGGATTACTTTCGCCGGAAACGCCTACCTTCTTCGTAGTGGCTCCGGAGGTGGTAAGTGCTATAGAATCAGTATGGGTACCGGCCACCGATGGATCGTAAACCACATAAACCGTAGCTGCAACAGTGCCGGAAACTTGTACCAGATTTACAGAATTGCTGAAACCAGAACCAGAAGTAGCAGATACCAGGTATTGAGCCGGAGCAGTAACTACTATATCAGCTGTAAGACCAGTTCCATCAACCGTGAATGATTGCTCTGCAGAAGTACCACTTACCCCAGCAGGGGCATTGAAAATTGCCAGGCCGTTCGTAGAAACATTAATTACTGGTTTAGGAGCAGTAACGGTTACTTTAATTTCATTACTGGTTCCTGAAATATTCCCGCAAACCGAAACAGCTTCTACAACCAGATAGTATTCACCGGGAGCGGCAAAGTCAGCGCCGGTTAACTGATACGTATTGGTACTACCACTTTTAATAATGGTGTTGTAAGGTCCATTTGGGTCGGTTCCGAATTTCCAGGTATAAATAGAAGCTTCTTCTGAACTCACAGTTAAAGTAGCTCCGGTGCCGTTTACCGGCAGGCTTTGGCCACCGGTAATTAGGGTAGTAATATTGCTGGCCGGAGTGCCTTTAATACTGAAAGGAGCACTTTCGGAGCCGGTAGTTGCCGGACTCGAACCAATAACCCGAACCTTATAATTGCTGCCTGAAACTGCAGATCCTGGGATTCCCACGGAGATCGGACTGGTACCGGAAGCGGATATAAGCGGTGTGGCAAAGGAACCATTGGCATCCGATAACTGAGCTGTAAAGGTATTTCCAGATCCGAATGTACCTGTAGTGCTAAAGGCAACACTTATGGAAGTGCCGGCACAGTAAGGTGCATTGGTTACATTTGAGGTTATAATTGTTGGGGGTAATAGGTTGCCTGCTAATTTAATATTGTCGAACCTAACGTTCCCTGAAGACGAAGTTGCTCCGGAAATAGTCATTCTTATTTTGAAGTTCGGATTATTATTAGCTGCCGGAATGGAAGTTAAATCAACAGTTGATGTTGCAAAGGAAGTATTTGTTTTTCCGGTGAAAGTTTGAGCAAGGTTAAAATCGGTTCCATTAGTTGAATATTCAACTACATACGTAGAAAATCCGGATGTACCATTTACCCTGCTCGAAAAACTAAAGCTAAGTCCCTCATAGCCAGTAGTAGGTACATTAAAAACGATGGCTTTCCCATTATTGGCGCTATTCACCGCTGAAAAAGAAGCTCCAGCTGCATATCCACTTTCTGCATTATCAGTTGTACCTGCAAAGTCCTCCGTTGCAGCTATATCATGCGTTATTGTTCCGGAACCTGAAGTCGCATTAATTGCATTTGCCATTGGCCATTTATCATTTGCCACACTGCCTGCACCAGAGTTAAAGGCCCAATAATGAATAGTTACTGGTTGGTTAACAGCAGTTCCACTTACAGCAATGTTGGTCAAAAGACCGTCATTAACCGAAGTTACTGTTACATTACTTGAATGTGCACCTGCAACCGTAGGGCTGAAACGGATCCAATAATCACTAGTCACAGAACCTGCGGATGGTGTAAATGAAACAGAATTGCTGAAACCGGTCGTAGCACTGGTTCTTGATACCTGGAATTCAGCCGGAGCCGTAATAACCACGTTGCCGGTAAGCTTTGAACCGGATACTGAAAATTGTTGAGCAGTACTGTTGGTATTGATTGTCTGGTTTGCAACCGGAGTAAAAGTACCGGTAACCTGTAAGGTTGGAGTACTATTACCGCTTACCCCTAACAACACAACCGAAGCGCCGGCGCTTGCATGCTGAATGTCGCCGGAATGAGCCCCGCCCACCGTAGGTGCATAAACCACATAAATAGTTGCATTAACGACGCCATTACTATTAGGAGTAAACAGTAATGAACCGGCATAGCCTGTTCCAGCTGTTTTAGTAATTTTAAAATGAGCTGGGGCAGCAACCTGAACATCTGAAGTTAAAGCCGTTCCTGAAATTTGGTATGATTGTTCTGCAGACTGGCCACCAGCCAACGCGGAGAAAGTAAGCTGAGTTCCGGTAATACTGATTGTTGGATTGCTGCTTCCGGAAACCGCTACCTCTTTAGTAGTAGCATTTAAGCTCGTATGGGAAATGCTGCCATTATGAGTGCCTGCTACAGCCGGATCATAAACTACGTAAATAGTTGCATTAACCGCTCCGCTTACCGGACTAAGGGTTAACTGGTTGCTATAATTACTCCCCGAAGAAAAGGAGACTTTATAATGTAAAGGAGCTGTTATGGTTACATCGCCTGCCAAAGCAGAACCGGTTAAGGTATAAGATTGTTCTAACGACTCACCTGTGGTGCCCGCAGGTGCGCTGAAAGCCAACAAAGAAGTTACTGAAGTAGAAATAATTGGCTGGGATGCCGTAACGGTTACTTTTACCGGATTACTAATACCAATGGTACTGCAAGGGCCGTTCGATGTTGCCTCAGCAACCAGGTAATACTCACCGGCTCCAGGGAAATGTGATCCGGTTATGGTATAGGCATTAGAGGAAATTCCGGCTATGGTGTTGTTGAAGGGTCCTGAAGCACTTGCTCCAAACTTCCAGGAAAAAGTTGATGGTTCAGCCGCACTGGCGGTAAGCAAGCTGCCGGTGGTAGCCAGATCTACTGTTTGATCGGAGCCCGGAGATACGGAAGTATTGTTTGTTGCAGGCTTTGCATTAATGGTGAAAGCAGCACTTGCAGAACCTTCTGTTGCCGGATCGGAAGCGATTACCCGTACTTTATATGCATTACCAGTAGCAGCAGTTGTCGGGATAGTAAGGGAAATCGGATTTGTACCGGTTGCCGATTGGATTGGTGAAGTAAACGAACCGGACGCATCAGAAAGTTGCGCGGTAAATACGTTGCCTGCATTATAAGTACCGGTGGTAGTAAATTCAACGGTAACCGTATTACCGGCACAATATGAAAGTGTGGCCAGATTTGATGTAGTAATAGTTGGAGTAGAAACAACAGGGGTTAAGACAGGAGTTACCTTAATATCATCCAGGGCAAATTCATCCATTGAGCCTGATCCACCTGCCTCATCTCCAGTCCAGCGAATATAAAAATATTGCCCCGGAAGAATATTCAAGCCATTGATAGTGGTAGATCTACTCGGGCTAGTACCTCCAACTTTTACGAAGCTTGTAGAATTAGAAGTCAGCGGAGAAACATAATCCAGGGCACCTACATTTATGTAGCTATTATTATCGGAAGAATAAGAAAAATTAAATGAGTTGGATCTATTTTCATTATTTCTTATCAAAATATCATAAGCAATGTCTATGCTGGTGATAATATCAGTAGCGTGATCATTTTTAATACGAAGCGTAATCGTTCCAGGTGACCATTCGGTTCCTGTAGGTTGTATCATTAAAGCAGTATTGGTTGATGAAGCCGGTGATCCGGTTAAGGCATATATACCACCAGTAGTGGTATTAGTGGTTCCGGTTCCTGTGTAGGTTCCTCTGCCTAAATCATTTGTTCCTGTTTTTTCAACAGCAAAATCTTTATCCCCATCACTCCAACCAGTTATTGCCCAGGCATCAGCATCTAGTTTTCCGGTAGTTGGGGTTATCAGAAATCCTGAGGCATTAAAAGCCCCATTATTTACTCCACTTACGGTTGTACCAAAATCAATTGTTTTTGTTGTAGCATCAGTAATTGATAACTGCCCCCAACTCAACTGCGGCAACAACCAAAATAAAAGCCCGGCTAAGAAAACGCTATGCTTTCGGCGGAAAAAACTGGAGGGTAAAAAATGCTTCATATAAAGAAATTTAAATAAGGTTCCTGCTAAGACTATGAATTAAATATTTTCAAACCAACTTATTAGTCCAAAAAAATATCCTCATAATATCAACTTCAAAGATACTAAACCATTCCTTTATAATAAATCAGATGTTAATTAAATTTATGTTACCTACTATAAGAAACAGGTCATTCGCTAAATTATAAGAAGACTTTACTATTCCTGAATCTCATAGGGCTAGGATAATCTTCAAAGCCTCCCCCTGAAATAAACCATTGCTTTGCTAACCCAGAGACGCAGGGCATAAAAAAAGGCGCCCGGATAACCGGGTGCCTTTTACTGGAGTTCTTATCAATTACTGCACAATTTTCATAAACCTGCTAACTGATTTTTGTTGGTCGTTTTCGGTAATGAGCTGGTAGCTACCATTTGGCAGCGAACTAACATCTAACTGGACCGAAGATGCACCATTAATTTTTCTCTGAAGCACTTCCTGACCTAAGGTATTTATTACCCTTATTACCGAATTCGTTCCTGTAACTTCAATGTTCAGCATCGATTTAACCGGGTTTGGATAAAACACCACCGAATTTACTTTACCGGTAACAGCCACAGATCTTACTTCCGAATAAGTGAAGGTGCCGTCCAGATCGGTTTGCTTCAGGCGGTAATATACGATCCCGGCTTTAGCAGCAGCATCCAGAAACTGATAGTTTCTTTTAACAGAAGTATTTCCGGCAGCTTCCATCCGGCCGATCGCTTCGAAATTGCGGGAATTAAAGCTTCTTTCTACATCAAAGTAAGCGCTGTTCTTTTCCGAAGCAGTTGCCCAGTTCAATTCAACTGCCTTTTCTTTTTCCCTGGCAGAAAAGCTGATAAGTTCTACCGGCAATGGGTTGTTCCCGCCAATTTTATTAGCCAGCACAAAATCGCTGAATTCATTGAACAGGGCCACCACTGTGCCTGCGGTTGCTCCCGATCCCAAAGAGGCGGTGCCGTCCAGATCCATCCACGGACCCGCAACTGTCGATTTAGCAATACTTAAGGTATTAGGATCCACAACCCCATCATCCGAACCATAGTTTAACGTAACAAGTCCTTCGTTTAAAGGCGCTGCCGGGCTTTGGGTGATCCGGAAATAACGCACTGTCGATACCCGGTCTAAAGAACCTGACGACGGAAGCGGGCGTGCTGTAGGATAGGCACCTTCAAATTGCTCTGCGGTATAGGTAGTCGGAGTTGATGAAGCCTGGCTGATCTCCAGAATAACCGGGCGGTATTTTCCGTTTTTGCCTAACGGAAACTCCAGGGTAACAGTAGACGTTGTTTCTATTGAATGCGTCAGGCCTCCTTCAATAAAACTGATTCTATCGGCAGAAGGCATTTGAATGTTACCGGAACTGGCAACGATCAAATTATTACCATTGGTTTTCAGGATACCTTCGTTCATTTTAAGCAGGTTATTTACAGTAACCTCCCTCGAAAGGGTAATGCCGGAATTATTATTTATGGTCAGATCCGTAATTAAAGTTGGTAAACCATCGCCGGTAATTTGAGGGCTGGTGCCATTATAAATATAGGTTACCAAACCACCGTAAGAACGAATGCCGGTAACCTGAATATTGCCAGCTGCGCCAACAGAAGTAATTCCGGATGGAGAACCAACACCGAAGATACTTCCGAAGTTGAGTACAAAATTGCCTCCGCCTCTAATTACATTAGCATTGGTTTGCAGTTCTCCATTCACTACAAAGCTGCGGCCGGTTGAAACGTTGAGGTCAGATGCTAAAGATAAGCTGGAGCCACTTGCCACTTCATAATTAATGGAGGCACCGTTAATAGAGGTATTATTGGCTGCATTTGCCAGGGTAAGCTTTTTATCCACCCCATTGAAAATGATCTTTGCAGGCGTATTTGTATTGGCAGAGCGAAGATTGCCGGTTCCATCAATATTCAGGTCTCCGCCCAGGTTTAATTTGGCTTCAAAAGCTACAGCAGTACCTCCGAGGTTCAAAGCCCCGCCAAGCAGGTTCAGATTGCCACCTATGGTTAAAGTATAGGCTGTGGTTGGGTTATTATAAGCTGTTGAATTACCAAGTACCAGCACCTTCCCATTCGTGGAAATAACATTAAAATTGCCGTTGATTTTTGCCAGCGCTCCGGAAAGGTTAATGGTATTCCCTAAGTTGGGGGTATTCCAGGTAAGGTTCCCGAATTCCTGGTTATAAGTAGAAAGGAATGCACCATCAGACGGGGTGGTAAGGCCCAGAATTTCTACCGTGGAGCGAGGATCCCAGGCTGCCACCGGAATTCTTCCATAACTGGAAGTATGCATATGCTTATAAACACTGTTAGCATTAAATTCAATTGTAACGCTGGTAGATGCTTTGAAAATAATCCCGGAATTCTTAACGGTACCAAATACCACCATATCCGTTGCATTGCCGGCATCCCAGATATTGAGGGTGTCGTTAACGGCTAAGATCCCTCCGGCCTCAACAACCAGTTCATCTGCGTGAGCTTTCACCGTAACAGTAACTTCGTGCCCTGGGCGAATGGTGATCTGGCCTGCGTTTTGGTTCGGCGGGTTAGCACCGTTGGGAAGATTCGACCAGGTTGTACCGTTCGTAATAGCTATACGTTCCCAGGTTGTAATATCACTCCAGTTACCGGACTGTTTCGTTCGAAATTTGTAGCCAGCTTGCGCGAAAACCTGAAGCGGCAGAAAGAAAGCCATTAGTAAAACCAGGCCAAGGCGCTGCTGCCAGACCTTTTCAGAAAAACGATTGGGTAAAATTCGATTCATAAGTATTTAGTTTAGATGAAAGTTTAAATTTTTGATTCAATGATGTCTGTTAAAATAGTATTTAAATCACTAGCTTAAAAAAATTACCCTAAAGCAATTATTATAACTTTACCAATATTTTATTAACTTCAAAACATGCAACATTTATTTAACACCACTAATCTAAAGGAATTTAAACGAATAGAAAACACCCTCATTAAAACAGTATAATACTTTCCCGTTAAGTTACCTTGTTTGTTGAAGATTCTTTTTTTTAACTATTCTAATATTTATTAATTCATATTTATAAAACATGAATAACATCTTTAAATATTTAAGTGTTAGGTATTTAAATGGATCATCTTCTACCAGTTCGGCGACCATGATTTGGAGCCGAAAGGCCAGGCAATCTTAGTATGAAAACCTTCTGAATTCTGAATGTGCAGCAACAGCGTTTTCTATCGAGGGGCTAATTCCTGTCATTTACAAGCTTGTAAACCTTTTAAAAGCTCCTGTTTGCCTATTTTGCTAATAAGTCTGGTATAAAAAAAAGCACCTGCAATTGCAGGTGCTTCAGAGTCAATAATTACCTCGCGGCAAATACCTAATGGCGTTATTTTGCTGCTTTTATAAACCTTGAAATGTGTCTTTCCTGTGCGGTTTCACTAATAATCTGATAAGCTCCTAGAGGCAGGGCTTCAATATTCAACTGAAATTCCATCCCATTATCGATCGATTTTCTGATGACTTCCTGGCCAAACATGTTAACGACCCGTATCAGGGCGACATCTGTTACATTTTTCAACTCCAGGTTAACAACATCCACGGCCGGATTCGGATAAATCAGCATTTCAGCATCTTTTACAATTGCCTTCACGCTAACAACAGGGGAATAAGTAAAACCACTATTAAAATCCACTTGCTTCAACCGGTAGTAAGATAACCCAGCCAGAGGAGTATTATCAGTGAAATTATAGTGCTGAAGCGTTGCCGAAGCGCCTTTGCCTTCTAATTTACCTAGTGCTTTAAATTCTTTAGCGTTGTGGCTGCGTTCTACTATAAAGTAAGCATTATCTTTTTCAGAAGCAGTTTCCCAATTAAGTAACACCGACTTTCCTGAGGCTTTGGCTGTGAAAGACTTTAATTCAACCGGCAGTGGGTTAGCGCCGTTTTTTGCGTTGGCTAAAACAAAATCGCTAAAAGTAGTAAAGGAAACAGCTGACTGAATTTCACCCGTGCCATCGGCAGTACCACCGGCACCTCCAAGGCCAATATCTTCCCATTGATTTGACGCGTTCGATTTAACGATGGTAAGCATTTCTTTCTGAGTTACGCCATCGTCGGTGCCATAGGTAAATTTCACAAAGCCTTGCGTTAAGTTGGCGCCGGCGCTTTTATTTATTTTAAAATACCGTACCTGCGAAACCCGGTCTACGCTGGCCGGTAAGGTTCTGGTTGGGGGAGCGCCTTCTACCTGCTCTACCGTGTAGGAGGTTAATGTTGAAGCATCCTGGGCTATTTCCAAAGTAATAGTCCGCCCCTTACCGTTTTTACCTACCGGAAATCTAAGGCTGATCGGCGAAGTAGTGTTTACGTTATAAGCCATTGGCCCATCTACAAAACTAACTCCACCTTCGCTGGAGGATGTAATAGCACCAGCATTTAACACAACATTGTTAGCGACAGTAGATTTAAGCGCGCCTTGTTTAAGGTCCAGCATTTCATTCACTCCTACTTGCCTGGAAAGAGTAAGCCCGGCAGGATTCTCTACCGTAAGGCTTTTAACCAGGGTTGGAATACCGTTTCCGGTTACCTGAGCAGCGGTGCCATTGTAAATATAGTTTGCTGCCAGAAAAGTGCGGGTTCCCGTAACCTGAATATTACCGGTAGCACCGGAGGTGGTAATACCAGCCGGTGATCCAATCCCTAACGTTCCGAAGTTCCCCAAAAAAAACTTCCCGCTACCTTGCAAGGCATTTGTGCCCATATCTAAGCGGCCATTTACCGTAAAGGTTCGGGAAGAGGCAATCGATACATCATTCAGCAAAGTAACCATACCGGTACTGGTAACTAACCAGTCCATATTGCCCAAATTGGCGGCCGGAGGAGTGGAAATAAGGCTGGTATTGGTAAGTTGCAATTTTCCGAAAGAGCCATTATTAGAATGGGTGAATGATGAAGTTGGATCTACCGTAAGGTTACCTCTTAAAATTAAGGTGAACGAATTACCGGACGCCGTACCATTCGAAATATTTAAGCGGCTGCCGTTGGTAATACTGAGATTGCCGTTAATTGTGGCAGTATACGTTGCCTGATCGGAAGTCAGGTGAAGGGTTTTGCCATTTGTATTTTGTACCGTAAAATTCCCCCGGATCACACCACTTAAAGCACCGTTTAAATTCACATCAACTGAAAGAGAGGGTGTATTCCAGATCAAATCCCCAAAGCTCTGATCAAAACCCTGCGGGGTTCCGGCAGGATTGGTATAACCAGTTATTTCCACAGTCGATAATGTCTGCCAGGTGGCTGTAGGAATGGTACCGAAAGTGGTAGTAAAATTATGTTTGTAAACGCTCCCGTTCAGAAAACTTATGGCCGCACCTGTAAGGCTAGTAATATTGCCGCTGTTGCTAAGCGTTCCGGATACCCGTAAGTCATTGGCATTGGGACTATCGGCAATATTCAGGGTAACGCCGCTATTCACTACCAGATTGCTGCCGGCCTGCACGGAAATATCATCAGCCGTTAAGCTTGTGCTTACTGTAACCGTATGCCCGGCTCTGACTAGGATCAAATCAGCCGTGTTGTCCGGAATATCGGCAGGATCAATTATGTTGGCCCAGCTTTGAGTACCGGTTGGAGTTCTTTGCCAGGTGGCAACATTATTCCAGGCACCGGATTGGCGGGTACGGTAATCGAAGCCGGCAGGAATTGCATATGTCGGGATCTGAATCAGGACAATTCCTAACATCCCGCTTACACCTCCCTTTAATACCAACCCTTTGATTTTACCTAGTAATGATTGCTTCATATAAAAATAATAAATGCGAAAACTTTAATCCGAGCATATTACGATGAACTTGATACCTGGGATTAGCCGGCGAACCATTTTTTATAAAATTTAGTTCAAATTCATTGTAATATACACATAAAAAGTGCCAGAATTCTACCGCCAACTTTAATAGTGCGTTTTATGCTAATTTTTTACTATTCCAAAATTAACACATTTTTAATTGAATATTAAACCTTGTATTAACAAAAAAACACAAAATACCTTATAACAACTTTATGTTTGAACACTAAATTGTTCGTTGCATTTATTTTATCAAACTTCATTAAAATAACAAAAAAAACAGGGCTTAAATAAGCCCTGCCCTGTTGGTTATTGTTTGTGTAATGGCCGTTTTAACAGTGCCATTCAGAATTTAATAAGCCCTGTTCTGATTGTTCTCCATAAAGTTAATAAATGCCCTATTCACTACCCTGTTCCCGCCGGGCGTCGGATAATTTCCCGTGAAATACCAATCACCGGAATGGTTCGGACAAGCCAGGTGGTGGTTTTCGATGGTCTGGTATATTACGTCTACTTCGGCTTTTACATCTTTGGCCTTTACAATGCGGGCTATTTCCTGCGAGACCTCTTCTGCCGTGAAAGGAGCGTAAAGTTCCTGCACAAAGTTCTCCTGCATCATGCGCTCGGTTCCGTCGGCTTCTTTGCATTTCTTATATACGTCTTCCAGCAGATGGCTCTTACCGGTAGCATCCAGCAGGTTTAGCATGGCGCGGAAGGCGACAAACTCTTTCAGCTTCGACATATCGATGCCGTAGCAATCCGGGTAGCGGATCTGGGGGGCACAGGAAACGATCACGATCTTCTTTGGTTCCAGGCGGTCCAGCATCCGGATAATGCTTTTCTCGAGTGTGGTACCTCTTACAATGGAATCGTCGATAACCACTACCGTATCGACGCCTTTTTTTATAACCTCGTAGGTGGTGTCGTAGACGTGGGTTACCAGATCGTCGCGGTTGTTGTCGTCGGTAATAAAGGTGCGTAGTTTTACGTCTTTAATTACCAGTTTCTCTACCCGCGGCCGGAAAGCCAGGATCTCATCGAGTTCTTCCGGGCTGATGCTTTTATTATGGCTGGAAGCAATGCGGTGTTCGCGGAGGTATTGTTCCATGCCTTTTACCATGCCCAGGAAAGAAGTTTCGGCGGTATTCGGAATGTAGGAGAAAACGGTATTGGGCAGGTCGAAATTTATGGCTTCCAAAATCTGAGCACACAGCAAGCGGCCCATATTCTTGCGCTCGGTATAAATTTCGGGGTCGTTGCCGCGGGAAAAGTAAATGCGTTCGAAACTGCAGGACCGTTTTTCGCGCGGTGGTGTAATTTCCAGTTCCCGGGCTTCGCCTTTTTTGTTTACGATCAAGGCACAGCCGGGGGTAATTTCTTTTATCTGGCTGTACTCGATACCGAAAGCCGTTTTAATGGCGGGTTTTTCCGAAGCAATTACTACTACTTCCTCGTCCATGTAATAATAAGCCGGACGAATGCCCGAAGGATCGCGCACAACGAAGCTGGCGCCATAACCCGTTAAGCCGGCCATGGCATAACCGCCGTCGAAATCTTTGCAGGCGCGGCGAAGTACCCGCTGCAGGTCGAGGTTTTCTTCTATCAGTCTGGAGATCTCGGTATTGTCGTCGGTGGTTTTCTTGAAATGATCGAACATTACCTGGTTTTCTTCGTCCAGGAAGTGGCCGATCTTTTCGAGCACCGTAATGGTATCTACTTTATGGGTAGGGTGCTGACCGATCTCTACCAGTTTGGTAAAAAGTTCTTCTACGTTGGTCATGTTGAAGTTACCGGCCACGGCCAGGCTCCGGCTCCGCCAGTTATTCTCCCGCACCATCGGGTGACAGTTATCGATCACGTTTTCCCCGTGGGTCCCATAACGCAAATGGCCCAGGTAAACGTCGCCTAAAAAAGGCATGTTTTGCCGGAGCCATTCAATATCTTTTACTTCGTTAGGGTGCTTTTTCTGCAGCTTGGTATACCGTTCGCCAATTTTCCCGAATATGTGGTTTATGGCCTGGGTTTTCACGCTCCGGTCGCGGCTGATGTATTCGGTGCCGGGTTGCGCGCTGATCTTGATACTGGCGATGCCGGCGCCGTCCTGGCCGCGGTTGTGCTGCTTTTCCATGAGCAGGTACAGCTTATTGATGGCATACATCGGCGACCCGTACTTTTCGGCGTAATACGAAAGCGGCTTTCGCAATCGGATCAGGGCAATGCCGCACTCGTGTTTTATTTCGTCACTCATTTATTTATTGAACGTTGTTCGTTTGACCCCACCTAAATCCTCCCCTAAAAACAGGGGAGGACTTTTTGGGAGCTTTTTAATAGCATTTCTATTTAATGTAAGCAACCTGCCTTTTCAGGTCGGAAAGCTTAGCGTTTACCCAACTCCTGAAATTCAGTTCCGGAATTGAAAGCAAAGTTACCAGTATTTGTAGCGGTAAAGCAATTCCTGACAGGCAGGCACTTTTTGTTTTATTCAAAATACTTTAAACGGTAACATAACGCCTTTAAAAAGTACCGTTACCAATACCAAAGCTAAATTTCTTCCCCGCTCCTGCTGAACAATTTATTTTCTTCCAAAGTTGCTTTAACCTGAAATGGCTTAAGTAATGGACCAAATTATTTTAAACTATTACGGTTGTCATTTTGTAAGAAATTTATGGGTTCAAAGCTCAGAAATCACAAGATTCTTCCAGAATGACAGAAAAAGCAAATGCTTATTATTCAAATTTAAGTTGTCCTGATTCTTAAAGTGAAAAAACTGATTACCTGTTCTTCATTTCAGAAAGAAAAAAGGGAACCTAATTACTTTACAAAGCTATTCCCACAACGGATAATGCTCCAAGTGTACTTCCTTCTCGAAAAAGATGCGGGTCGATTCTTCGAAGGATTGGGTAAAATCGGAAACGTAAAATTGGTGATCGGCAGCTGGGTTCTCACTGGCAAGGTTATGTTCCTGCAGGAAACTTTTTACGTGTTGCGCTACCAGGAACGAGGTATCCAGCACATCTACCCTACCTTCGTAAAAGGCTCCGATCTGGTTCTTAATTAATGGGTAGTGGGTACAGCCCAGGATCAGGGCTTCGATATTTTGCAGGTGAGGATCGGACAGATAGGTGCTGATAACGCTTTCGGAAATGTTGTTGTTGAAAAAGCCTTCTTCGATCATGGCTGCCAGTAAAGGCGTTGCCAATGATTGCAGGGTAATTTCCTTGTCCAGGGCGTCTATCTTTTTTTTATAAACGTTGGAATTAATGGTTTGCTTCGTTCCGATCAGGCCGATAGTTTTACCGGCGTAATGCTCTCCGATGTATTCAACAGTCGGGTCTATTACGTTCAGGACTTTGGCTTTGGAGCCTACGTATTCTTTAACTAATTCGAAGGCGGCGGCCGAGGCCGAATTACAGGCGATTAAAATAACCTTGCATTTTTGGCGGATCAACAGGTCACAGATCTTTACCGAGTAGGCCTGAATAGCGGCGGTAGATTTATCGCCGTAGGGCAAATGGGCAGTATCGCCGAAATAAATAAGGTTTTCGTGGGGAAGAATCCGGGTGATGGCGTGCGCTACGGTAAGCCCGCCGATGCCGCTGTCGAAAATTCCGATGGGCAGATTTTTTAACTCCTGAACTGGCATAAATTAAAACTGAAGCCCGAAGTTAGCAGGCTTTTCCGGTAAAATAAACCTTTCCTTTTAGCATCCTTTAATTTCCGGTTCACAATGGCCACTTCCCGGGTTTTTCAGGCGAAAACA
This sequence comes from Adhaeribacter soli, assembly GCF_008727925.1. Taxonomy (GTDB): domain Bacteria; phylum Bacteroidota; class Bacteroidia; order Cytophagales; family Hymenobacteraceae; genus Adhaeribacter_A; species Adhaeribacter_A soli. The sequence goes on along the minus strand of NZ_VTWT01000006.1, from coordinate 13,123 downwards.
ATACTATTTCTGTACCGGAAGGCAGGGCAAAAACAACTTCGTATTTACCAATAAATTAAGCACTTAACCTTAACAACCTGCTTTTTACAACGTATTTTATTTAGTAATAGATTGAATTTATATTCAATTAAAAAAATCAGTATTCACCCTCATAAATGAAAGGAAACAAACTATGAATTTAATATCAACCCGGATGCACGGCATTATGGATTATCTGCTGGGCATCGTCATTATTGCCTCGCCCTGGCTATTGAATTTTGCGGCCGGCGGGGCGGAAACCTGGGTGCCGGTAGTAATCGGGGCGCTTATTCTGGCTCAGGCTGCAATGACCGATTTCGAACCCGGCTTGGTTCACATTATCCCGATGCGCACCCACCTGATCATGGATATTTTTATCGGGGCGGCGCTGGCTTGTTCGCCCTGGCTTTTCGGCTTTAACGAAAGGGTCTGGATGCCGCACGTGATCCTGGGCATTGTTCCAATTTTAATGTACCTGGTTACAAACAAAGAGCCTGGTTACAGCCCCGGAAACGTTCACCGGACTCCGCACCACGGGGTTTAAGAATTTCCTGCCGGAAAAAAAATAAAATTACGTGGATAAAAACCTTGCAAATAGGATCGAATTCAAGTCCGGATAGAACGGTAGCGGGATTACCACTTACTTTAGATACAATTAATACCACCTTGCTAACAGAAATCGTAAACAATAAAGTAATACATTTTAAAAAGGAGGTAGTTATGCGTATCATACCAACAAAAGTTCACGGTATGCTCGACTATATCGTGGGCGTTTTGCTTATTGCCGCTCCCTGGCTCTTTAACTTCGACAGAGGTGGAGCCGAAACCTGGGTACCGGTTGTAGTCGGGGTACTGGTGCTGCTGCAAGCTATTATGACGGATTATGAAGCAGGGGTTATCCATAAAATTTCGATGGTGAACCACTTGCGGATGGACTTTATAATAGGTATTTTCCTGGCAGCATCTCCCTGGATCTTTAATTTCAGCAATATAGTATGGGCTCCTCATGTAATCGTAGGTATCTTCTCGATCTTAGCTTCGATCATGACCAAAACGGTTCCGGATTACGTGCACCGGCCGCATACCGATTTCAGGACCCACCACACAAGTTAATTGTTTTGGATTGACTTGTTAAAAGCCGGAGTAGAAACTCCGGCTTTTTTGTGCCATAAATTTCAGGGAACAACAACGTTCATGTTTGTAATTATAACCTGGAAAAATATGGCAGAACAGGCCTAAAAGGTGCTTTTCAGTACAAATAATAAAGCCGGACAGCCTACCCTTTTGCTTTCAAAAACGTTTAATTAAACATGCTCCGGCTTTAATCCTGCATTTTCCACCCTGATATTTATACAATATTTTAACCTGTAACTCACCCCTCCAGTCTTCCTTTCCGAGATCTGAAACTTCCATATACTATGCTTTACCCACAACACCAATACACTTTAAATTTATATGGCAGTTATCAGCATTCACCGGCCTTCCGTTATACGGCGAACTTCGGCCTATGCTCCCCTCCATTGCCGTTGGGCTGCCTTCCTGATCGATACCGGCCTGTTCCTTTTCATTCAGAGTTTTACGGTTTATTTTATGGTCGGCTGCCCGTTTCCGGCCGACGGCAGCAGTGGCTTACTGTTCCCGAAACCGGATATTTTTCTGGCCGATATGGGTTACATTGGCAAACTGCTTTATGTCAATCTTTACTTTTTATTTATTCACTGGCTGTATAATGCCGTTATGGAGTCTTCGGTGAAGCAGGGTACGGTGGGGAAAATTGTATTAAGGATGAAGGTTACCGATATGAACGGCAAACGCATTAATTTCTGGCAGGCCTCTATCCGGCATTTCGCCAAATACCTTTCGGTTGGAACCTTGCTTCTTGGGCTGGTTTCCGCATTTTTCAGTAGCCGGAAACAAACGCTCCACGACCTGGTAGCCGGCACTACGGTCCGGTTAAAAAAGGCCTGACTTTACTTTTTCGCTTCCTGCCCTACCGTTTCGGCTTATGAAACCTGAAATGCTTACCTTTGCTTTATGAATTATCTTTCAGCAGAAAATATCTCTAAGAATTACGCCGACCGGTGGTTATTCAAAGACCTTAATTTTGGAATTAACCGCGGCCAGCGCATTGGTTTGGTTGGGGTGAACGGCACGGGCAAAACCACGTTGCTCCGCATCCTGGCCGGCGAAATTCAACCCGATTCCGGATCGGTAAGTACCCGCAATGGCATATTGGTAGGCTATTTAAGCCAGAATCCGGTTTTCCTGAACGAAGACGCTACAGTGCAGGAAGCCCTCTTCTCCGGAACCAACGATACCCTGAACGCGATCCGCGAATACGAAGCAGCCATGGCCAATGAAAACATCGACCACGATGTGCTGCAAAAAGCTATGGACCGCATGACCGACCTGAACGCCTGGGATTACGAACAGAAAGTAAAACAGATCCTCGGAAAACTCGGCATCCCCGACCTGAACCGCCCGATCAGGGTGCTTTCCGGCGGGCAGCGCAAACGCGTAGCCATGGCCCGGATGCTTATTACCGAACCCGACCTTTTAATTCTGGATGAGCCTACCAACCACCTGGACCTTGATACCATTGAATGGTTGGAAAATGTGCTTTCTACCCAGCAGCAAACCCTTTTAATGGTTACCCACGACCGCTATTTTCTGGATAGAGTGGCTACCGAAATTGCCGAACTCGATCAGGGACAAGTCTTTTCATATAAAGGGAATTACGCCTATTTCCTGGAGAAAAAGGCCGAACGCGAAGAAATGCAGGGCGTAGAAGTAGACAGAGCCCGCAACCTGATGCGCAAAGAACTGGAATGGATGCGCCGTCAGCCCAAAGCCCGGGGTACCAAATCGAAATCGCGCATCGATGCTTTTTATGAAACAAAGGAAAAAGCAGCCGGCAAATCCCAGGGGCCTTCGCTCGATCTTTCCGTTAAAACAACGCGCCAAGGAAACAAGATCCTGGAAGTAAGCCACATCAGCAAATCCTTCGGCAACAAAAAAGTAATCGACAATTTTTCCTACGTGTTCAAAAAGAAAGACCGCATTGGTATTATCGGGCCGAACGGGATGGGCAAAAGTACGCTGCTCAACATCCTTACCGGCCTGATCCAGCCCGATTCCGGGGAAATCGAGAAAGGGGAAACGACCGTTTTCGGCTATTATACCCAAACTGAACTTACCTTTAAAGAAGACCAGCGGGTAATCGATATTGTAAAGGAAGTAGCCGAGGTAGTGGAAACCGCCAAAGGCGAAGTGATTTCGGCCTCTCAGTTTCTGCAGCACTTCCAGTTTGCTCCGGCCCAGCAATACACCATGGTAGGCAAACTGAGCGGGGGCGAAAAACGGCGCTTACAATTGCTACGGGTGCTTATTAAAAATCCGAACTTTCTGATCCTCGATGAGCCGACCAACGACCTGGATATTATTACCTTAAATATTCTGGAAGATTTCCTGCTGAATTTCGGCGGCTGTCTGCTGATCGTATCTCACGACCGCTACTTTATGGACCAGCTCATCGACCATGCTTTTATTTTCGAAGGCAACGGCAGGATCCGTAATTTCCCGGGCAACTATACCGATTACCGCGAATGGCTCAAAGAACAGGACAAAACGGTAAATCTTCAGCCCGAAAAACCCAAAACGGCCAATCCGGCTCCTGCGGCCGCTCCAACCGGCGACCCTTTCGAGAAAAAGCGGAAAGCCTCCTTTAAAGAAAAGCAGGAATACGAACAGTTGGAAAAAGACATCGAAAAACTGGAATTGCGAAAAGAAGCCCTTGTAGCCGAAATGAACAGCGGCGCGTTGGATCACCAGCAGTTAAGCGCCGCCGCAGCCGAAATGGAACAAATAAACAAAGACCTGGACCAAAAAGGCGAACGTTGGCTGGAATTGGGAGAGATCGTGTAAGTTACCTATTTCACTTCCCATCGCGCAAGTTTAGCGGAGCGTAACTTGTGCGAATCTATTTGGTCAGTTTGTAAAGACCTTGCCTGCAAGGCAACCAAAGCTGCTGACTACGAAAGCGCTAGGTTTTGCTACCGAAAAGTCGCAATGCTTCCGCCAGTTATAAACTGGCTATCAGAAATAGTCACAAGTTACGGCTCCGCCTAAACTTGCGACATGTTTTGACTTTTATCCTAGTTTCGAAACTGAACCTATTAATAAAAAGTCCGCCGGGGAAGTTGTAAACTTTCCCGGCGGACTTTTTATTATGGAGACAATTGCCTGTTCTTACAATTTCAGCCGTTTTAAGCGCAAGCTATTACTTACTACCGAAACGGAACTTAGTGCCATGGCCGCACCGGCGATCATCGGATTCAACAGGAAACCGAAGCTCGGGTAGAGAATACCGGCAGCAATCGGAATCCCGATCACGTTGTAGATAAAGGCCCAGAACAGGTTTTCGCGGATCGTGATTACGGTTTTGCGGGAAAGCTTGATGGCTTTGGTGATGTGGCTCAGGTCGGAATGAATCAGCGTAAGCTGGGCAACTTCCATGGCAATGTCGGTGCCTTTGCCCATGGCGATACTTACATCGGCCAAAGCCAGGGCTTCTGAATCATTAATACCGTCGCCGGCCATGCCTACCACTTTGCCTTTTCGCTTTAATTCCTGCACAAATGCACCTTTGTCGGATGGCATTACGCCGGCCTGGTAATTCGGGATGCCGGCTTGGGCAGCTACCGCTTTGGCTGTGGCTTCGTTGTCGCCGGTGAGCATGTGAATTTCAATTCCCAGGTTCTTTAACTGTGAAATGGCGGCTACCGAAGATTCTTTCAGGGTATCGGCGACGGCAATAATAGCAACGGCTTTCACATTTTCGGCGAAATACATGACCGTTTTGGCTTCCTGTTCCCAGGCTTCCGCAAGTTTATCCAGTTCCGGATCAGCAAGTACCAGGTTTTCGTTCAGGAATTTCCGGTTGCCGACCAGGTAGTTTTTACCGTTTACTTTTGCACTTACGCCACGGCCGGTAATACTGATAAAGTCTTTTACCTCTGCCCTTTCTAATTTTTCTTCCTGCAATTTATGCACGATGGCCGTGGCCAGCGGGTGCTCGGAAGCAGCTTCCATGGAGACGAGCGCTTGCTTTAAGGCAGGAATATCTGTGGGATCGGCTTTCCAGTGGATGTCGGTTAATTCGGGTTTGCCGTTGGTTATGGTACCGGTTTTATCTAAAATCAGAACATCCATTTTATAGGCTTTCTCCAGACTTTCGGCATCTTTGATCAGAATCCCGTTTTCAGCGCCCTTCCCTACCCCAACCATAATAGCGGTAGGCGTAGCCAAGCCCAAGGCACACGGGCAGGCAATTATTAGTACCGTTACGAAAGCCAGTAAGGCGTGGCTGAGAGCTGATTCTCCGCCAAAGAACATCCAGGCCGCAAAGCTCAGCGTAGCAATTACCAACACTACCGGCACAAAGATCCCGGCAATTTTATCGGCCAGTTTCTGCACTGGCGGTTTGGAGTTCTGGGCGCTTTGCACCGATTTAATGATCTGGGCCAGTAATGTAGTAGCGCCTACCTTCCGGGCTTCTACCTGCAGACTACCTTTCTGGTTTACAGTGCCGGCAAACACCGTAGCGCCGGCTTTTTTGGCAACCGGCAGCGGTTCGCCGGTAAGCATGCTTTCATCCAGGAAAGATTCCCCGTTCAGCACCATGCCGTCTACCGGAATTTTCTCGCCGGGCCGGATCACCAGCACATCGCCGTAAGCTACTTCTTCTACTTTTACCTCGGTTTCGGTACCGTTTTTCAGCACTTTTACGGTTTTTGGTTGCAGGCCCATCAGCTTTTTCAGGGCCGCGGAAGTGCCGGATTTAGCCCTTTCTTCCAGTAACTTACCCAGCAGAATGAAACCGATAATTACCGCGGCCGCTTCGTAATAAACCATGGCCATCAGCCCGCGGCTTTCGAAATATTCCGGGTAAATGGTATTAAAAGCGCTGAAAATAAAGGCAATACCGGTACTCACGGCCACCAGGGTATCCATGTTAGCGCGGCCGTGCCGGGCCTGGGCAAAGGCGCGTTTAAAGAAAGGCCAGCCAAAACCGAAAACCACCGGCGCGGTTAAAACCAGTTCCACCCATTTTAAGGCAGGCGAAGGATTATGATACATCATGCCGAGTACCGCAACCGGAATGGCCAGCGCCAGGGCGCCAAACGTCCGGGTCTTTAAACGCTTGTATTCCTGTGCCTGCTTTTTCTCGAGGGCTTCTATATCGGATTCGGAAGGCTGCACCAGCAGGTCGTAGCCCAAGGATTTAACCGCATTCCGAAGGATTTTGGGTTCTACCTGATCGGGGAAATAAAAAACGGTGGCCGTTTGGCCGGCAAAGTTTACCTGGGCATTTTCGACGCCGGGCTGGTGCTGCAGCATGCTTTCCACACTGGAGGCACAGGCGGCACAAGTCATGCCGGTTACCGGGAAGGTGCCTTCCACCGGTTTCCGGGCGGGATTTAAGGTTGTAGTGCTCATAGCTTTAGTACGTAATTGAACAATACAAATGTATGACGACAGCTGCCCGAAAGCGTTACAGAATTCCCGGAATGATTTACAGGATTAGTTTGGCAGGAAATAAGGCTTGGTTGTATGCCTTATCCTACCCATCGCATCCTATTCATTGCCGTCTGCTTTAGCTGACGGATTTAGGGGCGTTTCAATTCCGGCTTTAGCCAAATATTTATTAAAATAAGCAGACGGCTTCCGTCAGCTAAAGCAGACGGCAATGAAATTTTGCCCGGTCAATTTTAATGAGCACCTTAAACCTGGCAAATAAAAAAAGCCCCAGGCTCAGGCCAAGGGCTTTTCGAAATTTTATGAATACTATTGATTCACCAAGTTTTCCATCTTCTGTTTATTCTTTTTCATTTCCCGAACCTAGCCGATCCAGCGGTTGGCGGTGGTGGTTCTTGAGCTTTTTGAAGGCGGTGGGCGTGAATCCGGTAACTTGTTTAAACTGGTTCGAAAGGTGCGCTACGCTGCTGTAGCCCAGCTCGTAGGCGATTTCGCTCAGGTTCAGTTCGTCGTAGACCAGTAGTTCTTTTACCCGCTCGATCTTTTGCAGAATGATGTACCGCTCGATCGTAACGTTTTCGGAAGCAGAAAAAAGCTGGCTCAGGTAGTGGTAATCCTTGCCTAAATGCTCCGCAATTTTATCGGAATAATTGGTATTGCGGGCTTCCGGGTGCTGCACGAGCCAGATAATATAGTTTTTGATCTGCTCGACGAGCTTCGCTTTTTTATCTTCCAGCAGTTCAAACCCGGCAGCCGCCAGCGTTTCTTTAATTTCTTCCCGGTCAGCAGTTCCTGAAACCGTGGCTTCGCCCAGTTCTACCTGGTCAACGGTAAGGCCGAGCTTTTCCAGTTCTTCTTTTACCACCCGCACGCAACGCGCGCAAACCATATTCTTTATTGCAAGGTGCTGCTTTTCAGAAGTCATAAAGGGTATAAAATCGAAAAAAAATCTAGTCGTGGGTGTGGCCTGCTTCGTAGCTGAAATTAAAGCCTACTTTCTGGGTGCGGCTTACCTGCTGGTTGTCAAGCTTTTGCTTCACGGTAATTTTCCGGATATCGTCCAGTTCCTGGGCCATAAGGTCGTTGTTTACCGAAGCAATTACCGCACTTTCCACCATCAGCAGCAGGTTCTCGTCGGTAATTTCATTTTTTTCGATGTCCTGATAATCCAGGTTCATCTGGTCCACGCCTTCCAGGTAGAAATGGTTTTCGATGTTCACCAGCAAACGGCCCAGCAGGTAACCGGGATCGTTCATGCGGTTATACTTTATGGAATCGGCCATGAAATTATAAGCCATAATGTGGCCGAAGAAACGCCGCTTAAAGTCCTCCTCCACGTAATCGCTCTTCATCAGGTCGTAATCGTCCGGAAAAGTAACGATGTTGGAATGCATCACGAAAATAAGCAGGTCGCCGGAGATCTTGATGTGAAACTCCAGTTCATTTACATCGCGGTACTCAACAACAACGGTATCGTCGAGGGGCGTAACGCGCTGGCTCAGCCGTTTTACCAGATCCTTGGAAATCGTTCTAAGTTTATCGAAAGTAGTCTTGGTGTTGCGATAAATGGCCTGCTTGGCCGAAGATTTCTGCTTAAGACCTTCAAAAATAGCATCCAGTCTGTCCTCCATAAGTATTGTGTGTTTAAAAGTTGAAATTGAAAAAAGCAGCTCAAAAGATATATGCCGCTTTCAGCATACTTTTTTCTGCAATTTAGGTTTTAGTTTTTCTTTAAACCCAATTTTCGGCCAGGAAGTGCCTTCTTCCCGATACTTCTTCAAAAATTAACATTATTTAACCAAATGATTTTCAAGCACTTCCACTGTATTTTCTCCAAAATGAGGCGGTGGCAATAATTCAGCATTCGGCAGGTTCTGGAGCTTAAATGCTACCGTTTTCATACCAACTAACAGTTTTCCGTTTTTTTTCGCCTGCAATTTTAATTCCTGTGCCGCCTTCCCGGAAAGCGCTTCCTGCACATCTTTTACCGCTCCGGCCGGCACAAACCGCCTTTCCAGTTCCGCTAAAAGTTCAGCCTGATTAAAACCGGCTATCAGTTCTTTGAGTTTTTCATTTAAAACAATACGGTTTTTTACCCGCGCATTATTGCGGTTGAATAAAGGGTTGGAAGCTAATTCCGGTGCACCCAATACTTCACATAAATGCTGAAACTGCCGGTCGTCGCCGATGGCCAAAATTAATTGTTTTTGGTCGGAAGTTTTGAAAATGGTACCGTAGGGAACGATATTGGGGTGCTCAGAGCCGGTCCGTTGCGGATTCAGTCCGGCTACTAAATAGTTGGTTCCCTGATTGGCAAGGGAAGTGAGCGCGGCATCGAGCAAGGAGATCTGTACCAATGTTCCTTTTCCGGTTCTTTCGCGCATGTACAAAGCAGTAAGCAAGCCTTCTTTTAACTGGTGCGCCGCCAGCAGGTCTACAAAGGCTACGGGCATTTTGGTGGGTTCCCCGTCGGGCTGCCCGTTCAGGTACATCAAACCGCTTTCGGCCTGAATAACGGCATCGTAACCGGCGCGGGCAACCTCCGGGCCGTAACCGGTAATGCTGCCGTAAAGCAGTTTCGGATTTATTCCTGATAGCGTTTCATAATCGACCTGCAGCTTTTCGGCATCGCCGGGTTTGTAGCTGGCAATTACGATGTCGGCTTTTTGAACTAACCGGTACACCACCGCTAAACCTTCCGGGTTTTTCAGGTCCAGGGCTACCGATTTTTTACCCCAGTTGGCACACGAAAAATAAGCCGAAATATCCGTATCCGGGTCTTCGGTCGCGGCTTTCCATTTGCGGGTTACATCGCCTTGCGTAGCCGTATTTTCAATTTTTACGACTTCGGCGCCGAGTTCGGCAAAAAATTGCCCCACGCTGGGTCCGGCCAGCACGCTTGCCAGTTCGAGCACAAAAAGTCCGCTGAAAGGAAGTTCAGGTTGCATAAAAAAAGAAAGCCAACCGTTCCGGATTGGCTTTTTGTTTAGGGTTAAAACTCCGGAACGCTGCCAAATTACAGAATTTCCGTTAGCAGCCCGCGCTTTTATTCTTTCAGTTTCCGGAAATAATATTCCAGGGAATCATTCGGTTGGGTCTGATAAGGCTTTTTAACGATCTCGGCTTTCAGGTATTCGATCCGGGAATCGAAAACCGGGTGGGTGCTTAAAAACTCTGGTATTGCGGATTTCCCGTGTTCATCTTTTAAGGCACTAAACAAGTTCACCATGCCATTCGGATCGATCTTTCTGGCCCGAAGCAACTCCAGCCCGGACATATCGGCTTCTTTTTCCAGGTCGCGGTTGTACTCCAGTTCTTTCAGATTTTCCGCGTTTTCAATTAAAATGGCCATTAAGCCGTTCACGTCGCCAAAAAGCAGCGAAGCCAGAAAATAGGTAGACAAGTTCCGGAACAGGAGCTTTAACGAGTGACGGTGCTGCAAATGGGCATTTTCGTGCGCAAGAAGGCCGGCCAGTTCGGCGTAGTTGTCGGTGAGGGCGATGATCGGTTTAAAGATAACGATATTCCCACCCGGAACTGCAAAGGCATTGGCCTGCTTTTCATCGATCACGGTAATGGTGGCTACATTTTCGCTTTTCCCATGTAAGTGGTTAAAGAATTTCTGGGCATAAACCGTTTTGGCAGAATCGATGGCCTCATCCTTCAGCATGGCTCCGATCAGGGCTTCGCCGATCTGCGCTTCGGTGATGGTGGGCATATTCTCGGCGGCAACGTCGGTCAGTTTAGGAATAAGCCAGAAATAAGCAGCCGCGATGAGAGCAATGAAACCAACCAACACGCCTATTAAAGGCAAGGGGTTGCCAGAAACGAAAGAACTGTACTTCAGTTTTACGAACGGGGCATGCGGATAAGCGGCCTGCAAAGCCCCGGAAAATGCCGGATCGTTTACTTCCAGTACCTCCCGGGGCTCTGAAGCATATTCCAGTACTACCTGTTCCCGGTCGTTAAAATCGTTACGGGAAATTCTGGCAATTTTCCAGCCGAACTCTGAGGGTTCCGGACCATACTTTTTGGTGAGCACCAGCAGGCCGGGAGATAATTTAATTTCCACCGGTTGCCCGGAAGATGTTTTACCGTCGAAAAATAAGCCCTGAAATACGGCCATAAAAATTAAAAAGTCGAATTAAACTAGGTCGAGGTTAAGCAGGTCGGAAACGTCTTCGAAAGTAGCCCCGATGCGGTCGGCTTCGGCTTGTTCGATGTTTTCCAGATCCAGCGTTCCTATCAATTGCGTGTTTGAAATTACAAAGTTAAGCGTTCTTACTGTAACGAACGGAATTCCCAGGCCTAAGGTGAAAACCATGATCAGCACGTTGCCTACGATCAGTTTCAGGTAGCCGGTTCCGGTTACATTGGCATCCAGGCGCACCAGCCGGCCGTTCTGTTCGGCCAGAATGTTATTTACGTAGAAGAAGTGCAGGTCGCGCATGTACCAGAAAAGGTAGATCCCCAAGGTGAAAACACTAAGAAAGTAACCTTTCAGGTGGGTAATAAAAAGCTCGCCGCCTTCCCCGTCGAAACTGAAACGAATGTTACCAAACCGGATATTCCCGATAATGTATTTGCGCAGATTTACCACAAACCAGCTGCCGTAAATGCCAAAAGTGATTGCTGTAAGAAAAGCGCCTTTAATGCATTCGATATAAAGTTGTTTCAGGCTGCCGGTATAACCGAAATGAATGCCGCGCCATGAAGTGCGGGAAAGGCGGTAGCGCATGCGCCCGTGAATCGCCACCGGAATAATCAGGCCTAAACCGGCATAAAAACCTAACATCCCAACCAGAATCAACTCCGGCTTTCCCGAAAGCGAACAAAAGAGAAAAAATCCGATGAGCACAGCAAAAATACCGATGGCCTTGATAAAGCCTTTGAACATTTCTTTCCCGGTACCGTGGAATTTGAAGCGGCTGCCGGCAAATTCGGTTTTACTGTACACATATTTCAGGATTTCCACTTTGGCCCAAGGGTAATAAAGCCCGCAGGTTACCAGGGTCAGTACCCAGTTCGGCAGCTGTATTCCGAAGAGTTCGGTGCCTTTGCCTTTAAATTCCAGGGTCTGTTCCGGCGCCGAATAATTTTCGGAAACCGAGGTTTCGGAGTAGTTATTTACCATAAAATGAAGAGGGATTTCGTGAAAGATGTTTTTTCAAATATAATAATTGTTACTAAAACACCAAACGTTTTATCTCCTCCCCTTCATCCTTTTCTTCGACTCAGGTATATGCTTAATCAAGCGCTGCCATCATTTCTTCGGTAAGCTCCAGGTTATGATACACTTTCTGCACATCGTCGTCGTCTTCCAGTACATCGATCAGCTTCAGCACTTTGCGGGCATTTTCCAGATCAAGCGCCACGGTGGTTTTCGGGATCCGCTGCACCTCGGCGCTTTCCCCTTCCAGGCCCATTTCTTCCACTTTTTTCTGCATGGCGCCGAAATCCTCGAAAGCAGTATAAACGGTAATGAATTCGTCTTCAAAAACCACATCTTCCGCACCGGCATCGATCATTTCGAGGGTGAATTCTTCTTCGTCTACTTTCTGCTCCCCTTTTTTCAGCACGAACACGCCTTTGCGGTCGAAGATGAATTCCAAAGAACCGTTGGTTCCTAATGCGCCGCCGGCTTTGCTGAAGGCCAGGCGAACGGCAGCTACGGTGCGGTTCAGGTTATCCGTAAGGCACTCCACGAAAACGGCTACGCCGTTGCTGGCATAACCTTCATAAGTTACTTCCTGGTAATGGGCGCCGTCGGTGCCGGAGCTTTTTTTAATGGCCCGCTCCATGTTCTCTTTGGGCATGTTGTTGGCTTTCGCCGTCTGAATGGCCAATCTCAGCCGGGGATTTCCTTCGGGATCGGGGCCGCCTTCGCGTACGGCCACGCTGATTTCCTTTATAATTTTGGTGAAGATCTTGGAACGTTTGGCGTCCAAAGCGCCTTTTTTCCGCTTAATGGTAGACCATTTACTGTGTCCGGACATTTTTCCTCCTTTTTGATTCTAAATGATTCAGGTTGCCAATTTAAGTATTTTCTAAAACCCGGTATTACCTTCTGCAGCTTTCCGCCTGAAATTACCTCTGCCCACAACCTGTATCTATTCAACGAAACTACCAGGCAGAATCGTTTTCCTATAGGTCTATTTTCGATTTGCTATTTATACGGGCCTTTTGTCTGAACCAGGATTTATTAGTCTGAACACGATTTTAAAGATTTAAAAGATGGACAGGATTTTTCGGTAGAAGCATTACAGCCGGCCCGGGAGTGAAGGGATAGAAAAAAGTAAATGGAAATAGTACCTACTTTAGCAAGTGCAATACTCGTTTCAAGGCTTTCAAAGTGCTGCAATAGCCATTTTATCTATTCAAACACACCTCGCTTCTCTCCCGTACCCGCTTTTTTCTTTTACAAAATCCAATCCTGTCCATCCTCTAAATCCTTAAAATTGTGTTCAGACAGGCCAGCATAATTGAGTTTTAAAATAAAAAACCACAGCCCAAAGAGCTGTGGTTTTCCTTCTTATTACTACTTAACTACCTTATTTTATGATGAGTT
>NZ_VTWT01000005.1 GCF_008727925.1 Adhaeribacter soli | reverse complement strand
TCAGGGCAACTTCCAGAGGCGTAAGAGATACTGCTTTCTTCCTCTTCAGACTTGCTAATATCTATGCTTAGGAAAAATCCCACTCAACAATTCAGCTTGATCCCATGTTAGGTGCTAGAAAAATTTATTAACAGCTGAGGGGCATCAGTAACTCAAATGAATCTTTGTTTTTATAAAAAGGGATGAGGCATTTATTGGCTTTGGCATCCTGAGCTTGTGGTGCACAGGTTTTCTTAGTCTATAGCTTAACAGCCGTATTAGAACTATATTACTTTAGGGCATACAGAGCCAGTTCAGGCACGTGAGGCGGTCAGTTGAAGGATGATTGGGGTAAGTTTGTTTGGGGCTATTTGCCTCATGGCTACCACGTTTAGTAAGATTCAGTTTATTAAATAATTTAGCCTTAAGAGAAGTAAAAAGAAAAGGCTGAATCTAAATTCAGCCTTTTCTTTTTATGCTCCCGCTATAGTGGTTACCAGATCTTCTGTAAAGTATTTTCTGGTCAGGTCTCGGATTTCTTCGCTGGTAGATTTCCGGATGGTTTGCAGATACAGCTGATAGTGATCTTGCGGCAGTTCGTGTAATACGATATGCTTATAACGGTCTGTCTGATCAAAAATATTGTTTGTCTCACTCAGGAACTTACCGATCATGTAATTTTTGACGGTAGCTAACTCCTGTTCAGGAACCAATTCATTCTTTAGCCTCTCAATCTCCTTGAAAATTTCTGACACTGTCTCTTCTGCTGCCGAACCAATTACATCGGTGCCGATAAAAAAGAGGGTGCTGTATTTCCGGACAGACAAAGAAGAGTAGATGCCATAGGTGAACCCCTTATCTTCCCGAATATTTTTCATAAGCCGCGATCCGAAATACCCGCCTAAGATTCTATTTACTAACGTAAGGGGCAGATAGTCCGATGAATTAATTACCGGGAAAATTTTCCCCACCCTTATTGCAGCCTGAAGACTGCCTGGCACTTTTACATCACCCAAATTCGTATCCGGGTTTAATGCATGAGAAAGTTTGGCTTCGTGTGAAACGTTTTTCGGGTTTTCATGTGCGCCGAAATATGCTTCGGTTAGTTGTTTAATTTCCGGTTTAATATCGCCGCAAAGGAAAATTTCCGTCCCACTGAGTAAATAACTTCTGGAAAAGAAATCCTTGATGGAACCCAGAGAGACCGCTTGGATATCGGTTTCCTGCAGTCCGCTTACATACGGGTGGTCCAAACCATACACTTTCTGGGTAAAGCGCTCCATTGCCAGATAAGCAGGTTTTTTTCTTTCCACGCCTATGTTCTGGATCGTGCGTTTTTTAAGGAGCTCTAATTCATGTTCAGGCAAAGCGGCCTCGCTTAAAATTTCCTGAACCAGCGGGAAAAGGTCCTTGTAGAACTTCGATAGGCAGTAAAGGGTTAAAGTAGCCCAATCGAAACCTTGGTTGCATTCCAGCGAAGCGCCGTAAAAATCGAGAATATCGGCTATTTGTTTGGCGCTCTTCTTACTGGTTCCTTCCAGCAACAGTTTAGAGGTAAAATAGGATACACCTTTTTCCGGCTCGTACCACTTCCCGGCCGGAAATACTATTTCCAGTCTTACTACCGGCTGAGTAGCGTTCTCTAAATAGTGAATTCTTACATTATTGCTTAGCTGAATTACTTCGGCCGTAGGGAGCGAATAATCTTTGATTTCCTGAACGGAAGGGGCTATGGATCGATCTAGCATCATCTTGATTTATTCTACTGGAGCGGCAGTTTCTTCGGCCGCAAGGTTAAGCGACAAGGTGAACCGGAGAGTTTGAGCTAATGGGTTATTCTGGTTATTAGGAATAAGGTAGGCCGCATCGATACCAATCTTCTGATACTTTAAACCTAAGCCCATCGAGAAATATTGGCGGTTACCTTTATTAGGGTCTTCGTAGAAATAACCTGCCCGGGCGGCAAAGAGATTGTCGTACCAATATTCGATACCGGTAGAAAGGTTTATTTCACTTATCTCTTCGCTGAAACCATCGGGAGCATCGGAGAAGGAGCTGAACACGCCGGCCAGAACGCCTTTGTTTCGGCGCTCAAAATCTTTATCAGGATCTCCGGTAGGCGATGGTACCAGTAATTTATTGCCGTCTAAGGTCCAGGTTACTTTGTTGTACGGGTCCAGCTCCAGGGTTAAAGCCGTTCCCAAACGTAAATTGGTTGGAATAAAGTCTTTCTGATCCGGTGTGGTATAGCTGATCTTTGCTCCCAGGTTCGATATGTTACCCCCAAAAGCCATGTTAAAGTTCTTGCCCGAGAGGGTCATGTCTTTGGTATAATAAATACCTAAGTCGGCAGCTACCGAGTTACCGGCCTTAGCTTCGGAGGTTCCGCCGGTTCCGGATACAGAAATGCCGCCGGCTAAGTTCGAATGTATGAACCGGGCACCTAAACCCAGTGAAAGGTTTTCGCTCAGCTTTCTACCATAAGCCAGATCCACGGTATATTCCTTCGGTCGGAAATCCTGTAAGGGATTGCCTCTGTCGTCGGTTAACTGAATAGACCCTAAATTGAAGTAGAGAAAGGAAACGGAAAAGGCGGAAAATTCATCCAGCTTTTTGTACCCGGAGCCATAGGCCAGGTACATGTCATTTACAATGTTGCGGAGCCAGGGCGAGTAGGAAAAGCTCAGGCCGATATTGTCCTGCACAAAACCAAGCTTGGCCGGATTCCAGTGGGGCGTATTGGCATCCGGTGAAATAGCCACCCCCGCATCGCCTAAGGCCGCAGAACGGGCATCCGGCGAAACGGTTAAGATAGGAACGGCCGTAGTAATGGCACGAAGCCTGTCTTCCTGACCGGCGGTGCCGGTACCGGGAGTAGACTGGGCAAAGGATGATACTCCGTTTAAAGAAGCGACGCTTACAAGAAGGCCGGCAGCCAATAGTTTTATTTTGTGCATAGATATAAGCAGGTGGTTTTTATTGCAAAATCAAATATAAGTATAGTTTTAATTTAAAATAACGAGCTTTTCGTATTTCGAAACCTTGGAGCCATCTTTTGCCGAACGAACCGACAGTTTATATACGTAAACGCCTTTGGCCAGTACATCATTATATTCATCGCGGCCGTTCCAGCTTATTTCCGCCACATGAGGCTTACTGCCCAGGCTAAAAGCATTTAACGTGCGTACCAGCTTTCCAGATACAGTAAAGATCTGAATTTGTATGTCAAGGTCTTCTCCGGCCCGGTTATGGTCGAAATGGAAGGTGGTATTGGTGGAAAAAGGGTTCGGGTAATTCAGGATGTGATCGATGGCAAAGGTTTCTGAATTGGCTACAATAAATTCTATACGTTTTTCGGCCGAGTTGTTGTGCGTGTCCCAGGCCTTTATCCGTAATTCGTGCGGGCCGGGCGTTAAGTTCTTGAACATGTACCGAACCTTGCCGGAACGGAAATTATCCAGATCGGCAGTATAGTATTCATTCAGCACCTTAACGTTTTCTTTGTTTCCGTCTAAAGTAGCGGTTATTTCGTGGCCAATGCCTAAACCGGCGGTGTTAATGCCGCTGGAATCGGAAAGGTGGGAAATAAGCATAGAATTATTGCCGGTAAGGCCCCCGAATACGAACGACTCATTATCCATGAACAGTTTAATTACCGGCGGAACAGTGTCTAATGGAATGTTGCTGCTGGAGCCGCCCACATAAATGTCGTTTTTGGAGCCGTGGGCATCCGTATTGTTGCCGGCTGCATACATGCTGATCTTTCCTAAACCAACATTGTAATTAATATCTTTCGGAACAATAAAAGTGCTGCTGAAAATACCGTTTTTGGCAGTGGCAACCCCTTCGTAAATAATGCTTTCTCTTACCGGAATATTTGTAGGAATGGATCCGTTATCCCCAAGCGTTCTAACCAGCGTTTTTTTCTCAAAAACGGTAATGTTTACCTGACCGTTAAAATTAGTTAAGGGATTGTTCTGTTGATCGGTAACGGTTCCGTTCAGGGTAATAGTGGATAGGGCTTTAAGCGTATCGGTGCTGGTGCCCGCTGGTTTTTCCTGAACGGAAGTAACGGAAATTTTTTCCGATGGGTAAGCTAGCCGCATAGATGGATCGCAGAGTAAGCTAAAGTTCCGGTTGAACACGCCATCGATGCTGGTATTCTTGGTATTCTGGATCACGTCACCCAGCCGGGGCATCCGTCCGTTAATAGGTTCTAAGATGCATTTAATTAAGCTTGCATTTAACGTTTTATTGGAGTTTACATATACAGGCCGGGTGGTAGTAACCAGGCCAACCGCGCCCCCATTAGGGTTCAGCAAAGCGAACTCCGCAGCTGAGTTCCGGCGCGGATCGTCGTAGCGGCCGAATTCGCAGGTAGCGGTTACCATAAACGTAGGATTGGCAGAATTCTTCCAGCTATTGATCTGGCCAATGGTAAGGATCTGTTCTGCAGCCAGCCCGGTTTCCCCTCCATGCCCCATGTAATTGGTTATCAGCGAGCCCTGTTCAACGGCGCGGTCAAATTCCGCGGCGCAATCCGGGGAGCGCTTGCCATTGGGCACCGGCACCTGCCGGAACATATCCAGGTATATTTTATGCACATTGTAGTCCGGATACTTGTTTTCTACGGTACCCGAAATTTCTTCTGAGTCCCGAAGGTGCTGATTTGTATCCTCGTCGTCGGCCACGAAAGTAACCCGGTTGCGCCATTTGCCGAAATGGTCCGGGTTGCTGTAGTTTATAATTTTGGAAACCATTACATCCGCATCGCCCGGGGTATGCGCCGGAATGCGGCCTACGCCGAGATCCATGAGCTCAATTCGGTTGAAATTGTTTTCATACCAGGCGCCTTCGGTATCATCCAATAAACCAAAATAATCTTCGGAAGAAAAGGTCCAGGTTGCGTTTAACGATTCGTATGATTCGTAGACCGGCACGAAGTTTTTGTTATTCTGGGTGCGGTTTAACCTGGCATCGGCAAATTTAGACTTGTAATCGTAGGAGGCATCCCCAAAAAGCAGCAGGTAAATGGTACTGTCGTTGGTTTTGGTATTCATGGCATTCCGGCGGTCATACACCATCTTCATCAGGTCGCGGATAGCCGAAACATCCTGGGCGCCGGAAGAGAATTCGTTATATACCTGGTTCGGACTTACTACGGCCACTTTCAGGCGGTCGTGCTGCATCCGGTGGTTGGCTAAGCGGTGCGCCTGGTTCCAGAATTTAGGATGGGCTACAATTACCATATCCAGCTTTCCGTCCAGGTTCAGGCTGTGCAGGTTCTGGTTTGCTACCCGACCGAAGCTTTGCGGCGCCGGGAAACCAGAGCCGGAAAAGACGGTAAATTCCCGAACAGTATCGGTTTTGGCAATAAAAGTAGCATTGCCGTTAGCGAACGAAACATTTTGCCGCATTGGCTGCGTCGGGTTCGAAACATCCCAGACTTCGGCTGCATTGCCGTTTACGTTTGCCACCTGGAACGTGCTGAAGGCATTGGTTGCAATATTTTCCAGGCTTCTGAAATTGGTTTGCAGACCCAGGATAGGGCTGGAATAAAGTTTTAACTGGCGGTCGGCATTTATTTCAAGAAAGTTAAGATGCCCGGTGGTTGAGGCCTGGCCCATCTGATCGAAGTTTAAAGCGACCTTCAGTTCGGCATTATTATAAGGAATGGTATTCAGGCTTGGCGTAAAGGTTCTCACGTTCGGTACGCCGGCATTGTGGTAGCTCCCGCCGCCGTGTCCTGCCATGGCTTGGGTACCCAGGGCTACGTTATTCAGATTTACGGTAAACCGGGAGCCAATTAAGCCTTCACTTACTGCCGAAATGCCAAGCACGGAGGAAGTAAGGCTGACATTCGAATTAGGTACCAGGTCGGAAATGGGGAAGGTGAATTCTTTTGACAGCGAGTTGGAGTTGAATTCTTCGCCGTACCATTCGCGGCCTGAAGTGAGCAGGTTTACCCTGTCGCTTTCGTGAAATAGGCGTTCTTTAAAAGTGGTAATGGTTTTGGTAGGTGTACCGGAAACGGTAGCCGAATTCACTCTTAAACCAGGCTGCTGCCCAACAGTAATAAAGTAGTAAGTAGTATCGGTGTAAATATTGAGTTTATGCTGAAAGCCGTCTTTGTTAGGGTTTAGCTCCCAGGTATGCGGCCCCTGGGCATAAAAAAGAATATAATCGTCGTTGTCGAAGCTGCCGTCGTTCTCGCCGGCTACCATAATGGCATTCTGAACCAGGTCGTCGTGGCGGAAGGCGGCGTTGGCCTGCGGCAGCATGCCTATGCCATTGCCATACACCTGGATCCGGCGCGGGTCGAGGCCCTGCGGGTTTATGCCGATGTTTTGCAGCGTGGTGCGGTCTATTTTGTGGATACCGCTTTGCGTTACCCCGATCTTAAACCAATCGCCGGTGCTCAGTACCGAATTTTGTTTGTAGCTGCGGCGGCTGCCGGATCGTTTGCGCTGGTTATTGGTGGTGGCGTAGCTATACTCAAAGCTTTCCAGTTTCTCAACCTGGCCCGATTGCGGGTTCAGGCGGATCGGGGCAAAAGTGACGAAGCTGATCGTTTTTCCGTTGGCAATGCCTGCTTTGGTAACGATCTCCGGCGAAGCCTTTAACTTATCCTTGGGAAAAGATTTGGCTTCTTCAGGAGTGAAAGGTTTATATACCGGATTTTTAAGGCGGAAGTCCGAAATTTCGGCACCGGGAATTCGTAAGGTGTAATAAGGCAGTAGTTCTTCGGGTTTAATTTCCGAGCCCGAAAAAACGGGAATGTTTACTGCCGCCTTTCCCGGAATTTTTACCGGTGTAGTTCCTTGCCAGGTAAGGGTAGCCTGCCCGGAGCCCTGCGCAAAAGCTGTTGACAAAGTGAAACAAAAAAATAGCAGAACAAGCAGCGGGGTAAGGTGCAGCTTCATAGGCTCGTTTTTATTAAATAAGTATGGAAAGCTAAGAATTGTTTCAGCAACAAGCAAATAGCCCGACGCGTTCAACCGTCGGGCTATTACATAACTGTAGATAAAAGCAAATATTGTATTGTTCTATAATTAGTTTTGGTGCAGCTTAAAGCTATACGATTCCATGATCAGGTTGGCCAGTAATTTCTTGCAGGCATCCTCTACTTTGGTTTGCGCTTCTGCCTCCGAATCGGCTTCCAGCTGCAGGGTTATGTGCTTGCCGATGCGTACGTCCTGCACGGTGTTCAGGCCCAGGTGCTCTAAGCCCAGCATTACGGCTTTGCCCTGCGGGTCGAGCAGTTCTTTTTTCGGCATTACGTCAATTTCAGCGGTGAATTTCATGAATAAGAAGGTTTTAGTATGGATAAAATGATGTATAAAGCAATGATGAATGGTACTGCCGTAAAGCCGAAAAGTACGCTAAGCATGGCGGCAAGCAGCACAAAAATAAAACGCACGGAATTATCTTTCCAGCTCAGGTTCTTGAATTTGAGGGCAAACAGCGGAATTTCGGCTACCAGCAGGTAACTTAAAAGAAAGCACAGGAAAGCCAGCAGGAACGGGTTCAGCACCACTTCGGCAATCCCGAAAGCATCGTTGGCCAGGATTAGCGGCAGCGAACTTACAAAAATGGTACAGGCCGGTGTAGGCATGCCAATAAAGGAAGTAGTCTGCCGGGTATCGATGTTGAATTTAGCCAGGCGCAAAGCGGAAAAAATGGTGATAAGGAAGCCCAGGAACGGAAAAACGGTACTGGAAATGCCCAAAAAGGTATCCTGCTGCGCTAAGGCTCTTTCGAGTAAATGGTACATGAGCACGCCCGGCACAAATCCAAACGAAACCATATCGGCCAGGGAATCGAGCTGTTTTCCGATCTCTGAATAAGCTCTTAGCAAACGCGCCAGCATGCCGTCCATAAAATCGAGCACCGCCGCCAGGCCAACCAGATAAGCGGAGTAAACCAGGTTTCCGTGAAAAGCAAAGTAAACCGCCAGGCAGCCGCAAAACAGGTTCAGGCAGGTAATGGTATTCGGGATATGTTTTTTCATGCGTACTTTTTTCTTTAAAAAGCTACCGATTTAGCGAAGGAAGGGGTTGTTCTTTTTCTCGAAGCCAATGGTAGTGCTCGGGCCATGACCCGGATAAACCGTTACGTCTTCCGGCAACACGAACAGTTTGGTTTTAATGCTCGAAATCAGCGTATCAAAATCGCCGCCCGGCAGATCGGTGCGGCCAATGCTCTGATGAAACAACACGTCGCCGCCGATCAGGTGCTTGCCTTGTTCGTCGTAGAAAACCACGTGGCCCGGTGCATGCCCCGGCGCGAAGATCACCTTCAGTTCGGTATTGCCGAAGGTAACGGTATCGTTTTCGATTAAAAAAGCGGCCGGCAGCTGTTCTTCGTAATTCACAAAACCATAAGAAGGCGCATAAGCCGGAATAGCACGCAACGTAGGCAGATCGGCTTCGTGCATCTCCAGGCCAACTCCGTAAGTATCGGCTACAAATTTATTGCCCAGCACGTGGTCGATGTGGCAGTGCGTGTTCAGCAGCTTCACCACTTTCAGTCCGTTATCCGAAATGAATTTCTGCAGCGTTGCTTTTTCGGCGGCATCGTAGCAGCCCGGATCTACTACCACGCATTCCTTGGTTTCGTCGTGGAGCAGGTAGGTGTTTTCGGCAAACGGATTAAACGTGAGGCAGGTAACGGTCATGGGTAGAAGCAGTTTAGAAACGTACCGTAAAATTGCGTTTATATTTACCAATTTCCAATTTAAGTTAAAGCGATCGTGATTTGTGCTTGGGTGAAATCTTTGTTCTAAGTTTCCAAATCTCACAGGTTTTAAAAACCTGTGAGGTTTTATTCCTCCTCGAGACTTTTTACTGCTTCAGCCGAAAAGCTAAAATAACATTGAAGTATTTGTTTTATTAACAAAGAATTATACTTTTGAAGCACGCTCACCATCACTTTAAAAACCTTCATCTATGAAAACACCTTTACTGGCTTTTCTGGCGCTGCTACTTTTCTCCGTTTCTGCTCCAGCTCAGGTGCTTTGGAGTAAAACCTATGGCACCCCTACCGGAGTACATCTTATGAATAAAATGACACCATTGCAAAATGGGGGGTATTTATTAGCGGGGGTAAGGGCTGGTTATACTTATATTGTAAGAACAGATACGAATGGAGATACTACCTGGACACGATCCTACTTGTTAACAGGGTTCCAATTTGCACCTGCCAATGATGTGGCAGAAGATACCGATGGTAACCTGATAGTTATTGGAAGTGGCCATAAAGGAAATACCAGCAACTATGATGGCTTCATAATGAAGCTGAAGCCCAATGGCGACACCCTCTGGACTAAACAAGTTATATCTCCGCAAGCTGACAGCTATGGGAATGTAATTATCGCAAATGATGGCAATTACCTTGTAACCGTAGTGGTGAACAATTTGGCCTATCTGCAGAAATTAAGTAAAGGGGGCAATGTTTTGTGGACCAGGAGCTACATGTTCTCGACAACAGAACAAGGAGGGCCGGGGGCTCCGGTTGCTTTAGGTAACGGCTATTTTATTTTTATCTACTCAGGATATCAAACCGCTCAGGTAAGAACCACGCGTATAGATGAGTCCGGTAATGAAATGTTTAGCCATTTGAATTATGCCTGGGGGATTTATGATGCAGTAAAAGATCCTGCTAATAATATGCTTGTGTGTGGGGCAGCCCGACTTTTTAAAATGAACCCTCAGGGAGATACCTTGTGGAGCATCAGGCCCCGGATAAACATGCAAGATATTTCCATAATGTCAGCCAAACCAACTCAGGATGGTAATTATATAGCCGTGTTTGACCGCTCTAACGGAATGGACGGAGATGTAGGCCTGATGAAAGTAGCCCCGGATGGTACAGTTCTAAAAGATACCGTGCTTTACCGCTTCGGTTATTACGAGAACAGCAAAAGCATTGTAGTAGATGCCAACGGCGATTACATATTTTCAGGTTATGCACAGATTATTCCTGGACAACATAACTTCTTTCTAGCTAAGCACCACAAGTGGAATCATGCCTTAGGTTTGAAAGATGACCGGGAGCTTGCATCAAGCTTAAAACTTTACCCTAACCCCGCCCAGCAGCAAATCGCTCTGGAACTTGAGAAGCCTTTCTCCGGCGCCTTAAGGCTCTACAACCTGCAGGGGCAAAAAATATGGCAGCAAACGGTAGTTAAAACCACTAAAAAAGTAGTGCCGCTGAACAACCTGCCTCAAGGTATCTACCTGCTACAGGGCATTGCCGAAGATGGAACACAGTTCAGCCGGAAAGTGGTGAAGAAGTAATTCCATCATTCATTTAAGATTCAATTTGCCGGCCTGATTTCCAGAACTGCTAGATTTAGTTCTTATCTTTGGGTAATGAGCAGGAAGAAGTTGTATATAATTAGCAGGATGTAACGGTGCCGGCAAAACCACCGCTTCTTTCAATATTTTGCCTGGAATATAAAAAGATATTTACATGATAAATACTGAAACTGCCAAGTTAAGAGCCGATATTCTGAAGGGCATGAAAATATCTGCAGAAAAACTCAAAGCCCTGAAGAAGCAATTAGGCCAGCCAGTTGTAATTAGCGAGAACGGGGTGATAAAAGAGATTCCGGCACAAAGCCTGAAATAATTAATAGAAATTCAGTTTAAACGGTATCGTTTTATCAAGAAAAGCATCCTTAAACCTCCCGGGTTTCCGAAACCTGTGAGGTTTTTTTATTCCCCTTCCATAGAAATTACCAAATATTCCATACTTCCCTTAACTTGCCTCCATGCTTTACGATTACCTCATTGTCGGTCATGGGCTGGCCGGTGCCATTCTGGCGCGCACCCTGGAGAAACTTGGAAATACGGTTGCCGTCTTCGATGCCGAGAAACCCAATTCCGCTTCTAACGTTGCCGCCGGCCTCATAAACCCCGTGGCCGGCAAGCGCTTTGCCAAAACCTGGCAGGCCGATAATTTCATCCCCGCCGCCGAAGCCTTTTACCGCGAGCTGGAAGCCGACCTGAACACCGCACTTTTTCACCAGAAACCCATTCTGAAGCTTTTCTCCAGCATAGAAGAACAGAACAACTGGATGGGCAAAAGCGCCGAAAGCCACTGGAACGAGTACATCGAAGCCACGTACCCGGAGTTGCCGCCTTCCGAAGAAGTTCACCAGGAACTGGGCGGCCTGAAAATTACGCGCGGCGGTTTTGTGGAGCTGAAGAAAATGCTATCCCTGCTGCGTGAAAAACTCGAAGCGCAAAACCGGCTTGTTTCCGGCACCTTCGATTTCGGAAAATTGCAGCTTTCAAAGAATGGTATTGTATACGAAAACCTGGAGGCGCGGCGGCTTATCTTCTGCGAAGGCTACCAGGCGGTTAAAAATCCTTACTTTAGCTGGCTGCCGTTCAGCCTGAATAAAGGGGAGGTTCTCAATATTTCAGTAAAGAATCTGGGCGCTGAATGTATCTATAATAAAGGCGTTTACGTTGTGCCATTAGGGGAAGACTCCTGGAAAGTGGGCGCTACGTACAACTGGCGGGAGCCCGACGAAAGACCAACGCCGGAAGGAAAAACGGAACTCGAAGGCCGGTTAAATAATTTATTGAAATTATCGTTTAAGGTTACGGAACATACCGCCGGCATCCGGCCGGCCGTCCGCGACCGAAAACCCCTCATCGGCCTGCATCCGGAGATTCCGGTGCTCGGCATCTTCAACGGCATGGGCTCGAAAGGGGTACTCATGGCACCATACCTGGCCCGGCAATTTGCCGAAGCCTTAAGCGGGAACGGAAGTATCTGGCCGGAAGTTTCTATAAGCCGGTATCAGAAATTTTATTACGAACAGGCATTACCTTTATGATAAAAATTTTAAAACGCTTTTTGTTTCCGGTTATGTTGTTGTTGCTCCTGCTGGCCAATCAGAATGCCACGGCCCAGGTAGCAGAGGAGGCGTTTGGCCGCAACCGGATCCAATACAAAACCTTTAAGTGGCAATATTACAGCACCCCGAATTTCGACGTTTATTTCTACGCAGGGGGTAAAGAACAGGCGCTCCGCACGGCCGAGTACGCCGAAAAAGAACTAAAGCGCATTACCAGCCTCATCGGGTACTACCCTTATTCCAAAATAACCTTACTGCTTTACAATTCCGTTACCGACCTGCGCCAGAGTAATTTAGGTCTGAACGACGACCGTTTTCAGAGCGGCAGCGATGCCCTGTTCCTGAAAAATAAGATCGAGATCGCTTTCGAAGAATCGCAGGTAAATTACAAACGGGCTGTTACCTACCGCTTATCCCAGCAATTACTGAACGACATGATGTACGGCGGTAGCCTGAAAGAAGTGCTGCAAAGCAGTTACCTGCTCAAGCTGCCGGAATGGTTCCTGACCGGGGCCGCCGCTTATATTGCCGAAGGCTGGAGCGTGGAAATGGACGGTTACATGCGCGACATGATGGCTCAGACCGAAGGCAAAAAGCCCGAAACTATTTTCCTCCGCAACCAGCGCCTGGCCGGCCAATCGGTCTGGAATTACATTGCCGAACGCTACGGGTACACTTCCATTCAGAATATTTTAAACCTGACCCGCATTACGCGCGACATCGAAATTGGTATTTCCAGCAGCCTGAACGTGCCTTACCGCAAATTCATGCGCGACTGGAACAATCATTACCTGCAGATGAACACCATGCCCGATGCCGAACTGGTATCCGTATCCCGCGAAAATCAGATCAGCCCGACGAACCGTCGCGGCCGCCGGTATTCGCAGACGGTGATCAGTCCGGATGGTAAGCAGGTTGCCTTCGTGGATAATGATCTGGGCCGCTACAAAGTAATTGTCCGCGATCTGGCTACCGGAAAAGATAAAGTAATTCGCCGCGGCGGTTATAAAACCCCGGACCAGAAAGTGAATTACAACCTGCCGGTACTGGCCTGGCGGAACAACAAGGTGCTGAGCGTAGTGGAAGAGAAGAAAGGCCAGCTGGTACTTACCGGCCTGAACCTCGACAGCGGAACTCCTACCGTAACCAACCTGAGCCAGTTCAGCGCAGTAAACAGCATTAATTATTCCGACGACGGTAAACTGCTGGTAATGAGTGCGGTGAAAAACGGTCAGTCCGACCTTTACCTTTTCCGCAGTTCGCGCCAGCCGGAGCAATTAACCAACGATATTTTCGACGACCGTTTTCCGGTTTTCCTGAAAGAAAGCAATACCATTGCCTTTTCCTCGAACCGCTGGCTCGATTCCCTGGGAACGGTAACCGGCAGCTTCGACAAAACGGTAGATAATTACGACCTTTTCCTGTACTTCCCGGACCGCAATACCTACCGCTTCCGGCAGCTAACTTCTACCATTTCCAACGAAACGCAGCCGGTGGCCGTGCCGAACGGTTTGGTTTATATCAGCGAAGAAAGCGGGATCCGGAGTTTGCACCGGTATAACTTTGCCGGTGGCCAGAGCGGCCGCGTTTCAAATTTCCTGCAGAACATAGAGACCTACGATTTTCATCAGTTAAGCGGAAACCTGGTCTTTACTTCCACCGAACGCGCCCGCCAGAATGTGTACCAGTTCCGGGAATTTACGGCCACCGTTCCGGCCGTAGCCATGAAAACCGTGCGCCAGGAAACACTGGAAAACCGCAGCCGTCAGCCGGTAGTGCGGGAAACGCTGAAGAAGATTGCGCCCGCCGATACTGCTGCAAAGCAAACCAAAGCCGAAAAACCGATTGCCGGTAAACCTGCCGGCGATAAACCGATCGATGTAAAAAATTATCAGTTCGATAAAACCAGTCCGGAGAAGCAGCCGGTTAAAGAAACTGCCAAGGCGCCTGCGCCGGCTCCCCCCGCTACAGCCGAAGCGCTCCAGATAACCGGGCCATATAATTACGATCTGCGCTTCAGCATCGATAATGTAATTTCTTCGGTTTATGTCGATAATTTAATGGGCTTCGGGTTGATTGGGCAGGTTAACATGTCGGATCTTTTTGAAAATCACCGGATAAGAGGCGGGGTGTTTGCCGTAACCGATCTGCGCACCAGCGACTTTTACGGCGAATACACGAACCTGCGCAAGCGCTACGATCTGAAAGTAGCCTACCGGAAGCAGACCATTTTTACCCAATTGGATAATGGCGGTTTTTACCGCTTCAGCCGCCACGAGTTTAAACCTTCGGTTAGTTACCCGCTTACCCACAACGTAAGCATAAGGGCTACGCCGCAGTTTATAAACATGCGGAGTTCAGCCGTAACCAACCTGCCCGAAAAAGACAGCGTTTATGATTTTGGCAGTTTTGGTGGGGAACTGGTTTTCGATAATTCCATAATTACGGGCATAAACATGCTGGAAGGTACCCGCATGAAAGTCGGAATTGCCACTTATAAAGGGCTGAGCAACGACAAAAATAGTTTTGGTAAGTTTTATGCCGATCTGCGCCACTACCAGAAAATTCACAAGCAGCTAATTTTTGCCAGCCGGGTGGCTTACGGCGCCTTTTTAGGCAATTCGAAAAAGCAGTTCCTGCTAGGGGGGATGGATAACTGGCTGTTCTCAAGCGAAGAAAAGTACTTCGACCAGCTTCCTTCGGCTGCCGACGTATTTTTCCTGCAGTTTGCTACGCCGTTGCGCGGTTTCCCGTATGCCGCCCGCCGCGGGCCGAAGTACCTGCTTTACAATGCCGAGCTGCGCCTGCCTATTGTCCAGTATCTATTCCGGAGTCCGGTTTATTCGGGCTTCTTTAACAATCTGCAGCTTACCACCTTCTTCGACGCCGGTACTGCTTATTCCGGCCGGAACCCTTTTAACCGCAACAACTCGTTCAATACCCAGGTAATTGGCGGCAACGGCAATGGCTTTGAAGCAACCGTTACTAATTTTCAGAACCCTTTCCTGATAGGCTATGGTTTTGGCGCCCGCACCACTTTGCTGGGAGTTTACGGGAAGCTCGATGTGGCCTGGGGACGGGAAAATAACCAGGAAAGTAAACCCCGTTTTTACCTGACCCTGGGATACGATTTCTAAAAACATGAAAAAATTAAAGCTTGCAGCCGTTGCGGCGCTGGTTCTTTTAGGAGCCAGCGCCGCAACGCTTTATATAACCGGCAAAAATTACGTTTACCGGGCGCTGTACTACAACTTTGCCGGCATAGACGATAACCGGATCTTTGAAGAACGCATTTTGCCGGCTCGGGCGCCCCAGCCCTGGCCGGTTTCCAGGCTTTACAACCGGCAGCCTTTACCAGCAGCTTTTGCCTCAAAACAGGAACAACTAAAGGCCGTGGCTTTTCTGGTGATTCACCGCGATTCGCTTCTGCTGGAAAAGTACTGGAACGGCTACGGTCCGGAATCGCTCTCCAATTCGTTTTCAGTGGCCAAGAGCGTAGTAAGCATGCTGGTGGGCGTGGCGCTGAAAGATGGCAAGATTAAAAGTATAGACCAACCCGTTGGCGATTTTCTGCCGGAGTTTAAGCAAGGGCGGAAAAGTAAGATAACTCTGCGGCATTTGCTGGCCATGAGTTCCGGCCTGAACTGGGACGAATCGTACAGCAACCCGCTTTCCATGACCACGGAAGCTTACTACGGCAATGACCTGAAAAGCCTGATCCACCGGCAGGAAGTGGAAACCGAACCCGGAAAAGAATTCTTCTATAAAAGCGGGAATACGCAGGTGCTGGCATTGGTACTGCAGGCAGCAACCGGGCAATCGATTAGCGCCTACGCGGCCAACCGGCTCTGGAAACCGCTAGGCGCCGAGCATGCGGCCGAATGGAGCCTCGACAAAAAAGACGGGGTAGAAAAAGCGTATTGCTGCCTTTACTCCAATGCCCGCGATTTTGCCCGTCTGGGCCAGCTTTACTTAAAGAACGGCATCTGGAAAGGCGATACGCTCGTGCCGCCTGCCTATGTAAAAGCTTCTTTAACTCCCACCCATTTACCCGATAAACTAAGCGGCGCAAAAGGCGATTTTTACGGCCTGCACTGGTGGCTTATTCCGGATTATAAAGGCCTGGAGATTTTCTATGCCCGTGGTATTTTAGGTCAGTACATAATTATGGTGCCGGAAAAAGAACTGGTAATTGTACGGCTCGGCGAAAAACGTGGCGAGAAAAAAGGCATGCACCTGCAGGATGTATATGACCTGGCGGATGCGGCGTTGGGGATCGTAAAGTAGGAAAGGGTAGCGTTTCGGGCTGAAAAAGTACTTAGGCTTTCCTGACGCAAGGCAGTTGGTTTACCCCTCCCAACCCTCCCCTAAAAACAGGGGAGGGCTTTTTTGGCGGTGCTTTTGTTAAATTTTTGTGATTAAAATGATCCGGTTTTGCGGGGAAAAGGTGAATCATAATTTTTGGGATTTGGGATGTACGGACAGGGCTTGACCTGTCCCACGCATTCCTGAACACGTATTCCCAATTAAATATTCAAAATCAAAGAGATCCTGTTTATCTGGAAAGCCATTTAAATCGTGTTCAAAAGATTGTCGCAATAACGTGGGGACAGGTCAAGCCCTGTCCGTACATGAATCGTGGGATTCAGGAGAATCATAAGAATCGTAGATCAGACATTATTCCTGAAAATCCTTAAATCCCGAGAATCCTGATTCAGGCAACCTGCAAAGGCCGGCTGAACACTTGCGCCATCGTGTTCTTTTTTTCAGTTAAGATAAACAAAAAAGCGAAGCAACTTTCACAGCTACTTCGCTTTTAAAATATGGTACACACCTGAAACCTCAGGTCTTGCTACCTGTGTCCTGATATTTGTGTCTTAAAAAGGCTTACGCCAGCACCCCGGCCAGCAGCGATTCAAAGATCGCTTTGCCATCGGTGTTGCCCAAATCCGGATCGGCGGCGCGTTCCGGGTGCGGCATCATGCCAAACACGTTGCGGCCCTCGTTGCTGATGCCGGCAATATTATCCAGCGAACCGTTGCAGTCGAATTCCGGGGTTACCAGACCATCGTGGGAGCAATAGCGGAACATTACCTGGTCGTTGTCCTGAATTCTTTTCAGGGTATCGGCATCGGTGTAGAAGCGGCCTTCGCCGTGCGCAACCGGAATTTTATAAGGCTTGTTGGTATCGAGCAGGCTGGTTGGCAGCAGGTTTTTGGTTTCGGGCTTAATGTACACGTTTTTGCACAGGAATTTCTGCTCCTGGTTACGCAGCAACGCGCCCGGCAACAAACCGGCTTCGGTCAGGATCTGGAATCCGTTGCAGATACCCATTACGTAACCGCCGCGGTTGGCATGCTGAATTACTTCCTGCATGATCGGGGAGAAACGGGCAATGGCGCCGGAGCGCAGGTAATCGCCGTAAGAAAAGCCGCCGGGCAGCATAATAAAATCGCAGCCTTGCAGGTCGTGGTCTTTGTGCCACAGCTTTACTACCTGCTGGTTCATGGTCTGGCTCAGAACGTCTATTACATCCTGGTCGCAGTTGGATCCGGGGAAAATTACTATTCCAAATTTCATAGCTCAAAGATAAATAAAAAACGGTGCTTCTGCAGGGCTAACTTACTTTTATGCAGTTTTTTATACCGTTTGCTTTCAGATTCCCTAGATAATACAATGTGGCTATATTTTCAGACAATAAAGCGGCAGGCAACGGAAAAAGCCGTATTTTTACCTGTTTTTAAATTGCAGATATGTTACAATCCATGACCGGTTTCGGGCTTTCGCGCCTGGAAGCCGATACTTATTCCCTTACCATAGAACTAAGATCGCTGAATTCCAAAAGCCTGGATCTGAGCTTACGGCTGCCGCGTTTTCTGATGGAAAAAGAACTAGAGATCCGGAACCTGATAAGCAAAAACCTGATCCGCGGGAAAGTTAACCTGAATATCGACTATACCCTTAACAAGGCGGCTAAGGCCAAGAACCGGATAAATCACGAGTTGCTGCAGGCTTATTACCGCGACCTGGAAACGGCCGCAGACAGCGTAGGCGCCAGTAAGAACGAGCTTTTCCGGCTGGCGCTGCAAATGCCCGAAGTAATGCAGGCAGACCAGGCAACGGAGGAAAGCGAAGCCGATATGCTTACCTGGGAGCAGGTGTTGCCGGTGCTGCAGGAAGCGTTGCTGAACCTGAACCACTTCCGGCAGGACGAAGGCAAAGCCTTAACCGCTGAGATCATTTCGTATATAGACCGGATCAGGATATTGCTTTCAGAGATTGAAAAGCACGATCCTTCGCGGGTGGAGCAGATCCGCCAGCGCATTCAGGGGCATCTGGCCGAGATCAGCGCTTCGGAAAGCTTTAACCAGAACCGCTTTGAGCAGGAAATGATCTATTACATCGAGAAGCTGGATATTGCCGAAGAAAAAGTCCGTTTGCTGAACCACCTGCACTATTTTACCGAAACCGTGTACCTGCCGGAACCAACCGGGAAGAAATTAGCTTTTATAGCCCAGGAAATAGGCCGGGAAATAAACACCATCGGCTCCAAGGCCAACGATGCCACCATTCAACACCTGGTAGTGGAAATGAAAGAGGAACTGGAAAAGATAAAAGAGCAGATAAATAATATATTATAAACCAGAATTCCGTAAATTAGTAGCTTTTTATTGCCGCCCGTACCTTTAAACCTGAACCCAAACTTTTGCTTTTTCAACCTGTTTTATTTTTTTCATTTTATATTTTAGTGTTTTATGTTTAAAAAGTTACTGTTTGGGTTAGGACTTACTTTTTTTAGCTTGCAGGCGGCCCAGGCCCAGCGCACCTGCGCTACCATGCCCAACCTGGAAAGGCTGGAGCAGCAATACCCGGGAACCAAAGCCCGCTTAAACAAACTGGACCGGGAAATTGCCGCGCAAACGCCGCAAAACCATGCCCGCGCAGGTGCTGCCGTTATTACCATTCCGGTAGTGGTTCACGTAATATATGCCAATGCAACCCAGAATATTTCGCAGGCGCAGATTCAGTCGCAGATAGATGTGCTGAACGAAGATTATAATAAACTGAACCCTGATACGGCGAACATACCGGCACCTTTTAAAAGGTTGGCCGCTGATATGCAGATCCGTTTTGAAATGGCTAACCGCGACCCGAACGGAAACCCGACCACCGGCATTACCCGCACGTCAACTACTCAGAACTCATTCCTGGACGATGATGCCGTGAAATTTGACAGTCTGGGAGGTAAAGACGGCTGGGACCGGAATAAGTACCTGAACATTTGGGTATGTAATCTGGATTGGGGCTTGCTGGGGTATGCGCAATTCCCGAATTCCGGACCGGCTTCTACCGATGGGGTCGTAATCGGGTACCAGTATTTCGGCAGAACGGGTACAGTTTCCCGGCCTTTTAATAAAGGGCGGACCACAACCCACGAAGTTGCGCATTGGCTGGGCCTCTATCACATCTGGGGCGATGAGCCCGCCTGTTTCGACGATGATCTGGTAAACGATACGCCGCTGCAAAAAGGAGAAAATTATGGCTGCCCAAGGTTTCCGCTGGTTAACGGAGCCGGAGCTGCCTGTACCGGATTTAATACCAACGGCGCCATGTTCATGAATTACATGGATTATGTAGACGACGCCTGCATGATGATGTTTACCACCGGGCAAAAGAACCGGGCTCACTCTTTCCTGCTTACCGTTCGTGATAGCTTGTTTTTTTCTAGCGGACTTATTGTCTCTGGTCTTAGAGAAGATGCTTCCGCCCAGGCCTTTAAGCTGTACCCAAATCCGGCAAATGGTTTGGTTAAATTGCAGTCGGGAATCGGTATGAAAGGGAACGCCGCAATTGAGATTACAAATGTGCTGGGCCAGGTAGTGCTTCGCAAAACGGTAAAAAGCCAGGAAGGTGAAACCGTTGAGCTTGACCTTTCCGGGAATGCGCCGGGCGTATATGTGGTAAGAGTAAAAACTCCTGAGAAAGTTTACGACCAGAAACTGATGCTCACCCGGTAAAGGGTAGCAATTTGAAACGAAAAGGCCCCGGTTATTAAATAGCCGGGGCTTTTTGTTTGGGTTTATTTGCGTTCAGGTTTTCAGGATAAAGATTCGTTTTTTTCAGAAACGCAGCCAGCGGTTTGATACGTAATTTACCAGCGGAATAATGCCCAGAACGGTACCACTAATAAGTAAAAAAATAACCATTAAAGCGCTGAACCACCGTACGAAAAAGCCATCCGGGAAACCAAACACGTACAGCTCCAGCACCAGCGAAGTAAAAAAGCTCAGCAGGAAAATTACGATCAGGGCGCGCTGTTGCTTTTCCGATAGCCACGGAAGTTTCCTGGCCGGCGCTTTGGCAGGCTGCCGGCGTTGCGCGTAGCGTGGGGTATTCTGTTTCATTCCTTTTTCTTTCAAAACGCTACGGTTTTGGCGCTTGCTTAAAGCGGGTTTAAATTTCGGTTTTACCGCGCAAAGCGTGCATTTAAATCACACTTCTAAATCAACTACGAAGATACGCGAATTGGCTGGCATTTAATAATGGGTGGCCGGGCAGGCTTTCTTTTCCGGATTAACTAAGGATTAACCAAAGCTCCCTGTTCCCGTAAGAAGGGAGCAACGAAGCCGGCAAACGGCAAGCATCCACTAAACCATCCACTAAACATAGAGAAACCTATGAACTCATTTTTCCAGATTCTGGCTCCCCGCGCTTTCAGCTTAATTTTTGCCGCTTCCATTACCGGCCTGGCGGCCTGCAGTACCGGTACCGAACCCGGCGAAACCAATGTAGAAGAAGGGGATGTAAAAGACAAAAACCCGGATGCCATGGATCGGGGAGGCGAAAACACGAGCAACACCGCTAAAACCCACCAGGATACCATAAATGCCTTAATGGATACGGCCAAAGTGGAAAACGATCCGTACGAAAGATCGAAGAAAACACCGCACACCGAAACCCACAACGATAAAAAATAACGATTGCCTGCCTGTAAACAAAGAACCCGGTTAGTTTCAGCTAACCGGGTTTTATGGTTTAAAACGGTACTGTTTTGGGTTTAAATCCAGCCAGCAACAAAAGTACTTTTATTTGAACACGAAGCCGTTCGGCCCTACGCTTACATTAAACGAATCGATAGCCGCCCCACCCGGGTTATAGCGGATCACCTTTCCTTCGGAAGAAAAATCCGGGGCATACGCGCCGTAAATAATATTTTCCTGTGGGTCTACGCCAAGGCCATAAAAACCTTTCGTGCCCCGGTCAACGAGCGGGGTGGCTGGAAGGGCCGCATCGGAAATACCCATGCTGTAGATCTTATTATCGAGCGTAAAATAAAGCCGGTTCTTCTGGCCGTTAATGGCCAGGTCTTGGGGCGAAGCGCTCCTGGCCAGGATCGGGAAATTTCTTTCCACAGCTCCGGTTACCGGGTCTACCTGGGCCAGCGAACCCGGATCGGTGCCATAGGAGGAGCCGCAAAGCACCCAAAGTTTCTTATTGGCATCCACTACAAGGCTGGAAGGTCCCTGGCCAATGGTTATCGGGGCTTCGGCAGTTTCGGTGGTCAGGTTAATTACGGAAATAAAGTTATCGGCGGAATTGGTTATGTAAAGCTTGTTTTCTACAATGGCCATTAATTCCGGCAACTTGCCAACCGTTATGGTTTTGGTAATGGTGTTTGTATTCAGATCGATAATGTTTACCTGCCCGTTACCGCTATACGTTACATAATCGGTTAAATAACCTTTATTGCCGGAAGTTATAAAATAACGCGGAATTTCCAGGCCGCTGATCACTCCAATGCTCTTAAAGGTATTGGCATCTACTATTTCAAGTTTCTTGCTTCCGCCTGCTACCAGGTACGCCTTTTCGTTATGCACCGCCATCGATTGCAGGAACTGCCCTACCGGCCGGTTGTTCTCATCCTGGAAGATGTCTTTTCTAACTACCTTACTGGAAGGGTTGTAATAGCTGATGGCTCCCAGCGTATTGCCTTCGTTAATTACGAATACGCCATGCTCATAAGGCCCTTTTGCGCCGGGTGGCGTGGGAGCTACCGGGGCAGGGGTTGACTTTGGTTCTTTTTCGCAGCTGCTGAAAAGAAGGCTGCCGCTCAGGCAAAGCCCGGTAAGAAATAAGGAGGGGAACTTAAGTTTCTTCATTGGTTATTTGAGTTTATTTGTTTGAATCGAATTGAAAGCGCAGGCTTAAGCTGTAGCTCCGGCCCGGCATGGCCAGATATTCCAGGTTCTGATAAATGGTATTGCCCAGGTTATGGATCCGGCCTAAGGCCTGCACCTGGTAGCACTTCATTCTAAAGGTTTTTCCGGCAGTAATATCCAGCAAACCATAAGCTGGCAACCAGCGGGTATTCTCCGGATTTATAAACCGGTAACCGGTATATTGCCAGTTCAGGGTCAAAAGCCAGGTTTTGTAGGTCAGGTCCGAAAAAGCAGTACCAGTGGTAACGGGAACATAAATAAGCTGCTTGCCTGCAAGCTCGTCGGAACCTACATAAGTTTGTTCCTGTTTAGAAAGCGTATAAGCATAGTTGCCGCCGGTAATAAGTTGTCCCCCATTAAATCGGTATCGTATTTTGGCTGAAGACTCAAAACCTTGTGCTTTTACTTTCTTCAGGTTTATTGGCGTAAGCTTGTTGTGCTCATTCGGGAGCCACTGGATCCAGTTATCGACCAACATGCGGTAGGCGGTAAGCTCCGTTTCAAAACTTACTTTTTCGGCTGTGAATCCGTAAGCCAAACCAGTTTCGTAATTCCGGCTGTCCTCGGGGTGCAGGTTTGGGTTGCCGGGAGGCCAGAAACGGTCGTTCAGGGTTGGTACGCGGTAACCCCGGCTCATATTTCCTTTCCAGATTAAAGCCGACTTTTCGGTATTTAAAAGCCCGTAACTGAAACCGGCAGCCGGCGAAGGCGGCGGGTTAAACCCTTGGATAAAAGTCTGCCGCCAGTTCAGGTTCAGGCTTAAGTTTTTCAAAACTTCGGCTCGCAAAAGGGCGAAGGCGGAAGCGCGTTTCTCGGTTACCTTCCTGCCATAATCTGCTACTTCAGCATCGAAAAGCTGGGCATCGCCGCCCAGGTTCAGCCGGAGCCAGTCTTTAAAAAAGAAGCCCTGTTCAGCCTGCAGCTGGTAGGTTTTTACTTTGGAATCGGAAGGAAGAAGGCCATCCTGGGTGTAGCGCATAAAATCGTGAAAGTAAGCTACCCGCACGTTAGTATTTCCTAACCCCGACCGCTGTTCCCACTCCGACATCAGACGTAAATTCCGGTTCAGGTTGCGGGCGTGGTTGTTTTCGGACGCCATGTTGGGCTGTACTTCCACGTCGCTGCCGGTGTACCAGTTTCGGATAAAAAGTTTGCTTTTGGGGCTAAGCCTGAGGGTCAGGTTATTGGTGAAGCCTGTTTGCCGGGAGCCGGCATTTTCCTGCCGTTCTTCCGGGCTACCGAACCTGGCAGTATTGGTAAAGGGAAAATCATTTTTAGTTTCTTTCCGGAAAACGGCCGCATCTATGCCAAATTTCCGGGAACCGTAACTACCGCTTACCTGGGAAAACCGCTGGCCGAAACTGCCGAGATCCTGTTGCACATGTAACTTAATTCCGGGTTGAATTTCCGTAGGGGAAGAAAGCAGCACAGCGCCGCCGATTGCGCCCGACCCGAAATTAGAGCCCGCCGATCCGTGCTGCAATTGCACGCCGCTAATGGCGCTTACCGGCAAAAGGGAAAAATCTAACTGGCCTAAAGTTGGTTGGGTAATGTTGAAGCCGTTCCAGAGCACGGCGGTATGGCTGGCGGAAGTGCCCCGGAAAGCCAAAGTAGCAAGCTGGCCTGAGCCGTAGGATTTCACATAAACTGCCGTCCGGTGCTGCAGGATATCGGCCAGGTTTCCGGCATTGTTGTTTTCCAGGAAAGCTGAATCGATAACCGTCTGGCGGCTGCCGGGAGCAAAGGTTTCGGGCCGGCGGGCGGTAATCTGAACCTCTTTTATTTGTTTACCGGCAAGCGTATCGGTTCCCTGGGCCTGCACCTGTGCTGCAAGACAGGAAGCCAGAAATAAACCTGCCAACGCAAAAAGCTTAAACGTCATTCTTTCCTTCAGAAAAACTTCTTCGGGAACAAATGCAGCAAAGCCGGAAAAATGAAGATCAGATTTATGAGCCGAGCTGTTTCTGCCTTTTTTCCCGAAAGCATACCACAAACAATTCAAAAAGGCAGGTCTCCTGGCTCTCTTCCCCGGTTTAGCCTTCCCATCCTTTCAGACAGTGGCTTCAGATTAAACCGGACTGGTTCGAAGATTACAGTTGCGGGAACAGCACAGGTATTGCACCTGTTTCCCTTTTAAGACGTTTCCCGCGGCAGCGGAATTCATCACCTAATCTGCTGCAAAGGTAGGAATAATTTGAAGATTAGAAGATTTGGAGATTTGAAAATTTGAAGATTTGAAAATTAGATAATATGGAAATGAGGAAATGTGAAGATAAGGGAATAGATAAAATACGAAAAAGGCCCATTCATTGAAACCTTCCTGTTAAAACGCGTACCTCACTAATCACTAATCACTAATCACTAATCACTAATCACTAAAAATGAAGCTTCCGAAAGAATTTTATACCCGGCCGGATGTGGTGGAAGTCAGCCGCGATTTGCTCGGAAAATTCCTGTACTCGAACATCGATGGTGTTTTAACCGGGGGCATGATCGTGGAGACGGAAGCCTATTGCGGGGAGAACGACAAGGCCTGCCACGCGCACCTGGGCCGACGGACCAAACGCACCGAAATCATGTACCAGGAAGGCGGCGTAACCTACACCTATCTGATTTACGGCATGTACACGCTTTTCAATATTATTACGAATGTGTCCGGCCGCGCTGATGCCGTTTTGGTAAGAGCTATAGAACCAACCGAAGGCCTGAAGGAAATGCAGCTCCGCCGGAACTTACCCAAGATTCAGCCCAATTTAACAGCCGGTCCCGGATTGCTTACCCAGGCGCTGGGCATCACCACCAAACACTACGGCGAAAACCTTTCCGGAAACCTTATCTGGCTGGAAGATCAGGGGATCGTAATTCCGGAAACTGAAATTCTGGAAAGTCCGCGCGTAGGGATTGCCTATGCCGAAGAACATGCCTTGCTGGCCTGGCGCTTCCGGGTAAAGGAAAACCCCTGGACGAGTAAAGCGAAGTAAATGAATAACTGACGTAACGAGAGCAGGATTTTTGTTCATCCCGCAAGTTTAGCGAAGCGTAACTTGTGGGTAAACCATTGGTCAGTTTTTAACTGACCTTGCCTGCAAGGCAACCAAAGCTGCTGGCTGCTATGAAATTGAATGACATTGGATCAGCAGCTTTTTGTCATTATAAACCGGCCATCAGAAAATTCACAAGTTGTGACTCCGCTTAAACCTGGCACATAGTTGGTTCTTTTATCCTGGTTGCGTAACGTCGGTGCTTAAAGCCTGCGAATGCGGTAAGATAACCTGATTTAAAGGTCATAGCCTGTCGTAGGTATAGCTGCAATTTGTGACTTTCTTCAAATAGCCAGTTTGTAAAGGCGGTAGTAGCTGATCAAATATTCCAGTTTTCCATAGCAGGCAGGAGGTTTGCCTTGCAGGCAAGGTCAGTTACAAACTGACCAATAAATACCCACAAGTTACGCTTCGCTAAACTTGCAGGATGCGTGTGAACGACTTTATCCGTTCAAGTTGATTTTTTACCTTCCTTTACTTCACCACTTCGATCCATCCCTTATAGGTTTTCCCGGATTCTTTGTTTCGGAGCAGGTAGTAGTAGGTAGCCGCCGGAATATCCTGTTCCGGCCATTGGTTGGTGTAGTTGCTGTTCTGGTAGATGCGGCTTCCCCAGCGGTTATAGATCTCCAGTTGCCATGGTCCGGCTTCCAGTCCCTTTGGGTCGAAACGATCGTTAGTGTTGTCGTTGTTGGGCGTGATGAGGTTGGGAATGAAGGCAGTGCGGTAGCAGCGTTCTTCTTTTACATTTACCGCACCGGAGTAGAAGCAATTCTCACCCATTCCTACTTCAACTTTGTAGGCTCCCGGCTGGCTGACGGTGATGGATTGGGAAGTCTGGCCGTTGCTCCACTTGTAGCTTTTTCCCGGTGGCGCTTTTAAGTGGATGCTTTCGCCGGAACAGAGCAGGGTATCTGTTGGCAGGAGCCTGGCAGGAAGGGGAAGGAGCGTGATCTGTACCGAATCGCGAAGGGTGGTGCAGGCAGTGGTTACATCTACCCAGTAAATGCCGGAAGTTTTGGCTTCAAATACAACATTGCTGCTGCCGTCCTGCCATTTATAGCTGATCGCATCCGGGTGCTGGCCGTTTATCACGAACCTGTTCTGCAGGCAGAGGGTAGTGTCTTTGGGCAGCCAGTTAGTAATGGAAGGACTTCTGTAACTTACCCTAACCGAATCGCGCCAGCTTCCGCAACTGTTGCTGATCTGGGCCCAATAAATGCCGGCTTTGGTAACGGTAAAGGTTGTATCGGTGCTGCCGTCCTGCCAACGAATATTGCCGCCCCGGGTGCTTACTTGCAATTGCAGTCGCTCACTGGGGCAAAGCAGCGTATCAGGGCCTAAGTTTATGGGCGGGGTAGGGATGAGCGTTATATGAATAGAATCCCTGACGGTAGTGCAGGCAGTGGTAACTTCGAGCCAATAAGTGCCGGAAACGGTAGCCGTAAAGGTAGAAGAAGTGCTGCCATCCTGCCATTTATAACTGAGTGCATCGGGATGAGTGCCGTTAATGGTGTATTGCGTTTGCTTGCAGAGGGTAAGGTCATTTGGCAGCCATTGAGCAACAGGAGCAGGACGGTAGCTGACATTGATGGAATCGCGCCAAGAGCCGCAGCTGTTGCTGAGCTGGGCCCAGTAGGTTCCGGGTTGGGTAACGGTAATGCTGTTGCCGGTAGTGGAATCGGACCAGAGCACAGAAGCGCCGGAAGCATTTACCTGCAGCTGCAACTGCTGGCCGGGGCAAAGCAGCGTGTCAGCCCCTAAACTTAAACTAAGCGGCTGATCGAACGTGATAGTAACTGAATCGGTGCGCACGCCGCAGCCATTGCTTACCTGCACCCAATAGGTGCCAGGCTTTGTAACCACGTAAATAGAATCGGTATTGATAGAATCCTGCCATTCGTAGGTGGCTCCGGGCTGGAAAGCACGCAATAGAAGCGTGTCGCCGGGACAGATGCTCCGATCAGGGCCCAGGTTTGGTTTGGTAATACTAACCGGAATGTAGATGGTTTGGTTAAGCGTATCGGAAGTGAAGTTGAAGTGCACGATAGCTTGCACTTGTTTAGGACCGGGCGTGGCGTAGAAGTGCTTCGGATTAAAAGCCGTACTCTTATTCAAAGCGCCGGAAGCCGGATCGCCGAAGTTCCAGCGCACCGAATCTACGTAAGCATTGTTGCTGAGCTGGAAGCGGGCCGTGTCGCCGAAGCAGGTTTGCTGCAGGTCGATCTTAGGGCGGTAAAAATAGCTCTGGACGAAGGAGGGTAAAAACCGTTCGCTAAATCTGGTTCGTCCGGTGCCTGGGTCCAGATCGATTGCATTCGGAACAAAACGGCATGCTTTACCTTTCAGGTTCGGGCGGTTTATGACATTAAGATATCTTCGTGTGCTACTTGCTATCTCGTAGATTTTACCATCTGGCCCGACCTGCATATCATTGAGATGATAGTTGTGACCGTAGGAATAAATGTGTGTTTCGCTGCTGCCAATAGCAGTTGCCGAGCCGGCTGAAAGATCGTATTGGTATAGATGCGCGAACGTTGAATTAATTCCGGCAGAATCATGGCGGACACTGTAGAGCTTTGTCCCGTCGGGAGAAAATTCAAGACCATAGGCTTGAGTAAGGGTCGGAATAGCCAATTTCGGGGATACCATACCGGTAGCATGATCAAAGTTCAGCAGCCGGAGGCTATCTGAATTAAGAGCACTATTTGAAACTGCCAGCGTCTTTCCGTCGGGTGAAGCTTTTATTTCCCAAATAAATCCTAAAGGCGGTACTGAGCTTAAATTGCTGGTTACCGGGGTTGTATTTATACCTGCTGGTGAAATAAGAAAAGCTTTAAAAGTATTTGATGCGACAGGGGAAAAAATGATCCAATAGTCGCGGTTATTCCGATGCTTAACTGAAACAGGTGTAGAGAAGGTACTATCTATCAGGAAGGTGTTTTTTACCGATGTAACATCCCCTAAGCCGTTATTTATGGCCATATCAACCACTGAATAAGCGTTATAGTAAAGGCTGCTAACTGGATTTGGAGTTGATACCTGCTCTGCGTTGAAGAAGAAATATTTCTGCTGCTGCCCAGGCCAGGGAATAATTAAGTTATGGAGGCTTGCTGCATTAAAAAGACCATTCGGCATTGGCTGATGGTTCCTGTTAATAAGATAGCTTTGGTTTGGTCTTGATGGGCCCGATCCTGTAAAATAAAACAGGGTGTTTCCGGCGGCATCTGAAATTGCAGAATTAAACTGCCCTGTTGATGCGCTGTTTAAAATTACGCGCGGTGGGTTGGAATTGAAAGATATGCCGCAACGATGACCAAAATACCAGTTATTGGCTTCTTTCTGGGCATTAGCGGGAAAGCTTAAAATGCAAAAAAAGCAGATTAGAAGCAGGATTTTTTTTTAAACAGAGCGGGAAAGTAAAGGGGTATCCATATGCGTAAGGCTGGTAATAACACCACTAAGTTAAACCTTTTCTTAAAAACGCAATGGATAAAGTGTTATTTGTTTTGCTGCTTAAAACGAAAGCAGTTCATGCCAGCCATTTAACCATGCAACCATTTAACAATTAAACCTTCTCACAAACCAGTACCACCGGTTGTTGATGCAGATCGGTAGTAGCAAAGAGGTACAGGTTGCCGCCTTCTTTCAGGCCGGTTTTCTGCCGGATCTGGGCGACCGTTTCCGGGAAATTGCGCACCGTAATGTTGGCTTTCTTTTCCGGAGCTAATTGCAACAGCGCTTTTTTCTGGTATTTCGCTATCGTTTTCAGCTTAAAAACCCGGCCGGGAAAATCCGGAACCAGTTCTTCGGATGTATATAAATGGCTGTTCCGGTGCAGTTTGCTTAAACTGAAACGTTGGGCAATTTGCCGGAAAGCGCCGGCTTTCATAAAAGCAGCGTTGGGTTCGTAAATGAATTGCTGGGGCTCCGAATAACGTACTTCTGCCGTTTCTTCTTCCGATTTCCGAAAGGTGAACGCCGTATTTTCCTGTTTACTACTCAGGTTTACGGCCGTTATTTCCGGGTCCGGGTTTACGGTATGACCGATCTGGTAAAGCACTTCCTTGCATTCGTTTTCTACGGCAACTACCCAGATGCGCTGCACCGTTTTCAGTTGGGTTACGGCCAGGTTTATGTCCAGTAGGGGAGAGGTCTTTAGCAGAACGCTACGGCTTTTAGCCCGTAAAACCGGGAGCAATTGCAGTACGTCCGGTTCGCAATCTTCCAGCAGGTGTACTTTCTGGCTGGCCGTGCCACGGCGGGCCGGATCGAGGTAAATGCAATCGGCAGTGCTCGTGAAATTCTCCAGAAAAACAGTAGCATTTCCGGTATAAAAAGTAACGTTGCTAACTCCCAGTTTTCCGAAGTTGAATTGTACCGTTTTGCTCAGTTCAGGATTTTGTTCCACGTGGTAAACCTGCCGGAACTGTTGCGCGAAATAAAACACATCTACCCCAAAACCGCCGGTCAGGTCCACGAGCAATTCCCCGGAAACGAGGCTGGCTTTATAACGCGCGGTTTGCTCCGAAGAAGCCTGTTCTACCGATAAATTGGCCGGAAAAAGAAGGTCGTAATTCTCAGCCCAGTCCGGGAGTTTATTTTTAGCTTTCTGCCGCGCCTGGATCTGCTGCACCAGTTCGGCCACCGGCAGGTTGGGGTGTCGTTTGGCCTGGAGCATGAGCGTGGCCGGATCGGCGTTTTTGTTTTCTTCCAGGTATTTCCGGCTTTCCGGCGAAAAAGGAGTAAGGGGCATGTTTGTTAGCGCAAATTCCACTGTAAAGTAATTCCCGGCACTACTTTTTTGTCGTAAACGGCGCCCAGGCTCCAGTTATCGGGCTTCAGTTTATAAAAACCGGTATTGTTCTGCATGGTGGCAAAAGCGTTGTATTCGTCTATGGCCCGGTACATGTGCTGGTTGGTTTTGCGGCTCAGGATTATATTCAGAATCAGGCTGCCACCAGCCAGGCCAACCGCAAGTTTTTGGGTGTCGTTAAAATATACAGCATCATCGCCACTCCACACCTGACTCATGTAAAGCGCAACTGCCCCCACAAACACTACTCTTTCGGCCAGGTAAGCTATTTTATAATTCCGGTACTTTTCCAGTTCTTTCAGGGCATCCGGACTAGCCTGGATGTCTTTCTTGAGGTGCTGCCCGAAAAAGCCGGCATTGCGTTCGCGCTGGTCGGCGCCTACATAGTAATAAAAGTTCGAGTGCATCCCGCCGTTGCCGCGCTGCATGTCTTCCACGGTAAGCGAAACCGTTGGGTATTTAATGGTTTTAGCGCCGGTTTGGGTCGCATTTTGCTGGGCCGGCGCTTCTTTCAGCTCCGGTTCGGCGGCCAGCGTTGGTTTTACCGCCGGCCGGGGCGGAGCTTTATCGAAATAAACCGGGCTGTATTGGTTTACCTGCTGCAGAAAATCGCGGATCAGTTTTTCGTAGGTATCGCTTTGCAGGGTATAGGCCCGTTGCTTCGCGGTCATGAGTTTGGCGGTGCGGTTGTAAGCGGTTAGCAGCAACACATAAGAACCCTGCGCGCCGGTTCCGCCAATGTCGGTAATGTCCAGGATAAGCAGGTTGTTTACTTTCAGGCTGTCATATTGTTTGAGCAGGCGCTGTTTTTTGGCCGGTTGCAGCAATACGTTTTTATCGGCGAAGTGTACCAGTTGCAAACCCAGCCTCTGGTTGTCGCCCAAGAGTTGGGTACTGTACTGGTTGAAAACTTTGGCATCTTCTTCCGGCGTGGTTTCTTTGTTTGTGGTGTAGCCGATCAGGACGGCGGTGCGGGCCGCGTACAGGTTTTTCGGCAAGTCGCGCACGTATTTCAGCGGCACCTGGTCCTGGGCCTGAGCAACCGTAGAAATTAAAAGAAAGAGAAAAAGGTATCGTAGAAGTTTCAGAGTCATAGTTTATAGTAAATTCGGGCGGTAAAATTAGCGAATGCAGGCGGCACGGCCATCGTTTATGTTCTTGCCTGGCGGCTTTTTCGGTCGAAAAAACCACCGTTTTCAGCATCAGGCGGCAAGCGGGGTTGGTTTCTGGTTCTGCAAGTTATCGATCATGTCAGGGTTGTCCGGCGAAAGCAGCAATTTTTTTCCCGCATAAGTTTCTACCAGCACTACGTTCCGGAAGTTATTCAAGTACCAGGTCATGCCGCCAAAGGTTCGGTTCCAGAATTTTCCGAAGTATCCGAAGAAGCCGCCGGAGCCAAAGGTCCGCACGGTTGTCCAGCGAAGTTTCCTGGCTTCCGGCAGCAATTCCACGGTTTTAATTTCGCTTCGTTTCAAATGTACGTCTTTAAACAACCGTTTAATTACCAGTTCTTCGGGAGTAAGCAAATAATACTGCGGGGCAAAGCCGTAACTTAAAACCAAAACGCCAGACAGGATTACCACCGGAATGGTTGCCTCGTCCAGGAAAAATAGTAAAACCACCGGAAAGGCTATTGCCAGCAGCGTAATTATCCGGGCCAATTTATCGAGCGAGGCTTTGTATTTCATACCGAAAACTTTT
The DNA here is from genome assembly GCF_008727925.1 of Adhaeribacter soli. GTDB lineage: Bacteria > Bacteroidota > Bacteroidia > Cytophagales > Hymenobacteraceae > Adhaeribacter_A > Adhaeribacter_A soli. The sequence goes on along the minus strand of NZ_VTWT01000005.1, from coordinate 359,706 downwards.
ATACCTGATACTGATACGGTTATAAATGCCTGCCGGATTTAGGGAATTAAACCGACAGAATGGAAGTTAGAAACAAATTCCGTAATTTTGGGGGCTCGTTTGCGGGCACTTACTGAAATTGAATATAATCTTAAAACTGAAATAATGGTAGAGACGTTTGTTCCTTACAAAGTAAAAGACATTTCGCTGGCCGAATGGGGCCGCAAAGAAATTAAACTGGCCGAAGCTGAAATGCCGGGCCTGATGGCGATCCGCGAAGAATTCGGCGCGTCTCAGCCGTTGAAGGGCGCCCGTATTGCCGGCTGCCTTCACATGACCATTCAGACGGCTGTGCTGATCGAGACTTTAGTTGCTTTGGGCGCTGAAGTTACCTGGTCTTCCTGCAACATTTTCTCTACCCAGGATCACGCTGCTGCAGCCATTGCGGCGGCCGGCATTCCGGTTTACGCCTGGAAAGGCATGAACGAAGAAGAATTTGACTGGTGCATCGAGCAAACCTTATTCTTCGGCGAAGACCGCAAGCCCTTGAACATGATCCTGGACGACGGCGGCGATTTGACCAATATGGTTTTCGATCGTTATCCGCAACTGGTTAATGATATTAAAGGTTTATCGGAAGAAACCACTACCGGCGTGCACCGCTTATACGAGCGCATGAAAAACGGTACGCTGGTTATGCCGGCCATTAACGTAAACGACTCGGTTACCAAATCGAAATTCGACAACAAATACGGCTGTAAAGAATCGTTAGTAGATGCGATCCGTCGTGCTACTGACGTAATGATGGCAGGTAAAGTAGCAGTTGTGGCTGGTTACGGCGACGTAGGAAAAGGTTCTGCTGCTTCGTTAAGAGGCGCCGGCGCCCGCGTAATTGTTACTGAAATTGACCCGATCTGTGCGCTGCAGGCAGCTATGGACGGTTATGCTGTTAAGAAAATGGCCGATGCAATCAAGGAAGCCGATATCGTAGTAACCGCTACCGGTAACTGCAACATCATTCAGGGTGAGCATTTCCGTGCCATGAAAGATAAAACCATCGTGTGCAATATCGGTCACTTCGATAACGAGATCGACATGGCCTGGTTGAACGAAAACTACGGCCAGACCAAAGACACCGTAAAACCACAGGTGGATCTTTACAACGTAGATGGCAAAGACATCATTATTTTAGCCGAAGGCCGTCTGGTGAACTTAGGCTGCGCTACCGGTCACCCGTCTTTCGTAATGTCTAACTCCTTCTCGAACCAGGTACTGGCCCAGATCGAACTTTGGACCAATTCAGACCAGTATGAAAATAAAGTATACACCCTGCCGAAGCACCTCGACGAAAAAGTTGCCCGTTTGCACTTAGCTAAAATTGGGGTGGAACTGGAAGAACTGACCGACGAGCAGGCTGCTTACATCGGCGTTGAAAAACAAGGCCCATTCAAATCGGACCTGTACCGTTACTAAGATCTGAAAGCAATAATTTAATTCTAAAAAGCCAGGCCGGTTGCGCCTGGCTTTTTAGTTTAAAATGGTACTGTATTGCGGGTAAAAGTAGAATTCTCTCAAATGATGTTGAATTTAGTCATTAACTCTTTGCGGAAAGATTTCCCGATCGGAATAGATTTTTCATTGATGATCAGCGAACCTTCTTCAAAAGCATCTACTTTCTCCAGGTTTACGATGTAAGAACGATGCGTGCGCACAAAAGACGTGGACGGCAGCTTGTTTTCCATTTCCTTCAGCGTAGAACTGATCAGGTATTTATGCCCCGGCGTAATAATGAAGGAATAATTGTCGTAAGCCTCTACCCACAGAATATCTTTCAGGGCAATTTTCACCATGCGGTGCTTCACTTTCACAAAGAGGAATTCGTTTGTAAACGTGCTGTCGTTAATCGGCGTGGCGGTTTTAGGCTCGAAGCGTTCCTTGTCGCGGCCGTGCTTATAAAGCGCAATTTCAATGGCCGAACGCAGATCCTTGTCATCGAAAGGTTTCACGATAAAGCCGTATGGCTCAGTGGTTTTGGCCCGGTCAATAGTCGCTTTGTCGGCGTAGGCGGTAAGGAAAATAAAAGGGATATCGAATTCTTTTTTTATCTGGGCGGCCAGTTCCACGCCGTCAATTTCCCCTTTCAGGTGAATGTCGAGCAACAGCAGGTTGGGCTCGGTTTCCCGGATAATGTCGATCAGGTGGTCGCCGGAATCGATGGCGCAAATATAATAACCCAGTTCTTCCAGGCACGAAGCTATATCTTCGGCAATAATGATTTCATCTTCAGCAATTAGGATTTTTGGAGTGGCCATACGTATATTTTTTAACTATTGTGGTTGTATTATAAATTGCAAGCGGATCTGCGTGCCGCCTTCCGAATAAAAGCGCAGCTTCCCGTGGAGTTTTTTTACTAATGAGCTAACCAGTTGCAAGCCAAAGCTGGCTGCCATTTTTTCTTCAAAATTATCCGGCAAACCGGTACCATCATCGCTGATGGTCAGGGTGTAGTCAGTTTCTGTTATGCGTAATAATTCAATTAACAGCGTGCCTTTGCGATGTTCGGGGAAGGCATATTTTAACGTATTCGAAACTAATTCGTTTACAATTAATCCTAAGGTAAGTGCAGTATCTATGTCTAAATACAGCGTTGGTATATCAAATTCCAGGCGTACATGGTCTTCGCGCACGCCATAAGAAGCAAAAAGGCTCCGGCAAAGCGTCTGTACATACTCGGCCAGGTCTATGCAGGAAAGTTCTTCCCGCTGGTAAAGCCGCTGGTGCAGCATGGAAATCGACTTGATCCGGTCCTTAATTTCCCGTAATGTGTGCAAAGCTGCCGGATCGGTAACATGCCGGCTTTGTAAGTTAAGCAAGCTTGTTATAATCTGAAGGTTGTTTTTTACCCGGTGGTGTACTTCTTTTAACAAAATTTCCTTTTCCAGGTTTTTTTTCTCCAGTAAAAGCGTTCGTTGTTCTACGCTTTCTTCCAGGCGAGTGTTTATCTTTTTCAAATTTTGTTCCCGCCACCGCACAAAACCGAAGACCACACCTGCTGCCACCAAGAGCACCATGCCGATCAGCTTATCTTTGCTCCAGAAGGGCGGCTCAATAGTAAACGCAAATTTTACAGGCTCCTGGTTGCATTCACCTCCTTGCACGCAGGCTTTCACACGAAAAACATATTTACCCGGCGAAAGGTTAGAATAAGTGGCAAAAGTATCCCGGGTAGGAGCCGACCAGTCCAGTTCCAGGCCTTCCAGCATGTAGGAATAGGTTACCTTTTCCGGATGGGTCAAATCGATTGCCTGGTAACCGAAGGTCAGGTAATTTTCGTCGTGATTCAGGGTTAGTTTATCAGGGAAGCCGGTTTTAGGGTTAACAGGCTGGCCGAGGTCCTTCCAGTTGGTTTTCTGAAGCAGCAGCAGGACATTGCTAATGGCCAGTTTTGGCAGAACAGTATCCTTTTTCTCATAAAAAGGCAGGTACTTTATTAATCCGCTCACCGTTCCGAACCACATGCGGCCATCCAAACCCGTTACAATGCTGTTTGAATTTACCTCTACGCCCCGGAAACCATCATTCACGGTAAAGCTTTTGGGCCGGAATTGCTGCTTTTGCTGGTACTGTAACAGGTTTATGCGGCTTATCCCTTTTATGGTACCGATCCAGAGTTGATCCAGGGAATCGGTTTGCAAGCTATTGATGCCATCGCTCAGTAGTCCGTTTTTCTGGGTGTAAAACGCTGTTCGTTTGTTGGGCGCATCCGGCGTATAGCGTAAAAGGCCTGTGTTGTAGCTGCCGATCCAAAGATTGTTAAAGCGGTCCTGGGTAATGGCGCAAACGTTAGCCAGACCAAATCCCTGCAACTCCGGCGGACTTACAAATTTGTTGTCCCGGAATTCGTAAAGCCCGGTTCTGGTACCTACCCAGATCCGGCTTTGGTGATCTTTAAACACCGATTGCACAAAGCTGGCATTACGCCCCCCGGGAATTTTGAAGTTCTGAAAAGTTTTGCCGTTAAAAATGGAAAAACCTTCGTTGGTACCCAGCAAAACCCGATTTCCGGAATCAGGAAAACAGCTGTTTACAATCTCATAGATCAGGCCATCGTTTTCGTTATAATTACGGAATTGCTTTCCGTCGTACCGGCAGATTCCTTTATTCGTGGCCAACCATACCTTTCCGGTTTTGTCTATTTTCAGGTCGTTTATAATATTGCCCGGCAAGCCGTCGGCCTGCGAAAACCAGGTAAAGCCCTTTCCGTCTATAAAACGGGCCGCGCCCCCATCGAAGGTACCTACCCAGAGTTGCCCGTTGCCGTCTTTGGCCAGCGAGGTTACATTTTCACTTTTCAACCCATCCAGTTTCGAATAGTAAAGAAAGCAGCTGGGCGTGTAGCGCTGCAGGCCGCTGTTCACCGTTCCGATCCAGAGGTTTCCGCTCCCGTCGTGGCGTAATGTGGCAATGTAATTGCTTTCCAGACCGTTATCGGCAGTAATGTAGTGTAACCTCTTGCCGTCGTACTTCAATACACCGCCGCCATCCTGTCCGATCCAGATCGCTCCGTTCCTGTCTTCGCTCAGGCTCATAGCCCGGTTCAGGTTCAAATCGCCTTCCGGTACAAATTGCTTCATAGACTTGCCGTCGTAACGGGTAAGTCCGCCGTAGGTGCCTATCCAGATGCTTCCGTCCCGTGCTTCCAGCAGGGAGTAAATTATTTTATTGGTTAAACCATCTTCCAGCGAAAAACGGGTAGCTGAGGCACCGTTGTAGCGGTAGAGGCCATCGCCTAAGGTTCCAAGCCAGAGATTGCCCCGTTTATCGGCCAGTAAGGCAGAGTAGGGTTGCGCCGGCAGGTCGGGCAGGTTAGGAAGAAGGGTTATTTTTTTATTTTTATAAGAAGCAATACCTTTGGAAGTGGCGATCCAGATGGTGCGGTCCGGCGCCTGGGTGATGCTGGTTATACCACCGGCAGGCAAACCATCCTTTTCGCCCAGATGCGTAAATTTCCGGCCATTATACAAGCTTATCCCCCGGTCGGTTGTGCCTATCCAGATATTCCCTTCCCGGTCTTCCATCAGGCAACGAATGTTGTTGCTGCTCAGGCCGTGTTCTTTAGAGAAATTCTGGAACCGGAACCCATTAAAGCGGCTTAGTCCCCCCAGCGTGCCCAGCCAGAGGTAACCATGACGGTCTTGCAGCAGACAGGTAATTTCAGATTGAGGCAGCCCGTCTTCGAGGTTCCAGGTTTTGAAATTGTATTGTTGTGCCGATAAATGGGTGGTGAGCCATAGAATTAATAGCCCTGAAATAAAAAAAATGCGCATTCAGTTTGTTAAAAGGCACTTATGCATTTTTAACAGACTAAATATAGCATTTTCTTTACCAGCTTTTGCAGTATTAACGACTGATTATTAGTGAAGAATGAAAAATATTGGGTGAATAGCCCACTAATCAGGTATGTAAGCGCCAGGGCGAAGCTGAAAAATACCTGGTAATTTATATTCAGGGGAAGGGAAAACCCGTGCAGGAAAACCGGAAGCATTTCGGCCTTGCATGCCTTAACCCAAAATTAGAGATTCAGGCCAATGAGGAAAGCGATACTGAATTATAGACGATTTAACATCTTGCCTGCTTTGATCCGGCTTTCACCTTAAGCATAATACTGCCGGTACCAGGTCGTGAATTGGGCTAAACCTTCCTGTAAGCTGGTAGCCGGACTGAAACCCGTTATTTCCTGTAAAGCGCTTACATCGGCATATGTACTTACTACATCGCCGGGCTGCATGGGCTGCAGGTCTAAAACGGCTTTCTTACCCAGAAGATCTTCCAGGGTGTTTACCATTTCTAATAAAGGAGCCGGTTTGCTGTTGCCTATGTTGAAGATCCGGTAAGGGGCATTGGAAAAAGCATCTTTGGGCGGGTGTTGCGGATAGGCAGTGATCAGTTTCTCAATTCCTTTTACCACATCGTCTATATACGTGAAATCGCGGAACATTTCGCCGTAGTTGTAGATCCGGATCGTGCTGTTTTCCAGAATGGCTTTCGTGAAGCTGAAATAAGCCATGTCCGGCCTTCCCCAGGGGCCGTAAACGGTAAAGAACCGCATGCCCGTGGTAGGGATCTGGTACAAGTGGGCATAGCTGTGGGCCATTACTTCGTTGGCCTTCTTAGTGGCAGCGTAAAAGGAAATAGGGTAATCGGTATTGTTTTCGGTAGAAAAAGGAATGTTTTTATCTAAACCGTAAACCGAACTGGAAGAAGCAAAAAGCAGGTGTTTAATTTTATACTTCCGGCAACACTCCAGCAGATTTGCAAAGCCAACCAGATTGCTGGATACGTACGATTGCGGATGTTCCAGGCTAAATCGTACGCCTGCCTGCGCCGCCAGGTTTATTACAATATCAAACTGCTGGGTCCGGAACAGGTTATCCAGGGCGTTTTCATCGGCCAGGTCCAGCTGCACAAACGAAAGATTGCTGTGGGCCTGGCTGGGAATTAAGCGGTTATATTTAATGAGCGAAGACTCAAAACCCTGTTCTTTCAGCCGGTCGTACTTCAACGAAACGTCGTAATAGCTGTTGATGGAATCCAGGCCGACCACCAGCGGAGATATCTGCCGTAATGCCAGCATTAAATGGTGCCCGATAAAACCCGCGCTGCCTGTAACTAAAATTTTTAAGTCTGCTGCCATGGCACTTGGTAAAACGATCCTGTCTGGTAGGTAAATTCTTTTTAAGCAGGAATAAACCAGGCACAGCCGGAAAATAGTTGCCGGATCAGGCCTGTTTATCCCGGCAAAGGTAGGCTTTTATTCTAAACGAAAGAACGGCGGCAGGCCAACCAACTACAGGAAAAAGGAAAGAAAAAGCTTATGAGCTGATTAGTGCCTGCAGCCGGTCGAGGTTTTTCCGGATATCGAATTTCTCCCGGATAAGCTGCTTTCCATTTTGAACGATTTCCTGCCGGAACGCCGCATCCGTGGTTAATTGCATTACATAAGCAGCCATTTCTTCCGCCGAGAACGGGGTTGCCAGAAAACCGGTCTTGCCGTGTTCGATTATCTCGGGGTTGGAGCTGATATTGAAAGCAACGCTTGGAATTCCCTGGTGCAATACTTCAATTAAAGTGTTGGCGGAACCCTCGAATAAAGACGGAAATACAAAAACATCCAGGGAATTCAGGAAGCCGGCCATATCTTCCACATGGCCAAGTAAGGTGATTTCGTTTTCCAGGTTTTGCTGTCTGATCAGCTCGGTCAGAGGTTGTTTCAGCTTCCCTTCGCCGGCAATAAGCAATTTAAAGTTTACCTGCCGGGCTTTCAGGACCTGCGCCATTTGAATAAGGTATTCCTGGCCTTTTTGGGCGGTAAGCCGCCCGGCATTGCCAATAATAATTTCGCTGCCTTGTTTCTGGTAAAGCTTATGCGAAGCTTCGGTATGCTGGTTAATATCTACCCCGTTATTTAACAGGAAGAGTTTATGAGCCGGGAACCAGGTTTCATTGTTTGTGGTAAAACTGCGGCCAACTTCTTCGGAGTTCACAATTACGTGCGTTAACACCCGCTGGTAAATAAAGCGGTTCAGCAGGGTGTCGCGGAGCGGGTGGGGAAGCCCCCGGCGGTACATGATTTTTTTTACCCCGGCCAGTTTGGCGGCAATGCTGCCGGCTTTTACATCCGAAGAAAGGTTCATGATAACCACATCGGTTTGTTGTTGCCGGAAGTAGGAGTAAAGCTTGTAGATCTTATAAGGGTTGAGAAAGCTTAAATTGGTAATGCGGACCGGCAAAAAAGGTAACTGCGCTTCTGTGCATTTCCGGGCCAGGGCAGAACCCGGGTTCGTTACCAGAAAGGTTTTAAAACCCCGGCGAATGAATTCTCTGGCCGTTGAAAAGTGCCATTTTTCGCCTCCGCCCCAGGCTTTGTTTGAGTTGAAAAAGCAGATTACTTTAGCGGGAAATTCACTCATAAACATTCTTCAATTTTAATAGCAGGCGGTTTTTTACTCCTTTTCTTTTCTGCCTTTTACTTTTTTGGGTTGAAAAACTACCGTTTCAGGGATTACTGATTGTCCTTCATGGTTTCGCCGGCCTGCATTCGCCAGACAATGAGGTAACGTAAGAAAACGCTGTAAGCCGACATAGAGGCGATGATAAAACCTACCTTGCCATCTAAAAAACCCAGCTTCAGGATATACTGCCGGAAAAAACGGAATAAAGGTTTCAGGGCCAGGTGGAAAAGCGTTACCTGCTTTGTCTTTTTAGCCCGGTCTCTGGCCGACCACCAGCTGTAACGAATGTATTTTTCAAAATAGTGTTCAAAGTCGCGGTAGGTATTATGGATCAGTTTATTTTTCAGGGAACCTACCGGCCCCGAGGTCTCAATTTCTTCATGCACGCTCCGGTCGGCATAGGCGCCCCGGGTCCTATCGAGCAGCCGGATCACTTTATCGTTTTGCCAGTTGCTGTATTTAACCTCCGAGCCCATAAAGTAGTTCTTCCGGTAAATCCAGTACGCAGCTTTGTCGGGGCTGCCGGCCAGAATTGCCTTAATTTCAGTTGCAAGCTTTTCGGTAACCCGTTCATCGGCATCTACCACCAATACCCAGCGGTGGCTGGCCTGCGTAAAAGCCCAGTTCTTTTGGCGCGCGTGGTTATCGAAAGGGCGCTGTAAGATCCGGACCGGATACCGAGAAGCTATTTCAAGGGTTTTATCGGTGCTGAAGGAGTCTACTACCAGTATTTCGTCGGCCCAGGCAACCGAGTCGAGAACCCCGGCAATGTTGAGCTCCTCGTTCTTTGTAATTATTATGGCTGATAGTTTATGCATTTTCGGGCCGGTACTGACGGAAAGTTAAACCGATAAGCGCCATAAAAGAACAGAAAGCCGTGCTGTCGGTCTGGTTAAACAAAACAGCATCGGGCATCATGTTCAGAATGTAAAAAAGCAAAAAGGCGCAGGCAAAATAAAATTCAGGGCCGCTTTTACGCATGCGCCAAAGCCAGTAACCCAAAATGAAAATAAAAAGACAGAGTCCCCAGATCCCGATCATGGCCCAGAACATAAGAAACTGATTATGATTGTGAACCGGCATCGGGTATTTGTCATCGGTATAGGCTTGTTCTAAGGCGTCGGTGTAATCGCCGGTGCCCACTCCCAGAATTGGGTTTTGCTGCACGACCTGCCATAAGTTCTGCCAAGAAGCCACCCGGCGCAGGGTAGTAAAATGTTCGTAGGAATACTGCGTAAACTGGCCTGTCTGGTACATTTCCATTTCCCAGCGGGTTTGGTCTACGCGGCTTTGCACGGGTTTCAGATACGTATAAGCCGCCCAGGGCAATCCGATAAGCGCGGAAGCCAGGCAAAAAACAATTAACAGGGTTGCCAGTGGGTTCCCGATCTTCCGGGATAAGACCGGCCGGAATCTCTGCTGCGCAAAAAGGTAGCCGTACAGGCCGAAAGCAATAAGAAAGGCAAGCAGCGCCCCCCGGGCTCCTAAAATAAAATGTGTAAAGAACAGCAGGGCAAATAGCGCTCCGTTCAGAATGCGTTTATACGAATTGCTGACCAGATATACCGCCGAAAGCAATGCAAGGGAGATTAAACTACCCAGCTGAAGCCGGCCTGTAAAGGGGGAATAAATACCAAAGGCTGCTCCGGTTTGATCTTTGTAATAAGGCAAGACAAACCCCAGCCGATCGGTTACCGAAGCTGCTGTTTCCGGAGGAAGGATGTAAAAGGACAGGGTGATGATGCAAACCGCGGCCACTGCTGTTACATACACCTGAAGATATTGAAAAAAATGCTGCAGAAGCCAGCGGCGGTGCGCCAGAAAAATAAGCGGAATTATTAAAAAACGGTGATAGCGCGATAATACCTTAAAACCATTGCTTAAATTTTCGGTATATGCTAATCCCAATAATAAAGCCAGAAAGATCAGGCAAAGGGCGGAAACGTGGCGGTAGCGGTACAGATCGGTCCGGAAATCCCGTGTGCCGAGGGCAGGAATGGCCAGTACCAGCAATGTTACTTCAGTAATGGCAGATAAGGCTTTAGAGAAAGGGAGGGCTATAAAATATAACACCCAGGCAAAATGCAACACGCCCGGATGCCGTAAAAAGCGAAGCATAAAATATTGTATAGCCGATATAATTAAAATTTCTATTTTTGCGTATAGATGTGTAAATCTACAAAATTTATTTAGATGAGCGAGGAAAAAGCCAACAAGCTGAGTAAAGAAGAAAAGGACAGACGTTTCGAAGCCGAGCTCATGCCGGTGATCGGACCGCTCTATAACTTTGCCTTCCGCCTCACGCTGGACGAAGACGACGCCAACGACCTGGTGCAGGAAACCTACCTCAAAGCCTACCGCTTTTTTGATTATTTCGAGCAAGGAACTAATGCAAAAGCCTGGCTGTTCCGCATCCTGAAGAATTCGTTCATAAACGACTTCCGGAAAAAAAGCAAGCAGCCGGCCAAAGTAGATTACAACGAAGTAGAAAGCTACTACAACACCGAAGATGTTGAAGGCGAGGGCGAAATGGCTGCCACTTCCGACATGCGCTCCCAAGCCGTGCAGGAATTAATTGGCGACGAAGTTGCCAGCGCATTGAACTCTTTACCGGTAGATTTTCGTACTGTAATTATACTCTGCGACCTCGAAGGTTTTACCTACGAAGAAATGGCTAAGATCCTCGATATTCCGATCGGAACCGTCCGCTCCCGCTTACACCGCGCGCGGAATTTCCTGAAGGAGAAGTTGGAAAAATACGCCAGAACCATGGGCTACGATGCGGATTCTGAAACCGAAGAATAAATTTTAACCATTTACACCGATATGGAGACTACTACTACCGAACTGAAAGGCGACGTGACTGCCGCAAGCGATGACTGTCAGAAGATCATCAGCATCCTCGAAATGATTATCGACGACGAGGCAACGTCCGACGACCAGACCTATTTTTACAAGCACCTGGAAGAATGTGCAAACTGCTTCGAAGCGCACCGGCACCAGAAAATGCTCAAAGACTTCCTGAAGCTGAACGTAAAAAGAAAAGATGCGCCTGCCAGTTTGATCTCCACCATCAAAAAGATCGTTCAAGAAACCGTTTAATCCCGCGTGCAAGGTAAGATTATTATCTTCTCGGCCCCGTCAGGAGCCGGCAAAACCACTATTGTAAAACACCTGCTTAACGTAAATTCGCAGCTCAGTTTCTCTATTTCGGCCTGTACCCGCGACAAGCGCGGCCGAAACGAAACCCACGGCAAAGATTACTACTTCATTACGCCCGAAGATTTCCGCAAAAGAATCGAAGAAGATGCTTTTGTAGAATGGGAGGAAGTGTATGAAGGCGCTTTTTACGGCACGCTGAAATCCGAAATAGAACGCATCTGGAGCCTGGGCAAACACGCCATTCTGGATGTAGATGTAAAGGGAGGCCTCGCTATAAAGAATTTCTACAAAGACCGCGCACTGGCTATTTTCGTGAAACCGCCTTCGGTAGAAGAGCTGGCCAAACGCCTCGAAGCCCGTGCCACCGATTCCGCTTCCAGCATTTCCAGTCGGGTGTTCAAAGCCAAGTTCGAGCTTAGTTTCGAAAACAAGTTCGACCGCGTAATTGTAAACGACGACCTGGAAAAAGCCTTTGGCGAAGCCGAAAAACTGGTGAACGATTTCCTGACCTCCGAAGAAGCCATTGTATGAAAGTAGGCTTGTTGTTCGGTTCCTTTAATCCCGTTCACATCGGCCATCTTATTATTGCAAACTACATGGCCCAGAACACCGACCTCAAACAGGTCTGGTTCGTTGTGTCGCCTCAGAATCCGTTCAAGCAAAGCCATACGCTGCTGCACGAGCAGGACCGCCTGCAAATGGTGCGCCTGGCAATAGATGATAATGCCGCGCTTAATGCCACCGACATCGAGTTCAACATGCCGCGGCCCAGCTACACCATCGATACGCTGGCCTATTTGCAGCAACGTTACCCCAGCTACGAATTTGCCCTCATTATGGGCGAAGACAACCTGCCCACGCTGCCGAAGTGGAAAAACTACGAGCAGCTCCTGGCCAATCACGAAATATACGTTTACCCGCGCAGCCGCACGGCCGAAACCGTACTGAAAAGCCACCCAAAAGTAAAACTGGTGCCCGCGCCCAACCTGGATCTTTCCGCCACCTTCATCCGCGAAACGGTAAAAGCCGGCAGATCGATCCGGTATTTAGTGCCGGAAAGCGTAGAGAATTACATTAAACTGAAAAAGTTCTGGGTATAGGAAACTAGAAACGCTATTAAATAAACAAAAAACCTGCTGTCTGTGGTCTATCCGCAAACAGCAGGTTTTTTTATTTGCTAAAGAAACTGATTCCTTATGAATATAAATTGAAGCAGGCTTTGGCTTACAGCAAAAAAAAATACGATCAAACAAAAAAGCCTTTCAGCACGCTGAAAGGCTTTTTTGTTGATGAAGTCTTGATACTTAAGTCTTGCTACCTGTGTCTAGATAGTCATGATCTCCGCTTCTTTCTTGCTCAGCAGTTCGTCTACTTTCACAATGTAAGCGTCGGTTAATTTCTGGACTTTGGCTTCCGCATCCTTAATGGCATCTTCGGCAGCGCCATCTTTCAAAAGCTTTTTCAGGGAATCGTTCACGTCTTTGCGAACATTACGGATGCGCACTTTACCGCTTTCGGTTTCATTTTTCACCTGTTTTACCAGGTCGCGGCGGCGTTGCTCGGTTAAAGCCGGAATGTTCAGGCGAATGCCGTCGGCTTCCTGCATAGGCGCCAGGCCCAGGTCGCTGTTCTTAATGGCTTTGTTTATTTCGCCCAGCATGTTTTTCTCCCATGGCTTAATCATTAAAGTACGGGCATCGGGCGTAGTTACGTTGGCAACTTGAGAAATTGGGGTTGGTGTACCGTAATAATCCACACGAATGTCTTCTACCATGGCCGGCGAAGCTTTGCCCGCACGGATCTTAGTTAATTCAATTCCGGTATGGTTCAACGCCTTTTGCATCGATTCTTCGGCGTCGTCTAAATACATCTTAATTTCTTCGGTCATCTTATTCTATTTAAATAGCGTAGTAAACTCAAATTTTATTTAATGGTTTCCGGCTTGTGCCGAAACAGTAGCAAAAATGCACCAAAAAGTCGAACAATCGAAAATCTGACGGTCGAAAATTCGAAATTAAATCGGCTGCTCGGTAGGTTCCATGCTTACCAGCGTACCAATTTCTTCGCCGTCCAGCACTTTGCTCAAGTTGCCTTTCTTGTTCATGTCGAATACGATGATCGGCAGGTTATTTTCTTTGCAGAGCGTAAAGGCAGTCATATCCATTACGTTCAGGTCTTTTTCGAAAACTTCCTGAAAGGTAATGTTGGTATAACGGGTCGCTTTCGGATCTTTCTCCGGGTCGGCAGTATAAATGCCGTCTACGCGCGTACCTTTCAATACCACATCGGCTTCAATTTCAATCGCCCGTAAGCTCGCTGCCGAATCGGTGGTAAAGTAAGGGCTGCCAATGCCGGCACCGAAAATTACCACGCGGCCTTTTTCCAGGTGGCGCATGGCCCGGCGACGAATATAAGGCTCACAAACCTGCTGAATGTTGATACCGGAAAGCAAACGGGTATTTACGTTAATTTTTTCCAGCGCACTCTGTAAGGCCATACTATTGATCACGGTAGCCAGCATTCCCATGTAATCGCCTTGTACGCGGTCCAGACCAACTTCTTCGGCCTGCATGCCGCGGTAAATGTTGCCGCCGCCAATTACAATGGCCACCTGCACGCCCATATCCACTACCGATTTTATTTCGGCCGAATATTCTACCAGGCGGTTCGGGTCGATGCCGTAGTTTTGTTCACCCATCAGCGATTCGCCGCTTAACTTCAGTAAGATCCGCTTATATTTCACTTTATATCTGTTTTATAGTTTCTAAATAAATCTGCCTGGTTTTGCTGTTCAGATCATTAACAGTTTGCAACCCGAAATTCTTACCGTATTTCTTCAGTTTTTTTGAATTGCCCCGGTCTTCAGGCCGGGGTATAGTAAATCAGATTTTTTGGCTTTAGCCTAATCCTAATAGTAATTCAAGCTAAAAAGTTCGGCTAAAGCCAGAATCGGTTTGCTTTTATCCCCGGCCTAAAGGCCGGGGCAAATTAATGCCTGCAATAATTGTCCGATCCAACAATCAACAATCAACAATTCCAAAGTCGAACAATCGAATATCGAACAATCGAACAGTCGAGCTTAAAATTCCAGCAGCACCTGGCCTTTTTCCACGTTGTCCTTCACGTTCACCTTAATGGCTTTCACCACGCCGTCGCCCGGAGATTTCAGGATGTTTTCCATCTTCATCGCCTCCAGTACCAGGATCTGGTCGCCTTTTTTCACCTCGTCGCCCGGTTTTACTTTAATGTCGATTACCAGGCCCGGCATCGGCGCTTTAATGTCGTTGAACTTTTTCTCGGTGGCATCGCTCATGCCCATCTGGGCAAGCAGCAGATCGAAACGGTCTTTTACCGAAACCGTGTGCAGCGTACCGTTAATTTTCAGGGTGAAGGTTTTGGCTTTATAATCAGCTTCTACCAGTTCGGCCGAATACGAAACGTTGTCTTTAATAATATGAAAGCGGTTGGCATCGATCTGAACCAGGTCCCAGTTGAACGGTTCGCCGTTCAAAAGCAGGTTGCCTTGTTTGTTATCTACCTGCCAGGAAGTATCGCCGGATTTTACCTGCAGCATATTCGGGTAAGTTTAAAGCTTGAAATTGCGGGATTTCGAAGGGAATTTCCCAAATTGAGGCAAATTTAAGGATTTCGCTATGAATTTGAAGGCTTTTGCGGTAATAAGTTTCGCAGTGGCAACCGGTATGCTTTCGGGCTGTAAAACTGCCAAACCGGGTACAAATCAAAACAATGCTTCTCTAGGAATTATAACCGCGCCTGAAAAGCAAAAAACCGTACCGGAATGGGTGCCAAAACCGGCTCCGTACCAGCCTTCCCGCACCCAGCTCAACGACATCATCCATACCAAACTCCGCGTCAGCTTCGACTGGCAAAAGCAGCATCTGCTCGGCGAAGCCACTTTAACCTGCAAGCCGTATTTTTATCCGCAAAATACTCTGATTCTGGATGCCAAAGGCTTCGATATTAAGAGCATAGAACTGGCCAGCGGGAAAGAGCTGAAATACACCTACGACGGCAAAAAACTGAACATCACCCTCGATAAAACCTACACCCGCGATCAGAAATACGAAGTTTATATTAACTACGTAGCCAAACCCAACGAACTGGAAGCCGGGGGCTCGGCAGCAATCACTTCCGACAAAGGTCTGTATTTTATTAATCCGCTAGGGGAGGAGAAAGACAAACCCCGCCAGATCTGGACACAGGGCGAAACCGAAGCCAGTTCCTGCTGGTTCCCGACCATCGATTCGCCGAACGAGAAGATGACCCAGGAGCTTTATATTACCATTGAGAAGAATTTCAAAACGCTTTCCAACGGAACCCTTATCTACTCGAAAAATAACGCCAACGGCACCCGCACCGATTACTGGAAAATGGAACTGCCGCACGCGCCTTACCTCACCATGATGGCCATTGGCGAATTTGCGGTAGTGCGCGATACCTGGAAAAATAAAGACATCGATTATTACGTAGAGCCTAAATATAAGAACAGCGCCAAAGGCATCTTCGGCAATACCCCGGAAATGCTAACCTTTTTCAGCCAGAAACTAGGGGTAGAATATCCCTGGGAGAAATACGCCCAGGTAGTGGTGCGCGATTACGTTTCCGGCGCCATGGAAAATACGTCGGCCAGCGTGTTCGGGGAATTTGTGCAGCTTACCAACCGCGAACTGCTCGACCACAGCATGGACGAAATTATTGCCCACGAGCTTTTCCACCAATGGTTCGGCGACTTGGTAACTACCGAAAGCTGGAGCAACCTGCCCCTGAACGAAAGTCTGGCCACCTACGGCGAATACCTGTGGTTCGAGCATAAATTAGGGGTAGACGAAGCCGACCTGGCCCTGAACAACGATCTGAAAAGCTACCTCCGCGAAGCCGAAACCAAACAAGTACCCCTGATCCGCTACCATTACCAGGATAAAGAAGACATGTTTGACCGGCATTCTTATCAGAAAGGCTCCCGCGTCATGCACATGCTCCGCAAATACGTCGGCGACGAAGCTTTTTTTGCCTCTTTAAAGAAATACCTGGTAGAGAATAAATTCAAAACCGTAGAAATCCACAACTTAAGATTAGCTTTCGAAGAAGTTACCGGCGAAGACCTGAACTGGTTTTTCGATCAATGGTTCCTGCAGCCGGGCCATCCGCAGCTGAAGGTTTCGCAGCAATACGCCAACGGCAAGGTGATTTTAAATATTCAGCAAACCCAGGATTCAACTTTCACTCCTATATATAAGCTGCCCCTGAAGGTGGTCGTATGGACCAATAACCAGAAAACCGAACACCCGATCACCATTACCAAAGCAAACCAGACGTTCGAACTGCCTGCCGCCGCCCAGCCCCAGTTGGTTTTGGTAGATGCCGAAGCGCAGCTGCTCGGTACGCTTCAGCACGAGAAAAGTCCGGCCGAACTCATTTACCAGTACTACCACGCCGGCAAAGCAGTTCCAAGATTGCAGGCCCTGCAGGCACTTACTGCCAAAACCTCGGAACCGGAAGTACAGAAACTGCTGCAAAATGCCCTCAACGATAAATTCTGGCTTATCCGCAGCCAGGCCGTTACGAACTATAATTTAACTACCCGCCGCTTCAACAACGAAAAGGAGGGCGCCAAAGACTTTTCCGCTCCTGAATACAACCCGGTAAAGCAAAGGATCCGCGAAATAGCTTTAAAGGACCCAAAGACCTCCGTTCGCGCCGATGCCATCGCTACGCTGGCCAGTTTCAAAGATCCGGCTTATCTCCCTGTTTTCGAAAAAGCCCTGCAGGATAGTTCTTACACCGTAGTCTCGGCCGGCGTAGATGCGTTGATTTCCCAGGAGAATGTGCAGCCTTACCAGACAAAGCTCAAGAATTTAAAAAATACAGAAAGCGAAGAAGTAGTAGCCGCCCTCGCATCTTTCTATGCCCGCCACGGCGAAGGCACCGAATACCCCTGGTTTGAAAAGCAACTGACCCGCCTTTCCGGTCCGGCATTAACTTCTTTTCTGCCGGCTTTTGCCGCTTACTTATATAAAGTGGAAAATCCCGAACGTCAGAACGGAATAAACGCGATCGAAAACCTGGCAAAGACCCATAATGCGTATTATGTACGCCTGGCCGGTTATCAGGCGCTAACGCTTTTGGCCGACGAACACGGGGTGCAGGAACGCCTGAAAACGATCAGAAACAACGAAAAAGACGAAAGGTTACAGCGGATTTATAAGCAAATGCAGTAAAACGCTATATTTTTTCAAAAAAAAACAGGCAAGTAGTTTTAACTATTGAAAAAAGTTGTACTTTCGCATCGGTTTAAGGGAAAACGGTACTTTAAACCAGTCGAAAATAAACCTGAAAATATTTTTTCAGAAAAGTTTGACAGATTGAAAAAAGCAATTAATTTTGCAGCTCCTTAGGGAAACACGCTGAGAGTAGCGGTTCTGAAAAAGGATGTTTTTTGAAATATGGGGAGATTCCAGAGCGGCCAAATGGGACGGACTGTAACTCCGTTGTTGTAATGACTTCGAAGGTTCGAATCCTTCTCTCCCCACCAATTCTTTCATTAAACAAGCGGAAGTAGCTCAGTTGGTAGAGCGATAGCCTTCCAAGCTATAGGTCGCGGGTTCGAACCTCGTCTTCCGCTCAAAACAATGCAAGACAGATTTAAACGGTAGGTTTAAATCTTTTTTTGTTAATGCAATAAGCCGACGTAGCTCAGGGGTAGAGTACTTCCTTGGTAAGGAAGGGGTCGTGGGTTCAATTCCCATCGTTGGCTCAAAAGCGTATTTTATATTCTTTTCATAAATTAGTTTCAAACTATATCTAATATTCTTTAAAAATGGCTAAAGAAACATTTGATCGTTCCAAACCGCACGTAAACATCGGTACTATTGGGCACGTTGACCACGGCAAAACTACCTTGACTGCCGCTATTACTCAGGTTTTAGCGAACAAAGGTTTAGCTGCAAAACGCGATTTCTCTTCTATTGATAATGCTCCTGAAGAAAAAGAGCGTGGTATTACTATTAACACTTCCCACGTAGAATATTCTACTGAGAACCGTCACTATGCACACGTTGACTGCCCAGGTCACGCTGACTACGTGAAGAACATGGTAACTGGTGCTGCTCAGATGGACGGTGCTATCCTGGTAGTTGCTGCAACTGATGGTCCTATGCCACAGACACGCGAGCACATCCTTTTAGCTCGTCAGGTAGGTGTACCTGCTCTGGTTGTTTTCATGAACAAAGTGGACATGGTAGACGATCCGGAATTATTAGAACTTGTTGAGATGGAAATCCGCGAGCTTCTTTCTTTCTACGATTTCGATGGCGACAACATTCCGGTTATCCAGGGTTCTGCTCTTGGTGGTCTGAACGGCGATCCGAAATGGGTAGCTACAATCGAAGAGCTGATGGCTGCAGTAGATAGCTACATTCCAATCCCGGCTCGTTTAACTGATCTTCCATTCCTGATGCCAGTTGAAGACGTGTTCTCTATCACTGGTCGTGGTACAGTAGCTACTGGCCGTATCGAGCGTGGTGTAATCAACTCTGGTGAGCAGGTAGATATCTTAGGTATGGGTGCTGAAGGCCTGAAGTCTACAGTAACTGGTGTTGAGATGTTCCGTAAGATCCTTGACAGAGGTGAAGCTGGTGACAACGTAGGTCTGTTACTCCGTGGTATTGAGAAAACCGATATCCGTCGTGGTATGGTAATCTGCAAGCCAGGTTCTGTGAAGCCGCACATGAAGTTTAAAGCTGAGGTTTACGTTCTTTCTAAAGAAGAAGGGGGCCGTCACACACCATTCTTCAACAACTACCGTCCACAGTTCTACTTAAGAACTACTGACGTAACGGGTGTAATTACCCTGCCAGAAGGTGTTGAAATGGTTATGCCAGGCGATAACATCACCATCACTGTTGATCTGATCAACAAAGTAGCGATGGAAAAAGGTCTGCGTTTCGCGATCCGCGAAGGTGGCCGTACTGTAGGTGCAGGTCAGGTAACTGAAATCCTAGACTAATTAATTTAATAAGGCCCCGTTCTGTAGAAAATTCTTTGGAGCGGGGCTTTGTTTTCATAAAATTAATTCTTAAATTTGCACTCCAATTCACATTTAGTTGATTTGTGAGTGCATTTTTTTACACGGGCGTAGCTCAATTGGTAGAGTAGTGGTCTCCAAAACCATTGGCTGGGAGTTCGAGTCTCTCCGCCCGTGCTAGTTATTAAGTTAACAAATAAAAAATTACCGAAGTGAAGAAATATATCAGCGAAACTATTACGGAGATGCGGCATAACGTTGCATGGCCGACTTATACAGAATTACAAAAGAGTTCAGTATTGGTTCTGGTAGGAACGTTAGTATTTGCTTTGGTAGTAGGTACCATGGATTACATCTACGATGCCGGCCTTTCTTTGTTTTACAATCAATTTTAATTTCAGCACATGGCGGAATTAAAATGGTATGTAGTGCGCGCGGTGAGCGGGCAGGAGAAAAAGGCTAAAGCGTACATGGAAACCGAGATCATGCGTCAGGGCCTTACCGAGTATGTGCCCCAGGTATTGATACCGGCCGAAAAGGTGTACGAAATGCGGAACGGTAAAAAGCGCGTGAGAGAAAGAAATTTCTTCCCGGGCTATGTACTGGTACATGCAGACCTTTCGCACGGCGAAGCTGAACACATTATTATCAGCACGCCGGGCGTAATTGGCTTCCTTGGTGCGAACGAAGGAAGAAATAAAGAAAACAGCAAGCCGGTTCCGTTACGCTTGTCAGAAGTTAACCGGATCTTAGGAACGGTAGACGAAGCCGAGGAACAGGTAGAAGTACTGGAATCGCCATTTATTGTTGGCGAAACAGTAAAAGTAATGGACGGTCCGTTCAACGGCTTCTCCGGAACAGTGGAAGAAGTGTTCGAAGAGCGGAAGAAACTGAACGTTATGGTGAAGATCTTCGGCCGTAATACGCCGGTAGAACTAAACTACGTGCAGGTAGAAAAAGAGTCCTGATTAAAAAGAGTACAAATTGGGTTTATACCCGAACTTAAATAAAACAATGGCAAAAGAAATTAAAGGTTATCTGAAGCTACAGATAAAGGGAGGCGCCGCGAATCCTTCGCCGCCGGTGGGACCTGCACTTGGCTCGAAAGGCTTAAACATCATGGAGTTCTGCAAGCAGTTCAATGCAAGAACCCAGGATAAAGCTGGCCAGGTTTGTCCGGTACTGATTACAATGTACACCGACAAGTCATTCGACTTTGTGGTTAAAACTCCACCAGCACCGGTTATGCTTATGGAAGCCGCTAAAATAAAGAACGGTTCCAAAGAGCCTAACCGTAATAAGGTTGGTTCAGTTACCTGGGATCAGATCAGAGAAATCGCTACAGTTAAAATGCCGGATTTGAACGCATTTAAAATTGAAGCAGCGATGAGCCTGGTTGCAGGAACTGCCAGAAGCATGGGTATCACAGTAACAGGTACAGCTCCTTGGAGTGAATAATCAGAAAGGTAGAAATGGCTAAAAATACAAAAAACCGCAAAGCGGCATTGGCAAAAGTTGATTTGAATAAAGAGTATTCTTTAGGAGATGCAGCTGGTGTAGTAAAAGAAATTACTTTTACCAAATTCGATGCTTCCGTAGACATCGACGTTCGTTTAGGCGTTGACCCACGGAAAGCAGACCAGATGGTAAGAGGTATTGTTACATTACCACACGGTACAGGTAAAGAAGTTAAAGTATTGGTTCTTTGCACCCCGGATAAAGAGCAGGAAGCAAAAGATGCTGGCGCTGATTACGTAGGTCTGGACGATTATATCGCCAAGATCGAAAAAGGCTGGACAGATGTTGATGTGATCATCACCATGCCGGCTGTAATGGCAAAAGTAGGTCGTTTAGGCCGTATCTTAGGTCCTCGTAACCTGATGCCAAACCCGAAATCCGGTACAGTTACACCGGAAGTTGGCAAAGCGGTAAAAGAAGTGAAAGCTGGTAAGATCGACTTTAAAGTAGACAAAACCGGTATCATTCACACCAGCATCGGTAAAGTATCTTTCTCTCCTGAAATGCTTGCTGCAAACGCTGCCGAAGTTATCGCAACGTTAAATAAATTAAAGCCTTCATCTGCTAAAGGTACTTACATCAGAAGTGTAACCCTTTCCAGCACCATGAGCCCGGCGGTAACGGTTGACAAGAACTCAATCTAAGAAGGAAGACAATGACAAGAGAAGAAAAACACGCAATCGTACAGGAGCTGGCAGAGAAATTTGCTTCTAACAGCTTCTTTTATATCACCGATGCAGGTGGCATGACCGTTGCCGGTATCAACCGCTTCCGTCGTCTTTGCTTCGACAAAGGCATGGAGTACAAAGTTTACAAGAATACGCTTATCCGTAAGGCTTTAGATACTTTAGGTGCTGATACTTCCGAAATGGACAAGGCTTTAAAAGGCCAGTCTGGTATCCTGTTCTCCGCAGAAAGCGGCAGCGCTCCGGCGCGTTTACTGCAGGACTTCTACAAAAAAGAAGCTTACGGTAAGAAAGATATCGCAAAACCAGTTTTCAAAGGCGCATACATCGACAGCGACCTGTTTGTAGGAGGAGAGTATCTGGATACTTTATCCAAGATCAAATCCAAGCAGGAACTCATTGGCGAAGTTATTGGTCTGTTACAGTCTCCAGCGAAGAACGTTATTTCTGCGTTATCAAGCGGCGGCAACAAACTGGCTGGTATCCTGAAAACTTTATCCGAAAAAGAATAACAATTTAATCAATCAATAAATAACTTTTTAATTTTTATAAAAATGGCAGATTTGAAAGCATTCGCAGAGCAGTTAGTTAATTTAACTGTTAAAGAGGTAAATGAACTAGCTACTATCCTGAAGGATGAATACGGCATTGAGCCTGCTGCTGCTGCTCCTGTAATGATGGCTGGCGGTGGTGGTGGTGAAGCCGCTGCAGTTGAAGAAAAAACTTCTTTCGATGTGATCCTGAAAAACGCTGGTGCTTCTAAGTTAGCAGTAGTTAAGTTAGTAAAAGAACTTACTGGCTTAGGTCTGAAAGAAGCTAAAGAATTAGTAGATGGCGCTCCAAAAGAACTGAAAGCTGGTGTTGCTAAAGACGAAGCTGATTCTTTAAAGAAAGCTTTAGAAGAAGCTGGTGCTGAAGTAGAGGTAAAATAATTACCCTCCAGTAACCATATTCACAGAATTAGACCTGGCATTTCGTCAGGTCTTTTCCTGTTTGTACCCGATTAACATTACTGAATAGAATAACCGGTTTGCCGACGGGCAAAAGGGCTCCGGTTCGGAGGAGCGCAGGATTACTTTTTTTAACATAAGACCACAGGGTTTTAAGCAGGAGTTTTCCCGGTTAGTGAGTCAGTGATTTCCGAATAGTTTGAGGTGCCAATTATTTGCCAGGCTCGAGACCGGCAAGAAAAAAGAATTTAACTGAAACATTTAAATTTTTAACCATTGGCTAAAAACAGAACCGATGAGCGGATCAATTTCGCTTCCATCAAAAAGGTAATTGATTACCCGGACTTTTTAGATGTTCAGCTACAATCCTTCCAGGACTTTTTCCAATTAGAAACCGCGGCTGAAAACCGCACGGATGAAGGTCTCTTTAAGGTATTCGCTGAAAATTTTCCCATTTCAGATTCCCGCGAAAACTTCGTTCTGGAGTTTATCGACTACCACATCGATCCGCCGAAATATTCGGTAGACGAGTGTATCGACCGGGGCTTAACTTATTCCGTACCCTTAAAAGCAAAACTTCGCCTGATCTGTAATGATGAGGACAACGAAGATTTTGAAACGATCGAGCAGGAAGTGTTCCTGGGTAATATCCCGTACATGACCGAAAAAGGCTCTTTCGTGATCAACGGTGCTGAGCGCGTTATTGTTTCGCAGCTGCACCGTTCCCCGGGTGTGTTCTTTGCCCAGAGCAAGCATACCAACGGTACGAAATTGTACTCTGCCCGTATCATTCCTTTCAAAGGTTCCTGGATCGAGTTCGCTACCGACGTAAACAACGTAATGTATGCGTACATCGACCGTAAGAAGAAATTCCCGGTTACCACGCTATTACGTGCTATCGGTTACGGAACAGATAAGGATATCTTAGACTTATTCGGCTTGTCGGAAGAACTGAAAGCCGATAAGAAAACCCTTAAGAAAGCAGTAGGCCGCAAATTAGCTGCCCGGGTTCTGAGAACCTGGACGGAAGATTTCGTGGACGAAGATACCGGTGAGGTAGTTTCTATCGACCGTAACGAAGTGTTGCTGGAACGCGACATGGAAATTACGGATGAAGACATCGAAACCATTATCGATTCTGGTGTTAAAACGGTAATTGTTCACCGCGAAAACATCAACATCGCTGATTATACTATTATCTACAATACGCTTCAGAAAGATAATTCCAACTCCGAGCAGGAAGCGGTTGAGCAGATCTACCGTCAGCTCCGGAATACGGAAGCACCAGACGTAGAAACGGCTCGCGATATTATCCAGAAGCTGTTCTTCTCCGACAAACGTTACGATTTAGGTGATGTAGGTCGTTACAGAATCAACAAAAAATTAGGACTTGACAAGAACTGGGAAGCCAAGGTGCTTACCAACGAAGATATCGTCCTGATCGTGAAATACCTGATCGGTCTGATCAATTCCAAAGCGGTAGTGGATGATATTGACCACTTAAGCAACCGTCGCGTGCGTACCGTTGGCGAGCAGCTTTATGCCCAGTTTGGTGTAGGTCTTGCCCGTATGGCGCGTACCATTAAGGAGCGTATGAACGTGCGCGATAACGAAGAATTCAAACCGGTTGACCTGATCAACGCGCGTACGCTTTCTTCGGTAATCAACTCGTTCTTCGGTACCAACCAGTTATCGCAGTTCATGGACCAGACCAACCCGCTGGCAGAGATCACGCACAAACGTCGTGTATCTGCATTAGGGCCAGGCGGTCTTTCCCGTGAGCGTGCCGGTTTCGAGGTTCGTGACGTTCACTACACCCACTACGGTCGTCTGTGTACCATCGAAACCCCGGAAGGTCCGAACATCGGTCTGATTTCTTCCCTTTGCGTACACGCCCGCGTGAACGGAATGGGTTTCATCGAAACTCCTTATCGTACGGTATCCGGCGGTAAAGTTGATCTGGAAACCCCGGTGAAATACTTAACTGCCGAAGAAGAAGATACCCACCACATTGCCCAGGCAAACGCCCGGATCGATGATAAAGGTAATTTCCTGGCAGACCGCGTAAAAGGCCGTTTCGAAGGTGACTTCCCGGTTGAACCAGGTGAAACCTATACCTACATGGACGTAGCGCCAAACCAGATCGTATCGGTGGCCGCTTCCATGATTCCTTTCCTTGAGCATGACGATGCTAACCGTGCCTTGATGGGCTCGAACATGCAGCGTCAGGCAGTACCGTTAGTTAAGCCGCAGGCGCCAATTGTTGGTACCGGTCTTGAAGAACGCGCTGCTATCGACTCCCGTGCTTTGGTTGTAGCCGAAGGTACCGGTGAGATTGCTTTTGTAGATGCTGATAAAATTGTTGTTCGTTACGACTTAACCGAAGATGACAAACTTGTTTCCTTCGATGCTGAGTTAGTGACTTACGACCTGATCAAATTCCGTCGCACCAACCAGGATACTTGTATCAACTTAACGCCGATCGTTTACAAAGGTCAGCGCGTTGAGAAAGGCCAGGCGCTTTGCGAAGGTTACGCAACAAACCAGGGCGAACTTGCACTGGGCCGTAACTTACAGGTAGCGTTCATGCCGTGGCAGGGTTACAACTTCGAGGATGCTATTGTAATCTCCGAGAAAGTTGTGCGCGACGACGTATTTACTTCTATCCACATCGAAGAATTCGAGCTTGAAGTTCGTGAAACAAAACGCGGTGAAGAAGAACTTACTTCTGAGATCCCGAACGTTTCGGAAGAAGCAGTTCGTAACCTCGATGAGAACGGTATCATCCGTGAAGGTGCGGAAGTGCGTGAAGGCGATATCCTGATCGGTAAGATCACGCCTAAGGGCGAAACGGATCCGACTCCGGAAGAAAAACTGCTTCGTGCGATCTTCGGCGATAAAGCCGGCGACGTGAAGGATGCCTCGCTTAAAGCACCGCCATCCCTGAACGGTGTGGTAATCGATACAAAACTGTTCTCCCGTCCTAAAAAAGACAAAAACCTTCGGGCCAAGTCTAAGAAGGAAGTGGAAGAATTAAAAGCCCGTTACAACAGCGAACTTCGCGCGGTAAAGGGCATTATGATTGAAAAACTGACAGCTTTGCTCGACGGCAAAACTTCTCAGGGCATCAAGCATAAGTTCGGCGACGAGATCATGTCGAAAGGCGTGAAATTCTCAAGAAAGAACATTTCTGAGAACCTGTTCCCGGATAAGAACCCTTACAAAGACGAAAGCAACTACGCCGTTCCGGAAGAAGTTACCTTGTTCAAGGACCTGATCCTGGAAAACTGGACGAACGACGACCATACGAACAGCATGTTGCTGCAACTGGTGAAAAACTACACCAAGCGCCGCAACACGATCTCGGCCCGTTTCAAACGCGACCGGTTCACGCTGGAAGTTGGCGACGAGTTACCAGCCGGTATCGTGCAGCTTGCCAAAGTTTATATTGCCAAGAAGCGTAAGCTGAAAGTAGGTGATAAGATGGCAGGTCGTCACGGTAACAAGGGTGTGGTTGCCCGTATCGTGCGGGAAGAAGACATGCCGTTCCTGGAAGACGGTACGCCAATGGACATCGTGCTTAACCCGCTTGGTGTACCTTCGCGTATGAACATCGGTCAGATCTACGAAACCGTATTGGGCTGGGCTGGTTTAAAACTGGGCCGCAAATACGCTACTCCGATCTTCGATGGTGCCACGGAAGACCAGGTTGCCGCTGAACTTACCGAAGCCGGTTTACCGGATTGGGGACGTTCTTACCTGTTCGATGGTCTGTCAGGCGATCGCTTCGACCAACCGGTAACTGTAGGGGTAATATACATGCTGAAATTAGGACACTTAGTTGATGATAAAATGCACGCCCGTTCAATCGGACCGTACTCACTCATCACGCAGCAGCCATTGGGTGGTAAAGCCCAGTTCGGTGGTCAGCGTTTCGGTGAGATGGAGGTTTGGGCGCTCGAGGCTTTCGGTGCTTCGAACGTGCTGCAGGAGATCTTAACCGTGAAATCCGATGACGTTATTGGCCGTGCCAAAGCATACGAAGCCATTGTAAAAGGCGACGTATTGCCGAAACCAAATATCCCGGAATCTTTCAACGTATTGATTCACGAGTTAAGAGGTTTGGCGTTAGAGATCACGCTGGATTAAGAACTGCTGAAAAACCGTATGCTTCCGGCCTGAAAAAGTCAGGTAGCATGCACAGGGTAAAACAGTATGCCGGGAGGCTGAAAAAGTCTTCCGGCAATACTAACCCACCATCAAGTGTTCAAATCGTAAAATTTTCAAAACTGAAAAATGGCGTTTGCAAAAACAAAAAAATTAAATCAGGACTTCTCCAAAGTTACCATCAGCCTGGCCTCTCCGGAATCTATTCTGGAGCGTTCGAACGGTGAGGTAACCAAGCCGGAAACCATTAACTATCGTACGTACAAGCCCGAAATGGGCGGTCTGTTCTGCGAGCGTATCTTTGGTCCGGTTAAAGACTGGGAATGTCACTGCGGAAAATATAAAAGAATTCGTTACAAAGGCATCATTTGCGACCGTTGCGGCGTGGAAGTTACCGAGAAGAAAGTACGCCGGGAGCGTATGGGCCACATTGAGCTCGTAGTGCCGGTTGCCCACATCTGGTACTTCAAATCTCTGCCGAACAAGATCGGTTACTTATTAGGTCTTCCAACGAAGAAACTGGATCAGATCATTTATTACGAGCGGTATGTAGTAGTACAGCCGGGTATTCTGGCAGAAGACGGCGTGAACACGCTGGACTTCCTGACCGAAGACGAGTACCTGGACATGATCGACAAACTGCCGCGCGAAAACCAGATGCTGGATAATAACGATCCGAACAAGTTTATCGCGCGTATGGGTGCCGATGCGCTGAACATGCTGTTGGAGCGTCTGAACCTGGATGATCTTTCTTACGAATTGCGTTACTCTGCTGCCCACGAAACTTCCCAGCAACGGAAAGCCGATGCTTTAAAGCGTCTTCGCGTAGTGGAAGCGTTCCGTGATGCGGCAACCCGTGTAGAGAACAAGCCCGAGTGGATGGTTATCCGCATGGTGCCGGTTATTCCACCGGAATTACGTCCGCTTGTTCCTCTGGATGGCGGCCGTTTCGCTACTTCCGACTTAAATGACCTTTACCGTCGCGTTATTATCCGTAATAACCGTCTGAAGCGTCTGATCGAGATCAAAGCGCCGGAAGTAATTCTTCGAAATGAGAAGCGTATGCTTCAGGAAGCGGTTGACTCTCTGTTCGACAACTCCCGTAAAGTGAACGCGGTTCGTGCCGAAGGTAACCGTGCCCTGAAATCCTTATCAGATATGCTGAAAGGTAAGCAAGGCCGTTTCCGTCAGAACTTATTAGGTAAGCGTGTTGACTACTCTGGTCGTTCGGTTATCGTGGTAGGTCCTGAATTGAAACTGCACGAGTGCGGTCTGCCTAAGAACATGGCGGCTGAGCTTTTCAAACCATTCATTATTCGTAAACTGATCGAGCGCGGTATCGTGAAAACGGTAAAATCTGCCAAGAAGATCGTAGACCGGAAAGATGCGGTGGTTTGGGATATCCTGGAAAATGTACTGAAAGGTCACCCGGTTCTGCTGAACCGTGCTCCTACGCTCCACAGATTAGGTATTCAGGCTTTCCAGCCGCGCCTGATCGAGGGTAAAGCTATTCAGTTACACCCGCTTGTGTGTACGGCATTCAACGCCGACTTTGACGGTGACCAGATGGCGGTGCACGTTCCACTAGGACCTGCAGCAATTCTGGAAGCCTCTATGTTAATGTTGGCGTCGCACAACATCCTGAACCCTGCCAACGGTGCGCCAATTGCGGTACCATCTCAGGACATGGTTCTTGGTTTGTATTATGTAACCAAAGGAAAACGTACTACCGAAACCGAAGTAATTCCGGGCGAAGGCATGACGTTCTACTCTCCGGAGGAAGTTATTATCGCGATAAACGAAGGTAAACTTTCGAAGCAGGCTTACATTAAAGTAAGAACCAAAGATGTTGACGAAAACGGAAACCATGTCGTTCGCGTGATCGAAACTGTTGCCGGCCGCGTGCTGTTCAACCAGTTCGTGCCGGAAGAAGTTGGTTTCGTAGACGAACTTTTAACGAAAAAGAAACTGCAGCAGATCATTTCCCGCGTGTTCAAGGCAACGGGTATGGCGCGTACAGCTCAGTTCCTCGACGATATCAAAACCTTAGGTTTCCAGTCAGCTTTCAAAGGCGGTCTGTCTATGGGTCTTGGCGATATCGTTATTCCGAAAGAGAAAGACATCCTGGTAGAACAGGCCAAGAAAGACGTAGATGCTGTTTGGGCGAACTACTCGATGGGTCTGATTACGGATAACGAACGTTACAACCAGGTAATCGATATCTGGACGCGTATCAACAACCAGATCACCGAAACCCTGATGGGCCGTCTGGAGAAACACGACCAGGGCTTCAACTCGATCTACATGATGATGCACTCCGGTGCGCGTGGTTCGAGAGAGCAGATCCGTCAGTTAGGCGGTATGCGGGGTCTGATGGCTAAGCCTCAGAAATCCCTGCAAGGTTCGGTAGGTGAAATTATCGAAAACCCGATCCTTTCTAACTTCAAGGAAGGTCTGGACGTAATCGAGTACTTCATCTCTACCCACGGTGCGCGTAAAGGTCTTGCGGATACGGCTCTTAAAACGGCGGATGCGGGTTACCTGACCCGTCGTCTGGTAGACGTTTCTCAGGACGTGATCGTAAACGAAACCGATTGCGGTACGTTGCGTGGTCTGGAAGTAAGCGCGCTGAAAGATAACGAAGACATCGTGGAATCACTGTCTGAGCGTATCCTGGGCCGTAATAACGTGCACGATATCATCGATCCGATCACCGGTGAAATTATCCTGGAAGCTGGTAACGAGATCACCGAAGAGATCACCCGTCGCGTAGAAGCAACTTCTATCGAGACCGTGGAGATCCGTTCGGTACTGACTTGCGAAACCAAGCGCGGTATCTGTGCGAAATGCTACGGCCGTAACCTGGCTTCGGGCCGCATGGTTCAGAAAGGTGAAGCAGTAGGTGTAATCGCTGCCCAGTCTATCGGTGAACCAGGTACTCAGTTAACGCTCCGTACTTTCCACGTGGGTGGTACTGCCTCTAACATTGCGGTAGATGCTTCCATCCGTGCCAAGTTTGCCGGGGTTATAGAGTATGAAGATGTTCGTACCTTAGATACCATCAACAACGAAGGCGATCCGGTACAGGTAGTAATGGGCCGTTCAGGCGAGGTGAAGATCATGGAGCCGGGCACCAACCGCGTTCTTATTTCCAACCACGTACCTTATGGTTCCTTCCTGCTGGTGCAGAACGGTCAGACCATCGAGAAAGGCCAGGAGCTTTGCAACTGGGATCCGTACAACGCGGTTATCCTTTCCGAGTTCGACGGTACGGTTCAGTACGATGCCATCGTGGAAGGTATTACTTACCGCGAGGAATCTGATGAGCAGACCGGTCACCGTGAGAAGGTTATTATCGAAACCAAAGATAAGACCCAGAACCCTGCCATTGTGGTGGTTGCCAAGAATGGCGAACCGAAAGGTTACAACATTCCGGTAGGCGCCCACATTGTAGTGGATGACGCTGAGAAGATCAAAGCTGGTCAGATCCTGGTTAAGATCCCGCGTGCCATTGGTAAAACCCGCGATATTACAGGTGGTCTGCCACGCGTTACCGAATTATTCGAAGCGCGTAACCCGTCTAACCCGGCTGTTGTGTCCGAGATCGACGGTGTGGTAACCTACGGTGGTGTGAAACGTGGTAACCGTGAGATCTTCATCGAGTCGAAAGACGGTGTGAAGAAGAAATACATGGTGCCGCTTTCCAAGCACATCCTGGTTCAGGACAACGACTTCATCCGTGCCGGTATGCCGTTATCCGACGGTGCCATCACGCCAACCGACATCCTGAACATTCAGGGTCCGGGTGCCGTGCAGGAGTACCTGGTGAACGAGATCCAGGAAGTTTACCGTCTGCAGGGTGTGAAGATCAACGATAAGCACATTGAGGTGGTAGTTCGCCAGATGATGCAGAAAGTGGTGATCCTGGATGCCGGTGATACTTCGTTCCTGGAGCACCAGGTAATCGATAAAGTTACTTTCATGGAAGAAAATGATATGATTATCGATATGAAAGTAGTGGAAGATGCCGGTGATTCAACCAACCTGAAACCTGGTCAGATCGTAACCGCCCGCCGTTTACGTGACGAGAACTCCAGCTTACGTCGCCGCGACTTACGTTTAGTAACCGTTCGCGATGCATCGCCGGCCGTTTCCCGTCCTACGCTGCAGGGTATTACACAGGCTTCCTTGGGTACGCAAAGCTTTATCTCCGCAGCTTCCTTCCAGGAAACTACCAAGGTACTGAGCGAAGCGGCTATCCGCGGCAAGGCCGACGAACTGTTAGGTTTGAAAGAGAACGTAATTGTTGGTCACCTGATCCCGGCCGGTACTGGCTTACGCGAGTATACCAAGCTGATCGTAGGCTCGAAAGAGGAGTACGACAACCTGGTTGAGTCGAAACGTCAGACATCCGCCCGTCAACGCGAATTACAGGAAAGATAAGATGGCAGATAAAGCAAAGGACCAGCAGCCGAACCAGATCAACATCGAGCTTTCGGAAGAAATTGCCGAAGGCGAGTTTGCGAACCTGGCCATGATCGCCCATTCGAGCTCCGAATTCGTGATCGATTTTATCCGGCTGATGCCGGGTATTCCGAAAGCGAAAGTAAAAGCCCGGATCGTGATCACGCCGGAACACGCAAAACGGTTGCTGACCGCGCTCAACGAAAACATTGAGCGCTACGAAGCCAGCTTTGGCGCCATCAAACAGACCCAGGAGTTTCCCAGCTTTCCGATGAACTTCGGAGGTACCGTTGGCGAAGCTTAACCTATAAACAGTATTAAAATCCCATAAAAAAGTCCCGGTTGTTTCAGCCGGGACTTTTTGTTTTAAAATGGTAGCGCTTTCGCGTATTCTTTACATATAGGGGTAAGTGGAAGAGTTAAGGATCCCTGATTTTACCAGATTACATGCTCACCTTCCTGTCATTCTGAAAGAATCTTGTGATTTACAACTACAGGTTCTGTCCTCCGGTAGAACTAATATCCAGATTCAACCTGCTGAAACTAGAAATTTAAATTCTGTCAGGGAACAGAACAGGGTAGGGGCTTTATACCAGATAATTCAATGATAAATGGAATTTAAATAAAGGTAAAAGAGCAATAAGCCTTTTATTTCAGTTCTAAATCCCTGATCCTTCGTTCCAGAATATCATAAATCTTATGAGCAGCTACTAAGGCTTTATCACGGGGAATGTCATCAAAGGTGAACTTATGATCGTTCACTTTCCAGAAATGCAGGGAGCTATGGAAATGATCGATACCCAGCATAAAGAAGTCCTGGTCTATCCGATTCAGCTCCTCCTGCAACCCCGATTTGTTCAGGTTTAATAGGTGGGAAATATTAGCCGAAATATGAGCGAGGTCATCATGATAATAGACCACAATGCAGGGGCGGAGAGAATTATGACAATCCGAGATCCACTTATTTACCAGATCCTTTTCAAAGATATTGTCTTCATTTACTTCCAGAAATTTCTTCATACGATTTCGAGTTGAAACAGTAGGGACAGTTTTTAAGGTTGAATAAAAGGTATTAAAACACTCTACGAAATTTTAACCACAGGAACTATAAAAACAGAAAAAAATAACCGGGAATTTCAACAGAGAAGATAACAAAAAAGCCCTTCAGCAGCAGGCAGAAGGGCTTTTTTGTTATGAGTGGCCGCGTCAGGAATCGAACCTGAATCAAAAGCTTCGGAAACTTCCATACTATCCGTTGTACTACGCGGCCGGGGTATTTGTCCGAAGGGAAAGCAAAAGTAGAGATTATTTTCCAGATAATCTACACCCCGCAAAAGAAAATGCTAGCTTTTTTAAGCAAAAAAGTGACTAAGTCAAATAAAATCAGTACTTTTGCGGCTCAAATTTAGGCAAGTTAAAGAAATATGAGTAATTCAAAGCTCATTTACGCGCTTCACAAATGCGTAAGTGGCTTTAAATAATTACTTTAAAATATTTTTTGATTTTGCAAGGGATATTCTATACCTTTGCAAACTAAATTTTCGAGAAGAGTTCTATTTATAACAACTTTGTAAATGCCTACTATACAACAATTAGTAAGAAATGGAAGGGAGAAGTTAACCTTCAAATCGAAGTCTCCGGCTTTGGATTCATGCCCGCAGCGCCGTGGCGTTTGTACCCGTGTATATACTACAACGCCTAAGAAGCCAAACTCGGCTATGCGTAAAGTAGCCCGTGTACGCTTAACCAACGGTAAAGAAGTTAACGCTTACATTCCGGGTGAAGGCCACAACCTGCAGGAGCACTCTATCGTGCTGATCCGCGGTGGTAGAGTAAAAGATTTGCCAGGTGTTCGTTACCACATCATCCGTGGTGCTTTGGATACTGCCGGCGTAAACGGCCGTCTGCAACGTCGTTCAAAATATGGTGCAAAACGTCCGAAACCAGGACAAGTAGCTGCTGCTGGCAAAGGTGCTCCAGCTAAAAAGAAAAAGTAATAAATAGCTTAGTATAATGAGAAAAGCAAAACCAAAGAAGAGAATACTTCTTCCTGATCCTAAATACAAAGAAACCTTAGTAACTCGTTTCGTTAACTACTTAATGTACGACGGCAAGAAAAGTGTTGCTTACAGCATTTTCTACGACGCGTGCGATTTAGTAGAGAAAAGAACCAAAGAAAACGGTCTGGAAACCTGGAGAAAAGCCCTGAACAACATCATGCCGGGCGTGGAAGTAAAAAGCCGCCGCGTAGGTGGTGCTACTTTCCAGGTGCCTACAGAGGTTCGTCCGGAGCGTAAAATTGCTTTGGGTATCAAATGGATGATTCTGTATTCGCGTAAGCGTGGTGAGAAAACCATGATGGAGCGTTTAGCCGGCGAAATTATTGCTGCTGCTAAAGGCGAAGGCGCTGCCGTTAAGAAAAAAGACGATACGCACCGTATGGCGGAAGCGAACAAGGCATTCTCACATTTCAGATTCTAATACATGGCCCGCGACCTTAGATACACAAGAAATATTGGTATTGCCGCGCACATCGATGCCGGAAAAACAACTACCACCGAGCGGATTCTTTATTACACTGGTAAATCGCACAAGTTAGGTGAAACGCACGAAGGTTCTGCTACCACCGACTGGATGGAGCAGGAGCAGGAGCGTGGTATCACCATCACTTCAGCTGCCGTAACCGTAGACTGGACTTATCGTAACCAGCCTTACCATATCAACATCATCGATACTCCGGGTCACGTGGACTTTACCGTAGAGGTAAACCGTTCCCTGCGCGTACTGGATGGTCTGGTGTTCTTATTCTCTGCTGTAGACGGTGTAGAGCCGCAGTCAGAAACAAACTGGCGCCTTGCCAACAACTACAAAGTAGCCCGTATCGGTTTCGTTAACAAAATGGACCGCTCCGGTGCCGACTTCCTGAACGTTTGCCGTCAGGTAAAGGAAATGCTGGGAAGCAACGCGGTTGCGCTACAGTTACCAATCGGTTCCGAAGATGACTTCAAAGGCGTAGTTGACCTGGTGAACTTCCGCGGAATGACATGGAACGAGAGCGACAAAGGCATGACCTGGACCGAAGTTCCGATTCCGGACGATATGCTGGAAGAAGCTGAAGAGTACCGTGAGAAGTTACTGGAAGCAGTAGCTGAGTACGACGAAAGCTTAATGGAAAAATATTTCGAAGATCCGAGCTCGATCACCGAAGATGAAATCCTGGCCGCTCTTCGTGCAGCAACCATCGACATGGCTATCGTGCCGATGCTTTGCGGTTCATCTTTCAAAAACAAAGGTGTTCAGACCATGCTGGACTACGTGATGGCTTTACTTCCATCGCCGATGGATAAAGAAAGCATCATTGGTACTAATCCGGATACAGGCGCTGAAATTGCCCGTAAACCAGATACCAAAGAACCATTTGCCGGTCTGGCCTTCAAAATTGCTACGGACCCTTACGTAGGCCGTCTGTGCTTTGTACGTGCTTACTCAGGTGTTCTGGAAGCAGGCTCTTACGTATTCAATACCCGTTCAAACAATAAGGAGCGTATCTCCCGTATCTTCCAGATGCACGCCAACAAGCAGAACTCCATCGAAAGACTGGAAGCCGGCGACATCGGAGCGGTAGTAGGTTTCAAAGACATTAAAACCGGCGATACCCTTTGCGCCCAGGAAGCGAAAATCGTTCTGGAAGCAATGGAATTCCCGGAGCCGGTAATCGGCTATGCCATTGAGCCAAAAACGCAGGCTGACGTTGATAAAATGGGTATGGCAATTGCCAAACTTGTGGAAGAAGATCCAACGCTGGTAGTTCAGACTGACCACGAAACAGGTCAGACTATCCTGAAAGGTATGGGCGAGCTTCACCTGGAAATCATCATCGACCGGATGAAACGTGAGTTCAAGGTAGAGATTAACCAGGGCGCGCCGCAGGTAGCTTACAAAGAGGCTATCACCAAATCGGTAGAGCACCGCGAAACGTACAAGAAACAATCAGGTGGTCGTGGTAAATTCGGTGATATCGTATTCGAAATCGGACCGAGAGAAGATGACAAACCAGGTTTAGAATTTATAAACAACATCGTAGGGGGTGTAATTCCAAAAGAATTTATTGCCCCGATACAAAAAGGTTTCGAAGAAGCCATGAAGAACGGTGTATTGGCAGGTTTCCCGATGGATTCCATGAAAGTACGTCTGTTCCACGGTTCTTATCACGATGTTGACTCCGATGCACTTTCTTTCGAACTTGCAGCCCGTCAGGGTTACAAGGAAGCTGCAAAGAAATGCGCTCCGAAATTACTTGAGCCAATCATGGCAGTAGAGGTAATTTCTCCGGATGAGTACACTGGTCCGGTAACCGGCGACTTGAACCGCAGAAGAGGTTTGATGAAGGGTATGGATACCAAAGGCGGTGCCCAGGTGATTAAAGCCGATGTGCCTCTTTCAGAACTTTTCGGTTATGTAACCGATTTGAGAACCATTACCTCAGGTCGTGCTACGGCAACCTTAACGTTCTCTCATTATGAGCAAGTGCCTCAGAACCTGTCAGACGCAATTGTAGCCAAAGTAAAAGGTACCGCTAAGTAAGCATTAAGAAAATGAATCAGAAAATAAGAATTAAATTAAAATCTTACGATCACAACCTGGTTGATAAATCTTCTGAGAAGATCGTAAAAGCAGTTAAAGCAACTGGCGCGATCGTGAGCGGTCCGATTCCATTGCCAACTGAAGTTGACAAATACACCGTGTTGCGTTCGCCGCACGTAAACAAAAAAGCCCGGGAGCAATTCCAGCTGTGCACTTACAAGCGTTTGGTAGATATCTACTCAACCAGCTCTAAAACCGTAGATGCCCTGATGAAATTAGAATTGCCTTCAGGCGTAGACGTAGAAATTAAAGTTTGATTTCTGCTGGTAGGCATACCAAAAAAGGGACCGGAACTAACCGGTTCCTTTTTTTTATTTGTATCTGAAAATAAAATATTTACAAACCAATTTGGTTTAAACATTTTTATTTTAGTATCTTTGCACTCCCTTAGACAAACTGTGTAAGGGCGTAAATCATTTATAATCAATCTTAAAGTAGAATGCCTGGAATAATCGGTAGAAAAATCGGAATGACAAGCCTCTTCACGCCTGAAGGTAAAAGTGTACCCTGCACGTTAATCGAAGCAGGACCGTGCACCGTTACGCAGGTGAAAACTGTTGACAATGACGGCTATGCCGCGGTGCAATTGGGTTTTGGAGAGCGTAAAGAAAAAAACACACCAAAAGCATTAGCTGGTCACTTCAAAAAAGCTAACGCAACGCCTAAGGCAAAGGTTGTGGAATTTAAAATTGAAGAAACAGCTTTAGCGCTGGGAGATGTTGTGAAAGCGGATCTGTTTGAAGAAGGCGAATTCGTGGACGCTATCGGTACCTCAAAAGGTAAAGGTTTCCAGGGTGTAGTAAAACGCTACAACTTTGCGGGTGTTGGTGGCCAGACCCACGGTCAGCACAACCGCGGTCGTCACCCAGGTTCCATCGGTGCCTGCTCTTGGCCTTCCCGTGTATTCAAAGGAATGCGCATGGCCGGCCGTATGGGTGGTGAC
Source organism: Adhaeribacter soli (assembly GCF_008727925.1). GTDB lineage: Bacteria > Bacteroidota > Bacteroidia > Cytophagales > Hymenobacteraceae > Adhaeribacter_A > Adhaeribacter_A soli. The sequence goes on along the minus strand of NZ_VTWT01000005.1, from coordinate 323,137 downwards.
AGAGTTAAAATTCAGAACCTGCGCGTACTGAAAGTAATCGCAGACAGAAATGTAATCGTAGTAAGTGGTTCCGTTCCAGGTGCCAAGAATTCATACATTGTATTAGAAAAATAAGATGGAGCTTTCTGTATTATCAATTAAAGGTCAGGACACTGGCAGAAAGATTACTCTTTCTGATGCTATATTTGGCATTGAACCGAACGAACATGCCATGTACCTGGACGTGAAACAATATCTGGCTAACCAGAGACAAGGTACGCACAAATCAAAAGAGCGTAACGAAGTAGCTGGTACAACCAAAAAACTTAAGAAGCAAAAAGGAACAGGCGGCGCCCGTGCTGGTAGCATGAAGTCTCCTGTATTTATCGGTGGTGGTCGTGTTTTCGGTCCGCGTCCGCGTAACTACAGCTTCAAACTGAACAAAAAACTGAAAGCCGTTGCCCGTTTATCAGCGCTTTCTTCTATGGCAAAAGACAACAAAATTGCTTTAGTTGAAAACATTGAAATGTCGGCTGCAAAAACAAAAGATTTCGTTTCGATCCTTTCAAACCTGAAAGTTGCTGAAAAGAAAACCTTAATGGTTACCGGTGCAATCAACTCTAATGTTGTACTTTCTGCCCGTAACCTGCCTAAAGTAAAAGTATCGGTAGCAAGCAGCTTATCTACTTACGATATCCTGAATGCAGAAACTGTACTGTTTACTGAAGAATCAATCAATTCATTAGAACAACTTTATAGCAACAAGTAATGGAAATTTTAAAGAGACCTCTGGTTACTGAAAAGATGACCGCTTTGAATGAAGCTGGAAAGTATGCATTCGAAGTAGACAAAAAAGCGAATAAAGTTGAGATCAAGAAAACGATTGAAAAACTTTATGGCGTTACAGTGGAGAAAGTTTGCACAAACCGCACCCAGGGTAAATTGAAAGTGAAAATGACGAAAGCCGGTATGGTATCTGGTAGAAAAGCTTCTATCAAAAAAGCAATTGTTACCCTGAAAGCAGGCGAGACTATTGATTTCTATAACGGTATATAATTTACAATAAAAATGGCTTTAAAGAAACTAAGACCAATAACACCAGGTCAGAGATTTAGAATAGCTCCTGCCTTTGATGAGATCACCTCATCTACTCCGGAGAAATCTCTGTTGGCACCTATAAAAAAATCTGGTGGACGGAATGATTCCGGTAAGATGACCATGCGCTATATAGGTGGCGGTCATAAGAAGCAGTACCGTATGATCGATTTCAAACGGACTAAATTCGGTGTTCCTGCCGTTGTAAAAGCAATTGAGTACGATCCGAACCGTACAGCTCGTATAGCCCTGCTTTACTATGCTGATGGTGAGAAAGCGTATATCATTGCTCCGGCAGGTCTTACAGTAGGCACAACCATTTTATCAGGTAACGGAATTGCTCCGGAAGTTGGTAACTGCTTGCCGCTTGCTGAAATGCCGCTTGGTACAATTGTACACAACATTGAGTTAATGCCAGGTAATGGTGGTATCCTTGCCCGTTCCGCTGGATCTTATGCTCAGTTAGTTGCTCGCGAAGGCCGCTACGCTACTATCAAATTACCTTCAGGTGAAATGAGAATGGTATTGGTGAATTGCTTAGCCACGGTAGGTACAGTTTCTAACTCAGATCACATGAACGTGAACATGGGTAAAGCTGGTCGTAACCGTTGGAAAGGTATTCGTCCGCGCGTTCGTGGTGTTGCTATGAACCCGGTAGATCACCCAATGGGTGGTGGTGAAGGTAGATCATCAGGCGGTCACCCACGTTCACGTAAAGGGTTACTGTCAAAAGGTGCGAAAACCAGAAACAAGAAAAAATATTCCGAGCAGCTAATTGTTAATAGAGGTAAAAAATAAATGGGAAGATCATTAAAAAAAGGGCCTTATATTGACTTTAGGCTCGAAAGAAAAGTTCAGGCTCTGGATGAGACTGGCAAGAAAACAGTAGTAAAAACCTGGTCCAGAAGATCGATGATCTCTCCGGACTTCGTTGGACATACATTTGCAGTACATAACGGTAATAAATTTATCCCGGTTTATGTAACTGAGAACATGGTAGGACATAAGCTTGGCGAATTTGCTCCGACCAGAAACTTCAGAGGCCACGTAGCTAAGAAAGATAAAGGTAAGAGATAATCATGGAAGCAGTAGCAAAACTAAGAAACGTACCTACCTCCCCGCGCAAAATGCGTCTGGTAGCAAATATGGTACGCGGAAAGCAAGTAAACAGTGCCCTTGGCATTTTGAAATTCGAAGCCAATTCAGGTGCTGAGAAAATTGAAAAACTTCTTTTATCCGCTTTATCTAACTGGCAGGCTAAAAATGAAGATGCCCGCATCGAAGAGTCTAACCTTTACATCAAAGCTATTTTTGTAGATGAAGGACGTACTCTGAAGCGTCTTCGTCCTGCTCCTCAGGGTCGTGGTCACCGGATCCGCAAAAGATCTAACCACGTAACGCTGATCATCGATACTAAATCTGAAGAAGAAATGGTATCTAAAAAAGCAAAAAAAGCTGAATCAACCACTAAAGCCAAATAAGTTAAAATGGGACAAAAAGTAAATCCGATTGGTCTTCGCCTGGGCATTGTAAAAGGTTGGGACTCTAACTGGTACGGTGGCAAAGATTTCGCTGAAAAGCTGGTTGAAGACGAAAAGATCCGTAAATACATCCTTGCTCGTATCCCGAAAGGCGGTATTTCCAAAATCGTTATTGAGCGTACATTAAAAAGAATCACCATTACAATCAACACTGCCCGTCCGGGTGTGGTAATTGGTAAAGGTGGTCAGGAAGTTGATAAAATTAAAGAAGAGTTAAAGAAGATCACGAGCAAAGACGTTCAGATCAATATCTTCGAAATCAAACGTCCTGAACTTGATGCTAAATTAGTTGGCGAATCTGTAGCCCAGCAGCTGCAGGCCCGTATCTCTTTCCGTCGTGCCATGAAGCAGGCAATTTCTTCTGCTTTACGCGTTGGTGCTGAAGGTATCAAAATCCAGGTTTCCGGCCGTTTAGGTGGAGCTGAGATGGCACGTACCGAGCACTACAAAGAAGGAAGAACTCCTCTGCACACCCTTCGTGCCGATATCGATTATGCTTTATCTGAAGCACAAACGGTATACGGTAAGTTAGGTATCAAAGTGTGGATCTTCAAAGGTGAGATCTACGGCAAGAAGGACCTTTCTCCAAACCAGGTACCGGCAGAAAGCAAATCTGCTTCCGGCGCTCCACGCGGCGAAAGAAATGAACGTTCTGACCGTGGCGATCGTTCTGGTCGTCGCAACGATCGCGGTGGCGACAGAGGCGGACGTGAAAACAGAGGAGAAGGTGGCGGACAACGTCGCAATAACGCAGGTGGTGCTAAACCACGCCGCTAATTATAATTATAATCATCAAGTTTTTTAGAGATGTTACAACCGAAAAGAACGAAGTATAGAAAAATGATGAAAGGGCGGGTTACTGGTTTAGCTAACCGTGGTTCCTCTATCTCATTTGGCTCATTCGCTATAAAATCATTAGAAGCCTCCTGGATCACCAGCCGTCAGATAGAAGCGGCACGTATCGCGATGACTCGCGCTATGAAGCGTGAAGGCCAGGTTTGGATCCGCATATTCCCTGACAAACCGATTACCAAAAAGCCAGCCGAAGTTCGGATGGGTAAAGGTAAAGGTTCCCCGGAATATTGGGTAGCAAACGTAAAACCAGGTACCATCATGTTTGAATCTGATGGCGTGCCTTTGGAAGTTGCGCAGGAATCGTTAAGATTAGCTGCACAGAAGCTTCCGGTAAGAACAAAATTTGTTGTACGTAGAGATTACGTTGAGAGCAAGTAGTATGAAAAATTCAGAAATTAAAGCCCTTTCTCTCGACGAGCTGAAAGTGCAGTTAAATACAGAGCGGACAAACAGCCAGAACTTAAGATTCGCTCACTCTATTTCTCCACTAGAAAATCCATTAAAGATCAGAGAATCAAGAAGGCTGATAGCTAAATTGAACACTGAGATCCGGAACCGGGAAACAGCTTTAAAATCCCAAAATGCAAAGTAAAATGGAAGCGAGAAATTTAAGAAAAGAAAGAATCGGTAGAGTTGCCAGCAACAAAATGGACAAATCTATCACGGTTATGGTGGAAACCCGCACAAAGCACCCGCTTTACGGAAAGTTTATCACCAAATCTAATAAGTTCATGGCTCATGATGAAAACAATGAGTGTGGCATTGGTGATACTGTTCGCATTATGGAGACCCGTCCGTTAAGCAAAAACAAGAACTGGCGTTTAGTTGAAATTATAGAAAGGGCTAAGTAAGATGATACAACAAGAATCAAGATTAAGTGTAGCCGACAATTCTGGAGCAAAAGAAGTACTTTGTATTCGCGTTTTAGGCGGTACAGGTAAAAAATATGCTTCTATCGGCGATAAAATTGTAGTTACTGTAAAGTCTGCTTTGTCTTCAGGTAACATTAAAAAAGGAACTGTTACCAAAGCAGTTATCGTTAGAACGAAAAAAGAAATCCGTCGCAAAGATGGTTCTTACATCCGTTTCGACGACAACGCAGCGGTTCTTTTGAACAACAACGATGAGCCAAGAGGTACCCGTATTTTCGGGCCTGTTGCGCGCGAATTGCGTGAAAAGCAATTCATGAAAATTGTATCTTTAGCACCTGAGGTTTTATAAGATGAAAACAGTATCAAAAACTACAACAAAGCTTCACGTTAAAACCGGAGACACCGTTAAGGTTATCGCTGGCGATGAAAGAGGTAAAACAGGCAAGATTACGGCTGTGGATACCAATACTTCCAAAGTGATCATCGAAGGTTTAAACTTAGTGACCAAGCATAATAAACCAAGCGCTAAGAATCCTCAGGGCGGCATCGAGAAAAAAGAAGCCGGTATCCACGCCAGCAATGTAATGTTGGTTGAAGGAAAATCAGGCGCAAATGTACGTACAGGCAAGCGCCTGAATAATAACGGTAAATTAGAGCGTTATTCTAAAAAATCCGGGGAGGCAATATAATGGCATCAGCAAGATTAAAAGAGAAATACGAAAAGGAAGTTGCACCAGCTCTGAAAGAAAAATTTCAGTATAAAAGCGTAATGCAGGTTCCAAGAATCACCAAAATCAGCATTAACCGGGGTATTGGTAATGCGGTGTCTGATAAAAAATTAGTTGATATCGGAGTTGAAGAATTAAGCACCATCAGCGGACAACGTGCTGTTCCAACGAAAGCTAAAAATTCAATCTCCAACTTCAAACTGAGAGAAGGTATGCCGATCGGCGCCCGTGTTACTCTACGTGGCGAACGGATGTACGAATTCATGGACCGTCTCCTGACAATTGCGTTGCCACGTGTACGTGACTTCAGAGGTGTTAGCGACAAAGGTTTCGATGGTCGTGGTAACTACACATTAGGGGTTAAAGAGCAGATCATTTTCCCGGAGATCAGCATTGACAAGATCAAAGCAATTTCTGGTATGGATATCACGTTCGTAACCACTGCTAAAAATGATGAAGAAAGCTATGAACTGTTAAAAGCTTTCGGTATGCCTTTTACAAACGTTAAGAAATAATAAGATGGCTAAAGAATCCGTAAAAGCCCGCGAATTAAAAAGAATAGCAATGGTAGCAAAGTACGCTGAGAAGCGGAAAGAACTGAAAGCTGCCGGCGATTATGAAGCTTTGGACAAATTGCCAAAAAATGCTTCGCCTGTTCGCTTACACAACCGTTGCAAACTTACCGGCCGTCCGAGAGGATACATGCGTAAGTTTGGCATCTCCCGGGTTACCTTCCGTGATCTTGCATCCGCTGGTAAAATTCCTGGTGTAACAAAGTCAAGCTGGTAGGTAACAATTTAGTTTTAAGTTTTAAATTAATTGTAGTATCTTTGCGGCTCGCTCAGAGCGAAAAATACTTTTAATATACTGACAATGAATACAGATCCAATAGCGGACTACTTAACCCGTTTGCGTAATGCAATCAAGGCGAACCACCGGGTAGTTGAGATTCCGTCCAGCAAGATAAAAAAAGAGATCACAAAAGTACTTTACGAAAAAGGCTACATTCAGAGCTACCGCTTTGATGATGCTGGTGTTCAGGGTACTATCAAAATTGCTTTGAAATATAATCCTGCAACAAAGCAATCAGCAATTGTAAAACTGGAAAGAATTTCTAAACCAGGTTTACGTAAATATGCTCATTTAGAGAACCTGCCGCGTGTATTAAATGGTTTGGGTGTTGCTATCCTTTCCACTTCTAAAGGTGTGATCACCGAGAAAGAAGCACGCAATTTAAATGTAGGTGGCGAAGTTTTATGTTACGTATATTAAAAGTAGGCTAAGAGATGTCGCGTATAGGTAAATTACCAATCAATCTTCCTGAAAAAGTGGAAGTAACAGTTGCTTCAAATAATGAAGTAACTGTAAAAGGCCCGAAAGGCACTTTAACTACTCTTGTTGACCGTGATATGATCGTATCGCAGAATGACAATACCATTGTAGTTGAAAGACCAACTGAACAGAAACGTCACAAAGCCATGCATGGCCTGTACCGTTCCCTGTTGAATAACATGATAATTGGCGTAAGCGAAGGCTTTAAAGAACAATTAGAACTGGTAGGGGTAGGTTTTAAAGCCGCTATGACCGGATCTACGCTGGAATTATCGTTGGGATATTCCCACAATATTTTCCTTGCTTTGCCACAGGAAGTTTCTGTAACTGCAGTAACTGAAAAAGGTAAAGCTCCTCTTATCACCCTGGAAAGCATCGACAAACAATTGCTGGGTCAGGTGGCTGCCAAAATCAGATCACTCCGCAAAGTTGAGCCTTACAAAGGTAAAGGTGTACGTTTCGTTGGTGAAGAGATCCGTAGAAAAGCTGGTAAAACTGCCTCTAAATAAGTTTAAATCATGGCTGTAAATAAAGAACAAAGAAGATTAAGAATCAGAAGAAGTATCAGAACCAAAATTTCTGGTACTTCCGAAAGACCAAGACTGTCAGTATTTAGAAGCAATAAGAATATTTACGCTCAAATCATTGACGATTTATCAGGAGTTACAATTGCTTCTGCCTCTTCGTCAAAAGTTGATGGTAAAGAATCTAAAGTTCAGACTTCAACCGAAGTTGGAAAAGAGATTGCAAAACTGGCATTGGAAAAAGGTATTACCAGTGTTGTGTTCGACCGTTCCGGTTACCTTTATCATGGACGCGTTAAATCATTAGCCGACGGAGCACGTGAGGCTGGACTTAAATTCTAAATTATTATGATCAAGAATAATGTACGTGCTGTAAAGGCTAGCGAAACCGATCTGAAAGAACGGGTAGTAGCGATTAAACGTGTAGCAAAAGTAGTTAAGGGTGGCCGTCGCTTCAGCTTTTCTGCTATTGTTGTAGTGGGCGATGGTAATGGAACAGTTGGTTACGGCTTAGGCAAGGCTAACGAAGTTACCGATGCTATTGCTAAAGGAATAGATGATGCTAAAAAGAACCTGGTAAAGGTTCCTCTTTATCATACTACTGTTCCGCATGCTATTGAAGGCAAATATTCCGGTGGTTTTGTACTGGTGAAGCCAGCTGCTGCTGGTACTGGTGTACTTGCAGGTGGTGCTATGCGCGCCGTGCTGGAAAGTGCCGGTATTAAAGACGTATTAGCGAAATCTAAAGGATCTTCTAACCCGCACAACGTGGTTAAAGCTACTTTCGATGCACTTTCTAAAATGCGTGATCCTTTGGTTGTTGCTCAGCAACGTGGTATTTCATTATCTAAAGTATTCAACGGTTAAGCAATGGCACAAGTTACAATTACCCAGGTAAAAAGCATAATCGATAGACCTGAAACCCAGAAGCTGACAATTAAAGCTTTAGGTTTAGGCAAAATTAACAAAACAGTAACCGTAGAGCTTACGCCGCAGATTGCTGGAATGGTTAATAAGGTTCAACATTTAGTATCTGTAAAAAATATTTAAAATGAATTTAAGTTCATTAAAACCTGCTGAAGGCTCTGTTAAAAACAGAAAGCGCATCGGTAGAGGTACAGGTTCAGGCAGAGGGGGTACATCCACCCGTGGTCATAAAGGTGCGAAATCAAGATCTGGTTATTCAAGCAAAGCCGGTTTCGAAGGTGGACAGATGCCTTTACAGAGACGCGTTCCTAAGTTTGGTTTCAAAAACATTAACCGCGTAGAGTACTCTTCTATTAATTTAGATGTTCTGCAGAATCTGGCTGCTAAAGGTACTACTACCTTTACATTCGAGACTTTCAGAACAAACGGATTAGCTTCTAAAAATGATCAGATTAAAGTTTTAGGACGTGGCGAGCTTACAACAGCTGTTGAAGTTCAGGCCCATGCCTTCTCTAAATCTGCTATCGAAGCAATTGAAAAAGCAGGTGGTAAAGTAATTACCCTTTAATTTGGTATATGAATAAGCTTATTACAACTGTTAAGAACATTTTCGCGATTGACGATTTAAGAACTAGAATTCTAAATACGTTAGGTTTTATAGCCATTTTTCGTTTAGGTTCTTACGTTGTGCTTCCCGGCATTGATCCCTCGCAATTAAAATCTAACGCTCAAGGAATTTTTGGTGTTTTAGATACGCTTTTGGGAGGAGCATTTAGTAATGCGTCAATCTTCGCATTGGGTATAATGCCTTATATTTCTGCATCTATCGTACTGCAATTATTAACAATTGCAGTACCATATTTCCAAAAGATGCAGAAAGAAGGTGAGTCGGGTCGGAAAAAGATTAATCAGATTACCAGAGTTTTAACGATTGCTATAACCCTTGCGCAATCGGTAGGCTTTATTGCTACGATCAATAGCGAGGCAATAGTCGCCTCAACCACGCTCTTCACCATCAGTTCGATGATTATTCTTACAGCCGGAACAATGTTCTGTATGTGGTTAGGGGAAAAAATTACCGACAAAGGTATTGGCAATGGTATTTCCATGCTGATCATGATCGGGATTGCGTCGAGGTTGCCAGGTGCTATAATCGCAGAAGCTATTTCAAAGCAATTAAACGGAGCTTTATTATTTATCCTCGAGTTAGTTGTTCTCTACTTTATTGTAATGGCAGTAGTAATGCTGACCCAGGCAATTCGTAGAATTCCTATTCAATATGCAAAACAGATGGGCGCCGGTAATGCGGCGGCCGTTTCTGCCCAGCGCCAGTTTATTCCCCTGAAAGTGAATGCTGCCGGGGTAATGCCAATCATTTTTGCCCAGTCATTGATGTTTATCCCTGCTTTGGTTGGCTCGATGTGGCGCGATGTGAATGAAGACGTGGGAGGTTTTCTGAATACGTTATCAGATCCGCACTCTTTTGTACACAATCTTTTATTTGCCCTGCTAATTCTTGTTTTCACTTATTTCTATACCGCTATAAGTGTTAACCCTAATCAGATTGCAGATGATCTTAAAAGAAGCGGCGGTTTTGTACCGGGCATAAAACCAGGTTTAGCAACGTCTGAGTTTATCGACGATGTTTTATCAAAAATAACCCTGCCTGGCGCGATATTTTTGGCAATTGTTGCAATTTTGCCTACCTTTGCATTCCAATTAGGCGTTAGCCGTGAATTCTCCAGTTTCTTTGGCGGTACTTCCCTCATCATTATGGTTGGCGTTGTGCTTGATACGATGAATCAGATTGAGAGTTACCTGCTGATGAAACATTACGATAGTATGATGAAATCCGGCAAATTGAAAGGCCGGACTCAGAATATCGCAATTGCTTCTTAAGAATGATCTTTTATAAATCCGAAGAGGAAATAGATATTATCCGGGAGGGTGCCCAGATCTTAGGCAAAGCTCACGGTATAGTAGCTGAAAATATTAAAGAAGGTATCACCACCTTATCTCTCGATAAACTTGCTTACGAGTTTATCAGAGATTCGGGTGGTATTCCCTCATTTAAAGGTTATAATGGTTTTCCTAATAGCCTCTGTATTTCGGTAAACGAAGTAGTAGTACATGGTTTTCCCAGTCCTTATGTAATTAAGGAGGGAGACATTGTCTCAGTCGATTGCGGCGTGCATTATAAAGGCTATCACAGCGATAGTGCCTATACTCATCCAATTGGAAATGTTAATGCTGAAACTCGTTTACTTTTAGAGAAAACGAAAGAAGCCCTTTACCTTGGCATCGAACGAGCCATTGTTGGGAACCGGATGGGAGATGTAGCGCATGCTATTCAGCAGCACGTGGAAAAGGAAGGCTTTACCGTGGTGCGCGAATTGGTGGGGCATGGCATTGGCAAGAATTTGCACGAAGCGCCGGAAGTACCTAATTACGGAAAAAGAGGACAGGGGCTTAAATTGCAGGCTGGTCTTGTAATGGCTATTGAACCTATGGTAAATCTTGGAACCAGGAATATTGTTCAGGAAAATGATGGCTGGACAATCAGAACCCGGGACCGGAAGCCTTCCGCCCATTTTGAACATACTGTGGTAGTAAGAAAAGACAAAGCTGAGATTCTTACTACATTTGAATACATAGAAAAAGTATTAAGATAAAATATGGCCAAACAATCGTCAATCGAACAAGACGGTACAATCATTGAAGCATTATCAAATGCAATGTTTAGAGTCGAGCTCGAGAATGGACATCAGTTGATCGCTCACATCTCCGGTAAAATGAGAATGCACTACATTAAAATTTTACCGGGCGATAAAGTTAAGCTGGAAATGTCGCCATACGATCTTAGCAAAGGAAGAATTGTTTACCGATATAAATAAAAATAATGAAAGTCAAAACATCCGTAAAAAAGAGAAGTGTTGACTGTAAAGTGATTCGCCGGAAGGGCAAGCTTTACGTGATCAACAAGAAAAACCCACGTTATAAACAAAGACAAGGCTAAAAAAAATAAAAAATAAACATGGCTAGAATAGCAGGAGTAGATATTCCGGACAAAAAAAGAGGCGAGATCGCGCTGACCTATATCTTTGGTATTGGCAGAAGTGCATCTAAGTCTATCTTAACCAAAGCCGGAGTAAGTTACGATAAAAAAGTAAGTGACTGGACAGAAGACGAGGCAAGTGCTATCCGTAACATTATCGCTACAGAGCACAAAACCGAAGGTGTTCTTAGGTCAGAGGTACAGCTCAATATCAAACGTTTAATGGATATTGGGTCTTACCGGGGCTTACGTCATAGAAAAGGTTTACCAACCCGCGGTCAGCGTACCAAAAACAATTCACGCACCCGGAAAGGTAAGCGTAAAACTGTTGCAAATAAGAAAAAGGCTACTAAATAATATTAGATAATGGCTCAGAAAAGAAAAGATAAAGCTAAGAAGCGTGTTGTCGTTGTTGAACAGACTGGCCAAGTCCATATTAAAGCCTCTTTCAATAATATCATCATCTCAGTTACTAATAATAACGGCCAGGTAATTTCCTGGGCTTCTGCAGGTAAAATGGGCTTTAAAGGCTCAAAGAAGAATACTCCTTATGCCGCCCAGATGGCTGCTTCTGATTGTGCAAAAGTGGCTTACGAAGCTGGTATGCGCAAAGCAGAGGTTTTCGTTAAAGGCCCTGGCGCAGGTCGCGAATCCGCGATCAGAACTGTTCAGAATGTTGGAATTGAAGTAACTACCATTAAAGACGTTACTCCGCTTCCGCACAACGGTTGCCGTCCGCCAAAACGCAGAAGAGTTTAATTAGTAGCATTTTATTTGACATAATATAATATGGCAAGATATACAGGCCCCAAAAGCAAAGTTTCCAGAAGATTCGCTGAGCCGATTTTCGGTGCAAGCAAAGCATTGCAAAAGAAAGCTTATCCTCCTGGGATGCATGGTCGTGGCCGCCGCAAAAAACAGTCTGAATACGCCATTCAGCTGATGGAAAAACAAAAGGTTAAGTACCTTTATGGTATGCTGGAGAAACAGTTTTCTAACCTGTTCCAGAAAGCTGCCGCTAAAGGTGGAGTAACCGGCGAAACTTTCCTGGCGATGTTAGAGTCGCGTCTGGATAATACCGTTTATCGTTTAGGTATTGCTCCAACCCGTCGTGCAGCCCGCCAGCTTGTTTTACACAAACATATTACCGTAAACGGAGAGATCGTTAACATTTCTTCATATTCTTTAAGACCAGGCGATATTGTAGCAGTTAGAGAGAAATCTAAATCTTTAGAAGTTATTACCAACAGTCTTTCTGCCCGGAACGCCCGTCAGTTTTCTTGGTTAGAATGGGATGGTAAGGAGATGACCGGTAAATTCATATCGGCTCCTTCTAGAGATCTGATTCCTGAAAAAATTCAGGAGCAGCTGATCGTTGAGCTTTACTCTAAGTAATCTTTTTACTTAGAGTGAAGTTTCCCCAAATAAATTTTCAACCATTAAAATTGCGTATATGTCAATATTAGCTTTTCAAATGCCTGAAAAAGTTGTCATGGAAAAGTCAGATGACTTTAACGGACAATTTGAATTCAAGCCACTTGAAAAAGGATATGGTGTAACAATTGGAAATGCTTTAAGACGTATCTTATTATCTTCGCTGGAGGGTTATGCGATTACCGCTATTCGGATTCCGAGTGTGCTGCATGAGTTCTCAACCATCGAAGGGGTAATGGAGGATGTTTCCGAAATTATCCTGAACCTGAAAATGGTTCGTTTTAAGAAAGTGTCGGATATGGTAGATGATAAGATCACCGTTACTATTTCCGGTAAAGACAGCTTCCTGGCAGGCGAGATCAATAACTTCACCAGCAGCTTTGTGGTTCTGAACCCTGATCTGGTAATTTGCCACCTGGATTCCAGCGTTAATTTTGAAATTGAATTAACCATTCAGAAAGGCAGAGGCTACGTACCGGCAGATGAAAATAAGCCGAACGAGCAGGTATTTGGTCAGATCGCGATCGATGCTATTTACACTCCGATCAAGAATGTGCGTTACAGCATTGAAAATACCCGGGTTGAGCAGAAAACTGACTACGAGAAACTTTTAATTGACATTCAAACGGATGGTTCAATCCACCCGGAAGATGCCTTAAAAGGAGCCGCCAATATCCTGATCCAGCATTTTATGCTGTTCTCGGATAATACCATGACTTTCGAAACTGCCAAGCAGGAAGAAGAAGAAGCGGTTGATGAGGAAATGCTGCATATGCGTAAAGTGCTGAAAACGCAATTGAGCGATATGGATCTTTCCGTTCGTGCTTACAATTGCTTGAAAGCCGCGGATATCCGTACTCTTGGCGACCTGGTGCAGTTAGACCTGCAGGATATGATGAAGTTCAGAAATTTCGGTAAAAAGTCTTTGACTGAGCTGGAAAATCTGGTAGAAGAGAAAGGCTTAACCTTCGGGATGGATCTTTCTAAGTACAAATTAGAAGAAGATTAATAAATCGACTGCATAATTCCCGATCCCTTAATTGGTTGATCGACGGTATGCACGTGCACAATTAAATAAAAATGAGACACGGTAAAAAAATAAATCACTTAGGAAGAACCTCTGCTCACCGCAAGGCGATGCTTTCTAACATGGCTTCATCTTTAATTCTTCACAAGAGAATTACTACTACAGTTGCCAAAGCAAAAGCATTACGTAAGTACGTAGAGCCTCTTCTTACAAAGTCGAAAAACGATACTACGCACTCTCGTCGTACGGTTTTCTCTTACCTGCAGAACAAAGATTCGGTTAAAGAATTGTTCGATACGGTAGCTGCTAAAGTTGCTACCCGCCCAGGCGGATACACCCGTATCTTCAAAATGGGTAATCGTTTAGGTGACAACGCCGATATCTGTATCATTGAGCTTGTTGACTTCAACGAGACGCTGGTAAAAGAAACTGGTGCAGGAGCTGCTGCTAAAGGTAAATCCCGTAGAAGATCTTCTGGTAAGAAGAAAGCTGAAGGCGCTGAAGCTGCTGCAGGCTCTACTACTGAGATCAACGATACGTCTGCCACGGAATCTACTGAAACTGCAGAAGATGCGAAATAAGGTTAACTCCTTGAAATAATTTTAAAAGGGATACGATGGAAGTCGTATCCCTTTTTTATTTTTGCAAAACCCTTTATTATGAACAACAAGAAAGCGCTGGATGCCATCTTAATGCTGGAAGATGGTACTGTTTTTAAAGGTAAAGCCCTTGGCTCGGTTGGTACTACCGGTGGAGAGCTTTGCTTCAATACCGGCATGACCGGCTACCAGGAAATTTTTACCGACCCTTCTTATTACGGACAGTTGGTTTTAACTACTACTTCGCATATTGGGAATTACGGCGTAATTCCTACGGAGGTAGAATCTGATAAGATCCAGATCAAAGGGTTGGTATGTAAGGAATTTTCTACGCACTTTTCGCGCAAAATGGCCGACACTTCGCTGCAGGAATATTTTGAAAAAGCAGGTGTGGTTGGAATTTGCGAAATTGACACGCGGGAATTGGTGCGGTATATCCGTAGTAAAGGCGCCATGAATGCCGTAATTTCTTCCGAGATCTTAGATGAAGCTGAACTTGCCCTTCAGTTAAAGAATGTACCTTCGATGGCGGGCTTAGAGTTATCCTCGAAAGTTAGTACCTCCGAACCGTATGGTTTGGAAGCCGAAAACCCGAAGTACAAAGTTGCCGTTCTGGATCTTGGCGTAAAGCGGAACAGTCTGGATGAACTGGTTAACCGGGGTTGCGAATGCAAAGTATTCCCTTATAATACTCCTTTTGAGGAAATGGAAAAGTGGGGACCGGATGGCTATTATATTTCCAATGGTCCGGGCGACCCGGCTGCTACTACTGAGGCGGTGAATACCGTAAAGGAAGTGCTTAAAATTGAGAAGCCACTTTTCGGTATTTGTATGGGGCACCAGGTGCTGGCGCAGGCCAACGGAATTCCTACCTATAAAATGCATAACGGCCACCGCGGTCTGAACCATCCGGTTAAGAACCTGATTACCGGTAAATGTGAGGTAACTTCGCAGAACCATGGTTTTGCGGTAGATGCTGAGGCGGTGAAAGATCATCCGGAAGTGGAAGTAACGCACATAAACCTGAACGATAATACCGTAGAGGGAATCCGGATGAAGAACAAACCGGCATTTTCGGTACAGTACCATCCGGAATCTTCGCCGGGGCCGCACGATTCTGAATACCTTTTCGACGAATTTATTACCTTAATCAATAACTCAATTAAAAAATAAAACTATAAACAGCTAGACATGGGCTTGATCCAAGACATTAAAGCGCGCCAGATCTTCGATTCGCGCGGTAACCCGACAGTAGAAGTAGATGTAATTACCGAGAATGGTTTCCTGGGCCGCGCTGCGGTTCCTTCCGGAGCTTCTACCGGTAAGCACGAAGCCGTAGAGTTGCGCGACGGCGATAAGAGCCGCTACATGGGCAAAGGCGTAAGCCAGGCCGTGAAAAATGTGAACGAGCTCATCGCCGATGAGCTGATCGGTTTCTCGGTGTACGAGCAGAACCTGCTGGACAAGATCATGATCGAGCTGGATGGCACACCAAACAAAGCGAAATTTGGCGCCAATGCCATTCTGGGCGTTTCCCTGGCTATTGCCCGGGCGGCAGCGCAGGAAGCTGGTTTAAGCTTGTTCCGTTACGTAGGTGGTACTTCGGCCAATACCTTGCCGGTACCAATGATGAACATTCTGAACGGCGGCAGCCACGCAGATAATGCCATCGATTTCCAGGAATTCATGATCATGCCGGTTGGCGCTTCCTCTTTCTCTGAAGCGTTACGCATGGGCTCGGAAGTATTCCACCACCTGAAAAACGTACTGAAAGATAAAGGCCTTTCTACGAACGTAGGCGATGAAGGCGGCTTTGCGCCGAACTTGTCTTCGAACGAAGATGCTATTAAAGTGGTATTGCAGGCGATCGAAAAAGCGGGTTATAAGCCAGGCGACGATATGATGATCGCCATGGACGCGGCCAGCTCCGAGTTTTTTGACGGTAAACACTACCATTTCAAAAAATCTACCGGCGACAAACTGACTTCTTCGGAGATGGT
Source organism: Adhaeribacter soli (assembly GCF_008727925.1). GTDB lineage: Bacteria > Bacteroidota > Bacteroidia > Cytophagales > Hymenobacteraceae > Adhaeribacter_A > Adhaeribacter_A soli. Next base: position 307,169 of record NZ_VTWT01000005.1, on the reverse strand, counting down.
TTCTTACTGGAAAGACTGGTGCTCGAAATACCCGATCCTTTCAATTGAAGACGGTATGGACGAAGACGATTGGAAAGGCTGGAAAGAACTGACTGATACTGTGGGTGATAAAGTGCAGCTGGTAGGTGATGACCTGTTCGTTACGAACGTGAAACGCCTGCAGGAAGGTATTGACCAGGGCGTAGCTAACGCAATCCTGATCAAGGTAAACCAGATCGGTTCGCTTTCCGAAACCATCGATGCGATTAACTTAGGCCGTAGAAACGGTTATAAGAGCATCATGAGCCACCGTTCCGGCGAAACCGAAGACAACACCATTGCTGACTTGGCTGTAGCGTTGAACACCGGTCAGATCAAAACCGGTTCGGCTTCGCGTTCTGACCGGATGGCGAAATACAACCAGTTGCTCCGCATTGAGGAAGAACTGGGTGAAACCGCTTACTATCCTGGCAGAAAAATGTAGTTTCGAATTTTCGATTGTTCGAATTTTCGACAAATAAATAAAGCGCTCTGGTAGAAAATTTTATACCGAGTTTCTTTGTAACTTTAAGGCCGCTTTCAGCAATGAGGGCGGCTTTCTTTTTAGTCTTTAGATGTTGGATATTAGACGCTGGACTTTTAGTTTCTAAAACTCCTAACTTTAAACTCATAACTCTTAACTCTTAACTTTTGCAAAGCAATGCTGGAGCGTATACCAAGAATTTTCCGGAGCTTTTATTTTCTCGTGACGGCGGCGTTTCTGGTATGGATGTTCTTTTTCGATGAGAACGATTTCATCCGGCAGTACCAGATGAGCAAAAAGCTGAGCGACCTGGAAGAGGAAAAGGAATACTACTTATCGAAAATTGCGGAAGTGCAGAAGGACCGCCACGAACTGATGAGCAATGCTGACTTGCTTGAGAAGTTCGCCCGGGAAAAATACCTTATGAAGCGGCCTGCGGAGGAAGTGTTTATTGTAGTTCCGAAGAAGGAAGATAAGTAGCTTTTTGGTTGGGAATGCTACTGTTTTGGAGGTAAGAGTAAGCTTTTTTATAAAGTGCATTCTGATTTTCTTCGCCTGCCTATCTATTTGTATAAAAGGTTTTTCTCAGGAATTAGGCGGGAAAACTAAAGATGAGCTCTTAGGCCCTTGGGAGTTTACGCCGAAGCTCGGATATGTTACTCAAAGTGCAAGTGGCTTGGAGGTAGGCCTGTTGTATGGAAGAGGCCTGGATATTCACAATAGCTTGACTTACGAGATACCTTCTTATGGAATAGCCACTGGGGGCGAAATTCTTGGCTATAATGGGAAAGTGTTTTTTATGCCAAAGCTTTCTGCTGAATTCCATTCCATGGCTTATGGCGGTAGATTAGACTTCTCTTATTTTAAAGTCAATAAGCATCAAGATTTATATTTAACCCCGCAATTTGGTTTAGGTATTACTTCTTTTCTTAGTCTGCTTTTTGGCTACAATATTTCTTTATCGGGTAAGAATTCAGATTACCTTAGTCCAATAAAATTCAGCATCTATTTAAATGCGCCAAAGCATTTTTCAAAAGGTGGAAAATTCTGGCCGGGTTAAAAATATAAATCCTGCTCTTTGTAGTCTTACGCAGGAGGACTGCAAAGCCTTTATGAAACAAGCCGTCTCTAACGGCGATACTCCACGCGAGTAAGCATCTACTGAAGAAAATTCATGGTAGCGTAGGGAAGTCAAAGACTTCCTTTTCATTTATAGTTTGTAGTCCTCCTGCGGAAGACTACAAACAGCAAAACAATAAGCTTGAAAACGCTACTATTTTCCTGCTAAAAACTAAAAAGCCACCTCAGAAGAAGTGGCTTTTACTTTTAATGTAGAAACGCTATCGTTTGCTATTCGATCTTCTTGCCTGCCATCGCTTTCTTAATCGAAATCTGCATCACGCGTTCGGCGAAAGGACGGGTTTGTTCTTCCAGTTCGTCTACGGCTTTCAGGATCTCGTCTTTGCTTTCGGATGGGAGTACAGCGCGGAGCTTGGCTAGGTTTCCTTCGGTAATGGAAATTTCTTCCGGGGTTAAATGCTCTTTATTTTTCTTCAGGAAATTCTCTACCTGGTAAAGCATCTGGTCGGCGGTGGTGCGGGCTTCAATTACCATGCGGGCGGAAACGTCTTCTTTGGCGTGGGTAATGGAATCCATCAGCATTTTTTCTACCTGGTCGTCGGTGAGGCCGTATTGCGGTTTTACTTCTACCTGCTGGTGCACGCCGGAACGCAATTCAATGGCTTCGACGGTTAAGATGCCGTCGGCATTCAGGATGAAGTTTACGTCAACTTTGGGCAGACCGGCCGGCATGGCAGGAATTCCCGTCAGGTTGAATTCGGCGAGCTTACGGTTTTCTTTTACCAGATCGCGTTCGCCCTGGTACACGGCAATTTTCATGTTTACCTGACCGTCTACCGAAGTGGTGTACTGGCGGCCGGCTTTGGTCGGGATCTTGGAGTTGCGCGGAATAATGCTGTCCATCAGGCCGCCCATCGTTTCGATGCCGAGCGTTAAAGGCGTTACATCCAGTAGCAGCACATCCTGGCGGTTGCCGGCCAGTACGTCGGCCTGAATGGCGGCGCCCAAAGACACTACTTCGTCCGGGTTCAGGGAGTTGTTGGCCGGTTTTCCGAAGAAATCCGATACGGTTTTGTACACCAGCGGCACACGGGTAGAACCACCCACCATAATTACCGAGTCGATCTTATCGGCAGTCAGGTTCGCATCCTGCAGCGCCTGCCGGCACGAAACCATGGTACGTTCTACGATTGGCGTGATCAGGTTCTGGAATTGCTGTTTATTCAGATCGCAGGTTAAACCGGTAGCGGATTTGGCCGAAAAAGTATCGTGCGTGGTGAGTTGCTTTTTGGCTTCTTCGGCCAGTAAACGGATCTCCTGGCTCAACGATTTATTTTCCTGCAGCACTTCCGGCACCAACCCGTTTTCCGTTAACCAATGGTCGATAATTGCCCGGTCGAAGTCATCGCCGCCCAGATAAGTATCGCCGTTGGTGGAAAGCACTTCGAAAATGCCGTTGCTGATCTGAAGAATGGAAATATCGAAGGTGCCGCCGCCTAAGTCGTACACGGCAATCGTTTTTTCTTCCGAAGGATCCAAGCCGATGCCATAAGCCAAAGCTGCTGCCGTTGGTTCGTTCACGATGCGAAGCACTTCCAGCCCGGCCAGTTTGCCGGCATCGCGGGTAGCCTGCCGTTGCGAATCGTTGAAATAGGCCGGCACGGTAATTACGGCGCGGTTCACCGGGGTTTTTAAAGCATGTTCGGCGCGCTTGCGGAGTTCTTTCAGGATCTCGGCCGAAAGCTCGATCGGGGAGTAGAAGTTATTGCCGATGCGCACTTTTACCAGGCCTTCGGTATTGTCGTCGATGATCTTGTAGCCAAAGAAATTCCGGTGGGCATCCAGATCGCCGTACGATTTTCCTAAAAGACGCTTTACCGAATAAATAGTATTGGCCGGGTCGGTAAGCAGGTAAGGCTTGGCTTCGTTGCCGACTACGGTTTCGCCGTGCGGACCGAAGTGCACCACGGAAGGCACGATCTCGCCCATTTCCTGGTCGTTTATTGCTACTGCTTTCTTCAGCTCCGGGTGCATGTACGCTACCAGGCTGTTGGTAGTGCCCAGGTCGATGCCCACCACCATGTCTTCCTGCTGAAGGCTGCCCGTAGAGAGGTTTATTGCAACTTTTGCCATAGTTCAAACTTAGGGGTTGCAGGGAATTCTGCAAGCCGGGGCAAAATTACGAATAAATGCCCGATTTAAGTTGGAAGAAAAAAAGTGGAGAATACCGGGAATAAATTTGTGCCCCAATGCGTTTAACTTAAAAGATCCTATCATTTTTAACGCAGCCGGTGTTTAATCGTATAGAGTTATTCGAATGAGGAAGATAGTTTGGCTGGGTTGGAGTTAGTTCTGAATATTACTTTTAAAAGATAAAGCACATGCGGAAAGGAAATAATACGACGAAAGGGTTGGCAGGTAAGCGGTTTGCAAAACGTATTCTGCCTTTTTTTGCGCCCTTATTTTTGGCCAGCCTCTCGGCCCCTTCTAAAACAGTGGAAGCCAAATCTGCCCTCAACGCGGTACACTCTAAAATTGAAGCGCTGAAAAACTCGAACTTCCAGATGAGTATTCTGGAAATGTACGAAGACCTGGGCCTGGAAAAACAGGGGCTTTCCCTGAAAACCTTCGACGAAGCGATAATGGGGTACCTCAACCTGAAAAATGCGGGCCTGCTCTCCGGGAAGCCTTACCTCTCCATTGTCGATTTCGACCGGCCTTCTACCCAAAAACGTTTCTGGCTGATTGATCTTAAAAAGCGCAAAGTGCTGAATTATACCTACGTAACGCACGGGAAGAATTCGGGCGGCACCATTGCCAAACAGTTTTCCAATATAAACGATTCGAACATGAGCAGCCTGGGTTTTTACGTAACCGAAGCGGTTTATTACGGCAAGCACGGCTTATCGCTGAAGCTGGACGGGGTAGACGAAGCGCATAACTCCAATGCCCGTTTGCGGAACATTGTGATGCACGGCGCTGATTATGCCACCGAAGATTTTATCCGGCAGCAGGGCTATTTAGGCCGCAGCGAAGGTTGCCCGGCCTTGCCGATGGGCGAACACAAAGACGTGATCGAAAAAATTCAGGACCGTACGGCCTTGTTCATTCATTCGGATAAGCAAGATTATAGTTCCCGCTTCCTGAACCAGCAAACGGCTATGGAAGTGTTTTATAATAATGAGAACGTGATCTGAGTTCTATTGCAGCAAACATTAGTAAGTCCGCCCGGTTAATTCAGGCGGACTTTTTTTATGAGTTTCCCTGGCGTTGGAAGGATAAAATATTGATGCTGATACTTGTTGGGAATAACAAAAGTAAATTTTATATTTAGCGAATAAAGTACTGCTACTCCTAAAATTCCTGCTATGAAATTAAGATCATTACTCGCTGCATCCCTTTTAGGTCTTTTTCTGAACAACGCGGCCGAAGCCCAGACGCAACCGGCTAACGGTTGTACCACCGATGCCTATAACCGGGCCTTAGCGCAAAAGCACCCGGCCACGTCTGCCAGTAGCGCGGCCATAGAACAACAGATCCAGCAATACATCCGCCAGCAGGCAAATCGGAGAAAAGCCGGGCCGGTACTTAAAATTCCGGTGGTGGTGCACGTGGTTACCGAAAGCGGCTGTAACGGTATCTCCAAAGCCCAGATCCTGAACGGGCTGGAAGTTGTGAACCAGGATTTCAGAAGGCAGAACCCGGATACGGCCAACACACGCGCCATTTTTAAGCCTTACGCCGCAGATACCGAAATTGAATTCGTGCTGGCCCGTATAGGTCCAGGGGGAGCGGCAACCGAAGGTATTAACCGCGTTACTTCACCGCTTGCCAATTTATCGCATAATTGGGACGACCTGAAGATTGCAGTACCAGCTTGGCCCACAGATAAATATTTAAATATCTGGTTAGTAGAAAGTATAAATTCCAATGTAGTACCCGGAGCACATGAAAGCGGTTATTCCCAGTTTCCAGGTGTCGGCCCCTGGAATACATACGGCGTCGTTTTAATGCATTCCATGTGGGGTAAGCAAGGCGCAGTACCTGGCTCAACTGCCCTGAACTCCGGTCGTGAAGCAACCCACCACATAGCCCATTCTTTTCACTTAATGCATGATTGGGGATGTAGTAATACCAATGGAAGTTGCTCCGGCGACCTGGTACTCGATACCCCGCCTTATGATCCTGCATTAATAACTTCGCCATGTAACCTTAATCAGAATACTTGTCAAAACGATGTAAGTTGCAGCGGCTTTACCTCTGATATGCCTGACCAGGTTGAAAACTACCTGTACCCATCTGCTCCGGATTGCAGGAACATGTTTACCCAAGGGCAGAAAGCCCGGATGCAGGCTGCTTTAAACACTTACCCTCAGCTTCAGAATTTAATTTCCGCTTCCAATGCCATTGCTACCGGAATAGATCCAGGTGTAACGGTAAGGCCAATGCTACCAATGCCTTATTTTTGTGTGGACAACCGAAGAATTTGTGAGGGCGGTTCCATTACCTTCACCGACAAATCGTACGAAGCGGCAGGAACAAGCTGGTACTGGAATTTTCAGGGCGGAACGCCGGCTACTTCCACGGCGCAAAACCCGGTAGTTACTTATAATACGCCAGGGAAATATGATGTCACGCTTTCGGTTGCGAACGCTGATGGAGTAATGACTCTTTCCATGAACGACCATATAACCGTAGTGCCAACCAGCAATCGGTTGAATATAAGCTACCCTCATTATTATGTAGAAAATTTTGAGGAACCTACTTTCCCGGAAAGCGCTACCCCCAACCGAACCTGGGAAAAAAGCACCAGCTCGCTGGCGGCCAATGCCGGAAACTGGACCCAGGTAAATACCGCATCTTCGGGTTATAGTGGCGGTACAAATAGCCTTCGCCTGCAGAATGCCAATATTCCGGCCGGAACGATCTCAACCTTAATTACGCCAAACTTCACTTTCCAGGGTGGTATTCCGAGCCATTTAGGTTTCTATTATGCCTATGCCAAAAAGAACAACCAGCCCTTGGAAGAATTACAGATTTCTGCCTCTGCCGATTGCGGCCAGACCTGGGACGTTCCATTTATTAGGTTAAGAGGAAATCAATTGGTTACCAACGGTGGCACGATAGTTCCGGGTAATTATGTTCCAGCTTCCGGCGAGTGGCAAATGGAATCAGTGCCTTTTTCCCAGGCCCTGCCTTTTGGCAATTTGCCTTCCCACATTATGTTCAAAGTGGAAGCGGTAAGCAACAGTGGCGGCAACCTTTATTTTGATCATTTCTTCATGGGAACGGTGCTGGGTGTGGGGGAAAATCTGGCCGCAAAGCATAAGATCAGCCTTTTCCCGAACCCGCTCACTTCCGAAACCGGTATCGCTTTTGAATTAAAAACTGCTGAGAAAGTAGCCGTAAAAGTGATGGATGTGGTTGGAAATACAATTTACGAACAGCAGGAAAACACTTTTAAAGCAGGTTCGCATACCATTTCATTAGCCGGTAAACTGAAAACAGCCAAAGCCGGCATGTACCTGGTGCAAATGAGTTTGGGCGGGAAAGTGTATAATACCAAACTGCTCGTTCAATAAGAATCAGGCTCCAGAAAAATGGAAAATGCGCTGTCAGGTAATGGCAGCGCATTTTTTTATGGGGTAGTTTTTCAATGGTTTTTCCGGTAGCTATCTTTTAAAAAAGGCCGTCATCCTTCGCTGTCGCTCATGATGACAAGTTAAAAAACTGAAGTACGGTTGTTGGTGAAAACACCATAGCCGTCAGGCTAGGAAGAAAAGCCGGTCATTCCGAGTACAAGTAAGTGCGGGAGCACGAAATTTGCGAGCGTAGCTCTCGAGGAAACTTATACATACTTCTATGACAAAGCGAGCGTTGCAAGATTTGTCTTACCGTTTAATTTAAAATATGCGGCTTCAAAAGTTCCCTCAGAGCTCCGCTCGCAAGTTTCGCGCTTCCTCGCGCTCACTTGTGTTCGAGATGACCCAATAAATTAGCTTAGCCTGACGGCTATAGTGTTTTCACCAACAACGGCAAGTTCCTTTACTTTCATCGCAACCCTAAAAAAAACCGATCTGAAATTTTTCCCTACTCAGGAAAACAAAATATTTCGAGATTATCTGAATAGAAAAACCTAAAACGTCAAACTGAATTTCTTCGCCAGTTCTTCCAGGTCCTTAATTACCGGATCTAATAAATAAATGCCTTCTTTCATGCGCTGCTCGGACGTAAGGCGTTCCGGATCGCCGGGAATCAGTACCTGTTCGCCGGGCTTGGCTTTGGAATTGCGGAAAGTCCGGATCCAATTGTCCATGTGGGCTTTGAATTCATCGGCCGGACGGAAACCATCTACCCGCATCGCTCCTAAGAAATGGCCGATGCCTTCGCCTACCGGGTTTTCCGGCAACGGCAGAAAGCTTACGAAGGGCGGCACCCACGGGCCGTAGTTGGCCCCGGAAAGTACCGCCGAAAAAATATCGACTACCGAACCCAGCGCGTACCCTTTGTAGCTTGCCGATTCACCGCCTAAAGGCAGCATGGCGCCACCTGCTTTTAATTCTTCCGGATCGGTAGAGTCTTTGCCTTCTTTGGTTTGCACCCAACCCAGCGGGGCTCTTTGTTTCTTGCGCTGCAATACTTCCAGTTTGCCGTTGGCCGCCGTGGTGGTAGCCATATCCATAATAAAGTCAGGTTCTTCGCTGGCCGGAATAGCAATGGCAATCGGGTTCGTGCCCAGTAAACGGTCCAGGGAGTTGGTCGGCGCTACCAGCGGACTGGCATTGGTCATTGCCCAGCCCACCATGTCGTGGGGCAGGGCGCGCATGGCGTGGTAACCGGCAATCCCAAAGTGGTTCGAATTCTTTACCGAGATCCAGCCGGAACCCGCCACCTGGGCTTTCTGAATGGCAATATCCATGGCTTTGGGCGCCACCACCAAACCTAAGCCGGAGTCCCCGTCAACGGTAGCCGTGCTGGGCGTTTCGTGGATGATCCTAACTTCGGGTTTCGGATTTACCCGGCCGGCATCCCATAGGCGTACATACCCGATCAGGCGGGCAATGCCGTGCGAATCTACCCCTCGCAAATCGGCCGCTAGAAGTGCTTCGGTAGCTAAACGCGCATCTTCCTCCGGGCAGCCCATGCTCAGGAACACGCTTTCGGTAAAATTGAAAAGCTGATTATATGAAAACATCTATATAGTGCGTTAAAACGGTAAAATTACCATATAATTCGATAGAAGTTTTGGTGTCTGCTTTGTTTCTTTACCAGCCTGTCTTAAAATAAGCCTTATGCATTTTTCGGTCCGTAATCTTTCCCTGTTTTTTTTCCTGATTTTAATAGCCTTTCCGGCTGCCGCCCAAGTGGTAAAGGAAGTGAGTTCGGAAGTGAAAGCCGTTACCGTGTTCCTGAACCGTGCTCAGGTTTCGGCGGAAGCTAAAACCAATCTGCCGATGGGTACCTCGGAAATCGCGCTTACCAATATTCCGGCGGCCCTGGACCAGAACAGCATCCAGGTACAGGGACAGGGAAACTTTACCTTGCTGAGCGTGCGCTTCGATTACGATTATCTGCGGCAGAATACCAAACCCCGGGAACTCCGGCAGGCTGAAGATTCCCTGACGTATTATCAAAACCAGGTACGGACGCTGAACGACCAGATCGACATTTACAAAAAAGAAGAAGGCATGGTGTTGTCGAACCAGAGTATTGGCGGGCAGAAAGGCGTGGTGGTGGAAGACCTGGAAGATGCTGCCGATTTTTTCCGGAACCGTTTGTTTGCCATCCGGGCCAATATCCTGAAAAACGAAAACCGCCTGAAACGCCTGAACGAACACGTAGCCCGTTTTACAAACTTAGTGAACAACTTCAATTATAAAGACAACCGCTCTAATGGCCGCATCCTGGTAACGGTTTCTTCCGATATTCCTACACAAGCGCAATTCAAAATAAGTTACGTGGTGCTGAATGCCGGCTGGCAACCGGCCTACGATCTCCGCGCGACCAATACCAAAAATCCGGTAACCTTCTTTTACAAAGCCAATGTGTTTCAGAATACCGGCGTGAACTGGAAAAACGTGCAGCTTACCCTGGCCACCACCAATCCGAGTATCGGCGCCACCAAACCGCAACTGCAACCCTGGTACCTCGATTTTTATGCCATGCCGAAACGGAAATTGTTTTCCCGCAAAGATGCCACAACCCTCTCCATGCAAGCTGATAAAGCAGCCCCAGTAGTTGCAGAAGAAGAGGTAGCTTTAGCCTCCGCGCAAACCACAGCCGATTACGTGCAGGTTTCGGAGTCCGCTTTGGCGGTGAATTTCGAACTGAAGATCCCGTATTCGGTACCGGCGGACGGAAAAATGCAATTGGTAGAAATTCAGCAATACGAAGTGCCAAGTACCTTTATTTACACCGCCGTACCCAAACTGGCCCCGGAAGCATTCCTGACGGCACAACTTACCGGCTGGGACGAACTGAACATTTTACCCGGCGAAGCCAACGTATTTCTGGAAGGCACTTTTACCGGCAAAACTTTCCTGAACCCTCAGGTTACCGGCGATACCCTGCAGGTTTCACTTGGCCGCGACAAAAGGGTAGTGCTCACGCGCGAAAAAGTAAAGGAATTTAAAAGCAAAAGCTTTCTGGGCGGCAACCGCAAAGAAACCCGCGGTTTCCTTATTTCAGCACGCAACACCCGCGACCAGGCCATCGAATTAACACTGGAAGATCAGATCCCGGTAAGCAACAACAGCCAGATAGAAGTAGAATTGCTGGACGATGGCGGTGGAAAACTGGACAAGAATACCGGGAAAGTAACCTGGCAGCTAAAACTGAACCCGAACGAAACGAAGAAAGTACCGCTGAAATTCTCGGTAAAATACCCGAAAAACGAGCAGGTGCCGGGGCTATGATTTTGGTAGTGAGTATCAGGTATCAGGATTTTTAGGTGAGAAACGCTATCGTTTTTGGATAGAAAATTTATGCATGTCGCAAGTTTAGCGAAGCGTAACTTGTGACCGGCCTTTTGGCAAGTTTGTAACTTGCCTTGCTCGAAGAGCAAATTACTTTAGCCTAGGAAAAGCTATTTAGTAGTTGTATTGGCGTTCCGCCTTCATTGCCGTCTGCTTTAGCTGACGGAATCTGGCTGAAATTTCACTTATGGCTTTAGCCTGAATCTTTTTCTGCACAAGAATGGTCTGGCTATAGCCTGCTAATAAAGCCTTCCTGCTTTCCGTCAGCTAAAGCAGACGGCAATAAATAGGTTTTCCAGAAAGCTAGAGGAGCCTTAATGAGTTGAGAATCGAATAGTTTTCAATACCTCCGCCTTTACAAACTGGCTAAACAAAAAAGCCACAAGTTACGGCTACACCTAACTTGTGGCATCGTAATTTTCCAATCCGAAAATCCTGCTACCTGATACTTGCTACATGCTACCAACCTTACACCGGCGTCTTCTGCGCCAGCAATTGCTGCAGCATGCCTTCTTTCAGGGCGTAAGCCGATACCCTAACCCGTTCGATCTGGAATTCCCGGATCACAAAATCGATCAGGATCAACGCTACTACGATCATGTCTGCCCGCATCTCGATCATTCCCGGAATAGCCAAACGCTGGGCGTGGTTCATAGGAAGGATTTCGTAGTACATGCGGTAAAAAGCTTCCAGTGGAAGCGTAGCTTCGGAGCTCGGGTTGTCCAGACGGTTAATGCCATGCTTCCATGCTTCTATGTCGCAAAGGGTATCGAAAGTGCCGGAAGAACCGACTAAGGTTTTAGGCTGAAATTCCTGCACGGCTTCGGCTAGCGGCGCGAGTTTATGCAGGAGGAATTCGCGTTCGGCGGCAATCTCGTTTTCAGGAATCGGGTCGTGTTTGAAGAAATGGTCGAGCAGGCGCTGGGCCCCGATCTCGAAGCTACGCTTCCAGAACACGGTGTCGCGGTTACAAATGATGAATTCCACACTGCCGCCGCCAATATCAATGATCAAGTTCTTTTCATAGCCCAGGTCCATGGCGCTACGCACGCCGTAATAGATCAATTCGGCTTCGCGGTCGCCGGTAATAATTTCAATATCGAAACCGATCTTGGTGCGGATGTCTTCGGCCAGTTCCGGACCGTTGGCCGCGTTGCGCATGGCGCTGGTGGCCAGGGCTTTCACGTCGGTCACGCGGTATTCGGCAATCTTTTCTTTGAACGTCTGTAAAGTTACCATGGCCCGCTCGTAAGCGTCCGGGGCAATGCGGCCGGTACTAATGCCGCCGCGGCCCAGTTTTACCGGTAACTTTAATCTAAGCAACACATTGCTCCGTCCGAAGTAGTCGATTTCCGTGATAAGCAAATGAAACGTGTTCGTACCCAGGTCGATGAGAGCAATGCGTCGTTTATTCATAGAGTGAGCGTTTAAAGTTTGGCCGGAATGGTAGTGCTAAAGCGGAAAAAAGTGCCTAACGGCAGCTTACGTAAATTTCGGTCTTGCAGGTAAATTTCGCCGAACTCCTGCTGCTTTTTCGGGAAATTAAAGGTCTGGTTCATCAGGTTTTCCAGAATTAAAGCCGAAAAACCCAGGGAGTATAAGTTTATTACGAGAAAATTCTGTTTTGGGTCGAGCAGTTCGGCACAGAGTTTCAGCATTTCGTTCAGTTCGTCTTCCAGCTGCCACTTTTCGCCGTTCGGTCCGCGCCCGTAAGCCGGAGGGTCCAGAATGATGCCGTGGTATTTATTTCCCCGCTTAACCTCGCGCCGCACAAAGGTCATGGCATCTTCCACGATCCACCGAATATCCTTCAGGCCACTGGCTTCCATGTTTTCGCGCGCCCAGAAATTTACCTGCTTCACCGAATCTACGTGCGTAACCTGAGCGCCGGCGCCACGGGCTGCTAAACTGGCTCCTCCCGTATAGGCAAACAAATTCAACACCTTCGGGTTCTGAATTGTTTTGCACTGGTCGTAAATAAATTTCCAGTTCGGGTCCTGCTCCGGGAACAAACCCACGTGCTTAAAGCTCGAAAGCCCCAACCGGAACTTCAGTTTCAGATCCTGGTATTTATAGTTGATGAACCATTGCTCGGCCATTTCCTTTTTCAGCATCCACTGTCCGCGTTCGGTGCTGCCTTTTTCGCGCTTAAAAATAGCCTGAGCCAGGTTTTTCCATTCGTTCTCCGAAAGGCTTTTATCCCAGATGGCCTGCGGTTCGGGCCGGGCCAGTACAAAATCGCCGAAGCGCTCCAGCTTTTCAAAATTGCCGGAATCGATCAGTTCGTAATCGGGCCAGTTCGAGACAGTGAGGAAAGAATACATATAAGTAGGTCGTAAATTTTCTGCAAAACGTTGCGCAAAGGTAGTAATTTCGTTGTTGGTTGCTTGTTGTTCGTTATTTGGTTGAAAATTGCGGAACTTGCGATTGTGACAAGAGGCAAGTCATTTAATTAGAATGAAAGTAAATTTTCAATTAGTAGATAACTATGCTATAAGTTTCGAAGGCAGGCACATCGATGTTCACAATAATTTTAATTTTCTTGGTTTTGAATATAAAGTAGAAACTCAGACGTTAATTTTGAAGTGGATTAAGTCTGCTGGTGATTGGGTTAATTCAGATGAATTGCCACAGTTTGCTCTAATTCATTTTGAGGTTAATTATTTAAATATCACTCCCAGAAATCCGCTTTCACAGACATCGGAAGATACCTGTTTAAGTGATATTACCTTTTTTCCCTCCTCGGACCGCATTACGAATGACAGTATAATTGGTCAAAGTATGCCACATAATAAAGATGATATACTTTACCTTTTTCAAAATGATCAAGTAATAAGAGTTAATTGTAAAGAAATAAGGTTTATTATCGGTACGGAAGAAATTTAGAAAAGCTTTTGAACTTACCCTTAACCTATTTCAATACCATTTTTCACACTAGTAGATGACCATACAATTCCACAAATACCAGGGTACCGGCAACGACTTCGTAATGATCGACGATCGTGAAGAAAAATTCCCGGCTCAGAATTACGACCTCGTAAAACGGCTTTGCGACCGTCGGTTCGGTATTGGCGCCGACGGCCTGATCCTGCTCCGGAACAAAGACGGTTACGATTTCGAAATGGTGTACTACAACGCCGACGGCCGGCCGGGCTCCATGTGCGGAAACGGCGGCCGTTGTACGGTAGCATTCGCCAGGTTCTTAGGCGTAATTCAGAATAAAACACACTTCTTAGCAGCCGACGGCGACCATGAAGCAACGGTAGAAAACGGTTTAGTTTCCCTGAAAATGAACGAAGTCACCAGCATTGAATGCGGAACAGATTTCTATTACCTGAATACCGGCTCGCCGCATTACGTAACGTTTGGCCAGAATGTAGCTGAAGAAAACGTCTATGAAAAAGGCCGCACCATCCGCTACAACGAACGGTTCAAACAGGAAGGTACGAACGTAAATTTCGCCGAAGAACGCCCCGATAAAAGCCTTTATATTCGCACCTACGAACGCGGCGTAGAAGACGAAACCTATTCCTGTGGCACCGGCGTAACGGCTACCGCTATAGCGGCCTCTTTGCGCGGCGTTCAAAGTCCGGTAACTATCGAAACGCCCGGCGGCAAATTGGAAGTGTCGTTTAAAAAGCAAAGCGAACATTTTACCGATATCTACCTAACCGGCCCCGCCGAACAGGTTTTTAAAGGCGAGGTGGAGATTTGACAATTTGAAGATTTGGAAATTTGAAAATGAGGAAATGCCCGTGTCTTATAAAGAATCTGACTTCGGATAACCTCCAAACCTCACAGGTTTCCGAAACCTGTGAGGTTTTACTGAAAACTAGCCCTCTTTCACTATTCAAACAATTAACAATCAGCAATTAACAATTAAACAATTTCCATGTTCCTGGCATCAGATAAAATAAGCTTGCGGGCGCTTGAACCAACCGATCTGGAGTTGCTGTACGAACTGGAGAACGATGTTTCGGTTTGGGAAGTAAGCAATACCACTTCCCCCTATTCTAAATTCGTACTGCAAAAGTACCTCGATAACGCGGCTGCCGATATTTATGAAACGCGCCAGCTCCGGTTGGTGATCGATGCAAAAGGGCACGGCGCGGCCGGAACCATCGACCTGTATGATTTCGAGCCCCTGCATTTACGGGCCGGGGTGGGCATTAGCGTGCTGCCGGACTTCCGGCAAAAACAGTATGCTTCAGAAGCCCTGAACCTGCTCAAAGCCTACGGCCGCCAGTACCTGAACCTGCACCAGTTATACTCCTCCATTCCGGCCGATAACGTTGCCAGTCTGCAGCTTTTTCGCAAGTCCGGTTTTGTGGAATGCGGCCTCAGGAAAGACTGGCTCCGCACAGCAGAAGGCTGGAAAGATGTAGTTGAGTTTCAGTATCTTTTCTCGGAACAATCCTGAAGTTGGCCAACGTGTCCGAGTGTGAACGATAAACGAATTCCTTATTTGCTTCCCGGCAACCCTGCTTTACTTCTTTAAAAAGGAGGTTGGCAAATGGGTGCGGATGGTTTGCAGCCTTTCCCCTTAACAGCCGTATTTCAATTCTATCCGGAGTCATTCTTGTTTTCTTTATTTACAGGCTTTCTAAAATCTAAATTTTCTGTTCACTCCTAAACGCTTCCGTATGAAAATAAATGAACACGAATTCATGGAAGGGCCAGCGGCTTTGCCATTCGATCTTACTGTCTGGAAAAACCCGGCCAGCCTTACCGAAGCACCGCTTCCGAAAAAGCCGGCCAGTTTAAACGAATTTCTGAATAACCTGCCGGACCTGATCTGCCTCTCGCATTTGCGGTGGGATCTGGTGTACCGGCGGCCTCAGCATTTGCTCACCCGTTTTGCCCGGCACGCGCGCATTTTTTACATCGAAGAACCGGTTTTCTACGCTAATGCCAAACCCCACTTCAACCTGACTACCCGCGGCGAAAACATCACGGTGCTGGTGGCGCATTTACCCGTTCATTTATCGCCCGAACAGGCCGCCACCATTCAGCAGGAACTTTTGGATTCCTTTTTAGCGGAGCAGGGGGTTACCCGGTTTATGCTCTGGTATTATACACCCGTGGCCTTGGAAATAACCCGCCATTTAAAACCCGAACTCACCATCTACGATTGCATGGATGAGCCGGCTGCTTCTTATCCCGCGCCGCGCTTGCGGGAACTGGAGATTGAATTGTTCAAAAAAGCCGACGTTATTTTTACCGGTGGCCGGAGTTTGTACGAAGCCAAAAAAAGCATTCACCCGGAAGTTTACGCTTTCCCGAGCAGCATCGATTTCAGCCATTTTGCAGCCGCCCGGGAATACCTGCCGGAGCCCGAAGATCAGCAGCAAATTCCCTTTCCGCGCCTGGGCTTTTTTGGCGTGATCGACGAACGCTTCGATGCGGAATTGCTGGGAGAATTAGCAACTGCCCGGCCAGACTGGCAATTCGTAATTATCGGCCCGGTAGTAAACCGCGCGCCGGAAACCTTGCCGTAAAGGCAGAACATTCATTACCTGGGCAGCCGGAAATACGAAGAGCTTCCCGCGTATCTGGCCGGTTGGGAGGTTGCCCTTTTGCCGATCGTGGAAAATGAATTTACCCGGTTCAACAACCCCGCCAAAACGCCCGAATACTTAGCTGCCGGCAAACCCGTAGTTTCCACCCCGATCCGGGATGTGGTAAAGCCTTACGGCGAAAATGGGTTGGTGCAGATCGCCGGCAACGCCGGGGAATTTGAAGCGGCTATTGAAAAGGCTTTTCTTCAGAAAAACGATAGGGAATGGCAACAAAAAACCGACGCCTTTTTAAGCAACATTTCCTGGGATAAAACCTGGTACAACATGGTTACTTTAATGCGGATCGCCTGGTCCGAAAAAGAAATGTAAGCTGCTTTTGTCTGATATGACCTAACCTGCTTCAGCCGGTCTTGGAGTGAATACGGAAAAAATTTAGCATAAATTCCTGATAAAAAGAAGCCGGAATTGCAGGTTTCTGATACGGAATTACACTTGTTCTGCCAACCTGGGTAGCTTCGGGGTTGCATTTTGTCAGGAATATCAGAAATTAGGCCGCTAAAATGCTAGGGGTTGATGCTCAAAAAGTTAATTAGTAAAAAGAGCTGTTAAATAATAAAAAGGAATAAATTTTCGGTAAAAGTTGTTGTAATTTCTGGGAAAAGCCGCAAGTTTGTCATAACCTGGGGCTTTTGGCCTTTATGGCATTGTTTTCGAGTGGCTTGCTTCCATATTTCGGAAATACCCTTTATTTTTGAGATTAATCTAGAGAATACTAAATAAAAGACAAAATGTTCGATTTTATCGGAAAAACCGTCGCGAAGTTGTTTGGCACGAAGTCGGAGCGGGATATTAAAGAAGTAATGCCCTACGTAGCGCGTACCAACGAAGAGTACGCCAAACTGGCCGGCTTATCCGACGACCAACTCCGCCAGCGCACGGCCGAAGTAAAAGCAATTATCGACGAACGCCTCAAAGGCATCGACGACCAGATTGCCGGCTTGCACGCGCAGGTTCAGAATGATACCAACCTGGATATTACCCAGAAAGAAAATATATTCACCCAAATCGACGAGCTGGAAAAACAGCGCAACAAAGACCTGGAAGTAGTGCTGTTAGAAGTATTGCCCCAGGCTTTTGCCATTGTAAAAGATACCGCCCGTCGTTACAAAGAAAACCATAAATTAACCGTAACCGCCACCGAGCTGGACCGCGAATTTGCTTCCCGCAAACCAAACGTTCAGATAGAAGGCGACAAAGCGGTTTGGCATAACCGCTGGATGGCCGCCGGCTCTGAAGTAGTGTGGGACATGCTCCATTACGACGTACAGCTGATCGGTGGTACGGTGCTGCACATGGGTAAAATTGCCGAAATGGCGACCGGTGAAGGCAAGACCTTAGTGGCAACCTTACCGGCCTTCTTAAATGCCCTTGCCAAGCGCGGCGTGCACGTAGTAACCGTAAACGATTACCTGGCCAAGCGTGACTCCGAATGGATGGCGCCGCTTTTCGAATTCCACGGTCTTACCCTCGATTGCATCGACAAGCACCAGCCGAACTCCGATGCCCGCCGCCGCGCCTACCAGGCCGATATCACCTACGGCACCAACAACGAATTCGGCTTCGATTACCTCCGCGACAATATGGCCCGCGACCCGGAAGAACTGGTACAGCGCAAGCACCACTTCGCCATGGTCGATGAGGTTGACTCCGTATTGATCGATGATGCGCGTACGCCTTTGATCATTTCCGGGCCGGTACCGCGTGGCGATGAACACGAATTCTACGTCCTGAAACCACGCATTGCTATGCTGGTGGAAGCGCAGAAAAAGCTCGTAAATAACTTATTGGTTGAAGCCAAAAAACTGATCAAGGAAGGAAACGACAAAGAAGGTGGCCTGGCTTTATTCCGCGCGTACCGCGGCCTGCCTAAAAACAAACCGCTTATCAAATTCTTAAGCGAAACCGGCGTTCGGGCCGTACTTCAGAAAACCGAGAACTTCTACCTGCAGGACAACTCGCGCCAGATGCCGGAAGCCGATAAGCCGCTGTTCTTTACCATCGACGAAAAGAACAACCAGATCGAGCTTACCGAAAAAGGGATCGATTTAATTACCGGTCAGGGCGAAGACCCGCACTTCTTCATCATGCCGGACATCGGGATGGAGATTGCGCACATCGAAAACAACAAAGAGCTTACCCACGAAGAAAAAGTACATGCCAAGGATAAGCTCCTGGATGATTTTTCTGAGAAGTCGCAGCGCATTCACACCATTAACCAGTTGCTGAAGGCTTACACCTTATTCGAAAAAGATACCGAATACATTGTAACCGATAACCAGAAAGTTAAAATTGTAGACGAGCAGACCGGCCGCGTAATGGAAGGGCGCCGTTACTCCGACGGTTTGCACCAGGCCATTGAAGCGAAAGAAAACGTGCGCGTAGAAGATGCCACGCAAACCTACGCTACGGTAACGTTGCAGAACTATTTCCGGATGTACCACAAACTTTGCGGTATGACCGGTACGGCTGAAACCGAAGCCGGCGAGTTCTGGGAAATTTATAAACTGGACGTTGTAGTAATTCCAACCAACCGCGTTATTTCCCGCGACGACCGCCACGATAAAGTTTACAAAACCGTTCGCGAGAAATTCAATGCCGTTGCTGACGAAATTGTAGAACTAACCAAAATCGGACGTCCGGTACTGGTAGGTACTACCTCGGTAGAAATTTCGGAACTGGTAAGCCGTATGCTGAAAATGCGTGGCATCAACCACCAGGTTCTGAACGCCAAGCACCACCAGCGCGAAGCTGAAATTGTAGCCGAAGCCGGTAAGCCGGGCACCGTTACCATTGCTACCAACATGGCTGGTCGGGGTACTGACATTAAGCTGGCTCCGGAAAGTAAAGCTGCCGGCGGTCTGGCCATTATCGGTACTGAGCGTCACGAATCGCGCCGCGTAGACCGCCAGTTGCGTGGTCGTGCCGGCCGTCAGGGTGACCCGGGTTCTTCGCAGTTCTTTGTTTCCCTGGAAGACAACCTGATGCGTTTGTTCGGCTCGGACCGGATTGCGCGTTTAATGGACCGCATGGGCTTAGAGGAAGGCGAAGTAATTCAGCACTCTATGATCTCCAGCTCCATTGAAAGAGCTCAGAAAAAAGTAGAAGAAAACAACTTCGGAACGCGTAAGCGCTTGCTTGAGTACGACGACGTGATGAACGCGCAACGCGAGGTGGTTTACAAACGCCGCCGCAACGCCCTGCACGGCGAACGTCTGGAACTCGATATCTGGAACATGATCTTCGACGCCAGCGAGGATATTGTGCTCAACAACAAACTGCTCAATAATTTCGAAAACTTCGAGTTGAATGTGATCCGGGTTTTCGGTTTCGATACCACTATTACCGCCGCCGAACTGACCAGCCAGCCAGCCGAAGTACTGACCCAGCGTTTGTACGACGAAGCCCTGCAGCATTACTTGGCCAAGAACGCCCATATTCAGGAGCATTCTTTCCCGATCATTACCGATATTCACATCAACAGCGGCCCGCATATCCAGAACATTGCCGTGCCGTTCTCCGATGGGAAGCAAACTATTTCGGTAGTGGCCAACCTGGAAAAAGCGTTCCAGAGCCGTTCGAAAGAGCTGATCAAGGCCATGGAGAAAATTGTAGTGCTGAACACCATCGATCAGGCCTGGACCCAGCACCTTCGCCAGATGGACGACCTGAAGCAATCGGTACAGAATGCCGTTTACGAGCAGAAAGACCCGCTTTTGGTTTACAAATTCGAATCCTTCGAGTTGTTCAAACGCATGATCGGTAAAGTGAACGAAGAATCAGTAGCTTTCCTTTCCCGCGCCGACATTCCGGTGCAGCAGGAGCAGGAAGTGCACGCCGCGCCGGAACAGGTGCGCGCACCGCAACCAAAGCTGAAGCTGGAGAAAGAATCTGGTTTAGACTCACTGGGTGCCGGTCCGGAAGATTTTGCCCCGGAGCAGGTAATGCCGGAAGCCCCGAAGCAAACGCCGGTGCGCGCTACCAAAGTGGCCAACCGTAACGACAAAGTGAGCGTACAGTACGCCGACGGCAGAGTGCTTCGCGACGTGAAATACAAGAGCGTGGAAGACGATGTGCTGAATAACCGTTGTGTTCTGATCGAAGACTAATTTATTGTAAAATGACCCTGAACCTGGCTTCTTATATCGATCACACCCTGCTTCGGCCGGATGCCACCCAGGAGCAGGTTCAGAAATTGTGCGAAGAAGCCAGGGCTTATAATTTCGCGGCCGTTTGCGTGCCCCCGTGCTACGTGAAAACGGCCAAAGAAGCCCTGGGCGAAACGCCGGTAAAAATAGCGTCCGTAATCGGGTTCCCGCTTGGGTACTCGCTTACGGACGTTAAGTTTTTTGAGACCCACAAAGCCCTTGCGCACGGCGCCAACGAAATAGACATGGTCATTAACGTGGCCGCCTTCAAATCGGGGCATTACGCCGAAGTGCAGGAAGAGATCGAACAGCTTTCCACGCTTTGCCACTTTAAAAATGCAGTGCTGAAAGTGATCGTGGAAACCGCTTTGCTTACGCCGGAGGAACTGGTACGCATCTGTAAAATGTGTGCCGAAGCGAACGTAGATTACGTGAAAACGTCTACCGGTTTTTCGAGCCGCGGCGCCAGCGTGGAAGATATCCGGATCATGCGCGAAACGCTTCCGGAAAATATTAAAATAAAAGCATCCGGCGGAATTAAAACGAAGGAGTTTGCCTTAGAACTTATTGTTGCCGGCGCCGATCGCTTAGGAACTTCTTCCGGCGTAGCTTTAATGGCAACATAAAACCGGAAAGTCAGATTTAAAAGAGATAGCTGAAACAGCTGTCAGGCGGAACAAAAAATATACTTCGGAATGAGAAAACAGTATCAGATCTTAGCATTAACCTTACTACTCACTATTTTTTCAGCCTGTGCGGGTTCTAAAGCTACGGGTACTTCCGGTAATGCTAAAACCTCCGGCGCTAAAACGGTAGCCGCCGGCGCCAAAAAAAGCAGAACCGAAGACCTGAGCGCCTACCGGCCGAAAGTAGCAGCCGTGCCGGAAAACCTGACTGCTTCGGCGTCAGTAATGCCCACGCATCATGTAAACGAAAAAGTAGCATCTTTACTCGATACTGTTGCCAATGCCAATAAAAATATCAAGTACGCCCAGGGCTACCGGATCTTAGCCTACACCGGCAACGACCGTAAAACCGCCTTCGATTTGCGCAAAGCCATCATCGGCCAGATGCCGGAAGAACGCGATTATTTAACCTACGTGCAACCAACCTTCAAGCTCAAGATCGGCGATTTCTACAGCCGCATGGAAGCCAACCAAGCCCTGCAACAGATCCGCAACATTGTGCCGAACGCCTCCATTATTGCCGAGCAGGTAAACGTGAACCGCCCGCGATAAGCATAGTTTTTAAGCCGAAAACGCTATTGTTTTTAGAAAAATCTTAACTTGAAACCTCACAGTTTATTTAGCTGTGAGGTTTATTATTTTTGTAGCGTAGGGTTTAAACCCAATGCCGTCAACTTAAGCATTATTATTAACTGGTATCGCTGTTTCGGACATCTATATCCATTCGGACATCCTTGTCCGCGTGTATAGATACGGGGACAAGGATGTCCCCGGCAGTTTACTTTCAGACATAGATGTCTGAAAGAGCAATAATTCCTTAAGTTGACGGTGTAGGGTTTAAACCCTACGCTACAAAATAGCACATCAGCACATTAAAAAATTAGCACATTAAAAAAATGTCCGATCTGAAAGCCCGCGTAAAGCAACTTGCCTCTGAATTTGCTTCCGAAACCGTTAATATCCACCAGCACCTGCACGCCAATCCCGAACTTTCTTTCCAGGAATTTCAGACTTCGGCATTTGTAAAAAATACGCTGCAAAGCTACGGACTGGAAGCGGAAACCATGGCCGGAACCGGTCTGGTGGTATTGCTGAAAGGCCGGAACCCGGAGAAAAAAGTAATTGCCCTGCGCGCCGATCTGGATGCTTTACCCATTTTTGAAAAGAACGAAGTAAACTACAAGTCTAAAAACGAAGGGGTGATGCATGCTTGCGGCCACGATGCGCATACGGCTTCTTTATTAGGAACAGCCCGCATTTTAAGCCAGCTCAGGGAAGAATTCGAAGGAACGGTAAAACTCATTTTTCAGCCGGGGGAAGAAAAGTTTCCGGGAGGCGCGAGCCTGATGATAAAAGAAGGCGTTTTGCAGAATCCGGTGCCGGAAGCTATTTTAGGCCAACACGTTTTTCCGCTTTTGGAAACCGGCAAAGTAGGTTTCCGGAGCGGCATGTACATGGCCAGTGCTGATGAGATCTATGTAACCGTACGCGGCAAAGGCGGTCACGCGGCCATTCCGGAAATGAACATCGACCCGGTGTTGATCTCAGCACATATTCTGGTGGCTTTGCAGCAGATCGTGAGTCGGGTTGCCAGTCCCAAAATTCCGACGGTTTTATCTTTCGGGAAAGTGCAGGCCAACGGCGCTACGAACGTAATTCCCGACGAAGTGAAAATGGAAGGCACCTTCCGGACGATGAACGAAAAATGGCGGGCCGAAGCGCACGTTAAAATGAAAAAAATGGCGGAGGAAATGGCCGAAGCCATGGGCGGCAGCTGTGAATTTACGATCCTGAAAGGCTATCCATTTCTGCAGAACGAACCGGAACTGACGGCCAAAGCCCGCGAAGCTGCGGAGCAATATTTAGGCGCAGAAAACGTGGTAGATCTGGATCTGTGGTTGGCAGCGGAAGACTTTGCTTATTATTCCCAGGAAACGGCCGCCTGTTTTTACCGCTTAGGCACCCGCAACGAAAGCCGCGGCATTGTTTCTTCCGTGCACACGCCAACCTTCGATATCGATGAAAATGCCCTGGAAATTGGCAGCGGTTTAATGGCCTGGCTGGCCCTGGAACAATTGAAATAAGCAGCTGAAATAAAAAAAACATCCGGATACCGAAAATGGTACCCGGATGCCCTGAAAAACTAAAATACTACCAAAGCTTTTTTTTTTGCAGCTTTCTTACACCCTGGCCTGTCCCCTGACAGGCCGGAATATTGCGGCTCACTTCTGGAAGCCAACCCAACCTATCAAATATTTTACCTTAATTAATCGCTTTTGGGAAGCTTATGCACAAGGCTCATAGCTGCAGTGCTTCCGGCCTGTCGGGGGACAGGCCGGGGTGGAAAGGGGTAGAGAGCTGAAATAAAAAGCATCCGGATGCCGCAAAAGGATATCCGGATGCCCTTGAAAAACTATAATACTGCCAAATTATTTTTGCAGCTTCCTTTTAAACGTAAAGGTGTAGAAGGGATTGCCGCCGGTTATTTCATCCGGAACGCCCGCCGGAATAATGGCCGTGGAGCTGTTCACGAGTTCGAAGCCTTGCTGGTTCAGGTTTTCCATTTCCCGGAGGATAGGAGCCAGGTCATAGCGTTGTTCGGTTTTCTCCCGGTGGAATTCCCGTTGCTGGGTAGGGTTGGAGCCCACCGTTAAGCTGATGTAATTCCTTTTTCCATCCTGAAAAACGTTTAGCACGGCATAATCTTCGGTCCGGGCCGGGGCAGCTTTTTCAGTTGAAATAAAGCCCACCAGCCCTGCAATTCCTATCAGACTTGTAATTATCGGAATCAGGATCTTTTGCATAGAACAGCAGTTTTAAATGCAACAAGATCAGAAGCAATTTGTTGCTGTTCTCAGGTAAATTAAATTCCCAGTTCCACCTGGAAACGCCAGATCCAGGCATCTCGATTGCTGCGTTCAACCGTCAGGTTTTCCCGCTCCTGATAGGTCAGGTCACTCTGCAATTTAATGCGGTGCCACCGGTAATAATAGTTGCCTACAAGGGTGTATTCCTTCGTTTGCAAGGCCAGTTCATCCACTTTTTCGTTGGGTTTTACAAAAGCGTAACGGCCACCGATCTCGAAATGATTGCGGAACTGGTAACTCAGCTGGGTATTCAAACCATAACCGGTAAGCACGTACCGTACCTGACTGAAATCAGGGTTAAAGGTTAACGGACGGGTAGCATCGCGGTTCATATATTCGGTATAAAAGGCAATGCCTTGGTATTTCAGCAAGGCGTCCAGTTCGTAGGTCCGGATGTCTGTAGAACTAAAAAGATCCCGGCCTATCTGGCCACCGGTGCGGGTCGCGTTTTCGTTATAGGAAGCCATGCCACCGATGGATAATTTCGGGGTTTCTTCAAACGCCCAGTCGCCTTCAAAATAATCGCCGTCGTATTTGAATTTGCCGAAAGGCAGCACTTCGCCGCGCACGGTATACGCCAGGCCAACGCCCCGGTCGAAGGTGTTGCGGCCGTCGCCGGTAGTTACCGCAGCCAGTAAGTTCACGCCCACGTTCCCAATGCTTTCTTTTAAGGAGCCATGAAAACCAAAATCGCGGTCAAGATTAAAGGTAGAGTTTACAATGGAACGGTCTACGAATTGCTGTTCGCCGGAAGAAATTACCCGCTGACGGTTGCCCGGCAGTTTCGTCTGGCCGAAACCGATCCGCAATGCCGGCAGGAAACGGTAGAATACCACCGCATCGAGGATAATTTGCGGGTTCGGGGAATTCGCTAAATCCATGTCGGAAGGGGAAAAGCCTAACTGTAAATTATAGGTCAGCTTTTGGGATTTCAGGTAACCGGAAGTCCTTAGGCGAAGGCGGCGCACCAAGCCGCTTTGCCTTGCCAGATCAGCATCGGAGCCGGATTCGGTGGCCAGTTCTACGCGGTTCTGCATCCGGAAGCGCAAGTGCATCGCGCTGCTGCTGTCCTGAGTCATAAACCGGATGCCGTTCACGTCGTGAAAAGAAACATCGATGGGTTGGATGCTGCCGGTCTGGGCCAGAGCCGGAAGCGAAGAAATTAAAACAAACAGCAAGGGGAGCAGGTAACGGTGTCGCATCATCAAGTTCAGGATTGCCGGAAGATCCGGCTAAAAACGAAGAAAATTCAGCCGGCAAAATTAGAGTTCTTTCCCGAAGCATAAACCCCGGAATTGCCAAATTGTTAAGTTTTGCTGAAATTTCCGGCAATGGTTCCCTTTACTGCGTATGTTGCTGTTGAAAATGCTATCCGTTATGAATAAAAAACTGGTTCTGGTTTTAGGTTTGTGGTTTTTGAATGTGGCCTTTGCCGAAGCTCAGGTAAAAAAAGTGAAATCCGATCCGCTGATCTGGACCGACCTGCAGGCTGATTTCTATTTAAAAAACAAGGGCTTTTTCTTTTTCCGTAACCAGTGGCGCCACAACACCGATTCCGATTTTCCGGGGCTGAAAGAATCCGGCGCGTTAAGTAAATTCTACCAGGTATACGTACTGGCCGGTTATGAGCAACGCTTCACCGAGAAGTGGAGCGGCAGCCTTTTTGCCCGCTACACCTTCGATACTTTCAACGATAATCAGATCTACCAGGCGGCTTTGCGGCACAACGGAAAAATCGGCGAAACCAGTTTTATCAAGCGTCTGGCTTACGATTACATCCGTCCGGAATTTGGCGACAGCCGCGGCCGTATTCGCCCTAGCGTGGCACTGGAACGGAATTTTAAACTCGGTAACCACACGCTTCGGCCGCACCTTTCCTATGAGTTATTCTTTTACCAGGATTTCAAAGAGGAAGATCCGCTGATCGAAACCCGCACTGTAGACCGCTCCCGGTTACGCATTGCCGCCAGCTATAAAGTTACCCCGTACCTGTGGCTTACGCCTTACTTCACCAAACAAACCGAATACTACTACGTGCTCGATACCTTTACCGGCGAAGATGATGATCAGGGCAACCCGATCATCAAAGAAAAAGGCGGCAAACGCAACCGCATCGACCCGATCTTCGGGTTCGACATTCGGTTCATTATCCGGGGTAAAAACACCTCCGACGAAACCGTACCGCAGCTCTCTTCCCTGAACGATGCTGCCGGCAACTAATCGGCTAAAAATACTGTTGGTTAAATAAACGCCGGAAATAGTAATTACCGGAAATAGTAATTAAAAGTGCCCTTGTCTTTCTGACAGTCCGGCTTGGTAAAAGTGGCAGTGTTTTTGCCTCTTGACAAAAACCCAATTACATTTTATATTCGTAAAATCCTGAATGTAACGGTAGGATTATAACCGGAAAACTCAAGGCTTATTTTGTTGATAGTCAATATTAACGGATACCTTTATTTACAACTATAGCGGTAAAGCCGTATAAAAACCGGTCTGATTTTTGCAAAAAAGGCAAACAGAATAAATACCGGTTTAATTTGAAGCACTATATACCAGATTAACTATCTCATCGTTTTATTTCCGGATGCCTTAACAGCTTCCGGTTTAAGAAAAGAAATTTGTTAAACTGAAAATAAAAAGTAAAAACAGAAACGTAAAAAATGGAAGCAAGAAAATTCATCCTTGGCCTTATGATGTCAGCCACCATGGGAGGCGGCATGGCCATCGGGGGTTACAAGCTCCTGGAAGAAGAAAAACAACCCCTCGCACAGACTGCTGTCGGCAATAACGTTCGCTACACCAGCATGATGCGCAACAGCGATGTAGTAGTGCCGGAAGGCCTGAACTTTGTGAATGCTGCTGCCAGCGTTACGCCGGCTGTGGTGCACGTTCAAACCGAATATAACCGTCCGCAAAGCCAGGCTTACGGCCAGATGGACCCGCTCCTGCGCCAGTTCTTCGGCGATAGTTTCGGCGGTTTTCAGCAGCGGCCGCAAGGTCCGGCCCAGGGCTCTGGTTCCGGGGTGATAATCGCGTCGAACGGCTACATTGTAACGAACAACCACGTAATTGATAAAGCCGATAAAATTAAAGTTGTACTGGATGACAAACGTGAACTGGAAGCAACCTTAGTAGGTACCGACCCGAACACCGATCTGGCGGTACTGAAAGTGAACGCCGACAACCTGCCGGCCATCCGTTACGGAAACTCCGATAACGTGCGAGTAGGCGAGTGGGTGCTGGCGGTAGGTAACCCCTTCAACCTGAACTCTACGGTTACCGCCGGTATCGTAAGTGCCAAAGGCCGGAACATCAATATTCTGCGAAACAAAGACAACATGGGCGTTGAGTCTTTTATTCAGACCGATGCCGCGGTGAACCCTGGTAACTCCGGTGGTGCGCTCGTAAACCTGAACGGCGATCTGGTTGGTATCAATACGGCTATTGCCACGCAAACCGGTTCTTATTCCGGCTACTCTTTCGCGGTGCCAACTTCCATCGTAAGTAAAGTGGTGGATGACCTGTTGAAATACGGCGAAGTGCAGCGTGCCTTACTGGGCGTGAGCATCCGCGAAGTGGACGCTACCCTGGCAGCTGAGAAGAAGATCAATACCCTGAACGGCGTGTACGTAATGGGCCTGAATAAAGGCAGCGCTGCTTCGGAAGCCGGGCTGGAAGAAGGCGACGTAATTACGAAGATCAACGGCGTGAACGTGAATACTTCGGCCCAGCTGCAGGAGCAGGTAGCCCGGTTCCGTCCCGGCGATAAGATCAAAGTAACTTTCCTCCGCGACAACAAAGAGAAAACCGTTAACGCCACGCTCCGCAACAAAATGAACGATACCGAAATTGTTCGTTACGATCCGGGCAAGGAAATTGAGATTGACGGCGCGAAGTTCAAGCCTTTAACCAAACAGGAACTGAGCAAATTCGACTTGGAAGGCGGCGTGAAGATTGACGACGTAAAGAACAGCAAGTTCCGCGAATCCGGTATGAAAGACGGCTTCATAATTCTGCAGATCGATAAAACGGACGTGAAAACACCGAAAGACGTAGAAAAACTGCTGAATGACCGCAAAGGCGGTATCCTGATCGGCGGGATTTATCCGGACGGTCGTCAGGCCTTCTATGCGCTGCACCGCTAAGATGTAACAGCACTAAAATAACCCGAAAAGGCTTCTGCAAATTGCAGGAGCCTTTTTGTTTATGTAGCTTTGCAATTAGTCGATTTGGAGATTTGAAAATTTGAAGATTTGAAAATTTGAAAATGGTAGGGTTTCCCCGGAAAAACCTGCTGATTTTCACTGGCGCAAATCTTTTTCACTGGCGCAAGTGTTAAGCGAAAGCGTCACTTGGGCCTGAAGAACAAAAGCCAGTCTCCGGACTGGCGAAAGCAGGTAACTAAGATATTACATTCCCGAAAAGTCCTCCCCTGTTTTTAGGGGAGGATTTAGGAGGGGTAAGACTTCCACCTGTTCATAGGCCCAAGTGACGCTTTCGATTAACACTTGCGCCAGCGAAATTTTTTAAGTAATTCATTAGCAATTAATAATCAGCAATAAACCATTCAATAATATGAAAGACACCATTGCAAACGCACCTATGACGGCTGCCATCAGCGAAATGCTGCAGCAACTGGGCATTAAAGAAGTAAACCCGGCTTACAGCACCGGCCTGAACTGGGGTGGACAAAATAACAAGCACGTACGGGAGATCTACTCGCCGGCCGACGGTAATTTAATTGCCAGTGTGCACATGGCTACTGCCGAAGATTACGACAACGTAATTGCAACCGCAGAGCAGGCTTTTAAAGTGTGGCGCAAAGTGCCGGCTCCGAAGCGTGGTGAAATTGTTCGCCAGATCGGAAACAAGCTCCGCGAAAACAAAGAAGCGCTGGGCAAACTGGTAAGCTACGAGATGGGTAAAATTCTGCAGGAAGGCTTAGGCGAAGTGCAGGAAATGATTGACATCTGTGACTTCGCGGTTGGTCTGTCCCGTCAGTTGCAGGGTTCTACTTTGCACTCCGAGCGCCCTTCGCACCGCATGTACGATCAGTACCATCCGCTGGGCGTGGTAGGCGTAATTTCGGCCTTCAACTTCCCGGTAGCGGTTTGGAGCTGGAACGCCATGCTGGCAGCCGTTTGCGGCGACGTAACGGTATGGAAACCATCTGAAAAAACACCGCTTACGGCTATTGCCTGTCAGCACATCATCCGTGAAGTACTGGCGGCCAACGAACTGCCGGAAGGCATCTTCTCAGTGATCATCGGCGATGCAGAAATCGGTAGCAAAATGGCGCACGATACCCGCGTGCCGTTGGTATCTGCAACCGGTTCTACCCGCATGGGCAAGAAAGTAGGCGAGGCCGTTGGCGCCCGTTTAGGCAAATCGTTACTGGAGCTGGGCGGCAACAATGCCATTATCATGACCGAACATGCCGATATCGAAATGGCATTACGCGCGGTAGTATTTGGTGCCGTTGGTACTTGCGGTCAGCGTTGCACGTCAACCCGTCGTTTAATTATTCACGATTCTATTTACAACGAAGTAAGAGATCGTCTGCTGAAGATCTATCCGAACCTGCCAATTGGTAACCCGCTGAATGCCGGTACTTTGGTTGGTCCGCTGATCGATAAGCATGCCGTAGATATGTTCCTGAACGCACTGGAATCGGTACAGAAAGAAGGCGGAAAACTGCTGGTTGGTGGCGATATCCTTTCCGGCGAAGGCTACGAAACCGGTACTTACGTAACGCCGGCTATTGTAGAAGCTGAAAATCACTACCACATGGTGCAGGAAGAAACCTTTGCGCCGATCCTGTACTTAATTAAATACAGCGGTTCAGTAGAAAACGCCATCGAAATTCAGAACGGGGTGAAGCAAGGTTTATCTTCTTCTATCTTCTCTACCAACATGCTCGAAACCGAAGCATTCGTAAGCCACTGGGGTTCCGATTGCGGTATTGCCAACGTAAACATCGGTACTTCCGGTGCAGAAATTGGCGGTGCTTTTGGCGGAGAAAAAGATACCGGCGGCGGCCGCGAATCCGGTTCCGATGCCTGGAGAATTTACATGCGTCGCCAGACGAACACGATCAATTTCAGCCGCGAATTACCGCTGGCCCAAGGCATCGAGTTCAAGATCATGGACTAAAACGCTAGCATTTTAAGCTAAAAAAGGAAAGCCGCCCGGAAGAAATTCGGGGCGGCTTTTTTATTGAGTTTTTTACTGCCGTTGTTGGTGTTTTCACCAACAACTTTCCTCCGAACAGTTCTTCTGAACAATTTCGGTTGTTGGTGAAAACACCAACAACGGCAGCGGAGCTAAATATTTTGCTCTTTTCGCTCTTCCGGATTTACAATCCGGAAGTACAGTAGCCGCGGATTTGTAATCCGCCTTGCACGGTGGTTAGCTATAAAATGCTATTCCTGTCAGAATAAAAGTCGAATTGCAAATCCTTTCAATAAGTGTTTTCGGATTACAAATCCGAAAGAGCAAGAAATCAGCAATCAACAATCAACAATCAATAATTCTACCGGATCGCTTCCCGTAGAAAATCATTCACCGGTTTGCCGGCGTGGTAGTATTCCATGAGCAGGTCCGGCAGGTTCTCTTCCAGGATCAGATTAGGGTCGATATCGGCGGAATAGAAAAATTGCTTATTGGCGATAAGGGGTTGTTCTTCGTAGAGGTCGCGGAGTTCTTTGGGAATTACCTTGTTGCGTTCGCCCTGCAGACAGCCGTATTTTTGCACGAAAGCTTCTTCGCAAACAATACTGTTAAAGCGTTCCATTTCATCTTCGATGTGGTGGCGCACGCGGGTCAGGTTATCTTTTTCCAGGTCGTAAGTGCCGCCGCCAACCGTAATTTTTTCTGGGGAAATGCGGAAGAAAAAGCCCGGGCATTCTTTCGATTTTTTGCCGCCGTGCGAAATATTGGCGGACATGTGCGTGTTGAAAGGCGTTTTATCGCGGGAGAAGCGGGTGTCCTTCTGAATCCGGAACATGGCATCGGTAACCGGAATCCGAAGTTCCTTGTCAATCATGCTGATCCGGTCGATCATTTCCTGCACTAACTCTTTAAAGGGGCGTTTTACAGCTTCGTCGTATAAAGAGCGGTTGTCTTCAAACCATTCCTGATTATTATTTCCGGAAAGCTGTTCAAAGAACCGGAAAAAATCGGCAGTGAAATAAGGCATTGTTTTAACGTTCGACATAATATTTTCAAGCCTTAAAGTAAGTGAACTTATGCCTAAAAATACTTAACCTTTTCTACATTGTAAACAAGAAATTCAACTTTTTACTTCCTGGCCGATAAAAAACGGAATTTCACGGTGTTGTCAGGTATGTTAGCTAAGGAAAGAAGACCGGTGTAAAAACAGTTGCTGCCGGAAGCTGCGCCTTGATGTGGCCCTTTCGAAAGGCTAAAGGAATGAATAACGAAAAGGTGTTTTTGAAAGGGAAGTTCAGGACTTCTTCTGATAAGCTTCGGCTGCTTTCCTGATCAGTTTAAGCGCTTGCGGCGGACCGTGCTTGCCCACTACCTTAAATTCCCGGCCCATGCCTTCGTTATACGCCTTAAAGAAGTGTTCAATTTCCTCGAGCAAAGGTTTAGGAAGATCGTGCAGGGTTTTAATGCCTTTATGCATGCGAACGTTTTCCGATACCGCCAATAGCCGGTCATTCCTCACGGTATTACCGTCTTCGGTTTGTTCGGCTTCTATTACGCCAATAGCCCGGGCCTCTACCAGACAGCCGGTAAAAACGGGCTCATCCATTAAAAGTAAAACATCCAGCGGGTCGCCGTCTTCCGCTAAGGTGTTGGGCAAAAAACCGAAATCGAAAGGGAAGAAGCTGCCCTCGGGCAATACATTTTTAAACTTGAACAGCAGCAGTTTTTCGTCGAACGAAAATTTGTTGCGGCTGCCTTTCGGTGTTTCGATGATCACGTTCAGCGTATCGGTTTTCGGATCGGTAGGGGGTAATTGGAGGTAAGGCGAAGTCATGGTTTTCGGATGATTAGCCATCCCTATACTTCGCCAGAAGTGAGCGGGTTTAAGATTGCTTTAAGAAAGTTTACGGGAAATGGTGTGACAGGAAAATAACCCACCCCTAACCCCTCCGGGGAGGGGAATTCTTCCTCGATAACTATTCAGATAGATTTTTAAATTATTTCCAATTACGATGTACTTAAAGAGTAAGCTGAAAGCAATTGCAATGTTCGGTAAATTCCCCTCCCCGGAGGGGTTAGAGTGGGCTCCTTAAGAATAAAAATTACAGCTGAAAAATAACCGGAAGGATCATTTTCTGACGGATCGACTGGCCGTTGTATTGCGCCGGTATCCATTTCGGGCCTTTTTCAATTAAGCGGATCGCTTCTTCGTCCAGGCCGCTGCCCATTTTCTGAATAACTTTCAGGTTGCTCAGGCTGCCGTCTTTTTCCACCACAAACTCTACCATTACGCGGCCCTGCACCTGGTTCTTGCGTGCCTTGGCCGGGTACTTCTGGTTTTGCTTCAGGTACACAAAAAAGTCTTCGGTGCCTATTTCAGGACGGGCGGCCATTTCAGGAGTTACGCGTTTCAGGTTAGGGTCTTCGGCAGGCGGTGCATCGGGGGAAGTGTTCGAGGCGGTGGCGGCCGGCGTAGTGGGTTGTACGGGCATGGTGAACAGCAGCGGCATGGTAATTTTCTGGCGCACGGTTTGCCCGTTGTGTTTGGCCGGTTCCCATTTCGGGCTGTTCTTAATTACGCGTAACGCCTCAGAATTACACGATTCGTCGAGACCTTTTACAATTTCCGGGTTCGATACCGAACCGTTCTTTTCCACAATAAACGATACTTCTACCGTGCCCTGGGTTTTGTTGCGGAGCGAAAAAGTAGGGTAGGTCAGGTTCTTGCTGATATAGTCCTGAAAGCCGCTGTAACCGCCTTTGGGCTGGGCGGGGTATTCCACCGCTTCGTAAACCGGTTCTCTTCCCTGGCCGAAAGCACAGGGGGCAGCAAAAGTTAAAATACCAATGAGGAGGCCAAAGGCCAGATTTTTGTTCAATGACGTTGCGATAGAATTTTTCATGTTAACTCAACTGCTTTTTCTTTCCGGATGAATATATCACAATGCAAACTTAATGCTGTTTTGTGTTCCTGAACACACAATTCCTTAAAATTAATAAAAAAACCTAAATTTGTGTATGGCAACAGAAGACAAAGAATTATTGAACTCCTCCAAAGCCCCGGAACCGGTTGGCTTGTACCCGCACGCCCGCCGGGTGGGTAATCTTTTATTTTTATCGGGCGTTGGTCCGCGCGAACGCGGCATGAAGAAAATTCCGGGTGTAGAGCTCGATGAAAACGGCAACATTCTTTCTTACGACATCGAAGCGCAATGCCATTCGGTTTTCCGCAACGTGCGCTACATTCTGGAAGATTCCGGCTCCAGCTGGGACAAACTGGTAGACGTAACTGTTTTTCTGACCAACATGAAAGACGATTTTAAAACGTACAACCGCATTTACGCCGAATATTTTAAAGACAACCAGCCTTGCCGCACCACGGTAGAAATTAACTGCCTGCCTACGCCTATCGGCATCGAGCTGAAGTGTATTGCTACGATCGATTAGTAGCAGGTATCAGGTAGCAAGTATCAGGTATCTGGTATCTGGATTTTTAATCTCAGTAGCTTAGGGTTTAAACTCTGGGCTACTGAGATTTTTTTTCTCCGCTACGGAAGGATTTTTTCTTTTCATACTTTTTCGGCCGGAAACCATAGGGTTTAGTAGCTTTGTACATGAACCATTCTGAAATTTCAACTCCGGAAACTACCTTTAAGAAACGCCAGCACGATTTTGCTTCTCTGGAAAATACGTTCCGGCGGAAAGCCAACCAGATTTCGCTGGTGCGGCTAAGCGTTTTTCTGACAGGTGCTGCTTTGGCTGGTTGGTGCTTTTATACCGGTAATGATGCGTGGGGCTTTCTGGTAATCATGGTTTTTTATCTTGGATTTGGTTTCCTTGTCCGGTTGCACAGCCGCTTGCAATACCAGCAGGAACATAACCGTATTTTAAGCCTGATAAACGCCGAAGAAATCTCCCGGCTTCAGGGCAAGCTTTCCATTTTCGACGACGGTTCTCGCTATAAAGACAATCAGCATTACTACACATCCGATCTGGATGTTTTTGGTTCGCATTCGCTGTATGGTTTGGTAAGCCGGGCGGTTACCGTTTCCGGGAAAAATACGCTGGCCCGATGGCTGCAGCAGGCGGCGGCAAAACCCGAGATTTTAGCGCGACAGGAAGCGGTGCAGGAAATACTGCCGGAGCTGGAATGGCGGCAGCAACTCGAAGCCAAAGCCCGGCATTACAAACGCAAAACCGACCACCTGCCCGACTTCCTGAACTGGCTGGCGCAACCCGGCTTTTTTGCCCAACGCAAATGGCTTTTGGGGCTTACTTTTTTGCTGCCTTTGGTTACCATTTCGGCCATTGGTCTGTGGTACTTCGATCTGCTTTCGGGCTATGTAGCGGGCGCGCTGGCGTTTGTGCAGTACCTTTTTCATGCAACCTTCAAAAAAGCCAAAGATGAAATTCAGGATAAATCCGAAGACCTGCACAAAGAGGTAGCCGGCTACGTTTCGGCGCTGGAACACATCGAAAACCGGGAATTCAGCAGCGCAAAATTAAGGCAGGTGCAGGCCAGACTTTATCTGAACCAGGTTCCTGCTTCTGCTTCCATCAAACGCTTGGCTACCATTCTGGATTACCTTTCGGCCACGCAAAATGTTTATTTGAACCTGCTGGTAAACAGCCTGCTGATGTGGGATTTTTTCTGGCTCTGGCAACTCGATAACTGGAAACAAAAATCGGCGCCCTTATTTGAACCGGCCGTGCTGACCTTAGCCGAAGTGGAATGCTTAGCCAGTTTTGCCGCTTTTCAATATGCTAACCCGGGGTACGCGGTGCCGGAAATCAGTGACGAACCGTTTGAAATTTCTACATCGGAATTGGGGCACCCGCTTATTTTTGTTTCCGAACGCATCACCAATTCTTTCACCACTTCCGGCGCCGGAAAAAGCCTGATCATTACCGGTTCCAACATGTCCGGCAAGAGTACTTTCCTCCGCACGGTAGGTTTGAACATGGTGCTTGCTTATGCCGGCTCAGCGGTTTGTGCGCAACGGTTTAAAGCGTACCCGATGCAGGTTTTCACGGCCATGCGCACCGAAGACAACTTAGCCGAAAGCACTTCTTCCTTTTATGCCGAACTGAAACGCCTGAAAATGCTACTGGATCTGACGGAAAAACCCGAACCGGTCTTTTATTTCCTCGATGAAATTCTGAAAGGCACCAATTCCAAAGACCGGCATTTAGGTGCCGTAGCGCTAGTAAAACAATTGCACCAGCGGCAGGCCAGCGGCATGGTTTCCACCCACGATCTGGAGCTAGGCAACTTGGAAAACGAAATGCCGGGCTCGGTTAAGAACTACAGTTTCAACAGCCGCATAGAAGGCGATAAGATCATATTCGACTACAAACTTACTCCGGGAGTATGCGGCAGTTTCAATGCCAGTAAGCTTATGCAGCTGATGGGAATTGCGATTGAGGAAGCGTAGGAAATGGTAGAAGTTGGCAAAGCTGGTCTGCTGTAAGGCGATTTTGGTTTTTCATAGCTTTTAACCACCCCCAGCCCCTCCTTGAAAAAAGGAGGGGAGCTTGTTTCTGCTAAGTTCTTATCTTTTTGAGCCTTTATTTCTGCAATTTTTGTCAGCCAGCTATTAGTACCAAATTTAAAATTCTGCAGGCAGCAGCTCCCCTCCTTTTTTCAAGGAGGGGCTGGGGGTGGTTGTTTACTCCAACAAAAAAGCCCCGGAACTTCCGGGGCTTTTTTGTTCTGCTGATATACTCATGGAGAATAGCACATTAGCACATTAAATCATTAGCTCATTAACCAGCTTTCTCATCCTTCAGCGTGCGGCCGAGCCAGTCGAAGAAGACGCGCTGCCATAGTACGCTGTTTTGCGGTTTCATTACCCAGTGGCCTTCCTGCGGGAAGTACAGAAAACGGCTCGGGATGTTCTGCAATTGCGCCACGTTGAAAGCTTCCATGCCCTGGTTGATCGGTACGCGGAAATCCTTTTCGCCGTGAATTACCAGAATAGGGGTGTCCCAGTTTTTGACGAATTTATGCGGGCTGAATTGTTCGAAGCTTTTGCTTGGGTTCTTGTCGTAGTAGCCATTACCGATGTCGTGTTTGGCAAAGAACATTTCTTCGGTGGTGCCATACCAGCTGTCTAAATTGAACAGGCCGCAATGCGAAATAAAGGTCTTGAAACGCTTGTTGTGCATACCGGCCAACTGGTAAACCGAATAACCGCCGTAGCTCGCGCCAACCGCGCCGAGTTTGTCTTTATCCACGTAAGGCTCTTTGCTCATGTCGTCGATAGCCGTCAGGTAATCTTTGATTGGCTGACCGCCCCAGTCGCCGCTGATGCTGTTGTTCCACTCTGTGCCGAAGCCCGGCAAACCACGGCGGTTTGGCGCTACTACAATGTAACCATTAGCGGCCATCAGTTGGAAGTTCCAGCGGTAAGAGAAGCTCTGGGAAACCGGGCTTTGCGGACCGCCTTGACAGTAAAGCAGGGTAGGGTATTTCTTTTTCGGGTCGAAATC
This sequence comes from Adhaeribacter soli, assembly GCF_008727925.1. GTDB lineage: Bacteria > Bacteroidota > Bacteroidia > Cytophagales > Hymenobacteraceae > Adhaeribacter_A > Adhaeribacter_A soli. Next base: position 270,672 of record NZ_VTWT01000005.1, on the reverse strand, counting down.
CGGCGGGTAAATGATCCAGCTCAGCAGGTCTTTGTTGTCGGTGGTTTTGGCGGTGCGCGCTACCACTTTGCCCAGTTTCAGTTTGCTCAGCATTTCGGTGTTGATGCTGGTAAGCGGGGTTTCCTTGGCGTCCTTCATGCTTACCAGTACCAGTTCGGCCGGCTGGCTCATGCTGGTTTTGTTTACAATAAAATTCTGCCCGGCAATATCCAATGCGTTGTAGTTGAACTGGCCGGTAGAGAACTGCTTCACGGCTTTGTCTTTCACATCGGCTACGAAGATCTGCTGCGTGCCTTTCAGGGTGCTGGTGAAGTATATCTTTTTGCCGTCGTTCGACCAGGTAATGCCGGAGGCCGATTGCTCGGTAGAAGGCGTAATTTCTTCTTTTTTATTCGACTCGAAATCGTAAACGAAGATCCGGTTGCGGTCCGATTCGAAACCCGGCGTAGCCATGCTTAGCCAGGCTATTTTTTTACCGTCCGGGCTGTAAACCGGCTCGGTGTCGTAGCCCATCATGCCTTCGGAAAGGTTGCGCGTCTGGCCGGACTTGAGGTCGTACAGGTAAATGTCGGAATTGGTGGATACCGCGTAGGATTTACCGCTTTCTTTTTTGCTGGTATAGGCAATAGTATTGCCGTCCGGGCTGAAGGTAAGCTGCTCTACGCCGCCGTGCGGCATGAGCGGAGCATCGAACGGTTCGCCTTTCATGATATCCTTCGGTTCGGAAGTTAAGGCGCCGTCTTTGTAGCCGGCGTAAAATACGTGGCTTACCTTAAAGTCGTCCCACTCGTTCCAGTGGCGGTACATCAGGTCGTCTACAATGCGGGCATCGGCCTTGGGCAGGTCCGGGTAAATTTCCTTTACTTCCTTGCCATTCTTCACGTCTTGGGTAAACAGCACGTGGTTCATGGCTTTGGCGTATTTGAAGTTGGCAATGCCTTCTTTCAGATCGGTGATCTTCTTTTTATCGGAGCCGTCCGGGTTCATTTCGTAGAGCTGCACGGTACCGCTTTCGGCCGAAAGAAAGGCGATCTTTTTGCCGTCCGGGCGCCAGGTTACGTTAAATTCGCTGGCTTTGGTATCAGTCAGCTTTTTGGCCGGTCCGCCGTTTGCCGGAATCAAGTAAATGTCGGCGTTGCCTTTGTTTTCTTTCAGGTCGTAGTAGGTAACGGTGTACACTACAGACTTTTTATCGGGCGAAACGTCGGTATCGCCTAAACGGCCGAACTGCCAGAGCAGCTCCGGCGTAAGGGTTTGCTGGGCCTGCAGCGCGGAAAGGGGAAGGAACAGCGCGGCGGCAAGGATCAGTTTTTTCATCTATTTCAATAGCAATTTAAAGTCCTAAGTTAGAAGGTTTTTGCCAGAAACGGGAATAGAAATTTCCCGTACTTAAAAAATGTCTGCTTCCGGACAAAACAGACAAGGCGGAACACTTTTTTCGCATTATTTCCTAGCCTTTTGCAGCGGAAGAGGCTACGGAGAGGGCATTCCCGGCAAGATGAAAACGGAACTTGCAATAGAATATTGGAATAATTGTTTTTTATATAAGGCTTTTTTTTAAGTTTGCCCCGTGACTTTAAATCTGATAAAACTATGCGCTTAGTAGCCAATATACCTCACGAAGATGTACGGATCTCGGTTTTTGCCTGGAACGATAAATTCCTGGTAAAATTTGAAAAGGCCGGAATGGAGCAAACCTATAAAATTGCCGAAATCGATATCCCCGGCGACGGCGATTTGGAAAAAATGCTGGACGAAGAATTTATTGATACCGTTCTGGAGAATTTTCAGCGGATGGGCAAAAGCTGGAAAGAAGCCCAGGAGCGGATGGATACGCTTTAAGCCTGGTAAGGAATTTTTACAGAGGAGCCTGCTTTATGCAGGCTTTTTTGTTGAAGTTCCTTTAATTGTCGTTGCTATTATTTGTTATTGTAGCTTGATTTTGTTTCTTTGTTAAGCATTCCTTACATAGCGTTTGCCTTATTAAACGAATAATCTATAGTATATGAAAAAGCTAATTATAGCAGCCTTAGCCTTCGTGTCATTTAATTCCTATGCCCAAACTGCTGATCTAAAACCAAATTCTAAAATAGCGCTTGGTGTTTCCTTTTCTCCCGATTATTCCTATCGTACATTAAAATCTGATGCAGACAGTAAATGGATTATCGATATTCGCGAAGAGGTAGAAAGTGCTAAACTTGGTTATACTACCGGTGCTAATGCGCTCATCAATTTAAGCAATCGGTTCTCGTTAGAAACAGGGTTGCTTTTTTCTGATAAGGGTTACAAGGCAAAGGTAAAATATATTGTAACTGAACCCGATCCAAATGCTCCTGAGTCGGCAAAGCATAATTATCGTTATTTAACCCTGGATGTGCCTCTTAAGGTAAATTATTACATAACTACCGGGAAGATCAAAGCTTTTGCGTCGGTCGGAAGTTCAGCAAACTTCTTTATGACTGTAAAGCGAACGTCAACTTATGAGTACGCGAATGGGAAAACAGAAAAGAAAACGGTGCCCGCCTCAGATTTTGGTTATGAAAAAGTAGATATTGCGGCGTTGGCAAGCGTGGGAGTTGATTACGCGTTAACAGAAAACCTGCTTCTCCGGGTAGAACCCATTTACCGTCGGTCTGTTACCTCTATTACCAAACTTCCTATTGACGGATACCTGTATTCAGCTGGATTGAATCTTGGTGTTTTTATGAAGTTGTAAATTCTTTAGAATCAAAGTAAGAAGGTCTGCCTCTTTTCGGAAGCAGGCCTTTTTGATTTAATATTGTATCGTTTTAGCAAGGGAAAATTCATCTGTTTCTGTAATTTTACTAAAACAGGCAATTTAATTTTCGCACCTTTACCATTTTTAGAAAAAATCCAATCAATTATTATTTTTCTTGTAACTTATTGCTGAAAGAAATAGAAGGAATCTTGGTGTTGTGTGTTAAATTTGAATTTGCAAAACTTTATACAGTCAGAAAAAGGCACATATTTAAGGCACATATTTAATGCAGAATAATGTAAATCGAATCGATTATTTAGATTCAGTAAGGGGGATTGCTGCCATGATGGTGGTGGTCTATCATTTTATTGGCTGGAAATGGGGCGAAAAGGTTTATTATAATCTAGGCTCCCTGGTGTTTAACGGTAGCGATGCTGTTTCCTTGTTTTTTGTGCTAAGCGGGTTTGTTCTTTCCTTTAAGTATTTACACACCGCAGAAGAAATTAATATAGAAAAATATGTATATAACCGGGTGCTCCGGATTTACCCGGCGTTCGTTTTTACCGTTCTTTTGAATTTTCTTTACTGGAACCGTCATAACCTGGATGTAAACCTTCTGGCAGATATTTTTTATGCAAACAGCCAATCGCTTTGGCAGGAATTGGTATTGGTACGACATGCTCATAAATTTTACATACCTGGCTGGACATTAGGTATTGAAATGGCACTGTCGTTGCTTATGCCTTTGTTGGTGGCAGGTGCCAGAAAGGACATAAAATATGTTGCCTGGCTAATTCCGATTTCAATTTTTATCGGTGGCGGCTTTATTTCAATGTTTGTTTTTCACTTTTGTTTAGGTGTTATTCTGGCCTATTTTTATAACCAAATCAGAGAATTTAATTTCCGCGAGCATAAGCTTTATCCATTCAGGTTTTTGTTATTATTCGCCGTATTCCTGCTTTTCTCGATACGCCACCTTGAGCGAATTTGGCCTTTCGGCGAAACCTACCATAAATATGCAAAGCTTTATAACGTTGATTTCTTTCATATAACCGGCTTTGCTTCCTTCCTTATTCTGGCTTGGATAATTAATAGCAAAAGTGCCCAGAAGGTGCTTGCCATTAAGCCTTTAGTTTTTTTAGGGAAAATTTCTTACAGTGTTTACTTAATGCACTGGCTTATTGTTGTAATCGTAATGGAAAAATGGGACTGGATCAACGACATCTTTAAGAACCGTACTATTACCTTTTCGGTAATGTTGCCTGTAACTATTATTGCAACCCTTATTTCAGCCACAATTGTTTATAATCTGATTGAAAAGCGATTCATTAAACTTTCCAGAAAGGTTAACAAAACTCCTCAAAAAGTATTGGTTTAAAAGAAATACTTTTTGTATCGCCTCTTTTCGCAATTATTGTCTTAATGCAAAAAAGGTCTGCCTCTTTTCAGAAGCAGACCTTTTTACTTTAAAATAGTAGCGTTTTCGGGAAATTAACCGATCTGAACACGTTTGAATTCAGAAACAGTTAAGCCTTTAGTCTTGCTATCCAGTAATTTAGCGATTGTCATAGATGGGTCTTTAACAAATTCCTGGTTCAGCAAAGTAGAATCTTTGTAGAATTTGTTCAGTTTGCCTTGCGCAATTTTTTCCAGCATTTCTTCCGGCTTACCTTCTGCACGGGCCTGCTCTTTACCGATCTCGATCTCACGGGCAATGGTAGCAGCATCAACGCCGTCTTTGTCAACCGCGATTGGCTTCATAGCAGCGATCTGCATGGCTACGTCTTTACCAACTTCCTGTACATCGGCACCGTTTACGTTTTTCAGGCCTACTAATACGCCTAATTTACCGTTAGAGTGGTTGTAAGCAACTACCTGGTCAGCAGTAACGGTTTCGTAAGAAACTACATCGATCTTCTCACCAATTTTACCCATCAGGTCAGTGATGTGGTCGTTCAGGGAACGTCCGTCAGCCTGAGGAGCAGCCAGTAATTCTTCTTTGGTGCCAGCGTTGGTAGAAACAGCTGCATCCAGAACGGCTTTCGCCAGATTTTTGAAATCTTCTACTTTAGAAACCGGCTCGGTTTCGCAAGCTAAAGCAATAACTTTACCGGTTGTACCTTCAGCATTTACCTGCGTTAACACAATGCCTTCAGAAGTTGCGTTGTCAGCGCGTTTGCTGGCAATCTTCTGGCCTTGCTTCCGTAGAATATCTACCGCGGCTTCCATGTCGCCGTTGGCTTCGGAAAGGGCTTTCTTGCAGTCCATCATACCGGCGCCGGTCATTTGTCTCAGTTTGTTAACGTCTTGTGCTGTAATAGCCATGTTTTTTTTAATTAGAAATTAAAAATTAGAAATTCTGTTTCTGGGTTGGTCCTGTACCGTTTTCCGGTAATTCGGGCGCAAAGATAATAAAAAAAGGGAACAGGGTTGCACGGCAGCCGCTGTTCCCTTTTGGGATATCTAAATAAAGGCAGGTACAAGACCTGCCTCTACTAATTACTCTGCAGCGATTTTTTCAGCAATACCAGCTTCGTCAGCTTGCTTGCGGTCTGCATCTTCTTTGTCGATCTTACGCTCAGACAGGCCTTCTTCAATGGCTTTGCCAATTACGCCTACGATCAGGGCAATAGATTTTGAAGCATCGTCGTTTGCCGGGATCGGGAAATCAACTAATTCAGGGTTAGAGTTGGTATCGCAAACTGCGAAAACCGGTAAACCTAACTTCTGGGCTTCTTTAATGGCAATGTGCTCACGCTTTACGTCAACTACGAATAAGGCAGCTGGTAAACGGGAAAGATCAGCAATACCACCCAAAACGCGACCTAATTTCTCACGCTCGCGGGTAAGCATTAAACGCTCACGCTTGGCGATGTTAGAAACCATTAACGGGTCTTTCATCATTTTGTCGATGGTAGCCATTTTCTTTAACGACTTACGAACCGTAGCAAAGTTGGTAAGCATACCACCTAACCAACGATCGGTAACGTAAGGCATTTTCAGTCTTTTCGCTTCGTCGGCAACAATTTCCTGCGCTTGCTTTTTGGTAGCAACGAACATGATCTTGCGGCCGGATTTGGCGATCTGACGGATAGCAGCAGCAGCTTCGTCTAAGGCTACAACTGTTTTATTTAAATCGATAATGTGGATGCCGTTTTTCTCCATGAAAATGTACGGCGCCATTTTCGGATCCCACTTGCGGGTAAGGTGGCCAAAGTGCACACCGGCATCAAGTAATTGTTTATAATTTGTAGTTGCCATTCTTCTAAGTACTCTTTAAGATTAACGCTTGCTGAACTGGAACGATCTTCTCGCTTTTCTTTTACCGAATTTCTTACGCTCCACCATACGTGGGTCACGCGTAATGAAACCTTCTTTCTTCAGTGCCGGACGAACTTCCGCATTTTCTTCGATCAGGGCTTTGGTGATCGCTAAACGGATCGCTTCTGCCTGGCCGCTGATGCCGCCGCCTTTAACGTTAACTTTAACATCGTATTTTCCAACTGCTTCCAAGGTAGCAAATGGCTGGTTCACGATGGTTTGTAGTACTTCGTTCGGAAAGTATACTTTTATATCTCTATCGTTAATAGTGATATTCCCTTGCCCAGACGTCATGTAAACACGCGCCACCGAGGTTTTTCTTCTACCAGATGTGTTGAGAATTTCCATTAATGGTTAATTATAGATTGATTTTTAAAGTTTTAGGTTGTTGTGCTTCGTGCGGATGCTCGGCACCTTCGTAAACGAACAGGTTGCGGAACTGCTCGCGGCCCAGACGGGTGCGTGGCAACATACCTCTTACAGCACGCTCAATTACCATGTTTGGCGATTTAGCCATTAATTCACGAACAGTAGTATGTTTCTGACCACCTGGGTAACCAGAGTGCGTTACATATACCTTGTTGTTCATCTTTTTACCCGTTACCCGCAGGTTTTTAGAGTTGATCACGATCACGTTGTCGCCGCAATCGGAGTTCGGGGTGAAAGATGGCTTGTGCTTGCCACGCAGAACGTTGGCAATCTGGCTCGCTACGCGGCCTAAAGTGGCGTCTCCGGCGTCTATCACTACCCAACCTTTATTAGCGGTCGCTTTATTAACTGATAGCGTCTTATAACTTAAGTGGTCCATTAGTTATGGTTAATTGTTTATAAATGAGTTATTTCACTCCCAATAAATCGAAAATGAGGTGCAAAGTTAAGCCTTTTTATCGGATTTGCAAATTGCTGAGAATTAAAATGTTTTAATGAAACTGGTTAATTGTTATTGGCATTGTCGTTGTTTGTTAGCGGAAATCCAATAACTTCGAATTTTAAAACCTTGAGCCTATGTCGCTCTTTTTGAATAGTATTCTTCCTCGCATAAAACAATTTAGTGCCTCTTTAGATCAGAAGGAATTGTTTGTTGATAAGCCTTGGGCGGTTATAGATGAAGAACTGAATCAGCAAAAATACATTTTCCGAAGAAGCGGCGAGCTGATAATGTCTTTAAACGGGCAAGTTTCTATGGGTGCTTGGGAGTATTTGCCAGAAGCAAAGTGTATCCTGTTGGATCGAGTTTCGGATAAGATTCTACTGAATCATAATTTTCTAAATCCTGCTGTAATGATTTTAAAAAAAGATGGTTATAAAAATGCGAATTTGATTTTAGCAAATGAAGTTCTTATTCCTGATTTGGATGTAGCCACTTATTTGCAAAATCTGTTGGATAATAAGAATTGTGAAGATAAACTGACTATAGATAAAGCTGAAGAAGAATATCGAAATAAGAATAATAATGTGATAGAAACAGTAAATGGAGAAAAGTTACAAGTTGCTTTTTCAAAATCATGGAAACTTAAAGGAACAAAAGTTTTCCAAAAAGGAACACTAATAGATGATGGGATTTATGAATTATATAAAGGTAAATTTTATGAAATTGTAAATGGTGAGATCATAAATACTTATTTTAGGCAATCATTCAAGACGAAATTAGGTCTAATTCAAGTTGAAAAAGAGGTTGACCAGCTTGGTTTCTCCGTTGGAAACTTAGTGTTTCTAAATGGTTTACCTGCTCCAAACGGGAAATATAATTTAGGGTTTTTGTCAAAAATTTTAGTTGAGAATGGGAGGATAAAAAACTCTACATTTTTCTAATCATCCTCGCCTTGGAATTGTTTAAAGCAAGGATGCTTAGAAGCCTATTGTTTTAAGTTAAAAGTCTATGATCTTTTACTGTAAGCTACGCATACTGCCCCAGCATCTTCACCAACACCTGGAAATCCTTCGGGTAAGGCGCTTCTACTACAACCGGTTCGCCGTTCAGTAATTTAAAGCCCAATTGCGTCGAATGCAGTGCAAAACGTTTGATGAGCGGTTGTTCTTCGGTTTGCTGTTTTAAGTTGAATTTACGTTTCAGGCTGGACAGGAATAAAACTTCGCCGCCGTAGAGTTCATCGTTCACAATCGGCGCTTTCAGATACATCAGGTGCAAACGGATCTGGTGCATGCGGCCGGTAATGGGTTTGCAGGCGATCAGGGAATGTTTGGCGTAGGTTTCGATGGTATTGAAAATGGTTTGCGCGGGTTTACCTTTAAAGGCCAGTTTGGCTTTCCCCTTGGTGCCCGGTTCAATGGCGCGGTCTACTTCCACATTCTCGAATTTATGCACGCCCCACACTACCGCATGGTAGAGTTTATCTACCTCGCGGTTCTCGAACTGCATGGAAAGGTGGCGGTAAGCTTCCGGGTTTTTGGCAATGGCAAGCGCGCCGGAAGTTTCTTTGTCGAGGCGGTGACAAACCTGGGCATCGGGGTGGTATTGGCGGGCGAGTTTGAGGAGGTTGGTGGCGTTCAGAGCGCGGTCTTCCAGGGTGGCCAGGAACGGGGGTTTATTTACAACTATAAAATCGTCGTTCTCAAAAATAATGAGGTCGGTAAAAACAGGATATTTCATGCAGGGTTTTTCGTTGCTTTGGCTACCGTTTTTTAGCATTTTCACGAAACGGCATTCTGCAAAGGTACGGAATTTACCCCACCTAAATCCTCCCCTAAAAACAGGGGAGGACTTTTCAACCACCCCCGAACCCCTCCTTGAAAAGGAGGGGAGCTTTTGTTTCTGCTAATTGTTAGTTTTTGTGCATTAACATCTACTGTTCATAGCTTAAACAGAACTGCCGGTTTTAAGTTGAATATGGTTTTGCTGCGCCTGAATTATCCTCTCTGAGAAGAAGAGGTTATTGAGGATCAGCTAAATCATTTAAATCCTAAAAATCCTGATTCAAACAAAAAGCCCTCCCCTGTTTTTAGGGGAGGGTTGGGTGGGGTCAGTTGGGCTTCTTATTGGCCTTCAGTAATTTGAATTTAAGGGTGGTGCCTTTACCTACTTCGCTGGAAACCTCCAGGGCGGAGCGATGGGCTTCTATTATGTGCTTGCAGATAGAGAGGCCGAGGCCGGTGCTGCTGCCGGTGGTTTCGCGGCTGCGGCTTTTGTCTATGCGGTAAAAACGCTCGAAGATCCGGGCCTGGTGTTCTTTGGCAATGCCGGCGCCGTCGTCGCGAACGGTTACTAAGATGCGCTTTTTGCCGTCTTTCAGGGTAAGCCAGATGTTGCCGTTTTCGCGGCCGTATTTTATGGCGTTGTCTATCAGGTTTATGAGTACCTGCTTAATGCGGTGCGGATCGGCGTATACGCGGAGGTGGCTTTCGATGTCGTAGAACAGGTGCAGTTTAATGCCGCGGGAAGCCGCTTTTTGTTCCAGTTGCTCGAAAACTTCGTTGGCCAGTTCCATGATGTCGAAAGGCCGTTTTTCCATTTTTACCACACCTTTTTCCAGCTGTGAAATGGTGATCAGGTCCTGCACCAGCGTATCTAAACCGTCGAGGCTTTTGGCAGCTTTCTGGAGGAATTTGTCGCGCACGTTCACATCGTCTACCGCGCCATCTAATAAGGTATGGATAAAGCCCTGGGCGGCAAAGATCGGGGTTTTCAGTTCGTGCGATACATCGGCCAGGAATTCGCGGCGTAAGGCCTGCAGGCGTCTCAGTTCGTCGATCTCCTTCTGCTTCTGTTCGGCCATCTGGTAGATCTCGTCCTTGATGCGTTTCAGCGGTTCGGGCCGGAACAGGAATTTGTTGCTCATCCGCCGGAATTCCTTGCGCTTAATATGCTCCAGACCGGCGTAAATGTTGTTGATTTCCCGGAAAACCAAGGCTTCGTAGGAAAAATAGACCAGAATAAAACTCACCCCGAAGGTAATGCCCAGCCAGAAGATCTTAGCCCGGGGCCCCAGAAGATCGGAAACAGCCAGGTAGCCCACCACCATACCCGCTACTGCAAGAGAAATTAAAATGGCAATGCTGCGGGAACTCATACTTTGATTCGGATGCGGGGCTGGAACAGCGTCTTTTGCGGTTTTTTTGGTTTACAAAGATACCGTTTTATCTGATTGCTAAATTGTTGATTGTTAATTGCTGATTGTTTTCTGAATTGAAATAAAATGGTAAAGCTTCGGTTTCGAAGAGTAATGCGGCAATAAGCTCTCTGAAGTGAAGCCTATCTAATTTTTTCCAATCAGCAATTAACAATCAACAATTCAATCAGTATTAAACTTATACCCCACACCTTTTATGGTCTGGATGTTCTCTTCGCCGATCTTTTCGCGGACTTTGCGGATGTGCACGTCTACGGTGCGGGGAATTACGAATACGTCGTTGCCCCACACGTTGTCGAGCAGTTCTTCGCGGCTGAAAACTTTGTTGGGTGTGCCGGCTAAAAATGCCAGGAGCTCAAATTCTTTTTTCGGGAGTACAATTTTCTGGTCGTTCTTGTAAACGGCAAAGCTGGTACGGTCTATACGCAAGCCGCCGATGGAAATTTCCGGGGTTTGCTCGGGATTCTGCTGGTTGTCGCGGCGGACGTAGGCGGCCAGGCGGCTCATGAGGGCGCGCGGCTTTATGGGCTTGGTAATGAAATCGTCGGCGCCGGCTTCGAAGGCCGCTACTTCGGAAAATTCTTCGGAACGGGCCGTTAAAAACAGGATGTAGGTGTCTTTAAAACGCTTTTGTTCGCGGAGGTGGCGGCAGGCGGCAATTCCGTCCATTACCGGCATCATTACGTCGAGGAGGATAATGTCGGGGCTGAAGGTGATGGCGGTTTCTACGGCTTTTTTGCCGTTCTCAGCGCTGGCCACTTCGTAGCCTTCCTTGGTTAAGTTATACTGCAGCAGCTCAATGATATCCGGATCGTCGTCTACCAGTAGTACTTTATATTTCGCGTTGTTTTGGCTCATGATTTCAGGAAAACTCAACTTTGGTGTAATTCAGGCTTCCGGTTACAAATTTCCGGTTATGCAGCGGTTAAATCAACCCCGAACCTGATAATTAACAATTACTTAACGTATGAGTTTCCATTTGTGAAAGGTAGAACAATTTTACTCTTCCGGATTCTCCCCTTCAGGGGAGCCAGGGGGGGGTTTACACCTGCTGATACTTCAACCGGAGTTTAACATCCCTTTATATGCTCAAGGGGATAGTCATTAGCCAAAATGAAGCGGCCCTGATCAGAGAAGAGGAAATCTTATTTACGGTTTCTGCATCCTGATAGACGGAAAAAGCAGATCCGGGCTCCTGGTACTCAGGAGCCCGGATCTGCTTTTTATTTTACAGCTGAACAAAGACTTACGATACGGTGATGGCGTAGCTGCACTCGAATTTCTGGCCCGGCGGCAGCGTAATTATTCCTTCTTTTTCGCGAAGGTCGGTTATTTTTCCTTCCGGGCTGGTTATCCCGTGCCACGGCTCAATGCAAACGAAGTCGGCGCCCGGCACATCCGGCGTCCAGATACCCAGGTACGGGAAGCCGTGCAGTTCCAGTTCTACCTGGTGGTTATTCTTCTCCGATCTCAGGCGCACGTTCTGGAGCGGGTTGTTTTTCAGAACGATGGCATCCTTTTCGAACAGTTCCCGGCGAAGCGGCAGTTTTTCAGCATTTTTTACTACGGTTTCGGTTTGTCCGCTCAGCAGGCCGTCGTGCAGCAGGCTCCGCTCCAGGGTTTGTGGTTCGCCGAATTCCAGAAAGTAATCCGAGAAATTATCGCCGTTCAGCGGACAGTTAAAGCCTGGATGACCGCCAATGGAAAAAGGCATTTCTTTTTCGTCGAGGTTCTGCACCCGGTAATCCACCTGCAGGCGGTTGTCGTCGAGGGCATACAAAACTACCAGGCGGAAATGGAAAGGGTAGTGGGCCAAGGAAAGGTCCGACCAGTTTAGCGCCAGTGTCAGGGTGCTTTCGTCGCTTTCTATGGTTTCAAAGATCATGTCGCGGGCAAACCCGTGGCGCGGCAAATGGTAGGAGTGGCCGTCTAAAAGGTACTTATGCTCCGGCAGCGAACCCACGATCGGAAACAGCACCGGTGCGTGCCGGCCCCAAATCTTGGAGTCGCCCTGCCAGATGTATTCAACGTCGTCGGTCAGATTGAGGAAACTGCAGACTTCGGCGCCTTTGGCCTTAACTTTTACTTCGAAACGGGAATTGCGCAGCGTGTGGATCATAGTTGAAGGGTTTAGTTGGCGTTTAAAAGGTAAGCAATTATACGGGCATACCCTAATTTTTCGTTCAGAGTTATTTAACAGACATCACGCAAGCAGGAGAATGGTCCCCCTTTAGGGGAGGAGGGAGGAATTTACGTTATTTGATTTTTAAAATGATCAGATAAATCTCCTGTCCTCCCCCTACCCCCTCCAAAGGGGGCCCTTCAAAAACTCGCGTTAGGTCAGGTATTTAATTCCTGAGCTGCCGGATTGTTTTGGCCGCTGGCAATAAAGTCCGGTTCCGGTTAGAAACAGCAAGCCGTTTTAAAAAAGACAGGGTTTATGGGGTTTGTTTAAGTTATTTGCCTTTTCTTTGACTTGGATTTCGGCGGCAAAAGCCTGCCATTTTTATGTTCGGATTGAATTTATTTGAAGTAATCGGTACCGTTTCCGGAATACTGGGCGTGTGGCTGGCCGCGCGGCAAAACGTCTGGACCTGGCCGGTGGGGCTCCTCAGCGTAATTGTTTACACGATCTTCTTTTTTCAGATCAAGCTGTATGCCGATATGTGGTTGCAGGTTTTTTACATTGGCGCAAGCCTTTACGGCTGGTACGAATGGCTGCACGGCGGAAAAAATAAATCCGAACTTCATGTTTCCACCCTGCCTTCCCGCGGACGCTTGCTGGCTGTGCTTACCGGCGGCATCCTGACTTTGGTGCTGGGTTTTTTATTCCAAACCTATACCGATGCGCATTACCCGGTGCTGGATTCTGCATTGGCGGCTTACAGCCTGGTAGGGCAGTTTCTGCTTACCCGCAAAAAGATCGAAAACTGGATATTGTGGTTTGTGGTTGATGTAGCTTACGTAGGCTTGTACTGGGTAAAAGGGGCTTACCTAACGGCATTCCTGTACTTTATTTTCCTCGGACTGGCCGTGCAGGGTTTTGTTTTATGGCGGAAAGAACTAAAAGCAGTCAGAGCATGAAACGCATTGCCATAACCGGCCCGGAATCGACGGGGAAATCTACGCTAGCGCAACAACTGGCTACTCATTTCAACACCGTTTGGGTACCCGAATTTGCCCGCGATTACATTGCAGACCTAAACCAGCCTTATACGCCGGAAGACCTGGAGAAAATTGCCGCCGGTCAACTGGAATTACAGCAGGCAGCCGAAAAGCAGCAGCCTGAAATCCTGTTTACCGATACCGAACTACTGGTTATAAAGGTCTGGAGCGAAAACGCCTTCGGTTCCTGCCCCGCCTGGATCCTGGAAAAACTGGAAAGCCAAACTTTCGATTTGTACCTGCTCATGGATGTAGACCTGCCCTGGGAACCCGACCCGCAACGCGAACACCCGCACCTCCGCAATTACTTTTTTCAGCTTTACAAAACCCAATTGGAGCAATACGGTTTTCCTTACCAGATCATTTCCGGCACCGAACAGCAACGGTTTCAGGCGGCTTTGAGAGCGTTGCAGAATGTCTGAACCGGGATCAGGATTTGCAGGATTTAAGGATTTTCAGGACAATTGTCTGAATCAGAATCAGAATTTTTAGAATTATAGAATTTTCAGAATTGAAATTTTATTGGAAGCCAAGGCTTAAGATTTTGTCAGGATTTATACCTGAACGCATAAAGAAATGCTATTAAAGGAATTCCACCTTGGTCTGTGTCGCACAGGCCGAAGCAGAATTGCCTGTTTTGGTAGGAGTTTTTAGCAGCAGCAAAGTGTTCTGTACGCCGCAGCCCTTGGTAAACAGCACTACCAACCTGATGAGATTCCTTCTGCCGTCGGAATGACGGAAAATAAACAGTAGCATTTTTAGCAAAAAAACTGCTTTATGCCGACAAGGTCCTTCATATCTACGCTCGCAAGTTTCGCACTCCCTTGCTCACTTGTGTTCAGGATGACAAAAAAGAAGGAGTAAAATTATCTAAAAACAATATTAAATTCAGCCCGAAAACCTAAACATCAACCTCACCAATGCTATCCGAAATCACTCCGAAACAACTAAAAGAAAAACTCGCCGCCGGCGAAAACCTGCAACTGATAGACGTACGGGAGCCGGACGAATTTGAGATCTGTAAAATTGAAGCCAGCCAGTTGATTCCCTTAGGCGAAATTCCCGGGCGTGTCGGTGAAGTAGACAAAACCAGGCCGGTAGTAGTAATTTGCCATCACGGGTTCCGGAGCGCACAAGCCATTCAGTATTTGAGCCAGCGGTTCGGTTACGATAACCTCCTCAACCTGAAAGGCGGCATTCACGAATGGGCGTTGCAGGTAGATCCCGGAATGCAGGTTTATTAAAACTGATTATTGGATTAAAAGCTTAGCAGGCAAATTATCTGAATCGGAATCAGAATTTTCAGAATTAACAGAATTATAGAAACGAAGTTCGGGGGAGCCAATTTTCAGGATTTTTAATCTATCCATGTACGGACAGGGCTTGACTGTCCCACGCATATCGCCAGCGCAGCGCCCCCGAAAACCACGTTAGCAGATAAAAACTAAATAAAAGAAGGCCCAATTGGAGGGAAACTGATACCAGTTTCTAAGGAGAAAGACTTTGGATTAACCGGTGCCGAGGCACGAGGCAGCCCGGTAGGGCAGGTGAATCCACGGCTTTCGAGTTAGAAACGAAGCCACCCGGCTTGAGGGAAAAGCTCAATTGGATGTCGAAAGTAATGCGTTAAAGAAGTCCTTTCTTCTTCGGGCTAGCACAAGACAAATCGGTTTAACTAAAGACAAAAGTTGCCTCTGAATTATCCGCATAAGTCATTTTTGAGGCTCACGCCTCACTGAAGTTGAAAACTTCAGTTCATGCATAGGTCTAGGTTGAAAACTTGAACCAGTAATACTGAATTAGTGAATTTACAGGCGATTCAACATTTAAGCCAGCCTTCAGTTATCCAGTTCTTTAATAATACTCTTTATTAAACCCTAATCAGAAACAGTAGGATAATGGATGGAAAAACTACCAAGCTATAAAAATAATTTAGATATTTTTAAGAAATACGCTCGTAATCTGATAGATAATAGTAATTTTGCATTGCAAATAGAAGTCCTTAATTTTATTTGCCATGCGTTCAGATCAGCCCAAAGTTCTCTTCGAAGCCCTTACTTACGACGACGTCCTGTTGTTACCGGCCTACTCCGAAGTTCTCCCTAAAAACACCGATATTACCACCCGCTTAACCCGCAATATCCGGTTAAACGTGCCTTTAATTTCCGCCGCCATGGATACCGTAACCGAAGCCGAAATGGCTATTGCCATGGCCCAGGAAGGCGGAATCGGCATTGTGCACAAAAACATGACCATCCGGGCGCAGGCCGAGCAGGTACGCAAGGTGAAACGGTCCGAAAGCGGCATGATCCTCGATCCGGTTATCCTGCTCGAAGATGCCCTGGTAGGCGATGCCCTGCGGCTGATGAAAGAAAATAAGATCGGCGGCATTCCGGTGGTAAATTCCGAAGGAAAGCTTACCGGTATCATTACTAACCGCGATTTGCGTTTCGAGAAAAACCGCGAACAGCCGATCTCGGCCATCATGACCCGCGAAAACCTGATCACCGGCCCGAAAGGCATCAGCCTGGAAAGCGCCGAAGAGATCCTGCAGCAATATAAGATCGAAAAGCTACCGGTGGTAGACAACGATGGCAAACTCATCGGGCTTATTACTTACAAAGACATTCTGAAAAAGAAAAGCCACCCGAATTCCTGCAAAGATGAATACGGACGTTTGCGCGTAGGCGCTGCTGTGGGCGTAACCGGCGACATGTTCGAGCGGGTGGCCGCCCTGGTTGAAGCCGGCGTGGACGTGATCAGCATCGATACCGCACACGGACATTCCAAAGGTGTACTGGATGCAGTTAGCGCAATCAAAAACAAGTTCCCGAAACTGGAAGTAATTGCCGGCAACGTGGCTACTGCCGAAGGCGCCAAAGCACTGGCCGATGCCGGAGCCGATGCCGTGAAAGTAGGCGTAGGTCCGGGCAGTATCTGCACCACCCGCATAATTGCCGGTATCGGTGTTCCGCAGCTTTCAGCGGTAATGGAAGCGGCCCGCGGCCTGGAAGGGACCGGTGTTCCGGTAATTGCCGACGGCGGTATTAAATTCTCCGGCGATATTGTAAAAGCTTTGGCCGGCGGCGCAAGCTCCGTAATGGTGGGGTCTTTACTGGCCGGTACCGAAGAAGCGCCGGGCGAGATGATCATTTACGAAGGCCGGAAATTTAAATCGTATCGCGGCATGGGTTCTATCGAGGCCATGGAAGTTGGTTCGAAAGACCGTTATTTCCAGGATGCCGAAGACGATATCAAGAAACTGGTGCCGGAAGGCATTGTAGGCCGCGTGCCATACAAAGGTTTGGTGGCCGAAGTAATTTACCAGATGGTAGGCGGTTTACGGGCCGGTATGGGCTATTGCGGCGCGGCCAGTATCGAAAAGCTGCAGGAAGCCAGAATGGTGAAGATCTCTCCGGCCGGTCTGCGCGAAAGCCACCCGCACGATGTACAGATTACCCGCGAAGCGCCGAACTACAGCCGTTAAGGTTTCGGCGCTTCGGCGCTTTATTTTTTCTTTGTTTTTAATTTGTTCATTATCAGGTAAGTTGATCTGAAGCAAATATTATTTGTTTACTATATTAGCTTATCGCTAACCTTTTTCCTATTATTCAGTATTGAGTTCAGAGTACAATTTATAATTCGAAGCAGGCTTTAAGCACAAATGCCCTATACTACCCGTTTAAAACGTTCTTATGCGGCGCTTGCTGTTGCCAGTTGGTTGCTGTTGCTGGGCAATATCATTCTTTGCATAAAAACGAATGTAAACCTGCAGGAAGGTTCGGTTTATCTGCATCTGAATAATGTGCTGGTGGTGGCCTTTACGCTGGGCGTGTTTATGGCCCAGCACCACAATACCGAGCATTTCAAAGGCACCGACTTCCTGACCTACCTCTGGAAGCTGTTTGCGCGCGCCGGAATTGCTGCCTACGTTTGCCTGGTACTGCACCTGGGCTACGAAATAGGCTCGCGGTACTGGTTCAACCCGAACCCTTACCTGGAGAATGTCATTTACAACATCAACTTTGCCCTCTTTATTTACTTCCTGGCCAAAGCGTTCAACACCTGGAAAAGGCTCATCCTCTTTCAGAAATCGAAAGCCTTGCACGTGGAATGGCGCTGGTTTGAATGGCTGATGTACGGTTCTTTGCTGCTCACGCTTTTCAACGTGAACTACATTACCTACATCTTTATCCCGCTCATGTGTTTGCTGGTGCTTTACATCTTTTTTGTAAGCGTAAACCTGCGGTGGGTAGCCTACCTGAACCTGACCAAAAAGTGGCGTTCTATCTTTCTGCTGGGAGCCATTCTGGTTAGTATTTTCCTTTTTGCCAAGTATTTTCAGATCCAGAACGATAACCAGACGTTGGTGGTAAACCACGGCGATCATCCGTTCGTGCTGCTGATGCTCTTCTTCGTTTTTGTGTATTCGCTGGCTTCGTTGCTGGTGGCGGTTTTCAGTTTGCCTACTTCCAAGGTTTTCGAACAGAAGCGCGAAGACTTACTGAACATTCAGCGGTTAAGCCAGTCCATTCAGCAGGGGCAGGACGAATCGCAAGTGCTCGATATTTTCTTCGATAGCGCCATCCGTGCTTCGGGCGCCGATGCGGCCTGGCTGGAAGAACTCCGGACCGAAGAAATGGTTACGCACACGCTGAACCTGGACACCGCTAAAATAGACCTTATCCGCCAGGTGCTCAAAAGCCTGAACCTGAACAACGTCGATTATATCAACAACAACCTGGATATGAATTATCATTTCCGGGAACTGGGTTTGCCTTTTAAATCGATGCTGGTGGTGGCCCTGAAATCGAACAAGGAAACCTTCGGGGTACTTTACCTCCTCAAAGACGTGGAGCATGCCTTCGACCGGGAGACCGTGAATACCGTAAGGACCTACACGAACCAGACCATTCTGACCATTGAAAACCTGCGGCTGATTGAAGATTCGTTGCAGAACGAACGCTACAAGGAAGAGCTGAAAATTGCCAGCGCCGTGCAGGACAGCCTCATTCCGAAATCGTTCCCGAGCGACAGCTGGTTTCAGATCAGTACGTTTGCCAAAGCGGCGAAAGAAGTAGGGGGAGACTTTTATGACTTCCTCATGCTGAGCGAATCGAGGATCGCCATTATCATCGGCGACGTGTCGGGGAAAGGGGTTTCGGCGGCGTTTCACATGGCCCAGATGAAGGGTATTTTTCATGCTCTGATGCAGGACAATCTAGATCCGGTGGTGTTTATGCTGAAAGCCAATTCTGCCCTGAGCCGATGCCTGGAAAGAACCTCGTTCATCACCTCTTCGTTGTATATAATCGATTACAAAATGCAGGGGCTCTCGTTTGCGCGGGCAGGGCATTGCCATACGCTGTACTATAACTCTATGACCGAGGAAACGTTCTATTTCCAAACCGAAGGGTTGGGTTTAGGGATCATCCGCGATGCCAGTTATGCCAAGCGCATTCACAAGCTGCACTACGATTATAACCCCGGCGACGTAATGGTGATCTATACCGATGGCGTAACCGAAGCCCGGAGCCCTACGAACGAAGAATACGGCGAAGACCGGCTGCGGGAAATGCTCATGCAAACCTACCACCTGGAAGCCGATGATATAAAATATGCGATTATTAATGACCTGAATGAATTTACCGGGGACGCCCATATTCACGACGACCAGACGCTTCTGGTAGTAAAATTTAAAAATGTTCAACCTAAATTTCAGATGTGACGTAAAGGAACTGCGATGAAAATTACACACGAAATCAAAGACAATACCATCACAATTAGCCTGGATGGCGAATTGGATGCCAGCTCATCTGTATTACTGGATGAAGAGTTATCGAACCCTTCGATCATGAAGTACAGTAAAATTCTAGTAGATTGCGCCAAGCTGAACTACATTTCTTCAGCCGGTTTAGGTGTGTTCATTTCGCACCTGCAGCGCTTCGAAGATTCCCAGATCAAGCTTATTTTCTACAACATGCAGGAAAAAGTGAAAAACGTATTCGAAATCCTGGGTCTCGATCTGCTCATGACTATCGTTTCCACCTACGACGAAGCAATGACTGTCGCGAATGAATAACAGCATCCGGATCAGCTGTAGTAAGAAAAACCTTAAAACGATCCGCGAATTTGTAACGCAGTACCTGAGCCAGTACGAACTGTCGGACATTGTCCTGAACCAGATCGTGCTGGCCGTGGATGAGATCAGCGCTAACCTGATCATTCATGCCAACCAGGAAGATGCCAGTAAGTTTATGGAACTGGCCATTGAACGGTTAAACGGGCAACTGCTGTTCGAAATCTCGGATAACGGTATTTCTTTTCAGCATTCAAATTACAAAGAGCCCGACATCGAGGAGCATATCCGGATCGGGAAGAAGGGAGGCGTTGGCATTGCCATCGTTAACCGGATTATGGATAAGGTGGAGTTCACTTCCAGAAACGGGCGCAACATTTGCCGCCTGTATAAAACCGTGTTTTAAAAACCCGCCTCCTGTAGGCGGGTTTTTCCTTGAAATTCCTATCATTTTTTGGGAGCTTATCCTCTATAGAACCGCTGTAATCCCCAGATGTTATAAGTTTGTCTCAAAAAAAATCGTTAAAATTGCGGCACTCGAAATATTAACTTTATATTCGTAGCCAGAAAGCTGATTTATTTTTCCGATTTTAACTTATGCGTAAACACTTATTAGTAATAGGGGCTGTTACCCTGTTATGGACGAGCTGCAAAACCAGTAAACCATCTGCCAGCCAGAACCAGCCAGTAATTGAAACCATCGGTTCGAAACCGGTTTACACGTCAGAGTTTCAATACGTTTACAACAAGAACAACGCCAACGCCGACAATGCTTATTCCAAAGAAAGCATTCAGGAGTACCTTAACCTGTACACCAATTTCAAGCTGAAGGTAATGGAAGCCGAAGCCCGCGGCCTCGATACCACCGAAGCCTTCCGCCGGGAACTTGACGGCTATAAACAACAATTAGCTCAGCCTTACTTAACGGAGAAAAGCGTAACCGATCAGCTCGTGCGCGAAGCGTATGACCGGATGCAGAAGGAGATCAACGCCTCGCACATTCTGCTTACCGTAAACCCGGATGCCGAACCGAAAGATACCCTGGAAGCTTACAATAAAATTGTTGCCTTGCGCAAGCGAGCACTGGCCGGCGAAGATTTCGAAATGCTGGCCCGGGAAAATTCTCAGGACCCTTCGGCCAAAGAAAACGGCGGTCGTTTAGGTTATTTCACGGCGCTGCAAATGGTTTACCCGTTCGAAGATGCTGCTTATAAAACCCCGAAAGGACAGATCTCGCAGCCGGTGCGTACCCGTTTCGGTTACCACATCCTGAAAGTGAACGATGTGCGCAATGCCCAGGGCGAAATTAAAGTGGCCCACATTATGGTGCGCGCAACGCCGGGCATGCCTAAGGCCGATTCGGCCGAAGCAAAACGCAAGATCGACGAAATTTATAACCGCGTTCAGAAAAAAGAAAGCTGGGATAAACTTACTTCCCAGTTCTCGGAAGATGCAGGCTCGGCGAGCAACGGCGGCGAACTACCTTGGTTCGGTACCGGCCGCATGATCCCGAGCTTCGAAGAAGCCGCTTTCAACCTGAAAAACCCGGGCGATATTTCGCAGCCGGTGCAAACGCCTTATGGCTGGCACATTATTAAGTTAATTGAAAGAAGAGGCCTGCCGACTTACGAAGAAACCGAAGCTTCCCTGCGCGGCCGTGTAGCGAAAGATTCCCGTTCTGAACTGAACAAAACGGCTTTCTTAAAGCGCATCCGTACCGAAAATAAATTCACCGAAATTAAAGGCTCCAAAGAAATTGCTTTCAGTAAAGCAGATACTTCGCTTACAGCCGGCCATTTCAAATACAAGCCTGCTTCTGCCAAAGACAAAGTAGGCGATACGCCGCTGTTCCTGATCGGCAATAAGAAGTACACCATTAAAGATTTCTTCGAGTACGTAAGCGCCAACCAGCAGCCAAGAAAAAGCGGCACTCCGGCGCACTACATGCAGAGCCTTTACGACCAATACGTAGAAGCCAGCCTGATGAACTTCGAGAAAGCCAACCTGGAAAACAAATACGTAGACTACAAAATGCTCGTGAAAGAGTACCGCGACGGTATTCTGTTGTTCCAGTTAATGGACGAAAAAGTATGGAGCAAAGCGATTGAAGACACTACCGGCCTGAAAGCGTATTTCGAGCAGAACAAAGAAAAATACAAGTGGGATACCCGCGCGCAGGCAACCATCATCAGCGCTGCGAGCAAAGACCTGCTGAACAAAACCCAGAAATTACTGGCCGGCGGCCGCTTCGAAAACAAGAAACTGGAGCCGAAATCTCTGAAGTTCGATGCCGGTAAAGATGCCTTCACCAAAGAAACCCAAACGGCCCTCGATAACCTGGTAGCCCAGCTGAATGCCGACGAAGCCTTAACGGTAGAAGTTAGCGGCAGCGCCGACGCCAAGGAAGCAGCCAAAAACAAGAACCTGGCTAAAACCCGCGCGCAGAAAGTAGTTACTTATTTAACTTCCAAAGGCATTGCTGCCAACCGCATTAAAACGGTAACCGCACCGAAAGTAAAAGCAAGCCGCGCCGTAAACCTGACGTATTACTCTTCCGATCCGGCGGTGCTGGAAAGCAACCTGAACGAGAACAATCCGCTGGCCGTACAGATCACGAGCAAGAAATTCCAGAAAGGCGAAAACAAAGCCCTGGATGAGATCGAGTGGAAAGAAGGAACCTTCCCGGTAGAGCGCGATGGCCGTTTCATGCTGATAAAGATCGAGAAAGTATTGCCGCCAACGTACAAAAACCTGAACGAAGCCCGCGGCATTGCCACTTCCGATTACCAGGCTTACCTGGAAAAACAGTGGATCGATGAACTACGTGCCAAATACCCGGTGCAGGTAAATCAGAGCGAAGTAGACAAACTTATTAAGAAACAGTAGGTTTTAGATAGAAAAAAGGCGCTGCTTTACCGGCAGCGCTTTTTCTGTTTAGGCCGGGAATATTTTCCGGCCCGAAATCAAATTTACCGGCGGGCTTTTGCGTTAAGGCTAATAGGTCTTATATGTTAGCAGCAGGCCATATTTTTTATTTTCAATGATCGTATCTAAAAACAGTATATTTTTAAACCAAAAAGTCTGGGCGTTCCTGTTTTGCTGGGCCCTGCTGGTACCGGCTTTCGGGCAGCAGCGGAAAAACCCGGTTATCGACGGCATTATCGTAAAGCTCGATAACCAGATTATTCTGAAGTCGGAACTGGAAATTAACCATGCCCAGATCGTAGCTTCCGGCCAGGCCGATTCGCCGAACCTGAAGTGCGAGATCCTCGAAAACCTGGTAATGAACAAGCTGATGCTGGCCCGCGCCGATGCCGACTCCGTAGTGGTGCCGGACGAGCAGGTGAAAGGCGAACTCGACCGCCGCATGGCATACTTTGTGTCCCAGATCGGCAGCGAGCAGAAACTGGAAGAGTACTACAACAAGACTATAAAGCAACTCAAAGACGAGCTCCGCAAGCAGGTGCGCGACCAGCTGGTGCTGCAACGCATGCAGGACAACATAACCGGCAGCATTTCGGTTACGCCCAGGGAGGTCACCAATTATTTCAACCGGATTCCGCAGGATAGCCTGCCGTATTATTCTACCGAGGTGGAAGTGGGTCAGATCGTGAAGATAGGAAAGCCAAGCCGCAAAAACCGCGACGAAGCCCGGAAAAAACTGGAAGACATTAAAAAACGGATCGAAGCCGGTGAAGATTTTGCTACCCTGGCCCGCCGTTATTCCGAAGATCCTGCCTCGGCAGCCGATGGCGGAACGTTAGGCTTTTTCAAGAAAAAAGAACTGGTTCCGGAATACGAAGCCGCCGCTCTTAGCCTGGAGCCCGGTAAACTTTCCCGCGTGGTAGAATCACAATTCGGGTTTCACCTTATTCAGCTTATTGAGCGCCGGGGAGAAGAATTCAATACCCGCCACATTCTGATAAAACCGGCCGCCAGCGAAGTGGATATGGCCGAAACCGCCGCCCAACTGACCAAGATCCGGGCCAGCATTCAGAAAGACAGCATTTCGTTTGCTAAAGCCGCCAAAGAATTCTCCGACGACCGCGCAACCAAGGACAATGGTGGATTATTTGCCAACCCACGCGATGGCAGCCCGTACATTCCGCTGGATAAACTGGACCCGACCGTTTTCTTCATCATCGATACCATGAAAGTAGGGCAGATCAGCAACCCGATGCCGTACCGGACCGAAGACGGCAAGCAGGCCCAGCGCATTATTTACCTGAAATCGAAAACACCGCCGCACCAGGCCAACCTGAAAGACGATTACCAGAAGATCTCGGCGGCCGCCCTGAACGATAAAAGAAGAAAAGCATTAGATACCTGGTTCGATAAGAACCGGAATTCTGTATACATGGAGGTGAACCCGGATTATCAGAGCTGCAACCTCCTGCAAACGCCGAACTAACGAACTATGAAGCAATTTCAATCCGATAAAGAAGCTGCCGATGCGCTGTTTCAGAGCGTAAAAACCCTGAACCAGGAAATTTCGAAAGTAATTGTAGGTCAGGATGAAGTAGTAAGACTGGTACTTACCGCTATTTTTTCTCAGGGCCATTGCTTACTGGTTGGAGTACCCGGCCTGGCCAAGACCTTGCTTATTCATACCATTGCCTCTTCGCTGGACCTGAGCTTCAACCGTATTCAGTTCACGCCCGACCTGATGCCTTCTGATATTGTAGGTTCCGAAACCATGGACCAGAGCCGGAATTTCCAGTTCGTAAAAGGGCCGGTGTTCTCCAACATTATTCTGGCCGACGAAATTAACCGCACGCCGCCTAAAACCCAGGCCGCGCTGCTGGAAAGCATGCAGGAATATTCGGTAACCGTTGCCGGAAGGAAATACGATCTGCCGCGGCCGTTCTTCGTGCTCGCCACCCAGAACCCGATCGAGCAGGAAGGTACGTATCCGTTGCCGGAAGCCCAGCTCGACCGTTTCATGTTCAACATTACCCTGGGTTATCCTTCTTTCGAAGCGGAAAAGCAGATCGTGAAAAACACAACCAGCGGCCAGAAAGCTACGGTAAACAAAGTGCTTCATTCCGAAGAAATTATGGCTTTCCAGGAGTTGGTGCGCCGCGTGCCGGTGGTAGACAACGTGGTAGATTATGCCGTAAAACTGGTGCACAAAACCCGCCCTAATACCGGTATGGCCGCTCCGGTTGCCAACCAGTTCCTGGAATGGGGCGCCGGCCCGCGGGCTTCGCAGCACTTAATTGTTGGAGCTAAATGCAATGCCCTGCTGAACGGAAAATACTCTCCGGATATTGAAGACGTGCAGGCGGTTGCCCTGCCGATTCTCCGCCACCGGATCGTGCGCAATTTTAAAGCCGAAGCCGAAGGAATAACTACCGAAAAAATTATTCAGGATCTGCTGTAAAAAAATGCTATCCTTTTTCTCTGAAAAGCCTGTTGCCGGATTCCGGTGGCAGGCTTTTTCGTTTTATTTACCCCAAAAGGGTAGGGGTTCAGGCTAAAAAAGCCAGAGGCAATTGGTAGGAAACGCAACTTTCCGGCGAAATATTTGTAAAATTAGGCTCAATTAAATTTACTACCGAAACGACCTGCTAAACCAATGGCCTCTGAAAAATGCGTTACAATTATTGGTGGAGGTTTTAGTGGTACGCTAACGGCGGTGCAGCTGCTTCGCCAGACCCCTTTTCCCATTAGCGTGAAGATCGTAAATACGGGCTATCCTCTAAGCAAAGGCGTCGCGTATTCGGCCGAAAGCAACCTGCATCTGCTGAACGTACGTTCCGGCCGCATGAGCGCTTTCCCGCACCAGCCAAAGCATTTTGTGCACTGGCTCGAAAACCAGCCCGATGTGCAGCAGTACTGCCAGCCGGGCGAATGCCTGGCCGATGCCTTTATGCCCCGCAAAGTGTATGGCCGCTACATAGCCTACGTGCTCGATTGTGCCCGGGATAATATGCCGGCGGGCTGCCGCCTGCAGTTTATTGAAGACGAAGCGCTGGAAGTTACTCCGCAGGCAAAGGGCAAATACCAGGTCACGTTAAAGAGCGGCGAGCCCTTTTTAACCGAAAAAGTGGTTTTTGCCCTCGGAAATTTCGCCCCGTCGCCCATTGCCGGCCTTGATCCGGAAGTGGTGGAAAGCAGTTTTTATTTCGGCAACCCCTGGAAACCGGAAGCGCTAACAAACCTGAAACAAAACGAAACGGTTATGCTGATCGGTACGGGCCTGACGATGGTAGACGTGGTGCTGAGCCTTTTGGAACAGAAGTTTGCCGGCAGGATCATCGCGTTTTCCCCGAAGGGTTACCTGCCCATGGAGCACCGCCACACCAAACCGTATCCCGATTTCCGGAAAGAACTGCAGCCACCGTATAAGTTGGCCCGCATTTATCCCGAGGTAAAACGGCATATCCGCCAGGCTATTTCCCAGGGCAGCAGTTGCGAAGCCCTTATCGACTCGCTCCGCCCGCTTACCCAGGAGATCTGGCAGGAATTATCGCTGGAAGATAAACAGACCTTTCTGAGGCATTTAAGTTCGCTCTGGAGTGTTTTCCGGCACCGGTTGTCGCCCCAGGTAGCGGCCCGCATTCAGGAAGCCCGGCAAAGCGGCCAGCTCGAGATCCGGGCGGCGCGTTTGCAACACGCAGCAGTGCAGCCGGAAGGCCTAACCGTAAAGCTGAAAGAACGCGGGCAACTGCAAAACGAAAACGTAGTGGTGCACCGGCTCATTAATTGTACCGGTCCGCAATGTAATTATGAAAAAATAGAAACCCCGCTGGTGCAGCAGCTGCTTCAAACCCGGCTGCTGCAACCTGACGAGCTTCACCTGGGATTACTGGCCGGTCCGGAAGGAAAGCTTATTCAGAAAAACGGTAAGCCTTCCAACGCTTTGTTTACAATCGGGCCGGCTTTACGGGGCGCGCTTTGGGAATCTACGGCCGTGCCGGAGATCAGCGAGCAGGCTGCGCACCTGGCGCAAACCATTCTGCACGCCTTTATGCCGGCCCCGGAAACTAAAACGGAAAATACCGGCGCAAAGGCCTAAAAGTAAATGCAATTCCGTACTTTTGTACCTGAAAGACTACTGTTTTTTAGAACCTGAATCAATCTTATGGAAGCTGCTTCGCTTTACCAACGTTTTAGAGAGAACCTCGAAACCATTGTAATGCTGCTGGATAAAGGCACCGATATCCGCACTACGCCCTTAAAAACTTCTATTCCGCTGGAGGTAAACCTGTTGTGCGAAGTTTTGGGCCAGAAAGGCGTATTCCTGAACATAAAAGCCGAAGGCATCAGCGCCATTAACGATCTGCAGCAGGCTTACCGGCAACAGGAAACGGCCGTGCTCGATGCCATGGCCCAAATTCTGGAAGACAAACGTGCCTGGATGAAAACGCCGGAAGGCAAGATCCTGCTGAAAGAACTGTTGATCCGTCGCCTGGAATACTTTAACGAAACGGCCCGGTCTATGATGGTAATGACAAACCAGACCACCTTAAAAAGCCCGATCCAGCACATTCACCCGCACCACCGCGACGAGAACATTCACCCGCGGCTGAAGTAAGTGTGCACTTAGGCTTTGCCCTGAATGAAAGAAAATACTGCCCTTATTGGGGAGCTTGAGAAAATGAAAAGCTGCATTCCGGTGCAGCTATTTTGTTTTAGGGAATGAACGTGCTTCCAGAACGCCTTTCCAGAAATAATTAGGTTCCCCCCCCTTCTGTCATTCTGGAAGAATCTTGTGATTTCCTGGCTCTAAACAGCATTAAAGAACAAAGCCTCGAAGAAAGCAGAAAAGGAACTGGTTTAGGGCGGAAGGTTGTTACTTGCTGGAATTTACGACTGACACTAATTGAGCCGGAAGCGCGTTTTAAGGATGACTTTTACCGGCGCTTCAAAAATGTAAACCATCTGGAAGAAGCAATGTTTAAAAGGTCAAGGTTGTCAGAAGTTTTTAATTATCTTTGTTTTATATGAATCCGGAATACCCATCTACCCATAACTGGCACATCGAAAACGACCAGGAACCCATGCCGACTGCCGTTTCCTGGAACGTGCGCCTGGTAAATTACCTGATCGACAATATCTTTCTGGCCTTGTGTACTTCTTTCATCATGGCAACCTTTTTCCCGGAGGAAGTGATCGCGGCTAATTCTATGTTGCTGGTGTCGATCATGTATCCGTTACAGTTTGCCTATTACTTTCTTTGTGAGCATTTCTTCGGTCGCACCCTGGCTAAAGTTATGACCAATTGTTACGTAACCACCGAATACAACGAAAAGCCGCCTTTGAAAGCTATTCTGCTACGCACGCTTTGCCGCCACATTCCCTTCGAATATTTTTCTTTCCTGGGCAACGGCATTGGCTGGCACGATAAATTCAGCAAAACGTTCGTGGTCCGGAAAGCGGCCTAAGCTTATTTGCCAAGGTTACGGCCTTCAGTTTTATAATATATTTACGCATTCAAAATCGCCGTTAGAGGTCCACCAACCTGGCAACGGCGATTTTTTTATTCCCGCCTCTTGAAATCAAAATCCGAAAAACCTGAATGGTAGGAAAAGGGCCGGAAAAGTGCGTGGAGCTTTTTTTATCCCGGGCGGTAGCCGTCGGTTAAGGTGCGCATAAAGGCGGTAATATCGCGGATTTCCTGCTCGGTTAATTTCAGGTTGCCCAGTTCTTCGTTATTCATGTTTTCCGGTACTTCCGGTTTTCCGAACCGACCGGTATCGCGCTCGTTATAAAAACGCACCGTTTCTTCCAAAGAAGCAATTACCCCGTTGTGAAAATAAGGTGCCGTAAGCGCTACGTTCCGCAAGGTTGGTACTTTGAATTTGCCGTTTTCTTCCGGTTTTCGCACCACAGCGCCCAATCCCAGATCCGGTATGTAATTCCCCTTTTGCTCCTTTTTAATTTCCGGATTGGCCGGTAAACCGATGTTGTCGTACGTGAAATCAGTGAACAATACCAGCCCCGTTTCCGGATCGGGTTCGGAAGAGTGACAGGCGGCGCAATTTCCTTTTTTCGGATCGTTAAAGAGCTGCAGACCCCGGAGTTCCTGGTCGTTCAGCTGGGTTTTTCCTTTCAGGTAAAGATCGTATTTCGAAGAAAAAGGGCTCACCTGGGAAGTGTGTTCAAAGGCAGCAATGGCCTTAGCCAGGCTGGTAACGGCAGTTTCCGGATCATCCAGCGCCTGTTCTCCGTAAACCTGTTCAAACAATTGCCGGTAAGAACTTTGCTGTAAATAAGCGGCCAAACGGTTCTTATCGGCATTCATCTCAAGATGGCTGAACAAAGGCACTGTAGCCTGTGCGGTCAGCGAATTGGCACGACCGTCCCAGAAGAAACCGCCTGCATAATGGTTTTCAGTAGAATCGAAGTGGAAAGGTGGCGTAAAAGCGGCGTAGGCTACCGAAGCGGCATTTCTGTTGCCCGACAACCCCTTTACCGCACCGGCCGAAACAAACCGGTTCAGCGGGTCGGCAAAGCCTTTTTGCGGCGAATGGCAACTGGCGCAGGAGAGTCCCGCCGGGTTGGAAAGATTGCTGTCGAAGAAGATCTTCTCGCCTAGCAACTGTTCCTGTTTTATCAGGTTTCCTGACTTAGCCTCTTTTCCGGGTAAAGCAAAAAAAGAAGTTGCCGGCACATTCCGAGAAGAAACCGTTAAACCGATGGTGAATAAAAGTAAAAGCGCCGAAAGCAGTACCGAAACTCTCATAAGCAAGACCTTTATTGTTGAGAAAGAAACAATGCTTTCCTGTAATAATTACATTTCAGGTTCAGGCTTATGTACGGCTTCGCGCGGTTAAAGTCTTAATTAGAGGGAAGTTCCTTTTGAAATTACAGTTCAGCGATAGGTACAATGGTCGAAAAGCCTTCTTTAAAGATAGATTTTAGTGTTGGCTGGTATTTTCACCTTTGCTGTCAACTGAAGAAGAAAAGCATTGTCTGTCCACAATGAAATTGTCTGAATCAGAATCAGGATTTTCAGGATTTAAAGATTTTCAGGACAATTGTCTGAATCAGAATTTGCAGAATTATAGAATTTTCAGAATTTTTCTTCTAGATCTTGTACTACGATATCGCCAGCGCAGCGCCCCTGAAAACCACGTTAGCAGATAAAAACTAACTTAAAAAAAGCCAGCCACGGAGGAAAACTGACACCAGTTTCTGTGAGAGCGGCCTCCAAGCTTACCGGTGCCGAGGAACGAGGCAGCCCGGTAGGGCAGGTAAGGTTGCAGCCGCGAACGCAGAAACGAAGCCACCCGGCTTGAGGGGAAAAGTTAGGTATGAGTTAAAAGTTATGAGTTTAGAGGTGATGCTTGTTTGAAAACGCTATGCCATTAGGGAAAAAGGCTCAATCGTCAAAAAGATCCTAGGCAACAGACGACGAAATAAAGTAGCTTTTCCCGATTGCTATTGTAAAACACCAACCTTACCAAGCTTGAAAGAAGCTTCTTTAAAGCTGAACAGTTTCATGAATAAAATAGCAAACGCGAATTAATTAAACATCAGTTTTACCGGCTACGCAATTTTGGTTTCCCCAGAAAAAAATCAGTATTGAAATTCAGGTATAAACCCGCCGCAAACTCCACGCTGCCGGTCCGGAAATCGTAAAACGGCTCCAGCCTTCCGGTAAAGGTCAGACCGGAGTACTCGGTTTTATCTGCATTTAAAATTGGCCAGTCTTTCATAATGCGTAAAATCAGCAACTGCCGGTGCTTTTCGATATACCCCGGATTTTTGACCGTGGTAGATACCGATTGGTAAAGCCTTCCGCCGAATTCCGAAATGTAGCCGTTGCCCTTCCAGTAGCTCAGCATGAAGTTCGCCCAGCGCGTATCCGCTCCCGCGTTCAGGTAAATGCCCGAACCGCCCTGGAAAGGAAACTGGTGCGTAAAGGAATGGTCTTTGTAGCCTACGAAGTAGTTTTTGGTGTAAATATTCCGGAGAAAGGATTCCTGTTGAAGGCTGTCGTTCCAGTTGCTTAAGTGGCTGGTTATTTCAAAACCGGTGGCGCCATTAAATAAAGTCGTTAGGGGGTGGTCGTTCACATCAATTTGTCCGCCTTTATGTTTGGCCGTAAATTGTAGCGGAAAGGAAAGCTGGGTACGTTTAAAGAAAAAGCCTTTCAGGTTACCCGTAAAGCCGCCGGCAATTTCTTCCTGTTTCGGATCGTAAGCGTATTGCATTACCTGCCAGTCTACCCAGGTTTGAAAATCGAAGCGGTTTCCATCGTATTTATACTGAATACCGTTCTGAATGGGAGTGGTTAATTGCCGCTCAAAATCCCAGAGCGGTTCGATGTAACCAAAGTTCAGATTGCCGTGTAAGGTACCAAACAAAAACGTATGTTTCCCGGTTGAATAGATCGCAGTGAAAGTTGGCTGGATCAAACGGTATTTCCGGTTGCCAAAATCTTTCAGCAATAATACGCCGGCCTCAAGCTTGATCTTTTCGGAAGCATAATATTTCAGGCTGGGCTGTAATTGGTACCCGAAAAGCGTATAGCCATCGGCAATTTTATTGAAATATTCATTATCTTTAAAAAAGCCTAAGGTGCGAGTGCCAAGTTCCAGATTGCCGCTCGGATAGCCCCAGTCTGGCGTTCTTGCATCGTAGCAGATGATATACCTGGAGTTTGTTATTGAATCGTAGCCCATAGAAGGCCTTTCCTTTGCATAGTTGAGGTCTACCTTATCGAACCGATTATAGAACGCCTGATTCGGCAATTGCGCGTAAGTGACTGGTGCTAAAAATATTAGTAAAAGGCTGAAAAATAAACGGCAAAAAGGCATAAAATATCGTAGGGTTTTGGCACTAAAAAGTACCTTGGTCTGTTACAATTCGGCAAGCAGGTGCAGGTTTGGCAGTCTGAAAATAGAATACTAAAAATACTTGCAAAGCATTGCTAAAAATTGTAATTTAGGCCTGAAATTACGGAATATAAAACAACATACAGCTATAAAAGAGAAAGACAAAATGAGTGCAGCCAACGAAAAATTAAAAGCCCTTCAGCTAACCATCGATAAGCTCGACAAAGCCTACGGTAAAGGTACCGTAATGAAGCTTAGCGATACGAAAGTGGACGATGTTCCTGCTATTCCGACCGGTTCGCTGGGTTTGGATATTGCCCTGGGCATCGGTGGTTTGCCAAGAGGTCGTGTGGTAGAGATCTATGGTCCGGAATCTTCCGGTAAAACCACCCTTACCATGCATTGCATTGCCGAAGCGCAGAAAGCCGGCGGTTTAGCCGCCTTCATCGATGCGGAACACGCTTTCGATGCTTCTTATGCTAAAAAACTGGGTATCGATGTTGAAAATCTATTGATCTCGCAGCCCGATAACGGGGAGCAGGCACTGGAAATTGCCGATAACCTGATCCGCTCCGGCGCGATTGACATTATCGTGATCGACTCCGTTGCGGCCCTCGTTCCGAAAGCGGAACTGGAAGGCGATATGGGCGACAGCAAAATGGGTTTACAGGCCCGTTTAATGTCTCAGGCGCTGCGTAAATTAACTGGTACCATCAACAAAACCGGATGCTGCTGCATCTTCATCAACCAGTTGCGCGAGAAGATCGGCGTAATGTTCGGTAACCCGGAAACCACTACCGGTGGTAACGCCCTGAAATTCTACGCTTCTGTACGTCTGGATATTCGTCGTATTGGTCAGATCAAAGAGAACGCCGACAACATTACCGGTAACCGCACCAAGGTGAAAGTAGTGAAAAACAAAGTGGCGCCTCCGTTCAAAGTGGTGGAATTCGACATCATGTACGGCGAAGGTATTTCCAAAGTAGGCGAGATCCTTGACCTGGGCGTAGAGCTTAACATCATTCAGAAATCAGGTTCGTGGTTTGCCTACAACGGCGACAAACTGGGCCAGGGCCGCGATGCGGTGAAAAACCTGCTGCTCGACAATGAAGGCCTGATGGAAGAAATCGAAGGCAAGATCCGCGCCATGGTAAAAGGCGAACCAGACAAGGTTGCCGCTGCCCTGGAAGACGTAGAGTAGTCTCGAATTTTCGAATGTTCGTATATTCGAGTAAGTTAAGGTTTAGTCGAACCTACGAATATTCTAACCTACGAAAATTCGAACATACGAACTTCGAACATACGAAAAAAAGGTGCGGTGGAAATCGCACCTTTTTTGTTAGAAAATGGTTGTGTGGCAGAAGTATCACTTTTTTTTAATTTTCTCGTACTGAAATTCTGGTATGAGATTTGAAATCTGGTTCTGTAATTCAGAAAATACCTAACTCTATGAAACGTTACCTTTTACCATTCTTCCTGGTTCTGTTAGTAGTTGCCGGCTTCAGCCTTTCCAGCTTCGAAAGCCGCGATACCATGCGCCATCTCGACAACGACAGCTTCACCTCCGGCGAAAAGCTGGACTACAAAGTGCATTACGGTTTAATTAATGCAGCCGAAGCGACCATCGATGTAGACAAAGACATCCAGATGATCAACAACCGGCCGTGCTTTAAAGTAAACGTGTTCGGTAAAACCACCGGTTCCTTCGATTTTTTCCTGAAGATCCGCGATACCTGGCGTTCTTACATCGACACTACTTCTATTGTGCCGCAACGTTTCCACCGGAACATCGAGGAAGGCAAATACCGCAAAAAGGAGAACATCATGTTCGATCATTACAAGAACCTGGCAACGGTAGAAGACAAAAAGGAAACCAATACCTTTAAAGTGCCCGACAACGTGCAGGATATTGTAAGCGGCGTTTACTACCTCCGCACCTTAAACTACGACAAGCGTAAGATCGGGGAAGTAATTAAGATCCAGGGCTTTTTCGATGATGAAGTTTTCGATTTCACGGTAACGTACCGGGGCAAAGAAACGGTAGAGACCAAAGCCGGCAAGATCAAAGCCATTAAACTGATCCCGAAAATGCCGAAAAACAAACTGTTCGACGGCGAAGATGCGATCACCGTTTATTTGTCCGACGATAAAAACAAAATTCCGGTACTGATCCAGGCCGAAATGTTTGTAGGTTCGGTTAAGATCAACCTGCATAAATACAAAGGCCTGAAAAGCCCGCTGGCCCTGGCCAACTAATTAAGAATAACTTATAATGAAAAAAACAGCGCAATCGAAAGGGTGCGCTGTTTTTTTGTCTTTGAAATTCCGGCTTTCTCATATTAGCTGGTTCAAGTTTGAGCGAAGCGGTAACTTGGACCTATAAATAATCTGAAGTTTGTAACTTCAGTGAGGCGTGAGCCTCAAGAAAGGCTTCTGCTGGTTATTTGAAAGTATAAAAAATCCAAAGTTATGCGTAGAATTAGCGCAGCGTTCTACGCATTCCCGGAGAGCCAATCTCCCGATTGGCGTAACAAACCAATTGAAGACCAATTCAGCCTTACAGTATTAAAAGTAAGAAGCTCCCGAAACTATTCCCGGGAGCTTTTTACTTTTTATCAAAACAGATTGCAGGTTTTCTGCCAGAAACCTTACCGTTTAATAGTCAGTTTCTGCATCACATATTTATCGCCTTGCTGCACGCGGAGCAGATACAATCCGGTCGGCAGGGTTTCTACCATTATGCTGCTTTGCAATTGACTTTCATTTTTGCGGAGCTGCTGTTTCTGAATCAATCTTCCGGTCAGGTCGAAGAGCTGGAGCTGCACGTTGCCGCGGTAATTGTTTACCAGCTTCAGATTAAATACAGCAGTAGCCGGGTTCGGGTAAATGCTGAGTTGCGATAAAGCC
Source organism: Adhaeribacter soli (assembly GCF_008727925.1). Classification (GTDB taxonomy): domain Bacteria; phylum Bacteroidota; class Bacteroidia; order Cytophagales; family Hymenobacteraceae; genus Adhaeribacter_A; species Adhaeribacter_A soli. The sequence continues at coordinate 236,604 of NZ_VTWT01000005.1, read as the reverse complement.
AGTTCTTCTGAAGCTCCGCTGATCAGGATATTGACTGCTGCCGAAGTAGCCGTGCAACCGTTATGGGTTACAGTTACGGTATAGCTTCCGGTAGAATCGGCTACATATACCTGGTTGGTAGCGCCGCTTATCGGATTACCGTTCAGGAACCATTGGTACGTTGTGCCCGGCGAAGCAAATAAGGTATTCCCGCTTTGGGTAATGGTAGCCGTTGGAATGGCATTCAGGTTTACGGTTACCGGACTGGCCTGGCTCATACAGCCGCGGGCGTTGCTTACCTGCACGTAGTAATTACCGGCTTGCGTAGCCCAGAGCGAGTCAGCAGTTTTTCCGCTTAAAAGCGTACCATTTAAGAACCACTGGTAGGTAAAGTTGCTGTTGGCAGAAGTGCTTAACCGAATGGAATCGCCGGAGCAGAAGGTCAGCGGACCGCTGGAAGTAATGGCAGCAGTTGGCACCGCATCCATACTTACGTGCATAATGCGGGAAGTATCGGAGCAGCCGGCAGCGTTGGTAACCACCACCTGGTACGAGCCTGGTTGGTTGGCAAGCAGGGAAGCGGAAGTGGAACCTGTCAGTAAAGCGCCATTATAAAGCCAGGCGTACGTTCCGGCAGCTGTGGTAAACAGGTTTGTGCTTCCGCCAGCACAGAAAGTAGTATCGGAACTGTGTAGAATTACAGGCGTTTGGGAAGGCACAGCGGTAATGGTAATTGGGGCAGAAGAAACGGTACAGCCGGCCGGCGTAGAAACGAGTACCTGGTAGTTGCCGCTTTGAGTGGCTGCAAAAGTCGCATTCGTTGCCCCGCTGATGCTTTGGCCGTTGCGCTGCCACTGGTAGAGCCAGTTCGTGCCGGAAACCGCTGCAAGGGTAACTGAGCTGCCTGCACAGAAGGTAAGTGGCCCGGCAACGGTAACGGCAGCAGTTGGCAGGCTTTCTACGGTAACTGGTAAAACCCGGGAAGTATCACTGCAGCCGGTGGTATTAGTAACTACCACCCGGTAGTTACCGGCCTGAGAAGCTGTAAAGGAACTTGCGGAGGCATTGGCAATAGCCACCCCATTCAATAACCATTTATAAGAACCAGTGGAAGTAGTAAACAAACTTACACTGCTTCCGGCACAGATCGTAGAATCGGAAGTTGCCTGTAAGGCGGGTTTCTGTACCGGTACTGTAGTAATAGCAAGCAGGTTCGAAATGGCCGTGCAGCCCGTTGGCGTGGTAACCAATACCCGGTAGTCGCCGGACTGGGTTGCTGCAAACGAAGCTGAAGTAACCCCGCTAATGTTGATACCGTTGCGCTGCCATTGATAGAGCGAGTTAGCTCCGGGAACAATTGCTAAACTAACCGAACCACCGGCACAGAAAGTAAGCGGGCCATTGGCATAAATAGTTGCTGTCGGAAGACTTTCCACCGCAACCGGTAAGATGCGCGAAGTATCATTACAACCGGTGGCGTTGGTTACTACTACCCGGTAGTTTCCGGCCTGAGAAGCAGAAAAAGAAGCTGTAGTGGCATTGGCAATGAAAGCGCCGTTCAGTAACCACTGGTACGTTCCGGTTGCGGTAGTAAACAAACTAACCGAAGTTCCGGCGCAAATAGTAGAATCGGAAGTGGCCTTAATGCTTGGTTTGGCAAGGGTAATAACGTTAGCGCTAAGCTGGCTGGAAGTAGCCGAGCAACCTGCCGGAGTAGTAACCATCACGCGGTAGTCGCCGGATTGCGTGGCGGAATAATTGGCCGTAGTAGCACCGGCAATATCCTGGCCGTTGCGCTGCCATTGGTATAGCCAGCCCGTGCCGGTAGCAGCTTCCAGGTTTACGGAACCGCCGGCGCAGAAAGTAAGGTTACCGGCTGCCGTAATGGTAGCTGTTGGCAGCGGTGCGGTAGTAACGGCAACCGGGCTGGAAGCATTGAAGCAGCCGCGGCTGTTGGCTATTTCCACGCGGTAATTGCCGGGCGTGGTAACGTTCAGCAACGAGGCCGTGGCATTAGCCAGAAGCGTATTGTCTTTGTACCAGCGGTAAGTATAACCCGTTCCGGAATTAGCAACCAAGGCTACCGTACCACCGGGACAAATGGCCGTAGGACCGGCAGCCGTTATCTGGGCAATGGGGCCCGGATCGATGCTTACGGTGGTGATCTGCGAATAATTGCTGCACAGGTTGGCGTTGCCGGTTACCAGTACGCGGTAATCGCCGGGCTGGGTGGCCATCAGGGAAGTGGAAGTCTGGCCGGGCAGGTCGATGCCATTGCGCTGCCATTGGTAGGTTTGCTTGTTTACGGATGGTGTGCTGATGGTAACGGCCCCGTTCTGGCAAATGGTAGTGGAACCCGAAACGTTTATCACGATGCCCGGCGCAGGATTAATGGTAACCGGAATGCTGTTGGAAACCATGCTGCAGCCTTTGGCATTGGTTATGCGCACGGTAAAGTTTCCGGCCTGACTGGCGGCATAAGCAATGCCGGTTGCGCCGCTAATATCGGTGCCGTTGTGTTGCCACTGGTACTGAATGCCCTGGCCCGGAGGAGCCACTAGGGTTACGCTCTGGTTCTGGCAAATGGCGGTAGGTCCGGAAGCGGAGATCAGAGCAACCGGCGGTTCGTTTACGGTTACGGCCACGGGCGCGGAAACCTGGCTGCAGCCGAACTGGTTCGTAACCGAAACGCTGTAGCTGCCGCTTTGGGTGGCCGCATAAGTTGCCCCGGTTGCGCCGGCTATAAAATCGTTGCCGCGTTTCCATTGGTAAGTAAAGCCGGCGCCGGTATTGGCCTGCAGTTGCACGCTGCCGCCTAAGCAGACTTTCGTTACAGTTGGGGCGGTTACGGTGGCAGTAGGCAAAGCCTGGTTTACAATACTCAGGGTTACGGCAGCCGAAGTATCGATGCAGCCGTTAAAGTTACGGACGATGACGCGGTAATCGCCGTTCTGCAGGGTGCCGTAGGTGGAGGTAGTTGCGCCGGGAATGTTCTGGTTGTTGCGCTGCCACTGGTAAGTAAGCTCGCCGCCGCTGGTTACTTTGGCCTGCAGTAGAACGGGTGGGGCACCGTCGCAAATGGTGAGCGAGCCGGTCAGCGAGGAGACTACGGTGGCTTTTACTACGCCGCAATCCAGCATTTTGGCGCGGAAGTTCCGGCCGTCGGCGGGCAATAAAGTAAATGTGCCAAGTACTGAAGGAGTTAGCTGGCAGCGGTTACTGTAATAGATGCCGCCGGCATTATCGGTAGTAAGATATTTATAAGATTTACTTAAGCCACTAGGCTCGACAAATAAGTTCCAGCCTTTACCTTGGTCGATCCAGCGAACTGTACCATTGGGGTTGTAAGCCAGCATAAAGGCATTACCGTTGGGGCCGGAATAGATTTCGCCATTTTGGCTTAGCAGGCTGGCGGTACCGGGAAAGAGGTAGCTGGTAAAAATATTGCCCCAATTATCTACGGCAGTATTTGCCAGCTTAGCTTGGCCGGAGCCCAGGTAATCAGGTTTATGCACCCAAGATAGTTGGCCGGATGCATTGTATTTGGCCAGGAAGGCCTGCATGGTTGCGCTGCCTTTGGTAAGGATAGTACCACCAATTGTGGCATCGGCGAATTGGTAGGTGCCTGAAACGTATAGGTTACCTTCGCGGTCAGTGGTTATGTTGCTGATATCTTCATCTGCATTGGCACTACCTTCATGCTTTACCCAGAGCACATTACCGACTATTCCGTATTTTACAATAAACACATCGTACCGGTTTGGCGTGCCAGAAGTGAAGGTTCTTCCGCCTATCGTTTCAGTTCCTATAAATTGACCTGCAAGAAAAGTGTTACCATCTTGATCGGTGGCAAAATCAGTGTAACCGGGGGTGGTGGTGGTAAACGCTCCTATTACTTGACCCTGAGGGTTGTATTTTATTACTTTGCCTCCACGTACGGAGAAACAATAACTGTCGAAGCAGGCATTGCCTCCAGCAGCAAGAACATACAGATTGTCGTTTTTATCATTGCCTGAAAAAGAAACCCTGGTAGAATTTAGATCATCCGAACCAGTACTTTGTTTGGCCCAGATTACGTTGCCCAAGGTGTCGAGTTTAATAACGGCTCCGGTAAAGGGAGGGTTAATTGTCGACACGGATGCCTTTGGGCTAACCAACCTGTAAGGCCCTGCCTGCAGGGTATCGGAGAAATGCCCAACAATATAAATATTGCCCTGCCGGTCTATGGAGGAAAGTTTTAATTCATCGGATTTCAGAGAGCCAAAAGTAAGGAATTGTTTTACCCATCTAAGATGGCCGTGGCGGTCGTAGCTGGCAAAAAGAGTATTAGATTCCGAATTTCGATACGTTACGCCGTTAATGATCAATGAATCCTTCACTATATAACTTAAATATATACGCCCCAGAGAATCGGCTTGGTGCCCGGAAATCCTGCCAGGAGCATCGCCTCCTACTAAATGTGTTGTTACTACTGGTGCTTGATAGGCCCACTGCCAACCTCTCTGCGCTGTGGCGGGTACAATATAAAGCAGATTTAATAATAAGATAAGGTAAAAGTTTTTTATCATAAGCGGTTAGTTTTAACAGGTAGAGGTTATAAAGTGCGGTTTAAACTGGATAATAAAAAAATCACCACCTTTTTTGTGTCAGACAATGGTTACAAGTAATTGGTTGCCTATTAAAAAGTAAAGCTGCCTGCTAACGGCAGGCAGCCTTTGTGAAGATAACCTATTGTTTTACAATCCTGATAGTGGTTATTTTTTCGCGACTTTGCAGGCGAGCTAGATACACACCGGCTGGCAGAGGTTTGCGGCTTTGCCAAGTTAAAGTGTTATTGCCTGGCTTCAGGTGCTTTATTTCCAGCTTATCCAATTGCCGGCCGGTAAGATCCAGAAGGGTAAGTGTTTGCGGAGCATCAGTGGCGTCAATTTGTAAATTAAAGCGTACTTCGTCCGAAAACGGATTTGGGAATGCGGTAAAGCCATTGCTCGTGCCGCCTTGTGTTTGTCGAAGCTGTACTGTGCCTGGTTTATTTTCACTTCCTTTATATTTAACATCATTGTTATGTTTTTCTTCCAAGTCTACAAACATGTACTGGTTCTCTACATTGGAATAACTTCCAGCAATAGAAGGGATGAGTTGATTACCTACAAAAGGTTCATCTTCAGAATCGGGAGCATAATTACCTTTATTTACCCAAGCCAGCTGAGAGCCTTGGCGTGCACCGTTTCTCATGGTAGCTGCCATGATGTTCAGGTTTCGTTGGTGGGCTGGCCCAAAATTAGTATTTATGGTCCAGGCAACTACGTATTGTCCAGAGCGGCCAAATTCGTTGTACCGATAGCTCACTACAGGTTCGTAGTTCTCGGTATCAGTATACCCGGAATTTACGGTAGTTACTGGGTGGGTAACATTGTTGAAGCGGCCAAAATTATAGATCGCCGAGTAGGTATAAAAACCTGTTTCGTCGCAACCACGGTGTACTGGACCGGTTACCGCTTCGAAATCACGAGCATAGGTGCCGAATATTTTGCGGGATGCTATACGTGGCCGATAAGTGCCGGAATTTGGTTGGGCATTGCCGGTAAAGAACCCGGTTGTAAGACTAGGAGAGCCGGTGGTGTTTAAAATGCGCTGGTCTATTACCCATTTTTTATCGGTACTGAAAAAGAGGGGTAGAAAACTCATTTTACTATAAGTGAACGTTACGGCCAATTCACCATTGACATCCTGTTCCGAGAGCGCTACATCCGGGTATTTGTTATGCTCATAAAGTAAATTGCCAGTTACACTAATCTTATCGCCCCTAGGGCTTGTAGAATTATAATCAATATCGATGGTGGTGCCTTGCAAGCCATTAAATTGGCTGCTAACGCCAGAAAGTCTGCTACCATCTATATTTCCAAATACTGCATAAATCTCGCTGCGTACAACGTCGAAATGAAAGGTTTGGTTATTGCCTGGTAATAAGATGGTTGTTGATGCAGGATATGAAAAAGATTCATGCCAGGTAACCACAACTTTTCCTTCGGAATTTACATCAATGTTTGGGTTTTCTCCGGAAAGTCGTTTGGCACCTCGAACATCTCCTGGGTTATTGTTGCCCACTACCGAACCATCATGATAATTGAAGGAGCCACCATTCCACTTATAGGAATCATACTGAATCTGGCCTTCATGGCTTTCGTATACCACCATAGCATAGATCTCGCCGTTATATTGATGTACTACAACATCTGGATCCCTGTAAATATTTCTTATGGATATAAAATCTTCTGTTTTATTTCCGTCTAAATCAGTGACTACCCAAGAAAGGCCAGGCTGGTCTCCATCCCAAACCATTACCTTAAAGTTGTCAATAAAGAATTTTAATCGTTCATCTTCATTATAGGAAAAGATATCAGTTCCGGTATTCAGAATAGTTTTACCTATACCTGCAGAATTATATGCTTGCAAATCATTGGTAATTGCCGGAAGCTGGGCATAAGCTGGGCTTGCTACAGACAAAACAGCCACAGCAAAAAAGCCTTTAAGAACTTGTTTAAAGTTTACTCGTAAAAATTTCATAAATTTGTAATTGATTAGTTACGCAATAATTGATCAATTCTATTCTCGGAAGAGAATAGTAATGCCTGCCCGGTGTTCGCGCAACGGGTGGGTTTTTTTATGCCCAAGCTGGTATGTTAAAACCCGCACCGCCTTGCAGCGCTTACATTTTTGCCATATAAAGGATCGTAAAGAGTGAGTTTGTTTTTTTGTGTTAAAGCACGGTCTAAAAGTATAGGTTTTTTCTATATTTGCAAGAGTTATAACAAGTTTTTTTTGTTGTTGAACTGTTTTTTTTTTTTGAATGTAAATGGTTTGTTTTCAGGTCTTTTAATTGTTTATAACTTTAGGGTGTTGTCTATTTTTTGCTGAAACTTGTATCGTTTTCGCTTGAAAAGAAAAGGCCCCTGAAGCAATCTTCAGGGGCCTTTTCTTTTATGCTTTTCAGGAATGTTGCCTTAGCGGAGGCGTTGGGGTTTTGGGTTTCGGTTTGTTGTATTCCGGCTCAAAATCGTTAATGGGCAGGGAAATGCCCGGCGGCAGATCCAGGTCCGGCAGATCGTCTTCGAGCGGTTCGCCGCCGTCATCGTCGCTGTCGCCGGAAGGCGGCAATTGATAACGCTTACGGGGAATTACCGCAAAATATACCAGCATAGCCAACACCACTAATGAATAAAATAAACTGATCATATTCACGGCACGATTTAGAAGGTAAAACAAAGTGAATCAGCACGTAACTGCTATTGGGGAGCCGGTGCTGTTTAGGTAAAAACGTAGAAGGGCGGCCGGTGGTTTTGGCATTTTTTTATAAAGAATGTAAGGCCTTAAGAAAATTGGGCGAGCAAGGAAAAGGCGGGGGTTTAAAATAAAAAAGCAGGCAAAGGCCGATTGAAATACCGTTGACTTCAGTCAACGGCAATGGATAAAGGAAATCAGGAAGCGTGCTTTTTCCCTGACCGGTAGCGCATCATTACAGGCAATTGCGGTAAAAGATTAAGCGTGCCCTTCTTAAATCAGCTCTATCCATTGCCGTTGACTTTAGTCAACGGAATACGTTTTGAATTGAAAAAGGAAAGCGTACCTTTGCGGCAGTTTAGGGGTGCCTTAATATAACGGGCTGAGATTATACCCATTGAACCTGATCCGGGTAATGCTGGCGAAGGGAAAACATGGTAAAACTTCATAAGAAAAGCAGGCTGCAAGCCCCTCGTGGCCTGTATGTTTTATCAATCTCATTTTTCTATTTATGTCCAATTTCTTACGGGCGCTTTTAGCGCTCATGCTGCTGCCTGCTTTTGCGTTCGCACAGTTCACGCTTTCCGGTACCGTTTCCGATGCCACCGGCCAGCAACCCTTATCCGGCGCTTCGGTGCAGCTTTCCGCCACCAAAGGCCAGATTACCGACGAAGCCGGTCGCTTTCACTTCACCGGTCTGTCGGCCGGAAATTACACCTTGCGGGTATCTTACCTGGGCTTCGAACCCATTACCCAAACCCTTGAGCTGAACGCCGACAAAACGCTAACCATTTCGCTGCAAAAACTCACCATTCGCACAAACGAAGTAGTAGTTACCGCCACCCGCGCCACCGACAAAACCGGCACCACCTATGCCAACGTGAGCAAAGAAGAACTGGAGGAACGTAACTTCGGTCAGGACATTCCTTACCTGCTGGAGCAAACGCCTTCGGTGGTGGTAAATTCCGATGCCGGCGCGGGCGTGGGTTATACCGGCATTCGCATCCGCGGCTCCGATATTACCCGCATAAACGTTACTATAAATGGCGTGCCGGTAAATAACCCGGAAAGCCACGGCGCATTTTTCGTGAACATGCCCGATCTGGCTTCTTCCATTCAGGACATCCAGATCCAGCGCGGCGTAGGAACTTCCACCAACGGTGCGGCAGCCTTCGGAGCCAGTATGAATATTCGTACCCTCGGGCTGAACCGCGAGGCCTATGCCGAAGCGGTGAATGGTTACGGCAGTTTTAATACCTGGCGGCACAGTGTTTCCTTCGGTACCGGTTTAATTAACGACAAGTTTACCGTAGATGCCCGCTTGTCTAAAATTGCTTCGGACGGTTACATCGAGCAAAGTTTTTCCGACCTGAAATCGTATTACCTGGCCACCGGCTACCACGGCAAAACCGGCTCCCTGAAATTCGTGGCCTTCTCCGGAACCGAAAGAACCCACCAGGCCTGGGACGGCGTACCCGAAGAATTGCTGCAAACCAACCGTCGCTACAACGGCCTGACCTACGAAAATGAAACCGACAATTACCAGCAGGACCACTACCAGTTGCACTATTCCAAAAGCCTGGGTAGCCGTTTCGATTTCGGCGGCGCTTTCCACCTTACCCGCGGCCGGGGCTATTACGAGCAATTCAAAGAAGACCGCAAGCTGAAAAACTACGGTATCGCGCCACTGGTTTTAAAAGATACCACCCTGAGTCGCACCGACCTTATTCAGCAGAAGTGGCTCGACAACTGGTTTTACGGCGCTACCTATGCGGCCAATTATTACGCACCAGCCGGGAAGTTCACCGCAACCTTGGGCGGCGGCTGGAATAAATACGACGGCGACCATTTCGGGGAAGTGATCTGGGCAAAATACGCTTCCAACAGCAACATTCGTCACCGGTGGTACGAGAACAAGGCCCTGAAAACCGATTTCAACATCTTTGCCCGGGCCAACTACCAGGCTACCGAAAAGCTCGGTTTCTTCGGCGACCTGCAGCACCGCATCATCCATTACGAAATTGAAGGCGTAGACGATAAAGCTGTAGATGCCAATTTACCAAAAACCACCTTCAACTTCTGGAACCCGAAAGCCGGCGCTACTTACGCCATCAACCAGAACCAAACCTTCTACGCTTCCTTCGCGGTTGGCAACCGGGAACCGATCCGGAAAGACTTCGTGGACCAGCCGCAAGCCGACCGGGACGCTGGCAAAAAGCCCCTGCCCGAAACGCTTTATAACTGGGAAGCAGGGTACCGCTTACGCGGAAACAGCGCTGCCTTTTTAGGGGAAAATAGCCGCTATACCTTCGATGCCAACTATTACTACATGGATTACAAAAACCAGATGGTGCTTACCGGACAGCTGAACGATGTAGGCGAGCCTTTGCGTACCAACGTAAAGAGCAGCTACCGGATGGGGGTGGAGCTGGCCGGCCTGATCAACTTCAACGGTTTTCTGGAACTAAGCAGCAACCTGACCCTGAGCCGCAATAAAATTCAGGACTACACCGAAACGGTTTATGTGTACAACGAAGATTATGAAATGGAAAAGATCCTGGAGAGCAACTATTCCGAAACCGATATTTCCTTTTCTCCGGAAGTGATTTCCTTTCATAAAGTGGAAGTGCAGCCAATCTCCGGATTAAAGATTGCCGCCCTTTACAAAACCGTAAGCAAGCAGTTCCTGGACAACACCAGCTCCGAAGACCGCAAGCTGAACGGTTACGGCGTAATGGACCTGCGTTTGCGTTATACCCTAAAACCGAAGTTCGTAAAAGAGCTGGAATTTGCCCTGTTGGTAAACAACGTGCTGAACAAAAAATACGAAGCCAACGGATATACCTTTAGTGAAATGTATTCCGGCGACGACACCCGCTACGATTACAACTACTACTACCCGCAAGCTACGCGTAACTTCCTGGTAAGCGTAGGCGTGAAGTTTTGACCCCACCCAACCCTCCCCTAATTCAGGGGAGGGCTTTTTTTGTCTGAACTATGATTCTTTTGATTTTTATGATTTTATGAAGCTTTAAATAATAGATTGGGCTGATTTTCTCAGGGGAAATCATAGTTGTCATATAAATCAAAAAAATCATAGTTCAGACTTAAAGCCTGCTTCAGGAGATTGGAGCAGGCTTTTTTTACCACCCCCAACCCCTCCTTGAAAAAAGGAGGGGAGCTGCTACCTGCTTCTATTTTACTTTTAAATCTTAAGCGAAACTGTTATTCGCTGTTGGCTTCAAAACATTATAGCTGAAATTTAGTACTGCAGCAGCTCCTTCTCCTGTTTTTAGGAGAGGGCCGGGGTGAGGTAAAGCTCCCTTCCTTTTTTCAAGGAGGGGTTGGGGGTGGTTAAACCTTCATAAAAACGTAGCACAAATTTTTTCCTGTAAGCCAAACCTTTACCTTTGCGCAGCAATTACTCTGAACAATTATGGCTTATAACCCTACCGAATTTTTAGATTATTACAACATCGACGACCTGCTGACCGATGAGCACAAACTTATCCGCAAGTCGATCCGCGATTTCGTTAAGAAAGAAATTTCCCCGAACATCGAAAAATGGGCGCAGGACGCTTATTTCCCTTCCGATATCGTGAAGAAGTTCGGCGACGTAGGTGCGTTTGGCCCGACCATCCCGGAAGAATACGGCGGCGGCGGCCTCGACTACATTTCCTACGGCCTGATCATGCAGGAAATTGAGCGCGGCGACTCCGGTATGCGTTCAACGGCTTCGGTGCAGGGCTCACTGGTGATGTACCCGATCTATGCGTACGGTTCGGAAGAACAGCGTAAAAAATACCTGCCGAAACTGGCCAGTGGCGAGTGGTTAGGCTGTTTTGGTTTAACCGAGCCGGATTTCGGTTCTAACCCGGGCGGCATGCTGACCAACATCAAAGACATGGGCGACCATTATTTGCTGAACGGTTCTAAAATGTGGATCTCCAACTCCCCGGAATGCCAGATAGCGGTAGTTTGGGCGAAAAACGAGCAAGGCCGCATCAAAGGCCTGATCGTGGAGCGTGGTATGGAAGGTTTCACTACCCCTGAAATCCACAACAAATGGAGCTTGCGCGCCAGCTGCACCGGCGAATTGGTATTCAACAACGTAAAAGTTCCGAAAGAAAATTTGCTGCCAAACATCGATGGCTTAAAAGGTCCATTAGGCTGTTTAGATTCTGCTCGTTTCGGTATTGCCTGGGGTGCTATCGGTGCTGCCATCGACTGCTACGAATCAGCCCTGAAATATTCCCTGGAGCGTATCCAGTTCGATAAACCAATTGCCGCTTTCCAGCTTACCCAAAAGAAACTGGCCGAAATGCTGACCGAAATTACCAAAGCTCAGTTAATGGTTTGGCGTTTAGGCGTACTTAAAAACGAAGGCAAAGCCACTACCCAGCAGATCTCCATGGCGAAACGCAACAGCGTGGATATGGCTCTGCACATTGCCCGCGAAGCCCGTCAGATCCACGGCGGTATGGGCATTACCGGCGAATACCCGATCATGCGCCACATGATGAACCTGGAATCGGTAATTACCTACGAAGGAACCCATGACATTCACTTGTTAATTACTGGTGCGGACGTAACCGGTATTCAGGCGTTTAAGTAAGATTGTTCGATTTTTCGACATTCGATTTTTTGACTTTTTAGGCTGAAAAGCCTATCGATTTATGAAGAAAGCAGCTCAGAGATGGGCTGCTTTTTTTGTGAAGAAAGTCTCCGGAGCGCGTCATCTCGACGTCAGGAGAGATCTCATCCAGTTGGTAGTGAGGTCAGAATAAATGGCAGTACCAACCTGATGAGATTTGGCTGCGCAGAGATTCGTTTCTCTCTGCAATCGCAATGACGGGGCACCGTTCCTTAATTTCCTCATTCAAAAACTGCCAGTTCGGATTCATTGTTCTGATCAAATTCTCCTTCTTCACCCGGCTCCACTTTTTCAGTTCTTTTTCCCGCTCGATTGCAAATTTCGCGTTTGGAAACCGTTCAAAATAAATTAGAAAGTGGCAACCGTATTTTCCAGCGAAAGTATTGGGTTTGCCTTTGTTCTCAAAATGTTCGGTCATACGCCTTTCCAGATCGTTGGTAATGCCAATGTAAAGCACGGTTCTGATGGCGTTGGTGGTGATATAGGTGAAATAGTTACCCATTTTAAGTTCGTTTGACACCAAACTCCTCTAATTTATTAGAAGTTCATAGCAAGCGAAACTACCAACTTGATGAGATCTCTCCCTGCGGTCGAGATGACGACCTAATTTGTTACTTAGATAGCAGATGATTTCTATGCTTGCCGAAATACGGAGTGAAATTACATTCCTTTGCTAACCTCATTAGATATCTCCTTCTGAATAGCAATAATTTTAGTAAAAAAGCGTAAATTTGTCTAGCCTCCGGGACTTATTCCGGCGGCAAAACTGTTACTGAAAAGCTGTTTATTCCTGCTGAAAAAGCCTGGAAAAAATGCTATCAGAATTGGGTAAAAAAGTATGAGAGAAGAATATTTGACCGGCTCGGATGCGCACATGTCGCCGGCCGAAAAAGAGATTGACAAGGCGCTCCGACCGCTCGATTTCAGCGACTTCACCGGCCAGGAAAAGGTGGTGGAAAACCTGAAAATTTTTGTTGAAGCGGCGCGCCGGAGAGGGGAAGCATTAGACCACGTGCTGTTGCACGGACCTCCGGGTTTGGGTAAAACCACCTTGTCGCATATTATTGCCAACTCCCTGAATTCCAATATTAAAATTACGTCAGGACCGGTACTGGATAAGCCATCGGATTTAGCGGGTTTGCTTACGAACCTGGAACAGAACGACGTGTTGTTTATCGACGAAATTCACCGCCTCAACCCGATCGTGGAGGAGTACCTGTATTCGGCGATGGAAGATTACAAGATCGACATTATGCTCGATTCCGGCCCGAATGCGCGTACCGTGCAGATCGGCCTGAACCCGTTCACGCTGATCGGCGCCACCACGCGTTCCGGTTTGCTAACCGCACCTTTACGCGCCCGTTTCGGCATTAACTCCCGCCTGGAATACTACGATTCAGCGTTGCTAACTTCCATCGTAAAGCGTTCTTCCGAGATCCTGGGTTCGCCTATTCACGAAGATGCGGCTTTTGAAATTGCCCGCCGGAGCCGCGGTACGCCGCGTATTGCCAACAACCTGCTCCGCCGTACCCGCGATTTCGCCCAGGTAAAAGGCGACGGTACTATTACGGTAGAAATTGCCAAGTTTGCCCTGAATGCCCTCGACGTAGACCAGAACGGCCTCGACGAAATGGACATCCGCATCCTGACCACCATCATCGAGAAGTTCAAAGGCGGACCGGTTGGTTTGAGCACCATTGCCACCGCCTGCGGCGACGAAGCCGAAACCATCGAGGAAGTGTACGAGCCGTTCCTGATCCAGGAAGGCTACATCATGCGCACCTCCCGTGGCCGCGAAGCCACGGCAGCAGCCTACCGCCATTTGGGTAAAATACCGCCGCAACAGATCGGTACATTATTCGATTCGTAAAAGGTGGTTTGGAATTGTGCGTCTTTGCAATAGACAGTAGCGTTTTAAGTTGAAAAAGTAAAACCCTCTGGTAGAAATGCCGGAGGGTTTTTGATTAAGCCTTGGATTGCTTCAGGAATGGGTAACCACCCCCAGCCCCTCCTTGAAAAAAGGAGGGGAACTGCTGTCTGCCTTGATTATACTTTTATGCTTTGTATTGAACAAAGAAAATAGGATGCTTAAAGCTCTAAGAGTCACAAGAAGCAGGATCGAAAAGCTCCCCTCCTTTTTTCAAGGAGGGGCCGGGGGTGGTTAAACCTACGATACTGGTGCACTTCAGAAACTTCCTTCCGAATTAAACTTTAAAAAGCCGTAATTTTGTTCTCCCGAAAAGGAACAGAAAGTTGAACAAAAGCCATTACACCCATTTCATCAAGCAGAAAGCAGCCGAGCTCGGGTTTTTCTATTGCGGTATTTCCAAAGCAGAATTTCTGGAAGAGGAAGCGCCGCGCCTGGAAAATTGGCTCAAGCGAAGCATGCACGGGCAAATGGGCTATATGGAAAACCACTTCGATAAACGGCTCGATCCCCGGATTTTAGTGCCGGGAGCCAAGTCGGTTGTTTCGCTGTTGCTGAATTATTTTCCGGAGCAGCAGCAGCCCGAAGACACGCTGAAAATTTCGAAATATGCGTATGGCACCGATTATCATTTTGTAATTAAAGACAAGCTGAAAACCTTACTCGAAGCGATTAACGAAGAAATCGGCGAAGTAGGGGGAAGGTGCTTTGTAGATTCGGCGCCGGTTTTAGACAAAGCATGGGCGAAGAAAAGCGGATTAGGCTGGGTAGGAAAGAATAGCAACCTGATTAACCCGAAAAGCGGCAGCTTCTTTTTTATTGCCGAACTTATTATTGACCTGGAGCTGGAATACGACGGTCCGATTAAGGATTATTGCGGTACCTGCACGCGCTGCATAGATGCCTGTCCGACCGATGCCATTACCGAAGCCTACGTGGTAGACGGCAGCAAATGCATTTCCTATTTCACCATCGAACTGAAAGGGCAGATCCCGGAAGAAGTAAACGGCAAATTCGGCAATTGGGTATTCGGTTGTGATATTTGCCAGGATGTCTGCCCCTGGAACCGCTTCAGCAAGCCGCATAACGAGCCGGCCTTTACGCCCCACGAAAAGCTCCACGGGTTAAACGCCGCCGACTGGCAGGAAATAACCCGGGAAGTTTTTCAGGAGATCTTTAAAAAATCGGCAGTTAAAAGGACTGGTTTTGAAGGGTTAAAGCGTAATATTCAGTTTGTAACCGGAAGCGTAGAAAATGATCAGATCGCGAATTCGGGTTTGGCAAATACCTGATTGAGTACATTGGCATGCACGGTGGCAAATTGCACGTAGCACCATTTCTTTAATTCGGCTAATTCCTCCTTCAATAAAACTGCGAAAGATTTACGCAATTCTTTTTCAAATAAATTTTGATCGAAACTCACTTTAACCAGAATGGTTTTAATATACTCTAACATTGCTTACTTTTAAATGGTAATACCGGATGCTTGAATGTTTCCAGCTGTGAATATACGCTAAATATGCCTGATACCGTTACATGTTAGGCCGGAGAAGCTGCTTTTCTAAAGTTTTTTTTGGTAAATACGTTGTTTTCTGGGGTAAAAAAGAATCAACCCTATAAAGCTGGCTGTGTTTCGTTCACAAAAGCTGCTAGACAATAAACGGATCTACTATTGCTAGAACAACATTCATATCTAAAGGTTCGTCGAACGCTTCGGTGCCAATATTTACCGAGCTTCCCGGCAGGGTAGCAACATTCACGCCGGCCTGGTTCGTATTTTCTTCGCCATTATATACTGCCTGCGTGGCAGCAGGCATGTTGCCACCATCCTTGCCGGTTATCCAGCCTTTTTGGCCTCGCATCCGTCGGATATGGGCCGCATGCCGGGCTTCTACCGAATGGATCTGCAGCGCGGCGGTCAATACAGCATTATCGGTAATTTTATCGGCCTGTCCTTTATAAGCACGCACGCCGGTATCTTCGAATGCCTGGGCAACGGCCAGGAAGGTCTGGTAATTTGTAAACACATCCGCAAACGGACCGTTGTTGCTGCCATTGCCGGCCGAAAAATCGAAGGTTGGTTTAGCTGCCGGCGTTCCTCCAGCGGCAGTAATGGCCGATTTCAGGAAATTTACGTGCGCATTCTCGTGGTCGCGGATGGTAGTAATGGCTCCGATCGGCTCCCCGGAAGGAATAAAACCGGCTGAGCCGCCTGGGGCTTTGGCTACGGCCATGGTATAGAATTCGGCTTCCAGATATTCCAGGGTAAGCGCATAATTCAAAATTCCGATCAGGCCGCCTGATGTTTGGCCGTAAGCTTTCTTAAACATCGAGCCAAATGCTAAAGGCACCGCGGCTACCGCTAACTTCTTTCCAAAACCGGCAAAATGCTTGAAAACTTCCCGCCGGGAACCGAGCTTATCATAAACTTCCGGGTCGGTTTTTTCTATCTCGGTAAGTATCTTATATATGTTCATAATCAGGCCTCCCTTTATTTTGGTAAATTATTGGCGTTAATATTGGTGGTAATGTATTTGTCGGCAGCGCTTATTACGTCCAGCGGCATCATGGCTCTATCCAAGCCATTGGCATCTATCACGCTGTTGTCGGCAAAAGAACCGTTGTTTATCAGGTCGCGGATTACGGCGGCATGGCGGGCCTCTACCGAAACAATTTTGCCGGCAATTAAAAGATAAGCTTTATTCTGAAGGAGTTTTCCGGCGCCGTTATAGGCTGCTACGCCCAGGTCTTCAAACGCCTTGGCAGTGGCCAGCACGCTGCCCCGGTCCGAGAAATTAATAGAGGTGAAATTCACCTTCAGCTCGGGAATAGGCGTTGCGCCGGCGGCAGTTAGGGCATCTTTAAAGAAATTACGGTGCGCAACTTCATGGTCCCGGATGTCGGTCAGGATCTGCTGCTCGGCGGTAGAAGCGCCGGAATAAAAGCCGGCCACTACCCGCGTATAAAAGGCTGCTTCCAGTTGTTCGAGCGCATAGGCATAATTCAGGATTCCAACGTCGCCGGTTCCCAGGTTCACGGCATCGGTAGCATTCGGGTTGTTGGCCGGGTCTACTACTTCGTTGTTGGTTGGTGGCTTGGTGGTGTCATCGTCGTCGTTGCTGCACCCGCTTAGAATTAAACCGGTAAAGGCTGCCGTTGCGCCCGCATATTTTAAAAACAAGCGCCGCTCGAGGGGTCGTTGCAAGGCCGTTATCAAGCTGCTTCCGGTTTCCAGATCAGGATTTTTCTTATTGAACATACAGGAAAAGTTTTAAGTGAAAGGATGTGGCTGCGTACTTCCGAACCTTTACTTTTAGTTAAATCCCTGAATAAAAATTCGGAATAAGTCCTATACGGTCAGGCCTGAGCAGATGGACGTTCGTTTTTATTTATCTTTTAAAAATAAAGTTTAAACAAAGTGGCCCCATGATTATTGTCCTGTTAGGTGGTTTATGTCTTGTTTGGTAATTGCGTTTCAGCTTAGAATGGTTATATTTATTGAGTTTGTTGTTTTTTTTTGAATTTCCCGGCTGAAACCAGATTCGGGAGCCAGAGAAATAGCTGCATCTTATTTCTGAAAAGCGTAACTTTGAAACTGCGGCCGGTTTTAACCTCTGATGAAAAATTTCTGTGTACTTTTTTGCTTCCTTTTAATACCCTTTCTCCCCGTTGCGGCCCAGGAGGTTATTATTAAGCTGGGCAAAAGCCCGGTGCCGATCGACGAGTATTTTACCATTTCGGTAACGCTTAAAAATCAGCAGCTGAAAAACATCGGTAAGTTCCCTGACCTTGAGGGCTTCGAGAAAAGCAACCGTTTTTCTTCTACCACCACCAACATTGTAAACGGCCAGATCTCTACCGAACAAACCATTACCCAGAACTACGCGGCCCTGAAAGAAGGCGAAATCGAGATCGAACCTTTCAGCATAGAAGTAAACGGGAAAGCGGTAGAATCGAAAGGCGGAACCGTGAAGGTGGTACCAAGTACGGGGCAGGCGCCGCCGGGTACGGGCGTGCCGCCGGTGCAGGGCTTCGGGTTACTGGATGAATTGTTCGGCAAGCAAAAGCCCCAGGAATACATCGACAAGCAGGAAGACGCCTTTCTGGCTTTCAGTACGAGCAAGAACGAGGTTTTTGTGGGCGAAGGCCTTTCGGTGCACCTGGCTTTTTACATTGCCTCCGCCGACCAGAACCTGGTAGATTTCCACAACTTCAACCGCCAGATTACCCCGATCATAAAAAAGCTGAAACCCAGCAGCGTGTGGGAAGAAAGCTTTGAACTTACCGGCGAACCCGAAGCCGTAAGCATCGACGGCAAAGCCTACTTGCGGTTCAAACTTTACGAGTCCGTTTATTACCCGATCAACACCGATCCGCTGCTTTTTCCTTCGGTAGGCCTCGAAATGATCAAGTACAAAATAGCCAAAGATCCTTCGTTTCTGGGCGATAACCGCATGGCTACGAGTAAAATGTACTACACCTCGCCGAAGATCGTGCACGTAAAAGCCCTGCCGCCGCACCCTTTGCGGGAGGCCGTGCCCGTGGGCAATTACCGCCTGCATGAAGGCATAGACCGGGATAAATTCCTGGCCGGCAAAAGCTTTAATTACCTGTTTCAGATCGAGGGGGAAGGAAATTTAGCGGCCATTGCTACGCCTGAGCCTACAGCTACTCCCGGACTGGAGTTTACCGCACCCGACATCCGGCAGGACATTAACCGGCAGAACGGCCGGGTTTCGGGCCGGAAAGGCTTCCGGTATTTTGCTACGCCCAAAACCCCTGGAACGTACGACTTCAGCAACATTTTCAGCTTTATTTTCTTTAACCCCGATGCCGGAAAGTACGATACCCTCCGTTCGGAACTGAAGATCGTGGTAACCGGCGAGGCCGATAACGATGCCACCATTCAGTCGAAGGATATGGGCGAATTTTACCAGCGCATCGGCAATGAAAGCAACACCTTGCAAAGCATCCACCAGTTCAGCGAAGTAAAGCTTTACACGAACCTGGTAGTGCTGTTTTTGCTGCTCGTTTCCTTATACCTGTTTTACAAGCACCGTTTATGAGCAATTCCTACGGCACCCTTTTCCGCATTACCACCTTCGGCGAATCGCACGGAACCGGCGTAGGCGTGGTATTAGACGGTTGTCCCGCCGGCCTGGAAGTTTCAGTTGAGGAAATTCAGTCGGCCCTGAACCGACGTCGTCCCGGGCAGTCGGCTTTAACTACACCCCGCAACGAAGCCGACCAGGTAGAGATCTTGTCCGGCATTTTTGAAGGGAAAACACTCGGAACGCCCATTGCCTTGCTCGTCCGGAACCAGGATGCGGCCAGCAAAGATTACAGCCATTTGCAGCACGCTTTCCGCCCTTCGCACGCCGATTATACTTACGCGGCCAAATACGGACACCGCGACCACCGGGGCGGCGGCCGTAGTTCCGCCCGCGAAACCCTGGCGCGGGTGGCAGCCGGCGCGATTGCCGCCAAATTGCTGGCGCAAAAGAATATTAAGGTCACGGCTTATGTATCGCAAGTGGGGCCGATAAAACTCCGGAAAAATTACCGGCAGCTAAACCTTGCTAAAATTGAAAGCAACGCGGTACGCTGCCCCGACGGAAAAACGGCCGCCCGCATGATCAGCCTCATCGAAGAAACCCGCGACAAGCACGATTCCGTAGGCGGCGTGATCAGTTGCGTAGTTCAGGGCGTACCGGTTGGTTTGGGCGAACCCGTTTTCGATAAGCTGCACGCCGAACTGGGAAAAGCCATGCTGAGCATTAACGCAGTTAAAGGCTTCGATTACGGCAGCGGTTTTGAAGGCGTAAGCATGTTCGGTTCCCAGCACAACGATATTTTTTACCAGGACGAAGCCGGTAACGTGCAAACCAGAACGAACCACTCCGGCGGCATTCAGGGCGGCATTTCCAATGGCCAGGATATTTACCTACGCGTAGCGTTCAAGCCCGTAGCCACCATTCTGCAAACCCAAACCAGCATCGACGACCAGGGAAACACTATTGTTCTGGAAGGAAAAGGTCGCCACGACCCTTGCGTGCTCCCCCGCGCCGTTCCCATTGTAGAAGCCATGGCTGCCTTGGTATTAGCTGATTTTATGCTTCGGGCAGAGGTTTCTAAGTTGTAAGGGGTAGGGTTTGGGTGGAAAAAGTAGAATGCTTCAGAAAAATTTCTGAAGCCTTTTGTAGGTGGGACTTTATAACGGCCGCGTGTATGCAAAGCCAGCAGCGAAGCAAGGGCCTTGTATGTGTTGTGTTTGCTTACGAAATTATTTATTCAGTTTACTTTCTATAAGCGATATAACTTCAGGATTCTTGCTTTCCTTAGCGGCAGTAAGAACGGTGTTGCCTTCACCATCAGTAGCATTAACGTCTGCGCCACTTGCTAATAGCAACTCTACGATTTCTTTATTCCCTTTGGATGCCGCATACATTAAGGCTGTGGTATTAAATCCGTCTTTCCAGTCTATTTGTGCTTGATTAGCAATTAAAAGTTTCACAATCTCAACATTGGAATTGTTGACTGCAGTAATCAGCGGATTTACCTTCATCCAAGGTCCTGCTTGCTTAATATAGTTCGGGTCAGCCTTTTTCTGGAGAAGCGCTTCAACCTTGGCTTTGTCATTCTTTTGGACAGCCGCATATAGTTGCTCATCCTTACTTTGAGCAATTGTAAGGAATGAGGTACTTAAAGTCAGT
Source organism: Adhaeribacter soli (assembly GCF_008727925.1). Lineage (GTDB taxonomy): Bacteria > Bacteroidota > Bacteroidia > Cytophagales > Hymenobacteraceae > Adhaeribacter_A > Adhaeribacter_A soli. The sequence continues at coordinate 216,050 of NZ_VTWT01000005.1, read as the reverse complement.
ACAAGTAGGAGTAATGATTTTTTCATTTTATAGTTTTTTGCCGGCCAACGGTTAGGCCAGGGCACGTTTTTAGGAGCTTTAGGTGTGGTTAGTGGTTTGTTTTTTTAATACATTTTTAAATCCTTCGGCAAACGACTATTAAGGAAGCTTACTAAACGAGTAACTTCGTCACCTGCATCCTCTACAGAAGTAAGATTACTAAATAAGTAGCTAACCTGATTTGAATTTCTTGATGGATTTGAAAAAATAGTAATTCTAACTTTTGTGCCGTCCATTACCATAACGCCTCTATCTTCCAGAGAAAAAGATTTTTGGATTAAGTTAAAAGAACTATATAATGTATCCTGTTCTTGCTTAGTTACATAGATTCTTTTGGTAATACAAGAATCCCCTTGACATTTGTCGAAATAAATAGAATCTCCAAACATCTCATCAGCATAAAAGGTAGCTGAAAAACTAGTTGCCCAAGGGGCTCCAAAAATTTCAATCGAAACCGTATTTTTCTGATTTACTTGCAGATTGTCTACTTTCTTTTCCTTCTGATTACAGGAACAAATGAATAAGATAATAGCTAAAATTATAAAATTCCTCATATTTGCAATTATCATTAACTAGCGGAGAAACAACACTACTACGCTTATCTACTTTATGTACTAAGTCATAAGTGTAGTTTCGCTGCTGAGTTCTATACAATTTTACCAAATCAGCATTTCCTAATTATTCAACCGTAATTCTTTTACTTCCACCAGCCAGTTTCCCCGCCAGATATGCCATCGGAATATAAGCCAAAGCCAGATCCACCACGGCAAACCAGATCGGCGAAGGAAGCATGAATACGCTGGCAACTCCTCCTACTAAGAAGAATAATCCAACGCCAATGGCCAGCCGCATTTTATTGGCTGCCGCAAACCAGGCTGCTACGAATGCGCCCACAAAAGTACCCAGAGCATGCGCCAGAAACGGAAAAAGAAAATGTTGCGGCCCGAAAAGGTGCATGCTTGCTTTCAGGCCCTCAGTGGTCGTAAGATCGGCTCCTGCCGGTGGGGGAATTATTGAACCGCTGATGGAAATGATTCCCATGTTTACAAAGCTGCCAAGCACCAGCCCGGCTACAAAAGCTAAAAAATTCCTGAGGGTCGGATTCATTAATAGGTTAAATGGTTAAGTACTGAAGTTTAAGTTTTTTATGTCCCCCTTTGGAGGGGCAGGGGCGATTCATTCTTCCGGATTCTCCTCGTTTGCTCTTTCGGATCTATCGATCCGAAAGCATCCTGTTGCGGGTTTATTAACCCGCGTGGACCATTTTCAGGCCACAATTCGGGGATCAATAGATCCCCGGCAGGAAGTTTTCGGATAAAAATATCCGAAAAAGCTGCTTTAGGGGAGGCTAAAACGGCTCTGCCCTTTGGAGAAGGACTTTTTCTTCGCAAGCGTGAAGTTAGTTAAGTGATTTCAGAAGCGAAGAAGCACTTTTTTATTTGTTTTTCCTACCGTTGCTACCGGGTTAAAATCACCAGCCACCAGATTAGGGCCAGCACCGGCAACAGGTAAGGAATAGAGTAAGCGTAGATGTATTTAAAGAACGACGGCATTTTAATTCCGGCTTCTTCGGCAATGGCTTTCACCATAAAATTAGGTCCGTTACCGATGTAGGAAAAAGCCCCGAACATTACCGAACCGATCGAGATCGCCTCCAGGAGCAGGTATGTGGTCGGGTCCGGAATGCCGTTAGCGAAATTGGTTACATTGGTAAAGTTGCTGTAGTTCAGGTTGTATTTGGCCATGCCCAGCGAAAGAAAATTAGCATAGGTAGGTGCATTGTCCAGGAAGCCGGAAAGCATGCCGGCGGCCCAGTAGGTGTTGCCCGGCGTTAATAAGTGGGCGAATTCCGGTTTAGAAGCCAGGTGGGCAGTGTATTGCAGGGCAGGCATCATGGTAAAGAAAATGCCGAAGAACAGGAACACTACTTCCAGGATCGGACCGAAGCTGAAGTGATTTCCCTCCAGGGCGGTTTTGCTGGCCATGCGGTAGCAAAAGAAGGCCGTCGTTACCTGGATAAGCTCCCGCACAAACGAAATTTTCAGGCCTTCGAACGGAATATAAGGAATGCCGTCGATGATCTTCGGGTCGATAAAAATGGCGCCCAGAATGACCGCGAGCCAGACTAGGTTGCGTCGGCCTTTAAAGTACATTTCGGTTTTGGCTTCGTTGCGGAGCACCACGTCGGCTTTCGGGTAAAACTCCCGTTCCTTATTGCGGCGGTCGATCAGGTAAAAGATGCCGCAAAGCGCACCTACCCCAAGCAGCCACGGAAAAATAAGGTGCTCCAGTGTCCAGAAAAACGGCACGCCTTTCAGGAAACCGATAAAGAGCGGCGGATCGCCCAAGGGGGTAAGCAAACCGCCGGCGTTGCTCACAATAAAAATAAAGAAAACGATCTGGTAAGGCTTAATGTGGTGAATGTTGATCCGGATAAACGGCCGGATCAGCAGCACCGAAGCCCCGGTAGTACCGATTATATTGGCCAGGCAGGCACCGGCAAAAAGCACCAATACGTTGGCAAAAGGCCGGGCATTCAGGTTCACGTTCAGGTAAATGCCACCGGCGGCAACGTACAAGGCCGAAAGCTGAATGGCAAAAGACGCGTAATCGGCCAGCGTTTCGACGGGCAGGTGGTGGTTTTGCAGCGCAAAAAGGTAAATGCCCAGCACCAGCAAGCCCAGCGCAACCGCAATAACTTTGTAATATTTATGCCAGAAATGGCTGAATAAAACCGGTCCGGTCGCGATCAGGGCAATGAGTAGCAGGAACGGAATAACCAGGAAAAAGGGGATTTCGGGCATTAACGCGGAAAGCAAAAACATTGGTAAACGGTATGATTTTCAGATAAAAAGGGCAGGGGCTCCTTAGCAGCTTGTTTCGGTAAACCCTGTTCATGGTGCTTCCCGGAACTGGAAAGAACCGGAAAAACACCCTTAAGCCGCCGTTAAATTACATAAAAAAGCAGAAGTGCCCGCCGAACCCGAATTTTGCGTAACTTTGAAACTATAATGAATATCAACCGGTTTTTACTTAAACGCCGAAAAGATCATGACAGAAAATAAAGAAAAAAATATTTCGGTTTACGCCGAAGCCAGCCCGAACCCGGAATCGATGAAGTTTGTGCTGAACCAGACCGTACTGCAGGACGGAATCAGTGTAGATTACCCGAACGTAGAAGCTGCTTCGAACTCCCCGTTTGCCCAGGAGCTCTTCAACTTCGATTACGTTTCGCGCATTTTCATCGCCAGCAACTTCGTAACCATTACCAAGAACTCCAGCGACACCTGGCCACAGCTGATCCCGGAGCTTCGTACGTTTATAAAGTCGTACATGGAAGCCGGCGGACCGGTATTCCTGCAAACGCCAACCGCCGAGAAAAAAGCGGAAAGCGGCGCCACCGAAAACCAGACGGCAGAAGATGCTGAAATTTCCCAGAAAGTGATCGACCTGCTGGAAAATTACGTGCGTCCGGCTGTTGAGCAGGACGGTGGTAATATCACCTTTAAGTCTTACAAAGAAGGCGTAGTTACAGTAGCCCTGCAAGGTTCCTGCTCCGGCTGCCCATCGGCTACCATCACCCTGAAATCCGGCATCGAAAACCTGCTGAAGCGCATGGTTCCGGAAGTGACCGAAGTAGTTGCCGAAGGCGTAACAGTTTAAGTTTGAATTTTCGAATGTTCGGGATTCGAATGTTCAATGAAAAATGCTATCGTATTAACGTAAAAAAGTCAGGCCCGTACAGCCTGACTTTTTTGTTGCTTCTCCTTCCTGATTGTAATTTGTGCTTTTTCGTTGTGCATAGAATTAAGCGAAGCGTTTCTACGCACTTCCGGAACGCCAATCTCCTGATTGGCGTTAACCGCTTTCATTTTTACTTTCTACGCCGAGTTAAATTTCCCGGCTTTGAATATGTCAATTGAGAGATTAGCTGCCCCGGATGCGTAGAACGCTTTACTAACGCTACGCATAACCGGGGAAAGAAACCTCCATATTCTGCCATTAAAAGCTCATCCTTTTTCCTGATGATTCATTTTAATGATTTTAATTGGGGCTAACGGTTTTCGGATTTGCGTAGTGGGAAATTAGAAGCCCTAACTTCCAACCTGATTCAAAAGTACAAAAGGGGCTAACGCTTAAGTAAGTACGTTAGCCCCATTATGCAAAACCGGTGTTGGCGGTTAGCTGTTTATTTTTTTCGCTTATAATGCAGTTGTGTTAATCCTGTTTCAAATGTTTTTGCTGTAATAAATTCAAGGGTTTGCTCAGGTCTCCCGTCTTTAAAAAGTCTTGTTCCGTTACCTAATAAGATCGGGATAATCGAAATTATAAACTCATCTATTAAATCGTGCTTCAGCAGTTCATTTATAACTTCTGCGCCACCATCACAATAAATATCTTTACCTTTTTCAGACTTTAAGCGTGCAACTAATTTGGTCAGGTCTCCTGTATAGAAGGTCGTTCTACCTACTGGCGGTCTTTCAGTTCTGGTAATGACATAAACATCTCGTTGGCCGTTGTCATAATGAGATGGACCGATTTCTTTAAGCACATAATCATAGGTTTTTCTACCAATAATTAACGTGTCGATTGTGTCTGTAAATTTTGCGTAACCATAGTCTTCGCCTTCCTTTTCAACAATTTTCAGGAAACTAAGGTCGTCGTTAGGTTTTGCAATGTAACCGTCTAAACTTGCAGCAATGAATAGGGAGATTTTTCGCATTTGTTTTAAGCTTTAATGTTTCTGTAAAACTACATCCGTACAACCGCTTGCACTTTGTAGAAATGCGACATCCTAAAGTTGTGACGGTGAAAGTCCCGTGTTTCGCTTGATTTCATTGGTAAGGTGCGAATGGTCATGATAGCCACATTCAAAAGCAATATCTAAGAAACTCCGGTTTCCGCATGCATTTTTGATGAGGCTCAAAGCATGTTGAAAGCGAATAATATTTGCATACTCTTTCGGCGATAATCCAAGGTGCTTTTTAAAATTTCGCTCCAGTTGTCTTACACTGGTGAAATTACGTTTAGATAGCTCTTGAATGCTAATTTGTCCGTTTGTTGCATGTATCGCATTGATGGCAGGTTGTAACGGGTTGTATTGACCTTTTCTCCTGTCGATAAAATATTGGTTAAGATAATGGAAGGGGTTGTTAAGGATTTTATCGACATTAAATGAATCGGGCTTCTCAAATTCAACCGTATTATTAATCAATTCATTTTGTGGCGCATAGTTATAGAAAGCAGCAAAAGCAGCAGGTTTGAGGCAAACTCCTAATAAATGTGTTTCGCTGTCAATAAAGCTGTCCTTGAATGAGGTCATGGCACCAACAACGTAAGTTTTCCCAAATCCCATAGAAACCGAGCCATTGTCTGTCAAACAAGCAGTACCCAGATTCATTACTAATCCTGCACAACCATCAGGAAAATTTCGCTCCCATAGGCTATCAGATTTATCTCCTTTCAATTCCCAATAAGCATGAATAAAGGGTGCTACTTCTTTGCAGGGTTTTATTTCTCTATACTCCATTTTTTCCGGGTATCGTTTTACAAGAACCGCCAACCGCTGGGCTATGAGCAGGCGGGCATTAAAAGCTACTTTCCCGTCAGCTTAGCCCAACGTTTGTAAAAGTATTAGTGTTTCGGTTAGCACTTGCTGCCCGCTTGTTTATAGCTGTTCTGTGCGCCCAGTATGGTTGCCTGTTACCGAAAGGTATCAAAATATTCCAGCGGGTGCAAGTCCCTTGCAGGCGAATTGGTGAAGCCTGTTAGCCCCGAAATAATCGGGATCTTCGACAAGCCGCAAGCTGGTTTACCGTGAGGTATGCTTGAAGAAAGCGGGACTGCAAAATCCGGTACAGACGAACAGAAAGTACATAAGACGCATATTCGCGCGGGTAAGCAGGCACCTCTTTTCAAAGCCCCCGACCAACAAGCGCTCGTATGTAGGTGTACTGGGAATCGGAGAAAGGAATGTGCTCTTACTTGGGGGCCTTGGCACGTCTGATACGTGTGGAGGAGTCAGCAGAGGCCATAGTAGTTGGAGAAACGAGCCGGTATAGCGAAGCCCTTTCCCCGGAGGTCTCACAACCCAATGAAGGGCTGCACGTTACGTTGTCCCAAATTCGATAAAGAGGTTTCCCGAAAGCTTCCGGGACCAGCTTTATCTTAAGCAAGGCTAAGGCTTTACCGGTGCAAAGAGCAGTCTGGCTATGCTTAACGAACTGCTGTATGCGAGGCCGTACGTACAGTGGTGGGAGAGGCGCTCCTCGTTTGCTAATCCTGACAGGGCCGTCTACCCGATCAGCTGTTCGTTGTTTTTATTTCTTAGTCAATTTGTATTTCAAATGAGTTGTCAATTCTGAAGGTATTACTTCTAGGATCTGTAAGTTATATTTGTCTTTGTTAATACCTTCGAATAGTCGGATACCACTTTCTAAAAAAACCGGGGCAATGTGAATAAAAAATTCATCTACAAGTCCTGCATTCAGAAATTGTTGGATTGTGTTTGCTCCACCTTGAATTCTTATGTCCTTTCCTTTTGCCGATTTCCTTGCTTTATCCAAAGCACTTTCTATTCCGTCATTTATGAAATAAAAAGTTGTTGTTCCTTCTTGCACCCAAGGTTCTCGCTTTTCGTGGGTTAATACATAAACATCAGCTTTATAAAGGTCATTGGGCCAACTGGCTTCGCCTTCCTCAAACATGCGTTTCCCCATTATGAATGCGCCTGTTCGTTCAATTGTCTCTCTGATAAACTTCCCGTCAGGTCCATCTTCTTTGCCTCCTTCAAATCCTAAGTATTCCCAAAAAGCTTTTTGATTAAACATCCACGAGTGAATTTGTCCTGATACGCCACCCATAGGATTTTTAGGGCTTCTGCCATTTCCCGCGAAAAAACCATCAAGTGATATTCCACTGTCAAAGATTATTTTACTCATATTTTGTCTGTTTCTTTATTGTAAAAGTTGTCGTTTTTCAATGCCTGCTAACGTCTAGTATTTGCAAAGCCTGCAGCTAAGCAAAGGTTTTGTAAATGCCTTGTTACCTGTTGTTCTTTTCTGTTGCCTTGAGTTTATTATTTAGGTCTTTTATTTGTTCATCATCCGAAAAATTGGCTAATGTTTGAATTATAGTTTCCTTTTTTGGCTCTGTCAAAAATTCATATTCTTTCGAGCCGAATGGAAAACTACAAGTGTCACATTTTGCCAAGTGGGAATTTGGATTTTTCTTTACAAAGTCTCTTTTAACGAATGACAGCGATTGCTTTAAATCTTGTTGGGCTGAATCCACCTTTCCTAAAGCAAAATAAGCATTGGCTCTATGATAAATTTCCAAATCAGTTGGATCAGTGGAATGAGCCATATTGTAATAATTAATTGCCTCCCGATAATTTTTCTCTTTAAATTCTAATTGTCCAAGATGGTAGTTAGCTGCCCAAAACTCATTTTTGGTTTCTTTTTTGTTTTTACTTAAATAGAGTAGTTTATGAAAATATTGCTTACTAAATCTTATGTTGCCTTGTCGTTTCGCAACCAGAGCAACTCTTAGAATAGCTTGTAAACTGTCTTCAATTCCAAGTTTCAAAGATTTTTCATAATCAGAAATTGCTTTATCGTATTGTCCGTCATTATTGTATGCGTCACCCCGATTGAAATAATAACCTGCTGCATTAGGACGCCAAGAAATTAATTTGTCATAATATTTAATGGCTGCCTTGTAGTCGCCCGATAGAAATAAAGCAACGTCCGCTTTTTGCCTATAATGGCCAAGCAAAAGCCCTTTACCAATAATTACCAAAAGGTAAGTTCCTGCAACAATTGTCAATATAATTATTAATCGTTTTGTCTTCATTTAGAATTGCAGGTAACTACTGTATATAAGTAATAACTACGTTTATCCAACCACCGTCTAACGGATAAGCGTATGTTTTAAATCTAAATGTAACAAAATACTGCCATTTTAAAGCAAAAAAGTCAGGCCTCTCAACCTGACTTTTTCCCTCCAAAACATACCCTTCCAAATTCGAAAATACGAATCTCGAAAATTCGAATCTTAGTGCAAAGCCCGCTTTTTCACCATTCCCCCAGACGTATCGTTAATGCTGTTTTGAATAATGAAGGCGCACGGGTCTATTTCTTCCACTTCCATGCGGAGTTCGGGCAGTTCGAGGCGGGTAACTACCGTGAAGATGATATCCATATCCAGGTTGCGGTCGCCGCGGCTGCCGTACCCGCGCTTGCCCCGGTAAATGGTTACGCCCCGGCCGATCTTCTCGGTAATGGTCTGGCGGATCAGTTCGCTGTGTTCCGAAATAATGGTAACGCCGGTGTATTCTTCAATGCCCTGTACCACAAAATCGATCATTTTAGAAGCCGCGAAATAAGTGAGGATGGAGTACAACGCGGTATCGGTTCCGAGGAAAAAAGCCGCCGAAGTAAAAATTGCAATGTTCAGGATCAGGATCACGTCGTTTACTTTGAGCAGGGGCGTTTTCTTGCTCAGCAGCAGGGCCGCAATTTCGGTACCGTCCAGCACTGCCCCGCCGCGCATGGCCAGGCCAATTCCCAAACCAATAAAAAAACCGCCGAAAACCGCCGTAAGCAGCTTGTCGTGGGTTATTTCCGGGAAATGTACCGTAGCCAGAGCAATAGAAAGACCCAGAATACCCAATGTACTTTTTATAGCGAAGCTCCTGCCAATATAACGGTAGCCCAGCGCAATGAACGGCAGGTTCAGTACGGCAATGAGCACCGGCAGGCTGAAGGGCGAAAGGGTAGCCGTAAGCATGGAAATACCGGTTACCCCGCCATCGATAAATTTGCTGGAAAGTAAAAAGCCTTCGAGGCCGAAAGTAGCCGAAATAATACCGGCCAGAATTAACAGGAAATCTTTAATGTAGTGTCTTGTTTTTACGATCATATAAGTTTGTGGCGTGTGTATCTGGTTAGGCGGTTCCCGGAGGAAAAAAAGAAGGGACCTGCAAATTGAACCAATTCGCAAGTCCCTTCCCGGAAGGCAAAACAAACAGGCTGTTCTGCCGGATTAATTAAAGCTTAGCGCACTTTCTGCTGGGCTGAAACTGGCGTTGGTACGATCGGGTTGGCATTGGCCAGCGCTTTGTCGCGACGCTTATCCGGATTGGTTTCCAGAATAATTGGCGCTGCAATGAACAACGACGAGTACACCCCGAAAATAACCCCGATGATCATGGCAAAAGAGAAGCCGCGTAAGGTTTCGCCGCCAAAGATGAACAGGGTAACCACTACCAGCAATACCGTGAAGGAGGTAATAATGGTACGGCTGAAGGTGCTGTTCAGGGCCGGGTTAACCAGGTCTGCAAACCTTGCCCGTGGGTTTTCGGCGGTGTATTCCCGGATACGGTCAAAAATTACTACCGTATCGTTTATCGAGAAACCGATAATGGTCAGGATCGCGGCAATAAATACCTGGTCGATCTCATACGACAGGCCGATCAGGTTGGCATAGCCGAAGAAAGCAATTACCATTAAAGAGTCGTGAATAAGGGCCACAATACCACCCATCGCATAAGCCCAGTCGCGGAAACGAATCGATACGTACAGGAAGATACCGATACAGGCAAGCAACACCGCAATGATCGCCGTTTTCTGAATATCGTCGGCCATGGTAGCGCCCACTTTCGCGGAGCTCATGATCTTCGGATTCAGGCTGCTGTATTTCTGCAGACCTGCTTCCAGAGCTGCCTGTACCTTGTCGTCCGCCTCGGTAGATTCTTCGTCGGCCAGGTAGCTGGTGGTAATTTTCAGACGGTTCGAAGCGCCATAGGTTTTAACCTCGGTGCCTTTTCCTTCAAAGTTAGGGGTTAAAACCTCTGCAACGTCCGAAGCCGGAACCGCGCTGGCAAAATCCACTACGTAAGAACGGCCGCCTTTAAAGTCAACGCCCAGGTTCGGTCCGCCTTTCATGAACATGGCCGCAAAACCGCCAAGAATCAACACGGTAGAGAAAATATAAGCTTTCTTGCGGTGTTTAACAATATCGAAGTTGATGTTCTTGAATAAGCCTTTGGAAATTCCGGTAGAGAAGCTCATGCCGGTTTCTTCCTTGCCAGCGATCAGCCATTCAACAATTACGCGCGATACATAAACGGCGGTAAAGAAGGAAGTGGCAATACCCAGCATCAGGGTAGTAGCAAAACCTTTTACGGTACCCGAACCGAAATAGAACAGGATGATACCGGCAATTAAGGTAGTCACGTTGGAGTCGAAGATAGACCAGAACGCCTTGTCGTAACCTTTCCGGATCGCATCTTTCATAGAAAGGCCATTGGCCATTTCCTCCCGGATACGCTCAAAGATCAGTACGTTCGCATCTACGGCCATACCCAGGGTAAGCACGATACCGGCAATACCCGGCAGCGAAAGCGCCGCGCTCAGCTGAGCCAGAATACCGATAATGAAGAACACGTTCACGATCAGGGCAAGGTCAGCAATGGCGCCGCCTTTGCTGTAGTAGAACACCATGAAGAACATTACGATCAATAAGGCAGCCAGCGTAGAGTACAAGCCCTGGTTAATAGCTTCCTGACCTAAAGACGGACCAACAATGGCTTCTTCCACAATACGGGTAGGCGCAGGCATTTTACCGGCTTTCAGAATGTTGGCTAAGTCTTTGGCTTCATCAATGGTGAAGTTACCGGAAATAGAAGAGTTACCGCCGGCAATTTCAGACTGAACAACCGGAGCAGAATAAACATAATTGTCGAGTACAATGGCAACCTGGTTACCGATGTTCTGACCGGTTAAGCGCTGCCATCTTTTAGCGCCGGCCGAGTTCATTTGCATGCTTATTTCCGGGCGGCCCTGCTGGTCATAATCCTGACGGGCATCGCTGATGAATTCGCCGCTTACCGGCGCTTTGCCGTCGCGGCCTTTTTTAACGGCGTACAGTTCCAGGAATTCCTGGCCATCCTGAGCTACAATTGGCTTCACGCCCCACAGGAACTGCATGTTAGAAGGGAAAATGGAACGGATCTCCGGCTTGCGGAACAGCGCATTTACCCGGGACGTATCGCGTACGTTCGTGCCGATACCGTTACCCAGCTGGGTGAACAGTTGCGACAACAGGGAGCTTTGCTGTGAATTCAGAGAATCGGCTTTGGCAGTAGCTTTGGCGGTGTCTTTGCTTTCTAACTGCTTGGCTAAGGCATTGGAATCCTGGGCAGCAGCCTGGGCTAAGGCATCGGAAGTATCGGTAGCGGCAGCTTGTGCCAGGGCATCGGTAGTATCGGCAGAAGAAACAGTAGCCTGTTCCTGCTGAGGAAGGGCAGCTTTCGCTAAAGCTTCAGAAGGTTTTTTTCTGGAAGTAAGGTCGCCAAGTTTACCGGCTTTTTCCTGGGCGGTAACGTACTCAGCCATTTGGGTGAAGAACGGGCTGATTTCTTCGTTTTTCCAAACTTCCCAGAATTCCAGTTTCGCCTGGCCTTGCAACAGGTTACGAACCCGGTTCGGGTTATCTACGCCCGGCAGCTCGATCTGAATACGGCCGGTGCCCGGTAAACGCTGGATCTTCGGCTCGTTCACGCCGAATTTATCGATACGGGTACGAAGAATGTTGAAGGAACGGTCGATAGCGCCTTCCACTTCGGTATTGATCACATTCAGTACCTGATCGTTGTTAGAAGCGAAGCTGATCTTGCCTTTGTTGGCTGTGTTGGCGAAAATGCGGCTCAGTTTGCCGGTTGGCTCAATGTTGCGGTACGCCTGGCCAAAGAGGGTAACGAAATCTTCCTGGCTGGTTTTCTGCATTTCCTGAGCCTGGGCCAGCGCTTTGTTAAAGTTGGCATCCTTGCTGTTACCCGACATTACGCGGATAATTTCTACCGGAGAAACCTCCAGTACCACGTTCATGCCGCCTTTCAGGTCAAGACCCAGACCAAGCTCGCTCTTGCGAACATCCTGGTAGGTGTACTCGGCGCCTAAGAAATTAAATACCGGGCGCTTCCATACTGAATCGAGGTACGCCTGTTTTTTGTCCATGTTCACGTTGCCGCGGGCATCGGTAGCATAGGCTTCAGCTTTCTCCTGAACCCCGCGCGACACAAACGTAAACATCAGGTAGTACGCGCATAGCACGGCTACTACCACCGTTAGTGTGATTATTAAAGCTTTATTACGCATTGAATTATGAATAGAAATTGGTTTTCAAAAAAATAAATAAGGTTCAGCCCGGGCATAGGTCGGCAGGGCCGGTCAGCGAGCTAAAACGGTAGGAAAAGCAGAAAAGAACTAGGGAGCGTTGGGCGAAATAGCCATAGCCAGCAAACGCTGGCACAAAGGAATGACTACCGGAACGGCATAGGAAACCGTAGAAACCGGCGCCTGAATAAAAGGGGCATTAAAATAAAGGGCTTCCGGCAGAATGGCCGCCGGCAATACCAGGTAAGAAGCTACCGCCTCGAAAGAAACCTTCTCCTTTACTACTAACTGTTTTTCCGAAGCCTTGAGGGTATGTTCAGTCAGCGGTTTTTTCAGGCGTATCGCTACCTCGCGCTTGTCCAGAGACAGCACCGAAAGCAAGGTTAACCCCAATAAGAGGAAACGAAGCTGCAGCGATATGGATTTCAGGCGTGGCATAATGCCGCCAAATTTAACGGGTTTTCCGGAATAATGGAAAATTTCAGGTGAATTTTATGTTAATAATGCCGGTAAATTTTAGTTTTTTAACGAACAACGGTACCGTTTATTTGGTTTTGGGATAATAGGCAGGAAGGAATGGGGAGGGATTTATGTTTAAAAACTGCCAATTCCATAAGACCGTGATTGCTGGTGCGAGCCTCCGGCTCGTTACCCTTACCATACCTGATCGAATAATTCCGATACGAGCCGGAGGCTCGCACCAGCATTAAACTTTTGGGGATTGGCTTTATGAGATTTGGTATTATTCACTACCGTTTGTTTTAGCTGACGGTTCCGTGGGCGAAAAAAAGAGACGCAAACATTGCGTCTCTACTGTATTTTCTGAAACCGTAATAAATACTACTTTTCGATCTTGGTGTTCAGGAAGGAAACCAATACTTCCAGGCCGCGCTCGAACTGGTTGTTGTTCGGGATAATAATGTCGGCGTCGTTCTTGAAGGGCTTGATGTATTTTTCGTAAGTGGGGGCTACGTGGTGGGTGTAGCGGTAAAGCACATCGTCCAGGTCGTAGCCGCGCTCAACTTTGTCGCGCAAAATGCGGCGGTGCAGTTTTACGTATTCCTTGGCGTCTATGTAAACTTTCAGGTCCAGCAATTTTGCCACTTCCTCGAAGTAGAAAACAAAAATACCTTCCACTACCACGATTGGTGCCGGCCTGAATTCCAGGTCTTTGGGCACTACATTTGGGTTGTTGAAGGTATATTCCTTGCGGGTGAAGGTTTCGCCCCGGCCGATCTTCATAATGTCTTCGGCATATTCGTGAGCGTTTATGCAGGAAGGCAGGTCGAAGTTTATTACGCCGTTCGCATCGGTGGTCTGCAGTTCGCGGGAATGGTAGTAATTATCCTGGGAAATCAGGCAGATATCCTCGGGTCTGAAAGAAGCTAATAGTTTTTTCAGAAAAGTGGTTTTCCCGGACGCGCTTCCTCCCGTAATACCGACGATAAAAGGTTTTTGCATGGCAAGCTTAAGCTAAAAGAACTCACAAAGTTAATTGAAATTGCAACACGTTGTTCGGTTACGAAACAGGAATTTCAACCAGATTTGTTCAATTTTTTCAGAAATGGTTTTCAGGCTGAATTTGCTTCGGAAAGCGGCTTGTTCTTTCATTGCTGTTCTTCTTTATTCCTTAGCGGTATTTTAAACCATATTGCAGTAATGCGCCCTTTGGCAGTACCATGAATAACGGGGCTTACGTGCCATTTAAAGTAAAACCGCCGCGGAATTTTAAACCCTGCCTGCAAAACTTCGTTTTAGAAAACCAATATCCGGCTAACTAAGGACAGGTATTCAGAAGTTTTGCAGAGAAAGCCTTGCTGCTTTTCTAAGAAGCGGAGCTTCCCGGTTTTTTGCCGGAATTTAGCCTGCTGTAAATTTTCTTGCTAAGTTTACCGCCGGAACCCCGATTACAACTATTTAATGGGAATCAAAAAAGAGGATACTGGAAAAAACACCGTGGACAGGTATGTGCTCTCTAAACGCATGGACCGCATGTTTCTGGAGCTTTCCAACGTTTATGCTTTCGTAATGCGTTTTTTTAAGGAAGCTTTCCTGCCGCCTTACGAGTTCCGCGAAATTATTAAGCAGTGCTACGAAGTAGGGGTGAAGTCGCTGCCGCTTATTTCCCTTACCGGTTTTATTATTGGTATTGTATTCACAAACCAGTCACGCCCTTCGCTCACCGAATTTGGCGCCGCTTCGTGGTTGCCTTCGCTTATTTCCATTGCCATTGTGCGGGCCCTGGCGCCGTTGGTTACGGCCATTATTGCGGCCGGGCGCGTAAGCTCCAACATCGGCGCTGAGCTGGGCTCCATGAAAGTAACCGAGCAGATCGATGCCATGGAAGTTTCGGCTACCAATCCGTTCAAGTTCCTGGTGGTAACGCGTGTGCTGGCAACCACGCTCATGATTCCCACGCTCATGATGTACACCATTTTTGTGGCTTTAATGGGCGCTTACGTGAATGTGAACCAGAACGAACAAACCAGTTTTATTACGTACTTTATCCAGGTTTTCGACGCGATCTCCTTTCTCGATATTTTTTCTTCCGTAATAAAATCGTTTGTGTTTGGTTTTACGGTGGGTATTGTGGGTTGCTACAAAGGCTACCATTCCAATAAAGGCACGGAAGGGGTAGGAAAAGCCGCAAATTCAGCGGTGGTAACGGCCATGTTTTTAATTTTTATTGAAGAATTGCTGGCCCTGCAAATTATTACGGCATTGCGGTAAGCTTTAAGATTTATGCAGAAAGAAAAGCGGCCGATCGATTTAAATAATAAGGTGATCACGATCCGGGGGTTGAAAAAATCCTTCGATGAGCTGGATATTCTCCGGGGCGTAGACCTGGACCTGCACCAAAGCGAAAACCTGGTGGTGCTCGGGCGTTCGGGAACCGGAAAATCGGTACTGATAAAAATTATTTCGGGTTTGCTGAAGCCCGACGAAGGCTACGTGAACGTACTGGGGCAGGAAGTGGCGAAAATTTCGGGGCGGGAACTGGACAGGTTGCGGATGAAGATCGGCTTTTCGTTCCAGAACAGCGCCCTTTACGACAGCATGACGGTGCGCGAAAACCTGGAATTCCCGCTGGTGCGCAACGTCCGGAACATGACCCGGGGCCAGACCGACAAATTAGTGGAAAACGTCCTGGATGCCGTGGGCCTGTTGCGGGCCATTAACCAAATGCCATCGGAGCTTTCCGGCGGGCAGCGAAAGCGGATCGGCATTGCCCGTACCTTAATTCTGAAGCCGGAAATTATGCTTTACGACGAGCCTACCGCCGGTCTGGATCCGATAACGAGCATGGACATAAACAACCTGATAAACGAAGTGCAGGAGCGGTTCAATACTTCGTCTATTATTATTACCCACGACCTGACCTGTGCCCGCGCCACCGGCGACCGCATTGTGATGCTGCTCGAAGGGCAGTTCCAGTACCAGGGCACGTTCGAAGAGATCTTCCGGAACGATGATCCACGGGTTAAGGCTTTTTATAATTACAATTTTACAGACTGAAATGAGTGTTGCAGAAAATAAACGGTCCGTTGTAGTCGGCATATTTGTACTTATCGGCATTATCATTTTTGTGGCCGGCATTCTTACGCTGGGCGGCCAGCAGAAGCGGTTTGTGCGTAGCGTGCAGGTAAGA
Source organism: Adhaeribacter soli (assembly GCF_008727925.1). Classification (GTDB taxonomy): domain Bacteria; phylum Bacteroidota; class Bacteroidia; order Cytophagales; family Hymenobacteraceae; genus Adhaeribacter_A; species Adhaeribacter_A soli. The sequence continues at coordinate 200,183 of NZ_VTWT01000005.1, read as the reverse complement.
ACCATTGTTTCCGATGCCGAAGGGCTGAAGACGGGAAATAACGTGCGCTTTTCCGGCGTAAAGATCGGTACGGTAAAAGAGATAAACTTCGTAGGCGATGCCCAGGTAGAGATCCTGCTCAACATAGACGAGGAAGCCCAGAAATACATTCATAAAGATGCCCGGGTGAAGATCGGTTCGGAAAGCCTCATCGGTAACAAGAACATTACCATTCTGGGCGGTTCCCCACAGGTTCCGGCTGTAGAGAACGGCGATCTTTTAAAGGTAGAGAAAACGCTGAGCACCGAAGACATTATGGCCACCCTGCAGGAAAATAACCTGAACCTGGTACAAATTACCACCGACCTGAAGAAAGTAACTGCCGGCCTGGCCAGCGAAAAAGGCACCCTGGGCAAACTGGTAAACGATACGAGCATGGCGCATAATTTTCAGGAAGTAATGGCAAATTTGCAACGGGTTTCCGTTACCACCGCCAAAGCATCTTCCTCACTGGCCCAGTTTACTTCTAAGCTTAACCGCAAAGAAGGTCTGGCCAACCAGCTTTTAACCGATACCTCCACGTTCCGTCACCTGAAGGCTTCGCTGGTACAGCTGGAACAAACCACCGCATCGGCCAAGCAGCTTACTTCCAACCTGACCCAGGCCAGCTCCAAACTGAACGAAAACAACAATGCCCTGGGCGTAATGCTGAACGATCCGCAATTTGCCGAAAACCTGAAAAGCACCATGGGCAACCTGGAAACCAGCAGCGAGAAATTCGACCAGAACATGGAAGCTTTGCAGCACAGCGTTTTTCTGAAAGGCTTCTTTAAAGTGAAAGGCCGGAAAGGGAAGGATAAAGAGAAAGTGCAGAAATAATTAAGAGAGCTCTTATATTCTGGCCGGTCTTTTCGTTAAAGCAGATCTTTTCGATCGGGTAGGGCCCGTTGAGGCAGGTCTTGTACCTGCCCAGCCTGTTCTACGGTATTCCGTCCTCCTGGAGGTTTTCGATTATAAATCCTGATAATCAGGGAAATCTATTAGAATCCTATTAAGGAAAAAAAATCGAGAAATGGATTGGGAGATATCTTTTCCGCGATTAAGAAAGGGACGCCATAACGAGGGGGAGGAAGGGCAGGTACAAGACCTGCCCCAACTGATATACTACCCGAACACGGGCGGCAAATACTGATACGATAATTTATTTCCTATAGCGTAGGGCCTAGTTTTTCGCTTAAATAAGCTACCAGTTTGGCAATGGCGCGGCCGCGGTGGCTGATCTTGTTTTTTTCTTCGGCGCTCATTTCAGCAAAAGTTTTATCGGAGCCTTCCGGCACAAAAACCGGATCGTAGCCGAAGCCATTCGTGCCGCGCATTTCTTCAATGATCCTGCCTTCCACAATGCCGTCGAACTGGAAATATTCTTCGTCCAGGATCAGCGTAATGGAGGTGCGGAAGCGCGCGCGGCGGTCGGTTTTCCCATCAAGGTTTTTCAGGAGCAGCTCAATGTTGTTGAGGTTGTTGCGTTGCGGACCGGCGTAACGGGCAGAGTAGACGCCGGGCTCGTTGTTCAGGGCGTACACTTCCAGGCCGGTATCGTCGGCAAAGCAGTTGATCTGGAAATGCTCAAACACGTAGGCCGCCTTCTGCTTCGAATTTCCTTCCAGCGTATCCTGGGTTTCGGGCAGCTCTTCGGTGCAGCCGATCTGGGCCAGGGTTTTCAGCTGAATGGTATCGGGCAGCATTTGCTGTACTTCCTTTACTTTATTCTCATTATTCGTAGCAAAGCAGATCTCCATGGTTTAAATTGTTGGTTGCTGGTTGTTTGTTGTTGGTTTACGCAGGTGGGCTTAGGGCTTTTTGCGCGGTTAAAGATACCATTATTCCGGTTATGGGGTTGCGGCAAGGGGTTTAGAACTTTATGGTGGTAGCTTGTTATTTGGTAGCCTTTGGTTAATTTGCGGTTGTTAAGCTTTCTTCGGAAAAGTGATACAGTAGCAAACAAAAGAAAACTTAATACCAGCTTCTACTATATGAAACTTCTTTGGCTCCTTTTAACAGTGGTACTTTTTGCCTGTAATCGGGAGGGTAAAAAAGAGAGTACTCTCCCCTCTACAAATCCGGTAAAGGAGGACTCCTTAGCGGCTGCCAACAAACCTGATAGGCAGGAACAGGAAGTTAAGAATTATGAATCTGCACAGTCGGCGCCTGAAAAGATCGTTTACGCCGATCCGGTTTCGCTTGAATGCATGCCCAAAAGGTTTCAGGATCCGAACTGTGGGACGGGGTTCGAGCCGGGTACATTCGGGAAGAAAACCTATGTGTATGAATCTCCGAAACCAGGCGCCAGAAAAACAGATTCGCTCGCTTTTGCTACTTCGGTAAATATTCTGGCAGAATACCCGGAGCATTACTTGGTATGTACGCCTAAAGCAAAAAGCGGCTATGTTAAAAAGACCGATCTTTATCTTTATAACCAATATGCTGCAGGCGCTCCCGGTGTTTCCTATTATTACCTTATAGGATTAACGAAAATTGGGAATGTAGAAGTCCGGGAATGTGCGAGTAGTGCTTTGAAAATCGTGAAGATAGATGATAAAAAGAAGGTACTGGAGACTTATACCGATAGCATAAAAGGTGAAGACTTTCACCTGGGAGAAATTTATAACAGTACGCTGAAAAATGTAACTACCTTTTTTCATCTGAGTTACAGTTGCTTTGATGAAATAGGCGTTTTCTACGATCATTTTATTGTTGACAATGGAAAACTAATGAAGTTGCTTGTAGAAGGAGGGACAGGAGATGGCGGTTATTCAGACTTCAGTAATGTTTACATACCCATCCGGCTTACCAATGGGAAAAAGGTGGTTCTAGCAAGGAATGGCTCGTTAACCGTTGATTCAGAAACAGGTAAAGTAGAAACGTATCCTTACCCGGCAAATTCCGGCATTCCCATTGAAGATCTAATTGTGGTAGAGGATGTTTCGGTTGAAGCCTTATTCGATGAGGATACCGGCAAATCAAAATACAATAAAGATGGCACTGCGGCTAATGTTCGAACGGTTCTTAAAGTGGTTTATTACCGGTGGAACGGAAAGGCTTTACGAAAAGTGAAAACTATTGGTCCTGGTTAAGATTCCGGAAAGAGAAGGCAAGGTGTTTTGGGGGCTGTGAAAATAATGCTAGCCTTTTCGCCGGAAAATCTTCACAGTTGAAGGAAAATTGCTAAACGAATAGCAGAAACAAAATGCTATGCCAACTGCCCGAAAAAGCAATTAACAATCAGCAATCAACAATTAAACAATTAAACAATTAAGAAAGATAAGCCCCAAAATTTCCGTCTTCCGGGAAAGAAACTTCAATGTGTTCGTTGAGGGTGGTAGCCAGGGAATAACCGGTATAGGTAGCGGCTACGGGGAAAAGGGTATGGTGCCGGTTTATTAAGGTGGCAATTTCAATTTTGCTGGCCTGCGCATTCAGGAACAGCGGCAGGCTGTAAGCCAGCGTCCGGCCGGTATTCAGCACGTCGTCTACCAGAATTACTACTTTGTTTTGCAGGTTCTGCAGCTCCGGTGTTAAAGATAAGCTCTCTTTGGTCGGCACCGTTTTGTTTAGTTTCAGGCGGTGCAGGTGCAGCGTGATCGGGGAGATTTTCTGTAATTCCTGCTGCAGTAATTCGGCCAGTACGTAACCGTTCGGGGCCACGCCTACCAGTACCAGTTCGGCTTCTTCAAAGTTGTGCTCGTAAATTTCGAACGCAATGCGGGTAATTTTCTGGCGGATCTGGCTTGCATCCAGAATCCGGGACTGGGCGTTGAGGGTAGAAGCCATTAACGGAACATCGATTTGATACTGCCCCAGGAACGCTCCACCGAGGAAGGATTGTTTATAAAAGCCGTAGTAAAGCTGGAATTGCCGTCGGTGCTTTCTACGGTAAGCTTGTAGGTAATGGTGCCGGTGCGGTTGGGAACGCTGCGCAGATCGGTATCGATGAAAGCGTAGCGCCGGCTGCCGGAAACAGAAAGGGCGTTGATGTGGCGGAACGAGGTTTCGTTGCTGAGTTTGCGGTAAACCTCGAAGCCCGTAACCGTGTTTTCGTTTGCCAGTTCCCACTCCACTTTCACGTCCGTGCCTTCGAAAGCGGCGCGGAAATAATTAAGCGAAACCGCCAGCTCATCGGCAAAAGCCGCAGCCAGGGTAAGGAAAAACAGAAGTCCGACGGTAAAAATACGGTTCATAAGCTGCTCTTTTCAGCACAACAAATATATACAATTTATTAATGATTCAACAATACGACGTGTTAAAAATAAATTTCGTTGCCTGGGGTTTGTAATTTCAGAAAAAGGCTGTATTTTTGCAGTCCGAAAGTTGAAATTTTATAAACCCATTTATAGTAATGAAAAAGGACATTCACCCACAGTACAGAGAGGTGGTATTTCAGGATACATCCAGCGATTTTAAATTTATCACCCGTTCTACCATGACTTCGAACGAAACGATTACCATGGAAGACGGCAAAACGTATCCGGTAATTAAGGTAGAGGTTTCTTCTGCTTCCCACCCGTTCTACACCGGTAAAAACCTTTTCGTGGATACAGCAGGCCGTATCGACAAATTCAAGCAGCGTTACGCGAAAAAAGCGTAGTTTTAAGCCGCTAATTAATATTAAGAAGTCTTTCCGAGGTTTTCGGGAAGACTTTTTTATTTTTGTATCATGAACCTGATCCTCTTCGACGAACCCGCCATCCGGCAGAACCTGCTGCCCTTCACGTTCACCCGTCCGGTGGCCGATATCCGCGTTGGTATTTTAACCATTGCCGAAAAATGGGCGCATTTTGCCAAACAACCGGTCTCTTTCCTGACCCAGCGGTACCTGCAGGCTAAATTCTCCGATAAAACTGCTGCCGCTAATATTTACGTGAACGGCGCCGTTTTCCCGGACGAATTTCTGGCTGCCGATATCGCGGCCCTGACGCCCGGCGAAGCGCTGATGCACGAAGGCAGGCTCATTGCCTTAAATGCTGGAGCAGAATTTTTCGGTTTGCCGGAGCACCTTTACGACCATGAACCGGCCACCCGCCGCGAACTCGTGCAACCGCACATCGTGCTGCAGCAGCCCTGGGAAATATTCGTGTTCAACGCCGCCCAGATCCGGGCCGATTTTAAACTGGTTACCGCCGGAAGAGAAAGTCAGCCGGTAAACGACCGGCATACCATCGTTTACGGCGAAGAAAATATTTTCATCGAAGAAGGCGTAAAGATCCGCGCGGCCGTTTTAAATGCTGAAAGCGGCCCTATTTACCTGGGCAAAAATTCGGAAGTTCAGGAAGGTTCGCTCATAAAAGGCCCGTTTGCGCTTTGCGAGGGCAGCGTGGTAAACATGGGGGCAAAAATGCGCGGCGACACCACCGTTGGCCCGCATTCCAAAGTAGGCGGCGAGATCAGCAATTCCGTGCTTTTTGCGCACTCCAATAAAGGCCACGACGGTTTCCTGGGGAATTCCGTAATTGGTGAATGGTGCAACCTGGGCGCCGATACCAATACCAGCAACCTGAAAAACAACTACGCCGACGTAAAGCTCTGGAGCCACGCGCAGGGCGGTTTCAAAAATACCGGACTGCAGTTCTGCGGCCTCATGATGGGCGACCACTCGAAATGTGGCATCAACACCATGTTCAATACGGGCACAGTAACGGGCGTAAGCGCCAATATTTTCGGTTCCGGCTTCCCGCGCAACTTTATCCCAAGCTTTGCCTGGGGCGGCGTCTCCGGTTTCGAAACCTACCAGCTCCGGAAGGTATTTGAAGTAGCCGAAAAAGTAATGGCCCGCCGCGGCAAAGTTTTGGACCAGACAGAAAAAGACATCCTGACGCACGTTTTTGAAGAAACCGCGGCAAGCCGGAATTTTTGACCCGAACCTAGTAGCTAAATCAGGGGAGGGAATTTTAACCACCCCCAACCCCTCCTTGAAAAAAGGAGGGGAGCTGCAGTCTGCTGAATTTTAGCATCAGTAGTTTTGATTAGGATGGTTGAAGCATAGGAAAACGGTAGCCTTTCAGGCTAAAATGGTCAAGGGGAGTAGTAAGAAAAGCTCCCCTCCTTTTTTCAAGGAGGGGTTGGGGGTGGTTGTTTTTAATCAGGCTGGTTGTTTCAGCCAACCCGGAAACAGCCAATATCAAGGCAAAATACCGGCAAAAGAAAAACCTCACAGGTTTCCAAAACCTGTGAGGTTTGAAAGGTGAGGTCTGAAATAAAACGTTAGCCATTGAGGCTAAAAAAGTAACATATAAGTACAAGCCTCCAAACTCCAGCTGTTTTTAGCTGGCCGGGGGTGGGGTAAATTATGCAGTTCAATCAAATTATCGGCCATGCCGAAACCAAGCAAGTTCTCATAAATTCGGTGCGTAACCGGCACGTGGCGCATGCGCAGTTGTTTATGGGTTCGGAAGGAGGAGCCAACCTGGCGCTGGCCCTGGCGTACGCCACGTTCCTGAATTGCGAAAACAAGCAGGAGACCGATTCGTGCGGACAGTGCAGCAGCTGCTCTAAAATGAATAAGCTGGTTCACCCGGACATGCAGTTCATTATGCCGGTGGTGAATACGCCGAAAAAGGAAGCGCTGAGCGTAAATTTCCTGCCGGAGTGGCGCGAGTTTTTGCTCGAAAATCCCTACCAGTCGCTTAACGATTGGCTGCAGTTTATTGGCGCGGAAAATAAGCAGGGCAATATTTCCAAGGAAGAAGCCAAGGGCTTGTTGCGTTTGGTTTCTTTAAAGGCTTTTGAAGCGGAATTTAAAATTGTGCTCATCTGGCTTCCGGAACTGCTGAACCCGACTTCGGCCAATGCCTTGCTGAAATTGCTGGAAGAACCGCCGCCGCAAACTATTTTCCTGTTGGTATCGAATTCGCCGGAAAAACTGCTGGCTACTATTCTTTCGCGGACGCAGCTGGTTAAAGTGCGGGCTTTTTCGCCGGAAGAAACCATGCAGTACCTGAAAGAAAATTTCGGGACCGAGGAGCAGAAGGCCGCCCAGATCGCGCAGTTGGCTGAAAGGAATTTGCGGTTAGCCGGCCAGCTGAGCCAGGAAATGACTTCCGATTATTTTTCGTTCTTTGTAGACTGGATGCGCCTTTGTTTTTCCGAAAAGTTTGCGCCGGTAATTAAAATGAGCGAAGACTTTCAGAAGCTGGGCCGCGAAAACCAGAAGAACTTCCTGCAATACGCGCTTTCGGTTATCCGGCGGGTGATGCTTTACGGCGTGGATCCGGCCCTGGCTGGTTTCGTGCCACCGGCCGAAGCCGATTTCGTAAGCAAGTTCTCCAAAGTAATTCAGCCGCACAACGTAGACCTGCTGAGCAACGAACTGAACCAGGCGCACTACCACATCGAGCGCAACGCCAACCCGAAAATGGTGTTCGTAGATGTATCGCTGCAACTGGCAAAGTTTCTGAAAATGAAATAATTCTCGTATGTTCACTTTAAGACTGTTCGATTGTTCGAAGTTCGAATTTTCGGCAAATGAATAAAGTCGAACAATCGAATACCGAACAATCGAATAATCTAAACTATGGTAATTTCTGACAAACCGGTCCGGATCGGGACGCGCGGCAGCAAGCTTGCTTTATGGCAGGCGTACAACGCGGAAGAGAAACTTAAAGCGGCGGGTCTGCAGACCGAGATCGTGATCTTCACCACCAAGGGCGATAAGATCTTAGATGTTTCGCTGTCCAAGATCGGTTCCAAGGGCGTTTTTACCGAAGAACTGGAAGAAGCCTTGCGGGATGGCAGTATCGATATTGCCGTGCACAGCGCCAAAGATGTGCAGTCGAGCCTGGACGATGACCTGGAATTGCTGGCCTTTATGGAACGGGAAAATCCGGCCGACGTGCTGCTTTCCTTCAATCCGGAATTAACCCTCGACAGCGAAAACATTGTAGTTGGTACATCCTCTACGCGCCGCAAAGCCCTGCTGAAAAAGTTTTACCCGAACATCAGAACCGTAGAAGCGCGCGGCAACCTGCAGACCCGTCTGCAGAAAATGGAAGAACAGCAGTTCGACGGGCTGTTGCTGGCTTACGCCGGCGTGCACCGCATGGATTACGTGAAATGGATAACCCAGGTGCTGAGTTTTGACCAATTCATTCCAGCTGTAGGGCAGGGGAGTGTAGCCATTGAAAGTGCTAAAAGCCTGGACCCGGCCCGGAAGGAAATACTGAAGCAGGCGCTCAATCACGAAGAAACCGCCGTTTGCCTGAGAACCGAACGCGCCTTTTTACGCACCATGGAAGGCGGCTGCAGCATTCCGTCGTTTGCCCTGGCTTCCCTGCACGAAGGGCAGGTATCCATCACCGGCGGCATCATCAGCCTGGACGGACAACAAATGATCCGCGAGACGTTCAGCGGTGCAGCTTCGGATGCCGAAAAGCTGGGACGACAACTGGCTGAAACCGTGCTGGAAAAAGGAGGAAAAGGAATTCTGGCAGATATCAGGGCGCAGCAGAAACAGATGTGATTATTTGTGATCCTGATTTAGATTTCGTTGCGAAAATGGGATGCAATACGGTAGAAATGCCACCTGTAGAGACGCCCTAATAGGGCGTCTCTACGATTTAATGATAATCCATTCCCCCGACATTTTCGACAATATATTTTCTGCCACACCTATGCGTTAGAAATTCCGGAAATATTAAAATCATTTTCCCATCTTCACGTTTTCGAATTATTAGCACATTACCACATTAAAAAATTAGCACATTAAGAATTATGTCTGTTTTTAAGCGTTTTACCTTACCGTTTTTGCTCGTTCTGCTGGTGGTTTCTTCCGCCTTTGCTCAGAAGAAAAAGAAGCCTTCCAAGAAAGACGATGTCGTGACCATCACCACGCCGCAAGGCGAAATCAAGCTGATCCTCTTTGACCAGACGCCTTTGCATAAAGCGAATTTCCTGAAGCTGGCCAAAGAAGGTTATTTTAATGGCACTACCTTTCACCGGGTTATCGAAAATTTCATGATCCAGGGCGGCGATCCGAACTCCAAAAACGATTCGCCGAACGACGACGGAGCGGGCGGACCAGGATATACCATTCCGGCGGAATTTAACCCGGAGTTGAAGCACGTGAAAGGCGCGGTGGCGGCAGCCCGTACCGAAAACCCGAAAAAGGAATCGAGTGGCAGCCAGTTTTATATTGTACAGAACGAATTAGGCACGCACTTTCTGGACGGAAATTATACCGTTTTCGGGCAAACCATTTCGGGCCTTGAAGTAGTAGATGCCATTGCCAAACAGCCGAAAGATTACCGCGACCGTCCGCTGACCGACGTGAAAATGACCGTGAAAGTGGAAACGATGAAGAAGAAAGACATCACCAAAAAATACGGTTACCAGTATCCGGAAATGGCCAAAAAGGAGAAGAAGGTAAAGGAAGCTAAGGTAAAAGAAAAAGTAAAAAGCTAAGGCCGGAATGGTGAAAATGCGTTTGCTTATTACCGGTTCAAATGGCTTGCTCGGGCAGAAGCTGACCGGTTTGCTGGCCGAAAATCCGGAAGTAGAACTCCTGACTACCTCGCGCGGTAAAAACAAGGTGGCCGGTATTTTTCCGGAGGTTAATTTCCGAAGCATGGACATTACCCGGCCAGAAGAGGTACAAGCTGTTTTTGAAAATTTCAGGCCTACGCACGTAATTCATACCGCCGCCCAGACCAACGTAGATATTTGTGAAACCGAACGGGAAGCCTGCTACGCCCAGAATGTAACGGCCGTGCAATACCTGGTTGAGGCCTGCGAAAAATATAATACGCACTTTACGCACGTTTCCACCGATTTTATTTTCGATGGCGCAGCCGGTCCTTACGACGAAGAAGCTGCTCCTAAGCCGGTGAATTACTACGGCCAGACCAAACTTGAAGCAGAAGAGATCGTGAAAAAAGCGGCTTGTCCGTGGGCAATTTTGCGTACCGTTTTGGTTTATGGGATCGTGCATGATTACGGCCGTTCCAACATTGTGCTGTGGGTGAAAAACAGTCTGGAAGCCGGAAAAACCATTCAGGTGGTAGACGACCAGTTCCGCACGCCTACTTTGGCCGAAGACCTGGCGCAGGGCTGCTGGCTGGCAGCACAGAAAAGTGCTACGGGTATTTACAATATTTCCGGCGAAGAATTGCTCACGCCTTACCAGATGGCCTTGCAGGTTGCCGATTATTTTAAGCTCGATGCTTCCCTTATTCAGAAAACAGATGCCTCTAAGTTTACCCAACCGGCAAAGCGGCCACCCAGAACCGGGTTTGTTATTGAGAAAGCTAAAAAAGAACTGGGCTACAAACCGCACACGTTTCAGGAAGGCATTGGCATAGTGGCCGGTCAGATCTGAGTTAATTTATTGCACGTCTTATTTTTTACCGCAGCCGGAATTTTGATTCTGGTTGCGGTATTTTTTTCAGGAAGTTTTGGCCGGAGTTCGTGATCGATACGTATTGTTAAATATCTCTTTCCCCGATTATATTGTTTTCAGAATATTAGCCAGGCAGGAACAGCAGTATGCACAACGTCCTTATCTTAAACTACCATGCTATTGAAACCGGAAAGCCTTCCGTAAATACTCCGGAAGTCCAGGCCTTGACGGTAACCAGGGAGACATTTGAAGCCCAGCTGGCCCTGATCAATAAATTAAGAATGCCGGTAGTTTCGCTGGACCAAGTAGTGGAAGCCATCTATAAAGGCAAACGCTGGCACCGGCACGTACTGGCCATCACCTTCGACGGCGGTAACGAAACCGATTACGAAGTGGCCTATCCGTTACTGAAACACTACAGTTTTCCGGCGGCCTTTTTCATTACGGTTCAAAATCAAACTTCCCCCGAAAGCTGGGCGCAGTATCGGAAAATGGCCGCAGCCGGTTTTTTGCTCGGTTCGCATACCCTTTCCGGCAGCAATCTTTTAAAACTTCCGGGACCTGAACTGCATAAGGAACTGACCGAATCGAAGCGCATTATTGAGGCGGAAACCGGAACGGAGGTGAAATATTTATCGGTGCCGGAAGGCTGCTACAACCGTGAGGTAATGTTTGCCACCGAAGATGCGGGTTACGAAGCCATGTTTACTTCCACGGTAGGCGTGAACCGCTGGAATGCGCACCTCTACCAACTCAAACGCTGGACCATCCACCGCAAAACCACCCTGAAAGAATTCGAAAACATGCTACACCGCAACCCCCGCGAACTGCAGCTCCGGCAAATGCAATCGCAGGTACATGATTCCGGGGTGAAGCTTATGCATAGAAGCCCATTTCAGAAGATTAAGCACTTCTTTTTTGGGGAGAAGTAGTAGGTTGAGATTTTACAGTTGTTACCGGTTTTATTCTAGTTGATGCGCTATCTTTGTTTCATGAAAAACAATACATTCTTAAAGAGCCTGGTATTGGGCTGTTTAATAAGCGCATTTCTTCCTTTTTCTTCTAATGCACAAAATGGCCCTGCGAAGCAGTGGGATAAAACGTTTGGAGGAAGCAATGAAGATGCTATATCTTCTATCAAGCAAACTTCTGATGGAGGATACATAATGGGAGGTAATTCACAATCTGGCCAGAATGGAAGTAAGAGCGAGCCATCAAGGGGGATTAGTGACTTTTGGGTTGTGAAGACAGATGGAAATGGGAATAAGATTTGGGATAAAACCTTTGGAGGAAGTGAGCCGGATGGGCTTTCAGCCTTACACCAAACCTCAGATGGAGGTTATATTTTAGGTGGATGGTCCAGGTCAGGCCAAAGCGGAGATAAAACTCAGCCCCTGCAAATGAATCAGTCACCTTACGAAGATTTTTGGATAGTGAAAATAGATGCTTCCGGAAATAAAGTATGGGATAAAAGTTTTGGCGGAGTTGAGCCTGATTGGATAAATGATCTACAGGTAACTTCAGATGGCGGGTTTATTTTTGGAGGTAGTTCAGGTTCAGGTCAAACTGGCGATAAGAGCCAGATAAACGTAGGAAGTAATGATATATGGATAGTCAAAACGGATGCATTGGGGAACAAAGCTTGGGATAAAACCTTTGGCGGAACTGATTCAGAAGTTTTAACTTCTATAAAACAAACCCCTGACGGAGGATATGTTCTGGGCGGCCCTTCCAGATCTGGACAGACAGGCGATAAGAGCCAGCCCGGCAATGGAGGTACTGATTATTGGATTATTAAAATTGATGCCCAAGGGAATAAACAATGGGATAAAACCTTTGGAGGGGCTGATAATGATGAATTAGCCAAAATAGAACTGACTAATGATGGCGGCTATATTCTCGGAGGTAACTCACAGTCAGGCCAATCAGGAGACAAAAGTGAGCCTGGCAGAGGAATGAATGATTATTGGGTAATAAAACTAGATGGCTCTGGAAATAAAGTCTGGGATAAAACCTTTGGCGGAAACAGTGCCGATATCCTGACAGATTTAGACATCACCTTGGATGGTGGGTATTTTATTGGTGGAATTTCTTATTCGGGTATATCCGGGGATAAGAGCCAAAACTTACAAGGTACAACAGACGGATGGTTTCTGAAGTTAGATGCTAACGGTACAAAAGTTTGGGACAGGACCATTGGCGGAGCAGACGGAGATGTTTTTAATGCCTTACAACAGACTTCTGATGGAGGATATATTTTAGGAGCAGGATCTTATTCTGGTATGAGCAGAGACAAGAGCCAAATTTCTGAAGGACAATCCGACTTTTGGGTTGTAAAGTTAGGTCCTGATGTTCTGGGCGCAATTGATGAAATCTCAACCTCAAAAATCCAACTCTTCCAAAACCAGCCAAATCCTTTCTCAAAGCACACCAGCATTAATTTCAATTTAGCTAAACCGGAAGAAGTTGCACTAACGGTTTACAACAGCCTCGGCCAAACGGTAGCAAAACAGCGGAAAAAGTACGTCGCCGGTCAGCATCAGGTACAATGGCAGGAACTCGTACAAAACCGAAACCTGAAAGCCGGCACTTACTTTTACCAGTTAACAGCCGAGGGTTTTCAGGATACGAAACGAATGATCCTGCTGAACGCATAAGCTGATCTGGATACAAATCCTCCACATAAAAAAAAGGCTGCCCCGAAATCTTCCGGGGCAGCCTTTTTACTTTTTCAGTCTGAAACCTTAGCGTATTTCCACGGCTTGGGCCACGGCGGCTTCGTGTTCTTCGCTGTACACGCGCTTGATCCAGCGGGGCAGGAAAATAGAGCCCAGCATCAGGTATAAATAATGTGTTACAATGCGGTAAAGCAATACAGTAAAGGTGGTTAAAGCGCCTAAATAGGCTCCGAAGAACGTAGGGAACGCAATTTCGGCAATGCCCGCGCCGCCCGGCGTAACGGCCACCATCAGTACCACTTTATAGCTGAAGTTCCGGGCGAAAATAAGCAGGTGGTCCATTAGATGAAGGTCGGTGAAGGCGGCAATGAGGCAGTTGATGAGGAAGTAGCGGGCCGTCCAGACGAAGGCGGTGGAAAGACCGGCTTTGACCCAGTAACCGTAGGTATGGCCTTTAATTTCGTGGGAAGCCCACACCAGTTCGTTGCCGTGGCGGAAAGCCACCGGGCGCCAGCGCTTTAGGAAACTGAAACTGAAAATACGGATGAGCAGACGTTTTACGGCGTTCGGGTTTACAAAAAGCGCGTAGGTCATAATAGAGGCATAAACCGTTACCAGCACGTAGCTCGTAAGAAAAGCATATTCCAGACCCTTGCTTACGGAAAAGCCTGCCCCGTGTACTTCGGGGAAGATCTGATGCGCGCCGAACAGGAAAATAACCGGCGCAACCAGCACAAAATACCAGTTATCGAGCATGGCCGTTACCATTACGTAGGCCAGCGATTTTCCGAGTTTTATGCCTTCCTTGTGCAGCAGAAACGTAGCAATGCCGGTGCCGCCCACCACTGAAGGCATTACACAGGAAGCAAACTCCCAAAGCATGATCACGTCGATGGATTGTCGCCAGCTCAGAAATTTACCCGTAATGTGGCGGATGCGGTACATGTAGCCAAAATCGCGGATTATAAGCACGGCAAACGTGATCAGGATCCAGTGGAGTTTAGCCTGAAGCAGATTCGAGAACTTCGCCGATTCCGGGTCTTTGTAGATCATCCAGGCCACCACAATTAGGCCCAGCAATACCGGAATGGCAATTTTGGCAGGGGTAAAATGACGGAGAAAACTGCGTTTATTTAAATCCATTTATTCGGGATCGCTTTCAGTATGGGTAAGGGTTTCAGGCGTGGCATGAATTTCAAAGTTATTGAATCCTTCGCTTACCTGCACCCAGATTTCGTTTAGTTGAATTAACTCGAGAATAACCAGAAAGTTAAAGATCACGCCTATTTTGTCCGGGTACTCGGTTAACAGTTCGGTAAACTTCATAATGCCCTGGGTGCGGACCTTGGCCTGCACAAAAACGCGCTGTTGCTCGATGGTGTAGGGATAAGTGTAAACGGTGTGCTTCGGCCGGTTTTCTTCTTCCTCGAACCGCTTCATCACGTTCTCGAAAACCCGCATCAGCTTATACAAACTCAGGTCCTGCAGTTCCAGCTCCACCGAATTCTTGGCCGCCAGGATCTTCATTTCGTCTTCCACGTTGCCGCGCTTTTCCTGCTTCAGGCGGTTTTCTTCCATTGCGGAAAGTTCCTGCAGCACGCTTTTGTATTTCTTGTACTCCAATAGGTGCTGCACCAGTTCTTTCCGCGGGTCAATTTCGTTGCCTTCTTCGTCTTTTTCGGTGCGCGGCAGTAGCATTTTGGCTTTAATGCGCATGAGCGTAGCGGCCGTCAGGATAAAATCGCTGGCCACTTCCATGTTCAGGTTCTCGAGCTGCTTCAGGTAATCCATAAAATCGTTCGTGATCTTGAAGATCGGAATGTCATGGATGTCCAGCTCATCGCGCTCGATGAAGAACAGCAGCAGGTCGAAAGGACCTTCAAAAAGGGGTAATTTTATTTCGAAACTCACTTTTATCGGTATCAGGAGGCAAGTAGCAGGTAGCAGGACCTGGTTTGCCGGTACTTTTTTCCGGTAAAACGGTAGCATTTTGCCGGAATTGTAAAATTACGGAATAATTTGGCAGGAACCCCACCTAAATCCTCCCCTAAAAACAGGGGAGGACTTTTGATGCAGTAAACTTTAGGTAGCGGCAGGGTTTGGAGGGAAATGCTGGAATAAAGGTGATCCGGTAATTTGAATTATTTGGAAAATTTTTTCCAATAAGCGTGCGGACAGGTCGCGACCTGTCCCTACAAAAACTCCCTCCCCTGAATTAGGGGAGGGGTACTTTTCTGCCGAATTTGCGTTTATGCATTATGCTGAAACTGCTTTCAAATAAACTTAACTGCTTGCTCCTTATTTTCTTGTGTTGCGTTTGCAGGCACGAAGCTTTTGCAAAACAACCGCAACGCCAGAAACTGAAGATCGAGCTGGGGCAAACGTTCCGTAACGATAAAGTAAAAGTTTACCTCAACCAGAAACTGGTTTATCACCAAACGCTTACTACCCCGGATTCTGCCCAAATCACAGATGCTTTTAAAGTTCCTAAACCAAAGAAACCCTTTGCTTTAACGGTAGAAATAAACGACGTAAAATTCGAAAAAAGCAGCCCGAAAAACGCCAGGGAACTGGATAAAGAAGATTATTCCCTCCTAATAAATTACCATCCGGAAACCGAAGAAATTGAGATAAAAACGAAGATCGTGATCGTGCTTTACGATTGATTTTGAACAGGATTAAAGGATTATAAGATTTTTGATTTTCTCGAATGATTTTTTTCCCAGCCTGAAATTTCTGTACGGGCCGGGCTTGTCCCTGCCCCACATTATTGCGATAAATCCCTGCCTACATTATTGCGGTAGTAGCAGGCAGCTCCCCTCCTTTTTTTCAAGGAGGGGTTGGGGGTGGTTTCACAGTATTGCGTAAAAGTCCTCCCCTGTTTTTAGGGGAGGATTTAGGTGGGGTAATTTTTCCACCCATAAACATACCCTTTAACACAAAATTGCGTTTAACTTTCAGGCCTCAACCCCAGGCTCGTGGAAGCGTGGAAAATTCGGGCGGCGGCATATTCGAAAAATGTGTAATTTTACCTGCTTAAATGCGCAAATAAACGAAAGCCGGAGGCAAACTTTTTTGCACAGTTTTTGTTAAGATACTAATTAGAAACTCACCCAGCATGACCATAGAACCCGGACCGCTGTTAGCGAACATCAATTCGCCCGATGACCTTAAGAAACTGAGCCAGGACCAATTGGTACAGGTTTGCCAGGAGTTGCGCCAGTTTATTATCGACAATGTGTCGATCTACGGCGGGCATTTCGGGGCCAGCCTCGGGGTAGTAGAGCTAACGGTAGCGTTGCACTATATCTTCAATACGCCTTCCGATCAATTGGTTTGGGATGTAGGGCACCAGGCTTACGGACACAAGATCTTAACCGGCCGCCGCGACGTTTTTCATACCAACCGCAAATACAAAGGCCTTTCCGGTTTTCCGAAGCGCAAAGAATCGGAGTACGATACGTTTGGCGTGGGCCATTCATCAACTTCTATTTCGGCAGCGTTGGGTATGGCTGTGGCTTCGCAATACAAAGGCGAAACCGAAAAGCAGCACATTGCTGTGATCGGCGACGGTTCCATGACGGCCGGTATGGCGTTTGAGGCGCTGAACCACGCGGGCGTTACCAATTCCAACCTGCTCGTAATTCTGAACGACAACTGCATGTCCATCGATCCGAACGTGGGCGCGCTGAAAGAATATTTAACCGATATCACTACTTCCCGCACCTACAACAAAGTGCGCGACGAGATCTGGAACATTCTGGGCAAGATCAGCAAATTCGGCCCGAATGCGCAACAGATCGCCAGCAAAGTGGAGAGCGGCATTAAAGCAACTTTACTCAAGCAAAGCAATTTATTCGAGAGCCTGAAGTTCCGGTATTTCGGTCCGGTGGATGGCCACGATATCAATCACCTGGTTTCGGTTCTGAACGATCTGAAAAACATTCCGGGCCCGAAACTGCTGCATTGCGTAACGGTAAAAGGCAAAGGCTACGCCCTGGCCGAAAAAGACCAGACCAAGTGGCATTCGCCGGGCTTGTTCGATAAAATTACCGGCGAGATCTATAAAACGGTACCGGAAAAACCGGAGCCGCCAAAGTACCAGGATGTTTTCGGACATACCATGGTAGAACTGGCCGAACAGAACGATAAAATTATGGGCATCACCCCGGCCATGCCGAGCGGTTGTTCCCTGAACATCATGATGAAGGCTATGCCGGACCGCGCGTTCGACGTGGGCATTGCCGAGCAGCACGCGGTTACCTTCTCGGCTGGTCTGGCCACGCAAGGGTTGGTGCCGTTCTGTAATATTTATTCCAGCTTCATGCAGCGGGCTTACGACCAGGTAATGCACGACGTTTGCCTCCAGAACCTGAACGTGGTTTTCTGCCTCGACCGCGCTGGTTTAGCTGGTGCCGACGGCCCGACGCACCACGGTGCTTTCGATATTGCCTACATGCGCTGCCTGCCGAACATGATCGTTTCGGCGCCGATGAACGAATCGGAATTGCGCAACCTGATGTTCACGGCCAGTCAGCCGGATATGGGGCCGTTTACCATCCGTTACCCGCGCGGCGAAGGCGTGATGCCAGAATGGCGCACCCCGCTGAAACGCATTACGGTTGGTACCGGCCGGGTAATTCAGGAAGGCGAAGAAGTAGCAATTTTAACCATCGGTCACATTGGTAACTACGCCGTAGATGTTTGCACAAAACTGCAGAAAGAAGGCATCCGTCCGGGCCACTACGACATGCGTTTTGCCAAGCCGATCGACGAAAAAATGCTGCACGAAATTTTCCGGGAGTACGACAAGATCATTACCGTAGAAGATGGTTGCTTGCAGGGTGGTTTCGGTAGCGCGGTGCTCGAGTTTATGGCCGATCATAACTACCATGCGCAGGTAAAACGCCTCGGTATTCCGGATAAATACATCGAGCACGGCAGCCAACTGCAACTGCACAAAGAATGCGGTTTCGCGCCGGAAGACATTGAACGCACCGTGCGCGAAATGATCCTGCAGCCGGTAACGGTTCGATAAAAACACTAGGGTTTCGGCCTGAAAAACTAACTTAAACCTCACAGGTCTTCGAGACCTGTGAGGTTTTTTTTCGTACTTTCGTTTGCTTCTCCGTCAGCGAAAGCAGGCGGCCACGAATTACGAAATAACGCTACTGAATCCCCTGAAAAACTATGACTACCAAACCTGCCGAAAACACGCTTGTATTCCTCCACGGCTTCTGTGAAAGCAAAGAGATCTGGACGGACTTTATTTCAAAGCTGCCGGAAACATTTCATTGCGTGTCTTTAGACCTGCCGGGCTTCGGCGAAAACCCGGAAACCCTGGAGAACCATTCGATTGAAGGCATGGCCGAAGCGGTCCACGCGGAATTAAAGCGGCTTCATATTAAAAAGTGTGTTCTGGTAGGACATTCCTTGGGCGGATACGTAGGTCTGGCTTTTGCTGAAAAATACCCAAAAATGCTGCAGGGTTTGTGTTTGTTCCATTCCAGTGCCTTGCCCGATACCGAAGAGAAAAAAGAAGCCCGCAATAAGACCATCGAATTTGTGCAGAAGCACGGCGTAGACGTTTTCATGGATTCTTTCGTGGCCCCGCTGTTTGCCGCAGACAACCGCGACAAGTGTAAAAACGCTATCGAATTACTGAAAAAAATCGGCAAGGCTACTCCGGGAGAATCCATTGTGAAAACGCTCCGGGCTATGCGCGACCGCAAAGAACGCCTGCAGGTTTTAAAAAAAGCGGCTTATCCGGTGCTGATCATTGCCGGCAAAGAAGACGGCGCCGTGCCCCTGGAAGCTACCTTGCAGCAATGCCATTTGCCGAACAACAGCACCACGGTTTTCCTCGGCGGAACCGGCCACATGGGTATGTTCGAAAAACCTTACGAAACCCGGAAATCGGTAGAGAAATTTGCGGAGCTGGTATTTGGGTAGAGAATCCTTATTCTGATTTTTTCCGGGCGAGGGCGATCCGGGCTTTGCGGAGTTGCCTCGTAGCCAGAAATTGCAGCTTTTCATGGAATAAGATCCAACCACCAAACCCTCCGATAATGCTTCCGATCAGAATGTCGTAAAAGCGGGTTTCGATGAGGTTCGTTGGGTTTTGGGTTAAGGAAGCTCCGGTTTCGGCCAGGAAAATGGTGAGCACGGTAATGAAAACTACCGCAATGCCGTAATTGCGCACAACCAGGAATTCTACCATTATTTGCAGCGCTATAATGCCGAGGCAAATTTGCAGCAGGCTCGGGTGCAGTAATAAGATTCCCCAGGTTAAAATTAGGCCAACAAAGGTGCCTAAAATACGCTGAATGCTTCGTTGCCAGACGTGCCGGGTGCTGATGCCCTGCATGACGGCGGCACAGGAAGTGGGCACCCAATACGGGTTTTCGAGTTCCAGTAAATTCCCCACCAGCAAAGCCAGGCCCACAAAGAAACCGTAAGTTACCGACTCAATAAAGTTCACGTAGGGGTTTTTGTTTACGGTAATGGTTTCGTTGCCGGCGTTCAGCGGCCTTAAGATAAGCAGGCTGTAAACTAACCCAATTACACAGGAAATGATGGTTCCGATACCGATCAGGCCGAGCTTGTGCGGTACGGTGGCAAGATTGAAGGGCTGGCAAATGGCTACCGATGCGAGCATCAGGAAAAAGAAATTACCGGGCGGCCGCACCATTTTCAGGAAGTACAAGGCCAGGTGAACTGCAAAAGAGAAAATGCCCAGCACCAGCGCCGCTACATACGGATCAAAGCTGAACGTTACGCCCACCGCAAACGAAAGCAGGATGCCGAAGGAGCAGGCCATCAGGATGATCATGCGGTTCACTAAATGTTGCGACTGGATGTAAAGGATAACCAATGCCGCCATGGAAGCCAGTTTGCCATCCTGCAAGTGCCCGGTATAATAGCCCGCCAGCACCGGAATGCCCACGCAAAGCCCCGCCACCACGGGCAGGTGCCACTTGCGGTCGGTTTTGCGGATTTCAAGAAGCTGGTTCAGCATAGCAGGGAAATAGGATTGCTACTGCAAAAGTGCAGCTTTGGTTCAGGCAGGTAAGGGAAAGGGTATTTTGCAGGAGGTAAGGAACCTGCGTTTAGCTTGCTCAAATAAAAAATGCCAGTTAAGAAAGTCCCTGGCATTTAAATACATTATGGCAATAATCATTTACGGATGCTGCATGACTTCTTTCGGAAACTTATCGGCGATCAGGTTCAGGTTAATGCCATGCTCCATAAAAGCTTTTAAGCCGTCCAGTACGGTAGTAAAACCGCCGGTCGCATCTTTGATCACGTGCAGCAGCGCGTCGCCGGTTTCCTGAAAGCCGTGGTTTTTAATGGTTACGTAGGTAGCTTTTTCGCTGAGTGCTTTAAAGTTAAATTCTACCGTAGTAGCCGGTTCGTCCCATTCAACGGTGATTTTCTCATTCGGCAGAATTTCTTTTACCAATACGTTGGCAGCAACGCCGTACATTTCCCATTCCCAGGTTATGGTTTTGCCGGTTTCCAGTTTGCCGCTGCCTTTCGTAAACCAGAAATTCTTCGTGATCTCCGGATCGATGAACGCTTCAAAAACTTGTGAGGCCGGTTTTCTTATCAGCATTTGGGTTTCTACACTTTGGGAATGGTTTTGCATTTCAGAACTTGGTTTATAGAATAGGGAGTGTTAGATAGAAAAATTTAACGTCTGGAGTATTTTATTGTATCCGTTATTTATCAATTTCTAAGCAGGCAATTTCCTGGTATTGCTCCTCAGAAAGAAAGCTTTTAATACTTTCATAATGATGAGAAATTACGATTGCCAAATTTTTGCTTGAGGTATTTCCGACCCGAAGCCAGATTATTTTAGGCGGATGGCCATGCAGTGTGACCAGATCAAAGAAATCAGAATCAAAAGTAACAATGTGGTAGCCATTTTCTTTCGCGAAGGTCCAGATTTGCCGGTCGGTTGAAAACTGGAGACCGAAGTCTTTAACGTGTCTGGCCTGGGGGAAAAGTTCTTGTAAATGAAGGATTACCCGAAAGGAAATATTCTGGTCGAAGAGCAGCTTCACGAGGCAATTCTGAGTTTATGCTCCCGGTCGGCCGCATATGCCAAAGCACATTGGATATCTTCTTCGGTTAATTCCGGATAGTCTTCCAGAATCTCCTGCGTGCTCATACCCGAAGCCAGCCAGCTCAGAATATCGTAAACCGTAATGCGCATGCCTCTTATGCAAGGTTTGCCAAACCGAACTTGCGGATCGATGGTAATTATTTCTGAATAATGCTTCATGAGACTAAATTAAGGGTTTCTTCCTGTTAATCAAACTGGTTTACTTATACACGTTCCGGTAGATTGTTTGGTTTATAAAGAAAAATAGTTGAAAGGTAAAAGGATGAGCATTCTGAAATAAAAAAGCGCCGGATACTTACACCCGGCGCTTCAGTTAGAAAGTTGAAAAATTAATTCGCCTCCACGTATTTCTTAAAGTTGTCCAGAATGGCCTGCCAGCCCTGGCGCTGCATTTCTGCCGAGTTGGTATCTTCGGCATCGAAGGTTTCAGCTACCTTGGTTTCGGAACCGTTGGTGGTAAAATCTATTTTTACTTTACGGCCGTCGCCGAGGGAATAGGTGATCAGTTCGTTTGGTTTTACTTTGTCATAAGTGCCTTCAAAATCGAAACCGAAGCTGCCGTCTTTTGCTTCCATGCGGGACAGGAATTTTCCGCCGGCGCGGAGATCGTTTTCGGCGCGGGGCGTGTGCCAGTCGTTGGAGGCGTTGTTCCATTGGGTTATGTGCTCGGGTTCGGTCCAGAACTGCCAAACTTTTTCTACCGGCGCGTTAACGGTGGTTTCTATGGTAATGCTGATTTTTTCGGAGGTGTTCATAGGTTTAGAATTTAGGTTAAGGTGATTGATGGATTTTTTGGTTAACGTTTAGGGCATTATGGAAGCGGCGGATTTTTAGCACTAATGTTCATAAGAAGAACTACACTGTGGTAAATCACAAAAGTATCATAGAAGCACGTTCCCCGATATTGCGGCAAATCGATGTTCGCGGTTTTTTTTTTTAGTTCTTCAGTATTTTGTTTAGTCCATTTTTGAAATATAGATATCTACTTCGCCATCACTCCAATCCTTACTTCTTTCATCATACACTTCGAAATCAAATCCAAAACTTCGTTTTATGTCCGAATTTCGTATTTCTTTCCAGGTATCGGTTATGCAACCGGTCATAGCCCCTTTTGCAGTAAATTTTATGTATTCCTGAGCAGGTATCATTAATTCTGCAAGTTCTTTAGGCGTTTCTGAATGCTTACCTACTTTACAGCCGATAAAATATGAAAAAGGGGCTGTTTCACCTTTTTCGTAGTCAAAATAAATAGCATAGATCTCATCGGATAATTTTTCGGTGATAAGGTCGAAAATTTTATCCGTTTCAAATTTATGCCATAAGTCCCCACAATCTTTACTGGATTGTTTATTTTGGTTTGTGGTTTTACCGTTCAGTTTGAGCCCAACTAATTTAAATTCGTCTTTTCTTTCTGTCATAATAAGTGTTTTTAATTTAGTACTTATAACTGCATTCTGTTTTACAAATGCTGCTAACTTGTTTATAGCAGCCATAAAGCGGCCGGGTATTTTTTTGCTAATGTATGTTATTTTTACAGATTGGCAAATGGGCTTTTACTTGCTGAATACTAAGGGCTTATGTGCGTGTATATTTATGTTGCGTGTTTTCACCATAGCCGTCAGGTTAAAGACAAAAGCAGGTCATTCTGAGCTTGTCGAAGAAACTATTGGTTACTGCTATGGCATTTGAGCATTCCTGAGACGGGAGTCGAAAGGACCCAGCGTAGCTGTAAAAAATACCTTTCGTTCGTGTTCGGTATGCGATAGTTCCCTCAGAGCTCCGCTCGCAAGTTTCGCGCTTCCTCGCGCTTACTTGTGTTCGGGATGACCGGGTTTTTCCTTAGCCTGACGGCCATGGTGAAAACACGCAACAACCATACCTCAGTCTGCTTTTACCCGACAAATAAAATTTTTGGAGCACCAGACTTTAAATAAAAAACCGTGCAAACTTTGCAGCCTGCACGGTTTTTCGCTTCAAAAGCTACCATTTTTAAAACAGTGGATCAGAAACCGGTAGTAAAGGATCAGGATTATTCTTTCCCGGTAGCATTCATCGCATTCAAACCAGCTTGGGCAATGCCGCTTTCCGGAAATTCCTGTAAGGCCTGCTTGTAATAGGCTTTGGCCTCGCTGCCGTTTCCAAGTTGGGAATAGCAGTAAGCAATATTTACCAGGGCCATTTCGCGGTAAGAAATGCGGGAGGAACTCAGCAGGAAAACGGCCCGGAAACGGTCGAGCCAAGGTTTTTCCTGGAAGTATGCGTAGCTGCTTTCGAAGTAAGGAATGGCGGCTTCAAATTCACTTCTTTTCAGGAACAGCATGCCGTAACGGTGGTATTTGGCCAGAAAAAAACGGAGGAAATACACCAGTACCAGATAAGCCGCAATGGCCGATAAACTGGCCGCGCCAACCTGAAGCCACTGAAAGAAATAAACGAGCCCGACAAAAACGCACAGCTGAAACGCAAGCGCCAGCCAGTTGATCTGTCGGATAATAGGAGTGCCGGATGCCATTCAGGAATTTATGGGTTTAGGTGAAAACTGCTTCAGCCATTCGGTGGCTTGCTGCACATTGGTAAAGCTTTTCATCGGGATGGGCGAAGGCTTCAGTTTAAATAAAATTTTCATGATAAAACCGGCCAGACCGGGTTCCGAAACCATGGCCATGGCCGAATAGATCTGTGGCAATTGTTCCGTAGAAAACTGGCGGGTGGCTTTATCCGGAACCGGCGAATTCTTCAGGTAGATCAGCAAAGGAACCGGTTGGTTGTTGGTAATGCGTTTTACCAGGGCCACGTTGCCGGATATGTTTTCTACCGTGCGTTTAATGCTTTTCGAAAGCGAAACCAGAATGCCGTTATCCTCGAACCAGTAGGTAGCTATTTCGCCTTCGAAAACGGGCCGGTCGGTTGGGATCTCCACTTTCATTTCGTTTTAAACCAGTTTATTTGCCACCAGGTATTCGGCAATCTGCACGGCATTGGTAGCGGCGCCTTTCCGTAAATTATCCGCCACGATCCACATATTCAGCGTTCTGGGTTGGGTTTCGTCTAAACGCACGCGGCCAACCAGCACCTCGTCTTTCTGGTGGGCATCTTTTGGCATCGGGTATTCCAGTTTCGACACGTCGTCCACTACTTTTACGCCTTCGGTTTCGCGGAGCAATCGGTACACTTCATCTAAAGAAAAGTCTTTTTCAAACTCCACGTTCACGCTTTCGGAATGGCCGCCGATTACCGGAATCCGCACCGCCGTAGCCGTCACCTGAATAGAGTCGTCGCCCAGAATCTTCTTGGTTTCACGCACCATTTTCATTTCTTCCTTCGTGTAACCGTTCTCCTCGAACACGTCGATGTGTGGGATCACGTTCAGGTCGATGGGGTAGGCGTAGGCCATTTCACCCTGCTTGCCGGCGCGCTCGTTCATCATCTGGTCCACGGCTTTTTTGCCCGTTCCGGTTACCGATTGGTAGGTGCTTACCACAATGCGCTTCACCTTTAAGGCTTCGTGCAGTTTGTGCAAGGCCAGTACCATCTGGATGGTAGAGCAATTCGGGTTGGCAATTATTTTGTCTTCCCTGGTCAGTTCTCTGGCGTTGATTTCCGGTACCACCAGTTTTTTGTCCGGGTCCATGCGCCAGGCCGAAGAATTATCGACCACAAACGTTCCGGCTTCGGCAAATTTCGGGGCCATTTCTTTGGAAATGCTGCCGCCGGCCGAGAAGATGGCAATTTCCGGTCTGGCAGCAATGGCATCGGCCATGGAAACTACGGTATAAGGTTTGCCTTTAAAAGTAATGGTAGCGCCAACTGAACGTTCCGACGCAACCGGCAGCAGTTCCGTTACCGGGAAATTGCGTTCTTCCAGTACTTTTAACATTTCGGTGCCTACCAGACCGGTGGCCCCAACTACGGCTATTTTCATTTATGTACTTGCTGTTATTTCGTGTTTTATTTGTAACTTACTTCGCCTTAGGCAGAAGTTATACAAAGTTAAGCACAATACGCGAATGCAGAGACTTTTACTTTTTTTATTCCTGATCATATCAATCCGGGCTCAGGCACAGCTTCAGGATAACTTTTCGGACGGCAATTTTACGGCCAACCCCGTCTGGAACGGCGATGTTAGCCTGTTTACCGTGAATGCCACCCAGCAGCTGCAAAGCAATGGCCCGGCCGCCACGGCCACCGGTCAACTGGTCACGCCCTCCCAGGTGAACACCGGCGCCGAATGGGAATTTTACGCGAACCTGAAGTTTGCCACTTCCTCGGCCAATTACACCGATGTTTACCTGATGAGCGACCAGGCTACTTTAACGGGCACGAATACCGGTTATTTTGTGCGGATCGGCGATACCCCGGATGAAGTGAGTTTGTACCGGAAAGATGCGGCTGCTTCGGTAAAGATCATCGACGGGGTGGATGCCACGATGAACAGTTCTACAAACAACGTGGTAAGAATTAAGGTAACCCGTTCGGTGCAGAATCTCTGGAGTTTGAGCATCGATGTAACGGGAGCCGGCACTACCTACGTTTCGCAAGGAACCGCTACCGATGCTACCTACCAGCGCTCCGAATACTTTGGGGTTTACATCAAATACTCTTCCACCAACAGCACCAAATTCTATTTCGACGATTTCAAAATTACTGACATTACCGCCCCGGTTCTGAACACGATCTCGGTAATTTCGGCTACACAACTGGATGTACTTTTCAATGAACCGGTTAGCCAGGCCTCCGCGCAAAATACTGCCAATTTCATCGTTTCGGGTGGAGGAGGAAGTCCGGCCACTGCGGTGCAGGATGCCACAAATCCGGCCCTGGTTCATTTAACGTTCGCCGCGAACCTACCTTCCGGAACCAGTACCCTAACCGCCACCGGCATTACTGACCTGTATGGAAACATGGCCTCTACTCTGAACGGACAGTTTAACGTAACCACCACGCCGCCGCCAACCTCAACCGCTAATTTCCGCGATGTGCGCATCACCGAGATCATGGCCGATTTTAGCCCGGTTGTAGGATTACCGGCCGCCGAATACATCGAAATTTACAACAACAGCAACAAAACCCTGAACCTGGCCAACTGGAAATACAACGATGCCAGCACTTCCGTAGGTACGTTTCCGGCATACACATTCCTGCCCGGCACCTACGTAATTCTTTGCGCCAAAGCGGATACCACAGCCCTGAAAGTATTCGGCAGAACCTTAGGCTTAAGTACGTTTCCTTCCCTTAACGATGCCGGCGACGACGTGAAAATTCTGGACAATACCGGCAAGCTGATCGATAAAGTAAGCTATACTTCGGCCTGGTACAACGACCCGACAAAATCCGGCGGCGGCTGGAGCCTGGAGCTTAAAAATCCGAATAACCCTTGTCAGGTAAGTGCTAACTGGACCGCCTCTACCGACCCTTCCGGCGGCACGCCCGACCGGCAGAATTCCGTATTCAGCAATGCCCCCGACACCACGCCGCCAACCCTGCTTTCAGTAGAAACCGTATCTAATACTTCCATAAAACTCTCCTTTTCTGAAAGCATGGACAGTTTAAGCCTGCTTAATGCCACTTACGGCTTAAACAACGGTATCGGAATTACGGCAAAGAGTGTAGCCAAGGGAATCTTCCACGAAATAACGTTAACCCTGAGTCCGGCGCTGGTGCGGGGAGCTACTTATACCTTAACTGCCAGTAATGCTACCGATTGCGCCGGAAATATCATGGCCCCGGCTACCCTTACCTTTAGCACCGGCGCTAATTTTCACGATGTGCGCATTACTGAAATTATGGCCGACTTTAACCCGCCGGTAGGTTTGCCGGAGGCCGAATACCTGGAAATCTACAACAACAGTAATAAAATTATAAACCTGGCCAACTGGAAATATTTCGATGCCACCACTTCTTCGGGTACTTTGCCGGCTTACAACCTGGCGCCCGGCGCGTATGTAATCTTGTGCGCCAAAGCCGATACTGCTGCCTTCCGGCCCTTCGGAAAAGTGCTGGGCTTAAGCAGCTTTCCATCGCTAAATGATGCCGGCGACGAAGTCCGGCTCTACGATAATTCCGGCGTCCTGATCGATAAAGTAACCTATTCTTCCAGCTGGTACAACGATCCTGCTAAAGCCGGCGGTGGCTGGAGCCTGGAACTGGTAAACCCGAATCTACCTTGCCAGAGCGCCGTAAACTGGATCGCTTCGAATAATCCGCAAGGCGGAACGCCCGGCCGGCAGAACTCCGGTTTCAGTACCGCGCCCGACACCCAGGCTCCTCGTCTGGTTGGGGTAGAAACCATATCGAATACCCAGCTAAAACTGACCTTTTCCGAAACCATGGACAGCCTGAGTTTAACCACGGCAGGTTATACCATCAACAAGGGCATTTCAGTTTCTGCCGTAGCTGTAACCCCGGGGAATTTTCAGGAAGTAACGCTTACTTTAACGCCGGCCTTAACCGCCGGAGCTTCTTACGAGGTAACCGTAACGAACGCCACCGATTGCTCCGGAAACGTTATTCAGGCGGCGGCGGTAGCGTTCGGCTTAGGCAGCAAACCTGGCTTTAACCAACTTATCATTACCGAAATCATGGCCGACGAATCGCCGGTTGTAGAAGCAGCAGGTGGCATTCTGCCGGGCTACGAATACCTGGAGATCTACAATCCGACCAATCTGGTGCTCGACCTGAAAGGCGTAAAACTTTCGGATGGCGGTACCCCGGCCGTTTTTCCGGCCCTGATCCTGGGGCCTGGTGAGTACGCCATCCTGAACACCACTTCGCGGGTAAATGCTTTCTCCTTCTTTGGCCGTTCCATTGGCTTATCGAATTTTCCTTCGCTGAATAATGCCGGCGAAACGCTCACTTTGCGCGGCGCCGACGGCAAACTGATCCACTCGGTAACCTATTCCGATACCTGGTACAAAGACACTAAAAAGAAAGACGGCGGCTGGAGTCTGGAAATGATCGATATAAGCAATCCGTGTACCGGCTTCGATAACTGGACGGCCTCCAATTCGCCGAACGGCGGTACGCCCGGTAAAGTAAATTCGGTAAACGGCAGCCGTCCGGATAATATGGCCCCGCAATTACTCAAAGCTCAGGCAGGCAGCCCTACTACAATCGTACTGAATTTCAACGAAAAACTCGACAGCCTGGCGGCCATGCAGGCAACTTACCGCATCCCGAACGGTCCGGCTATTTCGCAAATTGTACCCCTTACGCCGACCTTTACCACCGTAGAACTTACCCTTGCCCAGGCTTTGGAAGCAAACCAGCAGTATAGCCTGGAAGTAAGCAACGTGCGCGATTGCGCCGGAAACCTGGCCGGTTTGCAGAAAGTGCCGTTCGCGTTGCCGGTGCCGGCCAAAGATGGCGATCTGGTTATAAACGAAGTGCTCTTTAACCCTAAAACCGGCGGCGTAGATTTTGTGGAAATTGCCAACCGCTCCAATAACTACATCGATCTAAAGAACTGGCAGCTGGCTAACTTTTCCAATGATAGCGTTTCAAACAAAAAACTGATTACGGCTGCAACCTACGTACTGGCGCCCCAGCAACTCGTCGTGCTCACTACCCGCCCCGACATCGTGATGCAGCATTACCCGAAACACAACCCCGATGCTTTTCTGGCCATGGCTTCTTTCCCTTCCTATTCGGATGACGCTGGCACGGTAATTCTGGTTAATGCCGCGGGTAAAATAGCTGACCGCTTCGATTATACCGACGACATGCACTTTGTCCTGCTCGATGATGATGATGGTGTTTCACTGGAACGCATCCGTTTAGACGGGCCGACCATTGCCGCCAATTTCCATTCGGCTGCTTCCACTTCCGGATTTGCCACGCCGGGCTTGCGCAACTCCCAGGTGCAGGGCAATGTGGAGGCGACTTCAGTACTGACCATCGAGCCAAAAGTGTTTT
Source organism: Adhaeribacter soli (assembly GCF_008727925.1). Taxonomy (GTDB): domain Bacteria; phylum Bacteroidota; class Bacteroidia; order Cytophagales; family Hymenobacteraceae; genus Adhaeribacter_A; species Adhaeribacter_A soli. The sequence goes on along the minus strand of NZ_VTWT01000005.1, from coordinate 171,100 downwards.
CCCCGGACGGCGACGGTTACAAGGATTTTACCACGCTGAACTTTAACGCTTCCCGCATCGGGCAGGTGGCTTCGGTGACGATCCTGGATTCCAGGGGAAGGGAAATAAAGAAACTGGTGAACAACCAGACCCTGAGCGGCGAAAACTTTTTCCATTGGGACGGCACCACCAACGAAGGCCGCAAAGCGCCGGTAGGCTATTACCTGGTGCTCGTAGACCTCTATGATTTAAGCGGTAAACAGCAAACCTTTAAAGAAACGGTAGTGGTAGGCGCAAAATTCTGATACTGCCTGACTGCAAAAAGAACAATCTGAATGCATTTTAAACGGTTGCCTGAAATTTTTTTTTAAGTCCGGGCAACCGTTTGTATTTAAGCCGTGTCTACGCGAATGTAAGGCTTACGGGAACTTATTTCAGAAATGAATTCAGATTTGACCATGAAAGATATATTAAAAATATTGCTGCTGCTGGCCCTTACCATAATCGGGATGTTTTCCTGCAGCCGCCAGAAAGAAGAGGCACCGTCGCCGGTTTCGGAAATAAATATCCTGAGCAACGATGCCTTTACTACCACCGAAAACGGGCCGGTAAGGATAGATGTACTGATCAACGATCAGATCGGCAATTTAGGCACGCTGGTATTTAAAGTGCCCGCCCACGGGAACCTGCAATCCGATTCTACCGGGTTTTATTACCAGCCGGACCGGGGTTTTAAAGGCACCGAGGAATTTTTTTACAAGTACGTTGGCGGCAACACCACCGACAGCGCAAAAGTGAGCATCACGGTACGGTAATTTTTTACCGGTTTAGTTGAAGGCCCGGCCTTTGAGAACTTAAAAACAAACATAAACGCTAAACCCAAAACGCTTTGGCTTATCTGGAAGAAGCAATTATAGAAGGCTGTAAACGCGAAGAACCCGCGTTCCAGGAGTTACTTTACCAAAAGTATTCTGCCCGGATGATGGCTATTTGCGTACGGTATTCGAAAACCCGTTTCGAGGCGGAAGATATTTTCCATGAGGCCTTCGTGAAAGTGTTCAAGAATATTCAGACTTATCAGCAGGGCACTTTCGAGGGCTGGATGAAACGAATCTTTGTGAACACGGCCATCAACAATTTCCGGAAAAACCAGAAGCATTACGGCCACGAGCAGCATTCCGAAGAACTAAGTTCGGGCACGGACGAGGATCCGGTTTTAAGCGATATTTCGGTCAAGGAACTTTTGGAAATAGTAGCGAAGTTACCCGAGGGCTACCGCGTAGTGTTTAACCTTTATGTAATTGAAGGGTATACGCACAAGGAAATTGGCGAAATGATCGGCATTGCCGAGGGTACTTCCAAATCGCAGTTGGCAAAAGCCAAGCAATACTTAAAGAAATTATTAGTAAATTATTCGGTTACCACATATGCCAACTGACAAAGAATTCGAAGATTTCTTCAGGGAACAGTTCCAGGGACTGGAAGAAACTCCCCCAGCTAATGGTTGGGTGAAGATACAGGAAGAGATCCGGCCGAAAACCAGTATTTATAAATGGCTCGGCACTACTTTTCTGGTAATAGTTGTTTCCATAACGGCGCTGTTTACCACCTTGCGGCACGAAGCCAGGTTGCAAAAGCAACCTAAAGCCGAAACCGTTGCGTTGGAGCAAGCAAACCCAGCAAAGGTGGCAACCCAGGAACAAGCAGCCCCGGTTACGCTACCGGTTAGCGAGCCATCGCAGAACCAGGCAGCAGCAGCAAAACCTGCTCAGGGAAGCCAGCCGTTTTCCATGCCGAAGGGTACCATTACGGCCGGTTACGTGAAAGCAGCAACCGAAAAAGGCCGGACCAGGCAGGCAGTTAAAGAAACAAATTACGCCCAGGCTGCTCTTCCGGTCTCTGAAAATGCATCTGCCCGTACAACCGGCCTGCATGCTGCCGATAAAGCTACTTCCCCGGAGCCGCACAGCTCTCAGATTAGCAGTTTCCAGGGTACGCCAACTAATAGACAGCCCGAAATAGAAGCGATTCCCGCAACCATGCAGGTAGAAGCCGAACCGGAAGCAGAAACCGACACCATGGGCCAAATGATACAAGCGGTATACTACAACCCGGATAAAAAACCTGCCGGGAAAAAAGGCTTAAAAAGACTCTTTGGTAAGAAATAAAAGCATGGCCTAAGATCAGAAATTTAAAACTGCCTGTCTGAGTTCTGAAAACCTTTCTTCCCGATTTGCTACTTTTGTATTACCGGGGAAACCGGTTTATGATTTGTAGCGGGTGGAACTCATTTATCTTTGTTTTTTTGCTTTTCTGGCCGGCCTCATCGACGCAGTAGTTGGTGGGGGCGGCCTTATTCAATTACCGGCTTTACTTGTTTTTCTGCCGCAGGTGCCTATTCCCACAGTTTTTGGTACGGGTAAACTTGCCAGCATTGCGGGTACCACCGTTTCCATGGCCCGGTATGCCCGCAGCGTGAAACTGAACTGGAAAAGCCTGTTGCCGGCAGCCGTGGCAGCCTTTGTATTTTCCTTTCTGGGTGCCCGTGCCGTAAGCCATTTCCCCGCCGATGCCCTTCGTCCGGTAGTGCTGGTGCTGCTGGTGGCGGTAGCCATTTATACGTTCAAAAAGAAAGACCTTGGCGCCTTGCATGCCCCCAAGCTTACCCACATCAAAGAGTTGGTCTACGCCATAATTGCCGGCGCTGCAATCGGTTTCTACGACGGATTTTTCGGTCCCGGTACCGGTAGTTTCCTCATCTTTATATTCATCGGGGTATTCGGGTTTAGTTTTGTAGCGGCTTCGGCTTCGGCCAAAGTCGTGAACGTAGCTACCAATTTATCTGCCCTGGGTTATTTCATTCTGAAAGGATTTGTGCTTTACCAGATCGCTATTCCGATGGCCGCCTGCAATATTGCCGGCTCTCTGGTGGGTACCCGACTGGCCATTAAATACGGCAGCGGGTTTGTGCGCCGCCTGTTCCTAGTGGTAGTTACGGCCATTATCCTGAAATTTGCTTACGACACGTTCTTTAAAGGTTCTTTCTAAACTGAAGAGCCGGCAGTTTTTTAATTCAGAACCGTAGCCTTTTCAGCCGAAAAACTTAGCCGGACTGATTTTATCGGATCACATTTAAAACTTTCTTATACGCTAAAGTCAAGGGTCACTTGTGCTTTTAAAGGGGCAGATCTGAGCGAGAATAGGTTTTTGCACCTTTGTAAGTTAAGTATAGCAACCTTACAACATAAGTCAAGCCCGGAAGAAGCCTTAAAATCTTTTCAAAAAAGCATGCGTAAATCCGCTAAGAAAACAAGGGCATTTGCATGAAAACCGTAGGTGAAATACTAAAAAAAGTAAAAGGCGCTTCGCTTCCGTTGCTGGTCTCGCTGCTTATAGCGGGCGGTTGCTCCACCGTAAAAGAACAAGGCGAACCCGAAGTAGTGGAAGCCCCGCCCGTAATTACCAACGATGCTCAGCGAAGAGCCATTTACGAACGCGGAACCGAAAACACCTCCCCGCAAAACGCCAATCCGATTCCAACTTCCGAGCAATTAGGTTTAGATGAAAAAGCCAGCGAGATAAACCGGAAGCGCAACATTGAAGCAGGCGATAATCAAAACGCCCCGGCCAACACGCCTTACGAGCAGCGGCCGCGCGAACTCCGCAACGTTGGCAACGATACCATTGTGCGTTAACAGCCGCCTGCATTTTTATCATTTTGAACGATAGTTAATTTGCTATAAAAGTAAACGCCCGGCAAATACATTTGCCGGGCGTTTACTTTGGAAACCAGTTCAGGCAATTATAGCTTACGTATTGCAACACTTCTATGCGCCCTATTCCTTGCCGGCTGCTTTAGCTGACGGATCGGCAAAGAAGGGTGAAAGTAAATGCCGGATTGAGCCGTTTTTTCAGCATCAAATCATAGCATTTTCGTTTCTGCAAAACGTTCGTTGCAAAAATTACTCTATTCCGGTTATTTCATTGCTGATGTTTTCGGAGGCTTCGTATGCTTCAGTAGTAGCCGCTGCAGCTGGCCGGCGTCCCCGGCGGCCGTTACCCGTAGAAGCGGTTTTTGCTGTGCGGGTTCCGCGGCTTCGGGTAGTAGCTCCATTTTCGGTTGCAGTAGCAGCTGCCGGACGGCGACCGCGGCCGGTTCCGGTGGTTTTGGTTTTACTGGCGGCAGTAGCTGTGCCTGCCGGTTTCCGGCCGCGTTTTGGTTTGGCCGTTTCCGTTATTTCTTCAAACTGATCGATTACCGGCGCTATAATTTCGTCCTGCACAAAATCAGCGCCCTCGTTAAACTTCAGTTTGGCATCCTTTATCAGCTCTTTCAGGGCTTTGCGGCTTTCTTTTTTAAGGTCTTTTACGGCGCGTTTCAGCTTTTTCTCCATGTCTTTTTCCAAGCCGCGCGTAATGGCTTTTAAGGATTTCTTGTCGGCCTTTTTCTTTTTGGCTTTGGTACTGGCAGTAGCGGTTTTGCTTTTCTTTTTATCAGCTTTTTTATCGGCTTTTTTCATAGTTCCAATGGTTAAATCTTAGCGGAAATTATCTTCAGGATTAAAGATTTTTATTTAGCTCCCGAATATAAGGCTTGCTGTTTATGTTTTAGATATTCAGATATTTAAATGAAACAATATACGGGCAATCACTTTAAAAGGTGGCCAGATTAAAAATAAGTTGAAAAATAATTTTGCGGCATTCCTGCTTCCAGTTAACCGGAAGACAATAACATTTGCGGGAGAAAAACCCAACCTGACATTTGTTTATTCCCGCTTGTTTTATGCCCGGTATCATTTCGTAAAGTAGGTTTAGGTATGTTTCCAGGCCTTTTACCATTATAAAACGGTAGCGAAATCAAATCCTTGAACGTCCTTCCCTAAAAACCAACTTCCGGCGCGGAGTTTTGTTTATCTTTGCACGTTTTTCAGAAATGTAATACCGTTTTTACCCGGAAATGCTACCGTTTCGAACGGTTTCTTCCCGCCGAAATCAGGGTGTTTCCGAAGAAAAACCAAGGTAAACCGGAGAAATGGAAGCACATTTCCAAATCTTCAAATTTCCAAATCTCCAAATTTTAAATTGAATAGATGCAACCGAAAAGATATACCGTTACCGCCGCTTTGCCTTATGCCAACGGCCCTGTGCACATCGGCCACGTAGCCGGCGTGTACTTGCCTGCCGATATTTACGTGCGTTTTTTACGCTCCAATAACCGCGACGTGAAATTCATTTGCGGCTCCGACGAACACGGCGTTCCGATCACGATCCGCGCCCAGAAAGAAGGCGTAACACCTCAACAGGTGGTAGATAAATACCATAAACTGATGGGCGATGCCTTCCGCGACTTCAACATTTCCTTCGATATTTATTCGCGCACTTCGAGCCGGACGCACAGCGAAACCGCTTCCGATTTCTTCCTGAATTTGTATGAAAAAGGCAAGTTCATCGAGCAGGTTTCTCAGCAGTATTTCGACGAAAAGAATCAGCAGTTCCTGGCTGACCGCTACATTGTGGGCACCTGCCCGAAATGCGGCAACGAAAACGCTTACGGTGACCAGTGCGAAAGTTGCGGCTCTTCCCTGAATCCTACTGACCTGATCAATCCGAAGAGCATGCTGAGCGGCGAAAAACCGGTAATGAAGGAAACGAAGCACTGGTATTTGCCGCTGGATCAGTACGAAGGCTGGTTGCGCGAATGGATCGTGGAAGGCCACAAAGACGACTGGAAAACGAACGTGTACGGCCAGTGCAAAAGCTGGATAGATGGCGGGCTTCACCCAAGAGCCGTAACCCGCGACCTGGACTGGGGCGTGCCGGTGCCGCTGCAAGAAGCCAAAGGCAAAGTGCTGTACGTGTGGTTCGATGCCCCGATCGGCTACATTTCCGCTACCAAAGACCTGACCCCGGACTGGGAGAAATACTGGAAAGACGAGGAAACCAAGCTGGTGCATTTTATCGGCAAAGACAACATCGTTTTCCACTGCATTATTTTCCCGGTAATGCTGAAGGCACACGGCGATTATATTCTGCCCGACAACGTACCGGCCAACGAATTCCTGAACCTGGAAGGCGATAAAATTTCTACTTCCCGGAACTGGGCGGTTTGGCTACACGAATATCTGGAAGAATTTAAAGGCAAAGGCGACGTGCTCCGTTACGTATTATGCGCCAATGCGCCGGAAACCAAAGACAACGATTTCACCTGGAAAGATTACCAGGCCCGCAACAACAACGAGCTTCTAGCCGTGCTCGGCAACTTCGTGAACCGCGCCCTGGTGCTTACGCATAAGTATTACGAAGGCAAAGTTCCGGCAAAAAACGAACTGACCGACATGGACCGGGAAGTGCTGGCCGAAATGGCCGGTTATCCGGAGAAAATTGCGGCTTCCATTGAACTGTACCGTTTTAAAGAAGCCTTGCAGGAAATGATGAACCTGGCCCGCTTAGGCAACAAATACTTAGCCGATACCGAGCCGTGGAAACTGATCAAGACTGACGAAGTTCGCGTACAAACCATCCTGAACATTGCGCTGCAGATCTGTGGTTCGCTTACCATTTTAATGGAGCCTTTCCTGCCCGCTTCGGCACAAAGTTTGGCGGATATGCTGAACATTAAAGTTGGAAAATGGAACGAAGCCGGCAACGCGGAATATCTTCTGGCGGGCCACCAGATCGGAGAAGCAAAGTTGCTGTTCGAGAAAGTGGAAGATGCCACGGTGGAGGCCCAGGTTCAGAAACTGCTTGATACCAAAACGGCCAATCAACTGGCCAACGCCCAGGCAGCACCGGCCAAGGAAAACATCAGCTTCGACGATTTTCAGAAAATGGACATCCGCATTGGTACCATTCTGGAAGCTGAAAAAGTAGCCAAAACCAAAAAACTGCTGAAGCTGAAAGTAGACACCGGCATCGATCAAAGAACTATTGTAAGCGGTATTGCCGAACATTTTGTGCCGGAAGCAATTATCGGGCAACAGGTAGCCGTTCTGGTAAACTTAGCGCCGCGCGAAATTAAAGGCATCGAAAGCCAGGGCATGATCCTGATGGCTGAAAATGCGGACGGCAGCCTGAAGTTTATGCAGCCTTCGGCAGCGGTGAATAATGGCAGCGGAGTGAGTTAGCAAAGACCCCACCTAAATAGCTAAAAACAGGTGAGGACTTTAAAAAGCCGTTAGCATAGGTTTAAACCCTACGCTAACGGCTTTTTTGTTTTCTGATCCGAGTAATTCCGTAGAAATGCCGGTAGCCAAATGAACTGGTTTACGTAGGTAGCATGATTACTTTGCTGAAAAATACTTGCAGCGATTCCGCCAGTTACCGGCTTTTTCGATTACTGGTAGGTATAGTGAATCCAAAGAAGCCGGGAGTTTTTCAGCCTTAAACCCTACTGTTTTATGAACCTGAACTGGAGCGCTGCCAAAGAAATTATTAAGAAAACCTTCTCGGAATTTATTGACGATAATCCGTTGGACCATGCGGCCATTATCGGCTTTTATACCATTTTTTCGCTGCCGGCGGTGCTCATTATCATGATCCGGATTGCCGGGGCTTTTTTTGGGCAGGAGGCGGTGCAGGGCGAAGTAGTGGCTCAGATCGGCGGGATTATTGGGCAGAAAAGCGCCGAGCAGATCCAGGACATCATAAAGAACGCAAGCCAGTCGCCGGCCGGGATAACGGGTACCCTTGTGGGCATTGCCACCCTGGCCTTTACCTCTACCACCGTTTTTGTGGCGCTTCAGGATGCCATAAATGCCATGTGGGGGGTAAAAGCCAAACCTGAAAAAGGCTGGCTGAAGCTCATCGTGAACCGGGTGCTTTCGCTCGCCATGGTGGTAAGCCTGGGTTTTCTGCTGCTGGTTTCCCTGATTATAGAAGTTATGCTGGGCGTGCTGAATAATTTTGTGGAGCAGGCCTTTTCGGACAGCGCCGTTTACTTGTTAACGGCCGGGAACCTGCTGATCTCAGTAGCGATAAGTACGCTTATTTTCGCCGCTATTTTTAAGACCCTGCCCGATGCCCGTGTGCCTTGGTCGAATGTGTGGATCGGGGCAATTGCAACTGCTATTTTGTTTGTGGCCGGCAAATCGGTGCTGAACATTTACCTGCAGTACGAACCTTTAGGCGATACCTACGGTGCGGCCGGTTCCCTGGTGCTTATTCTGGTATGGGTGTATTATGCGTCCATTATTTTCCTGCTGGGCGCGGAATTCACCCAGGTGTATTCCCAGGTAAAAGGAACAGGCATTCAGCCATCTGAGCATGCGGTTAAGGTAGAAGTTCGGGAGGTAGAGAAAGACAAATAAGGTTGCTTATTCCGGGATTTCAAATTTCTGTACTTTAGAATTTGTAGGTTCCCCTAATGCGTTTTGCTGATTTTCTTGTTGAAAGCCATGGCATGATCCGGATTGTGGTAATAATGATATCGACTATGTAGCCAGCGGTAGCCGTAAATATTGGCAGCAGCAACAGCCAGGTAGAATTTAATCCAATAAAGACAAGGAAAGGGAAGGGTACTGAAATAATTTACAGCTCGCGCTTTTTTTTTTGTTATTTCCTCTTTTTTGTCTTCAGAGAATACCTAATCAACGAGTTTGTACCGAATTGGCAAGGTGTATTCCGATTTAACCGGACGGCCCTGGAAGGTGGCGGGGTGCCAAGGCGGTAATTTAGCGAGTTGCTTTAGTGCTTTTGCTTCCATCCTGAAACCTTCGTTGGTAGTCGGTTTTATTTCAGAAAGCTTACCGTTTTTTTCAACAAAAAATGAAATATAAACCAATCCTTCTTTACCAACCAATTGCGCTAATATGGGGTAACTAATTGCTTCAGCCAATTTAGGAGTAAAAGCATTGAATCCTTCTTTAGGACTTGCAATTTTATCGGTTTTATGATAAATGGTGTCGTTCTCAGCCTTTCTGATACTGTAACAACTAACCAGAATCGAATCTTTATAAATCAGGGTTAAATTGCGTTTGCCATCGTTTACTGATTCGGTCTTGGTACCAGTGCCGCTTACGAGCAGTGGCCTTTCTTCAGCATCCCAAACCTGAATGTAGCGTCTCTTTTTACCCCGGAAGCAATAACTTTCATCAAGTTTTCCATTGTTGCGTACATCTGTTATAGTGCCATATAGCGCATCAAAAGTAGGATTATAGTTCATCTCTAAATCGTTTCGCAAATACTTCAAGTAGCTTTCGGTCTGGTCTATTGAATTGGTGCCGTACATAAAACCTTTTATATCTAGCTTATTATCCCGGTAATCTTCGAAGCGGATGCCATTATTTTCAAAATAATAAAGCCTTTTCTGAGGGGTTTCTTTCAGTTCCTGTTTTTGAAAGGCCTTGGTATAATACCGGGTAATTTGTGCCTTCACGGAGCCGGTAAGTAACAATAGGAAGGTTAAAGTAAGCAGCTTATTCATATTGAAAAAAGACCTTTTTAACAGATATGGCAGTGGTTTCAAAAGTACAATGTAATAAAAAAGGCAGAGCTTAGGTTTAAGATAATGGAAGTTCTAAGTTCTCATTAAAATAAACTGTCCTCCAAAACGGAGCACCAAGATAGTAAAAAATGAAAGGAAAAATGGATGGCAGCTGGAACTTGCCCTACCATTGTTGTAAGAAGCAGCTCCAGTCCGTTTATCAGCAAAGAAGGGGCGATTCAGGCATTAAGTAGCTTATTCTGTGGCTTTTTAAGTGGAATAAGGGGCAGGCTATAATGAAACTTCACCCGGACAGTGGATTTATTTTCTAATGACCGTGAACCAACTGATCTCGGTGGCTATAAATACGATTATTTTTGCGACCATTATAATAAGGTAACCTATTCCGGAATTTCGAATTTCTGCACTTCAAAATACGGCGGTTCCATGGTTTGCATCTTGCCGATGATCTTGTTGAAAGCCATGGCATCGGGCGGAATGATGAGCGTATCCTTTATGCCTTCCAGTACGGCGTTGGCGTGGAGGTTGAGCAGGTGCCGGTATTTTTGCTCTTGCAGATCTTCTTCGGCTACCACGTACAGCAAACCCAGGAGCGCCCGCGCCACGGCCTGGTCTTTTTTACCATAATGCCGGATCGGCGAGATAGTGAGGTTGAAGAGTTCTTCGAAGTTTATCTTTTTTACCAGCAGCCGCGGAGTTTGCGTTTCATCGGTATAAAGCGAGGTTTCTTCAATGTAATACAGGTTGGCAAACAGGTCGCTCAGGAACTGGATGCACATTACGGCAATGCCCGGATCGTTGATGGCGTGGCTCAGGGCTTTTATGGCTACTTCGCTTAATTGAGTAAAGCCGTAATTGTGGTTGGTGGCAATGTTTTCGGTATGGAAATAATGGATGCTGTCGTAGAGAAAATTGCGGTCTTTTTTAGGCAGTTTTTCCGGTGGAATGTTGGCCCAGCACAACACGCTGCCGCTCGGAATGAAATCCATGAAATACGGTTCCATTTTAAGCTGCAGATTGTGCTTGCGGGCCACCCGCATCAGGTTCTTCAGGTTGACCTGTTGCAGAAAGCCCGGCTTGTCGGTTACGTAAGGGTAAGGGGTTTCGCCCAGCGGCGCGCCGGTGCTCCGGGCTTTTTCGGCTTCACAATCTTTCTTTAACTGCACCAGCGAACGGAAAGTAACTTCATGAATATGCACGATGATGTTGGTTACCTGAATGGCCTGGGAAATATTGAGAATGAAGTACACGAACAAACCCAGCGACCAGAACCCCAGCAGTAAACCCAGAGCAATGCTAAAGGTCGGCACTTCGTGGGTGGCAGCCCCGCGCAAGAGCAGCAGCAGCACCATAAAGTAAACAATGGCCCCGAACTGATTTCCGAGTACGAACTGGTGTTCTTTGCGGGAGATCAGGCCTTGCATTACTTTGGGCGAAATAGTGGTAGTGGTCTGGTTCAGTACCACCATTACCATCGAAAAACTTAAGGCCATGAGCGAGATAATGCCCGCGATCAGGGTCGTCATGATGGACCTGACCGCTTCCATTTCGTTGAACTTCAGCCAGGGAAAATGGTACGATAAGCGCCGGCCCAGACTGCTGTCGTCGAACTGCAGCATGACAATAACCAGCGCCAGGTGAAAAACGGTAATGATGATGGGGTAAAAAGCAATGCTGGTGGTGATGTTGTTGTAAACGGCTGCCATGCGCCGGTTAAACAAACCCGTGCCAATTGTTTCCACGCGGTAAGCTACTTGGTGTCCTCTGCAACCGCGGAAATGCTGGGTTCAGCGGGTTCCGGTCGCAAATTATTTCCCCATACGTACAGCTTCGGCTAGGGTAGGCTTGTTTATGGGAATTTCAGGGTTTACCGCGTTTTATCGGTTCTTTCCGGGGAAATAAGGAGCCGGCATCCGTACTTTTCCCGGGCGTATTCCTACTGTTTTTCTGGACGTAAGTTTGCTTTGCTGCCGATAATCATGCCGTCGCTCATTTCTACTACGCGGTCGGAGTTGGCGGCAAATTCTTCGTCGTGGGTAACGGTGATGATGGTTTGGCCGAATTCGCTGGTAATTTGCCGGAACATATCGAAAACCACCTGGGAATTGTAGCTGTCGAGGTTGCCGGTGGGTTCATCGCCCATGATGATGGCCGGATCGTTGATAAGGGCACGGGCAATGGCGACGCGCTGCTGTTGTCCGCCGGAAAGTTTGCTGGCCCGTTTCGTGGCATGTTCTTCTACGCCCAGGAGCTTTAGTTTTTCCATGGCGCGGGCTTCAATTTCTTTTTCCGTGTATTTGCCCAGTTTCAGGGCCGGGATCATGACGTTCTGCAAAACCGAAAATTCGGGCAAGAGGAAGTGAAACTGGAACACAAACCCGATATGCTCGTTGCGGAACCGCGCCAGTTCGTTCTGGGTTTTTCCGGTCAGTTGCATACCATTTATTTCCAGCGTGCCTTCGTAATCGGTATCCATGGTCGAGATCACGTAAAGCAAGGTAGATTTTCCGCAACCCGATTTCCCGACCAGCGACAAAAATTCACCCTGCCGCACTTCCAGGTTAATGTCTTTCAGTACCTGGAATTTCTGGGGTTCATAAAAGTATTTGTTTACATGTTCGGTTTTCAGGATCGTTTGCATAGCGTTTTTCTTCGTTCATTTCTTTTTCGTCATTTTGACGATAGGAGAAATCTCATCAGGTTGGCAGTGTTGTTTGCTATTTTCTTGTAAAATGGATTTTGTCGCAATATGCGTGCGGACAGGTCGCGACCTGTCCCTACTGGTTCCTGATCAACAACGGCGTGACCTCATTAACTAACACATTTTTTATTAAACAGAAAATTCTGTAAATTCTGAAATTCTAATTCAGACTAATTCTTTCATTTCCAAATCTCCAAATCTCCAAATTTTCAAATCTCCAAATTTCCAAATCAACTTCACTGCCCGCGGATAATTTCAATGGGGTCGATTTTGCCGGCGCCGCGGCTGGGGAGGAAGCCGGCTATGGCGGTGGTGCTTAGGCCGAAAATGAGCCCGATCACGTAGAATTTCAGGTTGAAGTTTACCGGTAGGTGATCGATGCTGATGAAGTCGCCGCCGTTGAAGGGTGCCAGGGAAACCAGGTAGGAGAAAAACAGGCCGAGGATCAGGCCGAAAATGCTGCCGAAGAAACCGATCACCAGCGACTGGATCATGAAAATGTTGCGGACGTCAGCCGCGCCGAAACCGGTAGCTTTCAGAATGGCAATGTCTTTCATTTTGTTGTGAATGGTCATGTTCAGGATGTTGTAAATGCCGAAACCCGCTACTACCAGCAAGGTTATGGAAACGGAATACGTGAGAATGTTGCGGATAATGGAGCCGGTCAGGAAGGTGGCGTTGGCGGTTTCCCAGTCTTCGGCTTTGTACCCGAAAAGCCGCTGCAGCTCCACGGCTTTGGGCTTGGCCTGGTTTATATCGCGAAGCTTAATGTTGATGTCGGTTATGTAGCTCTGGTCTTTCTGCAGGATTTTCTGCACCGTGGCAATGTTGGCGTAGGCTTTGGTATTGTCTATTGTGCCGAGGCCGAACTGGAAGGTGCCGATAATTTTCAGCGTCATGGTGAAGCCTTCGGGCGTGGTAATGACTACCCGGTCGCCGGTGCGCATGTTCAGTTTACGGGCCAGGCCGCTGCCCATCAATATGCCGTCGGAAGAAGTGAGCAGGTCTTCGAGGCGGCCGGTAATGATTTTAGAGCGCAAATCGAAAAGCTTGTCTTCTTCCATAATGTCTACCCCGGCAATATTCCCGTTCAGCTGCACCGGACCGTAATTGTAAAATACCTGCGAGGTAAGCAGCGGGGCGGCGCCAAGTACCATGGGGTCTTTTCGCAACAGTTCAGCCATCTGGAAAGCATTCCGGAGTTTGGGCGTTTCATTTTTTGGTTTCGGATGGTGCACCACTTTCAGGCCGCTTTCTTTCGGAAAAGCTTCTTCCAGGATGCTGGGTCGCGGTTCGGTTACGTCATTGTAGATCCGGATATCGGGCGTAGAAGTCATGGTAAGCTCTTCGGTGAAATTGTTCAGGCCGGTCATTAAACTTACCATGGTAATGAACATCGCTATGCCGAACGTGACGCCGAGCATGGCCACAATGGTTTGCCGCGGCTTGGCGTAAAGGTGGGTTTTAGCGATCTGGAAGGCGAGGTTCATGTTCCGGTTCTATTTCGATCGTTTAGTCTTTGAGGCTTAAATCCTATTGTTTTTGTGTGTCATTCCGGTCTTGTCATTAAGCTGGATGTTTGAGTTTTTTGCCTGAAATGGTAGGTTTTTCATCGTTAGTATTTTACCGTTTCGCTGGCGACAACCACCCCCGCCCCTCCTTGAAAAAAGGAGGGGAGCTTTCGTAGCCGGATTTTATTTCAGAACTAGTCTTCATTACGTTCTTTTTATAGCTTCCCAAATTTTAGCTTCCCCAAAGGAAAAACAGTAGCTTCTAAAGCACAAAAACCCGAAAACAGCACCGCCATAAAAGCTCCCCTCCTTTTTTCAAGGAGGGGTTGGGGGTGGTTAGTTTTCCAGGGTCGGAACCTCTGCTTTCGGATCCAAAGATTTGATTGAAAAGCAAACTAAAAGAACAAATCCTGCCCATCCCGAAAATCCCGTAAATCCTGTCCAACCTTTTACGGCTTCACAATTTCTGTATCCTTATCCAGGCCGGCCAGCACTTCTACTTCCGATAAGGTTTCTACGCCTTTCCGGATCTTTACTTTTTGTTCGTCCCGGCCTTTTTTTATTTCCACCGAATCGCCGGGCAGCAGCACGGTGCGGGGAATTACGAGGGCCTGTTCTTTTTTGCGGATAATGATGTTGGCTTCCAGGGCGAGGCCGGAATAATAACCGGGAAGTTTATCTAGAAGCTGGGCATCTACGCGTAAACTCTGGTCGCGGGGATCGACAATGGGGTAGATTTTAGAGATCCGGGCCCGGAATATCTTATTCGGGAAGGCGTCTATTTTTACCAGGGTTTGCTGGCCGGTCTTTACCCGGTTTACGTCCAGTTCGTCTACGCTCAGTTTCAGGTAAAAGCTGCCCAATTGTCCCACGATGCCGAGCACTTCGCCCCGGTTTACCAACTCGCCTGGTTCTTTCAAAGTTTTCAGCAAAACGCCGTTTATGTCGCTTTTAATTTCCGAACGACTGGTTTCATCCCGGGCTACTTTCAGGTTGCTTTCGGCATTTTGCAGGTCGAGGAACAGCTGGTTTTTCAGGTTCGCAAGGCGGCTTTTCTGAGCCTGGTAATCGCTCCGGCTGTTCTCGTAAGTAAGCTTAAAGTTTTCGAATTCGGCTTTGGAAGTGGCCCGGTGCTGCAGCAGGTTCTGGTAGCGGATATAATTGGTAGAATCGAAGGCCAGTCTGGTGCGGGCTGCTTCCAGGCCGGCTTGCGCTTCCCGAAGGGCCGGTCCCTGGTTCCGGTAGTTTCTGGCGGCTACGGCATACGCTTCCTGAGCAAACTGCAAGCGGGCCGATTGCTGTGGGCTTTCGAGAACGAACAATACTTGGTCTTTTGCTACAGAAGCGCCTTCATCCACTTTCTTTTCGGCCAGAATGCCTTCGGTCTGGGCAAATACCTGGTACTCCTGCTCCGAAACTACGTGGCCCGAGGCATACACGGCTTCCGTAATGGGTTTCAGTTCGGGTTTAAGGGTGTTGCCGTTTTTGTTGCAGCCGGTAAAAAGCAACGCTGCCAGTACCGTAATGCCCCGAAAACGATACCTGAAACTGCCGGAAAAGTACTTATTTCGTGTCATAGGGCAGCGGGTTTTCGGGTTTGGCAAATTCGTTTTTAAGCTGGATCAAAGACCGGCTGATGTAGTAGTTTCCCACGGCGTAGATGTAGCGGTTCTGGGATCGGAGTTTTTCGGCAAAAACCTGCAGTAACTGGTCGGTGCTGTACACATCCTGCCGGTATTTGTAAAGCGCCAGCGCATAATTGTCCTGGTAAAGCGCGTAATGTTCACGGTAAGCCTGCAGGCTGTTTTGGGCGTTGCTGTAATCGAGCAAAAGTTCGGCGTATTCCTGTTTCGTTTTCAGGGCCTGCTGCACCAGGTTGTTCTCGGCTATTTGTTTATTCAGCTTCGCCTGCCTTATAGAAATGCTCCGGTTGAAGCCGGTAAAAAGAGGCCAGTCGAGCCGGAGCCCGATTAGCGCCGTTTTCAGCCAGGGCAAGTCCGAATTGAAAACGTTTACCTCGTTGCTCAGGCGCTGGCGGGAGTAATTGCCATAGCCCCAAACCTCGGGAGCCCAGCGCGCTTTCTGCTTCTGCCATTCCCGTTCTGCCACCCTTAGCCGCCATTGCATGGCCAGGTATTGGTTGCTTTCTTCGGGCGTAGTGGTAAGGCTTACAAAATTCTGCTGCATATCGGAGAGCATTTCTGTAAGTTCCAGGGGGGCATCGGCGGGCAATCCCAACAGGGTTTTCAATTGATACTGGTTGCGTTGGTAGGCGGTCTGGTTATCGTGCCAGGTTTGTTTGCTTTCCAGTTGCAGGGCTTTCAGGCGGTTATATTCCAGCGGTTCCAGAATGCCGTTCTCAAATTTCTGATTGGCTGTAAGCAGCAGCGTGTCGTTTACCTGCATGTTCTCAAGGGCGATGGCGGTAGCCTCGCGCGTGAGGAGAACCATGTAATACGCCTGGGCAATTTGTTCGGCAGCAGCCTGAAAATTGCTGTATTTGCGGTACCGGGCAACCTGGACCTCGGTTTCGGCCACTTTGCGGTTTTGCCAGTTCTGTAAACTGATCAAAGGCAGGTTCGCTTCGAAACCGTAAACAAGCCCGTATTGCGTACCGAACTGAATGGGCCGGAATTCGCCGGCAGGGCCGCCGAGGAACTCGGCCGGAATCAGTTGAATGGGAAGGCTCAGGTAATCGTCGAAGGTAGAAAACGCTTTGACCTGGGGCAGGAGGGGAGCCGTGGTCAGTTTTTTCTGTTGTTGCGCCAGCGTTTCGTTCAGGCGTTCGTTCTGCAAATCAGGGCGATGCTGAAAAGCGAACCGGATGCAACTTTCCAGCGAGGGAAACACGTGCTGGGCCATAACCTGCGCATTTACAAGCAAGAGCAACAACAAAGCAAGCCAATATCTTTTCATAAGCCGGAGGTTCTGGGCCGTGCGCCTTGCAAAGTACTATTTATTACCGTTTCTGAAAAAAGGTTTTAGTGAATGGCTGCAAGGTAGCAGGATGAAATAATTTATTTGCTTTTTTCCCATGTACGGACAGGGCTTGACCTGTCCCTCACGCATTCCCGATCCACGCTTTCCTGTCCCCATAGCCTTGCGACACTTTTTCTGCTAATTTCGATACCGGTTGAATTCCTGGAAATTAAAATTATCGGCTATCCCGGATCAGGAATGTTTGTGATCGGGAATGCGTAGGATCAGGAATGCGTGGGACAGGTCAAGCCCTGTCCGTACATGGGAAAATATGGGAGAAAGAATAAAGTGCGGCGCTTTTTAGAATTGAAGTCCAAAAATAGCCTTATGGATCTGGAGCCGCATTTTATTTTACAGGCTTAAATAGGGCAGTCTAGCGCATTTTGGGTACCAGGAAATAGAATCCGGCGGCGACAATCAG
This sequence comes from Adhaeribacter soli, assembly GCF_008727925.1. Classification (GTDB taxonomy): domain Bacteria; phylum Bacteroidota; class Bacteroidia; order Cytophagales; family Hymenobacteraceae; genus Adhaeribacter_A; species Adhaeribacter_A soli. Next base: position 154,067 of record NZ_VTWT01000005.1, on the reverse strand, counting down.
CGACATGGCTCCCAAGGTCCACCATAGGATTTCGAAGCCGAAATCAGCAATTAGATTCGTGCCCAGGAAGGGGCTGATGACGTGTGCGGCGGAATAGGAAAGGGTGTATAAACCCATGTAGGAACCGCGGTTAAAATTGTTGGAGCGCTGCACGGCTACCGTAGCCATAAAGGGCATGGCCAGGATTTCGGAAGCGCTCAGAATAGCCATTGCAATGTAAAGTACCGGGTGGCCATCGAAGAGGTTCAGAATTACAAAGGAAAAACCCATAACCAGCGTACCAAATGCCATTAAATGCGCCAGCTTGTATTTGTCGCCGATCAGGTACACTACCACCATTTCCAGGGAAAAAACCAGGAGGCCGTTCAGCGCCAGCAGCAAGCCGATACCCGATTCGGAAAGCTGATAAACCTGGCGGTAATAAATAGGCAAAGTGGTGAAGAACTGGAAAAAGATCGTGGCGAACATGCAGCTTAAGCCAGCAAAAAGCACAAACTTCAGGTCGAAGTAAGGCGATCTTACCTTGGCTGGGCGCACTTCCTCCGTGGCTGAATTTGCCGGAACGGTAGCACTTTGTTTCTTAAAACCCGTCCGGCTCCGAAAGTAAAAGTAGAAGAACAGACCCGCACTGAAACAAGTTATGGCATCGCCCACAAAAAGCCACCGGAACGAAATACTGGCCAGCAAACCGCCCAGCGCCGGACCAATAGAAAAACCTAAATTGCTGGCCATCCGGTTCAGGGAAAAAGCACGCGTAACGTTTTCGGGTTTGGCATAATAGGCTACCGATGAGGAGTTGGCCGGGCGTAAACATTCCGCTACCAGGCTTAATACGAAGATTCCGATGGCAATGCTTTCGAAGGTTTTTAGTTGCAGCATGACCAGGAACATACCGCTGCTTAATAGTAAGCTGCCCAGCTGCACCTTAAAATGCCCGATCTTATCCGTCAGCCAGCCGCCTAAAAATGCGCCGCAAGTTGCCCCCAGCCCGAAAATACTCATGATAATACCGGCATCCTTCAGCTTGAAGCCCATTGCCTCGGTCAGATACACGCTCAGGAACGGCACCACCATGGCACCCGCCCGGTTGATGAACATGATGAGCGCCAGCATCCAGGAAGCCTGGGAGAGGCCGCCGAATGCGTTGCGGTAAAGGTTGACAGCCTGGGACATTACGGGTGAAGATTTGAGAGGCGCAAAGGTAGGGAATTTACCAGAACCCCTCCCTAGCCCTCCCCTAAAAACAGGGGAGGGGATTTTGCTTCGTGCCTTGAATTTACTAATGCTTTAGATGGTGAATGTCTGTAGCCTGAAAGTCAACCACCCCCAACCCCTCCTTGAAAAGGAGGGGAGCTTGTTCGTCGCTGGGTTTATTTCTGTAGCGCCTTTTTGGGTCTTTCTATTTTATAGCGTATGAAAATTAAATGCTATGGTTAATGCTCTAAAACTAAAAGAAAGCAGTGGAGCCAAGCTCCCCGCCTGGACAGGAGGGGTTGGGGGTGGTTGACTCTAGAAAGCAGAAATTTATGCTCCCAGTATTCATTTTTTTTCATAACTAAGCACAAAAAAAACCGCTGAAGAAATCTCTCCAGCGGTTTCATACTATGCCAATCAACAATTAACAATCAGCAATTAAACAATTTAATTCGCTTTTGCTTTCGGTTTGTTACTCCACCAGCCTTGCTTTTTCTGTTTTGGTTTATTCGCATTGCTGGAGTTCCGGAATTGCGGTTTAGCCGGACGGCCCGGTAACGGAACCGAAGAAACCTGCAGTTGCGCGGCATTGTGCATTACGTACGGATGATCGGTTACTACCGGGATGGTACGCTTGATCAGTTTGTTGATGTCGTGCAGATAAGGGGCTTCTTCCGCTTCGCAAAACGACAGCGCTACGCCGGCATTTCCCGCGCGACCGGTACGGCCGATGCGGTGCACATACGTTTCCGATACGTTCGGCAGCTCGTAGTTAATTACGTGACCCAGTTCTTCCACATCAATGCCGCGGGCAGCAATATCGGTAGCTACTAAAATGCGGGTGGTTTGTTCTTTAAAGTTGCTTAAGGCACGCTGACGGGCATTCTGGCTTTTATTGCCGTGAATGGCTTCGGCGGTGATACCAGCTTTTACGAGGTCTTTTACTACCTTATCGGCACCGTGTTTGGTGCGGGTAAATACCAGCGCGGTTTTAATGGCTTTGTCCTGCAGCACGTGAATGAGCAGGTTTTTCTTGTCTTTTTTATCGACGAAGTAAACCGATTGGTTAATGGTTTCGGCGGTAGAAGAAATTGGAGTTACTTCCACTTTCTCCGGGTTCACCAGCATGGTATCGGCCAGCTTGATAATTTCCGGGGCCATGGTAGCCGAGAAGAACAAGCTCTGGCGTTTAGATGGCAACTTGGCAATTACCTTTTTCACGTCGTTCACAAAACCCATGTCCAGCATGCGGTCGGCTTCGTCTAAAACGAAGTGCGTGATGTGGTTCAGGTTGATAAAGCCCTGGTTCATCAGATCCAATAGACGGCCCGGCGTTGCTACCAGGATGTCGATGCCGTTGCGGAGCGCATCGGTTTGGGGTTTCTGACCCACGCCGCCAAAAATAACGAGGTGTTTCATGTTCAGGTTTTTGCCGTAGGCCTTAAAGCTTTCCTCGATCTGGATGGCCAGTTCGCGGGTCGGGGTTAAAATAAGCGCTTTGATGCGGTTCTGGCCGCGGGCCGGGGTTGGCAACGCGCTCAGGTGTTGCAGAATAGGAATGGCGAAAGCCGCCGTTTTTCCGGTACCCGTCTGGGCGCAACCCAGCAGGTCTTTTCCTTCCAGCAAAAGCGGAATGGCTTGCTGCTGAATAGGCGTAGGGTTAGTGTATCCTTCGGCTTGTAACGCTGTCAGGATAGGGGCAATCAGGTTTAAATTCTCAAATGTCATTAAAGATTTTTGGTTGTAATAGCAGCCTGAAGCAGGATAAGGGCTGAGACCGCGATCGGATGTTGTGAAGGAGGTTCACTTTACTTAAAGGCATCCTTCGGGTTTGTCTGAGGTATAACCCCAGTCCCGCCATAACAATTCAATTATCGGGTGAAATTGCTGGAGAAGTGGCGGGATGTTCTTTTGATTTGGTAAAGGTAGGGGATTTTGGGGTGGGATGCTAATTGACCTTTTCCAATCCTTACCTTAACTAGCATCAGCAAACTCTACTTTTAATTGTTGCTCGGAATGCTGTCTAAATAATTCCATTCCTGGAATATCATCATATCTCTCATTTAGCTTATCTCTAAGACCAAACAATCTTTTTTCAGCAGTGTCTACAAGTTGTGAGAATGTACATATTGTGACCTTTCCCATTTCAACGTTGCTTTCATTTTTTACGGTTGATATTGGTTGAACTTTCTCAGAGAAAGAATCACCAACCACAAATGCTTCTATATAAGGTGTATAAATTAATCTGCCGCAATTCATGAAATCCTCAACGTAGCCTACAGCTTGGTTCCTTTCTTCTCTAGATAATTTAAACCCGCCTTTTTTCAATTCAATAATCAATACTTTATTGATTGTCGAAAGATTATTCTCAAAAGCTTCTGTACCTGTAACAGATAAAGTTGATTGACCTAAAACGACAATATCTGGGCGCTTTTTAAAGTTATTAAAAACGTCTTTATTTATTTTTGTCTTAAAAGTTGCTTCTATAGCAGAATGAAGTTGACGATTCGATGAATATTCAACTGAATCGAATTCAGGTCCAAATATCCATCTTGCTGCAGTTACTAATGGATGTAATGTGTGTAATTCATCTACATCTTTGTCATTTGATAATTTGCGGATTGCTTCAATTACTGATAGTCTATTGTCAATTTCATCAAGCACACTCAAGGCATCTCTTACTGACCACTTTTCAAGTAGTTCGTTCAAACCAGAAACATCATTATCCGAAAGCTTTGAAAGCTTGAATAATAATTCTTTTCCTGTTCTGGTTTTTTCAAGATTTATTATTGCTTCAACCGCTAAAGAAATAGATTCTGGACTAGCCATTGGGTGTTGAATTGCAATAGATTCTATTGCTTCATTTACTTCATATTTAGCTAACGGTGATAGTGTATTGAATTCACCTGCGAATTCATTTTTAATTTTTCGGGTGGTTTCTGCAATGGAATCTATTGCAATTGTAGAAACCATTTCGCTAACATATTTGCTTACCTCTTTATAAATCTCATTAATTGATCCTCCCTTTATAAAGCCAGTCCAATCTTCATTAATGAATTCTGCTAAGTCATCAGATTCTACAACAACAGTATATCTTTTAGCAAATTTTGTTCTGCCATCTAGAACAATTTCATTGCCTAGTACCCAAGAGGGTTCTCCAACCAGTCGACGGCTTTGCCAAAAAGCTATTCCTTGATAAAGCGTAGATTTAGCAGATTTCTGAGTGTCTATAAAATGGGCTTGTAATTTAACTGGTCCAATTACTAACTCTTTTGAATTTATTAATCCTGAATGATCTTCAAGAGGAACAGTCCTTCTGTTTATTGATAAAATAAACTTTGGATCATGCAAAAATTTAGCAGAAATGATATTTAATATCCTTTCTGGATTTGGAAGGTTTTTAGCAACAACTACTTCTAAGCGGGTGCCTGATTTGTTTGATTTTTGAAATGTTTCGCTCTTAATTACAAATGGTTGAGTTTCGCTTAAGGTAGTTATAGTAAATGTGGATTTCTCTCCAAATGAGTTTGTAACAACTTTATATTCATTATTAAAACATAATAATCCATGCCGGCCAACTCCATTCCTGCCATAAGCTATACGTTTACCTTCAACATTTGGAGGAAACTTAACTTCTTTACCTTGGTGTTTTAGTCTGTTATATCCTAGGCGCATCCAACGGTAATGAAATTGATCTTTTGTCAAGCCTATTCCATTGTCCTCAATAATAAGTTTTTGCCCAAATTCTTCAGGAATAAAAATGTCTACAGTAGTTGCTCCAGCATCCCATGCATTTGCAACTAATTCAGTAAGTGCTATCTCCGCTGAATGGGCCAGGTTTCCAAGTGTCCTAACTAAATAGTCTTCTTCAAATAATGAACCCTGTATGAAATCTGAATTATTTAAAGAGGCCATAATTAATTCGCTTTTAAACTTTTAGTTATATGGCCGAAAAGATAATAATAAAAATGGAGTTCTTTGTTACTTCGTATTATAAAAATTCATCGTCCGCTCAATCCCGATCGTCCCAAACGAAACCGCCATTTCCGCCGCTTTTTCAATCAAGCCCGGCAGGTCAATTTGTTCATCAGCACTAAAAGGGCTGAGCACGTAATCTACCTGGCGGCCTTTCGGGAAGTTGGCTTCCACGCCAAAGCGCAGGCGCGGGTATTCGTTATTGCCGAGGGTTTCTTCAATATGTTTCAGGCCGTTGTGGCCGCCCGCCGAGCCTTTGCTGCGCATCCGCAGTTTGCCGAACGGAATGGCCAGGTCGTCGGTGATCACGAGCATCTGGCTGGCCGGAATTTTAAGCGTGCTGAGCCAGTGCTGTACCGCTTTGCCGCTCAGGTTCATGTACGTAGTAGGCTTTACGAGCGTAAAAGTGCGGCCCTTGGTTTTTATTTCGGTTACAAAGGAATGGCGGCCGGTTTCAAAGGTGGCATCGTGTTTTTTTGCCAGGTAATCGAGCACCATAAAACCAATGTTGTGGCGGGTGTTTGCGTATTCGGGGCCAATGTTGCCGAGGCCTACGATCAGGTATTTCATAGCGGTGGGTTCCGTTTCAGAAGTTGCTTCTTTGGTTTTAAATAAATTGAAAAGACTTTTGAGCACTTCCGTTCGGGTTGGTTTAGTAAACTACAAAATTAAGGTTTGTTTCCGAAATCGTAACCTAAAGCCTAAGGCAATGAATATTCCCCAGGCTCTTCATTGCCGTCTGCTTTAGCTGACGGTCTTCGGAGCAGAAATGGTAGCGTTTTGAGGTAGGAAAGTGTTTGAAGATAAAAATTAACCTCCCCCTTGACCCCTCCAAAGGAGGACTTATCAGATAACGTGCGGACAGGTCGCGACCTGTCCCTACATAATCACGAAAATCATAAAAATCACACAAATCATAGTTCAGACAAAAAGAAAGCTCCTGCCTTCGGAAGAAAGCAGGAGCTTTAAGTTTCCCGAACCTTCCCCTGTTTTTAGGGGAGGGCAGGGTGGGGTTATTTTCCTTCGTTGGCAGCTTGTTTCAGCGCACGTGGGATGGTTACAGTTGCAACCGGAGAAGAAGGGTTAGTTAAGATCGTGTAGTTTTTAGGCTCGATCTTGCTAACTTTTACTGAACGACCCAGTTCCAGGTCAGAAATGTTTACTTCTACGAAGTCTGGCAGGTTAGCCGGAAGGGCTTTCACTTTCAGTTTACGCAGTTTGGTAACCAGTTTACCACCGGCCAGAACGCCCGGAGATACACCAACAAAACGAACCGGAATGTCCATTTTCACTTCTTTGTTCTCGTTCAGTTCCAGGAAATCTACGTGCAGCAGCATTTCGTTTACCGGGTGGAACTGAGAAGCCTGAACTACAGCTTTATATTCATCACCTTCAATGTTCAGGGTTACCTGAGCCACTTCCGGCGAGTATAATAAGTCGCGGAACATGATCATTGGAGCATGGAAATGCACCTGTTCTTTACCACCGTAAAGTACGCAAGGTACCATGGCTTCAGCACGCAGGTCTTTCGACTCCTTTTTACCGAGATTTGCTCTTTTAAACCCTATAATCTCTAAATTTTTCATAAAATTGTTTTTAAAAATGTAAGTTATATCGCTAATATGTATAGCCTTGTTTTGAATGATTAATGGTTAATGAATAATGATTAATAAATCTGGAAATTGAGAATAATTAATCATTAAACATTATTCATTAATCATTAAATAAAGAGTGAACTGATTGAATCGTGGGTTACCACGTTGCTGATGGCGCGGGCAAACAGATCCGAGAAAGTTAATACTTTAATTTTAGAAGATTCCTGGCGTAGGGGAATGGTGTCGGAAACAACCAGTTCTTCCAGCACGGAATTTTCGATGCGCTCGTAAGCTGGGCCGGAAAGCACCGCGTGGGTAGCAATCGCGCGTACGCTTCTGGCGCCTTTTTCTTTCAGTAACTCAGCCGCTTTGGTAATGGTACCGGCAGTATCTACCATGTCATCTACCAATACCACGTCCATGCCTTCCACATCGCCGATTACCTGCATCGAGGCAACTTCATTGGCACGTTTCCGCTGCTTGTCGCACACAACCATTTCCGCCCCGAAAACTTTCGCGAAGGAACGGGTACGTACCACGCCTCCCACGTCCGGAGAAGCGAAGATCAGGTTCTCGCCCAGGTTCAGGCTACGCAGGTAAGGCACAAAAATAGCCGAACCGTCTAAGTGGTCTACCGGAATGTCGAAGAATCCCTGGATCTGGCCGGCGTGTAAGTCGCAGGTCATTAAGCGGTCAGCACCAACAGACTGAATAGCGTTGGCAATAACTTTAGAACCAATAGAAACCCGGGGTTTGTCTTTGCGGTCCTGGCGGGCGTACCCGTAATACGGCATTACCACCACTACTTTATGGGCAGAAGCGCGTTTGGCAGCATCCACCATCAGCATTAATTCTAGCAGGTTATCGGCCGGCGGGAAAGTAGACTGAATAATGAAAACTTCTGCACCCCGAACGGATTCGTTGAAGTGCGGCGCCATTTCGCCGTCGCTGAATTTCTGAAGTTCGGCATCGCCGAGGGTAGTGCCGTAAGCGGCAGCCACTTTTTCAGCAAAGTATTTGGAGGCAGTACCGGTAAAAATTTTAACCTGATTCATAACGGAAGCGGTAGCGTTAGGGGCTGGTTTGTAATCTCTTGGGTAAATGAAGCCGCAAAATTAGGGAATATCCCCCGGAATTAAAACCAATTGCTAATATTTATTCGAAGTTTATGTCGGTGAACTTCAGAAACTTAACTATGGCCTGAGAAGATATAGTTTTTCTAATGCTTTGGCTATCGTTCCGATCTTATAGGCTATTTAGGACTGGGAAATTGCGTTTTCGGAAAGGGGTGGAAATAAAAAAAAAAAGCCCCGCATTGCTGAGGGGCTTTTTTGTTGTCCGACCAGGTTTCGAACCTGGACTCTTCTGAACCAAAATCAGACGTGTTGCCAGTTACACCATCGGACAATCTTCGTTTCAGCGACCGTTGCCGTGATTCGATGTGCAAATGTAGTAAGGATTTTTAAACCTGCAAAAATATTTTCAAAAAAAGTTAAGAAAAGTTGCCTTTAAAGAGTTTTGGGGCTGATTTTGAGGAAATTAAAATTTATTTTTTTTGAAGTGAGTTTAGAAATGAAAGTGAATTTATTTTAAGTCTGCTTATTCCTGAGGACAAGTTCCGCCAAACTCGCGGAATGAATAAAAAAAGTAGCGCAGTAGCGTAGGGTTTATCCTGCGCTACTGCGCTAAAAATTATGAATTGTATATCTGGCTCATTTCTGGCCCTCTGGCTCTTTCGGATTTGTAATCCGGAAGTGGTGAGCCCCGGATTTGCAATCCGGCTTCTTTCACTTAAAAGAATACCCTTTTATAGCAGTTGAGGGTGAAATGCGGATCACAGATCCGCAGCTCCTTACTTTCGGATTACAAATTCGCAAGAGCAAAAAGGGCACATTAGGGCACATGAGTTGACTGTAAAAAAATAGCGCAGAGCTATAAACCCTGTGCTACTTAAAAAAACTCCCTCCCCTGTTTTTAGGGGAGGGTTGGGGAGGGGTTAATTCGCCATGATCTTCCCTAAGGTCGTATCATAAACGTGCTTCATGGCGCTGGTTTCGTGCCAGGTTTCGCCGTCAATTTCGCAAACGCCGGAAGTTACTTCGCCTAATTGCGTAAAGGCCGTGATGTTTTTCTTCAGCATTTCTTCAAAAGCAGCTTTACCTTCCGGTTTTACCGAAACCACTACGCGGCTCTGGCTTTCGCCGAACAGGTAGGCATCTTTGCGGAAATTGCTATCAGTTTTAATCGAGAAACCTAAGTGCTTCGGCATGGCTGCTTCCAGCAACGTAATGTACAGACCACCGTCGGAAACGTCGTGGGCGGAAGCAATAGCTTTGGATTTGATCAGTTCCTTTATCGTGTTCTGTACTTTGTATTCTTCTTCCAGGTCCATGTGCGGAGCCGGCGAAAGCGCTACGTTGTGGTAAGAATACAGGTATTCCGAGCTGTTGATGTCATTTTTCGCTTCGCCTACTAAGTAGATCAGGTCGCCGGACTTTTGGAAGGCCAGCGTCATCGCGTTCGATTTATCTTCCAGCAAACCCAGCATACCAATGGTTGGGGTCGGGAATACCGGACCCTCGTCGGAAGACTGGTTGTAGAAGCTCACGTTACCGCCGGTTACCGGGGTTTCGAATTTCTCGCAGGCCTTCTTCATGCCTTTAATGGCGCCCACAAAGTGCCAGTACACTTCCGGAACGTACGGGTTGCCAAAGTTCAGGCAGTTGGTAATAGCCACCGGTTCGCCGCCGGAACACACAATATTACGGGCAGCTTCGGCTACCGCAATAGCGCAACCTTCTTCCGGATCGGCGTTCACGTAGCGGCTGTTGCAGTCTACTTTAATGGCAATGGCTTTGTTGGTGCCTTTAATTTTTACGATCGCCGCATCGGCCGGCATGTTGGTGGTCATGGTAGCGGTACCGATCATCGAATCGTACTGCTCCGAAACCCAGCGACGGGAACAGATGTTCGGGTGCGACACCAGATGTTCCGCTATCTTTTTGAATTCATCCAGACTTTTTGGCTCCGAAATGCTATCGATTTTGAATTTCTTCGTTTCCTGGAAATAAGCCGGTTCGCGGTATTCTCTGTGGTAAACCGGCGCGCCGCCACCTAATACCAGATCTTCGGCAGGTACATCGGCTACCAGTTCGCCATTCTGGTAATATTTCAGGCGTTTGGTATCAGTTACTACGCCAATTTGTTCGCAGTATAGGTCCCATTTGCCGCAGATCTTTTTAATGGTTTCCTCTTCGCCTTTTTTTACCACGATCAGCATGCGTTCCTGGCTTTCAGAAAGTAGAATCTCGAACGGCTTCATGTTAGGCTGACGGGTAGGAACTTTATCTAACCAGATCTCCATACCGTGCTCGCCTTTGGCGCTCATTTCGGAAGTAGAGCAGGTAATACCGGCCGCGCCCATATCCTGCATGCCAATTACAATTCCGGATTCAATTACATCCAGCGTAGCTTCTAAAAGCAGTTTTTCCTGGAACGGGTCGCCTACCTGAACGGAAGGAAGGTCGTTTACAGAATCTTCGGTAATGTCTTTGGAAGCGAAAGCCGCGCCGTGAATACCGTCTTTACCGGTGGCAGAACCAACGATGAAAACCGGGTTGCCTACGCCGTAAGAAGTAGCGGAAACCGTGTTACCTACTTCCACGATACCAGCCGAAAACGCGTTTACCAGCGGGTTGATGTTGTAGGAAGGATCAAAAAACAGCTCACCGCCTACGGTTGGGATACCAAAAGCATTGCCGTAATCGCCGATGCCTTTTACCACGCCTTTCAGCAAGCCGCGGGTTTTTTCTTTGGTAATATCGCCGAAACGCAGGGAATTTAATTGTGCAATTGGCCGCGCACCCATGGTGAAAATATCGCGGTTAATGCCGCCTACGCCGGTGGCTGCACCCTGGTATGGCTCGATAGCCGAAGGATGGTTGTGGCTTTCAATTTTAAAGGAACAAGCCAGACCGTCGCCAATGTCCACTAAACCCGCGTTTTCTTCGCCGGCTTTGGCTAACATTCTTGGGGAATCTTTGGGCAGTTTTTTCAGCCAGACGATACTGTTTTTATAAGAGCAGTGCTCGCTCCACATTACCGAAAAAATGCTCAGCTCGGTAAAATTCGGCGTGCGGCCCAGAATGGATTTGATCTTTTCGAATTCTTCTTCTAACAGGCCAAGTTGCTTGGCGGTCTCTACGGTCGTGAGGGTTTGTTCCACAGGTAGTTGGTGAAATGATGATGCCGCAAAAGTACGACATTCTGAAGATTTGTGCCTAACCTTTAACGGCTTTTACTTAAATGCTTGCCAGAACTATACAATGCGTAAGAAAAATGCTATGGTTTGGGGCTGAAAAACAGCAAAGGAAATAGCCAACAGAAAAAGAACTGCCAAAAATCCACGCGAAACAAACAAAAAGCCCCGCCAGGTGGCAGGGCTTTTCAGCTTTTATGGTGAAAGCAGCTTATTCCAGAATAATTTTTTTCACTGCAATAGCGCCTTCGGAGGAAACTTTGAGCAGGTATACGCCTTTGGCAGCCTGGCTTAAGTTAAGCTGGGTAGCATTGGTCTTAGCGGCCTGTTTCAGAATTACTCTTCCGGTAAGGTCGGTTACTTCTGCCTCGAAGGCTTTGCCCTGCGCCAGCGATACGTTAAAGATTCCGGCCGAAGGGTTCGGGAACACGCTCAACTGGCTTTGCAATAAATTTTCTTTTACGCCAACCGGCCCGGTCGGAGTAACGCGCATAAGCTGAATATTATCGATCAGGTTTGCCGTGCCCGAGCCATTGGCGTACGGTTCCGCCACGCTCGATTCTAACCTGATCCGGATAGAGGATTGGTTTTTATAGGGCGTCAGGTCAACTCTTATTCTTTGCCAGACAATCGGGGTGCCCGTAAACGGCGGACGATGGGTAGGGCCAACCTGCTGGGTATCGATCATCACCCGGAAATTCGTGTTCGGATTCGCGATCTTAAAAAGCTGTTTCAGGTCGAAGCTTAACCAAAGCGAATCGTTTGGGTTGCCTCCGGAAGGATCTACGCAAATGCTGATGGCAGCCAGATGGTCCGGGTTGCTGGTCCAGGGATCGATCTGGCCGGTAGGCAGTACCCAGTTCGGATTAATGCCGCCTTCCATGATCAGCCCCTTGGTAGAGTTGCCGCCATTACTGGCTCCCACGTTTTCCGAAACCGCCGATCTGGAATTAACCGTGGTGGTAAAACGGTTCAGGCCGGTAGCCGGGGTTTCAAAGTCGAAGGTCATGGGCAAGCCGGAGATCAGCGAATTGGTTACCTTTAAGCTGAGCGTATCGTTGGAAGGGTCGCTGTCGTTGGGTAATGTGGTTTTTGCCTGAATGTTGTAAGAACCCGAAACGCTTAAGTTGGCTTTGGTTGCAAACGTAAGGGTGGCCGTGCTATTAGGCGCAACCGGACCGGGAATTATTTCCGGGGTGCCGGCCGCATTTACGCCATTCACCGAGTAAAGTACCGGAATATTGCTTTGCGGGCTCGATCCAAAGTTTTTAACGGTAACCGTAATGTTTTCCTGGCCGGAGAGGCCGCAACCGGTAGTGCTTGGGCCGGTGAGGGCAGTAACGCCTACATTAATCGCTGAGACCGTAAATTCGAAAGCGCCGGGGTCGGGCATGGTAGCGCTCCGGGGCGCGCCGTTAATATCGGTGGTTACAGCTGCAAGCGGTTGCCCAGCCGCATTTACCGAAACTGAAGTAGGCGTTAAATTACCGGTAGCCGGATTGGCATAAACCGGGTCGGAAGAAATGGAATTCTGGTCATAAGCATTGCCGTTTACGGCCTTCCAGTTGGCAAGGGTTGCCTGGCTTGCCGTGCCGAAAGAGCCGATAGCGTGATTTGCAGCTGCCGGATCCACGTAAAGAACGTTGTTGTTGCTGGTAATAGTAGAAGTTGTGGTGTTGAAGAATAAGGCATGTTTGCTTCCGGTTGCTCCCGAATTTATGGTAACGATGTTGTTGATGAACCGAATATTGGTAGCTGCAGTGGTCTGGTTAAATCCGCGCACTACGCCGGTATTATTGGCAGAACTTAAATCGATGGTATTGTGGTAGTAGTAATGGCCATCGCTACCGGCGTTATGAATGCCGTGCATGATGCCGGTACTGCCAAAATTGTACATCACATTATTCTTGACAATGTTTTCGGCGCCGGTTGGGGCATCGGAGCTGGAAGAATAAATGCCATAAGCTGAACCCGTTAAAGAACTGGCCGCCCCGTGCGTGGTATGGATCCGGTTCTTGCTGATAACCACGTTCTGGTTTACACCGGCGAGGTAAATACCATAAAAAGTAGATACCGTAGTCCGGGTTGGCCGGCTGATGTTGTTGTTTTCCACCAGGGTGCCATCCGTGTTGTTCAGGTAGATGTTATAGATGTAACTGTCGTTTATAATATTGCCGGTAATTTCATTGTTCAGGGCATTTATACCACCGGTATTTCCGTTTAGCCGGATCGGATAGTAACCACCGTTTATGGTGTTGTTAAGGAATTTGGAATTGTTCGTATGGTTTCCGGCTTCAGAGGTCGTGTTGCCGGTAACAATGCCGTTTACGTCGCTCGAAGTGGAAGATAAAGGCAGGTTAATGGTGCAGTTGGAGATGGTATTGAAGTTTGCCTCGTTTACCAGTTGCACGCCCCACCCGATCAAGGCAGCCGGATCCAGCGCCAGGGTAAAGTTGTTGATGCGGACATAATCCGTGCCTTTTAGGGTTACAATGCCCATGCTGCCGGTTGGGGCGGCTGAAAGGGTATTGCCATTGCCTTCAAAAGTAATGGTATTGGTGGCGCTGGTGCCGGAAATAGCCGGTAAGATCAGCTGTTCGTTATACGGGCCAGACCCTGGCGCTACGTTAAAAACCACCGGACCGCTTACGCCGCAGGATACTGCACTGGCAGCAGCCGAAACAGAGATGAAATTAGTAGCCGAGGCCGGCAGGTTTTTATTTATGGTATAAGTCCCGGAGAAACCGCCCGGTATTACCATTACCTGCACACTGCCCGATGGAACAGAAACCCCGCTGCAGGTTACCATGGCCCGGTAAAATGTGCTGGCAGTCTGGCTGGTGGTTAACAGGTTGTTGGTAGCGCCGGCAATATCGGTCCAGCCGGAGGTGCCATTGGCCGAAGATTGCCACTGGTAAGTTAAGCCCGTAGCCAAAGCCGCACCTGAAAGGGTAAGGGTAAAGCTGTTGCCGGCGCACACCCCGCTCAGGTTACTCACGGCATTTCCGGCCGTAGGTGGAGTGGTACAAGGCATTGCCGGTGCTACATCTATTCCAAAATCTGACCACACCGTGGAGGCGCTGCCGGTATTAGCACTCAGGGAAGTAGAAGTAAGGCGCTTGTGATTGGGTGCAGGGGTGGTGGAAGAGGTTCTCAATCCAAAACCGCCCGTAATTTTATTAGACATTTCCACTTCCACGATCAGGGTTTGCGCAGCATCGTAAAGAAACGGCGTTGGCAGGTCGATCGGCACCCAGCCATCTACGGCCGGTGCGGTAAGGGTGTACGAGGCATTGGTAAGCACCGGGGTAAGGTTCGTGAAAAAATCGAGTCCGCCTGCTCCCGGAAAGGTAGTGCCTGTGGTTTGCCCCAGGCGTAGCACAAAGTCGGAGTAAACGCCGGTAGCCGCCACCACCGACCGGAAATAAATGCGGGTAATTAAACCGGAAGAAGCACCAGGAAGATCTCCGGGCAGGTAAATATGCTGGGTTCGTTTAACGGTAGTGGTATTAAAAGGAAACGTATTGTTGCCGGTACCGCCGGTCTGGAAGTACATCGGGTTGGGCTGTGCCTGTGCTTGCACCTGATGCGTTGAAAGCAGGAATGCTAACATAAAACAGAATGAAAGTAACCGGTTGCTCAGGTTTTTTCTTTCTGTGAGAGAAGAACCGGAAGTTTTGCATAACTTCAATAGCAGGCCGTGCTGCCGGATTAAGTAAAGTTTTTTCATAAGCTGGGTGATGAGTTAGGTGTAAAGGATTGATTTGCAGCTTTAATGTAAGATTATTTTTCTGGTTTTAATAAATTGTTATAAACTTTTTTTGAAGGTTCATAAATTGGATTTTTTCATTTGTTTCAATTCATACCCAAGGAGTAATGGCCGCATCTGGTAGGGTTTACCCTTGTAATGGGTAGGCACCATTTTAAAAGCCCTTTAATAAAAAAATCCCGCTCCGGATAGAGGCGGGATTTTTTTATTAAAGGGATAGCGTTTTTTACTCCACCACAATCTTTCTTACCGAGAAAGTACCTTCAGCCATTACCTTTAGCAGGTAAATGCCTTTGGCTGCTTTGCTTAGATCTAACCGGCCGTTATTGGCTTTTGTACTTTGCTTCATTACCACCTTGCCGCTCAGGTCAGTTACTTCAAGTTCCAGTGCTTTGCCCTGCGCCAGCGATACGTTAAAAATTCCGGCCGAAGGATTCGGGAATACGCTCAATTTGGCTTGCAGAACGTCGTCTTTAAGTCCGGTTGTTCCACTCGGGTTTGCCCGGATTACTTCCAGATTATCGATCAGGTTGGCAGTGCCGGCGCCGTTGGCATATTCTTCTTTTACGCTGCTTTCCAGGCTGATTTCAATGCCCGGTAAATTTTTATACGAAGTAAGGTCCACCGAGATTCTGCGCCACACAATCGGGGTAGCCGGGTTGTTCGGATCGAAAGGCGGATTATACGTTGGCCCCACCTGTGTACCGTTTACCATCACCCGGAAATTGGTATTCACATTGGCGCCTTTGTAGAGTTGTTTCAGGTCGAAAACCAGAAATAGAGGGTCATTGGGATTTCCGCCGGCTGGCGAAAAGCAGATGGTCGCCGAAGAAAAATGATCCGGATTACTTGCCCAGGCGTTGATGCCGGTTGTAGGAAGCGTCCAGCCGGTATGGTTAACCCCATCCATGATCAGGCCTTTGGTAGAGCCGCTGCCGTTGCTGGCCCCGGCGCCTTCGGTAACGGCCGATCTTGCATTGGTAACTATCCGCATGGCTCCGATGCCGGTAGCCGGCGTTTCAAAATTCAGCTGAGGCAGGCCCGCCGACAAAGAGTTCGTTACCGTTACAGTGGTGGCATTGTTCGCTGCATTGGCATCACCGGGAAGGGCTGTGGAAGCCTGAATGGTGTAAGGGCCGGCAGCTGCCAGGTTTGCTTTGGCAGTAAAAGTATAGGTGGCCGAGGCGCCGGAGTTGAGGGAACCTGTGAAAGTTTCAGGTGCCGGGATCGGAGTGCCGTTCACCGAATAAGTAACTGGAATAGATGTCAGGGTGTTAGAACCTAAATTCCGGATGGTAACCGTTACCGATTCCTGGTTGCTGAGGCCGCAGGCGGATACCGGCGCCGTAATGGCTATAATGCCTGCATCGTTGGCTGCTGTCGGAGCAAAGGTTAGCTGCATATTCGGGCGGTTGGTAGCAAGGCGTACCGTTGGGATCGGATTACTATTTACCTGGGTAGCTGTTCCGCCTTTGGTTACAGCGGTATAGCCCCAGTTTATGGATCCGGTAGGGGTGCCGGGGCGGTAAAAATCTACAAATACTTCCAGATTATCGGTGCCGTTCCAAAGGAAAGGAGTAGTGAAAATGAAATCCTTCCAGCCGGTTCCGGTCGGAAAACTGGTCGTGCTGCTGTTATAAACTTGTGTAGTGCCAGTTGCTTCAGTGGCCCAGTCTACCGGGTCAACCGGGTGGATAGCATAAGTAACGTGTTTCATGTAAATTGCCAGCTGAATATCGGAGGCCGTATATTCCCCGGTCCCGGATTTGTTCCAGGCCAGTTTAGTTATCAGGCCCGGTAGGCCGCCGGCTGCCGCAATTTCAGCGGCCGTGTAAATAGCAATGGTGCGGGAGTATTTATTACTGGTAGTACTGGTGCTGAACAGCGCATTTGTGCTTGCCGCGCTTGTGCCGGTGCCAAGGGTAATGGTGCTTTGCGCCCATACCGACATACCTGCAAAGAGGAAGAGAACGGTTAACAGTAGTGATTTTTTCATGAGAGTTGGTTAGGTTGATGAATCAGTAAGTTTTGTAGCCTGCTTTAAGGGAACCTGCGCAATTGGCTGAAGCTGAGTTTGCCAGTTTGCCTTTGGCTGATGGCAAGACGTAATATGGTTGCTAAATCGTTGCTTTACAGATGAATATTTTTTTTTTGATTTTCTTTCTTGGGCAGAATAATTTCCTTAACCCAGAAGCAGGCATAAAGTAAATATTTGCTTTTGCGAACTTTTAAAAGGGAAATTTTATCTGAAAATCGGTACCGCCGGAAACAAAAAAAGTCCTGCCAGGCGGCAGGACTCTTGATCAAATATAAACTCAGGTCTTTGCTATTCCACGATCAGCTTTCTTACCGTGCTGCTGCCTTCGCTGCTTATTTTAAGCAGGTAAATGCCTTTGGCAACGCCGGCCAGGTTAAGCGGGGTAGTAGTGTTGTTGTTGTTCTGGTTTACGCTTACCTGCTTTACCCTGCGGCCTGCCAAGTCGGTAACTTCCATGGCAAACGGTTTTCCGGTAGGCAGGCTAACGTAAAAGAGGCCGGCCGAAGGGTTCGGGAAAACGTGCAGGTTGCCGGCCAGCAGGTCGGTTTTCATGCCGCTTGGGTTTTGAGTAAACACGCGAATGTTGTCAATCAGGTTGGCTGTTCCGGAACCGCTGTCATATTCCTCGCTTACACTCGATTCCAGGCTTACCCGAATAATACCGGCTGCTTTGTAGGATGAAAGGTCTACGTTTACCTGCTGCCAGCTTATCGGGGTGCCGGAAAATGGCGGCCGATACGTAGGTCCTACCTGGGTTCCATTTACGGTTACCCGGAAGTTGGTATTGTTGTTGGCCAGTTTAAAGAGTTGTTTCAGATCGAAGCTTAACCATAAAGGCGCGTTTGGCTGCAAACCTGCCGGATCGATGCAGAAATTGACAGCCGAAAAATAGGCCGGATT
Organism: Adhaeribacter soli; assembly: GCF_008727925.1. Classification (GTDB taxonomy): domain Bacteria; phylum Bacteroidota; class Bacteroidia; order Cytophagales; family Hymenobacteraceae; genus Adhaeribacter_A; species Adhaeribacter_A soli. The sequence goes on along the minus strand of NZ_VTWT01000005.1, from coordinate 136,338 downwards.
TATTTGCCACGGACTCGTAGTACTGGTCGGCACGGTCCAGATGCTATCCTGCCGGCCATCCATGATCAGGCCGGTGGTGCCGGTCCCGTTGCTGGCTCCCGCGCCGGTAGTAATAGTGGAGTGGCTGCCGGTGCTGGTTCGCAGGTTATTGATCCCGGTTGTGGCGGTTTCAAAATCGAAGGTTAACGGAAAAGTGTTGTATAAAGCATTCAGCACATTGTAGGTAATTCTGTTGTTGGCGGTCAACGGATCGTTGGCGGCCGTGGCGGTAACCACCAGCTGGTGCTGACCGGTATTGCTCAGGTTCGCGCCGGTGGTAAAGGTGTAAGTAGCTTTTGAGCCTCCGGCTATCGGGCCGGCAAGCGTTTCGGTTACTGGGTTGGCGCCGTTAACGGTGTGGCGCATGTTAATATTCGAAATGGGGGTGCTGCCCAGGTTTTCCAGTTCTACCGCTACCGTTTCGTTGTTGCCGAACCCGCAGCCTGCCGCCACCGGGGCAATGGAAACTACCGCCAGGTTATGGGTATTGTCCGTTACGGTTACGTCATCGAAAGCAAAGCCGTCTTCCTGCCCGAACATATCGGTAGCAAAAGCAATGCGCAACTGTACCGAAGGTTTTCCGGCCATGCCCGTAAGTTTGTGTTTTACGGTAACCCAGCCTTTGCTGCCTTTGTCGGCCAGGGTGCCGGTCCAGCCGCGGGCTTTAAAGAACTGCTGTCCGCCCGGCTGGGCATAGATCGTCGAGTCGTTGTACCAGTTCAGCAAGTCGCCAAATTCGCCCACATTCTGCCAGGTCTGGCCGCCGTCTATGGAGGTCTGTAAAATAGCGCCATCCCGTCCTGTTTCGGCGTTCCACCAGGCTTTCATTTCAATGTCCGGATCTCCGGTCAGCGCCGAGAAGTTAAAGCAAGGGCCAAGTACATAGGAATTCTCAAAATTGTTGTACTGTCCGGTAAGGCCCGTAACCCAGGCATTGCTTCCCGAAGCTGCCGAATTGATTACGTTCTTTGCCGGCGTACCTAAAGCCCAGCTGCTATTAAAGCCGCGCGCTACCCAACCGCCGTTACCGTTTTCAAAATCCTGGGAGTAAGGCAGCGAAGTAATGGTAGGCAAGGTGCTTACGGTGCCGGTCAGGGAATTATTCGTAGCATCGCCGTCGCCGGTAATGGAAGCAGTTGTCGTTACGGCATATGTATTCGGTAGGCTTAAGTTCGCTTTGGCGGTGAAACAGTATTGCGCCGTAGCGCCCGGAGCAATGGAGCCGCTAAACGTTTCGGTTACGGTGCTGCCGCCGTTTACCTGGTAGCTTACCGGGAAGTTGCTTTGCGCCGAAGTACCGTTGTTCAGAATGGTTACGCAAATGTTTTCCGCAACCGATAAGCCACAGCCGGTATTGGGTAAAGTCAGGGCAAACATTTCCAGATCAACCGGCGGAATATTAAAGAATTTCAGGTCGTCCAGGGCAATGTCGCCTTCCAGGCCGGAACCATGAAATGCCTTGAATTTTAGTTTAATGTTGCCGGTATAGCCTGCCAGTTTCACTACTTTTTTCTTCCAGGGGTCACTTTCTGCGGCCTGCTGCATACCGTTTAAAGCAAAAAGGGTAGTCCATGTCAGACCGTTATCGGTAGAAACCTGCACCTGTAGTTTGCCCATTGCCGTGCCGGCCATGTGGTACCAGAAACTAAAACCCGGCGTAGTTAAAGCAGAAATATTAATGCAGGGCGAGATTAGTTCGGTCGAATCGCCGGGGCTGCCGTTCATGGTCATGGCCACCACGTATTTGCCCGAAGCAGTGCCCAGCGTATGGTCCACTTCCGGACCGGTACCTGACATCGGCGTAGGACCTTCCTGCACCTGCCAGCTATATGGATAGAACATGCCGGGCCCGGTCGTGTAGGTCCAGCCTGCCGGGAACGTACCAGGCGCACCCGAAACGGCATTCTCCAGGTCTTCCAGGTGCGGGAAAGCAGCTATCGGATTGAAAATAGAAATGCTATCGCTAAGGCTGTTATTCTGCAGAAAGGTATCGGCCGCAAGCGCGGTAGATGCGGTAATTTTAAAGTTGCCGCCTGCGCTCAGATCGGCTTTGGTAGGGAAGGTAAAGGTAGTGGAAGCGCCGGAAGCAAGCGAGCCGGTAAAGGTGCCGCTAACCGGCGTATTGGTTCCGATCTGGTAAGTAACCGGAATGGAAGTTAAGGTAGCCGCGCCATGGTTTTTGATCGTTACGGTAACGTTTTCCTGGGTGCCGGCTCCGCAATTCCCGGAAACCGGGGCGTTCAATGCCGTAATGCCCACATCGTTGGCCGGCATTTCATAAATGGCAACATCATCGAAGGCAAAGCCATCGTCGGCCAGGAAAGTGTTGGAAGCAAACGCGATCCGGAGTTTTACGTTTGGCTGCCCGCCCAGGCCGGTGAGTACGTGCCGCACGGCCAGCCAGCCGTTGCTGCCGGTAGAAGGCAGGTTGTTGTTCGTGCCCGACCAACCCACAGCCGGCGAACTTTGCGCGCCCGGTGCGCTGCTGATGTCGTTTTTATTGTACCAGTTATACGGATCGCCGAAAGCACCCACGTTCTGCCAGGTCTGGCCGCCGTCGATGGAGGATTGCAGCACGGCTCCGTCTGTAGCATCTTCACTGTTCCACCAGACTTTCATTTCCAGCAGGGGCGTGGTAAGGGAGCTGAAATTCAGGCAAGGGCTCAATACATACGAATCTTCGTTGTTATTGTGGAAACCTGAAATGCCCGTAGCCCAGGCCTTCGTGCCGGATGCGGCGGCGTTAATCGTCATTTTTGCCGGGGTGCCCCAGGCCCAGGAAGCGTTCGTGCCGTGCGGCATCCAGCCGCCGCTCCAGGTTTCAAAATTCTGGAAATACGGAAACGTGGCTATGGTTGGGATGGAAGTTACCGAAGCAGTAGTTGTATCATTTGCCGGAATGCCGTCGGAAGGTAAAAGGGTGCGGGCTTTAAGGGTATAAGTGCCGGCCGTAGCCAGGTTTAGTTTCGTGTTGAAGGTGTAGGTAAGGGTGTCGTCCGGGGCCAGCGAAGTGGTAATGGTTTCCTGCACCGGTGGATTATTGTTTACCTGGTAACTTACCGGAATGGAAGTTTGTGTGAGCCTTCCGTAGTTTTTTACTTTAATGGTAACGCTTTCCTGCAAAGTTAAGCCACAGGCGGAAGTTGGCGATACCACGCTTATTACCCCGGCATCCGTGTTCGGAGTATCATAAATATGAATGTCGTCGAAAGCAAAACCATCGTCTTCGTAAGAACTGTTGGAAGCAAAAGCGATGCGCAGCCGCACCGAAGCCTGTCCGGCCAAACCGGTAAGTTTATGCCTGGCCGTTACCCAGCCGCCGCTTCCCGCTCCGGGAATGGAGCCTGCCCGCCCCGACCAGCCATGAACGCCGGTGGTCTGGCCGCCGGGCGCTGCCGAAATATCGTCCACGTTATACCAGTTATAGGGGTCGCCAAATTCACCCACTCTTTGCCAGGTAAGGCCGCCATCGATGGAAGACTGAACCACCGCGCCGTCCATTTTGTGCTCGCTGTTCCACCAGATCTTCAGTTCAATTGCCGGCGAAAGCAGGGCGCTGAAATTAAAGCACGGGCTCACGACCTGGGAATTTTCGTCGGGGTTGTGCTCTACCTGCAAATTTGTTACCCAGGCATTTTGCCCGGAGGCTGCGCCGTTGATCTCCAGTTTTCCGGGCGTTCCGAGCGCCCAGGAGGAGTTGGTGCCACCCGCAATCCAGTTACCGGCGCCGTTCTCGAAATCCTGCATATAAGGAAACGTGGCAATGGTGGCCGAACAGGGTAGCGGCTGGGTCTGGGCTTGGGCCAGGGTAGCGCTAAGCAGCAGGCCAAGTAAGCAAGAATAGTGTTTTTTCATAGGCTGGGTTCGTGTTTTTTAACGGGTTTTTATTGATGGAATTAGTTCTTCTGGTTGTGACGTAAAATGGTTTATAGCTACTTTTTACTTCGGAAACGATAGCATTTTCAGCTTGAAAAGTCTTGCTTTGCATTCTCAGATCACTTCCATTCATGCTCGATGCTGTACTCATCCATGCTAGGCAACAGGTGTTCTTTTTTAAACAGGAAGACAGGCCAATGGCAGCGCTATCTCTGTTCGAAAACTTAAAGCATTGCCTGAGCCTGGCAGACGGTTTCCTTCTTATTCAAATGAACACTTCCTGCCCCGTACATTAGTTGTAAAATCCTGTCTTTTTAAGGGGGAATTGAATATTGTATTAGCTGAATATTGGAGGGAAAAGCTTTTGGAACCGATATTTGCTGCGTAATAACAAACCGGTTGTGGATTTATTAACACCCGCAGGATCTGAAACCTGCAAGCCCCTATACAGCAGCCAGTGCGATCTGCTGCACATCGATGCCAGCTACACGGCCGGCTTTAAAGATCTGGCGGAAAACAGCATCATCAGCTCTTTATACCATACTTATGAAGCAGCATTGCAGCCTAAATCTTTCGGCCTCAAGTACGTGGCCGAGGGGCTGGAATCGTATTGGTTCAGGGGGAAAAAGTACCAGGTTTCCGGTGGAAAATATTTACTGGTGAATGAATCGGTGCCGGTAGTGGATGTCCGGATCGCCAGTGCCGCAACCCTGGGAATGTGCGTGAACATAGAGGCTGAACTCTTAACCGATGTTTTGTTCCAGCTCCTGCACCCCGACGATATTGATTCTTTTGAAAACCTGCCGCGCTACCTCTTAAGTCCGGAGATCCTGGTGCGCGAAGCAATGGCCGGCAAACAGCTGCAGGTACTTTTAAATAAACTTATTTCCTGTGCGGTTTCCGGAAGTTACGGCGCTCCGGCCAGTGAACTGATCTTTGAACTGGTTTGCATCTTGGTGCAGGAAAATCTTGAATTTATAAATGCTTATTACCGCCTGAAAACGGCCCGGTTAACCACGCGGCGGGAGCTTTTTCAGCGCTTGCTTATCGGGAAAGAAATGCTGGAGGAAAGCTTGTTTACCGGCACAAGCATGAAGCAGGTGGCCGATACGTGTTGCTTGTCTGAATTCCGGTTCTACCGTTTGTTCCGGCAGGCTTTCCAGGTTAGCCCGTACCATTACCTCCTTCAAAAACGCATCGAAAAAAGCCTGGAGCTGAACAAGCAAGGATTGCGCTGGAGCGAGATCGCCTACCTGCTCAACTTTACCGATCTGGCCGCCTTCAGCAAAGCTTTCAAAAAAGTGACGGGCGTCCCGCCTTCCGGGTATTCATTTTAATTTTAAAGACGATGATATCCGGATAGTAGTATCAGGACTAAAATATGTAAAGGGCTTATGTTTGGAGTGTTGTGTAATGAAAGATCCTTTAAGGTTAAACGATTGTTTAGTCTGCTACTTAAATCTTTAAAACCTTCTGCAGGCACTTTTTACCGCATTTCTCCTACGGTTTTCGGTCTATTAAGGCAGTTTACTTTATCAACCCTAAAGCCTACGGTTTTAAAAGCAAAAAGCCCCGGCAACTTGCCGGGGCTTTTCAGTTTTGGTAAAGCAGGAATCTTATTCTACAATGATCTTCTTCACGGTAGCTGAACCCGCAGTCGTTACTTTCAACAGGTAAATTCCTTTGGCTGCTTTGCTCAGGTCGAGGCTTGTTTTTCCCTTCGCATCCTGCTTCAGGATCACGCGCCCGGTCAGGTCGGTCACTTCCATCCCGAAAGCTTTTCCTTCCGGCAAGCTTACGTTAAACATACCGTTCGAAGGGTTCGGATACACGTTTAACTGACCGGCTAGAAGGTCTTTGGTCGTTCCGGATGGAGAAGCAACCACTTTCCGGATCCGGATATTGTCGATCAGGTTAGCGGTTCCGGTGCCGTTTGCATACGATTCTGATACGTTCGATTCAAACGCGATCCGGATGCTTGGCAGGTTGGCAAAATCGGTCAGGTCGATCCTGATCGGGGTCCAGTTGGTAGTGCCGCCGGTGCCGGAGAACGGCGGACGATACGTCTTGGCCGGCAAAGTCTGGTTGCCGCCTACCGGCGTGCCGTTTACTCTTATCCGCAAATTGGTATTGGCATTGGCAATTTTATAAAGCTGTTTCAGATCGAAGTGCAGGTACAACGAATCGTTCGGACCGTTGGTGCCCGGATCGAAACAGAGGTAAGCGGCGGCAAAATGGTTCGGGTTGGTGTTCCAGGGGCTGTAAGATCCTGTAGGCATGGTCCAGGCGGCATCGGTCACGCCATCCATGATCAGGCCTTTGGTACCGGTACCAAAGCTGGCGGCAGGATCTTCGGTTAAGCCTGAATGCGAATTAACCGTGGTAATGAACCGGGAAAGGCCGGAAGCAGCAGATTCAAAATCGAGCACCGTTTGCAGGTTGCTGATCAGGGAGTTCACTACCTTCAGGGTATCGCTGTTGTTGGTCAGGTCGCCGTCGCCGTTCAGGTTCGTCATGGCTACTATGGTATGGGTACCGGAAGCGCTCAGGTTGGCCAGGGCGGTAAAGGTAAAGGAAGCCGTAGCATTGGCCGCAATCGAACCCGTGTAAATTTCATTCACAAAATTGCCTGTACCCACTTTATAAGCAACCGGGATATTGGTTTGCGTAACGTGGCCGAAGTTCTTAATGATAACGGTAATAGGTTCGGTAGTCGTTAAGCCGCAGCCCGTAATGCTAGGGCCGGAAATAGCAATTATTCCTACGTCGTCGGGTTGTACGGTAAATTCAAATGCACCAAGGTCAGGCGTGGTCTGCGGGCGGGTAACGCCGGTAATATCATCGGTTACAGCCGGCAGCGGCTGGCCTTTATCGTCTAATGCTACTATTGAAGGGCGCAGGTCTCCGGTTACGCCGTTTTTAAATACCGGATCGGCTGAAAGGGAGGCCTGGTCGTAGGCGCTGCTGTTGGCGGCTTTCCAGTCGGCCAGGGTTGTTTTGTCGGAAGAATAATAACCCACGTTTCCATTAGGCGCATGCAGGTTGTTGTTGTTGCTCACCACAGAAATAGAGGGGTTGTTCAAGTAAATGGCGTGTTTGGCGGTTGCGGGGCTCTTTAAGCTAATAATGTTGTTGATGAACTTTACGTTGGTAGCCGACGAACCGAAATGCATGCCCCGCAAAATTGGATGGAGGGCTCTGGTTTGATCTACCGAAACGGTATTGTGGTAATAGTAAGTATTATTTCCGCCGGTATTGTAAAACCCGATAAATTCTCCGTTCACATTATTGATGTTGTAAATGATGTTGTTCTTGATAATGTTCTCAGAGCCGGCAGTGCCCGCTGCCGAAGTGTAAATACCATGAACAGTTCCGGTAAGCGAAGAGGAGGCGCCGTGCGTATTGTGGATCCGGTTTTTGCTGATGGTTACGCCGGTACTGCTGCTCAGGTAAATGCCGGTGAAATTAAATGTGTTGGGCCGGGTAGGGTTACTGATGTCGTTTCGTTCAATTAAAGTTCCGGTAGTGTTTAGGTTATAGAAGGCGGAACCATGGGCATCTATAATGGTATTCCCGGTAAATGTATTGCCATTATTTATGCTTGATGACGTACCGTTATTCAGGAATGCGTAATAGGCTCCTCTGGTAGTATTGTTCCGGAAGGTATTGTTGCTGCTTCCTGCGCCAAGAAAAACGGCCTGCGCATACGGCGACACCGTACTGTTATTGTGGGTAAAAGTACAGCCGGTAAAGGTATTGTTCTGGGCATTGTTTCTAAGGGCTACCACCGCACCATGCAGGGCTTTTACCGATGAATTTACCCTTAGGCTATCGAAGCGGTAATATTTTGCGCCATTTAGGGTAAGGGCATCGCCGGATAAGGCATAAATTACCGATACCAGCGGATTTACGATGGTATTTCCGTTGCCGTTTATGGTTATGGTGTTGGTTGCACTGGTGCCGGTGATGTCTTTAAACATTACGGCTTCGGTGTAAGGGCCGGTTCCGGCAGCCACGTTTATGGTAACCGGGCCGCTGATGCCGCAACTGTTCAGCGTATTGGCTGCCGAAGTAAACGATACGAAATTAGTGGCAGAGCCCGGAAGATTCTTATTGATGGTGTAAGTACCCGCCAAAGCATTGCAGGAAATAATGGTTGCCGCTTTGCAGTCATTGAAATTATTGCCGTCGGGCTGACCACTTGGGTTGGTAATACAAACATCCAGGGTAAAGGTACCGGCCGGGAAGGTATAATTTCCGATCGTAACCGGTCCTGAGGTCTGGTTGTTTGCAAGGTTACCACTCCAGTTGTAACTGGTTTGAGCTACGCCGTTCACCGTCCAGTTTATAACTGCTGAAGTAAGGTTATTGGAACCATAATTTTTAAACGTAATCGTAACCGGCTGGCTAACGCCCGGAAGAATGGTGGCCGCAGGGGAGGTAATAGCTGTAATACCGGCATCGTACTGGGCAGGAGTCACTTCGAAGGCCCCGGGATCCGGCGTAGTGGCACTACGGGGGCTGTTGGTAATATCGTCGGTCACGTCCGTAAGGGGCTGACCAATGTTGTGAGCGGTAGCATTGGTAGGCTTCATGTTGCCGGATGCCCGGTCCTGGAATTCGGGATCTGCCGCTACGGAAGCCTGGTCATAAGCATTGTTGTTAACGGCCTGCCAGTCTGCCAGCGTAACCTTATCGGCGGCAAAATAGCCCACTTTCCCGCCGGGCGCATACAAAACGTTGTTGTTGCTGACCAGCGAAATGCCTGTATTTACCACGTAAAGCGCATGCTTGTTGGTTGCCTGGGTGCTTAAACTAATAATGTTGTTGATAAACTTCACGTTCGTAGCTGCATTTGAGAAGTGCATTCCCCGCAGGTTATTGTGAACAATGGTCGGGTCATCGAAGGCAACGGTATTATTGTAGTAATAAGTGTTGTCGCCTGCCGAATGATAAAGCCCGTAAAGGGTTCCTCCATTATTGTTGATGTTGTAGATCAGGTTATTCTTAATAATGTTCACCCCGGTTGAAGTTCCTCCCGCGAGGCAATAGATCCCATAAACCGTACCGGTGGTTACCACCGCCACATCGTGGGTATTGTGGATCCGGTTTTTACTAATAGTTACCCCGGAATTGCCATTGGCCACGTACATGCCGTAAATGCCGCTGGTACTGGTGCGGTTCGGCCAGCTAATATCATTCCCTTCGTACAGCGTATTGGAATTATACTGGAGGTGAATACCGAAGTTATGCGGATCCTGAATTACATTTCCTATAAACGAATTGCCGCTGTTGCTGTTGGAAGAAGATGACCCGAAATTGTGGATTGCCACGTAACCTCCTATAATGGTATCGTTCTGGAACGTATTGTTGCTGCTGCCGGAAGCCAGGGCCACCACCCGGGCGGAATTAGTAGTGGTGGTAATGCTATGGGTAAAGGTACAGCCGGTAAACGTATTGTTCTGCGAAGAATTGGTTAAGGTTACCACCGTACCACCGGTAGCTGCCGGATTTGAATTTACCTTCAGGTTGCTGATCCGGTAATATTTAGCGCCGTCCAGTTTAAGGGCATCGCCGGAGGTGGCGGCATTAATGATAGTATTGCCGTTTCCGTTAATTGTAACCGTGTTGGTAGCACTTGCGCCGTTAATATTGCTCAGGACCACGGTTTCGGTGTAAGGGCCGCTGCCGGCAGCCACATCCAGCACTACCGGCCCTGCAATGCCGCAGATCGATAAGGACCGGACCGCTGCTCCGAATGATTGGAAATTGGTGCCGGAGCTGGGTGCGTTTTGATTTATAGTATAAGTCGATAAGGTACTGCAGGTATAAATGGTAGTGGTTATCGTGTCGTTGCTTGTATCGCCATCAGGTAATCCGTTTGGCTGGCTGCTCCAGGCTTTAAGCGTGTGAATGCCCGGCTGGAACGTGTAATTGCCTATGGTTAAAGCGGTGGCTGACTGGTTTTGTGTAAGATTCCCGCTAAAAGAGTAATTGTTCAACACGGTAGTGCCGTTTACGCTGAAACCTAATTTCGCATTAGTAAGGTTGGCAATTCCCAGGTTCTTCAGCGTTACTGTTACCGGGGTGCTTACGTTGGGCTGCACCGAACTTTGCGGGCTGGTAAGCGCCGTTAAGCTGGCATCATTGGTTGGGGTGTCGTAAATGGAAACATCGTCGAACGCAAAACCGTCTTCGTGGAAAAGGGTATCAGAGGCAAATGCAATGCGCAGGCGCAGATTCGTTTGCTGGCCTAAACCGGTTAAAGGATGTTTGGCAATAACCCAGCCTCTGGAACCATTGTTAGTCTGGGTGCTGCCAGACCAGCCATGTGCTGAGCCAGGTGTCTGTCCGCCTGGTCCGCTTTTAATGGTGTTGTTGTTGTACCAGTTATGAGGGTCATTTCGGGCGCCCACCCGCTGCCAGGTTAAGCCTCCGTCGGAAGAAGATTGCAAAACAGCACCATCCCAATTAGATTCAGAGCTCCACCAGATCTTCATTTCCAGTACCGGCTGCGTCATCGACATGGTACTAAAGCAGGGGCTCATTACGTAAGATTGTTCGTTGGCTCTGTAAGGTCCGGATAAATTGGTTACCCAGGAGTTTGTACCCGAAGCGGCAGTATTGATTACCTGCTTTATAGGCGTTCCGAGTGCCCAGGAAGAATTGGTGCCACCCGCCATCCAGCCGCCTGCACCGGTTTCAAAATTTTCAAAGTAAGGGAAAGAAGAAATTGGTGATGTACAGGGCTGTTGCGACCTAGCTCCGCCTACCAGCAGCAGGTAGAGTAAGGTAAAGGTTAAAATTTTTTTCATGGTAGTGGTTTTGGGTAAATGAAAGATTGTTTAAGCCCTTAATTTATAGTTTATTATAAATTCAATGCAAACCGTTATAACACCAGGAGGGAAAAGTGCAAAACAGATTTGAAGCTTTTATTGTTTATGTTATATGATATTTTCCAGTAGTTATGGGTACTATTTTTATCTGGAATGTTACTGAAACCACCTGGAAGAGAAAAAGGGATTGGCGAATTTGTACTATTTATTCTGGTTTATTTTTATTTCTGAAATGTTAATATTGAAAAGTTAATGAAAGTATTTAAGGATAACACCTTCGTTTACAATCTGTTGGCTTGTTTATGACACTGAAACCCGCTAAGGGTTATTATTTACATAAAAAACTCCTGCCGTTTAAAGCAGGAGTTTTTTATGCCAGGTAGGTAGCGTTTTTGGTTAGAGAGATTTCGTTAAAGCCTTTTTTACCCATTGCCATCAAAGAAAAAGCCCCGCTAATTTTAGCGGGGCTTTTCAGTTAAGGTACTATCAGGGAGCTTATTCTACAATGATCTTCTTCATGGTAGAAGCACCCTGGGTAGTTACTTTCAGCAGGTAAATACCTTTGGCAGCTTTGCTGAGATCAAGGCTTGTGTTATCCCTGGTTTCTTTGCTCAGGATTCTTCTGCCGGTCAGGTCGGTTACTTCCAGTTGGTAAACTTTGCCTTCCGGCAGGCTCACCTGGAAGATACCAGCCGATGGGTTCGGATAAACATTCACCTGTCCGGCCAGTAAACCTTTGCTTATTCCGGTTGTAGTAGTAGCTACTCTGCGGATGCGGATGTTGTCTATCAGGTTAGCAGTTCCGGTGCCATTAGCATACGGCTCAGACACGCTCGACTCAAAACCGATCTGGATGTTCGGCAGGTTGGCATACTGCAGCAGGCTGATCTTGATCGGGGTCCAGTTGGTTGTACCTCCGGTTCCTGTAAATGGTGGACGGTAGGTGTTGGCCGGAGTGGTCTGGTTGCCACCAACTGGGGTTCCGTTCACGGTTACGCGGAAGTTGGTGTTGGCACTGGCTCCTTTGTAGAGCTGCTTCAGATCAAAGTACAGCCACAGTGAGTCGTTCTGGCCGTTGCTGGTCGGATTAAAGCACAGGTAAGTGCCGGCAAAGTTATCCAGGTTATTGGTCCATGGGTTGGTTGGTCCGGCAGGAATGGTCCAGCCGGTAGCTGAAGTTGCATCCATGATCATACCTTCGGTAGAAGTTGTGCCAAAGCTGGCGCCAGTTCCTTCGGTAACGTTACCTTTGGTGCCTTTTACTACCCGCATGATCGACAGGTCGGTAGTAGCGGTTTCAAAGTCGATCACCGGCGGCATACCGGTTAGGGTAGCGTTGGTAATGGTGTAGGTAATGGTGTTGTTTGAAACGTCCGGGTCGCCTGCCATGGTTACAGTAACTACAATGGTGTAAGCACCAGGAGCAGACAGGTTCGCACCGGTCGGGAACGTAAAGTTAGTCGGAGTGCCAGGAGCCAGGGTAGGGCCAGGTACGCTAACCGGTGTGGTTGTGGTAGTGCCGTTATTTACTGTGTAGCTAACGGTATAGCCGGAAGCAGGAATGCTACCCTGGTTTTCCAGTACTACTTCTACTTTTTCGTTCGTTCCGAAGCCGCAGATCTGGGTAAGCGGTACAAAGGCGTTTATGGCTAAGTTGTTGGAGTTATCTCCAATGCGGATGTCGTCAAAAGCAAATCCGTCATAATTACCGCTGCCGTCAGCACCGAAAGCAACTCGCAGTAGCACGGAAGACTGTCCGCCAAGGCCGGTAAGCTTGTGCTTGGCAAGTACCCAACCGCCGCTTCCCAGAATAGAACCGCCAGTACGGCCTGTCCAGCCTTCAGCAGATGAAGCAGATGGCTGTTCGCCCGGGTTTCCGCTGATGGAATTGTCGTTATACCAGTTGTTGGGGTCGCCTACAGCACCTACATTCTGCCAGGTTGCTCCACCGTCAATAGAAGACTGCAGCACAGCGCCATCCCAGCTTGATTCAGATTCCCACCAGATTTTCATTTCAAAATCAGGATCAGCTACGCCACTGAAGTTAAAGCAAGGACCTTGTACAAAAGATTTTTCGTTTGTATTGTTGGTTCCGCTTAAGCTGGTAACCCATGAATTGGTGCCGGAAGCAGCCGTGTTAATTACTGACTTGGCCGGCGTACCGAGTACCCAGGAAGAGTTGGCACCGCCAGCTGTCCAGCCCGCCGGACCATTGTCGAAGTTCTGGAAGTAAGGCAGGGAGTTGGCTGTAATGGTTGGAATTGAGGTTACGATTCCGGTAGTTGTGTTGTTGCTGTTATCACCATCGCCGGCCAGGTTTACTGTTGCGCTAACGGTATAAGCATTAGGGGTGCTTAAATTCGCTTTGGTTGTAAAGCAATATTGTAAACTTGCGCCTACTGCAATCGGGCCAGGTATGGTTTCTGCCACGGCGGTGCCCCCATTTATAGTATAGCTAACCGGAACATTAGAAATTGAAGCATTACCATTATTTGTAACAGTAATGCATACGTTCTCAGAAGTGGTCAAGCTGCAGCTATTCGCCGGTAATGTTACTGTTGTTAGTTCGGCATCTATGGCAGGAATATCGAGGAATCTTAAATCATCGATCGCCATATCGCCGGTTGTGCCGCTTCCGCGGGTTGCCTTAAATCTAACTGAAACAGTACCGGTATTTCCGGCAAGACTTACGGTCTTTTTCAGCCAAGGAGCAGTATTGCTTGTTTGCTGGGTGCCGGAAATGGCAGAGTTTGGAACAGGGGTCCAGGTAGTACCTCCGTTATTGGATATCTCCAGCTCCAGAGAACCTATGGTAGCGCCGTGCATATGGTACCAGAATTCTACGCCTGGGTTAGCAAGGCCGGTCAGGTTAATGCAAGGGGAGGTAAGATAAGCAAAGCTGCCAGCGCTACCTGAGGTAGATTCTGTGAACGCATATTTGCCGGCGCCGGGAGTGCCGGTGGTATGGTCGGCGGCAGGGCCGGAGCCGGTACCGGAAGCAGGCTGATCTGTGTCAATTTCCCAGCGGAAGCCGGTTGTCGGGCTGGCTGTCCAACCCAAAGGCAACACGCCCGGAGCGCCGGCAGTTGCCGATGCAAAGGTCTCCTGGTGCGGGAGGGTGGATATCACCGGGTTTACGACCGTTTTGGTAATTGTATTATTGCTTGGATCAGCATCACCGGTTAAAGTAGTAGTGAACGTGAAGTTGTAAGTGCCGCCTGCGCTCAGGTTTGCACTAGTAGTAAAGCAGTAATTTAAGGTCGCGCCCGGAGCAATCGGGGTAGTTACTGTTTCTGTTACAGCAGGATTGGAACCGATCTGGTAACTTACCTGGAAAGAAGGAGTAGCCGCAGAACCATGGTTGGTAATAGGGATACAGATCTGCTCGGTAGCCGAATAGCTGCAGCCGCTTAAAACAGGGGCCGTGAAAGCCGTCAGACCAACATCATTGGCGGGAGTTTGCATGATCGTAATATCATCGAAAGCAAAGCCATCATCAACATTGGAGCCATCGGAGCCTAACGCAATGCGCAACATTACCGAAGACTGGCCACCCAGGCCGGTTAAGGCATGTTTGGCTGTTACCCAGCCACCGGAACCATTGCTAGTGGATGCTCTTCCGCTCCAGCCTAATTTTATTCCGCCGCCAACACCTGGGCCGGAAGTGCTGTTGTTGTTGTACCAGTTGTTCGGGTCGCCGAAAGCACCTACATGTTGCCAGGTGGCGCCGCCGTCAATGGAAGACTGCAGGGCAGCTTTATCCCAGTTGTTCTCCAGGTTCCACCAGATCTTCATCGTAATGATAGGCTGGGATATTGTGCTGAAGTTAAAACAAGGCCCTACCACATAAGAGTCCTCATTATCATTGTAGCCACCTGTCAGGCTTGTGATCCAGGAACTCGTGCCGGATCCTGCCGTGTTGATTATGGGTTTGGCAGGTGTGCCCAGCGCCCAGGAAGAATTGGTTCCACCGCTTATCCAACCGCCTGCGCCGCTTTCAAAGTTCTGGAAATAAGGGAAAGCAGATATGTTCGGAATAACATTTATGGTTCTGGTTTGAACATCGTTGCTTGGATCTCCGTCGGATGGCTGTAACACAGTTGTTGTTAACGTGTAAGTGCCAGGAGTGACCAGATTTACTTTAGCAGTAAAGGTGTAGGTACCAGTAGCGCCGGGAGCAATATTTACCGAAGCAGTTTCATTTACGGTAGTAGTACCGATCTGATAGCGCACCGGGACAGCAGTAAGGGCTGTCGTGCCGTTGTTCTTAATAGTAATTGTTACGTTCTCATTAGCAGTAAAGCCGCAGCCCGAAACAGCCGGTGACGTAATGGCAGCTAACTCGGCGTCAATTGCCGGAATGTTGAAGAACTTAACATCATCGATTGCCATATCGCCGGAAGTGCCGCTGCCGCGGGTACCTTTAAAACGTACCTGCACCGTTCCCGTAAAACCGGTAAAACTTACAACTTTTTTCTGCCATGGCGCTGTAGCTGAAGTTTGCTGCGGGCCTGTAATAGCCGAACCAGGAACAAGGGTCCAGGTAGTGCCGCCATCGGTAGAGATCTCCACTTCCATAGAACCTGTGGTGGCGCCATGCATATGGTACCAGAACTCCATGCCCGGGGTTGTGAGGCCGGTAAGGTTAATGCAAGGTGAAGTCAGGTATGCTATGGCGCCTGCAGCGCCGGAAGATGATTCCGTAAAGGCATACTTGCCGTTTCCAGGGGTGCCGGTAGTGTGGTCGGCAGCCGGGCCGGAAGTCGTACCCGAAGCAGGTTGGTCCGTGTCAACTTCCCAGCGGAAACCGGTTGCAGGGCTGGCAAGCCAGCCACTTGGCATTACACCCGGCGCGCCAGCTGTTGCGGTAGCAAAATCCTGGATGCTAGGAAAAGTAGCAACAAGTGGATTTACGATTGTTCTGGTTTTAGCGTCGTTGCTCTGGTCGCCGTCTGAGGGTAACAGAACAGTAGCAGTTAAGTTATAAGTACCGCCGGCAGCCAGGTTCGCTTTGGCGGTAAAAGTATAAGTACCGGTTGCGCCGGGAGCAATCGTAATATTAGCTGTTTCGTTTACCGGGGCATTGGTGCCGATCTGGTAGCGTACGGGAATGGAAGAAATAGCAGCATTGCCGTTATTCTGAATGGTAACCGTAACGTTTTCGGTGGCCGTAAAGCCGCATCCGGTAAAAGTAGAAGGTGAGGTTAAAGCTGTTATTTCCGCATCTACTGCCGGGATGCTGAAGAATTTAACATCATCGATGGCAATATCGCCGGTAAAGCTGGAGCCGCGGGTTATTTTGAAGCGCACCTGGGCAGTTCCTGTGTTCCCAGCCAGGCTAACGGTTTTGCGAAGCCACGGGTCTGTAGCTGCTGTCTGTTGGGCACCTGAAATTGTGGAGCCCGGCAGTAAGGTCCAGGTATTGCCGCCATTGGTTGTGATCTCCAGTTCCAGAGAACCAATAGTTGCTCCATTCATATGGTACCAGAACTGGATACCCGGAGCTGTCAGGCCAGTAAGGTCAATACAGGGAGATGTAAGGTAAGCAATGGCTCCGGTAGCGCCTGAAGAAGTTTCGCCGTACACATACTTGCCGCCTGCGGCGCCAGTCGTATGGTCTGCACTGGGCCCGGTACCGGTGGAACCTACGGGGCCGTCTTCAACTTCCCAACGGTAGCCGGTGGTCGGGCTGCCGGTCCAGCCGGTCGGGAGCACTCCAGGTGAACCAGCAGTCGCTGTCTCGAAGTTCTGGATGTGAGGGAAGACAGACACTGTAGTGCCACAGGTTGTTTGAGCCTGTGCCAAACCGCTGCTTGCCAACACGCCAAGTAGTAGGTAAAGTTTTTTCATAAAAAAAATTGTTGAATGATAACGCTCCAATTTTAATGAAATTAAATGAAGAATGCAACAGAGAGGCAGTTCCTTTATATTTGTGCCAAGCGGTAAGGGCTGAGTAAAACAGACAGTGTAGTTAATGTTGGCTGTGATATGCCGTGTGTGAAGAAAAGTATTGCTGTAGCCAGCCGCATTACAATCCATTAAAAATTCTAAAATTAAGAAGCGTAGCCTTGTGAGCCACAGGCCTGTTTACGGCCTTGCTCCACCTGCCAGTAGCAGGGGGAGTAAAGTAAAAGTTAAAGCTTTTTATGGTTATAGGTGGAGATAAGAGAAAAGAATGGTTAAGGTCCTGGTTTGACACCTCTTGTGTTGACTATCTTTTAAATAAAAAAAACTCCTGCCGTTTAAAGCAGGAGTTTTTTTTGTTTAAAAGATAGCGTTTCACTATCTGTATCAGGGAGTTTATTCCACAATGATCTTCTTCATGGTAGAAGCACCCTGGGTAGTTACTTTCAGCAGGTAAATACCTTTGGCAGCTTTGCTGAGATCAAGGCTTGTGTTATCCCTGGTTTCTTTGCTCAGGATTCTTCTGCCGGTCAGGTCGGTTACTTCCAGTTGGTAAACTTTGCCTTCCGGCAGGCTTACCTGGAAGATACCAGCCGATGGGTTCGGATAAACATTCACTTGGCCAGCCAGTAACCCTTTGCTTACTCCGCTTGGAGAGGCAGCCACTCTGCGGATGCGGATGTTGTCTATCAGGTTAGCAGTTCCGGTGCCGTTGGCATACGGCTCAGACACGCTCGATTCGAAACCGATCTGGATGTTTGGCAGGTTGGCATACTGCAGCAGGCTGATCTTGATCGGGGTCCAGTTGGTAGTTCCGCCGGTGCCGGAGAACGGCGGACGGTAGGTGTTGGCCGGAGTGGTCTGGTTGCCGCCAACCGGGGTACCGTTCACGGTTACGCGGAAGTTGGTGTTGGCACTGGCTCCTTTGTAGAGCTGCTTCAGATCAAAGTACAGCCACAGTGAGTCGTTCTGGCCGTTGCTGGTCGGATTAAAGCACAGGTAAGTGCCGGCAAAGTTATCCAGGTTATTGGTCCATGGGTTGGTTGGTCCGGCAGGAATGGTCCAGCCGGTAGCTGAAGTTGCATCCATGATCATACCTTCGGTAGAAGTTGTGCCAAAGCTGGCGCCAGTTCCTTCGGTAACGTTACCTTTGGTGCCTTTTACTACCCGCATGATCGACAGGTCGGTGGTAGCGGTTTCAAAGTCGATCACCGGTGGCATACCCGTTAAAGTAGCGTTGGTAATGGTGTAGGTAATGGTGTTGTTAGTAGCATTCGGATCGCCGTTGCCGGTAATGGTTACCACAATTGTGTGCGGGCCTGGGGCAGAAAGGTTCGCGCCCTGGGCAAAGGTGAAGGTAGTTGGAGAGTTCGGGGCCAGCGTACCGGTAAAGGTTTCTGTTACCGCAGTGCCGCCGTCTACCGTGTACGACATGGTAAAGCCGGTGGCATTCAGGCCGCCCAGGTTATCGATCATTACCTGAACCTGCTCGTTGTTGGTAAAGCCGCAGATCTTGGTTAATGGGGTAAAGGAAGTAATACCTAGATCTACTGCGCCAATGTTGTAGAAGCGTACGTCGTCAATGGCCATGTCACCTTCAAAGCTGTTGCCGCGGGTTCCTTTGAAGCGGATCTTTACCATGCCGGTATAACCTGCCAGGCTGATGGTGCGCTTCAACCAAGGGTCAGACTCGTTTGCCTGCTGTGCTCCAGTATATGTGTGCAGGGTAGTCCAAGTTGTGCCGTTGTTGGTAGATACATCTACGTCGAGCGAGCCCATGGCAATGCCGGCCATGTGGTACCAGAATTCAAAGCCAGGGGTTGATAAACCCGTCAGGTCGATGCATGGGGAAATCAGTTCGGCAATGTCTCCGGTTGAGCCGGAAGAAGCTTCGGTGTAAACAAATTTACCGCCTGCTGCGCCGGTTGTATGGTCTACGTTCGGGCCGGTATCGGTTGAGGAAGTCGGGCCGTCTTCTACTTCCCAGCGGAAACCGGTAGCAGGTGTAATGCTCCAGCCGGCCGGCAAGGTGCCCGGTGCGCCTGCAGTAGAAGTTTCAAAATCCTGGGTATGTGGGAACACGTTGATGAGCGGGTTGGCAACTACCTTGGTCAAGGTGTTATTGCTTGGGTCGCCATCGTTTGCCAGGTTGGTAGTGAAAGTGAAGTTATAGTTACCGCCGGCAGCCAAGTTGGCGCGGGTGGTAAAGCAGTAATTCAGGCTAGCGCCCGGAGCAATCGGGGTGCTTACCGTTTCGGTTACAACCGGGTTGTTGCCGATCTGGTAAGAAACCGGGAAGGAAGTAGTGGCTACCGAACCAAAGTTGGTGATGGTAATGCAAACCTGTTCGGTAGTGGTGAAACCGCAGCCGGAAAGCGCCGGAGCGGTCAGGGCTACCACCCCAACATCGTTGGCCGGAGATTCAAAAATACTCACATCGTCGAAAGCAAAGCCGTCGTCTACACCAGAACCATCGGAGCCGAAAGCCACGCGCAGCATTACGGAAGACTGCCCGCCCAGGCCGGTTAAGGCGTGCTTGGCAGTTACCCAGCCGCCGGAGCCATTGCTGGTGGATGCTCTTCCGCTCCAGCCTAATTGGATGCCGCCGCCAACGCCTGGGCCAGAAGTACTATTGTTGTTGTACCAGTTATTAGGGTCGCCGAAAGCGCCCACATGCTGCCAGGTAGCCCCACCGTCGATGGAAGACTGGAGGGCAGCTTTATCCCAGCTATTCTCCATGTTCCACCAGATCTTCAGGGTGATGAGAGGCTGAACCAGAGAGCTGAAGTTAAAGCAAGGGCCTACTACATGCGATTGCTCATTATCATTGTAATCTCCGGTCAGGCTCGTGATCCAGGAATTAGTGCCTGAACCCGCTGAGTTGATAATGGGTTTAGCCGGGGTGCCGAGCGCCCAGGATGAGCTATTGCCGCCAGTGGTCCAACCGCCTGGGCCTGCTTCAAAATCCTGGGTGTATGGGAATGTTGCGATACTCGGAATTGAATTAACCGTTTTGGATCTGGAATCGTTGGCAGTGTTGGCATCACCGCTCAGGGCCGTTTGGGCCGTAATGGTGTAAGTGCCCGTAGTGCTCATGTTGGCCTTTACCGGGAAACAGAAGTTTAGGGTGGCCCCGGAAGCAAGCGGACCGGGAACTACTGCAGTAACTGCGGGTAGGTTGTTCAGGGTGTAGCTAACGGGAATATTGCTCTGGGAAGCTGTCCCAAAATTAGCGATGGTAACGCAGATCTCTTCCTGGGCGCTGTGACCGCAACCCGAAACCGGCGTGGTAATAGCAGTAATTGCTACATCGTTTGGTTGGGAAGCGGTAAACCCTAACTGAACGTTCGGGCGGCTGGTAGAAATGGTGCCGGTGCCGGTAGGCGGTGTCAGGTCGGCGCTCCAATACTGAAGACGGTCACCGCCAGCCGGGGTATGCCGGAAGTACAGATCGGTGCTGGTGCCAACGCCGGTTCCGCCATAATTGGCTTCGGTAATAATCTCGAGATTATCAGTACCGTTGTAAACAAAAGGTGTGGTAAGGTTTAAGGTAATCCAAGAATTAACGGGCAGACCGCCTATCGTAACCGGGGCATCGAACAACAGGGTTGCTCCGGCCTGTTCAGTAGCTACCGTTGAGGAAGAAAGCGTACTGGCAGTTGTGGTTTTCATGTAAACCTTGATCGGGATAATGGTGCCGGCCGGTAGCAGGTTTTGTTCAATGTAAAAACCAACTGAAGTAATAGAGCCGCTCGCATTGATCTCTGAGCTTTGGTAGATCATGGCGCTGCGTTCGTGACCCCACCAGCTGGCAAGCGGGCGCCTGTCAGTTGAGCCCGTCGGGTTGGCCGAAGGAATAGTGACGAGGTTCTGGGCCTGGCTGAAAGAAGCGAATGCCACCAGCCACAGGAGTAAGTAAAGTTTTTTCATAGTAGTTCAGTGAATGTTAATGATTCAACATTACTGAAATTAAATGTAGAATGCAATAGTGGGGCAGATCATTTATATTTATATCTGTAAATACCTGCGGGTTAAAATGGGGATATAGTTACTTTAAACTATAATAAGGAGTGCGTTTAAGCTATAAAGTAGTAGGCGACAGCATTAAAATTCTTTCAATAATACACTTTACATACATTTTTTTTAATGTATTATAAAAGATGGCGCAAATTCCGGGGAAACAGGGGCTCCAATACGCTGCTTTAATTATTACAGTTTTAAAACTTTTCAGACAAGCCATTTGAAATTCGGGAATTATGCATTAGTTTTGCGGCCTGAAAGAATACTGTTCTTACGTATATTATATTAATATAAAATAACATGGCGAATATTGGCAGGATTGCCCAGGTTATCGGTCCGGTGGTGGACGTTAGCTTTTCCGGTGAATCATCAAAATTACCAAACATCCTCGATGCCCTTGAGGTAATTAAAGAAAATGGCCAGCGCATCGTTCTGGAAGTGCAGCAGCACTTAGGCGAAGACCGCGTACGGACCATCTCTATGGACTCAACCGAAGGTCTGACCCGCGGCGCTCAGGTTACCGATCTGGAAGGCCCGATCACTATGCCAACCGGCGACGCTATTAAAGGCCGTCTGTTCAACGTAATCGGTGAAGCCATTGATGGTATTTCTCAGCCTGTTTCAACCAAACGTCTGCCAATTCACCGTCACGCGCCGCGTTTCGAAGACCTGGCAACTTCTTCCGAGATCCTTTATACCGGTATTAAAGTAATTGACCTGTTAGCGCCTTACGTGAAAGGTGGTAAAATCGGTCTTTTCGGTGGTGCCGGGGTAGGTAAAACGGTACTTATCATGGAGCTGGTAAACAACATTGCGAAGGCTTATTCCGGTCTTTCGGTGTTTGCCGGTGTTGGTGAGCGTACTCGTGAGGGGAACGACTTACTCCGTGAATTCTTAGAATCTGATATTATTAAATACGGCGAAGAGTTTAAGCACTCGATGGAAGCCGGTGGTTGGGATCTGACCAAAGTTGACCACAAAGAACTTGAGAAGTCTCAGGCTACGCTGGTGTTCGGTCAGATGAACGAACCGCCAGGGGCCCGTGCCCGTGTTGCCCTTTCCGGTCTTACCATTGCTGAGAACTTCCGCGATGGCGATGGCGAAGGTGCTGGTCGTGATATCCTTTTCTTCATCGACAACATTTTCCGCTTTACCCAGGCAGGTGCTGAGGTATCGGCGCTATTAGGCCGTATGCCGTCGGCGGTAGGTTACCAGCCAACGCTGGCAACTGAAATGGGTGCTATGCAGGAGCGTATTACCTCTACCAAGCGTGGTTCCATTACTTCGGTACAGGCCGTTTACGTACCTGCCGATGACTTGACTGACCCGGCTCCGGCTACGACCTTTGCTCACTTAGATGCAACAACCGTACTTTCCCGTAAAATTGCCGAGTTAGGAATTTACCCTGCAGTAGACCCGCTGGATTCTACTTCCCGTATCTTGTCTGCTGACGTATTAGGTAATGAACATTACGATACTGCCCAG
Source organism: Adhaeribacter soli (assembly GCF_008727925.1). Classification (GTDB taxonomy): domain Bacteria; phylum Bacteroidota; class Bacteroidia; order Cytophagales; family Hymenobacteraceae; genus Adhaeribacter_A; species Adhaeribacter_A soli. Next base: position 114,178 of record NZ_VTWT01000005.1, on the reverse strand, counting down.
CGCGTAAAAGAAATTCTACAGCGTTACAAAGAACTTCAGGACATCATCGCCATCCTTGGTATGGACGAACTTTCTGAAGAAGATAAACTGGTTGTACACCGTGCCCGTCGCGTGCAGCGTTTCTTATCGCAGCCGTTCCACGTGGCCGAGCAGTTCACCGGTCTTGCCGGCGTTCTGGTAGATATCAAAGATACTATCCGTGGCTTCAACGAGATCATGGACGGTAAATACGATCACCTGCCGGAAGTTGCTTTCAACTTAGTAGGTTCTATCGAAGATGCCGTAGCCAAAGGCGAAAAACTGATGGCGGAAGCGAAGTAGTAAATTAGTTAAGAGTTAAAAGTTAAGAGTTATGAGTTGTTCCTTCTGAATAGCTTTAACTCTTAACTCATAACTTTAAACTCATAACTCATAAAAAATGCATTTAGAAATAATCACTCCGGATAAAAAGGTTTTTGAAGGCGAAGTAACAAGCGCGGTTTTCCCGGGAGTCAACGGTGCGTTTGAGGTTCTAAACAACCACGCCCCGCTTATCAGTACGCTGGATTTTGGTCCGGTACGGGTTACTTCCGCTTCTGGTACGCAGTTCTTCAACATCGATGGCGGCGTGGTAGAAGTTTTAGACAACAAAATTGTAGTGCTGGCCGAGGCCGTTCTGAGCTAAGCTGAAAACATATTGCAGGAAAGCCTTTCTCTTAACCGGGAAAGGCTTTTTTGTTTTAAAAGGGTAGCGTTTTGGAGGGGAAAAGTAAAGAAGCCACCTTCTATAAGAAGGCGTTTGATCAGAAATTGGCTCATAAATCAGAATCTCCCGGTAGCGTAGGGTTTAAACCCTACGCTACCGGGAGATAGCTTCTATAAACGATAGCGAAGAATTTCAATCCGGAGGCAAGGCGTTCAACTGTTTTTCGATCCACTCCACGGCATCTAACTTACTGGGGCAAAACCGGATGAATTCGGCGCCTTTATCCGAAAGGGGCGGCTTTTTCGTGCCTTCTTTCCATATATGAATGATGTAGCGTAAGCCTTCGGCGTGCACTTCGTTGTCCCAGCCTTTTTCCAGGAACTTCACAAACGCTTCGGACGCATTGCTGTAAAGCCCCTGAAAATCGTTTATAAGAAAAAGGGCTTTCTTACGCCGGATCATTATGGCTACTTCGTCCTTTGCTTTCTCCAGATCGCTCAGTTTCGCAGTGGCCTTCCAGGTAACCGTAATAGATCGCAAACGCTCATGGTAGCGGATGGAGCAGTAAATTTTCCCCAGGCTGTTTTCCAGGTGCTTGAAATTGTATTCCATAATCCTGCTTTATTCCGTTCATGCCCGCTTTCTGCAAATTACCTTCAGCGCTTTCGTATAACTCTCCAACCGGTTATTTAGTTTTCTGATCGAAAACGGTACCATTTTCTGCTAAAAACTATGCAAACACCTTCTTTACTTCCTTCACCACCCGAACCAGATCTTCTTCCGAAAGGTTGCTTCCCGAGGGCAGGCACAGGCCTTTTTCGAATAAACTTTCGCTTACTTTTTCGCCGTAATAAGGCAGCCCTTTAAAAACCGGTTGCAGGTGCATTGGTTTCCAGAGGGGCCGGCTTTCAATGTCACAGGTTTCCAGGTGCTGGCGGATCTGTTCCGGCGAAACGGTAGCGGAATCGATCAAAATAGTGGTAAGCCAGCGGTTGCTGAAGTGTCCGGCCGGTTCTTTCAGGAAGGATATGGCTTCGAGTTTCTGAAAGGCATCGCAATAAAGCTGAAAGTTCTCCCGCCGCTGCTTTACCCGTTTTTCCAGCACTTCTAGCTGTCCGCGCCCGATACCCGCCGAAATGTTGCTCAGGCGGTAATTATAACCTACTTCCGAATGCAGGTAATACGGTGCCGGATCTTTGGCCTGGGTTGCCAGAAAATGCGCGCGGTTAATATATTCCTGATTCTCGGAAATTAAAGCGCCGCCGCCGGAAGTAGTAATTATCTTGTTGCCGTTGAACGAATATATGCCGATGGTGCCGAAGCGTCCGGCCGGCTGTTTTTTATAAGTGGAACCTAAGGCTTCGGCGGCATCTTCAATAACCGGAATTTCATACTGCCGGGCTATCTCCAGCAATTCCAGCAATTTGGCCGGCATACCGTAAAGGTGTACCAGAATAATGGCTTTCGGTTTTTTGCCTTTCCGCATCCGGTCCTGAATGGCTTGTTCCAGGAAGTCCGGGCTCATGTTCCAAGTATCGGGTTCACTGTCTACGAAAACGGGAGTGGCGCCCTGGTAAAGAACCGGGTTTACGGAAGCAATAAAGGTAAAGGAAGAACAAATTACTTCGTCGCCGGACTGCACACCCAAAACCATTAAAGCCAGGTGAATGGCGGCGGTGCCCGAAGAAACGGCCAGGGCATAAGAGGCACCGGTTATTTCGCAAAGTTCGCGTTCAAAACCTTCCAGGTTAGGCCCGGCAGGCGCAATGTAATTGTCCTCGAAAGCTTTGTGAACGTAGTTCAGCTCGTGGCCGCCCATGTGGGGCGGGGAAAGAAAAATGCGGTTAGGCCGGAATTTCATGCGCTTTTATGATCTTTGCGGGTACGCCAACTGCAGTGCAATTAGCCGGTAAGGAACGGGTAACTACGGCACCCGCGCCAATTATGGTGCCGGAGCCTACTTCCAGTAATTGAATTACCGTGCTGTTGGTACCCAGGTAGACATGGTCGTGCAGTTTTACGTTGCCTGCCAGGTTCACGCTGTACATTAGCGAGCAGAAATCGTCTACCGCTACATCGTGCGCCAGCGTGCAGGCCGGGCTGACTTGTACGTGACTGCCGATCTTAACGTTGGTGGTAATTACCACCCTTTCGCCAATTACGGTTCCTTCGCCGATTTCATAATACTGGTAATTCCGGAGCTGAACGGATGGGTGAACCAGGACCGGGTATTTGATATTCGGATTGGTAATGCGGCTAAACACGTTACTTTTGGCCTGACAGTTCCCGATCCCGATAACCAGGTGCAGTTCCTCCGGATAGGCATTCAGTTCGGTTAAAGAGCCCAGGTAAGGCAGGCCGTTCAATTGTCCGGAAAAGGGTATTTCGTCAAAGAAGCCCAGAATGTTCCACGTGTGAGAAACCTCATTAAGCTGCCGGAGCAGGAGTAAGATTTCCCGCCCCAAACCGCCGGCCCCGAAAATGGCAATGTCTTTCATAGAACTTCGGTATGCTGGTTTAAATTTAGGGTTTTATTTCGGATTCCTGCCTTCCGGAAGACCCGGTAAAACGCTCCATGGTCACGTGGCCGGGCGCACTTACTTCGTGGTGGCGGAACAATTTCAGAAAAGTAAGCCCCAGAATTTTCAGATCAAGCCCGAACGAGAGATGATTTACGTACCAAAGGTCCAGTTCGAAGCGGCGTTCCCAGGTTACCGCATTGCGACCATTCACTTGCGCCCAACCCGTAATGCCGGGCTTTACCTCGTGCCGGCGGAATTGCTCCGGCGTATAAAGCTCCAGGTATTCCACGAGCAAAGGTCGGGGACCAACCAAACTCAGATCCCCTTTCAGCACGTTGAAAAGCTGGGGCAATTCATCGAGGGAAGTTTTCCGCACGAATTTCCCGAAGCCGGTTAACCGTTCCGCATCCGGCAGCAGGTTGCCTTTTTCATCGCGCGCCTCGTTCATAGTCCGGAACTTGTAAATGGTGAAAAGCCGGCCTTTATAACCGGGGCGGACCTGCCTGAAAAGCGGCTTCCCTTTGGTCTGGAAAAACAATACCGGAAACAGCACCAAAAGCAGGGGCAGAGCCGGGATCAGGAAGATACCGGCAAGGCAGTAATCCAGTAAAGGTTTGAAGAACTTCCGGTACAAAAGCTGCAAAATTTAATTCTTACGAAGGTAATTAAACCACCGGAAAATGGTAGGGAAAAAGCCTGAAAAAGTAAACTTCAGTAGCGTAGGGTTTAAACCCTACGCTACTGAAGTTTTGCGTTGATAACCTTTGAAGAAAAGATAAATTTTGCAACTTTGTTTCTTGATTAATTCTGCCGCATGATCGCATTTCCGAACGCCAAACTGAATATCGGACTGAATATTACCGAACGCCGCCCGGACGGGTTTCATAACCTGGAATCGGTTTTTTACCCGGTGAAGTGGTGCGATGCCCTGGAAATACTTCCGGCCGAAGAAACGGTTTTCACTTCTTCCGGAATACCAATTCCCGGTTCTTCGGAAAGCAACCTTTGCCTGAAAGCTTACGGGCAGTTGCAAGCTGATTTCGATCTGCCGCCCGTAAAGATGCACCTGCACAAAAATATCCCGATCGGGGCGGGTGTGGGCGGTGGCTCTTCCGATGCGGCTTTCGCGCTTAAAATGCTGGACGAGCTTTTTGCCCTGAACATTGGCCGGGAAAGACTAGAAGACTATGCCCGGCAGCTTGGTTCCGATTGCGCGTTTTTCATTCACAACAAGCCGGTTTTCGCGAAAGAAAAAGGCGATGTTTTTGAGCCGGTTGCGCTGGACTTAGGCCAGTACACCTGTCTGGTCGTTTACCCGGACCTGCACATTACTACCGCCGAAGCCTACGGGAAAATTAAGCCGAAACCTGCCGAAGTTTCTCTCCGGGAAGCCATTCAAAACGGTATTACAACTTGGCAAAAAACGATTACCAACGATTTTGAAACGGCTCTTTTTTCAACGTACCTTGTATTGCCCCAACTGAAAGCACAACTGTACCAAAGTGGTGCACTTTACGCTTCCATGACGGGTTCGGGCTCGGCGGTTTTCGGAATTTTTGAAAACGAAGTGCCGGCCGGCCTAACCTTCCCGACCACTTTCCGGACCTGGCAGGGGCGCCTTTAAGGCTTGCCGCCGGTTGTAGTAAGAATCCATAACCGGGTAAATGAAAACGGTGCCCAGAATAATGAGCGTGCCGTAATAAAACCCGATCGACATTTGCTCTTTCTGTCCGAAAATAAGCCAAGCCAGTACGATCCCGTAAACCGGTTCCAGGTTCACGGTTAAGTTCATGGCAAAGGCCGAGATCTTCTGCATCAGGCGAACCGCGCCGGTATAGGCATAAACGGTGCAAACCAGGGTAAGCGTGATCAGATATACCCAATCCATGCTGCTCAGGCTGAAATCAAGGGTATGGTTTTCGGCAAAAAAAGTGGTGTAGATCGGCAGGAAGGCCACCGTTCCCAGAAAGGCGCCGCCCATTTCGTAGCAGCTGATGGTAGCAGCCGGGTAAACTTTAGTGAGGCGGCTGTTGATGATGGTAAAAATAGAAGCCATTAAAGCCGAACCTACAGCCATGGTAATTCCTATGGCATGGTCGAATTCGAACTGGAAGATCACGTACAAACCGATCATGATGATAATGGCCAGCAGAATTTCGTGGGGTTTTATTTTCTTCTTCGTGAATAGCGGTTCCAGAATGGCCGTCCAGAGACTGGAAGTAGCCAGACCCGCCAGCGAAATGGAAACCGAAGCGACCCGCGCCGACGCAAAAAACAGGATCCAGTGCGCCGCCAATAGCAAACCTACCCCCAGGATCTGAATAGTAGGTTTAGTGCCGATCCGGAAAATCCCTTTCCGGAACTTAATGATCAGGGCCAGCGCCAGGCAGGCAATTAACGTACGAACTGCCACCAGCTCTACGGCCGGAATGGAAATAAGCTTGCCTAAAATGGCGGTAAATCCCCACAGGAAAATAATAAAATGTAATTCAAGAACGTCTCTAAAGCGGGGCATTGGTTAATGTGCTGATGTTTTAATGTGGTAATGAGGAAATGTGCTAATGTGCTAATGCGGTAATGTGCTAATGAGGAAATTTGGAAATGGTTTTAATCCATTCTGGCGCAAGTGTTAAGCGAAAGCGTCACTTGGGCCTGACGAACAGTAGGAAGTCTTCAGACTTCCGTAAAACCAGTATCTGATTTTTTATTCCGGTTTACGCCAGTCCGGAGACTGGCTTTTGTCTATTAAGCCCAAGTGACGCTTTCGCTTAACACTTGCGCCAGGAGCAGTTATTTCCGTACTTTTTCCGGACAACTAATAACGAATAACGAACAACGAACAACGAATAACGAAATCACCTCGGCACAGTTTTATAAAGCACTGCCCCGATCACGCTGAAGACCATTAATGGAATCCAGGAAGCAAGCATCGGTGGCACATCGCCGACTTGTGCCAGGCTTCGGCTCATGATCACGAAAATGATGAACACGAAGGCTAGGGCAAATCCCAACGCGATCTGGAAACCTACGCCGCCGCGAGCCTTGCGGGAACTCAGAATTACGCCGATAATGGTAAGTACGATAATGGCAAAAGGATAACTGAAACGCTCGTACTTGTCTATAAGGTAGGTTTCTACATCGGCCGCGCCGCGTTCCTGTTTTTCCGCAATAAATTTATTGAGCTCAGGCAAGGTGAAGGTTTCGGCCAGGCGGTAAGTACTGGCAAAATCTTTGGGCAGCAGGTTCAGCGTGGTATCGGTCATGCCGCCGTAGGAGATCGCTTCTTTTTCTCCGTCGAAGGTTCTGAGCACGTAGCTGTCGATGTGCCACTTTTTCTTTTCCGGGTTCCAGGCAATGGCATCGGCGGTAAGTTTGCTTTTGAGTTCGGTACCTACAATGCGTTCCAGGGTGAATTTATACCCGATATTGGCCGTGTTGTTGTAGTTTTCCATATACACGTAATGCTCCGGACCAACCCTGATGTGAATGTTGCGGGCATCGAAATTAAACGGATTCTTGATGTACTTGATCTCGAAGGCCACTCTGGTTTTATTTGCATTCGGAATTACCCAGCCAATGAGCGCAAAAATGATCGCCCCGATAATGGTTGCCCCGATAATGTAGGGCACCAGCAAGCGCCTGAAACTTACCCCGCTGCTCAGAATGGCAATGATCTCGGTATGCGATGCCAGCTTGGCCGTAACGAAAACGGTAGCAATAAACACCGTGATCGGGCTGAGCATGTTGGCGTAGAACGGGATCAGGTTCAGGTAATAATCCAGCATGATGGAGCTGAACGAGACTTTATGTTTTATGAAGTCGTCGTTCTTCTCCGTAAAATCGATCACACAGATAATGAGCACGCAAAGCAGCACCACGAAAAAGAACGTAGTGAGGAATTTCTTCAGAATGTATTTATCGAGCAGTTTCACTACTTCTTAATTAAAAATTAGAAATTATTTTTCTTCAGAAATCTCATTAACAGGAACTTGAAATATAAAGATGGTATTCTCTCAGGCTCTAAACTTCATAAACCTTTAATAACCATTTCTAATTTCTAATTCATAATTTCTAATTAAAGTCTCGTCATCAGTTTCTCCACCATTACGTTTTTCCAGGCGGCAAAGGTGCCGGCTTTTATTTGCTCCCGCGCTTGTTTTACGAGCCAGAGATAGAACGTTAAATTGTGTACGCTGGCGATCATGCCGGCCAGGTATTCCTGAGCGTGAATGAGGTGGCGTAAATATGCTTTGGAGTAAAACGTACTGGTGTAGCCGCCCAGTTCTGCATCTATCGGGCTGAAATCGTCTTTCCAACGTTGGTTCCGGATGTTTATGATACCCTGGGTGGTGAAAAGCATCCCGTTGCGGGCATTACGGGTAGGCAGCACGCAATCGAACATGTCCACGCCCAGGGCAATGTTCTCCAGGATGTTGGCTGGTGTACCTACGCCCATTAAATAGCGCGGCTTGTCTTTTGGCAGGATGCTGCACACCAGGTCGGTCATTTCGTACATCATTTCGGCCGGTTCGCCTACCGAAAGCCCGCCAATGGCGTTTCCTTCGCGGTTCATGCTGGCAATGTATTCCGCCGACTGGGTTCTTAAATCGCGGAACGTACTGCCCTGTACGATCGGGAATAAGGTCTGGTCGAAGCCGTATTTGCCTTCGGTGCTGTCAAAACGTTCACAGCAGCGTTTTAACCAGCGGTGCGTACGGTGCATGGAGTTTTTGGCGTAGTCGTACTCGCAAGGGTAGGGAGTGCATTCATCGAAGGCCATAATGATGTCGGCGCCGATGGTGCGCTGGGTGTCCATTACGTTTTCCGGGGTAAACAAATGCGTGCTGCCGTCTATGTGCGATTTGAATTTTACGCCTTCCTCAATAATTTTCCGGGTGCCTGAAAGCGAGAAAACCTGGTAGCCGCCGCTATCGGTCAGAATAGGTTTATCCCAGCCGTTGAATTTGTGCAGGCCGCCGGCTTTTTCCAGAATATCCAGCCCCGGACGAAGGTACAAATGGTAAGTATTTCCCAGGATGATTTGTGCCTGAATATCCTCCTTTAGTTCGCGCTGATGCACGGCTTTTACGGTGGCGGCGGTACCCACCGGCATAAAGATCGGGGTTTCTATTACGCCGTGCGCGGTGGTTACTTTGCCGGCGCGGGCATTGGAGCCAGGGTCCTGGGCTTGAAGTTCGAAAGTCATTACTTTAATTAAAAATTAAGAATTAATAATTAAGAATGCTCCGGGAAGCGGTTCAGAATTATTAATGCTTTTTTACAAGCCGGCAAAGATACGAACAATGCCCGGCTTTCTGTAATTAAATGATTTTTAGGTTGCCGCTTGGGTTAATTTAAGGTAGTTTTGATGGTTGATTAATCTGGTTAGGATGCCTGACTAATTATATGTGGAAAGAGATCAAAACAGAAGCTGAAATAGAACAACTTCTCCAAAGCTATGGGAGTTTTCACGACAGCTGTTTACGCGATCTTCATATATCGACAAGAGAATATGTAGACGAAAAATTAGCGATGGGTTTTGATAATAAAAATATAGCCACGCTGCTTTTTCAACGACAATTTGCAACGAATCCTGTACTGGAATTAAAGTTTGAGGATGTTGACAGACTGAATTTTAATCCTCTTGGTCCGGAATATTATGGAATAATTTATGAAGCAACCTTCAAAAAGGTGAAAGATTTATTTTATTGGGCGAATGAACCTGATTGGGAAATTGGAGACGAGGATGCAAACTGGATATCTGCTAAGAAGGTTTATTGGAGATATAGGCCTGAATTGATTGGAAATGTAACAAGGTTGAAAGAATAATCAGGCTGGATTAGCGCTGATTTACAAAGCAAATTTTAGTTAAGAATTGGAGTAAACGCTTTAACCCAGATTCTTAATTATTAATTCTTAATTATTAATTAATAAATGCTCCCGCTTACTTTTTCTTTAGAAAACATACTGTTTCTGCTCCTGATCATCACGGTACTGGTGCAGTTTTTTTACGGTTTTTATTATTTTCTGAGCTTAGCCCTTCATAAAAAGCATTTGCCTTTCGAAACGCCCGGTTTTCCGGTGTCGGTAATTGTTTGCGCGCACAACGAATATGAAAATTTAATGCAGTTGGTGCCGAAGCTGCTGAAGCAGGAGTACCCGAAATTCGAGCTGATCCTGATAGACGACCGTTCGAAAGATGAAACTAACGGGTATATGCAGCAGGTAACGCAGTATTTCCCCAATACCCGGCTTATCACGATCAAGAATACGCCGGCCGGCTTCAATCCGAAAAAATACGCCCTGAGCATGGGTATAAAATCGGCTTCCTATGACCACCTGCTGCTTACCGATGCCGATTGCGTACCGCTGAGCGAACGCTGGATCGCGGAAATGATGAAAGGCTACCGCGCCGGCGCCGATATGGTGCTGGGTTATGGGAGATATAGGAAAATTCAGGGATTCTTGGGTGCGCTTATACAGTATGAAACCTTACTGTCGGCTATGCAGTATCTATCGTTTGCCATAAAAGGGAAAGCATACATGGGCGTAGGCCGGAATCTCTCGTATACCAAAACGTGCTTCTATCGCAATAAAGGCTTTGCTTCCCACATCCGGGCTACCGGCGGCGACGACGACCTTTTTGTGCAGGAAGCAGCAGAAAACAGCAAAATAAACGTTATCATCGGAATAGACGGACAAACCGAAAGTCAACCGAAAGAAACCTGGCGGGAATGGTGGCGTCAAAAGCGCCGGCATCTGGGAGCAGGCAAGAAATATAAATGGACGGACCGGCTGCGGATTGGAACCTTTATTTTGTCAAATATCTTTTTTTATATAGTTTCAGTTGTACTTTTGGCTATGCAAGCAGACCTGGTATGGCTGGGATTGATATTCGGTGTGCGATGTCTGGTAATTTTTAGCATTTATTATCAGGCTGCAAGTAACCTAAAGGAGCGGCTTTCAGTAGTACTCATACCTATACTCGATATAGCCTTTTTCGTATATTATGTGCTATTAAGCGTATCGGTTTTAATGTTTAAAAAAGTAACATGGAAGTAAACAAACAATTTTCTGCGAAAGCAAAACACGATTTTAAACTCATTCAGTCGGCGGTAGAGGGTGGTGATGAAAAGGCGTATGCCGAGCTGATGCAGATCTATAAAAAACCGGTATACCATGTGGTGCTGAAAATGGTGCGTAACCCCGACGATGCCGAAGACTTAACCATTGAAGCCTTTGCCAAAGCTTTCCGCAACCTGCATAAATTCAATCCGGAATATGCCTTCTCTACCTGGCTTTTCCGCATCGCCACCAACAACTGTATCGATTTTATCCGCAAGAATAAGATCAAGACCATGAGCATCGACTCAGCCATCAAGATCGATAACGGCGACGAAATTACCATCGACTTTAAAGACAACAACTTAACCCCACAGGAAAGCGCGATCAAGAACCAGAAGATCGAGATCATGCAGTTTATTGTGGGCAAGCTGCCGGAAAAATACCAGCGTCTGGTTACGTTGCGCTACTTCGACGAGCTTTCGTACGAAGAAATTGCCACCGAACTGAACGCCCCGCTAGGCACCGTAAAAGCCCAGCTCCACCGCGCCCGCGAGTTGCTCTATGACATGGTAAAAAATAAAAAACACCTTATCTAGTGATTAGTGAATAGTGATTAATGATTAGTAAGGAAATGTAAAATGACCCTGGCTTCGGCCGGGGTTTTTTCGTTTAAAACGGTACTGTTTTTTATCCATCGGGTAAAAGCTGTAAACTTTTTCCCTATCAAATCCGAAAATCGCTTACTTTCGTTATCCGGTAGTGGTTATGGCGCATACTAATCACTAATCATTAATCACTAATCGCTAAAAAAGAGTGGATATCATCAAGCATTACTTTCCCGAAATAACCGAACAGCAGCAGGAGAAATTTTCCCGGCTCAACGAGCTTTACCGCGATTGGAACACCAAAATAAACGTGGTAAGCCGCAAGGATATCGATGAGCTTCCTACGCGCCACATTCTGCATTCGCTGGGTATTGCCAAGGTTATTCAGTTTCCGGCAGGCACGGCGGTGATGGATGTTGGTACCGGCGGCGGTTTACCCGGTTTGCCGCTGGCCATTATATTTCCGGAAGTGAAGTTTCACCTCGTAGATTCTATCGGCAAGAAGATCCACGTAGTACAAAGCATTGCCGAAGAACTGCACCTGCAAAACGTAACCGCCAGCCATACCCGCGCCGAACAGGTACACGAGCGTTACGATTACATTGTCAGCCGCGCTGTAGCCCGTTTAGCCGAATTCTACCAGTGGGTCCAGTTCAGCTTCAAGAAAACCGATGCGCCTAACCCCGGCCTCTATTATCTGAAAGGTGGCGACTTAACCGAAGAAATTGCCGAATCCGGCCTGGTAACGGAGCTTTTCGATCTGAAAAACTATTTTGAAGAGGATTTCTTCGAAACGAAGAAAGTGGTTTTTGTGCCTTCGGTGGGGAAAGAACGGTAGGGTTCAGGCGGAAAATAGTATTTGGTCTGCCTTTGTTGGTGTTTTTGCCATAACCAGCAGACTAAAGACAAAAAAGCAGGTCATTCTGAGCTTGTCGAAGAAACTTATAGAAATTACAATGACAAAGCGAGCGTAGCAAGATTTGTCTTACAGTTTAATTCTAAATAAGTAGCTTCATAAGCTTCCTCGGCTTCGCTCGGAATGACCTGAATTTTTCTTAACATGAAGTTGAAAAAACTAAATTCCCCAAAAGAGGTAGGGTAAAGCCCCGAAAAAGTGTCTTAGTTCTGAAAGACCTTTTACCGCTTAATTCAATGCGCTCCGTTTTCTTATTTTTCACTTTCTTCAGTTGCCTGCCTTTTACTCTAAAAGCAGCCACTTCTCCCGATCCTGCTTACCTGCCAAAGAAGAACTTTCTGGGCATCGGCGGCGCAATGGGCGCTAATTACCAGATCGATTCCTACGTTTCCATGTATGTGTTTACCGGCACGGAATGGGCTGTTTCCAGAAACGTGAAATCCGCTGTAAGCGCAGACCTGCTGAAGTTTGGCTGGGCCGAACAAACCGACGAATATACCACCAAACACCGCTACGATCGGGCGCGTTATTTTTCCTTTTCCAACCGTCTGAACGTTTCCGGGAAATACATTTTCAAAACCAAAGAAGGCGAGCCGGATGTTTACCGGAATTACCTGGAACTGGGTGCCGGGTATAATTTGCCGCTTTTCTATACATGGAAAGAGTTCTCGGGCGAGGAGCAGACCAAAAAGGTAATTTACCCGAACAACTTCCGCGATTTTTACGCCTTTGCCAAATACTTTACTAGCGGCTTGGTAATTCCCCTGGCTTTTACGGTAGAGTATCATCCGCTGGATATTGTCGAAAACAAACACCTGCCGAATCCGCCTAAAGTAAACCTGGGGCTGGAAATTCCGCTCTATTATAAAAACGAAAGGCTGCTCGTGAATTGATCCGGGCAGCCTTTCAAAGTTCTCAAAATAAGGATTTTTACTTGCGGTTTTTCCGTTTCTGAATCTGCCAGATAACCAGCCCCAATACGGCAACGGCTAATGCCAGGCCGGCAATTTTGCCCCAGCCAAACGGATGTTCAATCGTGCCTACATGGGTGATGTCCGAATCTACGGCGCGCATCTTAATTTCGTTGGTACCTTTAATTTCTGCCCGTACCTGCCCGATGCCGTCCCGGAAATCCACCGGCAGCATCACATCGTTAATTTCGAAAAGCAGTTTACCGTTCACCTTGGTATCTACTTCCCGGTTAGCATTTATGGCGCGGAGGTTAATGATGTACACGTCCGGCTGGTCGGTGGTAACGGCCGAAATAAACTCAAAATCCTGCACTACAATAAACGAAGGAACTTTAAAGCTGTAAGTGTTGCGGTCTTGCTGTTCCACCGGAATATCCTGGGCAAAGGAACTGCAAAGAGCAAAAAACGATAAGCAAAGCAGAGAAAAAAGTCTTTTCATAAGAATGGGTATGCTGAAAATTAACGCAAAACTACAAAATTCCGCCGGAACTCAGTCAAGCAGGAAGGCAAGGGCGCGTTGCTCTGAATAATAAACCCCTTTCCGGAAATCCATCGAAAACCCCACGTGGCCGCCGTATTCCGGTATTTCCAGGTAAAAGTTCGGGTTGGCTTCCGCTTCTTCCACCGGAAAACATTCCGGCGATAAAAACGGGTCGTTCTTCGCGTTTACCAGCAGGGTAGGCACTTTAATATTCTTCAGGAAAGGTTTGGAACTGCATTTGGCATAGTAATCGTCGGCGGAGGCAAAGCCGTGTAAAGGGGCCGTAAAACGCTCGTCAAACGCCTGAAAATCTTTTACCAGATGGTAATCCGAAAGGTCGAGTTTTCCATTGGCAATGGGTAATTTTTGCTGCAGTTTCCGGTGCAGGGAATTCAGGAAGCGGCGAAGGTAGATCTTATTTTCGGGGCGGGAGATCTGCACGGCGGCGCTTTTCAGATCGCAGGGTACCGAAAATACGGCTGCTTTTTTAACTTCGGCAGGTACCTTTTCCGGCGCTTCGCCTAAGTACTTCAGCGTAATATTGCCGCCAGCGCTAAACCCAAGCAAATAAATTTCCTTGTACTTTTTCTGCTGCAACGCATGGCGAATTACGAAATCCAAATCGTGGGTGGCGCCCAAATGATAGGAACTAAGCAGGTTATTCGGTTCGCCGCTGCAGCTCCGGTAATTCCAGGCCAACGCATCTATTCCGCCTGCCTGCATTGCCTTCACCATCCCCTTCACATAAGGCCGTCCGGCATCTCCCTCCAACCCATGCGACAAAATAGCCAGCTTATCCGAACCAATCCGAGCCCAGTCCAGATCCAGGAAATCGTGATCGGGGGTGGTAATGCGTTCGCGGGTGTAGTTTACATCTTTCACCTTCCGGAGAATGCTGGGCAGAATAGTTTGCAAATGCCCGTTGAACAGGTAAAAAGGTTTGCGGAAATCCGGCGAAGGAAGCAGTGGCATAGAGTAGAAATAAACCCGAAGGTACGAAAACAGGATCAGCGGGGTGCAGAAAAGTCGGGGTTACTGGTGAATTCCGGATCGGTTAAGGTTTGCAGGAATTGAATGATCCTGGTTTTTTCTTCCTCCGTCATTTCTATCCCGGTTTTGCCGTTTTGCTGCAGCCGCGCATCCAACGTAGCCGAAACTTTCACACCGGAACGGTAATGGTCCAGGACTTCTTCTAGCGTTTTAAAGCGGCCGTCGTGCATGTAAGGCGCCGTAAGGGCAATATTGCGGAGGGTAGGGGTTTTGTACTTACCGATGTCTTCGGGTTTCTCCGAGATCCGTCCGCGTCCCCAGGCCAGGGCTTCGTGCGCTTCGGAATACGTATTGTCCAGCCCGTTATTATGGTAATCGTGGTCGGTAAAAAAGTCGGTGGCGTGGCAGGAGGCGCATTTTTGCCGGAACAAACTCAGGCCTTCCAGTTCCTGGGAGCTTAATTTGCCGCCTTCGTTCCGCACGTACTTATCGTAACGGGAATTGGCTGAAATCAGGGTACGTTCGAATTGCGCCAGCGCCCGGGTTAAAAGGGCGGTAGAAATGGTATCGGTTCGGAAAGCCGCTTTGAACAGGCGGGGATATTCCGAGTGGTTTTGCAGTTCCTTTACCAGTTCGGTCAGGTTCTGGGCCATTTCATCCGCGTGCTTTATCGGCCCGAAGTTCAGCGATTCGATGTCCTTGGCACCGCCGTCCCAGAACCAGCCTTTGTGCCAGGCCAGGTTCTGCAGGGGAGGGGCGCTCCGGTGCAGCGCCTGTCCGGAAGCGCCATTGGTACTCAAAGCCAGGCCGTCGGAAAACGCTTTCTCGGGCAAGTGGCAGGTAGCACAGGAAATTTTGTTGTTGCCCGAAAGGATCGGATCGTAAAACAATTTGCGCCCCAATAGCACACCTTCGCGGGTAAACGGGTTCCGCTCCGGCGCCGGCACGCTTGTTCCCAGGTTTGCCGGCGCGGTAACGGTAAAAGGCTCTGGCTCGGGAGCAGGCATTTTGGAGTTGGTGCAGGCTGCAAAACCTGCCAGACTTACCAAACCAACCCAAACATATTTCCCGAACCGTATCATTTTAACCTGAAGAACTAGTGGGCATGAATATGATCGATCCGGAACATTTGGGCGTAATTATCGGCGATCTTCGGTGCTACGGTAGAGAATTGCGGTAAATTACTGTTGGAGTTCGCTTTCACATCGATCACGTTCGGTCCGCCGAAAATGTCGAAAATATTGGCGTGGAGGTGCATTTTCGGCTTATGCATTTCGTCGATCTGGGCGGTAGGGGTTTCGCTTGGGAAAGCCAGTTCCACGGTGCGGTATTGCGCATCTTTGCCGATCTGGTAGGTAAAATCCAGGAAAGTAGCGGAGGCAGGCGCGCTTTTGAATTTTCCAATGGCAAAAACGAAGGTATAACCCGTATTCCAGTCCCAGGTCATGTCGTGGTCTTTGTCCAGATCGCCGACCGGGGTAGCCGTACTGCTGTTGCGGGCCTGGTCTACGCCTACCCGGAACCGGATCTTGCTATAGTTGCCGTCCGGAATATTGGCGATGGTAAAGGTTTCGGAAGCCGGGGTATTAGCAGCAGCAATGAGATGATAGCTGTTCGGTTCTGCAAAAGTAGTTCCGTCCGGCCGCACCAGTTCTACATTCGAAATAAAGTATTTGAACGTGGAAAAGCTTACTGAATCGTTGTTGGCATTCAGGTAGTTTTTATTCACCACAAAATCTTCGGTCAGGCTCCGGCGGCTGTCGAAATGCACTTCCATGGAGCCCTGCTTTGCTTCAGCAGGTTTTACCTTGTCTTTTTTGCAGGAAAGCAAGCCTAACCCGCTAAGCAATATCAAATAGGAAAGCCGAAGCTTATTTTTCATAAGAATAAAGGTTATTGGCTTATGTCTTTGATTTTGAACATGTTTGTAGCGTAATTGTTAGCCACTTTTTCTGCGTTTGGTCCCATATGTACAATATATACTAAATCAAAATCAATAACATTCGGGCTCCGGAATAATTCATTCAGGTTAGCATCGATCTGTAAAGTATAAGGTTTGTTTTTCTGGAAAGTTAAAGTCTGGCTCAACGGAAAAGTCAGGGTTTTGTAGTTTTGATTAGTGCCCACATGGAAGGTAAGTCCATAATCTTTAGCGGCAACTCTGGAAATTTTTCTGCCTCCGAAGCTCATGAACTTATAACCGGTATTCCAATCCCAAGCCATTCCGTTGTCCGGGTACAGGTCGCCTGAGTGGTCGGTCCGGCTATTGGCATAAGCATCTACGCCTATTGAGAATTCGATCTGGTTGAAATCTTTAACCGGAATTCCGGCCAGATCAAATCCGGCTTTATTTTCTTTCGGGTTAATAAGGTGATAACTATTTTTTTCGATGTAGGTTTTACCGGTAGTAGTATTGGTAAGCTTTACATTGCTGATCAAATATTTCAGGTACTCTACACTAAAAGTATCATCGGCGGCATTTAAATAATGCTGGCTGTCGAAAACCAATGGCTGGCCATCTACATGGTGCAAAAAGTTAACCTGCATGGTTCCAGCCAGGGAATCTGGATATTGGGCAACCGGCGGAGTAGGAGCGGGTTTAGGAGTAGGGGTATCCTTCCCGCAGGAAAGGCTGCCTAAAAGCAGAAAAGTTGCCGGCAATGCCACGGCCAGGTAATGCGATAGTTTCAGGTTTATTTTCATAAGGATCGGAGAAATTTATCAGGTTCGGTTGGTTAAAAATGTGACGCAAGATTTTAATGTAACTTATTCATTGCCGTCTGCTTTAGCTGACCATTCCGTCAGCTAAAGCAGACGGCAATGAAGGCTGGTAAAAAAGCCTGTGCTACTTAGTTTTTTTATCTAAAGCCATAGCATTGCAATTTTTGGATAACATTAGTTTTTTGAGGTCCCCCTTTGGAGGGGGTAGGGGGAGGACAGGAGAAATATCTGATTACTTTTTTAAATCAAATAACGTAAAATCCTCCCCCTACCCCCTCCAAAGGGGGACTTTTCTCCTGCTTGCGAATATAAGTTCATAATATTTAAATAGCCTCATTCCCGCACCCAATAGGTGCTTGCCGGTGAGGCTTACTTCACCATACCGGTTTTCTCGAACGGATCGGAGAAGCGCGGGTCGTTTATGAACGTGTCATCGGTTAAGGTATGCAGAAAGGCAATAATATCTTTCTTTTCCTGCTCTGTCAGGCCCAGTTGCTGGTTTGTGCCGTATTCATTGCTGGCCGTCATGTCGGATGCCAGGTTCGGGCTGTTTTTCTTCACGTGATCGTTGTAATGGTTCAGCACTTCTTCCAGCGTTTTAAACCGGCCATCGTGCATGTAAGGAGCCGTCAGGGCAATATTCCGGAGCGAAGGCACTTTAAACTTTCCCTGGTCGAACGGACTACCGGTTATGTCGCCAAACCCGTTATCTTTAAATTCTACATCCAAGCCGTTATTGGCAAGCATCCGCTTGGGTGCCAGCAGGTCGCCGGCATGGCAGTCGCCGCAATTGCCCCCTCTTATCACCGGCCCGTCGAACGGATCGGCATTGGGGTGCTGGAAGAAAAGCCTTTTACCGTTAAGTTCTGATTGGGTTAGGGCGTTGGTTTTGTTCTGCTTTTCAAACTGATCGAAGCGGGAATTGCCGGAAATAAGCGTTCTTTGGAACTGGGCCAGCGCTTTCAATACATTTTCTTCGGTAATAATTTTCGAACCAAAGGCTTTCAGGAAGAGCGGGGGGTAGGTTTGGGTATTCTGCAGCTTATTTACCGCGCGGAGCAGGCTTTGGTGCATTTCCACCGGGTTCTCGATCGGGCCTTTCGCCTGTTTTTCCAGGGTAGTGTCGCGGCCATCCCACATCAGGGTTTCAAAATAGCCCACGTTCGCCAGCGACATGGAACTCCGGGTGCCGGCTTTGCCGTTCACGCCAAAACTAATGTCCCGGCCGTCGGTAAAGGCAAGTTTCTGCTGGTGGCAGGTGCCGCAGGAAATGGTATTATCCGCCGATAGGCGTTTTTCATAAAACAGCATCCGTCCTAATTCCACGCCTTCCACCGTCATGGGGTTATCGGCAGGAACCGGCATGGTCTTGAATCTGGGAGGCAACTCGATCTGGTAAGGCGTAGTGCCGGGAGCCGTTTCCGTTTCTTTTTCACAGGCGAAAACAAAGAAAGCAAGCGAGAAAAGGAGCGTAATTTTCTGTTTCATAGAACGTTAAACCGTTGAAATAGCGGTTGCTGCTGAAAAAACCTAAATTTAAGCATTTAAGTTTAAATTGTCCAGCCCCTTTAGCTATATTTAAGTGGTTTTTAACAAGTTGTTACTGAAAGGAGTGGCGGTTAAGCAAGTATAAAGACGAACCTTTACTATTATTTTAATGCTTGTTAGGAGGTCGGGGAAAAATCTGAAAAGGTTGCCTTGCTATTTTAAAATTAACCGCTTATATTTGCAAACTCATTTGAAAACCGAAATTTAATTTTTGAAAATAGTAAACCATGGCTAATCATAAGTCGGCATTAAAAAGAATCAGAAGTAACGATAAGAAACGCGTTTTAAACCGTTACCAGGCAAAATCTACCCGTACAGTAGTTAAAAGACTGCGTGCTACTAACGATAAGAACGAAGCTGTTGAGCTTTTCAAAACTGCTTCTTCTATGCTCGATCGTTTAGCTAAGAAAAACATTATTCACAAAAACAAAGCAGCTAACAACAAGTCGAAGCTGGCTAAATTTGTGAACGCACTGGCTGCTTAATTTTAAGCCAGCTGCTATTTAAAAATGCTATAATTTCTGGCGAGAAAGTAGGTTAAGGTAACAATCTCCTTTTAAGCTGAAGAAATATAGGCCTGTTCTTTCCGGAGAACAGGCCTTTTTGCGTTCGAGTCAATTGCGTTCATGTCTTGATTCATGTTTTGTCATTTTTAAGTTGATTTATCTCTCCTGGTAATCAGACTTGAAGTAGCCTGGTAGGATCAGAGTTGTTCTGGAAGGTATCGCATAAATCAAAATTTCTCTGTAGCGTAGGGTTTAAACCCAAAGCTGTCAACTAAAGAAAAGTTAACGTCATTTCGAGCAAAGCCGAGAAAACTTATGGGAATTACAATGAGCTGGCGAGCGTAGCAAGACAGGTCTTCCTATAAAATTTATCCGGAATGGCTCCATAAGTTCCCTCAACTTCGTTCGGGATGACTCAATATATCATCAGTTCATCTTTTCTTAAATAGACAGCTTTGGGTTTAAACCCTACGCTACTGAGAAATTCATTAGCCCAAAGCAATTTCAAAAGCTGCTCTGGATATTTATAAGATGGCTTCTCTTTCATTGCCGTCTGCTTTATCTGACGGATGGCAGACTGTTTCTACTATTCATGCAAGTTTGGCTAAAGCCGGAAACTGAATGCTTTAAAACCGTCAGCTAAAGCAGACGGCAATGAATTTTGGATATGTGAGAAATGGTAAGGCCATGGAAAGAACAATTTCTTTGCCTGGGTAAGGTCGATTAATTACAGAAAACGCTACTCCAACCCAATAAAAAAGTCTTCCCCGTTGCCGGAGAAGACTTTTTTGCGTTCAGAACCTACTGTTCTACACAATACTCAGCTTGATCATATTGGTCTTTTTCTGAGCATTTATTGGCATGCTGCCAGTGTTTATAAAAATGTCACCGGGTTTTAAATGGCCCGAAGCAATAAGCTGCTCTTTTACATCGATCACGGTCTGGTCGGTAGAAGAAGTGCTGAATTTGTCGTAATAAAAACCGCGTACGCCCCAGAGTAAATTTAGAACGTTTAGCAGGCGTCTGTTGTCGGTAAAAATAAAAATATCGGCTTTTGGCCGGTGCTTGGCGATCTGAAAAGCCGTGTAGCCCGATTTCGATAGGCCTACTAACGCGTTTGCTTCGGTGTCGCGGCACAGGTTTACGGCGTTGGCCACAATGCTGTCGTTGTAAAAGGTGTCGGATTGCGGATTGAAAACAAAGTTCTTGTGAAAGATATCGGCATGCGTTTCCACGCTCTGTATGGTGCGGTTCATGCTCCGGATGGTTTCTACCGGGTACATGCCGGAAGCTGTCTCCGCGCTCAGCATCAGGGCGTCGGCTCCGTCTATTACCGCGTTGGCAATGTCGTTGGTTTCGGCGCGGGTAGGGCGGGGCGAGTTGATCATGCTTTCCATCATCTGGGTAGCAATAATTACCGGACGACCGTTGCAGATCGCTTTTTCCACCAGGTTCTTCTGGATCATCGGCACATCTTCCATGCCCACTTCCACACCTAAGTCGCCGCGGGCCACCATAATGGCATCGCACACCTGAATAATGCCGTCGATGTTCTTAATGGCTTCCGGTTTTTCGATCTTGGCAATGATACGGGTATCGCGGCCGCTGGCATCTATCTTTTCCCGCAAGGCAATTATGTCTTCCACCTTCCGCACAAACGAAAGCGCCACCCACTCCACGTCGTGGGTTAAACCAAATTCCAGGTCGCGTAAATCTTTTTCGGTAAGCGAAGGCGCGGAAACTTTGCTGTGCGGCAGGTTTATGCCCTTGCGCGGTTTCACGGTGCCGCCGTAGATCACTTCGGCTTCCACCTCTTTATCATGGTCGGTGTTTACCACCCGCAATTCCAGTTTGCCGTCGTCTATTAAAATGGTATCGCCCACGCGAACATCTTTGGCCAGGTCGGTATAAATGGTAGAAAGCCGGCCGGGCACCCCGATCACATCTTCGCAAACAATTTTCAGGCGCTGTCCCGGCACAATTTCCAGGCTGCCGTTTTCAATATCGCCCAGGCGGATCTTGGGTCCCTGCAGGTCCTGCATCAGGCAGATGTTCATGCCGTGCTCTTCGTTTATCTGCCTTACGGTTTTAATTACCTTTAAATGGTCTTCGTGGGTGCCGTGCGAAAAATTAAGGCGGAAAACGTCTACGCCTTCTTTAATTAGCGCGAACAGGGTTTCGTACGTGTTGCTGGCAGGGCCAACGGTGGCAATAATTTTGGTCTTGTTGAATTTTATCTCCATCCGTTAAAAAATGAGGTTATCCTTAAACTGAAGGGCATTCGGGTCGAACTGTTTTACGTATTGCACCAGCGGTACCAGGTTCATCTTCCGCAGCAGCTCCCCCGAACGGAATTTTTCTACCGCGCCCGATACCTGGATCACGTAGTCGTAATCTTTAATGTCCGGCACCAGGAACGGTTTCTTCAGCGTACTCAGGTCTACGGATTTATTCCGGAAAAGGCGAATGGAGTAATGATCGGTGGCGTGCAGGTAGTTGGAAATAACCAGCCGGCCCTTGCTGATGAAGTCGAAGCAAAGGTCTTTCTGCTTAATGAGCCGCAGGTTGAAATATTTATTTAAAGCCCAGGCCAGCGTATGTTCCTTGCTCGAAGAAACTACTCCATACAGGTCGAAATCGAATTCGTAGTCCAGGTCCAGGCGTAAAGTTTTCATGGGGTAGGGGGTGAAATAAAAATGGTATCTTTCTGAAGGTTAAAAGTAATAACCTGAAATTGGATTCGGGAGTAAAGCCCGGAAAAGATTTATCCACAAACTATAAAATTAAATTTGTTTGCGAATATTTTATTTAATCCATTTATTTGCACTAGTTTTAACCCAATAGTAAGAAAATGTCAGAAATCGCAGAAAAAGTAAAAGCAATTATCATCGATAAATTAGGTGTTGAGGAATCTGAAGTTACGCCAGAGGCAAGCTTCACCAACGACCTGGGCGCTGATTCTTTGGACACCGTAGAGCTTATCATGGAGTTCGAAAAAGAATTCAACGTTTCTATTCCGGATGATCAGGCTGAGAACATCGGCACTGTTGGCCAGGCCATCAGCTACCTGGAAGAGCACGCGAAATAATTTTTCTTCCTTTTGAAATACTGCTACTAATCAAATTACCCAAATTATTCAACCCCTCTAACCAAAGCTTATGGAGCTTAGAAGAGTAGTTGTAACAGGTCTCGGCGCACTCACCCCACTTGGAAATACGGTTTCGGAATACTGGACCGGCCTTTCCAACGGAGTGAGTGGAGCTGCGCCTATTACGCGTTTTGATGCCTCTAAATTTAAAACCCAGTTTGCCTGTGAAGTAAAAGGGTATAACCCCGAAAATTACTTCGACCGGAAAGAGGCCCGCAAAATGGATTTATTTTCCCAATTTGCCTTAGTAGTAGCCGACGAAGCGGTTAAAGATGCCCGTCTCGAAGAAATCAGTGAAGCCGAAGCCGACCGCATCGGGGTGATCTGGGGTTCCGGGATCGGTGGTTTACGCACCTTCCAGGAAGAATGCGTTGCTTTCGCCAATGGCGGCGGTATTCCGCGTTTCAATCCTTTCTTTATCCCGAAAATGATCGCCGATATTGCGGCCGGTCATATTTCCATTAAGTATGGTTTCCGCGGCCCGAACTTCGTTACGGTTTCGGCCTGTGCCTCGGCAACCAACGCTATTATTGATTCTTTCAATTACATCCGCCTGGGTATGGCCGACGTCATTATGACCGGCGGTTCCGAGGCAGCCGTTACCGAAGCCGGTATTGGTGGTTTCAATGCCCTGAAAGCCCTTTCTGAGCGCAACGATTCCCCGGAAACAGCTTCCCGCCCGTTCGATAAAGACCGTGATGGTTTTGTTCTGGGAGAAGGTGCGGCAGCCATTGTACTGGAAGAATACGAGCACGCAAAAGCCCGCGGCGCTAAAATTTACGCCGAAATTATTGGCGGCGGCATGAGCGCTGATGCGTATCACATTACGGCTCCGCACCCGGATGGCTTAGGCGCCAAGAAAGTAATGCAGAATGTGCTCCGCGATGCCAATATCCGTCCCGAAGAAGTAGATTACATTAACGTACACGGCACTTCTACGCCGCTTGGCGATGTAAGCGAGGCCAAAGCAATAGAAGAAATTTTTGGGGAGCATGCCTATAAACTGAATATCAGTTCTACCAAATCGATGACCGGGCACCTGTTAGGCGCTGCCGGCGCGATTGAAGCGGTAGCTTCCATTATGGCCATGCAGCACAACATGGTACCGCCAACCATCAACCATTTTACCGACGACGAAGCTTTCAATCCACGGTTGAATTTTACCTTCAACAAGGCTCAGGCCCGTCCGGTAAATGTAGCGTTAAGCAATACGTTCGGTTTTGGCGGCCACAATACTTCCGTGCTGTTCCGTAAACTAATCGATTAATTCCTTAGTGCCTTTTCGCCCGGTTACCGGTTTTTTAAGCAGGCTCTTTTCCAGGGATCGAGCATTATCTACGGCCATCCGACAGGTTACGGGCCTGGAGCCCGGCAACATTCGTTTGTACCGGACGGCTTTAACGCACACTTCCGTTTTAAAGCAAAGCGCTGCCGGCCGCCACGAAACCAACGAGCGGCTGGAGTTTCTGGGCGATGCTATTCTGGGCGCAGTAGTAGCGGAGTTCCTGTACAAGAAATTCCCCTACAAGCAGGAAGGCTTCCTGACCGAGATCCGTTCGCGCATTGTGAACCGGGAAATGCTGAATTCGGTAGCGATCCGGATCGGTATCAATACGCTCATAAAAACCGATCAGGCAAGCCAGAGTTTCCGTTACAAGTCCATTAACGGCAACGCCCTCGAAGCCCTGGTAGGTGCTATTTATCTGGATAAAGGGTACAAAACCACCCGCCGATTTATTCTCGATACCCTCATTAAGCCGCACATCGATGTGCACACGCTGGTTACCACCACCGCCAACTTCAAAAGTAAACTCATTGAATGGGCGCAAGGGCAGAATAAGGCGATCCGTTTCGAGATCGTAAATGCCAAGCCGCAAGGCAACATTACCGAATTCACTTCCGAAGTTTTCATCAACGACGAACCCATCGCCTTAGGCCACGGCCATTCCAAAAAACGCGCCGAACAAGCCGCTTCCGAAAAAGCCCTGCAGGCGCTCAAGGTTGAGTAAAGTCTGAATCAGAATTTTCAGGATTAAAGAATTTTCAGAATTTTATTTCTTTAAGTTCTCTATCTTGTTCTGAATGGGGATTTTGCTGCTTTTGTTGCTCCTTGCAGTCTTCGCTCTTTGTAGTCTTCCGAAGGGAGACTGCAAAGCAGTAATGAAACAAGCCGTCTCCGACGGCGCTACTCCACGCGGAAAAGCATTCGTAGGAGTTCTTGGCAGCGTAAGGGAGTCAGAGACTCCCGGTTTCATTTAAAGTTTGCAGTCCTCCTGCGGAAGACTACAAACAGCCCAAATCTGACCAGATCTGGCGCAAGTGTTCAGCGAAAGCGTCACTTGGGCCTAAAGAACAAAAGGAAGTCTCCAGACTTCCGTAAACCAACTGCCCCATTCCCGCTCCAACCCGGAGTACTTTTATTAATACTAATCACTATTCACTATTCACTTATCCATAATCACTAAAAACCGGCCGGCAACTGCTATCTTGCGTACGCGTATTTTTGAATCTGTAAACCAACGCTCCGCATATGATCTTAGCCGCCGCTGCCCTGAACCAAACCCCAATAGACTGGGAAAACAACTTAGCTAACATTAAAAATGCTATCGAACTGGCTCGGAAAAGTAAAGCCGAATTGCTGCTTTTACCGGAGCTCTGCATTACCGGTTACGGTTGCGAAGACCTGTTCCTGAGTAACTGGCTGCCGGAAGAAGCATTCGAGAAATTACTCATCATTCAGGAATGGTGCGAAGATATTACCGTTGCCGTGGGCCTGCCCATCCGTTTCCGCGACCATGTAGTTTACAATACGGCATGCGTTATCCGGAATAAAGAAATCCTCGGCTTTACGGCCAAACAATTCCTGGCCAACGATGGCTTGCATTACGAGCCGCGCTGGTTTACTTCCTGGCCCGCCGGTCAGGAAACTACTTTGGAAAGATCCGGAAAAAGCTACCGTTTTGGTGATCTGGTGTATGAGCTGAACGGCGTAAAATTCGCTTTTGAAATTTGCGAAGATGCCTGGCGCGGCGATGACCGTCCGGCTGGTAGGCATCAGCAGCGCGGCGTGCAACTGATCCTGAACCCTAGCGCCAGTCACTTTGCCATGAGCAAGACCGACGTGCGGTACCACCTGGTAGTAGATGCTTCCAAAAAGTACAACTGTGCTTACATGTACGCCAACCTGTTAGGCAACGAAGCCGGCCGGGTAGTGTACGACGGCGAGATTCTGATCGCGCAAAACGGAAACCTGATCATGCGTAACCAGCTCCTCAGCTTTAAAAACGTAGATTTGGAATGCGCCGAAGTAGACTTCGAAAACCCTATGCCGGTAGCCGAAAAAGTAACCCCGCTGCCGCCAATCGATGAGAATAAAGAATTCATTTCTGCCATTACTTTAGCCCTTTTCGATTATTTGCGGAAAAGCCGGAGCCGCGGCTTTGTGCTTTCGCTGAGCGGCGGCGCTGATTCTTCGGTGTGTGCCGTAGTGGTGGCGGAAATGGTAAAACGCGCGTTGAACGAACTTGGCCTGGAAGAATTTGCCCGCAAGCTGAACGTTTTTTCGGTAGAAGATCTGGAGCAACTCGAATTCCGGAACGACTTTGAGAAACTGCAATTCCTGACCGGCAAACTGTTAACCACCGCTTACCAGGGAACGGTAAATTCCTCCGAAGATACCTTCCGGAGTGCCGAAGAACTGGCCAGATCCATCGGCGCGGTTTTCTACAACTGGACCATCGACGATGAAGTTAAGGGCTACATTTCTAAAATTGAAACCGCCCTTGGCCGCGAACTTACCTGGAAAACCGACGATGTAACGCTGCAGAACATTCAGGCGCGGGTGCGGGCTCCCGGCATCTGGATGCTGGCCAACATCAACCATGCCTTACTTTTAGCTACCTCCAACCGGAGTGAGGCCTCTGTAGGCTACGCCACCATGGACGGCGATACCTCGGGCAGTATTTCGCCGCTGGCGGGAGTAGATAAAGCTTTTTTACGGCAATGGCTGGTCTGGGCGCAGGAGCATCTGGGGTACGAAGCCTTGCAATATGTGAACGGCCTGCAACCAACGGCAGAGCTTCGCCCGGCCGAACAAACCCAGACCGACGAAAAAGACCTGATGCCGTACCCGATCCTGAACCAGATCGAGCGCCTGGCCTTTTACGAGCGGCTATCACCGGAGCAGGTTTTTGCTCAGATGAAAGGCGTAGAAGACGACGAACAGCTGAAAATGCACATCCGGCGCTTCTATTCGCTCTGGAGCCGCAACCAATGGAAACGCGAACGCTACGCCCCATCCTTCCACCTAGACGACTACAACCTCGACCCCCGAAGCTGGCTCCGCTTCCCGATCCTGAGCGGCGGTTTTCAGGAGGAGTTAATGCAGTTGGGATAGGGGGAATTGTTATCCTGCCTATCTTGGCGCAAGTGTTAAGCGAAAGCGTCACTTGGGCCTGACAGACAAAAGCCAGTCTCCAGACTGGCGTAAGCTGGAAAGTAAGATATAACATTCCTCAAAAGTCCTCCCCTGTTGTTAGGGGAGGATTTAGGTGGGGTAAAACACGAAAGTCTGGAGACTTCCTCCTGTTCTTTAAGCCCAGGTGACGCTAACGCTTAACACTTGCGCCAGCCAGCTGCCAGCAGGGAAATGCCATTATGAAGCTCAAAAAAAACGCTAACCTTTTACCTGAAAAAGCCGGTCACTTCCAGCCAAAATAATCAAACCTTTTCGCACCCACGGAATAAATTGTAATTTAGCCCCTCATTCAAAAACGGAAAATGGGAATTCTATCATACATTACCTGGAACGTAGATCCGGAGATCTTCAGCCTCGGGCCACTTTCTATTCGTTGGTACGGCCTGTTGTTTGCGCTGGGCTTTGTGCTCGGGCAACGCATCCTGTCAAAGATCTATGTAGCCGAAGGCCGCACCGAAAAAGATGTGGATATCATTACGCTTTACATGATCATCGGAACGGTTTTAGGAGCGCGTTTGGGGCACTGTTTGTTTTACGAACCTGAATATTACCTCAGCAACCCGATCGAGATCCTGAAGATCTGGGAAGGCGGCTTGGCGAGCCACGGCGCAACGGTAGGTATTCTGCTGGCGCTATACTTATTTGCCCGGAAATACCAGTTCAACTACCTCTGGGTGCTGGACCGGATCGTGATCGTGGTAGCCTTGGGAGGCGCCCTGATTCGCTTGGGCAATCTGATGAATTCCGAAATTATCGGTAAAGTAACCGATGTGCCCTGGGCCTTTAAATTCGTGCGCAACCACGAAATTATAAACGGCGTGGCCGCAAACCTACAACCCCGCCATCCGGCCCAGCTCTACGAATCCATTTCTACTTTTATCCTTTTCCTGCTCACGTATTGGCTCTGGAGTAAACGCAAAGCGCTTACGCCGAACGGTTCCATATTCGGTTTCTTTGTGGTCGTACTCTTTACGCTCCGTTTCCTTTACGAGTTCCTGAAAGAAAACCAGGTAAATAAAGAAGATTACCTGCTGCAAACCATTGGCATGAATATCGGTCAGTTACTAAGCGTGCCGCTCGTCATCATCGGGATCATCATCTGGGTGCGGGCTTATAAGAATCCGAAAACCGGTTACGCCGCTAAGTAATTTCGGTAAAATAGAAAAAGCGAATACTGCAAAAACAGAAAACCCGGCTTGCTGACAGGCCGGGTTTTCTGTTTTAGAGCATGTTTAAAATTCATCCTTTGCGCTGCAAATTTCCATTACCGGAACCTGAGTTCGTCTTTTTCTCGCACCATAGCCCTGCTATGCTGCTCCAAAAAGCCTTCCTCAGAACCCGGTACTGAAAACTTTCGCTTGCAAAAATGAAAATTAAACATGCTCTAAAATGGTACCGTTTCCTGCAAAGAAAAACAGGTGTTTTACGGGCGATTACTGATGTTTAACAAAGATAATTCAGAACGATAGAAACCCGGAGTAACCGGATATCCGGAACGGAAATCAAAAATGTACAAGCTGCAGAATTATTGTTTTCTACATGTTTGGTCTTGCTGCCAATATCCGAATACCAGTGGCTTTTTCCTTAATTTCCGTAGCGTTTTACTTCTACTTGTGGGTCTTTATTCTCTGCTAAGGTAAGTTTGAACAAATAATTATAATCCGATTCGGTAAGCGCCGCAATTGGCCGTTTGGCTTTAAAAGCCTCCATGGTTTCCAGTACCGTATTCGCATGACCCACAATTACCACCGTCTGACTTAGGTTGTCTTTCAGAATTTTAGTGGTTAAGGCCGTAAGGTTATTTGCGTCGTATTCCTGCTCCTGAATATTTTTAGCCGCTGCCAAAGGCGCTACGGTCTGACGTGTTCGTTTGTAAGGCGTGCTGTAAATGGCATTAACGGGCAGTTTGCTGAGGGAATCGCGGAGGGCAATTGCCCGTTCCTGACCGGCGGCGCTTAAGTCCGGATCAGCACTGCTGTTGGCTTTTTCGGCGTGTCGCAAAAGGTAAATCGTAGTCGATTTTTGCGGTGCCGGAGCCGGCGTTACCCTGAGCGGGACAGGATCGGCGATCTTCTGGCTACAAGCGGAAAGGAAAAGGACGTTCAGTAGCAGGATAAGGAATTGCAGCATAGGTCTCATATTTGAAAACGAAAAAACCGGTTTAACCATTAAACAAGTTAAACCGGTTTCCGGATGCAGCCAGGTATTATATTGCTGAAATTTAAAAGCTGTATTTAAAAAGCTGACCTTCTTCGTTCGTGAACACAATGGTATTATTATCGGTAAACACCATGCCTTCGGTCTGCCCCACGTTGCCTAAACTAATTTCCTTCGGATTTCCAGACAAAAAATTATTGCCCGAAACGTTAAACACGTGCAGTTTTCCCACGCTCATCAGAACCAACCGGCTGCCGTCCGGGCTCAGGTCCGCGGCGGTAACTTGTTCCTTCATCGGTTGTGTGCTCACTAAGCTGGCGGTATAGTTTCCGGGAGTATCGGGTAGTTCATAAAGGCGGGCTTCGCCGCTTTTGCTTCGGTCTTTGGTAACCAGGTAAAGCTTGCCGTTATGCCAGAAAATAGCCTCACAATCGAAGCTTTGGGCAGGCTTTTTTTTGCCTTTTTTCCCTTTCTTGCTTTCTCCGGGCTCAGGCTTATCGCTGTAAGTAAAACTGATCACCTGGGCCTGGCTCGGGTTGCTGGCCGGGGCTTTGTAAATTTTCAGATCGGTGCGTTTGCCGTTGTTGTTGCCGGTATCGGCAATGTAAATATTCCCGTTAGTATCATTGGTAAGGTCTTCCCAGTCCTGATTGGTAGCGCCCGAAACGGTATACTTTTTCAGTAATTTTCCAGAGCTGTTCACTTTAAAAAGCACAGGCGGCGTACCGCCCGCGCCATGGTCGTTATGCGTAAAAAATGTACCCGGTTCATCTGCTTCCGCCAAGCCGGAACTTTCGGTAACTTCAGAAGGCAAATTTCCCAGATGCGTTACCTGCTGAGCCAGTTTCCAGCTTCCCTTCGAATAAATATTATAGCCATAAATAAACGGTAGCGAAACGACTAAAAGAACTACCAGTGCTTTCCAGAATTTCATATAAATGCTTTTAAATAAGGTCCTACGGAAGGATATTATACGGCATCGGAAGTTCTTCAGGTTATTCCGGATCAGGATTTTCAGGATCAGAGGATTTTCAGGACTTTAGATATCTGGCATGCCTTGAAATTGGTTCTTGTTTTTCATAGCCGGCAAGGTAACCACCCCCAGCCCCTCCTTGAAAAAAGGAGGGGAGCCGCTTTTCTGCTAAGTTTTAACTTTTGTAGTTTTTACGCGGGCTTTTCTGAAAAGAAGAACGGTATACTTAAAGCGCAAAAAGCCAATTGAAAGAAGGAACGCAAAGCTCCCCTCCTTTTCAAGGAGGGGCTGGGGGTGGTTGTGTCTGCCTTTAGCAGCGAAGCCGACTTAAAAGGTATTTAGGACCATGCTAACCACCTTTACCCAATCCTCAGGCTAACTTTTCGAAATTCAGCAGAAGCCCTGTTCAGGAAGATAAATATAAAGCCACGAATTAAGGAACCGGATCATACCCGCTGCTGCCCCAGGGGTGGCATTTGCTTAAACGCTTCAGGGCAAGTTTGCCGCCTTTCAGCGGCCCGTATTTCGTAACGGCCTCCGCGGCATAAGCCGAACAGGTAGGCGTGAAACGGCAGCTTGGTGGCGTAAGCGGGGAGATCATGCGCTGGTAGATCCAGATAAAGGCAAGCAGCAGTTTTTTAAATAAATAGCCCATAATCGTACAGCAAAAAGCTCAGAATCGAACACCAAAAGACCTGTAAAAATGAGAAATTTGGCCTACATTTGTGTGTATTACCTAAAAAAGGATTTTGAAAGGGCTTTAGTTCTAAATAACTCAGGAATCAGGAGCATTTTCAAATTTCCACATTCCCAAATTTCACTTTAATAATTCTATGACCAAAAAATTCTTATCCCTTTTGCTGGTAGCGGCGCTCGGCCTCTCCACCCTGGCAAAAGCCGACGAAGGTATGTGGCTTCCGCTGCTGGTTAAGCGCCTGAACCAGGTAGACATGCAGAAGAAAGGGCTTCAGCTTACCGCCGAAGAAATTTACGACATCAACAACGCCAGCTTAAAAGATGCCATCGTGCAGTTTGGCGGCTTCTGTACCGGCGAATTCATTTCCAAGGAAGGTTTATTGTTAACCAACCACCATTGCGGTTACGATGCCATTGCGGCCCGTTCTACCCCGCAAGCCGATTACCTGACCAACGGTTTCTGGGCGGCCAGCCGCGACAAGGAGCTGAGCAATCCGGGTCTTTTCGTAGACATTCTGGTGCGCATGGAAGACGTAACCGGTAAAGTACTGGAAGGCATTAACGCCCAGACCCCGGAAGCGGAACGTGCGAAACTGGTTTCCGAGCGGATGAAAGCCCTGGCTGCCGAAGCAAAAGGACCAGAGAATTACGTGACTTACGTACGCGATTTCTTTGCCGGCAACGAGTTCTACTTATTCGTTTACGAGCGTTACAACGACGTGCGTCTGGTAGGTACGCCGCCTAACGCCATTGGTAAATTCGGCGGCGATACCGATAACTGGATGTGGCCACGCCAGACCGGCGACTTCTCAATGTTCCGCGTGTACGCCGATGCCAACAACAAGCCGGCTGCTTACTCGCCGAACAACAAACCGTATCAGCCTAAAAAGCACCTGCCGATCAACATTGGTGGCGTAGAAGAAGGCGATTTCTCGATGGTATTCGGTTTTCCGGGCCGTACCCAACGTTTCATGACTTCCGAAGGCCTGAAATTAGCCGTGGAAACTTCTAACCCGGCTCGTGTAAAACTGCGCGGCAAACGTCTGGAAATTCTGAAAGCCGATATGGATAAGAGCGATGCCGTTCGTTTGAAATATGCTTCTGAATATGCTTCCGTAAGCAACTACTGGAAATACTTCCAGGGCCAGAACGCCGGCGTAAAACGCATGAAAACGGTAGAAGGCAAAGTGGAAAACGAAGCCAAATACAACCAGTGGGCTTCTGCCGATGCGAACCGCAAAGCCATGTACGGCAACGTGTTAGCCGATATCAATAAAGGTTACGCCGACCAGAAAGAATACACCCTGAGCCAGGTTTATTTAGGCGAAGCCGCCTTAGCGCCGGCTGCCGCAAAATTTGCCCTGAACTTCGTGCCGTTGCAGAAAGCTTTGAAAGAAAACAAAGCTGACGACATCAAGAAAGCGACCGACGCCATTAAAGAAGCCAGCAAAGAATATTTCGAAGGCTTTAACGTACCAACCGACGAGAAACTTTTCGCGGCCATGTACCAGATGTACTACAACGACGTTCCGAAAAGCCAGCACCCGGATATCTTCAAAACCGTGGAAACCAAATACAAAGGAAACTGGAATAAATTTGCTGCCGAAGCCTACAAGAAAACCTTCTTAACTTCTCCGGAAAAACTGAACGCTTTCTTAGCCAAGCCAAGCCTGAAAACGTTAGAGAACGACCTGATCTTCAAAACGGTTAACTCGGTTTACAACAACTACTTAACCAACATCAACCCGAAATTGCAGGCCGCCAGAAGCAGCATGGACAAAGCAACCCGCCTGTACATTGCCGGGCTTCGCGAAATGCAATCGGATAAAGTGTTCTACCCGGATGCAAACTCAACCCTGCGTTTAAGCTATGGCAGTGTAAAGGATTACGAGCCACGCGACGGCGTTCATTACAGCTACTACACCACCGCGCAGGGTATTCTGGAAAAAGAAGATCCGAAAGACGAAGAATTCATTGTGCCGCAGAAACTGATCGACCTGATCAAAGCGAAAGATTTCGGTCGTTATGCCGACAAGAATGGCGAGCTGCCGGTTAACTTCATCACCGATAACGACATTACCGGTGGTAACTCCGGTTCGCCGGTGATCAACGGTCGCGGTGAGCTGATCGGTCTGGCCTTCGATGGTAACTGGGAAGCCATGAGCGGTGACCTGGTGTACGACAAAGACTACAAGCGTTGCATTAACGTAGATGCGCGTTACGTACTGTTCGTGATCGATAAATTTGCCGGTGCCGGTCACCTGGTAAACGAAATGACCCTGGTAACCACTCCAAGCCCGAACGCGTCTACGGCTTCCACTTCAGCCGAAGCAGCAAAAGCCGACGTATTGGAAAACGTAAAACCAGCTGTTGATTCCAAAACCAAAGTAAAAATCAAGAAAGAAGAGCGTAAGGCGAAAGCCAAAATGAAGAAGTAATTTTCACTCTTCTGAAATAAAAAAGCCCGGCAGCAATGCCGGGCTTTTTTATTTCAGGGCTTTCATTGCTACCACCTCCCTAACTTCGTTGAGGCTAACTCAAGAGAAGCCTGAAATAATATTGCGTTATCTCTATATTTCGTCATCCCGAACGAAGTTGAGGGAACTTATACATACTTCTATGACAAAGCAAGCGTAGCAAGATTTGTCTTACTCGCTAAATCGGAATATGTGGCCCTATAAGTTCCCTCGGCTTCGCTCGGGATGACGAAAACGGTAGGTTTAGAGCCAGAAAAGGCAGAAATACTAAACGCCGACGAGGTCCTTCAGAGCTACGCTCGCAATCTTCGCGCTCCCGCGCTCAATTGTGCTCAGGATGACGCAGCATTATTAATAAATGAAATTCGGTTTTAAAATTCATAACTTCAGAAAACCCAAAACAAGAAATACTTTTCTTTTAGCGTAATTCTTGTTAAATTCCCCATTCGAATTCTGCTTTGTAAAACAGTACCTTTTTATATGAAAAAACTGCTACTCCTGGGGCTTTCTGTTTTAAGTTTAAGTTCGGCACAAGCCGGTAACGACCACGTGCCCGTTGGCGCCCGTGCGGCAGCCTTAAGCAATGCTTCGGTTGGGATTGCCGATGTCTGGGCCATGAACAACAACATTGCCGGCATTGCGCGCCTGGAGAAACCGGAGTTGGGCGTTTTTGCCGAAAATCGTTTCGGGATGAAAGCCTTTACCACGGTAGCTTTGGTGGGCGCCATGAAGGTAGGAAAATCCGGCGGGGCAGGGGTGGAACTTTACCGTTTCGGCGATAAACTGTACAACGAGCAGCGCTTAGGGCTTGGCTATGCGCACCAGATCGGGATGGTAAGCCTGGGTTTGAAAGCCGACCTGATGCAGGTGCATGTGGAAGAATTCGGCAGCAAGCGCGTGGTGGCTTTTTCTTTTGGCGGACAATCGGAAGTAGTGCCGGGACTCGTGGTTGGTGCGCACGTGTTTAACCTGGGGCAAGCCAAACTGGCCGAATTTCAGGATGAACGGATTCCGGCGGTAATGACGGCGGGGCTTTCTTACAAACCCGGTAAAAAGATCATGCTGAACGTAGAAACCGAAAAGGACCTGGAGCGTGACGCCGATTTTAAAGCAGGTCTGGAATACCAGGTCATCGAAAAGCTGGCTTTGCGTACGGGTTTTTCTACTTTAAACCAGTCGGCTTCGTTTGGGGCAGGGTTTAAAGTGCGGGCTTTCCAAGTAGATTACGGCCTGAGCACAGCGAGTCGGTTTGGTTTCAGCAATCATGTTTCGGTAGGGTATAAGTTTGAATAGTATGAAGAGACGCGTACTTTTTTCCCTGTTCGGACTACTGTTTTTCGGCGCTACCGCCACGCAGGCGCAGGACTATCCGCGCAAGGATGTGAACCTGGATCTGCTGGTGCAGGAATTATTTTCGCAGCAGGAAGATTCGGATGTTCCGTACGAAGATATTTACGAAAACCTGCTCCAATTCTACCAGAACCCGATAAACCTGAACCGCACGAACCGTGAAGAACTTTCCTCGCTCTTTATTTTGTCGGAAACGCAGATCACGGCGTTGTTCGGGCACATAAACCGCACAGGCGGCCTGCTGAGTATCTACGAACTGCAAAGCATCGAGGGCTTCGATTTGGTTACCATTTACAAGCTGCTGCCGTTTGTAAGCGTGTATGATGCCGGTTTGCAGTCGGACCGGCGCTCGCTTTGGGAACGGATGCGGGCCGAGGAAAACAATTACCTGCTGGTGCGCTACGAACGAGGGCTGCAAACTAAAAAAGGATTTCTTCCGCCTAAAACCGATCCGGAAACCGGCAAAACCAATTCGCATTACTTAGGCTCTCCGGATAAGCTTTTGCTGCGCTACCGCATCAGCCATACCCGCGATTTCAGCTTTGGCTTTACCGCCGAAAAAGATGCCGGCGAGCAATTTATTTTCGATCAGAAAACGCGCCGCTACGGCTTCGATTTTTATTCCGCGCATTTCCAGTTGTATGACAAAGGCCGCTGGAAAGCTATTTCGGTTGGCGATTACCAGTTACAGTTCGGGCAGGGTTTGGTGGCTGCTTCGGGGTTTGGTGTAGGCAAAGGCGGCGAAACCATCAATACCGTGCGCCGCAGTGATCTGGGCGTGCGGCCCTATACCTCGGTACTGGAAACTACTTTTTACCGGGGGGCAGCGGCAACCTACAGCCTGAGCAAAACCCTGAATATTACCGGCTTCTACTCCAACAAGCGCGTAGATGCAAGCATCAACCTGGCAAACGATACCCTGGACCAGCTAAACGAACAGCTATCAATTTCGGACCTGGAGAGCAGTACTTTGCAGATAACTGGCTTTCACCGCACGCCAACAGAAATTGCCCGGAAGCACAATGTGCGCGAGCAGATCGCCGGCGGAAATCTGGTTTACAACAGCATCAGCAAGAATTTCCGGGCCGGGATTACTTCCATGCATTTTAATTACAGCACGCCGTTGCTTCGTTCCGATGCGCCTTACAATAAGTTCGAATTCAGCGGGAAACAGAATTTACTTTTGAGCGGCTATTACAGCTACAACTGGCGGAACGTGAATTTCTTCGGCGAAGCGGCGCGGTCGCAGAGCGGCGGCATGGCAACGGTGCAGGGCCTAATGGCCAGCTTGTCGACCCAGGTAGATATCGCCATGGTGTACCGCGATTATGCGAAAGATTTTCATACTGCCTCTGGCAGCGCCTTCGGGGAAAATACCCGGAACATAAACGAGAGAGGTTTTTACACCGGCATAAAAGTAAGGCCATTGGCGCGCTGGGAAATTACCGGCTACTACGACCGCTTCCGGTTTCCGTGGCTCAAATACGGCATAAATGCCCCATCGGGCGGCGACGAATACCTGGTGCGCCTGATCTACAAACCTTCCAAAACGGCCATGATCTACGGGCAATTCCGGACCGAAAACAAAGAGCGCGAAGAAGAAACTATTTCCCGAAACATCCCTGGCCTCACCACATCTACCCGCCGGAATTACCTGATCACGGCCGATTTCTCACCGGTGGAAAGACTGAATTTACGGTCGCGGGTGCAGTTCAGCAGTTATGAGCAGGAAGGCGTGAAAACCGAAGGCTACGCCATTGCTCAAGATATCAGCTACGATCTCGGCAAACTTCGTCTAAGTGCCCGCTACGCCATTTTCGATACCGACGATTCGGATAACCGGCAGTACATGCTGGAAAAAGATGTGCTTTACGCCTTTTCCGTGCCATCGTTCGGCGGCTTAGGAACGCGTATTTATGGCGTAATCCAGTACAGCTTCTCCCGCCAATTCGACCTTTGGCTGAAAGTGGGCCACACGCATTACCGTTATCAGGATGTTGTGGGTTCCGGGTTAGATGAAATTCAGGGAGCCCGCCGCACGGATGTTCGCGCGCAGGTGCGGTATCGGTTTTAGAAGGGAATGTTGGAATTGATCTTTAGATATGTTGCTTTTATAGATGGCTGATAAATTACTTGATAGAATACAGGATTGGTATAGAAATAACTGTAATGGAGATTGGGAGCATGGATTTGGAATTAAAATTGAAACTGTTGATAATCCAGGTTGGTCAGTTGAAATTGAACTGGAAGATACGGCTCTTGAAAATGCTCAGTTAAGGAAACAGTATGACAATGGTGCAGAAGACTGGCTGTTTATTGAAATAAAGCAAAAAAAGTTCCTTGGAGCAGGAGACCCCAATAAGCTTAACGAAATCTTCAGGATATTTTTAGATGAAGTTCTGTTGCTCCAGATTGATTCAAGTTTTACGTATCCGATCTTTGTTCCCATCCCCAACATGATTACTCCAGTTTGGAAAGAAGTTACGGCAAAGGTTATTAATGAGAGTACGTTTGAGATCGTCGAAATTCCTGAAACTACATTTCAGAAGTTGCAGATTTTAAAAATTGATGATTTCCAAAATGTTGAAATTGCTAGCTTAAGTGATTTAGATTATAAAATAGGAGATAAGGTTCGGTGTAAATTGAAAGAATTTTTTGAAGGGGTAAAGCCAGTAGTTGTGGAGAAAATTAAGGAATAATCAAGTGTCTAAAATTAAAAGGATAAATCTGGCAGAACTTTGTTTCCGATAGTATTTCAATTGAAACAAAAAAAAAGCTACCGCTTGCTTATTCGCAAAACGGTAGCTTTTTCCTTTAAAAACCAACAGAAAACTATTTCTTCTTCTTTTTCTTAGCCTTTTTCGTGGTTTTAGCTGGCTGTAATTTCTTGAAGGTGATATTGCTACCGGCATCGTTGTAGCCGCCGGCAATGTGCAGGGTATTCGCCGAAACGGTAAGCGGTCCTTCCTCCAGATATTCCCGCACCGACTGGCCTTCGTTTCCTTTGAAAGAGATCATCAGGTATTCGTTCATCGGTCTGGTAATGGAGTACTGGAAAGTGGTTACCAGTTTGCCGTTCTCAAAAACCGAAGCAATATTATCGGGCTTGAAGGTTACGGTTATTTTCCGGCCGGTAGATTCCGGGGTTTTCACGGTGGGTTGCACGCCGCGGCTGGCAAAGCGGGTTTGCTTCCATTCCCAGGTGCCGTTCAGCATTTTTATGGCTTCGGTCTCGGTTTGGGCAGTAGGCTCATTTGGTTGTTCCTGGGCTTGCGTCGGTAAAGAAATAATAGTTGCCATAAGGAACAGGAAGGGAAGGAGAAGATTTTTCATAGAATTCAATTTTGATGAGGAAGGTGCTTTAAAAGGTACAGGCATCATTCGTGCCAGTTTTCCGGGGTAAAAGATAGCATTTTAAAACCTGCTTTTAACATTTCGGCTTTTTAAAAGTTTATTAGCCGGAAGCACCGTTTTACTTCCTTCTTTTATTTTTTATGCTAAAATCTACCGTTTATGAGCGATACCACCATTATCAAGATCGACAGTAAATTCTCGCCCAAAGGCGAACACGGCGAAAAATACCTGGCCTCCGGCAAAACCGTTTCCATGCGCATGTGGGAAAACGAAAAGCCCAACGATGAAAAACCGGAAGTCAGCCGCCCCTACGAAACCGTTGGCTTTGTGATCAGCGGCAAAGCTGAACTCGTTATTGAAGGGCAGCAGGTGTTGCTTGAAGCTGGAAACTCGTACGTGGTCCCCAAAAATGCCCGTCACATGTACCGCATTCTGGAAGAATTTACCGCGGTGGAAGCTACTTCGCCGCCGTACCAGGTGCATGGGAGGGAGGATTGATTCTGATTAATTCTATTTTTAATGTAGCGTAGGGTTTAAACCCTACGCTACATTTTATTTGCCTACCTCTTCACCAGTTCCACCTTTTCTATTTTATCGCCGATCTGTAATTTATGCACTGCCTCGAAACCGGAAATTACCCGGGCGAAGATGCTGTAACGGCCATCTAAATGGGGGACGTAGCTGTGGGTGATAAACCATTGACAGCTTTCGGTATCCTTTCCGGCGGAGGCCATGCCTACGGTGCCTTCCAGGTAATGCAGGTCGGCAAAATCGGAACGGATGGTGTAATCGGTGCCGCCCCAGCCGTCGCCGCGCGGGTCGCCGCCCTGGGCTACAAAGTTGGGCACTACCCGGTGGAAGAATTTACCGTTGTAAAAATCTTTTTCCAGCAGCTGCACAAAGTTCGCTACGGAGCCGGGTGCCTCTTCCACGTACAATTGCAGCGTAATGTCGCCTTTGCTGGTTTTCAATAGCACTTTCTGATCCGGGCTTAAGCGCTGCACCAGTTTCCAGTCGATGGCTTGTTTCGCTTGCGTTTTGGGTGGTTCGGGCGCTGGTTTTTCGAGTAAAAATGCTATCGTTTTCTGTAGTTCAAGGTAGGGTTCCACATCGCGGGGCAGGGTAAGCCGGGCCAGCGCTAATTTCAGGAAGGTTACATCGGTAAAGGTCTGGCGGAAGTTCATTTCCGGCTCCCGCAAAAGAGTGGCAGCCGTGCCCATTAAGGCCACATCGGAACTGGCAATGGCATTTTTCAGGAGCTGGTTGAAATCGGTATTCAGGCTTTCGGGAAAATCGGGTTGCTTGCGCAATCCAGCCAGGGCTTCGATACCATACGTAGAAATTACCGGATCTTTCGCGCTGAAGGTTTCCGTTTTTAAGAATTCGTAGGAAGCTGGGTTGTTACTTAGAGCAGTGAGCAAAGCGCCTTTTTCGTACACGTTGTTGGTTTTCAGGTACAGGCTGGTGATATGCTGGCGCACGGGTTCCGGTTCTTTGCTGGCTTGCAGGCAGGCGCCCAATAAAACTGCACGCGTCCGCCAGTCGGGTTGCATCAGGGCTGCCTGCCAGAAGGTATCGTCAGTTTCCTGGTTTTTACCGGCCAGGATTTCGGCAGCGGTTAAACTTACGTGCGGGTGCACATCGGAGAGGGCTTTTAAAAGCGCCGGTTTGGTTAGTGCGTACTCCTGGTCTTTGAGGGCTCTTACCGCACTTAAACGCACCCGGTAATCCGGATCGGAAACCGCCAGAAAAGTAAGCACTTCGGCGCTTTCGGGCATTTTGGCTTTCCCCAATGCAGTAGTTGCCGCCGCCCGCACGTAGGCCGATTTATCGTTGCGGGCTGCTTCCTGTAGCAAGGAAAAATACCGGCGCAGGTCAGCTTTTCCGCTCCGGGCCAAGGTGTGCGCCGCCGCCAATCGTACCTGATAAGGATGTTCTCTGGTAATTAATCGGGCAACTTTGGTTAAGGCAGGTTCCGGCAAGGGCTTCCGCAGCATGGCCCGGTACAAGCCCCAGGCCTGGCCGCCCTGGGTAACGGTGTCGGGCGTGTCGAAATAGGCAAGAATGGCTATTCCGTTGCGAGTAGCGCATTTTCCTAAGGCCTCGAACATTTCAGCCCTTAAAAACGAGTCGGATTCCTGATCGATAGCGTTTACCAGATGGCTTTCGGCGGTAGAATCGGCAATCTGGCCAAGGGCATAAGCAGCAGCTTTGCGGACCGGCGGCTCCGGATCGGAGAGCAGGGTGCTTAAGGCCGGAACCGTTGCTTTATCCTGCACCGAAGCCAAAGCCAGGGCAGCCTCTTTGCGGTGATTTATAATAGTGCTGCCGAAATTAGTCAGCAGCCCGGAAGCGTTCCTTTCGTCCTGAAGCGTGTAAATGGTGCGCAGGTTCTGGTCGGAAAATTTATTTTTGGCTGCCGTGCTTTTGCCGGCAGGTTTCTGACAGGCAACGGCCAGCAAAAGCAAGCCAAAGCCCAGGTATTTTTTCATAGCTATGTTTTCAGTTCAGGTTGTTTTCCGTAGCATTCAGCCCGAAAAGTTCGGTCTGCCGGCTGGAGCCTTCAAATTGCAGGAGCCATTTTTTGCGCCACAGGCCGCCTGCATAACCCGTTAAAGTGCCGTCGGAGCCCACTACCCGGTGGCAGGGTACTACAATGGCCAGCGGGTTGCGGCCGTTGGCGCTGCCTACGGCGCGGGTGTAGGTTGCTTCGCCCAGTTTCAGGGAAACGTCCAGGTACGATCGGGTTTTACCAAAGGGAATTTCCTGCAGTTGATGCCAGACTTTCTGCTGAAATTCCGTACCAACTGGTTTTAAAACAAAATCAAAATGGCGGCGCTTGCCCTGGAAGTATTCCGTTAACTGGGCCACGCAGTTTTGCAGGCAGGCGGGAACTGCCCGGGTAGAAACTTCCTCCGGCGCTTCGTCAATAAAGCCGATCTCGGAAATGCCTGCTTCGCTGCCTTTTATCTGCAACCAGCCCAAGGGCGTTTGCATGAAATACGTTTGAATTGTTTCTGCCATAGCGGTATTGGTTTTCAGGCTCAAAAAGATACGGTTTTACGCTGTCATAAAAAAAGCAGCTCTGAAAAAATACAGAGCTGCTTTCAAAATGTTTTCAGAATTCCTTAGTGTTTTACCACCAGTTTCTTAGTAGCCACTGCGCGGTTGTCAACGAGTAAAGAATAGAAGTAAACGCCGTCCGGCAGGTTACTTGTATTTACGATGGCTGTGCCCTGGCGCTGGGTAATGTTCACTTCTTTAATAAGGCCGCCAATGGTGTTGAAAATACGGAGTTTGCCACGGGAACCGGCCGGAATGCTGTAAGGAATAGCAGTCAGTTCGTTGGCCGGGTTTGGCATCGGGCTGCTTAGGGTAACGGCAGCATTCAGGCCTTGCTTAACGCCGGATATGGCCGAAGTTGCATCGAAATGGATGGTTACGTGCACGGAATCGGGCGAACCGGAATCTTTAAAGAAAGAGTACCGGATGGTGGTAATGCCCGGGTTATTTAAAGGGGTATAATCTGCAATAAAAGATTGGTTGGTAGTGCCGGCGGCAATAGTTTCCGGGTTGGGCGATACACTCACGAACGGCGGGTAGCAATCTACGCCCCAGCAGAAATTATTTTCCGAACCGCTAACTTCCGCAATCATTTTCCGGGCTACTTTAATGGTTAAAGGCTGGGAACCGGTATTAACAACCGGAAAGGTAGCCTGTAAGGGATTCGATTGGGAATAGCTGCCATACACCGTGGTCGGGGCATTCTGCAGCTGCAGGCCGGACTGGGCGAAAGCTGCAGAGAAAGCAAAGGCGGAAAAAATGGTGAGTAAGGTTTTTTTCATATAGTGCAGTTTGGTATAAGTTGTAACAAAATAAATCTACTTGTTCGGTTTAGAGTGAGTTGTTAAACTAAAAAAAAAGTATAACGATTTGTTTTCAAAGATGTTAAAAAATCTTTACTTTTCCAAAGCTAATTCTAACCCAACCAAATCCTATATGAAGAAACTTTTACTCTTAGCAGGCGCTTTCCTGACCTTTTCGGCGGCACAAGCCCAATATTACTATATTAATTATAATGGTTCGAACCCCCGGGGCCTGAATACGGAAACCGTAGGTCAGAATCCTAACAGTTTAAATGGCTGGAGTACGATCTTTGCCGGCTCCACTGCTACGGTTAATACGCCTACCTGGTCTGCCGTGCAAACCCTGCCGTTCGCCTTTTCTTTAGGCGGTACACCGGTTACCAGCTACAAGGTTTCCAATACGGGCGTATTAACGTTTTCTACTGCTGCTACGGCAGTTCCGCCGGTTAGCAACCTGGCGTTACCAAGCACCGATATTCCGGACAATTCTATTATGGCCTGGGGTATTCAGGCAACTACCGGCGATTATATCATTACCAAAACCTTTGGAACTGCGCCCAACCGGCAGCACTGGATCCAGTTCAATTCTTTCAGCCAGACGGGAAATTCCAGCCAGGGCTTTACTTACTGGAGCATTGTGCTGGAAGAAACTACCAACGAGGTACATATTGTAGACGAATATTCGGACGGTGCTGCTGCTACCGGCATTAGCATTACGGCCGGTATTCAGTTAAACAGCACCACGGCAGTACAGGTGGCAGCTTCGCCAAACCTGCGCAGCCAGACATTCGCTACCAAAGACCCGTCGCCGGTAGATAATGTGTATTACACCTTTACTCCGGGCACGCAGCCGGCTTACGATCTTTCCGTTACCTCTATTACCAATGCCAAATATCCTTTCCTGATCAACGGTCCTTATAATATTTTGGGCATGATCCGGAATTTAGGCGCAACCCCGATCACTTCGTTTACGCTGAATTACAAGGTTAACGGCGGAGCAACCGTATCTGCTCCGGTTACTACCAATATTGGCCCGCTTTCCACTTTCCAGTTTTCGCACGCCATTCAATGGGCGCCTACTGCCGCCGGAACGTACACGATTGAAGCCTGGGCAACGGATCTGAACGGTACCAATGCCGATATGGTACCGGCAAACGATTCAGGAAGCAAAGCCGTGCATGTAATGGAATATAGTACCCCGCGCACGGTATTGCACGAAGTATTTACCAGCTCTACCTGTCCTCCGTGTAAACCAGGCAACCAGAACTTACGCAACATTACGC
Source organism: Adhaeribacter soli (assembly GCF_008727925.1). Taxonomy (GTDB): domain Bacteria; phylum Bacteroidota; class Bacteroidia; order Cytophagales; family Hymenobacteraceae; genus Adhaeribacter_A; species Adhaeribacter_A soli. Next base: position 71,387 of record NZ_VTWT01000005.1, on the reverse strand, counting down.
TGGCAAACCCCGGTAAATCCATCGATATAAAGTATCAACAGGATTTCCCTTCGCCGGGCAATGACCCTTACCAGAGCCAGGAGTCGATAAACCGGCGGGGCGTTTACAAAATCAATTCTATTCCGCGAATGGAAGTAGACGGCGGCTGGGATGGAAACGCTAACAGCTACACGGCAAACATGCTCAACACCGCCAGAAACAAACAGTCCTTTATTGCCATTTCCGGCACGCATACCATTGTTGGCCACACGGTAACCGCCCATGCTACCATCGATCCCATCGGCAACAACCTGCCTAATAACGACCTGGTTGCGCACATGGTAATTACCGAGAAAAGAACGATCCGGAACGTGCGCACAAACGGGGAAACCGAGTTCTTCGACGTAATGAAGAAAATGATGCCCGATGAGAATGGCACTACTGTAGCTCCGCTTACCGCCGGCAATCCGGTTACCTTAAATCAGGCCTATACCTTCCCGTTCCCGGTTCGGGTGCTGAATAAAGATTCGGTAGAAAATGTAAGCAATCTGGAGGTAGTGATCTTCCTGCAGGACCGGGTTACCAAAGAAGTTTTCCAGGCGGCTAAATCTGTGCTGGCCAGTCCGGCAGGGATTGCCGAGAATAACCTGGCTTCTACCTTAAGCGTGTATCCGAACCCTACTACCGGCTTGGTAAATATTACCTTTACTCCGGAAAAAGCGGAAAATGCCGTTCTGGAAATCTACAACGCAGTAGGTGCCCGGGTTTGGAATACCGCCATCAGTGCCCAGGAGATCAATGGTAAGCTTATCGACGCCGACCTTTCCGGCCAGCCAAACGGGTTTTACTTCCTGAACCTGAAATACGGGGAACAAACGGTAACCAAAAAGATCGTCCTGATCAAGTAATTTAAACAACCTGAAGCCGGCCGACTTTTCAGAAAGCCGGTTTCAGGTTTAAAAACAGTACCTCTTCTGATGAAAAAAATAATCTTAAGCCTGCTATTTGGCTCTTTGGTTTGTTTCGGCGCGCAGGCGCAGACTTCCGAACCCCAGGCTACCACTACCCAAACTACCGAAAAAAGCCGCAAACTGCCGGTGGTAGATGTTAAAACCCTGAACGGCAAAACGGTAAACACTTCGGTTTTTGCCAACGATGGTAAACCGGTTATAATCAGCTTCTGGGCAACCTGGTGCAAACCATGTATTACAGAACTGATCAATATTTCGGATGTGTACGAAGACTGGCAGAAAGAAACCGGCGTGAAGCTGGTGGCTGTTTCCATAGACGATGTGCGCAACGCGGCCAAGGTTGGCCCGCTTGTGAACGGCAAAGCCTGGACTTACGAAGTGTACCTGGACCAGAACCAGGATCTGAAGCGCGCGCTGAACGTGAACAACGTACCGCACACCTTTCTGCTGAACGGCGATGGCGAAATAGTTTGGCAGCACAATGCATATGCCGAAGGCGATGAAAAGCGCCTTTACGAATTAGTGAAAAAATTAGCCAACGGCGAAAGTGTCAGCCACTAACTGAAGTTTTCCGGATCATTTAAAACGATAGGTTTTCGCGCTGAAAACCTATCGTTTTTTTACCGGGACAGCTTTTGGCTTGTTATTATTTAAATTGAATTTATCGGATTTTAAAGTTTTACCCTCCCTTGAAACGTATTTCCATTATCGGGTTGCTGCTGGGCTTTTGGGTTGCCCCGAAGCTAAGCCAGGCGCAGTTCCTGAATGATGCCTCCGTGCACGGCGATTTTCAGCTCGATGCCCAGTATTATAAAGAAGATAAAACCATCGGCGCGCCGGAAGTAAAAGAACGGGTTCTTTCGAACGGGTTTGCCAATTTTATCTTTACGGCCGGCGATTTTTCGGCCGGAATCCGGTACGAAAGTTACCTGAACCCGCTGCAGGGCTTCGACCCACGCTACAAAGGTTCGGGTATTCCGTACCGCTTTGCTTCTTACCAGAAAGATAATTTTCAGATTACGGTGGGGAATTATTACGAACAGTTTGGCAGCGGCCTTATTTTCCGGACCTACGAGGAGCGGGGCCTGGGCTTCGACAATTCCATGGACGGCATCCGGGTGAAATACAAGCCGGCGAACGGCGTGCGCTTAACGGGGATTTTAGGCCGGCAACGTGCTTTCTTTGACCTGGGCGAAGGCATTGTGCGGGGCGCCGATGCCGAAATTAGCCTGAATGAGGTGCACGAAAAATTTGCCGACCTGAAAACCAACATTACTTTTGGGGGCTCTTTTATCAGCAAATTTCAGGAAGACCAGAACCCGGATTTCAATTTACCCGAGAACGTGGGTGCCGGGGCCGCGCGCCTGAGTCTGAGCCGGGGCGGGGTAACCCTTTTCGGAGAATATGCCTACAAAGCCAACGACCCTTCAACCATGAACCAGTTCAACTACCGGCCGGGTCAGGCTTTGCTTGTTACGGCCAGTTATTCGGAGCAGGGCTTAGGGGTTTCTTTAGGCGCGAAGCGGGTAGATAATATGGATTTCCGCTCCGACCGCAATGCCAACGGCAACGTGCTGATGCTGAATTTTCTGCCGCCCTTAACCAAACAACATACCTACAACCTGCCGGCTTCCATTTACCCATACGCTACCCAGCCGCTCGGCGAAATGTCGTACCAGGGCGAGGTTAGCTACAATTTCAAACGCGAATCGGTGCTGGGCGGCAAGTACGGGACCAACATTGCCTTTAACTATTCGGCCGTGCATGCTCCGCAACGCGATTCGGTAAGTAACGGGGAAAGCAACCGCCGGTACTTCACTTCCGATTTTTTTAAGTTCGGCAAACAGAAATATTTCCACGATTTTAATGTAGAGATCCAAAAGAAATTCTCTTCCAAACTGAAAGGAACCTTTACCTACCTGAACTTCTATTACGACATCGATGTGGTGCAGGGCCTGGTTGGCCGGGGAACGGTAAACGCGAATATGGGCGTGGTAGATCTTACGTATAAGTTCAATTCCAACCATTCGGTCCGGACAGAATTGCAGGCACTGCAAACCGAAGATGATCAGGGCGACTGGGGCATGGCCTTGGTGGAATACACCGTGGCACCGCATTGGTTTGTGGCTGTAATGGACCAGTACAACTACGGCAATCCGGAAAAAGATAAAAAGGTGCATTACCCGACCGGGACCGTAGGCTATAACCGGAATACCAGCCGCATTTCGCTTTCGTACGGCCGCCAGCGGGCAGGTATTGTGTGCGTGGGCGGCGTTTGCCGGAACGTACCGGCTTCCAATGGTTTACTCCTTTCTATTACCAGCAGTTTTTAAGTTTTAAGATGAAATCGATAGCATTTTATATCAGTACCGCATTTCTGGGAGCCAGCTTGCTTTTCGGTTGCGACACCATCGACAACCCGTACCCAGAACTGGCAGACAAGCCGGCACTGAGCGATACCCAGGCCATGGATTCGGCCGAAGCCGCGCATGATTCTATTTTAGGCCCGGTTACCCCGGTTCAGAAAGTTCTACTGGAAGATTATACCGGCCATACCTGCGGCAACTGCCCGGGCGCGGCCCTGATGGCGAAAGACCAGCAAAGGCAACACGGCGACCGGTTGGTGGTAGTAGCCGTGCACGCCGGTTATTTTGCCAAATACAACAAAGCACCTTATACCACTAATTTCACCACACCGGAAGGCGAAGAATGGGCAACCAGTTTTGGCGTGATCTCCAACCCGAACGGAATGGTGAACCGGGCCAAAGGCGGAACGTCGAATTCGGTAGTGCAGGGAGTAAGCAACTGGCCGGCTTCCATTGCTTCGCAAATGAGCGAAACGCCGCAGGTTGGCATGACGCTTACTACGCTTTACAAGCCGGAAAGCCGTAAGGTAAACATTAAAGTACGTTCGAAGTATTTATCCGATCTGTCGGGGAAATACAACCTGATGGTGGTGATTACGGAAGACAGCATCGTAAATTGGCAGAAGAACTACGGTCAGGCGGCCGGGGGAGATCCTGCCTACCCGGTTGGCGATGTGAACTATTACGTGCACCCGCACGCCATGCGATCGGTTTTAACCGGAACTTGGGGCAAACCAAATAAGGAAGCCCCTAAAGCCGGAGAAGTTACTGAAGCCTATTTTTCTGCCACCCTTGATCCTGCCTGGAATGCCAGGAATTGCTCGGTAGTGGCCTTTATAGTGGATGAAGCCAGCCGGGAAGTAATTCAGGTAGAAGAAGTGCATTTAAAGTAATAAAGCTAAGCAATAAACAAAAAGCCGCTCCGGGGATTCCGGAGCGGCTTTTTGTTTTACAATTTCCCGGATTTAACTTTTGTATTCTCAGTTACAGGGAAACAGTGTAGACGTAAAATTATGCGGCTTTGTGCCTCGGGTTCTTATTTTGTTTTAATGTACTGCGCCAACGATTCCTTCGTGATCTTTAAAGGCGTTTTGGATTTTGACATTGCACCGGGGACATCTAATGTCAGACCTTCGCCATCCGCGCTGCAAACATTGTGCATCAGAAATGGCATGCCCATAACCGGAACAATACTGACTACTGCAACATTTGGCTCACTGTTCATTACAGCTTTTTCAATGGCAGCATTGTCTACAATCTGGAAAGGATAAGGGTAAACGGTTTTTATTGTTTTCTCGGTGAGGCCAGGTGCCAGGTAAGCATTATCCAGCAATAAGGTTTTAGTAGCCAGCTTCTGGATTCCCTGCGCATGCTGTTCTTTTTTGGAGGCCTTATTGTCAAGATTTTTGTACATATACTGCAGGTGTTTCACCGCCAGTGCCAGTTCGGCATCTGTCTGATCGCTTCCTTTCATGGTGGCATAACCAGAAGGAGGTGCCGACGGTTTTTCAATGAACCGGATCTCGAGTGCTGCGGTAGTCCATTGCATACCCGGTCCATACTTAACTGCATCGCTGCCTTTATTTTCCGTGAGCTTTTCATTCCGGAATTCCAGATAAGCAAATTCCTTTGTTTTCGTCTTTTGAAGAGCCTTTACCTCAGCTTCGGGCTTAAATATTACGGATTTGGATAAGGTCCAGAACTGGGGAGCAATCCGCTGGATTTTCTCATTATAGGCAACAATGTCAGCTTTGTAAGATGCTAATTGCGGAGGTTGCTTTTTAAGTTTTTCTACCATTTTAGGATCTTCCTCCCGCAAAACCACGATCATGGTTCTTGCTTTTACTTTTTCGGCATCTTCCTTATCAGGCAAACCCAGAACGAGCTGGGCGGAGGCCGCCAGCTGAAATCCCAATAAAACGAATAGCGTCGTAAAAATTTTCTTCATATACAATTCTTTAGCTTGTTGAAATAACAAATAAAAGAATTGTAATTGAATTTCCAAGCCCTTAACCAATTAACCCGAATTGCCGGAAATGGTGGGTGAAATGTTTGCGCTGGAATTGCTGCCATTCTTCGTAGTTCAGGTGGCCGAAGAAGGGGTGCATAGGGGTAGCTTCCGGGTTCTCCTGGAAAAAGCGCTGGAAGCTTTCAATGGCGGCAAGGAGTTTGGTTTTGGCCGTTTCCAGATCTTCAAAACGCAGAGGCGCCAGCCCATCGCCGATAAACTGGTTCGGAATATTCTGAGCAAATGGCTTTTCGCTCATCAGGAACTGGCGATAGGCGGGCAAATGTTCTTCGGGCGTTACGCACGGCAAGGCTTTTTTACTGTTTACCATTACCAGCGTATTCCCTAAATGCTCGAGCATGTGCTGAGGCGTCATAATGCCCCAGGCCGGTTTGGTTTCGGCAGTCAGTTTTTCGAGGTAAAACGGTACCGATTTCAGGTCGAAAGCCGGGGTAGCGGTTTGGGTATTTTCCATGGTTATTTCTGTTCAGGATTATTCGGTTCAGGTTTCTGTTTCTGCAAGTTACGGATTTCAGGGAAAAAGAAAAGTCCTTCCGGAATGGCTTCCGGAAGGACTTTTTTAACTTTAAAGGCTACTGTTTTATTAAGCAGTTACCTGAGCATCTAATTTCTGAGCCAGTACGTTTTTCGGCACCGCGCCTACTTGTTTGTCTACTACCTGGCCGTTTTTGAAAACCAGCAGGGTAGGAATGCTCCGGATACCAAATTTGGCAGAAGTCTGCGGGTTGGCATCTACGTCAACTTTACCGATTACGGCTTTGCCTTCGTATTCGCCGGCCAGTTCTTCTACGATCGGGCCAACCATGCGGCATGGTCCGCACCATTCGGCCCAGAAGTCTACCAGTACCGGTTTATCAGAATTGATGATCTCATCGAAGTTTGCGTCGGTAATTTCAATTGCTTTATGTCCCATAAGAAGGATTTTAATGGATGAATGATTTACAATTATACGAATTATACGTATTCGCTGCAGAACGTTCGGCAAAAAAACGGCCAAAGCGTTAAATCTGCCATTGTGGCCGGACTCTTTCAGCTCCTTTAACCTTTACTATTCAGGATAACGACTTAGTGGTGCCGATATTTTAAATATTTCTTCAGCCTTCCTTGATCCTGATGCCCGACTGTAAGGAAGATGATTAAGAAGCTATCCTGGCAGGGAAAAAGCTGAATAACAATTCCCCTCCTCGGAGTAGGGGCAATGCTGTCTGCTTAAGAAATTACTGCGGTTTCCGTTGACTAAAGTCAACGGCAATAGAGACAACAAAAACAGAAATTTGAATTCTACTTTTAAGAATCTTGCTATCCATTGCCGTTGACTTTAGTCAACGGGATTTCTAGTACCGAACAAAACCGTTTTCAGCGGCACCTCAGCTCATTTTTTCGTTTTTGCAGGCAATACCAATTACCCACCCCTAACCCCTCCGAGGAGGGGAATTATCTAATAAGCCTTTTTCCTTCAAAGTTAGGCTTAAGAAGAAGCAAACTCTTACCGAATAACATTCAGTTTCCCGGCATTGCGTACCGCGCCGTTCTGGTCCAGCAACTGCCAGCTGTAAAGCCCGTTTTTCAGTTGCGCTGGCAAAGCTAATGTCTGTTTTATCGCGCCCGCATTTTTAATGGTCTGCACAAAAGTTTCCCGGCCGGTAATATCTGTCAGGCGAAGCTGCCAGTTGCCGGTTTCGGGTTTGGCGAAGGCAAGCGTAAGCGTGGAGCTATTGGTTGGGTTCGGATACAATTGCACCGGAAGTTTGGCGGCCTGCTCTTTGGTGGTTGCGCCAACAATCGAAACGCTGTTGTCGGAAACGATAAATTGTGGCGTGGTAAAATTGTTGTCGCCGAAGTCGAATACCATCAGGGGCTGCATGGCATTTTCGCGGTAGAATTTGTATTTGTTGTTTCTTCTGATCTGGCCTTGCGTTACGCCTAGCGGGCCTAGTAATAAAGGCGAAGCCGGCGCGCCGTTCAGGTAAAAACTGTCTACCGCTACTTCCACGCGTTTTATCATCAGGGCCTGGTAGGGTGCGCTCGGATAGGGGCCTGCCAACGAGGCTACCGGTACGCGCATGCTTCCCCAGCCAACCACTGAATCGGTTAGGGTTACATAAGAGCGTCTTTGCATCGGCGCCTTGTTCAGCATGGCCATGGCCACGGTAATCTGGGCGTTCAGGATATGCTTGTGGGTAGTTTGCCAGCCGGAGTTAATGGTAGCCGGAAATTGCAGGTAAGTATCGGTTGCCGGTAAGGTATAACTCTGAGCCTGGAAGATCAGCGAATCGTTTGCGCCGCCGGTAAACTGCGCCAGGGAATAACGCTGCAATTTCACTTCATGCCCCACCACTCCAAAGTTTGTAGACGTACCCTTTAAATAAGCCTGGTAATAATAAACCCAGCCGGGCACGAGCTCGCCGGCAGCCGGCTTTTCAATGGCTCCCGGAAATTGGGCGTTTACCGAATTGTTATAGGGGATGTTTCCGGAGCCGGTTAAGGCCATGTTGCCGTAGTTCCAGGTCTGGTTCGCTCCCCGGGTTGGTACTGGAGTACTTAGATCGCCCTGGTTTTCAATTCTGGTACCGGCGGTTACTGGAACGTTGGCGCTGGTCAGGGTTATCTGGGCTTGCACGCCGGCAGCTAAAGAGGTAGCTAAAAGGCTGAGTATAATTCTTTTCATAGTTTTTTGAAAGCAAATTATAGCGTTTTAACAAAATATGCAAACGGATGTTAACGCTTACGTGAATTGTTGACAAATTCAGCTTAATTTTGTTCAGGTAAAGGTGGTTGAAAGCAGGTAGCTTATGCATGTACGGGTACATTGTTCCGGGCTTTCCGTTGCTTACCTTTCCTTACTTATTTTAAATAGCTGATTTTTAGTTTTAGAGTGAGGCTTATATGAAAAAAGGAAAGAATACTTTCCGGTATGGCTTTAACGGGAACCGGAGTTTAAAAACTTTGCTGCTTGGTTTGCTTTTCCTGCTGCCGGCCCTGGCATTTTCAGAACCCGATTATACCCAGAAGCCGGACAGCAATTATGTGAAGCAGCTACTGGATTCAGCTTATGCCCTGGAAATCTCCAGGCCGGCCACTGCCCTGAAACTTTATGCCGAAGCCGGCCGGGTCAGTCAGGAAATTAACTATGGACTGGGGCAGGCCAAAGCTTTTCATTACAGCGGCATTGTGTATTCGGATCAGAGCCAGTACCAGGCAGCCCTGAGCCAGTATCGGAAAGCCTTAATCCACTATCAGGAAATCAATTATAAACGGGGTATTGGCGCCTGCTATACCAACATGGGTAACCTGTACCGCTACCAGAGTAAATTCGACAGCGCGTTGGCTTCTTATCAGGCGGGCATTAATTTCTTTAAACAATCGCACCAGCTCGACGGGCTTTCGATGGTTTACGGCAATATTGGCGGCATCTTCCAGAAAATGCAGCAATATAAAAAGGCTTATGGTTATTTTACCCGCGCAGTTGAAGCGGCAGTTCAGGCCGGCGATTCCCTTTCCTGGTGCCGCGGGTTAATAAATCAGGGGACGGTACTTTACGACCTGAAGCAGTACGAAAGATCGAAGCAGGTACATTACCAGGCTCTGCAAATTGCGGAACTGATTAAGGATGATTACTGCCGGGAATTGGGAAATATAAACCTGGCGCTATGTTTCAAGCAGGAAAAGCAATACGACAAAGCAATAGCCTTTGGGCTGAAAGGCCTGGAATATGCTTTAATACTGGCTACGCCTTTCGATGTGGCCGACGTTAAGCATAAACTGGGTGATATTTACTTTCTTAAAAAGGATTATTCCGCTGCAAAAAAGCTATATCTGGATGCTTTGGAAGTTACCCGGCAGATCAAGGCTACCGAGCTTTCGGCTGAAACTTATACTTCCCTGCATAAACTCTACGCGGCCACCGGTGAATTTGAACCCGCTTACACCTACCAGGCGCTTGCCCGGCAGTATCAGGACAGCGTTCTGGGCGAAAAGCAGCTGCAAACCATTAACGATCTGGAACTGAAATACCAGACTTCGCAAAAAGACAAAGAACTGGCCCAGCAGCAACTGCAACTCGAAAAAAGCCGGCAGTACGTGATTTATGGATTCGGTGCGGCTTTAATTGCCGGGCTTCTGGTTTGCATGCTGGTGCTGTATTACAATTACAAACGAAAGATCTACGACAAACAACTGAAAACGGTACAGCAGGAAAAGGAAATTCAGGTGCTGCAGGCCCTGATGCAGGGCGAAGAAAAAGAACGCACCCGCATTGCCCGCGACCTGCACGACGGCGTGGCCGGCATGCTGGCCGCCGCTAAAATGCACATGAACGCGTTGGTACTGCAAGCCCGCGAAATTGTACAGCACAAAGGTTACCACCAGGTAGTGGACCTGCTGGACGAAGCTTCGGTTTCGGTGCGCAAAACTGCCCACAACTTAATGCCGGAAGTGCTAATGCAGCATGGTCTGGATAAAGCCCTGAGCCGCTACTGCACCAACATCAGCAACGATAAACTCCTGGTAGTGCAATACGATTCCCTGAACGAGTTCGGCCGGTTTGCCCCCGATTCTGAATTGTCGGTTTACCGCATTGTGCAGGAGCTATTGAACAACACCATTAAGCACGCCAAAGCCACCGAAGCCCTGGTACAGGTAAGCTATTACAACGAACTGCTTTCCATCACCATCGAAGACAACGGTATTGGTTTCAGTAAAAAAAGTCTTTCCCTGGATGGTATGGGCCTGAACAGCTTGCATTCAAGAGTTAAAGCGCTGAAAGGGAAAATAGACGTTGCTTCCGAAGAAGGGCAAGGAGTAAGCGTTTACTTGGAGTTCGATGTTGCGGAAATTGAAGAGCCGGTGGTGCTGGAAGAAGCGGAGGTATGTACAACAGTTGAATAACGGATTGCACTTGCCGGAGAAGCTGATATTTAGGTTATTGCTGTTTGTTTAATTTATTGCTGTTTGTAGTCTTCCGGAGGAGGACTACAAACTATAAATGAATCAGGAAGTCTCTGACTTCCCTACGCTACCACAGATTTTCCCTGGAATGTTTGTTCGCCTGAAGCAGCGCCGTCGGAGACGGCTGGTTTCATTATTGCTTTGCAGTCCTCCTCCGGAAGAATACTAAGTGCAGGGGGTGTGCTCGTTTTCCAGTTCTTTCGTGCTCTTTTCCAGGTCAGGAAGTAATGCTTTGCAACCATAAAGGCCCGTAATCGCTACAACCTGCATGGAAGAAACCGACCAGGAAAAATTAAAGGAGGAACTGGCTAAAGAACGCAATGAACTGCTGTGGCGCATTCAGAATTTCCTGGAAGGCCCTTTGGTGGTATTAGGGTTTGTCTGGCTGGTTTTGCTGGTAATTGAATTGCTCTGGAGCCTGAACGAAACCCTTTTATGGCTGAGCTACGCGATCTGGGGCATTTTTATTTTCGATTTTCTGATGAAGCTGATCCTGGCCCCCGATAAAACCCAATTCCTGAAAAGCAACGTCATTACCATCATTTCCCTCATGGTGCCGGCTATCCGGGTGTTCCGGATCGGGTATATTTTCCAAAGCGTACGGGCGATAAGAGGATTGCGGCTGGTAAAAGTAGTCGGGTCGCTGAACCGGAGCATGCGGAACTTAAGCGCCACCATGGGCCGGCGGGGTTTTGGTTATGTACTGGTACTCACCATTGTGGTAATTTTCATTGGCGCGGCCGGCATGTACGCCTTCGAAAACGATACCGAAAACGGGCTGAAAACCTATCCCGATGCCTTGTGGTGGACGGCCATGCTCCTGATCACCATTGGTTCCGATTACTGGCCCGCAAGCCACGAAGGCCGGGTACTTTGTTTTCTGCTGTCGCTTTACGGTTTTGCAGTTTTCGGGTATTTTACGGCTACCATGGCCAGCTTTTTCGTGGGCCAGGATGCCGAGGCCGATGATTCGGATGTGGCCAGTGCTCACCAGATAGACCAGATGCATGCCGAAGTAAAAGCGTTGCGGGAGGAAATAAAAGAATTGCTGGAAAGCAGGCGGTTAAAAGGCGGGGAATAAGCTTAAACCAACCCGGCCCGTTCCTGTACGCGCTTTAATAGCGCGAAAATTTCGTTGGCCTTCGCTTCCAGATTCGGAAGTTCGTCCAGTGCTTTTTCGGTCTGGTTATGCTGTTTCAGTTCAACCAGGTAGGAGGCAAAATCGTGGATATCTTTATGTACCATTTCAAGCTCCCGCATTTCCGGCAATTGCCCGAAAAGCGGCATGCCCCGCTCGTAGATCCACTGGCCGAAGCTGCAAACGCGGTAATTTACAATGGGCTCCAGATCGGTAGCCGCACCGTACAGATACGATTTTACTTTCGATTTAAACAGGATGTGCTTTACCGTTGCCGATTCGAATTCGTGTTTTATTTTTGAACGTTCATCCGGCGTAAGCGACGATGCAGGCATATTTTCTGATATTCCGGGGAAAAGGAACTGGAGTAAAGGTAGGGAAAAATCACCGGTTTTTTGCCTGTTGTTTTCCGGGAAGCCAAAGATGCGAGGTAAAGTATTAAGTTTGTTCTTACCCCATTGCTGGTGCTCTATTAACAACTTCAGGTAAAGCATGAAAACAAAGTTATTAGTGAAAACACCATATCCGTCAGGCTAAGAAGAAAAGCTGGTCATTCCGAGTACAAGTAAGTGCGGGAGCACGAAACTTGCGAGCGTAGCTCTCGAGGAAACTTATACATACTTCTATGACAAAGCGAGCATAGCAAGATTTGTCTTACCGTTTAATTTTAAATATGCGGCTCCATAAGTTCCCTCAGAGCTCCGTTCGCAAGTTTCGCGCTTCCTCGCGCTCACTTGTGTTCGGGATGACCCAATAAATTAGCTTAGCCTGACGGCTATGGTGAAAGCACCAGCAACGGCGGGGCGGTAACAAGAGTCAAGAAAGATTAAAAACAATTAATCCGGAACGAAGTAAATAAAACAATAATTTAGCTGAACGATGAGTACCAGATCGAGAGACCAACAAAAAAAGCAGCGCCAGAAAGAATTCCTGGAAAGAAAAGCCCACCAGGAACAACTTAAGGCTGAAGCAAAAAAAGCGAAACGTGAGGGCGCTAAAGGTGAGGAGGAAAAAGACGAGATGGAAGAAAATGGCAAGTAGAATAATGCTCTATCGGAAGTTTTCATTATTGCTCTTATTGCTCTTATTGCTCTTCCGGATGTACACATCCGGAAGCAACCTGCCGGGATTTATCAATCTCCGTTACTCCGCAAATAGCACTTCCAGCAAACCTTTCTCACCCGCATAATTAGTGGCAGAACTGTAAAGATAATGCTCCGGCTCCGTTACTATTTCGGCCCTTACCGGGTTCTGGTGAATGTAAGCGAGCTTCTGCTGCAGGAAATTGTTGGAGGTTATTTCTTTCGCTTCGTTGCCGTCCTGCCAGAATTTGAAGTGCCGGACTTTGGGATCGTTTTTAGCAGAAAAGGAAAACCGGTGCAACAGCCACTGCTTCCTGCTTTCGTTTTCTTCCTGGATGGCATCAATAATTTGCCGGCTGGTAAAGCCCTTAAAATCACGTAGAATATCGGATAAGTTTTTACTGCCCGCCGCGGCTGCAATCAGATGGAGGTGATTGCTCATCAAGACCCAGGCATATAGCTCAAGTCCTTTCTTTTCCTGGCAGAACCGGAGGGAATCTACGATGATGTGCCTGTAAACCGGTCGGGTAAAAATATCCACCCAATCTACCGCCGTCATGGTAAGAAAGTATAGGCTGCCGGGTACAATTTTGTTTTTGATTCCCATGGCCTACATACTTATGTTAAGGTTCTGAAGTTGCAGGAAATATTACTAAAGTTTGCTGGTTTGCTGTTTCGGACATCTGTGTCCGAAACTTATCTGCTGCGGACATCCATGTCCGCGTGTCTGGAGGAGCGGCTTTTTTACGGCTTTTTCCTAGCGTTTTGCGGGATTAAAAGCAGGCTTGCCTTGGATGGGTAAATTCGCAAGTTGGGAAATTAGAGAAGGTTGGCTCTGGTTAGTCGCAATTCCATACTTTTGTACAATTCCCCTGTTTACAGACATGACAAAGCCGCGCCTTGCCCTTCTCATTGGCATAATCTGCATTTCCATTTTTCCGGTGCTGGTAAAGCTTAACCTTACACCGGGCCTGATCTCGGCTTTTTACCGGATGGCCATTGCAGCGGCGCTACTACTTCCTTTTGTAATATTAACCAAAGGGTTTCAGTTGCCGCCTGTGCGGGTTCTATTGCTGGCCATCCTGTCAGGCGTTTTTTTCGCCTCGGATGTAGCCGTCTGGAATATTGCCATTCAACAATCTACCGCTACGCAGGCTACGCTGCTCACCAACCTGGCGCCTGTGTGGGTAGGGGTAGGGTCTTATCTGTTCCTTCAGAACAAACCGGCGCGCAACTTCTGGATCGGGACGGTTATTGCTTTATTAGGGATGGTGGTGCTGGTAGGGTTTGAGTTTTTCCTGGAGCTGCGTTTCGATCTGGCTTTTTCGCTTGGAGTGCTATCGGGTATTTTCTATGCGGTATATATTCTGCTGAGTAAATATGTATTGGAACGCATGCCGGTGCTTTCGTTTATGACGGTGAACCTGCTGGCTTCCTCTGTTTTTCTGGGCGTAGTTTCTTTCCTTTTTAATGAGCCATTCAGCGGTTTTTCGGATATGGGTTGGCTGGTGCTGGTTATTCAGGGAATTGTGTGCCAGCTGGTGGCCTGGCTGCTGCTGAGTTATGCTACCCAGCACATGCGCGCCACGCGGGTTTCGCTGAGCTTGCTGAGTCAGGCCTTATTGGCTTCTTTTCTGGCCTGGCTGTTCCTGGATGAGCAAATCACGCTGCAGATGATTGCCGGTGGCCTGATCTTGTTGGTCGGCATTGGGGTTACTTTTAAGGAAAATTAACTGCAAGCAGAAGCAGGTTTTTGTGCAGTCTCTGCTCTTTCGGACATCAATTTCCGAAAGTACCCTGCTACGGACATCCTTGTCCGCGTATTTGGAAACGGGGACACAGATGTCCCCACCAGATTACTTCCGGACATTGATGTCCGGAAGAGCACTTTGAGTACCAATAATTATTTGGGGTATTGGTTTCGCTTACTCCGCAAACAACACTTGCAGAAAACCTTTCTCACCGGCATAATTGGCAGCAGAACTGTAAAGGTAATGTTCCGGCTCCGCTACAATTTCGGCCCGTACCGGGTTTTGGTGAATATAATCGAGTTTCTGCTGCAGGAAGTTATTCGAAGAAATTTCTTTGGCTTCGTTGCCATCCTGCCAGAATTTGAAGTGCCGGACTTTGGGATCGTTTTTAGCAGAAAAGGAAAACCGGTGCAACAGCCACTGCTTCCTGCTTTCGTTTTCTTCCTGAATAGCAGCAATGATTTGCCGGCTGGTAAAGCCCTTAAAATCGCGAAGGATATCAGATAGGTTTTTATCGCCGGCGGCAGCGGCAATCAGGTGCAGATGGTTGCTCATCAATACCCAGGTGTACAATTCCAATCCTTTCTTTTGCTGGCAGAATTTCAGGGAATCTACGAGGATGTGTTTGTAAACCGGCCGGGTAAATATATCAACCCAATCGGTTACGGTGAGGGTAAGAAAGTACAAGCCGCCGGGCACAATTCTGTTTTTAATTCCCATAGCCCGAATACTTGTTTTAGGATGTTACAGTTGCAGCGAAGCTTATTTTAAGCCGCTGTTTCGGACATCTGTGTCCGAAACCATCCTGCTGCGGACGTCTGCGTCCGCGTGTTCGGGAACGGGGACACGGATGTCCCCGGCAGGTGGCCTCCGGACAAAGATGTCCGGATGAGCGACTTTTTAGGTGCTTTTGCCTAGCGTTTTGCGGGATTGGAAGTAAGGTTTTGATGTAGGGATATGTCCAAAAAAGCGGTGGCAGGGCTAATGAAATTAGGTGTGACTTTTCGCTCTTCTAAAATGCAAGCTATCAATGTAGCCAATTGTTTGAAGAGTATACTTTGTGAATTGTTTTAATTCATCTTCAGAAATAAAATTAAATCCTTCTGCTCTTGAAATATTTCCATGTGATTCATGATCAGAAATCTTTCGTAAATAATTTAACCTCGCTATTAAACCTTCTTTATTAATATTATCGATGGTTTTGTCTTCTATTTCATTAAGTTCTTTTACCATAGTATTAATTAAATACGATAAGCCAGGCATTTTATTACCGTCGTCAACTAAAGCTAATTTGAAGGAGAGAAAGGTTTCTAAAACTATTCTTATAAAGTTTGGGAGATAGTTTTTTGCAGTATCATATTCAACTTTGTTTTCTTTAAAATCAATTATATTCTTTAGCTTCACCAGGTAGGTGTTAGTGAAATTTTTTAAGCTAGATGGAATTTTTCTGATTTTTGGATTTTCATAATATAAACAATATTCCTTAATTTCTTTTTTAAGTGAATCGTTTGTTTTAAGGGCAGTATAAATATATTTTAGGAAAGTAAGGTTGTGGCTAAAAAGAAACAATTGACAAATCTGATTATCCGTAGCGCTATTATAGAAAAAGAAGGATTCAATAAGATTAGCTGTTTGGAATAGTCTGTTATCGTCAAGACTTGAAATTGGATCATCGATTACAACTATACATTTATTATAATCTATATCATTACTCTCAATTCTTTCCACCCTTATTTTGCTTATAAAATAAGCAAAAGCTAAAGCCGTTTTCTCCCCTTCGCTAAGTGAGTGGGATAGCTTCGTTTTCTTTTTTCCGGTTTTTGAAAAGGTGATAATGACATTATCCAAATCTTTATCTTCTTTGTAAATACTAAAGTGATTTATCCCTAAATGACTTAAATAAATATTTACATATTTAGACTCTGCATTAAGTTTAGAAATTTCTTCAGCCCTTTTAATTTGAAGAGTAGAAATTTGGGAAATAATTATGGAACTTAAATTAGCAAGGATGGCTGCTATTTTAGCATTTGATTCCTTTTTTAATGAAAATATATTATTCTCAGGTAAATTGTATTCAATAATTACAGTCTTTTTTAGTTTAGCTTTTATATCATTCGTGATTTCCTGTAAAGTTTTTTTGCCTAATACTTTTAGCTCTTTTTCAATGCCTTTTCCTATTTCATTTTTAATTCTAGAAACTTCTAAATTATAATCTTCGATCAGTTGGTATTCAGATACGGTTAATATTATTAGTTTTTCTATATTT
Organism: Adhaeribacter soli; assembly: GCF_008727925.1. Classification (GTDB taxonomy): domain Bacteria; phylum Bacteroidota; class Bacteroidia; order Cytophagales; family Hymenobacteraceae; genus Adhaeribacter_A; species Adhaeribacter_A soli. The sequence continues at coordinate 54,858 of NZ_VTWT01000005.1, read as the reverse complement.
AACTTTTTCTCTTTTAGAGTTTTACTTAAATCTAGTAATTGCTTATTTAATTTTGTTGTATCACTTCTTTCATCATATTCAAAACTAACTCCTAAGCCATTGCAAGTGTCTTTTACAGTTGAAAGCTTTGAGTTATTCCTTTCTACTACTTTTCCGTTAATTAAGGAATCTAGTTTATTTAAGAGCGAATCAATTTGCTCGTGAGCTTTAACTACCTCATCACTGAAGTAATTAACAAAACTATCTACTGCATCATCAATAGTTTCTGACAAATCGGAAAAACATAATGGGCATGTTTTATCATCTCTCTGGGATAAAAATAAAAGTCTCCCACCAGTTCTATACCAACTATTTAGGTCAGAAATTACATTAGAATAGTTGTTGGTATTAACAAGTTTTTGGAAATCATTGATTCTGCCTTTTAATTTGTCCTTAGCTTCAGTTTTAATGGATTTTTGTAGAAGGACTTTAATGCCTTGAATATCAATATCTAAAATTCTGATTTCCTCAATTTCTAAGTTAAGGTTTTCGTACCTCTCAATAGTCAATTGCTCTTTGCTCTTCTTCTCGTAATTACGGTAGAGTTCAGTTAATTCCTGTTCTAATTTAGAATATGCCTCTGATGAATAGTCAGTATTTTGGGGTTTGAGATTAGTTAATCGGGCATTATTAATTTTCTTTTGAAAAACTTTACTTTGTTTATCCCAGCACTTGGATAGACTTTCATCTAATTTATTTTGCCAGCTTTGAATTTTTGATTGTCTATGTGTTAATACTTGTAATCTTTTATCAATAATATTTATTTCTTCGTTCGTTAGCTTTATATCAGATGAAAAGGATTCAATATTGGCAGTATTTCCATTAAAGACGTGATCAGAGATAAATTTTGAATTAAAAACATATAAATCAAGATTTTTTTCTAGGACATTTTTCTCAGTTATCTTTCCATCTTTTGCGGCTAATTCTATAGAGCTACCCTCTTCAATATATTCTTTGAAGACAGTTTGTTTTTCTTTACAATGTTTAGAAAGTAAGTAGAAGAGATTGCTAAGTGTTGTTTTTCCACTACCATTATTACCGTATATTATATTTACCTTACCAAAATCAGGAATATCAGTTGCATTATGGATGTATTTCTCATAGCAACCAAAATTTTCTAATTTGTTGATTGAAGTAATCATATACTTTAAATGTCTTTAAGTCCTTATTTATAAACTCCTTTCTTCCCTATAACCAACATATAATATCCGGTTTCAAGATTACTGAAATATTTGGCATTAACAAGGCGTGATGGATATAAAATAAAAAAGCCTGTCTTTTAAAGACAGGCTTTTTTATTTTAGTTTTTCCCTTTAAATCAACTTATAAGTCCCCAACTCGCTACCCTTCAAATGCTGAATAAATGCTTTCGGCTCGATCCGATACTTCCGTGAAAACAACTCCACCGCCAGCCTTTCCTCCGGCGACGTTAACTGCAACTCAAACTTCTTCTGCCCCGGACAAGCTTGCAAGGCCATTTCCAGCCGGTCAATTGCTTCGGAAGTTACCAGACGAATATCCATATCCAGGCGCACGCCGTTGGCCATTTTTTCGGTGATGTCGCCGAGCAGCTGGATGCTGGTTGGTTTTAGTTCCCACTGGTCTTCGGTTTTGTAGCGCAGCGTTACTTTGCCCCGGATAAACACGTACATGCCTTCCCGCAGATACGACGCATATTTCAGGTAATCTTCCCCGAACAAAGCCATTGGTAACGAAGAATCGTAATCTTCAAGGTTGAACAGCGCGAACGGGTTGCCCGATTTGGCCGCCGTACGGATCTGCACGTTCGAGATCATGCCGGCCACGGAAATATCGCGGTTCTTGAATTCTTCGATCCGGTCTACGCCGCAAGTGCAGTACGATTCTATCTCCAGCGCAAACTGGTCGAGCGGGTGGCCCGACATGTAGAAACCTACCACTTCTTTTTCACGGCGCAGTTTTTCGTTCTGGGTCCATTCCGGCATATCGGGTACGCGCGGCAGCGGCATTTCTACCGTGCCGCCACCAAACAGCGATTGCTGCGCAGCGCCTAATTCCGCCTGGTACTGGTTACCAAAACGAACGGCTTTTTCAATTAAGTTTATGCTTTCGCCTTCGGCAACATCGATGTATTGCGCGCGGTGGTATTTTTCAAACGAATCGAAACCGCCGGCCTGGGCCACGCTTTCGAAGGTTTTCTTGTTCACGGCCCGCAAATTTACGCGCTTCGCAAAGTCGAAAATATCTTTGTACGGCCCGTTCTTTTCGCGTTCGCTTAAGATGGCTTCTACGGCCGCTTCGCCGGTTCCTTTCACAGCGCCCAAACCAAAACGGATCTGGCCTTCGGAGTTCACGTTGAATTTGAAATCCGATTCGTTTACGTCCGGGCCAAGTACCTGAACGCCTTGCTTGCGCGCTTCCTCAATAAAGAACGTCACCTTTTTGATGTCGTTCATGTTGTTGGTAAGCACCGCCGCCATGTATTCGGCCGGGTAATGCGCCTTCAGGTAGCCGGTCTGGTAAGCCACCACCGAGTAAGCCGCCGAGTGCGACCGGTTAAAGCCGTACTGGGCGAATTTCTCCATCACGTCGAAAACTTCGGACGCTTTCTTGGCCGGAATTTTATGAATTTCGCCGGCGCCTTTGATGAACTTTTCGCGTTCCTCGGCCATCTTTTTCATATCCTTCTTACCCATCGCGCGACGGAGTAAGTCGGCACCGCCTAAGGAGTAACCGGCCAGGATCTGGGCCGTCTGCATGATCTGCTCCTGGTACACCATAATGCCCTGGCTGTAATTCAGGATCGGTTCAAGGAGGTCGTGCGGATATTCCACTTCTTCGCGGCCGTGCTTCCGGTTAATGAAGTTCGGGATGAACTGCATCGGGCCCGGCCGGTAAAGGGCGTTCATCGCGATCAGATCTTCAATGTTAGTCGGCTGAAGATCTTTGAGGTACATCCGCATCCCTTCGGACTCGAACTGGAACGTACCGATGGTTTCGCCGCGCTGGTAAAGTTCGTAGGTTTTCAGGTCGTCCATCGGGATGTTATCGATGTCGATGTCTACGTTGTGCAATTTCTTAATGAGCGCCATTGCATCTTTGATGATGGTCAGGGTTTTGAGCCCTAAAAAGTCCATCTTCAGCATGCCCGCACTTTCAATCACCTTGCCATCGAACTGCGTAACCAGCAGGTCGGAATCTTTGGACGTGGAAACCGGAATGTACTTGGTAATGTCGTCGGGCGCGATGATTACGCCGGCCGCGTGAATACCGGTGTTCCGTACCGAACCTTCCAGACGCTCGGCCAATTGCAACACCTTGGCTTTCAGGTCGGAGCCGCCGCGAATGGTTTGCAGTTCCGGCACTTCCGCGAAAGCTTTGGCTAAGGTCGTTCCCGGCGCATCCGGAACCAGTTTAGCCAGTTCGTTCGCTTCGTTCAGCGGCAGTTCAATGCTTCGGGCCACGTCTTTAATGGAAGATTTGGCCGCCATGGTACCGAAGGTGATGATCTGGGCTACCTGCGTTTTTCCGTATTTATCTACCACGTAATCGATCACGCGCTGGCGGTTCACGTCGTCGAAGTCAATATCAATATCGGGCATGGAAACCCGTTCCGGATTCAGGAAACGCTCAAAAAGGAGGGAATACTTGATCGGGTCAATGTTGGTGATTCCGATGCAATACGCTGCCGCCGAACCCGCTGCCGAGCCCCGGCCCGGACCAACCATTACACCCATATCACGGCCTTTATTAATGAAATCCTGGGTAATGAGGAAGTAACCGGCAAAGCCCATCGTCTCAATGATGCGGAGTTCGTAATCGAGGCGTTCTTCAATTTCGGGCGTGATTTCGCCGTAGCGTTTCTTGGCGCCCTCAAAGGTTAAGTGGCGCAAAAAAGCATCGGCAGTTGGGTGTTCCGGCGGAAGCGGGAAGTTCGGAAGTAAAATGTCGCGCTTCAGCTTTGGAGGGGTAATTTTATCGACAATTTCGTTCGTGTAATCGATGGCTTGGGGCACGTCTTTGAACAGTTCGTTCATTTCGGCCTGGGTCTTGAAAAAGAACTGGTCGTTGGGGAAACCGAAACGGCTTTGCGGACGCGGTTTCTGCATTTCTTCCTGAATGCGGAAAAGCTCGCGGCGCACGTTTTCGTCGCGCGAATAACGGTTCTCGATGTTGTCGAGGTGGTCGTAGATTACCTGGTTGTCGGAAGTAAGGCAGCGGAAATATTTGGTCTGGAAATCGCCAACGGGTACGCTCACGTTTTCGCCGGTGTTCACGCAAAGCAGAATGTCGTGGGCGTTCCAGTCCTGTTGATCCACGTAATGCGAATCGTTGGTGGCAATAACCGGCACGTTGTATTTCTTGCTCCACTTCAGCAGCACCTGGTTAATGTCTTCCTGGCTTTTGCCGGTGCCGTCAATATCCATCAGGCCGTGGCGCTGAATTTCGATGTAATAATCTTCGCCGAACAAATCGAGCCACCACTTGAAAATTGCCTCGGCTTCTTCTTCGCTTTTCCAGAGAATGGCCTGCGGCACTTCCGCGCCAATGCAGCAGCTGGTGGCAATTAAGCCTTTGGAATATTGCTGCAGCAGTTCCTTATCGATGCGCGGCCATTTGGAGTACAGACCTTCGATGTAGCTCATGGAGCATAGCTTGGCCAGGTTCTGGTAGCCTTCCTGGTCTTTGGCGAGCAGCAACTGGTGGTGGCGCACGTCTTTCTGCTCTTTGCTGAAGGATTTCTGATGCCGGTCGGCTACGAGGTAAAATTCGCAACCCACAATTGGCTTCACGTTATATTTATTCGCTTCGGCCACGAAGTTGAAGGCCCCGAACATGTTGCCGTGGTCGGTCATGGCAACGGCTTTCATGCCGTCGGCCTGCGCTTTTTTCATGAGCGCGCTGATGCTGGCCTGGCCGTCGAGGAGGGAATACTGGGTATGGCAATGAAGGTGGCTGAAATCTGGCACTTTCTTTTAATTAGAAATTCAAAATTAGAAATTAGAAATTAGAAATGCGGGAAAGCACTTTTTGGGCTAAAACCATAGCGTTTAAACGGTTAGGTTTTGGTGGACTTCCTGCATTTCTGAACCTTAAAATTACGCAAAATCGGCCGCTTTTGGAAATGGAAAAGGCGGCGGTTTGGCGTGATCTTAGAACACGGTTTTTGGGGGAAGGGTTCGGGAGAAAATAAGAAAGGCAAGCCTTTAATTGCCTGCCTTTCGTTATAAATTTCATAAACGCTTATTTGATAATAATTCGTTGGACTTTCGTTTCAGAACTTGAGGCCAAATGAAGAGAATAAATGCCAGGCGTTATACCTGTTAGGCTGATTTGATTTTGTTTGTTTTTCAGGCTTTCCATTTTAACTACTTTTCCAGTTAAATCCCGAAGGGTTAACTGAGTTGCTGTATTTTTTAGCATACTTAGGTCAACATTCAAGATTTCATGGGCCGGATTGGGAAATACATTTACGGCGTTATTGGAATTCATTTCTGATATTCCAGTTGGACCATTATACCCTAACCGCAGCACATGCCGATAGTTACCAATTTGGTTTAATGTCGTTGGTGCCGTTTGCGGATTATGAGAATTATTTGTTCCCTGATAGTAACCATTGATTAAGTCAGTATTGCATTCAAAAGGAGGACTTACTACGGCCAATATTTGGCTTTCCCATTCATACAGCAAGTAAAATCCTTCGCCGGAATTAAAATAGTATGGAGATGTCAACGGATAATCCATATAACCGGAAAGCTGATAATACATCAAGTGATGGTAATCGCCGATCTTTGTAAGATTTGGATGTAGCATAATTGTATCCCAATCTGTACCTAGGTTATATACCGTATCTGTAGTTGGAATTAAGTAAATTTTAAAATAGCCTGTGGTTCCTTGACCGTAAACTGAGCCATTTAATTTGAAGGCCAGGGAGGTTAAAGGGTAGGAAACAGGAAAGTGACTCATTTCTGAGGCTTTATAAAGCATGGCCGCGCGGATATTTAATTGCGCAAACGGTCCAAAAGAAGTGAAATTGGGGGGAGTAGTAACAGGCGCTGAAACACCTCCGGAAACAGGAACTTGAACATAACTTTGGGCCTGAAGATTTTGAATAGAACAACAAAACGAGCAAATAATAATTGCAATAAAATGAATACCAGGGAATTTTGGCTTCTTTGTTCCGGGGTTTATAGCCAATTTATGATTCATAGTTCTGATGTTAGGGTTCAGTAATGTAAAAGTTTTTGATAACAAATGCTATTGTTTTGTCTTTAAAAACTATGAACCCATAGACTGCTTCTTCATTTCTAACTACAACAAAATAAAAACGCCGCTCCCGAAAAGAAGCGGCGTTTCAAAAATGGTTGGGTCTCCAGCTTAAAAGTCAAAGAAATCATCTAAAAAAGATTTCTTCTTTTTGTGCGGATGCTGGCCGTGGTGGCCTTTTTTATAATCGTCGTAGCCGTAGCGTTTGTAATCGGAATCGTAGTTTTCGCGTTTGGAATAATGTTCGCCGGAGCGTTCCATGATCTTTTCCAGTTCGCCCCGGTCCAGCCAGATGCCGCGGCATTTCGGGCAGTAATCAATTTCAACTCCGTTCTTTTCGCTCATTAACAGCGTTTCATTGCAGGAAGGGCATTTCATAATTTGGTTTCCGTTTGGTGGTGGGTGAAGAATAAGTCAGGAAGCGGGCAGCTCCTGTATTAAAATCTGAATGAAGTTTCAGTCCGGGAATAACGCGTCTTAAAGCTAGTTTAGTATTAGCCGGTAATCTCTTTCCCGGATAAAAAGCTGAAAAACGGGTGGCGGTCCAGGATAAGCGCGCAGGCAACCGCAAAGGCTGGTGCCGATAAATAACTCATCCGGCCGATATCGGAAGAAAGCAGCGCGTGGATCAGGACTATTACCAATAGCCAGAAAAGCGGGGCGTCGAGGTTTCTGAGCCAGGTTTGGCGGGCAGCTTTTCCCCCCAGTAAACCCGCAAAAATGACCAGGGTGAAAATGCCGAAAACACTGAAAACTTCGCCTATGCCTTTGGGCGAAAATACCCGCCGGATGGAGATAAGAATGTTGTTGAAGTGGTTCAGGGCGTTGTTGATGCTTTGCGTTTGCTCTACCTGTATCTGCTGGTCGATCAGGTAACGGACACTATAGGCCAGAATTGCGGAAGCAACAAAAAGGAGGACCTGCCAGGGGCGGGACAAGGCGTTTTTGCCGAAGAAGAACAGTAGCGGCGCCAGGAAAATAAAGCTTTCCTTGGCATGTGGGCCAATAAGAATGCAGAACACCAATGCCCATTTGGAACGCGCTTTTATTCCGTAAATGGCCAGGGCAAATACGAGTAAATACAGGCTGTCAATCAAAGGGAGACCGGCAGTGTAAACGGCCCAGCGGCTGGTAAGCACGGCAGTGATGGCAATAACGGAAGACCAGAAAGTGGCGCCGTAAAGTTGGCAGGTCCGGCATAAAATTAAACCTACTAGGGCAAGCAAGGTGCTGTTCACCAGGAAAAAACCTAAGCGCAAGGGCCAGAGGGTTTCGGCGCGGGCGGGCCAGATACCGGTGTAAATCTGTTCCAGGGGCCAGGCTACTGCTGCCGCCAGAGCGGGAATAATAACCCGGTAACGGTGGGTAACGGTTACGTTAAAATCGCCTTGCGCCATTTTTAAATAGCTTTTGGTATCTACGGAATGCGAAAAATCGAAATGCACATACATGGTATACGCACTTCCGATAATGAGTCCGAGGGAAAAAAGGTAAACACAAACAAGGGTGCGTAAGTTAGGGGTACTGTTCAGCGGCATTTTCTAAAAAGCTTTTCGGCAGGTTAATATTAGGGCTTTTTCCGGAAATGTGCTCAACAGATTGCCCTTTATTCATTGCCTGTTCAGAACCGAAGTAGTGTTCCGCCAACTTAATTTTTAGCAAGTGGGATTACAAATCCCACGGCTCGGTTAAGACGGGATTGCAAATCCCGTCAAATAAATGCTATAAATTAAATTGATCGGGCAGTAGTTTGTTTCCTGGAAATTAGCAATTGCAGGTAGCATATCTTGCGGCGAGGTGTACCGGTACCCGGCAAAAGGCTATATTTTTTAATCAGAAAACTCAGGGTCACCAAACCGCTGGATTTTCGTAAGTTGAGAAGTCGTTTCAGAAATTCAGTTCATGCCAGACCTTGCAACCCCCGCTCCGGAATCGAAAATCAGCGCCATGTTCCGGGCCTTAAAGTATAGGAATTACCGTTTGTTTTTTATGGGCCAGGGCGTTTCGCTCATCGGTACCTGGATGCAGCAAGTAGCGCTGAGCTGGCTTGTTTACCGACTTACGGATTCGGTTTTCCTGCTGGGTATTTTAGGTTTTGCGAGCCAGATCCCGTCTTTTTTGCTGGGGCCTTTTGCCGGCGTGGTTTCCGACCGGAGGAACAAACACCGCATTCTCTTGGCCACCCAAACCTTGTCCTTAATTCAGGCTTCCACGCTGGCAGCTTTGGTTTTAACCGATCATATTACCGTTCCCATCATTATTGCCTTAAGCGTTTTCATGGGCATCATTAACGCCTTCGATATTTCGGCGCGGCAATCGTTTGTAATTGAGCTCATCGACGACCGCAAAGATATCAGCAACGCCATTGCGCTGAATTCTTCCATGTTCAATATGGCGCGGCTGGTTGGTCCGTCGGTGGCTGGTCTGGTAATTGCGGCGGTAGGCGAGGGGATGTGCTTCCTGGGGAATGCGGTGAGTTATATTGCAGTTTTGGGTTCGCTGCTGGCCATTAAAACCACACCTATTATTTCAGAGAAAAAGCAATTGCCGGTGTTCCATAGTTTGAAGGAAGGATTTACATATGCGTTCGGTTTTCCGCCGATCAGGAGTATCATTCTGCTTATTGCTTCCATCAGTTTATTTGCCATGCCGCTTACGGTTCTCATGCCGGTTTTTGCCCGCGACGTGTTGCACAGCAATGCCAATACCATGGGCTTTCTGATGGGCGCTTCCGGAATAGGAGCCCTAACGGGAGCCTTGTTTCTGGCGCAACGGAAATCGGTAATGGGCTTGGGGAATATCATAGTGCGGGCTACGGTTTTGCTGGGCGCGGGCCTGATCGCTTTTTCGTTTTCCCGCATCATGGCGTTGTCGCTGTTCTGCATGCTGTTTACCGGTTTCGGCATGATCGTGCAAATGGCCAGCAGCAACACCATTCTGCAAACCATTGTAGACGACGACAAACGCGGCCGCGTGATGAGTTTCTATTCCATGGCATTCCTGGGAATGGCACCCTTCGGTAGTTTGCTTTCCGGGGCATTGGCCGATCTGGTAGGCGTGAATTACACGCTGTTTATTTGCGGTATTTTGTGCCTGGCTGCCATTATCCCGTTTGCCCTTCAGTTACCCAAAATGCGCCTTATGGTAAAACCGATCTATGAACGATTGGGCATCATTCCCCAGGTAGCCACAGGCCTGCAAACCGCCGATGCGCTGACCACCCCGCCCAGGGAACAATGATTTGGTGCGGTGGCCGGGATTGCATGGGATCGTTTTGGAATAGAATGGGATCGAATGGATCGTTTGGAATCGTAGAGACGCCCTAAAGGGCGTCTCTACCAGGGCGTTTTTACCGGGCACCGGGTCTGAAATTTCCAAAATCAAAAACCTGCCTACCAATTCCACCTAAAAACGCAAAAAAAATGGCCGGTCATCAAACCAGCCATTTCTAATTCCTAATTTTTAATTTCTAATTGAATCAATTCCGGCTGTTGCCCGGACGGGAACGGATCGTTAATTCATCGCCGGCGCTCACGTTGAAATCGGATTTGTTGTTCCATTCCATGATTTCCTTGATGCTTACGCCGTATTTGCGGGAGATCTGGTACATGCTTTCGCCTTCGCCTACTTTGTGGGTAATGTTTACGACCGTACCTTCAGCTACGGGTTGGTCGGTTCCGGTTACGGTAAGCACTGGCATTACCGGTTGCGGCTCGCCGGAAACTTTCAGCTCCTGACCAATTGCCAGAGGTTTTTCGCCTAAGGAGTTCCAGTATTTGAGGTCGGAAGGGCTTACGTTGTATTTTTTGGAAATGCTGTAAAGCGTTTCGCCTTTGGCAACTTTATGCGATGCCGGTTTTGCCGATACGGTTTCTTTGGCCGGTTTATTTACCGGAACGGTTACGGTTTTTTTAGCCGGTTCGGTAACGGGCTCGCGTAATACAACTTTCGGCTTTTCAACCGTTTCTACAACTTCAACGCTTTCAACCGGCTCAGCTGGTTTCGGCGCTTGGGTTACTTTTTCCGGAGTTTTGGCTACGGTTTTCGGGTAAAGAGCTGCCGGTTTTTCAGTAGTTTTTGGTGCAGCGGCCCGGCTTTCCACCGGTTCAGCAACGGGCGTTACCGGGGTGGAAGCAGGTGAAGTAGTGGTAGTTGTAACGGTTTCGGTAGCAACAGGAGTAACTATGGAAGCCTCACTGGTTTGGGCTGCCGGAGCATTCAGTTTAGCCAGTTCGTATTCCGTTTTCAGAACCGTTTCAGAATCATCATCGTCGTCTTCTTCGGCAGGAACGGTTGCAGCTTTCGGATTCAGCTCGATGGTTTCTTCGAACACATCGCCGCCCACCTGGGCTACCTGCGGACGTCTTTCCGGGATCTGCAGGGCGGCGCCGGCTTTCTGCAGGGTGTTGGAAGCTACATCTTTAATATCGGCCAGGGTTTCGGAAGATTTTTTGGTGCCGTTCTGGGCTATGGTTTCAGTTTGAAGCGGTTGCGGCGTTTTCGGCGGAAGCGGCGTGGTATCGAGTCGGCGGTATTCTACCGCTACGCTGGCCGGACGGGTTTTCTGCAGCCAGAGCACGCGGCCGGCAACCAGGGCTTCGTTTTTCTTCATCCGGTTTTTGCTCAGAATGGCTTTCAGGCGCATGCCGTACATCTGGGCAATGTCGAGGAGTGTTTCGCCGTTTTGCGCGGTATGGTATTCTACATTCGCACGGGTCTTTTTCTTTTCCAGGTAATACACTTTGCCCGGAACGATCTGGTCGAAGCTGTACAGGTCGTTTAAACGCAGGAATTTCTTCGTAGACATCCGGGCCTGCAGGGCCAGTTTGTCTTTGGTATCGCCGGCCTGAGCAACGATTACTTTCAGGCCGTTCATGGTAGCAAACTCCGGATTCTTATCGTTGTTCAGCGTTTTATTTACAATAATGGTAGGAGCCAGCTCCTGGGAATTGCCCGCTACCATTACCGTAGAAGCCATAGCATTGGCAACCGGAATAATAACGGTATATTCTTTATCGGCTGGAATGGTGCCGCCCAGCAACCAGCGGTTATACCTTTCCACTTCCACCGGATCGGTCTGGTTGGCCAGCGCAATTTCGCCCAGGCTCTGCCCCGGATTGGCGCGGAGTTCGCGAAGGGTAATAGCAGGTTGCGGATTTTTACCTACGAAATTCTCGAACGCTATTTTATGGGCTAAAAAAGTCAGGAAATAAACGTGGGTCTTGTCCGTAACCAACATGTCTTTGCTATCGGCATCGCCGGGACGGGCATAGGCCTTGGCGCCGGTAAAGCCCATGTAGTACGAAACCATGGTATTCACCCAGTTTTTGTAATAGGCATTGCTCTGAAGAAAGTATTTGGCCGCGCCGCGCGAGGCTTCAATAATGTGGCGGCGTTCGTCTACGTTCGGGTTCACGGCCAGGCCGAAATCGGTAGCCGTTTCGCGTTTGAACTGCCAGAAGCCTTCCGCCTTAGAAGTAGAAATAGCATCCGAAACCAGGCCGCTTTCCTGAATGGCCAGGAATTTGAAATCGTCGGGCAGGCCAGCCTTGCGGAACTCGCGTTCAATAATGGGGAAATATGTATCGGCGCGGTCCACTTTCTGCTGGAAATAAACCGGGTGCTTGAGCAGGGCATCTACGTTCTGCTGGATCCTGGCACGCGCATTCTTGTCGATTGTCAGGTGAATGTCGGCAAAATAAACGTTGTCGGGCACCAGAATTTGTTGCGCCTGCACGGTAGAAACTACCAGACTAACCAGAATTACCAGATACTTTTTCATACTTAAAGTGGTAAGAGTTAACGCCCGAAAAGGGTAGTTTCCTGTACTGAAGAAGCAATGGTTCTGCCAGGTAAACTGCCGCCATTTTAAGGCATGTTGACAAAATACCGGATTTTAAATTTGAATTTAAATTTTGAAGCAGATTAATTCTCTACAATTTATCTACACGTTTTCCACAACCGGCCTTAAAGCCTTGCTGCAAGCCGGGAAAGGCAATATTCAGGAAAGTAAGGACTTAGGTTTTGGTTTTGTTTTAGAATGCTGTTGTGTTCGGAAAAGTGCTTAAAGGGATATTGCAATTTGAGGGGAAGGGGAGGGTTTGTGGTTTTTTAGGTTGGATGGGTAACGTTTTTTCCGTCCTTTCGACGAAAGGATAGTTCTTATCGGTTTGAAGGGAGTTTAATATTACGTTTTTGCCTTAATGTGTAGCGTTTTCAAATTGGCTTTAATTTTTAACACATAGCTTTCAACTCTTAACAAACTTTCTCCCTCAAGCCGGGTGGCTTCGTTTCTGCGTTCGCGGCTGCAACCTTACCTGCCCTACCGGGCTGCCTCGTTCCTCTGCACCGGTAAGCTTGGAGGCCGCTCTCACAGAAACTGGTGTCAGTTTGCCTCCGAGTTGGCTTTCTATTTAGTTTAGTTTTTTATCTGCTAACGTGGTTTTCGGGGGCGCTGCGCTGGCGATATGCGTGGGACAGGTCAAGCCCTGTCCGTACATGTGAGAAAAGGCAAATTCTGCAAATTCTATAATTCTGTAAATTCTGATCCTGATTCAGACAATTGTCCTGAAAATCCTTTAATCCTGAAAATCCTGATCCCAAAAACTCCCTCCCCTGAATTAGGGGAGGGTTGGGTTGGGGTCACTTTTTCCGAATCACCAGCAAACCGTCGCGGATCGGCAGCAACACATTTTCAACCCGCTCATCATCCTGCACTTTTTGGTTGAAATGCAGGAGCGCTTCGGTGTCTTTGTCGAGTTTTTTGCGGAATTTCTCCAGCACTTTTCCGCTCCAGAGCACATTGTCGGCAATGATGAAACCACCGGGGCGCACTTTGTCAATTACCAGGTCGAAGTAGTGGCTGTAGTTTATTTTATCGGCATCGATGAAAACCAAATCGAAGGTCTGGTTAAGGGTTGGAATAATTTCCAGTGCGTTTCCTAAGTAGTAGTTTACTTTATTTTCCAGACCAGCTTCCTGAAAATAGCGCCGCACCATGTCTTCGAGTTCATCATTAATATCGATGGTGTGGAGCGTCCCGTTCTCGGCTAACCCTTCGGCCAGGCAAATACCGGAATAGCCGGTGTACGTACCAATTTCCAGAATCTGCTGCGGCCGTAACATTTGCGAAAACATAGCCAGCGTTCGGCCCTGCAAATGCCCGGACAGCATGCGCGGCATCATCACCTTGGCGTGCGTTTCGCGGTTCAGTTTCTTCAGCAGTTCCGGTTCCGGACTGGTATGGTCGTCGCAATATTGCTGCAGTTCTTCGTCGAGGAATTCCATTTTTTACGATTTGGAAATTTGGAGATGTGAAAATTTGAAAATGGTTAATACTAACAGGTTCTTAGTGGTTAAGTTTGTTTATGAAATATATTACTCTTTCTCTAACAAATTGAGCCTTATCGTCTATTGCAATCATTTGAGCATCCCTGCCAGCTCTTTCTGATTTTAACTCATTTTCAACTTTCTTAAAATAATTATCCCGATATGAAAGCCATTTTAATTGTTCCGATTTCAGGTTTTGTTTTTGTTTGTCAGTTAAAGTAACTCTGTAGTTTCTATAAACTACATTCAATAAGCTGTCGATTCGTAAATAATATTGCTGAGAACATAAGAGCATTTTATTTTCGGCGTCCAGACACTTCTGGTATTTTTCATCCAGATTATTTAAAACTGATAAGTTTTGCCCCTTGGCAAAAGAGTTCCAAAGAAAGAAAAATACGGCAATCAAGTATTTTCTCATCTTCAAATCTCCAAATTTTCAAATCATTTAACCGGCACATAATTCAGAAAGCTCAGCTTGTCTTCGGCCAGGATTTCGTTGGCGATGTCCTGCAGGTCGGCGGCGGTGGTGTTTTTGATCTGGTCGAAAATTTCGTTCAGGGTATCGATGCGGTTCAGGTCGAGCATGCTTTTGCCCATCATCATCATGTAACCGATATTGCTTTCCTCGGCCATGGCCAGCTGTCCCATTAGTTGCGATTGGGTGTTGTGCAGTTGCGTGGCCGTAAGTGGTTTTTCACGGAGTTTTTTAAGCTCTTTTAATACCAGATCGGTGGTGCGGGCCAGCTGTTTTTTCTCGGTACCGAAGTAAATATTGAATAAGCCCGTATCGACATAAGCCGTGTAAGAAGCATCGATGGTGTACACCAGGCCATACTTCTCGCGTACCGCCAGGTTCAGGCGCGAGTTCATGCCCGGCCCACCGATCAGGTTCGAAAGCATGAAAAAGGGTATTCTTTTAGGGTCAGAAAGTCCGTAAGCCGGAGCCCCGATCATGCAATGCGCCTGGTTAATGGGCTTTTGCAGCGTAAGGATTTGCGGTTTGTATTGGTGGAAAGGCGTACGGTTCCGTTGCTGAATTTTAGCCGGAATAGGAGCGAGGTATTTTTCCGCCAGTCTTACCACTTTCTCAAAAGGCAGGTTGCTAACGGAAGCAAAGATCAGGCGGTCGGTACTAAGGTTCTGGCTTAGGAATTCAAAAAAATCGGCTTTGTGGAAACGGGAGACGCTTTCGGTGGTACCTAAAATATTATTGCCCAGCGAATGGTTCGGGAAAATTACCGAATCGAATTCATCTACAATGGCATCTTCGGGATTATCGAGGTACATGGACATTTCTTCCAGGATCACCCCGCGCTCTTTTTCGATCTCTTTTTCCGGGAAAACCGAATGAAACGTAATATCAGTCAGTAATTCGAAGGCCTTTTCGAAATGTGCATCCAGAATGGAAGCATAGAAGCAGATCTTTTCCTTGGTAGTATACGCGTTTAGTTCACCACCCACCGATTCCAGGCGGTTAATAATGTGAAAGGCCTTCCGCTTTTCGGTGCCTTTAAAGGCCATGTGCTCCCAGAAATGCGCGAGGCCCAGCTGACTTTCATTTTCGTCGCGGGAGCCAATGTCTAAGGTAAAACCGCTGTGCGCAATTTTGGTGTGAAGTACTTGTTTATGAAGAATACGGATGCCGTTGGGCAGCGTATGGATGTGATATTCCGGCATTAATATTATTTCAGAAAATGGAAAGCAAAGTTACAAAATTTTAATCCTTAACGGTTAAAAGGCCGATTTGTTGAATTTCCCTCCAGTACCCGCCGGTAAAGTTCATGCAACTGGATAATGGTATTTTCCGGCCTGAATTTATGTGCGTGTACCAATCCTTTTTTCTTCATTTCCGCTTGCAGGCTTTCGTCTGCGCCAATGCGGGCAATGGCCGCTTGCAAGCCGTTCAGATCGTTTGGCGCTACATAAAAGGCCGCGTTGCCGCCGGCTTCGGCAAAGCACGAGCCGGTAGAGGTAATTACGGGCACTTCGCAATTCAGCGCTTCTAAAATGGGTATGCCAAAGCCTTCAAAAACCGACGGATACGCAAATAAGGTAGCAGCACGGTAAATGGCCGGAAGTTCCTGGAAAGGCACATAAGGCAGGAAATGCACCTTTTCGCTAAGCTGATGTTGAGCAATATAAGCGTGAAGTTCCTGCGCGTAGGGGGTGGTTCGGCCCACAAATACCAGTTCCAGGGCCGTGCCCGACTGGTGCCAGGCTTTGAGTAGATGCAGTTGATTTTTGCGTTTTTCCAGGGTGCCCACGCAAAGCAGGTATTTTTCCGGCAGGGCAAATTTTCGTTTCACTTCGGCAAGAAATTCCGGGGCCAGAGGCTGCTGAAAAGCCGGGTCGCAATCCTGGTAAATTACCTCGATCTTATTGGATTCGGTTCCGAAATACTGAACGATATCGGATTTGGTTTGCTCGCTGATGGCTATAATGCAGTCGGCCTGTTTACAGGCGGTGGCAAATTTGCGCTTGTATATAAGCCGGTCAATGGGCTTATAGAGTTCCGGAAAACGCAGAAAGATCAGGTCGTGAATGGTGACTACGCTTTTAATTCCGGCTTTCTGCAGGCCAATCGGTAGTTCGTTGCTCAGGCCATGAAACAGTTCTACCTCCTGCCGCTTCAGATCCGATAATTGATTGAACACGCGCCAGAAACCGGGCAGGCGGGCATTCAGGCCGCGGGGCTCAATAACCGCAACGCCGGCATTCTTTGGGAAAAAGTTGCGGAAGTGGTGGTTCTGCCGGGGCGTAAACAAACGGTAGCTATTTTCCGGAAAAAGCCCGATCATGGAAGAAATTACAAAGCGGCTGTAATTTCCCAATCCGGAAGTATTATTAAATGCCCGTTTCGCGTCGTAGCCAATGCGCATTGCCTGAACTAAATTAAAAGTGGAAGGCAAAGGTACAGCTTCCGGCCGAAGGATTTAAATTAAAAACAATTACAGGGGCAAGGCCGATTTTTCAATAAATGTGCTGCTTTTTCGTTCAAAATTACGAACTTGCTACGCCGGGGCCGCACAGTTTTTGTTCAAAAGCAAGCCCCGCTGAACCCGTAAAAAAACCATGAAATACGCGCCTATAAACCCGGAACTCTACATTCAGAACCGCGCCAACTTTATAAAGCAGTTAAAACCCTGCTCCATCGCGGTCTTCAATTCCAACGATGTAATGCCTACCAATGCCGACGGCACCATGCCCTTCCGGCAGAATAACGACCTGTTTTATTTAAGCGGCATCGATCAGGAAGAAAGCATTCTGTTGTTGTTCCCGGAGTCGAAAGATCCTCGTTTTAAAGAAGTGCTTTTCGTGCGCGAAACTTCCGATTTAATTCTGACCTGGGAAGGCTACAAGCTTACCAAAGAACAGGCAACCCAGGTTTCCGGCATCAGAACCGTGCTCTGGACCCACGAATTCAAATCGATTTTCAACTCCTTAATGGCCGAAGCCGAGAACGTTTACCTGAACTCGAACGAGCACCTTCGGGCCGTAATTGAAGTGGAAACCCGTGATTCGCGCTTTGTAAAATGGTGCAAAGATATGTACCCGCTGCACAACTACATGCGCAGCACCCCGATCATGCATCACCTCCGGGCCATTAAATCGCCTTACGAGATCGAGCAGATCCAGAAAGCCTGTGACATTACCGAAAAAGCTTTCCGTCGCCTATTGAAGTTTATTAAATCGGGCGTGATGGAATACGAGATCGAAGCCGAACTTTACCACGAGTTCCTGCGCAACCGTTCCCGCGGACCGGCTTACGGCTCCATTATTGCTTCCGGCGCCAATGCCTGCATTCTGCACTACGTAGACAACGACCAGGAATGCAAAGACGGCGACGTGATCCTGATGGATTTCGGGGCGGAATATGCCAATTACGCTTCTGACCTGAGTCGTTCGGTACCGGTAAACGGAAAATTCACCCCACGCCAGCGCGATGTGTACAACGCCGTGCTGAACGTAATGAAACTAGCCAGCAACATGCTGGTAGTAGGCAATACCCTGGATGTATACCATAAATTCGTAGGCACGGTAATGGAGCACGAACTCATAAAACTGGGCTTGCTGAACGAAAACGACGTGAAAAACCAGGATCCGGACCGGCCGCTTTACAAGAAATACTTCATGCACGGCACTTCCCACTTCTTAGGGTTAGACGTGCACGACGTAGGCAACAAATTCCGGCCGTTCGAAGAAGGCATGGTGTTTACCTGTGAACCGGGCATCTACATCCGCGAGGAAGGCCTGGGCATCCGCCTGGAGAACGACTTCCTGGTAACCAAAAATGGCCCGGTAGATCTGATGAAAAACATTCCGCTGGAAGCCGACGACATTGAAAGACTAATGGCTGAAAAATAAGAAAAAAACGCTATGTTTTTGCTTTGAAAAGCAGCCTGCAAACCGGGCTGCTTTTTTTGTGCCATGTACCAATTTCAGACTTTTATACACTTTTACCAATTGAACCAAATCTTTACTACTATGCTTAAAAAACTACAAATCTTAATGCTGGCGGCCCTGTTTTCGGGTTCCATAACGGCGCAGGCGCAGCAGGTTACCATTACCAACGGAACCGATAACTCTGCCATGGCTCCGGTAGATATTAGCAAGCCCTATTCGGCTAATGAAATGATCTACCCGCAATCCCGGATCAACCAGGCCGGCACCATTACGCGCATCGCTTTCTTTAAAAATGCCGGCGCTTCGGTGGCACCCATCGAAAACGTGAAGATCTACCTGAAGCTTACGCCTAATACCGTTTTCTCGGCCGGAACTTTTGATACTACCGGTTACACCCGGGTGTTCAAGGGGAGTTTTACGAACAATGCTGCTGCCGGCTGGATGGAAGTGGCTTTGCAAACGCCTTTTCAGTACAATAATACGGGTAATTTGCAGCTGCTTTTCTTCCGCAACGGCGGCCACATTGATAATTCCCAGCGGTATGCCTATGGTTTTGTTTCCGGCAATGCCAGCCGGCGCCTCAGCTCCTTAACGCCCATCACTTCCACTACCAATCTTGCACCCAGCGACGCCCTGGCCAACATTCGCCTCGATTTTACCGCTGTTTCCGGAGTAGGAGCTGAAAAGCAAAAGCACCTGCTAAGCGTATATCCGAACCCTGCCACTACCTCGTTAACCCTCAACGGTCTGAGAAATGCTACGGAACTTACCATTACCGACTTGGCCGGACGCACCGTCCTTTCGCGAGCCCTGGATAAAGGATTGACAATGGCAGAGCTTCAGATCGACAATTTGCCGGCAGGTATTTACCTGATAAAAGTGCAGCAGGCAGCGGGTTTAAGCGTTAGCCGTTTTATCAAAGAGTAAAAACGATACCAATATTCAATAAAAAAACCGGCCGCTGAAAGGAATTCAGCGGCCGGTTTTTTTATTTTGTTAACTTCTGGTTAGAATTGAATCAGGACGCCATATTCAGGTTGTTTGAAGCTCTTTCCAGCTTTATTAACTCCATTGCCTCGCTAACCGGACCTGCTTGGCTGCGGTGCAGCAGGTGCATTAAAAGCAATACCAGGTTAAAAGCCGTTTCACCTTCCGAATGCCCGAAAACCGTCATCAGGGCGTATACCAGCAGTTTTGCATTTCGTTTTTCTTCCTCCGATTTTCCCGAAAATTCATTCCTGATCTTGTAGCAAACTTTGTCGCGGTACAGGGAAACATTCTTTGCCTCCGGATGCGCTTCTTTGTAGCTGTCAAAGATGAATTGCAGGGCTTCCTCAATTTTACCCTGATGCAGCAATTCCTGGGTTCTGATTTTTAGTTCATAGTCTGTCATACCTGTCCCCCTTCCGTCTTAACCTTCTTTTTATATACGAGGCTTCCGGAAAAATTATCCTGATAATTAGAAAATAAATTGTTAGAAGCCAGTTAGATAAAACGATAAACGCTTTTTGAGCGGGGGATTGGGCTAAGGTCCGCCCAAGGTGCCGCCTACTCAGGTTTTTAAAATTCCTTTAAACTACCAATCTTGTCATTCCGGAAGAAACTTGTACGCTAGAGCATTGAACCCACAAGTTCCTTCCGGAATGACAAAAAAGGGCAATGCATCTTATTCAAATCAATTTGTAGTGCTACCGGGTTGGAAGTGCTGGTTTGCTGGCAGACGTATTGGATTTAAGCCGGATCCGGTCCGCAAATGGAATTAACCAATTTAGGATTTGAGCGAGATGTACCAATAGGTCACCCGTAAAGCAGAAGAAAAAAATGGTAGTAAATAATACAAAAAAGCCAGGGTAAACTTCCTGGCCTGATTTGCAGCAAATTGCTTTCGTAAGATCTTCCTGTAAGAAGCAGCCGGAAATATTTCAGCTTTACCCTTTTGCGGAAGCAAGCAAATAAAGCACTGCCATGCGCACGGCTACGCCGTTTTCTACCTGATCCAGGATAATGGAATGACCAGAATCGGCAGCGTCGGAGCTTAGTTCCACGCCACGGTTTATCGGGCCGGGGTGCATGAGTACGATCTCTTTGTTCAGGCTGTCGAGCATTTTTTTATCGATGCCGTAGTAGAGCGTATATTCCCGCAACGAAGGAAAAAACTTGCCTTGCTGGCGTTCTAATTGAATCCGGAGCACGTTGGCCACATCGCACCATTCCAGGGCTTTGCGCACGTTGTGTTCTACTTTCACACCCAGTTCACCGATGTAGCGCGGAATCAGGGTACTTGGGCCGCAAACCATTACTTCGGCGCCCAGTTTCTGCAAGGCAAAAATATTACTCAAAGCCACCCGCGAATGCAGGATATCGCCGATAATGGCTACTTTTTTCCTGGCCAGGTCGCCTAATTTCTCTCTGATGGAAAAGCTGTCTAATAAAGCCTGGGTGGGGTGTTCGTGGGTGCCGTCGCCGGCGTTTACGATGTTGGCTTTAATGTGGCGGGAAAGGAAGTGCGGCGCGCCTACGCTGGAGTGGCGCATCACGATCATGTCCACCTTCATGGCCAGAATGTTGTTTACTGTATCGAGCAGGGTTTCGCCTTTTTTAACCGAACTGCCGCTGGCCGAAAAATTAATTACATCAGCGGAAAGGCGTTTTTCAGCCAGTTCAAAGGAAAGACGGGTACGGGTAGAATCTTCGAAAAAAACGTTGGCAATGGTAATGTCGCGGAGCGAAGGAACTTTCTTGATGGGCCGGTTCAGTACTTCCTTAAAATGGTCCGCGGTCTGGAAAATAAGCTCAATATCGGCTTCGGTAATATCTTTAATTCCTAAAAGGTGGCGGACGCTAAGCTGAGACATTTTATTTAATTATACTTCTTCGGTTTTAGAAATAAGCCAGATGGCATCTTCGGCGCTTTCCGGGCTCTGCCATTCCACCAGCACTTTCTGGGTAGCCAGGGAATTTACGCGCTGCCCCACGTAAGTGGCTTCAATGGGCAGGTCGCGCTGGTAACGGCGGTCTATAAGTACCAGCAATTCCACGTGCGCCGGCCGGCCAAAAGCAATCATGGCATCCAAAGCGGCCCGCACCGAACGGCCGGTAAACAGCACATCGTCTATTAAAACCACGTTTTTGTTTTCTACCAGGAAATCGATGGAAGTGGCATTGGCCGCCAGGGGGCTTTCGCGGCGGCGGAAATCGTCGCGGTAAAAAGTGGTATCGAGCAGACCCAGCGGAATATTTTTGCCGGTAATTTCCTGCAGCAGTTTATGAAGCCGGTGCGCCAGGAATTTGCCGCGGGGCTGCAGACCGATTAGCACAGTATTGGAAAAATCGCCGTGCGCCTCGATGAGCTGGTGGCACAGCCGCTGCAACATGATCCGGAGCAAAGCGTGGGGTACGATCAGGCGTTTCTGCATAGTGGTAGCGGTTGTGCAAAGATACGTTTTTGCCTATTGCCGCCAAATAATTTCTGCTTCGGAAAAGGGGAGGAGCCAAGGGCTTGTAAAATAAAAATCTGTGAGGTCTCAAAGACTTCACAGGTTTTAACGCAAGATGCTACCGTTTTAACCGGAAAAAGTAGCTGCTATTCCTTCACCAACCGACTGGTGTAAACTTTCCCATGCTGTGTCACCTGAACCACATACAAGCCTTTGGCTAAATGCGGCAAATTTAATTTCGTTTCCTGGTTTGGAATTGCATTCAGTCGCTGGCTAAAAACCTCCTGCCCCAGGGTGTTCTGGATGGAAATGGTAGTAGTTCCGGCTTTAAAAGCAGCATCGAATCTGAGCGAAAGCTCCTCTGTGAATGGGTTTGGGTAGGCTGAGAATGGAACTGGTTTTATTTCTTTGTCTGTACCCATTATCTGGGTGAAATCAACCCAGGTGCCGTAGGTTTCACTGCCTTTCACGTAAGCCTGTAAACTATCCCAGGTTAACATGGGCCATGAATCAATTGAGAAATCATATACTTTTCCCAAACCGGCACCATACGAAACATAGCGTTCCACATCCGGTGTATAACCAAAGTTGCTGCCGCAATTCTGCCAGGAGCCTGCGGTGTAGCTGTAATCAGTAAATTTGAAAACCTCCCGCTGGTGATAGCGGGTTTGTTTTTTTATTGCCACATTAACCTGTGCCCGGTTTGCTGACTGGAAAAAGGGACTACCTGGCGAAAATTCATTTGTAAGCTTGTAAAGCTCTGGATTCGTGTGTTCCGTAATAATTAAATCTTGGATTACCGGCGGCGCCAAAGTAAAAGGACCGGGATTAGGATTCTGACTGAAAGCTAAACCTCGTCTGGATAGCTTTCGATGCTCTATTGTGTAATAAATAGAATCGCCGCCTGGGCTGTTCCTGCGGGTAAGAATCTTGTTTTGATACCATTCTTCCTCGTAAAAAGTAGAATTGGCTTCTTTTTTATAGTAACTGAAGCGGTCATTTGGCTGAAAATCGTAAACCTTAAAAGGTGAATTGAACGTGTTTTGCCAGGTAAGCTCCGGCAGCTTATACATTTGCAGTACCCGTTTTTTTAAAATCGGAACCAGCAACGTAAGCAGTAAAATTCGGTGCCTGCACCAGACCATAATTTTTACTGAGAACGATTTGATTTCCGTCGCTCAAATTATAAGTCAGTACAGAATCGGAAACACCACAAAAGGTTGCTACAGTTTTACTGCTTAAAGTTGCCGATAAAGTTGCTGCGGCATTCATTTGCCAGGAAGTACCGACCGGAACGTTGGTTTTTAGAAGAAAACCCTGTTGCTGTTTCGGGAAAGTATTACCGGATGCCACCACAAAAGTAAATTCACCGCCGGGCTGCACCAATATTGCTTCTCCAAATTGATTATTGGGTTGTTCGTGATACGTTGTATTAGTGCCTATGCAAGCGGTAGAACCAACTCTGATTTTTCCTTTCTTAACAACATCATTCAAATCGATCACGCCGCTTCCATTACCGGCTATAGCGTAAATAGAATCGCGGGCGATAAACTGCGAGACGTACCCTGCCTTGATTGGCTCGTAGTTTTGTGCCATTGCGGATAGCTGAATAAATAAGAACAGGAATATTCCCGTGTAAAAAGCCAACTTACTGCGCATCGTTTCCGGTTTTATAAGTGTCCATGGTACAAGTTTAATTGTGCTTAGTCTTTCACCAACCGACTGCTATAAACCTTACTTTGTTGCACAACCCGTACTACGTACAAGCCTTTGGCTAAATGCGGCAGGTTCAGGTGTAATTCCTTCGTGCCGACTGCAGCTTCCGTTTTATGCATTACCTGTCCCAAAGCATTCAGAATTGTAATCTCTGCTTTGCCTTTGCCGGTAAGTTCCTGTAACTGGAGGGTTATTTCAGCATTGAAAGGATTAGGATAAGCTTTTACGGCGGCCTTCTCAAGTTCTTTGGATGTGCTCATGATCTGGGCCAAAGTCCGCCAGGTGCCGTACGTTTCGGAGCCTTTGTTGTAGGCCAGTAAGGTGGTGGTGGAGAAACCATAATTGGCCACTGAGCCATAACTGTACACTAAGCCTAAGCCAACGCCGTGCCGGAAGTAAGAGCCTCCGTGTACAAACAAATTAAAAGTTTGGGAGCAGGGATCGTAATCATACTCCTGACTAGCCATCTGCATGCGTTGGTTAAACTGGGAGTTCCGGTAAATTCCGGTTACTACCTGTCCCTGAAAACCCGGAACCGGATCAAAACCGTTACTTAGGGCAGCCGTTACAGGCTGCGTTTTTTTGGTTATGATCAGCGTATTGGTAGTAGGGTTATGCAGGGTAGTGCCGGAAGGTGTCTGGCACCACCCTACAGGGGCAGAAGGCATGCCATAGCTTTTAACTAAACGCTGCTCCCTTACTGAATAGTAAATAGAATCGCCGTTGGCGCTGTTGCGACGGCTTAAAATGGTCCGGTGCAGCCATTCTTCGGTGCAGGTAGAGCCAGACGAGCCTTCTTCAACCGAATGATACATGAACTCGTCTCCCGGCTGGAACCCAAAGATCACAAACGGACTGCTGACCGGCTGGCCGATCCCTTTTTCCGGCAAGGCATAAAAGGCAAGATCCTTAGGCTTGAAATACGGATCGGTATCGGAAATAAAGTTCGGCGTGGCCGTGAATCCGTAGTTTTTCGAAAGCTTTATGGTTTTGCCGTTGCTCAGGGTATAGGTATAAACCGAATCCATTACCGATTGTATAGTTTCCACGGTTTTGGCCGAAAGCGTAGCCGTAAGATTAGAAGTTGAATTGTTTGGGTTAAAAGCCCAGCTCTGGCCGGTAGCTACTTTGGTTTTAAGCAAATATTCCTGGCCCTGCACCGTGCGGAAAATGTACTCGCCATTCGGAGCTTTGCGCATCTGCCGGCCAAACTGGTTATTGGGGTGAACGGTATAGGCAGCAGGGCCGGTTGAACCTGGACTACAACCCTGAGCCGAAGATTGGGCTCCTTTCCGGGCAATAGGATTAAACACAAAAACCGAATCTCCGGCCACCACTTTCACCGAATCTATCCTTAAAGAATAAAGGGAATCACCAGCAATGAAATGGTAAGTAGGCCCCTTGCGGAAAGGCTGAAAGTTCTGGGCAAAGGCAGCAGTGCCGCCAAGACAAAACATGGCCAGCAAGGCCGAAAGGCGTAACGGTCTTTTCATAGCAACAGGGTTAAGGGTTAGATTGTTACGAAAGTATCGTTAATTTTGAATAAAGCAAATATTTTCTGTTATTTTTAATCAGGTAAGAAAAGTTTTCAGGTAATCCGGAGTCCCCGGGAATTCATTCTTCCGGCTATAACCTTCCTTTTCAGGGATATTTACTTGCCTTTTTTAAGGTTCAAAGTGCTTTTGCCAGGTCCTGTCCCCGACAGAACTCTGTAAAAGGTAGGGCCACTTACTTCTGGCGGATTCTTCCCTTGAGCGTTTAGCTACGATTAGGACATAAAATTAAAACAGGTGTTTGCAGGGTTAGAAAGGGTAATAAATTGCAAAACGTTAGCTTTTTTCGTCATCTCGACGCCAGGAGAGATCTCCTCAAGTTAGTAGTACCTTTATTCTAGTTTTTCTACCTTTTTCCGGAGATCTCTCCTGGCGTCGAGATGACGAAATAATAATTTTGAATCCTAGTCGTAGGAGCATTTAGAGGAGTAGCTATCTGTTGTTCCTGTAGAAATAGTCCTTTCTGAGGCTAATGCCTCACTGAAGTTAGAAACTTCAGATCATAAATGGGTTCAGGTTGAAAACCTGAACCAGCGGAAATTAGAATGAAGCAGCCCTGCTGTAACAAGGGCGCAAATGTCAGTTTAATTCGGTAAAGCTCAGAATGAAATTTTATTTACGAAGAATACCAGCCGCGAATCGCTGCCATTGCGCACATACTGGGTGCCGTAGGAAATGAAATTATTCTGGAACCAGTGTGAAACGCCATCCTGCACGGTGGTCACAATTTTCTCGCCGGGCTTGAGGGAAGTAATCTCGATAAATTTGTCGTTCGGGGTGGTTTCGCTGCCCAGCATTTCCTTGTAATACACTCTGTTCTCGTGCGGGTAACAGATAAACACCCGGTTTCCGGCAGCGCCTGCCGTTACCGTTTCCCTTATCTCATTTTGCAGCGGGCCGCGCAAGGGCAGGCTGTTTTCCCAGAGCAGGTTTCCTTCCTTATCCATGGCCATAATTACGGCCTGCTTAAATTCATAACCATCCAGCATGCGGTTGCCGGCGCCTTCGCCCTGGTAATGGGGCTGGTATAATTCGCCTAAAAGCAGGTAGCCTTTCTGGTAGGGCAAAAGGTTATGCAACAGCACCCGCTGACGGAAAGGGTAGATCTTTTTTGAAGAACGGTAGCGGTCTACTTTCCGGCGCAGTTTTTCCTGCCGGGAAGGGCGTAAATAATCGAAGAAATGCGAAAAGGTGGTAAAGTCGTGGTATTGAAGTTTCTTGTCTGATTGCGCCATAAACGGCCCGCTGAAAAATCCCTGAGCGTAGCGCAGGTCGCGCAGGCTGTAGGTGCCGGCAATTATTTTCTGGGTGCTGTCGCCGGGGCTCAGGCGGGCATTCAGGAAGCTCCGGTCGGGGCTTTGCAAAAAGCTAAGGGAGTACAGGTTGCCGTCCGGGGAAAGGCGCCGGGTTTGCAGGCGCGCCTTCGTGCCGTTCGATTCAGACAAGATAAATTCCATGCGCTGACTGTTGGCATCGGCGTAAAATTCCGACAGCGAAGAGAACTGATCTACAAAGGCGGGCAGGTTCTGCAATTCTTCGCGGCGGGTATCCAGGTGCAGCAGTACCACACGGTCGTTTTGCATGCCCGTTAAAAAAAGCTGGCCTTCCAGTACCTGGAAATCGGAAAACCGGAACCCCATGCCTTGCGGGAGTTTATGCCGGGTAATTGTTTGCCGGGAGTTATCCGGGCTTACCCGCAAGAGGAAA
Source organism: Adhaeribacter soli (assembly GCF_008727925.1). GTDB lineage: Bacteria > Bacteroidota > Bacteroidia > Cytophagales > Hymenobacteraceae > Adhaeribacter_A > Adhaeribacter_A soli. The sequence goes on along the minus strand of NZ_VTWT01000005.1, from coordinate 28,427 downwards.
AGCTCGTTATACTTCTGGCTCTGAAAAAGAAAATAGCATTGCTGCTTATCGGTACGCGCTTTTATGAATTTGCTGCCCGGCGCCACCGCTACCGGTTTCTGCCAGATCAGTCCCAGGTCCGGGCCGTAGCGGAAAAGCGAAAAGGGTTCCAGCTTTTTGCGGAGCGAGCCTTCCTGTACCAGCACCAACAGGGTGCTGTCGGGTAAAGGCAAAACGCTGAAGGCGGTGTAATCGTTGCTGACCTTCAGTTCGAGGCGGGCGCTTTGCGTAGGCTGGGCAATGGCCAACCGGGCTAAGCAGGTTAAAATCAGGAGGGTAAGAGTTGTTTTCATAGCCGGGTCAGAGTTCAGATTTACGCGAACCATATACCGGAGTTTTTCTGGCTTAAATGCTATTTGGCCATGTTACCGTCAGGCAGGGTAGCCTGAATGGAAACCGTAGCCAAGACCAGAAAAAATATTACAGGAATTTAGTTACTGACATTACACAAGCAGGAAAAAAAGTCTCCCTTTGGAGGGGGTTGGGGGAGGACAGGAGAATTATTGGAATTTATTAAAATCAGATAATGTGAAAATCCTCCCCCAACCCCCTCCAAAGGGGGACTTCAAAAAAAATGCGCAACCTCAGTTAGTTTCCCAGGCCCAGGATAACCTCAAATTCTTCGGGCTTCAGCGGCATTACCGAAAGGCGCGACTGGCGAAGCAGGCCAATTTGCTGCAGGCGCTGGTCGGCTTTTATTTGTTCCAGGGTTACTTTGTCTTTAAAATCGCGGGAAGGAACCAGCTCTACTGCCAGCCAGCGCGGATCGTCTATGGTAGGATCGGGGAAGGCTTCGGTTTCCACTTTGGCTAACCCAACCACGGCTTTTTCGGAAACACTGTGGTAAAACAGCACCAGATCGCCTTTTTTCATTTGCTGCAAAAAGTTCCGGGCCTGGTAATTGCGTACCCCGTCCCAAGTGGTTTTGCCGTCTTTTACCAGGTTGCCCCAGCTGTATGTTTCCGGTTCCGATTTTACTAACCAGTAGTTCATGCGTAATTAGTGAAGTGAGAGTTTGTTGAATGAGAAGAAAGATAGGAATAATCTAAGCAGAAAGGATTGCATTCGGGAATTGAAATAATTTCTGAAGTGAAAAGACCAGGAGCAAGACCCTGAAGGCCGGATGTGATTTTTTTTCTTCTTTGAAAAATATAAATTCTTAAATACCTGAATATTTATACGGTTGGATATTCTAAAGCCATTTATTTACCTCTTCCCGCATGCGTCATTCCTTTTATTCGGTCTTTGCTACTGATTTTTATATTGTTTTTTTACTTTCAGCATTTCCGGTTCCGCCGAAAAAACTTCCACCTGAAAATCGGTAGATTTTTTATCCGGGAAAGTCACGTTCAGCACCTTATCGTTCACTATTTCCCAGCGGCCGGGGTGCTCTTCCAGACCATCGGTCGGGGCAATATCATACTGGCGGAACGTGCCGTCGGCTTCCATGGTGAAACCGGTACGTCCGCGGGCCGGCGGAAAATCATAGCTGTTCGGCCGGTAAACAAGCGTATCGCCGCGGTCGTCTTCGTGGGAGTGCAGCCAGGTTTTACCCAGCAGGGCATTGGCTAAAGCCGCCGTTTTTTTATCGTCCTTTTTTTTGCAGGTACCCGCCATCAGCAACAGGCAAAGCAGCAAACCGGCCGGAATAATTTTGGAATAAACCGAGTTCAAAGTCCCCATAAGAAACGTTTAAAGGGTGAAAAGAGCAGGCAATATACAAAAATCATTTATTAGTGATTAGTGAATAGTGATTAATGCTTAGTAGGTGAAAACGATATGCTTTTTGTCTGAAAACTAAAAAGACCATTCCGTTTTCAATTCCGGCGGCTTTGCCTAATTTTACTTTTGCCAGTCAGCTAAAGCAAACGGCAAAGAAGAAATAATGTACGTGGGTACTTACGGTTTATGGAGTACTAATCACTAATCATTATTCACTAATCACTAAAAACAGATGGAAAATAAACAGATACGCCGCACTTTTAAACTGATGGCCAGCTTAATGGAGCTGCACGAGGAGAATCCGTTCAAAATAAAATCGTACCAGAACGCGGTAATGGTGCTCGAGCGCATCGATTCGCCGCTGGAAGGCCTGAGTGAAAAGCAACTGGAACATTTCGATGGCATTGGCAAGAACATTGCGGCTAAAATTGTGGAACTAAACCAGACCGGTTCCTTTGCCGACCTGAACAAGCTGCTGGAAATTACGCCGCCCGGCGTGGTGGAGATGCTCAACATCAAAGGCATCGGCCCGAAAAAGATCCGCACCATCTGGAAAGAACTGGGCATTGAAACCACGCAGCAATTGCTGGAAGCCTGTGAAAACGACCAGATCGCCAAGCTGAAAGGTTTCGGCGCCAAAACGCAGGAAACCCTGAAAAATGCGCTGCTTTATTCCGAAGAAAGCAAAGGAAAACTGCTCTGGGCCGAAGCCGAAATTCCTGCCGAAGACCTGAAAAATTTGCTCCGCGAAAACCTGCAAACCGACCTGGTAGAACTAACCGGCGAATATCGTCGTAGGCTGGAAATCATCGAAACGCTGCAGCTGGTAATCGGTACGGAAAACCCGGTAAAAACCCAGGAACAGCTAAACGAAATTTCGGCTTTGGAACAGGATCCAAAACTCTCCGGACCATTTGCCTGGCGCGGAACGATATCCGAAATCGGCTTAAAACTCGAAGTAAAACTGGTGTCGCCTGCCGATTTTGTAAATGAGGTTTTCCGGAGTTCTGCCACCGATGCGCATCTGAGCCAAGCCTACAACGGTTCTGAAACGCTATACCAATTGCTGAAAAAACAAACGTTCGCTTCCGAAGCTTCGGTTTACGAAAAAGCCGGCCTGAAATTTATTGAGCCGGAAATGCGCGAAGGCTACGGCGAACTGGAACTGGCCCGCGAAAACAAGCTTCCAAAACTGCTTACAGACGCCGACCTGAAAGGGATTCTGCACAACCACAGCACCTATTCTGACGGCACGCATACGCTGGAGCAAATGGCAGTTTTCTGCAAAGAAGCCGGCTACCAGTACCTCGGCATTTGCGACCATTCCAAATCGGCTTTTTACGCCAACGGTTTGCAGGAAGGCCGCGTCATGGCGCAGCACCGCGAAATTGAAAAGTTAAATCAGGAATTAGCCCCATTCAAAATTTTCAAAGGCATTGAATCCGACATTCTGAACGACGGCTCGCTAGACTACGAAGAGGCTATTCTGAAGACCTTCGATTTTGTAGTGGCCTCCGTGCACAGCAACCTGAAAATGACGGAAGAAAAAGCTACCGAACGCCTCATTAACGCTATCCGCAACCCCTATACCACCATGCTCGGCCACCCAACCGGCCGTTTGCTTTTGCGCCGCGAAGGTTACCCGATCGACCACAAAGCTGTGATAGATGCTTGCGCCGAAAATGGGGTGATTATTGAAATAAACGCCAACCCGTGGCGCCTCGACTTGGACTGGCGCTGGGTGCATTATGCCCTGGAAAAAGGCGTGATGCTCAGCATTAACCCCGATGCCCACAGCACTTCTGGCTACGCCGATATGCGCTACGGCGTACTCATGGGCCGCAAAGGTGGCCTAACCGCCGAAATGACTTTTAATGCAAAGAGTAGGGAAGAAGTGGAGGCTTATTTTCTGCAGCGGAAGAAAGAGAAGGGGATTTTGTAAAAGTTACTTTGCAGGATGAAAAGTATAGGAATATAATTTAAATTGTCTACCGTATTTATTTAACTTAAAACAGGGTTCATAACATTCAATGGGTTGTTGGCCAATGCCATTTAAATTCTGGGACTTTGAATAACTGTAGTAAAGACCTTCTTCACTTACTAATAAGCCGGATACATTGTAATTATAATTTGTACTTCCAACTTTAATTAGAAAAATTCCATCCGGTAAATTATAAGTTACCAGTTCTTGGCCGGGGCAAAAGGGTTTTGGTGGAGCTGATTTATCAACAAGTTTATAAACGAGGAATTTAGTTTCTGTTTCTACTTTGCCTGTTTCCGTGTACCTGAATTCAGTAATATTTCCAAGGTCGTTAACTTTGGCGCAATTAAATTGCTTTTCATTGGATTCAATATAGTGTTTGGTTATAACTAATTTCCCGGCACTATCAACTATATTGGATTTAATGCCATTGTTGATTATTTGATTTGTACCCGTGTTGGTCGTCCTATGGACAATAGTTTCTCCTTCACAGAAAGAGGATTCCAATGGTTGAATCCAAATGCTTTTATTATTTAAATCCAGATTTTTGCAATTTATAAGGCTTTGTTCCTTTGCATATTTATTTTCATAATAATTCCAAAGCCCCAATTTGGAATAAATTTCTGAATTGTGTTTGTCAATTATTAATGAATCAAAGACTAATTTTCTTCCTTTGACCTCTATAATCGAAGGTGGAATTTCTTCCCGCGTACTATAATCTACATCGCTAGCAAGAAATTCCTTTATCTTACCGTATAGAATGAATTGAAAAATCTGTTTTGCCGGTTTACCTTTTGAATCATAAGTAAAAGAGATTGAATGAATTTTCATTGCAACATAATAATCAAACGGTTGAATTGCTTCTTCATAATAATCCGGTAGAAACCCACCGTTTTTCTTCAAATTGAGTTTATCAATAGGTGTATTTAATTTCGGATAATTTGAGATACTTTCTTCAAAAGTTATTTTAATTAATCTCATTTTATCGTCATATGTGAATAAATTTCGCATCCAGCTTTTTTCAACTTCAGGATTAATAATAGGATCAAATCTTCCCACCCCTGACTTTGTATAATAATTCGCTTTTTCATAGTAAGTAAGATACCCTTGTTTGTTATAAGATAATGTAATTACATCACTAAAATGTGATTGACCAACCGGATAACCGGAACAAATTTTTACAGTGTCTACATTTAACGCTGCATAGTCTGGCCGATACCAATCTTTTTTATCTACTAAATATCCTTGGGCAAATAAAGTTGCTTCTGCGAAAATGAGTAAAAAACAAAGAATACAATGCCTCGCAGTTTCATTTTAAGTTACAATTTCAAATGTTTTGTAATTTAACCAATGTTTACTGGAGTTCGAAAGTTTTATCCTTAAATTTGCAGTATAATTATTCTGCCCTCTAGTTTTGTACAAAGTCCTCGTTCTCCGTTTTTCTTCCATTGGCGATATCGTTTTAACCACGCCGGTTGTGCGGGCTTTGAAGCGGCAGCTGGGCAATGCCAAAGTACATTATTGCACCAAGCAGGGCTTCCGCAGCATCGTAGAAAATAACCCCTACATCGATAAAACCCACTACCTCGGCGAGAGCCTGAACGACCTGATCGCGGAGCTGAAAAAAGAACGCTTCGATTACGTAGTGGACCTGCACAATAACCTCCGCACGCGCATTATCAGAACCCGCCTCGGCAGGCCATCCGGCACCTTTGATAAACTCAATATTCAGAAGTGGCTGTTGGTGAACCTGAAGTACAATGCTATGCCCGACTTGCACATCGTAGACCGGTATTTCGGCGCCACCGATAAGCTCCGGCTCGGCATCAAGAACGACGGGCAGGGTTTGGATTATTTTATTCCGGAACAAGACGAAGTAGCCCTGAATAGCTTACCAGAAACCCACCGGAACGGCTATTACGGCATGGCCATCGGCGCCCAGCACTACACCAAGCGCCTGCCGGTAGAAAAGCTCATCGAACTTTGCGAAAAAATTAATGCACCCATCATTCTGCTCGGCGGCAAAGAAGACCACGAAACCGGCGAATTAATTGCGAAGCATTTCCAAAACCCGAACAACGAACAACGAACAACGAACAACGAAATCCCAACAACCAACAACCAACAACCAACAACCATCTACAACGCTTGCGGCAAGTACAACCTGAATCAGTCGGCTTCGCTGGTAAAACAGTGCAAGGCGCTTTTTACCCACGATACCGGTTTAATGCACATTGGGGCGGCTTTTAAGAAAAAGATTTACAGCATCTGGGGGAATACGGTTCCGGCTTTCGGCATGTATCCGTACAAAACCGATTTCGAGGTTTTCGAGGTGAAAGGGTTGAATTGCCGGCCTTGTTCGAAGATCGGGTACAGCAAATGTCCGCGAGGCCATTTCAAGTGTATGCGCGAACAGAAATTTGATTTTGAGCTTCCGGCTTAACCTTTTTTCGCTTTTCCAGTTTTAGAGGGCAGAACCATAGCCTTTCAGTTTTGGAAAAATTAGCTTCCTGTGATATTGAACCCTGTGACGTAACGGTACAGGTGGGCCCGCGCGCCTTAAAAGCAAAAGTGAGATCCGGTAACCATACGTTTGTAGTGGACGAGCCCGTAAACTTGGGCGGCGAAGATACCGGCCCGCACCCCTACGACCTGATCTTATCCGCTTTGGGAAGCTGTACGGCTATTACCTTGCGGATGTATGCGAACCGGAAACAGTGGCCCCTAGAAAAGATCGAAACCCGGCTGCAGTATTTCACCCGTGAGAAAACCTTTGCCACCGAAGCCGATTTTAAGGAGATCCAGGAAATAATAATGCTGGTAAAACTATCCGGAAATTTATCGGAAGAACAGGTGCAGCGCCTTACGGTTATTGCCGGAAAATGCCCGGTGCACCAAAGCCTTTTACCGGCCTTCCCGATTACCATGAAAGTAGAAATGGCAGCCCCGGATTTTCAATAGATTCACCTTCCGGAGAGCTGCCACCTTTCTATTACCTTTCAACTTGTTTTGTCGGCTTCTTTTAACCCGCACCAGTAATCGGCTAAATTCTGCCAGAGGAGTTTCTGAACCCCAGCCCAGCCGCCTTCGGCAATTAACGTATTTACGGCGCTCCGGTAACCGGCTTCCTCCTGATTGTTGATTGTTTCATTTTTTCCGATCTCCGCTGCCCAAATCTTATTTTCTTTTAATTCCACCCGGAACGTACTGCTGGTTTCCTTCACAAAAAAGTGCTGGGTTTTATCGTCGTCGTTGGTTGGGTTGGAACAGGGGTGCACCGTAAATTCCGTCAGGTTTTCTTCCTCTTTCAGGCTGGTTACTTCCACCCAGTTTTCAATGGCCACGCCCGGCAAAATGATCTTCATGAAATACCCTACTTTCGGGTTAGCAGGAACCGGCTTAAGCTGTTCGTTGTAGAGCTCGAAAGTTGCTTTTATCCCGGATTCTTCGGTCCATTTGTTTATGGCATAAAGTCGTTCTTTAGCGGCCGGGAAATGCTTTTTTGTTTCTTCGGCGGTTTCAAATTCCCGCTCTGCCTTAAATAGTTTATTCTTGCTTTCTTCTCCAACCAGCGCTTTGGCTTCGTGTTTCAGTTTATCGAAAAGTTCGTCTAATCCCATTGCTTCTTACTTTTGTACTGGCTTGGATACGGTTTTGCGGAAAGGGAGTTTGGGAAGGTGAATAAGCAATTAGTTCTGGCAGAGGTTTGCTGTACTTTTTAGCTTCTTAGGCATAGCAGTTTTGTAGTTAGCGTTGTTCGGTAAGAATGGTCAACCACCCCCAGCCCCTCCTTGAAAAAAGGAGGGGAGCTGTCCGTAGCCTGATTTTATCTTACTTCGAAGCATGACTCATGCGCGTTACAGACCTGGCGAAAATGATTGATATTATTAGCTTGCTTAATTAGGACTTCTTATCCTACCATTTCTACCGTTAACTACAAAACGCCAGAATTAAAATTCAGCACTGCAGCAGCTCCCTCCCCTGAATTAGGGGAGGGTTGGGGTGGGGTCACCCTTCCTGCCAAATAAAAAAAGGCGACCAATCCTGACCGCCCTTTTCAAATTACATTTTCAAATAAAATTACTTGATCACCTCAAACCCTAAATAGCTGTGCAGGATCTTCGGCATTTTAATGCCTTCCGGCGTCTGGTTGTTTTCCAGAATAGCAGCTACAATTCTTGGTAAGGCTAAGGCGCTTCCATTTAAAGTGTGCAGCAATTGCGTTTTGCCGTTTTCACCTTTGTAGCGGAGTTTTAAGCGGTTGGCTTGGTAGGTTTCGAAGTTGGAGCAGGAGCTTACTTCCAGCCAGCGGCCTTGCGCGGCGGAATAAACTTCCATGTCGTAAGTCAGGGCGGAGGTGAAACCCATGTCGCCGCCGCACAATCTTAATACGCGGTACGGTAACTCTAATTTCTGCAGTAAGCTTTGGATGTACTTGCTCATTTCTTCCAGGGCTTCGTAGCTTTTCTCCGGCTCCTGGATCTGCACGATCTCTACTTTGTCGAACTGGTGTAGACGGTTCAGGCCGCGCACGTCGGCACCCCACGATCCGGCTTCACGGCGGAAGCAGGGCGTGTGGCCGGCATTCTTGATCGGCAGTTTTTCGCGCGGAATAATTTCGTCGCGGTAAATGTTGGTGATCGGTACTTCGGCCGTTGGAATCAGGTAATAATTGTCTTCGGTGGCGTGATACATTTGGCCTTCTTTATCGGGCAACTGACCGGTACCGAAACCGGAAGCTTCGTTAACCAGAATTGGCGGCTGAATTTCGGTGTAACCGGCTTTCAGGGCTTCGTCTAAAAAGAAATTGATTAACGCGCGCTGCAAACGGGCACCCTGTTTTTTATAAACCGGGAAACCGGCGCCGGTAATTTTATTGCCGAGGTCGAAGTCGATGATGTCGTATTTTTTGATCAGCTCCCAGTGCGGCATCGCGCCTTCGTGCAACGTCGGGATTTCGCCGTGCTGAAAAATATTTTCGTTGTCTTCGGCAGAACGGCCTTCAGGTACGCTTTCGTGCGGAATGTTCGGCAGTTTTACCAGCATCTGCTGCAGCTCGTTTTCCAGCGTTGCCAGTTCTTCGCCCAGCGTTTTGGATTTTGCTTTCAGCTCGGCGGTTTCGGCTTTCAGTTCTTCGGCTTTTGCTTTTTCGCCGCTTTTCATCAGGTTACCGATCTCGCGGGCCAGCGAATTGGAGCGCGACAACACATCGTCGTTTTCGAGCTGTACCTTGCGGCGGCGCTGGTCGGTTTCCAGTATGGCGGCAATTTCGGCAGCTGCATTTTTATAATGCTTCTTCGTAAGTCCGGCAATGGCCAGATCGGTCTGTTCTTTTAAAACGGAGAGTTGCAGCATAGTTTCTGATAAAAAGTTTAAGGCGCAAAAATATACTTTTTTGCAGATTGAACGTTAAATCTGAAATCTTTTCCCGGAAATTGAAACATTTTTACCAAAAACCTCGCTAATGCTTTGGTAATTCGTCTGGTTTGGTTTAACATTGTGGCACGAATTCAAAACAGGCCAAATTTCCGGGCCAAAAATCAGTACAAAATCAAACTCTAATATTTTCCTGAACCTGCCTTTCCGGATACACCTATCCTGTGGCCTTCAAGAAAACAGTTCAACTACCGTTATCTTTTCTATGTACAACATTGAAGAATTGAAAGACAAGCTGCTTTCAGAGCTCAAAGAAATCGCTGAACGGCTTGGCGTGACCAATTTCAAGAAACTCAGCAAACAAGATCTCATCTACAAGATCCTCGACCAGCAGGCCTTGCTTCCGGCCGAAAAGCTGCCCCGGAGAGGTCGCGTAGCCGCCGCTGTTTCTGCCCCGGTTGCCGAAACCGCCATTGCCACCGATACGGCCGTGGCCGAGCCTGCTGAAAAGCCCGCCGCCGCTGTCCGCCACGATGCCCAAGTGCAGGATTTTAGTCCGGCCGTTGCCGTAGAACCAGCAGAACGGACATCCGAAGAAGGTCAGGATACTTCAGAAAGACAGGATAACGGAGAAAAATTAGATTCCAACGGTCGGCCGATCCGGCCATTCCAGCCACGTCAGCCCCGGGAAAATCGCCAGAACCAGCAACTCCGCGGTGAGCAACCGGGCCGCCAGATGCGGGAGCCAAGACCACAAGACCAACAGCAGCAGCAGCCCCGTGAAATGCGCGAGCAAGGTCAGCAGGAAGTTCGGGAGCCAAAAGAAAGACGCGAGCCACAGCAAACGCAGGAGCCCCGCGAACAACGGGAGACCAGAGAACAACAACCCCGCGAACAACGGGAAAACATTCAGCCGCAGCCCCGCGAAGTACAAGCCCCGCGCGACGAAAACCAGCCCCGCGAACAACGGCAGCCATTCCAGCAAAAGCAACAGCCACAGCAAAATCAGCAACGGCCGCAACAGCAGGGACAGCCGCAAAATCAGTCGGCATTCAACAACAATAACTGGCGCGAATTTGATGGCGTAATTGCTAACGAAGGCGTGTTGGAATTAATGCAGGACGGTTACGGTTTCCTCCGTTCTACCTACTACAATTACTTAGCTTCTCCGGACGATATTTACGTTTCTCCTTCCCAGATCAAGTTATTCGGTTTAAAAACCGGCGATACCGTGAAAGGTACCGTACGCGCTCCGAAAGAAGGCGAAAAATACTTTGCCCTCCTGAAAGTGGACTCCGTAAACGGCCGTACCACCGAAGAAATTCGCGACCGGATTCCGTTCCAGCACTTAACCCCGCTTTTCCCGGAAGAACGCTTAAAACTGACTACCAAATCCAGCCAGTATTCCACCCGCATCATGGACCTGTTTGCGCCGATTGGTAAAGGCCAGCGGGGTATGATCGTGGCGCAGCCGAAAACCGGTAAAACGGTATTGCTGAAAGAAATTGCCAACGCCATTGCCGAAAACCACCCGGAAGTTTACCTGATGATCCTCTTAATTGACGAGCGTCCGGAAGAGGTAACGGATATGGCGCGTAGCGTGAAAGCGGAAGTGATTGCTTCTACGTTTGATGAAACTGCCGAGCGTCACGTGAAAATTTCCAGCATTGTATTGGATAAAGCCAAACGGATGGTAGAGTGCGGCCACGACGTAGTAATTTTATTAGATTCCATTACCCGTCTGGCGCGTGCTTACAACACTGTTGTTCCTTCTTCCGGTAAGATCCTTTCCGGTGGGGTGGATGCCAATGCGCTGCACAAACCGAAGCGTTTCTTTGGTGCAGCCCGTAACGTGGAAAATGGTGGTTCTTTAACCATTATCGCTACCGCCCTGATCGAAACCGGTTCTAAAATGGACGAAGTGATCTTCGAAGAATTTAAAGGAACAGGTAACATGGAGCTTCAGCTGGATCGGAAACTGGCTAACCGCCGTATTTATCCGGCTATCGATGTTCCGGCTTCCGGTACCCGCCGTGAGGACTTGCTGATGGATAAAGATGAACTGAACCGCATCTGGATCCTTCGCAAATTCATGTCGGATATGAACGCAATCGAGGCCATGGAATTCCTGAAAGACCGCATGAAAGGTACCAAGGATAACGACGAGTTCCTGATCTCGATGAATTCGTAGGTTCGATTGTTAGAATTTTCGAATTTTCGTAGGTTCGAATGTTCGATTTTCGGTAAATAAGAAAAGGTCCTGCTACTGGTTTGTGGCAGGACCTTTTTTGTTGATTTTGGTAGCGTTTTTAAGCCAAGCCTTGTAATACAGGCACAAACCTACCTTATTGCGTATCCTGAGTGGGGAAAAGTTGGGGTTAAAATTTCGAAAAGTGGGAATGACATTAAAAATTGGTTTTCAGTAGTGGTGCCGTTTGCTAAGTGTCATCCTGAGCACAGCGAAGGACCTTGTCGGAATTTAGTAGTATGCCCTCTACTGGGAGCCGACGAGGTCCTTCGCTGTGCTCAGGATGACGCAATATTTTAATTATGTCATGAGTAATGACAGCGAAGGACCTCGTCGGCGTTGAGCACTAATGCCTTTTCTTGCTCAGAACTACCGTTTTTTCGGTCATTTCGACCAAAGGGAGAAATCCCATAGGTTGGCAGTAATTTCTATTCTGGCATTTTTACCTTATTCCGGAAATCTCTCCTTGCGTCGAGATGGCCGCGTTTTTTCATCCTGCTACGGCAGTCTTTCCGAAAAAACTAAAGTCCTGAAAATCCTTTAATCCTGTAAATCCTGATTCTTACAAAGCCGAAGGCCGCCACCCAATAAGGAGCAGGCGCGGGGTAGTTGATTGGTAAATAAAATGTAGTTTCCGGGGTTATTTTGCACTGAGTACTGCCTTTAAATTTCCTTCAGTTACAGTTTAAGCCTGATAATCATAGCGTTTGGGGAGAATATAATGAAAAAAGGCTAAAGGTTGAAATAGCGAAATCCGCTTTTAAACATTTATATTTGCAGGATTTTTCCTGTCGCCGGCCGGTAAGCGGTGTAGATGCAGAGGCAGGATATTTTACAATGTCTGAACAAGAACAACCGAATAGTACCCCCAAACCTACAAAGGCTTATGCGCGGCTGGTAAACTGGCTCTGGCGTTTTTTTGCCTTTGGCCTGATCGGGTTTCTGGTTTACCTTTTCCTCGTCGATATCAATTTCCTTTTCCTGTTCGGCGCATCGCCCAGCCTCGATAAACTGGAAAATCCCAAAACGGAACTGGCTTCGGAGCTTTATACCGCCGATGGCGTACTGATCGGGAAGTATTTCCGCGAGAACCGGAGCCCGGTGAAGTACGAGAAAATTTCGCCCATGCTCGTTAAGGCTTTAATTGCTACCGAAGATGCGCGTTTTTACAATCATTCGGGTATCGATCCGGAAGCCATGCTGGGCGTGGTAGCGGCAGTAGCGAAAGGCGAAAGCCGCGGCGGCTCAACACTTACGCAACAGCTGGCCAAAAACCTGTACAAGATCCGGACGGAAAAGTCGAAAGGGGCTTTGGGATATATTCCCGGCGTTAGTACGTTGATAAACAAAACCAAGGAATGGATAACGGCTATTAAGCTGGAGCAGAATTATACCAAACAGGAAATCCTGACGATGTACCTGAACACGGTAGATTTCGGCAGTAATTCTTTCGGGATAAAAGTGGCTGCCAAAACGTTTTTTGGAACCTCGCCGGATAGTTTAAAAACCGAAGAAGCTGCCGTGCTGGTGGGTTTGCTCAAAGCGCCAACCACGTATTCTCCCCGTTTTAACCCGGAAAATTCCATGCGCCGCCGGAATGTGGTGCTGGCCCAGATGGCAAAATACCGGGTAATACCGCAACACATGGCCGATTCGTTGAGCGCCCTGCCCATTGTGCTGAAATACAAAGTAGAAAACCACTACGATGGTCCGGCTACGTATTTCAGAGGGGCGGTAAGCGAATACGTGAAGAGATGGTGCAACGAAAACGGCTACGACCTGTACCGCGACGGCCTGAAAATTTACACCACCATCGATTCGCGCTTGCAGGCGCTGGCCGAACAGGCTATGGAAAAACGGATGCGCGACCTGCAAAAGAAATTCTACCGCCACTGGGGCAAAAACAACCCGTGGGTAGACGATAAAGACAAGGAAATTCCCGGCTTTCTGGAAGCCAGCATGAAGCGCACCGAATACTACAAAGCGCTGAAAAAGAAATACGGCAACGATCAGGCTGCCATCGAAGCCGAACTGAACCGTCCGCGGGTAATGAAGGTGTTTACGTGGGATAACGACAGTCTGGAGAAAACCGTGACCATGAGTGCGATGGATTCACTGGCATATTACAAACGCATTTTGCGCGCCGGCATGGTTACCATGGACCCGCATTCCGGCCAGATCAAAGCCTGGGTAGGGGGCATCAACTTCAAATATTTCAAATACGACCACGTAAAACAGGCCAAACGGCAGCCGGGCTCTACTTTCAAGCCATTCGTGTACGTAACCGCCATCGACAAAGGCTACTCGCCTTGCGACCGGATGCAGGACAAGCGCATTACCATTAACTACATGGAGAACGGCGAAGCCAAAAGCTGGAGCCCGCACAACGCCGATTATCATTTTTCGGGTGCTAACATTACCATCCGGCACGCCATGGGTAAATCCATTAATTCCATTACTGCACAGTTAACCGAAAAAGTGGGCTGGGAAACCGTAGCGGAATACGCTAAAAAACTCGGCATTAAAAGCAAGTTGGAGGCGGTACCTTCCATTGGTCTGGGATCTTCGGATGTGTCGTTGTTTGAATTGGTGGGCGCTTACGGTACGTTCGTGAACAACGGTTTCCGGACCGAGCCGATGTACGTTACCCGCATTGAAGACCGCAACGGCAACGTGATCCATACCTTTATGCCGAAGCAGAAAAAAGTGCTCAGCTCCGAAACGGCCTGGCTCATGACCTACATGCTGAAAGGCGGGATGGAAGAACAGGGCGGAACCTCACAGGCGCTCTGGGAATACGACTTGGGCTGGCGCAAAGGCAACGAAGTAGGCGGCAAAACCGGTACCACTTCCAACCATTCCGACGGTTGGTACGTGGGTGTAACCAAAGACCTGATTACCGGCGTGTGGGTAGGCGGCGATGACCGGAGCATCCACTTCCGGACTTCCAGCTTAGGCGAGGGCTCCAAAACAGCGTTGCCGGTGTATGGCATTTTTATGGAAAATGTGTACAAGAACCCGGACCTGGGTTATACCTTCGGCCGTTTCCCGAAACCTACCGTCAAGATCCGCAAAAAGTACATGTGCCAATCTTACATCCCGAAACCAAAAGTAGATTCGCTGCAGATCAAGGATGCGCAGGATGTGGAGCCGGGTGATGGGGGAGAAGGTGCTACGGCGATTGTGCCGTGATTGTAGAAGAATGGCAATTCTAATGGGTTCTAAGCATGATAAAGGCGTATAAATATTTCTTTTATAAGATTTATAAAGGTTCTTTAGGAAATGGGGAAGAAAGTCCTATTTATGCTTTCTCAATTGCATGGGGCTTGCTTGGAATGAATTTATTATCAATACTATTTACATTAGAATGGTTGTTTGATTATAAGCTCCCAGTAGCAGGCAAGCCTCTACAATTATTAATTTTAGGAGCTTTCATTTATTTTAATTATTGCTTATTACTGAAGAATGGATCAAATAAAAAGATTTTAGAACATTATAAATTAAATCCTCCAATTAAAGAAGGAACAGGAACCCTACTGATTTTAGGATATATAATACTTTCTATTCTTTTCGTAATTTTTATAGCAAATCTAAAATAAAGGATCTATTGCAACATTTTCATAAAAAAAGCCTGCTCCACGGAGCAGGCTTTTTCTGTAATAATCAGTAGCGTTTGAATCAAAAAACTACTTACCGGCAATCGGAATTTCGCTTTCCAAAGTAGGCCTGGTGTGGTAATATTTCTTCCGAAACCAGTAGGCAAAATTCACCAGGGCAATTAAGGCCGGAACTTCAATTAACGGACCCACCACCCCGGCAAAGGCCTGTCCGGAGTTGAGGCCGAAAACCCCGATGGCTACTGCAATGGCCAGTTCGAAATTATTGCCGGTGGCGGTAAAGGCAACGGAGGCGTTCTGGGCATAATTGGCGCCTAAATATTTTCCCATATAAATGCTTACCACAAACATGAGGGCAAAGTAAATTACCAACGGAATGGCAATGCGCACCACGTCCAGCGGAATCGTCACGATCAGGTTTCCTTTCAGGCTGAACATAACGATAATGGTGAACAGCAAGGCAATTAAGGTAATAGGGCTGATGGCCAGAATGAATTTTTGCTCGTACCAGGCATCGCCTTTCAGCTTTCTTAAAAAGGAGCGCGAAAGGAAGCCCAGTAAAAAGGGTATGCCCAGGTAAATAAAAACACTTTCGGCAATGTCGCTCATTTTTATGTCTACAATTTTGCCTTCCAGGCCGAACCAGGTTGGTAAAACGGTAATGAAAACATAGGCGAAAACGCTATAAAAAAGTACCTGGAAAATACTGTTGAACGCTACCAGTCCGGCCGCATATTCCCGGTCGCCTTCGGCCAGCTCGTTCCAGACCAGTACCATGGCAATGCAACGCGCCAGGCCAATTAAAATAATGCCTACCATATATTCCGGACGATCGTGCAGAAAAATAACGGCCAGCAGAAACATCAGGATAGGCCCAATGATCCAGTTCAAAACAAGCGAAAGCGTAATGACCTTCACATTGGAAAAGATCCGGCCCAGTTTTTCGTAACGCACTTTGGCCAGCGGCGGGTACATCATTAATATCAGGCCAATGGCGATCGGTACGTTTACCGTTCCCACCTGAAATTGATTGATGAACTGCTCACTCTGAGGGAAAATGTAGCCCAGCAGCACCCCGATTCCCATAGCTACAAAGATCCAGACGGTCAGGAAACGGTCCAGTACGGATAATCTTTTCTTTTTTTCAACGGTACACTGACTCATTTGGAGAAGGTTATATAAAAATCGTTTTTTATTGGCATCCTGAAAGGATCTTGTGATTTCAGAGGCAGCTCAAGCAACACCTGGTTAATTGAATCAAACTGGTTCCATCCAATCACAGGATTCTTGCAGCATGGCAGCAAAAATTAGCGGAAACGCCTGGAAGAATTTCAGAAGACTACAAATGCTCCGCTACAAACTTCCGGCAATATTCCTTGATCTGGTCGCGTGCTTCCCGGAATTGGGCCATAATTTCTGCTTCGGTGCCGGTTGCCTTGGCCGGATCGGGGAAGTTGTAATGGAATTTTTCGGCAAAGCCGGGAAAGAAAGGGCAGTTTTCCTGGGCGTTGTCGCAAACCGTGATCACAAAATCGAAATCGATGCCCATGTATTCGGAAACATTGTTGGACGTGTGGCCGGAAATATCAATTCCGTCTTCCTGCATAATGCCAATGGCGCGCGGGTTTACGCCGTGCGTTTCGATGCCGGCGCTGTAAACTTCGGCTTTCCCGTGGGCAAAATGGCGCAAATAACCCTCGGCTATCTGGCTCCGGCAGCTGTTGCCGGTACAAAGCACTAATATCTTTTTCATTAGCAGCAGTTATTTTTGTTTGAGGTGGCAATGAGGTTGCTCAGGTCGAATTTTGGTTTTTCGGAAGCGGCAGCTGGTTCGCAACAGGAAGAAGCTGGCATTTCGATGGTTGTCTGAACCGGGGCAATGCAGCAGGCTTCCGCGCTTTGAGCTTCGTAATGCGGGTCGTTGAACTCGGCATCTTCGTGGAAATAATATACTTCCCATTGCACGCCATCCGGATCGTTTACCCAGTATTTGTCTTGTTTGGCATAGCAGCAGTTAGTACCCATTTCTTCTTTGGCTACCAGGTTCTTTTCGCGGGCAAGGGTTAGTTTTTCTTCCAGTTCGGCTACTGTTTCTACCTGAAAGCCCAGATGGCCGAAATTGTTTTGAACGCGCGCCGGGTTCTCTACAAACGAAATAATAAGCGAAGGTTTATCCAGTACAAACTTGGCATAACCGGGCTTTACTTTGGTAGCTTCCTGACCGAAGAAAGTGGTGTAGAAATCTACGGTTCTGGCGATGTTGCTTACATACAAGCTCACATGCATTCTGGGAAATACGTTCTGGTTCATGGCTTTATTCAATTTGAAGATTTGAAAATTTGAAGATTTGAAAATGAGGAAATTAAATGGTTTGTAGCGTAGGGTTCAAGCCCTACGCTACAAGGCAGATGGGTTTCAGCAGCAATTTATTTTCAGGTTCAGTTGAGCGAAGAAGGCGGAAAGCAATTCTTTATACTTATTCCAGTTTTCGGCGTCGATGCAGTAGCAAATGGAATTTCCTTCGATGTTGCCTTTTATCAGGCCGGCGTTTTTAAGTTCTTTCAGGTGTTGCGAAACGGTAGGCTGGGCCAAAGGAAGTTCGTTTACTATGTCGCCGCAAATGCACGCTTCCATTTTTAATAGAACTTCCAGAATGGCAATGCGGGCCGGATGACCTAAGGCTTTGGCCAGGTTAGCCAGTTCATTTTGCTGTGCCGTGAAATGATCGGTTTTGGTAGCGCCCATAATCTTTACTATTTGTTCATTGCAATATTACGATGATGCTAATAAAAAGTAAAGCCTTTTAAAAAAATAATTTTCAAAAGGCTTTAAATGGCTGTTAAGCCGGGTTTTTCTTTTTTTTAACCTACCGTTTAGGACTTTCTTAATGCTTTTAACTTTAGAAAGTTCCGTTGACTGAAGTCAACGGCAATGGATAGGTTGTTTTGGTAGGTGTTCTTTACCCTTTACCGCTGTTTCTGATGATTACCAAGGAGCCCTCAAACATACAACCTCCTTCCTATTACTAATATCTTCTTATCTATTGCCGTTGACTTCAGTCAACGGAATTTCGATCAAGCTTCCTGGTGGTAAAAGGAAGCGAGGGCTTCTTCCAGGGAACTGTATTCGAAGGTGAAGCCGGTATTCTGAATTTTAGCAGAACTTACCTTGGAGCCGCCCAGCACTACTTCGCTTAGTTCGCCTAGTACCAGTTTCAGTCCGAAAGCCGGAATTTTTGGAACGAGCAGCGGCCGGTGCATGACTTCGGCCAAGGCTTTGGTGAAAGTTTCATTCGTTACCGGATTGGGGGAAACGGCGTTAAAAACTCCGTGAAATTGCGGTTCTTCGATGGCTTTAATGAATAACTGGCAAAGGTCGTCGATGTGGATCCAGCTCATGTACTGTTTGCCCGAACCCAACGGTGCGCCGGCCATAAGCTTAATGGGTTTGGCCATTTGCGGCAAGGCGCCGCCCTGGTCGGAAAGCACAATGCCGATCCGGAAAATAACTGTCCGGATTCCCATGCTGTGCATTTGCCACGAAGCAGCTTCCCATTTTTTTGCCACATCGGCCAGGAAATCGTCGGCATAAGGGCTTTCTTCGGTAACGAGCTGTTCGCCGGAATCGCCGTAAATGCCGATGGCGGAAGCGGCCAGAAAGCCTTTTACCCGATTGGGCGTACTTTTCAGGCAATTGAAGAGGAGGTTGGTGCTTTCTACGCGGCTGTTTAGGATCTCTTTTTTTCGTTCCTCGGTCCATTTTTCATCCGAAACGCCGGCGCCGGCCAAGTTTATAATGTAATCGGCCCAGGAAATGGCATGATCGTCGATGAAATGGTTTTTAATATCCCAGCGGAAGGTTTTATAGCGCGAAAACTGGCCGGTTTGCCGGCTCAGGTGCGCCACCTCGTAGCCCGAATCGATCAGCATTTCGGATAAACGGGTGCCGATCAGTCCGGTTCCACCGGTAATTAGAATTTTTCCTGCCATCTTTATTGCATGTTAGCGCGTTAAATTCTCTGAGTGAAAATTAGTAGTATACGCAAAGAATCTGTGGGGTTACTTTCCGGGTTATAAAACCTACTGTTTACCAATATAATGCAGAAACTCGTTCCGGTATTGTGCTTCGCGGAAAAGGCCGCTGTATTCGGACGTAATGGTGTTGCTGCTTACATCGTTCACGCCGCGGCTCATCACGCACAAATGGTCGGCTTCAATTAAAACCGCTACGTTCTCGGTGCGCAAGGCTTTTTTCAGTTCGTTGGCGATCTGAATGGTAAGGCGCTCCTGCACTTGTGGGCGCTTGGCGTAATACTGCACAATGCGGTTCAGTTTCGATAAACCCACTACGTGCTCTTCCGGGATATAAGCTACGTGTGCCTTGCCCACGATCGGAACAAAATGGTGTTCGCAATACGAAAACAGGGTAATGTTGCGCTCTACCAGCATTTGGTTGTACTGGTAATGGTTGCTGAAAGAGCGGGCATGCGGCCGGTTTTTCGGGTTCAGGCCCGAGAAAACCTCTTTCACGTACATTTTAGCCACCCGGTGCGGCGTGCCTTTCAGGCTGTCGTCGTTTAGGTCGAGGCCCAGGGTATGCATAATTTCGGCAAAGTGGCCTTCTATGATGCGGATCTTTTCGTCGTCGGGCAGCTCAAAAGCGTCGGGGCGAAGCGGGGTTTGCTGGGAAGCGCTCAGGTGATCGTGACCGGAATCGTGGTCGTGTTGTTCCCTATTCTCCATTGTATTGGACAAAATTTCGTTCGGTTTCATAAAGGGTTACGGAAAGTGCATACGCCGGCTCTATTTTGGCCCGCAACAGGTTCCATATAACGATGACAATGTTTTCAGCAGTGGGGTTCAGTTCCCGGAATTCTTCGGTATCGAGGTTCAGGTTCCTGTGGTCGAAACGGGAAATTACTTCCCGGCCGATCAGGTCGCTGAGTTTTTTGAGATCGTACACGTAGCCGGTTTCCGGGTTTACCTCGCCGGTCAGTTTCACGATGAGCTCGTAATTGTGGCCGTGAAAATTGGGGCTGTTGCAAAGTCCGAAAAAGGAAGCGTTCTGCTCCTCGGTCCAGGCCGGGTTGTGCAACCGGTGGGCGGCATTAAAATGTTCTTTGCGGCAAACGGTAATTTTCATGGTTTAACGCCCGTTTGCGGTACTGGTTTTTCCGGTGCGGGACTGAAAGACAAAGATACAAGGTTGTTTTGGAAGTTTGCGGTTTATGCGGGTTTGTTTCTGTTAGTAAGGTGGTTTGGAAGGGGTATAGGTTTTTTTGTGATTTTTAATACGTTTTTCCGTCATCCCGGCGTCAGGAGAGATCTCATCAGGTTGGTAGTGCTGGTTGCTTTTTAGCCTTAAAAGCTACTGTTTTTTCAAAGCTCCTGTTTTCCATTGCTGGCTTTCTGCCTTTTATCATTTGGTTGAAGTAGTTCTTCTCTTTCTTCTGTGTTTTTTTTCCCTGAAATATGCGGCATTTTTCACTTGAAACAAAACCACCCCCAGCCCCTCCTTGAAAAAAGGAGGGGAGCTCGCACGAGCCAAACCTTTGCTAAAAGTTAAAATTCTGTGAATTCTAAAATTCTGATTCAGACAAAATTTCCCTTTAAAAACGGTAACCTTTTGGGTTAAAAAGCTGTTTAAGGGCGGGTTTGAAAAAAATAAGGGGAAGGTTGTTCGGAAAGCGGTTTGTTTTCTATAATTTAGAAGTCCAAAATTCAAAATAAACTATATTCCTACTGCCATATGAAAAGCCTTTTACTTTCAGTTGCCTTTATGCTGATCGCAAGCTTCGGGTTTGCCCAGAAGACAAACGTGGAAGAAGCTGAACTCACTGTGAACAACGTGCCGCGCAAAGGCCAGCGCATCAGCATTCAGCTCGATCATAAACTGGTAGAGAAAGCCTGGCAGAATTACCTGAAAGAAAAAGTAGGCAAGCTTACCGGCAAGAACATCCTGCAAAGCAATAAAGGCATTTATACCATTGAGCAGGGAAAAATTGAAAGCATTGCCCCAACGCCTTTACGCATCGTTTCTTCGGTAATTGCTTCGGAAACCGGTACGTTGGTTTGGTGGAGCCTTGATATGGGAAGCGCCTACGTAAATAAAGATGCCACCCCAACCCAGTACCAGGCCGCTGAAACCATCCTGAAAGAATTTGCCCGCCAGCTGTACCGCGAAGATATTGCCCGTCAGGTTGCTGATGCCGAAAAAGTGCTGGCCAATACCCAGGCGGAGGAAACACGGGTTATTAAAGCTGCCGACGATATTAAACGCAACATCGAAAAGAACAAGCAGCGTAAAATTCAACTGGAAGCCGAACTGGCCCAGAATGCCCAGGAGCTAACCCAGCTGAACCTCGATACCGAAAACAATGTCAAGCAACAGGCTACCGCCAAGCAAAACGTAGAAAATATGCGCCAGGCGGTAGAAGTAGTAAAGAATAAAGTAAACCTGATCGAATAGAAAAACGCTAGGTTTCAGCATTAAAAATTAAAAGAGCCTTTCTGCTAAAGCGGAAAGGCTCTTTTGTTTAAACCAGTTCAGTAGCAAGACTAAAATTACCGGATAACCTGACCTGAAATACAGCTATATAATCTATTGAATTACAAGACCTCGTATATTTTCAGTCTTAATACCAATATCCAGATACCAATGTCTGTTAACTTACTTTAACTTTTGCTGCACGATATTTTCGGCGAAATTTTCATCTTTCCAGCCCATTATTTTGGTGCCGGAAGCAGGATCGGACTGTAAAAACCAGGTTTCCAGAATTTTCTTAACGGCAGCATTTTTAGTGGAGAATTCCTGGTAATTGGTGGCTTCAAGCAGGCGCTCTCCCGGCCGGGCAGGCGTGGCAATGAGCTGGTAATACAATTCGCCGCCTCTTTCCAGCAGCAGCATGCCCAAAGGCATTATTTCCGTAACGGTGCCTGTGGGCTGGCTTTCGGCAATTACCAACACTTCCAGCGGGTCGCCGTCGCTGTCTATGCGGGTGGAGGGAATAAAGCCGGCATTGCCCGGGTAAGGTAAAAAACGGATCATTTTGTCCTGACCGGCTTCCTGCAGGCGGGTAAACTCTCCGGTGCCGGCATTGTAGTAATATTTGTGGGCCGAACCAGCCGGGGTTTCAATTACCGCCTGGAGTTGCCGGGTTTGCGAAAAAGCAGGCAGATTGGGGTAATCGGTGGAGCAACCGGTTAGCCAAGGCAGGAGCAACAGGAAAATAACTTTCTTCATTTAGAGACCTTCGTTCAGTAATTTAAACGGATTAAACTTGTTAAGTTGCAGGCTGAAGCGGATATTCCGGCGGAAATCTTTAAAGTTTTCGGGAGTGTCGCCCGCAAAGTTGCTGCCCGCAACCGGTAAGTACAGGCTGAAGAAGCCTTTGCCGATGTTCAAAGCAAGGCCGGTGCCGTAAAATACTTCGTCTACATCGGCCATTTTTCCCAGATCTAGGTAAACGCTCAGCGGCACAAAAGGCAGTTCGGTTTCCAGGTTCAGGGTAGTCAGCCAATTATCGGTAAAGGCCGGAATGAAGTTTTTGAAAGCCCCGTCACGCAAATCGGTCTGATCAACCAGCGCCCGGATCGATTCGGATTTTTGCGCCCGGTCCAGGAAAATGGTTTCTTTTAAATAATCGGGGCTGCCGCTCAAACCCATGTAAAAGGGCTGCTCGCCTTGGGTGAAGAACTTACCGCCAAACAAACGGGCTTTCGCGCTTTTGTGCTTGCTCCAGTAACGTTCGTAAAAAGCAGTTCCGCGCAAGGCGTTGCTTTGGTTATCGGAGGCCTTTGGGTTAGAACCCAAGTGCTGGAACTGTAACTCAAGACCGGCTTTTTGTACGGCATTGGTCTGCCAGATGGTATAGGTCAGGGTTTGGCCCCCGATCTTTTCCGGCTGGTGTAAAAGCGGGAAAAAGCTGCCAATCTCAGCATGCTCCAGTATCGGGTTAATTTTACTCTTTTCGTGGTTAATGCTGGTAATGGCAATTTTCAATTGTTGCCGTGGCCTGGCCACAGTTGCCCGTTTAAAATTGAAAGTAAGCGAGGGCTCGTACTTCCGGAAATATTCGAAACGCTGGAAATTAAAGCCCAGGATTGCCTGCCGAAGGAACCTGCTGCCGTGCGGCACGAAATTATAATTGATATTGCCGATGCCGTTCACTTCGTTCTGGTGGAAGCTGTACATAGGCATGAGCAGGTAATTTACTTTTTTAGCCTGCACGCTACTGTTATACAAAGCAACGCCCAGCATAAGTTTATCGGCGGTATTGGCGCCGATCACGGGTAAAAAGTAAAGCTGTTTCTTGCGGTTCTGTTCCAGGCCGGCCAGCGGCTGCAGCGCCAGTCGTTCCGATTTCGGCAGCAAGCCGGTCGTTTTCATCTGGTTGTCGCGGCGGTCGGTTTCCGGTAGTAAATACGCCGGATCTACCTCGAAACGGTCGGCTACGCCAATAAAGGTTAAGGTTTCTTCGCCGGTAAACGGTTTGGTCCACTGCACTTTGGTTATTTCCCCGGCTTCATTAATGGCGGCTACGGGGGCCGGGGCAGCAAATTTGCCTTCGTTCTTTAAAGTTACCCGGTAACCGTCTATGGTTTTCTCTACTTTTTTAATACCGATATCTACCAGTTCGGTGGTTTGCAGCAAATCTTTGAAAAACCAGTCGAGTTTTTCGCCGGAAACTTCTTCAAAAACAGCCTGCAGGTTTTCCGGGTACGGATGCGTAAATTTCCACTTCTCGTAATACGCATGCATGGCTTTGTCGAAGCGGTCGCGGCCCAGGTAGGTTTCCAGGTAAGTGAAAGCAGCCGGCGTTTTCAGGTACACAATGCCGGCATAATTGGTCTTGGTATAATGCTCCGACGGAAATTCAATGGGCTGGTCGGCTCCCCTGGAATTGGTGAGCAGCCAGGCGGCGTAGTTAAGGGCGTTGGCATTTACTTCTTCAAGGCCCAGGATCCGGCGAAGAGGTGGCTCCAGGAGACCGGAAAGCATCCCGGCATCGGAGTCTTTTTCGGCGGCGGTCCGGTTCTCGATGTAGCAGTTCAGGCCTTCGTCCAGCCATGGGTGCTCGCGTTCGTTGGAGCCCAGAATGCCGTAAAACCAATTATGACCCACTTCGTGAATAATGGCCGAAGGCGTGGTAACGGTAACCATCGGGTATTCCATACCGCCTACGTTTTCGCCCAGCGCGGCGTCTACCGCCGTGGCGGCTGCATACGGGTATTCGCCCACCAGTTCGGAATATTTGCTGATGGCGGTGTTCAGGTCGTTTTTGCGGGCCAGCCAGCCGGGCGCATTGCGGTTCAGGAACAAAAGCCAGGTAGTAACTTTGCGTTTCGATTGGGGTAGTTCCACTTCGCTTTTCAATACGTTAAAGCGCTTGTCGGCAAACCAGGCAAAGTCATGAATGCGGTCCTGGACGTAGTGCAGCGTTTTGGTTTTAGCCGAAGAAGGCGGAAAGCTCATGTCCGTGCCAAAGGATTTTTTAGCAGCGCTCACTTCGGCCAGGCTGTCCATGCGGGCAATTTCGGAAGCAGTTTGCAGCATGCCGGTAGCGCCTACGTTGTAATTGGCCGGTAAGGTTATTTTTACGTCGAACTTCCCGAATTCAGAATAAAACTCGCCTTGGTCCAGGTACGGCATCGGGTGCCAACCTTTGCGGTCGTACACGGCCGGTTTGGGGTACCATTGCGAGATCTGGTATGATTGCTCCACGTGCCCCAAACGGGAGAAAGCGCCGGGAATTTTCACGCGGAAAGGCGTCCGGATCAGAATGCGCTGCCCCGGCGATAACGGTTCGTTCAGGATCAGTTTGGCCACATCGGGTTGTTCGTATTCCAGTTTCACCGGTTTGCCATTCACTTCAAAAGCCAGCCCATCGATGTAGCCGCGTTTCTGTTTTTCGGCGAAGTGGAAGTTGCGGGAATTGTTGCGAGCCATCTGCTGGGCAAAAGCCGTTTTATTGTTTTTATAAGCGTTCGGCCAGAGGTGAAAATAAATATAGGAAAGCCGGTCGGGCGAATTGTTTACGTATTCGATCTCTTCGGAACCGGTAAGTTCGTGCGTCTGGTCGTTGAGCGAAACTTCGATTTTATAGTTTACTTCCTGCTGAAAATAATGCTGAGCCGAAGCCAGACCGGGCAAGGCAGCAAGTAACAGCGCGGCGAAATAGTGCTTCATGGTTTTTAAGCGGAAATTGATAGTGTTTTGAAAGCGAAATTAAGGATTAAATCTGCATTTGAAGGTGTAAGGTTAAAAGGAGGAGTAAGTCTTTAGTTTCTTTTTTAGTTCTTGTTTTCTAATGGCTTCAACTCTAAACTCATAACTTTCAACTCTTAACTGACTTTCCCCCTCAAGCCGGGTAGCTTCGTTTGTGCGTTCGCGTCTTCTATTCAAACTGGCCTGGCGGCCTGCCTTCGGCACCGTATGAATAGGAGGCCGCGCACGCACAAACTGGGATCAGTTTCCCTCCGAGCTGGCCTTTATCTTCTTGTGTAAGATCAGATAAAGTAGGCTCAGGGGCGCTGCGCTGGCGATATGCGTGGGGACAGGTCAAGCCCTGTCCGTACAGGGGAAAAGGAAAATTCTGAAAACTCTTTAATTCTAAAAATTCTGATTCAGACAAAGAAGCTCCCTCCCCTGTTTTTAGCTGCTGGGGTGGGGTCAAACTCCCTGATTTAGCTGCCGGGGTGGGGTATATCAAATCTTCCCTTATATTAGTAGCATGAATGTACTGATTGTTGAAGACGAGAAGGGTTTATCGAAGGAGATTGAGACGTTCCTGAAAAAAGAACATTTTCTTACCGATACCGCTTTTACCGGGGCTGAGGCCTCCGAAAAAATTGCCGTAAACCTTTACGATTTTGTGCTGCTGGACTTGGGTTTGCCCGATTACGAGGGGTTCGATCTGTTAAAGGAAGCCAAAAAGAGCGGTTCCGATGCCAGTTTTATCATTTTAACCGCCCGCGAAGCCGTGCAGGACAAAGTGCAGGGCCTGAACATGGGCGCCGACGATTACCTGGCCAAACCGTTTTCGCTGCTGGAGCTTCTTTCGCGCATGAAGGCCATAAACCGTAGGAAATTCGGGGTAAAAAGTACCGACATTACGCTGGGCGATTTTGTGATCTCGCTCGAGAACCGCGCGGTTTCCTGCAACGGCAATCCGGTAAATCTTACTAAAAAAGAATTCGACTTGCTAACTTATTTACTGTTGCATAAAAACCGCGTGCTTACCCGCCTACAGCTTACCGAACACATTTGGGGCAACATGCTCGAAGACGATTACGATTCCAATTACATAGACGTGCACATAAAAAACCTTCGCAAAAAAATGGGGCAGCACGGCAGCACCGACTGGCTGGAAACCGTTCGCGGCATTGGCTACCGCATTAATGCCTGACCATGAAACTGCAAGGAAAGCTCGCGCTTTATAATACCTTTTCCAAGGTCCTGATGATCGTGGTGGCCTCGCTCATTGTGCCCTCGCTCATCGATAAAATTGCCATGGAACATACCGACCGGCGCCTGAAATTAAAGGAAGAACAGGCGCTCCGGATCATGAACCGGATCGGGATCGAAAAATTCATTGCCAACGACAAGGACAGTTCTTTTGCCAGTTACAACCTTTTAAAGGAGGAATTTATTACCCTGGAACCTACCGGCCCGGAAACCCCGCGGATCGTTTATTACAACGCCAAGCGGGATATTGAAAACCAGGTGGTAGAGTACCGCATTCTCGATTATTATTTTCAGCACGAGGGGCAGCATTACCTGCTCGAAATCGGGCGAAGCCTGGGCGCGATCCAGGAACGGCATGCCATGTTGAGGTCGCTGGCGTTTATTCTGCTGGTGAGCATTGCGGTGGTAACCGTTTTTACCGATATATTTTTCGCCCGGTTAATTTTAAAGCCCTTAAAGCGCATTATCGATACTAAACTGCGCGATGTGCACCACCCGGCTACGTTCAACTTCACACCTATAAGTACCAGTACCGACGATTTTGTTTACCTTGACCGGAGCATAAACGAAATGATGCGCCTGATCCAGGCGGCTTTCGAGAAAGAGCGGGAATTTATGTCGAACGTTGCGCACGAACTGCTTACGCCCATTTCCATTCTGCAGAACCGGTTCGAAAATATTCTGAGCGAGGAAAACCTGCCCGAACACCTGACTTTAAAACTGATCGAATCGCAAAAAACGCTGAGCCGGCTGAAAAACGTGATAAAGAGCCTGCTGCTTATTTCCCAGATCGAAAACGACCAGTTCCTGAAAACCGATAAAACCGACCTGGAAGCACTGGTAAAAGAGGTAGCCGAAGAAATAGAAGACCGTCTGGAAGCAAAAAATATCAGCCTTAAAATGGACATGGTTCGCCCGGTGCCCATTTTGGAAGGGAACCGGCCGCTGCTTTTTACCATGTTCTTCAACCTGATAAACAACGCCATTAAGTATAATTCTGAAAACGGGAGTATTTTTATCCAGGGGCTTGCTACGGAAGAAGGTTACCGGATCGATGTGCAGGATACCGGAACTGGCATTCCGGCCGAAGCCTTACCCGAACTATTCAACCGGTTCAGCCGGGCCAGCAACCGCGAAAACCACGACAGCTACGGTTTGGGGCTGCCGATCGTACAAACCATTGCCCGTTTCCACGACATTCAGATAAAAGTCAACTCCGAAAAAGGAAAGGGCACCACTTTTTCGCTGCTGGTCCCTAATCCGAAGGCGATTTCCTGATGCTTTAAACAAGGTTTACCGGCTTCATTTTAATTTCATTTTGCCTTCCGAAATTGGGGTGTGAATTGTAAATGCCTGAACCGGGAATGAAACGTTTTGCCAAAACAGTCTTCTGTTTGTTTTTATTAGGAACCATTCCTGCCCAGACCCAAACCACTACTAAAAAAGGGCAGGTAAGGAAAGTAACGCCAAAACCGGCTAAAAGCAAACAGCAGGTCGTGAAAAAAGGAATAAAGAAAATTGGTCCGTCTACGCCGATATCTGTTATTTCGGAAAAAACAAATAAAGAATAGGTGCTCCCTGAAAGCCCATAACTAACCAAAAGCCTGAATGTTTTCAGGCTTTTTTGCTTTCTACCAGCGCAAGCAGTTTTCGGGTTTCTGAAAAATTTATTTTTAACAACCGGGGCTTTTTCTTTAACACTTCACTTTTTCTTCATTTTCTGCTATGATATTTGAGCGTCTTCTATAGGTGAACCGGCTTTTGGGAATTTTTCCCGAGCGGCCAGATTATAAAAGATAAACCGGTTAGTGTCCTCGCGCAAGCGGGGCTATTAACCTAGTTTGGGTGAGTGAACAGCTAAAGCCTCCGGAGTATCCGGAGGCTTTTCTTTTTAGCCATTTTCGTTTAGCCGGACGGGTTTTAGAGATCAAGCTAAAAATTTGAGGGGGATTAAAAAAAGTGTTTGTTTTGGGTTGAA
>NZ_VTWT01000004.1 GCF_008727925.1 Adhaeribacter soli | reverse complement strand
TTCATGGCCGTCTGCTTTAGCTGACGGATCCGTCAGCTAAAGCAGACGGCCATGAATAAGATACTGGCGTTTCAGATTTACTAGCAGGAAATTCAACTTCTTTCTACATTTGGCCTCCTGAACCTGCTTCAAAACAAAGCAGTCTTAAACCACCCGCATGAACATAAAAGTTATTGCCTTCGATGCAGATGATACCCTTTGGGTAAATGAACCTTTCTTCCGGGAAACCGAGCTTGATTTTTGCCGGATGCTGGAAGCGTACCTGCCCGAACATGCCACTTTAAGGGAGTTGCTGAAAATAGAAATTGCCAACATGCCCCTTTATGGTTATGGAATAAAGGGCTTTATGCTTTCCATGATCGAAACCGCCCTGACCGTTACCGACAAAACCATTGACCTGACGGCGATAGAGAAGATAATTGCATTGGGTAAAGAAATGCTGGAAAAACCGGTGGAATTGCTGGAAGGCGTAGAAGAAGTGGTATCGGCCCTGAAAGGAAAGTACCGGCTGGTAATGGCAACCAAAGGCGACCTGCTCGACCAAGAACGGAAACTAAAAAAATCGGGTCTGGAGCAGCACTTTCACCACATCGAGATCATGTCCGATAAAAAAGAAAGCGACTACCTGAAACTGATCAGACATCTCGATATCCAACCGGAGGAATTCCTGATGATTGGCAATTCGCTGAAGTCGGATATTCTGCCGGTGCTTAATATTGGCGGCAAAGCCATTCATGTGCCGTTCCATACCACCTGGGTGCACGAAATGGTAGAAAGCAATATCGAACATCCGGATTTTAAGGAATGCGCCAGTTTGAAAGAGATTTTACCGGTGCTGCTTTAAGTAAAAAGACGTAGAAACTAAAATCGCAATAGTTGTATGTCGAAAAGCTGCTCCTTAAATGTATTTATCTACAGCCTTCATTGCCATGGAACCGTCAGCTAAAGCAGACGGCAATGAATAGGCACAATGAAGTTTCATTTATCAGCTAAGTTTTCATATTTAACTAATAATTAGCATGTAAAAGCAGAAGCAGTTATTCCAAAAGCAAACTAAAAAATACACCTGTCATCCTGAGCGACAGCGAAGGACCTCGTTGACTCTGAGCACCTAAGCCAGATTTAACGTTTTTACTAGAAGCTATCTCATAAATGGAAGAATGCTTTTAAAAGGATGATTATGGAAGCCAAAAGGACAAATGCCAGGAAGTTGTTTTCCTTGTATTCATACCTGACTACGGTTCTGCGATAGTTAAATAGCCAGGCAAAGAATCGTTCGATCTTCCATCTTCTTTTATATCTTCTGAGCTTTCTTCCATCCTGGGTTTTCTTGCTTTTGCGGTTGCTTCTATGCGGAGCAATCAACTCAATTCCTTTTTCTTTTAGTTTCTCATCCAGCGGGTCTGAATCATAGGCTTTGTCGCCAATGAGTTTCTCTGGCAGTTGTTCAACAAAGCGCTCATCCAGCACTTTCTCTACCAGCCCTACTTCGTGAGGCGAGGCGGAGTGGATTGAGACAGATAAAACAAGACCACTAGCGTCTGTGATTGCCATGATCTTGGTGCCTTTACCTTTCTTAGTCTTTCCAACAAGAGCCCCCTTTTTTAGCCATGCAGAAAGTGCCGTCTATAAAACATTCACTTAAGTCTACATCGCCTCTCTCGTGCAGGTCTTTGGCTAAACCGGCAATTATCTGCTGTAATACGCCTGCTTTCTGCCACTGCTGAAACCTGCGGTGACAGGTCTGGTAAGGTGGAAACCGTTCCGGCAAGTCCTTCCAGGGAGCGCCTGTTCTGAGTATCCACAAGATCCCTTCCAAAACAGGCCGGGTATCGCGCCAAGGGCGACCTTTTCCAACTGCTCTTACCTGCGGGATAGGTATCAAATCCTTTACCTTTTCCCACTGTTTATCTGTCAATTCCATACCTCTTTTACGAGGTAAATTCATTTATGAGATAGCTTCTAGTAGCCGACGGGTTGTTTCGCTATCGCTCAACATGACACCCATTTTGAGATAGCTTCTAACCATTCTACAGTTTCCAGTGACAAAGCTCTATTTGCCTTGCAGGCAAGGTCAGTTACAAACTTACCCAATGGTTTCCCACAAGTTACACTCCGCTAAACTTGCGCGATGAACCGATTTGTTCCCGTGATAAATGCATAAAAAAAGAGGCAGCTTTACGGAGCTGCCTCTTTTTTTATTTTATTTTCCGCAATGGATCATTTGGGTCTAAGCGGGGCTGATTGGGATCTTTGTTCGGGTCCTTATTGGGATCGATGTTCGGATTCTGGTTCGGGTTTGGCATCTGGCCCGGGTTCCGGTTTGGCGGCATATTCGGGTTGCGGGCGCCGGTTGGCGGTACGTTCGGATTCGTTCCGGTGGTAGGTGGCACATTCCGGTTCAGGTTGGGGTCCGGGTTCAGCTTGTCCACTTTTAATTCGGTACCTCGTACGGTGCCGTGGATCTTTTCTTCCCGTTCTTCCACTTCCTTGCTCATGCGGACCTCTTCTACTACGCGGGCTTCTTTACCCACTACCGGAATCTCAGCCCGTTCTCTGATGTCGACCTCCCCTTCCTTGAACGCATTTATGTCTGCTTCGGTAACGGGGCGGTCTACCGGGCGGCGTTCTACTTTTACGTGTTCCTGCCGGAGGGTAACGTCTTTTTCTACCGGTTTTTCTACGATGCGGGTTCTTAAACGCGCGCCACCGGTTTCCACTTCTTTCTTACCTACTTTCATCTGCTCCTCAATTATGGGAATAGATTTTCCAGTA
The DNA here is from genome assembly GCF_008727925.1 of Adhaeribacter soli. Lineage (GTDB taxonomy): Bacteria > Bacteroidota > Bacteroidia > Cytophagales > Hymenobacteraceae > Adhaeribacter_A > Adhaeribacter_A soli. Next base: position 401,459 of record NZ_VTWT01000004.1, on the reverse strand, counting down.
GCAGGCCGGTTGCGGTAGGCTCTTTCTTCGTCGAAGCGTTCCTGGTCGTAAAAGCCGCTTCCGGAGCCGGTGGGCTTGTTGCCCATATCTTTAAAGGCTGCTACTACTTCGGATTCGGTAGTGCGGTCCAGGCGGTCTTTGTCGAAGCGCGGTAAGGCCCGTAAATGATCGGCGGTAACGCCCGGCAGAATTACGTCGTCATCTTTGGCGTCCAGCTCTACCAGCCCGATAGGTACCAGCACATTTCTTGGTTCCAGGTCCAGCACGTTGCCTTCCAGATCCATTACAATGTAGCGTACTTTGAAGGTTTCGGCGTCGAAGATTAAGTCATCTACTTCCCCGATCTTGCGGCCGTCCTGGTCTTTAATGGTCCAGCCTTTAATGTTGGGTTCGTTTTCGGCAATTTCAAAATTGCTGCCGCTCAAGGTTTGCAGGCGGTTTTCCTGATTTTCATTCATGATTGTTAAAAAAAAATGCGGTTTAGGGTTCGGCACGAAGCCGGCTAAAAATTCGATGGGCATTCAGGCAGATTCCTGAACTGATGGGTGAATTGCAGCAAAAACTTTAAAACAAATTCGGGTTCAGCTTTAACTGTAAAAACTTTCCGGAGCAGGAATGATGAAGGCGGTGGTGGCCCCGGTCGTGTTGTTCATATGTCTGTTATTTCCACTGTTGTCGCGGAGCAGAAAGTACAGGATCCCGATAACTACGAGAGCCAGTAAAAGCCAGATCCACCATGGTCTGCTGTGGCGGCGTTGTACGTTTAATTCGGCCATAATTGCTTGGTTTTTAAGGTGAAAAACAAATTTGTGGTTTGATTGTCTACGACCTCATTCGCCTTATGTTTTATATATAAATCATTTTTTATATAGCCAAATAATTATAAATCAAGACCTTACAACCATCCAAAAAGCAAGCCGTAGATATTCAAGTGTAACACAGGTCAATTAAATATCATGGAAAACAACAATCCGCCTTACAATGAACCGCCAAAGCAAGCTGCCTCCATTCCTGTGATAGAAGAACAGCTGAAAGTTGAAAAAGAGGTGGTAGAAACCGGCAAGCTCCGGCTCATAAAAAAAGTGCACGAAGAAGAGCAAGAGGTGGATATACCGCTGGTGCAGGAAAATATAACCGTAGAACACGTGGCCGTGGATCAATACGTAGACAACCCGCCACCCGTGCGCCAGGAAGGCGACACAACCATTTACCCGGTGCTGCAGGAAGTGCTGGTAAAAAAGCTGCTGCTGGTAGAAGAAGTACGCGTTACCCGGCACCGCACCGAAACGCCCGCCCCGCAACACGTAACCTTACGAAAAGAAGAAGTACAGGTATCGCGCGATAACGAGATCCGGATCGAGCCTTCCGAAGGCACGGAACCGGAAACAACAACATAGCCGGTAAGCATTTCTTTAAGTAACCTATCGCGTTCCAGGCAAATTCCTAGACGGAAACCGAATCAAAAGCCCAAACGAATGCTTTTCTCTTGATTGCCGGTATATAGTTGGCGAGGCCCTTTGATCCAGAATTTTAGCATTTCACTTGAGCAGCAACTAAAGTTGCCTTGCAGGCAAGATCGGTTAAAAACGGACCAAATCTTTACTCACAAGTTACGGCTTCGCCTAAGCTTACGCGATGACCAATGAAACCGGGTACAACCCCCAAGCCTTGGTTTAAGGCGCAAATATCCTATCAATTTTTCACCTACAATAAACCCAATTTTTCACTTTAACTTATTTCAGCAATATGACACACACAGTAATTGGTATCTTCGACAACAAAGCCAAAGCTCAGGAAGCAATGCAGGAGCTAATAAATCGTGGTTTTAACGAAGAAAATATCGACCTATCAACCAGCAACAACAACAATCAGAATTTTAAAAACAACAATGCAGGTGCAGGCGATTCGGTAAGTCGATTCTTCAGTTCCTTATTCGGCAAAGGCGAAGAAGCCACCAGATACACCAACGTAGCCCGCCGTTCTTCGGTGGTTACCGTTCATGCCAGTTCAGCCGTAGAAGCCCAGAACGCTGCCCGGATCATGGACCAGTTCGGCAGCGTGGACGTTGCAGCACGCGCCAGTCAGCTCCAGGGTGGCACGGCCGATAAAGGTGCGGCCACAGGCACTATTCCGGTAATAGAAGAACAAATGAATGTGGGCAAAAGAGTCGTAGAAACCGGCGGCGCCCGCCTGCGGAGCCGCATCATTGAAAAACCGGTGGAAGCCAGTATCCGGTTGCGCGAAGAGCACATCCGGGTAGAACGGAACCCGGTTAACCGGCCGGCCACCGAAGCTGATTTTGCCAATTTTAAAGAAGGCGATTTCGAAATGACCGAACGCGCCGAAGTACCGGTAGTAGGGAAAGAAAGCCGGGTGGTGGAAGAGATCCGGATGAGCAAAGAAGTGGAAGAAAGAGATGAAAAGATCCGCGGCACGGTTAAAAGCACCGAAGTAAAAGTAGACAAGCTGAACCGGAACCCCAATATGAACCGGAATGCATCCCCTACTTCCGGTACAAACCGGAATAACCCGAATAATCCGAATGTGCCGCCAACTGGTGGCCGGAACCCGAACATGCCGCCGAACCAGAATCCGAATCGGAATCCCAATCAGAACCCTAACCAAAACCCAAATCAGAACCCCAATATCGATCCGACGAAGGATCCGAACAGAGATCCGAATATGCCGCGTAACCCAGGCCGCAACCGCTGAAATAAAGGGTAGTGGTTTGAAATAAAAAAGGTGCCCCGGATTGGGCGCCTTTTGCTTGTATTTGCCGGCAGATTGCCGGTAGATTCTTAAGTAAACCTCTCCGGCCGGTTATTAAACCATGCAATCAAAAACCAGAGCTTTAGTAATATACTATTTACGAGGCCTTAAGCAGTTCTTCCAGGTGCAACACCTTTTCGGTTTTTTCCGGTTTCGGGATATCGATTTTCTCCGGCCGGATGATCATGCGCATGGCCTGGTCTTTGGTGAAATACGCGATCATCCAGTTATAGAGCGTTTTTACGCGGTTAGGAACCGTGATCAACGAAACCAGGTGCACGAAAAGCCACATAATCCAGGCAATGAACCCGTTAAAATGCAGTTTTGGTTTCGGCAGGTCCGCTACCGCTTTTTTACGGCCGATAATGGCCATCGAGCCTTTGTCGTGGTAAGCAAAGGGTTTCAGCGGTTTGTTTTGCTGTGCGGCTTGCAGGTTCTGCGCCAGCAGTTTCCCTTGCTGAATGGCAACCTGCGCCACTTGGGGGTGCCCGTTCGGGAAGTTCTGATCCGTAGTTTGCAAAGCAATATCGCCAATGGCAAAAATATTCGCGGTATTATTTACCTTATTTACTTCGTTTACCACCAGGCGTTTGCCGCGCCCGTAACTTTCCGTCGGGAAGCCTTCAATAGCTTTACCGGTTACGCCGGCCGCCCAGATCAGGATCTTGGTTTCGATCGTTTCGCCGTCGGCAAAGGTCACGATGTCATTCTGGTAGTCGGTTACCTGCTTGTTCAGTTTCACCTCTACGCCGAGTTCTACCAGGGAATCATAGGTGTATTTCTGGGAAGCTTGGCTCATGGGTGCCAGCACTGTCGGCGCGCCGTCTACCAGGTAAATCTTGCTGTCGATGCCGGTTAATTCGGGGTAATCTTTCTGACCGATATTCTTCCGCATTTCGGCCAGCATCCCGGCAACTTCCACCCCGGTAGGGCCGCCGCCGGCTACCACGATGGTAGTAAGCTTGCGCTTCTCAGCTTCGTTAGTAGCAAGGGTGGCTTCCTCGGTTTTTTGCAGCATGAAATTCCGAAGGTTAATCGCATCGTTCACCGTTTTCATCGGCTTCGCGTTTTTCCGGATATTCTCGATACCGAAGTAATTGGTCTCGGTTCCGGTTGCAATTATCAGGTAATCGTAAGGCAGTTCGCCGTTGCTTAAAACCACTTTATTTTCTTCCGGAACCACCTGCATTAACTCGCCTAAACGGAAGTTCAGGTTCGGCTTGCCCTGCAGCAATTTCCGGAACGGGTAACTGATATTCGAAACTTCCAGGAAACCGGTAGCTACCTGGTAAAGCAGCGGCGGGAAAAAATTATAGTTGTTTTTATCTACCAGCGTTACCTGAAAATCCGGCTGATCGGTTAAGTTTTTTGCCAGGTTTACGCCCGCAAAACCACCTCCAATAATTACGATCTTCTTCTTCATATTTTTCGCTTTAAAGCCTGCCATTTACGGGACACTTTTCCCGAAACGGCAGGCTATATTTTCATCCATTCCCTATCAAAAACTGCGCCTTAAATCTGCGTTTTCCGGGTCAGTTTTCTTCGGAAGCGCTTTGTAAAAAACGCTTACCTTCCGAAGTTACAATACCCCGCAAAAACAGTTTAAAAACCTGCATCCGCACTTCCTGCTGATTAAATTGACTGACAGGAAACACATCCTGATCAACTACTACCGAAAACGAAGCGATGCACAGGTTAGCAACAATTTCGGGGTCGATATCATTCCGGTACAGCCCTTTTTCAATGCCGTTTTGCAGGTTTTTAATGAAATAAGGCCGCAATTCTTCCGCCAAATACCGGTCAAGTTTCTGGTGGGCCTGAAAATGGTATTTTTTCAGGTCGTAAAAGAAAGCAACGTTTATTCCCACTACTTTTTCGTTGTGTAACCTTAACGTTTTAACCAAGGCTTCCACGCTGTTTTCCGGGGAGTTTTCCGACGAGGTGCGCACCTGCTGCAGAAACTCATTCAAGGCGGCTTCTACCAGCTTATCTTTATTTTCGAACCACTGGTAAATTGTTTTTTTCGAAGCTGCCAGTTCCTGTGCCACCGTGTCCATGGAAATGCTTTTTATGCCAAAACGGCGGTACAGGTCGAAGGCGGTTTGTAAGATCTTATTTTTCATTATTATTTTTTTCTCCCCTGCTTTTCCTTCAATTTATGACGACGAAATTTGGTAATGTGTAATCCGCAATATCGTGGGGACAGGTCAAGCCCTGTCCGTACACTTTGGAAATTGATTTGGAAATCACGCATGTGAATTCATTGATTGAAAATCATGGCAATCACAAAAATCACATGAATCATAGTTCAGACAAAAGTGGCAGATCTCTATCAGAAACCTGCCACTTTAGGGTCATTCATCATCAAAAAGCAAAGCTTATTCTTAGTGCACGTGGGCCAGGTTTTTCTCGCCCTGAACGGCTGTTTCGTGCTCCAGTTCTTCCAGAGATTTTTCTTCCAGCTCGATCTTCGTCTGCTTATCCAGGCCGAACTTGGCCAGGATACGGTCGAAGATGTAGTAAATGATTGGTACTACAATTAAGGTCAGGAACATAGAGGAAGTAAGACCACCGATAAGCGCCCAGGCCAGACCGTTCTTGGAAGCGGCCACGGCACCACCGGCCAATGCGATCGGCAACATACCGATCACCATCGCCAACGTCGTCATCAGGATCGGACGGAAACGGATGCGGATGGCTTCTACCAGCGCGTCTTTCACCGGCACACCTTCGGCTTTCAAACTGTTCGTGAAGTCCACCACCATAATTGCGTTCTTCGCAACCAGACCGATCATCATGATAATACCCAGGATCGAGAAGATACTCAGCGTTTCTGCAGCCAAAGCCAGCGCTAATAAGGCTCCGATAATGGCGAGAGGAATGGAGAACAGTACTACGAACGGATACACGTAAGAATCGTAAAGCGCCACCATGATCAGGTACATGAAAATGATGGAAGAAAGCAAGGCAATTCCCAACGTACCAAAACCTTCAGACTGGTTTTTCAGGTTACCTTCGTAGCTCACGGTTACGCCTTTCGGTACGTTTACTTTCGCCATGCGTTCCTGGATTTCGGCACCTACTGTACCAGTCGGACGGCCTACTACCTGCGAGTTCACGTTCACGGAAGTTACCCGGTTCGTACGCTCCAGTTTAGATGGTCCGGAAGACTGTTTGATGTCGGCAAACTGGCCTAAGCGCACCACCTGGCCCTGGTTATTCACGAAGGAAAGGTTGGCAATGTCGGTTACGTTCTTGCGGTCGAATTCATCGAGGCGGATGTTGATGTCGTAGTTGTTGTTGCCGTCGCGGTATTCGGCATCGGTGTTGCCGCTGAAGGCCACCTGCATGCCCGCTCCTACGCCTTCCAGGGTCAACCCTAAGCTGGCCATTTTGGTACGGTCTACTTTCACTTCAATTTCCGGGTTACCGCCTTCTACGGAAGTTTCCACGTCGGAAGCACCCTGCACCTGCACGACTTCGTGCATTACCTTTTGCGAGAAATTCAATAGCGTATCGAGGTTCGGACCGGAAAGCAGGATCTGGATCGGGGCTTGGGAGCTACCCACCATCCCTACCGGCACCGGGGTAATTTTCACGCCCGGGATCAGTTCTTCCACTTCGGCTTTCACCATACGGCTGAATTTATCAGTGCTGAAATCACGTTGGCGCACATCTACCAGTGCCACGAAAATTTCCGATTCATATGCGGCGCCCTGCCCCTGCTGCGAAGCAGAAGTTGCACCAACGGTGGTAAATACGCGGGTAATTTCCGGATATTTCTGAAGGTAGTTTTCTACTTTGGCAGTAGCCTGGTTGGTTTGTTCTACCGTAGCGTTTTTCGGCAGTTCCAGCTGGAAGTTAACTTCCCCTCTGTCGCCGGCGCCAATGAATTCGCTACCGATGAAACCGGCCGGCACCAAAGCAACAGCACCTACAAAAGCCGCAACAGTTAACCCCAGCACAATCAGTTTATGACCAAATGCCCAGCGCAACGCCGCCGTAAAACCATCGATGATATTGTCGAGCATCCGCTCAAAACCGAGGATAAAACGGCCAAAAATATTCTTGTCAGAAACATGCTCTAACTTCGAGAAACGGCTGGCTAATAGGGGAATCAGGGTAAAGGCCACGAACAGGGAAATCATGGTTGCCACTGCCACTACCACGGCAAACTGACGGAGAATATCCGAAACCAGACCGGTAGAAAGCGCAAGCGGTACGAATACTACTACAATTACCAGGGTAATGGAAGTTACCGTAGCCGAAATCTCGCGGATACCATCGTAAGCGGCCTGCGCCGGTTTCTTGCCCATTTCCATGTGGCGGTAAATATTCTCGATCACCACAATGGCGTCATCCACCAGAATACCTACCACGAGCGAGATCGCCATTAAGCTCATCAGGTTAAGCGAATACCCGAACAGGTACATGGCAATAAAGGTAGCTACCAGAGAGGCCGGGATGGAGATCATTACAATTACCGCGTTCCGGAGCGAGTGAAGGAACAACAGCATTACTACCGCAACAAGAATTACCGCAATCAATAAATCGTGCATTACCGAGTCGGCGGCTTCCAGGGTAAAGATGGAAGTATCGTTGGCAATGTTGAATTTCAGGCCGATATCGGCGTAGGTTTTTTCGAGTTGCGCCAGCGTGGCTTTGGTTTGCTCACTTACTTCCACGGCGTTCGCATCACTCTGTTTCTGGATGGTAATACCCACGGAAGGTTTGGAATTAATGCGGCTCAAAACGTCGGTATCTTTCTGCGAATCCTGTACTTCGGCCAGGTCGCCTAATCGTACGGTCCCTTTGGCATCGTCGCGAATTACCAGAGCTCTTAACTGATCCAGGGAAACGAATTTACCCGCTAAACGGATCTGGGTCTGGCCTTCGGCGTCCTTAATTTCACCGGTCGGGAAGTCTAAGTTGGAGCTGCGGATGGTCTGCATTACCTGCAGAATGGAAATGCCGTAAGCTTCCAGTTTGTTCGCATCGATGTTCACTTTCACTTCGCGTTCCTGGCCACCCAAAACCTTGATCTGGGCCACGCCTTGCGCGCGCGAAAGCTGCGGTTTAATTTGCTTGTCGATCAGGTCGTAAAATTCGGTAGCGGGCAGGTTGGCCGTTGCACCCATTTTCATGATCGGCAGGTCGTCGAAGTCAAATTTACCCAAGGAAGGTGCATCGGCATCGTCGGGTAAACGGGAAAGAATGGCGTTCACTTTCCGTTGTGCATCCTGTAAACTCAGGTCCACGTCGGTACCCTGGTTCAGCTCAATCACGATAATGGAAAAGCTTTCCTGGGAAGTACTTTTTATGTTTTTTACGTTCTCTAAAGAAGAGATCGCATCTTCAATTTCTTTGGTTACCGAGTTCTCCACTTCCGAAGGCGAAGCGCCCGGATACAGGGTGGAAATGGTTAGTACCGGCGGCGAGAACTTCGGCAGTAACTCGTAGTTGAGGCTGTTGTAACTTACAATCCCCAGCAAGGTGAGCACCGTAAATACCACCACTACAATGGTAGACCGTTGTATTGATATTTTGGTTATGTTCATTTCGTTTAAGTCTTATTTTTGACCTTCTTGTTTTTGTCTCTTCGGGAGGAGGCAGAGGAAGAAAGTGAGAGTTACCTGATCTTTATCCGGACCCGGTAAGGCCGATCTTCTCCTGCCCCTCCAAAGAGAACTTTTACTTTGGGAAACGCGGGCTTAAATGGCCTGTACTTTGGCGCCATTTACCAGGTTGATCTGGCCGCTGCGTACTACTTTCTCGCCGGCATTTACGCCTTCCACAATTTCTACCTGGTCCTGCGTTACCGTTCCGGCTTTCACTTTTTTCAGTTTGGCAATACCGTTTTCAACCACGTAAACCGAAGGGTCCTGAATACCGCCAACAATGGATTCGCGCGGTAATAATAAGGCGTCGCGCTGTTCTGCGATCTGGAAAGAAGCAGTACCGTACATACCGGCGCGCAAGCTGTTCTTTTCCGGATTCTTCACTTCAACTTCCACGTCGTATTTCAGGGCGTTTGTGGCCTGGGCAGCTATGGCAGTTACCGTACCTTCGTAGGTTTGTGCGGCATTTACGTCAGCTTTTACGTTTACTTTGTCGCCTTTATCGATCAATAGAACCTGGCTTTCATCTACCTGAATTTTCAGTTTCAGCTTGTCTACGTTCACAATGTCGTACAGCTTGGTTCCCATGCTCAGAAACGAACCTACTTCGATGTAGATCTCGTTGATCTCACCGCTGATCGGGGCCGTGATGCGGGTTTTATTTACGCGCTGACGGGCAGCTACCAATTGGGCTTCGGTTACTTTCACATTTAAGCGGGCTTCTTCCAGCTGGCGTTTGGTAATGGCTTCGCCGGCTGCCAGGTTCTCAAAACGACCTAAGTCACGTTTGGCTTTTTCGAAGTTGGCTTGCGCGGTGGCCAGGTCGGCAGACATGGTATTGGCTTCTACCTGCACCAGTACTTCGCCGGCGCGTACTTTATCGCCTTTTCGTTTCAAAACTTTCTGTACCTGACCTGAAGTTTCGGATAATAAAGTCAGAGAATTCATGGGAGCGAAATTGCCCTGGGCGGTAAAAGACTTGTCGATCTTGCCTACTTTCGGTTCGGTAAGCTGTACGGAAATAGCCTGGCTTTTAATCTGGGAAACAGCAGCCTTGGCAGCCAGTTTCTCTTTGTTGCTCGTTAGTTTATAAGCAGTAGCTCCGGCTATAAGAAGCGCAAGGAGAATATAAATCAGCTTTTTCATTTTAAGGTGTATGCGTTACTTTTTTTGCGTTTTTATTACCGTTTTATTATTGGATCAGGGATTTCAGTTCGCCTTTGGCCTGCAGGTAGGTTAACTGGGCCAACTGGTATTTCAGGCGTTCGTTATTCAGGTTGGTCTGGGCTTCGCGCAGGCTAACTTCGGTATCTAACAGGTCGGTAAGCGGCGAAAGGCCTTCTTTGTAAAGCTCGTTGGTGTTGCGGTACACTTCCTGGGCCAGGGTAACGTTTCGCTCCTGGGCCTGCACGGCATTTAAGCTGCTTTGCATCTGGGTGGCCGCATTCTTGAGAGACATGTTGGTAGCGTTGGTAACCTGGCGGATATCCTGCTCTGTTTTTTCCACTTCAATTTTGGCCTGTTTAATCTGGTGGCGGCGCTGGAAACCATCAAAGATCGGCACATTCAATTGCAGACCTATGGCTACCGTGTTGAACCAGGGCTGCTTGGTGTCCAGGAAGTTGAACTCGTTGCGTTGCGCGGAAGAACCCACGTTTCCGAAACCCGAAAGCGAAGGATAGTAACGCGCCTGAATATTCTTCACGTTCAGACTCTGTAACTGCCGTTGCTTGTTCAGTAACTGGTAATCGGAGCGGTTATAAAGTACGTTGCTGGCATCGTCCTGCGCCAGTACCGGTACATTCAGGTTTGGTGCGGTTTCCGAGATGGCAACTTCCTGATCTACCGGCATGCCCATAAAGAATTTCAGCGCATTCAGCTGCTGGTCGTAAGCGGCCTGCAGGGTCTGGCGGGTATTTTCCAGGTTGGTTTTGTTTACCGTTACCCGGTTCAGCTGCACTTTGGTGGCAATGTCGTTGCGGTACTGCAGGTTTACAATTTTTTCGAGCTGCTCGAGCCGCTTGAAGTTGGCATCTATGGTGTTGAACTGCTCTCTGGTTTGCAGCAATTGCATATAAGCCGAACTCACGTTGTAAATCACTTCTTCCTCGCTCATCTGGGTACGAAGGCGGTAAAGATCCTTGGTGGTTTTGGCTGCTTCCAGACCTACAAAAAACGATTTATTGAAAAGAAGCTGCTGGAGGGAAACGCCGGCCGAAGCTACGTACTTGGTACCGAACTGCACCGGGATCAGGGTACCAGGCTGTCCGGCTAATTCGCCGGGAAGAAGCTGAGTTGGCAGCGCCGGGTTCATGGTAAGCGTTCCCGTACCGTTTAGCTGCGGCAAACCTGAGCCTTTTACTTCTTTAACCTTATACTCGGCGCTTTTTTCGTCGAGGTAAGCTTTTTTTACCGCTTCGTTATTTTCCAGCGCGTACTTTACCGATTCCTGCAAGGTAAGCGGCGCGGGGGCATTCTGGCTTTGGGCAAAGGCCGGGCTAAACAGGGATAGCACTACACCCAAGGCTAAAAATCTCTTTTTCACAGATGTTATATTAATTGTTTATATCTAACTATTTTGTTTATATCACAGTACACAGTTCTGAAATAAAAGAACCAATCAGGCAAAAGGAAAGTGCAATCAGCTTTCTCTCGATTTTTTCCATTTTTCCATCAGCAGCGGCAATTCCTGGTTAATGAAAATTAAAAAGTCTTTCAGTTCGGCCAGGCTTTTGTTAAATTCCGGGGTTTCGCTGGTGCGAATGGCCAGGACTTCCATAATAAGCTGGCTGAAGTTGGTAAGGCTTTCCATTTCCTTGGTAAACCCGTCTTTCCAGTTCGAAATCTTCAGCCGGAAATAGCGCTTCCGGTCGCCGGAAACGGTGGTGTATTCCATGCGGTCGGTCTGCATAAGCAGGTTCAGGGCATTACTGGTTGCACTTTTACTGATGTGCAGGGCCTCCCCAATCTCTTCGAAAGTAAGTTCCGGTTTATCGGAAACGTACAGCAAGCCGATGATGCGGGCAGCTGCCGGCTGCATGCCATGCTTTTCGTTCGCGATCCCGATCTTCTGAATAAGTTGTTTTTGTTTTTCGGTCAATACCATTTCAATTCCTTTCTGGAGGCTTAACGCTGCAAATATAGCATTTAGTTTCTTTAGTTCTTAATTTAGAGAACTAAATTTTTCATATCCTTAAAAGGCTATACCGGGGCGTTCTAAAAGTAGGGAATTTATTATTGGAATTAACTTGCCTGCCGCAAGCCGGGAGAACTGATGAACTGCACGAAATCGCCGAGGTTGCGCAAAGGCAGTTCATCCGGGATCACGACGTTGAATTTGCGCTCTACCTCCAGAATGATATCTACCAGGTCGAGCTCGTCGAAGCCTAAATTACTAAAATCGGTGTGGTTCAGTTTACTTACTCTCACTCCTTTTTTAGCGCTTATCAGGAAGGCAAGTTCCCTTCTGATAGCAAGTGTGTTGGTTAACATTTAAAAAGTAATTTATTGTGTTTGCGTAAAAGCGCTGCAAAGCTAGCTAAGTTCTTTTAGTTCTGCAAAGAAAGAACCAATATTTTTACTTACCAGTCTTTATGCGATTGCCTTAACCATTCCGGCAGAAATACCGCATTTCCCCGGACGCACAATTTATACCTATAACCGGCGGAAGGTAACCTGCCCCATGGCATCCTTTTCGTAAGTTGCCACAACATTTTGCTGAAACTCAGTTGGAAAATTTTCATCTCCCGGAAAAACTTCCTTGGGGAAAGGTTTATTCTGCCGGAAGAAGTAAACTTTGGTATTCCCGTATTTGGTATGCGGCATGTAATTTCCGTAGGCTTCCATTTCTGCAATTTCCGCATCGGCTACAGTTACGGCATAAACCCGGATCACCGGCCCGGTATTGTTTTCGTTCCGGTAAAAAGCCGTTTCTTCAAAGCCGCCCTTCAGGTCGTCCACACCCGGTTGGCTGAAAGCATCCCAGACAAACCAGACCAGCAGGAAAGCCACGGCAACGGATAAGATTAATTTAACTTGTTTGGTCATAGGAAAAAACAGTAGGCTTGAAGAAATAAAAGACGGTTCGGGGTTAAAACGAAGACCAAGGGCTTTTATTCTAAGAAATGCCGTTAACTGAAGTCAACGGCAATGGAAACAGCATATCCAAGGCTTCAGCGTTAGACTTATGAGCTGCCCAACCCTTGGTATAGTTTGTAAGTACACCCAAAGTATTAATGGCCTCCGGTTAATTATTTGACCACTTGTAATATTAAAATGTAGGTTTAACCTACACTTAGATTCAGGGTTATTAGGTTAAGACTTCCTTGTAAATTCATTAGCTATCCATTGCCGTTGACTTCAGTCAACGGAACTTTTAAGGCATACTTTTCCGGCATTGGCTGACTTACCTAAGTTTATTACCTTGTACCAATTACCCTTAGCAGCCCTGCAAATTTACCTCGTCGCTTTCGCGGATCTCTACCGGCTTGCCCATTTTCTTTTGAATGATCTTGAAATGATGTTCGTCTTCGGGGGTGATCAGGGAAATGGCTTCGCCGGAAGCTCCTGCCCGACCCGTGCGGCCAATGCGGTGTACGTAATCTTTCGGGGAACGCGGCAGGTCGTAGTTGATTACAAAAGGCAGAAACTGCACATCTATGCCCCGCGAAGCCAGATCGGTGGCTACCAGTACGGGAACCTGGCCGGCTTTGAAGCGACGTAAGGCTTCTATCCGGGCGCCCTGGCTTTTATCGCTGTGCATGGCCATGGCTTCGATGCCGTTCTTTCGCAGTTTTACCACCAGGTTATCGGCATTGCGGGTACTCGATACGAATACCAGCACCTGCTGCATGTTTTCGTGTTTGATAAGGTAGCGAAGGAAAGGCCCTTTGCGTTCGGCGGTTACCCGGTAGGCCAGCTGGTTTATTTGCTCCAGGTTATCACTTTCTTCCTGCACTTCGCCGGCATTTATAACCACCGGTTCCCGAAGCACTTTTTCGCGGATCCCGTTAATATCGTCTGCCAGGGTGGCGGAAAATAGCAGGGTCTGTCGCCGGGTTGGAAGCAGGGCCAGAATGCGGTCCATTTCTTCTTCAAAACCCAGGTTCAGCATTTTATCGGCTTCGTCCAGCACCAATACATCCAAATCATCGAGTTTCAGCGCATTGTTGTCTACCAGATCCAGCAGACGGCCCGGCGTGGCAACCAGGATCTCCGTCCCGCTCATGTTCATCATTTGCGGGTTTATGCTTACGCCGCCAAATACGGCCAGCGTTTTTACCGGCCTGGTCAAATAGGTACTGAAGCTCCGGAAAACGTTGGCGATTTGCAGCGCAAGCTCGCGGGTAGGCACCAGCACCAGCGCTTTAATGTAGCGGTTCCGGGCCTGCTGTTTTAACTGAAATTGCTGCAGGATAGGCAACGCAAAACCGGCGGTTTTTCCGGAACCTGTGCGGGCAATACCCATTACATCTTTCCCGGCCAGAATTGCCGGAATAACCTGCTCCTGAATGGGGAAAGGCTGCTGGTAGCCTTGTTCTTTAATTGATTTCAGTAAAGGGGCGGCTAAACCAAGGGATGAAAAGGGCATCGGATTAAAACAGGTAAGGATTCGAAAGGTAATTTAAGGCGTAAAGATACACTTAATTTAACTTCACCGGCATTCCCATTCCGAGGGCCGGTTTTCAGGTATGCTTATCTACATTCTTGCCCAGATCTTCTACAAGGCGCATAAAGTTCTCGGTCCGGGAATCGTGGTACGTGCCGTACGCATCGGAAAGGGTTCCTTTTAAGCCGGTAGCCGTTTCAATTACGTACAGTATGGCCATATCATCCGGGTGGGTGTCGTGCTCGAAGCGGTAGAAATCCACGATCTTTACCTGGTCGGGGCTGAAGGAAGCGGTCCGGTCGAGGGTGCAAAGAACGCCTTCTTCCATTACCATAAAGTCTTCGGTATAACCCTCCTTCTTTACTTTTTCGATTATATTGACCATGGAGGTCATTCTTTCTCTTTCCTGCATTTTATCGGGTTTTTTTTCTTCTGAGGTTTTTACGCTGGATATTCTGAAAAGGCTTATCTCGACAAGAAAATCTTGAAAAGCTAAACCCAGCACAGGTAAAACCAGATTTCTTATTGGAAAAATTCTTCTGGCTTCTTTCTTGTAACCGGAAAGAATAAAAACGGCTCTCTGGTCCTGCCACTCCTAATTCCCTCCTACCGGATAGCTTCATTTGTTAGTTTTATAGTCTTTTACCTTACCATTTATTATTAACTCAGAAGGGTTTACTATCCGGACTGAAACGCTTTCCTTAGCTACCCCTGGACAAGTCTTAGAATTTGCAAACAACTTCTAAAATCAAACTGCTACCTTTGTAGAGGACAAACCAGGATTGTGCGGATTTCGGATGCCTGTAAAAAATGCTATGCCTGTAAAAGAAAAAATCCTTCTTGCTTTAATTTCCCTTTTCTTTCTGACCTTATTTTTCTCGGAGCTCACCACCATAAACGTGATTATTACCGGGGCGCTTACAGTATTCTGTTTTACCTGGAACACCTTCAGGGAAAAAGTGCAGCTGCTGAAAACCCGAAAATTCATTTCTGTCATGCTGCTTTTTTTCAGCTGGGAGGTAATAAGCGTGTTGCTCTCCGATAATACCGGCCGGGGTCTGCATTATTTAAAACTGCATTTACCGCTCCTGCTTTTGCCCCTAAGCGTTGGATCAATTGCGTTGAGGCCGTTACTAAAGGAAAGGATATTGCTCAGTTTTGCCGTAATTACGAGCATTGTTTGTCTGCTGTGCCTGCTTTTTAATATTTACGAATTCAGCATTCAGCCCCGCTCCGATATTTTTTACAACGACAACCTGGTGCAGTTACTGGGCCGCCAATCGATCTACATTGCCCTTACGGTAAATTTTGCCATCTTTATTTTTGCTTATTTTATCGTGTTCCGGAAGGTTTCTTACAAACCTATTATGGTGCTGGCCATTGCTTTTTTGTACCTGTTCAGCTATCTGCTTGCCAGCCGCATTAACCTGGCCGTTTTACTAACCGCCACCTTCGGCTTCAGTTTCTATTACATTTTCAGCCGGAAAAAACTGCTGGAAGGAATGGCCCTGGTAATGGGTTTGCTCATTGGCAGTTTCCTGATCGCAAAGTTCTTCCCCAACACTTTAAACCGTTACAAAGAGCTTGGTTACAGCCAGTTTCAGTTCGAAAATCAGGGGGCAGAAAGTCATTTTAACGTGCAGATCGATTCCACGCAATGGAACGGCGCCAATTTCCGGCTGGCCGCCTGGACCTGCGGCTGGGAAATTTTTACCGCAAACCCGCTTACCGGAGTGCACTTGGGCGACAAGGAAGCGCATCTGCTAAAGAAATACCAGGAAAAGAATTTTCATTTCGCCATTAAAACCGACAAGAATGTACACAGCACTTACCTGGATATCCTTTTCAGCTTAGGCTTAACAGGATTGTTACTTTTCGTTACCGGCTGGCTTCTGATGCCCCTGGCATTTGCCCTGAAACAGCAGGATTACTTAACTGCCCTTATGCTACTTTCTTTTGGTATCGCACTGGTTACCGAAGTGTACCTCAGCCGCACTTTCGGGGCTATGGCTTTGGGCTTTTTTGTACCGTTTCTATTATCCGGCTCTGGAAAGCACATTGGGCCACAAATGAGGCCAGACCGGGTTATTCAAAAGGAACCTGGCGTGGAACAAATTGCTTAGAAGTTTTCTTTTAAATAATAATGTCATGTTGAGCACAAGTGAGCACGGAAGTGCGAAACTGGCGAGCGTGGCTCTGAAACAAATCGTCGTGAAGAAGCAAAACTGTTATTTCTGGCTTTTCTGCTGATAGTCACCAAGGTCCTTCGCTGCCGCTCCCCGAGATGCCCCGGGACAGGCACCATGACAGGTGTATTTTAGGAGAAAGCTTAGTGCATTTCCAATTTAATTTTTAGAAGGTGGGATTACAAATCCCACAGCTCGGTTAAGACGGGATTACAAATCCCGTCAAGCAAATTCTAATAATTAATTTGGTCGAGCACTAGCATTTCAAATTGGCAAAGGATAGAATTTTATATTGGAAACCTATTTCTGATTTCCTGAGCACTTTATCCTTTCCCCGGTAAGGCAGCCTAAACACTGTGAAATTGTGTTGGCGGAACTCATAAAAAAAGGGGCTGCCTCGACTTTTGAGACAGCCCCTTTTTATGGGTCATTTTTTTTCCGGTTTACTGGTTATCGGCCAGGTACATATCAATTGCCGTGCCGGTGTCGCCGAAATATTTCAGTTCTCCTTTTTTCATGTAAGCGGCCCGGTGGCAATACTGCCGGATCGTTTCCATGGAGTGGCTTACCAGAATTACCGTGCGCCCTTCGATCCAGGAACTTTCAAAAACCTTTACCGCCTTTTCCTGAAACTTGGCATCCCCTACGGCAAAGATCTCGTCCAGGAACATGACGTCGGCGCCCGCATTTACGGCAATCGAAAAACCAAGGCGTGCCACCATGCCCGAAGAAAAGAATTTGATTTTGGTATCGATGAATTCTTCCAGTTCGGCGAACGAAACGATCTTATCGAACAGGGCATCTACTTCTTTTATCTTCAAACCTAAAACAGAACCGGAAACGTAAATATTTTCGCGTGCGGTAAGCTCGTGGCTCATGCCCACGCCCAGGTTCATGAGCATGGTAGAACCTTTAATGTTTACGTACCCGCTATCGGTGGGGTAAACACCGGCCAGCAGTTTCACCAGGGTCGATTTTCCGGAACCGTTCCGGCCCAGCAAACCAATGCACTCGCCCTTTTTAATTTCCAGCGAAAGGCTTTTCAGGGCCGGGACTTCGCGGCTGCGCGGCGGGTTAAACAAGTTGAATAAGCGGTGCTTTACCGTATTATGACTGTCTTCCGAAATATGAAACGTTTTGCTGATATTCCGGGCTTTAATTGCTATCTCCTTTTCCATCGTTAATTAAAGTTTTTCCGCAGCTTTCGCTCCTAATTTGTTCAACATAATAAGCCCTAAAAACAAAACAAAAAAGGCGTACCCAAAATCGAAGATGAAAAGCTCCATGTTTGGAAGCTGCTGGTACATGAGCACATTACGGGCGTTTATAATAATGCCGGCTACCGGGTTTATGTATTCGAAATTTGGCAGCGCTTCGGTGAATAAAGAAAATTTGTAAAAGATCGGAGATAAAAAGAATAAGCCTGAAGTGAATACCTGCCAGATCTGGGTAATATCTTTCGCAAAAATATAAATGCTTGAAAGGATAAACGATAAGCCCAGCGATAAGATAAACAGGTTTATAAAGATGGGAATGATCCAGAGATTTAAAGCGCTTAAGCCGTAAGAATCTGCCTCTACGAAGTTAAAGAACAGGATGAACATTACAAGGTTAAAAAAGAACCCGATGGAATTGCTCAGCAGCGTGGAGATGTAGATCTCCAGCTTGTTCATGTTGCTGTATTCGTACAGGTATTTTTTGGTCTGTAAGATCTGGATGGTTCCGGCAGTGCTTTCCAGAAAGAAATTCCATAAAATTAAACCAACAAAAAGGTAAGAGGCAAAAGCTTCGAGATCGGTTTTTAAGATCGTTTTGAACACGATGTAATAAATGGCCACATCCATGAGTGGCTTTAAGAGCGCCCACAGCAAGCCTAAGTTGTTTTCGTAATACCGAAGCTTAAATTCGATCTTTGCAAGCAGCCACAAGCGTTCGAGTTTGTTAGAATAAAAAGCTTTGGGTAAGGTAATCTGGTTAATCATGTATGCTTAATTAATTTTTTTATAGATTTTATAGGCAACGGACCGCAACAGCTTATTGCGCTTTATCCGGGAAACGATCCGCTCTTTCATGGCGTTTGGCAAAGCCGATAAGATCCCTGAAGGTGGCTCAATCGTTGGGTTGTCGAGGTCCAGCCCGCTGCCGTTGCTGTTATACAAGTGGGTAAGTTCTACCGCATACTGTTTGTAGAAATCTGCGTGCTTTTCGGTTATGTATTTGTGCAAATACAATTTTTTGACTTTCGTAAAAGCCCTGGCCATGGAGTTTTTCCGCACCCGGTAATTGTACAGCACCTCCGGCAACACCACCCCGCCTAAGCCATTCGCTACCATCCCAATTACGCTGTCCCAATCTTCCATGCCGTAAATCAATTCCGGATCGTTTTGGCCTTTGCTCAGGAACGAGGCAGTTTTATATACCAAAGCGCTACTGTTTACCATATTATGAAAAAGCAGATAAGGCGGCTCCGGAGTTAAAGCCGGCCAGATGGCATTTGCTCCTTCGAAGTAGTTAACCCAGCAACCTACAAAATGCACATTTTCATAACGGTTTAACACGTTAATGGCTTTGCTGTAATAGCTTGGTTCTACGGTATCGTCCGCATCGAGAAAAGCCATAAAACCGCCTTTGGCTCTGGAAGCGCCATAGTTGCGGGTTAGCGATAAGCCTTCATTCTTTTTCCTGAAAACCGTAACCGGATATTTTTCTTCTATTGCGGCAAGTTTATCGATGCTGCTTTGTTCCGTACTGCCATCGTCAACGATCAGCACTTCTTTCGGTTCGTATTCCGATGCCAGCACCGACCGTACACAATCCTCTATGTAAGCCCCCATATTGTAAAAGGGAATCACTACCGACAGCATTTCATTTTCCGCCTGAGCAACCGGCACAGAGAAAGGTTTTACTTTGATCGGTTCGACGAACGGGAAAATGGCCTTCTTTTTTTTATCAGCCAGAAACCCTTCAATGAGTTTCATCTTCTGCGGATAAATAGCTTCCGGGTGATAATTTTTGCGGATCGTCTGACTAGCCCGGGCACCGATTTGCTTTACTTCCTCCGAAGAAAGGTTAAGAATTTCGGATAGCTTCTTTTTAAAATCTCCGGGAATATTATGGTCGAACAGGAAGCCGTCCTCTCCGTTGGTGATCACTTCACTTTGACCGCCTTGTTTCGATGCCAGCACCACCTTTCCCAGGCTCATGGCTTCGAGCACCGTATATGGCAAATTATCTACCAGGCTCGGCACCAATACCACGTGCGCTTTTTTAAGAAAATCCTTAGCATTTGCGGGTGGCATTTCTCCGTGCAGTTTCAACAAACCTGCTTCCAGATACTTCTTATATTTTTGGGCTACCAGATCACCCATGGTTACTCCTTCCGGGTGAAACATAAGCTGGGTACCGCCTACAATATGCAAAGGATGCTTAAAACCTTCCTTCCATAATTCATCGAAATACTGAAGTAGTTTGAGTGTACCTTTAAGGGCTGCCAGTTTCCCGAAACAAACAATCCTAAATCCCTCAAATTCAGGAATTTTTTCTAATTGTAAGGCCGGCGACTCGATTGGGTTAGGCAGGTAAAATTCATTCACCCCTTCCCAATGCATCCGTTTGCTGGTTTCAGCCATAATGTACCGGCTCGGCGCTACCAGAATATCCGCTGCCCGGATGCTGAACTTCTCCATCTGGGCGATCCAGTAAACCGGAAATTTATAAACCGGCACGTGGTTATATTCCAGGTACAAAAATTCAGGGGCGTGGCAGGTGATCAGGATGGTAAGATCCTTGAATTCGGGGTAGCCCAGGAGTTTAAAATGCTGCAGGTAATAAGCAATTCCGGTATATTCCTGGGCTTCTATTACATCGGGCTGGCCCTCTTTTAATATGTACTGCTTTACGATTTCAGCAAATTCGTAGCTCAGGGCGGCATTGTACCCGAAGAATTCATTTGCTTTGGTTTGTCGCGGCAAAAACCGGATTACCCGCACGCCATTAACCAGCGTTTCCGCAACGTGCTGCACGGTATAATCCTGCACAAATACGGTAACCTCATGCCCCTGCTTTTGGAACATTTCAGCCGTGTATTTGCAGTAGGTACTTATACCGCCGCCATAGAACGGAGGAAATTCAGTTGTTAAAAGCCAGTACTTCATTCTAATTTGGTTACTTCTTAATCAGGGATTTGAATGAACGTTTGCCTTGAAATGCTTTAATTAAATGACCCACCCGTTTGTACCAGATCGGTAGAACTTCGTATTCCTTATGATACCAGGACTTTAGTTCATCATAATTCTTATTAAGGTTTGAAACCAGCTCTCTGGCGCTTAGCTCCTCCACTAATAAAACAGGTTCATTATTAACAGGCTCCGGTGCTCCCCCGTTTGTTTCGTAATTTTCCAGTAATTGTTCCTTGTATTTTAAGGTGCGGTCGTACCAGCCAATGGCAATCTCCAGATCCTCAATCCTTTTGCGGTATTCCTGAATATCGGTGGCTGGTTTTAAAGTCGGGTTGTCGTAAAGGTAAGATGGTCCGTTTGCCTGCAATAAGTTGTAGGTTTGGTAGGCAAACTTCTCCAGCAGTTTTTTATGCTTAGCCGATAGCGTTCTATAAGAATACAGGCGGTTGAACTTATTAAACCCTCTGGCCATGGAAGCCGCATGGATCCGGTAGTAATACAATGGTTCCGGAATTATCACGCCGCGGCAACCATGCTCCATTAAAGATAAATTAGCATCGTAGTCTTCCATGCCATACTCAAAGGCATGGTCATTCAGCCCAAAATTCAGATAATCCATTTTCCGGCAAAGGAAACCGGCGTTAACCATGTTGGCAAGGAGCAGATAAGGAGGTTCCGGATTCTGTGCCGGCCAAATGCCCTGGCTGCTGTCGAAATACTGCACCCAGCTCGAAACAAAACTTAAGTTCGCGTATTGCTTTAGTATTTTAATGCTCCTGGAATAGAATTCCGGATGTAATTTATCATCAGCATCCAAAAAGGCAATAAACTCGCCGGCCGCATTACGGACACCAGTATTCCGGGCCTCTGCCAGACCCATGTTTTTCTGATTTATAACCGTAAAACCATAGCGTTTTTGCAACTCATCTAAAACTGTAATACTTTCTTCATCGTCACTGCCATCATTTACTACAATAACCTCCTTGTTCAGATAAGCCGTTTCATAAATATTCTGAATGGTTTCGGCAATATAATCTCCGGTATTGTAATAAGGCACAACTATAGAAAGCTTACCTTGCTCTACCTTACCTTTCTGCCAGTATTCACTTTTGGGCAACTCGTACACAAATGGGAAATACGGGGTTTGTCGGGTTTCGGAATACGCTTTTAGAACGCTGTTTTTATGGGCATAAACTGCATCGTAATTACAAAGTGAGGCAATTCTCCGGTTTGCTTCCTGGCCCATTTCAAAGGAAGTTTCCTTCGTTAGCGCTGTAGCTTCCAGAAATTTCACTTTAAAGCTTTCGTAATTTCCACACTGGTAAACAAAGCCCGATTTTCCGTCTTCTACCATTTCCCGCTGGCCGCCGCCGTCGGAAATTAAAAGTACGTTTTTCGTAAGCATGCTCTCAACTACCGCATATGGGAAATTGTCTACAATGCTAGGCACAATAATAAGGGAAGCTTTGGCAAGGCGCAGATCCAGTTCTTCTAAGTTCAGTTTCCCTTCAAATGTAAATAAGCCTTTCTTATAATACTGCTGGAATTTCTTGATCAGAAACTCCTTCATCATGGTTTGCTTTGGCTCGAAATAGTGATCGTCGCCGATAAAACTGATTTTCTTTTCGCAGCCTTCGTCCCATAAATTCCGCATGAAAGAGAGCAACTGAAGTCCGCCTTTCTGGAAAGTTAGCTTACCAAAGAAAACAATATCTTCCCGGCCGAAAGTCTTGGCACCCGCCTTATCGATCAGGTTCTTGTACGGGTTGCGGACAACGTGATACTTTTTATGAATACCATTTAAATCGTCGGCTACATTATCTAACAAGTACTGGCTGGGCGATAATAAAATATCTGCGGCCTGCATCGTCCATTTTTCCATTTCGCCGGTCCAGTAATCCGGCAACATAAATACGGGCGCCTGGTTGCATTTCAGGTAGAAAAACGAAGGAGCATGCGCCGTTAAAACGATGGGGATTTGCTGCAGGCTTTCTTCACCAAGCTTCTTTTTTAAAATAAGGTAATACCCAATACCATGATAATCCTGGGTTTCAATATAATCCGGTTTGCCTGCTTTTTCTATTTCGCTCAGCACACAATCGGCAAACTGAAAACTTAGTGCCGCGGTATACCCCAGATAGTTAAAATATTCCTTATTGCCGGGCTTGAACCGAATTACATTTATTCCTTCGTAAGTTGTCTGTTGCAGCTCGTTCTCTATGCCGTTGTCAGGGACAAATACCGTTACCTGGTGCCCTTTTTCAACCAACATTAAACCGGTATGCAAATTATAAGTACTGATACCTCCTCCATGAAATGGCGGGAATTCAGTAGTTATGATCCAATATTTCATTCGTAATACTTTCTTAAAATTGCTTTTCCCTTAATATTCAGGCTTACCTGTTTGAACCATTTAGTTTAGAAGCTGCCTGATCGGTGACAAAAATTTTCTGGTTCAATTCGTTTAATTGGCGCTGATAAATACTTTCTTTTTCCTCCACCTTCTTTTTGAGATTCTTCAGTCTGGTTTTTAGCTTTTCATTCAGCGCTTCCTGCCGCTTAACTTTTTCCTGTTCCACCTGAAGGTTTCCTTTTAACCAGTTATTTTCTATTTTCAGGTCTTCTATGTATGTAACCAGATCCTGCGACCAGCTTTGCAACTCGTCAATAGCAGCCAGCATGGTTTCCCGGCTCAACCAGGTACGGGCCCACATATGCACACCAACGGTTTCCGGGGAACAATATTCCAGATATTTATTCCGGGCGTAGACCCGGGCAAAAGGCAAGGGAAAAAAAACAGTTGAATTATAAAGCCTTACCTCATTTAACATCTGGTCGCCGTATTTCTCTAAACCATAAAACTCCTGAAGTACTTTGGTTGCTAAATGGGGGGACGATAGGTGGGCTTCCTCGTCTCCGGTAAAGGTTTGTTCCAGCTCTTGTAAACATTTACCTACAAAAGCGCCCTCGGCAACGCTTCCGGAAACAGCATTGTTCACAAAAAAAGCAGGTTCTTTTTCTGAACCGGATTCAAAGCTTAAAAAGCAGGTATTATCCAGAAAAGAATCAAGCGGTTTAAGCAATTTCATATCGGTGTCTAAATAAATTCCGCCGTATTGCTGCAAAACCTTTAACCGCGCATAATTACTACAATTAGCCCAGTTACCTAATGCAATAGCATTTTGAAGATAAGCTGAATCTGCGGCGATGTTTTCTTCATCCCACCGCATAATTTCCCAACCGGGATGCAACTGTTTCCATTCAGCAATGTAACCGGCATATTCCTCGGGTATTTCCTTCCCGCCAAACCAACAATAATGAATAATTTTAGGGATCATGTTACCTTAATGGCCTTTTCCAAAAATTTTCTCTTTCAGCGTACCTAGTAAACTCCGGCTTTCATAAGTGCGTTTATACCACTCAATTTCCTGCTGCTTGCGGCTCAGGTCATCGAGCAGTTTGGTATTAAGCTGCCGGTGGCCTTCGTTATTATGTTTCAGGTTTTCTATTTCGGTGTGAAGCTCAGAGATCTGTAAGGCTTTCTGCCGGAAAGAAGCCTGCAGGCGCTTAATTTCCTTATCCTTTGCTTCAAGTTGCAATTGCTTATCGGTCAGTTCTTTTTCGAAGCGATAGGATAAGTGCTGCAACGATTCATTAATAGCGGCCAGGTAATGGGCAGAGGTTTGCTCATCCGGAATAGCCGCAGGGTTGCGGGTAACAGTAAGTTTGTTCAGAAGCATGGGGGAATTATTTTACTGATTTGCGCGGGGCATCTATTTCACCGGCCGGAATATTCCGGTACAATTGCTGGTAGCTCTTGAAGTTGCGGTGCATGTCGAACTCGGTGCTGCAGATATCCTGCCCGTGCTGCCCCATAACGTCGATCATTTCCCGGTTATTGTAGTAGGTCAGCAGTTTTACAATGGCATCGGCTTCGGAAGAAAAGATATCGCCGTTCATGCCGTTTTTTACCACATCGGCATTACCAACGCAGTTGCTGAGCAGTACAGGTTTCCGGAGCGATAATGCTTCCAACACCCCGAAGGAAAGTCCCTCATACATAGAGGTGGAAATATAAATATCGGCCTGGGCTACCAGATCGCTTACCTCCTGGGAATTTAACCAGCCGGTTACGCTAATATTTTCAGCAGTCAGTTTATCGCGCTGGTGGCCATCGCCGGCCCAGATAAACTCAAACTGGTTTAAGCCGGAAAAATAAGCTGCAATCTCGTTAAACAATGCCGGGTTTTTCTGCTCCTCTATCCGACCGCTGGTAATAATGCAGAATTTATCGTTTTTGGTTTTCGGCTTTTTTACAGACGCTAAGGCTTTCAGGGAAATGCCGTTATTGATAAAAGATGCCTGTATTCCTAACTTCTGGTATTCCTGTAATTCGGATGCGGAACAGCAAACCACTTTTCCGCCAATGCCATTCCCGAATTTTTCGATCTGCTTATAAAGAAAATTGAACAGGAAATTCTTACCGGAAAGAAAAGGCGCGCCGTTAGGGGTATAGATCACGTTTTTAATTCCTGCCAGCCGGCAGGCCATCCGACCCAAAAAACCGCTTTTGGAAGAATGCAGATGCACGGCATCTACCAGGTTCTTCCGCTTCAGGCGGCGTAAAACTTTGTGCAGTTCGCTTAATGCCAGGAGATCTTTGAAGGGATTAATGGAACGCTGAGCAGATTTCCAGCGTAAAAACCGGACATTTCCTTTGGGAAAAGTACGCTTCACTTCTTTAGCAGACATCACGTGTTCTCTCTCCCCGTGAATAATAATATGAAGGTCCTCCGGCATTGTTTCTGTAAGCGATTTTACAAAAAGTGCAACTCCGGCGGCAAAAGGCTCTACTACGTGTACTATTTTCATTTAAATAATTCTTGACCAAAACCCATTAGGCGAGAGAAATAATGGGCATTGGCTTTGCAAAGATAATAATGTTTTTAATATTGTTTAAATTATGTTCTGACAAGGCTTCTATTTTCTTAATAAAAATAATACCGTTAAATGTTAGTTATAAATCATTATTCATCCCCTAACATGCAGCATAATCGCCTTTATAAACGCTCTGCCATTAGCAGTATTTGACAATTCATTTTCCCTGCAGGATTATATTCTCCGGCTCAGGAAAGAGACCGTTTTTTATTCGGTTTCAATTTCAGCAATAACTTATAGGGCATTAACTTTAGCATAACCAATTTTAACTGCCCCGCTCCTTTCAGGAGCCGGTTTTCCCCAAAGTCCTCAATCACCTTACTTCTTCCGCTTAACTGCGCCTGGCGGTTCTTTATGGAAATGCCCTGCGGATTTATTTCACAGGTTACTAAAAAGTCCTCTAACACGGCCGTTTGGGTATGCCGGAGCATTTGCCAGAAGAACGCGTAATCTTCCACGTGCGGGTAAGCGGTTGGGTAATAGCCAACTATTTTCAGTAAGGCGCTACGGAACATGACCGTAGGATGAATGAAAACATTTCGAAAATACATTTCCTTTTTAATTTCCGGGTGCCCTGAAGGAGTAGTGTAGGAATACTGAAAACCGGTTTGCGGTTCCCTGAAAAAACACCAGCTACCAACCAAACCCGTTTCCGGATTTTTTTCCAGATAACTTACCTGTTTATAAAACCTGTCCGGTTGGGCCAGATCGCCGCAATCTAACCGGGCAATGTATTTTACCCTTAAATTATCCTCGATCCACTGCAAGCCCGTATTCAAAGCATAAGTAATTCCATAGTTCTTTTCCAACAGGACTGTAAAAACCGGGAAACCGTTGCCTGACCCTGAAAATAAATTTTCGACCTGTACCGGAACATCGCTGCCATCGTCCACCACCAGCACGCAAAACTGCCCGGCATGGTAGGTTATGCTTTGCAACGTTTGCACCAGGCCTGGTATATTGTTGTAGCAGGGAATCAATACACAAAAATCGAACGTGCTGCTTTCCGGGTTTTTCCTGCTTTCTGACTTCAATGCTTACTCTTTTGAACTAACCGTATTCTTGAACCCGCAAGTTACCATTATAAAATCGGGGTAACAAAGGTTTAAAATCACACGTGGTTTTAGTTTGCTTTTCCAAAAGAATTGTTAATAAGAGCTGCCAAGTAAAAGGACGTTGGTATCTGGATATTAGTATCAAGACCAAAAAACTTGTAAAGAACTACGATTCGGAAATTTACATAACCGGGCTCCTTTCAAACATGGCAGCAATTTTAATCCTGCTACTTAAGTTAAAATTTACAAAAAGCTTAAGTTTTCATTTCCGGGATCCAGCCCATTTTAAATACTGACGTTAGTTTAAAATATACCTACGTAAAAGCAAAAAGCCACCTGATTAGGTGGCTTTTTACATGGTGTCCATAAGCGCTTAAGGCAGTTTTTTAACCAAAACAATAGCGTTTTTGCAGGAAGAACTGTTATAGCTTAAGCACAGATCATTGTTTTTTGGCATGCAGGTCGAGCTCGATGTTCACGGTTTCGGAAATGAACTGATCGCCCAGCGTTTTATCGTTGCCGTAATTCATCTGCCATTGGCGGCGGTCAATATCAAAATCGGCTTTTGCTTTCATGGTATTGTCATCCAGTTCAATGCGGGCCGGGAAGGTAACATTCTTGGTTTCGTTTTTCAGGGTCAGGTTGCCGCTTACGTTAAAGTTGGCCCCTTCTACCAGCGAGGTATCTTTATCGTTAGGTTTATACGGTTCCACTTTGGTGATCTCGAACTTGGCGGTTGCAAATTTATCGGCATCAAAGAAATCGCCGCTCATTAAGTGCGGGTGCAGCTTTTTATCGAACATCTCCCCTTTATCTTCCAGGTTCATCGATTTAATATTGATCACAAAAGTGCCACCGGTAATATGATTATTCGCAACGGCTACGGTGCCCGAAGATAGCTTGAATTTGCCGGGGTGGTTCTTCCCGACGCCGTGCCCGATAAAACGCACCGTTGAGGCGGCGGTATCTACCACAAAGGTTTGCCCGGTAGCTTTTTCAGCTTCCTGCTTTTCGGTAATAGTTGCTTTATCGCCTTTGGGCGTCTGGTCGCAGGCAACCAGGGTACAGGCGGCGGCAAGGCCTAATAAAACAGATTTGAACGAGTAAGCATGTTTCATGATTCAGTTCTTTTTTTTAAGAGGCAAGCCTCGGTTCGATTTAAAAACTTAAACTATTCAGACTCAGACATAAAAAATAAATTCTGTCCGAATAAATGCGTAATACGCTATATTCTGATTTATGTTTATTGGGTATGCTTCCAATTCCAGTTTCGTAAAAAGCCTTTGGTTTCTGTCGAAAAGCGCCCTACCGGGATTCAGGCGGGCATTCTTTTAAATTTTATCTCCCGGGAGTTGCCTGCATCAGAACATGGATTTTGAGTAAGAGAAAGAAAATTCAGAGTTAAAAAAATTAAATTCACGCCTATTCGAACAACCTAATTTGCTAATTTATAGTATCTTACCATTCGGCATAATATTAACTTAAAAACAGGAAACCGAATGAAAACACAAAAAAGTTTTTATGATTTTAACCTGAACAGCGTGGAGGAGCGGCTGGAGCGAAGTCACCTCTTTCCGAAGCTGACCGGGTTTTACCTCGCTTTGCAGGAAGAATTAAGCGAAGCAGAATACCAGGCCTTCTATAATTCGGAAAAGGAAAGCCTGCGCCAGTTTACCATGCAACCCAAACTTAGTGAACCCACATGTGCAGAAGCCTAGCATTCAGAATACCAATATGAAAAGGTAAGCCCGCAACGGTTTACCTTTTTTTTGTGCCCGTCCTACCGTTTTGGGTTTAACCTGCTTTCCGGTTCAGGGTCTGAAATTTCCGCTTCAGCAGCAAGTTTTCCAGCCCGGTAACATTCTACTTTTTTACCCGACCGCAGTCTGGTAGCTTTCGTTCGAATTTGAACTTATTACAACAAAACCCAAACCTATGAGAAAAAACTATTTCGCTGTTAAAGCAATGGCGGCAGCCACCATGCTTGCAGCAACCTTCTTTCCCGGAGCCGCGAAAGCCCAGTGGCAGAAAACTTCCGGCCCCGGCGCCAACATGGTGGCCGATTTGGTACCGCACCGGAACGCTTTATTTCTGGGCACCCAGGGCGGCATTTACAAAAGCAACAACCAGGGTGCTGTCTGGGAGTTCGCCAGTCAGGGAATTCCGCACCGGGGCCTTTACTCGCTCCTTTCTACCTCTCAAGCCCTGGTAAGCGGGTCGTACAACGGTATTTTCCGGAGCACAGATGGCGGCCAGACCTGGGTACAGCCCATTACCGGCATGTCTACCATAAATGAGCTTACCCAGAACAGCACTACGCTTTTTGCCGCAACCGATATGGATGGCATAAAGCTGAGCAATGACCAGGGCGCCACCTGGACCCGGGTAGGCCATGGAGTGGTCGGCAACCTGATCACCACTATTGCTACCCACGGAAGTTATGTTTTTGCCGATGGCAACAATACCCTGCTCCGATCCGCCGACAATGGGCAAACCTGGACCGCGCACCTGCTCACCAGCCTTGGCCTGCCGAATCAATCGAACGTGAATTCCTTAAGCTCGGTAGGCAACCAGTTATTTGCCGGCATGAACAACCAGGGGCTATTTGTAAGCAACAATAATGGTAGTTCCTTTGTGGCTGCTAATTCCGGCCTGCCTGCTCCGGGCCTGTTCTCGGTAGAGCACGTGATCCAGCACGGTCAGGTATTACTGGCCGGGCTTATGGGCCACTCCCAACCGGTTTATGTAAGTACCAATGGCGGCCAGTCGTGGGCGGTTTCCAGCACCGGCATGCGGCACGGCGACGGCGTAAGGAAATTTTATTCCGATGGCACGGACCTGTATGCCTCTACGGCCCGCGGGCTTTATAAAAGTACGGACAGCGGCGCTACCTGGAACTTACAAAACCAAGGCATAACCAATGGTTTTGTAGACGCCCTGGTAGCCAACAGCGCCTTTATTTTTGCCGGCCTGGCAGACCGGGGCACCGGCGGCACGCAAAACCTGTACCGCAGCCCGGATAACGGCCAAACCTGGGAAGCCATTAACAACGGCGTGGCAACTATACAGGTAAAAGCCATACTGGCTACCGACCAGTTAGTACTGGTAGGTGGCAATAACCGCACCCTGTACCGCAGCACCAACAACGGCCAAAGCTGGGCCAACGTAAGCCTTACCAATTCCATAAATTCTGATGCGGCAGCTTTTACCCAGATCGGCAATAATTTGTTCCTGATCAGCGAAAACAATGCGATCTTTAAAAGCAGCGACCTGGGCCAAACCTGGGTACAGGCCTCTGGCTCATCGGTAAATCCTTTGGGGCGCGCCATTTATTCGGATGGGAACAATATTTATGCAGCAGCCGGCACCTATACTTACCAGAGCAGCGATCAGGGCAACACCTGGAGCAGCACCGGCAGCATTTCCGCCAGCACCCATGGCACAAGTTTCTACACCTTAGGCAATTATGTGTACTTAGGCACCCGGAACAACGGTATGTACCGGCGGTTAAAAACTGCCACCTCCTGGACCGCAATCAACAACGGCATTCCGCAACCCACCTGGATCACCAGCATCACCGGTTATGGCGACAGCCTGTTTGCCTCCACCGATTATTCCTCTTCCAGCTACCAGGCCACCATTTACTTAAGCACCGATAGCGGCGCAACCTGGAACCAGTTCAACCAGGGCCTGCCAACTAATATTGGTTTGCGCAGCTTACTGGTACGCAACAACCACCTTTTTGCCGGAACCGGCAGCCTTTACAACAACGACGGCCGCTCAGTATGGTACCGGGCTCTGAACAGCAATATTACGGGCCTGAATGAGGTTCTTCAGCAGGAAACCGCTTCCATTTATCCGAACCCTAACCATGGCAATTTCCGGATAAAAAACCTGAAGACCGGTAGCAGCATTTCCGTTACAGATGTTCAAGGCAAAACTGTTTACCAGACCCGTGAAATTTCCGGCGGAACAGAAACCCGGATAGACCTCCCACATCTTAAGTCCGGCTTATACTTTGTGATTATCCATTCTAAGGGCGGCATACAAAAGCAAAAGTTACTGATCCAGTAGTTTTTGAGAATCAGGATGTTTAATGATAGCTATTGAACGTCTTAAAAAAAAGAGGAACCTGCTATTAACTGGCAGGCTCCTCTTTTTTATGTAACCGTAGTGAAGTTATGCAACAGCAGTAAAGTTCCAGGGCAGTGCGAAAAAAGTAATAGGTCTCCCTTTTTCATTTGAATCCCTGGCGTTTTCCTTCTACACGCAGCATTACCCCAAATTTCATTTCCCTGCACCATGGTAACGGCCCTTTCCTCATCAGGCACCTACCCTATTCTCTACAATTCAGCTTTGCTTCAAAGGAAACTCATGCACCTCGCCGGCTTTGAAGCGGGTTACGGTTCCCCGGATATTGATCGCAATTTCATCGGTCCATTCCTTGTCGGCGGCAAGCACCAGCTTTTCCTGGGTAATGCGGAGCGAAAACCAGTGTTCCCGGTATTTGAGCCGGAGCTCCATGTAATAGATCTTATCGGGAAGTACCGGGTTCAGCAGCAGTTCATCGTTATAAATTACCAGGCCGGTAAAACAGCGCTGTACCAGATCTACCGAACCCGCCATGGCACCCAGGTGAATTCCTTCCGGCGTGGTGCCCCCCTGAATATCCTCTACATCGCTTAAAAGCGCGGTCTGGAAATCGCCCCAACTTCTTTTCCGGTCCGAACGGGCCAGTACCCAGGCATGTACAATAGTACTCAGGGTTGAACCATGACTCGTGCGGGGTTCGTAATAGGCAATGTTCTCGGCAATGCATTCCGGCGTGAACCGGTAGCCCAGCATGCTGAATAATTCGATCAGTTTTTCGGTGGAGAAAAGGTAGAACAGCATAAGCACATCGGCTTGCTTGCTGGCCTTGTACCGGTTCACATCGTCGCCTTCGCTTTCCAGGATCCGGTCCAGGCGCAACATGTCGTCTTCCGTTTTCCGGTATTTATTCCAGTCCAGCTCCTGCAGTTTTTCGTAGCCTTCGAACTGGCTGATTACGGGTCCAACGGGATCCAGGAACGGAATAAACATCAACTTGCAGATATCCCGCCAGCGCTGTACTTCGGGTTCGGAAATATGCAGCTTGGCGTACAATTCCTCTATGCGCTCGTAGTGGATCAGGTCGGGCAACTTCAGGGCAAATTGCAACACCCAAACGGCCATCAGGTTGGTATAGGCGTTATTGTTCAGCCCGGTGGAATCTGTGCCGGGGTATTGGGTATGATATTCGTCGGGGCCGACTACGCCTTTTATTTCGAAACGCTGTTTTTCTTCGCTCCAGGTGGTAAGGCTCGACCAGAAAAGGGCAATTTCAAAGACAATTTCAGCCCCGTACCAGCTCAGAAAAGTTACGTTGTTGGTGGTTTGGTAATATTGCCATACGTTATAAGCAACTGCCGCATTTATATGTCTTTGCCGGAACGTATTATCCGGGATCCACCGGCCTGATTTTGGGTTCATGTGAATGATCTGGCTTTCTTCCCGGCCGTTGCTGCCGCTTTGCCACGGGAACATGGCTCCCCGGTAGCCGGCTTCCCGGGCTGCCAGCCGGGCTTCAGGCAAACGGCGGTAGCGGTACATGAGCAGGTCGCGGGTTAATTCCGGGATCCGAAAGTTCAGAAAGGAAAAGATGAAAAGTTCGTCCCAGAAAATGTGGCCCCGGTACGCTTCCCCGTGCCAGCCTCGCGCCGGCAAACCCACATCCATCCCCGCTGAATGCACGGAAACCGTTTGCAGCAGGTGAAAAATATGCAGCCGCAAAACCTGCTGGGTGCGTTCAGTGCTCGAAACAATTACATCGCACCGCTTCCATAGCAGGCCCCATACCCGGCTGTGTTCTTCCAGCAGCTCCGAAAAACCGGCTGCCCGTTCCACGCTGTTTTTTGCTTCCAGCGCGGGTTCCGAAATAGCCAAATCGCGGGAGGTGTAAACCGCCACCACTTTCTCTACCCGGATCGATTGTTGCTTTTCGCAATTTACAATGGCATGCTGGGCAATAAAGCCTTTTCGTTTCTTATAGACATATTCCGAACAATCGGTAGGTAAGGAACCTGAGATCCGGGTGCGGGCAGCCATGGCCATGCGCACCCGCGACTGGTTTGTTTCCGCCACCAGGTAAATAAAATTATGGTTTTCGGCCTCGCCGGTTTCGGTAATATTTAAATGACAATTACTTAACTGCCGGTACCTTGCCACCCCCAGGTTGCAGATATTGCCATCCAGCGCAGAACGGATCTCGATGGGGCCGGACCAGTTTTCGGGGGTGAGTTCCCAAAGCATGGCAGCCAGGTGAGGCTGGTCCATGCTAACGAAGCGGCGGCTGGTTAAGGAGGTTTCCCGGTTGCTTTTATCGCGGAACCGGAGCTGGCGGGTGAGTACGCCGGTTTTCAAATCTACTTCCTGTTTAAAATACACCACGGTTACTTCCGAGAGGCCGAACCATTTTTCCTTCGGATGCCGGAACGTAAGGGGAAGCCAGTTGGGCCAGTTTACCAGGTCTTCGTTTTCGATGGTGCGGCCGGCAATATCCGATTTCAGACGGTTGTAGCCGCCAGCCAAATACGTGCCCGGGTAGTTTATGCCATCGGCAGAACTTTCTTCGGCGGCTCCGCGCGTAGCAAAGTAACCATTTCCCAGCGTGCAGAGCGTTTCCCGGAGGGCCTGTTCTTCCGGCACCCAATTTTCATAACTGAACTTCCAATCTTCCATTTGCTGAAAACCTGCTTAAAAACCGATTGTTTAACTTTAAATATTATCAGAAACCCGTTAGTACTAGATCTGCTCCATTCCGGAGTAAAGCTTCGGTTTCTGCTTCCTGTTTCCGGTTAACACCCACCACTAAACCAAAACCGCCGGCCCGGGCGGCTTTCACCCCTAAGCGGGCATCTTCGAAAACAGCTGTTTCTTCGGGCATTACCCCTAATTGCCGGGCTGCTTCCAGAAATACGTCGGGCGCGGGTTTGCCTGGCAGGTGCAGTTCTTCAGCAACTATCCCGTCTACCCGCACCCGGAACAGATCTTCGATTCCGGCTGCCTGCAATATTGTCTGGCAATTTTTACTGGCCGAAATAATGGCTATCTGGTAACCTGCTGCCCGCTTTTGCTTTATCCAGGTGAGGGTATCGGAAAACACTTCTACTTTCTGTTTTATCAACTCCTGGAAATACTGGTTTTTCCGGTTGCCCAAGCCCCATACTGTTTCGGTTTCCGGGCTGTCTTCGGGGCTTCCTTCCGGTAACGAAATACCCCGCGTTTTCAGGAAATTACGAATGCCGTCGAGGCGCGGAATGCCGTCGATGTATTGCGGGTAATCGGTTTCTATCCGGAAGGGCGCTGTACTTTTTCCGGTCTTTTCCCTACGGTTTTGCAGAAAATCGTCGAAGAGTTTTTTCCATGCTTGGGCGTGCAGGGTAGCCGTTTGCGTGACCACACCATCCATATCGAAGATCAAGGCCCGGATCTTCTTTTCCTTTAGGAGGGAATCAAGCGAATCGGCAGCATCCAGGATTTTCCGGAACATATTGGTTTACAGAAGGTTTCTTTCTTTTACTTTTATATAGCTTTCCGGTTTATCAAAACTTCTTAAAAATTGTTAATTACGGTAAGAATTCCGGTTAAATGTTTTTAGGTTTGAACCTTACAAATAAGGCTTCAAAGCAAGGCTGGAGCATTTAAAAACGATAGTAAATTCAATAAAAAATATGAGCAGGAATATCGGCGTTTTTTGCGGGGCCAGAACCGGTCTGGATCCGGTTTACACCCAGGCCGCCACCAGTTTAGGAAGCCTGATGGCCCGACAGGGAATTGGTTTGGTTTATGGTGGTGGAAATGTGGGCTTGATGGGGGTAATAGCTGACGCCGTTTTAGCCGGCAACGGTACGGCGGTTGGCGTAATTCCGCAAAGCCTCTTAGACCTCGAAGTGGGGCATTCGGGCTTAACGGAACTGCACATCGTACAAACCATGCACGAGCGCAAAGCATTGATGGCGACCCGCTCCGATGCCTTCGTGGCCATGCCCGGAGGCTTTGGAACGTTCGATGAAATCTGTGAGATTATTACCTGGAACCAGCTGGCAATTATCCGCAAGCCGGTGGCCTTTCTGAATGTGAACGGCTATTACGACAAGTTCATGGAAATGATCGACCATTGCGTTAGCGAAGGGTTCATTAGCAAAGATCACAGAAATAACCTGATCGTGGAATCTGAACCGGAAATAATGCTGAATAGGATTCTGAGCCGGCCCGATTTCAGCGCCAATTCCGAAGTGGACCTGGAAAGGATCTGAAGCTTCGGCATAAAGTTTCCTGCAGTAGGCGCCGGATAAAAGTTTTTAAAGCAAGAACCGGGATCGAGAAACTCAACCCCGGTTCTTTCAGCAAACAACCACAACAAACCAATTTCTTTTTGATATTTTTTTTTAAAGTGAACGGTGCGGCTTTATTCCCGCGTTACCCTGACTACTTGCTGCTGGCTTCCCTGTTGCAAGCGCAACAAATACACTCCGGAGGCAAGGTAATTGATTATTTCAGCCGGCAGGATATAGTTATCAACTGCAGGTTCCAGCCGGCGCTGATACAGCACTTTTCCGGCAATGTCCAGCATGGTTAAAACAGCGGGCTCAGAAATTTTACTGTTTATTTTCACCTTCAGTTCATTGCGGAACGGGTTGGGATAAGCGGCAACCAAGGGTTCGACCGACGCCTGTTCCGGCAACGTTTTTCCCTCTTCCGCCGAAGATATAATTGCCTGGTCGATCACCGAAAAGTTAATGGTTAAGGGAGCGCCTATATTTCCGGTTCCATTCCCAGCCGAATAAGGGGTTGCGGTTAAGGAATAGTTTCCCATAGAAGGCGTCCAGGCATAGTAATTCCCGTTCCGGTCGTCGCCGAATACGGCATAGGGTGCATAGGAATCGGTGAAGTTTTTGGTCTGGGTACCGCTTAACACCATTACCACACTGCCCGTTGTAGCCGGTACCGTTACTGCCTGAATATTCAGTTTACGGGTAGGCAATTTCGCCAGGTTCAGCACGGCCCCGGCGCTTAAGGGCTGAATTACCTGTTCGGTAGAAGCATTTATGAGGTTAAAACCAGTTACGGCCAGTACCGGAGTAAACGTTGCGGTTATGCTTTTGCTGCTGGTCATGGTAAGGGACAAGGGATTGGAGGTACTGGTGACTGAACCACTCCAGCCGCTGAATTTATACCCATTAACCGGGGTAGCCGTTAACGAAACCACCGTTCCACCTGTATACGTGTTCTGGCTTGGGCTTTTTATTACCGAACCGCTTCCGACTACAGTAATGAAAAGATCGTAAGAAACCAGCTTCGGATCGTCTACCACTTTAAATGTAATGGTTTGAGCTGTACCTGCCTGGCCGCCGGCATTACTGCCGGAATAAGGCGTGGCGGTTAAGGTGTAATTCCCGAGCGTTGGCGTCCAGGAATAATAATTTCCGCGTTTATCATCGCCGAATACCGAATAAGGTTTGTAGGAATCGGTGCTGGTTTTGGTTTGGGCGCCGCTTAAAACCATCTTCACGCTACCCACCGTAGTCGGACTGGTTTCCACCTGGATGTTCAGTTTCCGGCTGGGCAAAGTGGCCAGGTTCAACGTTTCCCCGGAGGTTATTTGCCGGATCACTTTTTCGGTGGTAGCGTCTATTAAATTAAATTTAGTAACCGTAGGAATTGGGGTAAAGGTAGCCGTTATGTTCTTGTTGCTGTTCATTACCAGGGTTAAGGGGTTTGTCGAGCCTGAAGCATCGCCGCTCCAGCCGCTGAAGCGGTAGCCAGTTGCACCAGTAGCAGTTAAAGTAACATTCGTACCGTTCAAGTAACTTACCTGGCTGGGCGAACGGGTTACCGAACCATTTCCTACAACCGTAATATTCAAATTATACTGGGTAGCATTAGGGGCCACTAAAACCGTTACCATAGCGGAAGTCGATACCGCATTCAGGTTATCGATCGCTTTGGCTGTAAGGTTATAGGTGCCGCTGGCAACTCCGGACCAGGCAAAAGTATAAGGTGCCGACAGGTCTTCACCCAGTTTGGTTGCTCCGTTGTAGAATTCCACTTTACTTATGGTACCGTCCGGGTCGGAAGCGGCGGCTTCCAGAGTAATGGTTGCGGGCGCTATAAAAGTGGCAGAAGAAACCGGTGAAGTAAGACTTACAACCGGCGCCTGGTTAGACAAGGAACCGGAAATGAAATAAGCGCCTAAGGACCCGTAATCGGAATTTGCTCCCATGGCTCCCAGCGCTCCATCGATGTAAAGGTAATAAGTACCGGCAGGAAAAGTACCGCTTAGCGTAGCTTCCATGGTAGAGGGATCAGCGGAAGCAACAACTGCGTTGGCTGCATTTCTTAAAGTGAGCGCCACGTCCAGGTTGGGATATAGCGGGTCCGGATTTACAGTAACAGAGATGGGGGCGCCGGTTAAATTAAAAGAAAAAACATCTACGTCGGTTTGAGTAGCGATAATGCCTTTATTGGCGGTGGCGCTGATCGTACCACTACTTCCCAAAATTAAGGGAGTGGCCGTACCGGCGGCATCGCCATGATCGTCGGGCCGGTAACTGAACCCGTTCATGGTGGTAAGCAGGTTGAGATCGTCTTCGGTCCGGTTGGCATTCAGGTATTCGCCTTTGCTCCATTGAACCAATGAGCGGTAATAACCTACCCCCATAATGGGTGCCCAGTCCGGGTGGCCGTAATAGTATTCTTCAGCCGGGGTGGTGGTACCGTCGTGCAGTAGATGCATGGTATGGCCAATTTCGTGAGTTCCGGCCTCGCCGGCAAATTTAGAGGTGGTATTGAATATCCAGCAGGGCGTTTCGCCGGAAGAAGTGTTGCCCCAGATAAAAGATCCTACGTAGGCTACCCCTCCGGCATTCGGGAAAAAGTAATTGGTAGGCGAAAAAATGGCCCTTACCCGTCGGTTAGCCGGGGCGTTGTTGAAAACCGCTTCGCTCGTGGTAACGTTCAGGTTAAAAGGCCGGAAGTCTTCGCTGATCATCTTCCAGACTTCCTGGATCTCGGTATTCGACAGGTTGGCCGGCGCAGCTACAATGGGATTTCCACTATTGAAATGATCGTTCCAAAGGGTGCCGGAAACGGTCTGGCCGTCGAAATCGAGGAGTACTACTGCACCGGCTCCCGGTAAACTTTCCAGCATCGGAACAGACGCAACAGGTTTGGTACCTAATTTAGAGGCTGATGTGCTCTTTTGAGCCGCTTCCTGGAAATTCACGCACAATTTCTTATCGATGTTTTCTTCTGCCAGGTAAACCAGGCCATTGATGGAAGAATAAGCGTAGTATTTCCGGGAATTGCGGAGAATAATGGATCCTGATACCTCATTGCCGGCAATTTCCAGGTAAAAACCACTGTTTGGCTCGCCCTCAACTTTTCCAAAGTATTTTTCCCGGCCGGCTTCTGTTTTTCCTGAAGTCAGGTTCAGGATCAGGGGTTTCCGGCCGTTAACCTGATGGCGGATCTGGAGATCGGCTACCCGGGAATTCATCTCCTTGTCCAGCATTTTCTCCCGGAAAGTAGCGGCTACTTCAGCAGCGCTGCCTACAAACGTGGAATGCTGCGCCTGAACCAGCCATGGAAAACTTAAAAAGGGAATAAATGCAAGTAAAAATCTGTAAACTAACTTCATAATGCAGCCAGGTTTAATTCTTAAAAAAATTAAAACACAGAACCTGCTTCCCTGAAATAACCCGGCAAAACAATCAGCCTGCCTGCAATTTAAATCCAATCAGAAGCACACAAATGACTTTAAAAAGCAAGCAACCAAGCGATAAATCCTAATTACAGGTATTCCTCCTTCTAAAGCGCCTGTTCATTTCATCTGGAAAATTCTTTGTTTTATTCAATTAATCTATTTAACCCGACAAATTTTTAGTAGTTGTATTTTTTTGGTTAATTAGATAATTTAAATGACAAAAGATTATAAACTATAAGGATAGCTCCGCCCTTAATAGAAGAATATGATGGGTATGAAACAGGTACTTACGTACAGGAAAGGAACTGCCGGACCACGGCTCTTCCTGAAGCCGGCAATCATAATTAAAGAACAATGAGGCAAAACACAACCAGCTGATTATCAGAAAAAAGACAGGCTTTTAAACTGCAGTTCGCAAGCAGAATTGCCTGAACTGTGAATTACAAAATAAAGTGCCAGGCAGAATTTTCAGCCCAAAAAGAATGAAATCAACTTACTATCCGAAAGGCGGCTGCTCCGGGACAGTAATCCAGGCCATTTTAGGAGCGTACCTGGGGTTTATGGTAAGCGCGTGTTTAAAATTCATCTTTTGCGCTGCAAATTTCCATTACCGGAACCTGAGTTCGTCTTTTTCTCGCACCGTAGCGCTGCTATGCTGCTCCAAAAAGCCTTCCTCAGAACCCGGTACTGAAAACTTCCGCTTGCAAAAATAAAATTTAAACATGCTCTAAGTCCGGGAGTAATGGTTACCCAGATTAGTAAATTATTTTATACAAGTTCAGGAAACAATAAGTAAAGGAAGAAGACCTTAAAATTCCTATTCACTTAGTTTTACCACCACTTTGCCTACTGTTTTACCCTGCTGAAACAAACGAATAGCCGGTTGCATTTCTTCAAAGGGGAATACGTGCCCAATGTGCGGGGACTTTAACGCAAGGGCCTGCAACTCAAGCAGAAAACGGAGCATCCTATCGGTTTCTTCGTAGAGGTAGATCAGGTTAAATCCCAGAAGCGACTTATTCTCGGTTGGTAACCGCAAGGGATCAATCTTTGGACGGTTCAGGTACTTCCAGATCAGCTTAAAGTAATTGGGCCGGGAACCATGACTCGTAAAACTGGCATTGCCGTACACCACCATCCGGCCGGTAGGCGCCAGTAATTTCCAACCTTCTGCTAAAACTTTGCCGCCTATGCATTCCAGGATCAGCTGCAAGGGCCGGTTCCCCAGCGCGGTTTTTAGTTTTTCCGGAAAGTCTTTGTCCCGTACGATCACCTTATCGTAGGCTTCTTCCTCCTGCAGAAATTTCACTTTATCTTCCCTGCCGACCGTACCAATGGTGTATGCCCCGAATTTCTTACAGATCCGGTTAGCCAGAATACCCACCCCACCAGCCGCGCTGTGAATAAGGACGGTCATGTCTTTGTGCAGATTTCCCAGCTCTTTCAGGGCATAGTAAGCCGTAAGGCCCTGCACCAGAAAACCAGCACCTTCTTCAAAGCTCCAGTTTTCCGGCAGCGGCACTACGTAACGTTCGTTTATATTGAGGTGAGAAACATAGCCGCCAAATCGGGTTACTCCCATCACTTTGTCTCCGGTTTTCCAGGTATGCACGTTCTCCCCTACTGCTATAATTTCACCGGAAAATTCCAGCCCCGGAATAAATGATCCTTTGGGAGTAGCGCTGTAAAGGCCCTGCATGGCAAAAATATCAGCAAAGTTGAGACCTACTGCTTTTACTTTCACACATACCTCATTTGCCTGGGGCTGGATCAGCATTTCCGTTACCAATTCCAAATTTCGGATGGAACCGGCTTTGGGCATCCGGTACATCTGGCGTTGCAGCATATTTTTTTTATTTCTTAAAATTGGTTGAGGGATTTTGTGTTGAAGGGTTTAAAATTAAAATTTCCGGAATCAAATCCCTGACTATAACCATTCTTACTTTTCAGGTGCCAAACTATAGCATTTTCCTGGCTTTGCCTAAGTTTTAAGCGACAAGCCTTCATCCGATAGGTTCAGATTTTTCTAAAGCATTTTACCTTACCACAATTGATATACTATTTACAAGGCGGCCAGTATATTTTTGAGGTTATCCGAAGCTTTTTATCGGGCAACGAACCTGATTGAAACCTGCCTCAGAATCTTAATTCTTTCACCTGGTTCCCTGGTCTGATCAGCACATCCTTTCTTCATAAAAAAAGCCGCCCCATTTATCCGGGGCGGCTTTTTTACGCTTAAACGATAACGTTTTATTCTACTACCACTTTCCGGGTAATCACCTGCTGATCGGCTTTGATCTGAAGCAGATAAATTCCTTTAGCGGCTTTCAGTTCTACTGCTTCTGAGATAGTACCATTGCTGGCTTTCACCTGTTTCTGCATTACCACCTTACCTGCAATATCAGTAATGGTCATTTCAGCGGAAGAAGCTTTCAGGCCGGAGAGCTGCAGCTGGAACTTGCCTTGGCTCGGGTTTGGATAGAGTTTCACTTCCATACCTTTTGTTGCATCGGCAACTCCGCTTACTCTTGCACCTACATGCAGTACAAACCTGGTAGCGGTGCTTCCGCCCGCATGCGAGAAAGAAACAACTGAAGTTGGGGTAAGTGTCTGCATGGTATTAAGC
Organism: Adhaeribacter soli; assembly: GCF_008727925.1. GTDB lineage: Bacteria > Bacteroidota > Bacteroidia > Cytophagales > Hymenobacteraceae > Adhaeribacter_A > Adhaeribacter_A soli. The sequence goes on along the minus strand of NZ_VTWT01000004.1, from coordinate 360,696 downwards.
TGCTTGTCTTCTAATTGTACCTGGAACTGGTTCAACAGCTGTTCTACTTTGAGCTGGTACGTTCCGGCTGCTCCTTCTACAACTAATGGAATCTGTTGCGGAGCTGCTGAATAACCCAAACCATTGATAGAAAGCTGGGAAGCACCGGCTAAGGTATACACCCGTACCGCTCCCATCGGCAAAGAATAAGCATCAAAGCTATTGTCCATACCGGTAGTTGCCCCCTGCTCTAAGTACAAATATGCTTCATCCTGCTGCTGGCCTTTGCTGGCTGAAAGTTGCAGCAAAGGACGGGTTTCAGTACTTCTGTAGAAAGAAGGGTTCTGGTACGTAGTTAAGCGGGCAGCATTGCTGAAGCTGAAAGAAGAAACAGCTGCAGTAGTTCGTACAAAAAAGGCCTGCATGGCCGGAATTACTCCTCCGGTCAGTGATCCTACTCCGTTCACGTATGCAGCATAAGAGCCGTTGTAAGCCGAAGAGGAACGGAAGGCATATACGGCATCCATCATGCCTGAAGGAATAGTAATGTTGTCCCAGTCGATTGGAGCAGGATAAGGATTACCCAGTAAATGCCACCCTGATTCTGTTGTTGCTCCTCTGCCCAGACCTGTAACCGTTACCGTGCCGTTGCTGAGCGTACCGGTAAAGTCTACTGTCTGGGAAGCAGGAATGTTTACTGAGTAGCCTTTGCCTGGCGTTAAAGCTGAAGACAAAGCGGCCGGAGATTCCCAGCCGAAGCCGAAGTCCATGGTAGCAGCGCTGTCGTTGGTTAAGCGGCTCTGGTTATACTGGAACACGGTTGGGAAAGGACGAACCGTTCCTGGTTTAGCAGCTGTATTATAGGCCGGGTTCACTACCGGTGTAAAGCCTGCAGTAGCAAAGTCACTTACCGTAGTAGCAGTCACCGGAGAAGCAAAGTGGCGGTAACCTGCTGCTGCATTCAGGGCAGGGTTGATGTAACGCTGCACTTTAGCGGTGCCGTTTACTACGCCGCCAGCATTTACTACCATGGCTGTACCTGAAGCATTTGAAAGCAAAGTGAAAGTATTGCCATTCGTGTTCAGGTTACCATTCAGCGTAAGCACCCGCTGAACAGAAACAGGACCGGCTAAACTGGCACCGGCAGCACTGATGGTAAGGTCATGGAAAGCAGAAGGGTTCGCTCCTCCAATCACCTGCACGACTGAACCGGAGAAAATAGCGGAGCCGCCCGTAGCAGTGAAGCTGCCGTTGTTCGTGAAGTCTTCTTTTACCTCAAGCGTGCCGCCGTTAACCGTTAAGCTTGCTCCCGAAGCAATTGTCAGGTCTTTGGCCAGAGAAGTGCCGGAAGAGATAACCGGGTAGCGGGAAACTCCGGATGGAATTACCACATCGCTCGTTGAAGCAGGAACGCTGTTGCTGCTCCAGTTAGAAGCCGTGTTCCAATCGGTGGAAGTAGTACCTGTCCAGGAAATCGGGCCGGTAGGTGTCATTTGGGTAACATTTACCGTGTAGGTTTTGATACTTCCGTTCTGAGCAGTCACTTCCACGGTAATTAAATTACTGCCTGATGCTAAAGTTATGCTCCGTCCGCTTCCGCTGGTTGCTGCGGTATTATTTATTTTAAGCGTCGCAGCAGGGTCAGCAATAGTTGCAGTGAGTACAACGGAGGTAGTGGAACTGTTAACCGAAGCGGTATAAGAAGTCGTATTTGCTGCAAAAACCGGATTCAGGGTTCCTGAACTCAGCGTCAGGTTGGCCAGATTTGCGTTGGAAGAAGGTGCAGGCTGCGTGACAGTAGCCATTACCGTTCCGGTACAGCCATTATCGTCGGTAATAGTTACAGTATATGTTCCCGCAATTAATCCTGTTCTGTCCTGCGTTGTAATACCGCCACCCCAGTTATAGGTGTAAGGTGCAGTACCGCCGGAAGGCGTTAAATTAATAGCTCCGTTGCTGCCGCCGAAGCTGCTTACGTTCGTAACTACCGTAGTTCCGGAAACAGGTGCACTCGGCTGGTTAACCGAAGCCGTTACAGTACCGGTACAACCATTCGCATCGGTAATTACAACGGTATAAGTTCCGGCTGATAAACCCGTTCTGTCCTGCGTTGTAATACCGCCGCTCCAGTTGTAAGTATATGGCGCCGTACCGCCTGATGGCGTTAGATCAATGGTTCCATTGGAGCCACCAAAGCAGCTTACATGCGATACTACTGTACTTCCGCCTATTGCCGTGGCTGGTTGGCCAACAGCAGCAGAAATACTAGCGGTGCAACCGTTAAGATCAGTAATTACAACCGTATAAGTACCAGCGGCTAGACCGGTTCTGTCTTCGGTGGTAATGCCATTACCCCAGTTAAATGTATATGGAGCCGTGCCGCCGTTAGGGGTTAAATTAATCGCGCCATTAGTTCCGCCGTTACACGCCACGTTGGTTACAACCGTAGTACCGGAAACCGGCGAAGCTGGCTGGCCAACCGTAGTCGTTACGGTACTGGTGCAACTATTGGCATCCGTAATAGTTACCGAATAAGTACCGGCAACTAATCCAGTGCGGTCTTCAGTAGTTCTTCCATCGTTCCATAAAAATGTATATGAACCAGTACCACCGGTTGGAGTAAGATTGATGGCACCGGTATTACCGCCGTTACACGCTACATTGGTTATAACCGTGGTTCCGGATACCGGGGATGCTGGTTGTCCGACTGTAGCCGTTACCGTGCCGGTACATCCATTCGCATCTGTAATGGTTACGGAATAATTACCAGCCAAAAGGCCTGTGCGATCTTCGGTAGTAACGCCTCCGCCCCAATTAAAGGTGTAAGGCCCTGAACCGCCAGAAGGCGTTAGATTTATGGAACCATTGGAACCTCCAAAGCAGGAAACATTGGTAACAACTGTGGAGCCGGCAATTGCAGCAGGCTGACCGATCGTTAAACTCCTGGTTATAGTGCAGCCCCTGGCATCCGTAATGGTTACCGTATAGGTACCAGCCGTCAGTCCGGAAGCAGTTGCTGCCGTCCCTCCTGCAGGAGACCAGGAATAACTATAGGGTGCCGTACCGCCGTTTGCAGATACGGAAGCCGTACCGGTCGCACTGCCGTTGCAGGTAGCATTTGTACCGGTAACATTTGCGGCCAAAACAGAGGCAGGCTCCGTAATGGTAACCGTATTCGTGGAACGGCATCCTTTCGCATCGGTTGAGGTTACCGTATACGTTCCGGGAGCCAGATTGGAGATCGTAGCGGTGGTAGCACCATTGCTCCACAAATAAGTATACGGGGCAGTGCCGCCGGAAGCAGAAACAGTTGCCGTACCATTGGCAGCACCATGGCAGGTTACATTTGCAGCATTAATGGTAAGGGTTGCTGCCGGGTTAACCGTAACGGTTACCGGTTTACGCGGGCCTTCGCAAGTTGGCAACATATAAGAGAGAGAACCATTCCAGGTACGCGGAGAATATACGGTACTGAAAGGATACATATTTCCGGTACCGGTAGTGATGGTCAGGTTACCATCGGTAAAGGTATTATCCCCATTGGTATAGCTTATATTGGTTCCGTCTGTAGTAGTTATGTAAAAAGCGTATTGCTGACCTTGTTGTAAGGCCAGTTCGGGAACCGGCACAAAAATTTGTGATCCGGCGTTCACTACACTGGTAGTTGCATGCAGGGTCCAGGCGGAGGCATTATTCTGAAATCCACTGTAAGTGCCTGTTTTATAATAGAATCTTAAAGGAATGGTACTGCCCACACTTGTCGGGGTAATGGTAAAGCCATTAATAGTCAGGCTCTTGTGGGCAGCTACCTGAAACATTACCCCATTCTGATTATTACCACCGGTATTAATGGTACTCAGCGATTTCGTTTGTGTTTTTACTCCCTGTAAATAATAAGTGGTGGTGTTCGTTAAAACCGGCGTAGTAAAAGAAGCGCCGGTTTTCAATAAAGTGCCGCCTGAAGCCGCATTATACCAGTTATAGACATCTGCCCCGCTGGCTGTAAGTGTTGCGGTATCTCCGGCACAAATGGTTGCGCCGGCGGCAGTAGCAACTACTTCTGTTACCGTAGTACTAACGGTAGAAGAACAGCCTGCACCGCTAATGGTAACCGAATAAGTTCCGGGGGTTGTAACGTTAATACTTTGTGTGGTTGCACCGGTAGACCACAAATAAGTACTTCCGGTGGCCGGCGTGGCCGCAAGGTTTACCGGGCTTCCTCCGCAAATAGTGGTAAGGCCAGAAATGGTAGGTTTTACCCGGGCAAAAGTAATCTCTCCGTAAGAATTGCCGCCGCCTTCGGTAACCCTGAATTCAACCTGGCTCGTAGGCGACAAGTAACCCTGCCAAACGTTGGTGTGCGAATCGCAGCAGCCAATATGTTGCCAAACCATACTACCGTTAATTAACAATTCAGCATGGTCGTCGTGGGCCGGAATACTGATGATATAATAGCCACAGGTAAAACCGGTACGCTTCGCGCTCCAGGAATGATTATCTGCCGCTACGACACAGCCCTGGTATCCGGGCGCATCGGAAGGGGAAGTAAGAGTATTCCAAATTGGCACGGTATTCATGTTCAGGGTAGTATCGGTATAGAAACCAGCGTAATTCTGAGACCATGAAGCACCGGTATTGGCCCCCCCCCCGGCATTCCAGGCGTACACATTCCAGGTTCCGTTTCCAAATACAGCAGGATTACCGGGAGCAGCAGGTGCAGTTACCGTTGCCGTAGCTTGTTTTGTACAGTTATTCGCATCGATTACTGTAACGGTATAGGTACCGGGAGCTAAATTGCTGGCCGTTGCCCCGGTGCCTCCTGAAGGCGCCCAGCTATAGGTGTAAGGGCTTGTACCCCCGGATGCCGTTACGGTAGCCGAACCATTGGCAGCGCTGCTGCAGGTTGCATCCGTAGCCGTGGTAGTGGCAGTTATCCCACTAGGCTGATTTACGAAGTAACTTTGGGTGGATGTACAACCGTTAACATCGGTAATTACAACTGAATAATTTCCGGCAGTTAAGCCTGTTCTATCCTGGGTGGTTATTCCGCCCGCCCAGTAATAAGTATAGGGAGCAGTGCCGCCACTTGGTGTAAGATCTATAGTACCGTTAGATCCGCCATTACACGACACATTGGTTACAACTCCTACACCAGACACCGGAGAGGCTGGTTGGTTGACCGTAGCAGTAATCGTACCAGTACAGCTATTCGCATCTGTAATGGTTACGGTATAAGTGCCGGCAGTTAAGTTGGAGCGGTCTTCCGTAGTAATGCCACCACCCCAGTTATAAGTGTACGGTGATGTGCCACCGGTTGGCGTTAAGTTTATAGCGCCGGTGTTTCCGCCATTGCAGGAAACATTAGTAACTACGGTTGTTCCGGAAACGGGAGCAGCAGGTTGGGTGATATTGAAAGTGCGGGTAGCAGTACAGCCAATATCATCGGTTATGGTAACGGTATAGGTTCCGGCCGATAAACCAGTTGCAGTTGAGCTTGTTCCTCCCCTTGGCGACCAGGAATACGTATAGGGCGTTATACCTCCGGAAACCGAAACGGCGGCAGCGCCATTACTTCCCCCATTACAACTCACATTTACGTAGGCTGAAGACACAACAATATTAGAAACCGTTAACGTAGCCGTATTCGAAGTGGCTGCAGGTGCGGTGGCACCGGAAACTACCACCCGGTACTGGTATCCGTTCATAGCGCCGGTTACAGCAGTAATAGTAAGGGTTGAAGAGGTAGCACCGCTGTAAACGCCAGCATTTGCTACGTTTGTAAAGCCTGAGCCGGTATTTACCTGCCATTGATAAGAAGTGGCATTGGTGGCCGTTACCGAAAAGGTAGCATTCCCGCCCGCGCACCGAGTTCTGTTGCCAGGATGTCCCGTAATGGCCGGTGCAGGTGGGGCAGTCTGAAAATCAGGAACGGAAGAGCTATTAAGAGCTACGGAAGTGTTACTCACCGTCCAGTTGGCTGGATTATTTACCGCTGCTTTGTATTGGGAAATGGAAAGCCCGGAAGTTGACCCGGAATATCTCCCCCCCTGAACCGCGGCAGACCCGCCGGTAAATGCAATATTATAGCTAGTTAAATCAGATGGCAGGTAAGAAGTCTGGGAACCGGAAGATCCGGAAGTAAGCCAGCCGTTTGGCCAGGAAAGGGCATATAGTACCGTTCCGCTAAAAGTAGCCGGACTTGTGTTAGTTGGGGAAAAGCCCGTGGAGCTTAAGGTTTGATCGGCAGGATTAGCGGTTTGATAAGCAGTAAGCTGGTCTCCGATATTGGTAAGTGCCATAGAAGAGGTTGTGCCTCCCCCGTTATTGAATACCGAAACAGTACCCATGCTCGCATAATAGCCGCCGTTCAGGTAAACCGGTTCAATAATGATAACTGTGCCGGCAGCAATGGTGCTGCCCGAGGTATTTACCCACATGGCAACCTGCTCTAAATTCCGGCTATTACCTGCCTGGGTAGCAGATGCTCCGGAATTCCAGCCATTATCGGTGAAACGGATAACGGTATTGGGAGCCAGCGATACCCAGGGAACAAAGGCGATCTGATCGGTGGTGTTGGAGTTCCAGCCGACAATGGAAATATCGCCGGTTGCCAGGGTAGTCTGTGCCTTTACCTGGTAACCGAAACCGAGCAGCCAAAGCATTGCCACTACAAGCAAGCGCCTCCAACTCCTTTCTGATAATTTGGGTGAGTAGAGTTTCATCATATATTTTTTGGGTTTAAAGGATAAATGAATTTATTTTAAATCTTTAGTTTGGAGAAAGCCTGAACCTTATTCAATTAATTAAAACAAAACAAGCTACCAGGTACTTTCTTGGTTTTCAGGTTCTTCCCGCACCGTTATAGGCGTACTTTTGGCAAAGGTGATTTAAATATGAACTGCCCTGCTAAATCCGGAATGAGAAAACCAAAGAGTCCGAAGAAGCAAGCGCTAAATTAATAAATTGATGTTACAACATCACAAGTTACAAACATAAATAAGTATTGGTCCAGCGGGAGAAGGTAGACTCCGGCAGGTCTGCCAGAAATTCTTGCCATTCCTGCCCTATATTTTCCACTTCGCCCAGCACCTCCAGCTTACAGGTATTGGTTTGGCTGGCTGCAACCACCTTTGCCCGGTACATAGGGCTGATAAAATAATGCGATTCCGGATGCGGAGTTAGGGGGCCACGGGGCGAGTTAAAGGTTAACCGGCTTAATTTTTCTAAAGCTTCCGGCTGCCAGTTGCCGGCATCGCCGTTAATTTCTGTCACACGCGAACAGAACTGGCCGGCTTCCCAACCCAACAGGGAAAAGATATTGCCTTTCTTGCCGGCCTGCTGCATGGTTTCCAGAAACAGCTTGTTTTCGGGCAGGTCGAGTTCTTCTGACCAAACCGTGCAGCCTTCTATATTTTCGAACAAAAACGGTTGGGTAGCCAGCCAGCTTTCTTCGAGTAAAAAGGGCGAAACGAATAATCTGGTTTTCTGATGGGCTTCCAGGGCGGCAAATTCCTTCAGGAAAATACCGCCGGCCTCGGCGCTAAACTGAGCCAGAACGGAAAAAGGTTGCTGCTGCTCAATAGCCTGCCTGATTAGTTGGGGATTATAGTTTTCGAACCGGAAAGGAATAACGTCGTTGTAGCAAACCGACCCGCCACTTTTTTCCAGCCCCCGGACAAAGGCGTAGCAGCCCAGGTAACCGCCTTCATAAAAGGAAGTGGCAAAAATACTTTTCGGGTTATTATTGCCGGCTGCCATTTTTCCGCTGATGCGGCTGCCGAGCGCTGCCTGCAGGGAAAGCGTAAAACGATTGGCAGCAGCCTGGCTCTCTACCGGAACGTTGCCACCGGGGTCCAGTACGAGCAGCAGGCAACCTGAATTATTGACCAGCGAATCGAGCTTAACGGCGGCAAAATGGTCGAGAAATGCGATCAGCAGTTGTACTTCTTCCTGCAGCACCAGTTTTTCGGCTTTGGCATACACTTCATCTTCGACCCCGCCAAAACCTACATTTTCCATTATCACTTTTGCATTGCCCAAACCGAACTGTTTAAGCCCCGCTTTTATTCCGGTAAAAATATCGGCAGAAATGGTGGGGTAAAGGGTTGACCGGCAAAGCAATACGCCTATTTTTATTTCATGCATAGCTGTAAAAACAAAACAGGCTTACTTTAAAAAGTAAGCCTGTACACTTGTAAAAAAAATTAATTCCGGGAAGGATATACGCCCTCCGTACAAATTACATAGTTCATTCCCAAGTATGGGTTTCGGATCGGCAAAGGTTGGCTTCCCCCGGCCACGCCAATAGTAACCTTCGCCGGAAAAGCGCCGCCGACCTGACCGGAGCCGGGCGTATCGGTATAGATCTGGGAATTGGAGATAGCCATGAAGGTGCCTTCCGGGGTTTCGGTGTTGGCGCTATCGGCATTTACCGGCGGCTGAACCGAAACCTGAGCCGGGTGGGTATGCATTGGCATCTGAGAAGGCAGAATGGTTACGTATTCGGTACCAGCCATCTCGCCAAGTTGAATTAAATGCATGCCCGGCCCCTGCCCGGTGCCCACCGGAATGCGTCCCCGAAGGTCAGGCAAACCAAACGTATTTACCCCATCTCCGCCGTATACAGTACCCAGCAAAGAAAACAGCGCCATGTTGCTGTTTATACTAATGATTTGTCCCTGGCAAAAGGCAAATCCCCGGGGTGCGAAATTCCCGGCAAACATTTTAATTATTGCTAAATATTCATCCATGGTATTCTTATCTTATTTAATTCCGGGAAGTATTAATTGCGGGAAGGATAAAGCCCCATGGTGCAGATAATGTAGTTCATACCCAGGTAAGGGTTGCGGATCGGCAAAGGTTGGCTTCCCCCCGCTATTCCGATGGTAGCCTGTGCCGGAAATGAGCCTCCTACTTGTCCCTGACCAGGAGTATCGGTGTAGATCTGCGAATTGGAGATGGCCATGTAAGTGCCTTCCGGGGTTTCGGTGTTGGCGCTGTCGGCATTTACCGGTGGCGCTACCGATACCTGGGCCGGGTGGTTATGAGCCGGCATCTGGGCCTGGGTAATGGTTACGTATTCGGCGCCATTCACCTCGCCCAGGATAACGTTGTGAATTCCGGCTCCCTGTCCGGTGCCTACGGGTATGCGGCCGCGGAGATCGGGTAAACCGAAGGTGGTGGTGCCGTTGCCGCCGTAGACAGTGCCCAGTAAAGAATACAAGGCAGAATTGGAGGAAATGTTTAAAAGCTGCCCCTGGCATAACATATACCCGCGCGGGGCAAAATTGCCGGCAAAAATTTTGATCATGGCTAAGTACTCATCCATCGTTTTTTGATTTTTTAAAGGGTTTAAAACGGTTATTTAAGTTATAAAAGGTGACTCCGAACAGAAGGCTTAATTCAGAGCCGGAATATTCTAAATTGTTATCCCAACTCCTGAAATTTAATCCCGGAATAACACGCACAACGTACCTAACCCTTCAAAAACCTATAATACGCTTATATTTAAAGCGATAAACCCTCAGCATACAGGACGCATTTTCATACGAATGTGTTATTTGCAAGCAATATAGTAATGCATTTATATAGAAAACAAATAATTTTCTAAGTTTTATAATAAAATTACCACGTACCTAACCAGAAACCTTCCCTGGTTGCAGCAGAAGTCGTTTCTAATTTTTTATTCCAGTTCTTTGAATATTTTCGTAATCCATTGCGCTGTAATTCTTATTATTGATTCCGCAACAAGCCAGTTTTGCCAATTAAGCGGAGCGGAAAGAATCCGGTTTATTTTTAATTCAGAGCATGTTTAAATTTCATTTTTGCAAGCGAAAATTTTCAGTACCGGGTTCTGAAGAAGGCTTTTTGGAGCAGCATAGCAGGGCTATGGTGCTCCAAAAAGACGAACGCAGGTTCCGGTAATGGAAATTTGCAGCGCAAAGGATGAATTTTAAACTTGCTCCCAGAATGCCCGGACTTTTATCGCCTGAAAGCCTAATATTTTACCTGAAATTTATTCTGAAAGTAAATCTTAAACAGCACCCTTATGATCCGTTTTGCCCGACTGCCCCTAACTGCCAATATCCGGGAGATACAAAAAGAAGTGAATTTGCTTTTAAACAACCAGTGGCTACCGCATTACAACCGCCACGATTACGAAGGCAGCTGGGACGTATTAGTGCTCCGGGGGCTGAACGGAAACAGCCAGCAAGCCTTTGCCGACCAGGTACAACATGGGGATTTTGCCAATACGGAAATACTGGCCCAGTGCCCGGAGATAGAACGATTCCTGAACTCCCTGGCTTGCGAAAAAAGATCGGTCCGGTTGCTGAATCTGAAAAGTGGGGCGGTTATAAAAGAACATCGCGACCTGGAACTGGCTTTCGAGAATGGGGAAGCGCGGTTGCACATTCCGGTTTTTACCAACCCGAAGGTAGCGTTTTACCTCGACAACCATTTGCTGAAAATGCAGGAAGGCGAATGCTGGTACATAAATGCCAACCTCCCCCACCGGCTAAGCAATAAAGGCCAGACAGACCGGATTCACCTGGTAATAGATTGCGAAGTAAACGACTGGCTCCGGTCTGTTTTTCAGCATTCAGAAAGCGCGGCAAACATGGTTTCGGAAAAAGAACTTTGGGATCGGGAAAAAGAACTGAAACGGCAAACGATCCAGAACCTCCGCCTGCAAAATACTGAAGCTACTCTTACCCTGGCAGCTACTCTGGAACAGGAATTCCGGGAAAAAGAACTGGCATTTTCAGATCCTTTGGCATAAGCTCTTCGTTACCGGAAAACGATATGATTCAGGGGTAAAAAGTCCTTGAAACTTAAAGATTCGGCACATGCTCTTTCCGGACCAAGGCCGTTCTATCAGACAGCGATTCGTAAAGCAGATTGGCTTGAAGTAAATATGGCGGAAGGTTTTCCTCCGGTTGAACTTCCCCAAAAGGTTTATCGGGAAATTTAGAATGAAACGTGCTCCGGGCAATGGCTTGCTCCCGTATTTCCGGGGAAAGCTCCAAGTTCAGATAATTGCTTAACTCATGGAACATGGCGGAAGCACCGCTTGCATAATCCAGGAAAAGCCCGCTTTGCCCCGCTTCCGCTAACTGGTTCAGCACTTCGAAATAACGCTCCAGCACCCGCCCCGTGTAAACATCCAGATCGGTAAATACTTCATTTTCCGGAAAGCCAAAAAGCTGCGGCTCGATCACGCCCGGTGCAGCCTGCATGCCCCGATGTTTCCGGTGCGAGCGCAAAACTTCCAGCGGCCGGCGGTAAAGAAAAACTTTCGGCACTTCCGGATAAAGCTGCTGAATGAGATCGTAGAAAAACAGGTGCCAGCTATCGAGCTTGATAAAAAGCTTATGTTCGGTACCGGTCCGGCGCTGCCCCATCAGCCGGATGGCTGCCTGAAACGCTTCCGAAAGCAGTGCCGGGGCTATTTTCGTTTTATAAGGCAAACGTAGCAGATCGTCGAAAAAAGGCACTTCGGCCAGCACTATGTGCGAAGGTTCCTGGTCCAGCATTTGCGCCAGCAAGGTTGAGCCGCACCGTGACACGTGAAAAATGAAGGCAGATGGCTCTACCGCGTTTATCGTTTCTGCCGCTTCGATCATAAATTCCAGCGAGGTCTGCATTGTAAACCCTTTGGAATTATATTCCAGGCTCAGGCATTTGCTGATGGTTTCGTCGAAGAAAGGTTCGGAAAACCGTTTATCCCCTACGTAAAGCCAGTTTACCAGAACTTCCTGCTCCTGAAATTTGAGTTTATAGGGTATCCATTTGGTTAAAAAAGTTGACTGGTCAGTCATGGTTTATTTTCGTTTTAAGGCAGGCGTATTTAGCAATATTATTACTCCAAACTGCGGTTAAATTATAAATCCACACAAGGAAAGTCTGTATAAAAATTAATAAGTACCGTGACTGAATTCATTTAAACTACTACGATTGTCATTTTGTAAGGAATCATGCGTTCGAAGTTTAGAATCCACAAGATTCTTCCAGAATGACAGAAAAGAAATGGAAATAATAGGGTAACCTAAATTTGTCCACTTAACTTACTTAAATAAAAATTGAAATTACTTTTCGGCTTATTTTAAATGAAGACTCCCGATTAATACCCGATTCATAATTGAATTTCTGAAAAGATGTCACCTATAAGCTTAGTATTAATCCGGCGGTTTTCACTTCTCCTTAACTTCCTGCAACATCCGGAAAGTCATGTATCCTAAAAAACCGATCACCAGAATCAATGCTACCCAGATCAATCGCTTATCTCTGAAAAAAGCAGGGCTTTCTGTTTCCGCTTCTGCTGCGGCAGCCCCGGAAAAGAATTCCGGTTTTCGTACCTGCACAAGCGTTAGATTTTCAGGAATACCAGACCGGAAATATTGCAGGTCGTAGGAAGGCGCCGCTTGATAGGAACTGCCAAAACGCAGCTCATAGGCCCGCTTTTCTTTCAGTTCGGCTACCAGGTAAACATTCCGGACAAAGGCTTTCACTTCCCTGATCTTCAGGGGCGGATTATCGGCATTTTCAATTTTCAGGAACAGATCTCCGGCATGCAGATCCGGCCAATCGAGCACGTTTTTACTATCGGAGCGCAGCTGAAACGTTTTGATCGGAACCAGTTGCTCCTGTCTCCGGCCCCGGCGATCAACCGAATTTTGCTTTTCAAAAACAGTAGCATTCCGGAAGAAAAAAGCCGGGGAATCGATGGTAAAAGCCAGCCGGTTCAGCAGGATTTGGTTTGCAGCTGAGATCCGGATGTAAGTGCGTTTCACTTCGCTGCTGTCGCGGATCGTAATTTTCAGGTTTTCCAGTTCAGTGTAATTGCCTTCCGCCGATTCGAAATCGTAGTAACCGGCTGCCAGAATATTCAGCGGCGCGCTTAAAGAATCGTTTATCTGAAGGCGGTAAAATCCGTAATCGCTCAGCGGAAATTCCAGCGATTTTACCTCCGACGTTTGCTCCGTACCGCCTACCGATTGTAAAACAAAATTATCTTCCAGCGCATACCAGGTTTTTCCATCGTTGCTGCCGCTCAGGTCGGCTTGTTTCACCACGTTGGTGTTCTTTATAACCAGGCTGATGTTGCTGATGGCATTCTGGTCGGGGTTGCGCAAAACCAGCGTAGTTTTCTTCCCGGCAAACGATTTCTCAACCACCGGATATTCGCGAAAATAGCGGCGGGTCTGTACCGGTTCTTCGCGCTCCAGCAGATAAGGCACTTCCCGGTTTTTCCAATCGTAAATCCTTATGGCCTGCAGGTTGCCATTCATGCCGGCTAATACCTCCGCAGAAAGCTGCACCCGGTAAAACCCGGTTGCCGGCGCCGGTTCCAGTTTGGCTTTAAAATCGGTTCCCTGCGCAAGAGCAAACCGTAGGGAAAACAGCAAAAAAACTACGCCTGAAATTCGCTTCATGCAGCCCCCTCCGTTTCCCCGGTTTTATCGTCTTTCAGGATCAGGGTTTTTATCTTCTGGTACATAAAGGAAACCACCAGCAGCACCACGCCCAGGAAAATAAAGGCCGCAATTTTACCGCCTTCGGAAATCCCCCGGATATCGTACAGAAACAACTTTGCCAACGTAAAGGCAAACAGCGAAAGCGAGAAAATGCGCAGCTGCTGGTTTTTCCGGGCCAGGCCGATGAACATAAATACGAACGCACAGATCCCCCATAAGATCGGAAACCCTACTTTGCTTGTTTGCCGGACCAGGGAATGCCATCTTTCTGCCAGCTCGTTTGCTACAGTTGGAAGGTTTATCTGCCCTACTCCGGCCTCCGGCATCTTCAGCCACAGCACGTGAAAAAGCAATTCGGAACTGGCCATAAAAACCACCAGTACGCTAAAACTCCAGGCCAGGAATTTCGCCGAACTCGGCCAGACCGTTTCCAGCAGCGGCTTCTGGCGGTAACCCAAAATCATGATACCAATGGTGAGCAACAGGTTCAGATAATGGAAAGGGAAACCGGCAAAACCCGGCTCCTGGTACAGCAACCGCGCCCGGAGCAACTGGTAAACATAGGTATTGTAAACCGAAACGTACAGGATTATTCCCAACGCCCCGAAGGCCAGCGCCCAGGAAGTGAGCTTAAGAGCATTCTTCCATTCGGCATACACCAACAGCCCCAGCATGAAGGCCAGGTTGTACGTACCCAGAATCAGGCTCCGGCTAAAGCCAGAACTCACAAAAACTTTGAGTTGATACTGCAACTCCAGCAACAAAGAAATATAGGTTACCAGGGCCAGGGAAATGAAAAGAAAACGCTGGTAATACGTTAAATTAAATTCGTAACGGCCCAGCACTAACGGAGAGGTCTCGTGCCGGAGCAAGCGGGAAGTGACCCAGAGGCTGATGCCGGCAAGCAGGCTGGTAATAAAACCTTTGTTCAGCAAGATCCGGAGCGATGTGCCCGGCGCATAAGCCATGTAAACATTATTCCAGTCCATCAGCAGGCTGATGAGCATGAGGCCGGTTACCACAAACGAGCCGGTATAAATTATTTTCAGGCCGGAACGCTGCGCCAGCCACAGCAACAACACCGCCTCCAGCGCCCAGAACATGGTAATGTAATTTCCTTCGAGCTGCACCGGCACCGCCAGGCTTATGAACGTAATTACCAGCCCGATGAGCAGGTAGATCAGGTTGCGGTCGGTGTGGCCGCGGCGGAAAAAGTAAAAGGCAAATCCAAAATTAAAGAGCCCGATTGCCACGGTAAAAATTCCCTGGTAAAGCCCCTGCTGCACGTTGGCCAGCAGGCCCATGCCGGCGGCGTAATAGAAAAAGGTATTGCTGAGCAGAATGCTGAAATCTACCGGGGCAAAACGGGTACGTTCCTTCAGGTTATAAATGATATTCATCAGGAAAAAGACCAGGTAGAAAAGCGAGGCAAAAAGCAGGGCTCCCAGATAAGGCGCATGGGTTGCATTGAAAACCTTCGTAGAAAGCCAGCCGCCAAACAACAGTACGGTAAAAGCATAGGAAATCCAGTTCAGCAGTTTCCAGCCTTTCAGGTACGCCAGCGCCAGCATGCCCACATTCAGCACCAGGATATAGGTAAAGAGCACCTGGTAATTTCCTTCGCCGGTACTTACCATAAACGGCGTTACAAAGCCGCCCAGCAAAGCCAGCACCGCCAGTTCTATCCGGTTATAGGAAACAGAAAGCAGCACCGAAAACCCGGTAATCACCACCATCACCAGAAAGGCAGCCGTCTGGCTCAGTAAGTGGTATTCGTGGAAAGCAATGGCAATGGTAAAATACAGCACCGCAAGGCCGCCGCCTACCAGCACCGAACTGAAGGCCGTAAAAGTCTTCCGCAGGTAATGGGCAACCCCAATGAGCAAACCGCCCGCTAAAATTCCGATGCAAACCCGCCCGATCTCGTTGATCCAGTCTTTATCGATGGCAAATTTCACGAAGTACCCGATGCCCAGTACCAGAATGGCAATCCCGATTTTATTGATCAGGTTCTCGCCAATGAATTTCTCCAGGTCGGGATTGTTCTGCCGGAAGCGTTCCATAATGGTAAGTTCCGGCTCCTCCGGTGTAACGGGCTCAGCAGGCGGCCCAAAACTTCCGGCACCGGCCGGCGGCGAAAACGCCATTGCCGGGGCAGCAGGCACTCGTTCTTCCACCATTGGTTTTTCCGGCGCTAGAGGTACCGTTTTTTCAGGTTCCGGGGCTTTAAAGGCTGCTATCCGGCGCGCTTCTTCCAACGGACTTTCAGGCCGAACCGGCGCCGGCGGAATTGGGGCAGTCTGGTCTTTTGGAGCAGCTGCCGGCCGGACTTCCGGAGCAACAGGTGGCGGAGCCTGGGGTCTGGTTTTCAGATTTTCAGAAACCTTTTCCAGTTCCTCCCGGATGCGCTGCAGTTCCCGGTTTTGCGCATCGAAACGAAAATGGATTTCCTGGATCTTCCCCGAAAGTGCATTTACGATCATGTACGCCGCAACCACAATTGCTATAATAAATAGAAACGCCATTTAAACGGATTTGTGGGTAAAATTTAGGCGAAGGAATAAAGTTGGAATATAACAAAAAGATTTGAATAGAGCGCTTGGAAGCTGCGATGCAAACGTAAGGCCGGTTTGTTTTTTTCTGACGGATGCTTCCTTTGAGAAGAAGACCATTCTTTAAACTGCCCGCTTTTTCATTATTGCTAGTACTCGACCAAATTAATTATTAGAATTTGCTTGACGGGGAATTTGCTTGACGGGATTTGTAATCCCGTCTTAACCGAGCCGTGGGATTTGTAATCCCACTTTCTAAAAAGTAAATAGGTCATGCACTAGTTCAGATTTTCGAACCCGGACCGATTCATGCTCTGAAGCGTAAATTTGTTTGAACATAATTTTAGGAATTGAATGGATAGACAGGATTTTTATTTCCGAAAAGGATTACTTCGAATTAGGGAATGGAGCGAACCGTATTCAAATAAGAAAAAGATTGCGATTGCAGCCTTTTGAAAGTTTTCAAAACCTAACCTTCACTTATGGCAGCAACTATGGTTGCACTTCTAAATTCCTTTCTCACATTCCACAGTAGCACCGCAATTAGACCTTTAGCAAAACACCTTGCCCATCATAAAAATCACACAAATCTTATAAATCATAGTTCAGACAATCCGCCTTGCTTAACGGCAGTTACTAACTCCCGTGAGTCCCGGCATTAACATAAAGTTTTCGGAAGAATAATTTCAGCAGGAATTCACTTGGAATAGCTCCTACCCTTAAACTTCCAACAAAGCATTTAACATTTCTTATACCATTATTCAGCGGCTTTAAAAACCACACTTTGCAAGAATTCCCCGATTTAAGCGTTAACTTAGGCGGACAAAAACCTAAACTTTCATAACAAACAGTCCGAAGAAACAAACTATGCGAAAACCGTTTTCTTATTTTGGCGTGCTGCCTGCAGCTACTGCGTTTACCCTCTTAACGTTTACCAACTGCGTAAATACCACCAAAACCACCACCTCTTCTGCTACTTCTCAGCCAGCAAATACCAGTCAGCCGGCGGTTGCTCTTAACCCTTTGCTCGTTTCCTGGACCGGCCCTTACGGTGGAGTACCGCCTTTCGACAAAATAAAAATCGCTGATTTTAAACCGGCCATTGATGCGGCCATGGCCGATAACCTGGCTGAAATAGATAAAATTACCGCTAATCCGGCTGCTCCGGATTTTGAGAATACCATTGCTGCTTTAGAGCGTACCGGTCAGGCGCTGGAACGGGTGCTTACCATTTACGGCATCTGGAGCTCGAACATGAACAATCTTGAATTCCAGGCGGTGGAACGTGAAATGGCCCCGAAACTGGCTGCCTTTTCCGATCAGATAAACCAGAACGAGAAACTTTTCAAGCGCATTGAAACGGTATATAATTCGCCGGAAAAAGGCAAGCTTACCCCGGAACAGCAACGTCTGACCTGGAAACAATATACCGGTTTCGTACGCTCCGGCGCGAAACTGGACGCTACCGCAAAAAACCGGCTTTCGGCTATTAACCAGCAACTGGCAGGCCTTTATACCAATTTTGGACAGAACCTGCTGGCCGATGAGATGAACGAAATTCTTGTGCTGGAAAAAGAAAGCGAACTGACCGGCTTGCCGCAGTCCCTGAAGGATGCTGCTGCCAACGCGGCAGCGGCAAAGAAGATGCCCGGCAAATGGGTGATTACCAACACGCGTTCTTCGGTAGATCCGTTCCTGACTTATTCCGATAACCGCGCCCTCCGCGAGAAAGCCTGGCGCATGTTCGTGAACCGCGGCGACAACGGCGGCGAGCACGACAACAATGCCCTTATCACGGAAATTCTGCAGCTTCGGGCGGAACGCGCCAAACTTTTAGGCTACGAAACCCACGCCCATTGGCGCTTGGAAAATACCATGGCCAAAACTCCGCAACGCGCCGTGGAACTGATGGAAGCGGTTTGGAAACCAGCTACGGCCCGCGTAAAAGAAGAAGTAGCCGATATGCAGGCCCTGGCCAGAAAAGAAGGTCAGAAAATTACCATCGAGCCTTGGGATTACCGGTATTATGCCGAGAAAGTGCGCAAGGCTAAATACGACCTCGATCAGAACGAAGTAAAGCAATATCTCCAGCTCGATAAGCTCCGTGAAGGCATGTTCTGGGTAGCCGGCGAATTGTTCAACTTCAACTTTACCCCGATCAACAACGTGCCGGTATTCCACCCGGATGTGCAGGTGTGGGAAGTGAAAGATAAAACCAACGGCAAACACATTGGCCTGTGGTACTTCGATGCCTATGCCCGCGAAGGCAAACGTTCCGGTGCCTGGATGAACGCTTACCGCGACCAGCAGCGCATGAACGGCGAGATCACCACCATCGTATCGAACAACTCTAACTTCGTGAAGGGTAACCCCGGCGAGCCGGTACTCATTTCCTGGGACGATGCCTCTACCCTTTTTCACGAATTCGGGCACGCGCTACACGGGCTTGCTTCCAACGTAACCTATCCGTCGCTGGCCGGAACGTCAGTAGTGCGTGATTACGTAGAGTTTCCTTCGCAACTGCTGGAACACTGGCTTTCCACGCCTGAAGTCCTGAACCGCTTCGCGCTGCATTACCAGACTGGTCAGCCAATTCCGAAAACGCTGGTAGATCGTATTGAAAAGGCGAGCATCTTTAACGAAGGCTTTGAAACGACCGAATATCTGGCCAGCGCTCTGATCGATATGAAACTGCACCTGGCCGGCGATCAGAAAATCGATCCGGATAAATTCGAGCGCGAAACCCTGGCCGCCTTGGGCATGCCGAAAGAGATCGTGATGCGTCACCGCACCCCGCAATTCGCTCACGTGTTTTCCGGCGACGGCTACTCAGCCGGCTATTACAGTTACCTGTGGTCCGATGTGCTGACTGCCGATGCTTTCGGTGCCTTTACTGAGGGTACAGGACCATACGACAAAACCGTAGCTGCTAACCTGAACCGCCACATTTTCTCGGTAGGAAATACCGTAGATCCGGCCGAAGGTTACCGCGCTTTCCGTGGCCGCGACCCGAAAGTGGAAGCCCTGATGCAGAAGCGTGGCTTTGCCGGAAATGCTGCTAAACCGAAGACTAAAGCCCCGGCGAAAAAGAAGTAAGAACTAAAGACGGAGTACCTTTAAGGTTTCTTCTGAATTCAATTTAAAACAAAAGAGCCCCGTGAATGCGGGGCTTTTTTGTTGAATAGCAAACTTGAATAGAGCATTCTGACAGGCTAATTGATTTTGCTTATTTTTGCCCCTGAATTTGCGTAGTGTACCCAACCCTAATGAAAATAAAACTGATTGCAATTGGCAAGACCGATGAAAAGTACCTGGATGAAGGCATTGAAAAATACCTGAAACGGCTGAAGCATTACACTCCTTTCGAGCTGATCGTAATTCCGGATATAAAGCAGGGCGGGAAATTTACGCCTGAAAAACTAAAGGAAGAGGAAGGCAAACTTATTCTGCAGAAAGTGCAGGAAGGCGACCAACTGGTGCTGCTCGACGAAAAAGGAAAGAACTTTTCTTCTCAGGAATTTGCCGTTTTTTTGCAGAAGAAACTGAACACCGTAAACAGTAACCTGATCTTCGTAATCGGTGGGCCTTTCGGTTTTTCGCCGGCGGTTTATCAGCGTGCCAACGAGCAGATTTCCCTTTCCCGCCTTACGTTCTCGCACCAGATGGTACGGCTCTTTTTCACCGAACAGTTATACCGGGGCTTTACCATTCTCCGCGGTGAAAAATACCACCACGATTAAGCCGAACTTCCGTTGACTGAAGTCAACGGCAATGGATAAGCTGAATTGACAGGTAACCTTGACGTATTACCACGACATCTTATCATTTCCAAGTTGTTCCCAAACACGAAGCCTGCTTCCTGATTATCTTATACCAATTCGTGCGTACCGGATTCCATTAGATAAAAATTTTGGCGGATTATAGCGCAAACGTCCGCTTGTGCTTGCTTAATTACCTGGTCTGCTATAATTAAAGCACAAGTAGAGAGCACAAGCGGACGCTTGCGCTATTACAAATAATGGAAGTTGCTAAATAGAATCTTGTATTTTCTCTATTGCCGTTGACTTCTGTCAACGGATTTTCGGTTTTAAGCGGGCTTATGATCTCAATTAACTGCCAGCTTCCGGCTCATCCCCCTGCAGATTCGACTTACTACGCTTGACCTTCCAGGGTTTGGATTTATGTTTCAGCACTTTGGCATCTATATAGAAAACAATTTCTTCCGCAATATTAGTAACGTGGTCCCCGATGCGTTCCAGCTTCCGGATAATGCCGGCTACCTTTAAGCTCTGGTCAATATTGTCGCCGTGGCTTTGAATGTAGGAAATGATAATTTTATCGGTGTTGCGGTGAATTTTGTTCAGGGCTTTGTCGTGCCGCATTACCATTTTGGCCAGCTGGGTATCTTCCGTGAGGAACGCTTTTTTCACGTCCGCAAGCATCAGTAAAGCGCCATCGTACATTTCCAGTACCCGGCTCATATCCATCAGGTTTTCCTCGAATGGCATGTCCGATTCAATGATCAGGCTCGAGATGCCTTCGGCTGTATCGCCGATGCGTTCAAGGTTAGCGTTGATCTTCAGAATTGCCAGGATCAGGCGTAGATCTACGGCCAGCGGGTTGAATAAAGCCAGCATGTTTTCGCACATCTGGTCAATTTTCAAATCGTACTTATTTACTTTTTTGCCGCGTTTAATTACCGTTTCGGCCAGACCTTTATCGCCGTTTATCAAAGCCTCCCGGCCGCACCGTACCTGGTATTCCACCAGTTCCCACATTTCGGCAACTCTGGATTTGATCCGGGCTATCTCGTTATCTAAATGATTCATCTTTTCAATGCTTTTGCAATTATCTGTTCCTATTTTCAGCTTACTTTTTCACTACTAAAACCTACCTTTTTTTTCGGATGAAAGCAAGTTGAAGGAGGCCGGCAAAAAGATCGGCTTGTCAGAAACCCTGCCATCGTGCCTTCCTTCAGACCTATTTACATTACGAAGCGGTACGGTTTTAACCTGAAAAAGTGCTTACCCGAAACGGCCCGTTACGTAGTTCTGGGTGCGGGTATCTTTCGGGCTCGTAAAGATATTTTTAGTTTTGCCGTACTCCACCAGTTCGCCCATGTAAAAGAAAGCCGTATTGTCGCTCACGCGGCCGGCCTGCTGCATGTTGTGCGTTACAATAATGATGGTGTAATTTTCTTTCAGCTGGTAGATCAGTTCTTCGATCTTGGCCGTTGAGATCGGGTCGAGTGCGGAAGCGGGTTCGTCCATGAGCAACACGGAAGGTTCTATGGCCAAGGCGCGGGCAATGCAAAGGCGCTGTTGTTGTCCGCCGGAAAGTTCAAACGCCGATTTCTTCAGTTTGTCTTTTACTTCATCCCACAAGGCAGCCTGCTTCAGCGAGGTTTCCACCCGTTCGGCGATCAGGTTCTTGTCTTTGGTGCCGTTCACGCGCAAGCCGTAGGCTACGTTTTCAAAAATAGATTTCGGGAACGGATTCGGCTTCTGAAAAACCATCCCCACGTGCGTGCGAAGGTCGTCTACCAGAATGCTTTTCTGGTAAATATCCACGCCGTCTACCAGCACCTCGCCATCTATGCGCACGTTGTCGATCAGGTCGTTCATGCGGTTGAAGCAGCGGAGATACGTGGATTTTCCGCAACCGGATGGGCCGATAAAAGCGGTTACTTCGTTTTTCTTCATGCCCATGGTAATACCTTTCAGCGCATGAAAATCGCCGTAATATAAATGCAGGTCTTTCGATTCTAAACTATACATACTGAACGCTCAGTTCTAATAATAAGGGCATTAATTCATTTTTACTTTCCGGCCGAAATAGCGGCGTAGCCAGTTGGCCAGTAAGTTCACCAGCAGCACGATCAGGATCAGGATAAACGCCGTGCCGTAGGCCATGGCGCGCGATGCTTCGATGTTGGTACCGCTGGTGGAAATTACGTAAAGGTGGTACGGCAGAGCCATTACCTGGTCGAAAATACTGGTCGGCAGTTTCGGCAGAAAATAGGCAGCTACGGTAAACAGGATCGGCGCGGTTTCGCCGGAAACGCGGCCTACGGAAAGAATAATTCCGGTAATAATGTTGGGCAGGGCAATGGGCAAAATTACTTTCCAGATGGTTTGCCACTTGGAAGCGCCCAGGGCCAGGCTCCCGATCCGGAAACTGTCATCAATTGCTTTCAGGGCTTCTTCGGTGGTACGGATCACTACCGGCAAGGCCAGTAAACCCAGCGTTAAGGAACCCGCCAGAATGGAATCTCCGAAGCCGAATTTATTTACGAACAGGGCCATCCCGAACAAACCGAACACGATGGAAGGCACGCCCGCCAGGTTGTTGGTCATTAGTTTAATAAAGCGTTTCAGCCAGCCGTCTTTGGCATATTCGTTAATGTAAATTCCGGAAAGAATTCCGATCGGGCAGGCAAAAAGCAAGCTTCCCACCACCAGCCAGAGCGTACCCACAATGGCCGGAAAGATGCCGCCTTTGGTCATGCCTTCACGCGGCATTTCCGTCAGGAATTCCCAGCTGATAACCGAGATGCCGTTGATGATGATAAAGCCCAGGATCACGACCAGAATGGCAACCACCAGAAAGCTGAGCAACCGGAAACTATTAAAGGCGAAGGCCTGCCAGAACCGTTTGGATTTATTTAAATTCGGATTGCTGGTAAAACTCATAACTTAACGGTTTGCTTTCTTTTTGGCAGACACCATATCTACCGAAACGTTGATGATCAAAGTCATTAGGAACAGGATGCAGCCCAGGGCAAAAAGCGCCTGAAAATGGATACCGCCCTGGGGCGCTTCCCCTAGTTCGGCCGCAATGGTAGCCGGAATGGTACGCACCGGTTCCAGGAACGTGTGCGGAATAACCGAAGCATTACCCGTAACCATCAGCACCGCCATGGTTTCGCCAATAGCCCGGCCAATACCCAGAATCGCTGCCGTAGAAATACCCGAAATGGAATACGGAATAACCACTTTGTAAATGGTTTGCCACTTGGTAGCTCCTAAAGCCAGGCTGGCTTCTTTCATGGCGCGCGGCGTGGTGCGCATGGCATCGTCGGTAACCGAAATAATGGTTGGCAGGGCCATAATTCCCAGGATAATACTTCCGGCCAAAGCCGTTTCGCCCACCGGCAAACCAAAAACTTTCTGAATAAGCGGTACCAGTACTACCAGGCCAAAGAAACCATAAACCACCGAAGGAATACCGGCCAGCAACTCAATTACCGGCTTCAGGGTATTGCGCACTTTATTGTCGGCAATTTCGGCGGTGTAAATAGCAGCGGCAAGGCCCAAAGGCAAAGCAATTAAAATGGCCCCGAAGCTTACCCACAGGGTTCCCAGGATCAGGGGCAGCACGCCCATTTGCACCGCCGGCTGAATGGTTGGGTACCATTCTTTCCCGCCCAGGAAACTACCCAGCGTAATATTCTCCAGTTCAATTGGGTGGCCTTGGAAATTCTTGCTCAGATACTGTTCCGGAAAGTAAGCGATGATCTCCGGTTGTTTGCTTACCAGTTCGCTTAAGCGCTGAGGTAAATACTCAAAATTAGCGCCTAGTTGTTCTTCCGGATAATAATCGGTAATGTCTTCCAGGCGGAAAATTTTGATCGGTTGGTTCTTGCCGCCTACTTCTTTCCAGTTTGTAATATTCTGGTCGTAGATCTCTTTTATTTGCTTGGCAGAAAGCTCCTTTACCGGATTCTGGTTATTCACCACGATCACGCCGCCCTCGCTTACCGGATGCTGGGAGAAAAGTCCCAGACCTTCCTTGAACAGGAACACGACAATAAGCAACACCGTAAGGCTGGTAACTGCGCCGCTCAGGGCCAGGATACCTTCTATCAGGCGTTCACCGAAATTATGGAAGTAGCGTTTCAAAACGGTAGGTAAAAAGTTTGAAAGTTATTTTACGGGAACGTAACCGGTTTCCTGTACAATTTTCTGGCCTTCTTCCGACATAATATAGTCAATGAAAGGCTTCACTTTGCTTTCGGAAGTAGCATCGTAAAAGAAAAATAAAGGCCGGGAAATTGGATACGATTTGTCTTTGGCAGCCTCTACGCTTGGCGCTACATACGTCTTTCCCTGGTCATAAGACACTTTCAAAGGTTTTACTTCCGGGGTATCGTAAGCCAAACCTACGTAGCCGATAGCACCTTTGGTTTGCCCTACCGATTGCACGATAGATCCGGTGGCTGGCATCATCAGGATATTACCGGCATAGTTTTTCTTGTTAAGCACGTGCTCTTTGAAGAACTCATACGTTCCGGAGCTGGTTTCGCGGGAATAAGGCACGATCTTCTCATTGTCGCCGCCCACATCTTTCCAGTTCGTGATCTTGCCGGTGAAGATACCTTCCAGTTGCTCGCGGGTAAGCTGGCTTACTTTGTTGTTCGGGTTTACGATCACGGAAAGCGCATCGTAAGCGATCAGGGCTTCTTTAATGTCTTTTTTAGCTGCCTGGAATTTCAGTTTCTCTTCGGTTTTCAGGGTACGGGAAGCCATGGCCAGATCGGTAGTTCCTTCTTCCAGGGCGGAAAGGCCAACCCCGGTGCCGCCACCTACAATGGTAATGGCGGCATCCTTATGCTTCTGCATGTATTTTTCGGCTTCCTGCTGGGCCAGCGGTAAAACCGTGTCGCTGCCTTTGGCGGTAAGGGTTACGGAAGCTTCGGAAGTGGTGCCACCGGCTTCGGTATTTTCTTTCTTACCCTCGTTGCCGCCGCAAGCGCCCAGAAGGACAGTTGCCAGAAACAAACCAACTACCTGTACTTTTTTCAGATTTTTCATATCGTTTTATTCAGTTTTGGATACTGTTTTATATTCAGTTTTAGATTTTTGTATTCGTTTTTAGTAATTGAACTGGGCCTGGATCCGGAGGAAATTTCCTTCCTGGTGGTTATTCAGGTTCCGGCCGTCGCGGTTGGTGCGGTCGGAAATGGTATACTGCGTAGTAAGCTCGAAGGCAGGGATCGGCTGCCATTCCACCCCGAATTCGGCTTCCCGCACCTTGCTGGCCCGGGCGTCGAGTTCGGCTTTTTTGCCGCCTTCGTAATACTGCACCTTAACAAACGGAATAAGCAACTGTTTTTTAAAGCTCAGGTTGTACATGGCCATGGCATAACCGCCTTTCAGCGAATGCATTTCAATGGTTTTACTTTCCGGATCGAACTGCGGGCCTTTGCCCACGTTGTATTCGGCCTGAAAGCCAAATGGTTGCGGATATAAAATAAAGCTGGCGGCTGCCCTACGGTCTTCGAAGTTGCCTCCTTTAATGGCGGTGCTGCTTAACTGGTCGGAAGTAACGGTGTAAAGGCCGGTATACCCCTGAATGCCGGGCTCTATTATCTGGCCGTTCGGAAAAGCGATGGGGTAAGAAAGGCGGGCTACGGTATGTAAATTATCGTTGGCTTCGTTTTTATTCGTGGTCTGCCCGTTGTAAATTCCCAAACCGAAAACGCCATAATCGCCGCTGCCCTTAAGCGTCCGGTTCGCTAGTTCACTAAAGCGTTTGCGGATCTTTTCCGGCGCCCAGTAAAACAGAACGCCCAGGTCACGCTCGTTCGGTACACCGCTGTTCAGGGCCTCGTTGCGATCCAAGGTCAGGCGGTTCTGGCTCGACTGCAATGATTCGAAGCCGAAAGGTATTTTGCTCTGGCCAATCCGGAAACGGAATTCCTTCTGCTCATCCAGGGAAAGATCGAAGTACGCATCGCGAAGCTGGGCGAAATTAATGGTAGAACTACCGGCCGGGGTAGAAGCCAGATCCGGCTGAATATACATATACACCCGTTCGTGGACCTGTCCGCTGAAAACCAGCCTTGCCCGACGGATAATAAAACCGCCGTTATCGCCGATCGATTTATCGTTATCGGTTTTCAGGCTGGAATTGGTTTCGAGTAAGCGGTTGTATCTAACCTGGGTGTAGCCTCTGAGCGAGATCTTGTCGTACCAGTGCGATTTTGTTTCCGGAACCGGTTTGGCATTATCGGCGCTCGGTATTGCCTGCAGCGAATCTTTTGCCGCCGGGCTTATCTGCGCCAGGGCTGTTCCGGAAATAAGTAAACCGGCGCTGAGCACGGCAGTTCGCAAAGTGGTTAATAAGGCAGTCTTTTCCATAGTACATGCGGGTGAAACATGCGGTTTCTTTATTGCTTTGTTTTCAGTTAAACTGCTTTCGGTTAGTCAGGCCAAAAGCAGAAAGGAAGAATTCTCTTAATTAGGTTATATATAATCCTGGTTTTATTTCTAACCTAATTTCTATACACAAAGTACGGGCTAAAAAGAGAGAGGGCGATTACCGGTAAATTATCTTATTGTTAAGTTAATGTTAACAGACCTACAACTAACTAATTAACAAATAAATAGAAAGCAACAAGCCTAATAAGGCTGCTCTAAACCATTCAATTCTCCGCCAATTCCCTGTAAATTTCAGAATAAAACTGCCAACCATCATCCCATTTCACGAGGCCCTCTTCCAAAGGAAAAATATAAAATCGCCTGCCCATCCGGCAATTGAGGGGTTTAAGCCAACCCTCTGAAAATTATTTAGCATTTTAGGGCTATTTTGCCGCTTCGCCGTATAAAATTGAAGCCAGCTTACTTACAGGTTTAGATCCGTGTATCATGAAGTTAATTGTATTTGGGGCGTCGGGGCGAACCGGGCAGGAAATTGTGCAACAGGCGCTTGCCGGGCAGCATACCGTAACGGCCTTTGTCCGGAATACGGGTTCTTTTAATTTGAAGCACGAGCGATTAAACGTGGTACAGGGAGATATTACGGCTTATCAGGAAGTTGAAAATGCTATAGCCGGCCACGATGCGGTGCTATCTGCCTTAGGCCCCCGCACGTTGAAGACGCGCATTCCTGCCCTGGTAAGCGGAATTAAAAACATTGTAAGCGCTATGGAAAGCACGGGAGTACGCCGCCTGGTTTATGAATCAGCCCTGGGCGTGGGTGATAGCGAAGCAGATCAGAACCTGGTTTTCCGGTATTTTATTTTGCCCGTATTATTAGCCCGCGACTATTCCGACCATGCGGCCAACGAAAAAACCATCCGCTCGAGTAACCTCGACTGGGTAATTGTAAGGCCCGCCCGTCTGGTGGACGGTCCGCAGACGGGTAAATATGAAGTCGGTTTGAAGTTGTCTGCCACTTTCCCCTTCGGGAAAGTAACCCGGGCCGATGTAGCTGAATTCATGCTCCGCCAATTAACCGATAACGCCTGACTCAGGAAAACGCCGGGTATTCTTGGTTTCAGGAGCTTTTAATTTTTTCCCAGAAAAGGGCCCAGGTAAAAACTCCTGGACTGAAGAATGCCGGAGCATTAAATTTACATGAGAAGATCGGTTTAACTGGACCTAAGGCCCACGCGCTTAAAAGCCCGGTCTTGAATTGCCTGAATTAAGCAATTGCGTTATAGGTAAGTGAGAAAATTTACTTTAAACTAAATTTGTCCACTTATTTATTTTATCGAAGCTACAGTCCTTCCCAGTTAACTAAGGGTTAACAAACTTATTTCCAACCGCCACCTAAGGAACGATATAACTCCACAACTGACTGCAAACGCTGTAACCGATCGTTTACTCCCTGCAATTCAGCCTGAAGCAGGCTTTGGCGGGCGGTAATTAATTCATTATAGTTCGCAAAGCCATATTGCAGAAGTTCCTGGGTATATGCCACCGATTTTTGCAAGGCATCCATTTGAAAGGTGCGTACCTGTATTTTATCGAGCGCCGCTTGGTGTAAAGACAAAGCATCCGATACTTCCCTTCCTGCAATAAGCAACGCATTCCGGAAGTTCAGAAGAGCTTCCTGCTGCTGCGCCCGCGCTACTTCCAAACGGGTCCGGTTCAGGCGCTGGTTAAAAATTGGCTGGGTTAGCCCTGCCCCGATACTGGCCGCAATAAAACCCGGGTTAAACAATTCGCCAAATGCCAAGGTGCTCCACCCTGCCGAACCGGTAATGGTAAGGGCTGGATAAAAGCTGGCACGCGCAACGTTGGTCAGTTCAAATAAATAGCGGTAATTCAGTTCTGCCTGTTGCACATCGGGCCGGTTGGCCAGAAACTGCGCCGGAATTCCCGTTTGTAAAAGCTCAACTATTTGTTGCTCCTCTAAACTTCGGCGAACAATTGGTCCCGGGGACCGCGCCAGCAGAATACTCAGCGCATTTTCTGTTTCCCGGATCCTTTGTTTCAGATCCGGAATCGTTACTTCGGCCGCATAGCGCTGGGCTTCACTCTGCACCACGGCAGCTTCGGTTACCCGGGCAGCTTCTTTCAAAGCACGCATGGTTTGCACGGTGGTATCCCAGTTTACTACCGTTAGTTCGGTTATAATTAACTGCTGATCGAGGGCCGTAAGCAAGTAGTAATAATTGGCAATATTGGCCACTAAACCGGTTTGAACAGCTCGTGCACCGGCTTCTGTTTGTAATAAATTGGCCAGGTTTGCTCTCCGGTTGCTGCGCAAACGCCCCCATACATCTAGTTCCCAAGCGGAGGCCAAACCTATTTGATACTGGGTGATATTCCCGCGTTGACCAAAATCCAGTGCCTGGGATGGTCGGGACCTTGTAAGGCTGGTATTTGCATTTAAGGTAGGCAAGAACGCTGCCCGGCTTTGCCGGTAAGAAGCCTCGGCTTGCTGGATCCGGGTATATGCTACCTGCAGGTCCAGGTTCCTGCTTATTCCTTCTTCAATCAGGCTTTGTAAAACCGGATCGGTAAACAGTTCTCGCCACGGCAAGCTGGCCAGCGTGGTGGTATCAGTGGTAATTACATCGCGGTATAGGTTAGCGGCAGCCAGACCGGGGCTTTTATAGGGTTTGGCTATTTTACAGGCAGCGGCCATTCCGGCAAGGAAAACAAAAAGCAGGAACTGTATTATTTTTCTGTTCATATGCTCTCGATAAAAACGTGTAAGCGGCGCAACCATTCGTAATCAGGCAGGCTTTTCAGGAGCTGGGCCATTGTCCGGGTTTAAGTTCTCAGTCAGGGGCTGTTCCGGCTTACCACTTATGCGTTCCTGCAGGGCCTGAAAAATCACATACAAAACAGGTATTACAAACACCCCGATCAAGGTACCGATGAGCATGCCCCCTACGGCCCCTGTACCAATGGAGCGGTTTCCGGTGGCGCCTGCCCCAGTAGAGAGCATGAGGGGCACTAAACCCAGAATAAAGGCGAAGGAGGTCATTAAAATTGGCCGCAGGCGGGCTTCGGAACCTTCAATGGCTGCCTGTACCAGGGCCATGCCGTTCCGCCTTCGCTCCACGGCAAACTCCACGATCAGAATGGCGTTCTTGGCCAGCAACCCGATAAGCATGATGAGGGTGATCTGTAAATAAATATTATTGGTAACCCCGAAGAGGCTGGCAAAGATGAAGGCCCCCGCCAAACCGATTGGCAGAGAAAACAATACGGCGAAGGGCAACAGGTAACTTTCGTACTGCGCACTCAGCAGCAGGTAAACAAATACAATTACCAGCACGAAAATAAATAACGTTTGCGCACCGGCAGCGATCTCTTCCCGCGTCATGCCCGAAAATTCGTAACCATACCCCACCGGTAGAGCCTCTGCTGCCACGGCTTCTATGGCGGCTATGGCATCGCCGGAGCTGTAACCCGCATTTGGCGACCCGGTAACGCCTATGGAGGTAAATAGATTGAACCGGGAAATGGATTGCGGCCCGTAGACCCTGGTTAGCATAATAAATTCGTTGATTGGCGCCATAGCGCCATTAGCATTTCTTACAAAAATATTATTCAACCCTTCGGGATTGGCCCGGAAGGCGGGTTCTGCTTGGTACATTACCCGGTACTATTTGCCGAACTGGTTGAAGTTAGAAGCATATACTCCGCCGTAATAGCCCTGCAGCGTGCTCAGAATATCGTTCACCGACAAACCCGCTACTTTGGCCTTAGCCACATTTACTTCAACCTGGTATTGCGGGAAATTTACGTTAAAGGGCGTGGAAGCAAACTGGATTTCGGGGCGTTGATTTAAAGCAGCCAGAAAGTCGTTGCCTACTTTGGAAAAGATAGCAATATCGCGGCCGCTTTTATCCTGCAATTCAAACGAAAAGCCGCCGGAAGTACCAAACCCGGAAATAGTGGGCGGGGCAAAAAAGATAATCCTGGCATCGCGGATACCGGAGGTCCTGGCAAATAACTTCCCGATCAGCGATTCTACGTCCTGCCCTTTCCCGGTCCGCTGATCCCAAGGCTTCAGCCGCATAATCACCATGCCGTAATTACTGCCATTGCCGCTGATCATGCCCTGACCGGTAACTTTCAGAATATTCTCTATTTCGGGTATGGTACGGGCAATAGCTTCTACCTGGGCGGCAATTTTCTGGGTGCGTTCGGCAGAAGCGGCCGGCGGCAAGGCAATGTCGGCCATTATTGCTCCCATATCCTCGCTGGGCACAAAAGCCGAAGGAGTAGTTCGCAACAGTAAAAAGAATATGCCGGAGAATAGCGCCAATATAAGCCAGGCGATCCATCTCCGCCCGATCAGAAAAGCAACCGCATCCGTGTATTTACGGGTAGCCTTGCTGAAGTTCCGGTTGAACCAGCCGTAAAAGCGCTGCAACAGGTTCCTCTTTTTAGGTTCAGCTGTGTGAGTTTTCAGAAATAAAGCACACAAGGCCGGGCTCAGCGTTAAGGCATTTACGGCCGAAAGGATAATGGCAATAGCCAGCGTTAAGCCAAATTGCTTGTAAAAAACGCCCGCTGATCCCTGAATAAAACTTACCGGTACAAATACCGCCGCCATTACCAGGGTAATGGAAATAATGGCGCCGGTAATTTCGCCCATAGCATCTTTGGTGGCCTTTAAAGCGGAAGTATAGCCCTGGTCGAGCTTGGCATGCACGGCTTCTACCACCACAATGGCATCGTCTACTACAATGCCAATGGCCAGTACCAGGGCAAACAAGGTAAGCAGGTTAATGGTAAAGCCGAATAACAGGAGAAAGAAAAAGGTACCTACAATTGCTACCGGAACAGCAATGGCCGGGATGAGCGTAGAACGGAAATCCTGCAGAAAAATAAAAACGACCAGGAACACAAGTAAAAAAGCTTCGATCAGCGTATTGATCACCTTGCTGATAGAGGCATCCAGAAAATCGTTGGCATTTACCAGCGTAACGTATTTTATGCCCTTCGGAAACGATCTGGCGGCTTCATTCAGCACCTGCAAACTGCCTTCTATTACTTCTTTGGCGTTCGAGCCGGCTGTTTGGCTGATGGCCACGCCCACCGAAGGGTGCCCATTGGTAGTAGACGTGCTGGCATAACTCATGGCGCCGAGCTCAATACGGGCAATATCTTTCAGCCGCAACACCTGGCCTTCCGGCGTAGCCTTTATCACTACGTCTTCAAATTCGCTGGCATCTTTCAGGCGGCCGGTATATTTTATTACGTACTGGAACGATTGCCCGCCCTGTTCCCCGAATTGCCCCGGGGCGGCTTCGATATTCTGTTCGGCCAGGGCGGCACTGATATCTGAGGGAACCAGCCCATAGGTGGCCATTACGTCGGGGCGCAGCCAGATCCGCATCGAATAATCCATCCGGCCGAAGGCGGTGGCCTCGCCAACCCCGGTAACCCTCTTAATTTATGGCACCAGGTTTA
Source organism: Adhaeribacter soli (assembly GCF_008727925.1). Lineage (GTDB taxonomy): Bacteria > Bacteroidota > Bacteroidia > Cytophagales > Hymenobacteraceae > Adhaeribacter_A > Adhaeribacter_A soli. The sequence goes on along the minus strand of NZ_VTWT01000004.1, from coordinate 329,025 downwards.
TTTCGGCATAATTCTGCAGGAAGGTCTGGTCGAAGGCCGGGTTATCGCTGTAAAGAGAGAAAATGATGAGATTACTGCTTTGGCTTTTGGCCGTGGTTACGCCCGAACGGATTACTTCCAGGGGTAGCAAGGCAGTTGCCCGGGCTACCCGGTTCTGAACGTTTACCGAAGCCAGATCCGGGTTAATGCCTAACGCAAAATTAATTACAATACGGGCAGTTCCGTCGTTGCGAGCTGAAGAGGTCATGTATGTCATGCCTTCCACCCCGTTTATCTGTTCTTCCAGCGGCACTACCACGCTGTTGAGCACTACATCGGCATTAGCCCCCTGATAAGAAGCCGTTACAACCACGGTTGGCGGGGCAATTTCAGGATATTGGGAAATGGGCAATGCCAGCAACCCCAGCACGCCCAGGATAACGATCAAAACAGAGATGACCGTAGATAGTACCGGTTGATCTATAAAGCGGTTGAACATAATTCCCAGTTAAAAGAAAGTACTATACAACTGTACTAACAACTTATTCTCAGGCTACCGGTTCTGAAATCACTTCAGAAGTTCGCGAAAAACGCTGTCGGCATTTGCTGCTTTGGGCTTAATAGCTGCGCCTTCGCGTAGGCTTGCCACCCCTTCCAGCACAACCCGGTCGCCTGGCGCCAGCCCTTTTTCCACCACAAAAAAATGCCCTTCGTCATTTTCCACCACGGTTACTTCCCTGCTATTTACGGTAGCATTATCTTCCAGCAGGTAAACAAATTTCTTACCCTGAATTTCGTAGGTTGATTTTTGCGGGATTACGATGGCCGAATCTACGGTAGTAGGAATCCGCACCACACCGCTTCCGCCGCTACGGATCAGGTTGCCAGGATTAGAAAAAATAGCCCTCACCCTTAACGAGCCGGTTTCGGAATTAATGGAGCCGCTGGTTGTTTCTATCTTTCCTTTTTCGGGGTAAACAACGCCATTGGCCAGAATTAAAGAAACGGGGGGCAAAGTTGCCAGCCTTTCCTGGGTGGTGGCGCCCCTGGTGTTCTTGGAAAAAGCCAGGGCCTGTTTTTCATTTACCGAAAAGTAAGCGAAAATATTACCGATATTAGACACCGTGGTTAATGGCTTTGTGGTATTACGGCCTACCAGACTTCCGATCTTATAAGGAATGCTGCCCACAATACCGTTTACCGGGCTGGTAACCGAAGTATAGCTCAGGTTGGTGCGGGCGTTGGCTAAGGTAGCGTTGGCCTGGGCCAGGGCCGCCTGTTTAGATTGCAGGGTAAATTCTGCGGCCTCTAACTCGTATTTGCTGATGATGTTCTTTTCTACCAGAGGCTGCACTTTATTAACTTCCATCCGGGCGGCGTTCACTTCGGCTTTGGCAATTTTGATATTTGCTTCCGCGGTCCGGACTTCCTGCTCGTATTGGGGAGCATTTATTTTAAAAAGCAACTGCCCCTTTTTTACGGAAGCGCCTTCATCTACGAGTATACCGCCCAGATACCCATCAATCATGGGCCTGATCTCGATGTCCTGTTGCCCTTCTATGGTGGCCGGAAAATCGCTGTTTAAGGTAACCGTACGCGGTGAAAGGGTGAGTACCAGGTAAGCTTTTACCGCGTCGGCAGACGGGGCATCCTTTTTTTTGTCTCCCTTACAAGACACCAGTAAAAGCAGCCCTACCAGTAAAAAAGCCGAAAAATCCTGAAATACCGTGCGCATGGTGAAAGAGCCAAATAAACAATTGTATATATTTAAGATTTTACTGCAATCATCCTGAAAGGTTATCTTACCGGTTTGCCTGCAATTAGTTGGCAATACAGTAATTACAATTGCAGAAGGCACTTAAAGGAATTTTAATTTAGTGAGGCGCTTGGGGGCTCAGCTTTTCTTTTTCCAATCCGTGAAATAACCGGAAGGGAAGTGTTAAATGCTACAGCAATGGTACTTCATAATTGGGTCTTTAAACGTCGCAGCACGTTCTGCTGCTTAAGCCTGAGCAATAAGTTGCCGGACTTTCCGGTTAAAGGCCGGTTAAAGGTTTATCCTTGCTTTTAAACCAGAAAAAGAAAATCAAATTTGATCCGAAATATCTTAAATCATCGGATTCCTTCGTTTACTACTTACAGCGTTTCAGAACCTTACATTTTAATGTAACTCTTAACCTCATTATTAAGTAGGAAGCCAATTACCTTATCACTCTCCGAACATACATGCGAAGAACTTCCCGATTGTTTTTCCCGCTCCTCCTCGTTTTTCTGATGCTGCAGGTTTCCTGCTTTTCCCGCAAAGACCGCCAGGCCGAAACTGATGCAACTGAACCAACCCAAACGGTATTTTCCGGCACCGAAAAAGGACCAGCTGCTAAACCCGCGCAACCAACCGAAAAGCAAATCACCAGCATCCCGAAAGTGAACCTATTCCTGGAAGTTTCGGGCGGCATGGTCGGTTTTATGCCGAAAGGCGGGGCGGGTTCCGATGCTACGAATTTTCAGAAAAAAGTAGCGGGCCTGCTCACGGAAGTGAATTATTCCAAAGCGATCCAAAGCAAAGATTTCTATTTCATAAGAGAAAAAAACGGTACCTCCCAGCTGCAGAAAAGCACTTATCCCGAAGTACTGAAAACGGTAAGCGCCGGCATCCAAAACCCGGCTTTGGGCACCGAACTACCGGAAATGCTGGAGCAGATCCTGAAAGAATCCGGTAAAAGCAAAGCCGTTTCCGTGATCATTTCCGACTTCGTTTACGGCCCCGCCGACAAAAGCAAATTCAACATTATTCCGCAATTAATTCGTGGCGCTTTAAACGAAGCGCAGGATAAAAACCTGGTAGTTTCCGTATTCGGTGATCAATCCAATTTCACCGGTTCTTTTCACCCGGCCGTAAAGCAACCGGTTGCCAAACGCCAGCTGACCAACGTAAAAATGCCATACTACGTGTGGGTGATCGGCCCGCAGGAAGAAGTGATTCTATTCAACCAGAAAGTATTTAAAAACCACCCGCAGCAGCAGGCGCACTTCGGTTTCAATTATTCTGAACCTGCTTATGTAGCCTTAACCAAATTGAAGCCTTCCGGAAACGTGTATTGCTCCGAACGAAAACCAACCGAAGGCTGCAAATCGGTAACCATTGGTCCTCAGAAAGATACGCCCGTTGAATTTGAAGTCGGCGTAAATCTGAACGCATTTCCCGAGCCCATACAAAATGCTGAATTTTTGAAAAAGAATTTGGAACTAAATGGTAAAGGATTTTCTGGCACAATTATTTCGGTAAAGAAAGCAGATGCAAAAGACCCGGCCCAGGAAAAATATTCGCACCTGATCCGCGTCCGCATCACCCAGGTTACGGCCAAATCCGGACAGCTCACTTTCACGCTCCCGGAAAAGCCCGCCGACTGGGTTAACCAATGGACCACGCAGAACGACAATAACCCTGCTGCCCAGCCGGGAAAAACGTTCAGGCTGAATGAGGTGCTGGCCGGTGTGCAAAGCCTTTATTCGGAGCAACGCAACGTATTCTCTTTCTCTCTCAACTTCATAAAAAACGCAAATGATTAAGTTCTTTTCCGGCCTCTACGAAGGATTGCTCGGCAGTCCGCAGCCCCCGCAGGAAACGCTGGTGTACCGCGACGTTATTTTCCCGAACGCCGGCATTTTCATGCTGCTTTGTTCCCTGATCATGGTGGTGGTTTACTACTACGTACTGAACCGCGCGCTGAATACCGGCTTCTACCGCACTTCCCACTGGGTAATCGTGCTGGTTTTAAATGCCGTAGTAGTTGGTTTAATGACCGCCTTTTACGCCAACCGCGAAGGCGTGGAAGCGCACTCTTACATTTCCTGGCTGGCCATGCTGAATGCGTTTTACAGCGTACTGGCTTACCTCATTTTCTCTTTACTGCTGAAAGGCAAATCAACATTCGCTTATACTACGCCGGTAAAATGGCCTAACAAATAACCTTATGGCAAAGCTGTTTATATTTGGAATCGGGGGCACCGGCTCCCGCGTAATTCGCGCCTTTACCATGCTCATGGCCGCGGGCGTAAAAATTCAGAATTGCGACAAGATCGTTCCCATCATCATCGACCCGGATTCACAGAACGGCGACATGAACCGAACCGTGGAATTGCTCAAAACCTACAAGCGCATTCACAACCATTTGGGCTCTCGTCCGGAAGGTTTTTTCCACCAGGATATTTCTACGTTAGCGAGTGTAGCCGGAAGAACAGACGGCAACATTCCGGATAGTTTCGTGTACAACTTCAGCGGCAAAAACAAAAGCTTCCGCGAGTTCATCAACTACACCCAACTGTCTGTTGACAGCAAAGCGTTGGTAGATCTTTTGTTCACCGATGAAAACCTGAGCAACAGTCTCGACGTGGGTTTCCGCGGCAGCCCGAACGTTGGTAGCGTAGTGCTGAACGACATCATGAACTCGGACCTTATCCGCTACTTTGCCACCAATTTCCAGCAAGGCGACCGCGTATTTTTCATCAGTTCAATTTTCGGCGGCACCGGCGCTGCCGGCTTCCCGCTGCTGCTTAAAAACTTCCGCGACCCGAATTCCGGTCTGCCAAATTCCGGTTACCTGAACCACGCCTTAATGGGCGCCATCACGGTACTGCCGTATTTTTCCCTGGAACAACCCGCCACCGACGGCAACCCGGAAGCGCAGGATTTCATCGATTCCAACACCTTCATTACCAAAACTAAAGCCGCGCTTTCGTACTACCAGAATAATTTACAGTCGCTGAATGCGCTCTATTATATTGGCGATACCCCGGAAAAGCCGCTGGAAAACCATCCCGGCCGGGCCGCGCAGCAAAACGAAGCACATTTAATCGAACTGCTCAGCGCCCTGGCCATTGTCGATTTCATGGATTACTCCCCGGACCAGCTGCAGGGCGAAATGCACTTCCATGAATACGGCCTGAAAGAAGATGCCAAAAACATCCACTTCAGCCATTTAGGAACTGAAAGCAAAGACAAGATTGCCAGAGACCTGATCCGTTTCAACTACTTCGACCAGTACTTCACCGAGCACGCGCCGCAGGATACTGATGCGCCTTATTTCAAAGCCACAAACCTGGGCAGCGCCATGCGCAACGAAGCGGTTTTCAAAGAACTGCAGCAGTTTTTACGCTCGCCGCAATACGGTTTCCACGCCTGGCTCAAAGAGCTGCGCCAGAACAAACGCACCTTCGAAGCCATCAACCCCGAAGAAAAAGATTTCAACCGCATGGTAGCCGACAAAACCATCGAAAGCAGCTTCTTCGATAGTGGCCTGAAACCGAAAACCATTTTAAAAGAAATCGGCAACCTGAACATCAAGGAAACAGAACCTGACACTTTCAAGCGGGTCATTAAGATCTTCGAAGGTGCCACCAAAAATATGGTAGAGGAAAAGCTCAAATACCAGTAACGGTTTGTAGATGAGTTGTTGGTGAAAACACCAACAACGGCAAGAACTATGGAACAAAAAAGCCGGTCATTCCGAGCGAAGCCGAGGAAACTTATACATACTTCTATGACAAGTAAGCGTAGCAAGATTTGTCTAACTGTTTAATTTTAAATTTCTGGCTTCATAAGTTCCCTCAACTTCGTTCGGGATGACGCAATAAATTGACTTTTGCTTCAGAGGATTTCAAAATCCAGAAAGAACAAAAAATGCTACCATTCTCAGCCGAAAAAGTCTGAAAAACCAATAAACAGAAAGCAGCCCTAAAAAACGGTATGCTTTTAATACAAAAAACTAAAAACCACCCACAAGTAACTCAAGTCCTCCCCTGAATTAGGGGAGGATTTAGGTGGGGTAAAAAAACAACGTTATGCCAAAAGTACTTCGTCTTCATCAGTTAGGGTTAAACGTGGAAGGCTGGCAGCAAACCAACCAGCTTACCAGCACCGAAATTAAAGATATTCCGGACGGCGCCGGCGCCAAAGCGACCAAGCTCAGCACCTCCATTCCCACGCCGTTTGCGCGCATGCACCTTTTCGAAACCGCTTTCGATTTTGTAGCGCGCGAAAAAGGTTTGCAGCCCAATACCGTGTACCATAAAATGGTATCGCAGTTCTGGGATCTGTGGGAATTGCTTTTCAACCACGACTTGTACATGCAGGCCGACCAGCGCATTCTGGTGCGCCGCTGGAACAAGGAAAAGGAAATTGCGCAGATGCAGGCGAACCAGGGAAGCAAACTTCTCGGCGATACGCTGCAACTTTTTGCCGCTTCCGATAACCGTTTCCGCGACTTCTCCGACCTGTACTTTTTCTACCTCGAAAACACCAACGCGCAGGGCGAAAAACAGCAGCAGCTCTTAGGCGGAACTTCACCGTTTACCCTGCTTTTTGTGTCGCCAAACGTACGGGCGCTGAACATTGAAAGGCTGCAAAGCAAAGGCAAATATTTCGATAATCAGTTCGTGCCGCTGGAAGAACGTGACACCGCTTTCCGCGATTTTGTGTACGAATTATTCACCGCGTTTTCCGATTTCCCGGTGCGTTACCCGGCCGTTTACCACGTGCTGGAGCAAAGCCGCCTGAACATGATTGCGATGAACGGCGGCAGCACCCGAGAAGCCGTGCTGAACAAATACGGCAGCCTGCGCGACCAGGAAGGAAACCCGGTTAGCGCCGGACATTTCCCTTTCCTGATCCAGGGAAAACAAACTTCCGACACCATCGACAGCGACCTGTTCATTCGTCCGAGCCGCCAGATCTCCGAGCGTTTGCCAATTGTGCTCAAACCGAAACTGAAGCTGGTTGGCCAAACCAAATACCTGAACAAATTCCTGTGGGAAGACAAAACCGGCGACGAAGTGCCGTATGCCGATGCGCGGGTGTTAGACGAAAGAACCCTGCCCGGAAAAAGCGTCCGTTACCCATACCTTACCATCAACGATTTTCTGGAAGAAACGCTTATTGAACTGCCCTACGAAGTTAACCAGGAACGATTCTTTTGCGGCAACGTAACCTACCAGCCCGGCGCGGAGAAAAACTTCTCGTATCTACTGCCGGTTACCAGCACCTATTTCCAGTATTTCACCGAAAAAGATCTGGCTGACCAACTGACGTTTTTCATCGACATCAACCACGTAAAAGTGAGTCTGAAAATTCCGGTTTCCAACGGCACGCTTATCGAGTTCGAACGGAAATATTACACTTCACCGCAGAACCCGAAAGATGCCAACGGGAAAGAAATTCCGGAAAAAGGCAAGATCGAAAAAGCGGAGATCGGCATCGGTATTTTCCCGTTCTACAAGCTCACCGACCAGCCGCAATACAACGATTTCTACAAAGTAATGCTGATCGACGAAGAGCTGCAGCCGGGTATGCTCACGAAGCAATATCACCTGAAATTCTTTGTAGATAACCAGGCGTTAACGGCGGAAGGCGGCAGCATGCGCGCTACCGTAACCGAGCGTTCCGTGAAAAGCGAGCAAAGTGTAGGTAGCAAATATTACGAAGTGGAAGGTACGCATTTCGATTTCGCGGAAGTTACCTGCCCGGGCAAATTCAACGGCAAAGGTTTGTTTGTACCCCGCTACCAGGAAATTCACCGTGGCACGAAAAGTTTCACGTTTGCCGTCGATTTTGGTACCACCAACACCTACATTGCCTACACCGATTCTCCGAACCAGGAACCGAAACCGTTCTCGATTTCGGCCAAAGACCTGCAACTCGTAATGCTGAACAAGCCAAGTTCCGAACCGGGCCTGACCGATTACCAGCGTTACGTACAAAAAGGTTTCGGCAAATTAACGTCCGCCGAAACCCTGACCAAACGCGAATTCCTGCCGGCCATTATGAACGACGGCGGCTCGCCTTACCAATTCCCGACCCGCACCGCCACCTGCGAATCGCCGGGATTCGTGAACCAGCCGACGTCCATTTTCGGCAACATCAACATCGGCTTCACCATGAACACCGATGCCGATGCCTACGAACATTACCACACCGATCTGAAGTGGTCGGAAACCTTGCACGCTGCCGGTCAAAGAAGAATTCACGCATACTTCCGCGAGTTGATGTTGCTTTTGAAAAACAAGGCGGCACTGAACGGCGGAGTTATTGAGAACACGAAAGTAGTTTGGTTTGCGCCGCTGAGTTTTAATTCCTTCTCCCGCAACCTGTTCCAGAACGAATGGGACGAAGCGTATCAGAAAGTTTTCAAAACCAACCGGGGTACCATTTGCATTACCGAATCGGTGGCGCCGTATTACTACCTCATGCAGAAAGGAACCGTGGTGCCAAGCCGCGAAGAAGGCCTGGTGAACATCGACATAGGCGGTGGTACCACCGACGTGCTGCTGTATGCCAACCAGCGGCCGGCCTACAGCTTCTCGTACCGCTTTGCCGGCGACGACCTCTGGGGCGACGGTTTTGCGATGGTGCGCGGCGGCAAAGACAACGGCCTGATGCAATACGGCCGCGACCAGATCATGAACATGCCGCTTTCCGGTAACCAGTACGAGTTTATGAAATACCTGCAAAGCGCCCTGAACAACAACAGTTTCGGCTCTTCGGATGTGGTAAGTTTGATGTTCAATTACGACGACGTGTTCAGCTACAGCAAAATGCTGCAGCAGGCCCGCCCGATGCGCTTAATGTTCTATTTACACTACGGCGCCATCATTTACCAGCTGGCGCAAACCATAAAAGCATCCGGCCTGAACGTGCCGCGCTACATTTGTTTCTCCGGCCGCGGAAGCTTGTACATCAAGATCCTGGCTGCCGGCGCAAACCTTTCCGGCATCGAAAAACTGACCAAAGCAATTCTGCAGAAAGTTACCGGACAGGAAGCGCCGGGCAATTTCAAAATTGTGCTGGTAGATCATCCGAAGCAAACTACGGCTAACGGCGGTGTGCTTTCCGTAAACGACGAAAGCTCCGCTAACCAACCGGACATTCCGATCATCACCCCGCTTGGCACAACAGATGACAGCGCCAACCTGAAGGGCATCAAAAAAGGCACGCTAACCTCAGAAATCAAGAACCATGTGCTGGAAAACGTGAAAGCCTGCATCGAACTGCTGCTGCTTGACGACGACATTGCTCCAATGATGAAAGACCTCGGCATCGAGTTCGACGCCGAAATGGTAATCCCGTTCCTGCGGGAGCAAATGGCCGACAGCTTATCCATTGGCCTCAACCATTTGGACAAGCAATTGCCGGATCAGGAAATGCTGCACGAAACGCTGTTCTTCCTGCCGTTCAAGCAGGCGCTGTACGCCCTCTCCAAAGAGCTCTATAGCCGCAAAGCAATAAGGGAAACGGCTTGACCCCACCCAACCCTCCCCTAAAAACAGGGGAGGGTTTTTTACTGCAGTGCTGTTCACAAGCTGTCATCCTGAGCGCGAGCGAAGGACCTCGTCGGCGAACAGCAGTAAAAAAAAGCAATGGTAGGAATTCAAGCTGAAAAAGTCGCTATCTGGAAGAAGCTATCTGGCGCAAGTGTTAAGCGAAAGCGTCACTTGGGACTTAAGAACAAAAGCAAGTCTCCAGATTTGCGTAACCGGAAAAGCTGATTTTCTTTAATTAGGCTCACGGAAGTCTCCAGATTTCCGAATGTAAAAGGGCCAAGTAACACTAACGCTGAACACTTGAACTAGTAAAAAACGGATCCTTTTCAGCCTAAAAACTCGGAAAGGCAACAAACAACGCTACAGTTTTCACCATAAATAACCACAAAAAAAGTCCTCCCCTGTTTTTAGGGGAGGATTTAGGTGGGGTCAATATGCGATACTTTTCAATACTCCTTTACATTTTTTGCTTCAGTTCTGCTACAGCCACAGCCCAGCAGAACACCTCTGCAAACCAGGTAAAAATTTGGTACCAGGCCCTGCAATGGATCTACGAAGACAACAACAAAACGCTACCGAAAGACAACCAAAAACCGGTACCCAAAGTCAGCCAAGAAAGTGTAGAACAGTTTGAAAAGAATTTGGCCGCAGCTTCCAAAGCCAGACAGGACGAATATAATTTCTACACACGCATGTACCAGCCGGTTCAGGAGAAACTCAGAAAAAACCAACCGGTTTCCGATGAAATGCTGATCGAAGCTATCATGGCGGAAGCTGCCAAAAAACCGGATCGAAAAGTGGAGAACTTAAGACTGGAATTAGAAAAAGCTGCCTCGAAAAACTTAGCAACAGTACCGCCAGATGATCAGCCTGAAAACCCGGAAGAAAACCTGACAACAGCAGCGAATGCGGCCACGCAGGAACCCGAAAATGTACCGGTGCCTTCCGCGCCAGCCAGCGAAGTAAAAACCGTTAAAGAAGAACCGAATATGCTTTTTAATGTGATCAGTATTGCCGCCTTGCTGTTAGCAACTTTAGCCTTCTATCGTTCCTCCCGTAAAAGCAGCCGTGCGATGCCTCCGGCCAGAACTTCCGAAGGCTATGCCAATGCAGTTGGAAAACCGGTGCAGAGTAACACGGGGAACCAGCACGTAAATGCTCTGAAAAAGGAAATTGAAAGCCTGAAAAAAGCCTACAACAACCTGAAAAGGGAAAACGAAAACTGGCGCGCGGAAATGCATAACGCTATCCAGGATCTGAAAAAAAAGGCTTATGCGGCTCCACAAGTAGCAGAAAGATACGACCTTGCTTCAAATAGTCCTGCTCCGCAAAACCAAGCTGCAGCCCAACCGGAATATCCGGCCGAAAACAATGCATCGCAGGAAAATTTCACCTTGGAAACCGATCATTTATTTGCCGAAGAAACACCGGTCCAGAACCAAGTGAAATATACCCGCGTGCCGGAAGACGGCCAGTTAAAAGAACGCGACCTGCACTACGACAACCGCGATACCTGGTCGTTTATTGAAGTTACCTTGCCGGAAAATGGCAGCAATACGGCCAGGTTCCGCATCAATCCGCACGTAAACCACGCGCTGGCCATCAACAATAGTTTAGACCGGCTCGAAAACGCCTTTGAATTTGCCCGTTCGGCTAACAAAGCCACCCAACTCGTAAACGTGGCCGACGGCGAATTAACCAAAACGGCGCAGGGCTGGCAAATTACCAAACGCGCCAAAATACACTTAGCCTAACATGGGTATTATTTCCATCATCGAGCTTCTCATTATTGCCGGTATTGTCGCGCTGCAGTTTGTGGTGTTCGGAAAAAGCCGCACCCGGATCAGCCGCCTTGCGGGGCTTTTTCCGAGTCCGGAAAACCTCAGCATCGTGCAGGTAGACGTAAATAAGCGCGGCCAGGTAGAACCCGAAAAAAAACATTTGGTAAGCTCTTACCGAAATGCCTACGATGCCATGGTCGCCGGGGAAGTTTTCACCAATTCGGCAATGCCCGGTACCACGCATAAGGTAGTGGAAGATAATGGCAGTTACCTGCTAGTGGAAGTAAGGGAAACCGACCCGGAAAAGCCGAAAAAGGAGTATCATGTTTCCGCCCAAAACCTGCAAAAGAAACTTGATGCCGGCGAAGTAAAGCTGGTAAACGAACTGGTTTTCAATACCGAAGAACAGCATTTTCAGCACACCATAAACCAAATCAATGCGGTGGTAGTGGATTTGGTAGAAGCCAGAAACGCATCTCCGGAGTTTGGCGAAATCGTAAGCGATACGAACGAATATTTGGAGAATAACAAAGGCGCCGCTGCAGATTTCAACATCCTCAAAGACATTTCCGAACGCTATTCCGAAACGCTTGACAACGAAGTGCAGGCCGGCATTGCCACGCCTTTGTACATCGGTCTGCTCGGTACATTTTTCGGTGTCAGCATTGGGTTGTTCAGCCTTTTGCTTCATGATGCACCGGATACTCCAGACACCGGAACCAGTTCGTTCATTACCGACGAAGGCATCCGCAATTTTCTTACCGGGGTAGTGATTGCCATGGTGGGAAGCTTTTGCGGATTGCTGCTCACGCTTCGCGGAAATGCGTTGCTGAAAGATGCCCGCAGCCGTCGCGACAAACTGAAGAACAGCTATTATACCTTCCTGCAAAAACGCCTGCTGCCGAAACTTAATTCCGATATGGCCGCCAGTCTCGGCAACCTGAAATCGGTGCTCGATTCCTTCAACCACGATTTCTTGGAAAAGGTAGCGAACTTCCGCCCCATTATTGCCAGCCTTACCGATAATATTTCCATACAGAAAGATTTTATTCACCGCCTCGATGAAATAAGTTTTACCAAAATGGCCATTGCCAGCATCACGGTTTTCGAAAAGGTAAAGGAAAGCGAAGAAATGTTCAACCGCTTTTTAGGTTATCAGCAGGCGCTGAACAACACGCTGCAAAACGGTACCGAAATGGCCGGAAAAGTAAAGGAAGTGCTTCAGCGCATGACCAAACTGGAAGAAGCTTTCAACATGGTACCCGGCTACCTGGCCAAGCACGACGAAGCCATCATGCGGCAGGTACAATTCTTCGATCGCCACAAACAGGAACTCGACAAAATTGGTAACCGCGTAGAACAGAATTTCGACGAAGATGCCAGCCGCCTGAAGCAGTTCATGGACATCCGGATGAACCAGTTGGAACGCGACGCGCAGAACGCTTACGAACGCTGGCAGGAACATTTCAATCAGCTGAACCAGGACAATATCTACCAGAAAATCCTGGATTACATGCAGCCTTTCGGCAAACTGAACGAGCAGCAAAAACAACTGAACGAACAGCACAATGCCTTGGCTAAAACAGTAGAAATCACGAACGAAAAACTGCTGCAGAAGCTCGACCAGGATGCCCAATTACAACGCACTTTAACTGAGCAATTGCAGATAACCAACCGCATCCTGGAAGAAGCCACCAAGCGCAACCGCATGCAGGCTATCATGGACAAAGTTTTCGGACTGGAACAGAACAAACATGGAAAAATCAAATAGAGATTTTTTCTGGCCCAGCTACGTGGACCTCATGACCGTGCTTTTCGTGGTGATGCTGGTCATGTTCGTGCTCAGTTACATCCGCTTCAAAAACAACGAAGAAAAACTGATCGCTACCATCCGGGAAAAGGAAAAGATCGAAGAACTGCAGTCGGCGGTAAGCACCATGATGAACGACAAAACGCTCTTCCGCTACGACCCGCAATTTAAACGCTACACCCTGGCCCAGGACGTAAAATTCAAAGGCAATAAATGGGATCTGTCGCGGCCGCAGGAAAGCCTGGAAGGCAACGTGCAGCAATCGCTCCGCTACATCAACAATACCGGCCGCAAACTCAAAACCATCGTCGATTCCCTGATGCTCCGCCGCCAGAATGACCCGGTGCTGAAAAACGTGTCGTACGTGCTCGTAATTACCGGAAGCGCCTCAGACTTAAGGGATGCCCGTCTGCAGGGCGGCTACGACAACTATTGCTACACCGACTACGAAACCTGGGGCTACATTCTAAGCTACCAGCGCGCCTTATCGCTTTACGACTACTGGAAAACGAACCGCATTGTAGATTTCGATAGCCGGAAATATCATGAAACCATCGAGCTGGTAATTGCCGGTACCGGCTACGGCGGCGTTGGGCGCTACAACCCAAATAAACGCAACCTATCGGTATCGAATGCCACCGAAAAACTAAATCAGCGTTTTCTAATTCAGATCATTCCGAAGGTTGGAGAAATTAAGTGACCGGATTCCTAAAATACACCCTTTAAATTCAAAACGGATATCCCGATTTTCCGGGCTTTTCATACCAGATCATATTTAGCAACTTCCATTATTTGAAATAGCGCAAGCGTCCGCTTGTGCTCCCTACTTGTGCTTTCTAATTATAGTAGACCATAATAATTAAGCAAGCACAAGCGGACGCTTGCGCTATAATCTGCCAAAATGCCGCGCTATTCCCTCAATTTTTCTGCTAAGAACGGATGCCTGCAAAATAACATTTCCACCAGGTGTTATTTTTAATTATCTTGCCTGAAATCTAGCGATCCGTTTGAAGTGAAAACCTTGGCCAGCTGCTTCCTGCTTTTCTTACCCCTGTTTTGTTCGGGACTGGAAGCAAGAGCCAATCCCCAGGCCTTTAACCAGGCCACCTCCTTAAAGCTTCCCTCCCACATCCCTTTTCGCGCAGGAACTTTATGGGGCTATGCCGACAGTACCGGGGCTATAAAAATAAAACCCAAATACAAGCAGGCAGAACCCTTCGAAGGCAGCGTAGCCCGGATCGCCGACTCACTTTCCTGGGGATTGATAGATGAAAAAGGAAAAGAAATTATAAAACCCCGCTACAAAACCATCAATGAATTTGAAAACGGGTTGGCGCTGGTTTCTACCTTCAACTATAATTCCGGCATCATCGATCAGAAAGGGCAGGAAATTGTTCCGGCCGTGTACCAGAAGGTAACGGTAGAAATGCTGAAAGACCTGCATGTTCCGGTAATTAAAGCCACCCAACCCAAAGACCTGACCTGGGAAGAACAAAAAAACCGGATAAAGAGAACGAATACTAAAACCGGGCTTTTCAGCCGCGAAGGCAAACCTATTTTACCAGTGATCTATGATGAGATCGTGTATTTAGGGGGCGGCCTTTTCAGCGTTTTCCAGGGTGCCGATGCCAGCGTTTTTAAAATAGATGGCACCGAAATACCCTCCTTAAAACACCATGTACCAAGTGCTTTTCATGATCCTCGGGCGCCTAAAGAACCTATAATGCTGGTGCACCAACGCAAACTGGGCTTTATCGACCGAACCGGCAAAGTGGTAATACCCATGGTCTATGAAAGCGGACAGGACTTTTCCGAGGGCTTGGCAGGCGTGTATCTGGACCAGAAATGGGGATACATCAATAAAGCAAACAAGCTGGAAATCCCGGCGACTTTCGAAGGCGTAACGCCTTTTCAGAAAGGGCTGGCAATTGTAAAGAAGGAAAGCCTTTGGGGCATTATCGACAGAACAGGCAAGGTAGTTACCGATTTTATTTACCGGGAGATCTCTTACAGCACGGTTGAAGATTGCTATATCCTGTACCTTGAAAATGAAAAATTCCAGGCCTTTTATAACCCGGCAACCGGCAAGGTGAACCCCACCAAAGGGTTTTACATGAGCAATACCCTGAAAGACGGCTTAAGGCTTGCGGTAAAACCTGTAGATGAGTTTCACAGGATCTATAAAAAGGGCTATGTGAACGAAGAAGGAAAGATCATGATACCCCTGGATTATTTCGATGCCACGTATTTCCATTTCGGCATGGCCGCCGTCCGGCAGGATAATCTGTGGGGTGTGATCGATACCAAAGGAAAAACCATTATCCCCTTTATGTTTGAACGGATCGAAATCCTGGCGCCGGATCTTATTAAAGTAGGTCAATTACCCGGTCGTACCGGACCTATGGTTTATGGCTTAATAAATAAGAGCGGCGAAGAAATTACCCCGATCGTTTACACCCACATTGGTCCGTTTACGAATGGCCTTGCAGTTGCCGGAAAACAAAACAACACGGCTATTATAAATACCAAAGGCCAGGAAGTAATTCCAATGGCGCAGATCCCGAAAGAGTACTTCGCTTGCCAGGGCTGGAAAAACGGCCTCATGAAGGTATGCAACTACCGGAAATCTCAAAGTGGCTACATAGACCGGTACGGAAAACAGTATTTCAAAGACTGAAAAAGTGCTTCAACTATCGAACCGATTCTCAGAAAACCTTTCCAATAAACCAATATTAAAAATGACCAGAAAACTTATTTGTATATCACTTTTTATCTGTGGCAGCATTTGCCAACCAGGCTGGGCCCAGCAAACTAAAACCAAAATGCAGTCTCAAACTCATTCTAAAACAAAAACCCAGGCCAAACCCCAAAGCAGCCCGGCTATGAAAGCCCAGGGCCAAGATAAAGTTTATGTGGTTGCCGATCAGATGCCCGCCTTTCCGGGTGGTGAAACGGCTCTGAAGGAATACTTTAAGAAGGCGCTTATTACGCAGAATTTCCCCTCTGCCGGCACCGTTACCTTAAACCTGATAATCGATAAAAACGGTCAGCCGAAGGACCTGCGTATCGTTACCGGCCTGAGCCCGGAAATTGATGCCAAAGTGCTGGAAACGGCCCGGAAAATGCCCCAATGGAGTCCAGGTAAAAAAGGCGGCCAGGCGGTAAACGTGCGCTTAAACCTGCCGGTAACGGTTACCGCCCAGGGCTCAGGTGAAATAGCGGAAGAAGAAGGCGAACTAACGGAGATCTATTCTTTTGTAGAGCAAAGCCCTGAATTTCCGGGGGGCACCTCCCGCATGTATGAATTCATGGTCAAAAACCTGCAATACCCGGCCGCGGCCCAGGAGAAGGGAATAGAAGGCAGAAGCATCGTGCAGTTTGTAGTAACCAAAACCGGTAAAATCAGAGACGTTTCCATCCTGAAAAGCCTGGGAAAAGAAATCGATGAAGAAGCCATGCGGTTGGTAAAAAGCATGCCGGTCTGGACGCCTGGAAAGCAAAACGGACGAGCTGTACACGTGCGGTACACCATGCCCATCATGTTCAGATTAGATAATGCCGAAAAGAAATAGGTCAGTTTTTCGCGGAAAATTAACCGGATTTTCTCCCATTAAACTTATTGCAAATAGCCCATCGTGCTTCCTAAACGCAATCTTTTTACTTTAAACCAACCAGCCGAGAAACTGCGAAATGGTAAATAAATTACTTTCCTGCTTCACCATCTTCCTGCTGGTAGCTTCGAACGCTTTTCCCCAGCGTTTACCAGACCTCATACCCTTTAAAAAGGATGGCAAGTGGGGTTATATGGATAAAAACCGCAGGGTCATCATTCAACCGAAATTCCAGCAGGCAGAACTTTTTACCGGCGATTATGCTTTTATCCGGCTCAACAAAAAACGCGGCACCATCGATAAGAAAGGGAATTACATCATCAGTCCGGATCATGAATTGGTGGATGAAATGCCCTTCTTAGAAGGTTTCATTCCGGCCAAAGATCCAAAGTCCGGTTTAACTGGTTATATGGATAAAAAAGGCCAATGGCAGATCAAACCCCAGTTCCACCGGGGCTTTCACTTCAGTAATGGCGCAGCTGCAGTTCTGATCGATGAAGGTAAAAACTGGGTGATCATAGATAAAGCAGGAAAGAGGTTAAATAAACCCAGGCCTTTTTGGAGGGGCTCAGATTTCAATTATGGTTTACATGTTTTTCAAGCCCCTTCCCCTAACTTTCCAATTGGTGGCCAAGGTCTTCTAAACCGGTATGGCCGGGAAATTATTCCTCCGAAATTTTTTCAGGTGCAAATCCTTAATTCCAATTTGATCCATGTCATTAGTCAAAAATCAGGGTTTGCAGATTCTACAGGCAGAGAAATTTTACCGGTTAAGTATGACTTAAAAAGCATTCAGGATGGCTATCTGGTAGTTTCGTTAAACAATAAAGCTGGTGTAATAGATAGTACCGGGAAATTTATTATTCCCTTAAAATACGAACGGCTCCTTTTATTAGGCGATGGCTTAGCCATGGTGGTTGACTCTGTTTCGAAAGCACTTCCAATGGAATTATATGCCCATTTTATAAATATGAAGGATGAAACAATACTTCCTACCCGTAAATTTTCAGGAGTACCGCAGAAATGTAAAGATGGTTTTTGTCTTGCTTCCGAATTTAAAAGTAGCAGTTCAGATCCTTCCACAATCACCATATTTCACTACCTGATGAATCTAAAAGGAGTAAAAATTACCGGAGAGAATTTCAATATGGTAGATATGTTCTATGAAGGTTTAGCTATGGTAAAGGATCAAAACGATAAAATCGGCTTTATTGATACCACCGGTAAAGAAGTGATCAAATGCCAGTATGATTCTGATGATATGGAAAGTTACAGCGACCGCCCCAGATTCCGGCAGGGCCTCTGCCTAGTTTCCAAAGGAGATTACACCTTCTATATCGATAAAAATGGCAAGGAATATTTAGTAAAATAAAGCCTTAGCTACCTGTTTATCTGTCTGGCGTTAATCCGGGATCCCGTAAAAAACTTCCGCTTCTTCCGTTAAACCCGATTGCTGCCGGCGCTGGATTAAGTCCTGCATTTTTGGCTACGGCGCGGAACTTTTGCAGGGCAATAAGGCTGCCGAAAGAATGGTTGTGGTGGTCGGAAATGAGGCGTTCTACTTTCTTCTTTCCGCTTGCCATAATTTACATTCAGGGGGTCTACAGTTACTTTATTGGGGTCGTTCAGCATCCGGGCATTGTACTAACCTACTTTGCTTTTCCGGGTTTTAAGGCTGGTAGCTCCATTTTAAATCTGGTAATCACCATTTCAATCTACCCCCTTTGTTAATTAATTATTTAACATTACCTTAGCCACTCATTTATATAATGTTTAAACTAAGCATATGAAAAACTATTTACCCAACCTTAACCTTGTTTCCAGGACGGTCGGTTTACTGGGCGCAGGTATTTTATTATTGTTTAATCCCGGAAAAGTTGCAGCGCAGCAATGCGACCGAGTGGTGGCGGTGAACGGACAAAAGGCCAGCGAGTATTTATATTCCGTGGATTTTACGGATCCGAACACCGGAATAACCGTAGGATCCGCTGGTGTGATCATGACCACTACCGACGGCGGAACGAACTGGACCAATCGGAACAGCGGAACCCGGGAAGCTTTGTACGACCTGCATATGCTTTCCGGCCAGCTGGCTTACGCGGTTGGAGGTAATGGCACGGTGGTAAAAACCGTGGATGGAGGTTTAAACTGGATCAAGCTTCCCGCTTTTACTTCCAATTTCCTACGCTCGGTTAGATTTACCCATCCGGATACCGGCGTGGTGGTCGGCACGAACGGTACCATTTTCCGGACAACCAACGGCGGCGCAAGCTGGGCAAGTGTAAGTAGCGGGGTAAGCAGTACGGCGTTTTTACAGGAAGTGGTTTTCCCTTCTTCCCGGATCGGTTATATTGTTGGCACCAATGGTTTGCTGCTGAAAACCACCAACGGCGGCCTTAACTGGGCTCCGGTGGGTCCTGCCACTACGTACCAGTATACCTCCATCGCTGCTTTAAGCACCACCCATATTGTAATGGGCCGCGACGATACCAATCTGTTAGCCAGCAGTATCGATGGCGGGAACACCCTGAACGCTGAATATCTGAACATTGTAGGGGCCCGGGTCAACAGAATGCATTTGTTAAGCAACAATATTGGTTATGCAGTTGGCAATAATGCCCGCATCTACAGAAGGGCCGGCGGTTCCTGGTCGGTATTGAACAACACCATTGGCTCCTTTTACGACATAAAATTCGTAAGCCCTACCGTTGGTTATGCGGTGGGCTATGGTATTATTTATAAAACCAGCAATGGAGGTTCCACCTGGGTTCACCAGAATGCGGTTCCGGATAACGCCTACCGTTCCTTGTTTTTCCTGAACCGCAGTACGGGTTATATGGCTGGCACGGCCGGCAAACTCCATAAAACCACCGATGGCGGCCAAACCATTACCACAACTACTCTTTCCACCACGGCCAACCTGGAAGCGGTTTGTTTTACCAGCCCGATAATAGGCTTTGTATCAACCAACAATACCATTTTCCAAACCATCAACGGTGGCACCACCTGGACCAGTTCTGCCATTCCCGGCGGCTTTTTATATACAGGAGGCAACTTTCAGTTTCCAACCGCCACTACCGGTTACCTGGGGGTAAGCGTGAACGTAAGTGGCCAGGGCACCCTTGCCAAAACTACCAATGGTGGAACTACCTGGACCTTGTTAGCGCAACGTTTCAGCGGCACTACGCAGGATGTCCGGTTTATTTCTGCCGATACGGGTTTTGTAGCAACGAGCGGTTCGAGCACCGGGTATATTTACCGAACCACCAATGGCGGCCAAAACTGGACCCAGGTTTTGGCAAGTACTACCAGCCCGGTAACCAGCCTGGCATTTGCCAATGCCACTACCGGGGTTGCCATTGCCGGATCTAATACCTCTACTTCAACCGCGTGGAGAACCACCGATGCCGGCGTTACCTGGCAACCCATAATCTTCCCGGCCAGCCAAGGCAATTTCGGGATGCGGCAAATAACCAAAACAGGCACCAATACCTTGCTTATTACCGGAACCTACGGCTCAATGCTCAAATCTACCGATGGCGGCGCTACCTGGACCCATTTGGAAAAAATCACGGAAGCATTCTTATCGCATGGTGTAAGGGCCGATGATTCCACTTCTTTTATTATCAGCAGTACCAGACCTTTGCTTTTAAAATATACTACCCGAAACGCCATTAACGCTCCATCCATTACCCGCAACGGTTCGGTGTTGAGTTCCTCGGCGGGTTACAACAACCAGTGGTTCCTGAATGGCACCCCTATCCCGGGCGCTACCGGCCAATCTTTCTGGGCTCAGCAGAACGGCACTTATACGGTTCAATTGAGTCAGGGTACCTGCACCAGCCCCATGTCTGCTCCCTTCATAATGACCATGGCAGGTTTCAAAGAGCAGGATGCTCCCCAGTTAGAACTTTCCCTTTACCCGAACCCGGCGAAAAATTACCTGATAATTACCTTCAACAAAACCGCAGGTTTCCAGGAAATAACGCTTTCCGATATCCAGGGTCGGGCAATTCGTAAAGTTAAAACGTTAAACAAAAATCAAATAGAGCTAGATCTGAAAGGGCTTCCGGCCGGTGTTTATGTGATTTCAGCCAGTTCGGGTACGGCAATAGCCCACCGGAAAGTTATCCTGAATTAATTCGGAACTTTAAAATGTGGCTTTACCTCCTATACTACCCATCATAGCTGTTATATCTTTTTAACAGCCATGATGGGTAGTTATTTATAAAAAGCTACGCTACCTCGTAATTCCACTCCTTATACCGTTCCTCTGCCTGCTCCATAATTTCATTCAGGATCTCCTGCAACTCCGCCCCTATCCCTTTGCGAGACAAAATCCGTTTCACCGATAGCATGATCTGCGCCTTGGTATCGGACTTTTTATACCAATCCGGCTGGGCAGCATTCTTTTTAATAATGGCCGTAACTTCTTTTACTACTTCCTTTATCACTTCAAAATCCTGCAGCGCGGTCTGGTGTATGGCCAAGATTTCATAGAAAGCTTCCTCCTCTTCGGTTAAACTGAAAGACAGAGAAGCGAAAGGAAGCAGAAAAAGGAATCAGGAACCCTTGTGGCGGCCTTTACTTGAAATTTTCCTTATTCGGCTTTAGCAAGAGTTCAGGCAGGATATAATATGAAGTTGACGCAGGGTAAGTTTGCAGGTTAACCAGATCGGTATCGACCTCCAGGCTTTTACTCAATCTTGAACAGACCTGTTCATTCAATGAACATTACAAGCTGGCTAAAAACAAAAAAACCAGCCCGAAGACTGGTTTTTCAAATTTGGTGGGCCTAAGCAGTGAAATATCGAACTTTTTAGACCAGGATTTGGCAAAATTAGCTAGGTTCTTCGATTAAAAATACCAGTCCTATTCCCAGTCAATCTGGATTGTAATCATTAATTTATTTGAATTTTCTTCCCTTAATGGGACTATGCTGAGATTTATATCTTTCTAGTAGTTATTTACAAGATGGTTATCTTTAGACCATTGCCAAATCTTTAAAACAGTATTTTGATCGAAACGTTTTTTTTGGTCAGACCAGTTATAAAACAAGGTTATTAATCTATCTTCTGAGAAAACTTCATTTTTTTCTTTTAGTTCCCAAAAGCAGGCTAATAGGGTTGCAGCTATTTCTGTAAAATCAGTTTTCTTGTTTCGGAATAGATCAATTAGGTATTTTATTTCGTCTTTTGAATGTTTAAAATATGATTCATAATACGGCTTATAATTACTAGCTTCTGGCAATAGGGTATAAATAGACTTAGTAAAGTTTGCTTCTTTCTTCTTTTCAACTTTGAACCAGTTTTGTTTTAAAAATTCGCCTTCAATACTATGCATAAACTTGTTGTCGAAAGGACCTGCGGCTTGTTTTCTATACCGGTTTTCTAAATTCATTTTAGCTGCATGTTCACATAGATAAACCAACTTTTGGAATTTTATCCTTCCAAAAGTTGGTTCTTTATGAAGTTCATAAACTATTTCTGCAGCCAGTACAACCCTTTTGAAATAAGTTTTACTTTGTTGTCCCTTTAATTGCTTTTCGTAGCTATCAAGCTTTTCCCGCTCCTCCAATTCTTCTATACTATTAGGGGAAATCAATCCCGCTAACATTAGCCCTTTCTCAAAATCTTCCATTGAGAAAGCATTACTTTCAAATTTGATTAATTTCATCAATGGCTTTCTTTATTTTATTAATAGCACGTTCCCTGATTTTCCGGATAGTATCTTTTTTCACCCCAAGCTCATCTGCTAACCGTTCATTTACATCATCAGGCAAATATTTTTGATGCTTTTTATAATCAAGATCAGTCAGAACAACTTTTTGCTCTTTTTTGTTTAATTGACTAAAAATTTTCAGGGTAGTGTCTCGAATTCTAAGTAATCTTTCAGGGGAGCTATCCCCATTCTGGGGACAAAATAGATCGTCAAAGTAGCTTTTATGAACAATTACTTGGCTTTCCTTTTTTTCTCGACTATGATGATCATTGAATAGATTAGTCGCGATTCGGAATAAATAAATCAAAATTCCTTTTCTAGAATCCGGTGTCTTTATCTCGTCCGATCTGAACGACTTATATTTCCGGGCTTTTTCAAAAGTATCATGGGCAATTTGCAATCCAAGATGCTCATCCAATTTACGTTTCTTACAGATTTGAAGGCATTCCTTTTTGAGTTCAGGTAAAAACCGTTTAACAAACTCCTCATAAATGGCATTATCGCTTTGTGCTGAACACAAAGTAATAAACAGATCAATATCCGACAGTAGTTTGAGTTGAACTAAGGTTTCCAAGCTTCAATAATTATACTTTAAAGCGTGACAAGAAGAATGTCACGCTTTAAAGTAATGTAGGGTGAGGCAAATTAGGTAATTCTTATTGAAGAACGAATAGTTTGTAACAAATTTTAACCATTAATTTAAAAATTAACATCATGAGTAAAGACAACGAAAAAAAAGATGAAAAGCCAAACGGAAACAATGGCAAAAAAAATCAATTAACTGTACAGGTTCGTTACCAAGCTGATACTGTAACAGTAGAAACAAATGTGAATGCATCGATAACATCCTTGTTAGAAAAAGCTTTGATTGAAACGCAAAATAACTCTGTTCCAAAAGAGAGATTCCAGTTGAAATTAGATGGTGCTGTACTAGATCCGCATAAGAAGGTAAATGATTATCCAATCGTAGATGGGTCATTGTTGGTACTAACGTTAATGGCTGGTGGCGGTGGAACTAAGGCAATCTGCTATAGTAATGAGATGGATGCGGTAAACATTCAATTTGTCGATTCGGAAGTGACGCAACAGAAATTTAGTGAAGAATTAGCTGTATTTGTACAGTTAAAAGAAGAATATAGGAAGAAAGGTATTCTACTTTTAGAGCAGCGTTATCCTGATCTTTTCTTTGCATTTGTTGCGCCTTCCTTATTTCCTATGCCTATTGCCTTTGCCGTCCGGATCAATTTCATAAACTACGATGTTCAACCACTTTCTGTGAAATTTGTCCATCCTCTTACGTTAGAGCCAGTAACAAACGACCAGATTCCATCCAGATTACGACGAAAGCTTGAGGGATCGACTCAATCACAGGATCTATTGCAAGCAGATTCTGACCAAATTCCTTTTTTTTGTATCCCAGGTGTTCGGGAGTATCACGAACATCCATACCATAATGGAGATTCCTGGTTTCTATATCGAAAAAAAGGAGGTGAGGGATCCTTATGCTTCATTTTGGATAATTTGCACTTGTATGGAACCAGCCATTTGACATCATATTTGGTCCAGTTTAATGTCCATATGCAAATGCCAGCGCTTGGACTTAGTAGTAATCCGCAAGATCTTCCTTTATAACTATGCTACTTACATGGAGCCAATTGGATTAATGCACATTAAAACAGTCTACATCCCCCAAGAGTTTATTGATGCTGTTTATTTAGAATTTAAGGATACCGGCTTAAAGGGCTTTGAACGATTAGCGCTATTTGCCGGGCAAAAGAAGGGAATAGAATTTTTCGTTAACTACTTACTTTATCCAAAGCAGCAATTAGTAAAGGGTCCTGATGGTCTTTCATTCCACGTGGATGGAGATGAATTGGAGAGGATCGGCGACTGGTTATATCAAAACAATTGCTGTTTAGTTGGGCAAATTCACAGCCACCCAACGGGAGCTTATCACTCCGAAGCCGATGATACTCTAGCTTTAATTACCACTTTTGGTGGTTTATCAATTGTGGTGCCCGATTTCGGAAATAGTGACCACAATTTAAAAGGCAGTGCCTTTTACCGTCTGCTTCCTGAAACCGGTTGGACAAAGCTTTATCCAAACCAAATTACATCATTAATTAAAATTACCGACTAATGGCACTTGCAAATTTCTTTGATAAAATAAGTTTGAGCGTTTCTCAGCGCATTAAAGGTTACGATAGGTCCTCCTTTGAAGAAAAATTGTTATCAAATTGCGTTGGTATAGTTTATGGGTCGAATTGCCTCAAAACCTCTGAAGGAAGGGCTGGATTAGATTTGGCTGTACGAATTTTTAGCAGGCTTTATCCCAAAATAACATTTTTAAACCTTGCAAAAAAGACTTACAGTTTAACTTATACCGAGCAATTAAAAAGCCTTGCTACTGAAATAAATCCAGAGATTGATTGCAGTGATAAACAGGCACCAACTATCTACTTAGTAGTTGGTAAAGTATCAAATTTTACAGCTGCACAGCCTTGTATTTATATTGGTTCAAATAATTGGAATGCCTATTTTTCTACAGCGGTAGCACAGACTTGTAAGGATACTAATAATCCCTTCGGGATTGGAAGTGCTATCTGTTTTGGGGCTGCCAATATATTTCGTTGTATTTTCAAAGAAGAATTGGGTAATACCCCGCTAGATAAAGATTTCTGCTTTTCTGTTTTTAGTCAAGGCCTTTGTCACAAAGCAAAAGTTGCCCCTGTTTTGCCTGCTTCAATCCCCATTTCATTTACTTTAGTGGGAGCCGGAGCAATAGGGAATGCCATGCTTTGGAGCATTTTACAGCTCCAAGAAGTAATAGGTAAGGTCACAATGGTAGACGATCAGACAGTGGCTCGTTCGAATCTACAGCGCTATGTCTTAATGTTACAGAATCATATCAATCATCCAAAACTTACAATTATTGAAAAATTATTTGAAAAGCATCCCGGTTTGTCTATTGAACCGTTACAAGCAAAATGGCAGAGTATTGCTAGCATTTTGACTAAAGACCAACTTCAATTACTAGTAACTGCAATAGATACAACCAAAGAAAGATTAGAAATTCAGAGCCTTCTTCCTAAAATAATTTTAAATGCGTGGACAAGCCCAGAAGGAATTGGAGTATCGAGACACTTGAATTTTATTGAGGGAGTTTGTTTGAGCTGTTTGTATTTACCGGAATATCAAGAAAAAAGTGCCTCGGTAAAAATTGCTGAAAGCTTAGGTAATGCTGCAGTAGAACCATTTATTAGACAGTATTTAGCAAACGATTTGCCGATTGATGACAATTTTGTAGCAGCCATTTCTCAAATCTGTGGTATAGATGAACAATTGCTAAATTCTTTTAAAGGAGACCAAGTTGAGATTTTTTACTCAGAAGCTATTTGTGGAGGAAGGGTAATTCAGAATATGACCAACGGACAGGTCTCGCAGGACTTAGAAGTGCCACTTGCTCATGAATCTGTCTTGGCTGGTTTACTTTTAGGCGCAGAAGTGATTATTCAATCACTACAGCTTAGAGAAACCCCAATTGAGCCCCTCACCAAAATAAATATGATGCAACCTATACATAATTACTTATTGGAAGCGGAAGGGAAACATCATTCAGGTTTGTGTATATGTCAAGACTCTATTTTTTTAAAAAGGTATACAGTAAAATGGGAATGAATTGGTAGGAAACACGATATCGTTTTACTACACAGGTGACAAATAAGCAAATAGTTATTGCTTTTACCTGAATTATTTACTCCGGTGACAGGCGATTTTTGCGACCAAACAAGCTAAAAAAAATGTATTACTTGCGAAAAAGCATTTAAGTCCTTTTGTAAACAAATGACAAAGGTCATATATTTATTTAATCCATAGAACTAGCAGTACTCGAATGCAGTATCACACTCTAGAAGCACTACCGTTAGTTAACAAAAAGCCTCCCGGTTTGGGAGGCTTTTCTGGTTTCAATCAACTTCTTTACTGAAGGATAAACTTGGTTAGCTTCGTAGTTTTACTCGAATTAAGTTTCACCAGGTAAACGCCAGCCGGCAGACTCAGGCTACCCTTTTCTTTATTAAATTCAAGCTTATAATTCCCTTCCTTAGCTCCCTTTAGATCTATGGTCCGGACTACCTTACCGGTAATGCTAACTACCTCCACAGAATAACCGGTTTCTTCCTTGCCAATCGAGAATTCAATACTAGCCTTTCCTGTTACCGGAACCGGATAAATTTTTAGCCCTTCATTTACTTTCGAAATAGCCGGCTCTGGTTTTTCAGGTCTGGCTATTCTTAGGTTGGTATTCGCGCAATCACTGGATTTATAGCGCATAAAGTTTACGTTGTAATCAAAGAAGCTATAAAAGGTATTGTCAGAAATATAATTGTGACGCCCGGAAACAGAACTGGCCATCTGATCTCCACTTAAATTAACGTTCACAAGAGAATAGTCAGGGTAAAGTGTGGCACCGTCTGGCATCATTAACCTCATAATTATTTCAGAATCTCCTGAAATGTAACATCCATCCTTATAGGTCCAGGTAGCAATGAGGTAATCGCCTTTATAGGTCACGGCTGGCCGGGAATTGTCTCCGCACATATAAATATTATGCTCAGTATTTAATTTGCGAGGATAAATGGTGCCTACTCCATAAGAACTGGCATGATGAGTAAAGCCTGCAATCAGAGCCATACTCGGATTTCCATGCCTCACTACAACATGCATATCTCTTGGGTGATTTAATGGATTCTGGATGGGAGCTGCTACTCTAGGGTAATCCAATACTTCGCTCATGGCAACGTTGTAAGGATAATATACAGCACTGCAAGAGGTATTTGGGTTAGAAATAATAAAATTCAGGTCCTCCTGCTGGATAACCAGCCTCTTCTGAACTCCATTATAAACGATATAGGTAAAGGTTACTGTGGTGTTTCCGGTATTCTGGTCGAAGTAGCAGGCAACATCAGGATGAAAACCCGGCATGCCGATGCAAGGTCCGCTAACCTCAAAAATATTCCCCAATAAGATAGGAGCAAAAATGTCCAGTACCCGGGCATAGATCCTTGAGCCCTGTTCATACGTAATTACTGCACGGCCTGGTCCGAAATCAAGGTCAATGTTAGGGTTATCGCATACTGTTCCGCTTCCATTATCCACCTGCATAGGAGGCATATACAGGTTAAACGTGCTGCCGTTAAACCTGTGAATTTCTACCCAAGTTTCATTACTACCACCCTGATTGAGTAAGTAGGTGATAGCAATTAAACCGCTGCCCTGCGGGTCGCCAACAATGTCAGGGTCCGATACAAACCCCAGATTCAACCCTTCAATTCTTAAAGATCCAACCGAAGCACCATAGTCAAAGTCCCATCCAAAAGAAGGATTCAGTCCGTCCCATGTCATTACTCGAAGTTCCCGGCCACTATAATCCACAACATCATTCCCCGTATTTCTTACGGAAAAAATATTGCCGCCAGTCGGGTCGATCATTACATCATCCGGCGTTACGGCCGGGAAGAACTGTGCCTGAGCAGTTAAACTGGTCATGAGCAAAAAGAGGCCTGTAAAAAGGCTGAGTAGATGTGTACTTGTTTTTTTCATAAAACATTGCTTAAGGGGTTAAAAAATAAAAGTTAAATAGTTGACTTACTAAAACTTGTATTAGGAACTTTACCCTAAGCACCTCAGCCAAGGGTACAAACTAACTTTTTAACATATAGATATGGACTCTGGGAAGTGTAATCACTATCCTCAAATATGATTTTAAAATACCGTAGATAAAAGGAAAGTATTGGCTATCAAATAACTGTGATTATTCAGGCGTAAAACTTTAATTTTTCAAGTCAGAAGGGTGTTAGCGCCTTAGAAAATGAGGAGAGGGTTTTCAATTCAGTAGAAAGCCGAAGAAAATGTAACATTGAAAATATTTAAGGTCTATTTTTGGTATAAACAAGACATCTCAATCGGCGAGCTTTTTAATTCAATATCTGCTCATCTCTTAACACTTCTATAAATTCAATCTCAAGTAATTTCATGGAGTTAACTCTTCAAAGGCTTATCAAATATTTCAGGTACATTAATTCTAAGATACTGGAGGAAGCTCTACGATGCAGAAACGAAAGTATCTCCCTTGTATTACCACATACATGCTTCCACCATCATAGATTCTAAGCTGTTTAAGCAAAAGAAGTATATACTTTTCAGACATTGGTTTAGATTAATGAAAGCCCTATTATCTAAGCATCAGGGCCTCGATAAAAACCATCGAATGGTATAACTAAAACTACATTTAGGAATAATCTATAAATTTTTACACAAATTTAATTTGCAATATTAAATATAGCCTATATATTTAACACATTATTCACTCTTAAACATATCTCCCTTATGGAAAAACCTACCAAAAAATCCGATCTGCTGGATCGGGATCCAAAACAACTTGAAGCTGATTTATACGATCAGGATACGGAACATTTTAATCCCGAGCTGTATGACCGGGATCCAAAACATTTTGAAACCGATAAAGCTGCGCTTAGGCTCCTACTGCAAGCTGCCGTAAATGTAGAGCTTTTCACCATTCCGCTTTACATGACCGCGCTCTACTCTTTACAAGGCCGGCACCAGATAACCGGAAACAATAATCTTTATGAAGGGCGTTTGTGGCCCGGACTCGCCCCGAGCTTTCAGCCCGGCAAAAGCGTTGGCAAAAACATAAAAGAAAACGAAGAAGCCTTCAACACCATTTTCAGTGTGTTCATTGAAGAAATGCTCCACCTGCAACTGGCTTCCAACTTGGCAAATGCGTTGGGCACCACCCCTAAATTCACCTACCTTTCGCCGGGCCCGGGCTACGCTTGGTTGTGCTACGGCGAAGAGAACACCATTATTCCGCACATCATAGATTTTAAAGATTGCGAATACCGCCGGCCTGAAAACTGGAACCCGGACCAGCCTGAAGTAAAAATAGATTACAGTAAAATAAGAGTTAAACTGGGTGAGCTCGATCAGCGCCAGAATGACCTTTTTCTGGCAATTGAAGCACCTGAAGATTATGCCAGAGCCCGTATTAAGCCGGAATATGAAAGCAAATACCTGCACACCGCTCCTTTAAAGAACTGGAGACCCGGCGTACAGCTCCCGATGTTCGGCAGCATCGGCATGCTTTACCAAATAATCTGGGACTATCTGGATATTACTTATAAAGATGAAGAAGGAAATATTACCACCCTCTTCGAAAAAATGTATTCTCCGGGGGCTGTGCAACGGGATATTTTCAATACTGCATCTCCCAGCCATCCTTACCGCGAATATCAGGGCATAGAAACAACGGTAGCTGGCTGGCTGCCCGAAAAAGCCAAAAATGAAATTATCTATAAACTTATCTGCGCTATTACCGACCAGGGCGAAGGTGCCGGTATCCGGAAGCGTATTCGCAAAGCGTCCTTCGGGCTACAAGCGGTAAAACCAGACTATCAGCCTTCCGAGGTAGCTCTAAAAGCTGATTACCCTTCTTATACGGATACAGGCAAGCCAGCACCTTCTTCGCACGCGGCGGCCCGCTTCGGCAACGGCGCGGAAGACCACTTCGAGCGTTTTACCAGGATCCGAGAAGACCTGGGTGATCCGGAAAATGGAATACCAAATAAAATTCTTACCTGGTCTGAATGGCATAAAACCAATACCTGGCAGGCAGCAGACTTTATGGTGGAAGGTGCGGCCTATAAACCGCCGCTGCCAAGGCCGGAAGAAATTGCCGCTGCCATGAACCGACTTAAGAACGATCCCCAAAAACGGGAAGAAAACTACCTGCAGTTCTGCGAAATTGCTACTGGCGCCATTGCCGGCATTACTACTGTGCTGGATAAATACTGGGCCGATAGCAGCGTTGGGTTTCCTTTCCCTTCTATGGGCGGATCGGGCGACCGGATTATGATGTGCTGGGCGGTTTTCGGGCAGCTGCCGGATCTTTCGGTGCCGGTAAAAGTGCGCGACACCAGCGGAAAAACCTTGTATCATGCCTGTCAGGGAATCTATTTGGGGCAGGATAAAGACCAGACAGATGTAACCTGCGCATCGCCGGAAATCTATCACAATTGCCGAGGTTCCAATTCCTGCAAAGCCGAAGGCGGCTGCGGCTTCGTGCAAAAAGTAGGCGAATCGAAGTCCTGCGGCCAGAGCGTTCATTTCCAGAAAGTTGCCCAACCGGTTTTATGTGGCGGCCCTACTCCGAAACCCCAAAAAGAAACCCTTTACAGTGCTCCCGGCGATAACATTTGTGCCAGTTATGGCGGTTGCGCCGTACCAATTTCGGCTTCACAGATCTACCCGGTTATTCAACAAGCTACTTCGCCGGATGAAAATGACGTAACTTCGGGCATCATGGAGCTTAACGATTATGCCATTGACTGGAGGACTGGAGAATACACGACTGTAAACCTGGACGGTGATACTATTCCTTTTGGAACGGGCGAACTGGTGTATAAAATTGCCTGGGATGCTTATGCTGCCGTAATGAAAAAGCGTGACCCGAATTGGTCGGAGAATCCTCCGGCAACCAGCGATGTGCGGATGGTATTCCCTCCTTCTACCTGATTTATGACAAATACTAGCAATGAAAAACGCCTGGGCCTGCCAAATTTGGGCCTGGGCGTTGGCTTGCGCAGCAAGCACTATCATCACTTATTGCATAACGACCCGGTGGTTGACTGGTTTGAGATCATCAGCGAAAATTACCTGAATAATTTTGGGTACAGCCGGCACGTGCTCGAGCAGATTGCCGCAAAAAGTCCGATTGTGATGCACGGCGTGTCGATGTCCGTAGGCAGCACCGATCCATTAAATTTGACCTACATGAAACAACTGAAAGAACTGGCCGAGTTTGTAAAACCGGTCTGGATTTCAGACCATTTGTGCTGGACCGGAGTAGCCCACATCAATACCCACGATCTGTTGCCATTGCCGCTAACCCTGGAAAGTTTGCAGCATGTAGCCGAGCGCGTAAACCGGATCCAGGATATATTGCAGCGGCCCTTAATCCTCGAAAACCCTTCCACGTACCTGCAGTTTCAGCACTCTACTTTGCAGGAATGGGAATTTTTAACGGAGCTTGTTGGAAAAACGGGTTGCGGATTGCTGCTGGACGTGAATAATGTCTTCGTATCGGGTTATAATCACAATTTCGATTCGGAGCTTTACATCCGCAACATTCCGCATAAAGCTGTTGTGCAAATTCACCTGGCCGGGCCTACCGATTGCGATGCTTATTATCTGGATACGCACGACCAGCCCGTGCCAACGCCGGTCTGGCAGCTTTATAAATTGGCACAGGAATTAACGGGAGGCGTTTCCACACTTCTGGAGTGGGACGCCAATATTCCGGAATACCCGGAGCTGGTAGCCGAAGTAACGAAAGCGAGGCAGGTGATGCAGGGAATTTTTCCGGAAGTTCCGGTATTTCGTTCGCCTTATGCCGATGCAATTTCCAACCCGGTAGAACATACTTTACAACCTGCCCATGCCTGAATTAAATACCCTCCAGAAGTGGCTGACTTCCATAATAATTCGCCCCGGTAAGTTGCAGGACAAGGTCCGCATGGCCGACCGGCATTATGCGCTTAACCACGCGGCGCTGGTTGATGCTTCACCCAATCTGAGTTCAGAAGATAAGATCGGTATCTATGCGCGGGGCTATGTATTGCGGTTAATGGAATGTCTGGAGGCCGAATTCCCGGCGCTGCAGCATCTATTAGGCAATGAGCTTTTTGAAAGTTTTGCCCGGG
The DNA here is from genome assembly GCF_008727925.1 of Adhaeribacter soli. Lineage (GTDB taxonomy): Bacteria > Bacteroidota > Bacteroidia > Cytophagales > Hymenobacteraceae > Adhaeribacter_A > Adhaeribacter_A soli. Next base: position 297,029 of record NZ_VTWT01000004.1, on the reverse strand, counting down.
CATATCTGGTTCAATTGCCCCCGAATTCTACGGACCTTTATGATTTAGGCTATAAATTCTCGGCTTTTCTGCAGGCTTCCCAAAAGAAATTAAGTAAAGCTGAAGCTACTTTATATGCGCTTCCGGTAGAACTGGCCAAATATGAACGGGCGTTGGCAGAGGTATCCCGGTTGCCGGGTCTGGAAGGAAAATCTAAAGAAACAGGAAGCTTCGGTTTTTTAGGACTTTTGAATACCAATTTTCAGACAGCACCTTGTTTAAAATTGCTTCAACTACAGTTTCCGCTTATCGATTATGTAAACGAATTTCAGCTCGGCGTTAATATACCGGCACCGGAACCGAAGGAAAGTTTCGCACTTATTTGCCGGAAGAATTATGCCATAACCTTACAGTATCTGGAAGATTGGCAATGGCATTTTCTCCAATCGCTGCAAAACACAAACAATTATCAAGCTGCAATTCAGCATTGTTGCAATCAACTTAATATCGAAAAGGAAACATTGATGGCCGAATTGTTCCTCTGGCTGCCTATGGCGCAAGACATGGGATATGTATTTCAGGTTCAATCAGATCTTTAAGGTCTTAATGCAAGTTTAAGAAGTTAAGGGAATCAGCTTTTCAGAAACTTTCAGAGAGTTTTTTTAGGCTTTTAATATTCTTAATGTTCTCACTCAACCAACAAAATAGCCCCGAATTCGGGGCTATTTTGTTTTAAAGTTCAATGATTGATTATAGATATCATGAGGCTGGCGGTACAGGAATCAGCTGATCAAACAGTAATCCGCTGCTGCCTTCTCCCCTGCCTGCTTTCTTCTGTCTGCCCAGCCACACGTAAGTCTTACCATTAAACCACCGTGTTCGCTGGAAACTACGAGTGACGGTTGTCCCTTCCCGCGGCACTTCTTCCTCATAGATGTATGGGTTATCAGGGTTATCTAGTTCCATCAGGAGCTGGCTGCGAGAATTTACAATTGTATCGTTTACAGTTCTACCATCTACAATTCTATTATCCGGATCCAATTGCAAGCCCTCTACTACTCTTGGCATTGCCCCGAGCTGGTATTGAATATTCCGGTCACTATCAGGGACCTTGGTAGGAATAAATGGAATCCAGTTTTCTGGTACTGTATTGGCTAATTTATAGATAAAGTCAGAATTGGTTGTGGTCAACGGGGTATTTTGCCCTTTCCCATTAAAGTACTCAGTAAGAGCTACGGCGGCTTGTGAACCGCTCATTCCTCTGCCCAGACCATTTGGAATAACCTGTTCAACTCCCCAAACTAAATTCGCCATTTCATCCCGAAGGAAACTTACTTTTTCTATCGGCTCCCCTTCCATTGCACTTGCAACCGTAGGAGGCAGGAAGATGCTGCGGTCAGAGGTATCTGGCTTCCCTCTTTCGCTCATGGCATACATGCTCCATCGTCCCCAATCCAGTTCATTTGAATTTGTGTCAGAACCTTCACCAGCTGGTTTTATATCGTGCCTACGACCGAATACATCTGTTACCACAAGTTTTTTCACTTTACAAATGCTTCCGGTTTCCATGTTTACCGGAAAAGAAAACCAATCGCCGTTGTAAAGGAACATAAAGTCCAGAAAAAACATCCGGCCTAAATCAGCAGTATCTATACTGATCTTACCTACGTTTACTTTACTATCCTCAAACTCCCACCAACGGGCATTTGGCGCTCCCGGATACTCTAAATTGGTAGGAAAAAAGGTACGTTTATACGTTTGTATTTTAGTATTACCGCCATAATTTTCCTGTAGTTGATAAGTTACCTCCGTCGGCTCGATATCAAACCCATACCAGTCCAGCCTTCCGGAAGAATAATCATCTCCTACTAAGAACTTATCCCTTTGGTAGCCATCTTCAACCTGACTGGAAACAGCCTTAAATTTATACTCCAGGCTACTATTTTCCCAGGCTTTAATTTTAGGCCCATTAGGATTATTTTGATTAACCAAAGTTGGTTGGCTAAATAAACGGTTATACCAAAGCTCAAACTGAGGAAACACTTTGTTTCCCAGGGTTTCAATTACATAATCTGCTTTCGCCGTATCGTCTGGATATACTGTATTTGCCAGGTCCGCAAGCCAAGATAAATTATCTTTAATTCTACGGTAGAATTTTTCTCCATCAAAAGCCCGGCCTGCGGATAGGCTTAACATTTGCCTTTCGGCTGGATTTGATTGACTGAGACCATAGTCTAGGCTATATCCATTTAAAGAATCCTGAGGTAAAGGAATTGGAAAAGCAGTCCGAAGTTCCTGGAGCAGGGTTTTATACTCTTGCTTTGGAAGCTCTAAAAGACTCATTATTAACCGTATCCAGTACTGCCCCATTTGCAGCCGGCGGTTTAAGTCAACTGGCACCTCCTCCCGCTCTACTTGTACTTCAAGCGGAATAGAATCCGAATAAGCTTCTTGTGGATTTTGGCTATTTAACATATGCCCCGCTTTGTAATGAGTAAGCTTGGCAACATCGTACTCTATATAAGCGAAGGCAGGAGAAGCACGGTCCTCTGCGCGGAACTCGCCAATCTGCCATTGGCGGGCTAGCATCCAGGCTGCATCGCGTACTTCAACCCTGAGGGCGCGGTTAAACTGCCAATCAATCGGGCGTGGCTCTAACCGGTTCCAGCTGACAATGGAAGGCTTATTATTTACAGAGATTTGTGGCAATGGCGGTGTTACTGGCATATAAGTAATCTTTAACTTCAACTAATATTTGAGAATTTTAATCAAAATAAATGCTTCCACATGCATTCCAATTTACCTCGGCGTTGGTGCCAGTAAGGTTTCAGGATAATGGGTTTGGGTTGTGGAACGACGGTAGTCTAAAGAAATAGTAGTCGCAAACTGGGACACCGGGGCTACAATTGCTGGCAGGAATGGGCTCAGATGCGTAAATGATAAATGGTCAATGTCCACCAATCGCTTTTTAGCCATGTCCAGGCTTTCATTCACGGCTCCCAGTAGGTCTTCCCATTTCCAAGCTCCCCCATTTTCGCCTAATGTAGGTGAAACAGCCAGCAACAGGCTTTGTGGTGCTTCATTATTCGGTTGATCATAATGGAAAGCAACAGATGTTGTTTCTTCCCTGTTCGGAATTATTTCAGACCACTCATCGATTACCAATCCGCTATTTGGGTTATGAGCTTGGAAATTGTCTGGCGAAAGCATCACTAATGATAACTTATCACCTTCAGGAACATAACTATCGCCAAACTCTATTCCCACCCATTTATCCTGATAACTTCCGTTTACAATTCTAACAGGTAACTGAACTGGTGTAAGCTTCATTAATGCTTCCGGCCCAAATTCATCTTCTGAAATCCGCAGCATCGTATCCATCATCATCACTTTCTCCAGCGCATCCATTTTGTCTCTTACTACTGCCAGGCCTTGCAACCACTCTTCCATGACGGCTGTAGCCAGAAGATTGCTAGGTAACATTTGTGAGCTGTTTTCCAAACCTGAAATAAGTTGTTCATCATTCTCGGTCGTTCCTTCATAAAGCGGAACAACCTTAAAGCTGCCCCCCAGCATGGCCTTAAATGCCTCGTCAAAAGCTTCAAGGCTATTACCTTTATTTAAAGCTATAGTCGCATTGGCAATCCGCTTGGAAATAATGGTAAATACAACCTTGGCAATTGGAAGTATTTCCTCTAAGGTTTTAAAACTAGACGCAATTATGGCTTCCTGAATATTGTAAGAAGCTGCTTCTTTTAGCAAGCCAAATACTACTTCTACTCTAGGGGAAGCGGTCGAATTTAGTTCAGCCTCCAGGCGGGTAGTGAGTGAATTAAGACCAGTTTTAACTTGTTCAGCACGGGTGCTTAAATTACCAAAGATGTACCCTTCCGGGTTAGGGCCCGAAAGATTCTGGTTTTCATTGCGAACCAGATCCAATGCATTTACAGGGCGGCTACCATTTAGCAGGCTCCGAACCTTGCTGAATAAAGTAACCATTTCGGCTAGTGATTTACCATCTTCTGGCCTTATGCTGTAGTCATAACCAAGTGTCAAAATATCTCCTGGTAATAAGCTTGCATCCTTATAAATTTGTTTGTCCATTAACTCTGCTTCTACCGTAAGACGAACGAAATTATCAAAGGAAGAGCCTGGTTCAAGCGCCCGCTCATCCAGCAAATGCAGCAGGTTAAGCGGCTGTAATCCTAGTTCAACCAGCGTCCAGGAAAGAGTGCCGTGCATTTGAGGATTTTCCTCCCGGGTAGTCTCATAATTGATGTTTAGCTTAACAAGATCAGGCGGACCAATTAAGCCGGCAAGCCAACTATTTAGCGCCGGTTCTGCATTTGAAAGGGGCGTTGCATTTATATTAAAGCCTTGCCAAGGATCCGTTGTAGCAGAAGTGCTGCCAGGCTGTGGAAGCTGAACAATAACCTTGTGGGTTAGAGAGGTTCCTGTTCTGGGTGTATTGATAACTTCCGGCGAAACCGGGAATTTACCTTTTGCAATACTTTCCATGGAAGCATTTACAGCATCATAATTTCCTTGCACGCTCTGATAAATACTTTCAGCAGTCACCAGGTCACTGATGGCATCTACCGTATCAGCTAACTTTTCAATCTCTTTTATTATAGTAGGTCGATCACTGGTATCAATTCCTGTGAAATCTATTCCGTATGAGGCCTGTTTTTTCGATTTAAAGTATTTTTCAACCAACTGGAGCCCGTCTGTTACATCCCGGGCTGAGATCACTTCTTGTGCGAAAGCTTCTTCTTCTGGGGTAACATTCTGATCCGGTTCAACTAAAGAATTTTTATCATTGCTGAGAGGGAATTTACTTCTAAACCAGGCTATGTACTGGTCTAAAGATGATAAACTCACATTAGGTACATAGGCATCATGTAGTGCCCTTTCGAACTGGTAGCCCAATAAAGCACTTAACGACTGTCCAGCTTTGATGCCTTCCATTATTTTTAAAGCCTTGCGGGTTCGCTCAGAAGACAGGTTAACTGCCATCCGGTTTCCATAAGGCATAAAAGAGTAGAACTGGCGGGATTTATACGCGTGCCGCAACACTGCAGCAGCAGTAGCCTGAGTAATTGAAGGAGCATGGATAAAGCCCATATTATCCGGATCTTCCCATAGATTCTCCTCTGTATCAATCTGTGCTGAATTATCGCGATTGTCCCCGAATCGGGTAATATTCTCCAGCCAGGCAAAGGCTCCTAAATAAATTCCTTCAGCTTTTTCTTGCCGGTTCTCCTCCAGGCGCTGCTGTACTAAACCTGCCTGCCAGGCATCGAGCCTGTATGAACAAAGGTCCAAGTGTTCCGCAAATAGCCGCTCTAACCGGGCTGTTGGCAATTCACTTAATAACCCCATTTGTTCACGATAAGCTGCGAACCTGCTAATGTTTAGATCAGGATGTGAAGGCTGTTTAGCAGCTTCTTCTAATTCCTCATAAATCATTTGGCCTGATGCTCCTTTATCATAAAGCAAATCCCAGCGAGAAAGATCTGGCTTAGTTCCCATATTAAAGAACTCGATTTCTTGCATCCGCTTAGAACTGTCCATCTTGGTTGCTGTATCCCAGTATTGCAGCATCAAGCCCTGGCGTAGCATGTAGTACAGCAGCGCTTTTGGTTGCGTTTTTTCGTTAATCTCGCCGTTAAAAATCTCCCTGCGAATATTATCGAAGTTATTATGGATATCTGATAACCAATGAATGTAATTGGTATTATCGTATACTTTAGAAAGGGACAGCTTTTCAGACAGAGGAGCATCATCAATTAGGATACCCGTCGATAATTCTGCTAATGGGTCATCACTAAAGGATCGCATCAACTGATTATAGCCTTCCTGGAAAATAAAATCAAAAATTCGGGGAGTTAGACCAAGATCGGTTATGGTTTTTTCATCGAATAAGCCAGGTGAAAATTTCTCAAACTTCTCTAACCGCGGATTTACAATTAGTTTGCCATTAGAATCCTTAAAAATAGGATCGGTCATTAAAATATCCCCATAACGAATATTGTAATCCAATCCAGTATATTGGGTAATTAGGGGCCCAAGCTTCTTTAAGTAAACATAGTAGTCTGTCCCGATTATGTACCTATGCTCAAATAAGCCGGAAGTTGCCTCTTTGCCCATAATTGAAAGCAGGTTAGTTCCTTCCAGCCCGGCCGGATTGTGTTTTCCTTCCAGGTAGGCAAAGGCCGGATATCTTACCACCTGATTCAGTCGCTCCGTCCAGACGGTATTAAGCTTTTTAAAGGTAGCTAAAAGCCTTTCCTGAAAGGCATCCTCACGGTTTTTATTTTGCCAGGCAGAGTACCTTGTCGTTGGCATAATCCCGTACGGTAGGGAACCAACTCCAAAAGCCGGAACGAATCCCCTTCCTTGTACATACCGATTGAAGAATTCCCTGGTATTATCAATGGCGTCGGAAGAAAAAACAGGCCTCATCATTTCCTCCATGAAGTAACCAAGCGTTGCCGGCCAAAGGCTGGCATTCATCACCTTCGCTTCACTTATATCCTTTGAATTACTAAAGCGAGCGTGTTGAAAGAGAGAAGGGCTTAATCCCAGAACTTCACTTAAACGTTGGCCGTCAGATTTTAACAGTTCATTTTCTGCACGGGTAAATAAGGGTTCACCTAAAAATATCTTAAAAGTTTCTTCCGGATTCCGGTTATCAGAAACACTAAAACCGGAATCTAGGTTATCGGTATTATTGGTAGGAGTTCCCTGCGGAATAAGGCGCAATCCATCCGTATAAACATGGTTTTCCAGAAGGTTGTGCAAAGAAGCGGCCCCTTGCTCGGAGGTTTCTTTTGAACGAATGCCTAAAACTACCAGGCGGCTAAATTCAGCTCCCTCTTCCCATTCCGCAGGAGTTATGGGAACCTCAATGCCCATCCCGACTTCCATGGCCTCTTCAAAATCCGTCATCCATTTAAGGTTCGGATCCATAGTCAGTTTGCCCACCGGGCTTTCATGTTCATCCAGCACTTCCTCAAAGTCGCTTGCAGATTCTTCTGGATTAAGCATCCGTTGGGGATCCAAACCAACCTGTAGATCCGGTTTTACCGGACGCCCGATCACCTGTTTCGAAAGCTTTAGGAATTCCGTCGTAAGATTTTTTATATTATCCCTGAACTCAAGTTCTGCAGTTGGACCTGGTACATAGGGAGGAGCAGCTGGATTTTCAGCACTTTGCATGCTTTTTCCATCCAAATACATGCTAAATATATCTTTGGGTACCCCCGGTTCAGTAAGGGAATAGTCCTTTTTATAGAGCGAGACAACAAACTGTTCCGGAAGAGCGGAGGCAAGAGCAGCCTGAGTCCAGGCTCCGCTTTTTTGATTAACTTCTGAAAATTGTAATGTAGGCAGATCAATATCCTTGGGTGTACCGCTGCCGGAATATTCCTGGTTTGTTGAATAAATCCGGAACTCTTCTAAGTTAACCGGTTGGGTCATGCGTACAATCCAGGCGGCACGATTTGCTGTATACATAGACAATAGTCCGCGCCAGGCAGCCAAACGGTGGAAGTTACTGTCTGTACTTCTTTCTGCGAGGTAAATCGAGATAGAATCCTCCCAATACGCTTTACCGGCAAGAATCTCATTTTCCGTTAGGGCTTCTTCATGATTGTCTACTGAAATCTGGTCAGGGTAAATCCGAACGCGTAGTTTATACCGGTCTTCCCTATCCCGGTCATCCCCTAAATTCACAAACTTAGTTTCAATCCTTACGGGCATTAAGAGGACTGGTAACAGGTCTTTAAAGCTGCCTATTGTGTATTGCGGGAAGCTTTCCAGATCCTTATTTATTTCATTGATTTGGTTTTGATAAGAAGTGATTTGGTATTCCAAAGCGGCGATATCTGCCGTGAGGCTCATTACGAGTACTTCAAACTCAGATGATGGGGCATCCAAAAGGAGAGTAAAGTACTGAAAAAGCGAAATCCTACTACCTACTATTCCTGTAAAAAGGAAGGCTGGGGAGCGTTGATGCTCAGCATTTCTGATTTGCTGTTCGGTAAAGAAGCTATTCAGTTCTGCTTCTATTTGCTGCACCGTTTCAATATAAGAAGCTGGTACCCAAGGTTGACCATTTGAAAAATCAGCTTTTAGGCGCTCCAGGGTTTCTTTTAAAACAATCAGCTTATTTGTTAAAAAGTAATGCAATCTTAGCTGGGCTTGCTCTTCCAAGTCCATTCCATTTTCTTCAACCAGTGGCAGGAGGTTCTCAAACTGACTTATATAATGCTGCAGGATCAGTTCAAATGTCATGAAGCTGAACTGCCTGTATTCTTCAGCATTAGTAGGCGGAAAACTATCAGACCTGATAATTTCCAGGTATTTATTCAACCCTGAGAAAATTTCACCCAATTGCTTTAATGGCTCAGTAATCGGATCCTTCCCCCAATTTACTTCAATGGTTTTATTAATTATCTCTAATAATTGATTTACCCAGCCATGAAATTCCTCCTTTATTTCGTTAGAATCTCGATTCTCAGAAAATGCTTGTGCAATCCTTTCCTCGATGTCTGTCCTCTTCTTCTCTGAATCCGTTAAAAATGATAATAGATCATTAAATTCATGAGGATCAAAAGCATGCTCCTGCGAAATAATAAATGCTCTTAATTGCTTTAATATATCCTTTGAAGCGGCAACAGTGTAGAATACAGGAACAAAACTACAGTTCCGGCAGCCAGGGAGCGTGTAACTATCAGCCTGCACTACTCGGCAAGCATAATGGATTTTGGTAAAAAATCCAGCAAATTCTGGATCCCAACTAGGGCTGTACTTATCATAGAACTCATTAATCCACCCTATTATACCATTAAAGAGGCTTTTTAACCCTTCAGAAAATCTAAGAACCTGTTCACGGTCAAGCTCACTTAGCGAATTAACCTGGATGAAAAGCCGGTCAAGTTCAGGCTGGTAAGTTTGCCTGAACCCGTCATATTCATCATACTCCTGCTGACTTAGGGTCCCTTGAGAATAAAAGAGATTTATGCCTTGATTTAAATTGACCATCAAATCTAAGCCTTGTTCTATTAAGGAGCGGTAGCGGCTAAGATCTTGCCGGTTTTGCAATACAATTTGAGCCGGTTCCTGGTGTGATTCCTCGTTTAAAAGCACTTGCAGCTCTGCCATTGTTGCCCCAGAAGGGACATCCAGGAAAGTGGTAAAGTACTGAGAGAGTGAAGTCCAGACACCTTCTGCCCCTGCAAACATAAAGAGACGCAATTGCTGATTATTGGCACTGACAAGCTGCTGCTCAATAAAGAACTCATTAAACTCTGCCTCTATATGCTGAAATGTTTCGAAAAATGAGGCCGGTACCCGTAGTTGGTCGTGATAAAAATCTTTGCTCAACCGACTTAGGATTTCATTTAAAACAGGTAGCTTACTGGTTAAAAAGTACTGAACCCTAAGCCGTGCCTGATCTTCCAGTTCCATTTCATTGGCCTCGAGCTGCGACAATAAGTATTCGAACCTGCCGATATAACGTTGCAGGATTAATTCGAATGTCCGATGGCTGAACTCGAGGTACTCACCTGCCTGAATAGGCGGAAAGCCTTCAGTTCTGATGATTTGAAGGTAACTATCTAACCTGGAAAAAATACCGTGAAAATGATACAGAGGATTTGTAACAGCATCGTTACCTTGGTTTCTATCAATAGATCTTTGGATAAGCTCCGAAATTTGATTGATCCATCTATGTATTGGTTCTTTAAATTCATTGATAATATCAGGAGTCAATTCAGAAATAGAGCTTAACCGCTGGGCTATGCTATCTGTTTCATTTTCCAAATTATCAAGCTCCCTAAGCAGGTCATCATGCTCACTCGGGTCAAATAAACCTGCCTGTTGAATCAGAAAGCTTCTGAATTGAAGTAACAGGTCTTTAGATGATGAAACGGTATAGAAAACTGGTAAGAAACTACAGTTATTGTAACCAGGCAGCGTAATACTTTCTAAGCGAAGTACACTCCAAGCATATATAATTTTGCTAAAGTAGTCGTTTACCTCATCGCCCCAATTAGGTCCGAAGTTTTTATAATACATTTGAAGCCATTCTAAACTTTCGCTTAGTAAAGCTTGTAAATCACTTGTAAACCCATTTATGGAATCTACTCTTAGTTTATTCAGACCTTTTCTTTTGTCTAAAAGAACATTTAGCCTATCCTGAAAATGATCTTTAAACCTTGAGTATTCATCATACTCAGGTTGACCAAGTAATCCTTGAGAGTAAAAAAGGTTTATTCCCTGGTCCAGATTAAAAAAAAGATCTGCCACCAACTTATTAATGGAGCTGGCTTGCTGAATATTCCGATCGTTTTGAAGAATAAACAAGGCAGAATCGGATAATTTCAATTCTTCTTGCTTTTGGTTTATGCTATTCTGGGCAGCTACGATGGCAGCCTGAAGGGCTGTGCGGGTTTGCAGCTGGTTATTAATATGGTTGGTAATTTCCGTAGGATTGGAAAGAAGTGATGCTGGCATGAAATTACTTTTTAAGCTAGTTAAAATTCTTATCTATGCGCCTTTTTGGCAAGGCGCAGCCTTTAAGCGTTATTTACGCTTCCCATAATTGGTTAAACTTGGAAGATTTTCTGGTTTTAATGCGGAATCATTTGATCTGCATGAATGGCAACCATGGCCGGTTTCTGGAATACGGCATATGCCAGGTGGGCTCCATTTTCCACTACTGGCACGCTATCTGTTGGCGGCGCGGGAGGCGTTGGTTGGTTTATCAGTTGGAGATTAGGGTTTAGGTAATTTTCACTAAGCGGGCCTGTATTATGGCTCCAAGACAAATTGTCCCACTTATCCAAATTAAGAGATGAGGCAATATCTAACCCAAATGCCGGCTCTCCCGGGCGCTCTACCAGTAAGAAGAACCAACCCAAATTAGAAGTACTCGGATTGCTCTTTGCAGCCGCTGCCGACAAGCTGAAACGTAACATGGTTAAGCCATCTCCCAAATCGGCTCGCTGGGTTGGAAAACGCATTTCCCCTGTTTGGTCTGGTACCAGCTCATTAGTTGAGTTCTTTTTTGCCTTCTGGGCATAGATGGCAATGCTTGGATATTTTGTAAGCAAATCTCCTTTTATGAGCAGGATCAGATCCGGCTCTGTAGATGGTGGCGTAATGCTGCCTGCTACCGGTTTATGATTAGTACCCAACTTACTTGTAGGATCCCATTTATCGATCGGCTTTATATCCTTAAGGTCTTCTTCGGTTAAGCCGTTCGGCGTGAGCAGGTCTTTTTTATCCCAGAACTGGCGGAAATAACTGCCGCGCTGATCGGTAGGGTATTCCCTCCAGAGCAATTCAGAAGCCATTTCATGGTTCAGCCCTAACATAAAGGCTTCAATGAAACGATCATTAACCTGCATCAGGGTAATAATATTTTTAGGCAGGTCCTTTACGCCCGGGAGGAACAGGTCTTCGTTGTAGGATTGTAAAATCTTATACATGGCATCTTTGAAGACAGGGTATGCCATAACGGGTGCAATGCGCTGAAGGGAACGGGAGAGGCTAGCTTTGGCCTGCATGCCTCCACTCGTCCTGAAAGCAGCGCCACCGTCGTCCTTAATAGGAATTGGACCGGTATCTAACTTACCCTGCGGAACATCGCCTTCCGGGTAGTGAGGAATAAAACGAATAGCTTTATTAGCCCTGGCCAGAAACACCGGCTCCGGATTAGTTGCCTCTATGATCAGGGATTTAACGTCCTGAAGATCCACTGGTTGTAATTCGTCATCCTTATTTACAGGTTTATAAATATTCGGATTTATTTCGCCTAAGGCTTGTGCCAGTACTTCAGGATAGCCCTCCGGAGTTGGTACCCGTTCTGGTCTTTCCAAATCGTTAATTAAATTCTGCAGAGCCCCCTGGTTAAAAGCCATTACATGCAATGGAGAACTTTTAGGCGGTACAGGCCATAGTGTACCATCATTTAACAAGGATAACAAGGAATCTCGTTGGGCCAAACCTGTATTAGATTCCAGTAAGGTATTTGGGGTGGGGAAATTCGGATCGCCGGGTGCATTCGGCGAGGTGCGGTTTGGCAAACCGGCCTGGTTTACCTGGAATTTGCCGAAGGGCCGGTTTATTCTCCGGAAGGTGGGACTTAAGGCTGCTAATGGAAATTTTGCTTCCCGGAATTTTTGAAACAAGGTTTTGCCATCAGCCGCTTTTATTCTGGAAAGCACCGGATAAGCCAGCTGCACGCCATAATCATCTAAGGTTTCTACACCAGCAGAAGTTGCCGAGGCAGAACGATCTGAATCGGAAGACGCCATGCGTAAGTTAGTCGAGCCACTGGTGGAACCATTTGTGGTATAAACCGGTAGGTGCTGATCACGCAGGCTGGTTGTTGCCTGGAGGGCAGCCTGCATGTATTTTAAATTACGGTTTGCTTCCAGCACATCTTTAAGCTGCTCCCAAGCCCGCTGGGAATACTCATCCTGCCTTTGTTGAACAATTTTAGTTCCGACGGAAGCAATAGCCCGGTATCTTAAATCAAGATTTGTTTGATGAATCCATTTTGGATCAGAACTTTGAGTTATTGGAGGAAATTCAGTTAGATTCGCATGATACCTTCCATATGCTGGAGGTACAACAATAGGTTTTGAGTTAATAAAATTATTTAAAACATAACTAAAGCTTCTATTTAAGACGACGTTTAAAGGGTCCGCAGATAATCTTGTTTGATTTTTAAATACATAATTAGTGCCTGGAAGCTCAATGGCGGTTGGTAGTTTTATTACTGTTTCCGATGATTCTACCGTTAACTCATAACCCAAGTGACTCACATCAACAGTAATGTCAGCATCAGTAGGTGGAAGTGCAGTTGGTTTTAACTGTCTGGCTAGAAATTCAAAATCTTCGTTTTTACCTGTTTTAAAACTCCAGTTATAATAAACAGGGAAATCGATTTCAGTAGGACTGTTACTTGGAGGATTAGCTGGATCAGGCCAGGCTAAGTCAGCCAAATCAACTGTTGATGGAATTGGTACTTTTAACCCCGCATAACGCCCTGCTTCAAATGAAGGTACCAGAAACGCATGATATTGAGTGTATTCCTTCATTTTACGAGGACTAAAGATCCGGGAAAAGGCAATATCCCCATTACTTTTTAACTCTCCTTTGAGAAAGCTCTCAGTATTGTTTGAAGTACCAGTTCCTGAGGTACCTGCTATGTTTTTGTTTACTTGTACGTGCGCCCAAGCCCAAATATCGTTAGGATTTGGTAAGGCAGAAGTTTTTACCCGTACTACCCTAGCATTTGACTCATTTAAACTTTCGGTAAATTCACTAGCTTCCAACACCAGTAAACATAACCAAGGAGTAAGTCTTTCGGTAGTATTTTTAGCTGGATTGAACGGAGTATACCGCCAAGGAAAATCTTCTTCGTAAAACTCAATTGCAGCCAATAAGTAAGGCTCAAAGTTTTGTACTTCTGCTTTCGGCCTGGTATTAATTATAGCACTTGCGTTTATCCCTAAAACATCTCCTGGTCCGAGAATTTCAGCCGTAACTTCCGGCTTAGGCGTTACTGGATTCGGCTCATTTGAGTTCTGGGCCTCGAAGTTGATTTTAACGGGAACAACTGGCCTTGGTACCGAACTAGGCGCACTTGGGGAAGTTGAACTGCTGATATAGTTGGCAAGGCCCTTCCTTACCCAAGGCAGGAAGGTATAGTTTGACATGGCTGGCATATAGCTAATTCTTTAAGTTGTTTTCTTATAGTCAGGAGTTATTCGGCTTGGCTTTGAAGAATAGAGAAGGGCTCACCTATAGTTTAGCGATGTTAACCGTTACCTTTAGAAAGGACCTTTCTGACCTCAACCAGGATAGCAAAAAATTAAACTTACATAAATTGACAAAATCAGTATGGTTAGAAACCAGTATTATACACTTGCATCCGAGGCAAATCTATAATGGAATATGGGTGAGAGCGGATGTAAATAACAAAAAGAACCCTAAATAACAAAATTAAATTTTGTGTTTTTTTTCACGTTTGCTATCTCAGAATTAAGACCGATTTTTGTGAGTTTAAATTGTAGAGCTTATATATAGTTATTAACTATATATGTGTTTTAATTATTGTTGTAGCACTGGTAAAAATTTTAAAACACAGCAAATATTTTTAATTTTATAGCTTCCCTAATCAGTTCTCTATTAAATATTTGAATTATGAAAAATTATTTACTTTCCCTGCTTTTCTTCACCATTGTATTGCCGGCTTTCTCCCAGTTTGTACACCAAAGTACTTTGTTGGGAACTAGTTTTACCAATACTGCTGCTCAAGGAATGGCATGCGCCATTTCAGCAGATGGCAATGTAGCCGTAGTTGGTGGTGAAACGGATAGTTTAGGAAGAGGTGCGGCTTGGGTATACACCCGCAACGGAAACCAGTGGACACAAATGGGGAAAAAGCTAGTGCCAAATGACGCCGTTTCGACTTCAGCAAAACCATTGTATTTTGGATGTGCCACTGCGATCTCAGCTGATGGAAATACAATCGCTATTGGTGGCTATTATGAAAACAACAGAAGAGGTGCAACCTGGATCTTCGTGCGCAACGGAAATCGCTGGGAGCAACAAGGGCCTAAATTAGTAGGTACCCAAGGGTTTGGAGATAGTTTTCAAGGATCAGCAATTGCTTTATCTGCCGATGGTAATACTTTATTAATCGGAGGAAATGAAGATAATGGAAATCGCGGAGCGGTTTGGTTTTTTCAGAGGACCGGTACCACCTGGTCCCCACAGAGTGGAAAAATTATTGTAACTCCTAATAACGGTTGGTCATTTGGGTATTCTGTTGCTTTATCGGCAGATGGGAATACTGCCTTAATCGGAGCTCTATATGAAGGTACACCTACAAATAAGCAGGGTTATGGTTACTTCTACAAACGAACTGGATCTACCTGGAACTTTCTACAAAAAGTTACAGATTTAACCGTTACAAACAGCAGGTTAGGGGAAGGTGTTGCCCTTTCGGGGAATGGACAAGTTGCTATTATTGGAGGAGGTGAAGGCAATCAAACGCATGGAATAGTTTGTGTTTTTCGTTTTGATCAATCGACTCAACTTTGGGTAAAAGATCAAATTTTAACTTCGACAGGTACTTCTCCTGGATCTCGTTTAGGAAGAAAAATCTCAATATCTAAAGGCGGCGATACCCTTGCTGTATCGGGCTATCTTGATCAAGTCTTTACAGGAGCAGTCTGGACCTTTGTCAACAAGAATGGAACATGGAGCCAACTGGGTAATAAAATCACATCGCCAATTAGCGGGGGAGTTGAACCTGAATTCGGCCGCTCTCTAAGCCTTTCCGCGGATGGTAAGATTTTACTAATCGGCCGGCCAAATGGGAGTGCGCAGGGAGCAGCCTTCATTTACAGCGACTCTTCTTTTGTAATGAGCACAACAAAAGAGCTTCAGCCGGAACTTAGCCCTTACCCGAACCCGGTCAAAGATTTCCTGCACCTGCCTTTGGGTACTGCTTTCAGCCAGCTTACCCTATCAGATCTCAGCGGCAAAGTTCTGCTCCGGCAAACCTCCCCTACCCAGCGCCTGGACCTTAGCACTTTTTCTGCCGGAATCTATATCGTTTCCCTGCAGCAGAAAGATAAGGTGCTTCACGTAAGAATTGTGAAGGAGTAATTATTTGGATTATCTGTAAAACAAAGAAGCGGGATCCTCTATCTAGAGGTCCCGCTTCTTTGCATTTAATGGTCTTTCGTTTTTAAACTGTTTCGAGCTGGTAGGTTGGTATAACCTGCAGTTCATGCTCCATATGCGGCTCCAGGCTTAGCAGCTCCCGCAGGTAATCGTAAGCTTCAGCCTCGGTGTCAAACTCCTGCTCTTCCCCATAGTATTCAAGGTTTGTTTTCTTCACTACTGCATACCGGTCTTCATCCCAGTAAACCGCATCCGGAGCATGCCTCGAAGGGCTGATGCGCTCCTGGGAAAGATCAGACTTGGAAACGCTGCTGTTGCGGGCTAAACCATTGAACAGGTTCGGGCTCATGGTGTAAGGCTGCCGGATCGCTCCTGTAGTAGAAGAGGAAGTTGAAGTAGTAGAGGAAGAAGCCATGCGCATGACTTCTGCCCCGGGATCAGCCACTAAAGCTCCATCATCCTCCGCTTCCAGGATCACCAGCTCGTAGTCAAAGGCCTTGGCATGTCCAGGACCGCCCAGGTACTCTTCCGTGACCTTAAACCCTACCCCATTCCTGAAGCGCTGGAAAGATGGGCTGGTAAGCTTGCTCTGGTCACTCAGATCCTGGAACTGGCTGATGGAAAAGAAATCCTTCTTCTCGGTTAACTCTGCCGCCGTTAAGGTTAACTTGTTTGCTCCTTCTCCAAACTCGGCACCGGTAATATCGAAGTTGTTGCCATTTACCGGGCGGCTGTTGCCAAAACGCTGCAGGTGCAAACGCAAAGGCGCTACCTTCTGGCGCACCACCAGCTCCCCTGCCGGGTTAATGAACAACCTGCCTGGCGAAGGCTCGATCTCTTTGATGGTTACCAGGTCATAGCTCTTCGGACCAGTTATCACTTCCCAGTTAGCCATATCCCTGAGTGCTGCCACCATCTTATCCTTCACGTTCACATCGTCCAGGCGGCGCGTCTCTTCATAGTGGCCGAAGGTCTTGTCGATGTCAAAAGAGACTTTGATAAAGAGCACTTTGAACTTGCCCTCTCCGGTAATATGCCAAGGAGAAGGGCCTTTAACATGCAGGTTCAGGTGCAGGCTCAGCAGCGATTTAGAGCCTTTCTTGATGGCTACGCCGGCGCTGGTATCGAACTGCAGCTGGAAAGGATTGAACTGGAAGAGGGCATCGAAGGAGAAGAAACCCTCCAGCACGAACGGGCCAGGCAACTCAGCTCTCAGGTCCATGCGGCTGCCGAACTGCACGGTATTGGAAGTAACAGCGAAGTAGCTGGTAAGAATCAGCTTGAAGTTGTTGCTATTGGCAATAACTAAGGTAAGGCGGCGCAGGTTCGGCAGGTCGGCATTCGGCGGCGGGGTAAAGCCCGGGTGGAAGCCACCAGCCGTGATGAGGAACACCGGCTTCTCGCCCTGGTAGAGGCGGAAAGCCATGTCGCCGGTAAGCGCGTAGTTGAGGATCTTGGAATCAAAGAGGCTGGCGTCGAACTTGATCTGCTTTTTATCGAAGTCGATAACGCCTAAGAAGTTTACCTGCAGCTTGAGGATCGGCTTGTCTTTGTTTGGCAGCAATGCCCGGAGCACGCCCAGGATGGCCAGCTTCACCGGCGAAGGCACCTCGATTACAAGGCCTACATCCAGGGTAATGAGTTCCGGAGCTCCCCAGCCGATCTTGCCCATTAGACCAAAGGCATAGCGGCCATTGGCAACCGGGAAGGCCTGCCCGGCAGCAGCAATGATCTGGGCAGCATTATTTACCGGATATACCGGGAAAAGCAGGTGGTTCAAAGAGCCGTCCTGCACGCCCTGGCGCAGGCGCTGCTCGTTGATGCTGCGGTTCAGGCCGATCAAGCCTCCTACTCCCTGCAAAGTAAAACCTAAGCCCAACTGGATAGGTTTGAACTCGGCGGTGATAATGAGCAGCAAAGAGTAATCCGCTCCCGTTACAGGATCATTCTTGGTAGTAAGAATGCCAATGGCTTTTAAGTTGATCTTGTCTTTGACGTTCAGCTCGGCTACGCCGGCATACTGCCCTTTGGCAACATCAAAAAACAGGTAACCACCGCCTTTTACGGCTTCTGAATCGATCTTTAAACCTATACCTTTTGGTGGAGCAAATCCGATATCAGCATTGATCGGACCTAGGTTGCCGCCGTTAGAAGGGAATGTAAGATCAGCACCTAAACCTACCTGTTCTACAATGGCTGTGATTGGACCTAGTTTAACTTTACCTGAAGCAGTAGAGGCTATTTTTATTCCACTATTACTCGCCAGTAGAGATAATCTTATGGAATCTAAAGCTAATACTTTGTCGGAAGCTGCTGGTGGGAAGTTGTAAAGAATTTCCAATCCTCCACTCCCCTTGAAGAAAATTCCACGATCTTTTGCCCAACCTATTCCTAAGTCAAACTCCAGACGCTTTCCTCCTGGCGGCAATATCTTTTGCAGGAAACCATCGCCGTCACCTGAGTTAAGAATAAAGGCTGCTTTATTGAAATTAAGTAGGATACCGTAATTAGATGTTGACCCATTTTTAGATATCCAGCCATCAACACTAACGCCCCCTAGTTCTAACCTTGTACCGGTTGTACTCCCAATAGAGTAACCATTATTAGAGTTTTGCGAATCAATATATTTTAAAGTAAACGAAGTGTCTAATAAATTTAAAGATGAATTTAATATTTCAATTCTTGAATTCGTAATTTTTAAACTAGGTACTGGAACATTAGTTTTAAAAGAAAATAGCCAATTCCCAAATTCTTGGCTGAATTGAACTAAATCAAATGGTTCAAAATATATACCTGGTCCTCCTTCATCAAAAGGAACAATACTTGTGGCGAACCCTATTTCGGTAAAGATTCCATTAGGACTTAAAAACTCCTTGGAAAGAACGAAAGTACCTCTTAATCTTTCCTCATCAATAGTTGAGGGTGGAGCTAAAGTAGAACTTCTTCCAGAAAATGCAATTATCTGAGCCTCTTTTAGTAAGAAGCTTAATCTACTAAATAACTTTTCACCAATATCACTTGCAACTTGTAAAGAAGATTTTGCCGGTGTCCCTGATTGTGCAACTTGCGGTCCAAATCCATTCGCCCAATATTCTTCCTTTAAATGATTAACAGGATCTTTTAAAAATGAAATGATTTTATTAAGGTCAACAGTTGGAATAGATGAAATATTCTTAATAATAACTGGACCTTGTGGGTCGTTATTAAAAAAATAATTAGTATCATCAGAAACAACTCCTAAAAAAGCGAGAAATTGATAAGTAAAGGGACTTCTTTTTAAAAGATAAAGGACAAAAAGCTTATCCAGCAAATCTTTTGTGAACTTTTCAAAATTGAACCCTACTAAAAATGAAGAATTTGCTACAAGTAGATTAGCTAACCCTTTTAAACTTTTGACTAAATTATTTATTTCATTTAGCCAGGTTTGTAAATCATTTAAGGTTTCGGGTGGTGTTGGTAAATTATTATCAAAGACTTTTATAGAGTTCGTAATATTATCAAAGATATTAATAAAGCTTTGTTCATCGCCATTCGTAATTGTATATAGGTCCCACCCTAATAACTCAAAAAATTCAATGACACTTTCGTCAGTCTCTCCTGCAACGATTAAAGGTTCAAAGAAAAACTTAACTTCATTAATTAGACTCTCTTGAAAATTTGCCACCATAACAATGCACGATTAATAAATTAATTTGTTGAATCAATCAGGAAACCCATAATCAAAATTCTTCCATTGTTCCTCATTTGGACTTATTGGATCAATGTTTAATGGTGATGCAATTAAAACCCTATGCTTTGTAAAATTATTAAACTTGTTCGAGCTATTAGGTTCTTTTAAAGAACTATTATACCAAATGTTGTGAACAACTTCTTCTTTTTGAGGAGTAGAGAAATCAAAGGAAATTTGACCTAAATTATTCCTACCAACAGCAATTTTTTGCTCTGTAATAAGATCCCTTTTCCCTTTTCTAATACCTGAATTCGGTATTTCTGTTAATGCGATTGCTTCTACTCCTCTGTCTGAATCAACTCGTCCATCGTTAATAAATTGAATACGATAACGCCAATCGGGGGTATTCAATATCATTACCTTAGAGGGATTGATGATCTTTTTAATAGCTGGTACCTTATTTAACCTATTAGGTAAAAATATTCCGTTATTAGTATAATCAACTTTAATATGTTTACCTGCAGTAGACCAACCTGCGTAGGGCGTTTTTCTCAATAATTCATTTTCTGCTATCCGGCTTACTCTAATCGCATTAAAGATTGTTTTAGAATCTTCATTCTTTAAAGAACTAGATACAAGCTGAACAAATGAGGCCTTTTTGACAGGAAGGGTTCTACGGTCCCAATAATCAACTTTACATGAAAATGCATAATGAACATCTCCTGATAGTATTACTACCTTATCAAATTTAGAAAGTTGATACAAAAGGTTCTGAAATACCTTTCTGTTAAATACCCACCCTTCTCTATCGGTATTTTCAGATCCTGTTTCTGTTTTGGTATAAGAGCTGTTTTTAACGGTTCTTAAAAAATTAATTGCATCTATAGCCATGGTTAGGCCGGGTTGTACTATTTCTTCAATTACAGGATGACCAATAATAGGTGCAGGTGAAACAACTAAAGTAAATTTATTGCTTGCTTGTTTTTCAGATAATTTACTTACTAACTGTTGATTTAATGATTGTACACTTATCAATCCTGCAGGCTTTCCATTAGATTTTCCTTGTTTAACAGGTGGAAACTCTCTACGATTTCTGGTATCAAAAATAATAACTTGATAGAGAGGAAAATTTAATGAGAAAGCATATTCTAAACCACCAGTTAGATAGCTCCCAGTTGAGTTATGATTAATTGTCGGGACTATTATATTTCCTAGTAACTTCCAATTATCAAATGGACTAGTAGTTTGATCAATATTTTCCGCAGGATTGTCTCTTAGCTTCTCAAGTTGACTTAAAAACTGTCCTCCTTCTGTTTGAGGGTTTAAATTACTTACAGGCAAATCAAATCTATCAGGCGTATTAGCCCAAGCTTGGAATAGCGTAAATGCAGTCAAACCATTCTGAATTATACGCTTTCCTAATTTATTGTTTAAAGCTCTATTTGTCCAATCAAAATTTAGAAACCAATCATCGGTAATTTCATGATCATCGCACATCATGAAAGTAGGAATATTTGCAAGAGCCTTCCTTACATTAACAAGTGTATTCTTAAATTGAATTAATGTTTCAACTTCCTTTTTATAATCAGAAGCTTTAATACTACTAACTAATGAATTACTTGGAAAGTCATCATCTCCAGGCCATAATACATCTGACCAGACAAATAAATACATAGCATAAAATTCTCCAAGTGCCATTAAATGAGAGCCCCCAATACCTTCTGCCGATAAACCTCCTTTTTTAACTAATTCAGCTCTTTCACCAGGATTTGGATAATTCAACAAATCAGGAGATACCTCAGCAATATCTTTAGGAGGTATCTCCTGGTTCCCTAACAATGCATCATAGGCATCAATTAATAAAAACAATAACATGCTTGATACATCATCAGCATAAATTTGGTCACCAGTTAGAAATAATTGGTGTGGTCTTTCTAAAGGATTATTAATATTAGGCTCTATTAATTTCCCCAAGCATGCTAAAGCATCGAATCTACCTCCATGAGGCTTTCTGCAAGAACCATGAACAATATTTAGCTTTCCTAAATCAGATGAGGGAGGCAATGAAAAGGAAGGTAGCAGCTCAGCTCCGTAACATATCATCCCCATGCCGCCTGAAGGACTTAATATTCCTGGATCAGAAAGTGTTTTATTTATGTATGTAGAACTATTAAAGGTTACTTTATAATGATAAGTTTTAGCATCCTCTAGCACTAATGAACTACCTGTCAAAGCTTTAGCAGTAATTACAACTACATATAAATTATTCCCCAGCTTAAAAGGCTTGGTATTACCTGTAAAAACTACTTCATTGCTTAGGAATGTTTTATTTATAGAATCATAAATATCAAGATTAACGTCAGTTAAATCTTTTGATAGTGCTAGCCAAACAGTCACCGAATTTGAGTCTACTTTTCTTAAAATAG
Organism: Adhaeribacter soli; assembly: GCF_008727925.1. Classification (GTDB taxonomy): domain Bacteria; phylum Bacteroidota; class Bacteroidia; order Cytophagales; family Hymenobacteraceae; genus Adhaeribacter_A; species Adhaeribacter_A soli. Next base: position 275,240 of record NZ_VTWT01000004.1, on the reverse strand, counting down.
GTCCAGCAATAACTAAAGGCAAACTAGCAAATCGAGTTGATCCAGACTTTAAACTTTCCCAAGCCATAGTTTAATTTTTTTTAAATTTACGCTTCAATATAACAATATTAATTTAAAGTTCAAGATTGTTTTAACAAAGCTTCGAAAAATAATTAATGAAGTTTGATATCTCACCAATTATTGCTCGATTATTAAATAATTTTATTCCTTCTTCATGAAAAGACCAACTCATATTCTATATCTTTTAGTAATTTCAATTATTTTTACTCAATTACCACTATTATGTACTGCCCAAAAAAGCCAACAATATATTCCATATAGAATAGGTAATAAGTGGGGTATATCAGATACCTTAGGCAAAATGTTAATTCAACCAAAATTCGATGAAGCCTTGTTTATGAATGAAAAAGGTTACATCAAAGTCCGAAAAGGTAAGAACTGGGGAATTTTTGGTCCGGAAGGCAAATTTATAACTCGTATTAAATATGAGAAAATAGTTGATCAAATGGTTTTTGGGAATTTTTATATTTATAAAAAATACAATATTCATTCTAATTCTTATAGACAAGGCATAATCGATTCTTCTGGACATACCATAATACCAGCCCGATTTAGTTCTGCAACTTTTGCCTACCAAAACAATAAAGTTATAATCGTAAGTTATCCTAATCAGGGTAAAAAGAGGCAAATTGGATTTGTGGATACAACCGGCAAGTTTTTATTGCAACATCTCTATTCTAATGTGATTTTTAATAAAAACAGCTATATCAAACTACAGGATCCATCTACTGACTTATTTGGATTAATGAACCCAAACGGCAAAATGATTTTACCATTCAATTATGGTAAAATTTTTGATTTCCAGGAAGGTCTTATCTTAGTTAAGGATTACAATGCGCTTTACACAGGAGGATTTCATTTCATGGATCAGTATGGCAAGCCTGCTTTTAAAGGTAGATTTCATACTGTAATAGGAGGATTCAGCAATGGTTTAGTTGCAATTGGAAACGAAAAAGGAAAATTCGGCTATATTGATAGACAAGGAAATCAAATAATTGATTTAAATTACGATGAAGCAACTGAATTCAGAAATGGAGTGGCTATAGTTAAAAAAGGCGACTTTTACGGGGTAATTGATTTGCACGAAAAGATTGTTGAACCATTCGTTTACGAAGATTTAAAATGGGATCAACCTGTTTCTAAATCTGGTTCTATGAAAGAAATATCTAAAACAAATCATTACACTTCTTCTTTAATCATTGGTGTAATAAATGGCAAAAGGATTTATGGTCTACTTCATAAAGAATATAAACTTCCTATTAAATATAGGTACCTACATCCTAACTCTAACAACTTACAGGGGTTCAAAGGCTACATTTTTCAAGAGAATAACTGTTACGGAGTACTTGATAGTACTGGTAAAATAGTTTTACCTCCAGTTTTTGAAAGTATCATACCTGCAATTTCAGAAGGCAGATTTCCAGTACTTCAAACTAATTCTAATATTATAAAATATGGCGTAGGGATGTTAGTAAAAGAAAAAACGGGATTAGGGCTTGTAGATAGCGCAGGTAAATTTATTAAACCTTTTATTTTTTATCCTAGATTTAACGGATTTAAGGATGGCATAGCTTTAGTACAAGATACAGTTCGTACAAAATGGCGATACTCCATTATTAATAAAAAAGGAAATCCAATTTCAGATTTTACTTTTGAAGAAGTTCGCCAGGTTAAGAATGGTTTTATCATTTTTAAAAATGCTGAAAATGACAAAATAAAAATCACTGGTTTTGGACTAATAAACAGTGAAGGCAAGATTGTAACTCAGCAATCGTATAGAAGGGTTTCAAACTTCACTGATGAAGGCATTGCTTTAGTTGATAAAGAAGCTGGAACTGGTATTATAGATAAAAATGGCAATGAAATTATACCAGCAATTTATGATTTAAAACCACTAGGCAGTTCGGAAGAAGGTCCTATTCTGCATTGTGGATATTTGTTGGTTTACGACTTAAAAAACAATAGACCTGTAGGCTATATGTCCTTAAAACAAAAAAAGTTTTGGCAAGATTAAATTAATAAAAAGAAACTCATTTCAGTTCTTGAGGATTGTAAAAAAAACAGGAACAACTCATTCTATTAATTTATAGAGAATATTGTATTCATACACTTTATATAATAAAAAACAGGCTTACAAGTTTTTATAAGCCTGTTTTTTATTATTTAGTTTTTCAAGGAAGCCTAAATCATAACTGTTTCGAGCTGGTAAGTTGGTATTACCTGCAGTTCATGCTCCATATGCGGCTGCAGGCTTAGCAGCTCCCGCAGGTAATCATAAGCTTCTGCCTCGGTGTCAAACTCCTGCTCTTCCCCATAGTATTCAAGGTTTGTTTTCTTCACTACTGCATACCGGTCTTCATCCCAGTAAACCGCATCCGGAGCATGCCTCGAAGGGCTGATGCGCTCCTGGGAAAGATCAGACTTGGAAACGCTGCTGTTGCGGGCTAAACCATTGAACAGGTTCGGGCTCATGGTGTAAGGCTGCCGGATCGCTCCTGTAGTAGAAGAGGAAGTTGAAGTAGTAGAGGAAGAAGCCATGCGCATGACTTCTGCCCCGGGATCAGCCACTAAAGCTCCATCATCCTCCGCTTCCAGGATCACCAGCTCGTAGTCAAAGGCCTTGGCATGTCCAGGACCGCCCAGGTACTCTTCCGTGACCTTAAACCCTACCCCATTCCTGAAGCGCTGGAAAGATGGGCTGGTAAGCTTGCTCTGGTCACTCAGATCCTGGAACTGGCTGATGGAAAAGAAATCCTTCTTCTCGGTTAACTCTGCCGCCGTTAAGGTTAACTTGTTTGCTCCTTCTCCAAACTCGGCACCGGTAATATCGAAGTTGTTGCCATTTACCGGGCGGCTGTTGCCAAAACGCTGCAGGTGCAAACGCAAAGGCGCTACCTTCTGGCGCACCACCAGCTCCCCTGCCGGGTTAATGAACAACCTGCCTGGCGAAGGCTCGATCTCTTTGATGGTTACCAGGTCATAGCTCTTCGGACCAGTTATCACTTCCCAGTTAGCCATATCCCTGAGTGCTGCCACCATCTTATCCTTCACGTTCACATCGTCCAGGCGGCGCGTCTCTTCATAGTGGCCGAAGGTCTTGTCGATGTCAAAAGAGACTTTGATAAAGAGCACTTTGAACTTGCCCTCTCCGGTAATATGCCAAGGAGAAGGGCCTTTAACATGCAGGTTCAGGTGCAGGCTCAGCAGCGATTTAGAGCCTTTCTTGATGGCTACGCCGGCGCTGGTATCGAACTGCAGCTGGAAAGGATTGAACTGGAAGAGGGCATCGAAGGAGAAGAAACCCTCCAGCACGAACGGGCCAGGCAACTCAGCTCTCAGGTCCATGCGGCTGCCGAACTGCACGGTATTGGAAGTAACAGCGAAGTAGCTGGTAAGAATCAGCTTGAAGTTGTTGCTATTGGCAATAACTAAGGTAAGGCGGCGCAGGTTCGGCAGGTCGGCATTCGGCGGCGGGGTAAAGCCCGGGTGGAAGCCACCAGCCGTGATGAGGAACACCGGCTTCTCGCCCTGGTAGAGGCGGAAAGCCATGTCGCCGGTAAGCGCGTAGTTGAGGATCTTGGAATCAAAGAGGCTGGCGTCGAACTTGATCTGCTTTTTATCGAAGTCGATAACGCCTAAGAAGTTTACCTGCAGCTTGAGGATCGGCTTGTCTTTGTTTGGCAGCAATGCCCGGAGCACGCCCAGGATGGCCAGCTTCACCGGCGAAGGCACCTCGATTACAAGGCCTACATCCAGGGTAATGAGTTCCGGAGCTCCCCAGCCGATCTTGCCCATTAGACCAAAGGCATAGCGGCCATTGGCAACCGGGAAGGCCTGCCCGGCAGCAGCAATGATCTGGGCAGCATTATTTACCGGATATACCGGGAAAAGCAGGTGGTTCAAAGAGCCGTCCTGCACGCCCTGGCGCAGGCGCTGCTCGTTGATGCTGCGGTTCAGGCCGATCAAGCCTCCTACTCCTTTCAATGTAAAGCCTAAGCCCAATTGGATCGGTTTAAACTCGGCGGTAACTAACAGGAAAAGGGAGTAACCAGGATCGGTAGACGCACCTTTTTTGGTGGTTAAAATACCGATTGCTTTTAGATTGATATTGTTCTTAACGCTCAGTTCTGCTACCCCAGCGTATTCACCTTTGTACTCATCGAAAAATAAATATCCACCCCCAACAACATTATCGGTATTGATACTGATACTTATGCCGCTCGGCATTTTCACCCCTATTTCGAGTTGAGCTGGACCAAGGTTGCCACCGTTTTCTTTTGCTTCAAAACCTAACTTTAAGCCAAAGTCTTCAACGATTGCCAGGAAGCCTTTCGGTTTTTCATTAGAGCCAGAGTCCTTAAACTCAGACAATGATCCAAGCTTGATCTGAGTATTAGATGTAATCAGGGCATTGGTCAGATCGCCTTGCTGTTGAATGCGAAGTCTTACTAAATCTACTTTGAGGGTGTCTAAAATAACCTTATTCAGTACTCTGGTAATTTCTAAACCGCTATTTAAGTTACCACCTTCCTTTTTACCATCGGCCCATTCTACATCGGCCGCAAAGTGGTTTTTAGTGGAATCTTCACTTAACAGTAACCGGTCAAAAGTAACCTTTTTAGGAAGGATTTTACCGATGAATGGCAAGTCTTGTTCAACTTCGATAGAGGCACTCAGACCCATGTACCAATCGCCATGATATCTACCAATCTCCAGGCGTGTAATGCCTAGCTTTACATCACTTCCAAACCGTACTTCAACAGGTGCAGTATTTTCAAAAACAAGGCTAAAGCCGTTAGCGTTAAAGGTTAAATTGAAAAAGAAATCAACCGGAGCACCGGCTGCGTTTTTAAAGGCTGCAATAGAAAAGGCACCGGTAATATTAGAAGCTGTAACCTCGTCCTGCTGGAAAGTGGTTTCAAAGCTGAGGAACTTAATAGTAACTTCGTTGAACAGCTTAACAGTAAGTAATGGGTTATTTAAATCAGTTGCTGGTCCTATAACTTGCTGAGGATCAGTTTCATTATAACCTACTAAGCCTATAGTACCGGAAAAACCACCAGTACCGATAAGTAAATTGAAGGCATAAAACTTTGCTGATGTGCCCTGCATCTGCCATTCAGGTGGGAAAAATATCGCTGCCTTAGATATGTAAACGCCTTTGAAATCATTGGGCCGTAAGTCAGCCTCTGCTTCAGGAATATTATAAGTATCGCTTAGATCTAGCTTTATTTCTGCTTGATCTAAAGCTACAATAAAGCCAGTATTACCAATTTGGGCTCTTGGATGAGACGCAGGTAAATGGATGGAAGTATCTTTCGGATAGCCAAACCCGCCTTTCGTGTTAAATACAAATTCGCCGGCATCAAAGATAAATTTAGTCTTAATGTTTGCATCTGTTTCTACTTCTCCATTGGCTTTTATAGGAACTAAAATTGAACGTGGCACAGTCAGACCAGCTGCCAATTGTGTACTGGCGGAAATATGAGGAACGACTAAATCTAGTATGCTTTTAATTGCATCATTACCAAAATAAGAATAAAAAAGGCTATTTATATTTTCTAAACTATTCTCAATGCTATTAGGGTCGAGTATATATTCAGTGAAAATGTAGTCACTTATAGTTACTTGCGGAGAAGCATTTTGGAATGAAGTCAGAATATCATTGATTGCTATATCAGGGTTAGAGTTTAAAGGTAAAGTTATATTTACACCATAACTTTGATTATTATTTACATCTGCTGCAAACTGACTTAATGGATCTGAAGAATCAATTAATGAGCTTATTGCAAGTTGCAGCAATTCATTTTCTTCAATAGAGGCAATTTTAAAAATAAAATTATAGAATTCCTCAGGAGAGTTAGGTAAATTGTTTATATCAAAATTGGGTATATATTTTAAAACACCCCATCTCCAATTAACAGATAAGGGGATTACAGTTATCCCAGAGGCAGAATTCATTACATCAGGATTTAAAGAAAGCTCAAATCCAGAATTAGCGATATTTAAAGCAATTTCACGGATAAAAATAATATCTAAATAAACAAACCCTGAATCACCTTGAGGAGAACGATCTACATGAAGGTTTCGAAAATAAATATCATCTAAGGCTGATATTAATTGATTCAATTGCTCTGGAAATTTATCCTGCTCAATAATTAAAGAAACCGGTTGCATTAATAAGTCTGCCATAAGTATTTTTTTTGGGGATGCTAATTTTCAATTCAAATTCAAGAAAAGAATTATTTTAAGAATTCGTTTCTTTTATAAAAGGACAAAGAAAATACGTCTATTAATTAATTTAAAAATAAATTTAAACAAACTTACCTTTTATAGACTAATTAGAGTTTGATTTCCAAAACAAAGCAGTTAAATCAATTGCTTTAATTTTAGGAGGACGGTTACCATTTTCTTCATTATTTCTGCACTCCTTGCAATAAATTTCTACGATTTTTTTTTTCTTAACTTTTGATACATCTAAATAAAATGTACCAATAACAAACTCTGAAATGTAAATAAAATAAACGTTTCTTTTGCTATTTTTACTAATATAACCCGGTTTATAATTAATACCTGTAATAAAGAACCTCATATGAGGCACTTCTCTACTTTTGCTATAATTATCAGAAAAATCTTTAATAGACTTAAAAAACCCGAAGTCTATAAAACCCCTATCTTTATTTTGAATTATCTTGTTTTCAGGAATAATGAAACATTCAAATTCATTACTATTTAGTCTAGTAGGCATCCCACCAAATCGTGCTAAATCGACAAGGATTTCTTTATTGCTTTTAATAAAAAGCTGTACTCCTGGAGTATCCTTTTTACAATCATGCGTTGGTTGTGCTACACCAATTAATGAGAAAAACAAAAAAAACATAAGAAATTGAATTCTCATTCTAAAATAAATTATTTAAATTACTTGAACCAATTGCAATTCTCTCCGACACTGTTAACACCAACTTTGTAAGTTCATCATAAATATTACGACTTGATTCTAAATAATTTTCTGCTAAATCTCTTTTTGGTTGTTGTATAAATGCAACATGAAAATGTCCAGAAGGAAATTTAGGTAGAGATGGGTGCTTTTTATTCCATCTTTCTCGTGCAAGTGCAACTCTATAAAATATTTCATTTGATAAATAATTACTACCTGATCCTTCAATAATTCTCCTTTTCGAATTATTAGAATCAAGTAAATTATTCTGTCCATTTCTGTCAATTAATGTTTTCTTTGTATCAATTAATATTTCTCCTGGATTTCTAGGCTTGAAATTATCTAGGCCATAATCCCACCTCATTTCATAAAGAGATTCTGGTATAATGGAGGGAGGGTTTCCATCAACAGAATAATGTTGGGCATATACAACAAAATGTTTCCAATTGTCAGGCTGCTGATTTATACCTCCATTCATTACCATAGCTTTAGGAAGCGTGGTTTCAATCCAAATAAGGTCCTTTTCTTTTGGTAAATTTAAATAAACGGAATTTGAGTTTTCAGGTCTTGTAAACCCCATATTATCACTCCATCCTCCTCGATTAATTGTAGCAAACCTATCAATATTATAATTTCCATAACCACTCTGACTGATTGTTATGATTACATCTGCATGGTTAGGTCCTTTACCAATCAATGGAGCAATATAATCCTCAATTATTCCATTACCCACTCCAACTTTAGGATTATAATTACCATCAAAATCACGATACCTTACTGGAATAATCATTGATTGGACAAATCCTATCCCTAAAGTTTTCCCGTGTAATGCCATAGCACAAACTCCACTTGGATTACTCTGATTAATGTTATTTTCAAGTTGAAAAGGGTCAAAACCAGTTATAAGAATTTTTTTTAAGTTATTTTGATTAGCATATGTGAAATCAACATCAGAATAATTTCTTGATTTTTCTTCAAAAATTGAAAGTATTTTGTCCAAATCAGACCCTCTTGTGGGATTCAAAGAAGTGTCAAATTGCGTTGAGAAATAAGGGTGCTTTTTTAATGCTACTTGCATCTTATTTCTTGCCCAATATAGCGGTCTATCATCTGGTGTTGGATTTGAGGTTGTTAAACTTAATTGAATAGAATTTACTGATTCAATTAAAATGTCTTTAGCACTATCTTGGACTAAAGCTTTAATACTTGAATAAGCATTTAAATCATCATTTATAGTATTCAAAGTGGCAATAAAACTGTCAACCTCAACTTTCATATTTGGATTTTTATCAATATAAAAGTCTTCATTATTTTTACCAGGTGTTACTTTATTTCTTTCAAATCCAATTTTTTCCTCGGAATTTGGAATATAAGTTTTAATTGTGGCATGATTCTCGGCATCAGCAAAAGCTTTTGAAGTAAAAACAAAATCATTAGTAGAATATACATAGACATTTTGAGTTGAGGGAGGAGCAAGTATTATTCTTTGTCCATTATCATCCAATCCTTGTACTTTCAGTTTATATTTTTTATAAGGTTTTCCATCTTTATCAATTGCCGGAGAAGGTGATACATCTTCAAAAATGATAAGCTTAGGATGCTTCCCACTAAATTCTGATACACTGTTTAAACTGGCTACATTATTTAAAACTGAAAGCTCATCCTTATGAATACCTAATATAAATAGACCTTCAATTGAAGCAGGTGAACTGTTATAGGCAGAAACTTTTAATATAGTTACTTTTTGGTAACTAGGCGGGGTTAAAAGTTCCTGAATATGCACTTTAGAAATTTTAATATCTCTAGACAGGAAAGACATTTTATTGTAAACACCTTCTAAATTTAAGCCATTTAAATCTCCAGTATCAGGTATTTGTGAGTATACCTTTCCAGTAGTTTTATTTGGGAAAGACATTTTTGAATAAAACGCAACTCTATTATTGTCATAATAAGCCCCGCATTCCGCAACATAGCTAAATTTAACCGACTCAAATTGGCCAGAAATTAATTTATAATCCGGATTTATTACATGTGTAAAAGATTGACTTGCTTGTGTCAAAAGGCTTGAACTTAAAGGAATAAATAAATTATCAAACTCTTTTTCTTTCTTTAATGCTGTAATTGGGGTACCCTGAGTATCCTCTTGCTTGAAATAGTGAAGTTTAATATAATATGCTATATTATTTCTATTAGTGCCTAAACCAGCATTTGGGAAAAAGAAATTTAAATCATTAGTCCAGTCCGTACTATTAATAAGAAGAGTATGATCAATGAACTTAATATCCAAATCGTTCTCAATTAAAGCAGTTAACAAGCTAGAATCTTCAAAAAATAAAATAGGCTTGATATTGTCCTTAATTCGTAAATTAATTTTAATATTATTTTTTTCTGCATTAGTTAAGAGTGGTAAATCAAAAGCTATTATTGGCCAACCGCTCCATTCGTAATTTTGAGCTATAGGTGTAGTTATACTGTTACCAAACTTTATGTTACCCGATGTATCGCTATAATTTTGATAAAAATTGTAAGAGAATCCTGTTTCACTCCTAATATCAAGATATACTCTATTTTTCGTAGCGAATTTATTATTTAGGAGATCAGAATAAATTGCAATCTTTTCCTTCTTTGTTGTAGTCTTTGTCGTTCCAGTATATGAAGAAATATCTAAACCAGAATAATAATGAAGACCAAAAAATGCCGAGGGATCAATGAATGAGAGAATATTTTCCTTTTTAACTCGCCTATCAAAAGCAGTAATAGACGTTCCTGATACATCTATTTGATAATTTTCAGCACGGAGATAATCTAGATTGAAAGCAATTGGTTTTGAACAAATAGCTATTTCAAATCCAATTTTTTTTGAAGCACCAAAATTACCTATCCATTCGCCTTCTTTCACGTAAAAAGCTCTAATATTCTGTTGAGAATTATCAAAAATATTCTCGATTTCAAGTGATCCTGGCAAAGTATTATCAAATCCAAAATTTTGAGGAGTTGGATCAGGTAAATTTGGTTGATTCTTTTTTGTTTTATAGGCGTTCCAGTCTACCCAAAGGCGAGATATTAATTCTGAGCTAGAAGTTGAAGTAGGAGTTATAGCTGTTCCGTTAACGAAACTGTCTTTTAATAACCCGCGGTAGATAAAGTATTTAACTCTTTCAAAAGGAATTTTAAGACCTTCTATGGGTTTTAAGAGTACATTTACTAAAGTAGGGTCTGCAATAGATTGTTGAATAATCATTAAACTATCTTGACAAGCAAATGCTTTTGCAGCCCCAGTAAGTTGAAACCTCGTTGTTATATTAAATTTATTGTAAGGATCATTGCTTTCTGGTCCAAAGCTATCCGCTAAAGTTTGGTTTGGCAATTGGTTATGATCTATGAAAAAATGCATATTTTCTTAGTTTTATAAGTTTAAAATAATGACCATAAAAAATGCAACAACTAACATACTTGAGAACCTAGCTTTCCACGTCTGCACTTTCCATGTAGGTCCAGTAGTCGTTGATTGGGGCAATGATGCCATCGAATTCCGTTACATGGCACTTATTGCCCAAGCAAAATAGCTATTGACATCCAGAAGCTCTGCGATATGTAGCACTTGGCCAGACTAATCTCCTTAGTAGAACCCAATTTCAGCTAACATGCAAGGTTCAAACTCTGCACATTAGCCTTTGGCCTTGTATTAATTATGGCACTTGCGTTTATCCCTAAAACATCTCTTGGTCCGAGAATTTTAGCTGTAACTTCAGGCTTAGGCGTTACTGGATTCGGCTCATTTGAGTTCTGGGCCTCGAAGTTGATTTTAACGGGAATAACTGGCCTCGGTACCGAACCAAGCGCACTTGGGGAAGTTGAACTGCTGATATAGTTGGCAAGTCCCTTCCTTACCCAAGGCAGGAAGGTATAGTTTGACATGGCTGGCATAAAGCAAATTCTTTAAGTTGTTTTCTTTTAGTTAGGAGTTATTCAGCTTGAGTATGGAGAAAAGAGAAGGGCTCTCCTACAGTTTAGCGATGTTAACCGTTACCGTTTGGAAAGGCTTTTCTGAATTCAACCAGGATAGCAAAAATTAAACTTAAATAAATTAACTAAATCAGTATGGTTAAAATCCAGTATTATACACTTGCATCCGAGGCAAATCTATAATGGAATATGGGTGAGAGCGGATGTAAATAACAAAAAGGATTTTAAATAACAAAATTAAATTTCGTGTTTTTTTTCACGTTTGCTATCTCAGATTTAAGACCCATTTTTGTTAGTTTAGATTTTAGACCTTCTATATAGTAAACAACTATATAGAAGGTCTAATTATTGTTGTCGCACCGGTAAATATTTTAAAACACAGCAAATATTTCTGTTTCTAGCTTATAAACTTTTACTTGTGGTTTCCTTAACTAAGGAATGTTCCCTATAATAGAAAAAGTAATCAGCTTCCACTAATAATCTGTCTTAGTAAATGAGGTATTTCTTCATGGTTTTCATACCAAATTGGGGTAATCCTCAATTCCTTTAAAAGCTGTTCTGTATCTTGCTTTTCAATCCTGTTTATTTCGGTCATGATCATAGAAAGCTCCATGCCTATGAACTGACGGCTTTTAACCCCTGATCCGCTCCGGGAAAATCGAGCCATATACCGCCTCGACATTTGATCGATCTCAAAAACATCTTTATCTGTTAGCGTAATCTGCTTTGGTTTGCGAAGCATAATAAAGTTGCGGCATGGCATTGGGGAATGTCGAATCGTGTCCAGAAGCCTCCTGATGTTTCGATCAGCTAGTGAAAGCCCTATCATAAGCCCTACTGAAGTACCCAAATATTGCAGCTGCACCATATTGCCCCAAAAGAAGGCATCCTGGGCAGCCCGGTTGTAGTGTTCTTCCGAAAGAATTAGTTCATGCACAGCAGACCCTTCACCATTCGTGGGCACATAACCATGCACATGAAATATCGGCATAAGCCCGGTTTGCATTTGCTGCCGCGTATTCCAGATCGTTTGGAAACACTGGAATTGGTGCTGTTCCAGAGCAAGCTCAAGCAGGTTATCGTAGTTGTAGGTTATAATCGATTCTACCCCACTATCCCCGGGGATAGTTCTGGCACACAAATTCACGACAGCTTCCAGGGTAGGATTACCGGCTGTTAATTTACGGGGTCGGTGGATCCGCTTTCGCAAAAGAGAATCTGGTAAATCCTCTGTTTGTATAAACCCGGCATATAATGTTTCCTTCAGAAAGCGTAAAAACTCACTTTCGGTATAGCGGGATTTTATTTTCCTAATCATTATATCAAGCGGTTCCCGGTGTCGGGAAAGCACCCATTCGGATATGGCATACAAGTAATTAGGGTATGGCTCCAGGTTCTGCCGTATTGCCTCCGTCTGCATGTTCCGGAAGTACATGGATTGGATAAGCTTTTCCCAGGAAGGAAGCCCACTTGGCACCGATGCTCCGGCCCCTAAGTATAAGGTAAGCGCCCCATTTTTATAAGCCTGTTGCAAAATCTTAAATGCGTTTGCAACCTGATTATTTTCGCTGCCTTGAGTATACATATCCAACCCTCCTAATCTTACTTTTCCCATCTTAAACCTTAGCGTTTTCAGCAATCGTAATATTCGTAATCCAGCCAACTTTTGGCTCATTACCTTTCCCATGTGGCGTTACAAAAACATCCTGACAGACATCGTTTTTTTCAATTAATTCCTGGGCCTCTCTAAGGTTGGCAAGGATGTTCACGAAAATTACCGCATTCTGCAGAATCTTTTGAATGCGCGGATGCTTGCTTTCTGAGAAGTCCTGAAGCGTGAGGCGGGCCAATGGTGCTGGGGGATTAATTGGTTCTCCATTTAAGGCTTTATCCATAATAAAGCCATCCAATATGCTTTTATGGAACATGAGCCGGATCACCTTATTCTCATCCAAGACCGGCAAACGGGTTACGTTTCGATCATGCATCACCATAGGGTTAACCGTTTGAATCAATAGCAAACTTAACTACCCGCGCTACTTCTTCCTTACAAATATCCGAATGGTTGGAAATACAGGTATCACCATTGAGGTTGTAAATCTTGCCTGCGATAAAGTTATATTGATGGTCTTTTCTTAAAGGCAAATTATTATTTTCTGCCTCCGGGGTAGTTAGCGCTCCATTTGCACCAATCCCCCCGAATTTATCATTAGCGTCGCCCAGCCTTTCGCCTACTTGCCTTGCTATTCTTGAGGCTATAGCATAAGCAATTCCAACGGCAGTATCGTTATGCGTATGACTTATTAAAATAGGCCCATTAACTTTTTTAACTACCCTCCTAAAGAAACCGTCCTTCCCTTTTTCATAGTTCTGAGCGAAGCCATAATGCGAGAAGGCAGCCTGCAACAGTGTAAGCGAGTTTACCTCAACTGCTTCATTTACGGTTGATCCCGCAACTGCAGCAGTCACCAACCTCCCTCCAAAACTGTGACCAATCAAATGTAGTTTCACATTGCTATTCTTCTGCTTAATCTTCTTCAGCAGTGGGTTTAAACCTAACGAACCAACCTTTCCTGCCCGTTCTTTCATTTGATAATAGGTTACATAATTTATCAGGTTTCGCGCCCCATCATAAACGCTGCCGAAGAAGCTTCCTATACCGGCTGCACCTCCGTCTACTCCTGTGTTTATGGAACTTGCCCCACTTGTGTTCCTATCTACATCTTCAGAAGATAAATCTTGGACACTCTCAAACAGTAATTGCGGATTTTCTAAGTTCAATGGCACCAGCTCATCTTCCTTAGCTTGGTATTCTTCAAGGTTTACTGCCTGACAATACAGGCTATTCATTTTCCGGACGAATTCACCTTGTGATTCTTTATTTTTCAGATCCTTTACCAAGGATTTTGCTTCTTCTAATATTTTATCCCCGGTTTTACTTTCATCGAAAAAGCCTTTCAGGCTCTCCAAATACAGTAAAAGCTCACCTTCTTCATTAGAAGAATCAAGGCTTGCTGCACCGCCACCCGGAATCAGCTCTTTGTCAGCAAACTTCTTGGAAGGCCACAAAACCCCGGCAATAGCAATGTTTTTATTGAACCCTTTATGCTTGTCGATCTCGGCTTTTAGTTTAGAAATAAAGTTCCTGTATAATTCTCTGGCCTCATCCATGTCATTATTCCAGCCATGGGATATTACAATCAGGTCCAGGTTATCTTTATTTCCTACATAATTAAGAAGCTGATTTTCTTCATCTTCTGCATAAGCAAAGCCTTCTTTTGTAAATTGAATTTCGAAATAGGGGAAGCCAGATAAATTTTTCATGGTTTTAGTTTTATACCGATTGAATTGCACGCATTAAATCAATTAAACCCGCTCCCTGGAAGTAGCGATCCCGTTTCAGGTCAGTTGCGGTATTCATAAAAATTTCTTTCACTACTTCCGGCTTCCCGATATATTCGCGCCTTACGGAAAGAAAAGAAGCAATCACGCCAGAAACATGGGGAGCCGCCATACTTGTACCGCTGTCCTCTACATAATCGCAGCTATCGGTATTAGGTAAGTGCTTATTTGTTTCTGTTTTTTTGATGCCGGCAGCACAGGAAATTATTTTCTCCCCAGGGGCTACCAAATCAGGCTTTAATCTTCCATCGCCGGTGGGTCCTTTAGAAGAGAAATAAGACACTCCATAGGTATGAGGCATATCCCGGTGGGTGGAACCTACTGTAATAGCCAGAGCTGCATTGCCCGGATCATTAATACTTAACGGCAGCCCTGTAGCAACCACATTCCTGAAAGCGGATTTGGCATATCCATAACCTGTATTGCCGGCAGCGGCTACAACCACTACCCCTGTTTTCACCAGCCGGTCTACTTCCACACACAAAGGACTATGGCCACAGGCAAACCACTCCGGATCAAAGTCATAGCCTAAGCTCATGTTCACCCCATGAATTTTGATGTCCCGGCCGTAACCATTCAACTCCTGGATATATTCGATGGCAACGATCAGATTACTTGCCTTTCCCCTCCCGGCCTGATCCAGCGCTTTAAGGCTTACTAATTTGCATTTGGGGGCCATACCTGAAATATTTTCAAGCTTGGTTTCCTCGTATACAATTTCATTTTTATCGTTCCGGTGTCTGGTAATTGCTCGTATTAGTTTTTGCTTCGGGGTAATGGCAGTTTTATCCATTAGCTCTTCAGCAACTTCACCAGCCTTCATTTCTCCCGCAATGATACCTGCCACATGGGTTCCATGCCCGAACTCATCATTAAACGGGTTCTCCCCATCATTATCAAAAGCCGTAAAATCCCGATGGTAGCTCTCATGAATATTCTTGTGGAGCTTGAAGTGCGGGTGATCTTTATCGATTCCGGAATCAATTACAGCCCATACAATGCCGTCGCCCAAAGCTGAAAAGGAATGGCGGGCGGCATCTGCTTTCACGGTACTTACAGAGCGGGAAGTAAATGCCTTTACCTCGAAGTCTGGCCAGATCCGGTGTACAGCCCTTTGCTTTTGCTTACTGGCTTCAGGGTGGTCCTCTCGAACCAACTGTCGGATCATGTCTCCGGTAAGGCTGGCAAAAACGTACTGGTTACTGTATTTTGTTTTTATTTCGTTGATCTTGCCCTGGTAAATATGAGGACTATCCATAATACTCTTTACCATTTCAACCACCCTCTCCTGTGCCCCTTTCCGGCCATCCTCAAATCCAAGGTTTAAGTCAATTATTACATCATAAACCTTTCTTTTTGGGACATTTACAGTGCTCCCCCCTTTTGATCTTTTACTTTTATTCTGATCGATTAAGGTTCCCCTCAACTTATCTTCTTCCTGCATTTCTTTCAAAAGCGGTAAAGCAATAATTGTCTTATCTAAGACTTGAGGGGTAAAATTGTATTCATCAGGATTACTTCCTTCACCGGGCCTTTTTCCGTGGTAGTCAGAGGTATCTTCATTTTCAAAATTCGTGTTCTTGTCTGCCATATTTTCAAGTTATTCAGTTTGATGAAATTTAAGTGCACCAGTAATTTCCGCGGTAAATGAATCACTTAACATTCAGGATGCACACCCACCTTCTGAAGGTCTTTGTCAATCAATTTATTCCTGGAAGTTACCTCTAAAGCAATCTCACCTTTAAAGGGATAAGATCCTGATAATAAGCAAGCTTGCCAAGCTTCCACTTCTCTCCCTTTCCTTTATTGAGCTTTGTTAATTTTATAACTCAATGTAAATAAAAAATATTGTATACTATATATACTATTTTATAACAAAAAAATTTTTTTGAGATTCAGGCGTTTTATTTCGGGCATTTCTCTACCCAAAACTTTCATTTTTTTTACACCTAAACCTTTGACTTCCAAGCAAAAGCATTCTTATCAAGCCTCTCAGCTCTGAAACCAAAGGAATCAAAACCATTTTATTCTTCTCTACCGGATACCCGGACAATACTAGAAAGTACAGCTTCCAGCTTCCCATGATTCCGAAAGAATTGTAATAAATCCTTTTGTGTACTCACTTCATAGGGAATTTAATTCTAAAGGATGAAGGGGGGATATTGAAGTTTATCGCTACAGCATGCCCATAGCAGGCTTGCAAATAAGTTTTAAGCAATTAACTCTGTTGCAAAAATTGCTGATCGGAACAGTCCTTCACAAGGTGCTGACGCACTTTAAACCCACGTGATTTACTACATAGTCGATGGGAAAAATCCCATAAACAAGAAGCAATCAAATTGATAACACTTTGACTTAAAGTCAAATAATAAAAATCTGAGTTTTACAGGCCATTTCAGCGATTAGGGCAGAATCACCTAAGTTTTTACTTTTACCCCGAGCTCAAAAACTACTTATGCCAATCATTTACAATTTCTATGTCAGATTCTATTACCAACAATACAGTTACAAATTTTTCAGGGGGGCCAGGGCAACCAATTGAAAGAAGCACGGCGGAATTAATGATGTCTTTATACCAAGCCAGAATTAACGCTGCATCAAGTATATGCCCCAATTTGGGTATAAATACAAGCTTAGAGCCAAAGATCCTGTATTTTAATATCGAAAACCTAAATACCCTTATTGAGGCTGTGAAGGACTCTACTAAACATATCGCTGTATGTTTAGGCTTAACTGCAATGGACGAAAACGGAAATCCTTCTTTACCTGGTCAGGAGCAGTTAGAACAGATGCAGGAATTAGTAAGCCAGCACAAGGCAGGAAATTATGATGCGTATCAGGAAATGATTCAGAATATAAGCTTGGCGCAAACAGTATTAATTGCAGGGTGTGATGTGAGAGGCAACCTTGTAATTGATGAAGAAAGGGGCTACTCCTTTTACGATTTAGCCGGCCATTGCTGTCAGAGCTAACGCAATGGCCGCTAAATTGTAGCCTCCTTATTCAGCTCCAATTAGATTTTACATTTGGTACAGGGTTAGTAAATTTACAGATTACTAACCCTGTACTTTTTCGACCAGTACTGCGCTTTAATGAACCACCTGTTATTATTTTTCTCTATATACCTGTGCATTTTATTTGCAAGCTTTCTGGCCAGTTTGCTTAATCGCAAAAACCTTGAAGACTATGCTCATCTTTTTTCAACTTTAACCGGGGTTACTTTTCTGGTAGAGAGCATAGCATTTTACATGCTTTTTTTTGCTTATGAAAAAACGCACTTCTTATACCATTATTTTCTTCCTTTCAGCTATACCTTAATTGCCCTTATTTACAGGAAAGCAGTCACAAAAGCCTGGATCAAAAAAGCCCTTTCCGCTTCCGTTCCTTTGTTCCTGGGGGCGCACCTTCTCCTATCGGTTTTTGTGCAGAAAATAGATTCCGTAAATTCCTATGCCATCATGGGGGCTAGTTTCTTGATTATTCTAAGTTCTTTAAGCTATTTTTACGACCTGCTTACCAGACCAGAGATCGTAAAGCTTTCAGCCACGCCTTTGTTCTGGATAAGCACAGGTAATATATTTTTCTATAGCGGGGCATTTTTCTTAATGGGTTTTTTAAATTATTTAATGAGGGAAGAGTTGGGACTGGCAAGCAAGCTGATCGTGATCAACTACTCTTTGAATTATCTTTTATATTCGTTTTACACAATCGGATTATTATGCGCGGGCCGGCTCAGGAAATCCTGATTGTAATTGGGGCCGGAACGGTACTACTGTTCGCCCTCGCCGTTTTTATCTTTGTTTTCATGGTGCTGTATCAGAAGAAAAGGTTTACGCACCTGCTGGAAAAGTCCGCCATGGAAGAGGAGTTTAACCGGGAGATCCTGCACTCGAAACTCGAAGTACAGGAACAAACTTTCCTGATGATCTCCCAGGAAATTCATGACAATATTGGCCAGATCCTTTCCCTTGTCCGTTTAAACATCAGCACTTTGGATCTGAAGAATGAAAGGAAGGCAGAAACGAAAATCGCTACCAGCAAGGAATTAATTGATCAGGCCATTCAGGATTTGAGGGATCTTTCCAAGCAATTGAACAGTGAGTACCTAAATCATCAGAGTTTACCTGCATTGCTGCAGTTTCAACTGGACCTTGTTCAGAAATCAGGAATCCATCAGGTAAACTTACAAGTCAGGGGTCAGGAATATGCCATTCAACAGGATAAGAAGCTGGTAATTTTTAGAATTGCGCAAGAGGCATTAAACAATACTATTAAACATGCTGGTTCAGCAAACTTAGAAGTAATTCTGGACTATCTTCCTGAGAAACTCTTTCTTTGCATTAAAGACGACGGGATAGGCTTTAATCCACAGCTTGCAGAAAGTAGCCAAGGTACCGGCACCTTTAATCTCCAATACCGGGCAAAGCTAATTGGGGCCTCTTACTCCATAAAAAGTGAACCTTCTCAAGGAACACAGATAAATTTAGAGATTCCGAAGACTCAGATTACCATCTATGACAACACCCCAGCGCTCAAAAGTTAAAGTAGTAATTGTTGATGACCACAAACTCTTCCGTAAGGGGATTCTGGAATTAGTTAATGACTTTGAAGGATTTTCTGTAGCCTGGGAGGCGGAACATGGCAAAGACTTCATTAACAAACTCGAACAGGACAATTTACCGGAAATTATACTACTGGATATTAGTATGCCGGTAATGGACGGATATCAAACGGCAGAATGGCTAACCAAGCACTACCCGGATATAAAGGTACTGGCTCTTTCCATGCACAATGATGACAACTCAATTTTAAGAATGCTTAAGTGTGGCGTTAACGGTTACATTCTAAAGAATGCTGATCCTTCTGAACTAGAAAAAGCGCTGAGAACCCTTGAAACTCAGGGTACCTATTATTCCAGCAAAGTGGCTGAACTTGCAATTAAAAGTTTAAACAATAAGAAAAAGGAAGTACGTCCAGATCTTAGTGCACGGGAAATAGAATTCTTAAAATTAGTTTGCACTGAATTACCCTATAAGTCATTTGCGCCACTTTTAAATATTCACCCTCGGGTTGTGGAATCTACCAGGGAGACTCTTTTTAGAAAGCTTGAAGTTGAATCCAGAGTAGGATTAGTTATATATGCGATCAGGCATGGGATTTATAAGATAGAATAATTATTTCTAAGCCAACAAGTAAATCACTCTCCAATATTTATTATACAAAAGGCCAGCCTGAATTTTCTAAGCTGGCCTTTTGTATAATAAATATTGTGGTTTAAACACAATTAGATTAACGTGATTTTTCTCCTTTTTTTCACCTCTAAAAATCTTTCGACATTAAAACCATTTAAGTACCTTGGATTTTGGTTTAATTAAAAGGTTAAACAGTATACATTTTTATTTAAAACTATACATAGAATCGTTAAGGTACCTTATGGCAATCTATATTTACCCAAAAAAAATATCCCTACAAGACCTACTAAGTAGGATTTATGCAAGTATTAACTCGGATAAAACACTAACTTGGGAAATAAACAATGGTAGAATTATTCATACAGCGGATTCTGAGCAATGGAATGAAGGCGGCTATCTATATCAAGCTGAACAAAATAACCCCACATGTTTAGTTTTCTACTACCAAATTTTAGAAGGAAAATCACCAAGACCTGATACCTACGGAGTATATAACGGTAGATTTGTTCAGATGCTATTAAATAAATTGACTCAAGAAATAGAGCGATTCGAAGTGAAAGATTTAAGAAACAAATCTTAGGCTGCATATCTGTTAATAATCATATTTTGATTTCACAATTAATAATGAGTAATCGCTTGCTAGAAAAACAGAATAAATCCATGAAATTAAATTTTCAATTTATTTATATTTCAATCATACTAATTTTTGGGTTTTCTGCTTGCGATAGTGGCCATGCAGGTGCAGGCCAATCCTATGAGGAGGCTCAGTTAACAATTGAACAGACTGAGAAGGTTTACCCAAAGCAATTTATCCACTCCGATGGTAGCTTTCGAAAAAATCTTGTGGGTAAATGGGTTATAGAAGGGAGTATAAAAAGTAGTGCTACAGTAGCTACCTATAAAGATGTTGTACTAGACGTAACCTACTACAGCAAAACAAATTCTTTGATTGGTTCCGAGCAGCATACATTATATGAATATTTAACACCCAGACAAACAGTGAAATTTAAGTTTAAATCCTTTGGATATAAAGGAGCAGAAAGTATTGGGTTGGGAATTGCTGATGCATCACCAATTAACTAATCCATAATTTAAACTTAGGTATTATTCAAAACTTAAATGGAAGATAAATTTAGAAAAAAATCATTTACCGATAAAGATGTGCAAGCATCAGATAAAGGAGTGCCTGTTAAGTTCGTAATGAAACTTATTGAAAAAAGCCCATATTATGAAGATCTGTGCAATTTAATGGGCTTGGATGATATAAAGGACGAATTTATTGAGATTCCAGGTGCTTCAAAGTTGCTTCAAACTGTCAAGGCAATAAACAGTCAATTTGAAAAAATTGACTTAGATATGAGTTTCCCTGAACTTAGTTTTACTAAGACTGAAGATGACGGCAAATTTGCTCTAATTTTTCCTTCTATTGATATTGAAACCGGAGAGATGATAGAAGGTAATAAAATTATTGCAAAACCAATTTACTCTGCAAGAAGTGATTTTTTCTCAGGATTGTTTAAGATGGAAAGGTATGCTAATACTTTACTTGAAAAAGGGCATGACTCCATTGTAACAAGCAATCTTGAATATTTGAGAGAGGTGTATAGTAAAAGTAAAACGCATAAGAAGAAGTATAGGTTATTAAAAGATAATGACGGATATTACTTTAGAGCTATAACCTCCTGTAATAAATATTACGACTATAATAATAATATTACAGTCTTTATAGGCTTAATTGCTCTTCACATAGAAGCTAAAACATCCCCGGTGAAATTTTTAGTT
This sequence comes from Adhaeribacter soli, assembly GCF_008727925.1. Classification (GTDB taxonomy): domain Bacteria; phylum Bacteroidota; class Bacteroidia; order Cytophagales; family Hymenobacteraceae; genus Adhaeribacter_A; species Adhaeribacter_A soli. The sequence goes on along the minus strand of NZ_VTWT01000004.1, from coordinate 253,901 downwards.
AAACGTTGTGAGTTTAATGAATCGTTTATCAGAATCTATTTTGAAAAAGAAGAAAGTAGGCCAATTGAAAAAGTAGGTAGTGCTAAATATATTATTGAGGTGTCCAATGATGAAGTAAAAAGAGAAGCACTGAAATTTTCAGGTGTAATGGCATTGATTTTCGGAGATGATAAACCAGAAAAAGGAGAACTCTTTATCAAACCTAAAGATCTAAAAACTAGCTTTCTTTCTATAAATCACGGTGTACCCCCTAAATCTGCATTAAAAGCATTAGAAAAAATAGCTAAATACAAAGAAAGAGAGGAAGAGCAATTTCAAGATTTATCACAAATAAGTAAAATAAACAACCCTGATCAAATTAGGTTTCTTATTAAATCGAAGGTAGACAAATTAAAGTCAAGTGAATTATCAAAATATAAAAAAGAGATTCTAACAGAACTACTAACTCGCGTAGATTCTATTTATGACCTCTTGAAGTTAATGAATAAAATCGAATTAATTGTTGAAGACATTGATGCTAAAGAATATCTTAGATACTTTCTTCATGAGGTTTTGATTTTGAAGGAATAGGGAAGGATATACTGTGAGAGTTATTCTACTTGTTTATTTTATCTAAACTATTAGCAAATTAAGTAACCAATTCTAAAAAGCAGACACTATAGAAGGTATCTGCATCCATAAAAAGGTGCCAGCACTTTCCAAATAATTTCTTATAATTGAAAAATATTATATTCTGATTCGAATGGCGCAGCTTTATACACCTACCTTCTCCCCGAATACCTCAGTACCAAAGCTACGAATTTCAACTTGACTCAATTTCCCAATTAATTTTACTAACCGGGCTCAAACATAAGTGGTAGAACGGAATTTAAAGCGCAAAATTCTAAAACCGAAGGAAAAAGCACTTAAAACCACCTTCTTGAATACCTTTTCGGGAAACATTGGAGTATTTAGATAGCTCGATTCTCCAAAATGGAACATAACCAAGGAGAATAGATATCGCACTAATTGTACAGAGCTCTTGATTACTTCTGGGTGTTTGGCAAAAGTTGTAAATCTGATATGCGGTCGGCAATATAGCTTGAGAATGCAAGGGCAAGTTTGAACATACCTCAGTACAGGCTTAACGATAGCTGAAGCTCAATTGAGTCAGCTTCAGCCATGTACCAAAAAGTATGTGACAATTGCCCTTTAGTAATAATAAGCAAGTTATAAGAAGCTTAAATTGGCCATCCCCCTCACAATGAAATACTAATATTAGGCAACAACATATACCTTTTCTCTTAAAATTACTCTTGAATAAAACTATGGATTCTAATGAATTTGAAATTAACTGGTCTAAACCACATATTTTAAAAATTAACAATGATATTATTTGTAGTGATGAAATTTCAGATCAAAAAGGCCTTCGTAAAAAAATAGAGCCTTGGTTTAGTACAATCTTCCAAAGTGAACACTTTTCACTATTAATTGGATCGGGGCTAACCACTTCAGTAAGTTATCTTGCTGGTAATGCATCTCAAGGGATGGGGCGACTGAATCTAGAAGGAGAATATTCAACTAATATAAAGCTTCATTCTGAGAAGTCTGCTTCTGCAATGGAGCGTGGTGAAGCTAATTTAGAAGACGATTTCAGAGTAGCATTTGATCTCCAAAGAGGACTAGAGATTTTAGGCGATACTCTTTCAGGTAACTTAAAAGCCGAACTTGATATAAGGTTAAATGAATTTATAAAACAAATTCTATTAACCGAAAGAGCATTTATTGAGAAGAATGAAGCCGAGGATTCAAACGCCTTTATTGCATTTAATTATCTTAAATCCTTTCTCTTAAGCTTTGCGAGTAGGGCCGCTTCTAGAGAAAGACTAAATATCTTTACAACGAATTATGACCGTTTTATAGAGTTTGGATGTGACGAAGTTGGGGTTATACTTCTGGATAGATTTAAAGGAAAGCTGCAGCCAATCTTCAGAAATACTCGCTTAGAATTAGACTATCATTATAATCCTCCAGGTATTCGGGGAGAACCTCGCTACGTTGAGGGAGTTGCAAAAATAACGAAATTGCATGGGTCTATTGATTGGAAATTTTGCAAAAAAGGCAAGATTATTCGCTCTCTCCTCCCCTTTGGTGCACCAGACTCGCATCCTGATATCCCTAATAATGCTACAGAGCATAGCGTTATTTATCCTAATTCTGCAAAGGATATTGAAACGGCTTATTACCCTTATTCAGAACTTTTTAGAGACTTTTCTACAGCCATTTGCCGTCCTAATTCAGCAATTGTAACATTCGGTTACGGATTTGGTGATTCCCATATAAATAGGGTAATAGCCGATATGTTTACCATGCCTTCAACTCATTTAGTAATAATTGCTTACAGCGATCCTGGTGATAGGATTCAAAAGTTTCTACAGGACAAGAATAAAGCACAATATACTTTACTTCTTGGACCTCATTTTGGAGATTTAAAATCATTAGTAGATAATTATTTACCTAAGTCAGCTATTGACAAGCTTACAATTAAAATGAATGAACTTGTAAATAAGCGGGATGGGTCAAATTCAGAAAAAGAAGTTGTCCCAAGTGAAGAGGAATTAAAAGAGAATGTAAAAAAAGCACTTGAAAATGGTCAACCTGGATCAAATTAGGCATTTAGCAATCGGTACAGTAGAATTTGTTTCTCCTGTTGATATTAAGGTAATATTAGAGACCGACGCCCCTCAAAGCACCGCAATAAATACAGGTGTCCCTAGTTTATTCCCCCGGATAAACGGTTTTGTTTTAATTCCAAATGAAGTTGGAGCACTGGTGGGCATTATAAATTGGTTAGGTGTGGAAAATTCACAATACCCTAAAAGAAAAGGGTATAAAGATTTTGACCTAATAGATTTACCTTTTCCATTAAGGAAAATGTCAATTAATCCAGTAGGAACTCTTACTACTGATCATATCAATACTAAATCAACATACAAATTAGAGAGGGGGGTATATTCCTTTCCTTCCATCGGTGATTCAGTTGTACTTCCAACCTCCGAGCAGCTTAAAGCAATCGTTGAAAATGACGATGACCAAGCTTTTGTAAAAATTGGCGTAGCCCCTATTGCAGATAATGCATCTGTAAAAATTAATCCTGATAAGTTATTTGGTCGCCATGTTGCAGTTTTAGGTAATACCGGTAGTGGTAAGTCTTGCTCGGTTGCAGGCCTTATTAGATGGTCATTAGAAGAAGCTCAAAAAAGAAATCAAACAACTAATCCTTTAAATGCAAGATTTGTAGTACTTGACCCAAATGGAGAGTATTCTGATTCTTTTCAGAATCTTAATACTGAGGTTAAAGTTTTTAAAGTTGAACTGAAAGTAGGTGAAGCTGAGTATTTAAAACAATTAAAAGTGCCTGCTTGGCTTTGGAATAGCTATGAATGGAGTTCATTTGCGCAAGCAAGTGGGAAAACCCAGCGCCCTATTTTAGTAAAAACGCTTAGAGAGTTAAAATCAGGCGGAATTTCTGCAACAGAGAACAATTTTCAAAAAGCAAGAAGATTTATTAATAGCTGCCACACCTCTATTCTACATGATCTTGCTATTGGTTCTAGTTCTATTGCTGACAAACCAGGTAGAAATGATTTTGGGAAAAGATTACAAAGTTATTCCAACTCTATAAGGTCATTTGTAGATTCATGCGAATTGGAAATCAATTCCTGTTTAGAGTCTTTAGCTGACCATATAGAAAATATTGCGAAGTCTAAGTTTAAGACATACCAAAGCACAGAGTATTATGAATCTTTTAATGCTGCTGAGGCCCAAAGTTGTATTGATGCCCTAAAAGCTTTTTTAGATCAATTTGGTGGAATAGCTTCTTATGAGGGACCTAATGAGGATGCTCCAATTAATTTTGATTCAGAACAATTACCTAGCCATCTTGAATTAGTTGCCAACCAACAAGGTGTTTTGCCGTTTTTAGACTTTCTTATAATGAGGATTCGTACTATGCTTTCAGATGCACGAATGAATTCAATTATAGGGTCAGACGATTCCCTAACTCTTGAACAATGGCTTGAAAACCATCTAAAAGGAATTGTTGTAATTGATCTTTCCTTAGTTCCTGCAGATGTTGTTCACCTGGTAGTAGCTGTGGCATCAAGGGTTATTTTCGAAGCTCTTCAACGATATAGAAGACAAAATGCCCGTGTACTTCCAACAGTATTAGTACTCGAAGAAGCTCATAATTTTATTAAGCGAGGTTATGAAAAATCTGAAGAAATATCAGCGACTGAAATATGCAACCAGATTTATGAAAGGATTGCAAGGGAAGGACGAAAGTTTGGCCTTAGCTTAATGATATCATCTCAAAGACCATCTGAACTTTCAGCTACCATACTATCACAATGCAATACTTTCCTATTACATAGAATTGTAAATGATAGAGATCAAGAATTAATTAGCAGACTTGTACCTGATAATGTTGGTGGATTGCTTAAGGAATTACCTGTTTTACCTAGTAGAAAGGCAATCCTATTAGGCTGGGCATCTTCCATTCCTATATTAGTTGAAATTAATGAGCTTGAAAAGAAATATAGACCTAAATCTGATGATCCTGATTTTTGGAATGTTTGGACAGGAAATGAATCTCGAGACGTAGATTGGAATTCAATAGCAGCCGAATGGCAAGGAACTAAACAAGAAACTGCCCCTACTAATGGAGCTGAGGAAACTGCAGATATACCTGCATAGTTCGGGTTAAAGATTTTCCTAAGTTTAATACTTTTAGAAACATTTAATAATTAAGCATGGCTTACTTCGAGCTTCAAAAGCAAGTATTTGATTATTTATATACGCGTCATCAGAAAGACAATAATTTTACTTTTTCGGTAAGGAAGAAATTTAGCAAGGGTAAAGCTCGGAATCATTTTATTGGCACGGAAAAGTCAGGCTATTTTGGCTTCACTTTGTGGTTACTTCCTTGCTATTATAGAGGAGCTGCAATAGATGCAGCCACTTTTATAATCCGGAAAATTGACAAAGAATATTGTCAATTGATGTTTCAGTTCAACACCAGCCGAAAACCGGTTGATGAACAAAATGAGGCAACCCTAAATTTAGGTGAAGAGCTAATTCAAAGATTCAAGAATGCCTCAATACAGTACCATACAAATCCTAAAAACAATAAAATGTCCTGGATTGGGGTATATAAAGATCAGGTTCCGCATAGCGGTCTTGCTTTAGCTTTGGAGGAATTAATCAATACGATTAAAGTCCATGTCGATGAAGGCATTAAGACCTTACAAGCTAAATATCCTAACTGGCATGGCGGTTCAATTACACCTGCGGCATTCGACTTAAGTATTGCCAAATTAATATCTAAGCGAAGCGGAAAAGTTGATTTACCTCCTACTCTACCACCTATTATAGAACCTCTGCAGAATATTAGCCCCTCAGAGCCGGAATCAATAAATTACTGGTGGCTCAACTGCAATCCAAGGATTTGGCGCATGGAAGACTATGCCATTGGCCAAGAACAAACCTATTCTAACGTAAATGCAAAGGGCAATAAACGTAATGTTTACGAGAACTTTTCTAAAGTAAAGCCCGGCGATTTGCTAATTGGGTATGAATCTACACCAAGCAAAAGGGTTAAAGCCATTTTAGAAGTTACCCAAGAACTTCACCAGGATGATGAAGAAGGCGATATTTTCACTTTTAAGGTTAAGTCCTTCGTTCCTAACCAACTTACCTGGAACCAGCTCCAGGCTTTGCCTGAGTTAGCCAATTGCCGGGTAATGCGCAATAATCAGGGCAGCCTGTTTGAGCTAAGCCAAAATGAATATCAAGCTATACACAACCATTGTGTAGAAAATCTTGGAGTAGAAGCCGAAAAATATGATCTGGACGAAGCGGATAAAGAATTATTCATAGACCGTGCCACTATCCAGGAAATTAAATCCTCTCTTCAGCGTAAGAAAAACATCATCCTACAGGGTGCACCAGGCGTAGGCAAAACCTTTTTTGCCAAAAGGCTGGCTTATCTGCAAATGGGTAAAAAGGATGAAAGCCGGGTAGAAATGATCCAGTTCCACCAATCCTATGCTTATGAAGACTTCATTCGAGGTTTCCGGCCAAATGAGGAAGGGAAATTCACCTTAGCCAATGGTATCTTTTTCGAGTTCTGCCGCAAAGCTCAAAACAACCCTAAGCAAGAGTATTTCTTTATCATAGATGAAATAAATCGGGGCAATTTAAGCAAGATTTTCGGGGAATTATTGATGCTGATCGAGGCTGATAAGCGTGGCGAAGGTTTTGCTATTCCGTTAACTTATCGTAAAGAAAACGAGCCAAAGTTCTATGTACCCGAAAACATTTACATTATCGGCACCATGAATACTGCAGACCGTTCCTTGGCATTAGTAGATTACGCCTTACGCCGGAGGTTTGCCTTTTGGAACGTAGTCCCTAAATACGAAGAAAAATTCAAGAAATTCCTACAACAGAACAGCGCCATTGATGCAGCCATGGCAACTCAAATTGCTGAACGCTTAAGTAATTTAAACAAAAAAATCGAACAAGATAAGGACTTGGGAGTAGGTTTCATGGTAGGCCATAGTTATTTCTGCAGTATTCCAAAAGCTGATTTTGAAGCATTAGCCTGGTATACAGACATAATAGATCAGGAAATTAAACCTTTGCTGCAGGAGTACTGGTACGATAATGAAGCCAAAGCAAAGGAAGCAATTAAGATTTTGTCTCTGAACTAATGGCTATTCCAATCCAGAATATATACTACCTCCTAGCCTACGCTTGGGACCGTTTGGATGAAGCTGAGGCATTAAACCTGGATACAACTCAATTTACCAACCTTTTCGACTTGTTTGCAAAAGTGTTAGTAAACGGAACAACCCATTTATTAAAGAGGGGCTTGGATAGAAACTATCAGGAGGAAGAGTTGCTCACAAACCGACTCCGAGGTAAGATTCTTTTTCAGCCATCAATCAAGGAGAACACCATTGTAAAAGCGGCAGCATATTGTACTTATGATGAGCTAAGTTTCGACGTATTGCACAATCAGTTGCTGAAAGCAACACTTAAAACACTATCCCGGGAAGAAACCTTAAATCAGAAGATCCGGCAGGATATCCACTTGGTCCTGCAACGGTTTCCAACTGAAATTAATAACCTTAATGTAAAGAAGAGCCATTTAAAGAAAGTAAAGCTTCATCGAAACAATTCGAATTACAAACTTTTACTTTCGATTTGCAAACTGATATGGCAGGAGTTATTAAGTACGGAAAAGAGAGGTGAAGAGCCATTTAAGAATTTTATCCGTGATAAAAAAAGGATGGCTAAACTGTTCGAGCGGTTCTTGCTTAACTTTTACCGGAAACATTTAAATCCTGAAGATTGGCTGATTAAAGCAGAACAACTTTCATGGCAGCTTCACCCCCTTGCCAATCACTCTGACAAGGAATATATACCAGCCATGAAAACAGACATCAGTTTGATTTCAAAGGATCGGTATGTGATTATGGATGCTAAGTATTATCCTGAAGCACTGAAAAGTCAGTATGATAGGGATAAGATTATTTCCTCAAATCTGTACCAGGTTTTCTCTTATACTCAGAATTTAACCTCAGCCGGCAATCAGCAGGTTGAGGGAATTTTGATTTACCCTGAAGTATCTAATAGTCTTTCTCTCTCCTATCAATATAACTCAGGAAATAGACCTTTAATCAGAATCTGCACCATAAATCTCAACCAAAATTGGAAACAGATAGAAACTGACTTATTGAAGATCATTATTTAAAATTCGGTTAATTTTTATTAAATAAATAAAAACCCATCTCCTAACTTTAGGGCCATTTCCCATATGGTTTTGAAGTAATCTGATGGGAATACGAAAAAAGAATGCCAGATATTTTATAGTTGTATTTAGCAAATCAGAATAGGCCCTTTACAAGCTGCAGAAAGACTATTAGTATTTATACAGAAAATAGGTAACCTAGCCACTTGGTTCATCAACACTTCCTAGAGCATCTACAATATCGAAGATGCTTTGAAGGATGGTATAAAGCTAGTTAACAGTGGTGTTCTTTTTGAAATATGTAGTATGCATATCCGGGTATTGTTGCCTTACATTTATAGTTATTCAGGCTAGCGTTTTTACTGCTTAAAAGGAACGTATCTAGGTTGGTCTATGGGTCTTCTATCTATTATTACTTCCTTCGGGAATCTTAGCAGTTCGGCAGGTAAGTGTCGAAAATACTTTGTCAAAGCAAAAGCCTGTCATTAAAGAAAATTGTCCTACGTTTTCAACTGGTAAAAAACTGCTGATTTTGATAGATTTTGGATAGAACTGGAGACAGTCTAAGAATATAATTCCACTTAAAAATCTGAGGCTCGAAAAGCTTGGCTACTCCCCTGCTCAGGGCTTTAAAATACCTTAAAAATGGCTCTAAATTGATTGAAAATGGACCTCCTCTTTCCGGCATGAAAAACCTTCCAAAATTGTTCAGGATTTGGCCTAGTTTTCCGAGCTAAAAAGCGGACATTTTCTAGATGATAAACCATACCATTTTTACAGCGGTAATTTTGTATAATTTCAACCAACAAAGGCCTATCATTACACACTGGTTACCAACACTCTAACCTCATTTTTCCCACTTCATTTTCTAACAATTTTTAAGCTTCTTTTCTATCCTAAAAGTTTGGAAAAAGACCATGTGAAAACCTCTTGAAATTTCAACTAAAATCTTGAGATCATTTCCTAACCATTTTGAGGTAAATTTTTCATGCTTTTTGCCCTACTTCTTCACACATTCAACCCTCTATCGGATTTCAACTCTGTTTCGTCGCTAATACTACTTGTAACTTCTAGTAGTGGAAGCGCCACATATTTATTACTAGGATGAGCGATAAACTGGAATAAACTCCATTATTAAATTGCTCTAAAAATTGATGCAGCTTTAGCTAAATCTTACGCTTCGGCACTAGATTTTTTATAACATTCTTAAAAGAAGTTGGTGATTAATGAAGCAATCAAAAATAAGCTTAACGAACTTGCCATAAGAGGCAATTTAAAGTAAACTTAACGGCATTTTCACCTTTGTACAGGGGTATTCTTACTCATTTTTGCTGATTATTTACCGATCTGTACTTCGCCTCCAGCCGTCTCGATAAAACAACCTATAATTACTTAGCACCAGGCTATATTTCAGCTCTTTACATCATAATTTATCTCATCAAATTTCAACAGTTAATTACCTTAAAATTACATCATAAACTCTCAAAAAGGTTAGCTCAAGCCACAATAATAAACTTTAGTAAACAAATTATTTTTAAGTCTCCCATTGACAAATAATTTATTTTACATACGTTTGAGCCGTGAGAGAACTATATCAACAAATCAAAGCTATTCGCAGGGCGCGTGGCTTGAAGCAGGAAGAAATAGCATCTGTACTTGGCATCAAAAAAGCCAACCTTAGCCGGATTGAAAATGGTGGTATCACCCTTACCGATGATAAGCTTGAGAAACTAGCTGCATACTTTAAAATGAGCATCGAAGAAATTGCCTCGTTTGAAACAGCTCATGATAAGCTACTAAAAGAAAAACAAAAAGGTGCTTTAGAAAATCTAGTGGAGCAGCAGCAAAAACAGATCGAGCGCATGAAGCGCAATAACGAGAACTTTCTAATTGATCTCCATAACCACTTCAAGGATCAGTTAAATGCCGGTAAAACCAATTTATTGGGAGAAGATACTCAGCCAAAAGACGCTTTTGAAGCTTTGTGCAAGATTAAAGGCATCAAGCATCTTTTCAACGATGAAAACCTTCATTCCAACTTCCCTTTACTTGCCCCCTTTCAGGAGTACCAGGAAGATTACCCGGAACTTACCTTAAATCTGGCGCTTAAACAACTAGATATCGCTCTAGGCTTACTTGACTAACTGCAGCAACAAACCAATCTTAAAACCTTCCACCTTTCAATAAACTAACTACTATTACAAGTATCCAATGACCGGCTGCAACAGTAAAAAGATCGCAAAGGAGATGCATGAGTAGTTCCAGCAAATACTCCCTTCTTACCTGATAGATCCTCTCCTAGCCAGCCCTTTAAAGCAGCAGTTGGCGTATACCTTTAAGTAACACACCACCAGAAGGAGGAAGAAGAAAAAGACCTGCAGAAGAATCCCTAGGAGTTAAAGTAGAAGCTGGATCAGATTGAAAAAAGGTTTGTACCTGGAGAAATCGACAAGAAACTCTATGCTAAATTTAGCACCAAGTTCCCCAAGAGCTGGAAAAATCGAGATGTATAACCAAGTAGAGGCGTTTAAGATTTCGAACCTTGAAAAATGCCTATATAATAGCGATCTCTTTCATCAATCTTACAACTCTAAGCCAAAGCACAGGAGCTTTAAACTACAGCTTATTAAAATATTCAAAGATTTTAAAATATAAAACAGCCTTTATTCCATTCTTTTACCTTTACTCAGCAATTTTCGTTCAAAATTCAGCTTGGATTAGCTTCAACGGTTCAATCGCAATTTAAACCAAACACTACCTTAATGTTTTTATTTTAAATATTATTTTTACATTTGTGTAAATAAATAAAAAAATAAATGGATGCCCCTTTTTCCCTAAGTTTAGAACTCTCTGACCATGCATCTTATAATGAACTATATGACCGCATAGAAAAGCCGTTACTTTTCCTCAAAGATGCTAATGTAGCTTCTAAGAATTTTAATGATTGGCGCAAGGCAGGTCTATGGTTTGACGATGCCAGTGAAAAGCGCACCTGGACGAAACTAAATTTGGAACAATATATCTGGTTAAAGATGATTCAGCAGTTGCGGCAACTAGGATGCTCTACAGATCTGATTCAGAAAGTAAAGCAACAGCTTATTGTTCCGCTTGGAGTAGAAGAACTCTTTAATACCTACAAGGAAGAACTCTTAAAGAAGACCCGAAAAATGCCACTTAGGCCAGAAGAAAAAGCAGAGTTACTTAACTCCTTTGAAAACGAAGAGTTCATCCAATCGCTAAAAGAAACTGAGGAAGGACAAAGAGCAATTAAAAGTCTAACCAAAATCCGTAGCATCTTGCTTAATGCCTTGGTTCTACACCAGCACGTTGCAGTTCTTATCTTTCCAGATGGTACCGTTGTAGAGTGGCTGGATGAAATTCTCCAGATTGATCCAAATGCAGGGCAGCTCTTAAAGCGTACCCACCTTTATCTTTCCATAACGGAGCACCTGATGGAATTTCTTATTGATCCGGATAAAGAATCCTTTATTTCTCCTTTGCAGCTCCTTACTGAAGAAGAAAGGCAAGTACTAAGTGCTTTACGGGACAAAACATTAAAAGAAGTGTTAATCACCTATACTAAGGATCCGAAAACAAAGAAAGAAACCAAGCACTTAATCACCACTAAGGATGGGGAAATGCCTGCAGATGATGAGCAGAAAATATTAGATATTTTACTGAATAAAAAGTATCATGGCTTTGAGCTCAAAAGGAGAAATGGGAACAGGTTCTACTTTGAACGTCAAACTCATAGAGAATTATAAAATAAATCAAAAAGCTACTTACAGCTTTTCAAGTATTAATAGTACCAAGTTAGGCCTGCGCCTTGCCTGAAGAATGGTCCTGAAAGCTTCAGCACCAAACTATGAACCCTGCTGCACTCCTGAAAGCCTCAGCTGCAGCCCGAGTGTTCAACCAAAGTGTCAACTTTATTTAAAACTAGAAATCAAAAACAACAAGAAGAACAATCATTTTCCTTAATTGAAAAGCTAATACTAAAACTCTCAACCTTACCTAGTTACCAACATTTACCGAAGGAAGAGCTCTGCTCCATTGCAGAGTCTCTTCTAGTACTCAGCAACGCTTACTTTTCTATTTACAAAAATCAGCAGCAAAATGATGACCAGATATAATCTCGAACAGTTTTCTAAGTTTGTCAAAGTACATAAGAACAAACAAACTAAGCAAGGCAAGTATGCCGTAATTTATACCAGGGTTTCATCAAAAGAACAAGCCGATACCGGAAATAGCTTAGAGTCGCAGTTGAAGTACTGTGAGCAATTTGCAGAGCGGCATGGCTTTGAAGTGCTGGAATATTTTGGTGGTACTTACGAAAGTGCAAAAGGTGACGAGCGGAAGGAATTTAAGAAAATGCTTGAGTTCGTAAAGCGGCAAAAAGCTAAAGTGAGTACCATAATCGTTTACAGCTATGACAGATTCTCTCGCACTGGTGGTAATGCCATTTACCTAAACGATCAGTTAGAACAAATAGGCATTTCTGTTTCCTCCTGCATACAACCAACAGACACATCTACTTCTGCTGGTAAGTTCAACCGAAACATGCAGTATTTATTCAGCAAATATGATAACGATCAGAGACGCGAGAAATCGGTTACTGGCATGCTGGAGGCTTTGCGCCGGGGCCAGTGGGTAAGCAAACCACCTATTGGCTATGAAAGAGCTTTCGTAAATGGGCAACGATGCCTTGCTATAGATAAGAATGGAAAGTTGTTAAGACAAGCTTTCCTAATGAAATGCAAAGAAGGATTAAGCAACACTGCCATAATAGCAAAGTTGAATAGTATGGGATTGAGGCTAAGCAACCAGATGCTTACTCATATCTTTAGAAATCCATTTTATTGCGGCATTATTACCAACAAGCTTTTGGGTGAAGAGTTAATACGCGGCAAGCATGAACCTCTAATTTCTGAAGAAATTTTCTTCCAGGTAAATGACATTCAATCAGCAAATCCACAAGGTTATCAAGTTCAGTTAGAGGATGAAAACTTGCCACTAAAGCAGCATATCCGTTGCGCTAATAGCGGCGCTCCTTTCACCGGGTATGAAGTAAAGAAAAAGGGCCTTCATTATTACAAATGCAACAAGGTTGGTTGCAAATGCAATAAGAGCGCCAAAATCATACATGAAACCTACCTAGATTTATTAAAGCAATACCAGGTAAATAAAGAGCTCATTCCGGTTTTAAAGGAAGCACTATCAGGCGTATTTACTGAAAGACATGAAAACAGTAAGCAGCAAGCAAAACTAATCCAGCAGCAGGCAACAGAGCGCGATAAGAAATTAGAAGCTCTAGAAGAGCGCTTTGTTTTTGGGGAAGTTCCAAAAGAACTTTATGAAAAGTTTAGTCAAAAATTAAAGCAAGAACGAAGAGAAACGGAAGCTCACCTGGCAAGTTTGACTGGACCCTTATCGAACCATCAAAAGTTCATAGAAATGGGCTTAAAACTTAGCGTAACTCTCTGTGAATCATGGAGCATAGCAAATTTCAATGAAAAGCAAAGATTACAGTCCCTTATCTTTCCTGAAGGGGTGTATTATGATCGGAAAATACAGGGTTATCGAACCCCAAGAGTGAACGCAATTTTTAAGCTAAGTGCTTCATTCAATGAACATTACAAACTGGCTAAAAAAGAAAAAACCAGCCCGAAGACTGGTTTTTCAAATTTGGTGGGCCCACTTGGAATCGAACCTTTTTATTCTTACCTCTCAAAAATGCCTTAAATTAGCTTTTAAACGGGGTTTTTGAATTTAGTTTTTGTCGTTTCTGGTTAATTTCCGTTACTTCACTTACTAAATACTTACTAAACCTTAACCTCAAAGCCATGCTATCAAAAGTCATTTTACACAACAAAGACAAAAACGGCCTTTATTCGGTTTACGTCCAGTACATCAATAACGGTAAGATCAAACGGTTTCCAACAGGGGTTAAGGTTGCAAAAACTGGATGGAATGAGGAAAAAGAACAAGTAAAACTAAACGGAACGGAAGACCACAAAACAGATAATACCAACATTTGGGAAATAAAGAATAAGGTTGACCGCATCATTAAAGAGCATTATTCCGAACGTGGTATAGCTCCCACCGTGGATTACGTGCAAGCTGAATACAACGACCTCAACAACGTTAAAGGGCTTAAAAACACGTTTTTCGGCTATTTAGATGAGTTTATTGAGCTAAAACGACAGTCTGTTACACCTAACACTCTAAAGGGGTTTAAGGCCCTTAAAATCAATTTAACAGAGTTTCAGGAACAGAACAAGACCCTTTATATCACCTTTGAGGGAATCAATAACGTTTTTCTGGATAAGTACAAAAACTTCCTGATAAGTAAGAAATACCACAATACCACCGTATGGAAACGCATACGCATTTTTAAAGAATTTCTAAACTACTACCTCAAGGCAGAGGTCCACAACAACACAAAGTTCAAAGACTATAAATTTAAGGCTGCAAAAGGCAATAAAGAGCAAGTAATTACCTTATCTCTGGAAGAGTTACAAAAGGTAAAGGGTATTGACTTCCATTTTAGCAAACGTTTAGATTACGTTCGCGACCTGTTTTTAATCCAGAGCTTTACAGGTCTTCGTTTTAGCGATGTAATAAGGTTATCAAAAGCCAACATCAAAAACGGAATGATTACAACCAACATTGAGAAGACCAAAACCGCAACCCATACCCTACCCCTAAACAGCATTGTAAAAGAATTACTTGAAAAATACGATTACCAATTGCGAAAAATAAGTAACGTAAAATACAACCAGTACATCAAAGAGGTATGTTCGTTTGTTCCAGAATTGCGAAACGTTGAAACCATTATTCATTACAACGGAAACGAAACCATTAAAAACGAGATAGAACGTTACAAGCTCATTACCACCCACACGGCCCGAAGGAACTTTGTAACGGTCCTCTTTGAAAAGAATGTTAATCCAGCCTTGATAATGAAATGGACAGGCCACAAGTCCTTAAATGAGTTTATGAAGTACCTCAACACCCGACAGGGAGAGGCCGCAGAAATTGAAAAGCTAACCTTTTAACCATCGAACAAGGCCCTCAAAAACTGAGGGCTTTTTTATTTATTTCTGTTTTTCAGAGAAAAAACATACAATTGAGTTAAACATTTGTCATGACACGTATTTATACGTATACAACAACAGGATAACTTACGGCTTACGGTTTTGCCTCAATAAACTGGAACTACATGCTTACTTGGAAACTAACACACAATCTTTCGTACTGGATAACCCCCAGCTATTAAGGGGTACAACTCATACGAAAACTAACACCCTTACCATTCCAGATACCTTTATCTGTACTCTTACTTCAGCAGATGAAACAGTATTTGATTTCAACTATATTGATACTTACTATAAAAAGGAATCAGGTTATTACCTTATAAACGATTCTATAACCATTAAGAAGACCCAGAGATTAGAAAAGAATTATCTGGTTACTTTCGATGTGTTTATTGATGGTGAACATACGGCAGAGTTTGCCACCAATTGCAGGACCTCAAAAAATAGTCCTTACCTCAAATACAAGGCAATTAACGATACCTTTTGTTCTGGTTACTGGAGAGAGTATTACTTCCAATTTACTCAGGCTCTTGGATTAGAGCTATACGGTATTACTGATTTCCACATTGCCCACGATACTAATCAGAATACATTATCTGAATATAAAAACCTTTTCCTAAACTCAACTATAATTACCGAAGGGACCCAGTATGCGCCCGTTCAACCTGTTTGCGTTCACATGCTGGCAAATTGCGGTCAGTTTGTTATTAGTCCAGCCAGAAAAGCAACTCAAGCCACCAAAGCCCCTAAATCTGATATAAGGTTAACGATTTACGATAAAACCCAGGAACTTGAGATAAGCAACAAGCCGAACATAAATGCCCTACATAAACTCTCAGGACTGGAAATTAACAAACCTATATTCAGAAACGAATTACGAATAGGTAAAAAGCCGTTAAAGGGGGTAAGAATTGAGGACCTAAACCAGCAGGGTATTGAAAGCCTTTACCGTAAACATGCTCAAAACCTCTTGAGCTATTACGATCTAAAAACGCCAGTTATCCAGCCGAACGGCAAGGCTTACGATAAAAACAGAAACTACCAATACAAGCGTATTGATATACTGGATTTAACGACCTTTAATAATGCCGAACTGCAAGTAAGCAAGCCAGAAACGGAAAAGAAGAGCAATCCAACACAGAGTATTAAAACGGCCTTTAAGATCAATTTCAATAACTACATTATCGGGCAAACTGATATAGCCACATTGCAGGAATTCATTGCTTGTAAAAATAACTATTTAGTAAGTACCCCTACCCACTCAAATGATCTGGAAACGGAAAACAGGTTGCAATACCAACACCTGACAAAGAAATGCATTGATGGTTTTCTCTTGCCTCCTAATCCTGAAATTTTTGAGCGTTTAGGTACAATCCAGCAAGCTTTATTTAATAACGATATTCCACCCATGCAAAAACCAGAACCAGAATTTAACCTTAAACCACGCGCTTATTCAGGTGCAGGTCGTACCGTTCCGAAAGATTGGGACGGCGGCGAGTTCGTTACATCAACAGGTGGTTTCAATCAGGCCGAATACATGCAAATGCTAAAAATGATTGATAATAAGTACGCAAAGAATGACCTCAAATTAGT
Organism: Adhaeribacter soli; assembly: GCF_008727925.1. Taxonomy (GTDB): domain Bacteria; phylum Bacteroidota; class Bacteroidia; order Cytophagales; family Hymenobacteraceae; genus Adhaeribacter_A; species Adhaeribacter_A soli. The sequence continues at coordinate 237,416 of NZ_VTWT01000004.1, read as the reverse complement.
AGCCTAATAATATGAACACCAACCCTGAAAAGAAAAAATTTCAATTGAGAATAGAAACCGAGTTGCTCAATCAATTGAAAGCGAAAACAAAAAGCAATAAAACCGATGTAAGCAAAGTTTTACGATCACTTATCGCATCGTATATAGATTAAAGAATTTCCAATTAAGCATAAGTTAAGACAGACTACTTTGTGGTCTGTTTTTCTTTTTTGGTTGTTTCTCTCAAACCGTTAAAACCTACCAAAACAGGCACAGTAACACCCCTTTTTGCAAAATAGATAGTTTCAGTTTTAAAAACCTTGTTTCCAGTCCAGAAACAGCGATTTTGGGCAATACCCAAAAATCAAAAGTATAGGGGGTGTAAGCCAAAAACGGCCTTTTTTAGGCTCTCGGACCCTCAAAACGTTTTCGCCACGATATACCGCAAACATGGGGGTTATCGGAGCTAAAAACCAATACACTCAAAATTATGTGTTCAAAAAAGGTTGTTCAGAAAAAACCTTATTCTAACTCAATAAGGCCATTATTTTAACTCTTGTTTTTGTATTTAGAAAACCTATACCTTTTCTGAATACATTTCGTATCTTTGTTCACCAACCAGAAAACGGTCCAGCCATGCAAAAAAAGACAGCAATATTAGTTCGCGTTTCAACTCAAGATCAAAGCCATTCCAGACAATTAACGGAGCTTACAGAGTATGCAGAGGCCAGAGGCTTGCAGGTAGTGGAAACGATTACCGAAACGATTTCAGGCTCTAAAAGCAATAACGAACGTAAAGCAATCCAGCAACTTTTAAAACTGGCAAAGGCTAAAAAGATAAATAAGGTTTTAATTCACGAAGTAACCCGTTTAGGCCGTAATACTGCCGAATTACTGGCAACGTTGGAAGCTTTACACGCTCTTAAAGTTAGTATCGTGGTTAAGAATTATAATCTGGAAACGTTAAACCCAGATGGAAGCGTTAACTCAATAGCTCAATTCATGTTCACGTTATTAGCTGATGTAGGCCGTATGGAACGTGCGACGCTTATTGAGAGGGTCCGATCTGGTATGCAGGAAGCAAAGCGGAAAGGAAAACACGTTGGAAGGCCTCAAGGCACAACCAAAGCGAAAGAGGATTTACTAAAGCAATACAAAAGTATTGTTAAATGCTTAAATGAAGGTCAAACAGTGCGCAATACGGCAACGCTAACAGGTAAAGGTGTTAGTACGGTAATGAGGGTAAAGAAGCTCTTAAACGCTCCAGAACAAGCCTAAAAGCAATCGGTATTTATCAGGTAAGCAACTCAAAAAGGGTGGCTTTTTTTATTTGGTAACATTTGTTAATTTTCTGGCATGGATATTTATTCAATACTTGAAGTTGTCAAAAATCACTGGGATTCTGCCGTGGGTGTTATAGGTGGTGCATTTGGTTTTTGGAGTTATTATCAAACAAGAAAAGACAGAAAATTTAAACATGTTTTATTAGAGGATCATGAGAAGGTGAAAGATTTGCTGGATGTTAATTTTAATACCTTTAGAATTTTTCCATCGGTTTTTTTAGGAGAATCTTACCTAAAATTTTACGAACACCTCGAGGATCAAGCTATAACGTTTAAAATGGGTAGTTTACAAAAAGATTATGAGAAGGTCATTTCTGAGCTTCGGGCAATCATATCTGATTATAAAAAATTTCAACTTCAAATGGTTAATGGTTCGGCTCCATTTGTTGGAACCAATGAGTATAGTTTAATTGAGAGTAAATTTAAAGTACAGGGTCAAAATTTTATTAAGAACTGGGAAAAGTTTTTACGAGAAGCAAGGTATAAAACCGCAGCAAAAGAGGGGTAAAAAAATATTTTGCTTACTGATACTCAAAATTTAAACATACATACAATTGCCATTTTATACGGGTAAATAAACCAATATAATTATGGCAACACGCACCATTAACGGTACACAGTACCAAAACACACTCCAAACATTTAACGCTAATAAAGCAAAAGTAAACGCAATCCTGAGCAAGCTGGATAACGAAGTTAAAAATCTTATTGAGGGTTCGCAGTTATCAGAGTTTGGTGATCAATATTTTGTTTCGCTGGAATACACGCTAAAGAATAATAGGGTAAAGAACTTGCCAGCCTATTCCGATTTTACAGCAATTGGTGTTGATCTTACAGAACAGGTAAAATTACCCGAACCAATTATGACCTCAATTGCTACTCTCAAGACCTTTTATGCCGAAGTATAAAACGAGAAGTGGGCAGTACCACAGTTTTACGGCTGGTTAAAAGTCGTTAATGGTGTTGCCGTTCTTACCGATGCAGGGCAAACCATGCTGGACAATCTGAAAATCGTTTTAAACGATAACCAAAACGCGATCCTTACAAAGATTGAGCAAATAAGAGCTATTTTAATAGCTACACACAACGATAAGTTTTTGTTAGAAAAGCTATTTACTCCAGCCGTGGTTAACTCGTGGGGTGCTGAAAAAGACCTCCAAACAGAAAGTATTTGTGCGATTATTAAACAGGTCCAGTAATGAGATTATATAACCAACATGAACGCGTTAAAAAGCTCCTGAAACGATATAAAAAGAAGCGAAACGAACAGCAATTGGTAAAACGTCCTCAATTCTGGTTAAGCCAGGTTGAAGTTGACAAAGTAGCGGCGATGGCTGGAGCATACGGAATAACTCATTCCGATATTTTCAGAATAGCAGTAAACCATTTATCTCAATATTTAAGTAAGTAAAAGCCTTTGTTCTGGTTTCTTCGGTATTTTCATTCCCAGAGCAAAGCGAGGGGTAACGTTTGTAAGTAGCGTTACCCCTTTTATTGCTCTTACCTTAACTCCAGAGCTTCACAAGTCATCGTACTTTCGTTTGTTTTAAATTTAAAAAGGACAAACTTAAAGGGTTGATTTTTGAAATAATATAGTTCATGGAGAATGTTCTTTTCATCCCTGTTTTTTGCGACTAATTCAGCATTGATAAGGCAATAGGTTTTGCCGTTACTGGTTTCAATTGAATATTTCATTTTAATTTAATTTATGTTTAAAACTTATTGATTGTGTTGTCACGTTTCGGAAACCATATTTCGGTGGTGGCCTTACGACAGGAAAGGGCATAAAAAAACCCTCAATAGAGGGTGGCAGCGTGTTTAACATGAATAAGTGGGTGTTAGTATCGTTTTGATTTAATAAACGCCTCAAGGTCCTCTTTTGCGATCTTATAACGGCAGCGCATACCGTTACCCTTATTGAAGTTAATAGCCTTTATCTTTCCCAACTCAATATAATTGAGGACAGTTTTAGAACTAACCTTTAGCCTTTTCGCGGCCTCTTGAGTAGTTAAGAGTTCTGTTTCAGGTTTGGCCTTACTCTTTCCTGAATTCTGGTAAAGCTCAGTTACCATTTGCAGCAACTGGTTAAACTGGTTCTCTGGAACCATATAGAATTGATTCATAATTTTTTTAAGTTTTAGGTCTGATTTCTACATATCTAACAATTTCAGAGGCTTTTTTGTGACAGGGTGGTTAAAGCGTAAAATTCAACAGTCTCATTTTCAAAGAATTAGCAAATATTAACAACCAATAAAATATACCACTTTAAATATATTGTATCAAATGTTAAAAAGTAACACTTTTGTATTATTTCAGACCAAACCGAAAAAGAAATAAAAAGAAGCGAAGTAACCACCCTCAAAGGGCGGAAAAGAAATAAAAGGCAGGAACCAGAAAAGAGGGTTAAATCTGGCTAAAACTTACTAAATACTTACTAAAGGGCATAAAAAAACCGCTAACTTGTTGAAGATTAGCGGTTTAAAAGGGTTATTCGTGGGCCCACTTGGAATCGAACCAAGCACCTACTGATTATGAGTCAGTTGCTCTAACCGAATGAGCTATAGGCCCGTCAGAAAACAGGTTATTTCTGATTTGGAGTGCAATTCTACGGATTAAACCTTAATTTCGCAACAAAAATAACCTAAAAAATTTCTCTGTGGTTCCTGCTTCTATTCAAAACATCATCTTCGACCTTGGCGGCGTTATCATCAATATCGATTATCAGAAATCCATCGATACTTTTAAAAAGCTTTCCAAAGAAAACCAGACCATCGAATTCAACCAGAAAGCCCAATCCAAATTGTTCGATGACCTGGAAACCGGGCGAATCAGTGAGGAGGAGTTCCGGGATCAGGTGCGGGAATGCTACCAGGTAGAAGGAACCGATGAGCAGATAGATGCAGCCTGGAATGCCATGCTGCTCGATATTCCGGCGGAACGGATCGAGTTGCTTCGGAAACTTAAAAAGAAGTACAAACTTTTTCTGCTGAGCAACACCAACGCCATTCACCTAATCGGGTTTAATAAAATTGTGGAAGACAGTTTCGGGATCCCGAGCCTGGATTCGCTTTTCGATAAAACCTATTATTCGCACCTGGTGGGGCAGCGGAAGCCGGATGCCGTAATTTTTGAGCAGGTGCTGGCTGAAAACGGGTTAAAAAGAGAAGAAACTTTATTTATCGACGACAGTATTCAACATATAGAGAGTGCTGAAAAATGCGGTATCCAAACACTGCACCTGGCGCCTCCGCTTACGATAAATCAGGTCTTTAAGGATGTCGTTTAGAAAGTTTTGGCGCTATGGCCTGCATTTATTTTTGTTTCTGCTCACGCTGGTAACCACCACCCTGGCCGGCACCGAATGGATGCATGACAAACTATTCTTCTTCAGTAAAAGAGGTTTTAACATCCAAGGTTGGATGTCAAAGGAAGAGGTTTTTCAGGGCCTGGCCTTTTCGGTTTCCTTTCTGGGCGTGCTCACGGTGCATGAATTCGGGCATTATTTAACAGCCCGCTTTTACCGGATCCGGGTAACGCTGCCGTATTATATTCCCATGTTTTTCGGGATTACGAACAGCATTGGTACCATGGGGGCCTTCATTAAGATCAAGGAAAGGATCTTTTCCCGGAAGGAGTTCTTCGATGTCGGCATTGCCGGTCCGCTGGCCGGATTGGTAGTGGCCCTGCCCCTGCTTTTCTACGGCTACACCCATTTACCGCCGCCGGAACATATTTTCAGCATTCACCCGGAGTACCAGAAGTATGGCCTCGATTATGCCGCCTACGTGTACCAGAATACCGAAAACCAGCTTTATTTAGGCAAAAGCCTGCTAACGCTGTTCTTCGAAAAGTTTGTAGCCGACCCGGCGCTGCTGCCGCCCAAGTACGAGCTGATCCATTACCCGTTCATTCTGGCCGGGTACCTGTCGCTGTTTTTTACAGCGTTGAATTTGTTGCCAATCGGACAGCTCGACGGCGGCCACGTGCTTTACGGCTTACTGGGTTATAAACGGTTCAATCAGATTGCGCCGTTTATTTTTGTGCTCTTTATCGGGTATGCCGGATTGGGAATAATTACGCCTAAACTAAACCTGATTTCGGATTACTGGAAATGGATAACCTATGTGTTTTACCTATTGCTGGTTTTCCAGAAGATCGTACCGGAAAAACCCCAGGTTTTGCTTTTAACAGCCGGGGTAATCGGGTTTCAGCTGGCCTTCAGCTACGTTTTTCCGGGAATTGACGGTTATAACGGCTGGTTGGTTTTCGGGCTCATTCTCTCCCGAATGCTGGGGGTGCACCACCCTCCCTGTCCGGATGAAAGTCCGCTGTCTAAAGGCCGGAAGGTGCTGGGCTGGATCGCCATGCTGTTTTTCGTGCTTTGCTTCAGCCCGCAGCCTTTTGTTCTGGAGTAAGAGGTTCTCGTTAAAACCGAAAAATCAGTGGCGACTTTTTAAGCTAAAAGGATAGCGTTTTCAGTGTAAAAATGTAAACTATTCAGGAGTCTGAAAATACTGACAAGAAGTTATTTCATAAATCAAATTTCTCTGTAGCGTAGGGTTTAAACCCTACGCTACAGAGAAATTTATTAGCCGAAAGCAATTTCAAAAGCAGCTCTGGGTATTTGAAATGGCTTCAATCACTTCACAGGCTGAATGCGAACTGTTTCAAGTACAATAAAGAAAGCACTCCCCGGAAATTATCGCCTTATTCGCCTTTAATGCTTCATCCCGCCTGTCCCAAAGCAGTTCGGGGAGCGCTAGCCGAAGGAGCTTATGGAGCCGCATAACCAAAATGAAACAGTAAGACAAATCTTGCTACGCTCGCTTTGTCATAGAAGCATGTATAAGTTTCTTCGACAAGCTCAGAATGACGCAATAAAGTATCTTAAACTGACGGCCAATATGAAACATCAACATTAACAAGCTTGAAATGACGTGCTTTTAAACGCTAAAGAGCTTCCTGTTTAAACTCATCTGCCACAAACTTGGGATTTAGTCTTAAGAAATAAAAAAAGAGCAGCTTGCGGGCTGCTCTTTTGGTTTACTTTCAACAATTGCGGTTAACCGTTGTAAGCTAAAATTCCGCCTACTAAATTCCGGACGTTGGTAAAGCCTTGTTGCTGTAAAAATGCTTTGGCTGAGGCAGAACGGGCGCCGGAACGGCAATGCACAATTATTTCGTCGTTCTTGTGGTCTTCCAGTTCATCGAGCTTATCCGGAAGGCTTCCCAGTGGAATGTGCAGGCCGCCGATATTTTGTTCCTGGTATTCCCAGTCTTCGCGCACGTCAACAATCAGGGGCTTTTCGCCTTTGGCCAGGCGCTCTTTCAGTTCGGTAACAGTTATGTCGTTCATCAATTAATTAGGTTGAATAATGAGTTTCTGGGTTTGTACCTGGTCTTTTTTGCGGATTTGCACCAGATAAATGCCCGGCGTAAGTTTGCTTACGTCCACCTGGGTTTCCGCTCCCGTTCCGTTTTTCGCCAGCACCTGCTGACCGGTAATCGTGAGGAGTTTTACCTCGTCGAATTCGCCCTGAATGGTAACGCTGGAGGTGGCCGGGTTCGGGTATAGTAATAGCTTTTTCGCGGCAAAATTACTTTCTTCAATTCCGGTAACGTGGTTGCCCATGTAAACCCGCACCATAACGGCGCCGTTGTTTTCAGGCAACCAAGTATTGGTGGCATTAAAATAGCGCGGGGCATTGTGGTTCAGGTCGAAGCCGGTAGAAAAGGTCGCGCTTCCGGAGGGAATGGTCCAGCCGGCAAAAAAACTACCAGATACGGTTACCGGCGGATTGACCGGAATATCTACCCAGGTATCGAGTTGAGCTAATGGCGGAACGGTATAGGTTTGGGAGAAAATACTGTTTCCGTCGGGTTCCCCGCTGGGTTTGGCGTTCCAGATCCGGAAAGTGACTATTGTGCCTGGCGTATTGTTGCCTTTCGGCACGTAAAAGGAAAGTTTCTTTACCTGGTCGTTTTGGTTCAGGAAATACTTCTGGCCCATCTGAAAAAGGGATCCCGGGTTGGTGCGCGGAATATTGATCACGGTTTCCGGCGAGCCATCGTCGTAAGCATAATAATCGCGAAGCGGGGTTACGCCGGAAATGGTATCGTTGTAAAGGGTTGGAGAATCGGTTGGCTCCTGGGTATCTACAGTAACAGTGGTCTTTACGTCTTGAGGACCCGAAAGATTGGCAAAAATGCTCTGGTTGGGGCTATTTGGGAATTCCCGGTATTGCCGGGCAAAAGCCGCAATAGCGATAGGATTTACCGCAATGGTTGCAGGGGTTCCGTTTCCGATCTGCACCGTAGTCGTGCTCGTAATATTCCGTTGCTGGTCTTCCAGGTTATTCAGCGTGGTATAAACCGAATCGTTCAGTTCACCGGCTATATTGGCCTGGAACTGATGAATGGGCATGGCCGTGTAGCGCTGAAGCAAAGAAGTTATCGGGCGGCTGGTGGTAATATCTACCCTTCTTTCGTTTTTCTGGCGCTTGGCATTCAGGTACACATAATCCAGGTTCCAGGTATCGAAGCGGGGTCTAGATTCGCCGTAGCTCCGGAACCGGAACTGGAAGTTATTATGGAAGAACTTCGCGTCGGTTATTGGAATAAAGTATTGCGTAAACTGATCTGCTGATTGAGAACCGCGGAAAATCCGGGCAGAAGCGCTTTGCCAGACGCCAAGATTATTCAGGAATTCGACTTGAAAATACGAAGAAGTACCAGGCACTAAACCAATACCGCCCAGCTGCAGATAAAAGCTCAGATAAACGGAATCTGAAGCGGAGAACCCGGATAAATTAATTGGCCGGGAAGTTAAGGTATCTACGCCGGTTTTCTGGGTGCTGCTTACCGTGGAAAGGTTACCGGCGGCAGAAAAACTGTTAAAGGTGGCTATGTTCTTCGAAACCGGATTCCGGCTGAACTGATTATTCACATAAACGCTGCTACCGTCTTCCCACAAAGTGGTATCGAGACGGTTATTAAATTTTGCAAAATCGTCGAAGAAGGGTAGCGAAAGCGTCCGGGAAGTTTGGGCAAAACCACCGAAACCGGCCAGGCTAAGGCAAAGCAGTAAAAACGTTTTTTTCATAGGCCTATTAATGCAAGCGTTATTTTTTTACCAGAAACCTACCGTTTTCTCCTGCTGCCAAACCGCGGCAACTTCCATTTGCTAAAGGTGTTCCGGATAAATTTCTGGAGTTCAAACCTTCATCCTGCGCCACCCCCGAAGGTATAACATAGAAGTAAAAGCGATAAGCCTACAACGTCCGGAACTTTGAATTTATTTTATACTATTCCAGTCCTTCTACCGGTTCCTGACCGTTTACCCAGATATCTACCAACTGCCCCACACGGATCTTAACGCCGTTACCGGCCTCCGGCCGTTGCCTTACAACAGCTCCCTGGGGTTTTCCGGCCATCTGCACGTAATTGATGCTGCCGATCTGCAGGCCCTGGCCCACAAGTAATACACTGGCTTCGTCTACCGGCATGCCCACTACGTTTGGTAATTCAAATTCGGTGTTGCCTTCACCGTCGCCCACTACCAGGTCTACCGTAGAACCTTTGGCTACCGGATCGCCGGGTTTAATTTCCTTGCCTTTAACCAATTGCTTTAAAACCGCATTCTGAGCCAGATCCGGCACGTATTTAATTTCACCCACCATCAGGTCGTAGCTTTTCAGGATCATCTGGGCGTTTTTCAGGGAACCGTCGATCAGCTTCGGCATTTTGATGATCGGCGGATTCTTCATGTTTACGCTGATATAAATTTTCCGGTTCTCTTTTACTTTCGCGCCCGGCGCCGGGTCCTGGGTCAGGATCACGTAGGGCTTAATGCCGGGGTTGTAGCTGGAATCGGAAACGTAAAAGCGCAGGTTCTGCTCGTCGAGGTAATCTTCCAGTTCGGGCAGGGTCATGCCGGTAATTTTAGGTACCGAAATGGTTTCGCCGTGGTTGGTGGTGGTGGGCAGGTACACAAAAAAGAAAAAGCCCAGCAGCATAAAGGCTACTACTAAAATAATTACCACGTGCTTCAGCACATCGGCTGCCGAATTTGCTTTAAAAAAACTCATATTTGGTTGTTCGTTGTTCGTTGCTGGTTGTTAGTTATTTGCGTTGATTTAGAATTCTGAAGATCAAATTCATACTTCCCAACAACCAATAACCAGCAACCAACAACAAAATTAATGTACCCGGGCTCTTTTCTGGTTTCTTTCCATACCGTATTGCAGGATCCGGTCGATGAAATCGTAGGGCTTGTAGCCGTTGATCGCAGTCTGGTGGAAAATACAGGTGGCCGGGGTCATGCCGGGCAGGGAATTTACCTCGATGATGATCGTTTCCACTTCCTCGTTTTCCAATATCCGTACAAAGGCATCGATGCGGGCGTAACCTTCAATGTTCAGGATCTGGGCCACTTTCAGCAGGTCGGCTTTCACTTTATCGGAAATTTCCTGGCGCTTCTCCGGGTCGGTATCGTAACGGGCCGGGGTAATGTTCTGCCCTTCGCCGGCCAGGAATTTCTCTTCCAGGGAAAGCACCTCACCCACCGCTAACGCTTCCGAGGCCTCGAATATTTCGTAAGAAACCTTTCCATCGGGCAAGAATTTGGTCAATAAGCCGCCGGTAATTTCCAGGAAGTGTTTGGCACCTTCGGCGGAGATCAGGTTCTCGATCAGGTACACTTCTTTCAGCGGGAATTCTTCCTTGTAGTTCAGGGAAAGGGTACGGGCGTGGTCGGCCAGCAATTCTTCCTGTTCCCGGAAGATCAGATTCGTGAAGGCTTCCAGTTCATCGCGGTTTTTGATTTTTTTCACCGCCGAAGAGCAACCGTCGTCGGAAGGCTTGGCAATGAACGGATAACGGAACTGGTTTTCGACTTTCTGATAGAATTCGGTAGCGTTTTTCTGCCAGTCGGCTTTGGAAACCAGCGCGTGCTGCGCTACTTTAAAGCCGTGCTTCCGGAGAATTTCGTTGGTTTCGTATTTATTGATCGTGATCTGGGAAGAAGCAATGCCGGAACCGTTATAAGGAATGCCGAACGTTTCGAGTTTGCTTTGCAGCGCCCCATCCTCGCCCGGACGGCCGTGCAGCGCAATGAACACCGCATCTACCAGGTTGGCCAGTTGGCTGAACGAGATCTGCTGCGGATTCTGAAGCACGTTACCGGCAAACGTAGCGGTTATGCTTTCGGCTTCGGTACGGATCTTTTCCAGGACCGGATGCGCCAGGCCGCCGTTCTCATAATACAGGATCTTTTCCCGGATATCATCGGCATTGTCTTTCAGCATGATGTTTACCGGAATTTCGTACAGGCGGTAATCGTCGGAAGAGCCGGTCAGGAAGATCGGAATGGGTTCGTATTTGGCGGAAGAAGCCAGTTTTTCGTAAATATTGCGGCCGCTTTCCACGGAAATATGGCGCTCCGAAGAATAACCACCCATAATTACACCCACCTTCATTTTCTCTTCTTTCGCGGTCCGCTTGTTCGCAATGGCGCGGTCCAGCATTTCCAGTTGCGAAGCCAACGCCATTACGTTCTTGCCCGACTTGATCCGTTCGGCCATGGACGTGCGGATAATGTAGGTCAGGAATTGCGACGGGTTCAGGCCGATCTCGGCAGCCTGGTGGAAGAAGAACGACGAAGGCAGCATGCCGGAAGTCGTGTTCGGATCGTTCAGGAAAATGGTACCGTCTTCGGCATAAAAACCATCGAGGCGCGCATATACGTTAAACCCGAAGGCTTCGAACAAACGCACGCACTCCTGCCGGATCTTCTGGATCTCTACTTCCGGCAGATCGATCGGGGTAACTTTGCGGCTCAGGCCGGGCAGATATTTGGAACGGTAATCGAAAACTTCGTTGCCTTTTATAATTTCGGTTGGCGGCAGGGCAATGGCTTTGCCGGTACCATCCTGCACTACAATACACGAAAACTCCCGGCCCCTGATAAAAGCTTCTACCAGCACGGCCGGTTCGGTTGCTACGTTGGTAAGCGTTACTACTTCGGTACCGGTAAGGGTGAAAACCGATTGCAGGTGCTTAAGCAGTTCTTCCGGGTGGTAGATGGTAGTTTCTTCGTCGGCGATAACCGGCAGGCCAATGCCTTCGCGGATATCGGTAAGCTGTTTTACCAGGTTAATTTTACCGTTGTGGGTAAGGCCCTGCCATTGCTGGTGGGTAATGGTTTTGGTGAAGAAACTTTTATTCACAGCCGTTTCAAAAGCTTCGAAATCCGGATCTTTCAAAACCGAAACCCCGATAGAAGAACCCTGGTGCGGCGCTTTTATAACCAGCGGCAAACCCAGTTCATAAGTCAGTTGCTCGAACATGGCCGGACGATCGGCTACCTTAGCCCAGGCTTCGGCGGAAATGACACTGTAGCTCGGCGAAGCAAACCGGTTGTTCTGCATGAACTGCTTCTGCACAATTTTGTCGATGCCGATGGCCGAAGCCAGAATGCCAGAGCCGGAATACGGAATGCGGTACCACTCGAGCAAGCCCTGAATGTTACCGTCTTCGCCGTAGGGGCCGTGCAAAGCAAGGAACGCAAAATCGAAGTGTTCCCGGAATTTATGCGGTTGGATCTTGCGGCCTACTTTGGCAATAATGGCATCCTGTTCTTCTTTTTCCAGCTCGCCCAGCGATTCGATGTAGATCTGAAGGTGGTGCATGGAAAAAGGCACAGATTCTACCGGCGGGTAAAAATCGCGGATGGTGCCTTTGTAAATAAAGTGCCAGTCCAGCAGGATGAAGTTTCCGAGGCTATCCACGAAAATGGGAACAGCGTCGAAAAGGGTTTTATCTAAATTATCGAAAACGGTACGGCCGCCGGCAAACGAAATTTCCCGTTCGCGTGATGGCCCGCCAAATATTATTCCTATTCTCATAATGGGTACAGTTGGTGCAAAGTTACAAAAAAATAGGTTCCAGCCCCTACCCTAACCTTTCGCGAAAAGCCGGGGCCAGCATTTTTTATTTCCAACTTATACTGTTTTTATTTGAATGAAGGAAGGGACTTCATCTGATTTTCCCGCGTTATCTAACCGACTTAAATCTATCCTGACTTTTAAGCCACTAAATGCTATCCTTTTCGAAATACTTAAAGTCAGATAAAGGCAGTTGCTTTCCTTTTACTAATCAGTAGCGAAACAATTTTAATTTTAGCTACTACGATTATAATTCTGTAAGTAATTATGGCTTCCAGGCACAGAATCCACAAGATTCCCTGAAAGTATTCGGGATCAGTGACTTCCTGAATGATAGAATGGGAATGGCTATTATTATGTATCCTATTTATGTTCTCCTGTTTAGATCAAAAAGCACTATTGCCGTTTTAGGTTTATAGTTTAGGCTGAAAGGAAAAGGAAATTTGGTTTCTACCAATCAGATCTGCAGCCAGGCCTGGGCTTCGCTTTTAGTATTGAAAACCTGAACGGCTATGGTTTGGGTAATTTGGGTTACATCCCGGGTTTGGTTTACCAACTGTTCCCGGTTTTGGTCCTTTGTTCCGATGCGGGCAAGTTTGATGAGCCGGGTCTTCATCAGTTCCCGGGCAAAAGAAACCAGAAAGTTCTGGTAGGCTTCTTCGTCTACGTCAACCGCTGCCCTGGAGGTGTCGATCAGGAGTTTTTTAACGTCGTAATGCTTAATGGTTTCCACTAAAACATTCACTTCCTTTTTTACAGCGGGGATGTACAATTCCTGCACATCGGGCCAGTTTACGGAAAGAATATCGGTTGCAGGATCGTAATCTAGGGTTATAAGGCTGCTTTGATAGAGTATCATTTAGTTGCTCAGGGTTTACGAGCGGGAACAGGTTTGAGAATCGATTTAAAAATCTGCCTTTAATTGCAGCCGCCACTGTATATCAGAACGAAATTCCGGCGAAAGCATTGCTTAAGTAATTGGTAAAGACTTAAAATTCAGGCAAAATAACTGAGATCAGGAGTTTACACGAACCTTAACTTCTGGGTTTGCGGAACCATTCCAGCGCTTCCTCCTTGTAAACAAAATAACGGGAATCGAATTTGAACTGGCTTTTTCCTTTCACCATAATCGCGCTGATAGCCAAATGATTATAAACGCTTTCCGGAATTACAATGGCTACTTTCTCCATTCCGGCATCGGAGATCGGGAAGAGCACATTTTCGTTGGTCCAGTCCTGGTCCTCGGGTTTTATTTCGTCTATGTGGCGGGTATCGGCCAGCCAGTTCTTCAGTTTGAACTGCTTTACCGCGGCTACACAGGCTTTGGTGGCTTCCCGGTATTGCGCCGAAGTAAAGGTACCCTTCCAGGTCATGATGATGGTTGCGTTCTTTTCTTCTACTTCAATTTTTAAAAACGGGAACTCCTGGTAGATCATGGGCAAAACAAGTCGGCAAAATTTACCTGACAAAGTAAGCCATTAATTTTCAATAATTCCAAAGTTTCCCCGAATAGTACAGCATATCCGGTTTTAATTGTTTTTCATAAACCCGAACCTGGATTAAATCCGGCTCAATGAATTATATTTCAGGCTTTTATCCTGCTTTTCTTAAATTTGAAAGGAAAGTGGCAGGCAAATTTTCCAAAATCTGATACCTTTGTTTCAGGGTACAGCAATTGCGCCCTGCTTCATCCTCAAAATAGAACTTTATGAAAACTGTAGACCAGTATAATTTTGCCGGCAAAAAGGCGCTTGTTCGGGTAGATTTTAACGTTCCGCTCGACAAAGATTACAACATTACCGACGATACCCGCATCCGGGCCGCCGTGCCTACCATTCAGAAGATCCTGGCCGATGGCGGCGCGGTTATCCTGATGTCGCACCTGGGCCGGCCGAAAAACGGACCGGAGGAAAAATACTCGCTGAAGCACCTGGTGCACCGGTTATCGCAAACCTTTAATACCGACGTAATATTTGCCGATGACTGCATGAGCGAAAAAGCCCTGCACATGGCCCAGGAACTGCAGCCCGGCCAGATCCTGCTGCTGGAAAACCTTCGTTTCTACAAAGAAGAAGAGAAAGGCGACCTCGAATTTGCGCAGAAACTGAGCCGCCTGGGCGATGTGTACGTGAACGATGCTTTCGGTACAGCGCACCGCGAACACGCCTCTACTGCTGTAATTGCTCGTTTCTTCCCGAACGACCGCGTTTGCGGCTACGTAATGCAGGCCGAGCTGGACAATGCCCGCAAAGTGCTTGACAACGTGGAGCGCCCTTACACGGCCATCATGGGCGGCGCGAAAATTTCGGACAAGATCATGATCATCGAGCGTTTGCTTGATAAGGTAGATAACCTGATCATTGGCGGCGGCATGGCTTATACTTTCTTTAAAGCGATGGGCGGCACTATTGGTAACTCTTTAGTAGAAGCCGATAAACTGGATTTAGCGTTGGAATTGATACAGAAAGCTAAAGACAAAGGCGTAAACTTATTATTGCCTCAAGATTCTGTGGTTGCCGATGCCTTTAGCAACGATGCGAATATAGAACTACAGGATAACATGCATATCCATACCAACTGGATGGGCCTGGACATTGGACCGGAAGCCCGCGAAAGCTTCGAAACCGTGATTCGCAACTCAAAAACCATTCTCTGGAACGGACCAATGGGCGTATTTGAAATGTCGAACTTCTCTTTAGGCACCAAAGCCGTAGCCGATGCGGTGGTAGATGCCACCCGCGCCGGCGCTTTCTCGCTGATCGGCGGCGGCGATTCGGCAGCAGCGGTGAACCTGTTTGGTTACGGAGAGCAGGTTTCTTACGTATCTACCGGCGGCGGCGCGCTGCTGGAATACATGGAAGGCAAAGTGCTGCCGGGCGTACATGCGCTGGAAATGGAAACGGTTTAACCCCACCCAACCCTCCCCTAAAAACAGGGGAGGACTTTTTTACCGACTACGTATAGCGTCTTTGAGAGCCCTGCCGGAAACGGTCGGGCTTTTTTAGTATGAGGGATACCGTTTCTACTCCCCTACTTTGTTTTCCAACACTTCGTTTTTCCTCCGGATCAGTTCAAGCGTAAATTCTATTTCACGGTCATAACCGGAAAGGATTTGTTCGGAGGTTGGCGAAGCCGGGTATTGGGGCAGTACACCACGGTTTAAGTTTTGCTTTTCGTCTACGTCCAGGGAAATTGCCCACAAGGGAATAGAAAGTTCGAATTTGCTGTTGGGCAGTTTTACCTGCACGTATTTTCCGCCGTTGCTTCCGCGGTAAGCGCCGGCCGTTTCCTGACCGATTATGGTTGCTCTTTTCCGGGAATGAGCAACAGCTGCAAATTCGGCGGCGCTGCCAAATGTTCTGCCGCTCTGGAGGATATACAGGTTGCCGGCGAAAGCATTGAGTTGCGGCTTTTGTTCCTTCAGGTTACTGTGGTAGGTATAGCGAAACGTGCTGTCCGGATTCATTTTAAGCAGCCGACGGTAAAAGAAAAAGTTCAGCGGCACGTGGCCATATTTCAGAAACGTGAAACGACGGTTGGTATTGGTATTGATCTGGCGGTAAAAGCGGAAAGGTTTATCAGTCAAATAAGCATACAGCAGCGCGCCGTATTTGTCATTTCCCTCCTTATTATCCCGAAGGTCGATGATCAGGGTTTTCACTTCGCTGTTCTTGATTTTAGCGAAGGCGGTTTCCAGGAATTCTTCGAAATCGGGTAAGCTTTTATCCGGTTGGAAAGTTGCCAAAGTCAATACAGCGATCTTTTTATCCTGAAATTCCAGCGACCAGGCCGGTAGTTTTTTAAAAGCTTCGTCTTTGAGTTTTACTTTTCTTACCTGTTCCAACTTAGCTGCGTTTGCCCTTACGGTCCTGAAGTTGTCGCCGGTACGGAAAGTGATCTCGTAGACCGGTTTTGCTTCGCCGAAGGTGGCAATATAGCCGCTGAAATTGTCGCCCAGTTCCCGGTATTTTGAACTGGTTACCTGTCCGTCGGCAAAAGAAACGTAGGGCATTAGGTCAGAAACCTGGTAATTCATTTTCCGGCCGTTTATGGCTACAATTTCGGCGTTGGCGGGTACGGCAGCAGAATCGGTAAAGGAATTCAGCGCGTAGGCTTTGCCATTGTTGAAATAAAGCTGAACGGGAAAAAGCTGGTCAGTGTGGTAAGGAAATTCGGGTTCGGTGCGATTCGCGGTTTTTAAAATGGTATTCGCGCAACGGATATTGGTAACCAGGTATTTCAGGCTTTTGTAAAAATCCTGTTCGGTGTGTGGCCGGCTTAAAGAGAAGTAAACGCTATCGAATCTGGTTTTAAAAGTCGGTTTAGAGGTGTAGCGGTACAAACCCGGGTGCGCTTCCTGCAGCGCTTTGTGAAATATGGCAAAATCGGCGCGAAGTTGTTCCGGTTTGAACGTTGGAATGGCCTTTACCTTGCTTTTATTTTTAAACCCGGAGAACAGCTTGCTTTGGGCAGCTACCGGCCAGGTTAAGAACAGAAGCGAAGCTGCAATTAGCAGGCAAAGTACCCGGGAATATTTAAAAGACATAGGTTTGCGAATTTGAGGCAAGGCCTACCTTGCAGGTTGGCTTAACCGCCGCAAAGTAAAGAATAAAACGCATGTACCGGGCATTGTTAAAGGCGAAGCTAGAAACTAAGCGATCGTCAGGTTGCCGTTTTCCTTGTACTTCAGTTTGCCCAGGTCCAGCATTTCCCGGAGCAGTTGGGTTAAGGTTTCTTTCTGGGTAGAGGTAAACCGCGACAGCAGGATTTTCGGCGACACTTCTTCCTGGTGCAGCATTTCCAGCACCTGCTTTTCGAACTGAATTCTTTCGTCCAGCTGTTTTTCTTGTTTTCTGACCTTCAGGCAATAATCGCATACCCGGCAGCTTTTATCGTACAGCTCCCCGAAATATTCGAGCAACATTTGGGTACGGCAGCGGTCATCCGTCTGAATATAACTGATCACGCTTTCGGCTTTTTCCAGTGCCAGTTTCCGGAAAGCCTTCAGTTTTTTCAGGTTCAACGGCAGGCTGGCGGCATCGAATCGCGGAGTAGAAAAAATTACCTGCGGGGCATCGCGCTGCGGTTCGTATACAATTACGCCTGACCTATGCAGAAATTCCAGCGCTTTCCGGATCTGCGGTTCGGGGGCATTTAATTTCTGCGCCAGGCTCCGTTCCGAGATCTTCACGAAGTTACTGAAGAGTTCGCCGCCGTGCATCCGGAGCAGCAATTTAAGGAAAGGGTCGTGCTCGCGGTTAGCAACCTGGAATTTGTAAAGCTCTTCTTTTCCAGCCGGAACGTAAACTTTAGAGGGCGAGAAATACGCGTCGTTAAGTTGAAGAAAGCCTTCGGTTTCGAGCTGTTTTAAACTGTGGTGCGTTTCCAGCGGATTCAGTTTGTAGGTCTTTACCAGTTCGTCGAGCTTAAAATCGTAGGTCTGGAATTCCCCGCTACCTACCGCGATCTGGTAATAATTGGCCAAGGCCTGGTAGGTTTTGCGCAAGGCTTCGGCCGGCGGGTGCGCCTCCTCTACTTTTTCCCGTAGTTCCGGCAAGTCGTTCGGGCTAAACAAAACCACTGCAAAAGCATATTTCCCGTCCCGACCAGCCCGACCGGCCTCCTGGTAATAAGCTTCCAGGTTATCCGGCAGATCGATGTGCACCACTAACCGCACGTCAGGCTTATCGATTCCCATCCCGAAAGCGTTGGTGGCTACCATTACCTGCACCCGGTTCTCGATCCAGGCCGCCTGGATCTGGTTGCGTTGTTCAAAAGTAAGCCCGGCGTGGTAAGCCGCCGCACTGAAACCCTTGCGGAGGAGTTCTTTGGCAATTTCTACCGTTTTCCGGCGGCTGCGCACGTACACAATTGAAGTACCCGGCACGCTTTTCAGCACTTCTACCAGGCGGTTCAGTTTGTCTTCGGCCGGTTGGGCGGAATAAGATAAATTGGTGCGGGCAAAGCTGTTCTGAAAAACATTCTGCTTCTTAAAAGCCAGTTTCTCCTGAATGTCTTTTTTAACGGTTTCGGTAGCGGTAGCGGTAAGCGCCAGTACCGGCACATCCGGCAGCAATTCCCTTAATTCGGCGATCTGTAAATACGGCGGACGGAAATCGTAACCCCATTGGGAAATGCAATGCGCTTCATCTACCGCAAGCAAACAGACATTCATTTTCTTTACCCGTTCCCGGAAAATTTCGGTCTGCAAACGCTCCGGCGACAGGTACAAAAATTTCACACCGCCATACGCACAATTATCCAGTGCAATGTCGATTTCCTGCCGGTTCATGCCCGCGTGAATGGCAATGGCCGAAATGCCCCGGCGCTGCAACTGCATGACCTGGTCTTTCATTAAGGCAATCAGCGGCGAAATTACCAAGCAAAGCCCTTCCTTAGCCATAGCTGGTACCTGAAAGCAAATGGATTTCCCGCCACCCGTTGGCAGCAGCGCTAACGTATCGTTTCCGGCCAAAGCAGAATTGATTATGTCTTCCTGCAGCGGCCGGAATTGATCGTAGTTCCAGTATTGCTTTAGTATTTGGTGAATATCGGGCAAGGTTTTTTTGTGATTTTTGCGGCTTTAAAGATACGGTTTTTAACTTGTTTATAGTTGCTGCAGGTATTTTCAAAAGTATTACATCGGTATTGAAAGTTGATTAAGTGAAGATGTAATTTTATTTTTCCGCTTTTAAATGGCTTTAACTCTATATTCATAATTTTCAACTTCCAATTGAGCTTTCCCCCTCAAGCCCCGAAATGCTTCGGGGTAGACCTAAAGGCTTCGTTTCTAACTCGAAAGCCGTGGATTCACCTGCCCTACCGGGCTGCCTCGTTCCTCGGCACCGGTTAATCCAAAGTCTTTCTCCTTAGAAACTGGTGTCAGTTCTCCTTCGATTTGGCTTTTCTTTTTAGTTTAGTTTTTATCCGCTAACGTGGTTTTCGGGGGCGCTGCGCTGGCTATATGCGTGGGACAGGTCAAGCCATGCTCGTACATGTGAAGGAAAATTCTGGAAATTCTATAATTCTGTAAATTCTGATTCAGATAAGATACCGAATTGATCGGATAACGTGCGGACAGGTCGCGACCTGTCCCTACAAATTGATTACGCCAGACCTCATCACGGAAATCATAAATCAAAAAAATCATAGTTCAGGCAATTGTCCTGAAAATCCTTGAATCCTGAAAATCCTGATTTTGACAATTACTCCTGTTGCCAGCATTCGGATTAAATCAGCAAAATCCAGAAAATCGTTTTCAAAAAAAAAAGCCTGCCCCCTTTGCAGGAAGCAGGCTCTGAGGCAGGATTTAAAAGAAGCTTAAGCAGCTTTGGCTTGGTCTTCACGCTCTTCAATTACTTTACGTAATTTCTGAATGGACTGCGCGGCTCTTTCTTCATCCAGTTTGTTGATGTTGAGCAGCATTTTGGTTTTCTCCTGACGCGTAATCACCACGTTATTCAGCAGGCGGATAATTTCTTCTTTCTGCTTGGCGGTAGCGTATTTCACGTTAGGAGCTTCTCCTTCCGTGATCGGCGCTGCAGTAGTTGTTGCTGCGGCTGCTTCTGCCGGAGCGGCCGGGCTTGCGGTCATGGTAACTGCTGCGGCCGGAGTTTCAGGAGCAGAAGCCGCTGCCTTGGCCGGTTTATCGGCTTTTGCTACAGGTTTCTGTACCGTTTTCACTTCCGGCTGAGTGGTATAATCCATTTCTTCTACCGGGGTCGGCTCGTAACCGGCGGCCCGGATGATCCAGGCCAGAATATTCCGGTAAGCTTTACCAATGGCGCGGGTCTGGGCCATGGATGCGATCGCAAATTCCTGGTAATATTTTTTACCGTTCTCTTTGTTCGAGCAGATCGCAAAACCAGCCCCTACCGTCTGATTGGTTCGTACGTTCACCAGGCTTACTTTGGCTTCGTACTTCATTTCAGCGTCGGTACTCACGTTTACCACATGGTCTACTACCGGGAAAATACCTAAACGGGAACCGGCATACTGCCAGCCTTCCACGTTCACAAACTCCTTGCCCTGAATGTTTTGGTATAATTTGTTTTCTTTGATAAACTTGGCCAGGTCAATGGCCAGGTGCATGGTTTCATCCGAACGGGAAATGTCATAGCTTTCTACCTTCGCCTTTTTAACCATCTTATTTTCGTTCATTTCCTGATTCATTTTACTTCTTTTGTTTGTCTATTTCTTAACAGAATGGCCTGCTAAAAGGTGCAAAACATGACAGTTTTAAATAGAATTAAACACACTGATTATCAATTATTTATAAAGTATTTTAAAATATTTTTAAATTTATTTAAACGGCCTGAATAATAGAAGATTATTGGCTTGGCTTACAATTAACATTCAATGTTATTTTAACCAATTAAGATGGGTAGGATAAGTTGTTGGAAAAATTATATTTGTGTAAAAATGCTCCTGCAATAATGTCGTTCGGAAGAAATTTGTGATCTCAATACCTTCAGCTTACACGATTCTTCCGGAAGGACAATAGTGGAAGTTTAAATTACCTTTTGTCCTGGTGTTTGGTTTCTAATATAAGCATTACAGAACCCAATGGACACGGCTTAAGAAATACCGGAAAAAAGTTAAAAGGGGGTTTTCAGCGGAAGGAAACCAAAGCCAGAAAGCATAAATCTCAGAAGAATTATGATCCTATGGTTCTGCTAATTTTAAAAGCCCGGCTTAAAGTACGATATGCCCGTCTTTCATAACCAGTTTGCGGTCGGCCATGTTGGCGAGTTCGTCGTTGTGGGTTACCACTACAAAGGTCTGGTTCAGTTCGTTGCGAAGGCGGAAGAAAATTTCGTGCAGTTCGTTGGCATTCCGGGAATCGAGGTTGCCGCTGGGTTCATCTGCAAAAATAATTTCCGGGGAATTAATTAAAGCGCGGGCCACGGCAGTGCGCTGCTGTTCACCGCCGGACATTTCGGAAGGTTTATGCTCGAGCCGGTGCCCTAAGTGCAGCATCTCCAGTAATTCGGTTGCCCGGGCTTTCACTTCTTTCTCCGGCTTACCGGCCAGGAAACTTGGCAAGCAGGCATTTTCCAGCGCCGTAAATTCCGGCAGCAAATTGTGAAACTGGAAGATAAAGCCGATGTTTTTGTTCCGGAACCGGGCCAGGTCGCCGTTCTTCATTTTGGTAAGTTCCTGTCCGGAAAAGTGTACCTCGCCCTGGTCGGCAATATCCAGGGTGCCTAAAATATGCAGCAGAGTACTTTTCCCCGCCCCCGAAGCCCCTACAATAGAAACTACTTCGCCTTTGGCAATGCTGAGGTCAATCCCTTTTAATACCGGCAGGGTACCGTATTTTTTATGGATGTTGGTGGCTTGAAGCAGGATTTCGGACATAACGGTAGCAAACTTACTAAAAAAGTACCTACTGGTTTAGAAATTCTACTCAATTCTATGCTTCTTACCCTCATCCCTTCGATTACGATTAATACATAAAATAATTATAGCGTCATCTCGACGTCAGGAGAGATCTCATCAAGTTGGTAATACCTTTTATTCTGGCCTTACTTCCTTATTCCGGAGATTTGACTACGCCGAACTTCGTTTCTCCTAACGTCGGGAAAACGGCAAAAGCTAAAGTTTTGCGTTTTCTTACCCTTTTTAACCTTGCAAATACCTGTTTTAATTCTGTGTCCTATACGTAGCTTCCCTTCGGAGGCCCAACCGCAAAGCCTAGGTGCTTAAAATAAAAAAGCTCAAAACCCGGAACAGTTAAAATGGTTTGGTATGGTATGAAGGAAGTTTACAAAAAGCACCGGTACCAGCCAATCGAAAATTACGGAATCATCGGCGACCTGAACACCATTGCCCTGGTCGGCCTGAACGGCTCCATCGACTTTATGTGCTTTCCCGATTTCGATTCTCCCAGCATTTTTGCCGCTCTTTTAGATGCCGACAAGGGTGGCCGTTTTGAGATCCGGCCGGAGTTTCTGGAAATGAAAACCAAACAGCTTTACCTGCCCGATACCAACGTGCTTCTTACCCGTTTCCTTTCGGCCGACGGCGTAGGGGAAATAACCGATTTCATGCCCGTGGAAGAGCTTTATTCCGGGAAAGAACTGATCCGGCGGGTTACCACCATCCGCGGCGAAGTAACTTACCAAATGCGCTGCCTGCCCCGCTTCAACTACGGCAGAAGCAGCCATCAGCTTGAGGCCATAAGCGATACGGAGGTAATTTTTACCAGCACCGGCGAAGATAAAACCCGCCTCCGCCTGCTCAGTTCCGTACCGCTCCGGATCGAGAACGGCGATGTGTTCGCCCACTTTACATTAACCCCAAACCAGACCGCCGACTTTCTGCTGGAACACATCGAAAAAGAAAACCACGAAGCCCGGGATTTTAAAGCCTTTATTACCCAGAGCCTTTTCGATACGGTAAACTATTGGAAAAACTGGATCGCCCAATCTACTTACCGGGGCCGTTGGATGGAAACCGTAAACCGTTCGGCGCTGGTGCTAAAACTTTTAACTTCCTATAAATACGGTTCTATTATAGCCGCGCCCACCTTCAGCCTGCCCGAAAGCATTAACGGCAAACGCAACTTCGATTACCGCTACACCTGGATCCGCGATGCTTCTTTTACTATTTATGCGTTTATCCGGTTAGGCTATACCAAAGAAGCCGGCGCGTTTATGAACTGGGTAGAAAAATCCTGCTTCGATATTAAAGGCCAGAACCGCCTGGGCATTATGTATTCCATAAACGGGAAAAGGCAGCTGAAAGAAACCATTCTGGAGAATCTGGAAGGCTATAAAAAGTCGGCCCCGGTGCGCATCGGCAACGACGCTTACAGCCAGCTGCAGCTCGATATTTATGGCGAACTTCTGGATGCGGTTTACCTTTACAACAAATACGGCGAACCCATTTCCTACGATTTCTGGAAAGACCTCGAAAGCCAGATCGAGTGGCTAAGCCAAAACTGGAACCAGCCCGACGAAGGTATCTGGGAAGTGCGCGGCGGCAAACAGCATTTCCTGTATTCGCGGCTTTTGTGCTGGGTGGCGCTAGACCGGGCCATTAAGATCAGCGAAACACGTTCCTTCCCTTTAAACCCGAACTGGCACACCGAACGCGACAAGATTTTCAACAGTATTTTTACCGATTTCTGGAGCGAAGAAAAGCAGGCTTTTATGCAGTTTCCCGGCTCCGATACGGTAGATGCTTCCGCCCTTTTAATGCCCCTCATCCGGTTTATCAGCCCCAAAGATCCGCGCTGGCTTTCTACTTTAAAAAGAATTGAAGACGAACTCGTTTCCGATTCGCTGGTTTACCGCTACCGCCACAACAAAGCCGCACCGGACGGTTTTCTAAGCCGGGAAGGCACTTTCTCCATGTGCTCGTTCTGGTACGTAGAATGTTTATCGAAATCGGGGCAGCTGGCCAAGGCACGGCTTTATTTTGAAAAAATGCTGGGCTACGCTAACCACCTGGGGCTTTACTCCGAACAACTGGGCTTTGAAGGCGAACATTTAGGCAATTTTCCCCAGGCATTTACCCACCTGGGTTTAATAAGCGCCGCCCTGAACCTGAACCAGCAATTAAACGACAGCCGCAACAAAGACGTGAATTATTGATTATGAATATGAGCACAAGGTTTAACTGAATTTGCTCTGTTTATGATTGTTTTTTTTGCCCCCCTTTGGAGGGGGACTTTCAGCCTGGTTGCGTAAGGTTAGTTAGTATTCGAATCATTTGAATTGCCCATGGCTTCAGCCAGATTTACAAAAAACGGAGTGGCCTTAAGCCGATTTACATTATAGAAACCTTTTAGCCGCTACTTATGAAAGCAATTGCCCTGGTGCCCGGCACCACCACCGTTTGCCTCGAAGACAGAACCGAACCACAAATTTCCGCCGACGACGAAGTAAAAATAAAAGTCTGGGAAGTAGGTATTTGCGGTACCGATCGCGAAGAAATTTCCGGTGGCCGGGCCTTAGCGCCCAAAGGCAAACAGGAATTGATCATCGGTCATGAAATGTTCGGGCAGGTGGAAGCGGTAGGCAAAAAGGTAAAAAAAGTAAAACCCGGCGATTTCGGCGTTTTTATGGTGCGGCGCGGCTGTAACCAGTGCGCGGCCTGCCTTAACGGCCGAAGCGATATGTGCTACACCGGACATTACACCGAAAGAGGCATAAAGGGCGCCGACGGGTATCAGGCCGAATTTGTGGTTGACAAGGAAGCATACCTGGTAAAAGTACCCGAAGAGATCAGGCACCTCGGCGTTTTAACCGAACCCATGAGCGTAGCTGCCAAAGCCATAGACGAAGCTTTATGTCTGCAGAAAGCCCGCTTAAAAGACATCATGGATCAGGAAAAATGGCTGCAGGGCAAAAAGGCTTTGGTAGCCGGCATCGGTGCCATTGGTTTGCTGGCCGCTGTCGTTTTACGCCTGAAAGGAGCCGAAGTAATTGGCCTCGATATTGTACCGGAAGATTCGCTAAGGCCGCAACTATTAAAGCAGATTGGCGGCGCTTACGTGAACGGGAAAGAAACCCAAACCCAGAAGCTAGACAAACACTTCGGCCAGATCGATTTCATTTTTGAAGCTGCCGGCATTGCCGAACTCCAGCTCCAGTTACTCGACGCCTTAGGCATTAACGGCATTTACGTAGCTACCGGCATTCCCGCCGAAGAACGCCCCGTAGCAAATATTACCGGCGACCTGATGAAACAACTGGTGCTCAAAAACCAGATCCTGCTCGGTAGCGTGAATGCCAGTTATCAGCACTACGAAATAGCGGTGGAAATGCTGTTGCAAAGTTACCGGAAATGGCCCGAAGCCATAAACCAGCTTATCACGTCCCGCATTCCCTACCCCGAATTTCAAATCGCTTTGCACCGGCACGACCCTGATGAAATTAAAGTAGTGGTACAATGGCAAAAAGAAAGTACCTGAAACGATAAGATTTTCCGCCCAAAAAGTACGGGCTAACCGCAACGCTTCAAAACTAAAGCAAGCCGGCTATCAGATTTACTCCATTAAAATCCAGAACTCATTCCGATAAAAAATACAGCATGCAGCATTGGATCGACATAACTACCACCATCGAGAACGGCATGGTGCATTGGCCGGGCGATATTCCGGTAAGCGTAAAACAAACTTCCAGCATAGCCCACGGCGACGAGGCCAACGTAACCAGTCTGCACTTTAGCGCGCACACGGCCACTCACCTCGATGCCCCGCTGCACTTTATCGCCAACGGGAAAGACATCACTCAAATTCCACTTGAGATACTAACAGGCCCAACCAAGGTTTTCCATATTAAGGATGAAAAACAAATTGCCTTAAACGAAATCAAAGACCTGACCATTTCTGCCGGCGACCGCGTACTTTTCCGCACCCGCAACTCCGACAAGCCCTGGTCCATGGCGCCCTTTCAGCAGGATTACGTGTACCTGGCCACGGATGCCGCCCTGTACTTAAAGGAGTGCGGCGTGATTTGCATCGGCATCGATTACCTTTCCATTGCCGGCGAAGTGAACGGTACGGAAGTTCACCAATTACTTTTAGGCGCCGGAATATGCATCATAGAAGGCTTGGACCTACATAAAACCGAACCCGGAAATTATGAAATGGTCTGCCTTCCCTTAAAAATTAAAGGTTCGGATGGCGCCCCGGCCCGCGTAATAATCAGGAAAATTTGAAAGAACGAAAATGGCAAAAACAACTATTGGTATTATCGGACTCGGCAAAATGGGAGGCAATTTAGCGTTGCAGGCCCTTGAAAAAGGGTATGCCGTGGCAGGCTACAGCCAAAAACTAAACCCGGAACTGCAACAGGCAGGCGTTCAAGTGGAAAAAACGCTACCGGAACTGGTGCAAAAACTGCCTTCGCCCCGAATCATTTTCCTATATATCCCTGCCGGCAGCGCCGTAGACCAATTACTCGACCAATTATCAGTTCTGGTTTCTCCCGGCGATATCCTGGTAGATGGCGGCAATTCGTACTGGGGCGATTCCATCCGGAGGGCGGAAAAATTAAAAGCTAAAGGCATTCACCTAATAGATTGCGGCACCAGCGGCGGCGTAGCAGGCGCCCGCAACGGCGCTTGTTTCATGGCCGGCGGCGATCCGGAGGCGATAAAAATTGTCGGCCCCATTTTAAAGGAGCTGGCCGTAGAAAACGGCTACCTGCATACCGGCGCATCGGGTTCAGGGCATTTCGTAAAACTAGTGCACAATGGCATTGAGTTCGGCATGTTGCAGGCCATCGGCGAAGGCATGGCATTGCTTTCCGCTTACCGTGATGATTTAGATGTTAGTACGATCTTAAAGGTCTGGAACCACGGCTCGGTAATCAGGTCCTGGCTTATAGAATTAATGGATAAAATTTATACCGAAAAGCAAGGCTTCGAAAAAGTACCATCCTACATCGAAGATACCGGCGAAGTAAACTGGCTCGTGGCTGATGCCTTGCGCATGGAAATTCCGGTGCCCGTAATCAGCCAGTCGGTAATGCAGCTTTTTGCCTCCCGCGAAACCAAACATATAGCCGACAAAGCCATTGCCATGATGCGGCACGGCTTCGGCGGCCACCCATTCGGTGAAGATGCCGGCATTAAACACGAACGCAAAACCGGCAAAGTAGAAAATGAGCAAACCGGATTTCTTTACAACCGCCCGAAGAAAGAGTAATAAAAACGTGTATGGTCCTGAAAATCCAAAAATCCTGAAAATCCTGATCCGGAAAGCTCCCTCTCCTGTTTTTAGGAGCGGGCTGGGGTGAGGTAAAGCGTTTACTTTTGCAGAATTAAGGCGGCAGGTTTGAAAATAAAAAAGGAAAACCTTACTTTCGTGCGACCATTAATCTGTACTCATGAACATACACGAATATCAGGGAAAAGAGATTCTGAAACGCTATGGCGTTCGGATTCAGGAAGGCATTGTGGCTGAAACGCCGGAACAGGCCGTAGAAGCTGCCAAACGTTTAACCGAAGAAACCGGCACCGGCTGGCACGTAATTAAAGCGCAGATCCACGCAGGTGGCCGCGGCAAAGGCGGCGGCGTGAAGCTGGCTAAAAACCTGGAGCAGGTAAAGGAACTTTCCGAGCAGATCATTGGCATGAACCTGGTAACGCACCAGACCGGCCCTGAAGGCAAAAATGTACATAAAGTACTCGTAGCCCAGGATGTTTACTATCCGGGACCTTCAGAAACGAAAGAATTCTACGTTTCTATTTTATTAGACCGCGCTACCGGCCAGAACGTGATCATGTATTCTACCGAAGGCGGTATGGACATTGAAGAAGTTGCCGAGCACACGCCGGATAAGATCTTCAAAGAATATATTAACCCGACTGTTGGCCTGCAGGGCTTTCAGGCCCGTAAAGTTGCTTTTAACTTTGGTTTAGAAGGCGAAGCTTTCAAGGAAATGGTGAAATTCATCACATCGCTTTACAAAGCGTATGTAGACACCGATTCTTCCATGTTCGAGATCAACCCGGTTCTGAAAACTTCTGACAATAAAATTTTAGCGGTAGATGCTAAAGTTGACTTAGATGATAACGCCCTATTCCGCCACAAAGACCTGGCTGACCTTCGCGACACAAACGAGGAAGATCCGTTGGAAGTTGAAGCGGGCGAGCACAACCTGAACTATGTAAAACTGGACGGAAACGTTGGTTGCATGGTAAACGGAGCTGGTCTGGCCATGGCTACCATGGATATCATTAAGCTTTCCGGCGGTGAGCCTGCTAACTTCCTGGACGTAGGAGGTGGAGCAAACGCGAAAACTGTAGAAGCCGGTTTCCGCATTATCCTGAAAGATCCGAACGTAAAAGCGATCCTGATCAACATTTTCGGCGGTATCGTTCGTTGCGACCGCGTTGCAAATGGTGTGGTGGAAGCTTACAAAAACATCGGCAACATCGATGTTCCGATCATTGTTCGTCTGCAGGGAACCAACGCCGAAGAAGGCGCCCGCATCATCGACGAATCTGGCCTGAAAGTTTACTCTGCTGTTGCTTTGAAAGAAGCTGCCCAGAAAGTGAAAGACGTAATTTCCGGTGTGATCGCGTAGTTTTTTCGCCCAAAAGCATATTGTTTTTAAATGCCTTCCTGAGAAATCGGGAAGGCATTTTTTTTTGCGAAATGCCGGTGAAATCGAAATGCCGGTGAAATCGAAATGCCGGGAAAATCGGAATGCCGGGAAAATCGGAATGCCGGGAAAATCGGAATGCCGTAGAGACGCCCAAATTGGGCGTCTCTACAATCCCCCACCACCTATCACCACATCAACGCAACGCCATTACGGTACCTTACGTTATCGGGAAATGCCTGATAAATTTCAAAATAAATACCGTATCCCTTCGGCCCGGTTGCAAAACTGGGATTATGGTTGGAATGCGCCTTATTTTGTAACCATATGCACCAAAGACCGGGAACATTATTTTGGCGAAATTTTGGATGGGGAAATGCAATTGTCGGAAATTGGCCAATTGGTAAATCAGGAATGGATAAAAACCCCGCAAATCCGTCCGGATATGCATTTGGTATTGGATACATTTGTAATTATGCCTAATCATTTTCATGCAATCATCCATATTGGAGAAAATGAATTTAATACCGTTATGGTTAATGGGAATGGTGGTGGTAATGGTAGAGACGCGATGCATCGCGTCTCTACGGTAGGCAATAAAAATACCTTTGCGCCCCAATCCAAAAACCTGCCATCTATTATCCGGGGTTTTAAATCTGCCGTGACCTGTGCTGCCCGAAAAATAAATCCCGATTTCGCCTGGCAGTCCCGGTATCATGACCACATTATCCGGAATGATATTTCCTTTAATAGGATTGCCGAATACATTCAACATAACCCTTTCAAATGGACGGACGATAAATTCTATTCCTGAAGAATAGGTTGAACATACAAGATAAGCATCCGAAAAATCGCTATAACTTAGGGCCGAAAACCCAGCCACGAACCACCATGGTAGAATTTATCCTTTACGTTTCCGACCAAACCCGAAGCCGCGATTTTTATGCAAAGGTGCTGCAAAAAACGCCGGTGCTGGATGTACCCGGCATGACTGAATTCCAATTGAACAAATCCTGCAAACTTGGTATGATGCCGGAAAACGGAATTTCAAAGATCCTTGGGGAACACCTTCCCCACCCTGCAAGTGGCAACGGAATTCCGCGTTGTGAGCTTTACCTTTTTACCGATAACCCAGAAGAAGCCTGTAACCGGGCAGTAGAAAAAGGAGGTAAATTGATCAGCGAAGTGCAACTCAGAAATTGGGGCCATACGGTTGGTTACGTAGCGGATCCAGACGGGCATGTATTGGCTTTTGCGGAACAAGCATAAGCCGCCATAAAAAGAAGAACCTGACCGTCATGCCGGTCAGGTTCTTGAGCTTCAACTTAACTCAGAATTAATCAGCCTTGCTTTGTTTGATGGTGAATACCCGGGAAATATTAAACCCGAACCGGATATCGCCTTTTTCCCAGCTTCCGGTAGTTTCGGTAATGAAGCCTTTTTCGACCATGGCAGTGGAGTTGGTAAAGTGCAGCTGGAACACGTGCCCGCCGGTTTCAATATCGAAGCCGATAGCCAGGGAGTTTTTGAATTGTTCACTGATCTGATCAGGCAAAACGTAATAATATTCAGCATTTACGGCCAGGCGCTTGGTTAATTTAAGCCGGCCGGCCACCCCGGCAGCCATCACGTCGTGCTTTTCATCGGGGGTAGCCACCAGGTTGCGGTGCACGACCGTGGGCATAAACTGCAGGGTAAATCCTTCGCTGAATTTCCTTCCAAAGATTAACTGGTGCGTAAAGGCCAGGCGTGAGCTGAAATAATTCTCCCGCTCCGGATATTGCCATTTCAAAGAGTTCAGAGCGGTGCCGGAAAACCAGATAACGGTTAAAGGCATTGTTTTAGCGCCGGAGCTTTGGCGCAACAGTTTCATTTTCAGAAAGCCGTCGAAGGTTTTCTGCACCGAACTCCGGCCAACGCCTATCATGAGCCTATCGGAAACACCGTAATCCAAACCGATCCGGATGGTAGCCGCATCAAGACCAAAGAGCTCGTAGGCGCCGCCGTTCAGCGGACCGAAGCGGTGCGATATTTTCATGTCGAGTACGCCGCCGGCCGTGTTCTCCAGCGACTGGCTGTTGATTACGCGCGTGGTTTTAAAACTGGCTTTCGCAAATTCCCGTTGCGGCTTGTCGTCTTCAATTAAAGAAAGCAGATCGTCCTGGGCAAAAACGGTACTCGAAAAGCAAAAAAAGGTCAGGCCTAGAAAAAGGAATTTAAAAAAGGGCGTATTCATTTTACTTAGCTTTTCAGGCCCTGGTAATCCATATTCACAGTTACTTTAATTTGCCTGGCAATTTTCTCGCGCACCAGTTTCGGGATCTCGATCTGGTAATCTTCCGGCGCTACGTTAAAAACCGCGTTGGCTTTAACCGCCCCGCTTGCCACCGTAATGGTAGCGGGCAGTTCCACTTCTTTCGTAACGCCATGAATGGTCAGGTTGCCTTTCACGTTCACTTTATAAGTACCATCTTTTTTGAAATCTACGGCCGATAAATTGGTAAGGACGCCGGCAAAGGTGGCCTTCGGAAACTTGCCCGATTCCATGTAGTTTTCGTTGAAATGCTCTTCCATTAAGGCTTTCTTGAATTTGAATGCTTTGATGAGGACGGCGAATTCCATTTTACCGGTCCTGGCATCGATCACACTGGTGGCGTTGCTGTTGTGGGCTTCAATATCTTCCATGGGCGTGCTGGAGAAAAAAGAAACCTGGCCGTTTTTAGTAAAATATTTATCCTGAGCCAATGCCGCCGACAAGGCTACAAAACAAGTAAAGAGCAGGGTGAGGAAGGAACGTTTCATATTTTCGGATTTAAAGAGTGAATAAAAATCGGTATGGTTTTAATTGAAAAATCAGAGAACAAGCACGCATTTTACCAGTACTACATCCATCAGGTAGCCGGTGCACTGGCCTTTCACTTTTACTTGTTGCCCCACCTGCAAAGCAAGGCCTTCGGGAATGTTGGCCGCCGGAACTTCACAGGTTACGCCGCCCATTTCAGAACCGGCATCCAGGTTCAGGTTCAGGGAACCGTCTTCTCCACGGCTAATTTCTTTTAAGACACCCTGCACCTGAAGAGTTTTGTCTAAATACTGCTGATTGGCGGTGGTTTCGTTTTGGGTAAATTGCTCGTAAAGTTCTGTGGTGGGGATGCTGAAATCGGCTTTTTCGTTGTTCAGATCCCGCGCCGGTTTGTTGTATTGCCACCAGCCGCCAAGCCCCACCAGGAGCAGCAATAAAGCGAGGGCGAATATATAATGCTTCGTTTTCATGTCTTCTAATTGTTTGGGATTCCGATTTGGATCCAGCGGTTTATCGTTTCAATATCGCAAGCTGAAAGTTTGTTGCCGCCTTTCGGCATCGGGGAAGGCCCGGTGTGCGAAACGGCGCGGTACAACCTTCCGTCGGAAGCCACTTTCTGCAGGTTGGCGTAGCCTTCCAGCAGGATATTCCCACCGCCTTCAGCCGAACCCGCATGACAGGCATAGCAATTTGCCTGAATAATGGGCAGCACCTTGGTCTGGTAGGTTACAGCCGTGGAATCACAAGCGCTTGTATTCAGGTTCTTTGGGTACAGCTCGCTTTCCACGTCGTAATAGCAACCGGGCAAAACCAGCAGCAGCGCACCAATAATTATTAAGAAATATTGCTTCATGATGTTAGTTATGCAAAGCACTGTCCTCCGATATCTTTCTTATTCTCATTCGAAGTGTGGAGTAAAACCACGAATTGCTGAGGCAGTATTTAAAATCGAATATTGTGAAAATCCTCCCCCTACCCCCTCCAAAGGGGGACTTTCCTTCTACATATAGCATCAGTTATTCAAAGCGCCGTCGCGCACCCATTTTTTAATGAGTGTAATGTTACAATCGGATAGTTTATTTCCGCCCTGAGGCATGGACTTGTAACCGGCTTTATGCGAAACAGCGCCTACCAACCGGCCATTCCGGGCAACGGCAGCCAAACCGGCGTGCGTGCTGTAATTCAGACCGCCGGAAGCCGAAGCGCCGCTGTGGCAGCCTAAACAGTTAGATTGAATGATCGGGAAAATGGTTCTGGAATACGTTACGTTGGTAGAATCGCAGGTAACGGTCGAGCAGGTTTCGTTTTTAGCGCCTTGGGCAATCCATTTTCTTATCGTTTCGATGTTTGCCGCCGAAAGGGGTGGTCGGTTATAAGGCATCCGTTTCCGGGAATCGGTTTCCGTGATACGCTCATACAGGTCGCTTCCTTCAGGATCACCGGGACGCACATCGGCATTGCTGGTCATCACGCTGTTGTAGGAATCCAGCACCACGCCTTCTTCCCGGTCGTTGGCGTTATGGCAACCGCTCATGGTACAGTTCGAAAGCAGGATAGGCAACACGTCGCGCTCAAAATAAACGGTGTTCGGATCGCAAAGCTGCCCCGGATTATTCGGGTTGTTCGGATTATTGGGATTAGCCGGATTTTCCGGCTGTACCGGGATTTCGTGCTTGCAGCTTATCGTAACGGCAAGCCACATCAGCATCAGGCCGGCCTTCCATAACTTTCCCGAAAAACGTACCATGGGCATATTCCTGATTGTTGTTCCTGTAATTAACTTTTATCCGCTGCTGCTTTCTTTCTTCGGCAAACTTCTATTCATAAATCAATTGATTGCCGTTTGCTTCGGATTTCTACGTCTAAGTTGCTGCCTTTAATTATTAAAAAGAACTGAATATTGCTGAACCGGTAAAAGCATCTTCTGAACGGGAAAATTCCGGTTCTACCGGAAGGCAGCTTTTAATGGGCTTCAATTTTTTTTCGGATAATATAAGGCCGGAGATTACAGTACCGCTACATTTTAAATCAAAAATCTCCTTGGCCTGTGTCTCACAGGCCAAAGCACTACAGTTTAAAATTAGGCTACATTCAAATATCCTTCAATAACCCTTATGAGGCTTCGCCTTACTGAAGTTAAAAACTTCAGATCATAAATAGGTCTCAGTTATAAACTTAGACCAGCTAATATGAAAATGAAACAAGTAGTACAGTCTGAATAAAAGCCCTACCAACCTGATGAGATCCCTCCTGCCGTCGGGATGACCGGATGATTATTTTTACAGGATTAACCTTCAAAGTAGTACTTCTTCAAAATTTAAGTTTCATGAATGTTACTTCCCCGTCAGCCAGCTTTTAAAGGAAGAGGACCGTTCCGTGCTCACAATAGTTTCAATATCGGAGGGCGGATTCAGCTCGATCTTTACCCGCGATTTGGAATAGCTGTACATGCTGCCAATTGCTTTCACGTTGATGATGAACTGCCGGTTGATGCGGAAAAATTGAGCCGGATCGAGCACGTCTTCCAGTTCATCCAGGGTATTATCTACTGGCAGCTTCTTGTTTTCAAACGTGTTCAGGAATGTAATTTTTTCTTGGGTGAAGAAATAGGCAATATCGGCTACTTCTACCGTTTTAATGTTGGCGCCGTAGCGGATCACCAGGCGTTTCTGGAAGGTCTTGGGTAGGTTGGGTTGCAGCGCCTGCAGCAGTTGCTGGTAATCGATAGCAGGTTTCTGAGCAGGCGTTTGCAACTTTTTCCATTTCTCCAGGCTCTTTTCCAGTTCGGGCAGTTTCACCGGTTTCAGCAGGTAATCGATGCTGTTGAGTTTGAAGGCTTCCAGGGCGTACTGGTCGAAGGCGGTGGTAAAAATAATGGGTGCGGTAACTTCCACTTCCCGGAAAACCTCAAAACTGGAACCGTCGGCCAGGTGGATGTCGGAGAAAATCAGCTCGGGCGCCGGATTACTCTTCAGCCAGCTTACAGTGCTTTCAATGCTGTCGGTAACTTCCAGGATATTCACCTCCGGATCGAGTTGCCGCAAAAGCTTCTGCATGCGTTGTGCCGCCGCTTCTTCATCTTCAATCAGTAATACATTCATAACTACTCAGGATAAAATAGTGGGACTTTTACTTCAAAAAGGATATCGTTTTGATTTATGACCACGGGGCGTTTGCCTAAAATGGCGTAACGGTTCCGTATATTCGCAAGACCAATGCCGGTCGATCTTTCGGCTTGTTTTTTAGGTTGCAGGTTATTGCGTACGGCCAGGTAATTTTCTGCTTCCGCCCCAATTTCTACCATTAAAGGTTTGCTTCTGGAAACCACGTTGTGCTTGATGGCATTTTCCACGAGCAGCTGCAAGGTGAGTGGGGCAATACGTAACTCCTGAACCGAATCCGGCACCTTTACTTCCAGCTTCAGGTTGGAACCGTAGCGTTTTTGCTGCAGAAAGTAATAATTCTGAATAAGCACCAGTTCTTCGCGTACGGTAATGGTATCTTTCTCGCGGTAAACCAGGATGTCGCGGAAGAAGTCCGATAGCTTTTCCACGTACTCCACCGCGGCCTCCTGGTCGTCTTCGATAATGCCGATCAGGGTGTTGAAACTGTTGAAAAGGAAGTGCGGGTTTACCTGGTTCTTCAGCGTTTCGAACTGAAACATTACCTTGTCTTTCTCGAGGCGTTCGGCTTTTTTCAGGCGCTTTTCCCGGCTTTTAATAAAGCCGAACAACAAGCTACCCGCCCCGGCCAGGCTTGCCAGGTAAAACCACATCGTATTCCAGAAAGGCTTTTCAATAGTAAAGGTATAGGTTTGCACCGGGGCATTAGAAAAATTACCGGTGGCCGAAGCGCTAACTTTAAAGGTGTATTTTCCGGGCGGAAGCTTGGGGTAGGTAATGCTCCGGTTATTCGACAGGATCCATTCGCGGTCGTAGCCTTCCAGTTTCAGGCGGTAAGAAACATCGGCGGGCGCCTGGTACCAAAGGCCGGCGTATTCGAACGTGATGTGGTTTTCGTCGTAGGCCAAAGGTTGCGCGTTTTGCCCAAGAGGCTTCAGAAAGAGCTGCACGCTGGTCAGGCGCATTTGCGGCGAAACCGGCAGTTCCGCTTTTTCCGGTTGATAAGCAGCCAAACCTTTTTCGGCGCCAAACCATACCGGTCCGGCAGCATCGCGGCTGACCGTATTCAGGTTCGGATCTTTCATTTTCAGGCCCCGTTCTTCGCCCAGGTACGAAATTCTTCCCGTAGCCGGTTCCAGCACGTCCATTCCTTTTTTATGCAAAATGAGCAGGTTCCCGAACTTATCCGTAGCCAGACTGCTGATGTCCGGGTCGCGTAAGCCTTCCTTCAGCCCGAAATTTTTAAAAACCGTTCCGTTGAATTTAAAGATACCGGCTTTCGGGGCGCTTACCCACAGGCTTCCATCTTTCGTTTCGGCAACGGAATAAACGGTGCGGGAAATCAGGCCATTTTTTTCGGTGAACCGGGTGAAGCGGCCGTTTTGGAGTTTTATCAGGCCTTTGCCGTCGGTAGCAAACCAGACCTGCTTTTTAGAATCGATGAATACCTGGTAAATGTAATTAAAGCCGATGCCGTCGCGCTGGTTAAAATTCTCGAAGTTTAGTGGTGTGTTCAGCGCTTTATTTTCCGGCTGTATCCGGCAGCGGGAAGCGCCGCCCAGGGTAGCCAGCCAGACTTCCTCTTTCGTGCCGGCTATCGATAATACGTTGTCGTTTATCAGGCCGTCTTTTTCGGTGAATTGCCTTACCTTTTTCGAAACCGGATCGGCCAGGAAAAGACCGCCGCCAAACGTCCCGATCCACAAAAGCCCATGAACGTCTTCGTAAAGGCTGATGATCTTGAATTTCCGGAAGGGCTGCTCCATGAATGCCGGTTCTACTTTTAATCCCTGCAACTGCTTTCGGGCACAAAACAAACCTTCTTCCGTGCTGAACCAGATATTGCCGTTCCTGCCGGTAAGCACCGCCTGAACGCCCGTTGGTTTTACGCCCTTGGCCGTTTCTAAAAAGCGAAGGTTTGGGAAGGCTGTCAGCACTTCGGGAGCATTGCCGGCAACCCACATGGTACCTTCGGCATCGGTTATCAGGTCGGTAATTCTTAAACTGGTTGAAGCGGCATCGTTGTTTAAGGAAATTAACCGCTCAGGCTCTGTAGGATCGAATTTCCAGAGGCCGCGGCCGTGCGTACCGATGATGCAGGAACTGCCGGTAGGCAGCAGCGCTTTCACGCCTCCCTCCTGCCAGTTTTGCGAAGCCGGGAAGTTTGAAATTTTCAGCGTAGCCGCATCGATCCGGCAAAAGCCGCCGGAATACGTGCCTGCCCAAATCGTTTTGCGGGCCGGGCATGGGGCCAATGCCGTTACAATATTATCGGAAAGCCCCTGGGCCGCACCAATTTTCCGGATCGCTTTCTTATCGGTACTGAAATTACAAACGGCAATGCCGCGATCGGTTCCCGCCCAGATCTGACCGTAAGCATCCCGTGCCAGCGAATAAATATAATCGTCCGGCAGGCCGTCGTCGGTGTTCAGGTTGTAAAGGCGGTTCTTTATCCAGACGTAAATGCCTTCGCCGTAAGTAGCAAACCAGATATTACCTTTGGCGTCTTCCTCAATATCGAGAATGGCTTCTTTGGGCGTTCCTTCTTCGGGGCTGAAAGCCTGAAGTTGGTTGTTTACTAAGCGGTAAATTTTCCCATTATCGCAACCGATCCAGAGTTGTTTTTGCTTGTCCTGGAAAAGCGCGGAAACCGAAGGAAGGGGCTTTTTACTGGCTAACCGATACGGTTCCGGTTTCAGGCCGTCGAAGCGGAAAAGTCCTTGCGCGGTGCCAAGCCAGATAAAGCCATCCTGATCCTGGTAGAGCTTTTTAACTTTCAGGAGTTCGTTCTGGTATTCGAAGGTGCGGGTGTTTAATTGTAGCTGCTGCCCGGAAACCAGGAGCGGCAACAAAAAAAACAGAACCGAACACCACCTTAAAAAGCGCATTTCCGGGAATTAAGATTGCGGCAGGAAAACAGCATTCACGGTAACCGAAATCTCTTCGGCAATTTTCTGGTACACGATCTTGGGAATGGTGATATTATGATCGGCCAGCGGCACGGTGAAGTTCGAGGTAATAGTTATCGTGCCTTTTTTAATTTGGATGGTAGCTTTAATGATCCGCTCCTGCTCCACGCCGTGTACGTTTAGTTTGCCCTTGGCCCGAACCGTGTAGGTGCCATCGGTATCGTAAGGAACATCTTCAATAATTTTCCCGGTAAAAGTGGAGTTCTGGAATTTATTCGACTCCATGTAATTTTCGTTGAAATGTTCCCGCTGCAAGGCGCTGTTAAACCCTTCGAAGGTATTGTTGGGCACCGAAAAGGCAAAGGTCTGGTCGTCCGGCTTCAGTACGCCCTTCATTTTGGTAGAAGTAGCCTCAATGAGTTCCAGTGGGGCATCGGACTTAAAATGAATGGTAGCGTCTTTGGCCAGGTACAAACTTTTAACCGGCGCCGTTGCCAGAAACTGCCACACCAGAAACCCGAGTAATGCAAAAGACTGAATCATGCTCTAAAACTATCCTTACAAACAAAAATGCCAATGGAAACCATTTGCAGGGTAGTAAAATTAACACAATTCCCGGAAATTGCAAGAGACCAAAACAGCCTTTACTTTTTAACCTGAAATGGTAGCGTTTTAAACACAAAAATGAACGTACCCAGGCACGTTCCTTAATTATTTTTCATGAAGGTATCTAAACCTCACAGGTCTCGGAGACCTGTGAGGTTTTACTAATGCACATTCAGTTTCACATCCACATTCCCGCGGGTACCTACCGAATACGGACAAATGCGGTGCGCTTCTTCTACGATCTGCCGGCCTTTGTCTTTATCGAATCCCTTCAGATCTACATCCAGGGTTACTCCCAGGCTGTAAGCGCCATCGTCTACCTGGTTTAAATCTACATGGGCCGTAACGGTACTTTCCGGATCTAAATGCACGTGCTGCCGGCCGGCTGCCACCAGCAAGGCGCTCTGAAAACAGGCAGCATAGCCGGCGGCAAACAGCTGTTCGGGATTGGTGCTCCCACCGTTGCCTCCCAGGCCTTCCGGCAAAGCCACCTTCATATCAATAATGCCATCTGAAGATTTTACATGACCGCTACGGCCTCCTTTGGCCGTTACTTCGGCCCGGTATAAAGTTTTCATAGCTTCTCCTTTTTTAAACTGAAACGATAGCGTTTTAACCAGGAAAACCAAAAAAGGTTTAAAACGCTGCTCAGCAAAAGAACTTAACTGCATAGAATGCACTCCTTTCATAAACTGGCAATTGCTGCCTGCCTTTTCTAAACCGGAAATTTGAACTTTACGGTTGTTTTTGCCTGGCAACTACCCGCAACCGGCAACCACAAAAAATGTTTAAAACACCGCTTGAAAATTTCTGATACCGCATTAAATCCCTACCTTTAAGCGCTCGAAAAGTGCATCTGACGCATTACGGCGGCAGTTGCCCATAAAAATCAGCCTCACCAACCTTAACATCAACTTCCCTATTGTTATGAAAAATGCTACGTCGAAAGTAATAAGAAAGAATAAAGCCCAGATCCTTGAAAGCTGGATGAAATACCAGCTGACAGACGAAGACTTGCGCGACGACCTGATGAACATGGAAGAACTTCATGGCCAATCGGAACAATTACTCGACAGCTTTTTAAATGCACTGGAAAGCGGCAACATGAACGATATAAATGCCCGGGAATTTGAACCGATCCGCGATACCTTAGGGGAAATTTCGGTGATGCGGGCCCGGCGGGGTTACTCCCCGCGCGAAACCGGTACGTTTGTGCTCAGCCTGAAACAAAGCCTTTTCGATGCCCTGGAAAAAGAATTTAAAAGCCAGCCGGAAATACTTTATAAGGAAATAATTCTGGTAAATAACCTGCTCGACAGCCTGAGCATTTTCACCTTCGAGACGTTTATTAAAGGCCGTGAGGAAGTGATCCTGCGCCAGACCGACGAAATAAACGAGATCTCTACGCCGGTTATCCGGGTTTGGGAAGGCATTCTGGCATTGCCGATCATTGGAACCCTGGACAGCGCCCGTACCCAGATCGTAATGGAAAACCTGTTGCAGGAAATTGTGGCTACCGGCAGCAGCATTGCCATTCTGGATATTTCCGGCGTACCGGCCGTAGATTCGCTGGTGGCCCAGCACTTAATTAAAACCGTAAGCGCCACCCGTTTAATGGGCGCCGAATGCATTATCAGCGGGATCAGGGCCGAAATTGCGCAAACCATTGTGCACCTGGGCATAGACCTGAGCAACATAAAAACCAAAGCCTCGCTGGCCAGCGCCCTCCGTCTTGCTTACGACATGATGGGCGTAGAAGTAAAAAAAATGGATAGAAGATCAAAAATTTCATTGCTGTAATATAGATGGATAGAATACCGATCCTGAAAATGGGCCCCTTTTTGCTGGTGACCATTCAAGTTGACCTTTACGACCGGTTGGCGCTTAACCTGGAAAACGATCTGATTACCATGGTAAGCAAAACCGAAGCAAAAGGTGTTTTAATCGACATTTCGGCAGTAAGCATTGTAGATTCGTTCATGGGCCGCATTCTGGGGAATATTGCCTCCATGTCCCGGATTATGGATGCCGAAACCGTTGTTGTGGGTATGCAGCCGGCCGTAGCCATTACGCTGGTAGAATTAGGCCTTACACTACAAGGGGTGCATACTGCCCTGAACGTAGAAAAGGGAATGGAGCTTCTTCAGAATAAGATCGGGCTTAACCTCTTAAATCAGGAAGAATACCAGGAGCCCGCCGATGATACAGATCTCTAAAGATTCGATGCCGATTTTGCGGGAGCAGGATGTGGTTCCGTTCCGGAACCGCGTGCGCGAGCTGGCTACCAAAATCGGCATGAGCCTGGTAAACCAAACCAAGCTGATTACCGCGGCCAGCGAACTGGTCCGGAACATGCTGAAGTACGCCAACGGCGGCAAAGTTTTGCTGGAACTGATCAGCAGGAACGGCCAGACCGGCGTGCGGCTTACCTTCGAAGACCAGGGTCCCGGCATTAAAGACATCGACCTGGCCATGAAAGACGGCTTTTCTACGGGCAAAAGCCTGGGCCTGGGCTTACCGGGCACCAAAAGGCTGGTAAACGAATTCAGCATTAAAAGCGTACCCGGCGAAGGCACCACCGTTACCATTACACACTGGAAAAATGGACGTTAACCAACACCAGCGCTTTGTGCTGGCCGACCGTAGTTACCTGAGCCTGGTAAAGCGCGACATTACCAAGCTGGCCGAAACCTACGGGTTTTCAGAAACCGAGCTCGGCAAAATAAACATTGTGGTGTCGGAAATGGCTACCAACCTGGTGCGGCACGCTACCACCGGCGGCGAAATACTGGTTAAACCCACCGATCCGGATCTGAAAGGCATCGAGATCATCTGCATCGATCACGGACCAGGCATGGCCAATCCGGAGCGGATGATGGAAGACGGCATTTCTACGTATGGTTCCTCCGGCGAAGGCCTGGGCGCGATAAAAAGGCAGTCTTCGTTTTTCGATTATTATTCCCGCCCCGAAACCGGCACCATTTTGCTTTCCCGTATTTTCAAACCCGTTCA
Organism: Adhaeribacter soli; assembly: GCF_008727925.1. Classification (GTDB taxonomy): domain Bacteria; phylum Bacteroidota; class Bacteroidia; order Cytophagales; family Hymenobacteraceae; genus Adhaeribacter_A; species Adhaeribacter_A soli. The sequence goes on along the minus strand of NZ_VTWT01000004.1, from coordinate 196,635 downwards.
CCCGGAAACCCAGATTTCCAAGCCCCCCAAACTGGAGATTGGCAGCGTGATGGTGGCCAAAAACGGCGAAACCGTGTGCGGCGATGGCTGGTACTGCCGGCAGATAGACGGTAAGACCTACATACTGGCTTTAGATGGCCTGGGCCATGGACCGGACGCCAACGAAGCCGCTTCGAAGGGAGTTGCCAGTTTTCTGAAAAGCCGAAACATTTCCCCGGCCGAAATGATGCGGGAGCTGCACGCCGACATCCGGAAAACGCGGGGAGCGGTTGGCGCAGTGGTAAAAATAAACACCCGCGAAGGCGAACTGGATTTTTGCGGCATCGGCAACATTACCGGGAAGATCTTCAGCCACAGCAGTTATACCGTAATTAAAAACCTGGTTTCCTATAACGGTATCTTAGGCCATAATATTCCGCATACGGTGCATAACCAGCGTACCGAATGGCAGGCCGGCCGCCTGATGGTGCTTCACTCCGACGGCATAAAATCGCGCATGGACCTTACCCGTTACCCGGACCTGCACCGCCACGACCCGAACCTGATTGCGGCAGTAATATACCGCGATTTCAGCCGGGGAACCGACGACACCCTGGTGATCGTTACCAAACCGAAGATTTAAGTATGCAGCGTAGCATTGCCAAAATAAATATCAGCAACGAACTGGATGTGGTGCTGGCCTATAAACGGGCCATGCAACTAGCCGAACGATGCGGCATTGCGCTGGCCAATCAAACCAAATTTGCCACCGCGGTTTCGGAAATCTGCCGGAATGTAGTTGAATTCGTAGGCGAAGGCAGCATTCAGTTCAATATAACCGACGATTACGGCCTTTTGTACCTGGAAGCTTATATTGCCGATCGCGGGCGCGGCATCGGGAACCTGGACCTGTACCTGGATCCGGGAAACACCTTTTCCGGCCGGGGAATGGGTATTTCCAACGCCCGTAAATTAGTAGACAGTTTCAGCATTGAGTCGGAAGACGAAAAAGGGACGCGGGTAAAGTTAAAAAAAAGGATTCCGGCCAACCATCCCATTATTTCCAAAGCCGTGATCGATAACTGGGTGGAAGACTTTGCCCAAGATTCGGAAATTTCGCCTTACGCCGAGATCAAGGATCAGAACATGAAGCTGATCCATTTGCTGGAGGAACTCCGGGTAAAGAACCTGGAAACCGAAAGCCAGCTGCACGAAATCAAGCGCCTGAACCTGGAATTGCTTTCGTCGAACGAGGAAGTTACTACCCTGCTGGCCGAAAGGGAAGCAAAAAACGACCTGCTGCAGCGCAAAAATCAGGAACTCGATGCGTTTGCCCACATTGTTTCGCACGATCTGCGGTCGCCGCTGCAAAACATAAAAGGGCTGGCCATGCTCCTGGAGGCCTACCTGAAAATGGGTGCCATAGAAGAAATTCCCCCGGTTCTGAACCTAGTGGTAAACCAGACGGACCGGATGGATAACCTGATCCTGGATATTTTATCGTATTCGCTGGCCGGGAAAAACAAACTACCGAAAAAAGAAGTGCAGGTGCAAAGCCTGCTTTACGAGGTAACTTCCTTCCTGAACATTCCGGATAATTTTGAGATAGAAATACCCGAAAATCTGCCAACGCTATACACCGAAGAAATATTCTTGCGGCAGATCTTTAACAACCTCATTAACAACGCCATAAAGCACCACGACCTGGCCAAAGGCAGCATCCGGATTGGTTGCGAAGCAGAAGGGAAATTCCTCCGGTTTATGGTAGCCGACGATGGCCCCGGCATTAATCCGAAAAATCAGGGAATCATTTTCAGGCAATTCGAAGCCTTGGGAAGCGGGTTAACCTCGGAGAATACCGGTCTGGGTTTATCTATAATTAAGAAAATTACCGAAGAAAAAGGCGGAGCGATCTGGGTGGAATCGTCGGGACGGGGTTCGCAATTCTATTTTACCTGGCCCCTTTCCGAAGTAATAGCCTAGAGCAGATAAAGTTTTATTTGTCGGGTAAAAGCAGGCTGAAGCATGGTTGTTGGTGAAAACACTATAGCCGTCAAGCTAAGAAGAAAAGCTGGTCATTCCGAGCAACGCCGAGGAAACCTATACATACCTCTATGACAAAGCGAGCGTAGCACGATTTGTCTTACCGTTTAATTTTAAATATGCGGCTGCATAAGTTCCCTCAGAGCTCCGCTCGCAAGTTTCGCGCTTCCTCGCGCTCACTTGTGTTCGGGATGACCCAATAAATTAGCTTAGCTTAACGGCTATGGTATGCTATTTGGAGTCTTCCGCAGGTCGACTTCAAATTCAAAATGAAATGGGAAGTCTCTGACTTCCTGTTAGCTATGAAAAACGGCAGCTGAATTAAAGGGAGCAGGTGAAAGCCGATTGCCAATCAATCAACTTTTATACCTGAAGAGCCGGGTCGGAGACCCTGTTTTTCATTCATAGTTTGAAGTCATCCTCTGGAAGACTCCAAACAGCTTGGGGACTAAAGCAGAGAGGCAGTTATTTCCAACCAACTTTTCAGAAGAATTAGATAGCCGGTAAAACAAAAAACCACAGTTAAGCCTGTGGTTTTTTGTTTTGTTTATGAGCAAAATAGTTTTTCAGAATTTCCCTTACATCGGCTTCGGAAAGCGCTTTGGAAAGGTGCTTTTTCACTTTCGTATAGTTCTTGAGCTTTTCCAGATCGTAAAAGCTGGCCGAAGAAGTAAGCATTAGAATTATTACATGGTCGAGTCTGTCGAACCCTTCTTCCGCATATTTTTCCAGAAAAGTAAAGCCGTCCATAACCGGCATTTTAATATCCAGAAAGATCAGATCCGGGCAAACAAAACCAGGTTTCGGATTTTCGCTGCAGGCTTCTTTTAAAAACTCCAGCGCCTCTTTGCCATTCCGGACAGCTTTTATCTCATTGGCAACTTTCATGTTGGTAAGCAAACGGGAATTCACCAGATTGGTAACATCGTCGTCGTCTACCAGTAAAATTAAATTAAGCGGTTTGGTTGTTTCTCCCATCTTTTTCCGTCACAAATTCCTGTTTCTATCTTTAAAAAGGAAACTCATCCAATCATTTATACCTCCCAAAATCCGGAAAATATAGAAGTCGCAACTGCCCTTTTCAGAAAACAAATGTAGGGGTTCTCCCCCTGTATTTCAAACCAAATTACTTCTTTTCAAAGGAATAATCCATTGCACAAGCCACCAGACCATTGAAATAAAGTCTGAATCCGCTGGCACTTGTACAACCTTAAAAAAACAATGTGGGGAAGTAAACCTGAAACCCGAAGCGTAACTATATCCTTTTAAGCCTAAAGGCAGTATTAGGTTTTAAGCCGAAAACGGTACCGTTTTCGGCGCAAAACCTAAAAGCAAACAAACCATGGACACGTATAACTTAAAACCGGAAAACATGCGCGCTCCCGAGAATTTAACGGAGGCAGAGATCAGGAAAAGCCTGGAAGAACTCGACAATAAGATCAAAACCCTGCAAGCCCGCGCCAATGCTACCACAGCCGATTCCAACCATACCTACCACGAACACATTGCTGCCCTGGAAGCCAAACGCGCTAAGATTGCCGAAAAAATGAGCTCCCCGGAACAAAAAAGCCAATCGGCCTGGGACGAAATTAAAAAGAACATCGAAAACCTGGGCGAAGATTTACGTGGCCTGATTGCCGGCGGAAAAATGTAGAATTGTTTAATTGTTGATTGCTGATTGTTAATTGATTTATAATAGAAAAACCTGCCGTTCTTGAGCGGCAGGTTTTTCTATTAATATGATACTGTTTTGAGTTGGTACAAACTTATAAATGGCTGTCATGTTGAGCGATAACGTAACAACTCGTCAGCTCTTGGTACACCCCTTAAATCTGGCTTAGTGCTGAGCGCCAACGAGGTCCTTCGCTGGCGCTCAGGATGACAGTTAGTTTTGAGATAGCTTTCAGATATCTTCCATCATCAATTACCTATCATCAATTACCAATCAGAAATTACAAATTTCAGAAATTACCAATCAACAATTAACAATTAACAATCAGCAATTCTAAAATTAAGCAACCGGCTCGCGGAAACCTACCCAGGTAAAGCGTTTAATTAAAAACTCCGGGTTGGTGATGGAGGCGTTTCCGGCCGGGTTGCCGCCGGTTACGTGGAAGTCGGAGAAACCGGCATTCTGGTTCACGTAAATGCCGCCGGTCAGGTTGAAGCTTACCGGGGTGCCGGCCAGACTCATTTCGTCCATGATTCTTTCCTTCGTTTCCGGATCGGTGGTGTAAGCGCCACAGGAAATTGCGCCGTGCTCCATAGCCATTTCTTTCGCCAGTTCAATGCTTTCGTCGGTATTCCGGGTTTTAATTAATAAAGCGATCGGGCCGAAAAGCTCTTTGCTGTACACTTCTTTGTCGGTAGCATTTACTTCATAGATTACCGGCGAACAGGTACGAGCTTCGTGGAACATCGGGTTTTGTACCTGGCAGGAATCCAGCACGCTCCGGCCTTTAATGGAAGCCATGTCTTTCACGCGGTTTTCGGTAAGCGGGTTCTGAATGGCGCCCAACACGTGCGGACCGGCTTTCGGGTTATTTACCAAAGCAGTTACCGCATCGGCAAGTTTCTGAGCTACCGTTTCGTAAGGCACTATTTCGCCGTTCACATTTACGCCGGTTTCCGGGATAAAGAAGTTTTGCGGCGCGGTACACATCTGGCCCGAATACAGGGTTAAAGAGAAAGCCAGGTTTTGCGCCACTTTATCCAGGTCGTTCATCGAATCGAGGATAATGGAGTTTACCCCGGCTTTTTCGGTGAATACGATCTTACCCGGCAGGTTTTCCAGGTAGTTACCAAATTCGGTACCGCCGGTATAGTCGATCACTTTTACTTTCGGGTTTTCGGCTAATTCTTTGGCGATCAGGCGGTCGTCGGCATCTACGGCTAACTGGCAGATGTTCGGATCCAGGCCGTTTTCCTGCAGCACTTTCTGCACTTCGGCAACAATAATGGCAATTGGCAATACAGCTTTCGGGTGCGGTTTCACGATAACCGGGTTACCGGTAACCAGACTGGCATACATGCCCGGCACGGTGTTCCAAGTCGGGAAAGTGGAGCAGCCAATTACCAGGGCAATTCCTTTCGGCACAGCTTTCCAGGTTTTATTCAGGCGAAGGCTGTATTTGCCCATCGGTTTTTCCCAGCTGGCCTGCTCCGGATAGCGGGTTTGTTCTTCCAGGCCGGTGGCAACGGCCTCTAACGCGCGGTCGGCAGCGTGCGGACCGGAGGCCTGGAACGACATCATAAATGCCTGGCCAGTGGTGTGCATGGTGGCGTAACCGATCTCGAAGAACCGGCTCCGCAAACGCTCCAGCGATTCTACCAGCAGGGCAGCCCGGTCGGAAGGGGAAACTTTCCGCCACTGGTGAAAAGCAGCTTCCGCACGATTAATCAGCGTTTCAGGGGAAAAGAACGGATATTTCACGCCCAGCTTTTCCTGGGTGTACGGCGATTCCTCCTGCCCTACCCAGTTTTCCGGGCTTTCCTGCAGCAGTTCGGCAAAATTCTTATTCAGGGTGTTTTTGTATTTTTCGCGGCCTTCTTTGTCGGCATTTTCGCCGTAGATCTCCGGCGACGGGTTTTCCGGGAAAATGGAATAGAACGTACGTTCGTGCAGCGCTTTTATAGCAGCATCCAACGATGCCTGGTGTTTTTCTTTCAGATTATTCATAGTATTAATAATAAAATAGTTTTGTTATTTTTAGAAATGAAATTCGTAAGTTCCGGCTCCGTATTTTGAAACCTAAATTTAGCTGATAAGTATTTAACCTACCAGTTTTATTAGAAATTTACAATTTACCTATATATTCACTAAAATTTCATCAAAGCTAAGATTATTTATAAAACTTTGCCTCTATGCGGTATTTCTACTCCTTTCTTTGTCTCATTATCACCACTTTCGGCCTTCTTCCCGCCAACGCCCAGGAAGCCCGGAATATCCCCGGAAAACTGGTATTTAAACTTAAACCCGAGTACAAACGCAACATTACCAGCGATGGCATAAACCTCCGGAAGCTGCAGGAAACACTGGCAACCTTACAGGCTACCGGTCTGGTGCGGAAATACCCAAAAGGATTTTTACCTGAAGGCAAAGCCGATGCGGTTGACATTTCACTGATCTACCAGCTAAATTTAAACAATACGGTTTCTCTGGATAAAGCCCGGCAGGCGATCCTGGCCACCGGCGTAGTGGAATATGCCGAACCGTTACGCTTTTACCCGCTCCTTTACCAGCCCAACGACCCAATGGCCGATTCGATGGCCACAACAACCCAGTATCACTTAAAAAATATTAAAGCATACCGGGGCTGGGACTTTGAAAAAGGCGATACTTCTATTGTGATCGGCATTCTGGATACCGGCATCCGGTACACGCATAAAGACCTCCGCACGAACCTGAAATATAATTATGCCGATCCGATCGATGGTCTCGATAACGACAACGATGGCTACGTGGATAATTTCCGGGGCTGGGATATTGCCGATGAAGACAACGATGCTACGCCTTTTCTTCAGGGCCACGGCATAAACGTGACCGGGGTGGCCGCCGCTTCTACCCATAATGGCAGGGGCGTGGCCGGGGTAGGCTTTAACAGCAAGTTCCTGCCCATAAAAATTTATACAAGCAGCAGCAACCCCTTTTCTTTTGCCGGTTACGAAGGCATCGTGTACGCGGCCGACCATAATTGCGACGTGATCAATTTGTCGTGGGGTGGCTGGGCGCCGTTCTCTTTCTATGAGCAGGACATTATTAATTATGCAGCCATAAACCGGAATGCGGTGGTGGTGGCTGCCGCCGGAAATACCAACGCCAAACTTAATTTCTATCCGGCTTCTTACAGCAACGTGCTTTCCGTGGCCGGTTTAAACAACCTGAACGTAAAAGCCACGAATGCTACTTTCAGCCACCTGGTAGATATTTCCGCTCCGGGCTTAAACATCCGGACTACCGCCAACGTGCACGACAGCGCCTACACGGTGGTGGGCGGCTCTTCTTTTGCCTGCCCGATGGTGGCCGGAGCTGCTGCTTTAGTGAAAAAGAAATTCCCGCAATACAATGCCCTTCAGATTGCCGAACGCCTTCGGGTTACGGCCGATGCAGGAATTTACAGCGTGGCCGGCAATGCGAATTACACCGAAATGCTGGGTTCCGGAATTCTGGATGTGGCCAAAGCGCTTTCTGCTGCCAATGTAAAATCGGTACGGTTTACCAATTTAAACCTGCAGGCCGCAGATAAAATTTTCCCGGGCGATACCTTAGATATTCTTGCTGATTTTAAAAACTTCCTGGATCCGTTAACGAATCTTACCGTTACGCTTTCCTCTCCTTCCCCGAATGTGACTGTGGTGCAGAATACGTTCGCCGCCGGCCCCATGGCAACTCTGGGTACCATTTCCAACAATACACCTTTCCAGGTGCACATTCACCCCAATGCCCCGCTAAACCAGAAACTTATCCTTCGCTTTAGTTTTTCCGACGGCAGCTATACCGATTACCAGTATTATGAACTGCAAATCAATCCGGATTACCTGACCATAGATATCAACAAATTAGCGGTTACAGTTACCAGCAAAGGCAATATCGGTTTCCAGAACATGAGCCCGGAACAGGGCGCCAGTGTGCGGTACAAGAAAGTGAACCTGCTTTCGGAAGGCGGTTTTTTGGTTGGCAGCGCCCCTACGAAGGTTTCCGATAATATCCGGAACGCAACAAACTCCCCGGACAATAATTTTCAGCGGATCAACGCCATCCGCTACGTAAACACCCCGCCGTATGCCGACCAGGAGGCGCAAGGCAGCATGCAGGATGATCCGACTGCTGCCGCAAGCGTTGGTGTGACCATAGATTACCACGCCTATGCCTGGCAAAATGCCCCGAACGATAAATTTGTGATCCTGGAATATAAAGTCCGGAACGCGAAGGCAGATACCCTCACAAACCTATACGCGGGCCTGTTTGCCGACTGGGATGTTTTTGACCCGATCCGGAACGTGGCGTTGTGGGATTCTGCCACAAAAATGGGTTATGTTTATATTTTTGAACGGGATACTTTATTTGCGGGCATAAAACTCCTGACTTCCGGCGCCCCTTCTTATTATGCCCTTGATAACGGAACTCCACCGGCCGGTACCATTAACATCAGCGATGGTTTTACGGATGCGGAAAAGTACCAGGCCCTTTCCGGCGGCGTAGCCCGTAAAATGGCCGGCAATTTAACTTCCGGCAACGATGTAGCCCACCTGATTGGCAGTAAGTTACCTGATCTGAATCCAAGCGACAGCGCTACCGTCGCTTTTGCCATCCTGGCCGGCGACAGCTTCAACGATCTGAAAGCAAGTGCTCAGGCTGCCCAGAACCGCTACGATTCCTTAGGAATTAAAATTATTACCGGGCAAAAAGCAGCCTTCGCCAAATTACCGTTCAAGGTTTACCCGAACCCGGCTTCCCGTAACCTGACGATCGATCTTCCGGAGGAAAATTTTACCGGCGCGTACCAATTAACGCTCCTGAATACGGTTGGCAAAACAGTAGCGGTTAAGCAGGGAAAAGCCGATAGAAAAATAAATGTTGATGTTTCAGGCTTACCGGCAGGTTTGTATTTTGTAAAAATCAGTAATGCTGCCCGTACCTATACTGCCAAAGTTCAGGTTATTAAATAACTCATTTTGGACACAAAGCTTTCATGCTACCTCTTCATTGCCGTCTGCTTTAGCTGACGGATTGCAGGCTGTTTGAAGATGACAATAGCCTGATTTTTGCAGCCAAACATTTCAAAAAGTTTGGCTGCAAAAATCAGGCTTTTCTGCTACCGTCAGCTAAAGCAGACGGCAATGAAAATTGGAATTAAGCCTGATAGTGCAGTTTTTCAGCCTGCAATCTTAGCATTTTTTATACCCGATTTAACTAAACCAGATTTAAGAATTGCCTCAAATAAAAAGCCCGGCTGCATTAGCAACCGGGCTTTTTCAATTTAAAATAATAGCGATTTAGGCAGTAGCACTCTGGCTTTGTAAACGGATCAGGTTTAGGGCTGAACCGGCTTTGAACCAGGCAATCTGACCTTCGTTGTAAGTGTGGTTTACATCGATGGTATCGGAAGAACCGTCGCTGTGGTGTAAAACAACTTTCAGCGGAACACCCGGCGTGAAGCTGGTCAGGCCGATGATATCAATCAGGTCGTCTTCCTGTACGCGGTCGTAATCTTCCTTGTTGGCGAAAGTTAAGGCCAGCATACCCTGCTTTTTCAGGTTGGTTTCGTGGATACGGGCAAACGATTTTACCAATACCGCGCGTACGCCTAAGAAACGAGGCTCCATGGCCGCGTGCTCGCGGGAAGAACCTTCGCCGTAGTTTTCGTCGCCCACTACAATAGAACCAATTCCGGCTGCTTTATAGGTGCGGGCTACGCTTGGAACTTCGGCATAAGGGTTGCCGCTTACCATTTGGTTTTTCACGCTGTTCACTTCGCCGTTGAACGCATTGACAGCGCCGATAAGCATGTTATTGGAAATATTATCCAGGTGACCGCGGTATTTCAACCAAGGGCCTGCCATGGAAATATGGTCGGTAGTACACTTACCCTGCGCCTTAATTAACAGACGAAGACCCATCAGATCCTGGCCGTTCCAAGGCTGGAAGCCTTCGAGTAACTGCAGACGATCAGAATTCGGATCTACTATTACTTGTACCTGGCTGCCATCTACGGCCGGACCTACGTAACCGGCATCTTCTACAGCAAAACCTTTCACCGGCATCTCAATACCCATTGGCTCATCCAGCATTACGGCTTCGCCATTTTTGTTTGTAAGGGTATCGGTAAGCGGGTTGAAAGTAAGGTCGCCTGCAATGGCAAAAGCCGTTACGATTTCCGGTGAAGCCACGAACGCGTGGGTGTTCGGGTTACCGTCGTTACGTTTGGCGAAGTTCCGGTTGAAGGAAGTGATGATGGAGTTTTTGCGTTTCGGATCGTCGGTGTGGCGTGCCCACTGGCCGATGCACGGACCGCAAGCGTTCGCTAATACCACGCCGCCCATTTCGGCAAACGTATCTAATAAACCATCGCGCTCTACGGTGTAACGTACCAGCTCAGAACCCGGCGTAACGGTAAATTCCGCATTTACGGTCAAGCCTTTGTCGATAGCCTGTTTGGCAATGGAAGCTGCTCGGGTAATGTCTTCGTAAGAAGAGTTGGTGCAGGATCCGATCAGACCTACTTCCAGTTTAGCCGGCCACTCGTGGGTACGAACGGCAGCTGCAAATTCAGAGATCGGCCATGCCGCATCCGGCGTGAACGGTCCGTTTACGTGCGGCTCTAAGGTAGAAAGATCGATCTCGATTAACTGATCGTAGTAAGCAGCCGGGTTGGCATAAACTTCGTCGTCGGCGCGTAAGTGCTCGGCAACCTGGTCAGCCAGCATGGCAATTTCAGCGCGTTCAGTACCTACCAGGTAATCTTTCATTTTCTGGTCGTAAGAGAATACCGAAGTAGTAGCGCCAATTTCAGCACCCATGTTACAGATGGTAGCTTTACCGGTACAAGACATGCTATTCGCACCTTCGCCGAAATACTCTACAATCGCACCGGTTCCGCCTTTTACGGTCAGGATACCAGCTACTTTCAGGATCACATCTTTAGGAGCCGTCCAGCCGTTCAGTTTACCGGTCAGTTTCACGCCAATTACGCGCGGGAATTTCAGCTCCCAGGCCATTCCGGCCATTACGTCTACGGCATCGGCACCACCAACACCAATTGCGATCATACCCAGACCACCGGCATTTGGCGTGTGCGAATCGGTTCCGATCATCATACCGCCCGGGAAAGCATAGTTCTCTAAAACTACCTGGTGAATGATACCGGCGCCTGGTTTCCAGAATCCGATACCGTATTTATTCGATACAGAAGCCAGGAAATCGTAAACTTCTTTATTTTCAGCATTCGCCTGCTCTAAATCAGATTCGGCGCCAACGCGGGCCTGGATCAGGTGATCGCAATGTACGGTAGAAGGAACGGCAGCCGTGGCTTTACCGGCCTGCATAAACTGCAATAGCGCCATCTGGGCAGTGGCATCCTGCATGGCTACGCGGTCCGGCGCAAAGTCTACGTACGTTTTGCCGCGCTCGAAAGCAGTGGTTGCTTTTCCTTCATAAAGGTGGGTGTATAAAATCTTCTCCGTAAGGGTAAGCGGGCGGCCAACGGCTGCACGCGCGGCGGAGATTTTATCATTCATTCCGGCATACACTGCCTTGATCATGTCTAAATCGAATGCCATCGTTTTATTCGTTTTATAGTTAATTTTTCTGAATTATCTGGTGCAAATGTAAGGAATATGTGCTTTTATTAGCAACATTTAATTTAAGGTTTGCCCGGCCGGGAGAAGTATACGGCGAAAGCAGGATTTTATCTGAAAACGAAACCCAAAAACGCTATTAATCAGGCCTGTAAAACCGGAATCGGATTTATATATGCGCCGATCTTATATAAACAATGCCCAACCCCGACCCCTCTTCCTGCCTAGAACCATTCTAAATTACCCGGCAAGTCTATAACCCGGCCGGAAAGCCAATGTTTAATGCGGCTCTGCTTTTACCGGTTCTTTCGGTTTATTCAGCCTGAATTTCGTATTTTTGGAATTAGGATATTTCACACCATGCCCCAAGGCGCTGCTCTTACTTCAACCCGCACCACCTATTTCCCTGCTTTAACAGGCATCAGGGCGGTTGCTGCTTACCTGGTTTTTGCGGGGCATACGAACGTGGGCAAAGAATTCCTGCCGCCTTTTTTATTCATGATGATCAAGATGGCGGGGCATTGCAGCCTGGCGGTGTTTTTTGTGCTCAGCAGCTTCGTGATCTCTACCCGCTACGCCACTTCGTTTCAGACTACAAAGGAGAATTTCGGCCGGTATTACATCCGCCGGTTTGCCCGTATTTATCCCCTGTTTCTCGTGGTTACCCTGGTGGTGCTTTTGTTGCAGGGCGATTTTAGCAGCTGGCACTGGTTTCTGAATTTCACGTTCCTGAAAAGCTTTTTCTACCACGATCTTTTCAGCGGTGTTTCCCAAGCTTGGTCGCTGACCGTAGAGGAATGTTTTTACCTGACCGCACCCTTGCTTTTCATAGGTTTCAGGCGGTTTCCCTGGCAAACCCTGGCGATTATTTTTCTTTTCGGCCTCGGCCTGGTTTTTATCGGAAAGCAATTTCCCGGGTCCGGCTTTGTTCCCACGGTTGGATATTTGCTCGATTTCACGTTTTTCGGCCGCTGCTTCGAATTTTATTGCGGTTACCGGCTGGCACAATACTTCAGCAAAAAAGACTTAAAAAGCCAACCAAAGAAAAAGTGGTACCGGCTGACTTTTGCCGGTATGGCCTGGATGTTTAGCTGCCTGCTGCTGATCGTTTATTTTCTGCACCAGCAAGTGGTTTTGTTTTCTGGTTTTTCGGTTGGCATTACTACTTTAATAAACAATTTCGTTTTTCCGGCCGGCGTCTGTCTTTTCTTTTACGGGTTGCTTACCGAAACTACGTTGGTTTCCCGGGTTTTAAGTTCCAGACCGGTACGGTTTTTAGGCAAAAATTCCTTCAGTTTTTCGTTGCTGCACGGCGGTATTATTTTCGAGGTGCTCTATTTTCAGGTAAGCGAAAACAAGTTTATTATTTTCCTGATAATTAATGTTTTAGCCGCCATAGCTTACCATTTTTTCGAAGAACCGGTAAACCAGTACATCCGACGGAAAACCGCTAAAAGGCTCCCGGAATCGGAACCGGCTTTGGCGTAGCTTTCTTTTCAATTGTTTTAAAATCTAACCTTCTTGAAAACCGCCACCGTAAACCAGAACCAGTATTTTCCGGCGCTTACCGGCGTCCGGGCGCTAGCGGCTTACCTGGTTTTCGTGCACCACGTGCTTCCCGGCCGTGGCATTTTGCCGGAACCTATTATCCAGAGCATGCATGCAGGGCAAATGGGCGTAAGCATTTTCTTCGTTTTAAGCGGCTTTCTGATCTCTTACCGGTATTCCGAAGCCTTGCCAGCCGGCAACATTTCCTTTAGAAACTACTTCCTCCGGCGCGTGGCCCGCATTTATCCGCTTTACCTGGTACTGAGTATAATCGTATTGCTTTGGCAGAAAAACTTCGATCCGTGGCATTGGTTCCTGAACCTGAGCTTGCTGAAAGGTTTCTTTGCGTTTGAACGGCTTACCGGCATTGCCCAGGGCTGGTCGTTAACGGTGGAGGAATGCTTTTACCTGGGCGCCCCGCTCCTGTTCCTGGTCTTCCGGAAACTAAAGATTTGGTCGGTTTTGCTGATTTTGCTTGCGGGGCTTTCAATCGTTTTTCTCGCGCAACTGGGGGAACCGAAGTCTTTTATGGTAAACGCCAACTTTATGCTGAAATGCACCTTGTTTGGCCGCTGCTTCGAGTTTTATTGCGGTTACCTTCTGGCCCGGAAAATGCAGAAAAATGCAATTAACAAGTCTCTCGAAAATAACGGAAGCACATTTACGATTGCGGGGGGATTGTGCCTGCTGCTGTTTTACGGCGTATTTTCCTGGCTGAACGGAAAGATGCTTCCGGTACTCGGCGGCATTGAAATAATAAACTTGGTAAACAATTTCGTGCTGCCAATTGGTATTGTGCTGTGGTTCTACGGACTGCTTACGGAAAGAACAAGTCTGTCCCGGATATTGAGCAGCAAGCTTGCTCAGGTTTTAGGCCGGAGTTCCTACGCTTTTTACCTGATCCATTTAGGCTTGGTGTACGAGGTCTTTTACTTCCACGTAACCGACAATAAATCCCTTATTTTCCTGATCCTGAACGTAATTTCCATCGGACTCTATTACCTGTTCGAGGAGCCGGTAAACCGGTTTATTCTTCGGAAATGGCAAACCCGGAAAACGGGAATTCTCACAGCCGTTTAATCAGGGCTTCAATTCTTCTGAGTAAATTCTATCTCATAAACGATTGCCAAAGGTAGCGGTAGCGAAACAACTTCTCGGCTAATGGTATTACCGCTGTTTCTGGCTTTTATGCAACGAGCCAACAAGGTCCTTCGCTATCGCTCAGGATGACAGCTTTTTTGAGATGGCTTCTTAACAGATTTGACAGGCTATTTTTCCCGCTCAATGGTGTAAGCCAGGAGTTGCTCTAAAGAAGTGCGGGATGGCGATGGCTCGAAGGTATGCAGAATTTCCAGGGCTTCCTGGTGAAACTGGTTCATGCGTTGAATAGCGTAATCCAGGCCGCCGCTTTTCTTCACGAAATCAATTACCTGGGCTACGCGCTCATTTTTACCATCATTGTTTTTAACCAGGTAGATCATTTTGCGCTTGGTCAGCCAGTCGGTGTGTTGCAGGGCGTAGATCAGCGGCAGGGTCATTTTCTTTTCCTTGATGTCGATGCCTACCGGTTTGCCAATTTCTGCAGTGCCGTAATCGAACAGATCGTCTTTTATCTGGAACGCAATGCCCACTTTTTCGCCGAAAAGTCTGGCCTTTTCAATTACTTCCGGCGAAGAATCTACCGAAGCGGCGCCTACGGCACAGCAGGAAGCAATCAGCGAAGCGGTTTTCTGGCGGATGATATCAAAGTAAACTTCTTCGGTAATATCGAGGCGGCGGGCTTTTTCGATCTGCAGCAGTTCGCCTTCGCTCATTTCGCGCACGGCATTGCTTACGATCTTCAGCAAGTCGAAATCGTTGTTTTCGAGCGATAGCAGCAGGCCTTTGGAAAGCAGGTAATCGCCCACCAAAACGGCAATTTTATTTTTCCAGAGGGCATTTACCGAGAAGAAACCCCGGCGATAATTGGCACCATCCACCACATCGTCGTGCACCAGGGTGGCCGTGTGCAGCAACTCAATTAAAGCCGCGCCGCGATACGTAGGGTCGGTAATTTCGCAGTGGCGACAGAGTTTGGCGGTAAAAAAAACGAACATCGGCCGCATCTGCTTGCCTTTGCGCTTTACAATGTAGCTCATTATTTTATCGAGCAACAATACGCGCGATTGCATACTCGCCCGGAATTTCTTTTCGAACAATTCCATTTCGGCGGCAATCGGGGCCTGAATCTGATTTAAGCTGATCTTCATTTTCTTGAACGTACAATATTACCACCCTTCCGTATGTATTCCAAACCCGCTATTTGTAAAACCCGTATTATTTCTCTTATTTCCCTTTCTCAACCCTTTTGTTATGTCCGAAATCAGGAAAATACCTTTTATTCTGGAGCCGCCGCACGGCCGGGCCTTCAGCGCCGATGCTTGTTTTATACCCGACCGGAAACCAAAACCGGTAGTGGTGTTTGTACATGGTTTTAAAGGCTTTAAAGACTGGGGCTACTGGAATTTACTGGCCGATTATTTTGCCGGTCAGGGCTTCGTTTTTGTAAAACTGAACCTTTCGCACAACGGCGCCACCACCGAAAGTAACGATCTGGTTGATATGGAAGCTTTTGGCAATAATAATTTCTCGCTGGAAATGACAGACCTCGGGGTTTTGCTCGATTACCTGACCGGTGAATCCTGTTCTTTCCGGGAAGAAATCGATCCGGAGCAGATCGGCATTATCGGGCATAGCCGGGGCGGCGGGCTGGTGCTTTTAAAGGCCCGCGAAGATGCCCGCATAAAAGCTGTGGCTACCTGGGCAAGCGTAAGCCACATGAACCCGGGTTGGGGCGAAGAAGTAATTGCCCGCTGGCAACAGGAAGGCGTAATTTACAACCTGAATACCCGCACCCAGGCACAAATGCCGCTGTATTACCAGCTCTACGAAGATTATGCCGCCAATCCGGACCGCTTCGATGTAAAACAGGCTACGGCGGCCTTAAAGCAACCTTTGCTTATTGTGCATGGCGCCCAGGACCCGGTGGTTCCGGTTTCCCGGGCGTATGAACTGCTCGAACAAAAACCGGACGCTGAGGTTTACATCGTACCAGGCGCCGACCATTCTTTTGGCGGATCGCACCCTTATTCTAAAACTGAATTACCGGCTGATGCTTTAAAAGCAGCCGAAAAAACCGTATCCTTTTTCCGTAAAAACCTGAATAATGGCTGATCTTATTTTACTTTTAGGCAGTAACCTTGGCGACCGGCTGGAATATTTAAGTAAAGCGATCCATTATTTACAGGAATCGGTAGGCCCTATAACCAAAATCTCATCGGTTTATGAAACAGCGGCCTGGGGCTACACCGACCAGGAACCTTTTCTGAACCAGGTGCTGGAATTACAAACCGAATTGCTGCCTGAAAGAGTGCTGCATGAAACGCAACGCATCGAAAAAATGATCGGACGGGTACACCTGGAAAAATGGGGCCCACGGGTCATCGACATCGACATTCTTTTTCATAACCAACATATCCGCACCGCACCCAGCCTGACGATCCCGCACCCGCAATTGCACCTGCGCCGCTTTACCCTCATGCCCCTGGCCGAAATCCTTCCGGACTTTATTCACCCTACACTTCGCAAATCGATCTGCAGACTTCTGGAAGAATGCCCCGACCAGTTACCGGTAAGGCTTTATCATCATGGGCAGATAGAGTAAAATAAACCGGAACATAAAAAAAAGCCCTGGTTCAGGATTCTGAACCAGGGCTTTTATATGAGAAAGGATACCGTTTTTTTAGGAAGCTGCCGGTGCATTTACGACACCCGAGGCTACTTCGGCATTTTTATCGATTTTCTTTACCAAACCTTGCAGCACTTTACCCGGTCCGCACTCAATAAATAAGGTAGCGCCGTCGGCGATCATTTGCTGCACGCTCTGGGTCCAGCAAACCGGGGCCGTTAGCTGTTTTACCAGGTTCTGCTGAATGGTTTCCGGATCGATGTGCGGTTTGGCATCTACGTTCTGGTAAACAGGGCAAATGCCCACGTTAAATTCGGTGTTGTAAATGGCTTCGGCCAGTTCTTTTTCCGCGCTGTGCATTAGCGGGGAATGGAAAGCGCCGCCTACCGGCAAAATTAAAGCCCGTTTTGCGCCAGCTGCTTTCATTTTTTCGCAAGCCAGCTCAACGCCTTTTACGCTGCCGGAAATTACCAACTGCCCCGGGCAGTTAAAGTTCGCGGCAACCACTACTTCGTCGGTAATGCTTGCGCAAATTTCCACCACTTTTTCATCGTCCAGGCCTAGAATAGCCGCCATGGTAGAAGGTTCGTTTTCACAGGCTTTCTGCATAGCCATGGCACGTTGCGCTACCAGTTTCAGACCGTCTTCAAAAGCAAGCACTTTGTTGGCAACCAAAGCCGAAAACTCGCCTAAAGAGTGCCCTGCCACCATATCTGGTTTAAAATCGGGAAGCATGGCGGCCTGAATTACCGAATGAATGAAAATGGCCGGCTGGGTAACTTTGGTTTGTTTCAGCTCTTCGTCGGTGCCGTTAAACATCAGGTCGGTAATGCGGAAACCAAGAATTTCGTTGGCTTTCTCGAACATTTCTTTAGCGGCCGGAAACTGGTCGTAGAGGTCTTTGCCCATGCCTACAAACTGTGAACCCTGGCCCGGAAAAATATATGCCTTCATGTTGCTGTTTAAGTTTTACTGCTGTTCAATAAATTTCGGGCCGAAAGATACGCGATAAATTTCAAAAAGAACCCCAACCGGTTTTACTTTCCCGGCCAGCTACTTTTTTTTGTCTGAAACCTACCGTTATAAAAAAAGCAGCCCCATTACTGAAGCTGCTTTTCCTGAAGTTCTACCGGACTATTTCTACCCAGCCTTTAAAAGTTCGCCTCGAGGCCTTCGGATCCCGGCCGGCAAATTCTATTTCCGCCAGGTAATAATAAATGCCATCGGCTAAGCGGTTCCCGTCATCGGCGGTACCATCCCAATCAATGGTTGGCCCGGTGGTTTTATCGAAAACTTTTACGCCCCAGCGGTTATACACCTGATACCGGACCGAACGGATAAAGGCGCTCTGGCGCGGCCGGAAGGTATCGTTGGCACGGTCGCCGTTCGGGGTAATAATGTTGGGCAGTTCCAGGAAGTAACAGACATCCTGGCACACGATATTGCTATAGCGGCTTTCGTTCCCCGAAGAATCTACGGCCGTAACCGCATAGCAACCCGAAGGCACGGGCAGGTTCTGGTGCAGGAAGGACGTGGCCGGCGTAGTAGCCACATATTCAAAGCTTTCTCCTTCCCTGGCCTGGTAGTAGATTTTGAATTCTTTTACATCGTTGCCGCATTCGTTGCCAGTGGCCGGCTGCCAGCGGAGCTTATTGCTGAAAGGCGGTCCGAAAGGCACCTGCTGCAGCGAATCGCAATTAAGCAGAGCCAGACTCAACGTCGGTGGACAAGGGGCGGTGGTATCGCGGACTACGGCACAGAATCTTTCCGAATTATTGCGCACAACCGGCGGCAGCTTTGGATTTACAAATTGCCCAACCGTTTGCACGTAATAACAATACGTCCGGCCGAATCTCAGAGGTTCATTATTGAAGGTCCCGCGATCGGTGTAACTGCCGCTGAAAGGCCCGGCCTGCACGCTGTCGATGAGCACAAAGGCCTGATTTATTTCCCGGTAAATGAGGTGCTTGCGTGGTTCATTGTTCCAGGGTACCTGGTAGGTCCAGTTCAGCTGCATGGTTTCGCCTACCGATTCGGCCGTTAACCGCACACTGGAGGCCGGCTGGCTCGATTCCAGTAATTCCAGCACCCCGTTATTGGTATAATAAAAATCTAAACGGTAGTGGTAAGCGCTGTCCTGGGTGTTCAGCCCCTGGTCTACAAAAGCAGTATCGTCAAGGTTTGCCGAGGAGAAGATCTGCTTGTAAATCTGACCATCGGTAACGCCAATTGCCCGCTGCAAACGGTACTGGTAAGGGCCGGTAAACTGGCTCAGGTCGCCTAAAGGCTTGCTCCAACGCACCTGTATTTTTCCGTTTGTAAGGCTGGTTTCGGTTACCGTTACGTTTGTAAGCGCCGTACCCAGGATCGGCACTTCGGCGCAAACCTCCAGTGAGGCCAGACTTTCGCCGCGTTTCGGGGCCGGGAACTGGGCGTAGATCAGGTAGCAGTAATTAGCCCCCGGCCGCAAACCCTGGCCATTATTATTGTCGGTAAAGGAAGTGATATTCGGGCCTACTTCACCTATTTTCTGGTAACCCGTAGAGGCAGGTACGCCCGTCTGGCAGGTGGTAGGAACAAAATTGGCCAGGTTTTCCCGCCGGTAGATCAGTATTTTCTCGGCATTGGCACAACCCGCTACCGTATATTGGTTCCAGGTAAGCAGTATCTGTCTATTCGGTTGCGGCGTAGCCGTTAAGCCGGTAGGCGCCGGTCCCACCACTGTAATGTTCCAGGCCTTCAGGTCTACCAGCGGCGTTTCTCCCTGCCCCGGATTATCGGTAACTTTGAACACTACCTGGTAAGGCTGTTCGCTGATATCGGCACATCTGGTCTGCCACTGGAAAGTACCGGAAGTAGGCGCTGTCTGCACAAAAGTAGCCGGCGGCAGAATTCCGGAATAGGCATTAAGGGTTAACGGGTCGCCATTGCTGTCGGTTGCTTTTACCACGCTTCGGATCAGGGTTCCGGCCACTACGCAGGTATCGTTGGGAACCTGCAATATGGGTCGCTGGTTTACCGTGCCTCTTACCCTGATCTGCATGTCACGGGTTACTTCTCCCAGCTTTATGGCTCCCCTGCCGGGCACAACCTTCCACTCCTCTACCACCAGGGCAATGTTATATTCCCCTATCATGTTCGGGGCATTCCAGCGGATCTCTCCGGTGTGGGCATTCAGATCGAACCGCACAGGTTGCCCGGGAGTAACACCGGTAACCGGGTCGGTAACGGTATTTCCGCCAAAGCTCGGATCATTCGGATAACGGTAACTAAATACATCTGCCGCAACCGGCGCGGTGGAAAGTCCGGAGTTGCGTTGCGGAACTACCAGACGGTAAGAAAGGCTATCCTGATCGAGGTCGTAAGCTCCCGGAAAATGAACGAAGATCTGCCCCTGGGCAGCCCAGTCTATAGGCGGAACGCTGAACTGAGGGGAACGGTTAATGCCGATCTGAGGAAAAATGCTGACCCGGGTGCGGATGTAAAAACTATTCGTACTGGAACTGGCAATATTAATGATACTGGAATTGCGGTTCTCTTCGTTATAAACAACATCGTAGCTGCGGCCCGCTGCCGAATAAATATGCTCAAAATAAAAAACCCGGCGGTTAATATCCGGGGCAATGGGTACATCTGAAAACTTACCTACCGTCTGGCTGGTACCGTCTCCGAAAAATAGCGTCGCCTGGTCGTCCGGAATGCCCGGTCGCGGGTCTACGTAGGTTACCAGTTTAAAATAATACTTCAGGGGGTTGGGGTTGTTTACCGCTGTATCGCTTTTAGCGGTAATTTCGCCGGCCCGGATATGGGTTGCCAATGCTTTTGGAAGCACTAAAAAATATATACCCCATACCACCAGCAAGCTAAAAAAACATTTCTGCCAAACGGTAGGTTTTCTTCTCATAAAGTCCGGTCTAATATAGCAAAAAACAAATGTATTCTAAAACTTTCGGGTATTTACGAATTTCTGTTCCCAATAACAGGTTAAACTCATTTTACCGGGTATTTATTGCATAATTGCTATGTTAACGCCTTGAAACTATTTAGACTCATTCAAAATATGATTCCAACGTTGTTTTATACATATCCGGCTCTTACCTTTGACAATTAAACAATCTCTACTCTGCTTACTTAAAACCTAATAATTAACAAATGAGTTGGTTTACTAAAACGTTTTCCAGTAGTATAGGCCGCAAAATCGTGATGTCGATTACCGGCCTTTTTCTTTGTTCCTTTCTGGTGGTTCACCTGATCGGTAACCTGCAGCTTTTTAACAACGACGGCGGCCAGGCTTTCAACGTGTACTCGCATTTCATGGGCCACAACCCGGTTATCAGGGTAATGGAATTTGTGTTGCTGGCTGGCTTCGTATTTCACATCTGGGATGCCGTTGCGCTTACCCGCCGCAACAAAGCTGCCCGTCCTATAGCTTATGCGGTAAACCATCCGGAACAGAACAGTAACTGGTCTTCCCGTAATATGGGTTTACTCGGAACAGTAATTTTGGTTTTCTTAATTATTCATTTGTACAATTTCTTCCTGCCAACGAAAACCGGCGGCCTCGACAAGGTAATGATCGACGGGGTAATGGTAGATAACCTGTACATCCGCGTGGCTGAATCTTTCAAGATCTGGTGGTACGTTGTCCTTTATGTAATTTCCATGATTGCGTTGGCTTACCATTTAATGCACGGTTTCCAGAGCGCCTTCCAGACGCTGGGCCTGAACCACAAAAAGTACACCCCGGCTATTAAAGGTTTCGGTTACGCTTTTTCCATTATCGTTTGCCTTGGCTTTGCTGCCATGCCGCTTTATTTCTTCCTGTTTAAGTAATTCATTTTCTTTACCGATATGATTTTAGATTCCAAGATCCCGGAAGGCGCTTTGGCCGAAAAATGGGACAAACATAAATTTAACGTGAAGCTGGTAAACCCGGCCAACAAACGGAAATACGACGTAATTGTAGTTGGAACCGGTCTGGCCGGCGCTTCGGCTGCTGCTACTTTAGGCGAACTGGGCTACAACGTAAAAGCGTTCTGCTACCAGGACAGCCCGCGCCGTGCACACTCTATTGCGGCTCAGGGTGGTATTAACGCTGCCAAAAACTACCAGAACGACGGCGACTCCGTTTTCCGTTTATTCTACGATACCATTAAAGGCGGCGACTACCGCGCCCGCGAAGCCAACGTTTACCGCCTGGCCCAGGTTTCGGTAGATATTATTGACCAATGCGTTGCGCAAGGCGTGCCTTTTGCCCGCGAATACGGCGGCCTTCTTGCGAACCGTTCTTTCGGGGGTGCCCAGGTAAGCCGGACGTTCTACGCCCGCGGCCAGACCGGACAGCAGCTGCTTTTAGGCGCTTATTCGGCGCTTAGCCGCCAGATCGCTTACGGTAAAGTAAAAATGTACCCGCGCACCGAAATGCTGGACCTGGTAATGGTAGACGGCAAAGCCCGCGGTATTATTACCCGGAATATGGTTACCGGCGCCATCGAGTCGCACAGCGGGCACGCGGTAATTCTGGCTACCGGCGGTTACGGCAACGTGTTCTTCCTGAGTACCAATGCTATGGGCTGTAATGCTACGGCTATCTGGCGGGCGCACAAGAAAGGCGCTCTGTTCGGTAACCCTTGCTTCACCCAGATCCACCCTACTTGTATTCCGGTTTCCGGCGATTACCAGTCTAAACTGACGCTGATGTCGGAATCGCTGCGTAACGACGGCCGTGTTTGGGTTCCTAAAACCCAGGAAATGGCCCAGCGCCTGCGCCGCAACGAAATTACAGTAGCCCAGATTGCCGAAGAGGATCGCGATTACTTCCTGGAAAGAAAATACCCGGCTTTCGGTAACCTGGTACCACGCGACGTGGCTTCCCGGAACGCGAAACTGGCCTGCGACGAAGGACGAGGCGTAGGAACGACCGGTCTGGCTGTGTACCTTGATTTTGCCGATGCTATTAAGCGTGATGGTCAGGATAAAGTAGCCGCTAAATACGGTAACCTGTTCGAAATGTACGCCAAAATTACCGGCGAAAACCCATACGAAACCCCAATGCGCATTTACCCGGCGGTACACTATACCATGGGTGGCCTTTGGGTAGATTACAACCTGATGACCACAATCCCGGGTTTATATGCCACTGGCGAGTGTAACTTCTCCGACCACGGCGCGAACCGCTTAGGTGCTTCGGCCCTGATGCAAGGTCTGGCAGACGGTTATTTTGTAATTCCTTACACCATTGGCGATTACCTGGCGCAAATGCCGGCAAACCGCGTAGAAACCAGCCATCCGGCGTTTGCCGAAGCCGAGAGAAACGTTCGCGACGGTATTCAGCAGTTGCTTTCCATTAACGGTACCAAAACGGTAGACGAATACCACAAAGAACTGGGCCACATTATGTGGAACTACTGCGGTATGGCGCGTAACGCCGAAGGCCTGACCAAAGCCAAAGGTATGATCCGCGAATTGCGGGCCGACTTCTGGAGAAACGTGAAGGTAATGGGCGTAAACGAAGAGTTCAACCAGACTTTAGAGAAAGCCGGCCGCGTAGCTGACTTCCTGGAACTGGGCGAGCTGATGGTAGACGATGCCCTGAACCGCAACGAAAGCTGCGGCGGTCACTTCCGCGAGGAATACCAGACGCCGGAAAACGAAGCATTGCGCGATGATGCCAATTATGCTTACGTTGCCGCCTGGGAATATACCGGACCGAACCAGCCGGAAAAACTCCACAAAGAAGAACTGAAGTTCGAAAACGTGAAGCTGACCCAGCGGAGCTATAAATAATTAGTAATTAATAATTAAGAATTAATAATTGAAATATGGAGTGAAGAAATTGATAAGGTAATTGATCCGCGAGGAAATAATTATTAATTATTAATTATTCATTCTTAATTATAAAAAGTTATGGCAGGAAATAATCCGAACCTCAAACCCATGAACCTGACGCTGCGGGTTTGGCGCCAGAAAAACAACCACGACGCCGGTAAATTAGAAACCTACAAAGCCGAAAATATTTCCCCGGAAATGTCTTTCCTGGAAATGCTGGACGTGGTAAACGAAAATCTTGCGCACACCGGCGTTGACCCGATCGCGTTCGACCACGATTGCCGCGAAGGTATTTGCGGTATGTGCAGCCTTTTCATTAACGGCCGTCCGCACGGTCCGGAAACAGGTACTACTACCTGCCAGCTGCACATGCGTAAGTTCAAAGACGGCGATACCATTACCATCGAACCATGGAGAGCCCAGCCGTTCCCGGTTCACAAAGACCTGAGCGTAGACCGTTCTGCTTTCGATCGGATCATCCAGGCGGGTGGCTACGTATCGGTGAATACCGGTGGCGTACCGGATGCCAATGCTATTCCAATTCCGAAATCGATTGCCGATAAAGCTTTCGATGCTGCTACCTGTATTGCCTGTGGCGCTTGCGTAGCAGCCTGTAAAAATGCTTCGGCCATGTTGTTCGTTAGCGCGAAAGTGAGCCAGCTGGCCATGTTGCCGCAAGGTAAAGTGGAGCGCAAAACGCGTGTAGAAAACATGCTTGCCCAGATGGACAAAGAAGGCTTTGGCGCTTGTACCAACATCGGTTCGTGCGCGGCAGAGTGTCCGGTAGGCATTTCCCTGGAAAACATTGCCATGCTGAACCGCGAGTTTATCGCCGCCAAAGCAACTTCCGACAACGTTTAATCCCACCAAACTCTCCTCTGATTCAGGAGAGAGTTTTTAGAATACCAATGTTTCAAACCTGTGAGGTCTTAAAGACCTCACAGGTTTTTTTTATGTCCGGAACGTAGAGACGCCCAAATTGGGCGTCTCTACAGATGAACCGATAAAACCAATCCGGAAAATTGGTTTAAAAACAATATCCTTTTCCGCCGAAAAACGGTTAAACGCAAACGGCTACCCATACCAAACCGGATTTTAGTTAACTTTGGCCGGTAGAAAATTACTCTTTCAGCATGATCACGATAATTGTCGGCACGAACCGGAATGATTCTATTTCCCGCTTAATTGCGGAACAGTACGCCGACATGCTATTACAGAAGTTTCAGCAGCCCACACAATTACTCGATCTGCAGGAATTACCCGTCGATTTTATCAGCACTGCGCTGTACGAGCATACCGGCAAAAACGAAGCTTTTAATGCTGTTAGCGCTTTGATTGCCGGTTCCGAAAAGTTTGTTTTCGTGTTGCCGGAATATAACGGTTCGTTTCCCGGTGTATTGAAAGCCTTCATCGACGGCCTGGCTTACCCGAATACCTTTCGCCATAAAAAGGCGGCCATGCTGGCTATTTCCAACGGCACCCAGGGCGGCTTGCTGGCCATGAGCCACCTGACCGATATTTTCAATTACCTGGGCATGCACGTACTCGCCAATAAGGTGCGCATCCCGCAAGTGCATAACCATATGGCCGAAGGCAAGATCATTACCCCTTTTTACCTGGAACTGATGGAATTGCAGGCGGAGCAGTTTTTGAGCTTTTAAGGCTACGGTTTTACTATAATTTAATGAGATGCTGACCGGAAAGCTGCCCTTACACGTTTACAAAGCCAACCAGGAAACGGAGCCCTTGCTTATTTCAGAGGTTCAGGCGAAGGATAAGGTGTGGCAAAACCATACGAATTATTTCAGCGTGCTTTGGGTACAGGAAGGCGAAGGCAGGCTGGAAACCGATTTCTCGAAAACCAGCTTTGGGCCGGGGCAGGTATTTTGCTTTAACATTTACCAGGCTTTCGCCCTGCAACCCCATTCCCCGACCAGGGCGCAATTGCTGCTTTTTCACCCGAACTTTTTCTGCATCGAAACCTACCAGCACGAAGTAGGCTGCAATGGGGTGCTTTTCAACCAGGTGTACAACGCCCAACCCATAGCCGTTGAACCGGAAACGGCAATAGAACTGGCACAACTGCTTAAAAACATGCAGGCAGAAATGAAAACCGGGGAATTGGCCACCGGCGAGCTAGTCTTCTCGTACCTGAAGATTTTCCTGGTAAAACTTACCCGTCTGAAGACCGCGCAAACGCCGGGCTGCAATCCGAAGTTTCAAATTCCGGCGGTTTTAACCCAGCTCGAAACCCTGATAAACGAGAACTTCAGCAAGCACCACCAGCCTTCTTTTTACGCCGATGCCCTGCACCTGCCGCTTAAAACGCTGGGAAGTTTATGCCGGAAGCACTTCCATAAAAGCCTGTCGATGCTGATTTCGGAAAAGGTGCTGCTTCGGGCCAAATGGGAATTGCTGCACACCGATACGCAGGTAAAAGGCGTGGCTGCCAGCCTGGGTTTTAAAGACGAACATTACTTCAGCCGCTTTTTTAAAAAACACATTGGCCTCTCCCCTACGCACTTCCGTGAAGCCGAATGGGAGATGCGACGGGGATATTTGTCCATCCCTTAAAGCTTTTGGTGCATGGTATGGCGGCAATAAAAACCGGAAATTTGCAATAAAACAAATTTCTGAACCATGCATAAATTATTTCAATTCGCGGCCAGCCTCCAGGAAACCGGACTACACTTATGCCGCCTTGGCCTCATCATCGTACTCGTTTGGATCGGGGGCTTGAAAGCATTTCCTTACGAAGCCAACGGCATTGTTCCGTTTGTAGCCAACTCTCCGCTCATGAGCTTCTTTTATAAGTACGACGCGCCGGAATACAAAAAACACATGAACAAAGAAGGTGAACTGAAACCGGAAAACGTAGCCTGGCACACCGAAAACCACACCTATATTTTCTCTTATGGTCTCGGCACGGTGATCGTGCTCATCGGTTTGCTCATAGCCGCCTATCCGCTATGGCCGGGCGTCTCCGCCTTGGGAAGTTTTCTGGCTTTCGGCATGAGCTTGGTAACGCTTTCGTTTCTTATTACCACGCCCGAAACCTGGGTGCAATCCCTTGGCGACATACACCACGGATTCCCTTACTTGAGCGGTGCCGGAAGATTGGTGATAAAAGATGTGATCATGCTGGGCGCGAGTGTGGCTACCATGGCGCAGGCGGCGCGGAAGTATTTGCAATTGAAGGAGGTTTGACCTCACCTAAATCCTCCCCTAAAAACAGGGGAGGACTTTTTCTTTGCTGCTTTCTAATCTCAGGCATTTAGCTGTTTCGGACAATTGTGCCGGAAGAGCACGGGTGAAATCTTTTTTTTAAATTCTGAGAATTCTTTAAACTCTGATAATTCTGATTCAGACAATTTCTGTCTGAATCAGAATTATCAGAGTTTAAAGCCCTCCCCTGATTTAGGGGAGTGTTGGGTGGGGTCAAATTCTATCCCCACATTCTTCGCCTTTTACCAAATCCTTTCGTACCTTATTCAATCTTTTCAGCCGCAATAAAACGCTATTGTTTTCCGGCTAAAAGTCATTTCCATCAGATCTTAAACCGCTACTTATATGAGTTTAACGCCTTATTTCCAGGAAGTCAGAAGTTTAATAGCCAACCACGAATTCAGCAAACTCCGCGGCCTGCCTTTGGAAAAACCGGAATATTTTAACTGGGTTACCGAAGTGTTTGAAGCCATTAACCTGAAACAGCACCCACAACAGGAAGCTTTACTTTGGACCGATGGCGAAAAGGAAGAACGATATACTTATACCGAAATAGCCGAAAAAGGAAACCAGCTGCTCAACTTTTTCCGGGCGAACAGATTGCAGCAGGGCGATTGCATGTTCCTGCAACTGGCCTTGCTGCCGGCCAACTGGTTTGCCTATTTCGCGGCCATAAAAGGGGGCCTGGTGATGGTGCCGGTAGCAACGATCATGGGCGTGCAGGACATTAAATACCGTTTCGAAAAGCTCTTACCCAACGTGGTAATTTCCGACCTGGAAAATGCGGATAAAATTGATGAAGCCGAAAAACTGCTGGGGCAAAACGTGCAGCTCAAAATAATTGTGGACGGCGAAAAGCCTGGCTGGCAGCCTTTAAACGCTATCGAAAGCCAGGAAAAAACTGCCGAAGCTGCTCAGACCAAAGCCGACGATCCGCTGTTTTTGTTTTTCACTTCCGGCACCACCGGCATGCCCAAAGTGGTTACGCATACGCATCTGAGTTATCCGTTCGGGCACCTTTCCACGGCTTCCTGGATCGGGCTGAAACAAGGCGACGTGCATTACAATATTTCGCAACCGGGCTGGGCCAAGTTTTCGTGGAGCTGCGTGTTTGCGCCCTGGAACGTGGGCGCGACGGTTTTTGCCTATCATCCGGCCGGAAGGTTCAACGCCAAAGCGCAATTAGAGCAACTCGAAAAGCATAAAATCACGACCTTCTGTGCGCCACCTACGGCTTTGCGCATGCTCATTCAGGAAGACCTGAAAGCCTTCAACTTCAGCTTCCGGGAATGCGTTGCGGCCGGCGAACCGCTGAATCCCGAAATTATTGAAACCTGGCACGAAGGCACCGGAATCATGATCCGCGACGGCTACGGCCAGACCGAAAGCACCTGCATGGTGGCCAACCTGGTAGGCGACGAACTGAAATTCGGGAGCATGGGTAAACCCACCTTCCTCTACGACATTATTATTGCCGACGATGAAGGCCGCGAACTGCCGCTGCACGAAGAAGGTCACATTTGCGTACGCACCGATACTGGCAAACCCAACGGCATTTTCAAAGAATATTTCGGCGACCCGGAAAAGAAAAAGGACGTTTTCAAACACAACCTCTACTACACCGGCGACAAAGCTTACAAAGACGGCGACGGCTACATCTGGTTCATCGGCCGCGACGACGACGTGATAAAAGCTTCGGATTACCGCGTGGGCCCGTTTGAAGTGGAAAGTGTTTTAATTGAGCACGAAGCAGTAGTGGAATCGGCAGTTGTCGGAAGTCCGCACCCAATCAAAGGTTTTCAGGTAAAAGCGTTCATTATTCTGGCACCGGAGCATAAACCTACCAAAGAACTGGCTCAGGAAATTTACCAGTTCAGCCGGCATAACTTGGCGCCCTACAAAATTCCGCGCCTCATCGAGTTTGTGGAAGAACTTCCCAAAACCATCAGCGGCAAGATCCGAAGGGTAGAGCTGCGGGCCACCGAAGCGCAGAAAAAAGCCCGGAAAGAAAGTTCGGAAATGGAGTTTAGCTTTGAGTAGTTTTTGTTAGGAAATGGTAGTGTTTTGGGTTGGAAAGTGTAGATTGCTATATAAACGCAAACTAATAGATTAAATGATGCAAAATAAAATAACTGCATTTGCAGACGAATTTGGAAACAACTCATTTAATTTCGAAACTCAAGGAAGTCACTTCATTGTAGCAACCGTTATTTGCAAAAATGATAATCTGGATAAACTTAGAGATGGGATTGACCAGATTAGAAAAGTTCACAACTTTCAAACGGGTGAAATTAAATCAAGTGGAGTTGGACCAAATCATTCAAGAAGAAAAAGAATACTTTCTGATATTGCCAAATTAGATATCTCGGTTTATGCTGTGATAGTTGACAAAAGAAAATTATTTGGTAAAGGCTTTGGATATAAAAAGTCATTTTACAAATACATAAATAATCTTCTTTATAAAGAACTTTTCAGAACATTTCCAAGCCTTGAGTTATTTGTTGATGAGCACGGCGGTAACGAATTTATGAGAGAATTTAAAAGGTATGTTGAAAAACAGCATCCACCTACCTTATTTTTTGGTTATGAATTCAATATCCAAAACAGCAAACAAAGCTACTTCATCCAATTAGCAGATTTCATTGCAGGTACTTTAAGTTACATTTTTGATGAAACAAAAAAATCAGAGTTCAGCCAAGAATTTGAAGAACTGCTAAAACCAATCACAATTGATTTTAACTTCTTCCCTAGAGAGTTTACCTATAGTGAATTAGCAGAATCTAATATTGATGAAAGCTTTGATCCCCAAATTGCTGAAGTAAGTTATTTAAGAATCCAAAACTTTTTGGATTCTCATACAGGAACAGACCAGCAAAAAACTGATCAGCTGAATTTTCTGAAACTTTTATTATTCTTCCAAAGAACAAGCCCTAAAAATAGATATATAACAACTAAGGAAATTTTCAGGCATTTAAATCAAAGTAGACAGGATAAATTAAAGCCTGAATATTTTAGAACAAAAGTTGTGGGTGCATTAAGGGATAATGGTATCCTAATAGCATCTGGTAGAGATGGTTACAAAATACCAACTTGTACAAAGGATTTAAACAACTTTGTAAAGCATGGCAAGAGAATCATTTTACCAATGCTAAATCGAATTAAGGAGGCTAGGGAAACAATAAAACTTGCAACTGGAAACGATCTAGACTTACTTAATAATGATGAATTCAGAGAATTAAGGGATTTATTAGGAAATTGAAATAATGGCCTTAAATCATGATTTTAGTTCTATTAGTTTTAAGTTCCTAGTAACACACCTAACCCCAATCCCCGCCAGCCTTATTGAACTGCGCGACGACCGAAAAAAACAAAGCTGGAAAGTAACCATCAAACCTATCCTGCTGACCAGACTTCCGACAACACAGGAACTATATCAAACCGTGAAACCATAGTTTTGCAATTTACTTTCGGCGCAAACCAGCCTGCAACCGCACTTTGAGTTGCCTTTCAATTTCCTAAAAACCAAACCATGGCAGAAGAAACGAACGACTATTTAGCCCCGCATTTTGTACAGCGCAGCAACTGGCTTCGGGCAGCCGTGCTGGGTGCCAACGACGGCATTTTATCTACTGCCAGTCTTGCCATTGGGGTGGCCGCCGCCAGCAGCACCCGCGATCCCATTGTACTAGCCACGGTGGCCGGTTTAGTAGCGGGCGCTTTGTCTATGGCGGCCGGCGAATACGTATCGGTCAGCTCGCAGGAAGATGTGGAAAAGGCCGATATTGCGCGGGAAAAGCAGGAATTAGCCGATATGCCCGAACTTGAACTGCAGCGCCTGGCGGAGATCTACGAGAAAAGAGGGCTTAAAAAAGAAACGGCCTTAACCGTAGCCAGAGAACTTACCCAGCACGATGCCTTAGGCAGCCACATGCGCGACGAGCTGGGCATGAATGAAATCACGCAGGCAAACCCCATTCAGGCAGCCCTGGCTTCGGGAGCTTCTTTTACCGTGGGAAGTTTGCTGCCCTTGCTGGTTACGCTCTTTCTGCCCGTTGCCAACATGGAGTATGCTTTATATTTCTTTGCGATCGTATTTCTAGCCGCCTTGGGTGCGCTGGCAGCTAAAACTGGCAGTTCCAGCATCCTGAAGGCCGTCCTGCGCATTACTTTCTGGGGCACGGCCGCAATGGGTTTAACGGCTTTGGTAGGCTATTTATTCGGCGTGAACGTAGGCTAATTTAAATCAGGGTTTGAGGTAATACATTCAGCGGGCACCGAACCGACGAAAGGAAAAAAGGTAGTGTTTTGGTTGGAAAAGACAACCCTGGTATAACCGCTCCTGAAACAAAACTGCTCAGCGCGAAAACCGGACCTGTACGGGTTCAATCAAACAAAAATTACCGGAAATTCACGAAGTGTAAACCCACTTTCCGGAAGACCTCAGGCAAGAACTCCCAAAGAAATGAAATTAGAAAATCGCCGACAAAAAGTTGTTCCTTTCCCGCACTTCTTAGTCCGGCTTGGGCGTTACGGCTTGTTCGCTTTTGGCCTGATCCTGATCTCAGTATCACTGGGCACCATCGGCTATCATCATTTCGGCAAAATTTCCTGGCTCGACAGTTTTCATATGGCCTGTATGATCCTGACCGGCATGGGACCGGTGGTGGAAATGACTACGCCTACTGCCAAAATATTTTCTTCCCTTTATGCCTTGTACAGCGGCGTAGCATTTTTGAGTATTACAGCCGTGTTTTTCACCCCCATCATTCACCGGCTTCTACACATCCTGCACGTAGAACAAACCGAAGATGAAAACTGACAATCTGCAGAAAAATAACTGGCAACCAGGCATTGCTGCAGGCGCCACTGACGAACAGGGCAGAACTTTTGAATGCAGCGCAGCTTTCGCATTGAATTTATATAGAGGACACGTGCAAATCGGCTTTACAAAAAACCTCTGTGGGAAGCTTCGAAAAGCAGAACTGCGGATCATGAAAGCACAGAAAAAAGGAAAGTTCGGAATGGGAGTTTAGCTTTGAGTGGTTTTTCAGGTGAAATGGTAGCGTTTTTGAGGTAGAAAAAGGTAGCTTATTCAGGATTAAGATCCCGGTAAGCTGAACATTTGGTTTCTGAAGCAGTTGTGTGTTGTGCGACCTGTTCAGGTAATTTACCTTAAACACAGAAACCATGAAAATACAGATCAATTCCCTGGTAGAACTGATGGCAGCTCTCAATAATGCCACTCCGGCGGCTTTGGAATTACAAACCTCAATACTTTGTCCTTACGCCATTACCTTACCCGCCGGCTTCAGTATAACAGGCACTGACAAAGACAAGTGTATTTTAAGTTTCAGCAGCAGCGACGGCCTTGGTCTTACCGCCAACAATGAGGTTGCTGATCTTACCATTCAAACCAATCCGAACAACCGGGCCATTTATTTGCTAAGCAACCAGGCCGATCTTGGAACCCTTACCCTGAAAAACCTTACAGTAACCGGGCAGGTTCAGATCTTAACCCGAGCGGGAACCAGCAAAACCGATCTTATTGCCGACAACATAGACATTGTGGCTTGTGATTCCCGCCGGTATTCGGAGCAGCCACAGAAGTATGGCGTAAATGTTTACCAGGGTGCGTTTACCGTTTACAATTATAACAGCGATACAGAAAGTGTAATCAATGCCACTTTAACCAACATTAGTCTGGGTCGTAAGGGTGCACCGGTAATTGGCTCCGGGTTATTTGTGTGCGGCTTTGGCGATCAGGGCGGTTGGGTAATTGCCGACAATATTACCACGGGAGCAATTTACTCCAACGGTATGTTGCCGTACGGCCAGCCCGATATGATCACGGCCGGCGTGTTTATAGTCAACGGAACCAAGGTAAAAAACATCACACATACTGGCGAAATAACTACCTATGGCGTTAACGATATGGTGCTGGATACGTGGGGAAAGGTGGAAAAATGGACGGCAGAAAAACCCATCACTTCTTATGGTCCGAGTGGGATCGGCTTTGTGAACTTCGGGGTTGTGGATGAATTTGAAGCGAAAGATAAGATTGAAACCTTTGGCTTAGGCGCACGCGGGTTTAATCAATACGACGGGACGGTTACCAAATCAACCTTTCATTCCCTGATTACGCATGGCAACGGCTCTATCGGGATGCAGGTAAGTAAACCGGTAGGGAGCATAACCGTTAAAAACGGAATTGTAACCCATGGCTCCAAAGGACAAACGCTGGTTAAAGGCGTAATCATGGAACTTCCGGCTGATGGAGTTAGCGTAAAACCGGGAGGTGAAATCAGGAAATTAACAATTTCCGGCGGTATTACCACGCACGGCGACGAGGTGCATTCTTTTAATGTGGAAGGTGGCCTGGTTCAGCAAGTGGAAATAAAAGGAATGGTGGAAGCCAATGGGAAAAATTCCGTTGCCGTGTCCGTTACGGATAATGGCCAGACACCATTAACCAATATATCCGCTGCTTCTAAACAAGGTATAGCAGTGCAGATCGACAAAGGCAAAATCACAGACCGAACAGGTTTGGATGCAAACGGCGCAAAGGGAAATATAGTAGAGAAAGAATAACGTTGCCAAACACAATCGCCCAAGGATCGGCTTGATGAAAGTCCGGCCGACGGACCTTGGAAAACATTTGCGCAGGTTCTGCCTTACTGCTTATTTTATATTCGTGAAAAAATCCCGTCCTTCGGCAAGTCGCAAAACGCAATGTGCTACGCAAGCAGGAGATAATAAATGCACCTAGATCAAATCCTCGATAAAATTCACCCGCTTCCCGGCACATCTAAAGCGATCCTCAAAGCAAGCATTACCGAGATCACCTTTCCCAAAGGCCATATTCTTTTAAGGGCCGATAAAGTTGAGCCGAACATCTATTTTATAAAAAAAGGAATTGCCCGCGCGTTTGCCAGCTTACCGGATACCGAAGTAACGTTCTGGTTTGGAAAGGAAGGCGATACCGTTATTTCCATGAAAAGCTACGTGGAAAACCAGAAGGGCTACGAAAGCATCGAGTTGCTGGAAGATTGCGTTTTATATGAATTACAGGCCGGTAACCTGCAAAAACTCTTTCTGGAAGACCTGCCCATTTCCAACTGGGGCCGGCGGTTTGCCGAACAGGAACTCATAAAAACGGAAGAACGACTCATTTCCCGGCAATTCCGCACCGCTTCCGAACGCTACCAGCAATTGCTCGACGAGCATCCGGACTTAATACAGCGGGTTCAGCTGGGGCATATTGCCTCTTACCTGGGAATAACCCGGGGCAGCTTAAGCCGGATCAGGGCGGAAATCAGGTAAAACGGCTGCATTTTTTCACATTTGAGAAATAATCTTTCAGCCATCTTCCGGACCTTTGCTTAAAAAAGTATGAACTGGATCATCCTGATAATTGCCGGCCTGTTTGAAGTAGCTTTTGCTTCCTGCTTGGGAAAAACGAAAGAAACTACCGGAAATGAAATGTATATGTGGTACGGCGGTTTTCTGGCTTGTTTAACCGTAAGCATGTTACTCCTGATGAAAGCCACCCAAACCTTACCGATCGGCACGGCCTATGCAGTCTGGACCGGAATTGGTGCCGTGGGTACCGCCATAATGGGAATTCTGGTGTTTAAAGACCCGGCCAGCTTCTGGCGGATCTTCTTTCTTTTTACCCTCATCGGCTCGATTATCGGGCTGAAAGCGGTGTCGCACGAAGCATAATCCAGACACAAGACCCCACGGCTGGTTTCTGCAATGTTTAATCTCCTCAGATAAAGGAAGCCTGAACGTTCAATAAAAAGTACATAAGTAAAAGGTAAAATTCCGGTAAGATCCCATGCAACCAAAGCAGATTTCGGCTTGTCTTAGTGGCAAAACCTTTCATGCAAAACCTAAATTTCAATGAAGATCTCGAACCCTGCATTTAATTATGAAACAGGCGGACAAACGTATTCCAATATCCGCCGAACCGACCCCAGAATTGCAGCATACGTAACCGAAGCTTTAGGCGAGGCCAAAACTATTTTGAACGTAGGCGCCGGAGCAGGTTCGTATGAGCCTGATAACCGGTATGTGGTGGCAGTAGAACCTTCGGCCATGATGCGGTCGCAACGGAAGAAAAACGGGAAAGTGCCGGCCTTAATCGGAACTGCCGATTCGCTGCCATTCGATGACAAGGCCTTTGATGCGGCCATGGCAATGGTTACGGTACACCATTGGCCCGATCTGCAAAAAGGCCTGAAGGAATTACGCCGCGTAACCACCGGTCCGGTCCTGGTCATGACCTTCGATCCGGATGCCCTGGATGAATTCTGGAACGTGAATTACTTCCCCGAGCTGATTGCCGTAGAAAGGCAGCGTTACCCGAAAATCGAAACAATAGTAAAAGCCCTGGGCGGAAATTGCGAAGTGAAACCCATTCCGGTTCCGCTGGATTGTGTCGATGGTTTTCAGGAAGCCTTTTACGGCCGGCCGGAAGCTTTTCTGGAAAGAGAGGTCCGGAAGTCGCAATCGGCCTGGGGCTTTTTACCGGAGGGCCTGGAAGAAAAACTGGTAAAAGCCTTAGCCGATGACCTGGAATCCGGTGCCTGGGATCAGAAATACGGCAACTACCGAACCCAGCCTTATTTTACCTGTGCTTTGCGGTTGATTGTTTCCCAACCGTAGGTTTAAAGCTGCATTTTTTCAAATAAAAAGTCTCTTTCCTTTACAGGAAGAGGCTTCTACTTTTTGGGTCACCAGGCTACCGTTTCAAGTAACCTACAACCTGGATGCTACCGGTTTCAGGCCAAGCACTTCGCTCGTAAAGGTTCTTACTTCTTCCAGCAATTGCGCATTCTTACCCAGATCCTGCCCATGCGAAGGAATCATTTGCCTGATCTTGTGCTGCCATTCTTCGGATCTATATTTTTCCGGAAAACAGCGCGCAACCAGGTTCAGCATAATGGCCACTGCCGTAGAAGCACCCGGCGAAGCGCCGAGCAAAGCAGCTAAGGAACCGTCTTTGGCGCTCACCACTTCCGTTCCGAATTCCAGGACCCCGCCCTGCTCCTCGTCTTTCTTAATGATCTGCACCCGCTGCCCGGCAATCTGCAAATCCCAGTCTTCCAGTTTGGCGTGGGGCACGAATTCCTGCAGCACGGCTAACCGGTCTTCCGGCGACTGCATGACCTGACTGATCAGGTAGCGGGTTAAAGGAATATTCCGGGCGCCGGCATATAGCATAGGCCGGAGGTTGTTCAGTTTTATGGAGGCCGGCAAATCGAAATAAGAACCGCTTTTGAGGAACTTGGTAGAGAAACCGGCATAAGGTCCGAAAAGTAACGCTCTCTTCCCGTTTATTACGCGGGTATCCAAATGCGGTACTGACATAGGCGGCGCTCCAACCGAAGCTTTGCCGTAAACTTTGGCCTGGTGCTTTTCAATAACTTCCGGATTGTTGCAAACCAGCCACTGGCCGCTTACCGGGAAACCGCCAAAGCCTTTTCCTTCCGGAATATCCGACTTTTCAAGCAAAGGCAAGGAACCGCCTCCGGCGCCAATGAACACAAACTTTGCCCGCACATTGTGCTTTTCGCCGGTAGCCAGATTTTTTACTCGCACGTTCCATCTTCCGTCCGGTTCCTGGCGAAGCTTGCGCACCTCCTGGCCAAAATGCAGGTTCACGCCGGTTGTACCTTTCAGGTAGTGGAACATGCAGCGGGTTAAGGTGCCAAAGTTTACGTCGGTGCCAATGCCCATGCAGGTGGCTGCCATTTTTTGAGAAGTGTCGCGGCCTTCCATCATGAGCGGGATCCATTTCTGCAGCTGCACCGGATCTTCGGAATATTCCATGTCTTTAAACAAATGGCATTGCGTAAGGGCCGCGTGCCGCTTACGTAAGAATTCCACGTTTCGCTCGCCCCACACAAAACTCATGTGCGGAATTTTGCGGATAAACGTATCGGGCAGTTTTAGAATATTATGCTGAATAAGGTAAGACCAGAACTGCTTCGATACTTCAAAGGACTCGGCAATTTTTACGGCTTTGGAAATCTCGATCGTGCCGTCCGGAAGTTCGGGCGTGTAATTGAGTTCGCAAAAGGCGGAATGGCCGGTTCCGGCATTGTTCCAGGCATCGGAACTTTCAGCGGCGGCCACGTCCAGGCGTTCGAATATTTCAATGGTGAGCTCGGGTTGCAGTTCTTTCAGCAAAACGCCCAGCGTAGCACTCATAATACCGGCCCCGATCAATACTACATCGGGTTCAGGCTGGAAGGGAATATTATTGTTGGTCATAAGTTTTCTGAATTTCGGTTGCAAGTAAGCTTGCTTAAAACCGCATTACGATAGTTCAGAAACTTTTGACGAAGAATTTGCGAATAGGTTGGCGTTTTGGTTAAAAATCAGGTTTCTGGATTCAATATCAGTAATGCTAAGTTGTAATACCGACTTCCATTAAATTAAAATTTCAGCAGGCTATAGCGCAAGCGTCCGCTTGTGCTATATCAAATAATGGAAGATGCTAAATTTGAGTGGAATAACACGTAAAAAAGTAAAAGCCTCTCCGAAACAATCCAGGGAGGCTTTTACTTTTTATGCTAAAACGGTACCGTTTATTAGTCTACATTATCGTGCAGGAAACGGTTGTCGCCTAGAATTTCGTTGTCGTCGTTCAGGCTGAAACGGGAGATGTTTCTTTCGTTGGAAGGCACTACTGTTTCCAGGGCCACGTTCCGGCGAAGGTAAGCAGGCACTTCCAGTTTCTCCTTGATGGCATCGTTGGAAATCTCAGAGCTCAACCGGCGAAGACGTTCGCGGCGCTGTCTCAGGGCTTCGCTTTCCAGGTGTAACAGGCGTTCGTTTTCCTCGAAGTTATCCATTGCCGGAACTGCGGGTGTGGCAGGCGCCTGGTATTGCGGCTGCGGGTAACCGGCCGGCAGTTCATGCTGAAATACTTCGTGACCAACACCCAGATCGAATACTACACGGGCAGGACTTTCCGGCATTTGCACCGGAGCAGGCTCCGGCTGATAGACCGCCTGCTGCGGCTGAGCAAACTGGTTATTCGGATGCTGCGGTTGCTGCGGCTGGTAAGATGGCTGTTGCGGGGTTACTGGTTGCGTTGGCTGTACATATTGCGGCTGTGGTTGCGGTAGGCGAACCGGTTCCGGAGCAGGTGCATTATAAGGGGCTGGTGTCGGAGCCGTAAATGCCGGCGCGGCAGGAGCAACTGGCTTGGCCGGCGCTTCCACTACCGGATTGAAATCGGTATTGAAAATATCTGGTTGGGCAGGAGCAGCTTGTTTAGCAGCTTCCTGATCCATTATTTTTTTTAAAGCGGACATTTGCATAATGCTGTTGCCTTCTCTGGCAAAGCCAGTAGCAATTACCGTAACGCGAATGCTCTGGCCTAATTCCGGATCGATGCCGTGACCGAAGATCACTTCTGCTTCTTCGCCGGCTTTGTCCTGGATGTATTCGGTAATTTCGGTCAGCTCGTCCATTTCCAGTTCGGCCTGGTCGCCGGACATGATGGAAAGAAGAATTTTCTGAGCGCCGTGAATATCGGTATTGTTCAGCAAAGGCGAAGAAAGGGCTTCTTCGGCGGCGCGAAGAGCGCGGTTCTCCCCTTCGGTAATAGCAGACCCCATTACGGCAGCGCCGGAGTCTTTCATTACCGTTTTCACATCTTCAAAGTCAACGTTAACTTCGGAGGTAACCGTAATAATTTCAGCAATACTTTTAGCGGCAGTGGTTAATACATTATCGGCTTTGGCGAAAGCGGCGCGGATCGGCAGGTTGCCGAAAATTTCGCGGAGCTTGTCGTTCAGAATTACCAGTACAGTATCGCAATTGTCGGAAAGTTCTTTAATTCCGTTATCGGCGGCAACACGCTTCTTACGTCCTTCGAACATGAAAGGCGCCGTTACGATACCAACCGTTAGAATATCGAGTTCTTTGGCAACTTTGGCAATTACCGGGGCGGCACCGGTTCCGGTTCCGCCACCCATACCCGCCGTAATGAATACCATCTTGGTGTCGGTACCCAGTAATTCGCGGATCTGTTCTTTGCTTTCGATTGCAGCTTGTTTACCTCTCTCCGGGTTGGCGCCTGCCCCTAAACCCTCCGTTAAATCAACCCCGATCTGCAGTTTGTTTGGTACCGTGCTGCTTTTTAAAGCTTGGGCATCGGTATTACAAACCACAAATTCCACATCCTTAATTCCTTGCCCGAACATGTGGTTAACCGCATTGCTGCCGCCGCCGCCCACTCCTATCACCTTAATGATGGATTTGTTCTGTGCCGGAACGTCAAATTTGTAAGAAGAAAAGGTCATAATGATTGCCGCTTATAGTATTATTAGTAATTCTGTTGTTTGTCGTCGAAGTCATCGATCAACAGGCCTTTGGTCCGGTCGATGATCTTCTTGAAGAAATCGCCGCCGCTGCTGGAACCCGAGATCTTGGCTGCCGGACGGTTTTCTTCGCGTCGCACGCTGTTCTCTTCTCTGGCTTCCATGTACCGGTTCATGCGGTCGTCCAGAGACTGGTAACCCGCCAGAACCAGGCCTACGGATGTAGCATAGGTCGGGCTTTTCACGGCGTCGATCTTGCTTTTGCCTAGGTGTTCGTTCGGGTAACCGATGCGGGCATCCATACCGGTCAGGTACTCGGCCAGCTGCACTAAATTCTGCAGTTGCGCACCACCACCCGTAATCACGATACCGGCTGCCAGATTATTTGCGTACCCAGACCGAACAATTTCTGAATAAACAAGTTCAATAATTTCTTCCATTCTTGCTTCTATAATATATGCAAGATTTTTCAAAGAAATTTCTTTCGGGGTCCGGTCACGAAGGCCAGGAATCGAAACGATCTCATTCTCAGAGGCTTCGTCGGCAATGGCTTTGCCAAACTTCACCTTAAGCGCTTCGGCCTGGTTCTGCATTACCATGCAGCCCTGCTTAATATCGGAAGTAATAATGTTACCGCCGAAAGGAAGAACAGCCGCGTGCCGGATGATATTATCCTTAAAGATAGCTAAATCTGTGGTTCCGCCACCAATATCTACCAACGCAACACCGGCTTCTTTTTCTTCTTCGCTTAAAACAGACATAGAAGAAGCAAGCGGCTCCAGGATCAGGTTCTCGATCTCGAGGCCGGCGCGGGTTACGCACTTGTTAATGTTGTTGATGGCATTGCTTTGCGCGGTAATGATGTGGAAGTTACCCTCCAGGCGCACGCCGCTCATCCCTACCGGATCCATAATGCCTTCTTCGTAATCCACTTTATAATCCTGTGGCATTACGTGAATAATCTCGGAACCCGGAGGCGTTACCAGCCGGTACATATCGTTGGTCAGACGGTTTACGTCTTCGATGGTGATCTCATTGTCTACAGTTGCGCGGGTGATGCTGCCGTTGTGCTGCAGGCTTTTAATGTGCTGCCCGGCAATGCCTACGTTCACTACGCCAATGTTTATGCCGGATTGCTCTTCCGCCTGAAGGATGGCTTTCTTAATGGCGTCTACGGTTTTGTCGATGTTGCTAACGATGCCCCTCACGACCCCTTCGGAATTCGCTTTACCCATACCGAGGATCTCCAGCTTTCCGTATTCGTTTTTGCGCCCAACCAATGCACAGATCTTGGTTGTTCCGATGTCGAGGCCTACTACTATTTTATCGTTTTGCATAGCTATATTTTATTCACAGATAATCTGATCATTGAATTCTATATTAACCCGTTTATACTTGTTCCACCCCATTTGCGGCAGCACGTGCTTATAAACGATCATCAGTTTTTTGAACTTCCGTTCGATGTCTTCCGGCAAGCCGAACTCGATAACCTGGTCGCCGACTTGCGGCATAAAGCTCACTTTGCCTTTCGCATCTATGTGCATTTGGGCCAGCTGGGCTTTCCAGAAGCTATCGTGGTCAATAAACTGCAACAAGGACAGGTAGGATTGACCTACCGAGTCCTGAAAAAAAGCGTTGTTCAGCGCTGGAGATTTTTCCGACTTGGTGATCGGAATTACGCGGGCGGTAAAACGTTCGGATAAGGGAAGGATGTTCCCTTCGTCGTCGATGTAAACGTCCTGATCGGACTCGGGCTGTATAATTCTTGCTATAGGCCTGTTCTGTTTTATGCTTACTCGTAAATTTCCTTTTAAATCGCGCGATACCTGGGCTTCCTTCACAAATTTGTGCGCGGTAATGCGCTGTTCAAGGTTCTTCAGGTTGATCTCGTTCCGGCGTAAACCGGTAATTTTCTCAGTTCCGCTTTTGGTAAGCAACTCCGTTACTTCCCTGTCGCTAATAAAGTAATTATTGTATTCATTTTCAATAGCAATGCTCACTTTATTTATTGTTTT
Organism: Adhaeribacter soli; assembly: GCF_008727925.1. Classification (GTDB taxonomy): domain Bacteria; phylum Bacteroidota; class Bacteroidia; order Cytophagales; family Hymenobacteraceae; genus Adhaeribacter_A; species Adhaeribacter_A soli. The sequence continues at coordinate 155,635 of NZ_VTWT01000004.1, read as the reverse complement.
CTGTTGCTGGCGCAAATCGGCAAAGTAAGCCAGAGCACCGAAAACCGCCACGCAACAGAGGGCAAAAATTAGCGATTTTATTTTACGGTTCAATGGCATTGCCAATGTTTTTTTACTTTTTTTCTAAAATATTTTTTATTGGCGTTACCAAAGTATCGATATCGCCTGCACCTACCGTAGCCAACACATCGAAGCTATTTTCGGATTGCAAATTTAGCAATACTTCTTCTTTGGTTTGCAAAGATTTTCGTGAACTCGTGATTTTTTTCAGGATAATTTCGGAAGTAATTCCGGGGATCGGTTTTTCGCGCGCCGGATAGATATCGAGCAGCACTACTTCGTCGGCCGGGCTCAGGCTTTGCGCAAAACCATCGGCAAAATCGCGGGTGCGGGTAAACAGGTGCGGCTGAAAAATAAGCTTGATCTTTTTCCCCGGATAAAGCGCTTTCAATGATCTCACAAACGCCTCAATCTCAGTGGGATGATGCGCATAATCATCGATGTAGACTTTTTCACCAGTTTCAGCTACGAATTCGAAACGTCGTTTTACGCCCTTGTAATGCTTTACCCCTTCCCGGAGCGCGCTTTCGTTTACGTCCAATAACAAACAAGCCTGCAGGGCGGCCAGCATGTTTTCCACATTGTGAAAACCCGGCACCGGCAATTTCAGGTTAGCAATATTTTTTCCCGGACCTTCGAAATTAAATTCAAACGTGTGGCCCTGCACGGTAATGTTACCTGCCTGCAGCTCGCCTTTGTTTAAAGAATAAGTAATAACATTCACCGAGGGATCGATCTTCTCGGTCAGGCGCGGGTCGGTGTTGCTGTTGAGAATGAGCGTGCCGCCGGGCTTTATCTGGAAAATAAAATCCTGAAAGGAATGAATAAGGTGATCTTTGTCGCCGTAAATGTCGAGGTGGTCGGCATCGGAGGAAGTAACAATGGCAATGTCCGGGTGCAGCGTGAGGAAAGAACGGTCGTATTCATCGGCTTCTACCACTACAATGGGTTTGCCATTCTTCTTCGCATCGCCCAGGAGTAAATTCGAATTCAGGTTTACCGAAATACCCCCTAAAAAGGCCGCGCAACTTACCCCGGCATCTTTAAGCAAATGCGCGATCATGGCGGAAGTACTGGTTTTGCCGTGCGTGCCGGCAACGGCCACCGTGTAGGCATCAGCCGTGATCACACCCAAAACTTCGGAACGTTTTTTAATGGTATAGCCTTCGCGGCGGAAAAAATTCAGTTCAGCATGATCCTGCGGAACAGCCGGCGTAAGCACCACCAAGGTTTCGGCTTTGTTTTCCAGAACTTCCTTCGGGATCAGGTTCACATCATCTTCGTAATGAATATTTACGCCTTCGGAAGTTAAGGCTTTGGTTAGCGGCGTTTCGGTTTTATCGTAGCCCCAAACCGGTTTGCCATTCGCCCGGAACCAACGCGCAATCGCACTCATGCCAATACCGCCAATTCCTAAGAAGTAGATGTATTTGTAATTCGTTGTTCGTTGTTGGTTGTTAGTTGTTGGTTCCATGTTTTTTTCAATTGTTCGAATGTTCGAATTTTCGAATGTTCGAATTTTCGAAGATTTAAATGTGTAACTTACTTTTTATGCCGAAAGCAATAGCGTATTTTATCAAGAGCTACTTTAATAAAAGTTTTGTCATGTTGAGCGTCAGCGAAACAACTCGTCGGCTCACAGCAGTACCGTTTTTTCTAAGATTTCTACTGAGAGCCAACGAGTTCCTTCACTATCGCTCAGGATGACAGATATAAAAGCTGCAGTACGGTTGTTGGTGAAAACACCAACAACGGCAAGTTTTAATTTCAACTTCTATTTCAAAAATCGAAAATTCGAACCTCGAACATTCGAACTTACAATAACTTAATCAGTTCGTTTACAATTTCGGCGGTGGCTCCCGGTTTGCTCATGCTTAACACATTCGTGCTTAGTTCCTGTAGTTTCGCTTCGTTCTTCAACAGAGCAAAAGCTTCGGGGTAGAGTTTGGTATTTGCTTCCGAATCCTTTACCAGTACGGCGGCACTTTTTTGCACCAGGGCCATAGCATTTTTAGTCTGGTGGTCTTCGGCTACGTTCGGGGAAGGCACTAAAATGGCAGGCTTTCCGGCGAGGCAGAGTTCAGAAATAGACAAAGCACCGGCGCGGGAAATTACCAGATCAGAAGCGGCATAAGCCAGGTCCATGGTCTTTATGAAGTCGAAAACGCGAACGCCTTTTTCTGACAATTCAGCGCTTTTTTCCTGAGCGGTTTGATGGTACGTTTTTCCGGTTTGCCAGATCAGTTGATACCCTTCCGCTACCAGTTGGTTCAGGCTTTGCGCGGTGCTTTCGTTTAGCGTTCGGGCGCCGAGGCTGCCGCCAATTACCAGAATGGTTTTCTTGTTTGGCTGCAGGTTGAAGTGTGAAAGCGCTATGAAGCGTTTAGTATTGCAGCCGATAATGTCGCTTCGCACCGGGTTTCCGGTAAGCACAATTTTATCGGCCGGAAAATACTTCTCCATGCCTTCGTAAGCCACGCAAATTTTCCGAACCCGTTTAGCTAAAAGTTTATTGGTAATACCGGCATGGGAATTTTGTTCCTGAATTAAGGCCGGAATTTTTTTGGAAGTTGCCGCAAACAAAACCGGCGCGCTCGCATATCCTCCTACCCCAACCACGGCATCGGGCTTAAAGTCTTCGATGATCTTTTTAGCGGCGGAAATACTGCTCAGCACCTTAAACGGAAAACTTAAATTCTGAAGCGTGAGCTTGCGCTGCAAACCGGCAATGTTGAGGCCCACAATTTTGTAACCGGCTTCCGGCACGCGGGTCATTTCCATGCGGCCGTTCGCGCCCACAAATAAAATTTCAGCGTTTGGGTAAACCACTTTAAACTGGTTTGCGATGGCCACAGCCGGAAAAATATGTCCGCCGGTGCCGCCGCCGCTGATGATGATCCGGTATTTTTTATTCTGCTCAGGCATTGACTAATACATTTTCGGCGGCCGGTTTTATTTTCGGTTTGGTGTTTTCTTTGGTAAAAGGCGGCTCCATTTCGTTCCGGCTCACAGATAAAATAATACCCATGGAAATACCGGTAAAGATCAGGGAAGTACCACCCATACTTAATAGCGGCAGGGGCAAACCGGTGATCGGACCGAGCCCTACGGCTACGCCCATGTTGATCATGGCCTGGATGACGAGACTGAAACTTAGCCCCGCCGAAAGCAAGCCGCCGAATGCGCCTGAACTTCGGGCTACCACAATCATGCCGCGGTAGAGAAAAGCCAGGTATAAAAACAGAATTACTACGCCGCCCACAATACCGTATTCTTCAATGATAATGGCATAAATAAAGTCGGAGTACGGGTGCGGCAGGAAGTTACGTTGGTCGGAGTTGCCCGGACCTTTGCCCACTACGCCGCCGGTTGCAATGGCAATGTAAGATTGCTCAAGCTGAAAAGGCACTTCGTCTTTATCCATGAACTTCTCGATCCGGCTGATTGCCGTGCCCATCCGTTGCCCGACGGCCAGGGCCACGCTTCCGAAGATCGCGCCCACAATGATCAGCATGCCAATGTATTTCATGGGAACGCGACCGATAAACATTAACAGCAGACAGGTAGCAAACAGCAACAAGCCGGAAGAAATGTTACTCAGCATGATCAGGCCGCAAATGCCGCCGCACCACAACAGGATCGGGATCAGAGTTTCCTTTACCGCATCGATGTTCATTTGTCGCTTGGAAAGCATACTGGCCAGGTGCGAAATAAGGGCAAGTTTCGCTAAGTCGGAAGGCTGGAATGTCTGGTTGATAAGCGGAATTCGGATCCAGCGCGAAGCATCGTTCAGGTTGGAACCGAATTTCCAGGCAAACAGCAGCAAGGGCACCGATAAGCACAAAGCCAGCAATGAAAGCTTCGAGTAATATTTGTAGTTGATCTTATGCGCAAACCACATAAAAATGAGGCCCACGAAGATCAGACTGCTATGCTTGAAAAGAAAATACTCGGTATTGCCGCTCATTTTTTTGTACGCCAGCGTGCCGGTAGCCGAATACACTACCAGGATACTGATAAGCGAGAACGCAATGATGATGCCCCATAAGATCGGGTCACCTTTCAGGTTCTCCTGCAGCCATAACTTTGCCTTTTCCATACTTTAAAAGAGTTAAAAGTTATGAGTTAAAAGTTATGAGTTGAGATTTAAAAGGCTATGCTGAAACCTAAAAAACTTTAAACTCATAACTTTTAACTCTTAACTATATTTTAATGCTATTTCCCGCACGGCTTCCATGAAGCGGTGGCCGCGGTGCTCGTAATTATTGAATAAATCGAAACTGGCGCAAGCCGGAGAAAGCAATACCACGTCGCCGGCGGTTGCCAGGTCTTTTGCCATCTGCACCGCTTCTTCCACTCGTTGCGTTTCCCGGATTTCCGGAACAATGCCGCCGAAAGAAGTTTTGAGTTTCTCGTTGTCTTTGCCCAAACAAATGAGCGCTTTAATTTTTTCTTTGGCGAAGGGTTTCAGGGTTTCATAATCGTTGCCCTTGTCCACGCCGCCGGCAATCCAGACGATGGGCTGTTTAATTCCTTCGAGCGCAAACCATACCGCTTCCACGTTCGTGGCTTTGGAATCGTTGATGTACAGTACACCATCCGCTTCGCCGATCTTTTGCAGGCGATGCTCCGCATTTTCGAAGGTTGCTAATGCAGCTTCAATTTGTGCTTCGGTTAAACCTAACAGCTTAGCCACCGAAACGGCTGCTAACGAATTGTACTGGTTGTGCTTGCCGATCAGAGGGGAGTTTTCGGTGGAAACAGTAGCGTTTCCGGGCGCAAAACCCAGCACCATTTTATTCCCTTCGAACCAGGCTTTAGCATGCTCGCGTTTTTCGAGCGCAAATGGTATGGTTTGGCCGGCAAAAGCTGCCGGTTTGAAGTACTGAAAAATCAGCGGGTCTTCCTGGTTGTAAATAAAGTAATCTTCCGAAGTCTGGTTTTGCGTGAGCCGAAGTTTGGAAAGCGCGTAGTTTTCCATGCTGTAATTGTAGCGATCCAGGTGGTCGGGCGTGATGTTGAGCAGCACCGCAATGTCAGCTTTGAAACTGTACATGCCGTCGAGCTGAAAGCTGCTTAGTTCCAGTACATAATAATCGTAGGTATCTTCAATTACTTTTTCCGCCAGACTTTCACCGATGTTTCCCGCCAGGCCTACATTCAGCCCCGCACTTTTAAGCAGGTGATAAGTAAGCAGCGTGGTAGTGGTTTTTCCGTTCGTTCCGGAAATGCAAATGAACTTCGCTTTGCTGTAGCGGCCGGCAAATTCGATCTCAGAAATCACCGGAATCTGGCGGGCATAAGCCTCCTGCACCAAAGGTGCTTTCTCCGGAATGCCCGGACTTTTAATGATCTCGTTGGCATCCAGAATCCGGCTTTCGGTATGCTGACCTTCTTCGTAAGGAATACCCGCCTGCTGCAGCTTGAACTTGTATTCGCCTTTGATCTCGCCTTTATCAGAAACGAAAACATCGTAGCCTCTGGCTTTCGCCAGCAAGGCCGCCCCTACCCCACTTTCCCCGGAACCTAAGATTGCTATTTTCATTCTTTAAATTACTAATTGTTAATTTCTGATTGTTGATTGTTTTTTTCTTTTAATGCTGATCAAATAAAAATCAATTAACAATCAGCAATTAACAATCAACAATTCATTTACCGTAGCTTTAAAGTGGCCAGCGTCAAAATGGCCAGCATAATGCCTACAATCCAGAAGCGGTTTACAATCTTCGATTCGTGGTAACCGAGTTTCTGGTAGTGGTGGTGCAGCGGGCTCATTTTGAAGATTCTTCTACCTTCGCCGTATTTCTTTTTGGTGTATTTAAAGTAGCTTACCTGCAGCATTACCGATAAATTTTCGATCAGGAAAATACCGCACAGCACCGGAATTAAAAGTTCTTTCCGAAGGATCAAAGCCAGCACTGCAATGATACCGCCGATGGACAAGCTGCCGGTATCGCCCATGAAAACCTGGGCCGGATAAGAGTTATACCAGAGAAAACCGACGCATGCTCCCACGAAAGCGGTACAGAAAATCACCAGCTCTCCGGTATTTGGTATGAACATGATGTTCAGGTAATCGGCAAAAATGGAGTTACCCGAAACCCAGGCGAAAATAGCTAAGGTAATACCAATAATGGCGGAAGTTCCTGCTGCCAATCCGTCGATACCGTCCGTAATGTTGGCGCCGTTGGAAACGGCCGTGATGATGATAATTACTAACGGGATGTATAGGAAACGGGCATAAGAACCTAGTACCGGCGAAGCAAAGCTGAAGAATTTGTAATAGTCTAATTCGTTGTTTTTGGCAAACGGAATGGTGGTTACCATTTTCCGGACGTCTTCATAAGAAGTAGAACCGGCGGCGTGAAAAATAGCCGTTCCTTTTTCGGTGAAATACTGACGAACCGTAACATCTTCGCTGAAGAAAAGCGTGCACCCCACGATCAATCCCAAACCGATCTGCCCTACTACTTTGAACTTCCCTGCCAACCCTTCTTTATTCTTGCGGAACACTTTAATGTAGTCGTCCAGAAAACCGATGCAGCCGAGCCAGATGGTAGAAATCAGCATCAGGATGATGTAGGTATTATGCAACTTGGCAAAAAGTAAAGTTGGGATCAGGATTGCTGCCAGGATAATAAAACCACCCATAGTAGGCGTACCTTTCTTTTCCAATTGTCCCTCCAAACCGAGGTCCCGGATGCTTTCGCCAACCTGCAACCTGCGCAACACTTCAATAAGTCTTCCACCAAAAATCATCGCGATCAACAGGGAAACCAGCGTAGCTAACCCGGCCCGGAAGGAGATGTATTGAAAAACGCCAACACCGGGGATGTTGTAGTTTTTATCTAAATAGTCAAAAAGGTAATAAAGCATTTTGGTTCAATTGTAATTTCGATTGTTCGAACGTTCGATATTCGATTGTTCGATTTTTTTTATTTCTATTTAGTTTTTTCTGGGTAGTTTCTAACCCTATTTCTCTTAATTTTCTCAGTTAAAAATTCAAATATTCTTGTCGGAAATTCGAACCTCGAAAATTCGATTAATATTCTTTCGAACAGTCGAATATCGAACAATCGAACAATCGAAATCACTTTCCCATTAGCGCAAACATTTCGCGGAGCACTTGTTTGTCGTCGAAGGGAGAGCGCTGGCCTTTTACTTCCTGGTAGGTTTCGTGGCCTTTGCCGGCAACCAGAATAATGTCGTTGGCATCGGCTAAAGCGATGGCGGTTTTTATGGCTTCGCGGCGGTCTACAATGGAAAGCGTTTTTTTCAGGTCGGTTGGTTTTACGCCCTGCTGCATCTGGTTCAGGATTTCCTGCGGTTCTTCGTCGCGCGGATTATCGGAAGTCAGCACAATGCGGTCGGAGAATTTGCAGGCGATATCAGCCATTACCGGACGCTTAGCGGCATCGCGGTTTCCGCCGCAACCAACCACGGTAATTACTTTCTGTTCCGGTTTTCTTATTTGCTGAATGGTGCTCAAAACATTTTCCAGGGCATCGGGGGTATGTGCGTAATCGACAATGCCCGTAATGTGAGAATTGGAGATCAGATAATCGAAACGCCCGGCAGCGGATGTAAGATTCGAAAGTACCGTTAAAACTTCCGTTTTATCTTCACCCAATAAAACCGCCGCCCCATAAACCGCCAGAATATTATAAGCATTGAAAGTACCGATGAGGCGGAATAAAATTTCGTGGCCGTCAATTTCCAGATGCAAGCCCTGAATGGAATTATCGAGCAGGCGCGCCTTGAATTCGGTGGCTTTCCTTAAGGAATATTCGTGTTTTTCGGCTTTGCTATTTTGCAGCATCACCGCGCCGCGTTTGTCGTCGGCGTTAATCAAGGCGAATGCTTTTTTCGGCAGGTTATCGAAGAAGCCTTTTTTTGCCTTAATGTATTCGTCGAAGGTGCCGTGGTAATCTAAATGATCGTGCGTGATATTGGTAAAAATGCCGCCTTTAAATTCCAGACCGGTTACGCGGTGCTGCACCACGGCGTGCGAACTTACTTCCATGAAGCAGTGCGTGCAGCCGGCTTTCACCATATCAGCCAAAAGCTGGTTCAGGGAAATGGCATCGGGCGTAGTGTGCGTGGCCGGAATTACCGTTTCGTTTATCTGGTTCTGGACCGTAGAAAGCAAGCCTACTGAATATCCGAGTTCGCGGAAAAGTTTGTGCAGCAGCGTTACGCAGGTGGTTTTACCGTTGGTGCCGGTTACGCCTACGAGTTTCAGTTTCCTGGATGGTTCCCCGTGGAAAACGGAGGCCATTAAACCCATTGCCGCCGCGCTGCTTTTTACCTGAATAAGGGTAGCATTTTCGGCCAGTTTTTCAGCGTTTTCCGGTAGCGTTTCGCAAATAATTGCCGAAGCTCCGGCTGCAATCGCTTTCGGAATAAAGTTATGCCCGTCGGCCTGCACGCCGCGCAAGGCAAAGAAAGCCACACCCGGCGTCGCTTTGCGGGAATCCATGGTGAGGCTTTGAATTTCGGTTCCGGCGTTGCCGAGCACCTGAATTACTTCCGTATTCCCTTTTATTAATTCTGATAGCTTTGGCATTAGCTTAAGACTATAGTAATTACACTTCCTTTTTGAATAGGCGCACCCGCCGGTAAACTCTGGCTTTGTACCCTTCCGCTGCTACCAATCCGGCGCACTTTAATTCCCTGGTTATTCAGCAAATACAAGGCATCGCGAACGGTCATGCCGGTAACGTCCGGAATCTGGTTCGTCTCAATTTTATTTGGTTTCCAGAGGTAAGAACGGCTTTGCGAATCGGCTTTCACCCAGTCAAAATCTTCCATTCCCGGAACGCCCGGATGGTGGCTGATACCGAGCTTGTTGCAGATAAGCGTGAGTTCTTCCTGACTGCCGGCTTTAACCATGGGCAGTTGTTTCTTGTCCGGAATAATGCGCTCCGACATTGGTTTGTGAATGGCCAGATCGCGGGCGTAGGCTTTATCGGCAAGTTCGCGGAAAACCGGAGCCGCCACGTCGCCGCCGTACTGGGCTGCAGCTTTCGGGCTATCGATAATTACAATGCAGGAATACTTCGGATTATCGGCCGGGAAATAACCCACAAAAGACGTGGAATAAGTTTTAATGTACTGGCCGTTTTTGATCTTCCGCGATGTACCGGTTTTGCCGGCCACTTTGTAGTTTACGTTTTTCACGTGCTTACCCGTTCCGCGCTCCACTACGGTTTCCATCATCTGCCGGAGCTTCTTCACGGTTTCGTCGGAGCATATCTTTTCGTTCAGGATCTTTGCTTCGTAAACGGCTATCGTTTTATCGGCTTTGCGGGTTTCTTTTACAATGATCGGCTGCACTTTTACCCCGTTATTGGCAATGGCGTTAAAAAGCGCCAGCGTATGGATCGGGGCAATTTTCAACTCGTAACCAATGCTCATCCGGGAAAGTGTGGTGCGGCTCCAGCTCCGGTCCGAAGGTTTTTTAATGTAAGGCCTTGCTTCACCGGCCATCTGGAAACCGAGCGTAGAATTCAGCCCGAACCTCTGAAGGTAATCCACAAACTTTTGCGGGTCGTTGCCGAACTGATTCTCGATAAGCATGGCAATGCCTACGTTCGACGATTTGCCGAACACGTCTTCCACCGTAATCTTGCCATAGCCGCCTTGTTTCGAGTCCGTCATGGAAACCCCGCCGAAGCTTTTCTTGCCGTTGCCGGTGTCCACGGTATCGGTCAGCTGGATATTCGAATCTTCGAGCAAAGCCATCATGGAAGCCAATTTGAACGTAGACCCCGGTTCGGTAAGACCCTGGTTGGCAACCGCGTAGTTGTAGTTTTCCAGGTAAGCGCCTTCGGCGAATTTTCCGAGGTTGGCAATGGCTTTAATTTCGCCGGTCTTTACTTCCATCAAAACCACGCAACCGTATTCGGCGTTGTGCGCCACCAGGGCTTTGTTCAGCGCATTTTCGGCAACGTCCTGCAGGTTAATATCGATGGTGGTTTTAATGTCGTAACCCGGCATCGGTTTTACTTCCGAACCGTCGTAAACCGGTTTATTACCGCCGGCCATGCGTTCAAACAGGGCTTCGCCGTCTTTACCGGCCAGCTGACTGTTGTAAGTGTATTCCAGACCGGCGCCGTTTTTATCTTCGTTTATAAAACCGATGGTCCGTTGCGCCAACATGCCGAAAGGACGAAAGCGCTTGTCTACTTTCTCGAAAATTACGCCGCCTTTGTTTTTACCGGCCCGGAAAATAGGCCAGCGCGCCATCATCTTTTTGTCCTGGTAATTGATCTGACGGTTATTCAGCCTTACGTAATGACGACCGGAAATACGCGCATTTTTGATCTTGCGGCGGTACTCCTGCTCCGGTTTGTCTTTGTAAAAACGCGCCAGCAAATACGCCAACGAATCGATACCTTCGTTAAAAAGCTTGTCGTCGCTGATCGAGGGATCGAAGGCCACGCGGTAAAAAGGCAGCGAAGTGGCCAGAATACTTTCGTTATCGGAGTAAATGTTGCCGCGGGTAGCAAAAACCGGCTGATACACAAACCGTTTTTCCCGCTGGATCTCCTTCCACTTGGAGCCTTCGGCAAACTGAATGTTGGCCACTTTAAAAATAATGGCGAAGGCAAAAAGCGCGACGGCTAAAAAAGCCACCCGCACGCGCGTGAGAATGGATTTCTTAATATTCATCTTTGCTTACAATTACCTGGTACGGGGGTGTTTTACTTTCTTCCAGACCGAGCGGCTGCACGTGCTTAGCTACTTCCGATTGCTTGCTGGCTTCCATGTAATCGGATTTCAGCGTGGTATAATCGGCTCTTAAGTCTTCGGTTTCGGATTTGGTGCGGTCTATTTTGCGGATGGTTTTTTCGGCGTAATGCGTATTACCGATGTAGAAAAGGGCAATGAGCATGCCGTACAAAACGTAAGGCAAATACTTTACAGGGAGGCCGTCTTTAAAGAAGGCATCCATTTTAGTGTATCGCTCCAGCAAATGAAAAATGCTGGTACCTTTTGGCCGCGGCGCTTCTTCCACCTTCGGCTTAGGCACCGGGCGCATGGTATTGGCGCGCGAAGCCGCTTTCGGTTTAGGTTTTAAAGTATTCGTAGCCATTTTATTCGATTGTCCGAATTTTCGATTGTTCGAATTTTCGATTTCTCTTAAAAAAATTATTCCTTTTTGACCGGTTGAAAATGCTAAGGTTTCCAATCTAAAAAGTAGCGCATGGATTAATCCGTACGCTACTTCCCTAATTCACTCTTTACTTTTTTCCTCTTCTGCCTACCGTTTTGTCGGGTTTCTCTTCGAAGTTCAGTTCCCCGGTTTTCACCGCGATCCGGAGCTTGGCGCTACGGGACCGGTTATTTTCCAGCAGCTCTTCTTCCGAGGGCGTTAGCGCTTTGCGCACCACGGCTTCGAGCGGCTTCAGCTCGTTGCCGAAAAAATCTTTTTCTACGTCGCCGTGGAATTTACCTTTCTGAATAAAGTTCTTCACCAACCTATCTTCCAAAGAATGGTAAGAAATTACCACTAACCGTCCGCCAGGCTTCAGCACTTCGGCCGACTGCACCAGCATATCTTCCAGGGCTTTCAGCTCGTCGTTGGCTTCTATCCGTAAGGCCTGAAAAACCTGGGCTAAGTATTTATTTTCTTTGCCGCGCGGAATACAGCTTTGTATCGCTTTCTTAAATTCGGCAATGGTATTTATTTCCTGACCGTTGCGGGCGCTTACAATTGTCTGGGCCAGGGTTTTGGCATTCTTCACTTCGCCATAAATCCCGAAGATCTTATGCAGTTGTTCTTCCGGGTAATTGGCAATAATTTCTTTGGCCGAAAGTGGGGCGTCCGGATCCATACGCATGTCCAACGGACCGTCGAAGCGGGTAGAGAAACCGCGCTCGGCCGTGTTGAACTGGTGCGAAGAAACGCCCAGATCCGCCAGAATACCGTCTACCTGTTTCACGCCGTAAAGCCGGAGGAATTTTTTCAGGTACCGGAAATTGGCTTTTACGAACTGAAAGGTCGCGCCTTCCAGTTTTTCGCTTTGCTTTTCGGCATCCGCATCCTGGTCGAAGCTGTAAAGCTTGCCGGTGGTCAGGTGTTTTAAAATTTCGGCAGAATGGCCGCCGCCGCCAAACGTTACGTCCACGTACGTGCCGGCAGGGTTAATGGCGAGGGCTTCCACCGACTCGCGGAGCATCACAGGGTTGTGGTAAGCCATACTTATAAATTAGGTTGAATGACAGGCTGATCGCCCAGGAATTTTTGCGCCAGCTGGGAGAACTCCTGCTGGTCTTTGATCAGGAACTCTTCGTAGCGTTCCGGATTCCAGATCTCTACCCGGTTGCCAAGGCCTACAATAATTACTTCTTTGTCGATGTCGGCGTAGCGCTGCATGGTTTTAGGCAACACAAAGCGGCCGGTATTGTCGAGCTCAAGTTCGGTATTGCCGCGGAAGAAGTTCCGCTGGAACTGCCGGTACTCTTCGTTGAATTCGTTCAGGCTGGCTACCCGGTCGTATATGCTTTTCCATTCCTGTTTAGGGTACAGCACGAGGCATGGCTCAAACCCGCGGGTCAGCACCACGTTGTTACCCGACTCCTCCGGCAGGTTGGCTTTTATCTTGGCAGGTAAAACCAACCTTCCCTTCGGGTCAAGCTTACACTCGTATTCTCCGGACAGAAAGTTCATATACTTGGGTAGACCTCTTCTATTTCGAGGTAAACAAAAGTACACAATCCCGAAAAAAGGGCAATCACATTTTCCCACTTTTTCCCACTTTGTGGATAAGTTATGGTTATCCACCCCACTTATCCACTTTATCCACAATTCCGCTTACCACTTTCAGGAAATTTCTTTCCGGTCATTTTCATGACTTCCGATGGAAGAAACCCTACCCCAAAACACAAATGCTTGACACAGTGAAATTTATAAAACACAATCACCAAGCATGGCGCTATTCTGAAGAAAAAGTGGGAGAAAGTGGAGCGATTTTCCGGAAGTGGGAAAAAGAGGCGTTGCTGTGGAAAGAAGGTGCTGATAAAAAACTGACCTGATTTTTGGAGCTTTTTTGAAAATTATTTAATGCAACAAAAGCCGGTTTGCTGAATTTGGATTCAGGATTAAGGGAAATTGAGCTCTTCTTGCGGGATGCGTTAGCTGAAGGATTTTAAAGAAGCCCCCCTGCTATCCGACAGCGATCCGTCAGCTAAAGCAGACGGCAATGAAATTCAGCTAGCAAAACTTAACCAATAAAATACGTGATTCGGGCCCGTTTTTTTTACGCATGGATTCGGCTGTGCAGAAAAGCCTTCTTTTTTAACTTCCTTCTGCAGCCCTCTAACCGCCTTTTTTCCCAACTCACCCAACATTATCTACTTGTAACGCTTTTGTAACGAACAAAAGTTGCTTCAGATAATTATTAGCCTGTACTTTCACCCTTAATTATTACCATTATTTAAAATTTGTATCCAATTTATTTATCAAGTATTAAACTAAACTAGTTTAAATTTTAACTATACAAACAAAAACAAACTTTAACTGTTAATTAGGTCAGGTCACTAAATGAAACTCACCGTTCACCCTTAATCCGGCAGTTTCTTAAGACCTGAAATCCATAAAACGGTATAAACGGAATTGTGCCGGAAAACCTTCCTCTGGTAAACCGGCCAAAACGCGCTCTGACTATGCAAATCGTTACTAAACTTTTATCTGCTTTCAGGAAACTGAGGTTATTCTTATGCCTTTTTTTTCTGGTCTTAAGCTGGCTCCCGAAAACCTACGGCCAAAGCCCTGCCCCCGGGAGTTCCCCATCATGCGTACAATCGGACGCCTGTTTCGACTTTATATATAAAGGCTACGTGCGGAATGCCAATAATACGGTAACCTTAACAGTTGGAGTCAGGACGAATTGCATTTATGACCTGAGCCATGCCGCTTTTGAGTTACCTGCCGGTGTGGTGGCCACTAATCCGGTAAACGCTAAAAAAACTTATTCTTATTCCATCGCAAATCCTACCAATAATCCTTACTACTGCTTAAAATTTGACGGTGTACGAATAAATGGCTACAAAAACGGGGCGGAAGATGAATTCTCTTATACCCTTCCAGCAGCTGCTTTTAATTCTCTGACTACCTTCCGGGCTACGGCAAAAGCAGGAACAATAGTAGGCACCGTTACCCTCAATGCTCAGGCGGGAATAGTTGGACCCGAAGCCATTTGTCCGAATTCCGTTCAAACCTTTACCGTACCGCCCCTTGCCGGCACCACTTATCAATGGACCATTCCGAATGGCTGGACCTTAACTAGCGGGCAGGGCACCAATAGCATAACGGTTACGACCAATAGTACCCCGGGAAATGTAGCGGTAACAGTTTCTGATCAGAGTTCGAGCTGGTGCGGCAACAAAGAGGTAGCTATATTACCGGCTTCCCTCAGCACCCCTGCCTCCATCTCCGGTCCGGCGGTGGTTTGCCCCAATACCGATTATTATTTTGAAGTACCCAATGTGCCTTACGCTGCCTATTACAACTGGCAGGTACCCAACGGCTGGCAGATCTTAAGTGCTCCGGTTGGGAATGGTTTTGAGAACCGGATCCTGGTAAAAGCGGGCATTACCGGCGGAAACATTTCCGTTGCGGCTGCCAATGCCTGTACCAGTAGCGCTGTTACAAGTACCACCGTAAGCCTTGAGCCTCTGGTTTCGGTTTCTTCCAGTATTTCAGGAAACGTAAATCCCTGCCCCGGAAGCACCCAGACCTACCAGATTAACGCTACCAATGCCGCTACTTTTACCTGGACCGTTCCGAATGGCTATACCTTACTTTCCGGACAGGGAACCAATACTGTAACGATACTAATTGGCAGCAGCAGCGGGAATATCGATATAAGGGCAACGAGTCCGTTGGGCTGTAGTTCCGCGACGCAGAATCTAACCATAACACCCATTTCTGCTCCTGTAATAATAGTAGCTCCTCAGTCTGTAACAATCAACCGGGGAACCAGTACCACTTTTAAGGTAAGTAGCAGCGGCCGGAATTTAACGTTTCAATGGCAGGTGAATTCCGGCAGCGGATGGGCAAATATTACAAACAGCGCTATTTATCAATCCTTAGACTCGGTATTACAAATAAGCAATGCTCCCATTTATTTGAATGGATATCAGTACCGGGCAGTAGTAAGCAGTTGCAACCAAAGCACCGTAACTTCCCCCGCTACCTTAACCGTTAACCAGACCGGTATTGCGGCAAATATTAAAGTGTTTCTAGAAGGCCCTTACAATCCGGCTACCGGCCTCATGCGCACTTCGTTGAACGCAGCCAATCTTTTACCGAACGATCAGCCTTTCAACAATGCTTTCTGGAAATATACCGGGAACGAAAATGTGCCCGCGGGCTTTTTTGCCGCAAACCCGGCTATTGTAGACTGGGTAATGGTGGAACTCAGAACGAGCCCTTTACCCAATTCCAGTGTAGCAATGCAAAGCTTTCTCCTTAAAAATGATGGAAAAATAGTAGACCTGGATGGAAAAAGCCTGCCCTCCTTCCCGGGTATTCCACCGGGCTCCTACTACCTGATCGTTCACCACCGCAATCATTTATCGGTCATGAGCAAGGGCCTGATAAGCCTGGATACCAACCCCAGCCTTTATGATTTTACCACAACGTACAAAGCTTCCAGTGGCGTTAACCCCCTAAAGAGAATGACCGACGGTAAATGGGCGCTGTTTACCGGCGATGCCAATGGAAACGGTTCGGTTACTACCAGCGACTGGGGCAGCTTCTGGCTGTTAGAAAATGGCCAGAGCGGCTACCTGCCTTCAGACTGGAACCTGGATGGAACGGTAAATCAGACCGATTATAACTACTGGTACGCAAACGGAGGTTTTACAACGCAAGTTTTAAGGTAATACCATGAAGAAATATACCGCCTTAAAGTGGCTCCGGCCCGCTTTTTTGAGAGCATTCCTTAGCATTTGCTTTTTACTGGCCCTGCATGCAGCAAATGCCCAGAACAATGCCCGGATAAAAGGCAGAATCGTTCTGGTAGATAATACGAACAACACGCTCATTATAAAACTTCAGGTACAGGCCGTTCACGATACCGATCCGGGCAAGATCCTGAAATTAGGAACCGGTTCTTTATGGGTCCGGTATAACGACAGCCTTGTAAGCATGGCCGAACAACCCCTTCAGGCCACTAATATAAACCTTACGGATGGCGATTATTTTTACCCCATGCTTGCTTCAGCCAACTACACGCAAAAAAAAGTGATCAGGCAGTCAAAACCGGACGACATTAAAATGACCAGCCTGTTCAGTATTTCGCATTTTGTATATGAACCGCCTGCAAGCTCTCCGCCTATAGCCGAACCCATAAACAGCTGGACAGATATAGCCGTTTTTAAATATAAAATCATAAAAAGTGGCAATGTTCAGTTAAAATGGAATGTGCTGGCCATGGAAAATGAGATCAAAGACGAAGCGGAGGCTTCCTTTGCGGTAAACAAAGTAGATTTTGAAGATTGGTCCGGTTATGTAACTTTTCACCAACCTACCCTGATCCTCAATGCTGTTGGTGCAGGCTCCTCAACCGATCCCTATTTTGCCACGATTACCTCCTTCGACGCTACCCTCCGGCAGGCAGGAACTGCCGGAATCCGGCTCTATTATTCCAGCGATGAAATAAATGCCGTAACGTTCTCGGATCAATTATCAAAATCTCCCTTTCACTGGAACAATGCTGATATACGGGATGAAAGCATTCCGGAAATCTGGAAAAACGGGGAGCTTTATGACCGCCAGATAACGTATACCAGCAACGATAATAATCAAGGCAACGATTACTGGCCGGCAGCAAATACGGCCACCCCAGTTAAGCTACTGGAACTTACTTTCACCCCTAATGATGGTAATTTAACTGACTTTACGACTTACCTGGAAGTAATCGGGCAGGAATCTTTTAAAACCTGGGACAGAACTATAAATCACATTGTATTAGAAGGAAACGCAAATAACCCTGGCGGAGGCCCCAATTCACCGCTACCGGTTTCCCTGGTAAATTTCACGGCAACTTTACAGAACCCAGCTTCGGTTTTACTAAACTGGAGCACAGCCAGTGAAAAGGATAACGACAGGTTTGTGGTTGAACGGAGCGCGAACGGCAAGAATTTCGAAGCCGTAGCCACCGTGAAAGGGAACGGAACCTCCAGCAATTATATTTCCTATGAAACTACCGACAATAACGCGCTGGCCGGAATTTCTTATTACCGCCTGAAGCAGGTAGATTTTAACGGAAAGAGCGAATACTCGAAAATCGTGACCGTAAACAACACGCTTAAAACGGAAGTCCTCCGCCTAAAAGCGCTTTACCCGAACCCGGCTCATAAAACGGCAACACTGGAATTCCTGTCGACAGCCGATGAAAAAATCAGCCTGACGATAACCGACATGCTCGGAAAAGTAGTGGGCAAGCAGGCGTTGGAAGGCCACTCCGGACAAAATAAAATCGAACTGGAAAACCTGGCTTCCCTGCCAAACGGAATTTATATCATATCGCTCTCCAACGGTTCTCAGCTCGTTTATCACAAACTGGTGAAAGAATAAAAACGCAATTGTTTTTGTTTTCCTGAAAATGGTCGAAGGATTACTTCCGGCCATTTTTATTTTAACCAATTCGGGTTTCTCAGGGACATCTCAGGCGATAGTCCTCAAAAAAACAATACGTAATTTTGTTATGACAATTACAGACTTTAAATTAGAACCAGATTAAAGTTTAGTTTATGTGGCGTTCTATACTTGTAAGCAGTTTATTATTCCTGGGGGCATCAATTTCAGCTATAGCACAGTCTGAAACGGTAGCTTCCAGGCCCAAAAAACTGCAGCAGTTGTATTTAAGTATTGGTGGCGGTCCGGCTTTCACGCTAAATAAGGAAGCCAGAACCCGTGGGATAGCATTTACATCCGATATTTCCCTGGCATTGAGACAGCAGCGCATTTTCCGGTTAGGCTTTCAGATTTCCGGATTTACTTCAAAAGACGCCCCCAAACCGGACCTTATATTAGACAACACAGGCTTCGACCACAGCCTTGTATCGCCAAGCGTTTCAATTGGGAAACGGAAAAAAATAAATGAAAAGCTTCAGATTCAGGGTTTGGCCGGCGCCAGTTTAAACCTGCATAGCTACTTACCCTATATATCCGAAGAAGCGGCTGCTGCGGGTACAGAAGCTTGTATTCCGGCCTTCTTGGTAAAGCCCGGCCTTATTTTACGGGCAGAAGCCATGGCTTTACCTGTCCGCTTTGCCGGTTTAACGATTGGCGCTTTCTATCATTATGTGCCGGGGATTTCGAATGGTGGTGTAACCCTGAGCCTGAATTTTGGCCTTATAAAACGGAAGGAATTACTTTAAACGAATAAGTAGCATAATAAATCCCAACCTTATGTGGCGTTGTTTACTGGTAATCGGGCTATTTTCCTTTTTAGCTTCCGATCCAGCCATAGCCCAAACTGAAGCGGTAGTTCCAAATGAAAAAAATCTGCAACAATTGTATGTGGGTCTGGGTAGCCAACTGGGAATAACTGACAACCAGTACCTTGATGATAATGGCATTGGCCTTAATGCTTACTTAAACGTGGGTTTAAAATCCAACTGGAATTTTCGACCTGGAATAATTCAGACTAATTTCAAGGACGACATGAGCAGATTTGAGCATGTTACAGCTTCACCCGGGGATTATCCAAAGCATAGATTTACATCTACCTATTTATTGATCGGCAAAAGCATTGAATTTGAAAACGTAATTCAGCTAAAAGGAATGGCCGGTCCAACGTACACCACTTACCGCGAGCCTTATGATTTTCAGGGAGCACCACTTTTATATTTATTCCATACTTACAAAACCGAATTCCGGAATCACTATTATATAGGTGGCTTGGTACAGGCCGAGGCTTTGTTCATGCCCGGAAAATCTGCAGGATTTACTTTGAGCGGGTTCTTCAATTTCATTCCTCAAAATTCATTTGGTGGTTTGGGACTTACGTTGAATCTGGGATTATTGCGAAGGGAAAAAGGCTACCCGGAAATCCTGTAAAACAAACCCGGAATCCTGTAAATACTTTTTCCGGCCCTGCCCCTACTTTTGTAACGTAAAACATTAACATACCCGGGAAGAAAATAAAAACCGGGAAACTTCGTATATTTGTTTAAATGAAAACCCTGCTGAATAAATCGGTTTGTTTATGGCTAAGCCTGATGGTGCTTCTCAGCTCCGTGGGTCTTACTGTAGGCCAGCACATTTGCCTGACCAGCGGCAAGGTGATGTTCAGCTTCGAGCTAAAGGAAGACCCGTGTACGAAGCATGCCGCCGAAGCGGACTGCAAAATTCCGGAAGCCGGACAAACCGTTTCGAAGAAATGCTGTGACTTTAAACTCGACCAGCACAAACTGGACCTGGCTTCGCAAGTAAAACTGAAGCAGTTCACCTCTACCTGGCTTGCCCCGCAACCAACCTTTTCGCCGGTTTTCATTCCTGTTCAGCACACGGAACAGGAAGTGCTGCAGTATACCAATTCCTCGCCCCCGCTGTACGGCAAAAAACTGCTCTATTCCCTGCATATCCTTCGCGTTTAGTTTAAAATTCTGAAAACCAGTTCTGCCTGCCGCATTTTAGCAGCAAGCCATTCTGTTCATTTCTGAATTTTAAATCAAAAACGCTATGATTTTACCTTTAAAAGGCCGAAGTATCCTTTTCGCCTTCCTTTCAATATTATTTTTACCCGCTTTTGCCTCCGCCCAGATCCTGAACGGCCAGGTATTCGACAAAACCGATAACGCTACCGGTTTAACGGGAGCCAGCCTGGTTTGGGCCGGCACTACTTCCGGCACGCTGGCCGATGCCAATGGGGGCTTCTCCCTGCCTTTTTCCACCCAGACCAATAAACTGGTGGTAAGTTTTATCGGCTATAAAGCCGATACGCTTACCGTAAAACCGAACGAGATCTTCCTTCGCATTTACCTGGAGCCGAACACTAACCTGGAGGAAGTAGAAGTAGTTGCCCGCAAAGACCGCTTCGATGCCACTTCGCCGGTTAACGCCCAACTGATCACGAACCGCGACCTGGAAAAGTCGGCGTGCTGCAACCTGGCTGAAAGCTTTGAGACCAACGCTTCGGTAGAAGTAAGCACCACCGATGCCGTTTCCGGCGCCAAGCAGATCCAGATGCTGGGTTTGGACGGCGCCTACACGCTCCTTACCACCGACAACGTGCCTACCCTGCAAGGCCTGGCCACGCCTTTCCGCCTGAATTATTTATCCGGCACGTACATCGACAACATCGATATTATTAAAGGAACCGGTTCGGTGCTGAACGGTTACGAATCGATTTCCGGCCAGGTGAACGTGAAACTGAAAGACCCGGAAAAAGCCGAACAGATTTACCTGAACCTTTACGGCAACGACCTGGGAAAATGGGATGCCAATGCCAACGTGGCCGTGCCGCTTTCCGAAAAACTGAGCACCGTGCTTATGCTGCACACCAACCACCTGCACCAGCGCGTAGACCGCAACAAGGACGGATTTATGGACCAGCCCCTGAATTCGCAATACAACGTTTACAACAAGTGGAAGTACATTAACAAACGCTTTACCGGCGAGATCGGCCTGAACGCCTTGCGCGAAGACCGGCTGGGTGGCCAGACAGACTATGAAAAAGGAGCCGGTGCGGAATCGGGCATTTACGGCACCGAAAGCCGGACAGAACGCCTTTCAGGTTACAGTAAACTGGCCCTGACCGCAAAGAACAAACCTTACGAAAGCCTTGGTTTGATCTTATCCGGAAGCCTGCACGAATTCGATTCCCAGTACGGGTTCCGGCGTTACGACGGGGAGCAACAATCGGGTCTGGCCCGGTTGATTTTCCAGTCGGCAATCGGCACTACGGCACATACCTATAAAACCGGTTTAAGTTTTTCCCACGACAATTACCGCGAGTTTTTCGAAGACACCCTGCTGAAACGTCAGGAAAATGTACCGGGCGTGTTTGCCGAATATACCTACAACAACTCGCATAACTTAACGGTAGTAGCCGGCGCCCGCACCGATTTTCACAACCTGTACGGTACCGTTTTCACCCCCCGCCTGCACCTGAAGTACGACTATACCCCGAACACCATTTTCCGGATCTCGGGTGGTAAGGGTTTCCGGGTAGCCAACCCGATCGCCGAAAACAGCGGTGCGCTGGTAAGTTCCCGGAAGTTCGTTTTCACGGAAGAACTGCAGCCGGAACGCGCCTGGAACATGGGCGGAAGCTTTACGCAATACTTTTCCCTGGGCGGCAAGCATGGTACCTTCATTACCGATTACTATTACACCACGTTCCAGAACCAGGTAGTAGCCGACATGTACAGCGTTCCAGGAGCCGTAATTTTCAGCAACCTGGAAGGGCGTTCATTCTCCAACAGTTTTCAGGCGGAAGTGCAGTATGAACTGGCAAAAGGCCTCGACCTGAAAGCGGCCTATAAGTTCTTCGATGTAAAAAGCAGCTACAACGGCAACCTGCTCGATCGCCCGATGAACCCGAAAAACCGTTTCTTTGTGAACGCCGGCTATGCCACTGCTTTCGATAAATGGCGTTTCGATGCTACGGTGCAATGGTTCGGTCAGCGGAGCCTGCCAACAGTGGTAACGCACGATGGCGACCCGGAGCCAAGACGAACTGCCGAGCCATTTTCGGTGTTAAACAGCCAGGTAACGCGTAGCTTCAAGCATTGGGACATTTACGTAGGCGGCGAAAACCTGCTGAACTTCAAACAAAAAGACCCGATCATGGGCGCAGAAGCGCCCTTTGGCCACACCTTCGACGCCAGCATGGTCTGGGGTCCGGTAGTTGGCCGGGTAATTTATGCCGGCCTCCGCTATAAACTAAAATAAGGCACGGTTTTTTCGATTGTTCGAATGTTCGATATTCGTAGGTACGAATTTTAAATTGTTCGAACGTTCGATATTCGATTATTAGACTAAAAAATAAAAGAAATAAATTCGATTAAAAACAATGTCTCGGCCTCTTAAATAAATATAGAGTCCTGAATTGAGAACAGTTTACTTTCGGAAGTTAGATTTGATCAAAAACAGATAATTACTAATCATTAATCACTATTCACTAATCACTAAAAAGATGAAAACTTTAAGAATACTTTTTGCCGCTTTTTCCCTGGTGATTTTCAGCGTAAACGCGCAGGCGCAAGGCAAGAAAACGGAAACCGTAAAAATTAAAACTTCTTCGGTTTGCGACATGTGCAAAAAGACCATCGAGAAAAGCATGGCTTATGAAAAAGGCGTGCAGCAGGCTACTTTGGATGTTAGATCTCAGATGTTACTCGTTCAATACCGTCCGGATAAAACCAACGTAGAGGCCTTGCGCAAAGCAGTTTCCCAGATCGGTTATGATGCCGATTCGGTAGCCGCCAACCCGCAAGCCTACAACAAGCTGAACGATTGCTGCAAAAAAGATAAAGGCATTCACTAAGCTTCCTACACCATAGAAAAAGCCTTCCGGAACAATCCGGAAGGCTTTTTCTATTTCAGGCGCCTCGGTCTCTAACAAATAAAAACAAGGCATTCATTGGAAATAAATAGTTTAAGCTATACTTTGGGTATTCGAAAAAACCGGTTCAATACATGGCCAGTGATATTTTAAAAGACCTTCCGGAACTGGTAAACGGCAACCTTATTTCCGCCGAAACCGCCGAAAAGATCCGCTTGCATTACCGCAACAAAAGCAAGGATTCAAGTCACCGTCCGGTGCTGGTTTTTGGTATACTGGGAGCGCTTATTACTGGCCTCGGCATTATCCTGATTATTGCGCATAACTGGGACGAGCTTTCCCGGCAAACCAAAACGATCCTGGCTTTTATTCCTTTACTGCTGGGGCAAGTGGCCGCGGGCTACACCCTGCTGAAAAAGGACGGGGAACAAAACCGGAAAGAAGCCGCTGCCACCTTTTTATTTCTGGCCGTCGGCGCTACCATTTCCCTCATCAGCCAGATCTACCACATTCCCGGAAAGATCAGCAGCTTTTTACTTACCTGGATGCTGCTTTGCCTGCCTCTGGTTTACCTCATGCGCTCCGGCACCGCCTCCTTGCTATTTCTGCTTGGCATTACGTATTACGCCGCCGAAACCGGTTACTGGACTTATGGCTCTTCCGAAAATTATTATTACTGGCCATTGCTGCTCGCGGTGCTGCCCTTTTACTTTTTCCTGTTCCGAAAGAAACCCCAGAGCAACTTCCTGATCTTTCATAACTGGTTTCTTCCGCTGTCGGTAACGATTGCCCTGGGAACCGTGGCCCGGCACACCGAAGAGTTTATGTTCATTGCGTACCTGAGCTTGTTTGGTTTGTTCCTGCAATTGGGTTCGCTTTCATTTTTCAACAGTCAGAAACTTCGCAACAACGGTTTTAAAATTTGCGGCTTTGCCGGAACGGTGGCTCTGCTGCTGTTTTTAAGCTTCGAAACGTTCTGGAAGAGCCTGGGCCGGCAACCATTCAAAGCACAGGACCTTATTTCTCCTGAATTTATTTCTGCCGTATTGGTTACAATTACAGCGGGTCTGTTTTTATTCAGACAATACCGTCAAAAGCCGCTTACCGAACTTAATCCGTTTGAAATAGTTTTTTTGGTCTTTGCCCTACAGTTTCCTATAGGTTATCTATATCCCTTGGCCGGAGCCGTAGCCATAAACCTGCTAACGCTGTTCCTTGGTATTTTCACGATCCGTTCCGGCGCCCGGCAGGACAGTTTAGGCATTCTGAACTTCGGCTTGCTGCTTATAACTGCCTTGGTGATCTGCCGCTTTTTCGACACGAACCTTACTTTTATTGCCCGAGGAGTTTTGTTTATCCTGGTAGGCCTGAGCTTTTTTGCCGCCAATTATTACCTGCTTAAAAAACGGAAAACCGCATGAAAAGCAAAACCTCCCTCCTGCTTGCCTTTCTGCTTGTTGCGCTGGTGCAGCTTTACGTTCCCGCCAGTATGATCCTGGACCGGGAAAAGATCCTGGCGTCCGGCACGGAATACAAATTCAAAACGGCCCCCTTAGATCCCAACGATCCTTTCCGGGGCAAATACATCGTTTTAAGTTTCCGCCAGAATTCCATTGCCCTTCCAAACCGAAAGCCTTGGGAAAATACGGAGGATATTTACGTCAACCTGAAAACCGACCGGAACGGCTTTGCCCAAGTTGCCGGCATTTCCAAAACGGAACCAGCCCCGAATAAAGCTTACCTGAAAGCCCAAATAGATTATATTACGACCGAACACGGCAAGCACCAGCTCTTTATCCGCTATCCCTTCGACCGGTTTTACCTGGAAGAGACCGTAGCCCCC
This sequence comes from Adhaeribacter soli, assembly GCF_008727925.1. Taxonomy (GTDB): domain Bacteria; phylum Bacteroidota; class Bacteroidia; order Cytophagales; family Hymenobacteraceae; genus Adhaeribacter_A; species Adhaeribacter_A soli. The sequence continues at coordinate 131,203 of NZ_VTWT01000004.1, read as the reverse complement.
GAAGCCGAAAAAGTCTACTTCGATTCGGTACAGGACACCACTAAAACTACTTATGCGGTGGTTCAAATCCTGAAGGGTGAAGCTGTACTGAAAGATGTGTATATTAAAGATACGCCCATTACGGAAGTTGTAAAAGCCGGCCGAGCGAGTAAATAAAACTTATGCAGAAGTTTCGACTGCAAACCGTGCGGTAAGAACTTTATGAGTAATTAATACGATTTGGCAAGAATGGTTTCCAAATTCTGTACCCTTACAGAACTTTTGCTTCATAGCTTATTTTCTTTCCAAGTAAGGAAGAGGGCTGTCAGAGGACCTAGGGTATATACACAGCTTTAAGTAGGGAAAACTATTGAATATCACGTCCACCCCGGCCTGTCCCCCCGACAGGACGGACTATCGCCACTCCCTTCAGGTAGCCAATCCACCAGACATTTTACCTTTATTAACCGCTTTATGGAAGCTTCTGAACAATGCTCATAGTTGCAGTGCTTCCGGCCTGTCGGGGGACAGGCCGGGGTAGAAGAAAAGCAGGTCATTCTGAGCTTGTCGAAGAAACTATTGGTTACTGCTATGGTATTTGAGCGTAGCAATAAATGCCTTTCGCTCGGGCTCGGTATGCGATAGTTCCCTCAACTTCGTTCGGGATGACGCAATAAATCGGGATGACGCAATATAGCAACGAAGCTAGACAATTATGGTGTTTTCACCAACATTAGCAGGCTTGATACAACTTAATAAAAAAACCCGAAACGGCTTCAACTTTAAAAGGTACCTCTTTCCATTAAGGCGCTAATAAATTAGTGCGTTTTCTTCCGGTCCCGGATATCCGTTAAACCTTCCTTTTAGCATTAATAATTTATAAAGCGAACTTGTAAAGCCTAGCTACTACCTGGTTGTATTCTTTTTTCAGGGCCAGGTAATTATCGTAAGCGTTATAAAAATATGTCAGTTCCATAAAGTATTCGATGCTGGAGATTTCGCCCAGGCGTAACGCTTTTGCCAGTAACACATCGCTTTTAACGTCCTGCATCAGATTTTGATAATCCACTAATCCGGCCCGTAGGCTTTCATAGCGATCGTACAGGGCTTTAATATCGTGCAGGTGCTCGGTGCGGTGGCTCTGGATCTGTAGTTCTGAATATAGGATTTCGGCCTCTTTCTGCTTTACCTTATTTTTATCCTGCCACAAGGGAACGGAAACGCCTACCCTGCCCCCGTTAAAGGTTTGCCCCAGAATTGCCTGCGAATGGTAGCCGGCCCCAAGTTTTGGCAAGGTAAGCGCTCTGGCAACTTCCTTTTCCTTTACGGCGATCTCTCTCTGCTGCTTTACCGTTTTAAGGATAGGGTCATTTACTTCCACCACGCTATCCATTACTTCATAGGCCGGCAGCTGCGTTTGCGCCGGATAAAGCGTATCGGTTACGGCAATAACATTTCCGCCGTTCAGTTGGGTAAGTTTTTCGGTGTAAAGCTTTAGCTGACTTTCAATCTGGCGCACCTCGTTTTGCAGCGTGGTAAGCTGAATTCTGGATTTATTTACTTCCAGAATACTGGCGAAGCCTTGTTTGAATTTCTTCTGATAATCGTGGTACAATCTTTCCGAGGTTTGCAGGCGGCGGGCCAGCGTTACTTTTTGACGGTTCAGGTATACCATTTCCAGGTAGCTTAATTTGGCTTCGAGCAAAATATCCTGCCGGAAAGCTGCTGCCTGAAATTCCGTCTGCGCGATCTGCTCTTTCGAGAGCGCTTTCTTTTTGCTGTACGCCGTCGGGAAATCGAATTGCTGGGTTACGGTAAAATCGTGCTGGTTTCCGGCAATTTCCTGGGGCCTGCCCCGCATATAATCATAAACCACCTCCGGGTTTTCGGGCGTAAGGCCGGTTCTTAAAGCCAGCTTCCGGGCTTCCCAGTATTGCTTATTCGCGGCAATGGCTTTGTTGTGCTGAGCGACGGAAGCAAGTACCTTTTCCAGGTTACCCTGGGCAAAACCTGTTCCCGGAAATAAAACGATGAAACAAAAAAACAATCTTCTCCAGGTATTCATACAAACAGTTTTACTTATGTTTTTCATACCGATTCCTTTTTATTATTCGCCCAGAAAAACACGATCGGGATCACAAACAAATTCAGCACGGTAGATGTAAGCAGGCCTCCTAAAATTACTTTGGCCATCGGGCTTTGAATTTCGTTACCCGGCAGATCGCCGGCAATTGCCAGGGGAATAAGGGCCAGCGCCGCCGTTAAAGCCGTCATCAGGATCGGGCTTAAACGGTCTCTGGAACCCTGAACAATGGCCTGGTAAAGAATTTCTTTATGGCTGCCGGTAAAATGGTTTTCCCGTAACAGTAGTTCGTAATGCGAAACCAGTAGAATACCGTTCCGGGTGGCAATTCCGAAGAGGGTAATAAAGCCGATTATGGCAGGAATGCTCAATATACCGGAGGTAAAGTAAATGCTCAGAATGCCTCCAATTAAAGCCAGCGGCAGGTTCAGGAGAATAATACCCGAAACCCGGGCATCTTTGAACTCCTGGTATAAAAGCAGGAAAATGACTAGCAGGGCTAAAGCCGAAGCTACCAGTAAGGTTCGGGAAGCTTCTGCTTCTGCTTCAAACTGCCCACCGTATTCAATATGATACCCTTCCGGCAGCTTAATATTCGCTTCGATCTTTTTCCGGATCTCTTCCACGGCACTTTTCTGATCCCGGCCGGCCACATTGGCCGAAACTACCGTTTTGCGCTGCACATTCTCCCGGTTTATGGTATTGGGTCCGGAAGTTGAAACGATATCGGCTACGTAATACAAGGGAATTTTTTCGCCGTTTCCGGCATCGATGAGGCTATTTCGGATGTTCTCCATTTTACCCCGGTTCTGGTCGTCGAACTTCAGGATCAGGTCGAAGCTCCTGGCTCCTTCGTACACTTCCGATACTTTTTCCCCGGCAAAAGCCACATCAATAAAATCCGTGAACCGGCCGATGGAAATACCGTACTTAGCCAGCATATCCCGGTTGGCTTTGATCTGAATCTGCGGGATGCCAACCTGCTGTTCCACACTCAGATCAACCAGACCTTCTATGTCTTCGATACTGGCTTTAACCTGCTCGGAAAGCGTGAACAATTGATTCAGATCATTACCGAAGATCTTGATAGCGATATTGGCACGGGTACCCGAAAGCATGTGATCGATGCGGTGTCCAATGGGTTGCCCGATGGTAATGTTAGCGGTAGTAATGTTGCCTACTTTTTCCCGAACTTCTTCCATAAATGCCTCCCGGTCGCGTTCATCCAGGATGAAAGGGGCATCGATTTCAGAAGCATTTACGCCCTGGGCGTGTTCGTCGAGTTCAGCACGACCGGTACGGCGGGTGGTAATTTTTATTTCCGGGACCGTAAGCAAAGCTTTCTCCACCTGCGTCCCGATCTTGTTCGATTCTTCCAGTGAAATACCCGGCAAACTAACTACGCTTACTACCAGCGAACCTTCGTTGAATTCCGGTAAAAAGCTGCGCCCTAAGCCAGAAAAAAGAACCAGGGAAATTGCGAATAACCCTACCGCCAGGCCAATTACCAGCTTACGCATACCCATTGCTTTTACCAATGCTTTTTCATAAACGGCATTCAGGTGACGTACCAGCCAGGTTTCCTGGTGCTCTTTTAAAAGCAATTTATCGTTGGTGAGCAGGAAGCTGCAAAGAACCGGTGTAAGGGTGATTGCTACTATTAAGGAGGCAAAAAGGGCCACAATAAACGCGATGCCCAACGGGGCTAAAAGCCGGCCTTCCATGCCCGAAAGAAAGAAAAGCGGCACAAAAGCGACGATAATAATAAAGGTGGCATTAATAACCGAAGACCGGATTTCTACGGAAGCATCGTAGATCACTTTCAGCTTGTTTACTCTTTCTGCAAGTGGTTTATGGGCATTTTCTTTTAACCTGCGATACACATTTTCCACGTCAATAATGGCATCGTCTACCAGGTCGCCAACGGCAATTGCCATTCCGCCGAGGCTCATGGTGTTAATGGTTAAGCCCAGCCATTTTAAAGTCAGAATGGCTACCAGAATGGAAATGGGAATGGCAATGAGGGAAATAACCGTAGCCCGCCAGTTCATCAGGAAAATAAACAGGATAATTACCACAAAAATGGAGCCTTCTACCAGTACTTTCTGAATGTTGTTAACCGAAGCCGTTATGAAATCGGCTTGCCGGAAAATCCTGGTATTGATATGAATATCCTGCGGCAGGTTCCGGCTCATTTCCGCCATGGCTTCATCAATGCGTTTGGTAAGTTCCAGCGTGTTGGTATTAGGCTGCTTCATTACCGTCATGATTACTGCCGGCCGGCCTTTCAGGGAGCCATCGCCGATCTTTACCGCGGTTCCGATCTTGATTTCGGCCACGTCCTCGATTTTTACCGGAATCTGGTTTACCGTTTTTATTACCGATTTGCCAAGTTCTGCCAGGTCGCTGGTTTTCCCGATTCCCCTTACAATGTATTCGTTACCGTACTCGTTCAGGAAACCGCCGGAAGCATTCTGATTCGCGTTTTTACCGGCCTCCAATAATTCCGGTAGCGAAACCCCGTAGTATCTCATTTTCTGCGGCGAGGCCAGTAACTGGTATTGCTTGTATTCGCCGCCAATTACCACTACTTGGGAAACCCCGCCGGTAGCTAATAACCGGGGCCGGATATTCCAGTCGGCAAGGGTGCGAAGATCCATCAGGCTGGTGCTATCGGCAGTTAAGCTGATGAGCATAATTTCGCCCATAATGGAAGAATTCGGGGCAAGGGCAGGATTACTAACGCCTTCGGGCAGGTTTTCGGCCACCGAGATCATGCGTTCGTTCACGATCTGCCGGGCCTGGTAAATATCGGTTCCCCAGTTAAACTCTACCCACACAATGGAAATGCCTGCCGAAGAAGAGGACCGGACCCGGCGTACATCGGAAGCGCCGTTCACAGCCGTTTCGATCGGGAAGGTAACCAGTCTTTCGACTTCTTCCGGAGCCATCCCGTGGGCCTCGGTTAAGATCACTACCGTAGGGGCCGTAAGATCCGGAAAAACATCAACCTCCATATTAGCCGCGGTGTAACTCCCCATAAAAATGAGCAACGCCGAAGCCACCATAACAATCAGGCGGTTATGGAGCGCAAAATCTATAATCTTATTCAGCATGGTTTTTAATGTTCGTGACCATGGGCCGGTAGTGCACCAGACATGGTAGAAAGTTTGATCTGGTAAGCGCCTTTGGTTACCACGCGTTCGCCTTCGGAAATGCCGCTCCGCACCTGCACCTGTTCGCCGTTACTGGCACCTAGTTTCAGTTCCCGCTTCTGAAATCCTTCCCCGGAAACCTGCACGTAAGCATAGAAATTTCCCTGGTCTTCGAGCAAGGCCGAAACGGGTATTACCAGGGCATCCTGCGTTTGGGTAGTCTGCAAATAAACTTCCGCAAAAGCGCCCGGCACAATTCCTTCCGCCATCTCGATTTCAAAACTGACCGGAACGGTAATGTTGTTTTCCGTGCTTCGGCCGTAGGTAACTACCTTTCCGTTCAGTTCGCTGGTATTGTAAACCTTATTGTTGTTCTGCATTTTGAAACGGGCACTTTTTATAGAAGCCAGTTTCGGAAAATACGCTTGCGAAACATCGGCGCGGAGCACCAGTTTCCGGTTTTTCGCGATTTCTGCCAGGGGTTGACCGGCCGAAACGAATTGCCCTTCCGCCACCTGAATGTTTTGCAGAAAACCATTTATGGGGGCTGAGATCCGTAAACCGCCGGCGCCGTAATTTTTAGTTAGCGTATTGTAAGCAGTCTGGGCATTGGTGTAAGCCGCTTTTATAGACAGGAAATCCCGCTGCGAAATGATGTTGTCTTTAATAAGTTCCTGCGCCCGTTGGTAATCTGTGCGGGCTTTATCGAGGTTGGTTCTGGCTTCCTGAATACTGGCTTCGAGGTTGTTCTGGGTAAGGCCACTGCCTGAAACGGAGAAAAGTAATTCTCCGGCTTTCACCGGTTCGCCTGCTATCATTCCCTGTTTCCCGAATTTGAGAATGCCTTCGCTTTTAGCCGTGATCGCAACCACATCGCCGGGCGCGGCTAACACCTGGCCGGTAGTTTTGATCACTTCCGCAAAGGGCTGCTTTTTTACTTGCTGGTTTGCAAATTCGTTTTTCCAGGCCTGTTCTTTCAGGTAGGTTATTTCTGTTCCGGCAGCATCGGCAGGCTGAGCGGCCAGAGCCGCTTTTTCATCTGCATAAACCGGAATGTTGTCGATCACAAACTGGTCGGTAAATTCCCTGGTTTTTAAGTCGAAAATAAGCTTGCCTGTACCGGCGGTTTTCGGCTGTAAAGCCAACTGGAAAAGTCCCGGTGAACTGGCACTATCGGCGGTGCTTCGGATGCCTTTTCCCCTGGAAACAAAACTTACGGTAACCTGGCCTTCAGTATAAGGCTTAAAATCGTTGAGCCCGGTTAAATGCGTGGCGAATTTGGAAACCTGCCCCACAACCAGGGGTTTAAACTCTACAAAAAGCTCCGACCTGTCCGAATAAAGGGTATAGAAAACCGGCTCCAAACCATGAGTATGACCGCCTTCGCCGTGCGCATGGCCTTCTTCTTTCTGCTGCTTATTGCAGGAACTAAAAACCAGGAAAAGGCTTAAAACGAACCAATGAATATTTTTCATAAATACTTTTTCCAAAAGAAAGGCAGGCCTGTTTTAAACCTGCCTTTCGTTAAAATTAGTGGGTATGGGCTTCGCCGTCAGCGTGCTTGTGTTCGCCTTCAGTAACCGGAGCAGTGCTTGTAGCGGTATCGGTGACTGTTGCATCGAATTCTTCCTGAGCAGGAACCGTTTCCGGATTAGCTTCCGTATGCGCTTCGTGGGTAGTGCCGTCTTCGTGGGTATGCGTTTCGGTTTCGGCTTTCTTTTCAGCACAGCCAACAGTTAAGGCAAGGCAAAAAATTGCCGGGATGATAAATTTCTTCATCGTGGTTTGAATTTTAAATTGAAATGAAAAAGTATTAATATGAAATTTTAACAGGAAAGGTCCGGCACTTTTTAGCCTGAAAGCATAGCGTTATTACGGTAGCGAACAGCAAATTCTTTGCTCCATTGCCTGGCTTCTTAACCGGGTAACAGCTTTGGAATGCTTCGCGAACATCCCTGCTTACTTGTACACAGAAATGCTATAACCTCAGCGAAAGGCTAAAAAAGCTTTACAGGATAAAAAAAACAGCAAAAGCCTGACTTACAAAATATAAGCAGGCGGCCCTCATAACTGAAAGGAAAGGAAATGGTCGGATTTATAAAAATTTAAATCCGGGGAAGTGTATTGGGGAGAGACTGGTACTTTTGGATATTTGAATAAATATTTAGCCTTTGCAATAAAGGTAAATTTTAATTCCGCTTTTTTAACCAAATGCTCTGCTACAGAAACATGCAGGATTTCTGCAGTATTGGAATGCGCTTCATGGCCAATCAGATCTACCAGCCCACCAAAGTTGCCGGAACCCGAATGCTTTTTACCATGACTATGACCATGATCGTGGTTATGGCTATGACCTGCTTTCTCATGAGGGCTATGGTAGTGATGATGTGGCAGCACAATATGCGCCTGCATTACCATAAAGGCAAAAAAAAGAAAAAGCGATAAGTATTTGCTCCTTAGCACTAAAGCAAAGATAAACAAATCAGGTTACAATTTGAAAATTCAATTCTTAACCCGAAATCGTAACTTGTTTGGACGAGCTTTCCGGGCAGGTTATTACTCCTTGCTCTGGTTGCTACGGTGCTTGTATTTACGAAGATCCTAACCCCTACTAGTACACTGTTAATTTAAATTATAGAATTTGCTTGACGGGATTACAAATTACTATTGCACAAAAGTCACCAAAGCTCATGATAGCCAATAAGTTAACTTACTTCATTAGGGTCTCCATTGCATTGAGCTACCAGGAATTTTATCATTTACATTTCTAACTCATCTGTAAATTTCTCTTTAGCGATCTTATAGCTTGAGATCTTGTTTTCTTTCCTGTACACCAAAATCACGGCTGCTGATGCCCCGGTCAAAAACAAGCACCTGCTGTTCTTTTTTACTGCTCTTTAAGTTACTGCTCTTTAACACAAATTCCCCCAAGGCAACATCTTCACTCAGATAAGCTTGTTTCCCGGATACAGCGGCCTCCACCGGAAAACCATTGCTAAGGCTGATGCTGAATTTTACCTGCTTTTTTCCTAAGCCTTCTTTAAGCTTCCTGCCCACTGGCATTCCTTCTTTCAAAAGTACTGCCGAGGCTGCTACCATCGTAGAGTCGAAGCTTTTAATGGTCAGGCTCTTTTTATCCTGGCTGCCCATAAAGTACTTATCACCCATAAAGTACTTATCAAAAAGCTGCCCTGAAACATACCGGTATGCTGCTATCACGGAGTCCGGCAAGTAGGACAAAAGCTTATCTACCGTCATTTTCTGCTTTTTTTACAGGTTATTGCTTTCCGGGCTTTTCGTTTCTGGATTTAGGCATAAGCCTACAACACTCATTCGCAAGGCATTAGCTCAATTATTATGGCTTAAACAAATATTTACAAATACGAACTATTTATATATTACTGATTATCAATAGGATAATATACTTTTCGTACAGTAGTAATTACAAATCCCGTCAGAACCGAGCCGTGGATTTTGTAATCCCACTTTCTGAAAGTTAACCTGACCATGCAATAGTAGAAAAAGCAGGAATGGCTACGGCAGCATGGTGTCCGGTGAGGGCACGGTAAATTTTTTATGTCATTTTCACTTGCAGAAACTTTAAGCCAAAATTCTCCCCACTCAGAATGACGCAAAAGATTCAAAATAAGCCAAGGTTACTTTTATACTGAAGCGTGTATTAAAGGCAAAACTGCAGGCCATGAAAACGCTCTCCTTTTTGCCTCAAACGCGAACAGCTTTCTTGCTAACGCTCTTCATCTGGACAAGCCTTCTAAGCTGCACCAATAAACAGGAAGTTGCTACGGATGCAGCTGAATCGCAGGTTCAGTTTACCCCACCGAATATTCCGGCGCCGGAAGAACCAGAACAGCAGGAGGCAAGAGAAGAAAACATCGAAACAGGGCAAAATGCTGCTATACCAGCGCAAATCAAGATCATCCGGAATGCATCGCTCCGGTTTCAGGTGCAGGATTACCGGAAAAGCATCCGCAACATCGAAACGCTGGTAAAGCGCTACCAGGGCTTTGTGGTGAACAGCAACGAAAGCCGGATCGACAACAGCCTCCAGAACACCCTCAGCATCCGGGTGCCGTCCCGTAACCTCGACAACCTGGTGGAAGCCCTCGCCAAAGAAGCCATTTTCCTCGACTACAAGAATATTTCTTCCGAAGACGTTTCCACGGAGTTTGTTGATATTTCCGCGCGGCTGAAAGCCAAGCAGGCCGTAGAACAGCGCTACCTCGATCTGCTCAAACAAGCCAAAACCATTAAAGACATTCTGGAGATCGAAAACCAGTTGCGCCAGATCCGGGAAGAAATTGAAAGCGTGCAGGCCCGCATCAACTACATCAACAGCCAGGTAGCGTACAGCACCGTATCCGTAGAAATTTACGAAAACCGCTCCGAAGTTTCTGAAGGTAACAGCTTCTGGGTCCGGATCCTGAATGCCCTGAAAAACGGTTGGGATATGCTGCTTTCCTTTATTGTTGGGCTGCTTTACATCTGGCCGTTTATATTACTCCTGGCCCTGATAACTTTCGTTCTGAAAAAATTCTTCCGGAAACATCCTCCGGTACGGTAATCCGGGCGCAAACCACTGAGGTTTAAAAAACCTCAGTGGTTTTGTTAACCCTTCAGTAATAGCGTACAACCAAAACCACTTCCGGCAGTAAAACGTTAGCAAATTCCGCTAAAAACTACCATGGCCAAGCTCACCAACCTTCAGCGATTCAACCAGACCTTAATGGCGCTGTTACTGTTCTTTGGTCTCATGAAACTCGGGGCGCCCTTTCTCATTCCCATTACCATCGGCGGCCTTTTTGCCATGATGCTGATTCCGGCCAGCCGCAAACTGGAAACCTGGGGCTTTTCGCGCCTGCTTAGCAGTCTGGCCTGCATTATAACGGTCCTAGTGGTGCTTGTAGTACTGATATTTCTGCTCGTAAACCAACTAACCGGCCTGCTCAACGACCTGCCCCGGATCAGCGACACCATGACGGCCAAACTAAACCAGCTACACGCCTTTGTAGCCGCCAAGATCAATGTTTCGCCCCAACAGCAGCACGCCTTCCTGAAGAATGAACTAAAAGAGTTCCTTGATTCCCTGAGCACGTACATTGCCGGTTTTGTGCGGCTTACCGGTACCGTGCTGGCCAGCTTTGTACTTACCATGGTATATGCCTTTTTTTTCCTGCTATACCGCCAGAAGCTAAAGAACTTTATATATCTGATTGTCACGTCTCGCATGCACCCCAGTCCGCAGACCATCATCGGCGCGCCCACCCAAAATCCCGGGGTAATCATTAACCAGATCACTTCTGTTGCTAATTCCTATGTTTCCGGCCTGTTTCTGGTTATCCTGATCCTCTCGGCGGCCAATACGCTGGGCATTTACCTCATCGGGATCGAACACGCCCTTTTCTTTGGCTTAATGGCCGGCCTGCTCAACCTGCTTCCCTACATCGGCTCCATTATCGGCAGCCTGGTTCCGATCCTGTTTGCCCTGCTCACCAAAGATTCGATCTGGTACCCCGTCGCGCTCATCATCTTCTTTATTCTGCTGCAAATGGTGGAAAGCTACGTGCTCACGCCCAACATTACCGGCGCCCGCATCAAGCTCAACCCCATGATCACGATTATGGGCTTATTGCTCGGTGGTTTTATCTGGGGCATTCCCGGCATGATCATTTTCATTCCCTACCTGGGCATTGTAAAAGTTATTTTCGACAATGTGAAAAAACTTCGCCCGTACGGGTATCTGATGGGCAAAGATCCGGGGATGGATGTGACGGGGTAATCAAACAAATTACTTACCTTTGACGTTAGTATCGTAAAGCAGAAGTATGATCATATCCTTTGGCTCAAAAGAAACTGAAAATATCTGGCAGGGTGAAAGATCGAAAAAACTGCCTTCTGAGATTCAGGAAATTGCCCGCCGGAAGCTTCGCATGCTGCATAACTCCCAAACGGTAACCGATTTAAGAATTCCACCATCGAACCGGCTGGAAAAATTAAGCGGAAACCTGAAGGAGTTTTACAGCATCCGGATCAATAATCAATGGCGGATTATTTTCAAATGGAATGAAGGCCAGGCAGCTGAAGTAGAAATTATAGATTATCATTAAAATGGAAAAATTACCCAATATTCATCCCGGCGAAGTTTTAGCAGAAGAATTTCTGATTCCACTAAACATCACTGCTTATCGTTTAGCTAAGGATACCGGTATTCCTCAAACCCGGATTTCTGAAATTTTGAAAGGCAACCGCCGGATTACTGCTGACACCGCATTGCGTTTGGCTTCTTATTTTGGCAATTCCCCTAAGTTCTGGCTTGGGTTACAGGATGATTTTGATCTGGAAGAAGAAATTAATGCAAAGCAGCAGGTTTTTGAAAGAATCAAGCCTTTTCAGGCCGATGCAGCATAAGAATTTAAGTAAATTCAACCTTTACTTAATTTACTTGTCTTTGAAATGAATAAATTATTATTCTTACTTCTGATAATTCTTGTTTCCTGTTCCAAACCTAAAAAACAAGTACAAGCCGAAAAAAAAGAACTTGCAGTTGCTTCGAGTTCTGAGAATGCAATTAAGTCTACTAAGCAGTTAGATAAAAAACTTCAGGGAGAATGGATCAACACAGCCCTGTTGGATTCTACATTAACACAAAAGAAATTGGAGCCGTGGCTTTCTTCTTTCTATGGTGAAATGTATTTAAAAATAAATCAAAAAGATTCTATTGATATCGAAGGGAATATGGATGGTGGAATAATTAAAATAGAAATTAAAAATCCATTTTCATTTAAAATCCCTAATTACACCGAAGAACCAACCTTTACCTATTTAGAAAATCAGGATTTAATTCAGCAAAAAGTCGCTTACCATAAATTCCTATTCCGAAGAAAGCGGGCAACAGAAGATATTAGCTTTATGGCTGATGAAGAAAAATTCAATAATTTCTTCCTGAAAAAGCTTTTTGAAGGCAATTATTTAGAATTAACAAATTCAGGCATAAACAAAATATCCATTAATGATAAAAGCTTTATTGGAGATCCGAAGAAAACTAAAATTGAGCGCCTTTGGAGTGGATTCGAAACATTTACTCCTTTCGATTTTGATGCTATTCAACTAAAAGAAATTGGTAAAAAAGAACCGGAATATTTTGGCTGGGAGTTTTCCGGCGATACCTTAAAGCTTTATTCCACCTCCCATAAATTCGATGAAGAATCTGGTTTTGCCAAATATGAGCGCGGCAAATTATACCGGACCTTAATTAAGCAAAATCTATAGGTTTTATTCGAATTTCCAAACATTCCTTCCTCCCTATATACCCAAAATTCCGTACCTTAGAAACGACCTAAAAACCAATCGTTTCTATGTTCTTCCGCCAATTTCCAGCCCGACTTCTTACCCCCTTTTTCCTAGCGTTTTTAATTTTTTCAGCCAGCTGCTCCAAGCTCTCAAACACCCTGGAAGTAGAAAGCCGCAACTTCGACGAAGAGATTGCCCAGCACCAGAATTTAACGTTCCGCTTCAACAAAGATGTGGTCGGCGATTCGTTGCTCAACCGCTGGGATTCTACGGCTTACATCAGCTTTAAACCGGCGGTGAAAGGCAAATTCCGCTGGAGCAGTTCCCGGGAGCTGACCTTCTCCCCTTTCGAGCCGTTTGCGCCCAGCACACAATACGTTGCCAAACTGCAGCCGGCACTGGCAAACCTGAGCAAAGAAAAACCGAAGCTTAATACCGAAGACAGCATTTTATTCCACACGCCGCTGCTATCGCTGACCGGCACGCAGGTTTACTGGACAATGTCGGCCATGCAAGCCAATGCGGTGGATATTCGGGTGAACGTGAATTTCAATTACCCGGTAAAACCGAACGATGTAGACCGGCTGGCGCATATTTTCGTGGATGGCAAGGAAGTAAAAAAGGAACTGGCAACTTCGGAAACCGACCAGACTGTAGGTTTTACTATTCCGGCGTTGGCGGAAAACCAGAGCGAAAGTGTGCCGCTGAAAATTGTGATCGATAAAGGTTTGCAGCCGGTGGGCGGCAACTGGAAAACGCCGGAAAACTTAACGCTGCAAAGTGAAATTCCGCCGAAAGGCGTGTTTCAGGTGGCGGAAATTACCGGTTCATTTGTGCAGGGCGAAGGCGTGATGAACGTGTTTATGAACCAACCGGTGCAGGCCGAAAAGCTGAGCAGTTTTATCACCATTTCCCCTACCGTTCCGGATCTCCAAATTGAACCGCACGATAATGGTTTTGAGGTGCGCGGCAAATTCCGGAGCGGCGAAAACTACCAGATCGTTATCTCCAAAGAGCTGAAAAGTATGTTCGGCATTCCGCTGGGCAAAGAGCATTCGCAGTACGTTTCTTTTGGCGAATTGCAGCCGTCGGTGAGTTTTGCCAATACCAAAGCGTTTTATCTGGGCGCTGCCGGAAACCGGAATTTAGCGGTAAACCTGGTCGATATTCCGAAGGTGAAAGTGACCATTGCGCGGGTGTACGCCAATAATGTGCACGCCTTTATGCGCACCGGCGAAGAATACGGCTACGATTATGAAAGCGAAGAGGATTACCAGCCCAGCGAAGACGGCGAATACGTGGACCGCAGCTACAATTATTACAACACCTCCGATTTCGGTGACGTGGTTTCCACGCGCACCTACGAGACCAAAAACCTAAAGAAAAACGGTAGCCAAACCCTCCTAAATCTCAGCCTCGCCGACCTCGATTTCAACTCCGAATTCAAGGGCATTTACGTGGTAAAAATTCAGGACACGGAGCGGCAGTTTTTGCAGGCTTCCAAAATTATTTCGGTTTCGGATATTGGCTTAATTGCCCGCCAGGGAACGAACGAAGTGCTGGTTTTTGCTAATTCCATTAAAACCACCGAAGCGCTGGCCGGCATAAAAGTAAACTTCATCAGTACGAATAACCAGGTGGTGCAAACGGTTACCACCGATAAAAACGGCGTAGCCAGATTTACCGGTTCGCCACTGAACAAGCACTTCAAAATCGGTATGGTTTCGGCGCAAAAAGGTCAGGATTTCAACTTTATGATTCTGGAAAGCAACCGCGTGGAAACGTCGCGGTTTGAGGTGGGTGGTTTGCGCAGCAATCCGGCCGCTTACGACGCTTTCATTTACGGCGACCGCGACATTTACCGTCCCGGCGACACGGTGCACGTGAACACCATTCTCCGCACCCAGGACTGGAAAACGCTTTCGAATATTCCGGTAAAAATCAAACTGCTCTTGCCAACCGGCCGCGAATACAAAGCCTACCGCCAGACCTTAAATACCCAGGGTGCGTTCCAATCCGATTTCTATTTGCCGCCGGCCGTAATGACGGGCCAGTACACCATCGAAGTTTATTCGGGCAACGACGTGCTGCTGAATTCGAAGAAAATTTCGGTGGAAGAATTTATTCCGGACCGCATAAAAGTGGACCTGAAACTGCCGAAACCGGAAGCCAGACCAGGCGAAGAAATTACGGCTTCCATCACGGCAATGAACCTGTTCGGGCCGCCGGCTTCTGGCAGAAAATACGAAATGGATTTCAGTCTAAAACGCAAGACTTTTTCGCCTCAAAACCATAGCGATTTTAATTTCAACCTGGAAGGCGCCAATAACGTGAGCTTTCAGAACGAATTAAAGACCGGCGAAACGAATGAAGAAGGCTTCGCGCAGCAAAGTTACAAAGTGCCCGATTTCAAAGATTTGGGCGTGCTGGAAGGCAAAGTTTTCGCAACCGTTTTCGACGAAACCGGAAGGCCGGTGAACCGGATGAAAACCTTCGAAGTGCCTACGCAAACGGCTTTCTTTGGTATCAAGAATTTCAATTCCTGGGTAAGTACTCGACAAATTCTTCCCATTCAACTAATTGCTTTAAACAAAGCCGGGAAACCGCTGCAAAACGCTAATGCCAATGTACAAATAATTAGAAAAGTTTGGGAAACGGTGGTGCAAGGCCGCAGCGGCGGACGTTACGGCTACAATTCGCAGATGCGGGAACAGGTAGTTACATCCCGGGATATTGCGATTTCCGGCAAAGGCACGACTTTCAGTTTCAATCCGCTTAACTCCGGCGAATACGAAATTAGGGTGCGCAGGCCGGGTGCGGAAACGTACGTGGCGCAACATTTTTACGCCTACGGCTACGGCGATACGCAAAGCAATTCCTTTGAGGTGAACAACGAAGGCGAAATAACCATTGAGTTCGATAAAGCGGAATACCAAGTCGGCGACAAGGCAAATATTCTATTCAAAAGTCCGTTTGCCGGGAAAATTCTTGTAACCGTGGAGCGGAATAACGTGCTGGAACATTACTATTTGCCCACCGATAAAAAGTCGGCGAGTTTGGCGCTGAACATCAAAGATGCCTTCCTGCCGAACGTGTACATCACGGCCACGGCCATCCGGAAAATGGAAACTAATAGTGGTTTGCCGCTTACGGTGGCGCGCGGTTTCAAGCCCTTAATGGTAGCGAAAGCAAGCACGAAACTGGCGGTAAATATTTCCGCGCCGGCGCAAAGCAGAAGCCAGAAAACGCAAACCATAAACGTAAAAACGGCGCCGAATGCGGAAGTTACGCTGGCGGTGGTGGACGAAGGAATTCTGCAACTCAAGAATTTCGAAACGCCCGACCCGTACAAATTTTTCTACCAGAAACGCGCCCTGGAAGTTAATCCGTTTGACTTGTATCCGTACCTGTTTCCGGAGCTGAGCGGCAAGCGTTCCAGCACCGGTGGCGACGGTTATGATTTGAGCAAACGCGTGAACCCGCTCACCAGCAAACGGGTGAAATTGGTAGCCTTTTGGAGCGGAAGACTCAAGGCCAATGCCAACGGTGAGATCAGCTACAAGGTGCCGGTACCGCAGTTCTCCGGGGCCTTGCGCGTGATGGCGGTGGCCTACAAAGACCAGGCTTTCGGGGCTTCGGAAAAGTTCATAAAAGTGGCTGACCCGGTGGTAATTTCTACGGCGCTGCCGCGTTTTTTGAGCCCCGGCGATACCGTTTCGGTGCCGGTTACGCTGAGCAATACCACTTCTAACTCCACTTCGGCTACGGCGAAATTGCAGCTTACCGGTCCGCTGCTGGCTTCCGGCAATACGAGCCAAACGGTGCAGCTGAAACCGAATTCCGAAAAGCAGGTTACGTTCAAGATCTATTCGAAAAACAGCATCGGCAACGGGTCGGTTTTGGTGAGCGTGAATGCGTTGAACGAAACGTTTCGGGAGAAAACCGACATTTCGGTAAGGCCGCCGGCTTCGCTGCAAAAGGTGGCTGGAAACGGTATGGTTGCGGGCGGAAAAAGTCAGGACATCAGTTTTAAAACCGATTTTATGCCGGGTTCTGCTTCGGCGCGCCTTATTGTGAGCAAGTCGCCGATGGTGCAGTTTGCCGGCGATCTGCGCTACTTAATTCAGTATCCGTACGGCTGCGTGGAGCAAACCATTTCGGCCGCTTTCCCGCAAATTTATTACGCCGATTTGGCCAAAGCCCTGAAACAAGACCGCAAAGCCACCCGCTACAACCCCGATTACAACGTGCAGGAAGCCATCCGGAAACTGGAAACGATGCGACTTTACAACGGCGCGATGACCTACTGGCCGGGCACCGACGACGAAACCTGGTGGGGTTCGGCCTACGCCGCGCATTTCCTGCTGGAAGCCCAGCGCGCCGGTTTCCAGGTAAACCAGAAAATGCTGAACAAGCTGTTTGAATATTTGCAACTGAAGCTGAAAACCCGCGAAACGGAACGGTATTATTTTACCGACGAAAAAGGCGCGAGCCAGACCAAAACCATTGCCAAAAAGGAGATTTTCTATTCGCTGTACGTGCTGGGGCTGGTAAATAAATACGACGTAACGGCAATGAATTATTACAAAGCCAACCCCGGTCTGCTCGCCATCGACAGCAAATACCTGCTGGCCAGCACCTTCGCGATGTACGGCAACAACCGCAATTTCCTGGCTTTGCTCCCGAAACAATTCTCCGGCGAAAACTCGAAGCGCGAATTTGGCGGCAGCTTTTACTCCGCCATCCGCGACGAAGCGCTGGCCCTGAACGCGCTGCTTTCCGCCCAGCCCAACCACCCGGCCGTTGGCGAAATGGCGCGGCATTTATCGCAGCAACTGAAGTCGGAACGCTGGCTCAACACCCAGGAACGGAGCTTTGCGTTGCTGGCGCTCGGCAAGCTTTCCAAGGCGAATATGCAGCAGAACGTAACCGCCACGGTAACCGCCAACGGCAAGCAGATCGGCAGTTTTAAAGGCGAAGAACTGGTGCTCACGCAGAACCTCACGAACCAGCAGATTACCCTTAAAACGAACGGCAACGGCAGCCTGTACTATTTCTGGGAGCAGGAAGGAATCAGCCCGACGGGAACTTACAAAGAGGAAGACAGCTACCTGAAAGTACGCAAGCATTTCTACGACCGCAACGGCACCGAAATTACCAGCAACCGTTTCGCCCTGAACGATTTAATTATAGTAAAACTCACCATCCAGACCTCCGACCTTACCCGCAGCGTAGAAAACGTCGCCATCACCGACATCCTGCCGGCCGGCTTCGAAATTGAGAACCCGCGCATCGGCGCCGTCCGCGAAATTGCCTGGGCCAAAGACGCCGCCACCCCCGATTATTTCGACATCCGCGACGACCGGATTAACCTCTTTACCACCGCTACGGGTAGCCCGAAAAACTTCTATTATTTAGTTCGCGCGGTGAGCAAAGGGCAGTACAAAATGGGTCCGGTAAGCGCCGATGCGATGTATAATGCGGAGTATCATTCTTACTGGGGAAGTGGGGTTGTGGGGGTTAGATAGGAAAGGAACTATCGAAATTATATATTTTAATCAAATGATTTTCAAAGACAAATTCTCAGACATCAATTTCACTATTGATTCTGAAATAAATAGGTAACTTGATTTAGCTCAAAAGAATCAAAAACATCGTAACGATTTACTATTATTTTTTATCAATGGCATTTATGATGAAACAATTAAAGATTTCTTTTTTGATGATGGTAAAAAATTAAATCCACATACAATTGGGCCAGGAATACAAGGATTATCAGCAGATGCTCATCAAACTTTTATTTTAAAATACAGGAAGAATAATTCTGAAAATATAACTCTCCAAGAATACAAAGAACTACTAAAGTCGGACTCAATTAAATCTAATGAAATTGATAAACTTACAGAAGAAGAGGAAAATTCCATCCGTTTTGAAATGCTGATTTATCTTAAATTTTGGGAAGGAGATTTATTTATTAAAAAACTTTATCAATTTACACGTCTTCTTTTAGGTGAACATTATGATTGGTATTTTAAAATTTCTGATTCTCCAAAAGATAAAAACACCAGTACAGGAAAAAGACACGAAATTATTCGCGAAAAAGTAAGGGATTTATTAAAGGGAATTTCTCCCATTATTTACAATTTACTGAAAGATAGCTACATCCCTCAACTTCGAAATTCTATTGCACATTCCAATTATTCATTTTTAGGAAGGGCAATACATTTAAATAATGATGACAAAAATTCTAAATTTCCTCAGCTAACTGGAATTAGTTTTGATAGTTGGATAGATATTTTCCATAAGACTTTAGTTCTACATCATCAGTTATTAAAAATGGACTATATGATAAATGATTATTATTCTAAAATCTACCTAATGGATAACTCTCCTTTACCAATCTTAATTACCGAAAAAAATGGAATGCAATACGAACTCCCTATTGAATATGATAAGGATTTTAATAGGTGGCATTACCTTCAAATAGCTGATTAAAATTCCTCCGCTAGAAGGATTGTTATTAAAGTAATGTCTGAATATGAAAGAATCTAATTCCTTACATCCCCAAGCTGACTATAGAAGAAAAGTCCCCCTTTGGAGGGGGTTAGGGGGAGGACCACGCATATAGAATCAAATTATCGGATAATGTAAAATCCTCCCCCTACCCCCTCCAAAGGGGGACATCGATTTGAACCAACTTTCTGCTAAAATTTATGTCGGAGCCGGAAAACCACCACTACAATAAAAACCTGAAGCCGCTGGCCCGGAACCTACGTAAGGATTCTACCAAATCGGAGATCAGGCTGTGGTGCGAACTGCTTTCCGGGAAAAGGATGCTGGGTTTCGGTTTCCGAAGGCAGCGGCCGGTTGGGAATTACATTGCGGATTTTCTGTGCAAAGAGTTAAACCTGATCGTGGAAGTGGATGGCTATACGCATAATTTTAAAACAGGGGAAGATGCCAAACGGGATGCAGATTTGCAGGTAATTGGCTTTAAGGTATTGCGTTTTTCAGACCGGGAAGTGATGCAAGATATTGAAAATGTGCGGCGGACGTTGGAGATTTGGATTGAGGAAAAGACTGGTAATTTGTCGCAATGATGTTTTCTCCCCTAGCCCCCTCCTAAGGGGGACTTGATCGTGATAAATTGTTTTTTACCATTGCCTTCCTTTCCAAAAATCCGTATCTTTAAATTATGAAAGAGCAAGCGCTGAAAGCATCCAGAAATATCTCGGTTTCCGAAACAGCTTATTTAACGAAGCGGGTTTTGCTGCGGGCGGCCGTTCCGGCTATTAAGAAAGCTTCGAAGGCGGCCATGGAAGTGGCGGGCTACGTGATTGAAGCGAAAGACGGCTGGCTGGTGCGCATCGATAAAGACGGGCACGAAGAAAAGCTTAGCCGGCTGAAGACCGTAAAACGTACCGGGAAAATTGCCCTCGACTAATTCCAATCTTCGGCTCCGCGTTTTTGCCGGGCCTAACGGTTCGGGCAAAAGCACCATTATCAATGCCGTTAAAGCTTATAAAGTAAGCCAGATTCCCGTAGATTTCGGCATTTATGTAAATGCCGATGACATTGCCAAAGCGGTGCGGGAAAATAAATTTACGTTCAATTCTTACAAAATTCAGGTTTCCGTTGAAGAACTTACCGAAACGGTACTGGCTTCGGGTTTACTTTCCGGTTCTTTCAAGCAAGCCGATTTTCTGAATTCCTTTCAGCTAAGTAATAATAAAGTAACACTGCTTGATGCTGCGTCCGATGAACGGCTGGCTCAGATCCTGGCCGATTTTCTCCGCAAAAAGTTATTAAAAGAACGGAAGAAATTCTCCTTTGAAACGGTATTTTCCCATCCTTCCAAACTCGAAATAATGCGGGAAGCGGCCGCAGCCGGTTATAAAGTGTATTTGTATTTTGTGTCCACCGAATCGCCGGAGATCAATAGATTCCGGGTTAGCGTAAGAACAAAGCAGGGGGGCCACGACGTACCCACCGACAAAATAGAAAGTCGCTATTACCGTTCCCTGGATTTGCTTTTCGAGGCTGCTCAATTAGTATATCAATGCTACTTTTTCGATAATTCCAAAGACGGCGAAATGTTCCGGTTATTTGCGCATTTCAAAAACGAAAAAGGCGAAAAGCACTGGGATGAAATTGATCCGGAAGAAGTGCCGGATTGGTTTATCAAATACTATTCGAATAAAGTTAAATCAGCATAGCACTCCTTTAAACCCAAACGCTATGCTTTCTTCGGGAAAATCTATACTCAAAACCTTCCTCCGCAACCGCTATCTCCGCGCCGCTGCCCGTTTGTTTTTAGCACCGGTTTTTGGCTTCCTTTCCCTGGCGTTTTTACTTAACTTCTTCTTCCCCCTAAAAGTCCAGCTGAATTATTCGCCTTTGGTAACGGCTGCCGACGGCACTGTGCTGCACGCCTTTCTGAACCACAACCAGAAATGGCGGATGAAAACAGAGTTGGATGAAATTACCCCCACGCTGCAAAAGGCCATTGTTTACAAGGAAGACAAATATTTTTACCGGCACCCGGGCGTAAATCCGGTGGCTATGTTTCGGGCTTTATTCAACAACGTGGTGCGGGGACGCAAAACCAGCGGCGCCAGTACCATCACGATGCAGGTAGCGCGTTTGATGGAACCCAAGGAACGCACCTACAGCAATAAACTAGTCGAGATTTTCCGGGCAATGCAATTGGAATATTATTTCAGCAAGGCCGAGATCCTGCAGTTTTACCTGAACCTGGCGCCTTACGGCAGCAATATTGAAGGGGTGAAATCGGCGGCGCTGCTTTATTTTCAGCAAGCGCCCAACTACCTGAGTTTAGCCCAGACCGTTACGCTGGCCATTATCCCTAACCGCCCGACTTCGCTGGTTTTAGGCAAAAACAACGACGCAATTTTAAAGGAACGGAACCGCTGGCTGCATTATTTCCGGCAGGAAGGTTTGTTTCCGGAAAAGGAAATTGAAGATGCGTTGCAGGAACCCTTAATTGCCAAACGCCACGCTGCACCCAAGTTTGCCCCGCATTTTGCCTATCGTTTGCTCAGGCAATATCCGCAACAGCCCATCGTCCGCACCCATTTAGACCGGCAGAAGCAAACCAAGACCGAAGTGCTTACCAACAATTACGTACAGCGGCTGCACAGCCTGGGCATTACGAATGCTTCCGTTTTGGTGATCGATAACCGGACGCGCAAAGTAGTTTCCTACGTGGGTTCTGCTGATTTTGAAGACCGCGAAAATTACGGACAGGTAGACGGCATTCGCGCGGTGCGGTCGCCGGGAAGTACGCTGAAGCCGTTTCTGTATGCGCTGGCTTTCGACCGCGGTTTGATCACGCCGAAGATGACGCTGACTGATGTGCCTACTGATTTTGGCGGCTACCAGCCCGAAAACTTCGACAAGAAATTCAACGGAAACATTACGGTGGAAAAGGCCCTGGCCTATTCGCTGAACGTACCGGCGGTGAAGGTCCTGGAGCAGATGGGCGTGAATATTTTTGTTCAACAGCTGAAGCAGGCTGGTTTTGAGCAGGTAAAGAAAGACGAACGAAAATTGGGTTTGTCCTCGGTGTTGGGTGGCTGCGGGGTGAAGCTGGAAGAACTGGCGAACCTTTTCGCTACCTTTGCCAACGAAGGAAAATACGCGCCGCTGCAATGGATCAAAACAGATTCTTTGGCCAAAAGCATCCCGTTATTTTCGCCATCGGCGGCCTATTTAACCACCGAAATTCTGGCGCAGCTTACCCGTCCGGATCTGCCGAATACATATGCCAGCAGTATGCATTTGCCGAAGATCGCCTGGAAAACCGGGACATCGTATGGCCGCCGCGATGCCTGGAGCATCGGCTACAACAAGCACTATACCATTGCGGTTTGGGTCGGGAATTTTAACGGCGTAGGCGCTCCGGCTTTAACCGGCACTGAAATCGGCACACCACTACTTTTCGACCTTTTCAATGCGCTGGATTATAATTCTTCGAACGACTGGTACACCCCGCCGGCTGCTTTGGCATTCCGTTCGGTTTGTACCGAAAGCGGTTTGGTGCCGGAGGAATTCTGCCAGAACGAGCAAATGGATTACTTCCTGCCCGGCATCACCCAAACGCCAAAATGCAGCCATTTAAGAAGAATGTTCGTTTCTGCGGATGAGCAATTTTCTTACTGCCGTGATTGTTTGCCTGCGAACGGGTACATCAAAAAATTCTACCCGAACGAACCGCGCGAACTGGTGGCTTTTTACGAACGCGAACGGATTCCGTATCAGAAACTTCCGGCGCACAACCCGGCTTGTTCCCGGGTTTTTGCGGAAAATGCGCCATTCATTGCTTCGCCGGCTGATGGTTCGGAATATTTGGTGGAGCGGGAAGAAAAGCAGCAACTCCTGCTTAGCGCGCAGGCCGATAAGGAAGTAAAAAAAGTGTATTGGTACGTGAACGATAAATTTTACAAAGAGGCTTTGGTGCACGAAAAGGTGTTCTTCTTACCGGAACCGGGGCAGATCAAGATTTCCTGCGCCGATGATAAAGGCCGGAGTTCGGATTGTTTTGTGCAGGTGAAGTATTTGAATTGATTCTTTTTTGTCATTTTCCTTTTTTGTCATTCTGAGCGCTAGCGAAGAACCTCGTCGGCGGTTAGCAGTTTTTTATCCAAAAGAAATACCTTTTTCATGCCGTTCCAGCGTCAGGAGAAACCGAAGTTCGGCGGTGCCAAATCGCTATAAGTTAGTAGTTAAGTATGCTGCTGGGTTTTTCTGCCTGAAAACATAGCGTTTTTAAAGCAGGCTTTTCTTTTTTAGCTTCCAACTTTTTACTTTCAATTGTGCTTTCTCCCTCAAGCCGGGTGGCTTCGTTTCTGCGTTCGCGGCTGCAACCTTACCTGCCCTTCCGGGCTGCCTCCTGCGTCGGCACCAGTAAGCTTGGAGGCCGCTCTCACAGAAACTGGTATCAGCACTCCTCTGTAGTGAGCATCTTTTAAGTTAGTTTTTATCCAGCTAACGTGGTTTTCAGGGGCGCTGCGCTGGCGATATGCGTGAAAACACAATATTTAATCAGATGTCAGGAGAAACATTCCTTTCTGTCAAAGCTCCAAATGTTGGATTTTGAGAAAAAATGATTCTGCTGTTGCTTTCCTTTTCTATCTAGCAGCATAGCGTTTTAAGTTTTTCTTTTCGCTTGAAAAGCAAAGCCTTATACTATTCCTTTCAAAAACCTTAAAAATAAAATAACCCAAACTCCTTGACATTACGTAAACGCTTAATAACTTTGGAATGCAAAGTACTTTTATATGAACCAGCAGCAAGACCAGTTAGCTACCCTGCACGAGATCCGCAACATCATGGATCGTTCTTCCCGGTTTATTTCCCTGAGCGGGCTTTCAGGGGTGGCAGCCGGGGTTTCGGCGCTTCTGGGGGCTGCGGTGGTGAAATGGTACCTGGTTACCCATGGTATAAATTATAATGAAAACTTAGGCCGCGGCCTGAGCAACGAAGTTATCTTTTTTATGCTTTCGGCAGCGGCCCTGGTGTTTATCCTGGCGTTTTGCTCGGCTGCTTATTTCACGATCCGTAACGCACGCAAATCCAATCATCGGGTTTGGGACAGCAAAACGGAGCGGATGCTAGTTAATTTGTTTATACCATTAGCGGCGGGTGGGATTTTTTGTGCGGTGCTCTTCTACCACAACCTGCTGTTTTTAGTAGCACCGGCAATGCTTGTTTTTTACGGTTGTGCTTTGCTGAACGCCAGCAAATACACCCTGAGCGACATCCGCTACCTGGGTATTTTCGAAATTGTACTGGGTTTGCTGGCCGGCTTTTTTGTGGGTTATGGGTTATTAGCCTGGACGGTGGGGTTTGGCGTGCTGCACATGGTGTACGGCATGCTGGTGTATTTTAAGTACGAACGCTAACAAACCCGTGAAAAGTTACCTTGAAAACATAAACAAAGCCTTCGAAAGCAGGGCGCGGCTCGGCATAATGTCGGTGCTGATGGTGGACGAACGGGTAGATTTCAATACCTTGAAAGATACGCTGCAATTAACCGACGGCAACCTGGCCAGTCACCTGCGCGCTTTGGAAGAGGCCGGCTACCTGCATGTAGAAAAGCAGTTTGTGGGCCGTAAACCAAATACTACTTACCAGGCCTCGGACCTCGGCCGCGAAGCTTTTAAAACTCACTTAGATGCGCTGGAGCAGCTTATTTTAAGCAACCGGAAAGAGAACTGATATTT
This sequence comes from Adhaeribacter soli, assembly GCF_008727925.1. Taxonomy (GTDB): domain Bacteria; phylum Bacteroidota; class Bacteroidia; order Cytophagales; family Hymenobacteraceae; genus Adhaeribacter_A; species Adhaeribacter_A soli. The sequence goes on along the minus strand of NZ_VTWT01000004.1, from coordinate 106,433 downwards.
TTTTAGATTTTCACTTTGAATTTCAAAGCACTTTAAACACAAACATTCTTATCCTTAATTTGAAAACAGGATTTTACTAATCAGCTTATTATCAACCTAAAAACAGAAAGATCATGATCATGCAAAACAAAAGACTTTACGGCATTTTGCTTACCGTAGCCCTTATCCTGAGCATTCCCTTAATTGCCATGCAATTCACAAATGAAGTAAACTGGACCCTATCCGATTTTATTATTATGGGTATTTTGCTCACCGGCACGGGGCTTTTGTGCGAACTTGCTTTCCGGAAGATACAAAAACCCACAACCCGGATCCTTATAATCGGCGCTATTCTGCTGGCACTCTTGCTGATCTGGGCGGAACTGGCCGTGGGCATTTTTGGATCACCTTTCGCCGGAAGTTAAAAGACTGCGCTATGAAAGATGTCAATTTAACGCTGCTTTTCAGCTGGCTGATCGGGCTGGTAGTTTTTATCATCGGCCTGTCGAATTTGCTGCTGGTGCACCCCGTTCCGGGAATTGTCTTCCTGTTGATTTCCGCGCTTCACTTTCCGCCTGCCGATGCGTTATGCATGAAGATCTTTGGCCGTCCGGTTCCGTTTTTGGCTAAAGTTTTCCTGGGCTTCGTTATTATCTGGTTCACGTTGGGCGTAAGCGATCTAGGGGATATGATCGATGACTTGTAAGGCGTTTCCGGATTCCTTCGGAGTTTTAGACCTGAAAAGCATAGCATTTTGACCCTACCTAAATAGCTGAAAACAGGGGAGGATTTGTGACCAGGAATGCGTGAAGGAATCACCCCCAGCCCCTCCTTGAAAAAAGGAGGGGAGCTTTTTGGTTCCAGCTACTTATGACTTTTGGAGCTTAAAAGGCTACCGTTTGCTATAAGCACATACTAAAAATTAAGCTACGCCGCAGCTCCCCTCCTTTTCAAGGAGGGGTTGGGGGTGGTTGACCTTACTGCAGCAAAAGTCCTCCCCCTACCCTCCCGAAGCAAGTTCGGGACAAGCTCTCCAAGGGGGACAATCGCATTACATTTTAATCTTATAACAACCCTTTAATAAACGCCGCTGCCTTTTCTAAAACCAGTTCCGGGGCTTCTTTGTGGGGCGTGTGGCCGACGTTGGGAATAATAAAACTGGTTGCTTTTCCGGTGGTTTGGTTTACGATGCCTGCTACTTGCGCCAGGGTACCGTATTCGTCGTTTTCGCCCTGGATAATGAGGCTGAAGCATTGGATTTGGGGCAGGAAGTTTTCGATGTTCCAAGTGCGGAATTGCGGGGTGAGCCAGGTGTGGGCCCAGGCCTGGAATACGGCTTCGGTTTTGTTTCCGTGGTATTTGGTGAGGCGGATTTTGAGGTCGGTGGTTTGGTAGGTCTTTACGGCTTCGCGGATACCGTTCAGGGTTTCTTCTTCCACAAAAATATGGGCGCCTTCGGTAACGATGCCGATGATCTGCTTCGGGTATTTGGCGGCGGCGATCAGGGCAATGGAACCGCCGTCGGAGTGGCCGAAGAGGATGGCTTTTTGGATGCCGGTGGTTTGCAGGAGGTGGTGCAACACGTCGGCTTCTTTTTCTAAATAGGTGTTATCTCTTTCCGGATGGGTGAAGGGTGCGGCCTGGCCATAACCTTGCCGGTCGTAAACCAGCACGTTACATTGGGTCAGGTTGCCGAGCTTTTCCGGGAAGTTTCGCCAGAGCTGGATGCAGCCTAAGGAATCGTGCAGGAAGATGATGGTGGGGCGGTTTGGGTAGTTTTGGTGGCGAGTGATGTGGAGGTTGTTTGTGGAAGGCATTCAGACACTGGGATTGTTTTTAATAACTATTCAGCTCTACAACATTTTATTTCAGCTGAATTATTATCCTTCTCCTTTTCTATTTGATTAGAATAGGGAATTGAAATGAAGCTTAAAACAATTATAAGGAAATGTAAATACACATAGATTAAACTTCGTCTAAACCAATCTTGATCGCTATTAAAAGAATACGTCTTTTTATAATAATATTTAGTTAAGAAGTTTTTACCTATATACCTATCCTTTACCAATTTCTCTGCTTTACCCTCAATCTTTAAAAGCTTTTTTGAATACTTTTCACTAGCTAATTTTGCTCTCTCTTGATGAAGTTTTACCCAAGGCCTTGTCTTCCAAACAAATAAAATTGAAGCAAAATTGATTAAAATAACAAAACAGGCTAAAATGTATAAATTTTCAAAATCTAACTTTTCCAAAAATGCAAAACCGGCTACATAAATTGCAGAGCTTATAGTTAATACATAATTGCAAAAATTTTCCCTTTTAGTTTCTAGTTTATCAATTCTATCAAATTGTAATAAGTAGAACATTCGATAATTTTCATATTCTTCATCTTGAAACTTCTTCTTTTCCTCCTGATTCAAATCCATTTATTCTAACTTATATTTATTGCAGTACTCTATTGAAAATAATATCTTTCATATGATTATATTGTCAGAATAAAATTGATAATAATTAGTGATTTAACTCAAGTTCAAAGGATACTACTTCAAAATAATCTTTTATAGATTTCGCCATTTAATGTTTGAGTGACTATTTTATCGACATTAAATCCATTTGGGTATAAATAAATAGCCTTAACCAATTTCAACTCTGACACTTTACTTTTCTCATCAGATCCATTTATATTTATTTCCCTTTTATAATATGCATCCGTTATATCTCCTTCTGAGATTGATAAAAAAATAGTCAATAAAGTTTTTAATGGCAAAAAGAAGATTCCTACTTTCTTTGTCTGATCAGAATTAATTAAAATCCCATCAAATTTATCTGTATCATCAGTTGAGTAGATTAAAGAAAAACTATGAATAAGCTGATTTAAAATAAATCGCCAATCTTTTTCAACTTTAAATACTTTATCAAAATCATAATGCTTTTCAAATCTATGCCAATTTAAATGATCAACTACCGTATCCTTTTTACTTCGAAAACTTAGTATTTCCTTGTTCAATAAAAAATCTGGTGGAATTTTCTGGGCTTCATCCAGTTTTCTGATAATATAAGCCCCCATTAATAAGGCCTTTTCAAGTTTGACAAGGGATTTTTCAGACACACTTTTTAAGTGCCTAAATTTAGCTACAGTCAAATAACTTTTATAAAGCTCTTCCTTCCAATAAAAACTTTCGTGTATCATTTAACCAAATAATCAACTTGTAACCTAATTAATAACCAAACTTTACCTCTCCCCTTTCTCCTTCTTACTTCCTCTATACAACTCATACTTCAGCAAACGGCTATCGATGGAGCCGTTGTAGAGCGGGATGCGGCGGGAGGTTTTGAGGCCGATGTTTTTGGCGGCTTCCAGGTTTCCGGTGAACACGTAGGCGTCCCAGTCCTGGTAATTGGTTTTCAGGGTGTCGCCGATCATTTTGTAGAGTTCGTTGATGTTTTCGTTTACCAGACGTTCGTTGTAGGGCGGGTTCACGATCAGGATGCCTTTTTCTTCGGGCTTCTGGGTTTCCTTGAAATCGGCGGTTTTTACCCGGATGTAATCGTCGAGCTCGGCGCTGGAAATGTTGTTGCGGGCGGCTTCCACGTAATCGCGGTCGATGTCGGAACCAATGATGGGCACGTCGTTGTCGGGGTCTTCCTGCTGGCGGGCTTCGCGGATCACCTGCTTGAAAAGTTCTTCGTCGAAATCCTGCCAGTGCGTGAAACCGAAATCGTGGCGGTACAGGCCGGGCGCAATGTTGTGGGCGATCATCGCGGCTTCGGTGAGCAGGGTGCCGGAACCGCACATCGGGTCGTAAAGCGGCGTTTTTTTGTCCCAGCCGGTAAGCAGGATGATGCCGGCAGCCAGAATTTCGTTTAGCGGCGCCACGTTGGTTTGCAGGCGGTAACCGCGTTTGTGCAGCGAATCGCCGGAGGAATCGAGCGACAGGTTCACGCGGTTTTCGAGCATGTGCAGGTTAATGCGCACGTCCGGGTTATCGAGGTCTACGGAAGGGCGTTTGCCGAATTTATCGCGGAACTGATCGGCAATGGCGTCTTTGGTAAGCTGGCTCACGAACAACGAATGCTCAAAGGTGCTTTGGTTTACCACCGAACTGATGGCAAACGTGCTGTCCACGGAAAGGTATTCGGTCCAGTCTATTTTCTGTACTTGTTTGTAGAGGTCTTTTTCGTCGCGGGCCGGGAAATTGGCGAAGGGTTTCAGAATTCTAACCGCGGTGCGGCACCACAAATTAGCTTCATACATCAGTTTGGTATCGCCCAAAAACCGTACCGCCCGGCTGCCAACTTCTATGTTTTTCGCGCCCAACTGATAAAGTTCTTCCGCCAGGATTTCTTCCAGCCCGAATTGGGTGGTGGCAGTCATTTGAAAGGTTTTTCCGGCGGTTGGTTTCATAAGGCGTGGTTTGTTTTTTGGGATTGTAAAGTTGCGAAAATTTGTCTGAATTACTTGTCTGAATTGGGATTCGTCAGATTAGAGGATTATAGGATTGTTGTCTGAACACGATTTTTGGGATTTAAGGGATTGCCAGGATTGGTTTTGGGAGATCGGAAGGCAGTTTGTGGTTTTTATAAGTTATTCCTTCTCTTACCTTTTATCTTGCAGCTCCGAATTCCAACCACCCCCAGCCCCTCCTTATCTAAGGCGGGGAGCTGAAACCGTCAGCTAAAGCAGACGGCAATGAAAGTTTTGCAAATTTCTAATTTGAGTTTTTCCGCCTGAAAGCATAGCGTTTTATAAGCATTAAAATAAAAGATCAGCAGTAACGCAGCTCCCCTCCTTTTTTCAAGGAGGGGTTCGGGGGTGGTTACACCACGCATTCCTGAACAAGATTACCCTAATCCTAGAACTTCACGCATTCCCGATCAAAAGTCCTCCCCTGTTTTTAGGGGAGGATTTAGGTGGGGTAAAACGCTATGCTTTCTGCCGGAAAAACTCACCCCGACAAACCAATCCAAAAATCCCTAAATCTGACGAATCCAAATTGGCTGCGCCGAATATTATTTCAGACATTTTCATTACTTTTAAAGGCTAAACACATACCATTTCCATTTTTATGGCAGCACCTGTTTCTTCTCCTAACCAAACTTCTGCAAATCAGGCGGTAACCCGGAATTACACCGGCCCGCTGATGATCGTGATCACGCTTTTCTTTACGTTCGGCTTCGTTACGAACATGAACGACATCCTGATCCCGCACCTGAAACGGGCCTGCGAACTGACCGATTTTCAGTCGAGCCTGGTGCAGTTTGCATTTTTCGGGGCTTATTTCCTGATGTCTATTCCGGCGGGCAATATCCTGAACCGGATCGGGTATAAGAATGGCATTGTGCTGGGTCTGGGCATTTGTGCGGTGGGCGCGTTCCTGTTTTTACCGGCGGCCATGACGCGGCAGTACCCGTTCTTTTTACTGGCCTTGGCGGTGCTGGCTTCCGGCGTTACCTTGTTGCAGGTGGCCGCCAATCCGTACGTTTCGGTGCTGGGGCCGGCGCATAAAGCGGCCAGCCGGTTGAGCTTGATGGGCGCTTTCAATTCCCTGGCCGGAACGCTGAGCCCGATCATTGGCGGCATGCTGCTGTTGAGCGGGGTAGATTATACGGCCGAGCAACTGGCGAATATGCCGGCGGCGCAAAAAGAGAATTTCCTGAATGCCGAAGCCGGACTGGTGATCCTGCCTTATGCCATTATCGGGGCGGTGCTGCTGGTACTGGCCTTTATTGCCAAAGCCACCAAAATGCCGAACATCGAAAGCCTGCAGGATGAACATACGCCCGTGGAAGCCGCTTCGGGCAAAACAAGCGCGCTGCAATTCCGCCACCTGGTGCTGGGTATTGTAGCTATTTTCGTGTACGTGGGCGCGGAAGTGGGCGTGGGTTCTTTCATAATCCGCTACGGCCAGGACCTGCACATTACCGACCTGAGCAGTTTCAGCAACTGGCTTTTCTCGCTGGGGCAATCTTCCAGCCTGGGCGGTTTCACGGAGCAGATCGGTTCTAAATTCGTGGCCTGCTACTGGGGCGGTTCCATGATCGGCAGGTTCATCGGTATTCCGTGGCTGACCAAAATTAACGATGCCAAAGCCTTGCGCATTGTTTGCGCGGTGGCTATGGTGCTGGTAGTTGCTTCGGTGGCTTTAACCGGTGAAACCGCTTTGTGGCTGATGGTGCTGGTAGGCGTTTGCAACTCCGTGATGTGGCCTATCATTTTCCCGCTGGCCATTAAAGGCCTGGGCATTTATACAAAACAGGGTTCTTCTTATCTCATTATGGCTATTGTAGGTGGTGCCTTAATTCCGCCGCTGATGGGTTTGATTTCCGATGCTTCGCATATTCAATTCGCTTACCTGGTGCCGGCGCTTTGCTATTTGTATCTGCTGTATTATGGTTGGAGTGGGTATAAGCAGCGGGGGTAACAGAATTTATAAATCATGAAGTTTTTTTCAAGAAGCCTATTTAATTCAAGGTTTTAGTTTTAAATTTAACAAGCCTTAAACATTTCAACATGAATAAATTTTCTTTTTTCTCATTTTTCTTTTTGGTTCTTTTGGTATGTAGCCTAACTGCGAATGGACAAAATAATGATTTGCCTCATGCTACTATTAATTTGGTTAGAACCGGGAATTATTTTGGCTCTGCCTGCAGATCAGATATTACTTTTCCAAATCAGAGAGAATTCAATCTAAGCTTAGGTTCTATAGTAAAATATAAAATTTATTCTGAAGGTGATATCGCAATTACTATAAATCAAAGTTGCCCTGCCAGCCAATATTCCCCGGCTACTTCACGTTCCGCCCAGATAAATGTTAACGTTAAAAGAGGTAATGAATATTACGTACTTTATAACGGTGGAAATTTTAATGAAGCGCAGAAAGCAGATGTTGAGAAATACTTAAACAAGATAAAGAATGTAATGAAACAGGAGGAAAATCTTGATTTTCCAATAAATAAAAGTTCTTTACGAGGAATTGCCAGTAAAAGCGGCGAGGGTCAGGGCACTTGCTTTCTAGTTTCTGATGCCGGGTATTTTGTTACAAATTACCATGTAATTGAAAATGCTAAAGAAATTACTGTTAAAGGCATTGATGGGGATTTCTCAACAAAGTATGGAGTAACCATTGTAAGCACAGATCCAAGCAATGATCTAGCGTTACTTAAAATCAGTAATAAAAATGTGAAGTTTAAGATCCCTTATGCTATCAGGAGTACTAATATTCAGCAAGGTGAAAAAATCTATGCTATGGGTTATCCATTAACCTTTGCCCTGGGGGATGAAATTAAATTAACAGATGGAATTATAAGTGCGAAAAGTGGCGTGCAGGGTGATATAAGTAAATTCCAGATATCTGCAGCCGTTCAGCCGGGAAACAGCGGCGGCCCTTTAATTGATGATGAAGGAAATGTTATTGGCGTAATTTATGCCAAATCAACTATTGCCGATGCCACCAACTATGCAATTAAAGCCAGCTATTTAGAAACCTTCCTTAAGAATGTTGAGGGATTTGATTATCCGGTTTATTCGAATTCCTTAAAAACGAAACCTTTAACGGCTAAAGTGGCAGAATTAAAAAACAATATTTTTATAGTTGAAACCAAGTAGGGTTTCCATATGACTCAAATTTTAGAACCAGCTTCCTATAAGCTGGTTTTTTTATAGGCTTTTCGCCTTAAGAACTTTAGACAAAAAATTGATTCAAACCTTGCGCAACCAAATAATTGCGCATATATTCGCAACCATATAGTTGCATATCAAGTATTCTTACCATGAAGCGCGATGTATTTCAGGCCATTGCCGACCCAACCCGGAGAGCCATTTTAGTGTTGCTCGCTGCCCAGGCCATGACCCCGAATGCCCTGGCCGAACATTTTGATTCTACCCGCCAAGCGGTTTCGAAGCATATCAATATACTGGCAGAATGCGAACTGGTGAAACAGGTAAAAGTTGGGCGGGAGATCTACTACCACTTGGAAGCTGCTAAAATGAAAGAGGTCGATAAATGGCTGGAGCAGTTCAAAGGGATGATGGAAAGCCGTTTCGATCAGTTAGATCAGGTATTGTTCAACTTAAATAAAATGCAAAATGAAAAGTAGCCTCCTAATGAATTTCACCGTCGACAAAGAAAACAACAAGCTGCTGGTAGAACGGGAATTTGCCGCGCCGCTAACCAACGTCTGGGCCGCCTTTACCCAGGCCGAACTACTGGACCAGTGGTGGGCGCCCAAGCCGTGGCAAGCCCGCACCAAAACCATGGATTTTCGCGAAGGCGGCTACTGGCTTTATGCCATGCAGGGGCCGGAAGGCGAAGAGCACTGGGGCCGGATGGATTATAAAACCATAAACCCGCAAAATAATTTTTCTGCTGTAGATAGTTTTGTTGATTCAGAAGGTACCATTAACCCGGAACTTCCGCGGGCTACTTTTAAAAATGCGTTCCGCGAAACCGGCGAAACCACTACCGTTACCATGGAAACGACTTACGAAAAACTGGAAGACCTGGAAACGGTGATAAAAATGGGCATGAAAGAAGGCCTGACCATGGCCCTGGAAAACTTAGATGGTTTGCTGGAAAAACAGTTGGCTTAGCTTTTTATATCTCAAATCTTTTTGTCATCCTGAGCGCTAGCGAAGGACCTTGTTGGCTTATAGTAGAAAAGCAAACAGCAACGTTGTTTAGAATTGCTATGGTTTGGAGCGCTAAAAGTGCTGCTTGGAAATAGCCCTTCTATGGGAAGCCGACAAGATCCTTCGCTAGCGCTCAGGATGACATTTTCAGCAATCCGCCAGGAAACCGGATCGGTTTTCTTATTTTTGCGGGCACCTTTTTCGTTTCCACAGCGCTTACCAGATGACTTCCCGAAAAACAATTGCCATTATTGGTGGCGGCGCGGCCGGTTTAATGGCAGCGGATGTGTTAAGTCCGCATTGCGAAGTGCACATTTACGAAAAAGGAAAAGCGCTGGGCCGGAAATTCTTAGTAGCCGGAAACGGCGGTTTTAACCTGACCAACAGTGCGGAGGGCGAAGAACTTTTCAACCAATACACTCCCAAAGATTTCCTGGAACCTGCTTTAGCAGCTTTCAATTCCGAAGACACGCGTAACTGGCTGGCATGTTTAGGCATCCCAACTTTTGTAGGATCCAGCGGCCGGGTTTTTCCGGAAAAAGGCATTAAACCCATTACGGTGCTGCAAAAGATCAAATACCGGCTTTTGCAAAATGGCGTTTCCTTTCATTTTCAGCACGAGTTTGTTGGGTTCAATGCTGCATATAAACCAATCTTAAAACTTCAGGAAACCGAAATTACACCCGAAGCCGATCATTATATTTTTGCTTTGGGCGGCGCTTCCTGGCCGGTAACGGGTTCTACCGGAAACTGGCTGGATGCTTTCAGACTTTTAGGCATCAAAACCCTACCGTTTCAAAGCTCCAATTGCGGCGTAAACGTAAACTGGCCCGAAGATCTCCGTAATAAATTCGCCGGTGCACCTCTGAAAAACCTTCAGGTAATGGTTGAGGATTTCAGTTTAAGAGGCGAAGCATTAATCACGGATTATGGTCTGGAAGGCAATGCTATTTATCCGGTTGTGCCGAAGATCCGGGAGGTTTTAAATACCGGGAAAGAAGCTTTTTTAACGCTGGATTTCAAACCCCTAAATTCAGTAGATCAATTGCTCCAAAAAGTGCAGGGCAAACAAATTCAACCGAAAAATTACGAGCAGGATTTTAAGCTTAGCAAAGCGCAATTAGCCCTCATCAAACTTTTCACTTCTAAAGAAGATTACCTGAATCCGGAAAAACTGATGCACAAGATCAAGCAACTGGAAGTTCCAATTTCGTCTTTGCGTCCCATCGAAGAAGCGATTTCTACGGTTGGAGGTATTTCGCTGGAGGCAGTGAATCAGGATTTTTCGCTCAAATCTTTTCCGCATATTTCAGTAGTTGGCGAAATGCTGGATTGGGACGCTCCTACCGGCGGCTTTCTGTTGCAAGGTTGTTTTTCAACGGCTTACTTTGCAGCTCAGGCTATTTTAATGAAAGCCCCGGTAGCGTAGGGTTTAAACCCTACGCTACCGGGGCTTTCCCGTTTGCCGTTGCAGGCTTCAAAAACCACGATTCTCCAGGAATTGCTTTTTTTCCAGGAATTTCAGAGGCATCACAATAATTAGGGCCTCCGCCCGTAATGGAAAAGCAACTGTTTTCCCAACTATGAAAAAAAACCTTTCTTTCCATCTTTTCCTTATTCCTTTCGCTGCAGGTTTTCGCCCAGGCGCCGCTTGAGCCTTCCGAAAAAAACATCCACAACCAGCAGAACTGGTTTACCTATTTCGGCCAATACAAATTGGGCGAAAAGTGGGGCATTCATGCCGATGTGCAGTTCCGCATGGATGAAGACGTAAAATTTGCCAAACAAAACCTGCTACGCGCCGGCCTGATCCGCTACCTGAACCCGCAACTTAATTTAACGGCCGGTTACGCGTATATCAATTCGCACAACGCCGGCCTGAATGCTTATGCCACGGAACACCGCATCTGGGAACAGGTGATCTTCAACCACAGGCCAGCCAACCTGAACATGACGCACCGGTTACGCCTGGAACATCGGTTTGTAGAACAACTCCGCCTTCATATGGATGGAAGCGTTTCTCCCGGATCCACCAAATACGGCAACCGAATCCGCTATTTCAACCGTACCATTCTGGATCTTACCAGAAAACCGGAGGCAAAAAATGTGGTTTATTTTGCCTTGCAGGACGAAATCTTTTTAAACGTAGCCGCCCCTGCGCTTAACAGTAATGTCTTCGATCAGAACCGTTTCCTGGCTGCCGTTGGGGTGTTCCACGATAAGAAAACCCGCCTGGAACTTGGCTACATGAACCAGTTCCTGACCCCTTACCGGCAAGCAAATGCCATGAACCATATTTTGCATGTATCGGTGCTACAGACCTTGGATTTTAGCGGCAATAAACCGAAAACGCCGGTGCAGGAAACCATTAACTAATATTCAGGATACCGGAAAAGAAACCTGGATCTCAGATTTTTGACGCAATATGCTTGCGGACAGGTCGCGACCTGTCCCTACATTTAAAAATAATAACGAAAAACCAATTCGCCTGAAAACCGGATTGGTTTTCGTATTTTTGGGACAAATCTGAATCCATGCTTTTACAGGAAAATTTTTCGCTTAAACCTTACAACACCTTCGGCATCGAGGTGAAAGCCCGCTATTTTGCTACGTTCGAGAATGTGGCAGAACTGCAGCAGCTTTTGCAACACCCGGAAATCAAAAACGCTGAAAAGCTGATCTTAGGCGGCGGCAGCAACGTGTTGTTTACCCGGAATTTTGAAGGCGCGGTGCTGAAAAACAACATCAAAGGCATTTCGCTAATTGACCAGAACGAAGATTATGCGTTCGTGAAAGCGGGCAGCGGCGAAGTGTGGCACGAAATGGTGCTTTTCTGCATCGAGCACGGTTTAGCCGGTGTAGAGAACTTAAGTTTAATTCCCGGGACGGTTGGGGCGGCCCCTTTGCAAAATATTGGCGCTTACGGCGTGGAATTAAAAGACGTGTTCGAAAGCCTGGAAGCGGTGAACGTGGAAAGCGGCCAAGTAGAAACCTTCAATAAAAATGCCTGCGATTTTGGTTACCGCGAAAGCTATTTCAAAAAAGCCGGGAAAGGCAAATACATCATTGTTTCGGTTACGCTGAAGCTGCGCAAAAAACCGGAATTCAACACTTCCTATGGCGATATTCAGAAAACCCTGGCCGCCATGGAAATTACCGACCTGAACCTGAAAGCCATCAGCGAAGCGGTTTGTGCCATCCGGAAAAGCAAGCTTCCGGACCCGGCGGTGATCGGCAACGCGGGCAGCTTCTTTAAGAATCCGGAAGTAGATAAATCGGTATTCGAAAGCCTGAAAAAACTGTATCCGGAAATGCCGGGCTACGTGGTTTCGGAAACTAAAATTAAGGTGCCGGCCGGCTGGCTCATTGAACAACTAGGCTGGAAAGGCAAACAGATCGATAACTACGGCGTGCACAAAAACCAGGCACTGGTGCTGGTAAATTACGGCGGCGCGGAAGGCAACAAGATCAAAGCTTTGGCCCACGATATTATTGCTTCGGTAAAGGAAAAATTCGGGATCGAGTTAAGCCCGGAAGTGAATATTCATTAAGCAGAAGAATTTACACATCGCCTCAAGGGCTAACTGCAGGAGAAATCCAACAAAATATACCAGCCTAAAAATTTGCATTTCCTTAACAGGGAAAAATGCTTTTTTTATTAAAAAACCACTATCTTTACCGGCTGCTTTTCAGAGAGATACTGAAAACGGACATATTCATTCAAATATATTTAGAATTCTATTTAAAGCAAATTTCATTACTCTAAAATCCAGATATGAAAAAAATTCTATCTCTGTTTTTACTGGGTGCTTTAGGCCTTGCTTCCCAGGCACAGGCGCAAAGCATTTCGGCAGCACGGGCTCAGGCCGTAAACAGCACTGTTACGGTGCGGGGCATTGTAACCAATGGCCCGGAACTAGGCGTGATCCGCTACCTGCAGGATAACGTGGCCGGCATCGCTGCTTATTCCTCCGCTCCCATGATCACCAACCTGGTTCCGGGCGACAGCGTGGAAATTACCGGCACGATGAAAAACTACAATGGTTTGCTCGAAATTGATCCGGTAACCAGCGTAAACGTACTGGCCAGAAACAAACCGCTTCCTGCCCCCAAGGTAGTAACGGCCGCAAACGCAGCAAACGTTTACGTAGAGCAATATGAAGGCATGCTGGTACAGATTACTGGCAACAGCAGCATTAAAACTACGGCTGGCGCCAATGTTACAACTCTTGCCGGCAATACAACCTATCGGCTGAATGGCGTTTCAGGTCAGGATGTACGGACCAACAGCGCCTCAACCGGACCGAACGGCATCGTGAACAAACCAGCCCCGACCAATACGTTCGGCCTGACGGGTATCATGAGCCAGTACACCAGCACCGGTACCGGCGGTTACCAGCTCCTACCGCGGGTTTATTCCGATTTCGACATGGGTGCAACTCCTAACGTAATTACGGCTCCTTATCCTACCAATATTACCACTTCCGGCTTCACCATTAACTTTAAAACCCAGAATGCCGGTAGCACCCGCGTAGATTATGGCACCTCGCCAACTGCGCTTAATCAGAATGCCACCAGCGCTGCAAGCGTAACTACCCATAGCATTGCTCTTTCCGGCTTGCAGCCAGCTACGGTTTATTACGTGCAGGTTACTTCTACCAACAGCATTGGCTCGTCGGTTTCTACCGTGGTTCCAATGATCACGGCCTCGAATTCAACCGGAACCATTAAGCCTTATTTCAACCGGTCGGTAAATACCGCTTATGGCCCGGCAAACAATGCCGCCACTACCCTTACCAACGCCATAGACGACACGCTGGTAGCCTATATCAACCGCGCAACTCAAACCATCGACCTTACCATGTATGGTTTCAACAGCGGCACTTTAGTTAACCTGCCAACCGCCTTAAATAACGCAAAAACGCGCGGGGTTACGGTACGACTGGTAATTGACGACTACGGCAGCCAGGGTCTGGCCGGCCTGAACGCCGCTATTCCGGTGGTAAAAAGAAATACGCCCCGCGGCATTATGCACAATAAATTTGTGGTGATCGATGCCAATTCCACTAACCCGAACAAACCAATTGTATGGACCGGTTCTACCAACTATACCGTAGGCCAGGTAAATACCGACCCGAACAGCGCCATTGTTATTCAGGACCAAAGCCTTGCAAAAGCCTTCCGGATGGAATTTGAAGAAATGTTCGGCAACGGTACTGCGACCGGCGGCGTATTCGGTCCGGCAAAAGCCGACAATACCCCGCACCACTTCAACATTGGCGGTTCGGCCGTGGAGCTTTACTTCAGCCCTTCCGACAACGTAAATTCCCGCCTGATCGAAACCATTGGTACTGCCAACAACGACCTGCATATTTCTACCATGCTCATGACGCGCTCCGACATTGCAGTTGCCATTAAAAACCAGATCCAGGCAAATCCAGGCATGGAAGCCCGTTCTGAAATGCTCATGGACGACAGCACCCAGGCAAGCGGACCGTTTATGACCGTGAAAGGAGTTTTAAACAACCGGATTCAGCTTTGGAAAAACACTGGCGGCATTTTCCACCACAAATACATGGTAGTAGACGTTGGGGCAACAAGCTCCGATCCGCTGGTTTGGGTTAGCTCTCACAACTGGAGCAACTCTGCCAACAACGAAAACGACGAAAACACCCTTGTAATTCACAACTTCAATATTGCCAATCAATACTACCAGGAACACGCAAAACGGATCCAGGATTTAAATAAAGGCTTCACGGCGGTTAATTTCCAGCTCCTGGGTTTAGGTAAAGACCTGAATGCAAGCGTGAAAACGGTGAAAGTTTATCCGAACCCGAACGCCGGTTCTTTCAACGTTTCGGTAACGGATAAGAATATTGGTTCTGTTCGCCTGATCCTGACCGATGTGGCCGGTAAAAAGGTTTACGAGAACACGGTAAAAGTAAACGGCGCCGAAGACATCAAGATCGAAACCAACAACTTACCGAAAGGCATTTACAACCTGCAGCTGAACAGCAGCAAAGGCATGCAAATGAGCAAAGTGGTGGTTTACTAAATTGAGATTCCCACATATAAAAAAGGAGCCCCTGAAAATTCAGGGGCTCCTTTTTTATATGTGGTTTTTAGAAAGAAATGCTACCGTTTCTACTTCAAAACCACCACCGTAGCCCCATCGCCGCCGCGCTCAATGTGCTCATCGGCTACGCTGGCCACTTCGCGTTGTGACCGCAAATAATCGCGGATCATCTGTTTCAGGATGCCGGTGCCGCGGCCGTGAATGATCTTGATCTCCGGGATTCCCAGCATAATGGCATCGTCGGTGAAGGCCATTACTTTGGTCAGGGCTTCCTCGGCGCGTTCGCCCCGTACATCGATCGTGGAGGTAAAATCGGCCATGCGTCTGGTCATATTCACGTTGGAACGGGAAGCTTCGGCAGTTTCCTTTTCCGGCTTCATTTTGGCGGCTCCCGCAACTGCTCGTTCCAGGTTGTCTACCTTCACGATGGTTTTCAGGCCACCGAACAACACTTCCGCGGTTTTGCCTTTTATGCCTACCAGTTCGCCGTAAGAATCCTGCCCGATCAGCGAAACCTTATCGCCGGGTTGCAGCGGCCGGTTATCTGGCGTGGTGCGTTTTACTTTTTTCGACTCCGGGGTTACCTTTTTCTCGGTAAATTCCTGCAGCTGCTGCCGGGCTTCTTTGGTTTTTTCCTTATCGGCCTGGCTTTCCCGGATCTGGGAAATGGTACTTTCGATCTGCTGATTGGCTTCCTTCAGGAGCAACTTCGCTTTGCCTTTCGCTTCCCGGATAATATCGGTCCGGCTTTCTTCAATGTGTTCTTTCAGTGCGGAATATTCCTTTACCGCCTTGTCGAGTTTGCGCTGCTGTTTCTCAAGGTCGGCATTCTGTTTTTCCAGCAAATTCTTTTCGCTTTCCAGCTGCTCCAGCAAGCGGTCGTAGCGGATCTTGTCTTTACCAACCAGTTTCGAGGCTTTCTCTACAATTTCCTTCGGAAGGCCGATCTTGCGCGCAATTTCAATGGCAAAGGAACTACCGGGTTTACCGATTTCCAGTTGGTAAAGCGGCTGCAGTTGCTTATGGTCGTAGCGCATGGCGCCATTCACGATGCCCGGCGACTTTTCCGCGTAATCTTTCAGGTTGGTATAGTGCGTGGTAATTACCCCGTAAACTTTCTGGTGGTTCAGTTTTTCCAGCACGGCTTCGGCAATAGCTCCGCCCAGGATCGGTTCGGTACCGGTACCAAATTCATCGATCAGCACCATGCTTTTCTTGCCGGCGAACAGCACGAATTGCTTCATGTTCTGCAGGTGGGAACTGTAGGTACTCAGGTCATTCTCGATCGATTGCTCATCGCCGATATCCAGGAAAATATCTTCGAAAATACCGGCTTCCGAGCCCTCTCCTACCGGAACCAATAAACCACACTGCAGCATGTATTGAAGCAGGCCAGCCGTTTTCAGAGCGACCGATTTACCGCCGGCGTTGGGTCCGGAAATAAGCAGGATGCGCTGATTTTGATCGAGTGAAAGGCTGAGCGGCACTACGCCCCGCCCCTGGGCTTTGTGGCTCAGGAAAAGCAAGGGATGGGTAGCCTGTTTCCACCGGATATGCGGTTGCTTTTGCAGCTTCGGCAGCGTAGCGTTCAGCTCTCTTGCCAGTACGGCTTTGGCCCGGATAAAATCGAGCAAACCTAAATACTGGTACGCTTTGCGCAAGTCCGGAATGTGCGGGCGCAGGTAATCGGTAAGCAAAGTAAGCAAACGGATCAGCTCGCGCTGGTAAGCATTTTCCAGGTCCTTAATGTCGTTGTTCACTTCGAAAACCGGTTCAGGCTCAATGTAAACAGTATGCCCGGTAGTCGATTCGTCGTGAATGAGGCCTTTCAGGCGGCGCTTGAATTCGGCAATGACCGGAATTACCAGACGGCCGCCCCGGATGGTAGGTTCGGCATCGTCCGGCGACCAGCCTTGCGATTTGGCGTGCCGTAAAATGCTTTGGATCTGTTTGCGGAGCGTGCTTTGCTGAGCGATCAGGTCGCGCTTGATGCGGCCCAGTTCCGGCGAGGCATCGTCTTTTACCTGGCCGTTATCGTCGATCACTTTATCGATGGCGGCCAGTAAAGCCCGTTCCACGAGTACATTCGCGCCCAATGCCTTCAGGGCCGGGTACAATTCTTCCGCTTCCGGGTTGGCAAAGAAACTCAGCGAAGCGCGCACCGTTTTCAAAGACATTTTGATCTCGAAAAAAGCCTGCGGCTCCAGGAAAGTATTCTGCACCGAAGCGCGGTGCAGGTGGGTATTCACGTCGAAGTAATACTGGGTCGGGAAATCGGTGCCGGCGTTCAGCAGGCGCACGTATTCGTCGGTTTGCTGCAGCAGTTTTTGCACCAGGTCGAAACGGTCCAGGAAACCCATCCGCTTCACGAAATAGAGGCCCAGCGGGCTCAGGCAATAGCTTTCCAGGATCTCGCGGATTTGCTGGAAACCTATTTTCTGCTCAAAATTCTGAGGATATAACAATTCGGTTCGTTCTTTATTTTTGTAAAATTAAGGCTTTCGGGCAGTATTGCGCCATTGGGGCCGGTTTTTTAACACTATTTTTGACTTTATAGTTTAGCTTCGCTGCCTTTGTTTTGGTACTTTAGTGCCTTGGCAGCCAAATTCCTGCTTTTACTTTTTTCGCCTGAAATCCTACCATTTATTATGATCCTCGATTCGATTCACAATTCCGCCAATTATACCAGCCTGCATCCGCTTTTCGAAAAGGCTTTAAATTATCTGCAGACTGAAAACCTGGAAACGCTGGCGCCCGGCCGCTACGACCTGGAAGGCGACAAACTTTTTGCCATTGTTTCGGAAGCATCGGGAGTTGCCAAAGAAGAGGCCAAGCTGGAAGTGCACCGCAAATACCTCGATATTCAGTACATCGTTTCCGGGGTGGATCACATGGGCTGGCGGCCGCTGGCTTTTTGCGAAGAGGTTTTTAAAGCCTACGACGAAGAAAAGGATTTCGCCCTTTACGCGGATAAAACCGAAACCTGGTTCGATGTTCCGGCCGGGCACTTTACGATTTTCTTCCCAACTGATGCTCATGCCCCGATGACGACGCTGGAAGCGGTTAGGAAAGTAGTGGTGAAGGTGGCGGTTTAGCTTTTTTTCATAAGGTTTCTTTGCTGAAACGCCCAATTCATCAATCAAGCTTCCACTCTTAACTAAATAGCTTATCACCTCCCATTGAGCTTTCTCCCTCAAGCCGGGTGGCTTCGTTTCTGCGTTCGCGGCTGCAACCTTACCTGCCCTACCGGGCTGCCTCGTTCCTCGGCACCAGTAAGCTTGGAGGCCGCTCTCACAGAAACTGGTGTCAGTTTCCCTTCGTAGCTGGCAGTTTATTAATTTAGTTTTAAGTTATCGTGGTTTTCAGGGGCGCTGCGCTAGCGATATGCGTGAAAGTTCTAAAAAGGGAAATTCTGAAAATTCTGATTCAGCCGAATATCATTGCCGGCTGCTTTAGCTAACGGGATAAGCCCCCTCTCCTGTTTTTAGGAGAGGGTTGGGGTGAGGTAAAGCTCCCCTCCTTTTTTCAAGGAGGGGCCGGGGGTGGTTTGTTTCCTTAGTAGCCCAAAGGTCACCTAGAACTTCTCCTCAATCCCCAGACCAAACAATGCAAAATCGTACTTCACCGGGTCGTTAGGATCAAATAAACGTAAGGCGGCGGTGAGTTCTTCGGCGGTTTGCCAGTCGGTTTGCTTGCGGGTGATGAGGTTGAGTTTGCGGGCTACGCGGTCTACGTGTACATCGCAGGGGCAAATGAGATCGGCGGGCTGCATGGTTTGCCAGAGGCCGAAATCCACGCCGGCTTCATCTTTCCGGACCATCCAGCGGAGGTACATGTTTATGCGTTTGCAGGCGGAATTCCGGGCCGGGGTTGAAATATGCTTGCGCGTGCGGTGCGGGGCTTCGGGCAGACTGAAAACCGTGTGGTAAAAGTGCATGAGGCGTTCGCGCTGGGTTTTGATTTCCTGGTTTGGACCGGTAAAGGCGGTTTCCAGGGTTTCGGACTGGCGGTAATGCTGCTGCAGAAAGTGCACCAGGTAAAGCAGGTCAGTATCGTTGAAGGTGCGGTGCTTGAAACCCAGCAAGCCTTGCAGGTCGGTGTCGCTGTGGTGCAGGATGAAATCGTGCGGGGCATTACCAAAGCGCTGCATCAGTTCCCGGCATTTATTGATAATGGTTTTACGCTGGCCCCAAGCTAAAATGGAAGCAAAAAAACCGCTTATTTCAATGTCCTGCTTTTTAGTGAAACCGTGCGGAATGCAGATCGGATCGTTGGGAATAAAGGCCGGATCGTCGTATTTCCGGTATCGGTCATCCAGTAAGTTTTTGATGTTTTGCAGGGCGAGTGTGAGCATACTTTTTTCGGTTAAAAGAATACTATTTTAGGCTGAGGCGGATAAAAAAAGCGCCCCGTTTTTCACAAGACGCTTTCTCATTCATTTCTAATTTTTAATTTCTAATTTCTAATTAATTACGGCATATACGAAACTTCTACCCGGAAGCGGTTATCCAAAGCAGCTAAACGCTGATAGGCTTTTTTCGAGATGCGCACCAGCACTTTGTCGTTGGCGCCGGTTTCCGGCAGTTTGCCGATCACGCGCACGTACACGTTCTGGCCGTTCATGATGTTTTTTACTTGCAAAATGGTACCGATCGGGGCGGTTTTGTGCAGCGCAAGGAACTTGTTGTTGTCGCCCGGCGTGGTGATCACTTCGGCCATGCCGGTTTCGGTAATCTTTCCGGCCGATTCCACCGTCCGGGTTTCGTAGCGGTCATCGTCTTTTTCGCCGGCCACTTCGCGGGCTGTTTCCTCTTTCGGAGTTTCAGACTTAACGGTGCTTACGGTTTCGGTCTTGATCTTGCCTTCGGCGGTTTTAACTTTGGTTTCGGTTTTGGTTACCGCAACGGTAGCTTTCGATACTTCCGTTTCTTCGTCTTTTTCCGGCACGTAATGCGGGGCATGCTGGGCTTTCTGGTCTACGCCAACAATCAGCATCTGGCCGGGCTGCAGGGCATCGGCTTTCAGGTTGTTCCATTTCCGGATCTCGGCCATGGTTACCCCGTGCATGATGGCTACGCCGTATAACGTTTGCTTGGGCGCTACCTTGTGCATTTTTTTACCGCCAGCATCTACGGTATAGGTGCGGCTTACGGGCGTTTCTGGTTCCGCTTTGGGAGCTGCTGTCGCCAGAGCAGGTGTTGGTTTAACCGGCGCTGGCGCAACCGGGGCAACAGGTTTAGCCTCGGAAGCCGTAGCGTTTGGTTTATTCGGCACTTTCAGGAGCTGCCCTTTTTTCAGGCCGTTTTTAAGCGAAGGGTTTAACTTCGTTAGTTCGGCTACGCTAACCCCATATTTGCGCGACAAGGAATAAAGCGTTTCGCCGGAAGCTACTTTGTGCGTGCCGTATTCCGGATCGTTCTGCACCAGTTTGTTCCCGGGCATAATGGAAAAGGCAGGAAGGGAAACAACAGATAAGCTTAAACTCAAACAAAGAATAACTCGAAACATAAAAACGCTATTACGAAAGCGAAAAAGCGGTTTATCCAGCTTTTTCTGAGTAAAAAATAATTCACCTGCAAAGATAAAAAAAGTATCTGTGCCAAACCTTTCAGCTTTTGCTTCCTGGCAAATCTTTGGCTGCAAATTCTGCCGCCCGACCAACAAATTACCTGCCAAACGGTAGGTTTTTCAGTAAAAAAGTAAACCAATTTCCGGATCTGTTCGCGATTTCTCGACTTCCCTTCCCTACCGGATTTTCAGAACAGATTAAAAAGGCCGCTCTTGCCCAACCTGTTACTGGTTCATTTATCGCCGGAAGCAGGTACAGGTAAAGATACTTATTTCTTGCTGTGCTTCAGCGGGTAAAAAACAAATTCCCGGTAAGTAATAAAACGATATTGGAAAAAGCCTAAAAGGTGAAAGCTCAACCTTACGGCCTGTTGTTTTGTCTGAAAATCGGTATGTTTGTGAAAAGGAAAACCGATAACATGAGTATTTTAGGAATAATCCCGGCCCGCTACGCTTCCACCCGTTTCCCGGGAAAACCCCTGGCCGACATCGGCGGGAAATCGATGATCCAGCGCGTGTACGAACAGGCTGGTAAAGCCCGGCTGCAGAAAGTAGTGGTTGCCACCGACGATGCGCTTATTCTGGAACACGTGCAAAGCTTTGGCGGCAGCGCGGTAATGACCTCCGGCTCCCACGAAAGCGGCACCGACCGCTGTTTTGAAGCTTATCAGCAAAACAACGAGGAGTTTCAGTTCGTCATCAACATCCAGGGCGACGAGCCGTTCATTCAGCCTGAACAAATAAACCTGCTCGCCGACCTGCTGCAGGATACTACCGTGCAACTGGCTACTTTAATTAAAAAGATCCACATCACGGAAGAACTGCATAACTCCAACCTGCCCAAAGTCATTACCGACAACCACGGACAAGCCCTGTATTTCAGCCGCCAGACCATCCCGTTTTTGCGCAACGTCCCCCCTGCCGACTGGCTGCTGCACCATACCTTCTACAAACACATCGGCATTTACGGTTACCGCACCGACATCCTAGAGCAAATTACCCGATTACCAGTTGGCGTGCTGGAAAAGTGCGAAAGCCTGGAACAACTTCGATGGCTCGAAAACGGGTTTAAAATCCGCACGGCCGTTACCGAACTGGAAAACCTGGGCATCGATACGCCGGAGGATCTGGAGAAGGCAAAACGGTTTTTGGGGTAAGGTTAGGTTATAAACCTCCGTACCTAGTGGTGATAAGCCGAATATTCGGTATATACAGTAGTTGTATGGTATTTAAATTATAGATGAAAACAGTACTTAAAGCTTTAGGAATAACAACACTAATAATCATTTTGATTGCATGTGCTATATATTTCATAGCCTTGAGTGACTTAGAAGATTCATTCGAACCAACTATCACTAACGTAGAATTAATTTCAGAAAAGGATAACTCTTTTCAGAAAAGGATAACTCTAAAATCTACATTAAATCTAAAAATTGGGGAGTTACTGATGACCATCAAATTACTATCATAACCTTGAATGGAGAAAGAGAAGTTGAAGTTGACTCAACAGTTCAGTTAGTGTTTCATGGCCTAGAACCATTTCTATATCAAGTGAAGGAAGATTCTCTAATCTTGTTTGTAAGAGAGAAGGTTGAGATTCCAGCTGGCTTCAATACAAATTGGATAATCATACAAAATGAAATAGAAAACCCAGAAATGATGCGGCTGAGAACTAATCCAGAATACAGAAGAATGTAAAAAAACACCCATACAACAAGGTGCAGCTTTAACCCTTGCTACGCTGCGGGCTTCTGCTACACAAACCGTTAGCAATATTTTTAAATGATAATAAAATTCTCAAGCATCCTTTTTCTTTTTGTCTTATCAACAATTTTTAGTTTTTGCCAAAGATCTAAAAAAGAGTCAGTAATGGTCCACCCCAAGGATTTTGGGATAGACATATATGTTGGGGGTGGAATATGGGGACCATCTTTCCAAGCTAAGTTATTTACTCCAGATCTGTTAGATCATAGAAGAAGAGGTTTTAAAGTAAATACCTTATACATATTAAAAGGGCATCGTAGTGGAGAACCTGATACTTTTAAAATTAAATTTAATAAGGATGAAATAGATTCATTATACAGACTTTCATACACATATTTATCTGAATCTTACAAATCAGTTCAAGTAAGGGATAAAGGTATGACCACAATGGATGGACCTTCCATATCTGTTTCAATAATTTATGAGAAAAAGGAATTGGCTTGTACTGAATGGGATATGCAATATATTACTAGTCCATCAAAGGAAGCAGGTAATCTGTTTAGTTTTATAAATAAAAGGCTTCCAAAAGAATTTAAACTTTATTAAATCTTTTGCCAACATAAGCTAAAAATCATTAAAACGTTTTTAGCACAGCCGTTTGGCGTAATTAAAAACCAAATCATTATAGCTTTTGTAGAGTTTATCGTGAAATATACGCTACTAAAACAACTTGAATCTCATTGTTTAGCAGGTTCATCACTTAATTATTCAGCCATAGTATCTTAATCTACATAAGCTCATTTTTTGAATGAAAATCTTAAGTATTTTATTAGTTTTTACTTCATATCTATCATTCGGTCAATCATTCAAAAGTGACTTAAAGGAAGGATTGTATTCATCTTCTCCAGATTGGATAATAGTTCGCCAATTAACTTCCGATACTTTACAAATGTATAAACTACTCGAAACTAAGGAGCACTTTAACAAAGTTGCTTTAGTTCTTTTTGATTTCGTACCGGAAATACAAAATATTAACAAAAGAAGGAATCGAGCCACGAAAGTTGACGAATTTATTGTAATAAATGACCACAGATTTGCTCTTGTTTTTGGCCGGGATAGTCTATTTAATATTCTTAACTTTTTAAAAAAGGATACTGGTTATGAATATTATGGTTCTTCTTATAAAGTAAAAAGAAACTTATTGGTTGAATCAATAAGGAAAGACACTACTGATTATTTTACATTTTCAGCATTCACAATAGCGGATTTAAAAAAAATAAAAAAACTAAAGCCACTAAGCGCCATTAATGAAGAGGAATTCAACATTGTATTAAATATCCTTAAAAATAGAGAGGAAAAATATTTTAAACAGATTGAAAATAATGAATCCAGGTCTATGTATGGAACAGTTGAAATTCACGAAATTTTAGTTAAAATACTGCTGGAATTAGGTTACAATCCAATTTTGAAGATAGGTGAGTTTGATCAAATCTATAAAAAATATAAGCCGGAAAAATAAGAATAACATGCACCAAACAAGGTGCATGAGCCGTGCCACGCCCCACGGTCTCGCACGTTTTTTAGCCCAGCCTTAAGCCTCAGCCCAAATTCAGCCCCTCCCAAGATGATCAGACCTTACATCCCAGAAGACAAACCCGCCCTTCTAGCCATCCTGAAGCAAAACACGCCCCGATACTTCCACCCTTCTGAAGCAAACGATTATGAAGCATACCTTGAAAAGCACCGGGAGGATTACTTTGTAGCAGAAGAGAATGGAAAGGTGGTGGGTGCCGGCGGCATTAACTACTTTCCGGCAGAAAAACTGGCGCGGCTTTCCTGGGACATCATCGATCCCGATTATCAGGGAAAAGGTATTGGTAAGGAACTCACCCGATTCCGGATAAACGTAATAAAAAGCAATTCCGCAATTAACCAGATCGTGGTAAGAACCACCCAGCTTACGTACCGGTTTTATGAAAAAATGGGCTTCCGCCTGGAACGCACCGAAAAAGATTTCTGGGCCGAAGGCTTCGACCTGTACCAGATGCACCTGAACCTGCCGGATAGCACCATAGCCTGAAATCTTATCCTCCACTTTATTCGGATCTCTCAGATAATTTCAGCCAAAAATGAAAGAGCACGCTTACGAGATAAACCTGGAATGGACGGGAAACACCGGGGCCGGAACTTCGGGCTACCGGACTTACAAACGTAATTACCTTGTTTCCGGCAACGGAAAAGCCATGCAGATACCCGGTTCTTCCGATCCGGCTTTTTTAGGCGATGCCACGCGGTTCAACCCGGAAGATCTGCTGGTATCCGCGCTTTCCGCCTGCCACATGCTTTGGTACCTGCACCTGTGTGCGGTGAACAAGGTGGTGGTAACGGCTTGCTCCGATAAGGCTACCGGCCTTATGGAAGAAGCAGAAAACGGCAGCGGCAAATTTAAGGAAGTGGTTTTAAATCCGGTGGTAACGGTCGCGGACGAAACGATGAGGGCTACAGCAGCGACGCTTCACGAAGAGGCAAATAAAATGTGCTTTATTGCCAATTCCTGCAACTTTAAGGTAAGCCATAACGCTACCACCCTCGTAAGTTCAGACCAGAAAAGTTAAATCTGCCCAGCTCCGAAATTTGCTGCATTAAACAAAGCGGAGCCGAAAAAACGGTAGCTTTTCAGCTAGAAAACCTCAGCCGCCGGCCTTCTTTGCTTTGTACTTATTTTCGAGCAGAATCTGCAGGATCTTATCGCGGAAATCGCCCTGGATCACGATCTCGCCGTCTTTTATAGTCCCTCCTACCCCGCACTTGTTTTTCAGCAGTTTGCCCAGCTCTTTCAGGTCGTCTTCCTTGCCCACAAAACCGGTAACGAGCGTGACCTGCTTGCCGGCGCGCGCTTTTTTATCGAGCATTACTTTCAGGTTTTGCTGCTGGGGCGGTAGCGTTTCGGTCTCCTGGTCCGAATTGTATTCGTAGTTGAAATCGGAATTGGTGGAATACACCACGCCTTCCCGGTCTTTGCGCGATTGCTTGGCCATACTTAACTTGCGGGTATTAGAACTTCTAAACTTAAGGGTTTTATTTGTACGTGAAATTCGCAGGCTTCGCCCACATATTCCCCATCGGCATGAAAAGGCATCTGCTCTTTGGTTTGGGCGGTAATTTCCTGGGTTTTAAAGAACTCGGCGTGGCCGGAAGTAGCAATTTTTTTAGTTAACAGGCCGTAGCTAACCGCCATTGCCTTCTGCAGCGACAGCTCCCGGATCAGGCAAACGTCCAGCAAACCGTCCCGGATATCGGCCATGGGCGCGATGTAAGCGTTATTGCCGTATTGCGAGGCATTGGCAAAAGTCAGCACAAAACAGTCGGTTTCGAAGTTTTCGTGGTTTAGTTGTACCGTTGCTTTGCCGGGTTTGAATTTCGTAAATTCTTTCAGGATCAGTTCCACGTAGCTCCGTAAGCCGCGCCGGGCATTCCGGGCAAAAATAGAACTGATGTACCCGTCGAACCCGAAACCGGCCGTGCAGAAAAAGGGGTGCCCGTTAATGGTACAAGTGTCGATGCGGGAAAAAGTACTGTTGTGAAAAAGGTCCAGCGCCGCCGGTACTTCTAAAGGAATGTTCAGATGGCGCGCCAAGCCGTTGCCGGAGCCTTTCGGAATAATGGCCAGCGCCGCTCTGGTTCCCAGCAGCCCGCGGGCCACTTCGTTTACCGTACCGTCGCCGCCCACCGCTGCCACTACCCGGAAACCATCTTTCGCTCCCTGCCGCGCCAGTTCGGTGGCATGCCCGGCAAATTCCGTTTCCACTATATCAAAACTGTCTTCCGGCAAATGCTTCCGGATCAGGTCCTGAATATTCAGCTTATTTTGCCTTCCGGACTTCGGATTGATAATGAACAGGGTTTTGGCAAAATGAGGCATTGGAACAGCTTTCAGGTTTCAGTTGCCGAATTTACACGTTTTTGCTTTGAATTGCCGATGCTTGCCTGCTAAATCTTGCCAACCTTCCGGAAAACGCTACCTTTTGGGCCTGAAAAACTGCTAAAAACAAAAATCCCCAGCGGTAAAGCCTGTACTTCACCAACGGGGATCTTCGTTACTTCCCTGTGAAAATCATTTCCTCATTTCCGCATTTTCAAATCTTCAAATTTTCAAATTATTTCATGTGGCAGGTCAGGATCGGACGCTGGGCGTGGTTTACCATGTCTTCGGCAATGCTGCCGCTTAACAGGTGCGAGAAACCGGTCCGGCCGTGCGTAGCCATAATGATCAGGTCAGCATTTACTTCGTCGGCAAACGACAGGATACCGTCTTCCTCTACCGAATCGTTGTGAATGTTGAGCGTGTAATTTTCCAGGTTGTAGCGACGCACGAAATCTTCCATACGGGCTTTGCTTTCGCGGGAAGTACCGAACGTAGTTGGCGTGTTAATGTACACCAGGTGCACGTGCGCATTGAACAGTTTCTGGAAGTATTTCAGCACATCTACCGGGTACGGTGAATCTTCGCGGAAATTAGAAGGGAACACAATGGTTCTTACGTCGAACGGGCCGCTGTTAGCTTTCACGGTAAGTACCGGGCAATGCGCCTGGCGAACCACTTTCTCGGTATTCGAACCGATCAGCATTTCGTTCAGGCCGTCGGCGCCTTTGGTACCCATCACCACCAGGTCAATACTTTCCTGGGTGATCTTTTTCCGGATATTGTGGAAGATATCGTCCACATCTACCTCATCTAGAATGCGCACATCCGAAAACTGGTTAGAATTCATCATGCGGCGCATCTGGTCGCGGGTAGATTCCAGCAGCTTTACCATGTACAGTTGTTCTACCCCGCCGGAACCCATATAGTCGCCGGTAGCGGCAAAGTTCGGCGTGCCGTTCATTTCAATTACGTTCAGCAATTTTAGTTCGGCGCCGGAAAGGTGGGCCAGTTGGGTAGCAATATCAAAAGCGTGCTGCGCTTCGGCGGAAAAATCGGTAGGTACTAAAATCTTTTTCATAGGATGATGAATTATATATCGGGAGTTTGTTTGCTACAAGTCAGAAAGCAAATATAGGCCAATTTTCATATAAACAAAGTGACAGGTATCACTTTTTGCAGGGCATCTTGCTGTTGCTGTTACGTGAAAGTCTTCGTAGAGGGATGCCTGGCAGAAAACCTGGTTCATATTATTTAAGAGGGAATGAGTTTATTTTAGACTACTTCGTTTGCCCTTTCTTCAAACGGACAACCAAAGAGGTCAAAAAACGAACCCACCCCTGGCCCCTCCGAGCAGGGGAATTATCGGATAACGCAATAATTACTCGAATATATTTTTTGATCGAATTCCCCTCCTCGGAGGGGTTAGGGGTGGGTAAAGGAAAGTAACCGGAATGAGATGCTTACCTATCTGCAAACGTAAAACAAAAAAAGGCCTGCCGAAGCAAGCCTTTCTTTTTTATGCTAAAACGTAGCGTTTAATTATTTTCCCAGACGGGCAATCAGGTCGGCAGCACGGTTAGAGTAACCGGCTTCGTTGTCGTACCAGCCTACCACTTTCACCAGCGTTTCGTTGGCAGAAGTCAGATCCGCATCGAAAATACAAGAGTGCGTGTTACCAACGATGTCGATAGAAACGATCGGATCTTCGGTGTACTCCAGAATGCCTTTCATCGGGCCTTCAGCAGCAGCTTTCATAGCAGCGTTAATTTCAGCTTTGGTAGCCGGCTTTTTCAACACAACAGTTAAGTCGGTCATAGAACCATCCGGAATAGGAACGCGCATGGCAACGCCATCCAGTTTACCGTTCAGGTGCGGCAATACTAAACCAACCGCTTTGGCAGCGCCGGTAGAAGTAGGCACGATAGAATAAGCAGCAGCACGGGCACGACGCAGGTCAGAGTGCGGCGCATCCTGCAGATTCTGGTCAGCCGTGTAAGCGTGAACAGTAGTGATATAACCTTTGTCGATACCGAAAGCATCGTCCAGTACTTTCGCCATTGGGGCTAAGCAGTTGGTAGTGCAGGAAGCGTTAGAAACGATCGTTTCGGAACCGGTAAGGGTATCTTGGTTAACGCCTAAAACTACAGTTGGGATATTGCCTTTTGCCGGAGCAGAGATAACTACTTTTTTAGCGCCAGCCTCTAAGTGACCGCCAGCCCCTTTTTCGTCAACGAAACGACCGGTAGATTCTAAAACCACATCTACGCCCAAAGTACCCCAAGGCAGGTTTTTCGGCTCGCGCTCGGCATAGATCTTAATGCTTTTGCCGTTTACGTTAATGCCGCCTTCTTCCGCTTTTACTTCGCCCGGGAATTTACCGTGAACGGAGTCGTATTTTAAAAGGTGAGCAAGGGTTTTCGGATCAGTAAGATCGTTGATCGCTACAACTTCTACCCCTTCACGTTCCTGTAACGCTTTAAAAGTTAAACGACCAATACGGCCAAAACCGTTAATAGCAACTTTAATTTTTGACATAAGAGCTTATATATAAGTCTGTGAATGAATGACGCCGCGAAGTTACAGTTCTGTTTTGGTAAAAACCAATTAATTTTTTCTTTCTCAGAATGAAGTTGTTAAGGGGAAGCGTTAAAAAAATTGAAAAAATATTTTGCTTCGAAAAAACAGCCCGCTATATTTGCACCACCAAAACAGACAAGGACGTTTGTTTTCCTAAGATGGTCCATTCGTCTAGGGGTTAGGACACCAGATTTTCATTCTGGTAACAGGGGTTCGATTCCCCTATGGACTACTAAAAAGGCCTTTATTTCACTGTAAAGGCCTTTTTTATTTATCCTGCGTACACATTTGCGTACGAACTCTTCGTTGTAATTGCCCTACAACTCTTTAGTAACTCATACCTTCCCCTTAAAAGAAGTCAAACTCCTGAGCTAAATTCCTGAAAGGGATCTGTTTCATTTGCTCCAGCACTTCAGCTACAATCGGAAAAGCAAAATCATCTTGGAACCAGACGATAGCTAAGGCAGCATAATCAGCATCCGGACAAGCATAATCATGAAGCCTCGCTAAACAAGTAATGCGGGTGTAAGTACCCCTTTTTAGAGCAATTATAAAAGTAGACTTTTTTAAAAATCATCTACTACCACTACTATGAAGTGGGAATGTGGTAAACCTGTTGTGGTGGCCTTGCGTGGCTGGTCAGGTTTTCCATATTTCCACTTTCTTTTTTGAGCGGCCATTCCCTTGGCGTGTGGTTTCTTAATGCTTCATGCGGCCTTTGGGTATTGTAATGCTCTATCCACTCATTGGTCAGTTGCCGGACCTCCTCAAGGTCAAAGAACAGTTAGCTATCCAGTATTTCTCTGCGGTAACTGCCGTTGAAGCGTTCTATATAGCCATTCTGCATCGGCTTGCCCGGCTGGATATATTGGATGCTGATCTTTTCCTTTTCACACCATAAGGTAAAGTCAGCGCTGGTAATCTCCGGCCCGTTATCCACTCGTATGGTTTTGGGCTTTCCCCGCCAGTCTATAAGCTGCTCCAGGCTGCGGACCACGCTTTTGGCTCCGATAGACGTGGACACTTCAATGGTGAGCGCTTCCCGGTTGCAGTCATTGATCACGTTCAGGGTCCTGAACTTATTGCCCGAAGCCAGTGATTCACTCATAAAGTCCATGCTCCAGCTGCTGTTGAGCTGCTGCGGTTGCTCTAAAGGCTGCTTTACCTGGGCAGGCAGCCTGCGCTTGCCTCTTCTTTTTTTGTTTAGCTTCAGCAGTTTGTAGACCCGGTACACGCGCTTGTGGTTCCATGCTTTACCTTTTCTCCTCAGGCAGGAGAATAGCTTCCTAAAGCCATAAGCCGGATGCGCAGCTGCCAGCTCCTGCAGGGCTGAGATCACTTCTGAATCATCCCGGCAGCTTTTATAATAGTATTTTGAACGCGATAGCCCGCTTAAACTACAGGCCCTGGAAACCGATAGACCATGATCTGAAACAATCTCTTCAGCTAAGGCTTTCTGCTGCCAGGGCCCCAACCTTTTTTGACCCGCAGACGTGCGTCAACATCGGGTCGATTACCTTCTTGAGAATAGCATGGTCCAGGCTCAGGGCGGTAAACATCTTTTTAAGCCGCTGGTTTTCTTCCTCCAGCTCTTTAAGCCGCTGCAAGTCCGATGCCTGCATGCCACCATAGCGGCTCTTCCACTTGTAAAAAGCTGCCCGGCTGATCTCCAGCTCCCGGCAAATGTCCTCGGCCTTACGGCTTACTGCCTGCTTCATGCTCCTTTAAAGCCTTTACGATCTGGCTCTCGGTGAATCTTGTCTTTTTCATCTTATCAGTTTAAAATTAAACATTTCTGTCTACTTTTAAACTGTCCCAATTTTAGGGATACTTATAGGGTACTTACACTTTTAATTAGTAATTAAAACCTTTTGGGCCTTAGTTCTATCTTTTCCTATAACCTGAACAAAGTAAATGCCGGCTGCCAAGTTACTGGTATCGATAGTAGTACTACCTACAATTGTTGCCGACTGAACGAGCATTCCATTACTATTCGTGATCATTATGTTCATCTCCTCTGCAGGATCAGCTTCAATAGATATGCTGGTACCTTTTTGCATATGGCTCGGGAAGATCCTTGGTAATTCACTGGCAGGCTTCAACTGGTTATCAATTCTTGTAACTGAATTATCTTCTGCAACATTAACTACTTTTGCGGGAGAAGTTACTTTTATTTTAAACACATCAGTCAGGCAATTATTACTATCAGTTACTTTAAAAGTGGTATCTCTGGTGGCATTAACGGTTATGCTTTTACTTGTTGCCCCGGTAGACCACTTATACGATCCCTGCCAGGATGCGCTTAGTTGTACAGGGGTATTAGAGGCAACTGTTTTAGTGCTGGTTTTATTAACGTTCTGCATAATGGTGTATTGATCAGCAATTTTGCCATCCTGGTTTAAAAACTTAGCATCCAGCCGGTTATCTGTTACTTCCAGGTAAAGCATGCCCCCCCGGTTGAAGGAAAACGGCATGGCATTGTGGGGCCACGCCGAAGCTACCTTTCCATCCGCACCTCCGGCAGAGCCGGCAATCGTATAAACAGTTCCATGGTTTTTTGCCCCTGTTACCGTTACGTAAGGGCATGAATTATTACTGCCATCGTATTTTCCGCTGGAAGTGCTTTTGGCATGCGCTGATTTACTAAATGATTTTTCCCAGCCATAATGTTTATTCAACAGATAAGACCGTTCATAGGAATGACTATGGCCACATAAAACCAGATCGACCCCACCCCGCTCCAGGATCCGGAGAAAGTTCTGCCTGATCTTGAACATTTGGTCTTCGGTATCTGAATTATGCGTACCCATAGAATATGGCGGATGGTGCCAGAACGCGATTACCCATTTCTTCTTATTTGCCGCCAGATCTTTCTTAAGCCAGTTAACCTGTACGCCAAGCGTATCATAAAGCCTGGTATTGCCTGGCTTTTCGGTACCGTAGGAATCGAGGCTGATAAAGTGGATGTTTCCCCAGTCATAAGAATAAAATGCTTCTGTACCGGAAGGTACGCCGCCACATTCCCCGGCAGTTGGCATTGAGAATATTTTATAGTAAGGATCAGTTCTGGAGGCCTGATTGCCATAATCATGATTCCCAGGGGTAGGAAAAATGATGTGGTTTTTAAGAATAGTAGAACCATACGGATTGAAAAAGTTTGCCTGATATTCGGCATCTGTTCCGTCATCATAAGCATTGTCGCCGAGTAAAAGCATGAGTTCTGCCGGGTTTTGCCCGGTATGGGTTAAATATGAATTTAAAGTTGCGGCCTGGCTACCTTTGTAATCCATTCCGCAATCCCCAAAAACAGCGATCCGGATCTTGCCGGTAGTTTCTGCCGAAGGAGCGGTTTTAAAAAAATTGTTTTTATCGCCTTGTAACACGTTTTTCGTACTGCCCAGCCGGTAATAGTATTTTGTATTGGTTTTCAACCCATTAATCCTTACCTCATGTTCGGTAGTAACAGTTGGGTTGGAGGCGCTGAGGGAATAGGTGCCATAAACGGTTCCTACTTCAATTCTGGAATCTGTAGGACCATTGGTGCGCCAGCGGACCGTTACCCCAGATTGATTTCCCATTTGCAGGTAGGGACCACGGGTTATTTTTATTGGTTTACCTACCAGTTTCAGGTCGAAGGCCATGTCTGCTGAAGTTGCGCCGTTCTGGTGAATCTCCACTGCAATTACATTGTTGCCATTTACAAAAGCTGTCTTGTTTATGGTAAAATTATGGGCAGTACTTCCATCCGTAGCACCTGAAGCCAGCGTCTTATAATTTATGGCGCCACCAGGCAAATTATTCCGGTAAACCTCTACGCCGTTAATAAATATCCGTACCCCATCGTCTCTTTTAACCGATCCTGAGAAAGAAGCATACTGGTCTTTATCTGTAATAGAGATGCTCTTTCTGAAATAAGTGGTGATATATTTATTGCTGGAAACTGGCCCGTAACCGATCAAGGTAGCCGCATCTTTAATTCCATAGCCAAATTTTGCCCGGCCGCTGGTCCATGAACCATCATTAAAAGAAAGGCCCGTCCAGGCTGATCCCTGATCTGTGCCCTTATCGTGATATTTCCAGATAGCGCCATAAGGGATGATCGTTCCTGGTTCGGGCTGAACAAAAGTGGCGCTAATGTTTTTGTGGCCGTCCATGGTAACTGTCAGCGGATTGGTTGTTCCGGAAGCATCACCTTGCCACCCCGTAAATTGAGCACCCGGATCGGGCGAAGCTGTAAGTAATACTTTAGTACCAGATGCATATGCGGCCTGGTTTGGGCTTTTCGTTACTACCCCACTGCCGGTGGAAGCTAAATTCAGGTTAAACTGCGAGGTGCTTGGCAAATCTGTTACTTTAAAAGTAAAGGTTACGGCCGCGCCGGCAATGCCTTTGCCATCAGGCTCTGCAAAACATTGCACCTTTAAAGTATAACTTCCTACT
Organism: Adhaeribacter soli; assembly: GCF_008727925.1. Classification (GTDB taxonomy): domain Bacteria; phylum Bacteroidota; class Bacteroidia; order Cytophagales; family Hymenobacteraceae; genus Adhaeribacter_A; species Adhaeribacter_A soli. The sequence continues at coordinate 73,536 of NZ_VTWT01000004.1, read as the reverse complement.
GTTGGCGTCCAGCTAAAATAATCCCCGGCTTTATCGCCCTGCAATGCATAATGAGGACCAATATTATCGGTTCTTACTAAAGTTTCCTGGCCGCTTAAATTAAAAACCACACTACCCACAGTTGCAGGATTGGTAACAGCCTGAATATTAAGCTTGCGGCCAGGCAAAGCCGCTAGGTTCAATACCTCTCCTGAAACCAGGGCTTTGATCTTCAGATTTGTAGTAGGGTTAATAAGGTTTAAACCTGTTACACTTCCGGCCTGACCGTTACAAACTGCTGCTGAGAAAATACTGATAATTAAAAACGCTATGCTTTTCCGAATAAAATCAAATAAGGACCCTGGCTTCTTTTTTACCTTCTTCATAAATTAAACAATAAGTACACTATAAACATCTGATATTAAACCTATTGAAACACATCTGATTCATAAGGAACTTCCTGTTACCTCATAATTGGATATTGCTCAGTTAAGCATTTATGTATCGGAAGGGTGGGTTCTTATAGAGGCGGTTACTACTGCTTTACGGCAATTCTTGGATTAGTTACATTTTACTTGGTCACACTTCAAGTTTTAAAAGACTACAGCCCTTTATTTGAGGATAAAGCTGGAGGTTAACTTTTAGCCCGCGTTAGCCTTAATTAGTTATGGCCAGAATAAAAAATGCCAGGTTGGTTAGGACAGCTTGTTACTGAACGGAATAGTAGTTCAATGCTCTTATTTGAAAGGTCATACTTAGAAAGCCCTAACAACAGAGCCTATATTTATTCCTTTCGTAAGCTGCCGGAATTCATGGGCGAATTCCGGTTAATGGATTTATGGAAGGGATAAACGGTCTGTAAACAAATTGATTTTAATCAGTACCGATATCCGGCTAACCCACGCTCTTAGAGCTTGTTTAAAATTCATCCTTTGCGCTGCAAATTTCCATTAACAGAACCTGAGTTCGTCTTTTTCTCGCACCATAGCGCTGCTATGCTGCTCCAAAAAGCCTCCCTCAGAACCTGGTAATGAAAACTTTCGCTTGCAAAAATAAGATTTAAACATGCTCTTAGTTAGTAACTACTACTTTCTGGGTTTTTACTTTATCTTTTCCATAGATCTGAACAAAGTAAACGCCCGCTGCCAGGTTGCTGGTTTCAATGGTAGTGGTACCAAAAAAGTTAGCAGCGCGAATAAGCGTACCATTGCTATCGGTTATTCTTATGGCCATTTCTTCGGCAGGGTTTGTTTCCACAGTTATATTAGTGCCTCTTTGAACCTTGCTTGGGTAAATTCGCAGGAAATCGGAATTGTTTCGTTTCCGGTTTTTGGTTTCCCCGGCTACTTTCCCTTTTGAGGAAGCCGCTACCTTGCCCGAGGAAGTTACCCTGATATCAAAAACATCGGTTAGGCAATTGTTACTATCGGTTACCCGGTAAGTGGTGTCTTTGGTGGCAGTTACGGTAATGCTTTTGGTTGTTTCCCCGGTAGACCATTTATAGGAGCCCACCCAGGAAGCGGTAAGTTTTACGGCAGTATTATAGGCTGCGGTTTTGGTGCTGGTTTTATTAACGTTCTGCATTATGGTAAACTGATCGGCTACCACGCCATCCTGGCGGAGGAATTTACCATCGAGCCGGTTGTTTGTTACTTCCAGGTACAGCATGCCGCCCCGGTTAAAGGAGTACGGCATAGCGTTATGGGGCCAGGCGGAAGCAATGCTGCCATCGGCTGCGCCGGCAGAACCTGAAACAACATAAACGGTACCATGATTTTTAGCGCCTGTTACCGTTACATACGGGCAGGAATCGGTGGTGCCATCGTATCTGGCGCTGGAAGTGCTTTTAGCGTGGATGGCTTTACTGAAGCTTTTCTCATTTCCGTAATGGTTATTCAGCAGGTAAGACCGTTCGTACACATGGCTGTGGCCGCAAAGAACCAGATCTACGCCCCCTCTTTCCAGAATGCGAATAAAGTTCTGCCGTATTTTTACCATCTGGTCTTCGGTATCGGAATTGTGGCCTCCCATGGAGTAAGGCGGATGGTGCCAGAAAGCAACGATCCACTTCTTGTCGGTCGCGGCCAGGTCTTTTTTAAGCCATTGCACCTGGGTACCCAGCGTGTCATACAACCGGGTACTTCCAGGGCTTTCCGTACCATAAGAATCGAGGCTGATAAAGTGGATATTACCCCAGTCGTAGGAATAAAAAGCCTTGGTACCGGAAGCTACGCCCCCGCATTCTGCTGCCGTTGGCATGGAGAATATTTTATAGTAAGGATCCGTTCTGGAAGCCTGATTGCCATAATCGTGGTTTCCCGGAGTAGGTAAAATGATATGGTTTTTCAGGATGGAACTGCCATAGGGGTTAAAGAATTTTGATTGATATTCCGAATCTGTTCCATCGTTATATGCATTATCGCCCAATAAAAGCATGAGTTCAGCCGGATTAGAGCCGGTATGTTTTAAGTAGGAATTCAGGGTTGCTGCCTGGCTTCCATTTTTGTCTAAGCCACAGTCACCGAATACCGCTACCCGCACTTTATCGGTTGAGGTTGCAGGTGGGGCGGTTTTAAAATAATTGTCGACACCATTCTGTAGCACGTCCCGGGAACTTCCGAACCTGTAGTAATATCTGGTATTGGGCACCAGCCCGTCAATCCGCACTTCGTGTTCTGTAGTAATTACCGGGTTGGTGGTGCTTAGCGTATAAGTTCCGGGAGCCGTTCCAACTTCAATCTTCGAATCTGATGGTACATTAGTTCGCCAGCGGAGCGTAACCCCGCTCTGGTTACCCATTTGCAGGTAAGGGCCACGGGTCAATTTTAGTGGTTCGCCAACTATCTTCAGGTCGAAAGCCAGATCCGAAGAAGTCTGACTTACCTGGTGGATTTCCACCGCTATTACATTGGTTCCGGTTACGAAGGCAGATCGGTTAATGGTAAAATTGTGGGCCGTTATTCCATCGGTAGAGCTGGAAGCTAAGGTCGAATACGATACCGTTCCGCCTGGCAGGTTATTCCGATAGACTTCCGTTCCATTTATAAAGATCCGCACGGCATCGTCTCTTTTAACTGACCCGGTATAGGACCCAAACTGATTAATATCAGCAATCGTGATCGATTTTCGAAAATAAGTTGTGATGTAGCGCGCACTGGAGCTGGAGCCGTAACTTACCACCGTTGCGGCATCACTAATGCCATAACCAAGTTTTGCGGGTCCGCTTTTCCAATTAGTATCGTTAAATGAAGGCGTCGACCAGGTAGTGCCCAGGTTAGTTCCCAGATCGTGGTATTTCCAAACAGAACCAAAAGGCAACAAAACACCCGGATCGGCCTGAGCGAAAGTGGCTGCCAGGTTTTTGTTGCTGTTCATGGTAACTGTCAGCGGATTTGTTTTACCTGTAGCATCTCCACTCCAGCCCGTAAATGCCGCTCCGGCATTGGGGGTAGCCGTAAGCAGCACAGCAGTACCTTGCGCATAACTTGCCTGGTCCGGACTTTTCGTTACTGTTCCGCTACCTTTTGTGGTAATATTCAGGTTGTATTGCGTAACTGAGGGGGTAAATGTAGCCGTGATATTATTATCTGAACTCATGGTAATGGTTACCGGATTTGTTGTGCCGGTTACATCCCCGCTCCAGCCGCTGAATTTGTAACCTGAATTTGGGGTAGCGGTTAGCGTAACGGATGTCCCGCTGCTATAAGTTGTCTGGTTTGGGCTTTTTGCCACTGTACCACTACCATTTGCCGTAACGTTTAAATTATACTGCTCCGGCAGGCCTGAAAAAGTAGCTGTAATAACTTTATCAGAATCCATAGTAACTGTTAGCGGATTGGTATTTCCGGCGGCATCGCCGCTCCAACCCGTGAACTGAGATCCAGGACCGGGAGTAGCAGTAAGTGTTACAGTAGCCCCACGGGTATAACTCGTTTGGTTTGAGCTTTGAGAAACTGTACCGCTGCCGTTTACGGATACACTCATTGAATACTGCTGCGGAGCTATCTGGTCGATAACCGTAAAGGAAATCAGGATGGCTGTTCCTGCCGTGCCAATGCCATTAGAACCCGAAAAACTTTGTGCTTTTAAAGTATAGCTGCCTACAGCCGGTGTCCAGGAACTGTAATCGCCGTTACTATCGCCCTGTAAAGAATAATGCGGCCCACTGTCATCGGATCTTGTTTTCGATTGCTGGCCGCTTAAATTGAAGACCACGCTGCCTACAAGGGAAGGATTGGTAACCGCCTGAATATTCAGCTTGCGGGTTGGCAATGTGGCTAAGTTCAGTACATCCCCTGAAACCAGCCCTCTGATTGGCAGATTTGTATTCGCATTGATCAGATTCAAACCTGTTATTTCGCCTGCCTGCCCCTTACATACCCCGGTAAAAAGGAAACAAACGATTATGAACCTTGCGCTTCTTTTGAAATAGTCAAAAAACAGTTTCGATACCTTTGGAATATTCTTCATGAAATCAACACTTAAATTGAAATAACTAATTGATAATAAACACCCTGAAACAAGTCCAAACTATAAAGCAGCTTCTGGCTACATTAGAGTTAGATCATGCTAAGTCAAGTATTTACATGTCGGAAGTGCAGATTTTAATAGAGCAGGATACTACTGCTTTTACGAATATTCTTGGAATAGTTTTATTTACAAACTAATTATATAACTATTTTAAGCTTTGATAAAATTTTGCCTGGTGAAGCGTCTTATTTAAAGCTTTGATCTTCTGCGCTTTAAGGTTCCTTATATAACTGAAAAAAGGAAACTGAATCATTTCAATGAGGAACTGGAATACAGGTTCTGATTTGAAAAGTAAGGATTACAATACTATTATATAGCATCCTGTTTTTAAATTTCATTTTTAGTAAGATTTTAGGGCTTGGATACTATTAGAAGCTATCTCAAAAATAGGAATTAAAGAAAAGAGTTACCTGTTTTTTGTTGATGGAGTTGACAAACGAACAGTGGGAACGGATAAAGGCTTTGGTTCCGGATCAAGTGAGGCGTGCAGATGGTCGTGGCAGGCCAGCCTGGGATAAGCGTCAGGTAATGGAGGCAGTGCTCTGGATATTACGTACAGGTGCTCCGTGGAAGGATCTTCCGGGCCGGTTTCACCCTTACCAAACCTGCCACCGGAGATTTCAGCAGTGGCAAGAGCAGGGCGTGATGCGAAAAGTAGTGGAAGATTTAGCCAGGGACCTGATGGCGAGAGGCGGCGTGGATTTGAGCGAGTGTTTTATTGACGGCTCTTTCTGCATGGCCAAAAAAGGGGCTCTTTTGTGGGAAAGACTAAGCGAGGTAAAGGCACCAAGCTCATGGCAGTCACGGACGCTTCAGGTATTATTTTATCTCTGTCAATCGAATCAGCCTCACCTCATGAAGTAGGGCTGGTAGATAAAGTATTTGAAGAACGATTTATCGGACCTCTTCCAAAGCGTTTGATTGGCGACAGAGCCTATGATTCTGATCCACTCGATGAGAAACTGAAAGAAAAAGGAGTGGAAATGATCGCTCCGCACCGGAAGAACAGAATAAAAAAGGCAAACCCAGGATGGAAGACCACTCAGAAGATTTAAAAGAAGATGGAAGGTTGAACGCTTCTTTGCCTGGCTTTTCAACTTTAGAAGAGCCCTGGTAAGGCATGAGTACAAAGCAGAAAACTACTTAGCTTTTTTACTCCTGGCTTGCATGAAAATCTTGCTAAGGTATTTTTGAGATAACTTCTAGTAAAATTTTAAAGTAATTGTCCGTTACACTTTCTGATAGTTTTAGCATTACCAGTTTTTCGATTTGATAAAGTCACGCAAAATGACTAAATCTTGGTGGATAAAGTTCGATATTTCACTCCTTCGGTCTACTGCAACAAAAATCCCGTTCATTTTTTATTGGAACGGGATTTTTTGCTTTGAAATTAGTTTCCCAATTGTTTTAATACTCTAGGTTATAGAAGATGCTTTAACCATGTTAAGGATTGCACTCCTTAAGGCAAAAGATTAATTTATAGGGTTACTAAGAAATTGTTTTAAAAGTATTTAGCATCGTTTGAGCATTATTGAAATCATGGCTAAATAAACCATAGACTGGCTATTGATTCTTTTCTTCTCATAATCCTTGCTCAACCTTCTTGATTGCAGTATGCAGGCAAAAGTTCTTTCCACCACCCACCTTCTTGGCAGGACCTTAAATCCTTTCTGGTCATCGGCTCTAAAAACCACCTGCCAGCACCATCCCCATAGATTTTTCATAAACTGCTGCAGGTTATTACCACGGAAACCGCCATCAACCCACACCAGCTTCACCCTTTTGCACAGATCATTCAGGCATGAACTCCAGCGCAGGTAGCGCAACAGGCATTTGGCCCCCATCTTCTCTGAAACGCTTGCCGCGCAAACCCAAACGGCCAGCAGCAAACCCTGAGAATCGGTCAGGATAAACCGTTTACGTCCATTTATCTGCTTTCCTGCATCATAACCGCGGTGCCGGCCGCCACAGGCTGTTGTTTTTGTGCTTTGCGAATCCAAGCAGCCGGCTGAAGGGCGCTTTTTCCGACCTGCCTTTTTCCTTATTTTCTTTACCAGCAGGCAGTTTATCAACTCCCAGGTCCCGTCCTTACCCCAGTCGCTGAGAGCATGTTTAAATTTTAACTATTTGTATTTCAAGGCATTCGACTTAGGATAAGTTGGCAATTATGCCAAAGCACCCAGCTTTCGGCACTTTGTGGTGTTTTTTCGTGGTCTTTATCCAACCTTCTAAAGAAGTTGAAAATGCCAAATGCCCGCTCTGTGACCCACCGCCACTTGACTGGCACAAAGCCATCTGTGGCTGGTGGTTTAGAGCTAACTTGCACCTCCACGCCTAAGAGGTTTTCACTTACCCAGCTCATAAATACCTTTTCATAAGCAGCATCAGCCAGGATTGTTTCCATGCGGTGCAGATAGCCTCTGAGCGGTGCTACCACCTGCTGCGCCAAAGCACCATCATGACAGTTGGCTCCGTGCACTACCACGCCCCAGACCAGGCCCAGCGAATCTGTGATCACGTGCCGCTTTCTGCCGTTTATCTTCTTATTGCCATCCACGCCGGTTTGCTCTTTTACAAAAGGTGCTACCTTAACGGTCTGGGTATCAATGCTCATCAGGCTGGGCGTTTCTTCTTTCTGCTGTCTCTTCCGCTCTAGCTTATTGAGCTGCCAGTTCAACTTTTCCACCGTGCCATTAGCCTTCCAGCTTCTGAAATAATAGTAAACCAGCTGCCATTTGGGAAAACCATCTTGCGGAAGATTACGCCATTGGTTGCCAACCCGAAGGCACCAGAAGATAGCATCCAGGATTTCCCGAACAGAATGTTTCCGCTTTCTTTGCTCCGGCAAAAAATCTTTGATAACTTCCCACTGCGAGTCAGAAAGTCTCTTGTATTGAGATTGCATAAGCCTTTAGTTTAGTCACTTTTGCTTACGCACTGGCTCGCTTTTTTTTGCCCTACCTAAAATTTAAACATGCTCTTAATTGAGTTTGAGTGTTTTGGATGTTTTTCATTTTTTTGTAAACACTTACTTAATAATATTCAATTTATTAACTCAGGAATAACGAGATCAATTTAAAATCGTGGTGGAGAAAATTTGATATTTCACTCCATTGGTCTGAATAGCCACCTTACCTTATGGATATGTCGTTTGGTCTCGCCAACAATACGCCAAATACTTTCTTTTGCTTTTCCATTTTCATGTGAATTAGATGATCTTATAAACTTGTAATCTTATATAAGCCGCAACTTCAAATAAGTCCGCTTAGTACTGAAGATCTATAAACAAATGCCTGCAAACTTCTTAATTAAGGCTAAATGAAAAGTTATGGTTTGGGTGAATTTAATGGTATAAACCTGCATAAACAAAAAAACCTTTCTGATAACTCGGAAAGGCCTTCTTGTTTTTACAGGTGTTTAATTATTGGACAAGAATTTTCTGGTGCTGGGCGCTGTTACCGTTGCGGAGGTTTACCAGATAAATGCCCGGTTTCAGGTTGTGCTTGCGAAGGTTCACCTGAATGGTTTGGCTGCCTTTAAGGATCTCGCTGGTGATTAGGCGTCCGTTTAGATCGAGCAATTCCACGGTAGCAATTTCGTTCTCATTCATGGCCTTTTCCAGTTTCAGGTTAAGCTGGCCGTTATTAACAGGGTTCGGAAAAGCCATTAATTTGGCTGGAGCAACTTTTTTGCTTTCCACTACAATTACTTTGCTGTATGCATATTTGCCATCGAAGTCAACTTGTTTCAGGCGATAGTAGTTTTTGCCACTGGCTGGTTGTGTATGGGTAAATCTATATTTATGGTTGCTGCTGCTGGTTCCGTTGCCTTCTACATAACCGGCAGATTCAAAATTACGGCCATCGGTGCTATGCTGAACAGAGAAATAAGCATTGTCTTTTTCGGTAGCAGTTTCCCAGTTCAGAGTCACACCTTCGCCGCTGGCAGCTCCGGTAAAAGATAAGAGTTCAACCGGTAACGGAACAATGATCATGTCATCGCATTCTTCAAGGTTAAATACGGCCGTTCCTACCAGGGTTCCTGCCTGAGCATATACTTCAATGATCGAGTTTTCACCATTGTGGAAGGTTGCACTGTCAACTACGTAGCGGAACACATCAGATTGGTCGTAGCGGAAAGTAGAAGTGTTCAGGCCGGTATATTTAATTAAAGAATCGTGATAAACATTCTGAACGCTGTATTTGTAACGACTTATATAGCTGGCTTTAGGAGACAATGCCGGCAGCTTCTGGCCCGGAAGTTCGAACATGGCATGCATAAACGGGTAACGGCTGGCGTTCGTGATTTTGAATTTTAATTGAGTGGTTCCGTTGCCCTGATCTACAGCGCCAAAATATTCGAAGCGGAAGCAATTGTCTTCAATAACGCAAAGGGGATCTGCGTCGCAGCCGGCAGGGCATGGAATGTTAGATTGAGAAAAGGCCGGAGTGGTAAAAAGACAAAATAAGAGTACAAAAATCGGAAGTAGTTTTCTGGTCATGGCTTTAAAAAGTAAAATTCTTTGATCCAATATTTTTAAGTTTGTTTTTGTTTGTTGTGATTTTTATGGATTTAACGCCGGTGTAAAAGGGAGGTTCCAGCCCGAAAAGCGTCCATGTCAAGGGTTATACACAATTATTCACAAAGTACTATTTGCGTGCCGCAAAATTGGCAAATACACATATTTTAACTTTATAAACAGCTAAAAAAAGCATCCTAAATAGTTTTATTTTTCGTTGCAGAGTTATGCAAGCCTGAAATGATTTTAAAAATATGGGGATTATTTAAAAGAAGAACAGCGAATAAGAGTTGATTAATTAAGTTATATTATGCCGATTAATTACATCTTAAGCTAATACTGCATTAGTACAATTCTTATTACGCGATTTCACAAGAATTATTTGAAGCAAATCACAGATTGAGCGCATGTTATTATAAAGAAGAGGCCAAGTCCATCAATTTACTAGAAACCGGAGCAATATTAGTGTCAATCGAAAATTTGATTGTCATAATAAACTTAACACTGTATTTACATAATTTGTAGCAACAAACATAATTTGTAGCAACAAACCACTTAACTTAATATATTTTTATTTTTTAAACAAACTATTATACCTTTGCAATGTTTATAAGTGTATCTTAAGATATTTTTTACCTTTATCAAGATTCGTTTGCTGGTTTGACTTTACAAACAAGTGCATTACTACGTTTCTCAATTAATATCCCTGCGGACATTATTAACTTATTCTTAATAAAATTTAGGTATGAAAAAGTTGCAAGACCTGGTTAGCTTTGTATTATTAGCATTGATAATTTTGAGCTTGCCACTTTCAGCTTTCGCCAGCTGCAATATTCCAGTAACCATTTATTCTGTTCGAAGTGGAAATTTTACCGCCGCTTCTACCTGGGATCGTAATATTGTTCCCTCTTCCTGCGATATTGTTGTCATTCGGCATAATGTTGTACTCAATCAGGGGTTCATGGTAGGAGATAATCAGAGCAAAGCTGGGCAGCTTATCATAGAGCCGAGTGGCACCTTGAATGGTATTACAAGGTCAATATCTATTGCATTGAATTCAGTAGTAAATAATCAAGGCACGTTGCACATTGGCGGTCTTGATTTTTGGGGCAACTCCGCAACTTTTCGCAATTATGGTATTGCTACTATTCAAAACACTATATATGCGAATGCCCTAAGCCATATACAGAACTTTGCTACCTTAACGTTAAATAATGGCTTGGACCAGAACGGAAATACATTCATTAATTACAAGGATGCTGTAGCCAGAATTAAAGGCGAACTGAAATTGCAAAACGGTACAATAGAAGCTCTTTTGCAAAATTTTGGTACTATTACTATCGAAAAGCCAGTAACAATTAACCAGGGAGCTGTAATTAATGAACCGATGGGCGCATTGAATATCCTTAGCGACCTAATTGTGAATTCCGGCTCCGGTACAAACAGTATAAACAACAAAGGAACTTTAAGTATAGGACAGGATTTCAGGACCAATCCTGTATCATCTGTTTACAATTCAGATAAACTAGTTGTGAACCGCGACTTTGATAATCGCTCTGCTTTTGTGAATGAAGGTGGTACTGTTGATATTATACGCAATTTTTTTCAGGGCAACCAGCAAAGCGCTCGCTTTGTGAACAATAAAGGAGGTTTAGTTACTTTCCATAATGATTTCTGGAACGATGGCCTGGTAAGTGGGGATAGAGGAATTTATATTATTAAGGGCATATCAACCATTACAGCTAACGGACGCTTTGACGGTGATATTGATATTTGCGACGAAACACTGACTAGTGGGGATATTGATAGACAAGACCCCAATAGTAAAATAGGAAAAGAAGTAACTTATTGCAATGCGTTCCGGTTTAATGCGCCATTGCCGGTTGCCTTGTTTGGTTTTAGTGCAAAAGCTGATAAGGGATCTGTAATTCTTAAATGGCAAACCGCCCAGGAAGTAAATAGCGCTGAATTTATTATAGAGCGCTCCATTAGCGGTATTCAATTCGAATCGATAGGATTAGTAAATGCAGCGGGCTCTTCAAGTAGTATTTTACAATACCGTTTCGAAGATAGGATGCCATTAAATGGGTTGGCTTATTATCGCCTGAAGCAGATAGATACAGATAATAGCTTTGAATATTCGTCTACTATTGCTGTAAAACAAAAAATGGAACTTGAGTCTATAAAGCTTTATCCACAGCCAGCAGTTTCAGGTAAGGCACTTTTTGTACAGCTTCAAAATTCAAAAATGATGCCCCTAAGAGCTGAACTTGTTTCCCTTGAAGGTAAATTGGTGCAAAGCCAAAATCTAGATATGATTTCGCCAAAAGATTTGTTCCAGTTTAATATGCCATACTTACAACCTGGCGTTTACTTTTTACAACTCCTTAACAGCAGCCAAAATATATTATATCGTAATAGAGTCTTGGTGAAGTAAATTATAGGGCCTTTATTTATTTCGCTAAAGAGGTTTCGCTGGCTACTATTTGTATCCAAGGTTAGCTGCTTTATTTGAAAAGCTTCTGCTGTTCCTTCAGCTGTTCTCCCCTTCCTTTGATTCAGGTTCTAATCCAGCTTCTATCATTTTCTCTTATACAGGTTTGAAAGTTTATATAAACTTGCTCAAAGCCTCTCACGAGCAAAGTATTTACAAATAAGTCAACGCCCTGTTTTTTAGCATATTATAAAATGTAACGTTTTTGTAACGCTAAATCAGAGGTTATTTTTAAAATAAGGTACCAAATTTAACGCGTATAAAATCAAAATGAATTTTGGTTAAATGATATTTTTTCCCTCAAACTAAAACGATAAAAATGACATCAGGTTTCAAAGTCTACATAAAGTATTTAAACTATTTTTTGTACCAGCCTACAGATTGAAATTCCCTAGAGTAGATATAGTAGTTTATAGTAATACTTTAGTTAATAATTTTTAACCGCCTAAATCCTGCATTCAACGAGTCAAACTTGGGTTTGAACGAATTGTTCAGACTGTAAATAAAATTAAAAGTTAGTTTTATTATTATTTAAAGGCTGAACAAATAAGAAGGGAAAAAGCAAGAAAAGGCTATCAAGTAAAATAGGCTTCGCTGCTAGTAGAATCCTGCTTTGGTCAACTGCTATATTTTATCAGCAATATTTATAATTAGTTAAATCATAGTTGAAATCGTGATTATAAATCACCAATTAAATAAGTTTAAAATGCTTTTTTTGTTACATGCTGTCAAAAAACAGCAAAGGATTCTAATTGCCTTACTTTTTCTGAACCTCCTCCTTATTATTGACGCTTTAGCCCAATCCTGCGCTTATCCAGGTAAAGATGGTGTTTTAAGCGGCAGCGTTCAATACGTGAATACTTATTATCCAGCAAATGTAAGCGTAACGCCCGGCACTAATAAGAGTATTACTTTAGGTGCGGCCCGGACAGTAACCGGGATTACTTTTGCACCCATTTCAATAGGAGATCTGGTACTTATTATTCAAATGCAGGGCGCTGAAATAAACTCAGAAAACACAGATGCTTATGGGGACGGCGTAGCCGGTAGTGATGGAAAAGGTTATTTGATTTCAAATTTAGCGGCTGGGCGATATGAATATGCAGTTGCTACGAATTCTGTTCCATTAGCAGGGGGGAATTTAACAGTTGCATCACTCTCTAACAGCTACACGAATGCAAATTATGGTTCCCAGGGACAGAGGCGATACCAGGTAATTCGAATTCCGCAATATAGTTCTGCAACGTTAGGCGCTACCGTTACCTGCCCGGCTTGGGATGGCGCTACTGGCGGCGTGGTTGGGATAGATGTAGCTGGCACACTGAATTTTAACAGCAGAACGATAGACGTCAGCGGTATGGGCTTCCGTGGTGGCGCTGGACGCTCATTAGCAGGTGGCACGGGCTCAAATTCCGGGTACCGCAGCTTATCTACGGTGAATAATAACGCTCAAAAAGGTGAAGGAATTGCTGGCACGCCGGCCTATGTTTATACCAATGGTTCTACTTCACCAACAAATACTTCTTCCGAAGGGTATCCGAATGGTAGCAGTGGCCGGGGAGCACCAGGAAATGCCGGCGGCGGTGGCAATGATGGCACCCCGGCTACCAACGAAGAAAATTCGGGCGGCGGCGGCGGCGGTAACGGTGGTGCAGGCGGTATTGGCGGCAACACCTGGAGATCAAATCTGCCTCTTGGCGGATTTGGGGGAACTTTATTTACTTTTATTCCCACTGGTTTCGAAACGGAAGCCTCCAGGATGATTCTGGGCGGCGGAGGGGGCGCTGGTACAACCAACAATGGAACCGGTGGTCTGGCTAATGGTCTATCCAGCAGCGGTGCAGCCGGTGGTGGTATTGTAATGATCCGAGCCGGAAGAATTACCGGCACTGGTACCATCAATGCCAATGGTAGCAACGCTAACACCAGTGTAGTGAATGATGGCAGTGGTGGTGGCGGCGCAGGGGGAAGTGTACTCCTTACTTCTGCTGAAACAAGTAATTTAAACAGGCTAAGGACTATAACCGTTAATGCCCGGGGTGGAAACGGAGGAAACAACACTGTGGCAAATGACCCGCACGGTCCGGGCGGCGGCGGCGGCGGCGGGGTTATTTTGACAAATGGCAACCTGGCGGCTTCCAGCGTAACAAATGGCTTGGCAGGCACCACAGGCGGCACAATTACTTTTGGTGCTACCAATGGCTCTCCTGGCATTATAAATCAGAATATTTCTAATGTGATACCAAACAGTACTTCCGGAACTGCGTGTAAACCGGTACTCTCGGTCATCAAAACAACATCCACGGCAAATGTTATCCGAAATCCAGTTAATGGCACAGCTACTGCAACTTATACTATTACCTTAAGCAATTCTGGTGGCGCTGCCCAGGGTGTAACTATATCCGATTTATTGCCAGCGGGCTTTAACTTTAATTCAAACGTTTCTGTAAACTTAACGGGTGGCAGTTTTGCAGATAACGGTGGAAATGCTACTACCGGGGTTGTTTCAGCCGCAGGTTCTTCTTCATCTTCTGCAGTTGGTGCTACCACTTTAATTTGGAATTATTTCTCTATTCCTACTGGTGGTTCGGTAGCAATTACTTTTATGGTGAATATTGCTCCTAATGTTTCCGCTAAAACTTACCAAAATAGCGCTACTGTTACCTACCTGGATCCGACCCGCTCTGCTGCAACCAGGAAAATAACGCCATTGGTTGGAAATGATGGTGCAACCAGCACTATATATCAAACAGGTATAACCGAAACTGTGCCGGGAGCCAATTACGAAGGGGTTGCCTTTAATGGCGAAGATGTTAACGTCCCGAATAATGTACCAGTAGCCAATAATGTTACTGCCGCATCTGTTCGTCAGGGAACTATAGCTGCACCAATCTCAGCTTTGAATGCTACCGATTTTGACGGCACTATTGTTAGTTATACCCTTACAACTCTGCCGAATGCTGCGCAGGGAGTTTTATTTGTAAATGGAGTTCCGGCTTTAACAGGCATGCAACTTACCTTGCTTCAGGCTGCCCAGTTAACTTTTACACCGGCAGCAACTTTTTCCGGAAATGCTTCTTTCACATTTACTGCTACCGATAATAACGGCGCAATAGATGCTACGCCAGCAACTTATTCGGTTCCGGTGGTAACTAATATGGCTCCAATAGCAAATAATATTACTTCTGATAAAATTACCCGAAATACTACAACTACCCAATCGGCCATTTATCCGTTTCAGGCAATTGATTTAGATGGCTCCGTGGTTAGCTTTACTATTTTAACCTTACCTTCTGCGGGTACTTTATATGTTAACAATGTAGCTGCTTCTGCCAATCAGGTTGTTACTTTAGCGCAGGCAAGCCAGCTAACATATGACCCGACCAACAATGCCAATGGCTACCCTTTTACCTATAGAGCAACCGATAATGATGGGGCTTTGTCTAATATAGCTACTTACACATTGATGGTAGTAAACAATAATGCTAGCGCAGCCGATAGAGCGCCTTCGGCCGATAACATTCTGAATGCTCCAATTGCCAATTCGGATGGTGCAACCTCAATAAAGCCTCTTAAAGGGTCAGGAAATCTAACGAACTACCGATTTGCAAGCTTACCGCAAACTACACAAGGCCAACTTAGAGTTAATAATGGAAATCCGGCGGTAAATACAAATTACACAGTTGCACAAGGAGGTCAGTTAACCTTTAATCCGAATACAACTTATAGCGGATTGTCAACTTTCACGTACCAGTCCCGAAACGCGCAAGGAAATTCAGCAAATACAGCTACATACTACATTCCGGTAAGTTATAAGCCCGTTGCTGATGCCATAACTTTTGATTCTCTTGCAAATACGGTTACTACTCCAACAGCACTTAGTCCTTTAACGGCTCTCGATCCTGATGGAAGTGTAGTAAGCTACACTATAGAAACACTGCCGAGCACCTCGGAAGGTGTACTTTTTGCCAATGGCACCCCATTAACTGCTGCACCAGTAACGCTTTCTCCGGCTTCTGCTACGCAATTAAGTTTTAAACCGAATGCTTCTTATAGCGGTACTTCGGTGTTTAATTATACAGCAACCGATAACCTGGGGCTGAAAGCCACCCCTGTTACTTATAGCGTTCCAGTTGGCAATAAGGTTAGCAGTACCCCATTGCCGGTAGAATTACTATCCTTTACCGCTAAAAATGCAACACCGGGAGCCTTATTGGAGTGGATAACTGCAACTGAAAAAAACAACAGCCATTTTCTGATTGAAAAAAGTTTTAATGGAAAAATTTTCTCCGTGATTGGAAAAGTTAATGGACAGGGCAATACTTCATCACAGCAAAATTATTCTTTCCACGACACGGAGGAAATCAATGGGTTAGTATATTACCGCCTAAAGCAAGTAGATTATGACGGTACCTATGAATTCAGCAAAATTGTGGTGTTGCAGGCGTACAAATCCGGAAAGACCACGCAAGTTTTACTTTACCCAAACCCTGCCGCTGAAGATTGCACCTTACTTATTACCGGAGACATAACTGAAACTGCTACGTTGTCGCTTTATGATGTTGTAGGCAATATAATTTGGCAGAAGAACGTAAATATTACAGTTGGACAAACAAAGCTGCCGGTAAATGTAAGCAGTTTAGCAAAAGGAGTATACCTGGTGAATATTACAGGAAGAACCATCCAAGCAACTTTGAAGCTCAAGAAGTTAGCTGAGTAAAAGAGTAATGTCTCGTCCTGCAATAAGTTGACGGATTTTAGACGAGATCCCTTAATAACTTTAGACCTCCAATGCTTTGGTATTGGAGGTTTTCTTTTTCCACTTTTTTATCTGAAGCCTGCTTTATTGGTGCATCTGCTCGGGCGTGAAATAGTGGCATGAGAGATGCGGCCTTAGTTTATTGTAAATGCCTACTGATTCGCTGATCACAGTCACTGCTTCCAGGTGGTGGGCAAAGCCCCGCTCAAAGACAAACTCATCTTTTAAAATGCCGTTCACCCGCTCGGCTACCGCATTCTGATAAGGGTCATACTCCTCAGTCATGCTCGGCTTTACCTGTGCCCGCTTCAGCAGCTGCTGGTACTCCTGAGAGCAGTACTGTAGTCCCCGGTCAGTTCTTCCAGTGGCCAATCTTAAAGCCTCCCCCCGGCCATCTAACAGCAAATCCTCAGCCAGATGGTAGCACATGATCTTTTTGGTATAAGCATCGGTTACCAGCGAAAGGTAGCTGTGGCCGTTGCTGGTGAGAATATAGGTGATGTCTGATACCCAAACCTGCTCAGGGCGGTGGATGGTGAGTGCTTCTACCAGGTTGCTGTGCTTTTTCAACCAAGGCTTTGAATCTGTGGTTCTATGATAGCTTTACTTTGGCTTTACTAACAGGCACATGTCCCGAAGGATGGTGAAGAGGTTGTCACGGCCTACTTTCAAGCCTTGGAGCTGCAAGAGGTAGTAGAGCATAAGAGTGCCAACGCGCAGCATTGGCAGGTGGATTTGTTACACCATCTCTATGCCTTCTGTATGGAGGCCTGCTCTAGCCAGCTTCGTTGCTGGCCCTGGTAGAAGGTTGGAGTAGCCAAACAATCTTCAGGCCTGCGCAAGGCACCTGGCTTCCTCTTTGCGGAGTTGGCAGACTGTTTGGGCAAGGGCATTTTTCGGATCTGGATGCCTATCTGGCCTTCGGCTACGTCAATGATAGTGTCCAGCAGTTTTGCCTTGAGTTCGGCTTCTCTGAGCTGCTTTTTAGTAGCGGCCAGCTGCTCTTCGAGTTCTTTGATTCGCTAGTTAGGGGGATGAGTCATGGCGGTTATGTTTATCTGCCAAGTTAAGCGTCCGTGCTTACAAAGCCAAACCAAAACTGTGCTCCGGCCTTGAATGCCATACTTCTGCTGGGCTCGTTTGTAGTACTGATCTCCGCGTTCTATCTCAGCTACTACCGACAGTTTATAGCCTAAGGTGTAATCACGCTGACAGCGCTTTCTTTTTTTCTCTTATTCTATTTCCAAGTAAGGCTGTTTTTTATGTCAACTTATTCTAGGACGGGACACACTAATTAAGCGGATTAGATTGCGCTTTACTTTTAAGCAATCATCAACAAACTATGTAAACTACATGATTAGCAGGTATATTTTAGATAAATTCTTCATATTAACTCAACTAGCTGAATCAAAACCTCATTCAACCTTAAGAATAAAGGGCAGTGGTAACAGAAGTATGATGGGATAAAAAAGCAGTGCTTGAGATTAAGATGATGAAATATTCGATGTTCGCATCACAATAAACTGCCCTCACTGCCAGAGCAGCAAAATAGTAAAAACGAAAAAAAAGAAGGGCACTCAAGGCCTGTAATGCCATGATTGTAAGAAGCAGTTTCAAACATATTACCAACAAAGAGGTGCATATCCGGCCATAAGGCAACTCATCCTGTGGCTTTTGGAACGCAATAGCGGTATCCGCGACATAGAAGAAGTGCTAGATGTAAGTCATCACTGCATTTAGCCAACCTCTGCCGCCATATGAATCAGCTTTTAGTAACGCCTTAGCACAAACATTATGAGAGGGTGCAAATAGATGAGCTATGGAGCATTGTGGGTAAACGTAAAAGGGTAAGTACTGACTTATTTATGGTTATTGCCTAGAAATAGACTAGATACTGCCTTTCAGTTGTGGCAGCAGGAGAGCTAAAGCAGTGAAAGTACTCTATAAAAAGCTGCAGGGAGTTGAAATTGATGAATTCTGTACCGATCGGTGTAAAGCATCCACTACCGTATTACCTGCTCATAAACATACCCTGGATAAAGTTATACGAAGAAAAAGGAAGGCGTAAATACCTGCCTCAGGGCTAGGAACAGAAGATTAGGCAGTAAAACAATCTGCTTCTCCAAAAAGAAAAAAAACCATTTAGCAGTTTTGAATATCATGTTTAACCATCGAAATAAAACTAAAGCTAATCAGCATATTTTTCAAACCACAACCGAAAGGCTTATCCTAAATATTGTAGAAAATCTATTGGTTAACATTTACTTCAAAAATATCATCAGGTAAAATATTTTCTTCTTCATCAATTAAGAGTAAAGAGCAATTTAAGACCCTAAGACCGGAGTATTTTCGACCATTTTTTAGTGCAATATCTACTATTTGATAGCCCATTCCTTGTTCTGGCTGCTTTATTAGATATTGAACGAAAGGCTCCGGCAATTCAATTTTCTGCATTTCTAATTTTAGTAGACAGTTTCTTTTAAAAATGTATTCTTGGACGTGCCATTTTCAAAATAGATTTCTTTGCCTCCTCCAATATGTCCATTTGCAGGTTCTACAATTCCACGTTGTAAGGGATCAGCCTTAGTTGGCATGATATAAAAAGCCCATTTAATAGTTTCATCATTAGGTAATGCATATCGACTAACCGGATTCAGACCTCTGCTTTTGCACAGCAAATAATCATCTATAGTCGTAGTAAAACTGCCTGGAAGCAAGCAATTATTAACTTTATCTATTCTCCGATCATTCTGGTAAGCAGATAATCTAACAAATGTTTCTGTACCATCTGTAAATTCTCTACGCTGATGAATAGCCCCTGTCTTAGCAGTAGAACGCTCATTGGCATAGCCAACCTTATTGGCTTCTTGTAAAATATGAATATTGGAGATATTTGTTAAATTTAAATAGGGACTCCTTGCTGCAATTATTTCAATTCTTTCTAATAATGGCTGATGTCTGAGAAAAATAAAATCATTTTCATTAACGGCTCGAAATGCAAGTTTGGCATTAAGGGCGACAAACTTCCTCTGTACATAATCTCCTTCTTGAAAACCCGTAAAAACCTGGTACCCCATCCCGGTTTCTGGAAGATGTAATAATTGCTCCTGTAGGGCTGAGTTAATATCGTAGAACATAGTTATATTTTGACAATATTGGGCCTCTAGATAATGTACTTAGAAAAAGATGCTAATGCCTCAGGGTAACTGTGAAATTTATCTCTGTGGCACCATCCAAGCACTTCTCTTTAATGAGTTTTCCTATTAATATATTTTAATTACTTGAATAAGTCAGGTTGAAATCCTGTCCCGAACCTTGTAGCGTGTTTAATTCTAAATTCATATGTAGAGGTACATTCATTCATTAAAGTTACCGCATCGTCAATATATTTCTCCAATTTCAATATGCCATCCTCGCCTAAAAACCTA
Organism: Adhaeribacter soli; assembly: GCF_008727925.1. Taxonomy (GTDB): domain Bacteria; phylum Bacteroidota; class Bacteroidia; order Cytophagales; family Hymenobacteraceae; genus Adhaeribacter_A; species Adhaeribacter_A soli. The sequence continues at coordinate 53,827 of NZ_VTWT01000004.1, read as the reverse complement.
TAATTTTTATACTTCCTAATGCAATATTTAATATATGGGTTTTTTGAGTGAATATGCGAAATAACGTCTTCTTTAAACCTGCTATAAATAACTTCGTTTATAGTTTTGGCTGCTATTGGAGGTTTTTGATAGCACTTTTGAACATCTTCTGACCAATTCTCTAATCTACCCAAAGCAGGGAAGAATAGTGAGAATTTTGGCTCATGATCAAGTGGGAATTCTGAAAGCAATTTTTCATTCCTTTCCCGGATTTCATGGATAGAAGTTATTTCCCCATTTATTCGCTCAAACTTTTCTTTCTCTTTTTTCTTCTCATATTTAGCCCTACTATCTTTATCAGCTTGGCGAGTAACTAAATTTAAAAACGCTTGTACATCATCAAATACCTCATTATTTTTTTGAGGTTCTAATGGATTTTTTTCTTCTAAATTTTCAAGTTTCATTTTAACTTTTTAATAGGTTTATTTGTAGAGAATACTATTCTGCTTTAAAAAATTGATGTGTTCTGCTGTAGGTTTAGATTTATCCCATGGATTTTCAACAAGCTTAATAAATTCATCAAAGGAAGGATTAAATTTTTTAGCTTTAGCCCAGGCTTGCTTATCTTCCTTGCCATTGTCAAATGCATAATAAGTATAGATAAAGCTCGGATGGATCTGGTGCATTTCTGCAAAATCAGCCACAAACTTTTTATTGTTAATATGTGGCTTAATAATATTAGATTTTTCTTTAGAAAATAAGAATTCGCGGGCAAAACCATCTGCCTCCTTCTCTTTTTCCCATAATCCTAAATCTTGATCTCCTAAGTCTAGTGTATCAATATCAGACAAATGATATTGATATTTTTTATTTTTAATTAGCTCAAAATCAAACAAAACATGGTAAAGCTCATGTATTAAAGTATGCCATAAAGTCGAATAAAAACCCTTATAATCAGTCAGTACAATACAGGGTTTCTGGTTTACGACAATAGTGGCACCCTTAAGGTGGTTTATGGAGATGGAATCCTGATAAAATACTGTAACTCCTAATGTATATAAATCCCTTATTACAGATAAAAGACCCAATTCTACATTAGTTGATTTCCATCTTATCTCAGGAAAATATTTTGCTAAGGCAGCTTTATTATATTCGTGCGGATTAGCAATTACCTCAAAAGCTGTTCTTGCTGATTCAACCCATAAACCGCGCGTTTGTAGGTTCTTTGGCTTCGTAAGTCCAGCACTAAATGCCACATTATTAGAAGGCAGCTTAAACTCAAATATTGTCTTTAACCCGAAATGGGAATTTATTTTTTCTTCTATATGCTGATAATCGGTAATGCTTTTAATAAACCCAATTTTCCTTAGTGTTGCCAAGTCAAAATTTGCATTTATATAATCAATTTTATCTTGAGAATAAGGTGAAACTTCTGGAAAATTTTTTTCTAAAGCTTTCAAGTACAGGCTAAAAATTTTTTCATTCGGTAATTTCAAAAAACTGGCTAGTTTTATAAAATTTGTATTATCTACCTGCTTACTTGTTCCTTGCAAAATGCCTTGTAATGCTCGGTACTCTATATCTATTATTTCCAGGGCAGTTGTAGGAGCGATATTGAGTTCCTTAATTCTTTTCTCAAACATTTCGCTTAACGTCTCCACCGGAAATAGGCTGTTTAATAAATCATCGACATTAAAAACGTTACTTTTATTCTTAGGCATATTATTTTTATTGTAGAACTACAATTGTAAAAGTATAGGCGTTTTTCAGAAAAAGCAAGGGTTTTATAAAAAAAATATTGTAGAACTACAATTAATTAATTTTACCCCTTAATCTGAAGTATTGGCTGAAATGCCCTATTTTGCAAAGCATTATTAGTGCTACCAAAACACATGTCTTTTAACAAAATACTCGACAAATACCGCAAATTCTCTTTTTCTGAACGCGATAAAGGCGACCGCTTTGAGAGGTTGATGCAGGCTTACTTAAAAACCGACCGGATTTATTCCGACCGGTTTAAGAAAGTATGGCTCTGGAATGAGTTCCCGGGAAAAGAAGACCTAGGCGGCAACGATACGGGCATTGACCTTGTGGCTATGACTCACGACGGTGATTATTGGGCGATCCAGTGTAAATGCTACCAGGAAGGAAAAACCATCGATAAACCGGCTGTAGATAGTTTTCTTTCCACTTCCAGCCGGGCATTTAAAAACGAGAACTTGCAAAGTGTAAACTTTGCGCAACGGCTCTGGATAGATACCACCGGTAAAAAATGGGGTGCAAATGCTGAAGAAGCCATTAAAAACCAAACACCGCCGGTAACGCGCTTAAACCTGTACCAGTTACGTGAAGCCGCTGTAGATTGGAAAAAGCTGGAGAACGGTATTCATGGTGAACAATCCAGAATTGGTGATAGGAAACTGAAGCCGCACCAGGAAGACGCCTTAGCCAAAGCCCACAAACATTTTAAAACCAACAACCGGGGCAAACTCATAATGGCTTGTGGCACCGGCAAAACCTATACTGCTCTGCAAATTGCCGAAAAAGAAACAGGCGGCAATGGGATGGTTTTGTTCCTCGTGCCTAGCATTGCCTTATTAGGTCAGACCTTACGTGAATGGAGTGCCTTTGCTAAAGAACCGATCAACGCAGTTTGTATTTGCTCAGATCCGGAAATCTCAAAGAAACGCACCAAAAACGACGACAGCGACAGTTTTAGCGTAGTGGATCTAGCATTGCCGGCTTCTACTAATACCAACGATATTCTGCACCAGTTCAACCAGTTTATAGGCCGCGAAAGCAAAGGAATGACGGTGGTATTTTCTACCTACCAATCCATTGAAGTAATAGCGCGGGCACAGAAAGAACTTATTAAAAACGGCTTCGGGGAATTCGACCTGATTATTTGCGACGAAGCCCACCGCACTACCGGCGTTTCGTTGGCTGGCGAAGATGAATCTGCTTTTACCAAAGTACACAACGATAATTTCCTGAAAGCCAAAAAAGCGCCTGTATATGACGGCAACGCCCCGGCTTTATAGTGACGATACCAAAAGCAAGGCTGCCCAGGCCGATGCAGTGTTGTGCTCGATGGACGATGAAAAACTTTACGGCCAGGAAATTTACCGCATTGGTTTTGGTGAAGCAGTAGAGAAGGACTTGCTCACTGATTACAAAGTGCTCATTCTTACCTTAAGCGACCAAGATGTACCGCCAGCCGTGCAGAAAATGCTGGCCGGTTACGAAAGCGAAATTACTACCGACGATGCCTCCAAACTGGTTGGCTGCATAAATGCGCTTTCCAAACAAATGATCGGCGACGAAGGCCTGCTGAAAGAAAGTGATCCGGAACCAATGCGCCGGGCCGTGGCTTTCTGCTCTAATATTGCCGATTCCCGGAAAATAACCGGCACCTTCAACTCCGCTACGGAGGCTTACATCAGCGCTTTGCCAACAGAGAAAAAAGTAAAAATGGTTTCGGTGGGTTCGCAGCACATAGACGGCACTATGTCTGCCCCTTACCGCGATGAATTGCTGAGCTGGCTTAAAGCGGAAACCGAAGAAAACGAATGCCGGGTACTTACCAACGTGCGCTGTTTAAGCGAAGGCGTAGATGTGCCCAGCCTGGATGCCGTTATGTTCCTTTCGGCCCGCAATTCGCAGGTAGATGTGGTGCAATCAGTTGGGCGGGTTATGCGGAAAGCGCCGGGCAAAAAGTACGGCTACATCATTATTCCGGTGGTGGTGCCTTCCGATATGGATGCTGCCTTGGCCTTAGACGATAATGACCGTTATAAAGTAGTTTGGACAGTTTTAAACGCCTTACGTGCTCACGACGACCGCTTTAACGCCACTGTTAATAAAATTGAGCTGAATAAAAAACGCACCGACCGCATCATTATCGGCCGGCCGGAAGTAACTTTTAACCAGAATGGCCAGGTTTCGGTGGTAAACGACGACCCGGCAGGTTATGTGGCGGCCAAAGCCGTTAGCGAACAGCTGGCGCTCCAGTTTGAGCAGTTGCAGAACGTGGTTTTTGCCCGGATGGTAAACAAAGTTGGCGACCGCCGCTATTGGGAGCAATGGGCAAAAAGCGTAGCCGAAATTGCCGAACGCCAGGTTGCCCGCATAAGCAGGTTAATTGCCGAAGATAAAACCCATGAAAAAGCTTTTGCCAATTTCCTGGGTGGCCTTCAGAAAAATATAAACCCCAGCATTACGCAGCAGGAAGCAGTTGAAATGCTTAGCCAGCACATTATTACCAAGCCGGTTTTCGAAGCTCTGTTCGAAGGGTATTCGTTTGTGCAGAACAACCCGATTTCGGTGAGTATGCAAACCATGCTTGATTTGCTGGAAGACCAGAACTTCGATAAGGATGCCGAAACGCTGCAGAAATTCTATGAATCGGTGAAGATGCGGGCAAGCGGGATAGACAACTCCGAAGGTAAGCAGCGCATTATTATTGAATTGTACGATAAGTTCTTTAAAACCGCTTTCCCGAAAATGGTGGAAAAGCTGGGGATAGTTTACACGCCGGTTGAGGTAGTGGATTTCATTATCCATTCGGTAAACGATGTACTGAAAAAGGAATTCGGGCGCAGCATTTCCGATGAGAACGTGCATATCCTGGACCCGTTTACCGGTACCGGCACGTTTGTAACCCGCTTACTGCAAAGTGGCCTGATTAAAAAAGAAGATCTGCTACGCAAATACCAGCAAGAGATTCATGCCAACGAAATCGTTTTGCTAGCTTATTACATTGCGGCCGTAAACATCGAAAATGCTTACCACGATGCTGTGGGGGCCGAAGATTATCAGGCCTTCGACGGCATTTGCCTTACCGACACCTTTCAGTTAGGCGAAAGTGACGAAAGCGAAAAGCTGTTTTCGGAAATGTTCCCGCAAAACTCCGAACGGGTACAGAAGCAAAAGAAAGCGCCGCTGCGTGTGATTATCGGTAACCCGCCGTATTCGGTAGGGCAGAAATCAGCCAACGACAATGCGCAAAACCAAAGCTACCCGAAACTGGATTCCCGGATTGCAGTTACCTATGCAAAGGAGACCAATGCTACTAATAAAAATTCCTTATACGATTCATACATTAAAGCTTTCCGGTGGAGTGCTGACCGTATAGATAAAAGTGGGGGCGTAATTTGCTTTGTTTCTAACGGGGCTTGGTTAGACGGTAACAGTGCCGACGGTTTCCGGAAATCTTTAGAAAAAGAATTCTCTTCCATTTATGTTTTCAATTTAAGGGGCAACCAGCGCACCAGCGGCGAATTAAGCCGGAAAGAAGGCGGTAAAATATTCGGTTCCGGTTCTCGCACGCCCATTTCCATCACCTTATTGGTGAAAAACAGTATGGAAAACGGAAAAAAAGCCACTATACATTACCACGACATTGGTGATTATTTAAGCCGGGAAGATAAGCTTGCAATTGTAAAGAAGTTTAAATCTGTCGGCAACGAAGCAATGGAATGGAAAACGCTTGTTCCAAATGAACACGGTGATTGGATAAATGAGCGGAACGATGCATTTAGTACGTTTGTTCCGATTGGGGATAAAGATGATAAAACAAACAAAGCAACATTTTTTGTGCCTTATTATTCGAATGGAGTAAAAACTCAACGTGATGCCTGGTGCTATAATTCTTCAAAAGAAGTTTTAAACAACAACATTCTAACTTCGATTAATTTTTATAATAGCCAGCGAGAAGAGTTAAATAAAGTAATAGAGGATAACCCTGTTTCTGATGTAAAAACTTTTTTGAAATTTGATTCTAAGAAAATTAGTTGGACAAGAGCATTAATATGGGATTTAGAAAAAAACAAGACACATTCATATGACCCAACTAATACAACAGTAGGTATTTATAGGCCATTTTTTAAACAGCATTTATATTTTTCCAGAGTGCTGAACGAAATGGTATATTTAATTCCAAAGCTATTTCCTGCAAAATATATTGAAAATTTAGTTATCTGTGTTTCAGGTGTAGGAGTTACAAAAGAATTCTCTTCTATTATTTGCGATACAATTCCTGATTTAGAATTAATTGGTAAATCGCAATGTTTTCCACTTTACTATTACGAAGAGCGGCAAAAGCAAAGCCCCGGCTTATTCGATGCTGTTGGAGAAAGCGAATACATCCGGCGCGATGGGGTTAGTGATTTTATCCTGGAACGGGCGCAAAAACAGTATGGTAAAACCGTAAAAAAGGAAGACATTTTCTATTACGTGTACGGTTTTCTGCATAGCCCACAATACCGCACCCAGTTCGCCAACGACCTCAAGAAAATGTTACCCCGCTTGCCTTTGGTTGAGGACGTGCGTGATTTCTGGGCCTTCAGCAAAGCCGGCCGCAAACTTGCAGACCTGCACTTGAACTACGAAAATGTGCCAGCTTACGAAGGCGTAACCGTTACCGGAGCCGAAAACGGTATGTATAAAGTAGAAAAAATGCGCTTCCCAACAAAAGGCCAGAAAGAAACCATCCTCTACAACAGCAAAATAACCATAACCAACATTCCCGAAAAAGCCTATGACTACGTGGTAAACGGCAAATCCGCGATAGACTGGATCATGGAACGATATGCCGTAACCACTCACAAAGATAGCGGCATCAAAAACGACCCTAACGACTGGGCAATGGAAACCGGCAATGAAAGATATATCCTGGACCTATTGCTAAGCATTATAAACGTTAGCGTACAAACCATTGATATTGTGGAAGGTTTGCCAAAAGTAAAGTTTGAATAAATACCAGAAACAATTAATTGATAAACCTGCTATTGGAATCTTAATAGCAGGTTTATTATGCCGCTAATACATTAGCAATTCTTCTTTTTCTTAACGCAGTTCTTAATGCAGCTTTCATAATTTTAATATAGTTCTCTTTCTTGGGACTATTGCTGTTTTCCCAATTTTCAATCATTTTTTCAAGCTGCTCTACTGTTTGTTTTCCTACGTGATCGGTAAGTTGTTTTTCCATAGTTAATAATTTGGTTTCAATCTATGAATGGAAAACAAACCAGATCGTTCAAAACTAATTAATTTATTTAGCAAAACGGTGGCTTTTGATTTAAATTAAACTGTTACTAATCGTTACAACAGCTTTGTTGATAATACAATTTTTCGGTTCTACTTCTGGAGGATTAAAACAGAAGAAATCAGCTCTAGTACGGCATTATCTTTTCCCAAGTGAATGGGTGCAAGGTAACATCATTACTGAGCAAAGGAATAAAAATCAGATCGCGAATTATGCCTAAGTAGAATGGAGCAACAAAATTGCAATCCCAGATCAACACCCATCTGAATACTTGCCTTACTTGGAGAGACTGGATGTGCTAGAGAAGATAGATATGTACCACTTACACGCTTGGCAGGATTACTTGGAGTTCAAGAACCATGCAGATTTCTTAACAGAAAGAACAAAAACGATAGCTTCAGTGATTAAAAAGCTTACGCGAAAATCAGCAGATATCAGAAATAAATACAGTTTGATTAATAGCCAATTACTGGCTTATAAAGTCCTGTTACTTTTAGTAACAAACTAAATAATAAAGCCGTTGGCGCATTCCCGACTAAGGTTTTCAGGCTTGCCAGGTGCCCAACGGCTTATAGGCACTCTGATACGATTTAGGTTGCTTAGACCGACAATCACGGATGAAATGGTTTAACCAATCAACTGCCCTTATAAATATACGATAATTTTAAAAGTTGTTGCAGGTTAGCAGAAGATTTTGAATGGTTTCTGCATAAAGTAAATTTCATTGAAGATGTAAATATTAAAACAGGTTTCCTTGCAGCTTCTGTCCAATAAAACAAGCTAAAGAACCCTAGTAACTATTAGTTACACACATTTTTGAAGACTAAAATCACTTTCATTTAAAAGCAATTTCTATTAAATTTAACTGCAAAAGGACAGGTGCTTTTTAGAGTTACAAATTGTTACTCTATTATCCGGGAAGACTTAAAGAAAAAACAATTTTTAGCAATTTTAATCTTATAGGTTTGAAATTGTTACAAAAGTTAACAATCGGTTTCAAAATGTAACAATAGAATATCCAATATAATCATATTTAAATTTTGGAGTTTAAGCAAAGTGCTAGGTATGGTCTATGCAGTAAAACGAAAGGGCTTTACGTTTAGTGAAAGGCAGATGCCTTACTTTGACTGTAGCATAATCAGAACTTCTTTCTTTTACACAGTTTAAACTTCACTATAGGTTATTCTTCCTTTAGCCTCTTTTGCAGTTCCTCCGTTACAGTTAGCTTTTATTCTGCATCAGATCTATTCCGTGGAATATTGATGTTACAATTTGTAACTGGACATTATCGTTTGCCAAAGCTATATGCGGCTTTAGATTATCTTTACTCTTTGGAGTTCAACAAATACACTGGGTATTTTAGTACTTAGCCTTTGTAAGGATTAAGTAGGAAGGTGTCCTTGACAGGCATAGGGCAATAGAATTGTTGATGGCTTGTTTATGGTAACCTTAGCAGGATATTTCCTTCAGTTTTTTCTGGAATTCATTCTGATTTCTAACTCAACACTCTACAAAAACCTAAGCAATTTGAGGATATTGGCATTAGTTTTGTGCCACATCTTCATTCAGGGCAAAAAAATAGGGTACAAATTAAAGCACCCTTCTTAATTTCTCAAACCTGTTTTGACTCTCTTCATAGACCGGTTCTTTCAAGAAGTACCAGAATAGAAATCCAATAACTACTAATAATATAATCAGGATAAAAGCACCTTTCATACCTGAAAAACCACTTGTCTCCTTCAGGGTGCCTTCGAATTGCAGATCTGCCGGGTTTATGTCAAAAACTACATTTTCCATGGTTAAACCTTCTTAGTAATTACAACATACTTTTTAGAGGAGTCGGTAAAGGCCCAGCCGTGCAAACCGGTATAATAGTAATAAGTGCTTTCCAGATACTCACCTTGCAAAAGAACATTGTACTTGAAACCATTTTTTACCAATTCATTACTCAATATCGGCTTGTTACCATTTGTAACATAAATTTCTGCTAGTATCTCTTCATTCTTAAGAACAGCTGAAAGCATATCGGAAAATGGAGCTTTTTCCCAAACCGCTTTATCTTTCTTTTCTCGAATATTACATTGAGGATCCTCTTTCTTAACAGGCCCTAGTAACTGTGATTTTATTTTATAAAGGCCCGCTTCACTATATTCTGCCAGGTAAAGCATCATGGATACATATTGCGCTAAGCTTAAACCAAGCTCATCGGCAGCTTTCTCAAATTTTTGTTTTAAATCAGGGCTTACCCTACCTGCAACCGGCAGCGTAAGATCTTTTAACTTCTTCATAACTTAATCAATATTTTTTTTTATACTACTAAATCAGTTCTCTACTTTTGGGCTCCACAAGGAAAGTCATCCGGATCACTCATGCCGAGTCCTCGCTCAAAGTTTCTAATTTTAAAGACATCTTTTATTCTTGTCTGCAGTAGCTTGCTTGCTTGCTACATAAGTTCTCTAATTTCCCATAGAGTAATTATCTTCTTCAGGGGGCTGCAAAGGGGCACTTCCGCCTGAATAACTGCTTTACTAATTCTTTTTTGCCTTTTCATTATTTAGCTCTCCGGTTAAAGGATTGTAAAGCAGCCAGTATTTCCTGCCTGATAAAATAAACCCTTCTACCTATGCGCCTGTATGGAAGCTTATTGGTCTTCATCCAATCGTTTACTGTCGGCCGGGAGATTTTGAAAAGCTTACAGACATCAGCAATTGTAATGACATCTTCTTCTTTTGAGGGATTTGGGCTTGCCAGTGAAAGGCCTTGCCCTTGGTGGAGTAGTTGCAGCAGCGCCTGCTGCGCCCATTTCTTAAAGCAGCCCTCTGCTTCTTCAAGGCTTAGTTGGAAAAAGAATTTCTGTGACATAGTGGATTAATTTAACCAGGTATAAAATGTGTGAGACAATAAGCAAAAGAGGCAGGCTTTGGAAAGGATATGCAAAAGGCCTGCATCACCCTTTAAGAGTTGAAGCTGGTAAGCCAATCCAACCATTATGCTCTGCTTCAGTTTTTTAATCCTGGCAAGTGGACATTTGAATTGATTGATAAAAGGATTAAAAATGCTCTTGCAGACATGGCCAACAACCACCTTGTAAGGAGTTACATTTAGGAAAGCGAACCGATATTTTTGAATATTGGGGTAAAGAAGCTTGGAGCTAAATGATCTTGATTTCCCAAGTTTAAAGAAATGTGTTTTTTGTTTTGTGAACATTGTTTTGTTTTTATTTGGGTTATTAATTTTTACAACATTACAGCGCTAAAATCAGCTTAACAATGGCAGGATTTTTCTTAACCCGGTTTTGAAATACTTACCCCAGTTTTACTAAACTTACCCCAGATTTACATGCTTGAAAATTCAGAACATCACCCAGTTTTCCTTCAGCTTACTTTATTTACCACCCATAAAATCTTAAACCATAATTCATAAGGCAAAAAAAAAGACCGCAAATAGCGGTCTTTCCTGAATTGGCTTTTCTTCTTTACCTGGGTTTACAGGCAGCCGTAAGGGTTTCTTTCATTTGTATAAACCAGTCCATTTTTTGTAGTTTGTCTACCTGCCATTGACTGGCTGATTTAGAAAGCTGGTCTGTATTATACTTTTCACCCTTTTTATTCCTAAAGGTGCCTATCAGTCGAGGGAACAGCCAGTAAGAGGAGCTCCTGATTTCACTTTTGGAAAACTCATCCAAGATCGGCCCTTTGTTTGAAAATTTTAAAACATCCATTGCGAGCAATCTAAAAAGCATCACTAGCTTTCCGGAAGCTTTTAAAAATCGAATCGGTTCTAAAGGGCCTTTCTCGGAGAAAAGAGCCCTTAAATCAGATTCTGAGAGAGAAGGCTCAATCATTTTATTCTCTAGAAGATAATTATGAATGCTGATTATAGCCAGTTTAGTTGGCTCGTTTATCCAAGGGAATCCATGCAACTTTTCCATCGCCTCAGCTCTGGGGCTCTTCTTCTTTTGTCGCTTGATTCCATTACTATCCTCTGGGCTACTACCTTCTGGCGCTACTCTTTCAGCCGGACTGAAAGCATCAAGTTCTTTGTTCTCTGCATTAGATTGGTCTTCATCAGAAAGATTCGTAACTTCTGTTTCGGTAGAAATATTTTCATTTTCAATTATCCAGCCATCATAGCCTATGCTTAGAATCCTAACTAGTTCTTTCCTTAGTAAGTAATGGGAAACACCTACTGCTAAATCAGTAACCCGGACCTCATACATGTCTACCCCCTTGAGCCATTGAAGTACTTCTTCAGGAGAGGATGTTGATAGATAAGCTCTGGAAAACTTTTCAGCTAGCTGCTCCAAACTTAAATCCCCGCTTAACAATCTGAATGGATTGTTTAAGGAGAGCCTTAACTCCATTTGCGTTTTTAAATGGCCTTCCAGGGATAGCCTGAAAGTTTCCTCTGTAGAAGCAATGGCGGTTTGGTCCAGATACGAAGGAAGGATCCAGTTTGCAGTAGCTACCCCGCTATGATAAGCCATTTTAACGACCCGATGCAGCTCTTCTTGAATTTCGGGATATTCACCTTTCCAATAGTTAATTGTTGTTGTGTTCATTAAAAATTGTATTTGATTAAAGTGTTTCATGTTGATTACAGGCTTCATCCGTAATTTCCTCATCGGCTGCAACAATGAAAAAAGATAAATCCTTTTGTGTGGACACTCTATCTAAATGTAAAATTAAGAATTTTATAAAGTTGTATCTGGACAGTTAACTAACTGTTACACTTTTTTTCATATTTATAGAAGCGGGCTTTTCTTTGAAGGCATCTTCGTTCCAGGCCTGATGCATTTGCTGCTCTTTAAACGTGTCCGCTAATTTTACATACTTTGCAAAATCCTTTTCTGATTTATGGCCGGAGAATTCTCTTACGACTCTTTCAGGCATTCCCAAAATGAGCGAGGTGGTAATAAAAGTTTTCCGGGCAACGTGAAAGGTCAGGATCTGCCATTTCTCAACGTATTCTTCTTTTGTGCTGCTACCAACATGCTTTAAAACTTTCACCGGATCTTTAAACTCTAAAAGCTGCCCTATTTCCTTTAGGTACTCATTCGACTTCTGAGAGCTGATCACCGGCAGTGGCTTATCTTTCCCTTTGTAGCGGGCTAATATTTCCTGGGCAAAGCTGTTCAAGGGAATATTGATAGCCTTGGAATCCCGGTGCCGGGTTTTTACCGGGAGCACTTTTATGTGATCCTTTTTAATCGCTTCCCATTTCAGATTATCGACATCGGAAAAGCGCAAGCCGGTAAAGCAGGCAAAGCAGAATACATCCCGCACCTGGGCATGCCGGGAATGCTCAAATTCATGTTTGTAGAGCTTCATCAACTCCTCTTTCGTCAGGGTGTAGATTTCTTTTTCCTTTTCGGAAAGCGCTTTCCATTTTCTGAATTCTTGGAGCTGGTTATAGTTACGTTCATCGGTAGCGAAGAACAGGAACGTTTTGAGGATGCGCAGGTGCTTGCCAATGGTATTGTAACCAAGTTCAGCCTTCTGGCCTAAGTATTCAGAATAAGTATTCGGGAAGCTGGAAGTAAATAAGGAGAAGTCAAGAGGCTTTCTTTTTTCCTGGGTGTACTTTACAAGGTGATTCCAAACAGTTACGTAGTTCTTTTTGGTATTGGCTGCTTTAAGATGATCTGCCAACCGGAGAAACTCTTTATAAGCTTCATCCAAGGACACTGCTTTGGGCCCGGTTTCTTTCTCTTTTAAATTAAGTTTGTCTACGATCTCGCGAAGCTGCTCCCGGGTTGTCTGTTTGCCTACCAGTAAGTTTGCCTCATGTAATTTTTGAACGTCATTTAGCAGGTTGCCCAGGTACTGGTTAAGCTCGGAAGGCCCTGCTTTGTAAAAGTTAGGATTGACCCTTTGCTTGCCTGCATCCCATTGCTTTTGGGTAGCTTTACGTTCCACAAAAACCTTAAGTGTGTTTTTAGGGAAGCGGAGGTAAAGGAATATTTGAAGGGGTTTGGTAGCGATTTGCAGTTCTGCTTCCTTTCTTGCAGTTTGGTCTTGAGAAGCATGCAAACGGGTTAGTTCCTTCTCGGAAATAGCCCGGTCTAAATACAGGTTGATGGAGTAGCCCATTGTGTACGTGGTTTGAATAGTGCGTACAAATATGCGTACAACTTTTCTTTACTTCACTATACTAGCACTATATTTATTTATCCACACTATTTCTTTAAAACACTGATATCCAATATAAAATTAAAGATATTGTAAAGACATAAAAACTATTGCAAAGCCAATAGTAGTCCCCTATGGACTACTGAAAGGGAAAAATCAGGTTTATCACTGGTTTTTCCCTTTTTCATTTCCTTCAATCGCTCTGAAAATAAAGCAGTTAAGCTAAAAAAAACATTCACTCTGGAGGTTCGATAACCCTGTTTTTCCTTGTCAAAAGTCACTCCTTCCGGGAACACCACAGATTGAACTCTTCGCCTTTCCCTGTAATCTCCTTTTTCCCATGATTCACAGAGGTTTACGCCCATTTTCAGGCCCAGTTCGATGAAGTTTTTGCGGTTCGATAGCGGTTTTTCTGTTTTCTCCAGTTCTACCTCTATTTCCTTTCTTTCCCCCTTCAGCTTTACACTATATTTCTCATAAAGATCTTTATTCAGACCTTCGAAGATGTAGCGTTCTTCAAGCTTGTCCAGATTCTTTTCAACTTCCGTCAGTTGGCGTTTAAATTCTTTCTGCTGCTCAAGCTGCTGCGCATTCAGTTCATCAAACACCCCGGTTAAAGCCACTTTTAAGGCCGGCATTAACCTTGGATCTATCTGGTAGATCTTCAGTAGATCCACATACTGCTGGTGCAGGCTTTTGGCACTCTTATTACATTTACAACCTATGCGGTTGCACTTGTAATAATGCAGCCCTTTCTTCTTTACTTCGTAACCTGTGAACATCGTTCCACAGTCACATTTGATATGCTGGCGAAGCGGCAGGTTTTCATCTTCCTGCTGCACTACGTAGCCTTGGGGATTAGCTGACTGGATGTTGTTTACCTTAAAGAAGATTTCCTTCGAAATAAGCGGCTCGTGCCTGCCTACTACCACTTCAGCTCCCAAGAGCTTATTGGTAATAATACCGCAGTAAAAAGGATTGCGGAAGATCTTGGTCAGTGTCTGGTTGTGGAGAAACAAGCCCATTCTACCAAGCTTAGCAATGATTGCTGTATTACTCAGGCCTTCTTTGATTTTCATCATAAAAGCCTGCTTTATCAACTCACCGGTTTTATTGATACTCATCTGCTGCTGCCCGTTGCGCATCACGGAGTCATAGCCCATCGGAGCCTTCCCCATCCAATAACCTTTCTTCAGGGCTTCTATCATCCCGGCCATGCATTTCTCCCGCCGCTGTTGATTTTCAAACTTACCAAACAGGAACAGAATGCCTTGATTAAGCTCACCCGAAGCAGTGGAAGTATCAATCTGGTGCATGCAGGATTCCAGCCGAACACCTTCTTTTTTGAGGTTCTCTGCCAGGTAAATGGCATTGCCACCCGTGCGGGAAAAGCGGTCTACGGTATAGACTATAATTGTATCAACTTTATTCTTATGACGCTTAATAAAATTGAGCATCCGCTGAAACTCCTTTCTTTCATCGTCCTTGGCACTTTCATACGTACCGCCAAAATGCTCCAGCACTTCATAACCTTTGCGGGCTGCATACTCTTCGCAGGCTTTTAGCTGTGTTTCCAGGCTATTGCCGGTATCAGCCTGCTCTTTGGAGGATACACGGGTATAGATTAAAGCGTTAGTGTCTTGTCTTTTTTTAGCTGAATCCTTAACCTTCGTGAAGGCTTCAAAATATTTTAAATCATTCATGACTTCTTCTACTTAAGAAACTACTACTTTTTGGTTAATAGATTGCTTTTTAGGCTTTACTGCTTTGGCTGTTTTCGTATTGTTTACCCGATCTTTAGAATGAATAATTGAAATATCTATTCCTTCGGAATCTTCATGCGGCAATTCATCTGCTTCTGGCAGGTACTCCTTTTGAAAAATGCTATAGGAAATTCGGGCAAATTCCAGCAACCCTTCTTTCACTTCCTCTAACTCTTCAGGCGGTAAATCTTCATAGCCGGGAGTTGAGGCAATAACTTCAAGTAAAGCATCAGATAAGGATGGTTTCTCCTCCTTCTTTCTTCTGCTACCAAATGAAAACGCTGCTTTGGTTAAACTTTGCTCCTGACTTTCTTTTTGGCTTTGATTTTTTTCTTGATCTCTGTTTTGTTTAGTTAAAAGTAACACGTGTTTGAACGCTTACAGCTACCGCTTGAGGTTATCAGCCACGCAGCCAGGTTCTTTAATCAGGCCTGAGGTAATCAGGTCCTTTGCTTGCTGCCAGGCTCAGGCCTGGTACAGCATTACAGCAGTTAAATATTTTAATCATTTACTTCATTCTAGGTTTTAACCTCTCTTAAGCTTTACAGCATTCGCCGTCGCTCCCGTTCAAAGTAAACTTCGGTGCCGTTGATGTTTTTAGCTACAATGCTTTCATAATTCTTGCTCACCAGGCTGCCGGCTACCCTTCGGTAATCTTCCAGGCTCATCTTTCCATCCTTGGTGGTAATCAGGGTATATTTAGCCTTGCCACTTTTATCTCTTCCTTTAAGCTTAATCTTGATCTTTTTGAGCGTTTTATCGCGCATGGCATTCAGCACCATCCGCTCTTCATTCGATAGCAACTGAAGCGGGGAAATAAACTTCTCTTTCTCGGGCTCCAGCAAAAAGGAGACAAATTGCTGGGAAATGGATAGGTAAATATGGGACCGGTGATAAAGCTCAATGGCATCAGCATCAATAGTTAACACTTCATCTGCCCACATCAATACTTCCCCTTCCGGAAAGACGAATACGCCGGTTTCCTGGTGGCGGATCATTGAAGAAAATAGCATCACGAATAGCCGACTGATCCGCAGCCCCATAGCATCCAGTTGCTTGGTAAACTCATCTGACTTTACTAATCCGGTTATAATCTCTTTACTCTCCTTAGGAAGTGAGGATTTCTCTATTTCTTCTAAAGCAAGTGTTTTGTACTTCGGCTCATTTAAGTAAGCACCTAAGTCTAAAGAGGCAAACAGGTATTCCTTAACGCTTAGAATTATCTCAGTTGAAGCGCCTAGCTGCCGGAGCTGCTGAATAAATTTAAGCCACGTATATTCTTCCAGGTTCAGCCTGGTCCACTGCCTTTTTTCGCCTGGGGCGTAAGGCTGATACCAGAGGCCAGCTTTCTGCCAGTCCTGAAAAAGCTTCGAAACCAGCCCGGCATCTTTTAAGGTAAACAAGGGCTCCTGAAGCCGCTCAAAAAACTGAACATACTCCAAAACGGTAGTGAATTCAAGATCCGGAAGGAAGGTAGATTTCATAGAGAAAGCTGCAGCCTTTTTGGCTACTTATCTTTATATCGCAAAGGTTATTTTTTATTTCCTATTTCACAACATTTATGGTGTGCTTTTTTTCTCAAACGTGAGCTGCTAATGATTTTATGGCGAAAAGAAATATTTGCGAAGATTCCACCTTAAAGGATCAAAATCTTGGGGAAAAAGTAGGAAAAACAGGGAAACACTGAAAATTGGAAGCAAAAACAAGCTAATTTCTTAGAATCAGGCAATAAAACAACGAATGGACGTCAATGAAAAATAGTTAGAGTTAAGCAGCCCGATTTTAGCGAATATTTTGAGACAAAAGCACATGAGTTAACTCGATGGCTTCAAGCTATTTACATTCCATTAAACAAAACGAAAAAGGATATGAAAAATCAGATCAAAAACAAGGCTTTTTGTAGTTGAGAATTTGTGTTTCTGTTCCCAACAAATAGTACAATTACAAAAGTGGTAAATTTAGAAACGAGGGTAAAAAGCTTAAAACTGACCATTATTCGGCTTCTTTTAGCTCCCATTTAGGTCTTAAAAGTATCAGGCGAACGCAAGAACCACGAAAGCAAATTTTTTAGCTGTTTTTAAGGCTAATTCTACTGTTGAATTGGAAGAAAAATATACCCTAGGAGGAGCCAACAAGCAGGCGTTGGAATCAGGGAGATTTTATTGACCAAAAAGCCCACATTTTAGACGCCATTTTTCTACTCACAAACCACCATACAACATCTTTTCTATCACCGTTTTACACCCTTTTACAGGAGAATAAAAAAGCACCGCATCAGCCTTCTAGTTTTTGGCTAGCTAGAAAAGCAAAAACTTTGACGGAAACAGAGCTCTTTTTCCTCAAAAAATCTCTTCCCTTTTTCAGTAAATCTGAACAGGTCCTTCTCCACCCAAAAAAGGCTATAAACCAGCGCAAAATGGGAGCAAAATTAACTTCTAGAGTTTACTCAAGTTTAGTCCGTCCGGGTTTGGGAGCTAATTACTCCTAAGACAAGTTGTATTTCCAGCAACACAAATGGATTTTAAGGAGGATTTTCCCTGATTCAGGTTTACCCTATAAATCATAGGAAAATAGCAAATCCTGATCTATGTTCCCTCTTTTACGCCTCGAATCTTTATCAGCAAAAAGTATTTCAAGTCATTTTAAAAACAGAGAATTTTTAAAAGTGAAACTGCTCTTTTTAAAGTGCCTAAAATCCCGCTTCAACTTCATCAATTTCTCCCTTCTGATCATCTCCATTTCATTCTCTTCTCCATTCGGATAAAAGTACTGCTCTTGGTCATAATCAGTAATGGCATAGAAACACTGCCTCTCCTCAATAAAACCGATTTCTTTATACCTTGGCTCTAAAATTAACCTGCCCCTCTTGTCCAATACCACTACCTTTCTATCATCTTCATCCATGTTGAAGTGTAGGTTTTCCATCCCTAAACTTTTCCCCATAATATTGGCAATCATTACCTCGTGCTCCTCTATGTACTCTTCAATAAAAGTAATCGACTTTCTAAAAACCTTACCTTCCTGAGATACAAGTGCATAAACAGAATTGGATGCCCAGTCGCTATAATTTACTAGAAGCGTAGTTTCCTTTTCATCCAACCAATCGCATTCCATTATTCTTTCACCCAATAAATTCCCCAGGTTTATCTCATGAATTCCATCTTTTGAGAAGTACCAGCGGGTAACCTGATCTTCATTTCCGTCTTTCTCTATAATCTCTTCTCTGCTGATTATTTGTGGCTTCATAGTCCCTTTTATTGGCTTACCAGTATAACAATACTCAATTATACAGGAAAGAATGCATAATGACAAATATGTCATTAAAATTTTAGGGAAGGCTTTGCAGCTTGCACGGCAAGGCATGGCTAGAATTAAAAATCAGAAACTTATTGATGCAGTGGCCGCAAGGGTGAAACAACTTCGGGAAGCGAAGAAGGTCACACTTGAGGTTTTCTACCATGACACCAGCATTCACCTTGCCCGCATTGAATCTGGTAAAGCCAACATTACCATTAGCACGTTAGAAGCTATTTGCTCTTATCTAGGCATCACTTTGACTGAGTTCTTTTCCGAAGGGTTTAATTAATCTTTGACTACTGAAAAAATTCTATCAATCTCCTAAGTCGTATTGGTTGTAACATAGCAATTGTTTAAGTTCGCTTTTATATTGCTTACCTGCTATGAAACTGACCGAACTTTCCACTAAGAAAGCCTTGAATAAAGCTTATCGCCTAGTCAAACCTAAACCCGAACAGGTAAAAACTTTTAAAGCTGGCTTAATTACCTTACTTGGTCAGATTGAAGATAAGGAAAGCGAAGAGAACGTGAAGATCCATTTGATAGATTTTCTAAAAAATACTTTTTACCATCCCGATTATTTAATTGCTACTAAAGGTAAAACTGATTTCGTAATCAACACCGGCAAGGATGCAAACACGTCTGCAGGTGTAATGTTCGAGGTGAAAAAACCAACGAACAAGGCTGATATGATTACACGGCAGAACCTGAATGCAAAGGCGATGCACAAGCTTTTGCTTTACTACCTGCGTGAGCGCCTAAAACATAACAACAACCTGACGCACCTGGTAATTACTAATATTTACGATTGGTTTATTTTCGATGCGCAGGATTTTGAACGGCTTTTCTTTAAAAATACGCAACTAAAGAAGGATTACGAAGCCTGGCAGCAGGGCCAGAAAACCAGCACCAATACCAACCTTTTTTACAAGGAAATTGCCAAACCATTTATTGCGCAGCTGGAAGAAGAAATCACTTTTACTTACTTCAATTTAAAAGACTTCGAAAAACCGCTTCGGAATGCTTCAAAGGCCGCCGACAGTGAGTTTATTAGTTTGCTGAAGATCCTGAGCCCAGTGCATTTGCTCAAGCTGCCTTTTACAAACGACAGCAATTCGCTGGATAAACGTTTTTATGCCGCGCTGCTACATTTAATTGGACAGGAAGAAGTAAAAAAAGGCAATAAGAACCTGATCCGCTGGAAACCAGCTGGTAAACACAATCAAGATTCCTTGCTTGAAAACATATATGTGGATCTAAGTTACATCATTCACAATCCTTCCATCCAGCCACTGCAGCGACAAACCCTGCAGGATCCAATACTAAAGGGAAAGGTACTTTTCTGCAGGGATTTCTACGTGGTTCTTAACCACAAAACTGAAAAGATTATGCTAGCTGATTTTGGCATGGGCTTAACCGAAGCAGCCTTTGCCCCAATAGCCCAAGTAAATCCCAAGGTATTCCTATTCAATGCACGACCTAAGTAAAGAAGACCTATTTATAGAAAAGAGAATCTGACATTAAAACTTAATATATAAAGACCTTAATTATTACTTAGAAATTAATAAAGGTCTTTTATTAATGGAAAACCAAAATGAGAATCACGAAAATAAAAGTTAACAACTTTAGGTTACTTAAAGAATTCACCCTGGATGTAGAAAAAGAGCTTTCACTTATAATAGGTAAAAACAATTGCGGCAAAACTTCCTTGCTAACAATTCTTGATAAATTTTTAAGTGAAAAGACTACGAATTCCCGGGCATTTACCTGCGATGATTTTAACATTGATTTTCAAAAGAAGTTAAAATGCATTATCGAATCTGAGGATGATTTAAAGGTTCCTTTTTTAGGAATTTCTCTAAAATTATATATTGAATATGAAGAATCAGATAATCTCGCCAATATCAGTCAGGTAATGATGGATCTTGATCCGGCAAACAAAACTATAGTTTTAGCTTTTGAATACTCCTTGCAGAAAGAAAATCTAGCAAGAATGAAAAGTTCATTTAAGGCTTATGCAGCAGAACAGGAAACTAAAATTGAGGGAAGATATACAATACAAGGGGATATAACTGAAGAGGAAAAGAAGGAATTGGAAGCCTTAAAAGTGGAAAAGAAAAAATTCATTTTCTATGATTTCTTCAAAAGATATCACCAGGAATATTTTAGGATTTACAAAAAGACAGTAGCGTATAACCTTGCTACTTCAGCAGAAAATGATGATGAATTTCATGAACTAGACAATACCTTCCGCCTGGATAAAATTTTAAACATAAAAATAATAAGTGCCCGCCGGGATGTATCCAATAAAGATAATGACAAAACCTTATCTGTCTTATCATCCAAATATTATGAAAAAAGGGAAAGCCTTGGTAACGAATCCGCTGAAATCAAACAATTTAAAGATACTTTAAGTGAAACTGATAGTCATTTAGACGAAGTTTACAAAGGCCTATTTAAAGAAATTATTAGTAAAGTAGGAAAGTTCGGCGGAGTGAAGGACGGGGACTCGATTATTAAAATAGTCTCCACCTTACAGCACCGGGAATTATTAAAAGGGAATACCACAGTTATGTATGATCATAACGCGGAACATTCTCTTCCTGAAAATTATAACGGCTTAGGCTATATGAACCTAATAGGTATGATTTTCGAAATCGAGGTATTACTAACAGATTTCCGAAAGGAAAACAAAGAAAATGAAAAACCAGCCGATATAAATTTACTTTTTATAGAGGAACCAGAAGCCCATACTCATCCTCAAATGCAGTATGTGTTCATTAAAAATATTAAAGACATTCTCTTTTCTGCCAGTAAGGGTAATGGAGAAAAGACTCCGTCCTTCAACCTTCAAACTATCATTACAACCCACTCGTCGCATATTACTGCCGAGAGCGAGTTTGATGATATTAAATATTTCAGCAAAAAGAATAAAAATCAAATAACTGCTAAAAACCTCAAAGACCTGCAGAAAGCTTACGAAAGTGATGGGCAAACTGAAAGTTATAAATTCTTAAAGCAATATTTAACTTTAAACCGGGCTGAGCTATTTTTTGCAGACAAAGCTATTTTCATTGAAGGTGATACAGAAAGGATCTTACTTCCTGCTATGATGAAAAAGATAGATCAGGAAATACCGGACAATCCCTTACTTTCTCAAAATATTTCTATCGTAGAAGTGGGGGCTTACTCACATATTTTTGAGAAATTCATTGATTTTGTAGGAGTTAAATCTTTAATTATAAGTGACATAGATGGAGCTAAGGCAGTAACTAAAATCGGGAAAGACGGTAATCCTAAGAATAGCTGGGATAAATGTATCATGACCGAAGCCACAGATACAACCAATGCTTCTTTAATGTATTTCCACAACAACAATAAGGCAATTAATTATTATAAAGGTTTAACTTTAGATCTTAAAGTTTTAAAGAAGAATTCAAATTTAAATAGATGGGAAGTTGATAATGAAGGAAAATTACTTATGGTTTATCAATTGGATGAAACCAACAACACTGGGGAAACCTATCACGCCAGGAGCTTTGAGGATGCCTTCTTTCATTTAAATAGTAATTTACTCGAAACTCCTGAATACCCCTTTACTAGTTTAACCAAAAAATACGTCAAAAAATTTAAGGCAAATCATATAAACGTTTATGATTTTGTAAACAAGGCTGTAGGTAGCAAACCTACCCTGGCTATGGAAATACTTTTGAATAGTAAAGAAGACACGGAGGGAAAAAAATACAGTAATTGGCAAATACCTGCCTATATTAAAGAAGGATTATTATGGTTAAAGAAAGACTAGAGCCAGAAGTAGAGTCAATTTTTCATCAAATCAGCCTGGGAAAAAACTTTTTACTAAGCGGAGGAGCCGGAAGTGGTAAAACCTATTCGTTGGTGCATGTCATTAAGGGGGCAATTGAAATTGAACCTACAGCGCAAATCGCATGCATAACTTACACTAATGCAGCTGTTAAGGAAATAGAAAGTCGGATTATGCATCCCAATTTAACAGTTTTGACTATCCATGATTTTTTATGGGATTGTATAAAGCAATTTCAGAAGGAATTAAGACAATCCTTAATTAGGCTTATAAACGATCCAGACTCAAAAATTAAGATCGGGGATGAATTGGCAGACCCCAATTTTTTTGATCATCTTTCAAAGGGCATCCAATATAAGGAGTGGACCCGAATAAAAGAGGGCATTATTTCACATGATGAAGTAATCGAGCTTGCCCATACAATGTTTCGGGATTATAAAGTTCTTTGCGAAATAATAAAGGACAAATTTCCTTTTATATTTATTGATGAATACCAGGATACACATCCTTCTGTGGTAGCCATTTTTTTGGAACATTTGGCCCAAAGCCAAAAAAAAAATGTTATTGGCTTTTTTGGGGATGCTATGCAATCAATTTATGATGATAGTATTGGGAATTTAGGTACCTATTTGGCTGAAAATAAAGTTGTGGAAATTCAGAAGAAGCAAAATCGAAGAAATCCTAATTCAGTCATTTTGCTGGCAAATCAGCTTAGAAGCGACGGTCTGGAGCAAGAACCTTCCCAAGATCAAAACGCCCCAAATATGCGAGATGGATTTGTTAAAGATGGAAATATTAAATTCATTTATTCAAATTCTTCTGATTTATCTCTTATTAAAAAATCAATAAACTGGGACTTTGGAGACGTAAAGCAAACAAAAGAGTTAAATTTAACACATAATTTAATTGCTCCCCAGGCCGGTTTTGCAGAATTAATGGAAATATATGACCGAGATAAAATTCTTGAATTTAAAAGTAAGGTAACTTCCCATATTCGGAAAGAGAAAATAGATAAAGATTTTTCGGAATATACATTTGGACAAGTTGTCGATGAACTTTCCATTACTCCAACACCGGGACAAAAGGAGTTTATCCAACAAAATCCTGATTTAATGGAAGCTGCAAGGAATTCCCCTTTTTCCCAATTTAGTAAAATCTATGTTGACAAGGATGCCTTAATAGATGACAAAAAACAGGACGAATCTGAAGAAAGCAAAAGAGGTTCTAAGAGAGACAACCTAATTAAACATCTTTTTAAAATTCAACTTAATATTACCCTTTACAAAGCAAACAAATTCAACGAATTCATCCAGAGAACTGAATATCCTATTAATTGCTTTGAAGATAAAGCTATCCTTAAAAGAAGTATAGAAACCTTAGATTCTATGGAGGGTTCTAGCATTGAGGAAGTTATTTCATTCGCTGATAAACAGAATATTTGTAAGATTGATGATAAATTAACCGAGTTTATTCATTCCAAAACATATGTTTATAATCGGGTAAAAGTGCTTCCTTTTTCCGAATTTCAAAATTTATTTAACTACCTAGAAGGCCACACTCCATTTTCAACCCAACATAAAATCAAAGGTGAAGAGTATGATAATGTATTAGTTATAATGGATAGCGGGGGTTGGAATAAATATAATTTTGAATATGTATTTAGTGATACTATTTACTCCTCATTAACGCCGGCAAAAAAGAAAACCTACTCAAGCATTAAAGACAGGAGTCAAAAAATATTATATGTATGCTGCACAAGGGCAAAAGAAAACCTTGTAGTTTATTATAATGCAGCATCTCCCGCAGTAATAGAAAAAGCCAAGCAATGGTTTGGAGAGCAAAACGTTAAGCCTATTTAATCATATTTATTTTCCCAATAGTTTGGAACAGGGATCTTCTTAAAATTTTTGGCAGTAGTTTATTCTGTCTTTAATTTTTCATTGACTCTACCATTCGTACCAAATCGTTGGTTTCCTCCATTATCCAATTATTCTCAGTTATTAAGCTCACTATTAATGACTTCTCGCTGGCGGAATAAAATGCTGGGTCTAATCCAGATAATAAATTAGGGTTAGAAGGTGATTGCCATTGGCTATTGTGCTCAGTTTGCACTATACTTTTTGATGTTCCATTTGGATACAATAATCGGATAGAAGGTATTCTTTTCTTTACCTCTTGATAGGTAAGTAAGCCATCATAGTCCCAATCGCAGGAATAAAAGATCGGTAAGCTGACCTCTCCAATATAATTAAGCTTATCGATGTTCTTACCACCAGCATACCAAAGCTCAATATTGTGTTTTCTAGGCTTGGAAGGTCGCTTTAAAAAGTCTAGGTTTTCGCAAAGTACAATCTTTTTAGGCTTATGACATTGCAAAACATACTTGTATTGCTGTTCTTTATCATTAGCAAGTTCGGCAATGCCTAAGATATTTTTTACTGCGCGTAATAGGCTTTCCGATTTTTCCAAATATTTTTCATTTCTAAAAAACATCTGGGATACGCCTCTAACTGTCTCCTCTGCTTGGATGATCTCATCACGGATTGGAACTAGCTCACCACTTGCCATCCCACTCTGCAACTCCATTAAGACTTGAATATCAGACTCCTGATAACGTAACTGCGGTGTCAAAAGCCCTACATTTTCCAAAAATCGATTATAATTCAGAAACTTTTGTAAATGTCTTTTTTGATAATAGGCATCAAATCCATCACCCTTAAAAATTGTGCTTACGCCATCTTTAAGTTCACCAGTTTGTCGTAAAAGGAAGAGAATTTGACTATCCTTCATTAAGGTTTCCTTTTTCTTGGTTTCCCCTCGCTCGTAAATTTCATGTAACGCTTTTAAGGCAATCCAATTCATACAGAAACCCTATTAAGGTATGATAGCAAATCTTCCTTATTGGTATTCGTTTTAAAATAACTAGCCGGCACAGGATAATTAATATCCGGATCATGTCTCCCAGGCAATAGATGATGCAGATACCAGCCTTCCGTTGCGTCTGCACCAAAAGGTTTTGGGGTCATAGTTATAATTTGGTAACCAAATTCCTCGGCAATAGCTGGAAAATTATTAAAATTTGTTTTATCAAGATTCGCTGTTTCTTCTAGTATAATGAACCTGATTCCCTGCCGATTTTGGGCTTGAACCTTTGACAATCTTCCGATACCCAAAAGCACTTTTGCAGAGTAAGTTTCCCCAGTACTTCCAGGCACCTCATTACCTTTTTCATTAATAAGACCAGCATCCAAGGTAAAGTAGGTTTTAGGATCCAGCAAGTCCCTGAAGGCAATCTTTTTCTTATATCGAGCCGCAGTCTTAAAAAACTCTTCAATAAACAGTTCTACTGAGTTTCCCATTGGAAGCTCACCATGTTTATATAAATGTTGTGATTGACTTTGCAATTGGTTAATCCATTCAATAGGTACTTCTGAGTTAGGAACAAATTCAACCTGGAAGAAATACTTATTACTAATAGTTTTACCTGTAAAAAATAAATTCAGTTCACGGACTTGAGTTCGATATTCTTCATATTTTGTTTTAGTCCTGATGAAGATTTTAAGCATTGTTTCATGGATTGAATCAACTAGTTTATGTCGCGACCGATTTGCTGTGCGCAGTTCCTCAGCTATCTGATCGCGAAATTTGATTCTACTACCCAATAAAGCCTGCTCCATTAATTGAAAACTAAAATTGCCTTTATTTATTTCTAATGCAATTTCCATATTATTGCCATCAGCTGTTTCCTTGAATAATTTGCAAGCAGCCAGGTAGGCACTTTCATAATTCCGTCTCGCGTCATCATATTGTTGTCTATAACCCTGCAGCTCCTCTTCACTTATTTCCGAAAATGTTTCAGTTATTAGTTCCGGGTAGATCTTTTCTAAATCCCCCTTATCCTTGAGATACATTACTGTGGCGCGGTCTGCAAGCTCTTTCTTATCCTTAGTCTGCTGTTCCAAAGCAGGAATAGATGTTTCGCGCATAGCGCTTTCTTTTGCGCTGTCATTTATTACACGATTATGAAATTTCTCTGCTTTGTGTTGCCAGCACTCGAAATTAGAGTTTTCGATTTCAAACAACTTTTGCAAATCGAAATTTTTATCAATACCAACTTCAACTAATCGCAATGCTTTATTATTGTGTAGTTCGCTTCTTTCTTTTTGCAGGCCATCAATTTTATCTTCAAGCTGTAGTATTAATTGCGCTGTGATAGCTAGTTGATTTTTAAATTCATAATCATAAAGACGCGCATCAAGACCAATCAAAACTGTAGCATATTTCAATTCAAATTCTTTCCCTTTCTCAAAAAGATCCAGTTGCTCTAGTTCTTTATTTAAGGAGTTAATAATGGTTTCATTGTGTATTAAGAGGTCAGATATTGCTTTGCTACGTAATTCAGTGTTTCCAAGAACCGGCTCATGCTTTAAACTCTCAATATAAATACTTAAATCTTTAAGGCGTAGCCAATAACCTCCTAACCTTTCATCTTGGATAATTTGCTCATCATCAAAGAATTCAAACCCATCGGCATAGAAGGGAAAACCAGGAAGTTCGGGTTTTTGCCAGTGTGTTTGTAGAAAATGAAATAAAACAGCCTCCTGAGCAGTTGAAATAGTCTTATCTGATTTTAAAACCTGTGCAATTAATGACTTTTCGGTTGTACCTCGGAATAAATCATTTATAAGTTTGTAGTATTTAATATTTTTAGATACTACTGCTTTCCTTTCCTGGATTATTTGTTTCTGATTCTCAATTTGTTGCTCAATAGCGGATATAGATTTGTATTGCTTATATATAGGTACGAATGTCTTAAAACGTCTGATAATCTCACCAGTATCGTATTCATCAATAGGGTACTGTCCATTAAAAGGCTCCACAATAACCGGCAGGTTTGTGAAAGTAAGGTCATTAATTTGCTTTTCAACCTCTACAATGCTTTTCACAATTTCCGCACAAGTCTTAATTGCGTCCAGTCGCCTTTTACAGTGTGACAGCAAGGCTTTATATCCGTCCGCTAAAGACAGTAAGCGGGGAAGCTGCCTTGTAAGCAGCCCTGCTTTTTGCACAGCAGTTTTATATTCTCTGATTTTCAAGTCAAGAGCAACACTTGCTCTATTGCTATTGGCGAATGAATTGCCACAAGTGCCTATCAGTAATTTCCTCTGAGCCGTTTTCTGGAATTCTAATAGCTTGCTCAATTCCTCCAGCTCCAATTGTTTAGCTTCTAAGTCATTGATGAACAAATGAAGATCATCGTAATCCCGAAGAAGTTTATCTATCTCATTCTTATAACTATCAAAAGTATGCTCTAATTCGTGCTCAACGCCATCAAAAAGAAAATCTTTTAACTCTTCAGATTTATCACCGCCACTTCTTGCCCTCGAAAAAGATTGGATTATTTTCGCAAACGTTTTTAAACTGCTAGGAATACTCAGATTAATAGGCAAAAGGTGCTGGTCATATAAGCGGGCGTAGTGTTCGTCTTTTTGTTCTCGGTTACTATAATACTCGAAATACAGATCATATTTGTCGCGAAAATGACGGCCTAAATCCTCTACTATACAGATCTGATTTTTATCGTTGATAAAATGTTTGGCTTGGGGTATTTGCTCCTTAGAAAACGCCCTATCTGAAAAGGGCAGCTGATTGTTGGGGTCTAAAGTAATTAGAAAAGGCTTTAAGGGCCTGTTTGAGTTATTAGGAATGCTTACTCCTATACATATGAATTTATTTTCCTCAACTTCTACTGTCAGGAATGCATAGGCATCCCGACATTTGTATGGTAGCTTGTGGATCTGCCGGGCTTCTTTCTTATAACCTTCAGTCCCAAATTGAAAAAGTTGTCTATCGTTAATGAAAATTAACTGTAAAAGATCTGCTATGATGGACTTACCAACCCCATTCGCTCCGGTAAAATCAGTACGTTGTCTATGGATTAAGTAATCTTGATTATAATGTTTCAAGACACCAACAGTCGATAAAGCATGGATTAAAGGATATGTCATACCCTTATTTTTTTTGGTTTATTTGTTCAATGAAGATATCAAAATGGCTAATTTCATATTGATAAAGCTTCCCAAATCGATCAATACTTTCACGGATAAGAAAGACGAATTCACCTTCTTCGACGGTTTGTAATTTGATCCAGCCCCACCGATCAAAAATTCTTAGCACGCGTTTAAATTTGTCAAAAAGAACTTTCCATTCAGAGTTGGTATAAAATTCCCGGATTGAATTATTGAAAAAGGCTTTCTTATATAGTGGTGCCAATTCACTTTCCATGATTTCCTTTTGAATTATCTCCCAGTTAATGACCTTTGCTTGCTCAAAGGAACGCTCATAGTACATATTTAGCAGCATAAGGGCAACTATTATTTCCCAGGAGGTCATTTCTCTAAAGCGGTCAGAGGTGTATAGCTTTCCTTTCCCCTCTTCTGGAAAGTCAAGGTAGTAATAGTTGGTATTATCTACTTTAGCTTGTTTTAACTCCAAACCATAAAGGCTACGATAGAAAATTTTAAATTCATCTTGATAGTGGTTCACTAAAGTAAAAAGATAGCCTTCGCCAGTCTGAATATGCCGTCCGCTCAAAAGTGCAATATTCAAGTCTGCAAAATGTGCTTGTACATCTCGGTGGCCCAAAAAGCTAAAGTTCAAAATCACGTCATGCTCTTTAAATTGATTGTCCATGTGAGGATAGGTTTGCGTAGATAAAGTTTGTCAAGTTTAGGTAATATATTAACCAAGAAATGTGGGTTATCATGGGTATATTGGATAAGCTCATATCCCACTTGTAAAGCTACTTCTTCATCATGTTCAGTGTCTATTATACGATAGAATTCCATTGTAAAATCCAGGTTGCCCTCTTGTTCTAGGCGATTTTTGTATTGCTCAATCAAGATCGCAGTACGTTGCTGCCGTATAAGATCCGCTTCAACTCGAATCAGCTCCTGCCGATGATACGCTTGGTCTTCCAGATTCTCAACCACCATATTTCGTTGGGTAAACTCGCGCTCCAATTCAGGCATTACGGTGAGTTTGAAGCGTTCTTCAGGAATTCCTTTGAATGGAAACCAGGGAGGAAAAACAAGCTGACCCTTTTCAGGATTTACAACAGTTAGCGCATATTCGAGTAATCTTTTAAGATTTAACTTAAAATGGCTTTGGTAGCGAAAAAGCTCCTGTAATTCGTTCAGTTTATTGCTGGCATATTGAATTCGTTCGCGTAATTGACCAAGCTTTCCATCAACAATTTCAAAAAACGACAATACTTCCTGCTTTATTTCAGTAGCTCTTGTAAATGCGAAGTGTAAATCATTGAAATGGACGAATTCTTCTGCAGTCGAGGGATGTTTGAATTCTTGCGTTTGGTTATAAAATTTGGAGACGACGAGCTCAATTTCAAACTGTAATGAATTTCCTAATCGGAGAGTATCACGTATTTCATCAGCTTTTTCACCAAGGTCAGTAAAAATCACCGAAAAGTCTGCAACCATACTTTGAACTGATATTTCACCAGAATATAACAGTTTGTTTAAACGCTGGACTGATGATTGAACATCTGCTTTCAATTCTTCTAAGTGATCAACAATATTTTCCCTTGTAGTAGCTTGAAACCCTTGATTAAACCAGCTTTCTAGTTGATTAATTTGTTGTATCTCTTGTGCGTTAAAATCAGCATAACGCTTGAAACTTTCACGGAGTGGAAACTTACGGAAAGGGTTATTAATCTTATGTTCAAGAAGCAACACGAATTTTCGTGCGTACTCTGTAAGAGTATAACGACTCTTTTGTTCTGCTGGTCGCTCTATAAAATAAGAAAGTAGATTTTTCAGTAGGCGCTCCCGGTTCGGAACGCTTTCACTACCCGTATTAAATTGATTAGCTTCCTCTATAGCTCTTTGAATATCTTGAATTGAGAAATTTATATCAATCTCGCCGTTCTTTATTTTCTCATGTAAACGAAAAATTAGTAACCCTTCCTCTATTGGAGGAATGAGCTGGTAGTAAAGTTCGGCAATTTGGGAAGTTAAGTTTTGCAATGCTTAATATTTGAGTAATAAGATTAAACTATTGATATAACAATAACAAATCTACTGCATATAAAATATATCGTACCAGTTTTACTATTGTTTAACAATTCACGTCGAAAGCTTTCTTCTTCCAATTTAAATTAGTAAACCAATTAATTAAAAAGTCTTTGGGTAATGTTGAAATTAAAATCCGTATATAAAGTGCTATATTTATAGCCTTTCATTATATTATTCCAACTATTTCTCTTGGATAGAACTTGAATCATTTAATAATTAAGACACCTTTCCTCTATTGATATTCATCTTACAAATTACAAAAATTTTAAGATTTTATGCCCAAAAACTATCCTTGGCAGCGTCGTTGGCTTATTACTAATCCAGATCCTGCAGCAACAACTCTCCCATATGAGCTCGATAATGACGGTTATGTGCTAAGCTCAAAATTTATTACCAGTTTGACTGCAGAACCAATTGGAGTAACGCTAGACCAACTTGACCAAGATTTAAAATGTGCTGTATTGCTAGGAGAACCAGGGATTGGCAAATCTTTTGAACTGAATAAGCAGCGAGCCTTACTTATTGGTTTGCCAGATCATTTATTTTTGGATTTAGGATCAGTAACCACTGAAGATGTTCTATACCGGGAAGTTATGCATTCATCCAAAGTTGAATTATGGTTAAAGGTTGATTCTATTCTCACGCTTTGGCTGGATAGTTTAGATGAGGGCTTACTGCATATTAGCAAGCTTCAGGAAGCCATTCTGCGGATACTTCGAAAGCTTCCGATTGAGCGGCTAAGACTTCGAATTACTTGCCGTAATGCTGTGTGGCCATCCTCATTTTCTGAAGTCTTAAAATCTCTTTGGAACATTAAAAAGGATCTTTCTTCGCAGCAATTTGCTATTTTACTCCTCAGCCCGCTAACCCAAGAGCAGGTAAGAGAAGCAGTATCCCAAGAAGGATTCAATTCTGACCTATTCTTAGCTGCAATAGCCCAAGTTGATGCTCAACCTCTTGCAAGTAGTCCTGTTACTTTACAATTATTAATAAACCTTTATAAAACCCATCAGCCCAATT
This sequence comes from Adhaeribacter soli, assembly GCF_008727925.1. Classification (GTDB taxonomy): domain Bacteria; phylum Bacteroidota; class Bacteroidia; order Cytophagales; family Hymenobacteraceae; genus Adhaeribacter_A; species Adhaeribacter_A soli. Next base: position 22,676 of record NZ_VTWT01000004.1, on the reverse strand, counting down.
TTGGTATTTCCGAGACTTCGGGTCGGGCTGGATTATACGAGCGGGGCTGTTTGGAATTGTGCGAACTGCCAGACCGCACCCGAAATGAATCTCATCGGGGAGATCCGAGATCACGCCTTTTGCTGGCTGGTTATTTGGCTTTTTTAGCTGTACTTACGAATCGTCGCCAAATTCATATTGAACCCGTTTCGGGTATTCTAGGTCCAAATGAACTTGATCCATATGTGGTAGGAGCTGGTCACACAGTAACTTGGAATGGAACAAAAGCCCAAATTACAGCTGCAACAGTTCGAGATTTGCTTAGAAATACAGGTCTTTTCACCGATGTAGCAAATGGACGAATGGTGTGGACCCATCAATCTTATGCAGAATTTTTGGCAGCCTGGTATTTGAACCTAACTCAATTACCACATAATAGTTTGCGTCCACTCTTCCGGTCAGCAACAGATCCGACCGGCGGCATAGTACCAGCTTTAAAAGAAACGGTTGCCTGGTTAGCAGAGCTTCAACCTGCTTTCTGGCATGAAATATTAGCATTGGATCCTATGGCCTTAGTTAGGTCAGATCTGCGTTGACTTAATAATGATCAGCGTGAAGCACTGGTAGCTCGTCTTATTACTTGGATAAAGGACCTGGCAAATTCGCCTTACTCCTATTGGGATAATGGCGAAAGAGACTTTATGCATCAATTATGCCATCCAAGACTTGCCAGCCAATTACAAGCTGTACTTACGGATCCGGAAGCTCCCAGATCCTCATTACGCTTTGCTATTGATATGGTCTTGGCTTGTGAGGTAAGAGAATTAACTCCAATCTTGGTTAATCAAGCGCTCGATGTGAGGCTTCCTTTTGCTACCCGGTCCATCGCTCTGGATACTTTGGTTCATTTAATTGATAACGATTCCCGGGTAGCTTTAAGGCCACTTCGATTGCAAATACCTTTAGAAGATACAAGAGATGAATTTCGAGGTGATTTGCTCCGCATTCTTTGGCCCAGCCACTTAAGCCCGGAAGAATTATTACCATTACTCACTCCTGAAAAGGATGAACAGCTCTTCGGGTCTTACCGTGCCTTTTTACTTCAAATTGAAAAGGAAGATATTGCATTTTCTTTATCATCGGTGCTTGCAAGCCTTCAGTGGTTAAGTCAAAATGTGCCTGCGCTTGCCCACCAATATTCACGGGAAGATTTTTGGATCAGGATTAATAAACTTGTTTGGCGCAGTTCCTGGCAATTTATAAACGAGGCAGGCGTATTAAAAGCTATGACCAAACTCTTTATCGTAATGGATGAGCATCATCAACCATTCAGTTTAGAGGAAGCAAATGATGAAACTCGATTTAAGCTGTTTGAAAGTCTTCTACACCACAAGAATCGTCCTCACCCGCAAAGCCTTGTGTTCAATTTCCATAACCAGCCTACTCTTCTAAGCCAGGAAGACTGGGACAATGTTTACGCATTGGTTATGACACCACTTACTTCCAAGACCAGGGAGTGGCTTACGAAGGTACTGATTTTATTACTAGATCTAACACCTACGGACTCCCCTGGTTCAATTTACAGCAAAAGGTATGATCAGCTTCATGAAGCTAAACGAAGGTTTGCCTCAAGCAGAAGAGTATTATATCCAAGGTTTAAGGCCGAAGATTTAACAAGTGAAGACAACTTACAAAGTAGAAAATACTTTCAAGATATCAGGAATCGCAAGAGAAAGGATGTTTTGAAAAAGAAAAGGCGCCGTAAATTAAAGCTCCGTCAAATAGTTAAGGGACAAAAACATATTCAACTAATTTTAGTACAAGGAATTACTGCATCTTTTAGGGAATGGAATTTTCTGCTTCATTACTTGAGTTCGAAGAAGACAAATGCAGGGTTTCTTGCTGATACTGATATTAGTCAGTCTAATCGCTGGGCAAAGCTTTCAAGTACTCAAAAGAATAAAGTAGTTGACTTGGCCTACGATATTATTTTACGTCACCCAATTCCTCCACAAGAATGGTTTACCTTAGGTGGAGGCATAAATTACTTCGCAATTTCACTTTACCGGGCAATTCTGCTTTGTCAGAAACAACGTCCAGCTTACTTACAAAGCTTTCCAGCAAACTTTTGGGAAAATTGGTCAGGTTTCCTGGTTCAACTTGAAAGCACTTTGGATAATGACCATCAATATGAACTAGTTAAACTTGCTGCAATTTCTGCTCCAACCGCTGTAGACGTTGCAGTATTTCAACAAGCTGACGCATACGATGACAGGAAGGAATTTAGTAGTTTCTACCAACTTAAATTTTTGTATCAGGCGCTTCCAAAAGCCAAGTTTTCAAATCTGATGCTTCTGGCAATTAAATTTAATGCTTGGCGAGATGATTATAGTGCTTCAGTTTTAGTTGATATGCTTAATTTAAGCTACAAACCAGCAATGGATTATGCGATGCAGCTAATAAATGAACCTAACGATAGGCTACCTTTAACCATTGCAGTATATAAATGGCTATTGTTTAAGCCACGGACAGCTCGGACTGATTCTTGGGAGCACTGGGAACAATTAAGTACACATCCAAATTTAGCTGCAACAGTTATCAGGCAATCTGTAAATCATCCCAGAGCTGGGGAATTACAGCACCTTGCTATACTAGAAGAACAGCAGCTACATACCCTTATATTGTGGCTGACCTATGCATTCAAACTTATACCTGAAGATATAGATGATTGGGATAATTCAAATCCTTTAGGAAGTTTTGGTGCCTTGCGTACCGCTGCAGCTTCTGAATTGGCATCACGGGGAACAATATCTGCTTGGGAACTGCTCAAAGAGCTTTCAATCCATTTTGGAGCTCCATATTGGGTTCAAGTTCACCTTGATCAAGTACGAGAAAACTTACGGCGTAATTCTTGGGAACCAATTACGCCAGATGCCTTGATCGCTCTTAGTCAAGATTCAAACCGACGCTGGATTAAGTCCGCGACTGACCTTCAGGAATTAGTTCTGGAATCATTGAATCGTTTTCAGATAGATTTACATAATGAATTAATTGCGGCAGAGGTTTTGTGGATACCTGTTAAAGCTACGGACAGGCGTAAGAAGTCAGGTTATGAAGTACGGGATGAAAATTTCCTTTCCAACGTGATCCGCCGCCACCTCGTGCAGGATCTGCAAAGAACAGATATTCTAGTTAAAAGGGAAGTAGAAATTCGTTCTTCACTCGGCCGGGAAACAGGGCAACGAACCGACATCTTTGTAGATGCCTTTTCGCGAGAAGTTAATGGAAATAAAGCTGATATTGTCTCTGTTGTAATTGAAGTTAAATTAAGCAAGAACAAAGAGGTAGAAACGGCTCTTAATAATCAATTAATTCCTTATTTAATAGATCAAAAGTATAAGCATGGAATATATCTGATAGGTTGGCATTATGGGAATCATGATAATAAACCTTCAGATAAAAAATCTCTGCCTAATCTTTACAGGTTATTGGAAAAGCAAACTCAGGATGTAGACAAAGATTACTTCATCCGCACAAAATTACTCGATATTCGATTACCTGCTGATAAAGCAAGAAGTGAGGCAGATAAGCCTTTTTTCGAAGTTATTTAAATTTTGAGTTCTTATTTAATGGCCTATCTTATAAAAATGCCTTAAGAAAAATTTTTACTACACTATCTTGGTTACCTAATTTAAAGACTACTATTTAGAGAGTACACTCCATGATACTATTAAGGCAAGTCAGCATAGGGATTTCTGGGACCTAATCAAGCAAACGCAGAAGGAGCAAAAAGTGACGTGCGTTGGCTGACCGAGCAGGCACGCTAAGCAAAGGCTGCGTTGTTGCCATGAGGTAGCAAAACAGCATTAGGAAGCTGACAAAGCAGCAAGCCGCTAATGAAGCTACCAAGGTAGCGGTGGGACTGTTATAGGTGCAAGTGCTGCGAGTAAACGAAACGCCCCCCTGCACCATTGCCGGCTAGACCTAAGCAAGAAGCGCACGAATACGGCTTTACACGCTATATCAAGTTAGGAGTAAACAATACCTGGCTTTTTCTCAAAGTCTTAATAATTTCCCCTATATTTCGATTATAGCTGTTACACTAAATACTATGACCAGAAGCGCTATTATTATAGGAAGCCCAGGAGAACCGCAGTATGATGGTTACTTGGCCGGGGTTGAACAGGATGTTCCTAATATGAAAAGATTTCTGCTATCGCCAACTGGTGGCGGATGGCGCAATACAGAAGTTAAAACAGCCCGTAACCCTTCTGCTGGTGCGCTTTTTAAGTACCTGCAAAACATTAATACCGATTTTTCCTTAGTTTATTTTTCCGGCCACGGAAGCTTTCAACGTGGTGCAACATATATAAATGTGAATCTTCAGCAGCAGTATAAGCTTACACATTTAGCAACTAAAAGCAGGAAGCAGTTAATTATTATTGATGCCTGCCGCACGGTTGTTGAGCCTGAATTCTTAGGCATTTTAGGCGAAGACTTTTCTAAAACCTTTAGTTCTCAGCTTGGCCTTGCACAGGCAAGAAACCTTTATGATAATCACCTTGCCAAGTGTGAGAACGGCACTATTGTTTGTTACTCCTGCTCTGTAAATGAAGCTTCGGTAGAAGATTTGGCCGGTGGCTATTTCACCCGTTCTTTACTTGACAGCAGCAATAATTGGGTAAACAGGATGAGCCCTAATAATATTTTACCGATTGATGCTGCTTTTAACTTATCTAAATTTTACCTAAGAGATAATTTTCTAACCAACCAACAACCTGTAATTGTAGGCCAAAAACGTCAGCACTGGTTTCCCTTTGCATTAAGACAAAAGAATCAGTTGCTCTAATTTTAGGGGTGAAACAACTCTATATAAGCTTGTAAAACTCATTCCTTGTACATTAAATAATTTTGAAAAAGTTTAAGGATAATCCTTCTAACCTCTTAACTGCCTAAGGCTTTATGTATAACGGCAAATTCAACCAGTGCTTAGAGGTAGTCATCGCAACAGATGATCATAAAACTTGCCTCGACTTCACCAACGCTATTAAGAAGCAGTGCGATGCTAGGTTCTTCAACGTGCATTACATCGAGCATAAAAATACCCCGTAAAAATGATGTACTGCAAAGAACGCTGATGATCTACCAAACCGCCTACGCCTCCGACATCGTTATTTTTAAAGAGGCCGTCCGCAGGATCTGTTTTCACTTCAGCACCTTCTACAATGGGGCAGCGAAATTTACCGACCGGGGAGCTGAACCTGAGAATGAGCTGCGGGAACAAGCTTTTTGAATATTCCGGTGATGCTGACCCCGGTTCCGGGCGATACTGACCCCCTCAATAAGTTTTGGTTAAAGCACTCGATGGGCTGACAATTTTACTGTTTTTTTCTTAAACTTTCACCTTTCAACTCGATCCAGTAAGAATGGTGGACCAGTCGGTCAAGAATAGCATCTGCTATCGTTTCTTCTCCGATCACATCATACCAGTTCGCTACCGGGAGTTGGCTGGCAATAATGGTAGACGCTTTGCCATGCCGGTCCTCGATCAGCTCCATCAGGTCCAGGCGCTGTTGCTGCTCCAGGTGGGTGAGCCCAAAGTCATCAAGAATGAGCAGGTCCATCTTCGCTATTTTCTCGAAGAACTTATAAATGCTGCCGTCCAGGCGGGCCATCCTGGTGCGCAAGAGCAGTTTCTGCACATTGTAATAAGCTACTTTGTAGTCCTGGGCGCATGATGAGCACCGACTCAGCTTTGGCCAGGTAATCGCCGGTGGCCAGGTTTAGCACCAGGCCTTTATCCAGGCCCCGGGAACTTTCCAGCCGTAGTTCCTCGATGGAAGCCTGGTAGCGGAAGCGGGCGTTCATTTTAAGCTGGTCGAAGCGCCTGTCGGTCCGCTCCTGTTCTTCGGCCTGCAGCAGCAGCTCCAGGCCCTCGCTTAAAGTGAGTTCGTGGCTTTTGCGTGTTTCCAGTAAGGCCTGCCAGCTGCGGCACATGCCGGGCAGCCTGAGGCTGTTTAGTTGTGATTCTATCTGCGTCATGAATTAAAAGTTAAGCGTTATGATTTTAAAGGTTGTTTGTAAGTAAGGCGGTTTGTAAGTAATAGTCTTTGCCCCGGATATTGCCGTGGACAGGAAGCGGCTGGCTTAGTTTAGGTTCCTGCTGCTGCCCGGCCATGTTATTTTCCAGCAGCCTGAGCACGAAGCGGTAAGAGTAGTTCTGGTATTCGATAGCCAGCAGGCAGGCCTGCTCGAAAGCTTCTGCAGCGGACTTTCTTTGCAGGCCAAGCAACCCGTCGCAGGTGCGGTAGACCTGCTCGGGATGGGTGCGCTGTTTGAAAAGCAGTTCCATGATCTGGTAAAGCGCCGGCGATTTATCCCTGGCTTTTTCCAGGTAGTATTCCGGGCTGCGCTCCAGGTAATGCTGGTGGTGCGATCACATGTGCTCCCGGCTGGTGCTGTAGCCACCGGGCTGGTAGCTTCTCACGTGCACGGCGATCTGCTTGCCCTTGCCATAGATGTAAACCATGGAGCGGGTATAGATCACTCTGACTTTGGTGCCGATAAACGTGTAGGGCACGCTATAGTAATGCTTGTCCTGGGCCAGGTAAATGTGGTTGTTTTGCGCCACCTTCAGCTCCCGGTAATGCTTTAGCTCAAAGGCCTGCTCAGGCAGCGGGCCAAGCAGCTGCTTTTCCGTGAATAAGAAGCGTTCCTGGCGGCTGTAGGGCTTTTGCTGCATGCGCGTCTGGTTGTGCTCCTTTACCTTTTCTGAGATGGCTGCGTTTAGCGATGCCAGGCAGAAGAACTGCTGGTTGCGCAAATTGCGCAAACGGGCATAGACGCGGGTGTAGAGCACCTTTACCTGGTTCCCCACCAGGGCTTTATCTTTAGGCTTGCGGGCCCTGGCCGGAATGACGGTGGTCAGATAGTGGTTGGCGAAGTCTTCCAAGGCCCGGTTAATGTCGGGCTCATAGCGGCTGGCCTTCACCACGGCTGCCTTCAGGTTATCGGGCACCAGCACCCGGGGCACTCCTCCCAGCTCCTGCAGGCAGCAGCGCAGGGCATAAAGAAAGTCGGTGATGTGCTGGCTTCTGACGGCCATGGCAAAGCTGTAATCCGAGTAAGGCAGACAAGCGGTGAACACCTGGCAGTATACCACCTCGCCGGTGGAAGAATCCACATAAGAGAGCTTCTTGCCGGCAAAGTCTACAACGAGCTTTTCTGCCGGCTGGTGCTGAAGCACCATCGAGGGCTTGCGGGCAAGCAGATGCTGGGAAAGATGAAAACAGAACTGGGTATAGCCGTAGCCATCAGGCTGTTGCTGACGGTATTCTTCCCAGAGCAGCAGGCGGGTAACGCCCACTTGTTTAAGTTGCCCGGTAAAGTAATCGAAACGGCTTTTCAGGTACTCGAAACGCTCATCCTTGTAGGCCGGGCTGCCAGCGTGGTAGCGGGCTTCCAGCACCGGGTCCTCCAAGGCCAGCAGGGCTTCAATGGTGTCGGGCAGCGCAGCCGTTTTGGCCAGGTAAGCCTTGACTGTATTCCTGCTGATGGCAAGGCTGCGGGCGATAAACTTGATGCCTTTCCCTTGCTCGTGGAGTTTGAGTAGTTGTTTGATCTGGCTCATAGGTTTTGGTTTTCCAGCAATCGGTGCTCTTTATTACTGGTGAGAGATTAATCACCTAACTGGTGATAGATAAGCACCAAAGAACCAAAACCTATTGCAATCTTTTCCAGCCAGAGGGGTCAACTTACTCCGAAATCGACCCAAAGGGGTCAATATGGTCCGGAATATTAAAGGCAACTGCGGCTAAAAGAGGGGTCAATATCCGCCGGAATGTCAGAAGTTGCTTAAAAAACACCCCCTTTACCCGGCCTAAATTTTACCGGATGAAGGGGGCAGTATGCTCCGGAATATCCACAGGAAACAAAGGCATAAATTGATTCCAGCGGCCGGCAGCGCCATTCATTCATGACCGGGATCACCTTATCGGTAATGGAAGATAAGGCTGTAGCCGAGATATCCATCTGGTAGAGCTCTTTGATGTGTTTGGTGATATCCCGGGTGCTTAAACCTAAGCCATACAGCCCAATTATTTTATCTTCCAGTTCTTCGGTGATAATGAGTTGGCGCTTGGGCAGGATCATTGGCTCAAAGCTGCCTAACCGATCCCGACTGCTTTCCAGCTCAAACTCGCCCGAAAGGCTCTTTACCTTTTTACTGGTCTTGCCATTTTTGCGGTTGGGTCTGCCGGCTGCCCTTTCTTCCTGTAAGTGAGCGTCCATCTCTCCGGCCATTACCGCCTCTAAAAAATGCTTCAGTAAAGGAGCAAATTGCCTTTTTCTCCGTTCAGCGGCTTGCCCGCATACATCCCTTTGATCGCTTCCTGCTTGAAACTCTCAAAGTCAAATTCCTGATCTTTTTCCATAAAAAAACTGTGCCGTTAAAATTAAAAGTTTTTACCTTTTCCCTAACTTGACACAGTTCAGTTTACAATCTCAAAAGAATTAGTGACCTAAAAAGCTTTATTACTTTTTATTTTTTTAACTTTAACAATTACCTTAAAACAAGCCTAATCCCACATTAAAAATTTGGCCCTAAAAGTCCACTTTGTTTTGACGACGTAAATTTCCATCTCAGGGAGTTGGCTGTTAGTTTATTTGCATCTAAACCTTTAGTAAAATATGGAACAGGAACAAGTTAAGGCCCTACCAATCATTAACTGCCATACTCATATTTTCACCGGCGACCACGTTCCTCCTTATTTGGCGAAAACATTTCTGCCTTGGCCCTTATATTACTTGGCTTCAGTTTCAACAGTAATTAGAGTTTTCCGTTTCTGGTACAATGGTCCTTATACCTGGCAATTCAAAATTTGGTATAGGGCCATGAAAAAGTTTCTATACTGGGCTAAGATGACCTTAAGCAGAAACAATATTCTGAGGGTTATCAGCTTTTTTTTGGGGCTATTTCTAACAATTTATGTGTTTTATATTTTATTTGAATGGCTTTCAAAACTTCAGCAACCAGATGAAACAATTGAAGGCAGAATGCTTAAAATAAAAAACAAGTTAGAGAGCTATGGAATACTTAATATTCCCGAAGCCCTTTTTAGCAAGTTGTTACTTATCATTTTACTTATTGTTTTCTTTAAGCCGGGTCGCAATTTAATTTGGTTCGTTTTTAAAAAAGTTTGGTCTTTTCTAGGAGTTCTTCCTGGCCCAAAAAGCAAGGAATTAGCCAAACGATATTTGCATATCGGTAGGTTTGCCTTTTATAAGCAACAAGCAAGGATATTCGGACAATTGACAAACCAGTATCCAAAGGGAACTGGCTTTATAGTCTTACCCATGGATATGGAGTATATGGATGCAGGAAAACTTGGAAGGTCCTTTAGCTACCTACAGCAAATGGAAGGCTTAGCTGCTATAAAGCAAAAGGAAAATTACCGGGCAAATTTCTTCCCTTTTGTATTTGCAGAACCAAGGCGAATTGCTGCTGAAGGTAACGAGCATTTTAAGTATCAGATTCAAGAAGGTAAAATAATTCTTCAGGATTGTTTTATAAAAAAATACATCGAAGATTACCATTTTAATGGATTCAAAATATACCCTGCCTTGGGGTACTATCCCTTCGATGAAGAGCTTCTTCCGCTTTGGAAATATGCTGCAGATAATGCCCTCCCCATCCTAACGCATTGCATACGCGGGACAATTTATTACCGTGGAGTTAAGAAAAAAGAATGGGATAAACACCCCGTTTTTGAACAGCCTTGTGGCAAAGGTAAGTATGAGCCCATGCTATTAATGGAGACTAAGAATAGTGACTTTTGTAACAATTTCACCCACCCTCTCAACTACCTGTGTTTACTTGAGGAGCAACTGCTACGGAAGGTGGTGAAAAAAGCCAAAAGCCAGCAAATTCGTGACTTATTTGGCTATGTTGATGCGGATACACCTTTAAAATATGACTTAAGGCATTTGAAGCTTTGCTTCGGGCACTTTGGGGGTGATGATGAATGGAACAGGTTTTTGGAATTGGACCGCGATAATTTTGCAAACCAATTGGTGCGAAATCCAAGTAATGGGATAACTTTTTTGACGAGCAAAGGAGGGCAGCTTACTCCAGGTAAACTCGAACAGATCTGGAGATATGCGGATTGGTACTCAATTATCTGCAGCCAGATGCTTCAATACCCGAATGTTTATGCTGATGTAAGTTATATAATCCATAATCCCCGAATTCAGCCATTACTAAATCAAACTTTGCTTAATGATAATCTAAAAAACAAAGTTTTATTCGGAACGGACTTTTACGTGGTGAGGAATCGTAAATCCGAAAAGAATATACTGGCAGATATAGGCATCGACATAACTGAGAATGATTTTGACCAGATAGCGAAAGCAAATCCTAGATCATTTTTGTACAATAAGTTACACGGAGCGGTAAGTATCTGATTAGGGGTAAGGTTGGACTTTCTAAGAGAGAATTTTTCAGAAAACATCCGGCAATTGAAAATTATTAATCAGAGATTATCGAAAGCATTTAGTGTATTTTTAGGTGCTCTCTCGTTGAATTATTAAACCTTTGATAAAGTTGTACCAACCTTAGTTACTCATAATCTTTCTCTAAATGAAAGTTTTCCGCAATCTTAAGCTCTTTTCTAGTACTGTAGCAATGACCTGCATGTTGTATTCTTGCAGCGTTATTCGGGTTGTAGAAGTAGACTCACCCACTTCCAATTGTCCAGGTTCAGGCCAGAATTTCTGCAATAATACTACCATAAATAGTTCACTATGGAAAAGCAAAAATAAATTGAACATCAAAAGTAATTGTCCTAACGGCATCAGCAGGGTTAAAGTGACCACAAAACCTATTGATGTAGTAGTAGGTTTTTTAACTGCCGGTTTTGTAATAAAGCAACGCATCGATTGGGATTGCTCTCAGCGTAGCGGTAGCAGCGATATTGATCTCTAATCTTTCAAAAAACCATATACCATTATGAGACCTGGTATTAAGCCCTTTATGCCTCCTGCCCCGTGGAGAAATGTGCATGAAAATTTCGCCCATAATTTTACAGGCATCTCATGGCATTTAGATCATGTGGGCACTGGAATAAGCGAAGTCGAACTGTACCTTCGTGCTACTGAAAACCTGCAATGGGCTATAGGCCAAGCTATTGAAAACAGGCAAACACTACGTGCATTAGGTTCTAATTGGTCGTTTTCGTCGGTGGCTATGTGTAGCGGTGGAATGGTTCAGACAAAAGGACTTGACCTCATTTTTAATATTAAACGCGAACATGTCTCGCCTATTTTTACAAATACAGGTAAAACCCCCGCAGCCCTCAAATTGGTGGAGTGTGGCGTACAGATTGCACGACTAAATAAACTATTGGAGATAGAAAGCAACCCGGCTCGGTGCATCAGGGCATCTGGTGGAAGCAACGGGCAAACAATTGCGGGTGCAACAGCTACCGGGACACATGGTGCAGCATTGTATTCAGGTGCTGTACATGACGCCATTGTTGGTATCCACCTCATCACTGGGCCCAATAGTCATGTATGGTTGGAGCGAGCATCTTACCCGGTGGCATCCGATGCTTTAATAACCAGGTTGGGTGCAACCCTAATGCGCGACGATGCTTTATTCAATGCAGCCCTTGTAAGCTTCGGCTCATTCGGGATTATACACGGCATCATGCTTGAGACAGAACCATTGTTCCTTCTCAAAGAATACCGGATCAGTGGAATGGTTTATACAGATGATTTAATAGATTCATTTGCGGCACTGAATATCGCAAAACTAAAAACACTTCTGCCCGGAATGCCAGATAGTGTGCCAGGCCATGAACTCTATCATATGGAAATAAACCTCAACCCATATACAGTGGTGAAGGATGGAAATGAAGGCATGTACGTGTTTCTTTTTTACAAAGTGCCTGTACCGCCTGGCCATGTAGTAAACCACGGCGGAGGATACGATCCTGCACCTAGTCCTGAATTTATTTGGATAATGAAAAACTTGCTCACAGCGTTGGGTGGAAATTTTAGTTATGATCACGTAAAAAGGGCCACTACTCGGGAGTTTGAAGCAAATATCCGACCAGCTACACCAACACCTAAGTCAATTGGAGCTATATTTAGAGATACGAGGTTCACAGGAAATATTGCCAGTTTCGCATTGGCAGTGGCAACTAGCAGCCTGGCACAGACCTTGGAGGAGATATTGGCAGAAATAAAAGTGAATGCCTTTGCTGGCGCTGTTGCAATACGGTTTGTAAAAGGCACTAAGGCCACCCTAGGTTTTACAAAGTTTGACAACACTTGTGTGGTTGAAATGGATGGACTTGATACCAAAAGTAATCACCAAGTGTTTGCCAACGTTGTAAATAGGCTTACAGCGAAAGGCATTCCTCATACGATACACTGGGGCAAGCTGAATGGGCCGCTAAATGCTAACAATATGAAAAGAATGTACAGTCCAAACAAAGTACAAGCATGGAAGCAAGCGCGTGAACGCCTCCTCACGCCAGAAGTTCGTTCAGTTTTCACCAACCCATTTATGACAAAATGTGGGCTTGATACGCCAGTTGGATTTCCTGTATGAACTAAATTATTATGAGCCTGTTAAATTAATATTAAAATCCCAAGGTAGTTCTGAAAGATCTTTTGTATCAAAATACCTTATCATTCCTGCATAAGCTGCGAAATCAGCCCTCATTTCTTCCAATCTGTTTGAACAGGCCGTTAGAAGATTTGCTGGTAAATTTTGGTTGCTAAGAACATGTCGGAAGGTCATATATTGTATGTAAGCCTGGAAGCGAAGATCCATTAATTCTTGACGGTTTATACCATAAAAATCTTCTGCGGCTTTAACCATTCTGTTAAAATTTGGATTGGTAGGGATAACGACAACTTCTTTATTGGCCAGAATAGGCTCATATGCAAAAAACTCAGCTGGATTTTGGTGATAGGGGTGAAGAAGTAGGGCCGATTCACCTAGTATATCCTTCTCGAATTGTGCAAAAGGCATTCCTTCTCCGTCGGATATAGGGTCTGGCGTCAATTTGGCTGCTACCTCAATGAGTTCCGCTGCCGTCGTAGAATTTGTAACAGATGGACCTGTCAGTTTTTTGGAAGGAGTTTCCAATTCAAATTTGTCTTTCTTGTACTTTTGGTTACAAATAGTACAGGAAGCAAGGTAGTTCTCATAGCAATAGGCAAGCCACCAGTAAACGCTCTTTGGACGAAAATGCTCAACATCACCATATGCAACAACGCTAGTAGGAGTTTCGCAGTAAGCACACTTATTGTGAGTTTCTATAAGTAGTTGCTCCTTCGCTTCCTTCCAGATTTGGCTATTCCACTTATTACCTCCCTCTTCATTTAATTCTCCTTTTAATTTCTGTTTTATTAGCTCAAGGTTTAACTGTTTTCTTTTAGCTCCGAAAAAGTTTGAGTGTATAGGCGGAACTGTTCTAACTCTAGTTAACTGTATCATAGATCCGTCGATGTATCTTTTGGTTTAAGATGAGAATTGATTTCCTGAAGTAAAGAAATGTCTTTGCCTGAAAGGAGTGAATTTTCTCTAACATTAAAGGGGGTGTTATCAAGGAGCTCTTCATACTTTGCAAGCTCATTTTTATCTTTTTGACTTTTTAACCCTTTTGCTCTATACTCTCTAACGCCTGCTTTTGCCTCTTGAATTATTAGAGATTCATCTGTTTGTAGTCCGAATACTGGTGACATCAGTAGCTGGTGGATCAGCATCTTTGATGGATTACCTTTGAAAGCTATCAGATCCACTTTGCCATCTTCTCTTTTGAGAGCATAGAGTTCGTTTTCTTCAGCCTGCTGTGCTGTGAGTGGTGAGTGCGTGGTTGCTATAATTTGAAAATTAGGTAATTTATCTTTGAGGAAAGCATGCAACTGCCGTTGCCATTTTGGGTGCAAGTGAAGGTCAATTTCATCAATCAGTAATAATCCCCGGGCCTTCAATGGTTCCTTATAATCCTTAAAGGTTCTTGTCAGGTTATACATAAGATCCCCAATCCAAGCCGCAACATTTTGATAACCGTCGCTCAGCTGTTCAAGAGGAACGTCACCGTCAGGTGTTGAGAAGATTATTTTACCTTTTTCCTTATCAATAGCTTTAAATTTAACGTTCTCCAGAAGAAAGTTATCAAGAGCATCTTTAATAAGCTGTAAACCAACGGTGCCTTGGGAATAGTCAAGTTCCATGGCCCAGTTACTAAGCGAGACAAGCAACGCATCCGGATTGAAAAGTGAACGGATATTCGTTGATCGGAATGAATTTGACCGTTGAGAGTGATTAGGAAAGTAATTATCTCCAGACTTGTTTAAGCGTCTGGAGGCTCCATAAGCAATCACAAAATAGTTTCTATCAGCATTCTTAATAGCATTGTCAATCAATTCCAGAGTGCTTCGATTTTTGTTTACTACATCGGTCAGGTGAGAGCCCCTTTCCAACCTAAGGCTAATATTCCGAAGTTCACCTTCTGCAGTTGTTAAGACTGCCGCTATCTCACAGTAATCTTTGCCGTTTTGAATCCATTCTTCGATGTCTCCAAAAATATCACTCAAAGCGTTACTGCCTCCCGTCACCAAGGCAATTGCCTTTAACAGGGCACTCTTACCTGTACCGTTCTCACCTAAAAGGAAAGTGGTTTTTCGTATACGCTGTTTAAGCTCAGGAGGATTAGAAAAATCTAAGAAGAGCCTTTCATGGCACTTGAAGTTTTTAAGATATATTTCCTTTAAGAACATAATAATAAAAATTAGGAATGATGGCAGTCTGTTGGCCGTCTTTTAATTATAACTTTAATTGAAAACCAAATGTTGTAAACCAAAAATAATAAAATAAGGCAATGATATAATCACTTAGTGTAAACAGATATATCATTGCCAAAATAAATTTTAAACTGCAGGCAACCATTCAGGCAAAATCTTTGACTTGTTATCTGAATGTATTACATTTATTGTGACTATCTACCCTATAAATCTTCAGCACAAAGTGGACTTTTAAAGTCACTTTTTAAGGTGGGTTTTAGTAGAAAGACCACTTAAATTCAACGACAATATTCTGAAAGAACGGTTAAATCCTGGTGAATAAAGTTCGATATTTCACTCCTTTGGTCTACCAAAGTTAAAAGAGCCGCTTCACATTAAATGGGGCTTAGTTTTGCCTTAAAAATAGTTCGATAATTTCCCCAATAAATTGGATAAAGTGTCCTAAAGAAGCAAATAGACTTCTTCTCGAAAGCATTTAGCTAATTACTTAAATAATTTGAAGCTTTCCTATTCTGCCTGCTTGATATTGAATGAGTATTGAATGAGTATTGAATTTACAAACAGCACCTACCATAAAACAAATGGCCTGCCATAAGTAGGCAGGCCATTTGTTTTATTAGTATAGCAGCTCAGTGCAGTTACCTGCAAAGAACGTCGGCTTTACTGCACAATTATTTTCCGAACAGATCTGGCCGTGCCTGAAGTAAGGCTTAGCGTGTAAATACCTTTGGCCAGCCTGGCAGTACTGAACCCTTCGGTACCCTTTCCGCCGCTTACGCTAATATGGCGGGTCTGCACCTCCTGGCCCAGGCTGTTGTATAAAGAAGCAGTTAGCTTACTGGTAGTTAACCCCTGCATTACCAATGTAAAGCCTTCTTCTGCACTAGTGGGGTTCGGGTACACGTTTACCGCTATGCCGTTCATGGCATCGTTGGTACCGGAAACCCTGGCGTTTATGTGCAGCACGAACCGGTTGGCAACTACCCCTCCGGTATGGCTAAAACTATACACCGAAGCGGCAGAAAGCGTGGTGAAGCTATTGTTGATTTTATCTTCCAGCACGCCGTCGTAACCACTGAAATTGACCAGTCTTTCTACACTGATGACTAGGTTGCCGGCTGCGCCGCTAACTGCTAGCGGGACGCGCTGGCTGGCAGTTGTTCCGATTCCGTTTATTGATAAGGCTTCTGTTCCGGCCATGGTATAAAGCGAAACGTTACCGCCCGGCAGCTTAACCGCATCCATATTCCCTTCGAAACCGGTGGTGGCGCCGTTCTCCAGGTACACAAAAGCTTCATCGGCCTCATTCAGGCTGTTGGCAAGTCGTAACGTCAGCAAAGGACGGGTATCGGCTGCTACTCTATAGAAGGAAGGGTTGCTGTATGAAGTAACCCGCATCGCGTTGGTAAACATGAAGCTGGCAACATTGGTGGTACACTGCATAAAGAAACCCTGCATAGCCGGCAAGATCCCGTCCGGAATGCTGCCCACGCCATTTACGTAGCTTGCATAAGAGCCGGCATATTGCCCCGTCGACCGGAAGGTATGCACCGCCGGATAGAAACCTGCGGGAACAGCAAACCGGTCGATGGCAATCGGGGAAGGGTACGGGTTGCCTAATAAATGCCAGCCCGAATTGGCCTGACCTCCCGTGTTCAGGTTGGTTAACGTAACGTTGCCGTTATTAGGAGCGCCGACCAGGTCTACTTTGCTGCTGGCTTTCAGGTTTACGGTGTAGCCTTTTCCTGGAGCAAGCACATCGGTTAAAGCCCCCGGCGACTGCCAGCCGAACGTAAAATCGGAAGTAGTAGCGTTGGTAGCAGCAATGCGGTTTTGGTTGTAGCTCATTACGTTCGGGTATGGCTTCACGCTGGCTGGGTTAGCGGCAGTATTATAAACCGGGTTTACAACCGGGGCAAACCCTGAGGTGGTAAAATCGGCAACGGTAGTGTTTTGCACCGGCGACGAAAAATGGCGGTAGCCCGCTCCAGTGTTTACAGAAGCATCGATAAAGCGCTGCATGGTGATGTTACCGTTTACTACGCCGCCGCTGTTCACGATCATAGCCGTGCCGGAAGCATTGGAAAGCAGGGTAAGCACGTGGCCGGCAGTGGCTATGGAGCCGGTTAAAGTCAGTACGCCCTGTACGTTTACATCTGTGTTCATCACAGCGTTGTTCATTCCTACTGTTAAGTTAAAGAATGTGACCGGATTCGTTCCGCCAATGGCCTGGCTGGTAGTACCGTTCAGGTTAAAGGTTCCGCCAGTTTGGGCAAAATTGCCGTTGTTAGTAATATTTCCCGATAGGTTGAAGGTGCCGCCCGCTACCGTAAAGGATGTGCCGGTATTCACGATCAGGTTTGTAAGCGAAATGGTACCGCTGGTAATTACCGGCGGCGTTACGCCCGACGGAATGGTTGCCGTAGAAGTGGAAGTCGGCACGCCCACCGGGCTCCAGTTATTCGGGTCGTTCCAGCTGGTGGAAGCTGAGCCATTCCAGATTGAGGTTCCCGGGGCGGCACGGGTTATAGCTATCGTATAGGTTTTCGTGGTATTATTCTGCGCGGTAACTTCTACGGTAATCGAATTACTGCCAACTGCTAAAGCAATAGCACCTGACGGGTTTCCGCTCACAACCGTAGTTCCACTTACCTTTACCGTAGCGAAAGGGGCGTCTACCGTTGGTGTTACTGTTATAGAAGTAACTGCATTCGCTACAGAAGCCGTATAGCTGGCAGTATTAGAATTAAAAGCAGGCGATAAGGTGCCGCTGCTCAACGTCAGGTTAGCAAGATTAGCATTAGCTGAACCAGTCCTGGTTACGCTTATGGTATAAGTTTTTGTAGTACTGCCATCCTGAGCCGTGACTACCGTAGTAATGGTATTGTTGCCCACGTTTAAAGCAATAGGCCCGGAAGCGCTGCCGCTGGTTACAGCCGTTCCGTTCACCGTTATGGTTGCATTGCTTTCGAAAACGGTTGGTGTTACCGTTATAGAAGTGGTTGTATTGATTACAGAGGCTGAATAAGCAGTAGTTGCCGAAGCGAACACCGGGTTTAATGTACCGGCGCTTAAACTTAAAGCCGACAGGTTGGCATTGTTGGAAAGCGTTTTGGCCATAATGGTAGCTGAATAGGCGCCCTGGCCGGTTACCGAAGTTTTAGCGGCCCTTACCCGGTAATAGTAAGTAGTAGCCGGCAATAAACCGGTTATCGCTTCCGAAGTGGCCGTGCCTGCATTCTTGCCGTTGTAGCCGCTAACCAAGGCAGTAAAGGTGCTATTGGTTGAAACATCCAGCAAATAATTGGTAACCGTACCTATTGCCGGGGCAGTCCAGTTTACTGTAAAGCCGGTTGAACCAATGGCTGTGGTTGCGGTTGCAGTTGGAACTACCATCGCATAGCTTTCCACCCAGTTACTGCTGCTACCGGTTAGGGCAAAATTTGCCAGGCTGCCTGTATTCCCGTTTCCGGATAAATCAGAAACTGTATTTATGCCCGTATTTGTACCTCCTGCAATGCCATTATCAAAATCATAATGCAGGTTCAGGCTTGCCGGAACGGCAGCTGTAGTATTCAACATATCTGCTTTTACCTGGGCCTGACTTAACGCGGTGCTGTAAATCCGGAGTTCATCTATTGCGCCCGAAAAATAACGGTTAACGTTGGTTTGCGTGTTGTTACCAATCCTTAATGCGTTCGAATTAAAGGTCATGGCACCAGATGTAGGCGTGGTAGCAACCAATTCGCCGTTTAAGTACCCTTTTAAGGGCTGGCCGTTTTGGGCAACTATGGCAATGTGTTGCCAGATGTTTGAAGTGTATGGGAACGTTACTTTATACCAGTTTCCACTAAAGTTAACCCAATGGTCCCAACCGGCATTATTTCCTTCCATTACAAAACCATTATTATTGGCATCTCCCCGATGACTAATGGTAGTGGCCAGGGAAGCTGTCTGATTTACCGGCCGAACCCAATATTCAACAGTAAGCTGGCCGGTACTTACATACTGGTTTATAGTGGCCGAATTTGCAGCTTCTACGTGTTGATTGCCGGCGAAATGTAAAGCATTGCCCGGTGGGCTGTAAGCTCTGTTTACCACCACTGAATACGTTTTGGTTGTAGTGCCATCCTGGGCTGTTACTACCGTAGTTATGGTGTTGCTGCCAATATTCAAAGCAATTGCAACAGATGCATTTCCGCTGGTTACAGCCGTTCCGTTTACCGTAATTGTGGCATTAGCTTCCGCTTTGGTTGGCGTTACCGTTATTGAAGTGGTTGCATTGGGTACCGAAGCCGTATAGCTGGCGGTTGCCGAAGCAAACACCGGGCTTAGCGTACCGGAGCTTAGCGTTAAAGCCGACAAGTTGGCATTATCCGAAGCGGCAAATTTCATAACGGTTGCTTTGGTTGCATTGCCTCCATCCCGGTAAGCCAGGTAAGGCATGCCGGAAGCATCAAGCGCCAGGGAAGTAAAAGTAGCTGCTCCTAAAGAAAAGCCTGATGTCCCTACTGTTGCCCAGGCAGCGCCGTTAAATTTCATTACGGTAGCTTTACTGCTGTTGCTAGCATCTGTATACCCTACATAAGGCGTGCCAGCAGCATCAAGTGCTAAAGATATATATTGCGCAGCCCCAGCCGAAATACCGGCTGTACCCACGGAAGCCCAGGCTGAACCATTAAATTTCATTACGGTAACTTTATTGCCGTTTATAACATCAACATAAGCTACGTAAGGCGTACCGGCAGCATCCAGAACTAATGTATTATAATAGGTAGTTCCTGCTGAAAAACCGGCTGTACCAACTGCTTGCCACGTCGTTCCGTTAAATTTCATTACGGTAGCTTTGTCGCCGCTGGCGCCATCCTGAAATGCTAAATAAGGCGTTCCGGAAGGATCAAGGGCCAGGGAAATGTACCAGGCCATATCTGTAGTAAAGCCAACAGTACCTACTGTTTCCCAAAGGGAGCCGTTTAATTTCTTTACCGTGGCTTTATAGTTGTTGGTATTATCCATATAAGCTGCGTAAGGTTTGCCGGAAGCGTCCAAAACCAAGGAAGGATAATAGGCCTGACCGGCTGAAAAACCTGCAGAGCCAACTGTAAGCCAGTTTGTTCCATCAAACTTCTTAACGGTTAGCTTGCCGTTATAGCTGGCATCCTGGTAAATTATGTACGGTAACCCGGCGGCATCCAGCACCAGTTCAAGTGATTTTTCAGCCCCTGAAGTTGCAGGGAAGCCGGTTGTGCCTACTGCCTGCCAGCCAGAGCCGGTTTGCTTCATAACCATAACATTTTTGCTTGTGCTGCCTTCCAGAAAAGCTATATAAGGCGTACCTGCAGCATTTATTGCCATTGAAGTGTACGAAGCCTGCACGGTAGAAAAGCCTGGTGTTCCGGAGGCTATCCAGGTGCGGTTATTATTAAAAGCTGGCATCGTTACTGTTAAAGCCGCCCCACTGGAATTTACTGCGGTTCCGTTACTCACTATTGCCCTGTACTGGTAACCGGAAAGGGAAATGGGGGCGTTACTTATGGCAAGGCTGTTTGTAGTTGTTCCGCTATAAATACCCCCGTTGCCCAGGTTATTGAAAGTAGTTCCGCCATCGGTACTGACCTGCCACTGATAAGAGAGCGTACCGTTGCCGGTTGCCACTACCGTAAAGCCGGCTGGCTGCCCACCGGTAACCGCAATAGTTGCCGGCTGAAGCGTAATAACAGGTGCTGCTTCAGCCTTGGTAACCGTTACAATATAGGTTTTGATTGTGGTGCCATCCTGCGCGGTAACTACCGTAGTGATAGTATTGCTGCCCACATTCAAAGCAATTGCCGCAGAAGCACTTCCGCTGGTTACTGTCGTTCCGTTTACCGTTATAGTTGCATTGCTTTCGGCAACGGTTGGCGTTACGGTTATAGAAGTAGTGGCATTAGTTACCGAAGCCGTGTAGCTGGTGGTTGCCGAAGCAAAAGTTGGATTTAAAGTACCGGAACTGATAGCTAATGCTGAAAGATTGGCATTATTTGAAAGCGTAGTGACTATGGTTGTGCCCGAATTAGCACCCTGGCCGGTTACCGAAGTTTTATCGGCGCGAACCCGGTAATAATATGGCGTTGAAGGAGATAAACCGGTTACCGCTGACGAAGTAGCCGTGCCAACATTTCTACTGCTGTAACCGCTTACAAAAGTACTGAAAGCTGAATTAGTAGAAACATCAAGCAAATAATTAGTTACCGTGCCTACTGCCGGAGCAGACCAGTTAGCTGTAAAACTGGTAGCCGAAATATTGCTGGCCGCAGCCACTACCGGAACTACCATCGCATAACTTTCTACCCAGTTGCTGGTTGCTCCGGATAAGGTAAAGTTGGTAAGTGTGCCGTTGCGGCCGTTCGGGCTTAGGTCGGTTAAATTTGTTAAACCAGCATTGCTGCCGCTGGCTGCACCATTGTCGAAATTGTAATAGGCCAGCAAGCCGGTGGCCGACGGACTGATGGCATTTAACATGCCGGCTTGAATATCTGGTTGCGTTTTGTTGGTGCTCCAGACTCTTACTTCGTCTACGGCTCCATTAAAATACCTGATATCATACCCATACCATGCCCCTATCCGGAAATTACCAGCCGGGTTGCTAACCGAAGTCAGGTTGCCCACATCGGTGCGAGCTCCTACAGCTATTCCGTTTACATACAGCCGCATGGAAGCTCTGCTGGTACCATCCCAGGTGACGGCTATATGATACCATTTGCCCGTTTCTAAATTACCTATAGCTGGGTAAGTGATAAAGCTGAAATTGCTGGCGCTGTTCATAGCATAAAAACACAAATTGCTCCCAACGGTTACCAGTTCAAAACCAGAATCATTCACAGATTTGCTGAGTATTTCCTGGGTGCCGCTAAAACTGCCGAATTTTACCCAAGCTTCCATGGTTTTTATACTGGTTGCTGCAATGGCGGGACCTTCAACATAATCGTTTGCGCCATCAAAATGCAGGGCATTGCCCGGCGGGCTGTAAGCTCTGTTTACTACAACTGAATACGTTTTGGTTGTAGTACCATCCTGCGCAGTTACTACCGTAGTTATGGTGTTGCTGCCAACATTCAAAGCAATTGCCCCCGAAGCGCTTCCGCTGGTTACAGCAGTGCCGTTTACTGTTATAGTAGCATTGGCTTCCGCTTTGGTTGGTGTTACTGTTATAGAAGTGGTTGCATTGGCAACCGAAGCCGTGTAAGAAGCAGTAGCGGCCGCAAATGCCGGAGCTAACGTGCCGGAGCTTAACGTTAAAGCCGATAAATTGGCATTGGCAGATAATATAACCGGATTATTCCGAAGCACTGAAACGGTATTGGAGCTATTATTAGTTATAGCCAGGTCGGGCTTGCCGTCACCGTCTATATCCCCGATGGCTACGGAACGAGCACTACTTCCTGTAGTAAAATCGACTTTGGCGGCAAAACTTATCGTGCCGCTGCTGCCTATGTTCCGAAAAACTGATACACTACCGGCATTAATGTTAGCGATAGCCAGGTCGGGCTTGCCGTCACCGTCAATATCCCCGATGGCTACGGAAAAAGGACTACTTCCTGTAACAAAATCTGCTTTGGCGGCAAAGCTTACCGTGCCGCTGCTGCCTATGTTCCGAAGCACTGAAACATTATTTGAATTTGAATTAGAATTAGCGATAGCCAGGTCGGGCTTGCCGTCACCGTCTATATCCCCGATGGCAACCGAATAAGGATTAGTAACTGTGGTGAAATCTGCTTTGGGGGCAAAGTTTACCGTGCCGCTGCTGCCTGTGTTCCGAAGAACTGAAACAGTATTGGAGCTATTATTAGCGATAGCCAGGTCGGGCTTGCCGTCACCGTCAATATCCCCGATGGCTACGG
>NZ_VTWT01000003.1 GCF_008727925.1 Adhaeribacter soli | reverse complement strand
AATAAGGGTGTGGTAAGCGTCTGACAAAATCGAAGTGCTGGTTTATTCAACCCAAAACAAACACTTTTTTAAATCCCCCTCAAATTTTTAACTTGATCCCTAAAAAGTTGAGGGATTAGGAAAAAAGTACTTGTTCGGGTTTTAAAAACGAACCCTTCGATTTTGTCAGACGCTTACCAAACCTTAGTTGGCCTGCTGCTACCTGCAGGCATTTTAGAATATTTTAAGTTAGTACAGGTCCTAAAAACAGAAAAAGGTCTTCAGCTGTTTTTAGAAGAAAAGAACCTTCCACCTGTCGGCTTTGGCTGCTTCTGAATCCTTTAATGCCAAAATAGAAGCTTTAAGGGCTACGTAAGAGGCCTAAGAAACATCATTTTTCTCTTCCGTCTAGCAAATATCTATGCCTGAAAAAAACATTATCCCTCAATTCTTCTGCTTTATTCAATAAAGGTTGTATTAAATTCGAGGTGCTACTGGCCATTAGATCCTTTACTCTAAAATGAAAAAGGCCCGGAAATTAAATTCTCGGGCCTTTAAATTCATTAGGATTCCTGAATACTATTCAAGAACTACCTTGCGCATGGTAGAGGTTTTGCCGTTCTGCAAACGGATGAAGTAAACGCCTTTGGCTAACCGGCTCAGATCAAGGGTTTGCTCCTGCTGATCGGTAAAGGAGACAGGCTTTTTCATGAGCACCTCCCCTAATACATTCGTTACTTCCACCTGGAACGCATCCGGGCTGTTTCCTCCCAGTTTCAGATTTACCATTCCGGTACTTGGGTTCGGATAAACCACCAAAGGTATGCTGCTTCTGCTTTCGGCAAGACCAACCGGACTATTACAAGTCCAGGTGGCAGCAAAGCCGGCATCATTAACTACCCCATTCGTTCCGAAACGAACCGTTAAGGCGCCACCCGATGACACAATCGGCAGACCGCCATTCGGTAAGGAATTGCCCGAATAGGTACCTATAACCGGAGACGATAAAGACGAACCGTCATAGATCCAAAGCACATCCCAGCCGGATTCCGTACTGAATTGGGTAAAGGTAAGGGCTACATTTGTGGCTCCGAAAGGCGCAATTACAACATAGCCGGACGTGCCATTAGAATAATTACCACCTGGCCCGCCATCATCGTAAAGTGTACCAGTACAGGCTGCAGCAGTGGTATTGCCGGTAGATGGCATATTCACTGTCCGGCAGGCAAGAATATTCGGATCGTAGTTAATATAATTGGTACGGGTAATGGTTTGCGTGCCGTTGGCATTTGAAACCGTAAGCGTTACGGTGTACACCCCTGGCGTAGCATACGTATGCGTTGGGTTCTGCAGCGCAGAGGTATTGGCTGCTCCCGAGCCCGGATCGCCAAAGTTCCAGTTCCACGAAGTAGGGAATCCTGTAGATGCATCCGTAAAATTAACCAAGCCGTTGCAAGGCGTCAGGGGAGAAGCGGTAAAATTGGCAATTGGCGGCGCCGTATTGATTACGCAATTCCAATTTGCCACAAAGCCGGAGTATGTTCCGGTGCCATTGCTCGAGAACCGGATGGTTAAGGCTCCACCGCTGGAAGTAATCGGTAAGCCTCCGTGCGGCAGAATGGAGCCGGAATAAGTAGCGATCAGGGGCGAAGCGGTGGAAGGGCCGTCATAGACATAAACGATATCAAAGCCCGATTGCGTTGCAAACTGCGTGAAAGTCAGGGAAACGGCCGATGCTCCAACCGGGGCGATTACTACAGTGCCATTCGCATTATTGGAATAATCATTAGCTGGGCCGCCGTCATCGTAAAGGGTACCGCTGCAGAAATTGGAGGTCACCGAGCCATTGACCGGCATATTCACAATTCGGCAGGCAGCGGCATTCGGGTCGTAATTTATGTAGTTAGACCTGATAGTAGTATTAGAGCCGTTGGCATTCGTGGCTGTCAGCGTTACCGTATAAATACCCGGAGCCGAGAAATTATGCGTTGGGTTCTGTAGCGTAGAGGTATTAGCTGCGCCCGAGCCCGGATCGCCAAAGTTCCAGCTCCAGGAAGTCGGGAACCTGGTAGATGCATCCGTAAAATTCACCAGGCCGTTGCAAGGCGTCAGCGGAGAAGCGGTAAAATTGGCAATTGGTGGCGACGTATTGATTAAGCAATTCCAATTCGCCTCAAAACCGGAGAATGTTCCGCTGCCACTGGTCGAGAACCGGATGGTTAAGGCTCCGCCGCTGGAAGTGATCGGCAAGCCGCCATTTGGCAGGCTGAAGCCGGAATAACTACCGATCAGGGGTGAGGCAGCAGATGGACCGTCATAGAGGTAAAGCACGTCCAGCCCCGGTTCTGTAATAAACTGGGCAAAAGAAATGGAAACGTTTGTTGCCCCGGTAGGCGCAATTACTACGGTACCATTAGCAAAGCTGGAATAATTACTGGTAGGTCCGCCATTATCATAAAGGGTACCGCTGCAGAAGCTGGTGGTTACCGTACTGCTTGCCGGCATGTTTATAATCCGGCAGGCAGCGGCATTCGGATCGTAATTAATGTAGTTGGTTTTAGTTACGATGTGTGAGCCGTGTGCATTTGTAGCCGTAAGCATTACCGTATACATACCCGGAGCCGAAAAAGTATGCGTAGGGTTCTGCAAGGTAGAGGTATTGGCTGCCCCTGAGCCCGGATCGCCAAAGTTCCAGCTCCATGAGGTCGGGAAATTAGTAGAGGCATCGGTAAAGTTCACTAAACCATTGCAGGTAGTTAATGGAGAGGCCGTAAAGTTTGCTACCGGCGGTGATGTATTGATATTACAATTCCAGTTTGCTTCAAAACCTGAGTACACGCCGCTGCCATCGGTGGTAAATCTTACGGTTAAAGCGCCACCGGTGGAAGTGATCGGCAAGCCGCCATTTGGCAAGGCCGAACCAGTATAACTACCAAGTAAAGGCGCCCCAGTAGAAGATCCGTCATAAACATAAAGCATATCCCAGCCGGATTCAATCATGAACTGAGTGAAAGTGAGCGAAACGGTTGAAGCGCCGGCAGGTGCAATTACTACCGTTCCGCTTACGCCGTTCGAATAATTATTAGCCGGCCCCCCATCATCATAAAGCATTCCGCTACAGGCTGTCTGATTTACCGTACCCCAAACCGGCATGTTCACGGTTCGGCAGGCAAGCGCATTCGGGTCATAATTTATGTAATTCGATCTGGTAATGGTATTACACCCATTGGCGTTGCAGGTTGTAAGCGTTACGGTATACATGCCTGGCGCCGAGAAGGTATGCGTCGGGTTTTGGAGCGTAGAGGTGTTAGCTACCCCGGAAGCAGGATCGCCGAAGTTCCACTGCCAGGAGGTTGGATAGTTTCTGGTAGTATCGGTAAACGTTACCAAGCCATTACAAGTGGTTAATGGGATAGCAGTAAAACCAGGCGTTGGCGGCAAGGTATTTACGATACAGTTCCAGTTAGCCACAAAGCCTGAGTACACGCCGCTGCCATCAGTGGTAAACCTTACGGTTAAAGCCCCGCCGGTAGATATAATCGGCAAACCGCCATTCGGCAAAGCAGAACCGGTATAGCTACCAATCAGACGCGATGCCGTAGAAGGGCCGTCATAAACGTAGAGCACATCATAACCCGACTCTGTCATAAACTGGGAAAAAGTAAGGGAAACAGTAGTAGCTCCGGTTGGGGCAATTACAACGGTACTATTAACATAGTTAGAGTAGAATCCGGTAGCACCGCCATCATCATAAAGGGTCCCGCTACAAAAGTTAGAGGTTACCGAGCCATTGACCGGCATGTTTACCATCCGGCAGGCAGCGGCATTCGGATCGTAATTAATGTAGTTGGTTTTAGTCTCACTATGCGAGCCATTGGCATTCGTAGCCGTAAGCGTTACGGTATACAATCCAGGCGCTGAGAAGCTATGTGTTGGGTTCTGAAGCGTAGAAGTATTGGCAACGCCCGAAGCCGGGTCGCCGAAGTTCCAGCTCCAGGAAGTAGGTATATTGGTCGACCCATCGGTGAAGGTTACCAGACCATTGCAGGTAGTCAGCGGCGTGGCGGTAAAATTGGCGACAGGCGGCGTGGTATTCGGCAGAATATTTACCGTATAATCCTCTGTTTCGCCGGGCAAAAGATTTATTGCACAAGAAGTAGTCAGGTTAGAAATACTACTCATGATCACCCGCATCCGGGTAGTGCCGCTGGCGGCTGTATTAGGAACCGCAATGCTTCCGGAGGAAACTATCAGACTTCCGCTCGGGTTCGTTCCCAGCACATTAAATACCCGCTCCGTTGTCTGGAAAGTACCGTCTTTATTAAAATCGATCCAGATAGTTACATAGCGGAAAGTACCGGTGGTAAAGCCCTGGGTAACCGAAACAGGGTTATTACTGCCTGCAATAAGATTCGTACTTAAATAAGTATAATTCCCATAGGCATTTGGTTCGGCTCCTGTTGTATTATTAAGGGTACCAAGCGTTACATTGCTGATCCACTGGGTAGTATTGTTGTGGTTATTGGAAACGCAATACGTCCGGCAGGGCACGGTAATGTTCACGTAGTTTGTCCGGGTAACTGTATCGCACTGCGCCCCTTTGCAGGCAATTAAGGTAACGGAATAGCTGCCGGCAGTAGAAGTCGGATAAGCGTGTATCGGGTTCTGCAGCGTGGAAGTATTCGCCGTGCCGGAAGCAGGATCGCCAAAGTTCCACTGCCACGAAGTAGCGCCGTTGGTAGACTCATCAGTAAACTGTACCGAGCCCGTACAAACGGTATTCAGATCAGCCGTAAAACCAGCCACGGTCGGCAAGGTATTCGGCTGAATGTTAACCGTATAATCTTCTACTTCGCCCATAGCCAGGCCGGTAATACATGGGTTGGTCTGGTTTGAATTGTAATCCATGAGCACCCGCATCCGGGTCATGCCAGTCTGCGCATTATTAGGAACCGTTAAGCTGCCTGAAGCCCCGATCGAGGTTCCCATCGTCGTTCCCGGCCCGTTAAATACCCGCTCCGAAGCCTGGAAAATCCCGTCCTTATTCCAGTCGATCCAGATGTATGCATACCGGAAGCCCCCTGCGTTGTTTCCGAAAGTTACTGTAAACGGGTTGGTGCTTCCGGCAGTCAGGTTCGTGTTCAAGTATGTATAATTACCATAGGCGTTCGGCTCCTGGCCGGTACTGTTGTTAATGGTACCCAGGGTAAAATTGCTGATCCATTGTAACGTGTTCACGTGATTGTTAGACACGCAATAGGTGCGGCAGGGCACGGCAATATTTACGAAGTTAGTTTTGGTAACAGTATTGCATTGCCCGTTTTTGCAGGCAATTAAGGTAACGGTATAGCTGCCGGCCGTAGATGTAGGATAAACGTGCGTCGGGTTCTGAAGCGTGGAGGTATTGGCTGCGCCGGAAGCCGGATCGCCGAAATTCCACTGCCACGAAGTAGCACTGTTGGTAGACTCATCCGTAAACTGTACCGTGCCCGTGCAAACGGTATTCAGATCAGCCGTAAAACCAGCCACGGTCGGTAAACTGTTCGGCTGAATGTTTACTGAATAATCTTCTACTTCACCCATAGCCAGACCGGTGATACACGGGTTGGTCTGGTTTGAATTGTAATCCATGAGCACCCGCATCCGGGTCAAACCTGTTGGCGCGTTATTAGGGATCGTAAAGCTGCCCGATGCTACGATCGAACCGCCCGTCGTAATTCCCTGACCATTAAATACCCGCTCCGAGGCCTGGAAAACACCATCTTTATTATAGTCGATCCAGATGTAAGCGTACCGGAAGCCTCCTGCGTTGTTTCCGAAAGTTACTGTAAACGGATTGGTACTTCCGGCAGTCAGGTTCGTGTTCAAGTATGTATAATTACCATAGGCGTTCGGCTCCTGGCCGGTACTGTTGTTAATGGTACCCAGGGTAAAATTGCTGATCCATTGCAGCGTGTTCACGTGGTTATTGGAAACGCAGTACGTCCGGCAAGGCACCGTAATGTTCACGTAGTTATTCCGGGTAATAGTATCGCACTGCCCGTTTTTACAGGCAATTAACGTAACGGTATAGCTGCCAGCCGTAGATGTAGGGTAAACGTGCGTTGGATTCTGGAGCGTAGAAGTATTGGCTGCGCCGGAAGCCGGGTCGCCGAAATTCCACTGCCAGGAAGTAGCGCCGTTGGTAGAGGCATCCGAGAACTGTACCGAGCCTGTGCAAACGGTATTCAGATCGGCGGTAAAACCGGCTACAGTCGGCAAGGTATTCGGCTGTATGTTTACTGAATAATCTTCTACTTCACCCATAGCCAGACCGGTGATACACGGGTTGGTTTGGTTTGAATTGAAATCCATCAACACCCGCATTCGGGTAATTCCT
The DNA here is from genome assembly GCF_008727925.1 of Adhaeribacter soli. Taxonomy (GTDB): domain Bacteria; phylum Bacteroidota; class Bacteroidia; order Cytophagales; family Hymenobacteraceae; genus Adhaeribacter_A; species Adhaeribacter_A soli. The sequence goes on along the minus strand of NZ_VTWT01000003.1, from coordinate 511,188 downwards.
GTTTGCGCATTCTGAGGAACGGCAATATTTCCGGAAACAATGATCGGACCACCCGGAGTGGAAGCTACACCCTGGCCATTGAATACGCGTTCCGAAGTCTGGAAAATACCATCTTTATTATAGTCGATCCAGATATAAGCGTACCGGAAACCTCCCGTAGGGCTACCCAGCCTAACTGAAGCCGGACTGCTTGTACCCTGCATCAGGGTTGTACTCAGATGGGTGTAATTGCCATAAGCTGCCGGCTCCTGGCCGGTATTGTTGTTAATGGTTCCTAAAGTAACGTTGCCGATCCATTGCACAGTGTTTACGTGGTTATTCGACACGCAATATGTCCGACAGGGCACAGCAATATTCACATAATTCGTTTGAACAAGCGTATCGCAGCCAAAGCTGTTACAGCTAATAAGAGTAACAGTATAGGCCCGGGCGGATGTTGTAGAATAAGTATGCGTCGGGTTCTGGAGCGTAGAAGTATTGGCCGCACCGGAAGCCGGATCGCCAAAATTCCACTGCCAGGAAGTTGGCGCATTGGTGGAAACGTCGGTAAATGGAACTGCGCCGGTGCAGATATCCGTAAAATCTGCCTGGAAGCGGGTTACCGGTTTAGCTGTAGGCATTGTACAGGACCAGGTTGCAGCAAAGCCATTATTCACCACACTGGTATTGCTGGTAAAGTTTAACGTTAAGGCAGAGCCGGTAGAAGTTATGGTACCGCCATTCGGCAGGGTCAGCCCCGAGTACATTCCAATCAACGGAGAACCGGTAGTCGGCCCGTCATAGATCCACAGGTAATCGGCTCCGGACTGAAGATTGAAATCAGAAAAAGTTAAGGTAACGGTTGCAGCTCCGGTTGGGGCAATGGTAACGGTACCGTTTGCGCTGTTCGGATACATTCCTGTTGCCCCTCCCGGATCGTAAACAGTACCGGAACAGCGGGTCGCCACCGGAGCCGTACCGGTGGAAGGCATTACCACGGTAGTGCAAAAGGTATTGTTGGGGTCGTAATTGATAAAGTTAGTTTTGGTTAGCGTATTGGTACCATATGCATTGGTAGCCGTCAGGGTTACCGTATAAAGCCCGGGAGTGGCGTACACGTGTGCCGGATCCTGCAAGGTAGAAGTATTGGCCGTGCCGGAAGCCGGATCGCCAAAGTTCCATAACCAAGTAGCCGGCTGGTTCATAGAATTGTCGTTAAATTGAACCGTTCCGGTACAGGAGATCTGGCTGCTTACGGTAAAATCTATGATCGGCGGCTGCTGGTTAGTCTGAATAATAATGGAATAGTCTTCCACTTCCAGGTTCAGAGAGTTGGTGACACATGGGTTTGTTGGAGCAGTTGTTAAGGAGCTTGTCATGACCCGCATCCGGGTACCGCCCACAGGCGCAGATACCGGAACAGCAATAACAACAGTAGCTACTGTACTGATAGCGTTCTGCGCCATCACCCTTTCGGTGTTTTCGAAAATACCGTTGCGGTTAAAGTCGATCCAGGCACTCACGGAGGTATTAATATAACCTCCCCCTCGGCTTACGTTCAGGGTAGCAGGATTTCCCTGCACCAGGGTAGCCGTCTGGGCGGTAAAATCGGAGTAACCATTCGGCGCCTGGCCGGAAGTATTGTTGAGGTTGCTTAGGGTTACATTGCTGATATGAATGTTGGTGTTGTTGTGCCCGTTGGAAGGACAGTAGTTCAGACAAGGTTTTACAATGGTTACATAGTTGGTCTTGGTCTGGGTGCTGGGGCCGTTCGAGTTCGTAGCTACCAGCGTTACTGTGTACGTGCCCGGGGTATGGTAAATGTGTACCGGGTTGGGCAGGGTTGAAGTATTCAGCGCTCCTGAAGCCGGGTCGCCGAAGTCCCAGGCCCAGGAAGTAGGTGCATTGGTGCTCTGGTCGGTAAAGCGCACAATGGTATCGCAAGCGGAAGCGTAATTAGAAGTGAACTGTGCCACCGGCGGATTAGGATTCGGGTTTATGCGGATGGTGTAATCTTCGGCCTGCCCACTCAGAATGCCGCTGCAGCTGTTAAAGGTGCTGCCGATCTCATCGGAAACAATGCGCATGCGCAGAGGCGTGTTCAGGAAAGTAGTGCCGGGTATGGTAATGCTGCCGGAAGGGTTTACCTGGTTTAAGAGCTGGAACACCATTTCGTTAGAACCGGTAAAGCTGCCATCGTTGTTTAAGTCGATGTAAATGCGGGTGTCCTGCGGGTTGGTGCCACTTGTCAGGGAGATCGGGTAGCTGTTGCCGGCAGTTACCGTCACCGACTTACTGCAGGTAAAGTCCTGGTAGCCGGCCTGCCCGTTCACCGAAGTATTGGTCATCAGCCCGTTGCCAAAGTTCACGTTCGTAATACCATAGCCGCAGCAGTAGCTGGAAGTGGCCGGGGTGCAGGTAGCTGCAACCGGCACGTTGTTGTGGTAGGTAATGTAGCTGGTTTTGGTAACAGTATTGCAGCCTCCCGCATTACAGGCTGTCAGGGTAATGGTATAAGTACCCGGGGCCGAGAAGGTGTGAGTAGGGTTCTGCAGCGTAGAAGTATTGCTGGCACCGGAGTTGGGATCACCAAAGTTCCAGGTCCAGGAAGTTGGGCCGTTCGCTGAAAGATCGGTAAAGGAAACGGTGCTGTTGCAGGTGGTGGTAGCCGAAGCCGAGAACTCCGGAGCCGGGGCGCTGGTGTTGGCCGTAACGGTAATGCGGTAATCTTCTACCTGGGAATACTGCGGGGTAAAGCAAGGCGTAGGCAGCGGCGAAGAGAAGTTGTCGGCGGCTACGCGCATGCGCAGAGGCGTGTTGGTAACGGCCGAAACCGGAATGGTAAAAGTACCGGTATGCAGAATATTATTGATGGAGCTGAAGGCCAGTTCATCTGTTACATGGAAGATGCCATCGTTATTATAGTCGATCCACACCCGCACGTTCTCGTTCACATTAGGATTGGTCCGGATGCTGATGGGGTGGGCTACGGCAGCAGTAAGGCTCGTGCCGGTGGTACAGGCGTAATCCTGGTAACCATCCGTTGCGCCGGGGCTAGTCTTGTTAATGGCCCCGTTATTCACGTTTACGTTCAGAATGCCCATGCCGAAGATCAGGTTTCCGGCAGGCGCATTCCCCGGTACGCAGGCGCTGACCGGGCATTGGGCATAGCCCAGATTCGCAAAACTTACCAGCAGCAGCGCCAGAAAGACTTTGCATAAAACAGAAAAAGAAAAATGAGAGAGTAGCGGTTGCTTCATAGATGGGTTACCAGGCTGATTTTTAAACACCTAAAAAGCAAAAATAACAAACAACAATGGAAAAGAAAGGAAAATTACCACTTATTCCATATATATATCAAAATATTTAGTGAACGGAGCTTTGATTATCTACCAGGTAGTTTCGCTATTTCAATAAAGCAACTTCAAAATGCATTCCATCGGACCGGTTAAAATGGCCGCCCCAGTAAAACCCATTCTCATTGGCTATTGCCACCAACTCCCTTACCGACCCTTTCTGGCCAACCAGCGCCGGCATTGTCCCTAATGTATTCCAGGCATAATTTATATCGAAGGCCGAACCAAAGGCATGATTACTTAAGGTTTTGTTGTTGCCTCTTACAAAACGGGGCATATACGCGCCTTCCCAGGTCAGGACATGGTGCATTAAACCAGCTCTTTCCCAATCATCCCAAAGACGGGCAAGCTGGTTTGCCGCTAAACGGTGAAAATATACCGTTGGGCTCCCCTTGACCCGGTTCAATTGCGGAATAGGCACCTTAATAATATTTGCATTGGCCCAGCCATCCAGCACTTCTATATTCTCCCGGTTAGCTGGCAAGGGCCGGTGGCGGTAATTGAACCTGCCAAAAAGACTCTCCCGGTGGCCGTTCGACATCAAGGGTGGGAAAGCGGGGCGCGGCGGCCAGCTCGGGCTCTCCTTTCCAACATGCTCATCCGGCACTACTTCCATGCCTAAACTCATGGCAATGCCAATCGTTTTATTTCCAACTATGCCATCCGGCTGGAGGCCATGCCGTTTTTGAAAAGCCATAGAAGCTGCTTTTGTTCCTTCCCCAAACAGGCCATCTACCACCCCGGCATACAGTTCCTGACCGGTTAAAAAATACTGCCATTGCCGGACCTCATCGCCGGAATCGCCAATTCTTAGCGTTTTCATACTTTAAGTTTTACCAGGATTAAAAGATGGAAAATTTGACCTGCTGCCTGCGGACCTAAATGCAGCCAACTAAAAACATTGTTCTATTCATAACCGGTTAGCCTCATTTTTTAAAATGAAGCAGGGAGTATCGGAACGCTGTGCTTACCCTTTCATGTATTAACTTTCAAGCACAGAAGTTCCGGCAAGAAGGGCATTCATTGGCTTTGGGGTAAGCCAAAGCCAAAAAGGTTGCTCCACCGGCTTTAATAACCATTGCTTCATAAAGCTTTATTTGCCGGAAAAGCAAGCTGTAGTATGGTTGTTGGTGTTTTCACCATAGCCGTCAGGCTAATTAAAAAAGGCGGTCATTCTGAGCTTGTCGAAGAAACTTATGGAGATTACAATGACAAAGCGAGCGTAGCAAGGTTTGTCTTACTGTTAAATTTTAGATATACGGCACCATAAGTTCCCTCGACTGGCGCTCGGGATGACGTAATAAATTAGCTTAGCCTGACAGCTATGGTGAAAACACGCAACAACGGCGAAAGGTAGCACCCACAATTTAACCTTTGTGGATTACTAGGCCTTTATTTCTTTTTCTTTTTCGCTTTTGGAAACAAAGCGCGTTAGCGTTTCCGGTACAAACCTTTCCGCAAAGCCAGCAATAAAGCTCCAAACGATCAGCTTAGCATAACTTCCCGGACTATCGGGCACCGATTCCAGCAGGAAATCGGAAATACTACTGCCATTGGAAAAGGGGCTTTCGGCAAATTCAGGGAAAGGGCCGCCGCTAATAAGCTTCCCGATCAGAATAATGTAAAGCAAGGCGGCAAAGAAAGCTCCGTTAATAGCCGGAATAAACATTCTTGACCAATATTGCATCAGGCCGGGAATGCTGTTGATCGGGTCTCCCTCCCGGGGCAGATTATTGTAGCGCTGCAGCATGCTTATCAGCCCTCCCATGGCGCCGGCATAAATAACGATCAGGATTGGGGGCACCGCATAGCTAAAATCAAGCAAAGCAAGTTTAGGCAAAAAGGCAGCTGAAATCAACAGGGCCAACCCGGCCATTACCATTATTGTCACCTTCTTAGAAATAGAGTTTCTAAGCCTTTCATTGTAGGGAGTCAGGGAGTAGTGCAGGTAAATCTTATCCAATAAGTACCCGATATCGGCTCTTAGTTCTTCGGCATCAAAATGACCGGGTATTTCGGGCGGCCTGGAAGCCAGATAGGCCTCGTACTCTTTTAAACCAACAATATCGCGGTATCGGTTGCGCAGATCCCAGGCTTTACGCGGCAGATGGCTTTCATTGATCAGCTTCAGGAAAATGGTTTCATATTTATATACATCGCTCCAGGCCAGACTATAATTTTTTCTTTTTTCTCTTATGGCGCCAATGTGATCCAGGTCGACATCTGAGATTGAACCGATAAAGTAGTTTTCATATTCGGCCTGCAGGTGATCGAAGTAAACGAATCCATATTCAGGAAACTGATTACAGAAGGGCTTCCGGTTAAAATAGGACGTAAACGACCTGTTATTTACTTCTGCTTTATCGGATTTGACCGGCTCCTTTACTGTTTTTTCCATAACTTCAATCTTATAATTTTATGACAAAACCCTTATAATAAACCTATTACCCAAAAAACAACCCAAAAAAACACGCCGACAACCTGCCCGATGGCTTCTACCTGGTATTTGCCCCTGCTTTTAAGTTGCGATTTACCGCTTCACCGTATCTGGTGCTCCGTTTTTATACTAAAAACGCTGGCATTCTGGCATAAAAAGCCTCTTTTATCTTGCAGCCAGATACGCTTACAGGCGCGATCTAAGCACTAAGAACCTGATCGTCTGTGGCTTTATCGTACTGGTAGAGTTTGGCGGCTTGCGCCCGGATGTTCTTGTAATGATCCCAATCAAATCCCTGCAGGAAGCCGGCTGCTGCTCTGGCACCTCTTATAAACAAATCAACTTTATCGTCATCGGAAATATTAAAATTAAGCCAGTTATGGCCCCCGGTTTCAATAAAGCAAAGCAGGTGTTTATAATCCGGGTTTCTCATAATGAAATCGTAATCGTGCACGTGCCTTGCCGAGTCGAAAATGGAGCCCAGGAGCCCGAAGAATTTATCGTTCTTGTTCGCTTCTACCCTATCCAGGCCAAGCTTCACCCCAAACGTGGGAGCATCGGGAACTTTGCTAAAATTATGAAAGAGGTCGATCGGGAAATTAGACATAATGCCGCCATCCATAAAGAGCACTTCGTTCGGGATATTTCCGATATAGCCGGCAAGCTCTTTCCATTTTTTCCAGCGTTCGGGGCCATAAGGAATATTACTTACCTTGTAAGGGTGAAAAAACATTGGAATAGACATAGATGCCCGCACAAAATCGGCGGGGTTTACCTGCTCTTTATTTTCCCAGTACAGCTCCGCCATCCGGGGGAATTCAACCTTGGTTTCGGTGGTAATATCTGCTGTAATCAGGGCGACCCGCTTAAACCTATCCGGAGTACGGGATTCCCCCTTCCTGGTCTTTATTCCGCCGTCGGGCTGCTGTTCCCTTAGTTTTTCCAGATCGGCAAGCGTTTTTATATTATTCTGGCTAAGAATATTTTTGATCCACTGGTGGAAATTTTTGCCCGGATTCAACCCAAAGTCATCCCGGAAATTATCGATCACCTGCATTCCCTTCATTCCGATCTTCAGGTTGCCGGCGCCGCTTAAAAGTACATCCACAAAATCCCTGGCATCGCTGTCGCCGTCTATAAAATCGGAAAGGTTCTTATTGGCCAGTTTGTCAAGCATCCAGCAGGCTTTTTCTTCGTGCACCTTGCCGGCAGCGGCCATTAGCATGGTGTTTATTGCTCCTGCAGAAGTGCCGGCCAGTTGCAGGAAACGGATGTCCATTTGCTCCAGAACATAGGTATACCCCGCCAATGCGATCCCCAATACGCCCCCTCCTTCCTGCACCAGATCTACGTACTGATTTCCAAGGTCGTCTACTACATCCGAAAACTGCTTTTCCTTGATACCCTTCTCATTCAATTCGTCAAGAATGTGGAGTATGGCGGCATTCCCGGTAAACTGTTCAACTTTCATAGTTTCTTTATTTAAAGTGAATGTATTTAGCTCTTAATGCTTTACCAGCCGAAACATACCGGAAACTACGGCGCCTTAACCGGCAATCAGGGCGCTTTGGCGGCGAACCTGCAATCGGGTGCATGTTAACTGCCTTGTATTTTTGTATTGTCCCTGTTTTTACCGAAAGCGTTCATTTCTTCAGACAGAAATGCATGCGCCTCTTGTTCCTTTAATCAAAAGGCGTACTCTTCCACCCGAATCTTCAGGATATTCGAAACTGGAGAAAAAAGAAATGATTTGCGCAGAGAGATTGAGATAAGATTACACGACAAATTTAACAACTTCCGGCAGCTTCGCAACCAAATGTTAAACCCATAGGAGAAGGACTTAGCCAGTGGTTATTTTTACCAGGCAGAGAACACTTTAAGGGCGGTAAACAGCAAAAATATTTAAAACACCACGCCAGTTCCTAACCATAATTTCACCAGGCGGCAGCTATCTAAAACATCAACCGGCTTTCACTAACAACACCCTATACCTGCCAAACCCCTGTTTTCCGGGCCTGCTAAGAATAGCACAGGCCTTCAGCCACTTTTTGTGTTTAAAAGCCTATCATTTATGTAGTGGAAGAACCGGAAGCAGGAAAGCAGGCTACCGCGCGTTTGCTAAAGCTGATGGCAGACCTAAACGGATCAGGTTTCCCCGCCACCGATCTACTTAACTCCCGCCCCTGCTTCTCCGTATGCCTACCGGCTGCTATATAGCACAACGGCTATCCGAACATTCCCGCAGCGCTTTCAAATGAAGTACGTTTTTCTATTCCTCCTGCCGGCCGTATGGGTATTACAGGCCTGCAACGGCAATTTCCCCAAAGACCCGGAAAAAACCCTGGCCAAGATTCAGAACGACACCTTACGGGTAGGTTATTCCGAAAACCCGCCCTGGATCGTTAAAACCGCCCAGGAACCTGCCGGCCTGGAGGCGGACCTGGTAAAAGCCTTTGCCGCCACCATTCCAACCACCATAAAATGGGAAAACGACACTGAGCAGAACCTGCTGGAAAAACTGGAGAAGGATGAGCTGCACCTGGTGGTGGCCGGCATTACCCATGACAACCCTTGGAAAAAGCAGGTATCCTTTACCCGGCCGTATGCCAAGCAGGGGAAGAAGAAACACGTAATGGCCGTGATCCATGGCGAAAATGCTTTTATAAAGAAGCTGGAAGAATTTTTATACCAACAGGAAGCGGAAATTAAAAAGCAAATAAAGCCATGAAGCTGCTCAAGAGTTTTGAATACCCCCGCGAACTGATCCCGGATTTCAATAAAGCAAAAAAACTGGAGTGGATCACGATCTTCTACCTGCTCAGCACCACCGCCCTGATGTACCTGGTAATGGGCAATTCGCAGGCCATGAAAACAGCCTGGTTCGAAGACCTGCTCAGCCTTACGCCTTCCATTTCGTTTCTGATCGCGTCGCGCATCTACCACAAAGCGCCGAATAAGAATTTTCCGTACGGGTACCACCGGGTTATCAGCATTGCGTATTTGTGCAGCTCGGTGGCCTTGTTTGCCGTGGGCGCTTTCCTGGTGATCGATTCCGTTTCTACCCTCCTGAAAGCCGAACATGCTACCATCGGCATTATCGTACTGTTTGGAAAACCGATCTGGCTGGGATACATCATGATAGCCGTTTTGCTTTATTCCAGCATTCCGGCCGTATTTCTGGGCCGGATGAAACTGCCGCTGGCCAAAAAACTGCACGAGAAAAACCTGTACACCGATGCCCAGATGAATAAAGCCGACTGGATGACCGCCCTGGCCGCCATTTTCGGTATTGTGGGAATTGGTATGGGCTGGTGGTGGGCCGATGCTACGGCAGCGCTCCTGATCTCGGTAGATATTATCCACGACGGCTTCACTAATTTAAAACAGGCCATTTTCGACCTGATGGACGAAACCCCTAAAACGGTAAATGAGCAGGAAACCGACCCGCTGATCGGGAAAGTAAAAGCGCTGCTGGCCGGGAAAGCCTGGATCCGGAACTGCAACATCCGCTTGCGGGAAGAAGGGCACGTTTATTTAGGCGAAGGTTTTGTGGTACCGGTTTCGGAAGAAAACCTGACCGGGCACATCGAAAAAGCTGTAAAAGAAATCGAGGAACTGGACTGGCGAATCCAGGAGTTTGTGATTATGCCGGTGAAAGAACTGCCCTCCCAAAGCTCGGCTTAAGTAGAAAGACATTGGTATCTGGATATTAGTATCGAGACTAAAATCACATAAAGCCCTATAATTCGGTGGGTTATGTTTTTGCATTTCCAGACAAGTTATGCGGTTACTTTAGCCTTACTACTTATTTTGAAAGAACAGGGCTACAATGCTTTAAACCCGGAACCGTTAAAAAACAAATATCCGTGGATAAACATTTGGCAAATAGTAAGTATTGGAGGCGAAACGGTAGCTATATTGGCAAAAAAATAAAGATAAGGCCTTGCACCACACGTTAAAATTTCAGCCGATCCTGAAGAACATATTAAATGGTTAAGCAAGGATCCGAAACCGGGCTTTTCGCATTTATACCTGCACAACGTAAACCTGGCTCAGGAACAATTTATTGATGTTTTCGGGGAAAAAGTACTACCGGTACTGACACAAAGATAGGCTTTGGGAACCACTTCCAAGGGCTTTACAAAAGGCAAAAACGTTTTTCAGGAATACGAATCAGGAACACAAACCTCCCCTAAGCGCAACAACACAAACCTTTTCCGCTAAAAATAGTATCAGTTATATATTAAGCAACAGCCAAAATGTTGTTTTGTTTCTAACCTAAACCTGACAAAACTATGAAAGACCTGAAATTATATTTTAGCGCGCTGGTCATTATCCTGCTTTTCACCTTATCGGGATGCGAAGCAATCGGCAACATTTTTAAAGCCGGGATGTGGACTGCCGTAATAGGCATTGTTTTAGTTGTACTGCTTATTATGTGGCTGCTTCGGGTTATCCGCGGACGACGCTAATCTCGATTGGAATAAGAAAGCCTGCTCAGAAACATGAGCAGGCTTTTTTTTGCCTATTTAAGTACCGTTTTCAGCACCTTAGGTTCAACACTTTAGGTTCAACACTTTAGGTTCAGCACTGTTAATGCTGCAGAGCCCGGAGGGTGCTTACTTCTTTATCGGTTCTTACGGAAATAAAGTAAACGCCTTTGGGTTGCCCCGCCAGGTTCAGCGGGAAGCCGTACTTCAGCATTTCTGCTCCGGCCCTGGCCTGCAGAATTACTTTTCCCTGTGCATCTGTTACCGTTATTTCGGCGGGGGTTGCTTCGGCCAGTTCTGCTTTCAGGTAGCGAATACCGCCAGCCGGGTTCGGATACAAGGCAGCTTTCAGCAAATTATTACTTTCTGCTTTTCTTACGGCCACTACTTTTGAGAAAGATTCGGTACCATCGAAGTCGGTCTGGCGGAGGCGGTAGTAAACCAGGCTGGCCGGCACCTGCTCATCCTGAAACGTATAGGAAACGGTTTGGGAGGAATTTCCGGTGCCTTTAACGGTCCCGATCGGGCTGAATTCTTTCCCGGTCAGGCTTCTTTCTACCGAAAAATGGCTGTTGTCTTTTTCGGTAGCCGTAGCCCAGGTGCAGCTTACGCCTTTATCGGTACGCAGGGCCTGGAAGCTAACCAGCTCTACCGGCAGGGTTCCCGGGCTTCCGGAAAATACCCCGAAAGGCGAGAAAGAAGTAATGCCGCTCCGGCTCAGCGAATACCGGCCGGTTAAGTTATTGGCGCTTACAGGGGTGGCATCATCCCAGGAGCCGTTATAAAAGTGGCTGATCTGGGTTTTGGAAGCATCGAAATTGGAAAGCGATTTGCTTCCGTCCCACTCCATGGTAAGGGTTACGTCGGAGCCGCCAGTCACTTCTTCGTCTACGATCCAGGTAAGGTTAACGGCTTTTTCCTGGAACGGCTTCCCGTGTGGCTGGTTATTAATGTAGCTCGGATAAACACCGTCGATTGCTTTCACCCGGAAATTATCGGTAGTGCCGGCGCTGCTCTGCCTGATCCGTACGGGCATGTAAGCACTGGTTCCTACCGGAAAAATAACGTCTACGGCATCGTTGGCAACTTCCTGCTCCAGGCTGCCGCTGCCATTGGTTACAATATAGCTGGAGGTACTTACTCCTGAAATAAGGGCATCCGGGAATAATTCCAGGTCATAGTTTCCCAGTTCCAGCTTTGCACCGGTAAATTCCAGGCTTTTCTTAATGCGGGTATTGGCACTGAGTTGTTTGGTTCCCGTTCCGGAAATTGTAAGAATACTATAATCACCACCCGGCAAGGCCTGGGTACTGCTGCTGTTGTAAATGATCTTACTGTTATCGGCAAGATTTCCCAGCGTTGGCAGCACGGTATTAGCTAAAGTAAGGGTAGTATTAGCCGCCACATCTATGGTTCCAACCAACTTATAGGCTGACGGCACAGTAAAGGTGCCTTCTCCTAACAGCACTTTGGCAGTACTGGCTACGGTCCAGTCGGCGGTCAGGGTGGAAGTTGTGCGGTTGGCTATGATAAAGGTACCATTGCTGAAAGCAGACGGGCTCGTTCCTGACCCGTCGGTATTGGGTCCCCAGCTGGAAAGCGTAGTAAGTGCGCCGGAACTTTTGCTGTAATACAAATTGGAATTGGTTGGCGTAATGGTAATATCATCGAGCCCAACATAGATACCATTGGAGGTAGCATCAGCCCAGCGGAACATAATTTCGGCGCCTGGTGCCAGGTTAAGTGCAGGCGTAGAGAACGTTATGGTAGAGCGGTAGTTTGCCAGGTTGCCATTAAGCGTTGATGCACCTCCCCCGCCGGTTTTAAAGGTAAGCTGGTCTACGGTTTGCTCGGTCCAGTTTCCGGCATTCAGGCTGGTTCCGCCAACCTGGTAATGGAATTTTACCGTAGCATTTTTATTACCGCTGGGTTTGGCCCATAATTCGGCGGTGTAGGAAATAATAAACCGGCTTATCGTGCTGCCGGTATTATTTTTCAGGCGAACACCATAGTAATGCGTGCCGCTGGCAGCGTTCACACATCCCAGGGCACGGTCGGTACTACCGGCAGAACCATAACTTTTAAGCCCGGTGGTTGTGGATGAACCATTACTTGCTACATAGGCCGTTGCCGCCGTGGTACCGTTGGCAGCATACCAACCCGGCAGGGTAACGTTATCTGTCCAGGTACCAGTGCCTGTGTTTTGCAGGCTATTGAAGTTTTGGGTGTAACTGCCAAGCTGGTTAATGCTTACCTGGGCCTGGGCTTTTCCGCTGGTTCCGAGCTGACATAAGGCAGCTATACAGGCGGCAATTGCGGATCGGGAAAGTACAAATCTCCTTTTCATAGGTGTTGTGTGGTTTAGAGGGTTTAGAAAGGGTTTTTCACCTTTCCAAAGTTATTCACACAACAAGGTAACAGCGCAAACACTATGGATATATTTATACATTATTTTTAAACATATGAAAATTTAAATATTTAATAAAATGTTACTTCTGTATTAAATCATATTTATATAGCCTAATATAACTATATTTGATATTTATTATTGGTTAAATACCATTGTACAATATTTAAAAAAATTGCTTTTTCAAAGACAATGTGTAAATTTATAATTGACCGGTTTATACTTTTTGGAATTCTGCCTGTGGAAAACGAAAAACAACCTTACTTATCCACATTGCGGCACTAATCCTCTTTTAAATTATATTTTAGCAATTTCCCGTCTAACAGCGTGCATGAATAAAGCATTATAATTTTCACTAAAATGAGGATAACTACTACCGGGGCGGGCTTTTTAAAACTTAATTCATAAAATCTAGACTTAATTCCGGAAGAAAAAGCACATATAAGCCTGTGGACAAAATTGTGCATAAATCGCCGTACAGATTGATGTACTTTACCCAATTACAACTAAAGAGCCTGATAGAACATGAAGATTGCAAGCATGCAGCTCAAACCGCTAAAAGAACCGGCAATTCGGCCGGCAATATGTTGGCTCGCTATACCGATACGTAATTACGGCACTTGCTAAAAGTCTCAAAAATACCCTTGTGTATTAGACAGGAACCGGCTTACAGTTGAAACATAAAAGCCCCAGTGCTGCACAAAGAAGACTCTGGCGCTTCAAAAAGTTTTATTTATCGGGTAAAAGCAGGCTGCAAGATAATGGCCGGCAAAAACAGAATAATCATCAGACGAAGCCAATGCATGATGCCATACAGAGCATAAGCAAGGGCGGGACCACGAAACTTGCGAGGGAAGCTCCGAAGAAACTATTACATACTACTGCGCCATTTGAGCATTCCTGAGACGGGAGTCGAAAGGATCCAGCGTAGCTGTAAAAAATGCTTTTCGTCAGGGTTCGGCATGCGATAGTTCACTTCACAAGCAGGGCTGTTTCATTCTAGCGGATCCTCTCCGTTTGATCTTTCGGATCTATTGATCCGGAAGCATCCTGTTGCGGGCTTATTAGCCCGCGTGGTCCATTTTCAGGCTACAATCCGGGGATCAATAGACCCCTAACAGGAAGTTTTCGGATAAAAGTATCTGAAAAAGCTGTTTTTTTAGGATAAAACTGCCCTGCCTTCACAAGGCCGCGATAACACAATATATCAACTTAGTCTGATAGCTATAATGAAAATATGCAACAACGGCGAACGGAATTACTCTTCAGTTTATAGGCTATTGAGCACCAGCTTTAGGTAAAATCCGGGCATAAAAAAAAGGGGCCGAAGTCCCTTTTTAATTCAATAGATAAAGATAACTATCTATTTCTTCCGTTCCGGCATGGTACCGAATACCCAGTCCCAAAGCGGAGAAGATACGCCGTAAGCACGGTTCGGATCTTTATAATGGTGAATGCTGTGGTGGATCCAGAGCGTTTTCAGAAAGTTCTTAGGCGGGGCGTAGGCATGTACGGCATAGTGCACGAACAGGTAAAGCGCGTAGCCAAACAGTAAACCGGCTACAATACCGAATACAAACTGTCCGAAAACCAGTCTGAAGGTAAAGAACAGGAAAGAGGAAATAAACAAACTCACAATGGGCGGCATGGCCAGCCGGTCTTTATCTTTCGGGTAGTCGTGGTGGTTGCCGTGGAATTTATACTGAATGTTCTTTTTAAAATTATTGGTAGGCTCCATGTGGAATACGTGCCGGTGCGCCATGTACTCGATCAAAGAAAAGATCAGCCAGCCGGCAAAGAACAAGCCAATGGCCGAAAGCACATCGAGGAAGCCATGCATGAATCCATAATAGATAAGCCCGATAGAAATGGCAATGAAAATAGAAATCGGGAGCGCAATATGGGTTTTGGTGAGCCGCTCCAGAAAAGGGTTCTCGAACAATTGGGCACTGCCTTTATGATTCGGTTTCATAGGTATGGGAATTTGTACGTGTTTTCTTCAGGGTAAAAGTAGCTAATTTTGTTATATAAGCCTGCCATCGCTTAGCAACTGCTTTCGAAACGACTAATAAAAGCTGACAGTTGTGCCACAGCCTGCATATTATCCCGCGCTTCAAAAATAATACCAGCCTGTAAGTAAAACGGTTGCCGGGCCGTTATTGTTTGCGTTAAATAGGCCAGCAGTTCTGTTTCCGATTTTCCCTTAAGTAAAGGTCTTTGGCTTAACTCCTGATTTAAAAGCCTTTGCACCAGAACATCCGGTTCGGTTCTTAAATAAACTGTAGTGCCATTTTTGTTCATAAAAGCCATATTGTCGGAAAAGCAGGGCGTGCCGCCGCCGGTGGCAATTACCAGTCTTTCGGCAGAATCAGAAACGGTTTTCAGAACTTCGGATTCCAGTTGCCGGAAATAAGCTTCTCCTTTTTGCTCAAATAGTTGTGGAATGGTTAAACCGGCCTGCTTTTCGATAGCTTCATCCAGATCAATAAAAGGAAGGTTCAGAGTAGCGGCAAGCTGCCGGCCGAGGGTAGTTTTTCCGGCGCCGGGCATACCGATTAAATAGATGTGCATGGCTAGTCGAGTTTCACCCGCGGATCGAGCACGGTGTACATCAGATCGACGAGGATGTTGATGAGAATGAACAGGAAAGCGATGAACAGGGTTGCGCCCATTACCACCGGAAAATCGAGGTTTTCTACCGCCCGTAAGGTTACCGAACCCAGGCCTTTCCAGTTGAAAATGTATTCGATGAAGAACGCACCCGCCATAAGCGAAGCCAGCCAGCCGGAAACGGCCGTAATTACCGGATTCAGGGCATTTTTCAGGGCATGTTTCCGGATAATGTTGCTTTTTGACAATCCTTTAGCGCGTGCCGTCCGGATGTAATCCTGACTCAAAACATCTACCATAGAGCTTCGGGTTAATTGCGTAATAATGGCCAGCGGACGGATTCCCAGGGCAACTGCCGGCAGAATTAAATTACGCAATTCCAGCTTCCGGCCTTCAAACGGATCGATTTCGAATAACTGCCCGGTCAGGTTTAAGCCGGTAAGGTGGCTCCAGTAAAAACCGAAAGTCATGGCAATGAGAATGGCGGCTACAAAAGATGGCACCGAAATTCCCAGAATGGACGTGGAAATGAGCGTGTGATCGAGCCAGCTGTGCGGTTTAAGCGCTGCTAATATGCCAAATGTAATTCCTATTACAGATGCAATAAGCATAGCGGCGGCGGCCAGCCAAAGCGTTCCGGTAAAATGATCGAGCAGGATATCGGTTACATTTTTATTGCTCTGAAAGGAACGCCGCAAGTAAGGCGTTTTCCAGGCCAGCACTTTTTCGCCGGAAACCGGCACTATTTTCTTGTAATCGTATTTGGCTTGCGTAGCAGAATCGGCAGCGTGAATACCCAGCGGGGAAATATCGTTTACGTAGTAGAGCAACTGTACCGGCAACGGTTTATCCAAACCCAGTTCTTTCGTAATGGCTTCGCGCGTGGAAAGGTCGGAACGCTGACCGGCCAGCAAAGCTACCGGATCGCCGGGCAGCACGTTGAACAAAAAGAAAACCGTAACCACCACGCCCAGCAGGATCAGCAGGCCGTGCGCGAGTCTTTTAAGTAAAAAGGATACTGTTTTCAAATTTCGTTATTCGTTGTTCGTTGTTGATTCGAAGCTTTAAAGGTTCTGTCATCCTGAGCGCCAGCGAAGGACCTCGTTGGAGAACTGCAGAGAAATTAACGAAAAGCACTTATACTTCCAGAAAATCCCAGTTCGGGTTTGCAATTGCAATCAAAGCTTCCTTCTTAGCTCTCGTCCAACTTTTTGTTAATTACACCAGTGTAAAGCACGGATTTCTTAGGGTTTGTAATGATGTACACAAAAAAACAGGCCTTTCATTTTCTCGTTGTAGCTAATTTTCATACTGTTCGCCGACGAGGTCCTTCGCTGGCGCTCAGGATGACCTAAATTTCAAGCTCGTTGCTCTCTATCCGGCATCCCGAACAATGAATAACGAACAACGAGCAACGACCTTACAACTTCGATTTCACCTCTTCCGCTGTCGGTACATCGTTACGGCTCCATTTGCCAACTACGGTACCGTTTTTCAGGAGCATAATACCCGGATTGGAGCGCATCATAGTTTTGAGCACGGTAGCATCGGTGAAGTAGAAAGGAACGGCTAAGTTTTGTTCGTGGCGGAAAACGTCGAATTGCTGACCACCGCTGGAAGTTAAGGCCCAGATCTGGAGCGGAGCACCTTGCAGCTCTTCAACCAGTTTATTTATTTCGGCAAAAGCACTTTTATCGGTTTTCTCTACGGTATGCACCAGGATCAGGAGCTTGTTTCCGGTAAATACTTCGTCGGTAAACGTGCCTTCATCGTTCCAAACGCTGAAATCGGTGATCTTCGGGCCGGCTTCCGGGTTCAGGGGTACCATTTCTTTGTAAACCCAAGTGGTATCGGTCGGGTAAACTTCAAATTCCTTTTCTTGGCCGTTCTTCTCCATAATGTATTTGTAGCGAAGCGGTTCGGATGGCTTCATTAAAGCCGGAATGTTGTTGCCTACTTTATATGCCCGGAAATCGAGGATTGGTTCGTGCAGAATGGCGTACATACCCACCAGGAAGGAAAACGCGGTGGCTATCCCGGTTACAATGCCGGCCATCCGGTAGTTTCTCTGAGCCGGAATATAGCGTTTGGTCGCGATCAGAATCACAATCATAACCAGCAGCACAATGTCCTTTGTAAACGATTCCCACGGGGTAAGTTTAATGGCGTCGCCGAAGCAGCCGCAATCCGTTACTTTGTTGAAGTAGGCCGAATAAAAAGTCAGGAAGGTGAAGAAAACAATGAGCGCGAGCAGGGCATTCAGCACCGTTTTTAAATGCCAGCGCATGAGCAGGGCTACACCCAGGGCAATTTCCAGTACGTTCAGAAAAATAGCCAGGTACAGACTCAGCGGCCGGAAACTCAGAAAGAACGAACCGAAATCGTGGCCGAAAACTTCGAAATACTCTTCCAGCTTAATGGCAGTACCAGCCGGGTCGTTGATCTTAATTAAGCCGGAAAAGATGAAAAGCACTCCGACAAAGATCCAGCAAAAGCGCGTAATCCACTTCATAATGTTTGTTTTACCCCACCTAAATCCTCCCCTAAAAACAGGGGAGGACTTTTCGGCAGATGATTTTAGTTTGTTTTCTTTCGTTGTAGTCTTCAACCACCCCCGGCCCCTTCTTTGTTAGGAGGGGAGCTTTTGGGGCAGTAGTTTGGTTTTAGCTTCCGTTTTTTTATAGTAGCCTGAAAACGTTAGGCTTCCAGTCAAAAATCATTTTATCAACGCTCAGGCCTCATTTTCATTGCCGTCTGCTTTAGCTGACGGTTATTCAATATGCGTGCGGACAGGTCGCGACCTGTCCCTACAAAAAAACTCCCTCCCCTGTTTTTAGGGGAGGGTTGGGGTGGGGTCAAAACCCCAGCTTTATCAGAACGAAGACGGCGTAGTTTATCATATCCCGGTAATTGGCTTCCACGCCTTCCGAAATAAGGGTCTGGCCCTGGTTGTCTTCAATTTGCTTGGTGCGGTGCAGCTTCATCAGAATAATGTCGGTAATGGAGGTGATCCGCATGTCGCGCCAGGCCTCGCCGTAGTCGTGGTTTTTGTTTTCCAGCAGTTCGATATTCTGCTCTATTTCGCGGTTGTACATCTGCTCCACTTCTTCGGCCGAAAGGTTCATTTCCGGGTTGTTGAGCAGGTGCATCTGCATGAGCGCGATCACGCAGTAATTAATAATGCCCACAAATTCGGAGGTAATGTCTTCTTCTACCCGCTGCACGCCTTTCTCCTGAATAGAGCGGATGCGCTGGGCTTTGATGAAGATCTGATCGGTGATGGAAGGCAGCCGGAGCACGCGCCAGGCGGTGCCGTAATCCTTGGTTTTCTTCACGAACGTATCGCGGCAAACCGCAATAACCTTATTATATTCCTGCAGCGTTTGATTAATCAACTTTTTAATCTTACTTTTAAAACTATTGAACCCGAAACCGGATTTGAACCCGAAAGATACATTTTTTTCAACCAAAAGTACGCTTAACGTGGGCGGAAATCTCCTCTCACTTGCCGATCCCATAGCCATGGGGATCCTGAATTTCACGCCCGATTCTTTTTTTGCCGGCAGCCGTACTTTTTCCGAAAAAACGATACTGGAACGAACCGAAAAACTGTTGCAGGAAGGCGCTGCCATGCTTGACATCGGCGGTTACTCCAGCCGGCCCGGCGCTACCGATATTCCGACTGAAGAAGAGAAAAATCGTATCGTTCCGGCCATAAAAAGTATCCTGAAAGCGTTCCCGGATGCCATAATTTCCGTAGATACATTTAGGGCCTCCGTAGCAGAGGCTGCAATCGGGGAAGGAGCTGCGATTATAAACGATATTTCGGGGGGAAGTCTGGATGGCGCGATGTTTGCTACTGCGGCAAAGCTGCAGGTGCCGTACATCCTGATGCACATGCGCGGTACGCCGCAAACCATGAACAAGCTGACGCATTACGAAAATCTGATGCCGGAACTGCTGGCGTATTTTGCCGAAAAAGTTCATGCGCTGAAACAGTTGGGAGTGAAAGACATCATCATCGATCCGGGGTTCGGATTTGCCAAAACGGTGGAACAGAACTACGAAGTGCTGAATCAGCTGGAAAGCCTCAGAATACTGGGTTTACCGGTACTGGCCGGTATGTCGCGGAAATCGATGACCTATAAGGCTTTGGGAATTGCTCCGGAAGAAGCCCTGAACGGAACAACGGCCCTAAACATGCTGGCTTTAACAAAAGGCGCCAAAATTCTGCGGGTGCACGACGTAAAGGAAGCTGTTCAGACCATTAAATTATTTTTAAAGACAACACAACGTGATTAAGCTGTTTGCTATCGGTTTTATGGAAATTGGCTGGATCGACGTGCTCGACGTCCTGCTGGTTACCATTTTGCTGTACCAGCTTTACAAACTGCTTACCGGCAGCGTCGCGCTTAAGATCTTTGTCGGTTTCCTGAGTATTTACCTTACCTATTTAATTGTGAAAGCGGCCGGCATGGAATTGCTTACCGCCATTCTGGGGCAATTTATGGGCGTAGGTGTTATTGCGGGTATCATCCTTTTTCAGCAGGAGATCCGGAAATTCCTGCTTTTAATCGGGAAAACCACGGCTTTCAATAACGACAAGCTGTTCCGGGGCTTCCCGTGGCGCAAAGAAGAAACCACCGACCGCATGAACCTGACGCCGTTCATTGAAGCGGCCAAAAGCTTAGCCGGCAAAAACACAGGCGCCCTGATCGTTTTTGCCAAAAGTTCCGAATTACAGTTTTACGCCGATTCCGGCGATTTCCTGGATGCAGCCATTTCCAAGCGTTTACTACTTTCTATTTTCAACAAAACCAGTCCGCTGCACGATGGTGCTGTAATAGTAGCGAGCAACCGCATTAAAGCTGCCCGCTGCATTCTGCCGGTTACCGAAAGCGAAGATGTGCCGGCCTCATTGGGTTTGCGCCACCGCGCCGCCATTGGCTTAAGCGAAGTAACCGATAGCGTAATTCTGGTAGTATCGGAAGAAACCGGCCAGATCAGTATTGTGAACGAAGGCGCCGTTTACCGCAATCTTTCCTCGTCCGACCTCCGCTCCAAACTAAACCAGTTCCTCTTCGATTCGCGCCAGAACAAACCTGCTTTCGAAAAGCTAGGCCAACCTGCGGTTTAATTGTTTAATGGTTAAATTGTTGATTGCTGATTGTTAATTGTTGATTGTTTTTCCCCATTTGCATGAGGCGGTAGGCTGTGCGATCAGATGAATTAACATTAACTACTTTTACTTTTCCGGTGTAAAAACCTACTGTACTCCGGCCCGGAAACTATTTACTGCTTTTAGGCAAGCAGGATTGTCTGAACACGATTTTAAGGATTGATAAGATAGACAGGATTTTATTCCGAAATAGGAATAATTCGAATTCAGGAGCGAGATATGCTCAAGGAAAGAGGAATTTCGATAAGCTCCCTGTGAAAGCTTTAAAACCAATATTGTGAATACTTAAGCAGTTTCAAATACCTTGTACCTGCTCTTTTTTCTCTTCCCCTCCAAGCCCGTAGTAATTATTTTGGTCGGGAATAATTTTTATCATTTAATCCTATAAATCCTAGTTCAGACAAACGACCTTGTGTAACATCCGCTGCTAAACACCTTTGTAGTCCCAGGAAATAAGTTTTAATTTGTTAAAAACTTATTTCTATGTTCCGCCTTGTTCCCGTCCTTATCATTTTGTTTTGCAGCAGTTGCTCTTTTTTAGCTGGCAGCATATATGGTATCAAAAGTCCGAAAAAATTAAACCAAACCGAGATTGCTTCGCAAGCCAAGAAGTATAACATCCCACTGGAGAACTCTTTTGAACTGGACACAGCCTATTTTTTTGAACACCTGAAATCATTTGATCAAAAACGTTACTTCCAACAAATCAATAATCACAGCCAAGCCTTACAATCTCTATTTTTCGATAAAGACGGCCGGCTTCAGGTATTCTACATTAACTGCTACGCCGGTGGTTTCCCAAACTTAGCCTGGAACAAAGAAGGACAGTTCAATTCTTTTCCGCCCAAGCCACAAGCTCCGCTAGATTCGCTGCTAGACCTCCAAACGCTTAGCCGCTATTTAATACCCCTGCCAACCACAAAACCGCAAAATAAAATTTCAGCAGATTATACCATTGTGGTTTTCTGGAACCGGATGATGAACCGGCAGACGAAACACCTAATACAACTTGTTCAGGAAAATGCCGGCAAAGCCAAAGACCAACACGTACAGCTCCTGTATGTGAATACCGATAATTTGATGGCTACCAACTAAATTGAAAACGCTACGCCTTTTTCTACAAAAAGCATAGCATTTTTTAGGAAGATGGCTCAAAATTAAAAATCCCGGTAGCGCATGGTTTAAACCCTGAGCTACCGGGATTTTTAATGAGCGATTATTCTAAACGCTACTGTACTTAGAAACACTTTAGAAGACTTGAGAAAGCTCAGAAATCCATACCCTCATTTCCAAATCTTCAAATTTCCAAACCGCCAGATCCTACTTATTCGGCTGCGGCGTCATGCGGAGGTAAGGTTTAATCTCGCGGTGACCTTTCGGGAATTTGGCGGGGATGTCTTCGTTTTTAATAGCGTTGGAGATTACCACATCTTCGCCGTCTTTCCAGTCGGCGGGGGTAGCTACGCTGTATTGTGCCGATAATTGCAGGGAATCAAGTACGCGGAGGATCTCCTGGAAATTACGGCCGGTAGAAGCCGGGTACGTTAAGGTAAGTTTTATTTTCTTGTCCGGACCAATAATGAAAACCGAACGCACGGTAAGCGTATTACTTGCATTCGGGTGGATCATGCCGTAGAGGTCGGCCACTTTGCGTTCCGGATCGGCAATGATCGGGAAATTCATAGTGGTGTGCTGGGTTTCGTTAATATCGTTTATCCAGCTTTTATGCGATTCTACGTCGTCTACGCTTACGGCAATAACTTTGGTATTCCGTTTATCGAACTCGCCCTTCAGCCGTGCCACGGCCCCTAGTTCGGTAGTACAAACCGGCGTAAAATCGGCGGGGTGCGAAAATAAAACGCCCCAGCTGTTGCCGAGCCAGTTATGAAATTCGATAGTGCCTTCGGTGGTTTCGGCCGTAAAATCCGGGGCAATGTCTCCTAGTTGTAAAGCCATTTTATACTGATTAATGCACGGAGATCCGTTTCTCCGCCGGGTAAAACTACTAAAAAACCGGTTGTCTGCCGGACCTGAAAAACCTGTTTCGGCTGGCATTTTCTGCTAACCGGATTAACAAAAATATATTTTTCAACCTTTTTACAAATTAGGCTGGGGTGTAACCTTATAGTAGGGTTTCAGCTCCCGAAAGCCTTTCGGGAACCGGGCATGCAGCTCGCTGTCGGGCACCGAAGGCATGATAATGCAATCCTGGCCGTTTTTCCATTCTGCTCCGGTAGCCACTTCGTATTTGTCGGTGAGTTGCAAAGAGTCCAGCGCCCGCAAAATTTCCTGAAAACTGCGCCCCAACGAGCCGGGGTATATCTGCATCAGCCTGATCTTTTTCTGGGGATTGATCAGGAAAAGGCTGCGAATGGTAAACGTCTGCGATTCATTTGGGTGGATCATGCCGTAAATACTGGCTACTTTCCGGTCCGAATCCGCAATCATCGGGTAATTGATGGTTACATTCTCCAGTTCTTTAATATCTTTAAACCATTCGAAATAAGACTCCAGCGTATCCACGCTCAGGCCCAGCAGCTTGGTGTTGCGTTTATCGAACTCGGGTTTGAGCCGGGCCAGCACGGCCAGCTCGGTGGTACAAACCGAATGGAACGCCGAGGGATGCGAAAACAACATGCCCCAGCTATCGCCCAGCCACTTATGAAACTCGATCACCCCTTCGGTAGAGCCCACGGTAAAATCCGGGGCCATGTCTCCTAACTGTAACACCATATTTCCTACGTTTAGCAACTGCTGTCGCTTGCTATTTTCTTTAGGAAACCGGCAGCCAGCCGAAAGGTTTAAGGTCTAGGCATAAAAAAACAGTGCAACCCAAGCGGCTGCACTGTTCAGGAGGTTGAAATACTGGCTGAAACAGATTACTGATGCTGCGCGGAGCCTTCCGGTTGTTTCCGGGCTTTGGTCAGGAAATCCTGCAACTGGGCATCGTTCATCCGCATGATATTCAGCAAACCTTGGGCATCGTCGGCAAAGGGGTGGTTGCCGTATTCCCGGATAAATCTTCCCAGATACAAAGAAGCATAAGCGGTATCCTGCGCTTCGATGTAAGCGTTGCCCTGGTGGAAAAGCATCATGGGGCGGTTCTTATATTTGGGATATTTCTCATAAACGCTGCCGTAAATTTCAGCGGCTTCCGCATGATCCTGCAACACGCCTTCGTAGATCTGGGCTGCCCGAAACAAATAATCCGGGCTCAGGCTGTCCTGCGGGAAATCGGCGGCAAAATAGCGGTAATGTTTAATAGCATTCAGCGCCAGCGTTACATCGGGGTTTTCCTGCTTATCCACCGAAGCCCGGATCTGGGTTTCCAGGCTGTCGATCTTACTAACAGCTGCATCGCGCGGGCTTAGGTTCGCTCTCTCTTTTTCTTTACCCTTGTTGCAGGCAATCAAAAACAGTAGCGGTAAAAGGTAAAAAAGTATGCGTTTCATTTTTCTTAAAAGGGGAATGTAATGATTTGGAAATTTGAAGAGTTGGAAATTTGAGGATTAAACAACAGGAAGGCTTTTAGTGAAAACAACAGCGGCAAAAAAGCAATCTTACTCCTAACCTAAAACTTCATAGGTTATTGCCTTCATTCACGCCATTATTTGTGTTTTCACCGTAGCCATAACTAAGAAAGAAAGCAGGTCATTCTGAGCTTGTCGAAGAAACGTATGGAGATTACAAGCACTAAGCGAGCGTAGCAAGATTTGTCTGACTATCCATTTTAAAATATGCGGCCCCCATAAGTTCCCCCAACTTCGTTCGGGATGACCCAATAATCTCACACCATTGCTGGTGTTTTTACCGGCAATTCACATTCAGTTACATTTTCAAATCTTCAAATTTCCAAATCTTCAAATCGTCTGATTACTTTAAAACTCCCAGTTCCCGGCCTACTTCGGTGAAGGCGGCAATGGCTTTGTCCAGGTGTGCCTGGGTGTGGGCGGCGGAAAGCTGCACGCGGATACGGGCCTGTCCTTTGGCAACTACCGGGTAGTAGAAACCAATTACGTAAATACCTTTATCGAGCAGTTTGGAAGCGAAATCCTGGGCCAGTTTGGCATCGTAGAGCATGATCGGCACGATCGGGTGCACGCCCGGCTTAATGTCGAAACCGGCAGCGGTCATTTTCTCGCGGAAGTACATGGTGTTTTTTTCCAGGCGGTCGCGGAGTTCGGTGGTATCGGAAAGGAAATCTAAAACCGCAATGGAAGCGCCTACAATAGCCGGCATCAGGGAGTTTGAAAACAAATACGGACGCGAACGCTGGCGCAGCATTTCAATAATTTCTTTGCGGCCGGAAGTAAAACCACCCATGGCGCCGCCTAAGGCTTTACCCAAGGTACCGGTAATAATATCTACGCGGCCCATTACATTGCAGTATTCGTGCGTACCGCGGCCAGTTTTGCCGATAAAGCCCGAAGAGTGCGATTCGTCTACCATTACCAAGGCTTTGTATTTATCGGCCAGGTCACAGATCACGTCTAATTGCGCAATGGTTCCGTCCATCGAAAAAGAACCGTCGGTAACGATAATGCGGTGCTTCAGGTGCTGGCTTTCCTGCAGTTTGGCTTCCAGATCGGCCATGTTGTTGTGCTCGTAGCGGTAGCGCTGGGCTTTGCAAAGACGCACGCCGTCTATAATAGAAGCGTGGTTCAGGGCATCGGAGATAATGGCAGAATCTTCACCTAAAAGCGGTTCGAAAACGCCCCCGTTTGCATCGAAAGCGGCGGCATATAAAATGGTATCTTCGGTTCCTAAAAAGTCCGCAATTTTACGTTCCAGTTCTTTGTGAATATCCTGGGTGCCGCAAATAAAACGCACCGAGCTCATGCCGTAACCGTGGGAATCTATCGTGCGTTTGGCAGCCTCCGTTACACGCGGATCGGAAGAAAGGCCCAGGTAGTTGTTGGCGCAAAAGTTGATCACGTCGCCGGCTTCGTCGGTGCGGATATCGGCACCCTGCGGCGTGGTAATAATGCGTTCTCTTTTAAATAAACCGGCTTCCTGAATTTCGGCCAGTTCTTTTTCTAAGGCGGGTTTTAAGGTATCGTACATATTTTCGTTGTTCGTTATTCGTTGTTCGGTAAGCGTTGCTTGTAGTAGAAGTCATCCCTTAAATGGTTGCCATGTTGCAGCGTGCTTTTCTACTGAAAGCCGACGAGGTCCTTCGCTGGCGCTCAGGATGACAGGTGTATTAATGAGATGGTATTAATCATTAAAATACTAATCACTAATCACTAATCACTAATCACTAATCATTATTCACTAAATAAGGCAAAGATATTAAAAGGGGCGCATCTTTCGTTCATAATTTTTAGCTTTCGGGCATAATTGGTTACTTTGCATAAATATTTCACTCCAGCAATGAGCAATACAAAAGATACGATTTTAGTGGTTGGCGCCGGCGGGCAATTGGGTTCTGAACTCACCATGGAGCTCCGCAAACTTTACGGCGATGCCAACGTGGTAGCTTCCGATATTCAAACCCCGAAAAGCGAGGAATTGCGCGAATCCGGCCCCTTCGAAACGCTGGATGTGCTCGATAAAAACCGGTTGGGCGAACTCTACAGCAAATATAAATTCAAGCAGGTTTACCATCTGGCAGCCGTGCTTTCCGCCACCGGCGAGAAAAACCCGAAATTCGCCTGGAAACTGAACATGGACGGATTGTTCCACGTGCTGGATGCCGCACTTGAGCATAAGGTTGAAAAGGTTTACTGGCCAAGCTCCATTGCCGTTTTCGGCCCGAATACGCCCCGCGAGAATACGCCTCAGCACACCGTAATGGACCCGAACACGGTTTACGGCATCAGCAAGCAGGCGGGAGAACGCTGGTGCGAATATTACTTCGAGAAATACGGCCTGGACGTAAGAAGCCTCCGGTATCCGGGTCTGATCGGTTACAAAGCTTTACCGGGCGGCGGCACCACCGATTACGCCGTCGATATTTACCACCAGGCGCTGGCTCAGAAAACGTATGAGTGCTTCCTGTCGGAAAACACGTATCTGCCGATGATGTACATGCCGGATGCCCTGAAAGCTACATTAGATTTAATGCATGCGCCGGCTGAACAGGTAAAGGTGCGTTCTTCTTATAACCTGAGCGCCATGAGCTTCTCTCCGAAAGAAATTACCGAAGCCATTCAGAAACACATTCCGGACTTTACCATTAGCTACAAACCGGATTCGCGCCAGCAGATCGCCGATTCGTGGCCAAAGAGCATCGACGACAGCGCCGCCCGCCAGGACTGGAACTGGAAACCGCAATTTGGTTTAGACGAAATGACCGAAGACATGCTGGTGAACCTGAAAAAGATGCAGGAAATTCCGGCTTAGATTTTCCGCTGATTTTTATACCGTTTTCAAAAGCCTTCCTGCCAAAACAGAAAGGCTTTTTGTTTTCTTCCGCCCATTAAACAATCTGGCACTTTTCTCCACTGGCCCTCAGTTGGTTACGATCATCAGCAATTTACCGCTTGCTTCGGAAGGATTTTTAGGCATAAGTTTGCATCAGTTTAGAAATACGCTAAACAATTCACCCTTAATTTCATTATAAATACTATGAAAAAACTTATTTTATCCGCTGCTTTACTGGCCGGCCTGGCTTTCGGCGCGAAAGCTCAGACTACTACCACTTCCGATGAAGGTGGCATTAAGCCGGTAGCCGGGGAAGTAACCATGGAAGCCAACGTAAGCCTGCTGAACGGCGGCGTAAGCCTGAGCAACTCCCTGAACCAGCTCCGTGGCCGCTATTTCCTGAGCGACAACATGGCTGTGCGCCTAGGCGTGAATATCAGCTACAACAGCGATGCGCCACGCCCTGACGTAGAATCCCGGACCATTGAGTTCAGCCTGGCTCCGGGTATTGAGAAGCACTTTGCCGGCACCAACCGCTTATCGCCGTACGTAGGCGCCGACCTGCTTTTCGGTATTAAGAATGTGCATTTTGAAGATGAAAACGACCGCGGCGGCGGCATTGACCGCATTGAAATTGATGGCAGCATCGACAACGGCAATAACCGGGGCTTTTTCCTGATCGGCCTGGCCGGCGTGGCTGGTTGCGATTTTTACGTTGCCCGTCATCTTTACTTTGGTTATGAGTTAGGTCTGGAATTAAGCAGCACCAAATTATCGGAAGTAGAAACCACTACCACTTACAATAACGGCAGCTCCATTACGATAAAAACGCCCGATGAAAGCAATTTCAACTTTGGTCCGCGCGTGCGTAACGGCATCCGGGTAGGTTTTGTGTTCTAAATCGTACCGTTTTTATACATCACCTCTCAGCATCGCCGGAAATAGCACTTTCCGGCGATGCTGTTTTTAACCCTCCGGCATTCCCTGAAAGCGGCCAACAAACTTATGCGGGTTCCGTTTGTTTACTTCACAATTCCAATACCCTGAATTTAGCAAACTATTGCCCATGCCCATTCAAAAAGCCACTGATACTGAACTTCGCAGCCTGATTTTCGAAAATGCGCGGGTCGTTGTAAAATTTACCAAAACCGATTGCCCCGTTTGCGAACGCATGGGGCAAACTTTCCGGAAACTCTCGGAAGACGCCCGTTACCAGGATGTAAAATTCCTGCTCATGGATGCCGCCGAAAACCCGGTATCGAGCAAGGAAGTACACCTTTCCGGCACGCCGTTCTTTGCCGTGTATCTGGGCGGCATTTTAATTCAATGCAAGCTGGTGGCCGAAGAAAATGAACTGGAAGAACTGCTCGCCGAGCTGCATAAAGTTTAAGTTCCGTTACTAAGTTACAGGTTCCGTTATTAAGTTAGGGTTCTGAAAAATAAGGCTGAAAAAAATCGTAACTTGCGCCGTTTTTCAAAAAACCTAAAACTTCGTGAAACGATTTATTCATTCTGCCTGCTTTTCGTTGCTTATAGGCGCAGCTTTCAGCTTACCTGCCTGCAAGAGTACCACTTCGCTTAATACGGCCGCCCCGGTTTCCCAGGCCGCGCCGGCGCCTGCATTTGAGCGGAAACTCTCTACCATTAACGTACCGGTTTCCTTTAAAGTAGCCACGCTCCAAAGCAAACTGAACCAGGAATTTAAAGGCTTGCTTTACAACGACGAAAACCTGAACGACGACAACGTAGCCGTGAAAGTCTGGAAGAAAGGCGACGTGGGTATCCGGGCCGAAAACAACAAGATCTACTTCACCATTCCGCTGCACATCTGGGTAAAAGGCCAGTACAAATGGAAAGCCTGTGATATTTGCCCTACCCTCGAAAAATCGGAAAGCACCGAATTCGACTTTACCGCCAAAAGCGAAACCGCGCTGGCTTTTACCGAAGATTATAAAATTAAAACAACCACCGTGGGCGATTTTGCTTGGGGCGACACCAAACCCGTTATTGAACTCGGTCCGATGAAGATCGGTTTAGCGCGCTTTGTAGAACCGGCTTTGCGCAGCCAGCTGGGCGAAATTACCAAAATGCTCGACCAGGAAATTCAGGCGCGGGTAAACATAAAACAGTACATTCAGCAGGCCTGGGTGCAGGTACAGCAGCCAATCAAGATCGACGATACCTACGATGCCTGGCTGAAGATCACGCCAACGGCCATCCGCGTATCGCCGCTGGTAGCCCGCAACGGCGAGATCAGCATGCGCATCGGCATGAATTCTTTCATCGAAACCTTTACCAACGGCAAACCTGTTTTTAAAGCCAACCCAACCCTACCGAAACTGGTAACCGACAGCCGCATTCCCGACGATGTACAGATCGGCCTGAGCGGCGAAATTTCCTACGATTACGCCACCAAATTGCTGAAAGACCAGTTTGCCGGCAAAACCTTTAAGTTTGAAGGCTCCGACGAAGTAACCATTAAAGACGCCGCCATTACGCCCAGCGGCGACAAGCTGATAGTAATGCTGGACGTGGACGGAAAAACCAAAGCCGGATTTATTACTAAAAAAATAAAAGGGAAAGTATTCCTGCAGGCCGTTCCGTATTACGATGCCGAAACCGGTTCTATAAAAGTGCGCGACGTAGATTATAACCTCGAAACCCGCGACAAGCTGCTTTCTTCGGCAAGCTGGCTGGCCAAAAATAAATTCCGCACCATGATCCAGGACCAGATCAATTTCCCGCTGAAAAGCCAGTTAGAAGACACTAAAAAGCAGATCCAGAAAGCGCTGAACGAACAAGGCCGCGTGCACGAAAGCGTAATGCTGCGAGGCAAAGTAACCGACATTGTGCCGGATAATATTTACCTGACACCAACGGCCATTAAAGCCATTGTAAACGCCAAAGGCAACCTTACAATAAGTATCGACAAGCTGTAAAACGCTATAATTCTTTTAAAAAAAGTAAAGCCCGGCAACTTCTTGCCGGGCTTTACTTTTTTTTGTTTCAGTGTACCGTTTCCGGGAATATAAACTCCGTTAAGGATGTGAACAAATTTACTTTAAACTACTACAATTGTCATTCTGGAAGAAACCTGTGAGTCCGGAGCACAGAACTCACAAGTTGCTTCCAGAATGACAGAGGGAATGATATATTATCAATACTAAATCTGTCCCCTTACTTATTTGATCTTGCTTTTATCGATCGGAACCGCGCTTAAGAATAGTTCTTTCGGCACCATGTTGGTAACTACAATATGGGAAACCGACAAGGTATCGTCTTTGGAATTGCGGTTGCTTGCCAGCTTTATGCCTTTATAATCTTTATAGTCGGCCCAAAGGCGCACGAAGGACGGCTCTTTATCTTCTTTACTGCCGTAAAAGGCCCATTGCGCCGGCAATTTGGTTTCCTTATCGATGTATAGATCGTGCATATTATCCGGGGTGGCGCCGGCATCTTTAAAGGTAAGGTTCAGAATATCTGCCTTCCGGCCGCTCATGGTAGTGCCTTCGCCTTTGTATTTCAGGGTAACGCCGGCATCCTTCAGTTTATAAGGCATGGCCAGAAAATAAGCGCTGCTCAAAAACTGAATATGCGCTTGGTTAAGCTTGCTGAGGGTCTTGTTCTGATCCTGAATGCGACGGCCGTTTACAAAAACCTGCCCTATCGGCTGGCTCAGGTGAAAAATGGAAACCGTATTATCTTTCTCATGGCGCACCAGGTTTTCTTTTTTATCCCAGATCTGGTACTGGCCGAAAAAGGTCCAGGCAATAAACCGGGCATCTTCCCAAGCCTGGTAACCGCCCAGCTTTTCCATCATTTCATCCGCAATTTTAATTGCTTTCTTATCCGATCCTTTTTCATCGAAGCCTTCGGCCGCGGGGTAAATTTCGTGGGAGTTGCAGCCTGAAAAAGTAAAGAGCGCGAAAAGCAAAATAAGCTGCACCGGTTTTGCCAACCGGGCCGTTACCTGGAATTTATTCATGATTGGTTATGCGTAATAATAGTGTTTTGTAAAGGGGTTCAGATAGAGGTCGGAAAAAAGGACCAAAAGTATGCTTCCAAAGATAAATAAATAACTTTTTTTTCACTTACCGAAATCCTTTCTTTCTCCTTGCTTTGTCGGGTAACTGTAAAACTGCGTCAACTAATTAATTATTGCAGTCGTATCTAGGACACTGATAATACCATGCACTTTACCCGACCTGTATATGCCCAAGATTACCGCTAAAGCCGCCCTCTCGCTGAGCAAAAATGCGTTCGACGAGTTCATGAACAATAACTCTTTCCGGCTGGCTGCCGCATTGTCGTACAATACCATCTTCTCCCTACCACCCCTGCTGGTTATTATTCTCATTGCCGCCGGTTCTATTTTTGGCGAGGAAGCCATGAGCGGCGAGCTTCATTCGCAGGCCCAGGCTGCCCTGGGCGCGGAGGCGGCCAAGGAAATTCAGTCCATGATTGCCAGCGCCAGCCAGCTGAAAAAAAGCGGCCTGGCTGCCGTGATCGGCATCGTGATGCTGATCTTTGCGGCTACCACCTTCTTTATAACCCTGCAAGACTCGCTCAATACCATCTGGAACATAAAACCCAAGCCCAAAAGCGGGATCATGCAGATGGTAAAGGCCCGCTTTTTGTCTTTCGGCCTTATTTTAAGCGTGGCTTTGCTGCTTTTGGTGTCGTTTGTAGTAAGCGCGGCCCTGACCCTTTTTTCCGACTACCTGCGGGAATTGCTTCCGGATGTGACCGTCGTTTTATTCAAAATACTGGACTTTATTATTTCGGTTGGCATAATTACCGCCTTGTTTGCCCTGATCTTTAAATACCTGCCCGATGCCATTATCCGCTGGAAGGATGTGTGGCCGGGCGCCCTGCTTACGGCTTTGCTTTTTGTGATCGGCAAATTCCTGATCGGCTGGTACCTGAGTTTCTCGGATGTGGGGTCGGCTTATGGCGCGGCCGGTTCGGTTATCATCATTCTGGTCTGGATCTATTACTCCTCGCTTATCGTTTTCTTCGGCGCCGAATTTACCCAGCAATACGTGAACCGCTTCGGCGCGAAAGTCCGGCCCAAAAGTTATGCGGTACACTACGTAATTAAGGAAGAGCCTTACGTAGATCCGGATGTGGCTAAAGCGGGCCGGCCGGAAGCAGAAGGACGGTTCCGGGAGTAAAAACCGGAACAACCGGAGTACGCATTGCAATTAATTTGCTTAAATTCGGAAAAATTCTGACCTCAGACTCCCATGCGTTTCCCGGTTTTTCTGCTTAAAAAGCTACTGTTTTTCACCTTGCTGTTGGCGGCCTGGCCGGTACTGGGGCAAACCCTGCAGGATCAGAAAGTTTTGCCCGTAAGCCCGGTCGTAGGCGAAGTAATAGACCTGGAAGAAAAGATCAGGTATAATCTTTTCCCTTTCGCCGATTCGGCTACGTTCCAGATCGGAAGGTTTCTGCAAACGCCGGACGGCATTATCTTGGAAATAGTAAAACGGAACGGCAAAATAGATTACCGGCCTTATACCCAAAGCGAATTTGAACTTACCGGCCAGCTGATAGAAGCGCGTGCTAAAAACAGTACTGTGCCGCCGCAAAAAACGCCTGCTCCTGCTCCGGCAGTTCCCGTTCCCGCCCAATCCGACACCAGACCTGCCGCAACTGCGCTTTCGGGAAAGGTGTATTACGTAATTCTGAGCAACGGCATGAAGTTCTTCGGCACCGTTGCCGAAAAACGGGCTTCGGAATACGTTTTCAATACGGAATATTTTGGAACGATTACGGCTACTTTCGGGAATATCCGCTACATGAAAGAAGTGGAAAACCGGCTTAAAAGCGGTTACTACTGGGTACCGAACCCGCACGACAGCCGCCTGTACTTCGGCCCGACCGGCCGGGGCATTCCACGCGGCGAAGGCTACGTTCAAACCATTTACGGTTATTTAAATTCCATTAACTACGGCATAACGGACAACATCTCTATAGGCAGCACTTTTTTGCTGATGCCTTTCCTGCCGCTGGAAAATAATATTTTTGCCCTAACGCCTAAGATCAGTTTTCCGACCACTGAAAATACCAACGTGGCCGGCGGCGTGCTTTTTGTCAATTTCCTGGAAGAGCAATTCGGTTTGCTCTATAGCGCCGGAACCTACGGCAATAAAAGCGACCATATTACGGCCGGTATCGGTTTCGCCTTTTTTAACGGCAATGTTTCCAGCACCCCGCTGGTAATGCTGGGCGGGGTAAAACGCATGTCGAACCGGCTGGCATTTATGAGCGAAAATTATATCCTTTCCGTTCCCGGCGACCGAACCTATGGCTTTGGCTTATACGGTTTGCGCTTTATCTGGCCCCGCACCAACCTGGATCTGGGCGGCTTCTACGCCGCTTACTCCGGCAACCGCCACGACAGCGGCCAGATCGTTTCGTCGTATTTCATTCCCATTTATTACAGCTTCACGTTTAAACTTGGCAACCGTAAGGGTATTGGCAAACTGGAATAAACAAAAAGCCGGAAACTACAAGCGTAGTTTCCGGCTTTGGTTTTTAGCCTGAAAATGCTACTCTTTTCAGCTAAAAAGTAAGAGTATGTTTTCAGGAAGAAATATTTACTTCACTACTTCCACCCAACCTTTCCAGGCTTTTCCTTGAGCAGTAAAGAAGTAGTAATAAATTCCGGAGCTTATATTTTCCGCCTTCCAGTTGTTGAGATAATTCTTAGTTTGGTAAACTTCCACGCCCCAGCGGTTAAAAATGCGGAGCTCATGCTGCGGGTACCACTTCAGGTTCTCAATTACAAAAGCATCGTTCTTTCCGTCGTTGTTTGGCGTGATAATGTTGTAGATAATTAGATCAGGCTCGCCGGAGATTTCCACTTCCAGGCTTGCACTTCCCCATTTACAGCCAGCGGCATTACTTTCCGTTACGGTAATGCTTCCGGTGCCGGCTGCTCCCCAATTCACTTCAATGCGGCTGCTTCCCTGCCCCTTTTCTATTGTGCCGCCGCTTATTTGCCAGTCGAACTTGTTTCCCGGCACTGGGTCTTTTACTGAATAAACCTGCTTTTCGGCATACGTATGAACCTGAAGCGGACCTGATATTGACAGAGGCTTGGGCTTAGGCAATACCGTTACTTTTACGTAAGCCGTATCGGTGCGGCAGGTGCTGCTGCCAATTACCATGTAAGTAGTAGTTTCAGTTGGATTTACGATCGGGTTAACTAAAGTATCGGATAAAGGAATTAAGCCATTGGCTGGTTTCCATTTGAACTGTTCCGCTCCCGCTCCATAGGCGGACAGCTGCACCGAATCACCCTCGCAGATTACGTTGCGGTAAGCCTGTGCCTGCAATTTATCGGCATTCCGGAAAATGGTTTGGTTTAGAGTAGGTAGCGAGACAACACCTGCATAGCTATTTATAGGTATTGCCTTATACTTAACCTTAGAGGCAGTACCATAAAAATTCGGACAGCTGATCTCGCTTAAATACTTTCCAATTCCCGTAAAATAAAGCTTTCCATCTATTCCTATTTGGATATCTCCAATTGCTGCCGAATCATTTTGAAAAACAATATTGCGGGATTGCTGCACCTGCGCAGCATTACCTAATGCGAGATCGAACTGAAATATGGTTCCATTGTAGGGATAGCCGTTATGACCTACGGTACCGGCATATAATTTTGAATTATCGGGCGAAAAGGCAAAGGAAAATAACGGATACAAGCCACTTGCCGAAGCCAGGGAATATCGATACGTAGGCACACCGGTGGTTCGATTAAAATCGAAAAGCACTACGGTTGGATTTACTCCCTGCAGTCCATTTACGGCAACCATTTCGCTGTTTAAAGATGCCTTCAGCTTACTCTGAGTGTCGAGCGGCGTTGTAATTCTGGTTAACACCGGTGCCTGAATGCCTGCAGAATTTACCTGATAAGCAATGGCAGTATCACATTTATTGGTTAAAGCTAGTACCCAGGTATCGCGGTTATTGCTATGCATTAAAGCGGTTAGCTTCATTGCGCTTACGTTCCGTTTTAGTAATTGCCTGGAATTTGGCACTACATCGCCAAAACCATTATTCAGGCGCATATCTATCTGCACCTGATACAGATTGGGACTGACAGATGGCCAGCTATTCTTTATTCCATCTATAAAAAAAAGGTAATAAATGTTCGAGTCAGCAGGGCTTTTTACAATCATATCAGCAAAAGAAGCTCTGGTAGGCAAATCTGCTAAAAGATCGCCGTGCGGCATCTGCAGGTAAGCGCCATTTACTATTTGCCGGCTGCCAACGTTACCCTGGTAACTAAAAAAAAGCAATTGGCCGTTCCTGTCGCTTATGGTTGAAACCCCAAAACCATGGAACTGGTTATTCAGAAATGTAACAGAAGAAAGGGCCGGATTCTTTCCGTTAAAATCAAGCCTCAACTGGTAGGGTGAATTCCCCATTATCCAATTGGCTCCTTCTTTCTGCTGCGCAAAGGAAATATAACCAGCAAAAATAAAGCAGATAAAACCGAGCAGGATCCGGGGCAGGTTGAGCGTAATCAATTCTCTTCAGGATTTAATTTCAGAAAGGCTATTTAACTGTAATGATAACAAAAATCAGATAAAAGTTGCAAACTGACTCTGTTAAACCGAAAGAATGTTCGTTCTGCCGCTAGCTGCTACAAAGCATTAATCCTGGCAAAAAAAAGGCACAGCCTGCTGTTGCAAATTGTGTTTTATATTGGTAGGATTTTGGGCTTAAAAGGTGCAGAAATGCCGCTTCCTGGCAGGTATTACTTCACTACTTCCACCCAACCTTTCCAGGTTTTTCCGTTGGCCGTAAAGAGGTAGTAGTAAATTCCTGAACTTACCTTCTCCCCTCTCCAGTTGTTGAAGTAATTCTTGCTATGGTAAACTTCCATGCCCCAGCGGTTATAGATGCGGAGCTCGTTTTGCGGGTACCACTCCAGGTTCACGATCACAAAGGCATCGTTCTTACCGTCGTTGTTTGGCGTGATGATGTTGTAGATTACAGGGGCCGGTCCATCCAAAAGCGCTACAGTTAAACGGGTTCTTTGGCCGCTGCAGCCTGTTGCCGGGATCTCTGCCACGCTCACGCTACCAACGCCCGCAACGCCCCAGTTTACCCGAATACGGTTTGTTCCCTGGCCTTCTGCTATTTCGCCGCCGTTTACCTGCCAGTTAAATGCACTGCCCGCTGCCGGGTTCAACACATAATATTCCTGCCTTTCGGAAAGCGAGTGAACCTGAACCGGACCGGAAATAGAAACGCCCGGGAGCTTCGGCAGCACCGTTACTTTCACGTAAGCTGTATCGGAGCGGCAAACGCTGCTGCCGATTACCATGTAAGTAGTGGTGGCAGTTGGATTTACTACCGGGCTGGCCAGCGTATCGGCAGGTGAAGTTAGACCGTTAGCCGGTTTCCATTTGAACTGCTCGGCACCTGCGCCGTAGGCAGACAGCTGTACCGAATCGCCTTCGCAGATCACGTTGCGGTAAGCTTGTGCCTGTAATTTACCGGCATTCCGGAAAATGGTTTGGTTTAGGGCAGGCAAAGCCGGGCCGCCATTCACTGCTTTCAGGTTAATGCCCTGAAATTGAAACCGGCAGGCAGGGCCATAAGAATTGAGGCAGTTGATCTTACTTAAATACTGATTCTTATACCCGGCAATATTGCTTTTATTATACCCATCGATTAATAAATACACCTTACCATCAATTGCCAGTTGCATATCCAGTACTCCGGTATAATCGGTAGTATGGTAAATAACATTCCTGGACTGCTGCACCTGGGCGGCATTGCCGGCAGCTAGGTCGAACTGGTATAAAGTGGTATTAGGGGATATTTGTACAAATGAGCTTGTACCAACATAAAGCTTTGAATTATCGGGCGAAAAAGCAAAACTGGCCATCGGGTACCAGAAATCAGTTGGTGGCAGGGAATACTTGTGGCTAGGCACCCCGGTACTACGATTGAAATCAAACACTTCTAAGGCTGGATCAATGAGGGTACCTTGCTGAGTTTCTTCACCAAGTACCACAAACATTTCGCTGTTTGGAGATGCTTTCATCCGGCTAAATATCCCTAAGGGCTTTGCCGGTTTGCTTTTTACAGCCGGCATAATACCGTTAGGAGTTACTAAATGAGCTGAAAGGCTATCATTTTTGGGAAAAGAACCACCCTGGCACAGTACCCAGGTATCGCGGTTATTGCTGTGCAATAAGGCTGTAAGTCTCCCGCCATTTACGTTCTTTCTTACTAACTGCCGCGAATTAGGCACTACATCGCCGTAGCCGTTATTCAGCCGCATATTAATCTGAACACTATAAAGGTTGCATCCATCTAAGGCATAATTCGTTGAATCAGTTACAAGCACAGTATAGAAAAGATAGTAAACATTGGAATCAGCCGGGCTTTGCACGATCATTTCAGCCGTTGTACCTGATTGGTAAAAAAAACTGGCAGTTAGATCACCATTGGGCATTTCCTGGTAGGTTCCGTTTACTTTTTGCCGGGTAGCCACATGCCCGCCCGAGCTAAAGAAAAGCAGGTTCCCGGTTTTATCGCTGATCGAAGCCACACCAATTGCATTTGTATCGAGATAAGAAAAGGTATTTACGGTAGGCTTCGGGTAATTAAAATCCAGGTGAAATTTAGTGCCGAACATCCAATTTGAGCCTTCTTTAAACTGAGCAAAAGAGTTTTGAGCAATTAAAATAAAGCAGGTGCAACCAAGCAGAATCCGGAGCAGTCGGGGTGAAATCAATTTTCTTCAGGTTTAAATTCCAGAAAAGGTATTCAACTGTAATGATAACAAAAATCAGATAAAAGTGTCAAACGGATTCTGTTAAAAAAAAGAAAGAATGTTTGCTCTTCCGATAGCTGCTACAAAGCATTAATCCTGGCAAAAAAAAGCACAACCTGTTGTTGCAAATTGTGCTTTATAGTGGTAGGGTTTGGGGCTTAAAAGATGCATTAACGCTGCTCTCTGGTCGGTATTACTTCACTACTTCTACCCAACCTTTCCAGGCTTTCCCGTTGACAGTAAAGAGGTAGTAATAGATTCCGGCGCTTACCTTTTCCGCCTTCCAGTTGTTGAGGTAGTTCTTGCTCTGGTAAACTTCCTTGCCCCAGCGGTTAAAAATGCGAAGCTCATTTTGCGGGTACCACTTCAGGTTCTCTATTACAAAGGCATCGTTCTTTCCATCGTTGTTGGGCGTGAGGATATTGTAAATGATCAGGTCGGGTTCGCCGGAGATCTGGACGGGCAACTTTGTCACTCGCTTGCAGCCGGCAGCATTGCTCTCCGTTACGCTGACAACTCCGGCACCTTCATCTCCCCAATTAACTAAAATGCTGGCTTGTCCTTGCCCGGATGCTATCGTTCCGCCAGTAACTTCCCAATAGTAACTATTCCCGGCAGTTTGATTGTGCACCAGGTACTGCTGTTTTTCTGCAAACGTATGAACCTGCTGCGATCCCGACATTACCAATGGCTTGGGTTTGGGCAGTACGGTTACTTTCACGTAAGCCGTATCGGTGCGGCAAGTGCTGCTGCCAATTACCTTGTAAGTAGTGGTGGAGGTTGGATTTACTACTGGGTTGGCTGATGTATCGGCAGGAGAAATTAAGCCATTGGCCGGTTTCCACCGGAACTGCTCTGCGCCTGCGCCATAAGCGGATAGCTGCACTGTATCACCTTCGCAGATCGTATTCCGGTACGCCTGGGCCTGTAATTTATCGGCATTCCGGAAAATAGTCTGGTTTAGGGCTGGCAGGGTTCCGCCTCCAGAAACTGCAGTTAGCTTTACACCTTTAAGTTTGAACCGGCTAGCGGCGCCATAAAAGTTTGGGCAGCTAATCTGGCTTAAGTAGGCACTATCTATTAAAAGATACAGCTTACCGTCTATAGCCAGTTGGATATCAAATATTCCTGAATAATTGGCTCTGTTAAAAATAACGTTTCTGGATTGCTCTATCTGTAAAGCACTCCCGGCTGCCAGGTCGTACTGAAATAAAGTCGCATTCAGGGGATTAGTGGCATCTCCGATGGTACCGGTATAGAGCTTGGAATTATCGGGTGAAAAAGCATACGAAAAGAAAGGGTATCTGGAATCTGGAGAAGGGAGTGAATATTTATGGGTTGGCACTCCGGTGGTACGGTTAAAATCAAACACCTCTAGGCTTTCTACTGCCCCATGGGGGTTATAGCCTCCTATTACCAGCATTTCGCTGTTGGGCGATGCTTTCATCCGGCTAATATAACTTAGGGGTTTGGCAGATTTGGTGGTTACCCCTGCCATTATGCCACCTGAAGTTAATAAAAAAGCGGAAATACTATCGTTCGTGTAATTGGGGGCCAGAATCCAGGTATCGCGATTGTTACTATGCAATAA
Source organism: Adhaeribacter soli (assembly GCF_008727925.1). Classification (GTDB taxonomy): domain Bacteria; phylum Bacteroidota; class Bacteroidia; order Cytophagales; family Hymenobacteraceae; genus Adhaeribacter_A; species Adhaeribacter_A soli. The sequence continues at coordinate 471,966 of NZ_VTWT01000003.1, read as the reverse complement.
AGCGGTAAGCTTAAAATTTCCTGCGTTTCTTCTTAATAAATGCTTTGACCCAGGCACCACATCGCCGTATCCATTATTCAACCGCATATCGATCTGTACGCAAAACAATGCCGGGTAAGGAATAGGCAACTGTAAATCTCCGGTAGTATAAAACAGGTAGTAAATATTGGAATCTGCCGGACTTTGTACGATCATCTCTGCCCAAGTGCCTTGGTTTGGTGTTGCGGAAACTAAATCTCCGTTCGGCATTTCTTTATAGGCGCCATTTACTTTTTGCCGCGTAGCGACCCGGCCATTGGAACTAAAAAAGAGGAGGTTGCCATTTTTATCGCTTATAGTAGCAACACCTACGGCTACTGTACTGTTAAAGAAAAAGGAATCTACCTTTGTCTTCGGGCTATTAAAATCCAGATGAATTTTAGTGCCAAATAGCCAGTTAGCGCCTTCTTTAAACTGGCCATAGGAATTCTGGACAATAAAAATAAAGCAACTAAAAACAAGTAGTAAGCGGAGCAGGTTGAGCGTAATCAATTTCTTCAGAATTAAATTTCAGAAAGGCTATTCAACTGTAATGATAACAAAAACCAGATAAAAGTTGCAAACTCGTTCTGTTTAAACCAGAAAATGTTTGTGCTGGCGACAGCAGCTTTAAAGCGTTTATCTCCTGACAAAAAGAAAAAGCACAGCCTGCTGTTGCAAACTGTGCTTTAAAAATGGTAGGATTTTGGGCTTAAAAGATGCATAAATGCAGCTTCTCGGCAGGCATTATTTTACCACTTCCACCCAGCCTTTCCAGGTTTTTCCTTGGGTAATAAAGAGGTAGTAATAAATTCCGGAGCTTACCTTTTCAGCCTTCCAGTTGTTGCGATAATTTTTGCTCTGGTAAACCTCCATGCCCCAGCGGTTAAAAATGCGGAGCTCGTTTTGCGGGTACCACTTCAGGTTCTCTATTACAAAGGCATCGTTCTTTCCGTCGTTGTTTGGCGTGATAATGTTGTAAATAATCAGATCAGGTTCGCCGGAGATTTCCACTTCCAGGCTTGTACTTCCCCATTTACAGCCAGCGGCATTACTTTCCGTTACGGTAATGCTTCCGGCGCCGGCTGCTCCCCAATTCACTTCAATGCTGCTGCTTCCCTGCCCCTTTTCTATTGTGCCGCCGCTTATTTGCCAGTCGAACTTGTTTCCCGGCACTGGGTCTTTTACTGAATAAACCTGCTTTTCGGCATACGTATGAACCTGAAGCGGACCTGATATTGACAGAGGCTTGGGCTTAGGCAATACCGTTACTTTTACGTAAGCCGTATCGGTGCGGCAGGTGCTGCTGCCAATTACCATGTAAGTAGTAGTTTCAGTTGGATTTACGATCGGGTTAACTAAAGTATCGGATGAGGGAATTAAGCCATTGGCCAGTTTCCATTTGAAGTGGTCTGCGCCTGCGCCATAAGCGGATAGTTGCACCGTATCGCCTTCGCAGATCGTTTGCCGGGTGGCCTGCGCTTGCAACTTACCGGCGTTCCGGAAAATGGTCTGGTTCAAGGTTGGTAAACTATACCCTTCGGTTTTTCCGTTAAGATCTACCGTGTTTACCTGAATGTTACAGGCCGGGCCATAAAAATCAGGACAGTTTATCTGCGCTAAAAATGCAGGTTCGGTATACAGGTAAAGCTTCCCGTTAATAGCTAATTGCATATCGTAAACACCCGAAAAATTAGTACTATTATAAACTATGTTCTGCGATTGTTGCACCTGGGCAGTATTTCCGGCCGCCAGGTCATATTGGTAAACGGTTGCAATTTTAGGCAGGCCTGTATGCCCGGAGCTTCCCGCGTAAAGCTTGGAATTATCTGGTGAAAACGCGAAAGAAAATAATTGGTAATCGAGGCTGGGGGTTGGAAATGAAAACCGAAGGGTGGGTACGCCTGTGGTTCGGTTAAAATCATAAAGCTCCAGGTGCTGAACTCGCTGGCCTGCAATTAATTTGTAAGCGACCACTACAAACATTTCACTATTTGGCGATGCTTTCATCCGCGAGCTACTAAAGGGCGTGGTTACTTTCGTTTTAACCGGTGGCAAAATACCCGTTGGAGTAACCAAATAATTGAAAATAGTATCGCTTACCCCGGCACCCGGAACCGAATTAGCAGCGCTAACCCAGGTATCGCGGTTATTGTGGTGCAGGAAAGCAGTAAGGTTATACGGACTTACTTTTTTCCTTACGAGTTGCAGAGAATTAGGCACTACATCGCCGTAACCATTATTCAACCGCATATCTACCTGCAATTGGTAGAGATCTACGCTTGTACTGATCGCCCTTTCAAACTTGGTAAAAAACAAATAATACAGGTTTGAATCGCCCGGGCTTTGCACGATCATTTCGGAATAAAGAAGGTCAGGAACTTTCCCCGAAAAAAATTTACCGTTAGCCATCGGTTGATAGACTCCGTTTATCTTTTCCCGGGTAGCAATTTTTCCTCCGGAGGTAAAAAAAAGCGGATCCCCGTTCTTATCGCTAATGGCTGCTGCCCCGGCAATGCCCGTGGCCAGGCTGTCTACCTTAATAAATGAAAAATTAGTTACTACCGGTTTCGGCACATTAAAATCCAGATGAACCCTGCCCGCAAAAAACCAATTAGCACCTTGCTTTTCTTGCGCAAAAACGCCTGGCATCGATAAATAGCCAAAAAAAACAATACAAAATACCGGGAATAATTTACGCACACCCATATTTCCAGGATAAGATTTTCTGAGGCTGAAACTACCTTCGTAATATTAACAAATTTTGAATAGAAGTAAAAGATTTTCCTTGTTAAGCAGAGCTGACCAAATGCTATCCTGCAGAAAATGAAATCAGATGCTTGTAAAACAAAAAAAGCGCAATCTGCTTTTGAGCAAATTGCGCTTTAAATTGCTACTTTTTCCAGCTAAAAATAAGAATACGTTCTCAGGAAGAAAGCTTTACTTTACCACTTCCACCCAACCTTTCCAGGCTTTCCCGTTGGCAGTAAAGAGGTAGTAGTAAATTCCGGCGCTTACATTTCCAGCCTTCCAGTTGTTGAGGTAATTTTTGCTCTGGTAAACTTGCATGCCCCAGCGGTTAAAGAGGCGGAGCTCGTTTTGCGGGTACCACTTCAGGTTTTCTATTACAAAAGCATCATTCTTGCCATCGTCGTTCGGGGTGATGATGTTGTAGATGATCAGGTCAGGTTCGCCGGAGATTTCCACTTCCAGGCTTGCACTTCCCCATTTACAGCCAGCAGCATTACTTTCAGTTACGGTAATGGTTCCGGTACCGTTTGCGCCCCAGTTCACTTCTATGCGGCTGCTTCCCTGTCCTTTTCCGATACTCCCACCGCTTACCTGCCAGTCGAACTTGTTTCCCGGCACTGGGTCTTTTACTGAATAAACCTGCTTTTCCGCATACGTATAAACATGAAGCGGACCTGATATTGATAGAGGCTTGGGTTTGGGCAGCACAGTTACTTTTACGTAAGCCGTATCGGTGCGGCAGACGCTGCTACCAATTACCATGTAAGTAGTAGTTTCCGTTGGATTTACTACCGGATTGGCTGATGTATCGGCAGGAGAGGTTAACCCGTTTGCCGGCTTCCACCGGAACTGCTCCGCACCTGCTCCATAAGCGGATAACGGTACCGAATCGCCTTCACAGATCAAATTCCGGTATGCTTGTGCCTGCAGTTTACCGGCATTCCGGAAGATGGTTTGGTTTAAGGTGGGCAACGATCCGCCATTTACCCGACCTGGCAATTTTATTCCTTGTGTCTGGAACCGGCATGCCGCACCATAGAAATCAGGGCAATTAATCTGGCTTAAATAGGTGCTGTCTATTACTAAGTATATTTTGCCGTCTATCGCTAATTGCATGTCAAAAACCCCATCCGATCTGGTTGTATTATAGATCACATTCCTGGATTGCTGCACCTGTGCATTATTTCCGGCTGCTAAATCGAATTGGAAAACAGTGGCGTCGTTAGGAAAACCGGCATAGCCGATAGTACCTGCATAAAGCCTGGAATTATCTGGGGAAAAAGCAAATGAAAACAAAGGATAACCAACAACAGGAGGTGTGAGTGAATATTTGAGGCTTGCAGTCCCTGTGGCCCGGTTAAAGTCATAAATATCCATGCCCTCTATTCCCGAACCAAGTATATTACCTACTGCAAACATTTCGCTATTGGGAGAAGCCTTCATGCGGCTGAAAGGTGAAAAGCGATTTGATGGTTTTGAAACAACTGGCGGCATAATACCACCGGGAGTTACCAAATAAGCCAAGATACTATCGCCAGCATAATTCGTGCACCCAACCCAGGTATCGCGGTTATTGGAATGTAAAAGTGCCGTAAGCTTAAAATGGGCAACTTCCTTTTTCAGTAATTGCAGAGAGTTAGGTACCACATCGCCATTCCCATTATTTAACCGCATATCTATCTGCAAATAATAGAGGTTCTGGTGAGAAATATTATTTACGAACTGATATCCTACAAAAAACAGGTAGTATAAATTGGAATCTGCGGGGCTTTGCATGATCATTTCAGCCAAAGTAGATTTTGGAAAAGGTCCGGTATGAAACGCACCATTAGGCATGGCCTGGTAAATACCATTTACTTTTTGCCGACTAACAGCATGGCCTTTAGACGTAAAAAAAAGCAACTCCCCATTTTTATCGCTGATTGCAGCAACCCCTTTCAGCATGGAATCTACTGCCATAAATGAAAATGCATCGATGCGGGGTTTAGCCCTGTTAAAATCTAAATGAATGTTACCGCCGAAAAGCCAGTTTGCCCCTTCCTTATTCTGGGAAAAGGCGTCTGAAGGGGCAAAAAGCATGAATGCAATAAGGAAAAGCGAAAGAAATCTGCTCATATTTTGTTCCTTCAAAGTTTAACCCCACAGAGAATAAACATTAAGTTTAGAGTAGTAAGAGTTCTAAATACAAATAAATGAAATTTGCGCTGTTATAAAAATAAAACATAAACGCTTAAATGCCCCCACATTAATCGCTATTTATCTTCAACTGAAAAGAAAAAGCACAGCCTGCTGTTGCAAACTGTGCTTTAAAATGGTAGGGTTTAGGGCTTAAAAACCCTGTTTCTTATTTCTCCTTAATCGCCAGCTGACCGCAAGCCGCATCGATGTCTTTGCCGCGGCTCCGGCGCACGTTTACCTGCACACCCCGGTCGGCTAAGTAGCGAAGGAATGGCTCCAGCGTTTCATCCTGGGCTTTGGTAAAGCTGGCGCTTTCGATCGGGTTATATTCCAGAATGTTGATCTTACAAGGTATAAGTTTAGAAAAGGCCAGCAATTCTTTGGCATCTTCCAGGGTATCGTTAAAGCCGTTAAGTAAAATGTATTCGTAGGTTACTTTGCGGCCGGTTAGTTCGTGGTAATAAAGCAGCGCTTCTTTTATGGCCGAAAGCGAATTGGTTTCGTTTATCGGCATAATCTCGTTGCGCTTGGTATCGTTAGCCGCGTGCAGACTCAAAGCCAGGTTTGCTTTAATGCCATCGTCAGCCATCTTTTTGATCATTTTGGCAATGCCGGCGGTGCTTACTGTAATTCTTCTGGCCGCCATATTCAGGCCATCGGTAGAGGTTATCATCTCGATGGACTTCATCACGTTGGCATAATTCAGCATCGGTTCACCCATACCCATGTACACGATATTGGTAAGCGGCGTGCCGTACTGCTGTTGGCATTGCTCGTTTATGCGAACCACCTGATCGTAAATTTCGGCGGCTTCCAGGTTCCGGATGCGGTCCATGGTGCCGGTAGCGCAGAACTTACAGGTTAGCGAACAACCCACCTGGCTCGAAACGCAGGCCGTCATGCGCTGCTCATGCGGAATGAGCACGCCTTCCACAATATTATTATCGTAGAGTTTGAAAGCCGATTTTATGGTACCGTCGTTGCTGAGCTGTTTGGTAGCCACCTGCACGGCATTTATGGAAAAATGCGCATCCAGCTTTTCCCGCAGGGGCAGGGCAATATTATTCATTTCCGCAAACGTCTGGGCCGAATTTTTCCAGATCCATTCGTACACCTGTTTGGCGCGGAAAGGCTTTTCGCCGTTTTCCTGCATCCAAGCCTTCAGCTCGTCCAACTTCAGCTTGCGGATGTCCTTTTTATTTAAAATCTCAATGTCAGCAATCAGTTCCATACCGCAAAGATACAAAATTTGCCGCGCTTTAGTTTCCATCCATTGCCGTTGACTAAAGTCAACGGCAATGGATAATTGTCTGAACACGATTTTCAGGATTAGATTGATTTACAGGATCTCTGCAGAAGTTGAAATAACCACCCCAACCCCTCCTTGAAAAAGGAGGGGAGCTGGGCATTGCTACTTTATAATGAAGCGCCAATAGCAAATGGTATACTTTTAAGCTTCAAAAGGCAATTTGAAACAGGAACCGAAAAGCTCCCTCCTTTTTTCAAGGAGGGGTTGGGGGTGGTTGCCTTCGATGCAGAAACGCTCTCTTTAGAAAGGAGATTACAGCGCAGGAAGAGTCAAAAATTCCTGCCCATCCCAAAAATCCTGAAAATTGTGTTCAGACAAATTTGCTTTAGCTGACAGATAGCTTTTCAGCCGCTGCTTCCGGCAAAGCCATCAGTTTGCGGGTGGTATAATCAAAGCACAACAGGCCGGTTTTGGCGTGCGCAATTTCCTTTCCGTGCTGGTTCGAAAAATGGTAGTACAGGTCGAAGCCATACTTGTTCAGATCGGCGGCGGCCACTTTAACCGTAAGCACATCGCCATAAAAACCTTCACCTTTATATATAATGGCCGAATCGGCCATGATCAGTCCTGCGCCTTCCAGGTTCAGTTCGGAATAGCCCAGACTTTTAAGGTACTGCACCCGCGCTTCGTGCACCATGCTTAAGAGGGCGTCGTTGCCCAGGTGCGCGCCGTAGTTCAGGTCGGTAATACGCACCGGAATTTCGGTCTGGAAAGAAAATTTAGCAGGTAGCTGAAGCTGAATACGGGCCATTTGAAATAAATAATTGCATAAAATAAAGTACAAGGAAAATAAAACGGTGAATTAACAAAAATAATTGATACGGTTTTCAGGCAGGCACTATTACCGTTTTTAGCCCCGGAAACATTCCTTTAAGCGCTTTTAGCTAAAACTTAAGCTGCATTTATTTCATGCTTCTGATCCGGTTTTATTTTTTTATAAGAATTACGAACATTTCCCTGCAACATTCCCGCAACTTGGGTAGTCAATAAAAATATCGGTAATTTCGGGAAATGAAAGTAGAAGTAAAACAAACCAACGACGGTTCCCATACTTTATACGTGCCGGCCCTGAATGAGCATTATCATTCGGTGCATGGCGCCTTGCAGGAAGCCCTGCATGTATTTATAAAACATGGCCTGGAACCGGTTTTGGCAAACGCTACCACCCCGATAAACCTGCTGGAAATTGGTTTTGGCACCGGCTTAAACGCGATACTAACGCTGCAGGCTTTTTTAACCCAAAAGCATAGTGTTTTATACGATACGCTGGAAAAATACCCGCTCCCGGAAGAAGTAATTGCGCAGCTGCAGTTCGAGAACTTTATTCTGAATCCGGAACTGCTTGCTTATTTTAGAAAGCTGCACGCTGCACCCTGGAATACGGAAGCTGCCATACGGCCGAACTTTACGCTGCAAAAGCTGCATGCCGATCTGGAAAACTTTGCTTTGCCTGCGAATACGTACGACCTGGTTTATTTCGATGCTTTTGCCCCGGAAAAGCAACCCGAACTCTGGACCGATGAAATATTTGCAAAGATCGGCCAAGCCTTAAAACCCGGAGGCGTACTGGTAAGCTATTGCGCCAAAGGGAGTTTTAAGCGGAGTTTGAAAGCCGCCGGCTTAACAGTGGAAGCCCTGCCGGGGCCACCGGGAAAGCGGGAAATGACCCGGGCAAGAAAATGATTTTCACGCTATTCCGTGTTTTTTATTTGCTCAACTATTCGGCTAACCGACTTTTTTTAGCTGATTGTTTTTTTTGAAAATAATATCTACATTTGAAATTGACAAAACATTCTTCAAAACCAAACTAATACATGATGAAAAAATTACTTTTTCTAGGCTTAGCATTTTCTGCCAGCTTAGGGGTAAACGCTCAGGATGCTCTCAAAGCACGTGTAGACCGCAATGCTTTAAAAGCAGCAGCGGCAACCAAACACATCCCGGGTGAAACCAGCACCTCAAAGCCTACTAAAGCGAATGCTTCAAATTCTAAAAAGGCCCAGGCTCCAGGTAGCCTTGGAACGCAGATCGGAAAGACCTATTACGATCTGATGTCTAACTCTTCGGTTGGCAACCGTACTCTCCGTCATGCAGACGGTACGATCTCTGCCGTTTGGACCGAAACCTGTACCGGCGGCCAGAACCCTAGCTTCAATTCACGCGGCGCCGGCTACAACTATTACAACGGCACTACCTGGGTAGAAGGCCCTACAAGCACGCCAAATGTGTTTAACGGCACTTGTAACGACCTGTACGGCGTGGCTTCCAAGCGCACCGGCTGGCCGGAAATTGTTTTGTTAAACAACAACAAAGAAGCCATCATTACCCACTCTAACGATGGCCTGAACATTACCAGCCGTACAACCAAAGGCACCGGCGGTTTAGCTGCCTGGGGCGCCACTACGGACCTTGCTTTTTCTAAAAACATTGGCGGCGTAACCGGCAATGCAGGCACCTGGCCACGGGCAGCAAGCAACCGCGATACGCTTCACGTTATTTATGCGGTAAACAACACTACAACTCCTGCAAACGCCACTATTAACGGCATTCAGGTTCCTATGGCTTATGCCCGTTCTACCAATGGCGGTACTACCTGGGATAAGCAGAACGTTTACCTGCCAGGTTTAAAAGGCGTACAGGCCAACGACCCATCTTCTTACTCTTCTGAAAGCTTTTTCGGAATTGGCGGCGATGACTATGCTATTGCCGTTAAAGGCAAAACTGTAGCTATCGTAACTGGCTCTATGGGTGATCCTTGGACCCTGTGGAAGTCTACTGACAACGGTACAACCTTTACGCGCACCCTGATCCACGCTATTACTCCGCTGGACACCATGCACGTGAACAACGCTGACTTAGATACAGCTGCACTTACTAACGATGGCGGTCATGCAGTCGTAATCGACAACAATGGTCAGGTTCACGTTTGGGCTGGCTTAATTCTGTCTGCTATTCAGGTAAAACCAAAACCACTTTCTGCTGGCGGCGGTACTTATTTCCGTAGCAAGAGCTCTTGGTTTGCCAATGCAACTTCCGGTTTATTATACTGGAACGAAGGCATGGGCTCTAACATCCCTAAATTTGAAGACCTGCTGATCGCTGACCTGGAAGATGTTCACCCAGATAACTCTGCCGGCGATTTCTTTGGTACTGGTAGCTCTGCTGCCGGCACAAACAGACCTTATGGTGCACTTGGCCTTGTTTCAATGCCGAACGCAGCTGTTGGCGCCCCGGGCACTCCATTTGCCAATAAATTATACCTGGTTTATACCGCTATGGTAGAAGGTACTTCTAACAACCTTACTCCTACCGGCCAGGGCTTCCGCGACTTATACTTCATGGTACGTGAAAACAACGGAACCTGGGTTGGCCCGGTAAACATCACCCGCAAACTTGATCTGGAAGGAAATGGCACCAGTGCCGCAGAAAACTTCTATGAAAGCGTATTCCCTTCTGCACATCACGAAGTTGCTGCCGACGGCAAACTGCACTTTACTTTTATGTCCGATGATGAGCCGGGCATGACCTTAGGTGCTGATGCTGACCAGGAAGATGAGAATGCGATCATGTACTACGCACTTGATGTAGTTGGCATTGTATCTGGTACGAAGAAAGAAGTAGCTGCTAACGTAAACAGCATCTCTGCTTATCCGAACCCAACCAATGCTAAAGTTACCTTCAACATCGACCTGAAGAAAAACGCAAACGTTTCTGTACGCGTTATGAACATCATGGGTCAGGAAGTGGCTAACATCTCTGCTTCTCAGATGGCTGCCGGTAAAAACGAAGTTTCTGTAGATATGTCTAAATTCGCGAACGGCGTTTATTTATACACTGTATCTTCCGACAACTTTACTGTAACCAACCGTATTGTAAAGCAGTAAGCTTTAAGCAATAACTTTTAACAAAAAGCCCCCCGAAGATCTTCGGGGGGCTTTTTTATTGCCATCTGGTTAAACAACACAAATCCTTATTCTATACTTTTCAGCTTAAAACCGGTACTGTTCTTCCGGGGTGATGCAATAATTTAACGGAATGTCGGCCTCGTGCACATCAGAGATCAAATCTACCGGCGGGAAAAGCGATAAGCCGATCTTTACAACATCAGGACGGCACCTGTTCAGAAAGCGGTCGTAATAGCCTTTTCCGTAGCCGACCCGGTGTCCCTGCAGATCGAAAGCAATTAAAGGCAGCAGCACCATATCCATTTCCGTTTCTGCAACCGGGGTGGCATTTACCGGCTCAGGTATTCCCCAGCTGCTTTCCTGTACTTCGGTTTGCGGCGTAAGCAGGTAATGATCCAGCTCTTCGGTTTCAAAATTGGTTACCGGCACTACTACCCGTACTTCTGGAAAATCCTGCCACAGTTTTCTAATGATTAGCCAGGTATTTATTTCGCAGTTCTTCAGAATGGGCAGGAATACGTGTACGGTAAGCGGCGCCTCCGGCTTGAAACTTTCAAAGTAACGCTGGCAAATTCTTTCGCTTCCATCTTTCACTACCTCAAGGCTGCATTGCCGGCGTTTGGCCAGGTATTGTTTTCGAAGTACGGCTTTTTGCATCAGGCTTCCTCCTCCAGAATGGTGAACTGGTTATTAAACGGATCGAAGGCCTGCATCAGGTTCGCGATAAAATCCGGGTTGTTGGCATAGATCGAAAGGACGTTATCGCTCCGCTCCTGCAGGCTTCCCTCCGGGAATAGTTTTTCTTTCAGGGTGGCAAGCTGCTTGAAAACGGTTTCATGTTTATTCTCCAATGCCTTGCTTATCCGTTTTTCCAGCGCCGATAAGGCATTCTGAACTTTCTGGGCTTCAGCGGCTACCAATTTTTCGAGCGTAGGTTCTATGCTTACGGCCAGCTTTTCTACTTCCTTAAATATTTCGCCTAGCTGCTGCTGCTGTTGTTCCAGGCTTACCTCTGGCAAATTCAGGTGTTCGCTTACCTGCTTTTTCAGCGTATTTAGATCGAGGAACATTTCTTCAGGCGGCAGGCCGAGCTTGTGCATGCGCGCTGCATTGGTTTTATTCAGGTATAAGGCCGAATTGCGCAGCATCAGGATCGGGAAAGGCACCTGGTAATATTCGAATACTTTTTTAAGCTGCAGCCAATAGGCCACCTCTGCTCCGCCGCCAATATAAGCCAGGTTCGGCAACAGCATTTCTTCGTAAAGCGGCCGCAATACCACATTCGGGCTGAATTTTTCCGGATGTTCCTGGGCCAGCTTTTGCATTTCTTCCACCGAAAACACCAGGTCCGTATTCAGTACTTTAAATTTTCCGTCTTCGGCTACGATCCGCTCCCGAAGGCCATTTTCCAGGTAGAAAAGGTTTATTTCGCGGGCCGTTACCTGGGGTTTGTAATAGGCTGCCAGGGTTTCGTTCGTACGGTTCATTAGCTGAAAAGAAAGCTCCTCGGTCAGTTCCTTTTGGATTACCGGCACGAGCACTTTTTTCAGTTCCGGTTCGTCGGCATCCAAAGCTACCAGACCATACTCGCCGAAAAGGGCATTCACAATTTTGCGGGTAGCCTCGGAAAGGGTGGCACTTTCGCGGTACGCACTTTCAAAAACCGGGAATTTCTCAGGTAATTCCGCCAACAGGGTTTCCAAGCCTTCCAGGCTAAACCTGCCAACGGCGCCCTTCTGCTCGGTTTGCCATTCGTAGCGTTTTCCGAATACGTTAAAGTGGTTGATCTCGGCAAAATCGTGGTCTTCGGAAGCCATCCAATACACCGGCACGAACTCATATTCCGGGTAAGCTTCTTTTAATAGCCGGCAGGTTTTAATGGTGCTTACAATCTTATACACAAAGTAAAGCGGGCCGGTAAAGAGATTCAGCTGATGTCCGGTGGTAACGGTAAAGGTTTTTTCCTGCCGCAACAATGCCAGGTTCAGCTCCAGCGCCGGACTTTTTTCCAGCTTTACATACTGTTTTTCCAGCACGTTTACCAGCGTTTCCCGTTGGGTTTGGGGGAAATCCTGCTTCTCTTTTATCTGAGCTTCGAAGGCTTCCAGCGTCGGAAAACGGTTTAGGAAAGACTTTAAATGCGGTTCCTGAGAAGTATAATCGACAACCAGTCTGGAAAAAGCATTGGTGGCAGCGTAAGGCAGGTAAGATATTTTCATGCGGCGCGTTAAAGGATTTGAAATAGTACGGAAACCTCGCTTCTGAAGACAAGCATTTGTCATTCAATAAAAGGCGGCAATTCCGGTTTCCGGCGGAAATTACTGCAAAGTAAACTCAAAATTGCCCATAAAAAAACCTCACCAGCTTTTAATCTCCGGTGAGGTTTTTTTATTAAATCGGTAGCGTTATGGCTTACAAAACTACATCGCCGTACAGGTCGAAGTCGGTAGATTCAGTGATCTTTACGTTGGCAAAATCGCCGATGCGTACGTAGGTATTGGTAGCAGGCACAAGCACTTCGTTGTCTACTTCAGGAGAATCGAACTGGGTGCGGCCTACGAAGTAGCCGCTTTCTTTCCGGTCGAATAAAACTTTATAGGTCTGGCCTACTTTTGCTTCGTTCAGCTCCATGGAAATTCCCTGCTGCAGCTCCATAATGGCATCGGCCCGTTCCTGTTTCACTTCGTCCGGCACGTTGTCTTCCAGGGTATAAGCGTGGGTATTGTCTTCGTGCGAATACGTAAAAATGCCTAAACGATCGAAGCGTGTCTGTTCTACGAAATCGTAAAGCTCTTCGAAATCTTTCTGGGTTTCGCCCGGATGGCCTGCAATAAGGGTCGTGCGTAAGGCAATTTCCGGTACCCGCTGACGAATCTGATCTACCAACTCAATAGTTCTTCTTTTGGAAATACCGCGGCGCATGGTCTTCAGCATGTTGTCGGTAATGTGCTGCAGCGGCATATCTAAATATTTGCACACGTTTTCGCGTTCCGCCATCACATCTAAAACTTCCATCGGGAACTGGCTTGGGTACGCGTACTGCATCCGGATCCATTCAATGCCCGGCACGTCGGAAAGGTTTCTTACCAGATCGGCCAGCTTGCGTTCGCCGTATTTCTCCAGGCCATAATAAGTTAAGTCCTGGGCAATAAGTACCAGTTCTTTGGTTCCCATTTTGGCCAGACGCGAAGCTTCTTTTACCAGATCATCAATAGAACGGTCTACATGCTTGCCGCGCATTAAGGGAATGGCGCAGAAAGAACACGGACGGTTACAGCCTTCGGCAATCTTGAAATAAGCAAAGTGCTTAGGGGTAGTTAACAGGCGTTCGCCGATTAATTCATGCTTGTAATCGGCTTCTAAGGTCTTTAAAAGTTGCGGCAATTCCAGCGTACCGAAAAAGGCATCCACCTGCGGAATTTCGGTTTCTAAAGAATCTTTGTAACGCTGGGAAAGGCAACCGGTAACGTATAATTTATCGATCAGGCCGCTTTCTTTGGCATCGGCGTACTGCAGAATGGTATCGATGGATTCCTGCTTGGCATTGTCGATAAAGCCACAGGTATTTACAATAATGATATTGGCATCGTCTTTATCCGATTCGTGGGCAACATCGAAATCGTTGCCCCGAAGCTGGCCCATGAGCACTTCCGAATCCACTAAATTCTTTGAACAACCCAGCGTAATAACGTTGACCTTGTCTTTCTTTAAACTTCTTACTTTCACTTCCTACTTTTTACTGCCGAAAAATTATGCAAAGGTACGCATAAAGCAGCACATTTAAGCGCTTCGGTTCCCTGCTTCCGGAAGCAACAACTGAACCACTTCAAAAATTCAAATTGGCTGAAACTCCTTCTTTCTAATTCTTAGCGGTTGCTTTAATTTAGGCCTTTTCTATTCAGGAGTCTTGCTTCAGGGCTATGAGCAAGGAAAGCCACACTATTGCGCTGGCATTGTAGAAAATTCTGCCGTACCTGCTCCTGGTAAACCATCAGCAGAAATACCTTGTGCTTCAATTCTGAACCGGGTTGCAGCATCGGAAGTTGGGAAAGTAAATACCGCCCGGCCATTAGCATCTGTCGTTACCCGCGGATTCCAATATAATACCGGCCTGAAATCCGGAAGGACCGTGCTGCGAGGGGCTAATTTCGGGATATTAAATTCCAGGGCCTGCACAACGCCGTTTATAGAAACAATATTCTGGTTTTCTGATTCCGGTAAATTAAAATTCCCTTTTTTAGTACGGATAGCAATAACGCCCTGATTACCTAAGAACCCGAACTGCTTTAACGAATTGGAAGATAAGTATACATTTATTTCCTGTACCTGGTCGGCGCTCATTCTAAGCACTAAATCATTATTATAAGTTGGCTTTCCATCTATGAAATAAAGAGGCTGATAAGGGAAGTACTTTTTTGCTGCTACATTAAAAATCCGGGTTTCGGTGTCGCCATTATAGTTGCGAATCTTTACGCTGGGAATAATTTCTCTAACCGCTTCTTCCACATCGTGAAAATTATTGTACTTGCTGAGCTGGTAGTTTCTATCGGCCGGAATGTTCATCCAGGCGGCATGATCAGAAACTACAGTTTCAGGCTTTTTATCAGCTGAAGCAAACTGTTTCGCTATTCTGGTTTGCAATAAAAGCCTGGTAGAAACCAACGTATCAGTAGTAGCTGCAAAAAAGCCTTGGGAAATTTCAGACAGCGCATCAGAATCTGAAAGGAATTTTAATTGTGCCTGCTTTTGAAAAATGCCCTGTTGCCAAACCTGATATAAATATTGTGGTTCTGAAGCTTTTTCCGAAAGGGTTACCAGAAAAAGACCTTCTTCATTCGTAGAAACCAGATCCGTTTTTCCGGATTTCAAATCCAGCAAATAGATAACTGCTTTCTGCAACGGCTGCCCTTCTTTATTTAACGCCTCCCCCTTTAAATGCAGCCCATTTTCCCGCTTGAATACCGGTTTATAGGTTTCAGCACCATTAATCTGTGCCCAGGTAAAGCGGTGCCAGCGCTGCGTTAAAAGCAGGTTGTCCAAAGCCATGCTGGTTGCCGTACTACTATTTTTAAAATAATAGCCAGCGTCTTCAACAAATGCTTTTAACTCGGAAGAAAGCAGCAAATATGCAGGAAGGTTCGGGTTAGAGCTTAAGGAAGCGTTCTGGCCCATATCAGTTACAGCAATAGAGAACTCCGAACGGACCGGCTTACCGGTATTATCGGTTGCTTCCAGGTTAACTGTAACCAACTCTCTGCGACCATAAGTTTGTTTATTGGTAGTGAGCTTTAAGTTTAATTGTTGCCGGTTATTTATAAAGAAAAGCCTTTCTGCTTCCGCTACGCCTTCCGCGTTAAATAAAGCAGCATGCGCAATACCATCCGGGAACCCTGTTTTTAACATTTTAAGCTCCGCTTCCGCGTTACTATTAAGCAGGACTTCATCCGAAAAATAAACAGCTCCCCGACTTTGGATCAGTAATACTTGCTTAGCATTAGCCTTATCCGGTGTACCCGTTACCCGAACAGTTACATTGTCGCTGGCGTTATCGATGTGCAGTACCAATCCTTTTTCCTGTGGCACCGGAAGATCAAACCTTTTAGAATCTGAGCCCAAACCATTGATTACAGCATAATAAGTTTTATGAGCTTCAGGTTTAAAAACAAAGTTGCCGATGCCAGCATGATACGCCTTGAAAGCTGTAACCACCTTGCCGGTTCCATCCATAATTTTTCCTTCTACCGGCACGCCAAAACCAGCTGCGTTTTTTGCCGAAAAGCCAACTATACTTGTTACGCCGCTTACTAAACCTCCTCCCTCAGGAAAAAACTGCAGATCTACCGGGTTATTCTCCGGAACTTGTGCCTTTAAGCCACCAGCCTCATCAGGACTACCATAAGTGTTAAGAATAGTTATTGCTTTCCGAAAGAAGGACTTTCCCCCGGCGTTCCGCATCCAATTCGTGTAGGCTACCAAGGTATAATTCCCAGACGGAAGCGAATCGGGTAGTATAAGCTGGGCAACCGCATAACCTGCTCTAGCCAGTACCTTCTGCTTAACGATTTCCTTTTGAGCTGCATTAAGAATAGAAACATTTATAACCTCCTCGGCTCCCCCCGGCTTCCATGAGTAAGCATCCATTAAATATGCTTTGTACCAAATAGTATCGCCGGCAACGTAAAAAGCACGATCGGTGTGCAGGTAAACTTTATCCGGATTTTGAGCTTCGGTAAAAGCTTTAAAGTTTGTTGGCAACTGTTGTAACCAACCTGCATTCTGCACTGCTCGCTTTTCCTGCGCCTTCGTTTCCGGGCAAAGCAGGATAGCCCAAAGCAACCACCCAAAAAGAAAACTTACCTTCGAAACTTTACCTAAAAATGAATTCATAAGAAATTAATTATTGCCAGAAGGCAGGCCTTTCAGTGGTACTTAATGGCATCGTACGGCAGTCGTCAGGATAGATAAACTTTGGAATTTGAATCGGAATATCCTGTTTAGTAATAAAAAGCGCTTTCCTGGCTACTGCCGAAGCCCCAAAATAGCCGATTACCTTTTCTGCACCGTTACTTATATTTTTTATATTGGAGACTGCATTAGCCGGTGCCGGATCCTGTACCGAGCCAGTGCCTTTGCTTTGTAATTTTATGGTTTCCCAAAAGTTAAAAGCAGTTTCCGACAGCGAGTATTGGGCAACTTCAACCCGATATTTTATATCAAAAAAACGGGGAGTTGCCGGCACCTGAAGAATTGGCTGCCCAACTAGGGTTTTCCCGTTAAACTGCCGGTCGTCGTTTACATTTATCAGGTTATTCTTATCTGTCAGCCAACAGTCCGGACAACAACTCTTTGGCCGGGGCACCAAAACATCCCTGACCTTTTCCATATAGTCTTCCGGTTGGGTGAACACTTGGTAAGTACCTTCAGAGCTCCAACGGTAATAATTCTTTTCGTTTGCCGGGTCCTTGGCATCAACAAGTACCCTCACTACATCGGTAATTATAGTCTCGTTTTGTTCATTAAGCGAATGTTCCTGCGCAAAGGTTGTATACAGCTTATCTATAGCGGGTACAGGTTTAAGTACTTCCGGCTCTGAAATATATTCCTGCCCGTTTTTTAAGCGGATTTTAAGTTGGTAACTTCCACCAATTCTTCCTCTGATCCCGTTTTTATTGGTTTCGTATTTTCCCGGAAAAGTCTCCGAAAGCACTTCAATTGTTCCCTGGTCATCGAAAATTGTAACGATGGCATTTTTCACATCCGGATGCGCATCCCCGAAATACTCGCCATAGTAAAACGACTTATTTAACTTAACAATATATGGGCCGGGCTCATCCGTTATTAACCCATCCACCATTAGTAGCCGTTCCTGCTTTTCTATGGGTACATCTACCGGCTCAATGCAGCCACCCAGAATAACTAGTACCAGAATTAAATAAATTTTATGCATTTTTTACCGGGTTAAAACTTGAAATTATAGGTTATGGAAGGAATGGCTGTACCTATTACAGAAAGCTGGTAAGCCTGGGTTTTGGTGCCGCCTACATGCTTGTAAAATATGGAATAAGCATTCTTCCGGGCATATAAATTATAAACTGCAAAATTCCAGCTGCCTTCATACTTTTTATTCTTTTTTAAATTGGGCAGCACGGTAAGCGATAAATCAAGCCGGTGGTAATCAGAAAGCCGGTACTGGTTCCGATCCCCGTAAATCGGAACCGAATTTCCATAGAAATTATAAAAACCGGTTGAAGCCGTAAAAGGCCGGCCGGTATTAAAAGTAAAGCTTGTCGTAATATTTAACCGCCGGGTAACCTGGTAAGTAGTTACCAGGTTCAGGTTATGCGGTTTGTCGTAGCTGGCCGGGTATTTTTCATTACCGTTAATTTTCTCTTCCGGAAATTTACCGTCGGTTTGCAGGAACGTGCGGGAAAAAGCGTAGCTGGCCCAGCCGGTTACTTTACCCACTTTCTTGTTTACCATTAATTCTATTCCGTAAGCTTCGCCCTTTGCCGGCAACAGCTCGGTTTCTATGGCTTCGTTCAGGAAAAGCTCGGCGCCGTTCTTATAGTCGAGCTGGTTCTGAATGGTTTTATAATATACTTCTACCGAAGTTTCGATGGTGTTCTGCTGCCAGTTCTGGAACAGGCCCAAAGAAACCTGATTCCCGATCTGCGGCTCGATGTACTGGTTGCTGGTCTTCCAGATATCGATCGGCGAAACGGTTAGCGTGTTAGATACTACGTGCAGGTATTGCAAGGTACGGGAATACCCTGCTTTCAGGGCGCTTTCATCGGTTAGGCTAAACCGGATGGCTGCGCGGGGCTCCAGGCCTTCATAAGGTTTCACCAACGCATTATTTTCGTAGGAAACCGTATCGGTTAAGGTAAGTAAACTGCGGGGCTTGCCGGCTTCGTACGTATAAACCTGGCTCGGACCTAAATGCTGGTACATCGAAAAGCGCAAACCCAGGTTAACCGAAAACCTTGGACTCAGCTCGATCTCATCGTTCACATAAATGGCCGATTCGATTGCTTTATCTTTAGGCAACACTTTTCCATTGATGTTCGAACGTTCACCAAGCGGTTTTAAAGCGCCGGGAGAAAACGTATAATAGGTACTGCTGCCGCCAAACCGAAGCTGCTGTTTTTGTCTTTGGTGAATAAAATCCGCTTTCAGTCCCCGCTGCCGGATACCGCTGCTGTACTTGGCTTCGCTAAAAGGTTTAAGGTAATCAAGCCCCAGATCGTAGTCGCCGTAAAGCGCCACAAAATTAGCCTGCAGTTTTTCCGAGAAAATATGGTTATAGGTTAAGCTGGCATTGTTGGTTTCCCAGGAATAAACCGTATCGGCATTGAACTGAAAACTGTCGTGGCTGCGGTAACCGGAGAAAATAACTTTTCCTTTTTCCGAAACCAGGCCGCTTAGTTTTACGGTTGCGTCGTAGAAAGAAGCCTTATCATCGCGTAACTGGGCATCGGGCATTTTTTTAAATAACCAGTTCGAGTAACTGCTGCGGCCTGCTACCAGTACGGAGCCTTGCTTATTCATTACCGGACCCTCTACCGCCAACCGGCCCGAAACAACGCCTATGCCGCCGGTGCCCTGCCATTTCTGGTAACTGCCTTCTTTCTGTTTTACATCCAGAATAGCCGAAAGCCGGCCGCCTAACTGTGCCGGAATGGCACCCCGGTACAAGGTAGCTTCCTGCACGGCATCGGGGTTAAATACGGAAAAGAAACCGAATAAGTGCGTAGGGTTAAAAATAGGCACCTCATCCATCAATATCAGGTTCTGGTCGGTGTTGCCGCCGCGCACGTTAAACCCGGCTGCCGCTTCGCCAACCGAGGTTACTCCCGGCAGCATCTGCACGCTTTTCACCACATCGCTTTCCCCGAGCAGTGCCGGCATCTTCTTTATTTCTTTAATGGAAAGTTTGTTCAGGCCCATTTGCGTACCCGATACGTTTATATCGCTTCGTTGAGCCTCAATCCGTACTTCGTTCAGTACCAGGTCCTTTTCAAACATCTCCACATCCAGCTTGCCGCTACCATTCAGCTGCACCACTTTCTTTATGGTTTCCAGGCCAATGGCCCTAAAAGTAATTTCGTATTTCCCGGCCGGAAGGCTTAATTTATAATTTCCCTGCAGATCGGTAGCGGTACCGACTCCCAGGCTTTCCACCATTACTTGCGCCCCGATCACTTCTTCGTTGCTTTTGCCAGTCTTCAGGTTTCCGGACAAGGTAAGTTTCTGACCGCGGGGCGCCATTTTATTACCGCCAATAACCAGGGCTTTCGCATCATAAGTATATCCCTGTGCATTTGCCCCATTGCCTGCCATATTCGTTAAAGCCGCACCCGCCGGCAAAATCACCACGTTTGCCGCATCGTACTGATTGAAAGTTAGGTCGGTTTCGAGTAAAGCTGCCTGAAGGGCTTCGGTTAACGTGGCATTGGTCAGGTTTAAAGTAAGTTTCTGGCCGGCAAGCCATTCTTCTTTGTAGAATATTTTAACGCCGAATTGCTTCTCTATGCCGGAGAACACTTGCGGCAGCGGCGCCTGCTGGTAGGTTGCCGTGAGCGTTTTCGGAGGTTCCTGCTGTCCGAACCCAGGCACAGCGCCAAAGAACAGTCCTCCTGTTAAAAGCAAAACGTATAGTTGTTTCATAAGCTTTGGCAAAACTGCCGGTAGTTTTCTGAGCCAGTTCCTGGCTTATAAATTCGGTTCAATATAAAAAATTAATCGGCCTCTTATCACCTGACGCTAACCCGGCCTTACCCGTTGCTTTTGAAAAGACAAATTATTTCCCGTAGTCCCTTAGTAGTTATAAACTATAAACTGTCGGGCACATCCGCTCGCCGTTGTTGCGTATTTTCACCATAGCCGCTAGGCTAAAGACAAAAGCAGGTCATTCTGAGCTTGCAGAAGAAACTTATACATACTGCTATGGCATTTGAGCGTAGCAATAAATGCCTTTCGTTCAGGTTCGGTATGCGATAGTTCCCTCCACAAGGTCCCCGAAAGTATTCGGAACAAGCATTCTGACGCAATAAAGTAGCTTAGCCTGACGGCTATGATGTTCTCACCAACAACCAAACTCAGCCAGCTTTTTCCCGACAAATATTCTTTTTGAAGCACCAGGAAATATTTCCTTTCAGGGCACAAAAAAACCGTAGCCTAAGCCGGGCAAAAAGCCGACGTATAACTACGGTTTTTTCCAGAGATTATTATATCTCTTATTTCTTATTTTGGCTGAAAAGCGAATCTACAAATTCATATTTATTGAAAACCTGCAGGTCGTCTATCTTTTCGCCAACGCCAATGTATTTCACCGGGATCTTAAATTCGTCGGAAATACCAATTACCACCCCGCCTTTTGCCGTACCATCTAATTTAGTAATAGCCAGCGCCGTTACATCGGTAGCTTTGGTAAACTCGGTAGCCTGTAAAACGGCATTTTGTCCGGTACTTCCGTCCAGCACTAACAGCACTTCGTGCGGAGCCTCCTCGATGAACTTCTGCATTACCCGTTTGATCTTGGATAGCTCGTTCATCAGGCCAACCTTGTTGTGCAAACGGCCGGCTGTATCGATAATTACCACATCCGCATCCATCTCCACGCCTTTCTTCACGGCATCGAAGGCTACGGAAGCCGGATCGGTGTTCATGCCGTGGGAGATTACCGGCACGCCTACGCGTTCGCCCCAGATAATGAGCTGGTCAACAGCAGCGGCCCGGAAGGTATCGGCGGCGCCTAACACTACTTTTTTACCGGCTTTGTGAAACTGGGAGGCCAGCTTACCGATGGTAGTGGTTTTGCCTACGCCGTTCACGCCAACCACCATAATTACGTATGGCTTAATGCCGGCCGGCAGACTCAGTTCGGTACCTTTCCCGGAACTATTTTCTTCCAGCAAGGCTGCCACTTCTTCGCGAAGGATTTTATCCAGCTCCGAGGTGCTCACGTATTTATCGCGGGCCACCCGTTCTTCTATGCGCTTGATGATCTTAATGGTAGTGCCTACGCCAACGTCGGAGTGCACCAGCATTTCTTCCAGATCGTCGAGCACCTCTTCGTCTACCTTCGATTTTCCGACTACGGCTTTGCTAAGCTGGTCAAAAAAGTTGGTTTTCGTTTTCTCAAGTCCTTTGTCGAGCGATTCTTTCTGCTCTTTTTTGAAGAAGTCAAATAATCCCATTGGGCAAGTATCGTGAAATTCAGGTAAAAAGTACCCAAAAATAAATAAACTAAAAAAGTCCCGACACACAAACGTGAGGGACTCTTTTGTCTGAACAGATCAGTTCAATTATTTAGCGGCTAAAGTTTCCTGAACTTTATCTACAGGCACCATCTCTTCTTTGAAGGTATAAGCGCCGGTTTTAGGAGACTTTACTGCTTTAATTACTTTTGCCCAGTCTTTACCGGTAGCGGTTTTCAGGGTCGCAACTACTTTCTTAGCCATCGTTATTTAATTTCTTTGTGTACCGTTACTTTTCTCAGATTCGGATTGAATTTCTTCATCTCCAGACGCTCAGGCGTGTTTTTTCTGTTCTTGGTAGTGATGTATCGGGAAGTACCAGGCACACCGGAGTTCTTCTGCTCGGTGCATTCCATAATTACCTGTACTCGGTTACCTTTTTTAGCCATCTCAACTATACTTTTTTATTTTGGACTGCAAATATACTATTCACCTGTGGGAATAACAACTAAGTTCTTTTAAAAAGTTTAAATACAGGTAATTAGGCTTTTCTGCAGCGGGGCTGCAACCACCTCCCGTTCATTCAACTTTTCATTCCGCTCTATACTGTTTTCGCAACAGGGAAGCCGGAACCTTTAAAAACTAGTAGCTGATAAAGCCAGCGCGGTGTGCTTTCTTTAACTCGGCAGAAATACCGTTTTTATTAATTGCGCGTAACGCGGAAGTAGAAACTTTCAGCGTGATCCAGGCATCTTCTTCCGGGATATAGAAACGCTTCTTCTGCAGGTTCGGGTAGAACTTACGCTTGGTTTTATTGTTGGCGTGGGAAACATTGTTTCCAACCTGAGGTCTTTTGCCGGTTAAATCACAAACTCGTGCCATCTTATTTTTAAATCAGTAGTTTATTCTAAAGGGTTGCAAATATCGGAAGAAAGAAACAGAAAGTCAACCTCAACGTTAAAATTATTTGAGTTTCACCGTTTAACGGCCTGCTGCTTACAGTTTACTTTAGCTTTCCGGAGGTAATTTCGGCTCTTTTTTAAACCCGTAGGGGCAATGCTTACAGCCACTTTTACAACAATAACCGCGCTTCAGGTGGTATTTGGCCGTAAAAACCATCAATCCCTGCTCGTTAAAGTAATAATCATCGGGCTCTAAAGGCAAAACCGGCGGCTTTTTCACAAACGGTAGCTTTTCCGCTGCAAAAGTATAAAATTTCCCGGCCATTTAAAATAAATAACTGCCTGCCTGACACTTATCTTCTTACGGCAAGTGCAATATCCTTTTAAAACAGGAATCCGCTAAGACTTCCAAAAATCTTATCATAAGCTTAACGCCTTGGTTTGCACTATATTTTCAAACACATTGCATTAAATCATTTTTGCATTATTCCAACAGCTTTAAGGCCGGCCAAACGCCAACACTGGGTTTAGTACCGCGTAAAAAATGGAAGTTAATGCAATTTCAATAACAAAATTAAATAAAGCCATGAATATAAATGATCCAATTGCCCAGGTAGTACAGGATTTACGCAACCGCGGCTACATCCATACCTTCATTATGCAGAACCACGGAATCTACTGTCCGGAACTCTCTCAGGAAGTACCCGCCGAACAGCTTACGCTGGTAGAAGCGCACCACGTAGACGGTCCGGTAGCCGACGCGGCCAACACCCACGAAGTGTTCGCGGTTACCACCTCCGACCAGGTAAAAGGCATCATGCTCGATACCTATTCGGAATACGATGCCGCCGAATTCGCCGAACTTTTCGGCAGAATCAATAAAGCACAAACGGCTCAGGCATAGGTTCTCGTTTGTTTTTCAGATTTTTCAATTCAGAAGAAAGCATTTCCAAGGCTGCCTCACCCAGTCCGCGAAATGCTTTCTTTTTAAATCAGGATTTTCAGGATTTAAGGATTTACAGGACAATTGTCAGAATCAGAATTTACAGAATTCTCAAAATTCGCAGAATTTCAGGATCTTATTTTAAAAATCCTGTCCATCTTAATAATCCCTAAAATCGTGTTCAGACAAAAAAGCACCTTCTCCTTTCAAAGCTAATCCGCCCTACAGCCTCAACGAAGAATTTCATTGCCGTCTGCTTTAGCTGACGGAACGGCCTGCTATGAAAAACAGTACCATTTAAGAAAGAAAAACCCGGACACCAGAAAACCAAGGCAATGTTACAAACCTTTTCCCTCCCATTTTTTTCTCCCGCCACCTTTCTTTAAATTTACCCCGAAGCACTCCTACCCAAAAAGCAATTTACCGTATGAAAAGTATTTTGCCCGGAATGCCGGAATCAGGAACTTAAAACCAGAACCCCATGCATACAGCTACTATCACTTCCAGCCAGCAGGCTATCGAACTCGAAGATAAATACGGTGCCCACAACTACCACCCGCTGCCAGTGGTGCTTACCCGCGGCGAAGGCGTGCACCTCTGGGACCTAGAAGGCAAGCATTACTACGACTTTCTATCGGCTTACAGCGCGGTAAACCAGGGCCACTGCCACCCGAAGATCATCAATGCCTTAATTGACCAGGCCCAACAGCTTACCCTAACTTCCCGCGCCTTTTACAACGACAAACTGGGCATCGCCGAAAAATACATTGCCGAGTATTTTGGTTACGACAAGGTGCTTATGATGAATTCCGGCGCCGAGGCCGTAGAAACCGCCCTGAAACTGGCGCGCAAATGGGGCTACATGCAGAAAGGCCTCGCCCCGAACACTGCCGAAATCATCGTTGCCGAACATAACTTCCACGGTCGCACCACCGGTATCATTTCCTTCTCCACCGACCCGGATTCTACCAAAGGCTTCGGCCCTTACATGCCGGGCTACAAAGTAGTGCCTTACGACGACCTCGAAAGCCTGGCAGAAGCTTTGAAAAATCCGCACGTATGCGCTTTCATGGTAGAACCTATTCAGGGCGAAGCCGGCGTTTACGTACCTTCCGAAGGGTATTTAAGCAAAGCCAAAGCCCTTTGCGAGCAGCATAACGTACTCTTTATTGCCGATGAAATTCAGACGGGCGTAGGCCGTACCGGTCAGCTGCTGGCCACCTGCTACGAAGCTGTAAAAGCCGATATTCTAATTTTAGGCAAAGCTTTATCCGGGGGCGTACTGCCGGTTTCGGCCGCGCTTTGCAACGACGAGATCATGCTCTGCATCAAGCCAGGCGAGCACGGTTCAACCTTCGGCGGCAACCCGCTGGCCTGCGCCGTAGCCATGGCTGCTTTGCAGGTAATTGAAGACGAGAACCTGACCGAAAATGCCCGCATCATGGGCGAAATCTTCCGGGAGCGCATGCGCCGGATTCAGAAAAACCACCCGGAACTGGTAACCACTGTACGCGGCAAAGGCTTGCTGAATGCCGTAATTATTAAACCAACCGCCGACGGTCGCACTGCCTGGGATGTTTGCATAGCTCTGAAAGAAAACGGCCTGCTGGCCAAACCAACCCACGGCGACATCATCCGCTTTGCTCCGCCGTTGGTAATTACCGAAGAACAACTGCATGAATGCTGTGACATTATCGAAAACACCATGCTGCAATTTTCCAGCCCGGTAGAAGCTCCCGAAGAACTTGATTAAACTGGATTAATATAGATCATAAACCCATAAAAGCCGGCGGATACGATTATTCGCCGGCTTTTTCTATTTTTGAACAAACCGCCCCTTATGAAAATAACGCTTTCCTTTTACGCCTTTAGCTTGGCACTTTTAGCATTCTTTTTTACCGGCTGCAAGACAAGCAAACCAACCTATTCCTTCGCCCCGATAAGCCCTTCTAAGCAGGTTATTCCTCTACAAACCGGTACCGCAGCAGAAGCAAAAACGAACAAGCCAGGGGGAAAGCTTCAAACAGAAGAATCCTCTGAAACGCTATTATTTCACACCAAAAAAGTAAAGCCCATAATAGCCTTGGCTCTGCCGCAAACCAACACCAAAGCCATTCCTGTCTCTGAAAATCTTTTCCCGAAAAAAGTCCTGCAACCAAATGCGCTAAAAAAGATCAAAGGTATTAAAGACGGCCCAGCCAAAGGCCCGCTCAGCATGATTTCCGGTATTTTCCTGGGTATTGGCATGGCTTTGCTGCTGGCCGCCCTGGCAATGCTTATTCTTGGCACTTCCGGAGCCGGCACACTGGCCCTGATTGGGGGAAGCGCTTTTCTGGCCGGCTCCATTATAGCCATTATGGCCTTGCTGAAGTATTGATCCTAATAGAAGTTCTGTCGGGACAAAACTTGGAAAAAAAACGATAAAAGCGCACAATTAAATTAATTTTGGCATTATGTAAAAAGACAAATCCTCTCCTGTGGAAATAAAGAAAAGATCAGCTTTTAAAGACCCGGCTCAAGACCTGGCTTGGTTTGAAAACTGGGTAAAACAACTAGAAAGCCAGAATAACCGCACGTATCAGCCCCTTCCGGTTCAAACCAGCCTGGGCAAAACGCATATCTGGGGCCTGCACACCGAAAACGAAACCCTGGAACCGCTGGTCATTTTTCCCGGTGCCCGCACCACCCCGCTTTTCTGGGATTTCGATAAAAACCTTGATAACCTGGGCCGCCATTTCCGCATCTTCCTGGTAGAAACCAACGGCCTTCCTAATTTAAGCGACGGCAACACCCCGGATATAAAATCTGTTGGTTATGGCCATTGGGCAGCCGAAGTTTTAACGCAACTGAAGCTCGAAAAAGCATTTATAGCCGGCGCTTCCTTTGGCGGCCTCATTTGCATGAAACTAGCCCTGACCAACCCCGAAAAAATAAAAGCAGCATTTCTGTTGAATCCCGGTTGCCTGCAATCCTTTTCGCTTTCGCCCAAAAACCTGTACTACAACTTGCTTCCGCTACTGGCACCTTCCCGAAAAAACGTTAGTAAGTTTCTGGACAAAGCCGTTTTCTGCAAACCAACCCATACGCTATCTCCTGGGGCTGAAAAACTGATCATAGATTACGAGCTCTTTGCCATAACCCGTTACCAGGACCGCACCCAAAAGCCTTACGACATGGCCAACGAATTACGACAGGTAACCGTGCCGGTTTATTTGCTCGAAGGCGATAAAGACCAGCTGTTTCCGTTTCAGAGATCAGTAGCCAATGCACAGGAAAAACTGCCGGGTTTAAAAGAAGTAAAGGTTTTCGAAAATGTCGCCCACGGAATAGAAACCTATGGACCGGCACTAAAATTCATCAATACTAAGGTTACGGAGCTGGTTAAAAAGCAGAAGTAAGAAAACTCAATTGCTGTTCTTCAAACCAAAACCCTATCCTTCCCGCTCCAAAAACTCCCGATAAACATTTCATTCCCCGTGCTTTAGCCGTACCTTTGCGGTAGTTTCACTTAAATACATAGCAGTATGAATTTAACCCGCCGGCCCCGCCGCAACCGCAAATCCGAAGTGATCCGGAACATGGTTCAGGAAAACTTTGTAACCGTAAACGACCTCATTTACCCGATATTTGTTTTAGAAGGCCAGAACCAAGCCCTTGAAATAACCTCCATGCCAGGCATTTACCGCTACAGCACCGATCGCATGCTGGACGAAATTGCTGCTTGCGTAGACCTGGGCGTAAAAGCTTTTGCTCCGTTCCCGGTAATTGCCGAAAACAAAAAAGACCGCTTTGCTACCGAAAGCTTCAACAAAGAAGGCCTCTTCCCAAGCTTTATTGCCGAAGTGAAAAAGAACTTCCCCGATGTAGTTCTCATGACCGACGTAGCCATGGACCCTTATTCTTCCGACGGCCACGACGGCATTGTTGACAACGGCGAGATCCTGAACGATGCAACGTTAGAGATCCTGGCGAAAATGGCCCTGGAACAAGCCCGCGCCGGTGCCGACATCATCGGTCCGTCCGACATGATGGATGGCCGCGTTGGTTTCATTCGCGAATACCTCGATAAAAATGGTTTCCAGAACGTAGCCATTATGAGCTACACCGCCAAATATGCCAGCGCTTTCTACGGCCCCTTCCGTGACGCCCTGGATTCAGCCCCGAAATTCGGTGATAAGAAAACCTACCAGATGAACCCGGCCAACGCCCGCGAAGCCTTACTGGAAGCCGAACTGGACACCCTGGAAGGCGCCGATTACCTGATGGTAAAACCCGGCCTGCCGTACCTCGACATTATCAAAAGCCTCCGCGATAACTCCCACCTGCCCATTGCCGCCTACAACATTTCGGGCGAATACGCCATGGTAAAAGCCGCCGCTGCCAATGGCTGGATCGACGGCGAAAAGGCGATGGCCGAAGTTTTACTAAGCTTCAAACGCGCCGGCGCGGACATCATTCTCACGTATTTCGCGAAGGAATTTGCCCAGTACCTGAAAAAGATCAGCTAAAAACCCTATCACATTAAGGGAGTGGACTGATTTAGTTTACAAAATTAAGTTCTATCCCTCTCTGTCATTCTGAAAGAAACTTGTGATTTCTGAGCCTTAAACCCATAAGTTCCTTACAGAATTACAATCATAGTAGTTTAAAGCAAATTTATTCCTTTGCCTAACATAAAAAAGTCAGCCTTTATAGGCTGACTTTTTCTTTTTTCCCGCCTCATTTCAGGCAGCTTGAATAACAAATCTTAATATTTTTCCTTTTGGAAAAATTAAATTAAGCTGGTTTTCCGGTTACCTTAAAGCTTGCATGAGAAAACCCGGGAACAAAATATGGCAAGAATCGGGAGAGAGTTTTTTTATTAATTACCGGTTGCAATGAATTCCAACAGGTTAGCCTGGTTGTTAAGTAGGGCCTTCTGGCGCCGGTTCAGCAATTCGGCTACTTTTTGGTTGAGTTCTTCTTCCAGCTGAATTCTGGAAACTGCCGGATTATTTTCCTGCATCGCCTGCAAAGCCGCCAGCTTTAATTTGCGCACCGCAATAATCTGGTCTTCATTCAATTCCAGCCGGCCTGCGGCCTGACGGGCAAAATTCGCGGCTTGCTGATCCAGGGTTGGTTCGCCGGCACGAGCTGCGAGTACATTTAAAAATAAGAGAGCGGCAAAAAGGAGCTTTTTCATATCTTTAAAATTTAGAACCTGTTCTTTCATGTAACTGCTGTAAAATTAACACCAGATCAAGCCGTTTGCTGAAATATTCGACCAACCTGGCTGAAACCGGGATAAAATTGACTTTTTAACCGACAAACCTGACAGCCGTAATTAATATACTATCTTTACTTATTGCCCTGACCGATCTTTATGGAACCAGAAAAGAAGCCGCCTTTCCGACTTACCCGCGTGACCATTGCCGCCACGCTTGCCCAGCTTATTCCTCTAATTATGCTGGTAGCCACCATAACCGTTTACAGCTACCTGATCGCCCCGAACCTGGACAAGGAAGTTTACGCGGAGTTTGCCACTCGCATCGCCAAACCGATCGGCTGGATTGCAGGCACCCTAGCTACGCTGGCCATGGCTTTCTGGGCAGCCCGCAAAGCCCACAACCGGCAGGTGATCTACGGAGTTGCCACGGGCGTACTGGTCGTACTTTTAGATATTTTATCGCAAACAACTGCAAACAAACCATTTGACTTAATCGACATTCTGGTACTCGTGGCCAAATTAATGGCCGGCACGCTGGGCGGCTACCTTGCCTGGCAACGCTACCGCAACCTGCCGGTAGAAAAACGCCATACGCATCGTTTAATTTAATTCCGGTTCCGGCTTGAAAGACTATTACCAGCTTTTACAGATAGAGGCTACCGCCACCCAGCAACAGGTGCGCAAGGCGTATTATAAGCTCGCCCAGCAGTACCATCCCGATAAAACTACTGATCCGACGCAACACCAGCGCTTTCTTGACATTAATGAAGCGTACCAGATCCTAGGCGATAAAGAAAAAAGGCAGATCTACCACTACCGCTGGCTGAATTTTCAATACTCTCCGCCGCCAAAACCTACTACCGCAGCACAGCCTCGCCAGTCACCACGCCCTACTCCGCCCCGGCCGCGGAACACGCCGCCTTATCCCCCGCCTTCCTATGCCTCGCATTACCGGAACTACACGGTAAATTCCTACCGCGAGTATGAAGGTCTGCTCCGCCAGGTTTGCACCCTGGCCTTGCTCATTTCGGCTATATTATTCCTGGATTATCTTTTTACCACAACCATTCCGGGGCAAACTATTCTGGTTTACGATTTAAACGGAGCAGGCCATACCGGCGAAAAATACATGCGCATCTTTACTGAAACCGCTTCTTTCCGCATGCGGGAAGAAGCGTTCCTGGAAACAGGTCTGCAACTGGGCGATGTCGTTGCCGTTCAGCAAACTCCTTTGCTCCGGCAGGTTCTCCGGATAGAGTACCTGCAAAACTGGTTCGATGTGAACCTGATCAGCATTTACCACAATTTCTTTGCGCTTTTATTGCTGCAAACAGCCTTGGGCATTGCCGGTCTGTACAAAGACTTCACCTGGCCCGCCCGAATGAATTTCGGCATCATGGCCGGTGTCTTCACCATTTTTACCTTAGTCGTTATCTTTATCAGCTATTGATTTTTCTTTCAGATTTATTCAATTCTTGCAATCGTATAAATGCATCCACCCCGGCCTGTCCCCCGACCTACGGTATATACACATCTCCTTTTTACAATGTAAAGGGTTCGGTCTTTGGTATTTTCGAATAAACTGTCACCTCGGTCTGTGCCCTCACAGACCGAAGCACTGCAGTTAAAGATTAAAAAGCTACCTGCTCATTTATGCATAATAAACGCTTTGCCCGGAAATGGCGGAATTTCGAACTTCTCTTAGTTCAGATAGCAAACCACTGCTAATTTTAAGGCCTCTACTTCGGTCTGTGGGGGTACAGACCGAGGTGATGTTGGTTCTTAAAGATGTGTATATACCGTAGGTCCCCCGACAGGCCGGACTCGCCGCTCCATTCAGGTCAACCCACCAGGCATTTTACCTTTATAAACCGCTTTATGGAAGCTTATGCACAACGCGCTTTGCTGCAGTGCTTTCTGCCTGTCGGGGGACAGGCCGGGGTGTAAAAGGTGAGACTGCAGCATGAAAGATTATTTACCGAGTTTCATTGCCGTCTGCTTTAGCTGACGGAAAGCAGACGGCAATATATTTTGAACATGGAACCAGTCTTAACATTAAAACAGTACCAAACCCCAACAAAAAAGCCTTTCCAAAAGCATAGCAGCTTCCGGAAAGGCTTCCCTTGTAATATGTTGCAGTCTTCTTAGTTCAATGGGCTGGCCGTTACTTTAAACACCATATTCACTTTAATATTCAGGTCGCTGGAAACAGTATCAACCATCTTGCCTTTTATTCTCAGGCTGTAATTACCCGTTTTCACATATTTATCCATTACGTTTTCGGTAGGCGTAAGAATTAGGGTTTTCTTCCCATCTGGCTGAATATCCCTGGCATAGGCCATTAGTACCGGATTGCGGTTTAAAGAATCGGCCACATAAACTTCAATATCTTTCAAAAAGTTAAAAGTTGCCGATAAATTACCAGGCATGGCCATTTTCAATTCTTGTACTCGGATGTTTTTCACCAGGTGCGTAGTCGTATTATTCCGCTTAAACTCTGCTTCAGAGTCGGAGGCAATGGCAATCGGGTACTCTGCCTCTGTCAATCCCCAGGCAGATCCGTTAGCGTAGGCTTTATTTACTTCCTTTTTAGACGCAACAAAATGCTGCTCGTTCCGCATTTCGAATGTAAAGAGCTTTTCTACGGTTTCCACTTCTTTTTTACAGGAAGTGAACAAGGCAGCAGCCAGCAAAAGCACGACGGAAAGCTTTCTCATACCTTTCAATTTTAAATTCCGGAATAAAACAAAAGCGATGCTAAATATAAGATTATTCAGCATCGCTAACAAGTATTTAAAACAAAAGTTGCCTTAATCCATCATATCGGCAGCCCGCGGCGGGTCCTGGTGGTCTTTCCAGCTCATCGGGTATTTCTCGTCGATGTACTTCATGGCCTCGTCGGTCAGGTGCAGCGGCTTGAAAGTATCGATCATTACGGCCAGTTCTTCGGTACCGGTTTTGCCGATGCTGGCCTCCACCGTGCCTGGGTGCGGACCGTGCGGAATGCCGCCCGGATGCACCGTAAACGAAGCAATGTCGATGCCTTTGCGGCTCATAAAATTACCTTCCACGTAGTACAGCACCTCGTCGGAATCTACGTTGGAGTGGTTGTATGGCGCCGGAATAGCCAGCGGGTGGTAATCGTATAAACGCGGCACGAACGAGCAGATCACGAAGTTATGCGCCTCGAAGGTCTGGTGTACCGGAGGTGGCTGGTGAATGCGGCCGGTTATTGGTTCGAAATCGTGAATGGAGAAAGCGTACGGGAAGAAAAAGCCATCCCAACCCACTACATCGAACGGACTGAAATCGTAGTAATACTGGTGCAAAAACCCTTCTTTCTTGATCTGTACCAAGTATTCGCCTTTTTCGGTTTCGTTTATCAGCTCGGTTGGCGGACGCATGTCGCGCTCACAGAAAGGCGAATGCTCCAGCAGCTGCCCGAAGTGGTTACGGTAGCGGCGTGGCGTCTCGATCGGGCTGAACGATTCGATTACGAGCAAACGCACCTGCCCCTCGTTGAAACGGAATTTATGAATAATGGTCCGCGGAATAACCAGGTAATCACCCGGCCGGAACTCGATCTTACCCATTTGCGAAAGCAATTCCCCGCTGCCTTCGTGTACAAAAACCACCTCGTCGGCAATGGCATTTTTGTAGTAGTATTTCATCTCCGCCTCCGACGGATTACAGATGCTGATCGCCACATCGTTATTGGCCAACATGGTTTTGCGGGCATTCAGGTAATCAGCACCGGTGGTTTTCTCGCCCAACGTGCGCAAATGGCTTGGTGCGTATTTCGCTTCCTTGGCAAATTTATAGCTGAAAGGTACCGGCTCGCCAATGCGCTCTATTTTGGTTGGCGGATTGGTGTGGTAAAGCAAAGAAGAAACTCCGCTGAAGCCCAGCGTTCCCACCAGCTGCTCCGAGTACAGGCTGCCGTCGGGCTGCCGGAACTGGGTGTGCCGCTTATGCGGGATATTTCCTAATTTATGATAAAATGGCATACTAAATCAGATTAATTTCCGGAACAGTATCGTTTTCAGCCTTAAAAGTACGACCAAAATTCAAAAAACGGTATTATTTCAGTCCCAAAAAGTAAAGTTATGATAACTATCATCTTTTAAAGACTTATTAAGTTTGATCAACTCTTTTCTCCCTCAATAGTTTTAGAGTATGTTTAAATTTTATTTTTGCAAGCGAAAGTTTTCAGTACCAGATTCTGAGGAAGGCTTTTTGGAGCAGCATAGCAGCGCAATGGTGCGAGAAAAAGACGAACTCAGGTTCTGGTAATGGAAATTTGCAGCGCTAAGGATGAATTTTAAACATGCACCTAAATGATAATGGCACCAATTAATTGGTGCCATTATCATTTAAAACTGTTGAACTTAAGGCAATTTTAAATTATCTATAATTTACATCAATAAAAACACCTTCTGTTAATCTTTTTACACCAGTAGCGTTAGTGCCAGGGCTCGCATTAGCTGTAAAGGAGAAATAACCTGTTATCTTTTTTGCGGCAGGATCAATATTGGTAATAGTAACCGAAGCACTCCCACCATGTGTAGATTCCCAATGTTCATTAGGTCCTCCCTGGGAAAATCCTCCATAAGCCCAAACTAATTCTGGATTACTGACATGGGTATAAGTTCCTTTAGAAAAAGGAATTTTACCCAAATAAACATAATAGTCGCCATACATAAAGCCATAAATATGCAATTTATTTAGGGAATCCAAATTATTATTCATTCCATATGGAGCCCAGATTAAACCATCTACTTTTGCCGATATTCCATTAGATTTCTTCGTAAAGGAAATCGTTCCAAAATCGGTAACTTGTCCGGCCTTTATTTGCGCGGTTTTATCAATAGGTTTTTCATAAAGGGGCGATGGAGTAAAAACAACATTATAGTTATTTTCCGGCAAATCTTTTACTGTAAATACCCCATAAGCATCCGGTACTGCTTTAATGGTATCTGTACCGCGAATAATATTTATACGGGTTGCAGCATCGGCAGGAGAGGCAATAACATTTAAAGTGCCTTTGGTATTTGGAGTAGCATCCCGAGTTTGATCATCATCCTTACTACAGCTTACGGAAAGCAGCGAAACAACCAATGAGGCAAAAATTAAAGTTTTTCTTTTCATACGAAGGTTTTTGCCTCAAAAATAAAGAGGTATTATTTAATAACAATACCTCTTTCTGAAGTTATACCAAAAAATACTTTTATCTAACCTGAACCTTAATTACTCTTACGGCCAATATTACTCTCTACCTGTACCTGCCCCTTCGCAATCTTCTCCGCCTGGTCAAAAAGTTTTATTGCCTGCTGAAACTCCACATCCTTTTCCTGGAAGATCGGGAAGAAACCAACCGGGCCGTAAATGCTGCGGGCAATGGAAGCTTTCAGGTTGTTGGCAATTAAATGCTTCGAACGCTGAAAATCTTTTTCCTTGTACTTGATCTTCGCCTGGGTAGCTTTCTTTACCAGATCGTACAGCATTTTATCGGTTACCACAAACGTACTCCGGAACTGGGCCAGCGGCATCTTCTTGAATTCTTTCCGGTGGTCGCGGTAGTAGTTCAGGGCAAATTCGCGGATAATGTTCTTGCTGTAAAGGTCGGTCAGGAATTTGGAGTTTTCGGAAGTATCGGGTGCCACGAACACGTCGGGCATAATGCCGCCGCCGCCAAAAACCAAACGACCCCGGCGGGTTTTATACTTCACCGAATCATCGAAATGAATGCTATCCGGGTGAAAGATTTCGCCCCGTTTAAAGCGCCGCATCATATCCGCCTCGTAATCTTCCACCCCGTTCTGATACGATTTCTGGATAGACCTCCCGCTTGGCGTATAATACCGGGAAATGGTTAAACGCAATTCCGAACCATCGTTCAGCGGGATCGGCATTTGCACCAGCCCTTTACCAAACGAACGACGGCCTACGATCAAAGCGCGGTCGTTGTCCTGCAGCGCACCGGCCAGAATTTCCGAAGCCGAAGCGCTGCCTTCGTTGATGAGCACCACCAAAGGTCCGTCTTCGAATTCGCCGCGGGCCTGGGCGTAGGTTTCGGTATCGTAACGGTCGCCTTTGCCCTCGGTGTACACAATTTTCTTGTTGCCGCTTATAAATTCATCGGCAATCTTAATGGCTTTGTCCATGTAGCCGCCCGGGTTATCGCGGAGGTCGAGCACGAGTTGCTGCAGTCCTTTTTGCTTCAGTTTTCCCAGGGCCGATTTAAATTCGTCGTAAGTATTGGCCGAGAAACGGTTTATTTTGATGTAGCCGGTGCGGCCATCGATCATATAGCTTACATCCACCGAAGTGGTCGGAATTTTATGACGGGTAATGGTATAGCTCAGCGGTTTTTTCGATTCTTTCCGCAGAATGGTCAGGTTTACTTTGGTACCTTTTGGCCCGCGCAGCTTTTCGAAAACACCCTGGTTCGTAATGCTTACGCCGGCCACTTTTTTGCCGTTTACTGCTATTATTTTATCGCCGGCCTGCAAACCAGCCGCTTCCGAAGGCCCGCCGCTGATCGGGGCAATTACGTAAATGGTATCTTGAAAAATATTGAATTCTACGCCAATGCCGTCAAAATCGCCTTCCAGGTACGAGTTGGCCACGATCATTTCCTTGGCCGGAATATAGGCCGTATGCGGATCGAGTTTTTCCAGCATCTTGCTGATGGCGTAATCCGAAAGGTCTTCCGTGTTCACCGAATCCACGTAATCGCGGTCGATGTAGCTTAGAATATCGCGGAACTTCAGATAAGCTTTGGAAATGGATTGGGCATTAGAGCCGGAAGGCTGGAACGAAGTAGCCCCGATGAGCATGCCGAACGCCATGGCGCCCGCCACCAGCAGCGGCAACCGGATCTGGAATTTTGAATTTTGTATAGGTTCAGCCATAGGGTTGCGGCTAAAAGATTAAATTCCGGGAAACATATCCGGAATATACAAATATAATTATAAAAAAGCAGGAAAGCCGTTTTTTCTCCTTAACTCCGTTTTCCCGGTTTCAGTTTCAGGCAAGAAGAAGTTAATTACGAGCTTCCCAAAAACGCAGCCCCAACCGGAATAGTATGTAAACCAGCTACTTAAATAAAACAAATCCCTTCCAGAGAGAAACCTTTCCTGAACAACCGGAACAGGACTGTAAAATGCCGGAATAAACGTTAGCGCTAAAGGCGGATAAGCCGATGGTTCGGGCATCTCCCAAAAATTGCGTAATTTTGCACCCTAACGCTTTTAACCAAACCTACGTGGCACGCATCCTGGCAATAGATTACGGCAATAAACGCACCGGCCTGGCCGTTACCGATCCGTTGCAGATCATTGCCAACGGCCTGGAAACGGTGCCTACCCATACCCTGCTGGCTTACCTGAAGAGTTATTTTTTGCGGGAGCCGGTAGAGGCTATTGTAGTAGGCATGCCCAAACGCCTGGACAACACGCCAACCGATACCACTGCGGCCGTAACCGGCCTGGTGCGGAAACTCCAGAAGGAATTCCCGGATATGCCGGTGCATCTGGTAGACGAACGGTTTACTTCGCGCATTGCCCAGCAAACCATGCTGGCCGGCGGCCTGAAAAAGAAAGACCGGCAAAACAAAGCCACCGTAGATATGGTAAGCGCTACTATTATTTTACAGAGTTATTTAGAAAGCAAAGCAATATGATATTCCCGATAGTTGCCTTCGGCGATCCGGTGCTGAAAACCAAAACCCAGGAAATTCCGCGAGATTTCCCGGACCTGAAAAAACTGGTAGCCGACATGTACGACACCATGTACTACGCGCATGGTGTTGGCCTGGCCGCCCCGCAGATCGGCAAAGCCATTCGCCTGTTCGTGATCGATTCTGCCCCGATGGAAGACGATGAAGACGAAAAAGGTAACCCGATCACGCCGAAACCGGGCCTGAAACGCGCATTTATTAACCCGCAAATCATTGCCGAAGAAGGCGAAGAATGGGGCTTTAACGAAGGCTGCCTCAGCATTCCGGGCATCCGCGAAAACGTGTACCGTAAACCCGTTATCACCATCCGCTACCAGGACGAAGATTTTAACACTTTCGAAGAAAAATTCGACGGCATGACCGCTCGGGTAATTCAACACGAGTACGACCACCTGGAAGGCGTGCTGTTTACCGACCATTTAAGCCCGCTGAAAAAACGCCTGATAAAAGGCCGCTTAACCAAAATTTCCAAAGGCGATGTAGATGCCGATTACCGCATGAAGTTCTTCGGCATGAAAGGCCGCTAAAACGCTATCCTTTCTCGCTAAAAAGCCCAACGCAGCAACGTTGGGCTTTTTTATTTTACCGATACCAATCAAAACTTCAGTCCTTTATTCCCTTTAACATTATTTGCAAAAAGCTTAACTTTACCAAACTGGTGCAAAGCGAATTCTAAGAAAAGCTAAAATTTCATGACAACTACCCAAGTGAATTACCTGAATGTAGGCTTAATGCTGGTTTCCTGCGCCTTGGCGTTCCTGTTGCCGTTCGAGCTTTTCCTGTTTTCGTATGCCATACTGGGTCCGCTGCATTACTTAACCGAAATAAACTGGCTGCACAAACGCAATTACTTCACCAAAGGAAAAAACGATTATATGCTGTTGCTGGCATTGTGCTTTCTGGTGGTGTTCTCTTTTTACTTCAAAATTGCTTTAGGCTGGTTTCTGCCAACCGACAGCCAGGGCCAGGTTATTGTCAGTCCGCAGGTGAAAGCCATTGCCGATGCGGCCGACCAGTTAACGCCTACGTTTGTGCTGGCCGCGTTTGGCGCCGGGCTGATCATGATCCTGGTGCAAAGCCGGAAAATGAAGCTAATCAGTTATGGCTTGCTGCTAGGTTTATGCTTCCTGCTGCGCGAAGATAAAACCTACCTGGTGCCTTTCGCCGCCTTTCTGCCGACCTTAGGACACGTGTTCCTGTTTACCGGCGCATTCATTTTGGTGGGCGCGCTTAAAAGCCGGAGCTTTTCCGGAATTTTATCCTTAGCCATTTTCATTGCCTGTGCGCTCAGCTTTTTCTTTTTCATTCCGGAAACGGCCGGCTACGCGGTTAACGAAGATCTCCGGTACAAATACAACGTTTCCTTCCTTACCCTGAACTTCGGCCTGATGGAAATATTTCAACCAACTGCCACGGCCAACGCCCGGACTACCGACCAACTGCTTTCCCTGCTTTACGAATCGCAGTTCGGCATTCTGATCACGCGTTTTCTGGCTTTCGCCTACACCTACCATTACCTGAACTGGTTTTCCAAAACCTCGGTCATCAAGTGGCATCAGGTTCCTAAAAAACAATTGTTGCTGGTTACGGTGCTTTGGCTGACTTCTATCGGCTTGTTCTTTTACGATTACAAAGTGGGTTTCATTGTACTGTATCTGCTTAGTATGCTGCACGTGCTGCTGGAATTTCCGCTTAACTTTCAATCGTTCCGGCAAATTGGCGAAGAGGTAAAATTAAGATTTCAGCCAATGCGGGTAAACAGCTAAGATTGCGTAACTTAAGCGCCTATGAAAGCTGATCCGATCTACGTAGAAACCCGCATGCAAACCAGCCTGGAACGGCTCTGGGAATTTACCCAGACCCCGGAAATTCACCAGGAATGGGACCTCAGGTTTAACCGGATCGAATATTTGCCCAAGGAAACGGAAGTCGAACCCCAGCATTTTCTTTACGAAACCCAAATTGGCTTCGGTATTAAGGTTGCGGGCAAAGGCAAGAGCACCGGCACGCACAGCAAAGAAACCGGCGAAAGCACTTCGGCCTTAAAATTCTGGTCCGACGAACCGATCTCGCTCATAAAAACCGGTTCCGGCTACTGGAAATACATTCCCAACGGCTCCGGCATTAAATTCCTGACCTGGTACGATTACCAGACCCGCCACGGTTTTTTCGGCAAACTTACCGATAGATTTTTCTTCCGGCCGCTTATCGGCTGGGCCACCGCCTGGAGCTTCGATGCCCTGAAAAGATGGCTCGAACAGGGACAACACCCCCGCCTGAGCAAAGCTCTGCTTTTCACCTTCCTGCTTTCCAATTTCCTGATCGCGCTTACCTGGCTTTACCACGGCCTTGTACCCAAACTCATGTTCATGGAAACCGGCGAACTGGAAATGCTAACGGCCTCCGGCTTGTTTACGGGTTTCGAAAAAGCAGGCGTTTACGCAGCAGGTATAGGGGAGATCTTATTCGGCCTGGCATTTTTCGTTTTCGGGCGTTCCCGGCTGCTGCATTACCTGAACATTTTCGGGCTCATCGCTCTAGGAGCTACGGCCTTACTGGCCAAACCGGAAGTTTACCTGGCACCCTTCAACCCGGCCACCACCAGTTTCGGCGTTATCGGTTTATCCCTGATCATACTAAGCATCCTGAAATTTCTGCCCAGCGCCAAAAACTGCAAACGAAAACCGGATAGGAATTAAAAGAAACAGGAAATTTCAGCAAGTCCCCCTTTGGAGGCAGGGTCGTTTCCTTCTCAAGCATGCTGGTCTAAGTTTATAACTTTGACCTATATATAATCTGAAGTTTGTAACTTCAGTGAGGCGACAGCCTCAAAAAGTACTACTGCCGGTTGTTTGAAGGCAGAAAATACTGAGTAGAGTTGCTACCAACTTGATGGGATCTCTCCTGACGTCGAGATGACCTGTTAAATTATTTTGTGTTTTAATTTTAAAAAAAGGACACCAGAAACTGGACCACACGAAAATGTCGATCTACAAAAAATACCTCGGAAGCGATTTTGAAAAGCTGCACCCTAAAATGCAGCAGCGTTTCGGCATGAGCAGCCGCAACGGCCTGGCTATGATCGGGACCGGAAAAATGGACCGGATCTGGAATGCCGGTTTGCACACCTTGCCTTTCCTTCATTTTGGAACCCTTCGCAACATCATGTTCCCCGAAACCGGCACCGACATTCCGTTCTCCATCGAAAATTACGTGTACGAAGACAGCCTGGGCCGCGAAACGGTAACCTGGATCCGGAAATTCCACTTCCCTGAAAAGCTCCGCCGCTTCGATGCCACCATGATCTACAGCGAAAAAGAACGCCGCATCATCGATTACCTCGGCAACAAGCAGCACCTGGCCGTAGACATCGATATGCACATAAACTCCGACGGCAGCGTAACCATCCGCTCCGGAAACCAGCGGTTCTACGAAGGTCCGGTCGCCTTTAATTTTCCGGATATGTTTTCGGGCAATGCCGAAGTAAACGAAGCCTACGACGAAGAACAGGATCTTTTCCGGATCAGCGTGAAAGTGAGCAACAAGACCTTCGGCGATATCTTCGGCTACAACGGTTGGTTTAAGGCGGAGTTTAAGCAAGTAGCTCCGGAGGCTGTTCCGGCTTATGCCCGTCCGTTGCGGGAAGAGGTCCGGGAGTGAAACAGCACTATGCAGCAAAACCATAAAGCATAACTTTAAGCGGCATAACAGGTTTAAAACAGTATGAAAACAGGCAGAAAAAGTACCGGCAATTTCACGTTAACGCGGGCACAACGGCTTACCGAACTGGCCCGTCCCTGGCTCTTGTTCAGTGCCTACCTCGTGCTGGCT
Organism: Adhaeribacter soli; assembly: GCF_008727925.1. GTDB lineage: Bacteria > Bacteroidota > Bacteroidia > Cytophagales > Hymenobacteraceae > Adhaeribacter_A > Adhaeribacter_A soli. The sequence goes on along the minus strand of NZ_VTWT01000003.1, from coordinate 431,483 downwards.
TCCCTGCAACTCTGGTGGCTGGCGGTACCGCTTGCTTTTGCCACGTGCCTGGCTGCTTTTGTACAGCTCCACGATTCCATCCATAATGCGCTCGGGCTTTCCAAAAAAGGGCACGACCTGGCTTTAACGTTAAGCGCCTTATTACTGCTGAAAAGCGGCCATGCCCTGAAAGTTACCCACCTGCGCCACCACGGTCAGTGCCTTTCCGACAACGATCCGGAAGGCGAGCCCGCCAAATGGACCCTGAAGCAGGTTTTCCTGAACGGACCCTACCATATTTTCGCCTTACGATTTGCTTCCCTGCGCATTGCGCCTAAAACCCGCAACATCCAGTTATTCGAAACGGCCCTTACCGGCGTGCTGCTCCTGGCCTTCGTTCTGCTGTATGTTTCTACCGGCTCGCTCGTTGGATTGGTTTACTGGGGCGTAGCTTTTGTATTAAGTGCACTTATGCCGCTTTGGGCTTCCTATATTCCGCATAAAATGGCCAGTCGCAACCCCGCCCGCCTGGCCGGTGTAAAAGCTGCCCGCTTCTGGACGCCCGTTATTTCTTCCTTTGCCTTTCATCACCTGCATCACACCTACCCCAAAGTACCAACTGCCTTGCTCCCCCAGGCCGCCCGGGAACTGCCGGAACCGGAAGAACACGAACACCATCATTAGCCAGCTAATCGTTTCTTTTAAACTAAATAAATTCCCATGGAAGATCTTTCTGAAAATTCCGGACGCCGTCATTTCCCCGGCAAAACCGCTGCCCTTACGATCAGAAAAACCTGAACCGTAACCCATCTCCTTTAACTACTTGCGCCTTCCAATATTCTGTTATATTTGCTAGAAACATACGTTTATCCGACTAACGGTGGTTGGATAAACGTAGTAGTGTTGTTTATATGGTAGTTGTAGTTAATTAGAATAATGAACGAAAATCATTTAAAATTTGAAGTCATTTGGAAAGACGAGGATATGATTGAGTTACAGATTTCTGCTAATAATGGGCGATACTCAGGAATTACTGAAGTTTACGAGGTCTCTGATAATTTGCTAAAGTTTGTAAAAGAACTCATCGGTTTTCCTTTTGGAAAAGATAGGCTAAATCATTCTTGCGGAAAAAAGGATAGTTACGCTTATTTTGAAATGGACTTCTATAAAATCAGTCCGACTGGAAGGTGTGGTGTTCTTGTAACGATGGAAGAAAATGTTTCGACAGAATACCGAAAAGAAGAAAAGGACAAACTCTCAATGGAGTTGATTGTTGAACCAAGTGCAATAGATGATTTTTGCAAGGAGTTAAAATCTCTTGCAGAAAGAGAAGATGGAACTGCTGAGTTAAAAGGTATAAGAAAATACAGTAGCAATATTATCTAAAAAAATAACTCACTACAACCACGTGTAAACGTCAGCTTCGGCCGATGGCCTCGCCGTCGTTTACACAAGTCCGTTGGGCATAATTAAAATGATAAAAAGACTTACAGCAAATCAAGTAAAAGCTATCGAACTGTCATTACCAGGATTTAAGAATATTCTTGAAGGTGGAGAAGAAAATTTTAAAAAATTAGCAGTAAGTGTATTCGACCATTGGTTGACTGAAGAAGAATGTGTTCAAATATATAATACGGACGAAAAAGAAATAAAATCCAGACGGGAAAAGTTTAAGCAAGTTATTTCGGACCTTTTCGTAGAAACAGAAACATTTATCTGGAGATACAAAAAAAGAAATAGAATTTTTGTTTACCCTCCAAATTCCTTAAACCATCTTCAATTAAAATGCGATATTGACCAGCAAACTGGTTTGTCTGGGCAGAGATATTCTATTTTACTTCCTGAATTCTCAGCTATTTATAGTGAAGAATGGGATTGGACAAATTTGATTTGGTACAAAGACGAAAATAAAATAAAACCATTTTTAGAAATCATACAAAGAGCTAGTTTACATATTTTAAAATAGAATAACTAAGCCCAACAAAAGCTAAAACACACCAAGGCGTGTTTTAGCCCAGCACGTTAGCCATCACTTAAAATTAAAGAATTAATGTGTTTCGCAGTTTACATTGGTACTAATGAAGAGCAAGAAATTGGAGAATTTGTGCCTGAAAAAACTGACATATATTTTGAGCATCTAACCGAAGAAGAATTAGAAGGACTTAGACCAAAATTTTCAAACCCTTATCTGTATTATGTTGGGTCTGATACTGGTTGCTCTTGTGGACTTCAATTTGATTCTAAAAATTATAATGACCCAAACGAGGAAATAAATAAAAAATCACCTAAAAGATTTCTCGAATTTATTAACCAACAGACACTCAAAGAGAATTTAGAATTTTACTGTTGTTGGGAGGGAGATTGGAATGACCCAATAGAAGAAAAAATTGAAATTGATATCCGAACAATTTCTTTAGATAAAAATTACTTTGGGTTAAAGGAAAGACAGTTTATTTTATTTAAAAAACAAGAAAAACCATTGGCTAACAAAACATAAAAATCATTAAAACGCTTTTTAGCAGAGACGTTATAGGTAATTTGTAAATGAAAAGAATAATTAGCTTTCTATTCATATTCTATCTTTCCCTAAACCTTTCTTACGGCCAGAAACTGGAAAACGGAATCTATATTGCTTATGACGGGGGACTAACTCCCAAATATGCAATATTGATTGTTAAAGGTGATTCTGCTACTATGGAAATATTTACAAAGTGGCAAGGTGCCTGGTTACCTGCAATTGGGGCCTGGGATAATTCTTACAAACCCCAAGCATTAAAATTATTTGATGACAATTCGTTTAAGAATGAAAAAATTGAAGTAAGACGAAAAGATAAAAAGTCAAAAATTCAGATAATTGCAATTGCCTTCGTCACCTTTGTAGGAAAAACAAAATTCAAATTAAAAGCCGTAGAAAAGCTGCCGGAGGATTTTCAAGCAGTTCGCGAGAAAGGCATTGCATTTACAAAAAATAAAAACAAACTATAACCACCCCAAACGTCAACTCCAACGTCAATTAGCCCAGTCATCAGCACTCACCACAACAAACCACCCCAAAAAACGAAAAAACCATTCACCATAAATTTCGCCAATGGAAAAGAACCAAGCCGAGGACAAACCGAATAGCCAAAGCCCTACCCCTTTTGCCCAAACCTATTTTCACGGCACGAAGGCAGACTTAAAGCCCGGAGATATTATTGAAGTTGGATTTAACTCCAACTACGGAGAAAGAAAGAATGCAAGGTATATCTTCCTGACAGCCACGCTGGATGCCGCTATCTGGGGTGCTGAACTGGCCTACGGCGATGGAAGGGGAAGAATTTATTTAGTAGAACCAACCGGGCCAATCGAAGACGACCCCGACCTGACCGACAAAAAATTTCCGGGCAACCCAACCAGATCTTACCGTTCGCAACATCCGTTCAGAGTAGTTGGCGAAGCTACAAACTGGCAGGCCCACTCACCCGAAAAAGTAAAAGCCATGAAAGACGGATTAGCCAAACTGCAGGAACAAGGCATTAAGTCCTTATATGAATAACTGACGTTACCAGGATATTTCTTCCTCTTTTAAAGCCCCATATTTATCACACAGCCCTGTCGGGTTGGCCCTGTTTAATTCATTACCGTATGCTTTAGCTGACGGAAAAGAAGATAGCAAATATGCTTTCGCCAACCGAACCATGTTCATAAAAACGGATTAGGCTGAAGCCATTAATTTGTTTTCCTGAAATACGTCCGCAAAACAGACGGCAATGGTTTTCCTGATCGCAGGAAAGCGCCAGACCTCTATAAGAACTTATCCTTCGATTTCGGAACCTCCCTTACTAACCACCAAATCCGGACTGTTAAGCTTCAATCAGAAAACGCTTCGTAGTTAACCAAAAATTACTCTCTTTCAGAAAAGGCCTGCCTGTGCCTGCCTTGGCCAAGACATGCTTCCATACCCAACCCATTACGCTTCAGTCAGATAGAAAAGAATCTAGTTAAATCTGAAGTTTTTTCCTTCAACCCCGGTTCCTTTTACATGCCAGTTTCAAACCTTCACCAAGGTTATTATTTTGTTTACCATATATTTTAACATTAGGATACATTTAATTTTGTCATTTTATAACAATTCTATACATTTCCAAAGAAATAATATAACGGCTGCTATTTTTCCTTCCCCAGGTTGGGGGTATTGGCCGGAAAATATCCTTTACAACCTCGCCCTTTATCCAGGCCAGGATCTTAGATAGCGTACTAAAAAGCTGTTCATTATCCGAAGCCCGGAAGCTACTTCTTGCAAATCATAAATTATTGAATGCAATTGTTTTGGTACCACAAACAACTGTAATACAATAGGGAAGCTGAAAACTATACAGAGTAGGCAAAACACTAAAATTCAAAACGTTTATGACACCAGCAGAAGAATCAAAGGTCTTACAAGGGCTTTACGACAACATTTTTGCCATGATCACCTATGCGCCGGGCTCGGATAAACCGGCTGCCTTCGATCCCGCCAGAACGCTGTTGCAATTTTCCAAAATGGAAGCCATTAATCCGGATGACTTCAAAAGCCAGTTGGCGCCTAATAACCCGAATGGCAGTTACAATACGGCCTACAACTTCTTTGCCATGACCGATATTGTTCCATCGGTAGAGCCCTCTTATAAACCTTCTTCCATTAAGCTTGCAGACACCTTTAAGCAAATTGTAAATAATGCCAATACCGATGCGGAAGTAGATCCTGCCCAGAAGAAAACCTACGACAGTAATTATAATTACCTGAACCAGGTCACCCTGATCCCGAACCCGGAACCGGAGCCGCCCACGGAAGTACCTGGCCCAAGCCCGATTGCCCAGACCTATGACGATAACCAGACCGCCTACATCACGGCAATAGGAGGTTACCGGAATGCCATGCTCGGGTACGATCTTACCAAAGTTGCCGATCAGCGTGCCTGGAATGCCGTGGAACCGGGCCTCTCTCTGAATGTAGACAAAGCCTGGAATAACTGGACAAGAGGCGGTAAAGCAAACGTAGAGCGCGCTCAGAACGCCCTGCAGGCTACCATCAACGATATCGTTTCCTCTATAATTGCCGATGGTCAAAAAAAGGTCAGCGATTCGAACTGGCTTGCCTCCGGAGCTAATAAGTTCTTAATGACCTATCCGCTGCCAAGCGATTGGTACAAAGGCGCCGGTTCTAAAGGAGCCACCAAGTTCACCTATAAGAGCTCCGTGGTAAACACATCTGCCGATTCCAAAGCCAATTCCTACGGCGGCGGCGCTTCCTGGGGTGGCGGTCTTTGGAGCGTGGGCGGTTCCTTTAACCATACCGATGAAGCTACGAGTGAGCACTTCGATGGCACCTACGTAGAGATCAGCGCCAAATTAACCCTGGTTAAAATAATGCGGCCTTGGCTTAATACCTTGCTGTTCAGAACCAAAGGATGGTGGTTAAAGAACCAGCCGCAAAATGGTATCTCTAACGGTCAACTGGAAGGAAATGCAGACAGCATGCTGCCGCTTATTCCCACTGCTTTTGTGGTAATGAGCGATGTGAAAATAAAATCGGATTTCAGCGAAAAAGACAAAAGCCACATTGCCAGCGCAACCAGCGGTAAAACCAGCGTGGGCTGGGGACCATTCAGCATTAGTGCAAGCTACTCCCACAGCGAATCGCACGACAAAACCAAAGCGACCTTTGCCAACGGTGAGATCAGCATTCCGGGCATGCAGATAATTGCCTGGGTAAATGAGATCACGCCGCCGTGTGCACCAATGGCGCATGCAGGAGCCAAGCTTCAGTCGGAGCCAAAGGCAAAACCAGAACTGATAACAGAGGCATAGTCCTGAAATTAGATTTAAACTTTCACCGGTGGACCTTAAAGCTCCACCGGTGATTTTTTGCTTATGAAGAAAAGAGAACCATGAGTGCCAACCTATATAAAACGCTTTCCTCGGCTTTTGCCGCTGAGGTTAAAACCCCGGAGAAAAAATTAAAGAGCAGCGGTTTCCGTAGCAGTTTAGCGCCGCCACCCACGGTTTTGTTAAGCGCCTACCCTATTACTTTAAATTCCGAAGACTACAAAAACCCGCTCTCCACGGCCAATCCCAACGGCGACCTTATTTCGCTTTGGCGGTTCCGGCAGTTGGTAGATCCTATTCCCCAATTTGCCGATGTCTATATTCCAGGCAGTAGTTCTACCGAAAGAACCTATACCCAGATCATAAAAGGAGCAGTAGCGGAAGATGCCGATTCGTTTGCCGCCGATATAATAGGCGACGCGGTCCGGAACCTTACCCGCCAGACTTTCGCGAATATGGATGGCACGCCCGGCAGTTGGTGTCCCGTATATGCAGTGCCGGATAACTGGTACGACAGCAAGGCATTCAACGGCATAAAACAACTCGATATTGATCTGGGAGGAATAACCGGAGAAAAAAATGGTGCCGGGAATGCCCCGGAAGATCAGACTGAATGGAAAATTGTAAATCCCGATAACTCGACCAGCACAATCCCACTCCATACGGGCAGTAAAATAAGTTCGGCCAAGGTAAGTTACCAGATGGTTAGCCTGAGCCGGCCGTGGTTCGATCCTTTACTTTTTGAAACTTCGGGCTGGTATCTGAAAGGGCAAAATGAAGGCTTCTGCTCTTCCGGAAAAAACGATGGCCGGGGTGTGCTTCCCATGATTCCCTCGAGTGTCATAATCGGGACGAATGTTGAAATTCTGGCCGAGTGGAGCAGACAGGACCTGCGGGTTATAAACAATGCGAAAGAAGAAAACCAACAACTGTCGTTGGGCCCATTACTGGTGAATGCCGGTCAGAACGATATCCAGCTCCACGTAATCGGTTGGGTAATGACTCAGATCCCTTATTCACCCCAAATAAAAAAGTAAATCAGCTGCACTTAGTTTTTTATTTTTCTAAATCAGATAGTAATATTCAAGCCGGCATTGAACAAAACAACCCTGTTTTTGAGCACAAACCGAACTACAACGACCAGCTGAATTAACTCAGAAGTCTGCTACCGGGGTAAACGGAAGGTGGTTATTGCTGCCGTAAAGCAGGTCAGAAAAGCTTAGATCGAAATCCATTTCCTTTAACTACTTACGCCTGCCAACATTCTGTTATATTTGCTAAAAACATACGTTTATCCGACTAACGGTGGTGGGATAAACGTAGTAGTGTTGTTTATACAGTAGTTGTAGGCCATTTAAAATATGAAAAAGCTTCCAAGGCATATAGAAGAAAAGTTCTACGACACCATTTTTGGAACGGTCGCCTTGGAAGAATTTGAGTCTTGGGTATATTCAGACAAGGAAATAGAAACCATTTTGTCAGAAGACGAATACCTTGAGCTGATTTCTTTTAACTACAAAAAGAACGGTGCAAAGTATGAACTTGTAAATCTGCTTACAGACAGGTACATCGATCTTGCAGAATACGAGAAATGGAGAATGCTCAATCTCCTATATGCCGCCAAAAATAAAGACGAAAAGCTACCAGATATCCTTAGACAATTCTACGACCTATATTGCAAGGGATACGCTTTTCTGAATGACTTAGGGTTAGGTTATGGCTTGACTGTTGAAGTTCCGCCCAGCAACTATAAAGCTGAAACATGGGAAGAAATATCAGAAACAGAAAAGCTAGAACTGATAGGGAGCTTCTATCCACAGTTACAGTCTGACATTGAAAGAGCAATTACTTGGATTGAAAATGGCAAAATCATATTATCAGGAAAAACTGATGAAATCGGCCATTACGAATATGAAGATTTGCGAACGGAAGAAGAAAGAAAGTCAACCGTGTGGACGGAAGTCGAAAGTGATAATAAATCAGGCTGGTCTGTTAAGGAAAGTAATCTGAAAATCTTAAATGAAGAAAAACGCCCTACAACAATGCATAAAAATTATGGCGGTGATACTGCGGATTTAAACAGCAAAACAACGCTAAGCTTTTGGTCAAAATTTAAAAGCTTGTGGCATTAAATCCACCAGTATTTTTATACTAAACATTGGGCAGCATTTAAAAAATGAAATGACAATAAAAGAAGTTATTACTCGAATCATTAACAGGAATAAAGAAATGCTAAACTTCCTTGACGAAGAAGGAGGTCGCGACTATTCCAATGATGTGATTGATAAAATAGCTTTAAGATATGTTGACTTACTCCAAAAGTGGGACTTCAACGCTGGATTGGGAACCGACTTTTCAAGTGTGCTACTACTGTTAAACGATGAAGCAGTTTTCAGCCAATTCGATTTGCAAGATGTAAGAGAGCTTCTTGGTAGCCTTATAGAACTACAAAAATTCAATATAGACAATTATCTTGAGTTGGCTCATTTTGAATATGCGATTATGGACAACAATCAGGAAGCTAAAAAGATAATTCTTGAAGGGATAGAAAAAGCAAAACAGAAAGGAGAAGAACTTGAAAGGCTTCTTAAAATCATCGAAAAGGAAAAATAAAAGAAAATCGTTGCCCAACAAGGTATAAAAATTAAACTTCGGCTTCGCCTCGTTCACTTTTTATACTAAACGTTAGCCATAATTTGAAATAATGAATTTAGAAGAGGATGAATATTTGACAATTCAGTTAGTACACTTCGGTAATTCAGAAGAAGGTAAAGAAAGATATTACTTTATGGAAATGTCTTCTCTTCAAGCAACGACTCTTTTAGAAGCAGAATTTGAAATTGAAAAAATAGAAATTGAAGCTTACGACCAACAGGATAATTACTTAACCGATTCTCAAATAATTGATTTTAAAAAGCTTGCTCATTTTAATGACTTTTTCTTAAATCATCCTGATTACTATATCCACAATTTAGACTTGGTATTAGAAAATGGAATTGAAATAGGAAGCCACGATGATGGTGAAGTAACTTTAGCAATCATTAAGGATTCAAACCAAATTGAAAACGTAAAGAAAATATTAAAGAAGTTTAATTTAAAAGAAAGTTTGATTGCAGAAATGAGAAACAAACCTAATCACTATCTAGGAATTGATTCTGCAGGAAACGTGGTTGCTGATTATTCAACCTTTGACGAATATTTAGAACAAAGTAAAAAATAAAAACTATAGGCTAACAAGGTATAGGCTTTAGCCCAAATAAAAATTAAAAATTTGATGAAACTCTTTACCATACTCCTTTTCTTTATTTCCTTGAACAGTTGTAATGCTCAATCCAAACCTGAAAAAGTAGTTCAGCATTATGAAACAGGAGAATTAGAGTCTGAAGCATTTACTGTAAATGGTAATTTAGAAGGTACTGCTACTTATTATCATAAAAATGGAAAGATTAAATTCCAATGTAAATTCAAAAATGGTTTACAGAATGGAAAATCAGTCGAATATTATGATACTGGTGTAAAAGAGGGAGAACAATTTCATATAGATGGAATAGCTGAAGGCGAAAGCCGACATTATTTCCCAAATGGAAAACTAAACCAAATTGCCAATTTCAAGAATGGAAAAAGAAATGGCCTGGCCATTTTTTATTATCAGAATGGTAATAAGAAGGCTGAAGGAACCGTGGTTGAGAACTTGCAAGACGGAGAATGGGCTTCCTGGTATGAAAGTGGCTCACTTAAAGATAAAACTTATTGGCAAAACGGACTTGAAGATGGTGAATCAGTAGGTTTTTATGAGAATGGTAATAAGAAAGATGAAGGAATTTGGAAAGAGGGAAAGAAGATAGGGACTTGGAAATATTATGATCAAAACGGAAAGCTACGTGAAACCATAAATCACAATGAAGAAAATTCCAGAAAGTAAAAGAATTACTTTTGCTAACCCCACCTATACGGCAGCTTCGCCGCCGCATAGCCTAACCGGTAACCCAAAGTAATGAATGATAATAGGTGATATAAATAACTTCGCTGTTGAGTTTAGCTTTGCAGAAAATTACCCCAAAGAAATGGGCTTTGGTAAAATATGGGTTAGGGGAAAATTCATAGGTACAAGCGAAGATTTGATTTACTTGAATGGCTACCTACTTAGAACCCTATATGAATTTAAAAAGCCAATTTTAAATAATGGAATTGCTGAATTAAATAAAAACCAGCTTTTTGAAAGGTTAAAGAAAAGCGAGGATTGGGTTCACCGAGTTTCCTCAACAACTTTTATAGACGACTTCGTGATTTTTAGTTACCAGAGAGAAAATAGAACTTACCTTCTTTGGAAATTAGAACAAGACAGTTTCTTCAATGATTTAAAATCCTACTCTAAAGAAGTTCAACAAGAAAGTGTAGAAACAAAGGTAGTTGAGGAAGTAATAAAAAAAGTGGAAGCTGAATTTAAGAATGCTGGAATAATAGTTTAAAATGGCTTCCCACAACAAAAGCTAAAAATCATTAAAACGCTTTTTAGCCCAGCCGTTGGGGTAAATTAAATTATAAGAAAGCTAAGTTGATGAAAATTTGGTCCTTTATTGGTTTAGTTATTCTTCCAGTTTTAGGTTGTAATTCATCTGAAACTAAAAAAGAAGGAAAATCTGATAGCGTCTCAGAGTTAAAAAAGCTGCCGGAAGAAAATAATAAATCGATAACAAATCTTAAGTCAACTCAGGAGAAAATTGACAGCCTTGGAAATAATAATGAAGAGATAAGGGAATGGCCTAAGAATGCTAGGGACACTATAACTATTGGGAAGAAGTATGTATTGCAGGTTATTAATATAATTAAAGATTCCAGCAGCTTTAAAAATGCAACTGGTGGTAAATCCATTAATGCCGGCTTTCCTTATGGTTCAAAAATTTTAGTTACTTATAAATTCCCATCTGGTTGGGAATTTCCGCATGAGAAACCAAATGTGCCTAACCCTAATGGAGACTTATTAGATAAAGTTAGGGACTACTATCAGAAAGTTGCTAATAGTAAAGTCGTTATTACTCCGCCCAAGATATCTAAACTGGCATATTTACAATTGCCATATTCATGGCATCTAGAATTATACACATCTATTCTAAACACTCATAATAATTATAAGCTGCGGCTTCCAAATATAGGCCCATATGAATGTTATTATTTTTCCGATAACCCTTTCAATAATTACAAATATAAGGGAGAAGAGTCTGTAGTAATCTTTACTGGAGTCGGAAATTTAGTATTTGTTGATCCTAAAACAAGAGAAGCCAAAGTTTTAAATGTGTATTTAGAACGTGAGGCTGACTATTCTTGGATTTCAAGATTTTTTTACATAAAACCTGATGGTCAAATTCTAATTTATGAATTTGGAGGGTTTGAAATTGATACAATGACTTTAAATTATTATACTGTAAATGTTTCAAAAACAGGGGAGATTACTTTTATTCGAACTCAATAAATATTATGGAGATTAAAAATAAATAGTGCTAACCACACCTATACGTCAGCTTCGCCATCGCATAGCCCAGTCCGTTAACAATTACCACACAACAAACCACCCACAAAACCGAAAAACCATTCATCCTAAATTTCGCCAATGGAAAAGAACCAAGCCGAGAGCAAATCGAATAGCCAAAGCCCTACCCCTTTTGCCCAGACTTACTTTCACGGCACGAAGGCTGATTTAAAGCCCGGAGATATTATTGAAGTCGGTTTTAACTCAAACTACGGGGAAAGAAAAAATGCAAGGTATATCTTCCTTACAGCCACACTGGATGCCGCTATCTGGGGTGCTGAACTGGCCTTTGGCGATGAAAGGGAAAGAATTTATTTAGTAGAACCGACCGGGCCAATCGAAGACGACCCCGATCTGACTGACAAGAAATTTCCGGGTAACCCAACCAGATCTTACCGTTCGCAACATCCGTTCAGAGTAGTTGGCGAAGTTATAAGCTGGCAGCCCCACCCGCCCGAAAAGGTAAAAGCCATGAAAGACGGATTAGCCAAACTGCAGGAACAAGGCATTAAGTCCTTAAATGAATAAGAAACTGACATCACGCATTAAGGATAAAAGTCCCCCTTTGGAGGTAGGGTCGTTTCATTCTCAGAATTGCTGGTCTAAGAAATGCTTTTTCGGATATTTTTATCCGAAAACCACCTGTCGGGGATTTATTAATCCCCGTGTTTAGGCTTTAAAATGGCACACTGGGGTCAATAGACCCCTATCAGGTTACTTCCGGATTTATAAATCCGGAAGAGCAAACAGGTTTTTTTCTAGAATGAAATGGCCCTGCCTTTGGAGGGGGACTTCAAAAAACTTGCGCAACATTAATAAGTAAGTTTAATGAACAAAATCTAACGGATCAGGCAACAGATAAAGAAGTGCAGCGAGCCCTAACTGAACCCTTAAGAATGCCTCTCATCAGTCCAGTAAGGATTCACGAGCCACTAATAAACCATTGCAAAAGCGCGGCCGTCGAAAGTAATTCAACATTGGCCCGGGCAATACACGTTGGTGCTGATACAGCCTGCCTTCGGCAATTCCCGAACCGCCGGCAGCAATTAAAGCCCTAAAAATCAACCAATCCCCGAACTACTCTTTACAATTCAGAATATGTTTTGTATTTTAACAGCATGAAACGGTTTGTATCTTTCCTGCTCTTAATCGCTATGCTTTTGCCCCAAAAAAGTATGGCCTGGGGTTTTTGGGCGCACCAGCGCATCGACAGGCTGGCAGTGTTTACCCTGCCCCCGGAAATGATCGGGTTCTATAAAAAGCACATCGTTTACATTACCGAAACCTCTACCAAGCCCGACAGCCGCCGCACCATGGTTCCCGGCGAAGCCCCGAAGCATTACATCGACATTGATGTGTACGGCGACAGCGCGCTGTATAAAATGCCTCGATACTGGAAAGAGGCCGTGGCCCGCTACACCGAAGATACTTTAATGGCGTACGGCATTGTGCCCTGGCACGTCAACCTAATGAAGTACCAGCTCACCGAGGCCTTTAAAGCCCGCGATACCGACCGCATTCTCCGCCTTTCGAGCGAAATGGGCCACTACATTGCCGATGCCTGTGTGCCCCTGCATACCACCGAAAACTACAACGGTCAGCTTACCGGCCAGCGCGGCATTCATGCGCTCTGGGAAAGCCGTCTGCCGGAATTATTAGCCGGCAATTACGATTTCTTTGTCGGCCGCGCCACCTATATTCAAAACCCGCAATTGCGCGCCTGGGCGGCCGTTACCCGTTCCCATTTAGCTTTAGATTCGGTATTGAGTTTCGAGAAAAAAGTAACCTCCGAGTTCGACGATGACCGCAAATACAGTTTTGAGGAACGCGGCGGCGTAAACACCCGCGTTTATTCCCGCGATTTTTGCGAAGACTACCACCGCAAACTGAACGGCCAGGTAGAACGCCAGATGCGCTACGCCATTGCCCTGGTGGGCAGCTACTGGTACACCTGCTGGGTAGATGCCGGTCAGCCCGACCTGAACAAACTGGCGGGAATTTCAGAACAGGAGCTGCTGAAAATGAAAGAAGAAGAAAAGCAGGATCTGCAGAAAATAATTCCGGTGCGCCCCGAAGCCTACTTACCTCCTGCCGATTTTTCCGGGCACTACGGCTGTACGCATTAAGGCTTTCTGCCCCCTGACGCTTATTGCTGACATTCCGCAGGCAGGTGAAAAGTCTCCCTTTAGATTCATTTTCACGTTAGCTGGTTCAGGTTTGAGCGAAGCGGTAACCTGAACCTATTAATGATCTGAAGTTTATAACTTCAGTGAGACGATAGCCTCAAGAAAGGCTACTTCTACCCCGGCCTGTCCCCCGACAGGCCGGAAGCACTACAGCAATGAGTATTATGCAGAAGCTTCAATAATGCGGTTAATAAAGGTAAAATGTCTGGTGGGTTGGGCTACCTGAATGGAGCGGCGATAGTCCGGCCTGTCAGGGGACAGGCCGGGAGGTACGTAATATTTAATAGTTTCCCCTACTTAAAGATGTGTATACCCTAGGTCAGGAGACAGCCGGCGGATACAGAAGGGGTAGGGAGGATTTTACAGAATTTGTTTTTTTTATCAGGAATGCGTGAACCTCCCCCTACCCCTCCAAAGGGGGACTTTATCCAATATGCGTGCTTAAACGGTTGTTCCGGGAAAGTTTTGGAAAATCTCCAGAATGAAATAGCCCTGCCCGGAAGTCCTTGTTGCAATTTCAACTTGAAGTCCCGGTTTTTCGGCTGAAAATGTACCGTTTAATTCCTTTCTATTCCGCGTGCAGCAGGCGTTCAATGTCTTTAATTAAGCCGTAAAGCACCAGTACGTCGCCGGCTTCGATCACGGTTTCGGCGGAAACCACCCCGATAACGGTTTTGCTCGGCGAAGTGGTGCTCCAGAATTTACGGCTCTGGTTCGGGCGAAGAATGGTAAGTACGTTCACGTTGTACTCGTTGCGGATATTGGCTTCCCGGATGCTTTGGCCCACGTACCGCGCCGGCGCCAGGGCTTCCACAATGTTGTAATCATCCGACAGCCCGAAAGAATCGATCACGCCTTTCAGTTCCAGTTTTTTGGCCAGTCGCTCGGCGCTTTCCTGCTCCGGCCGGATGATCTGGTCTACGCCCAAGGCTTCCAGCACTTTCTGATGAATAGGCGAAATGGCGCGGGCAATGATGCGTTTGGCGTTCAGCTGTTTGAACAAGGCCGTAGTCATAACCGAGGCCCCGAAATGTTCGCCGATACCAATCACCACCACATCCGTATCGTTGAGGGGCAGGGTTTTAAGCGCCGGCAGTTCGGTGGCATCGAGGCAAATGGTATGGGTAATTTCGCCTTTAAACGCATCCACTTTCTCCATGCTGTTGTCTACGGCAATTACTTCGTGGCCCATGGCGGTAAGCTGTATGCCCAGCGTAGAACCGAAATTCCCTAACCCGATAATGATGTACTGCATCTTGTTTTTTGTTTAGCTGATAATAATGTTTTCGGCCGGATACTGGTACCGTTTGGTTTGGTGGCTGGTTACAAACCCGATTACGAAAGTAATGATCCCCACCCGGCCCAGGAACATGGTAAGCATAATTATGGCTTTGCTGAACGAGTTCAGATCCGGCGTTAAATTCAGACTTAGCCCTACCGTGCCAAAAGCCGAGAAAACCTCGAACGCCACCCGGATAAGGTCGTGCCCCGGATCGAAAAGCATGATCAGAAAAACATCCGTTCCAATGATCATGAACGAAAGAAACATAACCCCGAAAGCGCGCTTCAACGATTCGGTCGGTATTTCCCGGTTCATGATTTCCAGACGGTCGCGGCCTTTGGCAATGCTGAGAATGTTGAGGAAAGCCACCGCAAACGTGGTGACTTTTATACCGCCGCCGGTAGATGCCGGAGCAGCCCCAATCCACATCAGGAGCAGGTAGAACAGAATGGTGGTTGGCGCCAGGGTGGCCATGTTTACGGTATTGAACCCGGCTGTACGCGGGGTAACTGAACCAAAAAATGCTGTTACCAGTTTACCGAAACCTGAATGTTCCTTTAAGGAATAGTTGTATTCAGTAATGGAGAATAAAACACAACCTATAATTAGTAAAAAAGCAGAGGTAGTTAATACAATTTTAGAATTGAGCTGTAACAGCCGAGGTGTATGTTTGTATTGATGTTTGCTAAAAAAACGATAAAACAAATTCAGAAATTTATCTTTTAAGTATCTATAAAAGTTAAACATAATTGGAAAGCCCAGCCCCCCCAATATGATAAGTGCAGCAATTACAAGTTGAAAGTTATAATTATAGCGCAATCTGACGTCGTAGAGACCATCCGTAAATAAACTAAAACCTGCGTTACAAAAGGCGGAAACAGCATGAAAGGCTGCAAAGCCCGCCTGCTGCATTAAGTCACCATCAAACATTTCCGGATCTAAATTACTGAAAAGGAAAACCGCACCTATGGCTTCCAGGGAAAGGGTGACAATCACAATCTTCATGATCGTCCGGAAAGTTTCGCCGATTTTGTCTTCGTTTACAAGGTTTTGCATAAAGAGCTGGTTCTGAAACGAGGAGTTTTTTTGAAACAACAATGCAAAAAAGCTAGTGAACGTCATTACTCCCAAGCCGCCCAACTGAATAAGCATGAGCAGGATCTTCTTGCCGAAAGGCGTAAAGGTAGAAGCCACATCCACTACCGAAAGTCCGGTTATGCACACTGCACTGGTAGCAGTAAACAAGGCATCTTCCACGCCAATGCCCTGGTAAGAGGCTTTCGGCAGCAGCAACAAACCTGCCCCGCTAAAGATCAGGATCAGGAAGGAGTAAATAAAAAGCAGGGCCGGACTGAACCGGGAATGATAGATCTTGAACGTGCGGCGCGAAATTTCGAGCAAAAACACGTACACAAAAACCATGTAGGTAAAGGTAGACCCGTTAAAAAACCGGATCCAGGGTATAGCCGCAAGTTCTTCGCTCCGCATAAAGAACCGCATGCTGAGCGCCACCACAAAAAAGAGCAGCACGGCCGTTTCTGTCAGGCGGCTTTTACTTTTCCGGGCTTTCCAGATCACAATGGCCAGAAACCGGTTAAGCAGCGCCACAAAGAAGATAACCAGCAAATAAGAGTTCAGGTGATGAATGGCCTTCTCGGTTTCAGCATCATACTCAAAACCAAGGTCGTAGAGCATGAGAATGAAGGAAAGCAGGCTTAGGAAGAAAAATGCGTAGCCGGCAACATTGAGCACCCGCTTCCGCATCCGTTTCAACGATTCGTATTTTTGGCGAAAATTCGGGTTAAGCGGCATAAACAGGTAAAAACGCTAACAATTTCATCGGAAAAAGCGAAGATACGCAAAGCAATTTAAATCAGCTTCGGCCTGGAACAGGCAGTTCAGTTACTTTTAAAAACCCACTGCAGTTGCAGGCCTCCGTAAAAATTACGGCCGGGCGCGGCATTGAAATACCGGTTACCAAACCCGTTCAGATCGTTGCCCAGGCTGTATTTTTTATCCGTGGCATTTTCCACGCCCCCGTAAATTTCCGCCTGCAGCTGCTGGAATATGGTCTTCCTGAAACCGGTTCTGGCTCCGGCTACAAAATAGCTGTCCGCGTAAACCGTATTGGCATCGTTGAGCGGAATTTCCGAGGTGAAATTGGTAGTGATATGCAGGTAAAAACCCGCGCGCGTTTCCAGATCGAGGCCGGCAGTTACCGTTTGAGCGGGCGTGCCGGCAAGTTTGTTGTCGGAATAATCGGTATCGTTTTGTTTATAATTCTGAAACCGGAAATGATTCAGCGCTGCATTGCTCCAGATCTTCAGCCCGGAAACAGCGCGGTTTTTATCGTTCAGGATTTCATAGCTCAGGCTGGTTTCCAACCCCTGCTGTTTTGTAGCGCCGGCATTCTGAAAAACGACCGTGCCATTTCCGGTAGTCCGGCTTACAATGGTTTCCTGCAACAGGAACCAGAACCCCGCCACATCGAAAACCAATTTATCTTTTAAAGCGCTTCCCCGGAAACCAAGCTCGTAATTCGTGCCGCGTTCGGGTTGCAATCGGGTATTAAAACTGCCGTCCGAAGGCCTGATTTCTGCCTCAGTTGGCGGCGAAAAGCCGCTGCTGATGCTGCCGTGCATCGCCACTTTTTCCGAAAGCAGTTTCACCAACGCAATACGCGGCGAAAACTGCGGCTCGAAACTGCGCTCCTGTTTCCCGATATTCGTTTGCGTGACATCCGAAAGCCGGTTTAATTCATACTGCAAAGCCGAAACGCTGCCGCCCAACGTTGCCGTAAATTCCCAGGGAAGATCAGCATCGGTTTGGGCAAAAACAAAGCCCTGCTGCGCGGTAACTTCATCATCAAAATTCAGGTTACC
Organism: Adhaeribacter soli; assembly: GCF_008727925.1. GTDB lineage: Bacteria > Bacteroidota > Bacteroidia > Cytophagales > Hymenobacteraceae > Adhaeribacter_A > Adhaeribacter_A soli. Next base: position 413,780 of record NZ_VTWT01000003.1, on the reverse strand, counting down.
GGCTGCGCCTTTCTGGTTCTGGTAGTGCCGGGAATTCACGAAACTGCGCTGCGCCTCTCCGCCCAAACTGAACCGGGTATTGATACTACCGAAACTGGTCTGGTACGTCGTTTTGGTTCTTCCGCCGAAAGCCTGGTTCGTATTGCGTTCGTAATCGGTGGTGAACGGATGATCAAGAAAACTGAACACGCCAAAAACCGACGTGCTGTTGCTCCAGTTCTGGTTGAACGTATACTGATGACTCAGGCCAATATTGAGCCCGTTTAGGTTTATAGAAGCATGCTGGTCTTTGTTCAGTTCTCTTGCCTGTCGCGGATTTTCATTGAATTGTTCATTGGTTAAAGCGCCCGGCAGTTCGTAATACAGTTTGGAATAATAAGTGTGAAAGCTGAAGGTCTGTTTTTCGGTGGGCCGAAGGTTGCCGGAAAGTAAAACCACCTCGCGGTTCATGGCGCTTTGCTCGCGGTAACCATCCAGTATCTGCTTGTCGTAGCGCACCAGCAGCCCCCCTTTTTCCATTCCTGCCGAAGCCGTTACCACATATTTCTGCAAGCCCAAAGACCCCGCCATTCCCTGCAAAGAAACGCTGCTTTCGTTTAACTCTGGCTTTACGGTTTCGAGCAAAATAGTGCCGCCGGTTCCCGCACCGTACACGCTGCCCGCGGGACCTTTCAGCACTTCCACTCTTCCAATGGTAGCAGCATCAATCAAATTTAAAGGCAAGGTCCCGTTCGCTTCTACCAGGGGAATGTCGTTCAGGTAAATTTTTACGTTCCGCACGCCGAACGGCGCCCGCAAACTACTTCCCCGGATAGAAATGCGGTAACTGGCCGTAGCGCGTTCTTCCATCCGCACACCCGGCAACGTATTGAGCGCCGGCACCAGCGAGTTTTCGTTAAAGCGCTGCAATTCCCGTAGCGTAAGCAAACCAATACTGCCGGCCGTTTTCAGCAAAGGCTGATTGGTTTCGTAGCCACGCACCACTACTTCCGGCAGGGTTCTGGTAAGCGGCTCCAACCAGATTTGCAGAAAGTTGCCCGAAACCGGCAGGCGCTGCGTTTTATAACCCACCAGGCTAACCAGAATGCTATCGGTTGGGCCGGAAAAACCCAGGGTAAAATTACCGTTCGCATCGCTGAGGGTTCCGGTGGCAGCGCCCATTATTCCTATCGCCGCACCGGCTAAAGGCTGCCGGGTTTGCGCATCGGTAATTTTGCCTTGCAGCTGCCCCTGCGCCAGGGTCAGAAACGGTAATAAAAGCAGCAGAAAAAACAGCGAATATTTCATCCGGATAGGTTTGCCCTGCATACGCACCTTTTACGGCAAGAGGTTTGGGTTTAAGCTGATGTTTTAATGAAATCTCTAAACTCCTGGGGAATTTCATTGCCGTCTGCTTTAGCTGACGGAAAAGAAAAAAATGCGTTTTGGCTTTAGCCTAAATTTCAGGGCTGTTCTGGATTAAGCACATGGGAATGTTTGGCTAAAGCCGGAATTATAGCCTTATGCAACCGTCAGCTAAAGAGACGGCAATGAAATAAGAATTTGCAAAAAAAACCTGCTTCCTCCAGGGAGTATTGTTGAATTACTTGCTATGCAACCGGTAAAAAACCACGGCTTCCGGCGTAACTTTCGTGACTTTTTTATTGCTGGCATCCACCAGGTTTACTTTTTCAGCTTTGTATAGTTGCCGGAAGGCGGAGAGGTAATTCGCTATACCGTAATTCGTGCCACAGCTGTGACTTTCGTAAACTTCCCGGATGGTCTTGTAATGAAAATCACTTTTGCGTTTGGCCAGTTCCTGCGTCAGACTTTCCAGGCTGTACTTGTTCAGGAAATCGGAAAAACCGGGAATAGCAGCGGGTTGGTAATTCAGGTTCACGCCAAACAGCGGCACGCCGTCTTCCTGCTTTTCCGAAAACGTTTGCAGCCATTCCTTCGCCCTAAAATAATTTTCCGGACTCCGACTGATCAGCAGTAAATAAACAGTATTACCGCTTTTCCCCGGCGGGTTTATTTTGAAACTAAGCGGATAAAAACCTATTTTCCGGAAGGCACTTTCCAGGTGTTCCAGCAAGAACTGTTCGCGCAACTTCGGGCTTTTCTGTAACTGGTATTTTGGTTTGCTCTCCGGTAGTGCTTCGCCGAAAAGGTGGGTTAAGAAACCGGTAGGGTTTTCGGCTAAAAAAGCTTTTTCCAGTTTCTTAAAATCGAAAAGCAGGAACAGATCGGCGCTGGAATTCTGAATAACGTTCGCAATTATTTCCTCCCCCAAAGCATAACTGAATGGATCGGCTGCCACTAATCCCGGCACTTTTTTTAGCGTTTCCGCTAGCATTTCCCGGGCTTCCGGCTCGTTCAGCAAAAAGGTGTTTTCCGGCAGCCGCGGTTCATCTTCCCCTTCTTCTGTTGCATGCTGCAAGCTTTGCTTCAGCTTTTCGAGGTTGGCTTTGGAAGCATCACTCAGAAAGAGGTTCAGGTTTTTTTCTTCGTTTTCCGTAGCGTTTTCAGCTTCCTGAATTTTTAAAGCAACTGCTTTTTCGCCGTTCGCTTCCAAACCGTTTCCGGCATTCAGATCAGCTAATACCAATTCCTCCGAAGCTGCTGTTTCTGCCCAAACCTTAAAATACGCCGGCAACAGTTCCGCTTTTATGTCGGAAAGGCCGCGTTTGGTCTGGAAGAAATCGGGTGAAGGGGAAAGCATAATCTTGGTGGTGCAAAATTACGCTTAAAAGAATTAACTTTCTGCTGTTTGTAGTCTTGCGAAGGAGGACTGCAAAGTAAGAATGAAGAAAGCCATCTCCGACGGCGCTACTCTACGCGGACAAGCATTTTTGGAAAGTTCGTGGAAGCGTAGGGAAGTCAGAGACTTCCTGGTTCATTTAAAGTTTGCAGTCCTCCTTCGCAAGACTACAAACAGCGGAGTTATTTAAATAAACGAAACACAAAATAGAAAAAGGACCACAGTATTAACCATAATATTACCTGTACAATGTATACAGTGATTGAATTTGTATAAACCATTTGCATCAATCCATAAACTGAAGTGGATATAAAAAATAAATAATAATCATTAAATCTATCAGAAAGGCTACCAGAAGAATTATAAAATACTTTGTCTTGAATAGCTGGAAAGAAGCTGTAAATAAAAGTTATTACCCCAGTAATTACTTTTAACTTATTAATCTGAATCATTATTAGTAATTAAGCTTGAGATTCTATTAAACTACTTTAATCAAACCTTAAACATACAATAAAAAAAAGGCAGCCATTCAGCTACCTTTTTTTATTCCAACTCCAAACGCTATCATTTTACCGAAAAAGTCCGCTTCCCAAAAGCGGTCAGATCAACTTCCCGAACCGGCGCGACGTAATTCTTCCAGGTTAGTATTCCTCCGTTTCAGTTCGAATTTTTCGCCGCGGCTGAAGCGGTAACGCAGGTTTATCCGGAAGCTTTGCATGCCGAAATACTGATCGAATTCGTTGATGTTGCCGTCGAAATTAGCCGCGCCAATTACCCTTCGGGTTTTGAAAATATCGGTTACGTTTACCGAAAGGTCCAGCTGGTTATTCAGGAAGGCACGTTTAAAACCGGCATCTACCCACCAGTTCTGGTCAATTTTGTATAAGCCGTAAGCCGAAGGTCCCTGGTAACCGGCATTCACCTCCATCCGGATATCCTTCGGCAGCTGCAGGTTGTGGTTCGACTGGGCAAAGAAGAAGACCTGCTCGTTGCGACGATGTTTATCGGCCAGGTACATGGTGTAGTTCTGGTATTCCAGGCTCAGGTTATTGCTTACCTCCCACTTCGGCAGAATTTTTACGGGTAGCACCAGATTGGCGTTCACGCTTTCAAAATTATCCACGTTGCGGGTCTGGAATTCAGTGGTCTTGTTCTGATTGTTTTGCGTCGGAATTTCGGCCATAAAACCAGCCGTGTTGGCATAGCCCAGAATCAGCGTATAGGCATCTTTGTAGGTTTGCGTAAGCTGAAACGAATTGGTGTATTGCGGTTTCAGGTCGGGGTTGCCTTTGGCCCAACTGTACGGATCGAGGTAGAAAATAAACGGGTTCAGGTTGTTGTAGCCGGGGCGGTCCAGGCGACGGCTGAAATTGTAATTCAGCTGGTAATTTTTGCTAACCTTTTGCTGCACAAATATGCTCGGAAACAACCCGAAATACTCTCGATTTCTCGTATCGTTTAAGGTAACGGAATGCCCTTCGGCTACGGTTTGTTCGGCGCGCAAGCCCCCCTGCACCTGAATCTTTTCCGACAGCGCGGTACTGAAGTTCGCATAAGCCGCATAAATATTCTCGGTGTAAATAAAGTGGCTGCTCCGCAACGGATCGGCTATTTTCTGGTTTTCGCGCACAAAGAAAAACTGCAGATCGTTATCCGAAACCACGTGGCTGGCCTTCGCTCCCAGTTCCAGTTTCCCGCTCGTAAATACCGGACGCGCATAATCGGTTTTAGCCGACCAGATGCGGTAACCGGAAGGATTATCGCTGCCCAACTGGTCTAAAGAAGCCGGTTGGGAAAGATCGGCAGGCCGGGAATAATTCCGGAAATCGCCTTTGCCTTTGAAAAGCAGATCGGCATAATCTAGGTCAACGGAAAGCGTGCTTCCCAGGGTATCGGGTTTGCCGCTGTAATGCAGGTTGAAGGTACCGTTGCCGAAATTCCGCTGGGTATAATTGCGGGCCTGAATGAACAGGTCGTTTTCCGGGTTGCCGGTGCGCAGGTAGGAATCCGTATCGAAATCCGTTTCCTGGTTCTGGTACGTCAGGTTGGCCATTATCCCGATACTGTGCTTTGAAGACAATTCGTAATCGGTGCTCAGGCGCAAATTCGGTACAAACGTAGCGCCGTTTTCGCGGCCTTTCTGGGTTAAGGTGGTAATGTTTCCGGCTTCGTTAAAAGCCCGGTCCATGGTGTTGGTCCGTACCCGGGCCCTTCTCGAAACATCCAGCATAGCCGTAGAACTCCATTTGCCTTTCTTATAGTTCAGGTTGCCGCCGTTGGAATACCCATGAATGGTATTGTACTGATAACCCGCATATACGCTGCCGTTAAAACCCGATAAGCTGTTCTTTTTCAGGTTCAGGTTAATGATGCCGGCCGAACCTTCCGCATCGTATTTAGCCGAAGGGTTGGTAATAATTTCCAGATCCTTAATATTATCCGCCGACATCCCAGACAGAAACGTTTGCAGTTCTTTACCGCTCAGGTAGGTCAGTTTGCCGTCAATCATTACGCGTACCCCAGACTTGCCGTTCAGCTGAATGTTACCGTCCTGATCAAGCCAAACACCGGGCGCTTTCGTCAGGATATCATAAGCGCTGCTGCCGGCTGCCATGGCAGTACCTTCCACGCTCATCACCATTTTATCCGGGTGGTTAGTAATAGTAGGCCGCATGGTTTGCACGGTTACTTCTTTCAGGTTGGTAACCTCTTCCTGCAGCACCAGTACGCCAAAATCCTTGCTGAAACTTTCATTCGTTACCTGAAAGCTTTCCGATTCGGTATGCTGAAAACCCAGAAAAGTGCAGCGCAAAAAGTACGTGCCCGGCACCGGAGCTTTCAGCTGAAAATTTCCTTTTTCATCGGCCGTGGTTCCGGTCTTCACGGTGCCGGTTTCTTTCTGCACCAGGGCCACGTTGGCAAACCCAACCGGCGCGCCTTTATTGTCTTTTAAAACGCCTTTCAGCATACCGGTTTCCTGGGCAAATACCGGCGAAAATATGTTAAGTATTAAGACGAACAACAACAGGAAGCTGTTTTTCATAAGGTAGAATTTAGCGGGTGATTATTTTGCCAGCCGGTATTCTACTTTTGTGCCAGAATCTTATAGCGTTTGCATAAACCTGAATTTCAATAAATTACAAAAAGATGGATTTTCTAAAATGTTCGCTTTCGAACAGTGCGATTTTATTACATGTCCGTGTCCGAACGGTATGGACATCCTTGAAATGGCGCTAGAGAATGGCTTTAGCCAAGCCGCTGCTTGAAGTTCTCCTTCGAAAGATCAAAACCTACAGGGAAAATTATTTCAATGCACTGAACTGTGATTGTTAAAATTGCGAGATTCTGCGATAATCTCGCAATTTTTACCTAATCTTGTCAAAATGCCATGTAAATGATTGAACAAGCGCCCAAGCCAAAACAAAACGACAATATTTTATCCTTAATGGTAAAACTTCAACTTGATGGGACTTTGAAACCTATTCAGGACAGCTACCTATATTGGGATAAAATAAAATACAAGTCCAAAGGCAAAGATTATACTCCAGAAGAACTCTGGAGCGCCGTGAAGTTTCAACGATTCCTTAAAACCGATAGAATAAAGTTCGGCAACTTTACCTTCAATTTTGTAATAACCGATTTTATGCAACGAGCCTTGCACCAATTCGATATGCATATTGGCGGCACTTTAGGCAGTAATATCGGAATTGCCGAAACTGACAAAACGAAGTTTATAATAAGCTCCATTATGGAAGAAGCTATTTCCAGTAGTCAGATGGAAGGAGCCAATACTACCCGGAAAAAAGCGAAGGAGATGATCCAACAGGAGCAAAAGCCCAGAAATAAATCTGAACAAATGATCATGAATAATTTTACAACCATGAAACATATTATTCAGCTCAAAAACGAAGAGATATCACCGGAAAAAATTCTCTATATCCATAAATTAATAGCCAGTAAAACGTTGGATGACCCGGAAGATGAAGGCCGGTTCAGAGATAATGATGACGTTCATGTTGTTAATCATATTGATAGCGAAATTGTACATACCCCACCTCACCAAACTGAATTAGAAGAATTAATTAAAGACCTCTGCTTCTTTTTTAACAATGACTCAGAGAATTTTATCCATCCGATTATAAAAGGCTGCATTATCCATTTTATGGTTGGCTGGATCCATCCCTTTACCGATGGAAATGGGAGAACTGCCAGAGCGCTATTTTATTGGTATATGCTTAAAAAAGGCTATTGGCTAACCGAATACTTATCGATTTCCAGAATAATAAAGGATACAAAAATTCAATATGAAAAAGCATTTCTTTATACTGAAATAGATAATAATGATTTAAGCTACTTTATTACCTACCACATCAACACAATGGAAAAGGCTTACGAAGCCTTAAAAGAATATATTAATCGAAAACAAAGGGAAGTTTTTCAGGCCGCCAAGTTCATGAAGATCCCCCAGGTAAATGACCGGATGGCTCAGATCCTGAAAATCCTACATGACGATCCAGACCGGGCATTAAACTCGAAAGAAATTGAAACCAGATTTAATATATCCAATTTTACAGCCAGATCAGATCTTAAAATGCTCGTTGAGTTAGGCTTCCTAGACGTAATTCAAGTCAATAAGAAAAAACAGAGCTTTATTAAATCGAAGAGCTTTGATAAAGTATTAAAAAGTTACAAGCTTTAACATCGTTTTTAATTGGACCTTAACGATAGCGATTTGAATAGAAAAGGCAGCCTTCCGGCTGCCTTTTCTATTCAAATCGCTATCGTTTCTACCTAAAAAACTAAACCAGTTTCTTATAACGAATGCGTTTCGGTTCCACATCGCCGAGGCGTTTCTTTTTGGCTTCTTCGTAGTCGGAGAAGTTACCTTCAAACCACACTACCTGGCTTTCGCCTTCGAAGGCTAAAATATGGGTGGCAATTCTATCAAGGAACCAGCGGTCGTGGGAGATGATTACGGCGCAACCGGCAAAGTTCTCTAAAGCATCTTCCAGAGCGCGGATCGCGTTTACGTCCAGGTCGTTGGTTGGCTCATCGAGCAGGAGTAAGTTGGCGCCTTGTTTTAAGGTCATGGCCAGGTGCACGCGGTTGCGTTCCCCGCCGGAAAGCACGCCTACTTTTTTCTCCTGGTCGGCGCCGGCAAAGTTGAACTTGCTTACGTAAGCACGGGAGTTGATCTGACGGCCGGCCAGCAACATGGTTTCGGTGCCGCCGGAAATGGTTTCGAAAACGGATTTGTTCGGATCGAGGCTTTCGTGCTGCTGGTCTACGTAGGCTACTTCTACGGTCGGCCCCACAGTAATGGTACCGGCATCCGGTTTTTCGCGGCCGGTAATTAAACGGAACAGGGTAGATTTACCCGCACCGTTCGGCCCGATAATACCCACGATTCCCGCCGGCGGCAAGTTGAAAGTCAGGTTTTCGAACAGCAATTTATCGCCGAAAGCTTTGGTTAAGCCTTCCACTTCAATAACCTGGTTACCCAAACGCGGACCATCCGGAATGAAGAGTTCTAACTTCTGCTCTTTTTCCTTTACGTCTTCGTTCATCATTTTCTCGTAGCTGCCCAAACGCGCTTTCGATTTGGCCTGGCGCGCTTTCGGACTCATCCGGGCCCATTCCAATTCGCGCTGTAAGGTTTTCTGACGCTTGCTTTCGGTTTTTTCTTCCTGAGCTAAGCGGTTGCTTTTCTGCTCCAGCCAGCTCGAGTAATTGCCTTTCCACGGAATACCTTCGCCGCGGTCCAGTTCTAGGATCCAGCCGGCCACGTTATCGAGGAAATATCTATCGTGGGTTACGGCAATTACGGTTCCTTTGTACTGCTGCAAATGCTGCTCCAGCCACAACACGCTTTCAGCATCGAGGTGGTTGGTAGGCTCATCTAAAAGCAATACATCCGGCTCCTGAAGCAATAAGCGGCAAAGCGCAACGCGGCGTTTTTCCCCGCCCGAAAGGTTGCCGATAATGGCTTCGGAAGGCGGCGTGCGCAAAGCATCCATGGCGCGCTCCAGTTTGTTGTCGAGTTCCCAGGCGCCCAGGTGGTCGAGCTTTTCCTGCACTTCGCCCTGGCGGGCCAGTAACTTATCGAAATCTGCATTCTCATCGCCGAAAGCTTCGTTAATCTGGTCGAATTCTTTCAGTAACGCTACCGTTTCGGCAACGCCTTCTTCAATAATGTCTTTTACCGTTTTGGTCGGATCGAGCTGTGGTTCCTGCTCCAGGTAGCCTACGCTGTATTCCTTGCTGAAAGCAACTTCGCCCTGGAACTGCTTGTCTACGCCGGCAATAATTTTCAGCAAAGAAGATTTACCTGAACCGTTCAGACCTAAAACACCGATCTTGGCGCCGTAGAAAAAGGAAAGGTAAATGTTCTTCAGTACTTGTTTCTGAGGCGGGTAAACCTTGCTCACCCCGGCCATCGAGAAAATAATGGTTTCGTTGCTCATATTGTTCGTTATTCGTTTATCGTTATTCGTTTTCCGGAAGCTATCCGAAAACCTGGGTGCCGGCAGAAATCTGCAAACCGGTTCAGGCTTAAATTGTTTCGTAAAGGTATCTAAAACAATTGCCTTCCGTAAGTATAACCCGGTTATTCCGGCAATGCCTCTAAAAAATATTAAAAGGCAAATATCGGAAATTTATAATAGGGATATAATTATGAAAATAACCGGAAATTAATAATCTTGTAAAAAAATTGTTCCAAACTATTTAGCTATCCAGTAAATGGAAAATAAGGATCTGTTGGAAGAAGCGAAAAAATTCGGCTTCATCCAAGACAATCAGGTGTGGCTTAAGCCTTTTATGGACTTCCCGGCCCGGCAGGTTGGTGAAGTGAAGGAAGTGGAAGATGAATCGTTGGTGTATTTTGCCCACCGGTTCGACCAGTTCCAGGAAAAAGTAATGGCCCTGATCAAGAAAATCGAGGAATCGGAAAATAAAGGCTCGTTCCTGATGAAGGTAATGCACCTGAAAGAGCAGATCGGCAAGTACGATGCCGTAGGCGATTTCGAGGCCCTGCACAAGATCCTGACCAATGCCGAAAACGAAATTAAAGCCGCCATCAGCCGCAACCGCGACAAAAACCTTTCCACCAAAATTGCCATGATCACCGAGGCCGAAGGCCTGCAGGAGAGCATCGACTGGAAAGGGACTTCGGAACGCCTGAAAGAATTGCGCGCCAACTGGATAAAGACCGGACCGGTAGAAAAAGCCCTGAACGAAGAAATTGAGGAGCGTTTCCGCACGGCCGTAGAGCATTTCTTTACCCGCAAAAAAGACTTCTTCGAAGACAAGCACGCCATGCTTAACCGCACCCTGGATAAGTATAAGGCCCTGATCGCACAATCGGAAGAACTGAAACATTCCGACGACTTTGAAGGCACTACCAAAAAGCTGAAAGAACTGCAGAACCAGTGGAAAGAAGTGGGCGGTAACCTGCCTCGCAAAACTTCCAACGAGCTCTGGACCAAATTCCGCGCCGCCCATAACTATTTCTTTGAGCGCCTGAAAAACCGCATTACCGAAACCAAGGTGGAAAGCAAGGAGAAGTTCATGGAAGACAACCTGAACCGCAAAAAGCAACTGGTGGTTGAAGCCGAAGAGTTACTGAACCTGAAAAACATGCAGGAGGCCACCACCAAAGCCAAAGAACTGCAGGCTACCTGGAAAAAAGTAGGCCCGGCCAAAGGCGCCGAAAGCGACCGCGTGTGGGAACGTTTCATGATTGCCTGCGACAAAGTGTTTGAAATGAGCAGCCTGGAGCACTACATGCGCAAAAAGCCGCTGCCGGCCGAAAAGAACTCCCCGGCTGACCAGATCCATGCCCGTATAAACGCTCTTCGCGACTTTATTAAGTACGACAAGCAGGAAGTGGACGTGCTGGAAACCAACTTAGGCAAACTAAGCACCGCGCCAAGCAACGAAACCTTCCGGACCATGCTGCAGGGCAAGATCCGCAACTTTAACCGGAAAATAACCACCAAAACCGAACTGATCGATTTCCTGAAAAGCCGCCTGAACAACAGTCCGGCCGCTTCCGCCGAAACCACCGTGGAAGCCGGCAGCGAAAACGCTACCCGTCAGGAATAAAAACTGCTGCAATAATACTTCTATCTACTAAAAATCTATGAAATTAAAGTCGCTTTTGGCCGCTGCCTTATTAAGCTGCGGGTTCTTTGCAGCCAATGCTCAGAAAGGCCCGCATATTGGCCTGATAACCGGTTACAACACCACCTGGGTGATCGACTCCAAGCTTTATGACGACCCGAACTATGACAGCCGCACCACCTGGAACTCCGCTCCATTCGGCGTTGTGTTGGGCTACAAGTTCAACCCCAGCTCTACGATTCAGGTAGAGGTTTTCAAGAACAACATGGGAGCTGAATACGATATTAAAGGAAGCAATATTTTCGGCGGCGATACCAAAACCGTTGGGGAAAAACGCATTGAACTGCAATACACATCGGTACCGGTGCTCTATAAATTTACCACCGGCGAAAAAGTACGGTTTAACTTTCATTTCGGCCCCCAGTTCAATTTCCTGCGCAAGGGTTCTGAAGTAAACCAGGTAACTGAACGTACGGTTTTGCGAGCCGGCCTGAGCAGCACAGACCTTACGGCGGGGGATGTGGAAGTTTATGAAAATGCACCTGCTACTTCCCTTGATCTCGAAATACCGAATAAAAGCATTGTATTAAATGCCGGCACTTACAACCGTCCGGACCATGCTACTTATAAGAACGACGATAAAGCAAATTTCAACAAAACGGATATCGGCGCAGCCTTAGGTCTGGGATTAGAAGCTGATCTTATCGACAACTTATACCTGAGCGCCAACGTGCGGTTCTATTACGGATTTAACGATATCAGAAGCGATAGCTGGATAAACATGGAGAAAGAGCGGGGCTACTACGAGTCACGCAACAATGTAACCGGCGGGTTCCAGTTAGGCCTGCACTACCGTTTCGATCTTTAGGCCTTTCCTCTAAACCAATTCTTAAAACTTATAAATTCTTCTGCAGCTACGGGCATTGCCTGGGTTGCAGAAGAATTTTCTTTTAAGGCTGTTCTGTTTCTGTTCTGAAAAATGGCCTTCCTAAAAAATGCCAGCACTTTTTAAACCCAAAACGGTAGCCTCTAAACTAAAAAAGCAGGGCATTTAACAACAATTTCGGTCCTTCGGTAGTACGGTAGGGAGAAAACTGTATGTCTTCTTAACCCTGTACAACTATGAAAAAAGCCTTACCTGTTTTAGCGTTCCTTTTCGGAATAATGCCGTTCCTGGCCAGTGCGCAATCCGAAGGGGTTGGCCCTTACATCGGGGCAGCGGCCGCCATCAACAATACCTGGATCATTATCGACAACGAATTGCAGAATAACGAGCACCACGACCATAAAGCAACCTTCGGCCCGGCCGGCGGCCTGGTACTGGGCTACAAGTTCAACGACAGGCATTCGTTGCAGCTGGAAGGTGCCTACTCCAAACAGGGCGCCAAATACGACCTGCTTAACAGCGACAACCGGGTGATCGGTAAAAAAGAAATAGACCTGAAATACCTGGCGGTTCCGCTGCTTTTTAAGTTATCCGGCACGGGCACTACCCGCTTTAACATCCACGTTGGTCCCCAGGTAGCCTTCCTGCTGAGCGGCGAAGAAGTGAATACCTTCGATGAAAATGTAGTGGTTTCGAACCCGAACATGCCAAATAACGGACAAACCATACCTGCCGGCACGTATACCATATCCGACAAGGATCCGGCAAATGCCGGCGTCTACAAACTGAACAACATAGCCCCCTCGATAGTACTGGGTTTCGGCGTAGAGCACGATCTTTCGGACCAGCTTTACTTAACGGCCAACCTGCGTTTCAATTACAGCTGGACCAACATAAACGATGATGAAGTAGTGGCCCACCCCAACGATCTGGACAAATATACGCTCCGCTACAACGTGCTGGGCGGCCTGCAGGTAGGGCTACACTACTTTTTCCAGAAACCATAGCCAAAGCATACTTTTTTTTAAGCAAACACCCAACATTTCCGGGCTTTGTACGTTGTGAGGGTAAAAACAGAAAAACGGGCTAAATAAAGCCATTTCAGTTGGTATTTACCCGGATTCTTTTATTTTTGCAAACCATTTTAAAAACCCGATATTTCATTTAAATCAGATTACTATGTATTGGACATTGGAATTAGCCTCCTACCTGGAAGATGCGCCTTGGCCGGCCACGAAAGACGAGTTGATCGATTACTCTATTCGCTCCGGCGCCCCGATGGAAGTGGTAGAGAACCTGCAGGCTCTGGAAGACGACGGCCAGCCGTACGAAAACATTGAAGAAATCTGGCCGGATTACCCGACCAAAGAAGATTTCATGTTCAACGAAGACGAGTACTAGAATTTAATGGTTAATGAATATTGATTAATGTTTAATAGTTTGAAAACTGCAATTATTAATTGCTTTTTATTAATCATTAATCATTAAACATTAATCATTAAAAAGTGGTTTTAGAAGTTAAAGATCTGGTTGCGGGGTATGAGCGAAAGCTTATCCGCAACCTTTTTTTTTCGGTGCCGGAGCCGGCTTTTATTGCCGTACTAGGGCATAACGGCTGCGGCAAAAGTACCCTGTTCAAAACGTTTGTTCACCAACTCCCCTATTCCGGCCAGATCCTTTTGCAGGGGAAGGACCTGAAGCAAATTCCCAATGCTGCCGCCCAGGGCATACTGGCGCATTTACCGCAAAAAAACGTGGTTACCTTTCCGGTAAAAGTGAAAGACCTGGTGGTAATGGGAATGTTCCGGAAGAAAAGCTTCTTTCAGAATTACGAGCAGCAGGATTACGAAACGGTAGCTTTTTTACTCCAGAAACTCCAGATCAGCCACCTGGCCGAACGCAATTTCCCGGACCTGAGCGGCGGAGAACAACAACTCGTATGGCTGGCCCAGCTTATGCTGCAGGATGCCGCCATCTGCCTTCTAGACGAACCTACCCAGCAGCTTGACGTGTACCACAAAAAAAAAGTATTCCGGATTTTAGCTGAATGGGTACAGGAAAAACAGAAAACCGTCCTCTGCATCACCCACGACCTGCACAACCTGAACTTCATGCAGGGCTACATCCTGAACCTTTCCAAACCAAACCCGCAACTGGAAAGAATAACCCCGGAAACCGTTACCGAAAACCGGGAATTTCTGGAAAGCGCCCCGTTCTGAAGCAGCTCTTTCCTGATAAACGCTATAGCCGTTTTTATTCTCAAAATCGCTGGTCTAAGTTTATAACTTTGGCCTTTATATAATCTGAAGTTTTTAAATCAGTGAAGCGACAGCCTCAAAAAGAGCGGTTTATGCAACGATTGACTGGTAGTTAACCCCCTTCTAAATGCGCAAGGGAGAATCTTAAGAATGAACCAACTCTGCCCTCAGGGGGAGAATCCGCCAGAATGAAACTTCCCTTCTGAAAACGCTACCATTTTATTAAAAAAAAGCTGCTACCTGAACGGGCTGCAGCTTTTTTGATTTGCGACTATAAACTTATTCTTTTATCACCTTATACTGGAGCATCTTTCCGGCAGTATCCTGCAACCGGAGCAGGTACAAGCCCTTCGGCAGGTTTTGCCCCGGATGCAAGATCATTTTATCAGCCTTCTCTAAATAGCTGAAGAAAACCCGCTGGCCGGTAACAGTAAATAATTCAGCCTGCAGCAGGTGCAGCCCGGCCGGAACTTCCAGGGTTAACTGCTCTTTGAAAACGGTGGGGTAAACTTTAACCGGTCTGGCAGCTTTTTCCTTTTGAACGTGCATAATGTTCCGAAGCAGGGAATCGGCTTTACAGGCATCCGGCAGCCCCCAGCCAAACTGGTTATTGGGGTTACTGAATTTGTCGGCGCTTTGCTTTATGGCGTTGAGAACCTGCATGTTGGTAGCGCCCGGATTGGCTTGAATCAAAGCCGCTGCCACAGAGGAAATTAAAGGAGCAGCTACCGAAGTCCCGTCGCTGGCTGCCGGTCCGCCGGCTACGCTTAAATGATGAGTAAAGGTGCCGCGGGCAACCACATCGGGCTTGATCCGGTTATCGGCCGTTGGTCCTACCGATGAAAAAGAGCTGTATTGGTTAGCACTGGTTACGCTGCCTACGCAAAGAACGGAATCGCCGTCGCAAGGCGGGTTAATACGGTTGGAACGGGGTGGTTTGCTTGCTCCCTCATTTCCGGCGCTGCTCACCACCAGCATTCCTTTTTGGGCTGCTTTATCGGCAGCCCGGGTAATAATGGGCGTATCGCCGTCCAGATCCGTATCGGCATAATCGCCTTGCCCGGCATCGAAGAATTTATACCCAAGCGAAGACTGAATGATATCCGCTCCCAAAGAATCGGCCCACTCGGCGGCAGCCGCCCAGTTCAGTTCTTCCTGATGCGTTTCGGAGGCCATATTTTCCGTTAGTGCCAGCGCATAAGTTGCCTGCGCTGCCGCGCCTACATACACGCCCGGTTTGTTGGCGGCCATGGTAGAAAACACGAAGGTACCGTGCGAATAACTGCCGTAAACCGTGGTTGGCTTGCTCACGAAATTACGCGTAGCCAGTATCCGGTTTTGCAGGCGCAAAGAATCGTAAGCGGCATTGGTATTCACGCCCGGGAACCCGGTATCGATTACGGTAATTAAAATGCCTTTTCCCTGATACCCTTTATCGTGCATGCAGTCCAGGTTCAGCTGATCGATTTGAGCGGCGGAAGCGCCGTAACTCAGGCGGGTATTGCTTTGGTTTGTTCTGACTTCCGGGAATTTAGCCGGAGCCGGCTTTTCGGTTTTGCTGCCGTAAACTTTAATGGTTTTTATGGCGGGGAATTGCTTTTGGAGATCGTTTCTGTCCAGGGAAGTTTCGATATAAGCCGCATTCAGCCATTTACTTTTTTGCCGGATTTCGATATCTTTTTCCTGCAATTGCTTCAGATAAGTATTGCTGACCGGCAAATCCTCTTCTTTTAAGAGAGCGTTATGCTTTTGCCGCCTTGCCAGGGCTCTTTCGCTCAACACCTTTTCCGGATGCTGCCGGTAATAGGCCGCTTCCGGACCTTTGTCTTTGAACGTGATCAGGTATTGGTTTTGCGCCTGTGCCGTTAAAGCAGCAGCAGTCACACCCAGTAAGAGTAGCAGGTTTTTCATAGTAGTTTTTCACAGATTAATCAGCTACCTGACGCCGTTACCGGCAGACTTGTTGCAGCTTCAGTTACACTATTTGCAGATTTATTATTAACAACTCAGGAAATCTGTAGCCAATCTACCGATACGCTAAAAAACTTCTTCCCATCCTGCAGGTTCAGGCGAAGCCGTAACCTGCAGGCAAATAGTTATTCAGTTTATAGAGGCCCTGCCTGCAAAGCCAATAACCTCCTTTAAAATACACACAAAACAGTACCTGCTCAGAATTTTCCGCCTTTGCAAGCCTGCTTTATGGCTAATTCAAAAACGGCGGCACTTAAACCTGCAACTTGCGTGGGTTACCCGGCCGGTTATTGCAGGTATTGATATCAAATAAACCAAGGACTACTAATTCTGTTCTTTATAATAGTCGGCCGAATTCCTTGCCCTTGCATTTAACTATTATTCAAAAAGCCGAAGAAAAGAGCCGGAAGAGAATGGTAGGCGGAAGTAATAGCGGGATCAGCCTAAATGTTTTTGTGCTAAACCGATCTGTAAACTATGAAAAGAGGATTAATTGGCCTGATGGCAATCGGAATAAGCCTGGGCGAAATGGGCTGTGAATCGCAGCGTTCCAGTTCAGCTCCGGCTTCAGTATCGCCTGCTGTAAGTACGTCTAAAGAGGAGGTCACGATCGAGCCGGTAAACCCGGGGCTGTCTTCCGAAGAAGCTATTCAACAGATAAAAAACGGACCATTTTCAGATACCGCTTTTGTGGCCAAGGCGGCAGAAATGGGAATGGCAGAAGTAGAGCTGAGTTTGCTGGCCGAGGATCAGGCGGTTGACCCGGCAGTTAAAGACTACGGGGTAGAGATGCAGGCAGAGCACCGACGCGCCAACAGCATCCTGATAAACTTATCCAACGAAAAAAAATGGTATACCCCGAAAAACGTGAATGCGGAACACAAAGATGCTTATGCTAACCTGTTGCAGATAAGGAGTGATAAATTTGACCGCCGTTACATGGAACAGATGATCCGGGATCATGAGATAGCCGTGGCGCTTTTTGGGGAAGCGATAAAGAACGCCACCGACCCGGAGCTTCGCCGGTATGCTATCCAGACAGAACCGTCTCTCCGCGACCATCTTACCAAAGCCCGGGCAATTATGAAAAACCTGGATGCTAAAAAGTAACTTCCTGGGCTGAAAGCATACCGATTAAAAGTGAAAGCCGGCCGGATTATTCCGGACCGGCTTTGGTTTTCAGGGCAAAAAGATAGCGTTTTTAAGAAGCCTGTTTCTCCCGGTAAATACTCGTAGCCAGTTCTTCCTTAATAAACCGTGGCGTATGGCCTTTTTTCACTTTGGCAACTTCTTCCGGCGTGCCTTGCGCTACTACCGTCCCGCCCGCATCGCCGCCTTCCGGACCGATATCGATGATGTGGTCGGCTACTTTTATCAGGTCTAAGTTGTGCTCAATGATCAGAACCGTATTGCCTTTGTCTACCAGTTTGCGGAGCACTTCACTTAAATGCTGAATGTCCTGAAAGTGAAGACCGGTAGTTGGTTCATCGAGAATGTAGAACGTGCGGCCGGTATCTTTTTTCGAAAGCTCGGTGCTTAGTTTTACCCGTTGCGCTTCGCCACCGGAAAGTGTGGTAGCCTGTTGGCCCAGCGTGATGTAACCCAAACCCACTTCGTTCAACACTTTCACTTTGCGCTGAATGCGGGGCTGGTTTTCGAAGAACTCCACGGCTTTTTCTACCGTCATTTCCAAAACATCGGTAATCGATTTGCCTTTGAAGCGTACTTCCAGGGTTTCGCGGTTGTAGCGTTTACCTTTGCAGGCGTCGCAGGGCACGTACACGTCCGGCATGAAGTTCATTTCGATGGTTCGCATACCGGCGCCTTCGCAGACTTCGCAGCGGCCGCCTTTTACGTTAAATGAAAATCTGCCGGCGGTATACCCTCGAATCTTCGACTCCGGTAATTGGGCGTACAAATTCCGGATATCGGTGAACATGCCGGTATACGTTGCCGGATTGGAACGAGGCGTTCTTCCGATCGGGCTTTGGTCTACTTCAATTACTTTATCGATAAATTCCAGACCTTCAATTTTCTTATATGGCAGCGGATCGCGTTTGGCGTTGAAGAAGAATTGGTTCAGGATCGGGTAAAGTGTGTCGTGAATGAGCGTGGATTTGCCGCTGCCCGAAACGCCGGTTACCGCAATGAATTTTCCGAGCGGAAACGCTACCGTTACGTTCTTTAAATTGTTGCCGGTTGCCCCGAAAAGCTTCAGTTCTTTACCGGTGCCTTCGCGTTTGGTTTTGTCTACTTCAATGCCTTTGCGGCCGCTTAAAAAATCGGCGGTTAAGCTGCCGGACTTCATCATTTCTTCCGGGGTTCCGGAAGTTACAATTTGTCCGCCATGCACGCCGGCGCCCGGACCAATATCGAGCACGTAATCGGCATTCAGGATCATGTCTTTGTCGTGCTCCACCACAATTACGGAGTTACCCAAGTCGCGGAGGTTTTGCAGCGCTTTGATCAGTTTCTCGTTGTCGCGCTGGTGCAGGCCGATGCTGGGTTCATCCATGATGTAAAGCACGCCAACCAGCTGCGTTCCGATCTGCGTGGCCAACCGGATCCGCTGACTTTCGCCGCCGGAGAGGGTACGCACGGAACGGTGTAAACTCAGGTAATCCAGACCGACATCCAGTAAAAAGCCGATGCGTTTGCGGATCTCTTTCAGCAGTTCGCGCGCAATTACATTCTGGCGTTCGTTCATCCGATCTTCCAAACCTTCGAACCAGGCCGCCAGTTTATCGATCGTGATATTGGAAAGTTCGCCGATATTTTTCTGGTCTATCTTGAAGTGCAGCGATTCCTTTTTCAGGCGCAAACCGTTGCATTCCGGACAGGTAACTTTGCGGGTATATTCCGAGATCCATTCACGAATGTTCTCCGAATCGGATTCCATTTGCTTGCGCAGGAAATTTACGATGCCTTCGAACTCTACCGCGTAAGTACCTTTTTTGGTTTTAACTTCCAGCTCTTCGTCTAAACCGTACAGCAGAATTTTGTAAGCATCTTCCGGCAGGTCTTTGATGGGCGTGGTCAGTTTCGCTTTGAATTCCTTCAGCAGGGCTTCTACCTGGTGAAAGATCCAGAGGTCGCGGTACTCACCGAGCGGGGCAATGGCGCCCTGCCGGATCGTTTTGGTTTTGTCCGGAATAATGGCGTCTTCGGTCAGTTCCTGAATTTCGCCGAGGCCGTTGCAGTTGGGGCAGGCGCCGTACGGGGAGTTAAAGGAAAAGGTGTTCGGGGCCGGATCGTCGTAGGCGATGCCGCTTTCCGGGTCCATTAAAAAGCGGGAGAAGAATTGCGTTTCGTTGGTTTCGGCATCCTGAATCAAGATGGTACCTTTGCCGTGCGTGAGCGCATTCTGTACCGAATTCGACAAACGGTAACGATCATCGGCGTTCACCACAATTTTATCGATCACGATCTCGATGTCGTGAATTTTGTAGCGGTCGAGCTGCATTTTCGGGACCAGCTCCAGCAGTTCGCCGTCTACGCGCACGCGCACAAAACCCATCTTCCGGATCTGCTCGAAGAGTTCGCGGTAGTGGCCTTTCCGGCCTTTTACCACCGGCGCCAGCACGATCAGCTTTTTGCCGTTCAAATTTTCCAGGATGTGGTTTACGATCTGCTCGTCGCTTTGCCGGATCATTTTTTTGCCGGTCACATAACTGAAAGCCTCGGCGGTACGCGCATAAAGCAGGCGCATAAAATCGTAGATCTCCGTGATGGTGCCCACCGTGGAGCGCGGGTTGCGGCTCGTGGTTTTCTGCTCAATGGAAATTACCGGCGAAAGTCCTTCGATCTTATCGACGTTCGGACGATCCAGTCCGCCCAGAAAGGAGCGGGCATAGGCGGAAAAGGTTTCCATGTAGCGGCGCTGCCCTTCGGCGTAAATGGTATCGAAGGCGAGCGACGATTTGCCGCTGCCGCTGATGCCGGTGAACACCACCAGCTGGTTGCGCGGAATGGTAAGGGAAATATTTTTAAGGTTGTGCTCGCGGGCGCCGTACACTTCAATAAAAGGTACGTCTATGCCTGTTGCCGCAACCGGATCAAGCTTTTTGTCAGCCATGTATCTGGTAAGAATTAATCTGCAAAGGTACGCATAAACGCGCAGATTTGCAGGTGGTTTAAGTAACTCTTCCTAACAGATTTGAAGGGGTTTAGGTTGCGGAATTGGGAGGGAGATTTTGGGGTGCGGAGGATAGCGGTCTGAGGGAAGTTGTCTTAAAATTATTGCTTGTGAATTTAATTCCGGTAAATTTGAAAAATATACAGTATATATAGAATTACTATGATTACTGACCTCATAATCAGAAATTTTAAATCTCTAAAACTCGTTTCTTTAAAGACAAAGCGGGTAAACCTTCTTATTGGTTACCCAAATGTTGGAAAGTCCAATGTCCTAGAGGCATTATCCTTATTATCTTCAAACCAGCACTCTCAAAAATTTATGCGGGGCTATGTTCGGTATGATGATATTGAAAACCTATTTTATGAGAATGACTCCTCGGAAACAATTAAAGTTGAAACTAATGTTGGTGTAGCTTACTTAGAACAACAGGGAGTGAATTCTTTAGAATTTATATATAGTCTTTTATTAGAAGCTATTTCTGGTGACTATATTGAAAGTTTACTTGATAAGGAGAGTAGAAGTAATGCTTTAATAAAGCATATCCAAAGCCAACTAGCTAGAAATAGAAGATTTAATGAGATTGGAAATGCTTTACAATATAAAATGGATGTGAATGGGGTATATAAGGAAAAAAGTGATCAGTCAGGATATAATTTTGTTGTTTCAAATCCTAAAGGTGGACAACTAGTAAAAAAGTACGAATTTAAATCAAATGATACTTTTAAAAATAAATATTCTGATTTTTTATTACCACCTTTCGGAGACAACTTATTTACCATCCTTGAATTAAATGAGGATCTTTATAATAATATAAATCAGCTCTTAGCTAGCAATGATTTAGAACTTGTTCTTCGTGTAAAAGAAAGAAAACTTGAGGTTCAGCGGAAGAAAGGCGCTAAAGTTTATGCATTCCCTTATACATCTATTGCCGACACCATTCAGCGGTTAGCTTTTTATTTAGCAGCCATTTATTCCAATAAAAATTCAGTTTTATTATTCGAAGAGCCTGAAGCGCATTCTTTTCCGCCGTTTGTGCAAATGCTGGCTTCCCGGATCGCGGCTGATACTTCCAATCAATACTTCATTACCACGCATAGTCCTTACATTTTCGATACACTGTTGGAGAGATTAGGCAAAGATGAAATTGCCGTTCACGTTTGCAGTTACCAAGATGATCAGACGCATATCCGAACCTTATCGGAAGAAGAGTTAGCGAACGTACAGAATATGCGGGAGGAAATTTTCTTTAACCTGGAGAAATACAGTTAAGGGTATGTCTGTACTTTTTCTTTCTGAGTGTTATACCGAAACTCTTCTGTATTCGACATTGCTTTATGATCAAAGCCACCTATACACCCATAGGCATGGTGTTAATGAAGTTTTGAAAAGCTTAAAATTCCAGGATTTGCCTTTTGAAACTTTAATTGGATGCATCGATAATGACAAGCATTTGACCTTTGCTTACATGAATGAGTTTACTGTGCAGCAAGCAGAATATGGCGTTGCCGTATTGAAGCACCAACAAGACGAAAGCAAAATCCTAATCCAATTAAGTCCAGCTGCTGAAACATGGTTGTTAGAAACTGCTAAGGCTGCTAATATAAATCCGGCTGATTTTAAATTACCAGCAACCCCGGATAAGCTAAAGGTCTTCTCAACTATCAATTCCAAACAAAACCGAGCGATTTTAAAAAGCTTTATTAAAGCTATTTTTACATCCGGGAATGAACGCAGCAACTATTTGCGAGGAATCGTTGAATCTTATTATGAAAAGCCTGATTGGCTTAAATAAGGCTACTTTCCCGGCCTAACCAACTCCTCCTCAACCCGCAACCGTTTCACCGTCAATTCATCAATAGTCAGTTTCCGGATGCGCGCCAGGTTAATTCCCATGCGGGCAATAACCATACTGCCAATCGCTAGGGCACCAACAGCTAAAGCCCCAACTGCCATCGCGCCGGCCGCAAAAGCTCCGGCGGAAAATGCCCCGATGGCTTCTGCTTTTAAAGTGCCTCTTCCGGCTTGGAAATCCAGTTCGGTTTTGAGTAGCTTGTTCATAGGTATAGCTTCTGGGTTAGAAGTGTATAACCAATAAATTAGCCAGTTGTTGGAGAATGAGATTGTCAAACCAAACTCTTCAATCCCGCAACTTCCTCCTTCCCCAACTCCCGCCATTCCCCAACCTGCAAACCCCCTAACTCCACATGCACAATCCGAACCCGTTTCAGCTCTAAAACCTCATACCCCAGTTTATAGCACATCCTCCGGATCTGCCGGTTCAGGCCCTGGGTGAGAATAATATTGAACGTAAACTCATCAAGCTGCTTCACCTCCGCCGGACGGGTTTTCTTCCCCATAATTTCCACCCCGGAAGCCAGCGCAGAAATAACTTCCGAAGTCAACGGTTTATCTACCCGCACCACGTATTCCTTTTCCTGTTTTTGTTCGCTGTGCAGGATTTTGTCGAAAATGGAACCGTCGTTAGTGAGCAGCAGTAAACCTTCCGAATCCTTGTCGAGGCGACCAATGGGGTACACGCGTACCGGGAAGTTCAGGGCCTGGGTTAAATTATCGGGGATTGCTTCATTTAAAGTAGTTTCGATGCCGCGCGGTTTGTAGTAGGCGAGGTAATGGAACTGCTGCGCTTCCTTCAGGATTTTGCCGTCTAAGCTTACTTCGTCTTCGGGCTGCAAAGGCTGGTTGAGTTGCGCAGGCTGGCCGTTCACCAGGAAGCGTTTCGCTAAAATAAGGGCAGTTGCTTCCTTGTTGGAAAGGCGCAGTTTCTGCACCAGGAAATGTCTGGCGGAAGCGTTTAAAGGTCTCATGATTCAGGCGAAGCTACAAATTTTCCGCCAGCAGCCCGTCAGTTAAAGCAGACGGCTATGAATTTTCTTTTTCCTGCTTTCCAAAACTTCCGTTGACTAAAGTCAACGGCAATAGATTTAGAATAATCAGAAATAAGTTTACTACTTGTGAGGTGCCTTGAAGTTATAAGTAACAACTTTAAAAGTTTAAGATCACCTGTAAACACATTGTTATCCATTGCCGTTGACTTTAGTCAACGGAATTTATCAGACAAACGGCATAAGCTTAAAGCTTAAACCCTACGCTACGGATGCTTTAAAATGGAGCCGCCCGCACGGACTTTAGTCCGTAAAACGATAGCATTTCCGGAGTAAAAAGGCAGCCCAACCTTTTTCCAACCATCCCCAAATTCATTGCCGTCTGCTTTAGCTTACGGACTACGGTTTCCCAAAATATACTACCTAACAATCAATCACTTACGATCAAAATTCCTGCAATTCCTAAATTTTCCGGGAAATCCTGCTTTACTTTGCCTACCGAATGAACGTTCAATTGGGAAAAACATGAGTCAGGAAGAGATACTTGCGGAGAAGAAAAAGGCCATTTTTGAAAGTACCTTAGAGCTGGTGCGCGAGAATGGTTTCCACGGCACGCCCATGAGTCTGGTAGCCAAAAAAGCGGGCGTAGCGGCGGGTACCATTTACCATTATTTCGACAGCAAGGATACGCTGATCATTGCGTTGCACGGCTATTTACGGAGTCGCATGTTCAAGACCATGCTCGACGGCGATGACGAAACCCGGGACTTTGAAAGCCGCTTCTTCACCTTCTGGAAAAAACACTATCATTTTTACGTCCAAAACCCGAACGCCCTTTATTTTATCGAGCAGTTCGTGAATTCGCCGTATTACGAACGCTGCCCCGAGAAAGAGAACGACCGCTGCCAGAACATCATTGCGCAATTCCTGAAAACGGGCATTGAAACCGGCGTACTGAAACAAATGAACCTGAAACTGATGAGCATTCTGGTACACAGCAGCGTGGTAACTACTGCCAAAGTTTCGCTAACCAAAAAAGTAGAAATCGGCGAAACGGAATTGCAGCAGGTTGCGCAGGTAATCTGGGACGGCATAAAACAATAAACCTTTTTAACAGTATTCTGATAGCGTTTCGGCTACTGTTTTTTAGAACCAACCACCATGAAACAAACTTATAAATGCAGCGCTTCGGTATGAAAATAGTTAAACGCTTACGCATCCTGCTTTTTGCCGGCGCGCTTATCCCTTTTCAGGCGGAAGCCCAGCAAACGCCCCCGCCGGCCGAGGCCCTCACCCTGGATCAATGCATTGCCTACGCCCTGAAAAACAAACCATCGGTGCAGCAGGCTTACCTGGATGAGCAGATTACCGAACGCGAAATTAAAGCGGCCCTGGCCGACTGGTTTCCGCAATTGGGCGTTGCCGCTAACCTGCAGCACTACCTGAAAATGCCGGTTACGATTTTCCCGAACGAGGCCGGCGTGCTGGTGCCGCGCCAGATCGGTACGGTTAATAGCTCTAACCTTTCGCTGGTTGCCGACCAGGTAATTTTTAACAACGATGTTTTTTTTGCTTCCCGGGGCAGCCGGTACGTGCGGTTGCAAAGCAAACAGAACACCTACAACGAAAAGATCGACATCGTGGTAAACGTGAGCCGGGCCTTTTACGATGTGCTTTTATCGCAGGAGCAGCTTAAGATCCTGGATCAGGACATTATCCGGCAGGAAAAACAACTGAAAGATGCGCGGGCCCAATACGAACAGGGCCTGGTAGATAAAACCGACTGGCAACGCGCCGACATTTCGCTTACCAACGTGCGCAGCACCCGCAAACGTACCCTCGAAGCAATCCGGCCGAAGTATGTATTCCTGAAAGAGCTGATCGGTTATCCCGCCGAAAAAGAACTTCAGATCGCTTTTAATCCGGTAGAAATGCAGCACCACATGCTCGCAGATACCCTGCAGCCGGTCAGCTATGCCAACCGCATCGAGTTCCAGCAGCTGCAAACCCAGAAACAGATCCAGGAGCTTTCGGTAAATTATTACAAATGGAGTTTCATGCCCAGCTTTTCGGCGTACTACAGCTACAATATTGTGTACCAGAACAACGATTTTCAGCAGCTCTACAAACAGTCTTACCCCAACTCGCCTATTGGCCTACGGATGTCGGTGCCCTTGTTTACGGGTACGCGCCGCCTGCAAAACCTGCGCCGCGCGCAGCTGCTGGACAAACGCCTCGACCTCGACATTGCCAACATCAAAAACCGCATCAATACCGAATACGAAGCGGCAATGGCCACCTACCGCAGCGATCTGTACGAGCTGAAAACCGTGCAGCACAACGTGCAGGTTGCCGAAGACGTGTACCGCATTATTAAGTTGCAATACGACGAAGGCATTAAACCTTACCTCGACCTGATTCTGGCCGAAGCCGAGATCCGGGCCACCCAGCTGAATTATTACAATGCGCTTTACCGGGTGCTTACCAGCAAACTGGAAGTGGAACGCGTAACCGGAACCATAAACGTAGCTGCCTACGAATCGAAATAACCTGACCCATGAAAATAAACTTATACAACCTTTCGGCCGGAATCTTAAGCGTTGCCTTGCTTTATAGTTGCGGCAAAAAAGACGCGCAGCAAGGCCAGAACCCCATGAATGCCCCCGTGCCGGTAACCGCTTATACCGTTTCCGAAGAAAATGTAGTAGGCACCGATACCTACCCCGGCACCGTAGTACCCTTGCAGGAAGTAGAATTACGGGCCCAGGTTACCGGCTACATTACCAACATTTATGTGCAGGACGGCCAGAAAGTAAGCAAAGGCCAGAAGCTCTACGAAATAGACCGCACCCGCTACCAGGCCAGTTACAACCAAGCCCAGGCCAGCTTAAGAAGCGCCCAGGCCAACCTGGAAAAAATGCGTCAGGACCTGGAACGTTATGAAAACCTTGCCAGGCAGGATGCCATTGCCCGCCAGCGCGTAGATTACGCCCGCACCGACCTGGAAACCGCGAAGGCCCAGGTAGCCGCCGCCAAAGCCGGCGTTTCCAGTGCTGCCAACGAGTTAAGCTATTCGCTAATTACCGCCCCCATGTCCGGAACGATAGGCATTTCGCAGGTAAAAGTCGGAGCGCAGGTTTCGCCGGGCACAACCTTGCTGAACACCATTTCAGCCGAAGACCCGATCTCGGTAGACATTGTGATCAACGAAAAAGAAATCCCGCGCTTCACCCGAATACAAAACCAGCAAAGTGCATCCGATTCCACCTTCACCATTCAGTTTTCCGACAATTCGGTTTACAAATATCCCGGCAAGCTCGCAGCCATCGACCGCGCCGTGAACCGCCAGACCGGAACCATTACCGTGCGCGTAAGTTTCCCAAACCCGGAACGCCAGCTCATTGCCGGCATGACCGTAGTGCTCCGCGTCCGCAACCAGGACATCGGCCGCCAGCTGGTAATTCCGCAAACGGCACTAACCGAGCAAATGGGCGAATACTACGCTTATAAAATTCAGGGCGATTCGGTGGTGCAGCAGAAGATAGGCTTAGGCACCAAGGTCCATAATAAAATTGTAGTGCGCGAAGGCCTGAAACCCGGCGATAAAATAGTAGTGGAAGGCACCCAGAAACTCCGACCGAACGCCAAGATCACGCTCGGTCAGCCGCAACCCCAAGGCCCGCCACAAGGGAAGTAGAAATGAAACCCCACCCCTAGCCCCTCCGGGGAGGGGAATTATCGGGTAACGTGAAATTGAATTTGATTTGATTTCGATTTAAAAGTCACGTATTCCAATTCCCCTCCCCGGAGGGGCTAGGGGCGGGGTTTAAAGCAGCACAAAGGCTATGCTTTCAGGCCTGAAAAGTCTGAAACCAACTATTGAAAAACAAAGCATTGCGTCATCCCGAGCGCCAACCAATGAAACTTATCAAGCCTGCATCAAGATAATGGCCCCATAAGATTCCTCGGCGTTGCTCGGAATGACGACTAAAAAAACGGCCTGCCGGAACACTAGAAAAACGATAGGCTTTCGGGCCAAGAAGTACCGGAAGCACATTGAATTAAGAAGCGAAAAGAAAACAAATGATATCAGAAGTATTTATAAGACGGCCCGTCACGTCCATTGTGATCTCGCTGGTACTGGTAATTTGCGGTACGCTGGCCATCCTGAACTTGCCGGTGAGCCAGTACCCGAACATTACGCCACCGGTAGTTTCCATTAACGGAAATTACACCGGCGCCGACGCGCAAACGGTAGAACAGACCGTAACCACGCCCGTGGAAACGCAGGTGAACGGTACGCCCGGCATGACCTATCTTTCCTCCAACTCCACCAGTACCGGGCAAATGTCCATGAACGTGAACTTCGAGGTGGGAACCGACATTGACATTGCTACCCTGGACGTGCAAAACCGGGTAAGCATTGCCGAACCGCGCTTACCGGAAGAAGTACGGCGTTTGGGCTTAACGGTGCGGAAGCGGAACCCGACCATCATGATGGTGGTAACCTTCTATTCCCCGAACGGCACCCACGACATTAAATTCCTCGACAACTACACCAACATCTACATCCGCGACGCTTTATTAAGGGTGCCGGGTGTAGGAGATATCAATACCGTAGGGGAAGAATTCTCGATGCGGATCTGGTTGAAACCGGACCGGATGTCGCAGCTGGGCATTACGCCGGCCGATGTTTCCAACGCGTTACGCGAGCAGAACGTGCAGGTAGCAGCGGGCTCCGTAGGCGGTGCGCCGCAGTATTCCTCGCAGGCTTTTGAGTACCCGATAACCGTAAACGGCAAACTTACCAGTCAGGAAGAATTCGAAAACATTATCGTGCGCACGCGGCCGGAAGACGGTTCTCTGGTGTACCTGAGAGATATTGCGCGGCTGGAACTAGGTAAGTTCAACTACACCCGCCAATCGTTCGTGAACGGCAAGCCGGCCACCTTCCTGCTTATTTACCAGGCGCCGGGAAGTAACGCCCTGGAAACAGCCGATGGCGTTTATGCCGCGCTGGGCCAGATCAAAAAAACCTTCCCCGCCGACATGGATTACAAAGTTTCCTTCGAGTCGGTTTCGGTCGTGGAGGTTTCCATTAAAGAGGTAATCAAGACCTTCATCGAAGCGCTGATACTGGTAATTATTGTGGTGTACCTTTTCCTGCAGAACTGGCGCGCCACGCTCATTCCGATCCTGGCCATTCCGGTTTCCATTATCGGAACCTTCATCTTCTTCATTCCGCTTGACTTCACCATCAACACGCTTACCTTATTCGGTTTCGTGCTGGCCATTGGTATTGTGGTAGACGATGCAATTGTGGTAGTGGAAGCCGTGCAGCATTACATCGACCACGAAGGCATGACTGCCAAAGAAGCAACCCTGCAAGCCATGAAGGATATTTCGGCGCCGGTAATTGCCATTGCCTTAATTCTGGCGGCGGTGTTTATTCCGGTAGGTTTCATTCCGGGAATTGTGGGGCGTTTGTACCAGCAGTTTGCCATTACCATCGCCATTTCGGTGCTGCTTTCGGCGTTTATAGCGCTTACCTTAACGCCGGCCCTATGCGCCATGATGCTGAAACCCATGAAGCTCGACGAAAACTCGAAAGGCCTGAACAAGTGGTTCTATAAGTTTAACCGGTGGTTTGCCCGTACCACGGAAAACTATTCGGTGGGCGTGCGAAAAAGCATAAAAGCCACGCCGCTGGTGCTCATTTTACTGGCCTGCTTGTACGCCGGAACCTTCGGATTATTTGCCAACAAACCAACCGGTTTTATTCCTACGGAAGACGAAGGCCGTTTATTCGTTTCGTTCGAATTGCCGCAGGCTGCCTCCAGCAACCGTACTTCCGCCGTTTTAGAGCAGATGTCGGAAATGTTGCGCACCACCAAAGGCGTGAACAACTATTCGGCCATTGCCGGTCTGAACGTAATTAACTTCTCTATTAAATCGAACAGCGGTACCTTCTTCGTGCAGCTCAAGCCTTGGGACGAACGCAAAGACAAGGAGCAGCAGCTCGAAGGCATTATGGGCGCGCTCCGCGGAAAGTTCTCCACCATTAAAGACGCCAGCGTGGTAATTGTGCCTCCGCCGGCCATTCCGGGTCTGGGCCAGACGGGCGGTTTCAGTTTCATGCTGCAGCAGCGCGAAAGCACCGACGATATTAAAGGTTTTGAACGCACGGTGCAGGCTTTTCTGGCCGAAGTGCGTAAACGTCCGGAAATCTCGGGAGCGTTCTCGTTCTTTACTGCTAGTACGCCGGGCTACCAGGTAGAAGTAGACCGCGAAAAAGTAAAGAAACTGGGCGTGAATCTATCCGACGTTTTCTCCACGATGAGCGCCTACATGGGTTCCCAGTACATCAACGACTTTACCATTTATGGCCGGAATTTCCGGGTAGTGGCCCAGGCCGACACCATGTACCGCAACGACATTTCTGATCTGGGTCAGTTCTATGTGAATAACCGCCAGGGCGAACAAGTACCGCTCAGCGCCCTGGTAACCCACAAAATAATTGAAAGCGCCCCGGTAATTTCGCACTACAACCTTTTCCGGAGCACCGAAATTAACGGCAATGCCGCGCCGGGCTACAGTTCCGGACAAGCCCTTGCCGCCCTGGAAGAAGTAGCTGCCCAAACGCTGCCGGCCGGCTACGGCTACGAATTCTCCGGCCTCAGCCGCGAAGAGCTTTCCTCCGGCAACATGACCGTGATCATTTTCTCGCTTTCCATCTTAATGGTATTCCTGTTCCTGGCTGCCCTTTATGAAAGCTGGTCGGTACCGTTTTCAGTTTTACTGGCCGTTCCGCTGGGAGCCTTCGGCGCTATTTTAGCCCTTACGCTATTGCCGAAACTTTCGAATAACGTGTACGCCCAGATCGGTCTCATTACCCTGATCGGTCTGGCGGCGAAAAACGCCATTCTGAT
This sequence comes from Adhaeribacter soli, assembly GCF_008727925.1. GTDB lineage: Bacteria > Bacteroidota > Bacteroidia > Cytophagales > Hymenobacteraceae > Adhaeribacter_A > Adhaeribacter_A soli. Next base: position 383,891 of record NZ_VTWT01000003.1, on the reverse strand, counting down.
CGTGGAGTTTGCCAAAGAACGCGTAGACCACGGCATGGAACTGCTGGAAGCCACCATCGATGCCGTGAAACTCCGCCTCCGCCCCATCATCATGACTTCCATGGCCTTTATTCTGGGCGTGTTGCCGCTGGCCTTCTCCGGAGGCGCCGGCGCCGTAGCCCGCCAGACCATCGGCTGGACAGTAGTGGGCGGGATGCTGGCCGCCACCTTCCTGGCGATCTTCGTGGTGCCGGTATTATTCGTGGTAATTACCCGCTTTGCTTACGGAAAAAAGAAACTGGCAGAACTGCAGCAAACTTACCCGAAAGTAGATTACGACCACGACGGCGAAGGTTACGCGCATTAAGGAACACACTGCTCTGCCACCACCTCTCTCATCCAAACAAAAAACCTCTGTCCGCTCCGGTCAGAGGTTTTTACTTTTCAGGCCAAAAAGCTAGCGTTCTTAAGCTCCGATACCGGCCTCTGATAATCCATTCCCGGGTGCATTTGCTTTAAATAAAAGGAATACATTCACTTTAAAGAATGCCCCATTGCAACAGCTTTCAAAGCACTCGAATTGTACTTAATTAAGCATCGCGCTTTACAGCCTATTCAATCGCTACTTTGGGGCCTCCTTCCTCACCCTTCCACAATTCAATCAATCTCAGGTAGCAAATACCAGGATTCCAAACAGTAAAGAGCGGCCCTCTCATTGGCTTTTTACAGCCCTCACAAGCCTTATATGCCTACAAAAGCATATTAAATTGTATTTTTTCAATTTTTAAATGGCATTATTAATCTTATAAGTTTCATCTGAACAACCGTTAAGAAGGCCCGGCGTTAAACCCCCTGTAAGCAAATTACAACAAAACTTAGCACTTAAACCAAAAGTTTTTCAATAAAAGCTTTTTAACTATTCCGAGCCATGAAAACAAACCTACTTCCGTTTATTTATCTTATTCTGTTTCTTTTTACCAGCCAGCTCGCAGTTGCCCAAAGCAATGGACCCTGCAACACCTCGCAGCCACGTCCGATAACAGGCAACCAGCATCCCTGCCCGGGCACCATCGAAACCTACTGCATCGAGAATGACCGCGGCTACACCTCCTTTGTGTGGGATGTTCCCAGAGCACACGCCGGCAACCCACCAACCGGCTGGGAGATCATCTCCGGACAAGGCACCAACTGCGTAACCGTAAGAGTAGGTACCAAAAGCGGAACCATGAAAGTGAAAGTGAACGATCCGATCTGTGGCACCAAAGTAGCAACCCTGCCGGTTAAACCAAGCAAAGGCTTTATTGTAGATGTAAACGGTCCTGATTCAGTTTGCGTGAATGTTAACCAGACTTACACCGCTCATGTGGCAGACTCTTTAGGAAAAGGCAACGGAAAAGGCAATACCAAAGGCGACTTCAACTACAACTGGACTGTTCCTGCCGGCTGGGTAATTGTAAGCGGACAAGGCACTCAGAGAATTGTAGTAACTCCAGGCGCTACCGACGGTAAAGTTTCAGTAACAGCAACTTATACCGGCAAACCAGGAAAAGGCAACAACGGTAATGGCGTAGGCGGCTACAAAGGCTACTGCAACACCAACGCTTCCGACGCCATCGATGTAGACGTGAACAACAATTGCGGAACGCCACCGGTTTGCACCATCACCGCTAATATTGCCGGACCAGACACTGTTTGTGCGTTCAACGACGATCCTTACACCTTTACCACTCCTGCTCAGGCAGGCGCCACTTACACCTGGACCGTACCTGCCGACTGGTTCATCGATTCAGGCGACGGTACCAACTCCATCACGGTATATGCAGGTTTTGAACCAGGTGATGTAAGCGTAACGGTAACCAACAACTGTGGCACTGCAACCGATACTGAGTATGTGTTCGTAAACGAAGAATGCGGCATCATTAACCCGCTGCCGGTAGAACTGATAAGCTTTAAGGGTGCTGCTTCTGCCGAAGGAATCTCCCTGAACTGGGCCACTGCCACCGAGAAAGACAACGATCGTTTTGAAGTGCAGCGTAGCAACGACGGCCGTTCCTTCGAAACTGTTGGTACAGTGAAAGGTAACGGAACCAGCAGCCGCCAGATGAACTACAGCTTCCTGGATAAAACAGCAGCCAACGGTGCCAACTACTACCGCTTACGTCAGGTGGATTTCAGCGGAGCTCACGAGTTCAGCAAAGTGATCCGAGTAAGCGCAAATGGTAAAACTGAAGGTGGTATGACCCTTTATCCGAACCCAAGCACCGACGGCGTGTTCAACGTAAGAACCAAGCAGCCGGTAGAAGTTGCCACCCTGCAGATTACTGACATCAGCGGCCGGGTGCTGCACACCAAAGAAGTAAGAAATACCACTGAGATCAGCCTCGACGGCAAAGCTTACGGCATGAGACCTGGTATTTACCTCATCAGCCTGAAAGCCGGGAAAGAGGCCATGGTGCAGAAACTCATCATAAAATAAGGTAGTTAAGTAGTAATAAGAAGGAAAACCACAGCTCTCTGGGCTGTGGTTTTTTATTTCAGGTCAAGTCAGCGCTAATGCACTATAAACTATAAACTGTCAGGTACAGCCCTTCGCCGTTGTTGCGTAGCCGTCAGGCTGAGTGAAATTTATGATTTCGGACTGTAGAGACTGTAGAGACGTAATATATTACGTCTCCATTCGGGGTACAAACGGCGGCATTAAGTTGCAAATGCAACTAGCAGCGGTTGAGACCAGATATGATGATTTGTCACAATGCTGTGAAAACACAATACTGTCGCAATGTTGTGAAAGACGTAATGTATTACGTCTCTACAGGGGCTCCGGTATTTAGCCTGACAGCGATGGTATTTTCACCAACAACTATACTTCAGCCTGCTTTTGCCCGTCAAATAAAATTTTATAAAGCACTCGCCGAGTTCCTTAAGTTTCGTACTGCATATTTAATTCGACCATAAACGCGTTCCGGTTTATAGGCCCATAAATTATTTCCTTTGAGCCAGGAAAAAAAAACGATAAAAAACCTTGAACACTGAAATCCTCGACATCCTCATCATCGGCGCCGGACCAATAGGGCTGGCTTGCGGGCTGGAAGCAAAAAAAGCAGGCTTATCTTACTTAATTGTAGATAAAGGCTGTCTGGTGAATTCGCTTTATAACTACCCGCTGAACATGACCTTCTTTTCCACCGCCGACCGGCTGGAAATTGGCGGCATTCCGTTTACCTGTACTTCCGCCAAACCCGGCCGCGCGGAAGCCCTGGAATATTACCGCCGCGTAGCCGATTCAGAAAAACTTAATCTGGCTTTGTTCGAGGAAGTGCAAACCGTAGTGCCGGAAGCCGGAAAAGTGTACTTGGTAAAAACGGGCAAAACCGAATACCGGGCCAGGCACATAATCGTCGCCATCGGCTTTTACGATATTCCGAATTTGCTAAACGTACCCGGCGAAGAGCTTCCCAAAGTAAAACATTACTACTTCGATCCGCATTATTATTACCGGCAGAAAGTGCTGGTGGTGGGAGCGAATAATTCTTCGGCAGATGTGGCGCTGGAAACCTGGCGGAAAGGGGCTGAAGTGACAATGGTGATCCGGGAAAGCGAGCTCGGCCGCATAAAATACTGGACCAAACCCGACCTCGAAAACCGGATAAAGGAAGGCTGCATCAAAGCGTATTTCAACAGCAACATTACCGCCATCCGCGAAAAGGAAGTAGATCTTCAGACACCGGCCGGCAAAGTAACCTTGAAGAACGATTACGTCATGGCCATGACCGGCTACCAGCCCAACTTCCGTTTCCTGGAAAAGATCGGAATTCAATTAGAAGATAACGAACGAAAGCACCCGGTTTATAACTCCGAAACCCAGGAAACCAATCTGCCGAACGTGTATTTAGCCGGCGTAATTTGCGGTGGCCTCGATACGCATATCTGGTTCATCGAAAATTCACGGGTACATGCGGAGCAGATCGTGCGGCACATTTTAGCGAAAGCGGAAAAGAAAGAATGAAATCTCAATAGAGGCTATCATAATTTTCTTAATTTACCGCCGGAATAACGCGCAGGAAACAAGAGGAAATACCATGTTCAGGCACCGCGGGAAAGGCCGTACTTTAATTCATAACCTGCAGCTGGCTTCGTTGCTGAGTCTGGTGGCGGGCATTGTGAACGTGACCGGCATTTTTGCGCTGCAAACCCTTACCACCAACGTTACCGGCCATTTCGCCTACTTTGCCGACGAAGTTGCCCGAAGTAATTTCAGCAGTGCCGCGGTTTTTCTGGTGTATATTATAGCGTTTTCCGCCGGGGCGTTCAGTTCTAATTTTTTAATTGAAATTACGGCGCGCAGCAATAATCGCTACGGCGTTGCTTTTCCCATCGGCATCGAGGTTTTTATCCTGATTTTTATCGCGTTTTTGTCGCCGGAAGCCTTGCAGGCACACGGACATTTGATTGCCTGCAGCCTGCTTTTTGCTATGGGTTTGCAGAATGCGCTGGTAACCAGTTTATCGAACGCCGTAGTGCGCACCACGCATTTAACCGGTTTGTTTACCGACCTGGGAATTGAATTCTCGAAACTGATCTTTTACCGGCATCCGGACCAACAGAAAGCCCTGAAAGGTTCCATAAAACTCCGCCTGACCATTATTGCCTTTTTCTTTTCGGGCTGTATTGTGGGCGGATTGGTTTACTTTTTCTTTGGTTTGCTTAGTTTGCTTCTAGCGGCTTTCATTCTGATAATCGGCTGGTTTCATGCCTTTTTCAGATACAACTTCCTCCGCTGGCGCCGGCAGCATATTCCCTGAAATACCAGCAAAACTTACATGCGGCCGCAATATTGTTGTTTCCATTTGCCGGCTTCTTTGTTACCTAATTTTTGAGCCGTATCCCAATCGGAACAGGCATTGGTGCGGTCCTGCAAATTATAATTGGCCGCGCCGCGGTTAAACAAGGCGTCGGCAAATTGGGGCTGTAGTTTCAGGGCCTGGTTATAATCTGCCAGGGCCCCCTGGTAATCTTTTAACCGGTATTTGGCCAGACCGCGGTTGTTGTAGGCTTTCGCGTAATTCGGTTTCAGGGCAATGGCCAGGTCGAAATCGGCGATGGCTGCTTTGTAATGCTCCCGGCCGAAATAAAGCAGTCCGCGCTCCAGATAAGCTTCGGCGTACTTCGGATTCAGACTGATGGCATATCCGTAATCTTCCATGGCTCCGGCGTAATTCTTCAGGCTTTCCTGCACGTGCGCGCGGTTGTAGTAGGTTTGCGCCTGGTTTGGTTTCAGGGAAATGCTGGTGGTATAATCGCGCAGGGCGCCGGCAAAATCCTGAGCCTGATATTTAGTATTGCCGCGCTGAAAATATTCTTCCGCGGTCTGGGCCAGCGCGCCAAAAGAAAATGCTATAGATAAACAGATAAAAAGTAAAGCTTTCTTCATACAATAACCTCCTGATGCTTTTTAGAATAAGACTAACGAATGTACAACATTTCCAGGGAAAAGAATATTATTTAAACGGAATGCAATGTTGCCTCATGCTATAAGTAAAATATGTAAATTTGGTTGCATTTAGCATAAAACATTTTTCAGAATATGAATATTGAAAGATTACGGGAGCTTTGCCTGGGCTTTCCGGCGGTTACCGAAGACATAAAATGGGGCCACGACCTGTGCTTTTCCGTAGGCGCCAAAATGTTCGCCGTAACCGGCGTAGACGGCCCGTTCACGGTTTCCTTTAAAGTTACCCCCGAACAATTCGAAGAACTGACCGCCCGCGAAGGCATTGTTCCGGCGCCGTACATGGCCCGCAATTTCTGGGTACTGGCAGAAGACCCCAATCAATTATCGGCAGCCGAATGGGAGCACTACGTGCGGCAATCATACGAACTGGTAAAAAGCAAACTGACCAAAAAACTGCAGAAAGAGCTGAACCTGCTTTAGGGTAGTATAGCATCTGCACGTTTTATATAGAAGAGATTGCTTCTCCAATTTTCAAAGGAAATTATTTGCATCAGAATCAGGATTTTCAGGATTAAAGGATTTTCAGGACAATTGTCTGAACCATGATTTTTTTGATTGATATGATTCCCGTGACGAATGTTTGTAGGGACAGGTCGCGACCTGTCCGCACGATATCTGATCAATTCGGTCTAAATCAGAATTTGCAGAATTTTAGAATTCACAGAATCAAGGATAAGAATTTATATGAAAGGGCACCCTTGTGGATACTCTTTAGCATTATCAAATTTCACGCATATCGCCAGCGCAGCGTCCCTGAAAACCACGTTAGCGGATTTTAAACAAATCAAAAGGAAGACAGCTACGAAGGGAAAATGATCCCAGTTTCCGTTCCAAAGACTTTGGAGGATTACGGTGCCGAAGGCAGGCCGCTAGGCCAGTTTGCCTCCACGGCTTTGGAACAGAAACGAAGCCACCCGGCTTGAGGGAAAAAGCTCTTTCAAAAATTAAAAGCTATGAATTTAGAGTAAAAATCAATTTAAAAAAGCTATCCTTTCAGAAAAATATTGTAGTGACTTAAGTAAAGAGTTGCATTTTGCTTTATTGCTTCGCCCTTAACAAATCAGCCCTCCGAAGCGAAACAAAAAGCACCATAAAACAAAAAGCCCCCGAACACTTTCGAAGGCTTTTTGATACTGTTTTCTGAAGTCTTTTATCCTTCTTCCCAAAGATTAGAAGTTCGGAGAAAGCAGGTATTTGTTGTAGAAATCGTCGATCACTTGTACGGCATCGGCCGGAGTATCTACAATGCTTACCAGGTTCAGGTCTTCCGGGCTGATGTTGCTTTCCTCGGTAAGCATGATGTCCTGGATCCAGTCGAACAAACCTTGCCAGTACCGACGCCCCACCAGGATGATCGGGAAACGACCGATCTTTTTGGTCTGAATCAGCGTGATGGCTTCGAATAATTCGTCCAGCGTACCGAAGCCGCCCGGCATTACCACAAAGCCCTGGGCGTATTTCACGAACATTACCTTGCGTACAAAGAAATAATCGAAGTTGATAAGCTTGTCGGAATCGATGTAAATGTTGTTGAATTGCTCGAACGGCAGCTCAATGTTCAGACCCACCGATTTACCGCCTTCCGCATGCGCGCCTTTGTTGCCGGCCTCCATAATACCCGGGCCACCGCCCGTAATTACGCCGTACCCGTGGCGCACCAGTTTCGCCGCAATTTCTTCGGCCATCTGGTAATACGGATTATCGGGCTTGGTACGCGCCGAACCGAAAATGGAAACGCAGGGACCGATCTTGGCCAGTTTATCGAAGCCTTCCACAAACTCCGACATTACTTTAAAGATCTGCCAGGAATCGGCAATTTTAATTTCGTTCCAGTCTTTATCTACAAAAGCCTGACGGATACGGATATCTTCTTCTGTGGCTACCGCGCGCGAGCCGGTCAGTTCGCTCACCGATACTGCTTTGTTGTCGTTGATCTCCGGTTGCAGGATAGTCTTACCGCTGCCGATGTTGGTAACCTCGTCGTTCAGCCTTGTTTTGCTGGTTTTTCTAAGTTTTGTCATTGTGTATTCAAATTCAAAAAGCGCTAAACGTCCGGGCTCTTTTTTTCAAAAGCCTGGTCCGAAAGCTGCTAAAGGTTGAAAAATATAGTTCGTTTTAAAATTTGCGCGGGCAAAAACCCTGCAAGATATGTTTAAAGTTCAACGCTGCCAAATAATCTTATTATTTATTTACTGACCTTATGCAAGTTTTGCGAGATTCCCCATTGGGGAGCCTGTCTCGACAAAGGGGGACTTTTCTCCTGCTTGCGTAACGCCTGTTATTTCGAACGAATGGCTACCACCGGATCGAGGCGCGAGGCCATTAAAGCCGGAATAATGCCCGAAAGCAAGCCGATTATTACCGAAACAGTTAAGCCGAGCGAGATGTTTTTGGCGCTCAGGATTATCTCCAACGCATCCTGAGGGATTAGGGTTATACCTAAAACCAATAAAATACCTAAACCGCCACCAATAAGGCTTAAAAAAACGGCTTCGAAGAGAAATTGCAGCAAAATAAAATAGTTTTTCGCCCCCAAAGATTTCTGAATGCCGATAATGTTGGTGCGTTCTTTTACGGATACGAACATAATATTGGCAATGCCGAAACCACCTACCAGAATGGAAAAGCCCCCGATGATCCAGCCGGCCACCCCAATTATCTTAAACAAACCCGTAATGGCATCGGCCAGCAGCTCCGGACGGTTCAGAGCAAAATTATCTTCGTCGCGCGGCTTCAAACTCCGGAGGCTCCGCATTACCCCGCGTATTTCGTATTCCAGATCCATCAGGCCGATGTCCGTTTCCAAGCCTTTTACCGCAATGGCCGGCTCCAAACCATCGGGGCCGGTGGGGTAAATTTTCATGAAAGCGCTGTAAGGAATAATCGCATTTTTGTCGTTGCCCGGAATGCCCATCATGTTTTCGCCCTGCTTTTCCATGGCCCCGATCACTTTAAAGCGCAAACCTTTCAGCTTGAATTCTTTCCCGATCGGGTCCTGGCCGGGAAAAAGGTTTTCGGCAATGTCGGCCCCGATCAGGGCCACGTTGCGGCCGCCTTCCACTTCCTGCTGGGTAAAATAACGGCCTTCTGCTACCGGTACATCCGATACCATGTTAAAGGCATACGAAACGCCCTGCACGTTCACGTCGGAAAGGCTGTTGCTCTGGTTTTTAAGCGTATTGCTGTTCTTGCTCCAGAAAATGGCCACGCCCTGCTGGTGTTCCAGGCGGCGTTCCAGCATCCGGTACTCGCGCAGGTTTACTACCGGACGTTTAAAATAGCGCCACCACGGGTAATTTCCTTCAAAACTCCAGGGCCATTTCTGCACGTAAATTACGTTCTCGCCAAAAAAGCTCATGCTGTTGCGAATGTTGCGTTCCAGCGAATCGACGATGGTGAACACGGAAATAATAGCAAAAATGCCAATGGTTACGCCAAGCAAAGAAAGCAGCGTGCGCAGCAGGTTGGCGCGCAGCGCCTGGCCGGCAAAAGCAATACTTTCCAGAAAAAGGCGAAGGTAGATCATTAGAGAGGATACTAAGCGCGTGAATTAAAATTGCCTAAAAATAAGCATTATCCGCCCAAAAAGCGTACATTTGCAGGCTGATTGCGAAATTAAAAATTAGAAATTACGAATTAGAAATAAAATCTTCTTTATTGCCTTTGTGCTGGCAGTAGATTTCTTTTCTGATCCGGTTCTTTGGTTCTTTTCTTAAAAAAACCAATTTCTAATTTCTAATTCGTAATTTCTAATTAACGTTTTAATAACCGTAATTATTAAATGAAACTATCCGAATTTAAATTCGAATTGCCGGCCGAACTTATGGCCACCCACCCTGCCAAGAACCGCGACGAAGCCCGCATGATGGTGCTTAACCGTGCCACCGGCGAAATCGAGCACAAGATCTTCCGCGACATCCTGAATTATTTCGACGATGGCGACGTGATGGTAGTGAACGACACCAAGGTTTTCCCGGCCCGCATGTACGGGAACAAGGAGAAGACCGGCGCTAAAATAGAAGTTTTCCTGCTCCGCGAACTAAACAAAGACATTCACCTGTGGGACGTGCTGGTAGATCCGGCCCGTAAGATCCGCGTTGGCAATAAGCTTTATTTCGGCGATTCGGACCTGGTAGCGGAAGTGATCGACAACACCACATCGCGCGGCCGTACCATTAAATTCTTATTCGACGGTACCGACGAGGAATTCTACAAAACCATTCACGACCTGGGCGAAACGCCGCTGCCAAAATACATTAAGCGCGAAGCCGAACCGGAAGACAAAGAACGCTACCAGACCGTTTATGCCAAGCATACCGGCGCCGTAGCGGCCCCGACTGCCGGCCTGCACTTCACCAAAGAAATTCTGAAGCGCCTCGAAATTAAAGGCGTAGATGTAACGCCCGTTACGCTGCACGTAGGCTTAGGCACGTTCCGTCCGGTAGATGTGGAAGACCTGACGAAGCACAAAATGGATTCCGAGCAGTTTATTATTACCGAGGAAACCTCTACTATGGTGAACAAGGCCCTGGATAATAAAAAACGCGTTTGCGCGATCGGCACCACCACCATGCGCGCCATGGAGTCTTCGGTTTCGGCCAACAGCCGCCTGAAGCCGAACGAAGGCTGGACCGACAAGTTCATTTTCCCGCCTTACGAATTCAAAATTGCCAACTCCCTGGTAACAAACTTCCACATGCCGGAATCTACCCTTTTAATGATGACGGCTGCCTTCGGCGGTTACGACTTGGTAATGAAAGCCTACGAAATCGCCATTAAAGAGAAATACAACTTCTTCAGCTACGGCGACGTGATGCTGATCCTGTAAGAAAACGCTATGTTTTCAGCCGAAAAAGCCTGCTCCGGAAACGGGGCAGGCTTTTTTGTTTCCCCACAAGTTCTACAAAAACCAAAAGCCGTTCCGCGAAACAGAACGGGTTTGGTACCGGTAGCAACCAACCCAAAAATGCCGGAATGCTTAATGTAACACAATGAATTTGCGAGTTTTAGAGGCGCTTTTTCCCCATATTTTTACCAGGTAAATGCCGGAAGCCAGGTGTCCGGTTTCAATGGCGGTAGTACCCCGGAATACAGACGAGCTTACTTCCATTCCGTTACTATCAATTACCAGCATTTTTACTTCTTCGTTTCCTTCCGCTTCCACCGTTATGCTGGTACCGCTTTGTACCTGAGTCGGAAAAAGGCGCGGCAAGGCTGCCGGGTCTTCGGCTTGTCCCTCTTCCGGCAGCGTTTGCCGGGCCGTAGAAATAACTTTCACCCGGAAAACATCTTTCAGGCAGTTGCTGCCATCGGTTACCCAGTATTCAGTATCCAGATTCGGGGCAACGGTAATGCTGCGGTCCGTCTGGCCGGTAGACCATTGGTAATTCCCGATCCAGGAGGCTTTTAACTGAATAGGTTGATTTGCCGCGATGGTTTTCGTGCTGGTTTTGCTAACGTTTTGCATTAAAGTAAACTGGTCGGCTATCAGGCCATCCTGCCGGAGGAATTTGCCGTCGAGGCGGTTGTCTTTTACTTCCAGGTACAGCATACCGCCCCGGTTAAAAGAAAAAGGCATGGCATTATGCGGCCAGGCAGAGGCAACCTGTCCGTCGGCGCCCCCGGCCGAACCCGAAACCACATACAGGGTTCCGTGGTTTTTACCGCCCGTTGGAATAATATACGGGCAGGAATTTGTGGTACCGTCGTATTTGGCGCTGGAACTGCTTTTGGCGTGAACCGCTTTGTTAAAACTCTTTTCCATGCTATAATAATTATTGAGCAGATAAGAGCGTTCGTATACATGGCTGTGGCCGCACAAAACCAGGTCTACCCCGCCGCGCTCCAGAATCCGGATAAAGTTCTGCCGGATCTTCACCATTTGGTCTTCGGTATCGGAGTTGTGCGTTCCCATGGAGTAGGGCGGATGATGCCAGTAAGCAATCACCCATTTTTTGGTATTGGCAGCCAGGTCTTTCTTCAGCCACTGCACCTGCGTACCCAGGGTATCGTAAAGGCGGGTACTTCCGGGACTTTCAGTACCGTAGGAATCGAGGCTGATGAAATGGATGTTGCCCCAGTCGTAGGAATAGAACGCTTTGGTGCCCGAGGCCACCCCCCCGCATTCGGCTGCGGCCGGCATGGAGAATATCTTGTAATAGGGATCGGACCGGGAGGACTGCACCCCATAATCGTGATTGCCGGGAGTCGGGAAAATGATATGATTTTTCAGCAATGTACTGCCGTAAGGCTTAAAAAAATTCTTCTGGTATTCTCCATCCGTTCCGCTATCATAGGCATTGTCGCCCAGCAGCAGCAAGATTTCGGCCGGGTTCGAGCCCACATGTTTTAAATACGAATTTAAGGTTGCCGCCTGGCTGCCGCTCGCGTCCAGCCCGCAATCGCCAAATACCGCAATGCGCACTTTATCGGTGGAGGTTGGCATCGGTGCGGTTTTAAACTGGTTGCTGTAAGCCCCCTGAAGCGCCTGCGAGGTGCTGCCAATGCGGTAAAAATACCGGGTTCCCGCCACGAGGCCGTTTACCCGGACTTCGTGCTCCGTAGTAACTGTAGAGTTAGCGGCAATTATCGGGTAAGTTCCATAAACGGTGCCCACTTCTACCCGCGAGTTGGTAGGCGCGTTGGTCCGCCAGCGGAGGGTTACGCCCGTCTGGCTGCCCATTTGCAGGTAAGGCCCCCGGGTTAAGGTTACCGGATTGCCTACCAGCCTGAAATCAAACGCCATATCGTTGGAAGTCTTGTCGCGCTGATGCACTTCCACGGCAATTACGTTATTACCGTTAATAAACCCCGAGCGGTTTATGGTAAAGTTGTAGGCAGAGAATCCATCGGCAGCGCTTGAAGCTGTGGTGAGATAGTTAACAGTTCCCGAGGGAAGGTTATTGCGGAACACTTCTTTGCCATTCACGAAAACGCGCACGCCATCGTCCCTTTTCACCGAGCCGGTAAAGGAGCCATATTTATTTATATCGGGAATGGCAATGGTCTTCCGGAAATAGGTGGTAATGTATTTATTATTCGGATCGGGGCCGTAGCTAATGGGAGTAGCCGCATCGGTAATGCCGTAACCGAACTTGCCTATGCCGTTTTTCCAGCTGAGATCGCTGAAGGTGCTTTCCTGCCAGGCCAGGCCCTGGTTACTGCCGTTGTCTTTATACTTCCAGGCAGAACCAAAGGGCACCAGGGTAACCTGTGCCACTCCATAGAAGCCCTGAAGCAAGATCAAGATCAGCAAAAATGTAAATTTTCTCATACTTCCTAATTTATACGTTTGTAAAGATAGCTCCTGACCTTTTCAGGACCAGCGTATCTCAATAGACATTTAACTGATAGCCCCACTCAGGTCAATGATTCTACCAAAGGGTTGCTCGCATATTCTTTTTTCTTTAAATTATTAACTTTTACGGCGTTTCCATATAACTATTACAAGTTAAAAGGAAATGTTGGTCTTTATTTAGGGGGATATGAGATTTGGTCGGTAAAGTGATGCTCTCCGTCGGGTTTAGGATCGGAAATTCAGGAATGAGATGGGCGAACAGGATCAGGACCGTATTTAAGAATTATAAAAATTCATGAATGACAAAGATGACATCCTGATTAAACCAGCCGAAAAACTTTTCAGCATTGGGTATTCGATCAAATTCACCGGGTTTGGCATAAAAGGACAAAAGCCAATGCTGTCAACTTAAAGGATTATGAATTAAGAATAATTGCTGGTTCAGACCTCTGTGTCTGAAACTTATGCTGGTGCGGACATCCGTGTCCGCGTTTATGCCTACGGGGACAAAGATATCCCCGGCAGGTTGCTTCCAGACACAGAGGCCTGGAAGAGCGCTCTTGCCTTAAGTTGAAGGCTGGGGCAAAAGCAGGTAATTATGGCTACGGCTAGTATCTTTGAGGCATGGCAGAAACAACAGATTCCGTTATTATTGTAGCCGGCGGTTCGGGCTCGCGCATGCAATCCGATATTCCCAAGCAATTCCTGCAACTGGCCGGCAAACCCATTTTAATGCATACGCTTCAGCAATTCCATGCCTACAACCCTTTGCTGGAAATGGTAGTGGTTCTGCCCCAAAACCAGATAAGCTACTGGCAGGACCTGTGTATTCAAAAGCAGTTTTCTGTTTCTCATACTGTCGTTACTGGTGGCGCCACCCGTTTTCAATCGGTTAAGAATGGCCTGGCAGCGGTTAAAAACAAAGGCATTGTAGCGGTACACGACGGTGTGCGGCCTTTTGTGCCGGTAGAAGTTATCCGCGAAGCGTTTGCCATTGCCCGCGAAAAAGGCAATGGCGTGGTAAGCGTACCGTTAAAAGATTCTATCCGGCAGGTAAGCGGGCAGGTTAGCAAAGCCGTAGACCGCGAGCAGTTCCGGCTGATCCAGACACCGCAATGCTTTAGACCTGAACTGTTACAAAAAGCGTATGCCTTGCCGGAAGAAAACACCTTTACCGATGATGCCTCGGTGGTGGAAAAACTGGGCGAAAACATAAACCTGGTTTCCGGCAGCTACGAAAACATTAAAATAACCACGCCGGAAGATTTGCTCTGGGCGGAAGCTTTCCTGAAGAAACAAATCCGTTGAAAAAGTATCCTGCACTGTTGCAACTGCCCGAAACAATAAGCCTGCAAACAGGTATTTAACTCAAACCATAACTTTTAGCAGGCAGACTGTATGAGCTAAGTTCTGAAAGAAAAGAGGACCGCTGCTTTACAAGCCAATTTATCCAAACTGCCGGGAAGTCCGTAAAACCTTGCCTGCCTGCTTCATAAATAAGGTTCTGCCCAAATTTAGCAGGAAGCACACAGTTAATTAAAACGCTATAAAAACCATATAAAAACTATGATACCAGCAAAAGGCTATGCCGCCCACGATGCCACCTCGCTTTTAGGGCCCTTCAATTTCGAGCGCCGCGAAGTAGGCGAACACGACGTATTGATCGACATTCAGTACTGCGGCGTTTGCCATTCCGACATTCACCAGGTACGCAACGAGTGGGGCGGCTCGATCTACCCCATGGTGCCGGGCCACGAAATTGTAGGCCGCATCAGCAAGGTGGGCAGCAAGGTTACCAAGTTTAAAGTGGGCGATCTGGGCGGCGTAGGCTGCTTTGTAGATTCCTGCCGCACCTGCCACAGCTGCCAGGAAGGCCTGGAGCAATATTGCGAAGTACACAATGTGGGCACCTACAACAGCCTCGAAAGAGACAAGAAAACCCCAACCTATGGCGGTTACTCCAGCCAGATCGTAGTAGATGAAAATTACACCCTGAAGGTTTCGGAAAAACTGGACCTGAAACGGGTTGCTCCCCTTTTGTGCGCCGGCATTACCACCTACTCGCCGCTTATGCAGTGGAAAGTGGGCAAAGGCCATAAAGTAGCCATTGTAGGTTTGGGTGGTTTGGGGCACATGGCCGTAAAACTAGCCGTTTCCCTGGGCGCCGACGTTACCGTACTCAGCACTTCGCCGGGCAAAGAGCAGGACGCTAAAGCGCTGGGAGCCCACAACTTTGCCGTAACCAAAGATCCGGAACAGGTAAAGCAGCTCCGCAATACTTTTGACTTTATTGTAGATACGGTTTCGGCGCCGCACGATTATAATTTATACCTGGGCATGCTTCGCCGCGACGGCACCATGATTTTGCTGGGTGTGCCGCCGGAGCCAACGCCGGTTGCTGCTTTCCACCTGATCGGCAAGCGCAAGCGCCTGGTAGGCTCCATGATTGGGGGCATACAGGAAACCCAGGAGATGCTGGATTACTGCGCCGAACACAACATTATGAGCGACGTGGAAGTAATTCCGATCCAAAAAATAAACGAGGCCTACGAACGCACGCTGAAAAGCGATGTCCGCTACCGCTTCGTGATCGACATGGCCAGCCTGGAAAATGAGGTTGCAACCGAAGAACTGCGCGGCTAATACACTGTCAGGTTAATTATTAGAGTTTGCTTGACGGGATTTGCAATCCCGTCTTAACTGAGCCGTGGGATTTGTAATCCCACTTTCTAAAGATTAAGTTGACTGTGTAACAGAAATAGAAGTTTAAAAACGCTATGATTTCAGCTAAAAAAGCCGGCCTAGAACAAGACCGGCTTTTTTATGGCATCTTGAAGCGGTTCAGGAAATGAAGTTTAAAGGCCGCATGTCGGGTCGTTTCATGCTGCTATTCTGAAATTTACGAGATGATTTTCTGCTCAAAATCAGCTTCAGAAGCCGTATTTTCAGGCTTTCGCCTCACTGAAGTTGAAAACTTCAGATCATTGATAGGTTTAAGTTACCGCTTCGCTCAAACTTGAACCACCTAAATTGAGAAAGAAACGGCTCCTAACCGGATAGGGCATAAAAAAAACTGCAGCCCATCGGGTTGCAGCTTTTCACTTTAAACACGTTATGTATACTTAAAAAATTTACTTTTGGTTATAGGTTTTTGCGTTTATTTCCCGGGCCATATCCAGATGCATGCGAAAGGTAGGCGTGGTTTTGCTGGCGAAGGCCTTCAGGTCGGCATCTTTCGCTTTCTGGGTGGCCTGTTCAAATAAGCCGACATCCACGGTGTGGTCTTTCACCATTTCAGCCATGTAATCGCGGTCGAAATCTTTGCCGCTCATTTTAGAGAGCCGGTCGTAAGTAGCCTGGTTCTCGGCGTTCATTTTGGCGGGCACGTTCCATTTCTTTTTAGCGGCCAGTTGCTTTAATTCGGTATTCGCCTTGGAATGATCGTCTACCATGTGCTGCCCGAATTTTTTCACCTCGGCAGAAGCGCCTTTCTGCGCGGCCACCTTCCCGAGTTCCACTTCCATCATGCCGCCGCTGGCTGCGGTGGCCACAAAATCGGCATCGGAGGTATACGTCGGGATAGGCGGGTTGCCGGTTGTGATCTGGGTACTGTCGAGAGGCGCTTCGGTTTGCACGTTGGCATTGTCGGCCGGCTCAGTATTCAGTTCTTCGCCGCTGCCGACTTTTTCGGTGGAAGTGCTGTAATTATCACCGCCCCCTTTATTTTCGCAGGACGAACCAAAGCAGACAGCAAAAGCCATCAGACTGCAATACACGATCTTTTTCATAGTTTTCAGGGTTTAGTACAAAAAAAATATTTTACCAGGGCCTTTTATACGCCGGGTTAAGAACAAAGTTAAAATCAGCTTGTTTTATACTATGCTCCTGATTGCTTTCCGAAGTGGAAGTTGGATTATAAATCAAAATTCTCTTCGTAGCGTAGGCTTTAAACCCAATGCTGTCAACTTAAGGATTATGAATTGATAATAATCGCTGTTTCAGACATCTGTGTCTGAAACTTATTCTGGTACGGACATCCGTGTCCGCGTTAATGCCTACGGGGACACGGATGTCCCCGGCAGTTTACTTCCAGACACAGATGTCTGGAAGAGCCCTTTTACCTTAAGTTTACGGCATTGGCTTTAAACCTGCGCTACGAAGAGAATGCTTGCCTGGAACAATTTCAAAAGCTGCCTTGGGTATTTATGATAGTTTAGCAAAAAAAATATATTTCCGGTTTAAACTTCTGTTAGTTACATTTATCTAACCGGCAAACTTCATTTCATCATCTCTAAAAATTCACTTTTATGGAAAAGCTTTTACTGCACAAATTGGGCATGCTGGCCTTAGCCGGCACACTGGTATTTTCCGGCTGCCGGAATACCGATAAAGAAGATGCCGCCCCGGAAGAAAGCCTGGCATCTGCCGAAGATAATGCCCGGATAGAAACCGAAATGGAAACCCTGCACAATATGGTGGAAGCCGATGCGGCGGAGCGGTTCGGTGCGCCGGGCCAGCAGGTGGCAGCCGGCGTTTTTGCTCCCTGCGTTACCCGTACCTGGGATGCTGCCACCAAAACGCTTACCATCGATTTCGGCAGCGTGAACTGCCTCTGCAAAGATGGCGCGTACCGGCGCGGCAAGATAATTGCCGTTTTTAACGGACCGTGGCGCACAGCCGGTTCTACCGTAACCATTACCCTGAACAACTACTTTGTAAACAACAACCAGCACAGCGGCACCCGCCTGGTAACCAACCTGAGCAACGAAACTGAAACAAGCGTTAATTATAAATACCGGGTAGAAGTGCAGAATGCCGCCATTGCGTTTACCGACGGCACCACCCGCAACTGGAATGCCCTGCGCGAGGTAGAACGGGTAGCCGGCCAGGGCACCGCAACTATTCTGGACGATGAATACCTGGTAAGCGGAACCTCCTCGGGAACCAACCGCCGGGGCGTACAGTTTACCACTACCACCGGGCAGCCGCTCCGCAAGGTTTTCCGGCCGGGCTGCTTCCGCAATTTTATTTCCGGCACGGTTACCATTACCAACAGCAAACAAAAAAGCATGCTCCTGAATTACGACCCAACCGGTACCGGCGCCTGCGATAAAACCGCTTCGGTAACGGTAAACGGTAAAACGCGAACCATTACCCTGCGGTAGCAGCTTACCGTTTCAAATTCTAAAGATCCGTTCTTCAACCGAAGAGCGGATTTTTTGTTTTCTGCTAGTACCTATTCTTCGCGAAGGTCGTAAAATAAGCGGCGAGAGCTTTTTTCCCGCAAGTACTAACCTGAAAACTTCCCGGCTATGAAAAAAAACAACTTCCTGCTCGTTATTTTATCTTCCTTGCTGCTTGGGTTCCTTTCCGGGAACGCGTATGCGCAGGCAGAAGCCCCGGAGCGCACGTATTCGGGCATCTGGAAAGTGCGACCGCTGCAATTCGGGGAATATTATATTTCTTATGAGAACGTAAAGGAAAGCGACCAGAGTAATGAAATAGGCCTGGGCTTTATTCACCGGAGTTTTGTGCGGGCAACGGAAAAAGACCGGAACACGCTGGGTGGCTTTTACGGCAATTTTTTAGACG
Source organism: Adhaeribacter soli (assembly GCF_008727925.1). Taxonomy (GTDB): domain Bacteria; phylum Bacteroidota; class Bacteroidia; order Cytophagales; family Hymenobacteraceae; genus Adhaeribacter_A; species Adhaeribacter_A soli. The sequence goes on along the minus strand of NZ_VTWT01000003.1, from coordinate 365,511 downwards.
AAGAGGAATATGCTATTTCTGAAACGGCCGGCATTGTGCTGCGCATGAGCCAGCGCAACTATACCTCGCTAACCAAAGGGGCACCCAACGGTTTTTACCACGGTCCGGCTATTACCTACCGTTTTATTGCCTTCGATCCGGACCTGCTGCGCACTTACGAGAACGAAACCATTGGCCGCATGTACCAGCACGTGCTGGCCTTTCACTACCAGTTAGGTTACCAGTTTATTTTGGCCAAACACCTTTCCCTCGATCTTTTCGGCGGCGTGGGGGCACGCGCGAAACTGGCCACCGCCCAGCTCAGCAAAGGCCGCACCGAAGACCGGGTAATTGGCCCGGTAAAAGTTACCGATAAAAACTCTACCCTGGCCGGCGCACCGGCTCTGCATTTGAACCTGGCAGTTGGGTATGCTTTTTAAATTGTTTAATTATTTAATTGTTTAATGGCTAAATTGTTAATTCCTATGTATAGAAATTGAATGATAGCCTATTGATCGATAACGAATATCTTCTCCGCGATTTGTAGTGAAGTTTCTGCTTAAAGCCAACAAGCTACTTCAGCGCTACGCTCGCAAGCTTTGCGCATCTGCGCTTACTTGTGTTCAGGATGGAAGGCTTTCTCAACAATGCAACAATTTAGCCATTAAACAATTAAAATTATTCGCCTTTGAAAGCCGGCTTGCGCTTTTCGTTGAAAGCGGTTACGCCTTCTTTGTAATCGGCGGAGTTGCCGGCAATTTTCTGGCAGTGCGCTTCGTAATCCAGCATTTCGTCTAGAGAAGAATGGAAGCTTTTGTTCAGCATTTTTTTCATTAAACCAATGGCTTTGGTTGGTGCAACGGCGTAACGCTGGGCCAGTTCGTTAACGGCGTTGTCTAATTCTTCCGGGGCAACCACTTTGTTTACCATGCCTAAGGCAAGCGCTTCTTCGGCTTTTACTTTAGAACCCAGGGTGCTTAGTTCAAACGCTTTCATGGAACCTACAATGCGCGGCAGGAAATACGAAGAACCGGAATCTAATACTAAACCTACGTTTACGAATACTTCAATTAAGCTGGCTTCGGTGCTCGCTACAATTAAGTCGGAAGCCAGGGCTAAAGAGCAACCCGCGCCGGCGGCTACGCCGTTCAGTTTGCAAATGATTGGTTTTGGCAAATTGCGCATGGCCCGGATGATCGGGTTATAGCGTTTTTCCAAAGATTCTGACAAGTCGCGTTTATCGGCGGAGGCAATGGCTTTGAGGTCCTGGCCGGAGCAGAAGGCTTTGCCGGCGCCGGTTAAAATCACCACGCGCACGTTGGCATCGCGGGTAACCTGTTTCAGGGCATCCTGCAGCTCGTAGCTTTGCTTGTCGTTAAAAGCATTGAATACGTCGGGGCGGTTAAGCGTAATGGTGGCAATGCCGTTCTCGACGGTATATAAAAGGCATTCGTACATGGTTTTCGGGGTTATGCGTTCGGCTTCAAAAATAGAAGTTTAAGCCGGGTTGGGCAAATGGAGTTTTTGGGGCGGAAAGGGTAGCAATTTTCAGGGCTGGTCATTTAAAAACGGTACCCCAGTCCTAACTGGATATTCCGGTTATATAGCTCCACATGGGCAGGCGTGATTAGCTGTTTGTTTATGTTCTTCAGCCCCAGGTTGAACCGGGCATATACAAAAGTTGCGCCTAAGGGGTTGAGGTTTATCCCTACCAATAAGCCATAATCTGTATCTCGCAAGTAACCGCTTATATCTCCTTTGGCCTGACCATTTTTAAGATTGGCACTAAACAAATATGCGCCGTAAATACCACCCTGAAAAGTTACCGGTCCGCTATAAAGGTTTACCAGCATCGGAATGCTTAAATAGTTTAACCCTACATCCAGGTTGCTGGCCGTTACGCCCTGGTGGGAGTAGTTGAGTTCGCCGCCAAAGCCAACACCTTCGGAGGTTTGAACGTTCCCAAAAAATCCGGCATGCACCCCCATGTAAACATCGGACTCGGCCAGGTTAGAAACGGAAGCGAAGTTTATGCCAACCTTAATTCCAGCGGTACGGACCGGTTTAAAGGCTGTGGAGACCGGTTGCTCGTGTTGAGCAAAAGCCAGATGGCAGGAAAAAAGCGTTACTAAAAGAAGGGTAAAAAGTGTTTTCAAAAAGATAACGAATAAATATCCCGGCAAATTTAAGAAAACTTGCCGGGATATTTATTTACGGTGTTAAGGAGATGGCTTTAATAAATGGGGTTTTACTTTTAGTTTGGCAGCATTTTACTGGCAGTAGTAATACCATTTCTCTTTTATAAAGATGCGGCCATTTTCCGAGGTGGTTCGCTCAATCGGATACCCGTGGGCATTATAGGTATTCTGGTAAAATTGGGTGCCGCTTTGGCCATTGGTATAGTTTGTATAAGAGGAAGATATTACATTCTTTCCAAAAGGAGTAGCGCCCGGTAAAAAATTATTTAACTGAAGATAACCACCCTGCATAAAATTACCCGCAATGATATAAGGACTCTTGCTGCCATCGGACTGGAATATTACAGTAGCATCTAAATGCGTTACTCCTGAGGAATCCGTACTATAATGCATGCTTTTTACCTGGTTAGCAGTTGGGTAAGAAAAATGCATTTCAGACTTAAAGGCCGTGTCAAGAAAGGTAAAAGAAGTACTTTTAATTAACTGTTCTGCAGCATTATACTCATACTTATAAGAAAAATTCCAGAAAGAAGGCGTGCCTTGATTCCGATCATAGTCGCTGACTTCTTTTAGCAGGTCTGCATTATTATAATAATAAAAATTTCGCTTAGTATAAGTTCCAGAATAGGAAGTTTGTACTGTTTCTTTAACTCTCCCGTCAGGGTGATAAATTATCTCGTTCCTTGTGCTATCTTTAGCTGGAACTGTACTTCCACTGCTAAAATTAACATAATTAATCCAAATCACCTTTCCAGCATTATCATACACATAATGCTCCTCGTAATAACTCCCAACTACCGGATAAGAGAGAACATACTTGGTTAGCTTGCAGGTCCGTTGGGCGGGTGTCTGCGGGTTTGACTGGGGCTTCGGATCATCTTTCCCGCAACCTACTGCCAGCAGCACGGCCAACCCTAAAATCAAAGCATTTACTTTTTTCAGCATTTACATAGCCTTTTACTGGCAGTTGTAGTACCAGTTTTCTTTTGATAAAATTTGGTTTCCAACTACAGTTGTTCGCTCAATAGGATAGCCTGCAGGATTATAAATAGTATTATAAAAAAACGGTTCTCCTGTATATCCACTTGCAACCTCAGTGGTTGTTGATTTTATTATATTCTGAGGGATAAAATTTGACTTATAGAGCCCACTTCCTATAAAATTCCCATCTATGATTACAGGATTCTTATGGCTATCGTATTCCCAAAAAGTTATATAATGCAATCCTAAATTTCCCGCTTGGTTTTTATTATAAACCATTATTTTCATTTGGTTAGCTGCCGGATAAAAGTAATCTATGTAACCACCGCTTACGGTATCCTGCGGACCAAAATTTGAATGTTTTATTAACCTACCTATTATATCATACTGAAGTTGATAAATGCTTTGTAAGTAATAGTTTCCTCCTGCATCCTGATCATAAAAAAGTATCTTATCGATTAAATTAGCGCCATTATAATGGTAAGAACTCTTCACACTTCTATTTCCTGATGACAGAATAATTTCCTTTACGTTCCCATTCGCACTATAAACTATATCTTCTATATATTTACTGGAATCTGATCGTGCTATGTTTTTCTGAATTACTTTCCCTGAATTATCATATACATACTTCTCTACAATACCATCGTTACTTCCATACCCAGGAAAAACATATTTTACCAACCTGCAGCTTTTTGGAGTCGGGGTTTGTGAATCTGGTTGAGGCTCTGGATCATCTTTCCCACAACCAACTGCCAACAACACGGCCAACCCTAAAACCAAAGCATTTACTTTTTTCAGCATTTACATAGCGTATTATTGGCAGTTGTAGGCCCATGTATTTATCAGGGGTTGCTGACCAGGATTGCCCATAGCCTGAATTACCGGATAACCATCTGCATTATGGGTATAGGTATAGTTAAAGGTGTACTGGCTCGATACATTGCCATTATTATCGTAATTGGTTTGCCTGATGGTGGCGGGTACTTTGTTGAAGATAATGCCGGCGCTTGGTGCTTTCAGGGTTTCCCGAAGGTTGAAATAGGCCACCTTTTGCACCGGTGCTTTGCTATTGGTAAACCAATACTCGGTAGCGGTACCTAAACTATTTAATGTATTACCAGTTAGCTCTTCCAGAATGCTGCCATCGGGCCGATAGGTGTAGGAAGTAATGCCCCTGGGCGTGGCCGGCTGATCGGAAGAATAGTAAGTTATTTTAGTAAGTCGTTTTGAGGCATCGTAACTATACTCATTAAAAGAAAAGGGGCCAATATAAGTTGAATCGGCAGGGTCGGTTCGGGTATATTTGGTATCCTTTTTAATTAAAGAGTCTGCCGTATATTCATAGACCCGGTATTCCAGGAAAACATTATCAGGCTTATATTTGGTTACCTTACTCAAAAGCCCTATGCTGTTGTATTCCACCACATCATAATTGCTCAGGTAAGTGAGTGGCGAGGTAAGGATAGCTTTCGTAATTTGCCCGGCCGCATTGTACTCGTATTCATACGCATAGCCATACACATGCGAACTGGCGCTGATCAACTGGCAATTCCGGGCTGCTGCTACAGGCAGATTACCGGATTGATCTGGCTCCGGATCATCTTTCCCGCAACCTACCGTTAGCAGAACTGCTAAACCCAGAAGTACTGTATTTACTTTTTTCAGCATCTTTATAGCGTTTTATGGGCAGTTGTAGGTCCAGTAATTGGTTAAAGGTTGTTGCCCGGGGAAAGTCATTATTTGTTCAGTTGGGTAGCCATCCGTATTAAAAAGATATGAATAATTGAAAATACTGGTGTGTCCAACCCCATTAGAACTATACTGGGTTTCTTCTATGGTTGCTGGCAACCGATTAAAAACGATACCATGAGAAGAATAAAGGAACATAGATGGTAAATTCAGGAAAGCCTGCTTTTCTGCAGGCGCTTTACCGCTGACGAATTTTGTCTTTTTCCTCCATCCCAGCTGACTGGGGATACCACCAAATCTTTCTTCCAACAAGCTGCCATCGGGATTATAGGTAAAGGTAATATAGCCATCAGAGCCACCTGGTTGAGTCAATAAAAAGCTGGTTATTTTTACTAATCGTTTGCCTGGGTCGTATTCAAAGTAATTTTCCCGTACGGCATAAAGCGAAGCTGAGTCACCGGGAGTAGCCGGTATAAATATGGTTTCCCTACTTAACAGCGAATCTGAATTATACTGATAAAAGCTACTCTCCTGAATTTCCTTTGCAGGCATTCTATATCGCCGTACATTTTTAATTTTACCAGTAGCACTATATGTAATCAGCTGGAGGCCATTATTAGAAGTTCCCTTGAGGGCTTTGATAATTTGCCCTTGCGCGTTAAAGAAAAACCTCCATGCATCCTCTAAGTTATAGCTTTGCGTACTAACCAGCACACAAGTTCTTTGTCCGGTTATATTGCCCGTACTATTATTTGGCTTCGGATCATTATTTGCATCTTCTTTCCCACAACCCACAGTCAACAACACTGCCAGCATTAAAATTAAAGCATTTCCTTTTTTCAGCATTTTTATAGCGGTTTTACTGGCAGTTGTAGGTGTAAGTAGATACCATGGTGTATCGGCCATCGGTTACCTCAATTTTTTGAATGGGGTAACCAGCAGCATTAAAGGTATAAGTAGAAGTCCTGGAGTGGCTATAGGGATATGGCTGGTGAAATTGAATGGCGTAAGTTAGCTCATTATGATTCACGATAGGATCAAAAAAAGGATAGTCACCCCAAGGCGTTTTGTTATTATCGTATGTCATCTGAGCATTGTAATGCAGTTGCAGCGTATTGGTTCCCCGGTTTAATTCCCATCCTTCAATTTCCACTTTATTATTGGCCGGGTAGCTATAGTTGACCTTATTGGTAATGGCTGCCAAGCTTGTATTATATGTGGTATTGCTGATAATCCGTTTTTGGGAATCGTAAACCATACTTTGAGTATGATAGGCAATTATACCACCTGCAGAAGTCATTCCAGAGCGGCTTGTTACTTTAATGGGAAGGGAATCATTATTATATTCATAGGTCCTAACATTTATAGTGTCCAGACTTTCAGTGAACCTTATCCATTTCAATATTTTACCTAAACTGTTGTATGTAAATCTCTCCCTTCCATAGGCGTAAACCCTTTCCTGTAATCTTCCCTGAGAATCGTAAGAATATTTACTGGTCAGGGTATCTTCCCTATCTTTTATAAGCTGGCACTTCGTAAAATTTTGTGGCGCAGGGTTAGCATTATCGGGTGCAACTGTATCGTTGTCACTTCCACAGCCAAAGGCCAGCAAGACTGCCAAGCCTAAGATCAAAGCATTCCCTTTTTTCATCAAATCCATAGCGTTTCAACTTATAACAAAACCCCGGACAAGTTAGAAAACCTGACCGGGATTTACAATAATTGTTACAGACAAAAAGAAGGAAGCTGCAAAGTAGTTTTCCCGACTCTCCAGATAGTGTTTTTACTGGCAGTTGTAGGTCCAGGTACCCGTTAACGGAGCAAGGCCGGTTCTGGTCATTGTCTAGCTCGTTGGATATCCGTCTGAATTAAAAGTATAACTGTAATTAAAAGTAAAAGTATTCTGATTGTTTACGCTTCCATCCGGATAGTACGAGGTGAGCACTACCGTTTTAGGCAACTTGTTGAAAATAATTTGATTGCCATAAGTCATTTGAAGCTTTAAATAAGGTACTACTCCTGCCGGGCCTTTACCACCACTGAATTCAAATTCTCTGGTTTGGTTTAACGTAAGGCTTGAACCCCTAAATTCAGATATCAAAACTTTTCCATTGGCATGATAGGTATAAGTATCGCGGGAGGAAATAATATTAGGATTGCGATACGGGTGGCTTTCTATTTCGATAAGACGGTTTGTACCATCGTAGGTATATTCTCTTACTTCCGCTGGCTTATTGGTGGTTGAATCAGAGGGAGTTGTCGGGATATAAGTTATTTCGGAAGCGAGTACTCCATTGGATGAATAGGTAAAAAGGACATGATTTCTAAATGGATTTGCGCCTGATTCATAGGTACTGATTTTGCTAACCTGACCTGCGCTATTGTACTTAACCACTTCATAAACACTTCCGAAAATAGCTTTAATTAACTGGCCGTTTGCATTATACTCGTAATTCACTTCGTTTCCTGATTGATTGGTAAATTTTACCGGCACACACGTTCTACTTCCATAAACAAGGGGCTGCGGGGCTGGATCTCCTTTTTTCTTTTCATCGCCTCCGCAACCAACAGCCAACAGAAAAGCCAACCCTAAAACCAAAGCATTTCCTTTTTTCCGCATTTTCATAGCGTCTTCATCATATAACAAAATTCCCGGCCAAGTTACAACGCCTGACCGGGAATTACAATTAATGTTGTCAGCGTCTTTTACTGACAGGCATACTGATATTCGATTGTAGGGTCCTCCCAAAAGGTTGAACTTGCAAACGGATATCCTTTAACCGGGAATCCCAGCCCATTATACTCGTAGGCCATGCCTCTATGATTACTATAACCTGGTAACCACTCTTTATTCAGGGAAAGATTATTCTTCTCCAGACCAGGAATATAGCCGTTTAGATAACCCAGGCTGTGATAGCGGCTTTTTTTACTGTCATATTTGAACTCTATATTCTGATGGAACTTTGCTGGGTTGGTAGTTGCGTCGTATTCTTTTGCATGAACTACTCCGAAGCCATAGGTATACTCAAAAAATCGCTCCAGTAAATTTGGCTGGGAAGCACTATAAAAATCAGCTCTGATCCGCTGCCCCATAGAATTATAATTCAAATCTATTCGTCCCGGCATAGGGTAGTAATTCCCATAGGAACCTCCCTGAAAAATAATGCTTTTCAATAAGTTGACTGCATTGTAGGTAAATAGCTGCTTACCAATTACGGTGCTGTCCGCATTATAACAAACCTCTTCAACAGCCTTGCCCTGACCATTATAGGTGTAAGTTAAAAAGGAAACAAGTTGAGTATCACCTTTCAGTCGGTTAATTCTTTTTATTAAATTGTTATGATCATAGATATATTCTTCAACAGAAACAATCTCGTTAGAAATATAAGCGTAAGTAATTTCTTTCATGAGCCGGCAGGGCTCCGTAGCTTTTCCCGGTTCAGGGGCAGGGTTCTCCAAATCCCTATCTGCTTTGTCTTTCTGGCAGGCTGAGAACAACAGGCAGGTAAAAAGAATAGCAATGCCAACAAGGCCTCGTTTGTTTTCCATAGTTAAGCGGTTAAAGCACAACAAAAGCTGCTGGTAAGATAGAAAACTTAATCTTCAATTACAAAAGGTTGTTATAAATAAAAAAGCCGGAAAAACTTTAACAGTTTTTCCGGCTCTCCCGATAGGGTTTTACTGGTTTGCAGGAGTTCAGAGACTCCTATTATGTTTCAGACCTTCTGTATGCCCGCAAATATTACCAGACACAGAAAGTCTAAGGTCTAAGGTCTAATGTCTAATAATCCAGCATTTGAAAAATTAAAACTCCGCGCTTTTCGGGAAACGTGGGAAAGGAATTACGTCGCGGATGTTGCCCATACCCGTTACGAACAGCATTAAACGCTCGAAGCCCAAGCCAAAACCGGAGTGCGGCGCAGTACCGAACTTGCGCAGTTCCAGGTACCACCAAACCTGCTCTTCGTGAATGCCCATTTCTTTTACGCGGGTCATCAGTTTTTCGTAGCTTTCTTCGCGTTCCGAACCGCCGATAATTTCGCCGATGCCCGGGAATAAAACGTCCATGGCGCGCACGGTTTTGCCGTCGTCGTTCAGCTTCATGTAAAACGCTTTGATGTCTTTCGGGTAGTTGATGAGGATAACCGGCTTGTTGAAGTGCTTTTCTACTAGGTAACGTTCGTGTTCGCTTTGTAAATCAGTTCCCCACTCTACCGGATACTCGAATTTGGCTTTTTTGGCGTTCTTCAGAATTTCTACGGCATCGGTGTAGGTTACGCGCTCAAATTTGTTGTTTACCACAAAGTGCAGACGGTTGAGCAGTTCCTTGTCGTACATGTCATTCAGGAATTGCAGGTCGTCAGCACAGTTTTCCAGCGCGTAGGTTACCAGGTATTGCAGAAACTCTTCGGCCAGGTCCATGTTGTCGGTCAGCTCGTTGAAAGCAACTTCCGGCTCGATCATCCAGAACTCGGCCAGGTGGCGCGAGGTATTGGAATTTTCGGCGCGGAACGTTGGCCCGAAGGTATAGATCTGCCCCAAAGCCATGGCGGCTACTTCGCCTTCCAGCTGCCCGGAAACGGTTAAGTTGGTGTTTTTGCCGAAGAAATCCTGGCTGTAATCTACTTCGCCGGTCTCGGTTTTTGGCGGATTGATCGGGTCTAAGGTCGTTACGCGGAACATCTGGCCGGCGCCTTCGGCATCGGAACCGGTAATGATGGGTGTGTGTACGTTAAAGAAACCACGGTCGTTGAAGAATTTGTGCACCGCAAACGTCATGGCGTGGCGCATTCTCAGCACAGCTCCAAACGTATTCGTTCTTGGACGTAAGTGCGCAATTTCGCGCAGGAATTCCAGCGAGTGGCCTTTTTTCTGCAGCGGGTAGGTTTCTACGTCGGCCGTGCCCAAAACTTCTACTTTTTCGGCCTGGATCTCTACCGTCTGGCCTTTACCCTGGCTTTCTACCAGTTTTCCGGTTACGGCAATACAGGCGCCGGTGGTAACTTCTTTCAGGCTTTCTTCCGGAAATTTCTCGGCATCGGCCACCACCTGGATATTATTTATCGTAGAACCGTCGTTAACGGCAATGAAGCTTACAAATTTGTTTCCGCGCTTGGTGCGTACCCAGCCTTTCACCAGCACATCCTGGCCTACCAGTTCGGTGGAAGTTAGTAGTTTTTTTACGTTCGTCCGTGACATCTTTACTTCTAATTAGAAATTCAAAATTAGAAATTAGTAATGAATTTTTTAGAATTAAAAAGTAGCGCCAGCAATAGAAAGCAGCTTTGTGAAATTTAGCACGAATTAATTTACGGCAGTACCCCTTTGGAGGGGGTAGGGGGAGGACACACGCATTCCTGATAAATAATCAATAAATGTAAAAATCCCACCCCTCCAAAGGGGTACTCACTAACAACGCTCCTTTAACATGAAGTTTTTAAACCAGAAGGAGCATTTTTAATTTCTAATTTTTAATTTCTAATTAGCTGTGCCCCGCGCAGCCAATTATTTAACCTTTTATTTCAAAGAGAAGTAAAAAAAGCTAAATTTGACCACTTAGCGGCCTTTTACCCGCAACTTTACCTTATGCAGCGACTCGACCTAAAACAACTACTTTCCCAGAAGCTTTCGCCGCAGCAAATTCAGTTCATAAAGCTGCTGCAGATCCCCACGGCCGAACTCGAAGCCCGGATAAAGGAGGAAATGGAAGTGAACCCGGCTCTGGAAGAAGGCGACGAAGACGAACCGGAACGCTCCGACGATGAAGACCTGCTGAACGACGAAGATGCCGATTTCGACGAAAACGAGGGCCTGGACGATGATTTTGAAGGCGAAATAACCTCCGACGCTACCGACGACCTCCGGCAGGAAGAAGAAGTGCGCGCCGAAGAAAATAACGATCTGGACTTAGCCGATTACCTGCAGGACGACGACATTGCCGGCTATAAAATGCAGGGCGATACTGGCGGCGACACCGAAGAAGACCGCGAAATGCCGATCGTGGGTTCTTCTACCCTTACCGACGCCCTGATCGACCAGTTGGGTTTCCTGAACTTAGACGAAAAACAGCAGGCCATCGGCATGCAGCTCATCGGCTCGATCGACGCCGACGGTTACATCCGCCGCGACCTCAGTTCTATTTCCAACGATCTGGCTTTCTCCCAGAACATCGAGGCCAGCGAAGATGAGATTGAAGAAGTACTGCACCTGATCCAGAGCTTCGACCCGCCGGGAATTGCTGCCCGCGACCTGCAGGAATGCCTGCTGCTGCAACTCGAACGCCGCGACCAGGACGATGCTACGGTGCTGGCCGAAAAGATCCTGAGCGATTTCTACGAAGAGTTCACCAAGAAGCACTATTCCAAAATAGAGAACAAACTCGGCATTGAGGAAGATGATCTGAAGGAAGCCATAAACGCAATTGTAAAGCTGAACCCGAAACCGGGCGGCTCGGTAGCCAGTTCCGGCCGCGCTCAATACGTAATTCCGGACTTTATCTTAACCAACGATAACGGCAACCTGAATTTAAGTCTGAATTCCCGCAACGCCCCTGATTTGCGTATCAGCCGTTCTTATGCCGAAATGTTCGATGCCTACGAAAAAAGCGCCAAAACCGACAAGAAACTAAAGGAAACCGTAACCTTCGTAAAGCAAAAACTCGACGCCGCCAAATGGTTCATCGATGCCATTAAGCAGCGCCAGAATACGCTTTTGCGCACCATGGAGGCCATCATCAAATACCAGCGCGAGTTCTTTATGGAAGGGGACGAAAGCAAGCTCCGCCCGATGATCCTGAAAGACATTGCCGAAGAGATCAGCATGGATATTTCCACGGTTTCGCGCGTTGCCAATTCCAAATCCATCCAGACTGAATTCGGCATTTACCCGCTCAAATACTTTTTCTCCGAAGGCATCGCCACCGATTCCGGCGAAGATGCCAGCTCCCGCGAGGTAAAGCACATCCTGAAAGAGATCATCGACAAGGAAAACAAGAAAAAACCTTTGAGCGATGAGAAGATCGAGCAGATGCTGAACGAAAAAGGCTACAACATTGCCCGGAGAACGGTTGCGAAATATCGGGAGCAGCTGAATATTCCGGTAGCGCGGTTAAGAAAGGAGTTGTAGAGTTTTTGAACACGATTATTAGGTTTTTTCAGGAATGGAGATTTGGCTAAAGCCGAATATGACATTTTGCTATCCCCTGCCTGAAGGCAGGGGCAATTCAACATTTTAAATATGGATGATTTGGTTAAACGGTTAAATAAAATTGAATCGTCTTTTGAGGAATTGAATTCAGAAATTGAAATTCAGATTAAGGGAAAACTTAGTAATTATTATGCTAAACCCTTCTTTTTAAAGTTCTTTTCAAAGGAAAAGAGAATTGAAAATGCATTTAATGAATGGATTAAGGTCAAGAGCGATATTCATTTAATCATGAAGGCTCCCAACCGAGTTTCAGAGTTACCTGGTATTTTAAATTTGTATGCCCTTAATTCAGCAATTTTAGCGGCTATTTTAGATAATCCTGGCTTGGCTCAAAAGGCTGAACAGATCAGAATAATTTCAGAAGGAAGCAGAAATTATTCGTTTTGAATATTTATCAAAATTTGCAATTTCAATTGCCCCTGCCTTTAGGCAGGGGATAAAATACATTCCCTTTCCAGGCTTTAGCCAAACCAATCCCCGAGAACAAAGTGTAGCTTTAATCTAAAAAATAAAGCTTATGCCTTTTGTAAAAGTTTACATTCATTTTGTCTGGAGCACCAAGAACCGTGAGCCACTTCTGACTACCAGGGAAATAAGAGAAAAAGTTTGGCGCCACATCTATGAATACGCGAAAGAGAAGGGCATTTACATCGACTTTATCAATGGCTACGCCGAACATTGCCATTGCCTGGTTTCTTTAGGAGTTGACCAAAGCATCAGCAAAATTATGAATCTGCTGAAAGGCGAATCATCTTTCTGGATCAATCAGAAGGGCTTTTGCGACGAGAAGTTTGAATGGCAAAATGATTACTACGCAGTTTCAGTTTCTGAATCTATGCTGGAGAAAGTACGCAATTATATCAGGAAGCAGGAGGAACATCATAAAACCAAATCGTTTCAGGAAGAATACGATGAGTTTATTTCCAGATATGGTTTTAAGAAATTAGGCTAAAGCCATTTTACCGCAATGCTGGGTTCCCCTGGCTGAAGCCAAGGGCAATTGAAATCTTACAAATTGCTTTTCAGAGATTATTTATACGAATATTGAATTGCCCCTGCCTTCAGGCAGGGGAGCGAAAGCATTTTATATCAGGCTTTAGCCAAATGAATTACATGACCTTTATCATAAAAACTTTCCCGCTCCCTTCCGTATATTGGCCTTACACGAATTTAATAAGCAACTACTATGGAAAACCTGAACGCAATAGGCCTCGACAAGAGCAAATCGGAGGAACTGGCCAATAAATTAAACGACCTCTTAGCCAACTATTCTACTTTTTACCAGAACGTGCGCGGCTACCACTGGAACATTAAAGGCGAGAAATTCTTCGAGCTGCATGCCAAATTCGAAGAGCTTTACAACGACCTGTTTTTGAAAATAGATGAACTGGCCGAACGTATTTTAACCCTGGGTTACGCACCAGATCATAAGTTTTCGGAGTATATGAAAACCTCGCAGATAAAGGAAAGCAGCCAGAGCCGCGATGGCATGAAAGCCGTGGAAGATATCCTGAATTCGTTTAAAACCATTATTCTGCTGCAGCGCGAGATCCTGAGCCTGGCCCAGGAAACCGAAGACGAAGGCACCCTGGCCCTGATGAGCGACTATATCCGGGAGCAGGAAAAATCGGTGTGGATGTATTCGGCGTTTTTAAGTTAATAACCATGCGGCAGAGCAGCCGGGACAAATGAAAGCACCTGCTCCTTTCAGGTTGCCGGCAACATTCTTTAGCAAACCGCTTCAGATATGTTATCTTTGCTGCTCTGCCGTTTTTTCCCGGATCCCAGGTAACCGTTTATGCTGGAAGATCAGGCGGCTGAAAAGTAGCAATGCTTCCGGAAATGCTCAAGAATTTACCTCCTGCCACGCGGTTAAGGCTCATAAAAGCTGTAGCAAGCTTTTTCTTTTTTACAGGAATTCTTTTTTCTTTGAACCTCTGGCATTCCGAGCGGCTCTTTCCCCTGGCGCCTGCTTTTGATTTCTTCGCCGGCTTCCGGCATCCCTTTGACTTTATTTTCCTCGGCTTACTCCTGATCTTACTTCTACTTAACTGCTTTGTAAAGAAGAAGCTCGTCAATCATCTGGTTTTAGGATTAGTATTCCTCCTGGCCCTGCAGGACCAGAACCGGTGGCAGCCCTGGGTTTATCTTTATTTTTTATGCCTGGTGCCCTTTTCCTTCGCCCGGAAAGATGATGGCTCGAAGCATACCTCCCTGCAATATTTCCAATTGCTGCTGGCCGGAATTTATTTCTGGAGCGGCATCCATAAATGCAGTACAAACTTTCTGGATCTTACTTTTGAACCCATGCTTACCGGGCTGTTCAGAATAGCAGATCCCAAAATTATAAAAGCGTTAAAACCCTGGGGTTACAGTATTCCGGCCCTGGAGATCATCACGTCAATGGCGCTTTTAATTCCCCGAACCAGGACTATTGGCGTATTCCTTGCGCTAGCTACGCACTTGTTTATTCTGGTCTATCTAAGCCCGCTGGGAATTGACGGGAATTACATTGTGTACCCCTGGAACATTGCCATGATCGGCTTAGTGATATTGTCCTTCCTCCAGGTAAAAGGCAGTTCGTTTACTTGGCAAGGGACTAGCTTAAAATCTAAACTGTTAAGCTTGCTGATTTTGCTGCTGGCCTGGTTCATGCCAGTATTTAACTTTTTCGGTTATTGGGATAGTTATCTGGCTTTCAGTTTATATTCCGAAAAAATAAATGAATACTATATCATTGTAGCTGAAGACGAATTACTTAAAATCGACCAACGTTTAAGTGCTTATTTTCTGCAAAGCAAAGACCTGCAGGGCGGGCAGATCATCGATGTAAATAAGTGGTCTTTGGAAGAGCTGAACGTACCTTTCTATCCGGAAACCAGGGTATTTAAAAAGGTTTGCGAATCTTTCTGCGGGTTAAACATAGAAGAAGGTAAACTATTCTTCCTGGAATTTGAGAAACCGTTGGAAAAAGGAAAGTTCTACCGCTTCACCTGCAAAGACCTGCCATAAACGCTCCTTCTTAGCTGTCAGGTGTAGTTAAGGGAAAAACGCTATCTTTCCGGCCCAAAAAACCTGCCCATGCTTTCAACCCTTAAACAACCTTTTCCGGCCCACACGCTTTCCGGTTCTATCCGGATGGCGGCGGTAATCGGTTTGTTTGTAGCGCTATTTCTGCTGGTGTTTCAACCGTTTGGCATGCGCGAAGCTTCGGAAGGCGCAACAAAATACCTGGCTATTTCCGGGTACGGCCTGGTTACGTTCGGCTGCATCAGTCTGGTTTCGATTGTTTTCTCCCGATTATTCCCCGGCTGGTTTAAAGCTGAAAACTGGACGGTTGGCAGGGAAATCCAGATCACGCTTTTCAACTTTCTGCTGATCGGCTTTTTCAATACGCTTTACACGTTTCTTATTTTCCGGCAGCCTTTCAGTTTAAGCCATTTATTGTATTTCGAAAGCATTACGCTGGCCGTGGGCATTTTACCGGTTTCTGTGATCGTACTTTTCCGGCACAACCGCCTGCTCACCAAAAACCTGGAACTGGCACAGGAAATGAATTCGGAGCTGAGAAAACATGCTCCGACGTCAATTCCGCAACCGGCTTATTTACCTGTTTCTGAAATGCCGGAGTTACCCGAAGCTTCTGTGCTTACTTTTACTTCCGAAACCGGCTCCGAACAGATCAGCCTACCCAAGTCCGATTTTCTTTTTGCGATGGCCGCCGACAATTACGTGGAGCTACATTATCTTGAAAACGGTATTCCTAAGAAAAGTCTAATCCGAAGCACCCTAACCCGACTGGAAGAAGCGGTAAAAGAGGAGCCTAAGATCGTACGCTGTCACCGGGCTTACCTGGTGAACCTGGCACAGGTCCATAATTTTTCCGGCAATGCCCAGGGCCTGAAACTGGAACTGTACGGTACTTCGGAACGAATCCCGGTTTCCCGGAAAATGGTTCCTGAAATTAAAAGCTTGCTGCACGGCTAAGAAACCTGCACTTCATCCCAAACCTTTGCTTTTCGCCCCGGGAGCTTGTTTTCCGTCCCTTTTGCCTTGACCCCGCTTTACCCCTGCCGTAAGTTTGTAGAAAAAATTTACGCACCATGTACAAAGCAATTCTTCTATTTCACATTCTGGCCGGCACCGTAGCCTTAGGTAGCGGACTGCTTGCCATCTTCGCCGCCAAAGGCCGCAAAAACCACAACCGCTCCGGCCGCACCTACGAGCTTTCCATGTACGCCGTAGCCCTTTCGGCCTTGTTGCTAAGCTCCTTAAAGTTCAATCCGTCCTTACTGGCTATTGGTGTTTTTGCGCTTTACTTAACCTACACCGGCAAGCGTGCCCTTTTCTACTTCCGGCTCCGCGAAACCTACACGCCCGGCCTGCAGGACAAACTTCCTTCCTTAGCCGGTTTGCTAACCGGCCTGCTCATGATCGGCTTTCCGATAGCTCAAATATTAATCTCCGGCAAACTATTTGTGCCGGTGCTGGCTGTTTTCGGCTTGGTCCTTCTGGGCAGCAGTGCAGGCGACCTGATCTCTTTCCGGAAGCCGGATCTTTTCAGGCCGGGCAATAAAGCCTGGCTGCTGAAACACATCGGCATGATGGGCGGGGCTTACATTTCTACCGTTACGGGTTTCCTGGTGAATAACGTGCAGATCGGGCAGCAGTGGCTCATATGGATTGGTCCGACCTTGATCGGCACCGTTTTAATAGCACGTTCAACAATGCAATGGCGGCAGAAACTACAGTTAACTCCACCGAAGCCCGGGTTTGCGAAAGAAAAAGCTACCGTTGTTTAATTCGGGTTGTGGTATTGGGGGGCAATGCATAATTTTGAGAAATATTTTAGTTTCTCCCCATCTACGTGAACGCTGCACTGGCCCGGTTTCTGTCTGTACTTTTTCACCCGCTGCTGATGCCCACGTATCTGTTTTACCTGGTGCTTTACTGGCTGCCGGAATCGGCGCTTACCTTTCCCCTGGATAAACGCTGGATCCTGCTCACGTTCATCTTTTTCGGCACGTTCCTGGTTCCGGGCATCGGTACTTACGCCATGTTCCGCTACGGCCTGGTTAACTCCCTGGAGCTCGGCGACCGGGTACAAAGAAGGTTTCCGTTGCTTTTCACTTCGTTTTGCTACGCGACAGTTACTTATTTTTTCCAGCGGAATCTTGGCTTCAGCGAGCTTTTTTATTACCTGATGCTGCTCATCACGCTTTCGGTATTTGCCACGTACCTTGTTTCGCTTTTCTGGAAGATCAGTGCGCACGGCGTAGGCCTCGGCGGGTTGCTGGGTTTACTCGCCCTGCTGAATCACTTGCTGCCGGAAAGCGGCTTGCTTTACCTCATTATTCTGTTTGTGCTGGTGGCCGGCGCGGTATTATCGGCAAGGCTGGCGCTGAACGAACACACGCCCGCCCAGGTGTACGCCGGTTTATTCACAGGCTTGGTTATCGGGGGAAGTTTAATGCTGTTTGTTTAGCGCTTCCCTTCTTCTCTATCTGAACTCTCTTCAAGCTTAAAAAGCTGAATTTAAAAAAAACCTGTGTTAAAGTGATTTCATTCTGAACCAACACCTTTTAAACCTTTTGTTATTTCGATTTTCTTATTACCTTATGCTACTGTTTAAACTTTAAAAGCATATCCAAAATCAGGCTTTTATGACACAAATAAAGTTAATTATGACAGTGCTTACGCTTGGCTTATTTTTATTTCCTGCCTGTGTTCCAAAGTATTACGCTCCAACTGGAATAAACGTCCCTCTCTTTCAGGAAAAAAATGAAGTAAGTGCAAATTTATCCTTAGCATGCACGGCGGATCTTTCCGGACCTCAGGCCCAAGTTGGCTATGCTTTTGCAAACCATTTTGGGGTAATTGCAAATGGTACTTACCTTTCCGGCTTAACTCCAGACAATTCACCTCGGGGATATGGTTATTTGCTGGAAGCCGGAACTGGTTACTTTGCTACTCTGGGCAAGAATTTAGTATTCGAAACCTACATTGGAGCCGGAACCGGGAAGGTGGTAAATAAACGAACAGACAACCCGTTTTCCATCGATTTAAAAAAGATATATTTTCAGCCTAATTTTGGATATACCTCTAATAAGGTAGACATCGCTTTTTCACCCAGGATTGTGTTAATTAAGTATCCGGACTTATATGACGGCAAAAAATATATTACTGATATTTATGGATATCCGATTTTAGAAAACAACGAACGCCTCATTCTTAATGATTTTCAAGAAGACCATTTCCTGGTTTTTGAACCCGCAATAACTATCCGGGGCGGCTGGAAGCAAACAAAAGTACAACTCCAGGCAGTTTATTCTTTTCACAAAATTCCGTATTCTGAAAAACTTAATATTAATGGAGGTTTTTACTTCACATTGGCACCTTGATTTAGAGAGCGGCCTATAGAGTAGCTTTCTTCCTGAAAATACACCATTTCTCCGGCAGGTTTGGCACTTTGTACAGAAAACCGTATTTTCAACGTTCAGAAAACACACTTCCAGTACTTTTTATGGCAATTACGCAATCTCCGCAGGGCACCGATACGGCGCCGGGCACCAAAACCTCCAAACACCCCAAGGGGCTTTACTACCTGTTCTTCTCCGAAATGTGGGAACGCTTCGGCTTTTACCTCATGCTGGCGATCTTCTTCCTGTACATGATCGATGCCCAGAACGGGGGACTGGCTTTGCCAAAATCGGAGGCTTCGGATATTTTCGGAACGTTTATCGCGCTGGTTTATTTAACGCCTTTTATCGGCGGTTTGCTGGCAGATAGAAAGATGGGTTACCGCAAAGCGATTTCCATGGGTGGCCTTCTGATGGCGCTGGGTTATTGCGGACTCGCTTTACCGGGCAACTTAGCCCTGTTCGGCTCGCTGGGTCTTATCATTGTCGGTAACGGCTTTTTTAAACCGAATATTTCTACGCTTTTAGGTAATTTATATTCTGAACCCCAGTATGCCGACCAAAAGGACTCCGGTTACAATATTTTTTACATGGGTATTAACGTCGGAGCTTTTGCGGCGCCGTTCATTGCCTCTTACATGCGGAACAACTACGGCTGGGGCTATGCTTTTGCTGCAGCCGGCATCGGGATGTTCATTGGCGTACTGATCTTCTGGATGGGCAACAAGCATTACAAACACGTAGATGTGCTGAAGCCGGTGCAGGCCAACGACATGAGCATTAACCGCATTCTGGCCATTGTAATTCTTCCGGCCTTACTGGCGGGTATAGCAGCCTGGTTCTTTATTCCGGGTAACGTTTTCGGCTCCGACTCTACCGATGCGTTCCTGTTCGGTTCCCTGCCAATTGTTTTCTTCTACGTTTCGTTGTGGGCCAAAGCTTCTAAAGAAGATAAAAGCCCGATCGCGGCCATGCTGGCAATTTTTGCGGTGGTGGTTATTTTCTGGGCCATCTTTAAACAGAACGGTACCGCTTTAACTACCTGGGCCCAATACTACACCGACCGCAGCCTGCCGGAAAGCCTGGAAAAACCGGCTCAGGCTCTGGGCATGGTGCAGTACGTAGATAATACTACCCGCACCGTAGAAGCTTACGACCAGAACTTCCGCACGACTACCGATGCCAGCGGCAAAGTAGTTACCAAAGAAGGCGTAGACCCGTACCTGAACAACCTGCCGAAAGAAGAGTGGCCGGCCGCCGGCGAAGAGCAGCCGCTGATCTCGCCGGAGCTTTTCCAGAGCGTGAACCCGTTCTTCGTAGTACTTTTAACGCCGGTAGTGGTAGCGTTTTTCGCCTTCCTTCGCCGCAAAAAAGCCGAACCTTCTACCCCGGCTAAAATTGGCCTTGGTTTATTAATTACTGCTGCTTCTACGCTTATCATGGTAGGCGCCGTGTTCGCAGCCGACAACGGCATGGACAAAAGCTCGGCCTGGTGGCTGGTGGGCACCTACGCGGTAATTACGGTTGGGGAGCTTTGCCTGAGCCCGATGGGTTTATCATTGGTATCGAAACTGAGCCCGCCGCGCTTAACGGCGCTGATGATGGGCGGTTGGTTCCTGTCTACTTCCATCGGTAACAAACTTTCCGGCGTACTGGCCAGCCTCTGGGATAAATACGACGACAAGCAATACTTCTTCATGGTGAACTGTGCCGGCGCTTTACTGGCCGCCCTGGCGATCTTTGCCATGCTGAAGTGGCTGCGTACCATTATCCAGACGCACACCGGTAAACAGTAGTTTGGAAGAAAGATAAAAGACGAAGGAAGAAAGACTTTCTTGCCCTGAATCTTACCGTTTTTGAATTAAGAAAGCCCTGCAGTTTGCAGGGCTTTTTGTTCGTTGAAAATTAAGACAACTTATGAGCCATACGTTTACTGCAATAGACTTTGAAACCGCCCAGGGCAAGCGCTGGAGCATCTGCCAGGTTGGTCTGGTACGGGTAGAAAACGGTCGGGTAACCGAACAACTGAACAAACTGGTCTGTCCGCCCGATAATTTCTACCACCCCATGAACACCGGCATCCACGGCATTGCGCCGCACCACACCCGGAATGCCCCGGCTTTTGCCGCTTTATGGCCGGAACTCCAGCCTTTCATTCAGAACCAGACGGTAGTAGCTCACAACGGTGCCTTCGATTTCAGCTGCCTCCGCCAAACGTTGGATTACTACAGCCTTACGCACCCGGATTACCAACAGGCCTGCACCCTGAAGATTTACAAAAAAGGCCTGGCTGAATTGTGCCGGGAACATAAAATTAAACTGAACCACCACGATGCGTTGAGCGATGCGCTGGCTTGCGCCGAGTTGTATTTACGGCATTTGGGGAATTAGCTTACTTCTTATAAAAAGCCGGAATACAGCAAAACTATAATACCTGAAAGAAACCTACCCATGACCACCATAAACAACGAACAGGAATTAACCGCTTTCTTCGAAGGCAGCGAACAAGCCATTATTACGTATTACCTGGAACAGGAATGCGAAGGGTGCGAGGATCTGCTGCCGGTTTATGAAGAACTTTCTCAGGAGCCTGCCTACCAGCACATAAAGTTTGGTTTAATGCTGGCCCAGCCGGGCACCATTGCCGAAAACCTGGTTAAACAGCGCGAAGTGCCTTTTGTAGCTATTTACAAGAACGGTGAGATGATCAAGTGCGGAACGGTAAATTCTGAGAAGGAATATCTGAAGATGCTAAGAAGATTTTAAGTGCCACCGCTAACGCACATTTTAAGCGGTCATGTTGAGCGATAGCGAAACAACTCGTCGGCTAATAGTGCCCGTTATTTCTGGCCTTTCTGCTGTTGGCCGACAAGGTCCTTCGCTACCGCTCAGGATGACAAAGTTTTGTTTTAGAACTGCATCTTACAAAAATCCGCCTTCGCCTCCAAGAACTCCGCCCACATTTCCCGGACAATCTCCCCGGCCGGCTGAATTCTGGTAACCGCGGCTGCAATTTGCCCGATCTCCAGTTCGCCTTCTTCCAGATCGCCTTCGAACATGCCGCGTTTGCTCCGGCGACTGCCTAAAAGCTGTTCCAGTTCAGCAGCGGTAGCGCCGCGCATTTCGGCAGCTTTTACTTCCTGGTAGAATTTATTCTTGAGCAGGCGCACCGGCGTGAGTTGCTTTAACGATAGTTCGGTATCGCCTTCGCCGGCTTCTATTACTTTGGCTTTAAAATGTTCGTGCGCCGAAGATTCTTCGCTGGCTACAAACCGGCTACCTACCTGCACGCCTTCTGCCCCCAAAGCCAAGGCACCGAAAATACCGCGACCCGTACCAATCCCGCCGGCCGCAATTAAAGGAAGCTTCACGGCCTGGCGTACCAAGGGTATCAAACAGAACGTAGTGGTTTCTTCGCGGCCGTTGTGCCCGCCGGCTTCAAAGCCTTCGGCTACGATGGCATCTACCCCTGCTTCTTCGCACTTCTTCGCAAATTTCACGTTGCTAACCACGTGCACTACCGTAATACCGTGCGCCTGCAGGGTTTTGGTCCAGGTTTTCGGGTTGCCGGCGGAAGTGAAAACGATCTTTACGCCTTCTTCCATAATTACCTCCATGTGCTTTTCAATATCGGGGTACAACAGCGGCACGTTTACGCCGAAAGGTTTGGAAGTAGTTTCCTTGCATTTCTGAATGTGCGTGCGCAACACGTCCGGGTACATGGAGCCGGCGCCGATCAGGCCCAAGCCACCGGCGTTACTCACCGCCGAAGCCAGCTCCCAGCCGCTGCACCAGATCATGCCGGCCTGAATAATGGGTAATTCTATCTTGAAAAGTTCGGTAATGCGGTTCATGTGGGTTAATGTACTAATTTTTTAATGTGTTAATGTGCTGTTTTTACCAGCAAAACGCTATGGTTTTACCTGAAAAACCCGTTTTCTTAAGTCCCCCTTTGGAGGGGGTAAGGGGGGAGGACAGGAGATTTATCTGATCATTTTTGAAAATCAAATAAAGTAAAATCCTCCCCCTTGCCCCCTCCAAAGGGGGACTTCTTCGTAGCTCTAATTAAGGCGCCACTACTTAAAACGCTATAATTTCAGCTAAAAAAGTCCTACTTGCTTTATCTTTCCTCTTTCTTCCCTTAAAAATCAATCCAGCACTTTCATGGTTACATAGATCGGTTTTAGGGGGCGATCTTCAGTATTCACGGGATAGTTGGCAATTTTATCGAGTACGGGAAGGCCTTCGGTTATTTCGCCGAAAACGGTGTATTGTTCGTCGAGCGTGGGCGCGCCGCCGATTTCGGGGTATAGTTTTCGTTGTTCGGGGGTTAAGGTGAGGCCTTTTTCCTGAGCAATGTCTTCGAGTTCCGGAATGCTTACGGGCGTGCCCTGCACCAGGTAGAAATTATGGGCCGAAGATGCTTTGGTGGGGTTTACCTTGTCGTCGTAGCGGGCCATGGCCAGAGCGCCTTTCTTATGAAAATGGTGGCGTTTTATTTCGACCGGAACGGTATAAAGATCGGGGGTATTTTCCAGCTCGTTGCCGTGGCCGCCCTGGATCATAAAGCCCCGAAGAATGCGATAGAAAACCGTATTGTCGTAGTAGCCGCCCTTAACGAGCCGTATGAAGTTGGCGCGGTGCAGGGGCGTATCTTCGTACAGCTTTACTTTCATTTTGCCCAGGCTTGTGGAGATCAGCACTTCCGTTTCGGGGTTTTCTTTGCCGTACTCGGTCAGGAATTCGCGCACCTTGTCTTTGGGCACTTCCGCTTCCAGCTGCCGCCGCAATTCTTTCTGTTCTTCCGGCGTAGACTCCTTATGGCAACCCAGAAGGGCAAACAGTAGCAGAAAAGCATAAAAAAGTCGGTTCATGCTCAAAGATAAGGATTTTGGCATTTGGGCTGCAAATCCATAACTGGCCGGAAGGTTTTCAGCTAAGTTTGAACTTCAACCGACTTAGCACATAGTCAAGTTAATTTTAGAAAAGTAGAATTACAAATCCCACGGCTCGGTTAAGACGGGATTACAAATCCCGTCAAGCAAATTACAAATCCCGTCAAGCAAATGCGATTCTCAGCCAAACCCCCATCTTTACATAAATAGCTTTCAGTTGAAAAGGGAAAAGCCTGCATACCAGAAGTTTGCAGGCTAATAAGATTAAAGGGGCAATAAAATCTTTTAACCGTTACCCTGGCGCACCAGCGTCGGGATCCCGGCTTTGTCTAAATTCTGCTTTATCCGGTCTGCTACCTGGCGGTCGGAAAAGCGGCCAGCCAGTACCCGGTGAATGGTTTTCCCGCCTACCGTTTCTTTGGTTAAGATAACCGGCAGGTCGGCCTGCAGGGTTTTGATCTTTTCCGATTGCAGTTCCGCATTTTTAAAGTCGGAAAATGAACCGGCCTGGATCACGAAGTACACATCCGAAGCCACCGAATCGGCCAGCGCTACGGTAGGCGGCACTTCCGATTCCGGTTTGGAAAGGATCTCCATGGTAACTTTGGCGGTGCCGCTCCGGATCATGCCAATTTTACGGGCCGCCGCTTCCGACAGATCGATAATGCGGTACTTGCTGAAAGGGCCGCGGTCGGTGATGCGCACAACTACTACCTGGTTATTCGACAGGTTGGTCACTTTTACTTCCGTACCGAAAGGCAGGGAAGGGTGCGCGGCCGTCATTTTGTTTTTGTTGTAAATTTCTCCGCTGCTGCTTCTCTTGCCGTGGTATTTCGAACCGTACCAGGAGGCAGTTCCGGTCTGGGTTTTACCGGTTCCGGAGGCAAACGCTGACAAATTCAGCGCGAAGAGCAGGGTTAAAATAAAGCTGAAAACATAATTTAGTCTGCATAAATTCATGTGTTCCTTTATTGGTGAACCACAAATCTACAAACCATTTTTTAAAAAACTAATTTAGAAGCCCTACAAGCGCTTGATCCGGAGAACCTGAGAGGGGATATGCACTTTTAAAACGCGCCTTTATAAACGTTATAATTCAAAAAAAATATTTCCATACGCCGCGGAGAGGTACATTTATCGGTGCGATGTACAAAACACGATACACATGAAAATTTGTCAAAAAAAACTTGAAAAATTTTTACTTTTTTTTCTTCGGGACACACCAATTCTGCTTATTTTACGAAAACTCCGGACGTAATTCCGAAAACTGCCTCATGGATTTTGGTTATTTACCCGATTTAAGCGCGGTCGATTTCCGGCTGCCACCCGATCATCCCGATACGCTCCGGCAACTTCACTCCAACGCTCGCGACGTAAGCCGGAGACCAACCGTTTTCCTAGGATGCCCGGTCTGGCACAACAAGCCTTGGCGGGGCACTTATTACCCGGCCAAAGCTCCCGAAAAAGACTTCCTGCACCACTACGCCCGGCAGTTCAACACCATCGAGCTCAACACCACCCATTACCGCATCCCGGACGAAGCAACCATCAAGCGGTGGCGCGAAGCCGTTACTCCGGAGTTTAAGTTCTGCCCGAAATTCCCGCAAGTTATAAGCCACGAACACCAGTTAGTAAATACCGCCGACCTGACCGATGCCTTTTGCTCCGCTATTCTGTGCCTGGAAGAAAACCTGGGCGTAAGCTTTCTGCAATTGCCGCCGACTTTCGGGCCGAAAAAGCTACCGATTTTAGAGCACTACCTGCTGAGCTTGCCGGAAGCCCTGCCTTTAGCCGTAGAATTCCGCCATCCGGACTGGTTTACCGATTTTGAAGCCGGTCGCGAAGCCTTTGCCTTACTGGAAGCCTGCCGCGTAAGCACCGTGCTTACCGATACCGCCGGCCGCCGCGACGTGCTGCACATGCGCCTGACCACGCCCACGGTTTTCTTCCGCTTCAACGGCTATTCCTTGCACCCTACGGATTATACCCGCGTGAATGCCTGGGTGAAGCGCTTTAAGTACTGGTTTCAGGAAGGCCTGCAAACGGTTTACTTCTTTATGCACCAGCACCACATCGAGCACGCGCCTACGCTTATCCGGTATTTAATTGAAGAGCTGGACAAGATCTGCCATTTAGACCTGAGTTATTTGTGCAAACCGCTGCCTCAGGAAGTTCAGGGGAAGCTATTCTGAGGGTGCGCCTTTTCTTTATATATAAGGTATAAGACCCTTCAGCAATAAACCGTTTTGGCTGGTGCTGTTATTAAAAAAAGCTTCAAAAATCCACCAAAAACCCGTTTGAAAAACAAAATGCTATCGCAACGGTTATCAGAGCTGCTTTTCATTTGCCAACCCGCCGGAAGAAGAAGTAAGGACATCTTTTTCCGGCAAACCAAGTAGCGATATGTCCGTAACTTAAAACAATGTTATTCTTTAAGTTAAAATATTATGAAACAAACAATTACAACCGGCCTGCTGAGTTTCGCCCTGCTGTTCAGCCTTGCCTGTGAAAGAAACGCCAAAAAGGAAGACAGCGTGAAAGTAGCAGAAGAAAGAACCGAAGAACGGATGGACAGCACCGCCAGAGGCGATGAAAAAATCGATCAGGCCACTTTTATGATCGAAGCGGCCAGCGGCGGCATGATGGAAGTAGCGCTGGGCCGGATGGCCGAAAAGCAGGCTTCACATGCCGAGGTGAAAGCTTTCGGCAAAATGATGGTCACCGACCACACCAAAGCCAACGAGGAACTAAAGAAACTGGCGGCCGCTAAAAATGTAACGCTGCCGGCCTCGGTAGGAGAAGAACACCAGAAACACATCGACAAGCTGAGCGGCCTCAAGGGAGCGGAATTCGACCGGGAATACATGCGCCTGATGGTGGATGATCACCAGGAAGATGTAGATAACTTCCGAAAGGCTGCTCAGGACACCGAAACCGATCCCGACGTGAAAGCTTTTGCCACGAAGACGTTGACGGTACTGGAAAAACACCTGGAGCGCGCCCGTAAGGTAAACGACATGGTAAAGAATACCAAATAGGCAGTTTCAGTCCGTTCCATTCGTAAAGCGCTCTCAAAAGCAGAAGCGTCTCCGGGTAGCCGCCGGAGACGCTTCTGCTTTTTTTAAACGTGCCAGTGCGTGCATTCGGTAATTCCAACTCAGAACTACCGTTTTCCCCGGCAATGAAATTCTGCCTGATTATTTTAAAGGAAACCGGTCAGAACCTGATTACCCCTTCCACTGAACAGAATTTGGTTTTTAGAAGCAATCACAAAAAACTATCATCGTGCCTGTCCCGGAGCATTCCGGGGAGCGATAGCGAAGGACCTTGTCGGAATATAGTAGTATGCCCTTTACTGAGAGCCAACGAGGTCCTTCGCTGTGCTCAGGATGACGCAATATTTTTTGTAGTTTCTAATTATGTCATGGGTAAAGATAGCGAAGGACCTCGCTGGCTCTCAGCACAAAAGCCAGATTTAACGGATTTACCAGTAGCCGACGAGTTGTTTCGCTAGCGCTCAACATGACAGGTTTTTTTAAGATAGTTTTCAGTCCTGATACTAATATCCTGATACCAGTGTCCTTTTACTTAACTTCCTTTCCCGTCCGTTCAGCCCGGAGAAATTACAGGCTTGCCCTTTACCCCGAACTGCCCGCAACCGGAAGCGTAGTTTTTAAACAGGGTTTCACACTTATTTAATTACCTATGAAAAGATGTATTCCGGCCGGCTTGCTTGTAGTTTCTTTATTGCTGAATGCTGGTTGCGAAAAAGCGGCCATGCGGAAAGATAGCATAGAAATAGCCGAAGAAGAAAACAAGGCCCGCGAAAACGATTCTACTATGAACGTAGTGCGGGAAGATCAGGTAGCGTTTATGGTACGCGCGGCCAGCGCCAACATGATGGAAGTGGAGGCCGGCAGGCTGGCAGAAAAGCTCGGCTCTAATGTAGGCGTAAAAGCCTTCGGCAAAAGCATGGTGAACGACCACACCAAAGCAAACCAGGAGCTCAAGGAAATTGCGGCGGCAAAAAATATAGCTCTGCCCACCACCGTGGGAAACGAAGATCAGAAGTACATTAATAAGTTAAGCAAACTCAGCGGCCCTGAATTCGACAAAGAATATATCAGCATGATGGTGAAAGATCATCGAAAGGACACCGACCATTTCCGGAGGGCCGCCAAAGATGAAGAATTCGATCCGGAAGTAAGGACTTTTGCCGGCAGAACTTTACCTGTGGTGGAAAGGCACCTGGAAAAGGCCCGGCAACTGGATGAGGCGATCCGAAAGGCCAAATAAACGCCTGAGCGCTGCCATAGCGCCTTCAGGCCTTTTACAAAAGAAAAACGCAGCCGCTTTTAAATGAAGTAGCAAGATAAAAATAATCGCATCGCTTTATGGAGAACACGATCATATAATCTACTGAATCACAAAGTCTTGGGCATTTTCAGTTTAGATACTAATATCCAGATACCAATGCCTTTTTACTTAGTACATCTTCGGCAGCGAAATTCCTTTAATTTTCCGGTACAACGTAATAGCCGCCTGGTCGGTGAGGCCCGAAATGAAATCGGTAATGTTGAGGATCTTTTCGTAGTCGGAGGAGCTTAGCTCGCGGTTCAAACCTAAGAACTGGTCCGGAATGAGATCGAGGAGTTTCTGGTGGCGCTTTTCCTGAGGATAAAATACGGCTTTCAGAAAGGCATCGAGCAAACCGCCCAGTACTTCGAAACCGGCCGCTTCAATTTCCAGTACCGGCCGGTTCTTGTATATCTTCTGAATGGAAAGCTTTTTAATTTCGTCGAGGGCCGGTTTGCAGCTTAATTCCCCGATCAGGGCTTTATCGAAACGGCCGCCTAAAATGGCTTCTTCTTCGAGCAAAAATACTTCGGCGGCTTCGGCGATCAGCTTCCCGATAATGCGCGCCCGCAGGAAACCGATCTCTTCGCGCCAGTCGGAGAAATGAATGCGCGATACTTTGCCGGGCGGTTCTTCCAGCAGTTCTTTCAGCAAGGCTTTGCCTTCTGTGGCCGGAATCAAGCCCAGTTTGCAGCCGTCTTCAAAATCCACGATGCGGTAGCAGATGTCGTCGGCAGCTTCCACTAAGAAGGCCAGCGGGTGGCGGTGAAAGAACACGCCCGATTCGCTGCTTTTCCGGAGCAAACCGAGTTCAGCAGCAATGTTGTTGAAACGCTCCTTTTCGGACTGAAAAAAACCGTACTTCTTTTCGCTGCAAAACCGGGAACCCGGAAAATGCGGCACGCTTTCTTTCGGGTATTTGGTGAAGGTGGCCAGCGTGGTGTAGGTCAGGCGCAAGCCGCCGGCCATGTCGCACTGGGCCGGGTAGGTGTGCGTGAGGATGCGGAAACCGGCAGCGTTGCCTTCGAAGCGTTGCAGGTCGGCTTTCTGGCCTTCGGAAAGGGAGCGCATGAACGGCGCCGCTTCAGAACTTTGGAAATAAGCCGAAATAGCATCTTCGCCGGAATGGCCGAACGGCGGGTTGCCGATGTCATGCGCCAGGCAGGCTGCGGCTACGGCATCGCCGAAATCGGAATCGAGGATCTTTTTACTCCCGGAAAGTTCGGGATATTTCTCTACAATGCTTTTGCCAACGATGCGGCCCAAACTCCGGCCTACGCACGAAGCTTCCAGACTATGCGTAAGACGGGTGTGCACAAAATCGCTTTCGGGCATGGGCATAACCTGGGTTTTGTTTTGCAGCCGCCGGAAGGCCGAAGAAAAAACAATGCGGTCGTAGTCCCGCTGAAATTCGCCCCGTACCGATTCATCGGTTTCGTGTTCTTTGGTTTGTGCTTCGAAACGTTTTTTAGAGAAGAGTTTTTCCCATTGCATTGCTGCCATACCCACAGTTTAATTTATTCCGGTGCCCGAAGCTACGGCAAGCCGGGCAAAGCTGCAACCCTGCTGCTTGTTTTCCGGCCAAATTGCTTAAACTTTACGTTATTTAAAGCGTTTTACTTTTTTGCCTGAAGTTCCTACTGTTTTACTTTAGCCCTGCTACTTATGCGTTCTTTTTATACCCTTGGTTTGTTTTGCCTCCTGTTCGCTTTTGCCTGCACGAAACCTGCCCAGAAAACCACCACCGCAACTCCTCAAACGGCCCGTACAACGGCCTGTCCCGAATATTTCTATTATTACCAGCAGGAAAAAGTACCGTTAAAATTAAAGCCTGCTTATTTGCTGGCCGGTTTTCAGCCGGGTTTAAGTCAAGAAGCAAAAACCAGTATTCTGAAAACGGTTCCCGAATTCGAAAACCTCAGCACCGACCAAAGCGGCAGCGCCGGCACGTTTAACGTGGTGAAGCTTCGCAACGCAACTTCCTGTGACCGGGTCCTGCAAATCATAAAGCAGCTGCAGCAAAAAAATGAGCTCACGTTTGTTAACCCCGTTTTCGATCCGGTAAGCAATCTGGGCAGCGGCTATTTATGGGTCGGTTTAACCTCCGGCTTTCTGGTGACCCTGAAAAGCGCCGATCAAATGCCGCAACTCAAAGCCCTGCTAACCGAAACCAGAACTGAACTACTGGATACCTTAGGCGAAACGACTTTCCTGATCGGGGCTACAAAAAATGCAAAAGGCAATGCGCTGGAAATGGCGAATTACTTTCATGAGCAACCTTTCGTAGAAAATGCCGAACCCGATTTCTTTCTGGCTACCAAACCCGAAGATTCCAACCTGCCTTCGCGGTAGCGGACTCATTTTAAAGTTCTATTCGCTTAAAATGCACGAAAACGGCAGAACCCTGATTATCGGATTCACTATATAGCGCGGCCTTCTAAAATAAAAATATTACAACTAAACATTGATTATTCACAAAATTAAACGTAAGAACAGGTAGCACTATCTCCTGAGCTTATGAAAAAAATGCTATATCTGTTTTCGTGCTGCCTTTACCTGGGCTTCTCCGGATGTAGGAAAGAAGGCATAAAACCCGGCGATGCTGCCCCGCTACCCGAAAAACAACAGGAAAGCTGTACGTCGTATGGCTACCAGACCAAAACGGAACCCGTGGCTTTAGGGCCCGCTACCGGCGCTGAATTACTGGTTGGGTTCCGCAAGAATTTCCCTCTTAAACAGCAGCAGAGACTATTAGCTACCTGTGAGGCATTTCAGGCCGTTTCCGGACAGGTGCAAACGGCTTCCGGCCCGGTTTCCCTCATTACCCTGAAACCCGGTACTACCTGCCACGAAACCGAAAAGCTGATGCACGAACTGGAACAATTGCCGGCCGTGCGGTTTTCGTTGCCGGGTTTGCAGGCCGGCACTTACTCCGACGAATTTGTGGTATCGCTGCAGGTAAACGCTTCGGAAACCGAATTCCTGCAACTCGTAGCCGATACCCGCACCCACATCGTAACTTACCCGGAAGAACTGGGCTCCCGCCTTTACCTGCTCAGCGCCGACAAGAGCGCTGCCGGCAACGTGTTTGAAATGGTAAGTTTCTTTAACGATGCCGACCTCGTGGAATATGCCTCGCTGAACGGGCCGCTTACCCCACTCACAAGCCCCGACCTAATCGCCTTCCGGAATCCCACAAAACAGGAGGTTGAATTAAATTAAAACCCACGCTATGCCGCTGATGAGTTAAATACAACCAAGTCAGAAGCAGGGCCGCAAACGGTAGGTTTTCGCTTAAAAAAGTACCGTTTGCGGAAAGGAGTAGAAAGGTAAGGTAAAGAAAAAAAGCGTAGAAGACGCAAATTTATTAACCAAATTTTGAACAAAAGCCGTATGAACAGGTAATGTCTCACCTTTACCTTATCTGTTCATTATGAAGCGATTAATCTACTTAACTTACCTGGGTTTATTGTTCCTTATCTTAATTTCCTGTCAGAAAGAATCGGTAGCGCCGGCGCCGGCCCCTGCAACCGAAGTTAATTCTGAGGCCCGCATGCACCCGGGAAACCAAGGCTGTCCGCCGCATTTTTTCATCAGCAAAACCGGGCCGGTATTTCTGACGCCAACCTGCCAGGTGTTGGTTACCGTGGGCTTTGCTGATCAGGTATCTTCCGCCGAAAAACAACGGATCCTTTCCCAATACAGCCTTGTCGAACAAATTGAATCGGAATATCCGCTGGAGGACGGGTCTTTTGCTACCATCGTGAAACTGCAGAACGGCAACAACTGCATCGATCTCGAAAAATTCCTCTGGCAGCTGATGCAGCAGAATCCCCGAACCATCATGTATGCTCTGCCCAGTTTTGGCGACGCCTACATGCCTTCTTGGCTGGGCTTAACGCAAGAGTTCTTCGTAGGCCTTAATTCCAGCAATCCTGCCGCCGACATCCAACGCCTGACCGCCCTTACCCGCACCCGCATTGTTTACACCTTCGACGACAGCTTCTACATTCTGGCCGCCGACCGCAATTCCCGCGGCAACGTGCTGCAGATGTGCACCTTCTTTAACGCCTTGCCTAAGGTCGCTTTTGCCGAGCCCAATTACCTCGTTCAGGCGCCACCGCCGTTCACCGAATCCCAGCACCTGAACCCATTCAATGCTTCCACTAAACTTTATACCACAAAGGGCGCTTTACAGAAACTTTAACGGTAGCTTTTCAGGCCGAAAAAGTACCGACGGTCTGGGAAGATTATCATTTAACTGTTATACCAATTCGTGAATACCGGATCCCATTTGATAAAAACTTTGGCAGATTCTAGCGCAAGCGTCCGCTTTATTATGTTCCAAAACTTTTCTGGAACAACCATTTAGGTACGCATATTGGATAAAGTCCCCCTTTGAAGGGGGTAGGGGGAGGTTCAAGCATTTCTGATCAAAAATCAAATACTGTAAAATCCTCCCCTTGCCCCTCCAAAGCAGGATGGTTTCATTCTACCCGATTCTCCCCTTGAGGGGAGGTAGAGAGGTGTTAATACGAAATCTGATAAATATCAGCAGGTGTAAACACCCCTATGATCCCCTCAAGGGGATAGTCATTAGCCAGAATGAAACAGCCCTACCCCATCCAAAGGGGACGTGAAATAACCAGCTTCAGCTTTTCAATAATTATCGCCTTTTTCAGAAAAGTTATGGGTCTGGATTAAGCGGACGCTTGGGCTATTTCAAGTAATGGAAGTTGCTAAATATGATCCGGTATTAGTGTAGCGTTGGTTAAAAAAAGAACCCCAGGAGCCTGAAGCGCCTGGGGTAAACTTTTTGAAACAGAAATCAAAAACCAAAGAATTTAATCTTCGCTAACGTTATAAACTTCGTTGTAATTGCTGTTCTTGTTTTTAGGATCGAACTTCTGGTGGAACATCTTCCCGTATTTTTCAAAAAGGGCTTCCGGTTGTTTCTTCCCGTTCACGTACAAGCCTTCTTTGCTGATCTTGTAAGTAAATGATTTCGTGTTCGCCCCGATCAGGTTGTCTTTCTTTAATTCGGCTTTTAGTTTTTCCATACGACTGCTCCGTTCTTTGGCCTCCTTAGCGCGCTCCTTGGCTTCTTTTGCCCGTTCTTCCGCATCTTTGGCCCGTTCTTTCGCACGGAGCTCAGCTGCTTTGGCCCGGTCGGCGGCGGCTTTGGCGCGTACTTCCGCTTCTCTGGCTCTTTCGGCGGCACCGCGGGCTCTCACTTCAGCGGCACGGGCCAGGGCTTCTTCCCGCACCCGGGCTTCGTCTTCCGGATTCCGGCTGTCCATGTGCATCTGTACCTGGGCGGTGGCATAGCGGGCCATTTCCCGGCCGAACTGCTCCATTTCCCGGTTGAATTCCTCCATTTCATGCTCGAACTCCTTCCATTCCCCGCTGTTTCTATCTTCGTAAGCGCTCACTTCTGCATCATATTCGGCCATTTCCTTTTCATATTCCTTCAGCTCTTTTTCGTAGGCTTTCAGATCAGCTTTAGAAGCGTCACCCATCGGCGCCATTGGTTTCATTGGTTTCATAGGCCGCATCGGGCGCATCGGTTTCATGGGCTTCATGGGTTTCATGGGGCGCATGGGAAGTTCCGGAGTGAGTGGGGCAGGCGGGGCTGGTGGAGCAGTCAGGCCGTCATACTTATATTTGTAATGGGAACGGTAATCGGAGGCTGAAGGGTAATTGTACACGTACACATTCGGTCTGCCCGGCCTTGTGCCTGCCCTTTGGATCACGCGGCGCGCTTCTTCCAGGTCTTCACGGGAAGCGTATTCTTTTTTCTTTTTCTTCCCCTTGGCGAACAAGCCTTTTTTGTTGCTCGCCTCCCGTTCCTCAATTATGCGCTGGAATTCCGGCATGTCGCGTTTCCGCACTTTTTTGCCGTCCACGTATAATTCCTGAATGCGGCCTTTTTTATCTTTTACAATAATGATGTCTTTGCCCGAAGAATCCGGCGCTACTGAAACGGAAAGCACATAATCTTCGGAAGCAAATTTAGATGCCGGTTCCGTTTCTGCCGGGGTGGTTTTTGCAGATTTCAATGCCGCCTGCTTTGGCATATTTATTTCCGGTTTAGCCGTATTTTCTGAGGCAGCTACCGGGGCTTTTTTGGCTGGAACCCCGATGATGAAGGCCGGGAATTCTTCGAACTCTGGTCCGAATTTAGCCATGGCACTTAACGATACCATGCTCAAACTAACCATTACAATGCAGGCAGCCAGGAAACCTTCGGTAAAGCTGGCGCTCCGTTTCGGCTGGCTTACCAGGCGCTTGATGCGGCTCAGCAGCGATCCTTTTCTACCGCCCAACGCCATGGCCAGCGCCGGACCGGCGGCGTAATTCATTTCTTCCAGTTCGGCCAGCGCGCCGGCAAAGGTCAGCGAATCGCCGCACAGGGTAATGGCAATATCGTCACAGCAGTTCTCGCGTTCGGCCCGCACCGTGGCGCTGATCCACCACATGCCCGGATGGTAAAAGAAAATGGTTTCCACTAAAGACTGGATCAGGTTGAACACATAATCGTGGCGGTAAATGTGAGCCAGTTCGTGCGCCAGAATGGCTTCCACCTGCTTTTCCGACAACCCGTTAATCGCGCCTACCGGCACAAGAATTACCGGCTTCAGATACCCGATGGCCATGGGCACTTTCACCTGTAGCGATTCCAGCAGTTTTACCGGCTTTTTCATACCCAGTTCCTGCTGCAGCGCATGAAGCTTGTTTTGCCAGCGGTCTCCTAAAGGTTTGGTCTGGTAATTCTTGATTCGCTGCACGTACGCCAGGCCGCCCAGCATGCGCAACGCCATTACGAGTAAACCCATAAACCAGAGCGTAACCAGTAAAGGTAAATGCTTTTCGAAATACGCTGAGAAGAAAGTAGTGCTGAACAGATTCTCGAACCAAACGGTTTCGGTTTTGGAAACTAAAATAGTAGCGTTTCCGGCTGAAAAAGCGGTAGTTGCCTGTTTAGCAGTTTCCGGAGCAGGGCTGCGGTAAAGACTGAAAAAAGTAATAACCGCTAAGGCCAAAGTGGTGAACAAAGCCGTAACGGAAATAAAATACCGTACTTGCGCCGACTGACGGTTCAGGAAAAGCAAGAGCACGGAAAGCGCCAGCGCTACCAGGGCGCCCTGCCAGAGCGAGTGCAGAATGGTCCAGCCGAGGGCCTGAACAACTTCCTGCGAAAGAAAGGTTTGTACGTAGTTCATTTTGCGTTCCCTTTAAGTTTATCTAATAAATTTCTGATCTCGTTCAGTTCCTGCTCCGAAGTTTTGCGGTTGCCCAAAGCCTGCATCACCAGTTTCAGCGCCGAGCCCCGGAAGGTGGTTTCCAGGAACCGGTCGAGCAATTGTTTCTGGGTGGCGGATTCTTCGATGGCGGCTTTGTACACGTGCGAACGGCCGGCTTCGTCGCGCTCCACAAAACCTTTTTCGTGCATGATCTGCATTAATTTCAGGGTAGTGGTATAACCGGTTTCCTTGTTTTTAGAGAGCTCGTCGTTCACAAACCGGACGGTGCTGGGGCCATGCTCCCAAAGCAGCTGCAATATTTCCAGTTCCGATTCGGTAGGTTTATTCGGGGGTGTCTTCTCAGCCATATTTCTTGAGCAATTGATCTTACGAATCATTTCGTATGTGCAATTATACGAAGAGTTTCGTAAAAGGAACTATTTTCTACGAAAATTTTCGTAATAAATTTCAAGAAGATTGTTACTGAGGCTGTATCTTATTGATATTGATGTGATTGCATATAAAGCGCAAGTAAACCTGTCATCCTGAGCGTCAGCGAAGGACCTAGTCGGCTTGCTGTAGTAACGTTACTGCAAAAAGCCGATGAGTTGTTTCGCTACCGCTCAACATGACCGTTTTTTGAAGTAGCTTCTATTGGTAAGACTGGCTTTTAAAGAATAGAAAGAAATTGTCTGAACACGATTCATAGGATTAAAGGATTTGCATGATTTTCCGCCAAAAGAATCACGATGAATCGGACCCGGAAGGAGAAGAAAAGAGAAGTTACCGGGTAGCTTAATCTACTGAGGGAAGTTCAGTGCTGGTTTCAGATCGTTCAAAGGCTTTCATCACAAGGAGCAAGCCCGCTTTTTCTTAAATTCGGATTAATTCTTTTCCAGAATGAAATCCTGTCTATATTTTTAATCCTTATAATCGTGTTCAGACAATTTCGCTTGTATAAGCAGTTGAATTTAAAGAAAAAGAGAAATCAGAAGGAAGCCTCGAAATCAAGGCTCGGCCATCCCGACGTCAGGAGGGATCTCATACAGTTGGTAGTACCTAATTATTCAGACATACTACTATATTCCTGTGATCCCTCCTGACGTCGGGATGACGTTGAAGGGATTACTTCCGGAGGTAGATCTTTACAATGGAGTCCTGGAACCAGAGGTTGTAGGCCGAAAGATTGAGGCCGGGGATGCTGTCGCGGCGGCGGTTCAGGATGAGAAGGTCGTAATTGCGGGTCGGCTCGAAACGGTGTTCGTCGATGATGAAGTGCGGCACGCCGTGTTTGAAATACTCGTAACGCAAATAGCCGCTGTAGTAAATATCGGTGGCAAAAATTTTGCGGGCATTGGTTTGCCGGATGGCCTGCAGCCGGTCATCGAAACGTTCGTCCAGCACGGCTATACTTCTTTCAGCCCGGACCTGCTTGGTAACTTCATAGGCGCCGAAAAGCAAAAGCCAACCGCCGGCAATGCCGTACCAGAATTGCTTGCGGCGTTTCAGGAGGTAAAAGCCGGCCAGGTAAACCGCCAGCCCGATAGCCAGAAAATCGAAAAAGGATTTAAAAAAGAAAACCCGCTCCGGCGGCGAAACCCGCTGCAACACCAGCATTACCCAGGGCAAAACCGAACCGCACCAAACCAGGAAAAGCTCCGAAGTATGCAGTCCGGCCTTGCGGATAATTTTTTCGCCGGGGTGCGGAAAAACCAGTAGGAACGTGATACCGGCAATTGCCAAAAGCCAGAGATAGAAGCCGACCGTTTCCTGCCCCAGGATGGCTCCCTGCATGTGCGCCATCTTGCCCGGCAGGTTCTGGAAAAACGCCGTCATGGGCATGCGCGAAACGTAATCGTTAAAGAAAAGCAGCTTAAAACCGCTTCCCATCAGCACGGGCAAATAAAGCAGAATGGTAGCAAATCCGGCAAAAAAAGTGACCAGGGCTAATCTCCCGAGCGAATACCGGTCGTTTTCGTGCACGAATACCTTAATGGCAAACAGCAGCATGGCTACGAAGGGGTACAGGAAAACCGGCACCGTATAGAATCCGGCAATGGTGCAAACCAGGAAAACAAGCCAGTAAATATCTTCCTTTCGTTCCAGGATCTTGATGAGGGCGATGGCTGCCAGCGCACTGCAAACCGCCACCAGAAAATACCCCCGCCCGTGCACCGAATAAAACAGGGCCATGTACGAAAAGCTGAAACCGCTCACCGCCAGGTAGACCGCCGCAAACGGCAGGAAACTCCGCAAAGCCAGGTAAATTACCACCGTGCTAATAATGCTGATGAAGTAAACCGGCAACTGTACCACCCAATACGGATCGGAAAACAGGTAGTGCAACGGCAGGCAAAGCAGGTTATAGAAAATGTGATTATTGGGCAGCGGATAATAAAAGATGATTCCCGGCGGGCCCTTCGTCAGGAAAAGCATGTAAGTAGCCGCTTCGTCCTGACCGATGCGCATGGTAAACAAAAAGTACGTCCGGACCACCAGCAGCGTAAGGCCGGTTATACCCACGATCCACTTTTCCGGCAGCGGCAAACATTGCCAAGTTTGCTTTAGTTTTTGCCAGAAAAAAGCTATGGGTTTTACAGGCGAAAGCGAATGCAGAAATTGTCTGGCGGTGCCGTGGTGCAGTTTATAAAGCCCCAGCAAACTGCTGAGCAGGATAATGGCCAGATCTACCTTTACGGCTACGTAAGCGGCTTTGCTAAACCCGTAGCGCCCGGTAAAACTGTTCCAGGGCAGCAGCCAGTCTTTTTCGGCTTCGAACTGCCGGAAAAGCAGTTGCAGCTCCACATAGGGCCACAGCAGAAACGCCAGCAGCAGAAAGCCCGACACCAACGCCGTGACGCCCAACCCGTATTTCAGCACCTGAAAATTACCCCTTAGCATAATAGCAAAACTACGGAAATTAATTTCAGTTAGCAGCTAATCGGTGAACGGCCGGGAGTTTTCAGGGAAGGGAAAGCGGCCGCTGCTTTAATCAAATACAATCAGCTTATTCATTGCCGTCTGCTTTAGCTGACGGAACCGTCAGCTAAAGCAGACGGCAATGAAGGCGAAACGCAAATGTTTCTTCTTAATAGCTTATCATTTCCATGTTTCTTCTTAATAGCTTTTCATTTCGAAACCATAGCATCTTAATTCAGGCGGAACGTCAAACGTCATCGCTCATCATCGCTCATCAGCGCTCATCCGGATTTCTGAATCCGGATGCACGAGCCGCGGATTTGCAATCCGCCTTGCCCGAACGCCGGCAAAGCAGTAGGCTTTTCTGCTGAAAAACCCCAATCACAGATCCGAAGTACCATCCTTCCGGATTGCAAATAACGGAAGAGCAATAATACGGGGATAAGAATATCCCCGGCAGGTTACTTCCGGACACAGATGTCCGGAAGAGCAGCTGAGCAGCACTCTGCTAATATAAAAAGTAGCGTAGGGTTTAAACCCTACGCTACAGGTTCCTACTCCCACTTCAAGCTCTTCACCGGATTGGTATAAGCGGCTTTTATGGCCTGGTAACTTACCGTGAGCACGGCAATGAGCAAGCCTAAAACTCCGGCAAGGGCAAATACCCACACTGGCACCTGAATGCGGTAAGCAAAGTTCTCAAGCCAACGGTACGTGCCGAAATAAGCTACCGGAAACGCTATGATAGCCGCCAGAAAAACCAGTTTCACGAAATCTTTGGTCAGCAGGTACACAATGCTTTGCACCGAAGCGCCCATCACTTTCCGGATGCCGATTTCTTTGGTGCGCTGTTCTGCCGTAAACGAAGCCAGGGCAAACAAACCTAAACAGGCGATCATAATGGCCAGGATCGAGAAATAGCCTACCAGCTTGCCTAAGTTTTCCTGGGTTTTGTATTGCTGATCGAGGCGCTGATCCAGGAAGAAATATTCCAGCGGGTATTGCGGGGAAAATTTGCCCCAGACTTTTTCGATGTGCGCTACGGTAGCATCAAAATTGGCAGGAGAAACGCGCAGGGCTAAATATTTGGTAAAGAAACCGCCCATCCGCTTTTTGGGAATGTCCAGCGCAAACGGCCCGATGGTATTGGCTACCGAAACGAAATTGAAATCCTTCACCACGCCGATCACTTTCTCGTTGCTGCCGGCCGTGCTGAAGCGCTTGCCCAAAGCCTGCTCCGGCGTGCCCCAACCCAAATGTTTTACCATGGCTTCGTTTATCAGAATTCCCAGGGAATCATCCGATGGATGGGCGCGGGAAAAATCGCGGCCGGCAATAATTTCGAGGCCGAAGGTTTTTACGAAATCTTCGCCCACCATTAAAGCCGGGAAGTAGATCCACTTGCCGCGTTGCATGCCTTCGTAGTTTACTTCGTGCGTGTTGTGGCTCTCGCCCAGAATCTCGTTCATGTGCGTTACGCTCACCACCCCTTTCCCGGTAAGCAATTCATTTTTAATGGCTTCGGTTTTAGAAACCAGCGGCGGACGCAACGGCAGCACCAAGACCTGTTCCTTATTAAAGCCCAGATTCACCGAACGCATGTATTCCAGTTGCCGGTTTACCACAAACGTGCCGATAATAAGCCCCAGCGAGATCGCGAACTGCAGTACCACCAGCCCTTTGCGCAAGGCCGCGCTGCCGGAACCGGTTTTGGCCGCCTGCCCTTTCAACACTTTTACCGGCTCAAAAGCCGACAGGAAAAATGCCGGATACAAGCCCGAAGCCAGGCCCGTAAGCAAGCCAATTCCGATCAAACCAGTCAGCAAGGCCGGGTTGGTAAGCAGGTCGAAGTCGAGGGCTTTGCCGGAAATTCCGCTGAAAAGCGGCAGCAACACTTCTACCAATGCCAAAGCTAACAGCACGGCGAAGAAACTCAACAGCACGGCTTCCGCCAGAAACTGCCCGATAAGTTGCGAACGGTACGCGCCCGAAACCTTGCGGATGCCCACTTCTTTGGCCCGGCCGGAAGCCCGCGCCGTAGCCAGGTTCATAAAGTTGATGCAGGCAATAACCAGAATGAAAATCCCGATCACCCCAAAAATAAAGAGGTTGTTGATGTCGCCGTTCGGCTGCATTTCATAATCGAGGTCGGAGTGCAGGTGAATATCTTTGAGTGGCTGTAAATACTGCGTGATCTGCGGCTGAATAAATTCCGGGTAATATTTCTTTACAAACTCGGGGAATTGCGCTTCCAGTTCTTGCGGACTGGCGCCGTCTTTCAGCAGCACGTAAGTCCAGGCCGGGTTCCAGACCCAGTTGCGGTCCAGATGCGGGGCCATTTTATACGCCGTCCGGAACGCGATCAGGCCTTCGAAAGGAATATGGGTCGGGTGCTTCAGCGGAGCCAGCACTCCGGTAACTTTCAGCTCGAAAAGGCCTTCGAACTTCAGCACTTGGTTCATCGGGTCTTCGTTGCCGAAGTATTTTTCGGCTAATTCCTGACTTAGCACAATGGTATTGGGCTGAGAGAGCGCTTCGGCCGGGTTGCCTTTAGCCAGGGGAAAATCGAAGACCTTAAAAACCGTAGAATCGGCAAAGAACAGGTGTTTTTCGTTCAGCTTTTTCTCGCCGCGTTCCAGGGTAAGGGTTGGCTGCTGAAAATTGAAAAACCTTACGGTAGCCTCAATTAAATGCGGATAATCAGTTTGCAGGGCTTTGGCCACCGGCAGCGAGGCGCTCGACGATTCTTCGCCCTGACCTTCTTCGGAATCGAGCTTACTAATAAGGCGGTAAATGCGATCGGCTTTGGTGTGAAACCGGTCGTAGCGCACTTCATCCTGAATGAACAGGAAGATAAGCAGGAAGCAGGCAATGCCTGTGGCTAAACCCAGCATGGTAATGGCCGAATAGAACTTGTGGCGCATCAGGTTCCGGTAGGCAGTCTTGAAATAATTCTTCAGCATAAGCGCAAAACGGTAGGTAAGTGAACCGGAAAAGAAAACTTCTCCGGTTGCATGCTTTACACGAAATATGCCAGTATGAAAAGAGTAGGAATTTAGCGGAAGAAAGAGGTTTTTATGCGATCTTCCGGGGGCAACGTGTACGAAAACAAACGCTTAAGCCTCCGCAACCGGACAGTGCTGAAAGCGAAAGGCCGGCTCTTTTCAGAATCCGGCCCCTGCTGTGAGAGATCTTTATAGTTTGATTAAGGTTGAACAGGTCTTAAATGGGTCTTAAATGCGCCTGCAGCAGATCCTTCAGGTGGTCTTTCAGCCGCTGCGCGAATTTTTCGTCGGTTACGCTGCTACCATCCGGATTCCCGTTCAGCAATAAGTGCGCCAACGCGGTAGTCATGGTAGTATGAAAAATAGTACCAATAAGCGTGGCCACCGTCAGCTCCGGATCTACCGGCCGGAAAGCTTTCGCCTTAATGCCGGCCTGAATTAAGGCGATCAGCCCCTTTACGTTCTTCATCAGAATCGCCACCAGGTTCGCGCCCAGTTGGGAGCGTTGCTGCAGGGAAACCTCCCGGTAAAGAATGCGGTAAAACTGCTGATCCGATAAAATACGGTCCACGTTCAGGTCGATCACCGCATTCAGTTTCTGCCACGGATCCTGCTCTTCCCGGCTCAGGCTGGCAATTTGTTCACGGGCAAAACTGGTGCGTTTTTCTACCAGCGCCTCGAATAGTTTTTCTTTCGAGCCGAAATAATACGAGATCATGGCCACATTCACGCCGGCTTCTTTGGCCAGCATCCGCGTGGAAGCGCCTTCGTAACCATATTCGGCAAAAAGCCCTTCGGCTATTTCTAAAATGTGTTCGCGTTTATCCACTTTGCTCGTTATGCAGCACAATATTAATCAAACGTTTGATTAATCCGAATGGTTACAGGAATTTAATTTTTGGGGAAAGGAATTATAAACTGACGTAATAGGAATTAAAATGCTACCTACGGCTGAAAAATAGAAGAACTATTAGATCCAGGCATTTTCTTTCCGCTTTCATTGCCGTCTGCTTTAGCTCACAGATCCGTCAGCTAAAGCAGACGGCAATGAATAGTTTGTATTGGAATTTCGAGTATTGCCCCTGAACTGTCACTTATTAACTAAC
The DNA here is from genome assembly GCF_008727925.1 of Adhaeribacter soli. Classification (GTDB taxonomy): domain Bacteria; phylum Bacteroidota; class Bacteroidia; order Cytophagales; family Hymenobacteraceae; genus Adhaeribacter_A; species Adhaeribacter_A soli. The sequence goes on along the minus strand of NZ_VTWT01000003.1, from coordinate 323,511 downwards.
CCGAAACCTTCTCAGCCACTACTTTTTCCAGCTTCTGGAGTAGCATTTTCAAGGCTTCTACGGTTTCGGAATCGGTAATTTCTTTAGCAGCATTTATTTTGGTATTTATGCTGCCAATAGAAAGCGAACCGGCCGGTACCGTACCCAAAGCGGTAAGGGTGTGGAGCAAAGAAGTAAGCGCTTTTTCGCCGCCGGTGTACATGGGCGAAGCGCTGAGGGCGGCAACTGGCTTTTCGTTCAGTTCGCCGGAGGAAACGAGCCAGTCGAGCGCATTTTTCAGGGTACCAGGCACCCCATAAGCATATTCCGGCGTGCAGATAATTACTCCATTCGCATTTTTCACCAGATTCCGTAGCGTTTCCACGCTGGTAAAAGCATCCGGTTTATCCAAATCCGGACTGAAATGCGGAATAGCGGGATCGGGGCAGTAGATGGTAAAATCTGTGGTGCCGGGTGCTAGCTTCTGCAGGCTTTTCAGGATTGCGGTGTTGGTGGAAGCTTCGCGAAGGCTGCCGGAAATTGCCAGTATTTTCATGCGGGCAAATTAATGGAATTGCGGAAATATTCTGCTAGCTGCATTGGAAACAAAAACCCTCGAAAGGGCTCACTTGCACTTGTCCCATCATAATGCTTTTTTGGACATCTGTGCCCGGAAGAGCTTTAGACTTTTTAAGAATAACTTTCAGATAGTTTTTTCAGGCCCAAACCTACCATTTTGGGTTACAGCAACGTTCCTCTTAAAAACAGGAAGGCGAAGGAAAAATAAATTACCAGGCCGGTTACGTCTACGAGCGTAGCTACAAAGGGCGCGGAGGAAGTGGCCGGATCGAGTTTCAGGCGTTTGAGCAGGATCGGGAGCATGGAACCGGCTAAAGACCCCCACAACACGACCCCGACCAGCGAGAAGCCAACCGTATAGGCAATGCCGAGCCAGTGCGGTCCGTACGAATCCATGAAGGTGGCCCAGATCATGATGCGCAAGAAGCCGATCAGGCCCAGAATGCCGCCAAGCATAAAACCCAGCAGCAATTCGCGCCGCATCACCCGCCACCAGTCGGAAAGGTACACTTCGCCAATGGCCATGGCCCGGATAATGAGCGTGGTAGCCTGAGAACCGGTATTGCCGCCACTGGAAATAATTAAAGGAATGAATAAGGTAAGCACTACGGCTTTGGCAATTTCATCTTCGAAGAAACCCATGGCCGAGGCGGTAAGCATTTCGCCTAAAAGCAGGATCACGAGCCAGCCGGCACGCTTTTTTACCATTTCCAGAAGCGGAATAGTGAGGTAAGGTTCTTCCAAAGCTTCGGTACCGCCCAGTTTCTGAATGTCTTCGGTATCTTCTTCTTTCTGCACCGAAAGCATGTCGTCGATGGTTACGATGCCGAAAAGCAGCCCTTCCTCGTCAAGCACGGGCAAGGCGGCACGGTCGTTTTTACGGAAAATTTCGAGGGCTTCTTCCTGGTCCTGCATGGCGCGGAGGGCCACAAAACGGTGGTCGATCAGGTCGCGGATCACGGAGCCTTTGGGCGCAAGAATTACTTCCCTAAGCCGGATGTCGTCGATCAGGATGCCTTTTTCATCTACCACGTAGAGCACGGAAATGGTTTCGGAATCGTGGCCGTATTCGCGGATGTGGTCGATCACTTCCTCTACGGTCATGTTTTCCTTGATGGCCACGTAGTCGGGGGTTACGAGGCGGCCCACGCTGAATTCCGGATAACCTAAAAGCTCCAGGGTAACTTTACGCTCTTTTTCCGAAAGAATAGCAATAAGTTCTTTTACGACGGTGTTGGGCAGGTATTCGAGCAAAGCCGTCCGGTCGTCGGGCGACATATCGTTCAGGATAGCGGCAACCTTGTCGTTGTTGAGCGCGTGGAGGAAATATTCCTGCGTTTCGAAATCGAGGTACTCGAAGGTGCGGGCCGCCAGTTTTACGGGCAGCAGCCGGAAAATAATGACCCTGTCCCGTTCCTCTTCCCGTTCGGTGATGAGCTCCACCAGTTCGGCAGGTTCCAGTTCCTTCAGGATGTCTTTAAGCGTATAGAATTCGCCTTCCCCGATGAGGTAATTTATTTCTGCCAGCTTCGCGTGCTCCATCTTGTTCTACATTCCGGTATTAAAATCGTTCGTGCCGCAAAAGTACCAAGTTCTGCGTAGTTACAAGCAGGTGCATTCAGAAATAGTATGGATTAATTCTACTTTTTAGCCCAAAAACGCTAACGATTTCATGGCTGAAAGTTATTCCCTTTTAAAAGCGGTTTCTTAACGGAAATTTAAAGCAATGTACCTGCTGCCGGAAAAAGAGCGGCGTATAGCCTAAAATGTTGCACATCAGGGAAAGGAGGCGTTTTGCGGGTACCACGACTCAAATCAGCTTATATCAGCTTTATTCATAAAAGGCAGTACTATGCGCTCCGCTCTTACCGGCGCAAGCATTACTCCCGCCGCCGCAACGGCTGGCAAAGCTGGTAGTTTTCTTTGTGCTTTTCTACTGGTTATTTCTGGCGCAAGTGTTGAGCGAAAGCGCCACTTGGGCCTAAAGAACAGGAGGAAGTCTTCAGACTTCCGTGGCTTTAAAGGCAGATATTCTGTACTCCCGTTAACGCCAGTCTGGAGACTGGCTTCTGTCTGTCAGGCCCAAGTGACGCTTACGCTTAACACTTGCGCCAGTCTGTTTAATACTTGCGCCAGTCTGTCTTTTGCCGAAGGCGCTTGGCAGGATATTTTTTGCAGCGAATTTCCGATCAGAACAAACTGCCCTGGGTGCCGGTTGTGGTATCCGGAGCCACTACTTCCGGCGACTCGTGGGTGGGGGAATTTACGAGTGGTGATACCTGGTAGAGTTTCATTTCTTCGGACGGATAGGGGTGCAGCAGTTTTAAGTGGTCCGCATCCGGGGCCTCCTGCAGCCACAGTTTTTCTTCTCCGGGATGCAACAGCACGGGCATGCGGTCGTGCAGCGGTTTCACTAATTCGTTGGCGTCGGTCGTGATAATGGTGAAGGTGTGGCGCACCTCTCCGGTTTCTTTGTCGGCCCATTCGTCCCAGAGGCCGGCAAAGGTAAACAGGTCTTCGTTTTTGAGCAGGATGCGATACGGGATCTTCGTTTTGCCTACTTTCTTCCATTCATAAAAACCATCGGCGGGTACCAGGCAGCGGTGGCGTTTCAGCAGTTGTTTAAAGGTATTTTTTTCGGCTAAGGTTTCGGCGCGCGCGTTTATGGATTTGGGATGATAGTCGGGACCGGAAGCCCAGTGCGGCAGCAAACCCCACTGAAAGAACTGTACTTCGTTGGGTTTCTCGTCGGTAATTACGGGAAGGCCCTGGCTGGGCGCTGCGTTGTAATGCGCTTCGGCCTCGGCTTTCTGAAGCAGCTTTACGGCCCTACTGGCTCCTTTGGCTTTGGGGTTTACGGAATAACGGCCACACATATTTTCTGGATGAAGGTAGAAGGATGAAGGTAGAAAGATAAAAACAGCTGGAGAAAATAAAAGTTATTTTCTGAAAATCCGTTTCCTGTATTCTTCTGAAGGACGACTGCAAAGCAATAATGAAAGCAGCCGTTTCCGTTTCTGCTGCTCCACGCGAACAAGCAGTTCCGGGAAATTTGTGGTAGCGTGGGGAAGTCGGAGACTTCCTGTTTCATTTAAAGTTTGCAGTCCTCCTCCGGAAGACTACAAACAGCAGCTTTTTCAGCGCAAGCTTTCTTTCTCAACTCCTCAGTAGCGTAGGGTTTAAACCCTACGCTACTGAGGAGTTGAGAATATTATAATGTTTTCTGCATAAAAAAGCCGCACCGAAGTTACTTCAGTGCGGCTTCACTTTTTCAGCTTAAAACGGTAACTCTTCCGAAGAAAAACTCTTAATCTTTCTTCCTTCCTCCTTCTACCTTTATCTAAAACCTAGAACTTCGTAATGGCTTCTCCCAGATCGTACACCGGCTGGTCTTGAACGGCCTGGCGGATGATACTGGCGCCGGCTGCGGAGCGGTAACCGCCGGCGCAATGCACGAGCACGGGTTTATCGGCCGGAATTTCGTGGGCGCGTTCGCGGAGCTCAGGCAGCGGAATGCTGATGGCGTTCGGGAAGATCTGGCGGGTTTTTACTTCGCCGGTGTTGCGGATATCGACAATGGTAAAGGCGTCCGGGTTTTGCGTGAAGGCGTTTACATCGGTTTCCGGGGAAGTTTCCTCGCCGAGTTCTTTGGCTACAATGCCGCCGGCAATGTTCAGCTCGTACCCAATTTTAGCGGCTTTGGCAATCAGTTTTTCAAGGGCATCTTCGGTTTCGGCAATCAGGTAATATTTTTCGTCCGGACCAACTATGGAACCCAGCCAGGTTTCGAACTTCAGGCCGTCCATCAGGTTGATAGCACCGGTCAGGTGGCCTTTCCGGAAACTGGTTTGCGGACGGGCATCGATCACCAGGGCATTGCTATCCAAGGCATGATCGGCTTCCAGACGCGGCACGGCATTTACCGATGGGTTGTAATCCGGGGCACCCTGCTTGTTCAGTTCTACGTCGTAACCAAAATATTTCGGCACAAAAGGCTGGTCAGCGGTCAGGAATTCTACGAAGGCTTCTTCGGTCATTTCCTGCAGGGCGCTGTTGCTCAGTTTCTCGGCGCCGATGGTGCTTACGTTGGCGCTGCTCAGGCCTTTGCCGCAAAGCGAACCGGCGCCGTGGCTCGGGTAAACCAATACATCGTCGGGCAGCTTCATGAGTTTTTCGCGGGTGCTGCGATACATCTGCCGGGCCAGTTCGTCGCGTTTAGCGGTTAAGTTGCCTACACTTTCGCGCAAATCGGGGCGGCCTACATCGCCAATAAAGAGGGTATCGCCGGTAAAGGCAGCCACTTCTTTCTGGTTTTCATCTTTCAGAACTATGGTAATGCTGTCGGGTGAATGGCCGGGGGTATTGATGGCGTGCAGCGTAACTTTTCCGACCTGAAAGAAATCGCCGTCGTCGAAGGATTCGTGCGGATATGTAGCTCCCAGTAATTTGCTGGCGTAAATAAGGGCTTCCTTGCTGCTGGCAATTTCCAGGTGGCTGCTTACAAAATCGGCGTGCGGATGGGTTTCGATTACGGCTACAATGCGGGCGTCGTGCAGGGTGGCGTATTCGTAGTAGGGCTGTGGATTGCGGGCCGGATCGATTAAAACAATTTCGCCTTCGCTCAGAACGGCATACGAATAATGGGCCAGGCCTTTGTCTTCGAACTGGTATATTTTAAAAGCGGTATTTTCCATAAAATTATTCCGGGCGTGAGAATTGGTGGTTGAACCGGGCAAAGTTCGGTGATAAGCGCCGGAAATGCTAACGGTTTTTTCAGCCTAAACCCTACCCTTTTTAACTGAAAAGCTTGCCTAAAAAACCTTTCTTTTCTTCGGCCTGGTACCCGGCCTGCTGCACCATATCGATCACGTTACCGGAATTTACGTGGTCGCCTTTTACGGTCAGGGTCTTTTCCGGATCTTTCAGGTCTACTTCCCAGCCCATTATATTCGGAACTTTGTCCAGGAAGGGCTTGGCGGTGAACATACAGGTGGTGCAGTTTATATTGGTTTTGAATTTCAGCGTTTTCATAAAAATCAGGTTTTAGTTACTTTACCGGAAATTAATAATACGAAATTCCGGAGATTTTCGGCGAAAAACCGTTAACCTTACAACCGGGGCATCTGCCAAAAGGCGATTCTGCGTTTAAGGAGTAGGTAAAGAGCATATATGAGTTTAATAAAAGAGATAAAAATAAAGGGTACTTTAATTGCGCTGGGCGGCGGCGACGACGATTGCCTCCTCCGGCTTATTCATTCGGAATACTGCGAAGCAGGTTCTTACGTAGAGGTTATTACTACGGCGGCCACCGAACCGGAAGAATCGGGACAGGCGTACAAAGAGGCTTTCCGGGACCTGGGTTTACGCCACGTGCATTATATGCACATCGATGAAAACAACGAAGCCGATACCGAAGAAAACCTGGAGCGCATCCGCCGGGCCAACGTGATCTTTTTTACCGGCGGCGACCAAAGGCGCATTGCCGATTTCCTGAGGGGCACCCAGGTTTTACAAATTATGCGGGAACGTTACATTACCGACAACATCGTTATTTCGGGCACCAGCGCCGGGGCTACGGCCATGTCCGACCGGATGATCTACGAAGGCTACGGTTCTTACTCGCTGGAAAAAGGCCGCACCAAAACCAGCACCGCACTTTCTTTCATCCATAACGTGTACATCGATACGCATTTTACCGAGCGTGGTCGTTTCGGCCGGTTAGCCATTGCGGTAGCGAAGTGGCCGGAATACATTGGCATTGGGCTGGGCGAAGCAACGGGCGTGGTGATTAAGGAAGGCAATTACCTGGAGGTGTTCGGCTACGGCGTGGTTACTATTTTAGATGGCAGCAAAATTGAATACACCAACCTGGAAGATGTGGACTTCGGGAGCCCGGTAGCGGTGGAAAATCTGGTGATGCATATTCTGGTGGAAGGGCACCGGTTCTGCCTTACGGAGCGGGAGTTTCAGCGCATTGGGGAGAGGGTTGGAAAGTAAGACTTTTCATTTTTTCTATTTGCTTCAACTCTTAACTTTTAACGTTAAGCTGACTTTCTCCCTCAAGCCGGATGGCTTCGTTTGTGCGTTTGCGTCTTCTATTCAAACTGGCCTGGCGGCCTGCCTTCGGCACCGAATGAATAGGAGGCCGCGCACGCACAAACTGGGATCAGTTTTCCTCCGATTGGGCTTTCCTTTTGGTTTGTTAAAAATCTGCTAACGTGGTTTTCAGGGGCGCTGCGCTGGCGATATGCGTGGAATTGATAATGTACCAGGGCACCCACAAGAGGTGCCCCTACCGATAAACCATTACTTCTTAATTCTGAAAATTCTATAATTCTGAAAATTCTGATTCAGACAATTGTCCTGAAAATCCTTTAATCCTGATAATCCTGTTCTGATAAAAAACTCCCTTTCCTGTTTTTAAGAGAGGGCTGGGGTGAGGTAACGCTATCCTTTTTCGGGAAAAACCTGTACGTAAGAGAAGCATGGAAAATATAACCTACGATCAACTGGCTTTGCGGGAATTACAGGCGTGGCAGCGGGAAATGCAGAAAAGCCCATCATTGCTGAATATGCTTTCGAAGGCAACTCAGGATAAAATGAACAGCTTTATTCCCGAGAAGATCCACACGGCCATTACCACTACCCTGAAACAGATGATCCGGGCGGTGCTTTTTGGTTCGCGTATTACTACGGCCCGCCCCGGTGCACCGGCTTCGCTGGAACAGATTGAAACCCAGGTGCAGAAGCGGATCGCCATTTACCGGACGGCAGCCGCGGCGGAAGGCGGCGTAACAGGTGCCGGTGGTTTCCTGATGGGGTTGGCCGATTTCCCCTTATTCCTGAGTCTGAAGCTGAAAATGCTTTTCGATATTGCGGCGCTTTACGGCTACGCTACCGACGATTACCGGGAACGGCTTTACCTCCTCTTCATTTTCCAGCTCACCTTCAGTAGCCAGCAGCAGCGCCGGAAAGTTTACCTGAATATGACCAACTGGGACGAACAAAAACAGCACCTGCCTTCGGATATAAACCAGTTCGACTGGCGGAGTTTTCAGCAGGAGTATCGCGATTACATCGATCTGGCGAAAATGGCACAACTTATTCCCATAATCGGGGCGCCGGTGGGTGCGGTGGTGAATTACCGGCTAACCGACAAGCTGGGCCGCTTTGCCATGAACGCCTACCGAATGCGAAAACTGGATGATGCTTCTTTGAATTTGCCGGTAGCAGTTAAAGCCAGATAGCCGGGACAGGAACCTTTCTCGTTTTGCAAACCGGATAACGCTACAATCCTAACTACCAACCTGTTTTCCTGTTCTTTTTATGTAATATTGCCGCTGCATTTACCTGTACCCGAAAACGGCCTGTTTTGTCCTTTCCGGTTGCAGTCCGCAAGTAAACAAATCAATAAAACAAAATAATACCATGCCTGAAGAAATGAAACCCTGCCCGAAATGTAATTCGCCTTACGGTTATGCCATGGGAGAAGAAACCTATGCCTGTCCGGAGTGCGGCAACGAGTGGAACCTGAATGAAGTCCAGGAAGAAACCGGTCTGAAGGTTGTAGATGCGAACGGCAATATCCTCCAGGATGGTGATTCGGTGGTGGTAATTAAAGACTTACCCGTAAAAGGCGCTCCCAAACCAATAAAGGCCGGCACCAAGGTAAAAAGCATCCGCCTGACCGAAGGAGATCATAATATCGACTGCAAAATTGACGGCTTCGGCTCCATGGCGCTTAAATCAGAATTCGTGAGAAAGGCTTAATTCTGCTGCCCTAAAAAGCCTTGGTACAAAGCGGAAGGTGGCGTAGCAGAGTTCTACTTAAACCAATTGATCGGATCGCGGTTTACCTACAAAGAACCTAAACCAATACAAAGCCATGACCGATCAGCTAATTGCCGAAACAACCTGGATCCCGGAGAAGCAACTGGTGGTAACGCACCTCAGCGGCGAAGCCGAACAAGCCGATATTGCAACCTGGGAAGCGTCTTTGCAGGAAGCCCTGGCTCAAATTCCAGACGACTCCACCTTCCGGATCCTGGTAAACATTTACGGGTTTCAGGCGGCAGACCTAGAGGCGCATAAAACCTTCCGCACCATTGGGCCGCTCACGCTGGCCGCTTACGGCTGGAAAGTGGGCTACGTAAACCTGTTCGAGGAGGAAGCGAAAAGCCTGAACTATTCCAGCACGCGGGGCATAAAATGCGTAGCCGCCGCGCACTGCCACCAGGATGCCACCAAAATAGAACGCTACCAAACCAACTTCGGCCGGCCGAACGAACAATTCTTTACCGATCCGGAGCAAGCCCGGCGCTGGCTCGAATCGCTGTAACCGGGAGGGCGGCGCATAGATCATTCAAAAATGGAAAGCAAAGTAAAAGCGGAAAGCGTAGAAGCGTATATCGCTGATTTCCCGGAAAACGTGCAGGCGCTCCTGCAACAGGTGCGGACGGTAATTAAAGCGCAAGCCCCGGAAGCCGTGGAAAGCATCAGCTACGGCATGCCGGCTTATAAAACGAACGGAAAACCGCTGGTGTATTTTGCCGGCTTCAAAAATCACCTCGGCTTTTACGCCACGCCCACCGGTCACGAAGCTTTTGCCACCGAACTCGCGCCATACAAGCAAGGCAAAGGTTCGGTGCAGTTTCCGCTAAACCAGCCCATCCCCTTCGACCTGATCGACCGGATCGTGGCCTTCCGGAAAAAGGAAAATGCGGATAAATTAAAGTCCGCCAGAAACTGAGAGACCTGCTATAAATTCGGCGCAATTCTATTTCCGGTAAAGGAAGCCTTTTAGTGGGCCCTCCGGCCGGATCAGGTATTGGATATTTTCGTAACGAACGAATTTCTCTTCCACGTTGGCGCCATATTTCAGGTAGAACGTTAAACCGTCGGGTTCTATCGTAAAATAGTCGTTGGGGTCCTCCGGATAGTAGTTCTCGTCGTTGCGGGGCGGGATGTTGCTGTCCTGCTCAAATCCCGGCTTCAGCAGATCTGAAAGGTGCAGTTTTGCCCCGGTTCGGAGATTCAAATTTGTGCCGGTAAAGGAATGGTAAAAGCGCGGCGCCCCGTAACCGTGAAAGGAACTATGATTCTCTACCGATAAGATATCGTCGCCGTTGTATTTTACAAGAACCGTTTCGCTGAGTTCCTGGCAATCGTATTCGCCCGATTTCATCAGGTTTTTCAGGTAAGCGGGCATCTGTTCTTCTGGTTTGGGGCCGCCCAATATCTTCCGAAGCCTGGCCTCTACTTCCGGCCTTCCCGGAACCTGCACCAGCAGATAGCTCAGGTAATATTCTGCCTCATAACCAGATTCCACTCCACCATCTTTACAGGGCCGCCCTGAAATAGCCCTGCCTACCGACAGGTACTTTACCGCACCGGTATAATCTTCCTGCAAACTGAAGGGCAGTTTTCGTTTGCCGTCGGGGCTGAGCCATGTGCCGTTCAGGGTTTTACCGGGTAGCCCTGCTGTCATGAACCGGCCGGTTACCGTTAGCTTATCCTGCTCCCGGTCAATCACGGATTCTTCCAGCACCAGGGGCTGCCTGGGGTCGAATTTCTGGTTTCGTAAAGTTAATTTTCTCCGGTGCTTATCGTAGAAGTAAAACCCTTCGCAAAGCAGGTCTTCTCCGGAACTCAATTTGCCGGTCAGGGAATCAGTTTCCAGCCAGACCGTAACTTCCGCCGAACCTATTTTGCCTTTATAGCGGTAAGCTTTCCGGTAACCTACGGAAGGGTCGCCAGCCTTTAATTTCACAGCAGAAGGTGCAAGCATCTGGGAAACAGGCTCATTAGGGGGTAAATTATTAGCCGGCAAAATACCGGTCAGGGCCAGAATAAGCGGAATGATCAACATGGCCTGAAGGTACAAAAATATGCGAACCTTCCGAAAAGACCGCACCGGCAAAACAACAATTCTGCTGCACAGTTTTTTTGCGGCCAAACCTACCGTTTTTACCTCCTGCTTTCGGACTGAAGCTCCATGTTAATTGCTACGGCAGCTTTGGTACCTTCGGCAGCGGCCACAATTACCAACTGCACGTCGCGCGCCGAATCGCCGGCCACAAACAGTCCTTTGATGTTGGTCATTTGCAGCTTCCGGGTTTTTACCACGCCCTTGCTCGTAAATTCACAACCTAATAACTCGCCCAGCCGCGATTGCTGTTCGGTACCGGTGCTGAAGAACATGGCTTCGCGGTGCTCGGAGGTGCCATCGGCCAGCACTATCTGCTGCAGCCGGCCATTCTCCCCTTCCAACCGCTTTATTTTCTTTGTGTTTAACTGCACGCCGTTGCGTTCCAGTTCTGAGATTTCCGGGTCAGTAAGCTTGTTAGTGCCGTCGGTAAACAGCATTACGTCGTTGCTCCAGGTTTTCAGGGAAAGCGATAAGCCGAAACCATTCCGCATTCTTCCATAAGCAGCAATGGGTTTGTCGCGGCTTTCCCAGCCATCGCAATACGGGCAATGGTGCACGCTTTTCCCGTACATTTCTTCAATACCGGGCAGGTCCGGCAAGCGATCTTTCAGCCCGGTGGCCAGCAGCAGTTTCTTCGACCGGTATTCATTTCCTTTGGCATCTACGGCTTTAAAACCTTCGGAAGAATAATCAACTTCCACTATTTCCCGCTCGTGTACTTCCACCCCATATTTACCCAATTCCTTTCGGCCAAGTTTAATAAAATTACCGGGATTTATGCCATCGCGCGTAATAAAGCCGTTCATCGATTCGGACCAGCGGTTGCGTGGTTTACCCGTATCGAAGAGCGCTACTTTCCGGCGGCAACGACCTAAAACCATGGCAGCACTTAGTCCCGCCGGACCGCCGCCTACTATAATTACATCGTACATGTATCCAGATCCTGTTTTGCTTTCCGCTTAACGGATTGCACGTAAAAATGGATAAGGGTTTTTTAGCCGAAAATTATAGCGTTTTGCAAGGCGTGCAATAACCACCCCCAACCCCTTCCCTCCTTTGTCGGGACAGGCTCTTGAAAAGGGGGGGAGCTTTTCATTTCACTTAATCAGGCTTATTATCTTAAATTCTGAATTCTCCAGTGTATGTGAGCTTGCAGAAAAGCTAAAATTCAGCAGACTGCAGCTCCCCTCCTTTTCAAGAGCCTGTCCCGACAAAGGAGGGAAGGAGTTCGGGGGTGGTTGTATTTGCAAAAGGATTCCCTACTATGCGACACTCCATCTCAGTTATTACCAGCTTATTTTACCATCGCCGTAGGCTTTAATTTTTATCCGCAAACGTGATTTCGGGGGGCTGCGCTGGAGATATGCGTGAAAAGATAAAGCAAGGAGAATTCTGCTAATTTTATAATTGGCTACGCCGAACTTCGTTTCTGAAAATTCTGATTCAGACCATCCCAATCAAATACCGAATTGATCAGATATCGTGCGGACAGGTCGCGACCTGTCCCTACAAACATTCGTCACGGAAATCATAAAAATCATAAAATCCTGATTCTGATTCAGACAAACAAAAAGCCCCGACCTGCTGGCCGGGGCTTTTACTTTTTCCTTCGGAAACGCTACTATTCTTTCACCACTTTCCGGTAGGTTACTTTCCCTTCGGTTTCCAGGCGAAGCAGATACACGCCGGAAGCTTTGTGGCTTAGGTCGAAGCTATGGTTCAGTACCTTGTTCTGGTCCGGCTTTACTTCGGCTTTATCTACCAGCTGGCCGGTTAAGTTGTAAAGCATGAGGGTAGCTGGTTTGGCAAAGCCGGTAAGTTTTACCTGGAAGCTGCTGGTGGTAGGGTTCGGATACACCTGCAACTGGTTAGCAAACATAGAGTCGGCAAGGCCGGTCGGGTTGTATACGAACACTACCGAAGTAGTCTGACAGGTTCCTGAAGTTACCGTTACAGTATAGTTCCCGCTGGCAGTAGGCGTATGGGTCTGGCCGGTAGCGCCCGGAATGGCCGTGCCGTTCAGGTACCACTGGTTTCCGGTAGTAGCGCTGGAAGCCAGTACGCCGCCGGTATACGTAATAACCGGTGCTGCCGGAGCTGGCAATACGGTAACCGTTACCTGGTCGGTGCCGGAGCAATTATTGGCATTTGGTCCGGAAGTTACGGTATAGGTGGTAGTTGCCACAGGCGTAACCGTAATGCTGCTGCCGGTAAAGGTATTTGTGCCATCAGTCCAGGTATAGGTCGTTCCGCCGGTAGCGGTTAAAGTAGTACTGGCTCCCGGACAAACCGATACATCCATGCCTGCATTTATTACCGGCAGGGCATTAACTGTAACCGTAGCCTGATCGGAGGAAGTACAGCCGCCGGCGGTTGTGGCGGTAACGGTATAAGTGGTATTAGCCGCAGGCGAAACCGTAATGGAGCTGCCGGTCTGGCCGTTAGACCAGGTATAAGTCACCCCTGTCTGTGCGGTTACGGTTAAAGTGGCAGAACCACCGGCACAAATGGTCTGGTCGGCGATGCTGACTACCGGCAGCGGGGTTACCGTTACTGTTACCGGAGTGGAAGTTGCCGAACAGTTCAAACCATCGGTCACCGTTACCGAGTAGGTTCCGGAAGTTTTCACTTTAATGGCCTGCGTAGTTGCCCCATTCGACCACAGGAAAGGACCGGCGCCACTGGCGGTGAGCAGCACGCTGTCTCCCTGGCAGATGGTTGGCGCTTTGCTGGTAGAAACGGCAACCACCGGAAGTGGATTAATAAGCACATTAACGGTATCGGTAGCCACGCAATTACCCGTTGGGTTGGTTACCTGCACCCAGTATTTACCGGTTGCTGCAGCCGAAATGGTATTGGTAGTAGCGCCGGTATTCCACAGGAAGTTAAAGCCTGAACCGGTATTGCCGGCATTCAGGGTTACCGAACCGCCGCACTGCGTTACATCAGGGCCCAGGTTTACTACCGGCACAGAATTGATGCTTACCTGTACCTGAGCGGTTTCGCTGCAGTTGGTTGCCGGGTTGGTTACCGTTACCGAATAGGTGCCACTGGTGCTCACATTAACGGTTTGGGAAGTTGCCCCTGTAGACCATAAATATGTGAAACCGGAACCGGCATTACCGGCATCGAGCGTGGCCGTGCCGCCGCACTGGGAAATAGCCGGGCCTAAGTTCACCACTGGTTTGTTGTTGATGGTTACGTTAATGGTATCGGAACTGAAGCAGCCGGTTGTTGGATTCGTAACTTTTACCCAAAACTGGCCGGTAGTGGCTGCAGAAACCGATTGCGTGGTAGCGCCGGTAGACCACAGATACGTCATGCCTGCATTGCCGGCATTTAAAGCAGCCGTTCCGCCGCATTGGTTTATATCGGCGCCAAGGTTTACTACCGGCAAGGCATTAATGGTTACCTGCACCTGGTCGGTACTGCTGCAGTTGGTTGCCGGATTGGTTACCGTTACCGAATACGTTCCGGAAGCAGTTGCATTAATGGTTTGGGTAGTAGCGCCATTCGACCAAAGATAGGTAAAGCCCGGATTGCCTGCATCTAAGGTAGCCGTGCCGCCGCACTGGATTACGTCCGCACCCAGATCCACTACCGGAGCAGCATTGATCGTTACGTTTACAGTATCGGTACTAAAGCAACCGGTAGCCGGGTTCGTTACGCGCACCCAGTACTGGCCGGAAGTTGCTGCCCCTACCGTTTGCGTGGTGCCGCCTGTAGACCAGAGGTAAGAAAAACCGGAACCGGCATTCCCTGCATCGAGAGTTACGGTGCCGCCGCACTGCACTTTATCGGCGCCTAAGCTTACCGTTGGTCTCTGGTTAATGGTTACCTGTATCTGATCGGTGGTGCTGCAACCGGTAGCCGGGTTGGTTACCGTTACCGAGTACGTTCCGGAAGTAGTTACGCCAATGGTTTGCGTAGCCAGGCCGTTCGACCAGCTGTAGTCGAAACCGGTTCCGGCATTACTGGCATCCAGCATAACTACTCCGCATGAAGTAATGTCGGCTCCCAGATCCACTACCGGCGAAGTTCCGATGAATACATTGATGGTATCGGTTTTGAAGCAGCCGGTTATCGGGTTGGTCACTTTAACCCAATACTGACCGGAAGTGGTAGCTGAAAAAGTCTGTGCCGTGCCGCCCTGGGACCATTGGAATGCATATCCTAAACCAGCGTTTCCGGCATCCAGTGTAACCGGACCGCCGCTGCAATCGCGGATATCGGCACCCAGGTTTACTACCGGACGAGGAGTTACCGTTGCAGTAACGGCTACGCGCTTGCTTTCACACTCCAGCACGGTTACCTGCCAATCGTAGAAGAAGTAGTAGAACGGGCCTACGCCAAAGGTACCGCCGGTAATGGAAAGCGCCTGCGGGATCTGGTAAGGATATATAGCACCGTTGGTGTTCCGGAACAAGGCTGTAACTGTACTTCCCTGCGCATTCAGTTTATACCCGTTGCCGGCCGGAATGCGGAAGTTCAGCGGAATAGGCGTTTTAAGATTTGGTGTGGTTACAGCTACCGTTTGGGTGGCAATTACCACGTTGGAGGCATTAAGCAGGTTTATTTTCACGTTTCCTGCCGAAGCCGGATAGACAAAAACCGAATCCAGGATCAGCTCCCGGAGTACATTAAATTCCAGCCCGGCATCGAACTGTGTAACGCTTCCGCCTACGCCTATGTTCATGTCTTTCGGACCTACTTCCGCAACTGTAGAATTAACCGAGGATGCGTAATAGGTAGTAGTTGCCGTTAGGGGTGGCGTTGTAAACGTACCCGCTGCCGAATTCACTAATACAGCGCCGCCGGTTTTAGCCGCATAGAAATTATAGCTATCGGCCGTACCGCTAACCTGAAGCACCGCACTTTCGCCTTCGCAGGTAGTAGCGTTTGTAGCCACCGGCATGGTTGGGATGGCGTTCAGGAACAAGGTAGTGGTCAGGGTATCGTTGCGCAGGTCTTCGTCGTTGGCCATGCTGGTGTACGCTTTGAACCGGTAGCTGCCGCCGGCATAGGTATTCAGAGTGCCTAGAGGAATGGTAATGGCCTGGTCGGTAGTAAGCGGACCAGGAATGGTGGCGTTCAGGGTAGCGGTTACCGGTCCGGTTACATTAACGGTAACCGGAATATTCGATTTGGAAGCAACTCCCAGGTTTTTAACCGTAACCGATACCGTTTGGGTGCTGTCGCCACAGGCATTGGCTACCGGCTTCAACAAAGCAGTAACACTCAGGTCGGTCTGCAACAGCTTCCGCACTGCAATATCGTCGAAGCTGGTACCGTTGCAACAGGTAGTGCTGGTGGCAGAACCGGTACCGGATTGCCCGAACCGGATC
This sequence comes from Adhaeribacter soli, assembly GCF_008727925.1. Taxonomy (GTDB): domain Bacteria; phylum Bacteroidota; class Bacteroidia; order Cytophagales; family Hymenobacteraceae; genus Adhaeribacter_A; species Adhaeribacter_A soli. The sequence goes on along the minus strand of NZ_VTWT01000003.1, from coordinate 307,680 downwards.
TGCGTGCTGGCGCTATAGGTTTGTCCGGCGGCAGCCAGGGCAGCCGACATATTCACGTTGGTTACCGGCTTATAATTACCGGCCCCGATCTTATTGGCAAACAAATTATACACTTCCACCCACGGAGCGGTATCGTTGCCTCTTACCCAAACCCGGCTCTGAGGGTTATCGATAGTAGAAGTGGTATGGTAAGCATAAGCAAAATCCAGCATCAGTACATCGGTAGTGGTATAATTGGAAAGGTTCAGGGTAAGGAGCAGGTAATTTACCGGAGTTGTTCCCCCTGTAAAACCGACCCTATCGAAAGTGACAGCACGGGTACCGCTTTTGGCAAAGCCGGTTCCGGCAAAACTCCGGAAGCGACCATCGGCCGAATTATTCTCATAATCGAAACGCTCGGCGCCGGGTACGCCAACCTGATTGTCTTTCAGCACAAGCGTTGGCACAGCTTCAAAATCTTCGGCTACCGGAAAAACCAGCACCGGTGCATTCTCCAGCTGCTTCACCTGTAATATGCCCAAAGTATCGTTACTCCGGTCATCATCGTTGGTTAAGGCAGCAAAGGCGTTTATGTTGTAGGTTCCTACGGCAGCCATATTGGCTTTAGCCGTAAAGGTATAGTTGGTGCTGGTGCCCGGGCTCAGCGGCCCCGGAATGGTTTCAACGGCCGAAACTACGCCGTTCAGGCTGTAATACACCGGAATGTTGCTGAGCGCCGTACCGCCGGTATTCACTACTTTTATGGTTACGTCCTGAGCTGCGGTAAGGCTTTTGGAAGTAAACTGGCGGCCGTTCAGGCCTGGTGCCACCAGGGCGGTAACGGCCACATCGTTCGGAAATACGGTAAACTCATCGGCCCCGATATCTACCTGGCCGCCAACCGTAGCCGGACGGGCCTCGCCGTCGATGTCGGTAGTAACGGCTACAGTATTGTCGCCTTTATTATTCAGTTGCGGGGTAATGGCATGCAGGTCGTTAACCGGATCGAGGTAGCCCGGGTTACCATCTTGCGAATTAGCATTAAACCCGGCAAAACCCTTGTAGGTTGAAGGAGTCAGATCCGTATTATTCAGCCGGATTATATTGCCACCACCGGTAACAAAGAAATTATTATGATCGAAGGCCGCAAAAGAAACGCTGGCGCCCCCCCAGAGGGCCCGGCTGAAAGTGCCGGTAGGATTGAAGAGGGCAATAGAGTTATTTTTTACGGTAATAGAAGTTCCGCTATTGATAAAAATTCCGTCGCCATTGCCCCCATTTATACTAATACTGTTGTGCAGGATATCGATAAATGAAGAAGCCGAATTAAAGCCTATTCCGTCGCCAAACGAACCTGGCGCGGAGCTCAGCATGTTATTTACAATCTTTGCCCGGCTGTTTACTCCTCCGCTAATTGTATTACCATTGCTAACTGCAATACCTCTGCCGCTGAAATTTCTGACTGTATTAAAAGAAATTTCGAAGTTATCGTTATTATCGGATTGAATACCGGTAGCATTCGTAGCGCCAGTTACGAGCTGAATAATATTCTTCTGAATATAGGGCATTTGCTGGTATGCGCTGAGAATAGCTGCTGTTCCGGCACCGGTAATAGTATTGCCCACAAGGCGGTTTCTGGAATCAAGACCGCCGGCAACAGCCCGCATTATTATGCCGTAAGTACCGTTCTCGATTTCGTTGTTTTCGATCCGGTTAAAGCTACCGTTGTTTGGCGTTCCGGTAAAATTGGTAGTACCTAAGGTAATACCGGCGAATACGTTGGTACCGGTTCCACCAGTTTTAACCTGAATGACATTGTTGCGGATGATGTTGCTGTCGGCCTGACTAACCAGCAGAATGTTGCTGGACGTAGTGGGGTTCAGGTTCTCAATGGTCAGGTTCTGAAGAACAATGTGGTCGGCGCCGTTTAAGCGGAAAGTATATAATCCGGTGCTGGTAACTTTCTCCGTGGTAGTGCCGCCGTCGAAGGTGATGGTGTTTTTGCCGGAAGCGCCGTAAATAGGATTAATGGAAACGCTTTCGTTAAAAGGACCGGTTCCTGGAGCAAGAGTAAATTTCACGGCTGTTTCCACGCCCGCACAGTGCAGCATGTTCACCGCTTCGGTAATGGTATTGAACCGGCCGGTTACGCCCCCGATCACGTAATTCCCGAGCAGCATCGGGCACACCGATTTGGTGGCTTTATCGTTTGCCGGATTAATGTCGGAAGAACTGTTCGGACTGAACGTTTCGGCCTCGATGCTATAGGTAGCGCCATCGGCAAAGTTAAAGGAGCCGATGTTTACGTTGCTTAAAGTAGTGTTCGGGGCAATGCTGCCGTTATACACAAAATCGGGCTGCTGCACATTGTTTACTTTCCACTTTACGGTTACGTTGCTGAGCGTGGACTGGCTGAAGTTTTTAAGCGTTACCACCACGTTGGAAATACCAGAACCAAAAGGCACGGTAGGCGCATCGATGGAGAGCACGCCGGCATCGGAAGTAACCTGCGGCGTGAACTCGTAATAATCGTTATCGGCGGCGGCAGGCCCGGAATTGGTACTGAAAAAGCCGAAAGTGCTGGAACCGAACTGAATGGCATGGCTGCTGGTATTCTGCAAACCGATGGTAGCCGTTACGTTGGCCGCGCTGCTGTAGTTCATGTCGATCATGTACACTTTATTGGTGCCTTCTTCGAGCACGCAGGCAAAGTTGGCAAAGGCGCAAACCGGATTCCCGATCTCGTAATTGATCCACTTTACCCAAAGCTGCCGCGAGCCGGCCGGGCCGAATACGCGGGTATAGATCTTTGAATTGGCCGGCAAAGGCGCTGCTGCCGAAAACGAATCCCAGAAGCTGGCAATGGTTTTGTCGGGCAGCAGGTTGGTAGGCAGGTCGGCGTTGTTGTTGGGCAGCAAGGCCGTGGCCGTGTTAAAGGTAAGTAAACCGTTGCGGCTCACTTTAAAATTGGTAACCGGGTTGCCATAGAAAGCAAAATTGAAGGGCAGCGCCTGCACAGCGCTCCAGCTGTTGGTAGCTTCGCCGCCGGCCGTAATTGCCAGCCACCCCACCGTAGCCGTATCGGCGGTGGTGTTGAGGTTGCGGGGGTTGCCGGCATTGAACTGCAGGTTGGGGTTGTACTGGGCAAAGCCCAAATGGCTGCAGGCCAGCAGGCCGCATAAAGCCAGAAGTTTTCGTATGCGTTTTTTCATAGGTTAGGTAATACAGGGTGACTGATAAGTGTTTAAATGTAAGCATCCGTTGACATCAAAACAAGTCTCACGATTCACTTTAACCTGACAATCAGAATACTAACGGCTACAAAATTCCTCAAGGCCTTTATAATATACAATATTGACAACACTCCTTATCCGTTCTCCAGTATATAAACCAACCCTTCTATATATAATTTACCCTATAAAAAGACTATCATTTTCACTCTTCTTCAACAATGCCTGCCATCCTGAAAGCGAGGCAAGGAATCCGGATAATCAAATACCGGATAAAATAATCCTATTTATAAATTTTTAAAAAAAACTTAGCCGCGGCTTCAGATTTTATGAACAATACCTTATTTGTTAGGCATACCGAATTAATTAAAGGCGGAAACTCTGTTTTATCTGAAATTATTTTTTACTTTAGCCGGTGAGCATATAACTTTTTCTAAAACTATGAAACGTAAATTAATGGCTGTGCTGGGTAGCGTATTGCTTTCCGGAGCAGCGCAGGCCGGCGGTTTCCAGGTGAACCTGCAGGGGCAGAAGCAAATCGGAATGGGGCACACCGGCACAGGCCTGGCCCTGGATGAAGCAAGCGTTTTCTTTAACCCCGGCGCCATGAGCCACCTTCGGGAAAATGGCTTCCAGATTGGGGTAAGCGGCATTATTTCTAAAATTGCCTACCTCGAGAAAGCCCCCGGAAATGCCACCGCCGAGAGCGACAACCCGCTGGGGACGCCCTTTGCCGGCTACGGCGTTTATGGAAAAGACGAAAGCCCGCTGAAATTCGGACTGGGGGTTTATACGCCTTTCGGCAGCAGCGTAAAATGGGGCAACCAATGGATCGGCCGGTTTGGCTTGAATGAGCTTACGTTGCAGGCCATCTTTATTCAGCCGACGGTAAGTTATAAGATCGGCGATAAAGTTGGTATTGGCGCCGGCTTTGTGTACTCTACCGGCATGGTAAACCTGAAGCGAAACCTGCCGGTGCAGAACGGGCAAGGCGAAGAAGGCAGCATAGAGCTGGACGGCCGGGCCAGCGGCTTCGGTTTTAATGCCGGTATCTTCTTTCAGCCAACCGAGAAGCTTTCGGTGGGCGTTACTTACCGTTCTAAAGTAGAAATGGAGGTAGAGGGCGGCGATGTAACCAACAAAGTGGCTCCGAGTTTGGCAAACCGGTTCCCGAATACGGAATTTGACGCCACCTTACCACTGCCCAGCAACATTACTTTAGGACTAGGATTTAAGCCGACCGAAAAACTTACCCTTGCCGCCGATGTGCAGCGGGTAAACTGGAGCGCTTACGAAAAGTTACGCTTTGATTTTAAGGAAGCCGTGGGCGGCAATAATTTTACCGAAAGCGCCCGGAATTACGAAGACGTTTACATTTACCGCTTAGGCGCACAATACCAGGTTACCGATGCTTTTGCTTTGCGGGCCGGTGGTTACTACGACAATACCCCGGTGCAGGCCGGCTACCTGACCCCGGAAACGCCGGATGCAAATGCGATCGGAATTTCCGGCGGCCTGGGCTACAAGTTCAGCGACAAGTTCCAGGTAGATGCTTCGTTCCTGTACATTACCAAGGAAGAACGTTTCGATGAGGCCGATAAATCCGGCGGCATTGCGGGCACTTACAAAACCAATGTTTACATTCCGGGTTTAGCGCTTAGTTATAAATTTTAATTCCAGAAAAGACCATGAATAAGTTTTTATACAAATCAGGACTGGCGGCACTGGCTTTGGCCGCTTTCTTAAGCAGCTGCAAACCCGAAATAGATGCGCCGAAAGCAAGTGCCGGGGAAGCAAATTTTGAGCGTTACGTCTCTTTAGGTAACTCTTTGACAGCAGGCTTTGCCGATGGTGCATTGTACCGGGGAGGCCAGGAGGTTTCCTATCCAAACATCTTAGCGCAACAATTTAAACTGGTCGGGGGCGGGGAATTCCGGCAGCCATTACTGGCAGAGGCTGTAGAAGCCAGTTCTCCCAAAATTAACGGGAGCAACATCATACTTGACCACCGACTTAAATTAGCCTCTGTAACCGACTGCATGGGTACTTCTTTAAGCCCGGTGGTTTCCGGGTCAACTACCTATACCGCCCAAGAGTTATTTGTAAAATTTGCCCCAACTAATCAAGGCCCATATAATAATTTGGGTGTTCCGGGAGCTAAATCTTTTCACCTGATTGCTCCGAATTATGGTGACCCTATGGGGATATTTGCAAATCCTCGTACAGCTAACCCATTCTTTGTTCGATTCGCTGCATCGCCCTCAGTAACAATTCTAGAACAGGCAATGGCACAAAACCCTACTTTCCTTTCACTATGGATCGGGAATAATGATGTGCTCGGGTATGCTACTCAAGGGGGAGACGGTGATGAGATTATTACTCCAAAAGCCAATTTCGAATTTGCAATTAATCAGATAATTAATGCCATGGCATTAAAAAATGTTAAAGGTGTAATTGCTAATATTCCGGACCTGACTAAAGCTCCCTTTTTCACAACAGTTCCTTATAATGGCTTAGTGCTGAAGCGCCAAGGCCAAGCCGATTCGCTTAAAGCAGCTTACCGCGGTGCTGTTAACTTTAAAGTTGGCCAAAATCCATTTATGGTTGTGGAAGATGGAACGGTAAGACCAATAACCTCGGAAGAGTTAATTCTTTTACCAGCTTCGTCAGCTATTAAATGTCAGGGACTTGGCTCCAGAACTCCAATCCCGGATAACCTGGTGCTCTCCAAACCTGAGATTGATGCCATTAGAAATGCAGTTGCGGATTACAATGAAGCACTTAAAAGGCTGGTTGATAATGCAAATGCTGCAAAACCGAATAGCCTGGCCTTCGTGGATGCTTATTCTATCCTTAACGAGATAGCTGGCGGAATCAGCAGAAATCAGGTTACTTACAACACGGCACTGGTAACCGGAAACATTTTCAGCCTTGATGGCCTCCATTTCTCACCTCGTGGAAATGCTATCGTAGCAAATGAATTCATTAAAGCGATAAACGAGAAATATAAGTCCAGCATTCCAACGGTTAATGAAACAAATTACAACACTGTTCTATTCCCGTAGGCTTTGACCTTTATAAACCTCAGAAAAAGCTACCTTTAGGGGTAGCTTTTTTTATTGACCTGCAAATTTTCTTTTGGCTCCGCAACAAGCTTCGCAAAGTTTTTAACAAAGCCTTTGAAATTTTGTATATTTAGGCAAAAACTAAAAGAAATCCTTTATGAAAAGATATTTACTGCTGCTGGTGCTGGGTACCTGCCTGGGCTTTACTTCGTGCAGCAAAGACGACGATGATGATAATAATAAGCCCCAGCCAACCGCGCCGGAGCCATCGGCCAAAACCCAAATGCTGACGGGTAAAAAATGGAAACTAGCTTCGTTAACCAATAATGGAAACGACTTTCTGAGCAACCCTTTGTTTCCGGCCTGCAATAAAGACGATCTTTACAAATTCAATGCTGATAGTACGGTTACGGTAGAAGAAGGCCCCATGACTTGTTCGCAACCCGGCGCCTCGCAGGGAACCTGGGAATTTAAAGAGAACGAGACTAAGATAAACCTGGTAATTCCTACTCCTACGCTTTCTCTGATCTCCGGCGACTTCGATGTTGAATCTTTAAGCGCTACTACCATGGTGCTGAGCCGTACTCAAACCGCCGGCACCAGCACTAACAAGTTCGTAGCTACTTTTAGTGCGCAGTAAGGCCGGAGGCATTCGCCCGCTGCAGGGGATTTGGGCTGCCGCAGAAACAAGCTTAAAACTTTCAAAACAATGAATCGATGATTTGATTAATGGCAGATGGGGAGCATCGTGATTTCAAACTTGCTGAGTTATGAAGCACCAGGTTGGTTCTTTCCATGGCCGAGAAAGATACCATTAATGGTTTCCCTGTTTCTGTAATTGAGATTACATCTTTACGCCTCAGCCATAATCATCCGTTTGCTTCCTATAAAAAAAGCGAAGGTTTTAGCCTTCGCTTTTTTGTGCGGTTTTCCTGATCAAACCCGTACTGTTTTCTTAATTGTAAATCGTTGATATAACTTCAGGAAATCCAGTTCCGGAGTTCCCGGTTAAACTTCCATTGGCCGTTTTCCTTTACATATTCCAGGATATAGCCTCCACCACTCATATGGATAATACCTTTGGTATTTTTAGAAACCTTCCAGTTTAAAGATAATCCGATCTGGGCACGATCGCCTTCAATTTTAATATCGCTGATACTCAGATACAGGAAATCGCCTTTTTTATCAGCTTTTTTCTGCAACTCTTCTTCTGTGAGGGCTGCTATTTTTATTTTACCAACTCTCTTAGGGAAACGTTCCGCTGCATAATCCGCAAACACAAAGTCAGCATCCAGCTCACTAAAAACGGATTCATAAACGCGGCGGCTGATATAGAACTTCTTTTTGTTTTTGAATAAACGGTAATCTGCTACTTTATCCCGCTCCACCAAGCCCCGGTGCAGGATAAGCTCGATCAAAACCTGTTCGTCGGTTTTAGCTTTCTCCCTAGCAGCCGGTTTAAAACCCAGATACATAAAGCCCAGCAATAGCAACAGGGAAATCTTAAAGACGTGTTTAAAATTCATACGTTTACTTTTTCAGCATAAAACCTACTGTTTTACGGGCTGCTCAGGGCGTTTTGCATCGGGTCACGGCGTTTGCGGACAGGTCGCGACCCAATGCCGTCAACTTAAGAAAAAATGAATTGAAATATTGCGTCATCCCGAACGAAGTTGAGGGAGCTTATGGGGCCATTCCAGATAGATTTTATTGTAAGGCCTGTCTTGCTACGCTCGCCAGCCCATTGTAATTCCCATAAGTTTTCTCGGCTTCGCTCGAAATGACGTTACTTTTCTTAAGTTGACAGCATTGGGTCGCGACCTGTCCCTACTTTTTTAATGGGCTTCGAGCCAGTTGGAGCCGGTACCGATGCCGATCTCCATAGGTACGCTCAGCGGCAGGGCGTTTTTCATGAGCTCTTCCACTTTGGGCGCTACTATTTCCACTTCGTTCAGCGGTACGTCGAACACCAATTCGTCGTGCACCTGCAGGATCATGCGGGTTTGCAGCTTTTCTTTGTCGAGCCAGTCCTGGATGTTGATCATGGCAATTTTAATAATATCGGCGGCGGTTCCCTGAATTGGCGCGTTAATGGCGTTGCGTTCGGCGTACCCGCGCACGGTCTGGTTCCGGGAATTGATGTCGCGCAAGTATCTTCTGCGGCCTAAAACGGTTTCCACGTATTCCTGTTCGCGGGCCTGGTTTATCACTTCATCCATGTATTCCTTAATGGCAGGGAATTCCTGGAAATAGGCTTCAATGATGTCGGCGGCTTCGCGGCGCGAAATCTTCAGGCGTTCAGCCAGACCGAAAGCGGAAATACCATAGATGATGCCGAAGTTGATGGTTTTGGCTTTGCGGCGCATTTCCGAATCTACTTCCGCAGGTTTCACGTGGTACACTTTGGCAGCCGTACTGGTGTGAATGTCCATACCTGTGCGGAAGGCTTCTTTCATGGTAGCATCGCCGGAGAAATGCGCAATGATGCGGAGCTCGATCTGGGAATAATCCGCGGAAAGCAGCACGTGGTCTTTGTCGCGCGGCACGAACGCTTTACGGATCTCTTTGCCTTTATCGGTCCGGATCGGGATGTTCTGCAGGTTCGGGTTGGTGGAGCTTAAACGCCCGGTGGCCGCCACGGCCTGGTTGAAAGAAGTATGCACCCGGCCATCGCGTTTGCAAACCAGTTGTGGCAGCGCATCGATGTACGTGGATTTCAGCTTGGAAAGCTGGCGGTAATCTAAAATAAGCTGCGCAATTTCGTGTTCGGCAGCGAGCTTCGAAAGCACTTCTTCGCCGGTGGCGTGCTGACCGGTTTTGGTTTTCTTCAATTTTGCGCCGCCCAGCCCCATTTTATCGAACAGGATCTCGCCTAACTGTTTCGGGGAGCCGATGTTGAATTCCTGACCGGCCAATGCATAAATGCGCTTTTCAATTTCTTCGATGTAGCCCTGCAGTTCTTTCGAGCTTTCGGCCATGGCTTTGGAATCGATGGCGATGCCCTCTTTTTCGACTTCGGCTAATACCGTTATGAGCGGCATTTCCACTTCGTCGAAGAGTTTTTTCAGGTTATTCTTTACCAGCAGCGGCTCGAAGTATTGTTTCAGCTTTAGGGTTACGTCGGCGTCTTCACAGGCATAATCCGAAATTTCTTCTGGCGCAAGATCGGCCATGGTTACCTGCTTTTTGCCTTTCTTGCCGATAAGTTCGGTGATGGAAATAGGGGTGTAGTTCAGGTAGGTTTCCGAAAGCAGATCCATGTTGTGACGCATATCCGGCTCGAGCAGGTAGTGCGCGATCATGGTATCGAAGATCGGCTTTTTCACCGAAATTCCGTACTGTTTCAGTACCAGGATGTCGTACTTAATGTTCTGCCCGATCTTTAAGATTGTTTCGCTTTCCAGAATTTCCCGGAATTCCTCCACTACTTTTTGGGCCTCTCTTTCATCTTCCGGAATGGCTACGTAATACGCTTCGCCGGGAATATAACTGAACGACATACCTACCAGAAGCGCCGTGATCGGATCGATGCTGTCGGTTTCGGTATCCCAGGAAATTTCGGTTTGCTGTTTTAAATATTGGATCAGGCTTTGGCGTAATTCCGGGGTATTTATTAAATGGTAATCGTGCGGTGAATTGGTAATGTTGCGGCGGAAACCTGCCAGGGATTCGCCGGAATCCGGTACATTGGCCAGGTCATCGAGGTCGTCGAAAAGCGAAGTTTGCTGATCGGATTTTTTGCCCTTGACCATGGTCGGAGGCGCAGCTTTCGGGGCTTTTGGCGTGGCAACCGTAGCGTTTCCGAAAATGCGTTGCGCAAGCGTTCGGAATTCCAGTTCATCGAAAAGGGCTTTCAATTTTTCTTCGTCCGGGCCATTGTATTCAAACTTTTCTTCGTCGAAATGAATGGGAACATCTAAATGAATGGTAGCCAGCTCTTTCGACATCAGGCCTTGCTCGGCGTACTTCATCACGTTTTCCTGCTGCTTGCCTTTGAGCTCGTGCGCGTGCGCGATCAGGTTTTCTACGGAGCCATATTTCTGAATTAAGGTCTTGGCCGTTTTCTCACCGATACCAGGAATGCCGGGAATATTATCGACCGCATCGCCCTGTAAACCCAGAATATCGATTACCTGTTTTACATCCGAAATTTCCCATTTTTCCAGCACCTTGGGCACGTCTATAATATCGATGGCATTGCCCAGGAAAGCGGGTTTGTAAACGAAAACGTGTTCGGTCACGAGCTGGTAGTAATCTTTATCCGGCGTCATCATGTACACGTCGTAGCCGGCTTTTTCGGCCTTGCAGCTTAGCGTTCCAATGATGTCGTCAGCTTCGAAACCGGGCATGATGAGCATGGGAATATTGAAGGCCTCCACCAGTTTTTTTACGTACGGAATGGCCACCGAAATATCTTCAGGCATGGCCTGGCGGTTGGCTTTATATTCCACAAAATTGTCGTGGCGGAAAGTTTTCTCCGGACCATCGAAGGCTACGGCAATGTGGTCGGGCTTTTCGCGGTTCAGAACGTCTACCAGGGTGTTGGTAAAACCGAGCGCGGCGCCCGTGTTCATGCCCTTGGAATTGATGCGCGGATTTTTGCTGAATGCGAAATGGGCCCGGTAAATCAGGGCCATGGCATCCAGCAGGAAGAGTTTTTTACGTGCCATTTCCAAAGGTAATTCTTCTAATTAGAAATTAGAAATTACGAATTAGAAATTGGCACTGGAAAGGGTAGGTTTTGAGGTGAAAAAGTACCTGAAGCTTTAGTTGGATATTCTTTGAGTCTTTTTCTTTTTCATTCCTGTTGGTAATGAAAAGCCTTGTTGGCTTGTTGCGATTAAGATACTTCTGGAATTGGTTTAGCCTGTAATTTAAGGCAGTTGTGTAGGAAAAATTACAAAACTCGACTTCAGTTTTTTTAGAAATTAAATCCTGAATATCCTTTTAATCTTTAAAATCTTGTTCTGACAATATTGCTTTCTATTAGATTCAACTCTAAACTTTTAACTTTTAACTCCTAATTAGCTTTCTCCCTCAAGCCGGGTGGCTTCGTTTTTGCGTTCGCGTCTTCTATTCAAACTGGCCTAGCGGCCTGCCTCCGGCACCGTATGAATAGGAGGCCGCTCTCACAAAAACTGGGATCAGCATTCCTCCGATCTGACTCTTCTCTTCAGATGTAAAATCAGATATTGTAGGCTCGCGCGACGCTGCGCTGGCGATATGTGTAAAATCAGCTTTAAAGGGAAATTCTGCTAATTTCATAATTCTGCAAATTCTGATTTCAGACAATTGTCCTGAAAATTCTATAATCCTGAAAATCCTGATTCAGACAAAAAGCTCCCTCTCCTGTTTTTAGGAGAGGGCTGGGGTGAGGTCTGTCCCCAAACCCTCAAGCCCCCTTTGGTTCGGAAGCTGGCACCACATTCTTAACCGGCTTTATGGATTTCAGGTAGGTAAAAATGGCGCGGAGTTCTTCGTCGGTAAAGTTCTTATAATTAGGCCAAGGCATGGGCGGCAGCAGCGTGCGGGAATTTTCCAGGCCGTGGTATTTCCCTTCTTTAAGAGCGCGTGTAAATTGTTCTTCCTGCCAGTTCCCGATGCCGGTTTCTTTGTCGGGGGTTAAATTAGAGGCGTAGGAAATGCCCCAGGGGCCGATCCAGGCGGTAAAATGCGGGTTAGCCAGTACATAGCCGTTTTTCAGGGCTTCCTGATTATAGGGAGCAAGTTTCATATTGGCCGGGTGGCCGGAAAGGCGCAAATCTTTGTCCACTTCGGGTATGGGGCCGCCCAGCTTCTTGGGAGAATGGCAGTCGTCGCAACCTACCGAGGCTACTAAATGCTCGCCTTTGGTTCTGAGCTCTTCCGGACTTAAGGTTGTGGCTTCCTCTCCGGCTAATTGTGGTTTATTTTCTTCGGTAGCGCTTGTTTGGCCGTAGTCTTTATTTGGTCCTTTGGAATCGGAGCAGGAATATGCCAGCAGCAATAAGATTATACCAAGCGCAAAAAGAACTGAAAAATGGTGCTTTTTCATAGGCGAAGATTTACATTAATACAAGCTGAAAGTTCCGGCAAGCTGCTCCAGGGTTCGTTCCTTTACATTGCCAGGCTCACCGGTTAAAAACATAAACTGATAACCACAGCAGGGCAAAGAAGTTTTAAGCTCTTCCGCTTTTTCAGCATAAGTAAACCAAAGCCGCTGATTCCTGGATTCCGGCATAACTGCCGGGCATAAAAAAACACCTGCTGGTCTGACAGGTGTTTTTAAAGAATGCTTGATCAGGCTTACGGGTATAGGGTTACCAGTCGCCGCTGGCGCCGCCGCCGCCGAAGCTGCCGCCGCCAAAACCGCCGAAACCTCCACCACCACCACCAAAGCCGCCTCCACCAAACGGGCCACGACCGCCCGAAAAATCGCCGAAGGTACCAAAGCCACCGTATGGGTTCATGAGCGTGCGCATGCCGCCGCCCCTCCGGCCACCACCGCCCCGGAAAATACGGGAGATAATAAACAGGGCCAGCAAACCAATAATGAGCCAGAAAAGTAAAGGCGAATCGCCGCCGTCCTGGTAATTTTTAGGTTCGGCCTGGTACTCGCCACTGGCCAGGAGTATGAGCTGATCGGTAGCGCTGTTGAGGCCGCCGTAAAAATCGTTTTGCCGGAAAGCTGGTTTAATGATCTGCTCGATGATGCGTTTGGCATAGGCATCGGGCACTACGTGCTCCAGGCCATAACCGGTAGAAATGTTTACTTTCCGCTCGTTTTTCGATACCAGTATCAGAATGCCGTTGTTCTTACCTTTGCCGCCAATGCCCCAGGTTTCGCCGATCCGGTAAGCATAGGAAGCAATTTCATAAGGCCCCAAAGAAGTAATGGTTACAATAGCGATCTGGGTAGAAGTAGTATCGTTGTAGTTTACCAGTTTCTGTTCCAGGGCCTGTTCTTCTTCCGGGCGCAACATATCGGCCAGGTCGTTTACCAGCCGCGGCGGATTGGGGCGCGGCGGAATATCCGAAGCCTCCTGGGCGAAAGCCAGAAAGGTCAGGAAACTGAAACAGATTAAAAGAAAGTACTTTTTCATAAAGAAATTATAGCGTTTCCGCCGCCGGAGACCGGCAGGCAAAGCAGCAATTAAAAAGGCAGAGCCGGGCGTTTAAACCAGCAAACCGGTTAATGGTCTTCGTCTTTGCCGAAGGAAATATCGTTCTTCAGTTCGTTCGTATCCGTCTGGGCATCGAAGGGGAAGAAAGTGCGCAAATGCTCCCCGGCCATTAAAATTCCTTTCGAAAGGCCTTTCCCGTAATCGCCATTCTTGAAAGCCGCCAGCACGTTGGTTTTTATATCGTCCCAGAAATTAGGAGGCACCACCGCGTTTATGCCCGCATCGCCGATCACGGCAAACTTGTGGCTTTTCAGGGCTACGTAAAACAGCACGCCGTTCCGCAATTTGGTCTGGTGCATGTGCAGGGCCGCAAAAACCTCCACAGCCCGGTCCAGCGGGTCTATCTGGCACTTGTTCTCGATGTGCACGCGGATCTCGCCGGACGTATTGGCTTCGGCCTGCTCAATGGCTTCAATTATCTCCTTTTCCTGGTCTTCGGTAATGATGTCGCGCATGTTTTTCTTCTAATGATTAATGTTTAATGAATAATGATTAATAATTCGTTTTAACCGAAATCCCAACAAGGCTTTTCAGATCAAAGATTATAGGGTTCCTAGCAGTTAACATTCTTTTGACAGAGTTATTAATCATTAATCATTAATCATTAATCATTCAATTTAAAATTGTACGCTTGGGGCGCGCTGGGCGTTTGGATCGGCGGCGAATGGGGTTTTACGCTCGAAATCGAACCAGCCGGCAATGATGTTGCGCGGGAACGAACGCACGTAGGTGTTGTAGTCCTGTACGGCTTCGTTGTATTTCATGCGTTCCACGGAAATGCGGTTTTCGGTACCTTCCAGCTGGGCCTGCAATTCCAGGAAGTTCTGGTTTGCTTTCAGTTCCGGGTATCTTTCCACCGTAACCATTAACCGCGACAAGGCGCCGCTTAACTGTCCCTGGGCTTCCTGGAATTTCTGCATATTTTCCGGCGTAAGCTGGTCGGGGCTTAACTGAATGCTGGTGGCTTTGGAACGCGCTTCGATTACCTGAGTCAGGGTTTCTTTTTCGAAATTGGCGGCCCCTTTTACGGTATTCACCAGGTTCGGCACCAGGTCGGCGCGGCGCTGGTAAGCGTTTTGTACCTGCGCCCATTTAGCAGCCACATTTTCATCCTTTGCCACCATTTCGTTGTAACCACAGGAAGTCTGCGAAAGCAGCACTACCAGACCAAAAAAGTAAAGCAATAATTTTTTCATAGTGTTTGTAAGTGATGTAAATTGTAAGAACCGGCAATATAAAGAAACCCGGGGTTTTTAAGGCAAAAATATAGCGTTTCGGCCAACGGGTTTCTGCCTCGCATAGCTACGCATTAATTTGCTTACAGTTTTCCGGCAAAACCAAAACAATGCTTTGCAAGTATACTTTCTGGCCGGAAATGCAAAGCCAATACCCGCACAAGCTTCTACAACTCAAGGCAATGTAAAGAATGTGTAAAACCTGCCGGCTTCCGGTTACCGAATGCTTAAAATGCTTACCTTGCCTTAAAATGCTGCACGTATGAAGGCTGTAATTCCGGTTGCCGGCATTGGCACCAAGCTGCGCCCGCACACCCACACCCAACCCAAGTCGCTGATTCCGGTGGCGGGGAATACCATTCTGGGCCACATCATCGAAAAGCTTTTACACGCCGGCATCCAGGATTTTGTCTTTATTATCGGGTACCTGGGAAATAAAATTGAAGCCTACGTAAAGAAGAATTACCCGCAACTGCACGCCGAATTCGTGATTCAGGAACCGCGCGAAGGCCTTGGTCATGCCCTATGGGTAGCCCGCGAGAATTTCCGCCACGAAGACAGCATCATGATCATGCTCGGCGACGCCATTGTGGACGTAGACCTGGAAAAGATCCTGGCTTCGCCCCATTCGGTGCTGTGCGTAAAAAAAGTGGATCAGCCAAGCCTTTTCGGCGTAACTGAAATAGGCGAAGATTCCTTTATTACCAAGGTTATTGAAAAGCCGCGCATCCCGAAATCGAACTTTGCGCTGGTAGGCTTGTATAAACTGATGCACCCGGAAAAGCTGGCCCAAAGCCTGGAGTACCTTGTGCAGGAAGGCATTAAAACCCAGAACGAGTACCACCTGACTGATGCGTTAATGGACCTGATCCGGAACGGCGAAAAAATCACGACCTGCGAGGTGGACCATTGGTACGATTGCGGCCGCAAAGAAACCTTGTTGCACACCAACGCCGTGTTGCTGAACCGCCCGGAATTTCAAAACTCCCATTATCCCGAATTCCCCAATACCATCATCATTCCGCCGGTAAGCATCGGAAAGAACTGCAGCATTTCCAATTCCGTGATCGGCCCGAACGTAGCCATTGGTCAGCATACGGTAATCGACTATACCATTCTTCGCGATTCCATTATCGGCGAATACAGCGAACTGCACGATACGGTCATGCACGATTCCATCATCGGTAACGATTCCAGCCTGAAAGGTTTAAGCCATAGCCTGAACATCGGGGATAATACGGAGATAAATTTCCGGGAGTAAGGCCCTGGGTTCTTCTTATTTTATTGAATGGATAGAGCGTGTTTTTTTTCTTCCATCAAAGCCTGCCTTTAACTTAGAAATTCATTGCCGTCTGCTTTAGCTGACGGACTTCAGGCAAACTTTATTCATGGCTTTAGTCTAAATGTTTTCTGCAAATGAATCGTTTGGCTAAAGCCTTCTAATGAAACATCCTGCTTTCCGTCAGCTAAAGCAGACGGCAATGAATTCCCATAAAGCAAGCTTTATAGAGTTGGTTAAAATCTGATGGTAACTATGGGTAACGTGATGAATTTGAAGAAGAAATTCCGACTTAGCAGTGTTGAAAAAACCTGCTATGATTAGTTGCTGTCCTTTCACCTCGGTCTGCGCCCTCACAGACCGAAGCACTGCAGTTAAAAGTTAAAAAGCTACCTGCTCATTAATGCATAATAAACGCTTTGCCCGGAAATGGCGGAATTTCTTGCCTCTTTCATAGTTTAGATAACAAAACCATTGCTAATTTTTCAGGCCTCTGCTTCGGTCTGTGGGGGCACAGACCGAGGTGATGTTGGTTATTAAAGAGGTGGATATGCCCTAGGTTGATAACAGGCTATGATAAATCAGAAATGAAATGGAACAAGAAGAGCCTGCGCCTTTCAGCACAGGCTCATAATCTAGGGCACTTTTTCTGTCTAAAACTGTAGCCTTTTCGGTTGAAAAACCCGCTACCGGATCAGCTTAAATTCGGTTCTCCGGTTAAGCTGGTGTTCTTCTTCCGAGCATTGTACGTTGTCTTTGCAACGATTCCGGAGTTTGGTTTCGCCGTAGCCTTTTGCTTTCAATCTGCGGGCATCGATCCCCTGCAGGATCATGTATTTCACGGCGGCCTCGGCGCGCAACTGCGACAGCAATTTATTATACCCTTGCGTCTGGCGGCTGTCGGTATGCGAACTCAGTTCTATCTTAATGTTCGGGTTGTCTTTCAGCATCACTACCATTTTATCCAGTTCTTTGGCTGCGTCCGGCCGGATGTCGAATTTGTCCAGGTCGTAGTAAATGTTCTCCACCACGTAAGAGTAATTCATCTTATTCTTGTTCATGGCCATATCGATTTTGATCATATCCACCACCGATTTGCAATCCGGCGTAATGGTAGAGGATTTGGTTAAATAACCCGACTTCACACCCTTAATGGTATATTCAATGCCAGCGGTAATCGGGAAGGTAAAGTTACCATCGGCGTCGGAATAGGTGGTTTGAGGAATGGAATCGCCGGGTTTATAAAGGCGAAGCATTACTCCGGCAATAGGTTTGGGTTTGGCCTGCAATTGCTGCGCCACCGGCTGCTCCATAACCCGGCCATCGAGCTTACAGGGCAGTTGTTCCGGCTTAAAGCTGTAAATATTATCTACCCCGGTTTCGCTGTTGCGGTTCGAAGAGAAATATCCTTTTTCAGTACCCGGTTCAAAAACGATCCCGAAATCATCGGCTCCGGAATTAAATGGCGGCTCCATATTTTTTACTTCATTCCACTGGTCGCGGGAACCCTGCACCGAAAACAAATCCAAACCGCCCATTCCTACATGTCCGTCGGAAGAAAAGTATAAAGTGCCATCGGCTGCTACTACCGGAAATGTTTCTTTACCCGGAGTATTTACGGTTGGCCCGCAATTAACCGGTTTGCTCCAGGAACCATTGGCCTGCCGTTCACAGAAATACAGATCGGTCTGGCCTTTTCCGCCCGGCATATCCGAAACAAAATAAAGCAGCTTGCCATCCGGAGAAAGCGCCGGGTGCCCCACCGAATATTCTTTGTGGTTATTATATGCAAACGGTTTGGCGGCAGTCCAGGCATCGCCTTTAAATTCAGAAGTGAAGATCTCCAGCCGGTTCAGGAACTGGTCTTTGGCCGGAACGGGTTGCCAGCTCGTAGGGTCGGAGTTGCCGTTGCGGCGGCGCACCGGCTCTTTGTTGGTACGGGTAAAGAAAATGGTATCGCCGGAGGCCGAAAATGTGGCTGCCGCATTATGAAAGGATGAGTTTATCCGGTTTGGCAAAGCCGCCGGTGCGCTCCAGTTTCCGGTAGAATCCTGCTGAATGGTGTAGAGTTGCAGGTAAGGTTTTCCCGTCCAGCTATACATGCCCATTTTGGTTTTCCGGTCGCGGTCAGAGGAAAACACCAGGCCTTTTTTATAGAAAACCGGGCTAAAATCGGAATTCTCGGAATTGAAATGCTCCTTTTTGATGTCTATTCTTTTGGGATTGGCCTGCCACGCCAAAGCCTGGTCACAAGCCGTAATCAGCTGGTTTACCTGTTCGGCTTTGGTTTTATCTTTATCCAGTACCTGCTGAAATACTTCTTTGGCGCGTTCGTATTTTTCGTTCCGTCGCAACGCCTCGGCGTAATTGTACTGGGTTTCGACGCTCACCTTCGGGAAATTCATGGTCTGGGCATACCAGAACTCGGCTTCCTTGTTGTTGTTCATTTGCCGGTAGCTGTTCCCTAAACCTTCCAGCACTTCCAGAGAAGGCTCCTTTTCGTCGAGCAGCTTTTTATAGGCGGCAATTGCCTGGGGATATTTCATTTCCTCGTACAGGCGGTTGGCTGCTTTCAGCGGAAGCTGCGCCCGGCCAGGCTGGCTGCCGAGCAGGCAAAACAGTAGGGTAAAAAATAAAAAAAGCGGTTTCAGTTTCATGGGAAGATGCAGGCAGAAAAAGCGATCAGGTTAGAAGTAGCGGGGTGTAAGCATCCGGCTATCATCTTTTTTAAGGAAATAATATCCCAGGGAAAATTCGTGGCTGGCATATTCGCTCAGGCCGGTCAGGGTAAAATCATGCGCATACCCGATCTTGATCTTCTTCGTAAGGTAAAGCTCCACGATACCCGCCACGGCATTCTTCATTCCCAGGTCTTTGTCCAGAGAGGCTTCCGGCAGCAGGTGTACGCCCGTGCGGTACGAGGCTCCGAGCCAAAGGCGTTCGGCAAACAGCACAAAGGTATTCAGATCCAGGTTGGTAGGCGCTTTAAAATCACTTTTCAGCAAAAAGCTCGGTTTAAACTTCACCATGCTTCCCAGGTTAAAAACATAGCCGGAAGTTAAAAAATAATGCCGTTCCGGCGTAAGCACGTAATCGCTTTTAGCGCCAATTAAATTCGCTCCGGAAAAACCGGCATAAAACTGTTCGGTATGGAAATAAACTCCTGCCTGGGCATCGGGCAAGAGGGAGGAGAACTTCGAATTCGGAATGGCCGGATCGTTGGGGTTTACCGTTTTCAGCATGCTGCCGTCTATGGAATACTGG
Organism: Adhaeribacter soli; assembly: GCF_008727925.1. Classification (GTDB taxonomy): domain Bacteria; phylum Bacteroidota; class Bacteroidia; order Cytophagales; family Hymenobacteraceae; genus Adhaeribacter_A; species Adhaeribacter_A soli. Next base: position 288,465 of record NZ_VTWT01000003.1, on the reverse strand, counting down.
CTTACGCCGCCGGCCAGGCCGAAACTTAGCCGGCCTTCATAACTTACCGGCAAATGCACCGACCCGCTGGCCAGAATATTCAACCTTCCCTGAGCGCCTACTTTATCGTTCACAACCTGAAGCCCCACGCCAAGCCGGTTGTTTTTAAGCGCCCCGTCTGCCGCAAAGGTCTGGGTGGTAGGCGCACCTTCCAGGCCGGCCCACTGGCTCCGGTACATGGCATTGGCATTTAAGATCTCTTTGGTACCCGCATAAGCCGGATTAATAATCAACCCGTTGAAAATGTACTGGGTGTACTGGGCACTTTGTTGGGCATAGACCGCACCGGCAGCCAGCCAGAGGCAAAAAATAAGCAATATCTGTCGCATTCCTCGTAAATTCATCTTCCTTTAAAGTTTAGCGTGCAATCATTACAAACCCTTTAAAGGTTTTCTCTACCTCGTTACAAAGCTTCACCCGCAGTATATAATAGTAGGTGCCGGCCGCCAGGTCTTTCCCGTTCCAGTTCTGCTGGTAATTCTTCGTACGGAAAACTTCATTTCCCCAGCGATTTATTACCGTAACCTCATTATCGGGGTAGTTATCCAGTTCCGGAATTTCCCACACATCGTTTATGCCATCGTTATTCGGGGAGAAGGCATTTGGTACATCCAGGGTAATATCGCCGCTTACTTTCAGTTTCAGGGGTTTGCCGGAACAGCCATCGTTCTGCACAGCTACGGCCACCGAACCGGTGTCGGCTGAAACCGTTACCTGAATGGCCGGCGTTCCCTGTCCTTTGGTTATGGCCCAGCCTTTCGGTACGGTCCAGAAATAACTGGTAGCTTCTGCAACCGGCGTAACCGAATAGCTGCGGGAGGTACAGGTCAGGTTTTCAATTTTCATCTTCCCGGTAATTACCGGCAGCGTTCTCACGTTCACCACAAAAATAACTGTAGCGCTCCGGCCGCAATCATTTAAGGCATCTACCATTATATTCCCGTTCGTATCGCCGGCCTTTACCACAATGCTGGTAGTGCCCTGCCCGGAGATGATCTGCCAGCTATTAGGCACCGTCCAATTATAAGAACTCGCGCCGGAAACGCTGGCAATGGAATACGTTAAATCTTCCTCGCCTTCACAAACCCGGTCACGGCCCGAGATCAAACCGGTTAGCACCGGCGGCGTGGTATTCGGCGTTACGGCAAAGGTGGCAGCGGGGGCCGCTCCGCAACCGTTCGAAGCAATTACGGTAATGTTACCAGCCGCGCTGCCCGCCCTCACGGTTACCGTATCATTCCCCTGACCGGACAAAATGTTCCAGCCCGGCGGCACGGTCCAGGTATAGGTATCGGTTCGGCTTGCGCCAGAGGTTACATACGTAATAGTTCTTCCCAGACAAGGCCCCGCCAGACCGGAGATCCTGCCCGAAGAATCCGGTGCGCTGGATGCAGGATTTACAGGAATATTCACTGGTAAACTGGTGCCGCAATTATTAGCCGCGGTAACCTCTACCTGCCCGGAAGTATTGCCTACCTCAACTTCAATGCTGTTAGTGCCAGAACCTTTGGTTATGATCCAACCCTGCGGTAAGATCCAGTTATAAACGCTGACACCCGGAATAGCGGCAACCTGGTACTTCACCTTGGTTTGACCGATACAAGGCACTCCGCTCCCGGAAACAGGCCCTACCACCGGCACGGTCCTGTTCGATGGCGTAACCACCAGGGTGCTGAAAGCGCCGCTTCCACAGCCGTTTACCGGCGCTACCGAAACGTTTCCGCTTTGAGCTCCTATAGTAACGGTTATATTGTCGGTACCCCGCCCGGAAATGATCTGCCAGCCGTTCGGCACGGTCCAGTTATAGCTGGAAGCGCCCTGCACCGGCTGGGTAGAATAAACAGCGGAGGTCTGCCCGATACAAGGATTAATGCTTCCGGTTATAGGTTTGGCCGGGCCAGGGGCAACGGTACTCATGGTAACCGTTAAGGTAGTATCGAGGCTGGAACCACAGCCATTTACGGCAGTTACTGAAATAGTGCCTCCCGATGTGATATTCCGAACAGAAATTGAGTTGGTTCCCTGCCCGGAGTTTATGGTCCAGCCCTGCGGTACGGTCCAGTAATAGGCCGAAGCAAAGGGCACTGCTGCTACTGAATACGTAAGGCCGTTCTGGTTCAGGCAAACATTGGCATTTCCGTTAATGGCTCCCGGCCTGGCCGGTTCGGCCGTAGCACTGTTTACCACCATGCTTATCGCAGTACTGCTTCCGCAGCTGTTTTCCGCAATTACAGAAATCACGCCGCCGGTAGTACCCGGAGTAACATCTATACTGTCTTTTCCTTGACCGGCATTTATGGTCCAGCTGGCAGGTACGGTCCAGGTATAGCTAACGGCGCCGGGAATTACCGGCACGCTGTAAATATTATTGGTATTGCCTACGCAAGGCACCGGGTCGCCCAAAATGGCTATCGGAGCGGCAGGTGGCGAGGCGACCGGCAGCACCGGAACCGATACGGCAGGGCTGGAGCCGCAACCATTATCGGCTGTCACGGAAACAAGCCCTCCGTTACTACCAGCCAAAACGGTAATGGCATTTGTTCCCTGTCCTGATGCAATGGTCCAGCCATTAGGCAGTGACCAGGTATACCCGGAAGCGCCGCCTACGGCAGCCACGGAGTACACAAAATTCACTTGGCCAACGCACGGACTACCGCCCGGACCGGTTATGATTGCAACCGGAGCAGGCGGCACGCCTGTTTGCGGAGTTACGGCAAGCGCACTGGTTATACTGGTTCCGCATCCGTTAGCAGCCGTAACCTTTATGGAATCGGCAAGGCTGCCTACATTTACCGTAATCTGGTTCGTATTCTGGCCTGCCACAATTGTCCAGTCACCCGGGACCGTCCAGTTATATTTATTTACGCCGGCCTGGGCCGCAACGCTGTAGATTACACCCGTTTGATTAATACAAGGAAAAATATCGCCGGAAATTACAGCCGGTTGGTCGGGCGCTTTGGTGGCTGGCGTTACCTGCAAACTGCTTACCGGGCCTTCGCCACAGTTATTCTCGCCCACCACCGAAATCAAACCGCCCGTTGTGCCTGCAAATACGGTAATACTATCAGTACCCTGCCCGGAAACTATCGTCCAACCAGTTGGTACCGTCCAGTTGTATTGGGTCACATCGGTTGCGGCAAGTACAGTATAAACCAGGCTATCCTGCCCCACGCAGGGATCGCCGGCAAAAGGCGGAATAATATTACCAAGCGTAAGCGGCAATTTCACCGACTTTACAGGAAGTTCGCTCTTGGGACTCAAGCCACAGATGTTCGCGCCTTCCACCGAAATTACCCCGCCGGTGGCACTGGTATTTACCGTAATAGCATGCGTTCCCTGCCCGGCAGTAATTACCCACCCGGCCGGCACTTTCCAGGTATAATCTTCAACGTTCGAATTTTCAGTTACCGAATAAACCTTTCCTATCGCATTTTCACACACCACCGTATCGCCGGTTATTACCGACAAACTATCCGGCTTTCTGGTGGCAATAACCTTTAAGGAGTCTAAAGTACTGGTACCACAAGTGGTGCTTCCTCTTACATACACATAAGCCGTTAAGGTATCGTTTCCTGGTTTTAACAGAATGGCATTACTTCCCTGTCCGGATATGATCGTCCACGTAGGGGGAACAAACCAGGTAAAGCCTACGCCGGGAACATTGGTAACCGAATACGTACTACTATCTTTTATGCACAGATTCAATGGCCCTTTTATAATGCCTGGATCAGGCGGCCGCACGCAGATCGTGGCAGGAGAACTGTTATTAGCAGGCGTGGCATCAATAGACCCGTCTAAATTCGCATAAGCCACGTTTGTTATCTGACCACCTTTGGTAGTTCGTGCAAAGATTGTAAACGTGGCGGAATCACCAATGGCGAGGGCGTTGATTATCCATCTTTCTGCTGCCCTATCATAACCCGGACTGGCACCTAAATAGCTTAAGCCCGTAGGAAGGGCATCTTCCACAAAAACGTTTCGCTCCAGTGTTGTTCCTTCGTTATATACTTTAATCGTAAAAGTTACGCTTTCGCCAAAATCGTAAAAGAACTTATTTGCCGTTTTTTTTATGCGTAGGTCCGGGCCGACAGAGCCTTTTTTTTGATTTCCGGATAAAACTTTCTTCCCTGAACCTGTAGCCCTTTGGGCAGTATTTTTTTTACCGGGAAAAAGCGCCCCCTTTTCTGTGCCGGTTAAGAGCGGCATGGCTACGCCTGGAATATAGCCGGCAAGCAGCAAAAAGAACAAAGACAGGAATATATTCTTACCCATGAATCAATTATGAATCAAAAAACATTGAACTTTAAACAGCTAACTAAAAGAAGATAAAGCAGGTATCAGTACACAAAACTTAACACCACAAATATGTGCAAATTTTGCAAAGTATTTAAACAAAAGACAAGATAAATATAAATGACCCTATATTTATTTTTAATATTTATCTAATTTTCCATTAAGGATATTCATTAATTATGAATTTATTATGAAAAAATAAGCCTGCGCTTAAATAAACGCAGGCTTACTACAAATAAAATAAGTAAAAGTTTTTCCAGCGAAAATGCTTTACCGGATCAATTTGAATTCGGTTCTCCGGTTCAGCTGATGCTCCTGTTCAGAACATTTCACACCGTCCTTACAGCGGTTCAGCAGCTTCGACTCGCCGTAGCCCTTGGCTGTAATGCGTTTTTTGTCAATTCCCTGAGAAATAATGTACTCCACGGCGGCATCGGCCCGTAACTGGGAAAGCATTTGGTTATAGCCGTTGGTTTGCCGGCTATCGGTATGCGAACTCAGTTCGATCTTAACTTCCGGGTTATCCCGCAGCATTACCGCCAGTTTATCCAGTTCTTTGGCCGCATCCGGCCGGATCTCGTGCTTGTCGACGTCATAATAAATATTCTCTACGATGTAAGAATTGTTCACCACGTTCTTGTTCAGTGTCATGTTCAGCTTGATCATATCGAGCACGCTTTTGCAGTCCGGGGTTACCTCAGCTGACTTGGTCAGGTAACCACTCTTAATGCCTTTTATGGTATATTTTATGCCCTGCTCAATATTGAAACTGAATCTTCCGTCAGCATCGGAATAAGCCACAATAGCAGCCGTATCGTTCGGATGGTAAAGTTTTAACCTTACGTTGCTTACCGGTTTCGGCGGGTCCTGGTTATGCTTAGCTACGGCCTGTTCTACTGTGCGACCTTCCAGCGTGCACGGAATCCGGTAAGGCTTAAAGGAATAAATATTATCGGTGCCGTTCTCACTGTCGCGGTTCGAAGACAAATACCCGTTCTCGCCGTTAGGCTCGAAGATAATTCCGAAATCATCGTTGCCGGAATTCAGCGGGGCCTGCAGGTTTGCCACTTCTTTCCAGTTCTCTTTTTCTCCTTTGGCCGAAAACAGATCCAACCCGCCCATTCCTACGTGACCATCGGAGGAAAAATAAAGCGTACCGTCAGCAGCTACGGCCGGGAAAGCTTCACGGCCGGCGGTATTTACCGTAGCGCCGCAATTTACCGGCTTGCCCCAACTGCCATCACGCATTTTCAGGCAATAGTACAGATCGGTTTCCCCTAAGCCTCCTGGCATATCGGAAGCAAAGTACAGTACCTGTCCGTCGGGAGAAAGCGCCGGATGGCCCACCGAATATTCCCGGGCTTTGTTGTAGGCAAAGGCTTTCGGTTTGGTCCATTTTCCGTTCTTAAACTCGGAGCTGTAAATTTCCAGGCGGCTGACCAGGTCATTTTTCTTCGGGTGTTCTATCCAGCTGGTCGGGTCGGTGTTGGCTTTGCGCTGGCGGAACTGTTCTTTGTTTACCCGCGTGAAGAAAACCGTATTCCCATCCTTCGAAAAAGTAGGCGAGGCGTTGTGATACGTGGTATTCAGTTCTTCAGGCATGGCCACCGGCTGTCCCCAGTTCTTGTCTTTGCCCTTTTCTACGTAATAAAGCTGCAGATAGGGCCTTCCGTTCCAGGCATAAACTTCCTGCTGGGCACCTTTCTTCGGGTTCTCCCGGTCGGAAGAAAAGACGATGCCATTTTTATAAAAGACCGTACCAAAATCTGAATTGCCCGAATTAATGGATTCTTTCTTCAGTTCGATGCTTTTCGGGTTCTTCAGCCAGTGCATGGCTTCATCGCAGGCAGCTGCCATTTTATGAGCCAGCGCGGCTTCGGCCTGCACCTGAGCCCCGTATTGCAGGTAGAGTTGTTTGGCTTTGGCATAATTCCCGTTGCGGCGGGCAGCTTCGGCATAATAAAACAGGTTTACGCTGGCAGCCTCCGGGAAAGCCAGCACTTGGGCATACCAGAATTCAGCTTCCTTGCTGTTGTTCATTTGCCGGTAACTGTGCGCAATACGCTGGGTTACCTCCAAGGTAGGCTCGGCTTTGTCCAATACTTTTTTATAAGCTTCGGTTGCCTGGGCAAAAGCCATTTCCTCGTACAGGCGGTTGGCAGTTTTCAGATCGGCCTGGCCCAAAACGGGCTGTGCGAAGCCAATACAAAACAGTAGGGCAGAAGGTAAAAAAAGTGCTCTTAGTTTCATCTTTAAAGCTTCGGTAATTAGAAATAGCGGGGTGAAAGTAAACTGGTTCCTTCTTTTTTCAGGATGTAATACCCCAGGGAAAATTCATGGCTCGGGTAGCTGCTCAAACCGGTCAGGGTTACGTCGTAGGAATATCCGAGCTTGATCTTAGGCGTGAGGTAAACTTCGGCAATGCCGGCCCAGGCGTTTGCCAGGTCCACGTTTTTAGCAGCTCCGGTTTTCTTGAAAAGGTTTACCCCCGTGCGGTAAGAAGACCCGATCCAGATCCGCTCGGCAAACAGCACAAAGGCATTCAGATCCAGGTTGGTAGGGCCGTTAAAATCTTCTTTCAGTAAAAAACTGGGCTTGAATTTCACGTGTTCCCCCAGGTCAAAAACATAACCGGAAGTCAGGAAATAATGCCTTTCCGGCGTAAGCACGAATTCATTTTTAACCGGCACCAGGTCTGCGCCCGATAAGCCGACGTAAAGGCGGTCGGTATGAAAATAGAAACCGGCCTTCACGGATGGCACAATTTCGGTGATCTTCGAATTCGGGATATCCGGGTCGTTGGAGGCAGTTGCTTTCAGGGCTGTGCCATCGAGCGAATGCTGCGTAGCGCCACCAGCCAGACCAAAACTCAGTTTACTTTTTCCGCTTAAAGGCATACGGATCGCGGCGCTGGCCAATACGCTTAACTGCCCCTGGGCGCCTAAGCGGTCGTTAATTGCCTGCAGCCCCAGCCCGATCTTGTTTTTCTTAACCGTCCCATCAACGCTGAAGGTCTGCGTGGTTGGCGCTCCTTCCAGACCGGCCCACTGGTCGCGGTAGATCGCACTCAGGTTCCACATTTCCTTACTGCCGGCGTATGCCGGGTTAATTACCAACCCATTAAAAATGTACTGGGTATACTGGGCACTTTGCTGCGCAAACGCACTTCCGGCCACCATCCAAATCCCCAAAAAAATAACTATACGGCGCATTCTTTTATAAAAATTTCACTCCTGATCTTTCTTTCCGATTATCCGCTAATTAGCGCACGATCATCACGTACCCTTTAAAGGTTTTCTCTTCGTTGTTGCACAGTTTCACCCGGAGGATGTAGTAATAAGTACCTCCGCTCAGGCTGCCGCCCTGCCAGCTATTACGGTAGCCTTTCTGTTTGTACACTTCATTACCCCACCGGTTAATGACCGTCAGTTCGTTATCCGGGTAGCTTTCCAGGTTCTTGATTTCCCACTGCTCGTTTATGTCGTTGCCGTTAGGCGAGAACACGTTCGGGATCTCCAGGTCAGCCGCCAGAGCTTTCGCATCGACTACGGCGCTTACCGGAACGCTTGTACAGCTGGCATTTTTAGCCGTTACCGAAATGGTGTCTCTTCCCGGAGCGGCCTCCACGGTAATAACCGGCGTGCCAACCCCGGAAGTGATCTTCCAGCCGGCAGGCAGCACCCAATCGTAAGAAGTGGCTCCCGGCACCGGCGTTACCGAATATTTCAGGCCTTTGCACGGAGAGCTTTCATCTTGAATTTTCCCCGTAAATGTCAGCGATGAGCGGATGATTACGGCCAGGCTGTCTGCTGTTCCGTTTCCGCATTGGTTGGCTACTATTACCTTAATATATCCATCTGTACTGCCAGCTTCCACCGTAATGCTATCGGTGCCCTGCCCGGAAGTAATCAGCCAGCCATCCGGCACGGTCCAGAAATAATTTTCGGCACCGGCAACTGGTTTTATGAAATAAGCCAATCCTGTTTCATTGGAGCACACATTGGCATTACCATTTATAGCCCCGCCAACAATTACCGGCGTGGTGGTGGTTGGGGTAACTGTTAGCGTAGTTGCTGTTCCTGCGCCGCAACCGTTCGAAGCCACTACCGAAACCTGCCCGGCAGTGCCATCAGGTGTAACAGTAATGCTGGTTGTTCCCTGTCCTACGTCAATGGACCAGCCCGCTGGTACGGTCCAGGTGTAGCCCGTAGCACCAATCACGACATCGGTTGCATAAGTGGTAGCCGTGTTCCCCACGCAAGGGGCCACCGGTCCGGAAATAATGCCTGAAGTGATCGGAGTAGAAGAAGTAGGGGTACTGAACAGGGTACTGGCCGTGCTGCTGCCGCAGCCGTTTTCCGCTCTTACCGATACCGTTCCGGCTGCCGATCCGGTAGTAACTGTAATGCTGGTAGTTCCTTGTCCTGAATCGATGGTCCAGCCGGCCGGTACCGTCCAGGTATAAGCCGATGCCCCGGTTACGGGAGCAATAGAATACGTTAAGCCCGACTGACCGGCGCACGGGCTGCCACTGAAAGGCGCAGTAATTGCACCAGGCGCAGGTGGAGTGCTGGTAGTTACCATAACCGGCAAAATAGCAGGTGCGCTTGCCCCGCAACCATTGGAAGCAACTACCTCAATATTGCCCGCTGCTGTTCCAGGAGTTACTACTATGCTGCCGCTACCCTGGCCGGAAACAATTAGCCAGCCCGCTGGCACGGTCCAGGTAAAAGCAGCCGTATTTCCCTGAATCGGTACTGAGTAGGTGATATTTCCGCCCGAAGTACAAGGCACGCTGTTTCCAATAATGCTTCTGGGAGTTGCCGGATTACTGAAGGTTGGTGTTGCCGCCAGCGTGCTCGCCACGCCCGTACCGCAGCCATTAGCCGCCGTTACCGTAACGGTGCCGGCCGTAGTGCCAACCGTTACGTTTATAGAAGGCGTGCCCTGACCAGCAGTAATCGTCCAGCCGGTTGGAACGGTCCAGTTATAAGAAGATGCTCCGGCAACAGCTGCTACAGCGTAAGTTGCCCCGGTTTGTCCGATGCATGGCACACTGCTTCCGGCAATTGCTCCCGGCGCTGGTGCTGCTGCGCTGGAAGGCGTAACGGCAAGCGTGCTGATAGCACCGTTTCCGCAGCTGTTTACCCCGCGCACAGTAACTGCCCCGCTGTTATTGCCGGTTGTAACGGTAATGCTGGTCGTGCCTTGTCCGGAAGTAATCGTCCAGCCGGCGGGCACGCTCCAGGCATAATTCGATATGCCGGTTAAACCTGCAATGGAATACGTAACGTTGCTTTGACCGGTGCAGGGAACAATATTCCCGGAAATTGCGCCCGGTGCAACCGGCGGGTTTACATTAGGAATAATGGTAAACGTTCTGGGAGCGCCGCCGCCGCAACCATTAGTGGCCGCTACCGAAATTGTTCCGCCGGCCGTTCCTGTATTTACAGTAATAGTAGGGGTTCCCTGGCCGGAAATAATGGTCCAGCCGCTTGGCACGCTCCAGGTATAACCGGAAGCATTAGCAACCACCGGAATGGAAAATGTAATCCCATTTTGATTAATGCAGACATCCGAACCACCGGTTATTGCGCCTGGCATAGCCGGAACGGCACTGGCAGCGGTAACCGGCAGCAGCGTTGCCGTACTGACGCCACAATCGTTCATGGCCATTACACTGATGTTTCCGTTCGTATTGCCGGCAATTACCTGAATAGAAGTGGTTCCCTGCCCGGAGGTAATTGTCCAGCCGGTTGGCACGGCCCAGATGTAACTGGTAGCGCCGTTTACAAAAGCAATGGAGTAACCATTATTCAAACTTCCGGCACAAGGGATAGCGTTCCCGGCAATAGAAACCGGAGCCGGCGGCGGCGTGGAAGTAGGCGTAAGCGCCAGCGTACTGGCCGTGCTCGAGCCGCAGCCATTTGCCGCCACCACCGAAATTAAACCGGCTGCATTGCCGGCCGTTACGGTGATCGTTGGCGTACCCTGTCCTGCAGTAATAGCCCAGCCGGTTGGCACTGTCCAGGTATACGTAGAGGCTGCGCTTACCGGAAGAATCGTATAGGTCATATTCGCGCGCCCGGCACAAGGGGCACCACCGGCGCTACCTACAATAACGCCCGGAGTTGGCGGCACGGTAGATGAGGGCGTTACCACTGCCGTACTGGCCGAACTGGTTCCGCAGCCATTCGAAACCGATACATCTACCGTACCGGCTGCCGTCCCAAGTGAAACATTAATACTATTAGTGCCCTGGCCGGAAACAATGGTCCAGTCATGTGGCACGGTCCAGTTAAAAGTGGTTACTCCCGGTTGTGCCGGAACGGAATACGTAACGTTGGTTTGCCCGATACAAGGAATAAATTCTCCGGTAATAGGACCAGCCGTTAAAGGGGGGTTGGTTGCCGGCACTACGGTCATGGTGCTGACCGGGCTGTCGCCGCAACCATTGGAAGCAAATACAGAAATGGTACCATTATTACTGCCCACCGTAACTACAATAGAGGGAGTACCCTGGCCGGAAACAATGGTCCAGCCAGCCGGCACGGTCCAGGTATAGGAAGAGGCCTTGGGTACCGGCTGAACAGAGTAGGTTAAACTTACCTGCCCTACGCATGGGTTTCCGGCAAATGGCGGACTGATCTGCCCCGGTGCTACCGGTGCGGCAGATGCCGGTTCTACGTTCAGATTGGAAGGATTGCTTGTTCCGCAATCATTGGAGGCAATTACCGAGATTACCCCGGCACTTGCCCCAGCGGTAACGGTAATGCTGGGCGTTCCCTGGCCGGAAGTAATGGTCCAGCCGGCAGGCACTGACCAGGTGTAATTTGAAACTGCTAATTGCTGGGGGATGCTGTAAACGTTGCCGGTTGTGAACTGGCAGGGCACTGCATTACCTGTAATTGCCGGCAGATCTGCAGGCGGGGGAGGAAACGCTAATATTTTTTTGATGCTTGGCAGACTTTCGCCGCAGCCATTGGAAGCAATTACCGACACGATGGCCGAGGCTGTATCCGGACCTGGCAACAGATTAATGGAAGTAGTGTTCTGCCCGGACATGATGGTCCAGCCACTTGGCACACTCCAGGTATAGCTGGTGGCACCAGCTACAGCGGGGATTGAATAGGTGTTTCCGATTCCTCCGATACAAAGCACATCCGGGCCAAGGATAGCGGTCGGTTTTGCAGGCCGGGCACAGATCGTAACCGTAGAGGCATTGTTCAACTGATTATTATCGATTCCATCGCCGGTAACAGTAGCGGTGTTGGTGATAAAATTAGGAGCAATAATGGTGGCCGTAATGGTTAAGGTATCGGCAGCGCCGTTATTGAGCACATCGATGGACCAGAATCCCGTTGCAGGATTATAAGTGGTTTTGTTACTCGTCTGGAAGCTTTTGTAAGTAAGGCTTGCCGGCAGGATATCGTTTACCAGCAGGTTGGTTTCGTTACTCGGGCCAAGGTTCTTTACTACTACTTTGTACGTGATCAGGTCGCCCACGGAATAGGGGCCTGCATTAACGGTTTTTTCAATGGAAATATCAGAATTGAATCGCGGAGGCGGGATGGTGAGCGGGTTATTATCCAGGGAAACAAAGCCGTTGCGCGCTAACAGGCGCCCCTGTAAAATGGCGCCATTCCCCATGGTTATATTTTGGTCGGCCATTACGGTGCCTTTGAAATTGGTTCCGGCTGCCATGTTTACTGACCCGGTAACCTGCCAGAAAATATTGGGGGAACGGGCTCCCTGGCGCATATTCAGGATAGCATTCGGGCTGGTAGTTAAATTTCCCAGCACCTGGAAAATAAAAACTGCATTGGCATTGCCGCTGCCGTCCAGGGTCAGGGTGCCGGTAAGATCGGCGTTGCCGTTGAACCGGTAAACGCCGGCAGTCAGGTTGCGCCCTCCCAGGTTCTGCCCGGTAAGGTTAACGGTAGGCGCCTGGGCGGCTACATTGTTGTAGGCAATGGTAAGATCGGTATGGGCATTCTGGGAAGTAGCATTGTTTATGTGCTGGGAACCGTTGATATACCCCGGAGGAAAACCGGTGATCGTATTGCCTGGCCAGATGCCAACGTTATCGTAAATAATACTGTTACCCGTATTGGTAATGCTGCTCCCGGCAAGCACCGTGAAATTACCCATGGTACCCAAATTTGGTTTCACCTGAGCAAATGCATTGAGAACGGATAAAACAAAAAATAATTTAATAAGTACAATTCTATTCATACACAACCAACATTCAAATCTTTATATTATGCTACCACAACCTTTATTATCAATAATTGCAGTATAACAATAGCAAATCAAACAAATATCCTGATTTTTTCGCAAAAAAAATAACGCCTGAGCGCGTTTCAGGCATTTTAACAAAATATTCAAGTTTTAAACAAGAAAAATGAAAAGTTACTGATTGTGTGCTTTATAGCGTTAAAAACAAAGCAAAAACGAGGGGCAATCTGTTAAAAAATCAAAACTTCAGAAATGCTTGCTACTAGAACAAACTTCAAAATATATAAAATTATAATTAATACAGCTCAGCATGCATTTAACCAACAAATAACCAACAAAACACGCATTGTTTCAGCTAAAGCTTAGGAGAATAATGTTCCGATCCTAAGAACAGGCACTTTCCTTAACCGGAACTGAAATATGGAGGAAAATTAAATGAAAGCAACCTTTAGCCGGTAAAAGAACTACAATACAACAGAAGGATTTACATTTATTGCATGAACCATTTATACGACCCCATAAAAATCAAAAGCATTGCGTTTAAAAACCGGATAGTTGTATCGCCGATGTGCCAGTACTCTTCGAAAGACGGTTTTGCCAACGACTGGCACCTGGTGCATTTAGGCAGCCGGGCAGTTGGCGGTGCAGCACTTGTAATTGCGGAGGCAACGGCGGTTTCGCCGGAGGGCAGGATAACACCGGCAGACCTGGGCTTGTGGAAAGACGAACAGATCGAATTCCTGAAAAGGATCGCGACTTTTATTGAAGCAAACAATAGCGTTCCGGGAATTCAATTAGCGCATGCCGGCCGAAAATCCAGCAAGAGTGAGCCCTGGAACGGCAGCGAGCACTTAACCCCGGAACAGGGCGGCTGGGCAGAAGTTTACGCTCCAAGCCCGATCCCGCTGAACGACCACACGCCGCCGCCTCTGGAACTGACCACGGAACAGATCGGGAAAGTAGTGCAGGATTTTAAAGCAGCTGCTGCCAGAGCCTTACGGGCCGGGTTTAAGGTTATTGAAATTCATGCGGCGCACGGCTACCTGATCCATGAGTTCTTATCGCCGCTTACCAATACCCGCACCGACAATTACGGCGGCAGCTTTAAAAACCGGATCAGGCTTTTGGAGGAAATAGTGGCCGCGGTCAAGGAAGTATGGCCCGTAGAGTTACCGCTTTTCGTGCGGGTTTCGGCTACGGACTGGGTGGAAGAGGCGCCCGCTTCCTGGACGCTTTCTGAATCGATCCGCCTGGCTGAAGAATTAAAAAAGATGGGCGTGGACCTGATCGACTGTTCTTCGGGAGGAAATGTGCCGGTGCAGCAGATAAAACCCGGCCCTGGCTACCAGACTTTCTTTGCCCAGGAGATCCGCCGCGAAACGGGCATCTTAACCGGTGCCGTTGGTCTGATCACGCATGCCCACCAGGCGGACCACATTATCCGGACGGGGCAGGCTGATATGGTTTTTATTGCCCGCGAATTTCTCCGAAACCCGTATTTCGGCTTAACGGCAGCTACCGAACTACATCAGGAAGAAAAATGGCCCGTGCAGTACGAACGCGCCAAGCCCCGGTTTAAATAAGTAGATTGACATTGGTATCCGGATATTGGTAAATGGATATTAGTATCTGGATATTGGTATCTTGACTAAAAACTGGCAAACAGCTATATTTAAATAGAGTATGCAAGTGAATCTCCGGCCAGAACTTGTGAAGGTTCTGGGTTTAATAAAGCAATCTTCACAGGAAAAAAGCAGCCTATAGGGCTGCTTTTTTCCTGTAAAACGATAGCGTTTCGGCTTTAGTAGCCCACTACATTTTCATCGAGCACGTGCACAATTTCGGCGTGCAGCGCCTGAATGATCTGCAGGTACTGCCCTTCGGAAAGGTGCGTTTCCAGCATGCTCATAATGTCCTGAAAAGCCAGCCGTACGTGATCAAGGGTTGGAAAATCGATGGCTGCGGCCTGGTCTTTGGAACGGATAAAATCGAGCCACTCCTCTTCGTGGCGGATCACCACCGGCTCGGGACGCAATTTAAAGCCCTGGAAAAAAATTCCTTTCCAGATGATGGGTAACTGGGCGCCTAAGTGCATGGCTTCTTCGGCCGGCAGCCGGTCGCGAATGGCGTGAAGCACCGCCCGGAAAATACGGCCGGCCTGCTGTTCATCCTGAATGCCCAAAGCCTGTTGCGCGTGATGAAGCCAGGTTTTCGCGTCTTTCACGTAATCTTCAAAATTTAATGCCATAATACCTCCTTTTATGATTTATGAATAAATACTTCTGAAGCGTAAGCAGGAATTAAACAGGGAAGCTTTCCGGAAGTTTTAATTTATTTCCGGAGAAAAAGTTGACGCCAAAAATGCCTGCTACCGGGAACCTGGAAAGGAGGAAACCATATTGGAAAGGAAGAAATATAAGGCTTAGGCTTTTTTGAAAGAAAATATAGCGTTTTCGCACGCATGAGGTTTAACCGGGAGCACCCAAAGGACGTTGCTGTACCGGTCGGATTTCAACACCGGTACAGCAACTGATAATTAAAAAGCTTCGTCGGCGGAGGGGCCGTACATGCCGGGTACCGGAACATCTAACAGGCGCAGATAAACCGATAATTGCCCGCGGTGGTGCACAATGTGGTTGAGGCACAGGGAACGGATAATGGCAAACTTCGGCAGATTCACCAGTTCTATCTCGCCCTGGCGCATCACCCAATGCTTCATCAGGTCATCTTCCGAAGCAGCTTTAAGCGCTTCCAGGGCAGGCTGCAAAGTTTCGTCGTAAAATTCCAGCAACTCTCCGGAAGACTTTACCTCTTTAGGTTGAAAGTTAAAAGTTGCAAAATCCAGGGAATCGCTGGCCAGCGCGTGGGTTACGAACATGCCCGGAATTTCGGCAATGTGCGCGGCCAGGCGCATTAAACTCATGCTTTTGGCGTGCGGTTGCCAGCTGAATTTGTCTTCAGGCACAGCGGTTAGCATCTTGCGGGTATTTTTACTCTCTCTTTCCAGCTCCAGAAAAAACGATTTAGCTAATTGCATGCGGGTAAAGTGTTTTAGTTTTAAATTCTCCGGGAAAGTTAAGGTTATTTCAGTTTTCAGAAAAAGTAAGCAATTGCTTTTTCACATTCTAACAACCCTTCACTCTCTTATACCTGACTTTTTTAGCCGAAAAGCATAGCATCTCCAAAAGCAACCTTGCCGGATAATTTATTAACATAACCCGAATAACCTCACAAAAATAAAAGCCCCGCCGATTGAGCAGGGCCTTAAACGCTATGTAAAAAAGGGATTATCCCCGTTCAATTCCATTTTACGATTCTTTTACTTTTTATCGTCGCTGGTTACAGCTTTTTCGGCCGTATTACCTACCTTTTTGGCACCCTTGCCCACGCCTTTCCCTACTTTCTCGGCGCCTTTGCCTACACCCTTACCTACTTTTTTGGCTCCTTTGGCGGTAGCTTTAGCGCCGCCTACAACTACGTTTTTGGTGCCTTTACCAACATCTTTTGCGCCGGTTCCTACGTCTTTACCACCTTTTTTGATCCGCTCTTTGTTTCTGATGGTGGTATCCTGCTTTGCCTGAGGGTTAATTTCGGCAGAAGAAGAAACCATAACGGAAATATTAAATGCGAAGGCCAGCAACATGGCAGTTAAGATCTTCAGATTTTTCATAACAGTATGCTTTAAAAATATAATCTCATTTAGATTTTGTAACGAGGCTTACTTTATGTGGTTCAATTATTTAAGCAAACAGCACCAGGAAGTAAGCCAATGGTATAAACAACAAACCACGAAGGCTGTTCAAGGGGTGACCTATATTTTTAAACAGGCAGCAAGACCGGAATAATCCTTTTACTTCAATAAGCGACCAAATTCCGGATGCCTTTGAAAAAACACTTCTACCACCTCGCAACCGGGCACCACCCTTAAATTATGAGCTTCGGCGTAGCGCAATCCTGCTTCAATTAACCGGTCTGCCATGCCATTTCCCCGGGCCGCTTCCGGTACGTAGGTATGGGTAAAAGCAATGGTTTTTTCATCCGGTTTCGAATAAGCCAGTTCCGCTTCGTCATCGCCCAGATTCAGGGTAAACTGCTGATACTTTTTGTCGTGTTCTATTTTTGTTTTCATAACCGAAAGAGGCTTTCAGCACTAATATTTCAGAAGTTCAGGTTAAAGCAGATCAGGGCTTTTTAAGCCGGAAAGACTAGCATTTTAAAACATATAAAAACCCTGCCCTCTGAGACAGGGTTTTTACACGCTTAGCATTAGTCTTTTTTATTTTTATCGGAGTACTGTTCGTGGCGTTGCGGGTCTTTTTTCTTGTCTTGTTTCTTACCAATAATAGCTCCGCCAACCGCACCAGCTCCGGCGCCGATTAAAGCGCCTTTTGTACCGCCAACCACGGCTCCGGTAGCAGCCCCGGCCCCCGCACCAATGGCGGCGCCTTTACCTTTCCGGCTCCAGCCTTTTTTCTTTTTGCTTTCCTGCTTTTGCTCCTGCTTATGCTCCTGCTTAACGTTATCGGCTAAGCGGAAGGCCTGAGCAGGCACTACGGCCGTTTCTACCAGGAAGGCTGTGGAAAGAACTGCTATAAACACTTTTAACTTTTTCATAGCGCAACCTCTTTATCTTTCGTAATTAATAACACATAGTTATGTATACGATTTCCGTTTTATGGGAACAAAGCACCGGAAGCCTACCCCGTAATATTCATACAGTTTTCTCACTTACAGCCAATTACAATACATCTCATTGAATTCCCGGATAACCTTTTGAGAGTTGCCGGCTTATCGGAGATTAGAAAAACGATTTTATTCCCATCCTGGAAAACGATAGGTAAAAGCATAAAAAAACCGGTTCCGAAAAGGGAACCGGTTTTTATTAAATACAGCTAAAAGATTCCTGCCCTGCAGGTTTATTGCAACACTACTTTTTTAGCAACTTGGCTATCGGAAGTGAGCAGCTTCAGCGTGTAAATTCCTTTAGGCAGTTTATTGCTTAAGAATTTCGCCTCTACCGTACCGTTTTCCGGAACAATAGTTCTGCTTTCAATTAACTGGCCAACCTGGTTGTAAAGCATCACCTGAAGCTTTTCGGCTTTCAGGCCGCCTGCGCGCAGGGTAAAGCCCTGCTCCGTGGCCGGGTTCGGGTAAACCACGGCTTCCTGCAACGAAGCTACCAGAGCCTCTGCCGTTCCGGAAACGCGGGTTTGCGGACGGAAACGCAAAACAAAGCGGGTTGTATTGCTTCCGGCGGCAAGCTGACAGGTATAAGCCTGGTTTGCTCTTAAGTTCTGAATGCTACCGGTTTGCCGGTCTTCCAGAAACACTTCTGTAGAAGTCGGGAAATTCACCAGCTGCACAGTCTGGAAGGTATAATTTCCGGCAGTACCAACATAAACGCCCAATGGAATAATAGTCTCCTGGGTAAGCACCGGCAAACCACTAATAGATAACGCTTTATTGTTAGGAGTCATGGCATATAAAGTAGGCATCGTTGGGCCGTTTCCTTCTATTTTATAAGCATCGAAAGCGGCATCATCGTTCAGGGTTGCTCCGGCCTGCTGGTACACGTACAGTTCATCGGCGCTTCCGGCTGCATTTTTCAGGTTCAGCTGCAATAACGGCCGGGTATCGGCAGGTTTAGCGATACGATGGAAGGCAGGATCGGCGTAAGAAGCTAACCGGGCCGCATTGCTGAACGAGAAACTTGGCGAACCGCTGTTTACCCGTACAAAGAAGGCCTGCATGGCCGGGAGCAGGTCGGCGCCCGCCGGACCAATGCCGTTTACATAACTTACATACTGACCGGTATAACGCCCATTGGAACGGAAAACGTAAAGTGCATTATCCACGCCGGTCGGCAAGCTTACCCGGTCCCAGTCGATTGGCGCTGGATACGGGTTGCCCAGCAAATGCCAGCCGGAACCTGCTGTTGTTCCTCTGGAAAGCATACCCACATTTACAGTTCCGTTGTTTAAGGTTCCGGTAAAATCTACAGTTCCGGAGGCGGCAATATTGACGGTATATCCCCGACCCGGTACCAAAGCAGTACCCAGAGAAGCCGGCGATTCCCAGCCATGCGTAAATTCGGAGAAGCGGGCACTGTCGTCATTCAACCGGCTTTGGTTATAAGCGAAAACTGTGGGGAAAGGCCTGATGGCAGCTGGCTTAACGGCTGTATTATAAGCAGCATTTACGGTTGGTACAAAGCCGGAGGTAGCCAGATCGGCCACTGTGGTACTTACTACCGGAGAAGCGTAATGCCGGTATCCGAGGCCACTGTTTAAGCCCGGCTCAATGTAACGCTGCATGGTAGCCGTTCCGATTACCGCGCCGCCGTTATTTACCACCAGGGCCGTACCCGTCGCATCCGAAAGCAAGGTAAAGCTCCGGCCATTGGTAGCAAGATTACTGTTCAGGGTAAGCAAGCGACCAACCTGCAGGGCATTGTTCAAGCCAACGCCTGCACCGTCAACCGTCATATTGCTGAACGCTACCGTACCGCTGCCGCCAATAGTACGAACTGCGGAACCGTTGAACGTAATGGTAGCGGTTGGGGCCATATTGAAAGCGCCGTTTACGTTCAGGTTTGCTCCGATAGCCAGGTTGCGTTGCAGGCTTATGGTAGTGCCGGCAGCAATGGTAGTAGTGGCGTTATTGCCAATGGTTATTGCCCCGGTTCCACGGATTGTTTGAGTGCCCGTACCCGTGAAAGAAAGAAAATCATTATTAGCCTGGGCAGGGTTGAAAGTTAAGGTACCGCCGTTCAGAATAATATCGCCTTTTATTTCTACCGAAGCATTGGCGCTGGCAGAACCTGTGGGCGTAAAGCCTACATCGCCGGTTTCGATCCGCAAATCGCCTAAAATAGTAATTCCGTTCGTCAGGTTGAAATTAGCCGTGGTTACGTTCGTTATGGTCAGGTTATTCACGGTTAAGGCGCTGCCTCCGGTCATGTTCTGCACAAAGGCCGGATTGTCAAATTCCAGGTTGCCGTAAACTCTGCCGGATAGAGATGGTAAACCGGATTGGGAATCGAAGAGGTAATGACTATTGGAAGCGAACGTTACCACCGCATTCGGGGCACCGGCGCCAAAGGGATTGCTGCCGTTGCGGTGAATGTACGTGGCACCGTCTTTAAACCAAACTGAATTCAGACTGGTAGTTCCGAAAGCATTTCCGCTGAAGTTGGTTCCTGTCACAAAGGTGCTGCCGCTTTCAAAAACCAGGGAATTATTATCGGCTGCCAGTAAGCGGTGCGTGGCCGTATTTGCTCCCCTGAAAGTAATACCCCCGTTAACCACCCCGGTTTCACCGGAAGCAAGCTGAATGGTTAATGCGCTGGTAGCCGAGTTCGAAACGATCAGGTGTGAGTTCACTTCCACCAGGAAATCTGTACCGGCAACTGCATTGTCGATATTGATAGTCCTGTTGGCGGCAACGGTAAAGGTCGGGTTGGCGCTGTTTATGAACTTCAACTGGCCGATGGTTACTGCCGAACTAAAATCGAGGTTAACAGCAGGAGTCGGTTGCGTAGCCCCGTTAAAGACCAGAATATCGTTTACAGCAGGCGTAGTCCGGGCCGGGCTCCAGCTGGTAGCAGTGGTCCAGTTGCCGCTGGCCACGTTCCACGTGTACGTATTCGGCGCGCCTAATCCAGTGGCCTGGTTACCGGTTCCCGGAGCAGTGGTCAGGTAATTTTCGCCGCCGGCATTATTATCGTCATTGAAAGCAAAAACTGCGAAGTAATAGGTAGTTCCACCTTGCAAACCGGTAACCGTAACGCTATTGCCGCTGCCGGCATAAACCACATAATTACCGGTGCCCAGTTGCGTGCCACTGCCGAAAGCAGCCGAATTATAGGTAGTACCATCCACCGGCGTCGCGTTCACCGCACTGCCTTCCCGCACCAGCAACAAATTCTTCTGGCCATTTCCGCCGGAAAGGTTTACCACAATTGAACTGGCGGTAACCGTACCGAAGCTCAGGCTTGCCTGGGTAGTGGGCTCGGCGCTTAAAGCAGAACCGCTTACGGCTACATTTCTGGAAGCAGCACCCGCACTGGCATGCACAATATTCCCGGTAACCGTTCCCGAAACGGTCGGATTGTACCGCGCATAAATGGTGGCAGGGCTCACGCTGCCGTTTGTCTGGCTCAGCGTAAGTGAATTACCATAACCAGAACCGGAAGTTAAAGAGATTTGGAAGCCGGCCGGAGCGGTTACAGTTATATCATTGGTAAGCCCGGCACCGGAAACCTGGTAGGTTTGCGCGGCAGTCGGCATTCCAACAGTAGTACTAAAGGCAGTTAAAGTGCCGGTGGTTGAAATGGTAGGCTGGGTTGCCGGCGTGATGGTGAAATTTACCGTGTTGGAAGTTCCGCCGCCCGGAGTTGGATTCGTTACTACAACCGGAACCGAACCTGCCGTAGCCAGTTCCACGCTACTAATGGATACGGTAAGCTGGCTGGCACTTATAAAAGTGGTAGTTTTCGTAGCTCCGTTAAAGCTTACCGCAGAATTACTCACAAAACCGCTACCGTTTATAGTTAACGTAAACCCGGCACTTCCGGCGGCAGCATTGTTAGGCGAAAGCGTTGTAATAACCGGAACCGGGTTGGGCACCTGCACACCGCTGGCTTTTATTTTAATGTTGTCAATTCCTAAGGCCTGCGCATTGGAGGTAGTAGTACCGGAAGCAACCGAATAATTCCAGGCTAAATAAAGCTCGTTTCCGCCGCTAAGTGCTACCTGCAGTTTTTCATCCTTCACCGATACGGTTTGTGCCGGTGCCGGGGTGCTTCCGTTATTATTGGCATCGGTCGGGAAGGCAGTCTCGAAAGCGGTGCCGGCGCTGTTCCAGGATGTGCCGTCGGTGGAATAGTATAACTGGATCCGGAAGCCGGCAGCATTGGTTCCGTTACGGTATTTCTCCACGTCGTAGCTGATGGTAAACTCCGGAATATTGGAAGTGCTGGTATTTTTCAGGTGCGCAAAAATGTTCACGTTTTTCGCCGCGCTGCCGGAGGACAGGCCGCCTACTGCCCGGTCAGTTACCGTGGTTGGATCGCCGGAGGCATAGTTATAGATTCCGCTGGTTGCCGAAGAAGACATGTTGTTGCCGGCCCGTTGTTCGGTTTCCGAAACTGCTGCCGAAAAAGAAGTAACGGTTCGTACCGCAGCATTATCTTTTCCTACGTACCAGCCCAAAGGCAATGAAGCAGTAGTCGAAGTACCGATCGTAAAATTCTCCTGCACGCTATCGCCCGGCACAATGCTGAGGTAGGTAATTGGTTGAGCGGCTGGCGTAATGGTAAAAGTTTCGGTATTGGAGGTTCCGCCGCCCGGCGTTGGGGTGGTAACCGTAACTGGTACATTTCCGGCAGTAGCCAGATCGGCGCTCGTTAACGTAGCCGTTAATTGGGTGGCGCTCACAAAAGTGGTAGCCTTAGCCACGCCGTTGAAATTTATAACCGAACTGCCCGTAAAATTGCTTCCGGTTACGGTAAAGGCAACATTCGCACTGCCGGCCGCTGCTGTATTTGGCGAAATGCCCGTAATTGCCGGCACCGGATTAGGCGTAGTGCTGATTGTTCCGCCCGCTTCAATTTTCACATTATCCAAACCAAGAGCCGGTGCGCTTGAAGTAGTAGTACCGGACGCAACGGAATAACTCCAGGCCAGGTAAAGTACGCTGTTCTGATTTAAAGAAACAGGCAATTGCTTAGCAGTTACACTGAAAACGTTACCCGGCGCGGGCGTATAACCATTATTGTCTCCATTAGGTCCAACAATCGTTTCAAAATCAGGACCGGCGGCGGTCCAGGAAGTTCCGTTGGTGGAATAATACAGCTTTATCCAGAAACCGGCCGCATTGGTACCATTCCGGTATTGTTCCACATCGTAACTGATGGTAAAGTTCGGGATTTGGGCAGTGCCTGTGTTTCGAAGTTGCGTGTAAATGTTTACGGTTTGCGAAGCGGAGCCGGAAGCCAGCCCGCCAACGGCCCGGTCCGTGTTGGTAGTACCGTCCCCGAAATTATAGATCCCGTTACTGGCAGAGCTCGAAATATTATTGCCTCCTATGCGCTCGGTTGCTGTGGAAGTTGGAAAAGCCGTAACGTTCCGGACGCCATTGGTCTTGCTTACAAACCAGCCGGCAGGCACGCTTCCCGTAGGGGAGTTTATGCTCATGCTGTTAAAATCCTGCAGCACATTGCCGCCGGGCGTGATACTGGTCTGCGCCCTGGAAATGGCTGGAAGAAATAGCGCAAGCCATAAAGCCCATTTTAAAAAACTGCATTTTCGGGTAAAAGTCTGCCTCATGGTTATGAACTGAAGGTTAAAGTTGGAGAAACGCTTTACTAAAACATTAATAAAAAGGAAGATAGAACATTAACCGGTAAAAATAAAACAGAAGACGAAGTTTATTTCCTTTTTCAGATAAAAGTTCTGTTAAATTTCTGCTACCATACGGCCAATAAAAGACATTAGCCGGTAACCACACCCGCTTTTTAGAATAAAAAAGCCGCACCTTACCCTCCGGACCTTAATAAGGAAATAAGTTTAATGCGGTAAGAAAAAACTTTCCCGTCCGCGGAGATGCAATCTTACAAACTGATCTTTCTTTTTCAACAGGCTTCACCCGGCACTTCACACCCGTGTTTTTTAGGTATAACTGCTGTAAAGGGCTTCAGCCGGATTATAGAACCTGCCTTATTAGCACCCGTAAAAAAACATGGAGCATACTAACTGCGCCAGATGGATTTTTATTCGTGTCATGTTGGTAAGGCGAGCATTAAAAGTATACTATAATTACAAAAGACATGAGAAAAGCATCCTTTCTGCTCTACCTGTTTGGTATAGGATTTTTCTTCAGCATTTATTCCTGCGAAACCCGTAAAAAACAAATCACCAACGAAGCCAAAACCAAAGCAAATACCGGTAAACCTACCAACCAGAACAGACCGAACATTCTCATGATCGTGATAGACGACCTGGGTTACTCGGACGTGTCGCCGTTCGGCGGGGAGATCCGCACCCCCAACATTCAGCGCCTGGCCGATAACGGATTGCTTGTGCAGCATTGCTATACCACGCCACTCTGCGCTCCTTCCCGGGCCATGTTCATGTCCGGCATGGACAACCACATCAGCGGCATTGGTACCATGTCCCCTTACCAGGCAGTCAGCCAGTACATGCAGCCTGGTTATGAGGGCTATCTGAACGACCGGGTCATGACGCTTCCTGAGGTGTTGCGGGAAAACGGCTACCATACCTACATGAGCGGCAAGTGGCACCTGGGGTTCGAAAAAGGCCGGCGGCCGTTCGAGGAAGGCTTTGAGCGCAGCTTTTCCTTCCTGGGTGGCGGCGTGAGCCACTTCAGTAATATCTTCGCCTTAGGCCCTGATGAAGAGATACACACCGTATACTACGACGACAGCGTGCAGGTAAAAAAGCTGCCGGATAATTTTTATTCTTCCGACTATTATGCCGACAGAATGATCCGGTACATCACCGAACAGAAGGACGATAAGCCTTTCTTTGGTTACCTGGCTTTCACGGCTCCCCACGACCCCTTGCATGTGCCCGACAAGTGGCTGGATAAGCACAAGGGCGCATACGACAAAGGGTACGACCACATCCGCCAGGTACGCATGGACAACATGAAAAAGCTTGGCCTGATAGCCAAAGATCTTCCCCTGAACCCGGGTTCAGGCCTGTATAAAAAGTGGAATGAGCTCTCCGCGCAGGAGCAAAAGGTAGAAGCCCGCCGGATGGAGCTCTATGCCGCCATGATCGAAATACTGGACCTGAACATTGGCCGGGTGCTGGAGACTCTGCAGAAAGCAGGCAAGCTGGATAATACGCTCGTTATCCTCATCGGCGATAACGGCGCCAACCCCAAAGACCCTTCTTTCTATGGAAAGGACATGACCCCGTTCGACAACAGCCTGCAGAATATGGGCAAACGAAACTCCTTTGTTTCGCTGCAAGGGGCATGGGCAGAGGTAACCGCTACGCCTTACTCTTATTTCAAAACTACCACGGGCGAAGGCGGCGTCCGGGTACCCTTCATTATCTCCGGACCAGGCGTTACCCTGAAAGGAACAGATGCCACAAACAAAATTCTAGGCACCGATATCATGCCTACGCTGCTCGAAATTACCGGCATCACGCGGCCTAACACGTACAAAAACCACAAGTTAGCTGCCATGACCGGAACTTCTTTTAACCAAATGTTAGGCAATAAAGGAACTGTCGTGCGGAATCAGAATGCCGGCTTTGGGATCGAAAGCCTGGAAAACAAGGCTTACCTAAAAGGCGACTGGAAAATCCGGTTCCTGATGCCTCCCTTTGGGGAAGGAAGGAGGTGGCAACTCTTCAATGTAAAGGAAGATCCACGGGAGCAGCGTGACCTTGCCGCTCAAAACCCGGATAAGCTCCACGAAATGCTAAGCGGCTGGATCGCCTATACCCAAGCCGTAGGCTATATTTCATTTCTTGGAGGCCGAGCTCTTAAAGCACTGGGGCCAGAGAACTTCTTTAAAGCGAAGCTGGACTCCACCAACAGGGCCCTCCTGGGAAAAGCGGCGCTGGAAGTAGTACAAGGCGGAGATTAAAACCGGAAAGATCTGCACAGGTTAAATATAAAAAAGCCTGATTAAAATATGAACCACCACCTATTGACCTCTGCAACCCCGGCTTCTCTAATTTTATGCGGTGCGCTTTGCCTGGCAGCTTCCTGCCAACAGGAAAAGGTACAGGATGAGAAAGCGATTGCCGCGGCCGGGGAACCGCCTTCCTGCCACCAATCCATGCCTACCCGCTTTGCCGCAACAAACAATTCAGGTCATGTAAGGAAGGGGAAAGCATCGCATAAAGGAATGGTATGGATTGAAGGGGGAACGTTCAATATGGGTGCCGGCGATTCGGAAGGCAGACAGGACGAATATCCTTTACATCCGGTAAAAGTGAATGGATTCTGGATGGATGTCATCGAAGTAACCAATGCCCAATTTGCCGGCTTTGTTGCAGCCACCGGTTATGTGACTACGGCCGAACGGGCGCCGGATTGGGAGGAACTCAGGAAACAGTTACCGCTTGGCACCCCAAAACCCGCCGATAGCTTGTTAGTTGCCGCCTCCCTGGTCTTTACGCCGCCTGCTTATGCAGTAGGGCTGCAGGATTCCCGGCAATGGTGGTCCTGGAAAAAAGGGGCTAACTGGCGGCACCCGCAAGGACCGGGCAGCAGCATTGCCGGCAAGGAAAATTTTCCGGTGGTACAGGTATCGTGGGAGGATGCAGTGGCTTATGCAACCTGGGCCGGCAAGCGCCTGCCCACCGAGGCAGAATGGGAGTTTGCCGCAAGGGGAGGAGCCGATAAACAGCCATACCCATGGGGAGCGGAACCACCTGAGAAAGGAAAGTCGAAAGCCAATACCTGGCAGGGGCAGTTTCCGAATCAGAACAACAACTGGGACAAGTACACCTGTTTAGCGCCGGTCAGTTCGTTCGCCCCGAACGCTTACGGGTTGCACGACATGGCAGGCAATGTATGGGAGTGGTGCGCCGACTGGTATGACGCTGCCTACTACCGTAGCCTGAAAGCGCAAGTAGCCACTAACCCGAAAGGGCCAGACCGCAGCCATGACCCGGCCGAGCCAACTGTATCAAAGAAAGTAATGCGGGGCGGCTCTTTTATGTGTAACGACTCCTACTGCAAAGGCTACCGGACATCTGCCCGAATGAAATCTTCTCCCGATACCGGCCTGGAGAATACCGGTTTCCGGTGCGTTGCTTCCCCGTAAGCAGAAGTGATATTCTTCAAAATCTGCTCCCTGGCTTCCCTTTTTCCGTTACTCAGGCCTTTCTGATTAGCCATGAGCTGCGAGGGTATTTATTTAACCAGTTGATCTGTCCTGAAGGCTGAATAAAACAAAAAAGCCACTCCGGAAATCCTGAAGTGGCTTTTAGCTTGTAGTCCATAGGGGACTACTGATTGCTTTATTTCATTTTTTATCATTTTACACTACTTATAATTTAGCGCTGTAAATCAATTGTTTAGCGCAATAGTGTGGATAAATAAATATAG
Organism: Adhaeribacter soli; assembly: GCF_008727925.1. Classification (GTDB taxonomy): domain Bacteria; phylum Bacteroidota; class Bacteroidia; order Cytophagales; family Hymenobacteraceae; genus Adhaeribacter_A; species Adhaeribacter_A soli. The sequence continues at coordinate 261,798 of NZ_VTWT01000003.1, read as the reverse complement.
GGCAAGTATAGTGAAGTAAAGAAAACTTGTACGCATATTTGTACGCAGTATTCAAATCACGTACAAAAATGGGCTACACTTTTAACCTTTACTTAGACCGGGCTATTTCCGATAAAGAACTTACCCGATTGCAAACTTCTTCAGACACGGAAGCTCGAAAAGCGGCCGATTTGCAAATTGCTACTAAGCAACTTCAGATCTTTCTGTATGTACGGTTTCCAAAGAACACCATTAAAGTCTTTGTTAATCGCAAAGTTACCCAAAAGCAATGGGACGCAGCCAAGCAGCGGGTAAACCCAACCTACTTCAAAGCAGGTGCTATAGAGATGAACCTCTATCTGGAGAAGGTTCTTAATGATGCGCAAAAATTAAATGAAGCTAGTCTTTTGGCTGGCGCACATATTACCAAGGAGCAGCTCAAAGAAATTATTGATAAACTTAACTTAAAAGAAACAGGTCCTAAACCTGTAAGCCTTGAAGAGGCCTTTGAGGAGTTTCTAAGATTGGCAGATCACCTTAAAGCTGCCAACACTAAAAAGAACTACGTAACTGTTAAAAACCACTTGGAGAAATTTGCCAAGGCAAAGCAAAAGCCATATGACTTCGCACTCTTCACATCGAGCTTCCCAAATACCTATGGGGAATATTTAAGCCAGATAGAGAGTTTAGGGTATAATACGATAGCCAAACATCTTCGCATCCTTAAAACCTTTTTATTCTTTTGTACCGATGAGCGGAATTATAACCAGCTGCAGGATTTTCGTAAGTGGAAAGCACTTGCAGAGAAGGAGAAAGAAATTTATACGCTTACCAAAGAGGAATTGATGAAGCTGTATAAATATGAATTCGAACATACGCGCCATTCCCAGGTTCGGGATGTTTTCTGCTTTGCTTGTTTTACAGGTCTTCGCTTTTCCGATGTAGAGAACCTGAGGTGGGAGGCAATTAAAAAGGATCAGATAAAAGTTCTTCCGGTAAAGACAAGGCATCGCGATTCTAAACCTATAATGATTCCCCTAAATAGCTTTGCCCAGGAAATTCTGAAAAGGTACAAGGGAAAAGATAGACCGTTGCCGGTAATTAGCTCTCAGAAGTCAAATAAATACCTTAAAGAAGTAGGCCAAATCCTGGAGTTTAAGGAACCTGTGAAAGTACTTAAGCATAAGGGAAGCAGCACGACGGAAGAATATGTTCCAAAACACGAAGTCCTAACTTTCCACGTAGCTCGAAAGACCTTTATTACTACCTCCCTGATCTTAGGAATGCCTGAGCGGGTGGTGCGGGAATTCTCCGGCCATAAATCTGAAAAGGATTTTGCAAAGTATGTGAAACTAGCAGATACTTTTAAAGAACAGCAAATGCATCAGGCCTGGAATGAAGATGCCTTTAAAGAAAAGCCCTCTAAAATTAGAACAAAGAAAAAAATAAATGTGGATAAGTAGTTCGAATTTGTAATCATGTAATGTTCTAACTTTGTAAGCAGCTAAAGTGTCCACACATTTTGATTCATCTTTTTTTCATTGTTGCAGCCAATGGAAGAAGTCAGAGATGAATCAAGTTTTAAAATGAAACACTTTAACTAAATACAAATTATAAATGAACACAAAACTAATTAACTATTGGAAAGAGGATTATCCAGAAATTAAAAAAGAGCTGCTTAGGATTTCCAAAATGGCTTTTCAAATGGGGGGCAATACTGCGAATTGGGTACTTCCATCGTACCTTGACCGAACTGCTATTGCTAAGACGGAGGAAACATTCCGGGAATCTTTAGAAGGTCATTTAAAAACACAAACAGATTTAAGGCTATCGCTCAATAACCCATTCAGTTTATTGAATGAGGATCTAAGTTATTCTCTTCTAGCCGAGAAATTCGCTATCGCCTATCTTTCAACTTCCAGTCCAGAGGAGGTGCTCCAATGGCTTGAGAAAGTAGATAAATATGAACTAAGGGTTATTGATTTAGCCGTAGGTGTGAGCCATTTTTTAGTAACGAATGAGCTAGTCAGAATTCTAAACTTAGGATTTCACGGCTGGTTGATCGAACAGGGCAAAATAGAACCTGATTCAGAACCAATAGATTTACCTAATGATGATATTCATGACCTTGATAGTGCCAACTCAGATGATTCTACATCGGTAGCCATATTTGAGCCTGCAGGTAAAAGTAAAACCTTTAAACCGAAGGTTAAGAGTGCCAGAGTTGCGGCAATGGAAAAGTTGCATGGATTTCCTTGGATGAATGAGCCATCTGAACGTACAAAAAGATCCATCCATAATTATTTATTAGAAAATAAAATGATTGAGCCTTCAATTCCTGTTTCTGAAATTGGTGCTCTTTTCACAGAAGAAGGCCCTTCTGCTCCGATTAGATTTTTGAAATGCCCAGGGAAGTTGGTAATGTTTTTTAGGCTGCTGACTAGGGATGTATTAAAATCAGCCACCGAAATCCCAAATTTAGAAGACTTTAGTACAAAGGCTATTAGGAGCTCATCTTATTGGCTTTATCCTCGCCTTATAGGAACTTTTAGAGATAAAAATGGAGAGAGGTTTACCACTATCCAACTTTCCAAATCAGCGGGGCAATATAAGGTAGATGAACTCGATACTTTAGATTGGTTCATTAAAATGGAAGAAAGCCTGCAGGCTGCCTCTTAAATAAGAAAAGTTTATTTAGAATTTTTCAAGAAAAGATCGCTGTTAGCGATCTTTTTTTTTGCCTTGTGATTTTACATTTAACTACTAGGCAGAATAGTTAAGAAAGTAATCTGACGTAAAATTGGGCGAAGTTTTGGTTTCCCGAAATTCAAAAATCAGGTTAAGTTTTTAAGAATTGGGATAAGATCTTTAGAACTGGGTTGAAAAAAAAAGCTGCCTTGTTAAGAAACTGCTAACGCTTTAATATTGCGACAGTTAATAACTAAAAACTATAAAAAATGTTTTTTAAAAAAATCAAAAATCCAGTCACAAGGATCGCAAAAAAAGGGCTATCCAGCCCCGACAACCATCAGCCTTCATCCTATCAAAAATCACAAATTACTTATCAAAAAGCTTCTGCTTACGAGGTGGTTAATGCCTTGGCAAGAACCTTGTCTTCTAATGGCTTTAATAAAAATCTTAAATGTGCCTTATCAAAGATAAAAGAAGTTAAGCAACGGTTTATGATTAAGGTGTTTATTCTGCATCGATTCATAATTGGCAATCCTGGTTTGATCCTTATTCTTTCTAAGGCCTGGTTCTTAAGTCTTTTGTTTCACACTTTTTACTCCTGCTTAAATTAAAAATATATGAACCAGAAATTTGATTTAAAATCCTTTCTAGATCAAGCAGAAAGCTTTTTTACCAATTGTTTTTACCAGGCAGCACTGCGCATCCAAAGAGAAGGGCAAAATGTCCAGCTTGCAAACCCAATTCCAACAGAAGGCGAGGATATCATTACAATCGCTGATGTCTGCAAGCTTCTTAAAATTTCCCGCCCTACCGTTAACGACTGGATGAAGACAAATAAGCTGCCTTACAAACGCATTGGCCGCCGGGTTTACTTTATCCGCCAGGATGTACTTGCTGCTTTACAATCATTTAACCGGAGGGCTAAATAATGAAAGTTTTCAATAGACCTAAAAACAAAGCAATTCTTCCGGCGGAAGTACGCTTCCATCCGGATCTCAATGATGGTGAAATTCTGGCTTATGGCGAGATCGCAGCTTTATGTGGAAAGAAGACCTTTTGCTGGCCTAAGAATAACCACCTGGCTCAACTTCTTAATAAAAGCACAAAAACTATTTCTCGGGCTATCAAAAAATTAACTGACTTAAAGCTGATCACGGTTAAAAGTAACCCTGAAAAGGGAGACCGGCGAGAGATCCATTTATTGCCTTTACCCGGGACATCTGAGACCCAAGTGACGGACAAGAATGTCCAAGGGGGTGGACATTTATGGGAAGAAAAGCCTGATTCACTCCTTATAGTATTTAATAATGACATAAGTAATGACAGAAGTGAAAGTATTCTGCCTGCTCAAAAATTAAAAAAAGAAGTTGAGTTTTTTAAGGATTCTGGGCTTTTACCAACCAAAGATGACATTAGGAACATAATGGGTAAGGTGCCATCAACTTTGACTAAAGGTTTAGACCTTGATCTTGAGGCAAATAAATTTTATCTGTATTACAAAAGTAATGGCTGGAAAATTGGAAGTTCAAAAATGGTCTGTCTTCCTTCCGCGATTGAAAAATGGTTTCTTACTGCATTAAATTTTAAAAAAAATGTTACAACTCAAAGAAATACTAACCAACACAAATCCTTCAACTATCTCGCGGTCGGTAACTACACCGGGCGGGAATTTTAATCCGCTCGCCAGATTCACAGCAGAGCAATTACTCAATGTAGTTATTTGCTTCCACGAATATCTTGCCAGACAGGAAAGCTTTAAAACCTGGCTTCCAACCCTTTTTATAGATGAGAATAATTTAGAGCCGTTGCTCAAAATATGTGCATCCTTCGCTCAGGATAAAAAAGCACTACTGCAGTTTAAAATGCGAATCAATAGAGGGTTAATCATTTCGGGAGCACCCAGCCAAGGGAAGACCCATATTTTAAGATTATTTCAGCGGTTGATAGGCTATTATAGCCAGGGGGAATCCTTCGGGTTAGTAAATGCCCAAAAAGTTGTTCGGGAGTTTGAACAGAATGGTGCGACTGTGGTGGATAGGTATTCAAATAAACGCAATATGAAATGTGAGTTGATAGATTATGCTTATGATGATATTCTTGCTGAGAGACCAGCACGGCATTACGGCGGGCCTGAAACCTTGGTGATGCCCGAGATAATTGAGATCCGGGAAAGCGTTATGAATAACCACGGCATAAAAACTTATTTCACTACGAACCATCGCAGCGCGGTTATAAAAGACATTTACGGAGACAGGACAATTGAGCGAATACTTGCCATGTGCGATCCGGTTGTTTTCCCTCCTGAGGCCGGAAAATTCAGACATAATTCAATGAGTTAAGATTAAAGAAAGAAATGAAAAAGTTAAAAGATATTACTGTTCCAGTAGCTGGCAGGATCAGTCCGGAACTTAAACACAAGTTTGAACTGGCTGCTGCTGAGCTAGGCGTTAGTATGGCCCAATATGTATCGCTGATGCTTTATCTGGCAGAGGATGATGAAACGAACCTGGAAAGTATTAAATCACAGTTGCTTGAAACTATTAAAAGTGGAGACCAACAAATTACCAGAACTGATCAACAAAAAGAAGTGGTTTGGGAAAAAGCTCCTTTTGCCGGAATGCTGGAAGCCGTTCTGAAAAATGAAAAAATATTAGCAGAACTATTTGTTACAAATGGTAACAGGCCGGTCCCAAGCACCGAATTGGTTGATAGAGGCTTTAAGTACAATGTACTTTTACAAGGCGAGTACCACGACAAAGTTTACTATTATTTTACTGGATTGCACGGCTGGGCTTTTACTGATTCCTCAAAAAAATATGTTAGCATTATAAAGAAGGTATAGCAATGGATAATGTAGTTTTTGATATAAACCCGGCAGATCTACAATTCGATGGTAGTATTAAAGAGCCAAAGAAGGCTTCTGGAGTAATGGTAGTGTTTGTGCTGGTAATGGTAGTTGTAGTGGCTACGATATTTCTTTGGTACTTCCTTAAAAAGCCGTCCCTTCAGACGAGGGATTTTGAGACAGAAAATACAAATAGGGTGCTTTAATCGAGCCCCTATTTTTTTGCTTAATAGTAAATAAGTGAAATAGCTACAAACAAATCTTTCTTTTATTCTCAATGAGGTTGTTGAAATTTAACAAAACCCTTTTGATAGGTTTCCGATTATTTATAACTTTTGCCCTATATTATTGATAATTGGCTTGAAACGAAGAAAGAAGCGAGCTTTCTCTTTGTAATAATCAAGTATTCAGTAGATTATTTAATTAAAAGTTTACCTTCTTCAAAATGCACCTATCAAACCTAAAGCTATGGAATTTCAGAAAGTTTGGATCTTCTGGTCGGATAGAACCAAGCAAGCCAAATTTAAATGTGCCATTTCAAAAGGGGGTTAATATCCTAATTGGAGAAAACGACTCTGGAAAAACGGCGATAATTGATGCTATAAAATTAGTTCTCAAAACCCATAGTGCAGAATGGATTAGGGTTGATCTGGACGATTTTTATGAAGATGTGGATGAGTTAAGAATTGAATGCCTTTTTGAAGATTTAAATGAGGATGAAGCAAAAAACTTTACAGAGTGGCTAAGTTGGAGTGGCTCTGGCGAAAATGCAAAACCATTATTGCAGCTAATTCTCCGCATTTCACGAAAAGGAAATCGGGTGTTGCCTTTTGAAGTAAAAGCCGGTCCGGATACTGAAGGTTATCCGCTTACTGCAGAGGCCAGGGAGTTTTTAAAAGCAACATATCTTAGGCCCTTAAGAGATGCGAATTCTGAATTAATCCCGAAAAGGAATTCTCGACTGTCTCAGATCTTAGCTGGCCACGATGCTTTTAAAGGGAGAGATAATGATCATTCTTTTGTGGACCTTATCAAAAGGCTAAATCATGAAATTGGAGAATATTTTAATGGGAAGGATCCAAATGGTATTACACTTTCTGATTTAAAAGGAAAGGAGTTAAAAGATTCAATTGATAAACTTTTAGGCCTTTTCTCCAACAGAAAATCGAAGCTGTCAATGTCCGGCAGTAAGCTCCAAAGCATATTAGAAGCTCTGTGCTTACTCTTCGATGATTGTAAAAATTTAGGACTTGGAAGCCATAATCTACTTTTTATAGCAGCGGAACTACTTCACCTGCAAAATAGCAATCATGTTTTAAGGCTAGGGTTGGTGGAAGAAATTGAAGCACACTTACACCCTCAAGTGCAGATGCAAGTAATTGAAACCTTGCAGAAAGAAGCAAGCTCAGTCCAGCTTATATTTACAACGCATAGCCCTAATATTGGGTCCAAAATTCCTTTACAAAATTTAATAATTTGTCAAAGCGGGCAAGCTTATCCAATGGGTCCCTCTAAAACTAAATTAGAGGAGACAGATTATAAGTTTCTTCAACGATTTTTGGACGTTACAAAAGCTAACCTGTTCTTTTCACGCGGAGTAATATTGGTTGAAGGCTGGGCTGAGGAATTATTAATTCCAGCTTTGGCTAAAAAGATAAATATTAATCTTACCGAAAAAGGAGTTTCTGTTATCAATATAGGTAATACTGCTTTCCTTCGATATGCCAAAGTGTTCCAGCGTCAGGATGAACCGGAAATGAAAATCCCTGTGGCAGTAATTACAGATGTAGATGTTGTGCCATTTGAAAAGATTCCCACAAAAGAAATAGAAGGCCCTGGTGGAGTTAAAACAAATGTACCTTTAAGTCAATTAGAAATAAATGATCTCATAAGCCAAAACACCTTATCGAAAGAGAGTAAATATAATGGCCAAGTAGTGAAATCCTATATTTCTCCTTTTTGGACTTTAGAATACTGTATTTCATTGTCTGTAAAGCTTAGAAAGATATTTTTCAAGTCTGTTCTTGAAGCTTTAAAAGATCAGAAGATAGATGAAGGCGTGGTAAGACTTACAGCATATGATAATGCGATACAAAGTTTGGAAACTCATTTTAATAACTGGGCTGATTCCAAAGAAGTAATTGCATATAAAATTTATGACCAAATACTGACTGGCGCAAATGATTTAGGAGTTGCTAAGGATGCGATTTCCAAATCGATTATTGCACAAAGATTTGCTGAGAACCTGGAGAGTGAAAATGCTGACAATCTTAAAACAGAAGCAAGTATTCTTTATCTATTAAATGCCATTGAATATGCAGCTGGAAGTAACTGATTTAGATATTGAGAGTGCAGAGCAAATTCTTTTTGGCCGGATAAATGTTTTTGATGCGGAAAGAAGAATATTCTTAAAGAATTTAGATACTTGTGACCTTCAGGCTGTACCTGGCAGTGGGAAAACGACAGTTTTGTTAGCCAAGCTTTTAATATTAGAAAAGCGACTTCCTTTAGATTCAGGAAGAGGGATATTGGTTTTATCTCATACCAATACGGCAGTAAATGAAATTAAGAAAAAGATTGGTAAGCACTGCCCAAAACTATTTTCCTACCCGAGCTTTGTAGGTACTATCCAATCTTTTGTTGATAAATTTTTAGCAATACCGTGCTATGCTAATTTATATAAAAAGCGGCCTTTAAGAATTGACAATGAGATCTATATGGAGACTATTGAAAGAGAATTCAATTTCAAAATTAAAGATTTCAGCGTCCAAGAGCACAAGAATGCAAAGTGGTTTATAAATGCAAAGGGATTATTAGGAGGATATAGGATTCAATTTAATAATCCTAATTTTGAATTAGTTAAGTATATAAATGGTAAAAACGTTGAAATTGAAAAGCCTAAAAAGAATAGCAAAGCTTGGGTAGATTTTTCAGAGGCTGAAAAGTCAAGAATCAAACAATGGCTTATTTCATTAAAGAAAAAGGTGTTTAACAAGGGTATATTACATTATGATGATGCCTATTTTTTTGCCAACGTTTATTTAAGCCGTAATCCTCAAATACTTTCCTTTTTAAAAAGACGCTTTAATTATCTTTTCATCGACGAGATGCAGGATATGGAAAAGCATCAGTTTGAGCTATTAGAAACTATTTTCTATGACCCTTCAAATACTACTGTTTTCCAAAGAATTGGAGATATAAATCAGTCAATTTTTACAGATGGGTCATCTACAAGTTCATCCAGTTGGACTGATAGGGAAGCAAAGCTTACTCTATCTGGTAGTCACAGATTAAATCCTGGAGTAGCCAAAGTTGTTCAAAATTTTGGCGCGGAATCTTTTATTGAAATTAATGGATTACATACCTCCAATGAGGTAAAACCTCACATAATTTTATTTGACCAGCAATCTAAAGGGAGGGTAATTGAAGCCTTTGCTAATCTTATCAAGCAGCATCAAGCAAATAATGAAATTCCTTTAGTATTAGATCATCCAATTAAGGTAATTGGCTGGAATGGTAAGCTTCCGGAACCTGATAAGCTCAGAATTAAGGACTATTTTGAGCCTTACGACAAGGAAGAACAAAAGCCTAAAATAGACTACCCGAACTTGCTAAGCTATCTGAAATATTTTGACAAGGGGACACTTACTTTAGATCCGATCAGGAAAAATATTCTTAATGCTATTCTGAGAGTAATAAGGTTAGAAGACATAAAGGAAGATGGGCGAAATTTTACTAAGCGGAGATTTCTCAATTATCTCGCTCTGGTTTCACCAAGTAAAGCTGAGGAATTCAGTAAATCTTTGTACCAATGGTGTATTAACATTATTAAAGGCAAAGTAACGGAAGTCCACCAAGGTATTATTGAGAATGTAACTGTTCTAATTTGTGAAATTTTTTCAAAAGAAGCTTTAGGGTTACAGAGCATGTTCTTCTTAAATGACACTTCGACACTAGAAACAATTGATGGACCGCTGATAGCTAAAAATAATGTTTTTTGCTATGAAGATCTGAAATTTGAAGTGACAAATATACACTCAGTAAAAGGTGAAACCCATACAGCTACTTTATATCTTGAAACTTGCTATCATAAGCATGAAACCGAATTTTGTTTAGATGCTATCTTAGGCAATTATACTCCCTTCAAAAAACGGCAAAAGCAAGCCGCAAAGATGATGTATGTCGGATTTTCCAGACCTACCCACTTATTGTGTTTTGCTGCTTCTTTGGATAGACTCCAAAATAAAGTGGAGGAATTAGAAAGAGTAGGTTGGAAAGTCATACATCTAAATGAAAGCACTGGCAACCCAACTATTGCTATTGAAGCTGAAGTATTGGGGGCTACTAATGAGATAGAGTAAATCCACCAATATAAGATGATTCTTCTTTATCTCTCAATCTAAATTATTTACATCTCCAATATTAACTGCTAAGAGTTTTAAGGCCTAATTCGGCAACAGATACAGCTAAAATTCCTACATTTGAATACCAGTTCTGGCCTGGCAGTTTTCCTTATATTACCCCCTGAAATGTCCGAAAACCACAAAAGAATATTAGAACAACAACTCTGGAACATTGCCAATACCCTTAGAGGCAAAATGGGTGCCGACGAGTTTCGCGATTATATACTAGGCTTTATCTTTTACAAATACCTTTCCGAAAAGATGGAGCTGTATGCCAACAAAATTTTGGCAGAAGACGGTCTTAAATACCAGGACATAAACGAAGCTACCGAAGTTGGGCAGGAATACCTTGAGGCAATTAAAGAAGAAGCCCTAGGTAGCCTGGGGTACTTCCTGAAACCGGCCGAGCTGTTCAGTGAAATGGCCCGGAAAGGAAATGCCAATGCTCAGGAAGAAGGAATCAGTAACTTTATTCTGGATGAGCTAACCCAAGTACTTAATCATATTGAGCAGAGCACCATGGGTACAGAAAGCGAAGACGACTTTAACAAGCTCTTCGAAGACCTGGACCTGACCTCTACTAAGCTGGGCCGTACCGAAGCTGCAAAAAACGACCTGATCGCTAAAGTGCTGGGTCACCTCGATAAAATAGATTTTAAGCTGGAAGATACCGAAGCAGATGTGCTGGGTGATGCCTACGAATACCTGATCGGGCAGTTTGCCAGCGGGGCCGGTAAAAAAGCCGGAGAGTTTTACACGCCACAAGAGGTATCGAAAGTACTGGCAAAGCTGGTAACTACAGGCAAAACCAAATTGAAATCGGTGTACGACCCAACCTGTGGTTCGGGGTCTTTGTTGCTGCGGGTAGCAAAAGAGGTAGAAGAAGTTTCTAACTTTTACGGGCAGGAACTTAACCGCACTACCTACAACTTGGCCCGGATGAACATGATTCTGCACGATGTGCATTTTCAGAAGTTTAATATCCGGCAGGAAGATACTTTGGAGCATCCTCAACATTTAGAGCATCGGTTTGAAGCTATTGTAGCTAATCCGCCTTTCTCGGCACAGTGGAGCGCCAGCCCGTTGCACATGTCCGATGACCGGTTTAGCCAGTACGGCAAATTAGCGCCAAGCTCCAAAGCTGATTTTGCCTTTGTGCAGCACATGATCCATCACCTAGCTGATAACGGAACTATGGCGGTAGTTTTGCCGCATGGCGTATTGTTTAGAGGTGGAGCCGAAGGGCACATCCGCCAGTACCTGATCGATGACCGCAACTACTTGGATGCCGTGATCGGTTTGCCGGCCAATATCTTTTACGGCACCAGTATTCCAACTTGTATTCTGGTATTTAAGAAGGGCCGCGAAAATGCCGACAATATTTTGTTTATAGACGGCAGTCAGCATTTTGAGAAGGTGAAAACGCAGAATATACTGCGGGACGAAGACATAAATAAAATTGTAGAAACCTACCGCCGCCGGGCCGAAGAACCGAAATACAGCATACGCGCCTTGCTTTCCGACATTGCCGCCAATGATTACAACCTGAACATTCCGCGCTACGTGGATACTTTCGAGGCAGAAGACCAAGTTGACTTAAACGCTATATCTTTGGAGTTAAAAAGTCTAGAATCGCAGATAACTGAAACCGACCAAACTATAGCCGGATTTTGCGAAGAATTGGGCATTGAACCGCCTTTCTTAGCGGCTGAAACGGTAGGGAAAACCACTGAAAAAGTGCTGCCTTCCGCTAACTTTTAATCCCCAAAACCATGAAGCCAACTATACAAAAAGCGAAAATTCCAGCTTTGCGTTTTCCAGAGTTTGAAGGGGAATGGGTTTTGAATGTTTTTTCTGATTTAGTTAATGTAATCGATTGTAAGCACAGAACGCCACCATATGTGGAGGAAGGGATTCCAGTAATTTCACCTGGCTCTATCAATTGGGGGGAATTAGACTTGATTACTCCAAACAAAAGAGTAGCACCGGAAGAGTATGAATCACTGATGGATCATTGCAGTCCAGAAATTGGAGATTTGGTTTTTAGCCGAAATCAATCTATTGGTATTGCAAGTATACTCTACAAAAAAGAGAAATTTGTTTTAGGCCAAGATACTGTATTGATTCAAGCTAAGAAAGTAGATCCTTTCTTTATCTATTTTGTTATTCAAACTCATTTAATTCAAACACTGATTTCGAAACTGTCTGGTGGATCAACCTTCTCACGAATTAATCTTAAAGATGTGCGAGAGTTGAAAATGTATGTTTCTACCTCTAGGGTTGAACAGAAAAAAATAGGATCTTTTTTGATTGCTGTAGATAAGAAACTACAAGCCTTAAAGAAAAAGAAAAGTCTGCTAGAGCAATATAAAAAAGGTGTAATGCAAAAGATCTTTTCCCAGGAACTTCGCTTGAAAGATGAACAAGGCAATGATTTTCCGGAGTGGGAGGAAAAGCAGTTGGCGGAGATTTTAAAGGAGCACAAAACCAGAAATGCAAAGGGTAAGATAGAAGAAGTTTTTTCAGTGGCAAAAGAAAAGGGAGTAATAAATCAAATTGAGCATTTGGGTAGATCTTATGCCTCAAAAGATACTTCCAACTACAAAGTTGTTTATCCAGGTGATGTAATTTATACAAAGAGCCCAACAAGTGATTTTCCTTTTGGTATTATTAAGCAAAACAAACTTAATAGAACTGGCATAGTTTCAGTTTTGTACGGAGTATTTTCCCCGACTAATCAATATTTAGGTTTATTTCTGGATTATTATTTTTCTAATTGGAAAAACACATATAATTACCTTAATCCATTAGTTCAGAAAGGCGCAAAAAACACTATGAATATTGGGAATAATGATTTTTTAAATGGTGCCGAAATTTCTCTTCCAAGTTCTGAACAAGAGCTTATTAAAATTGCCTATTTCCTTTCTGCGCTTGATAAAAAAATAAACCATTGCCAAGCCCAGATAGATAAAACTGAGCGGTACAAAAAAGGCCTTTTACAGCAAATGTTTGTTTAAAAACGGTATGGCTAATGCGGAAAAACTAGGCTACTTATTGGGGCATACCAAAACAATCATCGACCATCAGTGGGAGTTGAAAAAAGCACGAGGAGAAACTTTCAATGTGTTCTCTGTGCTAAGCATGGAGCGTTGCGAAAATAAATCACACTCTGCCTTCCTAGCCGAATTGTTAAATCCAAAAGGTTCTCATCTTAAAGGAAGTATCTTTTTGCGGCACTTCTTAAAAGTGCTGAAGGATAAAACCATTGATTACAAAACTGCTCAGGTAAAAGCCGAGCATTACATCGGACCGCGAGACGATAAGGCCAAAACTGGTGGGAGGATAGATATTTATATCTGGGATAAAAAAGGAAGCTGTATTACTATTGAAAACAAAATTGACGCAGGCGACCAGAATGTACAGGTAGAACGATACTGCAATTTCAGAAAGGACAGGAATAAGGTTTATTACCTAACCTTGAAAGGAGGCGATCCCTCGTCAGATAGTAAAGGTGATCTTCAGAGTGGTACAGATTTTTATATATTATCTTATCGTGACCAGATACAAGATTGGTTGGAGAGATGTATAAAGGAAGCCTTCGATCAGCCCATACTACGTGAATCAATAAAGCAATACAAACTCTTGATCCAAAAGCTTACTTCAACTATGGATAAAAAACATCAGCAAAACCTGAATGAGTTGATGCTAAAGCATATCAGGGAGTCATCTTATATTGCGGAGAACTTTGCTAAAGTGAGTGCAGCAATAAAAGAGCATGTTAGGCAAAGTGTTTTAAACAAATTAAAAGACCGCCTTAATTCTAACTATACAATTTATGCAGGAAGGCCAGCAAATGAGCGTTATTCACAAATCTGGATAAAATTGAAAGGTATGGAAAGCAGAAAAATGTTTTTTGGTCTTGAGTCCTTCAGTGGTCAAGGCCATAAAGGAGGAGCCTTATTTATTGGGGTACACAGTTCCAGCGGCAAAAAGAATGATTATACTTCAAAAAGCGAACGGTTTACAAATAACTGGTATAATTTAAAAGAGCTGCCAAACTACGATGGCAATGAGTTAAATTTTGGCAATCCCGATACGCTTCAGAAATTACATACCAATGGTAAATTTAAAGAAGAGCTAGTTGAATATATTGTAATAGAGGTTGAGGCCTATCTTGATCAACATGCTGAACAGTTACGTGCTTTTTTCGAAACTGAAAATTAACCAATGAGCAAACAACCGGAGCAGGAACTCGAAGATAACCTGGTAAAGCAGCTCCAGACGCTCGGCTATGCATTTGTGTCCATAAAAGACGAGCAGGCCTTGCTGGCTAATCTGAAAACCCAGCTGGAAAAATATAACCAGGTTACTCTTACGGCTAAGGAGTTTGAGCGCGTGCTCAACCACCTGAATAAAGGCAACGTGTTCGACCGGGCCAAAATACTCCGGGATAAAATGCAGCTCACCAAAGATAACGGCGAAAGCATTTACTTGGAGTTTATCCAACAGGAAGATTGGAGCCAGAACCAGTTCCAGGTTACGCAACAGGTAAGCATGGCCGGCCTGTATAAAAACCGCTACGACGTTACCTTATTGGTCAACGGTTTGCCTTTGGTGCAGATCGAGCTAAAGCGCCGGGGCCTGGAATTGAAAGAAGCTTTTAACCAGGTAAACCGCTACCACCGGCATTCTTTCGGAGCTTCGCATGGCCTTTACCAATATGCGCAGTTGTTCGTTATCAGCAACGGTGTAAACACCAAGTACTACGCCAACAACAAATCTCAAAGCTTTAAGCAAACCTTTTACTGGGCCGATAAAAACAACAAACTTATTACCCAGCTTGAAGCCTTTGCCAAGGTTTTCCTGGAGCCCAGCTACCTGGCAAAAATGCTTACCAAGTACATTGTACTCAACGAAACGCACAAAATACTGATGGTGCTGCGACCGTACCAGTATTACGCTACCGAGGCCATTATAAACCAGGTAAAATCCAGCGATCAGAACGGCTATATTTGGCATACCACGGGCTCCGGTAAAACGCTTACCTCTTTTAAGGCCAGCCAGATCCTCATGCACTTGCCTAAAGTGCATAAAGTAGTATTTGTAGTAGACCGCAAAGATCTTGATTTCCAGACCACTAAAGAATTCAACAGCTTTTCGGCCGGCAGCATAGATGGCACCGACGATACCCGGGCCCTAGTAAACCAACTTGCTGGCTCTACTAAACTTATTGTAACCACCATCCAGAAGCTGAACAACGCCATTGGTAACGCACGTTTTACTGGAAAAATGGAGGCTCTGCAAAACGAGCGCATCGTTTTTATTTTCGATGAGTGCCACCGCAGCCAGTTCGGCGAAACCCATAACCGCATTAAGCGCTATTTTGCCAATGCCCAGCTATTCGGGTTTACCGGTACGCCGATTTTTGCCGAAAACGTAATCAAAAATGATCTGGGCAAGCGTACTACCAAAGACCTGTTTGGCGAGTGTCTGCACAAGTACCTGATTACAGATGCCATTAAAGATGAGAATGTGCTCAAATTCTCGGTAGAATATATTGGCCGCTACAAAGAAAAGGAAGGCAGCAATACCAACCTCGATATTGAAGTAGAAGATATCGATACTAAGGAACTATTGGAATCGCCCCAGCGCCTGGAAAAGATCACGGATTACATAATCGAAAATCACTCAAAGAAAACGCACGGCAAGGATCTTACTGGCATGTTCTGCGTTGGCAGTGTAGATACGCTTATAAAATATTACGAGCTATTTAAGCAGCGAAAAACTGAAGGCCGCCACAACCTGAAAATAGCCACTATTTTTAGTTACACCGAAAACGAAGAAGACAAAGGGGCTACCGGAATTTTGCCTGATTTTTCGGAGGAGCCGATCCAACTAGCCGCCGAGCCCACCAAAACTTACTGCGCTGCCAGCCACACCCGCGAAAAGCTGGATGCTTTTATTGCCGATTACAATACCCTTTTCGGCACCAAATTTACCACTACCGACAGCCAGTCGTTTTACAACTATTACAACGATATTTCGAAGCGGGTTAAAAACCGAGAAATAGATATTCTGCTGGTGGTAAACATGTTCCTGACCGGGTTCGACAGTCCGGCTGTGAATACCCTGTATGTAGATAAGAACCTGAAGCACCACGGACTGATACAAGCCTATAGCCGTACCAACCGGCTATATACCGAGCAGAAATCGCAGGGTAATATTGTTTGTTTCCGAAATCTGAAACAGGCCACTGATGATGCTATTGCGCTGTTCTCTAATAAGGATGCCAAAGAAACCATTCTTATGGCTCCTTTTGAAGACTATGTAAGCAAATTCAATATAGCTTTTGCCGAGCTTTTAAAAATAGCGCCCTCCGTGAGCAGCGTAGATAATTTACCCAGCGAAAACGAAGAGTTACAATTTGTAACAGCCTTTCGGGAGTTGATGCGCATCAAAAACATTCTGGTTACTTTTGCCGATTTCAGCTTCGATAATTTGGCTATGAGCGAGCAGAGTTTCGAGGACTATAAAAGCAAGTACCTGGACCTGTACGATAAAGTAAAAACCGGCACATCCAAAGAGAAAGAATCGATCCTGAACGACGTGGATTTTGAGCTGGAATTAATTCACCGCGACGAGATCAATGTAGCCTATATCTTAAAGCTTCTCGCCAAACTAAGCAACGCAAAACCAGAAGAACAAGACAAGCAAAAACGAGCCATCCTGGAAATCCTTACAGGTGAAACCACCCTTCGTAGCAAACGGGAACTGATCCGGAAATTCATCGAAGAAAACCTGCCACACATTGAAGATACCGACGATGTTCAGGAGGCCTTTGAAAACTTCTGGGCTGCGGAACAAATGAAAGCGTTTGATGCCCTGACTGCCGAAGAAAAGCTAGATCCTGTAAAGTTACAAGCTGTTTTAGGAAATTACTTGTTTACCGAACGAAAACCACTTAGGGATGAAGTGCTAAGTATGCTTCCAGCTATGCCCAAACTATTGGAACGGAAACCCGTTGCGGAACGGATTACCACTAAAATGATTGGCTTTGTAGAAACATTCATCCGGGGAATGGGTGCTCGGTTATAGGAAACAGTATTCCTGGTTTAAATTATCCGGAACTATGTTCTGAAACTCCAAATTTTTAATTGTAACCTTTTGTAACAGTTGGTTACTTTTTGTAATGGCTTTAAACCAAATGAAAAATTGTTTGCGATGAAGAGCTTTTCAAAAGGGATAGAAATAAAAGAGAAGTTACAATTTGAAACTGCAAAATCTATCCATTTTCTGGGATCTAAAATGCGAGAATTTTACAAAAAGAACATACGTCTTATTTTAACTAAAAAGCAGCTGTTACAAATAGTTACAGCTGTTTTTTTTGACTTTCCTAATTCGCAGAATTTGCAAAAAAATGAAGTGTTTGAACCCTTTAAAATAGATCATTTTTAGGCTATATAAATCTATTTAAATAGATCTTTCTTGTCAACTCACAAAAATATCATCGAGGTTTATTTAAAAAAAAAGCTTCAAAAGGGAAATTTGTAACTTTGCAGGCATTTGATATGTTAATATAGAAAGCATTGCGGTTCGCCGGTAAGCCTAACAATCTTGACCGGGATGGCTGCAATGCTTAATAAAAAAGCCTTCCTTTAAAGAAGGCTTTTTAGTTTTGGAAATTTTTAAATAGAATCCATAATATCATAATTGATCTGGACTTCAGGGAAATCAGTTTCTTTAATCATGCCGTATTTAACGAGTCGCGTTTTGAATGTCACTGAACTTTTTTCTAGCCATGCTAACTCTTCTAAGTCTTTCTTGTGTAGCTTCGAGAGCTCCTCTTTCTGCTTCAAGATTTCCGATTTCTGTTTCAAGGTCTCGCTGAGCTTCTTCTGCATCAAGTTTAATCTTTCGTTCTCTATCTGCCAGTCCAGTTCCTCTTTTTCCAGTAAGGTTAATTGATCCCAATACTTGCTGTATTGATCTTCTAAGTTCTGCAATTCTTGGCTCAAATTTTCTTCTAAGGTCGCTTTCCTCATCATCCAGTCTGTCTCTAACAGCTTGGATTCCTTCTCCATATTCATTTTCTGAATCGGCAACTGTTCCTTCCTCTCGTTCAAGTTCTTTTCTCTTGTTTTTATATCTTTGCTCCAATCCTGAATAGCGTTTTCTATAAGCTTCTTGTTCTCCAACTTCTTCTCCTGCAATTTCAGCCTCCTGTTTTGTAAGGCTATCAATTTCCTGGACTTCGAGCTTTTCAAGCCTTGCAAGAATAGTCCTAGCTTCTGTTTCTGCTCTTGAATTACGGTCGGAAAGTCTTTCTCTAAATCCTTCTTTAGCTTGTTCAATTCTAAGGAACTCTCCTTCAATTGCGTTTCTACTTTCGTTAAATTCAGCTCCTCCCAATATTCCTTTAATTGTGCGTATAGCTTCATTAATCCTGAACGCTCTGCACTCGTAAGCCTCTTCTGGAATAAAGTCTCCTCCGTCCACAATAGTTCTCTTACTTCTCTTTCCAGCAAGGTGGGTATTGGCGTTAAATTTCGTGGTTGCTTGTTCATGATTATAAAGCCATTTGGTATTTTTAGTAATCTTAAAGTTGTTTCCAATTTCTGTACTGTCGTGCGCCTTCGGAATTTTTACTTCAATTGCATCTATTCCTAGCCGAAATAATTTTGCTTGTTTTTCGTGGTCTACTTTATGAGTTGCATGTAGCTCAACCAACAAAATTATTTTACCCTCTCGATCCAGAAAAAGGGCATCTGGCTTAACATACAGATACTTTTTTTCAATTTCTTTATTCTCTCCGGAAGCATATTTGACCTCACCAAACTCATTTTCATACACATATTTTTCCTTCAGGACCTCATAAGCCTGGATTATATGTGAACTCCTGATTTTAGTAAATTCAACTTCGTTGCGCTTGTATCTATATTCAGGAGGAACTTCAATGTAAAGGCTTGGAACCTTAATTTGCTTCTCCATTTGGAGAATGTCTTTTCCTATGGCATGCCTGGCTTTTTCATTTGACCAGTTACATTCTTGAATATCCTTAGAACCTAATTTTGTATGGTGCCTGAAATAAGGCCTGACTTCCTGGCCTTTACAGGCTTCCATTTCATTTTTGCAGCCCTCGCAATAATAACCATTAGCGCCACTTTCTGCGTCATTTATGGATATTCGCTCCAATTTCTTATCTAAAGCCCAGAAAAATGTAATCTTCCCCATAGAAACTTGCCGGTTAATTTGTTCTTCAATATATTAAAAACATAGGAAAGTTGGAAACAATGATAAAAGGTAATCTCTTTTATATTTTGTATAATTCTGCAAAACAATTCCCAAATTCTGTAACGAAAACCACCATAAGAAACCTTTTCTTTGTAATTGGGTATGTAAACCTGTTTATGAACAAGCACCTGAAACAAATAAGCAAACAATTGATGGTATTTGCATTGATTGCATCTATCTTCAATGTCTATGCTTTAGAAGTATGGTGCAGCATATCCATGGCACCTGGGCATCATCAGGGAAAAGGTTCTGGACTTGTACATAGTGAAAGTCCTGTAGATCACCATCATGAAGGCTTAGCCGCCAATCATGACCAAAAAGGCCATGTTGCTCTCATAAATTCTGAATTACAGAAGCACGAAGATAAATGCCCGCATCAAGGTTCATCCAAGGAGAAAGAGGACTGCTGTGATCAGACTAATTTCTTTTATGCATCAGGTTCTGGGCTACAGAAGTTTCAGTTTGCCCCTGACGATTTCCAATTCATAGTTCCTGATCATCTTACTTTTACAGGCTCTCACGCCAATTCACACGCCGATTTACCGGTAAATCTTTTCCCCGATGTTGGGCTAAAACCAAAAATTCCGGACATCAGGATATTTATTTGCTCCCTCATAATTTGATTTACAATTCAGTTCTACCGCAGTAAATAACTGAGGCAAATCCCTGTGCCCATATTTTACTGCACTGGAGTTTTACTCCACCCATCCCAATAATTTAATTATTCATTTGCCAGGAGGATCTTGCCCAACGCAAGATGAAAAACAGCGTCCATCACTTTTAGACCTTTATTCTGAAGTTTTGGTAGAACGTAACGCTATTGGCTTTGGAATTACAGCCATGTTCATTCCATATGATTTATCGATCATTTGGAAAGGATTCCGGCTACCTGTAAATTTTTTAACTCTAATTATAAAAAACCGATGAAAGCCTTAATCCTAAGTTTTGCTTTTTCAACCATATTCTTGACCAGCTGCAATGCCGACTCTCCAAAGAACCAGGTCACAAAATCTGATCAATCTCAAAAAACAGAAGTAGCCAAGCCTAATGAAACACCAGCGCAAAGTGAAGTTTCAATCAAAGGTATAGTGGATGCTTACATAAAAGTAAAAAATGCTCTGGCGAAGGACAATGATAAACTTGCTGCTTCCGGCGGTAAAGAACTGGTAAACGCTATCCAAAACTTTAATAAAAGTGCCCTTACGCCCGAACAAGCTAAAACCTACGCTGATATTGAAGAGGATGCCAAAGAGCACGCGGAGCATATCAGCACGAACGCCGGCAACCTGAAACACCAGCGTGAGCACTTCGAAACCCTAAGCCAGGATGTATACCAGCTGGTAAAAACCTTTGGCACCAGCCAGCCGCTTTATTACGATCATTGCCCGATGTACAACAAAAACAAAGGCGGCTATTGGGTAAGCGAAAGCAAAGCGATCCAAAATCCGTATTTAGGCAAATCTATGCCTACTTGCGGCGTAGTTAAAGAAGAATTAAAGTAAACCTGAATGACCTGGACAAAGAAAATATTGTTGGGGTTGGTAATCCTGTTCATTGCAATTCAGTTCATTCAACCTGCCCGTAATGAAAACGGGCAGGTTTTGCCTTCCGAAATAACTAAAGTCTATGCCATCCCGGATAATGTCCAGACCATTTTCAGGAACAGCTGTTATGACTGCCATAGCAACAATACGCATTATCCCTGGTATGCAAAGATTCAGCCGGGAGGCTGGTGGCTGGCTTCTCACATCAGAGAAGGTAAGGATGAATTAAACTTCAGCACTTTTGGCGATTACTCTACCCGGAGACAAAAAAGCAAGTTAAAATCCATAGTAAATAGCATTCAGGATGATGAAATGCCTCTGAAATCCTATCTGCTATTGCACCCTAAAGCCAAACTTTCAGACGAGGAAAAACTGGCACTGATTAATTGGTCGGAAAAAATTCAGGAAGACCTTGAAAACAAGAATTAAAATGAAAAATATTATAGCAATCCTGCTGTTTTTAAGTTTTGGTCAAGTAACATTTGCCCAGCACGAAGGGCATAACATGCCAGTCAAGCAACAACAGCAATCGACAATTTACACCTGCCCAATGCACCCCGAAGTGCAAAGCAACAAGCCCGGTACCTGCCCGAAATGTGGTATGGCTCTTGTGCGCCAAAAGCCCAAAGCTATACCTAAACCAGCTCCGAAACCAGCTGCTAAGCCTACCCCAAAGGAGGCAGCCAAACCAGCAACGAAACCAACCGTTAGGCCCACAAAACCAGCCGGAAAAAAGGTAGAGAATGAGGCAGAAAAACCTAAGCCACCAGTTCTAAACGAAGACGTAAAAAATGCGCCTGCACAATCATCAGGACATAAAGTAGAAAGTCCTGGGCCAACTTATAAACCTAAAAAAGTCCGGTACGATCTTTATGTAGAAGATACCATTGTAAATTATTCTGGTAAACCTAGGAAAGCTGTAGCGATAAATGGTCAGATTCCAGCGCCTGTTTTAACCTTTACCGAAGGCGATACCGCCGAAATTTACGTGCACAACAAAATGGATGTTGAAACGTCCATTCACTGGCATGGGGTTTTTCTGCCGAATCGCTTCGACGGCGTGCCCTGGCTAACTCAAATGCCCATAAAACCCCATTCCACTTATTTATACAAATTCCCGATCATTCAGAACGGCACTTACTGGTACCACAGCCATAGCGCATTGCAGGAACAGAGTGGTATGTACGGAGCATTGATTTTTAATAAGGTTAATGAACCAGAAATTCCGGCCATTCCAATAGTATTGAGCGATTGGACGGATATGAAACCAGAAGAAGTTTTCCGTTTCCTGCGCAGTGCTAACGATTGGTTTGGGATTCAGAAAGGAGCTGCCCAGGCGTATGCCGAAGCGATCCGGAAAGGACACTTCAAAACCAAACTCACCAACGAATGGAAGCGGATGACGGCTATGGACGTAAGCGATGTGGCTTACGAAAAATTCCTGACCAACGGCAAGCCTATAAATGAGCAAACCCAATTTAAGGGTGGTGACCAGGTAAAACTTAGGCTTGTGAACGGGGGCGCTTCCACGTATTTCTGGCTCACCTATTCCGGAGGCAAAATTACGGTTGTAGCCAACGATGGCAACGATGTAGAACCCGTGGAAGTAGATCGCCTCATCATCGCGCCTTCCGAAACTTATGACCTCATCGTGACCATTCCGGAGGATATGCAATACGAATTTTTAGCTACTGCCGAAGACCGCACCAATTCCACCTCTTTGTGGCTGGGCAGCGGCCATAAAATGCCTGCAAAACCTTTAGGCCGTCTCAAATATTTCGAAGGTATGAAGATGATGAACGGCATGATGAAGATGAATGGCGACATGGAACCTATGGGCATGCAGATGAGCCTGCAGCAAATGGACATGAACATGGTAATGTATCCGGAGGTTACCGGAGAAGAAGAAACAGGTAAGAAGGGTAAAGAAACCTCAAAGCCTGCTTCCGGAAATGCTATGCCAATGGAGCAAAAAACTGATACCACGCAGAAAACCCAATCTATGCAAGGCCACAACATGGAGGGGCATGAAGGCCATAATATGGATATGGCTGCCGATGAGGGTGACTTGGTTACGCTGAATTACGGCATGCTGCGGGCTACAGAAAAAACCACTTTAAAACCCGGACCGGAAAAGTTACTGCGCTTTGAACTTACCGGTAATATGAACCGCTATGTATGGACAATCGATAATAAAACGGTATCGGAAACGGATAAAATCCTGATCAAAAAGGGCGAAAATGTAAAGATAATCATGTACAACAATTCCATGATGCGCCACCCCATGCACCTGCATGGCCACGATTTCCGGGTGTTGAACGGACAAGGAGAATATGCGCCTTTAAAAAATGTGGTTGATATTATGCCTATGGAAACAGATACCCTGGAATTTGCAGCTTCCGAAAGTGGTGACTGGTTTTTCCACTGCCACATTCTTTACCACATGATGACCGGTATGGGCCGGGTATTTTCTTACGAAAACTCACCGCACAATCCTGAACTGCACGATCCGAAAATGAACTGGAGAATGCTGAACATGGATGAAAGAATGATTACAAAATCGGGGCAGATTGGCATTGAAACAAATGGCAGCGATGGGGAATTTTCCCTCAGCACTACCCGCTGGCAAGCTATAACCGAATGGCGGGTCGGCTTCAAAAAGGAATATGGCATTGAAAGCGAAACCTACTTTGGCCGGTATTTTGGTAAAATGCAGTGGCTCTTTCCGTTCATCGGTTTTGACTATCATCACAACAGCGTAGAAAACGAAGCGGAAGAAACGCTTTTAGGACAGACCAGCAACCAAAATAACAGGAAGGCTTTTGTGGCCGGGGTTCAGTATATGTTGCCGATGTTGGTACAGGCTGAAGCCAGGGTGGATAGCAAAGGTAAATTCCGGCTGCAACTGCGCCGGGAAGACATTCCGCTTACCAGCCGTCTACGCCTTAACTTAATGGCTAACACCGATAAAGAGTACATGGCAGGCTTACGCTACATAGTAACCAAATACTTTTCATTATCTACCCATTACGATAGCGACATGAAATATGGAGCTGGTGTAACCATTACTTATTAGGGTGGAGGTGCCAAAATGAATGGTCTTAAATAATTTGATTTAATAAATAGCTGAGAATCTATGGATCATACCCATCATCATCCAGAAGAACATCATGCTCACAGTACAGCAGGAAAGCTTAAAACGGATCTTGCAGAGAAAACAGTGCATGCCCATGAAAAAGCAGGTGGTCATGCTGGTCACGGCGAACATGGCCACGATCACCACGCTATGAGGATCGACGATTTTAAAAAGCGTTTCTGGATTTCATTGGCATTGTCAATACCGGTTATTGTTCTAAGCCCAATGGTACAACACATTCTGGGCTATACCCTGGATGTGCCATACGCCATGTACATTGCCTTTGTGCTTTCATCAGTCATTTTCTTTTATGGTGGCTGGCCTTTTCTAACTGGTTTGTTAGATGAAGTAAAGAGAGGATCGCCGGGCATGATGACTTTGATTGGCGTGGCCATTTCGGTAGCATATGTATACAGTACCGCAATTGTCTTTGGCCTGAAAGGCATGGACTTTTTCTGGGAACTGGCTACGCTGATCGTGATTATGCTCCTGGGCCACTGGATCGAGATGAAATCAGTAATGGGCGCTTCCAAAGCCCTTGAATTGCTGGTGAGCATGATGCCTTCTGAAGCCCATGTGATTCGAAACGGCCAGATGGTTAATATTCCAATAGCCGAACTACAGAAAGATGACCTGATTCAGGTTAAGCCGGGAGAAAAAGTACCGGCAGATGGTTTGGTTGAAAGTGGAGAAAGTTATCTGAACGAGAGTATGCTTACCGGGGAAAGCAAACCTGCCCAGAAAGTACAAGGCGATAAAGTAATTGGTGGCTCCATAAATGGTAACGGTTCGCTGCAGGTTAGAGTGCAAAATACCGGTAAGGACAGCTATCTGAACAAGGTAATTAACCTGATACAAGAAGCTCAGAAAACCAAATCAGAAACGCAGAACCTTGCGGACAAAGCTGCCAAATGGCTTACCTATATTGCCCTTTTTGCAGGTTTTGGTACGCTGGCAGTCTGGTTACTAATGGGAGCGGAATTCGCTTTTGCACTGGAGCGAATGGTAACTGTAATGGTAATATCCTGCCCTCATGCTTTAGGTTTAGCTGTACCGCTGGTGGTAGCCATTTCTACAGCCGTTTCTGCCCGAAATGGTTTGTTGATCCGGAACCGTACCGCTTTCGAAAATTCCCGCAGGATAACCACCATTATTTTTGATAAAACCGGTACGCTAACCAAAGGCTCCCATGAAGTTGCCGAAGTGGTTACATTTAGTAACAATATCTCTGAAACAGAAATGCTCAGGCTGGCAGCAGGAGTAGAGCAACATTCAGAGCATTACATTTCGCAGGGAATATTACGCAAAGCCAAAGAGCAGAATATTCTGGTGCCAGCTTCTGAAAACTTTAATTACTTGCCTGGTAAAGGGCTGGAAGGAACGGTAGAGGGTCGGGATGTAAAAGTGGTAGGCCCGAATTACCTGGAGGAATTTAAGGTTGAAGTGCCTCAGAATAAAGCAGAAGAAGGTGTCGAAACAGCGGTTTACGTGCTTGTGGATCAGCAACCAGTAGGCTACATTAAACTACGGGATCAGATAAGGGAAGAATCAGCAACGGCTATTAAGGTATTAAAAGAAAACGGTATCAAAAACCTGCTCTTGACTGGGGACAACGAACGGGTGGCCAAAAGCGTGAGCGAAAAGCTGCAAATGGATGGCTTCCTTGCCAATGTATTACCTCACCAGAAACAGGAAAAGGTAAAAGAGCTGCAAGCCAAAAACGAGTTCGTAGCCATGACTGGCGACGGGGTAAACGATGCACCAGCTTTAGCCCAAGCGGACGTAGGTATTGCTGTTGGTTCCGGAACCGACGTTGCGGCCGAAACCGCAGACATTATCCTGGTGAACAGCAACCCGCAGGACATTGCTTCGCTTATACTGTTCGGTAAAGCCACCTACCGGAAAATGATCCAAAACTTAATCTGGGCAACTGGTTATAATGTTGTTGCTTTACCGCTGGCAGCAGGCGTGCTGTACAATTGGGGCATTATGATTTCTCCTGCTGTTGGTGCGGTTTTAATGAGCTTAAGTACTATAATCGTGGCAATAAATGCTCAGCTTTTAAGACGAGAAGTGATTTGAATTAAACAAAAAGGCAGCTAAATGGCTGCCTTTTTTATTGGTAAGCAAGGATTGACTATAACCTTTCGGCCTTATATCCAGCTTCCTGAATAATTTTAATTACTTCCTCTTCGCTAAGTTTATCAGTAGAAATAGTAAGCACTTTTTGAGCATTAGTTGTATCAACGTTCCACTTGCAAATACCTGCTTCCTTGTTCAGGAATGGGGTTACATTGGCAACGCAACCACCACAATTAATATTGGTTTTAAATTTTAAATAATTCATAACTAAAGCATTTAAGTTCTATTCAAAGATACCGACATGCCTTACCGAAAGCGTTACAGGATTTTAGCAGAGAGTTATAAAATTCGGAGGTACAAAAATTAACATGGAAGGTTATAATTTAAAACTTCATGCGCTGAATCCGGATTGCATTTAATATTGCCAGAAACGCTACGCCTACGTCCGCAAAAACTGCTTCCCACATAGTAGCCACGCCAAATGCCCCAAAGATCAGAACCAGGGCTTTTACGCCAAAGGCCAAACCAATATTCTGCCACACAATCTGTTTCGTTTTCTTCCCGATGTTGATGGCCGTAGCAATTTTGGAAGGCTGGTCGGTTTGAATTACTACATCAGCAGTTTCGATTGCCGCATCAGAACCCAGACCGCCCATAGCTAAGCCTACATCAGCCAGGGTTATTACCGGCGCATCGTTTATGCCATCGCCTATAAAGGCAACTTGTTTCCCTTGGTTTTTCAGCTCTTCCACTTTGGTTACTTTATCCTGAGGTAGCAGCCCGCCAAATGCCAGGTCTATTTTAAGCTGTTTTGCTATCTTCTGAACAATAGAATCTTTATCGCCGGAAAGCATTACGATGTTTTTAATGCCCATTTGGTGCAAAGTTTCTATGGTTCCTGGCGCATCTTCTTTTATCTGATCGGCAATGGTAATATAACCGGCAAATTTCCCTCCGATAGCCACCAGCACAATTGTATCGACAATGGCATCTATCTGCGGATCGTAGGCAATGTTGTATTTGTGCATCAGTTTGCCGTTGCCTGCCAACACTTCCTGTCCATCAACTTTACCTTTTAAACCGTGGCCCGATATTTCTTCCGTTTCCGATACCGTTTTTTGTTGGTAACTCAGGCCTGTGTGCTGCACAATGGCTGAGGCAATAGGATGGGTTGATTTGCTTTCCAGAGCTGCCACGGTGGCTAAAAAATCAGCTTGCTCAAGTCCATTGGTTTTAATCTCCTGAACTTTGAAAACCCCTTCTGTAAGCGTTCCGGTTTTATCCATTACAACAGTGTCGATGGTTGTGATCAAGTCCAGGAAATTCGAACCCTTGAATAAAATCCCGTTTCTGGAAGCTGCTCCAATGCCGCCGAAATATCCCAATGGGATAGAGACAACCAAAGCACAAGGGCAGGAAATTACCAGGAACACTAACGCCCGGTAAAGCCAATCGTTAAAGATGTAATCGTCTACAAAGAAGTATGGCAGCAAGGCTATACCCAAAGCCAGGAAAACTACAATGGGTGTGTAAACTTTGGCGAATCGGGTAATAAAGAGCTGGGTTTTGGCTTTCCTGGTTCCGGCATTTTCTACCATTTGCAGGATTTTAGACAAGGCACTGTCTTCGTAACCAGCAGTAACTTTCAGCTCGATTACTTTATCCAGGTTAATCATACCAGCCAGTACTTTTTCACCTTTGCGCTTCGTATCCGGTTTTGACTCTCCGGTTAGTGCTGCCGTATTGAACGATGAACTTTCGGTGAGCATTTCCCCATCCAGGGCAACTTTTTCCCCGGCTTTTACCTGGATCACATCACCCAGGTTCACCTGCTTCGGGTTAACTTCGGTAGCAATACCGTTTCTTAGTACCGTTACAATTTCCGGCCGGTTATCAATCAGATCTTTTATGGATTTCCGGGATTTGGCTACTGCTGCTTCCTGAAAGTGTTCGCCAATCACGTAAAACAGCATTACAGCTACCGCTTCCGCATATTCTCCGATGTAGATGGCACCCAGCGTAGCGATACCCATCAGGAAGAACTCGTTGAATATATTGCCTTTGGAAAAATTGGTTACGGCATGCCAAAGCACTTTCCCACCTACCAGCAAATAGGCAATCATAAAAACTGCTAACCTGATATAACCGCTAAACCAGCTTACCTCAAAGTAGTCGAGGGCAATACCAGTGAGCAATAAAACCAAACTGCCAATAGCTGGAAGGTAAGAAGTGGTTTCGTGGTCGTGGCCATCTTCATCTGTTTTCTTTTCCGGTTTGGCATCCGTACTGCAACAGGCATCGCCGCCTGGTTCGTACTGAAGACCGGTTTTAGGAATTTGGGGGCCAGGATGCTCAGCAGTGCGTGGAGATGTGATTTCCAAGCCTTTCGGCTCGTCTTGATTTCTTTTATCGTTGAGGTTCATAAAAATCGGGATAAGAATTAATTAACAGCAGCCTGCTCCGGTTTGGATGGGTGGACACTTCTCTGTGCCGTAACTGCAAAACACGCAACAATCGCCAGCCTTTGGTTTTAAAACCAGGTGGCAATTTTCACATTCATAAAAGTATTGACAAGCATCTGTCGGCATCGTTTCCTCTTTGCTATGCCCGCAATTTGGACAGGTAATGGTACTTTTTAAGTTGATTTCGCTAACGATTTTTTCTTGTGTAATGCAGCAACTATAATGTAACCTGTTGCGGTAATGGTTTACAATTGCTGAAATTCCAAGGCCAAACATACCCAGGTACATCAGGTAAATCCAGTTATCGTTTTCCAGAAAATGATAACTATAGAAAATCACAAGTGCGCTTGGTATGGCAATCAATATAGGGTACATACATTTGTGCTTCCTGTATGAAATAAACAGCCCCACAATTGATAAAGCCACCAGCACCTGGAAAACCCACATCGTCCAGCCGCCGAATAATTCGAACGTACCAAGCCCAAGTGCGGCCAGAATAAAGCCAAATAAGGGAAAGCAGCAAGGCGAGGCCAAAGCAGTAAGAAATAAACTACATGTGCCAATGGTGCTTAGGTTTGTATTAATTTTCATTTGTTTTTAATTTAGAAAGTATTGCCTTCAGATCAGCAGAAATTTCCATTGGTTGAAGCGGATGAACATTAGCACCACCGGTATTGCCTACGGGAATTTTACCGATAAAGGATTTAACCCCACCAACCAACAAACGGGGGATTTGGCCGGTTACTTCTTGCCAGCTTTTTATCCGGAAACCGAATTTGAGCATTTCCCAGTGCACAAAAGTATGCTGATACGGGAAAGCCTGCCCCAGGATATGTGCTCTTTCCAGATGATGAAAGGCCAGGGCAGGCTCTCCGTTTTGCCAGTTTATCAGGTAATTATCCAACTCAGTTTTATAAAATGGCTGAAGGTTATAAGGCATTTCCCAATTGAACTTCATACAACAGACATTTAATTGTTTGCTGTACAAAGCTACGTGGTAAGCATGTGCAACTGCATTGCATTTTATCAGCTGCAGTTGCTGCACTTGCCTTTCACGGTCAGGCTTATTTCTTCCGGTTGGTAATTTTCAGGTAATTGAAGTTCCGGAATCCGGGTTTTTGGTAAGCAGAAGGTATTCTGGCATTGGGTGCAATAAAAGTGCAGATGAAGATCGCAATAAGCCATGCCGTAACAGCTTTCCGGGCAAAGCGCATATTTTACGGATGATGTGCCGTCTTCAATTTTATGAACGATGCCTTTATCTTCAAATTTCTTTAACGTCCGGTAAAGCGTAATGCGGTCAGCTTTCAGGAAATACGTTTCCAGGTCGTTCAGGCTAACGGCAGCAGACTGTTTCAGAAGATAATCCAGCACCAGCAAGCGCATAGCCGTAGGCCGGATGCCTTTTGCCAGCAGATCAGTTTCAAGTTCTTTAACCATAGCGTTTTTATTAGTGGCCGTGGCCTTCTCCTTCTTCTTCGGTATTGTTCATTTTAGCAAGCAACGAATAAGCCCCTTTAACCACCACCTTTGCGGTATCGGCAGTATTCTCGGGTAAAAAGACCTCAGTAAAACCGAATTCCGATACACCGGTCATTATTTCCTGCCGCTCAAAGTCATACATTACCACGTTGTTTTCCTTGCGTTGGCCCTTGGCCAAAAACAAGTAGTTCTTTCCATCAGCGTGAACAATTGCCTCTTGTGGTAAAGCCAAAACCGAAGCCCCTTTTAGTTCTACCAGCGCATTTACATAGGTGTTGGGGATCAGTTCGTGGTCTTCTTCGTCCAGGTGGGCATGCACCCGAATCGTACGATCTTCTCTAACGGCTTTGCCGATCAGGTAAATGGTAGCGTGGCGTTCCTGGTTTTCGTTGGGCAGGGTGAATCGTACTTTCTGGCCCATCTTTATTTTGGCCGCATCCTTCTCGAAAATGGTTAGCTCAACGTGCAAATGTTCGGTATTGGCGATCATAAATAAAACGTCGGTAGGGTTTACAAACGTTCCTATGTTCACATTTACATCGGTTACATAGCCGGTAATCGGAGCAATCAGCGGAGCAGTTCGGGAAATATTGCCAGCTTGGATTTGTTTCGGGCTGATGCCGATCATGGCCAACCGTTCTTTTAAGCCATTAACTCTTGCCCGGATGGTTTTATACTCAGCTTCGGTTTGTTGCAAGGTTTTAGCGGAGTTTACATTTTCGGCCCGCAATTCTTTTTGCCTTGCCAGTTCCATGCTCAGGTAATCTAACTGGCTTTTATTTTCCAGGTAATCCTGCTGAATCTGAATGAATTCAGGGTTTTCAATAATGGCAATTACGGAGCCTTTTTTTACAAATTTCCCTTGCAGAAGGTCGGTGCTTTTTACGAAGCCGCCCAGCGGGGCACTGATGCTGGCCATATTTTGTGGTGGTACATCCAAAACGCCGTTAACCTGCAGCACCTGGCTCAGGTTTTTCATTTCAGGTTTACCAAGTTCAATTCCGGCAACTTCGTACTGGCGGGCAGTTAATTCTACTCTATTGCCCGGTGCTTCTGCGTGGCTTTCCTTTTCTTCTGTGTGGTTTTCTGTTTCTTCTCCGTGGCCTTCAGCTTCTGGTTTCGATTCTGTTTCTGAACCAGAACAGGCTATGAAAAAAAGGCTAAAAACTGCCGAAAATAGAAAGGTGCTTGCCCTTCTAAGGAGCAAGTCAAGGGTGGTTCGTTTATTTATATGGATAAAACGCATATGGTCTTCATTCAAAAATTAATATTGATTTCCTGTAAAAAACTCCAGGTCTACCACGGATTGGTTGTACTGGTTCACGATTTCGAGATGTTCCTGTTTAATGGTTAAAGCCCTGGTCAGGGCCTGTACATATTCTAAGTAACCGATCTCGCCAGCCCGGAAGGCTTTCGTGGAATTGCTCAGGATCAGATCGGCCTGGCGCAAGGCAGTTTCTTCGTAATAAGCCAGACTATTCTGGTATTTCAGGAATTGCTGCACCAATTGCACGTACTGCCCTTGTAAAACGGTTTGATTTTGCCGGAGAGTAGATTCCGCAATTTTCTCCCTGATCCTGGCTGCCTGTACATTGGCTTTGCCTGGGCCAATCCAAAGGGGAACCGATACGCCTACTTCAATTCCTGAAAAGCGATCCGACGGTCCAAACCGCTTCACTACGCCGTTTTGTTCTTCGATGCTTCCAATAAGCGTCTGGTTAAAATATCCTAACCGGAGATCGGGCAGAAGTTCTGCTTTTTGGAGGCTGGTACTTTGCCTGGCAATTTCGATCTGCTGTTTCAGGTAACTTAAATTCGGATTGTTGGCCAGTGCACCGCTATCGGCAGCGATAACCAGGTCTTTTCTTACTAACCTGGTTTCGGCTGCATCTACCGGTTCTTTGCTGTTAAGCAGGTATTGCAAATTAAGCTGGTAGGCTTTAAGATCAGCTTCGTTCTGGATCAGGGTAGCTTTGGCTCTGGCACCTTCCGCTTCGGCTGTAACCTGTTCCAGGTAAGTGGTTTCGCCGGTTCGGTAGCGCACCTGGGCAGCTTTTACGAAGGTATTCAGGAGGCTATCCTGGTGGAGGAAAATGCGGCGTTGGGCTTTCAGGAAAACTAACTGGTAATAGGTTTCCTTGATGCTGCGCACCAGTTCATTGGCCGTAACATTCTTTTGTAATTCGCTGCCTTTGATATTGGCCTGGCCCAGTTTTGCTTTGGCACTCCATACCGTTGGGAAAGGAATAGTTTGGGATACCGTAATATTATTATCGTTGGCGCTGCTGTTATACTGGCCGTAGGTTAGAGAAATATCGGTCTTGTTTATACCTGTGGCAGTTCGTTTCAGTGCCTGTTGCAGCTCTATTTCATAATTGGCCGTACGGATGGTACCGTTATTTTGGAGACCTATAGAAATGGCTTCCTGTAAGGTTACCTGCTTCGCTGGCTGATTCTGAGCATTGCTAATTAGTGGAAACCCAAAAACCAGAAGCAAGGTTATTGCTGCCAATCCACCCTGGTTGCCAGGTTTGTTTTTCATACCTCTTTCGAAATAAATATAGAGTACCGGTAAAACTAAGAGCGTAAGAAGGGTAGCCGTAATTAGCCCGCCGATCACTACGGTAGCCAACGGACGTTGCACTTCAGCACCTGCCGAACCGGATAAGGCCATCGGTAAAAATCCCAGGGAGGCCACGCTGGCGGTCATTAAAACCGGCCTTAAACGGTGTTTGGTGCCTTCTATAACCCGCTGATAAATATCCGTAATTCCCTCAGCTTTCAGATGGTTAAATTCACCGATCAACACAATACCATTTAATACCGCCACCCCAAAAAGGGCAATAAAACCAATTCCCGCCGAAATACTAAAAGGCATACCCCGTAACGTAAGCGCAAAGATGCCGCCAATGGCCGATAGCGGAATGGCGGTAAAAATGAGCAGGGATTGCTTTACAGAATTGAAGGTGAAAAACAGGAGAATAAAGATCAATCCTAACGCTACCGGAACGGCAATACTTAAGCGTTGGCGGGCTTCGATCAGGTTTTCGAACTGGCCGCCGTAGGTTACATAATAACCAGCTGGCAATTTGATCTGGCTTTCAACTTTACTTTTAAGTTCTTCCACCAGGCTTTCTACGTCCCGGTTTCGCACGTTAAAGGCTACGGTAATGCGACGTTTGGTATCATCCCGTTGAATCTGGTAAGGCCCTGGCTGAAAACTAACCGTGGCTACCTGGATGAGCGGAATCTGCTGGCCGTTTGGCGTGGAAACAAATAAATTCTGCACATCTTCAATTCCCTGGCGACTTTCTTTACTTAACCTTACTACCAGGTCAAATCTTTTTTCGCCTTCGAAAACCTGACCCGTAGATTGCCCGGCAAAGGCCGTTTGTACAACTTGGTTTACGTCTTCAACAGCTATTCCAAATTTTGCCAGCTGGTTCCGGTTATAATCAACCACAATTTGGGGCAAACCGGTTACTGTTTCTACGTACACATCTTCTGCACCTTCAACCGATTGAGCCAGTTTGCCGACTTTTTCAGCCTCACGGGATAGCGTTTCTAGGTCTTCGCCATAGATTTTTACCACCACATCTTGCTTAGCACCGGACATCAGTTCGTTAAACCGCATTTGGATGGGTTGCTGAAAGCCGAACGAAACGCCCGGAATATCTTCTAATGCTTCTGCCATTTTAGTGGCTAATTCTTCCCGGTTATCGGCCGTTGTCCATTCATCCTGATCTTTCAGGATCACCATCATATCAGCAGCTTCAACCGGCATTGGATCGGTCGGGATTTCACTTGAACCAATTTTACTTACTACCTCAACTACCTCCGGAAATTCTTTTAACAAAATAGCAGCTGCTTTTTGAGACGCATCTATAGTTTCCTGCATGGAACTACCGGTCAGAACCCGGGTTTCTACCGCAAAGTCGCCTTCGCTTAACGTAGGAATAAATTCTCCACCCATCCGGCTGAAAATTAATAAGCTGATGGCAAATAAGGCTCCCGCAATAAACAATATGATTGCTTTGCTGCGGAGGGCAAATTTTATCATTGGGTCGTATACCCGCTGAAAGAAATCCATCATCCGGTCAGAAATATTCCGTTTATGGTGGGTATTCTTGCTCAAGAATAGAGCCGACATCATAGGCACATAAGTAAGCGATAGGATGAATGCACCTAAAATGGCAAAACCTACCGTTTGGGCCATCGGTCGGAACATTTTACCTTCCGTTCCTACTAATGCCAGTATTGGCAGGTAAACGATCAGGATTATAATTTCCCCGAAAGCGGCTGAACTCCTGATCTTGGAAGCAGCACCGTAAACCTCCTTATCCATCTGCTGCTGGGTTAAGCGGTTTTGGCCGGTAATGGTGGCGATCCGGTGTACAATGCTTTCCACGATAATAACCGCTCCGTCTACAATAAGGCCGAAATCTATAGCTCCCAGGCTCATTAAATTTCCTGAGACATTAAACAGGTTCATCATGCTGATAGCAAAGAGCATGGCCAGCGGAATTACGGATGCCACTACCAACCCTGCCCGCAAATTTCCGAGGAACAGCACCAATACGAAGATCACAATGAGCGCACCTTCAGCTAAGTTTTTGGTAACCGTATTAATGGCGTTTTTTACCAGCTTGGTACGATCCAGGAAGGGTTCGATCTCTACCCCCTCTGGTAAGGATTTATTGATGGTTTCGATCCGTTCTTTTACTTCTTTAATTACTTTGGAGGCATTGGCATCTTTCAGCATCATCACGATACCGCCAACTACTTCGCCTTCTGCATTCCTGGTCATAGCCCCATAGCGGGTAGCATGGCCGAATTGCACGTTGGCTACGTCCCGGATCAGCACTGGTAAGCCAGATGCGTTATTCTTGACAACGATCTTTCCAATTTCATCCAGGTCAGTAATTAAGCCTTGCGTCCGGATAAAATAAGCGTTGGGTCTTTTGTCGATATAGGCACCGCCGGTATTCTGGTTGTTTCGTTCCAGAGCTGTGAAAATTTCGCTGATGCTTACGCCCATGCTTCTGAGCTGCTGCGGGTTTACCGCTACTTCATACTGCTTCAGAAACCCGCCAAAACTGCTTACATCCGCTACACCAGGCGTACCCAGCAACTGCCGCCTTACGATCCAGTCCTGAATGGTTCTTAATTCTGCGGCATCGTATTTTTTCTCAAAACCCTTTTTCGGATGCAATAGGTATTGGTAAATTTCCCCTAAGCCCGTAGAAACCGGAGCCAGTTCTGGCGAGCCTACGCCTGCCGGGATTTGTTTTTCAGCTTCAGAAAGCCGCTCATTGACCTGTTGCCTGGCCCAATATACATCTGTGTTTTCTTGGAAAACGATGGTTACTACCGATAGGCCAAACCGGGAAAAAGACCTGATCTCTTCTATTTCCGGGATAGTAGCCATGGTAACTTCTATAGGGAACGTGATTAATCGTTCTACTTCCTGGGTAGCCAAAGAGGGGCTGGAGGTGATTACCAGAACCTGGTTATTGGTAATATCAGGCACGGCATCTACGGGGAGCTGCGTTACCGAAAAGGCTCCCCAAGCGATCAAAGCGAGCGTAAAAAGCCCTACGATCAGCTTATTATGGATCGAAAAATGAATTACTTTATCGAGCATTCTCTTAAATTAAATTAATAGACAGATCATTGCTCTGGAATACTAAAGGCAGTACCAGCGCAATACATCAGCAATTGCTGATATGGAAAAAAGGCTATTAACTTAATTTAGGCGGTTGCCAGATTGAAAAGGAAAGGTCTAACCAGTTTGATTGCGGGTAAATCGGAAATTCGGTTTTGAATCCCACAGTTAGGGTTTGGAAATTATGAAAGGTATTCGCCTGAATGGTAAAACCACTGCAACAAGTACAAATGCACAGAGGAGAACAGGCATCTTCTGCGTGAGTCGGATGTTGAGCATCGACATGTGTATTGGCAGTGATAACGGACGAGAATGAAGTAGCCGGTTCCTGATCCGTGCAGGGCATGCAGGATATAATTATCAGGTAGATGCTCAATATGTAGTTGAACCACTTCATTCAATACAAAGATACTCAGTTTTGTTTAAATTATATGGTATTTCAAAACGAGGTGTATTTATTCAAGTGGATCCAATGATAGATTAAACTTGACATACTGAGTTAAAGTGGTTTTCAGCTGAAGATATACGCAAATGTATAACTATCATAATAAAAAGGCCAATTAGTAGATCGAAGAGTGAAAAACAGGAGGTTCATTTGCTAGGATTAGTCTGATTTAGAAATTTCTATAACCATTTTAATCATTCATCAGCCGAGTTATGCCTTAGTTATATTTTATACTGAAAATCTATTATTCTAGTAAAGATTTAAAATTGTTAAATATTATAGACCTTTGTGAATCAATACTTATATCCCGCATTGTGGCTAACTTTTCAAGAGTTAGGACAACGTCAGAAGGAAGCGCTGGCTTTCTTTCAACTTCTATAAAAGGACCATCTGTTTCAGTTAATAATTTATCGGAAGGTATATTTAATATTAACCTTTTGCCTTTGACTGAAGATGCCATGGCACTGTTAATAGAGAAGTAAAACCCAAACTCTACTGCTTGCTCTAACTCCCTAATGCTACCACTGAACCAATGCAAAATAATTTTCCCGGGAAAATTATTCCCGATGGTAGAAATTACATCCGAAGCGGTGCCTCGAGAATGAACCGTTAAAATTTTGTCTTTTGAAGTGGCACAAGAATCGAGTATGGATTCAAATATATTTCTTTGTTGTCTTTTTTCTAAATCATTTAAATTACCATAGTCCAAACCGATTTCACCAACAAACCGAGTCTTACCTAAATGTTCTTTAAATAGAGGTAATTCAGACTTCCGCTGCAAAGCAAGTTCGGGATGTAGTCCAATTGCTGCACGCACATATTTTAGATTTTTAGTAACTTGATAGGTAAAATCAAAAACGCTAGGAGTATTAGTAACAGCAATAGTATAAATTTTTAACGCCTCTATTTCTAATACTAGAGCTTCTGGTTTTGGATAAAGATCTAAGTGGAAATGGGTATCTATAAGGTGCATAAGATTAGGAAAGTAACCGGTCAACTTCTAAAAGGCCACGCCGGTAAACATCAGTATAAGATTGTAAATTTTCAGTTTTAGGAATTGGACCAGAGGTTAATAGCTTAAAAAATAAAGGCTTAGAATAATTTTTCATCTTATTTATGCCCATTTGAAAAGCTCGCGGATCTCTCCCTATATCTTCTTTATAATCCGGAATTTCTCGATCTACTTTATATACATAATTTTGAGGATCGTCAATACCACCGGCTTTCATAGCTGCCCGCCGTATTAAACAAGGCGTACAATAGCCACAATGTAGCTCAAAAGATTTATGCCATTGTTTATGATAGCCTGGCTTGGCACAGGAGATTGTGTTTTGGGCTTGGGCTTTTACAAAAGCTAGATCCTTGGATTTGTTTATCATTTCCCCTTTCGTTAGATATTTGTAAGGGTTGATAATTTCATTTTTCATTCCCAATGCTACAGCCATTTCCCTAATGAGAGATAAAAAATAAGGATGGGTAGTGCGGGTGCTTGAACTCCCCATCCGGGTATTGGTTAAGGGCACATTCAACGAAATGAGGCCGTTTTCTGGAATATACAAAGGGACGTCCTCTCCATAAGCATTTGCAACGGTCAGACCTAAAGTAATAAACAAAATCGACCTAGCACGGGAAGATCTTTCCTTTCCGCCAATATTAGCCCTTTGGTTAGGTTGAGCGAAAAAGAAGAAACTTTCGATCGTTCTACCTGGGTATTGTTTTTGAAGAGTAATGGTTAATGCCTGTTGCGTTTTATTTTCATAGCCTTGACTTTTATGGTGACCAACTAAAGCTATATTTTTATTGTCTTTTAATAAATCAGAAGCACCGATAAAAGAATCTAGCCCCCCGGAAAATAAGGTTACGGCATTAATTCGAGAAAATTCCAAAGTGCCTTGGTCTGGAAATTGTACTTCCCCTCGCTCGGATTGGCGGAAGTACAATTCCCAATGGTCTCCGCTTAAAAAGGATAGCATTTCAGCTAAATTTTCCTTAATAGCCTCCCATTTTGAAAGATCTTGTACCGGTAAATAAAGCTTAAAGCTTCTACTCCAGGCATCATAACCATGTCGGTTTCTTGCCACAAGTTGATCACTGGTATAAACTGCAAGTCCAAGATTTATTACTTCCCGCCTTACGTTCGTAAGGAGTAGTTTATTCTTAGTAAATTTCTTAATTATATCATGTGATATTGTCTTTACTTCGGTATCTGGTTCAAGCGCTGGTATAAGCATTACCTGATTAGCAGCATCTTCCACTATTCCAAAAGTATCTTCATTGCCGTCTCTCTGAATAATATTCCAGGTAACCATATTATTGTTCTAAAATTAAGTAAGCCTCAGTAAAAATATTATTAATCAGTAATTTACCTTCACCCCTTGAAAAATCCATGTTTAGTAATGATTTATTCTCAAAATCATAATTAACAGCTTCTTTAATGAAGTTTTTTGCTTCCTGCTCTTTAGCAAGAGCCTCATTGGCGGTAATTGCTTTTCGCTCAATGGCTAAACCTAACTGTTGCAACCACTTCTCATAAATATAAGCTTTACAACAATCCAGAATGGCTATACGGATGTCTTGTTCGCCAAGTGCTTCAAGCTTAGTTAAATCATCATTCTCCAACTCAAACTGTACATACAAATTTTCTAAGGCATCCAGTACAGCAGCCCGAGTATTTGCATCCTCGTTTGTAGCACCGGAAGGAGCAATTAAGTCTGCAATACTTGCAAATACTTTTGCGGCCGGCTGACCAATAAGATCGGCTAATCCATACCTTCTTAGGGTTTCTTCAAAACCATTTTCAGAAATGCTCCGGAGGAAATTACCTAATCGGGCAGTAGATGTTTTACCTACACGGGCAGCCCTTGAAGCTTTACGTGCCCCACCCATGGCCTTTACATATGCTTTAGCACCTTTTGAAATGGTATACCCGGAACTACCGGAAGCCGTTTTAGCCATGTAGCCTTTTGCTCCTCCCCAATTTCCGGTTTCTTCAGGGTTTTGGGGATTAATTGATGGAGAAATGGGCATTGTGGTAGGGGCCTGCTCCATTTCATCACTAGGATTGGGAGTAGAGGCCGGTTCA
Organism: Adhaeribacter soli; assembly: GCF_008727925.1. Lineage (GTDB taxonomy): Bacteria > Bacteroidota > Bacteroidia > Cytophagales > Hymenobacteraceae > Adhaeribacter_A > Adhaeribacter_A soli. Next base: position 222,691 of record NZ_VTWT01000003.1, on the reverse strand, counting down.
TTAGGAGAGGTAGGTTCTTCTTCTGGTTGTACCGGAGGCGCCCAGGGTGGGAGCAATGGGGACCTGTTTTTGGGCCCCTTGTAGGAACTTGACGTACCCATAACTTAATTTATTTTAGTAATTCTACTTTTGGCGATTTTAGCAAGAGAAGTATTAGTTGTGTTTTCACTCCATTTTTTAAGAATGCTGGATCCAGTTTTTTCGAATGGGGATCCTTTGATTGCTTTGAGTAACTGAGGTATAGCAGTTGGAGTTAAATTCTCTGGAGCCATACTGGCTAGAAACTCTAACAACTGAGAGGTAAGTTCCTTTCGACTTTCAATGTAACCAAATAATGTTGTTACTAAGGCTTCTCGATAGACCTTATCACCCTCTTGTTTTATTTTCTGTGTAAGTGAATCGAATATTGCAGAGGCATCACCCGCATTTAATTGTCCCGAGTCACTAATTGCCTGTCGTTGAATTGCCTCACTGCTATGCATTAATTTTCCTAAAATAGTTTGAGCCAATGAGCTCATTCTTCGAGAAACGATAATAGAGGCACTTAATTGATCCCGCGAGAAGTAGAAATAAGACCTTAAATCAATACTTGATAGTTTGGGTTCGGATTTAAGCCAAGAATGCAGCCATGGGTCTTTTACCCAAAGTTCCAGCTCTGGAGAAATATCTGGTTCAGCGGATAATTCCGGATCCTGGCTTGTTTGATCCGGGGTTAGACAAGCGATTTCAAGTGTTTTAATTTCATTGGGAACACCATCTTGGGTAACTTGAAGCGCATAGAGTTTGGTAAAACTTTCTTTTCTAAAGTATTCTAAAAGCATTAATTTAGCTAAGATGCGGTTGTCAATTGCAACTTCCTTTGACTTTGCCATTGCAGCCCGCATTAGAAGCATATTCAGAAACCGTTTACTTTGTCGAGGATTACCATGAAGGTTGGCAGCAAGTACTGGAGTTATTTGTTGAGACAAAACCAAAGCGTGATTTAATTCGACAGGGACGTTGGTCAGTATCTTCTGGGCAACATCAAAATTGTAACTACTTCCGAAAATCGAGGTCGCTTTATTGGCTAAAACTGTATCCCTCAATTTTTGAAATTTTTGTTCATCTCTAATATATAATTTTGAAAAGAGGAGGTTTACATATGTTTCAAGTTCGGAAGCACTCATATGTGGGATTCTGATAGGGAATTGGATTAGTTTTTCCAAATAGTCCCGACCTACATCTAATCGTTCTCCTCCTGGAATTTCAGGGAATCGTTTACGGACGGCATATTCAATGATCCTTTCATCCGCACATATAATAAATGCCGAGTTTTTAGTGAAAAGGAAAAGTTTTATTGCTTCTAAGGTTGCTATAATGGTATCAGGAAGGCAGCGATCAAGATCATCAATACAAACTACTAGCCGCTTAATTTTAGTATCTTGTAATAATTGTTCAAATTCCAAGTGAAATTGGCGAATGCCCATTGTTGCTGATTCATCCTTTTCCTCGTCTTCCCTAAAAAGGCCTTCATAATCGGTTTCGGCAAGGCCTTTATAAATTTCTGTCGCACCTAAAGCAGCAACTCCAGCGGGCCCCATAGTAGCAAAAGCCATTCCCCCTTTTAACCCAAGCTTTAACATTTTCATTTTATCTATTCGCTTGAAGAGCTTAATGGCTAATTTTTTCGCCTCAGCTGTAAAAGTGCGTTTAGAAATAATTTCTTCTAAAATAGTGGACATTAAAACTACTTTAGCATCTTCATAACCCTCAAACAACCACCCATTAAATTTGATGGTAAGGATATTATTATCTTGGTCCAGCCTAGATTCAATCATACGTAGTAGGCTTGATTTGCCGCTGCCCCAGTCACCATATAGCCCTATAGTGCAAGGGGTTAAATCGTCATTTTTTACGATTGCTTCTACACCGTCAACCAAATGTTTGTAATCAATAAAATCTATTGAAGTATCGTTATCACTCCACATAATGTGTTCTAAAGATTTTCTTATATTGTGTTAAAAGGGAAAGGTAAAGAATAGAAATCATATTTGCCAAACTTAACATTTTTTAAATTTTCGAATTTGATCTGAAACACTATTGTAATACCAAGTAAGAGCCCATACTTAGGAGAATAGTGACCGTGTTTTTTGCATTTTGTTTGTGATTGTAAATTATTACTCTACATGAAATATGATTGCAATGTAATAGTTGAAATGTCCAAAGCATTTGGAGTGACTTTGATTATACAACTGGGTATTTACAAAAGAATGCTTGAAGGAATACCTATTAAGGAAATCTATAAGCAGTTTTAGGGAACAGGCTACTGAAGAGGCAAACGTTTTTTTAATATGGGAATCGTGCCTATCCTCGATCCCTTGTAAGTGTCTATTCAGTATGAAGGGCTGGTTAGTAATAAGGCCCTTTTACATTTCTCAAGGTAGCTTGTATAGCTATCTTAAATGATATTGACTGGCTAGGTGCCTTTAATGCAATCTTGGTTGTGGCATTTTTTAATAAAACTTTGCACTCCCAATTTATTCATTGTTGATGGCCCAAAGGAAGAAAATTGTGTTTGGCAGGCTGGCAAAGAAATGCATAAACTACAAAGGAAGACCTTTACAGAAGTACGGATATTGCAGTTAGCTGTGGAAGAGCGAAATTAAATCGCTGTACGCAAATGTGTCGCTTTATAAATAAATAAGGCCTTTACAGCGAAGTAAAGGCCTTTTCAGTAGACCGAAGGAGTGAAATACCGAACTTTATCCACTTGGATTTAGCTTCAATTAGGGAATTTATTTATTAGATTAACAATCCTGGGTAAGCTGCTGCCGGGAGATTTACTTGTTGATCCTGGTCAATTATTTAGACAGTTGTAGAAAAGTATTGGTTTTATGGAAGGAATACAACCTTGTTAAAGTAAAGGTTTTGCTAATCATCGTTGTTTTCATTCTTTAAAAATATTATGTAATTATCTAGAAGCCCTTGTATTTGACTGGCTGCAACCGGATTTGCGGAATGCACATAAAACTTAAGTTCGGACAGGTCTAATCCTGAGTCATATACTAACCATTTTGCAGCTGCATATCCGTCTGGTGCAATATTGCCATTTGTGTCTAACCCTAGGTCATTGTCAAAGCTAATGTAACCTGGCAACCCCTTTTGCAGGATTGTAGATTTAAAATCCTCAAAATTCCTAACAATAATAAAGTCTTCGTCAGTTAGGTTGGAATATACCATTTCTACAGTCCTTATATCGTCAAGAAAAAGTTTGTATTTCATGTTAATTGGTGCCTAACGGGTTCGCTATGCGGTCGGCTGGGAGGCAGTCCGCAGGACATAACTACCTGATGACCGCTTGCAAAAAGTAATGCAGTAACTACCGGATTAAAACCAAACTACTGTATAGTCATTGTTAGTGTGCGTTTTATAATTTTTCAAGCAATTTTTTCTTTTGCTCGCTAAACTCTAAGTCTGTCAATATTCCATTTTCTTTTAGTTTACCAAGCTTCTCAAGCTGGTCAAGTATGCTTGGTTCTGGCTTAATCTGAGTTGCTGGATCTTTGGGCCTAGATGATTTATCTCTTACGAATTCAGCGAATTTTCTTGCTGAAGACTTTTCCACATTCTCAATAGTCGCAATATTGCCTGTAGTATGGATTTTTACAGTTCCAAAAATTAATCCTGTTTCATATAGAATAGAACTTATCTTGTCAAGTGGAAAATCCTCTACTTTTAGACCATATAATAATCCTTTGTCAATAAATATTAAACGTCTATTAGTTGATACTAGAATTCCTTGTCCCTTATTATAAGTCCCTTGTATAATATTGTCTATTTTTTCGTTATGAGCTAATATATTCGGCAATTCATTAATTTCTTTTCTCCCAAAAAAAGTTGAAATATTGTCTAAGTTTAGACTTTTTATTTCAGCTTTGATTTCTTCTAATCTTGAATTCTTTGATCTGTCCTCAACTACTTTTTCTTGTAAAAGATTTTGAATGTCGACAAGTGAATGCTTTTTCAACTTAAATGCTACACTTGGATTAGCTTTGTTAATTCTCTTGTAACAGGACATACATACTACTCCTCCGTCACTTAGTTTTCCTGTGTAAGTATCCCTAAAACTGAGACAGTTTAAAAGTAGACAGAAATGTTTAATTTTAAACTGTTAAGATGAAAAAGACAAGATTTACCGAAAGCCAGATCGTAAAGGCTTTAAAGGAGCACGAAGCAGGCCGTAAGGCCGAGGACATTTGCCGTGAGCTTGAGATCAGCCGTGCGGCCTTTTACAAGTGGAAGAGCCGTTACGGAGGTATGGAAGCCTCGGATGTGCAGCGGCTCAAAGAACTGGAGGAAGAAAACCAGCGGCTCAAGAAGATGTTCGATGACCTGAGCCTGGATCATGCTATTCTCAAGGAAGTGATCACAAAAAAAGGCTGGGGCCCTGGCAGCAAAAAGCTTTAGCGGATGAACTTGTCTCCGAGCATAGCTTATCGGTTACCAGGGCCTGCAGCTTAAGCGGGCTATCTCGCTCGAAGTACTATTATAAAAGCTGCCGGGATGATTCAGAAGTAATCACCGCCTTGCAGGAACTGGCTACTGCGCATCCGGCCTATGGCTTCAGAAAGCTGCTCTCTTGCCTGCGAAGGAAGGGCAATGCCTGGAACCACAAGCGCGTGTACCGGGTCTATAAGCTGCTGAAGCTAAATAAGAAGAGAAGAGGTAAGCGCCGGCTGCCGACCCGGGTAAAACAGCCTTTGGTGCAGCAGCAGGAACTGAATAGCAGCTGGAGCATGGACTTTATGAGCGATTCACTGGCTTCGGGCAATAAGTTCCGGACCCTGAACGTGATTGATGATTGTAACCGGGAAGCGCTGGCCATTGAAGTAGCTACCTCTATCGGAGCTAAAAGCGTTGTCCGCACGCTGGAGCAGCTTATAGACTGGCGGGGAAAGCCCAAAACTATCAGAGTAGACAACGGTCCGGAGTTTACCAGCGCAGACTTTACCTTATGGTGTGAAAAAGAAAGGATCGGCATACAGTTTACCCAGCCGGGCAAGCCGATGCAGAATGGCTTTATCGAACGCTTCAACGGCAGTTATCGCCGGGAGATACTCGATAGTTACCTTTTCTTTGACTTGGATGAGGTCCGGCAGCTGACAAATGATTGGATAGAGCATTACAATACCCAGAGGCCGCACGAAGCGCTGGCAAACCACACGCCAAAAGAATGGCCGCTAAAAAAAGGAAGTGGAAATATGGAAAACCTGACCAGCCTCGCAAGGCCAGACCAAAAGGTTTACCACATTCCCACTTCATAGTAGTGGTAGTAGTTGATTTTTAAAAAGTCTACTTTTGAACTGTCCTGAAAATGGGGTACTTACACCTGCGCCGAAGGTTGGAGTATTCATAAATTTCAACTCTATTGAACATAAAATACAACTGCTCATATTTTTTCTATTTTTTAAATGTGTGCTAACGGTTTGCGGCTTGGCGCAGGCAGGGATTTTACCACCCAACTTTCTGCGAAGCCGTATGTTTAAATTTACGAGTATCTGTCAAACGGAGAACGTCAACCCACTTGCGCTAAGCCGCAGTTAGTGGTTTGGATTTTATCCTTTCGTCAATGCCGTTTTTTCTGCTCATTTTTGGGCATACTACACCGCAAAACACAACTTATACAGCCTTAAATATAATGCCGAAAAAAATGCCATTTTTCAGTTGGGACTTGTGATGTTTCTTTTAGAAATATGCGTTTCTATTTCAGTAATCACGTCTGATAAATGATAACCTTCTGTAACAACAATAAACTTTATCCCATTCTTTTTTGATAGTTTTATTTTCCTCTCATCTCTCTCAACATTTTTCAAATAGGCTACTTCGCCTCCAAAGAATTCAACAGGTTCGAAGTGTTGCTTCCCGTGATATTCGATTGCAATCTTCCAAATAAGAAACCAAATGTCATAATGTTGTCTTCCTAACCAAATTGGTTGTCCGTGTTGCATTACTTTGGTTTGAGCAAAGTGAGTTTCTAACTTTCTGAATAATTCTGTTTCAGATACCCATCCTTCGCCAATCAATGGAATTCCTAAATCCTCTCTTGTTTGGTTTTCGGCTGTCTTAGAAAGTTCTTTTGAAAGATTTAGGTATTCATTTATACTGTAAAAGCATTCTGTTTTCAAATTTATTTTGGGCGAATTCCAAATAGGCGCACCATTAAAAAGTGAATGTTCATACAAATGAAAATTAGTCTGCCATTTTTCAAATATCTTAAACCAACCTCCATTATTGCTTCCATACTCTGAAAAAACTTTTCTCACTTTGTCTTTGTATAAAATGTGATTAGACTTAATGATTTTTGTTTTCCGTCCACCAGCCATAAGTAAAAGGTCTAAAGGATTAGCCTCTACGTTTATGTGGCGTTGAATATTTAGGCGTAAATTAGACATGTGAGTTAATGTGCCGTACGCTTCTTGAGGTTCGGTTTTTTCTAAGTATTCTTCATATTTTCCTAACCCAAGCAAACAATCATATGCCCAATACTTGCAATAGTCTGATAAATCTTTTTCGTGAAAATATAATTCAGACAAGTATAACAAGAACTCACTAAGATTTTCAAAACCTTTTTCTCCCCAATTAGCTAATAATTCCGATGTGTAAGCAAACACATAACTAATGTTGCCGTCCACATTAATGTATGTTCCTTTGGATAGGCTTTTCTTTACCTCTTTGTAAAACACAAGTTGAGCTGAGGTCATATCTCGCTCGGTTGCGTAGTATCGACGAAATGCTGGAATTTCCATTGTTAGTAGCAGTTTATTCTTCCCCCTCATTAGGTTAAATTCTTTTGTGTTTCTGTCTTGTCATTGTTTAGTTTCCGTATGTGAAATTTTAGTTTTTAGGTGTCGCCCTAAACTGACCGCTAACGGTTGGGCTTTGCGACGGGCGGGAAACTTGCCTGAAGATTAGTGACCTATTGGTTTTTAGTTATTGAAGGTTAACAAAATTTCAAATGGCACGATAACCTGACTGGCGTGAAGCTTTGGTTAGAGCTTGTGTTTTATTTCAGACTGTTTTCTGACTTTTTAAGCCACAAATTATACCATTTTATTTTTATCTTTTCTATCTACACCAAATAGCAATAGCTTGGTCAAATTGCACATGGCATGAATTCGTCCACCATTTGAACGGGTATCTTCCTTTTTGTGTCACATTAAGATCAATAATTGAATTCCATGATAAAACTATAGGTTTATCGCCAGAAGGGTCGAGAAATAACAATCTTGAAATTCCTTTTTCATTATTTTCTTCAAATCCAACCGCAAGCATCCAATGCCCACCACCTGAAAAGTTAATTCCAACAATAACAGGGTGATTTTCTCTTAAATGATGAATTGTAAAATTAATTAAGTCCTTATTCTTAGTTTCTCTCGTTTCTGTGTGAATTAAACTACCATAATTGTCTTGAAGTATTTTTTCCAAATCGTCCAGGTGGGTTCCGTGTTTGAATAGGCTATCGTAATCATTATTTAATCTATTTATAAGTTTGCCTAATCTTTTTCGTCCATCTGTATTGTAAGCAACTACTTCAGTTCTGTCCGCTAACCCTAATGTTAAAAGTCCCATGAAAATACTGTAGGGCCCACAAGCACCATCAATCGATCCTTGGTTAAGAAATACTTCTTGCAAGTAATCCTCTCCATTATTCGCCTCTGGTCCACATTCTGTAGTTTCAAGGTGATCGATAATATGTATTGCCATAAATTAAATGTGCTCTAACGGTTAGTATAAAAGGGGAACAAGGCGAAGCTGAAGTTTGGTTTTTAAACCTTGTTGGCCGACGTTTTTCTTTATTTAATATTTTTTAATTTTGAATACAATTAATGGCGTCTTTAAAGCTATTGCTGTCTTTCCCTTTTACTTCTTTGTCAATATAACCATCTGCTGTGTATAATCTTATGGAAGTTATTTTCTTTGATAAAATTTTTTTCTCTATATCATCTGTAAAACCGTAGGAAACAAAGGCAACCCATCGAGTCATTGAACCTGCATGAATGGGATCTGCAACAATACTTTCAATATTAAATAAATCTACGGTTGAACCATCTTCAAAAAGTAATATCAATTTACTTTTCTGATGAATTGAAAAGATAGAAGTTGAACTATACCTGAATCTAATCCATTTTAAAGAATCTGATTTATAACCTTGAACAGTCATATTGCTACCGCTCCATGAATCCCTCCAAATCATATAGGGTTCAGTAATTATAACTTTTTTATGCGTAAATTTATCTACTTCATTCTTTTCGAATTTGCAGTTCTGCGCTATTAAATCAGTAGTAAGAAATAAGGCAAAAATTAACATTAATATCCTAGTCATTTGTGTTTAGGTTAATTCAGTGATTATTAATATTTATTGTAATGCTTTTTAAAAAAAACAAATAATTATAGATCGTATATCCTAAATGCCCACCAACGGTTGGGCTAAGGTAAGTTTTAATGTGCTTTAGTTTTTGTTGTGGGGGTGTTCTATTTCTTAATTTGCTTTTAATGCTGAGGCCTTTTTTCTAATCTTTTAAATCCTATTTTTTGAGTAAAACATTAGCATTATTTATTAAGAACTCTTTAAATTGTTTTTGATTGAAGGATAATTGAATAGACTCTTTTTTTTCATCTTTTAAAAACAAATTAAAAATTATTTCTTGGAGAAAATCTTTTTGTACAAGCCCAATAATACTTTCTATATCAAATCCTTCATCAATAATATGAGAATTTGAACAGCCTGCACAACGGCTTATATCAGGAACAATTATGAAATTCGTTATTCCTCTAAAAATGAAAAAATGGTATGTCTTTAATTCTTTTTCATTTAATTTAGAGAAAGTCTCAAGGACTTGTTTATGTTCGTTTCTGCAATAACTATTAAGGAGGTTATTTCTAATTTCTTTTTCAACTTCTTCTGCAATTTTCCATTCGTCCTTCATTCCATCTTTTTTAATTTGCTCTTCTTGCCTAGAACCAGAGGTATATCCTGAATCTCTCCAAACTTGGCCAAGTTTAGGATGTGATAGACTTCTATTAATTATAAAATATGGGTCCTCAATAATTTTATTTTCAAAGCCAATATTAACTCCCCAATAATCATCCTTTCCTACTCTTGACTGGTTCCAAGCATATGGAACAACTTTTATTGAATCAATGAAAGTATATATGTCAAAGGCTTGCATATATTCTTCCACATTCTCTATTCTTAACATCCTTTTATTACTTTTGAATTACCCATAACGGTTAGTATATGCAAAGCCCGCAGCGGAGCAAGGGTTTTGCATATGCGTTGTTGGCAATAGTTTTTATTCTCTAAATGTATGTAATCCTTTAACTAAACCAGAATGTAAAATTGCCTTCATTCTAGGCTCATAGCTGGATTTTTCATTCCTTATTATTGAATATAGTTCCGTTCGGTTATCTATAGTATTGATATTTTGAATAATTCCAAGTTCATATAAATATCTCAAAAGGGCTTCTGGGCTCTTGTTGATATTTTTATTCCTTCCTAATAAAAACATCTCTTTGAATTCATTTGATGAAAACTTTCTTGTTCCGAGGGTCCGAAGAAGTGTAAATAAAGTTTCTGTACTTGGAATAACAGGAGAAATTTCATTTTTAAGTTCATCAATTAACCAAGCTGAATATTCTTTCTCTGCTGCTTTAATGGTTTGATAATCTAACTTATTCATTTTTTCTGCTTGTTCCTTTGTTTTTATGCAGAATTGAACTAAATCCCTTGGTCTGTGAAATGTTCTATGAATAATATATTTAAATGGCTCAATTAGCTTTCCATTTTCATAAAGCCTGATGAATGTTTTATTAAAAATAAAACTAAATGAATCTTTACCCGATAATTCATCAATACTATTTTCAATCCTATTGTTTATTAATTGGAGTAATGGTGGGTTAATCCAGTCATTTTTATTAACTATAGCCCAATTTAAATAATATGTATGGAAGTCGAATTTTGCACTATCTGGGTCATGACTACTAAATTGATAAAAAATATCTGAACGGATATAAGCTATTACTTTCGCATTTGGATTGTAAGAAGCAATAACTGAATTTAAGGAGTAAATAATTTTAAATAAACTTATAAGAGATTCGAAGTATTTCTTATTATCTATATACAGTGTGTAATTATCATCAAGCTGGTCAAATTGAACAATATAGCTTCTTTGACTATTATTTAAATTTGAAAGAACTAAATCTTCAAGTCTTATATTAATTTCGGAAATATTTTCAATTTCATCTCCTAGCTGAACAGCTCTTTCACTTGTTGTTTTAGGCCCTATTCCTCTAAATTGAAGTCCTACTTCCGTTTTATCAGTTCTTGTGGTAATTTTAGAATGTAAATCCTGTAAATTCTTTCCGAACCGGAACTCTACGAAATTAACAAGTTCTTTAAAGTCATCAGTATTTTTAGAAGTATGTTGGTCAAGCACAATTTGCTTAGCAAATTCACTAAGGATAATATACTTCCAAATGCTTTGGTATTGGTTTGGTCTGGTGAAATCATCATCAGAAAGCCTTAGAAGTTTTTCAAAAGGAAAACTTCTAAATGATAGATTGCTTATAATTATTCCTTTTTCTGATTCCCTATTCTTAATCCAATTATAAATTGCTGATTTCCCCGTGCCTTTTCTACCTATAACAAAGTAGGTTTTGCTTTTTACTATATTTTCCCAGTAGTTTTGGTCTAAGAAATATTCTTCCAAATGAGGATCATATAATCCATCTGGGTTTCCAAAATCAGTTTCAAGTAAAGCTTTTATTGCATTCATTTCTATTTTATTAAATTTCTGCCAACTACTAGATTAACAAAACTACTTCGGTTATCTGAATTATGTCCGTAGGTTTTGAGCCCAGTTTTTGTAAGCTTCAAGCAATTGTGACCGGTAAATAGCAGTTGCAGTAACATCGTTGGGCTAATATAGTAAAATGTTACAGATTGTCCAGCCGGCTGGTTATTTTCTCCAGCACATGAGTGGTTATATGGGGGTAGATCTCAGTTGTCTTACTACTCCTTTGACCCAGCATTGCCTGAATGTACTTGAAATCTGTTCCCTGCTCCAGTAAATGAGTAGCAAAAGAGTGTCTTAAGGTATGAGGAGTAGCTATGGTTTTGATCCGGGCCTTTTCTTTACTAGCATTAAACACATTCCTGATACTTTCGGTAGTGTACTGACCGCCACCTTGAGCTTCGAAGAGTCATAGCTATGGCCGGTATACCCTGTAATTCTCTCTTAAACTCTGTAGAAGTTTTTGCGATAGTAGGGTAGTGCGGCCCTTTTTGCCCTTGGCTCCCCGGATCAGACGTAAAATTCTTTTACTTTGCACATCGGTGAGCCTCAAGTTTATTACTTCACTTATTCTCAAGCCTTCAGAATAAAGCAGCTGCATCAAACAGCGGTACTTTAGGTTATCAGTAGCCTAGAGCAAAGCTGCTACTTCTGCTTTGCTAAGAACCTGGGGCAGAGTACGGGCCTTCTCCCGCCTTTCCACTTAGCTTAGCTGCAGGGAATGCCGGAACAGCACCCCAGCTACGACTATGGTTACTTGCTCTTATCAGAAGATAAGGTTTTGATCGTAAACCAACAACGCTTTGTGATTAACTAAGACAAATGAAAGAATGAACCAGGAGATAATAGTTGAAGGGAAAGGAAAAGTCAAAATAAATAAGCTCCTGCAATGGCGTACGTATGAAAGCCAGATGGAAGGGGTTCCAAGTGCCAGAATGAATAGAATAGAAATAGAGAATGCTGTAGCAGTTGCTAAAAGGGTATGTTACCTGGAAGCAGTTTATATAGTAGAACCAAAGCTTACTCCACTAGAAATTGCACCACTATTTTCTGAAGGGGAAGAGGCAGTAAGGCTTCCCAGGATTACCTGTGTTGCCAGGGTAGAGGATTATGCAATCCAGGATGCTGATTATGCTGCCTTAGCTATCGTCTGGTTTCAGGATGATTTTGCTTTTCCAATAGAGCCAGAAGTGCTGGAGCTAATGAAACTTATTCCTTTCAGAAAGCTCGCTCTTAAGTTTGATTTCTTTTAGTGGAAGCCCTGCTTTATTTAAGTATTGAAATAAAGCCAATCTAAATATTAGTACGCAAATGTGTACGCAGTATAAAGAAAAAAGGCCCTCAGGATTAACTGAAGGCCTTTGAAGTAGTCCATAGGGGAATCGAACCCCTGTTACCAGAATGAAAATCTGGTGTCCTAACCCCTAGACGAATGGACCATTGAACGTGCAAGGCGGCAACGTTACTTTTTCAAAGAAAAGCCTTACACTTCCTGTAAGGCCCTTTAGGTAGCGGGAACAGGACTCGAACCTGTGACCTTTGGGTTATGAGCCCAACGAGCTACCAACTGCTCCATCCCGCACTGTTTGGTGATGCAAAAGTAGGAAAGATTCCTGACTCTGCAAATATTTTACGAAAAATTTTCAAAAAAAGTTAAAATTTACTCGCCAAACCGAAATGAACCCGCGAATTGGTTAAGCTAAGCTGCTTTTGCAACTCCGAACGCCCTACCGAATAAACGAACTGAAACACCCCGGCCGGGGTACTGAAGCTCACGCCGGCGCCAATTCCCAAAGGCATATCTTCGTTGAAGGCCCCCGGCAGCTTGCTCTGGTAATACGCCTGGTCGTAGAAAAGCAGCAGGTACGAATCTTCGGCGGTAAAAAAACGGTACTCCAGCGTGCTTAAAAGGTAAGAGGACGCATAGAACTCATAATCGTTGAAGCCGCGCAATAAATTCAAACCTCCTAACCGGAACATATCGTTCAGGAAGATCTGCTCGTTTACCAGGTTTTCGCCACGCAAACGAGCCAGTAAAACCCCATTCTTCCCGATGGGAGCATAATTTTCTACTCGAAGGCTGCCGGTGAACTGGGTGGTTTTCAGTTTCAGGGTATCGTAAATGCTTTGCGGCTCCAGGGCCAGGTTGCGCACAATAGTCTTGTTGCCAAGCGCCAGCTGCCCGCTGATCAGCAAACCCTTCCGGGGAAAGTAAAAATCATCGAGGTTGTTCCAGAGGTAGGCCGCGCCGAAGGACGTATATTTTACGTCGGCGTATTCCGGCATGGAAGTCAGGTTTTTCAGGTTGGCCGTGGAAAGCAAACGGGAGCTCCGCGACTGGGTAAAGAAACTGACCTTCCCGTAGCGGGTAGTATAGTAGCCGAACTCCAGCCGGGGCTTAATGGTCATGAAGGTGGTGTCCTGCTTGTAGAGGTTAAAGTTCACGCTCATTTCCAGGGGCGAACCCAGAATGTTAGGTTGCAGGTAATTGGCATCGAGCACCTGGGAATTCCGGTCCACTTTCCGCGCCTGCAAACCAAGCTGAATTCCGGTGCCTTTAATATTCCGGATATTCAGGTTGCCTTCCCAGATCAGCATTACTTTTTTATCTTCGGCGTTTTCGTCCGGTGGCAACACCCCAATCAGGGCATCGATCTGGTTCGCGTTCCGGTCTTCGATAAAGTAGTACAAACGGGCTTTATTTTCGGCAAAGCGTACTTGCGGCGCACGCGAAACCTGTAAATAGGGCAACTGTTTCAGTAATTGCAAGGAATTTTCCACTTTCCGGTGTTCGTAAGGCTGTCCGGGGCGGATCTGTAGGTAGCGTGACAAAAACCGCGATTGGGTCTTTGTCCGGCCTTGTACCACCACCGAATCGAAAGTAATAAGCGGGCCGCGGGTAAGGCGGGCAATAGCCTGTACTTCGCCGTTCCCGGTTATCTGCACTGAATCGAGTTTCAGGGAGGCAAACGGATAACCGCTGTTTTCGGTGTATTCCACCACCCGCTTTTGCAGCTTTACAAAATCGTCGGGGTTGAAGGGCTTGTTCCGGTAAAAACGTTCGCGGAAGCCGGACTTCTGCAGCAAGCCTTCGCTTAAATTTCCGTTCTTCAGCGCTACCCATTTAAAAGGCTGCCCAATGTAGAGGTCCACGAAAAGGGTATCTTTTTTCAGAAAAAAACTATCGGCCGAAGCCGTGAGGTAGGCATCTTTCTGCAAGGCAAGCACCAGGTTACGCACCACCTGCACGGCGCTTAAAGAATCCGGCGCTTCCCGTTTGAACTTGTATTTGCGTAAAACCGCTTTATCTGCTTCGGTGGTACGGAAACGGAGCGGGACTTTATCAGGAGCAACCCTCGTAAGCGTATCCTGAGCAGCGGCAACATTCAGCCCCAGGCAAAAGGCAAGAAACCACAGGGCAAGTTTGTACCTTTGCACTGTTTGGTCGTTGGTTGCTGGTTGTTCGTTGCTGGGAGGGTCGTTTTTCGTTGTTCGTTGTTCGTTGTTCGGGCTCGGGAATGCGGCTTTAGACTTCCGGAGGAAAGCTGCAAAGTATTTGCTGAACGAAACGAAAGCCTGCATGTTAGAATAAAGGAACCTAAAGCACTTTAACGACAAAGAAACCTGTTTTCGTTCGAATAACCTGAATTTAAAACCGTATCAGAATTATTCCCAAAACCCATTTTCAAATTTCCACATTTTCAAATCTTCAAATCTACCCATGGCCGGACTTTATTTTCATATTCCTTTCTGCAAACAAGCCTGCCATTATTGCGATTTTCATTTCAGCACGAACACAACTACGCTTATCCCGATGGTTGATGCGCTGAAGCGGGAACTGGAATTGCGCAAAGATTACCTGGGCGGCGAAGAGATCAAGACGATTTACTTTGGCGGCGGCACGCCTTCGCTGTTGCCGGTAAGCAGTTTGCAGCGCCTTCTCGATACTGTTTACCGCCTTTACAATGTAGATCCCAATGCCGAAATCACCCTTGAAGCCAACCCCGATGACCTGACACCGATTAAGATCCGGGAATTACGGAGCTTGCCCATAAACCGTTTGAGCATTGGCACCCAGAGTTTTCACGGGGAACATCTGAGTTTTATGAACCGCGCCCACAATGCCCTGGAAGCCCGCAACAGCATCCGCGGCGCAAAGCAGGCCGGCTTCCAGAACATTTCCATCGATTTGATCTACGGCGTTCCGGCAACGGACCATACTATCTGGCGCAAGGACCTGGAAGAACTGTTTGCGCTCGATGTGCAGCACGTTTCCTGCTACGCTTTAACCGTGGAGCCGCAAACCGTTTTAGGCAACTGGACGAAGAAAGGCAAATTCAAACCCGCCGAAGACGAATTCACCGCGCAACAATTCGAAATTTTACTGGAGGAAATGAAAAAGCACGGGTTTATTCAATACGAGATTTCCAACTTCTGCAAGCCCGGTTTCGAATCGAAGCACAACAGCAGCTATTGGCAAGGGGTGAAATACCTGGGCATTGGCCCGAGTGCGCATTCCTTTAACGGTGTTTCGCGGCAGTTCAACATAGCGCACAACCACCAGTATATCACGGCACTGGAGAAAGACGAACTGCCTTTTACGCTGGAAAACCTTTCGCTGGAAGACCAGGCCAACGAATACATGCTTACCACGTTGCGCACCATCTGGGGAACCGATCTAGCCTACCTCAAGAACCAGTTCAACCTCGATCTGCTGGTTTCGCAAAAGGAATATTTAGCCGAATTGCAGCAGCGTAACCTGGCCGAAATTTCCGGAAACAAATTAAAATTAACGGATGCCGGAAAGTTGCTGGCCGATCAGATTGCGCTGGATTTGTTTGTGATGAAGTAGGGACAGGTCGCGACCTGTCCGCACAGTATCTGATTAGGCATATTTGATCAGGAATGTTTGATCGGGAATGCCCGGGGACAGGTCAAGCCCTGTCCGTACGGAATTCTGCAAATTCTGAAATTCTGCAAATCCTGATTCAGCCAGTTTCCGAATCTCAGATTTCCTCCCCATCTTCACATTTCCTCATTTCCAAATTTCCACATTGTAAAATCCCCCCATTTAAAACAATGCAAGCCACCATCACGCACGCCGGGAAACAGTACCGCTTCAGCCCGGAAAACCCGCTCGATATTTCTCTGCCATTAAAACCCGGAGCAGATACCGTGAATTGTTTCTGGGCGGAACCCGTGCAGTTCGATACGATCCGGATCGGGAGTTTTGTGGGCAGCGTGGCCGAAGGCGGTTGCACCAATTACCAGCGCGTGCACGTTACGCCGCACGGCAACGGCACGCATACCGAATGCTACGGGCATATTTCCCCCGATCCGGAAGCCACCATTTACAATTGCCTGAAGCAGTTTTTATTTGTGGCTCAGGTTATTTCGGTAGTGCCAAAGAAGCAGGAAAACGGCGACCTGGTAGTAATGCTGGAAGACGTAAAGCCAAAGTTCAGCGCGGAGCAACCGGAAGCTATCATCATCCGGACCCTGGAAAATGCGGAATCGAAAAAAACGGCCCAATATTCCGGTACCAATCCCACGTACCTGGAAGCTGCTTTAGCCGAATTTCTGGTGCAAAGTGAAGTGAAACATTTACTCGTCGACCTTCCGTCGGTTGACCGGGAAGAAGATGGCGGCGAGTTGCTGGCGCATCATGCCTTCTGGCAGTACCCGGAAAACACCCGGAAAAACGCCACCATTACCGAGCTTATTTTCGTTCCTGATGAAATAAAAGACGGCTTGTATTTGCTGAATATTCAGATCACCAGCCTGACCCTGGATGCCAGTCCGAGCAAGCCGGTATTGTATGTCTTAGACGAGATACAGCCTCAATAACTACAGTTTTACACTGTTATTTTTCAGAAAATCAAGCATTTACAGGAAATATTTTACGAATTTCCCTCCTGAAAAAGCCGCTTTAGGATTTAAACAAAAGGCTTTTAAACTTAACAAAATACAAGCATCGCCCGGTAAATAAAAAATAAATTTGGAAGTTTGCCCGGTTAAGTCTTACCTTTGTAGCGTAATGAAAAACAGCATCCAGAATATTGTCCTTCCTTTTAACTGCATGAAGCGCCACTTGCCGGCCGCCGAAGGGAATGCTATTGGATAAGGATCAGAGGATTTTATCAAGAAACATACAAAGCCCTTCGGAGAACCGGAGGGCTTTTTTTATTTTAAACCAGATTAAATAAAGTTCCGGCACAAGCCGGATAAACAAATTTTAAAGGATAGCCAGAAGAATTCTTCGCCAAGCCGATTAATAAAAAAACATAGATGCCGGCATTCTGAAACCTGTGTCTACTATATAAACTGACATGATTAAGAATCTCATTATTGTCTCTTTCTGCTTTAACTGCAATCATAAACCTTGCATGATGAAGCGCTATACCCATCGAAGGAGCAAAGCTGGCCTATCCGTACTTAAGCATTACAAGCGATAAAACCACCCAAGCCCTTCGAGCCGCCGCCCGAAGGGCTTTTTATTTAAAGCAAAACTATTTAAACCAACCAGAAAGCAAACGCTTCTGAAATCCTTAAAACCAATTACTAAACCTTTAAAAACCAATTATCATGAAAAACGCAATTGCCACCAACCCCATGCACCGAACTCATACCGAAATTCTGGCTTTACAGGTCGCCGAAAATAATTTTAAGGTCATTTCTCCCGTTAATTTTAAGCCGGAGGATCAGGTGAAGGTAACCAAGCCGTTTAAAACAAAGGTTGCAGCACTGGAAACGCACCCAGGCAAACCACCCGAACCTTACGCCAGTCTGCTGCAGCTTTTGGCCAGATATGGCTTCAGCGAGCAGGAGATCAGCATCGGCCTGGCGGGTTACGACGGCAGCAGCGCCCGGTCTTACCTGGCGGAGATCGGTCTGGTAGGCACCATGCCGGGCTTTTACAACCTGCACCTAGGCGGCAACCCAAGCGGCAGCCGCCTGAACAAGGTCTTTAAGCTAAACCTTTCAGAATCAGCGCTTTTAAATGAACTAAGTACTCTTCTGGCTGCTTTTAAGATAACCAGGAGAACCAATGAAACCTTCGGAGATTTCGCCCTTCGGAAACAATTAATTTAACCAGACCATGGACATCTTACTTAAAAATATCTTAACCGAAATGGATCGGGCAGTCACCAATACGGCCACCCGGGTTTTACCGACCATCAACTACGGCACCCTATTATCGAACGATGCCGAGCAGGTTTACTTTATTGCCGGCATTGCCGGTACCATGGTAGCCATTCGTTCTAAAATGACGCGTCTGAGAAAAAATACCATCGATTTTAAAGTTACCGCCGAGCACGAAACCCCGAAAGGCAAAATTGCCCGCATTTGCGAAGGACACTTTACCCTGGTAGCCATCCGGCCGAAAAGCCCGTACCCAACCAGACAGGATCCAGGCGAAAGCTACACCTATTTTTCTTCAAACTAGAACCCGGTTTCCTGAAGCCAGGCATCTCCAAAGCTTCCTGTTTTCCACCAAAAGCGCTTCCCAAATCTTTGGGAAGCGCTTTTATTTTAAACTAGCTATAGGTTTGTTTTTAGCTATAAGCTTTTCGCCAATTTGAATTTACTGGTAAAACAAAAAAGGGAAGCATTTCTGCTCCCCTTTTTCTATCTATCCTGCCACTTACGGCAGAAACGAATTACTTTTATCTCACAGGCTTCGCCTATACCTGTTTATACGACAGCCAGCCTTTTTTTGTTGCAGAAGTTAGCGTTTTCAGGATTTAATTGAAAGATGAGCAGCTTTTTTTGTCTGAATCAGGATTTTCAGGATTAACAGAATTTTCAGAATTTTCTTTTTTTTATCTCACGCATATCGCCAGCGCAGCGCCCCTGAAAACCACATTAACTGATAAAAACTAAATAAAAGAAAGCCAGCCACGGAGGAAAACTGATCCCAGTTTCTACGTGCGCGGCCTCCTATTCATACGGTGCCGGAGGCAGGCCGCTAGGCCAGTTTGAATAGAAGACGCGAACGTAGAAACGAAGCCACCCGGCTTGAGGGAGAAAGCTAACTAAAAGCTGCAAGCCATTGATTCAGCAGACAACAACAATCAAAGCAGAACTAAAGCAGAAAACCCTTATAAAACAAAAAGGGAAGCTAACCGCTTCCCTTTTCTAAAGTAACCTAATCAGCTAGAAAACCGGTTTAAGTTACTTACAATACTTTATACGTTATGCCTGCGCTTCAGTTTCAAACGGAATTACAGAAACGTAAGAACGATCTTTTCTTCCTTTTTTGAATTCAACTACGCCATCAACCATCGCAAATAATGTATGGTCTTTGCCCATGCCTACGTTCAGGCCCGGGTGGTGCGCAGTACCGCGCTGACGAACGATGATGTTACCAGCGATAAGCGGCTGACCACCGTAAATTTTTACGCCTAAGCGTTTGGAATGCGACTCACGGCCGTTGTTCGAACTACCAGCTCCTTTTTTGTGTGCCATTTTCTTTTATAATTTATCCGGCCGAAACCAGATGTGTTTTAAACTTTTTTAACTGAAAAATAACCAGGGAATTAACCGATCGAGTTGATCAGAACTTTGGTATAATCCTGACGGTGACCGTTTTTCTTCTTGTAACCTTTACGGCGTTTCTTCTTGAAAACGATAACCTTGTCACCTTTCACGTGACCTAAGATTTTGCCAGTAACTTTCAGATTCAGGAATGGCGCACCGATGCTCAGTTTACCATCATTGTCAGTAAGTAATACATTGGCGAACTCAACGGCGTCCCCTTCATTGCCGGAAAGCTTGTTAGTGTAGATGAACTTGCCGCTCTCTACTTTGGTCTGTCGACCTGCGATTTCTACAATTGCGTACATCAGCTTCTATGTAAATTTGTTTTAAGTCTGCAAAAGTACCTCCTATTTTTCAGATTACCAAACCCTTGCCGCTCATATTTTTGTTTCCGTCCCAATATTTACCTATCGCTATATTGGTATGTTAATCCGCTATCCACAATTAACCGGTGGAAATCACCCGTGTTCCGGAAAATCAGTGCCTAAACAATTGAAAAACAAGCTCCTGAAAGCTGTGGAGAAATACTGTTTTTTGTGGATAAATTTCAGCCCCTTTCTCCCGTATTCCTCCCTATATTTGAACTCGTTTTACGTCGCCCGCTTCCGGCGGCAGACGCATGCGAAAAGCCATAAAACCTGAACCACCCTGCGGGCACAGTTGTTTTATAATGTTGCAAGTTGTTGAATTTTAAAGCTTTACCTGCTATGGAACCAATTCTAAAAGAAAACCCGAACCGCTTTGTGCTGCTGCCTATTCAGTACGACAACGTGTGGAAGATGTATAAACAGGCTCAGGCCAGCTTCTGGACCGCCGAAGAGATCGACCTTTCTGCGGACACCAAAGATTGGGAAAACCTGAACGATGGCGAGCGCCATTTCATCAGCCACGTACTGGCTTTCTTTGCCGCTTCCGATGGCATTGTAAACGAAAACCTGGCCGTGAATTTCATGCAGGAAGTGCAAATCCCGGAGGCACGTTGTTTCTATGGTTTCCAGATCATGATGGAGAACATTCACTCCGAAACTTACTCGCTCCTGATCGATACTTACATTAAAGACCCGAAAGAGAAAGACCATTTATTTAACGCGCTGGAAACGGTACCCTGCGTGAAGAAAAAAGGCGAGTGGGCGCTGAAATGGATCAATTCCGAAAACTTTACCGAGCGTTTAATTGCTTTTGCCGCCGTAGAAGGCATTTTCTTTTCCGGTTCGTTCTGCTCTATTTTCTGGCTGAAGAAACGCGGTTTAATGCCAGGGTTAACCTTCAGCAACGAGCTTATTTCCCGCGACGAAGGCCTGCACTGCGATTTCGCCTGCCTGCTTTACTCCATGCTGGAAAACAAGTTGCCTGAAAGCCGTCTGCACGCTATTATTAAAGACGCAGTAACCATTGAGCAGGAATTCGTGACCGATGCGCTGCCGGTTTCCTTAATTGGTATGAACGCCACCTTAATGAACCAGTACATCGAGTTCGTAGCCGACCGTTTACTGGTTGCATTAGGTGCGTCTAAGATCTACAATTCCACCAACCCGTTCGATTTCATGGAAATGATCTCGCTGCAGGGCAAAACCAACTTCTTCGAGAAGCGGGTAGGTGAGTACCAGAAAGCCGGCGTAATGACCGAACGGAGCGATAACGTTTTCTCTTTGGATGAAGATTTTTAATTCGAACTTTAGAATTTTCGAGATTCGTATGTTCGACTGTTTTTCAGCTTTCTCTCTTTTGTCATCCTGAGCGCCAGCGAAGGAACTTGTCGGCGAACAGTAGTGAAGCATGAAAATATAAATGCCGCTCTTCCGGATTTGTAATCCGGAAGTTTTGAGGTTCGGATTTGTAATCCGACTTTTTAGCTGAAAAGCCTAGCACTTT
This sequence comes from Adhaeribacter soli, assembly GCF_008727925.1. GTDB lineage: Bacteria > Bacteroidota > Bacteroidia > Cytophagales > Hymenobacteraceae > Adhaeribacter_A > Adhaeribacter_A soli. Next base: position 201,446 of record NZ_VTWT01000003.1, on the reverse strand, counting down.
GTAGCAAGCAGCAGTGCAAGGCGGATTACAAATCCGCAGCTACTTACTTCCGGATTACAAATCCGGAAGAGCACCAGGAAGAGCACTAGAGCGTAAAGAGCGCACAAAGTGGTTAGAAACGCTATCATTTCAGCTGAAAAAGCAAACCACTTTCAACTTAATTTTAAGTATAAAGCCATGAATAAAGCCAAAGTAATAGAAACCCTGAACAGCCTGCCGGAGGAATTCAAAACCGAGGAACTGGTAGAAAAGCTTTTATTCCTGGAGAAGGTGGAAAACGCCAGGCAGGAGGTGGCAGCCGGAAAAGTGCTTCCGGTAGCAGAAGTAATTAAAAGCATTGCTATTTCCCTGAACTAAGATGAAGTCTCTGAAGAAGTTGGCTTTGCTTGGATTGGTAGCACCGCTGCTTTTTTCGCTGCTTTCTTTTACTAATGCAGTTGGTGGAGAAGGAAGTGTGGTGACGATTAAAGTATATGAAGCGCATAAAGATTTTAGCAAGTACAAAGCTAGAATTCTTATAGCCGAAGGAGACATGGTAAAGGAAATTAGCTTAGTTAATGGTTTTGACTCACCAGAGTCAAACAAAAACTTAGAAACTATTTCAAATTTGTTAAATCAATATACCAAGTCAGGTTACACAATTGGAAATATAACTGCTGTACCTATTAGCATGAATAACACTTATAATGTAACCACCTACATCCTAACCAAATAACCAACCCCGGAACGCTACCGTTTCAGCTTAAAAACTGCAGTAAAAGGGTAGGGTTTTAGAATAGAAAAGCAAGCCAGCCTAAGAGGGCATTTTTTCGTAAAAAGAAGAAGGTGCTTTCCCATTAGTCAGAATAAAAATATGTATGCGTAAGCGGGATTTTCGACCCCGTGGAATTTTAAAGGAACGAAGAATATGTTAGTAGTAAAAAGAGACGGCAGACGTGAGTCGGTAAAGTTCGATAAGGTAACAGCCCGGGTAGAAAAACTCTGCTACGGCCTGAATATGATCTATGTGTCGCCGATCGAGGTGGCCAAGAAAGTGATCGACGGTATTTACGACGGCGTTACCACGGTAGAACTCGATAACCTGGCCGCCGAAACCGCCGCCTCCCTCACCACCAAACACCCCGATTACGCCATTCTGGCTGCCCGCATTGCGGTTTCCAACCTGCACAAGGTAACCAGCAAGTCGTTCTTCAACACCATGAAGCAGCTCTACACCTACGTAGATCCGAAGACGGGTGAGAACGCCGCCTTGCTTTCCCGCGAGGTGTACGAAGTAATTAAGAAACACGCCGCCGTGCTGGATTCCTCTATCCTCTACGACCGCGATTATTCCTACGATTATTTCGGTTACAAAACCCTGGAGCGTTCGTATCTGCTGCGCCTGAACGGCAAAATTGTAGAGCGTCCGCAACACATGCTTATGCGCGTGGCCATCGGCATTCACAAAGACGATATCGATTCGGCCATCGAAACCTATAACCTGATGTCGGAGCGCTGGTTTACGCACGCTACGCCAACGTTATTTAACGCCGGTACGCCGAAACCACAGCTTTCTTCCTGCTTCCTGCTTACCATGAAAGAGGACAGCATTGCCGGTATTTACGACACGCTGAAAAACTGCGCCATGATCTCGCAAAGCGCGGGTGGTATCGGTTTAAGCGCAAGTTCTATCCGGGCAACGGGTTCTTACATTAAAGGCACCAATGGTACTTCCAACGGTCTGGTTCCTATGCTGAAAGTGTTTAACGACACAGCCCGCTACGTAGACCAGGGCGGCGGCAAGCGTAAAGGCGCCTTTGCGGTTTACCTGGAGCCTTGGCACGCCGATGTGTTCGATTTCCTGGATCTGCGGAAAAACCACGGCAAAGAAGAAATGCGCGCCCGCGACTTGTTCTATGCCCTCTGGATCCCGGATCTTTTCATGAAGCGCGTGGAAGCGAACGGCGACTGGACCTTAATGTGTCCGCACGAATGCCCGGGACTGGAAACGTCGCACAGCAAAGAATTCGAACGTTTGTATGAAAAATACGAGCGTGAAGGCCGTGGCCGCAAAACCATTAAAGCACAGGAACTGTGGTTTGCTATTCTGGAAAGCCAGACCGAAACCGGTACGCCGTACATGCTGTTCAAAGATCACGCAAACGCTAAATCGAACCAGCAGAACTTGGGTACCATCAAGTCTTCGAACCTGTGCACCGAGATCATCGAGTACACTGCGCCGGACGAAATTGCGGTTTGTAACCTGGCATCTTTAGCCCTGCCGCGTTACGTTGCCGAAGATGCGAACGGCAAGAAGTTCTTCGACCACCAGAAACTGTACGAAGTAACCTACCACGCTACCAAGAACCTGAACAAGGTTATCGATATTAACTATTACCCGGTAGAAGAAGCGAAAAACTCGAACCTGCGTCACCGTCCGATCGGTTTAGGTGTGCAGGGCTTAGCCGATACCTTTATTCACCTGCGCATGCCGTTCGAAAGCGACGAGGCCGCGCGCCTGAACAAAGAGATCTTCGAAACCATTTACTTCGCGGCCATGACGGCTTCGAAAGACCTGGCCAAGAAAGATGGTCCGTATTCTACCTTCGAAGGTTCGCCGATCTCCCGCGGTATCTTCCAGTTCGATATGTGGGGCGTGAAGCCGGAAAGCGGTCGTTGGGATTGGGAAGCGCTGCGCAACGAAGTAGTTGAGCACGGCGTGCGCAACTCTTTATTAGTAGCACCGATGCCTACGGCTTCTACGGCTCAGATCCTGGGCAACAACGAAAGCTTCGAGCCATATACTTCTAACATTTACGTGCGTCGCGTACTGAGCGGGGAGTTCATGGTGGTAAACAAGCACCTGCTGAAAGACCTGATCAAGCTGGGCATCTGGAACGACAACATGAAGAACCAGATCATCGCGGCCAACGGCTCGATCCAGAACATTCCGAACATTCCACAGAACATTAAGGATCTGTACAAAACGGTATGGGAGATCAAGCAGAAAACCATTATCGATATGAGTGCTGACCGCGGGGCCTACATCTGCCAGAGCCAGAGCCTGAACCTGCACGTGCAGAACCCGAACTTCGGTAAGCTTACCTCTATGCACTTCCACGCCTGGAAACGCGGCCTGAAAACCGGTATGTACTACCTGCGCACCAAAGCCGCCGCCGACGCCATTAAGTTCACGGTAGAAAAACAAGCCGCCGAAACGCTGGAGCCAATGGTAAACGCCAAGCAGAACGCCACTGTTAACGCGCAACAAGGGTATTCCGACATGCAATGCAGCCTGGATAATCCGGATGCTTGTGAGGCTTGTGGATCATAATTGGGATTGATATGCTGAAAAAGGTTATTCTAACGATTTTTCTCTGTTCCATTTGCTACTTAGGCTTTAGCCAACAAACTAAAGCACAAAAGCAAATTTTAGTTGTTGATGTTTTTGAGCCCTTTAATTCCAATGCACTTGGTAAAGGGATTTACATTAGTGAAGCAGGGAAAGAAACGAAGTATATCAAATTTGATCATAAGTCGCCAGATGAGAAAGTTTATACAATGCGCCTTGATCTGGTAGCCAAAACTTTTCGGGATCTTTATTCAGAAGGCTGGATACTAGTTTCTTCAAATGGAGGAGATATGCACAAACGGTATGTTTTCGAGAAGTAAATAACTGATTAAAATAAAAAGGGAGCTCAGAAATGGGCTCCTTTTTTTATAATAAACCCCTAGGCATTATCCACACCTTTTTTAGGCAAAAACAATAAAATTTGACCAATTATAATTTTAAAAATAAAAAATATAACTCAAAAACGCATTAACAAGGACTAATTTATTTTATGTTTCATTTATTGACCAAAAACAACGGAATTATTTCAGTCATGTTATTGCTTTTCAATAATTCCTTATTAAATTGCATTGTTATTTAAAGACTGTCTAATGCCTAAACTTGTAGAATTACCAAAAGCATCTTTCAAAAGGTCATATGATCTAGCAAAGGCTGTCGATGCTTTAGGAGGTAAGGCTACTCATGAAGCAAGTGGGTATAGAATGGGAATGAGCCAAGGAGGAGCCTTTCGTGCAGTAATTAGTACAGCTGAAAAATTTAATCTAATAGATTCGTCAAGAGGCTTTTTGCATCTAACAGATTTATACATAAAAATCAGAGATGCGGGTGATGAAGAAAGTAGAATTTCATTTTTACGAAGATCTTTCTTGTCGCTTAAACTCTTCAATGATCTTTATGAAAAGATTAAAGGGCAGAGATTAAGGGTTCCTCTAATCGAGGGTTTATTAGTCAACGAATTCCATGTTCCTGGGGAAAGTACTAGCAGAATTACGAAGTATTTTATAGATGGGGGAAAACTTGTTAAATTAATAAATGAAGAGAACAAATTACTTGACTTAGATGAGATTGGTCAAAGGTCATTATTTCCTGAAATCGATTTACAAGTAGAAAGTCAAAAACACCTCTCAGGAGCAGGGCCTAAAAACTCTGAAATTATTAACTACTTCCAGCAATTTATTAAACAACCTAAATATTATTCGATACAGATTACAGGCCCCGAAATTGATACGAAAATTACTATTAAGGATAAGCATGATCTAGAAATCATCACCCTAATATTAGATAGTATCCGAAAAAAAATATAAAGCCATTGAAATTACAATAAAAAAACCTGATTGCTTATTACAATCAGGTTTAGATCTAGCCAAGGTCGGCCTTGGCTTTGTGTTGGCCGGTTTATTAACCTTATTCATCTACTATGAAAAACGATGAACAAGGTGCATGTACTGAAGGCTATGTAGAAGTTTTCTGCCGTTACATTGTGAAGGGCGGCAAAAAAATCTACCCTAAAAAAGGGCAATTCTTCAGATTTTGTGCACCAGTTAAAAAACAGGCCTAAGTTCCTAAGCATTAGTTAGTCAAGGACTAAGTATTGCTAAAACTGAAGTTGTTTATTAAGCTTTTAATTGTTTCGCACGCAATTAGAGACTTAATAACTTCTTAAAAAGGAGAATAGTTGGGATACCGTTCGCCTTTTCAACAGTAGAGATAGCTTTCTTAACGGAGCGCAAAGATACTAGTTGTTTTCGAAAATAGGAAATCCCGGTGGACTACCACTTTGGTAGGAACTTTATTTTTTGATTATGACCAAATCCGGTGAATCCTCAAAAAAATTAGCAGCACTGGCAAGCAAAGTCTTAAATGATAACCGCTATTCAGCAAATGCTAAATCTTTAGCTGGTTCAGTTTTAAGCCAAGCTCCTAATAAGTCCACGGGTGGTAAAAAGAAATAATTACTACTAACATTTTTAAAAGCCCGATGCATCCGCACCGGGCTTTTATTTTACCCTACCGGCAGGACGTCTACCATTGCCGGTACTAAGAACTGAAATGGCTCCTTCAGTCAGATTGCTTTTCTCCCGGCAGCCGGAGTATGGCCAAGACTGCCACACCTCCCAGCCGGGTAGCCTGACACAGCTTCTCTATCCGGGGAATACTTAATATACAAGGCTTTGTTATTTTTAGTTAGTAGATTTGTTTTTCAATTGATTGTTAAAACTAAAATCGACCGCCTTGAAAAGAACTCTACTACTCCTAATCATCATCTGCTTCAGTATTTCCGCCAGGGCCCAATGGGCAAGTCAAACAACCGGGCAGGTCTCGAACAGCCAGGTTCTCTCAATTTCGCCGGTAAATAATAATGTGGTATGGGCTATAACTTCAGCTAACGAATTGCTTCGAACCACAAATGGAGGGGCAACCTGGACCGTTTCTTCGCTGATTGCTGCTACCGGCTTTCCTATGATAGAAGTGAATTGCATAACGGCTTTGGATGCTTCAACCGCCTGGATTACGACAGTAGAAGCTGGGTTTCCTTCCGCTTCAATATCCGGAGTTTTTAAAACTACGGATGGCGGCCAGACCTGGACTCAGCAAACAATTGGCTACAACGGAAACAGCTGGCCAAATATGATCCACTTTTTTAATAGCAATGACGGGGTAACGATGGGCGATACCAATGGCGGCTATTTTGAGATCTATACCACAAGTAATGGGGGAAGCACCTGGAGCCGGGTTCCGCTTTCTAATCTGCCTGCGCCAGACGGCAACAATGATGTAGGTACCGGCGGGGATCTTTATGCAGTATCTGGAAATACTATCTGGATAAGCGTACTGGGGATGCGGGTATTAAAGTCGAACGATAAAGGTTTACATTGGACCGTAGCCAATACAGGATTAACGCAGGCAGGTCCAAACAATTTACCTCTGGGCTTAGCATTTAGCGATATAAATAACGGTTTAGTATTAGCAAATTCTCAGTTAAAGCGGACTACAGATGGCGGTCAAACCTGGACTACAGTAAATTATACCGGGCCAGTAAAATTTTACCTCTCCAACGTGCCTGGTGCAACCAATACCTACATCAGCACGGGTCCGGGTGGAACACGTCCTGTTGGTTCCTCTTACTCAAATGATGGAGGCAACACCTGGATAAGCCTGGAAAATACCATCCAGCACAGACTTCCAAGATTCTATAGCCCAACCTCAGGGTGGACCGGCGGTGTAAATACGTTGTATAAGTTTTCCAGCACCGTACTTGGGTTAAACGATTTTTCCAGGGTTAACAGTTTCTTTATTTCACCTAATCCAAGCACTGGCGTTTTCACAATTACCAATCCGACCAATCAACCTTTCCGCCTGGAAGTGTTCAGCTCTTTTGGAGTAAGCGTGTTACAGCAGCAAGGCAGCAGATTTGGCAGTACCCGCCTAGATCTTACCGCCCAGCCAAAAGGAATGTATCTTGTAAGAATTTATAGCCGGGGGCAAATAATCACAAAGAGGATAATAATTCAATAATCATTCTAAAAGTCAAAAAGCCCGATGCTTCCGCACCGGGCTTTTTACTTTTTCAGGTCTGAACCATAGCACTTCGGGTAATTAGCAGCATAATTGTAGCAGATTTTACTTTTAGAAATGTTATGCCACCTAATCTCATTATATTTGGGTAACCTTTGTTTAAATAATCCCAACCTGTTTAAATACCGTATGAAAGCATTTTTAGCAATTCTAGTTAGCTTTATTACCACGATCTCAGCTGTACGGGCACAATGGGTTTCCCAGCCAGTCCCGTCGCATATAAAAACGGTTAGGCATGTTGCTATTGTAGATCAGAACGTAATCTGGGCCCAGGCCTTTAGCTTTAACGCAACCAATGGACCCGATAAAATTCTACGCACTACTAACGGCGGCCTTACCTGGTCGGATGTAAATGTATCGTTGCCAGGCATTACGGATCCCTTCAATATATTTTCCCTGAAAGCAGTAAATGCCAGCACCGCTTACATTACAGTTTATATATATTATATCGCGTCCGGGGCAAACACCAGGGTGTATAAAACGACAGATGCCGGCCTAACCTGGTCTCATATCCCGAATATGTTTACCACTACAAACTCTTTTGTAAATCAGGTAGAGTTCTTTGATGCAAACAACGGGGTAATTGTGGGTGATATGCTGGAATTTTATACTACCAGCGATGGCGGCACTACCTGGACTAGAGTACCTGCAAGTAATTTACCACCGGCACACCGGGATGACTTTTCCTTTGACCATCGGGTTGTAATAGGCAACACCATCTGGGTGCCGGCAGGCAGTATGCGGGTGTATAAGTCTACGGATAAAGGCTTGAGCTGGACTGTTTCAGCTACCAACATCCCTAATATACCCGGACAGTCGTTAGCGGGCATTGCTTTTCAGGATGCCATGAATGGCCTGATAAGTAAAGGTTCCGCTTTAAGCCGCACAACGGACGGAGGATTAACCTGGACAGCTGTAAACTATTCAGGCAGTTTTTTTGAACATGGCCTTACGCATATTCCCGGTACTCCAAACAGTTATGTAAGTTATAGCGGATCCGGCACCAACCCCGGCCTTTCTATTTCGCAAGATGGTGGTTTATCCTGGACCCAGTTAACTAATAATGCGCATCATAGTGCCGCTTTTATTACCAACCGCCTTGGCTGGAGCGGTGGAAATGGGGTTATTTATAAACTGAATGGCAATGCATTAAACACTTCAGAAGAAGTAGCTTTCGCTAACAGCTTTGTAATTTATCCGAATCCGAGCCAGGGCATATTTACCATTTTACCGGCCTTTTCCAAGCCATTTGATATTGAGGTTTATGACCTGGTCGGAAATAAAGTGAAGTTGCAGCAAGGTAACAGTTTTGGTAAAACCATGGTCGATCTTTCCGGGCAGAAAAAAGGAATTTACCTGCTCCATATTTTAAGGGGTGAAGAACGGCTGGTAGAAAAGATTGCACTTCATTAGTTTTGCCTAAAAAGCACTTGAATATTTTGACAAAAAAAGCCCGATGCTTCCGCACCGGGCTTTTTACTTTTTCAGACTGAATCCCTATTATTTCAAGTTATAACTTTTGTTTTATAACAACTTTCTTTATTTTCCCACTACAATAGAAGCAACCTTTACCTTTAATAATCCGACTTATCTTAAAATAGCCTTTATTATGAAAAAGACCTTATCAATTCTTCTTACTGCTATTGTTGCGGTTAGTACGGCACAGGCACAATGGGTGAGCCAAAACTCTCCAAATCTGCCAAATACCATGCTCTATGAGGTAGAAGCTGTTGATGCCAATGTAACCTGGGCTGCATCGCCATTTATGGAGGTTGTGAAAACTACTGATGGTGGGCTAACCTGGAAATCCTATCCCGTGGTTGATCCCGTTTTTACCAGCGCAAGCATCACTTCCGTTACTGCTTTAAATGCAAATACAGCCTGGATCGTTGTAGCCGAAATGGGGCAAACTAATTTCTCGAGGATTTACCGTACAACTGATGGAGGTACCACCTGGCAGCACCAGCCAACGGCCTATACTAATCCGGGCAGCTATGGTGAGTACATTCACTTCTTTGACCCCAACAATGGCCTGGCCATAGGTTTTGCCTCAGCTCCCGGCAACACAACTAAAACCGAAATTCTTACTACTTCTGACGGTGGTACCACCTGGAGCCAGGTTCCTGCAGCAAATATGCCTGCTGCACCTTCAGCAGATGTTTTGTACAATACACTGGCAACCGTTGGCAATACGGTCTGGGTAATGGATTTTGATTTTAATATTCTGAAATCGGTAGACAAAGGATTAACCTGGACTTCGGCAAGTTCCGGACTTACTTTTTCTAACCTTGAAGGCTCATTAGCTTTTACCGACGCCAATAACGGCCTTGCCGGGTTAAATGGCCAATTAAGACGGACTACAGATGGCGGCGCGACCTGGATGACCGTTACCCCAACGGGGCCTTTCTTCCCTTTTAGAATAATAGCAATTCCCGGCACCTCAAGTTACATTAGCTCTAACCGAGACCGCAACAATCCTGGTTCTTCCATTTCTCACGATCATGGCAACACCTGGATTTTGCTGGAAAACACCATGAGCCACCTCGATATGGAATTTGCTGACGCTACTACTGGCTATTCGGCTGGTTTTGCGGTTATGCGTAAGTTTGGCAGCAACATTTCAGGCATTAAAAAGGAGCTCAGCATGGCCGGTTCTTACGCTATTTTTCCAAACCCAAGTCCGGGCACCCTCCAGGTATTACCCGCTTCTGATAAGCCTTATACTATAGAAGTGTACGATGTAACAGGCAATAGAATAAACCGGCAAACAGGCAATCGTTTTGGTAAAACTCAACTTGATCTGGGCAAAGAAAAAAAAGGCATATATATGCTACACATCATTACTGGCAATCAACGATTTGTTAAGAAGGTTGTACTTCAATAACTCAATTATAAATACCATAAAAAGTAAAAGCCCGATGCATCCGCACCGGGCTTTTACTTTTTATGGCCTGAGCCCTACTATTTTCCGGTATTACAACCCGGCGATGTTCACTTTCAGGATATTGGCTTTGGTTTTCTTGCCTTCGTTGGAGATGAAGAGTTCGCCGGCCGGGCTAAAGGTGATGCCTTCGGCTTTGTAGAAATCGCCTTTGCTGATCTTGTAGCGGTTCTTAATGTTGCCCTGCGCATCCATCACAACGATCTGGGCGTTTTTAGCGTCGGTTACGTACACGTTTCCGGTTACCGGGTGCACCTGCACTTCCGATGGCATCATAGTCTTTTCATTGTCCTGCACAGTTGCAAAAACCGGGTGCCCAAAATCGATCTTATACACCGGCGTGGCGGCCAGCTTTTTAGTTTCCAGGTCGAAGCTGTAGATGCCTTTATAGGCGTTGCTGTTGCTGTCACGGTCTTTTACGGCCAGCAGCAGGCGGTTATTCCGGGCATCGTAACCCAGGCCCTCGATGTTGTTTTCGGCAGTAAAAGGCGTGCCATATTCGGTTACCTGGGGTTTGGCGCTTTCTATATTATTTACCTCGAACAAACGGCCGTCGGCTCGCACCACGTAGGCCGTTTTGCCTACCAGCGCGATGCCTTCGTAATCGCCGGGTCCGGCAAAGTCGATCTCTTTTTCAATTTTAGCGGCGGCGGTATTGTAAATAAAAATGGTGCCCTGTTCGTCCTGAATGCAGGCAAAACGGTTCGGGCCAAGGTAAGCAATGCCGGAAACTTCCCGCAAAATATCGGGCACTTCCCACTTCGAAACCACCTGCACTTCTTTGGAAACGGCTTCTTTGGCAGCTTTACTTTTTTTTCCTTTATCCGTACCAATTTCCTTCACGATCTCCGCTTTCCAGGTTTCGGAAGCTTCGCTTACCAGAAAAAATGCCGACAAACTTAATCCTAGAATACTTGCTGCTATCTTTTTCATCTTTATTCCTCTTTAAGTGAAGTCCTCAGAAATACTTTCCGGACCATTTCTATTTAGTTCCGCATTTGCCCGAAGGCTGCTTTTACGGCTTAATAGGGCAGTTTGGTTTCCTTGCCTTCGGCGGTCAGAACGAGTTCCTTGCCCAGGAAAAAACGTTCCAGTTCTACTTCGTAATACGTTTTTCCGTCGAATTCTATCTTCTCGGCTTCTTCCAGTTCGTAGCTGCCGTAGTTTTGCTTAAGAGCGCTGGCAATGGAAGCCGGTAATTCGGTCAGAGCAATTTCCTGTTTCTGCATCAGCACTTTTCCGGAGGCGTCTAAAATCACCTTACGTTCTATCGTTCCGGAATTGAATTCCACTTCGTAGTTGCTGCCTTTCTTTTCCCATTCCGGCTTCAGCGCATCGGCAAACTGGCCTTTAAAACTGTTCATTACTACCGAAGGCACTTCCGTTTCTTTGATGTCCTGCGCGAAGGAGAAAAAAGAGGAAGCGCTTAAAAACAAGGCTAAGGTTAATGCTTTCATAAGGGTAAATTTTAAGGGTTTAACTAATTTCTGATTCAAAGGTCGGGAGGGATTCCGGAAAGAATTGGGAAGAAACGGGAATTTTGATATTTTTTTTCTTCTTTGGCGAAAGGGAAGGATCCTGTTGGCTTTAAGTAGCTTTTTCTTAAAAAGGGTAGCGTTTCCAGGTTAGCTTTAACTCTAAACTCCTAACTTTTAACTTCTAATTACCTTTTCCCCTCAAGCCGGGTGGCTTCGTTTCTGCGTTCGCGGCTGCAACCTAACCTGCCCTATCGGGCTGCCTCGTTCCTCGGCACCGGTAAGCTTGGAGGCCGCTCTCACAGAAACTGGTGTCAGTTTTCCTCCGATTGAGCTTTCTTTTTAGTATAGTTTTAGAATAACGTGGCTTTCAGGGGCGCTGCGCTGGCGATATGCGTGAAATTTCAAAATTCAAATCCTGAAAATTCTGTCAATCCTGAAAATCCTGATTCAGACAATTTTATAAGCTCCCGCCTGCACAAGAGAAGCCAAGGGTAGTTGACCATTTACCTAACTGCACAACAGCCAAAGCTCCCTCCCCTGTTTTTAGGGGAGGGGAGGGCCGGGGTGGGGTAAACCACAAACCGGTGCAAACCTTCCTGAAAACTATATTCCACCCGGAAATCGTAGAGGTTGGCAATGGCTTTTACGATGGCTAGACCGAGGCCGGTGCTTTGGCTGCTTTGTTCGCCTTTGTAGAACCGGGAGAAGATCTGTTCTCTATCCAAGGGTTTTCCGGCGCCAGTGTTCTCGATTGCAAGGCTGTTTTCCTGAATGATCACGTTTACAAAGCCGCCGCTGTGGTTATGATTTATAGCGTTCTTCAGCAGGTTCGTGAGTAAGATGGTTGCCAAGTCCGGATTCATCTGAGCCCTTAAAACAGCTTGTTCTTCCAGTTTCAGGGTAATATTCCGGTGGGTGGCCAGTTCGCTGAAATCTTCCAGTAGGTTTTTTACCAAATCATTCAGGTCGGTGTCGGTTACCTCCGGGAACTGGCGGTTTTCTATTTTCGAAAGCTGGGAAAGCGATTTATTCAGGCGGGCCGAACGTTCCAGATTGCTGATGACCGATGCTAAGATCTGGAGTTGTTCTTCGTTTAAGTTATTGTTTTCGATGAGCAGCTCCAGTTTATTCAGGCTTATGGCCAGGGGCGTTTGCAATTCGTGCGAAGCATTCTCGATGAATTGTTTCTGGCTGTTGAAGGCGTTCACGTTACTTTGAATGAGCTTTTGTACCGTTTCGTTCAGGAGCCTAAATTCTTCGATGTTGGTTTTGCTTACCCTGAATTCTTTGGGGTTTTCGAGGCGGAATTTTTGCAGACGTTCCAGCAGGCGGTAAAACGGTTTCCAGATCCTGCGCATCAGAAAATTATTCAGCAGCAAAATGGTGGCTACCAAACCCAGATACAGCCACACCAGGGAATATAGCAGGTCCGCGATCAGGTCGTCTTCTTCTACCATGGAGGTAATGAGCTGTAGCTCGTAATAGCGGTTATTCGGGTGCCGGAAGGCCGTCCGGAGCAGGCGCACGGGTTCGTAATCTTCCTCGTTTTCCATGTACATGAGCGTGTCCTGATAAATATCGGTGTAGGTTCTGGCTTTTGCGGCTGGAATTTCTTTGATAGTAAAATAACCGGCTTCGAATTCAGGCTGATTCAGGATGGTAGTATCGGCGGCGGCTTTCCGGATCACGAGCAGTTTCTGGTTTTCCAGGCCGTCGTCCATGCTGTCGTAGATTTCGTCGAGCATGGAAAAGTAGAACAAACCCGCCCAGATGGAAATAATAATGAGCAGGATGCCCGCAAAATACGCCGAGGTGTAATTGAGCAGTTTCATTTAAATAATTTATTCGGCTATTAGTTTATACCCGATGCCGTAAATGGCCTGAATTTCAATATCGGCCTGACTGTCTTTCAGTTTCTTGCGCAGGTTCTTGATCTGGGAATAAATGAATTCGAAGTTGTCGGCCTCGTCGATCTGGTCGCCCCACACGTGTTCGGCCAGCGCGGTTTTACTTACCAACCGGCTTTTATTCGTAACCAGGTACAGCAGCACATCGAATTCCTTCCGGTTCAGCGGCAGGTCTTTTCCGTTAACTTTTACCGTATGGCTTTCCGGATCGATGGTTACATTGTTTAGAACTACTTCGTTACTGCCTTCAAACTTTTTGCGCCGCAACACCGATTTTACCCGCGCGTGCAATTCGGCCATATGAAAGGGCTTTGCTAAATAATCGTCGGCGCCCAGGTTTAAGCCGGCTACTTTATCGTCGAGGGAGTTTTTAGCCGACACTATAATTACTCCTTCGGTTTTATGCAGTTTCTTCAGCTGGTCCAGAATTTCCAGGCCGTTGCCGCCGGGCAGCGAAATATCGAGCAGGATGCAGTCGTATTCGTAAATGCTTACTTTATCCAGGGCATCGTCGAAAGTGGTGGCGGTTTCTACCAGGTATTTCTCTTTCTGTAAGGAAGTTACCATGTTTTCCAGCATTTCCGGTTCGTCTTCAATTACCAGGATCTTCATTTCGGTTTCGGGTTGTTTATTCGGGTAAAGTAAACGCAGAAATCGGGAAAGATGTGGGAATTTTCTTTTTTAGACATAAGTATCAGGACACAAGTATCAAGATTCAATGCTATAAAAGGGTAGTACATAGTCAAGTTAATTTTTAGACAGTGGGATTACAAATCCCGTCAAGCAAATGCTATTAACTAACTTAACAGTGTAGTAGGTTTCAGACATAAAAAAGCCCAGTCTGCCGGGAAGGTGCAGAACGGGCTTTTTAATTTTTTGCTTTAATTCATACCGTTTGGTTCAACAGAACCCAATCGGCATTGGCAGTTGCTTAATACGCCACCGTAAACCGCTCGCGGATATGTTGCGGGTTCTCCAGTTCGTCTACTATAGCCAGCGCCGTGTCTTCTACCGAGGCTACGCTACGGCCGCTTTCGTCGAATACCGGGGTTTCCAAACCTTTGCGGTAGGCGCCTTTGCGTTCGCCGGAAGTCCCCTGATGCATTTCCAAAGCCGGGCTGAGGAACGTCCAGTCGAGGTCTTTTTCTTCTTTCAGGATATTCAAATAATCGCGGGCTGCCGTAGCGCCGGGCTTGATCTGTTCAGGAAACTCGGGCGTATCTACAAATTGCAGGTTTTCGGCGGCATACAAGCTACCGGCGCCACCCACAAAGATAAACCGCTTCACGCCCGATCTTTTCACACCTTCCTGAATGGCTTTCGCACCGTTCAGGAAATCATCGTACAAGTTCGGGTTCGTCCAGCCGGCGTTAAAGGCGCTGATCACGGCCTCGTGACCTTTAACTTTTTCGGCTAAGTCCTTTGGATCCGTTACCGTGGCTTGTACTACGGTTAAGTTCGGGTGCTGCTTTTTAATGTTGGCCGTATCGCGGGTAAGGGCGGTTACGTGGTGGCCACGTTCCAGTAATTCATTCAATAAGGCAGTGCCTACGAAGCCGGAGGCTCCAATTAATGCTACGTTCATGTTTTTTGGTTTTATGAGTTCAAAGATTTTATTTCTGTAATAAATTTAGTTACAGTTATGAGTAAAAAAATTTAGCTGAATTGCCGGGCAAAATCAGCCAGCGTCTTTTTGCTTAAGCTCCGGATCAGGTTTGCTTCGGCTTCGGAATAAAGGTCTTCCAGGTGCGCGTTGATTTGCTTCCCAACCGGACAGGCCGGGTTCGGCGCATTGTTTCGCCCTAAAATAGCGGCTTGTCGCACGGCCTGGTAAATATCTGAAAGCAGAATTTCCGAAGCTGGTTTAGCCAGCATGCTGCCGCCGCCTTTGCCTTCCTTGCTCTGAATAAAGCCGTGGTTGCGCAAATTGCTGATCTCTTTCCGGACCACCGCCGCGTTTACGTTAATGCTGCCGGCCAGGTATTCCGAAGGCAACAACTCTTCCGGCTGCTGACTGAGCAGGGTAAGAATGTGCAGGGCTGTAGCAAACCGGAGGTTATTCATAACTGTAATATTATTTATTACAGTACAAAGAAAGTAAATAATTGGTTCAGGGGCAAACTATTTCTTTTCAGATAAGGGAAGCTTGATTTTATGGCAAAACCGATACCCTTTTCCGCCGAAACAAGTAAGAGCCTGTGGAGTTATTGAAGCGAGGAACAGCAACTATAAATTGTAAGGAATTTCTGAACAAAGAACTTAAAATCTACACCCTGATATGGAAGCAACCCAGATCGTATTGGCCAGCCGGCCCAAAGGCACCCCAACCCAGGAGAATTTCCGCTTCGAAAAAACCACCTTGCCGGCATTGCAGGACGGTCAGGTGCTGCTGGAGCCGGTTTACTTCTCCGTAGATCCCTACATGCGCGGCCGGATGAACGACGCCAAGTCTTATGTGCCGCCTTATCAGGTAGATGCTCCGATAGCAGGCGCCGTGGTGGCAAAAGTGAAAGAAAGCAAAAGCCCTTTGCTACAGCCCGACGACATGGTTTTAGGGCTATTACCCTGGGCTAGCCAAAGCATTGCACCAGCGGACCAGCTACAGAAAATAGATACCGATCTGGCGCCGGCCAGCTATTATCTCGGAATTCTGGGTATGCCGGGCTTAACGGCTTATTTTGGTTTGCTGGATATTGGCAAGCCAAAAGCCGGCGAAACGGTAGTGGTGTCGGGGGCAGCCGGGGCGGTGGGTTTGGTAGTAGGCCAGCTCGCAAAGATACAAGGCTGCCGGGTAGTTGGATTAGCCGGTTCCGATGAAAAGGTAAGCCTGCTGAAAAAAGAGTTCGGCTACAACGAAGTAATCAATTACAAAACGGCCGGCAACCTCGATGCAGCCCTGAAAGCTGCCTGCCCGGACGGGGTAGATGTTTATTTCGACAACGTAGGCGGCGAAATTACCGATGCCGTGATCCGAAATATAAACTTTCATGCCCGCATTGTTTTATGTGGCCAGATCGCGCTTTACAACGAAGCAGAGCCAGCTCCCGGTCCGCGTTTTCTGCCCATAATTCTTACCCGAAGCGCCCTGATCCAAGGGTTTATTGTGAGCAATTTCAGCAAACGTTTTCCCGAAGGCATGCAACAACTGGCAAACTGGGTAAAAGAAGGCAAACTGCATTACCAGGAAACGGTGATAGAGGGTTTTGAGAAACTACCGGAGGCTTTTCTGGGTCTTTTTACCGGAGAAAACAAAGGTAAAATGCTGGTGAAGGTTTAGGTAAATTTACCGAGGGAAATAGTTCCAGCGATGTTTTGCGTTAACGGTAGCATTTCCGGATAAAAAGGCAGGTTTGTTTATAGCGCCTTCAGGATTACCGGCAGCATTGCACCGTGCAGGAATTTCAACTCAATTCCAACAAATAGCCCTGCCAGGATTCCTGAGCAGGGCTTTGGTTTTCTGACTGAAATGATAGCATTTTTATTGCAATAACTGCAGCAAATCTGCTTCAATGCTCTGGCGTACGGTTTCCACCACGCGGCCTTTTTCTTCGCCGTTGTGCAAAATAATGAAAGTAGGCACGTTGTTTACGCCGTACTGTTTTTCCAGTTTTTCCGGCGAATTTTTCTGCTCATCTACCAGGTACAGCTGCACCTGCTTTTCCGGAATACCGGTTTCGGCCAGCACCTTAAAGAATTTCGGAAACAGGTTTTGCGTATCGGAGCACCAGGTACCGCCAAAAACCAGGAACGTGGCGTTGGCCGGAAGGGCTTTTTTCAGACTAGCCACTACCGTTGCATCGGGTTTGTAGCTGTCGTAGGCAGGCTGGTACCAAGGGCAGGTTTTGGCATCTTTTATTTTCTGAATTTCAGTTTTACCGGTTAACACGGGAGCAGCAGTTTGTTGAGCCATAGCAGCAAAAGTTATAAAGGTGAAGAATAACGTCAGCAGGTTTTTCATGAGGTAAAGATACGGTTTTTGGAAGGAAACGGCCGGAGGCAGCTAACAGTTCAGGGTACTGGTCTTTAAACGCAGGCAACGAAATATTATTTGCCCTTGTATTACTACCGGGAGAAAGGTATAGGGGCAATAATTATCTTCGCATTTAGAAAACAAGGCTCTTCAGGCCCAGGGAATTAAATAGGATTGTATGAAAAAATATTTCCTTCTGGCAGCAGTTTTGTTCCGGTATTTGCCGGCGCAGGCGCAATGGGTATCGCAACCGCTTCCTGCTCCTCCGGGAAGTTATTTAATTCAGGCCTTGCATAACATTACGGCTATAAACGAAAAAGCAGTATGGGTAAGTGCGGGCAAGTATGCTTTCAGGACTACCGATAGCGGCAATTCCTGGCAAAACGTTACTCCCGTAATAAACGACCCGCAGTTCCGGATCAGCCAGATAAATTCCATTTATGCCGCTGGAGCAGATACCGCTTATTTGCTGGCTGAAAATTACTGGACCCACCATTTCCTGAACCGGGTGTACAAAACCACCGATGGTGGAAAAATCTGGTCCTGGTTGCCGGAAGCCTACCCAACCCAGATCACGTATGCTTCGAGCCGCGCCTGCCTGCTTTATTTCTTCGATAAATTTAACGGCGTAACCCTGGCCAGCCGGGAAAGCGCCACCGGTTACTTCGAGATATACACCACCGGCGATGGCGGAAATACCTGGCAAAAAGTAACGCCCCGACAATTTCCGGCCCCGGATGCCTCCTTAGATTATGCCGAGCCAGGACATAATTTTGCAGCCTTCGGGAGTAACATCTGGATAGCTGTTAAAGGGAAAAGAATTCTGAAATCCAGCGACCAGGGGCGCAGTTGGACGATCAGTCACACCGGGTTTGCAGGCTATGAAACTGTATCGGCTTTAGCTTTTAAAGACTCACATAATGGATTGGCTTGCTCCGGAAATTCGCTGAAAAAAACCTTTAATGGGGGACAAACCTGGGTAGATGTACCATATACCGGGTCGCTTCACTCCGAAATGCTTAAGGTACTATCCGGCAGCAACGGCGTCTATGTAAGCGCAGGGAGAAAAGGCTCCTCCTATTCAACCGACAATGGCCTTACCTGGCTCCCGATCGATAGCCTGAACGCGAATCAGGATATTGCCTTTGTAAATAATAAAATCGGCTACAGCGTAAACGACGGGTTTGTTTCCAGGTACCAAGGCGATGCTTTAAACACCGGAACCCCGCCATCTTTTGGATTATACCCTAATCCCAATGCCGGCACCGTATACCTTACCCTTGAAAATGCACAGCCTGCTGCCATTGAGGTCTTTAACCTGGCCGGCCGAAGCATTTTTTATGCCCAAACCAACGCAGCAACAAGCCTCGAAGTAGATCTGACGCGGCAGCCAAAAGGTATTTACGTGGTAAGAATTACCAGTAGCAGCCAGACAAAACTAAGAAAGCTGATTTTGCAATAAAACCAGCTTTCCTGTTTGCTTTATTCTGTATTCGTTTGCGGCTTACCCCTGCTTACCGCTGCTCATTGCCGCGTGGCCGCTGCTTTTATTGTCGTCGCGGCCGTCGGGGATGCTGCCGGGGTTTGGGTTAGGCGTTGCTACCGGGTGGTGTCCAATTCCAGTAGCATTTCGGCCAACCGAGTTTTTAATAAGATATAAACTTACCACTATTAATAGTGCCCCTATAATGATTCCAAAAAGTATGGTCATGGCGTTAAATTTAGTTTTCTGTAAATTATATTTATTTTATATACCGGTTTTTTAGTGTATCTGTTACTAAAGCTGGTGAAATTATTATTTACCCGCCCGTAGACCGGTGTTGCCACGGTTACTTACAGACATAATGGCTCTTTTTCAGAGATTCCTGCGCCCAACAACCTGACTATCTGTCTTAAACCTTTTAAAAAAATAGTACAGCATGCATACAAATGGTTTGGTATGGGCTTTGCATAATGGCTACCAAATAGAAAGGAATAAGAGCCATGAAACTTATAAAAGATAAAAAATTTCTACAAACCATTGCCCGGCAGATCGATCATTGGAACACCCTGGGCGGCGGTGTGGTGCAGACGCACGTAGGAGTAGAAAAGCGGAAGAAAGGACTTATTATCCGGGTATCGGCGCCATCGGTAAATCCGGAAGCCTTTCAATTGCTGCTGAACAGAAACCAGTTAACCGTTTTTGCTATGCTGCCGGGCCAGGAAAATACCGAGGCCCAAACCCCGCTGTTTCATCAGGAATTCCTGTTGCCACTTAATGTGGCGCTGGATAAGATCAAAGCAGTTTATGAAGGCAATGAGCTCCAGATCCGGGCGCCGTTCTTCGAAACCAACATCCGGCAGATAGATATTGAATTTGAGTAATGTTTAAAGTTTAATTGTTAAAGGGAAAGGGGGACTGCAAAGCAGTCCTTCTTTTTTTTTGCTCCGAGTAGGCACCGGTAAGCGATTCAGGCCACTCTTAGCCATTTGGCTTAAAATTCCGGGATACCGGCCAAGTACTTAGCTTCAGGGTTTAAAAAACAGCCTGCTGGTTTACTCATAAGAATGCGTTGTTTACCAACAGTCCGGTGGCGAGCACCACAACAAATTGCTACGGCTGTAACCTTCTGTTGCCGGCAAAGTATAAATTCCAATTCCGGACAGGAAACCCTTACATTTATTAGAATTAGAACTGCTTTATAAATATCATTATCCGATCTAAAACTTCCGAAGGTTAAAAATGGCGCTTGGTGGCGCCATTTTTATTTTGCTGGAGCTGAAAAAGAGAAAAAGCACTTTTATTTAAAGAATGGCGTTTACTTTTGAGCTACCAATCAGCTACAATGCCATGACAACATTAACCAGTTCCAGAAAATGCCCTAGTTGCGGCCAATGGTCCGGCTGGCACCAGCGCCCGGACGACAAATGCGAGCACTGCCAGGCTATTCTGGATCCGCAAGGCCTGAAAGCCCAACAGGAATCCGAAGCAGAAGCACTCCGCCAGAAAGGTAAGATCAACCTTTCGTTGATAGAAATTTTTCCTTCCGACCCGCCTTTTACAAAATTTTACAAGCGCATTATTCAGGGATTTCAGCTTACGTTTTTTGCTATTCTTTCTTTTATAATATGGCTGGTTACGATCTTGGCCGGTTAAATTTAAACACCTTCCGGAACCCGCTTTTCATAAGCTGCGCCCTGCTCTACGGCCTGAATGTACTTTTTCTGCAGAAAACCTACCGTTTCTGGTTTCTGCAAAACTACCTCAACGATCTGCTTTGCCTGCCGCTGGTGCTTTTTGTAACGGTATTTCTGCAGCGCACGCTGTTCCGGAAGCCGGCTTACCGCTTAACGGTTTACCAGGTAGGCATTGCGGCGGTTTATTTTTCAGTGATGTTCGAAGCCGTGATCCCGCTTTTTAACCAACGGTACACGGCCGACTTTTGGGATGTGATTTGCTACTGTTCTGGCGGCCTGCTTTTTTACCTTTTCGGTAATTCCGGCGCTTACAGGTTAGTGCAGAAAGCTTAAATAAAACGGGCTTTTATAATGGTGGAAAGGTAATCGTACACTTCTATCACCTCTTTGTCGAAAAGGAAAACGTTATAGTCATCGGCATTCGACTTCATTACCCGGCAGCCGTTCTCGATCATCAAAAAGATCACTTCCCGAATGCGCAAGGGATGGCCGGCAACGTTCAGCATGCAGATAGAATCGCTGCTTTCTACCTGCAGAAACATGTGCTGAATTTCATTTTCATCGATGCTTTTGTCCGGAATTGTAGTCATGGGTAAAAAGTAACAGTATGCTGATTAACAAAAAAATATAACAAATCTACGTAGCAGGGCAGCAGAAAAAGCAGCCGCTCTGCTTATAGCCTGGTGTTCATGATCCGGAAGGCCTCGGCGCGGGAAATTTCGCGTGCCGGCAGTATCTGCTTATTGTTCCGGACAATTGTAAGTTTAAAGGTGTTTTTAACGTCATAATAAATCTGGGCAGAAAGGTCTTCGTAGCTGATATTAAAGATACGTTTAGCCTTATCGCTCAGCCGGGGAATCGTGGTTTTTAAATTCTTTTTTTCTGGCATTTCGTCCCTTTCATTGCTGCTGTGTTCTTTTATACGGCTTAAACGCCTACTTGTCAGGCTATTGTTTCATTTTCCGGGTGTATGCAACTATTTCCTTTAAATATTACTAATTAAAGATACCTACCTGCTAAATGGCACTCCGTAAACAGAAAAAGCCTGCTCTTTGAAGCAGGCTTTTCAGCTTTAACACACCCAAAACAGGAAATCACTTTTTCGGGGCCTCTTTTTTCAGGGCAACCATATCTCCGCTTAGATTCGGTAATTTCCCCTGCGGCAAATAACCTTCTTCTAAGGCAGAAACTATTACAAAGGGTTTCACCTGCATTACAGCAGCATTGCCTTCGGCAGTTCTGCCCAAGCACCGGACGGCCGTTTTAATTGCCGCCTGTTGATTATTGGTGGTTCCTTTTACTTTGGAGGTACCGGCCATTAACAGCGTTGCCTGCAGCAGGCTTAATAAGGTAAATAAGTACTTTTTCATAGCTTAAAATTTTAAAGGTTTAAAAACTGAATTCTTGTATGCTCTTCATATCCGGATCTTAATGAACAGATGCTGCCGGCTGCCTTCTGGTTGCCTTCCTCCTATATTATTCATATTCTTTTGTATACTTTTTCACTTACACAACTTGCTGCAAACCTGGAGCGGGCGTCAATTTAAACAGACCGGAGCACCGTTTCACATCTTTTAGGAATCCAAATCTAAAACAAGTCATCCACCTCCACTGGAGCTTACGCATTTTGCTCAGCAAGCAGCATGCCAACACCTTGCAACCTACAAATCAACGCATTACAAACATTACCTTAGAATAGGCTTGTAAAACCTGTATTAAAAACAGACACCAACTTGTCCGGAATCACACAAATTCACTTTTAAGAATATTAATCTTGAGGCCAAAGAAAGCCAGCATGAAAACCGATAATCAACTTACCGAAGGCGGCTATTTTCAGCAGGATCTCCTTATAGGAAATTCTATATTCTTAAGCGGAGAGAACCCCTTAAGTAACGGTCCAAAATAAACTTTAACTGCTAAGATTGCCATTCTGGAAGAAGCTTGTTACTTCCGTGCTCTAAACTCACAAGTTTCTTCCAGAATGACAGAAAATGTAAGCATACAGATGTGTGCACTAAATCTGTACCCTTAGTTACACCGGCACAAGGCAGGCTGAAAAAGAGAAAGGCCGGAGCATGCTGCCCGGCCTTTACTTCACCCACTACAAACTGATTAAGAAAGCGCCTAATTTTTGGCGGTGCTTTCTGTAATCTGTTGTTTCTTCATTTTGGCCAGATTGGCATTATGGATGTACCCGGTTTCGGTGCCTATCTGCACAATGCTCCACTGGCTGTTAAATTTTCTGACTACCATTACCTCGTCGGCGGTGTTTAAGACTCTCACTACCTCGGCCTGCTTGCCTGGCTGGCGGTAAAGGTTTACGTTATCGGATTTTACCCGGCCTGGAACCTGGGCGGATACAAATAAAACCTGGGCTAAGAAGGCAACTGCTAATAATGACTTTTTCATAATTTTATTTTTTTATATTGTTTAGTTTTTTCTGTTTTAATGGTTTCCCCTGAATGTGCGCACTGCAGGGAAGATGCTGTTCCGAAATACCTGGTTGCCTGCATACTTTTTTATTTTTCGGCTTTTAATTTTCTGGCATTAAACCGAGCATCACTGCATTTAAATCTGATTTACTTTTCCTTTAATAAGAAGCGCAACCATTTCCTGTTTTTCAACCACTGTGCCAGAAATTACAAACCACTATATATCAGCGCCTTGGCAGAAACAACGAATAAACAATAAATTTATAGTGTATTATAAACGGACAGCCGATTGTCCGCTACCGTTCAACAACAGCCATCCGGATCAACTTTTTCGGGGAAAAGAAAAAATCTGGAAAAGGAAAAAGTCGGGCGCGGGCCTGTGCCTGAAAAACCGGATGCAGCGCAAGGCAGTTTTATAGCTTAAAATGCTACCGTCTGAAAACTAAAACTCCAGGAATTAGAAAGGCTTTGCCGGAAACATACTTAATTTTGCGGCGGTACGTTTACTTTTCCAAACCTTTACCCGCCCATGGCCCGCTTTCTTACCGTTTTCTTCCTGGCATTTTTTATTACCGCTGGTCTTAGTTTCGCCCAAAGCGCTAAACCCACCATTTACAACCCGCTTGCCGATGCCGCCGCCGAACTGAAAGCTGCCACCCGAAAAGCGAAAGCGGAAAACAAGCACGTCCTGCTGCAGATCGGCGGGAACTGGTGCTCCTGGTGCATAAAGTTTCATAATTTTACAACCACCGATGCCCAGCTCGACTCCGTACTAAAGGCCAACTATGTGGTTCTGAAAGTGAATTACAGCAAAGAAAACCAGAACCTGGCCTTGCTTGAACAACTCGATTATCCGCAACGCTTCGGTTTCCCGGTATTTGTGGTGCTGAACCAGGAAGGGAATAGACTGCACACCCAAAACTCCGCTTATCTGGAAGAAGACAAAGGTTACAGCAAAAAGAAAGTGCTGGAATTCCTGAACCACTGGTCGCGTCCGGCGCTTAATCCTGCGCTTTACCGGAAAAAGCAGTAGCGCTTTCCTTTTAGCTTTCCATTCCCTTATAGAGTAGTTTAAAATTTCCGAATGAAGTTTCCTGTTTTTAACTGTCTTGTTTTAATTGCCCTTATTTTTCTAAGTTCCTGTGCGGCTAATCGTTTTACCGAAGAAGGGAAAGCCTCTTACTACAGCGATAAGCTGGCCGGCCGGAAAATGGCCAATGGCGAAAAATACCGACCCGGAAAACTAACTGCCGCCCATAAAACCCTACCCTTCGGCACCAAAGTAAAAGTTACGAATCCGAAAACGAACCGCTCGGTAAAAGTAACCATTACCGACCGCGGCCCTTTCGCTCCCGGCCGGGTTATTGACCTTTCGCGCAAAGCCGCCCGAAAACTGGATATTATTGATGCAGGCGTAGCACCCGTAAAGCTTAAAGCTACGCGCCGCAAAAAATAAACCCAACTTTCATTTAATATTTAAAATATTAATTTACAAATACTTACAACAAAATGGCTTTCGCTTAGCAAAGTCTGGGGCAGCTACTCTCAAGCCTTTCCCGCTTACAAGCCAGCCAGGGCTGTTTTATAAATATATCTGTTTTTCAGGAAACTAAAACAGGCTGTTTTACCTTTTAAGAATAGTATTAAAAGTAAAGCCTCATGAAAAAACTAATTATATTTTTATTTATGGCGGGCACCCTGGCAGTAGCAAAAGCCGACGAGCAAACGCCGGCCAAGATCAACGAGAAAGCCACCGCGCTAACCCGCACCATGGCCCGCGAACTGCAACTGAACGAGCTGGAATACATTAAAGTAAAAGCGTTGAATACTGAAAAGCTTGCCGCTTTATTCGAAGCCCGCAATGCCTACCAGAATGACCCGGAAATGCAGGAAAGAAAATTTGCAGAACTGGAGCAGTCCTATGACCAGGAACTTACCCAGTTACTCAATAGAAACCAATATGAAAAATACCTGGCCTGGGAACGTACCTCCAACGAATCGCTTACCAGTTTCCTGGCCGAATAAGCTACCGTTTTCATAATCTAAGTTCAAAAAAACCTGTCCTTTTGGGGCAGGTTTTTTTATGTTTTTTTCTTCGGGAACTACCCTTTCCGGCAGGCAACGCAAACCTCTTTTTTCCCGACTGGTTTAATAACAGGCAAATTACCAGAAATTTAATATCTTTCGCTTGTTACAAACATTCGTCGCCATGTCTAAAACTTATACTTTTTACCGCCGCTTCCTTAGCGTGCTCTTCTGCCTGTTGGCTTTCAGCTATACCACTTACGGGCATACACCGCCCAATGCAGAAGCCAACCGGGAAAAAAGCCTGGAATTTATTCAGAACCGCAACCAATGGAACAAGCAAATAAAGTTCCGAGCCGAACTGCCGGCCGGGCAACTTTATCTAAAGCAAACCGGGCTGGTTTATAACTTCATCGATCCGGCCGGAATTCCCAACCACAACCACCAGGAAAAAACCGTAGCAAAAGGCGAAGAAAAAGTAAAAGCCCATGCCTATACCGTAGATTTCCTGCAGGCCAACCCAAAGGCTTTATTAAGCGGCACCGGCAAAACCGAAGGCTACCGGAATTACTTTCTGGGCAACGATCCGGATTCCTGGGCTTCGGACGTGCCGGCCTACCAGGAAATAACCTACCAGGAACTCTACCCGGGCATTGACCTGAAATTCTACGAGCATAAAAAGAAACTGAAATACGACTTTATCTTACAGGCTGGCGCCAATCCGGATGTGATTCAGATGCAATACAAAGGCGCCGATAAAATGTACCTGGAAGCCGGCAATCTAGTAATTGAAACTTCCGTTAATACCGTTACCGAACAAAAACCGTATGCCTACCAGATCATAAAAGGCCGCGAAGTGGAAATCCCCTGCAAATTCCGGCTGGAAGGCCAGAAAGTTTCCTTTCTTTTTCCAAAGGGTTACCGCAAAGACCTCCCCTTAATTCTGGACCCGACGCTTATTTATTCCACCTTTACAGCTTCCACGGCAGATAACTGGGGTTTTACCGCAACTTACGACAGCCAGGGCAATATGTACTCCGGTGGTATTGTATTTGGCACCGGGTTTCCGGTTACTACCGGCGCTTATCAGATCTCTTTCCGCGGTTTGGTAGATATTGCCATTATGAAATACAACCCGACAGCGGCTACGGGTCCGGCCAGCAGACTCTATGCCACATATTTGGGAGGCCCCCAAACCGATATACCGCATAGCCTGGTGGTAAACAGCAACGACGAACTCATAATCTTTGGCACTACAGGCTCTTCTACTTACCCTACCACTACCAATGCATACGACCGGAGCTTCAACAATCCGGCAAGCGTTCCTTCCGTAGATCCGCTTAACTTCAACGTAACCACTTACATCGATGGCTCGGACCTGATCATTAGCAGGCTAAGCCCGAACGGGAACACGTTACTGGCTTCCACTTTTCTGGGCGGCACGAATAACGATGGCATTTTAGGCTTCAGCTCTTTGCTTACCCGCAACTACGGAGATCAGTTCCGGGGCGATGTGGTAACCGATGCGGCCAATAACATTTACATTGCTTCCTCCACCACCTCCCGCGATTTTCCAACCGTAAATGCCTTTCAGAATACGCACGGCGGCGGCCTTACTACCTCTACCGATGCCGTGGTTTGCAAGCTTTCCCCCGACCTGAGCACCTTGGTTTGGAGCAGTTATATGGGCGGCACCGCAGACGATGCCGCTTATTCCATTCAGGTAGACAACCAGGCCAATGTTTACATCTGCGGCGGCACGGCCAGCGGTAACCTGCCCCAGACAACCGGCGGCTTTAAGCCTACCCATACCGCCGGCCAGGTAGATGGTTTTGCCTGCAAGATCGGCAGCAGCGGCAACACGCTGTTGCAAACCACTTACATAGGCGCCGGCGCCAGCAGCAATTACGATCAAACTTATTTCCTGCAACTCGATGCGGTGAACGATGTGTACCTTTTAGGGCAGTCCGGCACGAACTATCCGTCATCACCGGGCGTTTTCTCGGCCGCCAACCCGGCTTTGCAAGGTCGCCAGTTCATTCAGAAACTGAGCAATAACCTTAGGACCGGATACTTTTCTCTGAGCTTTGGTTCGGGAGCTACCAGCAACACGTATAATATTTCTCCTACCGCCTTTTTGGTCGATAACTGCGAACGGATCTATGTAGTAGGTTGGGGCGGCTCAGTCAATGCTTCATCAGCTATTAACCCCAACAATTACGTAGGTGGCAACACCTTTGGCATGCCCGTTACGCCTAATGCCACCAAGAGTAATACCGACGGTACCGATTTTTACCTGATGCAGCTTTCCCAGAATGCTACTACCCTGGATTATGCCACGTATTTTGGCGGAAGCGGGAATGAACACGTAGATGGCGGCACCTCCCGGCTCGATAAAAGAGGGTACGTTTACCAGGCCCTTTGTGGCGGTTGCGGCGGCACCAATGCTTTCCCTTCCACACCCAATGCCTGGTCTTCGGTAAACAACAGCAGCAACTGCAACGTGGCCTCCTTCATTTACGATTTTGCCGTAACAAATCCGGTAGCCGGCACCGCGCAATCGGTTTGCGAGAACAGCGCTCCCTTTCAGCTGATCGGCGCCAGCCCCGCCGGAGGTACCTGGAGCGGTCCGGGCGTAAACGGCAACACGTTCACGCCTTCCGCTACCTTGATCGGTACGCAAACCTTAACGTATACCGTTACCATTGGTAATTGTGTAACCAGGGCAACCAAAACCATTACCGTAAATCCGCTGCCACAAGTAAGCTTTACCGGCCTTAGCCGGAACAGCTACTGCCTCTCCGATTCCGCCGTCCTTTTAACGCCTTCTATTCCCGGCGGGGCCTTCAGCGGTAACGGGATCATTAATGGAGATAAATGGTCTCCCAGGGCAGCAGGCCCCGGTAGTCATGTAATCCGGTACACTTTTTCGGATCCTAACGGCTGCATCGCATCCCGGGCAGATACGGCTTTCGTAGAGGTCGCAACTTTGCTGGCCGGTCCGGATGAATCTGTTTGCGCGTTAAACGCTCCTTTTCAATTGACCGGCACAAGCCATACAGGCGGCACTTGGAGCGGAAACGGCGTAAGCCCGGATGGCTTGTTTACACCTTCCCGAAACTTAACAGGTCCTCAGAAACTCACCTACACCGCCACCATTGGCAATTGCACCTACGCTGCCGAAAAAACTATTACCATAACGCCGCCCCCGGTGATCAGCGCCGGCATTCAAGCGGGAACCTGCGAGAACCAGGCCGCTCCTTTCGGATTTGCCCCGCTTACCGTAAGCTTCCGGAACAATGCCCAGAACGGCGCCAGCTACCAATGGGACTTTGGCGACAACAGCATCTCCACCGAACCCAACCCTACGCATACGTTCCAGAAACCCGGTACTTATACCGTCAGGCTGAGCAGTACTTTTGGCGGAACCTGCAACGAAACTTCCAACGTGGCTACCATTACGGTTTCCGATATTTTTATTCCCAACATTATTACGCCGAACAACGACGACAAGAACGAAACGTTTATGCCGATGGTAAGCTGCCAGCCGGTTTCGTTTGAACTATTCAGCCGCTGGGGCCAGCGGGTTTATACCCAGAAAAACTACACCGGCAATTTCGACGGCAAAGACCTAAGCGCCGGAATTTATTACTACCTGTTGAAAGACCCGCAAGGCAAAACCTGGAAAGGCTGGCTGGAAGTAGTAAAGTAAAACCATAGGAATTTAACCTGAAAAACCCACAGGCAAACAAAAGTACCGGACAAAGCGCCGGTATTTTTGTTTTATAACCACTAACTCGGGCTGCTTAACCCAGAAACAAAAAACGAAACTTAAAATGGTAGCCGGTACTTTCCGGATTTGCGGAAGGCTTTAAGCCGAATCCCTGTAAATTTGCTACCTTTAACTGTCTGGATAAGTTTGGTTTAAACAACGGAGCAATTTGTTGTTTCTGCTGAAAGAATGAACAGCCTTGCTTGCCGAAATGCGTTAAAGCAGGTTGCGGGCCGCAATAAAGTTCTATGGTGTGGCTCAGGGTTTTTAAGCTTTATTTTGTCCTGATACTTAGTATAAACTGTTCGATTATGCCTTGTATTTTTACGTTTTTAAGCCGTTCGGTTCTAAGCCTGCTTTTAGCGGTATTCTTTATTTCTGCTACCCGGGCGCATACGCCTCCCAAAACTGAGCCCGTTTACGAAAAAAGCCTCGAATTTATTCAGAACCGTAACCAGCTGGACCCGGCCGTAAAATTCAATGCTACATTACCTGCCGGGCAGCTTTACTTAAAGTCAAATCAGTGGGTTTTCAGCTTCCTCGATCAGGCCGATTTTTCTAAAAGCGACCCGCACAACCATTTTGAAGGCGGGGTAACTTCCGAGGTTTTACATGGCCACACGTATACCGTTTCTTTTTTAGGGGCTAATCCGCAAACTGAAGTAAAAGGAAATAAGCAGACGCCCGGTTACCGGAATTACTTTCTGGGCGATGATCCGAAACAATGGGCCTCTAGTGTACCTGCTTTCGAGGTGGTGCATTATCAGAACCTTTACCCGGGCATAGATGCGCAGCTGTACGAAAACCGCCAAAAGCTTAAATACGACTTCATCCTGCAGCCCAAAGCCGATCCGGGTTTAATTAAAATGGAATACATGGGCGCCGAAAACGTACGCCTGGACCAGGGTAACCTGGTAATTAAAACCTCGGTGAATACCGTTACCGAGCAGAAGCCCTACGCCTACCAGGTTATTGCCGGAAAAAAGACCGAAGTGCCCTGCCGCTTTAAACTGAAAGGCAACATGCTCTCTTTTGAATTTCCGAAAGGCTACCGCCGCAACCTTCCCCTGGTAATAGACCCTACGCTGGTATTTTCGTCTTACACCGGTTCAATTCTCGACAACTGGGGTTGCACGGCTACTTACGACGAAGATGGGAATATTTATTCCGGCGGTCTGGTACGGAACGTGTGGCCCGGAACTTTTCCGGTAACGCCCGGTGCTTTTAAAACCAGCTTCACCGGCATTATAAACATGGCCATTATGAAGTTCAACCCGAATGCCAGCGGCCCGACTTCCCGGGTTTGGGCCACCTACCTGGGCGGCAGCCGGATAGATGCGCCTCACAGCATTGTGGTGAATAACCGGAACGAACTCCTGGTGCTAGGTTCCACCAGTTCCAATAATTACCCGACCACTACCAATGCTTTTGACCGATCTTATAACGGCGGCACTCCCGTTAATCCTTACAACAATACCGCGGCAAGCAGCATCAATTTCGGCTTTTTCGGGTATAATCCGGGCTCCGACCTGGTGATCAGCAAATTATCGGCCGGAGGAGATGCTCTCCTAAGTTCAACCTACCTGGGTGGCTCCGGCAACGACGGCCTATTGCGGTTAAGTTCGCCGCTTACCCGCAACTACGGCGATCAATTCCGGGGCGATATTCAGATAGATGTAAATGATAACGTTTATATTGCTTCTTCCACCAACTCCCAGGATTTCCCGCTAAGCAAGCCTTTTCAGGTAAACCATGCCGGCTCGGCTACCGATGCCGTTGTATGTAAGCTTTCCCCGGACCTGAGCTCCCTGGTCTGGAGCAGCTATTTGGGAGGAAACGGCCACGATGCTGCTTATTCAGTTCAGATAGATACCCAGTTCAACGTATTCATCTGCGGGGGCACCACCAGCAATAACCTTCCACAAACTGCCGGCGCTTTTAAGCCAGCTTATTCGGCCGGGCAGAATGAACCTGACGGCTTTGCGTCTAAAATTGATATGAACGGCAACCTGGTCCGGACAACGTATATCGGAGCAAGCGGTAGCTACGACCAGGCTTACTTTCTGCAGTTAGATGGGCAAAATAACGTTTACCTGCTGGGGCAGACAGCTGGTAATTATCCCGCCACCCCGGGTGTTTTTTCCACTCCTGTGGGCCGGCAATTTATTCAGAAACTGAACAGCAATCTTACCACCGGCATCTTTTCTACCCGCTTTGGTTCTGCCGATGGCCAGTTCAACATTTCCCCAACAGCCTTTCTGGTAGATAACTGCGAACGGATATTTGTTTGTGGCTGGGGGGGCGAAATCAACCACCAGGAGCCGGATTATGTACAGGGCAGCACGGCCGGATTGCCGGTAACCGCCAACGCCATAAAACCGAGCACCGATGGTTCCGACTTTTACCTGATGCAGCTTTCGCAGAATGCTACCCAGCTTGATTATGCTTCTTTTTTAGGAGGAAGCGTACCGGAACACGTAGATGGCGGCACTTCCAGGTTCGATAAGCGCGGTTTTGTTTACCAGGCCGTTTGCGCCGGCTGCGGCGGCAACAACGCCTTCCCTACCACGCCCAACGCCTGGTCTACTACCAACGGCACTGCCAATAACCCTGATCGCAACCGCCGTAACTGCAACAACGCGGCCGTAAAATTCGATTTCGCCGTAAGCGCTGCCGTAACCGGCACCACCCAACAGGCGTGCTTAAACGCGGCCCCTTTCACCATTGCCGGCACCCCTTCCGGCGGCACCTGGAGCGGCCCCGGGGTAACTTCCGGCGGGGTTTTCGATCCGGCGGTTGCTGGCCTTGGTTCGCACGCTTTAACGTATACGGTGGTGGTGGGTACCTGCCAGAGCACCGCAAACAAGGTAATTACCGTAGTAACCCAGCCGGCAGTAAATTTTTCCGGACTGAAGAATGACAAATACTGCCTCTCCGACAAACCGGTGCTACTGGTACCCTCCACGCCTGGCGGCACGTTCAACGGCCCCGGCATACAAACCGGCAACCTGTGGTCTCCGGAGGCTGCCGGGCCGGGCCGCCACGTTATTACCTACAGTTTTACCGATAAGAATTCCTGTACCGCCACCGCCACCGATACGGTGGAAGTGGAAACACCCATTCCGGTTTCGGCAGGGCCTAACGAGGGCGTTTGTGCCGGAACTGCACCCTTTACGCTGGCAGGGATGAGCCCGACAGGCGGCACCTGGAGCGGGGATGGCGTAACGAGCAATGGCGTATTTGCCCCGGCCTCGGTTGGCGTAGGGCGGCATACTTTAACTTACTCGGTGGTTACCGGCAACTGCACGTATAAAGCAACAAAGATCATAGAAATTGAGCCAACGGCCGAAATTCAGACCGTTTTACCCTACCCAAACTGCAATTCCGCAGACAGCCTGATTGCCGGTTACACGCCCCTGAAAATAAACTTTAAAAACAACTTCCCGCTCGGAAAAAACTACCACTGGGATTTTGGCGATGGCACCATTTCTACCGAAGAGAACCCGGAACACGTTTATACCGAAGAGGGCACTTATTCCGTTCAGCTGACTACCGATTTCGGCCGGGAATGCGTTCGTTCTTATTCGGTTTCTCAGCTGAGGGTGGTCAAATCGATTATCCCGAATATTATTACGCCAAACGGCGACGGTAAGAATGACACCTTTGTACCGAAAGTAACCTGCCTGCCGCAAACGCTAAAAATCTACAGCCGCTGGGGCCACCTGGTTTACGAACGCGAGAACTACCAAGATGAATTTAACAGCGATAACCTGAGCAGCGGCGTTTATTATTACCACCTCCGCGATACTGAAGGCAAAAACTGGAAAGGCTGGCTGGAAATTATAAAGTAAACGTCCGGAAAACTCAAAAAAGCATTACCTTCTGCTTTAGCTGACGGTTCTCGAAATAGAGCCATGGCTTAGCCTAATCTTTTTTTTCTGAAGGAATTGTTTGGCTAAAGCCGAATTGCAGCCTTTTACCGTCAGCTAAAGCAGACGGCAATGAGCTCCGTAGGAGTAGGCCTCAGACCAGGCAAATAAGAATTATAATATCCTTAAACAGACCGGTTTTCTGCTTTTCAGAAGCTACAGCTTAACCAAGATTACCGGCACCGGAACAAGACAATTAATGACCGCTGAAGGTCTCCGCATCAGTGCCTGTACCGCAGAAAAAGACCGGTTCTTCGAAACACGTAATGGTTACCGGAATGGTTTCCTCCGGGGCCTGTACATACGTACAGCTGTTTGCATAAACCGGATCGGCCTTTTCTACGAGATACGCTATTTTTACCCGTTGCCCCTGTTGCAGTTCAGGCAAATCCATCAGGCTGTTTTGCGGCAGCAGCAGCTCCCCGTTATCGGTGCGTAAAAGCGTGTTGCCCAGGAAAGAATTCCAGCAGGGATCAATTTCCACAGTTACAAACGTATTGCAGGCAGCTTGCGGTACCGGATTATCGCAGCCACGCTGTTCGCAGGATACCAAACCCGCTACCATTAAAAAGGCAACAAACGTTTTGCTAAACGCACGCAGCCGGGCCGCGTGGAAGCGCAGCAGCATTCCTTTTCTCATAAGCTGAATGTTTGAAGTTGAATTGAGTACTGACAGCCAAGTATTTGGACGAATTTACATTAGACTGCTACGATTGTCATTCTGAAAGGAACCGGTGAGTTCAAAGCACAAAAATTACAAGTTTCTTTCAGAATGATAGTAAGGAAACAAAATAAAACTTAAAACTAAATAAACCATTGCAGGACCAATAATATCCCGGAAAACGGTAAATGGAAGTACTAAATGGAAGCACTTAAAAACTATAGCTTAATCCAACAGATGCTCCAAGGCCTTTCCCGTAATGTTGTTTTCTTCCGGCCACCTGCACATCTTCTATAAGCGACCTTAAATTTCGCGTACCTTCCAGGGCTGTTTCCAGCTGCAGGCGTTCCGCCACTTTATAGCCGATTCCGAGCTGCAACATAGCTGTGGGCATCATTTGCCGGTAGAATCCCTTTTCCACTGCCACGTTACCGAATTCAGCATGCTTGTTCCGGGTTTCGGCCCGCATTAACTGGTTTAACGAAATACCGGTTGCGGCAAAGTAGCGGAAAGCTTTATTACCTAACTGAAAACGCAGGTTAAGCGGAACGCCGACATAATAATAGCGATATTCCACTTCAAAAGCCTCAGTCTGAATATAGCGGGTAAACGGCTCGTATTCCTGCCCCATAACGGTTTGCAGGATCGTTTCCTGTTCCGGCCCGGCTGTTAAAGTGGTGAGAGCACCTGAGGCTGTGCCCCTTCCCTGAAACAGGTAGGTGGAAGAAGTTACAGCACGGTTTTGAGAAATATGCAGGCCGCTCTGCAGGCTGAAATACTCGGTTAACTTATAATCTGCCAGTACACTTACCCGGAAAGAGTAAACAGCTTTGGTATTGTGATTAAATTCATCGATGGCAGCATGGTATTGCTGAACGCTCTGCATTTTTCTGGCGTGCGGACTAGGCAATATCAGGCTGCTTCCAAAATTATCTTTTACAGGAGGCACTTCATCTACCTGGCTCGCTAATCTCATTCCGGGATCGAAACTAGAGCCGGCATAGGCTACCTTAACAGCCCACCGGGAAACATTTTTAAGCGGCTTGTCTTTTTTGGTTTCCTCTTGCTGAGTGCCAGCTAAAACCGAATCCAGCCTGGTTAGAGATATAAGCGCCGGCAGTTTTATTACTTCTTCGAAAATTGCCGGATCTTTTATTGCTGCAAATGCATCCTCCCTGCTTTCACCCGGACTATCTCCGGTGCCTTCCAATGGGTTATTCTCACTTACTAAAGCCGAAGCAATTTCCTGAGGCTGCCCCTTTGTTTCCCTTGCCAGACTGCCGGCAGATTCTGATGCTTGCTCTGAATCTGCCGTTTGCTTTCCAATATTATTGCCATCGGCGCCTTCGGTGGAGGCTATGGCCATTTTTGCTGCGCTTGCGGTAATACCTGTTTTGATTTCCGGGGAATAAGCGCTACCCGTATTTAGCTTTCCGGCAGATACAGTCGAAGTATTTGATCCGGATAGCGTGTTGAGTTCTGGTGCGGTGCTTTTTACAGCAGACGTGGCAGCAGCAATAAGAGGCACGCTATTCTTACTTGCAACCCCATGTTCCTGATCCCGCGCTTCATGCCGGGCCTCATTGTCAGTTAAAGCGGAAAGGGGTTCTTCTGCCTGTAGCCTAAGTTCCCCGGTTTCAGTTCCTGTTGTTCCTATTCCCTGCTGTTCTAAATCCGGCTCCGTCATTTCTTTTCCGGGAGCGGAGGGCTGCACTTTTTTACCGGAAGCAATAGCGTTCTTCGGCAGCCGGTTATCTGCTGGCGTTGCGTTCTCTGCTACCATCGGTGCCTGCTCCTGATCCGTTATATTTCCGAAAATGACCACCCTTGGATCCTGTTCGCTATAGGGTTGTAAACTACCGGAAACAAACACCAGAGAAAAGGCAACCAGCAGCAACAGGCAGGCCGCTGCCAGCCTAGCATAAATGCGCATGCGGTTTTTATAGGCCGCTGCTGCTTCCTTTTCCAGGCTCAGGTCCAAACGCTCCCACAGGCTTTCCGAGGGGGCTACTTCATATTTTTCCAGCTTTTGCCGGAACTCCGCTTTCAGACGATCGGAATTAGGTTCAGCTGATTTTCTCATGATAAATTTGATCTGATTTTATTACCATCTCACGCAACATGGTCCGGGCACGCAAATAATGCGAACGGCAGGTAACTTCCGGCACACCCAGCATTTCTGAAATCTCTTTGTAGGAATAGCCTTCTATGGCAAACAGGTTGAAAACCGCCTGGTATTTAGACGGCAGGCTTCTGACAAGTTCCATCAGTTCTTCGGCCGCAAAACCGGTAAAGGTTACTTCCGGCTCGGCAATGGTCAGCAGTTCTTCGGTTTCGCTGGCTTCGGTTTTGTGCAGGCGGCTCCGCAGATGCGAAAGCGCCGTGTTTACGACGATCCGCCTCACCCAGGCTTCCAGGGGGCTATCGCCTTTAAAGGTATGAATGTGCCTGAACACCTTCAGGAAAGCGTCGTGCATAATGTCTTCGGCTTCGAAGCTGGTTTTAGCGTAACGCATGCAAACTCCCTTCATGGCGGCGGCAAAGCGCTCATAAAGCAGTTGTTGCATGTCTCGCTTTCCAGCCACGCAGCCTTGGATCATCTCTGATTCCGTAACCGATTTTTTCCTGAAGATCTTCAAGCAGCCAGGGTCTAATTGTCCGTTATAAAAGCATGACTACCGGAAGTTACAGAACGTTGCAGTTATTTCAGAATTTATTTTTGTTTTTGTGATAATACTTGTTTTTCGGAGATAGAAAATAGAATTCCAGTTCGTTTTTTTCTTGCCTCTTTTGAATAACGCTGCTTTTTCACGTCCATACTTTACCGTTTCAGTCATTTCGACCAAAGGGAAATAGATCAAGAGTAAAGTAGAAAAGGCAGAATAAAAGGTATTACCAACCGGATGAGATCTCTCCTGACGTCGAGATGAGCGAATAAATTTTCACCTACTTAGCTTTGGAAAAGGGAGATAGCTCAAAAAACAAGTAAAACTCTAAAGTCCTGAAAATCCATGAATCCTGAAAATCCTGATTCAGGAAATTACCCCTACAAAAAATCACTGGCCAGGGCGATGAGGGTACCGGCGATGGTTGCGATGATCTTGTTTTTGTGGAAACGGTGGTCGGGGCTGGTTTCGAAAAGAATGGTAGTAGAGATGTGCAGAAAGTTACCGGCTACCAGCCCCGACAAGATCATGAACAGGTTGGTGCTTTTGAGTTCTTCCAGAATAATATAATTGCTGAACAAAATGCCCAGCGGCGAAGCAATGGCAAACAGAAAAAGGTAGCCAAAAGCTTTCTTAAAGTTATTCAGCCGGAACATCAGCACCGACATAAGCGCTACGGCCGCCGGAATGTGGTGAATGGCAATACCGGCCAGTACGCTGTAAAAATTATTTCCCAGGTAGGAAGCGTGGCCATGATCATGACCGTGCCCGTGGCCGTTTTCTACCAGAATACTGCCTTCCAGGAAGGAGTGCATGATCAGGGAGAAAAGCAGCATGAACGGTACGAAGCCGCTATTCTGGTCGTGGGCATGTTTGTGCACGTGCCCGTGTTCGATGCCTTCGGAAAAAAGCTCCAGCAACAGCTGCAGAAAGAAACCAGCCAGCACGTAATAACCAACCTGATGCGGATCGTCGGTACTCAGCAGCACATCGGGCAGGATGTGGATGATGGTAATGGTAAACAGGTAGGCGCCACTGAAAGCCAGCAGGATCTTCAGGAAGTACTGGTTATCTTTCGGCAGAAAGCGTACAAGCCAACCCGCAAAAAGCACCGTAAAAAACAGGATCAGTATGGCAATAATCATGGCAATAATTTAGACACAGGTATCAATTATCAGGACACCAGTATCAGGACAAAAATAAACGAATAAAAGCCACAAAGCACTTCTGTGGAGAAAAACCTGTTTTACTTCTTCAATATAAAAATAAGGCGGTCGCTGGTTTTGGCATCGTACGGTTCAAGCTTGTAATTGCCAAAGCATTCGTGCAGGCGCAGACCGGTCATTTTAAAGTATTCCCGGAAATCTTCTTCGGTTAAGGCCCAGACTTTTTCCTGAAAATGATACCGTTTTCCTTCGGCTTCGAAATCGATGGTTTTCACGATGAGTTTGCCTTCCATGTGGCGCGTGATGTGGAACGTAACGCCCTCGATGGTTTTGGTTTCTTCTTTTACCAGGTGGGCCACTACTTTCTCGGCATTCAGGAAATCGATCACCAGTTTGCCGCCGGGCTTTACCGATTCGGCAATGGCTTTCAGGGCTACCACGTTTTCGGTTTCGGAAGCAAAATAGCCGTAGCTGGTAAATAAGTTCAGCACAAAATCGAATTCGTTCGGCCGGAAAACTTCGCGCATGTCGTGCACCGCAAAATGAAGCCGCTCGTTTTCCGATTCTTTGGCCACGGCAATGCTTTGCGGCGAAAGATCGATGCCGGTTACGTGGTAGCCTTTCTGGTTCAGGTAAATGGCGTGCCGGCCTTTGCCGCAGGCCAGGTCCAAGATTTTAGCATCGGGTTTCGGGTGCAGGTGATCGAGAAGGTTATCCAGGAAAACCTGGGCTTCGCGGGCATCGCGGTTGCTGTACAGAATATGGTAATAAGGCGAATCGAACCAGGTACTGAACCATTCTTCCGGCTGGGACATAGGCAAGCGGTTTGTTGAAGTGCAAAATTAAGCGAATTTCTAAGGGCAGAAAGGCTTTACGCAAAGGTCATAAAAAAAGGCAGAATGGTTTTTCTGCCTTTTCGGGTACTGTTTTGAGATAACTTAGTTGGCAGCAGCTGTGTCGGCTACTGCTCCGGTAGTATCTGCCGAAGCCGATGCCGGCGCTACGTAATCCGGGTTTTTCTCCAGGTCCATTTCGCAAACCGGGCATTTGCCGGGCTGGTCGCTGGCGCTGTTTTCGCAATACATCGGGCAAATATAAGCCTTGTCGGTTATTTTGGCCTTCTCTGTAGTTTCAGTAGTTTCTTCTTTGGCGGTTTGCTGACCGCAGCCGGTAAAACCGGCAAGGCTGGCTGCCAGAAACAAGGCAGCTGCAATATTCTTGATTTTCATATTTATTATTTCCGTATTCAATCCAACACTAAATTCCACACGTTTCCAATACGTTTTCCTGCCTTCAGGCTAAAAATGCTTCGGGCAAATTATTTATGGCTTTCTACCGAATCGGCGGTATTGGTTTTCTCGCCTTGCGGTACCTGCTCGCTTTTGCCGCCCAGCTGGCTGCTGTGCTCGTCGTGGTTAGGCATTACATCGGGGCGGGTAGCATCCGTGGCTTTACCGCCTTCGTGGCCGTGTTCGCCGTAGCCGCTTTCGTGGGTTGCATCCGGATTGCCGCCGCCCAGGTTATCGATGTCGGTTTCGCGGGATCCCGGCGGCACCTGGTCTACAGATACTTTTTCAGAAGCGCGAAGATCGGAACGATGGTCGCAGGAAGTAAGAACAGCACCTAAAGCAAGCGCTACTAAAAGCGATTTATTCATGGCAATATGTTTTATAACGTTTTTTCGGGTTTAATTTAGCCGGCTACCGGTTTTGCACCGTCGGCCGGAATCAGGTTTTTGCGTTTCAGGTACGTATCCATCATTTTCAGGTCGTTCGGGTTCTGAAAAATGGTGTACGGCAGAAAAATAAACTGGGCTTTTGAAAGGCTTAACAGATAAAGGTCTTTGGTTTTCTTCGCCGATTTTATCATGTCCCAGCTTACGGGCATGCCCTGGCGCTCGTTGAGTTTCATCAGGATCTGGCGGCCGTCTATTTCGTAAGACATTCTTTCGAAAAGCATTTTATTTTGCTCTACCTGGGTTACGCCGGCAAACTGCACCGCCCAGAAAAGCAGGTACAGCACTACAATTAAAATGGCAATGGAAATAAACCACCAGCTTGGCCAGATAAAAGCTAAACAGGCTAAAGCAACCGGACCAACAATGTACCACCACTGCTTGCGCAGCAATTCCAGCATGGCCGTTTTAATGTAAAGCGAAGGCTCTAATTTATATTTTTTGGTTTTGATCAGCACGAAAGTAATACGCTAAAAGGTTTGCCGCATGAACGGCGCACAAAAGTAGGCAAAAATTTGAGTGAATAAAAATATGATTAAGAGAAGGAAAAAGGCGATGAGCTCTGACTTTTCCGGAAGATAAAAATGGCAGGCTTTTCGGCAAAAAACCTATCGTTTTCACAAAGCTTCTGTTAAAAAAACCATTTGCGGCAAACAAAATCCCTCTTGTTTATTCCAGGTGAAGGTTTTTATAAGACCTTGCAGCAG
The DNA here is from genome assembly GCF_008727925.1 of Adhaeribacter soli. Lineage (GTDB taxonomy): Bacteria > Bacteroidota > Bacteroidia > Cytophagales > Hymenobacteraceae > Adhaeribacter_A > Adhaeribacter_A soli. Next base: position 161,973 of record NZ_VTWT01000003.1, on the reverse strand, counting down.
TTTAACCCTAACGTTACGCAAGAAGGGAAAAAGTCCCCCTTTGGAGGGGGCAGGGGGAGGACAGGAGAATTATCTGAATTTATTTTGATCAAATAATGTAAAAATCCTCCCCCTACCCCCTCCAAAGGGGGACTTTAAAATCTTGCTTCCGCTTAAACTTTCACGGCTTTCAAACTCAGATCCATGCTTTTTACCGAATGGGTGAGGGCGCCAACGGAAATAAAATCTACGCCGGTTTCGGCTACTTCCCGGATGGTTTGCTCCGTGATGCCCCCGGAAGCTTCGGTTTCGAAACGGCCGCCGATGAGTTGCACGGCTTCTTTCATGGTGGCCGGCGTCATGTTGTCGAGCATGATCCTATGGATTCCGCCTACTTCCAGCGCTTGTTTTACTTCGTCTAAATTGCGGGTTTCCACTTCAATCTTCAGGTCTTTGCCTAAGCGTTTCAGGTACTCCCGCGTTGCTTTTACGGCTTTTTCAATGCCGCCGGCATAGTCGATGTGGTTGTCTTTAAGCATTACCATGTCGTACAAACCAAAGCGATGGTTCTGGCCGCCGCCAATCAGAACAGCCCATTTCTCACAGATCCGGAAGTTAGGGGTGGTTTTGCGGGTATCTAATAGTCTGGTATTGGTACCGGCCAGCATTTCCACTAAACGGTTGGTGTAAGTGGCAATGCTGCTCATGCGCTGCATGCAGTTCAGCACCAGGCGCTCCGAAGTAAGGATGGATTGCGCCTTGCCGGTAACCGTAAAGGCCACATCGCCTACTTTAACTTTTGCGCCGTCCTGCAGAAAATATTCCACTTTCAGGTCCGGATCTACGGCATGAAAAATCTTTTCTGAGAGTTCCACCCCAGCTAAAATGCCATCGCCTTTTACCAACAGGTTGGCTTTGTTTTGGGCATCGGCCGGAATGGAGGCCAGTGAAGAATGATCGCCGTCGCCCACGTCTTCTTTCAGGGCCAGTTTTATAAATTCAGCAATGCTTTGGTCGGTCAGATAAGGTGCTTTCACAGGAAAAAATCTATTAAGAGCTTACAGTTTCGGTTCAGGCCGGAAATATAACCTAAAAATTTATACCTAAACCTAAACGGAATCCGCGGGCAGAAAGATTTCGGGAATATTAACGGTAACAGGCAACGGTGCAACATCCTTTTGCCGACTTGTATTTGAACGCTTTACTTTTTAACTATGGGAACCTACCATTATAGAATATTGCTTCTGGTTTTGCTGTGCTTTACAGGTATACATGGATACGCCCAAACCTGGAACTGGGTCAGCCATAATAATCCGGACAACAGCGACTTCATAAATATAGTCGCCGACCAGAATGGTTATACCTATACCAGCATGGTCGATAAAGCTGGCTTTGTATTGACTAAATACAAACCTAACGGGGTAAAAATCTGGTCTAAAAGAAATCCCGGCGCACTTGTTCTGAAGCTTTCTATTGATGCCACCGGCCATTTATACACCGTGGGAACGGATTCTTTTTCTCCTTTCAACAGTTCTCTGGTTACTGCCAAGTTGGATAGTGCCGGTAATCGCCTGTGGACCAAAGGAAATCCTGTCCCGCCTTTACCAAACGATCTTCCCTCCGGTTATGTTTACACCGGCGCCACAGATGCTGCCGGTAACACCTACATGTCCGGCGAATTCAGGAACCTGACGCAATTTGACACCATTGCTTTAAGCAACCTGGCCCCGATCAATTACTTTTTAGCCAAATATAACAGCGCCGGAAAAATTCAGTGGCTCAGGTTTTTCAACGATCCGGTTTATAGTATTGCCTGTGGTTCGCAAGGCAGTTATTTTATAGAATGCGGAACCCATTTTCAGAAATACGCAGCAAACGGCACCCTCATCTGGCAACAAAACTTTTCCGGCACCTTCGATCCTTCAATATTCTTAATTTATTCAAACAAATTTATAGCCGATGCCCAGGATAACTTGTATGTACTTGGCAGCCAACTGGCAAAATATAACAGCAATGGCACCTTAGCCTGGATAAAAGCTAACCAGACTCCTCCCGGCGGAACATTTAAAGGCAAGGATTTCGCGCTGAACAGTTCGGGCAACCTTTTAGTAACCGGCAGCTTTAGCGGAACAGTATCTTTAGGAAATGGCGTACCGAATCTTATTGGCGACACAACAGGATCGCCCCTTTTTGTTGCCGGGTTTTCCGGAGCTACCAGCAATGCTCTTTGGGCAAAACAAAACAGCACTTCCGATTATTGTACCGGCGAAGCCATCGTTTCTTTACCCAACGGAAGTTGTGTAATAGCCGGCAACTTTAAGGCAAACAGCGCCTTCGACCAACTCTCCCTTACGGGTAAAGGCGTTTTTACTGCTAAACTTTCTGCCGGCGTACTCGGAGTTCATGAAGGCGGAACAAAAACCAATCTTCAGGTGTACCCGAACCCGGCAACTTCCGAAGTAACCCTAACCGGCCACCTGAAACCCGGAACTTTGGAGGTCTACAGCCTGACCGGTCAGAAAGTTTATGAAACAAGTTTAACTCCCGAAATGAAACTGAAGGTTGCAGACTGGCCCGCCGGCATGTACCTGGTAAAAATAACTTCCGAAGGTAAAACCCAAATACAGAAACTGCTGGTAACGCGATAGAATTCACCCTATGAAAAACATATCTCTCCACGCTCTCACCATTACATTAGTCTTTTTTGTCGCCCTGCAAGGAATGGCTCAAATGCCGGCATGGCAGTGGGCAGTCGGAAAAGGCATCAGCCAGAATCTTCTATCTGCTAAAACCAGCCTGGAAACAGACACTCTCGGCAATAGTTATGTTGCCGGGGCCGGCTTATCGAAATATTCACCGGAAGGAAAGCTGCTTTGGTCTAAAGATATTAAGGCTATGGGTCTTTCGAAAGATGCGGCCGGTAATCTGTACGTAGTTGGCACTTTTCAGGGCAGCGTTTACCTTGGCAACACTACGCTTACGGCCCCGCCGCTGAACATTACCGTATTTTTAGCCAAGTTCGACCAGGCAGGCAATACTATCTGGGCAAAAAAGGGGCCTTCCAGCTGGGAAATTGCGCCTAACGATGGCGCCTCCATTAAAATAAACGGCATTTCTACCGATTCTGCCGGCAACAGTCTTTTTACCGGTTTCTGCTGGGGGAACGCTGACTTCGATTCGGTCTCGCTAATACCCAACTCCTCGGTTACCCAGCCAATTTATTTTGCAGCAAAGTACGATCAGCAAGGACAAGTAAAATGGGCGAGGAGCTATCCTTATATTCAGGAAGCTGTAATCGGAACGAACGACAACTACTTTCTTCACGATGGTTCTACCCTAAGCAATTACAATGAAAACGGGGCCTTACTCTGGCAGAAAAGCTTTACTACTTCATCGAACAACAGTAATGCGCAGATTACCTGCCTGGAAACAGACGAATCAGGAAATTGCTTTGTGGCAGGAAGCTTGTCCGGCAGCGTTACTATCGATGGTATTACCCTGCAGAATTCAGGTTTCAGAAATGCACTTTTAGTTAAATTCAACCCTGCCGGCACTTTGCTTTGGGCAAAAACAAGCCAGGCGCTTTCTGCATCGAGTCAGCCGGAGATTACCGCCATAAAAGCAGGTCCTAATGGCCGGGTATATATAACCGGCAATTTTACCGACAGCATCACCTTCGACAATAGCTTGCCGGCATTAACAGCTCAGGCAAATCAGGCCCCGGCATTCGTTTCGAAACTTTCTTCAACAGACGGAGCACCTTACTGGCAAAAGCAAACCAGCGGATTTTTATACCAATCGTCTATAGCAGATCTGCCGGATGGGGAATCTGTAACGGCCGGCTTCTTTCAGTCGCCAGGCTGCAGTTTCGATAATATAAATTTAAATTATGCTTCCGGTTACAACAGGAACCTCTTTTTAGCAAAACTCTCTACCGGTACTACGCAGCCTTTGGAACCTGTAACGGAACCGGAACCTGCACCTGAACCTTCAATTACCGCCCAATTTTATCCGAACCCGGCTAATTCAGAAATCAGGATCAACATGCCGGACTTTGAAAACGCGAAAGTTTTGGTTTTCAATGTTGCCGGCCAAAAGATCTACACCGATTCGCTTTCAGCAAAGGGCAAACTGGAAATAAACGTTACCGCCTGGCCGGCCAGCATGTACCTGGTAAAAATAACTGCCGAAGGAAAAGCGCAAATACAGAAACTGCTGGTAACGCATTAAAAGTGTTGCCATGAAGAACGCGTTGTATTTCTTCTCATTTCTTGGTGCATTTTTTATCTTTATAAATGGAAGCGCCCAAACCCCAGCCTGGCAATGGGTCGTAAATAGCCCGGATAGTTTTCATCAATCCAGATGCCTGACTACAGATGCCGCCGGTAACATTTACGTTGCCGGTACAGCACTGACCAAACGGTCTCCGGCAGGCATGCTGCTTTGGTCTAAACCCCTGCAAACATCTGCTTTTACGGCTACAGTACATGGGTTAGTTTCTGACTCAGCGGGTAACATTTACATAGCCGGAACATTTAGCGGTGCCCTTAATTTCGATACCATTACCCTGAACTATTTTGGCCACAGCGATATTTTTATAGCCAAATTTAATACCAACGGCCAGGTGATCTGGGCCAGCAAGGCGGGCACCCCAGGGCCACCATCCAGCCCGCAACCTCCCGCTGTAACCGATATTGCCTCCGGCATTGCAATAGACGCTGCCGGAAACTGCTACATTACAGGACAGTGCTATGCTTATAACCAAAATCCGGTGTTCGATCATATAACCATCCCCGGCAACAACACCGGAGATTACTTCTTCTTTGCCGCTAAATACAACGCCACCGGACAAGTGCTGTGGGTGCGAAGCGTAACAATGGGAGAGCCCTTAAGCATCGGCTGCGGCCCCAAGGGAAGTTACTATATTACCGGTGGCAATTACCCCAATGGCATTTTCACAGAGAAATACCACGCCAGTGGTGCGCGGGCATGGTTCAGGAACACCAGCGGCATCATCCAGGACTTCAGCACCAGCATTAGCGTAAACAAAACCGGAGATTGCTATATTACCGGAGCTATAACCGGCAATACTACCTTCAGCGGCGCTACCCTCCAGAAAACAGGCTCAAGCAATATGTTTCTGGCAAAGTACAGCAATGCAGGAGTGCTGGAATGGGCGCTACAAAACCAAAACCTGGCCGCTGGAAGCTGCTTCGGCGAACAGGTAGTAGCCGACGAAACGGGCCGCGTATTTGTAACCGGGGCCTTCAGCAGTTATGCCGCGTTCGGCTCCCTGCCGACTTTAACTGCAACGGGCAACGACCCGGATATTTTTGTGGCGGAATTTTCGGAGCTGGGGCAGCCAGAATGGGCGGTACAGGCCGGCGGCACCGGCTCAGATTACGGCAAAGGCATTGCCCCGCTTGCCAATGGCGAGTGCTACATTTCAGGCCGTTTTGACCCGGTAGTCGGGGCCAGTTTCGGCAGCATAAATTTCCCTCCTTCGCCCGGCAACAACAATACTTTCTTCCTGGCAAAACTTTCTGCCGGCACGCTCGGAGTGCCTGAAGCCGGAACAAAAACCCATTTTCAGCTTTACCCGAACGCGGCAACTTCTGGAGTAACCATAACCGGCCACCTGAAACCCGGAACGTTAGAAATTGTCAGCCTGACCGGTCAGAAAGTTTATGAAGCGAAACTCATTGCTGGAACAAAACTGAATGTTGAAGATTGGCCGGCCGGCATGTACCTGGTAAAAATAACTTCCGAAGGAAATACGCGAGTAGAGAAGCTACTGGTAACGCATTAAAACGCTACTAAAAACCAACAAAAAAGCCATCCCGAATATCTTTCAGGATGGCTTTTATTTTATGGCTTTTTTATGGTCTGGAAACGGTACTTATTCCTTTGTAAAATCGATGGTATCGATCTTATAGCTTCCGCCGGCCTGTTTCACTACTACAAAAACGCGGTAGCTGCCGGTTTTGGAGGTGTATTTCCCGATAGCATATTTCTGGCCTTCGTTCGAAGAACCCTGGTGCAGGTATTCGAAACCGGTTGCCGGGTTTTTGCTGAAAAAGTCGCGAAGCACGAACTCGGCTTGCGCCTGGCTGTAGCTGGCTTTTTCGCCGTTCAGGCCAATTTCTACGGAGCTTTTAAAATAACGGGCCACTTCTTTGGCGGAGCCTGCTTTTATGGCTGCCTTCACGCCATTCAGGGCATCGTCGCCGCTTTGGGCAAGCGCCTGGCCGGCAAAAACGGTAGCAAAAAAGGCAAATAAACCGGTGAAAAGTAAAAATTTAAACGCTTTCATTTCTGTAGTCAATGATAATAAGCGGGTTAGAGCTAAAACAGTGCCAGTCTTTTGTTCTGCCCCGGCCACAGGTGCTCAATTGTAGCCCCAAGCTAATAATAATTCAGAGAATTTCCGATTTTACGTATCTTTGTTTTATGAATAAAAAAGTATTGCTCGTTATACTGGATGGCTGGGGAATTGCCCCGGATGCAAATGTATCGGCGGTAGATAAAGCGCAGACCCCTTTCATCGATTCTCTTTATACCAAATATCCGCACGCGCGGCTGCAGGCTTCCGGCGAGGCCGTTGGTTTGCCGGAAGGCCAGATGGGAAATTCGGAAGTAGGCCACATGAACATCGGCGCCGGCCGGGTGGTGTACCAGGACCTGGTAAAAATAAACAAATCGATCCGCGACCGGCAGTTAAATAAAAACCCGGTACTGCTGGAGGCGCTGCAATACGCAAAAACCAATAAAAAGAAACTGCACCTGATCGGTTTGCTTTCCGACGGCGGCGTGCACTCGCACATCGACCACCTGAAGGCGCTTTGCACCATTGCCCACGACGAAGGCGTGCATAACGTATATATTCATGCCTTTACCGATGGCCGCGACACCGATCCGAAGGGGGGAGCCAAATACATGCATGAACTGGAGGAACACTTGGATAAAGCTTCCGGCCGCATTGCTTCCGTAGTAGGCCGCTACTACGCCATGGACCGCGATAACCGCTGGGAACGCATAAAAGTAGCTTACGACCTGCTGGTACACGGCATCGGCACGCCTACGCAGAGCTTAATGAATGCGGTGCTGAAATCGTACAAAGAAGGCGTTACCGATGAATTTATTCTGCCCATTGTAAAGGTAGACGATAACGGTAACCCGATTGCTACCATTCAGGAAGGGGATGTGGTGATCTGCTTTAACTACCGTACCGACCGCGGCCGGGAAATTACGCAGGCCCTCACGCAACGCGATTTCCCCGAGCAGAACATGCACAAGCTGAACCTGTATTACGTTACCCTCACCAATTACGACGATACGTTTACAGGCGTAAAACCGATCTTCGACAAAGATAACCTGAACAATACCCTTGGCGAAGTGCTGGCCAATGCCGGTAAAAAGCAGATCCGCATTGCCGAAACCGAGAAATACCCGCACGTAACCTTCTTCTTCTCCGGCGGCCGTGAAACCCCTTTTGATGGAGAGAAACGCATATTAAGGGCTTCGCCGAAAGTGGCTACTTACGACCTGCAACCAGAAATGAGCGCCTTCGAACTGCGCGATGCCCTGGTGCCGGAACTGAAAGCGGAAGAACCCGATTTTGTGGTATTGAACTTTGCCAATCCGGACATGGTAGGCCATACCGGCGTGTTCGAAGCGGCCGTAAAAGCCTGCGAAACGGTAGATCAGGCCGCCGAAAAAGTGGTAAACACGGCCCTGGAGCACAATTATTCCTGCATTATCATAGCCGACCACGGCAACGCCGACTGCATGCTAAACCCTGACGGAACGCCGAATACCGCCCACACCACCAACCTGGTACCGGTAATTTTAGCCGACAACGATTTTAAAGGTACGCTGCACGATGGCAAACTCGGCGACATCGCCCCAACAGTACTGGAACTGATGAGCATACCACAACCGGAAGAAATGACCGGCAAATCGCTGTTGGTTCCGGCCGTTTAATAAAGGAATGCCAGACTGAAAACATTGGCCTTAAGCCATAATTATTTAAATGCGATAATCAGAAAATAAGCCGGTTAGTTTTTAATCTTTCCCTTGGCCCATTCTCCGATTATCGCATTTACCATTTTTAACACCGGCGCTCACGCTAGAAATAAAAACCATGAACCTGAAGAAGCTGCTTTTTACCGGCATTTTAGTACCGTTTCTGGGTCTGATGAGCTGCAGCGCACCGGAGCAACCAGCCACCCCGAAAACGCAACAGCTCTACTTCGATGTTCCGGGTTTTATTCAGAAACAGGCAAATGCACTTGCAGGCCAGCATGCAGGTTTACAGAAAACGCTACAGCTTAGGCCGGAAAAACCGGAATCTGCAACGCTGAAAGAGGTAGACTGGGCCGAAGAGTTACAATATTTTCAGGAAATAGATCTGAATAAAAAGGCCCTGGCCGGCACTTACCTGGTTTCCGAAACCCAGCTTCCGGAAGGAAAGCAAACCCTTTACACCCGGAATCCGGAAGCAGAAGCCCCGATTAAAATGCTGGAAATAATTACCGATGAAGGCGGTCAGGTAAAAACCTTACGAGCCCTTTATGAAGAAAAGAACGCCTTGTTCTACAGCCGGGAGCTTCGGCAATTAACCTGTAACGAAAATAGCCGGCTAAGCAGTTTTCAGATCTCCGGCGTTCAAAAAGTGATCCTCTCCGACTCGTTGCGTTACCAGGTGGAAGCCAAAGTTATAAACTAAAAGGCGGCCTTATTTTCCTTTTCGCTAAAGAAAATCTTTATTCTGTCAATTACTTTTTTATTCTCAATAGTATTTTAGCTATATTACAGGCTATCAGACAGGTAACATAAACAACACCCCGAATAATTTAAAAACGCACCGGTACTTAAACCATTCAGGTACCGTCCTTTTAAATGCTTCGGCTTTGATACCGGCTCCTGATACCTGTGCCTGATAAGCGTCCGGCTTTTCATTCCCTTAAAAACAGAAATGATTTATTCCAATTTTAGAGCATTGGCTTTTAACGGAACACTAAGAAAGAATTCATTTATCACACCCAATACTATATGAGGAAAACCTTTACTCTCTGGGCTGTTATCGGCTCCATGTTTACCGGCGCTGCGATAGCACAGACGCCCGCCCGCCCCAAATGCGCTACCGACGAAGTGGAAGCCCGGCTCCTGCAAGCCGATCCCGGCTACCAGGCCCGCCGGCAGGAAAACGAAGCTGCCATTGCCCGCTTCCTTGCCAATCCGGCCAATAAGCGGCAGATGCAGGCTACCAAAACCATTCCGGTGGTATTTCACGTGGTTTATAAAACTGCGGCCGAAAACATCTCCGATGCTCAGATCCTCTCGCAGCTGGAAGTGCTAAACCGGGATTTTCGCCGTTTTAATGCCGACACTACCAACACGCCACAGGCTTTTCGCAGTGTGTCTGCCGATACCGGCATTGAATTCTGCCTGGCCAGTGTAGATCCTAACGGGGCGCCTACCACCGGTATTACCCGCACCCTGACTACGGCCAACTCTTTTACTACCAACGACGATATGAAAGCGGCCGCCACCGGGGGCATAGCAGCCTGGCCGCGCGACCAGTACCTGAATATCTGGGTTTGTAATTTGTCGGGCACTACCTTAGGGTATGCCTATAAACCCGGCGCTCCGGCCAATATTGATGGGGTAGTATTACGCTACACCACTGTAGGAGCAGCACCGGCTAACCCGTTTCCGGCGCCTTACAATGCCGGCAGAACCGCTACCCACGAAGTAGGCCACTGGCTGAACCTGAGCCATATCTGGGGCCAGGCACCAGGCTGCACCGACGATGACCTGGTTGCCGATACCCCGCAGCAAGTAGAAGAGAACTGGGGCTGCCCTACTTATCCGGTAACCACCGGCACCGGAGGATTATGCACCGCCGCCCCTACGGGTTCTATGTTCATGAATTACATGGATTATGTAGATGACAACTGTATGAACCTCTTTACCCAAGGCCAGGGCTCCCGGATGAATGCGGCCATTTCCACCTCCCGTGCTTCTCTTCTTGCATCAACGGCCTGCCAGAATACCTTAATGGCAAATTTCCTGGCCAGCAGCACCAGCATTCAGGTTGGCACTTCCATCAATTTCACAGATCTTTCAACGGGCGGGGCAACAGCCTGGTCCTGGTCTTTCCCGGGCGGCACGCCGGCTACTTCCACGGTTCAAAACCCGGGCAATATTGTTTACAACACGGTTGGCGTTTATCCGGTTACTTTAACGGTTACCAAAGGCGGCGTAAGCAATACCCGCACCATTCCGAACTATATTACAGTTAACCCGTCGAGCACCTGTGCTCCTCCGGCTGTTAGCTTTACCCAGACAAGCACTTCTGTTTGCCAGGGCGACACGATTACCTATAACAGTTCTGCAACCACCGGCGCCACAACCTTCCAGTGGACCTTTACGGGAGGCACGCCGGCTACTTCAACAGCAGCAAACCCTACGGTTATTTATAACACGCCGGGCACCCATAACGTCACGCTTAAAGCAACTTCTGGTTGCGGCACGCCGGCCACTCTAAACAAAGCCGTTACCATAACCGCCATGCCAACCGTAAGCGTAACGCCTACTATCTCTTCCAGATGCACGCCGGGGCCGGTAACGCTTACTGCCAGCGGCGCCACTTCTTATAGCTGGTCGCCGGCCACCGGCCTGAATACCACCACCGGCTCAACGGTTACTGCCAACCCAAGCGTAAGCACCAATTATACGGTAATTGGCACTACCAACGGCTGCGCTTCCGATCCGGTAATTATTCCGGTAAATGTAACCGTGGTTCAGGCCAATTTCACTGCCAATCCGGCCGTGGTGAACCTGCCGGCCTCCAACGGTCTGGTTACTTTTACCAACACCTCCAGTTCCAATGCGCTATTTCATAACTGGAACTTTGGCGATCCGCAAAGCGGCCAAACCAACAACACGTCAACTTTAAAGAACCCGACCCATACTTACACCCAGGCAGGCTCTTATACGGTTACGTTAATAGCCACCAGCAACAGTGTTACCGGCAATTGCAGCAACACCAAAACGTTTGTAATTCAGGTAAACACGGTAAGCGGGCTGCAAAAAGCCTTCGATGCCGGCAATATTAAGATCTATCCGAATCCGGCTAAGGATTACCTGCGGGTGGAAGTACCGGAAACCGAAAAAGTGACCGAAGTACAGCTTATTAATACTATCGGGCAGGTGGTAGCCCGCCAAAAACCGGCAGCCGGCCAAGTGCGGTTAACGCTAAACCAGGCAGCAGGCGGCATCTACTTCGTGAAAATAATTAACGCGGAAGGCAGCATTACCCGGAAAGTAAGCGTAATTCCATAAGCTAAACTTTACATTACACAAAAAGGCAGCCCATCAGCTGCCTTTTTTTATTTACCTGCTAAGCAGCCGCATTAGCTCCCTCTGCAGAATTTCCCAACGAATGGCTGATATTTTTTCTATTTTCCGCGTATCAGGCTTAACAACGTTACCATTTCCTTCCTGTTTTATACAGCCTGCAATGACGAAGACTTTCTGGTTGCTTTTTGCTACCATTTTCACCCTGCAACTTACTTGTTTTGGCCAGGGCCAGCCGGACCGGGGCTGCGCTACAAACCAGGCCAATGCCCTGCTTCTAAAACAAAACCCAGCCTACCGGAAACAATTGCTACTGGTAGAAAAAGAAGTACAGGCTTATCTGAAGAGCCGGGCAACGCACCGCAGCAAGCAGCAAAGCGATACCATACCGGTAGTGTTTCATGTGGTGTACAACAGTGCTTTGCAAAATGTATCGGATGCGCAGTTGCTTTCGCAGCTTACGGTTTTAAACGAAGATTTTAACCGCCGCAACGCAGATACTACCAACACGCCGCCGCCCTTTAAGCCGGTAGCCGGAAGCCCGCAGCTCTATTTCTGCCTGGCCAGCCTCGATCCGCATGGAAAGCCCACCGCCGGAATTACCCGCACGTTCACCCCGAAAACCAGTTTTAAATACACTGAAAACGAAGTAAAATTTACCAGTCGGGGCGGCCGCGATGCCTGGAATACTGAACTTTACCTGAATATCTGGATCTGCAACCTGGCCGACAACATTCTGGGCTATGCGCAATTTCCCGGTGGGCCACCCGAAACAGATGGCATTGTGCTAAAGCATACCAGCGTAGGCCGTACGCCGTTAAACCCCTTTCCGGCGCCTTATAACCGCGGCCGTACTGCCACGCACGAAATTGGCCACTGGCTGGGGCTGCGCCACATCTGGGGCGATGCCGACAGTTCCTGCACCGATTCCGATTTTATTAACGATACCCCAAACCAATTCGTAAGTTCTTCCGGCTGCCCTTCCTTTCCGAAGATATCCTGCAACAATGGCCCGAACGGTGACATGTTCATGAACTTCATGGATTATACCAACGACGCCTGCATGAACCTGTTCACCAAAGACCAGTCGGCCAGGATGAACGCCGTGCTGCAAACCTCCCGCCGTTCTATTCTGAATTCCAATGTGTGCACGAACGTACTAAATGCTGATTTCCGGGCTTTGCCTGATGCTATTTTACCGGGAGAAACGACCGACTTTTTTTATTACTCGAATGGCCGGCGCCCAACAAAATTCTTCTGGATCTTTGAAGGCGGAACTCCTGCTACCTCCAACGATTCTACGCCCCAGAATATCCGCTACGATCAGCCGGGAGCCTATACCGTTACCCTTACCGTATCAGACAGTAGAGGCACCGATACAGAGGTGAAACGCGGCTATATAAAAGTCACCACCCTGGATCTGCAGCTTTTCCCCAATCCGGCTAACCGCGAAATCTCTGTTGGCGCTCCGGCTGGCCAGACCTTGCGTCGGGTAGAGATATTTAGTTCGATCGGGCAACTGATGCGGGAAGTTACGTTAAATGAAAGGGCCACTACCGTAAATACCTCCGGCTTGCAAAGCGGTCTGTACATTATCCGGGGCCGCACGGCCGAAAATAAATTTCTTACCCGCCGGCTGGTAATTCAGCATTAAGACTTTTTACCGGCTTTTCCCTACCATTTCTAACCTGCTACTTTCAGCCATGAACGTTCCTGTTAAAGACCGCATTAAAGTTATTCAGGCCGATATTACCAAAATAGAAGCCGATGCCATTGTAAACGCAGCTAACAGTTCGCTTTTAGGCGGCGGCGGGGTAGATGGAGCCATTCACCGGGCCGGCGGTCCGGAAATTCTGGAAGAATGCCGGAAAATCGCGGCGCGGCAAGGCGGTTGCCAGATCGGGGAGGCTGTTATCACGACGGCGGGCAAACTACCGGCCCGTTACGTGATCCATACGGTTGGGCCGATATGGTACGGCGGCACCCAGGACGAACCCGAAAAGCTGGCAAATTGCTATCGAAACAGCCTGAAACTGGCGCAGGAAAACAACTGCCAGACGGTGGCTTTTTCGAATATCAGCACGGGCGTTTACGGCTACCCAAAACCGGAAGCAGCCCACATTGCCCTCTCCGAAACAGTAGCATTTCTGCAGAAAAACCCGCTACCGGAAGAAGTTACTTTTGTTTGCTTTGATGAAGAGAATCTGAGACTTTATCAGGAACTAACACAAGCTTCAGGGACTCCGAAATCCTTTTAGCGCATAACTCCAGCTGCCTGGATTTCATTTCAAAAGCATTCGGGCAGCGGCAGCATAAAAAAACCGGAGCACCTTTTCAGATGTTCCGGTTTCAAATATTCCAATCTAAATTATTTACTGGCAGGCAATCTTGTTTACCCGGTTGGCGTGGCGGCCGCCTTCAAAGGCAGTTTCCAGGAATAGCTTCACCATTTCGGCAGCAGTTTCTTCGCTCACGAAACGGGCAGGTATGCAAAGAATATTGGCATTGTTGTGTTCGCGGGCTAGTTTGGCCAGTTCCGGCAGCCAGCACAAAGCAGCGCGTACCTGAGGGTATTTATTGGCCGTCATGGCTACGCCGTTGCCACTGCCGCAGATCAGAATGCCGAAATCGAATTCCTTCTCGTTTATGGCTTTGGCCAGCGGGTGCACGTGGTCCGGGTAATCTACCGAAGCATCGGAGAATGGCCCGAAATCTTTTACCGAATGCCCTTTTTCTTCCAGCAAGCTGGTTAGCAATTTCTTGTACTCGAATCCGGCGTGATCGCCGCCTATGGCAATTTTAAGCATTGTCTTTCAGCTCTTTATTTAAACGTTCTATATCTCTTTTGCGCACCACCCGGGCAATAACCGCACTGGCCTCGTAGAGCAGGTAAAGCGGAATGGCAAAAATAGTCATGCTCAGCACATCCGGCGGGGTAACCACGGCCGAAATGATCAGCACGAGCACAAACGCGTGCCGGCGGTACATGGTAAGCAGCTCCGCCGAAATTACCCCGGCTTTTGCCAGGAAATAAATGACCATGGGCAGCTCGAACATCAACGCGCAGGAGAAAACCATGGTGGTTAACGTGGAGATGTAAGATTGCAGGTCGATCTGGTTTTCGATGCTCGGATCTACCTGGTAAGAGGCCAGGAAGTTTATCGAGATCGGCGCGGCAAAATAATAGCCGAACAGCAGGCCCAGAATAAACAGGATCGTTACAAAGAAAACCGCGCCCTGCGAATTCTTGCGTTCGCGCGGATAAAGCCCCGGTTTAATGAAACTCCATATTTCCCAGAACGCATACGGAAAAGCCAGCACCAGACCGATCATGAACGAAACGCTCATGTGGGTGGTGAACTGGGAGCTCATCTGGCGCGCCTGAATAATAAAGTTTATTTTCTGAATGCAAAGGTCTTCGTTGTTCACCAATTCGCCCAAGGCACAGATCTGGCGGTAGGTCCAGAAATCCACGCGCGAAGGGCCGAGGATCAGATCATGAAAAACGAATTCCTTTGAAAAGAAAGCTGCAAGTGCAAAAACAAATATAGAAGCTGCCGCCCGGATCAGGTGCCACCTGAGGGCCTCCAGGTGGTCTACAAAGGTCATTTCCTGCTGTTCGTCCGCTCCTTTTCCTATACGCTTTGTTTCCACTTCCTCTTTATATCCTTCTTAATAATTTTAGCTGAATAACGGATATTGTTCCATCCAAGTATTGATCTCCTGTTTCACGGCCGAAATTTTGGCTTCGTTGTCCACATTGGTCAATACTTCGTCGATCAGGCCTACAATGCGTTCCATATCAGCCTCTTTCAAACCGCGGGTTGTTAACGCAGCCGTACCCACGCGCATACCGGAAGTCACGAATGGCGATTTATCGTCGAACGGTACCATGTTTTTATTGATGGTGATGTCGGCTTTTACGAGCGTATTTTCGGCAACTTTACCGGTAATTCCTTTCGAACGCAGGTCGATCAGCATTAAATGGTTATCGGTGCCGCCGGAAATGATCTTATAGCCTTTCTCTACAAATGCTTTGGCCATAACCTGGGCGTTTTTCTGCACCTGCTCGATGTAGGTTTTGTATTCCGGCGTAAGTGCTTCGAAGAACGCTACGGCTTTGGCCGCGATTACGTGCTCCAGCGGACCGCCCTGAGAACCCGGGAAAACAGCGCCATCCAACACCGCCGACATCATTTTCAGTTCGCCTTTCGGGGTTTTGAAGCCGTACGGGTTCTCGAAATCTTTCGGCATCATGATCATGCCGCCGCGGGGCCCGCGCAGGGTTTTGTGCGTGGTAGTGGTTACAATATGACAATGGTCGAACGGGTTGTTCAGCATGCCTTTGGCAATTAAACCCGCCGGGTGCGAAATATCGGCCATCAGCAGCGCGCCAACCTGATCGGCGGCCTCGCGCAGGGCTTTGTAGTTCCAGTCTCTTGAATAAGCCGAAGCGCCGCAGATGATCAGTTTTGGTTTTTCGCGTTCAGCTGTTTCGGCAATTTTTTCCCAGTCGATCAGGCCGGTTTCTTCTTCCACGCCGTAAAAGCTCGGCTGGTATAATTTACCGGAGTAGTTTACCGGAGAACCGTGCGTTAAATGCCCGCCGTGCGACAGGTCGAAACCCAGGATCTTATCGCCCGGATTCAGCACGCCCAGCATAACAGCGGCGTTGGCCTGTGCCCCGGAGTGCGGCTGCACGTTGGCCCATGCGGCGCCGAAAAGTTCTTTTGCCCGGTCAATAGCCAACTGCTCCGACTGGTCCACGATCTCGCAACCGCCATAATAACGCTTTCCGGGCAGGCCTTCGGCGTATTTATTCGTCATAATGCTGCCCTGGGCCTGCATAACCTGGTCGGAAACGAAGTTCTCGGAAGCAATAAGTTCGAGGCCGTGCATCTGGCGCTCTTTTTCTTTCTGAATTAAATCGAATATGGCGGTATCTTTTTGCATGATCTGTGGGTACACAATTTTCCCAAAATTACGGGAAAGTTGCGGAATTTGCTAACCTACTTTTTACCCCCTCCGGAATAGCGTTCCGGCTTCACGTGGAACGAATCTGATCTTTTGCCGGGCGGGTTTATTGAACCAGGATCATTTACAAAACAAAAAAGGGGAAGCATTGCTTCCCCTTTTTCTGGTCTAAACGATACCGTTAATTATTGTTTGATCAGTTTGGTATGCAGTCTTTCGCTGCCCATCTGGGTAGTCATCAGGTAAATGCCGGTTGCGTGGTTGTTATTCAGTTCCACTTTTACCGTATTCAGTCCTTTGGCTACTTTTACCTGTTTCTGGTATACCGTTTTACCGGCCATATCGGTAATGCTTACCGTAGCGACTTCGGCTTTAGCAGACTGGATAGTCAGGTTCACTTCGCCAACAAATGGGTTCGGATGAGCGCTTACCGTCAGTTTCAGGGTTTCGAACTGAACTGCTCTTGGTCCATAGTAAGCTGCGGTGCCATCCAGGTCAAGCTGCTTCAGACGGTAGTACCGGGTCCCGAATTTACCTTCTTCGGTATCGGTGAAGCTGTACTGCTGCATGCTGTTGCCACCCTTGCCTTCCACGAAACCAAGTGCGCGGAACTCGCGGCCATCTTCAGAAACCTGAACTTCAAAGCCCTGGTTGTTTTTCTCCATGGCAGTTGCCCAGTTCAGCAGCGCATTGTTTCCTTTCTTCACGGCTGTGAACGAGATCAGCTCAACCGGAAGCGGATTGGTAGCATCGCCCATGGTCCAGAACGAGAAGTCCGTGATACCATTGATGGAAAGCTGCTTGGTAACGTTGTCGCGGGTCAGGTAACCTTTTGGCTCCCAAGGGCCGTTCATGGTTTTCGATTTAAACATCACCAGGTTTTCTTCCTGAATAGTGCCTAATTCGTGCATCATGTAATCCATGGTCATCTTCACGTTCAGGTTCGCATTTTTAGCGGCATCAACCGGAACAATATCGTAGATCCGGGAAATACTCTTCGAGCCATTCGGACCGGAAACAGTTATACCGGTATGACGGATCACGTTTGTTACGCCAGGGAAATTAGCAGATCCGGCCTGCGGCTCCAGCTTAATTCCCAAGCCACCGAAGGTGAAGGCACCGGCCGCGTTCATATCAGCGGAGCTTTGTACTACCCCGATTACGTGGCTTGTACCAGTTTCAGCTATAGTAGCAGCAGGGCTTAAAGTAACTTTGTAGCTGGTAGTATACAGAATGCCTGAAGCCATATCCAGCGCATTATTTACCGTTACATTGTCACCCAGCGACTTGGTACCCGAGCCATTGATCCGCAGATTGGCGAAGGTTACGCCAGGAATTACCTGAGCGGCACCGCCTTTGAATTCTACCCAACCGTTGCTATGGCTGAAGGTTCCGTTATTGGTCAGGTTGCCATTTACTTCCAGGGTACCGCCGCTTACCGTCATGGTAGCGCCTGTGCTTACGGTCAGGTTATTTACCTGGGCCGTGCCGGTAGTTACATTCGGATAGTTCGACACATACTGTGGAACTACAATGTTGGAGGTAGCCGTAGGCAAGCTTTCACGGCACCAGTTCAGACCAGTTCCCCAAACGGCAGATTCAGATCCGGTCCAGGTACCTGCTAAAGCAGCATCCGGAGTAAACTCGCTGAAACCAACATCCGGACGGGTAGCCAGGGTAGAACCTTGCGTAGTAGGGCGGTTTGCATTATTGATGTCTTTATCAATCGTAGCAATAGCCGTTCCGCGTCCATCCAGGTTACAGTTGTCGTTCGTAGCTAAGCGCAGGTCGTTAGTAGTGTTCACAAATACTACCGGAGAATAGAAGGAGTTGGCATCGGCGGCGCTGGAGGTCTTCCAGGTGGCCAATGTACGATTGTTTGTAGCTGCTGTACCACCCCACTGACCTACCGTAGTTGGGTTAGCAGCATACATCAGGTTGTTGTCCACATTTGCAGCAGTCCAGTTAGTGGTTACAGTATTTGTAATAGCTGTATGAACACCGGTTCCACCTGTACGGGCATTATAGAAGATGTTGTTCTTCGCTGTAAGCGTAGTGTTCTGTCCTCTGTAATAGGCTGCTGAAGTTAACGATCCTGCCGTTGAAGTTCCTCCAACGTATATGGTATTGTAATACACATTAGAAACAAGCGCTCCGGAATTCTCAAAGTATCCTCTGATCTGAACCGCATTGGTATTAGCGCCATTGGTGATCGAGATCATATTCGTTTCAATGGTTGAAATACCAAAATTATAGTAGATACCATAAATAATTGGAGTGCCGCTTGTTGAAGCGTTTCTCAGGTCAAAGATCCGGTTACGTTTAATGGTCAGGTTGCTGCCGCTGCCATTGTTTAGAATACCGTAAACACTTGTACTTCCACTTGTACCGGTATTCCACAATTCATTCAGGGAATTACCTTCAATAACCAAAGCAGTACCTGAACTTTCCATCGAAATACCTACCAAGGAAGCAGTGGTGGTAGTACCAGTAGCTGTAGAAGTAGTAGTCAAAGCATTAACCGTGTTGTTCCTGATCAGCACCTGGTTAGCGGCACTTGAACCGGTATGAACAATACCTTTCATTACACCACCGTTTGCTCCGGTTTTTGCTAAGTTAACGATCTGGTTTGCTTCGATGGTAGTTGCCCCCGAGAAGCCGTTGCTGATACCTGCAACAGTAGAAGTACTGGTAGAAGCGATCTGGGAAACGGTATTGCTTTCAATTGTACCGGAACCCGAACCGCTCGTGCCAATACCAGTAAAGGCACCGGACGAAGTAAGGCTGAAATTACGAACCAGGTTATTCTTGATAACAGCAGGTTCGGTAGAGGCAACGGTAATACCGCTTGATGTACTAGTACCATTCAGCGTAATGCTGTTTGCAGTTGCGCTACCGATCTGGTTAGCCGTTAACTCGCCAACAGAAACTTTTCCGGCAGTTACGTTTATACCAATAAAAGAAGAAGAACTGGTGCTGCTCATTCTGATATTGCTAATTACGTTGTTCTGAACCGACGTTCCAGCCACGGTACCTGCATTAATAGTAATACCTCTGAATGCAACCGCTCCACTGTTTAACCACGGGCTGCCGCCGGCATTAGCGCTTTGGCCGCCAATTGCGTTATCGGAAATAACGTTGCCGTTCGCAGTTGTGCCCGGCACAAAGTTAATGGCCGTTTGAGAGGTATTTGGCGTCAGGTTATTATAGAATTTATTACCGGTAATGCTCCAGGTATCGCCGTTTCCGGTGCTGGTTACTGAAACCCCGTTTGCCGTAAAGTTTGCGATCTCGTTACCGGCAATAGTTATTGCACTGTTGGCAATAGTAGCTGTACCGGATGCGTAAATGGCATTGGCATAGTTGGCTCCTGTTCTGTTTCGGATAGTATTGTTCTGAAGGGTAATATTATCGTTACCGGTAGCACCGGTTGCTGCAGTTCCAATCAGAATTGCACCGCTGCTGGTACCAGTGTTGGCGCTTTCTACAATACAGTTTTTCACAATATTATTGGTTGCATCATTACTGAAGGCAATAACCGGGTTAGCGGTAGCAGCCGTTGTAAGGGTCAGGTTGCGGCTGGTTGTACCGTTATTCGAACCATCGAAGGTTACATAGTCCGCTTCCGAAAGATCGAATAAACGGCCGGTACCCGAGTTGGTAATGCTAACTACGGTAGCCGGTGCCGGTTTAAAGGTAACAACGTTATTACTGCTGCTGCCCGGAATCCGGTTAATCACCAGTGGATTAGTAACGGTGTAGGAAGTATTAATCAGGTTGAAATCTACTGCGGCAGAAACTCCCCGGGTATTCAAAGCAGTCACCGCTTCTTCCAGGGTAGCAAAGCCAGGCACGGTAAAGCCTGTACCTACCTCATATGGACCAGCCAGCGCGCCTTCCAGCTGACGGAAGCCGGCTGGTGCATTATCCGTAGGTACTCTGTCAACGCCATCGATGGTTATATGCGTTACTTCTGCATCTATTTTATTACCCGGTACACCGGTGGTTGCCAGATCGTAAGTCAGCCAGAAGTAGTTAGTTCCGGTAACCAGATCAACCGGCGTGGCAGGCGTAATGGTAAACGAACCGTTCGGATTGGTTGCCGTTCCTACCAGGGTAGCTGTAGCTGCATTGAAAGTAGCGGTTGCGGTAGTATATAAATGAGCGGCAGCAATATCGGTAGCGGCATTATCAGAACCATTGGTATTTAAAGTGAAGCTGCTGATCTGGCTTACCGGATGAATTCCGGAAGTTACCACCTCGATATCGATCATCTGGCGGCCGGAAGTTCCAATACCCACCACACCACCGTGCGGCTGTTTCACCACGCTGCTTACATAAGTCATCGGGATCGGGTTCAGAATATTCACCGTATAATCTTCGGTTTCACCGTAAGTATATAGGTTACATGGATCAATGTTCGTGTTGCTCCAAACTTCCCGAACTCTTATCCGGGTACTGCCATTTAAAGCAGTAAGCGGAACCGTAAAGTTTATAGAAGCAAGGGCTCCTGCAGCCAGGCCAGTTACTTCGCCCAGCTTTTCAGTACCTTCGAAGACACCGTTCTGGTTATAGTCAATCCATGCTGCAACAACACCGGAACCCGCATTTCCATTCGTCACTTTCAGGGTATACTGGTTAAGCATATTCAAATCTGTGCTTTGAGCAGTATAATTGTTGTAGACTGGTCCGGAAGCCGCACCTGAGTTTTGGTTATTAATAGTACCTAATTCAACCCCGTTTATAAAGTCCCCGGAGCCTGTGCCGGTACCGTACAACGGAGTGCAGTAATCCAGCGACACATTAATATAACCAACTTTCTCTTCATCATCCGTACCTCCAGGATTCGAAGCCGTTAAAGTAACCGTATAAGAGCCGGCCATATTGAACTTCACCTGCGGATGCTGTGAAGTTGCAGAAGTACCACCAACAAACGTTACCGTATTTGGCGAGAAAACCCAATTCCAGGTATCCGGCACGTTCGTAGACTGATCGGTAAATGTCACCGTTTGCAGGTTTGTAACAGTTGTGGCTGAAGCTGTAAAGGCTGCCACTGGTGCTACCGGCGGCACTACTTCCACTACCACTTCATCGGTAGTAGTACAGGTGCCATCGTTGTAAGAAGCGGTGAAGGTATAAGTACCCACTGCTAAACCGTTGTAAGTAACTTCTCTGCCCGTCTGGGTAGAAGTAACCGGAACAGATGCCCAGGTAACGTTGGCAACCGTATTGATCGTGTTCAGACCTGCATTAGAAACTCCTAAGTCAAGCGTCGAGTTGGCAGAAATGGCCCAGTCCGTAGCAACGTTGGTGTCTGTGGCATTGGTTCTTCTAACGCCGGCAGTACTGGTGGCAATGTTGCCGCTCCAGTCGGAAGCAGTTACACCCGAAGCAGCAAGGAATGTATAGCCGTTCGTGGCTACCGCATCCAACACTACACCACCGGAAGTTTTTAAAACATAGCCGCTTGGATCAGTAGAAAGAATACCATCATTCGTGCCGCCGGTATTATAGTAGTTATTAGCAGCATTGTCTGTACCGGCACCAATGTGCAGCACCAGCACCTGGCCGGCGCCTAAGGTTACCGGTGTAACTGTTCCGAAGGTATAATTACGTGCTCCAGATCCCACAACTGTCAGGGTCATGCCTGTCAGGTCAGCCGTAGTAGTCCCTAAGTTCGTGATCTCCAGGAAGTCCGAACCGGCTGAAGCATAAGCAGGAATAGTACCCACTCCGGTGCCGCTCTTGTTCTGAATAACTTCCGTAATTCTTAAGCCTGGGATCATGTTAGGTGAAGTAGCGGTTAAAGTAACCGGCGAGCCTAAGTTAATGGTCTGATCGGCTCCTGCATTTACTGCAAGCGGATACGCATCGGTAAAGCTGGAGGTAGTACCAGTAGCCGTGTTCGGTTTGTTGTCTGTTGCCACTATGTGGTAATCAACTTTCACGTTGTTTGCTCCGGCTGCCGGCAGCGTGGCCTGGTAAGTACCGTTCAGGTTATCGCCTGAAGTGCGGTTCATTACCACATCCGACTGCGCTACTCCGGCAATAGAGTACTTCAGCGTTACCGTATTCACTCCCGCATAAGCATCGGTTACAGTAGCGGTAATGGTGCGGGCCGTTGGCGTACACTGTACCCCGGCCGGAGAAGCAGTAACACTGCTGATTACCGGAGCCGTACCGTCTACTACTATGTAGTCCGTTTTCACTTCATCGTCGTTGCCGCCCGGGTTCGTTACAGTTAAAGTTACCGTGTATTTACCTTCGGCATTAAAACGAACTTCCGGATGCTGGGAAGCAGCTGTGGTGCCGCCTACAAACGTTACAGTATTAGGCGAGAAAACCCAGTTCCAGCTGGCTGGCAGGTTGGTGGATGTATCGGTGAAAGCAACGGTAGTATTGGCAGCTACCATGGTAGGAGTGGCCGTGAAACCAGCCACCGGTGCTACCGGCGGAACCACTTCCACTACCACTTCATCGGTAGTAGTACAGGTACCATCGTTGTAAGTAGCCGTGAAGGTATAGGTGCCTGTTGCCAGACCGTTGTAAGTAACTTCCGCACCCGTCTGGGTAGAGGTAACTGGAACAGATGTCCAGGTTATGTCAACAACCGTATTGATCGTGTTCAGACCAGCATTGGCAACTCCCAGATCAAGCGTGGAGTTGGTGGAAATGGTCCAGTCAGAAGCATCGTTAGTGTCTGCTGCATTGGTTCTTCTAACCCCGCCAGAGCTGGTAGCAATGTTGTCGCTCCAGTCGGAAGAAGTTACTCCTGATGCAGCCAGGAATGTATAACCATTCGTAGCTACTGCATCTACTATTTCGCCGGAAGCTTTCTTCAGGATATAACCGGTTAAAGATGTAGAGGATATTGCATCTCTGGTTCCACCAGTGTTGTAGTAGTTATTGGCAGCATCATCCGTTCCGGTACCAATGTGCAGCACCAGCACCTGTCCGGCACCTAAGGTTACCGGAGTTATTGCTCCGAAGGTATAATTACGTGCTCCAACTCCTACAACAGTCAGGGTCATGCCTGTCAGGTCAGCGGTGGAAGTACTCAAATTGGTGATCTCCAGGAAGTCTGCTCCGGCTGAAGCATACGCTGGGATTGTACCCGCTCCGGTGCCTAAACTATACTGCATTACTTCCGTGATTTTTAGACCTGACGGGAAGTTAGGCGAAGTAGCGGTTAAAGTAACCGGAGAACCTAAGTTAATGGTCTGATCGGCTCCTGCATTTACTGCAAGCGGATACGCATCGGTAAAGCTGGAGGTAGTACCAGTAGCCGTGTTCGGTTTGTTGTCTGTTGCCACTATGTGGTAATCAACTTTCACGTTGTTTGCTCCGGCTGCCGGCAGCGTGGCCTGGTAAGTACCGTTCAGGTTATCGCCTGAAGTGCGGTTCATTACCACATCCGACTGCGCTACTCCGGCAATAGAGTACTTCAGCGTTACCGTATTCACTCCCGCATAAGCATCGGTTACAGTAGCGGTAATGGTGCGGGCCGTTGGCGTACACTGTACCCCGGCCGGAGAAGCAGTAACACTGCTGATTACCGGAGCCGTACCGTCTACTACTATGTAGTCCGTTTTCACTTCATCGTCGTTGCCGCCCGGGTTCGTTACAGTTAAAGTTACCGTGTATTTACCTTCGGCATTAAAACGAACTTCCGGATGCTGGGAAGCAGCTGTGGTGCCGCCTACAAACGTTACAGTATTAGGCGAGAAAACCCAGTTCCAGCTGGCTGGCAGGTTGGTGGATGTATCGGTGAAAGCAACGGTAGTATTGGCAGCTACCATGGTAGGAGTGGCCGTGAAACCAGCCACCGGTGCTACCGGCGGAACCACTTCCACTACCACTTCATCGGTAGTAGTACAGGTACCATCGTTGTAAGTAGCCGTGAAGGTATAGGTGCCTGTTGCCAGACCGTTATAAGTAACTTCTCTGCCCGTTTGGGTAGAAGTAACCGGAACAGATGTCCAGGTAACATTGGCAACCGTATTGATCGTGTTCAGACCAGCATTGGCAACTCCCAGATCAAGCGTAGAGTTGGCAGAAATGGTCCAGTCAGAGGCATCGTTAGTGTCTGCTGCATTGGTTCTTCTAACGCCGGCAGAGCTGGTAGCAATGTTGCCGCTCCAGTCGGAAGCAGTTACGCCAGATGCAGCTAGGAATGTATAGCCGTTCGTAGCTACCGCATCCAACACTACACCACCGGAAGTTTTTAAAACATAGCCGCTTGGATCAGTAGAAAGAATACCATCATTCGTGCCGCCGGTATTATAGTAGTTATTAGCAGCATTGTCTGTACCGGCACCAATGTGCAGCACCAGCACCTGGCCGGCGCCTAAGGTTACCGGTGTAACTGTTCCGAAGGTATAATTACGTGCTCCAGATCCCACAACTGTCAGGGTCATGCCTGTCAGGTCAGCCGTAGTATTCCCTAAGTTCGTGATTTCCAGGAAGTCTGCTCCAGCTGAAGCATAAGCAGGAATAGTACCCACTCCGGTGCCGCTCTTGTTCTGAATTACTTCCGTAATTTTTAAGCTTGACGGGAAATTAGATGAAGTAGCCGTTAAAGTAACCGGAGAACCCTGATTTACCGCTTGGTCGGCACCGGCATTAATCGATAACTGGCCATCCGTATAAGTAACAGCAGTTGAAGAAGCTGTATTTGGTTTAGCATCGGAAGCTTCAATGCTGTAGCTCACCAAAACATTGCGGGAAGGAGCCACCGGAAGGGTAGCAGTATAAGTACCGCTGGCCGCGTTGCCCGAGCTGCGCGTCATGGTAATATCCGTTTGAGGTACGCCGGCAAAAGAGTATTTCAATTTAACCGAAGCTACCGCAACATTATCGCTCACCTCAGCGGTGATAGTTCTGGAAACTGGTTCACACTGGTTTCCTGCAGGGGTTACCGAAATATTGGCAATAGCCGGAGAAACCAGATCATTCGTTGACCCTTCAAATTCATAGGCCCCGATATCCGGCGCCGTTCCGGTTCCGGCCGGACGGGTAACATCATTAAAATCTTTATTTATATCCGTAACAGTAGCCCCACCGGATTCCAGAGAGGTAACCGTACCGTTTGGAATAGAAAGATCGGTATCGGAGGTAAATGGCGCCGTGCCGCTAACTGCCGGAGAGGCTACATCGTTGCCCGCATTGCTAGCCTGGGAAACAACACGCCAGGCGAGTACGTCAGTATAATTACCGGAAGCAGCGGTTGTACCGATCTTACCTACAAAGTGATTGGCATCGCTGGTAACGTAGTAGGAGTTATGATTCAGGGTTGCATTGGCAAAGTTATAGGAAGCAGGGAACCACACAGCGAATTGATAACCAGCAGTTCCGGTTACCGACATTGTATTCGCAAAAATATTATTGCGAATATCCAATCCGGTTACAGAAGTGGAAGTAACTACCAGGGCCGAACCGGCAACCGTCTTAGTAGCTAGGGTAGAACCATATAGATTTACACTGTTGTAATAAATCTTATGACCTGTACCACCCCCAATCCTGATACCAAAAGGATTAAAAGAAGTAGATGTTGCACTGTAATTAGACACATTCATGCCATAGATCACATTGTTTACTACCAGGTGATCCGTACCATCTGCTATGTTAATCCCATATGCGCCATATTCTGATGTGCTAGGCTGAACAACATCATACACCTTATTTCGGTTGATCAGAGCACTTGTAACACCAGATCCAATTTCAATACCACTTATACTAAACGAAGAACCGGCGTAGCCATAAACCCCGGAAATAACGTTGGTCTCTATCAAAGGAGAAGCTGCATGTTGCAGGTCGATGCCCCGGTAAACGATATAATCTGCTGCAGCCGTACCGCCAATTTCATTATTTTTAATAATCAGATTGTTCAAG
The DNA here is from genome assembly GCF_008727925.1 of Adhaeribacter soli. Classification (GTDB taxonomy): domain Bacteria; phylum Bacteroidota; class Bacteroidia; order Cytophagales; family Hymenobacteraceae; genus Adhaeribacter_A; species Adhaeribacter_A soli. The sequence goes on along the minus strand of NZ_VTWT01000003.1, from coordinate 135,765 downwards.
ACCCCACCAGCAATACCTCTCGCATAAATTCCATAAGCAGCTTTGCTTATCTTATTATTCTCAATGGTCAGGTAATCGTTATCGGCACCTGTTCCGCTTGTAGAGATTGTAGTTCCGCCGGCATGAATACCAAAGGTGGTATTTATTGTATTGCTTCCGGCTTCCAGAATCAGGTTCTTTAAAGTAGCGTTATTGGTTCCTGCTCCGGTTCCGGTACTAACGATCTGGATTACGGCCGTATTGGCGGCAGTAGAAGTATTCCGGATCGTCAGGTTACGGGTGCTGGTGCCATTGTTCGAACCATCGAGGGTAAAGTTGCTGATCTTATTCAGTTTAAAGATAGCTGTAGTGCTGGATCCTGAAATTGTTGCCACAACACCGTTCTCAGGCTTTAGGATAATTTTAGATGCCGGATCAAGCTTACCTGTTTCTGTAAGGTCTATCGGGAAAGTTTCATTGGTAGAGTAGGAGGCATCAATCAATTGCAGGGTTACATCGCCATCGATAGCACCTTCGCTTAATTTGGTAGCTGCTTCGGTTATGGTTGCAAAATCAACAGCCCGACTGGTACCTACATAATAATTGCCGCTGTAAATTTTCTGAATAATATACGAAGCAGGCGTTGCCGGGGCTGTGGTGCCCGGAGGCGTGGCTCCGGAACCGCCCAGCGGATTGGTTGCAGCATTATTATTAGCATCTTCGGCCGCAACGTAATACTCGATCCTATCCAATGCTTGTACACCACCGCCGGTAAGCAGGCTATAATCTATTGTAAAGGTATAGTTATCGCCGTTTACGGTAGGGTTTGCCGCCACCTGGTAAGTAGCTTCGCCAGACTTTCTATAATAGAGACGCGGGCCATTTGCTCCTGTATTTATCCCGTTTACATCGGTAATGGTGGCCGTAAGGGTACGGTTGGTTAACAGATGCGTACCTGCAAGTGCCGTAAAAGTAATAGTAGGAGGCGTCAGATCTTTTGGAGTGAAATCTCCCTCGTAAGCGCCAATATCCGGCAAAGTTCCTCCGCCGTTGGCCTGCCCGGCTTTCGGGTAACCGGTACGCGAATTAACAGCACTGTAGTCATCGACAAAAGAAGCAATTTCTTCCCCGCCGGATTCTGCCTGGGTGGAAACATTCGTTTTAAGATTCAGGTTAAACGGCGTAGTAGCGGAAACAAAAGGAGGGTTTTCCGTTACGGCAAGCGTTTCCCGCGGGCTGCCGATTCTGAGCCGGTAATCGGCTAAGGTCTGAGCCGCGTTGGTACCATCATAGAATAAAAGGTTTTTTACTGAAGGAGCTCCAGCATACACCAGGTTATTATTAGACGTAGTTGCAAACTTAGTTACATCCACTGCACTCCGATAAACAGCCACGGCCCGGGTTCCGGTAGCAACATCATAATTGTTTACCAGCATGTTGTTCCGCATATCTACCGTAGTTACGCTGTTTGTAATATACACAGCAGCAGACTGATGGGAGGCAATTGAAGACACCCCGTTCAGGTAAACCGAATTATAGTAGAGTTTATGATTGGAACCACCGCTGAAATTTACAGCACGCACCCCCGGAGTACCCGTAGCGCCATTTGCCCGGATATCATAAATTGCATTGTTGCTTACGTTGGCAACGCCGGAGGTAACACTTAATCCGTAGGCAATGCCGGAGCCAGTGGTAGCAGTAGCTACGTTGTAGATCTTATTCCGGGAAATATTATTAGTAGTTCCGCCGGAAAACAACGCACCCCACGCAGAAGAGGAACCCGTAGAACTTGAAATAATCTCCTGAATGGTGTTATTATAAACATTATTGGTAGTTCCGCTGGTAACCTGCATACCGTATACGGAAGGTCCGGTAGAACCGGCAGCGCTGCTTACATTGCTGATGTTGTTTCCGTAGATATTATTGGTGGTTCCGCTGCTTACATAAAGGCCATATAAGGAAGGCGCCCCAGTGGCGGCAGTGTGCAGGAGATTGGAAACAGTATTATTATAAATATTATTCGTACCGCTACCGGCAAAATTAATTCCGTAAATACTGGAGCTGCTTCCACCATCCTGCCGGAGGTCATCAACGGTATTTCCATAGATGTTAGCACCGGTAACCGCTACATAAATTCCATACACGGAGGTTCCGGTAGAAGAAGCCGACAGGTTGGATATGGCATTGGAATAGATACTGGTAGCCCCGCCGCTGCTCATATAAATACCGTAAAGGCTGTAGGAAGTACCGGAAGTTGAAAGGGCCGAGATGGTATTATTATATATCTCTGCCGTAGTTCCGCTTCCAAAGCTATTAATACCATACAAGGAACCACTGGTAGAAAAATTATTAATAGCAGTATTATGGAGTTTGAAATTGGTCTGGTAGGCATAATAAACGCCATAGCCGGTACTGGTACCATTTCCCAGATCGTAGATGCTGCTGGTCCCGCTACTCTGGTTGCCGATCCGGTTAGCATCGTCTAAATAAGTTGAATTTCCATAAACATAATAACCGTACAAGGCATTATGCACGGCGTTGTTTAAAAACTCGTTATTGCTGTTAGAGCCGGCCGCACTGGTGGCAGCGCTGGAGAAGTATATGCCATAGGTAGTATTCGTGTTAGTTTTATCCAGGGCTATGTCGCAGTTCTTAAAGGTGTTGTATTTACAGCCATCGGTTGCTGCACCTGCCAGTCTGATAGCCTGCTCCATTTTTGTAGCCGCAGTAGCATTGGCCGGATTATCGGCAAAATCAATTCCATCGAAGGTAATGTAATCGCTGCCGCTGAGGGTTAAGATATAGTCTGCAGAGCCGGCACCGTTCGTTCCCTGGATCTTCGGGTTTGCCCCTACTCCTGAACGCTGGAAGGTAATTGCATTACTGTTGGTGCCCGTGGCTGTTAAAACGAGCGGGCTTTCGTTGAAAGTCTGCCCGGTGGAAACGTTAAAGGTAACATTACCGGAAATACCCAGAATGTTCAGGTCAGAAATTGCGTCGGCAAAGGAGGCGTAATTTCTTCCGCCTGTTGCCTGGGTATTATTAATAGTGTAGTTGCCATTAAGAGGCGCCATAATAGTACGGACACCTGCTGGATTGGTGATGGAAGGCGTATACGCTGTGCCCCCAACGGTTAATGAAGTAATCTGGGCGTCGATGGCATTGCCGGGCGTAGCACCGGCAGCAATATCGTACGTTAACCAGAAGTAATTGGCACCACTTTTCAATGCCTGAGAACCGGTTACTGCATAAGCTCCGGCAGGAGCCGCAACCGTTGCACCAAATTGCGATGTAGTCGAAAAAGTGCTGGAAGAGCCGGTATAGAATATTTTAGCATTCTGGATTTCAGCAGTATTGGTTGTCCCCGTGGTATTTAAGTTGATATCCGTTAAAGCCAAGGGGTTTGCTCCTCCGCTGGTTACCACCTGAAACCCGATTACCTGCTGGTTAACTGTATTAGGCAGAACCGGAGTAAGGTTTGTCTGAGTTGCCGTTGAGGAAGCATAACTCATGTTGGCCATTGGCACAAACGTTACCTGGATATTCGGACGGTTACTCGTACTGGTACCTGTTTCTGTGGTAGGAGGATTCGTATCTGTTTGCCAATAACGATGAGTAGAAGTTACAGATGAATACCGAACTGCAGGATTAGTACTACCCGCTCCGTTACCAGAACCACCATGGTTAGTTTCCACCAATACAAGCAGGTTTTCTGTTCCACCGAAATAATCGAAGGAATTAGTTAAGGCTATGGTATTCCAGCTACCAGCGGTAAGCGCAGGGCTACCATCATAAACCAGAATTGCCCCATTTATAGTATTTGCCCAGGTATCTGCTGCAGGCGAAGTTGCAGTGGTCTGTTTTAAATAAATTTTTACAGGAGAGGCTGCTTTAGCTGATGTTGGATACCAGGCTAATTGGGTTATTGAACCTGTTTGCCCAATCTGAGCAGCCGTATACAACGCGGCACTTCTTTCATACCCAAAAAAGCTCCCGAATGGATACCGTTGGGTTGTAGTACTTGTACCTACGGTTACAGTGGTTTGCGAAAATGCGGCCGTAGCCGGAAGCATAACCATAAACCAGAGTAGCAATGATCGCCACTTTTGAAAAGGTTTCCGTCTTGACCGAGACAATAGCCCCCCGGAGCGATGCTCCGAATGCCGGCAATTGCTTAATCTCTCAGTGGGTAAGCGTTTTTGCATAAAAATTTAATTAAAATGAGCTACAAATAATTTTCAGTTTGGGCAATAGAATTCCTGCAAGCTATTTTTCAGGCTCGAATTCTTTTAAAAAGTGTTTGATTAGGTAGTAGTCTGGTGAGAAGACCTTGGTGAGAGCGGATTTTACGACCTATGGACTATCTTCTGAAGATTCCCCATACATGCTTTTTCTCTTTTGCCTGAACCTGAAGGCTATCGGTTTTTAATGCGCTTTTTGATTTAAGTTTTTTAACACACCATAACAATCTCAAAGCTAAAAATTAATATTAAATATACAATACAATGAATTATAAATTATTTCTAAAAATTAGTAAATATGCCTTTTTTGAGGGTTAAGCATCAAACTTAAATTATATTTAAAACCGTGTTTCTCCAAACAGGTGCAGCAAGTGCTTCCGCCGTGTGCGTCATCGGTTACTACTAGGTCCTAAAAGAAAAAAGGGAAGCAATGCTTCCCTTCTTTACTTATCTAAAACTTCCGAGTATTTTATTTTTTATTTGTCCGGTAATAGTTGGTTGGTTACCGAGTTTAGCTTAAAGCCTGAAAAATATTTGCTTTGCGCTTCACCTGTTTTAAAACCGGGCTTTCATTCTTCACTTTTCAAAACCATAATTTACATAGAAGTACTACTGAAGTTTTAGTTCTTATCGAGCAAGGATGGTAATCGACTTGCTGCTTGGTTTATCTGACCTTTTTTACACCTTATAAAATCGGCTTTTAGATCATAATCTTCGTGGTCGCTTTTCTTTGCTAAGGCATTTAACCTGAAAACGGGATTGATTTTAAAGATCATTTCTAATGATGATAAAGCTTCCGTCTGGTTATTCCTTTAAGTTATCTGCTGTTGTTTTATATTTTAATTATACTCGCTTATTATAACTTAGTTGCGTTTTTTTATAATTTTTCTTATATTCAAATTCTTAAGGCTTATCGTGTACTAACCGGTTCTCCTGCCGGCAGGAGCCTGGTGCTTCATAAGGTTTTATTTGTCGGGTAAAAGCAGGCTGAAGCATGGTTGTTGCGTGTTTTCACCATAGCCGCCAGGCTAAGAGAGGAAGCAGGTTATTCCGGGCACAAGTGAGTGCGGAGGCACAAAACCAGCGAGTGTAGCTCCCGAGGAAACCGATACATACTTCTAAGGCAAAGAGATCGTAGCAGGATTTGACTTACTGCTTTGTTTTAAGCAGTAAGTTCCATAAGCTCCCTCGGCTGGCGCCCGGGATGACACAATAAATTGGCTAAGCTTTCCGGTTTTGGTGAAAACACGCAACAACGGCGAACAGAAGGGTATTTAACCTATATGGAGTATTAAAGCATGTTTAAAATGCATCCGTTAGGCTACCTACTTCCATTACCGGAACCTGAGGTCATCTTTTGTCCCGCACCATAGCGCAGCGAGGCTCCTCTAAAAAGCCTTCTTCAGAACCCGGTACTGAAAACTTTCGCTAGCAAAAATGAAATTTAAACATGCTCTTACTCTCAGGTTGGAATAATAATACTTCGGAAGCCAAGGAAACATTAGTTTTTGCCCTGAAAAGGCTATCGTTTCCAACCTGAAAACCAGCCCTTATAGGTTATCCTATAAACAAAATAAAAATGGAAGGAGTACTTCCATTCTTATTCGTAAACAACAACCATAAATCTGTTCCTTATTTCTTGATCAGGCGGATAGTATAAGTTTGGGTTTCGGTTCTGGCGGTAAGGATATAAATGCCTGCCGGGTATTTCCCTAAGGTAACCGGCACGGAATTTTCACCTTTCAACACTTCCCTTACAGCAGTATAAATGGTTTTTCCACTCAGGTCTACCAGGGTTAGCGCTACTGCACCTGTGGCGGTCGCATTTAATTGCAACGTAAACTGATCGTGGAAAGGGTTGGGGTAAACATTTGCTTCCTCTTTAATTCCGGCAAAATCAACCACTTTCGGACCGTAAAAAGCTACCGTTCCGTCGAAATCGGTTTGCTTCAGGCGGTAGTACCATAAGCCGGTTTTGCCATTCTGTTTGTCCTGAAATTTGTATTCCTGGGTAGTGTTGGAATTGCTGTTGGCACTGGTTACAAAACCTACCGTTTCGAAGTTGCGGCCATCAGGGGAGGCCTGTATATGGAAACCCTGGTTGTTTTTTTCGGAAGCGGTTTCCCACTGCAGCAAAGCTCCTGAAGCGTTTTTCGTTGCTTTAAAGTAAGTAAGGGATACGGGCAAAATAGGCATCACTACTGCATTTCCAACAATGAATGGCGAAGAGCCGGAGATACCAGTGGCAGTGGCTAAATAAGGGTTTACGCCCGCTGCCTGCCCAAAAGCCGATACCCAGGAATTTTGGGCGCTATTAGCAATGGCCGATTTGTTTCTGTCGAAAATACGGCCTTCATCACCGGTATTCCACTGCAGCGTAAGGGTTACATTGGGCACGCCGTTGTTGGTTTCCAAGACCAGATCCCAGGTTCTGGAAACCGCGCCATCCGGATGGATACGGGTGGAGTCGGTGTTCACGCCATTGGTAACCAGCACCGAAAAGTTATTATTGGGCCCGTTATTGGTCAGGTAAAGGGGGGTGTAAGACAGGGGAGTCCCCACCGGGAAAAGCACCTGGCCACTATTTCCGTCCGGATCGGTACCGATATTTTTCTGGAAAAGCCGGCCGGCGCCGCTCTGAATAACATACGTGGCGCTGGATACATTGTAAAATACGGCGGAAGCTTCGAAGGTAATGGAAAAATCGCCGATGTCGAGGCTGCTGCCCGCCAGATCGAGGCTGGTATTGATCACCGCAGGGCCGTCGAGGGTGCGTACCTGCCCGCCTTCCAGTACTACGTTCCCGTAATCTTTCCTGCCCGATACCACCTCATTGCCGCCATAGTACACAATAGTAGAATTCGTATTCAGGTAAATATCGCGGAACTGCTTTACAATGGTAGAAACAGACCGGTTACAGAAGCCCTTCGGACGGGCCGTCCGGAAAGTGCCGTTGATAGCAATGTAGGGATCTACCCCGGAGACCTGCTGGTATAAAACCTGGTAAGTGTCCATATCGAACGTAGCGTCCTCATCTACCAGCAAAAAGTGCCGGACCGTGATGTTGCCCAGTACCGTTTTGATATCGATATTATTAATGGTTAAGCCGCCGTAGTTCAGTGCTGTTACATTCTGGGCTCCCATGGCATCGTAAATAATGTTGGAATTAATGCCTAAAGGCAGCAAAGTAATATTGGAATGAATAGCCGTTTTAGTAGTGCTGTACAGGCCATTCGGATTGGTAAGTTCTACGTTTCCGAGTATTTCTATGGAAGCGGCAGTACCACTGGCTTCCAGTACCTGATAATCGTCCAGCCGTAATTGCGCTCCCTCGTAAACCGTGAGTTTTCCCGCCATAGTAATATTTCCCTGCAAGGCTTTCATCCGGTTATTGGTTAGTACAATGTTCTGATAATCGTTTCGGCTGGTAATTACCTGCACGCCGCTCCCTTGAGCATTGTAGTCAATAGTCGATCCCGGCCCAAGCACTACGGAGGTTAAATCCCGGTGCAAGGCGGTTCTTGTAGTGCCGGACAGGCCTTCGGAGCGGGAGGTGCGGAGGGTGCCGTTTATTGCCACCGATCCTCTCGGAATGATGGAGCTCAGAATCTGAAAGGTAGATGTGTTCAGGACCGCACCGCTGTTTATGGTGAGTTTTCCGCCCATGGTGATATTTCCGAGGATGGTTTTCTCGCCTCCATTTGAAATGATCAGGTTCTTATAATCGTTCCGGGAGGTGATGAGCTGGTTACCGTTCATATTGTATTCTACCGTAGAAGAGGCGGCCAGCGTAAGCCCACCGGAATTGTTGAACGTTCCTACCGGACCTACCAGGCCGTTTGGCATGGCCGTTTTAATATAGCCGTAAATGGCTGCCGCCCCAATGCCGTTCACCTGAAAAGCGCCCAGATCGAACGTAACGCCGTTGTCTAGGTTCATGGTGCTGCTGATGGCACAATTCCCTTTCAGGGTTTTGGTAGTTCCGGTTCCTTTTAAGGTTAAGCGGCTGTAATTTACCCCGGCAATATCCTGGTTGTTTCCCTGGTAAATAACTTCGCTTATCGGGTTTAAATTTACCGTTGTAAAACCGGCCGGAAAGGCGCTGTTGCCGGATACCAGCATGGTGGCACCATTTTCCATGGTAAAGGTATTTGGGGCGCTTCCAATCAAGGAATACCCGTTCAGGTCCAGCAGGCCTTTTACCGTTACGTTCCCATACACGGGATTCAGGTCTCCGCCTAATTTTACTCCCACCGGGTTTTCGATAATTATATCGCGGTAGGTGTAAACCGGCATGGTCTGCATGGCTTTCCCGCTAAAAATTATGGTTGCGGAAGTACCAAAATCCAGCGATCCGTTTACCCCCAAAGCGCCGCTTACTTTCAGGTTCCCGGGCCCGGTGAAGATGATTCTGGCGCTTGTATTGTTCAGGGTTATGCTTCCCGATATTTCAATAATTCCGTCTTCGGCTTTAACCACGCTTTCCCTTTGACTGTTGCCCCCGTTAATTACCAGGCCGGCGGCAATTAACTGTCCTTTTCCAATATTCAAAACGTTCAGGAAGTTACCCCCAGGCTGGTTTACCGTTACGGTTTGGGCTACAGTAATTTTACTTGTTCCCAGCACACTCAGCGACGAAGGATTTACGGCACTGGCAAGTGTCAGGCTCCGGCAGTTCAGGTCGTTGCTAATCCCAATTGCATGCCCGTTTATAATTACATCGTCGCCGGGGCCGGGAATGCCCGCCGGCGACCAGATCAGCGCGTTGTTCCAGTCGCCGTTTCCAATGCTGGCATAGGTAATGGCCCTGGCTGGAGAAACCAGCAAAAGTACAAAGCAGCAAAGCAGGAGCCCCGAAGGTAGTTTTTTTGGCCAACGGGGCGAGAGGACTTCGAAAGAAGCATTTTTTGAAGGGAGAAAAGGGAAAGTAGGCATGGAATTGATACATAAGAAGGCCCTGAAAGCGATTACCTTAAGCCAAATAACTGCCGATCTCCTGATGAAATACAGCCCCGGAAGAGTAGAAATAGAAATAATAGTTTAGGAAAAGTGGTTAGAGCGACAATATTTATAATTTTTACCACTTTATTTATAACTTTATACCCAAATAATTCAACATAGTTGCAAAATAATTTAAATCAAGAATGAAATTTGGGATATACAGTATTTTTCCGGGCTAAACATTGGCATTTTAAAGGAAATATAAAACCACTGTAATTCAAGAATTCATTTTACCCTTAAAGCGACTATTGGAATCATACAATTAAAACACTAGAGAACGGCGCTCTTTCTCCGGCAAAAACCACGCTGGCAGAAATAATCCTTACAGGTAAGGCGGGAAAAACGGAGGTGTAAAATGGGTTAGGAGAGCCTTAAACCCAGGGAATAACTGGAGGCTTTAAAAAGGCAGGTAAACAAAAAAAGGGAAGCTATTGCCTCCCTTTTCCTGTTGGTGTTTTTTATCGGAATCTGTTACCGTTTCAGCATTCTGAAATATTGTACTTCAGCTCCAGCCTTAACCTTAAGCATATAGAGCCCTTCAGGCAGTTTTTCGGTGGCTATGGCTACCGTTTTACCGTCTGCGTTTTCTTTCAGGGCGCCCTTGCATACCGTTTTCCCGGAAAGATCAGTAAGTTCATAAAAAGCCTGCTGCCCTTTCTCCGGCTGCATAGAAACCGTAAAATGGTTTGTAAACGGATTGGGCCAGGCTGTTGCAGAGGCTTCCTTTTCTTTTTCCAGGCTTATAGCCCGTACGTTGCTGTAATTAACCGATCCGTCGAAATCGAGCTGTTTCAGGCGGTAGTACCATACGCCGGTGCGGATCTGGGTATCGGTAAATTCATAATCGAGGCGGGTGCTGGAATGAGGATTTTTGCTGGACACATGGCTGATGGTTTCAAACGTTTTTCCGTTCCTGGAAACCTGCACATCGAAGCCCTGGTTGTTTCTTTCGGTGGCAGTCGCCCATTTCAAACGGGTACTCTTGCTTTCCCGGGCTACCGTAAAGTGCAGCAGCGCTACCGGTAAAGGACTGCCGGCATCGCCAACGCCAAAAGGCGAAAAACTGCTGATTCCGGAACGGGATACGCTGTAAGGACCGTTGCCGGCTGCTGCTTCAAAGGTGCCGGTCCGGTTCCAGAGGCCGTTCTCGTAATGGCTGATCGTGCTTCGGGAACGGTCGAAGTTTTTAGTGGCATCTTCCGGCACAACAGCTTCGTCGGCAGCGTTCCAGCTTAAGCGTAGCGTTACCATTGGGGTTCCGTTTGCGGTTTCGTTATGCACATTCCAGGTTTTCTTTACTACGTTCGAGAAAACCGGGTTATTCCAGGAATCGCGCACGCCATCGGTTACGTTTACAGAAAAGGAATTGGCCGCACCGGAATTGGTAATATAAGCCGGGGTGTAAGAAGTAGCCGTCCCCACCGGGAAAGCAACTTCGGAAGTTAATCCGCCCAAACCGATATTTTCCACGATCAGCTTGCCGCTTCCCGATTGAACAATGTAGTTTCCGGCAGAAGCATTGGTTATAACCCCGGTAGATTTAATGGTAAGCGCATTAGCCCCAATAGAAATACTGCCACCGGAAAGATCGAGCAGCGATGAAATACTGGCGTTACCTGCCAGCGTTTTAGTACCGGTGCTTAGAATCTGTAACTGGGGATAATCTAAAGCGGCAATAACCTGATCGGTACCTTTATAAATGACTTTACTGGTGCCTGCCAGGGAAACCGCACTAAAGCCGTCCGGAAATGAAGAAGCTCCGCCTAAGGCCAGCGCCGCCTCGTTTCCTATCTGCAGCATTTTGCCGGCCGCACCGGTAATGGCAAAACCGTTATTATCTAACGTTCCTTTTTGAATGAGCAGGTCGCCGGCTAAGGTTAAGGCGCCGGAAGCAGTGGCCGTAAGGTTGCTGGTGGACAGGTTAATCGCTAAATTACCAAAGGTATAGCCCGGAATAGCAGGCGCAATGGTTTGCCCGAAAGAAACCGTGCTGCCCGGCGAAAAAGTGTAGGTACTGAATCCGGTTGGGAAAGCAGTAGCTCCGGTTAAACTGAAGGAAGCGCCGTTATTTACCTGAAAAACTTTGCCGGTGCTTCCCGTAATGGTATACCCGCCGTTGTTCAGAATTCCTCCTTCAACCAGCAAATTGCCTGCAACCGTTACCGGGCCGAATAAAATAGCGCCGGCAGCATTGGTTATGCGGATATTTCCGTAGGTATTGGCAGGCAGCGTTTGCAAAGCCGTACCATTCAGAACCAAATTACTGCCCGCCTGAAACGTGGCAGCAGATGCCGGGAAAGCGCCGCCTACCACCAGCGAAGCATTATTATTGACCGTGAGCGGAGCTCCGGTAAGGGTGGTGGCATTGCTAAGTGTAAGAGTACCGCTTTCCACAGTTATGTTACCGGTAACGTTGCTGGCGGTCACACTCATTCCGAAGGTGGCTCCGGCAGCAGATACGTTGTTTATTTTTATATTACTGTAAGTCCGGTTTGGAATGGTTTGCGCAGATGTGCCGTTGAAATTCACCGTGCTGCCCGTATTAAAGTTTGTTGCTCCGGCTCCGCTTAAAACGCCGCTTACGCTCAACGTCTGGCCACTAGTAACTGTTAAAGAACCGGCGCTTACCGTTACATCTTTGGCAGCCACATTGCCGGCTAAGGTTTTGGTGCCGGAGCTGCTAACCAGCAAAGTTCCATAGTTGAAAATCGGAATGGTTTGCGCCGCCCCGTTAAAGTTTACCGTACTGGCCTGATCCAACGTTAAAATGCCCGTACCCAGGCTTCCGCTAACGGCCACTGTCTGTCCCGAAGTCACATTCAGACTGCTGGTATTGCTAAGCGTTATATTAGTGGCTGTAACATTGCCGCCCAGAGTTTTGATTCCGGTACCGCTTATCCGTAAATTACTGTACGTTATAGCCGGAATAGTTTGATTTGCCCCGTTGAAATTCACCGTGCTTCCGGCATTCAGGGTTAATCTTTGAGTATTTGAAGCGTGAGTAGTTAGGGTAGCAGTATTAACACCTAAAGTAGCGGTTTCCACTGTAAAAAAAGCGTTGGTAACAGTACCTCCATACGTTATTGCGCCAGTCAGATTCAATATACCTGTATTAAGCAGCAGAGTAGCTGTTCTCCCCCCGCCACCACCGGTAATAGAAATAGCACCGGCTGAAATGGTTCCGGGCCCCTCCGTTTTTAACTGGGTTACACTGTTCCCATTACTGGCACCAGTTACAGTAATAGTCCCAACGGTTAACGTAACGCCACTATTAACAGCCAATGTTGAATTTGATACGCCTGTCGGAACAGATACGGATTGCCAGGCTATACTTGTTGTGATGGTGATAGTATGCCCCGCAGCAATTTCAACGGCATCCGTCGAGTTCGGAAAAGTACGGATACTCGTGCCAGCCGTTTTGCTCCAAGTTGCCGTTCCGGTGCTGCCGTTCCAAGTACCGCCACTAGCTGAAGTAAAGCTATCGGCAAAGCTTTGGTTTCCGGCAAGTAAAAGCAGGAGCAGAAGAAAGACAGGCAGCGGCCTGGGTTTATAAGCTTCAACCGAAGTGCTTCTGACGACACAACATAATTTTAGCAAAAGTTCAGAGATAGGGTTCACGTTTATGTTTTTCATTTAGCAATAGTTTAGAACGTAATTGGCTGAGCGGTTAAACAGGAAAAATTTTCAGGGTTTCAGGCCTAAAGCAGAAAGCAATAGGCAATAGGGTACCAGGGCTAATTTTTTAAGCCTTTTTTAGAGAATTCATAACGCCTGTCCGGGCCCTGAATCAGGCGTTATAAATTACTTATGCCAGGAAAATGGTCAGGTGTTCAGGTAAATATTGGTCGATCTTTCATTTTTTATTTACAGCGATTTATTAGCAGAGATACAATGCAACAAGGGCTAAGATTCGCTTTTGTTGCTTCCCCAAGGACTTGTATTCGGATTAATCTGTGAAGGGCACCGACCAAGGGGTTAAACCCGAAGAGGGGTGGGTGAAAAATGCACTTTTTACCTGTTCCTATATAGCGTTCTGTATATGATTGTGGCTTTAAAGAGCTTCGCTGACAGGCATAAAAAAAGGCGCCTTAAAAGCGCCTTTTTATCTATACAATTCAGCCATTAGCTGTATCTCGGTTTATCGATATTTGGTTTATTCGTGTTCCGGTTTGGGTGACTTCCCAAACGGGTATCAATTGTCGGTTCATCCACATCGTCGGTATAACGGGCCTCCAGCTCATTGTACTGATCGTCGAAATTTTCGATGTTGGCATCTTTCATACCCCCAATACCTTTACCGGCTGGGTCGCCTAAATGACCTCTCGACTGTTTGTTGGTGGAATTGCTTTTGTACGGCATAACAACCTCCTTTTTGTTTAAGTGATAATTATTTTCACCCCCGTTTTCCGGCCATTACCTGTCCGCAGGGCTTATTACATACTCATTCTCTGCATTTTAAGTTTTCTATATTTCAGCCGAAATACTTTTCTCTTCAAAAATTATAGCGTTATTAACCGGAATGTACAAGGGTGCGTAAACAGCAGCAAAAATTCAGCTATGAAGATCGGTACGCAAACAGTAGAAATTTCCCATCCGGAGAAAGTGCTTTTCCCGGAACAGCAATACACCAAACAGGACCTGGTAAATTATTACAGCGAGGTTTCTCCCCACCTTTTACCTTTCCTGAAAAACCGGCCACTGATGCTACATCGATTCCCGCAAGGCATCGGCCACCATGGCTTCTACCAGAAAGATGTCGGAGCCTCTTTTCCGGAGTGGATCGACAGGGTTTCGGTAGAACGCGAAAAACAAGAGCCCATCGATCAGGCCGTAATAAACAACAAGGCGGCGCTGCTTTATACCATCAACCAGAATACCATTGTGCTGCATCCCTGGCTCAGCACGGTAGAGGATCTGCACAAGCCTGATAAACTGATCTTCGACCTGGATCCGGCAGAAGGGCAATTTAAAACGGCGGTAAAGGGTGCTTTGCTTTTGCGCGAATTACTGGAGAAAAAATACGGCCTGAACTGCTTTGTAATGACTACGGGCTCCAGCGGGTTGCACGTTACCATTCCCATAAAAGCTGAACAAACCTTCGACGAAGTAAGACCCTTTGCGCTGGCAGTAGGGCAGGAACTATCGGTGCAACACCCGGAGGAATTTACCACCGAGCAGCGCATTGAAGACCGGAAAGGGCGTTTATTCGTGGATTATATGCGGAATTCCTACGCCCAGACTGCCGTGGCGCCTTATGCTGTTCGGGCTTTACCGGGCGCACCGGTTGCCGCACCGCTTTTCTGGGAAGAACTAAAAGACAAAAACCTGAAAGCACAAATGTACACCATCGAAACCATGCCGAAACGGCTTCAGGAGGTTGGCAACCCCTGGGCGGATTTCCGGAAAATGGCTAAAAGCCTGAAGAAAGCACTTAATATTCAGGAGGAGGAAAAGGCAAAAGGCTAGGAAAAAGAGATAAAAAAGCACCAAAAAAGGTCTTCCGGGGGGAAGACCTTTTTAGTTTGAATTTACTGCTAACGTTCGTTATCTTCTTCCAACGCTTCCGGCGGGATTTGGGATACATCCTGTTGCATGTGATCGGTAGAAGGCAATTCCACGATCGGGTCGTCTACAATATCGGCGTGCGCCGCGGTAGGAATCCCGTCGGGAATAATGTGGCCGCTTTCTTCGGAATTTTCATTCGTGGTGGTGGCGGTTGAGCCTTCGCTGCTGTCGCTGCCGTAGCCGGTGCGGCCGTCGCGGTCGCCAAAGCCGCCGCGGGCCTGTTCATTCTTTGGCGGATCAGCGCCCGGTACCAGGTGTCCGGCCTGCATTTCGGTCATATCTTCGCCCGTACTGTCGATCACCCTTACCGGGCGGTCGTTGCCGTTGTGGTTATTATTTTTCTTATCGGTTGCCATAATGCTATTCTTTAATTAAACCTTACCGGCTGGCACTGCAACCGGCAACTGTATACTTCACTTGTACTGATTTCAGCATGTTAAGGTTTAACCGGCCACCATTTCGCCGCCGTTTACATGAATTATTTGTCCGGTAATGTAAGAAGCGTCTTCACATGCCAGAAATACATAGGCCGGGGCTACTTCCGAAGGCTGACCGGCACGTTTCATGGGCGTACTCTTCCCGAATTTACTTACCTGCCGCGGGCCAAAAGAAGCCGGAATCAGGGGCGTCCAGATCGGGCCGGGAGCCACACCGTTTACGCGAATGCCTTTTTCGGCCAGGTTTTGGGAGAGGGAACGGGTAAACGTAGTAATGGCGCCTTTAGTAGCCGAATAATCCATTAAATGGTCGGAGCCCCGAAAAGATGTTACGGATGTGGTATTGATAATAGAATCGCCTTTTTTGAGGTGTTCCATTACGGCTTTGGTCAGGAAGAAATAGCCGAAAATATTCGTACGGAAGGTTTTTTCCAGCTGTTCTTCCGAAATATCTTCCACGCTTTCCTGCTCGTGCTGTTCGGCCGCATTGTTTACCAGCACATTTATCCGGCCAAGGGCTTTTACGGTGCGCTGTACCGCTTTTTTACAAAAATCCTCCTTGCCTACATCGCCTTTAATCAGGATACACTCCCGGCCTTCCGCCTCGATCATTTGCTTTGTATCTTCGGCATCGGTGTCTTCGTTCAGGTACACAATGGCCACATCGGCACCTTCGCGGGCAAAATGTACGGCCACGGCCCGGCCAATACCACTGTCGCCGCCCGTTATCAAAGCCACTTTGTTTTGCAGTTTGCCGCTGCCGCGATAGTTCTTGCGAATCACTTCCGGTTCCGGGGTCATTCGATGCTCATCGCCTGGCTGCTTTTTCTGGGATTGCGGAGGAAGGTTCTTTGGTTTTTCGGCCATGATTTTGTTTTGTTAATCGTTGTTCATTAATCGTTGTTCGGATCAGAATTCTGCTATACGAAGCTTCGGGCAGGGTGTTTTCAGAATCAGGATTTACGGGATTTAAGGATTTACAGGACATTTGTCGGAACTATGATTTATTTGATTTTTCTGATTTCTATGAAAATGTGCGGACAGGGCTTACCCCAATGCCGTCAACTTAGGGAAACCAGCCATACAATTTGCGTCATTCCGAGCAACGCCGAGGAAACTTATTCATACTTCTATGGCAAAGCGAGCGTAGCGAAATTTGGCTTACAGGTTAAATTTGAAATATGCGGTTTCATTGCCGTCTGCTTTAGCTGACGGTTTAAAGCAGCCTGTATTCCGGCTTTAGCCAAATTTCTATCTTATTAAATTAGATGCTTTGCCTCAAGCCTCTATTTGAGCAACCACTTTTCCGTCAGCTAAACCAGACGGCAATGAAATTTGAATAAGAAATTACTGATGGTTAGAACTAACCTTGAAAGGAGCAAAGGTGGTGCTCTTTTCTACAGCTAAAACAAAAGAGGGTTTACTTTTGAAACAATTAAAACAGTAGCAATTCAGGCTGAAAAACTACTTAGAGCCGACGAGGTCCTTCGCTGTCGCTCAGGATGACAAAATGGTATAAAATGACGGGATTAAAGAAGGCGGCAAACGCTATAATTCCTGCAATAAAAACCACCCAACGGAGTTAAATCATTTTGCGTAACTTTGGCCATTATGCAGGAAGAAACCAGCCTTTTTTTAGTGCCAACGCCCATCGGCAACCTCGAGGATATTACCTTACGGGCAATCCGCGTTTTAAAGGAAGTGGATGTGGTGCTGGCCGAAGATACGCGCACCAGCGGCAAACTTTTGCACCACCTGGGCATCGATAAACGGATGCACAGTCACCATTTGCACAACGAACACAAAGCCGTGGGGCATCTGGTAGAACGGTTAAAAGGCGGCGAGAAAATGGCGTTGGTTTCCGATGCAGGTACGCCGGGCATTTCCGATCCGGGTTTTTTACTCGTGCGGGCTTGTTTGCAGGAAGGCATTAAAGTGGAATGTCTGCCGGGCGCAACGGCGTTTGTGCCAGCCTTGGTAAAGTCCGGGTTCAGTTCCGAAAGGTTTACGTTCGAAGGGTTTCTGCCGGTAAAAAAAGGCCGGCAAACGCGCCTGGAAAGTCTGAAAGAGGAAGAACGAACGATGATCTTTTACGAATCGCCGCACCGCATTTTAAAAACCCTGACCCAGTTTGCCGAATACTTCGGCCCGGAACGCCAGGCATCCGTTTCGCGGGAACTAACCAAAATGTTCGAGGAAACAATTAATGGTTCGCTGGAAGAACTGGTTAAAATATTTACCACCAAAGCTATAAAAGGAGAATTTGTTCTTGTTGTGGAAGGCCGCAAATAACCGCAAGTATTTACCGTTACTGGCCATCGTTGCGGCGTTTCTGCTGTGGCTCGGTTGGCCGACCAAACCCATTCCGTTGTTTCTGTTCGTGGGGCTGGTGCCGCTGTTTTTAACGGAACGCATCATCGAGCACCCTTCATTTACCCGCCCGGCAGCTACGTTCTTTAAGTATTCCTACTTTACGTTTCTGCTCTGGAATGCTTTTACCACCTACTGGGTATCGTATTCTACCTTGCCGGGCGGCATTGCGGCCGTGCTTTGCAATGCGCTGCTGATGTGTATTCCGGCCATGCTGTTCTTTTTCACCAAGCGCCGCTTCGGGCCGAAGATCGGGTATCCGTCGTTCCTGGTTTACTGGCTTGCTTTCGAGCATTTCCATTTGGGTTGGGACCTGACCTGGCCGTGGCTCACCTTCGGAAACGGTTTTGCCCAACGTCCGGAATGGGTGCAGTGGTATGAATTTACCGGTTTTATGGGCGGCTCCGTGTGGCTCATTCTGGTGAATATCCTGTTCTTTAAAGCCCTTGCCGACAACCCCACAAAAAACTGGAAACCTTACCTGGCACCGGTACTTTTGATCGTAATTCCGATAGCAATTTCCTACGGCATGTATTTCAGTTATGAGGAAAAAGGCCAGCCGGCGGAAGTAGTGGTGGTGCAGCCGAACATCGATCCGTACAAAGAAAAATTCCGCGACGGCGAAAATTACATTCCCATCGAGCAGCAGCTGGCCCGTTTACTGGTGCTTTCCGAAAGTCAGATCACGCCGAAAACCAAACTGGTAGTGTGGCCGGAAACGGCGATCGGCTCGAATTACCAGGAAGACCAGATTCATCTTTACCCGGACATTGCGCAACTGAAGGCCTTTGTAGCGAAGCATCCGGGCCTGGACTTACTTACCGGCATCAACTCCTACCAGCTTTACCCGAATAAAGAAGCAGCTACCGTTTCGGCGCGTTTTCGGGAAGACCTGGGTTATTACGATGTTTTCAATACGGGCATGTACCTGACCAATCAGGGCCAGATCGAGCTTTACCATAAATCGAAACTGGTGCCGGGGGTGGAAAAATTGCCGTATCCACAGTTCTTCAAGTTTTTAGGCCCCTTGGCAATTGACTTAGGCGGCATGGTGGGCACGCACGGCACCCAGGAAGAACGTACGGTATTCTTTCACAGCGGCGATAAACAACCGGCTTCCGCCCCCGTGATCTGCTACGAATCAATTTATGGCGGCTACGTAAGTGAGTATGTCCGGAACGGCGCTTCGCTGATCTGCATTATTACGAACGACGGCTGGTGGAGCGATTCGCCGGGCTACAAGCAGCATTTGCAGTACGCCGTGCTTCGCGCCATTGAAAACCGCCGGAGCGTGGCCCGGGCCGCTAATACCGGTATTTCGGGCTTTATAAGCCAGCGCGGCGACTTCGTGCAAAAATCGGAATGGTGGAAACAGGCGGCTTTGCGCGATACCGTGCTCCTGAATACCGACCTTACCCTTTACAGCCGCACCGGCGAACTGATCGGTCCGGCGGCGCAAATACTGGCCGGGCTGCTGTTGCTGGCGCTCATTATTCACAAACTTATTTACCGCAAACGAACCGTATGAATTTAGAGAATCTTTGTAAGCAGGTAGTGGCCGAGGCCCGTTGCACCGGCGCTTTTATCCGGAAGGAAGGCCAGGAATTCGATGCTTCTAAAATCGAGCACAAAGGCTTTAACGACTTGGTTTCTTACGTAGATAAGGAAGCCGAAAAGCAGTTGGTGGATGCCCTGAAAACGCTCTTGCCGGAGGCGGGTTTTATTACCGAAGAAGGTACCGATTCCACCAAAGCCGAAGAATTCAACTGGATCATAGACCCATTGGACGGCACCACTAATTTCATGCACGGTTTGCCGGTTTTTTCCATCAGCATTGCGCTCATGCAAAAGCAGGAACTGGTATTGGGCATGATCTACGAAATAAACAAAGACGAAGCGTTCTATGCCTGGAAAAACGGCGGCGCTTTCCTGAACGATAAGAAGATCTCTGTTTCCAAAGCGCCCAAACTGGCTAATTCTTTGGTTGCCACCGGCTTTCCTTACACCGATTTCGGCAAAACGAATGATTACCTGAAAGTGCTGGGCGCCTTCATGGCCAAATCGCATGGCGTACGGCGTTTGGGTTCTGCCGCGGTTGATCTGGCATATGTGGCTTGCGGACGTTTTGAAAGCTTTTTCGAGTTTAATCTGAATGCTTGGGATGTAGCGGCCGGGGTTTTAATTGTGCAGGAAGCGGGCGGGAAGGTTACTACGTTTAAAGAGGGCGGTGATCCGGTTTTCGGGCGGGAGATTGTAGCGAGTAATACGGCGGTGCATGCGGAGATGCTGGCGGTTATTGGAGAGAATTGGTAAAGCTTTTTGTTGATAGAGGTGCCTTTTATTTTTTCACGGTTATCTCGACGATAGGAGAGATCCCATCAAGTTGGTAGTCTGGTTTGCTATAGCTATTTTTTTATTTCGATTTCAAACAAGCTTCAACTCTTAACTCACGGCTTTCTGCTTTTAATTTAGCTTCTCCCTCAAGCCGGGTGGCTTCGTTTCTGCGTTCGCGGCTGCAACCTTACCTGCCCTACCGGGCTGCCTCCTGCGTCGGCACCGATAAGCTTGGAGGCCGCTCTCACAGAAACTGGTGTCAGCATTCCTCCGTTGCAGGCTTTCTTTTTATTTAGTTTTTATCAACTAACGTGGTTTTCAGGGGCGCTGCGCTGGCGATATGCGTGAAATCTGATTTAGAGAAATTCTGCTAATTCTATAATTCTGAGAATTCTGATTCAGACTATTCCAATCAAATATTGAATTGATCGGATAATGTGCGGACAGGTCGCGACCTGTCCCTACAATTTGAATACGCCAGGCCTCATCACGAAAATCATATAAAATCAAAAAAATCATAGTTCAGACAATTGTCCTGAAAATCCTTTAATCCTGAAAATCCTGATTCTGATTCAGATAAAGTGAAAGATGGTGATAAACTGATTATTGGAAACTTATTCCGGTTTAAATTTCTTCTGCTAAACTTTTCGTACCTTTGTGGGCGTTAAGTATTTGTGATGCAGGAGATTCTGATACTTCTTATTTTTCTGGCGGCGGTGGCTTACCTGGTGCGTATGTTCTGGCGGCAGGCGAAAAGCAACGAGCCGGGTTGCGCCAAAGGTTGCGGCGGCTGCTCCACCCTTAACCCCGATCTGATCGAAAAGCAAATAAAAGCGGCGAATCGTAAGTAATTGCTTTTCCCGTTAATTCCTCGGCTTTTTCCGGTATTTCCTTACCGATTTCTCTTCCTGAAGCCGGCTTAATTTTTATTTTTTTGCTTCCCGTTCCGGCAACTTCTGTGGGTTTTTACGTATAGCTTTCATACTATATTCTGAGCTGTAAAAACTAAAATACATAAAACTATGCAAGACAAAGAAGAAGAAAGATCTATGGTGAACGTAGAAAACCGCCTGAACAAAGACGGTTATACCACCGATTTTAAAGTCGATAATGGCCGTTTATGCGTTATTGGTTCGGATAAAACTTACGGCGAGCACGAGGTGAAAATCGTGGACTTCTATCGCTTCGAGGGCGAAACCAACCCGGATGACATGGCTATTCTGTATGCCATTGAAACCAACGATGGCATGAAAGGCACCATTGCGAATTCGTATGGCCCTTACGCCGATAGCGGGGTGGATGAATTCCTGAGAAGGATTGAAGACATCGGCAAAAATCTGGACAAGTCCGATAAGTAATGTGCTGATTATTTAATGTGTAAATGTGCTATTTTGCAATAGCAGGAAATAAAAAACCGGTTCAGCTACCTGCTGAACCGGTTTTTTATTTCAGAATCGCTATGGAAAGCAGGCCGGAAAGTAGCTGGCTTTTCTGTTGAACCTGCAATTATAATAGTCTCATACTTAAGGACATCCCTGCTTTAATCGCCGTTGGGTTTATCGGTTTCTTCTTCGAAGGTCTTGGTAGTGGATGGTTTTGCTTCTCCCGGTCCGGTGTGCGGCGTAGGGAAGGGCTCGATGGTAGGTGGCACCGGCGGCATTTCGGCAATGAACGGGAAAAGCGGCTGCCCTTTGCTGCCGTCGAAATGCAGGGCACGGGCCGGGTACGGAAAGCGGATATGGTGCACGTCGAAGGCTTTTTTGATCTTCATGATGGCTTCGCTCCGGGCGTTTACATAATCGGTCTGACGGGCATAATGGATCCAGAAGCGCACCAGCACAATGATCGTGCTTTCGGCGAATTCCTCGAAATACACTTCCACTTCCTTCGATTCTATCTGCCCGGTAATGCCCTGCATGGCTTCCAGGGTAACGGCTACCACTTTCTCGAGGTCTTCGTTATAAGAAACCCGAAGGTTCAGGTCTATGCGCCGTAAACCGTAATAGGTAAAGTTAATGGTAGGGCTTTCGAAAACTTTCCGGTTGGGCACTTTCACCAGTTCGCCGGTTTGCCGCCGGATATCGATGGTACGGAGGTTTATGCGCTCGATGGTGCCGAAATGTTCATTTGTTTCAATTACATCGCCTACGCCAAAGGGCTTGCGCACGGCAATAATAACCCCGGAAATAAAGTTGGCGGCAATGTCCTGAAAGGCAAAACCCAGGGCAAGACCAATAATACCAACCCCGGCCAGTAAAGAGGTTACCGTTTTATCTAAATTCAGGATGCCGAGGGTAAAGAAAAGCCCCATGAGCACCACCCCGGCATAAACCATGGTGGCAGCCAGGTTGTTCAGGGCTACGCTGTGCGAGATGCGCGGTAACAGGTTCTCGGCAGCTTTGCGCGATAAGCGGGCAAAAATGAAGGTAATTATGAGCACCAGGATGGCAATTACCAGATTCGGTAACATCACGATCAGGTGCTGCCCCCAGGCCCGAAGTTTCTCAGTCAGCAGGTAGAAGGCATCGTTAAATTGATTCATTTCGAAGGAGTAATACTATCTTCCCTATACGGCAGAACCCAAAGAGGTTTTATACTTCCCGGGCTTCCTGCCGTTACGGGCTGGTTTTCGACTTTTTACTGCCTTAAAGGTAGCGTTTGGACTTGAAAACTTTTTTATTCTTCGGAAGCCAGCCGCGGGCCTTCAGCCAGAATTTCCTGGGCCCGTTCCAGGTCTTCGGCCCTTACTTTGAGTTTGGCGCCGCCGGTCAGGCTGGAAGCAAAAGGATAAAAAGTAGCCAGGTTTTCATCGAACACAAAGGCCGGAATTCCTTCCGATTCAAGCTTGGCCCGGTAAACGTGCGCTTCGGTAGGGGAAAAAAACTTGGCAACAGTAACGAGTTCTACTTGCATTCTTTAATTATTGAATTGTTGATTGCTGATTGTTAATTGTTAATTTCGAATGGGTAAATTGTTAACTGATAAGGTATATTAAGAAAATGGCAGCCTCCCGACAAGAAGAGCCAAAGTCAAAACAAGCTTCCGGTCATATTGCTGAATCAATTAACAATTAGCAATTAACAATCAACAATTAATTCAGCCCCAGACTTTAGTGCCTTCGGTGCAGTTCTTACACATTTCTATTTCGGAACGGCCTTTGAGCAAGGTACTGCGGAACTGCCGGTATTTTTCGCCGTGCCAGAGCTGTTTGAAGGTTTCGGTTTTCAGGTCGCCCTGCCGGTATTCGGCGTCTTTATCGAAACAGCAGGGCACTACCAGGCCGTCCCAGGTAATGACGCAACTGTGCCACATTTTCCAGCAATGGTCTATCAGCTTATTCTTTAACGAATACGTGCCATTGCCATTGTTCTGGTACCGCGAATAATAATCGATGGTGGGAATAAGCGGCGAGCCGTTTTCGTATTCGTAGATCTGGGCCGTTTTCAGCCACACGTCGTCTACGCCAATTTCTTTGCCCAGTTGCTTCACTTCCTCTATCTGGTGCTCGTTCGGTTTTACTACCAGGAACTGGAAAATAATGAAGGGCGTCTGGGACTTCAGCTCTTTCTTCCACTTCACCAGGTTGCGCGTTCCTTCCAGTACTTTGTCCAGCTTGCCGCCTACGCGGTAGTTCTGATACACTTCCTGCGTAGTGCCGTCTATGGAAATGATGATCCGGTCCAAGCCTGATTCTACCGTTTTGCGGGCGTTGGCGTCGTTTAAATAATGCGCGTTGGTAGAAGTGGCGGTGTAAATGCCTTTCGAAGAAGCGTACTTGGCCAGCTCTAAAAAGCGCGGATGCAGGTAAGGTTCGCCTTGAAAGTAGAAGATCAAGTAAAGCAGTTTTTGGTGCAGTTCGTCTATCGTTTTTTTGAAGAGGTCATCCTGCAGCATGCCGGTGGGGCGGGTAAAGGAACGCAAACCGCTCGGGCATTCCGGGCAGCGCAAATTACAGCTGGTAGTAGGCTCGAAGGAAATGCTTAGCGGCGTTCCCCAATGCCGGGCTTTGCCGGTGATCTTGGATAGCACATAACTTCCCACTACCTGCGCGGCGTTTACTGAACGCTTCAGGGTTAGTTTGGAAAGGAAATTCAGGCCGTCTTTGATCTTCGGGTTCATCGGGAGCTTTGTACGTAAATGTACGCGGAAGTAGCGGGAAAAGAAATTTTTGATTGAATACCCTAGCTAATGATTCGGTTTTTTAGAATAACTGGGAAG
Organism: Adhaeribacter soli; assembly: GCF_008727925.1. Taxonomy (GTDB): domain Bacteria; phylum Bacteroidota; class Bacteroidia; order Cytophagales; family Hymenobacteraceae; genus Adhaeribacter_A; species Adhaeribacter_A soli. The sequence continues at coordinate 111,620 of NZ_VTWT01000003.1, read as the reverse complement.
GGGCTCTTTCGTTCATGGTATAGCCTGGCTTTTAGTTCGAAGGTTGCAATAAGAACTTAACCGAGGCAGGAAGGGATTTTTATCAGGGCTGAAGTAATGTTTTCTTTCATAGCAAACTTTCGTTCTTTCAGCAGACACAACCACCCCCGGCCCCTCCTTGAAAAAAGGAGGGGAGCTTTTTTTTCTTTCCTGCTTCATTTTAACTTTTTGCGCCTGAAAGGATAGCATTTTCTGCCGCCTGCTACAAAACACTACATAATAAATTTAGTTGACTGCAGCTCCCCTCCTTTTTTCAAGGAGGGGTTCGGGGGTGGTTGTTTTTTTCCCAACAGAGCAACCGGCTATTATCTCCAGATGTTTTTAAAAGCACAAAAGCCTACCATATACGGCAGGCTTTTGTGTTCTTAATGATCCAACAATTTAACTATTTAACCATTAAACTATTTCTTCAAAGCAGCGGTAATGTTGGCGGCTTTGCCGAAGGCCTGGGCGATTTCTTCGGTGGCGCCGTGGCTGCTTGGGCGTTTTGGTTTGGTGCTCAGGAAAGTACCGTCTTCGGCGATCAGGAAGTAAGATGGGGTTTCCTTCAGGTTATATAATTTCATCAGGTCGGCGGCTGGGGTTTTGCCGTACACGTGCACGCCTAAAAGGTTCTTTTTGGTAACCATGTTGCGCCAGGCTTTTTCGTCTTTGTCCATGTTCACGTTCAGGAAAACGATGTCTTTACCGGTCATGGTTTTGGCTAATTCCTGGGCATAAGGCATATCCATGAGGCACAGGCCACATTCGGTTTGCCAGAAGCTGAGGTAAACCAGTTTGCCTTTGTAGTCGCTTAAGCGTACGGTTTCGCCTTTCACGTTGGTCAGTTCGAATTCCGGAGCCAGGGCACCCATGGCATAGGCTTTATGGGCATCGTAGGTTTGCTGCAGAATGGTGGCTAATTGCTGGTCGGTGTTGGTTTTGCTGAAATCGGCTAACATGCGGTCGGTGAAACCGAGGTGACCGTTTTTGCAGGACTGGTAAATAATGCGGGCTTGCACCAGGTTCAGGGCGCGGCCGGTCATTTTGGTTTTAGCCAGTTCAAAGCAGGTGTAGTAGTATTCCTGGTCGGTCTTTTTCACTTTTGCTTCGGCGGCCAGGAATTCCACGTAGTTCATGGCGAATTCGTTGTAAACCGGGCTGATGTAAGCGGCAGGATTGTTCAGGTCGAGGGTTTTCAGGAAATTGTAGTAGCCGGGCGTAAGCACCAGGCGGCGCTCGGTATGCACAATCTGCTCGCGGAGGTCGGCATAAGTCAGGCGGTCGTTGGCCCAGGTAAATTCAATTTGCGCTTTGGCATATTTCTGGAATTCTTCGGAAAGCGGGCTTTTGGCAACGTACTTCTTCAGGAAATTCAGCTGGTCTTCTTTGCGGTAATCGAGGAATTTAGAGAACTGATCTTCGCGCGATTTGATATTTTCCGGCAGTACCTGGTAATCTTCGTTCAGTTCGAACTTCTTTTCCTGCTCGCGCAAGTAGGTATTTTCGGCGGCACCCTGTCCCTGGAACTTGATCGTTTTTACAATGTCGTCGGCGTTAAACTTTACGTTCAGGTTATCGCCGGGCTGCAGGAAAAGCGTAATTACTTCATCGCCGTTCACCAGGTCGGCCAGTACCGGGTGCTTTAATTGTACATTCAGGCTGAATTCCTTTTTATCGTTCAGAATAGCGTAAGTGGCATGTTCTCTGGAATCGAAAACGTTTTCCGGAATGGCCAGCAGCACGCTGTCGCTCTGCGGATTGGATACTTTACCGGAAATGGAAACTGTTTGCTGCGCGGAAGCCTGGTAGCAGGAAGCGGCGAAAAAGGTAAGGAGTATAAATTTCTTCATACGGGAGATATTGATTTTAATTAACTACAAAAGAGCGATCCTGTTCAGGCCGGAAAAGAAACCTGCCAAACGGCTTTATGTTTCAGATAATTAGCGGCTTCTGCCACTATTCCGTACCTAAATTACTACCTGCAGACAAAAAAAACTAAAAAAAGGTCCCAAACGGCGTAACTTTTTTAATTATTTTAAGTAGCAAGTCCTTTTCCGGCAGAATAGAAGGAACTTATTGTATTGTAAAAAGAAACTTACCTTAGCCAAACAACCCGCTCAGCACTTCTTCCAGCTTACTAACTGTGTGAATCTTAATACCCCGGCCTTTCAGATCGAGCCCTTTCACGTTGAACTTCGAAATATAAATTTCTTTAAAGCCCAGTTTCTCTGCTTCGCTGATCCGGTTCTCGATCCGGTTCACCGCGCGGATCTCGCCGCTAAGTCCAACTTCGGCGGCAAAGCAGGTAGTACTTGGTATGGCCAGATCATCGAAAGAAGAAAGGATGGAAGCGCAAACAGCTAAATCGATGGCCGGGTCTTCTACTTTCAGGCCGCCGGCAATGTTGAGGAACACGTCTTGCGTGCCCAGTTTAAAGCCGCCGCGTTTTTCCAGAACGGCTAAGAGCATGTTCAGGCGTTTGGCATCGTAGCCGGTACTGGAGCGCTGCGGCGTGCCATACGTGGCCGGGCTTACCAAGCTTTGCACTTCGATTAGTAAAGGACGGTTTCCTTCCAGGGTAGCCCCAATGGAAATGCCGCTCAAATGTTCTTCGCGCTGCGAGATCAGGATTTCGGAAGGGTTGTTTACCTGCCGCAAGCCGGAGCCCTGCATTTCGTAAATACCGAGTTCGGAAGTGGAGCCGAAACGATTTTTGGTGGTGCGGAGAATGCGGTAGGTCATGTGGCGGTCGCCTTCGAACTGCAATACGGTATCTACCATGTGCTCCAGAATCTTCGGGCCGGCCAGGTTTCCTTCTTTGGTGATATGTCCGATGAGGAAAACCGGGGTGCCGCTTTCCTTGGCGTATTTCAGCAGTTCGGCGGTACACTCGCGCACCTGCGAAATGCTGCCGGCGCCGCTTTCGATAAAAGCTGAATGCAGGGTTTGAATAGAATCGACCACCAACAGTTCTGGTTGCAGTTGCTCTATTTGTTTGAAGATATTCTGGGTGCCGGTTTCGGTTAAGATGAAGCAATTGTTGTGGTTCGTACCTAAACGCTCGGCCCGCATTTTAATCTGGAGTTCGCTTTCTTCTCCGGAAACGTAAAGCACGCGCTGGTTTTTCAGCGACATGGCAATCTGCAGCATCAAAGTCGATTTCCCGATGCCGGGTTCGCCGCCGATCAGGATCAGGGAGCCGGGCACGATGCCGCCGCCCAACACCCGGTTCAGTTCCTGGTCGTTGGTTACGATCCGCGATTCGGCCTCGAAGCTGATCTCGGAAAGCGGTTTGGGTTTGCTGGCTACCTGCCGGGAGGTGGAAACGGGTTTCCAGGCGGCTACGGTGTTTGCTTCTTCGCGCTGAATTACTTCTTCTACGTAGGTGTTCCACTCGCCGCAAGCCGGGCACCGGCCGATCCATTTAGCCGATTGGGCGCCACAGTTCTGGCAGAAGTAGGAGGTTTTTATTTTTGCCATTTACAAATGTAAGGATATATGAGGGTTTGTTTTTATTTGATTTTTTGTTTGGGTTTTGTGCTTTGATTGTTGTTTGCTGCTTCATCAGTGGCTTTTCAGCTTTTGGTTAGCTTTCCCCCTCAAGCCGGGTGGCTTCGTTTCTAACTCGAAAGCCGTGGATTCACCTGCCCTTCCGGGCTGCCTCGTGCCTCGGCACCGGTGAATCCAAAGTCTTTCTCCTTAGAAACTGGTGTCAGCTTTCCTTCGTGGCTGGCTTTCTTTTAGTTTAGTTTTTTGCTAACGTGGTTTTCAGGGGCGCTGCGCTGGCGATATGCGTGAAAGCTCTACTAAAGAAAATCACAGGAATCAAAGCAATCAAAAAAAATCACAGTTCAGACAATTTCATTGCCGCCTGCTTCAGCTAACGGTAAAGCTCCCCGCCTTACAAAGGAGGGGTTGGGGGTGGTTGTTCTTTTGCAACCTCAGTTTTCCACATACCGAAAGCCCTTCCTGGTATTTAGATTCCGCCGGGAAATCCTGAAAATTTTGTTAATCCTGTAAATCCTGATTCAAATTCTGAAATTGTATCTTTGTGGCACAAAGGGTCGTTATACTTTTTACTCATTTCTGATACTGTTTTGAAGCCTATTTTTAAACATATTTTCTGGTGCTTTTTACTCATTTCGGGTCCGGTTTTTTCACAGCACGAGCCGGTGCCGGTGGCTGATCTGGTGGTAAAGGTTCCGGGTACAGCGGAAGCGGAAAACTGGGCAAAAACGCATCCGAATGAAGCCTTTAAGTGGCCGGTATTTTATTATGGCTTTCAGAAGGGCGATGAGGTATTAATTGACCTGAAGACGGAAAACCGGGCAACGTACTTTCTGGAGGTAAAAGAATACGGTTCGGGTTCGGTTATTTATTCGACGCACAACCTGACCAAACTAAGAAAGCTGAAGCTGCCGGTATCGAAGAAAACGGTATATGAGTTTACGATTCAGTCGGAAGAGGAGGAGCCGAGTTCCTGCAAATTTACGCTGCAGCGCATTCCGGGGGCGGGGCAGCCGAAGGAATTCAATACCAACGTGACCTGGCAAATGAAACCGGATACTACCTTTACTTATGTGAATGAAAAGGTGCTGGTGAAAACGGGATTGCAGCCGCAAGTGGTGGTGGATAAAACGTTCCGGGTGTTCTCCCAGGCCAGCATCGGCAACCCGAGCCGGGTAACGGTTCCGTTTAAGCTGCCGGCAAAAACCAAGCACTGGGTTTACTGGATCGGGGTGGGGCAGGAGAGCGTGAAAGAACTGGAAGAAATGACCAAAACGATCTCGAAAGGCGGCGCGGTTGTATTGGGCGGACTGAGTCCGGTGGCGGCTTTCGGCATGGGTTTGCTGCCGCAATTACCTCAGGTAAAATCGAGCGGGTATGTGGATTACTTATTCATGAACAAAACGGCAGTGCCTGGTTTTGAGAAAGATGGAGTAAGAAAGCCCTTCAGTTTTGCACAGGGAAATGCGGTGGTAAGCGATTACGGAAAGATTACAGCAGCCCAGACTCCTAAAACTTCGGACGGGATGTTGTACCTGGGTGTGGAAAACAAAAATACCGTTACCGGCCTGGACGTGAACGTGCGGATCGTGGCCGTAGCGCCTGAGGAGGTTTATGAAACCCGCCGGGTGAAAAAGATCCAGAAGGTTACCCAAACGCGCATTCCGGTATTCGGCGAATAAGCTTTTCGTACTTTTTTCCTTAGATACTATAGCCTAAAAAAAGGAAAGAGCGGTTAGAGCTATTTGGAAAATTCATAGAGGCTTTTTTCTTAAGCAGCTAAAACGGCGAAGTTTCCCAACATTTCTGTCTCGATACTTGTGTCCTGATACCTACTTCCTGATGCCATAGCCTTCCGGCGAAGCTACTTCATCGCGTCATCCCGAACACAAGTGAGCGCGAGGAGAAGCGAAACTTGTGAGCGGCGCTCTGAGGAAACTATCGCATACCAATCACGAAAGAAAGGCATTTCGTTGCTACACTCAAATGCCATAGTAGTATGTATAAGTTTCCTCGGCTTCGCTCGGAATGACCTACATTTCTCTAGCCTGATGGATTTGGTCTCGCTACATGACATCTTTATTTTGTAATGAGACAAAGAAAATTCCCGGAAGTTTTTGGCAGACATGAGCTGAATTTCTTAATCTTGCCTACGATTTCTAATCGCTGAATAAATTCCGGAAACCGGAGCGCCTGAATAGAGTATAGGGGTTAAAAACAGTACGTAAACAATTCTACTTAAATAAAATATGAACAAACTTTTCCGCCTGAAACTGGCTGTCGCCTCACTTTCCCTGGCACTTTTAAGCTCCTGCTCCAGCAATCTTTACACGTTTGCGCCGGCTTCCGGCAGCTACCACGAAACTAAGGCAAAGCCTGCTGAAATGGCTTCTGCACCTGAAGTTGCTGAAACCGCTGCTGCAGCCGATCCGGTTTTAACTGCTTCCGATGATGCAACTGCCCCGGCTGAAATTGCGCCGGAACATAAAACTGCCGCTGCCGCCCTGGCCAAGTCGCTTTCTACAACCCGCAACCAGTTAGCTGAAAATACCAGCCAAAACGAAAAAGCTAGCAAAGAAAACCTGAAGCAGCTTCGCAAAAACCTTAAACAACTTAAGAAGTCGATCAAGGAAGAAAACAGAACGGCTATCGACAGCAATGTAAAGCTGCTTATCATCCTGGGTCTGATATTTATTATCCTGGGCTTGCTTCTACCGGTACTTTATGTGATCGGTTTAATCTTGTTAGTAATTGGTCTGGTATTGCTACTGATGAATATGTTGTAAGATTTTACGGTTTATAAACCTGCAAAAGCCCCATCAATGATGGGGCTTTTTGTTTGCTTTCTTGCGGGAAATAAAGGTTAATGCGCTCCTGCTCAACAGTAATTTTACGATCCCGTGTTTTCGTGTAAATTGCAGCTTCTGTTTAATTTAGCTGCACGATGCGCCACTGCTTCCGGGTTCTTTTTACCATCCTGTTCCTGCACAGCTTAACGGCTTTTGCTCAGCAGAACGCGCTGCAGGTAAATGGTAAGGTTACCGACCAGGAAACGGGGCAAAATCTGGCAGAAGTAAGCGTAAAGGTTGCGGGTACCAAATCCGGCACAACATCGGCGAAAGACGGCACTTTTTCTCTGCAATTCCCTACTGTTCCGGCAGAAGTTACGCTTGTGTTCACGCACGTAGCTTATCAGCCGGTTCAGGTAAAATTGAAACCCGGCCAGACTTATGTGGAGGTACAACTAAAGCCTAAAGCGCTCCTGCTGGAAGAAGTTGAAATTGCCACGGTTAAAAATTGAAGCCGGAAAAGGTGAGCTCGGGTTCGGTGCTGGATTATGAGTTATTGGGAGATAAAATGTTCGTGCTGGGCTGGCAAGCCGGTACGAAAATGCCGGTTTTAAAAGTGCTGCAGGAAAGTTCGGATTCGGTGCTGATCGCTTTTAAACTGCCTTTTCACGCCCAAAGCCTTTACCGCGACTGTGTGGATAACCTGCATGTACTCACCGAAACGGATGCCTACCAGTTGCAACCGGACTCCTTAAGCCTGGGCCTCTTTCCGCTTCAATCTATTAACGCGTTTTCCACACTAATAAAGCCCTGTGCCGCTGCCAACGGCAACGATTTTTACCTGGAGCGGCCATTAGTTTCCGGCGGCAGCAAAGCCTTTTTCTATGTGAATAAAGTAACTAATAGGTCAAAGCTGCTTAGCCAAATTCAGGACCCGGTAATAACGGCTATGCAGCAGGATGAGGCCCGATACCGGAAAAGACGGGCTGTGGCCGAACTGGACCGTACCGCTCAGAGTGCGGCCCGAAAACAGGAATTTGCCCGGAAAGTACTTTACCAACCACCCTATGCGCCCTTGTTTAAGATCGGGAAAGAAGTTGCTATTTTCAACCATTTGCAGGGAAACATCAGCTTTTACCAGCGGGATACGCTTACCAGAACAATTCCCATTACTTATCCACAACGAAAGGACTGGGGGCAGGAGGTAATTATTGATCCGGTGCTGCAACGGGCATACGGCAGATTCGATAAGAACGGAATTGCCCTGCTGGAGGAAATCGATTTTACTACCGGCAGCACCGGCCCGGCTTATAAAATTGCTTTCTCCTTTGCGCGGAAAATAAGAGTTTATAACGGGCGGGTTTATTTTATTTACCGAGACGTGAGCAGGCAAGGCCGCGACTTTTTATACGCTGCCCGCTTAGAGGAGCTATAGCAGAAGTTTTATTTTTCTGGTTTAAAGGATAGCATTCGGTAAAGCCCCGAAACCATCTTCTTTAATGTAACATCTTCAGGTTGTTTTTCCAGGTTTTTGTTACGACTTTAGCCCATAATCCAGTTATTGCTTAAACTACACTCATGAATTTTTCTAAATTATTTCCCGCCGTGGCTTTGGTCGCTGCTGCTTCTTTCTATTCTGTTTCCGCCTTCGCTCAAAGTAATTATGTAAAAATTGGGGGTGGGTATAATCTGGGAATTGGATCGCAGTTCGGCCAAAAAACATTAATAACAAGCACAATAAACCAAGATAATAATTTGATTCAGAGCACAGAAAAAATAGAACGGGTGCGAGTAAATTTCGGTAAAGGGTTTACCGGCAATATAGCATTTGGCTTTATGTTTTCTGAGCAATTGGGTGTCGAAGTAGAGGTTAATTATCTAGCTGGTGGAAAAAACAATACATCGTTTCAACGAAACGCTAGCCAAGATTCGATCAGCCCCTTTATTAACAAAACAGAAATGCATGCACGAATGATAATATTCCAGCCTTCATTTGTAATGATAACCAAACTTTCCGAGCACCTGAACTTGCATGGCAAATTCGGGATTGCAACGGGTACTGGAACCATTTTTATAAACGATTATCTTTCAGACAATTGGAATGAAGTAATTCAAGAAGCGGAGTACAAAGGCGGCTGGGGATTTGGCGTACAGGGGGCTTTGGGGCTTGACTATAAAATTAACGATAAGTACGCTGTATTTTCTGAAATAAAAATGAGCAACTTATCGTATGCACCTAATAAGTACCAGCTAACAAAGCAAATTCATAATGGACATGACGATTTGTACCCAGCAGAACAAAAGGAGATTTCTCTTGAAAACTCATTTACAAACACAACAATAAAAGAGGTTGATTGGGTAAATGTTAAACACCCATTTAATTTCAGCACAGTAGGTCTGAATATCGGCTTAAAATATAATTTTTAACTTTTCCTACCCAAACCCTACCGCTTTTCCACGTGAAAAAATAATAAAAGCTTTGCTTCAGAACGGGGCGAAGCTTTTGCTTTTTCCGCCGTTTTCTAAATAATTGTTTAGTTTTACGCCCGAAAATCCTACCCTTTTACCAACCGGATTTTCACCAGAACATTATCACATTAGCACATTCATAAATTAGCACATTAAAATTATGAGTATCCGGATCGAAAAAGACACCATGGGGCCGGTTGAGGTTCCAGCGCATCGTTACTGGGGCGCACAGACCCAACGTTCTAAAGACAATTTCACCATCGGCGGTCAGCTGATGCCCAAAGAAGTTATTTCGGCTTTTGCCATTCTGAAAAAAGCCGCGGCGTTTGCCAACGCGGAATTAGGCGTATTGCCGATGGAAAAAGCCGAGATCATCGGTAAGGTTTGCGACGAAATTTCGGCCGGTTACCTGGACGATGAGTTCCCGTTGGTGGTTTGGCAAACCGGTTCGGGCACGCAAAGCAACATGAACGTGAACGAAGTGGTGGCAAACCGCGCGCACGTACTGCTGGGCGGCGACCTGATGGACGAGAAGAAAAAGATCCACCCGAACGACGACGTAAATAAGTCACAATCCTCGAACGATACCTTCCCGACGGCGATGCACATTGCGGCTTACAAAGCCGTAACTGAAACCACTTTGCCAATGGTGAAAAAGCTGCGCGACACGCTGCACGCCAAAAGCCAGGAGTACATGAACGTGGTAAAGATCGGCCGTACGCACTTAATGGATGCCACGCCGCTTACCCTCGGTCAGGAGCTTTCCGGTTATGTAAGCCAGCTGGATCACGCTATGAAGGCCATTAAAAACACCTTAGACCACTTAAGCGAATTGGCTTTAGGTGGCTCGGCGGTAGGTACCGGCCTGAACACGCCGAAAGGCTACGATGTACTGGTAGCGAAGAAGATTTCTGAATTCTCCGGTTTGCCAATGCGCACGGCCGAAAACAAATTCGAAAGCTTAGCCGCCCACGACGCCATTGTAGAAACCCATGGCGCTTTAAAACAACTGGCGGTTAGCTTAATGAAAATTGCTAACGATATCCGTTTGCTGGCTTCCGGTCCGCGTTCGGGTATTGGCGAGATCATTATTCCGGAAAACGAACCGGGTTCTTCTATTATGCCGGGCAAAGTAAACCCAACCCAGGCCGAAGCCATGACCATGGTTTGTGCCCAGGTAATGGGTAACGACGTAGCCGTTTCGGTAGGCGGCATGAACGGCCATTTCGAGCTAAACGTGTTCAAACCGGTAATGATCTTCAACCTGCTGATGAGCGCCCGATTGTTAGGCGACGCCTGTGACTCTTTCGATAAGCATTGTGCGGTTGGTATCGAGCCGAACTACGAAGTGATCAAACGTCAGCTGGAAAACTCTTTGATGCTGGTAACGGCTCTGAACCCACACGTTGGTTACGACAATGCCGCTAAAATTGCAAAGAAAGCGCACAAAGAAGGCACTACCTTGCGTCAGGCCGCTTTGGAACTTGGTTTACTGACCGATGAGCAATTCACTGAGTGGGTGAAGCCGGAAGATATGATCGGGTCTTTGAAGTAAGACATAAGTAGCAAGACTTAAGACACAAGACTTACCTTTATTTGGAAAAGCAGCTCCGGGTTCCGGAGCTGCTTTTGTTTTATGTTGTATTTGTAACAAATAATCGTGTACTTAAGCAGGTTAAAATAGTTTTTTATCTTCTAACGAACCATTTGTATGAAAAAACTACTACTAGGCTTAATGACCTGCATTGTTTTCCCGGCCATGGCCCAAATGCCGGTTCTGGTAAAAGACATCAATACGACAAGTTTTTTTTCAGATTCTGACCCAGGTTCATTTATAGAATATAATGGCAAAACCTATTTCAGTGCTGATGATGGAATTAATGGCGAGGAGCTTTGGGTAACCGACGGCACTACTGCCGGTACCATGATGGTAAAAGACGTTAATCCGGGCGCTTCCCATGCTCTCGTGGTCCCGATAATCGTTTTTAACGGAAAACTTTATTTCAGTGCTTCCACTTCGGCAGGCAGAGAATTATGGTATACCGACGGAACCGCGGCCGGAACCCAGATGCTTGCCGATATTAAACCTGGTAACGGCAGCAGCAGCATGCATTCTTTCTTTATTGCCGGAAATAAACTGTACTTCCGGGCCGACAACGGGGTAAATGGAGATGAATACTGGGTTACAGATGGCACGTCTGCCGGCACGAAAATGATCAAGGATATAAATCCCGGAGCAGGAGGGCAGGAAGCCAGCGTGAAGGGCATTGCCTACCAGAACAAATTCTACTTTTATGGCTACGATGCTACCCTGAAAAGACAATTATGGGTTACGGATGGCACCACTGCCGGTACTATAATGCTAACGCCGCCAACGGCGAACAACAATAATACCTTAATTGATTACGACATGATCGTATTCAATAATAAACTCTACTTTACCTTTCATACCTCGGCTCCGTTTCAGACGGATGATGTTGAGCTTTGGGTTACGGATGGAACTGTGGCAGGCACCCAGCTTTTTAAAGATCTGGCTCCCGGTTCAAGTAGTGGCTGGCCCTCTCACTTCCATATTTTCAATAATAAACTTCTGTTTCTTTCTCTAACCTACACATCTACCTATAGGGTGTTAATGTCTTCCGATGGAATCGCAGCCGGCACCGTTGTGATTACTCCCCTGGATGTGCTGGGAGCAAAAGAGAATTGGACACCCTGGAACGGCAAGCTTTATTTTGAAGGAAGTGCTACGCAGGGTAATCGGGAGTTGTACGTAACTGATGGAACGGCGGCCGGAACGTACATGATCAAAGACATTAACCCGGGCAGCAGCACCAGCGGAATAGAGAATATTACGGTAGCAGGCAATAAGCTCTTTTTTTCTGCTATTACGGCTACCAATGGGGTAGAGCTTTGGGTTTCGGACGGAACAGGTCCAGGTACCCAACTGGTTAAAGACATAAACCCCGGAACCAATGGTGCCATTGTACAGAACCTGAATTACTTCAACAATAAGCTATATTTTACCGCCCGCCAGAGCCAGACCGATTTTCAGCTTTTCGAAACAGATGGAACAACAGCCGGCACCCGCATTGTAAGTCCTGCCAATGCTACCGTAACGATGAGCCCCTTAGCGCCAACCTCTTTTGGAGGCCGTCCGGGAGTTATGAAGGTAGCCAATAATAATCTTTACTTTAGCGCTAATTACACAAATGCCGGTTTTGAATTATACAAAATTGGCGGAACCGTAAGCAGCACAGGCAAACCGGTTAACGACCAGGCAATTACAATTTACCCGAATCCTGTAACCGAAAAACTTCACCTTAACTTACCGGAATCCAGTACAACAAAACACCTGACGGCAACCATCATTAATGCTACGGGTCAAACTGTTTTAAAAAGTAATCTGTCTGAGAAGGCAATAGACGTTCAACTATTGGCGCCCGGTATCTATTACCTGGTTGTAACTGATAACCAGCGTGGAACAGCCTATCAGAAAACCTTTGTAAAACAGTGATTTTATAGCCTGCTTAATTAAAAAGAAAAGCAGCTTCGGATTTCGGGGCTGCCTTTTTATTTATAAGTTGTATTGTTTACCGGCCTTATTGGAACAGATAAGCTAATTAGTTCTGTTCAGGCTTCAGGCATTCAATCCAGTCCCCTTCATCATAGGTTATCCGGAACAACCGTTCCTTATCAATACGATAGTTGCTCTTAAGGCACTTCTTGGCTGTAGCTTCAGCCGTACCAGTTTGATTGGCGAATTTAAATTCAGCTATCGTTTCGGCCAGATAAAGGGTATCGGTTTTCTGAACCCAGTTTCCTTTGGAAGAGCAGCCACACGTGGAAAAATTAAATGTACCGTTATCCTGAAGCATTAAGGAAGAACTTACGCCGATATGCCTTTTCCCTTTCAGATACCAGCTAACTTTTTCCATCATTGTTCCGGAACTTGCGCTGTACCTTCCAGTTTTAATTTTAACCGGCGAAGAGCTATTCAGGAAAGTCAAAACGAAATATAGAAGCAGATTAAAATAAAGCATAGTCTTTCTGGAGCTGGTAATGCAATATATTCAAAATTGTATTTAGCTTATGGATTTAAACTAAACCTAATCTTTAAAACATCAGCTAATTATGAAAACGGTCAACCCTATTTGCAACAGCAGAGGAAGGAACTTGACCAAGCACAAACAATAGCTTTCATCACTTCCATAATTTAATACGTATCTGCTGCAAATGAATAAGCTCAGCACAGCCGACTGGATTTCCCTTTACCGGATCATAGCCGTACCGTTTCTTTTGCTAGCGCTGGTACTGATGCAGGAAAACTGGTTTAAGTACCTGCTGCTTCTTAGCCTTTTCTCCGACTTCATAGATGGACCGGTAGCGCGCCGGTTAAAACAAACTTCCGGATTGGGCAGCAGCTTGGATTCGGTAGGCGACCTGCTCACGCAAGTATTAATGGTGGCGGGATTATTCCGTTTCCGGCCGGAAGTTTTGCAGGAGTATGTGGTTTGGTTTCTGGTGCTGCTTGGCCTTTATTTGCTACAAGTTTTGTGCGCGCTGGTAAAATACCGGAAACTGACGAGCTTTCATACGTACCTTTCTAAAATGGCTTTTCTGTTGCTGGGCATGTTCGTGCTGGCGCTGTTCTTTTACCGGTTTGCTTCCTGGTTGTTTTATCCGGCAATGGTGGTTGGTATGCTTTCGCTGGCAGAGGAAATTATGCTGGTACTCAGATTACCGGTGCCTAAAGAAGATGTAAAGGGTATGCTTTGGGTGTGGAAAAGTGGAGACAAAAGAAAGTAAGCTACCGTTCTCAATGCTGAAATAAATGTGTTAATTCAACTTCAATTACACTAATAACCAACCTAAAGCCTGATGCCCCGGAAGTACATTAAGAAACGTTTAAACAGTTTTGGTTATGCCCTGAGGGGTATGGGAGCCGCTTTCCGCTACGAGCCGAACATGAAGCTCCACGTACTGGCAGCCATTGAAGCAATTTTCCTGGGCTGGTTTTTCCACATTAAACCTTCGGAATGGTGCTGGATTATACTGGCAATCGGGCTGGTGTGGATGGCCGAGATTTTTAATACTGCTCTGGAAAAACTTACGGACCTGGTTTCGCCTGATTACCACGAGTTGGCGGGGCAGGCCAAAGACCTGGCAGCCGGGGCAGTGCTGATGGCTGCCTTTACGGCGCTGGCTATTGGCATTTTAATTTTCTGGCCTTACGTGGCAGCGCTTCCGGTAGTAGCGGAGTGGTTAAAAAATCTTTCCTGAACAATTTGAAAATCTCCCGGCTTTCATACTTTTGCACCCGCTTATGATGCTTGCATACAAAAACACCCTGGTACTTTTTTCTGTAATAAGCTTAACGTTTCTGGGCGCTTGTCAGAAACCCGTGGCGGTGCAGAGCAGCAGCGCCGGCGTTTCGGAAACGAACCCGGAATGGCTGAACGAGCTGATCGTGGAATTTAAAAATGAAGCGCCAACAAACCCGCCGGTAAAGATCTTCCGGTATCAATATCAGGATCAGCCGGTTTATTATGTAAGCGGCCGCTGTTGCGATATTCCGGGCAAAGTGCTGAATGCGCAGGGAGAGCAACTTTGTGAGCCGGATGGCGGTATAACCGGTCGCGGCGATGGCAAATGCCCCGACTTTTTTGAAACCAGAACCCAGGAAAAGCTGGTCTGGGAAGACTTAAGAAAATAGAAGCTATGTGGAGTACGTTAAAAAAATACGCGGAATATAATATCTGGGCCAACGACCGGCTCCTGACGCATTTAGAAAACCTTCCCGGCGAAGCGCCGGCCGGAGCTTTAAAACTGTTCAGCCACGTGCTAAATGCGCAATACATCTGGATCTCCCGGATGACGGATACGGTTTGTCCGGTAACGGTTTGGCAGGAGCACAGCCTGAAGGAGTTAAGAAAGCTACACGAAGAAACTTCACCAAGGCTTTACGACCTCTTAAAGGATGCCGATCTGGAAGAATTTAACCGGGAAATAAAATACACCAACTCCCAGGGCATGGCGTACACCAACCGGGTTTGCGACATCTTTACGCACGTTTTCAACCACTGTACCTACCACCGGGCTCAGGTAGCCAAAGAACTACGCAACAACGGCTTCGAGCCCATTAATACCGATTATATTACCTACGTGCGCATCAAGACCGGACAACCGGTTTAAAGGATCGAATGTTCGAATTTTCGGGATTCGTAGGTTCGTATAATTTTAAATAAAAAGTGCCGCCCTGGTGAGAGTATCAGGGCGGCACTTTTTTGTGGATAAACCTATCGTTTTCTTAGTCCATTTTCATATCTAAGGTGGTAAGTTTATCGTTGGTAACTACCACAGTATTTACAGTTTTCTTCTTATTTGGTGCATAAAAATCGACCTTGTAAGTACCGCCGGTCAACCCTTTTATCATATAGGCGCCGTTGCTGTTAGTAAAGCCGCCAAAAGTATCGATTTTAGCATTCGCACCCGGGGCGGTTTCAATAGCGTGGATCTCGTTGCCGGCTTCGGCTGGCGTTACAGTTCCTTTTATACCACCGCCAACCGCTTGGGTAATGGCGCGGATTACTGGTTTCAGGTTGTATTCGCCGTTACCTCTGGCCACAATAGATTTAGCCGCATCGAAGTCGAGCAAAACTACATAGGTTACATCTTCTTTCAGATCGGCATGGATCTGTACTTTTAAGCCGGAAGTCTGTCCACTAGGGGTTTTTAAGGCTTTGGTAGTACCGTCTTTCAGCACCAGGGAGTTATCATTGCCTAATACCAAACGGATCTGGGAGATATGGCCTACCGGCAGGTTGGAAGCTGCTAAAAGGGTATCTTTTCCGTTCGAAAAATCAAGCAAGTTGTAGATGCCCGGTTTAATATTATCCAGGGTTACCCAACCAGTAGTGCCGTTGTCGCTGGCATCTTTGTGTACCTGCACCGAACGGATATCGATATTCACTTCTTTATAATCGCCGGGCGCATCGGTCAGGCGGACTTCCATGCGGGAGGTACCGGTGCCGGTGGTTGTTTTATCATCGTCTTTGCTGCAGGCGCCTAAGCCCAGCGTTAATCCCAACAACATGGCCGGAAGCACGAATCTGCTTGTTTTCATTTTTGGGTAGTTAAGAATTAGGGTGAATAAAAATTAACAGCTATACGGAAATTCAGAAAAAAGATTACGCTCTTTTAGCATTTTATTTTTCGCATAGCTAAATGGCGGCTTGCAAAAACCTTTCCGGAAAACTTTAAAAGTGATTTTAGCTTAATCTTTCTTTAAAGGATTATAGGATTTTTTCTTAACAGAGAAAGAGCAGAAAAGGAGTGATTTTGTTATCAGTGTAATGATCCTGTCCAGCATTCCTTAAAAAGGGAATGGAAAAGCTACTTCCTTTTAAGAATAGTGTTTTTCGTAAATAGCTTTCTGCCTTTTATCACCTGGCTGAATTCATTAATAGCTTACTCCTGTATTCTTTTCGACAATTTGTTGGAGTGTTCCACCCGAGGCAAAACCACCACATTCTCCGCTTAAAAAAGGCTATAACTAGGACACACAATTATTATTGCGTCATCTCGACGTCAGGAGAGATCTCCGGAATAAAGTAGAATAGCCAGAATAAAAGGTACTACCATCTTGATGAGATCTCTCCTGACGTCGAGATGACGGGTTCAGAAGATTCGGTGCCTGCCGTAGGCGAAGGTTTTACCTGTAGTTGTTTAATAATCCTACTTAGAATAAACTCCACATTTGACCACCTGTACTATTTGAGTAGCAACCCTCAAAACCTATATTCAGACTATAGTCCTGAGAATCCTGATCCTGAGCCAATAAAAAAGCCTTATCCGATGTGGATAAGGCTTTTGCTTTTCAGGTTAAAACCGTAGCGTTTCCGGGTGGAAAACTACTGTTGGCGTTATTTTTTG
Source organism: Adhaeribacter soli (assembly GCF_008727925.1). Lineage (GTDB taxonomy): Bacteria > Bacteroidota > Bacteroidia > Cytophagales > Hymenobacteraceae > Adhaeribacter_A > Adhaeribacter_A soli. Next base: position 94,902 of record NZ_VTWT01000003.1, on the reverse strand, counting down.
AATATGCCTTTCAATTGGTCTTTAGCCTTATTCTGAAGCTGTTGCTCAGCTTCTTTCCGCTTTTTCTCCATTTCCAAACGAGCCTTTTCTTCGGCTTCCTGCTTGCGGCGGTTCAGCTCGTTGCGGACACTGTCTTCGGCTACTTTCCGTTTTTCGGCTAGCTTGTCTTTTTCCACATCCAAGCGAGCTTTTACCACGTTGGTTACCATCTCTTTGGCAGCGCCTTTAGCAGCGCCACCGGCTAAGCTTACTTTCGGATCCTCTGCCGTGCCGCCTACTTTCAGGTTCAGCGTTACGCGGTCGGAGGCTTTGTAATCTTTCATACCGGCAAAAGAGGCGAGCTTGTTGTTTAAGGCAGCTCCCACCTGACCGGTAGGCACGTCCAGCGCTACGCCATAATCGATAAGGCCGCTCAGGTTATTGGTACCGCCAACGGTCATTTTCATTTTGCCGGCGGTAATATCAAAGGGCTTCACCACCAGGTTACCGTTCAGGATCTCGGCTGCAATATCTTTATGCTCAATGATTAGGTTTTCAATCTCTTTGAACTGGGTAACGTTGCTGATGCTTTGTACTACCTTCACGTTTTTCACGGCGGCTTTTACCACTTCAATTACTCCTTTACCGCTTAGCGTTCCCATTACCGGCATCATGTCCTGACCCATTTCGCCGGCAAAAGCAAAGTTGGTAGAGAACTTACCGTCCAGCACTTTGGCAATCGGGGCAATTTTCTGAACGGTATTAAAAGCCTTGAAAGCTTCTTTGAATTCCAGGTTCTTGATATCCAGGTCGAAGGTGAATTTCGGGTGCTGCAGGCTCTGGGTGTTGTAAGTACCGCTGGTAACGAAAGCGCCGCCCAGCGTATTAAAGGCCAGGTTCTGCAGTTTCGCGGTCTTGTCTTTAATAAGCACGGTACCTTTCATATTCTGCAGATCCAGGTTGTCATAAAGCACCTGCTTCACGTTGGCATTCAGCGTAAAGTCGATGTTGGCCGGAACTTCCACTACGCCTTGCGCCTGTTGCGTTTGCGGCTGCTGGGCTACCGGCTGGCCGGTATAATTATCAACCATCCATTCATTCACATCGAAACGGTTCGAATTTAAGGACATGGTACCGCGCAACGGCTGGTTTTCGGCAAATAGATAACCCATGTAATTCGAGATCGTGCCATCTACCTGAATGTCGCTTTTACCCAGGTAGCCGCTCATGTTCTGCAGGTTTATTTTCTCGTTGTTGAAAGTAGCTTTGGCATTCGTAATCTTCATACCCTGAGGCAGATCCTGGCTTACGAAGTTCAGGTTATTCACATTCACCGTACCGCTGGAAGTGATGTTGGCGTACTTACCGGCTTCGATGTCGGCCATGTTACCTTTGGTTTTAATAGCACCCTGAATGCGGCCAGCCAGCTTCATGCCTTCCAGCGGGAAGATCTTCGTGATCTTGGTCAGGTCTATCGTTCCGTTTACATCGGCGTCGAAAGCCGGTTTGTCAATGCCTTTCACGTACACGCGGCCGGCCAGCGGCTCGCCTTCCAGCATCATCCGGAAATTCTCGATCCGGATATCAGTGTCTTCGGTATTGCCGGTGGCGTTCAGCACGTTTACCAACGCGTTCAGGTTTTCGATAGGAGCGGGGAAGTCTTTCGATTTCACGTAGCCGTTCGTCAGGTTCAGGTTGGCTTTCACCACCGGCATCTGTTTTTCGGAGTAGGTACCCTTGGCGTTGGCATCCACTTTCAGCAAGCCGCGCAAGGTCATGCCTTCTACCGGGAAAACTTTGGTAATTTCATTCAGGTCGATGTTGGCTTTCAGGTTACCGTCCAGTTTCATCGGGTTCAGGCCGTTGATAATCGCTTTGGCATCTACCGGGTTTTTACCCAGATCTAAGTGAAACTGACGCACTTCCACGTTGGTATGGTCGATATTGCCATCCTTATTATCCACGGACATATCTACGTTAATATTGGTAGCCGCCTGAGGCAGATCCGGATACTTAAACATGGCATTGGTAACTTTCAGGTTCGTGCCGAAGCCCGGGAGGGAAGTTTCGTTGAAGCGGCCTTTTACGTAGCCGTCAAAAGCCAGCTTGCCATCGGTTTTCACATCCTTGAAAGATTCGGTGTACATGCCCGGCACTAAAGAGAGGATCGTTTTAAAATCGGTATCCAGCGCTTTAAAGGTCAGGTCCATGTCGATGTCTTCGGCCGGCATTAAAATGGAACCGGCAAAATCAAAGGCAAAATCGTTCAGTTTGAATTTATTGTCTTTAAACGTGAACTGGAATTTATCCAGGTCCATCGCCATGGTCATATCGCCTTCCAGACGCTTGTTCTCGATGTAGTTTATACCATCGTAAGTCATGGTGAAAGCATCAGAAGTGGTGTGGGAAACCATGTCGAAAACGTTCTGCTCGAAGTCGCCGCTACCAGTGTGGTTCACATTCTTGGCCAGCACACCAAACGGGATCGTCAGGTCCTCATACACGATGTGGCCGTTCTTGATCTCCCACTTGTTTATCCCCATCTTAAAGTTGGTCTGGGTGGTATCCGGGGCGCCTTCTTCGGGAATTGCTTTGTAAATATCCCAGTTCGCTTTTCCACTTTTCAACACTTTTAATTTCAGGCGGGGCTCGGTAAGCGTAATGGATTTAATTTTCATTTTGTCTCCCGAAATTACGCTCATCAGGTCGAGGCCCATGCGGAATTTCGGCAGGGAAGCCAGCGTATCGCGCTGAAAAGAATCTACCCCGATCACGGTCAGGTTATCGATGCCCAGGCCCAGGTTCGGGAAAGTGGAAAAGATACTTACGTCCACATCGTTGGCGGCGTAAAGCACTTTGGCATCTACGTTCTTGGCAATTTCCTTATCTACCAGTTCCTTAATTTTATCCTTAAAAAGCACGGGCACCAAAGCGGCCGCGGCTATAAGAATGACGAGGAAGACGGCAAAGCCGATGAATACTTTTTTCATTTTTTTATATACTGTTTTTGCTATCCTTATGAAAGCGTGAATTTACTTAAAAAATTTTCCCGGCAAGTTGCCGGAAGCCCTTACGAAAAAAAGTAAATTTGTATGCTGCAATTTCATACGAAAGTACTTTTTCGCTTCGTTTTGATATTGTTTTCCGGTTGCTGGCTAAAGCCATAACGCTGATTTTACTTTTTTAACTCATTAATATACTGTTTGAAAGCTGGTTTTAGTATGCGGTGGTCGGGAAAAGTAAAATTTTTAATGGGTTGCTTTCTTGCCTTAGGCAGTGAAGTTTTTGCCCAGGATGCCCACTTTTCCCAACAATATGCCACCCGCCTGCTCTTAAACCCGGCTTTTGCAGGGCTTACGGCCGAAGCAAGTGCCAGTGCCGCTTACCGCAACCAATGGCCTTCGCTTAGCGGCGCTTTCGTTACAAATTACCTTTCCGGCGACATTCGGCTGGGCGAAAGCAAAAGCAGCGTGGGGGTGCAAATGCTCCTGGACCAGTCCGGAAGCGCCGGATTTACCCAGTTCGGATTTAACGGCATTTACAGTTATCGTACCAGAATTTCCAAGAACCTGGCGGTAAGCGCGGGTTTACAGGCCGGCTACGGCTCGCAAAAAGTAGATTTTACCAATTTAACTTTCGGCGACCAGTTTACCGACGACGGCCTGCAAAACGAAGTTTCAGCTGAAACTAACAATTTCGATCCGGTCCGTTACATAACTTTGGGCACCGGCGGCATTTTATATTCCGACCAGCTCTGGCTAAGCATCAGCGCTAACCACCTGAACCAACCGGACCTAGGAAATACCACCGAAAGCCGGCTGCCGTTAAAAGTAATTCTGAACACCGGTTACAAATTCTATGCCTATACCCATTATTCAGAAAACAAATTTTACGAATTAAGTTTCACGCCTACAGCAACTTACATAAAACACGGACCTTTTTCGAGAACAGATGTGGGCCTGTATACTTTATATACGCCGGTAACCGTTGGTATTCTGTACCGGGGTGTTCCGGTAGGGGGAACCAAGACGGAACAATCGCTGGTTTTTATTGGCGGAATTCAGTTAAATGCCTTCCGGATGGCCTATAGTTATGACTTGGGATTAAGCGGTTTAAGTGCCTCAACCGGAGGCGCTCACGAAGTTTCTCTGGCCTTTCACCTGGTAGATTATACCAAAATCTTTAAGAATAGGGCCCGGAACAAAAATTCCCTCGAAATTGCTTGCCCGGCGTTCTGATTTTTAGTATCATTGCAAATTAATCTCTGTTAGAAAACCCATACATTATCAGGTACATTTAATTTTATGAATCTTTTCAAGTATCTAACCTATGCAGCGACCGGCTTAGTACTGTTGTCGTCCTGCAACAAAGGCAACCCGACCAGCACCAATCCAGGTGATGCTAGTACCACTACCGGTATTGCGTTTAACCAGGACGATGGATTTAAAGTAGCCGATTATTCCGGGCAGCCGGAGGGTCCGGGTCTGATCTTCATAGAAGGCGGCCGTACCACGCTGGGTTCTACGGAAGAAGATTTGGCGATGACCCGCGATAACCTGGAAAGAACGGTAACGGTAGCTTCCTTCTATATGGACGAGGCTGAAGTTGCCAACATCCACTGGTTAGAATATTTGTTCTATATTAAGAAGGACTCTTCGGAAGAATTCTATAAGTCTGCTTTGCCGGACACTACCGTTTGGGCTCGTCAGCTTTCCTTCAACGACCCTTACGTAGACCATTACCTGCGTTACCCTGGTTTCCGTTTCTTCCCGGTTGTGGGTGTAAGCTGGGAGCAGGCCAACGATTACTGTACCTGGAGAACCCAGAAAGTTAACCAGAACTTAGCCAAAGAAGCTGGTGTAGAGATTCCGGAAGGAACAGGCCGCATTCCATTGGAGTCTGGCGTTGTGCTTCCGAACTACCGTCTCCCGACAGAAGCTGAGTGGGAATATGCTGCCCAGGCTTTGATCGGTACGCAGTTAACCGACGACGAAAACCAGATGAACAAGCGTATCTATCCTTGGGATGGCCACCAGGTGCGTAACCCTTACGGCAAGAACATGGGTCAGTTCCTGGCTAACTTCAAGCGCGGCCGTGGTGACTACGCCGGTATTGCCGGTGCCCTGAACGATGGTGCGATGATCACAGAATATATCTACAATTATCCGCCAAACGATTACGGTCTGTACAACATGGCTGGTAACGTGAATGAGTGGGTGCAGGACATTTACCGTCCTGGTTCATTCCAGGATGTGGAAGACCTTAACCCTTTCCGCCGGAACGGTTTTCTGGATGAAGAAACCGGTTACGACGCAAAAGGCTTCCAGTCCCTGATCACCGATAAAGTTCGCGTTTACAAAGGTGGTTCCTGGAAAGATGTTGCTTACTGGTTATCTCCTGGTACCCGCCGCTTCCTGGCTCAGGACTCCGCTACTGCAACAATCGGTTTCCGTTGCGCCATGATCAACGCTGGTTCTAACAGATAAGCATTACCAAGTATTATAAAAAAAGCCCTGTAGCAATACAGGGCTTTTTTGTTTTCAATTAATCCCTATCAGGCAGCTGCAATGGTGGCGACCGTAATACTTTTACAACCACTATTAAGCAATTCATGGCCGCAGGCTTCTAAAGTGGCTCCGGTCGTAAGCACATCATCTACCAGCAGGATCCGTTTTTCTCTTACCTTTTCGGGCTGTTTTACTTCAAATATTTTTTCAACGTTTTCCCAGCGAGCTAAACGGCTTTTCCGGGTTTGAGTGGTACTAGCCGCAATACGGGCAATAACCTGGTCGCTCCACGGAACCTGAAGCGCTTCACTCAGGCCCTGAGCGAATTTATCGGCCTGGTTGTAGCCTCTTTGTTTTTGTTTCCGGGTATGCAGCGGCACGCCCAGGATCAAATCGAATTTATCTTTATAACCAGCCTTTTCAAGTTCATAACCATACCATTTCCCCAACAAATCCCCAATCTCCGATACGTTTTTGTATTTCAGGTTATGCAAAAGGTTCTGTACCCGGCCGGCCCGCACAAAGGTGAGGAACGATAAGGCGTTTTCTACATTAATTCTTCCCAGAAAACGATTATTCAAAGGATTGTGTTCGGTAGGTAGCAGGTGGGAATTGGTATAAGGAAGCTTCGCGCGGCAGGAGGTACAGACCATGGATTCTCCATCAGCCAGGGTTTCGTTACAGGCGTAGCAGATTTCGGGATAAACCAGCGCCAACAGATCAGAAAAAGCTTTCATACCGTTCTTCCTTAAGCATTTAAGTTTCTAAAAACTATTTTTTTACCGTATCTTTATTAGTTAGCGAAATAGCATTCGCTTTTATTTATTATTAACATTTTTTATGAGCAAGGTTCAGGAATTTAACGACTACCGGCAGAAAATGAACGAAAAAATCATGGCAGCCGACAATAAAGTTATTAAACGATTTTTCAACTTAGATACAAACGCTTACGCCGAAGGCGCCGTGGATGTAAAGACCAAGGAAATGCTGGGTCTGGCGTGCTCACTGGTTTTGCGTTGCGACGATTGCGTGAAATACCATTTAGGCAAATGCATGGAATGCGGCCTCACGGATGAAGAAGTTTACGAGGTATTTGCCATTGCCAATCTAATTGGTGGCTCTATTGTAATTCCGCATTTCCGGAGAGCAGTAGAATACTGGGAGGAATTAAAAACGGTGGAAAAGCATTAACCAAACAGAAGCCTTTAAAATTAGTTTTCCGCCTGAAATCAGTATGATTTTCAGGCGGAAAACCCAGGCTCCGGAAGTTTCCGGCTTTAAAAAGAGGCTTTAAGATTTCCACCTCTCCACACTAAATAAAACGAACCATGGCTTACTACGAAGCTGAAAATGAACTGGATCTGGATGTACGCTGGACCGATTTGCGGCTCGATCTGCAGAAAAAATTCGGCAAACGTCCCGACCTGAACGCGATACTTTTCCTCATTGGCATCCAGGAACTGGGGCAGGGGATAACCGAGTTCACCAAAGAACAAAAACAGGACCTTATGCACATAGCTACCTGCAAGGTTTTCAGCCTTTCGGGTTTTTACGAATTAACGCATACCGATGCCGAAGGCTGGCCGCATTACCGCTCGGTGAAGCCTTTGCCGGCCGGGCACCTGAAAGCCCAGGAGCGCATGCTTAAATGGCATATTTTAGAATATTTCGATCAGTTATAAATGAAGATAATCAGTTACAACGTTAACGGGATCCGCTCCGCGCTGAGCAAAGGATTTCTGGAATGGCTGCAGGCTACGAACGCCGATGTGGTTTGCCTGCAGGAAATTAAATGCTGTGAAGACAAAATAGACAAACAGCTTTTCTACGACCTGGGCTACCAGGTTTACTGGCACCCTGCGGTAAAGAAAGGCTACAGTGGCGTGGCTATTCTTTCGAAAACCCAGCCGAAAAATGTGGAAGTTGGTTGCGGTATGGAAGTGTACGACAACGAAGGCCGGGTTTTACGGATCGATTTCGATGAATTTTCGGTTTTGAACGTATACATGCCATCGGGCTCCAGCGGCGATACCCGCCAGGATTTTAAAATGCAGTGGCTGGCAGATTTCAACCATTACGCCGAAAAACTGAAAGCTGAATTACCGGGTCTGATCATTTGCGGCGATTACAATATCTGCCACCAGGCCATCGATATCCATAATCCGAAGTCGAACGCTAAGAGCTCGGGCTTTTTACCGGAAGAACGGGAATGGTTCACGCAATTTTTAGACCGCGGCTTTACCGATACCTTCCGGCATTTTAACCCGGAGCCGCACAATTATACCTGGTGGAGCTACCGGGCCGGTGCCCGAAACAAGAACCTGGGCTGGCGCATCGATTACCTGCTGGCCACCGAAAACCTGAAACCAAAACTGAAACGCGCCGCCATTTTAAGCGAAGCCAAACATTCGGACCATTGCCCGGTAATGGTGGAAGTAGCGCACTAAGGCTTAACAACGCTATACTTTTACGGCAAAAAAGCCGTTAATAACGGTGTGGGAAATTGGCTTTAGGCCGCACTTTTAAAAAGTCGCAATTCCCTGACACTCAAAAAGAAATGATACGAATTAATTTCTGACCGACGATAGTTATGCAACCTGAAGAAAGTTTAAACCACCTGCTGGCCCAGCTGCAGGAATTCAAGAAGAAATTTTACCTGAATCTGTTGATAAAGGGGGTAATTTTTTCGGTTGGCCTGCTGTCTACCTTTTTCCTGCTGTATAACCTGCTCGAATATTTCCTGTATTTTCCACAGTACGTCCGGGCGTTTTTACTTTTCTCTTTCATTGGCATAACGGTTTATGCGGCCTGGCGCTGGCTCTGGGTGCCGGCACTGGCTATTGCCAATTTGCGCAAAGTGCTTTCCGACGAAGAAGCGGCCCGTAAGATCGGCGGCTTCTATCCGGAGATCCGCGACAAACTGCTTAATACCATCCAGCTCCGCGACCTGAGCCGTACCAACGACCTTATTGCGGCCAGTTTAAACCAGAAAGCTTCCCAGTTTACCGGCGTTCAGTTCAAAGAAAGCATTAAGCTAAGCGAAAATCGTCCTTTGCTGAAATACGTGCTCGTACCGATGGCCATTGTGTTTGGTATTCTGATGATCTACCCGAGCATCTTTGTACAGGGAACCGAACGCATTATTAACTTCAAGCAATTCTATGCGCCACCGGCGCCCTTCGAATTCGAGATCAAAAATGATGAACTGAAAGCCTATAAAAACGAAGATTATCAGCTCAAAGTAGGAGTGAAGGGCAAGACCCTGCCGAACCAGGTTTCGATTGTGTATAACGGCCGGGAACAGCTCCTTCGGAAGGTTAGCGCTAATGAATACGTGTTCGAATTCCGGAACCTGCAGAAGCCGGTGGATTTCCAGTTATCCGGCTCCGGCTTTTACTCTGATAATTATGAATTAGAGCTACTTGCGCGGCCAAATCTGAAGAACTTCTCGGTGGTTATTAACTACCCGGAATACCTCCGCAAGAAAGCCGAAACCGTGGATAACTCCGGCAACTTAACCGTTCCGGAAGGCAGCGTGCTGCAGTGGAACTTCGATGCAGCCGAAACCAAAAACCTGACCTTAGCTTTCCAGAACCCGACCCAGGAATTAACGGCCGAAGCGAATGGGAACCGGTTCCAGGTTTCCAGAAAGATCATGCAAAGCCAGGCGTATCAGGTGCAGCTATTGAACCAGTTCGGCCGCAATAAAGACGAGATCAGCTACCAGTTAACCACCATTCCGGACCGCGTGCCGGATATATCCTTAGAGAATTTCAACGACACCACGCTTTACCAGTTTTTAGTAGTGGGCGGTAGCATTTCTGACGATTACGGCTTAACGCGCCTTGCCCTGAACTACCGGGTTACCAATCCGCATAATCCAGCCAGAGCATCGCAATTCAAAGCCATTCCGATCCATTTCGACCGCGGGCAGGTGAGCCAGACGTACTACCACAAATGGGACATTACGAACCTGCAGCTGCAGCCCGGCGACCAATTAGAGTACTTTGTGCAGGTTTGGGACAACGACGGCATACGGGGCAGCAAATCGGCCAAAACGCGCGTGCAGGAATTCAAGCTGCCAAGCCGCCAGGATATGAAGGATGAAATTGCTTCCAGTGCGAAATCGGTGCAAAGCCAGTTAAGCCAGACCCTGGAAAAAACGCTGAAGCAGAAAGAAGAACTGAACAAGACCGAAGACAAATTCAAGCTGAAGAAAGAACTTACCTGGCAGGATAAAAAACAGCTGCAGGAACTGGTAGACAAGAAAAAACAACTGGAAAGCGACCTGCAGGCCCTAAAGCAAATGCACGAGCAGCTTACCCAGCAGGAAAACCGTTTCGATGAAAAGAGTATGGAATTGGCCCAAAAAAGTCAGGAGCTCCAGAAACTCATGAACGAACTATTGGATCCGGAAACCAAAAAGCTCTACGAACAGCTTGAAAAACTGCTGCAGGAAAAACGCCAAAACGACCCGGAACTTCAGAAATTACTCGACAAACTCAACAATAAGGAGAATACCTTAGAGAAAGAACTGGAACGTGCTCTGGAGCTTTTCAAGCAACTGCAGTTCGAGCAGAAACTGGAAAGCACCATGAAGCAGCTCGACAAAATGGCCAAGGAGCAGGAGCAACTGGCTAATAAAACCGAAGACAAGAAAGCCAATAACGAACAACTGCAGAAAGAGCAGGAGAAACTGAACCAGGAATTCGAGAACCTGAAGAAAGAAATAGACGACCTGCAAAAGCTGGATAAAGAACTCGACAACCAGAACCAAATGGACCAGTCCGATTCTGATCAGCAGGACATTGAAAAGGATATGAAGGATTCCAAGGAATCTTTATCGAAGGATCAGAACAAAAAAGCCGGGAAATCCCAGAAAAGCGCTGCCCAGAAAATGGAAAAGCTTTCCAAGAAAATGGAGCAGAGCCAAAAGAATTCCGACATGGAAGAAGCTCAGGAAAACCTCGATGACCTGCGCGCCATTCTGGAAAACCTCCTAAAGCTTTCCTTCGATCAGGAAGACCTGATGAAATCGTTCCGCACCGTAAACCAATCCGATCCGCGCTTTGTGGCCCTTGGCCAGCAGCAGTTAAAGCTGAAGGACGATGCCAAAATGATCCAGGACAGCCTTTATGCGCTTGCCAAACGCGTATTCCAGATCCAGTCGTTCGTTACCCGCGAAGTGGGCAATATGAACCAGCACATTAATTCCAGTTTGCAGGAGATTAAAGACCGCAACGTGGGCAAAGCTACCGGCCACCAGCAAATGGCCATGACTTCCATAAACAACCTTGCCCTGATGCTGAACGATGCCTTAAAGCAGATGCAGCAGCAAATGGCCCAGCAAATTAAAGGCGACCAGACCTGCAGCAAGCCCGGCGGCAAGAAGCCGAAGAGCGGAAATATGGCCCAGATGCAGCAGGCGCTGAACCAAAAAATGGAAGAATTGAAAAAAGGTCAGCAGTCCGGTAAAGGCATGTCCGAAGAATTAGCTAAATTGGCAGCTCAACAGGAAGCGCTTCGGCAGGCCTTAAAAGAATTGCAGAAGCAGGGGCAGGAGAAAGGCCAGAAAGAAGGGAACGGAAAATTGGGCGATCTGGCGAAAATGATGGAACAATCCGAAACCGATCTCGTTAATAAACGACTTACAGAACAAACCATCATGCGGCAGCGGGAAATCCTGACGCGCTTGCTGGAAGCGGAGAAAGCCGCCAAAGAACGGGAGCTCGACAACAAACGGGAAGCCCAGACGGCGGCGGAAAAACAAACCCCGGTTCCACCTTCTTTCGAGAAGTATTTAAAAATGAAACAAAAACAAACTGAATTGCTGAAAACTGTTTCGCCTGCATTTTCTCCTTATTACAAGCAGGAAGTGAACGAATATTTTCAGAAATTGGGTCGTAATTAATTTTAATTAAAACTGCTTTCAATTAGTACATTCACTTATAACTATGAATCAAGTTAAAATTCAGATTCCTTCCATTATCGAGAACATCCGGATCGTGGAAAGCTTCATCGACAATTCCAAGGATAAGTTCCAGATCGAAGACGACATCTACGGCAATATTATGGTAGCCGTAACGGAATCTGTAAATAACGCTATCCGGCACGGCAATAAATTCGACAAAGACAAGAATGTGTACCTGTCTTTACAAGTGGCCGAAGACCATTTAAAATTCGAAGTGGAAGATGAAGGAAGCGGCTTCGACACGGAGTCTTTACCGGATCCTACATCTGTTGAAAACTTAGAAAATCCCGGAGGCCGCGGTATCTTTTTAATGCGTAATCTTTGCGACGAAGTGAAGTTCACAAATAACGGCAGGAACGTACAATTAACGTTTTTCATTAAAAATGACTGAGGAAACTATTGATGTTGAAACCGAAGATATCCACTTCGAATTAACGAATTATCAACAGGTTTCCGCGTGGATAAAACAAGTTATCCACAACTATAAAAAAAACCTTGGTGCGCTTACCTATATTTTCTGCTCCGACAATTACCTGCACCAGATCAATGTAGAGTACCTCGACCACGATACCTTAACCGATATTATCACCTTCGATAATGCTGACGATGATGGCACTATTGAGGGTGATATTTTTGTTAGCGTGGAACGCGTAAAAGATAATGCTGCTGACTTGGGAATTGCTTTCGAAGATGAACTTCACCGGGTAATGATCCATGGTATCCTTCACCTGCTTGGTTTCGATGATTCTACGCCGGAATTAAAAGTTGCTATGCGGGCAGAAGAAGACAAATGCTTATCTTTGCGGAGTTTTTAAGGGAGCTTAAAAATGTTTCACGTGAAACACTTTAGTAATTTAGTTTGATGTTTACAGAATACGATATTATTGTAGTTGGCGCCGGCCATGCAGGATGCGAAGCTGCTCATACAGTAGCCACAATGGGTTCGAAGGTTTTATTAGTAACCATGAACATGAACACCATTGCGCAAATGTCTTGCAACCCGGCAATGGGAGGGGTGGCTAAAGGCCAGATCGTACGCGAAGTAGATGCCTTAGGCGGCATGAGCGGGATTATCACGGATAAAACCATGATCCAATTCCGCATGCTGAACCGCTCGAAAGGCCCGGCCATGTGGAGTCCACGCGCCCAAAGCGACCGGATGCGTTTTTCGGAAGAATGGCGAACCGCTTTAGAAAACAATCTGAATATCGATTTCTGGCAGGACATGGTTTCCGGCATTATCGTAGAAAACGATAAGGTTTGCGGCGTAAAAACCAGTTTAGGAATCGAGATTCGGGCTAAGGCAGTTATTCTCACAAACGGGACATTCCTGAACGGCATCATCCACATAGGGGAGAAGCAACTGGGCGGGGGCCGCGCTGCCGAGAAATCGGCCAAGGGAATTACGGAGCAACTAGTGCAATTAGGTTTTGAAAGCGGCCGCATGAAAACCGGAACCCCGCCACGGGTAGACGGTCGTTCCTTGGATTACACCAAAATGGAAGAGCAGTTCGGCGATGAGAAGCCTTCTAAATTCTCCTATACCGACACCGAGCCTTTAACCAAACAACGGAGCTGCTACATTACCTATACCAATTCCGAAGTACACGAGATCCTGAAAACCGGCTTTGAAAAATCGCCGATGTTCCAGGGAAGAATTCAGGGCTTGGGTCCGCGCTATTGCCCATCCATCGAAGACAAGATCAACCGTTTCGCCGATAAAGACCGTCACCAGATCTTTGTAGAACCGGAAGGGTGGAGCACGGTGGAAATTTACGTAAACGGTTTCTCGAGCTCACTGCCGGAAGAAGTACAGTACCAAGCTTTGAGGAAGATCGTAGGTTTCGAGAACGCCAAAATGTTCCGCCCGGGTTACGCCATTGAATACGATTTCTTCCCGCCAACCCAGCTAAACCATACTCTTGAAACCAAGCTGATCGAGAACCTGTACTTTGCCGGACAAATAAACGGCACCACCGGTTACGAAGAAGCGGCTTGCCAGGGATTAATGGCCGGTATAAACGCCCACCAAAAAACCCGGGGAAAAGAAGCTTTAATTCTGAAACGTTCAGAAGCATACATTGGCGTACTGATCGATGATTTGGTAAACAAAGGTACTGATGAACCTTACCGCATGTTCACCTCCCGGGCCGAGCACCGCATCCTGCTTCGTCAGGATAACGCCGACATCCGCCTAACCAAACTTGGCTACGACCTGGGCCTAGCTGATGAAAGCCGTTTGCGAAAAGTAGAGGAGAAGATAAAAGCAGCAGCCGAAATCACGACTTACCTGAACAAAAAAAGCATGGAGCCGGAGATAGTGAATACTACTTTACTGGCTTTGGAATCAGCCCCGATCTCTGAGAAAGCAAAAGCAACCAACCTATTAAGGAGGCCAAATATCGAACTTGAATATTTAGCCAAAGCCGATCAGGAACTTGCCGCTTTCTTGGAACAGTACGATCAGGAATATTGCGAGCAGGCCAGTATTGGGATCAAGTACGAAAGCTACATCGAAAAAGAAAACCAACAAGCAGCCCGCATGAAAGAACTGGAAAACTACGTGATCAAGGAACGCCTCGATTACAATAAGATTCCGGCCCTTTCGCACGAAGCCCGTCAGAAATTACTTAAAATAAACCCGGAAACTATTGGCCAGGCATCGCGCATCAGCGGTGTATCTCCGGCCGATATTTCGATCTTAATGGTATACCTCGGAAAATAAATGGCCTACGAACGCCTCGAAAATTGCCCGGTTTGCGGGAAAACAGAACATAAGAATTTTTTAGTAGTCCAGGATAAATCGGTTTCCCAGGAAAGCTTCGTAATTGTTTCCTGTGAAAACTGTGGCTTTAAATTCACCAATCCCCGGCCCGATCCGGAAAGTATTGGCAAGTACTACGAATCGGAAGAATATATTTCGCACAGCAATACCAACAAAGGCATTATCAATAAAGCCTACCAGATCGTTCGGTCCATTGCCGTAAAAGATAAGGTGGAGTTGGTAAACAACCTGTCGCCGAAAGGCAAAATGCTGGATTATGGTTGCGGTACCGGCTACTTTCTGGCGGCTTGCCAGAAAGACGGGTGGGAGGTAGAAGGCTTCGAGCCAAACGGACTGGCTAACCAACAAGCGGCTGAAACGTTAGGAAAACCGGTCGAAAAAGTATCGCTCGATAAATTCACGCCGCAAAGCTTTGAGGTGATTACCTTATGGCACGTTCTGGAGCACGTTCATACGCTTAACGAAACCTTCCAGAAACTGCTTTCATTGCTGAAGCCTAACGGCGTAATCGTGGTAGCCGTTCCGAATGCCGATTCCCTTGATGCCCAAAAGTACAAGGAAAACTGGGCAGCTTACGACGTTCCGCGCCACCTGTACCACTTCAACCAGGCAACCATGAAACGCTTTATGAAAAAGCATAAACTGGAACTGCAGGACGTGAAACCGATGAAATACGATGCCTATTACGTGAGTATGCTGAGCGAAAAATACAAAGCCGGCAAAAGCAAAATGCTGAGCAGCGTATTAACCGGTTACAAGTCGAATAAATATGCGAGCAAAAACAATAAAGATTACTCCAGCCTTATTTATATTGCACGAAAAAAATAACGTATGACCTGGAGTAAAAGGCTGGTGCTTTTAGTAGGTTTATCGCTGGCTTTGGAAACACAAACCCTTAAGGCTCAAATAGATAGTACCCAAAAAGTAAATTCAGCCGTATTAGCAACCGCTACTCCGGAACTTAAATTAGACCCCGAAACAAAGAGGCAGCGAAACAAAACCGAACGCAAGGTTTTTGTTTCCTGCCTCTTAATTGTTTTAACTACAATCCTGATCTACAATGTCCGTTCTAAATAGATTTTTTGCCGTAGCTTCTATCCTTACCATAAGCGGCTGTGCCGCCGTAAACGCGCCGGAAGGAGGCCCCCGGGACGAAACCAAACCCGTACTGAAAGAAACCAGTCCGGCCAATGGCAGCACCAATTTCAAAGGCAAAACCATTTCACTAATTTTCAACGAAGATGTTCAACCTAAAGACCTGAATAAGGAGCTTATTATTTCGCCAAATACCGGCAATACTTACACCGTACGGAACGACCGCAAAACCATCAACCTGATCTTCGACAAAGATCTGGAGGAAAATACCACCTACCTACTTGACTTCCGGCAGGGGATAGGCGACATTACCGAAGGCAACACAGCGGAAAATGTGCGGATATCTTTTAGTACCGGCAATTTCATCGATACCGCGTATGTGGCCGGAAAAGTAATAGACTACATAACCTCCGCTCCCGAAAACAACATTACCGTAGGTTTATACCCGGAAAGCGATACCAATAATATCCGAGACCACAAACCGTTTTATTTCACCAAAACCGGCGCCGACGGCTCTTTTGCCTTACGCAACATCAAAGCCGGCAATTACCAGATCTTCGCCTTAGGCGACAGAAACAACAACGAGTTCTACGACCAGGAAAAAGAGAAGATCGGTTACCTGGCTCAATCCCTGCAGGTACAAGGAAGAACCGATTCGGTTATCCTGAAAACGATCGTCATGGATTTCCGGAAGCCGTTTGTAGTATCGGTAGAAAATAACCTCGATCAGAATACCCTAGTGTATAACGAAGGCATAAGCATCCTGAAATTCCAGACCTTAGGCGCTGCTCCAAGAGAGGAAAAATTACTGGTGAAGCCAAGCGAAGACGGTAAACGAATTGTGGTGTATCCGCAAAACGGAACGTTGCCACAGCGTTTGCTGGCCCTTTCTACCGATAGCAGCAACAATGCAGGCGTAGATACGGTAAAGTTCGCCCTGACGGGTAAAAAGGCCATTCCGGAGGTATTGACCTTCACCAGTACCCGCACCGATCTTCCTACCAATACCCGTAACGAAATAGAGCTTATTTTTCCGGTACCTATAACAATAACAGGTAATCAGCCTTTCACAATTCGGGAAGACACCGTGCGAAGTATTACACCGGCTTATCCAAAAGACTACACCTTAACCGAAAACAATACCAACCTGAAGCTGTATTATACAACCAAGGCTAAGAAAACGGTAGAACTGATCCCGGATACCACCCAGTTTGCGGCCATAAATGGCACTCATTTTCGGAGCCAGGTCCTAAGCTTCGGCATAAATAATAAAGCGGCAACAGGAGGTTTCTCAGGAAGCATTAAGACCAATTACAAAAGTTACTGGCTCGAAGTACTGAACGAAAAAGGAAAAGTGATCCGTAGGTTAACCAATCCTAAAACCTTCCGGATGGAAAACCAGCATCCCGGAAATTACCAGCTCCGGGTAAAAATTGACGAAAATAACGACGGAAAATGGCAAACCGGGGATAAAAAGTTGAAAACTATGCCCGAAAAGATCTATTTATATCCAAAAACGATAAGCGTGCGTTCGAATTGGGAAATTTCAGACTTGATGCTGGTTTTTTAACATTTGAACGGTGGAAAACTGGGGGAAAATTCTGAATTCCCGTTCAAAAGTTTTGGCAGCTTTTGAAATTTCAGCTCCGGACACGAAAAACGCACCGCCAATTGTGGGAACCGGTTCAAAACCAACAACGGAATTTAGCTTATCCACGAAGTGCAGAAGAAAAAGCACGAGTTATAAAGAAAAGTGGAAAACCGACCTAAAGAATTGAAATTCAAAAAAGAAAAATCAACAGCGTCGGGGAAAACTGTGTATGAAACCTGAACAAATGCACAAGAAATAAACTTTCAGCATAAAAAAACCGACTTATACACTTATGAACAGGCCTAACAAAGAGAATAAAATATTTAAACTTTAAATTTTTTTTAATTTTATTTTTAGGGTGTGTGGAAATGTGAAGAAAACCGCGAAGCGGAAAAAAATTTAAAAAATCAGCTTTCAGGAAGGACAAGAAAAAAGACGCTGAAAAGAAGAGCCGATAATTGCTTAATATTGCTTTCAGACAAACACGATTAAAACCTAACGAAAACACTATGCAGGACAACGAAATTAAATTAGGGGAAGGAATCGGACAGATAAAGTTCGGTTTAACCATGGAAGACGTAGAAGCGGCCTTGGGCGAACCGGAAGAAATAGAAGAATCGGACGAAGAAGACGAATTTGAGCATAAGGTCTGGAATTACTGGGAAGAAGGTTATTCCTTTTATTTCGACCACGAAGATGATTACCGCCTGAGCTGCATTGAAACCGCCGATCCGGAAGTAAAACTCTTCGGCCAGAAGATCTTCGGCATGACCCAGAAAGAGATCGAGGAGATGATGAAGAGCAAGGGCATCGTAAATCCGGAGCGGGAGACGCTTGAGACGGGCGAGACGCGCGTTTCTTACGAGAAGGAGATGATCGACATGTACTTCGATAAAAACGCGCTGGTGAGCATTAATTTCGGCGTATTCATTAACGACGACCTGGAAGTTAAATGGCCTTCTTAATGAAATGGTAAAAACGCTGCCAAAACAGTACTAAAAACCAATAAAAAGCCCCGTAGCAGTACGGGGCTTTTTTGTGAGTCAGTTTATTTGGAGTATGAATAGATCATCCCGCAGAACAGTAGGAACAGCGCACCGAAAAGGAACGGGCAATTTCTACCGCAAGGGGACACCTAAACCCAATACCGTCAACTTAAGGAATTATTGCTCTTTCAGACATCTATGTCTGAAAGTAAACTGCCGGGGACATCCTTGTCCCCGTATCCATACACGCGGGCAAGGATGTCAGCATCAGATTTCGTTTCGGACATAGATGTCCGAAACAGCGATACTAATTAATAGAAATGCTTAAGTTGCCGGCATTGTACCTAAACCTGACTCATAACTATTCTGAAACTACGGTTTAGGTACGGCTATGGAAAAAAGTCCATCCTTTGGAGGCTAACTTAGTACGAAACAATAATCCGGTCATCTCGACGCCAAGAGAGATGACCGGAATGAGGTAGTAAAGCCAGAATAAAAGGTACTACCAACTTGATGGGATCTCTCCTGGCGTCGAGATGACCGGGAAGGGGCGGAAACTACTGTAAAATCAGGATTTAAACCTTTAAATGAAAGCGGAATTTTAAAAAAAGAACCTAAATACAATTAAAAACCCAATAAAAAAGCCCCGTAGCAATACGGGGCTTTTTTTGTGAGTCAGCTTATTTAAAGGTTTAGAGCATCCAGCGGAAAAGCAGGAACAGTGAACCGGATAGAAACATGGAAACCGGCAGGGTAAGCACCCAAGCCAGCGCAATGTTTCGGATCGTTCCGGCATTCAGGTTTTTAATGCCGCGGTTAGCTACCATAGAACCTGCAATACCCGACGATAAAATGTGGGTAGTACTTACCGGAAGCTTGAAAACGAATGTGGAGAAACCGATTACACCGGCAGCCATTAATTCGGCAGAAGCACCTTGCGCGTACGTTAAATGCTCTTTACCGATCTTTTCACCAATGGTTTTTACAATTCTTTTCCACCCGATCATGGTACCAACGCCCAGCGAAAGCGCTACGATCATGACTACCCAGTCCGGGGCATAATCGGTATAGCTACGCATCGTGGCAATGCTGGAATGAATTTCGTCGCGGTCGTTCTGGCTCAACGAAACATCCGGGCTTTTCAACAAAGCTTCGGTATCTTTATTAAGCAACAGAATATCTTTCCGGAGCTGGAATTTGCTTTTGTCTTCCAACTGGTGCAGCGTTTCCGCGCTCTGGAAGATCCGGCGCATATCAGCCGCTTCAGCTTTGATCCGGCTTACGGTTTCAGTATCGGTTTTAGATAATACGGAAACATCTATGCGGTTCATAACCTGCTCGGTGCGGGCCAGTGAGTTTTGAATTTCGAAAGGATCTTTGGTATGGTCTAAAGCAAAATAAACCGGCACAATTCCGATCAGGATCAGCATTATTAAACCAACGCCTTTCTGACCATCGTTCGAACCGTGGAAAAAGCTAACCGCCGTACAGGTAAAGATCAGAATTAAGCGGATCCAGAGGGGAGGTGGTTTGCGTTTGTGCGGCTCTTTAAAGATCGTTTTGCTTTTCACGAAACGCTTCAGAATAAACATAAGCATTACGGTAAGCGTGAAACCCAGTAAAGGCGAAACGATCAGCGACATTCCGGTTTTGCCGGCTTCGCCCCAGTTCACGGCCGCGCCACCGGTTTCGGGCAAGGCCGAAAAAGCGATGCCAACGCCCAGAATGGCGCCGATAAGCGTATGCGAGCTGGAAGAAGGCAAACCATAATACCAGGTTCCCAGGTTCCAGATAATGGCGCTTAAAAGCAAAGCCCCGATCATGGCAATGCCGTGGTAGACGTCCTGGTCAATGAGAGCCTCGATAGGTAAGAGGTAAACAATACCCATAGCCACCCCGATACCGCCGGCAAAAACGCCGATGAAATTCCAGAATGCCGACCATATTACGGCAATCCAGGGCCGGAGCGTGTTGGTGTAAATTACCGTGGCCACGGCGTTCGCGGTATCGTGAAAGCCGTTCACGAACTCAAATGCACAGGCGGCGAGCAAGCACAGAATGAGCAGAAATAACAGTTGTGGATCTAGTCCAAACATAAAAGTTTTTAGTAAAAATTAAAAAAATCGTGCAAAATTAAGCCTATTACCCGGTGTCAATGTTAAGGAATTGTTAAGAAAGTAGTGCAAAGTAAACGGAAATCCGGAATTGCGTTTATAAACGTATTTTATAAAATTAGTTTATGGTAAATAACCCGGAAAGTAACAATTTGAAGCAAAGTTACTTAAAGATCTTTCTACGCTTTTTAAAATTTGGTTTTTTAGCCTGGGGCGGACCGGTAGCGCAAATTGCCATGATAAGAGAAGAACTGGTAGAACAGGAAAAATGGGTTACCGGCGAACACTTTAACCGTACGTTGGCCATTTACCAGGCCTTGCCCGGACCGGAAGCGCACGAACTTTGCGTATTTTTTGGCATGGTGGCCGGCGGCAGGTGGGGAGGTTTTCTGGCCGGCCTGGGCTTTATGCTTCCCGGTTTCCTGCTCATGCTCCTTTTTTCCTGGATCTACCTGCAGTTCGGAATTTCAGACCCAACCTTTAACGCCGTATTTAAAGGATTTCAGGCGGCCGTAATTGCGCTCATTTTCTTTGCCGTACACCGGATCGGGAAACATGCGCTCTCTAACAAAGCGCTATTAGCAATAGCAATACTATCGGCTTTTGCCAGTTTGTTAAAGGCCCCTTTTTACCTGGTGCTGCCGGTGGCCAGCCTGCTGTATGTTTTGGCCGCGAAAGGGAAGCGAATTTTAGCCATACTTTTGGGAGCCATTTTAATAGCATTTTCGATCTATACCTTTTCGCAAACTAACCGGAGTCTGAAGAAAGCGGATAACGTTCCTGCAAACCGGCAAATCAGCCGTCCGGTTAAAACCGAAGCTGCTAAATTATTAGGCAGCGGCCTGAAAGCCGGACTGCTCACTTTTGGCGGCGCGTACACGGCCATTCCGTTTGTGCAGGAAGATGCAGTAGAACGAAACGGCTGGCTTTCGAACGAACAGTTTCTGGACGGCATTGCGCTTTCCGGTATTTTGCCGGCGCCGCTCATTATTTTTTCCACGTTTGTGGGCTTTCTGGCCGGAGGCTGGCTCGGCGCCATCTTAATGACGATCGGGGTTTTCCTGCCGGCCTTTTCTTTTACCCTGATCGGGCATAATTATCTGGAGCGCATTATTCAGAATAAAGGCACCCACCATTTCCTGGACGGCATGACTGCCGGCGTGGTAGGCCTGATAGCCGTAACAGCCCTGGAGCTTTTCCGTACCACGATCACCAGTTGGCAGGCTGTCCTGATTTTTGCCGGTTCCTGGCTTTTGCTATACACAGTTAAAGGCAAAGGAACGGTAGTACTGGTAATTCTCGGTTCCGGGTTGGCGGGCTTTTTGTGGCATTTATTTTCCTGAAATCTGAATTCGTTTAACTGTTGAAAAAGGAAGCCTGACTGACGTAGAAAGCATATAAAAAATGCTCCTGTACTTTCTCTAAAGGTATTTTGTTAAAAAGTAGCAGAAGTTTTTCCACAGCACGAACCCAAAGAAACTTGGAGATACCCACCTTCGATTAAGACCTTTAATGCTGTAAAATCATAAGCCTTCCGATAAGCTGAAAACCCAAAACGCTACTAAAAACCGGGTAAAACTAAAAATGCCCTTTGCCCGAAATTTCAAAGCTATAGCTATATTTGCACCCATGGCAAAAGAAGAAAAAAATACCCTCGAAAATACCCAGTTAAAAGATATTATTTCGCACGCCAAGGAATACGGTTTTGTGTTTCCGAGCTCCGAAATCTACGACGGCCTGCAGGCGGTTTACGACTACGGCCAGATGGGCGTGGAATTAAAGAATAACCTGAAGCAGGTTTGGTGGAAATCCATGACCCAGCTGCATCAGAATATTGTGGGCATTGATTCGGCCATTTTCATGCAGCCCGATACTTGGAAAGCTTCCGGCCACATCGATTCTTTCAACGATCCGATGATCGACAACAAAGATTCGAAAAAACGCTACCGCGCCGACGTTTTGATTGAAGACAAAGCTGCGGAATACGAAAAAGCCGGCGACAAAGAAAAAGCCGACGCGTTATTAAAACTCATGGGCCACCTGCTGGAAAAGGAAGACCTGACCGGCGTACAGGAGTTAATTATTGCCGAAGGTATTAAATGCCCGATCTCGGGCACCAGCAACTGGACAGAAGTACGTCAGTTCAATCTAATGTTCTCTACCCAGGTTGGTTCCGTAGCCGAAGACAGCACTACGATTTACTTACGTCCGGAAACCGCGCAGGGCATTTTTGTGAACTTCCTGAACGTGCAGAAAACGGGTCGCATGAAAATTCCGTTCGGTATTGCGCAAATTGGTAAAGCCTTCCGGAACGAAATTGTAGCCCGCCAGTTCATTTTCCGGATGCGCGAATTCGAACAAATGGAAATGCAGTTCTTCGTGCGCCCTGGCACCGAAATGGAATGGTACAACAAATGGCGCGAAAGCCGCAAGAAATGGCACGAAGTGGTAGGCGTTCCTTCTGAAAAACTCCGTTTCCACGACCACGAAAAACTTGCCCATTACGCCAACGCCGCCGTAGATATCGAGTTCGAATTCCCGTTTGGTTTCAAAGAAGTAGAAGGCATCCACTCCCGTACTGATTTCGACCTGAAACAACATCAGGAACTGAGCCGCAAAAAAATGCAGTACTTCGACAACGACCTGAACGAAGAAGGCAAACCGTACGGCAACTACATTCCTTACGTAGTAGAAACCTCCGTAGGCGCCGACCGTCTGTTCCTGATGACGCTCTGCAATGCTTACCAGGAAGAAGAAATTACGGAAAACGAGCAAACCAAAACCCGTACTTTCCTGAAATTCCACCCAGCCATTGCCCCGGTAAAAGCCGCCATTTTCCCGCTCGTCCGCAAAGACGGTCTGCCGGAAAAAGCCATGGAAATTTTCGACGACCTGAAATACGATTTCAACATGATCTACGAAGAACGCGACGCCATCGGTAAACGCTACACCCGCCAGGACCTGATCGGAACGCCGTTCTGTATTGCCGTAGATTACCAGACCATGGAAGACAACACCGTAACCGTCCGTGAACGCGACTCTCGCGAACAAAAACGCATGAACATTTCCGAGCTTCGCCAGTACATCGGCGATGCCGTGAGCATGAAGCGGATTTTCGAGCAGCTGTAACCCCACCTAAATCCTCCCCTAATTCAGGGGAGGACTTCTTTTTCAGTAGCACCGGTCTTTGGTTCGGTGCTTTTTTTTTGTAAGAGGATGGTTTTTCACGTGGTAAAGGTAGCGTTTTTGTCTGAACAAGATTTTCTGGATTTTTTAGAAGTGCATGATTTTCAATCGTTTGAATCTGAATTTTCAGAATTATAAAATTTTCAGAATTAAAAATCAGGATTAAAATGTAGGGGCATCCCTTGTGGGTGCCTTTTCACATTATCGATTCACGTTTATGTCTGAACACGATTTTAAGGATTAAAGGATTATCATGATTTCACGTTATCGGATTTCCCAATATCGCCAGCGCAGCGCCCCTGAAACCACGTTAGTCGATAAGAAAAATATAGTTTAATCGGAGGCAAACTGATCCCAGTTTCTGTTCCAAAGACTTTGGATTAACCGGTGCCGACGTAGGAGGCAGCCCGGAAGGGCAGGTGAATCCACGGCTTTGGAATAGAAACGAAGCCACCCGGCTTGAGGGAAAAGTAAACTATGAAAGTGAAAAGTTATTGATTAAAGCAAAAAGCTTGCTATAAGAACGGTAAGCTTTGTAACTTAAAAACTCTATAGCAAACATTACTACCAACCAGATGAGATCTCTCCTAGCGTCGAGATGACGAAATAAATCATTATGCTTCCACCCCAAAAAACTCAAAAAAGAGAAAAATATCCCCTCAATTTCCCAAAAAAGAATAAAAAATTTCTAATCCATTCCCCTTACCTTTGCTCAATTGTAGCAACCCATGTGGAAGAACATTGCCCTTTTTATTCTTAAGAACCGGATCGCACTGATCCTTGCCCTGGCGGTAACCACGGCCTTTATGGCCTGGAAAGCGAAAGACGTAGAAATGTCTTACGATTTTGCCAACGTCGTTTCCAAAGACGATACCGACATGGTTTACTTCCAGCGGTTCAAACAAACCTTTGGCGAGGATGGCAATGTGCTGGTAGTGGGCATGCACGACAGCGCCGTTTTTCAACTCCAGAATTTCCGCGAACTCAAAAAACTTTCCGATGCAGTTAGCCACGTAGAAGGCGTAAAAGCGGTTATTTCTCTGCCGGGCCTGGTGAGTATTCAGAAAGATACCACCGAAAGGACCTTTGCTCCGAAGAAAATTTTTGAGCCTTTTCCCCAAAGCCAGAAAGAACTGCACGCGTTACTGCAAACCGTTAAAGACCAGAAATTCTACGAAGGCTTAATTATTAACGAAACCACCGGCGCCACGCTGCTGGCTATAACCGTAGATCCGAAATTCCTCAATTCGGCCAAAAGGGTGGAAGTGATGGACCACATTACCCAGCACACCGAAGCTTTCGGCCGGAAAACCGGCATCAAAATGCACTACGCCGGCCTGCCGTTCGTGCGCGCCGTAATGACTACCAAAGTAGCCGGCGAAATGAAATTGTTCCTGGCCCTGGCCATGCTGGTTACCGCAGTTACACTTTTCCTGACGTTCCGGAGCTGGTCGGCGGTTATTTTTCCACTGTTGGTAATCAGCGTAGTCGTGATCTGGACCCTGGGAACAATTGCGCTTTTAGGCTATAAAATTTCGCTGCTAACCGGCTTAATTCCGTCTATTATTGTCGTTATCGGGATTCCGAATTGTACCTATCTCTTAGCGCATTACCACCTCGATTACCGCAAGCACGGCAACAAAATGCTGGCCATGGCGCGGGTACTGAGCAAGCTCGGTCTGGTAACGTTTATCAACAATGCCACCACCGCTATCGGCTTCATCGTTTTCATGTTTACCGACATCGCGATCCTATTTGAATTCGGGGTAGTGGCCGGTATCAACACGTTTGTAACCTACCTGGTGTGCGTGATCCTGATTCCGGTGGTGTTCTCGTATTTGCCGCCGCCAACCGAAAAACAGTTGCGGCACCTTGATGCGAAACCGCTGACCAAACTGCTGGAGTTCTTCGAATTCATTGTTTTGCAAAAGCGCTACCTGATCTACTTTTTCACCATCCTAATCTCGGCTTTATCGATCTGGGGAATTTTCAAGATCAAAACCGTATCGTATATGGTAGACGATCTGCCGAAAGAAAGCAGTGTAAACGCCGACCTGAAATTTTTCGAACGTCATTTTAACGGGGTAATGCCATTAGAGATCGTGATCGATACCGGCGTAAAGCAGGGCGTGATGAAGCTGAACAACCTGAAAAAGATCGACCAGCTCGAAAATTTCCTCCGGACCCAGCCCATACTTTCAGCGCCAATTTCCGTGGCAGGCCTGGTGAAAACTGCCACCCAAGCCTTTTATAACGGCGACCCAAGTTCCTTTCGCCTGCCTGATAATACCGAACGGAATTTTATTTTCAGTTACCTGGCCAAGCAAGGTGGCGGCGAAAACAAGCGCCTGTTGCGAAGCTTCGTAGATTCCACCGGCCAGCGCACCCGCATTTCCCTGCGCGTGGCTGACGTAGGTTCCCGGGAACTCGATACGCTACTTATCAACAAAATAAAACCGGAGATACGTAAGATCTGGGGTGGGGAAAACGTAAAGGCAACCGAGGAGGGTAATACCATGAATTTCCAGCGGGAAGGCGCTGATAATAAGCAGTCTGTAAGTTTAACAGGCACCACGTTATTGTTCATAAAAGGAAATGAATACCTGATCGATAGCCTCGGCGAAAGCTTAATTCAGGCATTTATCATGGTTACGATCATCATCATTTTCCTGTTCCGAAGCTCCAGCGCCGTTATCATCACCCTAATTCCCAACATCATTCCGCTTATTATGGTAGCCGGCTTAATGGGCTTTTTAGGAATTCCACTCAAGCCAAGCACCGCCCTCATTTTTACCATTGCCCTGGGGATAACGGTAGATAATACGGTGCATTTTCTGGCTAAGTACCGCCTGGATCTGGCCGCCAATGGGTTCAACGTGCGCGAAGCCATTATTTCAGCCATTGGCGAAGCCGGTACAAGTATGATCTACACCACCGTTACATTGTTCTTTGGTTTCGTTATCTTCGCATTTTCGGAGTTTGGCGGAACGAAGGCTTTGGGAATATTAATGAGTTTAACTCTGCTCATTGCCTTATTTACGAACCTGATCGTGCTGCCGGCCCTGTTGGTAAGCTTCGATAAAGGACGATACACCTACGAACCGAATGCCCCGATCCAGGATTACGACGAATACAGCGAAGAAAACGATGCCGACGTGGACCTGGATATGCTGGAAATTAAACAAGAATTAGAGCCTGTAAGTAATAGCCGTGAAGTATAACGAATACAAAAACCTCGACTACGCCCGCGTGGGCGAAGACATCCTGAAGTACTGGAAAGAGAACCGGATCTTCGAACAATCGGTGGAAACCCGCGAAGGCCAGCCGACTTTCGTGTTCTACGAAGGTCCGCCTTCGGCTAACGGCACGCCCGGCATTCACCACGTAATGGCCCGCGCCGTGAAAGATATTTTCTGCCGCTACAAAACGCTGCAGGGTTTCCAGGTAAACCGCAAGGGCGGCTGGGATACGCACGGGCTGCCGGTAGAACTTCAGGTGGAAAAAGAACTCGGAATCACCAAGGAAGACATCGGTAAGAAAATTTCGGTAGAAGAATACAATGCTCGTTGCCGCGAAACGGTAATGCGCTTTAAATCGCAGTGGGACGACCTGACCGAGAAAATGGGTTACTGGGTGGACCTCGATAATCCGTACATCACCTTCGAAAACGACTACATCGAAAGCGTATGGGCGCTGCTCAAAAAACTCTACGACAAAGGTTATCTTTATAAAGGCTACACCATTCAGCCGTTTTCCCCGGCTGCTGGCACGGGCTTAAGCTCCCACGAATTAAACCAGCCTGGAACCTACAAAGACGTAAAAGACACCACCATTGTAGCTCAGTTCAAAGCGAAGCGCAACGATGTTTCGGAGAAGTTATTCACAGCAGCGAACGGGGGAGAAGTTTACTTTTTAGCCTGGACCACTACGCCCTGGACACTTCCTTCCAACTCTGCCTTAGCGGTTGGCAAAGGAATTAAATATGTGCAGGTAAAAACCTTTAACCTTTATACACATTTACCGGTTCAGGTAATTCTGGCGAAAGACTTGATCGGTAGGTTTTTCTCCGAAAAAAGTAAGGGTTTAAGTTTCGAAGATTACAAGCCCGGCGACAAGCAGATTCCTTTTGAGATAGTAGCTGAATATACCGGCGCAGATCTGAACGGAATCGAGTATGAACAGCTCATGCCGTACGTGCAACCCGATACCCCGGCCTTCCGCGTGATCATCGGTGATTTCGTTACTACCGAAGATGGTACCGGCATTGTCCACATTGCGCCAACCTTTGGTGCCGACGACTTTAGAACGGCAGCCCAGCAGAATATTCCGGCTATTACGGTAGTGGATGATATGGGAAAAGCCGTTCCGCTTGTGGATAGACAAGGCCGTTTCGTGCCGGAAGTTACCGACTTTGCGGGTAAGTACGTGAAGAACTACGACGGTCAGGATGAAAGCCACGCGGATTACAAAACCGTTGACGTTCAGATCGCTATCAAACTGAAGGAAGAAAATAAAGCTTTCAAAGTAGAGAAATACGAGCACACGTATCCACATTGCTGGCGCACCGATAAGCCGATCCTGTATTACCCGCTGGATAGCTGGTTTATCAAGACAACGGCCGTTAAGCAACGCTTAATTGAGCTGAACGAAACCATCAACTGGAAACCGGAAAGTACCGGCTCCGGCCGTTTCGGTAACTGGCTCGAAAACCTGGTAGACTGGAATTTGTCGCGTTCGCGCTACTGGGGCACGCCACTCCCGATCTGGCGTACCGAAGATGGTACTGAAGAGATCTGCATTGGCTCCATCGAGCAACTGTCCGAAGAAATTGACCGCGCCGTAGAGGCCGGTTTAATGGATGCGCCGCTGCCAGAGACCTACGACCTGCACCGTCCGTTTGTGGATAATATCATCCTGAAAAGCAAGCACGGCAAACCAATGTACCGCGAAACCGACCTCATCGACGTGTGGTTCGATTCCGGTGCGATGCCGTATGCCCAGTGGCATTACCCGATCGAGAATAAGGAGCAATTCCAGAAGAACTTCCCGGCCGATTTCATTGCCGAAGGCGTGGATCAGACCCGTGGTTGGTTCTTTACCCTGCACGCGCTGGCCGTAATGCTCGAAGACAGCGTGGCTTTCAAAAACGTAATTGCCAACGGCCTGGTGCTCGATAAGAACGGCAACAAGATGAGCAAACGCTTGGGCAATGCCGTAGATCCGTTCGAAACCATTGGAAAATTTGGTCCGGATGCTACGCGTTGGTACATGATCGTGAATGCGCCGCCTTGGGATAACCTGAAATTCAACACCGATGGCGTAACCGAAGTGCAGCGCCGTTTCTTCGGCACGTTGCAGAACACGTATTCCTTCTTCGCGCTGTATGCCAACCTTGATAACTTCACGTTTGCCGAAGCCGAAGTACCGGTAGAACGCCGAACCGAAAGCGATCGCTGGATCATTTCGAAGCTGAATTCGCTCGTAAAAGTTGTGGAAAACTACTTCAACGATTACGACCCTACCAAAGCGGCCCGCGCCATTCAGGATTTCGTAACCGATGACCTGAGTAACTGGTATGTGCGCCTGAACCGCAAACGTTTCTGGAAAGGCGAATACAACGAAGATAAAATGGCCGCTTACCAGACCCTTTACACCTGTCTGGAAACTGTGGCTAAAATTGCTTCACCAATCGCACCGTTCTACATGGATCAGCTTTTCCTGGATCTGAACAAGGTTTCTGGTAAGAGTGCCTCGCAATCGGTGCACCTGGAACGCTACCCGAAAGTTGTGGAAAACCTGATCGATGCCGATTTGGAAGAACGGATGGCTTTGGCGCAAACCATTTCTTCGCTGGTACACTCGCTTCGGAAAAAGCATACCATTAAAGTACGCCAGCCGCTGAGCCGCATCATGATGCCGGTACTTACCGACAAAATGCGTGAGCAAATTGCCGCTGTAGCCGACCTGATCCAGACGGAAGTAAACATCAAGAATATCGAGTTTATGGACGATGCTTCCGGCGTACTAGTGAAAAAGATCAAACCGAACTTTAAGCGCTTAGGCCAGATCTTTGGTCCGAAATTGAAAGTAGTAGCAGCCGCAATTCAGGGCATGAGCCAGGAAGACATTGCTGCCTTAGAACGTGAAAACGGTTTTGCCTTTGATCTGGGCGAAGAACAGCCGGTAATTATTTCGCCGGAAGACGTGGAGATCTCTTCCGAAGATATTCCGGGCTGGCTCGTAGCTTCCGAAGGAAAAGTAACCGTAGCGCTCGATACTACCATTACCGAAGAACTAAAGCAGGAAGGAATTGCCCGCGATCTGGTAAACCGGATTCAGAACTTACGGAAAGATGCCGGTCTGGAAGTGCAGGATAAAATTAACCTACAGCTCGAAACGGACAATACTGATGTAAAAGCGGCAGTGGAATACTTCAGGAACTATATCTGCGAAGAAACCCAGGCCGTTAATTTTGAAGTGAGAACCGGAATCGAAAATGCTACTGAAATTGACCTCGACGGCATGTTGCTGAAACTGGGGTTAGCGGTAGCGAAATAGTCTGAACTATGATTTTTGTGATTTTTATGATTGTGATGATCTAGGTACGTAGGGTTTAAACCCCACACTACGGATAAATTCAGAACGTTGAATTTCCGCATATATCCACAACTCATTAAATCATAAAGATCACAGTTCAGACAAAAAATAGAAATTATGAAATACTGGAAATATTACCTGGCTGCCCTGGCAGTTATTATTGTCGACCAAGCAGTGAAGTTCATTGTGCATTTCAACATGGAAATGGGTTTGCCCGGCGAGATAAAACTGATCGGCGACTGGCTGAAACTGCATTACACATTAAATCCGGGCATGGCTTTTGGCGTGGAATTAGGTTCCGATTACGGCAAGATCATCCTGACGACTTTTCGTTTGGTGGCCATGTTCGGGATCGGGTATTACCTGTACCACCTGGTGAAAACCCGTGCCCATTCCGGCTTTATTTGGTGCATCTCGTTGATTTTAGGCGGAGCCATTGGTAACTTAATTGACAGTATCTTCTACGGGGTTTGGTTCGACAATGCGCCGTATGGCTCACATTCGCCTTGGTTTCATGGACAGGTAGTAGATATGTTCTTTGTGGATATCTGGGAAGGCATCCTGCCGCACTGGATTCCGATCCTCGGTGGAAAACCCATGTCGCTATGGCCGATCTTCAACGTAGCAGATTCAGCCATTTTCATTGGGGTTCTTCTGATCCTGTTCAATCAGAACAAGTTCTTCGACCATGAAAAGAAAGTAGAGATCATCCATACGGAGAAACCAGCCGCGTAATTTTGTCTGAACACGATTTTCACGATTAATGGATTTTCAGGATTGTTTGTCTGAATTCGGATTCGTCAGATTTATGGATTCGTTAATTTTTGGGATTACGTAGGGACAGGTCGCGACCTGGCCGCACGCATTTTGCGACTTTTTCCATAGGAAAACATAGCGTTTTTTTGCGCCATCTCGACGTCAGGAGAAACCGTAGGTTCATCGTAGCTAAATCTCATCAAGTTGGGAGTAGCTTCTAAATCTGGCTTTCTACCTTATTCCGGAGATTTCTCCCGCTGGTCGAAATGACAAAAAATTGCGTCATTTTGAGCGAAGCCGAGGGAACTTATAAAACCGTTATTTATAAATAAGCCTAATAAGTTCCCTCGGCTTCGCTCAAAATGATCAGATATATTAAATTTCAAAACCTCAGCCAATGCGCAACCAAGCCTATCTAATCCTCATCCTTTTTATAGCCACTTTCACCTTTGCCTGTAACCGCGAAAAAGTTAATTTAGAAGGCCGGTGGGAAATTGCTGAGGTAAGCAAGCCGAAAATGGATGTGGATAAAGACAGCGTGAGCCAATTGCTGCCACATTTAACGGTTGGCAATAAACTCGATTTTACCGGCGGCGAACTGACCGTAAATCGCAAAGGAACCGGCGACAGCACGTATTATGGCTGGGCCAGTTACAAGGTTGCCAAAGATGGCAAATCGGTGTGGATAGATGCCGGTAATTACAAACCGCTTACGTTTAAGCTCCGGCATATGGAGAACAATGAGATTGAATTACTGTACGAGCGGCAGGATTTTAAAATACTACTGCGCAAGCTTGAAGAAGAATAAGCCCTGAGTTTTTCTATTCCAAGGTCTGTCCCCTGACAGACCTTGGAATAGAAGAAGATTAAGTAATAGATAATAATTTAGCCCTGAGTTTTTCCACATACAATAATACCTTATTCCGTGTCCTTTAAGCCACTTTTAAGCGTCCGAAACCTCGAAACCCAATTCCGATCGCAGCACGGTTTTGTAAAAGCGGTGAACAATATTTCCTTCGACCTGATGGCCGGCGAAACAGTGGCAATTGTGGGTGAATCTGGTTCGGGGAAATCGGTGACGTCGCTTTCTTTGATGCAATTGATCAACGATCCGCCGGGGAAAATTACGGGTGGTTCGGCTATACTGCAGTCGAAGAAGTTTGGGGAAGTGGATCTGCTGAAGCTACCGGAAAAGCAGATGGAAAAGCTGCGCGGTTCGGAAATTTCGATGATCTTTCAGGAGCCAATGACCTCGCTGAACCCTGTTTATACTTGTGGACGGCAGGTGATGGAAGTATTGCAGTTACACGAAAACCTGAGCCGTAAAGAAGCCGAAGCCAGAACCTTGGCGCTTTTTCAACAGGTGCAGTTGCCGCGGCCGGAGAAAATGCTGAAGGCTTATCCACACGAAATTTCCGGCGGACAAAAACAGCGCGTGATGATTGCCATGGCGATGGCCTGCGAACCTTCCGTACTCATTGCCGACGAACCGACTACGGCGCTGGACGTTACCGTGCAGAAGCACATCCTGGAACTGCTGAACGAACTGCGCGAACGCAAAGGCACTTCCATCATTTTCATTACCCACGACTTGGGCGTAGTGGCCGAAATCGCTGACCGCGTGCTGGTGATGTACAAAGGCAACCTGGTGGAGCAGGGAACCGTGCTTGATATTTTTACCAAACCGCAGCACCCGTACACCAAAGCACTGCTGGCTTGCCGGCCGAAAATCAACACTTTTCAAGCCGTTTTGCCTACCGTTTCCGATTTTATGGAGGTTTTGCCGAGCGGTGAAATTGTGGAAAAACCCTTTGTGGAAGATACTTCTTTGCCGGTCGTGGTAAACAATTACCTCGATACAATGGCCGAGCTGAAGCGGAAACAGGCAATGCAGCAAAGCACCAATCCGTTGGTTAAAGTAGATGACCTGCGAGTACATTTTCCGATTAAAAAGAACTTCTTTGGGAAGGTAAAAGAATACGTGCGGGCCGTAGACGGCGTCAATTTCGAGATATTCCCCGGCGAAACGGTGGGTTTGGTAGGCGAATCGGGGTGTGGAAAAACTACCTTGGGGCGCACGCTTTTACGCCTAGTAGAACCTACTTCGGGCCGCATTATTTTTAACGACGTAGATATTGCCGGTTTAAGTCAGGAAGCGCTGCGCAAGAGCCGGAAAAATTTCCAGATGGTTTTCCAGGATCCGTACGCGAGCCTTAACCCGATGCTGACCGTGGGCGAAACCATTATGGAGCCGATGAAGGTGCACAACATCCTGAAAAACGGGAAGGAACGGCGCGAGAAAGTAAACGAACTGCTTGAGACCGTTGGACTTACCGCCGCGCATTTCGATCGTTATCCACACGAATTTTCCGGAGGACAGCGGCAGCGCATCAGCATTGCCCGGGCGTTGGCGCTCAGCCCAAAATGCATTATCTGCGACGAATCGGTTTCGGCGCTGGATGTTTCGGTGCAGGCGCAGGTGCTGAATTTGCTGAACAAACTGAAGCGCGAAATGGGCATAACCTACCTGTTCATCACGCACGACCTTTCGGTGGCCAAGTATATGAGCGACCGCATTTTTGTAATGAACCAGGGCCGCATTATTGAAAGCGGTACGCCGGAGCAGATCTTCAACCAACCCCAGAACGATTATACCCGCGCTCTGATCCAGGCCATTCCCAAAGGCGATGTGGAAGATATCAGGAAGCGGCTAAAGGCTTAAGTTCTTTTAAAAGGAGAGGCGTTTTTGGTGCAAAAAGGATAGCGTTTTCTTTCTTTTGAATCTCAATATCTTAATCTTAATATCCATGAGATTAATTCGTCCAAAAATAATCGGAACCCTGAAAATTATGAAAATGATGGCGGGGAATCTTGCGGTGGTTAATGATATTAAGAGCTCTCCCAATAAAATTATTATTCCCTGTCGATCGGAGGAACACGGTATAGGAATTATCAATAAGATAAAAGAGGCAAAGCCAGGAGAAATACTCTATCTACAAGATTTGTAGTTTTTGGAGCTGAAAGGATAGCGTTTTTCTAAAGCTTTAGTTCTATGCTTTGGTAAATAGTTAGAAAATCCGTTAATCCGTAATACTGAAACCAGCTAAAGGGACTTATTCACCTATTATAGTTAGCGCATCTGGGATATCCTTTTTCAGAATAAGCTTGCTACACACTTTGGTTTGTTAATTACTAAAAGAGAATACTTATGGAAGTTAATGCTACATTCTGGATAGGGTTTAATGTATTTGTACTGCTGATGCTTGCTCTTGACCTGGGCGTATTTAACCGGAAGGCGCATGTGGTATCTGTGAAAGAAGCACTTACCTGGACTGGCGTCTGGATCAGCCTTGCCCTGGTTTTTAACTGCCTTATTTATTACTGGTTTGGTGAACCCAAAGCAATAGAATTTCTAACGGGTTACCTGATCGAGAAATCACTAAGTATAGACAATATATTCGTGTTTGTGTTGGTTTTCGGCTACTTCCAGATACCGGCTATCTACCAGCATAAAATCCTGTTCTGGGGTATTCTCGGGGCGCTGGTAATGCGCGTGATCTTTATTTTTGCTGGCGTTGCCCTGATCCAGAAATTTCACTGGAGCATTTACATTTTCGGCATTTTCCTGATCTATACCGGTTATAAAATGTTTACCGAGAAGGATGCCAAGATAGAGCCGGAGAAAAACCCGGTTATAAAGTTCTTCCGAAAAATAATGCCAGTTACAGACCAATTGCACGGGGATAAATTCTTTGTAAAGCTGGGCGGCAAGAAATACGCAACCCCGCTGTTCCTGGTGCTTATTCTGATCGAAACCACCGACCTGATCTTTGCAGTAGATAGTATTCCGGCTATACTTGCCATCACCCAGGATCAATTCATCGTATATACGTCGAACGTTTTTGCCATTCTGGGGCTTCGTTCTATGTATTTTGCCCTTGCCCATGTAGTAGATCGCTTTGTTTATCTATCTTACGGACTTGCCGTCATACTCATATTTGTAGGCTTAAAAATGACCTTAGTTGATGTTTTCAAGATTCCTACCTTTATTTCCCTGCTTGTCATCGCGTTGATTTTGATTGTTAGCGTGGTATTATCTTTTATTAAAACCAGAAGAGAAAATAAAGCCGGTGAACGGGAGGGATAATCATAATTTCCTTTAAGTCTTTCAACCAACCCCAAAACGATTACACCCGCGCCCTAATTCAGACCATTCCCGAAGGCGATTTGAAGAATACCCGGAAGCGGTTGAGGGGTTAGATTGTTTTAATAGAAGTGAGTTTTGGGGCGGAAAGGATAGCGTTTTCTAATGAGTAAAATTCTGTAATTGCGTATCTTTAAGAAATGGAGAAGAATCTTTACATAATAGCAGGTTGTAATGGAGCCGGGAAAACTACGGCCTCTTTTACCATTTTGCCTGAAATTCTGAATTGTAAAGAATTTGTAAACGCCGACGAAATTGCCAAAGGTTTATCGCCTTTCCAGCCAGAAACGGTTTCATTTGAAGCAGGGCGAATTATGCTTCACCGGATAAATAAACTGCTTGATAATAATGTAAACTTCGCTTTCGAAACTACTTTAGCCACCAAAAGCTACAAGCATAAAGTCCTTCAGGCACAGCAGCAAGGGTATACTGTTACTTTATTGTTCTTCTGGCTGCAAAATGTTGACCTAGCCATTGAACGCGTAAGAACCCGGGTTTTAGAAGGCGGGCACAATATCGAAACGCACGTAATTAAACGTAGATACTTAAACGGTATTAAAAACTTATTTGAGATCTATATAGCAATTGCAGACGAGGTGATGATTTTTGATAATTCCGAAGGCAAACCTGACCTCATTGCCGAAAAGACACTGGCGACCGAGATAAGCATCTTAAATGAAATCAAATTCAGCAAATTAAAAAGCTACAACAATGGCGAAAAATAAAAGAACCTCTAACCAGACCAAGATCCTGGAAGGAATGGACAAGGTTTATGAGAAGCTTATCGAGTTTAAAAGGAAAATGAACAGCGAGCTTGTTATTCTAAAAGAAGACAAGATCGTTAAAATAAAGCCGTAAAGGCCATTAAAACCACTTTTCCCCTCCAAAACCATAGCGTTTTCAACTAAACCAAACCATACAAAGCAATGCCTGAAAATAAATTACTTCGGATGGACAATGTGGGCATCGTGGTAGAATCCTTAGATAACGCTATCGCATTTTTCACGGAAATAGGCCTGACGCTGCAAGGGCGCGCCACCATAGAAGGCGAATGGGCGGGCCGGGTTACCGGGCTTGGCGACCAGAAAGTTGAAATTGCGATGATGGTTACGCCCGATGGCCACAGCCGCCTGGAGCTTTCGCGGTTTGTAAACCCGGCTGTTATTGCCGACCACCGCACGGCGCCGGTAAATGCCTTGGGTTATCTGCGGGTTATGTTTACCGTTCAGGACCTCGACGAGCTGGTTGCCAGGCTCCTGAAACACGGCGCGCAGCTCGTTGGCGAAATTGTGCAGTACGAAAACACCTACCGGCTCTGCTACATTCGCAGCAACGAAGGAATTCTGATCGGTTTGGCGCAACAACTTTGAAGGATACAGAAAAAGCTTAATTGGGAGTTTTTGGGGCTGAAAGGATAGCGTTTTTAATGCTTTTTCAATTTACTTTTGTTAAATTGTGTATGTCCGTCTTGTTGTATTTGAATAAATAGCAGTACATATCTAAAGCAGCTATGAGCAAAAGTCATTTGAAACTATTACTAGCGAACTTATTCTTCTTAGCCACTCTGGATTTATTTGGACAAACACCTTTAGGTAAGGGGCTTGTTTCTATTGATTGCGAAAATGGACGTATTTTAGAATTTTATCCTGACACAACCGATATAAAGGCAACGAAAACAATTAAAATTCTTGGAGATATATTGCCGACAACAGTAGGAGTAACCAACCACCAGGAGCCAAAAAGGATTTGGTGGGGCATATTGTCCCTAAATGAACAAGGGGAATGGAATGAATCTCAATGGCTAAAGCCAGAACAATCTGGTTTTTCCTTGGAACTTCGTTTCAAGCAACAGACAAAGGGATGGTATGAAGTAATAGTTAATAATCAAAATGGCCAAACTTATTGGCTTAGAAAAAGCAAGTTTACTAAATATTTAAGTTGGGAAGATCATCTAAAACGACAACGCTCAATTTCCAGGCTTCCTGCTTCAAATCAACCCATTAGGCGTCAACCTACTGAACAGTCAAAATCAATAAAATACTCAGGACCAGAATGTTTCCGAATAAGGTCGGTGAGTGGAGATTGGGTTGAAATTTTTCTAATAGTTTATTTAAATGAAGATCCAGAAAAACCAAAACATAAAATAAAGACTGGTTGGATAAAATGGAGAAATGGGGATAACCTTTTAATAAATTATAGCTGTCCTTACATAAATGGGATAAAGCAAGAAATCTTAACAAGAGAATAGATAAATTCCTTTATACCTCTTGATTATATCAGGGTCATAAACCACTTTTTCCCTCCAAAATCATAGCATTTCAAAAGCCAGCTCGGAGGAAAGAAGTTGCCAGTTTCTGTGAGAGCAGAATGCTTCTGCAGTTTTTGGTCCTGAAAGGGTAGCGTTTTTATTGTTGTACATAGTTGGCAACAAGCATAAAAGAAAATGAAGAAAATATTCCTAATTATATCTTTAATTGTCATTTTAATCCTGTCTTTGGTTTTTACTTTTGTACACCGAGATGAGCAAGATATGAAGGAAAAAATAGACGGGACCTATATACTTTCTCATAATCAGTTAAGCCCAGATTCTTCAAATGATTTTACAGTGTATATAACGCTTTCGAAGAATAAGGAAGCTACCTACATAATATACCAGCTACAGAAACTAAAAAATACAAAAAGAACAGGCAATTGGAACTTTAAAAATGATACACTTACAATTACATACCAAATGGAATGGTTAGAATTGTTGGAGAAAAAAGAAATTGAAGGAGGATTTACATATGCTAAGAATGACTCTATAGTTACCAAATCTGAACCTTTTTCTATAAAATATATAGTTGAAGAAAGAAATACACATAATAGGAGATTGTGTCCTGTTGAAAAAGGACAATGTTTTGATAGGTTCAAAGAATTAGGTTATGAATAAAAGTCGACTTACAGTAAACTGTAAAACACTTTTTGAGTTGATTTCTAAAGCGGTTTCCAAAACTCAAATCCAAAATCTGAACTAAAACCCCCGCCAAAACCTTATACAATGCTGCCACACCCCAAACGGCAGCGGCTTGGCGAAAACGCTATCAATTTTCCTGTTAAAACCCCTCTTAAACGGCCCTTGCAGCCGAAGTAAAATCCCCCTTCACCGCAATTTTTAATAACCATTTTAATTTAATATTCTCTTAACCGTAACCTTTATAGAAAAAACAGTATACTTAAGAGATTAAAAAGTATAGATACATTTTAGATGCAAAGAAACCGAAAAGGAAGAAACGCTTCCGAAGAACCAAAAGAAGATTCAAGACGCAGCAAAAAAGGCGGCTTGTCTGAAGATATTTCCAAAAACCGCGTTGCCAGTATTTTCTCCAAGAACATAGGCAAAGTATTTTCCCCGAAACAAATTCTGCGCCGGCTAAGCGTAACCACGCAGGCCGGCCGCGAGCTGGTATACGAGCACCTGAAGCAATTGAAGAAGGAAGGCGACATTATGCTGCTCGACAACGGCGATTACATATTTAACCCGGAAACCAAAATTGTGACCGGAAAAGTGGACCTGGCTACCCCGAAATACGCCTTTGTGATTTCGGAAGAGCTGGGCTCCGATGTGCGCGTTTTCACGGAGAAGCTGAAATTTGCAATGGACGACGACCTTGTGAAAGTGAAAGTTACCGTGGGCCGCGGCGACAAGATGGAAGGCGAAGTGCTGGAAATTCTGGAGCGCAAACGCGAAGACATTGTAGGCCGAATCGAGGTTTCCGACCGTTTTGCGTTCCTGGTGCCCGATTATAAAAAGCTGTACTTCGATGTATTTATCCCGATGGACGGCATTAAAGGCGCCCAGAACGGCGATAAAGTGCTGGTGCAGGTTACCGAATGGCCGAGCCACCCCGATAAAAAACCGATCGGCGAAGTAATTCGCGTGTTTGGCCAGGCGGGAGAGCACGAAGCGGAGATCAATTCCATTATGGCCGAATACGGTTTGCCGTTCGAGTTTCCGCAGGAAGTGGAAGCCGAGGCCAATGCCATTCCGGACGAAATTACGCACGAAGAAATTGGCCGTCGCCGCGATATGCGCCACATCACCACGTTTACCATAGACCCGGTAGATGCTAAGGACTTTGACGATGCCCTTTCCATAACCAAACTGGAAAACGGCAACTGGGAAATTGGCGTGCACATTGCCGACGTTACGCATTTCGTGCAACCTAATTCGCGCCTGGAAAAAGAGGCTTACCACCGGGCTACGTCGGTTTATCTGGTAGACAGAACCATCCCGATGCTGCCGGAAAGGCTTTCGAACGGCCTGTGCTCTTTGCGGCCGAACGAAGATAAATTAACGTTTTCGGCGGTGTTCGAAATGGACGATAACGGCGGCATCCACCAGCAATGGTTCGGTAAAACCATTATCCATTCCGATAGAAGATTTGCCTACGAAGAAGCTCAGGAACGCATCGAAACCGGCGAAGGCGACTACGTGGAAGAAATTCATACCCTGAACCGCCTGGCTAAAATTCTGAAGGAAAAACGCTTTAAGAACGGCGCCATCAGTTTCGAAACGGTAGAAGTAAAATTCAAGCTCGACGAAAACAACAAGCCGACCCAGGTTTTTGTGAAAGAACGCAAAGATGCGCACAAGCTCATCGAGGAATTTATGTTGCTGGCTAACCGCAAGGTAGCCGAGTTTGTTTTCCACATGAAAAAGAAAGGCGAACGCCTGACGATGGTGTACCGCACCCACGACGCCCCGGACCCGGAAAAACTGGAGAACTTCTCGAACTTTGCCGGCCGTTTTGGCTACCGCTTAAACATCCAGGAAAACAACGTAGCCGAAAGCTTAAACAGCCTGGGCGAACAAATGGAAGGCAAGCCGGAGCAAAGCATCCTGCAAAACCTGGCCATCCGGACCATGGCCAAAGCCATTTACACCACCGAGCCGAAAGGGCACTTTGGTCTGGCTTTTCCACACTATTCGCACTTTACGTCGCCCATCAGAAGGTACCCCGATATGATGGCGCACCGCCTCATAGAAATGTACCTCGCAAAGCCCGTTACAGCGCCCAAAGAGGAATTTGAGGAACGTTGTAAACATTCTTCGGATATGGAAAAACGTGCCGCCGATGCCGAACGCGCTTCCATTAAGTACAAACAGGTGGAGTACATGCAGGATACCATTGGCCGTCAGTTCAAAGGTATTGTATCTGGCTTAACCGAGTGGGGATTGTACGTGTTAATTGAAGAAACCAATACCGAAGGCATGGTGCGCCTCACCGACCTGGAAGACGATTACTACGAGCTCGACGCGAAGAATTTCCGGGTGATTGGTCAGAAGAACAAACGGATGATCACGTTCGGCGACGAAGTTACCGTGGAAGTGAAAGCCGTAAACCTGATGGATCGCAACATAGACCTCTATCTGGTTACCGAAACCAATTCGCGGCACTACGGTTTCCAGCAGCCGGAAGAAGACACCTACGAAAGCCGCAGCAAGAAAAAGAAAGCCGAAAAAATTGGCCGCGGCAAGCAGGAAGATCGCGCGAAAGTTGCGCCCAAACCCCGTAAAGGCAAAAGCGGCTACATTCCGGAAAAGCCGGCCGTTACCCACGAAGGCCCCGAACGCTCCGGCGCCAACGAAGAAACTCCAGACAGCTCCGAAGCCCCGCACGTTCCGATTACGAAACGGAATATCCGGGATTTTTATGGGTTTTAAACCTAGCTCAGAATTTAGTTAACTTGATCCTGTAATAAAATTAAAAAGAATATAATATGACTTGGACAGAACAAGATGATAGAGATATGCTTTATGCTACTAATTATCTTAGAGCAAATGGATTGACTTTAAGTGCAGATTTAAAACAGCAACTATCTACTTTATTGAGAGGTGTTTCAATCAACTCTATTAAAGCAAAGTATGATAATTACAGCTATCTAATAACTGGTGCTGAAGGATTATCTAATTATTCTAAACAATCAGAAAGGATGTATAATCTTTACGGTACTTCATTAGATTTAATTCGGCCAAATGTATCAGCGGGTGTTTTAGATCTTTTAAGATAACAGATAGGTTAATTAGGAGTGAAAGCCGTAATTGATAAAGATTACGGCTTTTTAATTTAGAAGCTCAAAATGCTTTCCCTGATTACGGAATTTGATATAGCGAGCAGCTTGAAAACTTTGCCAAACCAAAACTCCCCCAATCCCGCAAAAGAATTCCGGAAATCTAAGAATGCTGTTGTAATTTAGCGGCAGCACCAAATCCAGCTTTACGTTTTGATTCCCATAGCTACTTTTTCGGAGAAGATCGCGCAGACTTTATCCACAATTAATTACGGCGATGAGCCGACTGAATTGTATGAGCCTATCCGCTACATCATGGACCTGGGCGGAAAACGCATCCGGCCGTTGCTTACCGTGCTGGCACATCATTTATTTGAAGATGAAGTAGATAAAGCATTATTGCCGGCCGCTGCCGTAGAGGTTTTCCACAACTTCACCCTCATGCACGACGACATCATGGATCAGGCACCCTTACGCCGCGGCCAGGAAACCGTGCACGAAAAATGGAACGCCAACACCGCCATTCTCAGCGGCGACGTGATGCTGGTAAAAGCCTACGAATTATTCCTCGGCGTGCAGCCCATCCATTTGCCGATAGTGCTTAAGCTGTTCTCCAAATGTGCCGCCGAAGTTTGCGAAGGTCAGCAACTGGATATGAACTTCGAAACCCGTACCGACGTGAGCATTCCCGAATACCTGCAAATGATTACGCTTAAAACGGCGGTGCTTCTGGGTTTTGCGTTGGAATTAGGCGCCGTTTTAGGTAATGCTTCGGAAGAAGATAGAAAGAACCTGAAGGAATTCGGCATAAAGACCGGGATCGCCTTCCAACTCCGCGACGACCTGTTAGATGTGTACGGCGATGCAGCCCAGTTTGGCAAACAGGTTGGCGGCGATATTCTTTCCGATAAGAAAACGTTCCTGCTCTTAACGGCACTGGAAGATTCCAACGAAATGCACCGCACCGAACTCCACAACTGGCTTGGCAAAATGGTAGCAAATCCGGCGGAAAAAGTAAAAGCTGTAACGGCTATTTATGATCTGCTGGATATTAAAGCCAAAACCGAAGCCAAAATAAACCATTATTTCCACGAAGCCCTGGAGCACCTTGAGCACGTAAATGCGCCTAAGGAACGGAAAGAGTATTTGCGCGCGCTGGCACTAAGCCTGATGGAACGCAATAATTAAATGACTTAATTGTTAAATGGTTAAATTGTTGATAGTTTTTTTGAGGTGGAACCCGTAACCCTTTGTTTCTGCTGTAACCTGAAATTTCTATCATGTTGAGCCCCAGCGAAACAACTTGTCGGCTGGTTGCAGAAACGTTTCTACCGCACGCCAACAAGATACCTCACTATCGCTCCCGAAATACTTCGGAAAAAGCTGCATACCAGGTTTTGCGATAAGTAGGAGGGGAGGGTTACACATATTGCATAAAACCGGTTGTGGTAAGTATTTTGTCTTGGCCTGTTAGCAGACAGTGGAATCCTGAAACCATTTCCAAATCTTCAAATTTCCAAATTCCCAAATCTGAAAACATGAGTTTAACCCTTGCCCTCATCGCTTTTAACGTTGTCATTACCATGTATGCCTGGCGGAATCAGGATTTCCTGGAAAGCTGGGTTTTTCATCCGTACAGCGTAAAGCGTAATAACCAGTGGTACCGTTTCCTGACCTCCGGGTTCCTGCATGCTGACTGGGGGCACTTGTTCTTCAACATGTTTTCGCTTTATTTCTTTGGCGATGCCGTGGAAAGCCTTTACAAATATTATTTCGGTCCGCAGGCAGGCGCACTCTGGTTCCTGGCGCTGTTTGTAATAGGGGTAATTCTGGCCGATGTGCCCACCTATTTCAAACATAAAGATGACCGTAACTATCATTCACTGGGCGCTTCGGGCGGGGTTTCTACCATTATTTTTGCCAGCATTCTGTATGCCCCCATGAATAAAATCTGCCTTTATGGTTTTATTTGCCTGCCGGGTGTGGTGCTGGGTGTATTGTACCTGATCTATTCCTATTTCGAAGCAAAGAAAAACCGCGACAACGTAAACCACGATGCGCACTTTTACGGGGCTTTGGTAGGCGTAATTATGGGCTGGATCCTGGTTCCGGAAGCTGGCCGCGGCTTTATTTCCCAATTGCTACAGAACTTACCGTTTTAATGCTATTGTTTTCCGGGAAAAAGGTAAGGCTTTAAACCATACCTTGCCGGCGGTTTTTTTCTGGGCGCGTATACCATAGAGAAAGCTCTATATAAGGCTCCCTGGGTATGAAAACAACTTTACTAACGGCATTTACTGCCCTGCTATTCTGCTTATTATCGGTTACTGCTGCTTACAGTCAAAACGCCGGCAAGTCCATTATGGAAAATATTTGCGACAACCGGGCGCTCTTAAAAGAAGTTCTGGTGCAGGCCGGCCTAGGCCCGGTTTTGACGGATGCCGGGCCTTATACCTTTTTTGCCCCTTCCGACGAAGCTTTGCAGAAAATGAGAAATGCAGACCCTAACAAGCTGAAGGATGCGCTAATGAGTCATATTATTGTCGGTCGTTTGCTGAAGGAAGATTTCAAAGACGGTTCTAGGTTCTAAAATAATGACGCTGGGAGGCAAAGAAGTAACCGTTTTCCGGAAGGGCAACCAGGTTTTAATTAATGGCGTGAAGATTACCCAAGCCGATAACGTTGCCAGGAACGGGGTAATGCATACGGTAAATAACTGGCTTGTTGCGCCGGTTTTATAGTTTTTCTGAGACTTCCCCTGAATAAGAGTGCCAAGGTCTCCTTTCTTCGAAACCCTTTCTGTTTTATTTTAAGAATTTTCGGCTACCGGCCGGCTTAAAGTTGGTTTGCTTCAGCGCAATTGCGGAAAAGCTGCTGAATGAATTTCCGCTTGTAAATCTTTTAGCCCCATGCATTTGGCCTCGGCTGTTAGCAGAAAGCAGGCCGTTGTGGAAAGGAATGTATAAAGATATTCAGAAGGGCACAGTTGAAGGAAGTTCGCCGGAAAGGCAATTATGGTCGTGCTCTTCAATACTTTAACCTTGGTTGACAAAGCTCCTGGCGCTCTTTGTAGAAGGAAAAATGCTCTCACCCAATTCTCACCTCCAATATGTAAAGAGGCCAGGAGTTTTTCGTCAACCTCGGAAAAGACTAAAACAACACTTCAAAAACAACTAACTCTTATTTATTTCCTGTTCGATGCTATAATAACGCATATATTTATGCAATTTAAGAAAATTCTTCCATAAAAACATATATGTTATTACAGTCTGGCAGGTTTGTAGATGTAGTCGCGTTTTTTTTCGTTTTGGTTGCCTGACTAAATTTTTTTTTTTAAATTTTTAATAAAGAAAAGCTATTTTCCTTTTAAG
This sequence comes from Adhaeribacter soli, assembly GCF_008727925.1. Classification (GTDB taxonomy): domain Bacteria; phylum Bacteroidota; class Bacteroidia; order Cytophagales; family Hymenobacteraceae; genus Adhaeribacter_A; species Adhaeribacter_A soli. Next base: position 50,709 of record NZ_VTWT01000003.1, on the reverse strand, counting down.
TAGTTATTTATCAAAGTCTTCATTAATGAAAAATAAAGATATACGTTAAATTTAGTGAAAGAAAAGGCTTTCAGATGCAGTAAATAAGCTTAGCATTTTTAAATTTAAAAAGACTGTTAAAGTTTAATTCAGGAATAACTATTATTCATTGCAGGATCGGAAACTACCTGCCCTTTAAAAGCAAAGGCCCTGCTGTTAAATTAAAACAGCAGGGCCTTTGAAATAAAAAGTCCTTTATTGATTCCGGCGTAGCAAGCGTTGCTTTTCCAGGCGGGCTACGTGGTTTATAATGTCGCCCACATTGGTAAGCTCGGTGGCCTGCCAGTAATCGCCTTTATCCAGCATCTTAATTTCCAGTACCATGGTGGTATCGTAGCGGGGCTGCGTGAATTTCAGCCCGACCAGGGCCTGCTCTCCGGCCTCTTTAATGTAATCGATGCCCTGGAACTCGCTGCTGTCGCCAATTACCATTCCAGCAATGGCACCCAAGGAGATCAGGGGTTTTTTCCCGGCGGCATTAAGGTTAATGTTGCCGGTTTCGATGTAGTACTGCACTTCGTTGCGGGCCGCTTTTACCAGTTGTGGCTTCAGCAGGTTTAAAGCGCTTTTACCCAGGTTCAGCCCCGGAACAAACCGGCTTACCAGACTGCGTTGCTGCGTTACCTGGTCTACCAGGCTGCCGGTAAGCGATTCCACGTTCACATACTTTTCAAATTCGGCTACGTTGTGGTTCTGTGCGGCTTCTTTGGCCTGCAGCAACGAGTACTTTGGCCCAGAAAGGAAACTACGGTAATAAAGATAGCCACCTATTAAACCAATAACCAGAAGCAGTAAAAGGATTTTTTTCATAGAAATGTACTCGTGAATAATGGAGTTAAGAATTATTTAGCTTCAGGATCCGATTCCGGGCCTTCACCAACGAAATAAAACAATTTCGGTTTTATTGTTTGATCAAACGTTTTGTGAAAGAACTACCATTAGCTGTTATCCGGGCCAGGTAAATCCCTTTAGCCAGTTTTTCGATGTTTATCCGGCCGTTTGCCGGTATTGTTTCGCTCATCATGGTGCGGCCAGCCATATCGGTAACGATCAGGTGCGCTCCCTTTGATTCAGTTTGAAGACCCTTTATAGTAATAAAATCGGTAGCCGGATTGGGGTGAAAAGCCAGGGTATTTTCCGGCAGCTTTCCGGATAAGCCTGTTACATTGGAAGGAGTAAAGCGGTAAATAGTGCCGCTGGCCGGGGGAGCAGCAAGGGTAGGAAAGGTATTTGCATTGGTTACAGTTACTGCGGTAGCAGCAGCCGGGTTACCCTGCAGAAATATTCCTGAAACGGTAAAAGTGGACGAGGAAGTTGATAAGGCCAGGCCAACGGTAGGGGCTTGCTGGGGAAAATACAGAAATCCGGATGAAGGCAGGCTGGAAGGGCCGTAATGCAGCTCGATGATGTTTGAGCCCTCATAAAGCCATACCTGCATATTAGCAAATTCGCTGCCGCCGTTGCTTGTTCCTGCATTTTTCCATTCCATTTTCAGGATCTGCTGCCCCGGCGTGCCGGTTAATTTGTAGCCGATCGTAGAGGGGTTGGCTGACTGGTTCCGGTCTTCGAGCTCTGCCAGAAGCGCTGAAATGCCGCGCATGCCGAACTGAAAGCCGATTTCCGAATTACCGCCAATACCCAGCATCGATTCGGTGGTACCACCCAGTTCAAACTGGAAAGGAATTAACACGTTATAAGAACTCATACCATCCCAACCAGGTTGGCTCAATATAAAGGGAGAAGGCAGGTCGGCGTAAGTACCGGTTGTCTGCGAAAAAGTGTAGGACTGGGCCTTTGCAAAGAAGCCTGAAACAGCCATTACGACTACAAGTAAAAGTTTTTTCATGTACTGATTTGTTTTAATAAACACCAAAATTAAAGAGAAACCCCTGAATAACAAGCAAGGGCCGATGGAAAGGGAAGGGGAGGATTGCCCGGAATGACAAAAGCCAGTTCCGAATTCGGAAATGGCTTTTAAATCAGGACAGATACCTGCCAATTATTGCTTTACCACCTGTTTGCCGAAGCGCTCCGTTGGTAACTTCCATGAAGTAAGTGCCTCTTGGCAGGCCCGAAATGTTTAGCAGATGGTTAGCTCTCAATTTTTCGGATAGAACCACTTTGCCTGATGCATCGCTAACTTTACAATTGCAGGCGCTTTTGGAGTAGTTAACACCAGTACAAATATGGTTTAAAAGAAGCAGTTTATAAAAGCTTTGTTGTTGGTTTTCAGCTTAAGGCATGTTTTAAGACTGCGTTTTGCTGGCGAAGGCTTCTTAAAGCAGCATGGTAATTCAGTAATGCCCGAAGGCAAACGCAGGTTCCGGTAAGGGAAATTGTAACGCAAAGGTTGATTTTAATAGGCGCTGCGGAAAGTCAGAACCCCAACCGGCACCGTTCCTTTTCCAGCAGCGTAAGATCTTCTTCCGGCGTTAAGCGGCTTTTTTCGTTTTCAAAAACCTGGCGGCTGTGTTCTTTAATCTCCCGGCGTTTTATAGCTTCCAGAAACCGCCGCACATCTTCCTGGTTTTCCAGCAGTAGGCCCGGCACCGGAGTGGGTTTACCGGAATCGTCTTTGGCTACCATGGTAAAGTAAGAAGTGTTGGTGTGTTTCACCTGGCCGGTTTTCACGTTTTCAGCAATTACTTTTATGCCCACCATTAACGAGGTATTGCCCACGTAATTCACCGAAGCCATTAACGAAACCAGCTCCCCGACTTCCACAGGCTGCAGAAAGTGAACCCCGTCTACCGTTACAGTAACGCAATAATTGCCCGCATGCTTGGCTGAACAGGCATAAGCCACTTTATCCATTAGCGAAAGCAGAATACCCCCGTGGATCTTGCCGCCAAAATTGGCATACGCCGGGATCATAAGTTCGGTAATGGTGGTGCGGGAATAAGAAACCGGCCGGAATTCGGATGCTTGCATAAAACGCTGGGTTAAGGTCATAAAAAAAGAAGATCACCTTCCTGAATTCCGGATTACGGCAATCTTCCTTTTTAGTGACTATAACCTACTGTTTTACAAATTTCGTCTGCCAGGTTCGGGAGTTGGATTTAAGGGTTACGAAGTAAAATCCGCGGGGAAGCCCTGCCAGTTCCAGTTGAAGGCTATTTAACCCTTTTGCCAGCAGGTGTTTCTGTTTAAATGCCGTTTGGCCGGCCACATTTCGGAGCTCGATCTCCACATTTTCCGGTACGTCAGACATTAATTCCAGCGTAACCCGGTCTTTAATGGGGTTCGGATAAAGGTGCAGGGCTGTAATTGTTTCCATCTCAAATTGCACGGCCTGAACGTCGGAATAACTAAAATCGCCGCTGAGATCCAGTTGCTTTAAACGGTAGTAAACCAGCCCGGAAAAGTCAGGAACATCATGGTAGTGGTAGGCTGTGGCAGCAGAAGTTGTTCCCTGACCGGCTTTTTCCCCGATTGTTTTCCAGGAGCGGGCATCGGCAGAACGCTGGATCTGAAACGAACGGTTATTTTTTTCCGAAGCCGTTTGCCAGGTTAATTTCACCCCGGAACTTACTTTTTCGGCCTTAAAAGCTACCAATTCCACCGGAAGCGGGTCCTGTGCAAACCTTAACTGGAAATCGGAAGGCTGCGAAAAGGTAGCGATCAGGGTTTTGGTTGCCGCATCGTACGTCCAGGAGGAGAGGTTTTGTCCGGTTACCAGATTGGGCCGTTTATCGGCTTTTACCAGCAGCGTAGCCGGTTTGCTTACGTAGCCTTCAAATTCGCCTTTGCTGAGTTGCTCCCACGAAATATTGGCGCGGCGGCTGCTTTTCAGGAGTTGTTCCGAGCCGTAAACCAGGGTAGTGCCGTTCTGCAGAAAAACCTGGGCGAGCTCGCCGGAAATATCTTCGGAATAAAAGGTAAAGCTGGCATCGGATCTTAAGGTTTCCGGCAACGTCGCGGCAGTTACGGTTTGCATTATAGTATCGGCTTGGGTAAAGGCCACATCGGTGAATTGGGCCGAAGCGGTTACCAGGCCGGCCATGTTGCTGAGCGGCAGGGTAGTGGCAGTTAGGGCAGGAGAAGTGTAAGGCAGCAGCGCGGCCAGGAACTGGGTTTGCGAAACGTTAGCTTTATTCACCAGAAAAGTAGTGTGGCTTTCGGCCTGATTATAAGTCGTTTCGTGGATGCCGGTGGTTTTGGTATAACTGCTGACACCGTTGGTAGCCGTTACGTGCGCCTTGAGGGAAACACCGTTCTTCTGCCAGATGCCTTCGTGGTTCGCCGCATTATCGGTAAAAGTACCTTGCGCGGAGGTGCCGTTTTCCAGGCCGAAACCGTGCAGCTGCCAGGTAAAATTATGCGGAGCCGCCGCCGAAATGAAATCCGTCATCAGGTAATATTCGCCGCGTACGCTCAGCGTTTTGCGGGTAATACTAGCGCCGGAATAAGCAGTAGCTACTTCCCCGTAACTCAACCCCGATGTCTGGAACGGATGCTGAATGGTAGCGGCAGCATCGTTGGCCGCGCTGGAAGTCCCGATCAAAGGCCCCGCGCCGTCTACCAGCACCAGGTTATGGTTCGTGGCATTTCCTACTTCCCCGCGACGATTGTAATTCAGATAACCGGCATCCAAAGCCAGTAATTGGCCTTGGGAATAAAGCGTGAAGCTGCCGGCATCGCCGTGGTTGTGTCCGCCCGAATTGGTAAGGGCAAGTCCTTTTTTACCGTAAACGTGCAGGTAATTTCCTGCAAAGCCATTTCCCGACCGGAATACCAAATTGCCGGCTTCCGGGTAAGAAGTTAAAGCTTTTTCCGGTTTAGGCAGCGGATTTACGTTGGCCGCTAAATAATTGGCCCGTAAATCTACCGTGCCGTCCAGCTGCGCATCCAGGGTACGGAGCTGGTTTGCTTCCAGGTTTTGCGGGTGAAATTCTTTTACAAACTGCGCTTTCCCGGTTAAGGCCAGTTCCGGCATGGCCATATCGATGTAAGAATCTTCCAGCGCCGGCAGGCGGCCGTCGGGCAGGGTAATATCCGTGATCCACTGGTAAAGCAGGTCGTAATTCGGGTCGAAGAAAGGATTGCGGATCTGGCGGGTTGTGTTGTTCCACGTGAAGCTGTAAGTACCATCCGGCAGGAAATTCCCGAAAGCCCGGAAAAAAGGCAGACAGTTCTGCATGGCGTATTTAAAGTAGTACGGCCCTTCGGCATAACCTGCTACTACGCCCGGCTCCGATTGCCTTCCGGCATTGCGCCACATGGCATTATCGATGTTGTACATGCCAATGTTTATCCAGCTTTGCGGCTGATTGGCCACGGTGGTGCTGGTCATGTCGTTGAGCACAACTCCGGCCATACCCAAAGCGGCAGCCGTCATAAATAAATGGTTGTTGTTTATAGAGCCTACAAAGCCGGAACCATTGGAATACAGCCGGCCGGCAAAGTTCTGCAGGTTGGTTTTAGCGGTAAGCAGGCGCGCTTCAGGAACGCCGGCTCCGCGCAAGAGGTCGTAGGCAATTAAATAGTCGATGAGTTCTTTGCTGCGCCACTGCCATTTTTCGTAGCTCCAGAAGGCTTCCACCGCCGGGTTCAGGTTGTCGAGCAGGGATATGGCTTTGGTTTCGAGGTCGTTTTTCTGAGCGGAATTGAGCGTATCTAAGTTATAATTCAGACCAATTATCCGGATAAACGCAACGTTTTTAGCAGCTCTGGCCCGCAGGCGGCGGTCGGTATCGGTGGAATTGGTAGCAGGCGGCGTTGCCAAAGCCCAGGCATATACCGACTGGTAAATCTCCTTGCGGGCAGATTCCTGCAGCGATTGTCTTACTTCCGGCAGGGCATTGGCTTTAAGCAGTGTTCTTGGAAAACTTACATCTGCCCCGGCAGGCTGCCAGCTGCCCGACTGCGCTAAAGCGGTAAAGGCTAAAACAGTATAAGAAAGAAAGAGAAAACTAAATCTGGTAAAAAATCCGGCAATAGGCATAATGCTAAATATACACACGAAACACGGCTTAGGAAACAGCAGTTGCCTGCAAAGAGTTCTTGCGTGTTTGTTTCTTTAAAAAATTATATTTATTATTTTAAAGATACTGATGGAGAGGGCCAACAGTTATGCCGGACGCCTTTATTTTTATGGAAGGAGGTTAAACACTGAGTAGAGCACAGCCTTTTATTTGCCTTTCCGTATGCCGAAAAAAACACGAATCCGATTACATGCTTCTCGTAAAAACCCGGCTCGGCCAGAGCAAGATCAGTGGCATTGGTTTGTTTGCCGATCAGTTTATTTCTAAAGGCGCAATTATCTGGAAGTACACCGAAGGCGTAGACCTGAAGCTTTCCGATGAACAATTGGCTGAACTGGAAAAAGAATACCCGCTCGATAATCTGAAGAAATACCTATACCGAAGCAAATCCAGCCACCTGCATATTCTTTGCGGCGACGACGGGCGTTTCATCAACCATTCCTTCCAACCCAATACCTCAGATACCTCCGAAGACGACGAAGGCTTTACCATTGCGGCCAGCGATATTCAGCCCGGCGAAGAAATTACCTCCGATTACAATGGATTTGATAAGGATTTTGACGATTATAAAGGTATGCTGAAGTAGCGGCGAAAAGAAGTGTATTACCGTCTGTCAAGACTAAAATTAACTGGAATAACCATTCGCTGACTTACTCTTTCTCCTTCCTTAACGGCTGGTTTCCAGTTTGGCATCTGTGAAACTACCCGTAATGCTTCTGCATCGAGGTCGGCATCGCCCGGTCTGGAAATTCTTGTTCCGGATAAAGAGCCGTCTGGGTTAACTACAAATTGAACGAGTACCTTGCCCTGAATATAATTCTTTTTGGCAGCGGCAGGGTATTTCAGAGTGTTGTTTAAATACCTGATAAACCCTTGTGCGCCGCCCGGAAATTCTGCACTGGTTTCGTGCGGGTAATAGGTTGTGTCTGCTCCGGCTTTGGTTAAGCACTTCCCTTGAATAAGTTTGCCATCCTTATAAATATCTATTCGCCGTAGTTCGCCGGTTTTGTAATAAGATCGGAATTCGCCTTCAAGGCTTCCATTTACGTAATTGCTGGTTTTGGCTATTTTTCCGTCTTCAAACCATTCCTTACTGCCGCCAGCCATAAACCTGGTTTTTTCATTAGAGCTTTCTTCTTTTATAAGTTGGCCGGCCATAGTGTAGGTTCTATTGGTTTTAATGGCGTTGGCTCCTGAACCGGAGAAAGCTACCTCTTCATAATATTTGGCGCTGCTTGAATCCAAAACTATCTGCCAGTTTGTATCGAGGTATTTCCGCTCCTGAGCAGCGGCGAAGAATGAAATAAGCGTGAAAGCAGCAGTAAAAAAAAGCTTCATGAGATATAAATTGAAAAGCAAAGATAACAGGAATTAAAGGAATGCTTCTCAACAAACAGGATAAACTTTTTCGGCAGTTCTTACAGAAACACCACTTCTTTAATTGCCTGCACGCCTACTTCAGCATTTATCAGCTCAATTACTTTGGTTTTGGCCATGGTGAGTTCGTGCTTGAGTGGGGCAGAGGTGAGGCGCACAAATAATTTACCGTCGCGGAAATAAAGCTGCTGGGTTTTAAGCGCAATAGCCCGGCCCATAATTTTCTCCCAGCTTTCCACAATGGTAACTTCGTTCAGTTTGCCCTGCAGTTTATACGCATTTACCAGCGCCTGCAAACTCTCTTTCAGCGGCTGGATATCGGCTTTGCGGCTGTTCAGGGATTTGTCGGTATTGTAGCGTGGTCTCAACATAAGTGCGCGGGTGTTAGATTGGTGTACGGATATTCCGGAATGGAAGCAAAGGTATAAGGCTTCAAGCAGAAGTTATCGGCAATTTGTCCACAGGAAAACTAGGTGTTTCTGTTGATAAATGGATGGCGTTCTAAATCGGTAATGAAATGGGTTTAATGATTTCGCAGCGTTTTATGGCCTTGAAAGCATATCGTTTTAAAGTTAGCCTTAACTCTAAACTCATAACTTTCAATTCTTAACTGACTTTCCCCCTCAAGCCGGGTGGCTTCGTTTCTAACTCGAAAGCCGTGGATTCACCTGCCCTTCCGGGCTGCCTCGTGCCTCGGCACCGGTTAATCCAAAGTCTTTCTCCTTAGAAACTGGTATCAGTTTTCCTCCGTGGTGGGCTGTTTTTAAGTTAGTTTTTATCCGCTAACGTGGTTTTCAGGGGCGCTGCGCTGGCGATATGCATGAAATTCTTTTAAAGGAAATCCTGAAAGTTCTGTTAATCCTGAAAATCCTGATTCAGAAATCAAAGCTCCCTCCCCTGAATTAGGGGAGGGCCGGGGTGGGGTGAAACGCTACCATTCCTTACCCAGAAAGTCCGGATATCCTCCGAAAGGTCTTTCAGAAAAAGCTGGGTGCGTTCCTGATGCGAATCGGTAATGAACAGCTGCCCAAAGGTGTGGTTGGCTACCATTTCCAAAAGCTTGGCGATCCGTTTTTCATCGAGCCGGTCAAAAATATCGTCCAAGAGCAAAAGCGGTTTCTGGTTTTTAGCGGCAGCGGTAAGTTCGAACTGGGCCAGTTTCAGGGCTATTACAAAGCTTTTCTGCTGGCCTTGCGAGCCGAAGTGCTTCACCGAATTCTCATCCATCAGAAAAACGAAATCGTCTTTATGCGGACCTACCGAAGTGCGTTGCAGAATGCTGTCTTTGCGTTCGTTTTGTTTCAGTAAATAAGCAAAATCCTGCCCCGGCAGCTGGCTCTTGTATTCAATGCGCACCTCCTCCGAGCTTTCCGATAAAAAACGATACTGTTTCTGAAAAACGGGCTCGAATTCCTTTAAAAAAGCCTGCCGCGTAGCCGAAATTTGTTCGCCGAACGGTATCATTTGCTCGGTTAAAACCTGCAGGTAATCCGAATCATAATAATTGCGGTCGGCAAACTGCTTTAAAAGTAAATTTCGCTGCTTCAGAAAATGGTTGTAGCGAAGCAGGTTGTCCAGGTAATCGTGGTTCAGTTGCGAAATAAGGCTATCAAAGTACTTGCGGCGTTCTTCCGAACCCTCGCGCACCAAATCGGTATCGTAGGGCGAAATTAAAACCACTGGGAACCGGCCCACGTGTTCGCTTACTTTTTCGTAGGGAACCTTGTTGTTGGTAATTATCTTTTTCTGCCCCGTCCGGAAGGTGCACTGGATCAGGTTTTTCTGTTCTTCCTGGGCAAAGCGGCCGCGTACCATGAAATAATCTTCGCCCTGCTTTACATTCTGAACATCGGAGCCGGCAAAAGCGCTTTTGGTAAGCGAAAGGTAATGAATGGCATCGAGCAGGTTGGTTTTACCCGAACCATTCGGGCCGATAAAGCAGTTTATGTGGGGAGAGAAAGTAATGTCCGCCTCTTCATAATTCTTAAAAAAGAGCACATTCAGATTTTCGAGCGTCATTAATTTCGTTGTAAGATTCTTTTTAGTTAATTTCGCGTGTTGTAACCCTTTGTCAGGAACCCACTTCGGTTTAAACCAATTGGTCTTTCTGCCGGGCTACAGTACAAACTTAGAAATTACGAGCAATTCCAGCTACTATGGCAGTTACGAAAGACGCGAAGGACAAGAAGGAAACAAAGGTAAAAGCGGAAACAAAATTTTCAAAAGAAACCTATTTGCACTGGTATGAGATGATGCAGCTCATGCGCAAGTTCGAGGAAAAAGCCGGCCAGTTATACGGTCAGCAGAAAATTAAAGGCTTTTGCCACTTATATATCGGCCAAGAGGCCTGTGCCGCCGGCGCTATTACCGCGCTGGAAAAAGACGATAAATGGATCACCGCTTACCGCGACCACGGTCATCCGCTGGGTTTGGGTACGAGCCCGAACGCGGTAATGGCTGAATTATTTGCAAAAGCCACCGGTTGCTCCAAAGGCAAAGGCGGCTCCATGCACATCTTCGATAAAGAAGTGAATTTCATGGGCGGCCACGGCATTGTAGGCGGTCAGGTGCCATTGGGCGCCGGAATTGCCTTTGCCGAGAAATACAACGGTACCAAAAACCTGTGCATTTGCTACATGGGCGACGGCGCGGTGCGTCAGGGTGCTTTGCACGAAGCCTTTAACATGGCCATGCTGTGGAAACTGCCGGTAATTTTTGTAGTGGAAAATAACGGCTACGCCATGGGTACTTCTGTGCAGCGGACTTCCAACGTAACCGAACTTTATAAACTTGGCTTAAGCTACGACATGCCTTCGGAACCGGTAAACGCCATGCGTTGCGAAGACGTGCACGAAGCGGTAGCCCGCGCGGCCGAACGTGCCCGTGCCGGCGAAGGCCCTACCTTTTTAGAGTTCAAAACCTACCGTTACAAAGGCCATTCCATGAGCGATCCGGCCAAGTATCGTACCAAAGAAGAACTGGAAGACTACCGGAACCAGGACCCTATCGAAAGCGTGCGCCATACCATTCTGGAAAATAAATATGCAAGCGAAGAAGAGCTGCAGGCAATTGACGATAAGATAAAAGCTCAGGTACAGGAATCGGTGGAATTTGCCGAAAACTCGCCTTATCCGGCGCCGGAAGAGCTGTTCACCGACATTTACGTGCAAAAAGATTATCCTTATTTGCGCGAGTAGTACATTACGGTTAAGCGCATGGTTAAATTTGTTTTTTGCAGCGCAAAAAATGAATTTTAGCCATGCTCTAACAATAGTCTGACAGAAATTCCTTAACTTCGTATTTTAATGAGTACTTTAATGGCTAATAAAAGCACTAAAAAACCTAACGCCACCGATCCGAACGCGGAGAACCTGACCAATGCCACGCCCCAGCACGAATATGAGTTTCTGGAAAACCCGGATGCCATTGCAGACCGTCTGGCCCAGTCGGAAGATTTTGTAAAGAAGCATAAGAATACCCTTTTAGGCGTTTTTGCAGCCCTGGCCTTATTAATTGCCGGTGGTTTCTTCTACTACAGCTACAAGCAAAACCAGGAAGAAGAAGCACAGGTTGCCATGTTTCAGGCGGTTTACGATTTCGAAGCCGATTCTCTGAACAAAGCCCTGAAAGGCGATGCCCGTTACAAAGGCCTGGAATACATTTCGGAAGAATACAGCGGAACCAAAGCGGGTAAACTGGCTAACTTCTACGCCGGTGTGGCTTATTTAAAGCAAGGCAAATACAAAGAAGCTATCGATAAACTGGAAGACTTCAGCTCCGATGACCTGATCCTGCAAGGCCGCGCTTACAGCCTGATCGGCGATGCGAACATGGAATTGGGTAACAGTGCAGAAGCAGCCGAAATGTACACGAAAGCCGCCAATTACAAATCCAACGAGTTCTTTGCCCCGCAATACTTAATGAAAGCCGGTATGGCCTACGAAGCTGGTAAGAATTACACCGAAGCAGCCAATGCTTACGACCAGATCCTTACCAAGTATGCCGCCTCCACGGAAGTAAACGACGCTAAAAAATACAAAGCCCGCGCCGAAGGCTTGGCTGGCAAATAAAATTCCTGCCAAAAAACTGAAAACGACGCATTTACCGGAAACCTTCTGGTAAATGCGTCGTTTTTGTTTGGGAAGAATTACGTTTTATCGAAGGAGTGTGGGAGTTCGTCAGAGGTTGAAAATTATTGCCGCTATGCCATTGTTGGTGAAAATACTGTAGTCGTCATTAAGCCAATTTATTGCGTCATCCTGAGCGAAGCCGAAGGAACTATTGGTTACTACTATGGCATTTGAGCATTCCTGAGACGGGAGTCGAAAGGACCCAGCGTAGCTGTAAAAAATGCCTTTCGTTCGGGTTCGATATGCGATAGTTTCCTCCACAAGGTCGGAATGACACAATAATTTAAGTTAGCCTGACATAGGAAAGCACCAGCATAGGCAGGAGGAAAGCAGAAGGAGAAATAAAATACCAGCGACTTTTTAATCGAAATACATAGCGTTTCCGCAATCTAATTTGCACCTTCGTATTCAATTCCTGAGATATTATTAATTATTAATTATTCATTATTAATTACAAAGAAATGGCCAGCGCGCTTAAAAACCTGAGTGAATACAACTCCGAAAAACTGATAGATGCCTCCGGAAAACGCTTCGGATTGGTGGTTGCCGAATGGAACAAAGAAATTACCGATTCGCTTTGCCGCGCCGCATACGACACCTTGATCAAGCACGGCGCCTTGCCCCAGAACATTCACCGCAACACCGTTCCCGGAAGTTACGAACTACCTTTAGCGGCCCAGTACTTGGCTTCCAGCAACGAGATAGATGCGGTAATTTGCCTGGGCGTAGTAATTAAAGGCGAAACCAAACACGACGATTATATTAACCACGCGGTAGCCCAAGGCCTGATGCAGGTTTCCCTGAGGTTCAATAAACCGGTTATTTTTGGGGTGCTTACTACTAATACCCTGGAGCAGGCACAAGCCCGTTCCGGCGGCAATTATGGCAACAAAGGCGTAGAAGCTGCCGTGGCCGCCATTCAGATGCTGAGCTTTATTCAGTAAAAACGGTAGGTAATTAGCCGGAAAAGTAAAGGCCCGTTGCAGCAATGCAGCGGGCCTTTTTTATAGCTTAACAAATCGTTAAAGTCAACAACCTTAATATTGTCAATCAGCAATTTAACCATTCAGCAATTCAAATTACCTGCCGCCGCCAAAATTAAACTGCAGGCCTAAAGAAGGAATAAAAGTAAAACCTTTCAGTTCAGTTTGTCTGCCTCCGGGAAGGTTATACTTGCCGTAGTTCTGATAGTAAATAGCCAGGACAGGCAACACATACGCATATTTATAACCGATCTTGGCGTTCACAAAAGCCCCCAAGGCGCCGTAACTTTCCTTGCCCGAAACCTTTTCGACCGGCACATAGTTTTGTTGCCCCGCCTGCTGAACCAGGAATTCCGAAGGATCGAAGTTATATTTTACAAACGAACGGCTATAAGCCAGGCCATAGGAAATATTGCCATACGTTTCTTCCGGCCCGAAAGAAGTGCTGAACACCAGCGGAATCAGGATGTCGGTTCGGGAGGCGTCGAATTTTAACAGCTTGCCGGCATCTTCCAGTAAGAACTTGCCCGGCAGATCGGCGCTCCGGCTGGAAAACTGCAAGCCAATGCTGCCATAGGTTCCTTCCGGGCCGGGATTCTTTATTGTTCCCGTAGAACCCATAAACTGGAACATGCCATCGAATACGTGCGTACCGAAGGCGTACTTATATCCTACATCCACGCGTTTAGCCAAACCGTACCGTCCGTAAAAATCAAAACTTGGTGAAGCCGGATCCAAAGTATAAGCCAGGACTGCCCGCGAGACATCCGCCACGGCATCGGCCGATTCATAGGTTTTTTGCTCTTTCAGCGTATTTACCAGATTTTTGGTGCCTTCGGAAAGGGCCGCAATAGGTTGGGTAGCAATGTTGCCGGAAAAGTTGGCGCCGGCTTTAAACTCGCCCTTCGGGGTAACTTTACCCGAATGGATTACCGAACGCGGTGCAGTACAACTGGAGGCCAGCAATAAAGCGCTTATTAAAAAGATACCGGGAGAAAAAAGCTTCATAAAGGAAGGAATAAAGTTTTGCGGGAGCCGCAATTCAAATATAGTTCCAGCTTTTAGTTTTCCGGCAAAAAACACTACTGCTCCACCAAATTAATTTATAGCATTTGCTTAACGGAATTTGTCATTCCGTCTTAACCGTGCCGTGGGATTGGTAATCCCATTTTTCTAAAACTAAACTGGTCATGCATTACCTTTTCCAGACAAAAAAGAAAGATTTTGAATTTCAAAGCTTTAGTTATTAAACTCTGCTTTTCTTAATTCGAACTTTGTTGCTTTTGCGTATCTTTAACCGAGATGAAAAAACGTTTACTTCTAACTGTTCTTCTGGCGGGCAGTATTTCCGTAGCGCAAGCCCAGCTTCTGTTCGAGCCTTTGCAGTTACCGGTGCAGGAGGGAGCCAACCGCCTGAAACTGGCGTGGGCCGGAGGTTTGCAATCGCCCCAGATCAGCCCGATCGATCTGAATAATGACGGCGTTCAGGACCTGCTGGTTTTCGACCGGACCGATAATAATATCCTGCCCTTCATCAGCAATAACCAGGCAACCGATACAGCTTACACCTACGCGCCCGAATACGCAACGTTCTTTCCGCGGGATTTGCACAGTTGGGTATTGCTGCACGACTATAATTGCGACGGCAAACCCGATATTTTTACGGCCGGCCGTTTCGACGAAGTGCGGGTTTTTAAAAATACGAGTAGCGGCAATCAGTTGTCCTTTCAGCTTGTAAAGAATCCGTTGCAGGCTACAAATAGTATCATCTCCATTCCCAGCTCCGACGTTCCGGCCTTTTCCGATGTGGATAACGACGGCGATCTGGACATGCTGGCTTTTACCACGAACAGCGATTATGTAACCTGGTTCCGGAACATGCGTGTGGAAAACGGGCAAGCCTGTTCAGCAGATACCCTTAATTTTAAGCGGGAAACCAGTTGCTGGGGGAAATTTGAGGAAGACTTTTTCACCAGCAGCATTAATTTGAACCGCCCCTGTAGCAACCGCTATTCCGGCGGCAAAACCCAGCTGCATGCCGGTTCTACCTTGCTGGTGCTGGATGTGGATAACGACGGCGACAAAGATGCCTTGATCGGCGACATTTCAAGTGAAAAGCTGGTATTTCTGCAAAATGGCGGTTCGTCAACTCTGGCGAATATGACCTCTCAAACCAACATATGGCCCCCGGCGAACCCGCTAAACCTCTATTCTTTTCCGGCTGCCTATTATGTAGATGTGGATAACGACCAGGTAAAGGATTTGATAGCGGCTCCCAATACCGGCGGCGATGGTGGCGCTAAAAATTACGAACAGGTTTACTTCTACAAAAATACCGGCACCAATTCCAGTCCAAATTTCAGCTTCCGTAAAAACGATTTCTTGGGCGGCGAAATGATCGAGGTTGGTTCCGGAGCTGCACCCGCTTTTGTAGACATTGACAGCGACGGCGATCTGGACCTGGTGATCGGTAACGACTACTACATTCAGGGAACCGGAGCTGCTGCAGCTAAATTGGCGCTTTATGAAAATACCGGTTCGGCTGCTGCGCCTTTTTACACCTTGGTAACGAAAGATCTGGCCGGCCTCAGTCCCCGGAATTTAATGACCATCGCGCCCGCTTTCGGCGACCTGGACGGCGACGGCGATGCGGATCTGTTGCTGGGCGAGTCGTTGGGTTTTATTTATTATTTCCGTAACGATTCCCAAGCCGGGCAGCCGCCGGTGTTTACTTTTGTCAGCAATAATTATGTGGGGCAAAGCGTAGGCGCCTACAGCACGCCAACCTTGGCTGATGTAGACCGTGACGGCGATCTGGATTTAGTAGTAGGCGAACGGAACGGCAACCTCAACTTTTTCCGGAACAACGGTACCGTTTCAGCGCCGAATTTCAGTCTGGAAAATGCCAGCTTTGGCAACGTAAGCGTGCGCAACCCGAACATTGGCGCCGGTTACGCCGCTCCACACATTGCCGACCTGAACCAGAATAACTTGTTCGACCTTCTGGTTGGCGACTACGACGGTAAACTTCATTACTTCCCCGATATAGAAAACAACCTGGCCGGCACTTTTACAGAAACCCGCTTGTGGTTCCGGAATCAGCTTTCTAATTCAAACGACACCCTGCAAACCGGCCGCCGCATGCATCCGGCCGTAGCCAACCTGACCGGCGACAACCAGCCGGACCTGATTGTCGGTTTAAGCCGGGGTGGTTTGCGCTGTTTCCGGAATGTTGGCGTGGTAAGTGGCATCTCGAAAGAAAGGGCCATGCTCAGCAACTGGTCTGTTTTCCCGAATCCGGTAACTCAGAAAGCAACTTTGCGTTCAATGCCCGGTGCAAAGGCAACTATTTCCGTTACCGATATGCTTGGCCGGGAGTGGCTGCAGAAGGAAGTGGCTTTTGCCTCCGGCGAAACGGAGCTGGATTTAACTTCTTTCCCGGCAGGCGTTTACCTGATTCGCCTTTCAAATGGCCCGGAAACCGCGGTTTTGGGAAAAATCCTGAAAATAAACAGGGGAGAATAGATAATTCAGGATTAATCCGCTAATTTTGCACCAAATTTCAGTTGTGTACCTGGTTTTCAGTTAGAAGCGAAACTAAACTATTTTAACCGAAACCCTGTTACAAGGCAAACCGAAGGCTTGAAATACCCGGCCCTGGCGTTGCTTTTTAAAAGAATTCAATATTTTATAAACCGGAACCATGAGCGAGGAAAAATTACGCTATTCACGTGAAGAACTGATCGAGTTTGAAGACCTGATCTTGGAGAAACTGAACAACGCAAAAAAAGAAGTTGCTTTTATTAAAGAAACCCTGAGCCGTCGCAACGATTCCGGAACAGACAATACTGCTTCTTCTTCCAAACTGCTGGAAGACGGCGCCGATACTGCCGAGAAAGAAAGCCTGAACCAATTGGCTTCCCGCCAGCTTAAATTTATCCAGCAGCTGGAAAACGCCCTGATCCGCATTAAGAACGGAACCTACGGCGTGTGCATTGGCACCGGAAAGCTTATCCCGAAAGAACGCCTTCGCGCCGTACCGCACACCCAGCACTCCATCGAAGCCAAAAACCAACGCGTAGACTAAGAATTCGAATGTTCGATCGTTCGAATTTTCGATTATTCGATTTTTTAGGAGCTTTTGGAAATTATTTCCAGGTTTAAGGTTGTTGCATATCGAACAATCGAATTTCGAACAATCGAACTATCTCAAAAATGAATCCACTGGTATCGCATATTCAGGCGCTGGTTTTTTGCGCCCAGTCGCCCGTCACCATCGAGGAGATGCAGAAATGCCTTTCCGAAGCCTTGCAGGTGGAAGTGACGGTAAGCGATGTGCTGGAAGCCATTGAAGAAATTCACCAGCTGTTCATGAGCGAAGCATTTGCGTTGCAGATCTATGCCATTGGCGGTGGTTACCAGTTCTTAACCAAACCTGATTTCCAGGAAACTCTGGCCTTGTTCCTGAAGCAGAAGTCGAAACGGAAGCTTTCGACTTCTGCTATGGAAACCCTGGCCATTATTGCCTATAAACAACCCGTAACCCGTAGCCAGCTGGAGCAGATCCGCGGCGTAAGTTGCGATTATGCCCTGCACAAGTTACTCGAAAAAGAACTTGTAGAAGTAAAAGGGAAAGCTGAAACTATTGGCCGCCCCGTTTTGTACTGCACTACGCAGAAGTTCATGGAATACTTTGGAATAAACCACCTCCGCGACCTCCCGCAACTCAAAGACTTTGCCGCCGAAGAGAACATGATCGGCGAAGTTTCCGACAACTAGATTTACCTTATTTTATATACCGATATAGTAGCGATACTACATCACCAATCCAATTTAAATGGCATACAATAATTCAAGAGGCGGCAGCGGCGAAAGACCTGCCCGTCGCACCACCGGCTCTGACCGGAGCAGCAGCGGCGAAGGCAAAAAGATCTTCAACCGCAACGACAAAGGCCGTTCCTCCGACAGCCGCGACCGCAAGCCTTACGGCGATTCGCCAAGAGGTGGCTACGGCGACAAACCACGCTCTTCCGACCGTCCTTACAATAAGGAGCGTGGCGCATCTTCAGATCGTCCGTATAGCAAAGACCGCTCTTATGGCGACAAACCTTTTAGCAAAGATCGTTCAGCCGGCAGCGACCGTCCTTACAATAAAGACCGTTCTTCATCCGATCGTCCATACAACAAAGACCGCGGTTTCAAAAGCGACCGTCCATACGAAAACCGTTCTTCCGACCGCCCAAGCCGCTCGGAAGGTGGCGATAAAGAATTCCGCCCTTACCGTCCGGCAGCTAACCGCAAGCCAACCGATGACCGCCCTTGGGTAGCCCGGGCCGAAAGATCGGGCCAGGGTTCGGTACCAAGAGGAGGCAAAGGGGAACGTAATCGTAGCTTTAAACCAGAAAAAGAAGAGTATCGCGCCCGTCAGGAAGAAGGAAAAGCTTCTGGCCCGCGCCGCGATGCAGACGGCTTTGCGCCGCGCGAAGAAAAAAGAAGCTTCGGCGAACGTCCATCTAACCGTCCTTACAATAACGACCGCAGCGAGCGCCCAGCCCGTTCTTACGATGGCGACCGCAAACCATACGCCAAAAAAAGCTATGGTTCCGACGATAAAAAGTCATACGGGTCTTCCGAAAGAGGTTACTCCAAAGACCGTACCTTTAATAAAGAAGATCGTCAGGAAGGCAGCCGTTTTACGAAAGCCATGCGCGCCTCCCGCGAAAACCAAGGCTCCAGAGAAGGTGGTGAAGACCGCGCTCCAAGAGAAAACCGCCCAAGCCGTGACCGTTCGTACAATGCTTACAAAGCGGAAGGCGAAAAACGTACCTCATCCCGCGAAGATCGTCCGGAAAGAGGCGACCGTCCGGCCCGCGAAAGCCGCACCGGCCGACCTGACCGCGTAGCAGACCGCAGAGGCCGTTCAGCAGCTCCGGAAGCTATGGGCGAAGCGCCGAACTACACCGGATTAAAACGCTACAGCAACCGCGATAAAAGCAAACGTTCCGAAGACCTTTCGGCCGACGGCCAATTGCGCCTGAACCGCTACATTGCCAACGCAGGTATCTGTTCGCGCCGCGAAGCCGATGAGCTGATCGCAGCCGGCGAGATCCGGGTAAACGGCGAAGTAATAACCGAACTGGGTTACAAAGTACAACCAACGGATAGCGTTCAATACGGAAAAAAAAACTTAAGTCGTGAGAAATTGGTCTATGTGTTGCTGAATAAGCCGAAAGACTTTATCACAACTACTGAAGATCCGGAAGGCCGCAAAACGGTAATGGACCTGGTGAAAAATGCCTCGAAAGAACGTATTTTCCCGGTTGGCCGCTTAGACAGAAACACCACCGGCCTGCTGCTGTTCACCAACGACGGCGAACTGGCCCAAAAACTGACCCACCCGTCGCACAAGAACTCGAAGATCTACCAGGTAGAATTGGATAAGCCAATTACCAAAGACGACTTTCAGAAAATTGTAGACGGCCTGGAGCTGGAAGACGGCAAAGCGGAAGTAGATGACCTGGCATTAATTGGCAACACCAACAAGTTCCTGGGCATCGAGATCCACATTGGCCGTAACCGCATCGTACGCCGTATTTTCGAAAGCCTCGGCTACGAAGTAGTAACCCTGGACCGCGTACAATACGCCGGTTTAACCAAGAAAGACTTACCACGCGGCAACTGGCGTTTCCTCACCGAAAAAGAAGTGATCCGCCTGAAGTATTTCTTATAAGAACAAAAGCTTAAATTCCGGCAATGTTGAAAAGCATTGCCGGAATTTTTTTGTCTGGTTTGCTGAAATGCTAGGCATCAGCATTAAGAAAGAAAGTAGAACTTTGCCGTTGTTGGTGAAGACACCAGAGCTGTCAGGCAACGGAAAGAAGCCGGTCATTCCGAGCGAAGCCGAGGAAACTATTGGTTACTACTATGGCATTTGAGCGTAGCAATAAATGTCTATCGTTCGTGTTCGGTATGCGTTAGTTCCCTTCACAAGGTCGGGATGACTAAATAAATTAGCCTGTAGAGACGTAATATATTACGTCTCCATTCGAGGTACTAACACTGTTGATTAGTGCCAGAACCAGCTACAAGACGGGTACTAGATGTGGTAAATTTGTCGCAATGCTGTGAAAGACGTAATATATTACGTCTCTACAGGGGTTCCGGAAATTTACCTGTCGGCCACAGATACCAACAACGGATCAAAGCTTTTTAAAAGCAAAACGCTATAAATACATAAACCAAAAACACATACCGCGAAAAAAGTCCTCCCCTGTTTTTAGGGGAGGATTTAGGTGGGGTAATATGCACAACCTGATCATCGATATCGGCAACACCAGCATCAAGTACGGCGTTTTTCAGGGCAAAGAACTGAAGCAGAAAGGCATTTTACCTGATCTGGCTGCTTTAGAAAAACTGGCTGCTGAAAATAACTTCGATAATCTGGCGCTTTCCACAGTAAGTACACCGGCCGAAGAAGTGCTGAAAACCGTAGCGGTTCCGGGCAAAAAAGTAGTGCTTACGCATGAAACAAAGCTACCTATCAAAAACCTCTACGAAACGCCGGAAACCTTAGGCAAAGACCGCTTAGCGGCCGTTTTAGGCGCTGCTTTCCTGTACCCGAATACCGATTGCCTCGTAATAGATGCCGGAACCTGCATTACCTACGACTTCCTGGATGCCAACGGAAATTACCACGGCGGGCTGATAACCCCCGGCCTGAATATGAAATTCCGGGCCATGCATACGTTTACAAGCCGCTTGCCGTTATTGGAACAGCCTTCGTTTGCTCCGGAACTTTCGGGGAAAACCACCGCCCAAGCCATGCAAAGCGGGGTTTACAACGGCACGCTGGCCGAAGCCGAAGGCATTATAAAACGCTATGAAAGCCAGTCAGAAAGTCTGGTGACCTTACTTTGCGGCGGCGACGCTGCTTTTTTTGAAACTAACTTAAAAGGCCGCATCTTTGCAATTCCTGAATTGGTTTTGATCGGGCTTAATAGTTTACTGATACAAGATGTTTAAATATATTTCTGCTTTTGCGCTGGCCGCCGGTTGGCTTGCTATAACTCCTGCCTTGGCTCAAAGTTCAGGGAATTCTCCTTATTCCCGTCTGGGCATTGGCGAAGTTTCTACCAACAACGGCAACATCCGCAATTTCAGCATGGGCGGTACCGGCGTTTCTTCGCCTAACAGCGCTCAGGTAAACGAGCTGAACCCGGCTTTGCTCTACTACAACAACAATGTGATTTTTGAAATGAGCGTGGCCAGTCAGCTGAAAACCCTGAAAGAGGAAAACCGCTCCCAGCGCGACGGCAACACCACCTTAAATACCATCAGCCTGAGCCTGCCGGTTCATAAAAGATGGACCGCTGCCGTTGGCCTGAAGCCTTTCAGCACCGTGCAGTACGAAACCAATACCTCCCAGCCGGTAACCGGCGATCCAAATACGCAGGCCCTGGTAAGATATAGCGGCGATGGCGGCTTAACGGAAGTTTATTTCGGCAACGGCGTAAAAGTGGCCAAAGATCTTACGGTAGGGGTAGCGGCTTCATACATTTTCGGTACCATCAATAATAATTTTACTTCGGCTATTCAGAACCAAAGCGGCCAGCAGCTGCAGGTAAGCCAGCAAACCACTTACAACGATTTTGCTTTTAAATCGGGGCTTGCGTACCGCCGGAAATTCGGGGAAAAATACAGCATCGGCATTGGCGGGGTTTATAATTTCCCGATCAGTTTAACCGCCGAACGCCGTACCCAGCTGGAGCGTATGTCTTTTACCAGTGTAACTTCCTCGTTCCAGGCCGACAGCACTTCCGGAAAAGCCCAGATCCCGGGCGGTTTTCAGGCCGGCATCAGCATCGACAACGGTACAAACTGGAGTGTTGCCCTTGATGTGGCCTCGCAAGCCTGGGGAGAATTCAAGAGTTTTGAAGGCCGGAATGAGCTGAAAAATGCCTTACGGGTTGGCCTGGGCGGCGAATACGTGCCGGAACCGGCTTCTCCGCGCTACTTCCGCCGGGTGGCTTACCGCGCCGGCCTCAGCTTCGGGCAAACGCCTTATCAGCTGGCCGGAAAGCAAGTAAACGAAGCTGCCGTTACCTGGGGCTTTACCTTGCCGGTGGGCCGGGCGCTAATTACCGAAAGCAATTTCCTGAACCTGGGCTTTGCATATGGGAAGCGGGGCACAACTGATGATAACCTGGTACAGGAAAACTTTATTCGCGTACAGGCCGGTTTCACTCTGAACAATAAATGGTTTATCCAGCGTAAGTTAGATTAATTTTTAAACGGTAGGTTTTCAACTGAAAAAGTAAGAAAGGCCTCCGGCAATAGTGCTTTACCAGATAAATAGCTGCTAACGTTTTAATGCACAAGGGTTCTCTTTACCGGAAATTGCTGTTTGCTTACGCCCTGCCAGGGTTGCTGGTGCTGGCCGTTACTTCCTGTGGCCCGACCCAGGATCCCGATAAAGAGAAAAAGTATACCGGCCCCATCATGGAAACGGCCAACGTGCATACGCTTTACAGCGATTCGGCCCGCGTGAAAATCAAGCTGAATTCGCCGCTGCAGCAGCAATTTGAAAACGGCGACGGCATTTACCCCAAAGGCCTAGATCTAACTTTTCTCGACGATCAGGGCCGGGTTACCAGTACTTTGCGTTCCAATTACGGCAAATACGACAAAGGAACCGATTCGTACCGGGTAAGAGGAAATGTAGTGGTGAAGAACCTGGAAAAGAACCAGACTCTGAACACCGAAGAACTCCGCTGGGATAAGCGGAAGCAGCAGATCAAGACCGACAAATTCGTAAAGATCCGCACGGCCGATGAGATTCTTACTGGCACGGGCCTCGAAGCCAACCAAGATTTTTCCCGGTACAAAATTCTGAAGCCAAGCGGTGTTTTCTCGGTAAAGCAATAATTTTATAAAGCCGGAAGGCAGGAAAAAGGAAGTAAAAAGCCTGTTTTCGGAATTCCGGTATTTCAATGCAATATTTTCAACGTGAACCTTAAACAAACCATTTACCTTTCCCTTGCCATCGTTTCCTTAGTGATCGGCGTGCACCGGTGCATTATCGACGGGCAAAGCGTATCTATTTCAGCGGCTATCGGGTATAATTACTGGATTTTTATGATTACTATTGTTTGTTTAATGTTGTTCCGTAACGAAAAAAAGAAACAGCGCTCTTAAGCGTTGCCTTGCCCTATGACCGACCCCGGCCCCATTTTGCTTCTGGTTTTTTTTCTGCTGCTGATAGGCTTTTACACCACCGCCGAAACCATTTACCTTCGGCCGGCAAAATTTTCTTTCGAAATAGGCGCAAAAAAACTTTCCTGGGCCGAAAAACTGACCGACTGGCTGCTGGAACACCGGCTCCGGTTGGCCGCTACCTGCCTGGTAGGCCGTTTACTGGCCATGGTAGGCGGGGGAGCGGTACTGGCAGCAAAGGTTTACGAGGAACTCCCCGAACTTACCGAATTTTCAGCCGTTGCTGTTGCTTGCCTTGCCGTTTTAGCTGGTGCGCTGGCCATTTTCCTTTTTCGCTGGCTGGTACCTAAGCTGTTTGTAGGCATTTACGGGCATCGCCTGCTTACCCCTTTTGCCGCGCCGCTGGCAGTTTCGTATTATATTTTTTACCCGCTCGTGCAGTTCGTAACCGGCTTCAATCGGTTCGTTACCAGCCGGGTGGCCCGGGTTAGTTACCAGAAAGACCGTCCGGCCTTTGCCGCTACCAACCTCGATGAGCACATGCGCCGCGCTGCCGATGTCAGTGAAACCGAAGAAATGGCCGACATCGACACCCGGATCCTGGAAAATGCGCTGGAATTCCGGACGGTGCGGGTGCGGGAGTGCATGGTGCCGCGAACCGAAATTGAAGCCGTAGAGTTTTCCGAACCGATCGAAGTTTTGCGGGAAGCTTTTGTGGAAACCGGCCATTCCAAACTGCTCATCTACAAAGAAACCATCGATAATATAATCGGCTATTGCCACCAGTTATCGCTTTTCCGCCGGCCGGCCACCATTGCTGAGATCTTAACGCCGGTAACCGTAATTCCGGAAAACATGCTGGCCAACGAGCTTCTCGTAAAATTCATTGCCGACCACCGGAGCATGGCCCTGGTCGTAGATGAATTTGGCGGCACCTCCGGTATTGTAACCGTAGAAGACATAATAGAAGAAATTTTCGGCGAAATTCAGGACGAATACGACGAAGATGATCTGGTAGAACAGGTATTGCCGGAACCGAACACGTACATTTTCAGTGCCCGCCACGAAATAGACTACCTGAACGAAAAATACGGTTTCCAACTTCCCGAAGGCGATTATGAAACCCTGGGCGGCTTCATTTTCTCCGAATACGAAGACATCCCAAAGCCCGGCGACGTGATCCAGGTTCCGCCCTTCACCATCACCATCCTCACCATGGACGAGAACCGCATCAACACCGTACAGCTCACCATGCACCCGGAGCAAACAGAATCGTAAGGCCGCTTTTTGTCTGAATCAGAATCAGGATTTTCAGGATTTAAGGATTTTCCGGACAATTGTCTGAAATCAGAATTTCCAGAATTATAGAATTTTCAGAATTAGGAATTACATGCTGGGGCATCCCTTGTGGGTGCCCTTTCACATTATTAATTCACGTTTATGTCTGAACAAGATTTTAAGGATTAAAGGATTTTTCATGGTTTCACAAAAATAGATTTCACGCATATCGCCAGCGCAGCGTCGCGCGAGCCAACATTATCTGATCTTACACAAAAAGATAAAAGCCAAATCTGAGGAAAACTGATACCAGTTTCTAAGGAGAAAGACTTTGGATTAACCGGTGCCGACGCAGGAGGCAGCCCGGTAGGGCAGGTGAATCCACGGCTTTCGAGTTAGAAACGAAGCCACCCGGCTTGAGGGGAAAGTCAGTTAAGAGTTAAAAGTTATGAGTTATGAGTTTAGAGTTGAAGCTTGCTCAAGGCCGAAAATAAGTATTTCAATAGGAACAAAAACGCTATATTTTCCCATCAAAAAACCCCTTTTACTTTCTACTAAAACATAAATCTTAACATAAAGCCGGCTAAAGGGTGTAAAATTTTGAACTTACCGGATATTCTCATTATTTTGCAATTCTTTTATAATTAAACTATTCAATGGCAGTAATTAACAAAATCAGGGAAAAGTCTGGCTGGGCCGTAGGCGCAATCGCGGTCGGCTTGCTAATTTTCATGGTATTAGGCGATTTGCTTGGTCCTCAATCCAGATTATTTGGGCGCGGTGATACAATTGTAGGCGAAATAGCCGGTCAGGAGATCACTATTCAGGAATTCGACGAAACGCTTGAAGGCGTAAAACGCAACTTCATTAACCAGAACCAGGGCCGTCAGCCAAACGAAAACGAAATGGGTCCGCTGCGTGAGCAAGCCTGGAACCAGCTTATTTTTAAAATAGCGTTTCAAAAAGAATTCGACCGTTTAGGTTTAGCCGTTACCGAAGAAGAACTGGTAGACATGGTACAGGGCAATCACATTCACCCTGCTATTCAGCAGTCCTTCACCGATCCGCAAACCGGCCAGTTCGACCGCTCTAAAGTGATCGAATACCTGAGAAACCTGAACAAAGCACCGGCTGAGCAGCAGGCCATGTGGGTGAACTTCGAAGAAAGCCTTCGTCCGGATCGCATGCGCATGAAGTTCGACAACCTGATCAAACAGTCGGCTTACGTAACCACCCAGGAAGCAAAGAACTTTAACGAAGAGCAAAATGCGCAGGCTTCTGTAAAATACCTGTACATCCCGTACTTCACCCTGAGCGATTCGGCTTTTAAAGTGACCGACGACCAGCTGAAAGCGTACCTGGATAAAAACAAGAATAAATACAAAGCCGAGCCTTCCCGTAGCGTAGAGTACGTAACCGTTTCGGTTGCTCCTTCCGCAGCCGACAAAGATGCCGCAAAAGAAGAAATCCAGAGCCTGGCCAAACAATTCCAGAATTCTACCAACGATTCTCTGTTCGTAGCTGCTAATTCCGAAACGCCTTTCAACCCGTCTTACGTGAACATTGGCCAGCTGCCGGAAAAACTGAAATCGGTTTCTTTAACCAAAGGTACCGTTGTTGGGCCTTTCGAGGAAAACGGTACTTATACTATGTATAAAGTTTCCGACGTAAAAGAAGGCGGTACCCCGTCTATCCGCGCGAGCCACATTCTGTTCAAGCCTGCTTCTGATACTCCGGAAGCAAAAGCCGAAGCCAAGAAGAAAGCCGAAGAAGTATTAGGCCAGATCAAACGCGGCGCCTCTTTCGAAGAAATGGCCCGTCAGTACGGTTCCGACGGAACAGCTTCTCAGGGCGGCGATTTAGGCTGGTTCAACCAGGGCAACATGGTTCCGGAGTTCGACAAAGCAGTATTTAATGCAAAATCTACCGGCTTGCTGCCAAACCTGGTAGAAACAAGCTTCGGTTACCACATTGTAAAAGTTACCGAACCTAAAACTACCCGCAGCTACCAGATTGCAACCGTTACCCGCAACATTGGCTCTTCCGACGATACCCGCGATGCCGCTTTCCGCAAAGTCGATGAGCTGGCTGGTACCAGCAAAAACGCCGAAGAATTTAACGCCAATATTGCCAAAGACAAATCTTTCGTAAAAGCGGAAGCGAAAAACCTCCGTCAGAACGACCGTTTCGTGAACAACCTGAACGCCCGCGAACTGGTTCGCTGGACCTTCAACAAAGACACCAAAGTAGGCGAGGTATCGCCAGTGTTCGAAGTAGACGATCAGTTTGTAGTAGCCGTACTTACCGGTAAAACCGAAAAAGGCGAACAGAACATCGAAGCCCGCCGCGAAGAGTTAACCGCTGCTGTTCGTAACGAATTAAAAGCAAATGCGATTAAAGAGAAACTGGCTAACGCAAAAGGTTCTTTAGAAGAAATCGCCGCTAAATATGGCCCTGAAGCCCAGGTTCGTACTGCCTCTAACGTAACGTTCGGTTCTGCCAACATCGAAGGCGCGGGCATTGAGCCGGTAGCCGTTGGTAAGATCTTCGCTTTACAACCAGGTAAACGTACCGAAGCAATCGAAGGCCAGGGTGGCGTAATTATGGCTGAACTGCAGCAGATTACTCCGGCTGCTCCAGTTACGGACATTGCCGGCGTGAAAAAGCAGCTCGAAGGCATGCGCATGGCCCGTTTAGACAACGCTGTTTACGAAGCCATTAAAGCCGAAGCCGAAATTAAAGATAACCGCGTGAAATTCTTCTAAGAACAAACGTTATTACATTTACTGAAAAAAAGCTGCTTCTGAGGAAGCAGCTTTTTTTATTAGCGGCCGTTTGCACAGTTTAGGTTAAAATTCCGTTATATTGAAAAGCTGAACAAAGGAGAACCGCTACTGGCCGATTCAAAACCTCAGCATTACTTCGCGGAAACTGAAATTTCCCGGATTAAAGCAAGGGCTTTAGTGGAGCCGGGTTTATAACCCAAGGCTTTAAAGCGAAAAGTTTAAAACCAGGCAAGCTCCGAACTACAAAATATATATGCGCGCAACTTTTTATTTAAAAACCATACTGTTTTGCCTGTTCCTGTTAGGAAATTATCCGGTACAGGCCCAGAAGCAAACCGGCGATGCGGCTTTGGCGAAGGAATACGTGGCCAAAGGCGATCATGCCAAAGCCGAAGCTATTTTCGAAAAGCTGATCGGGAATAACGAGCAATTTCCGCAGGTTTACCCCGATTACCTGAAAACCCTGCTGGCGCTGAAGAAATACCGCGATGCGGAAAAACTGGTGAAGAAAGCCCAGAAAAAATACCCCGGCATGCCCGCTTATGAAGTGGACTTAGGAGTAGTATATGCCGCCGCCGGAAATGCTCAGAACAGCCAGAAGCAATTCGACAAAGTAATTTCGCAGCTCACACCGCCCAAAGTACGGGCCACGGCCCAGATATTCTTAGAGCGCGGCTTGCCCGAATACCTGGAAAAAACTTACCTGCAAGGCCGGAAACTGGAGAACAACCCTTTGGCTTATTCCGGAGAACTGATGCAGCATTATACCAACTTGCGTCAGAGCGATAAGCTCATGGGCGAGGTGTTGCTGCTGGTGCAGGCCAATCCGGCGCAAATCAGTTATGCGCAGAATATGCTTCAGAACAGCATGAAAGATGAAAAGGAATTTGAAGCGCTCGAGCGTACCTTAATTTCTTCGGTACAGAAAAACCCGAATCAGAATGTATTAAGCGAATTGCTGTTGTGGGTTTACCTGCAGCGTAAAGACTTTTCCAGTGCCCTGATCCAGGCGCGTGCCCTTGACCGCCGCAGCCGCGAAAACGGCAACCGGATCTTCGAGATCGGCTCCATTAGCTTAAAGAACGGCGATTACGAAACAGCCATCGAAGCTTTTGAATACGTGGGCCGGGAATATCCGTCGGGCCCTTACTATGTGGTTTCGCGGCAGCGGCTGCTTAATGCTAAAGAAGAGCAGGTGAAAAACACTTTCCCGATAGATCACACCAAAATCAGAAGCCTGATTGCGGACTACCAGAAGCTGCTGCAGGAATTCGGTAAAAACGACCGCACCGCCGACGCCATGCGCAACATGGCCATGCTCCACGCTTTCTACCTCGATGAAAAAGAGCAGGCTATAAATTTGCTGGAAGAAGTAGTAAACACTCCGCGCACCAATCCGGACTTGGTAGCCCAGTCAAAAATAAATCTGGGCGATATTTACCTGCTGAAAGGCGAGCCCTGGGAAGCTACTTTGCTATACTCGCAGGTAGAAAAATCGCATAAAGAAACCCCGATCGGGCACGAAGCTAAGCTACGCAATGCCCGCCTGAGCTATTACAAAGGCGACTTCGAACTGGCCCAGGCCCACCTCGATATTCTGAAACTGGCCACCAGCCGTGAGATTGCCAACGATGCCATGGAGCTGAGCTTGCTGATAACGGATAATACCGGCCTCGATACCACTACCGAAGCCATGGAAGCGTATGCCGCAGCCGACCTGCTCGTATTTCAGAATAAGTTCTCGGAAGCCATTCAGAAGCTCGACTTCATGCTGAAGCAATACCCCGGCCACAGCCTGGCCGATGAGATTTATTACCAGAAAGCTAAAATATATTTACGCCAGGGAAATTACACCGATGCCCTCTTCAATTTAGCGAAGATTACCGCCAACCATAACCAGGATATTCTGGCCGACGACGCTTTATTCATGACCGCCAAAATCACCGAAGAAAACCTGAAAGACATCGAACAGGCCAAAAAGCTCTACAACGACCTGCTGGTCAAATTCCCCGGCAGCACCTATTCCGTAGAAGCCCGCAAACGTTTCCGCAACCTGAGAGGCGATGCCGCCGTGGTGAATTGAATCAGGATTCTCAGGATTTAAGGATTTTCAGGACAATACAAGTACTCGATTGCAGATTTGAGTACAGCTAACTCTGGTGAAGAACTGTGTAATGGCAGCTAATTGTCCTTTCACTGTTTGAGCAAAGAGCTGGCTTAGTAGAGCTCCCCTCCTTTTCAAGGAGGGGCAAGGGTGGTTTTGTCTACTTAAGGGAAATGGTTTTTTGTTCCGTCATCTCGACGGCAGGAGAGATCTCCGGAATAAGGTAGTGAAGTCAAAATAGAAGGTACTACCATCTTGATGGGAGCTCTCTTGACGTCGAAATGACGCGAAAACGATAGGTTTAAAGCCAGAAAAGTCAGTAGCCCAGTTCGTTGACAAGGTTCTTCGCTCTCACTCAGAATGACAACATAATATAAGGAGCACCTGCTAGCACAATGATATTCCTCCATTTAGACTAACCAACAAAACAGTAGGTTTCTGACCGAAAAAAGGCTAGGAAAAAGTGTGCCCTTACATCTGAAAAGCCTGAATAGCTTACCCGAAAATAAATAACAGAACCAGGAAAACAACAAAGGAAAGGTACATCAGTGCATCCGTCTGCCCGTAATCTTTGTACTTATTATAAAAGTCTTTTAGCTGTTTCACGTGAAATAGAATTGAAAATCAGGCAAAAATACGCACTTTTTCAGCAATTGGCCAGTTGCTCTTAAAAGCAATTCGGTTTTTACCGGACTAATTGCGTAATTTTGTAGGTAGTAAATTAACAAAATGCACGGGCAGTATGGAGAAAAGATGGGTTTATAAAGCGGCGCCGGCCCCGGAAAAGGTCAAACATCTGGCTCAGTGCCTCTCCATTCACGAAGTAATTGCCACTGTTCTTTGCCAGCGCGACATCTGTACTTTCGAAGGAGCCAAAGATTATTTTCGTCCCTCGCTGGACCACCTCCATGATCCGTTCCTGATGAAGGACATGGCCAAGGCGGTGAACCGGCTAAACGAAGCCCTGTACCGCCAGGAAAAAGTGTTGCTTTACGGCGATTATGATGTGGACGGTACCACATCGGTTGCCATGGCTTACAGCTATCTGCATCCTTACTTCAAAGAAAACCTGAGCTACTACATTCCGGACCGGTACAAAGAAGGCTACGGCGTTTCTTCGGAAGGAATTGAATGGGCCATCGAAAACGGTTTTACCCTCATCATCAGCATCGACTGTGGCATAAAATCGAATGATAAGGTGGCATATGCCAGCGCCAAAGGAATAGACTTCATTATATGCGACCACCACTTGCCCGATGTGGAGGTGCCCGCTGCCGTAGCTGTACTCGATCCGAAACAATCCGATTGCCCTTATCCTTACAAAGACTTGGCAGGTTGCGGCGTAGGCTTTAAGCTGATGCAGGCTTTTTGCATGCAGAATAACTTCGATCCGGAGGAACTCTACAGCCTGCTCGATCTGGTGGTTATCAGTATTGCCGCCGATATTGTACCTATTACCGGCGAAAATCGCATTCTGGCTTATTTCGGCTTAAAGCAATTAACGGAAGGCCCGGTCCGGCCCGGAATTACCGCCCTGAAAGAACTTGCTGCCCTGAAAGATGAGATCGATATTACCACGATCGTATTTGGACTGGCGCCGCGCATAAATGCTGCCGGCCGCATGGGCGATGCCAAACGTTCGGTGGCCATGCTGCTGGCTAAAACCAAAGAAGAAGCCTTCGAAGCCGCCAAAAGCATCGACGAATCGAATACCAGCCGCCGCCTGCACGATACCAACACCACCCGCGAAGCGCTCCTCATGATCGAGGGCGACGAATTTCTCCGCAATGCCAAATCTACCGTTTTGTATAAAGAAGGCTGGAACAAAGGCGTGGTAGGAATTGTAGCTTCGCGCTGCATCGAAAAATATTACCGACCCACCATTATCCTCACCGAATCGAACGGCATGGCCTCCGGTTCGGCGCGTTCCGTTCCCGGCTTCGATGTGCACAGCGCCATTCTGGAATGTTCTGATCTCTTGGAACAATTTGGCGGGCACATGTATGCCGCCGGTCTTACCCTGAAGGTGGAAAACATTCCGGCCTTCCGCGAACGCTTTGAAGAAATAGTTTCCCGCACCCTGGCCGATGAACTCCGCATCCCCCAGATCGATATCGATGCGCCGTTGCGTCTGAGCCAGGTTTCGCACCCGTTTTGCCGGATCATTAAACAAATGGAGCCTTTTGGCCCGGGCAACATGGCCCCGGTTTTTGCTTCTGAATGCGTGTACGATACCGGTTCCTGCCGCGTAGTAGGCGATACGCACTTAAAGCTCCGCCTCACCCAGGACGGTATGACCGAAATAGACGCCATTGCTTTCGGTATGGCCGATCATTATCCGAAAATTCTGAAAGGTATTCCCTTCGATGTTTGCTATTGCGTAGAACAGAACGTTTTCCGGGGCGTAACCTCGCTTCAACTCCGCATTAAAGATATCCGGTTCAGAAGTTAGTGTTAAGCTAAAAAGCCAGACATAAAAAGAGGCTGCAGAAATCCTGCAGCCTCTTTTGCTTTTTTAACTCTAAACCTTACTGTTTGAGGAAGCGGAGGGTTTGGGTTTCCTTTTCCGTTTGCAGAGTTATGGTGTAAATGCCCTTTTTCAGATCGGCGGTTTGAACCGGAATAGTATTAGCGCCGGCATTAACATCTGCTACTGGCAGTTTTTTCACTTCTTTGCCTACCATATCGCGGATAATTAAAGTGCCTTTACCGGCTTTCTGTGCATTAAAAGTTAAGGTGGCTTTTTCAGTAACCGGGTTCGGGAACAGTTTAAGCTGGCTGGCGGAAGCAGTTTCTTTTTTGGTGCCAAGCAGGTAAATAAAAGAAAGGTTGTCTACCAGAACATGGGTATTGGCTTCATCCGGGAAATACAGCAGGTAAATTATAGCGGTATCCGGCATGCTGCTGTTCATATACTGGATCGGGGTGGAGAAAGGAGAGAATGC
Organism: Adhaeribacter soli; assembly: GCF_008727925.1. Classification (GTDB taxonomy): domain Bacteria; phylum Bacteroidota; class Bacteroidia; order Cytophagales; family Hymenobacteraceae; genus Adhaeribacter_A; species Adhaeribacter_A soli. Next base: position 18,871 of record NZ_VTWT01000003.1, on the reverse strand, counting down.
ACCGGGCGAAGAGCTTAATTCTCCCATTCCGAATCCGATCGTATCGCGTTTGGTACCGTTCCATTTCGTCATAAATACCAGCGCCTGGCCGTAATCATCCATATCGGTAACTACGCCCGAAGTCTGAAATTGGCCGGTAAAGCCATCCGGACGGTTGTTCGGGCCCAGCGGAAATGTAGCTTCCAGATCAGCGCCAATGGTGTCGGGGGTGGAAGAAAGTTTCAGGGCAAAGGTGCCGGCCAGGGAATTAGGCGCTTTTCCGATGCTTGGCTTCATAAAAAGGGAAATGTATTCGGAGGCAAAACCAAGCTTCCAGTCCCGGGGCATGTCGTAAGTATAAGGTCCGGTCATGCCAAAGCCGGTTTTGGTTTGCCAGTTTTCGAAGCCGGCATTCGGAATAGAGCCGGTCGGCCCTTGCTGGGCAAAAGTAGCTGACGCTAAAAATAAAGCAGTTAGAAATGTAAATAGTTTTTTCACGGTTTTAGATTGATTAATGGTTTAGGTTAAAATTATTTTTCTCAGTAATTAGAAGCTTTTTAAAACTCCACCTGTCATCCTGAGCGATAGCGAAGGACCTCGTTGATTCTCAGCACGAAAGCCAGATTTAAACTTTTTACCAGTAGCGGACGAGCTGTTTCGCTGTCGCTCAAGATGACAGCCATTTTTGATGTAGCTTATTTAATGTAGCCGCCGCGGCTTTCCAGGTTCGGGTTGGTAAGGGTTTTTACCAGGTGCCGGGCAGCTATCTGCCAGTTAAGTGGCCGTCCGGGCAGGTCTTCACGCCGGACATTATTTTGCACGCTGTTGAGTTCTTCTTCTGAAAATTCATGGCTGATATTGACCGCCTGCTCCAGGAAGCGGGCTTTGGATGCCGCCGTTATTCCTTCTCCGCCCAAACGGATAACCTTGCCATCTTTCCTGATCAGGAAACCTTTAATGAACAGCACGTCTATCGGTTTATTCGTAGCTACCAGCTTTTGCGACATCGGCAGCCAGAAGTTGGTGCCCATATCCAGGCCGGCTTGCGGCGCGCTTCGTTTTTCAATTAATGCATTCACCCGCTTCATTTTCCCGTTCGGGTACAGGTAACCTTCGCCTATCTGTAACACCAGCGCATAATCCAGGTTGTTTTTAGATATCTGTTCCTGCAATTGCTGCATCCAGGCTTTATTCCCCAGCTGCCCGGCTAACCGGATGCAATATTCCGGCGATTCCTTTTCCTGGGGGCAATCGGCAGTGATATAAAGCGGCCGCTGACCTTGCAGCACAGAGCCCAGGAAGATATCCGGGCCATCGATTAGTTTTGGGGTTGAGATGTTCAGCGGTTGCAGGCTCAGGCTATCCTGTACGTATTGGTTAATGGCTTCCAGTAAAGCCGGCATGCGTGCATCTTTAAAAGTCGGGTTTTCCATAGCACGGGCATCCAGCGTGGCAGCTACAAAACCAATCTGGGCATTTGCTGCCGGAGCCGTTTTCCTGATAAGGCGATAATAAGGTGATCTGAATATCTCGTAAGAGAATGACGGACGAAGATCAAGCCCGATAAAACCGGTAAAAAGGAATCCGCAAAGCAGGAGGGAAGTAAGCAATATCTTTTTCATACCTTTCAAAAGACCGGTTTATTTGAAGGCGTTAACCGGTTTCTGATCTTTAGACATTTCAAAGAGAGAGACACCCTTAGTATGGAGGTCAGAATTTTTTGAAATTATTTTCCGGGTATTAGGAGGCATGCAAAGCCGGAAACGCCAATCAGCCTTAAGGAATTCCGTTGACTGAAGTCAACGGCAATGGATAGGCGCTATAAGCAAGGAACCTGACGTATAGGCACAGTTTTTTATCATTACCGGATTGTTCCCAAACACAAAACCTGCGGCCTGATTTCCTATTCCCCATATCTATTGGCTTCAATCAACGGAATTTGGAAAGCGAAGACATAAAAAAAGCGTTTCCGGCCACCTGAGCAGGGTGCCGGAAACGCTAGGAATTTTGGATGAAAAGCCGGAAACCGTATGCTTTTGTACTAAAAAGTGGCTTAGGCCATGTTGTGGTAAACAGCCTGTACGTCATCGTCTTCCTCGATCTTTTCGACCAGGTTCTCGATGTCTTCCGCTTGTTCGTCGGTAAGTTCGGTGCGGGTGTTCGGGATGCGCTGCAGCTCGGCGGAAGTTACCGGCAGGCCGCGTTCTTCCAGGGCTTTCTGCATGGCTCCGAAGTCGGTAAAGGCCGTTTCAATAATGATCTCGCCATCGTGCTCGTAAATATCTTCCGCGCCGAAATCGATCAGATCCAGCTCCAGCTCTTCCAGGTTCAGGCCTTCGGCTGGCAAGCGGAAAATACCTTTACGGGTGAAAATAAAATCGAGGGAGCCGGTTTTGCCTACCGCGCCGCCCGCCCGCGAAAAATACACGCGCATGTTGGCAATGGTGCGGTTTATATTGTCGGTAGCGGTTTCTACCAGAATGGCAATACCATGCGGGCCGTAGCCTTCATACACCACCTCGTCGTAATTGCCTTCTTCCTTGCTCGAAGCGCGCTTAATAGCAGCATCTACGCGGTCCTTGGGCATGTTCACGCCTTTGGCGTTCTGAATGGCGGTCCGGAGGCGCGAGTTGGCATCCGGGTTCGGGCCGCCTTCTTTCACCGCCATCACAATTTCTTTGCCTAAGCGCGAAAACGCCTTCGACATTTTATCCCAGCGCTTAAATTTGCGGGCTTTACGGAATTCAAATGCTCTTCCCATTTCTTATCGTAGCACAGTTTATTTTTAGAAAGGTAAAATTAATTTTTTCCCTGCACAATGAATAATTTCTGGAAAGGGTTTTACAAAGAAACTTTTAGTTGTGGTCTGTCTGGTGCCTGAAGTCAAAAATGCATGGCTCCATTTTAATTTCCGGTAAAGCCTCCTTTAAAAACTGGAGGCATTTGCCTGGAAAGCCCATAGGCAAAGCAGGTATTATTTCCTGTCCGGAACCAGTACGAGTTAATTTGCTTCCTTACACCGCATATCACTTGGCTTAAAAACGGCCTTTAGTTCTATTGCCGGAAAAAATTGGAATTAATTAGCAGGTTCTTCCTTTAAGATAGGAACTTATTTCTAAATTTTTGTATTCTCCCAAAGTCTGCTAATAACATCTGGTGCAAAGCTTAATAGTGCCTCGTTCGGCCACCTATTGTAGCTTTAACATGGAATTATGCTGAAGAAAAGATTTTTTTTCATTAAAGCTTCATGCAACGGCTTTATTTTGGGTAGTTAAGAACGTGTTGTATTGGACCTTGTCTCTGTTGGATAATTTATTTCACTATTTATAATCTATGCTCAAATCATTTACTCACTCGCATCCCTTAAAATCCAGGGCCGAAATCGGGTACAAACAAAAAAAGCATGCTGCACGAAGAGCTTCCGGGTACCAAGCCGGATGCTTTAAAGTGATGTTGGTCTTGCTTTGTTTGCTGCCGCTTAGCCGCCTGCAGGCGCAAACCACTTACACCTGGACGGGAGCAGGAGGCAATACCGCCTGGATAACCCCGGGGAACTGGTCTACCGGCTCTATCCCTTCAGCCGCAACCGATATTATTGCCTTTAATTCCACTGCTACAGTTACGGCAATACCTTCCATAATCATCGGCAAACTGGTGCTTTCCGGTAATGCCAATGTTACCTTGCAAGGCACTACTGCTACAGTTACTTTAACCATTAGCGGCGGAAACGGCATAGATTTAGAAATTCCAACCGGAACGTCCTTGACCTTAGGCAATACCTCCAACAGCTTAACGGTAAACTTTAGCGCTGGCACTACCGCTACAATAGATGGGATCCTTACCCTTTCTGGTCCCGGCACAACTAACGTTTACAATAACTTCAACGCTACAAACGCTGCTGTTACTATTAATGGAACTATAAATAATGCGGGCCTTATTACCAGTCCGGCCGGTACGTTAACTTTCAGCAACGGCTCTACCTATAACCATAACTTTACTACTGCTACCGGAACTGTACCTATAGCAATCTGGGGCGCAAACTCAACTATAGTTTTCGGAAAATATACTGCACTTTCTTCCGTAATTCCGAACCTGACGGGCCAAACCTTTGGCAATATCACCTGGAATATTACCGGAAACTCCACCATGAACCTGCTATTAAACGGAGGTACTATAACGGCAGCAGGTACATTCTTTCTGCAATCTAATGCCAGCACGTATTTAAGGCTGACCAACGCAGCAAGCAACAATAATTTTCTGGTAGTTAATAACTTCGTGCAGGCGCCAAATACATCCATAGATTTTTCCAGCACCTCCGGCAGTTCTACCTTAAAAGTAAGTGGCAGTTTTACGCAAGGTGCCGGAGCCAGCCTTACAGAATCGGGAAGCGGTTCAGGCACGGTTGAATTTAATGGTACTTCTGCCCAGAATGTAACCTTTGCTACTCCTGGCATTGCCAACACTATTAACGTAACCGTCAGCAACAATGCCGGCATTAATTTAACGGGTACAATTCCTGTAAATGCCGGAGCAACGTTAACCATCGCCAGCAACGCTGCTACTCCTGTAAATGGCGGAGCTGTTGCTTATACCGGAACTACAACGCTGGCCTATACATCTGCCACCGGTGCGATAACTGCAACTACAAGAGAGCTGCCCGCCTTAAATGGCCCCACCAACGTAACCGTTAATCTTACTGCTCCTGCACCGAATAATACTCTCACCTTAACCGGAAATGGCGCTATTGGCGGTACGCTTACCTTAAACAGCGGTCTTATCCTTTTAGGAAACAATGATCTGACCATTGGAGGCACCTTTCTCGGAACAGCTTCCGGTACCCGGATGATTGTTTTAAACGGTACGGGCCAGCTTAAGAAGACCTTTGCATCCGGCTCATCTTCCTTTATTTTCCCTGTCGGACGGTTTAACGGCAGCACGCCGGAATACACCCCTGCTACAATCAGCTTCGCTACCAATACTGCTGCCAGAACAATCGGGTTAAGAGTAGCCGCCGGAAAGCACCCGAACATGGATCAGGGAATTACCCAAACCAGCTACCTGAACCGCTACTGGAGTTTTACCGACGATAATGCAGCAACCGGTACTTACACGTACACTGCTAATTTCACCTATCTGCCAGCGGACGTAAGCGGGACAGCAACCAGTATGCTGCCTAACCGCTGGAACGGACAATACTGGGCTCAATTAGCCGGTTCTTCCGCTTCTAATGTTCTGAATCTCTCTTCTCAGGCCAGTACAGAAAGCCCTCTGAACAACAGCGACTTTACCGGACGGTTTGTTTCCAATCGCACTTATACCTGGAACGGCTCGCAGTCCAATGATTATACGGTTGCCGGAAACTGGACGCCAGGCCGCGAGAACTTGAGCTACAGCGATGTGCTGCAATTTAACTCCGGCAGTACGGTTACAGTAACCAACATACCAATGCAAACCATCGGTCAGCTTTTTGTAACCGGAAATACCACAGTAAACCTGCAATCTGCCGGCTCCAATACGTTAACTATTTCCGGCGGCGCCAATACCGATCTAACTGTTGAAAGCGGTTCTTCCCTGATCCTGGCCAGCACCGGTACCAATAGCCTTGGCCTGGCTTTTTCCGGCACCGGCAATGAAGCTACAATTGCCGGAACGCTCCACCTGAAAGAAAATACTCCTGCTACTTTCCTGAATAGCTTAAATACCGCAAACAGCATTGTAACCGTAACCGGAGTCCTTAAAAATGCCGGCGTTATTACTTCAGCTGCTGCTTCACTTCTATTTAATGCTGGATCTACTTACGAACATGCCCGGGACGAGGGGGTTGTTGCTTCAGCTACTTACAACACTGGTTCCGATTTTTTAGTTACCGGAGTGGTTTCGAAGATGCCTGCAGGAATACCTTCCAGTTTGTGGAATTTTACCTGGAATTGCCCAAGCCAGACTACCGGTATTTTATCGCTTAGCGGCGCGCCTGGAACAGTGAATGGGAACCTTACAGTGAACAGTACCGGAACTGGTAGCCTGTTGCTGGGCGGAAGCTATACAATGACTGTAAAAGGTAACCTGCTTTATAATGGGGGTACTACCATCGTTAGTGGTAATACTAACGGAAGCGGGACTTTCACCGGTACGCTTAACGTTAATGGTAACCTGGTTCAGAGCAATGGTATTCTGGATCTGAGCAATGTAACCGGCGGTACCCAAAAGCTCGTGCTTTCAGGAGACCTGATCCAGTCTGGCGGTACTATTACCAATACCGGTGTCGTTTCCCCAACCATTACTTTCGGAGGAGCAGCTCAACAGAATGTTACTTTTGCTTCCGGCGGCGTAACCGGGAAAGTTGGCTATATAATCAATAATACCGGTGGTATTAATTTAACCGGTAATATGCCGGTAAACAATAATGCTGTACTTACCATAAACAATGCTGGCAGTCCGATCTCAGGATCTGGGGCGGTAGTATATTCTGGTATCAACAACCGACTGGAGTATGCAGCCACTTCCGGAATTCAGACAACTACCGACAAAGAGTTCCCTTCTACCAATGGACCTGTTAACGTTACGGTAAGCAATGCCCAGCTTATCCTGAATTCCAGTAAGACAATTGCCGGCACCTTCACGCTGACCAATGGTCAGGTAATTTTAGGTACTAATAATCTTACAGTAAACGCAATTAATATTACTTCCCCTTCTGCAACGAAAATGTTTGTTGCCGATGGAACTGGTCAGTTGAAGAGAACAATTGCAGCCAGCGCAACCAGTACGGCCTATCTCTTCCCGATCGGCGATATGACCGGCACGGCAGAATATTCTCCGGTTGAGCTTACAATTGTAACTAATTCCACCAATCGTACCATTGGCGTAAACGTGGTAAACGATGTGCACCCGCAAAACACGGTTAACGGCGCTCAAACCAATTACCTGAAACGTTACTGGAAATTCACCGACAGCGGAAGTGGCACTTATAGTTATACCGCAACCTTTACTTATCCGAGTGGAGATATAACGGGGGCTAATGGTTCTATTAAAGCAAACCGCTGGAATGGTGCGTACTGGACCCAGCTACCAACTAATGCCCCGACCAGTGGTGCAACCAGCAGCAGTTTTAACATTACGCCTGCTCAGAATGAAGCGGTTGGCCAGTTGCACAATAACGAATTTACCGGCCGGGTTAACCCATCGCTACCCTATACCTGGACGGGCAATACTTCTTCCGACTGGAATACCGATACGAACTGGTCACCTATCGGCCTTCCGACGAGCGTGGATGATGTAACGATCGGCAATGCCTCGGCCGCTAACCAGCCGGTAATCGCTGCCGGAAATACCGTTGCCTTAACCAACCTGCTTATTAGTGGTGGTTCCTTAACCCTGGATGGTTCGGCAACCCTTACTGCCTCGGGCAGTGCCTTGCTTACCGGCGGCAATTTGACGCTGAACGGAACCTCAGGTTTTACTGTTAACGGAAACTTCACTTATGCTGCACCGGCAACCACGGCTTTTGATTGCGGCAGTACATTCACTTACGGTAATACCGGTGCCCAAACCATTTACGCCCTGAACTACGGGAACTTAACTTCTACCGGAACCAGTGCTGTTGGTCGGACCCTTGAAAGCAACGGCGTTCTGAAGGTTTGCGGCGCTTTTACCCCCGGAAGCAATACCTATACTACAACCGGCAGTACCATCGAGTTTAATGGTACCGGCGCGCAAACGGTTCCTTCTTTCAGCTACCATAACCTGATCGTTTCCGGAAACCGGACATCAGGCAATGTAACCTTAGGTAGTTCTATTAATATTGCAGGAAGCTTTACGGCTCCGGCTACGTTTACTACCGGCAGAATTGCGCCGGGTACCGGAACAGTAACGTTCACCAGCGCTGCTTTGCAGGAAATTCCGGCAATAAATTACAATAACCTGACTTCTAACGGAACAGGTGCCAGAATACTGGCGCAAAACGGCATTATTAAAATTGCCGGTACCTTCAGTCCGGGAACAAATATTTATACCGTAGCTGGCAGCACAGTAGAATTTAATGGTACAAGTGCTACAATTCCAGTCTTATCAGTAAGCTCTGGTGGCCATTACAATAATTTGATCCTTTCGGGTACCGGTTCTTATACTTTAGGTAGTGGCTTAATTGTAGATGGCGATTATACGCAGAGCTCCGGAAACGTAAGCACGAATTCCAGTACAGGTAGCAGCCAGACAATAAACTTTAATAAGAAATTCAACCTGAGTGGCGGCGGCTTTAACGGCTCCCTGGGCAATGCCAATAAACTAACGATGAACATTGCCGGCGCCTTCACGCAGACTGGTGGTAATTTCAATGCAGCAAATTCCCAGGGTGTTTACGAAATAAATTTGAAAGAGAATTTTGACCTTTCCGGCGGTACTTTCACTTTTATTAATAACGGATCTGTAAATAGCGTAGTGGTAAATGTTGGTTCAGCCATATCACCGAAAGATGTTTCTGTATCTGGCACGGGTTCTATTTTGCTGGAGCCTCTTAATTCAACAACTGCAGGCGCGGCTTCAATGAACGTGTCGGGTAATTTTGTTGCTACCAGCACATCTGGCAAGATTGTAGACTTTGGAGGAACAACTAGCGCTACGGGAACTATAACGGGTAACGAAATAAAGATTGCCGGTAATTACACTAAGTCCGGATCTGGAACTTTCAATGTAAGCTCATTAAGCACTTCACCGAACGGATTTGTATTCAACGGTACTTCAAACCAGGAATTCACTTATTCAGGAACAAATTCAGCTTATTCTCCATATATCGTAGCTGCAGGCAGTACCTTAACTATGAAATCGGGCTTAGGCCTTGGTGCTTTACCACTTGCAAGTGTAAATTCAAAGTTTATTGTAAATGGTACGCTGAATCTGGAGGACAAGGTAATTTCTACCAATACTACAGGAGCCTCATTTACTGCCAATGCGGGTGCGTTGGTTAAAACAGCACACGCTAATGGCCTTAATGATGCTATTACTGGCTTTGCTACAGGAAAGAAAACCTTCGATGCCGGCGCGGATCTGGAGTTAACCGGAGTGGCAGCCATCGCCCAAACTGCTTTCCCAACAGCTGTCCGCAATCTTACGGTTTCGAATTCGAATACAGTAACCTTGGGCAGCAGCATGGCAGTGAGCGGCGCTTTCAAACTGAATGACGGAAGCACCTTGGATATGAGCACAAATCAGCTGACCGGAAACGGCTCAGCTGCTGTAAACGGTACGGTTAAGACGGCAAAAGCTGAAGGCTTCTCCGGTTCTGCCAATACGGCCCTTACGGCTACAGCCATTACTTTAGACAATGCTTCTACAATTGAATATAACGGAACCGGTGCGCAAACCATTTCAGTCCGTCCGGATTACAACAACCTGATCATCAGCGGAGCGAGAGGTAATGCTTCGGTTACGTTAGAAAGCGGTACTATTGGCGTGAAGAATACCTTTGCTCCAACAGCGACTTCTGCCAATGCAAATCCTTATTTAGTAACTGGTAATACGATCGAGTTTACCGGTGCTGCTCAAATTGTGCCGGCATTCAATTACCAGAACCTGAAGATCTCCGGAACTGGTACTAAAATGTTGGAAGGAAATGTAAAGGTGGCCGGGGCTTTAACGCTGAACCAGGGCATTCTGGAAACTTCTTCAGCTTATAAAGTAACCTTAGCGCAAACAGCTACCATAACGGAAACAGACGCGAGCTATGTAAACGGAAACGTGGAAGCTTCTGCTGATATGAACCAGATAAACACCCAGAATGCGCCGGGCAACGCTTTCACTTTCAACGGCATCGGCCTTAGACTGGAACCAAGCTTAACTTCTACAGCTTTCCCGGGACTGACTACCGTAACCCGCGTAACCGGAACGCCGGTTAGCGGAGCGAACGAATCCCGGAGCATTGCCCGCGTATTTCATATTCATCCGGCTACCAATGGCAACCTGAACGTGAACATGACCACTTCTTACCTGGAGCATGAGTTAGGTACGATCAGCGAAGACAACCTGGTGTACTTTAAATCGGAAACCGGAAATGCGCCGTGGCAGCCGGTAGGCTTTGCCTCCCGCGATAAAGTTGCTAAAACAGTATCGATCAACAATGTGAAAGGTTTCTCAGTATGGGCCTTAGGCGATGCTACCAAGCCACTGCCGGTTGAGCTGGTTTCCTTCAAGGCAGTGAAAAGAGGCTCCGAAGCCCAGCTTACCTGGATCACTGCCATGGAAAAAGACAACAGCGGTTTTGAAGTAGAAGTATCAGTAGATGGCAGAGCCTTCCGGAAGATCGGATTTGTGGCCGGAAGCGGTAACCACAGCGGTCAGCAGACCTACACCTTTACCGATACCGAAGCAGCTAAAACCGGCTTGCGTTACTACCGCCTGAAGCAGCTAGACCTGGATGGTACCGCTACTTACTACGGACCAAAAGCGGTGAATTTCGGCGAAGCGGCCCTAGTGGTAAAAACCTGGCCAAACCCGTTCTCCGAAAACTTTACCTTGTCGGTAGAATCTCCGCAAACTGAAACCGTTTCGATCAGCCTGACCGATATTGCCGGTAAAACAGTACTGAAGCAGCAGGTAAAAGTAAACAAGGGCGTAAACACGCTGGAAATAGGCCTGGATAAAAAATACCCGGCCGGCGTTTACTTCCTGCATACCCGCATCGGCTACAAAAACATTCAGACCAAACTGATCAAACAGTAGAAAACGGTACTGAATAGATTTAAAAAAGGGAAGCCAACAGGCTTCCCTTTTTTTGTTTGAACTCCGACAGATGCAGTTATTGTGCATGGAGAATCTTAACCTCTGCATGCACTTTCCACTTCTTCCTGAAATTAAACAGAAAGTAGTTTTGAGTGTTGTTTGAGAATGTTATATTTAAACGCACTTTATTAGCTGCCTATGAATCTTAAAAAGCTATTTATCCTGACCTTGCTGCTTGTTCCTGGCTTCCTGCTGACTTCCTGTGATAAGGATGATGATAAACAGAATCCGCAACCCGCACCAGCCGTTGCCAAATGCTTGCTTACTGAAGTAAATCAGGATTCTACTTACTGGCAGAAACGTTACTTTGATGCGAACGATCTGCTGGTGAAATATGACTGGAAATATTATAGTAGCTTATATACTACGACTTACGTTTACAATTCACAAAACCAGGTAGTAGAACAAACGCAGGTTCAAACCAACGGTCCTGGCTATTTTTATATGACTTACACTTACAACAATTTGGGGCGCTGGCAAAAACGTCTTACTTATACCAAACAGAATGGCGCTCCGGTACTAAATCGAACAACTTCGTACACTTATAGCCCTTCGGGCCAGTTACAAAGGAAAGATGAAGATTATAATCTTACGGGCGACCCCAGCACTTATACAACCTATTCCTTTACCAATAATAAAGTTGTTGCTAATTCTTATTCAAATTCAGGAGTGCTTTATACAATTGAAGAATTTGAGTTTGATAATAATAAAGTCCCTTCTGCAGATGTAATTGCTTCTACTTATGGAAATGAGTTCTTTATCCCGCATAATATAATTAAATACACCTTGAAATATGGAAGTGGCGTAGTCGATAGATCAAAATCGTATACTGCTACTTTAAACTTTAACCCTGCCGGGTATCCAACCACCAGAATAGAAACAAACGGATACGGTGATGTGAGAACGGAAACCTATACTTACAGTTGTAAATAAAGGGGCTCTGCAAATTAAGACAAAGGCACGATTTATAGCTCAGGTCAATTCCGGACTATTTTCTTACTTATTGGTAAAGAAATCGTTTCTGATTTTTTGAGCAGCAAACCAACCAACAACCCTAAAATACTGCCACCCAACCCATAGATCAGCGGATTGATTTCCGTTTCCAGGTACAAAGCCAGTATCCAGACCGCCATCCCGGAAAGCATGGAAAGAATTGCGGCAAATGGAGAAACCGGCCTGGCCAGCATGCCGGCAACCAGAGGCACAAACAACGAAACCAGGCTGAGCGCCGAAGAAGAACTGACCAGTTCAAAAATATTACTTTTCATCAGGGCCAAACCCAAGGAAACTACCGAAACCAGCAGCACGCAGAACCGGGAAAGGCGTAGCAATTGGGTATCGGTAATGGCAGGTAAATATGGCCGGATAATGTTCTCGCTTAAGATGGCTGCCGGTGCTAAAATCGCGCCGCTTGCCGTACTGATTATGGCCGAGATCAGTGCCCCGAAGAACAGTACCTGAATTGCCAGGGAAGAAGAGTTCAGAATTAAATGCGGTAAAAGCAGTTGCAGGTCGCCGTGCAGTAATTCCGGGTGCAGCACCTGCGCGTAAAGCGTAAGCACCAGCGGCAGCAGGGCCACCGTTAAATACAGAAAGCCCGCCGCATAACTCGACCACACCGCTACTTTCTCCGACTTCGCCGACATCACCCGCTGAAAAACGTCCTGTTGCGGAATAGAACCCAAGCCAATGGTGATCCACATGGCAAAATAATTTATCCAGTCCGGAACGCTACGGGTTTGCGGATAAAAATCGAAGAAATTGGCCGGTAGATCTGCCGTTACCTGTTCGAAAGGAAGCCGCTGCACCGTAAGAAACGTTACTACCAACAGGCCGCCGATGATCATGATGGTTTGCAGAAAATCGGTAATGGAAACCGACCACATGCCACCCATAAATGTATAAATTACCACCACAGCTGCCCCTGCAAGAATTCCGGTGGTGAGTGACAAGCCGGAGATCAGGTTCAGGATAATACCGATGGCCACCATTTGCGCGGCTACCCAACCGAAATAAGAAACCACCAGGAAAACCGAAGCACTTATTTCCGTAGCCCGGTTGTAACGGATCCGGTAAAAATCGCCGAAGGTAAGCAGGTTCATCCGGTAAAGCTTTTTGGCAAAGAACAAGCCTACCAGGAACAAGCACAACGCTGCCCCGAAGGGATCTTCGATTACGCCCAGCAAACCGTTTTCGGCAAATTCCGACGAAGCGCCCAGCAGGGTTTCGGAACCGAACCAGGTAGCAAAAACCACTGCCGTGGAAATGTAGAAAGGCAATTGCCGGCCGGCCAGCAGGTAATCGGAAGTGTTCTTCACCCGCCGGGCGGCCCAGACCCCAATAAAAACGTTCAGCAGCAAATAAAGGCCAATAAAAAGAAGCAGCATACGGGCAGTTTTTCCGGAATAAAAGTACCGTTTTTCAGAAGTTTTTTCCTCCTATTCCGTAGTACGCCAAACAAATTATAGGCACTTTTTCAACCGCAAACCCTACTGTTCCAGCTTCCGGGTTTTTAGAAAAAACTCATCAGGTGAAAACTGCATCAGGAAAACGCATATATTGGCTGCATTAACAATTAATTTCCCTGAACTATGAAAAGAGTGATCGGCATTGGCGGCGTGTTCTTTAAAGCCCGCGACCCGGAAGCGTTAAGAGCCTGGTACCAAAAGCATTTAGGCATCGATTCTGAAACCTGGGGTGCGGTTTTTAAATGGAATTCGCCGGAAACGCAAGCACAGCAAAAAGATTTTTACACCGCCTGGAACCCGTTCCCGGAAACCACCAAATACTATGAGCCCAGCGACAAACCCTTCATGGTAAACTATGTGGTAGAAAACCTGAAGGAATTGGTAGCAGTTTTACAGGCCGAAGGCATACCGTTAATAGGGGAGATGCAGGAAGAAGCATACGGTAAATTTGCCTGGATCATGGACCCCGAAGGAAACAAACTCGAACTCTGGGAACCTGCCTGATAGCATTGATTTGGAACGGTATCTTTTTGGATTGGAAAACCGAGGAATTGGTACTGTCAGAGCGTTGTTCATCTGCTGCCTTCAGCCTTGCATGCCGCTGTAGGAAATTGCCGTAACTTTCACTTCTTCCTCGTTTCGGCCAAGCGTTAACGGAAGGGTTTCGCCAACCTTAGCGCCCTGAACCGCCCGGGCAATGGGTGCTACAAAAGCAATTTTCCCTTCTGCTACCGAAGCTTCGTCTACGCCCACAATGGTAAACGTTCTCTCCAGGCCGGGCTTTCCTCCCTTAATGGTTTTCAGGGTAACAGTGGCGCCAAAACGCACTTCATCGGATGGCTGCCCGGCCGGGTCCACTACTTTGGCACTGGCCAGCCGCGAAGCCAGAGCACTGGTCCGCCCGTTCATAATATTCAATTGCCGGGTCCGTTCCGCAGCATCGTCGCGGTTCGCTTCTATCTGGGTTCGTTCCGCTTCCAGCGTTTGCATTTCTGCCCGGAGCAATTCCAGTCCGCGCGGGGTTACGTAATTGGGTACGCCTGGTGGCAATGCCGCCCGCGGCGGAATAATGGGCGGTTCGCCCGCATCGTCTTCTTTTACAAAAGCTCTGCTCATAAAATGGCCTAACGTAAAGCTAAGTACCAGGTTTTCTGAAAGGCTTTCGGGTAGGCATAGAAACAAAAAAGGAGAAGCAAGTGCCTCTCCTTTTTAATAAATGAAGATTGATCGTTCTTATTTCTGAACGGAAATCCGGTAAGTACCTACTTTATCGTCTAAACGTACTTTTACAAAGTAAATGCCGTTTGAAAGCTTGCTCAGGTCTAGCTGGTTTTTCTGGTTATTCAGCGCCGAAGTTTTGTAAACCTGCTGGCCAAGTGTGTTCACAACCTCTACAGAAATTGACTTGGCGGCTGTATTGGAGATCTCCACATTCACTTTGTCGGTTGCCGGGTTCGGGTAAACCAAAACGGAGTTTCCTAACTCGTTCGCCAGACCGGAGATATTGCGTTCCGTAATGTTAATATCATCTACTGTCAGGAAGAACTGATTCGGATCGCTGATTACATGGAAACCAACATGGTAATTACCGGTTGTGGCCGGACGGATTACAGAGGTTGTTCCCGGAGTCATGGTAGTGTTGTTAATGTTTAGATTTGAGAAAATGGTGCCACCGGTCATGGCTGCAGATGTAGCGGCATTTCCCCATCTTACCTCCAGTTTTTCCGGATAAGTTGTGCCCTGGAAGGCGGCTGCGGCATAGTTAAAAGTAACAATATATTCCTTAGACGCATTCATGGCAATTGCCGGTGTAAAGAACCAGTCGTTGCCCGGTATGGTAGTGTCGTCATCGTTATACACGTAGATCATACCTTGCTGGCCGGTCGTATTGTAAGCATCGTTCATCCAGGTAAAATTATCATTGTTCGAATCTTCAATAATAAAACCGCACGGAACGGCTGGCGCGGTAACCAAATCAAAGTCCTGCGTGTAAGGGAAAGAAGTAATGGCCCCGGAATTAACGGTAACTTTAACAGCTGCTGAAGTTGCAGTTTGAGTGATAGCAGTACAGGTAACTTTTAAACGGTACCAGCGATCTGCAGAAAGGGAAGGCGTAGTGAATTTTACGCCGGCAGCGGTGCCGCCCGTTACGTTAGCCCATGGATCATTTACGCCGTTATCATCCGATTCTTCCCATTGATAAACCAAACCGCCAGCGCTGGAAGCACCGGTAGCAGTTAGTTCAACGGTTTCACCTATACAAATGGTAGCCTGAGAAGCAGCAACGGTGCCGGCCGATGGAGCTGCTGAACATGGAGAAAGCTCTGTAATTACCAGGTTATCCATTAATAAAACATACCGGTCGGCAGCACTTTTGGCATAAAAGCCTATGTAGTACGTGCCGGTGGTAGTAGGGCGAATGGCAGCAGCAGTACCGCTTGCAAGGGTTGAATTGGTAATAGAAGGCAAATTCAGCACTGTGTTGGCAGCTGGCATACCGGCTACTGTTGGCGCATTGCCCCAGCGTACTTCCAGGGCTTCCGGGAATGCGCTTAAAAGGGCAGCATAATCGAAAGTTACTATATAATCTTTATTGGCTTGCAGGTTTAAGGCTGGCGTAAAGAACCAGTCGTTGGCGCCAATAGTAGGATCGGCGTCATTGTAGAAATAAGCCATCACGCGGTCGGTGCTGCCTGCTTGGGCCAGGTAAGTATTCCAGGTGTAACCATCGGTATTGGCATCGTTTAGGGTAATGCCGCATGGTAAATTATTAGAAGTTACCGTGTTGAAATCCTGCGTATAAGGGAAAGTAGAAACAACAACGTTGTTAAAAGTTACTTTTGTAGCGGCAGAAGTTGCGGTCTGGCTGCTTGCCGTACAGGTAACCTTTAACCGGTACCACCGGTCTGCTGAAAGGGCCGGGGAAGTATAAGTATAAAGGTTGGCTACTCCGCCTGTTACGTTCGCCCACGGATCGGCAACGCCATTGTCATCCGATTCTTCCCATTGGTAAACCATACCATTGGCAATTGTAACTCCGGTCGCCGATAATTGGCTGGTAACGCCGGCACATACAGTAGCCGGGGTGGCTGTAACCGTGCCGGCTACTGGTGTTCCCGTACAGGCAGGTGCAGCGGTAATTGTAATGGTATAATCTTCGGTTTCGCCGCTGCCAAAAGAAGTACAGGCATTTGCCGCACCATTAGCATTGCCGCTTAAACGGCTGCGTACCCGCATGCGGGTGGTGCCTGGTAAAGCAGAGAAGGGCATTATAAAAGAAACCGAAGCAGTAGTACCACCTGGATTATTAGCGGAGATCTGAGTCCATTCGCTGGCATCAAAAAGGTTGTTCTGGTTATAATCTATCCACAGGGAAATATTGCTGTCGTCGGTAGTTTCTACATTAAAAGTATAAACGTTGCCCTGCTGAAGCGAAGCGGTAGTAGAGCCTGTAGCCGGAAAAGCAGTGTAACCATTAACCGAAGCGCTGCCGCAGCCTGAATTCAGATTACTTAAGGTAGTGCCTGTAATAGTTACCGAGTTAATGTTATCGGTAGCATCGCAGGGTAAACTGTGCAAGTTGGTGGTGCAATATTGAGCTTCTGCTGCAAAGGCAGTGCATAAAGAAAGTATAAAGGCCGGTAGCACTCTTTGCTTTACAGCAAAGGCAGCAGTTATACCTCTTTTAAAAAAAGAAGTAGAAGTTTTTTTCATGATAAAGAAGATTATTTTTAGCGGCTAAAGGTAATTAAAATATAAGAGAAACGTAGGGTGTTTGTTATTTTTTAACAACGGTGTAATTTATGGCCTACTAGGTGTCATAAATATTAAGCTGGTTAGGGAAACCCCAAAGGAAATCCTGATACCCGAAGTCACCTTGATCTGTGTAGGGTTCATACTTCCTTATAATTCCGCTACAAAGTAAAAAGGTAAGGGTGCCTGAATATTCGTAGCTAGAATAAAAATATATAAATGCCGGTATTATAATGATCAGGTAATTGAAGTTCCTTTCAGGTTATGCCCTAATTTTTAGTTCGCTATCTGGTAAGAATACTGCGCTTTAAGTAGTCATTAATAATAGGAATGGAAGGATTGAAGACCTTGTAGTGCCTTTATGTTTCTGCCGCAAAGGGAAGCGGATCAGCAGAAAGGTCCTTTAGAAAGATAATCCCCTCCTGAATGGTGGTTCCTGGTTTGTTCAATCATTAATTAAAGGCTATTATAATGCAAGCCGGAATATAATCCTTCATCCGGATTACTTATTTTAGCTAGCCCATTATATAGAATAGAGCCTTTAAAACGGCTTAAACGGAGGGTTAATTTAGGAATGTCTGAATTTCTCTTCCTTTTCCAATACTATTTCAGGTAATGTCTTGAATACTAGTGTTAAATGGCTTTTGTCCCTAAAAGAGGTAGCACTTTCCTATACAATGCACTGAAAAGAATGGGTCAAAAATTGCAAAAAACGGTTCGTCCCTTCGCTTCACCATCCATTAAGGTTTTTACATTGCCAAGACCATCATACAGGTTGCAGGAAAACTGTGCCTTGGAAATCATTTGCGAAGAACCGTCAGAATTCGGGTAGTGCTCCACAATTCTAAACATACTTCCCGATTGGTTGCCGGTACCCAGGTCAGAGCTCCAGTATTTCCCATTATTATCAGTAAAGTAAATAACTACGCCGTCCAAAGGTATGTCATTGGTGCTGTCGGGTGAATGACCAAAAGTATAAGATCCAAGCCGGAACATACCTTCTGTAAAATTACAACCAGTAGGCTTGCTGCCAAAAGTTTTAACAAGAACAAACCCGGCAGATTTAGAAGAACCAGAATTGGTCAAAGAAAGAGATTGTTCCTCTACATAGTAACCATTTCCTAAAGTGCCCTGAGAAGTAGCATCACTTCTAAATCCATGTATGCCATCTTCTATCAGAATTTTTTTACTATCAATAAGGCCAGAGAAGTAAAATTCCGACCGGGAGGCCGGATAGGTTATGGCCGGCTCTTCTTCAGTCTGACACCCAAATAAAATCAAAGAAAAGGAAAGTAGCAGAAAAGGTAAAAGATGCTTCATAAATTGAAAGACCGGAATAGTAAATGTCCGCAACAAAGGTAAGCATAATAGAAACCAGAAGGAAGATAAAAGCCGATTGGCAATAAAAAGTAGAGAAGACCTTAGCAAGGGGAAAGAAGGGAAGAAAGGAAAAGGACAGTCAAGAAAATAATTCTTTCTGAAAATGTAGTTGTTACCGGAAAGTTAATGTTAAAAAGCAACAGTGGCTTGCAAACTCCGTTTAAGGCTGCTACTTTTGCATCGCAATTCAGCAGCAGGCAGGGTTGAAAGAAGAAGATGGAAGGGCTGAAAAAAGAATTTACCAGGAATTGAACTTCGGTTCCTAAAGTTTGGTTCTACCTCAGGCTACAATAAGTAGCTATCTTAATTTCGGGGCAGTAAGGCAATCTCACTTCCAGTAATCAGCTCCGGAAAACTTCAGAAAATATTTTGATGAAAAGTTTGCAGGAATGAAAAACATTTCTGACTTTTGCACCCCGATTCAGAAGGAAGCGGGAAAGCAAAAGGGGCTTACGGTTTGAATAAGGCCGGTTTTTAAAAGAAAGATCTTAAAAATAAATTTGTTTTAAGATTTGGAAGTT
>NZ_VTWT01000002.1 GCF_008727925.1 Adhaeribacter soli | reverse complement strand
AGAAGTGTAGTCTGCCTGACCAGCCGAGAAGCCGGGCGTACCGACATCTACCCAGGTTGTGCCATTAAACTTCATCACGGTAGCTTTATTGCCGTTGCCTTTATCCCCGTAAGCTACATAAGGGGTGCCGCTGCCATCCAGCGCCAGGGAAGTGAAAGATGCCTGACCAGCCGAGAAGCCGGGAGCACCGACATCTACCCAAGTTGTGCCGTTAAACTTCTTCACGGTAGTTTTATAGCCATTGCCTCTATCCACGTAAGCTACATAAGGGGTGCCGCTGCCATCCAGCGCCAGGGAAGGATAGGCTGCAGAATTAAAGGAAGGCTGGTTGAAATCATCAGGCCCAAGCGGTTGCCAGCTTTGGGCTGAGGTTGAAAGTGCAGTTGCCAGACACCAGAAAAGCAGGATCGTGGCCTTTAGGATTTGTTTGGGTAGAGGTTTTTGCATATTTGGTTTATTTAAGTTTTGCGGATTTTGAGTTCCTGTTTCCAGGTGAGTTTCAGGTGCCTTTCCCGGTGGAAAGCATCGTATGCGAATTTTGTTAATGGAAAAGACAGAAATTGGGTAAGTTATATTTTAACAAAGGTAGTTATTGCTAAAGGTTTGAACAATACCCATTTCTGGGTATTGTTTATGCCGACCCCAAATTCATTCTAGCCTGCAAATAAGGCGCTTTAAATCAATGGGGAAATTTGAGCTAAAAGGGTTTTAAGGAAAAAATAATAATTAAAGGAAAAGAATATCTTCTGGTACTTTCGTTGTTGTTCCTTTAAATTTCGCTGGAATGGGGAAGTCAGAAAGGGATTAAGCCCTATAAAAGGAGGATTTAGTCTTATGCCGGTACTTCAGATTCTTACATGGTAAAAATATTGTAGAAAACTGCTACCTTGAGTTACTAATTCTTCATTCAGGCAGCAATTTTATGTATCCCACCTACGCCCGCGAGGCATTTACTATTTACACCGAACCGGCAAAAGCCGATATTGCGGCCATTCACAAATACCTGAGCCAGGACTCTTACTGGGCGCAAAATGTGCCGCTGGAAACGGTAGCAAAATCGCTCCGAAACTCGCTTTGCTTTCATTTATATGCCGGCGAAAAGCAGATCGGCCTGGCGCGGGTAATTACCGATAAAGCTACCTTTGCTTACCTCTGCGATGTATATGTATTGCCAGATTACAGGGGGAAAGGCCTATCAAAATGGCTTATGCAGTGCGTAAAAGAGCACCCGGACCTGCAGGGAATAAGGAGGTTTATGCTGGCTACCAAAGATGCGCACGGCCTGTACACCCAATTCGGATTCCAACTTTCTGAAGCCGGCCGTTTAATGGAGATCGTGAACAGGGAAGTTTATAAGCAGCCTAAAGAACCAGCTGAAGTGCCGGAAAAGAATTGAGCCTAATCCAGTGCCTGAACAGAGATCAAAAAGCAACTGTAGCCGCCACACCGTTATAAGGTCCGATTACCGGTAAAATCGAAACGCCATCCATCGCGCCGGTTTTGTGCAGATGCGGTACTAATATCCCGATACTGGTTCCTACGGCATAGCCTACAATATTATCGGAAAGAAAGTGTTTGCCGGCTTTTAAACGGGCATAGCCAACCACTACCGGTACGGCAGCAGCGGCTCCCCAAACTACGGGCCGCCACTTCGAATCGGGGTTGAAATCGTGAAAAACCTTAGCCGTGAAAAAGCAGGCGCTGGCCGCGGCAGCCGTATGGCCGGCATAAAAGGAATTGCGGGCATTTTTACTCCGCCGGTCTTCCTGAAGGTCCTGATTCAACGGATCGTCGTTTTTATAAGCTAAAGGACGGTAGCGGTCGGTTAGGCCGATGGTGAGGGCGTAGGCGGCACCCGTAATAGCCATGGTTTGCGCATAAAGTAAATACACCTGCCCGCCATTGTTGAATACTTCTTTATCGGCCAGCAAAGCCAACGGCACCACAAACGAGCCATAAAACGGAATATCGCTTAAGGCTTTGGCATTGGTATTATAATTGCCGGCAGCAAAACGGTCGAATTTATTGACGTCGTTTTTATCTAAAGCCGCAATTTCAGCTTCCGATAACTTGTCTTTGTTTGCGATCAGGTATAAGCCTATGCCGGTTCCGGCGATGCCTGCCAGCGTAATCCCCAGATCCCGGCCGGGTTTCGTTTCGTAAGGCGAAGGAAAATTATTCTGGCTGAAGGCGCTGCCCGTGATCTGAAAAAGCAGCAGAAAAGCGATCAATTGTTTTTTCATAGGAAAGGCTGCGTGTATATACCAATGGATAACTCAAAAACGCCCCTCGCGCTAAAATGTTTATGGCGTGTTTCAGGATGAGCCGCAGAATGTTTTAAGCCGGATTTTTTTCAATCAGACCAGTATAAAATTTGAAGAAATTGGCCTGCTTAAAGTGGTATGGTTTAAAACGAAAAAAGTGGTTTATCGGGAATTCACCCAACAAACCACTTTCCGGAAACGGTATCATTTTTATTTAAAAAGTGACAGATGCCGCCATGCCGTTATAAGAACCCATTACCGGCACAATCGAAACGCCTTCCAGTGCTTTGGTTTTATGCAGTTGCGGAACCAGAATACCTGCGCCCGCGCCAATGGCATAACCCAGCAGGTTATCGGAAAGAAAGTGCTTGCCGGCTTTTAAACGAAGGTAGCCCACCGTGGCCGGAATAGCAGCGGCCGCACCCCAGATATATGGCCGGGCTTTGGAATCGGGGTTGAAATCGTGAAAGATTTTAGCGGCAAAGAAGGTAGCGCTGGCCGCGGCAGCCGTGTGGCCGGCAAAGAAAGAGTTTTGCGCGTGTTTTTTGGTGCGTTCGGTATTATTCGGGTCGTTGTTGTAAACCAGCGGCCGGCGGCGCTCCACGTTGGCTACCGACATGGTGAATAACGTTCCGGTAATAGCCATGGTTTGCACATACAGCCCGGCTACCTGACCGGCATTCTGACTGATATCTTTATCTAAAAGCAACAGGAAAGGCAGGGCAAAAGAACCATAAAAAGGATAATCGCTTAGCTTCTTGGCATCCAGATTGAAGTTCCCGGCGGCAAACCGGTCGAATTTAGGAACGTCCTGTTTGGCGGCTTCCAGATCGGCATCGATGCGGGCCAGTTCTTCGGTCGAAGGAGCATCTTTGTTTTTCTGGATCAGATACAAACCTACTCCGCTGCCAATTACACCGGCAGCCGTTATCGGGCCATCTACGGCAAAACGGGTTTTATAAGGCGAGGTGCTTTGGGTATTTTCTGACATAGAACGCGTTTCCGGGTTAGAAGTAATACTGGCAGGGTTCTGGGCAAAAGAGATGCCCGCAAAGTTGGCCGCCACCAGTACCGTAAGCATAAGTTTTTTCATAGAAGTTCTGGAATATAATCAGATTGAAATATTTTATGCTTAGAAAACGCGGCGGCATTTAAAAGGTTAGTAAGGCAACAGTTGTTTATTCGAAGTGAATGGAATTATTTCTAGAGATAGATATTATTTTCCCTGAATCCGTTCATACTCAAGCCGGGCCAGGATAAAATCGTAGAGGGCGTTCAGGTAACTGGTCTGGGCTTCGAGCAGGTCGTTGGCCGCATCGGTTACTTCCTGGCTTTGAACCAGGCTATTCTCGAAGCGGATGCGGGTAACGTTCAGAATCTTTTCAGCCAACTGCACATTCGCTTCCCGTACATGCACGTTCTGCTGTTCGGTTTGCATGGCTAAAAGTTTGCTGTAGGTCTGAAATACGTAATCGCGCTCAAAAATAAGGAGTTCGTTGTGGCGGATCTTTAACGCAATTTTACTTTCCTGCACTTGGGCTCTTCGTAAGAATCCCTGAAACAGGAGCCAGTTCAGTTCGGCGCCGAAATAGGATACAGGGTACCATTTTTCGGTGGTATTTGTAAAATTGAATTTCTCGCGGAATGCCTGGGAGCCGTAGTAGCCATACAGCCGCAGGGTGGGCAGGGCATTATGGCGGTTGCGGGTAAGCAGCAGGTTTTCCTGTTCCTGCTGCAGCTGCAGATTCCGGTACTCCGGCCGGGCTTCCACCTTTAACTCATCCGGTAAAAATACCGCCTGCCTTTCCCCCGAAAGCAGCAACGTATCGGTTAAAACGATAGCCGAATCGAGCGGAAAACCCATCTGGTATTTAAGACTCAGCAGGTTTTGGTTCAGATTTAAAGTAGCTTTCTGCAACTCCGCCTGCTGGCTCTGCACATCGAACTGCGCCCGGTCCACATCTACCGGCTGTACCTGCCCGTTCTGGAAAAGGGTTTGCGTGTTGCGAAGGAAGGTCTCGCTACGCCCTAAATTCCCCAGGGTAAGTTTTATTTTCTTATGGTTCAGCAGGCAGGCGTAATAGGCTTTCCTCACTTCCAGGGCCAGGTCGGTTTGCGCGACCAATAATTCATTGCGGGAAATATTTTCCTGAAGTTTGGCTTTGCCGGTATTGTATTTCCGTTCCGGATCGAAAACCGCATAATTACCTTCCAACGCGGCAGTAGCGGCGTATTTGGTGCCAAAAACCACCGGAATGTTTTGTGCCGGCAAATTCCGGAATTCGCCCGGAAGAATTACCGTTGGCAGTTGCTGGTTATAGCGCATATCGAAAGCCCCCGAAATTTCCGGATACCGGGCGGCTTTTTCCTGCCGCAATCGGGCTTCATTTACCTGCACATTGTATTGCTTATTATGCACCGTAAGCTGATTCTGCTGCGCAAACTGCAGCGCCTCCGCCAGCGAAACTGCCCGGCTTTGCGCGTGCACAATCCTGCCACTGAAAAACAGCAAAAACAGCAAAAGATTACTTTTTACGTGCCGGAACATAGTGTCTCTTAATACAGGTATTTTATTGGAATCCTTTATATTTCCCTCATTCGATCTTTAAATCAGTTTTCTTCGCTGTAGTCCGTTCCCGTGGTCTGTGTCCCCGCAGACCACCCTGCTGCTGGTTGATGTCCGTACTCATTTCAACCTATTGTGCTTCGGTCTGTGAGGGCACAGACCGAGGAGACAGAGTTCTCTCAATTGGTCTTCTCAATCAACCACAGTTTCCGTGGTCTGTGTCCCCACAGACCACCTTGTTGCTGTCTGAGGTTGGCGCTAATTTCAACCCCTGTGCTTCGGTCTGTGAGGGCACAGACCGAGGTGATGATTTTTATAATTCAATAATTCAACAGTTCCCCATTTTCAAATCTCCAAATCTCCAAATCTCCAAATCTCCAAATCTTCTCATTAGCACATTAGCACATTAATACATTACCTCATTAGCACATTAAAATCACGCTCTGAAAACCGAAGCGGGTTCGGCTTTGGTAATTCTCCGGATGGCGAAAAAGGCGCCGCCTACCGAAATAATCAAGGTTATGAACAGAAAACCGGCGCGGATCAACAGGGAAAAATTGAATATAGCGCCTTGGGTAGAAATGCCGTACCGGAACCCTTCCAGCAGCAGCGAGCCAACCAGGTACCCGACCGTTGCAATAAGCAGTGCCTGGGTTAAGATCAGTTGCCAGATGTAGCTATTGTCGGCGCCGATGGCTTTTATGGTGGCGTAATCTTTAATGCGGTCTACGGCGGCGGAGTACAGGGTTAAACCGATAATGACAAGGCCGGAAACCACCGCAAAGGCAATTAAGGAACCCGTGGAAATGGCAATGCCGCTGGAGCCCAGCACGGTTTTAACGGTTGCTTTCGAAAATTCTTCCGGAGTCCAGGCGCGCACGCCGTAAATGTGCCGGTTTATGGCGTTGCGCACCGAATCGGGATTGGCGCCGGGCTTCAGGTCTACTAAATAGGCGTTTACTTTATTTTCGGGAACGTTGCCGATGGCCCGCGCTCGCGCAATGGTGGTGAACACATACGCCGCCCCAAAGCCGCGGGCGCCGCGCGTTTGTGCCACCACTTCCACCCGGTGACCGTTAATTTCAAAATCGTCGCCGTAGCCGGTGCCTCCCAGGCTTTCCCGGTCGAAATATTCGGTGGTAATGGCATAATCGCGGAGCAGGTCGAAGGTGCTTCCTTGCATTAAATTCCAGGGGCCGCCTTTAAAATAAGGTGGTTCCGAACCGATGAGCAGTACCCCGAAACTCTTGCCGTTCTTAAACTTGGCGCTTCCCCCGGAAACCACGTACGGATACGCTTTGGCTACCCCCGGAATAGATTCGGCCTGCCGGCCGGTGCGCACGTCTATCTGGCCAAGGGCATTTACGTTGGTGGTGTTTTCATCTACGATCCACAAACCGGTTGGCGTATTGTCTACCAGGGCGCTCATGGCATTGGTCAGGAAAATGAAGATGCCGCTCTGCTGCCCGATCAGGAAGTTGGCAATGACCACGCCCAGCAAAGCCCCGATGGTTTTGGCTTTGTCGTAGATCATAAAACGGAGCGCGGTCTTCAGCATACATTTCTACTTGGTGAAAATGAGGCACTCCACGCGCATCCCGAATAGCAAAGGTTTCCCTTTTTCAGCTTCTATCCGGACTTCGCGCACCCGCCGGTCTTCCAGGTCGCCGGCGGCATCGCTGAACAAACTTTTCTTCTTTAAATAAGGCGCCGCAAAGATCACTTTCCCGAAGGCCAGCGTATCGTTCATGCCCTGGTGCCGGATCAGGGCTTTCTGTCCGGCTTTTACGCGGTCGGCAAACAGTTCGTCTACTTCGCAGAGGGCTGTAACGGGGCCTTCCGGCGCAAAATCGGCAATAGGAGTGAAGGCTGTGATAGCGGCGCCGGGGGTAAGGTCCATGGTGAGCACCAAGCCGTTTTCGGGGGCTTTTACATAGCGTTTTTCCAGGGCTAGTTCCGAAATTTCCCTTTTCTGCATAGCATCGGTAATTTCCTGACGTTTGGCTTTTAGTTCCGCTTGCAACCGGTTTACTTCCCGGGCGGCAGCATCGGCTTCGGTCCGGGCATTGTCTACGTTCTGGCGGCTTTCGGCTCCCTGGTTATAGGCATTTTGCAGGCGCTGGAACTGCAGTTTCAAATTTGCGGCTTTGGTTTGGGCGGCAGCCAGAGAGGCTTCGCCGGCGCGGATCTCGCTTTGGCGGATGGCAATGGTGGTGGCATCGTTCTTTACCTGAGCAGCTTCGGTCAGTGAAGTCATTTCAATGATCGTATCGCCGGCTTGTACTGAATCGCCGGCTTGGGCTACGATCCTTTTCACCACCCCGCTTACTTCCGCACTCAGCTGAATGATTTTGGCTTCCGGTTCAATTCTGCCAATGGCCGAAACCTGGTTTGGATCGAAGCTGGTTTTATGTTCACTTACCGGGTTGTCCTTTTCCGGATTTCCGCAGGAAAACAGAAACAGCAGCAACAGCAACCGGAAGCCGGAGCTAAAAAGCTGCCGGCCCTTGTCCTGATTTTCTTCTGCGGATCTGCCTGTTGCCATATTTCTTTTCTGCTTCTACTTTTTATTCCACAACGCTACCGTTTTCCACCCTTATCAGCCGGTCGGCGAATGATTCCAGGCGCGGGTCGTGGGTTACTACTGCTACCGCTTTGTTTTGCCGGGCCAGCTCCCGTAATTCCTCCATAATTACTTCCGCCGATTTAATATCCAGCGAGGCCGTTGGTTCGTCGCAAAGTACCATTTCCGGATTGGTTACCAGGGCGCGGGCAATGGCTACGCGTTGCTGCTGCCCGCCGGAAAGTTCTTTGGGCATAAATTTCTGACGGTCGGTCATGTTTACGGAGGCTAAAGCGGCTTCGGCGCGGGCTTTGGCTTCGGCGGGTTTTACCTTGCTAAGTTGAAGCGGCAGCATCACGTTTTCGAGGCTCGTAAGCGGGGCAATCAGGTTAATGCTCTGGAAAACAAACCCGATCTCCTGCAGCCGAAGCCGGGCCAGTTGTTTTTCGCTCAGCTCGGAAGTGTAGGTGCCCTTTATGTTTACTTTCCCTTCGGTAGGATAAATGACACAACCCAGTAGGGAAAGCAGGGTGGTTTTGCCCGATCCCGAAGGTCCGATAATGACCATCAGTTCGCCGGCACGCACTTCCAGATCGGTTGGCTGCAGGGCTACAATTTCCGTGTCGCCGCTTTGGTAGCGTTTAGTGGCTTGCTGAAGCGTAGCGATAATGCGGGACATAAAGAAGCAGGTTTAACAAATTTGTTTTCAGGCTCAAAAGAAAAGTATTTCGGGTACCTAGTACACTGTTAATTTAAATTATAGAATTTGCTTGACGGGATTTGTAATCCCGTCTTAACTGAGCCGTGGGATTTGTAATCCCACTTTCTAAAAATTAACTTGACTATGTACTAGATTTAACCTGCAGCGCTGTATTTAGTTTGAATTGCGCTTAACTGCTTTGAGATTAGCCTGATCGTGACAAAATCTCACCGGTCTCGGAGACCGGTGAGATTTTACCGGGTTTAATTCAGAAAATCATGTGAAAGGCTATAACTGTAGGGTAAAAGTTCAGTTTTTTAGTCTGAAACTATTGTACTAATTTTGCCCTCCGGTTGCGCCCGTAAGTACAACAGCGCAATTATGGTTTTTTATAGTTTTTGTACCTAACATTTAAACGAAATGCCTTATTTATTTACCTCCGAATCGGTTTCCGAAGGGCACCCGGACAAAGTAGCCGACCAGATCTCTGATGCACTTTTAGACGAATTCCTCCGCCAGGATCCGGCTTCTAAAGTGGCTTGCGAAACCCTTGTAACAACCGGCTTGGTGGTGCTGAGCGGCGAAGTGAAAACGGAAGCCTACGTAGACGTGCAGAAAGTGGCGCGCGAAGTGATCAAGAAAATCGGTTATACCAAATCTGAATATAAGTTCGATTCCGAAGCCTGTGGCGTTATTTCAGCCATTCATGAGCAATCCGGCGACATTAACCAGGGCGTAGAGCGTGCCAAACCGGAAGAGCAGGGCGCCGGAGACCAGGGTATGATGTTCGGTTATGCCACCAACGAAACGGACTCTTACATGCCGTTGGCGCTGGAAATTTCGCACGTGCTGCTGAAAGAACTGGCCGCGATCCGCAAGGAAGGCAAGGAAATGACCTATCTCCGTCCGGATGCAAAGTCTCAGGTTACCATTCGTTACTCCGATACGCACGTGCCGGAAACGATCGATACCATTGTGATTTCTACCCAGCACGATGATTTTGCCGGCGAAGCAGAAATGCTGAAAAAAATCAACGACGACGTGCTGAACATCCTGATTCCACGCGTAAAAGCGAAGCTTTCGAAAGTAGCTAACCTGTTTACCAGCGATATTAAGTACCACATTAACCCTACCGGTAAGTTCGTAATTGGCGGACCGCACGGTGATACCGGTTTAACCGGCCGTAAAATTATTGTAGATACTTACGGCGGTAAAGGTGCGCACGGTGGCGGTGCTTTCTCCGGCAAAGATTCTTCCAAAGTAGACCGTTCGGCAGCTTATGCGGCGCGCCACATTGCTAAAAACTTAGTTGCAGCCGGCGTAGCCGATCAGGTATTGGTGCAGGTTGCTTACGCCATTGGCGTGGCCGATCCGGTTGGCTTATACGTTACTACTTACAACTCTACCAAAGTAAAAGGCGCTAACGGCGAAGTAATGAGCGATGGTGAGATCTCTGAAAAAGTAGCTAGCCTGTTCGATATGCGCCCTTACGGCATTGTAACCCGCTTCGGTCTGCAGAACCCGATTTTTGCAGAAACCGCTGCCTACGGACACATGGGCCGCACCCCGGAAAAGAAAACCGTAAAAGTAAAGCAGAACGGCAACTGGACCGAGAAAGAAGTGGAAACCTTTACCTGGGAGAAACTCGACTACGTAGATAAAATCAAAGCTGCCTTCGGTTTATAAGCCGGAAATGCTATCCTTTTAACGGGAAAACCCGGGCCATTTGGTCCGGGTTTTTTTGTTCCGTTGACTAAAGTCAACGGCAATGGATACTCTTTTCTGGCGCAAGTGTTAAGCGTAAGCGGCACTTGGGCTTAAAGAACAAGGGGAAGTCTTCAGACTTCCGTATTTATAAAGAAAACTTATTCTTCCCGATACGCCAGTCTGGAGACTGGCTCTCGTCTTTTAAGCCCAAGTGCCGCTTACGCTTAACACTTGCGCCAGAAAGTTACCAGGGTACGGCATGGATAGTTATTAAAAGAATTTGGAATAGGAAAATAAACCGAAAGCGCCTGCCGCTACTATGGCCAGAAGCGTGGTTTTCCAGGAAACAGCGAAGGTGCCGTTTTGGTATTTTTCTTTCTGAAGCAGCAAACGCAAAACCAGAATGGCAGCCACCAAACTCCACCAGATAATTTGTTGCGGACCTTTTTCGAGTTTTTCAGGAGTAAGAATAACCAATATTATTACCGGGAAGCCGGTGAGATGATATAAAAATTTCAGGTGTAAGGATTGGAGTTGCAGCATATGATCAGGGGTTAAATATGTTTTTTCAGATAGATAGTACAGTTTTTAAGCAGCCAGTAACTTCCGGAGATAAAGGGTGTTTTCCAGGTTTTTGCCGTAATCTGCCAGGGTGTACCATAAACGAGGCTTGCTTTCTACCAGGACTTCGGTAAGACCGTTCTGCAGCTCATTGATCCGGATCTGTACTTTTTCGCCGAAAGATTTCCAGCTGTACGGAGTTTTTAGCTTTACCAGATCGTTGGCGGTTTGTAATTCCCAATCTTTGCTGGGGTAATGATTCTGTAGTTTTGCTAAGATCTCTTCTTTCGTTAAGTAAGACTGAAAACACGCTACCTGGTGCACCGAAAGGTCTTCCTGGCTAAGTTGGTTGCCCCGTAGCTTTTTCACTTCCCGCATTTGTTTGTAAGTAATAAAAAGCCCTACCATAAGCCCGAAGCCTAAACCGGAAATAAGCGATTGCAAAATCCGTGCTTCGCCGCTGGCTGAAAAGTAATACATAAGCGCCTGCGTGCTGCCATAACCAAGGGACATAAAAGCAAATACCTTCAGGAAGAACTGTAAAGCCAATTTCATCGTGTAAGATTTTAAGAACTTAGATTACGCTTGCTAATATAACACGCTGGCGCTAAAAAAAGCAACTTAAAGGCCCTGAAGCTTTTCTATTGCGGAGCGAATTTCTTCCGGAATGGCCACTTTCTCATTTTTATTAAAGTCGAACATTACCAGCACATCTTTGGCTTCGGCTGCCACTTCGCCCTGTTCGTTCAAAATCTGGTGCTTCAGTCCGAAACTGGTGTTTTTTATAAAGTCGAGTTTAACCTGCACCGTAATACTGCCGGGGTAATGCAGCTCTTTCAGGAAATTGCAACTTGTAGAAGCCAGAATGGCGCCCACTTTTGTTTCTTTGAAAAGCCGTGAAAGGCCAATGGCATCCCAGTAATTTACCCGCGAAGCCTGAATGTATTTGAAATACGACACATTGTTGATATGCCCGAACATATCCATCTCGCTCCAGTCGAGGCGTATTTGCAGTTTTACGGGGTAAGTTTCCATAGATAGTTTTTATCAGAAATCCGAAGGTAAGGTTTTCCTTTTTAAGCCGGAATTTATACCGTTTTTTCAGTAGCGTAGGGTTTAAACCCTACGCTACTGATGTTTTAAACGGAAAAAGCCCGGCTTACAGGCCAGGCTTTTTACTCTATAATTCAGGAAATTCAAAAACCTCGAAGAGATTTCATTTTCAAATCTTCAAATCTTCAAATTTCCAAATTGCCTTAGTGCGACATCATCTTTTCCTTATGCCGTTTTACCTGCGTCGTAAGGGCGTCTAAGGCTTTATCGGTCGCGGTTTCGAAGGTTGGGGCTTCTTCTTTTACGAACAGCGTAGCGCCCGGTACAAACAGTTTTACCTCTACGGTTTTGTTGGCAATGCCATCGTTATTATTTAAACGGAGAAAAACTTCTCCTTCGGTAATGCGGTCATAGAACGTTTCCAGTTTGTCGAGCCGTTGCTGAATGAAATCGATGAGTTTCTGGTCGGCATCGAAATGGATTGAATGCATTTGTAACTTCATAGTGATTGTTTGGTTAAATGGAACACTAGGCTTTGGGGTGTGCTTTATCGAAGATCGATTTCAGCTTTTCAATAGTATTATGGGTGTAAACCTGGGTGGCGGCTAAACTGCTATGGCCCAGCAAATCCTTTATGGCGTTCAGATCGGCGCCATTGTCGAGCAGGTGCGTGGCAAACGTATGCCGGAGCACGTGCGGATTGCGGTGTTTAGATGTTGTAACCATGCCCGTATAAGTTTTCACAATGCGGTAAACCAGCTTGGGGTAAAGCGGCTGCATTTTAGTAGTAACGAGCAGCATGGTAGGTTTGTTTTGCCCGGCAGCAGAAGTTTTAAATTCCAGGTAAGTTCTGATGCAATTTTCCAGGCTTTTGTGAAGCGGTAAGATCCGCTCTTTCTGGCTTTTACCCAGTACCCGGATGGTTTTTTGGTGCAGATCTATACTGTTTTCCTGCAAGCCGATGAGCTCGGAAAGGCGCATGCCGGTACCGTAAAGCAGTTCCAGTACCAGTTTATCGCGCCAGCCTTCGAAGGTATCCGGAAATTCTATTTGCTCGAAAAGCTGTTGCATGGTTTCCTGAGGCAGAAAAGCCGGAAGCTTTTTGCCGGCTTTGGGCGCGGTAACCTTCAGCATGGGGTTTTGGGAAATTGCCCCGTTCTTGAAAAGGAATTTATAATAGGAGCGAAGGCAGGCAATTTTCCGGTTCACGCTGCGGGCCTCCATTTTATTTTGCAGCAGCGTAATGATCCAGGAACGGATCAGGGTATGGTCGGCCTGGGCGGGATCGGTGATCTGGTAGGTGTGCGCCAGGTAATCGGCAAACTGGCCCAAGTCGGTTTGGTAGGAGGTAAGCGTATGCGGACTGTAACGCTTTTCGTAAGTAAGGTATTTAAAAAATAAATCCATAAATCGGTACCGGAAGCTAGAGCTTCAGTAATACCAATTTATGGAAATTTATTTTAAAAGGAAACGAATTAGTAATTTTCGTTTGCGAAAAGCGTCTGGATGTAAGCTGCTTTTTGTTTCTGCTTGCGCTTGGTGATAGAAGGTTTCTGGAAGAAAGTGCGCGAACGCAGTTCTTTCAACACACCGGTTCTTTCGAATTTCTTCTTAAATCTTTTTAAAGCGCGGTCTACCGACTCGTTATCCTTAACGTTTACAATTATCATATCAGGTTTGAATTACTTATTTTAAAGGCTGCAAATTTATAAAGAACTGTCTTGAAAGTCAAGCGAATTTAGTGAATAATGATTAGTGATTAGTGATTAGTATTGAAAAAGTGGGTTTTTGATCGAAAAACGAAGGTTTTGCAATGAAAATCCTTCAAAAATTTCGTTTTATTTTCAGGATTACTAATCATTATTCACTAATCATTACTTAAGGATGGCGCGGGAAATTACCAGTTTCTGGATCTCCGAAGTTCCTTCGCCGATGGTGCAAAGTTTGGAGTCGCGGTAGTATTTTTCAGCTGGGTAGTCTTTGGTGTAGCCGTAGCCGCCGAAGATCTGAACGCCTTCCGTAGCCGCCCGTACGCAAACTTCTGATGCGTAGTACTTGGCCATGGCCGATTCTTTGTTTACGTTCTGGCCTTTGTTTTTCATGTCAGCCGCACGGTAGGTTAGGAGGGAAGCTGCTTCAATTTCAGTAGCAATATCGGCCAGTTTAAAGGCAATACCCTGGAAATCGGAGATCGGCTTGTTGAACTGGTGACGTTCTTTGGAATAAGCCAAAGCTGCCTCGTATGCGCCCTGGGCAATACCTAGGCTAAGCGCGGCAATCGAGATGCGGCCGCCGTCCAGTACCTTCATGGCCTGAATAAAACCTTCCCCTTCTTTGCCCAGCATGTTGCTTTCGTGCACGCGGCAATCGGTAAAGATCATTTCCGTGGTTTCGGAAGCGCGCATGCCCAGTTTGTCTTCTTTGCGGCCGCCTTCAAAACCCGGGGTACCTCTTTCAATGGCAAAAGCCGTCATGCCGTGCGAATCGCCTACTTCGCCGGTCCGCACAATTACTACCGCAATGTTGCCGGTTTTGCCGTGCGTAATAAAGTTTTTGGCGCCGTTAATTACCCAGTGATCGCCGTCTTTTACTGCTACCGTGCGCATGTTGCCGGAGTCGGAACCGGTGTTCGGCTCCGTTAAGCCCCAGGCGCCGATCCACTCGGCCGTAGCCAGTTTCGGTAACCATTTCTTTTTCTGTTCCTCATTACCGAAAGCCATAATATGGCCGGTGCAAAGCGAATTGTGCGCCGCCATGGAAAGCCCGATAGAACCGTCGATCTTCGATAATTCCGCAATGGCCGTTACGTACTCCAGGTAACCAAAGCCGGAACCGCCGTACTCGGTTGGCACCAGTACGCCCATCAGGCCAAGTTCGCCTAATTGCTTGAAAACGTGCACCGGAAATTCCTGGCTTTCGTCCCATTTCATCATGTCTGGCTTGATGTTTTTGGCGCCGAAATCCCGGATCATCTGGGCAATCATTTTCTGATTTTCAGTAAAAAGTAAATCCATATATAAGAATTGTATTTATAGTTAGGAACGGTACTCTTTTTAAATAAAAAGTATGCAAAGCTAAAGGAATTTCGGGAAAAACCAGTAAGCAGGTGTTTTGCAACAGAAGGACAGAAATAGAAACAGGTTAAAAAAAACGGTCTGCTTTTTATAAGCAGACCGTTTGAAAAAAAGAATTTCAGCATTACTGATAATAATATTCCTGCGGCAGTTTTTTGTAAACCGGGAAGATCCAGCCCAGCTTAATGCCGGCCAGCAGGTCGAAGCGGTTCCGGGTATCCTTTTGCATCTGGTTGAAATCGTAATCGCGGCGGCTTCTGGTGAAGCCTTCGGTAACTTCCAGGGCGGCAAAAAAATTGATGCGCCGGTTCCTGTCTAAAAATAAGTAACCGATATTTTGGGTAAGGGCCAGGCCATTGGTAAGCCGGTCGTAGCCTTTCTGGTACTCTTTACGTACCTGAGGCGCTGTATTACTCACGTCTTCGTAATTGATCTTGTGCTGCAGCAGACCGATGCCTCCCAAAACAAAAAAACCGGAATTCACGCTTGCCCGGCCGAATGGTGCTGAGAATAACTTGCCTGCTTTAAACATCGGGAGCTTGGTGCCTCTTTCTGTGATCCGTACATCGGCATAAATACCGTCTTCGCCAATAAGGTAGCCTTCCTTGGTTGTTATATTTGAAAGAGCATTTTCTTTTACTTCGTTACCAAAAAGGTAGGTTAGTTCCAGCCCAAAGAGCCAGTTGGTTTTGGTTTTAAATAAAAAGCCCCCGCCGGCTTCAAAGTTATTGCCGAAGCGTTGGGCCATATCCGCGCCGCTCAGGTCAAAACCGCCGGTGGCGTAGATCATAGGCACCGGCATCAGCGAGTCTTTCCGGGCAGTTTGGGCCTTAGCCGAAAAAGAAAAAATAAAGAGCGAGACAACCAAAAAGCTAAAAATCCTGTTCACGGGGGAAATGGTATGTATTTTCAGGTAAAAAGTACTTAGCAAAGTTACTTAAATTTTGCAAGGCTTCGGAAATTAATTTTGTTTTGGAGCGAAATTATACCTGTATAAATGCTTACTTTGCAGTTTATTTACAGAAACTGAACCCTAATTCGATTTTTATTTAACTAACCTGTTAATGCAAATTACCCTGCTATCTAAGCTAGTTCGTTGCTGTTTGCTTCTTCTTTTTCTTTCCTTTTGGTCTTGCCGTACTTACCGCCAGAATATCATGTTTCAGACCGAAAATGAGCTGAACATGGAGAAAATGCGCGCCGAAATGGCCAATGCCGAACAGAATTATATTATTCAACCGAATGATTACCTCGATGTTCAGGTGTACACCAACCGCGGGGAAAGGATTTTTGACCCGAATGATGAAATTCTGAGAAGTTTGTCTTCGGGCGGAACCATGCAGCGGCAGTTGCTGGAAAAACCAAATTTCCTGGTTCAGAATAACGGGGTGGTAAAATTACCGATGGTAGATTATGTGAAAGTTTCCGGCCTTACGTTGCTGCAAACAGACAGCCTTTTGCAGGTACTTTTTACCCGGTTTTATAAAGATGTTTTTGTTGTAACGAAGGTTGTTAATAACCGCATATTTGTCCTAGGGTCGCCAGGTGGTAAAGTTATTCCGATGGCAAACGATAATATGAACCTGGTGGAAGTGCTCGCGTTGGCGGGTGGTATTGATAAAAACGGCAAGGCTTATAACATTAGGCTCATTCGGGGCGATCTGCAAAACCCTAGTGTACAAATAATCGATTTATCTACCATAGAAGGAATGCGTAAGGCGGCATTGAACGTTGAGCCCAACGATATTGTTTACGTGGAGCCGGTTCGAAGAGTGTTCCTGGAAGCACTAGCCGATTACCTGCCGGTTTTCAGTGCTATTACCAGTGTGCTAACTACTTATATTGTAATTAAGGACCTGGTACAATAAACTTAATTTAAATTTTACTTTACATATTAATGATGCCTACGCAAAGCACAGAACTGGACGAACTGGAAGTAAAACCAGCCATAGTTGATGCAGAAGAGGAAAGCAGCGGTTCAGATTTTGACCTGGTTACCCTTGTTCAGGTAACCCGCAAAAGCTTGGTATGGGTGCTCTTGTTGATAATGCTTGGCCTTTTTGGGGCATACATGGTTATCCGGTATACTCCGAAGCTGTATGATTCTACCTCGCTTATAAAAATAGATGAGAAAAAAGAGGCAGGCTTACTTGGGCTAAAATTGGGTGAGTCAGATAAGCAGCGGGTAGGTACAAACCAATTATCCGGCGAAATCGAGCTGTTGAAATCCAATTTGATCTATGAGAAGGTGCGTCAAAGCATGAACCTGGAGGTCAGTTACTTTGTACGCGGTAATGTGCTGGATCAGGAAGTTTATACCGATTCGCCTTTTAATTTAATTTTTAAGGTTAATAATCCCGAGCTTTACGATAAACCTGTTGAAGTTGAGTTCCTGAACAAAGACCGCTTTCGTTTGACCTATACCCTTGGGAATAAAACGAATACGGGGGAATATGGATTTGGGGAGATAATTAGCAATAATGATCTGGATCTGAAGGTATTAAAAACAAATACCTTTTCAAATCAGGTAATAAACCAGCATTATTATTTTACAATCAACAGCCCGGCTGCCGTTCTGAATTATATTGGAAGTAATCTGAGCGCCCAGGTAGTTAATTTCGACGCGCAGACAATTAAAATTTCTTTTACGGATCATAACCCTAAAAAGGCCCAGGATATTGTCAATCGGGTAGATTCCGTTTACTTAGAACATAAGCGCGAAACGAAAAACCAGTCGAACGAACAGACAATTTCCTTCCTGCGCGAACAATTAGATGCCACCAAGGTTAGCCTGCAGGAAGCTGAAGCTAACTTAGAGGCTTTTGCCAAGAAGAATAAATCGTACGATATAAAAAGCGACGTAAGTGCTTCGCGCCTGAAGATTGAAGAATTGATGAAAGAGCGGCAGGCATTGCGGTTAAAAATCGCTTTGTTAGACGACGTAAGTGCCTTGCTGGCAAAGAATACGCATGTTGATCAGATCATCCCTACTTTAGGGTCTCTGCAGGACCAGCAACTAAGCGAGAAAATAAAGGAGCTTGGTACGCTGCAAACCCGCCGGGAAGTAGTTTTAGCCTCTAACCAGCCGGGTACATTTGCGGTAACTTCTATTGAAACCCAGATTAATAAGCTGAAAAAGGACATCCGGGAATTGCTTCAGCGCAGCCGCGACCTTATTCAGAACCAGGTTGTTGCAATCAATGCAAATTCCAGTACCGTTGAGGCTGAACTTCTGAAGTTGCCGCAAAAGGAAACCGAGGCAATACGCCTCCGTCGTTTCTTTGAATTATACGAAAAATTTTACCTGCTCCTCATGGAGAAGCAAGTGGAATTTGGGATAGCCAAGGCCGGGACCACACCGGATTTTCAAATCCTTTCCCATGCTGATCTGCCAAAATACCCAATCTCACCTAATGTAATGATGGTTTACGCCATCGGGCTTGCCTCTGGTTTATTTCTGGGTTTAGGCCTGATTGCCGGGCGGTACTTCCTGCATAATGCGGTTACCAATATCCGGGAGATCGAAAGGGTAGCCAAAGCGCCGGTTCTGGGCGTAATACCACGCTACGAGAAAGAAAAGCTGGATGTGTCGAAGCTGATCGTAGATAAAAATCCGAAGTCTGCTATAAGTGAAGCGATTCGTTCCATCCGGACAAACCTGGAATTTATCAGTTCTTCCAAGAATAAACGCCTTATTTCCATTACTTCAACCATAAGCGGAGAAGGTAAAACGTTCGTAGCAGTTAACCTGGGCGGTATTATTGCCCTTTCCGACCAGAAAGTAATTATTCTGGATCTGGACATGCGGAAGCCGAAAGTTAACCTGGCTTTTGGCGGCGAGAATACGAAAGGGGTAAGCACTATTCTGATCGAAAAGCATAGTGTAATGGAATGTATTCAGGAATCTTCTATTTCGAACCTGCAGTATATCCCGGCCGGGCCTACGCCTCCAAACCCTTCGGAACTGATTCTGAACCCGAATTTCGAAAAGATGCTGCAGGAGCTACACGAGATCTACGATGTAATTATTGTGGATACGCCGCCGGTAGGTTTGGTAACCGATGGTATGCTGGTAATGCGCAAAGCCGATATTCCTATTTATATTGTCCGGGCCGATTATTCCAAAAAGATGTTCCTGAAGAATATCAATAAGCTCATGCGAACCAATGGAATAACAAAGTTGACCGCTATTCTAAACGATGCCCGCAGCTCTGGGCTTTATGGTTATGGCTACGGCTACGGTTATGGCTACGGCTACGGTTACGGTTATGGCTACGGTTACGGACAAGGATATTACGAGGAAGTAGAAAAACCGTCGCTGTTGCAACGCATTAAGGGCCGTTTTACCACCTCGTAAATGGTATCGTTTTTCCGGAAAATATTTGGGAGCAACAGCGAAGAGGCTGTTCCGGCTAATCTGGCGGCATTGAAAGCTGATATGCATTCGCATGTATTGCCGGGGCTGGACGATGGAGCCGAAACGCTGGAAAAGTCGCTGGGTTTGGTGGAAGCGCTGATCGGATTGGGATACACCAAACTGATCATGACGCCGCACATCATGGGCGACTTCTACAAAAATACGCCGGAGGGCATCCGCGAAAAACTAACTTTATTAAAGCAGGCCGTTCAGGAGAAAGGCTGGAATATACAATTAGATTGTGCGGCCGAATATTACCTGGATGAGTGGTTTGTGCGCCGATTGGAAGAAAATGAACCCTTGCTCACGTTTGGCGGCGAGAAAAAATACCTGCTTTTCGAAACTTCTTATATTAACGAGCCAAGTTTCCTGAAGGCAGTAGTTTTTGAAATGCTTTCGGCCGGCTACAAACCGGTGCTGGCGCATCCGGAACGCTATACCTACCTGTATTCGAAGTTCGATGAACTGAAAACCCTGCACGAAGCCGGCGTACTGATGCAGGTGAACCTGAATTCGCTGGGCGGTTATTATTCGGATGGGGCAAAGCGGGTGGCCGAAAAGCTGATCGATGCTAAAATGGTGCACCTGGTAGGAACCGATACCCACAGCATGAAACATATTCAGTTTATGCAAAAGGCCATTGCTTCTAAATACTTCGGTAAGCTCATGCAATTGCCCTTAATCAATCCTCAACTCTAAGTTACCTGCATGATCGTAGTAACCGGTGCTACCGGCCTGATAGGCAGTTTCCTAACGGAAGCATTAACCCGGCAAGGTCATAAGGTTCGGGCCATAAGCCGCCGTAGTTTTTCTGCTCAAAACAATAGCCTTTTAACCTGGCTGCAGGGCGACCTGCTCGATCCGCTTTTTCTGGAGGAAGCGCTGGAAGGAGCTACCCTCGTTTTTCATTGTGCCGGTTTGGTTTCTTATGCTCCCCAGGACAAAGAACTGCTGCATAAAATAAATGTAGAAGGCACAGCTAATATCGTAAATGCCTGCCTGGCCCGGCCCGCAGTTAAACTCATTTATGTCAGTTCCATTGCCGCGGTAGAAAACGAGAAAAACAAACCGGTTGCCGACGAAGAAGCCAAATGGGACCTGAATGCCTACCATACCGACTATGCCGAATCGAAATACAATGCGGAGCTGGAAGTGTGGCGGGGAATTTCCGAAGGTCTGAATGCGGTAATCGTAAATCCTTCTATCGTGCTGGGGCCGGGCAACTGGGCTGAAAGCAGCACGAAATTATTCCGCTACGTTTTCGAAGAAAAGCCTTTTTACACCGAAGGCAGCGCCAATTTTGTAGATGTGCGCGATGTGGTAGAAGTAATGCTGCAACTGGCTTTTTCCGATATAAAAGGTGAGCGGTTTATTCTGAATGGCGGCGCCATGCCTTACCGGGAATTCTTCGAAAAAACAGCTGCTTGTTTCGGTAAAAAGGCCCCCGCAATTAAGGTTGGCGCTACGGCGGCCGGGCTGCTCTGGCGGCTGGAACATGTCCGGAGCCTGGTTACGGGCAAACGGCCTTTAATTACCCGCGACACCGCCCGGATTGCCGGCCGCGGTAACATTTATAGCAGCGGGAAAGTAAAAAAAGTGTTAACTTTCGGGTTTCGGCCGCTGCCGGAAACAATAAGCTGGTGCTGTGCCGGATTAAAACAAAAATACCAGGCAGCCCAACGCTAAACTTTTTCCAGCGGCCGCATGTATTGGAAGGAAGGGCTTGCCGTTTTGGCAGGCACAACGAACGAGGAAGATGAACGAAAATTTTGAGGATAAAGACGAAGGGCTGGAAATCATCAGACGATTTGAGGACATGCTGGCAAACAACGACAGCGTCTTTTTCGATCTGGCCGATTTTGAACTGATTATTGACCATTATACCACCAATTTTAATTTTTCCAAGGCTATTCAGGCCTGCAACACCGCTATAAACCAATATCCGTTTTCTACCGAGCTGCTTATCGATAAATCGCAGATCCTGGCTATGTCCGGGGAATTTGCCGAAGCGCTGGATATTATAAACGGCCTGGAACAATCTGAACCCGAAAATGCCGACGTACTGCTTACCCACGGCATTATTTACACCCAGAAAGGCGATTTCGGCGATGCGATCGATTACCTGAAACGCGCTGCTGCCCTGGCCGATAACCGGGATGATATTTTATTTAATATCGGTTTAACTTACCAGAGCTGGGGTAAATTCAATTCGGCCATCAAGTACTATAAAAAGTGCCTGGAGGTGAATTCGGAAAACGAAATTGCCCTGCAGGAATTATTGTACTGCCTGGAAGTAACCGGTACCTTAGAAGAACATATTCCTTTCTTTCAGGAAGCGGTAGACAAAGATCCGTACTCGCACCTGGCCTGGTTTAACCTGGGCATGCTGCATTTCAAACTGGCTAATTTCGAAAAATCGGCAGAGGCGTTTGAGTATGCTACCATCATTAAGCCCAATTTTGCGGTTGCTTATACCAACCTGGCCAATGCCTATGTTTGCCTCGGGGAATTCGGGAAAGCCGTAGATGCCTTTCAGCAATCGCTGGAGCACGAAGAACCGTCGGCAGACGTTTACTGCAACATTGGCGAATGCTACGAGAAAATGGGGCAGTGGGACTTGTCGCGGCGCTACTATCAGAAAGCCATCGACCTGGATCCGGAGATGGATGAAGCCTGGTTCGGCATTGGTGTTATTCTGAATGCGCAGGAAAAATGGTTCGAGGCCGTCCACTTTTTCCGCAAGGCGGCTACCGTTTACCCGGAGAACCCGGATTACTGGATGGCGGTTGGAGCGGCAGAATACAGCGTAGGCAACATAGTTTCGTGCCTGGAAGCGTACGAAAAAGCCAGCCATCTGGCGCCTGCCAACAAAGATGTCTGGTTGAACTGGTC
Organism: Adhaeribacter soli; assembly: GCF_008727925.1. Classification (GTDB taxonomy): domain Bacteria; phylum Bacteroidota; class Bacteroidia; order Cytophagales; family Hymenobacteraceae; genus Adhaeribacter_A; species Adhaeribacter_A soli. The sequence goes on along the minus strand of NZ_VTWT01000002.1, from coordinate 692,998 downwards.
TATTATTCTGCACGAACAGGGTAATTTCGAAGAAGCCATTGATACCATTAAAGCGGCGATGGAAATTAACCCGGACGATGCCGAGCTGCATTACCGGCTTTGCGCTTACCTGCTTTCGGCAGGAAAATACCGCGAAGCATATAATTATCTGGAAAATGCGTTAATTTTGGACTTTGATAAGCACCGCCTGCTTTTCGAGTACTTTCCCGAACTGGAGTCGCAGAAAGCACTAACCCGAATTATTGACCAGTACCGCAAATAAGCAATTAATGAATTACATTCTGAATAATTTACCGGAACGCGAACAGAAACCGCGGGAAGCCGGATACACCATGGCCATGGATAAGGGCCTGAGTGTGCGTGAAGTGGAAGATTTTCTGGAAGTAGCCGGTAATTACGTAGATATCGTGAAATTAGGCTGGGCCACTTCTTACGTGGTACCTAACCTGGAAAAGAAACTGGATGTGTACCGGGCTGCCGGCATTCCGGTTTATTTCGGCGGTACGCTGTTTGAAGCCTTCATTATCCGCAACCAGTTAGAGGATTACCGCCGCATTCTGGATAAATATAAAATGGGGTATGCGGAAGTTTCTGATGGTTCTATCGAGCTCGATCATGGCCTGAAATGCGAGTATATCCAAACGCTTTCCGAGCAGGTGACTGTTTTGTCTGAAGTTGGTTCGAAAGACGATACCAAGATCATTCCGCCATACAAATGGATCAAGCTGATGCAGGACGAACTGGCAGCTGGTTCCTGGAAAGTGATCGGCGAGGCCCGGGAAGCCGGGAACGTAGGTTTGTTCCGCAGCACCGGCGAGGTACGCAGCGGCCTGGTAGAAGAGATCCTGACCAAAATTCCTTTCGAAAAAATTATCTGGGAAGCCCCGCAGAAGTCGCAGCAGGTATTCTTTATTAAACTGCTGGGCGCCAACGTAAACCTGGGCAACATTGCGCCTAGTGAAGTTGTTCCTTTAGAAACGATCCGTTTAGGCCTTCGCGGCGATACATTCAGCCATTTCCTGGACATGGAAGCCCTGAAAAAAGAAGCAGATCTTACCCAAAAATTAACTTAAAACGCATTAACCGTCTGGCATGGAAATTATAAAGTACCTGATCGATTTCATCCTTCACCTGGATGTTCATTTAACAGAAATTATCAATAACTACGGGGTTTGGGCCTATGCCATCCTGTTCCTGATCATTTTTGTGGAAACCGGTCTGGTCGTTATGCCTTTTCTGCCAGGCGATTCCCTGCTTTTTGCGGCCGGCGCATTTGCTGCTCCCCAGATAATTAATGGCCAGCACGTAGACGGACCCTTTAATATTTATTACCTGATCGGCCTTTTATTTATTGCCGCCTTCCTGGGCGATACGCTCAATTATGCCATCGGCAACTGGTTCGGCCCGAAGGTTTTCCAGAAAGACTACCGTTTCTTAAAGCGGGAATACCTGTTGAAAACCGAAGAATTCTATCATAAACACGGGGGCAAGACCATTATTTTCGCCCGCTTTATTCCCATCATCCGCACGTTTGCCCCTTTTATTGCCGGAGTAGGCACCATGAAATACGGCCGTTTTATTACTTACAACATTGTGGGCGGCTTTATCTGGGTGGCAGGCTTCGTAGTGGCCGGTTACCTGTTTGGCAATATTCCGGCGGTTAAAAAGAACTTTACGCTGGTTATTTTCGCCATCATCATCTTGTCGGTGCTGCCTCCAATCCTGGAAGTAGTAAAGCATAAGATGAAACAACGGCGGGTTAACGCTTAAAACCCTAGGTTTTGGAGCAAAAAAGTACCTGTTCCTGAAGAAATAAGTTGATGCGCAGATACGGGCTGATCGGTTATCCATTAGGGCATTCCTTTTCGGAGAAATACTTTAATGCGAAATTCAAGGCCGAAGGAATAACGGATGCCTCGTACCAGCTTTTCGAGCTTCCTGCAATTTCCCAGTTTCCGGAATTAATCGCTTCCCAGCCCGACCTGAAAGGCCTGAACGTAACCATTCCGCACAAAGAAAGCGTTATTCCGTACCTGAATGCCCTGGATCCGGTTGCGGCCAGAATTGGCGCCGTTAACGTGCTCAAGTTCACGCCCGAGGGTATAATCGGCTACAATTCCGATTACCAGGGGTTTATGCAGGCCCTGCAGCAATTCTTTCCTGTTTCTTCTTCTGCCCAAGCCCTGCTTCTCGGAACCGGCGGCGCTTCCAAGGCTGTTCAGGCAGCACTCGATCATCTCCAAATTCCGTTTCGGGTGGTATCCAGAAATCCGGCGCCTAACGTTTTAACCTACGGGCAACTGAACGAGGAAATAATAGCGGCCAGTACCCTTATCGTAAATACCACGCCTCTAGGTACCTATCCTGATACCGAAGCCGCTCCGCCTATTCCGTACCACTTCCTTTCCAGCCGGCAATACCTGTTCGATCTGGTTTATAATCCGGCCGAAACGCAATTCATGAAAAAAGGAAAAGCTGCCGGCGCAAGCGTAACCAACGGTTATGCCATGCTTTGCCTGCAGGCGGAAGCAGCCTGGCAGATCTGGAACGCCTGAATTAGCTTCCTTGCCTGGTTTCTCCGTAAAAGGTAAAAAGCCTTTACATGAAACTCATCCGGAAGCTTCGCGAAAAAGCCCGCGCCCTGAATGCAGAGATCTTTGCCTTATACCTGGCCTACCGGCATCCGCAGGTTTCGTGGGTGGCAAAGCTCATTATTGCTATTACCATCGGCTACGCCTTGAGCCCGATCGATCTGATCCCGGATTTTATTCCCGTTTTCGGTTTCCTGGACGATCTTTTAATTGTTCCCGCCGGCATTGCCCTTTCCATAAGGTTAATCCCGCCCGCCGTTCTGGCTGAATGCCGGGCCAAAGCTGCTGCTCAGTTCCAGGCCGGAAAACCGCATTTCCGGTATGCCTGGCTCATCGTGCTGTTTACCTGGCTGCTGGCCCTTGCCCTTGTTTACATGATGGTTTCTAAGTTCTTCCGGGATCCGGTTACGTAAAATACTCTTCTTTTTAGGAACCTACGGTATATACACATCTTTAAGAACCAATAGCACCTCGGTCTGTGCCCTCACAGACCGAAGCAGAGGCCTTAAAAATTAGCAATGGTTTTGCTGTTTAAACTATAAAAGAAGTTCGAAATTCCGCAATTTCCGGGCAAAGCCTTTATTAAACATTAATGAGCAGGTAGCTTTTTAACCTTTAACGGCAGTGCTTCGGTCTGTGAGGGCACAGACCGAGGTGAAAAAAAGTTTACATAAATGCACTTGTCATCATGAACGTTAGTGAAGGAACTCATTGGCTCACAGCAGAAAAGGTATAAACAACGCTTGGCTATTTGCCGACTAGTTATTTCGCTACCGCTCCGCGAGGCCGCTGTTTATGAAATAGCTTCTGGACCAATCCGGGAGAAAAAGTAAAGTAAGCGAGCGGGAATTACCCTTCCGGAATTCGTATAAATGGTACCGGTTTCAGGTAAAAAACTGCCTGTAAGTAAACTAAGCTGCTGCCGGAAATGTTCTCAATTGTCTATCTTTACCAAGCTATAAAACAACCTGAATGGATTTTAAATTAACCTCCGAATTTCAACCGACCGGCGATCAGCCCAAAGCGATTGCCCAGCTTACGGAAGGAGTTCTGAACGGCGAGCCGGTCCAAACGCTGCTTGGCGCCACCGGTACCGGTAAAACCTTTACGGTAGCCAACGTGATAAAGAATACCGGTAAGCCTACGCTGGTGCTTTGCCACAATAAAACCCTGGCCGCCCAGCTTTACGGCGAATTCAAGCAATTCTTTCCGGAAAACGCGGTAGAATACTTTATCTCTTACTACGATTACTACCAGCCGGAAGCTTACATTGCCTCTTCAGATGTTTTTATTGAAAAGGACCTTGCTATTAACGAAGAGATCGAAAAGCTCCGCCTGCATTGTACTTCGGCCTTGCTTTCCGGCCGCCGCGATATTATTGTAGTGGCTTCGGTATCGTGTATTTACGGTATCGGGAACCCGGAAGAATTCGGCAAGAACGTGATCTATATTTCAGCCGGACAACGCGCCAGCCGCAACAACCTGCTTTATTCCTTCGTGCAGATCCTGTATAGCCGCACCGAAGCCGAATTTACCCGCGGTACGTTCCGGGTGAAAGGCGATACCGTAGATATTTATCCGGCTTATGCCGATTTTGCCTATCGTATTTATTTCTTTGGCGATGAGATCGAAGCAATTCAACGCATTGATCCGGCCAGCGGCAAGAAGCTCGGCGATGAAAGCAGCATTGCCCTTTACCCGGCCAACCTCTTCGTAACCGGGAAAGATACCCTGCAACAGGCCATTCATGAAATTCAGTTCGATATGGTGGCCCAGCACGAATATTTCGAGAAGGAAGGCCGCGATGTGGAAGCCAAACGCATAAAAGAACGCACCGAATTCGACCTGGAAATGATCCGGGAACTCGGTTATTGCTCCGGTATCGAGAACTATTCCCGCTATTTCGATCGCCGGCAACCCGGCGCCCGTCCTTTCTGTTTATTAGATTATTTCCCCGACGATTACCTGATGGTAATTGATGAAAGCCACGTAACCGTGCCGCAGGTGCGCGCTATGTGGGGCGGTGACCGCGCCCGGAAAACCCAGCTCGTAGAGTACGGTTTCCGTTTGCCTTCGGCCATGGATAACCGTCCGCTTACTTTCAACGAATTCGAGAGCATGCAGCGGCAAACCATTTATGTAAGCGCCACACCATCGGATTATGAATTGCAACGCAGCGCCGGGGTAGTGGTAGAGCAGATCATTCGCCCAACCGGTTTATTGGATCCGGAAATCGAAGTCCGGCCAAGCACGAACCAGATAGACGACCTGCTGGATGAAATTGATGAGCGCATAAAAATGGGTGACCGGATCCTGGTTACTACGCTTACCAAACGGATGGCCGAAGAACTTTCCAAGTACCTCGAAAAGCTGCACATTAAAGTAAAATACATTCACTCCGAAATTAAATCCTTGGAGCGGGTGGAAATTTTGCGGGAGCTACGCCTGGGCACGATTGATGTGCTGATCGGGGTAAACCTGCTCCGCGAAGGTCTCGATCTACCGGAAGTATCGCTGGTAGGAATTCTGGATGCCGATAAAGAAGGTTTCCTCCGCGACCAGCGTTCGCTGATCCAGACGGTAGGCCGTGCCGCGCGTAACGAACGCGGGAAAGTAATTATGTACGCCGACCGCATGACGGGCTCTATGCAGCGCACGATTGACGAAACCAACCGGCGCCGGATGGTGCAGATGGCTTACAATGCCGAACACGGCATTACGCCAACTACGGTTTACAAATCGAAGGAAGAAATATTTGAGCAAACGGCCGTGGCCGATGCCAAAAAGCCGGAAGTGAAAATGTATGCCGGCCCGGAAGAAGTTTCGCTGGCGGCCGAGCCGGTTATCCAGATCATGAAGCGCGATGAACTGGAGAAACTGATCCGCAAAACCGAAAAGCAAATGGAAGCCGCCGCAAAAGAACTGGACTTCCTGCAGGCTGCCAAATACCGCGACGAACTGGCTGAACTTCGCAAAATTCTGAAATCGAAACGGGACTAAATCTAATTGCTGATTGCTGCTTGTTAATTGATTGCTGGATAGCTTTATTGTTTGGTTGCACAAAGCCTCGGTATACACCTGTGCATATTGCTTTGCAGTAGCTCTATTTCAGGACTTTTTCCGGTGGAAACCATACCTTTTTCAGCTGCAATCATAAAAAAAACTCCCCGCTACTTTGCAGCAGCGGGGAGTTTTTAGTTTTATTCAACCTGGTTAAACCAGATTATAATTACTGAACTACAATGCGTTTAACAGCGATCTCTGATTCGTTGTAAACTTTCAGCAGGTAAACGCCGGAAGCAGCATTCTGTAAATCTACAGAAGTGGCTTTATCAGCAGCTACGCCACTGTAAACCAGTTTGCCTTGTAAATCACGTACTTCAATGTTCAGGTTAGAACCTTTGAATTCTTTAGCCGAAACACTGAAAAGGCCTTTGCTTGGGTTTGGATAAACAGCAACCGCGCTTGAATTGAATTCATCTCTTACACCTGAAACAGTGCTGATCTCTGCTTCGATCATGTAACGACGGCCAGGGTTACCGGCAGTAGGGATAGATTCAGTTGGCTTGGAAGTGCTGCCAACAGCCCAGGTGTAGTAAGCCTTACGACGTGATGGAAGTTCATCCTGGTAGCCCATTGGGAATACGGTATTGCCAGTATAAGTGCCCATTGCCATACCCACGTAGAATGCGGTATTGGTCAGTGTGGAAGTAGTAGTGTAAGTAATTGGGAAGTTGTAATAAGCATCTAAATCGCCACCGGTTAAGGCTACAACAGAAGATCTTCCCAGCTCTCTACCGGTAGAATCGAGAACTACGGCAAAAACAGGCAGGTTTATGGTTGCTGCGTTCGGGTCGTTATAGATATAAGCCCGCACGTTGGTAACCGTAACTGGAGTTGTGCTGGTGGTTGTATAACGAGTTAAGAAAGCCCGGTTAGACGACGTAGCCAGGAAGCCTACGCCGCTGGTAGGAGTTGTGCCAACCGCATAGCTTAATGTGCTCTGAGTAACAGAGAACGAGGTAGCTTTGGCGTTATTAGCTGGTACATCATCGGCTGGAAGGCTTACGTTAGCCATTTTAGTGCCGGTTGATGCAGCTACATAAGACGGGAACGTTACAGTTACAGTTGCGCCCGGAGCAATGCTTGGTACAATTACCGGGGTTGGGTTAAAGGCAGTACCGCCGTTAACGCTCAGCGTAACCGGTACGTTGGTTTGCGTGGCAGTACCAAAGTTCTTAATTACCGCCTGAATCTGGTTGTTGTTAGTTGGAGCAACAAGCGGCTGTTTGCCTAAGGTATATACCGCCTCAACAGCCAGATCGTTTGCCGGAGCACTGTATTTTACGAAACGGAAAGTACGGCCTGCATCTGGCAGTACATTTTTGGTGGCAACAAATGTAGGGATGTAGCCTGTTCCGTTAAAAGTGGTTGTGGTTTCAAACCGGGCTTGTGACCACGGAAGGGGAGCGAAAGTAGTAGCAGGCAGGTTGCTCAAACCTAATCTGTCGTTAGGACCTCCGGAAGAGCCTTTCAGAGCAACTGAAAAAATCTGAGCATCTTCTGTGTTGGCAGACCCTGTCCATGGACCATAAACAAACTCAATGTTGTTGGTGCCTTCGTAGAGTTTTACCTGGAAGTTAATGATGGTGAACTGGGCAGGAGTAGTAACCGTTCCGGAAACCGTAGGCTTATCAGCCAGGTTCTCAAACTGAATGGTAGTTACCCGGTTAGGGGCGGTACCTGTGGTCTCCACTCTGAATTCGGTAGGGTTAGCAGTTTGGTCTGCCGCACCTTGCAAATCTACCCCAGCTAACGGAGCAATAATGTTAATGTCTGGAAAGACAGCAGCGTTGAAAATATTTGACTGAGCAGTTGCAGTAGTGAAAGGAGTATTGCCTAATTTAATTAAGCCGTTGGTATTTAAACTGAACTCCGTAAAGTTGGTACCATTGAAGTTAAAAGTGAAACCGATCGGTTGCGCTGCAGAGTTTGCATCGTCGTTATTAGCTACGGTAATGGCAGTACCAGCAGTACCTAAATCCGTATAAGTTCCAGCGGCATTAACCCCGTTGGCAGCTTTGTAATCTAGGTTAGATTGAGCAAATGCCGATCCTGCGTTAAGGGCAGCAAGTGCAGCTGCAATGGCGAGGCTGCCTTTAAGTTTAGTAAATGTTCTTTTCATTTTAAGATTGGGTTTATTGAATTAGGGTGGTAAGTTAATGGAAATTTAAACGAAAAGCCATAAAGTATGCCTTAAAAAATAGGAATTCCCTGATTTCGCCCACTTCCGTACAGCATGGACACGCCTTTTCAGCAATTTGTTGCCTGTTGCAGAAAATATTTTTTTCAGGTTGGTTTTTAGCTCCGTTTCCTTTTTTAATGGTCCGCTTTAAGAGCCCGGCTTAACATTTTACACCAGTAGCAAACCTTTCTCCCGTAACGTCTGCCACCAAATGCTGTTTAAAACATCCGGAAAAGTAAGGTTGGCTTCTGCCGGAAAACCAGCTTCCAGATCCTTTACCCGGACCACTTCGGCAGGCTGATGCACCAATTGCTCCAAGATTTTATAAAACCAGTTCCCGATGCCAAGGGGCAGTTCCAGTTCAAAGTCTTCGGCTTTTTCGTAAAAGGTCAGTTTACAGGTTTCAACCGCTTTGCCCTTTTTTTGTTTAGAAACTACCGTTTTTTCCGGCAAATTACCAAACCAAAGTAGCCGTAAGTGTTTTTTTTCAATATCCGCTTTTCCGGGCTCGGCAATAGCATTATAAATCAGGTTCTTCGAAACGGTAGTGCGCGGCACTTTAAAATCGAACCAGAACTGCAGGTTTTCTTCCAGACCAATGCCGTGCATATAATTATAAATAGCCTTGGCCAGGCCTTTTCCGAAAGCTTCATGGTCGGTGCCCTGCGGATCGTCGTGCCAGAGGTCGTTGTTAGCAAAGTTACCGGCTGGCGGACCAATCTTTTTTACCCCGAACTTTTCCGGATGCCTTCCAATCGGGCTGTGCGCGGTCATTGAAAAACGGTGCCAGAAACCCGATTGAATAACATTATTCGCGAAAAGCTGCCGCACTACTTCTAACGAATCAAGGGTTTCCTGGGCAGTTTGGGTAGGGAAACCGTACATCAAATAAGCATGCACCATAATGCCGGCCTGAGTGAACCCTTCGGTTACGCGGGCTACCTGGGCAATGCTTACGCCTTTTTCCATTTTCGATAAAAGCCGGTCCGAGGCTACTTCCAAACCACCCGAAACCGCAATGCAACCCGAAAGCGCGAGCAAGCGGCACAGATCCGGCGTAAAGGTTTTTTCGAAACGGATGTTGCCCCACCAGCTTATTTTCACGCCGCGGTTTATGAGTTCAATGGCCAGATCGCGTAAGGCCAGGGGAGGAGCGGCTTCGTCTACAAAATGAAAGCCGGTCTGCCCGGTTTGGGCAATGATCTGTTCAATTCTATCTACCAGCAACGTGGCGGGAGCGGTTTCGTAGCGGGCAATGTAATCTAAGGTAATGTCGCAGAACGAGCAGCGTTTCCAGTAGCAGCCGTGCGCCACGGTCAGTTTGTTCCAGCGGCCGTCGCTCCAGAGGCGGTGCATCGGGTTCATCACTTCAATAAACGAAATGTATTTATCGAGCTTCAGATCCGAATAATCGGGCGTACCGACTTCGGTGTGAGAAATGTCTTTCTCTGTGCAATTATTCTTATAGGAAACGCTACCGTTCTGCAGCAAAAAAGTACGTTGCAGGTTCTCTGCTTCGCGATCGCCGCTCAGGTATTCCAGAATGCGGAGCCACGGGCTTTCGCCGTCGTCGAGAGTTATGAAATCGAGATACTTGAAAATTTTCGGTTCGTTCAGGCTGCGGAGTTCGGTATTCGGGTAACCGCCGCCCATCAGCGTTTTTATTTCCGGCCGAACGCTTTTTATGTGTTTCGCCAAAAGCAAAGCGCCGAATAAATTTCCCGGGAACGGTACGGTAAAGCCAACCACGTCCGGCTTTACTTCCGCCAGCAATTCATCCATACTTTCCAGCAGCATTTCGTCCGGAATGGTAAGCGGCGCATTTAATGCTTTTTCAATGGGATCGAAGGAAGTAGCACTCAACCCTAATTTCTCGGCGTAGCGGCTAAACCCAAAGTGCGGACAAACGGCTTCCACAATAAAATCGGCAATGTCTTCCAGATACAGCGTAGCCAAATGGCGGGCCTTGTCGGTAATTCCCAACTCTCCGAAACCGGCTTCCAGGTCACCGATCTGGTCGAAACGCGATGCTTCGGGCAGAAAACGGCTGTAGCAGATTTGCTGAGCGAGGGTAGAATCCTGGTTTTGCAGAAATTTAATGACCGGCTCCACGGTTTCGAAATAGCTTTTCCGGAGGCGGTAAATGCGTTGAGAATTGTCGCAAAGTTTCTGAATATCAGTAACGCTGCCAAACATCCGTTCCAGTCCTTTCCGGCTAAACATTTTCAACACCATATCCAGCCCCAGATCTGCCTGATGCACGTTGAATCCACGGCTTTTCAGGAAACCTTTTAAATAAGCGGTAGCCGGATAAGGTGTATTGAGTTGGGTAAGCGGTGGCGTAATAAGCAGGATAACCGGAGATTTCAAAACCTGGAATTCAATTGTTTAGCCTGCAAATTTACGGAAATTTGGTGGGTTTTTAGGTGTGAATGTGGCCGGTTGATTACCAATGTAAAGACGGCCCCGGTAGAGACGCCCTAATAGGGCGTCTCTACGATTTCGCATTCCAGAATTTAAAGGAGGATATAAATCTACCTTTCGATCACCAGTTTCTGGTAGTAGCGTTTTTCTGTTCCGTTTATCTGCAGCAGGTAAATGCCATTGGATAGACCAGATAAATCTAATTCTTCTTTCAGTTCACCCTGATTTCCGGCTTTTATTTCCTGCGCATAAACCTGACGGCCTAAGGCATCTATTAGTATTACAGAAACGTTGCGTAAACCTGGCTGCCTTAATTGCAGAGTTGTTCTGCCGGTACTCGGATTCGGGAATAACTTCAGGTTACCGGAAAGATTGTTCGGTTGGAGACCGTTCACCATAAAACTAAAGGCAGCCGAAGTATCCGAAATACAGCCGTTATTCCAGACAATAACCTGGTAGCTTCCGCTTTGGGTTGGTTTTATACCGGCAGCAGTTATACCCGCTGGCAGACCATTGAGCAGCCATTCATAGGCAGTAGCCGGTCTGGTTGTGGTCAGGCTGTCGTAGTTTATAGCCATAATTACCGGCTTAGGCGGAATGGCATTTACGGTAATTTTCAGGGTATCGGAAGCTGTGCAACCGTTTTGAACAAATGTGTACACCAACTTATGCAGACCCGCTCCGGCAATAGCAGGCGCGAACGTTGAACCTGTAACTGCATTGCTTCCGCTCCAGCTGCCGCCGGCCGGGGTTCCGTTTAGCAGGAGCGGAGTAGCATCGGCGCAAAGCGCAGTATCGGCTCCGGCACTAACTATTGGCATTCCTTTTACTACAACCCGGATGGTATCGGTGGTAGAGCAACCGGTGGCAAGGTTAGTAACCAGCACTACTTTCTCAATGGTGTCTGGAAGAACAGTATTATTTAGGTGCGAAAAAGTGGGGTTGGCTACTGCGGTATTGCTAAGGCCAGTAGCCGGAGACCAGCTATAAGCATAACCCGGCAAGCCCGTTGTCCCTAAGGTTATGTTTGTGCCCGAGCAAACGGTAGTGTCCAGCCCCGCAAAAGCAACCGGGAATCCGTTAACTGTAACCATCACAGTATCGGATCTGGTGCAGCCGTTTTGCTGAATTGTATAAATAAGCTTATGTGGACCTATGCCTGCAAGAGCCGGAGTGAAAGTGCCGTTAGGCAAAATGGCACTGCTTCCGCTCCAGGTACCGCCGGCCGGTAATCCGTTTAACGCGATCGGCGCAGCATCGATGCAAAGCGATATATCTGTTCCGGCACTGACTATTGGCATTGCTTTCACAATAATCCGGACAGTGTCGGCAGTGGAACAGCCGGTGGCCAGATCAGTTACCAGTACTACTTTCTCTATGGTATCGGAAAGAACAGTATTATTTATGAGCGAAAAAGTCGGACTGGCAATAGAAGTGCTGCTAAGGCCGGCAGCCGGAGACCAGCTATAAGCATAACCCCGTGAGCCCGTTGCACCTAAGGTTATGTTTTCTCCGGAGCAAACGGAAGTATCTGCTCCGGCAAAAGCAACAGGTAAAGCAGTAACGGTAACCTCAACTGTATCGGTGCGGGTGCAGCCGTTTTGCTGGATCGTATAAATAAGCCTGTGTACACCAGGACCAGCCGCCAATGGATTGAAAGAGCCAGTAGTGGTAACGGCAGTAGAGCCGCTCCATGTGCCACCTATAGGCGTACCGGTTAATTGCAGCAGTCCGTTATTCAGACAAACCGTCTGGTCTTGCCCCGCCGAAACCACCGGAACGCCACGCACTACAATTGAGACCAGAGCGGTGCTGGTGCAGCCAGTAGCCGGATCTGTTACCCGAAGCTGTTTTAAAATGGTATCGTTTTGCGTGAAATTGTTCACCCAGGTAAAATCCGGATTGGCAATAGTCGGATTGCTGAGGCCCGAAGTTGGCGACCAGATATACTGCAGACCGGTTACCGGTGGCGTACCGAGCCGAACGGTAGCGCCTGAACACATCGTCTGGTCAGAACCGACATTGGCGGCTGGCGCGGCTTTAACTTCTACGGTTTGGGAGCTGCTTGCCGTACAGCCGTTCTGCGTAAGGGTGTAACTAATGGTATAGATACCGGCTACAGAAGGAATAAAGGTATTGTTCACTACATAAGTACCGCTGAAAGTTCCGCCGGAAACGGTTGGCTGCAAGGTTATTGGTTGCGGTGAAATACAATAAATTGCATTCAGGCTGGCGAAAGTAGCATTCGGCGCCGGTTTAAAGGTAATGGTTACCGGTGCTGCCGGGCTCTCGCAGGCATTAACGGTTTGGGAAACGTAATAAGTTGTGGTGGCGGTTAAGGCAGCAGGAGTAAAGCTGGTACCTGTTCCCACTAGTGAAGTCAGCTGCGGGTTGGCGTACCATTTCAGGTTGGTTCCGGTAGCGGTAAGGGCTGCAACCGGCTCGCCCGGGCAGTAAGTCGGCGGAGTGCTGACTTGTGGGGCAACCGGCAAAGCATTTATGGTTAATATAGCATTACTTACTATTCCTTGGTACCCTGGTGCAGTTGCCACAACTCTTAAGCGGTAACCGGTTCCGGAAATTAAATTGGCCGGCAATTGTACCGGAATAGTATCTGAACTGGTTCCGGTTTTCCGGCCGATTTCAATAGCGTTGGTAAAGCTGCCGGAGGCATTGCTGAGTTCTGCCACAAAATCGTTGCCGGAAGTAAAAGTACCCAAGGCCCGGAACGGTAATCTGAAGGAACTGCCGGCGCAGAAAATTCTGCTGTTACCAAGCGGCTCGCCGGTTAACACAGCTACTGTAGAAGTACTCCTTACGCATATAGTAAAGCTGCCATTCAGGCTTTTCCCTTGGTAATCGTACACCCGAACGTAATAGGTTTCCCCCGGAGTAAATCCAACGGCTTTGGCCCGCTCTATGCCGGCAGTGCTGCTGGAGTCGCGGCAGACCATGGAATTCAGGCCGTTACAGTTCCCGGAGAAGATTTCAACAACCGCATCAAAATCGCCGGTACTTTGCACCGTTACCGTGTTTTCAGGACTTATTGCTACAAATTTATACCACACATCGGCAGCTTTTGCCCCGCTACAGCCGGCCAAAGATTGCGTTGCATTCATGGTAGAACCTGCAATCGGGGAACAGGATGTGCTGGTGTTCAGTGAAATGGCCTGGTCGCAGTCATCGTTAGCTGGGGGAGGAGGTAAGGTTTGAACGCTTAAACTGAAGTTGCCGCTGCCCCAGCCTGTACCCTGATGATGAACCTTTATGAAGTAAACCTGTCCGACACTAAGATTATCAAGCTCCATACTTTCCTGGCCGCCCGAAGTTGTGGCATCTGCACATTTCAGTTGTTGCAGGTTCGTACAAGCGCCGGAAAAAACTTCCATTACGCCGTCGTAACCGCTTCCGCTTTGCAGCACAACTTTGTGCCGGGTTTCGGTTGCTGTAAAACTGTACCACACATCATCGTCGCCGTTGCCGCTGCAGGCAGCCATAGAAGGCTGACCGTTGGCAGAAGAGCCGGATGTGAAAACAGGGGCGGCGTAAGAACTTGTTGATATGGAAATGGCACCGCTGCAATTATCGTTTGGCACGGCCGGAGGCGAGAAAGCGCAAATCTCATATTCGCCGGAGCCTTGCTGGTTGGCACGGGTGTAAAGCTGCATAAAATATTCCTTCCCCGGCTTCAGGTTATAGAAATCGAAGTTTATCGTGTTGCTTGTTGTATAGCGTCTGTAGGGCGAAAGCAGCGATAAAGAGTCACATGGACCGGATTTTTCGTTCGTATTTAAAACCATGGCAGCAGAGGTTTTTATGGAAATGGTAGTAAGGCCCCGGGAAACCGGAATAAATTTATACCAGATTCCGGCCGTAGCATCAAGCAGCGGATTGCCGGTCGTACCCATTGGAGTGGCATTCAGTAAACTGCCTGGGGTATAACTGCAGGAACTGTTTACCGGTAAAGTCAAGGCCGTCTGGCAAGTATTATTAGCCGGAGGAGTAGTACTGGCAGGCGTTATACTAAGGGTAAAATCAGTACAGAAAGTAGGAGCCTCAGAATCAGCAATGATATAGTAGGTTCCGTTGGAAGGGAAGGTGATCTTATTGTAAGCAACCGAATCGCTGCCGGTTACAATATAGCCAAGGGAAGTCAGCCCCGGAATATAGCCAAGTTGAGGCACCCCGCAGCCGTTTTGTACCCAAAGCGATTTGTTAATGCCAAGGCCGCCCAAACGGAACTGGTAAGTAACCGGAGCATTGGTAATATTCAGTTTGTAGATCATTTCTTCCCCTTCGCCTAAAGACAGGGAAGCGGCGCTGGCATTAAGGTCGTCGCCTTTGCCGCAGGTGGTTTGTTTTCCGCTGTAAAAAGGAATAGCCGTAATCTGGATGGCATCGGTGCAAACCGAGCCGGCCGGCCGGCCGGAGGCCTCAATGATCCCGATGCGGAAACCGCCGGTTGGCCCTGCGCCGGCTTCGGCGTGATAAACCCGTACATAATAAGTTTGTCCAGGTACCAGGTTGTCAGCATATACATATTTTTCCACCGGCTGATGATTCGGGAAATCGCGGCAGGCAACGGTAGTAAGGGCGGAACAAGTACCCCGGTAAACCTGAATAATGGGGTTATAGCCGGCATCGCCAATCACTTTGATCTGCTGAAACGGGGTAGTGGCAACAAAAGAGTACCATACATCATCATCCGGAGTGCCCTGGTAGCAGGCGGAAGCACTTTGAGTAGCGTTTAACGAAGAACCGGCAGTTGGCACAAAGGTAGCATTTACGGTTAGCGGAATGGCGCCGGAGCAGTTGTCGTTAACCGGGGTTGGGGGCGCTTCGTTTATGAAAAGCTGGTAACTGCCGCAGCCGGAAGAAGCAGCTGCCAAAACGTAATAAGTGCCGTTGGTTGTAAAATTGTAAATGTTATTTGTGCCTGTTATACAGGAAGCTGGAGCGGATTCAGGGCAGCCGGAAAAAACAGTAGTTTTTATATATGTAAAACCTGCGCTGGCCAGGTAAATGTTATAAGCCACCGGCGCATTGCTTACCGTAAATTTATAGAGGTGACCTTGACCCACCGGAGAACCGTTGCAATTAACCAGGAAGTTATATCCATTGCCGCAATTGGTCCGGATGCCGCTGTTAAAAGGTAAAGCATTTACTGTTTCAGCCGTCAGGCAACTGGTTCCTACAGGCAAATTCGGTAATTCTTTTATGCAGAGCGAGTAAACAAGATTGGTAGAAGTAGCGAAAGTCCCGGCAAAAACTTTTACAAAATACACATTTCCGGGTACCAGACCGGCCAGGCGGGCAAAGGCTGAGTCGGAAGCATAGTTAGCCGAAGCGCACCGCAGCGACTGCAGGTTTCCGCAACTTCCGGAAAGCACTTCGAAAACCATATTTGTTCCGCCGGATAGATTTTTTAGACTTATCTGGTAATTAGCCTGGGTGGCGATAAAAGAATACCATGCATCCGGGCTGTTGTTGTTCAGGCAGTTCGTACCTGATTTGGTCATATTGGCCAGTGTGCCCATTATTGGCTGGCAGGTGCCGGAGAGATTGGTAATTGGAATGGCGCCGGCACATTCGTCGTGAGCTGGTGGGGGGGCTGGTGAAGGAATTTCCCGCAGGCAGACGGTAAAATTTCCGGAACCATTAAACACCCGCAAAAAGTACTGCTGCCCTACCACCAGATCGGTTCTTGTAAAATTGCTAAAGGCGGGTGTGCGGCAACTCAGAGAAACACGCGACTGGCAATTCGCCGTCAAAAGCTCCACCGAATGATTATTCCCGGCAACATTTATCTCCATAGAGGTGGTTTTAGCCGTGAACTTATACCAAACATCCTGGATGTTGCCTGAGCAGGCCGAAGCATCCGAAATTGTAGCATTTAAGGTAGTACCATTAACCGGATTACAGATATTGCCGGGGCTTAAGGCAATGGCATTAATGCATTCGTCATTAGGTGGGCTTGGTGGGGCCGGTTCTACCGAAATCTGGAAATTTCCGCAGCCATAACCATCGTCGGCTATTAAATAATAGGTGCCGTTCTGAGCAAAGTTGACTACTTTTTCTGCCGCTTGTGCCACAGAGCCGCCGGCTATTCCTGGTATCAGGCAATTGCCGCCTGCAGAAGGGCAATCGTCATAAACATACAAAACGTAAGTGGATTTAATTTTGTATTTGACAGGAGCATTGGTCACATTTAATTTAAAAACAAAATCTTCGCCCGGCGAATACGGCTCGCTGCAATAACTCCGGTAGGTATCACCTTTCCCGCAGGTGGTTTGCACACCACTGTAAAATGGGATAGATGAAATGTTTACAGCCGTAGCACAGTTGGCACCCGGCGGGCTGATTATTTCTTTTACACAGATTGTAAAAGTTTTATTCGAAGCATTACTGAATTTATCGTAAACCCTTACGAAGTAGCGCTGCCCGGTAATAAACTGATCGTACTGCATCACTTCAGTTTCTCCCTGAAAAGTCTGGTCTTCACAATGCAAACTATTCATAGCTGTGCAGCTACCGGAAAATAATTCCATTACTGCATTAAAAGTGCCATTCCCTTTTACCGTTATTTCCTGCACCGGGGAAATTGCTACAAACGAATACCATACGTCATTAGGCAGCATACCTGTAGGAACGCAGGACGGCAGCGTTCCAGTGGCACCGGCAACAGTTCCGTTAGTGGTTATACAAGTGGAATTAACCGGTAACTCCAAAGCGCCTTCGCAATAATCGTTGGAAGGCGGGCTCACGCAGATCGAAAAAGTACCGGAACCGGAGCCTGCTTTGTAATGGTAAACCCGCACGTAAAAAGTATCGGCCAGGGTCAGGTTGTTCAGGTGTGCCAGTTCCATAGCGCCGCTGCCGGTTTCATCCTGGCATTTCAGGGAAGTAAGGTTGCCGCAGGAACCGCTGAAAACCTCCACCACCGCATCGTAATTACTGGAACTGTTTACCCGTACGGTAAGGTTGGCCTTATTCGCTACAAACTTGAACCAAACATCATCGTCGGCTAAGCCGCCAGCTGCACAAGCCGCTAACGATTGCGTAGCATTGGCGGAGCCGGAATTGGTTAACACGCAGGTCGTACCGGCAGTGAGGAGCCGCGCACCAGCGCAGTTATCGTTGGCAGGTGCCGTCTGGGCCTTTAATTCAGTTCCCTCTAAAAAGCACAGGCATAAAACAAAAAGGAAGCAGAATCTTAAATAAAGCGGAAGAGCAAAAGTGTTTTTCATAGCGTGTGGCTTAAGAATTTAGCTTTCGGAAATTATTCCTTTCCGGCACAGACAATGAAAATACCTATATGGTTGTATGGGTTGGTAAATTTTTGTTATAAAGGGTGGTTTTCCGGAATTTACAGGCCAAAAACGTAGACGCCCGGTAGAGACGCGATGCATCGCGTCTCTACAATCCCCGGAACCCCCGCGAAAAATCCACCATCAAACGGAATAATTCCTGAAATTTAGTCAGCGGCAGGGTTTCGGGTTTGTCGTTTATGTCGTGGTAGGCAGCAGTGCCGCCAAGGGTGTAGCAGAAGAAAGCCGGGACGCCTTTTTCGGAGAAGGGAAAATGATCGGAATTAGCGGCTTTGCCCCGGGCTTTTACTTCCGGGAAATACCGTTTTTCGTCGCTTATGCTTTTTAACCGGGCAAATGCCTTTTCGTGAACCCGCCCGTTTACCACCATTAAGCCAGCCTCCCCGGTACCCGTTAAATCAAGGTTCAGGAGGAATTTTATTTGTTGCAGCGGGAATAAAGGATTCTCTACATAGTATTTCGAACCCACCAGACCGGCTTCTTCGGCGCCGAAGGCCATAAACGCGATGGAATATTCAGGGCGGTTTTCGGGTTTGCCGTAGTAGTGCGCCAGTTCAAGCAGGAGGGAAGTGCCGCTGGCATTGTCGTTGGCGCCGGGAAAATAGGTTTTCTTGCCAATGCTGCCCAGGTGGTCGTAATGCGCGGAGAAAACGATAAAGGAATCGGGGTAAACCGAGCCGGGGATAAAGCCGATTACGTTCTGGGTCTGGTAAGCGGGAATAAATTTCGCTTCGGCTTCAAACTTTACTTTTTTTGGCGTTTTGGCTACCCTTTTCTGCAATACTTCGAAACGTGGTTGGGCATGCTGCTCTCTGGCAACGGTGTAGGTAAGCTTTGCGGGTTGGGTAATAAGCAGGGCGGAAGCGCTTTGCATTCTTTGCGCAAAAATAGCGGGCAGGATGTTTCGTTTTGCCCAGAATTTTTCCGGCATCAGCAGCGCGTAACCGGTCAGGCTTTTTTCCAGGAATTGTTCGCCCCGTACTTCATCCGTAAATATAAGCGTATCGAGGGGCAGCACGCGGAGCTTTCCTTTTCCGGGCCCAATGCCCGCATCGGGAATAAAGTCCCGGCCGGGCTTCAGTTTCCGGTTATCGATCTTCAGTTTCACTTCCTGAACCGTATTCACCGGCAGGCTAAAAGTCTGGTAATAGTTGTCGTTAAAAGCCTGTAAACCGGCCTGCCGGAATTGTTGCTGAATAAGACCGGCGGCTTTTTTATCGCCATCTTTTACGTAACCCCGGCCGTTAAATTCCGGACTGCAAAGGGTAAATAAATTTTGTTTTACCCGCGCCATGTCCTGGGCAAAGACTCCGGAAGGGAAGAGGAGGAAAAGTAAAAGCCGGCAAATGCGCATACAGCAAATTAAGGTTTATCAGGAGCCTGATAAAACGCTGGGTTTTGGTTGAAAAAAGTACTTTAGAATACGAGTTTGCGGCGGCTGAGGTAATAAAAAAATGCGGCGCCAGCCAGGGATCCGATAAAATCGCTTACCACATCGGAAATTTCGCCGTGGCGCCCTTGCTTCATTACCATTTGGAGGAGTTCGATAAGGATGCCCAGGAAAAGGCAAAGCGCCAGGGAAACGCCAATGGTATAGCGGAGGGAACGCGGATTGCCGTAATGGAAGTAAAAACTGCGGATAACCAGGAAAGTAAGAAGGGCAAAGGTAGCCGCGTGGCAGAAGGTATCGAAGGAAAGGAATTTCCATTCGGGCGTTTCGGGCAAGGCATTTGAGGGCAGCAGGGTTAAGAACAAAACCACTGCTGCCCACAAAAGTGCCGGGAAATAGTAACGGATAAACAAACCGCTTACAGAAAGGAGGTAATGAAAATTAAGCGCCGATCAGCTCGCCGTAGGCTTCTGCCGAAAGCAGTTCGTCCAGCTCGGCTTTGTTGTCGATGCTCATCTTGATCATCCAGCCGTCGCCGTACGCATCTGAGTTTACCAGTTCCGGGTTAGCGCCCAGTTTTTCGTTCAGTTCCTGTACTGTGCCGGTAAGCGGGGAGAAAAGGTCAGACACCGTTTTTACGGCTTCAACGGTACCGAAAACTTCATCGCGGTTCACCTTTTTGTCAACCGTGTCGATGTCTACGTACACGATGTCGCCCAGTTCGCGCTGCGCAAAATCCGTGATGCCGATAACGGCCGTGTCGCCTTCAATGCGTACCCACTCGTGCTCTTTGGTGTATTTCAGTTCGCCTGGTAAATTCATGGTTTTAGTTGTTTATTGGTGATTGTTAATGGCTGATTGTTTTTAAAAACGAAAAGATAATTAACGCCGGTTAATTTCGGCTCAAAAATAGGTATTGCATTTGCAATTAACAATTAGCAATCAACAATTAGCCATTAATTCAGTTTTACTGTTTTTTAGCATAAACCGGTACCATTTATTGCGACAGACTGTAGCGGAGCTGAATACCACCCTCGGTAACCGTATTCTTGAACGAAGTCGAGATCTTCGGGTCGGAAATGGTACGGGTAAAGTAGAACTGCAGGTTCAGGTTCCGGTTAATGGTATAATCGATGGTTGGCCGTAATTGCAGCTGCAGGTTACCGTTCGTTACTTCGTTCCGGCTCTTTTCCGCGCCTTGGTTGTCCTGAACGATGGAGTGCAGCACAATGGTGTTGTCGCGGATAGAAAGGTCCAGACGGGCATTCAGTTCGTTTTTCAGCGTTTTGTATTCGCCGTTTATCCGGAACGGAATGCGGAAATTGCTGGTAGCATAACCGGCTCCGATCACAATGTCGCTCACGCGGGTTTCGGTTACCTGGGCGTTGCTCAGGTTCAGACTTAAATTTCGTTCCGTTTTATATTCGATCCGGCCGGTAATGTTGTTCTTGGTTTTAAAGTTAACTCCCAGCAGCGGCGTCAGGCGTTCCATAATGGTTACCTGGCTGATCACGTAATACGGAATGAATTCGCCCCGTTCGTTGCGTTCGGTCGGGAAGCCCAGGTTCGGCGTGGTATAAGCAAGCGAGCTGGCAAAGTTGGTGACCCCGTAAACCGAAGTATAGCCGTGCGAGATCGAGATAGAACTTAAGTACCGTTTCACGAATGCCAGGTCCGAAAGGCCGGAATAATCGATGCGCCAGTTCGGCAGCGGAATACGTTTCACGAGGTCGCCGGCTTTGGCGCGTTCGGTTTTGTAATTGCCTGCTGCCGATTTTCCTTTGTAAGCCAGCTCGAACGCCGGAATCAGTACATCCTGGGAATTCAGCTTATAAACGCTATCCTGCGGACTGAAGCCCTGGTTTGTTTCCGGATTGGTTAGTAACTGGTTCAGGATGATCTGGCGGTTTTCGATGAAGCGTTCAAAAGCAGAAGAAACGTTGCTCTTCGGCCGGGATTCGAACATGGTCTGGATCGTTACTGTGGAAACGCTGAACGAACCGGTATTGATCGGGTTCTGTGGTTCGGCCCCTCTGCCCGGAATCGGGAAAGCGGTGCTGTCGTCTACCGGTATGCGATAGAATACTTCGCGGATATCCGAAACGTCTTTCTTAGCATCTAACAAAATGTTAAAGTTCCGGATCGGCTGCAGTTCGGTCCGGATGCCCAGGCTCCAGGTTTTCAGGGAGCTGAGCGGCGTTTGCAGGTATTGGCTGCTGTCGGTGTACCAGCCGTTATTGGCGGCGCGGTTATAAAGCTCATCCAAACCGTATTGTTTACCGGCAATAAACCCGAAGCCCGGCGCATCGAACCCTTCCTCGAAACCGAAGAACTTGGTGCGTGGCAGGTAGCCCGGCAGTAAAGATCCTTCGCTGCGGGTATAGGTTACGTTCAGGTTGCGGGCCGTCATTAAGGCGCGGAGCACCGTTTTCAGGCCTTTCAGTTCCCGGGTTTTGGTGGTGTCCTTTTGGGCCTTTTTGGCTTCTTCCGGGTTCTTTACGTTGGTTGGCAGTTTAGCCGTAACCCGCTGCGGAACCTTGGCGCCCGGTTTCTGGGCGTTCGCCTGCTTTGGTTTTTCGTTGTTTATCTTGTTCAGGAACTTCACCTTATTATACAGCTTCACCAGGTCTATCCGGCCGTTCACCGAAGTTTCAGCATTGTTCTGAATGGTATTTCCCAATTTCAACTGGCTGGAAGCCGTATCGGAAAGCGAGTTCAGGGCGTTGGAGCTGGCCGTCCAGGAATACGTTGCAGCATAACGGGTATCGGCGCTGATCCAGTCGGTAAGCGGGAATTTTTCGAGTGGCAGGCGGTAGTTAATGGCTGCTGTCTGGTCGAAGTTGGTGGTACGGCCCAGGTTTTTCAGGTTTTCCCATACCACTTTGTTTGCCGCCGCGGTATTCTCGCCGTATGGTTCGTCAATAACCGCCCGGTTCGTAGCCGTGTAATCGAATGAAATCGCTTTGGTCAGATCCCACTTCAGATCGTAGATCCGGTTAAAGAAGAAATTCTTCTGATACAGCGGCGCTATGCCGGTAGTGGTTGGAAGCTCATACGGATTATTGCGGCGCTGCAGTTGCAGTTTGTTGTAGCGGCGGTCCAGGTCGGCCCGGAACGCCAGCCTGCTTGGCAGGAACGTGGCATTCAGTTCTTTCAGCGGTTTCAGGTAAGGCGAGGCGAAGAGCGTGCTTTGCTCGAAAGGCGCAAAGTTCTTCGGCGTGGCATTATAGGTATAAGCCAGGCCGCCGGTATAGGTTTTGGTAATATCCTGGTCAGTAAGAATGTTGGTATGCAGTTTTTCGCTGTAGGCATATGATACTGAAAGGTTTTCGATGTCGTAGACCCTTGGTTTGGCATCCGGGTTGGTTTTCTCCTTCCTTACGTTGAGTAAACTTACGCTCTTGGTGGTGGTCCGGTCTATTACTTCTTTCCGGTATTCGGCTTTTTCTTCCGGGTTATCCTGATATTTTTCCAGCGATTTAGACAGTTCCATGTCGCCTTCCAGCGGGTCGTAACGCGGTTCCATTTCGGTTACGCTGTACTGGAAAGACAAAGGCACTTTTAAACCTAAACCGGAAGGAATGAACTTGTCGGCAGTAATATTCGAGTTTAAATCGAACTGCTTCGTGTTTTCGCGGGCGCGTTCGGCAATTTTCTGCTGAATGGAGCCGAAGCCTACGGTGGTATACCGGCCGGTGGCAGTAATATCGGCAACGTCGGCCAGTTTGGCGTTCACGCGGGTAGTAGCCGCCCAGCCCGCCGTTTTATCGAAGTCCGAAACGCGTAATTCATTTACCCAAATGCAGGCGGTTTGGGCCATGCCGTTGTCGCGCGGGTTCATGATCCCAATCATAATGCCCTGTACGCTGCTGAAATCCGGGTTACCCACTACCGTAATGATCTTACCATCCCGTTCCTGTGAGAAAGGCGTACGCTTATCGGCAAACATGTTATTCCGCATGCTCTTGATATCGATGAAATCGGAGAAGGCTACGTCAATTTCGTTTTCTTGCGGCCAGATCGCATTCGGGTCGGTAGTACCCTGGCGGGTCATTTTTAACGGAACGGAATATTCGTAGTAGTTCTGAGTGTAGTCGGTACCGATCCGGATATAGGCCCGCATCTGGTTATCCTGGGTTACGTCGTTCGGGCTTTCGGCGTGAATAAACATTTTCAGGCGCTTGTAGATGAGCATGTCCATGGAAACGTTTTTATACACCCCTTTGCCGAAGCCATCGAGCAGGTTTTCTACGCAGAGCTGCATCGATTGCTCGTTCAGGCGGCGCTTGTTCTGCGAGGCATAGTCGTCCTGGCGCTGGGTTCCCGGCGGCAATACGTACGGAATAGTGCTGCCGCTGGCTTCTCCGTTTTCTTCAATGTTCACGGCGGAAACGTCGAAAGCATCGGCACTCGGGTCGCAGAAACCAATACAGGTACCCGGCTTTTCGGTTAAGGAAGACTGGAATTTACGCCATTGGTTGGCCACAAACTGGAACTGCACCAAACGGAGCACTACCGGGTCATCGAAATCGGTCAGGTACATGCGCATAAACCGGATAGATTTGTAGCCGCTGATCCCGTTTACGTTGCGGGCCATCGGGGTTCGGATCGGAATGCGGAACTGGTACCAGGTTACTTTATCACCGTTAATATTATTCTCAACCTTATCTACAATGTAAGGGTTCGTGCCAACTTCCAGCTCGCCCGGAGTTAATGGAACCGTATATTCGTAATACCGCTCCACGTCCGAAACCACGTTATCTTTGTTTAAATCTTCTTTGTCCGGGTAAGGGTAGGATGCTTCGATGCTGTTTTCCGGGGAGTTCCCTTCCATGCCGTTAATGTTCTTGTAGCGGCCCAGTATCTTCACATTGCGGGCCGTATAATCGGCATTCAGGTGGTGCCTGAAATTATCGCCGGAAGGGTCATCGAGGTTGCCGTAGCCGTAAATGCTCTGGAAGAATGCTTTTTCATCCGAATCGTTCAGACCGTCCAGACCGATATCCTGCTGGCTTCGGGAACCGGCATTATTGTCGAAGGCATCGGTCAGGAAGGAGAGGGTAGTTACCCGGCCCCAGGGCGTCTCATCGGTGTCGGCGTTGGAGTTGTTGGCAGTCGGCAGGCCGTTCTCGAATTCGTAGCGGTTGTTGTCCTTCATAAGGTCTTCCGAAACGTTGCCAAGGTTGAATACCAGGCTACCACCGGTGGTGCGGGTGTCGTTGCTTGTCGGCGGGTTCTCGTTGTCGTCTATTACACCGTTCGGGCCTTTAATGAAGGGGTCCATCATCCAGAACTCCATGTACTCAATATTGGCGTTATCGAAATCGGTATCGAAGGTAATTTCCCGGCTAATGCCCCCGTAGTTGTTTTTAGGATTTACTGTGCCATCGAAATGCTTGCCATCCTGTTGGATTTTTGGCGTAAAATTGTACATGCCCCGCTCTCCCGGATAGTAGGCCATGTCGAAAGTGTATTCGTTCGTGTTGGCAATTTCCGGGTCGCGGTTCGGGAAGATCTCCCGTTTCTGTACCGCGCGGATGTAGTGGTTTTTCAGGTCGCCGGTTCCGATGTTGGATGGCTTCTGGCTGCTGCCGGTATAATACACCTGATCGATGGAGTACCAGGCCAGTTTTGCCCGGGTGAAAGCATACTCCCGTCCTTCTTTGCTTGCTCCGAAGCGGTCGCCGGGAACGAATGGGGTAGCCGCCAGGCGCCAGCCGGTATTGTTGAATCCCCCCAACGAATAAGGCGTTTTCACGCTTTCAAAGTCATCGATAAACGAAACGCCGTCTTCGCCTTTCAGCTTGGATTTAGCCGGCAGAAGCTGGGCAAATTCGCTGTTAATGGTAATTACCGAAGGCACTTTGGTTTGCACGATCGGCAGTTTGTCGGTCATTTTGGTTAAAAAGCGCGACTCGCGGCGGTAATTCAGGTCGAGGCCATAAATGGTATTGTTCGAGGGTTCGTCGCCGATGCCTACACGGTAAACGAAGGGTTTTTCGGCCAGATGCAATACCGTTCCACCCAGGGTAAAGTCCGGGTTGAATTTATAATCGAAGCGGGCGCCCATGAGCGTACGCGGCTGCACGTTAATGATCTCGGCTTTTTCGAAGGTTACCCGCAGGTCGCTGGCCGCATTCATATAACTCGGGTTCAGGATCTTTACCCGGCCCAGACCATAATCTACCTGGTAATCTACGCCTGCCTGTAATTGCGTTCCCCCGGAAAATACCTGCACCGATCCTTCAGCAATCTGGATACCCGGCAGAACAATTTCATCGGTAGCGGTAGCCTGGTAACGGCCGGTCAGGAAGAACTTGTTTTTCTCGGCAAATTGCTGGGCATCGGTCTGGGTAGAGTCGTAGAGTTCCTGGAAAACGTATTTCTGGATCAGGCGGTCTTTTTCGGCCTGGTCCTCGTTTCCGGCCTGGAACCGGCCGCGTAAGAAGCTGCCGAAGGGCTCCACCACCGGGAAAATAATGCGCCCGTTTTCCGGATCGATGGTGATGTCGGTTAAAAAGTCGAAGTTACCATCAGCGGGCCGGTCGTTGTTGCGGTTCACGTTGTCCATGTTGAACACCTGCACCAACGGCCGGTCTTTGGTCAGGTCACCTTCGCGCAAGCTGTTCAGGTCCGTTCCAGTTTCGTCGTCCTTGTAAATAACATTCATCTGGAAATTGTCGCGGCTTACCTGGCTGGCATTCAACGAGTAAATGTTCTTCATCATCAGATCCCAGGTCGGCAGACCTAAAGCCGGGTTGGTGGACTTCAGCATCTTCAGGAAAATTACCTGGTTATCGGTAACGTTCTGGTAATCGTCCTGCAATTCACCTACTTTATAGGTTTTGCCGTTCAGGGTATATTCGTAGGAAACGCCCAGCACCTGCTCCGGTAAAAGGGCAGAATTCAGGGAGATATAACCTAACTGCGGATTGAATTTATATTCGGCCTGATTTAATTTCCGGGCTTTAACGTGTTCGAAATCAATGGCTTTGTTGAAGCCCTGGCCTGCCGGGGCGGGAATCTGAGACTGCAGGAACTGATCTACAGTATTGTTGTCGCGGGCGGCAGAGCCACCGTTAGTTAAAAGTTTGTACAGGTTGTTCGCCTTGTTGTCGGCAGGTGTTCTGGTTGAACCGTTTGTAGCCAGCAGGGGGTCATGCAACGCATTCGGATTTCCTTCGGCTAAGTCCATTAGGGCAACCATGTTCCGGAGGTTTTCGGTGGCGCGGTTGTCGTTAGTAATGTAAACTTCGAGGCGGCGGATGGTGATCCCGGAATTTACCAGCGGCAGGCCCTTTAAAGCATTATCGTAACGGTCGCGGAAGAACTGGGAAAGGAAGAAGTGGCGGTCGCGATCGTAATCGCTGGCTTTGATCTCGAAAAGGCGGTTCTGCCCGCCGTTCTGAATTCTTACCTCGTCGGCGCGGCCCCGGATGTTGGAAGCAAGGGCCGTAACGGACAGACGACCGAACTGCAACTGGGTTTTCACCCCGAACAGATTCTGGCCGCCGGATATTAAGCTGTTGTTGAGCGGAAGACTAACGTTACCGGCTTCGATCTTGCGGATAATTTCTTCGTCGTAGCCGGTGTATTCGAGTTTCATGTTGTTCTCGAACTCGAAGTTGGCTTTGGTATCCCAGTTAAAGGACAGTTTCAGTTTTTCCCCGATCTGGCCGATCAGGTTCAGGGTAATGTTCTGGTCGAATTCAAAATCGCCTACGCGTTGCTGCCGAAGCGGAAGCTGACGGTTGAAGTTCCGGTTAAAGCGGGCGCCGAATTTCAGGGTAACGTTCCCGTTCGGGCGAATATCGACGTAATTGCCGCCAAAGATCCGGTCGAAAGCCGAGCTGATGTAAATTTTAGGGATTACCCGTTTGCTGGCTACCACGCTTTCGCCATCCTGGCCGGCAGTTTTGGTGCGCCAGTAATTCCGGATGGCCTGCTGCTGCTGAAAGCGGGAATATTCTTCGAACGTCATGTAGCTCGGGTTCCGGTAATCCAGTTCCCCCATTTGTTCGGTAATGTTGTAATGGCGCAGGCTGTCGTCCAGTTCTACGTTGGTAGTAACGTTGCCTGGCTGGCCCAAGTCGAAAGGCGAACGACTGGGACGCGTGGAAAAGGGATCGCCCTGGCGATCCTTTGGCCGGTAATTGGGCCGGGTGCTGGGCGTATATTTCCGGTTTCTGGTGGTATCCTGCCCGGTGGTATCGGCCGCCAGGATACTTCTGAAAGTACGGAACCCCGTTAGGTTGCTTCTATTACCCACCGTGGCTGCCTGCGAAAGCCAGGCCAACAAAGAGATAACTGCCACCGAGGCTGCAATAGTTTGTTTTCGTCCTTTAATCGAGATCAAGGTGAGTATAAGTAGGCTATGAAGATTTTAAAGCAAATTTTATCAGCTGTTCCACGCTGAGATTGTTCCCTTCGCGTTTCATTATGGCGTCCAGCGTTTTCTCGGCCACGTTTTTGGCAAAGCCCAGCGTTACTAAAGCAGATAACGCTTCGTTGCGGTTCGTATTGTGTGATACCGCCCCGAAAGCAGCGGCATCTACCGGGCTTTCTTTGCGGAACTTGTCCTTGAGTTCCAGGATAATGCGCTGAGCGGTTTTTGCTCCAATACCTTTCACCTGCTGGATCGTACGCACATCTTCCCTTACAATGGCCTGCTGAATTTCACCTACGCTTAACGAAGAAACGATCATAAGTCCGGTGCCGGGACCTACCCCGGAAATAGAGATCAGGTGCAGGAAAACGTTCTTTTCGGCCGGATCGCTGAAACCATATAACGTGTGCGCATCTTCTTTAATATGCAGGTAGGTGTATAATTTGCAGCGTTCGCCTTCCTGCAACTGGGCAAAAGTGTTCAGGGAGATCCGGATCTGGTAACCGATTCCCCCTACGTCAATAATAACGTAAGTAGGATCTTTGAACGTGAGTTTTCCGTCGATATAGGCTATCATTTATAAACCTTTATTATAGTTCTGAGCATCTACCACGGCAATGGCTACCATGTTCACAATTTCGCGGATGGAGCTGCCAAGCTGCAGAATGTGTACCGGCTTGCGCATGCCCATCAGTACCGGGCCAATGGCTTCGGCGCCGCCAATTTCCTGCAGTAGTTTATAAGCAATGTTGCCGGAGGTCAGGTCGGGGAAAACCAGGGTGTTGGCGCCTTTTTCGGCCAGTTCGCTGAAAGGGTAATGCTCGCGAAGCAGGGCGGTATTCAGGGCGGTGTTGGCCTGCATTTCACCATCTATTAACACGTGCGGGTATCTTTCTTTGGCCATTTCGGTTGCCAGACGGGCTTTTTCCGGGAACGGGCCGTTGTTGGAGCCGAAGTTGGAATAGGAAAGTACGGCAATACGAGGTTCGGTATCGAAGAAGCGCACCGCGCGGGCCGTTAAACCAATGATGTCGCAAAGTTCCTCGGTAGTCGGGTTTACGTTTACGGTGGTGTCGGCAAAGAAGTACGGTTCTTTTTTACTTAGAATGATGTACATGCCCGCCACTTTGTTAATGCCTTCTTCCACCCCGATCACCTGCAGGGCCGGCGAAATGGTTTTGGAATAATCGCGGGTAAGACCGGAAATGAGGGCATCGGCTTCGTTCAGTTCTACCATAATGCTGCCGAAGTAGTTCCGGTCGCGCACCAAACGGCGGCTTTCGAACATGCTCAGGCCTTTGCGTTTCCGTTTTTCGAAAAGCACCTGGGCATAACGTTCCCTTCTTTCATCTTCCTCATAGGTATCCAGGATCAGGCTGTCGCCTAAGTCCAGGTTGTTTTCCTGAATAATGCGTTCGATCTTTTTGCGGTTACCCAGTAAAATAGGCGTAGCAATTTTCTGATCTTTTACCACCTGGGCAGCTTTCAGGATCTTGATGTGATCGGCTTCGGCAAATACCACACGTTTCGGATCCTGTTTGGCCTGGGAAATGATCCGGTTCATCAGTTTCTGGTCGATTCCGATGCGGGTCAGGAGTTCCTGGTGGTAGGCTTCCCAGTTCTCGATCGGCTTACGGGCTACGCCGCTTTCCATGGCCGCTTTGGCAACCGCCGGGGAAATGGCCGTGATCAGACGCGGGTCGAGCGGTTTCGGGATCAGGTATTCGCGACCGAAAACGATGGAATTATCGCCGTATGCTTTCGTTACGATATCCGGCACCGGTTCTTTCGCCAGTTCGGAAAGGGCTTTCACAGCGGCCAGTTTCATAGCTTCGTTAATTTCGGTAGCCCGCACGTCCAGCGCACCACGGAAAATGTAAGGAAAACCAAGTACGTTATTAACCTGGTTCGGATGGTCGGAGCGGCCGGTTGCCATGATCAGGTCTTTGCGGGTAGCCATGGCTACTTCGTAAGGAATTTCCGGGTCCGGGTTGGCCAATGCAAAAATGATCGGATCCGGTGCCATCAGTTTTACCAGTTCCGGGGCCAGCACGTTGCCGGCCGAAAGGCCGACAAATACATCAGCGCCTTCCATGGCTTCGGCCAGGGTCTTGATCTTCCGGAGGGTTACAAACTGAGCGCGGTAAATATCCAGGTCGTTGCGTTCGGGATTAATGATGCCGTCTTTGTCGAACATCACAATGTTGTCCATTTTTACGCCGAGCGAAACGTACAGCTTGGTGCAGGAAATAGCAGCCGCGCCGGCTCCGTTGATTACCATTTTAATGTCCCCGATCTTCTTGCCAACCAGTTCCAGGGCATTTAATAAGGCCGCGCCGGAAATAATGGCCGTGCCGTGCTGGTCGTCGTGCATGAGCGGAATGTTGAGTTGCTCGCGCAAGGCGTTCTCGATCTTAAAGCATTCGGGCGCTTTGATGTCTTCCAGGTTAATGCCCCCGAAAGTAGGTTCCAATGATTTTACGATGCGTACGAACTCCTCCGGGTTGGTGGTATCGATCTCGATGTCGAATACATCGATGCCGGCAAATTTTTTGAACAGAACGCCTTTTCCTTCCATCACCGGTTTGGAAGCATCCGGGCCGATATTACCTAAACCGAGTACGGCGGTTCCGTTGGTAATTACGCCTACCAGGTTGCCTTTGGCGGTGTACTTGTAAACGTCGTCTTTGTTGGCCGCAATTTCTTTGCAGGGTTCGGCTACCCCCGGCGAATAAGCCAGGGCCAGATCGAGCTGGGTGCTGACCATTTTGGTAGGTACTACTTCAATTTTACCGGCCGGGCTCTGGCTGTGGTAATTAAGGGCGTCTTCTTTGTTTATTTTAATCATCGGTATTCTATTCGTCTAAAAAACTGCTTCGGTATTACCGGTAAGAAGGGCAATACATGCTATTACGTTAAGCCGTTAAGGAAGCAGGCGCAAGCCTTAACCTACAAAGATAAAACATTAGCAGGGATAATTACCATTTGCCGGTTTTTGCTTTCGGTTTTTTAAAATTTTAAGCTTACGTAAGATTACCGGAAATGTGGCCGGTTTATGGGTTTTGAATAAAGCTAAGGGATTTTTGTTGGAAATGAGTACTTTTTCGGTCGAAAAACCTACAGTTTGGTAGCGGGGGAGGACTGTTTCGTTTTAACGGATTCTTGCTTGGAGTATTCAGAGGGGGGATATTATAAACGTGAAACTAAAATAAATTATTAGGTCATCCCGAGCGCCAGCGAGGGAACTTATGAAGCCGCATATTTAAAATTAGACGGGAAGACAATTCTTGCTACGCTCGCTTTGTCATAGGAGTATGTATAAGTTTCTTCGACAAGCTCAGAATGACCATTTTTGTTACAATGCAGAATGAAATGACCCAGTAGGAATTGAGAAATGAAGGCATAAAAAAAGCCCTGCAATAAAGCAGGGCTTTTCAATTTTAGCCCAGGATCAGCTTCTGGCCGGGCTTGAGTTCGTTTCCTTTCAGGTTGTTGAGCTTTTTGATCTGCTCCACTGTAATGCCGTTGTACTTTTTGGAAATATTCCAGAGCGTATCGCCGGGCTGTACCGAATGAATGATGACGCGCTCTTTCGGCGTGGCTTTGCGCACCGGAGCTTTTCTGGAAGCCACCATCTTAGCAGCTTCTTTTGTTTCCTTTACTTCTGAAGCAGTTTCTTCGGTGGGTTTGGTTTCGGCGGCAGAGGCTAAAGCAGTATTTTGGGTGGAATCGGCTGGGGCACCAGGTTTAAAGATCACCAGTTTCTGGTTGGCCATTACGGTGCTGCTTTTCAGGTTATTCCAGGTTTTTATTTCCTCGATGGTTACGTTGTGGGCAGCCGCAATTTTGGAAAGGTAATCGCCTCTTTTAACCACGTAATCCGATTTTTGCAGCGCCAGGTTTTGCTGGGTAGAATCTACTTTTGCAGCCTGTTTCGCTACCATTACCGGTTCCTTGTCAACAACAGGCTGGTAAACTGGTTTCGGCTCCGCATAACGGGCATTATTTAAAATGGTAGTGCGGTTCCGGGCAAGGACCGGACGTTTTTCGGCCGGCACTTTTATGGCAAAATTCCGTACCGTTCCGGGGATCTGGTCTTTTTTGATGGCCGGGTTCAGGTTCCGAAGCTCTTCCGGGCTCAGGTTCAGTTCGGCCGAAAATTTAGCCAGGTCCAGTCCGTGGTTTATTAAAACGGTATCGGTAGCCACCGGAAACTGCAGGGAATCGGTGGTGATCTTGTGCGCTTCCGCGTAGTTCATGGCGTACATTACCGCCGTAAAGGAAGGTACGTAGCCACGGGTTTCCTTTGGTAAATAAGGGAAAATTGCCCAGAAGGTTTGTTTGCCGCCGCCAGCCCGGTTAATGGCTTTGCGCACGTTGCCGGGGCCGCAATTATAAGCTGCCAGCGCCAGTTCCCAGTCGTCGAAAATGCGGTAAAGCTGACGAAGGAATTTACAGGCGGCCTCAGTTGATTTCTCCGGGTCCATGCGCTCGTCGTAAAACGAATTCTGCACCAGGCGGAAATCGTTGGCCGTAGCTGGCATGAATTGCCATAAACCCAGCGCGCCAACCACCGATTTCGCGTAAGGGTTCAGCGCCGATTCTACCACGGCCAGGTACTTCAGCTCGGTTGGCATGTCGTGCTTGGCCAGGTATTTTTCGAAAAGCGGGAAATAGAGATTCTCGCGTTCCAGCATCCGGCGGGTGTATTTCCGGTTCCGGACGGTAAAATAATCGATATAATTGCGTACGTACGGATTAAACGTAAGCGGAATCTCGGATTTAATGCAGCTTAACCGGTCCTGAATCACCTCATCAGATTCGTAAGGGATCAGGTTGTCGAACTCCATGAGCTCTTCGGGCAGCGACGTAATAGCGCTTATTTTTACCCGAATGGAATCTTTCGAAATACCTTTACTTTCCCCAATGGGTAATCCATTGGCTTTTACATTAGCCTGGGCCAACAAAGCTGAAGCGAAGGTTAATAGTAAAGGTTTTCCGAATTTCATCAGGCAGTAAGGTTAAGGTTCTCTGTTAGATACTTAGAAAATGCAAGTAATTCCTGTTCCTCAAACGATCTGCCCATTAACTGGAGGCCGATCGAAAGGCCGTTAGCGTCTTGTGCCACCGGCAAGGAAATAGCCGGTACGCCCGCCAGGGAAGCCTGTACGGTAAAAATATCTGCAAGATACATGGCCAATGGGTTTGCCGAATTTTCGCCAATGTTAAAGGCGGTAGTCGGGGCCGTTGGCAAAATCAGAAAGTCGAAGCGCTTAAGCAGGTCTTCAGTCTTTTCTTTAATTAAGCGGCGCACTTTCTGGCCTTTGGTGTAGTAAGCATCGTAATAGCTGGCGCTCAGTACAAAGGTGCCCAGCATAATGCGGCGCTGCACTTCCGGACCGAAACCTTCAGCGCGGGACTTTTTATAAAGCGAATTCAGGTCGGTAGCCTGCGGACTCCGGTAGCCGAATTTCACCCCGTCGAAGCGCGATAAGTTCGAGCTGGCTTCGGCAGTGGTTAAAATGTAATAGGTCGGCACCATGTAATCGAGGTACGGGAAATCTACCGCTTCCACTTCGTGGCCTTCGGCTTTCAGCTGCGCAATGGCATTTTCCATGGCTGCTTTAACTTCCGGCTGCAAGCCCGGGCTTTCCAGGGTATCTTTGATATAACCGATCTTCTTCTTGCCGGAAACCGCTAAGTTCTGGCTGTAGGCCGGAACCTCGCGCTGGCTGGCTGTGCTGTCGAACTCATCCGCACCAGCCATTACTTCCAGCAGCAGGGCGGCATCTTCCACGGAGTGGGTAAGCGTACCAATCTGGTCGAAAGAAGAAGCATAAGCAATTAAGCCGTAGCGGGAAATGCGGGAATACGTTGGTTTTAAGCCTACCACGCCGCAAAAAGCTGCCGGCTGTCGCACGGAGCCTCCGGTATCGGAGCCGATAGAAGCCAGGCAAAGATCGGCCTGTACCGCCACCGCCGAACCGCCGGACGAACCGCCCGGTACTTTGGTATTGTCGGCAGCGTTGAGCACGTTCCCGAACGACGAATTTTCGTTCGAAGCGCCCATGGCGAATTCATCGCAATTCTGGCGGCCGATAATAATGGCATCTTCGTCTAAAAGGCGCTGCACGGCAGTACCAGTATAGATGGAAGTAAAGCCATTCAAAATCTGGCTGGAAGCCTGCAGTTTATGACCTTTGTAAGCCAGCACGTCTTTCAGACCGATAACCATACCCGCCAGTTTTCCGGCAGTTCCCTGCTGGATCTTGGCATCTACGGCTTCGGCCCGGGCAATGGCTTCTTCGGGAAATACTTCCAGGAAAGCATTCAGATGAGCTTTTTCGCGGATATTCTGCAGGTAATAGTCTACCAGGGCGCGGCAGGTAATGTTGCCTTGCGCCATATCGGAGCGAACAGCTGCGAGGGAGCGGTAACGCATCAGGTTATTTTGCCTTAGGGTCTTCTTTAATGCTGTTTTCTACTTCAGTTTTAATTTCTTTGGTAGCATCTTTAAATTCACGGATGCCTTTGCCTAAACCTCTTGCCAGATCCGGAATTCGCTTCGCGCCGAACAACAACAGAATTACCAACAT
Source organism: Adhaeribacter soli (assembly GCF_008727925.1). Lineage (GTDB taxonomy): Bacteria > Bacteroidota > Bacteroidia > Cytophagales > Hymenobacteraceae > Adhaeribacter_A > Adhaeribacter_A soli. The sequence goes on along the minus strand of NZ_VTWT01000002.1, from coordinate 659,038 downwards.
AATGATCATGATTTCGCCGGTACCCAGGTCGCCGAGGAAAGCAAAAACGGTATTTAAAGCCATAACTTTCTGGTTTTAAAAGATAAAAAATAAGGGACTACAAAAATAAGGTATTAATTTGATATAAGTCCAGTCTGCCGCATAAAGTTTAAAACCGCCGCCTGATTTGCGTGAAAAAGCAAATAAATTTCTTGCCGGTATAATTTATTCCGGTTAAATTTATATGGCAATAATGACAGGTCTCCGTATTAATACCGGTATCCGGAAAAGCGTTACCTTTAAGGTCTTATGATTTTAATTGCCCTATTCTCTGCTCTCTGATGGAAACAAACAACCTTGCTTTAACAAATACGGCCGAAATGGTTTCCGGTGGGTACAACGGCCCCAAACCGGTTAACGAAGCCGGCCGGGTAGATGCCCTGCATGGCTACGAAATTCTGGATACCAAGCCGGAGGAAGATTTCGATGCCCTTACCCGCTTAGCCTCCTACATTTGCGAAACGCCCATTTCCCTCATTTCGCTCATCGATTCGCAACGGCAGTGGTTTAAGTCGAAGGTGGGGTTGGAGGTACCGGAAACGCCCCGGGAAATGTCTTTCTGTACGTATGCCATTTTGCAGAGCGATGTTTTTGAAGTGAACGATGCCACCCAAAACGAGATCTTTCAGAATAACCCGCTGGTTACCGGCGAGCCCAACATCCGGTTTTATGCCGGCGCGCCGCTTATCAATTCCGATGGTTTCAGCCTGGGCACTCTCTGCATTATCGATACCGTTCCGAAACATTTAACCGAACGCCAGAAAGATGCCCTGCAAACGTTAGCCCGCGAAGTAATGTCGCACCTGGAGCTTCGCCGGGCTAAATTATCGCTGCAGGAAGAAAAGGATAAACTGGAAAACCTGCTTCGCCTGGCCAATTCCGCCATAGATCAAAGCTTTGTGGCCGGTAAATCGGAAATGTTCGTGAAGCAGGAATCGAAGCTGATAAAAATAAACGCCTGTGATATTCTGTGGGTAGAGGCCCTGGGCGACTACGTAAATATACATACCGACAAAGACCGCTTTACCGTGTACGCCACCATGAAAGACATGGAAGCCAAGCTTTCGCCCAAAGATTTTATCCGCGTACACCGCAAATACATTATCCGGCTCGATAAAATTAATGCCATTGAAGACGATTCGGCCGTGATCGAAAAACGCAACAGCAGCAACGCCGGCCACATGATGAACGGCTTGATGTACGTACCGATCGGCAACTCCTTTAAACCGGTGCTGATGAAACGGCTTAACCTGCTTTAAGGATAATTTAACTTCAATACAAACTCCCTGCTCCGGGCTTTTCATAAACCCGGAACAGGGAGTTTTTTTTATACCTTGTAAAACCGTATTGAAAGCTGTTAAAAAACCTTTACCGCCAAAATAATAACCTTCATCGGCTAAAAAGGAACGTTCATCGAAAAGTTAAACATGAAAGAAAAATTGATGTTATTTTTGAAAAGGTTTTAGGAAATACACCACCCGCAAGCCGGAAAGATTTCCTCTTAAAAGTTAAACATAAGTTTGTTTTCATAGCTCAGAAAGGCATCCTGCAAAGCGGGATGTTTTTTTTTGCCTTTTCAGCCAGAACGGCATTATTCAGGATTATGGCATTCACCAAAAGTTATTTCGGCCGGTAACTGTACGTTTCCGTTTTTCTGATGCCATTTTTATCGGTCCTGGTAATTTTAGTAGGGTAGCCCTGCGGGTTATAAGTAATCTGGCTGCTGTTTGCGAGCACTACTTGCTGGTTCAGATCTTTAGCAACCTCCCCGGTAACGTTGCCGGGCAAAGCAATTATAGTAAGGTTGGTAGAAGCAAAAGGGCTTTTCCGGCCATCGTAGGTATATTCGTGCGTATAAGTTGAATTTCCCTCACCGTCGTGAAGTTTTAACTTTACCAGGTTTCCGGCTTGGAACTCGTAAACGCCACTACCGGTTTCCTGGTGTTTGGGGCTGAAATCAATGGCTCTGGCAATTTTGCCATCGGTAGTATATTCGTATTTCTGGTAATGGTGCAGGGTATCGGTTCCGGAAGCATTAACATACGAATGCAAATATTTTTCGTGCTGATCCGCGTTGTTCAGAATATATACATCCTGCTCGGTAAACTGACCGGAACTGTTGTAAACTTTCCGCTGCTTCAGTTTTCCGGTTGGGTAGTAGAAATAAAGTGCGTAACCCTGTGGCGTATTGTCTGTGAAAAAATCTGCCCGGTACAGGTTTCCTGCTGCATCGTAATGGTATTTAGAAGAAGTAACAAACGAAGAGCCGGAAACGGTTTTTTTCACTTCAACCGGTACCATTTCCTGCTGAGGATCATCCTGCCTGTCAATCTTTTCCTCCTTGCAGGAAACCAGAAATAAACCGGACAAACCCAGCACCAGTGCTTTATTCTTCCATACTTTCATAAAGAGCTTTTTTTTGAATATTAACAATTGGAAATGCTTGTTAATAACAGCTTGTTTAGGGAAATAGTATGATGTAGCGCGAAAAAAGTAATGGCTTATTTTATTTATCGGAAATATGCCTGTTCCTGCTACTGATTAAGAAGAAAGGAGTAAAGCGCGCATTTCTGAATAGAAAAAAACAGTAGGCTTTTCAGCTTAAAAACCGGCTAATACTTAGAGAAGAAAATTAATGAGGAGCCAGCCAGCCTTCCGGGTTCAGGTTGGAGCTGTTTTTCCAGATCTGGAACTGCAGTTCGGTGGTTCCTTCGGAGTTGGTGTACACGGTGCCGATCACGTCTTTGCGGTTTACGACCTGTCCTTCCGAAACATTTACGGTCCGCAATTTGGCAAAAACGGTAAAGTAGTCGCCGTGCTGGATCATCACGATGTTGTTCATGCCGGGTACGCTCGCAATCGTGAGCACTTTGCCTTCAAAAACGGCCCGGGCCTGTTCGCCCTGGCTTGTCTGAATATCGATGCCCCGGTTCTCGATCACTACGCCTTTCAGTACCGGGTGGGCGTGTTTGCCGAAGCGCTGGGAAATAAAGCCGCGGCTAACCGGCCACAACAAGCGGCCGCGGTTCCCGGAAAAAGACGAAGAAACGGCCGCCATTTCCGGGGTCATGGTAACTTTATTTACCGAAATTTCTTCTTCTTTCTCGGCTTTGGAAGTACCAGGTCTGGAAGGGGTGGCAGCTTTTTTGGCACGGGCGGCCCGGGCAGCGCGGGCAATTTCTTCCCGCACCATGTCGGCGATCAGGTTTTCCAGCTTCCGCACCGACTGCTGGCGGCGCTCAAGTTCGTTCCGTAATTCCTGTTCCTGTTTGCTGAGTTTGGTAATTACCTGGTCCTGCTGGCCTTTCATGTTGAGCAGGTTTTTATTTTCGGCCAGTCGGGTATTCAGTACGCGTTCCTTTTCCTGCTTTTTAGCCGTGAGCACGTTCAGTTCCTGGTTCAGGTTATGGGTAACGCGGTTAATTTCAGCTACCTGGGCTTTGCGGACTTCCGAATATTGCCGCAAATAACGCAAGCGCATTACCATCTGGTTAAACGATTCGGAAGCAAACAAAAACATTAAGCGGTTGTAGCTGTTGGCCGATTTCGAGGCCGAATAGATCATCAGGGCGTATTCGGCTTTCAGTTTTTCCAGGTCCTGCTGCATCGACGAAACCAGCCCTTCGGTTTTCTTTACGTCGGTTTCGATGTAGTTAAGCTGGGAAGAAATGTTGCGGATAACGCCTTTCTGGACCGTAATTTTTTCTTTGATGGCGTTGAGTTGGCCAATGGAAGCTTCTTTCTGGGCGCGGGTTTGTTCCAGAATGCGGTTGGCTTGCTGAATGCGTTTCAGGTTTTCCCGTTTTTCCCGCTCCAGCTGGGCCCGGCTCTTGGGCTTGCCTTTAGAGCGTTGCGCATCGGTACCCAGCGCAAGCACCAGCAGTAAACAGGAAAGGAAAAAAATAAAGAAACGACGCATGTAAAATTCCGGGTCTTCGCAGGTTACGGACTACAAAGATGCGAAATCGGGCAAAGATGTGCTAACGGAAAAAGGAGAATTCCCGAATTACTTGCGTTCGTAATCGGCCGGCACCGAGAAAGGGAAGGCCAGGTCCGGCTCGTTGAAGGAGAATTTGTTGTATTTAATGGAAATGGTGGCCGTTTTGGAGTTCGGGTTGGTAGCAGAAGTACGCTGCAATAAAATTAAGGCGGAAGTCGGAATTACGTTGGCCGCCTGGGTTTCATACTCACTGTACGTGGTAAGAATGGCATCACCGGTTTTTTCATCCAGAATATCCAGGCGCTTCACTTTGCGGATCTTCGGATCGAGGAACTGGTTTATCAGCAGGTTATTCTGAAGAAGCTGGATCTGCTGCAGTTCGCCGCCTATAATTTCTTTTACCATGCCCGCTTCTCCCTGAATATAGTTGCCAAGCAGCATGGCCTGGAGCATCGGGAAAGAAGCCGAAATGTTGTAGCGCTGTTTCAGCATCGAGAAGTTGCCGGCAAAATAAGTGCGGTGCAAGCGGTCCAGGATCTGAATGGTATCAGGGGTAATGCGCACGCGGGCCGCTTCAATTCCCAGGGCCGGCACCACCGAGATCCAGATCACGCTGTCTTTTTTGATCCGCAGGGTAACCGCCGAACCGAGTTTTTCATCCGGCTTTTCGAGCTGCATTTTTCCGCGGGCGCTGAAGGTAGTGAATTCCGTGTTCAGCACGTTCACATTGGGAGCAACGGGAGTGGTAGCGGCAGAAGTTACCGGCGTGGTTTCCTTTTTACAGGCGCTTACCGAAAACAGTAGGATACAGGCCAGAAAAAGTAAGAAGCGGTTATTCATAAAGTTTTTTGTCACGGATCTTTTTATCGATGAGGTCGGAAGCGTCGCCGATCTTTTTGGCTTTCTGCCACTGGGCAACAGCTTCTTCTTTCTGACCCAACTGGAAAAGCACGTCGCCGTAATGTTCTACAATGGTGGCATCTTTGCTGGTTTGCAGGGCTTTTTCCAGGTATTTACGGGCGTTCTCGTAATCCTTCATTTTGTATAGCACCCAGGCATAGGTATCGAGGTAGGTGCTTTCTTCCGGCGCTACGGCTATCAGTTTTTCGGCCATTTCCTTCGCCTTTTGCAGGTTCTGGTTCCGCACCGACAGGAAGTAGCTGTAGTTGTTCAGCACATGAATGTTGTTCGGGTCAACGGCTAGTACCGCCTCGTAAGCTGCATTCGATTTATCGTACTGTTTTAGCGAATGGTAAGCATCGCCTAATTGTAAATTGAACTGGGCAAGCATTTCCGGCGAATCGGCAGCCAGCTTTTTCCCGAATTCCAGGGCTTTGGCGGCTTTGCTGAAGTTCTTCTTTAACAAATGCGCCGTTCCGTTATAAAACCATACTACGGCCTGGTTCGGGAACAGGTCGGTGGCTTTTTCGGTATGGGCTAAAAGGGAATCGGTCTGGTTCAGTTCGGCATCGAGCAGAATTACCTGCTGCCACACCTGGAAATGGGCTTTGTCGTAACGAAGCGATTTTAAATAGTTGTCGCGGGCCTCTTTCTTCTGACCAACAATGGCCTGAATATCGCCGGAAACGGCATAGGCTTTGGCATCGGAAGGGTGGGCTTTTACCGTTAGGGCGGCCAGTTCCAGGGCGTTCGGTTCCAGGGTTTTGTTCGGCAACTGCTGAATGTAACCCAGCAAGATCCGGATCTTGGCATCGATATCCAATCCCGAATTGCTGAAAGCGGTCTTCAGTTCTTTCTCGGCCAGTTGCGGCTGCTTTTTCTGCTGATAAAGGTCGGCCAGAAGCAAATGCACTTGCGGATTATCCGGCACCGGACTTTGCAGCAAACGGTTCAATAAGGCAATGGCATCGTCGGGACGGTTGTTGCTGGCCAGCACCTGGGCTTGTGCCAGTACAAAGCGCGGCTCTTCCGGGTTGTTGTTGATCAGCTTCTGACCTTCTTCCAGCGCCTTTACCAGGTTGTTCTGCTTTAAATAAAGCTGTTGCTTTTTCAGCAGCAGTTCATCCTGGGGGCCGAATTTCTGCTCCGCTTTTTCCAGCGTTTTCAGTGCTTCGTCCGGTTTGTTCTGGGCCAGGTAGAGTTCCGTCAGGTTCAGGTAATAACCTTCTTCTTCCGGGAATTTGGCTACCAGTTTGTTGAATACCGAAATGGCTTCGGCGTACTGCTGACGGCCGGCATACAACTGACCCAGCAGCAGGTAGTAATAAGGATTACCCGTTTCCAGATCGAGGGCGGCTTTGGCGAAAGGCAAGGCCTGATCTTCCTTCCGGATGTTCAGGTACATTTCCGCGATCTTGAAATTGACCGCCGCATTCTTGGGGTTAATGGCGTGCGCCTTCTGGAACGACTCCAATGCTTTCGGATAATCGTCGAGCATGGCATACTTTACGCCGTCCAGGAAATAAGATTCGGAGATCTCGCGCTGCTTGGCGTCGAGCACCGGCGGCAACGCAACGGTGCCGCCTTTTTTAGCGCGTTTCTGTTCCGCTTTGGCAGCTTTTCGCTCCGCTTTCCTTTCTTTTTTAGTTTTCTTGGAATCATTGTCCTGGCTAAATGCCGGTTGTGCCACTGCAGAAAGCAGCAGAAAGGAAAGCGGAAGGAAAAATCTGGAACGGAACATTAATGCTTAATCTCTGATAGTGTTGTAATCGCCGATACTCAGGTCGGCTTGTTTGCCCTGGTACGTAACAAAGCTACCTACCATCGAGTTCGAAAAATTGGCATTCCGCAATTCGCTGTTTTCCTGAACAATGGAATTGTTGATTACGGAGTCGGTAATGTTCGATTTTTTACCGATGGAAACGTGCGGGCCAATTACGGAATTCATTACTACCGCGCCATCGCCGATAAATACCGGCGGAATAATTACCGAATTGGTTAAAGTAGCGTTTGCAGAAACCAGGTCTTTTTCGTCTTTAATGTATTCCAGATAACGCTGATTGGTGTAAACTGTTGCATTTTTATTGCCACAGTCGAGCCACTCCGATATTTTGCCCGGAATAAATTTGGTGCCTTTGTTTTTCATGTTCTCCAGGGCGTTGGTAAGCTGGTACTCGCCTTTGTCCCGGATGTCGTTGTCGAGCAGGTACTGCAGTTCGGAGCGCAGGTACTGACCGTCTTTGAAATAATAGATACCAATAATGGCCAGGTCGGAAACGAAGGTCGTGGGCTTTTCTACGAAATCGGTGATCTCGTTCTCGCCGTTCAGTTTCACCACGCCGAAAGCGCTCGGATCGGCTACCTGCTGCACCCAGATGGTACCGTCGGCCGAAGTATCGAGTTTGAAATCGGCTTTGAAAAGGGTGTCGGCAAAAGCAACTACTACCTTACCATCCAGGGCTTCTTTGGCGCACATAATGGCGTGGGCCGTGCCAAGCGGTTCGTCCTGGTAATGGATGCTGCCTTTTGCGCCAACCGAAGCGGCAATTTCCAGCAGTTTCTGTTCTACGGCTTCGCCGAAATTCCCTACAATAAAGGCAACCTGTTCAATCGGTTCGTGGCATACTTTGGCAATATCTTCCACCAGGCGCTGCACGATCGGTTTTCCGGCAATCGGCACAAGCGGTTTCGGAACGGTTAAGGTATGCGGGCGCATGCGTTTGCCCATGCCGGCCATTGGTACAATTATTTTCATCGTTTTATTTTTTTAGCGCTAACCGATGGTTAACGGATTTATATAGATTTTAATATGTTTAGGTAAAGTCTTAAATTACGTTGCGCAAGTTTTTTCAAGGTCCCTCTTTGGGTGAGTAGGATCATTTTATTCCTCGAAACTCTCCCCTTGAGGGGAGCCGGAGGGGTGTTAGCTACCGGTAGTTCCTTGCAGAAACCGCTCTCTTTGAGGCTGTCGCCTCACTGAAGTTTTCAACTTTAGATCATTGGTAGGTCCAAGTTCCCGCTTCGCTCAAACTTGAACCAGCTAACATTAAAAATGATCAGATAAATCTCCTGTCCTCCCCCTACCCCCTCCAAAGGGGGACTTTTTCTCTGCTTGCGTAACGTCAGGTTTTAAGCAGTTGCAGGTAAGCAATCGGTTTTTTTCGGCCAAAGCCTACCATTTTTTTCTAGTGCTTGCCGGTACTACCATAACCGCCGGCGCCGCGTTCCGTTTCCGAAAGTTCCACGGTTTCTTCCCAACGGATGGTTTCGTGGCGGGCAACGATCATTTGGGCTACGCGTTCACCGTCCTGCACTATAAATTCCTCTTCCGAAAGGTTCACCAATAGTACTTTCACTTCGCCGCGGTAATCGGCATCGATGGTGCCGGGGCTGTTGAGTACGGTAATGCCGTGCTTGTAGGCTAAACCGCTCCGCGGGCGGATCTGGGCTTCGAAACCTTCGGGCAATTCTAAAAACAAACCGGTCGGGATGAGTACCCGCTGCAAGGGTTTCAGGCTTACCGGCGCTTCCAGGTTGGCCCGCAGATCGAGACCGGCCGAAAGCGAGGTCTGGTACTCCGGCAAAGGGTGCCGCGATTGGTTTATAACTTTTATCTTCATAAAAAGAGCTTCGGAATTAATAACGGTTCAGGAATTTAGTAATAAACTTCGGCTTCTCAAACGCAAAGATGCTTAATAAAAACAACCCGCACAGGCCAAGGTGAAATAAGTGCCGCAATATAAAGTTATCTATCTGAATTAGAAATGCCGCCGCTGTTAGAATTATGGCCAGCATCAGGTAGCTGCAAATGGCTTTAACCGGATACGGAACAGGGTAATGGCGGTTTCCAAGAATTAAACAAACCGTAGCCATGCTGAAATAACAGATAAGCGTGGTGATGGCGCAACCCATGTAACCCAGCCGCGGAATAAGCAGGTAGTTTAAAAGAATGGTCAGGGCCGCGCCGCCGAAGCTGATAAAGGTACCGTAATGCGTTTTATCGGTAAGCTTGAACCAGACCGAAAGGTTGTAATACGCACCTAAGAATAAATTAGCCAGCAATAGAATAGGTACTACGGCAATGCCGGAACGGTAGCTTTCGCGGCCTAAAAGCATCTGAAAATCTTCGAGGTTGGCCGAAATAAAAAGGAAAATAAAGGCACAGCAGATCATAAACCACTTCATAACCTTGGCAAAGGTTTTGGGCGAATTTTTATCCTGGCTTTGCGAAAAGAAAAACGGTTCGGCCGCATACCGGAAAGCCTGAATGGTGAGCGACATAAAAATGGAAAGCTTGTAGCAGGCCCCGTAAATCCCCACCGCCGCAATATTGCTTACCCCCGGGTAAAAATCTTCCGGCAGCCAGACCTTCAGCAGGATCCTGTCGAGCACTTCGTTCACCATTCCGGCCAAACCCATAAACATGAGCGGGTACGCATACTTTACCATCGGTTTCAGCCAGGCAAAGTCAAGCTTAAAGCGGAAGCGGGTAAATTGTTTCCAGAGCAGCGGAATGTACAGCAAGTTGGCCCAAAGGTTTACCAGAAAGACGTAGCCCACGCGCAATTCCGGGTCGTAGATCTTCGTAATAAGCGGTTTTAAGCCGGGTAAAAAGTTGCCTTCGTAAATGTTCTGGCAGAAATAAAGAAAGAAGATATTGGCAAAAACCACCAGTACCACGTTCAGCAGGCGCAAACTTGCAAACCGGATAGCTTTATTATCGAGGCGCAATTGCGCAAACGGAATGGCCACAATGGCATCGGTAGCCAGAATAATAGCCAGCCAGGTAATGTAATGCGCTTTATCTGGGTAGCCCAGCAAGTCGGCGATCTGGCCGGAAAACAGTACCAGAATGCCCGAAAAAACCAGGCTGCTGGTCAGCAGCAAGCTTTGTACCCGGTCGTAAATATCGCGGCGGTCGGCTCCGGGCTTGTTGGCAAACCGGAAAAAGGCCGTTTCCATGCCGTAGGTGTACACAATATTCAGGAAAGCCACATACGCGTACAGTTCCGTTACAATGCCGTACTCCGCCGGAGCAAACATTTTGGTGTAGAACGGAACCAGCAAATAGTTGAGTGCCCGCCCCACAATGGTACTGATCCCATAAGCAGCGGTCTGGCTGGCCAGCTTTTTCGCAATTGCACTCATTTTTAATGTTTAATGATTAATGGTTAATGATTAATAAATAATGAGTAATAAAAATGGGTAATAAATTTTCGGACTTTAGCCTTTCGTTCTTGCATAGCTGCAAAAGGCGAAGGGTTTTACTATCCGAGAAAATTATTAAACATTAATCATTAACCATTAATCATTAAATAAAAAGGTACCCTTTTCAGATGAAAAACCCACCTTCCGGAAACGAAAGGTGGGGCTTTAAATTTTTTTCAGGTCAGGATTTTAGCGGCCGGAAAAGGCTGGTTTACGTTTTTGCAGGAAAGCCTGGGTGCCTTCTTTAAAATCCTGGGAGCCACAGCAGCGGCTGAAAGAGTTGGCTTCTGTCTGGTAGCCTTGCTCTTCTTTGTCGAAAACGGCGTTCACGCAATCGATAACCAAACCAACGGCCAGTGGCGCTTTGGAGGTAATTTTGTGCATGATCTCGCGGCATTTGTTCATCAGTTCGCTTTGCGGTACTACGTGGTTTACCAGGCCGTACCCGAAAGCTTCCTGCGCCGTGATCATGTCACCGGTCATCATCAGTTCCAGAGCCTTGCCTTTGCCTACCAGCTGGGTTAAACGCTGGGTGCCGCCGTAGCCCGGAATAATGCCCAGGTTCACTTCCGGCTGTCCGAAACGCGCGTTATCCGAAGCGATCCGGATGTGGCAGGCCATGGCCAGCTCGCAACCGCCGCCCAGAGCAAAGCCGTTCACGGCCGCAATAACCGGTTTGGTGCAGTACTCGATCAGGTCGAAGGTTTCCTGGCCCCGTTCAGCAAAGCGGCGTCCGTTCAGTTCGTTCAGTTCCGCAATCTCTGAAATATCGGCCCCGGCCACAAACGCTTTTTCGCCGTCGCCGGTAAGAATTACCCCTTTAATGTTTTCGTCGTCATACACTTCCTGCATGGCTTCTTTAATTTCCTGAACGGTTTCAATATTCAGGGCATTCATTTTAGAGGCACGGTTCACGGTTATGGTTAAAATACCGTCCTGCTGCTCTAATTTCAGGTTGTTGAACATGTTCATAATTCGCGCCGAAGGCGTTGAAGTAATTTGGTTGTTAGGTTCCGCTGCAAAGATAAGGAAATCAGGAATATTGCCTATAAAATCTATTTAAAGCAAAATCAGCCCCGCAAGTTTCGGTACTAACACGGAAAATAGCTTGCCCTTTAAACCTGTGCGGTTTATATTGCCGGTGTAATCAGATGGCTGTTACTTAATTATTTAAAAAAAAAGAATATGGGCTTTGTAAAAGAGTTTAAGGAATTCGCTTCCAAAGGCAACGTGATGGATCTGGCAGTAGGGGTGGTAATTGGCGCGGCCTTCGGCAAAATTGTAACTTCTTTTGTGAACGACGTGCTCATGCCGCCGCTGGGCATTATTATTGGCGGCGTGGATTTCAAGCACCTGAAGATCATTTTGAAGGATGCCGTAATGGAAAACGGGAAGGTAGTGGCGGAAGCGGTAACCCTGAACTACGGCAATTTTATTCAGACCATCGTGGATTTTATGATCATTGCCACGGCCATTTTCCTGCTGATAAAGGGCATTAACCGTTTAAAAAGCAAAGTGCTGGCCGAAGAAAAAGTAGCGGAAGCCGTAGTGGCAAAATTAACCCACGAAGAAGAACTGCTGACCCAGATCCGCGATCTGTTGCGGGACCGGCCTCAGGTTTAGGTAGTTAAATTATTTTAACCCCACGTCGCCTTTTGTCGTATCGGTTCCCAAATACCTAAAGCCTTTTATTTCTTTTTCTTCTTCATGCGAACACTTTTTCTCAGCTTCCTCTCTTTTTTTGCCTTTTTACCTACCGTTTTTGCACAATCAGACAGCACCAATTACTGGAACTGGGGAGGAGCCGGCACCCTGAACGTGGGCCAGGTAGCGCTCAGCAACTGGGCCGCCGGCGGACAAAGCTCGGTAAACATATTGGGGCTGGCCAGCCTTTATGCCAATTTTAAACGCGGTACCAGCGCCTGGGACAATACCATAAACCTGAATTACGGGGCTAACAAAACCGGCCCCGGTAAATTCGTAAAGAACGACGATAAGCTGGAAGTGAATGCCAAGTACGGCCGCCATGCGTTTGGGAAATGGTATTATGCCGGGCAGTTCAACCTGAAAACCCAGCTTACGCCCACTTGGGATAAAAACCACGATTCCATTATTTCCGATTTTCTTTCCCCGGCCTTCATCCTTACTTCCTTAGGTTTGGATTACCGCCCCAGCGAAAACTTTTCCCTGTTCCTGTCTCCGGCTACCGGCAAGTTTACCTATGTAAAAAGCCAGCGACTGGCCGATAAAGGCGCTTTCGGGGTAGAACCGGGCCAGCTGGATAAGAATGGCTTCCGGGTTCCGAATTCCGGCGAACGCTTCCGGGAAGAAATTGGCGCGTACCTGGCCATGCGCCTCCGCCACGACCTGATGGAAAACATAAAACTGCAAACCCGGTTAGAACTCTATTCCAGCTACAACAATAACCCGGAAAATATTGACGTTAACTGGGAAAACCGGATCGATATGAAAGTAAATGACTTTATTTCCGTAAGTCTGATTACCGAACTGATCTACGACGACGACATCGATATTGCCCTGGACCGCAACAAAGACGGGGAAATTGATGGCGCCGGACCCCGGGTACAATTCAAAGAAACGCTCGGCGTAGGACTATCCTATAAATTCTGATCCGATATTAATCCCTAAATTTCCGAACTTCTTTTGCCTGAAAGCATGTTTGTGTGTATGTTTGGTACTACTTTTGATTTTTTAGGCTACCAGGTTTATTATTCTTTACCCATTTTATAAGTATGAAAAAGTTATTCGGATTTTTATTGGTAGCATCTCTGTTTACCGGTTCGGCAACCCTTGCCCAAAGCCAGGCAGCGCCGGAAGACATAACCTCAACGTTTGCCGAGAAAGATAATTCAGATAAAGATAATTCAGATAAAGATTTACGAACCGATAAGAAGAAACAGAAACAGGTGGCTGCCGACATAAATGCCAGCGGCAACGTGTATAATTCTCAGGGAAGTAAAGCCGCAAAGCCGGTTTCGCCGTTTGCCAGTAATAGTAGCAATACCACGAACGGCGGTTTTACGGTAACCAAATACAAAGAAAGCAAAGTAGCCAAAAAATTACGCCGCGGCCAAGCCTCTTCCCGCATGTCCGTTCCGGATCCTAAAGGCAAGCCGCTGAAGCATAAAAAGAAAAAGAAATTCCTGTTCTTCAACTAAGGAAATTTTAAAAAGCCTTCCGGAAACGAAAGGCTTTTTTCTTGCTCTAATGAATTTGATTTTTTGAAATTCATTGCCGTCTGCTTTAGCTGACGGATAGCAGCAAATTCTGCTTTAGCTAGACGATTCATTTGCAGAAAGAAGATTAGGCGAAAGCCATTAATTTATGTGCCCAAAAACCATCAGCTAAAGCAGACGGCAATGAATTTTGGCCTATGAATAGGACCGGCGAAGCAGGAAACTCTGCTCAAGCCTTGGTAAAAGAAAAACCCTTCCGCTTTACAGCAGAAGGGTTTTTTCGTTTAAACGTTACCGTTTTGGCTTTAAAACTACAGCGTACGCTTGATCTCTTTTTCCTCGTAGGCTTCAATGATGTCGCCAATCTGTAGGTCTTCGAAACGCTTGATGCTGATACCGCATTCAAAGCCGGTACGAACTTCGGCCACATCGTCTTTGAAACGCTTCAGGGCCTGGATATCGCCGGAATGAACCACGATACCGTCGCGTACGATCCGTACCTTGGAGTTCCGGGTAATGGTACCGTCGGTAACCATACAGCCTGCAATCGTTCCCACTTTCGTGATCTTGAACACTTCGCGTACTTCTACGTTGGCAATCACCACTTCTTGTACGGTAGGGGCAAGCATGCCTTCCATCGCGTCTTTCAGTTCGTTGATCGCGTTGTAGATGATCGAGTACAGACGAATATCGATCTGTTCCTGCTCGGCCAGTTTACGCGCATTCTGCGAAGGACGAACCTGGAAACCGATGATGATCGCATCGGAAGCCGAAGCCAGCAATACATCGGATTCGGAGATCTGACCTACGCCTTTGCTCAGGATGTTTACCTGAACTTCGGCCGTAGAAAGCTTCAGTAAAGAGTCGGAAAGCGCTTCTACCGAACCGTCCACGTCACCTTTTACGATCACGTTAAGCTCCTTGAACGAACCGATAGCCAGACGGCGGCCGATCTCATCCAGGGTAATGTGCTTCTTGGTCCGCATGCTCTGCTCACGCTGTAACTGGTTCCGGTTGGTTGCAATTTCGCGGGCCTCCCGTTCGGTTTCCATTGCCTGGAACTTATCTCCAGCCTGTGGCGCACCGTCCAGACCTAATACCTGTACCGGGGTAGATGGAATTGCTTCCTTGATCTTTTTCCCGCGGTGGTCGGTCATGGCTTTTACGCGGCCAAAATGCGAGCCGGCCAGCATTACATCCCCAATTCTAAGGGTACCGGTTTGTACCAGTACGGTAGTTACGTAGCCACGGCCTTTATCCAGGGACGCTTCAATAACGGTACCTACTGCACGGCGGTTCGGGTTGGCTTTCAGTTCCAGGATCTCTGCTTCCAGCAATACTTTCTCGAGCAGGTCGTTAATGCCCTGGCCGGTTTTTGCCGAAATTTCCTGGCACTGGTATTTACCGCCCCATTCTTCCACCAGTACGTTTATGGCAGCTAATTGCTCCCGGATGCGGTCCGGGTTGGCAGCAGGTTTATCTACTTTGTTAATGGCAATTACGATCGGTGAACCGGCAGCCTGCGCGTGATTTAATGCTTCCTTGGTCTGAGGCATCACATCATCGTCAGCAGCTACCACAATAATTACTACGTCGGTTACTTTCGCACCACGGGCACGCATCGCGGTAAACGCTTCGTGACCAGGTGTATCTAAGAACGTGATCCGTTTGCCGGTTTCGGTCAGTACGTCGTACGCGCCAATGTGCTGGGTAATACCACCCGCTTCGCCGGAAGCTACGCGGGAGTTACGGATATAGTCAAGCAAAGAGGTTTTACCGTGGTCAACGTGGCCCATGATCGTAACGATCGGAGCGCGGTCTATCAGGTTGGCCGCATCTTCTTCCTGGTCGAGCAGGTTTTCTTCTTCTTCTGCCGAAAGGAATTCCACGTCGTAACCAAATTCATCGGTAATAATGGTAATTGCTTCCGCATCCAGACGCTGGTTAATAGACACGAACATGCCTAAGCTCAGGCACACTTTAATTACTTCGTTTACCGAAACGTTCATTAAAGAAGCCAGGTCGTTTGCCGAAATAAATTCGGTAACCTTCAGCGTTTTGGATTCCGATTGCTCCTGTGCTCTGCGCTGATCTTCCGCATCGGCAATGGCCGACCGTTTCTCGCGACGATACTTGGAACGGTTACCCTGGTTGCCGCCTTTGCCGCCGCTTAAGCGGGCCAAAGTTGCTTTAATCTGTTCCTGGATCTGCTTATCGGTAACTTCCGGTTTAGGAGCAGCCGGCGTAATAGGCCGCTGGTTGCCTTGTCCCGGACGGTTACGGTCGCCACCCGGACGGTTGCCGAAATCACGGCCGCCACCGCCTGGGCGGTTCTGGCCCTGACCTGGTCCGCGGTTATCGGTAGCGTTGGTAGTAGGCGCCTGGGTAATAATGCGCTTGCGTTTTTTCTTGTCGCCCTGACCCTGACCTTGTCCGCCGGCGCCCGGAGCACCGGGACGGTTGCGGTTGTCGGAGGATGCCACCGGCTTGCCGCCTTTTTTGCGGAAAGAATCTTTCGGTAATTCAATTTTACCAAGTACCGTTAAGCCTTTCAGCTGATCGCCTTTACCCGAAATAGTTTCGATTGGCGCTTCGGCGGCCGGAGCAGCCGGCGCTTGTGGCGCTGCCGGAGCCGGTGGGGCAGGAGGCGTTACCGGCGGGGTAGGAGCAGCGGCAGCCGGGGTTGCCGGAGCAGCTGGTTTCGGCGCTGGCGCTTCCGGAGCTGGCTTTTGTGCTTCAGCGGCTGGTTTTTCAGTAGCGGGTTTTTCTGCTTTAGGCGCTGCCGGAGCAGGCGTAGGAGCCGGTTTCTCAACCTCTGGCTTTTTCGCTTCTGCAGGCTGTGGGGCCGGCGTTTGTGGCGCTGCCGGAGCAGGAGCAGGAGTTGGTTCCGGGGCAGCAGCAGCTGGCGCTGGTTGCTCTGCTTTCGGAGCGGCAGCCGGCGTTTCGGCCGGTTTAGCCGGAGCAGCTGCGGGTTTGCCTTTGGCGTTCAGGTCTATTTTGCCTACCACTTTAATGCCTTGCAGCTTTACACCGGTAGCCGGCGTTTCTTCAGGCTGAGCAGGTGCCTGAGGTGCAGCGGCCGGAGCAGGTTCCGGGGCTGGAGCTGCCGCAACCGGGGCAGGAGCCGGAGCAGGCGCCGGAGGCGTTGTTGGCTTGGCAACGGGCTTGATAACTTCCGGTTCCGGTTCCTTTTTCTTCGGTTCCAGTTCCGTTGTTTTCTTCTTTTCGAGGGCTTCGAGTTTGTCGGCCACAGAAGATTCAAAAGCTTTGAGCAATAACTTGAACTGTTCCTGGGTAATTTTTGCGGTAGGCTTATTCTCGATCTCAAAACCTTTGAGGGTCAGGAATTCTACCACAGAAGAAATACCTATGTTCAAAGTTTTTGCTGCCTGATTTAGCCTCATTGTTTTTTCTTCTGTCATGCTCAACTATTCGGGTATTTAATTTTAATGGTTAACAGGTATTTAAAACACTATAAGTTTGCTTCAAAGTTCGGGAATTTTCCCGAATAAAGCATTTAAACAGGTTTGGGCTAACTGTATTTTTAGTTAACCCAACCAATTTTTTTATCTGAAATTATTAACTCTCGGTCTCAGATTCCGATTCGAATTCCTGACGGATGATATTCAGGACGTCTTCTACGGTTTCTTCTTCGAGCTCGGTTCTTCTTACCAGGTCTTCTTTGCTTACTGCCAGTACCGATTTGGCAGTGTCCAGACCGATCTTTTTCAGTTCATCGATCACCCAGGCTTCAATTTCATCGGAGAATTCGTCGAGGGCAATGTCTTCGTCGTATTCTTCCTGCTCGCGGAACACATCTATTTCCAGGCCAACCAGACGGGAAGCCAGCTTGATGTTCTGGCCGCCTTTACCGATTGCCAGTGAAACCTGGTCCGGCTTCAGGAATACGGCCACACGGCCTTCTTCCTGGTTTATTTTCATGCTCGAAATCTTAGCCGGGCTTAACGCACGCTGGATGTAAAGTTCGAGGTTATCGGTGTAGTTGATTACGTCGATGTTTTCGTTTTCGAGTTCACGCACGATGGTGTGAATACGGGAACCTTTCATACCCACGCAGGCGCCTACCGGATCGATGCGGTCGTCGTAAGATTCTACGGCAACTTTGGCTCTCTCACCTGGTTCGCGCACGATGTTCTTGATCACGATCAGGCCGTCGTAAATTTCCGGCACTTCGTTTTCGAATAAGCGCTCTAAAAATACCGGGGAAGTACGGGATAGAATAATTTTCGGATTACCGTTAATTACTTCCACGCGCGAAACCACCGCCCGAACCACGTCGCCTTTGCGGTAACGGTCTTTCGGGATCTGTTCGCCTTTCGGGATGATCAGTTCGTTGTCTTCGGCGTCTACCAGCATCACTTCGCGATTCCAGACCTGATATACTTCGCCGGAAATAACTTCGCCTACCAAATCTTTATATTTTTGGTAAACGATCTCTTTTTCCATGTCTTTGATACGCTGGATGAGGGTCTGGCGTGCGGTAAGCACGGCACGGCGGCCAAAATCTTCCAGTTTCACTTCCTCGGCCAGCTCTTCGCCAACTTCAAAATCCGGTTCAATTTTACGGGCTTCGGCAAGCGGAATTTTATCGTGGTCCCAGATGTCTTCGGAATTATCATCCACGATCTCGCGGTTACGCCAGATCTCGAGGTCGCCTTTCTCTACGTTCAGGATGATATCGAAATTATCGTCGGTGCCCCACTTTTTCCGGATCATGGTACGGAAAACGTCTTCCAGGATCCGCATCATGGTAGGACGGTCTATATTTTTGAATTTCGCAAATTCGGCGAACGAATCGATCAAAACTGAACTGTTCATGCTGTTCTATTTAAAAGATATTACAATATTGGCTTTCACAATGTCGTTGAAGCTGATAGAAGTTGGTTCAGCTGCAAGCTTTTTGTTTTTGCCTTTACTTTCTTCGGTTAAAAGGATACCATTTTCGCTTACTTCGTTTAACAAACCTACCTTCTCGGAACCGTCGGCCATTTTTAGTTTTAGCTTACGGCCAACGTTGCGCTGGTACTGGCGCGGCGAGGTAAGCGGCTGATCGATGCCCGGGGAAGTTACTTCCAGCACGTAGCTGAATTCTTCGCCCTGCTGCTCTTCGATGCGCTTGGCCAGGCGGCGGCTGATGCTGGCGCACTGATCGATGCTGATGCCCTGATCGCCGTCGGCCATGATGGTGACTTTTGGTTTTACAGCCGTGTCGGAAACGTGGACACCAACTAAAAACAAGTCGCCTTCCGGTAAAATTCCTTCCAGCATTTTTTCAACGGCAGCAGTGGTAAGCGTCATAGAAAGTTAAAAAACGAAATAATAAAAAACAAAACAGGGGACTTTGTTGTCCCCTCGCTTTCCTAATTTTACTACAAAAGTACGGATAAAAGTTTGTTTTTGCAAGTAACAGGTTTTTATTACGTAAATATATCGTTTTTTTAAGGTTACTACGCGCCTGTTACAATGCAAATGGCCGGTTAATTTTCTAATTTTGCTTTTCATTCCCGAACTTCTGAAGCTGCGTGCGCCGGACCTTAATTTTTACGCTCTACATTCTTACGCTTGCCTGGTTGCTGCTTTGCGTGCTGTGCATTAACACGCCGTCGGGTAAGTTCTGGCCGGCCGGTTTTATTGCCATGACCATGCCGGCACCGTTGCTGCTGAACCTGGGCTTTTTGTTCTACTGGCTCTTCGGAAAATCGGTGCGGGTTTTACTGCCGGTAGCGGTACTGT
Source organism: Adhaeribacter soli (assembly GCF_008727925.1). Taxonomy (GTDB): domain Bacteria; phylum Bacteroidota; class Bacteroidia; order Cytophagales; family Hymenobacteraceae; genus Adhaeribacter_A; species Adhaeribacter_A soli. Next base: position 640,000 of record NZ_VTWT01000002.1, on the reverse strand, counting down.
TTCTGGCCTGGGGCTTTTACAAGCGCGGCTTTGCCCTGAACCTGTTGCCCGGTAAAGCGCCTGCCGATGCCAAAACCCTGACGGTGCTGAGCTTTAACGTGCGCATTTTTAATCTCTACGAACACCTGCGCCCCGACAACCGCTTTGACCTTTCGGAGAACTCGATTGATTGGGTGAAGAACTTTCCGGCCGATGTGTTTTGCCTGCAGGAATTCTATACCGAACCGGGAAATAAAATTTATGATTCAGTAGGGAAGATATGGAAGGGAAACGGCAAATATGCGTTTGTTTCCAAGTCGCTGGTGAACGGCATTGGCGGACAGTTTGGCTTGGCTATTTTCTCGAAGTACCCGATCGTAAACAAGGGCTCCATTCAGTTCGGAAAACTGACACAAAACCACGGCATGTTTGCCGATATAAAAATGGGGGAAGATACGGTGCGGGTTTACAATTTCCATTTGCAGAGCATGAGCATCGAGGAAAAGGAAATTGTGGACAGTTATTCCAGCGAAAGCCAGGTAAAATTAATGCGGGTAAAACAACTGGCGCGCCGCCTGAAGAAAGGCTTTATGAAGCGGAGCGCCCAGGTAGATACTCTGGTTTCTCATTTTCAAAAGTCGCCGTACCCGGTAGTTATTGCCTGCGACCTGAACGATACGCCTTACAGTTACAGCTACGATAAGCTCGACGGTTTGCTGCGCAATGCTTTCACCGAAGCCGGAAACGGGTTTGGCGCTACCTACAACGGCAGGCTGCCTTTTTTAAGGATCGATAACCAATTTTACAGCGATCATTTCCGGATCGTCGATTTTAAAGTGCATACCGAAGTCCCTTATTCCGACCATTTCCCGCTTTCGGCTACGTATGTTTTCCGGAGGAAGTAAGTTTTTGGGATAGTACTTGTTTAGAAGCCATTTTATAGATAATGCTGTCATCCTGAACGTTAGTGAAGGACCTCGTCGGCTTCCAGTAGAAAAGCCAGAAATAGCGCTTCTGCTAACCGGCGACAAGTTGTTTCGCTATCACTCAACATGTCAAATATATTTTGATAATACTTGTTTAGTAACTTTCTGGCCGAGTATATGGAGGAGGCTTCTTTGTGAATTTCATCCCTCATTCATTGCCGTCTGCTTTAGCTGACGGATCCGTCAGCTAAAGCAGACGGCAATGAATTTTTTTGCAATGGGATTTCGCGGACCGTAGATTAAATACAAAAGGCTCTGAACTTATTTTATGAAGTTCAGAGCCTTTTGTGATTTGGAGTGGTTTGAAAAGCTATTTGCTTAAAAGGATTTTAACTACATCGATCGTTATTCTGTAAGGAGTTTAGGGCTTCAAAGCTCAGAAATTACAAGATTCTTCCAGAATGACAGAAAAGAAAAATAACAGGAAAGAAAACTTACTGGAAAGAAACTGGTGTAACAATTAGCTGTGTTGCCGGGTTGCCATTTCCTGTTTGTGGGCGTGGTTGCTTTTGGTAGCGGAAACTTTGGTGGCGGTGTAGTTCAGGCCGAAAAAGAAATTTTCGCGGAGGAAACCATTTTTGCGCCAGAGCTGCTGTTCTTTTTTAAGGAGTTCTTCGGTGTTGCCGTTCTTGAAGAAAAAGGGCAGGTATAAGCGTACGTATTGCACCGAATCGGCTGGGATGTGGAAACCGGCCTGGCTTAGTTCCTTTTTCCAGGAGCTTAAACTGCGGATGTTTTCGTTTCCGATCAGGATGTTTTTCTGCAGGCGTTCGTCGTAGATTTCGATGATGCGTTTGTTGCCCCGCTGCTTGTAGAGCTTTAAATTCTGGATGATGTTGTTGCCGTTTTCTTCCACAATTACCAGGCGGCCGTTTGGCGTCAGGGTCTGGTTGAAGATCCGGAGGGCGTCCTGCAGGGGTTCCAGGTGGTGGAGGGTGTCCTGAATGATGATGGCATCGTAGGCGGCAGGTTTTACCGGGGCATCGAAAAGGTTTTCGTAGTCGGCGGTGAACAGGCTGGTGTCGCCGAATTTGTCCCAGTATTTTTTGCGGCCTTCAATTTCCTTGTAATAAAACTCCAGGGTGGTGCCGTGTACTTTAAAACCGTTCATGGCCAGAAACAAAGCCGTAGTACCGAAGCCGCAACCGCAATCCCAGATCGCTTCGTTGCGGTCGGTAATATTATCGGCAATGTACTGGAGCCGCTGGCAGAAATATGATTTCCGGAACTCAAAACTGGATGGGGTTCCCAGGAATTTATAATAATTCTGCAGGCTCGGGGTCTGTTGAAGCTCCTCTAAAAACAGGTCGAAAAATTCGGCAACGGTCATAACTAAAATATTATCAGGCACTCGGAGTTAAGATGTTAACGCCTGAGCCAAAGGGTCCGGGATAAAAAAACAAATCTAGTATTTTTTTTTGTTACCTGAAACCTTAAAGCGCTGGCGTCAGGCAAACTATTATTTTAATTCTGAAATCTGTTACTTTGGTGCAAATGCGTGAACTACCGGATTCGGCCCTTATTTTAATGGTATAAAAGGGCTCTAATTCGAATACAATTCGCAACTTTGCAGTTTAGAGGTTCGCTTTACTTTTTTGGGCTGAATGCCTACGGTTTTTGAACAAAGATTTATGAATACATTTCCGCTGAAAATATACAATACCCTTTCGCGCAAGAAGGAAACGTTTGAGCCGCTGCACGCCCCGTTTGTGGGCATGTACGTGTGCGGTCCGACGGTTTACAGCGATGCGCACTTAGGTCACGCTCGGGCTTATGTTACTTTCGATGTATTGTACCGTTACCTGAAAAATGCCGGCTACCAAGTGCGTTACGTGCGCAACATTACCGACGTAGGCCATCTGGTAAACGATGCCGACGAAGGAGAAGATAAGATCGGTAAAATTGCCAAACTCGACAAACTGGAGCCCATGGAAGTGGTGCAGCGTTTTACCAACAGTTTCCACGCAGACATGGCCCGGCTGAATATTCTGCCGCCGGATATTGAACCAAGAGCTTCGGGCCACATCATCGAGCAGATCGAAATGATAGAGGAAATTCTGAAGAACGGGCTGGCTTATGAAGTGAACGGTTCGGTTTATTTCGATGTGCCGGCTTATAATAAGGACCATAAATACGGCAAGCTTTCCGGCCGGGTAATAGAAGATCTGCTTTCGAATACGCGCGATCTGGACGGGCAGCAGGAAAAACGTTCGCCCTTGGATTTTGCCCTTTGGAAAAACGCTTCGCCGGAGCACATCATGCGGTGGCCTTCGCCCTGGGGCGAAGGTTTCCCGGGCTGGCACCTGGAATGCTCAGCCATGAGCCGCAAATATTTAGGCAACCTCTACGATATTCACGGCGGCGGACTGGACTTAATGTTTCCGCACCACGAATGCGAAATTGCCCAGAGCCAGGCCAGCGACAGCCATACCGACGAAGCCAAATACTGGGTGCACAACAACATGATCACCATTAACGGGCAGAAAATGGGCAAATCGCTGGGCAACTTTATTACGCTGGGCGAACTTTTTTCCGGCGACCATAAAATGGTGGAAATGCCGTATTCGCCTATGACCCTGCGTTTCTTTATTCTGCAGGCGCATTACCGGAGTACCCTGGATTTCAGCAACGAAGCGCTGCAGGCCGGCCGGAAGGGCTACATTAAACTGATGAATGCCTTGCGTTTGCTCGAAAAACTGGAAACCGCATATGCCGAAGTTGCCGAAGAAGGCGAAATAGCGGCTGACGTGCAGAAAATGGTGGAAAGCTGCTACGCCAGTTTGGCCGACGACATGAATACCGCAAAAGCTATTTCCGGCTTATTTAATATTGTAACCTTCCTGAACGGCAAGTTCCGGGAACCGGTGGTTTCGGCAGAAGTTTCCAAAGCGACTTTCAATTTCATTTTGCAAAATTTCCGGACCCTGGTTTTGGACGTTTTAGGGTTGAAAGACGAAAAACCGGCCGATGCCGATGCGTTGCTGGAAGTGGTACTGGATTTCTATAAAAAAGCCAAAGCCGAAAAAGATTACGCACAGGTAGATGCCATCCGGGCCGCTTTGAAAAAGCAGAACCTGGTACTGAAAGATTCGAAAACCGGAGTAGACTGGAGTTATGAATAAAAGAATTATTGCCGCCGCCTTTTTTGCTGCATTCAGTAGCGTTTTATGGAGTTGCGAAACCAAAACCAAAAAGGAAGAAACCACCACCACGGCGACTGAAAAACCTGAACCGGTGAAACTGGAAAGCCCTGCCTTCAATGCCGATTCGGCGTATGCGTTTACGGCAGCCCAGGTTAGTTTCGGGCCGCGCATTCCGAATACCGAAGCGCACGTAAAAGCCGGCGATTACTTAATTGCGAAGCTGAAGGAATTTGGCGCGGAAGTTACGGTGCAAAGTTTCGAGAGCATGGCTTTCGACGGCAAAATGCTGAAGATGCGCAACATTATCGGCACGATAAACCCGGCGGCGAAAAAGCGCGTGATGCTTTCGGCACACTGGGATACCCGCCCCTGGGCCGATAAAGATTACCAGCGAAAAGACGAACCGATCGACGGGGCCAACGACAGCGCCAGCGGCGTTGGTATTTTACTCGAAGTAGCGCGGGTAATTAATGAGGCCAAAGGGAAGCCGGATATAGGCGTGGATATCGTACTTTTCGACGGGGAAGATTACGGTTACGATGAAAGCACGCAAAGCGACAAGGTAAACAAACTGGCCAACAGTGGGGTAGATACCTGGTGCCTGGGGTCCCAGTACTGGATGAAGAACAAGCACGTGCCGGGCTACGACGCCGCGTATGGTATTCTGCTGGATATGGTTGGTTCTAAAACCGCCAAGTTTGCCAAAGACGAATCGAGCCGGAGCTTTGCCGGTGGGGTGCTGGATAAGGTCTGGAGCGTAGCCCAGCAAATAGGCTACGGTGATTACTTCGTGAACGTAAATACCCCGGGCATTACCGACGACCATTACTATGTGAACCAGGCTGGCATACCCATGATCGATATTATTGAGTACAACCCGCTCACCAACGATTATTTTGCGCCATACCACCACACTCACCAGGATAATATGAGCATTATTGAGCGGCGGAGTTTGAAAGCCGTAGGCCAGACGCTGCTGGAAGTGCTTTACCGGGAGTAGGGAAGGGTATTCTTTTGAACTGAAAAGTCCTGAATGGCTGGCTTTGGCTGGTAGTTCAGGGCTTTTTTTTGTTATCTTTGTTAAATAAATGAATATTAAAGTGTTATTAAATTAATCTTTTTTTTTAGAATTCAGAACTTCAAGTCTAATGTTATTATGAAGAAACTCTTACTCTTTCTATGCCTTAGTGTCTCTATTAATGTATTTGCTCAAAAAGATTTTAGACCAGGTTATATAGTCTTAAACTCTGATACTGTAAAAGGTTTCGTTAAGTACCAGGGCGATAAAGCTAGTGTAGAAAAGTGTGTGTTTAAAAAAAGCCTTGAAGATCAAGAGAAAAGATATTTTCCTACCGAACTAAATGGTTATGGTTTCGAGAGTGGGAAAAAATTTGAAGCATTAATACTGCCTGTAAATGGGGGATTCCAAAAAAGCTTTTTTTTAAATGTATTGGTAAAGGGAAAATCAAGTCTTTATTTCTATCGTGATTCAACAGATTTCGATCGCTACTACTTAAAAACTGATTCAGGTTTGAAAGAATTGAAACAAGACATCCGCTATGAAAAAATGAAGGATGGGAGGAAATTTAAAACGGTTGATAATTCTTACCATAAAGTGTTGATGGAGGCTTTTACTACCTGCCCTTCTATTTTGGAGCGAGTTAAAAAAACGAATTTTAAAGAAAGCGCATTAGTAGGTATAGTAGCTTCTTTTAATACGTGTACAACTCCGGGAACCTCTTTTTATGTACGTACGCCTGTAAAGTCAAAGCTTTCCTGGGGGCCATTCGTTGGAGTTAATTCTTCGAATCTTAAAATAACGGGAGATATTTACTTAAGTAAAGCTGATTCTTATAAATCTAAAATAAGTTATCATGGTGGACTTTTTTTCAATAAAACCCTTCCCAAGGTAAATGAAAAAATCTCAATTCAAGTAGAAGCTTTATTTACCCGCAATAAATATATAGCGACGTTTGCTGAACAAGGGAACTTTGGTAGAATGAGCAATTATGACATCACTTTTGATATCAGTTATTTAAACTTCCCTTTATTAGTTCGATACAGAGCCGCTTCAGGAAAATATAAACCTTTCCTGAATGTAGGCATTGTAAACGGATTTGCTATTAAAAATAAACAGGAAGAAGTAAAGACGAGCACCTTTGGAAGTTCTTCCTATACAGACAGAAATCAACCTTTTAAAGAATTTAGAAACTATAGTCAGGCTTTAGCCTTAGGAATTGGAAGTTATGTGCCTATGGCTGGAGCCGAAAAGCTCAACCTTGAATTAAGGTATGAGATTGGAAACGGCTTTTCTAAAGCAACACAGATAAAAACAGCTGTAAATACTCTTTCAGTTAACTTGGGCTGGCAGTTTTAATTTATCCGCAAGTTTAGCAATACTGTAAATGTGGGTAAGCCTGATTGCAAGTTTGTAACTTGCGGAATTTTGGGGGTGCTGCCCAGGATATTGCCGAACTGCCTTCTGCAAACGTTTTGCCTTTCAGGCAAGGCCAGTTACAAACTGGCCAATTTGAAATCCACAAGTTACGCTGTCGCTAAACTTGCGAAATGCTTAAATATAATTCAATTCGCTGCCACTTTCTCCAACTTCCAACTTTACTTTTCTGCCGCAAACCAAGGCTAAATTATGCGCTTCGTGGCCGACCGGGAAATCGAAGCAAACGGGGTAGTTGTATCTGGCGGTGTGTTCCCTGATAATTTCGTAAGCGTTCCGGCCGAAAGGAATAGTGTTGTCTTTCATGTCGCTCATGTGGCCGATGATGAGACCGGCCAGATTTTCGAGCTTGCCGCAACGGTCTAAATGTACCAGCATGCGGTCGATGTGGTAAAGGTATTCGTCTAGGTCTTCTAGGAACAGGATCTTGCCGCTGTAATCGAAGTCGGAGCGGGTGCCGATAATGGTGTGCAGGATGGATAAATTGCCGCCTACGAGTTCGCCTTCGGCCGTGCCAAACCGGTTAAAAGGATGAATAGGAGCATTATAGCTGATCTCATCTCCGAATAAAATGCGGCGGAGGCTTTCGATGGCGGCTTCGCTGCCTTCGCGCGGGAACAGGATGGGCATAATGGCGTGCAGGCTTTCGAAACCGAGCTTGTATAAATGCGCGTGCAAAGCCGTTACGTCGCTGAAGCCGATAATCAATTTTGGGTTTTGCGCAAACTTCGTGAAATCCAGATGATCCAGAATACGCGCGGTGCCGTAGCCGCCGCGGGCACAGAGAATGGCTTTAATGGAAGGATCGTCGAGCATGCGCTGCAGGTCGTTTCTTCGGAGTTCATCCGGGCCGGCAAACTGGTGGAAGTCAGCGCCGACCGTTTCGCCTAAAACTACTTCCAAGCCCCAGCTTTGCAGCACGGAAATAGCGGACTGCATTTCTTCCGAACTTACTTTTCGGGCTGTGGAAACGATCGCAATTTTATCGCCGGGCTGCAGGTTTTTCATGGTTTTAGTAGAAGGATGAAAGTAGAAAGAGGAAGGATTGGAAAAAGTTTAATTACCACGATTGTCATTCCGGAGGAAGCTTTGGGCTGAAAAGCACAGAAATCACAAGGTTCTTTCAGAATGACAGAAAAACATGGAGGCTTCAGCATTAAATTTATTTGGTTTCTTATAAAAGCTGAAAGTAAAGTGCTTCCTGACAAATTACCGGCGTTTTTTGAAAAAGAGAAAGTAGATTCCCAGTACCAGCGAGGCCAGGATCATGGCGTAGTAGTAAAGCGGTTCGCTTAGTTTTTCATGGGAAATATCTTTGATAGTGGCATACAGGTTGAAGGCGAAAATAAGCAGAAGCAGCACGCCGAGAACTTTGTAACGCATAGTTGAAAACGGTAGGGTTTGGGGTAAAAAAGGAGGAACGCACCGGGGCGCGTTCCTTTGTATTTTGCAGCCGAAGCTACGAGAAACTTTAAACTTACTAGAACGACATCAGCAAACCGGCCAGCGTGGCTGACAGGTAAGAAGCCAGCGTACCACAAATTAAGGCGCGCACGCCGAGCTTGGCCAGGTCGGTGCGGCGGGTTGGGGCAAGTTCGCCGATACCGCCGATCTGGATGGCAATCGAGCTGAAGTTCGCAAAACCACAAAGGGCAAAGCTGGCGATCAGGAAGGATTTCGGATCGAGCTTTTCTTTCATGGCTGTCAGGTCGAGGTAGGCTACGAATTCGTTCAGCACCATTTTAGTACCCATTAAAGAACCGGCATCGAAAATATCTTTGGTTGGCACGCCCATAGCCCAGGCAAAACCGGAGAAGATCACACCCAGGATGGTTTTCATGCTCAGCAGGCTCAGGTTAATACCGATACCACTCAGATCTACGCCAGCTGCTACTAACAAATGACCGATAGAACCTAAAATATAATCGAGGAGGGCGATGAGGGCGATAAAGCCTAAGAGCATGGCAATTACGTTCAGGCCGATGCGCAACCCTTCGGAACAGCCGTGCGAAATGGCTTCGAGTAAGTTGGAGTGCGCTTTGGTTACTTCCAGTTTTACTTTGCCTTTGGTTTCAGAAGGTTCGGTTTCCGGGTACACGATTTTGGAAATTACGAGCGCCGCCGGAGCTGCCATTAAGCTGGCTGCAATCAGGTATTCGGCTGGTACGCCTAAGGCAATGTAAACCGCCATTACGCCACCCGCAATACAGGCCATACTACCGGCCATGGAAGCTAATAATTCCGAGCGCGTCATGCCGGCCAGGTAAGGCTTGATCATGATCTGGGCTTCTACCTGACCCACAAAAGCACTGGCCACGTTGCTCAGCGCTTCGGAACCGGAAACACCCATCAGCCAGTGTACGCCGCGGGCAATAACCGCTACCACGCGCTGCATCAGGCCGATGTGGTAGGCAATATTCACAAGCACCGCTACGAAAATAATGGTAGGGATAATGTTGAAAAAGAAGATAAAGCTGTTTTCCGGGCCAAAGATCTTCGCCATCAGGTCGCGGTTTACGAGCGGACCGAATACGAATTCCGCGCCTTTACTCGAGAAATCGAGGAGCTTGGTTACGCCGGCGCCGATCTTGCCGAAGATAACTTTCCCGATAGGTACTTTCAGAATAAAAACCGCCAGCCCTAACTGGACAAGCAACCCGACGCCAACAAGACGGTAGTTAATGGCTTTGCGGTTATTCGATAATAAAAAGGAGATGCCCAAAATAAGCACCACGCCAATCAGCCCGGTAAAACGGTCCATACTAAATTGTTGAAATAAGAATTAATTTGCCGCTGCAGAACCAGATACCCGGGTAAAAAAGAAATGCCCCGGCAGGAAAATTTGGTTTTTTAGCCGTCAAATATAACAATATTTCTGTACTCCAACGGTGCTTTATAGATCCCGAAGCGGCGGAAATGGAAAATAAAAAAGTCTTCCGGCTTTCACCAGAAGACTTTTTAGCTGAAATTAATACGGTTTGCTTATTGGCCGCTGTATAAACGGTTCACTTCGTCCCAGTTAATGATGTTGAAGAAGGCATTAATATAATCCGGACGACGATTCTGGTAGTTCAGGTAATAGGCGTGTTCCCAAACGTCCAACCCCAGAATTGGCGTGCCGCCGCAGGTTTGTGCATCCGGCATCAGCGGATTGTCCTGGTTAGCGGTAGAGCAGATCTGCAGGCTGCCGTCTTCCTGTTTGCATAGCCAGGCCCAGCCGGAACCAAAACGGGTTGTGGCTGCCTGGGTAAATTGGGTTTTGAATTCTTCGTAAGAACCAAAGGAGTTGTTAATGGCAGTTGCAACATCCCCGGTTGGATCGCCGCCGTTGTTCTTCAATAATTTCCAGAAGAAGGTATGGTTCCAGTGGCCGCCGCCATTATTCCGAGTAGCCATAGACAGACCAGACTGGCGCATTATTTCATCCAGGCTTTTACCTTCCAGATCGGTGCCTTTTACGGCATTGTTCAGGTTGGTTACGTAGGCCTGGTGATGCTTGGTGTAGTGAATTTCCATGGTGCGCGCATCGATGTGCGGTTCCAGGGCATTATAATCGTAACCTAATGCAGGTAATTCGAAAGGGTAATTCGTTACGCTCATAGTTTTATTGTTAAGGTTGTACAATTAGTTTTTACTGAAGAGCAGGTTTAATTTCTGAAGTTTAATTTACAACAGAATTTAAATCCGCGCTCTTTCAAAGGTATACTAAATTCGCTTATTCTGAAAAAAAGAGGTCATTAAATTCGCGCACTCATGCTGCAGAATACCCGTTTCCAGTTCGGTTTTGGGGTGCAGCAAATTGCCGAACCGCCGGTAACCCCGCTTCGGATCGCCGGTAGCATATACCACCCGCTTTATCTGCGACCAGTTCAAGGCGCCGGCGCACATGGGGCAAGGCTCTACGGTTACGTAAAGCGTGCAATCGTGGAGGTATTTATTTCCAAGATTATTAGCTGCCGCCGTTATGGCCAGCATTTCGGCGTGGGCCGTTACGTCGTTCAGCTTTTCGGTCTGGTTATAAGCTTTTGCCAGAATTTTGTTGTTGCAAACCACAATGGCCCCAATCGGGATTTCGCCTTCTTCCAACGCGTATTGCGCCTGCTTAAAGGCTTCTTTCATAAAGGTTTCGTCGGAATAAAGGCTAAGCATAATGGTAATTCAGGTAAGCAAAAAAGTAAGCGTAATGGTTATGAACGGAAAGCCAATGTAAGCGTTGACCTGCCGGTGGTTTTTGTTCTAAAATAATAGCGTTTTATTGGCAGTCCCAAATGCCGTTGGCAGCAGTAAGGATTACGGGCTCCCCATCGGTAATTAAAATGGTGTGTTCGTGCTGCGCCACAAAACCGCCTTTGTTGCCAAGTAAGGTCCAGCCGTCCGGTTGTTCCTGGGCAATAGTAGAACCGGTGGAAATAAACGTTTCGATGGCTACTACGGAGTTCTTTCGAAAGCGCTGATTATTAAATTTTTCATAGTAGTTCAGTATATCATGGGGTGCTTCATGCAGGCTGCGGCCAATGCCGTGCCCGGCCAGATTCTTAATTACTTTATAACCGGCTTTCCGGGCTTCGGTTTCGATGAGTAAACCAATCTCAGAAATTTTTACCCCGCCTTTTATTTTGCTGATGGCCTTGCAAAGGATCTGGTTAGAGGCATTTACGAGCGGCTGGTGGTTGTGGACGTCTTGGCCCAGCACAAAAGAACCGCCGTTATCAGACCAGAAGCCGTTCAGTTCAGCCGATACATCGATGTTCACCAGGTCGCCTTCCTGCAGAATTTTTTGAGCAGAAGGAATTCCATGAGCGATCTCGTTATTCACGCTGATGCAGGTATGGCCGGGAAATTTATAAGCCAGTTTTGGTGCAGAACGGGCACCGTATTTATTCAGGATCGCGCCGCCCAAAGCATCTAGTTCCCTGGTGCTCATGCCTGGCTGGGCGTGTTCGCGCATTTGCTTCAGCGTAAGGCCAACAATTTCGCTGATCTGCTGCATCCCCAATAATTCCGATTCTGCTGTAATCGACATATCTCCTGTTTTAAAGCTTAATGATCGTGAAAAAACAAATTAATTGATCTTCACGGAGTTCATGATCTCCTGGGCTAGCGGCTGCCATTTGTCTTTCAGCAGGGCCGGGGAATTGAAGGTGAAAATGGTAACGTTTCCGCCTTTCAGGTAATACTGCACAATGGAATACTTTTTAATAGGCGCTTTGTTGCTGTTCGGGTTTTCGTCTTTTACAGTAGAAACGAACTCGAATACGATCATGTCCTTTTTGTTGATCGTTCTGATCTCGTCGCGGATAAACTGTACATCGCTGAACATGCGCAAAATAGACGCTTTGTAAATGTCTTTTACCAGGGGCAGGTCTTTGGGAATAAAGGTGGTCGGTTTTTCGGAAACACTGAAATCGATCTGGCCGTTCGGGCTGGTGTACACGCCTAATGGTTTACGGGCAGCCGGGTATTTACTGGCAATGCCTTCGTCGGGCATTACGGTGAAGTCTTCGGGCACCGAAACGGTTATTTTTTTGGCAATGGTAACTTTTACGAGTTTAGCAGGTTTTTGCGGTGCGCCGTACGTTTTTTTCTGGGCATTGGCGGTAAATACAAAAAGCAGGAAAAAGCCGGAAAGCAGGTAAAGGAAATTTTTCATGTTAAATTAATTGAAGCGGCAAGTTAGCCAACAAACGCGTAGTTTTTAAATTTCGCGTTTAACCGTTCAACAAATTTCTAGCCAATTGCAGTTCGCTGCTTTTATAATTACTTTTTCCGGGTTTTGGGGTACTGTTTTGTGGGGATGGGGAATGGGTTTTCTGATAAAAACGTTGGCTTTCTGACTGGGGAAATCGGGAAAGAAAAAGGGCGCCCACAAGGAGCGCCCCTACCTTATTGTCCGGTATCTAATTGATAATTTTAATTTGACCGGATTCTATGCTTTGGTGACTGCTTTCAGGTTGTCGTCCGGGGTGCGGTCTATTAATTTGTTGTATGGGTCTATGCCGGCTTTGCTTGGCTTTTCTTTTACGAAAATCTCCAGTTTGTTCTGGCCGGATTTCAGGCGTTTCTTTTCGAAATAAACCGGAACATCTTTGCCTTTGGCGGCGCCTTTTTCTTTTTTGTACGTAAACACCGCCACATCTACAAAGTCATTCATTTTGGCTTCTTTTTCGTTGCCCAGGCTGTCGGCGTAGTATTTTTTAGCGTCCAGAGTCAAGGTTACTTTGTAGCGGCCGTCTTTGAGTTGGGTGTAGGTTGGTTCGTTGGCTTTGTTTTCGTAGAGGGTAATGTTCTCGAACATATCCTTTACTAAATACTGCAACGAATCCGGCGTGGCTTTTTTAATGTGACGCAGGAAATCGAGGGAGGTAGTGTAAGGCGCCTGCTGGAATTTTACTTCCTGCAGGTATCCTTTAATTGCCGCGTTCAGTTTGTCTTCGCCTAAGTAATCAGCCAACGCATACATTACTATACTGCCTTTCTGGTAGTAAATGTAGTCCTGGCCTTCAACTTTATACAAGGGTAGTTCTTTCTGGCTTTCTCCGGCCCGGCCACTTAAATAACGGTCCATTTCATACTTCAGGAATTTCTTCATCCGCTCGTTGCCATAGGTCTGTTTCATTACCATTAAAGAGGCGTACTGGCTCATGGTTTCGGAAATAAGCTGGCAGCCTTGTACGTAGGCGCTAACCGCCTGGTGTCCCCACCATTGGTGGGCCACTTCATGGGCGGTAACTTTAAACGGATAATCCACATCTTCTTCATCGGTATCGTCAACATCGGCAATAAAACCAATGCTTTCGGAGAACGGAATGGTATTCGGGAACGATTGCGCGAAGCTGGAATAGCCGGGGAATTCCAGGATCCGTACCTGGCGGTGCTGGTACGGGCCGAAATTTCTGGTGTAATAATCCAGGGACGCCTTCATGCCCTTCATCATCCGATCGAGGTTGTATTCGTGGCCCTTGTGGTAATAAATTTCCAGGTTTACATCATTCCATTTTTCTTTCTTCACCTGGTAGTCGGCGCTCAGGAAAGAATAAAAATTCAGGATCGGGGCGTCCATTTTATAATGGAAATACCGGCGGCCTTTGTCAGTCCATTCCTTTTGCAAATAACCCGGTGCCAGGGCGATCTGGGTTGGAACGGTACTTACAATTGCCTCGAACCTGATCCAGTCGGAATCGCCGGAAAACATGTTCTTGCTGTAAGCGGAGGTGTCGTAAACGGAGGGCATGGATTTTTTAGGAGCCAGGCCGTACTCTTTGCGGGTTTCATCGTCGGATATTTCGTCGTTGCTGCTATAGCCAATGCTTGGGAGATAACTGCTATTAAAGAATGAACCGTTATGAACAATGTGGTTATTGGGGTTGCTGTTTACAAAGCCCTTCGATTCATAGAACAGGTCCATGAGGAGTTTAATGGAATCGCCGGGTTGCAGCGGTTGGCCAAGGCGGTAAATGTAATAGCCCATTTTCTCGTCGCGCCATACATTTTTGTACGAGCGGTCGAAACCCAGTTGCCTGATGTCCAGGTCGGTAAAGGCGTTTACGTGAATGGAATCGATCGCGACTTTGGTTTTGTTTTTCAGCCAGAAATACCCTTTAAAACGGATATTGCGCTCTTCCGGAAAAATATCGACGTTCAGGCTGGCAGCTACAATGCGTGGTTGGGGAATGCCGTCGTATTTTTTATAGGCTTTTTCGAAATCTGCAATGGCTTTTTGTTTCTCTTTTTCGGGCTTGTATTTATTCAGCACATTGGTATTGTAGAAAATAAAACCTCCGGAAGTAAGGAAAACCAGAATAGCCAGAGTTGAAATTAAACCCGAAGAGCGGCTGAATTGCGTACGGGCTACTTTTAAGCGCCATTTCATGAGCGTTTCCGTGCCGCGGATCCAGAATAAATTGGCTGTCAGGGCCAGCAAAATGGCAAAAGCGCCCCAATAGATTTTAAACAGCAGGAAAGGCGTAATAAAATGCCCGTAGCCGTTCATGTCAGAATATATTACCGTTGGGCTGGCGTTAAATTTCAGTAAGTTATGCTCTATGCCCATTTGCCCCTGAAATAAGGTGTACAGGTAATAAGCGATCATAATGAAATGCCCCAGATATTTGTTGTTCACAATTACCTGGATAAGCATAGCGAGCACGCAAAGAAATAATAAGCTGGGTAATATTAATCCAAAAAGTCCTTTTAAGTAAAGGGCTGGCTCAAGATGGAAATAGCCTTTGGAAAGCTGAATAATAATGCCACAAACCATAACCAGAGCCAGCAAAACTACCTGCACCAGCATTAACGCCGAAAGTTTGGAAGCAAAAGGAACCCAGTTGGGAATAGGCAGGGCATCGTAGATCTGGTTCATGCGGTTATCGCGTTCGCGCCAAACCAGTTCACCGGCATAGTAGGTAATAATAATGAGCTGAAATAAACCAAATTGGCTGATTAACCCTTTGATCATCTGAGCAGTAACCGGGAAGGTGGTGGTGTCATACCATTTTCCGATCTGGGAGCCAAAGAAGAAAAGGGCAACCAGGCCGGCAAACAAAATGGCAATAAAATAAACGCTTTTTACAATGCCTTTAAATTCCAGGTTTACCAGACGAAGGTATTGGTTCAGGCTTAACCCGAACGAAAAAACGGGCTTTACAACCGGCAGCAGAAAGCGGGTGGCAGGCGCCAGGTTGCTCTTTTTTTCCAGGGTTGGTTTATAGGCTGCTTTGCCTTCGGAAGCGAAAAAGGAAAAACTGAAACGGAAATAGCAGAAAGCCAGCATCATTAATCCGGTGCTCAGCCAAAGGGCCCGGTTAAGAGCAATCTCCAGATTAAGCGGCAGCAAGCTGTTGTTTTGTTCGGCTACGGTCCAGTACTTGGTAGTGAACTCCATGGCAGCATATCCCATCGGGTCGAGCAACGTAACCAGAAACTGGTTATCCAGGTCCCGGGCAAAGCTTTGGGATATACTGTACAGTACCAGGAAAATAATGGAGCCGATATACGTGGAAAGTACACTTCGGGTAAGCGTAGCCAGGGTGAAGAAAATTGCTCCGAGGAACAGGATATTCGGCCAGATAAAAAGCAGGTAGGGTTGCAGGTAAGCCATAAAGTTGAAAGGCCCGAATTTTTCCGGCTGCAGCCATGGCCACGGAATTTCTCCTGCCATTAAGCCCAGGCCAATTCCCGACAAAACCAGCAAGGTTATTACCAGCGAACCCAGGAAACGGCCGCCAAGGTATTCCCACTTTTTTATGGGCGTAGTGAAAAGCAGAGAATGGGTGCGGTGCTCAAAATCGCGGTAAACGGCGTTACCCATTAAAGCCGATATTATAAGCACTCCGGGGAAAGACAGGTAAAGCATTATATTACTCAGGGTGGCCGGGGCGTTGACCTTCACTTTGTTGCTCATTACAGCGGTAGCACTGCTAAAGGCGCCGCCCATCGTGTTTATTACCAGGAAGCCCATTAAAAACAGCAGGGCAAAATAGATGTAGGTAGCCGGGCGTTTGAGGCGGTACTTTATTTCAAAGCGGAATATTTCTGAAAACATGATCTTATTCAGTTAAAAGTTATGAGTTAAGCGTTATGAGTTTAAGTCCGGTTTGGATACCGTTTTTGCGATTAGTCACCTTTCGGAGGGGTAGGGGAAGACAGGAGAATTATTTTATATCTCTTTCCAATATTGTAGAACCTCTCCCTGCCCCTCCAAAGGGGGACTCCTTTAAGCTTAACTCATAGCTTTCAGTACCTCATTCATGCCCGGGGCAGCCGCGGCGGCGGTGATCTGGGAAAAGTAAACATCCTCCAGGCCGGGTTGTACCATTTCGAAGGAATAATCGGGACGCTGGTCGCTGTAAATATGGATCAGGGTTTTGCCGGCAAACAGGCGGGAAGAAATTACGTTGTATTGCAGCTGGTATTCCATGAGCTCTTCTTTGCCGATCATTTTCTTCCAGATCTTGCCGTTAAGGTCGTTCATTACGCGGAGCGGATCACCGGTAAGCAGTACTTCGCCTTTGTTGATGATGGCCATCTGGCTGCACAGATCACTCACGTCGGAAACAATGTGGGTAGAAAGGATTACCACGCGGTCTTCGCCGATCTCGCATAATAAGTTGTGGAAACGGTTGCGTTCGGCCGGGTCGAGGCCCGCGGTGGGTTCGTCTACAATAATGATCTTCGGGTCGCCGAGCAGCGCCTGGGCAATGCCGAAACGCTGTTTCATGCCGCCGGAATAACCGCCCAGGTTTTTCTTGCGCACCTCGTAGAGGTTGGTTTGCTGGAGCAGCGCCGCTACTACCGCATGGCGTTCCTTTTTATGGAGAATGCCTTTTAAAACGGCCATGTGGTCGAGCAATTCTTCGGCCGTAACCTTTGGATAAACCCCGAATTCCTGGGGCAGGTAGCCCAACACTTTCCGGACCTCTTTTTTCTCCTTCAACACATCCAACTCGCCGAGCGTTATACTGCCGCTATCTGCTTCCTGCAGCGTGGCAATGGTGCGCATGAGCGAAGATTTTCCGGCACCGTTCGGGCCCAGCAAACCAAACATGCCGGACGGAATAGTAAGGTTTACATTTTTGAGCGCCTGCACGCCGTTAGAATAGGTTTTGGAAAGATTGCGGATCTGTAGTTCCATAAATTTCAAGGCAATGGTTTCGGTTTAAATTTTGAAGGCGCACGTATTTTTCCTGCAGATGCAAAAAGAAACTGATCCGTTGCCTGGGCTTCGAAAAATTACTTTTTGGTTGAGGAATTGTGCTTTGGAAAGATAAAAATAAAAGTGGAGATGATCATAACAATAGTGTAATTATTTTGTTAATTGCCCATTTTTCGGGTAAATGCTAAAGACGAAAATGGGGAGGATGTTCTTCAGGGAGTACAAATTGATGCAGCTTATTTCAAATTGCTTTCTATTTATGTTATAAAACTTCCCGCAATTGTTATATCTTTTATTTCCATTTATATGAAGTTATAACTAATACAAATCCTAATCTAATTGGCTCTTTTGCTGCCATAACTAATTTGTTATCAATTATATGTATAATTTTAATATTTTTTGTATCCTGTTTTGGTTATAATTACTTAGTTTTGCTCTTTCTAATTATTAATTCATTATGAGTAATCTTCCTCGCATTACGTTAGCTAAGGGCAAAGAACATTCCTTATTGCGTTTTCACCCCTGGGTATTTTCGGGCGCAATAAAGAAGAAGGCCGATGGCTTAGCCGATGGCGATGTTGTAGAAGTGTATTCTGCACAAAACGAATATTTGGGTACCGGGCATTACCAGCAGGGGGGCTCCATTACGGTCCGTATAATTTCTTTCGAGCAAATAGAGCCCAACCTGGAATTCTGGGAAAGTAAAATTGCCAAAGCGTACCAGTTCCGGACGGCCATCGGGTTAACCAATGGCACCGATTCCGATGTTTACCGGCTGGTTTTTGCTGAAGGCGATGGTCTGCCTGGTCTGGTGGTGGATGTTTACGGCGATACGGCCGTTTTCCAGGCGCATACTGTGGGCATGTACCGCGCGCGCCACGAAATTGCCCAGGCCATTAAAAACGTGATCGGTGACAAGCTGAGCGCGGTGTACGATAAAAGTGCTGAGTCGCTTTCTCAGAAATCCGGCATTGAGGCGGAGAACGGTTTCCTGATCGGGGAAAATTCCGGCGAAACCATTGTGCAGGAAAACGGCAACCGCTTTTACGTAGATTGGGTAAACGGCCAGAAAACGGGCTTCTTTATCGATCAGCGGGAAAATCGGGAACTGGTAGCGCGTTATTCGGCAGGTAAGAAAGTGCTGAATACGTTTTGCTACACCGGCGGCTTCTCTATTTATGCCCTGAATGCCGGCGCAACGGTTGTGCATTCAGTAGATTCTTCGAAACGGGCCATTGAACTGACGGACCGCAACGCCGAACTTTCCGGCCACGCCGATAAGCACGAATCCTTTGCGGTAGATACCTTCGATTTTCTGAAAAACCCGCTGGAAGATTATGACATTGTAATTCTGGACCCTCCGGCCTTTGCCAAGCATTTAAGTGCGCGCCACAACGCCGTAATGGGCTACAAGCGCCTGAACGCCGAAGCGCTGAAGAAAATGAAATCGGGCAGCATCCTGTTCACGTTCTCCTGTTCGCAGGTGGTAGATAAATACCTGTTCGAAAACACGCTGATGGCAGCTGCCATCGAGGCCGGGCGTTCCATAAAGATCATTCACCAGTTATCGCAACCAGCCGACCACCCGGTAAGCATTTTCTGCCCGGAAGGCGAATACCTGAAAGGCCTGGTGCTGTACGTGGAATAATTTAATATTTAATTGCTGATTGTTAATTGCTGATTGATTTTATCTGATTGCTTGAACCACTTGCTGTGTTTTTTCCTCCGGGTCATAGCGTTTAAGGAATTAAACTAGAAGCTATCTAAAAAATGGGTGTCATGTTGAGCGAGAGCGAAACAACTCGTCTGCTACTGGTAAAGCTGTTAAATCTGGCTTTGGTGCTGAGAGCTAACGAGGTCCTTCACTAGCGCTCAGGATGACAAGTGGGTTTTTGAGATAACTTCTAGCAATTACCAATAAACAATAAAAAAGCATCCTGCTATTAAACAGGATGCTTTTTTATTTCTTCATGTCCGTAATGCGAGGAATGGCGCTAAGGCTTTTTTTAGAATTCGTCGTCGTCGTCCACGTTCGAGAATTCGTCATCCTCGTCGTCGAAATCATCCAGATCGTCGAGGTCATCCAGATCGTCTACGTCTTTGAAGTCGTCACCTTCGTAGTCATCATCTACCAGCAATTCTTCTTCAAAATCATCGTCATCGAGGTCTGCCGCATCATCGTCCAGGTCATCGTCATCGTCGCCACCGGGCATGGCTTGCATTGCCGGGTAGGTCATCATCATGATGTTCGCATTAACTTCGAACGGGTTGTTTAAGCTGGTGTTGGTGTACATAGTCTTCGGTTGAAAATTATGGGTTAGGTCTTGGTTTTTCAGTCGCAAAATTAGCAAGTTGAACTTACAAAAAAATTGCTGTAAGCCGCCGGAGCACGATTTTTAAGGTAAATACGCAAATAATTTCCGGACCGCTGCCACTACTTAAAAAAAAATATTTTATGTGCAATAGCACGGCCGGGCGGGGAATCTGCCTATACCGGAAAAATAAAAATGGGTTTCAAATTCCACCGGAAATACTTTTCTGCTTACTGCCGATACTGTTTTTTTTCGGTTTAAACTGCTTTAGTAAAATCCGCGCCCGTGCCTGTATCGCAAAACTTTCGTGTTCCAGGGCTGCTTCCAGCATTTCGGTAACTTCGGGTTGGAGCCAGCTATGTTTTAGAGCCAGCAGGGCAAGCGTTTGCAGACAATTCACTTTTACGAACTTGTGCGGAACGGAATCGAGCCAATGGAAAAGTTTGTTTACCGCCAAAGCCAGATCGTCGCCTTCCGGGTTTATATAGCCCAGCAGCAAAGCCACATGCCAGATAGCTTCGTTGTTCAGCGGTTTGGTTATGGCTTCCAGCATTTCAGCTCTGAAGGGCAGCAGCAAGGCAGGGTTCTTCCGGGCAGCTTTTTCTACCGCATTACCCGCCCGTAACCGTATCTGGCTTTTCGGGTTGTCCATCATTTCCCGGAAAAGTATCGGGAAGAGCTCCGGGTTTTGTTCGAGCAGGTTGTAAAGATGGGAAACGGTGCCGGTGAGGTCGTATTCGGTAAGGGTTGAAGTTTGCGTAGCGGAGTTCATTTAATGAAAAAGAGCATGGGTTGACCTGTTATTAGTGGCGTTGAGAAAGCAGGATTGTCTGAACACGATTTTATGGATTGATAAGATAGACAGGATTTTTATTTTGAAAAAGAATTAATTCGAATCCGGAAGAAAGGCAGGGTGGGAATAAATAAAAGCGAGGCACTTCAGATCAGCAATTCCAAAAGCGTTTTAAACCGACGCTGCACTTACTAAAGCAGTTTCAGCTACTCTGAAGCCCTTCTTTTTTAATCCACTTTGGGTTCATAGTATTCCTTTTTGGCGAAGAATCATATGCATCTTTTAATCCTATAAATCATAGTTCAGACATACTGCCTGGCGTAACGTCCGTTTATAATTTCATGGCTGAAAATAAATTCTTTTCGAGTAACAGGCAAGATAAGTAAAAGAACAAAATTGGTTTCATACTACCCATATTGTCATTCTGGAAGAAATTTATGAGTTCAAAGCTCAGAATTCACAAGATCCTTCCAGAATGACAGAAAAGGGATGGATATTATTATTCAACTAAATTCGTCCACTTGCTTAGGAACGATCCTTACTTATGCGCGTCCAGCAAATCCAGCGTATGCTGCAAAGCGCTGGTGCTGTTCCAGCTTTGGTGACCGGGCACTACCACTTCGGTATCCGAAAATACAGATTTTAACCTTCTTATCGCAAAGGGCCATTGGTACAGGTCGGCATCGGCAACGTTGCCCAGGTCTTTGGCCTGGTTACTTTTTACAAGGCAGCCGCCAAACAGTACTTTTTCCTGCGGAAACCATACGGTTATGTTTTCGCGGGTGTGGCCGGGACCCGGATAATACGTCCGGATGGTAGTATCGCCGACCTTAAAAGTGGTATCGGCAGGCAAGATGCCTTCCGGCGAAGGAAAGCCGGCCCTTACGGCTTTGGTGGCTGTAGGGCGGGTACTGAGCACGCGGATGTTTCGGTTCTGGAGTACTTCTATGCCGCCCAGCCGGTCGTCGTGGGAGTGGGTTACAATGCAGTAGGCTACCGGCTGACGGAGGTTTTCTTCCACCCACTCCAGAATCTGCCGGGTAGGTTTTTCGCCCCAGCCGGTATCAATCAAAACTACGCCTTCGGTGGTATTTACAATTAAGCCGTTGGAAGGAAAGGGTGCGCCGCCCAGCATTTTATAGGAGGTGTGCACGTAAATTTCTGAAGTAAGCGGCGTGATCTTTACTTTCAGCTTTTTTCTGCTTTGCGCCGGGCAAATGCTGGTTATTAAAAGGAAAAAGAGGGTGGTGGAGAGCAGCTTTTTCATGAGCGGGGATTTTAGAGAGACAAACGTAAAAAGAAAACGCCATGAATTAATTACGGGAACCCGGTTTTTCAGGCCGAAACGCTACCGTTGTTACACTAAAAAAGTACAGTTTCCGGCTAATTCGATTAACGCCAACTCTTCCAGCTTCCGAAACTATGCTTACCTTTGCTTTCTTAAAGTTAACAGGAATTTACCGAACGAATTTATATGTTACGAACGCATACCTGCGGCGAGCTCCGAATTGAAAATGCTGGCCAGGAAGTAGTTTTAACCGGTTGGGTGCAGCGCTCCCGCGACAAAGGCGGCATGCTCTGGATCGATTTGCGCGACCGTTACGGCATTACCCAGCTCTCTCTGGAAGAAGGCGTAACCGCGCCGGAAGTGCTGGTTGCCGGCCGCGAACTGGGCCGCGAATACGTGGTAAAAGCAACCGGTACCGTAATTGAGCGCGAAAGCAAGAACGATAAAATGGCTACCGGGGCGATCGAGATCCGGGTAAGCAATCTGGAAATTCTGAACGCGGCCAAACTGCCGCCTTTCCTGATAGAAGACGAAACCGACGGCGGCGACGACCTGCGCATGAAATACCGTTACCTGGATTTGCGCCGCAACCCAGTGCGTAAGAATTTAGAGTTGCGCCACCGCATGATGCAACAGACCCGCGCGTATCTGGATTCCCGCAATTTTATTGAAGTGGAAACGCCGGTGCTTATTAAGTCTACCCCGGAAGGTGCCCGCGATTTTGTAGTGCCAAGCCGCATGAACCCGGGTGAATTTTATGCCCTGCCGCAAAGCCCGCAAACCTTCAAGCAATTGCTCATGGTTTCCGGCTTCGATAAGTATTTCCAGATCGTGAAATGTTTCCGGGACGAAGACCTGCGCGCCGACCGGCAGCCGGAATTCACCCAGATCGACTGTGAGCTTTCGTTTGTAACCCAGGAAGATATTCTGAACACGTTCGAAGGCCTGGCGAAGCATTTGTTTAAAACCGTACGCGGGGTTGAAATAGATACTTTGCCGCGCATGACCTACGCCGATGCCATGAAATACTACGGCAACGACAAACCGGACACCCGTTTCGAAATGAAATTCGTGGAACTAACGGAGGTAGTGAAAGGCAAAGATTTCAAGGTATTCGACGAAGCGGAACTGGTAGTGGCTATTAACGCCAAAGGCGCTGCTTCCTATACCCGGAAACAATTAGATGAGCTTACCGAATTTGTAAAACGTCCGCAACTGGGCGCTACCGGCTTGATTTATGCCCGCGTAGAAACCGACGGCAGCGTAAAATCTTCGGTAGATAAATTCTACAACCAGGAGGAGCTAACCAAATGGAAAGCTGCTTTACAGGGCGAACCGGGCGACTTGTTCCTGGTGTTGGCCGGCCCGGCTGATAAAACCCGCAAGGCTATGTCGGAGCTGCGTTTGGAAATGGGTACAAAACTTGGCTTGCGCGATAAGAATGTATTCAGTCCGCTGTGGGTGGTAGATTTTCCTTTACTGGAATGGAACGAAGATGCCCGGCGCTTTTTTGCCATGCACCACCCGTTCACTTCGCCGAAACCGGAAGACATGCACCTGATCGAAACCGATCCGGGAGCCATCCGGGCCAATGCCTACGACATGGTAATTAACGGCGTGGAAGTTGGCGGCGGTTCGATAAGAATTCATGACCGGGAGCTGCAAAGCCGCATGTTTAAACTGCTGGGTTTCTCGGAAGAAGAAGCGCAAAACCAATTCGGCTTCCTGCTGAACGCGTTTGAATACGGCGCGCCGCCGCACGGTGGTATTGCTTTTGGTTTTGACCGGTTATGCTCTTTATTCGGCGGTTCCGAATCGATTCGCGATTACATTGCCTTCCCGAAAAACAATGCCGGCCGCGATGTAATGATCGATGCCCCATCGGCGATTGCACAGGAGCAGCTCGATGAATTGCAGATAGACGTGAAAGCATAAGAAGAGGCATTTTCAGATTCCGGCTTTCATTTTTGATCTCAATAGGATAAAGCTCCCCGAAAACGGGGAGCTTTATTTTTTTATAAATTTTATTCCTGATAATCAGGTTGTTGTAGGTTTTTTATGGATTTTTAAAAAAGCCATGCAACGGTTTGGACGAGATCCTTGTCTGCTTGAATGTGAGAGTTTTATTGTTTGTCAACCAGCAGGAAAATTGCTCTGAAATGGCCTCCATGCCGCGTTTGGAATCGTTTCAAAGCAATATTTCCTGTTGATTCTCGCCTCTTCGAAGTTTTTCCTGTTTTATTTCATTTTCTTCATAGTTGAAAAGCCCCGTCGCCCCGGGGCTTTTTCTTTTTTTAGCCCAAAGCATACCGTTTTAGATTTTTTTCAGCTTCAGGCAACCGTTTGCTTGTAGTGCTGGTCTAGTGGTTTGTAAAAGTGTTATTCATTAAACAGCAGGAAAGCCGCTACTCGATAAGTTCGTGTCCTGAGCTTTTTGCCGGAGGGGTTAATTCCTGCTGTTTTCTAAAACGCTGCCTTTGGTAAAAAACAGTTCATCTTATTCCGTTTTTGTAAAAGGCATTGCCCAGCACTGGCTTATAGTTTACCCTCAGAACAGGAGCGTTCTTCAGAAGCAATATCGGTTACATGAAAAAAACTGACGGCATAAGCAGCCGTTTTTTTGTTTCCGGGACTTAATACAAGCCTGGAAATTATTTTCTGGAACTCAGGCAACCATGTTATTAAAATTCGGGTCTAGTTGGTTAAATGGAACAGGCCATGGGTAGGTAAGGGCGGGAGCTAGGCTTGTGAAGCTTTTCAGACTTTGAAGAAATTAATCAGGAATATCACGCATCTAAACCCTTCAACCTTATGGCTCCATTACGCTACCGAAAACAAATTAGTGTCATTGTATGCTGGATTCTGTTCCAGGCTTTCTTTCTGCTGCCGGAAGTTCAGGCGCAAAGCTATTGCACCACTAACCTTTATACCAACGGGTGTTCAGTTAACGACAGGATCGATCTGTTTACCTTCGGCACTATCAATAATCCGACCTCCACATGCGGTACGGATGGCTATTCCGATTATACCAATCTGGTGGCAAACGTGAACAAGAACGGCATCTATAATATGAGTATGCGCGCCAATGCAGCTTCTGCTCAAGGCTTTGCGGTATGGATCGATTATAACCAGGATAATGATTTTGACGATGCCGGGGAAATGGTTTACAGTACAACCACTACCGGAACGCAGACATATTCTACAACGGTACAAATCCCGGGAACAGCTTTAACTGGTGCCACCCGTTTAAGGGTGCGCTCCATCCGGGGCGGGCTGCTGATTGCAAGCAGTTCCTGTACCCAGTTCTCTTACGGCGAAACGGAAGATTATACGATTACAATTGCAGCGAATACCCAATATTGCACAACCAATCTTTATCAGTATGGCTGCGATACCGATAATATGATCTATGAAGTACGATTTTCCGGAATAAATACTTCAGATGGTTCTTATTGTAACAGTTACAATGGCTATGTCGACCGCACCAATCTTACTACTACTGTTCAACTGGGAAATACTTATGCTATAACGGTTAAGAGTAAACCAAATGGGGGCTATATTGGGGTATGGATAGACTATAACCAGGATAAAGATTTTGATGATCCCGGGGAGTTTGTTGCCAGTAATGGTCACAGCAGTACACTCAATGCCAGCATCAGAATTATCCAGAATGCGTTGCCTGGCCCTACCAGAATGCGGGTAAGGTCTGCTTCGATGGCGTTTCAGGCTGCGGATGCCTGTAAAAGAATGAACGGGGGCGAAACGGAGGATTTTACCTTGAATATTACCGGTAGTCCCCAATATTGCACCGTAAACCTTCATAATAATACATGTGGAAGTTCCCTGGCCAGAATGATTACTTCATTTAGTTTAGGTAACTTTACGAATACCAGTACATGCGCCACAAATAACTACGAAGACTTTTCAGCTTTATCTGCTTCAGCGGTCAGAGGGCAAACGTATCAATTATCTATTACTGCCAACAAGAACATGGGGTTTGGTATCTGGATTGATTTCAACCAGAATCTTAATTTTGAGAACACCGAGGTTGTTTATCTCTCGCCGGTAAGTAATAGTCCAACCGTAAATACAACAATTACACTTCCGGCAACAGGTCCGCTAGGAACTTTCCGGATGCGCGTGAGAGGGTTGGAGAACCTGGTGCCTACGGGTACAGAAGGCTGTATTCTTCATAGTTATGGTGAAACCGAAGATTATACTATTCAGGTAAGTGCTCCTCAAAGCCCTGTAGATGCCGGGGTCACCGCTATTACGAGAGTAAAAAGTTCGTGTGGATTAGGCGCCGCCGAAACGGTAGGCGCAATTGTAAAAAACCTGGGTACCACCACCCAAACGAATTTCCCGGTAAGTTTTGCAGTTAACGGAACCGTAATCGGTACAGAAACAGTAACCAAAACACTAGCCCCCGGCGATACCACAGCCATAACTTTTACCGCAAAAGCGAACCTGAGCGCCGTTCAGATCCATAAAATTAAAGTCTGGACCAGCCTGACCGCAGATAACCAGCTTGCAAACGATACCACTGCTGCTCAGATAACTAATTTTGGTAACGGCATTTCCACTTTCCCGGCATCCGAAACTTTTGAGTCTTTTGTAGCACAGTTAGATGGGATGGGAAATAATATTGTACCTGGCCTTTTTAAAAACGGGTGGAGTAACATAAACGGTGATGCCGGCGACTGGATGGTTTCCGGGCCGGTAACCCGGGCAAGATTGAACCCCAGTGCCTCCGGCGATCATACTACCGGTACCGGTAATTATCTGAATTTTTTCAGTTATGGTTCCAATACCGGCATTGCCGATCTGGAATCGCCTTGTATTACGTTAACTTCCCTGCAAACGCCAACACTGGAATTCTGGTACCACTTATTTGGCGGCACCAACGGCTCCTTAGCGGTAGATATTAATGAAGGCGGAAACTGGAACCTGAACGTTTTTACGTTAACCGGCAGTCAGCAGTCCGCTAAAACTGATCCGTGGCTGAAAGCACAGGTATCTTTGGCTGCCTACGCCGGTAAAAGCATTCGCCTCCGGTTCCGTGCCACGATCGGGAGCTCCAATTCCCCGGCTATCGCCATCGATGACATCCGGATCCTGGACCTGACGGCAACCTTGAGCGATGTAGGGGTAAGCAGTATTGTAAGCCCGCAAACAGGTTGCGATCTAAGTGCAAATTCAACCGTTTGTGTTACTGTGAAGAACCTTGGCAATACCGTTTCCAGGAACTTCCCCATAGCTTATAAGATCAATAATCTGGCTGTAGTTTCAGAAACGTTTGCCGATTCGCTCTTACCCGGCCAGACCAGGCAGTTCTGTTTTGCGACAAAAGCAAATCTGGGCGCCGCCGGAACCTACAGGCTCAGAACATTTACGCAATTAACCGGCGATCAGGATCTGGTAAACGATACTGTTAAAGCAACCATAACCAATACGGTTTCATTGGCAAACTTTTCTTTCTCCAATACAACCAGTACTACTTACCAATTTACCCCCCAATGGATAAATACAGGCGCTTTTATTAAGTGGTATTTCGGAGACGGGGATTCGACTACTACCATGATGCCTACTCACCAGTATCAGGCTCCCGGCACTTATACCGTAACCATGAAGGCCATAAATTTCCAGGGATGTTCTGTAACAATCCAGAAAGTGGTAACGGTTACAGGGGGCACAGCCTTACACGATATTGGCGCGGTATTAATTACCAAACCTGCTTCCGGAAATCACTGCAGCCTTACTGCTAACGAACAGGTATGCGTAAATCTGACCAACTTCGGGAACGTGAAGCAGAAGAATTTCACAGTGTCCTACAAAGTTAACAACCAGGCAATCGTTACCCAGCAGTATACCGACTCTTTAATGCCGAACCAAACGAAGCAATTTTGCTTTTCCGCTAAAGCTAATTTAAGTGCCGCCGGAACCTATTCCATTAAAGGCTTCACCAATCTGCCAAACGACCTGAACCGGAATAACGACACCGCAAGGGTAAGCGTAACGAACAAAGTGCCGAATTTAGCCTTTACTTCTACTGCTATTTCGCCAACAGGCTTTCTCTTTTCGCCCCAAAATTTAAGCGCCACAGCTCCGGTAAAATGGTACTTCGGTGACGGTGATTCTGCCACTACGGCTTCTCCAACGCATTCGTATGCAGCACCAGGAACTTACACAGTAATATTAAAAGGAACCGACCAGCAAGGCTGCCCGGCTACGGTTCAGCAAACAGTAACGATCCTGACCACCGGTCTGAAAGAAGAAGCGGCCAACGCTTTTAAACTTTATCCGAACCCGGCTACTGCCACTGTAATCCTGAAGTTTTCTGAAAGCAAGTCAGCTAAAGAAGTTGAAGTCGTATCCGTTTTAGGCCAAAAAGTAAAGTTGCAGAAAGTAGAAGCGGGTGCAGAAGAAGTAAGAATAAATGTACAGGAGCTTCCGGCCGGAACGTATCTGGTGCGGATCACGGATGCCGGTCATACGTTTGTAAAACCGCTGGTTATTCAGAAATAGCATTCGATCTACTTTTCACCTCCCAAACGCTACAGTTTTTAGTGATAAACCCCGGCCGCACCAACAGCCGGGGTTTATTGTTTCCGGGGCTTAATAATAACGCTGGAATTAATTTTGGGGACTGAGGCAACCATGTAATAAAAATGCGGGTCTGGTTAAATAATTGGAGCAGGCGCTTTGTAGGTAAGGGCAGGAGCCAGGCTTATAAAGCTTTTCAGACTTTGAAGAATTTAATTAGGAACGATCTCTCATCTTAACCCTTCAACTCTTATGACGCCATTATTCTACAGGAAATCAATTAGTACCATAGTCTGCTGGTTGCTGTTCCAGGCTTTCTTTCTGAAACCTGAAGCACAGGCCCAAACTCAATATTGCACTACGAACCTTTATACCAACGGCTGCTCAGCCAACGACCGGATCGATCTGTTTACCTTCGGCACTATCAATAACCCGACCTCTACTTGCGGTACTGATGGCTATTCCGATTATACTTCTATTAGTGCAACTGTAAGTAAAGGTAGTACTTATCAGGTCAGTATGCGCTCAAATGCCGCTTCATCGCAAGGGTTTGGCGTTTGGATCGATTATAATAAGGATTTTGATTTTGATGATGCAGGTGAGATGGTTTACAGCACGACTACTACCGGGACCCAGGTTTTCAGCGGTTCCGTGCTTATTCCAGGTACCGCTTCTACCGGTGCCACGCGTTTAAGGGTGCGTTCTATCCGGGGAGGATTGTTTATTGCCAGCAGTTCCTGTACGCAATTTTTGTTTGGCGAAACCGAAGATTATACCATCAACATAGCTGCGCCACAACAATACTGCACCACCGGACTTCACAGTGGGTATTGCTCCGGAGGGACTGATAATTTAATAACAAATGTAACTTTCGGGACTATTAATAACACCACCTCCAGTTGCCCGCCCAGTAGCCGGTATTCCGATTTTACCAATGTTAGCACCACGGTGCAGTTGGGCACTACTTATCCGTATTCCATTTCAACTCCCAGTTCCGGTACAGGCCAGCAAACTATCGGAATCTGGATCGATTATAACCGTGATTTCGATTTTGATGATCCGGGCGAATTCCTGGGTACCGATTACCCGAACTACACGCATACCGGTTCTATCACCATTGCCCAATATGGCACGCCCGGACCTGTTCGCATGCGCATCCGCTCTGCCCCTTATGTTTTTAATTTAACAGCCGGGCAATCGTGTGTTCAGTTAAATTCCGGCGAAACTGAAGATTATACCCTGAACCTGGTGGGAAGCCCTCAATACTGTACCCTGAACCTGCATAATGATTACTGCGCTTATACAACGAATAACTTCATAATTTCAAACGTTAGCATGGGAGGTTTTACCAACAGCAGCGGGTGTGGCGCGAACGGGTATCAGGATTTCAGCAATTTAACCGCCAGCCTTGTACGTGGACAGGCTACTTCTTTAAGTATAACTGCCAATTATACTATGGGATTTGGTGCCTGGATAGACTTTAATCAGGATCTTGTTTTTAGTGATGATGAATTTGTTTATCAATCTCCGGCCAGTAATACCCCAGCGGTAACTTCCATTTTAACGCTGCCAGCTACCGGGCCGCTTGGTACTTTCCGAATGCGGGTACGTGCTTTTACCAATCAGAAACCACTTAGTACCCAGGCGTGTACCTTCCACACTAGCGGCGAAACGGAAGATTATTCTGTTACAATCAGCGCACCGCCCAGCCCAATAGATGCCGGGGTTACGGCCATTACCAGGGTGAAAAGCGCCTGCGGGCTGAGTGCTACCGAAACGGTAGGCGTAATTCTTAAAAACCTGGGTACCACCCCGCAAACTAATTTCCCGGTTTGGTATTCGGTAAACGGTACTACCATGGGCAGCGAAACCATAACCAAAAATCTGGCCCCTGGCGATACCACCGCCATAACCTTTACGGTTAAAGCCAACTTAGGCACAGCTCAGGTTCATACAATTAAAGCCTGGACCGCGTTACCCCTCGATGCCCAACCCTTGAATGATACCGTTACCGTCCGCATTACTAATTTTGGTAACGGCATAACTTCTTTCCCGGCAACTGAGACCTTTGAAAGCTTTGTTCCTCAATTAGACGCTTTAGGAAATAATATTCTCACGGGAGCTTTTAAAAACGGGTGGTACAACGCTACCGATGATACTCAGGATTGGTTTGTTTCCGGAACGATAACCCGGGCAAAAGTAAACAGAAGCGCTTCCGGCGATCATACTACCGGAAATGGCAACTATCTGAACTTCTTCAGCTATGGCTCAAATGCCGGTACAGCCAACCTGGAATCCCCTTGTATTACGTTAACTTCCCTGCAAACACCAACGCTGGAGTTCTGGTACCACTTGTATGGCGGCACGAACGGCTCTTTAGCCGTAGATGTGAATGAAGGAGGAAACTGGAATCTGAACGTTTATACTTTAACCGGCAGTCAGCAAGCGCTGCTAAATGATCCCTGGCTGAAAGCACAGATTTCGCTGGCTGCTTATGCCGGGAAAAGCATTCGCCTCCGGTTTCGGGCAACGATCGGAAGCGCCAATACCCCGGCTATCGCCATCGATGATATACGGATCCTGGACCTGGCGGCAACCTTAAACGATGTGGGAGTATCCGGGATAAACAAACCCACTACCACAGGTTGCGACAAATCAGCAACGGAAGAAGTGTGCGTAAACCTTACTAATTTTGGTAATACCGTCAGGAAAAACTTCCCGGTAGCTTATAAAATCAATAACCTGGCTATGGTATCAGAAACGTTTGCCGATTCACTTTTACCTGGTCAAACCAAGCAGTTCTGTTTTTCGACAAGAGCAAATCTGGTGGCCGCTGGAACCTACACCTTACGAGCCTTTTCCCGCTTAGCCGGCGATCAGGATCTGGTAAACGATACGGCGAAACTGTCAATAATTAACAAAGTTTCAATGGCAAACTTTACCTTTACCAACACAACCGGCAGTACTTTCCAGTTTACTACTCAATATGTAAATACAGGAAGTTTTATTAAATGGTATTTCGGCGACGGCGATTCCACTACTACCATGATGCCGAGCCATACTTATCGGGCACCGGGTACTTACACCGTAACTATGAAGGCAGTTGATTTTCAGGGATGTCTCACCACAGTTCAGAAAGTAGTTACTGTACTGGGCGGTACGGTTTTAAACGATATTGGCGCGGTAGCTTTCACCAAACCTTTAGCCGGAAATCACTGCAGCTTTACTGCTACTGAACAGGTATGCGTGAATCTAACCAACTTTGGCAACGTGAAGCAGAAGAATTTCACAGTGTCCTACAAAGTTAACAACCAGGCAATCGTTACCCAGCAGTATACCGACTCTTTAATGCCGAACCAAACAAAGCAATTCTGCTTTTCCGTTAAAGCTAATTTAAGTGCCGCCGGTAATCATGCGATCAAAGCGTTTACCAATCTGCCAAACGACCTGAACCGGATTAACGACACCGCAAGGGTAAGCGTAACGAACAAAGTGCCGAATTTAGCTTTTACTTACAGCATCAATTCTCCCTTAACAGTTCTGTTTACCCCCCAGAATTTAAGTATCACAGCTCCGGTAAAATGGTACTTCGGTGATGGTGATTCTGCTTCTACTGCTTCCCCTACGCATTCGTACCCGGCACCAGGAACTTACACGGTAATATTAAAAGGAACCGATCAGCAGGGCTGTCCGGCTACGGTTCAGCAGACGGTAATGATCCTGACCACCGGCCTGAAAGAAGCGGCTGCCAACGCTTTTAAACTTTACCCGAACCCGGCAACGGCCTCTGTAACCCTGAAGTTTTCTGATAGCAAGTCAGTGAAAGAAGTCGAAATCGTATCGGTTTTGGGCCAAAAAGTAAAAGCTCAAAAAGTAGCAGGCGGGGCGGAAGAAGTAAGCATACATGTGCAGGAGCTTCCGGCCGGAACGTATCTGGTGCGGATCACGGATTCCGGTCATACGTTTGTAAAACCGCTGGTTATTCAGAAATAGAATTCGATCTACTTTTCACCTCCCAAACGCTATTGTTTTAAAAGAAAAATCCCGGCTGCTATAATTGCGGCCGGGATTTTTCTTTTAAGCTTGATTCAGATTATTGACCGATAGCAGCCGTAAATCGAACTACTTTATTTTCTTTGGCCGGCACGGTTTGCAGGTAAGCGTAGATGGCGCCTAAGTCTTCTTCCGTCATGCCGGCATACATGGTCCAGGGCATTACGGTCTGGAAACCGCCTTTTGCAACCGGTTGCGGCGCGTTGGCGTGCATTTTAAAGCGGTTAATAAAAGCTTCGCGGGTCCAGTTGCCGATACCGGTTTTTGGATCCGGGGTGATGTTGGGCGAACGCAGGACATTACCATCGGGGAATCTGAATTCCATGCCGCCGGCGTATTCCATGCCCGGAATATTTTGGCCTTTGTCCTTTTGAGTGTGGCATTCCACGCAGGCGCTGGCCGTGATCAGGTATTTCCCATAAGCAACCTGGTCGGTTTTAGCTGGTATGGTCTGGAAATGCGGCGCCGAAGGAATGGTGTTGATGATAAAATTCATCGGGAAATCGGGGGTAGAAGCGGCTACCTGATTTTCGATAGGGGCGAGGGTGCGCAAATAAGCAATAATGGCTTTGATGTCTTCCTGGTCGAGCTGGCCATATAGGTGGTGCGGCATAACCGGGAAAAGGGCGCTGCCATCTTTGCTTACGCCGGCCGTAATGGCCCGGAAAATTTCGCCATCGGTCCAGTCGCCTAAACCAGCCGGTGTAATGTTTTTGGAATAGAATACACCCGGAAAGCCAACGCTCTGATCGAATTTCTCGCCGCCTTTGCCATAGGTGCCGGCCACCGGCGGACCGGAAAACTTCGTCCAGTCGCGGGAGGAATGGCAGTCGATGCAAACGGCTACGTGATTGGCCAGGTAGCGGCCCCGTTCTATTTGAGCCGTCGTGTTTTCGATCTTTAATTCCGGAGCCGGACCCACATTTGGCAAAGCCGTTTTCAGGTAAATTAGTACGCCGGCAAAAAGCAATACCACGGCCAGCACAAGGCCGCCCAGAATCTTCGGTAATTTTCTTTTCATAAGTGTAGGAGTTTAGGTGAACAAGTCCGCAATATATAAAAAGTTGTATGTGTTTATAACATACCTTTAGGAAAGCCGGCTTATTCCTGAGGGAAGGATGCTGGTTGCAAAGCTGACCACAGCCTCATGCTGGTGCGAGCCTCCGGCTCGTATCTGTTTTATTGGATTGGGTTATGTGTGGGATACGAGCCGGAGGCTCGCACCAGCGATTGAAGTGGCCTGTCTTTTAAGAAAAAGGTAAGAAGGCTTGATTCAGACGCGAAACAAAAAAGCCGAACGAATTCGCCCGGCTTTCCTTTTTTATGAAAATTGGTATTGTTTTACTTACAGCAGGTTGTTGAATAAACCCGGAGCCACCCCCATCAGAATGGTGAAAATGCTCAGCACGATCAGCATGAAAGCAGCAAACGGATCAACCGCAATTCTTTCGCCTTCGGCATCGCGCATATACATGGCAATAACCACCCGGAAGTAATAGTAAATGCTAACTGCTGACATTAAAATAGCAACCACTACCAACCAAACCGCGCCGGCATCGATGGCAGCTCCAAAGATGAAGAACTTGGCAAAGAAACCACCGGTAAGCGGAATGCTGGCCAGGGAGCACATTGCTACAGTCATCGAGAAAGCCAGCAGCGGGTTGGTTTTACCTAAGCCGTTGAAAGCTTCGTAACCTTCTTCCCCACGCTGGTCGGAAACCAGTTTCAGGACGCCGAAAGCGGCTACGGTGGCTACGGTATAAGCCAAAGCGTAAAACAGGATAGCATTTTCAGAACGGTCGTTGAAGGAAGTAAGGGCAATTAACAGGTAACCGGCGTGCGCAATACTGGAGTAAGCAAGCATCCGTTTAAAGCTGTTCTGCACGGCCGCACCCACGTTCCCGATAACTAAAGTCAGCACGGTAATAGCAACCAAAGTAGGGTACCAGAATTCGTTCAGACCCGGGAAAACCGACCAAACCAGTTTGTAGAAAGCTGCAATACCTGCCGTTTTAACTACGGTGCTCATGTAAGCCGTGAAAATGGTTGGCGTTCCT
Organism: Adhaeribacter soli; assembly: GCF_008727925.1. Taxonomy (GTDB): domain Bacteria; phylum Bacteroidota; class Bacteroidia; order Cytophagales; family Hymenobacteraceae; genus Adhaeribacter_A; species Adhaeribacter_A soli. Next base: position 605,740 of record NZ_VTWT01000002.1, on the reverse strand, counting down.
TCGTACACGTCCGGGGTCCAGAAATGGAAAGGCGCGGCGCCGATTTTAAAGCAAACCCCGATCAGGATCATCAGCACGCCTACTTCCATCATTGGCAGTAAACCGGCAGGCTGGGTAGAAGAAAAAGAAGCAATGTCGGAAATGTTGAACGTACCGGAAGCGCCGTAGATCAGGGCAATGCCGAAAAGTAAAATACCGGTAGCAAAAGAACCCATCAGCAGATACTTCAGGGCTGCTTCGTTGGAGCGGAGTTGCTTTTTATGGCTTCCGGCCAGCACGTACATGGCAATGGAAAGGATCTCGATTCCCAGGAAAAGCATCAGCATGTTCTCGTAGCTCACCATCATGATGGCGCCTACCAAAGAGAAAAGCAGCAGCGAGTAAAATTCAGCTAAATGCGGGTTCTCATCGGTTACATAGGAGCGCGAAAACGGCAGGATCAGCAACATGGAAAGCACCATAACTGCAGCGAAGGCTACCGAAAAATTGTCGATAACCAGCATGTTGTTGAAGTGGGTTTGCGGGCCCTGGTTCCAGTCGATGAAATTCACCCCAAAAACAATGGCCAGAAAAACGACCACCGCCGGCATTAAGATCCGGTTCGACTTCAGGAAGCCCAGGAAAAGGTTAATGATGCCGAAAACTGATAAAAGAATTATTGAAGTCATTTTTTATTTCGATTTTTCGATTGTTGGATATTCGATTGTTCGATTTTCTCTTTTAAAGATCCTGAACAAACCGTTTTCTTCAACCGAAGCTCTTTTAAGCTTATTTACTTTTATTTCCAAATCGGACTTTCAAAAACTCGAGTGTCGAACAGTCGAATATCGGAAAGTCGAACTATCTTTTTATAATCGTCAGCAGGTCTCTTACGGCTGGTTCGGAGATTTGCAGGAATGTGTTCGGGTGCAAACCGATCCAGAAGATCATGATGATGATCGGGATCAGAACGGCCATTTCGGTAGCGGTCAGGTCGGTGAATTTGGAGGTTACGTAGTTGGCTTCGCCGAACATGACGCGCTGGAACATGCGGAACATATATACCGCCCCCAGAATAATGGTAATACCTGCTACGCCACCCATAATGTAGTTGTACTGGAACACGCCGGAAAGCAGCAGGAATTCACCTACGAAACCGTTGGTCAGTGGTAAACCTACCATGGCCAGCAACACCACCATAAAGCAAATAGTAAAGGCTTTGCCATATTGCGTAATGCCACCCAATGCTTTGATTTCTCTGGTACCCAAGCGACGGAAAATAATATCGATCAGGAAGAAGATACCTACTACGTTAATACCGTGGCTCAGCATCTGGATCATGGCGCCCTGCAGGCCCTGCATGTTCAGGGTGAATAAACCCGCGGCAATTAAACCCACGTGCGAAATAGAAGAGAAAGCCGCGAGGCGTTTCATGTCGTTCTGACGAATGGCAATGATGGCTCCGTAGATAATCCCGATAATGGCAAGTACCAGTACCACATCCGCCCATTGCGCTACCCCGGCCGGAACCACCGGCAGTAACCAGCGAATCACCCCGTAAATACCCATTTTCAGCATGATACCGGAAAGAAGCATGGTACCCGTAGTTGGCGCTTCGGTATAGGTGTCAGGCTGCCAGGTGTGGAACGGGAAAACCGGCATTTTAATGGCAAACGCTAAGAAAATGAACCAGAAAACCCAGCTCTGATTTTCCGGAGAAAGCGCTAACTGGTAGAATGCGGAAAGATCGGAAGTGTGCGTGCCCGGGGTCTGGAAGTAAAGGTACACGAACCCAACCAGCATGAACAACGAACCGAAAATGGTATAGATAAAGAACTTAAAAGTAACCGGCACGCGGCGCTCACCACCCCAGATACCGGCAATAAAGTAGATCGGAATTAAAGCAACCTCCCAGAAGAAATAGAACACAAACGCATCCAGAGCCACAAACGAACCGATCATGCCGGTCTGCATGAAAAGGATAAGGGCATAGAACGTGCCGGGGTTGCGGTAATCGTGTTTAAAGCTGGCCAGAATAATTAAGGGCACCAGAAATGCCGCTAAGAAAACCAGCAGCATGCTGATACCATCCATACCGATGTGGAAGGCGATACCGGCATTTTCGATCCAGGGCAGGTTCAGTTCGAATTGGGTTCCGGCGTTCGGGTCGAACTGCATCATGGCGTCAACTACGGCCAAGAATTCGATAACGGCTGCTCCCAAAGCCACTTTTTTGGCGGCTTCCCCGCGCATTAGCAGAACCAGTAAACCGGCAAGCGCCGGCCAGAAAAGTAAAAAAGCTGTTAACATTTTATATTGTTAATGTTATTCAGACACAAGTATCAAGACACAAGTATCAGGACTTTTAATTTTATTTCTGACACAAGTATCAAGACACAGGTATCAGGACTTTTTATTTATCAGACACAAGTATCAAGACACAGGTATCAGGACTTTTTATTTGAAAACGACAGCGTTTCGGACTGTACGTTTTTATGAATTCTACTTTCGAATTTTCAATTCTTCGATCTGAATTTTCAAATCTCCAAATCTTCAAATCTTCAAATTTCCAAATCTTCAAATCAGGCTTAGCGCAAGATAAAGTTCAGCACCAGGATCAGGATAATGCCTACCACCATGGTAAGCAAATAAGAACCGATCGCGCCGCTCTGCAGCACGCGCAAACCGCGGCCGCCGCCCATCGTAACTTTACCAAACCCATTCACTAACGGATCGATCAGGCCTTTTTCCACGAAGCGGTACAAGCCGGTGGAAAGGCTCATGATCGGTTTCACAATAATGGTATCGTAAAGCTCGTCGATGTAGTATTTGTTGTAAACCACTTTGTGAATTCCCGTTTCAGTGCCTTCAGCAGCCGGAACCGATTTTTTACTCACATAAATTACATAGGCAATAATCGCGGCAACCAAAGCAACGGCTACCGAAATACCCATCAGCATAAATTCGGTGGCGTGATCCATGTGGTGGCCGAATGCCTCCGGATTAACCTGGCGGGAAGCCTCAAACAATGGCGCTAAGTAATTGGCAAGCGTATGGTTTTCGGAGAATACCGGCGGCAGACCCATGAAACCGCCAATGGTAGAAAGCACGGCTAAGATGATCAAAGGAATGGTCATGCTGGCTGGCGATTCGTGCAGGTGGTGGCGTTGCTCTTCCGTGCCACGGAAACTTCCGAAGAACGTCAGGAACATTAAGCGGAACATGTAGAAGGAAGTCATGAAGGATGCCAGTACGCCGAAGCCCCACATAATTTTGTTGTGCTCGTACACGTGCGCCAGCAATTCATCTTTGGAGAAGAAACCGGCAAACGGCGGAATACCCGAAATGGCTAACGTACCGATGAGCATAGTAATGAACGTGATCGGCAAGGCTTTCCGTAAACCACCCATGCTACGCATATCCTGCTCGCCACTCATGGCATGAATAACCGAACCGGCACCCAGGAACAAGAGGGCTTTAAAGAAAGCGTGCGTAAGTACGTGGAAGAAAGAAGAGGAATAAGCCATTACGCCCAAGGCCAGGAACATATAACCCAGCTGGGAAACGGTTGAATAAGCGAGTACTTTTTTGATGTCGTTCTGGAAAAGGCCGATGGTTGCCGCAAAAACGGCGGTAGCCAAGCCAATAATGGCAACCACTTCCAGGGTTTCCGGCGCCATGGTGTAAAGAATATTCGAACGCAATACCATGTAAATACCGGCAGTAACCATGGTTGCCGCGTGAATGAGGGCTGAAACCGGGGTAGGACCGGCCATCGCATCCGGAAGCCAGGTATAAAGCGGAATCTGGGCACTTTTACCCATCGCACCCACAAACAGGAGCAGGGTAATAGCGGTAATAACTTCGGAAGAAACCGGAATGGTAGCGGCTTTGCCGAAAACTTCGGCGTAACCTACGCTGCCGAAAGTCATAAAGATCAGGAAAATACCTAACAGGAAGCCTAAGTCACCTATGCGGTTCATGATGAAGGCTTTCTTGGCGGCGTTGTTGTATGGCGTTACTTTGTTCCAGAAACCGATGAGCAGGTAGGAGCAAAGACCTACACCTTCCCACCCGATGAACATCATTACGTAGTTGGCGCCCATTACGAGCAGCAGCATCGAGAAAATGAAGAGGTTCAGGAAAGCAAAGAATTTACCGAAACCCGGATCGTGGCTCATGTAACCCGCCGAATACACGTGAATTACGAAACCTACACCCGTTACCAACAGTAGCATAATAAGCGAAAGCTGGTCGATCTGGAAAGCAAACGGAATGCTTAAGGTACCTACCTGGATCCAGTTGAATACTTCGGTAACGTAACCGGCGCTGCCGGACTCGAAGCTGAAAAACAGGTAAATGGAAAGGAGGAAGGAGATCAGCACGCTGCCGCAACCTACCAGGCTTACCAGCGATTTCGGAAGTTTGCCGTTGCCCAGGCCGTTGATCACAAAGCCGATCAGGGGCAGCAACGGAATCAGCAGGCAGAGAAGCGCCATGGCTGGATTGTTTTCCGGTACTTGTATTTGTTGCATTTAAAAGATTTTAAAAATGAACGTTATAGTTTTCGGGCGCAAAGCCCTACCATTTTAATTTGTTGAGCAGGTGCACATCCGTACTCTGCAGGTTGCGGTAGATCATTACAATAATGGCCAGGCCCACGCAAACCTCGGCTGCCGCCACCGCCATAATGAAAAACACGAATACCTGCCCGTTCGGGTCGGAACGGTACGATGCAAAGGCCGCTAAAAGCAGGTTTACCGCATTCAGCATAAGCTCGATACACATAAAAATGATGATTGCATTGCGCCGGAGCAGTACGCCCGTTACGCCGATCACGAATAAAGCCGTGCTCAGGAAAAGGTAATAATTCAGCGGAATGGTCCGGATGACCTCAGGAATTTCGTTCATAAGTAATAATCGCTTGCGCGGTTACCCAGGATTTAACTGTTGCAAATTAAGCCGCAAAGTTATCCGCATTTTTCAATTTTACACAATTATTAGGCAATCTTCTTTCGGGTGAACAGCTTTTTTCAGTGGGTGATTGGTTTGAATTCGGGTGCAGTAAGGAAGGCAAACCCGTGTTTTACCCCTGCAGTATCGTCCCTGGCTAAAGCCTACATACTGGTTCATAGCCAAAAGCTGGCAAAGGGATTGCTAAGTTATGCTGTTTCATTGCCGTCTGCTTTAGCTGACGGTTCACGAAGTTTATAATTTTCGGCTTTAGCCAAATGTTTCCTGGCTTTAAAATCCTGAACAGCAATAAAATTTAAGCTAAAGCCATTCAAAATATCGCCTCTTATCCGTCAGCTAAAGCAGACGGCAATGAATTTTTTTAATTCAATATTCTATGGGGTAGGATCAGGTTCAGCTAAGGTGTAAATAAGCTGCTATTCGATGGCTTTATGGAGGCTTGTCTAATTGGTTCACCTTGGCCTGTATCTCTCTACCCCGGCCTGTCCCCTGACAGGCCGGAAGCACTGCAGTATTGAGCATTGTGCAGACGCTTCCATTAAGCCGTTAATAAAAGTAAATCGTCTGGTGGGTTGACTACCCGAATGGAGCATCGATAGTCCGGCCTGTCAGGGGACAGGCCGGGGTTTACGGCAAACATTGGGGGGAAACGTTATTTGGTAAAATCAGCAAGTTTAAACACTCAGCTTTATGCTCAAGGGGAGAATCCGCCAAAATAAAACAGCCGTACGGGTCAGCTTCGCCATAAATGAAAAAGCCGGTTACTTTTCAGCAACCGGCTTTAATTCGTTTGTATTTATCTCTTAGAAATGACGTTCGCCGGTTTCCTTTTTGCCCAGCATTACCGCACCAGCCATGGCCACTAAGAACAGCACCGAAGCCAATTCGAACGGTAGCAAATAGTTTTTGAAAAGTACCATGCCCAGGTTCTGCACCATCCCGATCTGAGAGTTGAAACCTGCTTCGGTATACGTTCCGGCATCAACATCTTTCAGGGCTGCCACCATTACTACCATCAGAAGTCCCCCCGCAATTACGGCGGCAAATTTCGATATATTCGATTTTTGGGTTTCCGTTTCTTTGTTCAGGTTCAGGAACATGATCACGAACAGGAACAGTACCATGATCGCCCCGGCGTACACAATAATGTTTACCGCCGCCAGGAACTGGGCATTCAGCAAAATATAGTGGCCCGAGATCGAGAAAAAGGTCAGGATCAGGAATAGCACCGAATAAACCGGGTTGCGGGAAAACACAACCATACAGGCACTGATCAGGGTAAGAAAAGTAAGAAAGTAGAAAACGTTCTGGATCATCTTTTTAGTGATTAATGATTAGTGATTAGTGATTAGTAGTTAATAAGTCAGGACATTTTAAAACTTGAAAACGCTAAGATCTAGGGCCAAAAAGTCTAATTTAATATCTGAATTACTAATCACTAATCATTATTCACTAATCACTATAGTTAATACTGATAGTTGATATTGTCTTTCGTGTTTTTGTGCGTTTCGGTGTTGAGCGGCTCCAGTAGACGGTCTTTGCCGTAGATGAATTCTTCGCGCTCGTAACGCGGCGGCGCAATTTTGTTGTTCTGCAGGAAAACCGCTTCTTTCGGGCAAGCTTCCTCGCACAGACCACAGAAAATGCAGCGCAACATGTTCACCTCGTAGGTAACCGCGTATTTCTCTTCCCGGTACAAATGCTCTTCGCCTTTCAGGCGCTCGCCGGCCACGATCGTGATCGCTTCCGCCGGACAGGCTACGGCACAAAGACCACAGGCCGTGCAGCGTTCGCGGTTCTGCTCATCGCGCTTCAGCACGTGCAGGCCCCGGAACACATTGCTCATCGGGCGTTCTACTTCCGGGTACTGAACGGTAGCTTTTTTCTTGAAAAAGTGGCGTAAGGTAATGGAAAGTCCCTGGAAAATGGCCGGTAAATACGCGCGTTCCGCGAGCGTCATCGGTTTCTTTTCCAGCTTTTTTACTCTATTCGATAAAGGTTGCATAATGCGCCTTTCAGGTTAAAATTTAAAACATTGCTTTCAGTTGCGGCCAGAACAGGATCGCTGCTCCGGTTAGCACTACGTTGATCATCGCCAACGGAATCAGTATCTTCCAGCCTAGGTGCATTAACTGGTCGTAGCGGAAACGTGGCAAGGTCCAGCGCACCCACATAAAGAAGAAGATGAAGGCGAAGATCTTACCGAAGAACACCACCGTACCGATAATCGTTACCAGGTTGTGCGCCAGAGTAGGGTCGGAGGCAATATTTGCTCTTAACCACTCCTGGCCCGGGAAGTTGAATCCACCGAAATATAGCACGCTCATTACCGCCGAAGCCACAATAATATTCACGTATTCCGCAAACAGGTACAAGCCCAGTTTCATGGCCGAATATTCGGTGTGGTAACCGCCGATCAGCTCGGTTTCGCATTCCGGTAAGTCGAAAGGCGTACGGTTGGTTTCGGCAAAAGCACAGGTTAAGAAAATAATGAAGCCCAAGGGCTGGTAGAAAATATTCCAGTCCAGGCCGGAGATTCCTAAGAAACTGCCGCCTTGCTGCAGGGTAATTTCCCGCAACGAAAGCGAACCCGACATCATCAGAATGGCAATAATGGAAAGGCCCATGGCCAGTTCATAACTGATATTTTGCGAAGCTGCCCGGATAGCGCCTAATAAAGAGAACTTGTTGTTCGAAGCCCAGCCACCGATCATGATGCCATAAACGCCCAATGCCACTACACCAAAAATGTACAGCATGCCGATGTTTACTTCAATGCCCTGTAAGCGAATTTCGCCAACACCATCAATTATTAAGGTATTGCCGAACGGAATTACCGCCGAGCTCATACAAGCCGTAAGCATTGCCAGGGAAGGACCCGCTACGAACAGGAACTTATGCGCATTGGCCGGAATAAATTCTTCTTTGAAGAACATTTTTACGGCATCGGCCAGCGGCTGAGCCAGACCAAGCGGCCCCGCCCGGTTCGGACCAACGCGGTCCTGAATAAAGGCTGCAATCTTCCGTTCCGCATAGGTGCAGTAGGTAGCAATAAACAGCGTTAGCCCGAAGATCGCCAGGATGATCAGGGCATTTATGGAGAATGGGTTTAACAGGAATTCCATACTTTTTTATGATAAAGGAAGAAGGATAAAAGTAGAAAGATTAATCTTATTAAAATTGCCGATCATCTTTTATCCTTGCTCTTTTTACTTTATTCTATTTTACTGACCGGGATTGCTGGTTGGAATACTGGCAGGGCCAGCCGGCGTATCAACTACGTGTTCCGGCAGATCAGAAACTACGTGCGGGTTAATTACCGGCAGTTCGTAGTGGTTTGCCGCAATTACGGAAGCACGGGCAATGTGACGCGGTCCTTCCACGGTCCAGTCGCTCATTTCCTTTTTATCGAAGCGGCAGGTATTGCAGATGAACTGTTCTACTTCGCCGTATTCGTTTTTGCGGGCCGTTACGCGCAGCACTTCTTCGCCGCGGGTCCAGAGCACTACTTTGCCGCAGCATTTCGGGTCTTCGCAGTTGCGGTGGGCATCCAAAGGCTTCGTAAACCAAACACGGTTCTTAAAGCGGAAAGTCTTATCCGTTAAAGCGCCTACCGGACAAACATCGATCACGTTCCCAATGAATTCGTTTTCCAGGGAGTTCTCGATGTACGTTCCGATCTCAGCGGCATCGCCGCGGCCCAGTACGCCGTGCACGCGCTTATCCGTTAACTGATTGGCGGTGTACACGCAACGATAGCACAAAATGCAACGCGTCATGTGCAGCTGGATCAACGGACCGATATCGATCTTGTCGAATGTGCGGCGTTCTTCTTCGTAACGGGTTCCGGAAGTGCCGTGCTCGTAAGAGAAGTTCTGCAGGTCGCACTCGCCGGCCTGATCGCAAACCGGGCAATCGAGCGGGTGATTGATCAGCAACATTTCCACCACGCCTTTGCGGGCTTCCAGTACTTGCTCAGAAAGCGTGTTTTCTACCACCATACCGTCCTGAACCGGGGTTACGCAGGACGCAACCAGTTTCGGCATCGGGCGCGGGTCTTTGGCAGAACCGGCGGTTACTTTTACAAGACAGGCACGGCATTTACCGCCACTGCCTTGTAAAGGCGTATAGTAGCACATGGCAGGCGGTACCACCTTGCCACCAATCTGGCGGGCAGCATTCAGGATCGTGGTGCCATCCGGCACTTCCACCTCAATACCGTCGAAAGTTATTTTAGCCATTTTTTATTCGTTGTTCGTTGCTCGTTATTCGTTGTTCGAAATCTTAACCCGAACAATTTCCTAACGGCAAAACTGTAATCTATTTATTTAATCTGCAGTAAGCTCTTTGCTTTCTCAGCACCAAACCTACCGTTTTTCTTTGTAAAACTAACCTTTAACTATTTTCTGTCATCCTGAGCGCCAGCGAAGGACCTCGTCGGCAGCCGGTAGTAAGCTTTCTACTAAACTCCGACGAGTTTCTTCGCTAAAGCTCAGAATGACAAGTTTAATAACTGCAGTACGGATGTTGGTGAAAACACCAACATCGGCAAATGACAATCTGGTTAAGTTTCGTTTTACTTTATTTCTTTAAACCAATACCCCGGCTTCCTTGCGGAAAACGGCACCAGGTTTAGCAGCTTCTTCCGGATGTTTCACGTGCCACTCGAATTCCTCGCGGAAGTGACGCACCGCACTGGCAACCGGCCAGGCTGCTGCATCGCCGAGTGGGCAAATGGTATTTCCTTCAATCTGTTTTGAAATGCTAACCAGAAGATCAATATCGTGCATGGAGCCGTGACCGTGCTCTAAACGGTGAAGCACTTTTTCCATCCAGCCGGTACCTTCGCGGCAAGGCGAGCACTGGCCGCAGGACTCGTGGTGGTAGAAGCGGGAGAAGTTCCACGTGTTGCGCACAATACAGGTAGTATCGTCCATTACAATGAAACCGCCGGAACCGAGCATCGTGCCACTCACAAAACCACCTTCGGAAAGCGATTCGTAGGTCATCACGCGCGGCGTACCTTCCGCCGTTTTCAGGAATAATTCACCCGGTAGGATCGGCACCGAAGAACCACCGGCCACTACGGCCTTGAATTTCCGGTTTTTCCAGATACCGCCACAATATTCGTCGGAGTACAGGAATTCTGCTACCGGTAAGCCTAATTCAATTTCGTAAACGCCCGGTTTGTTGATGTGACCCGAAGCAGAGATAAGCTTCGTTCCGGTGGAGCGGCCTACGCCGATTTTTGCGTATTCGTCGCCGGTGTTGTTCACGATCCACGGCACAGTAGCAATGGATTCCACGTTGTTTACCACGGTCGGGCAACCGTAAAGGCCCCAGACGGCCGGGAAAGGCGGTTTGTTCCGTGGGTTACCGCGTTTACCTTCCAACGATTCCAACAAAGCAGTTTCCTCGCCGCAAATATAAGCGCCACCACCCGGGTGCACGTGTAAGTCTAAAGAGTAACCGGAACCCAGAATATTTTCGCCCAGCATACCATTTGCATACGCTTCGGCAATTGCTTTTTCCAGAATCCGCAACACGAACATCAGCTCGCCGCGGATGTAGATGTAAGAAGTTCTGGCGCCCAGTGCATAGCTGGAAGTGATCATCCCTTCAATCAGCGCGTGCGGGATCTTTTCCATCAGCACGCGGTCCTTGAAAGTACCCGGCTCCGATTCGTCGGCGTTGCAAACGAGGTAGCGCGGCTTGCCTTCCGGTTTTGCCAGGAAGCTCCACTTCATACCCGTCGGGAAGCCTGCACCTCCACGACCACGCAGACCGGATTTCTTCACCTCTTCCACCACTTCTTCAGGCGTCATGGTTTTCAGGGCTTTTTCCACCGAGCGGTAACCTCCCATTTTGCGGTAGGTTTCGTAGGTGTTTATTCCCGGTACGTTAATATGTTCGGTTAATATTTTAAGTCCCATTGTTTTCGCGGTGCTTAGACACAAGTATCAGGATACAAGTATCAAGACTTTAAAATTATATTCAAATTTTCCCTGCCGGGAATTCAGTTTTAAGTTTTTCGGTTGAAAAGGCTACTGTTTTCAGGTAGCTTTTCTGGTTTGCTGAAAACGATATCGTTTCACTTTTCCGCCGTTGTTGGTGTTTTCACCAACAACTCACTTTTTCAGCTTAAATGCTAGCGTTTCCTCGCAAAATCTGGTCTCATAAGTTCCCTCGACAAGCTCGGGATGACCAGTAATCGGATGGCCAGCAATATTAAAATCCTGCTACCTGATACCAGCTACCCGAACTACTGCTTCCGCAGATCGTCGAGCAGTTTGTCCATGCTTTCCGTATCGAGGTTTTCGTAATATTTTTCCTGAATCTGAAGCATCGGGCCCATGCCGCAGGCGGCCAAGCATTCCACGGTTTTCAGGGTGAACATGCCATCCGGGGAGGTTTCGCCAACTTTGCAGCCAATGCGGTTCTCGATGTGCTCGATCAGCTGATCGGCGCCGCGCAGCATGCAAGGTCCGGTGCGGCAAACTTCGAGTACGTGCTTGCCAACCGGCTTTAAATTGAACATGGTGTAGAAAGTAGATACCTCGTACACCTCGATCGGTTCAATGCCTAAAATCTCCGCTACCTTATCCTGCACGGCCGGGCTTACCCAACCGCCAAACTCTGCCTGGGCAATGTGCAGCACCGGCAGCAACGCTGATTTTTTACGATCGGCAGGGTAGTGGCTGATGTAGCGTTCTATTTCTTTTTGAGCGGCTTCAGAAAACTTTACGTCCGCTTTATCTTTAATTTCAACCATTTTTATTAGTTATGAGTTTAGAGTTAAAAGTTATGAGTTGAAGATCTAAGGATTCAGGAATCAATAAACTTTAAACTCATAACTCTTAACTCATAACTATTATTAAGCGTCTAATTCGCCGGCAATTACGTTCATCGAGCTCAGGATCACAATGGCATCGGACAGCGAGGTGCCAACCACCATCTCCGGGTAAGCCTGATAGTAAATATAGCAAGGGCGGCGGAAGTGCAGACGATACGGGGTACGGCCGCCGTCGGAGATCAGGTAGAAACCTAATTCGCCGTTGCCACCTTCCACCGAATGATAAACTTCGCCAACCGGCGCCTCGATTTCACCCATCACGATTTTGAAGTGGTAGATGAGGGCTTCCATGTTGCGGTAAACCTGCTGCTTGGCCGGTAAATAATATTCCGGCGCATCGGCGTGGAAAGGTCCTTCAGGCAGGTTATCCAGGGCCTGGTTTATGATGCGTAAGCTCTGCCAAACTTCTTCGTTCCGCACCATGAAGCGGTCGTAGGTATCGCCGTTGCTGCCCACCGGAATGTCGAATTCGAAATCCTGGTAAGAAGAATACGGGTTCATTACGCGCACATCGTAGTCTACCCCGGCAGCGCGCAGGTTCGGTCCGGTAAAGCCGTAGTTCAGGGCGCGCTCCGCGGTAATCGGACCTACGTTTTGCGTACGGTCCATGAAAATGCGGTTGCGGTTGAACATGGTCTCGAACTCGGCCCACACTTTCGGGAAATCTTTCAGGAAAGTACGGAGCTTGGCAATAGCCGCCGGCGAAAGGTCGCGCTCCATACCGCCGATGCGGCCCATATTGGTAGTTAAGCGGGAACCGCAGATCTCTTCGTAAATCTCGTAGATCTTTTCGCGTTCCTGGAACACGTAAAGGAAGCCGGTAAATGCTCCGGTATCCACACCCAGAATGGAGTTACAGATCAGGTGGTCGGCAATCCGCGCCAGTTCCATGGCAATAACCCGGATGTAATCGGCCCGTTTCGGCGTTTTTACCCCCAGCAGTTTTTCTACCGTCATCCACCAGCCCATATTGTTGATAGGAGCGGAGCAGTAATTCATGCGGTCGGTAAGCGGCGTGATCTGGTAGAACGGACGTCGCTCGGCAATTTTTTCGAAGGCCCGGTGAATGTAGCCGATCGTGGGCACGCCCGAAACGATCTTCTCACCGTCCATCTGAAGAATATTCTGGAAAATACCGTGCGTGGCCGGGTGCGTTGGCCCCAGGTTCAGCGTGGTAAGTTCGTTATTAAAGGAATCGGCAACCTGAAGCGAACCGTGCACCGGATTGGCCGGATGCTTTACTTCTGCTGCTTTTTTAATTTCTGCCATTTTTGGGTTCGTTATTCGTTGTTCGTTGTTCGTTGTTCGTTATTCGGATTCAGAAATTTCTTAATGCTTCAATCTGAGTAACTTTCAACGGCTAACTAACTTTACTTTTCGTTCTAAACTTGCTCCTGCTTCGGTATTGGTTTTTCAAAAAAAATCGAATAACGAACAACGAGCAACGAAATTACCTTCCGAAGAATAGGTCTACTTTATCTTCCCGGGTGCCGTCTTCCAGCGGATAGTGGCGCAGCATCGGGTGGTAATCCATGTCTTCCACATTCAGGATCCGGATCAGGTTCGGGTGACCTTCGAACTTAATGCCGTAGAAATCGAAAGCTTCGCGCTCCATCCAGTTGGCGGCGGCGTAAAGCCCGGTAGCCGTTGGCACAACCGGATCGGAGATCGGGAAGAATATCTTGATGCGCAGGCGCACGTTATGCACGAGGCTGTGCACGTGGTAGATCAGGCCGAGCTCTTTGTCTTTGTTGCTTGGGTAATGAATGCCGCACATGGTAGTGAGGAAATTCATTTGCAGATCCTGGTCCGCATGCAGGAATTCCAGCATCGGAATGATCTGATCGCGGGTGGTGGTAATCGTTAGCAGGCCGTATGGCTCTTCCACATCGGAAATAAAAGCTCCGAATTTAGATTGTAAGCGCTCTAAAACTGCCTGGTTGGTTAGTTCGGCCATGCTTATTTAATGTTGTAAGATGCTAAAAGTGCCTGGTATTCCGGAGAATTTCTGCGGCGGAGCGATTCGTTTTCGGCCAGGTCCTGTACGCGCATTAAACCGTCTAAAACGGCTTCCGGACGCGGCGGGCATCCCGGAATGTACACGTCTACCGGAATAATGCGGTCGATGCCCTGCAGTACCGAGTAAGTATCGAAGATACCGCCCGACGAAGCGCAGGCGCCCATGGCAATTACCCAGCGCGGCTCAGCCATTTGTTCGTAAACCTGTTTCACCACCGGCGCCATTTTCTTGGCAATGGTACCCATTACCATTAAAAGGTCGGCCTGGCGCGGCGAGAAGCTCGGACGCTCGGAACCGAAGCGGGAAATATCGTAGTTGGCGCCCATGGTAGCCATGTATTCGATGCCGCAGCAGGAAGTGGCAAAAGGCAGCGGCCAAAGGGAATGTTTCCGGGCAATGCCCACTACTTTCTCCAGGGAAGTAGCAAAGAAACCAGCGCCTTCAATGCCGTCCGGGGCTTCTACTAATTTAATATTGCTATTCGAATTGCTCATATGCTTGTAAGCTTTAGTCCAAATTCAGGTTTAAGAATTACCTTCCTCTCAACACCAAGCCAATTTTAAAAGTTTAATCCTATTCCGGTAGTTTCTTTGGGTTTATTCCCACTTCAGGATACCCTTTTTGATCACGTACACAAAGCCGGTCATCAGCAGGCCCATGAACGTAAGCATCTGGATAAAGCCTTCGGTACCTAATGCTTTGAAGTTAACGGCCCACGGATACATGAAAATGATCTCGATGTCGAAAAGTACAAAGAGGATCGCGGTCATGAAGTATTTATAGGAAACCGGCGTACGGGCGTTTCCTACGGTTGGAATACCGCATTCCCAGGCTTCATCCTTTACTTTGCTGTGGCGTTTCGGCCCGATCATGTGGGTTAAACCCATGGCGAAGGCTACGAAACCGGCCGCGGCCAGAAACTGCACGATGATCGGCAGGTAATCGTAAGGTATATAGTTCGGTGTTTCCATAAAACGTGTTCTGTTGCAAAATTTGGGAACAAAATTAGAGATTAATCTACAAGTTTCAAAGTTGCCGCCGCTTGTATAGACTATTTCTAAACAAACGTGCGTTGTTGGTTTTTATTTCTGTTGGATAGAAGATAAAAATTGAAAAAGTATAAAAGGTGTTTGTGTCTGTTATGAATTTGATCGGGTTGGTTTTCAAGTAGATAGGTTTGGTAATTAGGGAAGAGGTTTGAATCGGTTTCTTCTAAAAATAAAAAGCTACCGCCTTTCTCAAAACGGTAGCCTTTCGGGTAAAAATTCGGAAGTATCTATTGCTTTATTATTTTCTGAACGGAAGTGCCTTTAGCCGTTTTCAGTTGCAGGAGGTAAATGCCTTTTGGCAGCGCTTCTATGTTCAGTTGTTTTGGTTCGTTGGCATTGAATTTTTGTGTGAGCCAGGTTTTGCCGGTTAGGTCAGATAAAGTTGCCGTTGTGGCTGGACTTTTTTCCGAGGAGGTTATATTGATAATGTTTTGTGCCGGGTTGGGGAAAACGTTGAAAGCAGGAGTCGCTTTTTGATTTTCATTTGTACCTAAAGCACGTTGAAAGTACTGGAAGTTGCTGTAAACGTATTTATATTGATCTACTACTGGTCCTGTCATTTGGCCACCAACAATTTGAGGCCATCTGTAAGTCATAGAAGTAATTTCAAATAAACTATTGTAAGTAATCAAAACCTGATTTTCAGCCTCTGGTTCCCACCCACCAGCGTAGATTTCTTTTAAATATCCGGTATAATTTCCTTTTGAATCGTAATACTCATTAATTCTATAATAATTTACCCAGGCATTATTCTGGTTTAATTCCACTGTGTAAATGCTTCCTCCGTTGCCTGTTAAAGAAATGGTGTTTCTTGAACCTGGCGACCATTGATTAGTTGCTCTGTCATAAATATAACGTATATATGATGCCGGATTAACGTTTGCCAGATGCCAGGAAGCATAAACATATTTTTCCATTTTTTGCCAGTTTGCACCACCAGGAACGTCATGTTGAACTTCAGTTATCAGACCATTTGCCCAGGAATAAGATCTTCTGTTGGAGAGATTCCAGTTTCCGTTTACCAGCGTTGATCCTATTTCTTCTACCTTATTCCCATTCACGTCATAATTGTATTCAGTTTTCCTCACTTCCCAAATGCCATTTTGAATATCTTTTTTTATTCGAATTACAACTCTGTTATTGGTGTCGAAAATCAAAGTATCTTTCCAACCGTGTGTTACTACCCAAGAGTTATTTTGCCATTGGTAACTTAAGTTACTGCTAGGTTCCCCAGAGACGTGATATGTCATTTCGTTTTTAGAGATATTCTCATTGGTATTCGGATCTAAGCTTAGCTTTGTTAATTGGTTTCCGTGAGAATCATAAGTGTAAGTGGAATTTGCAACATGAACCCAATTGGTACCATTATGGTCAAAATCCTGACTGGAGCCCGGTTTAGAGATAGTGGTCATGGTTTGAGCTACTACCTTTGTTAAAAGGAATCCGTTTAATATAATGAAGGCTAAAAAGGCTTGCCAGTTTTGGCAGAAAGTAAATTTTATTTTCATAATAATCTTCCTTTAGTTCTGTATTATTCAGGTCGTAACAATTATTTAAATCGTTGCCTTTATTACTAAATAAAAAAGCTACCGCCTTTTTCAGAACGGTAGCTTTTTGGGTAAAAATCAGGTTAGCACTATTGCTTTATTATTTTCTGAACGGAAGTGCCCTGGGCCGTTTTCAGTTGGAGCAGGTATATGCCTTTGGGCAGCGCTTCAATGTTCAGTTGTTTTTTCTCTTTCTCAGTAAACGATCTTGTCAGCCGGGCTTTTCCGCTTAAATCTGAAACGGTAACTTGCAAGGCTTCCTGCTTGTTTTCGGGAAGTTCCACGGTAATAAGATCCCGGCCGGGATTGGGATAAAGGGAGAACGCAAGCTTTGTATTCTGGTTGTTAGTGTTGTCCGGTGCCTGGTTGAAATACTGAAAATCGCTGTAGATATATTTAACGCCATCCTTTATTGGACTGCCCATTATTGAATGATCCTGGTACTTCATTAATAATTGAGTAACATCAAATTTATCGTTGTAAGTATAAATGCTTGGCTTTTCATCATAAAGCTGGTACTGGCCGGTCGAGTCTATATATCTTTCACTTTTTTGGTTTGTAAGGTTCCCTCTGAAATCCTTAACATTTATTACGCGTACTTTTTTTTCATACGAGCCTTTAAGTGGATTGTAGTCATCATACCAGGTAGTATCTCCGCCATTCGGCCCTAAGGTTACGGTAACTCGGCCTCCATCGCTTGTGTAAATGGCAGGAGAAATGTTTGGGACGTGCCACGCATAATAATCGATTGTTTTGCCTAAGTCCCAACCGTAGGTACCATAATTGCGACCGAAATATTGCACTTGGGTTATTATACCGTTTTGGTCGTATTTTATATTTTTTCTCGAGATATTTAGCCAACCTCCTATATAAGCATCCTCAACGTAAAAATTTTCCTGAATACACAAACCATTGGAATCATATAGAAAATGCGTGCGGTTTTCGTTCCATTTATAACCATCCCAGGAGAAGCCATACAGGGAATCCATTTTGCCGCCGCTATAAAAAGGAATAGACCTGCCACCCTTGTAAGTATGCCATCTGCCACTTACCCAAAGGTACTCTATGTAACTTCTTAAAATTCCCAGTGAATCGTATTCGCTAACGTTCCGGCCAACATTCTGATTTGTTTGCGGATCACGTTGATAATCTTCCAGTTCCTGCCCGGCAACATTATAGGTGTAGGTGCTATTTGAACTATGAATCCAGGTGGTGCCGTCGTGGTAATAATTCATGCTCTTTCCCGGTTTCGAAAAGGGCTTATCGCTTTGGGCATTTGCGTTTTGCGTTAACATGCTTACAAACAGGATCAGTAAAAACCCTGATTCACACCAAAACTTCTTCGTAATTTTCTTCTTCATAGCAGCATGACTAACAACTTGCAGGTGTAAAGATAGGTGAAACCGTTATTTGAAATAACAACAAAAGCTATCGTTTTTTTTTTATCAGCAAACGATAGCTTTTCGGGATCAGCAAACGATAGCTTTTCGGGTAAAAGTCCAGAAGTATCTATTGCTTTACAATCTTCTTCACCAAAGTGCCTTTTTCAGTTTGCAGGGTCAGGAAATAAACGCCGGCCGGCCAGGATTCAAGCTTTAAAGTGATGCTGTTACCCCGCGTAATTTCCTGAACCAGCCTGATCTTTCCGGTATAATCCGACACGGAAATCGTTCCTTCTTTCCCGGCAGCTTCATTTAAGGCAATGGTTACCAGATCGGAAGCTGGGTTCGGGTAAACGTTCACCTGCATTTCAGGCATGAGCTTGCTGGTTCCGCTGATCAGTTGAAAATCATAGAAGGTAATTTTCAGCTCATTTTCCAGTTGGTTGGTGGCTGCTTTCCAGCGTCTTTCTATTACCTCGGTCAGGCGGTTCTGCGTGTCATAAGTTCGCTGGGCTTCCTGGTGGGAAACTTTCACCCAGTTGTTGTTCTGCCAGTCAAAGACCTGATAGCCGGAAGTATTGGTGGCCGGATCTTGCAGGGAAACTACTTTTAAAGAGTTTTCCCAGTTGCCGTTCAGGTTTCTTTCCGTAATGTTGGTATAGCCGCCCGTTGCATCGTAGGTAAAGGTTTGGCGACTCTTGTCTTGCCAGGCGTTATTTACCCAGTCCTGAACCTGGTACCCCAGCGTTTTATTGGTTACCGCATCGTAGGTGTAATTATGAAAGCGGGAAAAATTCTGCCAGGCGTTATTCACGTAATTCTGCACCAGATACTCCGAAAGCAGGTTGTTCTGGTAAACCGAGGTGCGCTTTACCTGATACGCCCAGGCGCCCTGCTGCCAGAAACTGATCTTCTCTTCGGTCGGCTGACCGGCGGTATTTAAAACATACTCGTGCCTGGCTTTATTTTCCCAAAGGCCGTTCTGCCACTCCTGCACAAGATCTTCCGTAATCAGGTTATTGGCGTTGTAGGTTAACAAGTGCTTTTGTCCGGATTGGGTTTGCCACTGGCCGTTTACCATTGTCTGTACCAGGCGCTCGGTCTGGGTATTATGGGCATCGTAAACGTAAAGCCACTGCTCCATAAAAGCCCCGGTTGCGGCATCGATCATTACGGTTTTGAGAATGTTGCCTTGGGTATCGTAGGTGTTTTCCGAGCGCGAGTCGGCCACCCAACCATTATTCCACGTGAAATAATCTGCTTTGCCGGGTTTGTCGTTACTGGCAAGGCGTTTGGTATTTGCTTCAGCCTTGATGCCGGAAACTGAAACTACCGGGGTTTGAGGAATTTCGAACGCCTGAGCTGAAGCCTGTAAGCTGCATCCGAAAAATATAGCAAAACCGGCAATAGCCGAAAGAAAGGTAAAAGAGAACGATATTTTTTTCATAGTTTTTGTTGCGTTGGCCGCGTGCAGCGGTTAACAGGTTTGGTTGGAATTCGAAAAGGGTAGATGCAGGAAAAAGCCCGGACGTTGCACATGTCTGAAATTAAATGCTGTTTTTTTTACAGATGTTGCTTTTTGCATAGGCAAAGAAAAAGCTACCGCTTTCTTCTTCAGAAAACGGTAGCTTTTCAGACTGAAAACCCCTTCAGGTATTTATTGCTTCACTACTTTTTGGACCGAAGTACCTTTGGCAGTTTTCAGTTGCAACAGGAAAATGCCTTTGGGAAGCGATTCCATGTTTAGTTGCTTCGGCTGGTCGGCTTTAAAGTTTTCGGTTAGCCAGGTTTTGCCGGTAATGTCCGATAAGGTTGCCGTTAAAGCAGTGGCGCTATTTTCCGGGAAGTCAATTGATATAATATTGATAGCCGGGTTAGGATATACATTTACTGCCTTTTCAGAATGGGTTTTATTTATTCCCGAAATGGTAAAGGACTGGAAATTACTGTACACCTCTTTAGCGCGGTCTTGCAGCACGCCAGGGGCGTAAGATTGGGAATCCTGAAAAATTCGTTCCGTTATATCGATGCCGGAGTAAGTTAAGATCTGGCGCTCTGCGCTTGTGGTTTCCCAGGCGTTGGTCATGATACTCCAGGTTTCATTTTGCCTGCCGGTATAGTTTCTATTAAAATCGTAGCTTTCGGTTACCCGCAATGAATTTTGCCAGGTGCTACCCGTCCAGGATTGGGAAGTGCCTACATGACCGCCATTCTGATCGTAAACTGCAGCGTATTTTTCTTCTTTTACCCAGGTGTTGTAGTAATAAAATTCCATTTCATAGGCTAATGGGATTTCGTAGAGCACATGCCAGGTCAGGTTCAGCATTCGATTAACATCCTCCCAGGTGGTGCCGTTGTGTTGCTGCATAAGGGTACTGGTTGCTACCCCGCCGGTATTGTTCAGGATTACGCGTTCGCTTAATTTCCAGGCCGTACCAAACCAGGTAGAGTAGGTAAGGGAGGTCATCAGGTTGTTGGTATCGTAGGCTATTTCTACGCGGTCGCCCTTCACCCATACGCCATTCAGATGATCCCAATTCCCATAAATTATTTCAGTTTTATTGCCTATGGAGTTGTAGGTTGTAATTATTCTATAACCATCTACCAGGTTCCAGGCGGTGCCGTTCCATTGTTCTTTTCGGTATTCCGCCTCATTGCCCATCAGGTCGTAGGAATAAAATTCGCGTGCTATATTCTGATTCGAGTTTGGCAAAGTGTAATAGCGTGATAGCAGGCGGCCCTGGGTATTGTATAAGTAAGTACTTTGCGTTTGGAGCTGCCAGTTCCCGGAGCTGGTCGCAAGAAAATCCTGACTGTTCCCTGGTTTCGAAACCAGGGCATTAATTTTAGCGCTGCTGCTATGAGGATTTTTTGCTGCTTGATTGCCTGTGCGGAACAGCGACATTTTTGCCTGACCTGAAGCCGCATTGTAGGCGCCGGCCAGTACCAATAAGATTAGGGCAGCAGCTAAAAATCTGGTAGTAAAGTTTCGTCCCATGAAGGTGATTTTTTAACCCTAAAAGTAAAGAAACGCTTTGTGAAAACAAAAGATAGTGTGTTGTTCGCTTTCAGGCATTCCTGATCGTTGTTTTGGAAAGGTTAAGCATTGAATATTAGTAATTTAAAAAGGGTATTCAGTAGGCTTAAAAAACAAAGTAAAGGGCGCTGATCTCAGGTGTTCGTAGCAATGGCTAAATAGGACTGCAGGTTGTAGTGTAAAGGCGAAAGAAGAAGAGCGCTTGAATAAGGGGTTCCCAGTGCATGGAGCACGTTTAATACCACTTAGGATTTTTAAAGTTTTTATGGAATTGCAGTAAGGTGGTTGAATGTGAAAAACGTAGGAAAAACGGTCGCCCGCAATGGCCAAATGAGAAGGAATACCGCATTCTTATTTATCGGAAAACGATAGCTTTTCGGGCCGAAAAGTAGCGTGTTTTACTGCTTTATTATTTTCTGAACGGTTATGCCTGATTCAGTTTGCAGGCTCAGCAGGTAAATTCCGGCCTTCAGATCTCCTAAATCCAGCTGTATGGCTTTTGTTTCTTTAAAGTACTCCTTCCGGATCATTTTTCCGGAAATATCGGTAAGTATTACTAAGCCAGACCGGTGTTTGGCTGCAAATCCGATGGTTAGGCTGTTCCGCGTAGGGTTAGGAAATACGTTCAGGAATTCTGGCTTATTGTTTGTTCGCGTTAAGCCGGAAACAGAGGTGCAGATCCCAATATTTGAAGTGCCATGGCCGGTTAATACCGCGTTCACAAAGCGCCTGGAATAAATAGTATAAAAGGAAGGTTGTGGTGTAGCAAAGCGTATAGGCAATTTAAACGGCGATAAAACGGAAAAACCGGGCCCTTCCTTATAATGTATACGGATCAGTAAAGAGTCATTCCGGTAAATATGCCTCACAGAATCAAGCGTATAACCTGAATGATAATGCATGCCCGATACAGTTACCGTAAAGCTATCGGCCTGGCAGACATAAGGCAAATTTCTGAGGGTGTCATTCTCAAGCATAACTTGCGCTTTTGCAGAGGAATTAAAACCTAACAAAATGAGTAACAGACATAGTAATTTTTTCATAGTCGGAGCGTTTACAGCGTTAAGTCGTAACATATCGTTAATTCGTTGCTTCTGAAATAAAAAAAGCTACCGCCTTCCTCGCCGGAAAACGGTAGCTTTTCAGGTAAAAATGCACGAAGCACTATTGCTTCACGATTCTGGAAGTGTAAGTTCCCTTACCGTTTTGTACGTTAAGCAGATAAATGCCAGCTGGTAAAGCCGAAACATCGATGCGGGAGCTGCCCGCTGGCAATACTTCGGTGCGTACCACACGGCCCGTTAGGTCAGCTACTTTAACGGTAGCAGTCAACTGCTCTTCCAGCTGAATATGGAGTGTTCCGGAAACCGGATTCGGATAAAGTCTGGCGTTCAACTGCGGAAGTTCTTTGGGAGTGCCGGAAATCCGCAGGAAGTTGGAATACACTTTTCTGGAAGTAGCCATTAAGGTACTGGTTTGGGAATCCCAGTTCTTGAAAGTAGTTTCGGTTATGTCATTGGTAGCGTTATACGTGTGGAGTTGCTGATCCTGGTAAGTGGTTTCCCAGGCGTTATTTACCCATTCTTCAGTCTGATACCCGGTATAAATCATCTGGTTGTCGTAAGTTTCCGTATAGCGGTTTTCGTTTACCCACGCATTGTTCATCCAGATCTCGCTGGTTTCTACATAACCGCCATTCGCAGGATATACGCTGGTACTTTTGCTTTCATTTACCCAGGCGTTGTTTTGCCATACTTGTCCGGTATGGCTCAGGGTTTCCCAATTGGCAAAGTTATGCCACACAATATTTATGACCCGTTCATCATTTACCCAGTTTCCGGTCAGGTTCATTTTCTGTAAAACAGCTTCGTTAGGCGTGGAAGCCCCGGCGGCATACAGATAAGTGCCTTTATTGGTAGGTACCCAGGCAGAACCTACCCATTCGTGGAATAGTTCTTCGGTAAGCTTCCCATTCGTATAGGTGTAAGTAAGCTTTTCTAAGCCTTCCCAGGCATTGTTTGTCCAATCGTAATAAGTTTCTTCCGTCATGTTGCCGGCTGCATCGTAAGCATACACGCTTTTGCCGGAGTTTTGCCAGGCATTATTGCTATAATACTCAGCGATATGTTCTGTAGGTTTGCCGGCCGCATTGTAGGTGCTGGTATAGCGGGAGCCATGGCTCAGTTCCCACACGCTGGAAGTTGGATTCCAGTAATGGGTTCCCTGAAAAGCTTCCTTGCCCTGCGCATCATAAGCAGTAGAATCCCACACCAGATTCTGGTTCGTGGATATATGCCGCTCTACCATAGACGTTAAACGGCTAGCGGCATTGTATACGTATTTGCTTTTGCTTACCAGCACCAGGTTGCCGCTTTGTTGCGTATCATAATAATTGTCGCTGTTTTGCGGCAGCGATTTTACCGAGGCCTGGCGGGCATGCGCTGCCGTTTTAGCCGGTTGCTGGTTTGTTCTGGTTTTCTTATGCTTTAAGAAGTTTTGCGCTGCGCTTTCGGTAGAGGCACCTAAAAGGAGCAGGCCGGCCGCTAAAGTAGCTCTTAACAGGTTTGCCGGAATTAACGATGAGTAAGGGTTTTTCATATAAGTTGGTTTATTTAGTTTTTAAGAATATTTGCGTGAAATTAACCATGGAATTTAAATGCTGAAATACCCTGTTTTAGGTATTTAAGGGATATAAAAACATCATTTTTAGAAAATGCCACCGGGTAAAAGTAAATAGTTAGGCCTGCTGAATTCTTCCGGAAAATAAAATCACAGCTTCAGCACATTCCGGGTACTGCTGCCGTCCGGCTTTTGCAACTGCAGCCTGTAAACTCCCTTCGGAAACGGCCTGAGATCTATTTTTTGGTTAACAGTTTCGTTTACTTCCTTGTTTAGTAAAATCCGTCCTAAGGCATCTGTAAGCAACAACCGGCCGGAAACGGGGCGTTCTGTTACCAGATAGATAAAGTCGGTTGTCGGGGTCGGGTAGACCTGAAAAGCTGGAGTTTGGGGTAGTTCTGAATTAACGGAGGCAATGGCCGAGCAGACCGACAGGCTGGTAGAAATGGTTTTATGCAGCTGTCCGTCGTAAAAGCCTTGTACCAGCACGTGGTAACGGCCAAAATTCGGCGCCGGAATAGTTATTTGCCGGTGCAGCGGGTAAGGCATAGCCGGTCCGGCCACGGAATTAGAATAGAACTGCACATAAACCGTATCGTTCCGGACAAAATATTGCTGGCCTCCGGAAGTTACTGCCATGCTTGAATACCAGCCGAAAACTTCCACATTAAAAACGTTGGCCTGGCAAATATAAGGCGGTGCGGCAATGCTGTCGAAGGTGAAATAGGTTTGCGCCTGGCTCAGGCGCGAAATACCAAAGCAGAGAAAAAAGAAAAGTAAATACTTTTTCATAGGCAGGTCAGGCTTTGTTTACCTGCCTGAAGACGCCAGAAAGGTGGTAAAACGTTGCCTGGTGCCCCAACTATTTTTTTTGAAAGCATAAACAGGCATTGGGCCAAAAAAGGCTACCGCTTTCTTTTCCGGAAAACGGTAGCTTTTGAGCTTTAAAAGTATAATGACTTACTGTTTTAGAAACTTTGAAATGTAAGTACCTCTGGCATTCTGAAGGCGGATGATATAGGTGCCTTTGGCCAGCGAAGCAATATTAAGCTGCCGATCAGTTGGTTTCAATTCGTGTTTATAGACAGGCCGGCCGGTTAAATCCGAAATAAGAACCGTGGTTTGTAATGGCGTTTCCATTTGAATAGTTACCCTGTCCGAAGCCGGATTTGGATAAAGCTGAACATGTAACGGCAAAGAAGCTTCTTTTATACCGGAAATACGGGTGAAATTGTAATATACTTGCTTTTGGAAGGAACGATAGGAATTGGTTGCCTGGTCCCATTCACGGTAAATACGCTCGGTAATATCGCCGTTGGCATTGTAGGTAAGAATTTCCTGGTAATCGGTGTCTAAACCCCAGGCATTATTCTGCCATAATTCATTCTTACTTCCTATAAAATTCCTGTTGTTGTCAGTGGAATGCAGGTGGCGTCTGGCGTTTACCCAGGCATTGGCCGAAGCATCCCAGTACTGAGAGGTTGATACAAATCCCCCAAGATTATCATAAACAGTGGTATCGCTGGAGAGGTTTACCCAGCCATTGTTGCTCCAGGTCTGGCTTCTATACCCGTGAACCTGAAAGCTGCCAAAAAAGCCGTCCTTCTGAAAGTTATTAAAGTTGTACCAGGAAATAGAAAACAGCCGCTTTTCATTCACCCAGATGCCACCCATAAGCTTCTGATACAGAATGCCATCAGGAGTGTTTCCGGAAGTTCCATACGTATAAATTTCCTTTCGGGTAGGTTCCCAGGCATTACTCCGCCAGTTGTAGAAAACCTTTTCCGCCATGTTTCCTGCCGAATTATAGGAAGTAGTATCCTTATATGCGTTTACCCAATTCCCACCCTTAACCGACTGCGATATTCTTGCTGTTACCTGGCCGGCGCTATTTTTCATTACCAGAGATTTATACCCGTACCACAACTCCCAGGCATTGTTTGCCCATGAATAGTTCTCATAGAAACTTATATTCCCTGAAGCATCGTAGGCCATGGTATCTTTCACCTGGAACTGTCCGCTGGGCATTGTTCTTACCACCCGTGCTACCTGCTGGCCGGCTGCATTATAGCGGTATGTACTTTTGGTATCTAATCCCCACCCGCCACCCTGCGGGCTATAATCATCGCTATTGCCAGGCAGCGAATTGTTGGAGGCGAACCGGGATGCCGTTGATGTAGCATGCAATTCTTGAGCGGAAGAAAAAGCAGGAGCATCCTTTCTGAATTGGCCAGCTGCATCAGTCAAAAAAGTTAGCATCAGGCCACCTGCGGCAGCTATTTTAAGCGCTTTACCTGATAGCAGATTTTGTAGACATTTATTCATAAGTTTTACGGTAAGGTTGTGGTTGAAAAAAAATAGAAAGTAAAGTAACATCTTAGAAAGTAAAGAAACCTACGTAGTTCATCGTATTTTTTGTAGTTATTGCCTAAACAGGATGCTGAAAATCGTCATAATGTTGCTGTTGTAATAAAAAAAAAGCTACCGCCTTCCTCTCCGGAAAACGGTAGCTTTTCAGCTTTAAAAGTAAGACTTTAGTTTTTAATGATTCTCTTCACTGTATTTCCTTCAGCAAATTGCACCGTGAGCAGGTAAACGCCAGGCTTAAGGCTTTCCAGATTTAATTTAGGTGCTTCTGAAGGTTTAAAATTCCGCCTTAGGATTACCTTCCCGGTTAGATCGGAGAGCTGTGCAGATACACCAGTCGATTTTTCCGTAAGTTCAATGTTCAGTTGGCTATGGGTTGGATTAGGATAAATAGTAACGTTTTCCGGGGTATCTAATGGTTTAGGAATGCCGGTAATCCGGTTGTTGAAATAAACTTCCTTTAACTCATCTGTCCAGCCCAAATTGCTTAAATTATAAAATGCCCAGAAACGGTAAACGCGTTCGGTAACCTGATCGGACTGGTTGTAAGTAAGTGCCTGTACCGATTCTAATCTTCTGTGCCAGGTTCCATTGATCCATTCTTCATCTTTAGAACCGGTATAATTTCCTTTTGCATCTATGGTTGCCGACTTACGCAGAGTATTTTCCCAGTTGCCGTTATACAATTCCTGGTAAGTATAAACAAAGCCCCCCAAGGAATCAAAAGAGCCTTGCATCCGGGCTATATCTTCCCACGCATTATTAACCCAACGCTTGGCGGTTAGGTCGGCGGGTTGCATTTTGGCAAAGTTATGCCAGGTAAAATTTACGTGTTTCTCAAAATCAACCCAGACCCCGTTTACCTGTTTTTGGAATGTAATTTCGGTAGCAGACCCTCCCGGCAATGCATAAGTATAGATAGTTTTAAAATTCAGGTTCGGATTATTTTGGTAGCTTTCGGTAAACTCCAGTAAGTCACCGGCAGTATTATATATAGACAAATCGCTTTTATAAAACTGCCAGCTCCAGTTGCTTTGTTGAATATCCTGGTACATGGCTAGGTTTTCCTTGCCATTCGGAAGATAAGAGCGCACAACCCTGTATCCGGCGTCTGGAATCCAGTTGTTAATGCTGCTGTTCCATTTGAATTTAGCGTTAATCAGTTCTTTGTTGTTCCGGTCGTAAGTGATCGAATCTTTTTCAACTGCCGTGTTGCCAAGGTCGAAAACGGTGCGGGAATTATACCGGCCTAAGGAATCGTAGGTGTAAAATCCCCGGTTAGCCAAACGCCAGCCCGTACTGCTGGTATCAGGCAAATAAATATCGCAATACGGGAGGTGGGAAGTTGCGCGCTTTTGGCCGGAAACTTTCCTACTATTTGTTCCGTTCTGGAGCTTTTGAGAATTATGCTCTGAGCTTAAACCAAAATAATGACTAAAGATGCCTGATGTGCTTCTTTGAGCAGCAGCAGGAAAGAAAGAACTGAAAACCGCCAGAAAAGAGCAGATCAGAATTTTGTAATATGAAAAAGGAAATAGGTTTTTCATAGATGGATTGCCGGATTAAATGATGGATTGCCGGATTAAATACTAGGTCGCCGAAATTTCTAAAACAGTTGCCTGCCTTAACAAATAAAAAAAGCTACCGCCTTCCTCTCCGGAAAACGGTAGCTTTTGAGCTTTAAAACCCAGAAAAACTTATTTCGCCAGGAACGGATAGCGGTAATCTACCGGCGGCACGAAGGTTTCTTTTATCGTGCGGGTAGAAGTCCAGCGGATCAGGTTGAACACGGAACCGGCTTTGTCGTTGGTGCCGGAAGCGCGCGCGCCACCGAAAGGCTGCTGCCCAACCACGGCGCCGGTTGGTTTGTCGTTGATGTAGAAGTTGCCGGCCGAGTGGATCAGTTTCTTCGTAGCCAGCTCGATGGCGTAACGGTCGGAAGAGAAAATAGCCCCGGTCAGTGCGTACGGCGAAGTCGAATCCACCAGCGTGAGCGTATCTTCGAATGGCGTATTTTCATCGTACACGTAAACCGTTAATACCGGGCCGAAAAGCTCTTCGCACATGGTTACGTAAGCCGGATCGGAGCTCTTGATAATGGTTGGCTCAATGAAATACCCTTTCGATTTATCGCATTTACCACCCGCAATAATTTCTGCTTCCGGATCATTGGCCACGTTATCGATAAACTTCTTCAGCTTGTCGAACGATTTTTCATCGATCACCGCGTTAATGAAGTTGCTGAAATCTTCCGGATCACCCATTTTAAACGATTTCAGGTCGGCAATAAGGTAATCCTTAATTTCTTCCCACAGGTTAGAGGGGATATACGCTCTGGAAGCTGCCGAGCATTTCTGGCCCTGGAACTCGAAGGCCCCGCGGGAAATAGCCACGGCCACTTCTTTGGCATTCGCCGAAGGGTGCGCCACGATAAAGTCTTTTCCGCCGGTCTCGCCCACAATGCGTGGGTAACCACGGTAGCGGTTCAGATTTTCGCCAATGGTTTTCCAGATGTTGTTGAATACGCCCGTAGAACCGGTAAAGTGAATGCCGGCAAAATCGCGGTGCTTGAAAATTACCTCACCCGCCGTCGGACCGTCTACATAAACCAGGTTAATTACCCCGTCCGGCACGCCGGCAGCCTTGAACAATTCCATCAACACATTGGCCGAATAGATTTGCGTGTTGGCCGGTTTCCAAACCACTACGTTACCCATCAGGGCAGGAGCGGCAGGCAGGTTACCCGCAATTGAAGTAAAGTTGAATGGCGTAAGGGCAAATACAAACCCTTCCAGCGGACGGTGTTCCATGCGGTTCCAGATGCCCGGCTGACTTTCCGGCTGGATCGCGTAAATATCCGTCATGAACTTCACGTTGAAACGGAAAAAGTCGATCAGCTCACAAGCCGCATCGATCTCCGCCTGGTAAGCGTTTTTGCTTTGGCCCAGCATAGTCGCCGCGTTCATTTTTGCCCGGAAAGGACCAGCCAGTAATTCAGCAGCTTTCAGGAAAATAGCCGCCCGGCTTTGCCACGGCATGTTTGCCCATTCTTCACGAGCCGCCAGTGCCGCATTAATGGCCTGGTTCACGTGGTCTGCATCGCCCTGGTGGAAATGCCCGATCACGTGTTTATGATCGTGCGGCGGCGCAATGGCAACGGTATTGCCCGAGCGCACTTCCTCGCCGCCAATATGCATAGGAATATCAATTTGCTGGCCTTTCAGCTCTTTATAAACGCGCTGCAGTTCTTCTCTTTCTTTCGAGCCGGGCGCATAAGCTTTTACAGGCTCGTTTACTGGCATCGGTACATTAAAAAATCCAGACATTCTTATTATCAGTTAAGAGTTATGAGTTTAAAGTTAAGAGTTTCTCCTGAACTCCCGGCAAAGGTACCTATATTTTCGAATGTTCGAATTTTCGAATTTTCGATTGTTCGACATTGGACTGTTCGATATTGGATTGTTGGAATGTTCGAAGTTTCGGTTTTTCGAAAATTCAATTTTTACGTGGCAATTGTTTGAAGAAGAACGCTATGAATTCTCAGGAAAAAGTAGTGAAGCACCTTTTTCAGAATCCGAACAACAAACTACGAACATTCGAACCTACGAAAATTCGAAAATTCGAACTTACAAAATACGTTGCAGGTCGCTCAGGCAGCTTATCTCGTAGGTGGGTTTGATCGGGTAGGATCGTTTTTCGGGGTTAAAGAGCACCTGGTCTATTCCCGCGTTCTGTGCCCCCAGAATATCGGCTTCCAGGTTATCGCCGATCATGAGGCAGGTATTTGGAGTGCTGCAGCCGGCTCTTTCCAGCGCATGCAGAAATATCCGTTTATCGGGTTTGGCAAAGCCGCTGCATTCCGAAGTGATAATTTCGCCGAAGTAGGGGAGGAGGTTAGAGCCACTGATCTTTAAATGCTGCGATTCCTTAAAACCATTCGTAATGATGTGCAACTGGTATTTTGCTTTAAGGTAAGCAAGCGTTTCGTGCGTGAACGGAAAAACTGCCGATTTGGTAGGGCAGATGCGCAAATATTCGTGCTCCATTTCCAGGGGAATTTCCGCTTCCGGTACGCCCAGGTCGTTCAGCGATTTATGAAAGCGTGTTCTGCGTAACTGTTCCTGGTTTACTTTGCCGGCATTGTAAAGCTGCCACAAACGCTTGTTCACATAAGAGTACTTCCTAAAGAAATCGGCAAACGTAAAACCGAACCGGCTCAGGTTGTAAACTTCGTAAAGGTGCTGCAGGGTTTCTTCCGAATTTTTTTCAAAATCCCAAAGCGTATGGTCAAGGTCGAAAAAGAGGTGAGTATAAGTTTTCATGCGCGGTAAGAGTGGTCCATTAAAAACCGGTTACCCCGGCAAATGGTTCGGCAAAGGTAGCCCGTAGAACTGAAACAATAAATGGCAGCCATTGTCATATAAAAAATTATTTCCGTCATACTTTTTGTGTTTGGGTAAGAGTGCAATTGTGTTAATAATAATGCAATTTGATGTTTTTGCAAGTTACTGTGTTATAGTAATTTGAAATAAGTAATTAGAGTTTTATTCTTAAATTTTTGAAATATTTTATATAGATTTGCTTGAAACTATTACCACATTTACAAATTTTTAATGAAGAATTATTTACTACTCTGGCTATCAGTCCTGATGGCCGGGCTTGCGCATGGGCAGTCCCCGAACGTAAGCCGAAATGTATCCGGTACCTCCGGAAGTTCCGACCTGCTGGGTTCGAATAGTGCAAAGAAAACGCAATTGCTTTATTTACCCGGAGAATTGACTAATGCCGTAAGTGGCAGCATCGACACGCTTTATTTTATGTATACCGGCTCGCTGACTTCAAACAGTTCCGGCCCGGTAAACCTCGATAACTTCACGGTTAAGATGAAGCAAACCAATGCTACCGCTCTAACCTCTACCTTCGAAACCGGCCTTACTACTGTAAGAGCTGCTTCTAATTTGTATATCTGGAAAGCCACCGCGCTGGGAACCTGGTTTAAAATTCCGCTTACTTCTTCTTTTGCGTACAATGTACAGCAATCGCTGATCGTGGAAGTAAGTTTCACCACCTCCGACAATACTTCCTTCCAGACCCGTACCGGTTCTTCCGATCCCTCGGGCACCAACCGGAAGCTGTATGCCAACAGCGCTACCGCCACTACCGGAACCCTGACCACCACCCGGCAGAATATCGGGTTTTACATCAGCCCGATCAGAGGCGACAATGCCGGTGTTACCAACGTGGTAGCGTCTGCCGCTCCGTTCGGCAATGGCCCGCAGAATATTGTGGCTACCATTAAAAACTACAGCCCGAATTCTAATTTAACTACGGCCCAGATAAACTGGAGCGTGAATGGAACCGCGCAGCCGACTGCTACTTTTAACGGCAACCTGGCACCTGGCGCTACTGCTCAGGTTACGCTGGGTTCCTACACCTTTGCCGGCGCTGCCATTGCTGTTACGGCAGCTACCAGCAACCCGAACGGCAACACCGATGCAGACCCGAGCAACGATGCTTTTACAACGAACCTTTGCCCGGGCATTGCCGGTACTTTTACCATTAATGCTGCTTTACCGGCTTCGGTTCAGAACTTTCAGACAATTGCTGAAGCCGTAGACCGGCTGGCCTGCGGTGGCGTAACCGGCCCGGTTGTCTTTAACCTTGCTGCCGGCACCTATAATGAGCAGGTTGAAATTCCGGTAATTGCCGGTGCCTCTGCAACCAACACGGTTACTTTTAACGGCAATAATGCTACTGTTTCCTTTGCTCCTACCTCCACCCTAAAACCGCACGTAATTCGTCTGAACGGTGCCAGCTATGTGCGGGTAAATAACCTGCAGGTGAAAGTAGCGCCAGCGGCCACTTTTGGCTGGGGCGTTCATTTAATTAACGGTGCCGATAATAATAGCTTCACCGGAAACACGATCGAACTATCAACTGCAACTACCGGTACTAACTTCTATGGCGTGGTTTTAGGAGCTTCCCTGAATTCTGCCACAGCCGATGCCATTGGTAGCGCCAGCTTCAACACGTTTACCAACAATACCATTAAAGGCGGTTACACGGGTATTCGCGTATCAGGGGTAGCCGGTTTTACCGGCGGTACCAATAACAATACCTTTGCCAATAATACCATTCACGATTTTTCTGACGATGGTATTTACCTGGACGAAGCCAACAATACCACCGTTTCCGGTAATAATATTGCCCGGCCTACCCGTACAGCCAACCTGAATGGTTTTACCGGCATTTATCTGGCAGGTTCTACGGCCAATTCTACAATAAGAAATAACCGCATTCACTCACCTTTTGCCGGCGACCTGACGGTAAGCCAGGTTTCTTACGGCGTTTACTCTACGGCAAACGATGCTCCTGCCGGTTCAGAAAACCTGTTCTATAACAACCTGATCTACAACTTTGGCGGGGTGAGCAGCTATTACGGTTTCTATAACTCCGGCAGCGATGGGGCCTACTATTTCCACAACTCCGTTTCTTTCGATAACCCGGCGCCAACTTCTACCGGAACCACCTATGGTTTCTACCAGACAACTACGGCCAGCAATATTAAGATTCAGAACAATATTGTTAGAATTACCCGTAACAGCAATGCCAAGAAATATGGTCTTTATTTCTCGGCCACCGGCTCTACCATTATTTCCGACAACAATGTACTTTATGTGAACAGTGGGGTAGCAGCGGAAGATATAGTGGGCCGTTTCGGGTCCGGCGAATCTACCGACCTGGCCAACTGGCAGGCTGTAACCAGCTTCGACCAAAGCAGTATTGCGGCAGATCCGCAGTTTACCAACTGGCAGAATGGCAACCTGAAACCCTTGAACCCTGCTGTAGATAATATAGGAACCGCCCTGGCGGCCGTTACATCCGATATTAACGGCCTGGCCCGCAGTACTTCCACGCCTGATCCGGGTGCTTACGAAACTTCAACCGTTGGCCGCGATGCCGCCATTACCTGGCTGAGCCCGGTTTATCCGGTTGCAAGCGGAAACAGCGTGGTGCAGGTACAGATAAACAATACCAAATCGGTAGCCATTACCAGCTTAACCCTGGGCTATACCGATGGTACCACCAGCCAGCAGCAAACGTTCAGCAACCTGAACCTTGCCAGCCAGACTTCCCAGACTTTCAGCTTTACCACCCCTTATAACCTGAGCGGTTCGGTTGCTTTAAAAGCGTTTATTGCTGCGGTAAACGGTGCCCCGGACGATGACCGGGATAACGATACCACTGCCGTACAGAATATTTGTGCAGCTTTAGCGGGTACCTACACCATCAATGCCGGTCAGCCGGCTGCCGGACGCAACTACCAGTCTTTCACCGCTGCTATCGATAATATGATAAGCTGCGGCGTTTCCGGTCCGGTAACTTTCCGCGTGGCCACGGGTTCAGGCCCTTACACCGAGCAGCTGACTATTCCGGAAATTATGGGCGCCAGTGCAACCAACACCATTACGTTCAAAGGAAACAACCAGGTGCTGACTTTTGCAGCAACTTCATCTTCCAACCCGCACGTAATTAAGCTCGACCGGGCCGATTATATTACCATCGATAGCCTGGTGATCAATGCTACCAATATTACCTATGGCATTGGGGTGCACCTAGTGAATGGTGCCGACTACAATACCATTTCCAACAATACCTTTAACATTACCGGCACCTCAAGCACCTACGGTCCGGGTGCTGTGGTGGCAGCAGCTTCGGCAACTACCCTGGATGCTACCGGAAACAACGCCAATTACACCATTATCCGCAACAACACTATTAACGGCGGCTACATTGGTATCAGAATTATCGGAAATACTACCACCCTGGCAGAAGCTACCCAGATCACCGGCAACACCATTCTGAATTTCGTAAATGCTGGTATTAACGTAATTCATGCCAACGGAACGTTGATTGAGCGGAATACTATTTCCCGGCCTGCCGGCGGTTCTTCCAACTTCCTGGTTTCCGGTATCAATTTCTCGCTGAACAGCGGCAGTACGCAGGCAACCTTAACCAACACCATGGTAAATGCCAACCGTATTACGGATCTGAGCGTGCCGCTGGGTACAGGTAATTATGCTATCGGTATCCGTTTCAACGATGTACGCGATGCTGCCACCGGAGCGGAAAACATTGTGAAGAATAACCTGATATATAACCTTAACAGTCAGGCGAGCATTTATGGCGTGTGGAACTATGCCAACTCCGGCACCCATTATTTCCACAACACCATTGCGCTGGACGGTATAGCCAATAATGGTACCCAGTCGAACGGTTTCTTCTTTAATACTACCTCTTCCACTACCGCTCCTAAGCCTATTACCAACGTGAAGGTGTTAAACAACATTGTAACGATTTCGCAGGCAGGTAACAGCGCTAAAAGAGCTTATAGTATTTTAACCACCAACATTACGCTGGAATCGAATAACAATATTTTTTACCTCGATCCTGCTGCCACCAATGCAGTAATGGCGGTAGAAGGTTCCGGCTCAACGGCGGTTACTTACCCTAACCTGGCAGCCTGGAAAGCGGCAAAAACTACCCTGGATCAGAACAGTGTGGAACTGGATCCGGCGTTTGCCAGCATTGCTACCGGGAATTATCAGCCTACCAATGCCCTGGCCAATAATACAGGTTCAGGCGCAGCAGGCGTTACCACCGATATTACCGGAGCCCTGCGCAGCACTACTACGCCGGATGCCGGCGCATATGAATTTACGCCTGCCACCCGCGATGCTTCCATTGCCTGGGTTAGCCCGATCGCACCGGTAGCTGCCGGCAGCCACCCGGTAACCGTGAAGATCACCAACGAGGCCACTGCCTCGGCCATAACCAGTTTAGATCTGGCCTATACAGACGGCACTACCCCGGTAATCCAGAATTTCGCTGGATTGAACATTGCTCCGGGCGCGAACCAGAACATTACGTTTACTACGCCTTACCTGCTGGCCAATCCGGCTGCTTTAAAGGCCTATATTATTAATGTAAATGGAACGCAGGACGGCTTACGGACCAACGATACTACCAGCGTACAGAATCTGTGCGTAATGCTTGCGGCCGGTAATTATACCATTAACAGCGCCGTTGCTACCGGTGGTACTAACTTCCAGAGCTTCCGCGATGCGGCCAGCCGCCTGAGTAATTGTGGTATTGCCGGTGCGGTAACCTTAACTGTAGTAGCAAATTCAGGGCCGTATAACGAGCAGGTGGAATTCAATGCTATTCCGGGCGCCAGCGCGGTGAATACCGTAACCATTAACGGAAATAACCAGGTAATTGCCTTTGCAGCTGCCAGTGGCAGTGAGTCGCATACCGTTAAATTAAACGGCGTAAAATACCTGACCCTGGACAGTCTGACCATTAATGCGGCCGGTACTATTCTGGGGTGGGCAGTACATTTAACGAATGGTGCAGATTACAACACTATTTCTAATAGCAGAATTAATGTTTCTTCAACCAGTGCCGCTGTAAACGATGCTTACGGCATTATTGCCACCGGGCTTACGTATTCGGCCCTGGGCAACCATGCAAACCATAACCTGATCTCCGGAAATACCATCGACGGTGGCTACGCTTCTATCCGGATTAACGGCGATGCAACCAATGGTTCCGACGCAAACCAGATCAGAAACAACACGCTGAAGAACTTCTATGCCGATGGCGTGAGCCTGCAGCATAGCCGGAACGCCGTAGTGGAAGGTAATGACATCAGCCGTCCGACCCGCACGACGATCTCTACTTTCACCGGTATCAGTTTCGAAGGTCGGAACAGTAATGCCGTGGTAGCCAAAAACCGGATCCATAACCCGAAAGGCGGAAACGCGGCTTCTACCAGCATTGTTTATGCTATCGACTTCCGGAATGCCGGCGGTAATGCTACTTCCAACAACGTGGTGAAAAACAACCTGATCTACAACATGGATGGTAACGGTACTATTTATGGTATCTATGGCCAGGGTTCCGGTTTGCATATCTATCACAATACCGTTCACCTGACCGGTAATGTAACGACCACTACTACTTATTCCAGCCGCGGCGTTTACCATACCGGTAGCGCCACCGATACCCTCTGGATTAAGAACAACATTTTTAGCCTTACCAGAACCGGAAAAGCTACCCAGGTTGGGATTTACCTGAGCCAGGCTGGTGCTACCGCAATTTCTGAAAATAACGTGCTGCATTTAACCGGTGCCGGCGTGGCGTTCGGCCATAAAGGCGGAACGACCGGAACCGATTACTTTACCTTTGCTGACTGGCAGGCGGCCGGTTATGACGTGAACGGCCGGGAAGACGATCCGAGATTTGTAGATACAGCTGCCGGCGATTTCACCCCATCGGCTCCTGCAATTCACAATACCGGCCAGCCACTGGCTGCTGTAACCGACGACATTACCGGTACGCCGCGTAATGCTGCCACCCCGGACCCGGGTGCTTATGAGTTTACCGTATCCAACAACGACATGGCGGTAACCGGAATCGTGGCTCCGAACTCCGTGTGCGGACTAAGCAACCAGGAAATCGTAACTATCACCATCCGGAATATGGGCGGAATTCTTCAGACTTCTGTGCCGGTTAGCTATACTGTTACTGGTCCGGTTACCACTACCGTTTCTGAAGTGTTTACCGGTTCTTTAGCGCCGGGCGCTTCGGCTACCTATACCTTTACCGCCACCGCCGACTTAAGTCTGACCGGAAGCTATACGGTAGTTGCTACCGCAACCTTGCCGAACGACAATGATGCATCGAACGACTCCTTTACCAAGACCGTTACAAATGCCTTGTTTACCAGCCTGCCGGTTAACCTCAATTTCGAAACTCCAGCTACCGGCATTGCGGCCATGAAACTGGAAACCAGATCGCTTTCTAATATTACTGAAGGAACTGGCGCAAGCTTTGGTACCGGTACCAACGGTATGATCATGGATGGCGTAGCCAATGCAACCTGGACGCTGCCAACCGGTGCAAACAGTCCGTGGAGCATTAACCCGGAGCATTTCTCTGCGGCGTATATCTGCTTCTCACCAACAGGCGGCTCGGCCTCCGATTCGCTTTACCTGACTTTCGATCTGAAACAGTTGTATAAAGCGCTTCAGTCGAACACCAATTTCCGGGTAACAATTAATGGTGTACAGGAAGGTCCTACTTACCGTCCGCCTTTTGATCCGAGCAACCCGGCTACGCCAATTGCCTGGAAACAGATAAAAGTAGACCTGACCAAATACAAAAACGACCCAAGCATTCAGATCGGTCTGGAAAGCAGCGTTTCAGAAGCTTTCGATAACGGCAATGGACCGGCGAACCTGGTAGATAATATCAGCATTTTCCGCAAAGTTGTTTCCGGCACCAAAGCCGACCTGCTCAACAAGTCGCTGAGCGTTTATCCGAACCCATCGAACGGGTTATTCAACCTGACTCTGCCGGCAACGGATAAAGCTTTTGAACTGGTGGTAACCGACCTGAGCGGCAAAGTGGTAAAACGCCAGGTGGTAAAAGGCCAGACTGCTCAATTAGAACTGACCGGAATTTCCAAAGGTGTTTACATGCTGAAAGTTTCAGGCGAAGGCAGCACGGCTGTCAGAAGGCTGATCGTTCAGTAACGAAACGCTATCCCCAAAACAAAAAAAGCAGGCTTTAAGCCTGCTTTTTTTGTTTTGGGGATCATTATAAAAGGAAAGCTCTTCTTTCTAATAAATGGTGGTTGAGCTGCCTCTATTCAATAATAAGCTTTTTAAAAGCTATGCCGTTCTTAGAACTTACTTTTAGCAGATAAACGCCTTTAGCCGAATCGTTCAGATCAAGCATGTTCTTTCCGGAAACGGCTTTTTGGGTTTTAATAACCTTTCCGGTCAGATCCGTTACTTCCAGGGTGTATGCATTGGCATCAGGCAGTTCAACGGTAAACATTCCTCTAGATGGGTTCGGGAAAACAGTAAGGTTTTTTTGTGAAAAAGCATTCCTGGTGCCAAGTACGATCCGATTTACTACATTGATATTATCTACCAGGTTGGCCGGGCCATTGCCGTTGGCGTAAGGTTCGGCAACGCTGCTTTCCAGGTCAATATCTATGCTCGGCAGATTTTTATAGGTAGTAAGGTCTACTTTAATTTTCTGCCAGTTACCAGAGCCGGCAAAGGGAGGACGGTAGGTAGCACCAACCTGGGCACCGTTTACTTTAACCCGGAAATTCGTATTGGCATTTGCGGTTTTATATAGCTGTTTCAGATCAAAAGTAAGCCATAACGAATCGTTGGCGGATCCGCCAGCCGGGGAAAAGCAAAAGCTTGAAACTGCCAGATGGGCTGGATTCATCGTCCAGGGATCGGCAGAACCGGTTGGCATCGTCCAGGTGGTTAGCGTGCCCCCATCCATGATCATTCCTTTGGTAGAGCCAGCTCCGAAACTGGCTCCGGCACCCTCGGTTATTCCGGACTGGGCATTGGCTACTGTGCGCATTCCGGCTACTCCGGAAGCAGTAGTTTCAAAGTCGAAGGCAGGAATACCTGCCAGCATAGCATTGGTTACTGTTTTGGTTAAGCTGTTATTAACCGGATTTGTGTCGCCGGGTAGGTTAACGGTAGCCACTAAAGTGTAAATTCCTGGAGCACTCATATTTGCACGGGTGGCAAAGGTGAAAGAGGCGATAGCACCGGGCGCCAGCAGCCCGGGAATCGTATCGGTAACCGGAATGGCGCTGTTCAGGGTATAGCTTACCGGAATTTTTCTTTGTGCGGCAGAACCAATATTCCTAACCGTTATCGTTACGGGTTCCGCATTAGAGAGGCCGCACATGGAACCCGGTGAAGTGATAGCCGTTAATTCTATGTCATTGGCGGTGGTAGCAAAAGGTAAGGTCTGGTTCCAGGTCGAAGCTATTTCAGTGACAGGTAAGGCCCGGTTATAGATCCGGAATTCGTCCATTAAACCGCCGGTCGGCAAGCCTGTTCCTAGAGAAGCGCCAACAAGTAAAGCTGTTGCACCCGTCAGGTTTACGTTGGGCTGGGAAGACGTAAAAGTTAGCGTTCCGTTTACGTAAAATTTAACTTCACCGGCAGTATCGTCGTGCACATAATGGATAACTACCGGCGTGCCGTCGAAAACGTTAGGTACGTTAAATGCTGTAATGCCTCCATCCGTTATCCGGATAGCCCCGGCCCCGGCAGCTCCACCGGTAAAACACCGGAAGCCTGCACCGGTCAGGCCAAATAAATATCTTACTGTAGTGCTGGAGGGAATATTGTTAAACCAGGCCGAAATGGTCCAGTCACCGGTGCCTAAATTCGGGTTCCAGCCAGTATTAACGGCATTGGCAGCGCCTGAACCGCCGTTCCCAACCATGGCTGTGCCAAATTGGCCGGTGCCGCCAATGGTGGCTCCGGTAATGGTGGCGGGATTGGTGCCTACCGGGTTTGACGCTTGGTTCTGAACCGTTGTTCCCGGCGAATCGAACTTATAATAGATCAGCTCCGGCACGGCCTGGCTGAATGCTCCGAAACCGGATAGCATAAAAACGAAGATCAGGTGTAAGCTTTTTTTCATTGGTTTAGCGTGGTTTATGGTTATACAGGTTTGTTCAATCTGCTTGTAAAGAAATGGCAGCCATTTCTGGCAACCGCCGCTTTATGGTGAAGCTCCTGGAAGGATATATTTCACTATTCCCGGTAAGTGCAGGACGATCCTTTTATAAGAACCGCTGCCTGTTGCGTTAAATTTAATTGAAATTTATGTTATTTCAATTGTTAACTTGCATTGAATGAGGGATTTAGTAAAGAAAAGGATGAGGGGGAAAGCCAGATTCGACATACAGGCCTTACCCTTCAGGAAATAGGTTGTTGCTCTTACTTGCTTTTTCAGCTTTAAACTGAAAGGTAAAAAAAATGACCGGAAGCTGGCCGGAACAGAATTGCTGAAGCGAATAACTGGTTTGAGCGGAATTTTTACGGAGCTTTATTCCTGATTTTAAAGCTTCAAATCTGAGGTGGCAGGCAGTTTAAAAAACGGTAGGTTTTTCAGCGAAAAATAAAAAGCTGCGGTTCGGATTGTTTATGCAAAGGCGCTTAGGCCTGGAGAAGTATTCAAATGCTGAACAAAATGAAAAAAGTTACGGCAGAAAGGTTTCTTTAACGCTTCAGGAAGAAGATCAACCCTGCCACCGGCGGCTATGCAATTTGCAAACGGCCAGTTCCCGGTTCGAATAAAGCACGTTGTACACTTCCATATCTTTCAGCAGCATGGCGTCTTTATCGAGGTAGCCGAAGATCTGGTTCACAAAATCTACGGTTTCGTCTTTCAGGTAATAATACGCCCAGTTATCTACCCTCCGGAAACTGACCAGGCCGGCATTTTTCAGGTAGATAAGGTGGCGGGAAACTTTGGTCTGAGTGAAATCGAGTACCTGCTCCAGATCGGAGATGCACATTTCCTTGTTCTTGTGGATCAGGTTCAGAATGCGGATCCGCGATTCGTCGCCGAGCGCTTTGAATACCTGTTCGCCGAAAGCTACGTTAAAGTGTTTGAGCCGCATATTTTATCTGATTAGCTAAACAAATTTAACCGGCTTGTATCAATAATACCAGAAATGAGGTATTATTGTATAGCGGCTCGCCTCTGAAGGCCTGCCGGCGTACAGGAAATTTTATTTAATGCTTATGGCCGTGTTTTTGCCGTTCTTCAGTTCCTTTCAGAAATACCTGCTGGCGCTAAGCTGCGGGGTTGCATGCTTGTTTTTATTTGCATCCGGCAAGGTGCAGGCCCAGGGCAAGCCGCAAGTGGTACAGTTAACCGGTATCGTTACCGCCGGCGACAGCCTGTATGGATTGCCGGGCGCCAGCGTTTACGTGCCCAAAGCAGGCCGCGGAACCACTACCAACCAGTACGGTTATTTTTCCCTGGCGGTACTGGCTGGCGACAGCGTGATCGTAAGTTCCATTGGTTACAAGGCTCAATCCGTAATTATTCCAAAACGACTCAAAAGCCAGAGTTATTCCATAATTGTGGAAATGAAGGAAGACCCGCTCATTTTGCCGGAGGTCCGCATTTTCCCGTATTCCACCGAAGAACTTTTCAAGCGGGCGTTCCTTTCCCTGAAATTGCCGGATGAAGACCAGCGCGCGGTAGCTAAGAACCTGAACGAAGGTATTCTGGAGCGCATGATGAGTGATGCCCCGATGACGCCGAACAACAATTTCCGGAACCAGATGAGCCTGCAGCAACAGCAGGAGCAGCGCCGCTACCTGTACCCAACCATTCCGATCACGGCCTGGTACGAATTGATACAAGCCATAAAGCGCGGCGATTTCAAGAAGAAGTAAGCAACCATAACCGGCTTTTCAACCCCAAACCATACCGTTTACAGCAACCTCCGTGTTCATTTTCGAGTAAGCCAAATTGGACTGTTCGATATTCGATTTTTCGAATGTTCGACTCCCCAATAAATTATTAATGGGTTTTTATTCGATAGTCGAATAATCGAATATCGAATAATCTAAAGATCGAAAACATGAATGTAAATATCCCGGCAACCGATATGCCCCGCGTGGTAGTGATCGGTTGTGGTTTCGGTGGCATGGAGCTGGTAAAAAAGCTTAGACACGCCAGCGTTCAGGTGGTTTTGCTGGACCGCAACAATTACCATAATTTTCAGCCTTTACTTTACCAGGTAGCCACCGGCGCCCTTGAGCCCGATTCGATCGTTTACCCGATCCGGAAGATGTTCAAAGGCCAGAAGAACTTTATTTACCGCTATTGCGAGGTAACCGGAATTGTACCGGAACGCAACGAGGTGCTTACCAATATCGGCGCGATCTCTTACGATTTCCTGGTAATTGCCACCGGCAGCCAAACGAATTTCTTCGGTAATAAAGATTTTGAAAAAGCCTCCATGCAGATCAAGAGCATTCCGAGTGCCCTGAACCTGAGGAGCTACATTTTTCAGAATTTCGAGAAAGCCCTGCTCATGAACTCCACCTACGAAAAGGAGGAACTTATGAACGTGGTGGTAGTAGGCGGCGGCCCGACCGGCGTGGAAGTAAGCGGCGCCATTGCCGAGCTGAAAATGCACGTGCTGCCTTCCGATTACCCTGAACTCGATTTCCGGAGCATGAAGATCTACCTCATAGAGGCCGCGCCGAACCTGCTGACCGGTATGAGCGCCGAATCGGCGGAAAAAGCGCGGAAATACCTCGAGGAAATGGATGTACACGTGTGGCTGAATGCGCCGGTAGAAAAGTACGAAGACGGAAAAATTTATTTCGGAAAAGGCCAGTCTATTCACGCCGAAACCCTGATCTGGGCAGCCGGGGTGAGCGGGACCGCTTTACCGGGTTTGCAGGAAGCAGCAGTAGCCAAAAACCAGCGCATAAACGTGAACCGCTGGAACAAAGTGGAAGGGTATGAGAATATTTTTGCCATCGGCGACGTAGCCCTGATGGTGACGGAAGACACCCCACGCGGTCACCCGATGGTAGCGCCCGTAGCCATGCAGCAGGCGCACTTGCTGGCCAGGAACCTGCAGCGCATCATGGCCAAAGAAAAGCCCGTCGATTTTGTGTACAAGAATAAAGGCGCCATGGCAACCGTAGGCCGCAACCGCGCCGTGGTAGATCTGCCGAAGTTCAGCTTCCAGGGCTGGTTTGCCTGGATGGTGTGGCTTTTTGTGCACTTAATGAGCCTGGCCGGCCACCGCAACCGCGTGGTAACGTTCTTTACCTGGGTCTGGAACTACTTTACTTACGACCAGTCGCTACGCCTCATTATAAGGCCGTTCTGGAAAGAGCCCCGCAAGAAAAAAGGCGATGCGCCTCCTGCCACTGCCGGTAACGAAGCGCCAGGTATGAAATCGGCCCCGCAAACAGCTGCCGTTAATATTCCGCCGCAAGGTTCCGTTCCTCCCCCGGAACAGGCACCGATTCCGGAAACCCGGCCGATGCCCCAGAATCCGCAAATGACGCCACCTGCTTCACCTGATATGCCCGGACAGCAAATGCCTCCGGCAGCCAATATCCCTCCGGGTGAGCAACCACAGGGAGGGATTCAGCCTAACCAGCAGTTGCCGGGAAGCAATTTGCCGCCAACAGCATAAACGCTATGCTTTAAAACAAAAAAACTCCGCTGCTTTCGGGCTGC
This sequence comes from Adhaeribacter soli, assembly GCF_008727925.1. Classification (GTDB taxonomy): domain Bacteria; phylum Bacteroidota; class Bacteroidia; order Cytophagales; family Hymenobacteraceae; genus Adhaeribacter_A; species Adhaeribacter_A soli. The sequence goes on along the minus strand of NZ_VTWT01000002.1, from coordinate 562,789 downwards.
GGAGTTTTTTGTTTATGGAAATTGAATTAGAAACTAACCTCAAATTACACCTGTCATCCTGAGCGCCAGCGAAGGACCTTGTCGGCATCAGCAGAGAAGCCAGAATTAACAGTTTTGCTTCCCGCCGACGAGTTGGTTCGCTCTCGCTCAACATGACAGCCATTTTTGAGATAGCTTCTTACCTACTTCTTCGGTTCCATTAACTGGAAGAATTGATCTAATTGCGGCAGGATCACGATACGGGTACGACGGTTGCGGGAACGGTTGTTGTCGTTATCGTTAGCCGTTAAAGGTACGTATTCGCTACGACCGGCGGCGATCATACGCTTCGGATCTACGCCGTAATTCTTCTGCAACACCCTAACTACCGCCGAGGCGCGAAGAACGCTCAGATCCCAATTATCTTTAATGGAAGCCGTTTTGATTGGTTTGTTGTCGGTATGGCCTTCTACCATGAACTGTACATTCGGCTGAGCTTTAACCACGGCGGCAACTTTGCCTAATACTTCCTTGGCGCGTGGCGTAATATCGTAGCTACCGCTCTTGAACAGCATTTTATCGGAAATGGAAATGAACACGGCGCTGCCGTCTACTTTAACTTCCACGTCCTGGTCGTTCACGTCTTTCAGGGCACCTTTCAGGTTCATAACCAAAGCCAGGTTCAGGGAATCTTTTTTCTGCAAAGAAAGCTGCATCGTTTTAATGTAAGCGTCCTTCTCGTTTATGTTGTCCAGCGACCGTTTAATATTGTCGGCCTGTTGCTGGCTGATTACCGAGAAGTTGCTCAGCTGGTTCAGCAGGGTGGTGCTGTTGGCTTTCAGGTTGTCCACTTCCGATTGCAGGGAACTGATCTTAGCAGCCTGTTGCTCTTTTTCGGTATTGCAATTCTGGTACTGGCTCTGCAAAGCATTATACTTGGCAGTCTGGTCTTTAAACTTCTTGGAGCTAACGCATCCGGTGAGTGATAAGAAAATTGCAAACGAAGGCAATAGGATTTTTTTCATGTTGTTTGAGATTGGTTTGTATGCAAAACGTTAAAACGACGCAATAGTATACGAATTAAATGAATTTTTCCTGAAGTCGGCGGTAAAAAGTGCGGCTTAAACAGGGAATTTAGTGAAAATATATTGGAAACTGGATATTCGTATTTATACAGAAGCTGGGTATAATTAATATTCGAAAAGGACGGGAAATTGTGCTTTCTTTCATGGATACGGCTATTTTGGCTGGCTACTTAATACCGCTAACCGGTTCATGCTGGTTCTGAATTGCCCGGTTCTGGCTTCCTCAAATTCCTTTCCGAAAAAAAGACTGCCCTTTATAAATACCAGACATCATCGGCCTCCACCGAAACGCCCACCCGGTCGCCGGCTTCGCAACGAAAAGTAAGCGTTTTAACCTGGATCAGGAGGTGATGCACCTGCACTTCCACCTCGTAATAACTGCCATAGTACTGCACGCTTTTTACCTTGCCGGGAATAGCGTTTTCGGTGCTTTTGGTAAGTTTAATGCATTCCGGCCGGATGAGCAGGTTCTGGTCGGTAAAGGAGATGCGGAGCAGATCGGCAAACGGACCGGCTTTGGCAGCCGGAATTAAATTGTAGTTGCCAAAAAGTGCGGCCGTATAAACGTTGGCCGGACGGCTATAGATCTCTTTGGGCGGGCCCTGCTGTACAATGCTGCCCTGCTGCAACACCAGAATTTCTTCTGCCCAGGAAAGCGTATCCAGCGGGTCGTGCGAAACGAGCAGACTGGTAATGTTCAGTTCTTCCGTTATGTCTCGGAGCACGGCTTTCAGCACCTTTTTATGCGTACTGTCCAGGTTCGAGAAAGGCTCGTCGAGCAGCAACAATTCCGGCGAACCCAGCAGCAACCGGGCCAGCGCGATCCGCTGGCGCTCCCCACCCGAAAGTTCGCTGGTTTTGCGTTTCAGCAAGTGCTCGATCCGGCAGACTTCGAACATCTTTTCGGCTTCTTCCTCCGAAAGCGAGTTGGCGTATTTCATTACCTGCTCCACGCGCAAAAACTGGGGAAGCTCAAAATGCTGGCTCAGGTAAGCAATGCCCGGCTGCCCCGGCACCAGCACTTCCTGAGGGCCGCGCACGCGTTTGCCCTTAAACCACACCTGGCCGGAAGTTGGCTGCACCAAGCCCGCGATGATCTGCAGCAGCGTGCTTTTCCCCGAACCCGTTTCGCCGGCAATAACCAGTTTCTGGAATGCGCGCTGGGTAAAGCTAATGCCCGCCAGAATGCTATGGTTTAGCTCCTGAAAGCTGATCTCCCGTACCTCTAATAAATTCATTGCTGCTGCCAGATTTTCCTTAATAATGAAGAACGGTTTCCACTACTTATTTACTCATCTTATGCAAAATTCCTGAAGTCCCCCTTTGGAGGGGGTAGGGGGAGGATTTTACAATATCCGATCTTTCAATAATTGATCGAGCATAAGTAGTCCTCCCCCTAACCCCCTCCAAAGGGAGACTTTTCTTTGCTTGCGTAAGTTAATTTTTTAACCGACAAAAGACCGATAAATCAGCTCCGGATAAATTTTAATTCGTAAATCAGCAGTTAGCCGTACTTACAGGCAAAGATGCGGTAAAAAGTTCGGATTTATGCATGCTCAAGCAAGTGTCGGATCACCCGGCAGGGATTCCCCGCCGCAAACACATCGGCCGGAATAGCCCTGGTAACCACGCTGCCCGCCCCGATCACTGTCCGGTCGCCAATACTTACCCCCGGACAAATTACCGCGCTGCCCCCCACCCAAACGTCTTCGCCAATGGAAACCGGTTTGGCATATTCTACCCCGGAAGCCCTCACCTGATAGTCCAATGGGTGCGTAGCGGTATAAATTTGCACGTTCGGGCCAAACAAAGTTCTGCTGCCAATTCTAACCTGCATCACATCGAGCACCACGCAATTAAAGTTAAAGAATACCTTTTCGCCGATAACCATATTGCTGCCGTAGTCGCAATAAAAAGGCGGCTGCAGCCACAAGCCGGGGCCGGCATGCGGGATCAACGCTTTTAAAATACGGCTCCGTTCTTCCGTCTGGTCTTCGCGGGAATCGTTCAGTTCTTTTATCAGCAAACGCGCCTGCAGCCTTTCCTCTGATAATTGCTTATCCAACGGATCGTACATTTCGCCGGCGAGCATTTTTTCTTTTTCGGTTTTCATAAAAGCAGCTTCAAATCTGGTCCGACAACTATTTACTGCTAAGCGTTTTTAAAGTTCAGCGAAATTCCGCAGAAGCTAAACCTCTGAGGGGGCTTCCTCTGAGTAGCTCTTCCGGACATCTGTGTCCGGAAGCAACCTGCCGGGGACATCCCTGTCCCCGTATCCAAAAAAGCGGACAAGGATGTCCCCGGCAGGATTAGTTTCGGACACCGATGTCCGAAACAGCAGCAGCAAAAGCACAAGCACTTCATCGCGCAAGTTTAGCGAAGCGTAACTTGTGGGTAAATTATTGGTCAGTTTGTAACTGACCTTGCCTGCAAGGCAAACACTGCAACTGCTATGAAATTGTGAAGTAAATAATCAGCAGCTTCCGCCAGTTAAAACCATCCCTTAAGACAATGCCAGAAACAGCAACAGCAAAAATCACGGACCAGCCGGCATTCAGAAGAAACTACATTTCTAAAATCGTCCGGAAAGTAAGATTAATGCGGGGTTTAGTAACGATTTTGGTAGGAGGGAGGCGGTGCAGCCAGTTGGTTTGCGTGGCATCTTTCATCACCAGCAGGCTACCGTGTTCCAGCACCAGCGATACCGTTTGATTGGTTTGCTTGTGTTTAAAGGCAAATTTCCGTTCCGCCCCCAAGCTCAGCGAAGCAATTACGCCATTTTTAGCCAAGGCTTTTTCGTCGTCGCTGTGCCAGGCCATGCCTTCGTCGCCGGAATGGTACAGATTCAGGAGGCAGGAGTTAAAAATGGTGCCGGTTTTGGCTTCCGTCAGGTTTCTCAGTTCCAGTAATTCCGTCGTCCAGGGCAGGGCCTGTTTGGTGGTGTTGGAGTAAGTGTAAGCAAAGGGTTGGTCGCCGTACCAGGCCACTTTCCGCTTCGTAATAAAATGTTTCCCGAAAATATTGGCCTCATCGTTTTTCCAGGCAATGGTATGCCACAGCGCCTCATAGAAACGGTCCGCTTCCGGCTTGGGCATAATGCGGCCGAAGTAATGCACGGTACCGCCTTCGGGCAATAAATTGGTTTTTTCGGTAAAGTAGTTTCCAAATAAATCCATGCGTAAATCTTAATTCTTTGGGCGTGTCCCTTCGGGCCGGGCTATCCGCTGCAAGTCCTCGCTCGTACCTCGCTGTGGGCTTTCCGCTGCTATCCCTCACGCAAAACAAATTGCCGACGTTGCTAGTAAAAACAATAGATTTTCAGCCAAATAGTCAAGAGAATTGCTTTCTTTCCAGGTTCAGTTCTAAACCAAACGCGGCTGACCAGCCATTATTTCCCGCTCAATTTCCTGCTTAAAGATAGCGGCACCCCGGCTATTCAGGTGGCAACCGTCAATAGTAAGGTGCAGGCCGCGTTTCCGGCTCAGGTAATCCGCAAATCCGAAAGCGCACCCCACCAGGTCGAACCAAGCCGTATGAAAGAAACTTTCCAGAAAATAATTCCGGGTCTGCTTCTGACTCAGAATCGTATCTATTTCAACCGTCGGATCGGCTATAGGGGAGTTAAAAGCAGCCGCCGTTTTTCGGATTATATTGTTGTAGATCCTCCGTTTTGCATTCTGTTCCGCCTGCAGGTTTTCATTTATGCAGCCAATCGTAATCAGAACGATTTTAGCCGCAGTATGCGCTTGCAGGTATTCGAGCAGTTCGCGAAGTTGCTTATCAAAAGCTTCCGGAGCCAGTGGTTCGTGGCCCTGTTTGCGTAAATGAGCATAAGCCTGCCGGAATAAAAAGCCTTTCTGGTTAAATTCCAGTAGCAGGATATCGTTCGTGCCGCCTTGCAGTACAATTGTGTCGTAAACCTGACCTGCAGCAATTTTTGCTTTCAGCCGCGCCGCGATTTTATTCAGGGTTTCCCCGTTTACGCCCGCATTTTCAACCTGCCAGTCCGGATGTTCCCGCGCTATTTGTTTTACAAAGTTAACGCCCTGGCTACCCCGGATCAGGCTGTCGCCGATGAAAAGGATCTTCATGTTGGTTCGTAGTTGTTCAGAACAGGACAGGAAAAATGAAGGGTGGGAGAGGCTGCCATTTTATACTGGCCCATCCGGTAGTCAATAGATTTTTTACCGGTTTACTACCGTTTTTTCGAGGTAATTCTTCAGCGACGTGCCAATAATATAAGTCCAGCCTTCCACAAAGTTTTGCCGGGCTAACGCCGGCACTTCCGACGGGAAAGTTTCCAAGCCGGTATGCGTCAGTTGCAGGTGGGTATTTTCGCCTTCCGGAAATAGCTCAAAGTTAACCAGCGTATTCCCCGGGTAGCCTTCCTAGCGCCAGCTGTAACTTAGTTTTCTGCCGGGAATTACTTCGGTTACTTTACACAAATGCAGAAATTTCTGGTTTTCATCGCCGCCTTCAAATTGGAATTCAAAACCAGGTTCCGCTTTAAATTCCCGGATATCGAAATACCAATCCTTCATCTGCTCCCTGTTGGTAATGGCTTGCCAGACCTTTTCCGGCGAAGCATTAAAAGTGCGTTCTATTATAATGGATTCGTTTAGCGGCATGGCTTAAATTTCTGAATTTATCCTAAATGTAAAACTAAATTTCAAACTGCCAAGAAGATTGGAAGGGTAGAAGTGCAGGCATGAAAAGATCAGGTAAAATAAGCCAAGCGGACTTCCTGGTAATAAAGTTTGGGTGTTGGAATACTGCTATTTAGTTTCGCGGCCTTGCATTACAAGTAAATCGGAAGACCGACGGTATTTAGCTTTATGCCGGGAGAAAGCTTCAGCCTTAAAACCAATTTTGATTTTGGCATTTTCTTTCGCCTTTGTGCCAGCTTTATTTGCCGATTCGTACTACATCGGTAAAGGAGAAAGAATTAATTTTTTGTCATAAAATAGTTGGTATAAGGCCTTAAATGCCGTTTTTGCCTACGTTGTAAACTTTTCTATAAAATTATTTAATCATCTAAAGCAACGGTTTTTGTTTTCCAGCCGACTTGTTATTAGAAAGCCTTTCCAGAGAGGAGCGTAACCGAACAAGCAATGCATGGCTTCCCCATACCATTACGCTCCTTATCTAATCGAAACCCCAGCCCGGCCATGGAAGGCCTGCATTGCCGGATTGCTACGGGTTTTTGTCCAAAAAATATAAGACCGTCAGCTTCAGAAACAGGAACCTGTTTTCCGCAGATGGCTATTGCCCATTCTTAAATCCAAAACAAGATGAAAAAGATTCTTAATTTATACAGCCTTCTTCTGGCAGTGTTGCTTACAGGCTTTTCGCGGCAGGCAGCTGCCACCCACTTTCAGGGCGGCGACCTTACCTACGTAATTATTGCCCCCAACTCGTACCTGGTAACCGCCAAAGTGTACCGCGATTGTACCGGAAACGCGGCAAATACAACTAACACCCTCAAAATCTGGTCGCCGGGTTGCAATACCGGGCGCACCATTGCCATGACCATGCAGGGCAGCCTGGTTACCGGAACGCCTTACTGCGCTTCTGTAGGTAACCATTGTACCAAAACCGGTAGGCCTAATTACCAGGAAGTTACTTTTACAGCCCAGGTTACATTATCCACTGCCGAACAAGCCTGTTCCGACTGGATCTTCAGTACCCGCAACAGCGCCCGCAACACGAACGAGAACATTGTGGGGCAGGATTACATTTATACCGAAGCCTTCGTAAAAATTAAATCTCCGGGTAGCGGTTCAACTGCTTTGGTCAATACTTCGCCGCAGTTCAGCGGTAATAATATTCCCATTCCCATTGTTTGCTACGGCCAACCCACCCGCTTCAGCCTGAATGCAAACGAGCCCGACAACGACTCCCTGACTTATGAGTTAATTGCGGCCCATTCGAATTACAATACGCCTATTGCCTACAAATCCAATCCGGTATCAATAACTCCTGGTAATCTTATTACTAACCCGAATCCGAAGACCCCATTTAATGCTATAACGCCGCAGTTTGCCCAGGTGCAAGGCGTAATGCCGCCGGTTTTCTCTCCAACCTATCCGATGCCTTCTGTAAACGTTAACTGGGATGGCCCTGCTACCGTGGCATTCCCGGATCCGTCGCAGCCAAACGGCGTTCGGATGATCTGGGCGGCTACGCCGGCTTTTAACCTGAATCCTTTAAGTGGCGAACTGGTATTTACCCCTTCGGCCTATTATTCAGGCACAGCTCCCGACGACGGTCGGAATAAATACGTGGTGGTGGTGCAGATAAACGAATGGCGAAAAATTAACGGCGTTGCCGTAAAAGTAGGTCATGTGCGTCGCGATATCCTGTTTATTGTGGAAGACTGTGCCGGCAACCAGGCAACCCAACCTGTACTCCCGGCGCCACCGGCCGTTTTCGGTACCAATATTACCAGCGATTCCATTATAGACGTGCAGACCTGTAATTCCACCCCTTTGCGCTTCCTGTTTACCGACCCGAACCCCGGCGATAAAATTACGGTAACCTTCGATGCCGATGTGTTAAAAAGAATTCCGAACAGCTACCTGAAGATCAGCAACAATGGTACAACTTCGGTAGAAGCCCTGCTTTACCTCACCCCGGAACCAGAACATGAAGGCCGGAACTACTACCTGCCCGTAACCATTACCGACGATCATTGCCCGATAAAAGGAACGGCTACGTATATTTACCGCATTCACGTCGTGAAAAACAACTTTGCCGAACCGGATGGCGGCCTGAAGGCCCGCACCGTTTGCATTGGAGAAGGAACCGACCTGAACGTAAAATTACTGCGCCCGGATTCCCTGCTGCTTCCGCCGGCAACCAAAGCCCAGAAAGCAATTTATACCTACGAATGGAGCCTGGATGCCGCTTCCAATGCCGCCACTGCCGGTTTTAATCCGGCAACCAGCCGCAACCAGCGCATTTCGGTAAAACCAACCGCCGTGGGCAATTATCGCTACAACCTGAAGATCAGCAGTTCGCTTTCCGGTTGCTTCGATACCATTTCGTTTGCCGTGAAAGTGCTTCCCTTACCGGTTATTCAGGATATAAAAGTTCTTTATCCGAAGAGTACCAATGAGATCGTGTTTGGTCGTTCCGCTCCGATTAACGTGGCCTTAGGCAATGCCGACATCGATCCGGCGGCGTTTAACTACAGCTGGTCGCCGGCCACCGGCCTGTCTGATTCTACTGCCATGAACCCGATTGCTTCGCCGCTGAAAACCACCCGTTACCAGCTAACGGTTACATCGAAAAATGGCAATTGCAAGGCAAGCCGGGAAGTAACCGTAAACGTAGGGCCGTTTTTCCTGCCGAACATTATTACCCCGAATAACGACGGCGACAACGATGCATTTGTTTACAAAGGAATTTTGCCGAACACCAGCCTGAAGATCTACAACCGCTGGGGCGTACTGGTAAAATCCTACAACAATTACGACAACAGCTTTAAAGCCGAAGGCGTAGCTGATGGAACCTACTACTATCTCCTGCAGGAACCAAACGGCGGCAAATCGTACAAAGGCTGGTTCGATATTGTGCGCAAGTAAGGTTAATTCCTGCTTGAAATTGAAAAACACTTCGTCGGGTTGGCGAAGTGTTTTTTATTGTAAAAGGTTAGTGCACTATGAAGGTTAAATTGTTGGGTTCTTCCGTTCGCCGTTGTTGTGTTTTTTCACCAACAACCATCCTTCAGCCTGCTTTTACTCGACAAATAAAATTTTTTGGAGTGCGAGGGTTTTTCCGGCAAAAAGTACTTAGGAGTGGTTCTTTGCTGATTAATGATCTCATTTAAAGCATTCTGTAACTTCCATGTAAAAAAAGAAAACATTTAATATGCCTTTAAGTATAATGCATAAGAATGTTATGTATTATTGCATTTGTAATTTAAAACATTGAAATGATCTATTCCTCCGAACTTATAAAAGGTACCTTAAAAACCATTATTCTGAAGCTATTGGCCGATAATAAGCGCATGTACGGCTACGAAATAACCCAGAAAGTAAAAGAACTGACTTCCGAAAAGATCCAGATAACCGAAGGCGCTTTGTACCCGACTTTACACGCGCTGGAAGACAGCGGCCTGGTTACCACCGAAACCGAATACATCGGCAAACGCGTGCGCAAATACTACAGCCTGAGCGCGGACGGCAAAACCAAAGCCCGGGAAAAAGTAAGCGAGCTATCCGACTTTATGGAAACCATGAAATTTCTCTTAGACCTCAAACCCCAGGGAATTTAAATGTATTGCCTCAGCGAAGCACAAATAGATTTTATTTTCCGCGACATCCGGGCCCGGGGCGTGGAAATGGAAAGCCTGCAGCAGGATCTCTTAGATCATGTGTGTTGCCTCATTGAGCAAAACCTCGAAGCAAACGGCAACTTCGAGGACTTTTATTTCACCACCATTCAAACCTTTTACAAAACCGAATTGTGTGAAATTGAAGAAGAAACGCTGTTTTTACTAACCAACAAAAACTATTACGCCATGAAAAAGATCATGCTTACCAGCGGCGCCTTTTCCGCCATCGTGCTCAGTTTGGGAATTATTTTCAAGTTCATGCACTGGCCCGGCGCCGGCGTATTGATCGTGAGCGGTATTACCTTTTTCAGTTTGCTTTTTCTGCCACTGCTATTCACCTTAAAAATCAAGGAAAAACAGGCAAGCCAAAGCCCGTTCATTTTAGCGGCCGGCACGCTGAGCGCCATTTTATTCAGCCTCAGCACGCTCTTCAAACTCATGCACTGGCCGCTGGCCAACGTGTTGGGTTTAACCGCCATCGGCATCATGCTGCTGCTGTTTCTGCCCGTTTATTTCTTTACTGGCATCCGCCACGCCGAAACCAAAATGAACTCCATTGTAACGTCCATTCTCATCGTAGCCGGTTCCGGTTTGCTCATGTCTTTGGTGCGGTCGCCGCAGAATTCCACGTTTATAAACCAGCTCAACACCAATTACTTCGTGCGCTACGAACAGCTTTTAGAAACCGAACAAAACCACCTGAACGCCCTGCTGAAAACTAACCCGGAGACACTTACTTTCCACCCGCAAAGCCAGCAAATAATCCAACTGTGCCAGGAACTTAAAGCCTACATCATTTCCCGCGACACCGGCCGCAACGTTTCCGCCGCCGAGCTAAAAACAAATAATATATTGCTCACCGACGGCTGGGTGCGCGATTATTTCCGGGAAGAAGAACCAGCCGCCCAAAAACTTCAAAGCCTAAAAGAATTGGTAACCACTTACAACCAAACCAACGCCACCAAACCCCATTTTCAGCCCATTCCGGTAGAGGCCACCGTACTCGATAAAAGTGAAGAACGCACCCTCGCCGCGCTGAACGGCCTGACCCAAATCCAGTTACAAGTCCTGCAAAACGAACGGCAATTGCTGGCCCTGAAGTAATTCAAAAACGCTATGTCTTTAATGCCAAAAACTCCGCGGTTGCTGCAACCGCGGAGTTTTTTGTGGGCAAGATTCAGCAAGGCGCTAAACCAGTTCTTTGCTTTTCACCACCCGTTTCAAAGCCATTACATAACCCAGGTGCAAGCCTTCGTGAAACGGCAGAAACGCAATGGCCTCGTCAATGTTTTTTATGTCCACGCCATAGCGGGTAGTCCAGGGCGTGTAGTTCGTAAAAATGTTTTGCGCGTAATCTTTTTCCAGCTGGTCTAAAGAAGCAAACAGAAGGGTTTTTATTTCTTCTACCGCTTCGGCGCTTACAACTTTTTCGGGCTTACTTTCCGGTTTGTAAGCTTTGAAATAGTCCTCAGTAATTACCGGCATTTTCAGGCCCGCCCGGAAATAACAAACGCCCTGCTGGGCCGCCGTTAAATGGGCCACGTTCCAGATAATGTTGTTGTTAAACCCCGCCGGAATTTCGTTCAGTTCTTCGGTGGAAAGGTCTTTGATCAGGTTGAGTAAAGCTTCGCGGGTTTTGCGGATGGTGGCTATTTGCGGGTGCATGGTTCGGGTAAATTAGTTGAAAAGGGAAGGATGAATTTTGCCCGAATTTAGAAGAAAGTTACGATTTAGCTAAATCAAAATTGCAGAATTTTTGTTGACTAAAAAGAAACTTTTGTAAAATTTCAGTGTATATTTGGGTACCAAAGCAGGCATCTGAAAAATGAATGTGATCAGTTATAAAGCTATAAGCAACTATTGCCAGACGAATGCAAATGCTGAACAGGCTTTAAAAACCTGGTTTAAAACGGTTTCGAAAACGGCATGGAAAGACCTAAAAGAACTGAAAAAAGATTATCCCTCGGCGGATTATGTAGGCGATAACCGGATCGTTTTCAATATTAAAGGCAACCATTACCGGTTGGTAGCGCGCGTGGTATTTGAGTACAAGCGGGTAATGGTGAAATGGATCGGAACCCACGCCGAGTACGACAAAATTGATGTCCTGAAAGTGTAGCTTGTAATGGATTTTGAAATGAAACGGAATATGAAAATAATAAAACCCCTAACCACGGAAGCCGAATACGATGCCGCCGTTGCCAGAATAGAAGAAATCTTCGAGGCTGCCCCCGGCACGCCAGCCGGCGATGAATTGCATATTTTAACGCTTTTGGTGAAGGAATATGATGAGCAACATTATTCCATTGGTAATCCTGACCCGATAGAAGCCATTAAGATAAGAATGGAAGACTTGGGCTGGAAAGATAAAGACCTCGTTCCATTTATCGGCGACAAAGCAACTGTTTCAAAGATCCTGAACCGGAAAAGACCACTTACACTTGAGATGGTCCGGAAACTAGCAGCAGCTTTAAGTTTGCCTGCGGAAGTATTGATTAAAGAATATGCGCTGGCGGCGTAAATTTTACCATTCAAAACAGTAGGAAGCAGAAGGGAAAAACTCCGCTATAAGAGTTGAAGTGGAGTTTTACTTTTAATGTTCCTTATTCCATCACCTTGGTCTGTGGCGCACAGACCGAAGCACTGCCGTCTACTTTCAATTACTCAAACCTCTCCCCATAATGCGTAAATAGATTAAAAGTATCTTCGCCTGTTTCATAAAAGCGCGCCGAAGACCAATAATAATCTTCAGGGCTCGCAGCTAAATTCCACTTTTCTTGTAATGGATTCAAATGAATATAAAGCAATTTTTGCTCGAATTTTGCTTTGCTATCCATTAAAACCGCTAAGGCATCACGTTGCCAGATCCGGTATTGCCTTTCTTTTTCCTGCACCTTGAAATAAGGTAATACCTCTTGATGCTGTAGTTTTAGGTCTTTGATAATTTCGTGACTGGTAATTTTATTGAAGCTGGCATGCGGCATTTCCCGGCCATTTTTCTGCAACGGTTCCCAGAGTAGATGCAAATGGTTCGGCATAATTACCAGGCCATAAACTGCAAAAAGGTTTTTCTGTTTCAATTCCAGCAGCGCCTGGATAATGAGTTGCTTATACTTATCCGGTTTTAGCAGATTTCTCCAATCTTTGATCGTGTTTGTCCAGAAATAAACCTCGCCCAAAACCAAGGTCGATTTTCGCAAAGGCTGAAAGTAGTTTAAGTCCGGCATTTACATTTTTCAGAAGGTTTAGCTCAGGTATTCGGGTTCCTATGGAAATGGTTATGAAAGACAGTTAAAAGTTCAGTGCTAAGTGAAACAGTAGAAGGGTGGTCTGTGCGCCACAGACCACGGTAAAAATTGGTAAGTTTATAAAGCATTTTGATCGAGTTAGTTAATACCTTCATCCAGCTCACCTCGGTCTGTGGCGCACAGACCGAAGCACTACAATCAAAAGTCAGCAGAAATCGCTATCCTTTTTTGTCTAAAAGCTACTCCGCACTGCTACCACTCGCCCCACCTGAACCCTGCTGCCTCAACTGCTCCCGCATCGGGTTACTCCCGCGTTCACTCCGCTCCTTAAACAACTCAAACCGCGATGGCGCTAGCTTCCGCGGGAAACTGTTGTTGCTCAGATCAACGTCAGCCGTTTCTAAAAATGGATCCAATGTAAACGACACCACCGGCTTTTCAGTAATAAAAACCTTGGTTACTTTTTCGTTGTTCAGGCGCCAGATCTCGGCCGGAATGCGTACGGTTTCTTCTGTACCATCTTCAAATTTCATCTGCACAATGAGCGGCATAATTAACCCGCCAATATTTCGGAAATCGACTTCGTAAAAGTGCAGGCCTTTGTCCAGAATGGCTTTTTCGGAAGGCGAAAGCGAGTTGTAATAAGCTTGGTAACGGGCTTTATCCGAAGCCGTGGTTTCCAGCGGATTGTAGGCGTTGTAGAAATCTTTCAGCTCCGGTTTTTCGTCAACCAACGTGCGGGAAATACTTTTCAGGTTTTCCTGCTGCGATAAGGTTTTTGGTTCGGCATTCCGGGCGCTTAGTTTCTTGGCATTTTCGATTTCCGGGTTTTTGGAGTCGATGGTGTACCATTTTACGCTTTCCAGGGCAATGTCGGTGTGGTCGGTGGTGTAGAACCAGCCGCGCCAGAACCAGTCCAGGTCCACACCCGAAGCATCTTCCATGGTCCGGAAAAAGTCGGCGGGCATGGGGTGTTTGAATTTCCAGCGGCGCGAATATTCCTTGAATGCATAATCGAAAAGTTCGCGGCCCATTACCGTTTCGCGCAGAATGTTAAGGGCCGTGGCCGGTTTGCCGTACGCGTTATTCCCGAACTGCTGAATGCTTTCCGAATTGGTCATGATCGGCTCCAGCGTGCTTTTGTCGCTTTTCATGTAGTCCACAATTTTGTAGGGTTCGCCGCGACGGCTCGGGTAATCGCGCTGCCATTCCTGTTCGGTTAAATACTGCACAAACGTGTTCAGGCCTTCGTCCATCCAGCTCCACTGGCGCTCGTCGGAGTTAATGATCATCGGGAAAAAGTTGTGGCCCACTTCGTGAATGATCACCGAGATCATGCCGTACTTGGTTTGCTCCGAATAGGTGCCATCCGCCTCCGGGCGACCGCCGTTAAAGCTCAGCATCGGGTATTCCATGCCGCCCACCGCGCCGTGCACCGAAATACAAACCGGGTAGGGGTAAGGCACCGTAAATTTCGAGTAAACTTTCAGCGTGTGCGCAATTACTTCGGTAGAGTACTGGCCCCAGAGCGGATTTCCTTCCTTCGGGTAGAAGGACATCGCCATTACCGGTTTGCCTTCGATGTTCACCTGCATGGCATCCCAGATAAATTTACGCGAACTGGCCCAGGCAAAATCGCGCACGTTTTTAGCCGTAAACGTCCAGGTTTTCTTTTTGCCGGCTTTGCTTTTTTCGTTCTTTTCCGCTTCGGCCTGGCTAACGATCAAAACCGGTTTTTTGGTGTTTTCGGCTTTTTTCAACCGGCTTTTCATTTCCGAAGTCAAAACCTGTTCGGCGTTCTGCAGTTCGCCGGTGGCGGTAACCAAATGGTCGGCCGGCACGGTTAAGCTCACTTTGTAATCGCCGAAAGGCAGGGCAAATTCCCCGCGGCCCAGGTATTGTTTGTGCTGCCAGCCGTTCACGTCGTCGTACACCGCCATGCGTGGAAACCACTGCGCCATCTGGTACAAATAATTGCCGTCTTTCTCGAAATATTCGTAACCGCTGCGCCCGCCAATTTTCCGCTGATTATTAATGTTGTGGTGCCATTTGATGGTGAAACTGTAGCTGCCTTTCGGATTTAAGGTTTGCGGCAGATCCACGCGCATCATGGTTTTGTTGATCGTGTATTTCAGCGCTTTGTTCGTTTTCGCATCCTTCACGCTTTCAATCTTAAAACCGCCGTCAAAACCCTGCTGCTGCATGTATTCCACCGCCGAAAACGTCATGCGGTCTTTAATTTCCCCGGTCCGGGTCAGGGCCGTAATGCTTTCCTTGTCGAAAATATTTTGGTCTAATTGCACCCACAAATACGTCAGCTTATCCGGCGAAAGGTTTGTGTAGGTAATGGTTTCGGTACCTTTCAGAGACTGGTTATCGTCGTTCAGTTCGGCGGAAATCACGTAATCGGCGCGCTGCTGCCAGTACTGGTGACCGGGCGCGCCGGAAGCCGTGCGGTAGGTATTCGGCGTGGGCAATTCCTGGGCCAGTTGCCGGAATTTGCTCTGGTCGGTATTATTCTGGGCAAAAGCCGGAGCAACGGAGAACGCTATGAAAACAGCAGCAAAAAGTCGTTTCAGCATTTATATTGAAATGAGAAAATTAGAAAATGAGGGAATGTGAAAATGCCGGTTTCAGAAAGCAAAAGCGCATTCCTGATCAAGATACAATTTTTAGGGGAGAATTGGAAATTCGTTAACTGAAGTCAACGGCAATGGATAATTTGCAGGGAGTCTGAGGGATGGTGAAATGTATTATTGCCGTCTGCTCGAGCTGACGACGCAGGCTAAGATATTTGGATGGCTTTAACCCGAATTTTTCGACTGTAGTTCAGGAGAATTGAAGCCTTCTAATCGTATTTGAGATGGGAAAATCAAAGTAGCGCAGGGTTAAAACCCAATGCGTCAACTTAAAAAAAAATGAATTGAAATATTGCGTCATCCCGAAGGAAGTTGGGGGAACTTATGGGGCCATTCCACATTTATTTTTATTGTAAGACCTGTCTTGCTACGCTCGTCAGCTCATTGTAACTCCCGTAAGTTTTCTTGGCTTCGCTCGAAATGACGTTCCTTTTCTAAAGTTGATGCATTGGCTTTAACCCCTGCGCTACTTTATTATCAGCTGGCAAAAATCCCGAAAAGAATATAAATTGAAACCAAAGCCGTAACTCCCGAAACCACCATGATCCAGGTTTTCCGCGGCAACAACCGGACGGCAAAAGTATTCAATAGTAAAGCCAGCAACACGATCAGCACCTGACCGATCTCGATGCCTACGTTAAACGCGAACAACTCTAAAACCGGCTTGCTTTCCTTGCCTAAAAGTGAACGGAGGTAATTTGAAAAACCCATGCCATGGATCAAACCAAAACCGGCGGCCAGCAGGTTTTGCAGCCCAAACCCTACCGTTTTTTGTTCGGGTCTGGCATATTGGTAAATATTGAAAAGGCTTGTGAAAAGAATGGTAACCGGAATCAGGGTTTCAATTAAGCTTTCATTAACCGGAATGATCTGCAGCACGGCTAACGCCAGCGTAACTGAATGCCCAATGGTAAAGGCTGTTGCCAGCAGCACCACGTTCCGCCAGTTGCGCCAGATAAAAGGTGCGGCCAGGGCTACCAGAAAGGCCAGGTGGTCATACGCCTGTAAATTGAAAATGTGGTGAAATCCGACCTGTAAATAAGCCGAAAAGGTGGAAGCGTTCAAATGGCGAAGAGTTGTTTCCCAAAGTTAAAAGAAAACCTGCGAATCCTGATAATCAGGAACGGAACTCTGGAAACAACATTCTTCTCCTGGCAGAAAAGATCAGAATGGAATTTATTTTTTCCGCAACCAGCTGTAAGCCGGGCGGTAGTAGAAAGATGGTTTTACGGGATATTTTTTCATGGCAATAATTCTTAATAATTAAAGAGTGAGTTAGAGGAATTTTTTCGCTGGAAAACTTACAGAAGATTCAGTAATACTTTCATGCCAGTAGACAAGCTATTGTTGAAAAGGGTTGCCTGGAAGGGCCTGTTCTGTTTGGTTGCAGGAACCGGAGCCTTTCAGATAATAACCAGCTAAGCTTGTTTTGGTTTAAAGAATAGTAGCTTTTTATATAAAAAAGTGCTCATGAAAAAAGCCCCGGCAAATCTGCCGGGGCTTTTCAGGGTAAGTTAATCTAAAGTTTATTGTACAATTAATCGGGTTACCTGCACACCTTTCTCAGAGGTTACTTTCAGCAGGTAAGTACCCGCAGCTAATCCTTTTAGATTGATGTTTTTGGCGTTGCCGTCAGCCGCTACTTTCTCAGAAGTAATTTGCTGACCGGCCAGATTGTAAAGTACTACAGCAGCATCTTTCTGGTAACCATTCAGCTTCACGTTGAAAGAACCGGTTGTAGGGTTCGGATAAACATCTACGCTCATGCCAGGCAGATTAGCCGCTATGCCGGAAATGTTCACTACCACCGCAGTAGAAGGAGCCGAGTCGCAGCCATTGGCAGTTACCACTACCGTATAAGAACCATTAGCAGTGGCCGTATAGGAAGCACCGGTAGCGCCGGAAATAGCAGTGCCGTTCAGGAACCACTGGTTGCCAGCAGTTACAGAAGAAGTAAGCACATTGCCATTCTGGGTAATAGTAGGCGTAGCAGGAACAGCGTTCACGGTTACCACAGTAGCAGTAGAAGCAGCCGAAGGACAGCCATTTGCAGTAGCTACTACCGTATAGGAACCAGCCGTTGAAGCTGTGTAAGTAGCAGAGGTGGCACCAGCTATAGCAGTTCCATTTTCAAACCACTGGAAGGTAGCTCCGGCTGTGGTAGCAGCAGCAGTTAAAGCTACCGAACCGCCTGTACAAATAGTAGTAGCGCCGCCAGCCGTTACCGTTGGAATAGCTGTCAAAGCGTTAGCAGTTACAACTGTAGCCGTAGAAGCAGTAGAAGGGCAGCCGCTAGCTGTTGCTACTACCGTGTAAGAGCCGCTGGCATTAACAATATAAGTAGCATTTGTAGCGCCAGAAATGGCAATGCCATTTTCGAACCACTGGTAAGTAGCGCCGGCAGTGGTAGAGGCAGCAGTTAACGTAACGGTTCCGCCTGAGCAGAAAGTAGTAGCGCCACCAGCCGTTATTGTAGGCGTTGCAGCCGGAGCATTTACCGTTACAGCTGTAGCCGTAGATGCAGCCGAAGGACAGCCGTTAGCCGTAGCTACAACGGTATAAGCACCGGCAGCACTGGCAGTATAGGTAGCCGTATTCGTACCAGAAATAGCGATACCGTTCAGGAACCACTCATAGGTAGCACCGGTAGTGGAGGAAGCCGCAGTAAGTACAACTGAACCGCCGGAGCAGAAGGTGGTAGCGCCACCTGCCGTAATGGTTGGTGTGGCTGCCGGAGTATTAACGGTTACTACGGTAGGTATAGAGGTCGCAGTTCCGCCAGCAGTAGCAGTTACTGCTACCGTATAGGAACCAGCCGTTGAAGCGGTATAAGTAGCTGAGGTAGCGCCTGCTATAGCAACTCCATTCTCAAACCACTGGTAAGTAGCTCCCGGGATTGTAGTAACAGCTGTTAGGGTGACAGTACCCCCCGTACAGAAGGTAGTTGGGCCGCTGGCGGTTACGGTTGGAATGTCACCCAGGAAAATATTATCAAGGAACAAATCATTATCCTGCGGATCATTAACAGTACCTTCGGTAGCATAAAAGCCCACAATAATGTTTTGGCCGGCATACGCCGCTAAACTTACCGTTTCAGTTTGCCCGGTATTGCTGATAGAAGTAGAAGCATCGTATATCTGAACTGGTGTAAAAGTAGTGCCGCAGTCGGTGGAAACCATAACAACCAAGGCGTCGTCAGACCCCAGGGTGGTAGCAGTAGTTACATTGTCATTTGTTAATGCCAGGTCGAATTTAAGAACGGTTGAGGCAGAAGCAGCTACTTTGGGGCCAATGATCCAATCCTTGTCCGTTGCAGCGTCCAGGTTTATGTTTGCTGCCGCCCCGTTTGCATGTCCTGCAACATTAGCAAAATTAGCATCTGTCCAGGAAGAAGAAGTTCCGGCTGGTATTATCCCATCAGCCTCGGACCAGCCCGTGAAAACAGCAGTTAAGTTAGCGCCGGTAAATCCGGTAAAATTTACCACCTGAGGTAAGGCCAGAATTGGCGCTACTGTGCGGGAAATAGCTGTAGAATTATTATTGGCCGGGTTCCCGTCGCCGGTTAAAATTGTTTCTCCTACAAAAGTATAAGTTCCTGCCGTAGTCATATTCAGGGTGCCAACGTTTACGTTCATAGCGGCACGCGGGGCTAAGGTTCCGGTAGAAAGTGTAGTGGTAATAACCTGAGTAACCGCGCCGGAAACATTAACGGAAACCGTAGCCGGGTTAGCAGCAAAATCCAGAATATTAGTCCCAAAATTTTCGATCCTTACGGTAACGGTTTGGTTGGCAGTATAACAGCCTGAGGCAATAGGAGCTACTAAAAGGTTGGCGCCCAGATCCAAAGCAGGGGGAGTGCCCAGGTAAAGGTTATCTATAAACAGGTCATTATCTTCCGGGTCGTTTACGGTGCCCTCCGTAGCAAAAAGTGCAACTACAATGTCCTGGCCAGCAAAGGAAGCCAGGCTAATGGTTTCGGTCTGGCCGGTATTGCTTATAGGGGTTGTAGCACTGTAAGTCCGGACCGGGGTATACGTTACGCCGCAATCCGTAGAAACCATTACCTGCAGCTGGTCGTCGGTGCCCAGGGTTGCAGTTGCAGTAGCATCGGCAGTAGTAAGTGCAAGGTCGAATTTTAAAGCAGTGGTTGCAGTGGCCGTAACTTTCGGGCTTACCAGCCAAACTCTATCGGTGGTGCCATCCAGGTTAATTCTGGCAGCTGCACCGTATGGTCCTCCGGTCACATTGGCAAAGTCATCATCCGTCCAGTTGGAAGAACTGCCCGTGCCAGCTGCGGTGCTCGCTTCACTCCAACCTTCAGCAACGGCCTCCAGATTCGCTCCGGTATAGCCCGTAAAGTTAACAAACTGAGGAAGTGGAGCCAGAAGCTGCCTGCCGGAAAAATTAACGTTTGCAGAAAACATGGCATCATTAACCGCTCGCGTGTCGCCGGCTACAACAGTAGTAGCATCGAAGGTATAGGTTCCGGGAGTGGTTATTGCAAAGTTGCTCGTAATAGTTACGTTCTGAGTGGCTCCAGGAGCCAACGTGCCCGTGCTTACCGTTAATGCCGGGAAATTGGTGGTAACGGTACCTGTCTTAACCGAGGCATTAACAGTGGCCGGTGTGGTGGCAAAATCTATCGGGGCGGTACCATTATTTTTAATTGAAACAATAACCGGTTGATTTTGGGAAATGCAGCCGGTTACTGTTGCCGGCGAAACCAGCCCTGTTGTTGTTACATCCAACGCTGAAGGAGCAACCCGGGTAAACGTGTAAAGGAGGGGAGCTGCCGGTTTAGTGCCAATGTTGCTGGTCTCGGTTAGATAACTAATAGTTGGCGTGGCGCTAAATCCATTTACCGAAAGGAAGTTCCCTGGTCCGGTTCCTACACCTGCTATCCCTACAGAAGCAGATCCTGAATTTACCGCACCGCTTTCCGGACGATAAACAAATTCGATCTTGTTGGTGCCTTCGTATAATTTAACCTGAAAAGAAACTACCGGGGCAGTTGATAATAAATTAAATTCCCAGTTAAGCCACTCAAACGTGAATACCCTGGAGCCGGCAGTGCCGGTTACTTCGTAAGAAGCATTAGATCCGCCGGTGGCGCGTCCGTCCAGGTCATCCCAGAGTGGGGCGAGGAGTGGACGGTTGGCTGCAGCGGTTGCAGCTAAATCGTTTAGAGTGGTAGTGGTAGCACCAGTGTTAAAAGAAAACAGCCCGTTTGAACTTGCTCTGAATTGGGTATAGTTTACCCCATCAAAGTTAAAAGTAAAGCCAATGTTGGTGGCTGGCATTACATAGGTATCGGCTTTCATGGCCGCCACCTGAGTAGCGGATGCAGGCAGAGGGGTGAAAGTACCAGAAGTGGCCGCAAAATCATAATTATTCATGATTGTCTGTGCTTGGCTTTCTGCTGAATAAATCCAGGAAGAAAGTAAAACAGCACCGCCTGCCACCGTTCTGACAGTGTACGTTTCTAACCTTTGTACCAAAGAATGCCAAGACCTTTTAAGTTTACGTGATAACCCTTGTTTCATACTTAAGTTTAAATTTAAAATAGTTGATGATTGGTTTTAGGTGAGAGGTAGGAATTGAAGGATGGTAAAATTCATTAAATGAAGATTAAATGGGAGTTTCCAAATATAAAATTTTTATTAATAACATTATAATAAATAGAATTTTAATTGGTTGTTGAACTCCTTTTAAAAACGCTATGCTTTGCTTCAAAAAAACAGGATCAAAAAAAAAGCCCCGGCAAACTGCCGGGGCTTTTCAGGGTAAGTTAATCTAAAGTTTATTGTACAATTAATCTGGTTACCTGCACACCTTTCTCAGAAGTTACTTTCAGCAGGTAAGTACCCGCCGCTAATCCTTTAAGGCTGATGTTTTTGGCATTACCCTCGGCAGTTACTTTTTCGGCAGCGATCTGCTGACCAGCCAGGTTGTAAAGTACCACGGTAGCATCTTTCTGATAGCCTTTCAGCTTCACGTTGAATGAACCTGTTGCCGGATTCGGATAAACATCTACGCTCATGCCAGCCAGTGCATCGGCAATGCCGGAAATACCAACAACCACAGCTGCAGACGGAGCCGAGTCGCAACCATTGGTGGTTACCACTACGGTGTAAGAACCATTGGCTGTAGCGGTATAAGTTGCGCTGGTAGCGCCCGGAATAGCCGTTCCGTTCAGGAACCACTGGTTGCCTGTAGTAGCAGATGAAGTAAGTACGTTGCCATTCTGGGTAACGGTTGGCGTAGCCGGAGCAGCGTTCACGGTTACCACCGTAGCCGTAGAAGCAGCAGAAGGGCAGCCGTTAGTCAATGCCACTACGGTGTAAGAACCACTGGCATTGGCATTGTAGGTAGCACTATTTGCATTAGGAATTACCGTACCGTTCAGGAACCACTCATACGTAGCGCCGGCCGTAGTAGAAGCAGCCGTTAAAGCCACCGAACCGCCTGCACAGAAAGTAGTAGCGCCGCCGGCTGTTACCGTTGGAATGGCTGGTGCCGCATTTACCGTTACGGTAACCGGAACCAGGTTCGAGGCGCAAGTGTTTGAAATCGCCCAGTTAAAGAAATAGTAATAGTAGCCAGCTATGGTACCATCGGTAAGGGTAACGGCCCCATTAGCGGAAGTAATAGGATAATAGCTGCCAGAGGCAGGAGCAAAATCGCGGATCAGTTCTACAGCTGCTGTTTGCTCCAGGGTATAACCTGTGCCGGCCGGAACGCTGAAGTTTAAAGGTACAGTTACCGGCTTCAGGCTTGTAGAGCCGGGAACGGTGTAGGAGGTGGTAGCTATAACAGCGTTGGCTGCATCTTTCAGGTTGATAACCAGCGTACCGCCGGCTGCTGAGTTCGGATAAACCACCACCGACTGCAAGGTAAACGCGCTGTTCGCATTGAATTTTATTCCACCTGAACCTGCGAATGATCCATCCCCACCGATGGTAGAAGTTCTACCCGTGTATTCAGTTCCGGAAGCAATTGCTTCTACATAATAGGTTGTATTTGCGGTAACAGTAGGAGAGTAAGTTAATCCGGTGCTTACCGGGGTGCCACCAGTACTAGAGGTGTACCAGTTAATGGTGGTGTTGTTGCTGGCAGTAGCGGTAAGGGTAACAGGGCCACTACCACAAGTGTTTACGTTACTAGCTGTAAATACCGGGTTGTATGAAGTAAGGCTGTAAGTAATGGTATCGTTACTGGTATATAACTCGCTGCTTAAGCCGGTGTAGAGTTTAAGGTTGTAAGTACCGCCGGCAGCAAAGTTAGCATTGGCAGTAAAACAGTGACGTAAGGTATCGCCCGGCTGGATCGGTCCGGCCAGGATCTCATTTACAGCAACTCCGTTATTAATTCTGTAAGACACCGGGATATTGCTTTGCACGGCAGTGCCTTCATTTCTTACTACTATACACACCTGCTCGCTGCTGGTAAGGCCGCAAGCCGACTTAGAAGTTTTAACAATAATCGGAGATAGATCGTTGGCAAACTGGTTTCTGATGATTACATCATCGATGTGCAGGTCGTAAGCGGCAGCCGGACGAGGCGTTCCGTTTTTAGCGTATAAACCAAAAATTACGTCCTGACCAGCCAGAGAAGCCAGGCTAAAGTTAAAGGTCTGTAACGTTCCGTTCAGGTTATCGGCGGAAGTGATTGTTCCCACTTTCGAGAAGCTTACCCCGCAGTTAGTTGAATACATAATAAACAGGGTATCCGATGGGTTCATGGTTCCGGCTGTAGCTGTTCCGCTGCCCGTTACGGCTGCCTTCAGTTGCAGTTGCGACGCGGTAGTTACCGGTACTTTCGGGCTGATGATCCATTCGGTGCGGGTAGTGGCAGTGGAAGTCGGGAAGTTTATTTTTGCGGTTACCGATCCCAAAGCTGTGGTTTGGGCTGTAGCAGAGCTCGTCCAGGAAGAAGTTGTTCCGGAAGGGCTGGCGCCACTGGCCTCATACCAGCCTGCTGCCGTAGAGGCTAGGTTTGCACCGGTAAAGCTGTTGAAATCAACTTTCTGAGGCAGCGCCAGAGTAGGAGCAACGGTTCTGGTCACCTGCTGCAGCGTATCGTTGTAGGTGTCAGTATCGCCGTTTATGCTGGTAAAAGCCTTGAAGCTGTAAGTGCCGGTTGCCAGCATGTTGATAGTACCAACCGATACGTTCTGCGTTGCGCCAGCTGCCAGGGTTCCGGTATTTACCGTTGCCGTTAAAGCAGCTGCTGTCGCTCCGCTTGTATTTACCCGTACGGTAGCATTGTTCGTGGCAAAGTTAATTGGGCTTGATCCGTTATTTCTGATAGTTACGGTAACGTTTTCGGCATTGCCGTAGCAGCCGGTCGAAACCGGATTAACCAGAGCCGTAACGCCCAGGTCATTTGTGGCTGGCGTTCCCAGGATAATGTTGTCGATAAACAGGTCATTGTCTTCAGGATCGTTTACGGTTCCTTCGGTAGCATAAAAGGCTACCAGTATGTCTTGACCAGCATAAGAAGCTAAACTGATCAATTCTGATTGACCAGTATTGCTGATTGGGGTAGAGGCATTAAAAGTACGGATGGCCGAATAGGTGGCACCGCAATCGGTAGAAACCATTATCCGAAGCTCATCATCAGAGCCCATGGTAGCTGCCGAAGTTCCGTTCCAGTTGGTAAGGGCTAGATCGAACCGTAAGGCCGTAGTAGCGGTAGGAGTAAACTTAGGACTGATGATCCAGACATTATCAGAAGCTGCATCCAGGTTTATTCTGGCAGCTATGCCGTGCAGTCCGCCTGTTACGTTCCCGAAATCATCACTTGTCCAGTTAGAAGTTGTACCGCTTGGGGTAGTGCCGCTTGCTTCTGTCCAACCCGGGTAAACGGTTGCCAGGTTTGAGCCGGTAAAGCCATCAAACCAAACAACCTGGGGCAGCGTAACCCTTGGAGCTACCGAGCGGGCGATAGTAATAGTGTCGTTATAATTATCAGTATCGCCGTTTATGCTGGTAAAAGCCTTGAGGTTGTAAGTGCCGGTTGCCAGCATGTTGATAGTACCAACCGATACGTTCTGCGTTGCGCCAGCTGCCAGGGTTCCGGTATTTACCGTTGCCGTTAAAGCAGCTGCTGTCGCTCCGCTTGTATTTACCCGTACGGTAGCATTGTTCGTGGCAAAGTTAATTGGGCTTGATCCGTTATTTCTGATAGTTACGGTAACGTTTTCGGCATTGCCGTAGCAGCCGGTCGAAACCGGATTAACCAGAGCCGTAACGCCCAGGTCATTTGTGGCTGGCGTTCCCAGGATAATGTTGTCGATAAACAGGTCATTGTCTTCAGGATCGTTTACGGTTCCTTCGGTAGCATAAAAGGCTACCAGTATGTCTTGACCAGCATAAGAAGCTAAACTGATCAATTCTGATTGACCAGTATTGCTGATTGGGGTAGAGGCATTAAAAGTACGGATGGCCGAATAGGTGGCACCGCAATCGGTAGAAACCATTATCCGAAGCTCATCATCAGAGCCCATGGTAGCTGCCGAAGTTCCGTTCCAGTTGGTAAGGGCTAGATCGAACCGTAAGGCCGTAGTAGCGGTAGGAGTAAACTTAGGACTGATGATCCAGACATTATCAGAAGCTGCATCCAGGTTTATTCTGGCAGCTATGCCGTGCAGTCCGCCTGTTACGTTCCCGAAATCATCACTTGTCCAGTTAGAAGTTGTACCGCTTGGGGTAGTGCCGCTTGCTTCTGTCCAACCCGGGTAAACGGTTGCCAGGTTTGAGCCGGTAAAGCCATCAAACTGAACAACCTGAGGCAATGTTAATAAACTCGGAACCTGACGGCTATCTAAAGTAACCGTGGCTGGCACCATAGCATCATTGCTGGCACGGCCATCGCCGGCTACTGTAGCAGCTGCATTAAAGGTGTACGTTCCGGCAGTACTCATATTGTAAGTAGTAGAAACCGTAACGGTCTGCGATGCTCCAGGCGCCAAAGTACCGGAATTAACGGTAACAGGCGGGAAAGTAGTTGTAGCGGTACCAACAGTGCCCGACGCATTTACGGTAACAGGAGTAGTGGCGAAATTTAAAGGAGCTGTACCATTGTTTTTAATGGAAACCTGTACCGTTTGGTTTGGCCCGAAACAGCCGCTAGGCGTAGCGCTAGGAGCTACCAGACCTGTAGTTGCTATATCTATGGCTGAAGGTACAACTCTGGTAAAGGTATAGGTTTGGCCGGCTGCCGGCTTGGAGCTGATGTTGGTCGTCTCGGTTGTATAGCTGGCAGAAGGATTGGTGCTCAGGTTATTCAAGGAAATAAAGTTTCCTAAACCGGTACCTACTCCGGCAATCCCTACCGAGGCGCCTCCCGAATTTACACTTCCGCTTTCAGGACGATATATGAATTCAATTTTGTTTGAGCCTTCGTAGAGTTTTACCTGGAAAGAAATTACCGGGGCATTGGAGCTCCAGTTAAATTCCCAGTTAAGCCACTCATAGGTAAAGACCCGCGAGCCGGCAGTACCGGTTACTTCGTAAGCGGCATTGGATCCGCCGGTTGCCTTACCGTCTAAATCATCCCACAACGGCGCTAATAAAGGCCGGCGGGCTGCAGTAGTGGCTGCCAAGTCATTGGTCGCAGTATTAGTCGAAGAGGTACCAAATGAAATGTAGCCGTCTGAGCTTACCCTAAAATTGGAATAATCAACACCATCGAAGTTAAAGGTAAACCCAATCGGTGTAGCAGGAGAGAGGTACCCATCCGCTTTTACCAGAGGCATTTGCGTTGCTGAGGCGCCTAGGGGAGTAAACGTCCCGCTGGAAGCGCTGAAATCGTAATTGTTCTGAATGGATTGGGCAATGAGGTTCGTTGGGTTGAGTGTAGTTCCTAACAGTAGACCTCCGGCCACAGCCGAGACCTTTCCGAATCTTTTTAAAAGCCGGGCCATTTTTGAAGAACGGGCCCTGAACTTTTGGGGTAGTTGTTTTTGCATAGTGTATAATTAAAAATTGTAAGAGTTTTTCTGATGAATAGTGCGATTAATTAAAGAATGATTTAAGGTTGTAAATAGAAGGAATATCCAACTTATAAAATTCAGTTATTAGATTAAATTACATAAAACTGGATTTAACTCATGGATATAGTTTTTCAAATATAATGTTATTTCTCTATTTTATTGATGAGTTTATATATTTTTTTAGTAAAACCCCAAAGAGAAAGGGTATAAGCTTTGTTGTTTTCGGGTGTATAGTGTTTAGTTGGGGTGACTTTCCCAAATTTTGAATAACGACGCACAATATTGAATTTTAGCGCAATCCGGCCTTTGATTTCAGTGCCTTTAAATGAAATTATTTTAAGAAGGCTAAACCGGAAGGGCAGGGTTGATTCATACTGGCTAATGACTATTCCCTTGAGGGAATTATAAAGGCATTAACACAATATCTGATAAAAATCAGCAGGTGTAAACATCGCTCTAACTCCCCTAAAGGGGAAAATCCTGTAGAACGAAACGGCCCTGACCGGCGGGGGGGGGGGGAATTGTCTAAGTACTGGGATAACAGATATTTTGATTTTATTTCTGAATTCCCCGATTAAAGAAGAGAAATAATGGGGGAGGTTAGTGGGATTTACTTTTTTAGAATGTTAACCTACTATTTTCTGCAAAAGGATTTTATAATGAAATTGTTACGCTGGGTTAAACCTTTGGCTTGTCCTTGTTTAGTGTTGCAGGAAAGTTTCCGTTCAGAATAATCAGGGCTGAGGGTTGTAATTCTGAAAGTTCCTGAAACCAATGATCCCGCCGGAAAGTCCGGCGGGATCATTGGTTTGTTGGGTGAATTTAGTTTAAAAAATAAGCTGTTCCTTGAAAAAGCAGTTACACGGCCTTGCTGAACATCTTCTCGGTTTCGGTAACCGTCATTTTCAAATCGAAAGCGCTGCAGATGTTCCGGATAAAGCGGAAGCCGGATGGCGTAACCTGTAAGGCCTCGGAGCCAAGCTCTATCAGCCCGTCATTTTGAAGGGAAAGCAGCTTGTCGAAAACTTCAGTCTTTATTTTATTTTTAACCGGCGAATTGCTCCAGGAGGTGGTGCCGTTGCAGGCAATATCCAGAATGTGGCGGCGTAGGGTTACATCTTCTTCGGTATGGAAATAACCTTTCAGCAGGGGAAGTTGCTCCTGTTTCAGCAGGGCGTAATATTCTTCCACCGTTTTCACGTTCTGCATATACCCATAATGGGCATCGCTGATCGAGGATACACCCAGGCCAATAAGCAGTTTGGTAGCATTGGTGGTGTAACCCATAAAGTTGCGGTGCAGGCGGTTCTCCTGCTTTGCCAGGTAAAGGTCGTCGGTAGGTTTGGCAAAATGGTCCATGCCCACGTCCAGGTAACCAGCCTGCAGCAGCATTTCCTCGCCTAAAGCATAGAGGGCGAATTTTTCTTCGTCCTGGGGCAGATCCGCCTCGGAGTAGGCCCGCTGCGACTTTTCTTTCCAGGGCACGTGCGCGTAAGAGTAAAAAGCAATGCGGTCCGGAGAAAGCGAAATTACCTGCTCGAACGTATCTTTAATGCTTTCTTCCGTCTGAAAAGGCAGGCCGTAGATCAGGTCGAAATTTACCGAATGGTAGCCGATCTCGCGCGAAACTTCCGTTACGTAAGCTACATTGCCGAAAGGCTGTACACGGTTTATGGCTTGCTGTACTTTCAGCGAAAGATCCTGCACGCCGTAACTAACCCGCCGGAAACCCACCTCGTAAAGGGCCTGCAAATGCTCGCGGGTAGTATTGTTCGGGTGGCCTTCAAAACTGAATTCATGGTTTGGATGCAGGTCCGTACCGGCCAGAATACGGGTAATGAGGTAAGTCAGGTTTTCCGGACTGAAGAAAGTAGGGGTGCCGCCGCCCAGGTGAATTTCCCGGATAACGGGTTTTGCCGGGAGCAACTGCCGGTACATTTCCCATTCTTTTAAAACAGCCTGCAGGTAAACCGGCTCCACGTTGTGGTTTTTGGTAATGCGTTTGTTGCAGCCACAGTACGTGCAAAGGCTTTCGCAAAAAGGCAGGTGAATGTACAGGCTTATGCCTTCCTCCAGATTCGTGGCCTGAAAGGTGCTCTGCACGGTCTGTTCCCAGCGGCTTTGGTCCGGCGCGGCGGTGTCCCAGAAAGGAACGGTTGGGTAACTGGTGTAACGGGGTACGGCCAGGTTGTACTTGCGGATCAGTTCAGAATTCAGGCTCATCTTTAACGGCTAAAGGTTGGGTACAAATTTCAGGATACAAAGGTCGGATAAAAAAGCTTTAAGTCAGCAGGTTAACTGATTTTAATCATCTAAGCAGTTTTGGGATTAACCTCTTTCCATTGCTTCATAAAAGGCCAGGGCTTCGGGCCTGAAAACCAGATTGCTGCCACGAAAGTTTCAACTTATAAAGTGTTGTTTCGTAAATTTGCCTAACCTGAATGCCTATGAAAACCCGTTACCTTCCTTTAGGGCTCCTGCTATTACTTTTCAGTTGCGATACTTCCGACCAGATCGAGAACCGGGTATCGCAACCCCAGGAAGCCGATTCGGTGCTGAGTCCGCTGCAGGGGCCCGACGACGCCAACGGGAAACCTGTAAAGCCGGTTTACATGAGCCGGTTCGCCAAAGCGTTCTTCGATTTCCAGGAAGCTGTTTACAACGAAGATGCCGAAGGGGTTAATACCTTTATCGATCCGGAAATTGGGCTCTATATTATTGAAAACCCCGGTGCCTTGCCTAAAATGACGCGGGTGCAGGATGTTCGTAGTTTCAAACGCGATTTTAAGGGGGAATCTTTTTTTACCATTAAAGACCGGCTGCAATCGTGCCAGCTGAAAGAAGAAAGCCTGCCGGCCTTTACCTGCGGTACCGAAACCAAACTGAGCGGCGGCTACAGCAAGGAAGGCTGCTTTGCCGCCGACGATCAGGAGTTCCGGAAAAATGAGATCTACAAATATGCCAGCCTGCCCGATCCGGAAGTGAAAAATATCGAAAGAACGCTGCCGCTGGTAAAGAAAACCGTCGTGCAAACGGCCAGTTCTTACCGGTTTCATTTCGGCTATATAAACGGCCAGTGGAAGGTACTTTTTATCGATCTCCGGATACCGTGCAGCGCCTGATCATTACCCGCTGTTATTCGCTTCCTCTCGTTGTTAAAGGTCGATTACTAAAAAAAATGGACATAACACCAATAAATAATTTTTTAATTCTATTCTTTCCTTATTATCGCGTATAAAGTCTAGATTTCGTCCACGAGATCAGCTACTGACCCCTTATACCCAAAACATGTTTTTACGATACAATGCACCTGTTCCGGACCCGGAATTAATTAAGCAACTTACGCAGCAGCAGCAGGAAATGAGCCGCCAGGTCCGCCTGGAAAAGCCCACCTTCGAGATCAAAACCATAGCCGGCTGCGATTCTTCTTTTATCGGAGAAAATATTCTTTCGGTTTTTATTCTTTTCTCCTGGCCGGACATGCAGGTGCTGGAAAAAGTCTGGAATTACGAGCCCGTCGAGTTGCCTTACCTGCCTGGTTTTCTGGCTTTCCGCGAATCGCCGAACCTGATTAAAGCCTACGATAAACTGCAAACCAAACCCGACCTGATCATGGTGGATGGCCACGGCATTTCGCATCCGCGCCGCTTAGGCATTGCCAGCCAGCTGGGGGTTTTGCTGAATAAACCAACCATGGGCGTGGCCAAAAAAATACTGGTAGGCAAGTATGAGCAACCGGAACTAACGAAGGGCACTTTCACGCCCGTAATGCACCGCAACGAGCATATAGCCAATGCGCTATGTACCAAAGATAACGTGAAGCCGGTTTTTGTATCGGCCGGCCACCTGGTAGACCTGGAATTTGCTACTGAAATGGCTATAAAAACTGCCATCAAGCACAAACTGCCGGAACCAACCCGCTTAGCCGATCATTACGCCGAAGTATTTAAAAGCGAAGTCCAGTAAGGGTTTCAGCTATAATTCAGCTTCCTGAAATTACCGTAAAATAAATTCCACCTTAGCTTTAGGTACAAACCTGCTGCTAAGGTGGAATTTATTTTTAAAGCGGAATAGCGTTATTTAACTCTTTGGAAAACAATAATACCGTTGTGGTAGGTTAAATGCCCATTCCGGGCAGTCTTCTTATCCAGCAGTACGTTGTATTGATTTTTGCTTTGCTTCATGAAGTCGTAAGTAGCATCGCGCGGTTCGTCCCAGTTGGTGTCGTCTACCAGAATAATGCAGTTGTCGGAAAAGTATGGTTCGGCTACCTGCAGGCCTTTCAGCTGGTCTTCGTATTTGTGGCCGCCATCGTAAATATAAAACCCGATCTTGCCCTGGTGCACCTGCTTAAAATATTCCAGGTAATCCATGTCGTAAAAGAAATGATTCGGGCTTTTCAAACGGTTAAAGCGCTCCAGAAATGCTTCCCGGGGACCGCCGAACTGCGAAAAATTGTCGACGCCAACGCATTTGATATCAGGGTTATGCGCCACGCCCGACAAAAACGTAAAGCCGTTCCAAACCCCAACGTTTACAAACGCCTCGTCAGGTTTCAATTGCGAAACTCCCAGGTTGATCATGGCGCCTACCCCGAAAGTCGACATCCGCGGGACCTTGCAAACGTCTTTCAGCCGGTCCTTCATTTCTTCGTGCTTTTCCGGTAAAACGGTATTGAAAACATCTATCGGCCGGTTGGCTTTCAGAAGCATGCGCTTCAGCGTGCCCAGTCCGGGGAATGGTTTGGAGCCCGGTTGTATGTAACGGAAAGAAATATTGTTAATGTAGTCGGCGTATTTCATGCAGTAAAATTTTTTGAAAGTTAAAATAATTTCTGTTAACACCATACTCCTGTAGATTGATTTTTTTGATGTTTTGGTAAATGTCCTTGAAATGTAAAAATGAAATTCCGGCCGGATATGTCCGGTAAAATGCGGACCAGCCGGAGTTATTTACAGGGCAGGGAAGAGGAACGGCAACGTTTTCAGGAGCTTAAGGGTAAAAGCAAACAGTGAAAACCTTAAATCCCTTTTGCTTATGACCTCGAATCAGACTGTTTTAATTACCGGTGCATCCAGCGGCATTGGTTTTGAGCTGGCCCGCTGCTTTGCCCGCAACGGCTTTCGCCTTGTAATGGTAGCCCATTTTCCCGGAAAGCTGGAAGAAGCGGCTCAGCGGCTCCGGAATGAGTTCCCGGATGCCGAATTGATCACCTTTCCTTGCGACCTGAGCGTTCCCGGCAGCCCGGAACAGGTCTTTACCGAAACCCAGCGCCGCCAGCTCGACATCGACATTCTGGTAAACGATGCCGGTTTCGGAGAGCATGGTTTCTTTGCCCAGACCAACCTGAAAAAGGAACTGGAAATGATCCAGCTGAACGTGGCTTCGCTCACGCACCTTACCAAATTGTACCTGCCGTTCATGCTAAACCGGGGTTCCGGAAAGATCCTGCAGGTTTCCTCCGAAGCCGCCTTTATGCCCATTCCCTTACTGGCGGTTTATGCAGCAACCAAGGCCTATGTGCTTTCGTTGAGCGAATCGCTGCAGAATGAGCTGAAGGGAACCGGGGTAAGCTTGACGGTGCTTTGCCCGGCAGCCACGGCTACTAATTTCTTTAAAGTAGCCAATATGGAAAACACCCGCGTAGCCCAGGGCGACCTGGATTCGCCGGTTGAAGTAGCCAAAGCCGCCTACGAAGGACTGATGAAAGGCGAAGCCCGGGTGCTGCCAACCATGAAAGCTAAAATGCACGTAGCTCAGGGAATTGCCATGCCCGACAGTATGATGGCCGAACAAATGCGCAAACAAATGGAAGATATTCAATAAGTAAGAAGTTGGACAATTGTAGTTTACACAATTAGATTTTTTTCCTTTTTGTCATGCTGGAAGAAACTTGTGATTTCTGTGCATTGGATCTAAAGGTTTCTTTCAGAATGACAATCGGAGTAGTTTACATGATTATGTTTATTTCCTTTCTGTCATTTTGAAAGAATCCTGTGAATTCCGTGCTTTGATCCCCTAAATTTCCTGCAAAATGACAATCGTAGTAGTTTAAATTAAATCTGCCTCATTCCTGAACTGAAAACGCTATGTTTTTTGCCCGAAAAGCCCGGCAGCTACCCATGTTGCCGGGCTTTTGTTTTCTTCACAGGTTGTCGTTTTTATCTTTTTCCCTTTTACTTGCGTAATGCCGCATTATCTACATATATCAACCTAACCTATTTCCGGAATGGAAAACGTAAAGAAATTCAGCGGTGAAAATGACAACGACCTTTGGGCCCAGGTTTCCAGAGATATGGCCCGGGAAGATACTATTCTCGAATATTCCGCAGTTTTAGAACAGCAGGGCACTACCATTTTCTTCGATCTGGATATTGACCTGGGCGGCGGCTTTGAAAGCGGTTTTGAAACCACCCGTTTTACAACCCTGGTGCCGGAGCAGAATTCCTTAAGGTTCCATATCTATCCACAGGACTGGGTAAAAGAAATTGAAAAGCTTTTCGGCCTGGAAGATGCAAAGCTGGGTTATCCGGAACTCGACGCCGCCTATATCATCCAAACGAACCAACCGGTAATCCTGAAGCAGATCCTGATCGATTCCGCCATTCAGAATGTTTTGCTCAAATACCCCAAAGCCCACCTCAAGCTTTCCCCCAACGAAGATCAGCCGGAAGGAAGCCTGAAATTCTCGGTTTATTTCTACCAGGCCATCACCAACCCAACCGACCTGCAGGAAATTTATCGGTTAGTGTTTATTCTGTTGCAGCGTTTGGAGAATACAGATGGGTATAAAAGGGTGTGAGATTAAATTCAAATCTCCCAGGTCTCCGAGACCTGTGAGGTTTTAACCGTACTACCGTTTATGCAGAAAGTAGTTCCGCTCGAGCCAGGTAAATATTACCACGTCTTTACCCGCGGCAACAACCGGGAAGACATTTTTCCGGAAGAAAAGAACTATGCTTACTTTCTGCAACTTTACCGAAATCATATCAGCCCCATAGCCGAAACTTTTGCTTATTGCCTGCTTAAAAACCACTTCCATTTCCTTATCCGGATCAAAGAAACCTATGAACCACAAACCTCACAGGTCTCCGAGACCTGTGAGGTTTTGCCGGCAATGGTAAGCCGCGGTTTTTCCAACTTGATGAACGCCTACACCAAAGCCATCAACAAAAAGTATAGTCGCACCGGCAGCTTATTTCAGGAGCGATTCGGCCGGATAGAAGTAAAAAGTCCGCATTATTTCAGCCGCCTGGTTTATTATATTCATTTCAACCCGCAGAAACACGGCTTCCTGTCCGACTTCCGGGAATGGCCGCACTCTTCTTATCACGCTTTTCTCCTGAATAAACCAACTTCGCTAAAACGGGATGAAGTTTTAGAATGGTTTGGCGGTAAAAACTGGTTCGAAACTTTCCACAACCAACCGCCGGATTTCCTCAATTTAACGGATGTAATTGGCGATGATTAAGCACCAAACCTCACAGGTCTCCGAGACCTGTGAGGTTTTTGTCAGCCAAAAAGTCCGGAAATTAAAATTACACCCAAACATAAGCTGGCATAATTTCCGGAAAACAACTAAATCAGCCTTTGGCCAGTAGTTTGATAAGTTCAGGAAACGGTATCAAAAACTAGAAAAAGCTATGAATTTTAATAACTATACCATCAAATCGCAGGAAGCCATTCAGAAGGCTACTGAGATTGCCGGCGGAAACCAGCAGCAAGCGGTGGAAACCGGTCACCTGTTGAAAGGTATTCTGCAGACCGACGAGAACGTAACCTCGTTCTTGTTCAAGAAGCTGAATATCAATACCAATATCCTGAACGCACGGCTCGATCAGATTGTGGCGGGCTACCCGAAAGTAAGCGGCGGCAGTCCGTATTTAAGCAATGCAGCGGCGGCAGCCTTACAAAAAGCAACCAACTACCTGAAAGAATTCAAGGATGAATTTGTTTCCATCGAGCACCTGTTGCTGGGCATTATGGCGGGTTCCGATAATGTAGCAACCTTAATGAAAGATGTCGGCTTCAACGAAAAAGATCTGAAGCTGGCCATCAAGGAATTGCGCGGCGGCGAAAAGGTAACCGACCAGAACGCCGAAGCCAAATACAATTCCCTGAAACGCTATTCCAAAAATCTGAATGAACTGGCGCAGGCCGGTAAAATTGACCCGGTAATCGGCCGCGACGAAGAGATCCGGCGCGTGCTGCAGATCCTGAGCCGCCGGAGCAAAAACAACCCGGTACTTTTAGGGGAGCCCGGCGTAGGTAAAACGGCCATTGTAGAAGGCCTGGCGCAAAGAATTGTTCATGGAGACGTGCCCGAAAACCTGAAATCGAAAACCATTTTCTCGCTGGATATGGGCTTGCTCGTGGCCGGTGCAAAATACAAAGGTGAATTCGAGGAAAGGCTGAAAGCGGTTATCAAAGAAGTGATAGATTCCGAAGGCGAGATCGTACTTTTCATAGACGAGATCCATACCTTAATTGGTGCGGGTGCCGGCGGTGAAAGCGCGATGGACGCCGCCAACCTGCTGAAGCCGGCTCTGGCCCGTGGCGAACTGCACGCCATTGGCGCGACTACCCTGAAGGAATATCAGAAATACATCGAGAAAGACAAAGCGCTGGAGCGTCGTTTCCAGGCCGTAATGGTAGACGAACCAAGCGTGCCGGATGCCATTTCAATTCTTCGCGGTATCAAAGATAAATACGAGCTCCACCACGGCGTACGCATTAAAGACGACGCCATTATTGCGGCCGTAGAACTTTCGAACCGCTACATTACGGACCGTTTCTTACCCGATAAAGCGATCGACTTAATGGACGAAGCGGCGGCAAAATTGCGGATCGAGATCGATTCGTTACCCGTGGAACTCGACGAACTGAACCGCCGCATCATGCAGCTGGAAATCGAGCGCGAGGCCATCAGAAGGGAAAACGATAAAGACAAAGAAGCGAACCTGAGCCGCGAAATTGCCGACCTCAGCTCCCGCCGCGACGACCTGAAAGCGAAGTGGGAAAACGAGAAAGGCATTATCGGGGAAATCCAGAAGCAGAAGGAGAACATCGAGCAGTTCAAGCTGGAAGCCGAACAGGCCGAACGCGCAGGTGATTACGGCCGGGTAGCCGAACTTCGCTACGGTAAAATTCAGGAAGCCGAACAGCGCCTGAAACAACTGCAGCAGGAAGTTTCCGAAAAGCAGGACGAAAATCCGATGCTGAAGGAAGAAGTAACTTCCGAAGACATCGCCGAAGTAGTTGCCAAATGGACCGGCATCCCAGTAAGCAAAATGCTACAGTCTGACCGCGAAAAACTGCTGCACCTGGAAGAAGAACTGGGCAAACGTGTAGCCGGTCAGGAAGAAGCGATCAGCGCTATTTCCGATGCCGTACGCCGCAGTCGTGCCGGTCTGCAGGACCCGAAACGCCCGATCGGTTCGTTCATTTTCCTGGGTACTACCGGGGTTGGTAAAACCGAATTAGCGAAGGCTTTGGCCGAGTATTTATTCAATGACGAGAACGCTATGGTGCGGATCGATATGAGTGAGTACCAGGAACGCCACGCCGTGAGCCGGTTAATTGGTGCGCCTCCGGGCTACGTAGGTTACGACGAAGGCGGCCAGCTCACCGAAGCCGTGCGCCGGAAACCGTACTCAGTGATCCTACTCGACGAGATCGAAAAAGCGCACCCGGATGTATTCAACATTCTGCTGCAGGTGCTCGACGATGGACGTTTAACGGACAATAAAGGCCGGATTGCGAACTTCAAGAACACAATCATTATCATGACTTCGAACATTGGCGCGCATATCATTCAGGAGAATTTCAAGCTCATGAATGAGTACAACAAAGAAGAAGTGATTGAGCAGACAAAAGAAGAAGTGTTCGAACAGTTGAAGAAAACGGTACGGCCGGAATTCCTCAACCGGATCGACGAGCTGATCATGTTCCGGCCGCTGAGCGAGCGCGAGATCCGCAAGATCGTTACCATCCAGTTCCGCCACATCCAGGAACGCCTGGAAGAAGCCGGAATTCACCTGGAAGCAACCGACGAAGTGCTGGATTACCTCGGCGAACAAGGCTACGATCCTACTTTCGGTGCCCGTCCGCTGAAACGCGTATTGCAGCGCCAGATCCTGAACGAGCTTTCCAAAGAGATCCTTTCAGGCCGCATCCGGAAAGATGCCATTGTGGAAGCGGTACTGGAAGACGGCCATATCAAGTTCAACAACATTGAAATGGCTATTCCGGGTCAGGAATAGAAACAGTATTAAAACGAACAAAAAAAGTCCCGCCAGGAATCTCCGGCGGGACTTTTTTGCGTTTATGCTTTACACTTAAGCAGCTACATTCCGAGTATCTAATCTAGTACTATTTTTCGGATACCGGAGGTTTGTTCGTTATGGATGCGGATGAAGTACACGCCCTTACTAAACCGGCGCAGATCCAGTTGTTGAGTTTTGGAGCCGGAAGGTTTCAGTGGTTCGCTTAACAGTACCTGGCCCAGCATGTTGCTTATCTCCACCTTAAAATCAGCTCTGTTTTGTTTCAGTTTCAGGTTAACCAGACCCGAACTTGGGTTTGGATATACTTCAAAGAGCGCATCTGTATTCGCTTCCTTAATTCCGACGGGCGTTGGAGTATTGCAGGTCCAGTAAGCCTGAAAACCACTGTAATTGTAATAGTTATTAGATTTGAAATGAATGGTCATGGCTTTGCCGGTAGAAGTTATAGGAAAGCCATTGTTGGGCAGCGTGCCTCCCCAGGTACCACTATTCCAATAAGTGCCTAGCAGCGGCGCTAGTGTATCAGCACCATCAAAAATTCGCAGCACGTCTATCGTGCTTTCTACCTGAAAACGGGTAAACGTGAGGGAAACGGTTGCCGCATTTGGCGGGGCAATAATCGCAACGCCATTCACATTATCGGAATAATTCTGGAACTGGCCGCCATCATCGTACAGCATGCCGGTGCAGGCAGTTCTGGCCGGGATGGTTCCTGAAACGGGCATAAAGATTGTCTGGCAGGCAATATTTGCCGGGTCGAAATTGATGTAATTGGTTTTAATGATCGTATCGGTGCCGAAAGCATTGGTAGTTATTAACGTAATGGTGTATAAGCCCGGGCTCGTGAACGTATGGGTGGGGTGCTGAAGGGTAGAAGTATCTGCGGTACCGGAATTAGGATCGCCAAAATTCCAGCTCCAGGCAAATGGAAAATTAAGCGATCGGTCGGTAAAGCTAATTGCCCCGTTGCAGGTAATCTGGCCGTTGGCACCAAAGTCGGAAACAGGAGGGGCCGGGTTTTGCAATATAATGAATGTATAATCTTCCACTTCTATTTCCGAGTAAGAATTAGGACAGGGATCAGTAGAGGTGGGATGAATAGGAATCATCACCCGCATCCGGGTGGGGCCCTCCAGGGCAGTTGGCGGAATTACCAGGGAGCCGGAGGCAACTAATTGCCCGTTCGTAAGTACTGCCTGGGTATTAAAAGCCTGTTCTGTACTCTGGAATGTCCCGTCCCGGTTAAAGTCGATCAAAATCATAATATTTTTGGCCGGCCCCGAACTTTTACCCAAGGTAACCGAAACCGGAATACCAGTCATACTGGCATGGCCGGATGTGTTCAGGTACGTGTAGTTGCCGTAAGCAAGCGCTTCCGCCCCGGAGCTATGGTTGATACTGCCGATGCTCACATTTCCGATCCATTGGTTGTTGTTTGAGGTGTAACGGTTGATGCAATAGCTAAGGCATGGTTTGGAAATGTTTATGGATTTGGTGTAAACCAGAGTGTCGCACAAAGCACCTTTGCAGGCAATTAAAGTTACGTCGTAGCTGCCGGCTGCTGTAATAGGATAAGTGTGGGTAGGGTTCTGCAACGTGGAAGTATTAGCCGCACCTGAAGCCGGGTCACCAAAGTTCCAGAGCCAGGAAGTTGGCCCGTTCAGCGAAGTATCGAAGAACTGTACCGGTCCCTGGCAAACAGTATTCATATTGGCCGAAAAACCGGCCACTATCGGATTTGGGTTAGGCAGGATGTTCACCAGGTAATCTTCCACTTCAGAATCCGCTGTATTGATCTGGCAAGGGCTGTTCAGGCTTGAAATAGGATACATAACTACCCGCATTCGGGTAAGGCCTGGTAAGGCATTCCCAGGCAGTAATATATTGCCAACAGCTTCTTCCAGGCGGTAGCCAACGGTAGTAGTCTGCTTTTTAAATACTAGTTCGTTTGCACTAAAAGTCCCATCCTGGTTTAAATCTATCCAGGCATACACATACATATACACAGTAGAATTAACCAAATTCACGGTTATTGGATGAGGAACCCCCAACATCAGATCGGTGGCCAGATAAGTGTAATTTCCGTAACCGTTCGGTTCCCCGATTGTGGCGTTATTTATGGTACCAACATTCACCTTGCTTATCCACCGGAAATGATTGTTGCCCCCAGCATTGGTAACGGCGCAATATGTCTGGCAAGGGGCTGTAAGCTTAATTAAATTCGGCTTGGTAATGGTATCGCATTGCCCGGCTTTGCAGGCTACCAGCGTAACCGTATAGTTGCCGGCAGTTCCGGTAGGGTACTGATGTACCGGATGCTGTAAGGTAGAAGTATTGTTCGCGCCAGAAGCCGGGTCGCCAAAATCCCATTGCCAGCTTGTGGGGCCATTTAAAGAAGCATCGGTAAATTGCACCGCGCCGGAACAGTTATTAGCCAGATCGGGTCTGAAATCCGCAGTAGGAGGCAAGGTGTTGGGCAAAATATTAACCGTGTAATCTTCCACTTCGGCGTAAGAGTAACTTCCCGGACAATTAGAAATAAAGCTGGAGGAGTAGGTTAGTATAACCCGCATTCTGGTAAAACCGGTAAAGGCGGAGCTGGGTACTGCCACCGTGCCTGTGGCGGAATAAGCTGGATTGGGATACGTGTAAGTAAGATATTTGTCGAACACCAATTCATTCAGATCGAAGGTTCCGTTTTTATTAAAATCTATCCAGATCCGGACGGTACTGCTACTGCCATTGCCACCCTTGGTAATGGTTACCGGGTTTGAGGCCGAGCCCAATACAAGATTTGTCCGCAAATTTGTATAATTCCCGTAACCATTCGGTTCTGATGCGGTGCTGTTGTTAAGCGTTCCGACGCTTACATTGCTCATCCAGTCATTAGGACTTTGGGTAATAGCAGGCCGGCAATACGTTTGGCAGGGAATCGGAATGGTTACAAAATCTGGTTTGGAAATAGTATCGCACTGGGCACCGCGGCATACGATCAGGCTTACGTTGTAGCTGGCAGATGCCAACAGGGGATAGGTATGGGTAGGGTTCTGCAACGTGGAAGTATTGGCTGCCCCGGATGCCGGATCGCCGAAGTCCCAAAGCCACGAGGTAGCCCCGTTTATCGAGGCATCTTTAAACTGCACGGTGCCGGTACAAACGGTATTCAGATCGGCCGAAAAACCGCCGATCATTGGAGTTGCATTCGGTAAAAAGGTAACCTGGTAATCTTCCGTTTCACCAAAATTCAGGTTGCTGGCACAAGGGTTGTTTTGCTGGTAATCGCCGCTCAGCATTACCCGCATTCTGGTGGGGCCTGCCTGAACCGAGTTGGGAATTGTAATGGAGCCGGTTGCAAGCAAAGGGACGCTGGTACTTATATTCGGCGTGTAGCCATGAAAAAGTTTCTCAGAGGTTTGAAAAACGCCATCCTTATCCAGATCTATCCAGACCGTTACAAAACCGGAATAAACAGTCTTCCCCAGTTGTACAGAAATGGTATTGGTAGAACCCAGGATGATATTACTGTTTTGGGTGGTATAATTGCCGTAACCCCTAGTGTCTGCACTGCTGGAATGATTTAAAGTTCCAAAAGTTACATTGCTTATGTAGTTGTCGGTATTGGAATTATTTTGGGAGGCACAATACGTCAGGCAGGGTACTGCCACGTTTATGTAATTGGTTTTTACCAGCGTGTCGCAGCCCATGCTGTTGCAGGAAATCAGGGTAACGGTATAGGCACCAGGTACCTGGTTCGAATACCTGTGACTTGGGTTCCGGAGCGTAGAAGTATTGGCCGCGCCCGAAGCCGGGTCCCCGAAATCCCATTGCCAGGAGGTAGGCAGGTTTACTGACATATCCTGAAACCTGACCGGAGCAATACAAATGCTATCGGTATTGGCCTTAAAATCAGCAACCGGAATCATGGGCATAATACACGTCCAGTTTGCCGCGAAGCCGGCCATCCTGGAAAAATTATCGCTCATAAA
This sequence comes from Adhaeribacter soli, assembly GCF_008727925.1. GTDB lineage: Bacteria > Bacteroidota > Bacteroidia > Cytophagales > Hymenobacteraceae > Adhaeribacter_A > Adhaeribacter_A soli. The sequence continues at coordinate 522,232 of NZ_VTWT01000002.1, read as the reverse complement.
GCGGAGCGTAATTGCAGAACCGGTAGAAGTGATGGTCCCGCCCTTTGGGAGTGTGTTGCCACTGTAAACGCCTATCAGCGGAGACGAAGTAGAAGAACCATCATAAATGTATAGTTCATCAGCGTAGGGCTCAAGATCGAAAGAAGTGAAATTAAGCCTTACCAAAGCTGCTCCGCTAGGGGCAATGGTAACGGTGCTGTTGGCTGCGTTCGGATATTGCCCTGTAGGCCCGCCCGGATCGTAAACAGAGCCGCTGCAGCCGGTAGCAACTGGTGCAGTGCCTGTAACCGGCATTATTACGGTGGTACAAAACGCACTGGCAGGGCTATAATTCACGAAGTTTACTTTGGTTATGGTATCGCTACCAAAGGCGTTGGTGGCAATCAGGGTAATGGTATAAAAACCCGGCGTAGAGAAAACGTGCGTAGGGTTCTGTAAAGTAGAAGTATTAGCCGTGCCGGATCCCGGATCGCCGAAGTGCCATTGCCAGCTGGTAGGGTCGTTAACCGAAAGGTCTTCAAATAATTCTGTACCGGAACAGGAAGTCTGGTTGCTTACTTTAAAATTAGCTACTGGAGGTTGGGTATTCGGTAAAATGACTATGGTATAATCTTCTGCCTGCCCGCTCTGAATGCCGGAGCAACTGGTAAAGCTGCTGCCTGAATTATCGGAAATAATGCGCATTCTGAGCCGGGTGTTTAAAGTAGCCGTTCTGGGAATGGTAATGGTACCTGCCGGATTGGTTCTGTTTAGTGCCTGAAAAACCATTTCGCCGGCGCTACTAAAGCTACCATCGTTGTTGAAGTCGATATAGATCCGGGTGTCGTGCGGGTTTGCTCCGGTGGTAATTGACACCGGGTACGATAAGCCAACAATTACATTTGCAAATTTGGAACAGGTAAAATCTTCATAACCGGCAACGCCGTTTTGGGAAGAATTTACCAGCAGACCATTCCCGAAATTTACGTTGGTTATACCGTAGCTGCAGCAATAATTGCTGGTGCCGGGCGTACAGGTTGCGGCTACCGGCACATTGGTATGGTAAATAACAGGCCGGACTTTGGTAGAATTGCCGTTGCTATTGGATACCAGCAGGGTAACATTATAGACGCCCGGAGAAGCATAGGTATGAACCGGGTTTTGTTGGGTAGATGTATTCCCGTCGTCAAAGTTCCAGTTCCAGCTGGTAGGTCCGTTTTGCGACTGATCGGTAAACCGAACTGTTCCGGAACAGGTCAGGGAGTCTGAAGCCGAAAACCGCGCAACCGGTGCCTGCCCATTGGCTAAAACAGTAATCCGGTAATCCTCTACCTGCGAATATTGGGGAGAAGAGCAGGGCGTGGGCAGGGGGGAAGAAAAATTATCGGCAGAAATCCGCATTCTTAAAGGGAGCCCCGTTACTGCCGAGGCTGGTATGGAGAAAGTACCGGTATGCACCTGCGCATTGTTGGAGCTGAAAACCAATTCAGTTGTAGGGTTAATGGTGCCATTATTATCCAGGTCCAGCCAAACCCGCACATTCTCGTTTACATTGTTGTTCGTCCGGATACTGATCGGATAGCCAACCCCAACCGAAAGACTGGCACCAATGCTGCAGGAGTAATCATAATAACTTGCCACAGTAGTATTAGCCGGCGAATTGTTGTTGATTGCTCCGTTATTGATGTTAACATTCAGAATGCCCATGCCGAATATGATATTACCAGCCGGCAGGTTGCCGGGAATACAGGCGGAAGCAACAGGACATTGAGCCAGGCTGGTGCCGGTACAAAGGAAGGCCAGCACCAAAAGCAACAGGCTCGTAAAAAAAGGGGGAATCGGTAGCTTTATTTTCATAATGAGTCAAAACCAATTTAACAAAGATCAGGCATTAAATTTAATGGTTTGTAACTTTAAATACACGATTTATTTGGCTTAGCCTTAAATTAAAGGTTTAAACCGGCATAAATAGAATGTTCCGGAAGAAGAAAAAGGGCATGGCACTCGGATTGAGAGGACCTGATATCAGGAAATTGAAAAGCCGAAGACCTTCACCCGAGTGAAAAGATGATCATATAGCATGTCCGGGTGTCAGAAATTTTTGAAAAGAATAGCAGGGAATTGAGCCGCTAGGCAGACCAACCATAAGCAACAACATCGAAAAGGTTAATCGGAGTCAGAAAATAACCACCCAGCCCCTAAATCAGCTGCTTTTTTTTTATCAGGATTTTCAGAAACGAAGTTCGGCGGAGCCAATTAAAGGATTTTCAGGACAATTGTTTGAATCAGGATCAGAATTTTCAGAATTATAGAATTTTCAGAATTTTCCTTTTCTAATTTGTACGGACAGGGCTTGACCTGTCCCCACGCATATCGCCAGCGCAGCGCCCCTGAAAACCACGTTGGCGGATAGAACTTAACTTAAAAGAAAGCAAGCCACGAAGGAATGCTGATAGAAGCCTGCCCCGAAAACTTTCTGGGTTTCTACGTGCGCGGCCTCCTATTCATACGGTGCCGGAGACAGGCCGCTAGGCCAGTTTGAATAGAAGACACGAACGTAGAAACGAAGCCTTAGGTCTACCCCGAAGCATTTCGGGGCTTGAGGGAGAAAGCTAATTAAAAGTTATAGGTTAATAATCAATGGTCCGGCATCTCTGGAAAGCAAGAAACCAAGCTTAATTAAACTACTTCGTCCGCAACCTCTTATAAATCCGGATCGCCAGCATTAAAATCACCCCGAAAAGAACCAACCCGACAATCCCCCAGATAAAATCCAGGCTGTTCTTCAGCACCACCAGAAACACAATGGCAAAAAGAAAAAGCGTGGCCACTTCATTCCAGATGCGCAGTTGCGTGGAAGATTGTTTTACCAGGCCGGCCTGCTGCTGCTTAAAAATTTTATGGCAACTGAAATGGTACAGGAACAAGCCAATTACAAAAGCAATTTTCAGCCACAGCCACGTCGGAATATTCTGAAAGCCGGAATATAAATAAAGCATCCAGACCCCAAAGATTAAAGTGAGCATCGCCGAAGGCCAGGTAATGCCGTACCACAGACGCTTCTGCATAAGTTTGAACTGGTTTTGCAGAATATTTTTTTCGGGTTCCGGTTTTTCGGCCGCTTCGGCAAAATAAATGAACAGGCGCACAATGTAGAATAACCCGGCAAACCAGGTAACCACAAAAATGATGTGCATGGATTTAACGTAAAGGTACAAGGCAGCAGTTTTTAGGTAACGGAACGCAAAATAGCAGTTTTTTAGGGAATGTAAGAAATCTGCCGCCGAACCAAAGGCTTCCAAGGGTAAAGTAACTTTGTACTTCTTTAAAAAGGCCGTTTCCAGCGTTTTAAGCTAGGTTTAAGTAGGTGTAGGTATTAACTCAGGCTATAGAAATGCGTATGCAACCGGAAGCCCAAAGCCAATCCGGTTCTGGGAGAACGGTTCGAAATAAAAAAAACGCTGCCATGGAAAAAATGCTGACTACCGAAATCCTACAAATAAAAGTAAGCGACGTAACCTTAACCGGCGACCTGACCATTCCGGAAAATGCCACCGGTATTGTCGTTTTCTCGCACGGAAGCGGCAGCAGTCGCCTGAGCACCCGCAACCGTTTTGTAGCCGAGTTTCTGCAGCAGCACGGCCACGCCACGCTGCTTTTCGATTTGCTTACCCCGGAAGAAGACCTGGATTACAGTATGCGTTTCGATATAAAACTACTGACCGAACGCCTCATCCTGACGACTGACTGGCTCCTGCAGCAAGCCCGCACCAAAAACCTGAAGATCGGCTACTTTGGCTCCAGCACCGGCGCGGCCTCGGCCTTAGGCGCTGCCGCTGCATTGGGTACGAAGATCCGGGCCGTAGTAAGCAGGGGAGGGCGACCAGACCTGGCGGCTAAAGTGCTGTCGATTGTTACTGCCCCAACCTTGCTGATTGTAGGCGGCAACGATGAACCGGTGATCGGGATGAACCAACAGGCTTACGACTTATTGCAGAGCGAGAAGAACCTGGAAATTGTTGCCGGCGCTACCCATTTGTTCGAAGAACCAGGAACCCTGGAGCACGTGGCTGAACTAGCCGCAAAATGGTTCGATAAATACCTGGATTCCGGCCGGTAGCCTATTCCCCTTCAAATATTACGTGCCAAACCATGCAACTGAATTCCCATAAAATGATCCGGAACCGACACGAAGCTGCCATCATGCTCAGTCACGAGCTTCAGAAATACAAAGGTCAGGACGGCGTTGTCCTTGCAATCCCACGGGGAGGAGTACCCATTGGTGCCATCATCGCCAAAGACCTGGAAATGCCGCTGGAACTGGCCCTGATCAAAAAGATCGGGCACCCGGCCAACCCGGAATACGCCATTGGTGCCGTAAGCATGCACAGCGTGGTGTTGAATAAAAGCGTAAAAGTGCCGGAAGATTACGTGAACCGGGAAATAACCAAAATCCAGGAAGAACTGCACCGGCGCTACAAACTTTTCATGGGCGAAAAACCACCGCTAAACCTGAAAGATAAACTCGTAATTATTGTAGACGACGGAATTGCCACCGGGCAGACCTTACTGGCGACCGTTGAACTGGTAAAGGAACAACAGCCCAAAAAGGTAGTAATCGCCGTACCCGTAGCCCCGCCGCAGGCCATCGATAAATTTGAGCCTTTGGTAGATGAACTGATCTGCCTAATGGCGCCACCCGGTTTTTTTGCCGTCGGCCAGTTCTACCGGGAATTTCTGCAGGTAAGCGACGAAGAAGTAATTGAACTGATGCAAAACCAGGTGCACCATTAAACCTGTCGTTTGGGTTTTTCAGGGGAAACGCTACCGTTTTGCGCTGAAAAAACGGCAGCTATTTGTCTGAACAAGATTTATAGGATTTAATTTCCAAGTGGTAATTACGGGCTCATGTGCAGAGCGGAGTAGGAGCAAAGGTGAATTACGTGGGGTGCAACCTTCTGAAAGCTATCGAAACTAATGTAGCCCTTACGGCATCAGTTTCGGTTACCCTTGTAAGTTCCTTTTTCTCTTTCCTCTCCAGCATTGCAATAATTCTTTTGCAGAAACCTCATGCCCGTCCTTTAATCACACAAATCATAGTTCAGACATTACCCTCAATTTCAAAGCCATCACACAAATCATATAAATCATAGTTCAGACAACCTGTTTGCGGAAGGTTAATTCGTAATTTGCTTCCGATCAGATACTTAAAAAAAGCTGTTTCAGGTAAAAACTCTGAATATTAAAAAGACTCTTATATTTGCTCTTCTAACCAGCTGTACGGCCGGTAGCGTAAGCTATTGCCATAGCCGGAAAGCCCGGTTTCCGGGAATTGAACTTTAAAAGAAAGAGCAAATGACTAGCAAGACTACCAAAATTGTTTACACCATAACCGATGAAGCGCCGGCTCTGGCCACGCATTCCTTCCTGCCGATCGTGAAGAAATTCACCCAGGCAGCAGGCATTGAAGTAGAAACCCGCGATATTTCCCTGGCTGGCCGTATTCTGGCCACGTTCCCGGAGAACCTGAAGGAAGACCAGAAAGTAAACGACGACCTGGCGTACTTAGGCGAACTGGCCAAAACCCCGGAAGCCAATATCATTAAACTGCCGAACATTTCCGCTTCGGTACCGCAGTTGGTGGCTGCCATTAAAGAGCTGCAAAGCCAGGGCTACAACATTCCCGATTACCCGGCCAACCCGCAAAACGATACCGAAAAGGAGGTGAAAACCCGTTACGGCAAAGTATTGGGCAGCTCGGTAAACCCGGTATTGCGCGAAGGTAACTCGGATCGTCGCGTAGCTGATGCCGTGAAACAATACGCCAAAGCGCACCCGCACAGCATGGGCAAATGGTCTTCCGATTCTAAAAGCCACGTGGCACACATGCAGGACGGCGATTTCTACGGTTCCGAAAAATCGGTGACTGTGGATAATGCTACTGAAGTGAAGATCGAATTCGTAAGCACCAGCGGCAATACTTCTACTTTAAAAGATGGCCTGAAACTGAAAGCCGGCGAAGTGATCGATGCCTCGCGCATGAGCAAAAAAGCGTTGCGCGAATTCTACGCCCGCGAAATTGCCGATGCCAAAGCCAAAGGCGTCCTGCTTTCCCTGCACCTGAAAGCCACCATGATGAAGGTTTCCGACCCGATCATGTTCGGCCACGCCGTAACCGTTTTCTTCAAACCGGTTTTTGAAAAACACGCCGCTACCTTCAAAGAAATTGGTTTCGATCCGAACAACGGTTTAGGCGACCTGTACAACAAACTGCCAAACCTTTCCGCTGAAAAACGCGCCGAAATTGAGGCCGACATTGCAAAAGTTTACGACAACGCGCCGGCCCTGGCAATGGTAGATTCCGACAAAGGTATCACCAACCTGCACTTCCCGAACGACGTGATCATCGATGCTTCTATGCCGGCTGCTATCCGTACTTCCGGCCAGATGTGGGGCGCCGACGGCAAATCGCACGACACGAAATTCATGATCCCGGACCGAAACTACGCCACCATTTACCAGGAAGTAATTGAATTCTGTAAAGTGAACGGCGCTTTCGATCCGAAAACCATGGGCACCGTGCCGAACATCGGTTTAATGGCCCAGAAAGCCGAAGAATACGGTTCGCACGACAAAACTTTCCAGATCGCGGAAGCCGGTAAAGTGCGCGTTACCGATGCCAATGGCAACGTTTTAATGGAGCACGACGTGGAAGAAGGCGATATCTGGCGCATGTGCCAGACCAAAGACCTGCCGATCCAGGACTGGGTGAAATTAGCCGTAACCCGCGCCCGCATCACCAACACGCCAGCCGTTTTCTGGTTAGATCCGCAGCGCGCCCACGATGCCAACCTGATCAAAAAAGTAAACCAGTACCTGAAAGACCACGATACCAAGGGTCTGGAAATTCTGATCATGGGCCCGGTAGAAGCCATGCGTTTCACTTGCGAACGCGCGAAGAATGGCCAGGATACAATCTCAGTGACCGGTAACGTATTGCGCGATTACCTGACTGATTTGTTCCCGATCTTAGAATTAGGTACTTCCGCCAAAATGCTTTCCATCGTTCCTTTATTGGACGGCGGCGGCTTGTTCGAAACCGGAGCCGGTGGTTCCGCGCCGAAACACGTGCAGCAGTTCCAGGAAGAAAATTACCTGCGTTGGGATTCTCTGGGTGAGTTCTTAGCTCTTGCAGTATCTCTGGAAGACTTGGCGTACAAAACCAAAAACGAAAAAGCTGAAGTGCTGGCAGAAGCCCTGAACAAAGCCAACGCCGAGTTCCTGGAGAAAGACAAATCGCCGGCGCGTAAAGTAGGCGGCATCGATAACCGCGGCAGCCATTTCTACTTAGCAATGTATTGGGCGCAAGCCTTAGCCGGGCAAACCAAAAATGCCGAGCTGAAAGCTGCTTTCGAACCGCTGGCCAAAGCCATGACCGAAAACGAAAACAAGATCGTAGAAGAGCAAATTGCGGCCCAAGGCAAACCGGTAGATATGGGCGGTTATTTCCACCCGGACGAAACCAAAGTTGCCAAAGCCATGCGCCCAAGCGAAACCCTGAATGCATTGATCGGTTAATTTTAACTGAACTTATTTAAAAAGGCTGCCTGAAGAAATTCGGGCAGCCTTTTTTGTGCTGCTGTTTATTTTCTGTTTACTTCAGATAAATAAGTGAATAAATTTAGTTTGAATAATTGTTTTGTACCCTCACTGTCATTCTGGATGAATCTTGTGATTTCTATGCTCTGACCTCACAAGATTCTTCCAGAATGACAATTGTAGCAGTTAAAAGTAAATTTGTTCACTTGCTTAGAAGTATTTAACTACAACGCGCTGAAAAAATGATTGCAGCAACAGCATTTTAACGAAGGCGTAAAACGGAGTCCGCTGTATTTTGCTGAACATGTTTGTTTTAGGTGCACGCAAGCCCTGTTGCCTGTAAGAAAATATTTTGTATCTTACCCCTTGGGTGTTAGGGTTTGGGTTGGGATTACAGCGTAAATAGCAACATGGATGGCATCGGATAAAAAAATATCGCAGAAGGAAACGGCCATGCGCTTGCAGCAGCAAACGTATACCCTGGAAAAGCAGCTGGGCCAGAAACTTTATTCCATCGAGGAAATCGGAGAGATAATTCCGGGCGTGGTGCTGATCGATGACTTTATTCAGAAATCGAACGACTACATGAACAATGCCGGTTGTAACGTGCTCCGGCATACGTCCGAAGAACTTAACCTGATGGGCGATAAATATTTTACCGAGTTCTTCGTGCCCTCCGAAATTAGCCAGATCTTCCGCATGGCCAGGGAGCTCATTCTATCCGGCGATGGCAGCCGGGTGAACTGCTTTTACCAGCGCCTGCGCCCCGACCAGGATTCGCCGTTTGAATGGTACCACATGACCACCAAACTCTTTACGGAAGGCGAGAAGGATTCGGGCTTGTTCAGGAAAATGATTATGGTGGGTACCAAGGTTACCGATATGAATATCAATTCGAATAAGTTTAACCGGATCCTGGAAGAAAATGAATTTGCCGCCAGAAATTACCACCGCTTCAGCCGGCTTACCAAACGCGAAAAAGAAATTCTGGCGCTGCTGGCGCAAGGGTACCGGGTAAAGGATATTGCCGAAAAGCTGTTTGTTTCGGAAAGTACGGTAAACCAGCACCGCAAAAATATCGGCCACAAACTGGAAATAAAGAACGTAACGCAGATCGTAAAATACGCCCTCGCCTTCGACCTGATCTGAGCTGAAATTGTCGGCAGTTGGCAGGGCCGTTTCATTCTCACGTTAGCTGGTTCAAGTTTGAGCGAAGCGGTAACTTGGAACTATAATGATCTGAAGTTTTCAAATCAGTGAGGCGACAGCCTCAAAATGGCTACTGCAGGTTGTTTAAAGGCAGGATAAACCTTCAACTGCAGTGCTCTGGCTTGTGCGATACAGGCAAGGGAAATTCTATACACCCCGGCCTGTCCCCCGACAGGCCGGACTATCGCCGGTGCATTCAGGTAGCCAACCCTCCAGAAATTTTACCTTTATTAAGTGCTTTAGGAAAGCTTCTGCACAATGCTCATGGCTGCAGTGCTTCCGGCCTGTCAGGGGACAGGCCGGGGTAGAGACCAGGAAAATGCCTGATCCCTGAGTGCCGATCTAACAAAAAAAGGGAGCCGCAAACCTGCAGCTCCCCTTTTAATCCAGATACCAACTACCAGATACTTACTACCTGATACCTGCTACCAAAACTAGTAACCGAAAATATCCTTCAGTTTCAGTTCTTCTACTTTACCGTATTTGGCCAGTTCTTTAAAGTTCAGGCGGTCTTTCGAACCAATTACCAGGATCAGTTTAGGCTGACCTTTTACGTTGGCGGCCTGGAATTTCTTCACGTCGTCCATGGTCATGGCGTTCACGCTCTGGAAGATGTCGCGGCGCAGGTCGTAATCAATGCCTAATTTGCGTGCTCTTTCGTAGTTGAACAGAATGCCGGATTTGGTAATACGTTCAGTTGCAATGCTGTTGCGGATGGAAGATTTGGCAGCGGCCAGGTTTCCTTCGGCAACCGGCATTTCGGCCAGCAGGTTTTCCATGCCCGCCATGGCTTCCGGTAATTTATCGGATTGTGTACCAATGTAAGACATGATGTAGTTGGCGCGGTCTTTTTTCGCGGCATTGTTGTAGCGGGAGTTAACCGAGTAAGCCAACGCTTTCGATTCGCGCAATTCCTGGAACACGATAGAGCCCATGTTGCCGCCAAAATACTCGTTATACAAGCTCACTGTTGGTACCAGGTCTTTGTTGTAGTTCTGGCCTTTGGTCAGGAAAATGATCTCGGCCTGCACCATGTTGTAATCTACCCATAAAACTTTCGGCGTTTTAATGTCCAGTTCCTTGAACGCTTTCTCGGCCGGAACTGCCGCTAAAGTAGCCGGCGTATTGTGGCTCTCGTTTAACGTGGACACCAGTTTGCTCGGCGCTTGCGGACCGTAGTACATTACGCGGTGCTCGTAGGTCGGAATGCTTTTCACCAGGGCTACCAGTTCTTCCGGCTTCACTTTCTTCAGTTCCTTTTCGGAAAGAATATTGGTGAACGGGTTTTTCGGACCGTGCTTGGCGTAGTTCACTAATGCCTGGCTCAGGATGATCTGCTTGCTTAACTTCGCATCTTCGCGCTCTTTCAGAATGCCGTCTACCAGATCCTTCAGGGCTTTTTTATCCGGTTTGGCGTTAGCCAAAAACGTCTCGAACAGGTTCAGGCCTTTTTCGAAGTTATCGTTCAGGCCGCGCAAGGAAACGTAAACCTGGTCCTGAGAAGAAAATACATCGAAGGAGCAACCCAGCTTGTAGAATTCTTTTTGCAGTTCTTCGGCGCTCAGTTTATCGGTTCCCAGATATTTCAGGTAGTTAACCGCCAGGCCAAGTTTCGGGTCGTTATTCGTGCCGAAATCCAGCACGTAATAAAGCTCGAACAAACCATTTTCCTTGTTCTGGGTGTAGAGTACCGGAATGTTGTTCTTCAGGTTAAGCTGCTGAATGTCTTTTTTATAATCTACGAATACCGGCTGCAGTTCCGGGCTTGGCGTAGTCATTACATTCTTCGCAAATTCCGATTGGGCCGTACGGTTAGCCGGAACCGGCGTAATAGCAGGCTTGTCCACTTTCTGGATGTTCGGATCTTTGCCGTTGTGCTTGTAAACAGCCACGTAATTGTTGCCGTAATATTTATTGGCAGCAGCCACTACATCGGCTTTGGTAATTTTGGCAAATTGCTCATCCTGGGCTACGTAATCTTTCCAGTCCATGCGGGCAATGAAAGCCGTAACGAAGGCATCGGCGCGGGAAGAATTACTTTCGTAAGCCTTCATTTTTGCGATCTTTTCGTTGTTCACAATTGCCGGGATCAGCCAGTCTTCGAATTTGCCTTTCTTAATGAGTTCGATCTGGTCGAGCATCAGTTTTTTAGCCTGATCAAGCGTCTGGCCCTGGCGCGGCGTGGCGTAAAGCAGGTGCGAAGAATAATCGTTGTTGATGTCGGTAAAAGAAGCGGCATTCAGCACGGCCTGTTTCTGGTTCAGGTTCAGGTCGAACAAGCCCGCCTGGTCGTTGGTCAGGATCCGGTCGATCATTTTCAGCGTAAGCGCATCCTTGTCGGTTACGCCCGGGAAACGGAAACCGATCATTACGTTCTCCGCATCCGGGCCGTACACGTTTTTCTTGATCGGCTCGGTGATCGGGTCTTCCATGGCTACTTCAAACGCCGGAACATCTTTTTTCTGCCAGCTGCCGAAATATTTATCGATGGTGCGGATGGTCTGGTCCGGATCGAAGTCGCCGCTCATACAAATGGCCACGTTGTTTGGCACGTAGTATTTGTCGAAGTACTTCTTAATTTCGGTAATGGACGGGTTTTTCAGGTGCTCGATCGTACCGATAGTAGTTTGAGTACCGTACTGGTGCTTCTGGTACAAAGCAGCATTCATGGTTTCATATTCCTTGCGGAAATCGTTGTCCAGGCCCCGGTTTTTCTCTTCGTAAACCGCTTCCAGTTCAGTATGGAACAAACGCGGAACCACTTCCCGGAAGCGTTCTGCCTGCACCACGGCCCATTTCTCGATCTGGTTCGAAGGAATATCGTCTACGTAAACGGTTTGCTCTACCGAAGTATAAGCATTGGTGCCTTTCGCGCCAAGCGAACCCATGATCTTGTCGTACTCGTTCGGAACGGCATGTTGCGCCGCCACGCCGGAAATACTGTCGATTTGGTGGTAGATCTTTTTGCGTACTACCGGGTCGGTTTGCTTGCGGTAATTTTCGTACAGGCCTTCAATTTTGTCGAGCTCTGCTTTTTCGGCGGTCCAGTTCTGGGTTCCTAATTTAGAAGTGCCCTTGAAAACCATGTGCTCCAGGTAGTGCGCCAGACCGGTAGCAGTGCTCGGGTCATTCTTAGAACCGGCGCGTACGGCAATGTACGTCTGAATGCGCGGCGCATCTTTGTACTGGGTCAGGTAAACTTTCAGGCCGTTGTCTAAAGTATAGATACGGGCTTTCAGCGAATCGCCGGGAACGGACTCATAGGTGTAGGTTTTCTGAGCCGGCTGCGCGGTGGTTTGGGCTACAGGAGCCGTATTTTGGGCGGGTTTGGTGGTACACTGCGTAAAAAGCATGGTTCCCAGCACAACGCCCAGGTATATCGGTTTTTTCACGGAAATGATACGGTTTTTAGATGAAGGTTTAAACTGGTCAAATATAATAGAATCTGCCGGTTTATGAAGAACAAAACGCAAAATTGCCCGCTTTAGTGCAGTTTGGACAGTTTAGTGGGCAGCTTTAGGGTTTTTCTTTTGGATGGATAGCATTATTAAAATTAGCTTCAACTCATAACTCATAACTTTCAACTCATAACTGACTTTTCCCTCAAGCCGGGTGGCTTCGTTTCTGTTCCAAAGCCGTGGATTCACCTGCCCTACCGGGCTGCCTCGTTTCTCGGCACCGGTTAATCCAAAGTCTTTGGAACAGAAACTGGTGTCAGTTTTCCTCTGTAGCTGGCTTTCTTTTTAGTTAGCTTTTATCTGCTAACTTGGTTTTCAAAGGCGCTGCGCTGGCGATATGCGTGAAATCTTGGAAATCCTTTAATCCTTAAAATCGTGTTCAGACATAAACGCGAAATGATAATGAGAAAGGGCATCCACAAGGGATGCCCTACATTTTATTCCTAATTCTGAAAATTCTTTAATTGGCTCCGCCGAACTTCGTTTCTAAAATCCTGATCAAAAAAAACAGCTGAATCAGGGGAGGGTTGGGTGGGGTTAAAAATCAGTATCTAAGCCAAGGCGCTGTTTGAGTTCTGTTAAGGCCGGATATTTTTCGGCCAGGAAGTTATATTTATCGATGGAAGTGTAAAGGCGTTTGGCACCCACTACCTCTACAAATTCCACCAGCACGTTCAGTTTGTTGTTCTGCAGTTTGCGGCGCAATTCGCCCAGCAGTTCGGCTTTTACGTCGTTGAACTGCTCCACCTGTACCGGGTTGTCTACTTTTAAGTGGATTTCAGTACCGTTTTGCAACTCGAAATTGCGGTTCAGGATCATGTATTCCGAAACCTTGCCTTCCTGGTTTTTACGTTGGGCAAAAGCAAACCAGGCGGTACGCAGCTCTTCTATCGTGATCGGCTTTTGCTGGCCCGGACGCATATCCAGATCGGCTTCCGCAACTTCTGTGGTTTCTTCCTGGAAATTTCCGGAACTGATCTTTTCCTTCAGGCTGCTTAAGCTAAATTTACCAAGCTGCTTTTTAGGCGCATGTACCGATGGCTTTACGAACCCTGTTTCCGCTGCAACCGGTTCGGTAACCGTAGCAACAGCCGGGGCAGGCTTCGGTTCGGAAACCGTAGGAGCAGGGGGCGAAAAAGTACTGATTGTTTCGGAAGGTGCCGGGGCAGCTACGGAAACGGTAGTTTGGGGAACGGGTGAGCCGGCAGGTTTTACGCTACCGGCATCAACTTTTTTTGCGACGCCTCCTGTGCATTGCCAGCCGCAAAGTTTACTGCCGCGTTCAGGTAAGCCAGCTTCATGAGGGCTAGTTCTACGTGCAGGCGCTGGTTTTTGCTGGCTTTAAAATGTTGGTCGCAGTTGGCTACAATGTTGAGGCCGGAAAGCAAAAATGAAAGTGGTGCCTGGTTGGCTTGCTGGGCATATTTGGTTTTAATATTGTCCGAAACTTCCAGCAATTGTATGGTAGCATTGTCCTTGCAAACCAGTAATCCGCGGAAATGCTCGCCGATACCCACTACAAAATTATGCGCATCGAAACCTTTTTTCAGCACCTCATCGAAGAGCAATAGAGCGCCCGATAGGTTCTCGGTTAACAGGTGGTCGGTGAGGCGGAAGTAGTAATCGTAATCGAGAATGTGCAGGTTGTCTACCGCCGATTTATAGGTAATGTTGCTACCGGAAAACGTTACCAGCTGGTCGAAAATACTCAGGGCATCGCGTAAGGCACCATCCGCTTTCTGGGCAACCAAATGCAGTGCATCTGGTTCGGCTTCAATGCTTTCTTTACCGGCAATTCCCTGCAGGTGCTTTACCATGTCCTCGATCCTGATCCGATTGAAATCGAAGATTTGGCAGCGGGAAAGAATGGTCGGGATAATTTTGTGACGTTCGGTAGTAGCCAGAATAAAAATGGCGTAGCTCGGCGGTTCTTCCAGCGTTTTCAGGAAGGCGTTAAAAGCCGAGTTCGAAAGCATGTGTACCTCATCGATGATGTAGATCTTATACTTCCCGGTTTGCGGCGCGTACCGAACCTGCTCCACGAGGTTCCGAATGTCTTCCACGGAGTTGTTTGAAGCCGCATCGAGCTCGTGCACATTGAAGGACGCATTGTTGTTGAAGCTCACGCACGACTCGCAGGTATTACAGGCTTCGGTTTCCGGCGTCAGGTTCTGGCAATTGATGGTTTTGGCTAAAATCCGCGCGCACGTAGTTTTACCAACTCCTCTTGGACCGCAAAACAAAAATGCCTGTGCCAGGTGATTATTGGTGATCGCGTTTTTTAAAGTGGTGGTAATGTGGCGTTGCCCAACTACACTATCGAACGTACTTGGCCGGTATTTCCGGGCCGAAACAACAAAATTTTCCATCAATACAAAGATACAAAGCTAAGGTTGGATTGGCAATTGGATTGTTTTGAGTTTGGAGGCCAAAGCAGTTTTTTACCCTGAAAAAGTATCGTTTTAAAAGAGTACAAAACAACCATTTAACAATTGTTTAATAAAAATTTATCGAAAAACAACAAAAACATATTGAATATTAAAATAGCTTCCCTATGTTTGTAAAAACATTAGCACCACACTTATGGAACGAAACAAGTTACTTTTCTGGGCTATGGCTTGCTGCCGCATCATGCAGGTTGTTCAGGTTGGGTTGATCATGCTGCTTACCTATTATGTGGTTCATTGGCAGATAGACCCTCAGTATTATGATGACTGGAAATTTTCCGGTTCTTTGGGAAAGCTTAGTATAAGCAATCCTATCCACACGGCGGCCTCAGAAATGGATGATACCCGTACCTTCATGGTAAGCCAGCTGCAGCCTTTTTCGGTTTATATTATATATGTTCAAATGCTGGCACAATTGGTTTTATGGGTTTTGGTAGTGCAGGAATTCGTGAAAGTGATACAGGCAGTAAAACAGGTACAAACTTTCCGGGAACAGAATGTAAAAGCCTTTCAGAAAATTGCGGGTTATTTACTCTGGATATTCCTCATTTCGTGTTTTACTTTTGTTGCGGCCGGAAATACGGGCCATTTCAGTTTCGATTTCAGTTTTAGCACGCTGGTACTCATGCTTGCTTCCTATATTTTAGCCGAAATTTTTAAAGAAGGCAACCGCCTCTACGAAGAAGAACAACTTACCGTCTGAAGCATGCCTATAATCATAAATTTAGATGTAATGCTGGCGAAACGGAAAATGTCGGTAACCGAAATTGCCGGAAAAGTGGGCATTACAATGGCTAATATTTCCATCCTGAAAAACGGCAAAGCCAAAGCCATCCGGTTTTCTACCCTGGAGGCTATCTGCAAGGAACTGGATTGCCAGCCGGGAGATATTCTGGAGTATCGGGAAGAATAATTTAGGATTAATGCTTAACGCTTTAACCTGTAGGTAAAATAAAGATAATCTTTTGTCGGATAAAGGATTGTATCTCTTAAAACCACCTTGTTCAGGTTTAACGAATCGAGGCTAAAGGTTTGGTTAGGCTGAAATACGGAATCCAGGGAAACAGTTAAAGTCTTATTTAGCAGCGTGTAAGTGCCGGTTTTTCTGAGTTTACCATGCTCATAATAATTAAGAACCGACGAGCTGGGAACGAAATCTAAAATTAAGGAGTTGTTTGCCTACGTTACTTCCTCACCACCAGTAGAGCGAATATTTGCCCAATATAGTTGCCATTTACCTTCCAGTTTAGCCGTTGGTGGCTGCGGAGCTGGGGCATCCTTTTTATCGCTGCATGCTGAAAGTAAGATACCAGTAAGGGCAAGGAGGAGGCAGGTCCTTTTCATAACTCTTGGTGTTTTGGTAAGGCAATATAGCAAACTTTCATGACATAGAATGGTTTGTTTATCCTGAAACTTTTTACCCCGAAATAAACGTTATACTTCTGATAGAAAAAAGTATCTTTGCAGACTTTGTGCCGTAAAGGTAGAACGTTCTTTAACTTAATGGGGTAGACCGGAATTGACAGCTTGAGCAGATTCCGTGTAAGCATGTCGGGAGTTGAATGAATCTCCTGTTAAAAAGTCATTCGAACAATAATCGGCGAGTCTAACTACGCTATGGCTGCTTAATCTAGGTATTAACGCATAAGCCATTGTCCCGCAAGAGTACCGTTTTACTACGCTTGCATCAGGGGCATCGAAAGGTAGAACTAGTTTAGGTGAAGCTGCGGCGCCTAAGCGAAACCAAAGCAGATAAGGTAAGTCCATAGGTTTGATCCAGCCTGGGCTTATTCGAAAACCAATTGGAAGCTAAGCATGTAGAAAGCGCGAGGGTTTCCTTGTCTGGACCAGGGTTCGAATCCCTGCTACTCCACCAAATTTTTTTTCCGCTATCGGGTTTCGCAAGAGAACTGGTAGCGGTTTTTTTATGCCTTTAAAGTACCATTTATTCCAGGCTAGCAAACCCACCGCACAACCTTTTTCCATAAAACCGTAAGCAGAAATGAAAAAAACTGCTTCATACTATGTCTGTTGCCGACGATGCCAAAAAGTTAAAATGGGTGGAAAGCGTTTCGCGCCTCATGGATAGCCAGTTCAAATTGCCCGGAACAAACTTCCGCTTCGGGCTTGACCCCATCCTGGGGCTGGTACCTTTTCTGGGCGACATCTCTACGTTTGCCGTTTCCGGCGCGCTGGTGCTTACCATGGCCCGGCATGGCGCCAGCCGCAATGTGGTTATCCGCATGGTCGTAAACATAATCCTCGACCTTATCATTGGCAGCATTCCGCTGGTAGGAGCCATTTTCGATTTTACTTATAAGGCCAACGATAAAAATGTACGCCTGCTTCGCCGTCATTACCAGGAAGGAAAATACCAGGGCGCCGGCAACGGATTCCTGGCAGCCGTAATAATTACCATGCTGCTCTTTTTAGGATTGGTAATGTATGGGTTAATAAAAGTGATTTCCTGGGTCTATCATTACTTCCAGCAGCAGTGGTAAGGGTATTGAAATTGAACAAAAAAGTAACCGAAATCCCAAAGCAGTAGTAAAGAGTTCAGGTCAGGATTTTAGGTTTTACCCGTTTTTCCTACCGTTTTCCTTCTTTGGCGCTAACTCCTTTACGACCTGATGTGGTATAATCAAACCTTGTTCCGGGTTTCGGCCCAGCTGGCCGCCGATGGCATTTTTTCCGGGATAGACCGGAACCTGAAGCCTGATGTCTTTCTGATCGGGTTTTTACATAAGAAGCCAACAGCAAACCTGAAAGTAGAGCTGGAACCCAGCGATTTACGATTTCCGGTCAGCCTCTTCGACCCCATGGTGCAGCTGATATTGCGCTTCGAACGGTACGAAATGGAAAGCCTGAAAACCGCCGGACATTTACCCGAACACGACAGCCACGAAAAATTCGACCACCAGCAACTGCTTCGCAAAAACCTGCAGGTTATTTTAAATGAAATCAACGAAGACCGCGAAAGCAACCAGGTGGCCTTTGCCTCCTGCCCGGTTTGGGTAAACGATTTCCTGGTATTTGTAGTGCTGCAGTTTAACAAGGAGGCATATTTTGGTCATTACGCCCTGGCAAACCGGCCGGCCTGGCGGCATGTAGCGGCCCCAGGTTCTTTGCTGGAAGCCACCGTTGCCGAATACCTGAACGATTGCGGAAAAGCCCTTCGCGATGCCGATTATGCCTCCGGAAAAAGCATCCTGGACCGCGATTACAGCGAGGTGCTCCGCGCGGCCGGAAAACGTTTTATGTACACGCCATCCAGTACCAACCACGGCTTGTTCGATGCCTGTAACGCCATTTCCTCTTTGCGTTACGAAGGAACCGAAGGAGTAGGCTCCATGCTGCTGGCCCGGCGCGACCATCCGGATATTTATCAGTTAATTAAGCTCGATACGCCGGTTTCCATGCGCGATTACCGGTCGGTGCGCAAGTTGCTGGAACTGGCCGAAGGCAACGTGCGCCTGCTTTCCGATTCCGTGTATGTCTATGGCTTGGGAAGCATGAAACCCGGCCACGATTTCAGCAAAGGGGAGCTTTTTCAGGTGAATTTTACCAAACATTATACCTGGGAATTTGTACATGCCGGCCACGTAATGATGCGGGTAACCTACGGTTTGCCCAGCCTCCCGAAAGGGCAGCTCGATGAGCAAAAATTCCGCAACGATATCTGCCACACCTTTGCCGGTATTTCCGAAGAGAACGTGCAGAAGCTCTGGCTGCTCATTCACGAAGTTACGCGCTTGCGCCACGGCACCATGATCGTAATTTCGGAAGGAGCCCGGTCCGAAGCTGCCCGTTTGGCCAAACAGGGGTTTACGCTGGCGCCGGTGGCTATTTCGCCCAGCTTTATCCGTTTACTTACCCAGATAGACGGCGCGCTGCTCCTCGATACCGAAGGTACCTGCCATGCCATTGGGGTAATTCTGGACGGATTGGCTTCGGAAAGGGGCGATGCTGCCCGGGGGGCGCGGTATAACTCGGCTATCCGGTACGTGGAAACGAGTATTTACCGCTGCCTGGCAGTAGTGCTTTCCGAAGATGGTTTGATAAATGTAATAAGGGCAGTGTGAAGAATTAAGTAAAAGGACTTTGGTATCTGGATATTAGTATCTAGACTAAGAATACATAAGAGTCTATAATTCAGAATGATCTCCAGTCAAGTTTACTTTCAAATTATGTGATTACTTTAGTCTTGTTACTTATAAAGGAATGGGTGTGAGCATGCTTAGCGCATTAACTCTCTTCTAACGGCTTCCACACTGGAGCCTACTTTGCCAACTGCTTTGCAAAGTTCTTCTTTGGTGCAATGAAAGGTACTGGTCCAGTAACGGATCTCATAGTTTTGTTCCAGACTGATGCGTTTGTTTTCTTCCCGGTAAGTCTCCTGCTGATGCGTATTCATAATTATAGTAATTGATCCTGCCTACCATACGCAAGTTTCGTACCAGCAGTTATTCGTTTACATGGCTATTCACGGATAATAATGGTACTTAAACCAGTAATCGCATGTCTCGGGCAATCTGTACGGCTTTCAGCGCACTTATTTCCTTGTTCTTGATCTCAAGCATCATATCCATATCCAGCTCACCCAGGTCGAGCAGGAAATTACGGAAGAGTTCTTCTACAATGTCGTCGGTGTGTTTGCCTTTGCGCTGGCCGTAGGCCTGAGAACTGTAATCCATCATCGGTACGCCGTCCTGTTCCTTCCAGGTTGCCGCCGCCATTTGCAAGGCGTCCGTCATTGGTTCGCCGTTATTCAGGCATTCATGATGAAAATTATCGAACAGGATCGGAATGCCGGTTTGTTCGTGCAGGTAAAGGCAATCGCGGAGGCTGTACAAGCGGTCGTCGTTTTCCACCACCAGGCGGTGCTTTATATTTTCCGGAAGTAACTGATAGGTTTGGATAAAGCGTTGCATGGCCGAAGGTTTATCGCCGTAAACGCCTCCGCCGTGGATCTGCAGTTTCGCCGTGCTGTCCAGCTGCATTACATCCATAACCGCGCACTGGTAAGCCAGTTCGGCCACGCTGTTCTCCACAATTTCCGGTTTCGGCGAATTCAGAACCACAAACTGATCCGGGTGCATGGAAATACGAAGGTTATGATTCTTGATGTAGCGGCCGATCTTTTCCAACGTTCCCTTAAAATGCATTTGCCAGTCTACCGTACAAATGCGGTGCGAGGCGAAAGGCACCATGTCGGAGCTCATCCGGAAAAACAGCAGGTCATTTTCTACATTATATTGCAGAATGCGTTGCAGGCAGGCAAAGTTCGAAGCCACCGTCTGCAGAAAACGTTCTTCGGTAAAGGAAGCTAATCTGAAAGTGGAAGAAGAAGTGCAATCCAGCGTTTGGTTGATACAAGGGTAACCGATTTTCATAGTAAAAAGAAAGTTGTTCCTTTAACCACGAGCGGCCCGTTTTGTTTTAGGAAAAATTTGTCTGAATCAGAATTTACAGAATTAACAGAAAACGAAGTTCGGCGGAGCCAATTGCAGAATTTTTAGGATTTTGTTTCCCTTTCTGAGCGGTCAGCGTTTTGTATCAGCTTGATGTTTTGAAAGCTCCCCTCCTTTTCAAGGAGGGGCAGGGGTGGTTCTTTTTTTATTTGAAACACCATTAACAGTTTCACAAAGATAAACAGTAGTCTTTTAAGCCAAAAAAGTAAACTGCACTACTATTTTGAGGAGATCCCTCTCTCCGTTCGGAATGACCGAAAAACGGTAGGTTATGTGCTTGAAAAAAAACAGTGAAGTTCAAAAGCTAACAAGGCTCTTCGCAATTGCTCCCCCATGACGTAATTAGAAACTGCAGAAAATATTGCGTCATCCTGAGCACAGCGAAGGACCTCGTCGGCTCTCAGTAGAATAGATATTACTAAATTCCGACAAGGCTCTTGACGATCGTTCAGAATGACAAAATAATTTAGCGTAATTCTACAGTTTAAGCAGAATTCAACCTAAAAGCCTGCAGTAAAATATTACTTAAACGGCTTGTTCCGGTCTAAGAACAACTTATCATATTCCGCTTCTTTCTTCCGCGAAGCCGAATCCTTTTTAGCCTGCTGGATCTCCTCCATTTTCTGCCGTTCCTTTCCTTCGCGCGAATATTTTTCATACAGGAACGAGGCAGGATTACTGAAAGCGGCAGGTTTTATTTCGACGGTAGGTTTTTCTGCAATGAGCGGTTTGGCCGGTGGCGGGGCTTTTATCGGGTCTGGTTCCGGAGGACGTTTCATATTGCGCAAGGCCCGGTTAATTTTTTCGGCCGAAGGGCGGGTAGAAACTTCCACTTCTTTGAGCAAGGTACTTTTTTCCTTCAGCACCACTTTTATTACCTGGTTCGGGCTTTGGGTAACCACGTACCTGCCATTTTCAAAGCCCACGGAACTGAAAACAAGTGTATCGCCGGGATTGGCCTTTAACTGGAAAGCGCCGTTTGCCTGGCTTATGGTCCCGAAACGGCTGGGGCGGGCCACTATCGAAACGCCCTGCAAGGGAGCCAGGGTACTGTCTGCAACCACCCGGCCGCTGATAGTAACCGCAGGCTTTTGGGTTTGCCCAAACCCCTGGCCAGCCATTACCAGAAAACAGATACAAACCAGGAAACGCAGCATATACAAAAGTACGGATTATCTTGAAGCCTTGAAACGGTAGTTTTAGGAAGAAAAACAGCCGGCCTGTTTCACAAAAAAGCCCGCACCTTTAAAGTGCAGGCCTTTTTTTCTAAACGGGTATAACAGCATAATTATTTTGCTTTATTCCTTCGTCCGTGATTTTACTTTGGCATCCCCGTCGGCTTCCGATTTTATCTTGGTTTCAGTTTTGCCGTCTTCTATTTCGGTTTTGGTATCGCCGTCTTTTTCGGTTTTGGTTTTTACCTTGGCATTAGGCGATAGGGGAGTGCCCGCAGTTCCGGCGTTCGGGTTCGTGACCGAACCGGAAGTATCGCGGTAGCCCGGGCTTGGCGTATCGGCTTCCTCGAAGCCGCCGTAATACGTGGTGCGACGCGCTTCAAAAACCTCGTATTGCTCCGGCTTCAGGATCGACTGAAATTCTTTGTCCGTATCCAGGTCTATCTGCTTCATTTCAACGTACATGCCAGTCGTGTCGTTGCGGTAGCGTTCCCGGACTTCGTTGCGGCGTTTGGCCCGGTTATAATACACATCCTCAATATGGTTCTGGGTGGAAGTATCGTTGTCGAATTTCAGGTCGCTCGCCATCTGGCTGGTTACTTGCCCTGCCCGTTCGCGGTAAAAAGCATCGTTGCGGGCCATGCCGATTTCGGCATCGGTATTTTCAGTAACAATAACGGTTTCAGTTTCTTTTTTTTCAGTTTTACTGCACGAAGCCAGCGACAAAGCGCCGAAGCAACAGGCAAGGAACATGATCTTTTTCATAATTTTATGCTGATTTAGTTTTGTGAAGGAATTAAAGGCAACGCAATTGCTCAGCCTACGCCGGCAAGCAGAGAAAGGGTATCAAAATCAGGGAAAAAGTCAGTTTTATTTCTTCTCCGGATGGTCTGCTTTTTAAGGGTCAGGTTGACCTGGTTAACCTTTATCTTTCTTTTTCATTGCCCGGCGTTATTCCGGTTTCAATAGGTTTTTTGCCCATTTCGGTATTAACGGTGTCGAACCCCTCGGTAGTAGAACTTTTTAAAGGTTTACGCGCCTGTTCGCCGTGCACATCGCTTGGTCGTGTACTGCCGGTTCCTAGGGTGTTTTCCGAAGTCTCCATACCATCGTCAATAACGTTGTCTTTATCAGCGGTGCTGTCTTTGCCAATGCAGGATTGGAAGGTGAAGGCCGCCGCCCCGAATATGATTAAAAACAGCTTTTTCATAGTTTTAAAGATTGAGTTTGAGAATGATATCGTAGCGCTACTTACGCAACCGGCTGTGGTATTGTTGTATTTTGTACTTTTTCGTTAGGCCCTCTGAAACTCGAACAAGGTGATTTCCGGCAGAAACCCAACCCTTCCCGGGTATCCCAGAAAACCCAGTCCAACGTTCACGTACAGATGCTGGCTGCCCTTCTTATATAATCCCGACCATTGCTTGTACACGTATTGCACCGGGCTCCATTTAAAACCGGGCAGGTTCACGCCGAACTGCATGCCGTGCGTATGGCCCGAGATCATCAGGTCGATGTCCGGGTATTTCAGGTTCACTTCCCCGTCCCAGTGCGAAGGATCGTGCGAAAGCAGCACTTTGAACGGGTATTTTTCGCTTCCCGGGTAAGCCTTATACATTTTGCCGTATTTCGGGAAACCTGCCCGCATGCCCCAGTTCTCGATGCCCAGCAGCGCGATCTGGTCACCATTTCGTTCCAGCGGAATGTGCTCGTTCATCAGCAGCCGCCAGCCCATGCGGGCATACGAATTTTTGAGCCGTTCCAGATTTTCGAGCTTCGCCGTGCGGGTGTCCCAGCTCACATAATCGCCGTAATCGTGGTTTCCTAAAACCGAAAATATCCCCATTTTTCCCCGGATCTGCCCCAGCACCGGAATGTAAGGCTGCACCTCATCGGCAACGTTGTTCACCAGGTCGCCGGTAAAACAAACAATATCGGCTTCCAGGTTATTGATGATGCTTACCGCCCTTCGTAATGGGCCATCGTTGCGGAAACTGCCCGTATGCAGGTCGGAGATCTGCACCATTTTAAAGCCATGAAATCCGGCCGGCAGGTTCGGAGCTTTTATGACTACTTTCTTTACCTGGTACTGAAATGCCCCTTTTACCATGCCGTATATAAGCGCGGTAAACGGTATCGCGCCGGCCAGTAAACCCAGCTTGCTCAGAAATTCGCTCCGCGGAATTTTAATTCCTTCCGAATCTGCTGCCGGTTCCGCCGTGATTTTAGCTGCAATGAATCGCACGAGCCGGCTAACATCGTCGAGCAGCAGGAAAACCACAACCACCAGCTTGAAGGAAAAAAAGATCAGCAGGCAGCTGGCCAGGTAAGTTTTAAAGGGCGTCGGCGGCGTGCCCCGGGTAAGTGAAGCCAGGATAAAGGTAATTGCGGTTACCACATAAAGAAGCCAGTAAAAAGAAAAAATGCCGCGCTGCACGCCGGCAGAAAAGTTCTGGCAGGCCAAGCGTACCGCCTGAAAAACATAAAAGTCGATCAGGAAAAGCAATGCACTGACTACAAGAAGATAGAAGAATTTCGATGACATTCCCTGCTGAAGCTAAAACCCATAAGATAGCCTGAATACGCGAGGCAGCCTGCCTGGTTCATGATGTTTCGTGAACTTATTTGCCACCGAATGCATTTACGAAGCGAAATATCTTATAACAATTAGTGTAGTGTTTTTATGGCTGAAAACCTCTTACAAGTAAATGCTTACACCCCCACTTTAGGTATTAAAAGCTGGGCCGAAGACGACCGTCCGCGCGAAAAGCTCCTGCTCAAAGGCAAAGCCGCTTTAAGTGATGCCGAATTAATTGGGATTCTGATCGGTTCCGGTACCACCAAGCTTACCGCTGTAGACGTTGGGAAACTGATCATGAACGGGGTAGGCAACGACCTGAATGCCTTGGCCAAGCTTTCGGTTAAAGAGCTCACCAAATTCGACGGCATCGGCGAAGCCAAAGCCATAACCATTGTGAGCGCATTGGAATTAGGCCGGAGAAGAAAGGAAACGGCTGCTGCTGCCCGCACCACAATTACCTGCAGCACCGATATTTACAACTACATTAAACCGCACCTGCTCGACCTGCCGCACGAAGAATTCTGGATCATTTTACTGAATCGCGCCAACGTGGTCATGAAAAAGATCTGCATCAGCAGCGGCGGCGTGGCCGGCACCGTAGCCGACCCGAAGATCATCTTCAAACACGCTTTAGAGAATTTAGCCAGTTCCATTATCCTGGTGCACAATCACCCATCCGGCAACACCAAACCCAGCGCCGCCGATATTTCCCTCACCAAAAAAGTAAAAGAAGCTGGTTTACTATTCGACCTGCCGGTTTTAGATCACATCATTTTCACCGACAACGATTACTACAGCTTTGCCGATGAAGGGTTGCTGTGACCCCAGCCAACCCTCCCCTAATTCAGGGGAGGGCTTTTTATTGGACAGGATTTAAGAAATTCTAGAAGAGACAGGGCTTTTAAATTTGAAACGTAGCGCAGGGTTTAAACCCTGCGCTACGTTTTTGAACCCTCCCCTGTTTTTAGGGGAGGGCAGGGTGGGGTAAAACCCGTATCTTTGCCTGAACCCATTCTCCGAAACCGTATGCGTTTAAGCTTAAAAACCTGGATCATCTTGCTAGGCCTGGGCGTAATAGCCGTTTATTTCCTCAGCGATCTGATCTTCAACAATAGTCAGTACCTGCAAAGCATCCAGAAAGTGCGCCGGGATAAAAACCGCGAATTCAAAGGCCGCAATTCGCCCTTAGATGAAGCCCTGCGTCCCAAATTCGACAGCCTCGATTACTTCCCGACCAATCCGGATTACAAATTCTTAGCCGACCTAGAAGTGTACGAAAACCCGGAAACCTACCCCATGCAAATGACCGGTGGCGAACCGGAAGCCTACCTGAAATTCGGTAAAGCCACCTTCGAAGTAGACGATAAACCCTACGAACTCACGTTGTTCAAAAAAGTAAACGAAGAAGGCACACCCAAGCTTTTCGTACCCTTTACCGATAGAACCAACGGCTTCGAAACCTACGGCGGCGGCCGCTTTTTAGACCTGCCCATGCCCAGACCAAATGCCGCCGGCATCGAGGTAGATTTCAATAAAGCCTACAATCCTTTCTGCGCCTACAATGCCGAATACAACTGCCCGGTACCGCCAAAAGAAAACCGCCTGCCCATAAAAATACCCGCCGGCGAAAAGAACTTCACCAAGTAAAACCGGAATTTTCTGCGGAAATAGCTAATTTTACGGGTTAATCAGATTTAAGACACAAGACTTAAGACATAGGATTTTCCTGTCTGGTCAAAGAAGCAAAGCTTCAAAAGTCTTAAATCTTATGTCTTACATCTTGCGTCTAAAAAAATGCTGATATCATACGAGTGGCTTAAACAATTCATTTCTACCGATAAACTTGCCGAAGAAATTGGCGCTTTGCTGACCGGCGCGGGCCTGGAAGTGGAAGGAATTGAACAATACGACCGCATTAAAGGCGGCTTACAGGGAATCGTGATCGGCGAAGTGCTGACCTGCGAAAAACACCCGGATGCCGATAAACTGAGCATTACCACCGTGGACATTGGCGAAGCGGAACCGTCCCAGATCGTGTGCGGCGCCCCGAACGTAGCAGCCGGCCAGAAAGTGGTGGTAGCAACCGTAGGCGCGGAATTATTCCCGGCTTCCGGGGAACCGTTCAAAATTAAGAAATCGAAAATTCGCGGCGCAGCTTCCGAAGGAATGATCTGTGCGGAAGATGAAATTGGGTTGGGAGCGTCGCACGCGGGCATTATGGTGCTCGATACGAATTTGCCGAACGGTACGGCTGCCGCGCATTACTTTGGTTTGCAATCCGATAGCGTTTTCGAAATTGGCTTAACCCCGAACCGCGCCGATGCGGCTTCGCATTTCGGCGTGGCCCGCGACTTGCAGGCTTTGCTGAAAACCGAAGCTAATCTGCCGAACATCAGCGCTTTCCACGTAAAAAATAACTCTGCCCCAATCGAGGTGGAAGTTCGCAATACCGAAGCTTGTCCGAGATATGCGGGCGTAAGCATCAGCGGAGTGAAAGTAGGGGAGAGCCCGGAGTGGTTGCAGCACCGGCTGAAAAGCATTGGTTTGTCGCCGATCAACAACGTGGTGGATGCGACCAATTACGTGCTGCACGAACTGGGCCAGCCGATGCACGCTTTCGATGCCGATAAAATTGCCGGTAAAAAGATCATCGTGCAGGAAGCTACCGAAGGCCAGACTTTTGTAACCTTAGACGGCGTGGAACGCAAACTCCGCGCTACTGACCTGATGATCTGCAGCGCCGAAGAACCGATGGTAATTGCGGGTGTTTTCGGCGGCAAAAAAGCGGGCGTAACTGAAGAAACCACCAATATTTTCCTGGAGTCGGCGTATTTCCAGCCGGAGCATATCCGGAAAACGGCGCAGGGACACGGCATCAAAACCGATTCTTCGTTCCGTTACGAACGCGGCACCGATCCGCACATGGTTATTTTCGCCCTGAAACGTGCGGCGCTCATCATCCAGGAAATTGCCGGCGGCGAAGTTACTTCCGAGATTGTGGACGTGTATCCGCAGCCGATCGAGAACTTCAAAATTGCGCTGAACATCGACCGCGTACACCGCTTAATTGGCCAGTACATTGGCGTGGAGCGCATCAAAAGCATCCTCACCGACCTGAATATTTTAATTGAAGGCGAATCGGAAAGCCATTTGCAGCTGAGCGTGCCGCCGCACAAAGTAGACGTGAAACGCGAAGCCGACGTGGTGGAAGAAATCCTACGCATTTACGGCTTCAACCACGTGGAGCTGAAACCGAATTTGTCGGCGAGTTTCCTGGCGCAATTCCCGCACCCGGACCCGGAAGTGCTGAAAAGCACCATTTCGAACCAGCTTTCGAGCCAGGGTTTCCACGAAATTATGACCAACTCGCTCACCGATTCGAAATACTACGAAAACGGTACCGAAAACCGCGACGAAAGTCTGGTGCGCATTCTGAACTACAATTCCGAAGATCTGGACGTGATGCGCAAAACGCTGGTTTATTCCGGCCTCGAAACGCTGCGCCGCAACATCAACCGGAAGCAGAAAGACCTGAAAATGTACGAATTCGGCAAAATCTACTGGCAGGAAAACGGCAAATATAAAGAGCAGACGCAACTGGTTCTATTTGTCACCGGCAACACCGCCGCCGAAACCTGGCGCCAGCCTTCCGGCAAAACCTCGTTCTACGAACTGGCCGAAACGGTACAGAATTTACTGGTAAAACTCAACGCCCGCAACTTCACTACCAAGCCAACCGAACACGCATATTTAGCCGACGGCATTACCTACCTGAAGAACGACGTAACCGTGGCGCACATCGGGCTGGTAAACCCGGCCGTAGCCAAGCAGGCCGACGTGAAAGAACCGGTTTGGTACGCCGAACTGAACTGGGAATATTTGACCCGCAACTACAAAGACAACGCCGTTTTCGAAGAGCTGGCCAAGTTCCCGGAAGTGCGCCGCGACCTTTCTTTGGTGCTGGATAAAACGGTAAGCTTTGAGCAGATAAAACAGATCGCTGAACGCACCGAACGCAAACTCCTCCAGGACATCAACGTGTTCGACGTGTACGAAGGCGACAAAATTGAAGCTGGTAAAAAAGCCATCGCCATCAGCTTCACGCTCCTGGACAAACAGCAAACCCTCACCGACAAAACCATCGAAAGCACGATGAGCCGCCTGATGCAGCAGTTCGAAAAGCAGCTCGGCGCGGTTATTAGGAAGTAAGTTTGAAGGGCTTAAAATGGAAAATGGTTAAACTGCGAAAGCGGTTTAACCATTTTTTTAAGGGTAATTTGTTTTTCTTGAAAGAAGCTTAATTCCTAATTAGATAGGTCAAATTGGTTCTATGCCTTTTGTATTTTTCCTAAGAACTTCTTTACTTCTGGATATTTTATATCTGCATTTTGTATTAATTCTCCCATCTTTTTGCTGCCTTTAATTTTGAACAAACCTACCATTCCATTTTTGGCTTGTTCTCCAGTAAAGTCAATTTTTACACCTTCTTCAAGATTAAGATCATTTTTTAATAGTTCGATATTATAAAGAACACCTTTTTCCTTAAAAGCTGGTGCTTTAACTTTTTTTTCTAGAGCGGTGAATTTGAATGTATTAAGTTCAATCTTCTTCATTATCTCCGTTGAAAGGAAATGTAAAACTTCTGGGAAAACGAAATCTTCAATTTCGAAATTGCATTTTACTTTATTAGCTTTAACGTCCTCTATATTAGGGAGCTCGCCAAAACAGTTAGGAACGAATTCAATTGTTGCTTTAATATTCCTCAAAGAATTGATTTTGCTCCTAAGTTTATTATATTCTTTTCTGCCTTCATCATCATTATCAAAAAGGACTCTGATCTTAGGTTTGAAATCTCGGTCTTTATAGAATGACTCATAAAACTCCAAATATTTATCAATTTTTGTTGCACCTCCAGAATAAATAATATTAGGTACATCTATGCCAAAAAAGTTAGATAACTCTGTTATGTATTTTTTGTCAGATTCCCCTTCAACTATAATATTGTAGTTTTCTAATAGCTCATAATCTTCATCTGTAATGCCTAAATATTCTCTGATTTTCTTTAGGCCATTATCTTCTTTTATGTTTACTAAGGTCGTATTTAATGGGTGATATTTTGTTTGTGACCTTTGGTAAAATATTTCTTCACCAATTTCTAAATCTAATAGAAAAACATTGTCTAATTTATAGCAATCAATAAAGGTTTGAGAATGAGAAGTAATAATTACTTGGTGCTTTTTTGAAATATCTAATAAATGGCTGTGTAACTTCTTTTGAAGTCCTTGATGAAGGTAAACATCTGGCTCATCGATACATAGAATTACGTTCTTCTTTTTAAGTTTGAAGATAATTTTACTGTGAAGTAAAATGTACCCTAATCTTTGAAGCCCTGATCCTTTACCTTGAATATTTCTGTTTGAAAAATCATTTAAATAAAACTCTATATCCTCTGAGATTAAGTCTTTAAATTTTTTAATATCTGAAGTATTATCAAAACTTACGCTCCAGTTGTCATTAAATTCTTTAAAAATGGGGTTTATTTCACTAGCAAGTTTGTTTAATATTTCTAAAAGCCCAGATGTGTATTTTTCAAATGAATCTTTCAAATCTTTCTTTAGGCCATAAAACCTTGTTTTTTCATATTCCAATTCATAAACGTCATCAATTAAGTTATTTATCAAGGTAGGAAAAGAGATGTTTATAGCAGGAATAAAGAAGAACTCAATATGTCCTAATAGCTTTATAATTTCATTCGGATCTTGTTTTGACTTTACTGGTTTTCCAAGATTATTTGTGACCTTTTCATATTCTTCGGATTGGATTCCGTCAACGCCAAAAGACCTTTTAATTAAATGTGTTGTATCTCCTTTTACGAAGGTTAATGAAATTTCTGGATATGTCGCACCACCTCGTGACCCAATTTTATGATTTGGAACATCATCTTTTAAAATGTATTCTGAAGGATTAAAGAAGATATTTAATGCTTTAAGAACATTAGTCTTACCTGAATTATTTGATCCACATATGGTAGCAAAATTATTTTTTGTATTTAATTCAAGCTTTAAATCAATGATTGACCTAAACCTTTTGATGTGGATAGTTTTAAGAATCATTTACCTTGTATATATTTTAAATAGTCCCTTTGAAAGTAAGTCTTTCGAATCAAATATAGTTTTCTTTCTATAAATTACAATATGAATTGTGTTGTAAATTCTGAACGATAAATAATTTCACTTTCAACAAACCTTCCAAAACCCCGTTAATTTTAAAACTTTTTACAAATGCAAAAACAAAAGCCTCCCAAAAAGAGAGGCTTCAAAACTTCTAAGCAACGAAACTCAAACCCGCAACGAACCCCGAAATCCCTTGGCGGCATAATAAGATTCCGCCCCGTTATGATACGTGAAAACCTGGTTGTAGCGGCGGTCGCAAAAGATAGCCCCGCCCAGTTCTCGGATGGCCGCCGGCGTTTTCACCCAGCTCGAGGTTTTCGTATCGAACTTGCCCAACTGCAATAGGGGAGGCCTTAAAACAAAAATGGTTAAACTACTGATGAAGCGGTTTAACCATTTTTTTTGTTTTGGGAATAGTTTCTAATGATTTTATAAAGTATTGTTAGCTATTAGAATTCTCATTTTTAACCCACTTTAGTATTTCCGGATACAGTTCAACCACCTTTTTTTCTTGTTTGTGTTTCTTAAACAATTCGAGCAAGTACTTATTGAAATCGCCAAATTTTACAAAGCCCCGGTTTTTCTCCATAAAATCTACTGGCTGCGATACAACCTTATTATAGGTAGCTTCGCCAAAGCGGTCATAAATGTATAACCCGAAAACTGCCCAGGTCATATACTCATTGAAGGTTTCGGAAGGGCTTCTGTAACTGTTTTTTATATTCCACTTTCCAACGTTCGACATTGCCTCATTTATGTCTTTCAAGTACTTATCGGAGGTAGGGTTCACGTAATTATGATCCATCTCCGTAAAGATCCTTCTTAAAACCAAAGCATCGTTTATGCCGGGGCCAGCCTGGTCTTTACTTATAAGCGGAGGGGCCGACATAAAGATGATATTCTCCTTGAAATTATTATTTTCGAAGAAGCGGATGCTGTGCCAGCCTCCTTCTAAGGGGCTCATAATAATGCGATAAGCATCTACTCTGGAAGGGAATTGAATTTGCAGCCAATCCCAGGCTTCTTTTATCTGGGCATTTTCATACTCAAGCGATTCCAGCTTTTCATAAAAGGGTTTCTCTTGCTTATAGAAGTTCTGGAAGTCACTTTTTAAGGCAAAATCCTGGATAAGCGGCAACAGCTTTTTAAACTTGTCTCTGGCTCTGAAGCCCGAATAGGTATGGGAGAGAACTATATTTTGACCATCGAATAAATAGGCTGCGCTGTTTTCCCGGAGGTTAATATAAAGGTCATTATTTAATTCCGTTTGGAGTTTTTTGAAAACCGGATGGTTTTTGAATGGTGAAAAGTAAGCTTGTACCCGCTTATAATATTCCGTGTTCCGGTCCACCAAACCGGGTTTTGCATGGTCTGTCAGGGCAAACAGAATCTGGGTAAGTTCATATACTTCCGGAATAGTAACATTTACTTTCCCCTGATTTTTTGCCTTGTAATGAGCATCATACGTGCCAGGGTTAAACTGTTTGTAAATATCCAGCACGGTAGTGTCTTTCCCGCTGATCCAGTTAATAAATTCCCGCTCAATTCCATTATTGGTAATGAAAACGGTATCTTTTTCTGAATAAAACTTCGAATCTTTCCAGCCGTTCCAATAAGTAAAATCAAATTGGATCGTGTCTTCGTTGATGTTTTTACTTTCCAGGGTCTGTACCAGCAGCCCCTGGTAATTAACACTTAAAGTTTCAGTCTTTAAGCTTCTAATGGCGGGTTTCTGCTTATAGATTTTAGAACTGCAGGAAGTAGAAATTACAATTATTAATGGTAAAAACTTTTTCAAAAAGCTTATTTTATTAGTCAGTAATTATTGGATCGAAAACATAAATATATCAGCCAGATAAACCTTTATTTTTGTTCAAATATAGCATTATTCAGGTAAAAGAAGGTTTTATCGTTGTTAAATTCACAATAAGCGGTTCGAAAAGCAATTTAGAAACGTGATTCAAAATTGAAATTAAAAGGCCAAAAACAAAAAATGGTTAAACCGCTGAAGAAGTTGTTTAACCATTTTTTATTGTCATTTCGAACGGAGCGAAAATCTCATCAAGTTGGTAGAATGGTTCGCTATCCTGATTTTGATATCAGATTTTACCCTTCATGACCAATAATACTATCATTAGTCATCTCCACATAATGGCAGGTTTCGAACAGGTTTCTGATGACTAAAGCATTTGCCCGGAAGAGGTCGAAGAGTGCGCGGTTCTTTAGGTTTCCGGTTGTAATTAAAAGTAACTTTTGAGGCTGCCTAAGGATCATGTGCGAATGGTAAAAATCCCCATCTTTGGTGATCACAATTAAATTGTGTTGATCGGCATAAGTGGCAATATCTTTATCGGAAGTCTCATCACCGGCGGGTAAAGCATCTACGTGAATAGCACTAAAACCGGCTTTCTGCAGAATCTCGCATAACTTTGATGGCAATTGCGCATCAATCAGAAACCTCATGCCGTTTTGAAATAGGTTTTGGTTCTGGTTAAACGAGCGGCATAGGCTAGGCAGGCCAGAATATCTTCTCGTTCCAGCTTCGGGTAATCTTCCAGAATTTCCTGTTCCGTCATGCCGGAGGTTAGCAGGTCCAGAATGAGGTCTACCGGATAGCGTTTATTCCGGATTGTCGGTTTACCGTGACAAATCTCCGGATTCAGGGTGATGCGGCTTAATAAATCTTCCATGGTTCAATTTACGAAATTTTCCATTGGCCGTTCTTCTTTCATTGGTTTACTTCTCCAACCTTCGCCAATCCCAGCAATGTCTCTCTTTGTGCATTAGCAACAATTCAGGAGCTTAAAGTAAATCTCACACTCTTAACGATCCCCGAAACCCCTGGCCGCATAGTAAGATTCTGCCCCCTTGTGATACGTGAAAACCTGGCTGTAGCGGCGATCGCAAACGATGGCTTGGCGGAGTTTCTTCACATCCCTGGCTTGTTACTCAACAAACCGGAAAGTGAACATTACAAAAACACTGTATTTCAGGGAATAGGCAGATAAGGATTACTTCAGTTTCCCGTTTGAATAAATAACCTTAAACGCATTCAAAACTGCTTGGTGCATAATTGTAGCGTGATCTTCTTCCGGCAGGTAATCAAAAAAGACGTTCGAGGTTTTACTTTTATTGGCGGTTTTAAGCTTGTCGGCTAAAATATTGGCATCAACTTCCATAACGTGCGGATTTTCGATAGAAGTTAGGCCTTCTTTGCCTACGCCAATGTAAATTTGTTTTGGCTGGTTAAATACCGCTTTAATGGTTTCCGGAGTTTGGTTTAATAAGGTGCCATTGTCCCACCACAAGCTAGGGCTTACAATTACATATTTGGTAAATAAAGCCGGCTTTTTAAATAAGATTTCGGTCGCTATAAGTCCGCCTAACGATTGCCCGATAAGGGTTTTGGAAGCGTTGGTTTTGAATTTGCTTTGGATAAAAGGTTGTAATTCGGTTTCTATAAAAGCGATGAATTTATCGGAACCGCCGGTAGTGGGGTAGGCTTTTTTGTCTTTTTCAATGGTTGTAGGGAAAGTAAAATCTCTTCTTCTGTCTACCGTTGCAATGCCGACTACAATGGATTTCGGAACGCGGTTTATCCATTCAA
The DNA here is from genome assembly GCF_008727925.1 of Adhaeribacter soli. Classification (GTDB taxonomy): domain Bacteria; phylum Bacteroidota; class Bacteroidia; order Cytophagales; family Hymenobacteraceae; genus Adhaeribacter_A; species Adhaeribacter_A soli. The sequence continues at coordinate 488,533 of NZ_VTWT01000002.1, read as the reverse complement.
AACTGTTGTATTGCACCAGCCCGACAATGTGAATGAAATCTTCGTCGGCGGAACCATCGAGCAAATAAATTACCGGGTAATTGGTAGTGTCTTTCGGATTGTACCCTTCCGGAAGATAAATGTTCAGCGTCCGTTTTTCGCCCAATACTTTTGATTGAACTTCTTCCGTTACGCCAAGCACAAACGGTTTGCTGTTTTCTTTTTGTTTGGCCTTTTTAGCCTGGCCAAAGAGCAAGGTAGCGTACAGCGTCAGCAATAAAACGGTAGTAATTTTTTTCATTCTCAGGTAGTTTAATTTTTCAGATTTCTGAAACACGAAAGTTTCGGACCTGGCCAGTTTAATCTGTCTATCACTTTGGCCTGTATAAGCCTTTACCCCGTCCTGTTTTCCGACAAAACGAAGGTGCTTGGCCTGAAGTGCAAAAATTGCAGCCTGTCAGGGAATAGGCCGGGGATGTGAGTTCTAAGGAAAGAGCAGTAAAACCTAAACCTGCAGCCAACCCCGAAACCCGCGGGCAGCATAGTAAGATTCCGCCCCGTTGTGATACACAAAAACCCGGTTGAACCTCCGATCACCAAAAATGGCACCACCTAGTTTCCGGACAGCAGGCGGAGTAAGCAGCCAGCTCGAGGTTTTCGTATCGAAATTCCCCAGTTGCTGCAATTCCTGGTACTGCTCTTCGGTTAAAAGCGTAATGCCCATTTCTTCGGCCATCATCATGGCGCTGTTTTCCGGTTTATTGGCTTTTCTGGCTTCCAGTGCTTCGTGATCATAGCAAATGCTGCGGCGTTCTTTTGGGGTTTCTGCAGCGCAATCGAAGAAAATAAATTCGCCCGTACTTCCATCCTGACCAACCACATCGGGCTCACCGCCGGTTCTTTCCATTTCATGCAGCGACCACAATTTTTCCGGGCTGGCTCCTAACTTAGCTTCAACCTCTGCCCACGAATGGCCTTCATGGCGGTTCATATTTTTTTCGAAACGGGCTTTCAACGTGTTGAGAAGTTCTCCCAATTGATCTTCAGCTAAGGTTTTTGTATCGGTGTTCATAATGTTTATAGTTCTATTTTATTGTAGTGAGGCATAAGGCGTAAAGTTAACTTTTCTATCGGCTGGCCGGAAATACCAGGAAATTACGGTTAAAGCCAGCAGAAGCAAAGAAGGAAAGATCTCATTTATAGGATCGCCCGCCATGATCCGGGAAAAAGTTGCGCCCGACATTGCAAAGAAAAAGCCGGCATATGCCCATTCTTTTAGTAACGGAAATCCGGGCATCAGCACTACGGCAGAACCCAGCAATTTCCAGGCTCCTAAGATGGTTAAAAAGTAAACCGGATAACCCAGTTTGGTAATATTTTCCACTTCCGAATCTACTTTTAACAACTGCACCATTCCAGTAGAAAGCATTCCCAAGGCCAGCCAGCAGGTAGCAACCCAATAAATAATTTTGTTTCTCTTTTCCATAGCGTTTTATATTAACTTATTTACAATTTCCTGCAGGCGGTTGTGCGCCATATTTATGCCCTGCGCAAAAGGCAAGGCCAGCATCTGATCACGAAGGGCCGCCGACCTGTACACGATGTGCATGGTGAGTTTGCTGCTGCTTTCCGATAGCGATTCAAATTCCAGGAATTCCAGTTGCACCGGAAAAGGCGTATTCTCCATTTCGAAAGTGCGGGTAATTTTCTGGTTCGGCACAAATTCGTGGATCGTACCGTTAAAACCGTGTTTGTTTCCTTTCGGGTCGGTGGTTTCGAACTGCCAGCTGCCGTGTTTTTTGTTTTCCAGTTTCAGCACTTTTGTGCCCATCCATTGCGCCACAATTTCGGGGTCTTCGTAGGCTTTGAAAAGCCATTCCAGCGGCAGCTCAAATTCCCGGGTAATGACCAAATCCTGCTTGCCGTCTTCGGCAGCTATTTTTGTTTTCTTTTCCATAGCGTTTTATTTTTTCTTCTGTTCCTCCTGCATTTTCGCTTTCATAATGGCTTCCAGTTTATTGAAACGATCGTCCCACAATTCGCGGAAAGGCTCCAGAAAATCGGCTACTGCTTTCATTTTCTTAGCGTTCAGGTGGTAGTAAATTTCACGGCCGTTTTGTTCCTGTTTCAGCAATTCGCATTCGGTAAGAATTTGCAGGTGTTTGGAAACGGTAGGTCTGGCGGTGTCAAAATTGGCGGCGATGGCGCCGGCTGTCATGGCTTGGGAAGCTACCAGCAGCAAAATGGCCCTTCTGGTCGGGTCGGCGATGGCCTGGAAAACGTCGCGTCTTAAATTCATTGTGTAGTTATTTGACTACAAATATATGTGTAGTTATTTGGCTACGCAATTAGTTGGCTAAAAATTTTAAAACCTTAATCAGTTTAGGGAAGAGTGGAACGTTATTTCCTTAAATTTGAAAAGCTAACCCGCCTGTCTATGGATACCGAAACCCTGAACCGCTTCGACCGCATTGTGGCCATTCTGATTCACCTGCAATCGGGCAGGGTGGTGAAGGCGCAGGAACTCGCCGACCGTTTTGAAGTCAGTTTGCGGACCATTTACCGCGATATCCGGTCGTTGGAAGCTTCCGGGGTGCCGGTTACCGGAGAAGCGGGCGTGGGGTATTCGTTGCTGGATGGGTACCGCTTGCCGCCGGTCATGTTTACACCCGAAGAAGCCAGTAGCTTTGTGGCCGCCGAAAAACTGATGCAGAAATTCAGCGACCGCAGTCTGGGCGCCAGTTTCGAATCGGCCATGTTTAAGGTGAAATCGGTGCTGCGGGCCAATACCAAAGACCAGATCGCCACCCTTGAAACGCAGGTTTGGGTAAACAATTCGGCCAAGGTTTTTAATGAAAATACGCCCGATGCGCTGAGCATTATTATGAGCAGTATTGCCGAAAAAAAGCAGGTGGCGCTGGAATACCGAACCGGGTATGCTGAAGAAACGTCGCACCGTATTATTGAGCCGGTGGGTTTGTTCAACGAAAATAACCGCTGGTACATCATGGCCTATTGCCACCTGCGCCAGAGTTACCGCCAGTTCCGCACCGACCGCATGGTAGGCTTAAAACGCACCGATCAACCCTTCACCCGGCAGCACGAAAACGTAGAAGCTTACCGGAAACAAACAGAAATTCCCGCCGGCGAAACCGAAGTGGTGCTAAGAGTAACCAAAGAAGCGGCGCGGTACCTGGAATCGGGAAGGAAATACTACGGCTTTGTTTCGGAAATAATTCGGACCGACCACGTGGAAATGACCTTTAAAACCAGCAGCTGCACCGAAGGTCTGGCGCGTTGGTACCTAATGTTCGGCGATTGCGCGGAGATCGTTTCGCCGGAAAGCTTCCGCGAAACGGTAGGGGAACTGCTGGAAAAAGCTGCGGCCAACCTGAAGAAGTCAACCGAAGAGGTTTACGCTGTCCTTTAACTTCTTTGGAAGAAAGTTTGCTATAAAGGACTCTCCCCTTGAGGGGAGTTGGAGGGGTGTTTACTCCTGCAGAATTTATCGAAAAACGTGCTAACACCCCTATAATCCCCTCAAGGGGATAGTCATTAGCCAGAATGAAACGTCCCTGCTTCAAAGGGGGAATCTTTGCCAAGGAAATTAATCTTCCAGTTCAGCGCAGAAAAACCCGGCCCGGTTCAGCTCTGCAATTACCACCGAAGCCCGCAAGGTAAAAGCTTCGACCCGGAGAATGCGGTCGCAATCTTCCAAGTCGAAGTTCCACTTTTCGCGGGCATGCATCAGCTTATCCAATACGGGTTTTAGTCGGCCGGCCTGTTGCTCCGTAACCACCGACGTTTTAAATACCAGTACTGTTTTCATAAAGCCAGCATTAACCTGCGTAGAAAAAAGGCGGCTCAATGTTTAACGCGCGTAAATACACGTAGGCCTGTGCGCGGTGATGGAGTTCGTTATCGATATAATAAAGAATGGTGGACCAAACCGTACCTTCGTATTGCCCGAATGCTACGATCTTTTCGTTAAAACGCTCTGCCGGAACCTGCGCCCAAAGCCGGGTAATTTCTTCCGTTGATTCATCCCATAAACGCAGGATATTTTCTTTGGAGTTGGCTTCTTTAATGGCCTCGTTTAGTTTTTCGCCGGTTTCCATCGCGATTTCCCGCATACCTGGTGCCCCGATGGCTAAAAGTTCCTGTACCATCGCTGCGAACGTCCGCATGCCGCCGATGGAGAATTCGAACAGTTCTTTTTCCGGGAAAGCGGCAATTACCTTGCGGGTAACGCTGCGGTGGCCCAGCCAGTGCGCCAGCATATTAGCAGGGGAAATAAAAGAAGCGGTAGTTGGGGTTTTTTCTAAGGTGTTTTCCATAATTTTTTATTGGTTTTTGAAGTATGGAACAAAACTACCACCGACGAATGACAACGGCTTGTCAGCAGGGTTTGGGGAATTTTGGAAAGGGGTAAAATGAAAAATGGTTAAACTGCTGGGGAAGCGGTTTAACCATTTTTACAATTGCAGGATTCAATATTATTAAAAAGGCAATTCTTCGTTTTGAGTAGTAGTGACAATTTCATTCAATTTATCGAGGAGTACTTTACTTGGATCAAGAAGTTCATTTGCAAAATTCTCCACTAAACACATCTCTTTGGGATTTCCATGACTTGTTACCTCAGAGACAAGAAGTAATTTTTTCATTTCAAGTCTTTTTATTACGCTATGGTAATTGTTTGATAAAATGTTTTCAAAGCAATTGATATCTTCCCAAGTTTTAATTCTTTCAATTTCACCTGATTCTTGCCAACCAGTTCCAAGATTAAATCTATCTGTATCTATAATATATCTCGCTAGAAAAGCCTCTTCCTTTTTTAGTTTCCCCTCAAATAAGTCCGAATAAAATCTTGATTTCCCATCAGTTGTAATATTATCAATAGGGCTTTTTAAAATGTCTAGTGCTCGCCCTTCAAACTTTCCTATCAGTGCATTTTCTACGGTAGATATAGATTCTATTGTTCTGAAATTTGATGAATCCGTTCTATCTGTGTGGAATGGCTTAATAGATTCAATAAGCTGTTTCACCTTTTGATTTATTAAGACATTGTTGTTTGTTATTGAGAATTTAGGTTTTAATGCTTCTATAAATAAAAGCATTCGGTTTTCGTTATTTATATAAAAGCCCATCTCTCTTGGGTCAAGAGCTCCATTCTGAAACTCATAGCAATTCAAGTCGAAGTCTGGAGTAAAAATCATTGCATGATTATTCTCAACTATCCAAGCAGCGCCCATTTCATTTAAACAGGCAACGCTTTTATAATAATCAGGTGATAATAAATATATTACAAATGGTTTTTCACTGATTCTGCTTTTTAGCCAATCAAATATATTTTTGCCGGTTTGGATTCCATGTGCATCATTACTTGTAAATATAATGTCATCGCTATTTACGCCAGTTGATATCAAAAGGTCAACAAGTGTATTTCCGTAATCTTTATTTTTCGACGAATGTGAAATGAAAATTTTCATAGTTTAATAGATGGTTTGTTTCTCCTTAAATGGAGGTCTGCAATATCAGAGTGCTAGGTGCTAATTCAAATATAATTTTATTTTAGTAACAACTAATAGTTAACAAGAGGATATTTTTGGTTCTAAATAGAAGAAAAGCTTAACTACAACAATATGGATATAGAAATTTCGGTTATCTTCATATGATGAAAAACATCATTCTACTTATTGTAATTTCTTTGCTAATTCTTTCTTGTAATGAAAGAAGGAAAGATTCTGATCTGGCTTTGATTGGTGAGTTTTGCAGTAAATTACTTTGGGATTTAGATGGAACAACTGCCAGTATAGAAAATGCGGTAGTTAAAGGAGGAAATCGAAAAACAGATGTTCCGGTTTTGAATGATGCTAAACTGATGAAAGGATGGAGAAATAATTATCTAAAGGAAGGAAATAAAGAGGCTTTATTGGTCTACTCAGATTCAATTATCAAACATCTTTCTATTCTTGAAAATAAGCAGGTTTTAAACGATCTTATCAAAGCCAAAAACGATTTTACTTCAAACAGTGATTCCTTGTTCCATCTAAAGCTTTTTTTCTGGACATTGAAAGCAGAAACAGTTTTGCAAGCCAATAACGCAAGTAAGGTTGGAGCAGATGAATTTCGATGTTATTTGGGTGGACTTTTACCTTCAGAAATTAGCTCTCATCAAATCTCTCTTGGTGATTCTATTTATTTAACTTTTAAATTATCTGATTATGCCTTTTCAGATGTGAAATTCAATCTTGATAGCTTATATATTGAAAACCAGGATCTAAAAACCAGAATAAGATTGAAACCTGTGAAAGTTGGACCAAATATTATTCTTCATACAATACCTAAACAAAGAGGGAACTATCTAATCCACGGGAAAATACATACGAATCTTCCAAAGGAATTTCGTCAGTTTGTAATGATTAGTAAAGAATGTAAAGTTATTTAAATTCATATTCCAATTTTCCCATTGGTTTTCTCGGCTACGCTCAGAATGCCCAAAGAACCCCCAAAAATCCCTATCTTCGCACACCAATATGGAAACCAAAGCCTCTCAATTAGACCAACTGCGGAGCGTCGAAGCCAAAGTTTCGAAGCTGATAGCCCGTTACCAGGGTTTGCAGCGCGAGCTGGCCAATGCCCAGGCCGAAATAAAACGGCTCCAAACCGCGTTAGGAGAGAAGGAACAGGAAATAAAAAATTTTCAAAATCAGGAAAATATTGGTAAAATTGTGAATACAATAGCAGCCGATGCTGCGAATGCCACAGAATTAAAGCTGAAAATAAACGAATATATCCGCGAAATAGATAAGTGCATTGCTTATTTAAGAGACTAAGCGGTTGTGCGTTACTTGTGTTTCCCGGTTGGGTTTTGCCCGGATAAGCGGCAAATATGCTAGCGTTTTAGCCCCCAAAAGTGCCGGAAAGCTGTAAAAACAAACGAAAGGTTTATACATTTTAACACCCGTACCAAACAACATTAACCGGAAAAAGAACAAAGAGCAAAGGAAATGAATGAGTTATCTATTAAAATTAAAATAGCTGACCGCGATTATCCGATGCGCGTTTCGCCGGAAGAAGAAGAACGATTGCGCGTTGCCGGAAAATTCCTCAACGAACGGCTCAAACTGTTCCGCGACCAGTTCGGCATTACCGATAAACAGGACCTGCTGGCCATGGTGGCCCTGGAAACTGCCGCCGACCGCCTGAAAACGGTGCAGGCTGTAACGCAATCCGATACCACTTTTTCCGACAAGCTCACCCGGTTAAACGACACGCTGAACGCTCTTAATTTAGACGAAAAAGCGGAACAGTAATAAAGCATTGCCCAGCCCATTCTGAACGGTTTTTGCCCCGTGCTGCTATAATTTATACACCCTTAAATTATAGTTATGACCATTGTCTATATCATCATCGCCTTAGTCGTCGGGCTTGTTGCCGGCGTACTGATTGGCCGTTCACTGCTGCAAAAGGTCTTTGCCAAGCAGGAAGAAGATGCCCGCGAAAAAGCCAAACTCATCCTGCGCGAAGCCGAGATCAACGCCGAGAACATCAAGAAAGAGCGCATGCTCGAAAGCAAAGAGAAATTTTTGCGCCTGAAAGCGGAATTTGAAGAAGATTCCAACAAGAAGAAAAACCTCATCATTCAGAACGAACAAAAAGTAAAGCAGCGCGAACAAGCCGTAGCCAAGCAGATCGAGGACCACAAGAAGAAAGAAAAAGAAGTAGAAACCCTCCGCGAAACCTTAAACACCCAGCTCGAAGGCCTGAAAAAGCGCCAGGAACAGGTAGAAAAAGAACACCAGTCCATCGTTAGCCAGCTCGAGAAAATTGCCGGTTTAACCGCTTCCGAAGCTCGTGAGCAAATGGTGGAAGCCCTCAAAAACGAAGCGCAAATTCAGGCTTCTTCTTACATTAAAGACACCGTTGCCAACGCCAAATTAACGGCCGCCAAAGACGCTAAAAAAGTTGTTTTAGAAACCATTCAGCGCACCGCCTCCGAGCACGCCATCGAGAACTGCGTTTCCATTTTCAACATCGAATCCGACGACGTAAAAGGTAAAATTATTGGTCGCGAAGGCCGTAATATCCGTGCTTTAGAAGCTGCCACCGGCGTAGAAATTATTGTAGACGATACCCCGGAAGCCATCATTATTTCCGGCTTCGATCCGGTTCGCCGCGAAATTGCTCGTTTAGCATTACACCGTTTAGTTGCTGACGGTCGTATTCACCCGGCCCGCATCGAGGAAGTAGTTGCTAAAACGAAGAAATCCATTGAAGAGGAAATTGTGGAAATTGGCGAGCGTACCGTTATCGATCTGGGCATTCACGGCCTGCATCCGGAACTGATCAAAATGGTTGGCCGTATGCGTTTCCGTTCTTCTTACGGCCAGAACTTACTGCAGCACTCCCGCGAAGTAGCCAACCTTTGCGCCACAATGGCCGCCGAACTTGGCCTGAACGTGAAACACGCCAAACGCGCCGGCTTACTCCACGATATTGGTAAAGTAACCACCGAAGAACCGGAACTGCCGCACGCCATCATCGGTATGGAGCTGGCCAAAAAATACAAAGAACATCCGGACGTAGTAAACGCCATTGGTGCTCACCACGACGAAATTGAAATGACCGCAATGGTTTCGCCGTTGGTTCAGGCCTGCGATGCGATCTCCGGTTCCCGCCCGGGCGCCCGCCGCGAAATCATGGAGTCGTACATCAAGCGTCTGAAAGAACTGGAAGAAACTGCCTTAAGCTTCGAAGGTGTGAACCAGTGCTACGCCATCCAGGCCGGCCGCGAGCTCCGCGTAATGGTAGATGCCGACAACGTAACCGACGAACGCGCCACTCAGCTTTCTTTCGACATCTCCCAGAAGATCGAGAAAGAAATGCAGTACCCGGGCCAGATCAAGATCACCGTTATCCGCGAAATGCGTTCGGTGGCGTACGCGAAGTAAACTCGACTTTTCGATTGTTCGAAGTTCGAATGTTCGATTTTTGGAAAACCCGCAAGCCAAAGCTTGCGGGTTTTTTGTTTGTTAAGGGTAGCGTTTTAAAGTCTACCTATTGCTCTTCCGGATCTGTGATCCGGAAGCAAGTAACCGCGGATTTGTAATCCGCCTTGCACAGGTGTTAATTTGAAAATGAAATTTCAAAAATTGGTAGGCTTTTTCTGCGAAAAAGTCGGATTTGTAAATCCGAAGCTATAAACTTCCGGATTACAAATCCGGAAGAGCTTAGGAGCTTAGCCTGGAAGAGCGTAGTGGTAAACTCAGAAATGCTACCATTTAGCCTGAAAAACTACCGGTTATATTTCCCCATTAATTCTGCCTTCGCCAGTTTCACCGGTTCTATGGCCTTCAGAAGTTCTTCCTTCGAGGTATTTTCCGGTAAGTTCAGTTTCTGGCTCAGGGCATACAGTCTGAAATAATAGCGGTGCGTACCGTTGGGTGGGCAGGGGCCGCCGTAGCCCATTTGGCCGAAATCGTTTTTTCCTTCCGTGCCCAGTTTTTCACCTTCCATAATGGTATGGATCGGCGGCATGTCCCAGATGAGCCAGTGCGTAAAAGTGCCGTGTGGGGCGTCAGGGTCTTCCAGGATTAGGGCCAGGCTTTCGGTGCCCTCCGGAATATCGCCGATCTGCAGCAGCGGACTCACATTTTCACCATCGCAGGTATATTTTTCGGGAATGTGCTGGCCCTCCGTGAAGGCTGGGCTGGATAGCATTAAATAAGGTTCTTGAATATCGTTCATAGTTTTCAGGTTTAGAGTTAAGCGGTGTATAGCAGGTTACGTTATACGGCAGACAAAAAGTTTTTCTTTCCGAAGTTCAGTTCCTTTACTAAAAATTAGCGAGCGGTAAACGCACGGGCGGTTAGCCCTGATCCCTGATTCTTAAGCCTGGGTTTACGTTCCAGAGGAGGTTTGAAAATTTTTCAGGAACGGAATTGTACTTAAGAAGGCTAAAGGCCGAAGTTTCTCTGAATCTGTAAGTGAATGCAACTTTCGGTATGGTTTTTTCCGTTAGGAGACTTCTCCGGCAGCCGGGTTCAGGAAGCAAGAATCAGGAGCCGGAAATCGTTGGATATTTATAGCGCTGGTTGCCATGAGCAAAACTATTTTCTACCTGAAAGTTATTTTCCCGAATATTATTTTTCTGAGCGTTTACCTGCTCTTTTTCCTGAACCGGGAAATGTTTTCCAATGCGGCCAATTCCTATACCTGGATCGGGTACAGTTTTTCGGTATTTGTGCTGGTAGCTATTAGCCTGTACCTGAACCGGGCACACCGCATTAAGATCCGTTTCGAAGACAAGGAAGCCTGCCTGGAGAAACTTCGGCGCATGTTTTACAAAAACGGCTATAGTCTGAAAGGCGGCCGCGCAAACCGTTTGTTTTTCAACAAAGCCCTGGTGCAAAGCAGTTTTTTCACCCCGGCCGTTACCGTTTACATCCGCAAAGATCACCTGGTAGTAGAAGGCCCGAAAGTAAAAGTAGACGACATCGCCGAATGGTTCGACGAAGAGGATTACTCCGAAGCCATTCCGTTTGACCTGGAGTTTGAGCAGCGCTTAGCCAGTTGAGGTTTCGATTGTTCGAGGTTCGAATTTTCGACTTTTAACTGGTAGGTTTTAGACCTTGAAAGTACAAGATAGCCTTTGACTTTATAGTTAAGGGCTTTTTATTTTACAGAATTCTGGCGCAAGTGTTAAGCGTTAGCGTCACTTGGGCCTGATAGACAAAAGCCAGTCTCCAGACTGGCATGTTAGAAAAACTAAAATCACATATTCAAAAAAGCCCTCCCTGTTTTTAGCTGTTAGGTGGGGTACGGAAGTCAGGAGACTTCCGCTTGTTCTTTAAGCCCAAGTGACGCTTCGCTTAACACTTGCGCCAGAAAAATGCCAGCAAAACGATTCTCAGCATTATTTCATTGCAGTCTGCTTTAGCTGACGGTGCACGGCAAAACAAAAAGCCCCGCCGTTTTCACAGCAGGGCTTTCTTATTTTTAAGCTAACACGATTAAGCGTTAACCGCTTCGCCTTTCAGGGCTTTCACCATCGTTTCGCCGATCTCAGCCGGAGACTCAACTACGAAGATACCATTCTCACGCATGATGCGCATTTTAGCTTCTGCAGTATCGTCCGCGCCACCGATGATCGCACCGGCGTGGCCCATCCGACGGCCTTTAGGGGCAGTCTGGCCGGCGATGAAACCTACTACCGGTTTTTTGTTGCCGGTAGATTTGATGTATTCAGAAGCAACCGCCTCGTAGTTACCGCCAATCTCACCGATCATTACGATCGCGTCGGTTTCCGGGTCGTTCATCAATAACTCAACTGCATTTTTAGTTGGCGTTCCGATGATCGGGTCGCCACCGATACCGATAGCCGTAGAAATGCCTAAACCGGCTTTCACGATCTGGTCAGCAGCTTCGTAGGTTAACGTTCCGGATTTAGAAACGATACCGATACGGCCTGGCTTGAAAACGAAGCCCGGCATGATGCCTACTTTCGCTTCGCCTGGGGTAATTACACCCGGGCAGTTTGGTCCGATCAGGGTAGTTTTTTTATCTTTCAGATACGCTTTTACCGCGATCATGTCTTTTACCGGAATACCTTCGGTAATGCAGATGATCACGCTGATACCGGCTTCAGCCGCTTCCAGGATAGCATCGGCTGCAAAAGCAGGTGGTACGAAAATAATGGAAGTATTAGCGCCGGCTTTCTGAACAGCTTCAGCCACCGTGTTAAATACCGGACGATCCAGGTGCATGCTGCCGCCTTTGCCCGGCGTAACGCCGCCAACCACGTTGGTGCCGTATTCGATCATTTGCTGCGCGTGGAAAGAACCTTCCGAGCCGGTAAAGCCCTGCACAATTACTTTGGAATTCTTATTTACTAATACGCTCATTGGTATTTCGTTAAGTGGTTTTAATGCAAATTTAAACGCTTCTGCAAAAATAGGCTTTTTTCCGGCCGGTGCAAAACTGCACCCGTTTTTAGTTTTTCCGGCTGGTAGATCAGCGTTTTTACAGGTTTTCAGATTCTGCTGGCTGTAAGCCTGATCTGAATCTTTTAAACAAAACCGGCTGCCTTTAAAAAGCAGCCGGTTTGTAAATGGTAGGGTTTTCTGAAGGAAAACTACTGAATTACCAGGCGTTGCGTCTGCCGTCCAATTTCGGTTTCCAGTTGTACCACATAAACGCCTTTTGGCAGGTTGTTCAGCGGCATCTGGAAATGGATCTGGTCGTTAGCCGGCAGGGTTACTTTGTGAAGGGTCTGGCCTAACAGGTTTACCAGGCTTACGGTTGAAACCGTTTTCTTTTTGTAAGCAGCAGCTACCATTACGTAGTTCCTGGCCGGGTTCGGGTAAAGGCTGAAAGCTTGCAGACCGGCCTTTGCCTCTTTTATTCCGGTCGGGTTCGCTACCCTGGTAATGGCATAATTGGTCATAACCGGTGCGTTGTAGTCGAAGTAAATGGCTGCTCTGGATCTGATTTCATCGCCCAACACCAGGTTGTTTTTGGGCTGAATCCGGTAGCGGATAAAACCATGGCTGGCCGGTTCGTTGCGGTTACTGTCGGGCAGCAGGATATTGTCGAAACGCCATTCGCCCATGCCATTTTCCAGTAAGCGGAAGGTGTAAGGGTGGCTGGCAGATAGTAACTCGAAGGTTGGCATTTGTAATTTATCGCTGATAGAGTCTATTACTACTACAGTAAAAGCGGTATCGGTACCTGTATTCTGGAAACGGATGGTATAGTCTAAGAGGCGGCCGCCGGCCACCTGAGCTGGAGTCAGAGTCTGGTTGTTTACCTGTTTATCGTTTGGATCGTAAGAACCGGTTACCGGAAAGTTGAGCGTGTCCCGGTTGTCCTGAACAAACAGATCGCCGGTAAAAGGTTTAATAGTTGCCAGGGTCTGCAGGTTTGCCCCTAAAACGGCAGTAGTGGCCACGTTCATTGTAATATCGATCTCCCGTTTCTCATAAGGCTGAAGATTCTGATAAAACCATTTCAGGTTTCCGGCTTGTTGTACGGCCGGCACTACGGTTGATGAAGCAAAGGAAAGTGCTGCAGCGTTAAAATTTAAGGAAATACTGTCCGACTGCGGGGTGGTACCGATATTCCGGAAGGTTAACCGGTACTTCAGCGTAAATCCCGGACGGGCAGGAGTGAGGTTGGTTACCGTAACGCTAACGTCCTGCCGGTTCGGGATTGGCTGCAGCGCAAAATCCTTTCCTGTCTGAGTCTGGTTTAAGCCGCTAAAGGTTACAGATTGGCTGGCTGGCGCCAGGGTATGATGGCGGGGCGTATTCGGTACATTTAAGCTGAAAGTTCCGGCAGGTAAATAGAATCTGTAATCGCCATTATTACTCGTTGCATATTGGATTGCCGGAGCAGGCGAAGTTTCCAGAATTAAATTGGGGAAAGGCAGCTCGTTGCTGTCTTTTGTTCCGTTCCCGTTGGCATCCACGAACACGGTTCCGCTTACCTGGTTTATATCGCTCGACAGCTTGGCCAGATAACCGGTTTGTACGGAAGTTGAATTCAGCACATGGGTATTGAAGTTAATGGCACCTCTATGAAATAAGCCCGCAATATAAAGGTTGCCGTTGGCGTCGCCGGTTAAACCGGAATTACTGTTAAAGTTGGTGCCGTTTACCACGTTTGTCCAGTTATGGGTTCCGGCTGTATCTAAGTTTACAGCAAAGGAATTGAAAGTAGTTGCCGGCACGCTTGGTATCGGGTTCGTATTATTAAAGGAAGCAGCCCCTGTATAGGCACCCGAAACCGTTATTCGGTTATTGTTTTCGTTGTAAAAGATAGCAGGTCCCTCCGCCGTGTAGCTTCCGGTAGCCAGCCAATTTTTCCAGGTCCAGTTACCGGTCTGAGTTAACTTAGCTATGAAAACAGGCCGGTTATTTGCCATAGTTCCATTGCTTATTGTATAGGCCCCTATCATGTTAGAAAATATGATTGGGCTTCCACCACTACCGCTAATATAGGCATGCCCGGCATTATCGGTGGCAATATCGAACCTGATGTTTAACCTGTTAATACCACTCACAAATGCCTCCCAAGCCATCGTGCCGCTCCCATTCAGTTTACTTACCCTTAGACCTGCGCTATCTGTCGAAACGGCGAAATAAAGGTGGCTACTACCTGTTGCTTTAGCTTTTACATCCGACACATACAAGTTAGGATATGGCACTTTTGCCCATTGTAACAAACCGTTTGAATCGTATTTTGCCAGAAATGCATAACTGTTAGGTGAAGAGAAAGTATTGCTTCCAAAGCTGATGTTGCCTCCAAAAATGCCCGACAAATAAACATTGCCATTGGCATCGGCAGAAACGGAGATGCCCCGCGGCTGGGTAGTAGTAGTAATCGCTGAACTTTGGGCCCAAAGGAGCGTTCCGGCAGCATTGTACTTGGCAACAAATACGCCCTGACTATTGGGCGTTGTACCTTTAAACAGTAAGCTCCCGATGTAGAGCGAATCCTGGAAAGTACCCGCTAAAATTATATTGTTGTTCTGATCTACGGTTACATGGTGCTGAAAATAACTATTGCTGATAATATGTTTCGCCCAAAGTGGATTACCTCCTAAATCGTACGCGGCCAGATAGGCATTTAAAGTATCGGGACTGGTGAGCGTTTGGCTTCCAAAAGTTATAGACCGATGAAATTGTCCGGTAGCGGCAATAAAATTGTTGCCGGCTGCCAGTACAGGTCCATTTGTAATGGCGGATTGCGCTTTGGCCCACTGAAAATATTGGGCAGAGGCGCTCAGGCAGTTCAATAGTATAAGCCAACATAAAAGATAAAGTTTTTTCATGGTTGCGATGTTAGGTCAGGAATAAATCAGGTGTTATATTATGAAAACAAAGCTTATAATCAAAACGCTGCTTCCCTGAAATTTTATTTTTTCCTTGTTCCGGTAAAACAAAACCGGCTGCCTTTCAGAAGCAGCCGGTTTATGAATGGTAGGAATTTCTGCAGAGAAACTACTGGATCACCAATCGCTGGGTTCGCCGGCCGTTCCCGGTTTCCAGCTGCACTACATAAACACCTTTCGGCAGGTTGTTCAATGGTAATTTATAATGTAGTTGCTCGTTGCCGGGTAAAGTAACTTTCGAAATGGTCTGGCCTAATATGTTCATAAGGCTGATAGTGGCCGAACTGCGGTTTTTCAGATCGGCAGCCACGGTAACGTAATTTTTAGCCGGGTTCGGATAAAGATAAAAATCACTTACAAAAGGATTGCGGTTCGGTTCGGCAATGCGGGTAAGGGCAAAGTTGGTAAATATCGGTTCGTTGAAATCGAAGTAAATAGCGGCTCTTCCTTTAATTTCATCCCCTAATTTCAGGTTGCTTTTAGGTTTAATCCGGTACCGGATAAAGCCATGACTGGCTGGTTCGTTCCGGTTGCTGTCGGGTAATAGAATGTTTTCAAAGCGCCATTCAATTATGCCCTTATCCAGTATCCGAAACGTATAAGCATGGCTGGCAGAAAGCATTTCAAAAGAAGATATTTGTAATTTGTCGCCGATAGAATCGCGTACCACCACGGTAAAAGCCGTATCGTTTCCGGTATTCTGAAAGCGGATCACATAGCCTAATAACTGACCGGAATTTACCTGGGTTGGGCTTAATTTATCCAGATTCACCTGCTTGTCGTTCGGGTCGTAAGAGCCGGTAACGGGGTGCCTTAAGGTGTCGGTATTATTTGCTTTAAAATGGTCTGTAGCAAAGGGGCTAATGTAAGATGGGGCAATTAAAACCGTACTTCGGGGAGTAGAAACGTTAACCGTGAATTGCAGGTCAATATTCCGGCTTTCGTTTGGCTGCAGGTTCTGGTAATTCCACCGCAAATAATTCCCTTGGTGAACGGCCGGGGTTACGGAAACAGAGCCCAAAGTCAGATTAGCCTGATCATATTTTAAGTTGAGGCTGTCGGAAAGGGTTGTAGTGCCCACATTTTTATACGTTACCCGGTATTTTAGCGGAAAGCCCGGCCGTGACGGCGTCATAGCTGTAACGGTTATTTTTACATCGTTACGGTTCGGGATCGGCGCAAAGCCAAAATCTTTGACCTGGGTCTGGTTAGTTCCGGTAAAGGAAACGCTATGGTTTTGGGGCGAAATTGTGTAATTCAGAATGGAAGCGGAAGGCGTTAAATTAAAATTGCCCTTTGGTAAGTACGCCAAATAATTGCCATTGGAGTCGCTAACAGCATAGGCCATCATCGGGTTTATTTCAATTATACCCTCCTGGTAAGGTTTTTCCCCGGTATCTTTTACCCCATTACCGTTCGCATCGATAAATAAATTGCCGGAAACGGTATTGAAATGATTCAGGATTTTAGCAATGTAACCGCTAACCCTTGTTGGGCCATTAGAGGGTGTCATTGGCCCCTGAAGTAGACCATTGATCGTTAAAGAACCTAAGCGAATAGTGCCTAAAACACCTCCTGTTATATATTGGTTGTTTTCATCGTCTAATGTAATGCCATAAATACCGAAAGATCTGGTCAGAGGGTCAAAGGTTCTTGCATTTATGGTCTTAGAGTCTAGAATATTGCCGGCCGTATCCAGCCTTGAGATGTGGTTCGATTCTTTACCTGTTCTCCAATCTGCAAAATCTCTGGTCATGGTTAATTCATTCCTGATTTCCTTTGCCAGTCTTGTGCCAATTACCCGACTCCCAAAGGGCAGTATTTTTGCCCATGTTAATTTACCTGTCGGGCTCAGTTTTGTAAAGAGCGTATTGTCTGTTGAAGTATCAGAAAATGTTAAACTTGTATTGTCAATTCTAATAATGGTGTTTCCTAAAATTCTATCGCTAAGGTAGAGGTGCTCCGTAGAATCAAGGCTCAAAGAGGGCCTGGGGTCAAAAGGACCATTGTGACCTAAATATTCTATTCGTTTGTCCCATAGTTTTTGCCCCTGCTTATTGTATTTAGTAATCGTTAGTTCCCCTGAAGGATGGGTTTTGCTAAATACAGCTACGGTATAAACGTCCTCATTCAACCCTCCCTGCAGATTCGTATAGGGCTCAAAAAAATAAGCAACATTGTTTGTGTTGTCTGTTGTATTTTTTACCCACTGCAATCTGCCGTTACTATCAAATTTAGCCAGATATGTACTGTTGATGCCATTGGCAATTAAAGAAGTATTTCCAATTGACAAAGTGCCCTGAAAACTACCAGCTAAATATATATTGTCATTACCATCAAGCGTTAGCAAAGGGTTCGAAGAGGCAATAAGTTTTTGTATCCAGATTAAATTTCCACTAGGATTGAACTTAGCAATAAATGCTTCTTTTTGATGCCGTCTTGGCGTTTTAAAAATCACGGTATCAATAAATAAAGAATCCCGGTAAGCGCCGGCAATTAAAATGTTTTTATTCCGATCGGTTGCTATTTCTATCTGGATTGTTGCTCCAATAATATTCTTTGCCCAGACCAATGAGCCATTAGTGTTATGTTTGGCCAGGTAACAGCCGCCGGAAAAAGTTTGGCTGCCGAATACGGTAGGGGTAGTAATTTCTCCCGCAGAAATTAAATTTGCTCCATCTGATTGGATCGAAGGGAAATAATCTGTGCCCTGTAAGTTTGCCCATTGAAAGGCCTGGCCCCGTACAGTCAGGGAACCGGCAATTGTTAAAAACAGGAGAAGTAGCGTTCTTTTCATAGTGGCAGAGTTGGTTTAACAGAAGTAAAGTAATGAAATTTTCTATTTTAACAAAAAATAAATAATGCTTTCTATTCCTTTTTGAAGTATATTCTCAGAGTTTAGGCGTATGCATGCAGATGTTCAGGATATATATGCGGGCTTTCATTGCCGGAAAGAATTGAAAACAACCCGGTTACATTTGTAAAAAGCACCCGGGCTCAGAAACGGTAAGTATTTATGCTAAAAAACTACCGGATTACCAATCGCTGGGTTTGCCGGCCATTTTCAGTTTCCAGCTGCACTACATAAACGCCTTTTGGCAGGTTGTTTAGCGGCAGCGGGTAATGGATCTGGTCGTTGGTGGGAAAAAGAAGCTTTTTCATGAGTTAATGTCCAACTTAGGTTGTTAATAAAATGTTATATAAGGAAGTCGCAATAAACCTCCAAAACGTTGCAACAGGATTAAATTTTATTTCTCCAATGTCCTAATAAAACAAAACCGGCTGCCTTTTTAAAAGCAGCCGGTTTATAAATGGTAGGTATTGCTGCAGAAAAACTACCGGATCACCAATCGCTGGGTTTGCCGGCCATTTTCAGTTTCCAGCTGCACTACATAAACTCCCTTCGGCAGGTTGTTCAGCGGCATCTGGTAATGGATCTGCTCGTTAGCCGGCAGCGTTACCTGGTGAAGGATCTGGCCTAACAGGTTTACCAGGCTTACGGTAGAAACCGTTTGTTTCTTGAATGCAGAAGCTACCATTACGTAATTCTTTGCCGGGTTCGGGTGAAGGCTGAAAGGTTGTAGTCCGGCTTTGGCTTCTTTCACTCCAGTCGGGTTGGCTACTCTCGTAATGGCGTAATTGGTAATTACCGGCGCATTGTAATCGAAGTAAATGGCAGCCTTATTAGCAACAGAATCGCCCAGAGCCAGACCCGGTTTGGTTTTAATGCGGAAGCGGGCAAAGCCATGGCTGGCCGGTTCGTTGCGGTTGCTGTCGGGCAAAAGAATATTATCGAAGCGCCATACAAGCTGGTTATCTTCCAGACTTAATTTATAGGCGTGGCTGGCTGCTACCATTTCAAAATTTACCAGGTTCAGGTTGGCAGGTACTTTATCCGTAACGATCACCGTAAAAGCGGTATCGGTACCGGTATTCTGGAAACGGATGGTGTAATCAAGCATGTTGCCATTCGCAGCTTCCAAAAGGGTCAGGGTGGGTTTGTCTACCTGCTTGTCGTTTGGGTCGTAAGAGCCCACAACCGTCAGGTGATGTATGGCGTTGTTATCTTCCTTGTTCAGATCGATAGTAAATGGTTTAATGCTGGCAGCGGCCTGGATGGAAGTACCTAAAACCGTAGAGACTGGCACTGAAAAAGTAAGCTCTATGCTGCGGGTTTCGTCAGGTTGCAAATTCTGATAATACCAGGTTAGTTTTCCATTATTATGGCTAACCGGTACTGTGGTGCTGGAGCCAAAAATCAGGTTTGTGGTGTTGTAAGTGAACGACAGCGTGTCCGATAAAGTAGTGGTGCCTACATTTTGATAGGTTAGAAGGTACTTGAAAGTAAAGCCCGGCCGGGCAGGAGCCAGGTTGGTTACCGCCACTTTCACATCATTACTGTTCGGAATAGGTTGTAAAGCAAAATCTTTATTAGCCAGTACCTGGTTCATTCCGCTAAAAGTTACAATATGGTTTGCCGGTACAGCTGTATAATACCGGGGCGGGTTAGGGAGAGCTACCGCTGAACTTCCGGATGGTAAGTAAATATTATAAGTGCCATCGGAAGAGGACAAGCCATAAATCGGCCCAGGCGTAGTTGCGACCATTACCTGGCTGAAAGGGCTTTCAGATGCATCTAAAATACCATTGCTGTTCATATCCCTGAACACAGTACCGGAAATTGTATTCGCCTCCCTGGTAACTTTGGCTAAGAATCCTGCACTAAAAGCAGAAGTACTCAGCGTAGTAGCGCTGAACTGGGCATTACCGGAGTGAAATTGGCCTGAAACAAAGAGATTACCAAATTGATCGCCGCTAAGCCCGGAAGAATAAATATTGCCCGTAGCACTATTGGTCCAGAGAACTGTTCCTGCCGTATCAAGTTTCGTGACTGCGCCAGCCGTTGCAACTGCTAGTTCTTTTTTAGGAGTGTAATATGTTTTAGGAAAATCTAAAAAAGTTGGAGGAGCTCCAGTGGGGGGAGGGAAGTTAGCAGAAATAGATTTAGCCCATTTCCAGTTACCTGAAGAATTTAACTTGGCCAAAAAGAAGTTGTTAGGATTGGCTGTTATGGTAGTATTCCCAATCGTGATGTTGCCCGTGAGATAGCCGGATATATAAGTGTTCTCCAATTCATCGACTGTCAGATTGATATCGAAAATACTTCCGTTAGTTAGTTTATTCCAGAGAACGGTTCCTGCAGGGTTGATCTTAGTAACAGAAAAGCCAAAAAAGGGTTGAGTAACAATACCAAAAATATTTGAAAGATAGACGTAACCGGTAGGAGTTACATTAATTTTAACATTCCGGTCCTGCCAGGTAGAAGAACCAACGGTATTTGCCCATAGAAGGGTACCGGCGGCATCATATTTTACCAGGAACGCATTGTTTCCTGATAAAGCTGTAATGCTTGTTCCGTTAAAAGTCAGCGAATTATTGAAATCACCACCTACGTAAACATTACCTGCCCCATCGGCGGCAACCGAAGCAGAAAGATGATTGGAGCTAAGATTGCCGGTAGTTACATCCGAACTGCGAGCCCAGAGCAAGGTACCGGTAGGTTTAAACTTTGCTACAAATACACCATGTTTATTTGGTGAACTGCCCTGAAAAAGCAAACCGTCTATATCAAGCGAGCTGCGGAATGTTCCGGCTATTAAAATATTCTGATTGGCATCTACCGTTACGCTGGGTTTATTAAAGCTGTAACTTTTAATATGTTTTGCCCAAAGTACATTACCGGCATGATCGCTTACTGCCAGGTAATGATTATTGGAATCAGGGCTGGATAGAACCTGGTTACCAAGGGTAATGGTCCGGAAAAAAGAACCGGTTGTAGCAAGCAGATTATTGCCTGCAGCCAGGTTTGTACCATCAATAGTATTTTCCTGAGACTTAGCCCATTGAAAGAATTGGGCAGACGTTTTAAAGGAAGTAAGCGCGGACAGGAGGCATAAGAGAAGAAGTTTTTTCATATCCAAGAGTGGGTTAGGTAGTTGAAGAAGGCTACTGAATACAGGTCGCAAAAAAACGATCAATCGTTGCATGCTGTTATTAATTTATTTTTCTTTATAAAAGTAATCCGCTTTTTCTAATCATTACAGCGCTTTCTTCCGCCAAACCTTTCGTTTTTCATCCCAAAACAAGGTTCTATCATTCCCAAAAAATCTTCCTACCTTTGCTTTACATAAGGCGATTGTTTTAAGCGCCTCATTTCTAATTCATAATTTCTAATTTTTAATTAAATAAGAAGTGCAATACTACAACCACGTAACCGAAGCCATTGGCAACACGCCGCTGGTAAAGCTCAATAAAGTAACCGAAGGTATTAAAGGTACCATCCTGGCCAAAGTAGAATATTTTAACCCGGGCAACTCCGTAAAAGACCGTATGGCCATCCGCATGATCGAAGATGCCGAGAAAGCCGGTATCCTGAAACCGGGCGGAACCATTATTGAAGGTACTTCCGGCAACACCGGAATGGGGCTGGCTTTGGCCGCCCAGGCAAAAGGCTACAAGTGTATTTTCACCATGCCCGATAAGCAAAGCAAAGAGAAAATGGACATTCTGCGGGCCGTAGGAGCAGAGGTGGTGGTTACCCCAACCAACGTTACCCCCGACGATCCGCGTTCCTATTACTCGGTTGCCAGACAGTTAAACCAGGACATCCCGAATTCATTTTACCCGAACCAGTACGATAACCTTTCCAACACTGCCGCGCACTACGAAGGCACCGGCCCGGAGATCTGGAAACAGACCGATGGCAAAGTAACCGTTTTTGCGGCAGGCGTAGGCACGGGCGGCACGATTTGCGGTACCGGTAAATACCTGAAAGAGCAGAACCCGAACCTGAAAGTGATTGGCCTCGATACGTATGGCTCGGTGTTCAAAAAATACAAGGAAACCGGCATTTTCGATGAGAACGAGATTTACTCGTACGCTACCGAAGGCATCGGGGAAGATATCCTGCCGAAAAACGTAGATTTCGACGTGATCGATCAGTTCATTAAAGTTACCGATAAAGATGCCGCTTTAATGGCCCGCCGCTTGTCTAAGGAAGAAGGTTTATTTGTAGGCTGGTCTTCCGGTTCGGCGGTTTATGGCGCCCTGGAATATGCCCGCCAGCACATGACCGAAAACGACGTGATGGTGATTATTCTACCGGACCACGGCACCCGTTATCTGGGTAAAATTTACAACGACGAGTGGATGAAAAATCAGGGTTACCTGGATTAAGGCATCCCCAATTCTGGGTATTTTTGCAATAATTACCCTTGTTAATTATAAAAAACGTAAAAAAGCCGGCTATCTTGCATAAGCCGGCTTTTTTTTGTGAATTAAAATTCTGTCATTAAGAAGTTGTTTCAGATAATCAAAAATTAAAAACATACTGCCGGCATTCTATTTTTTTATCCAATGCGTATATCAGTTATTAAGTATTGCGTGAAAAGTGGCAACAGGCCGGCGGCAGTGCTTGGGTCAGCATCTTCCATTATTAAGTTTTGATAACAATGGTAGAATATCTGCAAAAGCTTTTCGAGTCTAACGGGTTTATGCCGCATGGGCATTGCTATTTCTGGCGGCCGGAGATCCTGTTTACCAATGTAATAGGCGATGGCCTTACCTCCCTGGCTTACTTTTCCATTCCGCCTATTCTGTTTTACATTACCCGGAAGCGGAAAGATCTTACCCACAGACCCCTTTTCCTGCTGTTCGCGCTCTTTATTTTTGCCTGTGGCGCCACGCATTTAATCGAGATCATAACGGTCTGGAAACCATTTTACCGACTGCAGGGAGCCATAAAAATTATCACCGGCCTGGTTTCGGTTTCTACAGCGGTGGTCCTGCTCCGGGCTGTTCCTACATTACTGGCCCTGCCCAGCCACGACCGGCTGGAGAAAGTAAATGCCCGGCTCCGCGAAGAAGTGGCCGAACGCGAACGCGCCCAGGTTGCCTTGCGCCAGGCCAACGAAGCCCTCGAGACCCGGGTGCAGCAACGTACCGCCCAGCTTATTAAAACCAACCGCGAACTGGAAAGAGAGATCGAGATCCGGAAACGGACCGAAGAAGACTTGCTGGAGAAAAATCAGGAACTGGTGCGCATCAATGCCGATCTCGATAATTTTGTTTACTGTGCCTCCAACGATCTGAAGGCCCCGATCGTTAACATAGAAGGTCTGGTTACTGCCTTGAAAGAAGAAATTCCCCAACGGAGCGAGCACGTAAACGCCATTCTGAAACGCCTGGACGGCTCTTTGCTCAAAGTGGATCGTACCATTCTGGACCTTACGGAAGTAAGCCGCTTGCAGAACGAAGTAACGAACCCACCGGTGGAAGAAGTTAGTTTTGCCGAAGTGCTGGAAGAAGTGAAATCCGATATTCAGGACCTGATCGCGCAAACCGGCGCTACCATCGAAGCTGACTTCTCCAGGGTTAAAAACATTCATTTCTGCCGGCAGGATCTGAAAAGCATTCTTTATAACCTGATCAGCAATGCTTTAAAATACCACAACCCGTTACGCAAACCGCATGTCCTCGTGCAGACAGAGCCTATTCCGAACTGCTGCCTGCTCCGCATTGCCGATAATGGCCAGGGCATCGACCTGGAAAAACACGAATACAAGATATTTTCGCTTTTCCGCCGTCTCAACGATCAGGTAACCGGTTCGGGCATCGGGCTTTATATTGTAAAACGGATCCTGGATAACAATAATGGCCGCATAAAAGTGAAAAGTAAAATTGGGGAAGGAAGTACCTTTGAAGTATATTTGCCCAAACAATAACGCCACGTTGTTGTTTTACTTCTGAAAACCAAACTGTTAGCAGGAACAGAAATGAAGAAACTGGATGGCATCTTGCTGATTGACGATGACGAAACGAATAATTTTCTGAATCAGCGGTTATTTGCCCGGCTTGGGCTTTGCTCAAAAGTGAAGGTGTTGCCGAACGGAAACCAGGCTTTCAACTACCTCTATAATATCAGCCGCAACAATTACGATCTGCAAAGCCCGGAATATTTCCGCCCCGATCTTATTTTGCTGGACGTTAATATGCCGGTTATGGACGGGTTCGAATTCATGGACCTTTACGAGAAACTGGACAACGATTTCCGGAGCCGGATCGTGCTGGCCTTTTTGTCCACCTCCTCGCATCCCTTAGATATCGAGAAATCGAAAAAATACCGTATCGAATACCTCACCAAACCGCTTACTGCCGAGAAAATGTCCAGCCTGATAAGCCGCCACTTCCCGGAAGAAAAGCAATCTATTCCTAATTCATAACTTCTGGAATAAAGCCCAATTTGAATGCTCTGAGCTTCAGCCTTTTTTTTCGGCTGAAATTTTCATTGCCGTCTGCTTTAGCTGACGGAAAGCAGGATGTACCTTTCTTAGATACTAACACAAACGCTACTATTTCCGGCAGAAAAACCAGAGGCTATGCTAAAAAAGATTGTCATCCTAAGCGATCGCGAAGGCCTGAGCGATTTGCTTGACGGGATTTGTAATCCCGTCATAACTGAGCCGTGGGATTTGTAATCCCACTTTCTAAAAATTAACATGGTCATGCACCAGTAGAAAAAGCAGGAAAGGCTACGGCAGCATGGTGTCCGGTGTACTCACCGGCCACGGTAAACTTTTATGTCATTTTCACTTACAGAAATTTTAACCCAAAATCTTCCCCATTCAGCATAACTTATGAATTTATGAAGCAGCTTCAAACGCTATTATTTCCGCCGGAAAAACTACTTAACCAGTTGCTGAAAGTAGTTCGACCGGATCAGGATATTCAGAATCAGGCCTATTCCGGCCAGAAACAAACCGACCCCGATCATGATCTCCGTACCGGGAAGCTTTGTCCGACGATGGCGCAATACTTTGCCGTAAGCCGCGCCAATGGCAAAAGCAGCCATCAGGGGCATTGTTTTCAGCCAGATCACGTGCCCGAGCAAATAGTGGCTTACCAGTCCGGAGAAGCTCGTAATAATTAAAATGAAAAGCGAAGTGGAAGTGGCAATTTGCGGCGGCATCCGGAAAACCCGGATCATAAACGGCGTTTGCAGGAATCCGCCCCCAACGCCAAATAAACCCGCAATGCAGCCAGAAAGGTAACCGAACAACCCAATAATGCCCCCGTTCAGCCGGTAAGCCACCTTTTTATGCCGGTTTCGTCGGATAAACGTGGTAGGCATGCGGCGCAGCCGGTACATGGTAGATTTCTTCGGACTTTGAGCGGGACTTTTCCGGGTGGAAAGCAGGTAAATGCTGAGCGCAATCACAAAAAAAGCAAAGAAGAACTGCATTTCTAGTACCGGCATAAAAGCCACCAGAAACGCCCCGGTAATGGTCCCGGCAATGGCCGGGACCTGAATTAAAGTAGCCACTAGGTAATCGATATTCTTCTCCCTGTAATTAAAGAACGAAGAGATCAGGGAAGCCGGCAGCAGCGAAGCCAGGGTAGCCCCAATGGCATTTTCGATAGAGTACTGAAAGAAAATAATAAGAATGGGCACCATAAAAATGCCGCCACCAAACCCAACCAGCGTACCAAAGGCACTCACGATAATACCGATTACAAAGATCAGAACCTGGTCGAGCATTTTTTCTAATTTGGAGATTTGAAAATTTGAAGATTTGGAAATTGGATAATGTGGTAATTAGAAAATGAAGTAATGCGACATGATTTTCGGGTAATGGTATGCTTTTCAGCTGAAAAAGTTGTGCTTAAGCTTCAATTATAAACTGCACGACTAAGGTGCCAGATTTTACAATTGAATTTCAAAATTCTACGACCTTCAAATTGCCTGATTTTTCGCATTATCACATTATCTAATTCCCACATCTTCAAATTTCCACATCTTCAAATCTCCAAATCATCACTCCACCGGATTCACGAACCGGAAGCTTTCGCCATCGAACAGGCCTTTGTCGGAGAGTTTCAGGGCCGGGATCACGAGCAGGGCCATAAAGCTGAGCGTCATGAAAGGGGAGGCGAGGGTGCTGCCCATGGCTTTGGCCATCGCATCGATCCGGGAATAAGCTTGGGCCACTTCGTAGCCGTCTTCGGCGCTCATGATGCCGGCTACCGGAAGGGCCAGTAATTTTTCGGCCGGACCATCTACAGCCGCTACGCCGCCTTTGGCTTTAATGATCAGGTTTACCGCCCGGCAAATGCTTTCATCGTCGCAACCAACGGCTACAATGTTGTGCGAATCATGCCCTACGGAAGAAGCGATTGCCCCGGATTTCAGCCCGATATTTTTAATAAATGCAACAGCCGGTTCGGCATTCTGGTAACGGTTAACGACGGTAATTTTCAGTACATCGTTTGCCACATCCGAAACCGCATTTCCATTTTCCACCTTTGCGTTCTGCCAGGATTCTTTGGTGATCAGCTGCCCGTCGAAAGCCTCGATTACCCGCACTTTTTCGCCTTCCTGAGCGGCGAGCCGGAACTGCTCCGGCTTTTTCAGGTCGGTATCGAAATTGTTGATCAAGGTGCTTGGGGCGAATTCGATGTTGGTTTTACCTTTTTCGGCCACCAGCATACCGTTTATATAGGTTTGCTGCACTTCAAAATCCTGCAGGTTGTTCACCACAATAAAATCGGCCGGGTCGTTTTCGCGTAGCAGGCCGACTTCCAGCTGATAATGTTTTACCGGGTTCAGGCAGGCGGCTTTTAGTACCTTAAACAGATCTATTCCTTTGGCAAGCGCGCGTTTTACCAATTCGTTTATGTGGCTTTCCACTAAATTATCCGGGTGCTTATCGTCGGAACAGAACATCATCATGTCCGGGTAATCGTGCAGCAGCTCAATTAAAGCTTCGAAATTTTTTGCCGCGCTGCCTTCCCGGATCAGGATCTTCATGCCGTATCTGAGTTTATCGAGCGCTTCTTCTTTCGTAAAACACTCGTGATCGGTGGTCATGCCGGCTTCTATGTACTGGCGTGCCTGTTCGCCCCGCAAGCCGGGCGCGTGGCCGTCTACCTGTTTGCCGAACTTCTGGGCCAGGGTAATTTTCCGCATCACCTCCGGGTCGCGGTTCAGTACGCCGGGCCAGTTCATCATTTCGGCCAGGTATTTTATTTCCGGTTTCTGGAAAAGCTCTTCAATGTCTTCGGCGGTTATTTCGGCGCCGGCCGTTTCGAAAGGCGTTGCCGGTACACAGCTCGGCGCGCCGAAATAAAACTTAAAGGGAACCTGAGCACCGTTTTCGAGCATGTATTCCACGCCTTTCAGGCCCAGCACGTTGCCGATCTCGTGCGGGTCCGAAACGGTTGCCACGGTGCCGTGCACTACGGCTAAACGGGCAAACTCGCGCGGCACGAGCATGGAGCTTTCTACGTGCACGTGAGCATCTGTAAAGCCGGGAAGAATGTACTGCTTTTCAGAAGTATCTTCTCTAATAATTTTTACAATCTTGCCGTTTTCTACCTGAACGGTGCCGCTGTAAATTTCCTGGTTTTCAATATCTATAAGCTGGCCGCTGAGGCTGAAATCTCGTTTATTCATAAGGAGCAGGTGCTGATAATTTTGATTTTAAAAGCGTTAATGGAACGGTAAATTAGCTTATCTTTGCCGAAAAAACCGCGATTTGAGAAAGATATTTTCATATTTCCTGTTACTGCTGATGCTCACGGTTCTGCTGGAATCGAGCTGCAGTCCGCGGGCGCGACGTTACAAAAACCGGAAACCGCCTAAGGCAGGCAAGGCGATTCCGTGTCCTTTAAAAGACTGCTAGCTTACCTTTAGAGTACCCGAATTATGAAGAAAATAGTTGTTGCCATCGATGGTCATTCTTCCTGTGGTAAAAGCACCACGGCCAAACTGGTAGCCAAAGAACTGGGCTATGCCTACATCGACACCGGCGCCATGTACCGGGCCGTAACGCTGTATTTTCTTCAGAACTACATCGATGTGGCCGACGACCACGGCATAAAAAAAGCGCTCGAAAATATTTCGGTAACCTTTAAGCGCAACGTTAAAACCCACCGGAACGAAACCTACCTGAACGGCCTGAACGTGGAAGACGAGATCCGCAAAATGTACGTAACCGACAAGGTAAGCGAAGTAAGCGTGATCCCGGCCGTGCGCCACGCCATGGTGAAAGAGCAGCAGAAAATGGGTAAAAAGCGGGGCGTAGTAATGGACGGTCGCGACATAGGAACCACTGTTTTTCCGGATGCCGAAGTAAAAGTTTTTATGACCGCCGACGTAATTACCCGCGCCCAGCGGCGCCAGCAGGAATTACTGGCCAAAGACCAGATGGTTGATCTGGATATTATTATCGAGAACCTGAAAAAACGCGACCACATCGACTCTACCCGGGCCGAAAGTCCGTTGCGCCAGGCTCCGGATGCCGTACTGCTCGACACTTCTCATATTACCATCGATGAGCAGGTAGATTTTGTAATGGATAAAGTGGCAGCAAAAATTTTCACAAAAGAATTTTCTGAACGGATTTAGTGTTGAAGTAGCGCATGGAAATTACAATCGATAAGAATTCTGGTTATTGCTTCGGAGTAGAGTTTGCCATTCAGATGGCCGAAGATGAAATGCAGGAAGTGGAAGAGCTTTATTGCCTCGGCGATATTGTACACAACAGCATGGAAGTAAAGCGCCTTTACGAAAAAGGCCTCCGCATTATAGACCACGAACAGCTTAAAAACCTGCACGACTGCAAAGTGCTGATCCGGGCGCACGGCGAACCGCCGGAAACCTACCAGATCGCGCTGCAAAACAACATTGAACTCATCGATGCTTCCTGCCCGGTAGTATTGAAATTGCAGAACCGCGTAAAGCACGCCTACGATTCTATTTCCCAGCAGAACGGTCAGATCGTGATCTACGGGCAGCAGGGCCACGCCGAAGTGATCGGTATTGCCGGCCAGACCCGCGACGAAGCCATCATCGTGACCACCGAGGCTGACTTGGATAAAGTGGATTTCAGCCGTCCGGTAACGCTTTTCAGCCAGACCACCAAAAGTACCAAAGGGTTCTACCACATTAAGAGCGTAATTGAAGAACGGATGCTGGCGGCCCAAGGCTCGCTCCAGAAGCTCGATGCCAACGACAGCATTTGCCGCCAGGTAAGCAACCGCGAACCACAGCTAACCGTTTTTGCCCGCCAGCACGACGTAATCATTTTTGTTAGCGGCAAGAAAAGCTCCAATGGAAAAGCCCTTTATGCGGTTTGTCAGCGCGAAAACCCGCAAAGTTATTTTGTAGAGAACGGAGAGGAACTGGATGCCGCCTGGTTCGATAATGCCAATTCCGTAGGCATTTGCGGCGCCACCTCCACCCCAATGTGGCTCATGCAGCAGGTAGCAGACCATATCCGGGAAATAACCCTGCAAAGCGCCTGAGCAAAGCCAGAAAACGGTAGCATTCCTGCTTAAAAAGTAATAACCGAAACCGTACAGAATATCGTAACTTTAAGCCCTGCAAATGCAGGGCTTTTTGTTTGACCGTCTTTCAAATTAAAGAGTCGGATATCAGACAAATTCCTTTTCAGCTGTGACTAAATGCTTTCAGTTTTAACAGAAATAGCACATTAGCACATTAAAAAATTAGCTCATTATTGCATGAAACGCCTTTTTAAATACTTCCTGAATGGCTTCCTGATCATAGCGCCGATCACGCTTACCATTTACATAATCGTAGCCGTAATTGCCTGGCTCGATGAAATCTTTGATATCGGGGAATTGCCGATGATTGGCCGGATCCCTGGACTGGGTATCTTCATTATCATTATCCTGCTTACTGTTGTCGGTTATCTGGGTTCCTCGTTTTTAGTGCGGCCTTTCCTGGTACTTGCCGAGCGCATTCTTACCAAAGTGCCGCTGGTAAGCATTATTTACTCTTCCCTGAAAGACCTTTTCGATGCCTTTGTCGGCGATAACCAAAAATTCAATTGCCCGGTAATGGTAAAAATGCACGACACACCCGAAACCTTCCGCATGGGCTTCATTACCCAGGATAACCTCGAAAGCCTGCACATGGAAGACCTGGTAGCCGTTTATTTTCCCGATTCCTATAATATTTCCGGCGAACTCTGGTTTGTGAAAAAAGACAATGTCCGCTTTATCCAGCTACCAAGCAGCGAAGTGATGAAGTTCGTCGTTTCTGGCGGTGTGGCGAAATTGTAGTTGTTGGTTGCTGGTTGTTCGTTGTTGGTTTTTTGGGAAAAGGGTAGGGTTTGGGTTGAAAAAACAGGTCGTGATGGTGGAAAACCCGGTGGTAAAGACGCGATGCATCGCGTCTCTACAGCAAATGAAAACCGTCACCCGGAATTCCATATTTCCAAATTGCTCCATTTTCAAATTTCCAAATTAACAAATTAGCACATTAAAAAAAATAGCACATTAAAAAAATGCCTTTCATAACCGAAGGAAAAACTAAACTGCACTACCGGAAACTGGGGCATGGGCCGCGGGTGCTGCTGGCGTTCCACGGTTTCGGACAGGACAGTTCCTATTATGAGCCGGTGGCCGATGCCATCAAAGACCAGTACACCATCTTCGCCTTCGATCTGTTTTACCACGGCCAGAGCTGGCTCGATAAACCGCACGCGCCGCTTACCAAAGAATTCCTGACTACCTTAATAAACCGATTTCTGGAAACAGAGAATATCAAGTCGTTTTCGGTGGCCGGTTTTAGCATGGGAGGGAAGTTTGCTTTAACGGTACTGGAGGGTTTTACGGACAGAATTCATAGCATTTTTCTGGTTGCGCCCGATGGTATTAAAACCAGTTTCTGGTACAACGTTGCTACTTATCCCGGTTGGTTGTCCGGCTTATTTAAGCGCACGGTGGTAAAGCCGGAGCCCTTTTTTAAATTCGTGCGGGTAATGGGGCGCTACAAACTCATGCACCCCGGCATTTTGCGGTTTGCCGCCCACCAGATGAACAGTCCCAGTAAACGCCTGAAGATCTACAAAAGCTGGACCGGCTTCCGACTGCTCGTTTTCGACATTAACCAAACCATCGAACTGCTCAACAGCACCCGAGTTCCCCTCGTGCTTTTCCTCGGCCATTTCGACCAGATCATCACCGCGCAAGGCCTGAAATTCTTTACCGATGCCCTGCAAAACTGCCAGGTAATTACCCTGAAAACCGGGCATTCTCATCTTTTAGCCGAAGTAGGAAACTACCTGCACCAGCATCCGGATTTTAAGAAGTGAAATCGAATCTATAAGAAACCAAAAAGTCCCGGAGCAATCCGGGACTTTTTCATATCAATTTCATAGCATTAACACGCCAAAAACTTACGGCTTTTCTTCCAGCAAATTGGCCACCTGCATTTCCTTTTTAGCCTGGATCTGGCGGAACAGAAATACCCGTTTATCGATCTTCAGCGCTTCAAAGGTCAGAGTGTAAGGCCGCTCTTTCTCATCCGTCAGGTTTACGGTTACGGCCGTAATATTAGGCGTTTTGGAATTGGGGCGGGTGCCGGTAACTGAAACCAGAGTGCTGTTATTTACCCGGAACGAATCGGCGGCCATCTGGCCTTTCAGCGCGTCGATTTCCTGTTGCAGGTTGCTTTCCAGCTGGTCTGCGCCTACGCTGCTCACAATATCCTTCATTTCATCGGTTGTGGCATTGTTTTTCTTTAAATCCTTTAATTCCGCATCGCTGGGCAGGTAAATGGTAAGCCGGTCGGTGTTGCCGGTTTGCAAAGCGGTGTATAATTCCTTGCCAAGTTCCTTAACGCTGGCTTTGCCGCGGGTAGAAGGCAGCGGTTTCTTTTTTCCAAACAGCGGGTTTTGCGCTGAAGCGGTTCCGATAAATAAAAGCACTAGCAAAAAGCTGAAAGCCCACGTGAAAGTCTTCTTCATGATAATTCCTCCCTCGGTTTGTTCTTAGATTTGTAATAGATTGGTTTTGTTTGTTTTTAGAACTATACGCGGAAAGAAGCTGGTCATGTTGAAATAAAATTGTAATTTATTTGTACTTACCTGATATGATGGTAAACGCCTGAATTAAAAAGTTAAATTTCGGAGGTAAAATCGAGCTGTTTGAAAAGAAAGTAGCGGTTGCGGATCTGAAAGGCTTCGAAAAGCACGTACTTTTCATTGGCTGCCGCATCGGCAATGGCCACCCGTACCTTATATAAAAGCGGGTTCTTCGGATCTTTCCGGGTAGCTTTGGTAGCAGCCAAAGTCCAGGCCGACCAGTTGAACATGCCCGCACTGGCCCGGTCCATCATAAAGGAAAATTGTTTCTGCAGGTTTTGCCGCACGGTATCCGGCGTGGTTCTTTCCAGTACCAGCCGCATATCTTCGGAGCTTTTTCTTCGCAAAGCCTTCAGGTCGGTTTCATCGGGCAGGAAATTATCCAAGCCACTGAACTGGTTTTGCTGCAAAGCATTAAAAACCGCCTGACCCAGTTCCTGCATCGTAGCTGCGCCATGGCCTTGCCGCGAAGCAGCGTTTTGCGCCTGGACCTGAAAGGCGCTGCAGAAAAGGAATAAAACTGAAAATATGAACAGAAACTTCTTCATAAGCAGGAACTTGATTTGTTCTGGGTATACGGCAATTGCCTCTAACTGATATACTTAAGAGCGGGTAATCTGAAAAGGGTAGGTTTTTTGCCCGAAAAGTGAAAAATAATGTTGGATCGGGTCAGGGCATAAAGGGCCGGAAACCGTATCTTGGAAGCGGAAATAAGTACAGAATTTTACCCGATGCACAAACGTCCTCAAAAGCGAACCATTGGCCGCCGCGAGCTGGTCGATTTTCCGGAGCTTGAACTCTATGAAGTGGAAGCGAAAGTTGATACCGGTGCCTACACTTCCGCCCTGCACTGCACCGACATCCGCGAAGAAACCCTGGAAGACGGCTCCATCGTGATCCGTTGCAAATTCATGGACGAATCTCACCCGCATTACAACAACAAGGTTTTCGAGTTCCGGGAGTTCGATCTTCGCGATATCAAGAATTCGTTCGGCGATGTGCAGCAGCGTTACGTAATCAAAACGCCGATTCAGTTGTTTGATAAAACCATTTTAGCTGAATTTTCGCTTTCCGACCGGAGCGATATGCGTTACCCCGTTTTAATAGGCCGGGTGCTGTTAAAGCGGCATTTTATCGTGGATGTTTCCCGGAAAAATGTGGCTTATAAAAAACGTCAGAGACAAAAACAAAACAAAGATTAATGAAAATTGCCATTCTTTCGCGTGACGCTAAACTATATTCTACCCGCCGCCTGGTGGAAGCTGCCCAGCAACGCGGCCACGACGTACTGGTGCTCGACCACCTCAAATGCGATTTGCTCATCGAAGCCGGGCACCCTTACATTATGTACAAAGGCGAAAAACTGACCGGTATCGATGCCATTATTCCGCGCATCGGGGCTTCGGTTACGTTTTACGGCACGGCCGTAGTACGCCAGTTCGAAATGATGAAAGTAAAAAGTGCCGTAGATTCCCAAGCCATTGTGCGTTCCCGCGACAAGCTTCGCTGCCTGCAGATCCTGTCCAAAGCCGGACTCGGCATGCCGAAAACCGCTTTTACCAATTACGGCGTTAAAGTAAAGGAACTTATTCAGCAAGTAGGCGGTGCACCTTTAGTAATTAAGTTACTGGAAGGCACCCAAGGCTTGGGTGTAGTGCTAGCCGAAAACGAAAAAGCCGCCGAATCGGTGATCGAAGCATTTCATAACCTGAAAGCCCGCATTATTGTGCAGGAATTCATCTCCGAAGCCAAAGGCGCCGACATCCGGGCCTTTGTGGTAAACGGCCAGGTAGTAGGCGCCATGAAACGCCAGGGCAAAGAAGGCGAATTCCGCTCCAACCTGCACCGCGGCGGCACCGGCAGCCTCATAAAACTTTCCCGCGCCGAAAGGGCCGCTGCTTTGCTTGCAGCCAAAACCCTGGGCCTGGACATTGCCGGAGTAGACATATTGCAATCCAAACGCGGCCCATTAATTCTGGAAGTAAATTCATCGCCCGGCCTGGAAGGCATCGAAAAAGCCACCAAACAGGACATTGCCGGCAAGATCATCGAATATACCGAAGAGTTAGTGAAAAAGAAACGGGCAAAAAAAGAGAAAAGAGAAACCGGCCATTAAAAACCACAAACGCCAGAACCACTGGCCGAACAAATGTTGGGGCGATCCTTGTGGTCGCCCTTTTTCCTGTACCAGCAATAAAATATCAGAATCAGAATTTTCAGAATTAAAGAATTTTTAGAATTTCCCGTTGTAATACATACCAAAAGAACCTGATTTTACGGAAAATTAAGAGATTGTGTAGCTGGGTTTAAATGGCGGAGGTACAACCACCCCCAACCCCTCCTTGAAAAAAGGAGGGGAGCTTTACTTCACTCCAGCCTTCTCTTAAAATAGGAGAGGGACCTGTTTTAAAAAACAAATTCCCCTGCATAATCAGAAAAAATAACCAACCCCTAAGGGTACCCACCAGGAAAGTTGTCTGAAGAATAAGTTGTACCTTTGTTAGAAAGGAATTTCAGGGAAAGCGGCTTTATAATCACGAACTTATAATAGCAGCTGACGCCGGAAGATCATTCCCGATAAAAGTACCACCCGAACCAGGCCCTTAACTTTTTCGAAGAAAATGCTACCATTTTTCCCGGCTTTCCGGCAATCCAGAATCCGTTTCCCGAAGGTGATCGGCAGTTTGCTTTTCCTGCTGCTGCTTTCCGGCATAGCACAGGCGCAAACCGCTAAATTCACCATTAACGGCTTTATCCGCGACAGCGAATCAGGCGAAAACCTGATTGGGGTAAGTATTTACAACCCTAAAACCGGCCAGGGCACTTCCACCAATAACTTCGGTTTTTACAGCATCACCCTGCCCCAGGATACCGTTTCGCTGGTCATTACGTACGTGGGCTACGAGCGTATGGCCTACACCACCTACTTGAACCGCAACCTGGAGCAGAATTTCAGCCTCCGGAATAACAGTCAGCTGGAAGCCGTGGAAGTGATCGGGGAAAGAAGCGAAAAAATAAAGGAAAGCACCCGCATGAGTACCGTTTCGGTGCCCATTGCCCAGATCAAGAAACTGCCGGCGCTTTTCGGGGAAGTGGACGTACTGAAAACCCTGCAGTTGCTGCCTGGGGTACAATCTGGTGGTGAGGGTTCAAGCGGCTTATACGTGCGCGGCGGCAGCCCCGACCAGAACCTGATTTTACTCGATGGCGCGCCGGTGTACAATGCCTCACACCTCTTCGGTTTCTTTTCCGTCTTCAATGCCGATGCTTTAAACAATGTGGAACTGATAAAGGGAGGTTTCCCGGCGCGTTACGGCGGCCGCCTTTCTTCGGTGCTCGATATTAACATGAAAGAAGGCCACATGAACGAGTACCACGGCGAAGGTTCGGTAGGCATTATTGCAGCCAAAGCTACGGTAGAAGGCCCGATCAAAAAAGATGTTTCCTCTTTTATCATTTCTGCCCGCCGCACCTATATCGATGTCCTGATGCGCCCGTTCATGAACATTCAAACCGGGGTGGCAGGCTATTATTTCTACGACCTGAACGGAAAAGTAAACTACAAATTCGGGCAGCGCGACCGTCTTTACTTAAGCGCCTACACTGGTTACGACAAGTTCTACGTGCGTTTCAAAATGAGCGATGAAGAAAATAATTCGAGGCTGGGCTGGGGGAATTTAACTACGGCGCTTCGCTGGAACCACATCGTAAACAACCGGCTTTTTGCCAACACGCATTTTACCTACACCAAATACCAGTTCGACGTCGGAAACGAGTATAATTCCACGTATCCGGACCAGAACGGCGAACTGAAAACGGATAAGTTCCTGCTGCATTATTTTTCCAACATCCGCGACCTGAGCCTGAAATCCGATTTCGATTTTACCCCGACCGCCAACCATTACATCCGCTTCGGCGGCCAGTACATTCTGCACAGCTTTAAACCGGGAGCCCTGCAGGTAAAAGATAACTTCTCCGACGGAGCCAACAACATCGATAAAGGAACCCAGGTTTTAGGCCACGAGGCAGCCGTGTACATTGAAGATGATATAAAACTGACTGACCGCCTGAAAGTAAATGCCGGCTTGCGCTTCAATAATTTCCTGGTCGATAAAAAGGTTTATCCATCCTTGGAACCCCGTCTTTCAGCCCGTTACCTCCTTACTGAAGACCTGGCCTTGAAAGCATCGTACGCCAAAACCACCCAGTTCATTCACCTGCTTACCAACAGCACCATCGGCTTGCCGACCGACCTTTGGGTGCCGGCCACGAAGAAAGTGAAACCACAGTCGGCGGAGCAGGTGGCCCTCGGCCTGGCCCGCACGGTTTTCGACGATAAGTTTGAAGTAAGCCTGGAAGGGTATTACAAGAAAATGAACCACCTGATCGAGTTTAACGAAGGTGCCGACTTTTTAGGGACCACCGATAATAACTGGGAAGATAAAGTTACTTCCGGCCAGGGCTGGTCTTACGGCATGGAGTTTTTTATTCAGAAAAAGTTGGGCAAAACCACCGGTTGGGTAGGCTATACGCTGGCCTGGGCCACCCGGAAATTCCCCGACCTGAATAACGGCGAAATTTACCCGTACCGCTACGACCGCCGCCACGATGTTTCCATTGTGGTTTCGCACCAGCTTACCGAAGACATCGATGTTTCGGGTACCTGGGTTTATGGCACCGGCAACGCGGTTACCTTAGATGAAGTGCAGTATTACATGGGCGGTTCCGGCCCGATCGGGGATTCCGGCAGCCGCAATAACTTCCGGATGGCGCCTTACCACCGCATCGATTTCAGCCTGAACCAGACCAAAAAGAAAAGCTGGGGCGAAGTGGTGAACAGCTTTGGCGTGTACAATGCCTATAACCGCAAAAACCCGTATTTCATTTACTTCGACGAAGGCTACAGCTACGGCAACGGTCAGCGCCGCCCGAAATTCAAGCAGATCAGTTTGTTCCCGATCCTGCCTTCGTTCACCAAAAGCTTTAAATTTTAAACGCTATGCTTTCTCTGAAAAAAGTAAGAAACCTGGCCCTTCTTTTAGCGGGAACGGCAATTTTACCTGCTTGCGAAACCACCGTAGAAGTACCCATTCCGGAACATACGCCTAAACTGGCGGTACGCTGTACCATCGGCAACGAAAAGCTGGACAGCAGCCTGTACGCATATTTTCCTACCTTCCGGCCTTTTGTAAGCTTCAGCCAGAGCATTCTTTCTACCCAGGAAATGGACGGTTTGAACAATGCCAGTGTGGTAATTACCGATGCCAATGGCAAAGTTGTGGAAACTTTCACGAACGATGCCGAAACGAACCATTATTTCGGCAACGGCTACTACAAACCGGTTACAGAATTCACGCCTCAGGCCGGTCAGCGCTATACCTTAACCGTTTCCGCGCCTGGCTACGAACCGGTAACCAGCACTTTAACTCTGCCGAACGAAATTTCTGGCATTCAGGGCTCCTTTACCAAAACCGGCGATGAGTACTATTCTGTAAACGGTCGGGTTACGTTAACGATCCCGGATAAAGGCAACGAAAACAATTATTATCTGATCTACGGCGTGTTGTTAGATGAACAGAAAAAGATCTCGGAGCGGAATTATTTCGATGAAGAGGAAGACGATTCCGGCATTGGTACCGACATCAACGACATTCATTTTTCCGATGTGCGCTACAACGATTTTTACGGTTTCCGGCCTTTCGACGACAAGAGTTTTAACGGCACCACAGTTACCATTTCCCGAAAAGTGAATTGTTACGGTACCGATTCTTTTCAGCCGAAGTACCTCCGCCTGATCGTGAGCAGCATTACCGAAGACAATTACAAATTCCTGAAAAGCCTGCAGCTCTATAACGATTCCAACGGAAACCCATTTGCCGAACCGGTACGGGTAAAAGGCAATATACAGAACGGCTACGGTTGCTTCGGTGGTTTCACCAATACGTACTTCGATATTCCGCTGTAAAAAGGGTAGGAGCTGTCTCAAAAATCCACCTGTCATCCTGAGCGAAAGCGAAGGACCTCGTTGGCTCTCAGCACCAAAGCCAGATGTAACGGTTTTATTAGTAGCCGACGAGTTGATTCAGCGCTACGCTCGCAAGTTACGCGCTCCCTCACGCTCACTTGTGCTCAACATGATCGCCATTTTTGAGTTAGCCTCCAGATTTTCGGAGGAAAAAGCAAGAAAGTATTTTGTGCTCCAGAAAGATATCTTTGCCGGTTCAAAACTCCAAACCTCACAGGTCTCTAAGACCTGTGAGGTTTTTCTACTAGAAGGCGTACTTAATGGAAAGCGCCGCATCGATGCCGCCCAAGTGACCGCTTACGTTGCTCAGGTAGGGTTTAAAATCGACACTTAAGGCCAGGGGAATAAAAGCGAATCCATATTCCAAGCCGATGATGCCGTCGACGCCGGCTTCCACGAAGCTACCGTCTCGGGCGTGCCTTTCCGGTTCGCTGGGCTGGAAATATTCATTGTATTTATAATACCCCACATGAAAGCCCGCGCCATAATACCAGAGCAAACCTTTGGCTTCGAAAGCATTCCGGTGCCACTCGTACATCAGGGTGCCGGTAATGCCTTTTTTATCGTAGTGCCGGGTTAAAAGTGCTTCCAGCGCATTTCCTTCGCGCAAAAAGCGCTTTGCCGTCAAGCCGTATTGCGGGCCAAGGCGTGCCCCGATCGCGGTACGGTAATGAATAACCGGGCCGCCGTTCAGGTTGTGGAGTTGTTCATACTGGCGCATCTGGGCCTGGCCTTTAAAACCAAGCAAAAGCAGTACCCCGAGGCAGAATATAACTTTTAGAAGTAAGGCGTGGTTATTCATATGCAGGTGGTCTTCAGGTGTATGTACGCAAATGGCAGCGTTGGGTAACAGGCGTAGCGCACTTCCGGCTTTAATTCTTTTCCTCTTTGTAAGATTGCAGATAAGGCTCCCGGTCGGTGCGGCGGCCGATTAGCCGGAAAAAGGAGATCAGCCCGTTTTTATCCTTCGCCAGGGCGCGGGCAAACGCATCTTTTTTCGTTTTTCCTTCGAAATAGCGGACGTATTCCTGCCGCACAATGTCTTTAGCGGGTAGTTCTTCGGCACATTCGATCTGCACCAGGCCGGTTTTCTCCCACAGTTTCCGCCACCAGTCTACTGTATGAATAAAGTACCAGTAATGGCTGTAGTCTTTCTTTAAAAAAGCGGGCACCTGGGTCGGCGTTTCTATTTCGCGGGTAAAGCAAACGTCTACGATGGCAATTACGCCGCCGGGCTTCAGGAAACGGCAAATGTAAGGCAGGTACTTCTCATCGGTCCCGAAATACGTGTAGGAATCTACCACAATCACTGCATCGAAATAACCTTCGGCAAAAGGCAGCGCGCGGGCATCGGCCTGGATCGGGAAAACGCTGTTTTCGCACGCACCTTCTTTTATCCGCTCCAGGTTCTCGGTGGCCGAAATGGCTTCGTCTACCGCCCAGACCTGCACCCCAAATTCCCGCGCCAGGAAAACCGAGCTGATCGCTTTGCCGCAACCCAGGTCCAGTACGCGCATGCCACGTTTCAGTTTTATTTTCTCGGTAAGACTTTCGAGGTTGAAAAGCACATTTTCGCCCATAGAGTGCTGCTGCACCCATTCCGGGTCGTAGGAAGTAGCGCGGGGAAAAAAAGAAACCAGGTTGCGGGAACTCATATAGAAGCAAAGGAAATTACTCCCCGCATTACGGCGCCTCTTACCTGGTGGTTGGGAAATTTTAGAAGAGTTGAATTGCTTCCGGTAAGGAAATCATGCCCTGCATCCGTCAGCTAAAGCAGATGGCAATGAATTTCCGGGTTGTTGAAAATTAGAAATAATGGTGTGAAACCGATTACTGGACAGACTAAAAGGAATGCTTAATCTGAAAGGGAGTCAGGCTATGAAATCTACTTTAATAAAAATCGGGTTTAATGTCCAGATACTAATATCCAATCACCCTACGGGCAATGCCGTCATTTTAAGGATTATGAATTAAAAATAACCGCTGTTTCAGACATCTGTGTCTGAAACTTATTCTGGTGCGGACATCCGTGTCCGCGTTTATACATCCGGGGACAAAGATGTCCCCGCCAGATTGCTTCCAGACACGGATGTCTGGAAGAGCGCTTTTGCTTTAAGTCGACTGCATTGTCTTTACGGCGTAGCTAGCATACTAATTTCATCGGATTCGTGGATCTGGATGCCGCCGCCGTCATCGATGGCCATTACGAGCATGGCTTTGGCAACGTCGCGCGCGGGTACAGCCCGGTATTTTTTAAGGGGGCCCAGCATAACCGGTTTTAAGGCCGTCATCACCACTTCGCCAACTTTTTCGCCGATCCGGGTTTCCGGGCGTTCGCCGAGCAGGAGGGAAGGCCGGAAAATATGTACGGCCGTGAAGGAAAGCTTTTTGATGGCTTCTTCCATTTCTCCCTTCACCCGGTTATAAAAAATAAGCGAATCCGGGTCGGCGCCCATGGCGGAAACCACTAAGAACTGGCTGGCAAACTGCCGGGAAGTAATTTTGGCCAGGTCCACCACATAAGTATAATCTACTTTATAAAAGGCTTCTTTCGAGCCCGCTTTTTTCATGGTAGTGCCCAGGCAGCAAAAAATATCGTCGGCAATTATGCCGGGAGTAGTGGCCAGCTGATCGAAGTCAACCACTTTTTGCTCCAGTTTCGGGTGCTGCACGTCCAGCGGCCTCCGGACCAGGGCTGTAACTTTGGCGTAACGGTCGCTTTGGAGGAGCATGCGCAGGCAATAGCTGCCAACCAGGCCGGTAGCGCCGGCAATAAGAGCAGTTTTCTGTGGGGCCATGTTTCGGGTTCGTTAAAGTAATGCAACCGGTTTACTGAATAAATCGCAATCCTGTTGTCTGGACCTGTCTGGGAAAAAGGACTTCCTCCTCAAACCGACCAAAACCAAAAAAGTTTTATTCTTCGCGCTGCAGTCGGATCAGGTCTGGTTCAAGGGAAATCAAGCCCTGGCGGTAGAGCGTGCCGATGGCTTTTTTAAAGGTCTTTTTGCTCATGCCCAATAAACGGTAAATTTCCTGAGGCTCGCTGTTGTCGGAAAGCGGAAGCACGCCGCCGGCAGCCCGTAATTTTTCCAGGATCTCCTGAGAAGCATCTTTTACTTCGGCGTAACCGGCCTGTTGCAGGCTCACGTCAATTTTGCCGTCTTCGCGCAATTTGCGGATATACCCTTCAGTTTCGGTACCAATTTCCAGGTTCCGGAAAACTTCGTTGTGGTAAAGTACTCCACCGTATTGCTGGTTAATGATCACGTTGTAGCCTAAATCAGAAGTGCCGGTTATTAGCAGATCTACCTTCTGGCCTTCGCTCAGGTTTTCATCGGCAGGTTTCAGGTACTTGTTTATTTTGGCAGTGCCCACCAGGCGGTCCGAAGATTCGTCGAGGTAAATGTAAACCACGTAGGTTTTGCCCGGCTGCATGGGCTCGCGCTGGTTATGGAAAGGCACGAACAGGTCTTTTTCCAGGCCCCAGTCCAGGAACGCGCCCAAACGGCTGGCATCCTTCACCGGCAAGGCGGCAAACTGACCGGCAGTAGCTTTGGGGCGGAGGGTGGTGGCAATCATCCGGTCTTCGGAATCGCGGTAAACGAACACGTTCAGCTTGTCGCCCAGTTGTACGCCTTCCGGAATGTACTTGATAGGCAGCAGAATTTCGCCGTCTTCGGAATCGAGGTAAAGCCCGAAATCCACGAATTTTGCCACTTCCAGTTCATTGTATTTGCCGATCTCGACCATGGTTGTAAGATGTAGTTTGTAAATGCTGCTAAATAAAGATTAAAACTAAAGAATTAGCTGCAGGTTTCCGTTATTTCCGGCGATTTAACCCAAAAACTTATTCCGGAACCTGCTTTGATCAGTTCTGAACCTGCAAGTTTAACTCAAAGTATTGCGGACTTTTCAAGGGTTTAGAAAAACATTCTCTCCTAGGTCTGTGTCGCACAGACCGAAGCACTGTCTCTAAATTTTGTAGCTTTTAGTTGGCGGCAGCAAGGTGGTCTGTGCGCCACAGGCCACGGCAAACCGTTTCTTCCGAAACAACAGAAATGAGAGGCATTTAATTGAGTAAACTAAATTTGTTCATTTGGCTGGCGGAGAAATAGCCTTCTTGCCTGAAAAACAGCAGCCTTTCAGGCTTAAAAACCTAAACGTTAGCGGAAAGGCGCCACTGTCGGTTGGGAATAGTAAAAGTCCTGGAATTCGTAATAGCGGCGCGACGATTCGTAGAGCCGGAGGTTGTTGAAGCTTTCTTCGGCCGGAATGCGAGGGTAATATGCTATAAGCAATTGTATATTGCCCAAGCCAATATACTCGTTCCGGAACCGGATGCCGGCGCCAATGCCATAATAAGGTTTCTGGCTGAAGGGCGATTCTTTACCGGGTGGTGCGATCCAGCCAATGTCGGTGAACAGGATGCCGGCCAGCTTAAAGCCTATAAATGAGATGGGGGTGAAAAGGTTGCTTTCCAGGTTAATGGTAAATTTGCTTTGCCCCCGCAACGAACCCGGCCGGAAACCCCGGATGCCTTCATAGTTATTGATCTGCACAAATTCCCCCGGGTCGCGCCGTAGGCCATAGGTCATGCGGTTCCAGAAAAAATTCCGGATAAGCCAGCCGTTCAGGTTGTAAAGCCGGGTAAAATACAGCACTTCGGTATTTACCACGCCTTGCTCCCAGTTCCCCTGGTTTATAAAACTGCCGAATTCGGCGGAGCCGTAAAGGTAACCGAATCTCTGCCGGTACTTTCCAAAACTCGATCTAACGCCCAGGTATTGCCGGATGCGGGTAGTGGCGTATTCGTAGCCCAGGGTAAGCGTCATCAGGTTGCCGGCCGGAACGTCTTCGGTGCGGCCAAAGCCGAATAAATACCGGTCTTTGTAGTATTTGCGGTAACTGTAGCCCACGCTGCCCAGGTAAAGCGTGGTGTTCAGGTATTTTGTTTCGGCGGGAAGGGCGGTGTAATTAATGTTCAGGATGCGGGCGCCTACGATCAGCCGGCCCGGGTTTTCGAAGCCCAGG
Organism: Adhaeribacter soli; assembly: GCF_008727925.1. Lineage (GTDB taxonomy): Bacteria > Bacteroidota > Bacteroidia > Cytophagales > Hymenobacteraceae > Adhaeribacter_A > Adhaeribacter_A soli. The sequence continues at coordinate 445,650 of NZ_VTWT01000002.1, read as the reverse complement.
TTATACGATTTTAGTTTGTAAGAGCGCGCCAGCCAGAAATCTTTGGTATTGAATTGCAGGTCCTGGGTGCTGTCGGTAAGGAAGGAACGGACCCGGAACCAGTTTACGGCCGTGCCGCCGGCGTATTTGGTGGTGGTGGCGTAGAACTGCCGGTTCAGGCTAAAACCCAGTATTTCGTTTATATAATCGTTGAAATAATTGGCATCGGCGGTAATGTAAGTGCGGTAAATATTCTCTACCGTGTAGCCGCCCCGGTACTGCCACGATTGTGGCAGGTCGTCGATGCCGAGCCAAACCCGGTTGCGGATCTGGTGGCCCAATCCAAGGAAGTTCAGGTCGTTGAGCGCGATTACGCCCATGGTCTTGGGAGCATTGTAAGCGCCGGAGCCGCTAATGCTGAAAATATCTTTGGTGGAAACAATTATATCTACGCTGTCGGCGGTGGAAGTAAGTTCGTTTACCCGGATGCGGGCATCCTGAATGTGCGGCGTCTGGCGCAATAAACGTTCCGATTCTACAATGGCCTGTGGTTCCAGTTGTTCGCCTTGCCGGAAAAGCAATTTGTTTCTTACCCGCCCGCGGTGCGTTTTTATGTGAATGTGGTTGCCGGCTTTTGCAAAAATGTTTTTTGGCCCGCGGGTCGAATCGTCGAGGGAATAACCGAAGGGGTCAAGAGTTTTGATCTCGATGTTGCGGACTATTTTATAATCGTGTTCGGCAAAGGTGTAGTTGATGAGTTCCGGATCGAGACCGGTATCCTGCTGCTGCTTCCGGTTGAAACTGAACAAGGCTTTTACTGCTTTGGCCGGCAAACTCCGCCGCTTGGAATATTCCTGAAGCCCTTTCAGCAAACGGTCTGGCTCTTTCTTTTTTATGGTATCCGGCACCACGTTTTCCGGTTTCGGTTTGTACGGGGCCTGGGCGTAAGCCGCTACCGGCCAGCTTAAAAAGCAAGCCAGTAAAAGCAAACGCGACAACCAGGAAAAAAGCGGCATTTCAAAAAGTATAAGCAAAGCGATAATATACGAACGCAGGCCGCAATTTAAAAGTGTTAACCGAAAGCTTCATCACCTAACGAAAATAAAGCTTATCAGTTTTTATTCGGTTTCCCTACCCTTTCTCAGGCGGTTCTATCTGCTTTTTAGCAAAATTCCGACATTTGCTAAATAAATTAGTTTAAAAGCATTTTTATTTAGTAAAAAAGGTCGTATAATTACGTCATGAAAGAAACGGTACAGGAAAAGCTAAAAATATTAGCCGATGCGGCCAAGTATGATGTTTCCTGCTCCTCGAGCGGCGGCAAGCGGAAGAACACAAATAAAGGCCTGGGAAATGCCGAAGGCATGGGTATTTGCCACAGCTACACCGAAGACGGCCGTTGCGTATCGCTGCTGAAGATTCTGCTTACCAATTTCTGCATTTACGATTGCGCTTATTGCGTTACCCGCAAAAGCAACGACATTAAACGCGCTGCCTTTACCGTAGACGAAGTAGTAGACCTGACCCTAAATTTCTACCGTCGCAATTACATAGAAGGTTTGTTTCTGAGCTCGGGCATTTTCAAGAACGCCGATTATACCATGGAACGTTTGGTACGCATTGCTAAAAAGCTCCGGACCGAACATAAATTTAACGGCTACATTCACCTGAAAACCATACCCGGCGCCAGCGACGAACTGATCAAAGAAGCCGGCTTATACGCTGACCGCCTGAGCGTAAACATCGAGCTGCCTTCCGAAAACAGTCTGAAAACCCTGGCGCCGGAAAAGAACTATGCTGAAATCCTGACGCCCATGGCTGCCATTACCACCCAGCTAAAGCAAAGCAAGGAAGAAGTAAAACTATTCAAACACGCGCCCGCGTTTGCGCCGGCCGGGCAGAGCACGCAGCTGATTGTAGGCGCTTCCCAGGAAAACGACCACCAGATCCTTTCCCTTTCCAGCCAGTTATACCAGAACTACAACCTGAAGCGGGTGTATTATTCGGGCTACGTGCCGGTAAGCACCGACAGCCGCCTGCCGGTGTTGGTAAACCCGCCGCTGATCCGGGAAAACCGCGTGTACCAGGCCGACTGGCTCATGCGCTTCTACGGCTTTTCCGCTTCGGAAATTGCCGATGAGAAGCACCCGAACCTGGACCTGGAAATTGATCCGAAGCTTTCCTGGGCTTTGCGCAACCTGCAGGTTTTCCCAATAGAAATAAACACTGCCGACTACGAACTGATCCTCCGCATTCCCGGGATCGGGGTGAAGTCGGCGAAGAGGATTGTAGCGGCGCGCCGCTTTACGCCGCTGCACCTCGATCATTTGCACAAGTTCGGAGTAGTGCTGAAGCGGGCACGGTACTTTATTACCTGTGCCGGCAAAAGCCCCGAACTACGCGACTATACCGAACAAGCCATTCGCCGGAGAATTCTCTTCGGTGAAGGCTCCGTCCGGAATTCGCTGGTGAAACAGCAACTAGAACTGTTCCAGCAAGCCAGCTAAACGCTAAGTATTAAGCCGAAAAAAGTAAAACGAACCGAATCTTTAAACCACTAATTCTATACAACGCTATGAGATATTCAGCAAAAGTTAACCCTGTTTCCTGCCGTTGCAAACTGAACAACCTGGTACTTTACCTCAAACAACGGAATGGCCTGATCACGGTGCCGGCTCCCAAAGGAAATGCCCAGATCAACCTACGGGCCGCCGAAGCTGTTTTTGTCCGGTATATATGATTGAGTAAAAGATATTAGTATCTGGATATTAGTATCTGGATCAAAATATGTAGAAGGCCATATAGTAGATTATACAATTCATTTATCTTTCAAGGTATTCGTTTGTTTAGTCTTGCTACTTGGAAGGATATTACATATCAAAAACGCTGTAGCGTAGGGTTTAAACCCTACGCTACAGCATTTTATTCAGACAAATAGCTTATTTACATATTTCTGAGATTTGTTCAGGGAGTATCTTTTTCCGGTTCTAACCAATGCATTACTATACTTACGACGGCACGTTTGAAGGATTGCTTACCGTAATATTCGAAGTGTATGAGCAAAAAGCCTGGCCCGATAAAATTGAAAAGCAGGGGCAGGAACAACCCGGCATATTTGCGCAGAACAAATTCATTCCTACCGATGAGGTGAAAGCCGCCCGGGTTTGGACAGGCCTGAAAAAGAAGCTTTCGGAAAACGCCTGTACCGACCTTTATAAAACCTTTCTCTGGGAACAACCCGGCTTCGAAATGCTGATCTTCCGGTACGTGGAACTGGTTTTTGCCAGTCAGGCCAATATCGAAGAAAATTTCGCGGCCGATTGCGTCCGGCAGATCTCCCAGATCAGCCGCCAGATCTTCCGGGAAAAGCATCGCATGGAAGCCTTCGTGCGTTTTCAGAAAACCGCAGACAGCCTGTTCTACGCTACCATTTCCCCCGATTACAACGTACTGCCGCTGCTTAAAGACCATTTCGAAAAACGTTACGCCGACCAGCGCTGGCTTATTTACGACCTGAAACGAAGCTATGGACTTTACTACGATCTGGAGAAAACCGATTTTATTTCGCTGGAAGAAACCCAGGTTAATTCCAAAACCGGCGCTTTACCAAACAACATCCTGGAAGAAAAAGAACCGCTCTATGAGCAACTCTGGCAAACCTATTTCCACCACGTAAACATTCCGGAACGCAAAAACAAAAAGCTGCATCTCCGCCACATGCCCGTCCGTTACTGGAAATACCTCACCGAGAAAAAGCCAAGATTAAATGGTTGAATTGTTAAATTGCTGATTGTTAATTGCTGATTGTTAATTGTTTTTTTCTTCAGTGTTTTCTCATCCTATCACCTGCTGGTTAACCTGGGTGTTTATTTCTATTTCCGTTAAAGCCCAAGAAAGTCCCGGAAATCGATACCGTTTTGGACAAAAATCCTCAAAAAATTATCCAATCAACAATCAACAATTCAATCAGCAATGCAGCGTCGGTAGCAAAGTGTCTAAAGCCCGAAAAAGCTCCAGGTTGCCGTTCTGATGATAGCCCTGCAGGTTTAGTTTATAGTTATTTACGTCGTAAAGGAAGGCCCGCAGATTATCCGGCGTAATGGTATCGAAATGGCGGCCGTAGCCTAATTTCTGCAAGTAGGCCGCATTCATAAACTGCTCGAACTGGTTTTCCAGCGGAATGCTGCAGATCGGTTTGTGGAGGTAAATAGCTTCGCTGATAAGCGAAAATCCGCCGTTCGTGAGCACAGCCTTGGCACTGGCCAGGTCATCGATAAAGCCCTGCTCGCTGAAGGCTTTGAGCTGAACGTTGCCATGCGTTTCCGATTTGTTGAAGCCGTAAACCCGGAATGTTTCCAGCGGAAGTTCCTGCAGCGTACTGATCAGGTTCTTTTGCGAGGTGGATGACTGGTAAACCAAAACGTGCGGTCCATTGGAAGGCTGGGCTTTCAGAATGGCTTCGCGCATGATCGGGGGAACCACCGTAGTGCGGTCTTTCGCTAAAAATGCCGGGAAAAAGGAAGTGATCAGGTAATGCTGGCAGCGGGGTACCTTCGCCCGGACAATGTTTTTGCCGATCTGGAAATTCTTCTTCTGTTCCTCCGGAATTTTGATGTCCAAACGGCCCCGGCTCATGATCTGCATGTTGTCGATGCTGATAATGGGCAACTTGTGGTACTTGGCGTAAAAATAACTGAACGACTCGAAATCGGAAATGACCAGCTCCGGCTCAAACTCCTCCTGAATTTTACGGTATTTGTTGAAGTTTACCCGCAGGTTTTCCGGTGCCGATTTCAGGTTGTTCGTAAACGTTTTCAGCTTTGAAACGGCCGCATTATTATACGCCAGGTGAAAGCCTTTTATTTCGTGCACGCAGCCCGGAAAGCTGTGATTCAGCAGTTCAAAGGCCCGGGAGCTGGACACGACCTGCACCTGGTGGTTTTGCTGGAGCAAATGCCGGATTATAACCTGGCTCCGCGTGGCATGGCCTAAGCCTTCGCCGGGAACGCCGTAAAGGATCTTCATCTTTTTACCTGAGTTTAACAGCGTTTAAGGTACTAAACTTCTTCGAAAGAAAAAGAATTCCGGCCTCAGAACTTATACCCTTTGTAGGTTTTTGTGAATTCCGCCGGATCGATGGCGGGGTTTACCTGCAGGTTCCGGTACTCGTATTGCTCAAATAAGCCTTTATCGTCGTAAATTTTTATTTGCACCGGCAGGCTGGTTTTCGGGTCTAAAAGCAGACTGATCTTGCGGGCATAATCCGTGGGGATCTTTATTTTTTGTCCTGCTTCTCCGTCGGTATAATTATCGAGTTCCGGGTTCAGTTCCAGCAGCATGTATTCACTTAACTTTAGCTTTTGAGCAATGGTCAGCAGGTTTTCGCCTTTGGCAAGGGTATAAGGTACGTATCTGAAGTTCGGGTTTTCCAAGGTTAAACTATAGCAATTTATTCCGTTCCAGTTCACGGTGCCATTGGTGCTCAGCATGTTCTCTGCTTGGGTGCCGTATTTTTTCAGTATGAAATCAGTAACGCTCAGGATCTGGCTGAAACCCGCTTCGAAAAGCGTGTGGTGCTGACCGGCGCGCATGGTGCTGCCGTTCGGGTTCAAGCTGAGAGTGGTCCACGGGAAACTGGCGGGGCAGATAAAAGCTTCGTTGTTGTTCTGGCCGCTTACAAACAAAACTTCCATTCCCGGATTCGGCGTTTCATATTTCAGGTAAACTTTAAAAGGCTTTTGCTGCAGTTTCACTACCGATGTTTCTGCTACCATTTTGCCTTTAATGCGTTCCTGCTTGTGCAGCGTAAATTTCAGGATCTGCACCTTCCGGCCGGCTTCCAGCATCTGATCTATCAGCTGGGTCGGGGTAGGAGCAGCAGGCCGGAAAGAAAGCAGGATCAGCAGCGCGGGCAACAATCCAGAACGGAAATACTTTTTCATAAAGAACGGTAGCGTTTAGGGGTAAAAAGTTGGCTGTTCGTTAAATTAAGTAACTGATCTTACGCAAGCAGGAGAAAAGTCCCCCTTTGGAGGGGGTAGGGGGAGGATTTTCACTTTATTTGATACTCTTCCCTCAAAGGAGCCGAAGGGTATTTTTAGTAATTCTGCTATCAAACACCCCTCTAACTCCCCTCAAGGGGAGAATCTTTAATAATTCTCCTTTCCTCCCCCTGCCCCTCCAAAGGGGGACTTTTCTCCTGCTTGCGTAATGTCAGTTATAAACCGATGCCGCACGTTTCACAATCTATTGAAGCAGGAATGGGATGTTAGAGTAGGAGCAACTCTAACGCCTTACGAAGCCGTTAAAAGCGCTTTCTCCCGCGGGTTCTTCAGGCCCTGCTCCAGCTTCTTTACCGTTTCCTGAACCCGGGTTTGGCGGGTTTCCGGGCGTTTTGCCTCTGTAACCCAAACCACGTATTCCTTGCGGTTGGTGAACGACAATTTTTCGTAATTCCCGGCCGCAGTTTCGTTTTGGGCAAATGCTTCGGCAAGGTCTTCTGGTAACGTAATTACCCGCTTAACCGAATCGATGAAAGGATTGGCAGCCATGGGTTCGGAAGGCGTTTCGCGCAACGACCGGCGGCCTTTTACCGGTTTGTCGCCGGCCAGCCGGAAACTGAATGCCGACCATTTTTCATCCAGCGAAATTAAGCTTAGGGGTTGCCAGATCGTTTCGGGCATGCTTTCCCAACCTTTGTCGCGGGTAAGATCGGTCTGAATTTTTGAGGAACCTTTGTAATAAGCTACCCAGACAATTGCTTCGGCTGTGGCTCCTTGCTGCAAGATGGGCGCGAATTGCTCCAGTGTGGCTTTATCCGGCGCAAACACCAGTATAAAATCGTACTTGCCGTTAGCTTGCGTATCTACCGGGTTTTCCAGGGGAAAAAGCGTTTCCCAGGCATGTTCAGCATTTAATAAAAGCACTTTCTGATTCGCTTTCAGGCGAAGTTTTTTCAGCAGCGGGTTTTCAGCCATAAAATGTTTTTTTAAAAAGAAATCTTTCCTGAAGCAGCAGTTTCAGTTCGGTAATTAAAAATATGGGGGAAGCCGAAAAACAATTCCGCTGAAGGCAAGACCTGCCCTAAGCTACAAAAACGGAAGCACATCTAAAACAAAAAGCCCGTTCCGAAACAGAACAGGCTCTTTGCAAACTATGGGAAGTCTTAAATTATTTTCTTTTCTCCTTGATACGGGAAGCTTTACCGCTCAGGCCGCGCAGGTAGAACAGACGGGCACGACGTACCACACCTCTTCTTACTAATTCGATTTTCTCGATGTTTGGCGACAATAAAGGGAAAATTCTTTCCAGACCGATCTGGTTAGATACTTTACGCACAGTGAAAGTTTCGCCGTTGGTGTTTACATTTCTACGCTGAATAACCACGCCCTGGAACTGCTGGATTCTTTCTTTGTTGCCTTCACGGATCTTTACGTGAATGTTTACAGTATCGCCAGCTGAAAAATTTGGAATAGAGGCGCGTTTTTCGTTGAATTCTTCTTTAACTAAATCTAACAGTAGGCTCATGGCTCTTTATAGTATTAAATATTCTTTTCTGATTTCGGACTGCAAATATAAAAGAATGTTTGGAGTAAGACAAATGCAGTTCGTTAATTTTTCTTAAAACCTTAAAAATTAAGGCTTTAATCCTCCAAAAGGTCGGGCCGGCGGGTCTTTGTGCGGGCAATTGCCTGCTCGTGGCGCCAATCCTCAATTTTAGGCTGGTTGCCCGAAAGTAAAATTTCCGGCACTTTCAGCCCGTTATAATCGGCCGGGCGGGTATAAACCGGCGGCGCCAGCAACCCATCCTGGAAAGAATCGGTCAGGGCCGAAGATTCATCGTTGAGCACGCCGGGAATGATGCGGATAATGGCATCGGCCAGCACGGCAGCGCCCAGTTCCCCACCGGAAAGTACATAATCGCCGATGCTGATTTCGTGGGTGATAAACAGTTGCCGCACCCGTTCGTCCACGCCTTTGTAATGGCCGCACAAAATAATGATGTTGTTCAGTAGCGAAAACCGGTTTACAGCGGGCTGTTTCAGTAGTTCGCCGTCGGGCGTCATGTAGATCACCGCATCGTAATTGCGTTCCGCCTTCAGGCCCGAAATGCATTTATCGATCGGTTCGATCATCATTACCATGCCCGCACCGCCGCCAAACGCATAATCGTCTATCTGGCCGTGCTTGTTTATGGCAAACTTACGAAGGTCGTGCACGTGGATCTCGGCCAACTGGCGTTCCTGGGCACGTTTCAGAATGGAATGGGTAAAAAAGCTGGTCAGCAGGTCGGGCTGGCAACTGATAATATCGATCCGCATCGCTTATGCTTCTGTGTAATCTTCGTCGCCGTCAAATTCTTCTTCCTGACGGTTAGTAGGCTGGGTATAAACTTCAAGCAAACCTTCCGGCAATTTTACGAATAGCTTTTTAGCGGCTTTATCAGTTTTCAGGATAATTTCGTCGGCTACCGGAATCAACACTTCATGGCCGTTGTACATCATGGCCATCAGATCCTGGTTCGGCATTTCGTAAAAATCGGCTACCGTACCCAGTTCCCCTAAGGCTTCATCAATAATGGCATACCCGATTACTTCGTGAAAGTAGAACTGGTCTTCTTCCAGCTCCGGCAATTCGGTTAGCGGCAGGTAAAGGGCCGTTGATTTCAGCTTTTCGGCTTCCTGAATGGTATCCAGGTCTTCGAACTTAAGTATGAATTTTGCGCCGGCCAGCGGTTCGATCCGGTCAACAAAAAAAGGAACCAGTTTTCCGCCCATAAGGAGGAAAACTGATTCCAGTTCTTCGTAATCTTCCGGATAATCTACGTCGAAAAACGCAACTACCTGGCCTTTTACCCCATGCGTCCGGACGATATAGCCCAATTGAAAGCAATCATCTAACTTCATGGTAAGGGGTACTATTAAGCTTCTGTTTCAGTAGCTTCGCCTTCTGCAGCCGGAGCTTCTTCCGAAGTTTCAGCTTCTACAGCCGGAGCAGCAGCAGCTTCTGCTTTTTTACGAAGCGCTTCAGCACGGTCAGCGCTAACTTTCGCTTCAGCAGCTAAAGCAGCTTTACGAGCATCAGCTTTCTTCTGGCTTAAAGATTCTTTTTTGCCAGTGATCTTCGCTTCTTTGTTAGCTGTCCACTCTTCAAATTTGGCATCGGCCTGCTCTTGGGTAAGGGCGCCTTTGTTTACACCAATCTGTAAGTGTTTTTTGTAAAGAATACCACGGTAAGCCAGCATCGCCCGAACAGTATCGGTCGGCTCAGCACCTTTCATAACCCAGTCGAACGCTTTGTCCAGGCTGAAGTTAATGGTGGCAGGGTTGGTAAGCGGGTTGTAAGTACCCAGTTTCTCGATAAAGCGACCATCACGTGGTGCACGAGCATCAGCTACAACGATATCATACATTGCAGCTTTTTTGCGGCCTCTGCGGGCCAGTCTGATTTTAACAGCCATATTGGTTAACTAATTGTTAAGGCGACGGAACCCGTCCGTCTTTTTTGAGTGTGCAAAGGTACGTACTTATTCCGGAAATAAAAAGGGTAGGGAAAAGATAAGAAAAAGTAATTCAGCGGGTTTTGCGTAGCTTTGGGTTCTGAATAAGGAATTAAACCGGCCTGAATATGCCCGAAAGCGGAAAAAAAGTAGCCATTCTGCAATCCAGTTACATTCCCTGGAAAGGTTATTTCGACCTGATCAATTCCGTGGATGAATTTGTGCTGTACGATTGCGTGCAATACACCGATCGCGACTGGCGCAACCGGAATCGCATAAAAACGCCTAACGGTCTGCAATGGCTTACCATCCCGGTGCACGCCCCCTACCTGGAAAAATTATCGGTTTCGGAAGTAAAGGTGCTGAATCAGAAGCCTTTATGGCAGGAAAAGCATTGGAAAAGTCTGGTTGCAAACTACAGCAAAGCGCCTTATTTCGAACTTTATCGGCAGACGTTTGAGGACCTGTATTTAAAAACCGAATTTGAGTACCTGAGCCAGGTAAACGAAGCCTTCATTCAAACAATCTGCGATATCTTAGATATTAAAACCTGCATCCGGAACTGGCAGGAGTTTGAAATTTCCGGTGATAAAAACGAACGGCTGGTAAATATCTGTAAACAGGCCGGCGCTTCGGTTTATCTTTCCGGCCCGGCCGCACAGGCGTATTTAAAGGAGGAGGCTTTTGCAGCAGCCGGCATAAAGGTGGAATGGATGAATTATAACGGCTATCCGGATTACCCCCAGTTCTTTCCGCCGTTCGTGCACGAGGTAAGTATTCTGGATCTGCTTTTTCAAACCGGAGCGAACGCCAAAGATTATATGCTGAGTTTTTCCGGCCGGAATAATAACATTCGCAATAATAAGGTTAGTAACTGAGGGTAGGCAAGCTTTTTTGTCTGAACTAGGATTTATAGGATTAAATGATTCACATGATTTCTCGGCAAAAGAATTACTTCTGACACGAAGCGGATGAGAAAAAGAGAAGTTAAAAGTAGCCTGAATTGCTGCTTTAAGCTCAGTTTTGGTTTCAGAACTTTCACCGGGCTTTCAAATCAATGAGCAGATTCCGCCTCCTTTTAATTTGAATCGAATTGATACTTCTTCGAAATAAAATCCTGTCTATCTTATCAATCCTTAAAATCGTGTTCAGACAATCCTGGTACCGTAATGTATTTTAATTAATAGCCGGAATCGATTTTTTCTGCATTTTTGTACCGTTTCCACTTAACCTGAACTATGGCTGCACATGCTTCTTCTTTGCCGGTAATGTATTCGGTTGTGGTGGCAGTTTATAATTCTGTGGTTACCCTGCCTGAATTAGCATTGCGCATAGATAAGGTGCTGAAACTGGACCTGGGGCAAACCTACGAACTGATCTTTGTGAACGATGGCTCCATTAATCCGGAAACCATGCCTGCGCTGGAAAAATTGCAGGTGGAATATCCCGAAGTGAAAGTGGTGCAACTGGCCCGGAATTTCGGTCAGCATGCGGCTACATTGTGCGGCATCCGGTACGCTCAGGGGCAGTTTATTATTACCATAGACGACGACCTGCAGCATTTACCCGAAGAACTTCCCCAATTATTGGCCTTGCAGCAGTACGACGTGGTTTTTGCCAATTTCGAAGAACCTCAGCAGCCGTTTTTGCAAAGGATTGGCTCAAAACTGAAAGCCTGGCTCGATTGCCGCCTGTTTCAGAAACCAACTGCCGTTCAGTTTTCATCTTTCCGGTTAATTTCCCGGCCGGTAGCCGATTACCTCGCTACTTGCCAGGTGCCGTACCCATACCTGCCTGCCCTTATTTTACAGGCTACGAATAGTGTGGCAGCCGTAAAAGTTGCGCATGCTCCAAGGCCGGCCGGAAAGTCGGGTTATACGCTTGGCAAACAACTCGGTATTATCGGCAACATGCTAATTAACCATTCTACGGTACCTTTAAAAAGCATCAGTTTGTGTGGCATCTTAATAGCGGGTTTTAGTTTTATGGCCATGCTTTTTATTCTGCTCCGGAAATTCTTTGTGCAGGTAAACACCACCGGTTGGACCTCCCTGATCGTAACGCTGCTTTTTATTGGCGGCTTGCTGCTGCTGGCTGTGGGCATAATCGGCGAGTACCTGAGCCGCACATTAGCGGGCGTGGAAAAACGGCCCATGTACGTGGTTCGGAAAACAGCGGGTTTTAACCATGACTGAGTTTTTTATTACCGGCACCTACCGTTCCGGTACCACGCTGCTCGATAAAATCCTGCACAATCACCCAAAGGCATCCTGTTTATCGCAACCCACGCCGGCGCTTTTTCTGGAAACAAAGAAGGCCTTTCTGCAGAACCAGGGGCTACACATTCCTTATCAGGTCCACAACGATTATTTCCGGGAGAAAAGCTACCGGCCGGCAACGTTTACCCGTTTTTTAGAAGATTTTCATTTCAGGAAAGATTTACTGGAGCAGGTAAATGCCGGAAATTTAGCTTTCCACGCGCGAAGCCAGGGGTATACCAGCGTACTGCCACTTACCTTTAACCCGGAACTCACTTTCGCTGATTTTTACCGGCAGGTATTAATGAAAGCAAAAAACGGCGCAACAGCATCCGGCAGCAAAGAAGTGATCTGTGAAGAATTTTTGCCTTACCTGCTGCATCATAAAATTAAATGCCTGCTTATTCTACGCGACCCGCGGGATGTGATTGCTTCCACTTATTTTGGCAAAGGTCAGGAATTTGTGGGCTCGCCGCGTCCTTTTCTCTGGATCATCCGGAACTGGCGAAAATCGGTGGCTTTTGCCTTGGCCTTTTTGGATGAATCGGATTTACTGGTACTCCGCTACGAAGACCTGATCCGGCAACCTGTAGAAATGTTGGCTGCCCTTTCCGGCCATTTGACGCTCGACCAATTTCCTGCCGATTTCCTTCAAAAACCCTTACTCCACCAAAGCGGGCAGATCTGGAAAAGCAACTCTTCGCACGAATCCGCTTCCGTATTATCTCCGGATTCGGCAGGCAGTTACCGGAAGGTCCTTCCAAAGGATTTACAAAACTTCATAGAAACGGTGTGTTTTCCGGAAATGAAAGTACTGGGGTACGATCCTGAAATTTCAGCGCCGGACTTTGATCTGATCCGCAATTTTAAAGAGCCTTTCCCGATTACCCGCCCCGGCATAGATGCGCTTTTTTCCGAACGGGAGGAAGAAAAGAATGCCGAAATAAAGCGGTTAGCACTCTGGCAAAACCCGGAACAGGCTTCAACAGCGCTTCAGCAGGAATATTTTATTTTTGAAAAGGCTCATCGGCTGCTTCGCGAAAGGAGGGAACTATCCTTTTTATGAACGAAAAATGCTATGAATCTGGTGAAAGAAACACAACCTTTCCCGTACAGGAAAGGTTTTAAGTAGCCGGACTAGAATAATCGTATAATTTGAAAGCAACTTTCATTTTGTAATATCCTGAAATTAAGTTATTTGTATATTTTTTGGTCTTGATACTAATATCCAGATACCAATATCTTTTTACTTAATTTAAGGCTGAAAAAAGATTCAAATGCGGTAAGGAATTTATTCGAGCAATAATCAGCATTCAGATAGGTGCAGATTATTATTTGCAAAGAAAAAAGGATCTGATAATAGACTCCTGCTTACCATTTTTAAGGTATCGCACTTCTATTGCCAGCCTGTCGCCCGGAGCAAGCTTGCTTTTTTGGGCGGCTTGGTTCCGGGTAGTTTTTCCGGCAGGAGAAGTTGAACCACCTTCCTGGATCCAGGAATAAAGATCAAAGTTTTGTAACTCCTTCACAGAAGTAAAGCTGGTATTAGCAATTGGCTTTTTGTTGACAACCTGAAAAATATCGATCTTGGTTACTGAATCTACCCCTGAAGTAACTGAAAGCTTATTTTTGAAGTCCGCCAGTTTAAAACAACGTTCAGGGTTATTGGAGTCAGTCCCTGGTTTTCCGCCCAGGTAAATAGTTGATTCATTTTTCTGTTGGGCATAGCTTAGACCAGTAATGATTAAGAAGCTAACCAGGAGTAACGATTTTTTCATCTTGTTTACTTTGTGTCTGAGTAATAGAATGTTATGCTGCTAAAGGTAATGATTAATTTAAATCCTGCAAAAGCTGTTAAAAAGTAAAGCCTTCCCCGTACAGGAAAGGCTTTACTTTTTAATTATCGGCTTACACTTAAGCCCGGGCTTTTTTCATCTTAATAATGCCCAGCTTGTCCAGGGTCCAGATTACCGGATACGTTGGGTCTACTTCCCACCATCTCACGCCGAAGTTAACGCGGTTAGGTAGTTTGTGGTGGTTATTCTGGAAAAGCTCGCCGCCGGTCAGGAAATCGAAGAACAGCGAATTTTTGGATTTGTCGTTGTTGTCGAAGTTCTGGTAGCCGTATTTGTGGCCGCTCCAGTTTACGATTGCTCCGTGGATCGGCCCCATCAGGAAGTGGAATGGCAGCAACAGGTACAAATACCACATATCGGCCGGCACGAACATTACATAAAACGCAATGTAGAACAAGCCCCAGCTTACGCGGCTCCAGTACGTATCACCAAAACTTTCCAGTGCATTCCATTCCGGGTAATTGCCGTCGAAGCGTTCTTCCGGCTTCACCCGGTGCCGCAATACATCGTTGTAAATGTTCTTGGTTTGCCACATCATGCTGAAGGCATTGGTATAGTAATGCGGCGAATGCGGGTCTTTGGCGGTATCGGAAAAAGCGTGGTGCATGCGGTGCAGAATGGCATAAGCCCGCGGCGAAAGGAAAGAGGAACCCTGGCAAACGTAGGTGAAGAAAAAGAAGAATTTCTCCCAGAACGGGTTCATAGTAAACATTTTATGCGCGGCATAGCGGTGCAGGTAAAATGTCTGCACAAACAACGAAAGGTACCAGTGTACCACAAAAAAGATAAGAATGATCATTCAGAAAAGGGTAAAGTTGTCGCGGAAAAAAGTATTGCCACCTTGGGTCTGAAACACCGGCAGCAGCAAATCGTTCACAAAATTACAAGCTGCACAGAAACTTTAAAAACGCAATCCCTTATTTTCCGAGAAAATGACAAAAATCATTTTTTTGCAAGCTTCCTGAAAATGAAGCTTTTCCGATTCATCTGGCTTAAAAGTCATTCCGGAAAGTTTTCCAGGGAACTGCATTAGGAAGGGGCGCTTTAATCTTTATAGAAGTTTTCTGTACCGGGTGCTCAAATTCCAGCTGGTACGCGTGCAGGGCAATGCGTTTATCGGGCAGCAAGGCCGGTGCACCATATTTTACATCACCCGCGATCGGGCTGTTTTGCGAAGCCAGCTGCACCCTGATCTGGTGCGGCCGGCCGGTTACCGGATTCACCTGAATAAGGTAAAAATTTTCCCGTTGGGCCAGCAATTTATAGCTAAGTTCCGCCCGTTGGCTGCCGGGTTTTTCGGACGTAAAGGCTTTGGTAATATTCTTCACCGGATCTTTCACCAGCCAATGCACCAGTCGGGCTTCCTGTTGCCGGGGCCGCCGGAGCGAAAGTGCCAGATAGGTTTTTATGGTTTTGTTGCTCCGGAAAAGCTCGTTCATGCGGGCCAATGCTTTCGACGTTTTGGCTAGCACAACTACGCCACTCACGGGCCGGTCGAGCCGGTGCACTACGCCTACAAATATATTTCCGGGTTTGTTGTACTTCTCACGGAGATATTCTTTTGCCAGGTCCGGAAGGGTAAGGTCGCCGGTGGCATCGCCCTGCACCAGTAAACCGGCCGGTTTGTTCACCACCAGCAAATGGTTGTCTTCGTACAGTACGTCCAGCATTTTTTACCAGTGATTAGTGATTAATGAATAGTGATTAGTTTTCTTCTTCGGGTTGCTCCGGTGGCAGAGTTTCAGCTTCTGGTTCTTTGTAGCTTTCCGGTTTTTCGGGTAGTTCACCTAAGGCTGTGAATTCATCCTTCCGGTCGTTGAAGAGCAGCCATTCGTATTTTTTGGCAACTACATAAAACGAGGTTTTCGGCAACTGGCTCAGTACTTTTTGAATAGGCCGAATGTATCCCTGAAAAAGCCAGAGTTTCTGTTCCTGAGCTGAATCAGGCAGGAGCAGCCAGAATATCTCATTAACCGGCAGCAGCTCATCCAGGTATTCATACGGCTCGAAGGTTTGGGATTTAATAACCTGTTGCTTCCCTTTAAAGTGTTCCGGCCACTCCAGCGGACTCAGATCCGATCGGGTTTTCATCACAAATCGGCTCTCGATCCTTTTCTGGATAGCCGGCCAGTCAATAAAAGGCCCCACCGTAAACTGCTCACGCGAAAGGTTCAGCGACCGGGCCAACCCAATAATCCGCTCCCGAAAAGTAGCCATGCTTTTTTTAGTGATTAATGATTAGTGAATAGTGATTAGTAATACGGAGAAACCCGAAATAGAAGTTAGAATCAGCTTCCAAACTAAAACTACCTACTATGTAAAGCGCTACGCTAACTTTACGCACAACGGTAGCCAGCCCTACGAAATACTAATCACTAATCATTATTCACTAACCATTAATACGCTTCCTTCTCGTTCGGAAAATCGCGGTTCTTTACGTCGGCAATGTAGTTGGTAACCGCATCGGTCATGATGGTGTGCAGGTCGGCGTAGGTACGGAGGAATCTTGGTTTGAATTCTTTGTTGATGCCCAGCATGTCGTGCGCTACCAGCACCTGCCCGTCTACGTGCGGGCCGGCGCCAATGCCAATAATTGGAATGGAGAGCGTTTTGGCAACACGTTTGGCTAAGGAAGAAGGAATTTTTTCCAGTACAATGGCAAAGCAGCCAAGTTCCTGCAGCAAAAGCGCATCTTCCACCAGTTTGTTGGCTTCTGCTTCTTCTTTGGCCCGTACGTTATAGGTTCCGAATTTATAGATCGATTGCGGCGTTAAACCTAAATGGCCCATAACCGGAATGCCCGCGCTCAGGATCCGGATAACCGAATCTTTAATTTCCGAGCCGCCTTCCAGCTTGATGCCGTGTCCGCCCGATTCTTTCATGATCCGGATAGCTGAACGCAAGGCTTCGGAAGAATTTCCCTGGTACGAACCGAACGGCATATCTACAACCACAAAAGACCGCTTAATGCCCCTAACTACCGATTGCGCATGGTAGATCATCTGGTCCAGCGTAATAGGCAGGGTGGTTTCGTGCCCGGCCATAACGTTACTGGCCGAATCGCCGACCAGCAGCACATCGATCCCGGCGCTGTCAAAGATCTGGGCCATGGAAAAATCGTAGGCCGTAAGCATGGAAATTTTTTCGCCCCGCTGCTTCATGGTTTGCAGCTGGTGCGTGGTAATGCGTTTTACTTCTTTCTGAACCGACATAAAAACAGGGTTAAGCTCTGCCAAAGGTATAAAAAGAAAACTGCAAAATTAACCTGCCGGCCAGCCTGATTTAAAACTTGCATTCCAATATTTCAGGAACCTAGTACATAGTCAAGTTAATTTTTAGCAAGTGGGATTACAAATCCCGTCAAGCAAATTCCAGTAATTAACTTGACAGTGTACTAAGCTTATTCTTGATAAAAAAAGAGCGCTCCATAAAGGTAAAATTGTAGGGGCTCTTTTGTTCGCCGTTGTTGCGTGGTTTCACCATAGCAGTGAGGCTAAGCCAGTTTATTGCGTCATCCCGAACACAAGTGAGTGCGGGAGCGCGAAACTTGCGAGCGTAGCTCTTGAGGGAACTATCGCATACCGAACCGAGTGAAAGGCATTTTTTGCTACGCTCAAATGCCATAGTAGTATGTATAAGTTCCCTCGGCTTCGCTCGGGATGACCGGCTTTTGCCTTCAACCTGCTTTTTCGATAATTACTTCTTTATAAAGCACGAAACAATGTTTATTCAAATATAAAGCACGAAACAATATTTATTCAAAATTCCGAATATCCATTGCCGTTGACTAAAGTCAACGGAATAAAAAAGCCACCCGGAAAGGTGGCTTTAAATGGTAGGTTTTCAGCTAAAAAACTAGCGGTTGTAATACGTCTGGTTCCGGCTGATCTTCAGGTCGCGGAGAATAGAAGATTTTACGTTTATATTTACGTAATACCCCTGGGTAAACCCAAACGGCGTCCAGCCGATGCTCATTTCCCAGCAATGCAGGTCGCGGTAAATATCGATGCGGGTAACGGTAATGTCCTTGTTCTGAAGATCGTAGCCCGTGGTGTATTGTACTTTCCATTTTTCCGTGGGGTTTACCGAACCGCGTACCGTCAGGTTTTTGGTGGTAACGTTGTTGCGGCTACTTTCCGGCAAATACCTTGGGTTGGTGTACGAAGCATTAAAACCTAAAAAGAGGGTCCATTTAATATCGAAATCCACGTAAACCGGCAGGTTATTGGCTTGTTCGAAGGAAGTGGGTTGCGGGTTCCGGCCGAGCGGATAAGCATTGGCGCTTTCCCGCTTTTCCCGTTTCCAGTTCTCCGGGTTCAGGTCGGTGCTCAGGTCGAGGGTGGCATTGGTAAAACGCGCTATCTGAAAGCCGCCCCGGCTGATCTCGAAGCGGTTTATCCGCGTAAAGTTGTTTTCCGGGTCTATCTGATAAGGGTCATAGATCAAACTCAGATAAACATTCAGCCGGTTCAGTAAATTCGTGTTCAGGCCGATCTGGATCAGGTTCAGGTTCAGCGAGTCGGCGGCAAAGTTGTAGGAAGTGGAAAGGTTCAGGTTATCAAGCAGGCTTCGCTTCTCAAAGGTGCTGGCCGTATCGCCGCCGGTCCGTACTTTCATTTCCACCGAGTTCCGAAGGTTAAAGCCTAAGTTGCTTTGTCGGGTAGCGCCGGACGGCTGAAAAATAAAGCCTTGGTAACGGGAACGCAGTTCGTAACGGCCGTTCGGATCGGTCTGCACGTTCTGGTAAAACCCGAAATTCGGCGACTGGAAGTTCGGCGAGAAACTGTAAACAAACGAAGGGTTTATGGTATGGCGTATCGCCTCTATCTTCCGGCCCTTAACGTTATAAATACCGAAGATCTGGGTGCTCAAGCTGGCGCCGGCCGAGTAATCGTAAAAGCGGCTGAACCGGTTCAGGGTATCGATGCGCAGCGTATCGTTCACAAAACGGTAGTTCAAACGCTGTAAAAGCCAGCCCTCGTTGTAGGTAACGCTTGGCGAGAAGTTCAGGTATTTCAGCACTTTGTAACTTCCCAGCGAGATATTAAAGTTGTGCCTGGCCCCGTTCTGCCCGTTGCTCAGGATCCGCCCCAGGTTGGCAGCAATGTCTTTCAGCGTATCGCCGGCCACCACGTTGGAAAACTGGTTCCGGATGTCGCTCCGGTAGGTAAAGTATACCTGGTTGGTTATTTCCTCGTACCAGGCGCCGCGCGGCACATCACTTAAAAATCGTAAGGGATAAATGCTGTTCGTTCCCAGGGAAATCTCCGGGAAGTTCACGTTCATTACCTGCGTTTGTACGTTCTGGGTCTGGCTGGCCGCAATCGAATAGTTGAACGGCGAATTCGGAATAGACCTTTCGTAGCGGACCGAAGACTGAAACGTAGAAGCCAGGTATTGCCCCAGGTCGGTGGCGTTTACTTTATTGTGGCTGAAACTTGAAATGTTTACGTTAGCCGAAAAGCGACCGCCGCCCGGCCTCGGGATCGGGGTATGGTACCAGATAAGCTGAAACGTGCGCTGCTCCGGCCGGATAAATCTGCCGGGGCCGACAGAAGCAGTCGTATCCAGCACCAGCTCGGGGGCCGGAAAATAATCGTAGTTAAAGTTGAAACCGCCGGAATACCGGTACCGCTTAAAATAATCGGCCTGGGTAGAAAGCCCGTAGCCGCCCAAAGAGTAAATATCGCCCAGGAACTTTACCCCGATGTAATCATTTACGGCCCAGTAATAGCCACCCTGGCGCAGGTAAAAGCCCCGCTCGCGGGTTTCGCCAAAGGTTGGAATAATTACGCCGGAACCTCTTTTTTTAGGAGTAGGGAATAAGCCGAATAAAAAGCCCAGTGGGGTAGGAACATCGCCAACCCAGAGGTTGAATGGCCCGGTAACCACCCGTTTGCCCGGTTCCACTTTCATTTTATTCGCATTAATAAAGAAGTGAGGGTGCTTCAGATCGCAGGTAGTGTACTGGGCGTTGCGGCCGAATAATTCGTTTTCCGCGTTCTTCTTTACTACTTCGGCGTGAATAAAGCCTTCGCCCTGCCGCGTTACTGCGCCCGTGATCTTGCCTCGTTTACTTTTATAATTGTAGGCAATTTTCTCGGCCTGGTATTCCTGTTCGGCATCTTTAAAATAAGGCGTACCAATAAGCTTGCCGGTAGAATCGGGCACGCCGTTTGCGTAAAGCGTACTCGTTTCCCAGTTTATCTGGATCTGCTCGGCTTCCAGCGAAGTGGCGCCATAAACGATCTTGGCCGTGCCATATAAATACATGGTTTTCTGGGCCACATCGAAGCGAATGGAATCGCGGGCATTGTAGTTAATGGTGGTTTCGATATCGCCTTTAGCAGTAGTGCCAAGCCGCAGGGTATCCTGGTTTTGGGCAAGGGTATCTACTGACAAAGCAGCAGCCGGAGCTTGATTTTGTGCTGCCTGAGTTGGGGATGCTGGTGTAGCCGGAGTTGCTGCAGGCGGCTTTTGGGGCATACGGGTGCCTTTTTTTACCTGTGCGCATAGCGTTTCCGGGCGCATCAGCAAAGCCAGCGCCAGCAGGAGGAGGCCGAAAATGTGGACGAGCTTATTCAGGGTTTGGTAAAATTTTGCTTATTTTGTACAAAGTTAGAGGATTAGCTTTTAAGTAACGCACGTTGTGAAAAATATTGTCGTTGTTCCGTTTTTAGCAGTTTTATTTGTTTTTGCTTCTTTTACCGGATCAGGGCGGAAAGAGTTCAGGTTGCGCACCGTAGTAATTGATGCAGGCCACGGCGGGAAAGACCCCGGCTGCAACGGCCTGGTATCGAAAGAAGCGGAGATCGCCCTGAAAGTGGCGCTGGAACTGGGCCGCCAGATCGAAAACCACCTGCCGGACGTAAAAGTTATTTATACCCGCAAAGACGATTCCTTTGTGGAACTGATCGACCGGGCTGGCCTTGCCAATAAGAACCGGGCCGATCTCTTTATTTCCATTCACTGCAATTCCGGCCCGTCGTCCGCCTTTGGCACCGAAACCTATTGCATGGGGTTGCATACTTCCGAAGGCAACCTGAAAGTGGCCAAACGCGAAAACGCCGTAATTTTAAAGGAAGAGAACTACAAGGAAAAATATAACGGTTTCGACCCGAGTTCGCCGCAAAGCCACATTATGTTTGCCCTTTACCAAAGCGCTTACATGGAAAACAGCCTGCGCTTTGCCCAAAAGGTAGAGCACCAGTTTAAGCACAAAGTTGGCCGGAGCAGCCGGGGCGTAAAACAGGCCGGGCTGCTGGTGCTCTGGAAATCGGCCATGCCGAGCGCCCTGATAGAAATTGGATTTTTAACGAACCGCAACGAAGAAAAATACCTCAACGATAAGACCAATCAGACGTATATGGCTTCAGGTATATATAAGGCTTTCAAGGAGTATAAAGAAGAACTCGAAGCCATGAATTAATTTAAGCAAACGCATAAGTGAAGATTTCCAAAGAAGTTAAAGTTGCCCTTTTGGGTGTTGCGGCGGCCGTCGCGTTATATCTTGGTTTTACATTTTTAAAAGGAAGCGACATCTTTTCCAAAACCCGGACCTTTTATGCCGTTTACGATTCGGTAGATGGTTTAACTATTTCCAATCCGGTATTACTGAACGGCGTAAAAGTGGGAATTGTGCAGGATGTGCAGCTCATTCCGGAAAGAAAGAACCAGATCGTGGTAACCATGGATGTCGATAAAAAAATTGACATCGGCGATTCTACGGTAGCCAACCTTTCCAGCTCCTCTATTTTAGGCGGCAAAGCCATTACCTTGGTTATGGGCGCCAACGCCAAGCGCTACGAAGGCGGCGATACGCTGATCTCGTTCGTAGAGACAAGCATTACCGACATGCTCACCGCCAAAGCCATGCCGCTGGTAGGCCGGGTAGATTCTACCTTGCTCAAGATAAACGAGTTCTTCGACAAGGATGCCAAGAAAAGCCTGCAGGCTACTATGCTCAATGCCCAGGCCTCTACCGAAGCCATGAAGAACATCCTGATCATGAACCAGCGGAACCTGAACGAGATTACCACCAACCTGAGCGAGCTTACTCACAACCTGAAAAGCACCCAGCGTAAATTCGACAAACTGGCCGGCAACCTGGCTACCATTTCCGATACGCTGAAAGCTTCCGAATTAAACGAAACGATCCGGAATATGAACGCCACCGTAGCGGAGGCGCAAATGGCCGTGAAGAAGTTCAACCAAAACACCGGCACCCTGGGCAAGCTCATGAACGACGATTCGCTTTACAACAACCTCAACAGCACCGCCCGCAACATGGATGCCCTGATGGTAGACCTGAAAGCCAATCCGAAACGGTACGTCCATTTCTCGGTTTTCGGCAAATCGGCCGGCAGCGGCGATACCAAGGTTAAAAAGGCCAATGTAGTAAATACCAAAGGCTCCGGCGAAGTAAAAATAAAAGAAGCCGAAAACGTGAACAGGAAGTAACCGGAAATACCCTTCACCGAAACGCTATGCTTCTTAGGTAAAAAGCATAGCGTTTTTGCTTTTTAAAGCCTGTTTGTCTGAACACGATTTTAAGGATTATTAAGATAGACAGGATTGTATTTCGCTTAAAAATTACCCGGACGCGGCGAGGAATAAAGGAAGGGAAGTTATATTAAGTCGTAAATACCGGATTCCTTAAGATTAAAATTTTGGCAGAAGGTTATAGCGCAAGCGTCCGCTTGTGCTTTCTAACAGCAGACCAGGTAATTATGTAAGCACAAGCGGACGCCATATCCTGTCCCATAACATTCCTGAAACAACCATTTAATCCCTCATATTGGATAAAGTCCCCCTTCGGAGGGGGAGAGGGGGAGGTTCACGCATTCCTGATAAAAAACAAATACTGTAAAATCCTCCCCCTTGCCCCCTACAAAGGGGGACATGCAATAACCAACTTCAGCTTTTCAATAATTATCGTTTTTCCCAGAAAAGTTATGGGACAGGCAGCCGCTTGCACTATATCAAATAAGGGAAGTTGCTAAATATGCTTTGGTATTAAAATAGCCGAACCTGCTAAAACTTGTACAGTTTTCATTGCAAACCCTGCACAAGCTTTTATTAGCAATTTCCTTTTTGACTACCCCTGGTACCTGGATTTTAATTCTTTCCCGAAATATAATCCTGTCTATCTAATTAATCCTTTCGTGTTCAGACAATCCGGCTTGCGTAACGGCTGGTATCCAACAGCTTCCGGTAGCAAAAAACAGCCTTACTTCACCACCTCGATCCAGCCATTGTAAGTTTTTCCGGATTCTTTGTTTCGGAGCAGGTAGTAGTAGGTAGCCGCAGGAATATCCTGTTCCGGCCACTGGTTTGTGTAGTTGCTATTCTGGTAGATGCGGCTTCCCCAGCGGTTATAGATCTCCAGCTGCCAGGTTCCGGGTTCCAGTCCTTTGGGTTCGAAGCGGTCGTTTTGATTGTCGTTGTTGGGCGTGATGAGGTTAGGAATGAAAGCAGTGCAGTAGCAGCGTTCTTCTTTTACATTTACCGAACCGGTGTAGAAGCAATTCTCACCCATTCCTACGTTTACTTTGTAGGTTCCCGGCTGGCTGACGGTGATGGTTTGGGAAGTCTGGCCGTTGCTCCACTTGTAGCTCTTTCCTTGCGGAGCTTTTAACTGAATGCTTTCGCCGGAGCAAAGCAGGGTATCGGCTGGCAGGAGCCTGGCAGGAAGGGGAAGGAGCGTGATCTGCACCGAATCGCGGAGGGTTGCGCAGGCTGTAGTTACATCTACCCAGTAAATACCGGAAGATCTGGCTTCAAAAACAACATTGCTGCTGCCATCCTGCCACTTATAGCTAATCGCATCCGGATGCTGTCCGTTTATCACAAACCTGCTTTGCAAGCAGAGGATCGTGTCTTTAGGTAGCCATTTGGTAATGGAAGGACTTCTAAAATATACCGTAACCGAATCCCGCCAGCTACCGCAACTGTTGCTTATTTCAGCCCAGTACGTACCGGCTTTGGTAACGGTAAAGACCGTATCGGTGCTGCCATCCTGCCAGCGAATATTGCCGCCGCGGGTGCTTACCTGCAACTGCAACTGTTCACCGGGGCAGAGCAGCGTATCTGCTCCTAAGTTTATAGGCGGAGTAGGAATGAGCGTCAGGTTTATAGAATCTCTAACGGTAGTGCAGGCTGTGGTAACTTCGAGCCAGTAGGTGCCGGAAACGGTAGCTGTAAAGGAAGATAAAGTGCTGCCGTCCTGCCATTTGTAGCTGACCGCATCGGGATGAGTGCCGTTAATGGTGTATTGCGTCTGTTTGCAGAGGGTAAGATCGTTAGGCAACCAGGTAGCAGCAGGAACAGGCCGGTAGCTGACGTTAATGGAATCGCGCCAGGAGCCGCAGGCATTGCTGAGCTGGGCCCAATACGTTCCGGGTTGAGTAACGGTAATGCTGTTTCCGGTAGTGGAATCGGACCAGAGCACGGCAGCGCCGTTGGCATTTACCTGCAGCTGCAGTTGCTCTCCGGGGCAAAGTAAGGTATCTGCTCCCAGACTTAAACTCAGCGGCTGATCGAAGGTGATAGTAACCGAATCAGTACGCACGCCGCAACCGTTGCTTACCTGTACCCAATACGTGCCGGGCTTTGTAACCACGTAAACCGAATCGGTATTGATAGAATCCTGCCACTCGTAGGTAGCTCCGGACTGGAAAGCACGCAAAAGCAGCGTATCGCCGGGGCAGAGGCCGCGGTCAGGACCCAGGTTGGGCTTGGTAATACTAACCGGAATGTAGATGGTCTGGTTAAGCGTATCGGAAGTGAAGTTGAAGTGCACAATGGCCTGTACCTGCTTAGGGCCGGGCGTGGCGTAGAAGTGTTTCGGGTTAAAAGCCGTGCTCTTATTCAAAGCCCCGGAAGCCGGATCGCCGAAGTCCCAGCGCACCGAATCTACGTAGGCATTGTTGCTGAGCTGGAAGCGGGCCGTGTCGCCGAAGCAGGTTTGTTGCAGGTCGATTTTCGGCCGGTAAAAGTAGCTTTGGATGAAGGTGGGAAGAAAGAAGCCGCTTTGAATATTACCAATATTTAATGGATTGAGGTTAAAACCATTTAAAATGAAGCGGCAAGCTAGGCCCTTTAGATTTGGGCGGTTAATAACATTTAAAAAGCCTTGCTGGTTTGTTGTCATGTATATTTTGCCATCCGGTCCTACTTGCATGTAACCAGGCACATTCAAATATGCGAAGTGGTGTATGACTACTGCACTGTTAGCGATATCGGTTATTGTTCCCGCTTCCAGATCAAACTGCAAAAGATCCGGAAATCTGGCTGGACCTGTAAGCCCACTATTTTCCCGAATGCAGTATAACTTTGTTCCATCCGGGGAGAATTCAATTGTAGATAATCCCCGGTTAGAAGGCAAATTGCCTTTATCTGTTACAATTCCTGTTGAAGCATCAAAATTTAAAAGCTGGATGCCGTTATTAGGTGAATTATAATCTGTGAAAGCGATTGTTTTGCCATCAGGAGAAACTTTTAATCGCATATCGATAGAAGTTCTGGCCAAAGCAGGTATACGACTGACTACTGGTATTACATTTAGCCCGGCAGGTGAAATAAGATGAGCTTCAAAGATATGTACGGAATCAAGCTGATTTATTAACCAGAAGTCACGGTTATTTCGATGCTGGGCACCTATAAAATCTGAACCTGCAAAATTTGCAAAAGGAATATTTAAAGAAGTTACACCACCTAAACCATTGTTTAAGCTCATGTCAATGACCGAATAATTTTTATTTCCCGGACTTGAAAATGCATGACTGTCAAAAACAAAGTATTTTGATGGTTGAGCAGGCCATGGAAATATCAATGTGTTATTCCATGTTTGATGATAACCTATACTATTAGCCATTGGCTGATGATTCTTATTCCAGATAAAAGCTCCGCTTGAGCCTGGTAGTACATAATTGTACCCTGTATAAAAAAGAAGATTTCCATTGGCATCAGACATGGATGCATTACCTAAACCGTGAGTTGTTTGGCCACCATACACAGCGCGAGGAGGATTATAATTGAAGTTTATGCCGGCACCAGCACCAAAAAACCAGTTATTAGCTTCTTTCTGGGCTTGGGTTGGAAAGCTGAACAAGCTTAAATTGCAGATTAGAAGTAGCAGGTATTTTGAAATATGCCTGGGAAGTAAAGCTGTTTTCATGCGCGTGAGATAAGAAATAACACTGCTAAATTAATCCTTTTTCCTGAACAGCAATAAACAACTTGTTATTTATTGCAGAAACTAAGCTTACCTCACCAGAAGAAGAGTTGCTCTGAAGACTGGCTATTTCAGTATCGGATTTTCAGGGGGTAGGTTTGTGATCTAAGCCTTTCATAGTAGGAAGTTTATAGACCTTTGTTTACCAGGCATGGGCGAACCACCAACTGACTGCCGCTTCAAATTTCTTTTTATTTAAGAAGCCTTGTTCATTGTCCCCCGACCAACGGTTCAGGTAATTCAGGAAAGTAATTGATTGTGGAATGAAGCGGCCCCGCTTTTTAGGGGAGAAGAAGCTTAAACGAAAGGAAAATTCCGGATTAGCAGCAAAAATGAGTTTCCGGCCAAGGTACCGGCTGCCATTCCCAAATTTTAGTAACTTTGTCCGCTTGCTCTGCGGGGCAGTACAATGCTTTTCATTCCTCATTCTTCTCGTTCATGGATATCGAATTCAATAAAAATGAAGATGCGCTGAAACAACTCAGCTTCCAGTTAAAAACCAAACTCAAGAAAATTTACCTGGGTGGGGGCGAAAGCCGCATCAAAGCCCAGCACGCCAAAGGCAAACTTACCGCCCGCGAACGCATCGATTATTTAATAGACGATGAATCGGAATTCCTGGAAGTGGGCGCTTTTGCCGGCGAAGGCATGTACAAGGAATACGGAGGCTGCCCGAGCGGCGGCGTGGTTACCGGCATCGGTTACGTAAAAGGCCGTCAGTGCATGATCGTGGCCAACGATGCTACCGTGAAAGCCGGCGCCTGGTTCCCGATCACGGCCAAGAAAAACCTCCGCGCCCAGGAAATTGCCATGGAAAACAAGCTGCCGATCATTTACCTGGTAGACAGCGCCGGCGTTTTCCTGCCGATGCAGGACGAGATCTTCCCCGATAAAGAACACTTCGGCCGCATGTTCCGCAACAATGCCATTATGAGCTCCATGGGCATTATTCAGATATCGGCCGTTATGGGAAGTTGCGTAGCCGGCGGGGCGTACCTGCCAATTATGAGCGACGAAGCCATGATCGTAGACCAGACCGGTTCTATCTTCCTGGCGGGTTCTTACCTGGTAAAAGCCGCCATCGGCGAAACCATCGATAACGAAACCTTAGGCGGCGCCACTACCCACTCCGAAATTTCCGGCGTTACCGACTATAAATTTGCCAACGACCAGGAATGCCTGGATGCCATCCGCAACATCTTCGATAAAATCGGCGACTACGACAAAGCCGGTTATAACCGCGCTACGCCGGCCTCGCCGAAGCTCGACGAAAAAGAGATCTATGGCCTCATGCCCGTAGACCGCGTGAAGCCTTACGATGTAATGGACATCATCAACCGCCTGGTAGATAATTCCGAATTCGAGCCTTACAAAGACCTTTACGGCCAAACCCTGGTTTGCGGCTTAGCTAGAATAGACGGTTGGGCAGTAGGGATTGTGGCCAACCAGCGCAAGATCGTGAAAAGCAAAAAAGGCGAAATGCAAATGGGCGGCGTAATTTATTCCGACTCCGCCGACAAAGCAGCCCGCTTCATCATGAACTGCAACCAGAAGAAAATTCCTTTGGTGTTCCTGCAGGACGTATCCGGCTTTATGGTGGGCTCCAAATCGGAGCACGGCGGCATTATAAAGGACGGCGCCAAAATGGTAAATGCCATGGCCAATTCGGTAGTTCCTAAATTCACGATCCTGATCGGGAATTCTTACGGTGCCGGTAACTACGCCATGTGCGGAAAAGCCTACGACCCGCGTTTGATCTACGCCTGGCCAACCGCACAACTGGCCGTAATGAGCGGCGCGGCAGCGGCTAATACGCTGCTTCAGATTCAGGTTGCCTCTTTAAAAGCCAAAGGCGAAGAAATTACCCCGGAGGCCGAAAAAGAACTTTTAGATAGAATAACGGCCAGTTACAACGAACAGCTATCGCCATACTACGCCGCTGCAAGATTATGGGTAGACGGTATCATCGATCCACTGGAAACCCGCAAGGTAATTTCCATGGGCATAGAAGCCGCCAACCACGCCCCAATCGAAAAGCCGTTCAACGTAGGGGTAATTCAAACTTAATTAATGATTAATGAATAATGATTAATGTTTAATAGCCGCAATAAACAAAGGTTCGTACAAAGCGATTTAAGGTTTGCTTATGACGGACAATGTGATCAAATCCAAATCATATGCTTTTGCGTTGCGTATTGTTAAGCTCTATAAACATTTATCAGCCGAAAAGCGAGAGTTTGTGTTATCAAAGCAATTATTGCGAAGCGGTACTTCCATTGGGGCAAATGTAACAGAAGCGGTAGGTGGAATTACCAAAGCTGATTTTTCAGCAAAACTTTCGATAGCCTATAAAGAAGCGCTTGAAACCGAATATTGGTTACAGTTATTAAAAGATTCAGGCTTTCTGGATGAAAATGCCTTTAACTCCATTTTTAAGGATTGCGTAGAATTGAGCAAAATACTCTTTACCATTTTAAAAACAACCGGAAGAATCAGAAATGCTGACTAATAAAGAAGTGTATTCTCCCGGTTATTAAACATTAATCATTAAACATTAATCATTAAATTGACAAACAAGGAAATAAAAGCCCTGATCTCGCTGCTGGAAGACGATGACCCGGAAGTGGTGGCGCATGTATCGGCCCAGATCAATAGTTTAGGCGAAACCATTATCCCGTTCCTGGAAGAAGCCTGGGAGGAAAGCCTGAACCCGGACTTTCAGAAGAAAATGGAAGACCTGATCCATGACCTGCAGTTCGATAGTTTGCGCAACCGACTGAAAGCCTGGAAAGAAGAAGGCGCTACCGATCTGCTGAAGGGGATGTGGCTGGTAAATACGTTCCAGTATCCGGATGTCGAATTTGCCAGCATAACCAAAACCATTGAGCAAATTTATTACGAAGCCTGGCTGCACGTAAAGCCGGAAATGCACCCTTACGACCAGGTAAAAGCGCTGAACTACGCCCTGTTCAAGGTGTATAAGTTTTCGGCCAACACCGTTAATTTTCATGCCCCGGCCAACTCCATGCTGCATTTGGTGCTGGAAAGCCGGCGCGGGAACCCGCTTACGTTGTGCGTAATTTATTTAACCATTGCCCAGAAACTAGGCTTACCGGTTTACGGGGTGAATCTGCCGAACCTTTTTATTCTAACTTTCAAGCATCCGGTAGTAGAGCAGTTTTACATTAACGTGTACAACAAAGGCTTAATGCTAACCAAGGCCGACATCGATAATTACCTGCTGCAACTGAACCTGAACCCGGTAGATATTTTCTATCAGCCGGCTGATAACCTGGCCATTGTGCAGCGGGCCCTGCGGAACCTGGCCTTTTCCTTCGAAAAGCTCAGCGATCTGGAAAAAGCCACCGAAGTAACCAAACTGCTCGACGCCATTACCGACGAAAAAGACAACCTGAATGCCGGCGAAGAGGAGGATGAAGAGGAAGAAGGCGAAGAATAAAATGCTATCAGTCTGAATAGAAATAGCCGCTCCAGGATCGCTGCAGCGGCTTTTTTATTGGAAAGAATACCGTTTGAAATGAATGCTATTCAGGAAATTGAAAAAGGTAGATATTTCGTTACGCAAGCAGGAGAAAAGTCCCCCTTTGGAGGGGGTAGGGGGAGGAATTTTCGTTATTTGATTTTAAAAATGATCAGATAAATCTCCTGTCCTCCCCCAACCCCCTCCAAAGGGGGACTTCAAAAAAACTTACGTAACGTCAGTTAAAAAATTCAAATCCCATTTCCTCATTCCCTCATTTTCAAATCTCCAAATCTCCAAATCTCCAAATTTCCAAATCAATACTTCTTGATCAAACAGCCCGTAGCGCGTTTATCAAAAGCCTGCACATTCCGGTCGTTCAATACCGCATCTATGGCATTTTTCAGATAGTTGTCTTTTACGCCGGTTTCCAGTTGCGGATTATCATCTATGGCGCCTTTGTATTTTAGCACGAATTCCTTGTTTACGTTGTGCAGCACAAATACTTCCGGAGTTTTCGTAGCGCCAAACTGCTGACTGATCTTCTGACCTTCGTCGGCTAAATAAGGGAAGTTGTATTTGTTGTCGCTGGCTTTTTTTGCCATATCGGCTACCGTTTCGCCGCCTTCCGCGCCAATAGCAGGGTTAATGAAAATGAATTTCACGCCCCGGTTCTGGTAGGCATTATTCAGGCCCATCAGGCGGTTTTCGTAAAGGCGGGAGTAAGGGCAAATATCGTTCGTAAACACAACCACCACCGTTTTGGTGTTGTTGAAGTTGCTGAGCGAAACGTTTTGCCCGTTGCTGTCTTTCAGGGTGAAATCGTTCACTTTCTGGCCTAGCTGGTAACCTGCCTGGCCAAAAGCTGAAAAGACAAAAGCAGATACGGTAAGGGCCGCCGCGAATAAGGTGATTTGAAGAAGTTTCATAAATGTAGGTTCTCTCAGGCGAGGCAGTACGTCAGAATAAAGTTATTGTTTTTCTCGTAATGAACCGCGTAGTTTTTGTTGAAATCCTGTAGCGTGATACTGCCGTCTAAAACGCCGCTTTCTAATTCGTTTATGGGGCCTAAGCCTAAATTTTCTTTGAAGAGCAATTTCTTCCGGCTGTACAATTTATACAACGTTTCTTTGGCGCTCCAGTACAAACAGGTCCGGGCCACATCGGCATTGGCAAAGGCCTGTTCTTTTTCGCTTAAAAACTTGTAAGCCAGCTGCATGATCTTCTCCCGGATAATTTCAATATCTATGCCAACTTCGTAGCAACTCGAAACAATAACCGCCACCTCGCCGCCCGACTGGGAAATGGAGATCTGAAAATCGGTTTCCGGAAAAACGGGCTTGCCGTTCTCATCGGATTGCAGCAGGAAATTTTCGGAAGTGAAATCCTGCAAAAGCAGATATGCCAGAATGCGGCTGGCAAGCCACTCGCGCTGGCGGTTTTCATTCTTAAACGATCTGATCTCCTGTTCAGGTCGCACTTTTTTAAGCAGGTCGGTAAGTTCCTGAGTGGTTTCGGTAATCGACCAGAAGCCCAGAAAAGTATCTTCGTTTATTTCGCGGATATCGGTTATTGGCATGGCAGGTAGCATTCAAACTGTTCAGCATGAGAACAATTGAAAATTATGCAGGTTTGGGGTGTAGACAAGGAAAAGGGGCAGATGGTTGGCTGGCTGGTTAAATAAATCTTATTTTCGGGTGAAACTTTGTAAATTTATAAAATAAAACTAACTGTTGCGCTAAAATGGCCAGTCCTCTGGAAGTTACCAAAACTGCAACCTTAACCGGGCACCGCGATTGCGTGTATACGCTGGAACGGTCGGGCAAGGATACAATTTTTTATTCGGCTGGCGGCGACGGCTTTGTAGTGGCCTGGAACCTGAACGAGCCGGAAAACGGCGACCTGATCGCGAATGCCGAAAAATCGGTTTACGCCCTGAAATATTTAGCCGATAAAGACCTGCTGGTGATCGGGCAGAATTTTAAAGGCCTGCAAATAGTAGCGCCGGAAGCCAAAAAACTGGTACAAACTGTAGCCCTGCCGCCGGTAGCCATTTTCGATCTGGCTTATTCCGAAAAAGAACAATTGCTTTACGCCGGTCTGGCCGACGGTACGCTGGTAATGCTGGAAACAGTAGGTTTTACGGTAAAAAAAGTCGTGAAGCTGTCCGATAAAAGTTTGCGATGCTTTGCCCTGAATGAAGTACGAAACGAGCTGGCTGCCGGCTATTCCGACCACTCCATCCGGATCTTCGATGCCCAAACCTTAGAGCTGAAACAGCAAGTAGATGCCCATGCCAATTCGGTTTTTACGCTGGCTTACACACCCAATGGCAAATTTTTGTTAAGCGGCAGCCGCGACGCACATTTACGCATCTGGAACCCGGAAAAGAACTACGAAGAACACCTTTCCATCATTGCGCACCTGTTCACCATCAACCACCTTACCTTTAGCCCGTGCGGGAAATATTTTGCTACCTGCAGCATGGATAAGTCCGTAAAAGTATGGGATGCACAAACTTTTAAGCTGCTGAAAGTAATCGATAAGGCCCGGCACGCGGGTCACGGAACATCGGTTAATAAATTATTTTGGTCAGCCCACGAAAATGCGTTAGTTTCGTGTAGCGATGACCGGACAATTTCTGTTTGGGATATTAAAGTTAAAATGAGGTATGAAGATTACACCGTTAGAAATCAGACAAAAGACGTTTGAAAAAGCATTCCGTGGGGTTGATAAAGATGAGGTTCAGGCGTTTTTGCTCACGCTCTCGCAGCAGTGGGAGAAGATGAACGATGAAAACAAAGACCTCAGAATGAAGCTGGAAGTAGCTAACCGCGACGTGCAGAAAATGCGCGAGGTGGAATCTTCCCTTTATAAAACCCTGAAAACCGCCGAAGACACCAGCGCCAGCATGGTAGAGCAAGCCAACAAAGCCGCCGACCTGAAGATCCGCGAAGCCCAGTTGCAGGCCGACCAGCTGATGAATGAAGCCCGCCAGAAAGCCCGCAGCCTGATAGAAGATGCCTACAAGCAATCGGAAAAAGCCATTGCCGAAATGCAGCAGGAAGTAAAAGCCCTGGAGCAGGAGCACCAGCGCATGGAAACTTACGTGGAAAATCTGGTTCGTGACCTGAAGAATCTGGCCAATGACGCATTAGATAAAGTTGAAAAGTCGCAGGCAAAACCTAAACCTTCTTTGTCGAGTATCTTATCAAGAGCCGCCAATGTAAAGGTGAAAGAAATAGAAATGGACAACGAACTACTCCGCGAAGTACCGGTAAAAACCGTAGCCGAAATCACGCCAAAAGCCAATACCTATAAAAACCCGGAAAGCGCGCCGGCCAACCGCCCATTCGTAATGAACGGTGGCGGCAGCGAAGAAGCCATTCCGGAATCGCCGAAGGAAAATCCGCAGCCCATGAAAGCGCCGGAACATACGCCTTCCACCTCGCCGGGCACCGCTCCGGAGCGCCATACTGAGCCCCAGCAACCAAAACCACTGGAGCCGGTAATTCAGCCCGAGATCCTGCCGAGCACCAAACCGGAGCCCAGCATTAATCCGGCCACTCCGGGCGTAACGCCGCCAAAACCGGAAGTGCCGCAGCCAGAAACCCCGGTGCCAAACATCCCGAGCCCTAGCGTACCAAGTCCGGAAAAAGATATTCCAAGCATTCCCAGACCGGAAATTGAAAGACCAGCGCCGGAAATTACTCCGTTAACGCCAGGCACGCCGGAAATTCAGCCACCACTCACCGAACCCGGTAAAGGCCCGGTATTCCAGAAGGAAAAAGCCGTTGCTGAAACCTCGTTTTTCGATGATTTGTAGGAGACGTTAGATACAGGACTTAAGACATAAGACAAAAGCAGCTTCAGAAATTGGGGCTGCTTTTTTGTTTTCGGGAAGGGAGTACTTTTTATCATGTCGCAAGTTTAGGCGGAGCCGCAACTTGTGACTTTTTCAATTAGCCAGTTTGTAACTGGCGGAAGCATCTGGTCAATTATACCCGAATTTCATGGTACCCGCTTTGATTGCCTTGCAGGCAAGGTCAGTTACAAACTGACCAAATGTTTACCCACAAGTTACGGCTCCGCCTAAACTTGCGGGATGAGCTGCCTTTTTATTTTCCAATGGAAATAATTTCCCATCTTCACATCTTCAAATTTTCAAATTTCCAAATTCCCCAATCAGCACATTAAAATCATGGGTCAGATAGCATTAGAAGGCATGGAGTTTTTTGCGTTTCACGGATTTTACGACGAAGAACAGAAGATCGGCAATAAGTACGGCGTAGACCTTTACATCCAGACCAACCTCCAAAGCGCAGCCGCTTCCGACGACCTGCACGAAACCGTGAACTACGAAACCCTATACAAGATCGTGCACGAGCAAATGAAACAGCCTGCTCGTCTGCTGGAGCATATCGGCCAGCGGGTAATTGCGCAGGTGATCCATAATTTTCCGAAGGTGAAAGGCGTGAAAGTAAACATTTACAAGTTCAACCCACCGTTGGGAGGGATTTGCCACCGGGCCATGGTTACGCTGGAAGAAACGGTAGGGTAGAAGCCCAAGTCGGATAATATTCTGGTAAATTCATAGGCAACAGGAGATGGATTACCGGGAAATGACTGATAACAATAAGAAATAAATATATTTGCTTTATCAGCACCTGTTAGCCTTATTTATGAAAAAGCATAACCTGCTTACGATGTTCCTTTTATGAATTGCTGCTATATGCCGGTTTCAAACAGGAAACATTTGTCCCAGCTTTCATTGCCGTCTGCTTTAGCTGAAGGTTCCGTCAGCTAAAGCAGACGGCAATAAATAAGTTAACTTAAAAATCCTGTCTGTCTTATCAATCCCTGAAATCGTGTTCAGACAACCATGTGTAACGCCAGTTAATAAATAAAAATCTCCCAAACCTTTTTAACCGATCAAATTTTACCCATTCATGAAATTGAAATTATTTTACGCCTGTGCGTTTGCAGCGGCCTTAGTTTTTACCAGTTGCGAAAAAAAAGACAAAGACCCGGTAGTTAAACCAAAGCCTGCGAACAGTTTTACTGCAAAAGTAGATGGCGCAGATTGGGCTGCAGTAGTACCGATGGCTGCTAACCAGGACCGCGATTTTGTATTAGGTGGCGCCAATATGAACGGAGAAAGTATCGGACTATTTACTTCTTACCAACCGGATATTAAGCAGCTCGGAACCTACGCGGTAAGAGCCATTTACGTGGTTGCTCCTCCCGGTTCGTCGTTTGGTCCTACCTGGGCTAATCCAAATGCCAGTGTTACCATTACTAAATGGGATACGGTAGCAAACCTGGTTTCAGGGACCTTTACTTTTATGGGAGTTGCCGATACTTCAACCGGAGCTAGTGGTACTAAAACAATTACCGACGGCTCTTTTACGGATATTCCGCTCCAATAAATAAAATATAGCTATCAGAAAAACGGCCGCCTGAAAAGCAGCAGTTTTTATTTAACCGGGTTTATTGGTAAAAAATATTCTGAAGCTTAGGGTTAAACCTTTCCCACCAACTTATATCTAATCCGGCAGAACTTGCGTTTAGTGCATCTATGAAAAGCCTTTTTTTTACTTTTTGCTTTAGTTTAACAGCGTTTTTTAGCGTTGCCCAGGGCGTTACCGTTTCGGGCAGCATTCAGGATAAAGTTACGAATGAACCGGTGTCTTTTGCCCAGGTACTGCTGGTGCGCTTGCCCGATTCTACCATGAAACCCGCCCAGGCCGATATGGATGGCCGTTTCACTTTTACCAATGTGGCCGATGGGCGCTACCAACTCCGGATCTCGTTTATCGGGTATGAGCCGGTGCGGCAATTGCTAACCGTTGCGGGGCAGCCGGTAAACCTGGGTACCATTGCCATGAACCAGGAAACCAAGCTTCTGAAAGAAGTGGAGGTGATCGGCAAAACCCCTACAGCCATACAGAAAGGCGATACTTCCGAATTCAATTCCCGTTCCTTTAAAACCAACCCCGATGCCAGCGCCGAAGACCTGGTGCAGAAAGTGCCCGGCGTAACCATGCAGGACGGCAAAGTACAGGCCCAGGGCGAAGAAGTAAAGCGGGTGCTGGTAGACGGCAAAGAGTTCTTCGGCGACGATGCAGCGGCTACGCTCCGGAACCTGCCGGCCGAAGTGATCGACAAGATCCAGGTTTTCGACCAGCAAAGCGAACAGGCCCGTTTCAGCGGCTTTAACGACGGCAACACCACCAAAACCATAAACATTGTAACCAAACCCAATATGCGGAACGGCAAATTCGGTAAAGTGTATGCCGGTGCCGGAACCGATAACCGCTACCAGGCCGGCGGCAACCTGAACCTGATGAACGGCAACCGCCGCCTGACCATTATCGGCCAAACGAACAACATCAACCAGCAGAATTTCTCGGCTTCCGATCTGTTAGGCGTTTCCGGCGGTGGCGGGCAAGGTGGCAGAGGCGGCCGGGGAGGTATGGGCGGCAGACCGGGAGGCGGACCTGGCGGCAACTGGGGTGGCGGTGGCGGCGCTTCCGATTTCCAGGTAAGCACCCGCAACGGCATTTCCAAAACCCACGCTTTCGGCCTGAACTATGCCGATAAATGGGGCAAGAAAATGGATGTAACGGGCAGTTATTTCCTGAATGCTACCGATAACCTGGCCAACCAGAACGTATTCCGGGAATATGTGCTGCCTTCCGATTCCGGGCAGGTTTATAGCGAAAACTCCCGTTCCACCGCCATGAACATCAACCATCGTTTTAATTTCCGCATGGAGTGGGAGATCGACTCGATGAACTCGATCCGCTTGCAGCCCCGCCTTACCCTGCAGCAAAACGAAGGGTCTTCTAACCTCTTCGGGCAGACATTGGGTCTGGGACAATTCCAGAACAGTACCCGCAACCAGCTCAATACCGACCTGTTAGGCTATAACTTTGCCAACGACCTGCTTTATCGCCGCCGCTTTGAAAAACGGGGGCGCACTTTTTCGGCTAATTTCAGTACGGTTTGGGCCGGAAACAATGGCGAACGTTCCCTTTTAGCCGAAAACCGGTTTATGCGCAACGATACTATGCAAACCGATCTGCTGAACCAGTTTTCTGACCTGAATACCAATGGCCCAACCTTCGGCGCTAATTTAACCTATACCGAACCGGTGTCGGAAAACGGCAGCCTTTCGGTAGATTATAATGCCAGTTTGCGCCGCAACGAAGCCGACCAGAAAACCTACGATTATTCCGAAACGGAAGCGGCGTATACGGCTTTCAATACCGGGCTTTCCAACGTTTTCAATTCCGATTACCTTACCCAGCAGGCCGGTTTGGGCTACCGCTACAGCAAAGGGAAAGATTTCCAGTTTATGGTGCGTGGTATGTACCAGTACGCGAACCTGGAGAGCGAACAGGAATTTCCGTTCCTGACCAGTATAAACCGGAATTTCAACAATTTCCTGCCTTCGGCCATGTTGCGCTACAACCTGACCAAAGACCAGAGCCTCCGCTTTTTCTACCGTACAAGCACCAACGCGCCATCAATAAACCAGTTGCAGAACGTGATCGATAACTCGAACCCGCTGCTGTTAACCACCGGTAACCCGGACCTGCAGCAGGATTACCGCCATTTCCTGGTGATGCGCTTTGCAAGTGCCAAACCGGAAAAATCGACGAACTTCTTTGGGGTTTTAAGCGGGGAACTGGCCAATAACTACATTGCGAACAGCACCATCATTTCCCAGGAAGATGCCGTATTGCCGGGTGGGGTAGCGTTTTTGCGCGGTGCCCAGTTAAGCCGCCCCGCCAACCTCGATGGCTTTTACCGCCTCCGTTCCTTCGTGAATTATGGTATGCCGCTGGGGCTTATCAAATCTAACCTGAACCTGAATGCTTCGGCTACTTTTACCCGTTTGCCGGGGCAGATCAACAACCAGCTCAATTATTCGAATACCCAGGCGTACAGTGCGGGCATTGTGCTGAGCAGCAACATCAGCGAAAACCTGGACTTTACCCTTTCCACCAATCCGAGCTACAACCTGGTGAAAAATACGCTGCAAACCCGTTCCAATAATAATTACTACAACCAGAATTCCTCTTTGCGCCTGAACTGGATCATCTGGAAAGGATTATTTGTGCAGACCGATCTGTCGCACCAGTACTACAGCGGCCTTTCTGCCGGCATCGATCAGAATTACTTACTCTGGAATGCGGCCATTGGTAAAAAGCTGTTCAAAAATAACCAGGGCGAGATCAAACTCACCGGTTTCGATTTGCTGAGCCAGAACAACAGCATTCAGCGCAACATCTCCGAAACCTACATCGAAGACGTGGAAACCAACGTGCTACAGCGCTATTTTATGCTGGTGTTCACTTACAACATCCGGGCATTTGGTAGTGGAAAAGCTGTTCCGGAACCGGCAGAAAGGCCCGGTATGGAACGTCCCTTCAGACCTTAA
Source organism: Adhaeribacter soli (assembly GCF_008727925.1). Classification (GTDB taxonomy): domain Bacteria; phylum Bacteroidota; class Bacteroidia; order Cytophagales; family Hymenobacteraceae; genus Adhaeribacter_A; species Adhaeribacter_A soli. The sequence continues at coordinate 407,893 of NZ_VTWT01000002.1, read as the reverse complement.
AAAGTAAAGCGCTTCCGGATTCCGGAGGCGCTTTTTTTATGTTTACCGCCTCACCGGTAATGAACCAGAACCCACGATAAAGTAGAAAATACCGGCAATACGCGAACCCATCCTCGGAGGGCTTAGGGGTGGGGCTGTCAACTAAAGTATTTACTGCTGAGCGTTACGGTTTCCGTTGACTAAAGTCAACGGCAATAGATACAACAAAAACAGAAATTTGAATTCTCCTTTTAAGAATCTTGCTATCCATTGCCGTTGACTTTATCAACGGGACTTCTTAAGTTGAAGGCATTGGGCTTAGGGGTGGGTTCAGTTGCTAAACTTCAGCAGCTCCTCCGCCGCGGCAAACGCCGAAACTTCACCCTGAAGCACTTTTTTCTCTAATTCGGGTAGCGTTTCTTTTACTTCGGGTTTGGCAAAAAAGCGGTCTAATAAGGTCTGGCGGATGCTTTCGTGGAGCCAGTGTAAATTCTGGTGCTGCCTTTTTTGTTCGAAATAACTACCGTTCTGAACTGTTTCCAGGTAAGCTTCTATGGTTTGCCATACCTCGGTAATGCCGGTATTTTCCAGTGCCGAAGAAATGGCAACTTTGGGGCTCCAGCCGGAAGCCGTGCGCGGAAATAAATGCAGGGCGCTCTGGTATTCGGCGCGGGCAGCCCGGGCTTTCTGTAAATTCTGCCCGTCGGCTTTGGTAATTACTACGGCATCGGCCATTTCCATGATACCTTTTTTAATGCCCTGCAGTTCGTCGCCGGCGCCGGCCAGCATGAGCAGCAGGAAAAAGTCTACCATTTCGTGTACTGCTGTTTCGCTTTGGCCTACACCCACCGTTTCCACAAAAATTACCTCAAAACCGGCCGCTTCGCACAAAATAATGCTTTCGCGGGTGCTTCGGGCCACGCCGCCCAAACTCTTGCCTGCCGGCGAAGGGCGGATGTAAGCCTGTTTGTTTCCGGCCAGGGTTTCCATGCGGGTTTTATCACCCAGAATGCTGCCGCCAGTCCGCTGGCTGGTGGGGTCGATAGCCAGCACGGCCAGTTTTTTTTGCTGTTCACGGGTTACAAACGTGCCGAAAGCTTCGATAAACGTACTTTTTCCCACGCCTGGAACGCCGGTAATACCAATCCGTACGGAATTACCGGAAAAGGGCAGGAGTTGCTGAATGATCTCGCGGGCCAGTTCCTGATCGGAGGGAAGAGTGCTTTCTACTAAGGTTATAGCGCGGCTCAGGCCCAGGCGGTCGTGGGCTAAAATGCGTTCAACGTAATAAGCGGCAGGAAATCTTTTGGCCAAAACAGGAGCACAGTTTCGTTTAAATTGCAGCGAAGATACTAAACCCACAAGAAGTTTAAGAGACCCGGGCCGGATATTTCGGAAATTCAATTCCGATTAAGAAGGGCTGTCTCATGCTGTCGAATTCTCCCCTTGAGGACAAGTACATAGTCAAGTTAATTTTTAGCAAGTGGGATTACAAATCCCACGGCTCGGTTAAGACGGGATTACAAATTCCGTCAAGCAAAAGCTATAATTTAAATTGACAGTGTACCAGCTAAAACAGAAGCTTTGAGTTTGCAAGCGTATCTTATATAAGGGGCGGTTAGCGGTTGATTCTTGTAGAAACCCCTCTTTTTGAGACTGTCATCTCCCTGATTTATAAACTTCAGGTCAAATAAAGGTCTAAGTTTTAAACTCAGACCAGCGTGCATGAGCATGAAACGCCTATGCGATGGCTAGGGCTTTCCGCCCGTAAATTCCCGAAACAAAAAATGCATTCAGGAATAATTTTCCCTTATTTTTGCTTTGTTTAGAACCCTGTCCCGATTTTCTATGAAAAAAATTCTACTAGCTGGTTTTCTGGCGGTTGCCGCTGCCGGAAACGTATTTGCCCAGAACGAGTTAAGCAATTTTACCGCTACCGGCCGGGGCGGGGTTGTGAATACCTTCGCTACCGATTACCAGGCCATTGGCATTAACCCGGCTAACCTGGGGCGCTCTGGCAATGCGTTATTTTCCTTTTCTTTGTTTGAGGTAGGGGCAGGGATCAATTCGAAATCGCTAACCCGCAAGCAGCTGAATAAATTTATCTCGAACGTAGATGAAAGGTTAACGCAGGCGGAAAAGCAGGAGTTTGCCAAAGCCTTTAATAACGAAGATGCCCTGAACGTAAACGTGGATGTTTCTACCCTGGCTATTGCGTTCCAGATCCCGAAGTTTGGCGGCATAGCAGTCAGCAACCGGCAGCGGGTAGCCAGCCACATCGGGCTTAATAAAAATGGCGCCGATATTTTATTCCTGGGTAAAAACGCGCCGGTCTTTACCGGATATCAGGAAGGCGATACGATCAGTATTCGTAAAACGTTAGCGCCTACCTCCATTCAGATGTCGCTTTTAAACGAGTGGAACGTAGCGGCCGGCCTTACCGTGCTGGATCTGGAAGCTTTTAAACTACAGGTAGGCGTTGGGTATAAGCATATTCAGGGAATTGGCGTGCTCGATATTGTTATAGATCAGGACCAGGTAACGGCCTACACGGCGCTTTCTCCGGAATTTGACGTGAATTACGGCGATCTGGTAAATGACCCTAATTTTAATACCGCCGATATCGGAACCGGTCTGTTCAAGCCGGTTGGCAAAGGCCATGCGTTTGACCTTGGGGTAAGCGCCGAGATCGGGGAGAAGATCCTGGCCAGCGTGGCAGTAACCGACATCGGGAATATGACCTGGCGCGGCAACCTGCTTACGGCTAACGACCAGTACATTACCAAAGTAACTTCCGAAGGTATTAACAGTTTTAACTTTTTTAAGGAAGTGGCCAATATTGCCGGCGGCGGCTCCGATAGCTTATTCTCCTACCAGCCAAATAAATCGTTGAAAACCAAAACGCCGGGCAAACTACGGACCGGTTTCGGGTTTAAGTTCAGCGACAAAGTAGAAGCCGGGATCGATGCCACTTTTCCTTTGAACGAGGTAGCCGGTAACCTGGTAAATCCATTTGTTGGGGTAGGGGTAGATTACAAGGTACTTCCGCTGCTGAAAGTGAGTTCAGGCCTGACGGCCGGCGCCGGTTACGGAGCAAGCGTTCCCCTGGGCCTGACGTTTGTTACGCCGGTTTACGAATTAGGGGTAGCCACCCGCGATATTGCAGGATTAATTGGCCAGGAAGATCCTTACCTTTCTGCCGCTTTTGGTTTCCTGCGTTTTAAATTCGGCACGCTGGATTAATTCAGAAAACCGATCGGTATAAGAAACGGTAGCGAAATGCATAAAAAAGAGGCTGTCTCCATTTCGAGGCAGCCTCTTTTTTATGCGGCACCAACCTGACAAGTTTATTTAAAATTAATTTTCAGAAGCTTTATTCTTATTCCTGATACAGGCGCATTTTTAATGTACCACTTCCACCCAGCCTTTAAAGGTGCGCTTGGTTTCCGGGTCTTCGAGTAAATAATAATAAGTACCATCGCTGATCTTATCTTTCGGCCAGTCGTTGCGGTAGCCTTTCTCATCGAATAAAAGCTGGCCCCAGCGGTTAAACAGTTTCAGGTGCCATACGCCTTCCGGGATTTCTTTCAGCACCAGTTTGTCATTTTTCTCGTCGCCGTTGGGGGTAATGATATTGGGAATTACCGGCACCGGCGGCGGCGGACAAGATTTGAAGGTTACGTTAATGGTGTCGCTGATGGTACAGATGCTGTGGGTAACCTGCACCCAGTATTTTCCGCTTTTAGTAGGTTGGAGTGATAAAAACCGGGAGCCATCGCTCCATAAAACGCTTCTGCCACTGCCTGGATCCGTGGCGCGCAGAGTAACAGGTTCGCCTTCACAAACCACAATGTCATCCCCTAATTCCACCCGCGGCGAAGTAATCATTGTAATATCAATGAAATCCATATTGGTGCAGCCATCCGGGGAGGTTACGTACACAGTGTATCTGCCTGACTTGGTTACCGTAATGGTTTGGGTTGTTTCTTTCCCGGGGTGCCAGTAATACGTACAGCCCGGGTTCTTGGCATCCAGGGTAACGGTAGCCACATCGCAAAGGATCTGGCTGGCGCCCAGGCTAACCTGCGGCAAGGGGCGGAACGTAACTTTTATCGAATCGCGGGTGGTGCAGAAACCATTGGTTAATTCGAGCCAGTAAATGCCGGAAACGGTTGGGGAAATGGCAAAGCCGGTTTCGCCGGTGCTCCATAAATACCGTTCGTTGAACTGGCTGCGGGGGAAATGATTTTTAAGGCTTATGCTGTCGCCGGCGCAGGCTACAATATCGGAATCCAGCTGCACCTGCGGCTTGTTCCGGACTACTACCTGTTGCTGATAATAAGCAGGCTGGCCTTGCCGGAATATCGTTAGCAGTACCGTAAAGTTACCCGGATTTCTGAATACATGGTTAGGGCTCAAACCCCTGGCAAAATTCTGGGCCCCGCTGCCGGTATCGCCAAAGTTCCAGGTTGCCGAATCGATGCCAAATGACAATGGTATGCTGAAATACAAAGGGTTTCCGGCACAGTTCCCAATATATTCGAAGCGGGGCGGATTAAAATAACCGGTAATGAAATTAGGCAACCCTTCGAAACTGTTGCTGGGCAACACGAGGTTTGGGCCGAACATCGTTAAATTACAGGAAGGGCCGGGCGCATTGGGTTGGGATATCTCGGCCAAAGCGTTCTGGCCGGGCCGGGCAATGTATATTTTCCCGTTAGGGGCCAGCTGCATGGCACCGTAATTGCTCATGGGGTTCAGGCTGGTTCTGGAAGCCAGAATTGATGCCGGATTACCACTATTAAGATTAAATTGCTGGATTAGCCAGGAATCGTTGGTGTAAAGTTTAGACTCATCCGGCGAAAATTCAAGGCCGTAATAGGGACGGGGACTTGGGTTGGTAAGCTGCAGCGGGTTAGATACCGATCCGGTTTTGTTGTCGAAATCGAAAAGATAGCACCCGTTGGAACCAAAGTTGCCGGCCAGGTAATTTCCCAGGGGCGAGGCTTTAAGATACCCGGTCTTGATGTTCTGGCTGCCCGCCACCGCCGGTAATACGCTGATAACCGGTGAAGCCGAAATACCGGAAGAAGTAACCAGAAAGGCAATAAATTCCTGCTGGGTAAGGCTGACATAACTCTGCACAATTACCCATACATCGCGGTTGTTAAAGTGTTTAACGGCAGTCAGCTTTTCAGAGACTGGTTTGGTGGCGCTGCCGTAAAGTGCTATATTCTTCTGCCCGGAAACAACTGCACCCAAAGGCCAGTTTGCTTCCATATCTACTACGCTGTAGCGCAGCCCGTTGGCCAGGTTATTCTGTACGGCATCGGTGGTGAAAACGTAATAGAGCGAGTCGCTGCCGGGTCTGGGTACAATAAGGCTCGATTGGGTCGAAGAAACGTGTCCCATCAGGCTATGGCCGTTGAGCATGATGTTGTTGCTGCGGTCCCAGATGGTTTCGCCGTTGGTGTAAAAAAGCAGTTGCCCGTTCTTATCCGAAATGCTGGCGCAGCCTTCTTCGGCGTTGGTCATGGCGCTGGTAAAAGTACTCACCGGGGAGCCCGTGCCACTGAATTCGAAGGAAGCCTGGTTGCCGAAATGCCAGTTATTTGCTTCGCCCTGCGCCAGGGCCATGGAAGCGGAGCAGCACAGCATTAAAATATAATATAGCTGTTTCATAGTTTTTCTGTTCAGGGAAGTACCGTTGTTAATGAACCACCTCGATCCAGCCTTTGCGGCTGATACCAGCTTCCGGTTTTCTTAAAAGGTAGTAGTAGATGCCGGCAGCCGGAGCTTTCTCCGGCCAGGTATTCCGGTAATTTTTATCTTCGAAGATCGGGGTTCCCCAGCGGTTGAAGATCTGGAGCTGCCAGCCTTCCGATATGATGCCGCGCAGCATGAGCTTGTCGTTCTGTCCGTCGTTGTTGGGGGTTATTATGTTAGGCAGAACCAGGAGTTCAGGGCATTCTTTAAATACCACCTGCACCGAATCGGTAAATTTGCAGCCATCATAAGGTACGGTAACTTTATACCAGCCTTCGCGGTTTGCCCATAAGGTAGAGTCAGTGCTGCCATCTCCCCATTTGTAGGTACTGCTGCGGTAACTGGTGCGGAGCTTAAGCGGCACAAACGCACAGGTTTCCAGCAGCTTCTGCTGAAAAATAACCGGACCCGGTTTCGGTAAAATGTTAACGGAATCGCGGTTTTTGCAGCCGTTTTCGTTCTCGACTTCCAGCCAGTAAATACCGGGTTTGGTTACTTTAATTTCCTGGGCGGAACTCCCGTTGCTCCATTGGTAGCGCGCCATCTCTTCCGGACCTTTAAGCTTGATTTCGCCTGTAGGGCAAATCCACTGGTCCATGCCAAGGAATACATTAGGCAAGGGGGCAATAGTAACCGGAATGGTGAGGCTGCGGGTGCGGTTATTGAGCAAAGTTACCGTTAAGGTTACATTATAGGTGTTGGGCTTGGTGAACTTATGGGTGGGGTTGTCCTGGGAGGAAGTGTTGTCCGGGCCGCTGTCCGGATCGCCGAAATCCCAACGGATGCCTTTTATCTGGCGGTTGATGATGGAGGAAAACTGGGTAAGGTCGCCGATGCAGCGGTATTTGAATTTAAATGCCGGAAGCCACAAATAGCTTTGGTTAAAGTTAGGCAGGCCCTGCTCGCTAAAGCGCACGGGCGTATGGGTATTAGCGTTCAATTTCAGGGAGTTGAGAAGGGGTTTCGATTTGCTACCCAGGCTGTCGGGTGCGTTGATCACGCCCAGGTATTGACGGTCTTTAGCATCGGCATCGGTATTGGCCACGTAGATCTTGCCGTCTATTCCGAGTTGTAAACTTGCTGCAAACAAAGAGCGCGTAATCAGAATCCCTTGCATCGAAAGCCTGATCGAGTCCGGATGCCCTTTCCCGGCCTGCAGGTTGAATTGCAGGATTTCCTGCGTTTCGCCCTGGGTGCTTACGTAGAGCTTGCTGCCGTCGCGGGAGAATTCTATTCCGTAAGCGCCGGGAAGTTTGCGGAGCCGGACCGGGTTGGAAACCACTCCCGATGAATCGTTAAAGTCATAAATTTCTATCAGGCTCGAATCCTGCATGGCAAGCGCCAGTTTCCGGCCGTCCGGAGAGGCTTTCATGCAGCCGATGGTCTTGTTATTCGGGAAACTGCCGGCGTGGGAAATGCCAACCCGGCTTATTACCGGCGGCCGGATCGCCGAAGCGCCCGGTTGCTGGGGTTTGGTTACCCGGTAAGCGTAAAAGTTGTCGTTCTGCGAACCGGAGCCATGCACAATAACCCAGGCATCGCGGGTATAGCGGTGATCTACGGCCGTAATTTTTTCGGAAACGGGACTTTGCAGCGGAATATTTTTAGCTACCACGTTTCCTACAGCATCGGCATCTACAATGGAGTAGCGCAGGCCGTTGCCGCCGCCTAAAGCATCTACCGTGAAAAGATAGTACCGGGAAGTGCTGTACGGTTCCTGCACAATTACCGAAGATTGTGAGGCCGATTGGTGGCCGGTAAGGAGCCAGCCATTCGACATTTTTACGTGGGATTTATTGAAAACAGTATCGCCGGCGGTATAAAAAAGCAGGTTGCCCAGGCTGTCGGAAATGGTGGCGCAGCCTTCGAGCGCTTTCATTTTGCCGTTGTCGCGTAGGAGGGTCTGGTTACTAGAAGTGAAGTAGAGGCCCGCTTTATTGCCGAAATACCAGTAACTGGCTTCCTTCTGGGCTTTTGCCGCAAAACCAATGAAATAACAGAAGAAAAAAAGCAGGTAAACAGGCGCCGGAGTTTTCATGCAACAATTTCGTAGAGTGGGAGCGGTTTGTAAACGGAAGACGTGCATAAGACCACAATCCGTTGCCTGAATAACAGAATTTATTTAATATTTTTCAAATAATGTTGTAGGAAAGTTTGTGTGGGTAGGAATGGTAGGGGGTAAAGCAAAAAAGTCCGGCCGCCTTTTCAGCAACCGGACTTTCCAGTAAATAATCATTCAGAAACCTATTCCGACTTCATTAGCTCCTCCAGGATCTTCTGCGCCGCCACCGAAATAACCGTTCCGGGGCCAAACACGCCCGCCACGCCTGCGTCGAAAAGAAACTGATAGTCCTGGGCCGGAATTACGCCGCCGGCAATTACCATAATGTCGGCGCGGTCCAGCTTTTTCAGTTCGCCGATCAGTTGCGGAATCAAGGTTTTGTGGCCGGCTGCTAAGGAAGAAACCCCGATGATGTGCACGTCGTTTTCGGCGGCCTGCAGGGCTACTTCTTCCGGCGTCTGGAACAATGGTCCTATGTCCACGTCGAAGCCTAAGTCGGCAAAGGAGGTGGCGATTACCTTGGAGCCGCGGTCGTGGCCGTCCTGGCCCATTTTGGCTACCATAATCCGTGGGCGACGGCCTTCGGCTTCGGCAAAGGCATCGGCCATTTTACGGGCGCGTTCAAAGTTTTCGTCGTCGGAAAGTTCGGCGGAATACACGCCGGAAATAGCTCTGATCACTGCTTTATGTCTTCCGTAAATTTTTTCTAATGCGCTGGAAATTTCCCCTAAAGTTGCTCTTACCCGCGCCGCTTCTACGGCTAATGCCAAGAGGTTTCCCTGGCCGGTACGCGCTGCTTCGGTTAAGTTGTCCAGGGCGTTATCTACTTCTTCCTGGTTGCGTTCAGCTTTCAGTTTTGCCAGACGTTCGAGTTGAGATGTTCTAACCGCGGTATTGTCGATGTCCAGGATCTCGATGTTGTGGTCTTCGCTTTCGAGCTGGTATTTGTTTACGCCTACAATTACATCTTTGCCGGAATCGATGCGGGCTTGTTTGCGGGCAGCTGCTTCCTCGATGCGCATTTTCGGCAGACCGGTTTCAATCGCTTTCGCCATTCCGCCGAGTTCTTCCACTTCCTCGATCAGGGCCCAGGCTTTGTCCGCCAGTTCATGCGTAAGCGCTTCCACGTAATACGAACCACCCCACGGATCTACGGTTTTGGTGATGTTGGTTTCCTGTTGCAGGTAGATTTGCGTATTGCGGGCAATGCGGGCGGAGAAATCGGTAGGCAAAGCAATGGCTTCGTCCAGCGCGTTGGTGTGCAAACTCTGGGTTCCGCCAAGTGCTGCAGCCAAGGCTTCTATCGTGGTTCGGGCAACGTTGTTGAAAGGATCCTGCTCGGTTAAACTCCAGCCGGAAGTCTGACAATGGGTTCGAAGCGCTAAGGATTTTTCGTTTTTCGGGTTGAATTGCTTGATGAGCTTGGCCCACAACATCCGGGCGGCGCGCATCTTGGCAATTTCCATAAAATGGTTCATACCAATAGCCCAGAAGAAGGAAAGGCGCGGGGCAAAGGTATCGATGTCCATGCCCGCTTTCAGGCCGGTGCGCACGTATTCCAGACCGTCGGCCAGCGTGTAGGCCAGCTCGATGTCGGCGGTGGCTCCTGCCTCCTGCATGTGGTAGCCCGAAATGGAAATGGAGTTGAACTTCGGCATGTTTTGCGAGGTGTATTCGAAAATATCCGCAATAATTTTCATGCTCGGCTCCGGCGGGTAAATGTAGGTGTTGCGCACCATGAACTCCTTCAGGATGTCGTTCTGAATGGTGCCGCTCAGCTGCTCCGGTTTCACGCCCTGCTCTTCGGCGGCCACAATGTAAAACGCCAGGATCGGCAACACCGCCCCGTTCATGGTCATGGAAACCGACATCTGATCCAAAGGGATCTGATCGAACAGGAGCTTCATATCCAGAATGGAATCGATAGCTACGCCGGCTTTCCCCACGTCACCCACTACGCGCGGATGGTCGGAATCGTAGCCGCGGTGCGTGGCTAAATCGAAAGCTACGGAAAGGCCTTTCTGACCGCCAGCCAGGTTGCGGCGGTAAAAAGCGTTACTGGCTTCAGCAGTAGAAAAACCGGCGTATTGCCGGATGGTCCAGGGGTTGCGCACGTACATGGTGCTGTACGGACCGCGTAAAAAAGGCGCAATGCCGGCGGCAAAATCCAGGTGCTCAAACGTTTTGGTATCCTCTTCGGTATAAAAACTCTTCAGTGGAATTTGCTCGGCAGTTTGCCAATCGGTTGGCTGGGCGGGCCCTTCGTGGGCTTCCTCCCAAACCTGGTTAAAATCTATCTTGGTAAAATCAGGCTTCATTTTCGATTTTTCGATTGTTCGATATTCGATTGTTCGACTTTTTATTAATTCGACTTCGGACTTTTTATTATTGTCATCCGGAAGCTGTTCAGCATTCGCTGTATTTTATCGGTTTTTTCAAGCAAAGTAGTAGCGTTTTCTGCAGGAATAAATCCAAAAGAATTGGCCAGTAAAACCTGGGTTTCAAGTTCAAAAGCGGAGCCTAAAGCAATATTCAAAAATTGCGCAAAATCTTTGTCAGTACTTCTGCCGGAGCCTTCCGCAATATTGGAAGGAATTGAAACGGCAGCCCGGTTTATCTGTGAAGTCAAACCAAATTTTTCTTCTGCCGGAAATAGCTTCGTAGTTGCATAAACCACTTTCGCCAATTCCATTGCTTCTTGCCAAACTTTCAGCTCCTTAAATCTATGCATTTGTTAGACTGTTCGATTGTTCGATACTCGATTTTTTGCTAGACTGTTCGATTGCTCGATACTCGATTTTTCGACTTTTTTCATAAATTACAAACTAAGAATTAAAAAGTCGAAAAATCGAGTATCGAAAAATCGAAAAATCTAATCCAACGGATTTTCCTCGTGTACCATTTTCTGCTGGATGCAGGAGATGATGGAATCCATGTTGCAGCCCTGGAAAATGTACTGGTCGAAGCCTTTGCTCATCATTTCCTCTTCCATGTGTTGCGGGGTGGCGGCCAGAATTAAAATTGGCTTGTGGGCGTGGTTTTTGATCCGGGTTGTCAGGGCCTGGTCGAAATACTGGTATTGTTCGTCGGAGCCGGAAAGCACTACTACTTTGGCGGCATCGTTCTGCAGCACATTCAGGGCAGCTTCTATGGTTTCGAAATGGAAAACGTGGGTTTCGAAGTTGGCGCAATCGAAGAATTCTTTGGCAAAAGAGGCGTGCAGGTGTTCAGTTATTTTGGTGCCGATAACGGCAATTACCGCCCGCGCTTTCTTCTGCTTCTTCCGGAAGTGCAGCTCCGAGGCCAGGCGCATGATCTCGAACGGATAGGCGGCCCGGCTGGTATCGAAGTACTTGCTTTGCATGAGTTGCTCCGGATCGAAATCTACTTTCTCGTGCAGGTTCGGGTATTTGTTCGTGCCTACTAAAATGTTTTCGCGGATCGTATAAGCCCGGAATTTCTCTTCGGTTACTTTCTTGATTTCAGCCGCAATAAAGCCGCTTTCCAGCGCCTTCCGGAAACCGCCTTTGCTTTCCAGGGTCTGGAAGATCTGCCAGGCATTTTCCGCAAGCTCTTTGGTTAAGGCTTCCAGGTAATAAGAACCGGCAGCCGGATCGATGGCTTTATCGAGGTACGATTCTTCTTTCAGAATTACGGAAATGTTGCGGGCAATGCGTTCCGAAAAATCGTCCGGGGTTTTATAGATCTTATCGAACGGCGCCACGGAAATAGAATCGGAACCACCCAGAATAGCGCTCATGGCTTCGGTGGTGGTGCGGAGCAGGTTTACGTGCGGATCGAATACCGTTTGGTACCAGCGCGAAGTGGAGGAGTGCACGCGCAGACGGGAGGCAAGTTCGCCGGCCAGACCGTAGCTGTTTACCAGGGCGCTCCAGAGCAAACGCAGGGCGCGTAACTTCGCAATTTCGAAGAAATAATTGGTGCCGGCGGCTAAATGCATTTGAATATGGCCGATCACTTTTTCGGCCGGAACGCCTGCTTTTTCGGCGCAATCCAATACGCTAACGGCGGCGCTTAAGGCAATGGCAATTTCCTGGCTTACCGAAGCGCCTTTGTTGCTGAACTGGTGACCGCTGATGGTTACCGGGTATAAATTAGGTGCATCTTTCACCAGTTCCAGCATTTTCGGAATGGCAGCGTAAGGCGGGAAACCGAAAGGCTGGTCGTCGATGGGTTCGAACTGGATAAAACCTTTTAGTAAGTTCAGGTCGATGTTCAGGTCGCGGGCTGCCTGCAGGTATTGGTGCAGGTAGGTTTCCGGCGAAACCGGGAAGGTAAAGCTGATGGCCGAACCCTGCACGCCGGGCTGACCGAGTAAATAGACGAAATCGAAATCCAGGGATTCGCGGAGCACAAAGTGCAGGCCGTCGGCGCCGCGCTGCAGGGCGGTGATCCCTTTATCGATGAACGGCCGGCTGTCTTTGCGCACGTAAATGGTCTGGATGTTTTCCCAGCAATTATCGCGGGTGCGGGCGGTGCGTTCGTACGGGAAATCGTCGGGCTTTTGGGTGCGGTTTTCCGGCAGGTCGGCTTTGGTATAGAAGGGCTTTACGGTAAGGCCGTCTTCGGCTTTCCAAAACAGCGACTGATAAGGCACATCGCGGAGGTCTTTGCGGATGCGGGCTTCCCAGGCTTCGGCGGAAACCGGTTCAAAGCCGGGGAAAAGAGGCGTTTTTGCGTTCGCTTCGGTCATGGAGTATTACTTTTTGCAGCGGTAAAGATACGGTTTTTAGCTTGCCTGCACCGAAATTCAGCGAACAAATGCTAAAGTTTCGGCAATCGGGCCGTCGCTTGCGTACAAGGCACAATTAACTTTTTCCCATGCAAACCATACCGAATTTATACATTGGCACCAGTGGCTGGAGTTACCGCTGGAAAGGCCTTTTTTACCCGGAAGACCTGCCCAGCGCCGATTTCCTGCCTTTTTACGCCGGCCACTTCAACACCACCGAAATAAACAGCAGCCACTACCATTATACCATGGTTAAAACCATCGAAAAATGGCTGGCCACCACGCCCCCGGAATTCCGGTTCGGTGCCAAAATGCACAAGGATATTACCCACAATAAACGCCTGCTCGATACCGGTCCGGAACTGGAAAAGTGGATGAGCCGCTATTTGCTGATGGGCGAACGCCTGGGGCCGGTACTGGTACAGATCCCGGCCAGCCTTCGCTTCGACAGGCCGCTGGCGGAAGACTTCTTCCGGTTGCTCCGCGACAAGTACCCCGACCAGCTTTTTGCCTTTGAAGTACGGCACAAAAGCTGGCTCGAAGAAGAACCCCTGGACCTGCTCCGCGACTACGAAATTGCCTTTGTAATTGCCGATTCGCCGCGCTGGCCGAAGCTCGACATTACCACCACCGACAAAGTTTACCTTCGCCTGCACGGCCAGGAACGCCTCTACTCCGGCCCGTACTCCGACGAAGCCCTGGAACGCTACGCCTTTATGATAAACGACTGGCTCCTGGACGGCAAGGAAGTGTGGGTTTATTTCAACAACACCATGTTTGGGAGTGCTATTACGGATGCGAAGCGGTTGCAGGAGATTGTTGCGAATATTTAATGTGCTAATGTGTTAATTTGTTAATGTGCTAATGAGGGATTTGAAAATTTGAAGATTTGGAGATGGGTAAATTAGAAAATCAGGGAATGTGAAAATTGGGAAATGAGGGGATCGGGAAAGTATGGGGTCGGCTGATGTAAAAGCGAAATGTCTGGATTTAGCAGAAAGCAAGTCCCCCTTTGGAGGGGGTAGGGGGAGGACAGGAGAATTATTTGAATTTTTAAAATCAGATAATGTGAAAATCCTCCCCCAGCCCTCCCTCCTTTGTCGGGACGGGCTCTCCAAAGGGGGGACACGCCGATTTGCCGGATGGCTGCTTAAATATTTTGCGCCTGCCCTTAACACCATGTAGCATGTTTTGCGGAAAGCAGTATCTTTGAGCTTTAACAATATCTGTTTAGTCCGAACTTATGAAAAAATATTTACTACCCTTCCTGTTCCTCATCCTTGCTTTGCCGGCTTTCTCCCAGTTTGTGCACCGGAGTACTTTACTTGGAACTGGTTTTACCAATACTGCTGCTCAAGGAATGGCATGCGCCATTTCCGCAGATGGCAATGTAGCTGTAGTTGGCGCCGAAGCTGATAGTTTAGGCAAAGGTGCAGCATGGGTATACACCCGAAATGGTCATCAGTGGAGTCAAATGGGTAAAAAGCTAATTCCAAATGATGCAGTTGGACAGTTTGTTTCTTTTGGTTCAAGCACCGCAATTTCTGCTGATGGGAACACTATTGCCATAGGTGGTTATTATGAAAATAGCCAGAAAGGGGCCACTTGGATTTTTGTGCGGAATGGAAACAGATGGGTACAGCAAGGTCCTAAATTGTTTGGAACTCAAGGTACAAATGCTAGTTGGCAAGGCGAATCAGTTGCTTTATCAGCTGATGGGAATATACTTTTAGTAGGTGGCAGTGAAGATAATGGAGGAAGAGGTGCAGCCTGGTTTTTTCAGCGTATTGGCACTAACTGGTCACAGCAAGGAAATAAAATAACTGTGAGCCCAAACAATGGGTCGTTACTTGGAGGTTCTGTAGCACTTTCTGCAGATGGGAATACTGCCTTAATTGGCGCTAGCTTAGAAGGAACAACCACAAATAAACAAGGTTATGGGTATTATTATAAACGAACTGGCAATACTTGGAATTTTGTCCAAAAGGTTACTGATGCTACAATAATAAATGGCAGAATAGGTGAAGGAGTCGCATTATCTGGAAATGGGCAAGTGGCAGTATTAGGTGCACCTTCTTACAATTCCAGAACAGGTTTAATAATTATCTATCGATATAACCAAACTAATCAACAGTGGGGGCAGGAATATATAATAAATCCAGTAGGGGCAACGGTAGATGCCCGATTTGGAAGAAAAGTTTCCCTTTCTAAAGGTGGTGATACTCTTGTGGTATCTGGTTATATTGATAATAATTGGGAAGGTGCAGTTTGGACCTATGTCAATAATAATGGAATATGGAGTCAATTAGGAAATAAAATCACCTCACCAATTAGTGGAGGAACCCAACCTCAATTCGGTCGCTCTGTAAGTCTTTCAGCTGATGGTAAGCTTTTACTAATTGGTCGGCCTAATGGAAGTGCCCAAGGAGCAGCCTTCATTTACAGCGACTCTTCTTTTGTAATGAGCACAAATAAAGAACTGCAGCCGGAACTAAGCCTTTACCCAAACCCGGTAAAAGATTTCCTGCAACTGCCTGCCGGCACTTCTTTCAGCCAAGTTACCGTTTCCGATCTCAGCGGCAAAGTTCTCCTTCAGCAAACCACTCCAACGCATCGCCTGGATTTGAGTACTTTTTCGGCCGGAATCTATATCGTTTCCCTGCAACAAAAAGATAAGGTGCGGCATGTAAAAATAGTGAAGGAGTAGGAAATTTGAAGATTTGTAAAAGCGTAAAATTGTAAATGCGGAAACGCTATCTAAAAGCATAAAAAAAAACCTGAAGCATGCTTCAGGTTTTTTTTTATTTGTCTGGCTTACCGGAATCTCCGGCTGCCGTTTACCTGGCCTTCGCCGGCGAACATGTGTTTTTTAGGGACTCTTTTTTTAGCGAAGGTTTTTTTGTACTTCTGTTCGCTGTACGTGATCTTGGCTTTTGGCTGGTTTTTATGTTTTCGTGGTTTGCTTCCCTCGTCGGCCTCCGCCAGCGTTAAGCTGAACATAAAGACCATTCCTAACAGTAACGTTTTCATAGTATTTACAAATTAAAATGTTGGGTATTCATGTAAAGCTGTAAACGTTCTGTTCATAATATTTTGCGTTTGGTTTAAGGTTCATATAGTTTTAAGTTAAGGGAGCAGTAAAACTCCTTTAACCGGCTATACGCAACCTTTTATCTGGCGGTAAACCAAACGGCAGAAAGCAAAGCGGATGTTTTTCGGGTGCTACATTTTTCTTGGAAAAAGTCTGTTTCAGGAAAGATAGGCGTTTGTTATTAACCCGTTGAGGGCTACTAATTTAAAGGTCGGAAAACCGGGGATGAAATTAATCGGTGTAGCGGTTCAGCCCGTTCACCCGTCCTTCGCCGATGAACATGTGGGTTTTCGGTTTGAATTTTTTCACCACGCTTCTTTGAATTTTCTTGTCTCCGCGGTACACAATTTTTTTCCGGGACTTGATATAGAATTTCTTGGTGCCTTCCCCGGAAAAGTTTCCGGAAAAATCCGGCAGGGTAAGCAAAATAGCCAGCGATAGTAATAAAGTTCTCATAGTAAGACAGGTATAAATGAAACAGACAATTGTGTCCCGAATTGGGATTTATACCGGAAGTGCAGGCTGAAAAAGAGTGGCTGTAAAAACCGAAGTTTTGCTATTTAATACGGGAAAGAATGGCTTTAGGAATATTTAATTGTATTATTGTAATAATAATTTAGGATATAGGTGGTTTTATTAGGGTAAAGGTTATTAATTCAATTGTTATCTGTTGAAAAGGTATAGGAACAGCGCGGTAAACCCTGTACTTTAGTACTGGTTTCTGAAAGCGGAACCTTGTACCTTTGTTTAATAGGTTTCTAAAGAAATTCCATGCGCGTTTTCCCGCTCCGAATCGTTTTACTTTCCCTGGTCCTAAGCCTGGCTACGGCCTGTCAGCGCACCTGGCACCCGCAACCCAAACTGCAGAAATCGCTGCTGGGCGTTTCCGATAAAATTGCCGCCGACCCGGCCGCCGAAAAAACGATCGCGCCTTACCGGCAACAGGTAACCAGCCGCATGGCCGAAGTAATTGGCGTGGCGCCGCAGCCTTTGGAGAAATTGCCGGTAGAATCGCCGGTCGGGAATTTTGTAGCCGACCTGCAGCGCACCCAGGCCGAGAAAATAACAGGTCGTCCGGTAGACATTGGCCTGATGACAAGCGGCGGCATCCGCACTCCTTTAAAACAAGGCAACCTGACCTTAGGCGATGTGTTCGAGCTGATGCCTTTCGAAAATGAACTGCTGGTGATAACCGTAACGAGTCCGGCCCTGCAGCAACTCCTGAATTATGCTACGCAACCGCACATTTACAAAGAAGCCGGCAAAGTAATTTCCACTTCCAACGTAACCTACAGCATTAAAAACAACCAGCCGCAGGAGGTCTTTATCGGCGGTCAGCCCTTAGATTCCATCAAAACCTACACCATAGCCTTATCCGATTACCTGGCCAACGGCGGCGACAACCTGGGCTTCCTGAAGAACCCGGTAAAAACCGAAAAAACCGGCGCTTTACTTCGTGATATAATTGTGAAAGAAATCCGCGAACTTACGGCGCAAGGCAAAGTGGTAGAAGCGAAGGTTGAAGGAAGAGTTAACGTGGTTAATGCAGCGGTTCCGCCAACTTCTCCTGCTGACTCGCCTTTGCCTAAAGAACGGAAGAAGTAGGATAATAGTTGAAAGGAAGGATTTCCGGGGATTCTCCCCTTGAGGGGAGTTAGAGGGGTGTTTACACCTGCTGATCCTTATCAGAAACGTCCTAACACACCTCCAGCTCCCCTCAAGGGGAGAGTGCCGTAGAATGCTTTAACTTTGGAAGCCGCAGCAGGTGTAAACCATCTGTCTAAACTTTAGGTAGCATGAAAAATCCGATCATCCCATATCGAAAAGATCTTCGGGCCAAAGCCAAGGAACTAAGAAATAATAGTACCTTATCTGAAATTCTTTTATGGAACGAGATTAAAAACCGACAGATAGATGGAGTTCAGTTTCACCGGCAAGTTCCGATGCTCGATTTCATTGTTGACTTTTATGCTCATGAATTGAAACTGGTTATTGAAATTGATGGTGATAGCCATAATGACAAAGCAGATTATGATTGTTTGAGGCAGGAAAAGTTAGAAGCGCATGGCATAAGATTTCTGCGTTTTGAAGATTTAGAGGTGAAGCGAAACATGCGGTGGGTTCTGGATGAAATCTGGAATCAGGTTCATGATTTGAAGAAATTGTTTACCTGAATATGGGCAACATCTTTACAAAAGCTTAAAAAGATATTTCACTCTTTATCGAGAGTCTCCCCTTAAGGGGATTATAGGGGTGTAAGCACTTTGATGATAAATCCGCAGATGTACACACCCCTCTAAATGCTCAAGGGGAGAATCCGCAAGAATGAACCGGCTTTGCCTTAAGGGAGAGTTTTTAAACTTGAGAAAAAAATTTAACTTAAAGTCGAACATTCGAACTACGAAAATTCTAACCTACAAACTACGAACCTACGAACATTCGAAAATTCGAACCTACGAAAATGAATAGAAGAGATTTCCTCCGCAATACGCTGTTGGGTGCCGCCGGTCTTGGTTTGCTTGGTCTGCCTTCCGTAGGCGAAGCCAAAGGCAAAACCAGGAAGCTGGTAATTCTGCACACCAACGACATGCACTCGCGCATCGATCCGTTTCCGAACGACGGGCGGAGCAACGGCGGCATGGGCGGCATGGCGCGGCGCGCGGCTTTGGTAAAGGAGATCCGTTCGAAAGAAAAGAATGTGCTGCTGCTCGATTCCGGCGATATTTTTCAGGGCACGCCTTACTTTAATTTCTTCGGCGGTGAACTGGAATACAAGCTCATGACCATGATGGGTTACGATGCGGCCACGTTCGGCAACCACGATTTCGACAACGGCTTGGAAGGTTTGCAAAAGCAATTGCCGCACGCAGGTTTTCCATTCCTTTCTGCCAATTACGACTTCAGCAATACCATTCTGAAAGATAAATTTCAGCCTTATAAAGTGTTTGAAAAAGACGGTCTGAAGATCGGTGTGTTCGGCCTGGGAATTGAACTGAAAGGGTTGGTAGCGGATAATATGATCGGCCAGACCGTTTACCTCGATCCGGTGAAAAAAGCGAAGGAAATAGTAAAGATCTTGCGGGAAGAACAGGAATGTAATCTGGTGATCTGCCTTTCGCACTTGGGTTATAAATACGAAACGGATAAAGTAGACGACCGGAAACTGGCCGCGCAGGTTGGCGGAATTGATCTGATCCTGGGCGGGCACACGCATACTTTTTTAGAGAAACCCGATACCATTATCAGCCCCGGCGGAAATGAAACGCTGATTAATCAGGTAGGCTGGGCCGGCATTAACCTGGGCCGCATCGACTTCGAATTCAGCCGCGACGGACGGAAAAATGGCTACGCAGCTGCCGTTCTGCCTGTAGATGAACGCACTGTAATAAGTTCGTGATCTAAAAATTTTTTCTTTAAAATTAATTGATCAAATTTGTAGTCCTTCGGCGAATTACGAAGGAGTTCCAATCAGAAGAAAGAAGACGCAGCGATGTTGATGGTAAAGGACGCTACTACCGTATGGGGTAATTGTTTGCAGGTGATCAGGGAGAGCATTGGGGAGCAGAGCTACAAAACGTGGTTCGAGCCCATTGTACCTACGTCGCTAGTTAACAACGTGCTTACCATTCAGGTGCCCAGTCAGTTCTTTTATGAATGGCTGGAAGAGCATTATGTAAGTTTGCTGAAGAAGGTGATCTTCCAGGAACTGGGCAGCGAAGGCCGCCTGGAGTATTCTATCATCGTAGACCGCGGAAACGCAGCCAACAAACCGCAAACCGTAAACCTGCCTACGAAGAAAATTCCGCAGGCCGTGGTAAATTCTTACCAGCCCGAGCAGCAGGTTATCCGCAATCCGTTCGAGTCGAAAACCATCGACCGCAACTATCTTAATTCCCAACTGAACCCGAGCTACGTTTTCGAAAACTACATCGAAGGCGACTGCAACCGTCTGGCCCGTTCGGCCGGTTATGCGGTGGCGAATAAGCCGGGCACCACTTCCTTTAACCCGCTGATGGTTTACGGTGGGGTAGGGCTTGGTAAAACGCATTTGGTGCAGGCAATCGGAAACCACATTAAGAGCCACGCGCCGGAAAAATTCGTGCTTTACGTTTCTTCCGAAAAGTTCGTGAACCAGTTCGTGGAATCGGTGAAAACGAACAGCATGCAGGACTTCGCCAACTTCTATTTGCTGGTAGATATCCTGATCATCGACGACGTACAATTCCTGAGCGGCAAGGAAAAAACCCAGGAAATGTTCTTCCACATTTTCAACCACCTGCACCAAAGCGGCAAGCAAATTATCATGACTTCCGATTGTCCGCCGCGCGACCTGAAAGGTCTGGAAGAACGTTTGCTTTCCCGTTTCAAATGGGGCTTAACCGCCGACCTGCAAAGTCCGGATTTCGAAACCCGGATGGCCATTATCCAGAAGAAGATGCAGAGCGACGGCATCGATATTCCGGAGAACGTAATCGAGTACCTTGCCTACAGCGTAGATACCAACGTGCGGGAACTGGAAGGCGTGCTTATTTCTTTAATTGCGCAGTCGAGTTTGAACCGGAAAGAGATTGACCTGGAGCTGGCCAAGAACGCGCTGAAGCACATTATTGAAGACGTAGAAACGGAAGTAAATCTCGATTTCATTCAGAAAACGGTTGCCGAATATTTCAACGTTACCTTAGATTCGCTGAAAGCCAAAACCAGGAAGAAGGAGATCGTTACCGCGCGCCAGGTGGCTATGTATTTTGCCAAAGAGTACACCAGTCATTCGCTCAAGTCTATCGGTTACCATTTCGGCGGCCGCGACCACAGTACGGTAATCCACTCGGTGCAAACCGTTTCGGATCTGATCGATACGGATAAGAAATTCAAGGCTTCTATTCAGGAATTGCAGAAGAAATTCAAATCGAAAAATTCGTAAGTTCGAATTTTCGATTGTTCGAATTTTCGTAGGTTCGACAAAATAAAAAACGCTATACTTTTCGGGTGGAAAGTATAGCGTTTTTGTTTATTGTCGCAATAACGTGGGGACAGGTCAAGCCCTGTCCGTACACGAGAATCTTCAAAGTCGCTTATCCTCAAATTTTAAAATTTCCAAATTCTGAAATCTTGTAAATCATAAAAATCCCAAAAATCATAGTTCAGACAAATTTACTGCGCCGGCACGGTGGTGTTCGGGAATAAAATGTCGATGATTTCGCGTGGCACCGTTTTAGGTTTTTCCTGCTCGTGTTTGCGCCAGTCGTATTGGGTGTCGTAGCCCTGGTCGCCGTACAAAATGAAGGCGCCGTCGGTTAAGGGGGCGTTGGGCGGAAGGCCGTTACGAACCGGGGCTGGCTGGTGTCCGGGCGGGCGGTTCGGGTACCAGATGCGGTAGTGGCCTGCCGGCGGATAATGGCCCGGTGGCACTTTTACGCTGTATGGTTTGCTGTGCGGGAATTTCTTAACGGCGCTTTTATCTTTCCCTTTAAATTTATTCTTGCCTTTTCCGTTGCCTTCCTTGCCGTTTTGTTTGGTTGCTTTGTAAGCTTCTTTCTGGGCCTTTTTTTCCTGGCCTTTTCCGTTTCCTTGCGCCATTGCCAGCGGGGAAGAGAGCAACAGCGCGCCGCCGGTAAAAGCGAGCAGCAGGTTTTTCGTAAGTGTTTTCATGGTGCGAAGTTTGGTGTTGCGTAAAAATTTATCTCCCTACGCAATAGACAAGCTTTATGCCATAAATCCTGAAAAAATAAATAAAAAAAAGGAGCCATCGCAAGATGGCTTCAGGACTTGAGCTTTAAAAAGGAAGAAGTAGCGTGATTAAAGCACTAAATGAATTTAGTCGAAAAGTTCGGAAAACAGTTTGGCGCCGCCGAAGAAAATGAACAGCCAGACCAGTCCTTTAATGAAGAAAAACATAAAACCGGCTAGTCCCAGCTTTTTCATGCGTTCTTTAAATTTCGACATGCTTTCCCCGCTTTCAATAGTTAATGGATCTGCCTGTAAAACGAAACTTAGGGCATCAAATTGTCCTGCAGCTCAAAACGGTGCCGCTCGGCCATAAGCTCCAGATTCTCTTTTACCAGGGCAATATTCTTTCTCCGTTTAATCGATTTAGTGTCCATATTTATTACCTCCCCGTTTTTCAGCGTAAAGCGAAGCAGGAACGGCAGGATCTGAACTTTAGCCACATCTTCGAACGCAATAACCAGCTTCGGCCGGAAATGGCCCTTTTTCTGAACAATGTAAGCCGGCGTAATTTCCAGGTAAGACTGCAAACCGAAAATAGAAGTGTTCTGGGCCAGGATGTAGACCAGGTAAAGCAGCGTGAGCGCCAGGAAAACATAATGGAGGAAGTTGCGGTCGTTGGTGGCGCTTTCGGTGAAAAGCATAAAACCTACATAAACCAGCCAGAAAAGCACCAGCGCCAGTTGTACGCTAAACGAAATGCGCGCATTTTTCATCGGACGAATTCCGACCCGCAGCAATGACCTCATATATTAAAACAGCCTGATTGAATTAAGACGCAAGGTAGGAAAAATTAACGGCAACTTTTATAAGTTGCCGTCTGGTTTTGTTTGATCATGGCTGAAGCATTCTTAATCTTCGTCGCGGAGCACAGCCGAAACGGTAATTTCCGGTCCTCCTGCCAGGGCTTTGCTTACCGGGCAATTGGCTTTTGCTTCCTGCACATGTTTTTGAAAATCGTTCTCTTCAATATCCTTGATTGCGGCTTCCGTTTTCAATTCTATGTGAGTAATGGTCGGGCCGTTTTCTCCCACGGTTAGCGTTACGTGCGCATCGGTCTGGATGTGCTTTGGTTTGTGGCCGTGCTTTTCTACCAGGCTGCTCAGGAACATGGAAAAGCAACCCGCCAGCGCCGCGCCGATCAGTTCTTCCGGGTTCGTTCCCGAAAGATCGTCTTCGAAGCGCGTGCGGTAAGAATAAGCCGCGTTCAGCGCCCCGGATTGTGAACTTACGTTTCCTTTGCCTTCTTTCAGGCCGCCGTGCCAGATGGCCGAGCCGGTGTGTTTTGCCATAGCTTTTATTTAAAATAATTGGTTGAAGAAATGAGTTTAATTTCAGGCAGTACGAATACTTTTTCCTTTCAGGCCATGTAGGACAGCTTGCCGCGTGGCTGAAAAAATAAAATTTACGTATCTGTTCCTGAAAGCTGTGCTTACGAAGTTAAGTGCCGGTGGTTTTGGTTAACCTTTTTCAATTTGTTAAATCCTTCCTTTCAGCAACTTCTTACTTTTTGAATTCCTATGAAACCGCTGTTGCTTTTAATTTTTGCCCTTCTGTTTTCGTGGCAGGTTTTTGGGCAATGTTCCGACCTGAAACCCATGTTCGGCGACAAGTGCGTGAAGTCCGCGTCTGTGCGGAGAGCAGACGCCCGTTTCATAAAAGCAGAAATAAAGCTTACCGGCAGTGCCGATTCAGCGGCCCGGAAATACGTTTTAATGGGCTGGCAGGAGTTCTTCCGCCAGGACCCGAAAACGGCCATGAAGCGCTTCAACCAAGCCTGGCTGCTCAACCCGAAAAGCCCGGACGTTTATTTTGCTTTCGGTCATTTAACCCGGTATGCCTTTGATAAAAATGCCGCCGAAGCCGTTAAATACTACCGCCTGGGCCGGGAGCGCGACCAGAACCGCCAAGCCGAACCCAAAAGCCTGGCCCGGTTGCTGCCCGTTCTGGAAAGACGAAACGACCCTGATGCCGTGATCGATGTAAGTACGCAACTGGTTCAGGGTTTTCCGGAATACGGCAAGGGACTTGGTTACAAACAAAGAGCCTATTATTACATTCAGGCCCAGCAATTCGACCGCTCCATAGACGACAGCAATAAAGCCCTGCAGCTCGATCCGACGAACCCCAGTATTTACCTGAACCGGGGTTATGCCTGGTCGTGGAAACGGGACCACCAGAAAGCCCTGGCCGATTTTAATAAAGCCATTGCCCTGGATCCGGGTTTTGCGCGCGCCTTTTCCAACCGGGCCATCCTGTACGCCGACTCGCTAAAGCAACCTGTTCAGGGCTTGGCCGATATTGATAAAGCCCTGACACTGGAGCCCAAAACCCTGGAATTCTACCGCATTAAAACCGACATCCTGTTTAAGCTTAACCGAAAACAAGAAGCCTGCACCTTCCTGAGAAACGCTATCGCCAAAGGCCAAAAAGGGCTGGAGCCCATGCTGAAAGCAAGATGCGGGAGGTAAGCGGATTTGAAGATTTGAAAATTTGGAGATTTGAAAATGAAGGTATGAGTAAATGTGAAGATGAGTAAATAGATAAATTTAGTTTACCCAACTCTACCCATTTCTTTTCTGTCATTCTGGAAGAATCTTGTGAATTTTGTGCATTGACTTATGCATTACCTACAGCAGGACAATCGAAGTAGTTAGAAGTAAATATGTCCGGTACTTATAAATGAGAAAACTCTAAACTACTTCAGGAACCGGAATTCCTATCATAATTTTCGTACAGGTGAATTACTCTGAATGCTTTCTATTGCTTAACGGAAATTGTGATCCCGTCTTAACCGAGCCGTGGGATTTGTAATCCCACTTTCTAAAAATTAACTTGACTATGTACTAGTTTGTACAGGTAAGTTCCTCTGAATACTTCCTAATAATTGAATAATCAGCCCCATCGTCAAATTGCCAAATTTCCCCATTCCTACATTCTCTCATTTTCAAATCTCCAAATCTTCAAATCTTCAAATTCCTCATTCTTCAAATCTTCAAATCTGCAAGTTCCCTCAAAAACAGTATCTTTACCATTCAAATAACTGCCGATGGGAATTAAAGCCGCTCTAAGTAAACCGCTTGCCGCCTACACGCACGCCCGCGACCAGCAATGGCTACAGCATCCGGAAAAAGCGCAACAGGCTATTTTTCAGCAGATCTTAAAGCAAGCCGCCGGTACCGTTTTCGGCAAAGACCATCAATTCTCAAAAATAAAATCGCACGCCGATTACGTTAAGGCTGTTCCCGTGCGCGACTACGAAGGCCTGAAACCGTATTTCGATCGGGTTAAGAAAGGCGAACCGGATATTCTCTGGTCCGGTAAACCAATCTATCTGGCCAAAACTTCCGGCACTACGTCGGGCACCAAATACATTCCCATTACCAAGGCCAGTATTCCGAACCACATCAACGGCGCCAAAAATGCCCTGCTTAGCTACATCCACGAAACCGGCAACAGCCAGTTCCTCGATGGTAAACTGATCTTTCTATCGGGAAGTCCGGTGCTGGAAGAAGTAGGCGGCATAAAAACCGGGCGCTTATCAGGCATTGTAAACCACCACGTGCCGGGTTATTTGCGCACCAATCAGATGCCAAGTTACCAGACCAATTGCATTGAAGACTGGGAAACGAAGCTCGACAAAGTGGTGGAAGAAACTCTGCCGCAGCGCATGACCCTGATCTCCGGCATTCCGCCCTGGGTCCAGATGTATTTCGATAAGCTTACAGCCAGAACCGGAAGACCCATTAAGGATATTTTTCCAGATTTTTCGCTTTTCGTTTACGGCGGCGTAAACTTCGAACCTTATAAAGCCAAGCTGTTCCAGAGCGTAGGAAAGAAAATAGACAGCATCGAAACGTTTCCGGCTTCCGAAGGCTTTTTTGCCTACCAGAATTCGCAGCACGATAACGGCCTTTTGCTTTTGCTCAACAGCGGCATTTTCTACGAATTCATCCCGGCCAGCGAATATTTCAACGAAAACCCGACCCGTTTAACCATTGGCGAAGTGGAGTTGGGTGTGAATTACGCGCTGGTACTAAGCAGCAACGCCGGTCTCTGGAGTTACTCCCTTGGCGACACCGTAAAATTCGTATCGAAAAACCCGTATAAAGTAATTGTAAGCGGTCGTATCAAGCATTTTATTTCCGCTTTCGGCGAACACGTAATTGGCGAAGAAGTAGAGAAAGCTCTCCGCGAAACCATGCGCCATTTCCCGGAAGTTTCCGTAGCCGAATTCACTGTAGCCCCAAAAATAAGCAGCACCGAAACCGAACCGTCGTACCACGAATGGCTCATCGAGTTTGCCAGCCAGCCAACGGATTTGAAAGCCTTCGAACAGGAACTGAACACCCAACTCTGCAAACTGAACAGCTACTACGACGACCTGATAAAAGGCAATATTCTGCAGAACCTGAAAGTTACCGCCTTACCCCCGGCAGCCTTTCAAAGTTACATGCAAAGCCAAGGCAAGCTCGGCGGCCAAAACAAAGTACCACGCCTAAGCAACGACCGGAATTTAGCAGAAGGTTTGCTGAAAGTTTGAACACGATTTTAAGGAAGGATGAGGAAAAGGATTTCGTCTGAACGGTGATTTTTTTGATTGTAGGGACAGGTCGCGACCTGTCCGCACGCATTCCTGATCACGCATTCCTGAATCAGAATTTTCAGAATTATAGAATTTTCAGAATTGGGGAAACGAAGTTCGGCGGAGCCAATTTTCAGAATTAATGAATTTGAAATTTCCGTGTACGGACAGGGCTTGACCTGTCCCCACGTTATTGCGAAAAAAATACGACAGGTAAAACAGGAGCGTTTTGAGCTGGAAAAGGCAACCACCCCCAACCCCTCCTTGGAAAGGAGGGGAGCTTGAGTTCCTGCTGAAGTCAGGCTTTGGGACTAAAACGCTACCATTTTAGAATAAAAAGTAACCTAAGAACCGCCGGAGTTAAAACTGGCAGCAAAAGAAGCGCCCCTCCTTACCAAGGAGGGGGTGGGGGTGGTTAATCTGCTACAAAGTGAAACCAGCCTGAAACAGTACCTAAATTTGAATAAGCATTGAAAAAAAGAATCGCCATACTCGGCTCCACCGGTTCCATCGGCACCCAGGCCCTGGAAGTAATAGAAGCCAATCCGGAAAGTTTTGAGCTGGAAGTATTAACGGCCAACCACAACGCCAAACTCCTCATCGCCCAAGCCTTAGCTTACAAACCCAACGCCGTAGTTATTGCAAACGAAGCGCTCTACGACGAAGTGTTTGATGCCCTGGACCCGCACGACATAAAAGTGTACGCCGGCGCCAACGCCCTGAACAGCATCGTGGAAATGGAAACTGTAGACCTGGTACTTACTGCTATGGTAGGTTATGCCGGTTTGCAGCCAACTATCCGGGCCATTCAGGCCGGTAAAACCATTGCTCTTGCTAACAAAGAAACCCTGGTGGTAGCCGGAGAACTCATTAGCAAACTGGCGCGCGAAAAAGGCGTGAACATTTATCCGGTAGATTCCGAGCACAGCGCCATTTTTCAGTGCCTGGCCGGCGAATTTCATAACCCGATCGAAAAGATCATTTTAACCGCTTCCGGTGGACCGTTCCGCGGCAAAGACAAAGCCTTTTTAGAAACCGTGACCAAAGCACAGGCTCTGAAACATCCGAACTGGAGCATGGGCGCCAAAATTACCATCGATTCGGCTTCGCTCATGAACAAAGGCCTGGAAGTGATCGAGGCGAAATGGTTGTTTGGTTTAAGACAGGATCAGATAGAAGTAGTGGTCCATCCGCAAAGCATTGTTCATTCCCTGGTGCAGTTCGAAGACGGAAGCATGAAAGCGCAAATGGGTTTGCCCGACATGAAACTGCCGATCCAGTACGCCATGGGGTACCCGAACAGACTAAAATCCGATTTCCCCCGTTTTGATTTCCGGAACTTCAGCCAGCTAACCTTCGAGCAACCCGATCTGGAAACCTTCCGCAACCTGCAGCTTGCTTACGATGCGCTTGCCAAAGGCGGAAATGCCCCTTGCGTACTGAATGCCGCCAACGAAATTGCGGTAGCCGCTTTCCTAAACGATGAGATCGGGTTTTTGCAGATGCCGGACCTTATTGAAAGCTGTCTGGCCAAAGTTGCGTATATTGCGCAGCCTTCGCTGGAAGACTACGTACAAACCGACGCCGAAACGCGCCGCCTGGCCGAAGAGTTTATTTAATGTGCTAATGTGCTGATGTGGTAATGTGCTAATGTGGCAAAATTTATTTTTCAATATGAAAGAGAATACCACATTACCGCAATGCCACATTTGCACATTAAAAATTTAAACCATTAGAACAGCACATTAGCAAATTAACACATTAGCACATTAATTAAATGGATGCATTGATCATGGCAGGCCAGCTTATTCTGGGCCTGACAATTTTAGTAGGATTACACGAACTCGGCCACATGCTAACCGCCAAATGGTTTGGCATGCGGGTCGAGAAATTTGCAATAGGATTTCCCCCGAAAGTAGTTAGCAAACAGATTGGCGAAACCGAGTACATGATCGGCGCTATTCCGTTAGGCGGCTTTGTGAAAATCTCCGGCATGATAGACGAATCGCTGGATACGGCCGCTTTATCGAAAGAACCGGAACCGTATGAATTCCGGGCCAAACCCGCCTGGCAGCGCCTCATCGTGATGATGGGCGGCATTATTGTGAACGTGATTACGGGTATTGTAATTTTTGCCGTAATTGCTTACAAATACGGCGAAAGCTACCTGCCTGCTTCCGAAGCGAAATACGGTATTGTGGCCAACGACCTGGGCAGGCATATGGGCTTCCAGACCGGCGACAAGATCGTGAAAATTAACGGTCAGCCTTTCCAGAACTTCGACGAAATTTACGACCAAGATGTGCTGCTTTCGCGCGGGGGGTATTACACCGTGGATAGAAACGGCCAGCAGATCGATATTCAGGTCCCGGTAGACCTGATGGATAAAATGGCCGATAAGAACGATGCCCGTTTTGTGGAAACCATCTTCCCGTTCGAAGTAGGCCAGGTAATTGCCCAGGAAAATGCTGCCAAAGCTGGCGTGAAAACCGGCGATAAATTTGTGAGTGTAAACGGCCAGCCAACGCCATATTTCCATAATTTTCAGGCAGCTTTAAAAGCCAATGCGGGTAAAAAAGTGCCGATGGTGGTAAACCGCAACGGTCAGGAAGTAACGCTTAACGTGCAGGTTGATTCCGATGGAAAGATCGGTTTTGCGCCGGTTCCTCTCCTGAAAATGGCTACCAAAGAATATACGGTATTAGAAGCCATTCCGGCCGGAACCAAACAGGCTTTCGGCATTGTAACGGCCAATATCAAAGGTTTCGGCAAGATCTTCCGCGGCGAAGTTTCCGCCTCCAAATCCCTGAGCGGCCCGATCGGCATTGCCAAGGTTTTCGGCGGTGAGTTTCAGTGGCTGAAGTTCTGGTCTATTGTGGGCATGCTTTCCATGGTACTGGCCTTCATGAACTTCCTGCCGATTCCGGCGCTGGACGGCGGCCACGTAATGTTCCTGACCTACGAAATGATCAGCGGCCGCAAGCCTTCCGACAAATTCCTGGAAAATGCCCAGAAAGTAGGGATGGTGCTGCTGTTAGGTTTAATGGCTTTCGCGATCTTCAACGACGTGTTCAAATTGTTCATGTAATTCAGGACGCCAAAATAAATTGCAAAGGCAGGAACGTACCCAGGTGCGTTCCTGTTTTTTTAGGCAAAACCCTACCGTTCCGGTAATAAAATGAAGGACATTGGTATCTGGATGTTAGTATCAAGACTAAAAATATCCAGGGCTTTATGATTCAGTAGAGTATATAATTGTATTTGCTTTCAGATTATGCGGTTATTTTAGTCTTGCTACTTAAATTGAAACAGAAGAAAATGAAATTCCGGCTTTACACCCTCATTGTTTTGGCTTTGCTAGGCATTGGTCTGAGAGCGGAAGCGCACCCATACCACGTAAGCATTGCGGAGGTAAGCTATAACCCGAAAAGCCAGGCGTTGGAAATAGCCATAAAAGTGTTTACCGACGATCTGGAAAAAACGCTATCGGATGCCGCCAAAAAGCCGGTTACCCTTCAGCAATCTCCGGATGTGAAAAGCCAACTAGCAGCTTATCTGAAGAAAACCTTTCAGGTGGAAATTAACGCGAAGCAGGTTCTGCCCCAGAAATTCTTAGGCTTTGAAACCGAAGATGATGCTCAATGGCTTTACCTTGAAATACCGGTGAAACCAGAGCAATTGAAACAACTTACCCTTCGCAACAAAGTGCTGTTCGAAACTTTCGAAGACCAGATGAACCTGATGAACGTTACCATGAACGGCCAGAAAAAAACGCTGCTCTTCAAACACAACGATTTCGTGCACGCGCTTCTGTAAGCTTTTGGGAAGTCAGAGTTTACAATTGTTGAAGTTTTCACCATAACCGTCAGGCTAAACTAATTTATTGCGTCATCCTGAGCATTCCTGAAACGAGAGACGAAAGGACCCAGCGTAGCTTCCGAGGTAACTATTGCATACCGAATCTGAACGGAAGGCATTTTTTGCTACGCTCAAATGCCATAGATGTATGAATAAGTTTTCTCGGCTTCGCTCGAAATGACGCAATTCCCCTATAGATAAGCCCGAAGTGAAAACGCTACCAAAAGCCAACAAAAAACCGCTGAAGCTTCTCAAATGCTTCAGCGGTTTTTTTTATGCGATCAACAATTTAACAATCAACAATTAAACAATTAAATTTAGTCCCAGCCTTTCATCTGTTCCTGATTTTCGGCTTCCGGTTTCAGGAGCTTGAATTCTACCCGTCGGTTAATTTTCATGTCTTCATCGGTTACCTCATCTTTCAGCGGCTCGGTGCTGCCGTAGCCAAAAGCTTCTACCCGCTCTTCCGGCATTTTGCCTTTCGTGATCAGGTACTTCTTAATCGAATCGGCCCGCTTTTGCGATAGTTCCATGTTCAAATCCGGGTCGCCGGAGCTGTCGGTGTGGCCGCCGATCTTTAAGCGGAAGGTCGGGTGGTCGGCCAGGAAGAGTACGATGCGGTCGAGGATCGGTTCCATGTCCTTTTTAATGGTAGCTTTCCCTTCGTCGAATTCGATGTTCTTGAAAATAAGCGGCAGTTTGTAATCGATCATCGTGGTCATGATCTTGAAAACCGTATCGGTAGCCAGGTCAAAAGTCTTTTCCACGGTAAAAAAGTCCGGGCTTTGAATGAGCATGGTATACCGGTTATTGTCGATCAGGTCAAAATCAAACGTACCGTCCGGGCGAATGTATTTCGACGCTACTTCCACGCCGTTGTCTAAGTCAATAATGGAAATAATACCCGTTAATGGCTGGTTGGAAACCGAGTCTGTCAGGATACCTTCGATGTGTGTAACGGCCAGCGGGTGCGCTTCCATGGGTAACGGGAACGAGTAAAGATCCAGGTTTTTAGGGTCTTTGGGCTCGGCTTTGGCGTAATACAGGTTCGTAGATTCGGCATCGATGCTGAAATAGTATTCGCTGCCTTTCCCGTTTACCAGCGGACCGATATTGCGCGGTTCCTGCCAGCGGCCGTTCACGCGGTAGGTCTTGTAAATGTCGAAATCGCCGAAGTTCAGCAACTGCCCGCGGGAACTGAAATAGAGTACCTGGTAAAGCGGGTGGAAGAAGGGGCTCACCTCGTTTTCGCGGGTATTTACCACCGGGCCTAAATTTTTGGCCGGTGCCCATTTTCCGTTTTTCAGTTTATGCGTGAAATAAATATCGGAAAGGCCGAAACCACCCAATCTATCGGAAGCAAAGTAAAGCGTATCCTCATTTTTGGAAAGCGTCGGTTGCGAATCCCAGCCCGGGCTGTTTACTTCCGGCCCCAGGTTTTTGATCTTGCCCCAGGTGCCGTCGGCGAGTAAATGCGCTACGTACAGGTCACAGTTACCGTGGCAATCCGGGCATTCGCAACGGGCAAAATAAAGCGTTTTGCCGTCGCGGCTCAAACAGGCCGAGCCTTCGTTCCAGATCGAGTTTATCGGCTTGCCAAAAGATTTCGCTTCTTCCCATTCACCGTCAACCATTTTAGAATAATACAGGTCTTCGTTCGGAACCGCATTCAGGCCGCGAAAAGTGCGTTTGGAGGTAAAGATCAGCTGGTCCTCGCTCGATCGTACGGCCGGTCCGTAATCTTCGGCTTTCGAGTTTATTTCCGAGCCCATGTTCACGTTAACCCCTTTGGGCGGCAGGAACTTGGCTACGTGCTTGCGGTATTCAACCAGTTTGTAGTAATAGTCGAGCGGTACGTAATAATCTTTTTCCTTCTGTTCCAGCGAATCGTAGTACAGCTGTACTTTTTTAACGTCGGTGCGGTGGTGTTTCAGTACCAGTTTGTAAAATGCCTTGGCTTTATCCAGCTGGCCGTTGCGTTCATAGAGCTGCCCCAGGCGCCAGAGCATGGGCGTATCTTTGTAAAAGTTCTCGATCCCGAAATTGGTCACGTAGGCTTCGAGCAGGGGCAGGGTTTTCTGCCAGTTTTTCCGGCGCTCCAGTTTGCGGATCTGGGCCAGCTTTTTTTTATCGTAGTAATACGGAATTTTATTCAGGTTCGGGAAATCGACGGCCACTTCGGCTTTAGGAGCCAGCTGGCGGGTAGAGTCGGACAGGAGCTTGCTTTTAAGCCGGACCTGTTTGGTTTTTTGTGCCAACGCCGGCTGGCATGCCAAAGCAGCCAGCAGAAGAAACACAGCCAGATAGAAGCGGAAAATCATATGATAACAAACGATTCCTTTTCTGGAAAACGTAAACAAATTTATAACTTATCTGCATAAAAACTAAATTAAAATGCAATTAACTTTGTTTAAACGAGAAGCAGAATCCGGAAAAACCGGGTGGTTACGCCTTTGCCGGAATTAATCTTGCCGATAACTTGGCATAGGTCTTGCGTTTTTAGTAATTTCCGCAAAAAGTAACCGTTCTGTAAGCATATACCTGTCATTTTGACACTGGTTTTAACCTACTATGATAAATAACACATCTAATTTTCTTCATCAGTTGTTGTTGCAAGACCTTTCCGACGACGACGGGGGAGAATTAATTTCTATAGTTGCCACCCCCGAAGACGAAGAGCTGAGCAAGCTTAAAAAGCCGGCTTCGTTGCCGATCCTGCCGATCCGCAATACCGTTTTGTTTCCGGGCGTGGTTTTGCCTATTACCGTAAGCCGGAAAAAATCGATCCGGCTGGTGCGCAAAGCCTACCGCGGCGATAAAATTGTAGGCGTAGTGGCCCAGAAAAACACGGCTGCCGACGATCCTACTTCCGAAGACCTGTTCCAGGTGGGTACCATGGCCAAGATCCTGAAAATGCTCGTGCTGCCAGACGGCAATACGACTATCATCATTCAGGGCCAGAGCCGGTTCAAGATCGAAAAAGTGCTGCAGGAAGTTCCGTTTTTAACGGCGCAGGTTTCGCATTGTAAAGAAGATTTCCCGAACAAGAACAGCCGTGAGGTAAAAGCGCTGGTACAAAGTCTGAAAGATGCGGCCGCCAAAATGCTGAAGCTGAACCCGGAAATTCCGCAGGAAGCCCAGATCGCGCTGGATAATATCGACAGCCCGGGTTTCCTGACGCATTTCCTGTCTTCGAACATAAACGTGGAAGTGGCCCAGAAGCAGAAGCTCCTCGAAATCAACGATGGCGTGGAGCGCGGTACCACTTTGCTCGAACTGATGATGAAGGAAATTCAGCTGCTTGAGATCAAACAGGAAATTCAGACCAAAGTACATACCGATATCGACCAGCAGCAGCGCGATTATTTCCTGCGCCAGCAGATAAAAGTGCTGCAGGATGAACTCGGTTTCGATGGTCCGGATCAGGAAATCGAGAAGTTACGCGCTGCCGCGGCCAAAAAGAAATGGCCGGAAGCCGTTGCAAAGCATTTCAACAAAGAACTCGACAAATTGGGCCGCATCAATCCACAGGCTGCCGAGTACCCGATTGCGCTGAACTATTGCGAATTCCTGATCGAGTTGCCGTGGGGCGAATACACGAAGGATAATTTCAACCTGAAGCGGGCCAAGAAAATTCTGGATACCGACCATTACGGTTTGGAGAAAGTGAAAGACCGGATTATTGAATACCTGGCGGTGCTGAAGCTGAAAAACGACCTGAAAGCGCCGATTTTGTGCTTGTTCGGTCCTCCGGGCGTGGGTAAAACTTCGCTGGGGCGTTCTATTGCCAAATCGCTGGGCCGGAAATACATCCGCATGAGCTTAGGCGGCGTGCGCGACGAAGCCGAGATCCGCGGTCACCGGAAAACCTATGTAGGCGCGATGCCGGGCAAGATCATCAACCAGATCAAAAAGTCTGGCTCATCCAACCCCGTAATTATTCTGGATGAGATCGATAAGGTAAGTTCCGATTTCCGTGGCGACCCGTCTTCTGCCTTGCTGGAGGTTCTGGACCCGGAACAGAACAGCACGTTCGTGGACAATTACCTGGAAGTGGAATACGACCTTTCCAAAGTGCTTTTCATTGCTACCGCGAACGCATTAGATACCATTCAGCCTGCTTTGCGCGACCGGATGGAGATCATTGATATTACCGGTTACACGCTGGAAGAAAAGACTGAAATTGCTAAACGTCACCTGGTGCCAAAGCAAAAATCAGAGCATGGTCTGGAGGAAAAAGACGTAAAAATCACTACCTCCGCGCTACAAAAAGTGATCGA
Organism: Adhaeribacter soli; assembly: GCF_008727925.1. GTDB lineage: Bacteria > Bacteroidota > Bacteroidia > Cytophagales > Hymenobacteraceae > Adhaeribacter_A > Adhaeribacter_A soli. The sequence continues at coordinate 373,795 of NZ_VTWT01000002.1, read as the reverse complement.
CGATTATACCCGCGAATCCGGCGTAAGAAGTCTGGAACGCAAGATCGGCGCGCTGGTACGGAACATTGCCAAGGCGAAGGCTATGGAAGATGAATATAACCATACCCTGGATGCGAAAGATGTGGTGAAGATCCTTGGGCCGGAACCGTTCGATAAGGAAATTTATCAGGAAAGCGATACCGCCGGGGTAGTTACCGGCTTGGCCTGGACTTCTGTGGGCGGCGATATTTTGTTCATCGAATCGATCCTGAGCCGGGGCAAAGGCAAGCTTACGCTTTCCGGCCAGCTGGGCGACGTGATGAAAGAATCGGCTATTACGGCCCTTTCTTACCTGAAAGCGCACGCCGAACTGCTGGACATCGACTACCGTTTGTTCGACCAGTACGACCTGCACATTCACTTCCCGGAAGGCGCCGTTCCGAAAGACGGTCCTTCGGCGGGTATAGCTATTTTCACCTCCATTGCCTCTATTTTCACGCAACGTAAAGTGCGGCCGAAAATGGCGATGACGGGTGAAATTACGCTTCGCGGAAAAGTGCTTCCGGTGGGCGGCATCAAGGAGAAAATTCTGGCAGCCAAACGCGCCGGTATTACCGATATTATTCTGTGCACCAAAAACAGAAAGGATATTTCCGAGATCCCGGCCGTGTACCTGAAAGATGTGCGCATCCATTACGTAGATTCGGTAGACGATGTAATTCAGTTTGCGTTGCTTCCGGAGCAGGTTAAAAAGCCGCTGAAACTTGAATTAACGAAAGAAGCGTCTTTGGCCGGCGCGTTGGAACAATAAAACCGGATTTCGTGCGTGTAGCATTTGGCAGGTAGCCTTTTATTTGGTGTTTTATGCGGAAGATCTTTTACGCCTTTTGTACTTTTTTTGCCCTCAGCCATACGGTTTCTGCCCAGATCGGCGGTCAGCGGAGCTTTGGTTTCCTGAACCTGCCGGTCGGGGCAAAAACGGCCGGCCTGGGGGGGATAAACGTATCCTCGCGGAGCCACGACGTAAACATGCTGTATTCAAATCCGGCCTTACTGAACCCGGAATCGGATTACCAGCTTTCCTTTACGCATACCGGCTTCCTGAGCGACATCAAGCAAAACGGCCTTACCTTCAGCTTACCGAATAAAAAAGGGGCGCACTGGGCAGCCGGCATTCAGTACGTGAACTACGGCGACTTTGTACAGCGCGATGCCACCGGGCAGGAGCAGGGCACTTTTTCGGTGGCCGACTATACCGTAAACCTGACACACGCACAATCCATCGACCATTTCACCCTGGGCGCTACCGCGAAGCTGGGCGTTTCCCGCATTGCGGAGTACAAAGCGGTAGGGGCACTGGTAGATGTGGGCGGTATTTTTCAGCATCCGGAGCAGGATTTTACGGTTGGCCTGGCCCTGAAGAATATCGGTTATCAGCTGAAAACCTATAACGGAAACCGCGAACCAATGCCTTTCGATGCGCAAGTTGGGATGAGCTATAAACTGGCGCACATGCCGCTGAAATTCTCCCTTACCGCGCACCACCTGCATAAATTCGATATTGTTTACCTCGATACCACGGCAACCGGCAAGCTCGATGAATTCAACAAGGAAATTAAACCGAAGAAGACGTTTGGCGACAAGTTAGCGCGACATTTTGTAGTGGGCGGCGAATTTATTCTGAGCAAAAACTTTAACCTCCGCTTTGGGTATAACCACCTGCAGCGCCGCGAACTGCGCACCGAAACCAAAGCCGGCGGCGCCGGAATGTCGTTCGGGGCCATGATCCGGATCAAGAAATTCGAACTGGATTATACCCGGGCTTATTACCACGTTTCGGGCGCCAGTAATTATTTTACCGTAAGTACCACGCTGGAAGGTTTGCTGAAGAAGAAAAATAAAAGCAGCGAACGTCCGGCCCCTGACTTTAACAAATAAATAGCTTAATTGTTAATTGCTGATTGTTAATTGATTAATTAATTATGAATCGGGTTTTATAGGTAAAAATGATAGCATTTTCTTCTAAAATCAATTCAGGTTTCAATTTTCTAAATCCAAACAAGCAGCAATTAACAATCAGCAATTAACAATTTAATTAATGATCGATTCAAGCCAATATTTAACGCCGGCCCAGATTGTGGCCGAACTGGATAAATACATTATCGGGCAGCACGATGCCAAACGCAACGTAGCCATTGCCTTGCGTAACCGCTGGCGCCGGATGCACGCGCCGCTGGAAATGCAGAAAGAGATCGTGCCGAACAATATTCTGATGATCGGCGCTACCGGGGTGGGTAAAACCGAAATTGCCCGCCGCCTGGCTAGCATTGCCGATGCTCCGTTCACCAAAGTAGAAGCCTCTAAATTTACCGAAGTAGGTTACGTAGGCCGCGACGTGGAAAGCATGGTGCGCGATCTGGTGGAACAGTCGGTAAATATGGTACGGATAAAAAAGAAAGAAGAAGTAAAACAGCAGGCCGCCCAAGCCGTGGAAGACATCATTCTCGATGCTTTAATTCCGCCGGTAAGCCAGCCAAACAACCGCGTTTCTTCTACGCTGGGCTATCAGAATAACGAAGAAAAAGAACCCGAAACCGATCAGGAACTGAACGAACGCACCCGCGAGAAATTCCGCCTCATGATCCGCAACGGGGAACTGGACGAGCGTAAAATTGAAATTAAAGTTTCGCAAAGTGCCGCGCCGGGCATTGGCGTAATGGCTCCGGGCATGGACGACGTTTCCATGATGAACATTCAGGAAATGATAGGGGGCATGCTGCCGAAGAAAAGCAAAAAGCGGAAAGTAACCATTGCCGAAGCCCGCAAAATTCTGCTGGACGAGGAAGCCGCCAAACTCATCGACATGGATGAAGTAAAGGAAGAAGCCATTAAAAAAGCGGAAAATGCCGGGGTTATCTTTATCGATGAAATCGACAAAGTTGCCAGTGCAGCCAGCAAAGGCGGCGGTGGTGGTCCGGACGTAAGCCGCGAAGGCGTGCAGCGCGACCTGCTGCCGATTGTGGAAGGAAGCTCGGTAAACACCAAGTACGGCGTGATCAATACCGACCACATCCTCTTTATTGCCGCCGGTGCGTTCCACGTAGCCAAACCTTCCGACCTGATCCCGGAATTGCAGGGCCGTTTCCCGATCCGGGTAGAACTAAACAGCCTTACCAAAGACGATTTCTACCAGATCCTGAAATTCCCGAAAAACGCGTTAACCAAGCAATACGAAGCCTTATTAAAAGCGGAAAACGTAACCTTGACTTTCAACGACGAAGCGTTGGAGAAAATAGCCGAGATCGCTTTTGAAGTGAATGCAGAAGTAGAGAACATCGGCGCCCGCCGTCTGCACACCGTCATGAGCCGCCTGCTAAACGATTTCCTTTTCGACGTGCCGGACAAGATCGGCGCCAACGCCCACATTGCCGTTACCAAAGAAATGGTAGAAGAGCGCCTGAGCGACATGGTGAAAAACCGCGACCTGAGCCAGTATATTCTGTAAAAGAATCGCTATCTTTTTAAACGGAAAACCTTAACTGCTTTTGAGTAGTTAAGGTTTTTTATTTGAACACGATTTCAAGGATTTTATACTGATAAAGAGGATTCCCTGTACGGACAGGGCTTGACCTGTCCCCATGGCATTGCGACAACATTTCAAAAACACTTGCAAAAAACGGTAGGGGAAATGCTCAAAAAGCCGTGAATCTTAAGCATGCATTAATTCTCTCATTCACGTAATCAAGCAAACTATGGAATACTACTTTATCACCGGCACCGGCAAAGGAATCGGGAAAGCCTTAGCAGAAGCCTTGCTCGAAAACGAGGAAGCATTTGTAACTGGCATCTCCAGACACCAGACCATCAATCATCCGCGCTACCGCCACCTGAACATGGACTTAAGCGAAACGCAAAACCTGCTAACCCACTTGCCGGAAATTTTCCAGCAAGTTCAGGATGCAGATAAATTGGTGCTGGTAAACAATGCCGGCGTACTGGGTGAAATCGGCTACGTAGGGGAGAAGCAAAACGAAGATTTTAATTACGTGTTCTCGGTAAATGTAACCGCCCCGGCTATTTTAATGAATGCTTTTCTGCACACTTACCGGGAGGTTAAAGCCGAAAAAATAATCCTGAACATCAGTTCCGGCGCTGGTAAATACCCCATGGATGGCTGGGCTTCCTACTGTGCCTCCAAAGCCGCACTGGATCTGTTTTCCGAATCCGTGCAGCTGGAGCAGAACCTGCTAAATTCCGGCGTCCGGGTTTTCTCGCTTGCTCCCGGCATTGTAGATACCCAAATGCAGGCTCAGATCAGGGAAACGCCATCAGCACAATTCAGCCAGGTGAGTAAGTTTAAAGATTACAAAGCTTCCGGTAGTTTGGCCAGTCCGGAAACGGTAGCTAAAAAGCTGAAAAAACTATTGAAATTGCCGCCGGGAAACTTGAAGGTGGTTTGCCGGATTGATGAGTTGTAAAGAAAAAGCCGGCCTGTAATCAACAGGCCGGCTTTTTAATATGCAATAATATAATTATTAGTGCTCATCTTCTGGAACACCAGTTCTGCGGTGACCGCTAACTCGGTAGGTAAATCCATCAGTATCATCTTCGAATTTAATGAAGAATGCAATACTATCTACGGTTTTACCTGATGCTGTACGTCCTGCATCTTTCAAGATCTTACCATCTGTAATATCTACAACGATATCATATTCGGGTACAGCGCTTTTTTGACCAGTAGAAGAAAATGTGCGGTTTCCTGGATCCAGATTGGTTTTTACCCGATAGTCCCAGAAGTTATGCTCATCGGATACCCACAATTTATCACTTACGTTATCAGCTGTGTTGTAAGTGTACAGGTGTGTATAACCAGCTCCATAAATATCTGAATAAACACCGTCCTCATCTGCAACCTCATATTTTACCCACCATTCACCTGCATTGTCCTTAGCAGCTGAAAGTTCTACCTTCGGATCGTCGTCTTTATCGCAGGCAGTAAATAATCCTGCAGAAAAAACAAGGGCTAATACACCTAGAAATTTTATTTTCATGATAATTTAAGTTAAAGTGGGCTATTGTTTTACGAAAGTACGTGGAGCTGCACCATAACCGGCATTTATAACCGTCCAGGTATAGCTTGCCGGTACAGGAGGGGTGGCTGCGGGGTCACCAAAGTTGTAAGAGGCATTGATAGCTGCGAATGTGCCACCGGCATTTTCCTGTTCTGGTACAATTAAAGTTTTACCAGTTGTATGGAAAAAATGAACCGTGGTTGCAGGACCACCTACTGCTACACCACCAATATTATCGGAAGTGTAATGTCCAGGACCTAGCTTTGTAACTTTTGAAACTCCCAATGCACCAGCATTACGTTTGTAATTGCCTGTTAAATCTAAAGCCTCAGCATCAGGGGCTATTACTCCAACATAACGGTTTGCTGAAACTGAGAATCCGTCTGGATTTGTGGCAGTATAGGTAATAATATACACACCAGGAGTATTAACGTCAACTGCATCTCCAGATTTAACTGATTCAATTTCAGCGCCTCCAACTGTTGCAGAAACCCCCTCATCTTTGAAAGTACCTCCTACAGGGATGGACGTAAATTGCTCCCCTTTCACTGCAATTATCGGGTAAGTAGTTATCCTAGATAGGTTGTCAGTCTCTTCTTTATCGCAACTCATGAATGAGAGAGAAAAGAAGGCCAGGATAAATAAATATGAATATCTAAAATGGTTTTTCATATATCGTTCTTTTTAAAATATTAATTTTTTCTATCCCACCAAACACGTTCATGGATGTCAATTATAGCAGGGGTGTTGCTGTTTCTTAATGACTCGCTGCTTGAGAACAATAAACGATTCGGCATTAAGGTGCTTCCTAATACACTGCTGGCAGAAGGTTTGATAAAGCTTGGATAGCCAGTTCTTCTCAACTCAGTCCACGCTTCAAAACCTTGGCGGCCACTCATTGCTACCCATTTCTGAGTAATAATTTTCTCCAGGTTTTCTTCCAGAGTTTCTGAGCTGCTTAAAGCTGGAATAGTAACGCCTGTTCTTGAAACGTTGTTGTAAGCAAAAGAAGCATTTACACCGTCCTCATAGCGCGCCTGTGCATTGGCAAATGAGCCATAGCGTAATTCAGCCTCAGCCTGTAAGAAGTAGCTTTCAGCAGCGGATATAAATGGCACTGGTGCAGTCGGACCTGCTACAGCACTACTTGGTTTAGAAAAAGAGGAAGCCAGAAGAGATGATTTAACCCCGGTTCCTGTTATCCCCTGATCCAACCCAGCAAAATTTCCGGCATTCGGGGCAGAAGCAGCCCGCTTAAAGAAAGCTCCAATTCTGGTATCGTTGTTTGTATTTAGATAATTCAGGATCGTATTACTGGCAACGATGTTAGCTGCGCTGAAAGTAGTTGTTTCAGTCTGATAGATCGGATTTCTGTTTAAGCTCTGATCTACGAATGGTACTTCTGCATCTTCACCCGTTTCAATAAATTCGTTCTTGGTTAAGAGAGCCGCCACACCAGTCTGAACAGCTGACTGGTTTTCCGACACATATGCCTGACGAAGATAGATTTTAAGCTTCAGGGTATTGGCAAACTTTCGCCACATATCCATGTCGCCCTGATAAACAAGGTCACCTCCTTCTGGTAAACTGCCTTCTGTAATTTTGTTTACGCCACCATCAATCATCGGGATTAATGCAGCATAGATATCCTTACCGGCATCATATTTCGGATTCAGGTTATTTGAACCTTGTAACGCTTCAGAAAAGGGTACCTGGTCATAACCATCAACCAAAACCTGGTAAACGTAGGCCATCATAATATCTGCAATTGCAGCATGGTTAGGCCGGTCTACTTTTGCAGATTGCTCAGACACATACTTAAAATCGTTTAAAGCACCTGAATACAGATATTGCCAAGGACGATCATAAGTGTTGGATTGAATTCTATAAGAGTCGAGATCCCGGAACTGGCCAGCGCCGTAGGATTGTGTCCAGTGCTGTGACCAGAAATTGCCAAGAATCTGGAATTGGTTACCCATGGTATAGGCGGTATAACCAATACCGGTAGATAAAGTAAGTTCCGGTGTAGATTCAAGCGGATTGTTCGGGTCTGTATTTACATCCAGGAAATCCTTCTCGCATGACGATAAGCCAAACATGCTGGCGAATATACATGCTACTAAATATTTATTAATTCTTTTCATTTCTTATTTAAACTTTAAAAAAGTTAATTAAAAAGTAACCCGAATGTTGGCGCCATAGCTTCTGGTTGTTGGGGAACCAGAGAAGTCGTATCCCTGAATGTTGCCATTACCAAAAGTATTTTGTTCCGGATCCACATAAGTGTTTTCATCAGGAGTCCAGATAAACAGGTTTCTTCCTGAGACACCTAGTTCAACATTGCCGAAAGGGGTTTTGCTGATAAGGTTAGCTGGGAGCACGTATCTTAAAGAAATCTCTCTTAACTTAACGTAAGATGCATCAATAATATTGGTTTCTTCCGGAAGATTGCCCCAATACTGATACAAGTTGTTGTTCGTAACAGGAACAGTGTTTTCTACAAAGTTATCGCCTACAGCAATTACGCTGTTTGGAATAATAAACGGATTGCGGTCATTATAAAGCGTTAATGGATCTGTACCGGCAAAACGCATGGTAGAAGCAGTTCTGGAATAGAACTCACCACCTTGTTTTGTGTCAAATACTACGTTCAAAGACAGGTTCTTGTAAGTGAAGGTGTTTGTCAGACCAGCCATGTAATCAGGCTGGATGTTTCCTTTGATAATGTTTTCAGAAGCATATAAAGGCATACCATCTTCACCAACTACAATACGGCCCTGCGGGTCGCGACGGTAAGCCTGAACACGGAATGAGCCATATGGTTCGCCAACTCTGGCAACCAAAGCCGCACTGCTTAAAGTAGTCTGGTTGCCATCCTGGATACCAATTTCTTTAGTATCGCCGAATAATTCCTCTACCATGTTTTTGTTTTTAGTGTAGTTAGCGGAAATGGTCCAGTTAAAATCATTTGTTCTGATCGGAGAAACTGAAACTAATAATTCAACCCCTTTATTGGTCATTAAACCGGTGTTGATGTATTGTGCAGTATATCCGGAAGACGGAGCTACCGGTACAGCTACGATCTGTTCTGTATGGCGGGCGCTGTAGTAAGAAAAATCTACATTCACACGATCATCGAAGAAACGCATGTCAGCACCAACTTCCCATGACTTGGTAATTTCAGGCTGCAGATTAGGGTTGCCAATTACGTTGCCTTTTTCATAACCAGCTATGCCACCAAAAGGAAAATCAAGGTCGGTGTCGTTGTAGCCGTCAGTAATATTACCGGATCTGAAAACAGGATCGATTACATACGCCGGAGCATCATTACCTACCTGTGCATAGTTAGCCCGGATTTTACCGTAAGAAATAAGATTATTATCGGTTAAGCCCAGAGCCTCAGTAAATACCAAGCTGGTGTTTACTGAAGGGTAAAAGAAGGAGCGGTTTTCTTTTGGTAACGTAGATGACCAGTCATTTCTGGCAGATAAGCCTAAAAACAGGTAATCTCTGAAACCTAAATCAACTGTAGAATAAATACCATATAATCTTCTCAAGCTCTTAGAGCCAGAAGAAGTATAAGTCCCGCTATTGTTCGACAGGTTATCGAATCCGGTATTAAATGCAAGCTGGGTAGCAGCAGTGCTTACGGAGCTCGATTCACGCTGGTTAATGTTATGACCCACCAACACGTTCAGGTTTAGGTCTTCATTCAGGTCCTTATTATAAGAAGCCATGATGTCGGAAGTTAATTCTCTAACAAAGTAAGAGGCATTTACTATCTCTCCATCGTTGTTTCTGTAGCCACCGTTAATACCTTCAGCATCTCTAACTCTTACAAACTGGAAACGTCTGTCGTTATAGAAATCGGTACCTATACGGCCCATAATCTTAAAGTTGTCATTAACGTCGTACCCTAACTGCACATTACCCAATAATCTGTTTACATCGTTGGTATATTTGTTCTCGTTGAGGATCCAGTAAGGGTTTTCTGTGAATGGAGAATAATAGCCTTCCAGGTCATTAAAAGGGTTTTTATAATCTCTTAGTTCAAGTAAGCTAATGTTGCGAGGGGTCTGAATAAGCTGGTTAAATGCGCTGTTACCCTGGCCCGATGTAGCAAGATCACCGCCAGATTTGGTATAGGTAATGCTTGCAGTACTGTTGAACTTGTTCGTTAGTTTGGTGCTACCTGAGAATGAAACAGTATTTCTGTTATATTCTGTGTTTGGCACAACGCCTTTTTGTTTCAGGTCGGAAAGGGAAATTCTGTAAGAGCTTGTTTCGTTACCACCATCCAAAGAAATAGTGTTTGTGAATACCGAGCCAGTTTCGTAGAATTCTTTTACGTTATCCGGAATAGCACTGTATTCTCTGAGGCGCTGCTGGTTGTTAACAATGCTACCCCAAGGACGTACTACGCCGTCAAACCGTGGTCCCCAGCTGGTGTTCTCACGAAGGTCTTCACCGCCGTAAAAGCCTTGTCCGAATTGGTTCTGGAAATCAGGCAGTTTTAAAACGTTTTCAAATACATACGAGCTAGACAAACTGATCTCAGCTTTTTTGTTTCTAGCCGCTGCATTTTTACCCTTCTTAGTAGTGATAATAATAGCTCCGTTCGCTGCTCTGGAACCATATAAAGCAACGGCCGCTGGTCCTTTCAGGATGTTCATGGACTCAACGTCTTCCGGGTTAATATCATTTGCCCGGTTACCGGCATCCACACCATTGTTTAGGGCATCGCCGGTGTTAATAGAAGAGTTGTTAATTGGAATACCATCTACCACAAATAAGGCCTGGTTATCACCACCGAACGATTTTGTTCCACGAATTACCACGCGGGTAGAGGAACCAACACCACCAGACTGGCTAGTGATTTGTACACCAGCAACTTTACCTTGAATGGAGTTCAGAACGCTTCGATCGCGACCTTGAGTAATTTCTTCGGTATCAAGTTCCTGAGTGGCATAACCAAGGGATCTTTTTTCTTTTTCAAGACCCAACGCTGTAACAACCACTTCACCCAGCTGTTTAACGTCTGGTTCAAGGGTTACGCCAATGTTGGTCTCTGCTCCGATCGGACGCTCTACTTTACGGTAACCAATAAAGCTAAACTCCAACGAAGTTGCGGTTGCGGGTACACTTAACGTGTAAGCGCCGTTGATGTCGGTACTGGTTGCAATGGTCGGCGTACCCTTTACCATTACAGTCACGCCAGGTAAACCGGTATTGGTCTCCTTGTCAATGACAGTACCTGAGATTGTTCTGTCCTGTGCCATTGCCTGATTCAGCAAGGTCAACACCAGGAAGAAACTCAGAAAGAGGATTTTTTTCATTGTGTTTGTTTTAGGGTGAAAAAATAGATAATTGTACAGGTTACTATGTCAATAGTATAAAAAAGTATGTAATAAACAAAGCGCTGCAAGCATGATTTTTTTGCCTGATTTTGCGGTCTGAGTGCAAAATATTCTGGAAAATTATAACACGTCCTTATTTAGTGTCTAATTTGTCCTGTAAAGTGCTAAAATAGAGGAAATTGTATGTCTGCCCGGAATATTTATAGAATGTTGTAAATCGGATAGGCAGACCTTCTTGCGAGTAGGATAGATGTGCGTTTGTTGCCTTATAGAATTCAGGTTTAAGTTAAAAATTCGTTTTCCAGATCGTTATTAACGTCAGAAAGCCCGGTTATTAACCGGACGTTCTGCCTACGTTATTCTTTTAAATTAGTTTTGCATTAAATAACCTTTTATATATTCATCCAGGTCGCCGTCCAGCACTTTCTGCACATCGGTGCGTTCTATACCGGTGCGGAGGTCCTTTATTAATTTATAAGGGTGTAACACGTAATTCCGTATCTGGGAGCCGAAGTCGATGCGCTTTTTGGTACTTTCCAGTTTATCGCGCTCCTCGTTGCGCTTATCCACTTCGATTTGGTATAAACGCGACCGCAGCATATTAATTGCGTGTTCTTTATTCATTAATTGCGACCGTTCTATCTGGCATTCAATTACAATACCCGATGGTTTGTGCTTTAACCGGACGGCCGTTTCTACCTTGTTCACGTTCTGCCCGCCGGCCCCGCCCGAGCGGAAAGTATCCCATTCGATATCGGCCATATTTATCTCAATATTAATGGTATCGTCTACCAACGGATAGGCGAACACCGAAGCAAACGAAGTGTGCCGCCGCCCGCCGGAATCGAAAGGCGAAATGCGCACCAGCCGGTGCACCCCGATCTCCGATTTCAGGTAACCATAGGCAAAGTCGCCGCTTATTTCCAGCGTAGCCGATTTAATACCGGCGCCGTCGCCGGGCTGGTAATTCAGCTGCCTTACCTGGAAATTATGACTTTCGGCCCACATAATATACATCCGCATCAGCATTTCGGCCCAATCCTGGCTTTCCGTGCCCCCTGCTCCCGGATTTATCTCGAGAATGGCGCTCAGCTGGTCTTCTTCGTTGCTGAGCATGCGCTTAAATTCCAATTGTTCCACGGCTTCGGTAACCGCCTTGAATTCTGTGTCGATCTCCTCAGCAGAGCCTTCCCCTTCTTTGAAGAATTCATAAAGCGTTTCAAAATCGGCTAATTTCGCTTCCACGGCCTCATAATCGTCGGTCCAGAGCTTTACCGATTTTATTTCCCGTAAAATGGCTTCCGCTTTCTTGGAATCGTCCCAGAAACCCGGGGCCGTGGTTTGCTTCTCCGTTTCTAATACCTGTTCTTTCTTGGCATCGTAGTCAAAGATACCTCCTCAGAGCCTCTACGCGAGCCCTTAAATCTTTCACCTGTTCGTTGGTCATAATTGTATTAATAAATATTTAGAGCCAAAATACAGGTTGAAGCCGAACATACAAAGGTAAATTCAATATATTCCGGAATTCTAAAGTTCAATGCTCAGGAAACTAGTCCAATTTGGTAGGGTAGAAGTGTGGAAATATGAATGGTGTTTTTGAATGAATGTAACTTAAATATATCTTTTGTATATACCCCAATAACGAAGTTGTTGATTGGGTATTGTGTCTGTAACTTAATTATAATCAGTAGTTTAAAGTTCCGGGTGTGGCAAGTATTTCTTTCTGGAAAGTGAAAGGTACAAAAAAAGCAGCTCCCGGTCAGGAAGCTGCTTTTTGTACTTAAAACGGTAACCTTTCGGCCCGGAAAAGTATAGAGGTTAAATTCGTGCCATCCAGTTGTGCAAATCCGGGGCCTCGTCGGTTAATTTTTGACAAGGTAGGTATAGCAAGAGATACTATCTAAGCTGCTTTCTGATTAAAAGCATAAATCACACTTATGCCTTATAAGGAGGTTGCCTGAAAGGAAAAGGACCAGCAAAGGAAAGAGAACCATTTACAGGTTACGATTTAGAAACCAGTACAATTTGGGCCTTATCTGCCGCCGTTATTTTATGGTAGAATTCCCTTAATTCATTATAAAGAGTACCAGGGTAGCGACCCTTCTCCGTTTTCAGGGTACGGATATAAATAAGTTGTTTCCCATCGAATTTTACCAGGGAGGTATATTCACCAAAAGCGGACTTAATAAATTGCTGTTCCGGTAAAGACTCGGGATGAAAGCCTCCGGCTGGCAGCGCGAAGACGAGTGTATCGCTGGAAAAGGAAGCGTAATCCTGAATTATATCCTGACTGCGGTTATTATCCTCCGGAAATACAAAGGTGTTTTTATTAAATAAATTTGGTGTAATAAACATGCGCTTACTGCTGGTTACCCCACATTTGTTTATAATCAGAGTAGCTTTTTCCGTTACTTTTGGTATTCTTTCTTTTGTCCTGGAGTACTGAAGGTGCTTAATGGAGTAATTAGACAGACGCACATTCTGGTAGAACCAGGCTTGCTGATCCGGGGCTCCGGCAGCAGAAACCATAGCCGGTTCATCCTGTTCCAGGCCGGAATATATAGTTTCTAATTCGGCATTTGCATTTCCGTCAGATTCCAGTCGGATCTTTGCTTTTCGGGAAACAGTATTATCTTTTCCGGAATAAACCGGCGTTTTAACAATTTTCCCGCCTTCCGGGGTAATAAGTAAAGCATGGCGGTTGCCGGTAAAGGAACCACCATAACCCATTGCTTCCGTTTGGCTGGTACATTCCAGCCAGATGGTATCCTGCTTTAGCGGAACACATAAAACCACATGATTAAATTGCATGCTAGGGAAATCTTTCTGAAGATCAGGCTCGTCTTGGCCGCCAGTAATAAGGGTGTAAAAGGAATTGATGCCAACAGCCCGGAGCATTGCACCCATGTAGTTTGAAAGGGCTTTGCAGTCTCCATATCCTTTAGAATCTACAAAGCTGGCCTCGAACGGTCTCCAGCCACCAATCCCTAATTGTATGCTCACATACCTGGTATTATCCTGCAAATACTGGTACAGGATCTGAACTTTCGATTGATCATCGGGAGCAGAGGCTGTTAAGGCCTTAAGTTTGGCAATAGTTGGTTCCGGGAGTTTATCCCTATCCTTGTTCAGTTTATTTACCCAAAGACCAAAGTCCTTCCAGGTGGTCATATTACCAGAGAAACCATCTATTTCAAACGTAGTTGGTGCGGTATACACCTTGGCTGTCAACTCTGATAATGATGGTTGCCAGGGCATTTTTTCCTTAGCTTTTACTTGTTTAATGGTCCAGGAATAAGTGTCCGCTTTTTCAGCTTTATATTTTTCCGGTTCCGGGCAGTTTACAGGTTTATAACGAAGTACCTGGCCGGCCGGAATATTTACCTGAAAGCTGGACTGTTCAACGGCTAATCTGTAATCTGATTGCGGGTGCCAGGTAGGATAAAAGAGTAAGCCTGAGGAATTTATCTCGTACTCGAATTCGACTGTAACCGGATAGGAAGCATTCGTGAATTGAGCAGCTTTTACTCTGGTGTCTTCAATAAGGCTAGTGCCGCTTATGCCGCCAATGTCCTGTATTTCATTATTCTTAAGATGTTTAATTATTAAGCCATCCTTGTTGTAAAGCGTGCCCTTTATATTGGTAACCTTCGTGAATTTATCGTAAGGAATTGCCAGGGTGCTATAACTGGCTGCATTTTTATTCAGAATGGTAATTGCATAATGTACTTTTTGGGTAGCATTACGCTGATCTTTAACGGTAAAAACCAATTCATCCTGACGTAATACAGCATCCGCATTCCGAGTTAATTCTTCGGGAATAGCGCTTACCTGATACCTGGCAGGTGGAGCCACCATGTTCAGGTTACCAATAAGAAAGATTTTTAAAAGTATATTAAATAGCATAATGAAATTCAGGAACTGAGTAATTCAGACAAGAAAAGTTCTTAAAGTTTTTTCAATACAATTTGCTCTGAATGCTTGGCTGCCACCTGATTAAAGAATTCCTTTACAAGTGCATAATCTTCGGCCATGAAAACAGCGCGGTTTATGCTTATCTTGCTCACGCAGCTTAAGGTGTTGCCCGTGTAATTAATGCTGTATACAAATTTACCCGCATTATCCGGAAGCGTTACAGAAACATTCTTTGGTTGTTCATCAATTCTAAATCCTTCCGGAAGGGTATAATTGAAAATGTAAGTCTGTTCGATGGGAGTCCCAAAATCAATAGGGAATAAGCGGTTTTCTAATTTAAATGGATTTCCCTGTTCGGCCTGGTCCTGAAACGGACTCAGGTAAATGATATCTGCTTTTTGCGCCTGGCCAGGGTTTTCGATTTCCACATCCATTTTTAAAGCTTCCTGTGGTAATGTTGAATTCTGTACTTTAAAGTTTTTGAAATTCAGGTTGTGGTTTTTTTGTCTGAAATTCTCAATGAATTTATCCTCTCCGTTTCTGGAAATACTATTGCGATGGCTTAAAGCGACATATCCGGTACTAGAAAGCTGTATTTTGCCTTTCAGTGAGTTGTTGTTACCGATCGTTAATTGTGAATATAACATTTCGCCGGATTTGGTGGGAGGAGCAAGAGAAACCCACCGGGAGCCTTCTGAAGTAAGCAGCCTTCCTTCTCCGTTCACGCATTTAATGGGCAGCAAATTTGGCAGAGCAAAAGGCTCAGTAGCATCTAAAAGAAATTCCTTTTCATTTATTTGAACATGACCAATTACATAATTAAACTTAGCAAGGTTTGCCTGCATGTTTGTGTTTACGAATCCATGGTCTCGGGTACTAAGAATAACCGGGTTTGCCGTTAGGCCTGCTTCCCGGAGCATGGCAATAAGGAGCAGGTTTATTTCGGCGGAATTCCCGGTTTTTGTTTCCAGTGTTTTCTTAATCGGTGATTTAGTAGCGATATGCTCTATATTGTTGTATTTTATATTTTCCTGAACAAATTTATAAATAGCCACCATCTTTTTTTCCGGATCGGAAATGTCCTTTATTAGAGGTACAACTTTTTCGCGGGTAAAGGCTGTTTTATTAATATGATCACCAAAGTGGGAGTTCTCCATCAGCATGGTGCTTATCTTTTCCCAGGTATTGTTAAACGTTTCATACATAAATCCCGGAATCACAACCTCATTTATTTGAAATTCAATTTTGGAACAATAATTATTAATTGAACTCATAAATGGCTCTTCACGGATGGCGGGCACGTCCTTCATCGCCCATTTGGTTTCACTATGGGGCGCTAGTGGCTGCAAGGCAATATTTAAGTCAACAGGTTTGGTTTCATGGAGAAAAAGACTATTGTAGCCTTGCATCATCTTAGAGTAATTTAGTTTATTTGGAATCTGGGTGGTATACTCACTCCAGACAACTGGAATAGTATATTGAAATTGCCATTCACGGAGATTGTAAATAAATTTTGATTGTATCCTGTAAGTGAATTCGATTACAGAGCCCTCTTTTACATTTGGCATCGTAAATTTTTGAGTTACCCAGTTATAAGTATTCTTCTCCTCAAAAACAGATTCATCGGTAAGTTTGGTAGCTACAATTTTGCCATTTACCAGATTGTAGGTATTAGCTTTCAAATTTGAAATAGCCTCTTTCGTATAGGTGTTTTTCTGATAAAGAGGTACAGAAATGTTAGCCCAATCATAACCGCTCTTTTTCAATATTTTAATAATCAGATGCCGATCATAATTAAGAACTAATTCCCCTGTATTATTTACATCAAAACGGGATCTACCGGCATCATATAAAATTACGGCAGCAGCACTGGTGTCTTTGTCGTATTTAGACATTTTCAGGTCATCCAGGGAAATGTTGCCTGATTTTAGAAAAGCTCTGCCGGATTGTTTCTGGGCCTGAACTGAAAATGAAATAAAGAAAAGAAGAATAAAGAGAAAGTATAGTTGCTTCATAAGTAAGCGCAGTTTTTTTATTGTTAAGTAAAATTAATGGCTTATTTTTAAATTAACAAAATATAAAGTGCTTAATTTGATTCTCATTCTTAATGTAGGAAACAAAAAAAGCAGCTCCCGGTAAAGAAGCTGCTTTTTGTACTTAAAACGGTAGCCTTTAGGCCCGGAAAAGTATAGGGGTTAAATTCGTACCATCCAGTTGTGCAAATCAGGGGCTTCGCCGGTTTTAATTTTATCCAGTTCAGCGGCAACCTTGTTCGAGAATTCGCGGGTTTCCAGGGCCGGCAGATCATAATCCTTGCCTTCGTAGCCAATGGTAATGATCGGGGCAATAACGGCTGCCGTGCCGCAACCAAAGGCCTCCTGCAGGGTACCGTTGGCGTGCGCCACAATAATTTCATCTGCTGCTATTTGGCGCTCTTCCACCGGCATGCCCCAGTCGCGGGCCAGTTGCAGTACGCTGTCGCGGGTAATGCCGGCCAGAATGGAAGTGCTTAGGGCCGGGGTGATCAGTTTGCCGTCTATTACAAACATCAGGTTCATGGTGCCGCTTTCTTCCAGGAATTTGTGTTCTTTGCCATCGGTCCAGATGAGTTGGTGATAGCCTTGCTGCTGGGCAAGTTTGGAAGGCAGCATGGAAGCGCCGTAGTTGCCGGCAGCTTTGGCGAAACCGGCGCCACCTTCTACCGAGCGGGTATAATCGGTTTCTATTTTCACGCGTAACGGGTTGGCATAATAAGCACCTACCGGACAGCAGAAGATCATAAACTTATAATTGGCCGAAGGACGCACCCCCACAAAAGCATCGGTGGCGAACATGAACGGACGGATGTAAAGTGCCGTGCCGGGGGTTGGCGGTACCCAGTCTTTATCCAGCTGGATCAGTTCGGAAAGGCCCTGCATGAATAATTCTTCCGGTAGGGTTGGCATGCACATGCGTTCGGCGGAAAGGTTCAGGCGGCGGGCGTTATCTACCGGACGGAACAACAGCACTTCGCCGTTGGCATCTTTATAAGCTTTCATGCCTTCGAAAATTGCCTGGCCGTAATGCAGCGCCGAGGTAGCCGGGCTCAGGGAAAGATTTCCGTAGGGTAAAATTTGCGGGGTCTGCCACTGGCCGTCCACGAAATCGATCATGAACATGTGGTCGGCAAAAATTTTTCCGAATTCTATATTGTTGTAATCCAGCTCGGAAATACGCGAGGCCGGCGTGCGGGTAATATTTATACTAGCGGTTTCAATCATGAGAAAAAAAGTAAAAGGATTGAATTAGTGAGTAAGTGGTTTTGATATTTATAAACCGAAGAATGTTAGTGTGTAGAAAATGATTTTATGCTGAAATTAGGCTTTATTTAACTGGATTACAAATATTTGAAACTGAAACGCTAGTCTTCCCTCGGGAAAAAGTAAGGGCTTTCGCTGCTTTTAAGTATTCAAATTTAGGATTTGTGCCATTCGCTAAAAGCATTACTTCACTTTACATTCTGGGTTTCCAGGGCACTTCTTCGGCGTTCAGTTCCTGGGCCATCTTGCGGCTTAGTACGAATAAATAATCGGAGAGGCGGTTTAAATATTGAATTACCAGGTCGGCCACAAAACTTTCTTCCTGCAGGGCAATGGTAAGGCGTTCGGCACGGCGGCAAACGCAACGGGCCAGGTGGCAAAACGAAACCGACTGATGACCGCCGGGCAGCACGAAAACCCGTAAAGGCGGTAGTTCTTCGTTCATCTGGTCGATCTCTTTTTCCAGCAGGGTAATGTCTTCCGTATGAAGATCCGGAATTTTCATTTTCGATTTCTCCGGGTCCGAAGCCAGGGAAGAACCGATGGTAAACAAACGGTCCTGAATTTCTTTCAGCAGGTCTTTGCGCGCCGCATTCACTTCCTGGTCGCGCACTAAACCAATGTAGGAATTCAGCTCATCGATGGTGCCGTAGCTCTCGATCCGGACGTGCGATTTTTTTACGCGGGTTCCGCCAATCAGGGAAGTTTCGCCTTTGTCGCCGGTTTTGGTATATATTTTCATCAATTTTTAGATGCGGTTTGGTTGGAATGGGTGGTAACTTCGGTATTCACAATATCCGATTCTACTAGGCCGTCGCGGAGGCGCACAATGCGGTGGGCGTACTTGGCAATGTCTTCCTCGTGGGTAACCATAATTATGGTGTTGCCTTTGGCGTGCAGGTTCTCGAAGAGCTCCATAATTTCGTAGGAAGTTTTGGTGTCGAGGTTACCGGTTGGTTCGTCGGCCAGAATAATGCTCGGGTCGTTAATTAAGGCGCGGGCAATGGCCACCCGTTGCCGCTGACCGCCGGAAAGTTCGTTGGGTTTGTGCTTCGCCCGGTCGCCGAGGCCTACACTGGCAAGGACCTGCAACGCTTTTTCTTCGCGCACCGATTTTTTATAGCCGGCATATACCAGGGGCAGCGCCACGTTTTCCAGCGCCGAAGAACGGGGGAGGAGGTTGAAGGTCTGGAACACGAAACCGATCTCTTTGTTGCGGACTTCCGCCAGTTCGTTATCGGTCATGTTGCTCACGTCTTTCCCGTTCAGGATATACTGCCCGCCGCTGGGCGTATCGAGGCAGCCAATGATGTTCATGAGCGTGGATTTTCCGGAGCCGGAAGGTCCCATGAATGCCACGTATTCGCCTTTGTTTATGGTAATGGTAACCGAACGCAAGGCATGGATCGTTTCGTTGCCCATCCGGTACATCCGGGAAATATCTCTGGTTTCGATGATGATTGGTGCCATGCGTTTTGGTTTATTCCCAGCCCTGGGTTGCAGCCTGAATTTTGGCTAGTTCTGCCTGGTAAACTTGGTTAAAGGTAGCGTATTCTTCGGCCGGAATCAACGTTTGCAAATGCTCCATGCCGGAGGCTGCATAACTTTCGAAACCGGTTTTCAGGCTTTGCAGCACGTAGGCTTTATACAGCGGCGCCGAAAACGGATTGTACGTAATGCCGGTCATGATGATGGTGTAAGCCTGCATGTCGTCTTTCACCTGGTCGCGGTAAAAGCGGGAAGCGGCTAAGATGGCATCCGGGTTAAAAGGGGCCAGTTTTTCGGCCTGATTGTATAGCGTTTTGGCTTTTGCAGTTTGCTTTTCCTTTTCTGCCAGCAAGGCCCGGTAATAAACTTTTTCACCTTCAAATTCCGGCTCCAGGTACATTTTGTCCAGATTTTGATTCAGGGCGGTAAGGTTGCCGGTTTTGCTCCAGACCATAGCTAATAAGCGGTTTCTTTCGGCTTGTTCCGGCGTTTTGTTTTCCGGGTTCGCATTCAGGTTTGCCAGAAACTGTTGCGCCTGAAGCAGGTTGTTTTGCTGCAGGTATCGCGAAACCAAAGCATTTTTCCCCGCCATTTTAATTTCCGGATTCTGGATGGAAGAAAGCAAGGGCAGGAAATCGATGGTTGCGGAAAGCGGCTGCACCTGCATGTACTGAACCTTATGCGCCTCGTTTTTAAAACTTAAAGCCTGTTCCGGACTAGTTTCCAATAATACGAGTAATAGTGTGGCTTCGCGGGCCTGATCCGGGTTATCGGAAGTAAGTTGCGAACGAACGGCTTCCAGGGCTTCGGCTTTTTTGCCGGCAAAGGCCAGCGCCCAGGCTTCGTGCAGTGGTGCTTCCGGGAAACCGTTATTGCGGGCTTTGGCAAAGTAATCGGCTGCCGTTTGGTTCAGGCCGTATTTCAGCATCCACAAGCCCAGAATGTCCTGGTAATAGCCGGTTCCGTGCGCGGAAGTGCGGGACAGGTTTTCGAGCGTTTCTTTGGCCTTTAGGGGTTGCGTATGGTACTGCTGCAAAGCGCCTTTCAGCAAACTGAAATCTTCGGCGTAGTTCGCATTTTCCGGCTTTGTAATATATCCGTTCAGGTGACTGATGGCCGTGGTATCGGAGGTGTGGAGACGGTTTAAAACCGTATGGTAAAGCTTCGCAAAAGTACCCGGATTAAATTCCGTTTCCGGCTGAGGCCACTCCGGCGCCGGGGTTGGTTGCCCGGTTAAATGCTGGAGTAAAATGGCATTGCTTTGCAGCGGAATGTGCTCAGATGATGTATTTGCTTCGGCAACTTTCTTTGCTTCTTCGGGCAGGCCGTTCTTAATTAAAAAAGCCAGCTTGTTGCTCTGGATAACTGGTTCCTTTTCATCGAAGTTTTCGGCCAGAGAATAATAATACAGTACCGAATCGAGCAGCGCGGTTTTGTTGTAAAGCAAGGCCATGTTGTTATACAGCTTCGCGCTCCTGGGGAATTCCCGGATGGCTGCCTTCAGAGTGAACTGTTGCTCAAAAAAGTATTCCTTCTCGTTGAACATGGCGCTTAAACGGGCGTAGATCTTTTCGTTGGGGCCGCGGCGGAGAGCTTCTTTCAGGTACACGATTTCGGTGCTCCGGAAATTCTTTTCGCGGCTGATGCCGGCCAAGCTGTAATTCGATTTAATGTTGTGGTGGTCGAAAATGCTGCCTTCCTGGTAAAATTTATCGGCAAGAATTTCTTCGCCGGTAACTTTATAAAGGTCGCCCAAATAGTTGTAATAACCGGCTTTTACCTGGCTATAGGTGTACGCATTTGTTTTTACAAATAAACCCACCGTAGCAATGGTGCCCATGATGTAAACGGTGAAAATAGGCAGCTTTTTGGGGTCATAAATCACCTTGTAAACCTGCAGTTTCTGGCCGATCAGCCGGCCAAAATTCACCATTACGTACAGGAAAAATAGAAAACCGATAGCCAGGTGCACATATACAATAATGGAATTGTACCCTTCGATCATCGGGTCATTAGCCGTAGCAAACGCGTAGCCGATATTCAGAAACGTAAGGATGGCGAAAACCAGGAACAGAAAGGCCGCGCCCGGCCAGAAGTTAACCAGGAAGCCGTAAATTTCTTCGCGCTTGCGCAAACCCCAGAAACCGGCTAAAGAAGACAAAAACAGGATAATGAACGGGTCGAGGTAAACCAGGTCGAGGTCATATATGCCGGCTTCTTCCAAGTAAATGAGCGTCAGGTTGGCCAGGTACAGCAAAGCCACCAGTAAAAAGTGCCAGACACCAAACCGACTGGCCGGGTTTTTCGCCTGCGTATTGATCCAGACAAGGAAATGAATGTTCTCGTAGGCTACCCAAAAAATAAACAGAACCGAAGCCACCAAGGCCGCCTGGGTGCCGTGGTTCACCAAATGCATGACCGTAGCCGTAGCCGGATATTGGCTCTGGCTGAAAACAAAAAAGCCAATAATGCCCACCAGAACCGCGAAGGTTAACAAACGCTTCGGAAAAGATACGTGCGGATAAAACGCATGAAATGCATAAGCCGGCAAGGCCAGACCCAGCATTACAGGCAACAGAATAAAGGATTTCGCCTGGCTGATGAGCCCCAGGCCTTCGAGGTTTACGGTTACCAGGAAGAACATGAGCAGCACCATGGCGCCTAAAAAGGCCCAGCGTTTAAGTGTGGAGGCGGCCGCCAGAAAAAAGACCAGGGCCAGGGAAAGCAAGGTCAGGTAAAAATAAGCCGCCTGCACATTTATAAACGGCAGACTGGTATCGAAACGTTCGGTTAAAAGATAGCCGTTGGCTTTGATGTTAAATTCCTGCCCGGCTACTTTAAACTGATCGATGTACGCATCTACGGGCTGCAAATGAGGCACCGTAACCCACCGGATCATGGCGTCGTCGCCGGTGAAATAATGGTAAAGGCCTAAGCCTACGGCTGCTAAAGAGATAAAAAGCAGAAAAAGGTACGGGTACTTTAAAGAAGCCGGCTGATTCTGCCAGAATGTGGTTGTTCGTGGTTCGTTGTTCGTTATTCGTTGTGCACTTTTGGGAGGTAAAAACATACTGTTTTCTATCAATAATCTGAAGAATTTTAAATCGGAGGCTTCCTTTTTTTAGTTTTGCTTTTTGAGGTTTCCGAATAACGAACAACGAATAACGAAGAACGAAAATTACTCAAGCACTTTTGGTACCCGGAAATAATCGGAATCCTTTTTAGGCGCGTTGCGCAAGGCTTCTTCGTGGGTAACCGTGTTCTGGGCAACGTCTTCCCGCATTACGTTCACTTCTTCGCTCATGTGAATGAGCGGTTCCACGTTTTCGGTATCCAGTTCACGGAGTTTGTCTACCCAGTTCAGGATCTTGTTCAGGTCGGTGAGCATTTCCTGTTCCTGGGTTTCGTTAAACTCCAGCCGGGCTAAATGAGCCAGGTTTCTGATTGTTTGAATATTGGTTTCCATTCTCGTTTATTACAAATTCAGATTTTATTAAATTAAATACGTGGGCTTTCAGCGGTTCCAGATCGTCCATGGTCATGTTGGTGGTATCGATGGGCTCATGAAAAACGATCTTGAGCGGATGCCAGTTTACAACGAACTTCCCTTTCACATCGGGCAGGAAAATGTGGTTAAAAGGCATGGTAACCGGCACCAGCGGAATTTTACGGTCGATGGCCAGTTTAAAAGGGCCGTCTTTAAAAGGCGCCAGGTCCTGACCCACATTGGCGTCCGGAATTTTGCCTTCCGGAAAGATCACAATGCTACGGCCCTGGTCTATACTTTTGTTTGAGTAAATATAAGTTTTGGCGCGGCTCAGCTGACTGTCGCGGTCTACGGAAATGTAAAGCGCTTTGAAAATTACGCCCCAGAGCGGCACCCGCGTAAGCGAAACCTTGCCCACAAAATTCAGGAAACCCGGTACGGTGCTGAGCAGCAGCGGAATATCGATGTAAGAAGTGTGGTTAGGGGCGTAAATGTACACCTGTTTCGGATCGAGCGGCGCTTTGTGCACTACTTTCACAGGAATGAAATACATCCGGAGCTGCAGCCAGCTCCAGATCCGGTTCAATAGCCCGGCGTACTTATACCATTTCTTCCGGAGAATGAAGATCCGGAAAAAAGGTAAAAAAATAATAAACGGCAGCAGAAAACTGAAAACGCACCAGATCCTGTAAAGTAAATTGCCAAACTTCTTTAATCCACGCATACCGCCCAAATTTACGAATAATTCGGAAATCGTTGCTTAAATCGTTGTTCGTTATTCGTTGCTCGTTGTTCGGTTTTGTTTGTAAAGGATGGAAGTTTGGTGATGGATTTTCAGGCAGGGCAGATTTTTTGTTCTGATCCTTAGCCTTTCATGCGCATCGCGCAAGTTTAGCGAAGCGTAACTTGTGGGTAGCCATTTGGTCAGTTTGTAACTGACCTTGCCTGCAAGGAAATCAAAAGCGGCTGACGATGAAAAGGACAGGTTTTGCAGCAGAATGCAATAGAAAAAACGCAATGCTTCCGCCAGTTACAAACTGGCTATCAGGAAAAGTCACAAGTTACGCTGACGCTAAACTTGCGACATGCTTTGGCATTAATTTACAACTTGGTTTCCCTTTCATTGCCGTCTGCTTTAGCGGACGGTCCCGTCAGCTAAAGCAGACGGCAATGAATAAGGTACAATGAAATCTTGCGTAAGGTAAGTTTAGAATCCGAACAACGAACCTATAAGCCAAGCAATCGGGCAACTTTCAGGATACCGGCTACGCTGATGGCATCGGTTATTTCGTCGCGCATTACCATTTCTACGGCTTTGTAAAATGGTATTTTTTTTATTTGCAGATCTTCGGTTTCTTCAAATTCGGTTTCGCCGGCGGTCAGATCCTGGGCCAGGAAAACGAAGCCTTCTTCGTCGGTAACGGAGTTGGAAGTGTGCAGGCGGCAGACTTTGGTCCATTTGGCGGCG
Source organism: Adhaeribacter soli (assembly GCF_008727925.1). Lineage (GTDB taxonomy): Bacteria > Bacteroidota > Bacteroidia > Cytophagales > Hymenobacteraceae > Adhaeribacter_A > Adhaeribacter_A soli. Next base: position 349,730 of record NZ_VTWT01000002.1, on the reverse strand, counting down.
GTAAAACCGGTTTCTTCTTTCAGTTCGCGCCTTGCCGATTCCAGAATATCTTTTTCTACCGGGCCGCCTCCCATGGGAATTTCCCAGGAATATTCGTTCAGCGAATAGCGGTACTGGCCAATCAGGTAAGTATTATTTTCTTCATCCAGGGGAATGATGCCGATGGCTTTGTTTTTGAACGAAACCACACCATAAATGCCATTGCCGCCTTTGGGGTTAATAACCTGGTCTTCGCGCACGCTGATCCAGGGATTTTTGTAAACCGGTTTGGTAGATAAGGTGGTCCATGGGTTTTTTACTTCTTCTGCCATAAAATTGTGCTGAGCTTTGATGCAAATAACGTAATTTCGAATTGAAATTTTTTATTCCTGAAGATTGTCTTTAAAGCATGTTGTTGTCTAATCATAGCGGAAAAATACTGGAAGCCGGCCTCGACGAGGCTGGACGGGGTTGCCTTGCCGGTCCGGTAGTGGCCGCCGCCGTTATTTTACCGCCCGATTATCACCATCCAGTGCTGAACGATTCGAAACAATTATCGCAAAAGGATCGGGAAAGCCTTCGGGAGGAGATCTGCAAAGAGGCCGTACAGTGGGCCGTAGGCGTGGTTTCGCACGAAGAGATCGACCAGATCAACATCCTGAACGCTTCGTTTCTGGCGATGCACCGCGCGGTGGACCAGTTCTCGTTAAAGCCGGAATTTCTGATCATCGACGGCAACCGGTTCAATAAATACCAGGATATTCCGCACGCCTGCATTATAAAAGGCGATGGCATTTACCTTTCCATAGCGGCTGCTTCCATTCTGGCTAAAACCTACCGCGACGACCTGATGCACAAGTTGGCCGCTGAATTTCCGGGGTACGGCTGGGAAACGAATGTCGGTTATCCTACCCCAAAGCACCGCGAAGCCATTTCCCGATTAGGTACTACCCCATATCACCGCAAAACCTTCCGTTTATTGCCTGATCAACTGGAGTTCTGCCTTTAAAACGGTAGTATTTCAGGTAAAAAAGCATTCTGAGCCTGTAACCGGTAAGTTGCTCCTGTTTCCGTGAAATTTTTCAAGTCTGCTCTTCCGGATCTATTGATCCGGAAACATCATGTTGCGGGTTTATTAACCCGCGTGGGCCATTTTTAGGCTAAAATCCGGGGATCAATAGATCCCCTACAGGAAGTTCTCGGATAGAAATATCCGAAAAAGCTGATTTAGGATAGACATTCGTCAGACTGAAACGGTCTAACTTTTTAGGTCTCAGGCAATTTTCCGACAGCTGACCAGGCTGCTTAAGATCATTTTTTTGTCGCTTTTTCGAGCACTTCTGCAATGGCGGTGAAGTTTCGTTTTTTTGCGTGTTGCAGGGCGGTTACGCCATCTTTGTCCGGAATATTAACGTCGCAACCGGCCGCGATCAGGGTTTTGGTAATTTCCAGGTATTTGTTGCTGCCGTCGCCGAGTACTACGGTTTCCATCAAAGCCGTCCAGCCGAGTTTATTTACGTGGTCTATGGGAAAGCCTTTGGTGTTGGCCAACAGTTTTACGGTTTCCACGTGGCCGCGTTCGCAGGCCGGGATCAGAGCGGTGCCGCCGTACCGGTTGTAAACATCGAAACGGGCGCCGTTTTCCAGAAATAATTTCACGAAAGGCGTGTAGCCAGAGGCCCCTGCATAAAGGAAAGGGCTATCCTGAATTTCATCCTGCTGGTTTACGTTTGCACCGTGGGCCACCAGTAATTGTGCCATTTTCAGGTCATTGGCGTGCGTAGCAATGAGTAAAAGCGAACGCTTGTTCCTGTCGGTAGTATTCACGTCGGCGCCATTTTTCAGGGCAGCTTCCACTTCGTTTAACTTTCCGTTTTTTACGGCTCCAATTAAAGATGCATGGTTGTTCTGGGTTTGCATAGCGGTTTCTGAGTGGCAGGTGGTGAAAAATAAAAAAGATAGCAGCAACAGTAGGGTATTCATAAAATAGACAATGGTTAACAACCTTTCCTTCATACTTCTGAGTTTTCAGGTATTAACGTATACGGTTTTGCCTGAAAAGGTGCTTTGGCGGTAGTTAAAAGGTAGGGTGAAAAGCAGGTAATACCCGATAATTTCTTGGGCATAAACGCCAAAGCTGTCAGGCTAATTGCCGGAGCAACCTGTAGAGACGTAATATATTACGTCTTTTACAGCATTGCGACAAACAGGCAACCTCTGGTACTCGCCTGTTAGCCGGCTCTGGCGTTAACCACCAGCGTTTGTGCCCCGAATGGAGACGTAATATATTACGTCTCTACAGGTAAAAATCACAATAAATCAGCTTAGCCTGACGACTATGACATAAACGCCCAAGAGCAATTTTAAGAGCTTTCGAACTTTAAGAGTCCTGAGTCCGGAGTGTTACCTTAAACCCGTATCGTTTACCACAAAAAAGCAGGGGAAAGCCAGGTAGCTTTTCCCGGTTTTAACTTAAAAGTTAGTTTCTTCCGAAATGGGTTGTTTGCTTACCTGCAGGCCGAAAAGCATGATCAGGCCGGTAAGAATGATCACAAAAAAGAGCACACCTTCCGAAAAATTAGGGATCAGGAATTTAGCCGGGATGCTATAGTAAAGCAGAATGGTTATCAGGCCTTTGGGGGCAATGAAAAGCTCCGGGAAAAGGCTGGTACGGGAAATAAAACGAAGGTAAAAAAGGCGGATCAGCGTAAGCGTGGTAACAATAAGGCTGCCGATAAAAAGCAACTGGGTATCCAGGAGCTTATGCAATTCAAAAGAAAAGCCGAAGATCAAAAAGAAAAACGTCCGGATAAGGAATGCCGATTCGGCCGTAATGATCTTAAGCTGGTTTACTTCTTCTTTTAACTTTTCGGTCCGGATAAAGCCTTTCAGGCGGCGCTTTACGATCAGATCAGTATTATTTAAAATTATGCCGAAAGCCATTACGAGTAAAAGCGGGCTGAGGTGGAAGATCTTCGAAGTAGAATAGATCAGGATCAGCACGGCCAGGATGAGGAAAAACTTGGTGTGGTGGGTGATCTGGTTTATGAAGAAAATGAGTACCGTACAGCTTACAATCGATACCACCACGATCAGGATCAGGTCCCATAAAAAAGTCACGATCGAAATGGACTGGGCGAAATTATCCTGAATGGCAAAATTGAAAAGCATAATGCCCAGGATATCCGAGAAAGTAGATTCATAAACAATGAACTCTTTCTTTTCCTTCGATAAGTTCGTTACGCTGGGTATGGCAATGGCACTGCTGATTACGGCCAGGGGCGTAGCATTTATCAGGCATTGCTGAAACGGCACATTGTGAGTGAACTGAATGATAAAAGCAATAGAAACTGCTGAAAGCACCAGGATCAGCAATCCCGCCAGAAAGGATTTCCGGATAATGGGAATCTTTTCGCGGCTGAGTTCCAGGTCTAAAGAACCTTCCAGTACAATCAGAATTAATCCGATTATTCCGAACAGCTCCAGAACCACCCGGGGCAGTACAAAACTGAAACCAAAATGAGCCGCCACATATTGCAGGCCAATGCCACAGGCCAGTAACATGAGCACCGAAGGGATCTTGGTTTTTTTTGAGAGCAGATCGAACCCATACGATATTATTACCAGAACGCTCAGGAAAATAAGTATGGAATACGGATTCATGCAAGGGTTTTACGTGGAACACAGAAATGAAGGCGGTCAGCATTGCAGCGCAATCCGGACCAGTTGCGAAGAGGGCAGGGGATAAAAAAATCCGGGCAGCAACCTGCCCGGATACCGCTAATAGCTTATTATTTGATCTTCAGCAGATCCAGCATCAGGTTGAAGCTGTCGAGCGTAGAGTCGGTGCCGCCGAATTTGTCGAAAGAAAGCGGTTTTACGATGTAGCCGGTTGCCCGGAGGTTTTGCGCGGCCAGGCGGTCGGTTTCTTCGTTGGAAGTGGTCATGATGAAAACGTTCAGGTGCATCAGCTCCGGGTCTTTCCGAACCGAATCCAGAAACTCGATCCCGTTCATTTTGGGCATGTTTATGTCGAGCAGCACCACGCTTGGCAGCGGTGTGATCTTAGGGGTGCCCGCTTCGCCACGCAACATATTTAAAGCCTCCCGGCCGTTACGGGCCACGTGGAGGGGTAAATTCACGTTAAGTTTTTTCAACTCGCGTTCCACGTTCATGATGTCTAAGTAGTCATCCTCCACGAGCAAAATATTAACTTGGTTGTTCGTCATATCGTTAAAAAACGGTTAATTTGAATTAATTACTCCCAATAAAAGAATTTGTTTCCTGAAGCGGAATTTTTGGCCAGTTAAAAGTAAACGTAGCGCCTTTTCCCGGTTCCGATTGTACGTTTATCGTGCCGCCCTGCCGCTCCAGAATTTTTTTCACAATGGCAAGCCCTACGCCGGTACTTTCCATGGCATCGCGTTCCTGTAAGGTCTGGAAAATCACGAAGATCCGGTCGTGGTACTCAGGGTCGATGCCCGGTCCGTTATCGCTGATGGAAAAGGTATAGTATTGCGTAGATTCAATGTAGCTGACCTTTATTAAGCCTTCCGGCTTGTCGTTGTATTTAATAGCATTGCTCAGCAGGTTCGAGAAAACCTGTTCCAGGTAAATGCGCACGGTGTAAATATGCGGCATTTCGGTTGGTATTTCGATCCGGAAATTAGAGGGAACGCTCAGCATATCAATGATTTCAACTACCAGTTGCCGTACGTCCACCAGCTCTTCCATTTTCTTTGTCCGGCCAATGCGCGCCAGATCCAGAATGCCGTTGATCAGGTTTTCCATCCGGTGTACGCGCACGCGCATCATCATCAGGTATTCCTGGATTCCGTGCGGCAGGTCGCGGCCCATGTCTTCCTCGATCCAGCGCGAAGCATTTTCGATGCCGCGGAGCGGGGCTTTTAAGTCGTGCGAAATAACGTAGGCATATTGGTCGAGCTCTTTGTTTTTACGTTCCAGTTCGGTAATGTTCCGGTCAATAGTGGAAGCCATTACGTTCAGGCTGGCCGAAAGCTTGCTGAGCTCATCGTGTTCGGGATCGGCGATCTGGGTTTTGTAATCGCCTTTGGAAATCTTATCGGCCAGTTTCACCATGGTGCTGATACGGCCGGAAATAAGCCGGGTAATGTACCACGCCCAGGCAAAGCCCAGCAGTACCGAAAAGATGGTTAAAGCCGTGGAAACGTTGCGGGTATAATTAATGGCCTGGTTCAGGCGTTCGGTGCGGGCATCCCGTACCCGGTATTCGTAATAATTGAATTCCTTGAACAGCACCCGTACCGAATCGGTAAGTTGCTTGCCAAATTTAGCCCGTAGTTTCCCGGCCGTTTTCAGGCCCGATAAGCCCGAATTCGGGTTTAGAGCCATGTCATTTCTTTTTTCCGCGATCAGCTGTTCGGCAAATTCATTCAGCCAGCGGTTATGCAACAGGTTTATTTTCTGAAGATAATCTACCTGCTCGGGAGAATTGGCCACCATTTTTTCCATAGACCGCATTAAAGGCGGAATCTGGTCTTTGGAGGCCGTGTAGGGCTCCAGAAATTCTTCCTGGCCGGTAAGCAGGTAGCCGCGCAAGCCATTCTCCATATCGGTAATGTTGCGTTGCAGGCTGCTGGAATTCCGCGTAATGATCTGGGACTGACCCACCCACGCGCTGCTTTCAAGTACATCCTGGGAGAGGTTGTAGTTGATAAAAGTTACCGCCATAAAGATAAAAGAGACGATGGTAAACCCGGCAAACAGCTTGGTTGATAACTTCATGGGGGTAAAACTAATCGAAACCGGTATACTTTACAAGCTAAAAACCGGTATCCGGTCCGGGCGTAAAATGTTTCCGGAAATAATACAGCAATAATTGAATTTTGAGTGGACTTAGACAAATTTTAAGGCAACATTCTCAGTGGTAGTTAATTCCTGAAGCAATTGCAGCCCTTTAGGGGTAAGCAGGCCGCTCAGGTAGAGTTCAAAAGCCATTTTAAAAACAGCATCGAAATTCTCATCAGGGTTTTGCAGCAAACCCGCTTCCACTACCGAATTGGTTTGGATCAGAAAGAGCTGGCTCAGCATTTTACCGTCGATGTCGGCTTTAAATAATTCCTGCTCTTTGCCCAGGTTAAAAAGTTCGGTTAAATAAGCCAGCATGTATTTGTCGGAGAACAGCTGCACTTTTGCCCAACTGGGTTGGTATTCGTTTTTCAGGTCGGGGAAAAAATCAGGATGATGGCCGGCCAGCGATTTTAAGTGTACTTTGGTTAATTCCATTACGGCTTCTACGGCATTGTCGGCTTCTTCTATAATGGCGGCAAGTTCTTCTTTGCGCCTTTCCAGCGTTTCTTCTATGCACAGGTCCAGTAATTCGGCTTTGGTGCGGGCAATTCCGGCCAGGGTTCCCTTCGAGATATCCAGGTGCGTCAGTATGGCTTCCATGCTCAGGTTACGGATGCCGTACTGCTGGAAAATATTCATGCCCTCCTGTAAAACTGTTTGCCTGAAGTTCATACGCAACCTGCCTTTTAAGCTTTCCTGTTACCCTGCCTGGCTGGTTTAGAGCCTGCCTGGTTAATTTTTGTTTGCCGGAAAAAGTATCTCCATTTAAAAATATATTTCGAATTATATATAACTAAAGTAATATTCGAAAGCGTTTTCTACGGGTGGTTTTACGGTATAATTTGCACCGGGGTTTAAAAGTTTCAGGAAATAAATTGTACTGTAAAAGGAAAGTTTAAAGTAAAAAGTTGTTTTTGGTTTTTGTTAGGCTGGTTTTTGAAAAATAAAAGTAGCACTTGTTTGGTCCGGCCGCGCTGCCGGTAATCACCCTGAATATACTTTTAAATTTGCAGGATAATTAGATAAAATACAGAATTCTGATTTCCTGTGAATTCGGGCGGAAGGAGGGTAGAAAACCAACGGAAAATCTGTAATTTTGCGGCACGAAAAAACGCTTAAATCCCTTACTATGGAATTAAAGAAAATTGCCCTGAACGATGTACACGAAGCCTTAGGCGCTAAAATGGTACCGTTTGCCGGTTACAACATGCCGGTACGCTACAGCTCCGACCTGGAAGAGCACCGCACGGTGCGCGAAGCGGTTGGTATTTTCGACGTATCGCACATGGGCGAATTCCTGGTGAAAGGGCCGGAAGCGCTTGACCTGATCCAGCGGGTTACTTCCAACGACGCCAGCAAACTGGTGCCGGGCAAAATTCAGTACTCCTGCCTGCCGAACGAAGAAGGCGGCATTGTAGACGACCTGCTGGTTTACTGCATGGCCGAAAACAAATACATGCTGGTAGTAAACGCTTCGAACATCGAAAAGGACTGGAACTGGATCTCTAAATTCAATACCAAAGGCGCTACCCTGGAAAATATCTCGGATGAGCTTTCTTTGTTTGCGGTTCAGGGCCCGAAAACGGCCGATGCGCTGCAAAGCCTGACCAGCCTCGACCTGCACAACATGACTTATTATACGTTTGATAAAGGCGAATTTGCCGGCGTGCCGGACGTAATTGTTTCCGCTACGGGCTATACCGGCGCCGGCGGTTTCGAAATTTATGTGCCTAATAAGAATGCCCGCGAAGTATGGGATAAAATAATGGAGGCAGGTAAACCGTTTGGTATTAAACCGATCGGTCTGGGCGCCCGCGATACGCTGCGTCTGGAAATGGGCTTCTGCTTATACGGCAACGATATTACCGATACTACTTCGCCGCTGGAAGCCGGTTTGGGCTGGGTAACCAAGTTTACCAAAGACTTTACGAATGCTGCCGGCCTGAAAGCTCAGAAAGAGCAGGGCGTGAGCCGCAAACTTATTGGTTTCGAAATGGCGGAGCAGGGCATTCCGCGCGCGCATTACGAAATTGCCAATGCCGAAGGCGAGACCATTGGCGAAGTTACTTCCGGAACGCAATCTCCAATGCTGGGCAAAGGTATTGGTCTGGGTTACGTGAAAACCGAATATGCTGCTCCGGGTTCTGAGATCTACATCAAGATCCGCAACAAAGCCGTGAAAGCCAGCGTGGTTAAACCGCCGTTTTACAAAGCAAACTAGTTTTTAGGGCCTTGCTTTGCGAGGCCTTTTTTTTAATAATTTTTTCAATTTTTTAAGCGTGATATTATGTTGACGGTTGATGTTTGTTACAGCCCCGAGTTGTTGCATTTATATAACCTGCAGGGTCGGGTAGTTGTAGTGGTAGATATACTGCGGGCAACTTCTTCCATGGTTACAGCCTTTGCCCACGGGGTAGAGAAAATGGTGCCGGTAAGCAAATTGCAGGAATGCATGGCCTACCGGAAAAAAGGATTTTTAACGGCCGCCGAACGCGACGGCCAGAAAGCAGAAGGTTTCGATCTGGGCAATTCTCCGTTCAGTTATATGGACGAAAGCATTCAGGGCAAAGCCATTGCTATTACTACTACCAACGGTACTCAGGCCATTCGCCTTTCCATTTCCGCCGATACGGTGGTGATCGGTTCTTTCCTGAATATTTCGGCGGTAGCGCGTTTTGTGCAGATGCAGCAGAAAAGCGTGATTATTGTGTGTGCGGCCTGGAAAGGAAAATTCAACCTGGAAGATACCTTGTTTGCCGGCGCCTTAATTGAAAAGCTGGGCAGCGAATATGAACCGGAAAACGATGCTACTTTAGGTGCAAATGTGATCTGGGAAGCCGCCAAAGCCGACCGCCGTGCCTTCCTTGAAAACTCTTCCCACGTGAAACGTTTGGCTCGCCTCGACATTGTGAAAGACGTGGATTTCTGCCTGCAGGATGATGTGTACGATGTAGTGCCGGTTTGGCAGGGCGCTTACCTGACCAAGGCCATGCCGGTGCTGGTAGATTAAGTTGAGTTTTTTATGCTGAATTGATACTGTTTTTTGTCAAAAGAAAAGCGCGGTTTGCTGATGGCAGGCCGCGTTTTTTTGTTTTGGAGTTTTTGTGATGAAAGAATAGCGTTTTATGGAAGGTGCCTTTATAAATTACGGAGTTTACGCAAGTGAGGAAGGAGTTCTTTCGTGCGGGCTGATTCTTTCTTCTGATCAAGAATTCATTGCCGTCTACTTTAGCTGACGGATTTCAGCAAAACAAACCTAGGGCTTTAGCCTACTTTCAGTACGTGAATCATTTGGTTAAACCCTTATTTGCTGTCCTTTTTAACCCTTAGCTAAGGCAAAAGGCAAGGAATTAAAGCAAATCGATCCTGCAGGGCTTTCTTAAAAATAGCTATTGAGGAATAGAAATGGTCTAAAAAGAAGAAAAAAGCATCTTGCGTAACCTCAGTAAATAATTAATGTAGATAGTTGAATTTGCCTTGTTATTTACTGCCGGTTATTTCTTATTTTTAACAAGTATTAAAATAAACTGCATGCGGGCAATCTATACCTTCTTTTTCTGCTTGCTTTCTATTGTAGCTGTTGCCCAGCAGAAACAGGGCGCAAACTGGTTTTTTGGTGTTGGCAATGTTTTAAATTTTGCTGGCCAGCAACCAAAACTGGACCAGTCCTTTAACAACTCGATATATGGCGCTTCCACGATTAGCGACGACAAAGGTGATTTGCTTTTTTTTACGCAGGAGCGTATTCCCTATACCCGGAGCTACGCTATGTACGGTACGCCACCGGTAAAAAGATATCACCATATGCCCTGCTATCAGAACAATACTTTTCCGGGAGTAATGATATATATGTATATGCTGGATATGATCGTGCAGAGCCCGGCAGATCCGCACATTTATTATGTTTTTTTTCTGGATGGTCATTGGAATACAGACTCGGCAAACTTTTACCAGGCGCAAATAGACATGCGCCGCAACAATGGCTTCGGGGATGCGGTGCCTAATTCGGTAAAATTAGTCAGGAGAAGCGTAGCCGTTAAAATGGCCGCGCTGCTGCACAGCAACAATCGAGACACCTGGATACTGACACAAGACAAAGCCGGAACCAATTTCTATGCTTATTTGCTTACTCCCTCCGGCCTGTCGGCCCCGGTAATTACCCCAACCGGGCGGCCACTCAGGGGGAAGGGGCGGCTGAAAAGCGCGCCGAACAGCGAAATGTTTGCCACCAACGGCGCTGCCGGCATGGATGTATTCGATTTCAATCGCTCTACGGGCGTGCCTTCGTTCCGGCAAACCCTCACTATTCCTGCCCTGAGGCCGGCTGATTATGCTTATTCTACTGCCTTTTCGCCTGACTGTAGCAAACTGTATGTTGGCACCGGAATAGATTCCTTCGTTCTGTACTCCAATCTAAACCGCTATAAAGGGTATCTTTACCAATTCAACCTGGCTGCCGGCAATGCCGCTGCCGTACAAAATTCCCGCACTCACATTGCTACTTTTGATACCACCAGCTATGTAAGCGATATACAGCTGGCTATAGATGGGAAGTTATACATTATAAATGGGTTATATACTGGCGGCGTTGGAGGAAGTAAATATTTAAGCCGGATCAACTGCCCGGACCAGCCCGGCACAGCCTGCCGCTTCCGTCATAATGAAGTAGACCTTCAGGGCAGGTACAGCGGCGCTAACCTTCCCTCCTTAAACCAGACTATTTTCCGGAATGCGGGCATCCTGCAGGCGCAGGCAGTCACGGATACCATCTGCCTGGGAGATTCAGTACAGCTTTCGGCCTACGGAGCAGGAGCCGAACGCTTCCGCTGGCAGGCTGCCAATGGCCTGGCTTCCCCTTCCGATACCTTGTCCAATCCTTTTGTCAAACCCACAGCCACTACTACCTACCTGGTTGTTGGTTCAAGCGTCTGCCGCCGGGATACTGCTTACGTCAGGGTAGTGGTTTTGCCTAAGCCCCCGGCAGTTTCGGTTAACGGCCCGGCCTCGGTTTGCCCGCAGGTGCAGGGCGTGTGGTACCGGGCAGCCAATGCGCAGCGGCAGCGGCTGGCCTGGGGCGTAAAAGGCGGCACGATCCTAACCAATGCAGGAGATAGTATTTCCGTGAACTGGGGCAATGCCAATGCTGCTGCCGGGGTATGGGTAGTACCTAAAAACTACCTGGGCTGCCACGGCGATACGGTTTACTTGCCCGTGCGGGTGAATGTGGTGCTGGCCACGCAAACGCCCGTTGGGCCGGATACCTTGTGCCAGGCCTCTGCTTCGGGCATCCGCTACGCTATAGCTCCTGCCACCGGTTCGTTTTATACCTGGGGCATACAGGGCGGAGTAATTACAGCCGGTCAGGGCACGGCAGCGGTAAGGGTGAACTGGACCCAAATGGGAAGCGGTAAGCTGTGGGTGCAGGAAGAAAGCCGGACCAGCACTTCGCATTGCTTCGGCGTTTCGGATACGCTGCAGGTGAAGGTACTGCTTTCGCCGGGCATGCTTTCCATTAGCGGCCCGCAGCAGGTATGCGCTTTCTCATCCGGGCATACTTATTCATTAACCGGTACGCAGGCCGGCTCGTCGGTGAACTGGAGCGTAACGGGCGGGCAGGTCAGCAGCGGGCAGGGTACTAGTACCATTACCGTAAACTGGCAGGCAGGCGGCAGCGGCCGGGTAGAAGCCCGGGAAGTAACCCCGCAGGGCTGCTCCGGTCCGGTAGCCGCGTATGCCGTTCAGGTAGAAGCCCTGCCGGTGCCGGCGGTCACGGCTGCTACCGACCTGGCGATCTGCCCTTCGGGGCTGGCACGGCCGCACGCGTACGCAGTGCAGGCAGTAGGGGGAGCGGCTTATAAGTGGCTTGTAAAAGGCGGCAGCATCCTGAGCGGGCAGCACAGCAATGCCGTGCAGGTGCAATGGCAGGCTGTTGGCCCGGAAACTAAAATAGGCATTGTCCAGACCTCGGCATTAGGCTGCGCATCCGATACCCTGTGGCTGCCTTTGCGGCAGGATGTTACCTTCCCCGAGCTTAAAGCCGTAAGCGTAGCAGAAGAAAACGAAAGCAGGCTCCGCCTATCCTACAGCGCAGGAAGTTCCGCTAATTACCCGCAGGCATCGTTTCAGGTGCAGCAGCAGGTTCGGGGCGGCTTTAAAGCTTCCGGCAGCGTTGCAGTAAATGCCGCAACGGGCACTGTGCCCGGCCTTGGGCAGGAAGGTGGCGCGCTGGTTCGCCTGGCAGGAGAGAACCTTTGCGGGGACAGCCTCTTTTCGCTGCCGCACCGGAGCCTGTTCCTGCGGGGCGAAAAATCCGGGGAGCATGTAAGCCTTCGCTGGAATGGCTACGAAGGCTGGGGTGAAGGGGTGAAGGGCTATGAGGCATGGCGGCAGGCCGACGGCAAAGCCAACGAGCTGGTTAGGATGCTTGGGCCGCAGCAGCGGAGCTTTGAAGGGCTGGTGGCTGCAGCCGGTTTCCGGCAATGCTTTAAGGTCCGGGCGGTTGCCGCAGATGGCCGGGAGAGCTGGTCGAACAGCGTTTGCGTGTCGTTTGAGAACCTGCCGGAATTCTGCAACATCATTACCCCGAATGGCGACGGGCGCAACGATGCCTTTGTGATCGGGAAGCTGAACCTGTACCCCGAACACGAGCTGGCGATATTCAACCGCTGGGGCAAACAGGTGTATGCCAGCCGGAGCTACCAGAACAACTGGAAGGCAGAAGGGCAGACAAGTGGCATCTATTACTATTACTTCAAAGCTGGCGGCAGGTCTTGGAAGGGGTGGGTGGAAGTGGTCAGGTAGGCCCTGAAGCAAATGGGATCTTCTGAAACAAATGGCTTATAGAATCAGGAAGCGCAGTTTGCTGATGGCAGGCCACGCTTTTTTGTTTTTTTGTTTTTTGTGGTGAAAGAATAGCGTTTGAGGAGGTAAAAAATACTTTTAGAAAAGTGAATAACAAAGCCGTACTTGTTTCGTAATTTGGCTGTTGGTTCTTGTTGTGGATTGTTCCTGTAATTTAAAGATAACAACTTCGTTGTATGACCATCCGCTACTTCATTTTAGTAAGTTTCCTGTTTCTTTTTCAGAATGCTTCCGGGCAGCAAAAAGAGGGGGCAAACTGGCTTTTCGGAGGTGTTGGACCAAGCTCACCTTCTGTTCCGGGGTGCTTTTTGAATTTTAATGGTTCGGTTCCTGTAGCAGCGCCCTTTGATTTTATTGGCAACAGAGGCCTCGGCGCTGCAACGGTAAGTGACAAGAACGGACAATTGCTATTTTTTAGTAGTTCAGGGCATGTGGCTACCCGAAACGTGGTTAATGGTAAATATCAGGAAATGCCTAATGGTAAGTTGTTCGGCCTCCCCAGTACGCCGACTTTTTCAGAGTTGACTGTGCAAAATCCGGGAAATTTGGATCAATATTATATTTTTATAATTACGAACGCCTTATTTTCAAGGAAACACGACTTATACAGGGCTCTGGTTGATATGCGGTTAAATAATGGATTTGGAGATGTTATTAATAATTCTGTTCAATTAATAAAGAAGAATGTAGCCCCCGGGATGGCAGCTATGTTGCACATAAATAATCAGGATACCTGGGTCCTTTCCCTAAATGCTGCGGGAGATAGTCTTAGCTCTTATCAAATTACTTCGAATGGTGTTGCTGCTCCGGTGTATTCTGTCATAAATGGACCATTATTAAGTGATGGGAGAATCAAAAGCTCTCCGAATAGTGAAATGCTTGTTTTCCCAAGCGTTTCGGGTTCAGAAGTTTATCAATTTAACCGAACTTCAGGAAGCATCTCATTTCGTTATTCCCTAACAATTCCGGATTCAACTCAAAGGTCATTTTCTTATGCTTTTTCGTCAGATAATTCCAAACTTTACGTAGGCACTTGGAACAAACCAAGGTTTCCAGCTGGTATTTATCAATATGATCTGGCATCCGGCAATTCCCAGCAAATACAACAATCTGTTAATTCAATTCACAGTTTTGGGCTTGCTTCGCAAGTTTATGATTTGCAATTAGCTATTAATGGTAAAATTTATTTTTTAAGTAATGATTCAAGCAAATATTTAGGTTTAGTGAATTACCCAAATCAATATGGAGCTAGTTGCGGATTTAATCTAAAGGCAATAAATTATTTATCGAAGGAATTTATTGTAACCCTTCCAGCCCTAAACCAAACTCTTTTCCGGAATGCGGCCATTTTGCAGGCGCAAGCTTTTAAGGATACGATCTGCCTGGGAGATTCGGTGCAGTTATCGGCTTATGGTGCGGGGGCAGAACGCTTCAGGTGGCAGATCGCCAATGGCTTGTCCGCGCCTTCCGATACTATGGCTAATCCATTTGTTAAACCTACGGTCACCATCACTTACATGGTTATTGGTTCCAGTGTCTTTGATCAGGACACAGCTTTTGTAAAAGTTACGGTGCTGCCCAAACCGGGAGGGGTGACTTTAAGCGGCCCGGCTTCTGTTTGCCCGAACGTGCAGGGCGTGTGGTACAGGGCAGCCAATGCGCAGCGGCAGAGGCTGGTCTGGGGCTTAAATGGCGGCACAATCTTAACCAATGCCGGGGACAGCATTTCCGTGAACTGGGGCAATGCCAATGCTGCTGCGGGGGTATGGGTGGTGCCTGAAAACTACCTGGGCTGCCCCGGCGATACAGTTTTCTTTCCCGTGCGAGTGAATGTGGTACTGGCCACGCAAACACCTTTAGGCCCGGATACTTTGTGCCAGGCCTCTGCTTCGGGCATTCGCTACAGCGTTGCGCCTGCCACTGGTTCGGTCTATACCTGGGGAATACAGGGCGGAAGCATTACAGCCGGACAGGGTACGGCAGCTGCTAGGGTAAACTGGACTAAATTGGGTACCGGCAAGTTGTGGGTACAGGAAGAAAGCCGGACCAGTACCTCCCATTGTTTTGGAGTTTCCGATACGTTGTTAGTACGTACCAATCCTTCTCCGGCGGGAACGGCAAGTATTTATGGGCCAAAACAGGTTTTTACTTTTGCCGAAGATCAGGTTTATCGGGTCTTGAATCCGGAACCAGGCTCGGTCTTTGATTGGCAGGTAACCGGCGGTCAGATCGTTGCCGGACATGGTACGGGAAGTATCGCTGTAAACTGGGATGCTGCCGGGGAAGGAATTATACTCCTGACGGAAACCAACCAACAGGGATGTTCCGGAAATCAGGCCAGGTTATCCGTGGAAATTTCCGGGGCGCCGGAACCGGTCTTTTACAACATTTTCACCCCTAATAACGACAACCAAAACGATGCTTTTGTAGTCAGGAACCTGAAATGGTACGCCGAAAATGAACTGATCATTTACAACCGCTGGGGTACGGAGGTTTTCCGGAAGCGAAACTACCGGAACGATTGGAAAGCAACAGAATTGAGTAGCGGCATCTACTACTATTACTTCAAAGCCGGCGGTAAGTCCTGGAAAGGATGGGTGGAAGTGCTGAAGTAAATGTAGTTAATCTGCTGCAATTGCTTTGGGCGCTCCTGCTTTATAGACAGGCTTTATTTTAGCAGGTTGAGCATTTCTTTTCTCTATGAGGTCAGAGTAAGCTTAATATTCGACTGGTACTTTTCCGGCTGAAATCCTATCGTTTTCTAGTGCAGCTTCTCGTTGTTCTTATGCCTGTCCTGGTCGCGGGTGGTTTTCTTCTGAAGGTTTTTCTCCAGCGCTTCGGTCAAATTTACCCCAGTCTGGTTTGCCAGGCAAATTACTACAAAAAGCACATCAGCCAGTTCATCTGCCAGGTTTTTATCTTTATCTGAAGGCTTAAACGATTGTTCCCCGTACTGCCGGGCAATGATGCGGGCCACTTCGCCTACTTCTTCCGTGAGCATGGCCAGGTTGGTGAGCTCGTTGAAATACCGGACACCCGTAGTCTTGATCCAGTTATCTACCGTTTGCTGCGCTTCTTCTATCGTCATTTTAAATTGTTGATTGCTGATTGTTAATTGTTGATTGATGATTGATATAAAAGGGTAGCTTTCAAGTGCTAAAAAGTCGTTGCTGTTTGTGCTTGGGAATTGTTTGGAATTAGGGTTTTCTGTATCTGCTATTGCGTTCGCATATGTTTTAAAAGCGGTTCAATTAATGCCGAAGATTGAAACTTTAACAATCAGCAATTAACAATCAGCAATCAACAATTTAACAATTCAACTAGTCCCGTTGCTGTGAATCGAGGATAATGGTAACCGGTCCGTCGTTGAGGAGGGAAACTTTCATGTCGGCGCCGAATTCTCCGGTCTGAATGCTTTTTCCGAATTCGGTTTCCAGTTGAGCGATGAATTTTTCGTACAGCGGAATGGCAATGGCCGGGGGCGCGGCGTTGATATAGGAGGGGCGGTTGCCCTTTTTGGTATTGGCGTAGAGCGTAAACTGACTGATGAGAAGGATGTTTCCGGCAACGTCCTGCAGGCTCAGGTTCATTTTACCGTCGGCATCGTTAAAGATCCGCATCTGCACGATCTTTTTCGAGATCCAGGCAAGGTCTTCTTCCGTGTCGGAACCCGTAAAACCGGCCAGCAGTAATAAGCCCGTACCGATCTGTCCTTTCACCTGGCCGTTTATGCGTACAGCCGCTTCGCTTACCCGTTGTATGATTACCCGCATCTGTTTCAGGATTAGTTTTATCTTTTTACCTTCGGCCGGCAATTTACGGCTTCCATGAATTATAACGTAAAAGTTTTTTTAAGCTATTACCTTCCGGTTACGGTATTGCTGCTGGCCTTGCGGTATTATCTGGTAGGGCAGGCTGCTTTTCCGGATTATGATTCGGTGCGAAACTGGGAAATAGTTCAGGAAGTGGCGCAGGGGAAATTTCAGAACGTTTTCCACCACCGGAGCCCGGCGTTTTTTTTGTTCTACAGTCTTTTCGTTCCCCTTATCACTGACTTTCACCAGTACATTTATATAAACGCATTATTTGGAATAGCGGCCTTACTGGTGCTGGTGAAGTTCACCAGAGAGGTACTGGGTTTAAAACCCTGGGAAGCTGCATTAATGTTGCTCCTGATTGGCAGTTGTGTGTTTCTGACGTATTCAGGAAGGTTCTTTACCATCGAATCGCCCAGCCTGCTGATCTTTATACTGGTTTTAAAAACGTATTATTACCGGTTTCTGGAGCACAGCCGAAAAAAGTTATACCAGACCTTGCTGCTGGTGGCTTTAGGCCTTGCTTTAAATTATAAATTTCTTTCTTTGTTGCCGGTGGCATTGGTCTTGGAGGTCATCTTCCGCGACGGTGTACTAAACTTAAGAACTGCAGCAGCCGGGTTTCTGATCCTGATAAGTCCTTACCTGTTCTTCGCCTTGTTTTCGGTTGCGGTGGGCTTGCCTTTTTACCAGTTTCCGGCAACTTATTCCGGTATGGTAAATTTTACGGCGAAGAATCCGGCGCAACGTTCCGGAAAATTCCAGGCCGACTTTTTTTACTATTTTAAATACCTTTTTTATTTCGAATCGCCCCTGGTATGGGCCGGCCTGCTTGGTGCTGTCCTGGCCTTAAATGATGCTTTTAAGAAAAGCTTCAATCTGTACGGTTTTCTGGGGTGGGTCTGTTGCGCAATTCTTCTGGGAATGTCTTTACTCCTGAAAGCGCCCCGGGGCCTGCTTTTCGTTTACCCGCTGCTTTATTTGTTTGCTTTCTTAACTCTCAGGCATTATATCTCCTCAAACCGGATCTTCATTCCTCTGATTTTGGGCAGTGTGGTTTATAATCTTTACAGGCTTGAGCAGGAAGTGTATTCCTATTCCAAAACCAGTTATGACGATGTAGCCCGCTACCTGCAGGTAAATCAGGTAAATAAAATAGCCGGAACCGTTAGCTTAGGATTAAAGCCTTATTTACCTGCGGGTTATGCTTATGAAGTTGTTTTAAAAGACCAGGACCTGAATACTTTAAAAGAAAAGGGTTTCCGGTATGTGCTGGCAGACGATTACCGGAAAGTAACCAACATAAAAGAATTCGATTACCTGGAAAAGCAGCCAGCAGTTATTGGTTTTAAAGAACCCTGGTGGCAAAGCAAACTTATTTACCTGGAGCACTCCGAATTTACCGGCCTGGGCTTTGAAGAAACCTTAGCCCTAAGAAAGGAAGCTTTAAGCGATACCTTTCAACTCAGATTAGTTAAAATCCCATAAATGTAAAAAGCCGGTTATAAAACCGGCTTTTTACATTTATGGGATCTTTCAGCGGTGCTGCTTATGGTAATTTGAAAGCAGGGTAAGCGTTTACATTTACTTCCGGAATCTTGGTGCCGAAGCCGGTTGCGTCCGGATTTGTAACTACGGGACTGTTAAGGGCCTGAATAATGCAGTTGGCAACCAAGGCCTGTCCTCTTGGAGTTAAGGAAAAATTATCTAGAGAATAAAAGCCACCGGTTATAGGATCCAGGCTGAACTTCGTGCCATTGTAATTGATGCCTCGTTGTAACTGATCGAATAACCCTTTTACATCTGCAATAATTACTTTTTTGCTGTAAGCGGTTGGGTTGGCGGCTGGTACAACCGTATTATAGAGTAACTCCTTAATATTGGTGTTTATTTTACTGGTTCTGGTATCAAGCTCACCTACCTCAGTAGCATCCAGGACCTCTTCATTCGTCAGCGGATTTAACTCGCTGAGGCCATGAGGAACAATAACATCAACGCCATTCACGTTTCGTGTATCTAAAGCCGGGTCCCGGCGGTTCAGGTTTTTCAGGCCTTTAGCCAGTAAAACATCATCGAAGCTGATCTTTACTACGTCGCGTACTCCTACAAAGGGCGTTCTTTTTTTATCAACCCAGATAAATATTTCGCTGTTATTATTTTCCTGCTGGATCTTCTTTTGTAATATGGTTGGGTCCGGCACAAGGCGCGCGAAAGCAAATTGTTTTACCGAGGGCAGATTAAGGATTACGCCAGGTCGGGTACTTGCAAATTTGTTGTTTTCCTGTTTTCTGATCCGGCTTAAGGAGTCTAATAAACCTGCTACTTCGTTCTTGTAAGTTGTTTCATGAAGCTGGTTGATGTTGCCACAGGTTCCACCGCTTGATGCGTAGCTGATAATGTCGCTGATCCCTACCCAAAGGGTGAAAAAAGTAGGATTCGACCTGGCAGCAATTGCCTGGTAAGTGCTATTATCGCTTGGTGCCAGTAAACGCTGGTAAAAAGGGTTGCCTGCGTTTAAGCTGGTTTGTTTAAACTGATTGATCTTTAAACCCGGAACTCCGAAGTTTTGCAAAGCATTCGTTTCTTCGTTGCTGTTGCTGTAGCGCTCATACGGGCCAAGCTGGGTGGAAGGGTTGCAGCCCGAGTAAATGAATTTCATCATTTCCTCGCCGCCCGTTATTACTGGCTGGCCATTTTCGAATCCTTTCAATTCCATTACCGATGGGGTAGGGGAATTAAAATAAGGCTGGTTGAACTGGGTTGGACCGCCAATAAGGGCAAATTGCTGGGCCAGGATATTCGGATAAGCGTATTGCTGGCTTTCCCGGCTTACGCCGCCGTTCATATAACCGGCCGTGTGGTAGTCGCCAAAAGCCGCGTATTTGCTGAAGTCCAGCTTTGCGTCGCCAGCCGAAGCGGCAGGAGCTTCCAGGTCCGGTTTGCAGGCATTAACCAGACCAGTTAATGCAATACCTGTAAGTAAGTATAAAATGCGTTTCATATACAGGAATTAAAATTTATAATTTAAACCCAGACCAATACCATTTACAAGCGTGCGGTACGTACCGGCAATGCTGGAAATATCTACCTTCGAAATATCTGTAGTAGCACGGCGCTCGCTTACTTTTTCGAATACGTAGGCAGCGTCCAGCTCAAAACGTTCCGAGATCCGGTAGCTGGCGCCGGCGGTTAAACCTAAGCGGCCGCCGTCCGGCAGGTCAGGGGAAATATATTCGTCACGCACCGGGGTTTCGTCATAAAAAGCACCGGCCCGGAAAGCAAATTTACCGTTCGGGGTGTATTCGGAGCCTACACGGAAAGACATGGCATCTTCGTAACGGCGGCCGGAACGGGAGTCCGGCGTAGCCTGGTTTTCGAAGTTGAAGTTCAGGGAATCGTAGCTCGACCAGCCGGTCAGGTTAAATTCGAAGGAGAGTACCGTTTTGCTGTTAATGCGGTTCGAGAAACCTACCGAAAGGGTAGAAGGCAGCTCCAGCTCCGATTTAAAGTTCTGGTTCGGGAACCGCTCGCTTAAAGAAGCAGGAACGTTGGTGAAAGTGGCCTGTCCTTTGTCGAGGTTGAATTTTACGCCGGAACGGTAGGTAATTCCGAAGAAAACCTCGTCTTTCACCTTTCCGAAAATACCGGCATTATAACCAAATCCTGATGCTTGTCCGGTAAGTTTTACATCGCTGTTAAATTCCCCGATGCGCCGGCGCACCAGAACGTCGCCATAGGCGTAAACCAAACCGGCTCCAAAGCTGAAATTTTGGGTAAAGCGGTAGGAAACCGTAGGCTGCACATAAAAGGTTTTCAGGTTTGCTTCCTGCGTAACCGCGTTGCCTTCCCAGTTGTCGTCCCATTTGGTGCCTAAGCCGAACGGGCTGTTTACGCTCAGTCCCACGCTTATTTTCTCGTTTAAGGGCACAGCCACATACAGGTAAGAAGGGAAGAAATTCTGGCCTTCCATTTCGGTAACCGCATTGGTTCTGTTGCTTAAGAATTTGGTTCTCGGCATCAGTAAAGTAGATCCCACGCTTAAGTACCGACCCGAATCCAGCATGGCCATGGCGCCCGGGTTAAAGTAAGCCGCAGAAGCATCTTTGTTATAAGCTGTGAAAGCCCCGCCCATACCAAGCGCTTTTTGCCCTTGGGTGTTTACCTGAAAGCCGCCGGCCTGAACCAGAAAGGCTGCCGAAGCCAGGTAAACTGCTAATAGAATTTTTTTCATGTGTTTTTAATAAACGCAATTTGGTGCAAAGTTACAAAACGGCGGCCGAAGTCCCGGTACAAATCAGGATATAAATTATTATTTTTCCTTTAAATTTTCAGGTTTATAAACTCGGACTAAAAGTTTCCCGGAGTACAATTTGAAATGGGTAAACGTTTCATTTTGAGAAACTAAAGTTTATCGGGGGAATTGCCTTTTTATTGGGTGGCTCACTTTATTTCAGGATGCTATTTTCCTGAAAGGAAAATGCTGATACCAAGGGTAACGCGTTTCTAAGAAAAAATTTTACAGGTGACTTTACAGGTCAGCAAAACGATATGTTTCAGGTATGAAAATGTCAGAAATCGCTTTTGTCGTACCAGGAACGCATTTTCCAGGGATCGCCTTTTCGTTTGCGCACCAATACCAGCCGGGCCGAGCCTACTCCCTGGTAAACGGTGGCATCGTCCTGGTTAATGCTTAGGTTAAAAGCCCGCTCTACCACGGCCATGGTGTCGGATAAGGCGGTGTCGGCCACAATGTACTGGTTCCATTGCAGGGTGGTGGAGCGCACGTTGCGGAAAAGCTTATGGGTGGCAGCCATTTCTACGTCGCGGGTCCATTTTACTTCGGTGTTGTTGCTGAAATCGAAATACGTGAAGGTAAAACCCGGGGCTACGATCTGGCCATACAAGGTGGAATCGCGCAACTGGTAAGCACTCCGGAACCAATCGAAAAAGCCGTCTATTTGGGTGCGGTCACCGAGTAGTTTGTTCGGGTCGCTTACCGCATCGTCGAGGCCGGGCGCGAAGGGGTTGCAACCCCAGCAGGTTGCGGCCAATACCAGCAGAACGGCTGATATTAACGGGCGATGCAATATTTTTTTAAGTCGCTCCAGCATGTTTGGTTTTCCCGGCTGTCTTCCCAGCGGGCAATTTTCCATTCGGTATTCCGGCGGGTGAGGATCAGGCGCATCTGGCCGGTAAAGTTGTGGCTCTGCAGGGCTGTATCGGTCTGGGAAGTTTGCAATTTGTATTTATAGAACTGCTCCAACGAATCGGGGGTGAAGAAGTTTTCCCGGGTTTTGGTAAGTTCCAGTACATTCCTTGCATTGCCGGCACTTTTGTTTTTCAGCCCATTAAAATAATCGCGCTCTTCCGGCACCGACCAGTTCTGAAACAAAAAGGTACTGGCTCCCTGGGTGGCCGGGTCCGGTAAAAAACGGAAACTTGAGGTAAAGCAGCGATCGTAAACCGAAACGTTCAGGCTGCGCACCGCATTGCTGAAATTGCCAATCAGAATTTCAGGCTGGGTGGGGGAGGTCCACTCGCTTACGGTTTCGGGTTTGGGGGTTTCCGGATCGCGCAGGTTAAAGCAACTGCTGGTAAGCAGCAATAAGATTGCCCAAATTGGTCGTTGCTTTTTCATTCATTCTGAAATTAACTTTTAAAGTTAAGGAGAAAACCCTGCTTTGGCAATATTTTTAAGCTAAGAAATTATAGCATTTCCAGGTTAAGCCCTTGTTGGTAAAGTGTTTAAAAGCTTCTGGAACGTTAAAGCCTTTGCAAGGCGGAAATTTTAGCTATTTTTGCTGCTTACCTTTTGCGAATGCCGAAGAGATTTATATTTTATTTTGGGGTATTGCTGCTTCTGGCCGGGCTGGGTTATTATGGCTACAGCAAATGGGAAGAAGCCCGCGAAAAAGTAGATCTGTGGACGCTGGTGCCCGATGACGCCGTTTTCGTGATCGAATCGGGGAACCATACCCAGTTCATAGACCGCCTGAAGCGCACCCAGGTCTGGGAGTCGCTTTCGGAGGTAACGTATTTGCGGCGCCTGGAAGACAACCTGGCGCTGGTAGATAGCATTGGTGGCCGGAAAGGCGACCTCTTCCGGTTTTTAGGCCCCAAAACCATGCTTACTTCGGCGCACGTGGTAAGCAAAACCGATTACGACCTGGTTTTTTACCTGCCGATCAGTACTGTTAAAGAGCACCGCTACGTCCGCACGCTGGTCGAGAACCTGGAAAAGAATAAGGTTTTCCAGCACAGTTCCCACACCTATCAGGGTATTCAGGTTACCGAATTAAAGAACCTGAACAACGCCGGGGTTATTTCTTATTTTTCCTACCGGAATAACCTGGTCATCAGTCAATCGCCGGTGTTGCTGGAAAGCATTATCCGGCGCATAAAAAGGCAGCAGTTAGCGTCGGTAAAGGCAGGTTTTAAGAATATCAATTACCTGAACCAGGAAAAAGTATACGCCAACGTTTTTATAAACTACCGCAACCTGCCGCCTTTTCTCCGCCTGTTCTTTAAGCCGGAACTGCAGCCGGCCATCGAGTACCTTTCGGGGCTTTGCCGCAACAGCATGCTGGAATTCAAGCTCGAAAACAACAAGCTCTTCCTCAACGGATTTTCGAACCCGGAAGACCTGCATGGAACCTTTCACGAGCACATAGCCGGCCAGAAGCCAAAGCAGTTTTTAATGCAGCAGTTTATTCCTAACCGGATGGCCGTATTGCTGCACTTCGGCCTCGACCAGACCAGCCGGATGCGCCAGTTCAATAATCCGGGGCCGGAATTGAACACCCCGATGTCAGCCCTGACCGATAGCCTGGCTAATTTCTTCGGCGGCGAACTGGCGCTGGGTTACCTGCAAACGTACAACCCGGCTGCTTCGCCGGAAAAAGTGGCGGTTGCCCAATTAGCTGCCCCGCTAAAAGCCCTGGCGCTGTTAAACCACATGGTATCGGTACAGAACCAGGAGGCCGGAACCATTCCCTACAAAGAACAGAAAGGCCGCTACACCATCCGGATGATACCTGAGCCGGAGCTGCCGAGGAAACTGTTCGGGAAATTGTTCTCCGGTTTTGAGCAGACCTACTTTGTGCAGGTAGAAAATTACGTGTTCTTTGCCGACGATGTGGTTACGCTCCGGAGTTTAATTGCCGACATTGATGCAGAAAACGTTTGGTCAAAATCGGTGGCGCAAAAAGCTTTTCTGGAAGAAACCCAGCACGAAACCAACTTCAGCCTTTACGTGAATTCGGAGAACGCCTGGAATATGCTGAACCGGTACGTAGCTCCCGATAAAAGGACCAGCCTGCTCCGCAACGAAGACCTGATAACCGATTTCAACCAGTTTTCCCTGCAATTCAGCGCCGTAGATAAGCAATATTATACCAGTATTTTACTCCGGCAGCAGGATGCCCTGGCCATTGAAGATCAGAAAGCCGATACTTTTGAAATTGAGAAAAGCGTAGCTTTCCGGAGCAAAGTGATCCGGGGGCCATTTCCGGTGCGCAACCCGCTAAACCGGAGCCTGGAAATGGTGGTGCAGGACTCCAGCCTGGTTTTGCACAACGTAAATGCAGACGGGAAAATAACCTGGTCCGATTCGTTGCAGCAAGCCTTGGCCGGGGAAGTAATTCAGGCTACGTTCGGTTCCGACGGAAAAACCAAATACCTGTTTGCTACCGAAAATAAGATCCATTGCCTCGACCGTTCGGGCAAGGAAGTAGCAAACTTTCCCTATTACCTTCCGGACAGCGTGCAGATCCAGCGGTTAACGGTAGTGGACTGGGATAACCACGGCGACCACCGGCTGCTGGTAGACGATGACCTGGGAAATCTTTATCTGTTTGACGAAGCCGGCGATCTGCAGCCTGGATGGCAGCCGGTTAAACTGGAAGCAAGGCTGGCAGCCGAGCCGCAACTGGTTCGGGTGGGCGCTAAAAACGTAGTGCTGGCGGTGCTGGAGAATGGTTACGTATATGCGTTGAACGAAGAAGGGGAGCCTTACCCGGGTTTCCCGTTCAGCGTGGGCGGGCCGATCAATTCGGGTGCTTTCGGGAAAGCGGGCGTTAATTTACGGAAGTCGGAATTTACGCTGGTTACCGTGCGCGGCGAAGTTATTACGTTTAACCTGTCCGGGGAAATTACCAAAAGGCACCAGCTGGTGCGGCCGGACCGATACGCCCGGTTTACGTTAATTCCGGAAAGCCATAAAAAATCGTTCCTGATCGCGCGGCAAAGCCAGGGCCGGGTAACGTTACTTAACCCGGAATACCGCCTATTGCTGGAACGGAATTTCTTTACCTCCTCGCCTAAAATTGTGCAGTACTTCCTTTTCGGCGGCGAGCGCATTGTGTACGTTATTACCGAAACCGGTCCCGCAAAAACCTACCTCTTCGATGGCAAAGCCAAACCGATCGGCAACCTGGTAATTGAAAACCGGATGCCGGTAAGCCTGTTCTACAACGAGCCTACGGATCAATACCAGCTTTACAAGGTATATGGCCGCGAGCTGAAAAAGATCTCCATTAAGCGGTAGGTTTGGTAATGGCTGCAGTCTTCGGCTTGCGGTTAGTATTCTAAATAGGAAGGAAATGACTTAGGCAATCAATTCCTCTCCTCGGAGGGTTAGGGGGGGGTTAAACCTTACCGGGAAATGGACGAAACTGTTTTCAGCTGCATACCAACTCATTCTTTTCTTTTTCTTTTAGGCAGCCCCAACTTTTTACCCACCCTAACCCCTCCGAGGAGGGGAATTATCGAATAACGTTAGGATTAGCATTTAGCAAGAAGCTGGCTAATAAACATCTGTCATCCTGAGCGATAGCGAAGGACCTCGTCGGCTCCTTGTAGTGAGGTTGTCTATAGAAAGCCAACGAGGTCCTTTGCTATCGCTCAGGATGACACTTAGCAGACGGCACCACCACTGGTAACCAACTTTTGTTGTCATATTCCTTTGAAGAATTTCATACAAAATTTTCCCTAATCAGGATGACAGCAGTATTTATGAAATATGCCTAGAACTTACTCAGCCAGCCCTTCCGGTAAAAGAAGATAAGCTGCAGCGTAACCAGCGTAACCATGACTACAACCAGCGTAATATAGCCGTAGGGGTTGTAAAGTTCGGGCATGTTGTATTGGTTTACGCCGCCGGTTTCCGGGTTTTCGCGGGAGAAGTTCATGCCGTATAGGCCTACAATAAAGCTGAGCGGAATGAAGATGCTGGAAATAACGGTTAGCACTTTCATGATCTCGTTCATGCGGTTGCTTACGTTGGAAAGGTAGAGTTCAATTAAGCTGCCGGAGGTTTCCTTGTAGTTTTCGATCAGGTCTATAATATGAACCGTGTGGTCGTAGGTATCTTTAAAGTAGATTTTCAGGTCTTCGGGAATAATTTCGGCCGGCGACCGCAGGATCTCGTTTATTTTATCGCGCTCGGGCCACATGATGCGGCGCATCTTTACAATTTCCCGCTTTATGGATAAAATGCTGCTCAGTACTTCTTTGCCCGGCGTCTGAAAAAGGCAGTCTTCCAGGCTGTCCAGATAATCGCTGAGCTGGGAAAGTACCGGGAAATAATGATCGAGCACCACATCCATAATGGCGTAGGCCATGTACATGGGCGGTTTTTTGCGGATAATGCCTTTGCCGGCGCGGATGCGTTCGCGGAGCGGATCGAGGCAATCGTTGTGGTCGCTCTGGAAGGTTATTACGTAGTTGGGGCCGGTAAAAATGCTGAGCTGGTCGTCGTCTATCAGGTGGTCGGCGGTGAAAGTTACCATGCGCGAAACAATAAACAACGAGCCGTTTTCTTCTTCCACCTTGGGCCGCTGGTAATCGTTAATCACGTCTTCGAGCTGCAGCGGGTGGATGTTGAAATCGCGGGAAATAGCCTCCAGTACTTCCAGGTTCTGGTAGCCGCGCACGTCTATCCAGTGGCGCTGGTGCGGCCGCATTTGTACGTAAACCGCCAGTTCTTCGTAATGCTGAAATTCGATCTCGTGTAATTCGGTTTCGTCGAAGGAAAGCAGGAACAGGCGGGTGGGCAGGGCATTTTCCGCCACGTACAGGTAGCCGGGCTTGCGGCCGACTTTTGTTTCGAGCTTGTTCTGTTGCAGAATGCGGGGCTTTTTCCAGCCTACCGGCGCGTGTTTATGCGAATTACCTCTATGCGTTTTAAACATTTTTCCGTTTTTTCCTTCAGAAGATAGCGTTTTTCCGGCGGTTTCGTTACAAAAGCGTTTCGGTTGTGGCCGTAACGCCGTCAATTTTACGGAACCGAGTTAGGGCCTGCTCCAGCATTTGGTTCCGGATCTCGAGTTCCATTTCACAGGCAAGTTCAAATTTCTGGTTCAGTACGGCCAGGTTCAGTTCTTTTACCAGACTCATTACGTCATTCATCTGGGCATATTCAAATTCCAATTTTATTACGGAAGTTTCGTGCTTTTCTATTACCGGCGCGCTGGCCAGGGCATCGGCCGTAGCGGTTTTATACGCGTGAATCAAACCTCCCACGCCCAGTTTGGTGCCGCCGAAATACCGCACTACAATAACCAGCACGTTGCTTAAACCGGAAGAACGGATCTGCCCCAGAATCGGGTCGCCAGCCGAGTGGTTGGGCTCGCCGTCGTCGTTGGCCCGGTACACTTTTTTAGCCGCGCCCAGCAAATACGCATAGCAATGGTGGCGGGCATCGAAATACGTTTTCCGGACCTGGGCTAAGGTTTCCTTTATTTCTTCTTCGTTCCGGACCGGGTAGGCTAAGGCAATGAACTTGCTGCCTTTTTCTTTGTAGAGGCCTTCGGCGGGAGCCACCAGGGTCTGGTACGTATCGGAAATGGGGTTTTCGGGAGTTTGCACGGCAGTTTGTTTGCATTCGCGCGTTGCCTTTGGTGCCGAAAGTGCGGCAGGCAAGCGGTTTCTGCAAATTTATAATTATTTTCGCTGCCGCCGGCCGACCGTTCCGGAAAGGACTTTTACTTTTTCAGCCCGTATGCCTAGCCTTTTGCGGAACTCCCGTTACGAATGCAGCGAAACCGTTGCCGGCCTGCCGCAACCTTTTGCCTTCGATCCCTACCTTTTTTTAAGCCCCGATCACCTGCTTACCCAAAGCGAAGATACCTTACGGGTTTTTCAGTTACTCGACCAAAAGACAAATATCATTGCAGCCCATTTTCCGGTTTTTCAGGCTTCGGATAACCGGATTTACAGTCCCGGCCGGGCGCCTTTCGGAGGTTTGCAGATTGCCCCTGATCTTCCGCCGGAGGTGCTTTTTGATTTCCTGAAGCAAGTCCAAAACACGCTGAAAGCATCCGGAAATGGTACGGAAATCCGGTTAAAAACCGCTCCGGTTGGATATGCGCCGGCCGAAGCTGCTTTGATAACGAATACGTTTTTAAATTTAGGCTTTCAGGTTTCAGCTTCGGAAGTAAATCATCATATACCCGTTTCGGAATTTCCATTTGCGGAGCAGGCTTTTGATGCCGCCCGGCGGCGACTGGAGAAATGCCGGCAGGCCGGGTTTGAATTTCAGGAAGAAAATGCCGGGTTTTTACCGGATGCTTACGCTTTTATTAAAAGTTGCCGCGAGGAAAAAGGCCACGATTTATCGCTATCGTTCGAGGCATTGGAGGCTCTTTTCAGGCAGTTTTCGGCAGCGTTCAGCCTGTTTTCGGTGCGAACGCCGGAAGGGGAACTGGCTGCCTGTACCGTTGTCGTGCGGATAAACAAAGACGTGCTGTATAATTTTTACCCGGCCAGTCCCTTGCGTTTCAATCACTTCAGCCCGGCCGTAATGCTGGTGGAAGGTTTGTATGGCGTTTGCCAAAAAGGAGGTTTCGGGATTTTAGACCTGGGTACTTCGGCCTTGCCGGAAGGCCCGAACTTTCCGCTGATGAATTTTAAAAAGCACCTTGGCGGGCAACCTTCTTTAAAGCTCTCCTTTATTTATCGAAGTTAGTACATAGTCAAGTTGATTTTCAGAAAGTGGGATTACAAATCCCACGGCTCGGTTAAGACGGAATTACAAATTCCGTCAAGCAAATGCTATAAATTAAATTGACAGTGTACTAGCTGTTCATTTCTATCTCTTAACCGGTTGGTTTTTTTCGTTAAAAAAGTAGCGTTTTTAAACCGGAATCTTGCCGATGCGGCGGTAATCCGTATTTTGCAGGCTCATCTGAAAGGCAGCGCATGTGGAAGTTTGTAAAGTTGACGGGCTGGTCGGCGGTTTCGGTGGTTTTCCGGACCGGCAGCACGCTCGTGCTTAATAAACTGGTTGCGCTTTCCTATGGCCCTGCGGGCATTACGCTGCTGGCGCATTTTCAGAACCTGATCGCGCTTTTTACCACCCTGCCCAACGATGGCGTGAACGTAGGCGTGATCCGATTCCTTGCGCCGGAAAAGCCGGATACTGCCAATTTCCGGAGTTACCTGGTAAGCGGGTTGGTGCTGAATCTGCTCATCTTTATTCTGGTGAGCAGTTTTCTGTTGCTTTGGCCCGAAACGTACTTCGAACCTTTTATTCCGGGACTAGGCGAACCGGAAAAAACGGGATGGTTCCTGGCATTTTTTGCCGGTATTTTGCTGCTTCAGGCGCTGTTTTTTGTAATGACCGTCTGGCAGGCAAAGCAGCAATTGCATTGGTATTTACTCATGCAAATCGGTTCGGCAGCAGGAGGGCTGGCTTTGGCGGCTAGCGTTGCTTTTTCGTATTCGCTACCCATTACGCTGCTGGCTTACCTGGTCGGGATGGGCTTACCGGTTTTAATTTTAGGTTTATGGCGCTGGCGAAAGACCTCCGCTGCCATCTTAAAGTTAGCCGGCCAACGAAAGCATTTCCGGCAGTTGCTCGTTTTTTTAGGCATGGGCGCCAGTGTTTTGATCAGCTCCAAACTAGTAGATTTCTGGGTGCGCGATTACATGATGAACAGCTTCGGCGTAAAGGAATCCGGTTTCTGGCAGGCGGCTGCCAAGCTTTCCGATAATTACACCATGGCCTTTTTGTCGGTGCTCGGGCTGGCTTATTACCCGCAACTGGCCGCCCGGCTTGGACAGCCTGCCAGCCTGAAGGAATTTATCCGGCCGGTTTTCTGGGGCCTGGGGGCGGCGGCTTCGGCAGGGCTATTGCTCTTTTATTTCCTCCGGGAATGGGTGCTGCTGCTGCTTTTTCAACCGGAGTTTTTGCCGGCTGCCAAACTACTCCCTTATCAGCTTACCGGCGATTTTTTTAAACTCACTTCGTGGTTGCTCGCTTACCTGACCATGGCCCAGGAAAAGGTGAAATTATACATCGGCGTGAACCTGGTTTCGGCGGCCTTGTATGGCTTGCTGGTTTGGTGGTTTACCCAGACCTTCGGGCTAAGTGGCGTGGTGCAGGCGCATTTCTGGCGTTACCTGCTTTTCTGGTTATTTTTGTTCGTGTGGTTCCGTAAATACTTGTTTTAATGCAGCCGCTCGTAACCATAATCTGCCTTTGCTACAACCACGCCCGCTTCTTACGCGAAGCGTTGGATTCGGTGTTGAACCAAACCTATCCGAACCTGGAAATAATAGTGGTGGATGATTTCAGTACCGATAACAGCCGCACCATAATTGAAGAATACGTTCGGAGGCATCCGCAAATAAAATACCTGCCCAGCGAAAAGAACCTCGGAAATTGCGCTGCTTTTAACCGGGCCTTCGAAATATCCAAAGGCGAATTCATCATCGATTTTGCTACCGACGATGTCTTAATGCCAAACCGGGTAGTCGAACAGGTTGCTGCCTTCGAAAAACTTGATGCCAGCTACGGCGTAATTTATACCGATACAGAATTAATTGATGACAGCGGCAAGCATTTGGGGTATTTTTACAAACGCGATAAAGCCGGAAAACCCCTGAAACCCACGCCGACCGGCGAAGTTTTTTCCGACGTACTGGCCCGCCATTTTATCAGTACCCCCACCATGATGATGCGCCGTTCGGTATTCGAGAAACTGGGCGGTTACGACGCTTCGCTGGCCTATGAAGATTTCGATTTCTGGGTACGGTCGGCGCGTACATTCAAGTATTATTTCCTCGATAAACCGCTTACCAGAAGAAGAATTCACGCGGCGCAAATGTCGCAACAGCAATACAAACCCCACGATAAACAGATCTTCTCTACCATTGCCGTTTGCCGGAAAGCCAAAGCATTAGTACAGAACGAAACGGAAAAACAGGCCTTGGTTACGCGGGTAAAATACGAATGGAAGCAGGCAATTTTATGGCAGAACCGGCAGGCAGCACAGGAGCTTTTTGCGTTGTTGCAGGAGCTTGGATCGGTGCCTTTAAAATATAAAATGTTGCAGGCGTTGGTAGCTTTACCTTTGCCGCTTGCCACTTTCCGGAAAATGTATTTTCGCCTTCGTGGTTGAAAAACGAATCATACCAAGGCGTAAATTCAGGATTAAATTAGATTAATTTTTTTTTGCAGATTATAGCGCAAGCGTCCGCTTGTGCTTTCTATTAGCAGACCAGGTAATTACGCAAGCACAAGCGGACGCTTGCGCTATATCAATTATTGAGAGGCGCTATGCACGAACTGGTTCTATTTTACTTGATAAAGCAGCACCTTGCCTTTGTGTGCTATTAACTTTTTCTCCGGATAAAGCCGGTTTATTTCCGGTTCCTGAATGGTTTGCCATTTAGCCATATCAGGGTTCGATAAGTTGCTTCGGTTTACCAATAAATATACTTTATCATATTGGCTGAAATCCGTTCCGGCTTCCTTGTATTGCCTGTACTCGTAATGCGGGTTTCGCTCAAATCCGTAATGAAAATCGTACATAAAATTCTGCCAGCGGTCACCGATCACTAAGTTCCGGCCCGATTCCTGGTTTAGGTATTCCTTTACGATCTTGTTTTCCTCCTGAAAAGACATCAGCGAAGGTTTGTACATAAAATACAAAGGCCGCAAACCTAAAACTGCCGCCAGCATAAGCACGGTAAACAGATAAGCGTTTTGTTGTTTGCCAGGTTTCCGCATTTTCCACCACAGGAAGGTGAAGAAAACCGCCAGCGGCGCGTACATCAGAACCGTATTGCTCCGGTCCAGAAAAGTGCTGACCAGAAATAAAAAGGCAAAAAGGGCGCAAACGCTACGGTTTCCGGTTAAAAACTGCTGCAAACCAAACGCGCCGGCCAGGCATAGAGGTGGCAGAAGATGCGTGATCATGCGCGGCAGCAAACTTATCGGGTTGTAGAACTGCAGAGAGGTGCTCCCGAACCAGAACTGAATAAGTACCAGAAAAGTCAGTAAAAACCAGAAATAAGCAGGCTCCAGGATTGGGCTGAATTTTCTGAATTTCAGGCCCGGTAAAAGCCCGAGGGCAAAGATTAGTGGCAGCATGATCCCGCTACCGATAAAGAAAAACAGCGGCGCGGAAGTAAGCCGGGAAAACAGTTTGGCAGCATCGGTTGGTGCAGGTGCATCGCCGTGGTAAGCGGTATTGGTTTGCTCGATCACATGGAACCGGTACAGAAAATCGCCGGTCCGGAAATGGTAGTACCCAAAGTAAAAAGCCAGTACCAGAATTCCCAACCCGGCCGACCAGAGCCAGAACGCTAAACGCTTCTTTTGAAAAAGGTCCTGGAGAAACAGGAAGAGGTAAAAAGGCAGGTAGTAGATAATGGTTTCTTTGGTAAGGAAAGCCAGGAAGTTGAACAACACAAACCAGGCGACATAAAGGAGTTGTTTTTGCCCGGCTGTCTGGTAGCGGAACCTGTACAATACTGCTACCGCCGCGAAGGCAAAGAACATCAGAATGTTGTCTGAAAACAGGTAAGTGGCCAGGAAAAGCGTATGGAAATACAAGCCCAGCAGAATCATTCCGAAAACGGCTACCTTCGGATTTTCTTTCCGGTATAAAAAATAAATGAGCCCGGAACAACCCAGTGTACATAAAAGCGGCCAGAGGGTGGTAGTGTAGATATTAATGCCGAAAAACTTGTAAAACAACGCCACCGGCGCAAAGGTCATGAGGCGGTGCGTGAGCGGGTTGGAGGCGTGAATGGTAGGGGTAACGGAAAACGTTCCTTCTGCAACCTGCCAGGCATATTTGGCATACCCATAATCGTCGATCCAGTAAAATCCTTCGTGCGCAAAAATGAAATAAGCCAGACTGAAAACCACCACCAACAGCAGCACCCAACCAGGAGAAGCAAATAAACGGTTCAGGAAATGCAAAGCTCTGGTCATGGTAAAACGTTATCTGTTGGTCGGAAAAACCTGATACAACTTTACCGGGCCGTTTTCGGTTACCAGTTTCCGGTTCGGGAATCGCTTATAAATTGCTGCTTCCGGTAAATTGAACCGCGGCTGTGGCGGATTGAACTGCCAGTCCGGATTGGTGATGGTTTTCGCATTCACCAGCAAAAATACCGGCTGTTCAGAAGATGAATTTACCCCATTGAAATCTTCGTAATTCAATACCCGCACTTTTTGCTGAGGCTCAAAATTGAAGTAATAGGCCGCACTTTTTTCAAACCAGCCGTCGGTGAATAAGATGGAATTTGCCGGAGCCGTTTTCAGAAAGTTCTTCACAATTTTTTCTTGTTCAAAAAAGCCGGAAACCGAAGGCTTCAGTATAAAATGCAACGGCCGTAATACCAATGCCGCGAGGAGTAAAACCAGAAAAGCCACAGCGGAATTGTTAGATCTTCCTGCTTTTCTTCTCCACCAGGCAAATGTGAAATACAATGCCGGCACCACGTAAACCACCGACAAGGAAGAACGCAAAAGTACTGCGGCAGTCATTAAGGGAATTATAAACCAGAGTTCACCTTTGGGTTCCTGAAAATACCGGTGTAACTGGTAAGCTGCTGCAATGGCCAACGGAGCAAAAAGCGGCGTGGCCATGCGTGGCACCAGCGTGATCGGGTTGTAGTAGTTCATAGAAGTACTGCCAAACCAAAAAAGCAACAGCACCAATAAGGTCAGCAGCAGCCAGAAACTTTCACCGCTAAGCTTTTGCATTTCCGAAAAGGCATTTTTGCGGAAAAACCGGAAACAAAAAGTCAGGGGTAAAAAGAAGCCCGCACCCATTAGAAACAAGACCGGTGCGTAGGTAAGGCGCGGTAGCAGACTGGCATTAGCATCTTTAATAAAATTGTTTTCCATTACCAGATTCGTGTTTTCTACCATGGTAAACCGGTACAGAAAGCTCCCGAAATGAATCTTGTATGTAAGCAAATACAGAAACAAAACTGCCGCGCCCAAGCCTGTCGAAACCGACCAGAAAATGCTATGTTTTTTCCGGGAAAAGTCGGAAAAGGCTACCAGTAAATAAAAAGGCAGATACCAGACAATGGTTTCCTTGCAAAGCAGCGCCGCGAAATTGGTGAGTACAAACAAAGCCGCATACCATACCGGATTGCGTTCCTCGCGTCGGGCTACGTACAGCGTTCCGGCGGCCGCCAATGCAAAGAACATCAGGATATTATCCGGGAAAAGATAAGTGCTCAGAAACAGCGTATGGAATTGCAGCCCGAACAAAACTAATGCCCAGCAGGTGAGTTGCTTATCTTCCTTCCGGAAAATAAAATAAATCAAAAACGAACAACCCAAGGTGCAGAGTAGGGTCCACAAGGTAGTGGTAAAAATACTGATACCGAATAATTTATAAAAGAAAGCCGTCGGGACAAAGATCAGTAAACGGTGATAAGAAGGCAGGTCCTGAAACTGGAAATTGCCGTGCAGCACTTCTCCGGCCATGCGGGCATATCCGTAATCGTCGTTAAAGTAAAAGCCTTCGTGTGCCAGGAAAAAATACGCCAGCGTAAAAGCTACCGTAAAAAACAGTAACCCTTCCGGCTTAAAAAGTACATCCGTAGAAAATTTCCGGTTTACAGGCTTCAGAAACATGCCTCAAATAACTTAAATTTTCCGGAAGCAAAACCTATCATTTGTAGTTTTCTTTAGAATTGATTTTTGTTAAATTAAAGAAGCATGAAACATTTGGGAGTAAAGGCAGTTTAGGTGAAACATACCCCCGGAATATGGAGTAAATTGCTTATCTTTGGCCTTTATACATTGAATTTAATATGATTGCATCGGCTATTTCGCGCGGAGAAGTACTTACTTACCTTGAAAACTTTCTTGATTATAATTTCGATTCACTTCTGAAATCGGTAGAGGACAGCTGGCAACCAGCCGACCTGCTGCCCGATTCCCGGTTCGATAATTTCCTGGAAGAGATAAAGCAGCTACGCGAACGGGCTAAAGAACTTTCTTACGATCTGGTTGCGGTTTTAATCGGCGATACCATTACGGAAGAGGCGCTGCCTACGTACGAAAGCTGGTTGATGAGCACCGACGGCCTGACCCGCGACCCGAATAGCGGCTGGATGAAATGGATCCGCGCCTGGACTGCCGAAGAAAACCGCCACGGCGACCTGCTGAACCGTTATTTATACCTTTCCGGCCGCGTGAACATGCGCGAAATGGAAGCTTCTACCCAGTATTTAATTGCCGATGGATTCGACCTGCAAACCGGCAACGATCCTTACCGCGCTTTTGTTTATACCTCTTTCCAGGAAACAGCCACCAATATTTCGCACCGCCGCGTAGCCGCTCTGGCTAAAAAATCTGGCGACCTGATGCTGGCCAAACTTTGCGGCAACATTGCCGCCGACGAAGCCCGTCACGCGAAAGCCTACAAAGGTTTCGTTGAGAAAATTTTTGAAGTGGACCCGAACGGCATGATGATGGCTTTTGAAGACATGATGCGCAAGAAGATCGTAATGCCGGCCCACTACCTCCGTGAGCTGGGTGTAAATATCGGCCAGACCTTCGGCCACTTTACCGATGCTGCCCAGCGCATTGGCGTTTACACTTCCGCCGATTATACCGACATTCTGGAAGACCTGATCAAAGACTGGAAAATTGAAAACATGACCGGCCTGAACGACGCCAGCGAAAAAGCCCGCGATTACGTAATGGCGCTACCAGCCCGTTTACGCCGCGTAGCCGAGCGCATGCGCATACCGGAACTGCAATATAAATTCCGCTGGATCGAAGGTTAATTCCTTGAAAATTATGAGAGAAGCTCCGGATGAAAGTCCGGAGCTTTTTTGTTTTGTCGCTGTTTGAAAGGCCTCTGCTAAAGTAATTCAAAGCCAATTTGGCTGAGGAAAATAGAGTTGCTTGCTAAGCATTTAATGTTGTGAATTCTTAGCAGTTTAATCAATTATTCGTCATTTCGACGATAGGAGAGATCACCGGAATAAGGTAGAAGGATAGAATACAAAGCAGGGCTGTCTCATTCTCAAAATCGCTGGTCTAAGTTTATAACTTTGACCTATTTATAATCTGAAGTTTTTAAATCAGTGAAGCTACAGCCTCAAAAGGAGTAGTTTTTTAAGAACAGAAATTAAGAATAAACGCTGTTTCAGACATCTGTGTCTGAAACTTATTCTGGTGCGGACATCCGTGTCCGCATTTAGGCATTCGGGGACAAAGATGTCCCCGGCAGGTTGCTTCCAGACATTGATGTCTGGAAGAGCGCTTTTGCTTTAAGTTGATGGCGTTGGAAGGAGGTTCACCTTACCTGAATACAATACCCAACTCCGCCAAACATATCATTTCACTGTTCCCACACGTTATTATCTGGTGCAAATGCGTAAACGTTTTGTACATTTAATCAGGCTGCCGGCAGATTTGAAGATTTCCGGCTAGCCATATATTTAGTTTTTTATGCCTGCAAACTACCGTTTTTCCGATTATATACCGCCCGAAGACAATGCTCCGGGTTTTGAAAGCCTGCTCAAAATTTTCCTGCAGCTCCTAACCATTACCTCCGGCGATGTGCGCGAGGCCCTGGAATGGCTGAACGAACTCGACAGACAATACGGCCTCACGTCCGACGAATACGGCATGGGCGATTTTCTGGCAGACCTGAAACGCAATGGTTATTTAAGCGAAGATCCGGGTTCGGGCGAAATAAAAATATCTGCCAAAAGCGAGCAAAAGATCCGCAAGAGTGCACTGGAAGAAATATTCGGCAAGCTGAAAAAAGGCGGCAAAGGCAGCCACGCCACCCCGCATTCCGGTCTCGGCGACGAAGCCGGCACCGACCGCCGCGAATTCCAGTTCGGCGATGCGCTGGAGCAGATCCAGATGACTGATTCTATAAGAAACGCTCAGCTAAATCATGGCCTGGGAACCGATTTCTTTCTTACTGAAAAAGACCTGGAAGTAACCGAAACCGAGCATAAAACCAATGCTTCCACGGTGCTGATGATCGATATTTCGCACTCCATGATCCTCTACGGCGAAGACCGCATTACGCCCGCCAAAAAAGTAGCCATGGCCTTAGCCGAACTCATCAAGCAGAAGTACCCGAAAGACACGCTCGATATAATTGTGTTCGGCAACGATGCCTGGCAGATCACGGTGAAAGACCTGCCTTACCTGAACGTAGGTCCGTACCACACCAATACGGTTGCCGGACTGGAATTGGCCATGGACCTGCTTCGCAAACGCAAAACCCCGAACAAGCAGATCTTCATGATTACCGACGGCAAACCAACCTGCTTAAAAGAAGGCCTCAAATACTACAAAAACAGCTTCGGCCTGGACCGCAAAGTAGTAAACAAAACCCTGACCCTAGCTGCCCAGGCCCGCCGCCTCAAAATCCCGATCACCACGTTCATGATCGCCTCCGATCCGTATTTGCAGGAATTTGTAGAGGAATTTACCAAAGTAAATAACGGGCAGGCGTATTACAGCAGTTTGCAGGGGTTGGGGAATATGGTTTTCGAGGATTACAAGCGGAACCGGAGGAAGCGGGTTTAATTTGAAGATTTGAAAATTTGAAGATTTGAAAATTTCAAATTTCTATATATCGGGTCATTCCGAGCGAAGCCGAGGAAACTTATACATACTCCTATGGCATTTCAGCGAAGCGAGAAATGGCTTGGATTTTTTTTTTGGTTAAAGTCCAAATAATGGTTTTATAAGTTTCCTCGGCTTCGCTCGGAAT
The DNA here is from genome assembly GCF_008727925.1 of Adhaeribacter soli. Lineage (GTDB taxonomy): Bacteria > Bacteroidota > Bacteroidia > Cytophagales > Hymenobacteraceae > Adhaeribacter_A > Adhaeribacter_A soli. The sequence continues at coordinate 312,235 of NZ_VTWT01000002.1, read as the reverse complement.
GACGCAAAGGTTTGAGAAGAGTAAAACAATTAACAATCAACAATTAACAATCAGCAATTCAAAAATGAACTATAAAGACATTCCTGCAAAGGAGCTACATCACATAAAAACGCTTGGTCAGTTGAAAGCTGCCGGGTATGAGCCGCGATCGGTAAAGCAGGAATTGCGCGATAATTTAATTGCCAAACTGCAGGCGAAGGAAGAAGTTTTTCCGGGTATTTACGGCTACGAAGAAACCGTGGTGCCCGATCTGCAGCGCGCCATTCTGAGCATGCACCACATCAACCTGCTGGGCTTGCGCGGACAGGCTAAAACCCGGCTGGCTCGCATGATGGTGGATCTGCTGGATGAGTACATTCCGATAGTAGAAGGTTCGGAACTGAACGACGATCCGCTGCAGCCCTTATCGGTTTATGCGTTGGAGCAGATCAAGCGGCACGGCGATGAAACGCCCATTAACTGGCTGCACCGATCGGAACGCTACACGGAAAAACTGGCTACGCCGGACGTTTCTGTAGCCGATTTAATTGGTGATGCAGACCCGATAAAAGCGGCTACGTTGAAATTGCCTTATTCCGATGAGCGGGTAATTCATTTCGGTCTGATCCCACGTTCGCACCGCGGCATTTTTGTGATAAACGAATTGCCCGATCTTCAGGCGCGAATTCAGGTTTCCTTGTTCAACATTCTGCAGGAAGGCGATATTCAGATCCGGGGTTTTAAAGTGCGTTTGCCGCTCGATATTCAGTTCGTTTTTACGGCCAACCCGGAAGATTATACGAACCGCGGCAGCATCGTTACACCCCTGAAAGACCGCATCGACAGTCAGATCATTACGCACTATCCGAAAAATATCGAGATCGGGAAGAAGATCACCAAGCAGGAAGCTAAAATCAAAGAGCCGCAAAAGCAACTGGTTAAAACGCACGAACTGGTAAACGACCTCATCGAACAGGTGGCCATTGAAGCGCGCACGAGCGAGTATGTAGATGCCAAATCCGGCGTTTCGGCGCGGTTAACTATTTCGGCTTTTGAGAATCTGATGAGTGCCGCGGAGCGCCGGGCCTTGATAAACGGCGAAAATCAAACCCACGTGCGCATTGCTGATTTCCTGGCGGCAGTGCCGGCCATAACCGGCAAAGTGGAGCTGGTTTATGAAGGCGAGCAGGAGGGAGCCGGCATGGTGGCGAACAACCTCATGGGCAAAGCTATCCGTTCGCAATTCCTTCATTACTTCCCGGATCCGGATAAAGAGAAAAAGAAGAAAGACAAAAGCAAGAATGTGTACAAGGCTATTACTGACTGGTTCAGCGAAGGCAATACACTCGATCTGCTCCACGACGTGCCGGATAAAGAATACAAAAAACTACTGAATTCGGTACCTGGCTTGCACGACCTGATCGATTTTTACCAGAAAGACCAGCCGACAGAAGCAAAGTTGTTTTTAATGGAATTTTGTCTGCACGGCCTGGCGGAACATTCCCAACTTAGCCGGAATCCATTAACGGCCGGAACGCAATTCAAAGATCTGTTCAGCAGCATGTTCTCGATGCCGAGCTTTGGCAAAGAGGATTTTGAGGAGGATTGACCCCACCTAAATCCTCCCCTAAATCAGGGGAGGACTTTTTTTTACCTGTCAACTTTTTTTTTCTGTCATTTTTTTCCTGTCATCCTGAGCGCCAGCGAAGGACCTCGTTGGCTTTTAGTAGATAGCATACTACTAACTTCCAACGAGGTCCTTCGCTGGCGCTCAGGATGACTGCATTATAGAATATGTAGGTTTGCCAACGTTTTTTACCCTACCAGCCAGTTCAGCGCATCGGCTCTTTCTTCTTTTTTGAACACCCGAATCTCGGCCGGAACCAGCGGCGAAACCAGTTTGGTCATGGCGGCCAGCCATTCGGGTTCGCCTACCACGGCAATATGGCTGAAATCGTTGTAATGTTTCACGTCGAACTTAATATCCTGCCATAAAGCTTGCAGAGAAGGGATTTCAAGATTTTCGATCTCGGCGTGCAATTTTAGTTTCCCGAACTGCTTTATTTTGGTTTCCAGAATGGGAACTACCTGGTCGTAATGGGCTTTGGTGAGTTTGCCGCTAACTTTCAGCACTACAATGTTTTCTTTTGGCGAAGGCAGTAATTCCAGCATAGGGTTTGGTTTTTAGGTGAAAAGAATAGCGTTTCAGGGGGCTTCGGGAGCGACATCGGGTGGTAAACGCTGCCGCTCTTCGGTTTCCCGTTTTTTATCGGCGTCCCTTAATTCCCGTTCCAGGAAATAGTTCAGGCCGGTTCGCAGAATGGCAATGGCGGCCAGTTGGCCAATGTCGTTCCAGGTCGGCGCCACGGCGGTTTTCAGAATGTCGGCGCCCAGCAAAAATTCCAGGGCTAAAGCCAGCGTACGGCCCAATGATAAGCGGATCTCACTTTTCGGGAAAACGTTACCGTCGGGCCGGAAGATGCCGATTGCGTAATAGTAGAGCGCTTTAAGCGAAGCAAAGCCGATTATAGCCGCCGCGCCGATCTCCACCAGCCTTGCCAGGTACATGGTTAACAGCTTTACGAATTCTTCCATAGGATTAACCTACGGCCTTCAGCCTGGTTTGTTTATTGGGAAAAACAGGCGTTTTTGAAGGGAAATTCTTGCCGTTTGAAACGGAATAATAAGGCCTTGTGGTTTAACTTCTTTTCTTCGGTGAACGTAAAGACGAACCGATCCTGATCATTTTTACTTCAGAATTTAGTTTTTTACCCGAATACATACCGTTTAACTAATTCCGGCGTTTCTGGTTTATAATTTTGCACCGGCTTATACTTTTCCCCAATGAAGATCTCTTTTTTTAAGGCACTGTTTTCTTTTTTTCTGTTATTCACTATGTTCCGGGTTCAGGCGCAAACCCGGAACCAGAACCTGAAACTCGACCAGATAATTTCCTGCTTTAATGCGCCCGAGTACCCGACTTGCCTGTTCGATATGCTGGAAAATAACGGCTATGTACGGGTAGATAAGCAGTATACCGAATATTGCGAACGGCCGGTTTATTATTTCAGCAACAATGGCAAGCCCAGCGTTTTCTTTTGCCCCATGTTGTGCCGCCGGCAGGTTCGGAGCGAGCATTTTCCCCTCAAAGTAAAAAGTGAACTGGAACTGCAATTTCAGCGCGCCGGCCGGCCTTATTTCGAAAGCCTGAACGCCCGGATCCGCAAAACCTGCCAGGCTTTGCCCGATGAAAACGGTAAGATTCCCACCGCAAAAAGTAAAACCACTACCCGCGCGTACCGGCACGAAGCAAGTGGTATTACCTTCGTGGTAAAAAGTACCGCGCCCGTGGCCTACATTTATTTGCTGAAATAAGCTGCTACCGTTCTTCCGGTTTTACGTATGGCAAAAAGAACATTTTTTTTGTCAGCATGAGCCTCGAAGCCTACAACCATAAACGCGATTTTAAGCAAACGCCCGAACCAAAAACCAACGGAAAAAGTACCAAAGGCGCCTTGCGCTTTGTAGTGCAGCGCCACGATGCCTCGAGTTTGCACTACGATTTCCGGCTCGAAATGGAGGGCGTGCTCAAAAGCTGGGCGGTGCCGAAAGGCCCGAGTATGAACCCGGCCGATAAGCGGCTGGCCGTGGAAGTGGAAGACCATCCGTTCAGCTACCGCACTTTTGAGGGCGACATTCCGGCGGGAAATTACGGCGCCGGCCACGTAGATATCTGGGACGAAGGGACCTACCACCATACCGAAACTCCGGATGAACCCGAAGGCGAAAAAACGCTGCTGGAAGAGCTTCAAAAAGGCCGCATACATTTCGTGCTGGAAGGGGAAAAACTGCAAGGCACGTTCACGTTAATGAAGATGCATGGCCGCGGCGAAAACAACTGGCTGCTGCTGAAAAAGGACGATGAATTCGCCGTGCATGAATCCTACGATCCGGAAGAACACCTTGGCAAAACCGTAGGCGGAAATAAAAAAAAAGCATCGGCCAAAACCGTAAAAGCCGCTGAAGCTCCGAAATCAGAAAAAGCTACAAAAGCCTCTAAGCCGGAGAAAACCGAAATGCCGCACCGCATCGTGCCCATGATGGCGCGCCTCACCGACAAACCCTTCGACCACCCCGACTGGATCTTTGAAAATAAATGGGACGGTTTCCGGGCGATTGCCGAAGTTGAAAAGGGAAAAACGGAGCTTTATTCCCGGAGCGGCAATTCTTTTAAAACGCAATATCCGCAACTGGTAAAAGGCCTGGAAAAGCTGCAAGTAGAACAGGTAATTCTGGACGGCGAAATTGTGGTGCAGGACGAAAACGGCCGCGTCATTTTCCAGGACCTGCAGAATTTCCAGAACACGCCTACCGAACATTTATACTACTACGTTTTCGATATCCTGTACCTGAACGGCGAAGACCTGCGGGATTTACCTTTGCTCGAACGGAAAAAGAAACTGGAAAATCTGCTGCAACATACCGACCCGATCCGCTACAGCGAGCACCGGGTAGAAAAAGGCATCGTGTTTTTTAAAGAAGCCGAAAAGCTTCAGACCGAAGGCATTATGGCCAAAAAAGCCGACAGCAAATACCTCAACGGCAAACGCTCCGACGATTGGCTCAAAGTAAAAACGCACCTCCGGCAGGAAGTCGTGATTGGCGGCTACACCGAACCCAAAGGCAGCCGTATTCATATCGGGGCGTTATTATTGGGCGTTTACGAAGACGGGAAACTGCAATACATTGGCCAGAGTGGCAGCGGCTTCAATCGCGAAAGCCTGGAGATGCTCATTAAAAAACTGAAGCCATTGGAGCAGGAAGCATCGCCGTTTGCCGGAAAAGTGAAAGTAAGCCGTGCGGCTACCTGGGTAAAACCGGAACTGGTTTGCGAAATTTCCTTCGCCGAATGGACCTCCGCCGGCCTCGTGCGCCAGGCCATTTTCGAAGGTTTGCGCGAAGACAAAAAAGCCACCGAAGTAAACCGGGAAAGGGAAGTTTCGGCGAAGGAAGTGGTGCAGGAGAAAGAAGCGGAAAGTGGTAGTGAAAAGGCTTCTAAAAGTAAGAAGACTGCCGTTAAATCTGAAAAGGAGCGTAGGGTTTAAGCCCTACGCTCCTTTTCAGATTTAATCAACCACCTCAATTTCCTGCCCAACCTTAATTACATTCCCTGCCCCGTTATGAATTAAATTCATCCCGAACATTACTTTATTATTACGGGTGCGGTAAGTAGCCAACGTCTTTAACGGTTCATCGGATTTTTCCCCGGTTTCCTGGTTTATGGTGGTGAGTATGCAATGAGCGCAGGGTTTTACCGGGTAAAAAGTGGTTTCCCCTATCTTAAATTCCGTCCAGGTATCTTCGTCGAAAGCTTTGCCGCCGGTAAATACGAAGTTCGGGCGGAAACGGTCCATGGGAACCGGGTTTGCGAGGCGGCTGTTCAGGTCGTTCAGGCTTTCCTGACCGATAATTAAGAACGGGTAGGCATCGGCAAAGCTTACGATATCCTCTTTGCGGCCGTATTCTGGATCTACATTCCGGATCGCATTGTCCGGCATGTACACCAGCTTGCAATTCATGCCAAGCACTTCCAAAAACCACGCATTGGCCTCCGGCGTTACCTGAAAGGCAAAGCAAACATCCTCCCAGATCGTTACCAGCAAACTCTTTTCATCGTTGGCTTCAAAGGGAATAAGCAGTGGTTCAATGGCTTTGGTTTTATGCGTTACCTGAATACCATCTTCCAGAAGCGAAACCTGCAGCAAAGCCATTTGCGCGTATTTCCGTTGGCTCATAAAACAACCGGTTTCGTCTACGAGCATCCAGCGGCGGTCGTATTGCAGGCCCCGTTTTTCTATTGTGGATTCTGTTACCCGAATGCCGCCCAACGATTTTATGGGGTAAATGTAAATTTCGGAAAGGGTGTAATTCATAAGAGCAAAAGTAGCCGGCAAAGATCAATTTTCCTGCTCCGGCAAATTATTCGGGTAAAAGGTGAAATTAGGAATTCGTATTGGCTTCATTTTTTTGCTGACAGTCGCGCAACCAGGCTTTGGCTTTTTCAATGTCGCCGAATAAGTGCATCTGGAAGGTATTATTAACTCGGCGGTGAAGGTCCTGGGCCGATAAAGCGCCAGCAATATTGGGCGCTAAAACATGCGCCATGTAACGCAAACCATATTCAATGAATTTCGGGAATACCTCTTTTTCAAGCTTTTCGTTGGCTTTATCCCAGGGGCCAAGCAATTCCCGGTTATCATTTAATAAATAAGGGCAGCTTTTTTCCTTTATCAGGTTGCCTAATTCGGTTATACTCAGGGAGATGGAGTCAGGGGAAATATAGCCGATCCAGTTACAGTAGATCCAGTTATTTTCCGGATCATATTCCATCTTCAGAAAGATGCGGCCCTGAGAAGTTTTAAATTCCTGTTGCATAAAGACGGGTGAGAACGCCTGCTGGTAAAAATTAAATAAATTCCGGACTATCCCCGATGAAGTAATTTAAAATTAGCTTTCAGTTTATCTCAATATTTTTTACAGTATTAATACTGATTTCAGGGAAAAAGTTAGCTAATATGGCCTTTTAATTTGAAATTTTATGTAAAAATTTTTCAGTTGCCCTTGTTATATAAAGAAATAATTTTCTGATGTTAGTAACAGGGTTATTGTTTATAAAAAGTTAACTTTACGGGTTTTCGCTCCAAAATTTTGTAACCTATGATCCGGTTCATTCTTAACCAGCAAACCATCAGCACCGATCTGCCTCCCGGCCTGCCGCTGCTCGACTTTGTGCGCTACCATCAGCATTTAAAAGGTACCAAAATTGGCTGCCGCGAAGGCGATTGCGGCGCCTGTACCGTTTTGCTCGGCAAGCCCGAAAACGGCGAAATGAAGTACCAGTCGGTTACTTCCTGCCTGGTGCCGCTGGGCAATGCGGCCGGAAAACATGTGGTAACTGTGGAAGGCCTGAACGTGGCGGAACTCAGCCCCGTGCAGCAGGCCATTGTGGAAGAGAACGGCACGCAATGCGGTTTCTGTACGGTAGGTTTTGTAGTATCCTTAACGGGGTATTGCCTGCAAACCGAAAAACCCGAATATCAGAAAGCCATTGCGGCTATGGACGGGAACATTTGCCGCTGTACCGGCTACAAATCGTTGGAGCGGGCGGCAGCTAAATTGGTAGAAGGCTTATCGGAACGACCGGCCAAAGAGCATTTTCAGTGGCTGGCCGATAATAATTACCTTCCTGCTTATTTCCCGGCTATTAAAGAAAAACTGCTGGCACTAAACCTGCCGGAAGACGGTCATATAGATGCATCTGCTACTTTTACCGTAGCCGGCGGTACCGATCTGCTGGTGCAGAAAATGGAAACCATCCGGAGCGCCAACGTGAATTTACTCTGGAACCAGGATCATTTAAAAGGCATCAGTAAGGAAGGAAATAAAATCGTGATCGGCGGTGGCTCCACGGTTTCCGAGCTTCGCGATTCGCCGGTTATGAAGGGGCATTTTCCGCATTTGTACAAGCACCTGAAGCTGGTTTCTTCCACCCAGATCCGGAACATGGGCACGCTGGCCGGGAACTTTGCCAACGCTTCGCCCATCGGGGATCTTACCATCTACTTTCTGGCCCTAAACGCTACCCTTTTACTCTGGAAAGGCGAAACCCGCCGCGAAGTACCATTAAAAGAATTCTACCTCGGTTATAAAACGCTGGCTAAACAACCCGATGAACTGATCGAGAAAGTGATGTTCGAAATTCCGGGCCCGGACAGCTATTTTAATTTCGAGAAAGTATCCAAACGCATGCACCTGGATATCGCCAGCGTAAATGCTGCTATGCAATTGAAAGTTGAAAATAACGTCATTACTGAAGCCTTTACATCCGCCGGTGGCGTGGGACCTGTTCCCATGTTCCTGGCAAGAACTTCCGAATTCCTGAAAGGAAAAGAAGTTACGGAGGAAGTGTTGCAGGCCGCCGCCGAAGTAGCCCAAACGGAAATTTCCCCGATCAGTGATGCCCGGGGCACGGCGCAATACAAACGACTTTTGCTCCGTCAGCTTTTATTCGCCCATTTTCTAGCGTTTTACCCGGAAACCCTTAAACCTGAAGTACTGCTATGAGAAATATAGATGCTTTCAACCACGTTCGCGGCGAATCGGTGTACCTTGACGATATAGCCGAACGTCAGGGCACGCTGCACGCCTGGGTTTTCGGCTCCCAGGTAGCACACGGAAAAATCCTGAGCCTCGATACCAGCGCCGCGGAAAATATGCCCGGCGTGTACCGCATTCTTACCGCGGCCGATATTCCCGGCGAAAACCAGATCGGGGGCATTATTGCCGACGAACCGCTTCTGGCCGAAGGCGAAGTGCATTTCTGGGGGCAACCGGTTGCTATTGTTTTAGCGGAAACGGAAGCCCAGGCCCAGGAAGCCGCTCATAAAATTGTGCTGGAAGTTGAAAAGCTGCCGGTCATCATCGATCCGCGGGAAGCCCAGAAGGTTGGCAGCCTCATCATGCAGCCGCGCACTTTCCATTTAGGCGATCCGGAAACCGGTTTTGCCGAGTGCGAATACATTTTTGAAGGCGTTGCTGAAAACGGCGGCCAGGAACACTTGTACATCGAGACGCAAGGCGCTTATGCTTGGCCAAAAGAAACCGGTAGTATTTACGTAGCTTCCTCTACCCAGGGGCCAACGGCAGTACAACGCCACACAGCGCATGTTTTAGGCATTGGCATGTCTCGCATTGAAGTAGATGTAACGCGTTTAGGTGGTGGTTTCGGAGGAAAAGAAGATCAGGCTACACCTTGGGCCGTAATGGCTTGTCTGGGTGCTTTTCTGACCAAACGACCGGTAAAACTGGTGCTGCACCGCATGGAAGACATGCGCATGACCGGCAAGCGCCATCCGTATTCCTCCGATTTTAAGATTGGCCTGGACAAAGACTTTAAAATCAAGGCTTACGAAGTTACATTTTATCAAAACGCCGGCGCCGCCGCCGATCTTTCGCCGGCAGTAATGGAGCGGACGCTTTTCCACGCCACCAATTCCTATTTTATTCCGAACGTGCGGGCTACGGCTTACAGCTGCAAAACCAACCTGCCGCCGAACACCGCTTTTAGAGGCTTTGGCGGTCCACAAGGCATGTTCGTAATCGAATCGGCCATTGCCTTTGCGGCAGAAAAACTGGGCGTAGCGGCTTCGGTCATTCAGAAAGCGAACTTATTGAAAGAAGGAGATGAGTTTCCGTACGGGCAGCACACCGAAGGTTGCGAAGCAGAAAACTGCTGGCAAACTGCTGAATCGCGCTACAACCTGGAGCAGCTTCGGGAAGAAGTAAATGCCTTTAACCGGGAGAATACGTTGCTGAAAAAGGGGATGGCGCTGATGCCGATCTGTTTCGGTATTTCCTTTACCAAAACGGCCATGAACCAGGCGCGCGCCCTCGTGCATATTTACACCGACGGCAGCGTGGGCGTAAGCACCGGCGCCGTGGAAATGGGACAGGCCGTGAACACCAAAATGCTGCAGGTGGCGGCCCAGGTATTAGGCATCAATCCGAACCGCATCCGCATCGAAACCACCAATACCACCCGCGTAGCCAACACGTCGCCTTCCGCCGCTTCCGCCACCGCCGACCTGAACGGAAAAGCGGTGCAAATGGCTTGCGAAAACCTGCTTGAAAGGCTAAAAGCGCACATTGCTATTCAACTGAACCTGGAAGGAAATGCGGCAATAGAAATTCAGGAGGAACAGGTACTGGTGAACGGAAAAACGGTAGATCTGCCTTGGGAAAAACTGGTTTTCTCGGCTTACTGGAGCCGGTTGAGTTTGTCGGAAAATGCGCATTACGCCACCCCGGACATTCACTTCAACCCGGAAAAAGAAAAAGGTTATCCTTTTGCCTATCACGTGTATGGCACCGCTATTTTCACGGTAACGGTAGATTGTTTGCGCGGCACGTATGATTTCGATTCGGTGAAAATCGCCCACGATTTTGGCTCGAGCATGAACACGAACGTAGACTTGGGGCAGATAGAAGGCGGACTGGTGCAGGGAATCGGCTGGATGACACTGGAAGAACTGATCTTTAATCAGGAAGGCCGTTTGCTTTCGAATGCCTTATCCACGTACAAAGTGCCTGATATTTATTCGGTACCAAAGGAAGTTGAGGTGCATTTTATGGATACTCCGGGCAGTCCGCGGGCTATTTTCGGTTCTAAAGCCGTAGGCGAACCGCCGCTGATGTACGGCATCGGCGCTTTCTTTGCCTTGCGGAACGCCATTAAAGCTTTCCGTCCGGAAGCCGAACCAGCTTTTGTAGCGCCCATGACGCCGGAAAAGGTATTGCTGAATTTATATCCGGAGTTTGAAGCTGCTGCACAAACGGCTTCGGTAAAGGAAAATGCCTTGTAACGAAAGTGAAATTTTTTATCCTTCTTTGGAGGGTGAACTTTACATTAACAGACTAATTTGCTCTTTCGGATTTGTAATCCGAAAGCTGTGAGCTGCGGATTTATAATCCGCTTATGTAGCAGAAACGTTTTCTTGCAGGTAAGCGGATTGCAAATCCGCAGCTCATAAGTACCGGATTAAAAAATCCGGTACAGCATTCCGGTACAGCATATTTGAAGGGAACATTACCCTACCTATTTATCTGCTACTGCTTTTTTTGCTCCTTCTTAGTTTTACCGGGAAGCAGCATTTTGTATTTCATTTTTAATTTCGGAGTACCCTTGTCCTTTATTTATACCCGCGCCAATATTGTAAGAGGCCTGCTTATTTATACTATTGGCGATACTGTTGCCGCCCTGCTTCAGGGTAGTTTTTCCCTGACCCGGATGCTGGGCATGATGCTGATCGGGGCTACGGTTTATGCCTTTGAGGTGCCGAATTATTTCCAGTACATTGCCCACAAAATAACCGGGCCAAATTCGTTTCTGAATTCCCTGAAGCGAACGGGCATGTCGATGCTGTATTTCAGTCCGTTGTGGGTAGCGCGGCATTTGCTGTTTATTAAGCTTTTTTCCGGCCATTGGAACGAGATTTCCTGGGATCTTTTGCGGGTGGCGAGCCTTTCGTTCATGTATAATATTCCGGTTTCCGCATCGGCGAATTATTTTATTCAGAACAAACTACCCTTGCATTACCGGTTTATGGGAAGCGCCATTTTTTCGGCCCTAATGGCGGTTTATTATGCGCTGGCAGCAACCTGGTTTAAATAAATTGCTAAATTGTTTAATGGTTAAATTGTTAAATGGCTTAATTGTTAAATTGTTAGAAAGCCTGTCATCCTGAGCGTTAGCGAAGGACCTCGTTGGCTCTCAGCACCAAAGCCAGATTTAATGTTTTTACCAATAGCCGACAAGTTGTTTCGCTAGCGCTCAACATGACGGCCCTTTATGAGATGACTACTAATCACTAATCATTAATCACTACCTTGAAGGATTTTGCCATTTGGGAGTTTATTCGGGAGCAACTGGAAAAAGGGAAGCCGGTGGCTTTGCTGGCTGTACTTCATAGCGAAGGAAGCAGTCCGGGAAGGCAGGGTTTTAAAATGGCTTTGGCTGGTTCCGGTGAAATGTGCGGCTCCATTGGCGGGGGAATCATGGAGCATAAACTGGTGGAACTGGCCCGGAAACTACTAACCGAAAACAAACCATTTACGCCAATCTTTAAAAAGCAGATCCACTCCAAGGAAGCGCCGCAAAACCAGTCCGGCATGATCTGTTCGGGAGAGCAAACGGTGGCAATTTATTATCTCCAGCAACAGGATTTGGCGGCTATTGCATGCATGCTTCAGGTTTTTTCGACAAACGAGACCGAAGGCCAGAGAGAAGTTGGCAGGTTAAACCTGAATGAAAAAGGTTTAAGCTTTCAACCGGAAACTGATCAGACTTCCCGTTTTACTTTTTCCGCCGAAAACAATACCATTTGGCAGTTTTCGGAGCGGATTCCGGCCCGGGAAACGGTTTACATTATCGGCGGCGGACACGTGGCATTGGCTTTATCGAAAGTGTTGGCTTTGCTGAACTTTGAGCTGCATTTGTTCGATGACCGGCCTGGTTTAAATACTTTCGAAGCCAACGATTATGTGCATTCAAAAACGGTAGCGCCTTATTCGGAAATATCGGATTACATACCGGAAGGCGAACAAACCTACGTGGTAATCATGACCTTCGGGTACCGCCCAGATAAAGAAGCGCTGAAACAGGTGTTGGGCAAAGAATTCAAATACCTGGGGCTCATGGGCAGTCAGTCGAAAATTGACCAGCTTTTTGCAGAACTGAAAGAAGAAGGTTTTTCAGAAACAGATTTGAAGAAAGTGCATGCCCCAATCGGAATTCAGATAAAAAGCAAAACGCCGGAAGAAATTGCCATCAGCGTAGCCGCCCAGCTTGTTCAGGTGAAAAATTTTTGATTGCTAATTGTTGATTGCTAAATGGCTGAATAGCTAAATAGTTAAGTAGCCTGTCATCCTGAGCGCCAGCGAAGGAACTTGTCGGCTTCCAGTAGAGACTGCACTACAAATCGCCAACAAGATGTTTCGCTGTCGCTCAACAGGACAGACTTATATTTAGCATTCCGACAATCAACAATCAACAATTAACAATTCCAAAATTAAACCGCCTTGTCTTTGGTGATCTTTTTCCATTGGGCAATGTAGCGCTGGTTTAGTTTTACGTAGTCTTCGTTGCGGGCTTTTTTGGCATGGAAGATCGATTCGTTGGCGGCGGCAATGGCCTGGTCGTATTTCTTTTGCTTGGCTAGGATCTTTGCCTTTAAGTGGACGGTCCAGTATTTGGGATCTATGGAGATGGACTTGTTGATCCATTGCAGGGCCTGGTTTAGGTCTTTGTCGTTGTTGTAAAGGTAGCCGGCGGCCAAGTAGTATAAGCTGTAATCCGGTTCCTTCTGATCTTTCATGCGTTGCTCAATTTCGGCCATCACGCGTTCATCTACTTCGGTTTCGAGGCGGAATTTTACGGCTGTTTTCGCCCAAAGCAGTTCCAGATCGGCTGAGTTCTGGGTGTAGTTCGTCAGGTCGATGGTGAAGGCTTCTACGTTATTCGGGTTTTTCTGGGCCGGAACGTTAAAACGGAGCAGGTCTTTGGATTGGTCGTATTTATCGATTCCCCACAGCGTAATATCTTTGTGCAGGATAATGGTCCACTGGTTTTCGCCCGGAATGGTGTAAAGCGCGTAAGTGCCGGCCGGCACGCGGTTGCCTTCCAGGGTTACGTTATCGACAAAGGTGATCTTGGTAGATTCATTCGCCCCGGTGCGCCACAGGCTGCCATAAGGCACCAGGTCGCCGAAAATTTTACGGCCCTGGAGGCTTGGCCGGGAATAGTCGATGGTTACTTCTGTAAGGCCTACTTTCTGAGTGAGTTTGGCGCGCGGGCTAACGGGCGGCAGCGTAACCTGGGCAAACGAAAAATGGGAAAGCAGGAAGCTTAAACTGAATAAAAAGGCAAAAACGGAGGGTGATAGACGCTTGTACATAAGTGTAGGTTTAGTTTAGCAGATCCTAATTTCCCCAAACTGAAAAATTACTTTAAAGGTTTTCACTCTTTTACCAAAAGCTTGCCAAACCTGAAATTAAAAGTAAAAAGGCTGCCCGTTTCGGAGCAGCCTTGTACTTTTTTCAGCCGGAAACCTACCGTTTAATGCTGGTGTAATTGCAGTTTTAACAGGTTGGAATAGATGCCGTTATCTTCGGAAAGTACTTCGTGTGAGCCTTCTTCCACGATCTGCCCGTTGTCGATCACCAGAATTTTATCGGCCTTCCGGATGGTGCTTAAACGGTGCGCAATAATGATGCTGGTACGGCCTTTCATCAGTTCATCCATGGCGGCCTGTACCAGGCGTTCAGATTCGGAATCGAGGGAGCTGGTGGCTTCATCGAGAATTAAAATGGCCGGGTTTTTCAGGATGGCGCGGGCAATGGCAATGCGCTGACGCTGTCCGCCGGAAAGTTTGATGCCGCGTTCACCCACCACTGTTTCGAACTGCTCCGGGAAGTTCTGGATAAACTGGTACGCATTCGCTTTTCTTGCCGCCTCCATAATTTCTTCGGTGGTTGCGTCCGGACGGCCATAGGCAATGTTTTCCTTAATAGTGCCGCCAAACAGGATGGTTTCTTGGGGAACGATGCCGATATTATGGCGCAAGTGGGTTAAATTAAAATCGTCGATGTTCCGGCCGTCGATGCTGATGCTGCCGCCCTGCAAATCGTAGAATTTCATGAGCAGCTGCACAATGGTCGATTTGCCGGCGCCGCTCGGGCCTACCAAAGCAATTTTTTCGCCGCTCCGGATCTCGAAGGTCATATCCTTTAAAACCTGCACATCGGTACGGGTAGGGTAGGAGAAAGCTACGTTCCGGTACAGAATATTGCCGTTTACCCGCGAAGCTTCGTTGCTGAACGGTTCACTTTCCTGCACTTCTTCGTGTTGTTCATCCAGAATTTCCAGAACGCGTTCCGAAGCGCCCAGCGACACCTGCAGTTTGCTGTACAGATCGCCTAAACCACCCACCGAAGCCCCGATAAAGGTCGTGTACATTACAAAAGAAAGCAGCTCGCCAATGGTCAGATCGCCGTTCTGCACGAGCGTAGCGCCGTACCAGATAATGGCAATAATGCCGCCGAAGATCCCGATGATGATGAAGGAAACGAAGGCACCCCGGTAATAGGAAGCCTGCAAAGCCGTGCGTACCGTTTTGTTCAGGGCCGCGTTGTAGCGTTTTATTTCGAAGAATTCGTTCGTAAAAGCTTTAACCGCATTAATGGCCTGCAGCGTTTCTTCCACAATTACGTTCGTTTTGGCCAGTTCGTCCTGGGTGCTCCGGCTCAGTTTCTTAATCCGTTTTCCGAAAACCATGGCCAGCACAATAATGAAGGGGAAGGTAGCCAGCATAAACAACGACAGCTTCACCGACATCACCATAATGAAAACCACGCCGCCCACCAAAGTAATAACCTGCCGGAAAAGCTCTGCCAGGGTAATGGAAAGCGTGTCCTGTAATTGACCTACGTCGGAAGTGATGCGGCTGGTAATTTCGCCTACGCGCCGTTTTTCGTAAAAATGAACCGGCAGGGTCATGAATTTCTGGTACAGGCCCCGGCGGATATCGGCCACAGCATTTTCTGAAACCTGGGCAAAGAAGTAGATCCGGAAGAAGGAAAAGATGCCCTGCAGCAGGATCACCCCGAACAGGCCAAGCGCGATCAGGTTAATGTCGTTCACGATCCAGTCGGTTTTGCCCATAGCCGAATCGACGAGCTTGCCGGTTACGAGCGGGAAAACCATGAAGGTGGAGCTGGAAAGTAGTAAGAAGAAAAGCCCGATAATAAATTTGGCTTTGTAAGGCAGCACATAATTAAAAATGCGCATCCCTTTTTTGAGGTTCTCTTTGGTAAGAGGTTTTTTATTTTCTTTATCGTCGGCGCTTCCGTTGCGGGAAGGACCGAATCCGCGTTTTGCCATTCTCTGCTCTTGAATTAGTGTTTTTCCCTAAAACATAGCGTTTCCTGCCTTGGTTCTTTTCAGGGAAAAATCGTGCAAAGATACGGATTTTAAAGCAGTATTGCAGGGTTTCGGTTTTTCGGGGAGGTAGGGTAGCGTTTGGCCGGGGGAATGGGGAAAAGGCTGAATGGTTAGTAGGGCCATCGATATTTCATGAATACGATTCTTGCCGATGAAATCTGCGAAGGGTGCTTTGCACTGACCGCCCGATTCTTATACTGAGCATAAATCAATGCAATCAGCTTTAGCTTAAGGGCGGTAAAATATTTAATGATTGTACTTTCCCAAAGAAAAATGCCTTAAGCTGTATTTGCAGTTCTTGTAGATAGAATGCGGCAGTGGTAACAGGTTCTTGAATCTATGAATATTTAGGGCAGGTATAAAAGATTAAATTATTCTTTTTGCTTTTAATAAATCTATTCCTTCTAATAATAATGAGAATCTTTTGTGATCTATGCCAATGCTACGATTATTGGTGTTGTCCGGATAGAAATATCGGAACTTCTCATTCTGGAGGAGCTTAAACATATACAAACCTTTCTTTGTTGGCTGATCAACTTCAGAATAGATTTTAAACTTATGGCTACTGTAGCTCACAATTATTAGTATAAAACCGTCAATATTACCTTTGTAGCTGTATAAAGATTGGTTAGGAATAGAATGTAAGTTTTCAATAGCATCTTCGAAATTCTTAAGGCTTCCAAAGATTGTAGCTAAATACTCGATTATTGATATTCCTATAATTTCTTCACTTCTAGCTTGAATAGGAGAAGGAGAATTATTTTTTTCGAATGTAACTTCTCTGCTTGAAAGATTTATCTTTTTAAATTTTAGTAAGTCCCTTAATGTAATTAAATGGGTCTGTAAAAAAGGAAGCAATAATTCTGTTAATTCCGTCCTTAAATCTGAATGATAATTAAAAAATTCTGTTGATCCTCTTGTATCACTTTCGATTGATATTGAATAAATTATTTCATTAAGTATTTTTAGCAAATATTTTTCAATGTTAAAATTAAAAATATTCCTAGCGTAGAATTTATTAATATAACCTCTGAAATCTACACCACTCCCATAAATATGGTCATAAATACTTTTGATGTTGTTAATGTCACAAACAAAAATTATCTTATCAAAGCCGAATTTATTTGGATATTTCTCCCAAGTATAGTTTTCTAAATGTGCTGCAAAAACATTAAATATCCTGAAAATATGATGCGGATCTATTCGATCTAAGTCATCTATAATCAAAATGTTCTCTTTAATTTTTTCGTCTCTTTTTTCAGCCTTAAGTTCAACTAAAAACTGACGAATAAGGTTAGTATAAAAGTTTTCCTCGTAAATACTTCCTTCTTGCTCAGTTAAGGTATTGATGAAGGTCTGAATTTGGGTCTGGTTTGTTTTCTTCCCCTTTCTTTCCGCTTTTACATGCTCATAAAGCTTCTTGGCTAACTCCATTAAACCAATTGTTAATTTTGCACCAGGGCCTTCGGCTTCGAACTTAGATACCTTAGATGCCAGAATAAAAAGTGGAGAAAGCAGTTGCGTAAGATTCTCTACACTAAAACCTTTCAGAAGCGGAATAATACTCCCTACAACCTTCTCATTATCAATTATGATCTCTTTATAATTAAGAACTAGCTTGCATAAAATATCAAATTTGATGTATTTGAAGATGTCTTCGTTAGTTGCAACAGAGTAATTAACTGGTGATAGATGAATGACATTGTATCTTTTAAAAGTAGAGCAGTGTCGATCTTGATCTTTAAAAAAGCTATTTAAAAAGGTAGTTTTACCGGTACCATATCTAGCCGAGAAAATTATACGGTCATTACCTTCCTGAACTAGATGTGTTGCAAAATCTTTTGCTGGTCCATCAATTAGCTCTTGTATTATTTCTTTCTCAGCATTAGAGATTTCTTGTTCTGTTCTTTCCTGTTGCATTATTTTATCCAAGCTTCAATTTTATTAATTAATCCATAGCGAAGTTGCGCAGGTGTTTCATAGATCAAGTGGGGGAAGTGATTTATATCGAAGTGGCATTGTGAAAACCAATCACGCCGGCAGGTATAAATTACTTTTAGGCCCCTGCCTAGTGCATAACCGGCTTCAAAGTAAACTCCATCTTTCTGCTTGGTAAAATCGGCAATAATAAACTTGCTTTTCTTTATGCCGGCAATTATTCCATCATTAATGGTTTGCTCAGGCTCCAGATGTTCTTTATTCACAATGAAAGGCCTAAAGCCAGTTGCAGTTAATGCCGGCACAATCCCATCTTCAAAAATTGGTTTATCGTCCTCATCAAAAGACATAGCTACAAAGCAGTTTGTTGAATTTAGTCCTTCTTCTGTGAGCTGGAGTGCATAGTTTAGTCCATCGAAAGTAATTTTAAATTCCCATTCTGGAATTCTTTGTATCAATCCTTTAGTAATTAATGTATTTAAGTAAAATAGAGCTTCCCGATTACTTAAATATTCTAATTCCTTCCAATTTCCATCATTGCCAGTTAAATCACGCTGGTCAAAGAACTCTCCAGCATAGGTTTGGCGGTTATAGAAATACAGTAGAAGCGTATTAAGTTTTTCCTGTGGTGTTTTGGGTAAGATGGCAGTTTCCATTTTCTTAGAATTTGGTCTCAAATTAAAGTAAATCCTCATAACAGAAAAGCCTATTCTGTTTTGAATCTAATTCTTTTACTGCCCCAATCTTATCCACCACCCTCACCCCAACTTTACCAAACCATTACCAATTCCCTCCACCCACCCGAAACCCTTAACAAACTGATGCCCTTCGCTTAATATTGGCTTAAAGCCCCCGGAATAGCTTTGCAGGAAAATAAAACTAACCCAAAGCTATGTGTTTTACTTATGTACGCGGCATCCGGAGGCACCTTGTTCTCACGCTCTGCATGCTGCTGCTGTGTTGCAGTGCAATCGCCCAATCTTTAACCATTAAAGGCAGAATTACCGACGAAACCGGGGAGGGGCTGCCCGGCGCCAGCGTGTCCGTAAAAGGTACCACGAACGGCACCATTACCGATGCCAATGGCAATTACAGCCTCTCCGTTGCCAACCCGAACGAATTGCTGACGATTAGCTTTATGGGCTACCGTCCGCAGGAAATTACCGCCGGCAACCGCGAGCAGGTAAACGTGCAGCTGCAGCCCGATACCAAACAACTGAACGAAGTGGTGGTAACGGCCCTCGGCATTGAGCGCGAAAAGAAAGCCCTTGGTTACGCCGTTACCGAAGTCAACAGCGAGCAGCTTACCAACGCCCGTTCCAACAACTTTGTAAGCGCCTTATCGGGGAAAGTGGCCGGCTTGAACCTGACCTCGCCGGGTTCCGGACCGGTAAATTCCACCCGCGTAACCCTGCGCGGCGATAACTCCCTCGACCCGAATAAAAACAGTGCCCTGATCGTGCTGGACGGCGTTCCGATGAGCAGCGCCCTGAGCAGCTCCGGCGTTAGCAATGCCTACGGCGCGGGTTCCGGCAACGATGTTCCGGTAGATTTCGGCAACGGCATCGCAGACATTAACCCCGACGATATCGAAAGCATCACCGTACTGAAAGGCCCGGCCGCTGCCGCACTTTACGGCAGCCGCGCGGCCAACGGCGCCATGATCATTACTACCAAAAGCGGAGCCCGCAGGAAAAACGGGATCGGCGTAACGGTAAATACCAACGTCAGTTTTCAGGATGTGTTGAAATGGCCGGCTTACCAGTACGAATATGGCCAGGGAACCGCCTCCGTGAATAAAGACGGCGAACAATATTACTCCTATGGCTTAACCGACGACGGCGCTGCCACCAGCGGAACCAGCAGCGCTTTCGGCCCGAAGTTCAACGGCCAGTATTATTACCAGTACGATCCGGAACTGGAAGGCCGCTCGGCCGAACGCCAGCTCTGGCGGCCTTATAAAGACAACATCAAAGGTTTCTGGCGCACCGGGTCTACCGTTACCAACAGCCTTGCCCTGGAAGGCGGGAACGATTTCGGTTCGGTTCGGGCGTCGGTTACGCATTCCAAAAACGAATGGATCATGCCGAACACCGGCTTCGAACGGATGACGGCAGCGCTTAGCGTGAATTACAAGGTTTCGGATAAGCTGAAGCTAAGCTCCAAAATAAATTTTACCCACAAGCAAAGCGATAACCTGCCGGCCACCGGCTACAACAACCAGTCCATTGCTTACTTCATGATCTTCCAGAACCCGAACGTGGACCTGGCCTGGTACGAACCCCGCTGGAAAAACGGCAAAGAACAGATCGACCAGATCCACCCCTTCAGTTCTTTCATCGATAACCCGTATCTGATCGCCTACGAAATGACCAACGGTCTGAACAATTACAGCACCGTGGGCAACCTGGCCGCCACTTACCAGATTCTGCCGAAACTCGATCTGATGGTGCGTTCCGGCATCGACATGACCGATGAAGACCGCCGGCAGCGCCGCCCGTACAGCACCGCTAACTTTTTACGGGGCTATTACCGGGAACAGAAGATCTTCGATTTCGAGATAAACACCGATGCCTTGCTTTCTTACCGGGAAAATATAAACGAACGGATCTCGGTGCGCGCTTCGGTGGGGGCAAACAAAATGGCCCGGAAATACAGCGATGTGGCAGGTTATGTAGATGGTCTGGGCATTCCGGGCGTGTACAAACTTTCCAACGGCATTAACAACCCGATGATGTCTACTTATTACAGCAACAAATACGTGAACAGCTTGTACGGTTTTGCTTCCTTCTCTTACGACGACAAGATCTTTGTAGACCTCACCGGCCGTAACGACTGGTCGAGCACCTTGCCGGTTCAGAACAATTCCTTCTTTTACCCATCCATCAGCTCCAGCTTTATTCTGAACGAACTGATGCCTTTGCCCCGGGTAATTTCCTACGCCAAACTACGGTTATCTGCCGCGCAGGTTGGTAACGATACCGACCCGTACAAGACCAGCAAATACTACGACCGCAGCGAATTTCCGAGTTCCGCTGCCGCGCCGGGCACCCTCTTTAACGCCGGTTTTAAACCCGAAATTACTACGAGTTACGAAGCCGGTCTGGAATACCTGCTTTTTAATGGCCGCATCGGTATGGACGTAGCCGTGTACCGCAACTTTACCCGCAACCAGATCCTGGATGTGCCTTTGGATTGGTCTACCGGCGTGAACCAGGCCGTGCTGAATGCCGGCGAAGTGCGTAACCAGGGAATTGAACTGGCCCTGAATTTCAAGCCGGTCGATAACGGAATCATTACCTGGAAAACCACTGCTAACTGGGCGAAGAACGAAAACGAAGTGCTGGAACTGGCCGAAGGTTTATCGGATCAGCAGGTAATTGGCGTGGGCGGCAACGCAACCTTAATTGCCAAAGTAGGCGGCTCTACCGGTGATATCTACGGCTTCGGTTTCAAGCGCGCTCCGGACGGACAGATCATTTACACCAAAGAAGGTTTACCGGCCCGTCCGGCAGAGATCCAGTACATCGGCAATGCTTACGCCGACTGGAAAGGCGGTTTCCTGAACGAAGTATCTTATAAAAATTTCAAATTCAGCGTGCTGTTAGACGGGCAGTACGGCGGTATTATTTACTCGCAGACGCACCACAAAATGAGCGAGCAGGGCAAGCTGGAACACACGCTTAAAGGCCGCGAGGAAGGTTTTATTGTAGGCGAAGGCGTGGTGGAGAACGGCGACGGAACGTATTCCCCGAACACCAAGGAAGTAAAGCTGCCCACCTATTATGCGGATTATTACCGCCGCGCCAACGTGGAATCCAACTCTTTCGATGCCTCTTTCCTGAAGCTCCGCGAAGTGCGCCTGGAGTACAATTTGCCGAAGCAATTCCTGGCCCGCACCAAAGTGGTAAACGGCGCCAGCATTGCCCTCTACGGCCGCGACCTGGCCATGATCACCAACTTCCCGATGTTCGATCCGGAAACGGCGGCTCTGAATGGCTCTACCATTCTGCCGGGCATCGAAATGGGCCAGTTGCCTTCTTCCCGCACCTACGGCATGAACGTGACCTTGAAATTCTAAGCCCGGAAATTCCTAAACAATTCCTGAAACGCTAGCTAATTACTGAGAAAAACCCGGAAGCCTGCACCGTTTCCGGAAACTTCTTAAACCGATAAAAAAACATGAAACCAATAAAGAAATTTTTAGTGCTGATCGCCGCCATGAGCACGTTAAGTACCGCCTGCACGAACGATTTTGAAAAGCACAACATCGACCCGAACCGCATCGAAACCATTAACCCCGGCACCTTGCTGAACCCGGTTATTTACGAAGTGGCCAGCTTTAATACCGGCCGCAGCAACGGCTTTACTTTCGACCTGATGCAGGTAACCTTGCCGTTCGGGGTAGGAGAGGCCCTGGGCGTGCACCATTACAACATTTCGGAAAATGCCGGCAGTTCTACCTGGAATACCTATTACCGCTGGCTGGCCAACCTGAAAGAAATGCGCGAAGCCGCCGAAAAAGTAAACGACCCGAACTACAAAGCTGTAGCCTTAACCCTGAATGCCTGGGTGTATTCCCTGCTCACCGATACGTTTGGCGACGTGCCCATGGACGAAGCTTCCCGCGCCGGCGAAGGAATTTATTACCCGGCTTACAATACCCAACAGGAAATTTACACCCGCATTCTGGCCGATCTGGAAACTGCCAACAGCTTATTCGATGCCGCCAAACCCATGGTGTACGGTACCGATATTTTGTATGGAAACGATATTGCCAAGTGGAAGAAATTCACCAATTCCCTGCGGCTACGCTTGCTCCTTCGCATAGCCAAACGCACCGAAATGAATGCCAATGCGAAGATGGCAGAGATCATCATCGACCCGGTAAAATTCCCGGTGTTCACTAAAAACGACGATGCGGCCATCCTGAAAATTACCGGCGTTACGCCGCTGGTTTCGCCCTGGGGCCGGGCCATCGATTTTACGAACGGCCGTGCCGCCGGCGAATTCTTTATCGATAACCTGAACGAAGTTTCTGATCCGCGTTTGCCGAAATTCTTTACCCAGGCCAAAGCCAAAGATGGTACGGTTTTAGGCTATAAAGGTATTCCGGGCGGTTATTCGGGCAACAATGCGCAGTTCAATTTTACGCCTTCCAACTTAAACATTTCGTTTGCCACCGCGCCCATGGTTTCGGTAATCATGACCTATGCCGAAGTGGAATTTATTAAAGCGGAACTCGCCCTGAAAGGCATTGCCGCCGGCTCCGCCCAGGCACATTATGAGAACGGCGTAAAAGCAGCCATCGAGCAATGGGGCGCAGCCCTGCCGGCTACTTATTTTGCCAACCCGAAAGCAGCTTTCGACGGTACCCTGGAGCGCATCATGCTGCAGAAATATTACGCCTTGTTCTTCAACGACAACCAGCAATGGTTCGAGCACCGTCGCACGGGCTTGCCGGTACTTCCGAAAGGCAACGGCATGGTAAACAACAAAACAATGCCATCGCGCCTCCGCTACCCAACCACCCAGATGACCAACAACGCCACCAACTACCAGAAAGCTGCTGCCGCCATGGGAGGGGACGATATTAATACCAGGGTATGGTGGGAAAAGTAGGATTAAGTAAACGCTAACGTTTTGCGCTGAAAAAGTCAAGCTGAAAAAGTCAACCACCCCCGGCCCCTCCTTGAAAAAAGGAGGGGAGCTGTACTCTGCTTCTAAATGAGCTTTTGGGCCTAAAAACATAGCATTTTACAGTTTGCTACAAAGCGTTGCTATTAGGATCTAGCAGCGAAAAAGCTCCCCTCCTTTTTTCAAGGAGGGGTTAGGGGGTGGTTGAGTTACAAGGGTGGATGAACGCTATGCTTTTAAGCTCCAAAACCCAAATAAAACAAGCAATCAATAATCATTTCAAATCAAAATAAATGGCAGTACAAAGAAGGGATTTTCTGAAGAAACTCGGGCTGGCCGGTGTCGGGCTATCGCTGATGCCGGGCCTGATCCAAGCCGCTCCCAAGTATAAAATGCCGGCAAAAGGCAAAGATCTTTCCGTAGTTCGTTTGTCGGGTAAGGTGCATACCAACGGTTCGGGCATTGCCAACGTGGCCGTTACCGATGGCTACAACGTAGTGCTCACCGATGCCAAAGGCCGCTACGAATTCGACAGCAATGCCACCGTTGAATTTGTGTACATTTCCATTCCGCGGGGCTACGAGTTTCCGAGCGAAAAAAGCATAACCCGTTTCTATAAAAGAATAACGGCGGAGCGCGGTAAATTCAAAGCCGATTTCGAACTGAAAAAACTTACTCAGGACGATACCAACCATAATTACGTAGTCTGGGCCGATCCACAGATCATTTCCAAAAGCGATGCCGAACAACTGAAAACCGAATCGGCGCCCGACCTGAAAAAACTGGTAAGCAGTTATGCTGCCGGCACGCTTTTTCATGGCTTTGGCTGCGGCGACCTGGTGTGGGATAAATTCGAATTATTCGACGATTACCAGCAAGCTCTCAACCATACCGCCGTCCAATTTTTCCAAGTGATCGGCAACCACGACATGGACCTCACTGCCCGCACCGACGAGCACTCCGCCGAAACCTTCAAGAAGCTTTTCGGCCCGACGTATTATTCTTTTAACCGCGGCGAAATTCATTACGTGGTATTAGATGACGTTTTCTTTATCGGCACGGCTAAAAAATACATTGGCTATATAACCGAAAAGCAACTGGCCTGGCTCGAACAGGATCTGGCTCACATAAAACCGGGAAGCACCGTAGTGGTGAACCTGCACATTCCGGTGTTTACCCGGCAGCATATCCGCAACAAGGAAAAAGATGAACCCTTGGGCGGCGTAGTGGCAAACCGCAAAGAACTGTACCGTTTGCTGAAGCCCTTCAAAGCGCATATCAACTCCGGCCACACGCATTTCAACGAGAAGATATTGGAAGGCGACAACATTATCGAGCACGTGCACGGCACAGTTTGCGGCGCCTGGTGGACCGGCCCGATCTGCTTCGACGGTACGCCGGGCGGTTACGGGGTATACGAAGTGAACGGCAGCGATATTAAGTGGTATTACAAAAGCACCAGCCTCCCGAAAGAACACCAATTACGACTTTATCCGGTAGGAAAAGTGAAAGAAAAACCCGAACATTTTGCCGCCAACGTCTGGAATTGGGACCCGCAATGGAAAGTGGAATGGCTCGAAGACGACAGAAAAATGGGAGAAATGCAACGCGAAACCGGCTACGATCCGCTATCGGTAGAACTTCACGAAGGCACAGCCAAACCGGCCAAGCATAAATGGGTAGAACCGCAACTAACCGAACACTTGTTTTTTGCTAAACCAAGCCCCAATACCCATAAAATTACTGTAAAAGTAACCGACCGTTTCGGGAATATTTTTCAGGAAGAACTGGCGCAGCAGCAGCCTGTTAAAAGCGCAGTAAACTAACCCCGTAGCCTTAGTTCCTGAAAGAAAGAAGCTATAAAGCATAGCGCTACACAGAATCTTTTTGTCCCCCTTTGGAGGGGGTAGGGGGAGGACCATGCATTTTCGATTAATTAATGAAAAATCGGATAGTGTGAAAATTCTCCCCCTACTCCTCCAAAGGGGGATTTTTCATTCCAGCGGATTCTCCCCGTTTGCGCTTTCGGATCTATTGATCCGGAAGTATCCTGCTGCGGGTTTATTAACCCGCGTGGACTATTTACAGGCCACAATCCGGGGATCAATAGATCCCCAATAGGAAGTTTTCGGATAAAAATATCCGAAAAAGCTGTTTTAGTTTAGAATGAAACGGCCTTACCTCCAAAGGGGGGCTTGTCTTTTGATGGTATAGGGTCAATTATTTTCATGCCTTTTAATAGTAAAATTTCCTTTCCTCAGAACTGTAAAAAAAGTGCCGGAAAGGCCATTGAAGAATGTGGGTTTTGACCTTCAACAAAGCATCGTTCCAGGAAAGGCACAAAAAAAGCTCCGCCAGAAGTGGAGCTCTTATTTCACCTTTACATTCACAAATTTTGAAAAAACTCCTGGCAAAAAGCTTTCGGTTATTTTCCTGACTGCAAAGTTAGGTTTACATGTAACCAGGATATTATTCAGGAATTAAGGAATCATAAAACTTACGGAAAGCAGGGGGGACTTTAACTGGGGTGTTTGAGGGTTATGGTTTTTTAAAGCCTAAATGTTTAAGCGCCTGGATAAAACGCTACCCTTTCAGCCTTAAAAACCAGCCCTTTAGTTAAAGGATAATAATGAATTTACGTGCAGGTAATACTTCAAAACTACTTTTACGATATGAAAGAACTAAGCTCAACCATCATCCGGACCACGTGCGGCAAACCCTTCGATCTGCGCAAGGCCGCACCCATTGCCAGCAATGCAACGGCGCCTTACGGCAACCATAATTTTATCGTTTATAAAACCAGCAACGGCTTCTACCTGAAAGGCTATAATTCCGGTAATGCGAAAACGCTGCTGGATGTTTTCGAATTGATCTCCCACCACCAGGCCATGCGCCATTTACAGGAGCAGACCGCGAACCGGCAGCAATCTCCGGCTTACCGGTAAACGTTTCGGGCTGGCCGATTAAAAGGAGATGAACCCTTAATAACAGCCTTGGGAAACCAGTTAAGACTTAAGAATTGCAGCCTGGATAATCGCTATGCATACGCCAACTAAGAACGCGGTCAGTATTTTGTTTCACAACCAGATGTCAAAAGATTTTTCGCATGCCGTTTTTCTGGAAAGGGAAGAAGCGTTAGAAGCCCTGATGGGTGGCGGTTTTAACTACAGCCGGGAAGGTTCTGATATTTTTCTGCAGATAGCTTCCGAAACCGAGTTGCTTCATATCCGCAGGATAACCAAAATTCCCTTATTTATAAAATTCTGAAACGGCTATGGAGCTGACTTTTTCCGCCTGGCTTCATACTGATTTTCATATACTACGTAAACGTGCTTCATTTTCGGATTACCGGTGCTAACGGTGGCGGTGGCATTGATTTTATAATCGGTAACCGGCGGGCCAAAGAATTGCCTTTTCAACATTTTCGCTGCTTCCCAAACGCTTAAACTTACCGGAAACTGCACCTCGCTTTTACCGATCGGAAACCGGTAAGTACGGTTTATTTTGCCGCACATATCCACTCCGTTTTCCAGCAGGACCCGGTAATCGATATTGCTTATCGTCAGCCCTGCGGAATTGGCATTGTGGACCGTTACCAGCGCATCGAGTTTTATGCCATGCCTGAAGCTGAAGCCCCGGAACTTTATTTTGCCCAACTCGGTAGCCGGCGTAACCGGCGTCGGAATCCGGGTGTCCAGGTTTAAGGCGGCCTGTTGTGGTCCTAGATCTGCCAGCTCAAAATACAGCCTCACTGGTATTTTGAGCAACATGCTGTCTTCGCTCTGGTGATGTTGCACATGCTCGCCCCAGGTATCGTAATTTATACCCAGGGTGTGCCAGGCAAAGGAGTTGGCGTTGGGGGTAAGTACTAATCTGAGTTTCTCTTCCGAAAGGGCAATGGTGTCTTGCTGGTGAATAACATCTACCTGCATTTTGGTTAAATTTACGGGTACGGGCAGGGTATTGTAAATGGCCGCGTACATGTTTACCCACGCAGTATCGGTATGAACGGTGTAATGCACCGTATCTATTTTGCTTATTTCGGGCATGTAATCGGGAGAGCCTTTGGAATTGATGCTGAACACGCCGCCGGTTTGCAGGTTAATTTCCGTATGCTGCACCATTTTGTTTTGGGTGGAAACGGAAGCCAGGCCGTCGAGGGTGTAATCCCAGTCTTCCTTGCCCTGGATCAGGCCTTTGGTTATATGATTTACCCCGGCAGCAGAAAGATCGACCGGGATTTCCAGTTCCGTGGTACCGGTATCTATAAGAATCTGGTTTTGGGTCCGGCCGGTAACTTCAATATTTTTATCTACCAGTAACCGGTACTGCAGATCGTCCAGCTGAAGATGGTTCTGGCTGTGGTTTTGAACCGCCATTTTCACAAACAACTGAGCGCCCTGTTCTCTGCTAAACTGCTTAATGCCCACATCTATCACTTTAAAACCCGGTGCTTCCGTAACCGGGTAAGCCAGCTTTTCTTTTATGGAGATTTGCTGGGGTTTACTGCCTTTCAGGTTGTAATGTAAAACGACTTCGGCCTCTATCGGAATTTCCGTTTTTCCACGGGCTTGGGCCATGATCCGGTTGTATTGCGCATTGTTTACGGCCAGTTTTACTTTCAAGGGTTTGTTGCTTTCCGCCGGAAATTCCTGGTTGTAATCCAGGCCGCCCTGGGCCACGGTTTTGCCCAGGTGGCGCACAAAATAACGGGCGCTGTCCAGGTAAAGGGGTAAAGGAGTAGGGTTTTGTACCAGAAGTTCCGCCTGCAAATAAGTGTTCCGGGGTTTGGAAACAAGCTGCAGGCTTTGTACCTGAATTACGTGCGGCATGGCTCCGGTTTTGCTCTTTATTTTCCGGGTATCGATCAGGCCGTTCTTTTCCAGGCTGACCTCCGTGTTCGTAAATAAAGGATGATTTGCTTTTACCGTAGCCGAGGCAGTTGCTTCGTAAGGCCAGATGTTTTGCTTTCCCAGTTTTAAAAACAGCAGGGTTATCATTTCCGAAGTTTCCAGGTGAACAGGTACTTCTATGGTTTTCGCCCCTTCTTTTATCAGGAAAGTTGAATCAAGCTTGCCCCCCAGCAATAAACTGTCGGAAAGGCGGACCTCATATTCCAGGTTTTCTATTTGTAATGCAGGAAGGTCGCTGAGATCGGTATTCAGATTAAGCTGAAAAGTATAACCCGAATCCGGGCTGAAGTTTTTTACGATCAGGGAATCGATCTTAAGGGCCGGACCTTTGGGTTTGGCCAATGCAAGGGTCCGGTCAAGGGTAATTACCTGCTGGTTAAAAAGGGGCGGATCGAAGAAAACCTGCATTTGTACGTCCAGGTGCAGGCTGTCCTGATCTTTTTGCAGGCTTATTTGTTTCTGATAGCGGCTTAAGTCCAGAAATAACCTGAAATCCAGTTCTTTGTCCTCCAGCGCCGGCAAACGTTCCTGCATCAGCTGGCTGCCCCAGCATAAGGTAACGCCCCTGGTACTGATCTGATATTTGATGCTGTCGATGGTAAACGGGAAGGGAGCACGGTTCTGTACCTGAATACCGGCAATGACGAGGGCTGTATCTTTCTCGAATGCAATATGCAGCGACCTTACTTCTTCCACTTTGGGTGTAAATTGCTGCCAGTTGCGGTAAGTATAGAAAGCTGCAAGCCCGAACAATAATAATATGCCCGGAATAATAATACCTGCCTTGCTCACCTTACCCTTTCTCACAATATCTTCAGGGAATAATTTTTGAAAATTTCCTTTCCTATTCTAACGTATTTGATTTAAAAAGGCTGTTTTCCAAATTATTCCTTTGGTAATAAGTAAAAGGTTACTGGTATTTGAATATTAGTAAGAAGGTGTACAAATTTACATTAAACTATACCAATTGTCATTCAGGAAGAAACTTGTGATTTGGGTGCCCTAAACGCACAAGTTTCTTGCAGAATGACAGGGAGGAAACGATATATTATTCAATCTAAATCCGTTCAATTATTTAGTCCAGATACTAATATCCAGATACCAATGTATTAGTACGCCTTTTCATCGTTCTGCATCACGCGCCAGATAGTAAGGAACACGATTTTCAGGTCTAGGAATAAGGTCCAGTGTTCCAGGTACCAGATATCGGCCTGCACGCGTTTCAGCATCGATTCGGTTTCTTTGGTTTCGCCGCGGTAACCGTTTACCTGGGCCCAGCCCGTAATGCCCGGCGTAATGAAGTGGCGCACCATAAAATTGTTGATCAGTTCCGAATAATCTTCGGTATGTTTGAGCATGTGCGGGCGCGGACCTACCACCGACATATCGCCCATCAGTACATTAAAGAATTGCGGTAACTCATCGAGGCTGGTTTTTCTGAGTATTCTTCCCACCCGGGTAATGCGCATGTCGTCTTTGCTGGCCTGTACCCGGTCCGAATCGGCGTTTGGGGCCATGCTCCGGAATTTGTAGCAGTAAAAGGGTTTGTTGTTTTTGCCGGAGCGAAGCTGTTTGAAGAATACCGGGCCCTTGGAATCGAGCTTAATAATGATCGCGATCAGCGGAATGAGCCAGCTTAAGAGGAAAACGATAACTACGGAAGAGAAAACAATATCGAAAACGCGCTTCTTCAGTTCGTTTATTTTGTCTTCCAGCGGTTCCTGCCGCGATATCATCAGGGGTTTGTTGGCGTTAAATTCAACCAGGTCTTCCTTATCGAAGGGGCCTTTTACGTAAGGCACTAAACGGAACCGGATCAGGTGTTTATCGGCTAACTTCCTCAGGTTTCCGATCTTGCTGCCTTTTTTATTGCGCAATGCGCAATAGACCTCCTGAATATTATTGGTGCTGGCGTACGAAATGCAGTTCTCTACTTTTCCCAGATATTTGTAAGTGCCGGCGGTTTCCGGGGCCGGGTTATCGTCGAAAATCCCTTCGGCATCGTAGCCCAGTTGCGG
The DNA here is from genome assembly GCF_008727925.1 of Adhaeribacter soli. Classification (GTDB taxonomy): domain Bacteria; phylum Bacteroidota; class Bacteroidia; order Cytophagales; family Hymenobacteraceae; genus Adhaeribacter_A; species Adhaeribacter_A soli. The sequence continues at coordinate 282,194 of NZ_VTWT01000002.1, read as the reverse complement.
GTTGGCCGCTATAAAATTATACAGATCGATGCCGGCCGGGGTGGCGCCCACAATGGCAACTTTGTGGCGGCTGATCCAGAACTTGCGTTTCGACCTTCTCAGGAAAAGAAAAGCCACTTTCCAGGTTAGCAGGAAGGCCGCGAACAGGAAGAAAAGATTTACAATATAACCGGTAGAAACAAACAACTCCGGCTGAATAAAGTAGAACGTAAGCCCCAGGATCGCAAACAAAGCCAAAGTGGCGGTGTTGGAAATCATCGTCGATACCGCGTCGCGGGTAAGGATGTTGTTGTATATTTCAAAGATATCGGAGCAGAAGAACCAGGCCAGGTTCAGTACCAGCATAATCAGTTTGTAGTCATACACATTCATCCAGATGATGGACTGCTCAGTTACCGCGTAAAAAGTAACGTTCAGGAGCAGGTAATCGGTTACAACATTAACCCATTTGAACAAGGAAGAGTACTTATGTGTCATTTCAGTTCAGTTTTAAATGGTGATAGTTAATTCAGGTGAGGAGAGCTGTGGTGGTTTGGGCCAGAGGCAACGGTGGGCTGGTTTAAATGATGGTAAAGTGGAGTTTATTAAATGGATAATATAATTAAAGTAATTTTTATTATTGTTAAAATTATATTACTGTTTACTGAAATAGTTAAAGAAGGATGTTTGGATCGGCTTAAAAGTAGTGAAAAGGTAAAATTTAGGGGTGTAGGATTCTTGCAATAGGAGGGCGCGTTTAAAGGCAATAACCAAATAAAGGATATAATAATATCAAGCTTGCTATTGGCTGTTTTTCCTGAGGCAGATCTTCCTGTAGCGTTTACCGGGCAAGAATAAGCCTGGCTACTTTAACGCCGTGGTTGGTTTGCATTTTAGCCACATACACCCCGCACCGGAGTTTTGAACCGTCTATCTCTATCGTTTTTTCCTGGTCTGCCGCCAGCTTACCCTTGCAAAGATCCATCAGGTGCACTCCATCAATATCCTGTAAGGTTATGGAATAGGGGCCGCTCTCCGGCAGAAAGAAACGCAAGGTCGATTTCTCGATAAATGGATTGGGATAGGCCACCAGCTCTTCCCGGATCGGATCCGGATTATATGGCGGATCGGTAGCCAGTACGCTCCAGGCTTCGGTGGTGGTTACGCTGCCAGGTTCCGTTTTCCGGGAAGCCATAATTACGGTGGTGGTCCGGTAATTATCTTTCGTACTGGAAGCAAAGTTGTATTTTCCTTCTAATAGGGTAAACCGGGGGCTGAAATAGATCCGGTCCAGGGTGGTTTCTTTGTAGTAAATACTTCCTCCGGATTCCGAGGCTGTATATATTATTTTTAACTTCTTATTTTCCTCGTTTATAATGATAATGGGGCGGGTGCCTTCGTTCCGGGTTACTTCGTACAGGTCGTCCCAGGAACCGGAAGGCCGACGTATAAGCAGGGCAATCCGGGGCAGGCTGGAACTTTCGTAGCCCGTTTTAATGGCACAATACAGGGTTCCATCGTTAGCTACCGCCAGGTTTATGTGATCGTCGGCAATGCCCCGTCCGCTGTTCTTGGCAGATTTAATAGCCGGTTCTTCATCTGCCGACCAATTTGCCGGGTTAGTGCCGGTCTTGTGGGTTTTAAACCCGAATTTCCTACCGTTCTGGTTCGACCAAATTACGCCGATCTTTCCCTGTTTCGGTAAGGCTACTATCGCACAAAGGTCATCGTTGTTTAATCCGGTTGCTAAAGTTACTGGCGCGCTCCAGTTGGTAAAAGGAGCATCGCTCCACCGGACGTTCACCTTATTTGTGGCATCCGATGCCAGCCACATGCGGCCGTTTTCGTCCAGCTCAATGGTAGCGGTTTCTACCCCCGGATCAAGCATTACCGATACCCTGGTTGGCCGTTCGGACCAGAGTTTGTAGGTTCCGGCAGCTTTTACGTATTCCACCGAAACCAGGTGGGAAGATTCTCCGCGGTAAAGCAGGATATGAGTTACATTTCCAACTACTTTACAATCGGCCCGGCCATACCCGCTGGTTGATAATTTTAAAACATTTACCCAGTTGGTTCCATCCAGTTTCCATAAGAAAGTGCCGTCGTCCTGGGTGAGTACGGTCCAGTAGCTGTTGTCGCGTTGCCAGATCTTAGACTGAGGCTTGTCTTTGGTATCGGTGGAAACGTTTACCGAGTTAATTACTGTAAGAGACGAATATTGAGCAACCGCCCGGAAGGAAATTAGCGCTACTACGGCTAATAAAATGGTAAGCTTTTTCATAATGGTAACTCTTCGTAAAATACCTGATGTCAGCCTCGGAAATTGTAGATAGTAGCGGAAGAGAAGCGTGAGTTTTGTAATGTTGGTATTAATGTATATGGATTGGAATTAATAAAGTTGCATTATTCTAAGATAATACAATAAAATATTTTATTTCTCCTAGTTGTCAAAATTCACGCTGGAAGGAATCTGAATAAAAGCAAAATCCCCACTTAAATTATATTAAATGGAGATTTTGCAGGTAATTACAGGGTGATGTTGGATTCTATCCTGGTTTGGCCTTGGTTGCAAATGCGATTATTGACCTGTGATTTTTACCCAATTGAGAATTGTTGTACAGGTTTGCCTAAACCATGGTTTTTGGATTAAAAGATAGTTGTGATTTCCTGACGAAAGAATTTATTCTTGTTCTGGAATAGGTTTAAAAGAAAGCCAGAATTGTTCTGCATGACTGGTTTGGGAAAGTATCGGAAAGTTTCATTTACCTTCTTTGCCGAACTCTGGATATATCTCATAAAGCGCTCTAAACCGGAGTAATTCTTCTGGGAAACAAAATCCTGTCCATTGCATCAATCCTGAAAATCGTGAGCAAACCACCTGCTTGTACTTGCTTATCGGAGATTAATAATTGGAAACCAAAGGGTCAAACTTCGAAAAAGATTTTACCAGCGTGGTTTTTAGCTCTCCAGCCTACCGTTTGGGAAAGGCCTGGCTGAAATACCATGGACAATACGATAGCATGCTTCCAAGGAGTCCGGTTGCATTATTTCTGAAGAATAAGCCTCAGTACTTTTACGGCATTGCCGGTTTGTAGCTTAACCAGGTAAATTCCATTCGCCAAGCCGGTACCATTTATCCGGTATTCGGTTTTTTCGCTGGTAAGGGCCTTGCCTTGCGCTAAGACGGTAGCCTGGGAGCCTTTCAGATCGTGCAGGGTCAGCGTATAGGCCTCATTTTTAGGAACGGTAAAGTTGATAGTAGCCTGGGAGTTGAACGGGTTCGGGTGGGCCTGCAAAACTGTACTATTACCTGAATCCGGAATATTGGTGCTCGTTCCCAGAACGCCCTGCTCATTGGCCAGTACACTTACAGCCTGGTTAGTGCCGGATGCTATAATCACCACCTCCGAATTATAAGGCTGTTTGCTGCTTGAAGCGTAGTTGTACATCCCCGCCATTAGCGTATGGGCCGGACCAAAGGCAATGTTGTTAACCGGAGATTCCCGGTAAAGAATATCACCACCCAACTCTGCCGCCGGATAAACGACTTTGATTTTTCCCGCAGTTTCATTCAGCAAAACAATTGGCCGGGTGCCATCCATTCGGGTAACTTCGTACAGGTTGTCCCAAGCGCCTGAAGGCCGGCGTACCAGCAGGCCAAGTTGCGGCTGCAACGGGTCGTTGTAACTGGTTTTTACAGCCGCGTAGATCGTGCCGTCGCTGGCAACTGTCAGGTTTAAATGGTCATCTACCATGCCGCCGCCAATCTGTAAAGCTGATTGTGAGGCAGGTACTTCATCAGCCGACCAGACGGTTGGTGGATCGGCATCGTTATGGGTTTTAAAGCCGAAGCGCCTGGTGGTCTGGTCCGACCAGAAAACCCCGATCTGGTTGGTGGCCGGCATGGCTACCACGGCCCCTAAATCGTCCTGATTAACCCCGGATGCTAAGATTATCGGGCCGTTCCAGGTGGTATACGGGGCATCGCTCCAGCGTACTTTTATCTTACTCGGAGAGTCTGAAACCAGCCACATGCGACCTGTCCCGTCAATGTCTATGGTGGCTGTTTCAGCCCCCATGTCGAGCATTACAGGTACTTTATTTTTTCTAACCGACCACCGTTTATACGTGTTGGTGGCTGGCACATATTCCACCGAAACCAGGTGCGAAGCTTCTCCACGGAAAAGAAAGATATGGGTTACGTTGCCCACTACCTTGCAATCGGCCCGGCCGTAATCAGTAGAAGATAATTTCAGCACATTGGTCCAGGTTGTGCCATCTAACCGCCATAAGTAGGCGCCCGTGTCTGTAGCCAGCGCTGTCCACTGGGAACCGCCATGGCTCCATACTTTAGACTGGGGCTTATCCTTGGTATCGGTAGTAATGTTTATAGGGTGCAGGTTGGTAAGAGAACCAAACTGAGCGTTCACCCGGAAGGCAACCAGCGTTGCAAAAGCAAAAAAGAACAGTAGTTTTTTCATAACGGTATAAGTTTTAGCATAAAAAGTAAATTAACGGTGAGAATAAAAGAATTGAATTGTTGATAGAATGCAATTTTATATTAATTATATGTTTTTTGAGGTAAAAAGTTGCATAAAATAAATAATAATTGGATTTTTTCCGGAGGTTCATGACGATAAGGTGCCGTTCTTCAAACGCTTACTGGCTTTAAAGAAAAACCCCTGAAAACAAGATGCTTTCAGGGGTTTTACAGCAGAGGTTACAGGCTGAACAGGTTGAGGATATCTTTTAGCAACACGTTATTATTTCTCCAGCATCATACTCAAAGTCCTTACCTTTTTGTGGGTTTGAAGTTTTACCAGATACAGACCCCGTTTTAAATGCCGGCCGTTCGTTTCTACGTTTATGGTTTCACCCGCTTTCGCTACTCCCTGCTTCAGTACCGCTATTTGCTTGCCGTTAAAATCGTACATGCTCAGGGTGTATTCGGTAGTTTCCGGCAGGGTAAACCTGATCGTAGCCGTAGTGTGGTAAGGGTTAGGGTAAGCCCGGAATTCATCCTGCACCACAGCTTGCTGGCGGGCCGTGGCACTCGGTATGGTTGCCGTAGCTAGTGCCCTGATCTCTTCCGGCGATAGCGCTACATTGTAAACCTTAGCCTCATCGAGCGCGCCCTGGAAACGGTTGGAACCATTGCTTTGTGCACCGATGCCTAACGCGGCCGTACTGGATTTAATGGTAGTGCTATACGTTTTGGTTTTATGTTCCACCCCGTTAATGTAGAGTCTGGCTGTGGTACCGTCATACGTGGCAGCAATATGCATCCAGGTTGTTCCGCTGGTAGGGTGGGTAGTCGAAGAGTTCAGCCGGTAGGTATCACCATTGGAATCCTGGTTTATCCGGAAAAAGATCTTGGCATCGCTGGAAAGAGAGAGTTCATACCCATCCGATTCGCTCGTAATTCCTTTTTTCAGCACAACCTGGCTCGTACCCGTTTTACTTGGCCTGATCCAGGCAGCCAGGGTAATGGCCGTTGTAGGGTTAAGCGAACTGCTGTTCGGAACCGTAGCATATTGGCTGCTGCCGTTCAGGCTCAGGGCGAGACCCGAAACTCCGGTTACTCTGCCCGGGCTGCCGGTAGTAACGCCATTGTTGCCAAAGCTCGAGGCATCCGTTAACGTGGTTCCGGAGGTTTCTTCCATTCTCCAGTTGCCTGCCAAAGTCGGAATTGAGGCACCGGTTGTAAAGCTCCACACCGTAGACCAGCTGCTGGTTCCTGAAGCGTTGATTGCTCTTACCCGCCAGTAGTATTGGGTAGTATTTGCGAGGCCTGATACCTGTACCGAGGTTTTGGTTAAGTTGCTCTGGTCGAATTTTAAGCTTGTAAAATCAGCGGTGGTAGAAACCTGGGCCTGGTATGTGGGCGCACCGGCAGCGGCATCCCAGCTCAGGGTTGGCGGAACCGCTACGTTGCTTGCCAGGTTTACCGGCGAAACCAGGTTCGGCTGTGACGGTTGGATCGCGGCGAGAGCACTTATTTCACCTGCACTCAGGGCAACTTTATAAATGCGGGCTTCATCAATCGCTCCCTGGAACCGGTTAGAGCCAGTGTTTTGTGCCCCAATTCCCAGAGCGGCCGAGCTGGTTTTAATGGCCGTGCTGAAGGTTTTGGTTTTATGTTCCACACCGTTGATGTACATTTTTGCCGTGGTTCCGTCGTAGGTTACTGCAATGTGCATCCAGGTCGCTCCGTTGGTCGGGTGGGTTACTGAAGAATTCAACCGGTAGGTGTCGCCGTTGGAATCCTGGTTAATCCGGAAGAAGATCTTGCCGTCGCTGGCCAGGCAAAGCTCATAACCGTTGCTCTGATCTGTAATGGCTTTTTTCAGAATAACCTGACTTACTCCCGTTTTGCTTGGGCGGATCCAGGCGGCCAGAGTAATGCCGGAAGTTAAGGTCAGGGAGCTGCTGTTGGGCGCCGTAGCGTATTGGTTCGTACCGTTCAGGTTTAGCGCCAGTCCGGCTACGCCGGTTACCCGTGTAGGACCTCCGCTGGTGGTGGCATTATTGCTGAATCCGGAGCCATCCGTTAATAATGTTCCGGTGGCCTCATCCATTTTCCAATACCCTACCAGGTTAGGCGGTACCGTGGTAAAACTCCATACCGCCGACCAGTTGCTGCTGCCCGCAACATTGCTGGCTTTCACCCGCCAGAAGTATTGCGTATTGTTTGCCAGGCCGCTTGCCTGTACCGAAGTTGCAGTCAGGCCGGTTTGTTCAAAAACTTTGGTGGTAAAATCAGGGGTGGTGGCAACCTGTACCTGGTAAGCCGCTGCATCGGAGGACGCATTCCAAACGAGGGTTGGTGGTACCGAAGCGCTGGCAGACAGATCAACCGGAGAAACCAGGACGGGCTTAGACGGAACAAGCGGTATGGTGGTAAAGGTCCAGGTGCCAGACCAGTTACTGCTGTTGCTGCTCGTTAAGGCTTTCACCCGCCAGTAGTATTTTACGTTATTTGCTAAACCGTTTACTTGTACCGAAGGAGCCGTGATGTTACTTTGATCCACTACCGGCGAGCTAAAGTCGGCCGTACTGGCGATCTGAAGCTGATAAGCAGTTGCATCATTAGATTTGGTCCAGCTTAAAGTTGGGTCTACGGGTACGGCCGTTGCTTCATTGGCCGGAGTTGCCAATACCGGCGTTTCCAGACTTGTGGTGAACTTCCAGGCTGTAGACCAGCTGCTGGAGCCGGCCAGGTTAAAGGCTTTCACCCGCCAGAAGTATTGCTTGTTGTTGTCCAGGCCCGGAATCTGAGCTGAAGTTGCCGTAATCCCGCTCTGATCGTAGGTTTTGAAAATGAAATCCGAAGACCCTGCCACCTGGATCTGATAAGAAGTTGCATCGGTAGCGGGATTCCAGGTTAAAGTAGGCGGTAAGCCAAGGCTGGTGGTCAGATCTGCCGGCGACGCCAGTACTGGTTTGGGCGGAACTACCGGGATGGTAGTAAACGTCCAGGCATTGGACCAGGCGCTGCTATTGCCCGCATTAGCCGCTTTCACCCGCCAGTAGTACGTTACATTGTTGGCTAAAGCAGGTACTTGTACCGAAGTCGCACCGATATTGCTTTGGTCAAAAACAATTGTGGCAAAATTGGCGGCAGTAGAAACCTGAACCTGATATGCGCTGGCGGCCGAAGCGGCATTCCATTTTAAGGTAGGCGAAATGGCAACCCCGTTAGAAGCATCTGCCGGCGAGTTCAGCACCGGGGCGTCCAGGTTGGTAAAGAAGCTTCTCACGGAAGACCAGCTGCTGCTACCGGTTACGTTGGTGGCTTTCACCCGCCAGTAATACCGGGTATTATTTGCCACCGCATTTACCTGAACAGAAGTGGCCGCTATGCCGCTCTGGTCGAAAATGTTAGCCGAGAAATCTGCTGCCGTAGAAACCTGCACCTGATACGTAGGTGCGCCGGCAGCGGTATTCCAGCTTAAGGTAACAGGTACCGGCATGCCGGAGGCAAGATCGGCAGGCGACACCAGGGTGGGTTTGGATGGCGGAATGGTAGCCAAAGCATTTATTTCGGCCGGGCTCAGGGCTATATTGTAAACCCGGGCATCATCAATAGCTCCCTGAAACGGGTTAGAACCGTTGCTTTGAGCCCCGATTGCTAAAGGCAGCGTATTGGTTTTAATGGTTGGCGGCGAGCTGAAGGTTTTTGTCTTGTGTTCGGTACCGTTTATGTAGAGCTTCAGTACGGAGCCGTTGTAGGTAGCCGCCACGTGCATCCAGGTATTGCCATCGGAAGGGTGCACAGCCGTGGAATTGAGCCGGTACGTGTCGCCATTCGAATCCTGGTTAAATCGTACAAAGATGAGCCCGCTGCTGGTAAGGGCAAGTTCGTAGCCATTATTTTTGTCGGTAATTGCCTTTTTCATAATAACCTGCGAAACCCCGGTTCGGCTTGGTTTTATCCAGGCGGAAAGCGTGATCTGCTTGGTAATATTCAAAGATGCATTATTGGGAACGGTTACGTATTGGTCGGTACCGTTCAGGTTGATTGCCAGCCCGGTAATTCCCGTCGATTTGGTAGGTGTTCCGACCATGCTTCCGTGATTCAGATATTCCGACGCATCGCTAACCACCGTGCCGGAGCTTTCATCAAATTTCCAGTGGCCGGCTAAAATCGGCGGCATGGTGGTAAAGGTCCGTACGGCAGACCAGTTACTGTTTCCTTCAGTATTCCGGGCTCTGACTCTCCAGAAATAAGTGGTTCTGTAATTAAGCGTGGTAACCTGAGAAGAGGTGGCCGAAAGATTATCCTGATCCAGGAATAACGTTCCAAAATCCTGAACGGTCGAAATCTGAAGCTGGTAAGAACCTGCTCCCGCCGCTGCATTCCAGCTGAATAAAATGGAAGCAGGCTGGTCAGTAACATTGTTGGCCGGAGTAGTCAGGGTTGGCGTAGGTAGCGTTGTTTTAAATTGCCATACATTCGACCAGTTGCTGGTAACGCCATAATTATTGGCCATTACTCTCCAGTAATAGTTAGTACTATGCGCCAGGTTTGGTATTGGTACGGAAGTGCCGGTAATATTGCTCTGGTTGAAAACCGGCGAAGTAAAGTCGGCGTTTGCAGACACCTGTACGATGTAGTTCTGGGCATTGGTGGCCGGGTTCCAGGTTAAGGTAGGTGGAAGCGGATTGCCGGTGCTTTGGTTGACAGGCGCGCTTAAAACCGGAGTTGCGGGTGTAGCCGGAATGGTGGTAAAGCTCCAGGCCGGGGACCAATTGCTGTTTCCTTCCGAATTAGCAGCTCGTACTCGCCAGAAATACGTAGTATGGTTAGCAAGGCCGGAAACATTTACGGAATTGGTCTTCAGGTTATTCTGATCCAGGAGAAGACTTGAAAAATCTGCCGCGGTAGAAACCTGAACCTGGTAAGAACCGGCGTCCGAAATAGCGTTCCAGGTTAACGGAAGAGAAACAGGGGTGCTGGTGGCATTGTTGGCCGGAGCCAGGAGGGTTGGATTAGGTAATGATGTTTTAAATTGCCATACATTCGACCAGTTGCTGGTAACGCCATAATTATTGGCCATTACTCTCCAGTAATAGTTAGTACTATGCGCCAGGTTTGGTATTGGTACGGAAGTGCCGGTAATATTGCTCTGGTTGAAAACCGGCGAAGTAAAGTCGGCGTTTGCAGACACCTGTACGATGTAGTTCTGGGCATTGGTGGCCGGGTTCCAGGTTAAGGTAGGTGGAAGCGGATTGCCGGTGCTTTGGTTGACAGGCGCGCTTAAAACCGGAGTTGCGGGTGTAGCCGGAATGGTGGTAAAGCTCCAGGCCGGGGACCAATTGCTGTTTCCTTCCGAATTAGCAGCTCTAACCCGCCAGTAATATGTGGTGTGATTGGCAAGGCCGCTGATATTGGAAGAAGTAGTGGTCAAGCCGTTCCGGTCCATAAATAAGGAAGAGAAATCCTGGGTGCTGGATATTTGTAATTGATAAGATGAAGCACCAGCGGAAGAACCCCATTTGATGGTAAAAGAAATTGGCAAACCGGGAGCTGCGTCGGTAGGGTAACTTTGTGCAGGAGTAGCTAAAATGGTTTTGAATTGCCAGGCTGTTGACCAATCGCTTGTGCCTTTAGAGCTTACAGCCCTGACTTTCCAATAGTAAATGGTATTGTTTGTTAACCCTGTGACAGAAAAGGATGTGGAAGTAAGAGCAGTCTTATTGAGCCAGGTAACTACAAAATCAGGTCTCGAGGCTACTAATAACTGATACGAAGTTACATTTGGCAAAGCATTCCATGTTAAAACCGAAGGAAGGTCTATTCTTAAGGTATTGTTTTGGGGAGATGCTAAAGTTGGTGCTTGCGGTTTTATGTTGAAGCTCCAGATAGGTGACCAGGAGCTCGATCCACCCGACCCCGATGCTTTGACCCGCCAGTAATAGGTTGTATTATTAACAAGGCCCCGAACCTGCACTGAGTTGGTCGGAATATCAACCTGATTGAATACTGTGGATGAAAAACTTGAGCTCGTTGAAACCTGAACCTGATATGAACTTGCATGTGCTGAAGTGTTCCATGTTAATGTGAGCTGGGTGTCTATATTTGTTGCGCTATTTGCCGGGGATGCTAAGACCGGTTGTGATGGAGGCGGAAGGTTTACCCCAAGAAATCCGACTACATCATCACTATTAGAAGCAAGAACCGCGACATCGTAATTATAGGTTTGTTTGGTGCTGGAAGGATTGTTGTATTTTCCGGAAATTAAGGTTCTGACCGAACCAAAGGATATGTTCGACATCTTGGATTCGCGGTAAAGAATATCGCCGCCATCTTCCACTTCGGTGTACACGATCGTTATTTTGTCGGCAAGCTCATTGAGCAGAGCAATGCTTCTGGTACCACTTTCAGAGACCTTGTATAAATTATCCCAGGTACCGGAAGGACGACGAACCAATAAGGACAGACGTGGGTAGCCCGGTTTGTCGTAGCTGGTTTTTACGGCGCAATAAAGTGTACCATTGCTCGAAATCTTCAGGTTCAGGTGGTCGTCGGAGAACCCGTTGCCTACATCGAGGGCTGACTGGGAGGCCGGTACTTCATCTGCCGACCAGGATGTGGGTAATGCTCCGTCGGTATGGGTCCTGAAGCCAAAGCGTTTAGAGATCTGGTTCGACCAGAGTACGCCTACTTTTCCAGCGGTAGGCATAGCAATTACCGAGCATATATCATCCTCGGAAGTGCCGCTGCCAATGGTTATCGGTGGGCTCCAGACATTGTATGGCGAATCGCTCCAGCGAACGTTTATATCAGTAGTTCCATCCGAAGCCAGCCACAACCGGCCATGCGTGTCCATGTCAATGGTTGCGGTTTCCACACCATCGTCCAGTTCCAGATCAACTTTCGAACTTCGTACAGACCAGGGTTTGTAGGTTTTTGTGGAAGGGACATATTCAACCGAGAACAGGTCGCAGGATTTGCCTTTAAACAGGAGGATATGGGTTACGTTGCCAACCGATTTGCAATCGGCATGCCCGTATTCCGAGGAGGAGAGCTTAAGCACCCTGGTCCAGGAAGTGCTGTCTAAGCGGTGAACATAGGTGCCGCCGCCAGTAACCATAACTGCCCATTGTTTCCCATCTTGAACCCATACTTTGGACTGTGGTTTTTCGCCGGTATGAGCCTTAACCGATACGGGATTTAAACTTGTGACAGAACTAAACTGGGCAACACTCCGGAAATGGAGGAGAGCTGCAATAAGAAACAAAATTGTGATTTTTTTCATAAAGGTACTTCAAGATCAGATCAATTTTAAAGAGCATTTGATGAGGCAGTGATACAGGGGATGTTTTGTATCGCTAAAGAGGAGTGTTGGCCAAAACACTTATATTATTTATATGTTTTAACAAGGCTAAAGTTGCATAATAATTTAATTGTTTATATTTAAATTGTAAAAAGTATAATTTTTTTATTGAGGATGTGTTTTGTCTGGTAAAGGAGTGGGAAGTTCGGAGAAGTAGGCTGGTAGGCTTCGGGTTTATGATTCAAGATAAAGGAACTGGCGCTTATAACTGATGCCTCAAAAACAAAAAGCCCATAGACATCCCTGGCGGAAGTAGTCTATGGGCAGATGAGAGGCGGGAGTTGGGTAATCAGGAAAGCAGGGGGTAGTATGCAAGGCAGTTTTTTAGCTCATACAAATACGGTTTGGGTTGAATTGTTAATGCATGCTAATTATTGGTGGCCTGAAACCAGATGGTTTACGACTACCGGGTTTGGATCAGCCTCAGGATCTTACTTTGTTTCGATGTTCTAAGCCTCACGATGTAGAGTCCATCGGCTAAGAGGGTACCCGGCAGGTCGTATAAATAGGGTTCGTGCGCCCTGGCGATTCCTTGTTGCAGCACCGCAACTTTCGAACCTTTAAAATCATATAATTCCAGAGCGTATTCCTGGGTTTCTGTCAGGCTGAAGTTTACGCTGGTTTTTTCCCTGAAAGGATTGGGATACGCATACAACTCCATCGATTTATCTTTTTTATCGGTAGCCAGCACGCCTACCACATGAATACTATCGGAAGCCAGGATCACCACATTGGAGCTGAAATTCTGTTTCATGCTGGTGGCATAGTTGTACTTTCCGACCAGCAGGGTATAAGGCGCACTGAATTTGATATCGGCCATCGGGGATTCCCGGTAAATGATATTTCCTCCATTTTCTACGGTGGTGTACACAATTTTTATGGTGCCTATATCCTCATTTAACAGCACAATAGGCCGGGTTCCCGAACGCGTTACATCATACACCGGGTCCCAGTGGCCGTTTGGCCGCCTTATTAAAAGGGCCAGCCGTGGATATTCCGGGTCGTCGTAGCTGGTTTTTACGGCGCAGTACAAGGTACCGTCGCTGCTTACGGCCATGTTCATGTGGTCGTCGGCCATGCCGCCTCCTATATCAAAAGCTGACTCCGAAGCCGGTACCTCATCCTCTGACCAGTGTTCCGGGTCGTCTTCGTCGTTATGCGTTCTGAAACCGAAACGCTTGCTGTTTTGATCGGACCAGAGAACGGCTACTTTCCCGGCGGTTGGCATGGCAATTAGGGCTCCCAGATCGTCGTGGGTTACGCCGGAAGCAAGCGTTATCGAGGCGCTCCAGCTGGCATAAGGATAATCGCTCCAGCGCACATTTATATTACATGACAGGACATTGGTGGTATCGTCCGAGGCCAGCCACATACGGCCCCGCGTATCAATGTCGATGGTTGCCGTTTCGGCGCCTGAATCCAACGCGATCGGTGCCCTGGCGGTTCTTACCGACCAGAGTTTGTAGTCCTGCAGCTCCTCATCGTATTCCACGGATATAAGGTAGGTGGAAGTTTTCTTGAAGATGAGTACGTGGGTAACGTTGCCAACAACTTTACAGTCTGCTTTGCCATAGGTGCTGGTAGAAATCTGCAGCGATCTTTTCCAGGTAAGGTCATCGAGCCGCCAGACAAAAGTGCCGGAGGAATCGGTTAGAACCGTCCAGTATTTGCCGGCATAGTTCCACACCTTCGACTGGGGTTTATCTTTGGTGTTGGTAGTTACCTGCAAAGGCTTTAATTCTTTGAAGTAGGCAAACTGCGCATACGACCGGCCGAAAAACAGTATTGTAAAGAGGAAAAAAAGTAGTAGACGTTTCTTCATAGTATCGGAATTTTAATGAGGTAGAGGCTGTAAACTTCAGGAAGAACTCCGTGGAATTTTTCTATTAATATTGGAAAGTTTATAATGTATATGTTGAATTTACCAGGAAGTTGTGTTTTGCCTTCAGAATTTGGTGGAAGCATGGTGTAAGTTAACAGAGGAGTCCATCCTGAAAGAATACTATTTGGGCAGATAAGAAACGGAGCGGACAATGCGGAAATAATTATTTAGTTTAGTTTAGTTTAGTTTAGTTTAGTTTCCATTTATCGAGTGCTTTATAGAAACCTGCAACCGGAGAATCTTTTTGACCGGCTGGCCGGAAAATTACTGCTATCTGTGCTTCCTGTACCTGGTCTAATTGTATGGATAGCTTTCTGATCTTTTCGTTTTTATTTATGCCTTCGGGCCGGGGAGTACCAGGTAAAGGAGTGGCGGGCATTACGTTGAACCTGGCTTTTGCCGGCGAAAGAATTACAACTTCCAGCTGCTCATTGTCCATAGTAAGCAAAGCACTACGGCCATCTAACTGCACTGTTACGTTGGCCGGGGTATGCATAAACCAATAAAGGGTAGCCGGTTTCTGGGTTTTTATTTCGTCCTGCACCAGCACTCCCTGACCCTCTAATAACGCAATGCCCCGCCGAACGCTACTGGCATTTGCCGCATAGGCCGGCGTCAGGTCGGCTATAGCCAGGGCTGTGTTTTCCTTAGCCTGAAATTTTTCGATGCGGGTACTGGCAAAAGGGTCTTGGTCCGGCTCCTGATTTGGGTTTAGAACTAACGTATTATGGCCTTCGGCGCGGGTGCGGTAATAGGTCCAGCGGGTGGCGTTTTTGTTGCCGGTTTTTTTACCGGAATCGAAATACTCCGGAAGCGCATAATTTTCTTTCCCCAGATCCACTGCCCAGCGCTTGCCAAAGGCATCCAGTACGAAACTTCCTAAGTCTAAATGGCTGTGATTGGCCTTGTTGTTGCCGGCTTTAAAACCCACGAACCAGGCCTTGGGGTCATTCCAGGCGCTGCGCATGGTTACCACTTCGGCATGACGGAAATAGGCAGCTAAAGAAAGTTCCTGGGGTGTGGTTTTCAGGTTAGCGTTATACCATAGCAAATCCAGGGGATGGGGCGATTTTACAGATTCCAGCTGAAAAGCGGCTGCTGCCGGAAGCTGAAACCGGTTGGCCAGCCAGAACAGCTGGTAACCATTCACTACTTCGTCGGTGCCGTCGGCGTAGTTGAAAACCTTATTTGTCGGGCCGTTCATGTACAACGGAAAAAGGGCCGTGCGGGAAAACCCTTCAATTTTACTCAGACCAAAATCATTTCCTAAGGCAGTTTCCAGACCGGCAATAAAAATTACGTTGTAGCGCGTGGCATAGGCCCAGTAACCGGGGCCCTCGTCCCAGGCGCCATCGGGGCCAAATTGCACCATGGCATAGGGCAAAGCGGCTATTACTTTCCCCAGAATCTCATTGGCCAACGCGGGTTCTTCATCGGCTATTGCAAGGGCGCCCATGCCGATTCCGCTGTTGCAGACCTGGTTCCAGTTGTGAACGGCTTTTATCCAGGATGTGCGTTTATAAAGGGCTTTTCCCTGATAAGCCTTCATCGCTTCATTTAAGCCTTTCCGGATAATGGCGGTTCTCAAAACTGTGCGCTGCTGTTCGGTTAGCGCCGGGTAGAGCCAGTCGTAGCCAATGGCAAAGGCATGGGTCATTTCGCCTACATCCAGAAAGTGGTCGGGGTTCCAGTCCGGGAAATTGGCGGCTGCTTCCAGTTCCTGCCAGGCACGGTCTTTATAAATTTCCTTTCCCTGTAGCTGGTAAAGCATGCTTAAAATATACACCCTTTTCACTACTTCGCGGCTTACGTCCAGCAAATGGTTTTTCTCCGAAAGGTCGTAACGGCAGGGGGCTGTATCTAATAACTGGTCGCCTTTTTTCTGAAGCTTGCGGTGCCAGGCTTTCAGGATAGGATCGGTTTGAAGGCGGCTTTTCAGGCCGGCGAAATCTTTACCGGTAGCCAGCAGGCGGGGGTGTTCCTGCCGGAGGGTTTTCAGGATGTTCTCCGGCGCTTTTATGTCTGCTTCTTTTTCCATGGCCTGGGCTTTGGCAAGGGGCAGGTTCAGAATGGAAAGGAGCAGAGAAATAAAACCGGCGAACCTGATGCATGAAGGACCCATGGTACATACTTTTTAAGTGAGTAAGTATACTGTTTTAAGATCTGAAACTGGAAACGCAAAAACTGCCGGACTGGTGTTTGAAAGGATCCGACCCAGACTTAGCGGGCTGTATAAGTTTTGGTTTTAAATGGCTGGTTATTAAGATGATAGTGTTATTTGATTCTGACTTGACTATCGCATTAATCTTTTCTGGCGGAGAAAAATCAGGGGACTACGGTGAGAAGTTCACTTAGGTTGTGTTTTTATTGAAATTTCTTCTAATCTTAGCGCGTATTCATTGAAAAATGCAAAACTTTTTGCTAGATTCATAGTGTTTATGGATTGTGACTTATCAAATGAAGTGATATAAAATAAATAAGAAGACCTCAGGGGTAAAATCAGAATAACATGCATAAAATGCTTTAAATTAACCTTTTGCATTTTATACTATGTTTGGCTGATTTTAACTTTTTGCTTCATGTATATATCATTGAAATAATTTGATATTTCAATTTATAACAATAAAGTACAATTAAAAATTATCAATAAATGCAATTAAACCTGCCTATGATGCACCTCTAAATTTAGCTAGATGCTACAAAGCCGCTTCCACAGCCAACAATTAAACTCATCAGCTCAAATGCTATGGAATGCCGGAACTAAAATCCAGATTAATTAACGGTTCAATTAATCCATTCACTTTAAACACACACACAATGAACACGAAATTAAAACCATTTTTAGCACTCGCCTTATTTGGGGTGTTAGCCACTTCCTGCGACAACAAAGAACTCGACGAGGTTTCGAACGCCTCTGAATCCTCGGCCAGCAGCGCCAGATCCGCCAACCTGATCTACGAAGAAACCATGGAAGGCAGCAGCCCTTTCTCTACGGCGCACGGCATAGAAGCCGGCTCCATGAGCTATGGTTTAACGTATGTAACCAATCCAGTATTTACCGGTAAAAAAGCCGCCCGTTTCGAACTAAGAGAAACCGACCCGCTGGAAAGCACCGGCAAGCGCGTGGAGGTTACCATTGTAAAAGGGTCCGAAGGCGATATCCAGAAAGATACCTGGTATTCCTTCTCCCAGTACCTGCCAACCGATTATGCCAAAGACAAAGAGCCCGAAGTAATTAACCAGTGGTTCCAGGGAAGCAGCCCGGCTACAGCCCTGCGTATCAAAGACGACACGTATCACCTGCACACCGGTAATTCCCTTTCTCCCGATAACCGGAAATATATCAGCTTAGGCCCGGTGGCTAAAGGTCAGTGGACCCAGTTCGTACTGCACTTCATTCACTCAAACGGTTCCGACGGCTTAATTGAGGTTTGGAGAAACGGGACCAAGATCCTTACCCACAAAGGCGGGAACATGTACAGCGGCGACCTGCCGAAATGGAAAGTTGGGGTTTATAAATCGGCCTTTAAATACGGTACTTCGGATGTAAGCAAGCGCATACTTTACTACGACGATATCCGCGTAGGTAACGCTAATGCTACCTTGGCCGAAATGATGGGTTCTGCTACAACAGCTCCGGCGCCAACTGAGCCAGCTCCGACTCCAACTGAACCTACACCTACACCAACTCCAACCCCAACTCCAACTGAACCGGCTCCTACAACTCCAGCTCCGGCTGGTCAGAACGTAGTAAGCTACACCCTGGTAAATGCCGAAACCAACAAGGATATCATGACCATTACCAACGGTGCTGTTATTAACCTGGGCACGATCAAAACTAAAAAAGTGAACATCCGCGCCAATACGTCTCCTTCTACGGTGGGTAGCGTGTACTTTGCTCTGAGCGGCGCCAGCAGCAAAACCAGATCCGACGAGTCTTACCCTTATTCATTATACGGCGATAAGAAAGGTGATTATTACACCTGGGAGCCAAGATCCGGCTCATACACGCTGAAAGGCACTGCCTATACCGGCGCTAATAAAACCGGAACGGCAGGTACAACCCTGAGCATTAACTTCACAGTTAAAAAGTAATTCTGATAAAAGCCTGAAAAGCAAATACGGATAAGCATTTATCCGGTCACGGAAAAAGCAGCTAAGTTTTAGCTGCTTTTTTTATGCCCGATGAAAAGGTTTAAACCTGGCACCGATACTTTTCTGTAGCTTTTTCTTAGCGTTTTTGTCTGGTTTGGCCTGTACTTTTTTCTCCCAATCTATAGCGTTTTTGCAGCTTCAGGATGAAATAAAAGCGCGGATGGAGTCGATCAGGTTGTTGGATGCTACGTTACCGATGGTATGTTTGGCTTGGCCGTTGGTTTGCAGCATTTCCAGTACTTTGGCTTTCAGGTGCTGCTCTTCATAAACCACATTTACGTACCCCAATGCCTCGAACCGTTTGGCAGTAGCCATCTGATGATCGTTGCGGTGCTCGTGGTATTTCACCTGCCGCGGCACAATTACAATGGGTTTGGCAATGGTTAAGGCCGAAATAATGGTGCCCATGCCGGCATGACTAATAATTAAGCTGGCCTGCTGAAAGTAATCTTCAAATTCCTTAGGGGTAAGAAAGTCGAAGGTTTTCATGTTTCTGGCTTTGTAGGTTGAATTGAAGACCTGGGCCACAATGGGCATGCCATTCAATTCGGGCGCAAATTCATCGACGGTTTTTATGAGCCGGTCGAAGGGTTCCTGGGTACCGATTGTAACGAATATCATAATACACTTCCGCTATATAAAACTTTTGTATTCGCCAGATGCGGCCATTGCGTGTACACGCGGTCGGCAAACTTCATGGCTATTTTTCCGCTCATCGAGAGTTCATCAATATTGGCAATGCTGTCGATCCAGATGGTTTTTATTCCGAGCATTTTTCCGGCAATGATGCCCATTAAACCTGGCGCCGCACCGGTGGTAATAATGGCATCGGGCCGGGTTTTTACCAGGAGTTTGCTGATGTTCCAGAAAGACTTCAGCACGTCTATTTTGTTCGACCGGTTGGAATCCGGAACGGCATAAAACGTATGCTCCGGCACCATAGCGGCACAGCATTCATTAGTAGATACAAATTCTAAATTTACATTATTAAATGCAGGTTTCAGGCGAAGCAACTGGATCCAGTGGCCGCCAATAGAGGCAATAGCAAGTACTTTCATAATTCTATAATTGGTTTGAATAAAGCGCATTATAGAAGCTGCTGCAGCCTGAAAAAATTTCAGGCTGCAGTCCCGGTTCAGGCAATTTAACTACCAATCGGATCGGTAATGAATCGCGCTCCCAGGAATGCTTAAAGTGATTATTTCTGCCCGGATTGGCTGGTTTTCGTTCTGAGTTTTCTGCCACCAATTAACCGAATTAAAGCGGAGAACGAACCAGGGTGTCTGCTTGCTGAAACGGTATATAAACCGCCGCAAAAACCCTGATCTGGCCACCCTGCAGGTCAGTTTGATCCTGTTGAAAATGGCCCTGGTAAGCGGAAAAACAAACAGAAAACTGAACAACCTGAGATTTACCAATGTGGCAAATTTCCGGATATAGTGAAGCCGAAAGCACCTGGCGCTCAGCCGAAATAATCACGTTAATTATGAAAGTAAGCGAAGCTGAATTTTAAGCGTATTCTTAAATCGAACTTAGGTTAAAAGAAGTAATCAGGCGGCTAAAAGCGCTTCCTTCTTACTTTCATAAATGTTATATAAAATGCTTACAATTCTCTTGGAGGTGTTTCCATCCCACAGCGGCGGAATGGAGCCTGATTTCCACTCATCCTGAAGAATCTTTTGCAGGAAATTACTTAGTTTGGCATAATCGTCGCCGATCAGTTCGTTGGTGCCCAGGGTAACAGTTTCCGGCCTTTCGGTTGAATTACGGAGGGTAAGACACGGAATACCCAGCACGGTGGCTTCTTCGGTAATGCCGCCGGAATCGGTAATGATGCCTTTCGCGTTTTTCACCAGGTAAATGAATTCCAGGTACCCTTGCGGATCGATCATGATAATGTTGTCGTCGTGAAAGTTGATCGACTCGAGCACTTTGCGGGTGCGCGGGTGCACCGGAAAAATTACCTTAGAACCGGAAATGCTGTTTCTGATGGAATTTAATATCGTTTTCAGTTTTTCCGGATCATCCACGTTGGAAGGCCGGTGCAGCGTTGCCAGAAAATATTTTTTCTCTTCCAGTTTAAACTCGTCCCAGAAGGGCGGCTTCTGCAGGCGGCTCAGGTTCTGGTAAAGCGTATCGATCATGGTGTTACCCACGAAATGAATACGATCTACCGAAACGGCGCTTTTAAGCAGGTTCTGGCTGGCCTGGTTACTGGTAGTAAAAAAATGATTGCAGATGGAATCGGTAACCACGCGGTTAATTTCTTCCGGCATGGACCAGTCGCCGGAGCGGATGCCGGCTTCCACGTGTGCCACATCGATGCTCAGTTTTTTGGCGGTAATAGTGCAGGCCATGGTAGACGTTACATCGCCTACTACCAATACCACATCGGGCCGGTTTTCTACCAGTTCTTTTTCAAATTTGGTCATAATAGCAGCGGTTTGCTCGGCCTGGGTTCCGCCGCCGCACCCTAAGTTCACATCCGGATCCGGAATGCCCAGTTGCTTAAAGAAATCGCCGCTCATTTTCTGGTCGAAATGCTGGCCGGTATGCACCAGCCGGTAGCGGATATTAAGCTTGTCTTTATTGGCATTCTTGATTGCTTTTATGATCGGGGAGATCTTCATAAAATTAGGCCGGGCGCCTGCTACAATAGTTATGTCCATGTTTATCGGGGTTAATATTCGGAAGTTGAGAATGCGGGAAATTGAGATCAGTACCATCAGGTTTGCCGAAGCAGGTCTTGCTTTTTTTTTGCAAATTTTCGGCTTCAGCATTCCGGAAGGGTTGGAGTTCAGGCGTTTGCCTTAAACATTAAGTTTGTTTTCTCCTGAAACCTGGTTCAGGAATTTTCGCGCAGAAAGTGCAGGTATCGTTGGAATTTAATTGCGTTTAAAGCAGCATATATAATCAGAGCTGTGCATAATTGGTGATTTTCAAAAGCGATTTCACTTTCAGAACAGCTGTTTTAATTTCTCTTTCAGGATCAGGTAGATAAATTCGGAGTTGCCGTAGAGGTAGCGTTTCCACATGCGGCCGGGCTCCTGGGCAAGGCGGTAGAACCACTCCAGGCCCATGTGCTGCATCCAGAGCGGCGCCCGTTTCACCAACCCGGAAACCACATCGAAGCTGCCGCCCACGCCCATAATGAACGGGGTTTTAATAAGCTCTTTGTAGGTATCGAGAAAGATTTCCTTCTTAGGGGAAGTAATGGCTACAAAGAGAATGTCGGCTTTCGATTCGGCGATCTGCCGGGCTACCTGGGGTTCTTCTTCTTTTTTAAAGTAACCATTGCGGGCACCGGCAATTATCTCATCGCCGTACAGGGCGCGATATTTGGCCACCATGCGCTGGATTACTTCTTCTTTCGCGCCCAAAAAGAATATCTTGTATTTCTTTTCGGCAGCGAGTTTTACCAGATTTTCCATCAGGTCGATGCCGGCTACCCGTTCGGGCAAAGGCTGGTTCAGCAGCCTGGCGGCCCAGACAATGGCCTGGCCATCAGCGTTGATGATGTCGCAGTTTACGATGGAAGCCTTCAGCTCCGGATCTTTCTGGGCATTTACCAGTTTGGCGGCATTTACTACCACGTGGTGCAGCATTTCCCTTCGCTCAATGGAGCGGTCGATGCGGTTAAGTGTCTGCTGCATGGTTAGCGGATCGATGGGAATGCCGGATAAAGTGATGCGGTTCTTTTTTAAAGTTGTTGAAGTCATGTTACTCGGGTAGTTTAGGTGAGGGGGAGGGTTAGGAGTAGGAAGGGTGCGTTTCGATCCTTAAATCTGAATAAGGAACACCGTGGGGAGAGTGTGCTTTTGGGAAAGGTTAGTGGGTTACTGGCAGTGGTTGATTGACCGGAAAAGTAGCGGTTGCTTTATGGGTTGTTCGACAGTTCGGTTGGGGAGTTGGCTTGTGTTAATGCTTCTTCAGTTTTAGGAGCGCCAAATACTTCGTGAATGCTCGTGAAGCGGTGACCTTGTTTGGTGGTGTTGAAAATGAAACTTTCGAGCTTATCCAGGGAATAGGCGCTCATCAGTTTCGGATGGCCTATTACCACAAAATTGGCCTTACTGGTATTGGAAAACGCTTTAAAAGTTGGTTCCAGTAAGGAAGACCGGTAACCATCGCAGGAAACCACGGCGTGCGATGGGGTAAGCAGCAGCCGCACCATTTGCGCTTTATTGCTTCTCAGGAAAGTGCCGTCGCCGATTACAGCGTGTTTTTTCGGGAAAAGCTTTTTAAAGAATACGGTCTTCCAGTAGAAAAGTGGGGAAACGGCACAGGAAGTAATGGGTAATTCGGTAAAAGCCCCGTCGGCTTCTATTTTAAGCGGGTCATCGTCGAATTTCCAGAGGTCCAGGTCGGGAGATTTCCGGAAATCGTAAAGGTTGGTTGGGGTATGGTTGTAGCCTTTATAGAAAACAGTGGAATCGAGCCAGACGCCATGGTTGGCAAAAGCTTCTTTCAGCTTGTCGAAGGGTTGCAGGCACCAGCCACCGGCCCGGAAAGCGAATACTTTCTGTTTGGTAATGTCTTCCAGGAATTTAACCGAAGTGCCCACGATCTTATTGATCTCTTCGGTGGTGAATTTATGGATGCGGTAGTTGGGCAGATCGAGGTTCCACTCGCCGTCGTAGCGGGCGTTTATCCAGTGCGTGTGCAGGTGCAGCTGTACGTCGTGGCCTTGTTCGATCAGGGCTTCCAGCTGTTTTTTTATGGCCTGAAATTCTTCGGCGAGGGTGTCGATAAAGGAATATTCTTTCAGCTTCATTAAATAAAGCACATCCACGAAAAAAGTAAAATGCGCCTGGTGCAGTTTTGCCAGCTGCATTAATTTATAGGTGGGCTCCAGCATGCATTTTTCAATCGTGCCGGTCTGCCCGCCAAAGCAAAGCTCATAATCGTAGGTAACGTAAATGTTCATATCGGATCAATTTTAGTTAGATTAACTATTTCTGGCTTCAGCTTTTGAATGCAACAGCCTACCATTTTCTGAGAACCTAGGCGGGCTGACCGGATGCCGATGATTGAAGTGCTTAAAGGGAAAAGCATGGTGCGGATGATGGATCAGGATTGGAGGAGTAAACCGTACCCTCAGGCCATTTCCCTGATCCAGTCGTAAATATTCTTTGCCCGCGATTCGATGGTCAGGTTCCGGGCCATGCTGAGCGATGCTTCGCCCATGGTTTTGCTTTTTTCCGGATTGTCGCGCATTTTTATAATGGCGCTTCTGATTTCCTGCACATTGTTCGGGTCTACCAGAATGGCATTTTCGTAGTTCAGAATGTCGGCGTTGAAGGGCAGGTTGGAAGAAATTACGGGTAGGCCACAAGCCATAGCTTCTAGAATGGCGTTGCAGCAGCCTTCGCCCAGGGTCGGTAATACAAACACGTCCGAAGCGCTCAGGAAATCCGGGACATCGGCGGGTTTCACCAGACCTTTGTAGGCGCAATTGGCCACGTTGGGCTGCTGAAACCCGTCGCCGGCAAAAGCCACTTTTACGTTCTCTAAACCTTTCACCGCTTCGGCTACGCGCAATACGCCTTTTCTTTCGCAAAACTGACCCAGGAAAGAAACAATGAAGCTGTCCTGATCGAAGCCGAATTTTGCCCGGGCCAGGGTTTTGTCGCGCGGGTAAAAATGGTTCAGGCGGATACCGTTCGGGAACACGCGCACTTTGGTGATCGGGAACACATTTACCTTTTCCAAATCCTGCTGACTGGCGCTCGAAACCGCTACGATCCCGTTCAGATTGCCGATCTCGGTTTTCATTTTTTCTTCGCCGTAATTGAAGATCGACCAGGGGGAACTTTCGCCGTAGGCGGCAAAAGAAGGTACGTTATATTTGCGGCTGATGCGGCTGGCGCAAATACCGGCCGGCGTGAGGAAATGCCCGTAAATGACTTCCGGTCTTGGGTTCAGCTTTTTCCAGACGTTGTGAATGGCATCGTAAAAAGATTCGGTGGTGAACCGCGCGGTTTTTACCCCCAGTAAATTCCGTTGCCCAAACGAGATAAACTTCGGAAAATAAACCTTCACCTTGGCGCCGTTGGTAGTGGTTTCGGTAACGCAATTCGGTAACCTCGCTACCATCGGATTCAGGTTCACGGCCACCGGCGAAATTACGGTGCATTCAATTCCCAGATCGGCCATGGCCCACACAAACTGCTGCACAAAAACCTGGCCGGCCGGGTAAACGGCATTCGGGTAAAGACTGGATAAAATGCAAATACTTTTCATGCTTATATGCTTTTGGTAATTCGGAATGGAAGTGCTCCGGCTTTTGGCCGGAGGGTATTTATAGAAGGAAAAAGGAAATCAGAATTCTTAAGTGGGGAATCAGCTTTCCTGCCTTTTTATCGGAGATTATCCGGGATAAATTGGTAGGAAATGCTGGTTAAAAAGTCGGCATTTTTAGTTTGCAGGTAGCAGGGGTGTTTTATTCTGGCTAATGACTATCCCCTTGAGCATACATAGGGTTGTTAAGTACCGGTTGATTCTTGTAGAAACTGCCCTTTCTGAGGCTGACGCCTCACTGAAGTTGAAAACTTCAGATCATTTGTAGGTCCAGGTTCCCGCTTCGCTCAAACCTGAACCAGCTCTTAGGTAGCGGGACTGGTGCTCAGCCGAATTAATTTTAAGCGTGTGGGATTACAAATCCCACGGCTCGGTTAAGACGGGATTACAAATCCCGTCAAGCAAATGCTAATAATTAATTCGGTCGAGCACTAGTTTTTGGCAGAAAATCCTACCGTATCGGGAACTGTTTCCGGCTGAAGTTCAGCTTAAAGTTGGTTCTTTAAAATATGAGCAGCTTAGAAAAGATTTGATGCTTATTTGGTGAACTTCTTCAGGTGCTGAAAGAACTTTTCGGCGTTCTGATCCGGGATCTGGTCGGTGGTAAACAGGTGCTTTTGCTTGCAGCCTGAATTCTGGTAAAGCTCAAAAAGGTAGCCGTTGTATTTCAGTAATTCTTCCAGTCTTTTATCGGGTCCCATCAGATCGAAGCGGCTGAGCCGGGTAGCGCGGTTGCTGATCCTTTCGGAAGCCGTTTCGGCAGCTATATCGAAGTACAGCACAAAGTCGGTTTTGAAATAAAAGGGCTTCAGATGGTCTTTAACTTTGGTGTAAGTTGGTAGCTTAAATATGGTAGCCGACCACAGCTCCTGAATGATCCACTGATCCAGTAATACAATATCGACTTCTTTGTTTTTTATAAACTTTTGGAGCGCCTGGTTGAAAATGGAAAGCCGCAAGTAGCGGTAAATGGAATCGAAGCTGTAGATCTTATTAAAGGCCAGCGCCGCCGTGTAAAACAGTAGTAAATGACCTCTTAAAACTAAGGTTTCGGCAAGTAAAAGCAGTTTCCTGGCTTTGCTCATTTTCCGGATATAGGCTTTCAGATCATCGGACAAGCATACGTTCAGGTTTTTCTTTTTTAGCAGGCCGGAGAAAGATTTGCAGTTGGTAGTTTTGCCGGAACCCGGTGGGCCGACACATTCTACTACAATGGCGCCGGCATGGTGGAAAATATCATCCTTGCGGGCCCTGGTGTCAGTTTCTTTTGTTTTAAACCGGAACATAATCTTCAGATTTAATTTGAGCATCGGTTTCCGGCTGCACAGCTTTTGCATACTTGGCCGTTTGCACCTGGTATACCAGAATGGCGATGGAAAATGCCAGGGGCATGGTAGTAATGCGCAAAATGCAGCCGGAAGCCAGACCAATGATCAGGTAAGAAATAAAAGCGACGTAGAACAGGTTCGTATTTTCGGGAACGTAGCGGCGCATTTCGTTCCGGAGCCCCCAAAGGCGGCCCAGAAAGGTAAACCAAACGCCAATGCCGATAAAGCCGAAGGTGTAGCCTATTTCCAGAATGTCGTTATGAGCGTGGGTAATGCCGTAGGTCCGGGAAAGCAGTTCGGCAATATCGATCAGGCCGTGGCCGTAGATCATAGCCGGAAGGTCGGAGTTGAACCAGCCGTTGAGCACGATCATGTAGAATTCGCTCCGGCCGGAACCGTAGGAATCTTTGGCCCCGCCGCCGTCGCCTACCAGCAGGTTTTCAAACCGGAAAATCAGCGCTTCGCCTATATAACCCCAGGCAAAATAAATGGCGAGCATAAACGCAAAACTGAGTAAAACCAGGTGGTGCGTTTTAAGCTTGGCGCTGATGTATTTGTAGATGAAAGGAAAGCTGATGGCAAAACCCAAAATTACCGTGCGGCGGAGCGAAATAAGGATCAGTACCGCTACTACCGATAAGATGAGCATCTTGGTTTTGTCGCTGAAGCAAACCAGAATAATAGGGGTAATGAAAAGCAGGGGCAAGGCGGCTGTGTCTCCCGCGCCTAGGTTGTCCAGTTCCGTTACCGGCGTTTCGAAGAGTTTTTTGGCTACGCCGGCCACAAACGTAAGGATGTAAATGCACATCAGTTTGTTGTCTATGCCGTACTTCAGCATCATTTCATAAAAGAAAATGAGCGAGGTGGTCCAGAGCAGGAACCGGATGTACGCGGCGTAAGCGCTCACTTCCATCTGGTTGTTCATCAGGTAACCGGCCGTGTACACAAGTATCATCAGGATAACGACCAGCGTAATTTTGGTAACCGGGGTCCAATGGTTGCGGTTGTTTAGCAGCGTGGCCCACATGAGCACCAACAGGCCACCGTTTATGAGCTGAATCGGCATCCGGACAAAGTAATTTCCTTCGTCCATGCGGGGTATAAATAACTCCAGCACGTTGGCCACGATGAACAGTGCAAGTGCCGTGCGGTATACCGTAATTTTAGATTGATTCATAAGCCAGCTGAAAGGTTAGAGCGTGATTAACTGACATTTCACAAGCAGGAGGAAAGTCCCCGTTTGAAGGGGGGATTTAATTCTGATAAATTCTCCCCTTCAGGAGAGCTAGAGGGGGCATTTACCTGTTCGTCATTGTAGAAACAGCCCTTTTGAGGCTGTCGCCTCACTGATTTACAAACTTCAGAATATTTGTAGGTCCAAGTTCCCGCTTCGCTCAAACTTGAACCAGCGAACGTGAGCATGAAGCGGCCCTGCTTCCAAAGTGGAACTTCAAAAGGCTGGAAGGCCAATGATTAAACCAGATTAGCGGTAGTTATTCCAGATGGCTTTTTTTACCGTTGCCAGTACCGTTCCCAGGGGTTGCGAAGCGTCGATGGTTATTACCTGACAGCTGTCTTTAAACTGCAGGGCCTTGATGCCGGCAATTTTGGCTTCCAGCATTTCCAGACTGGTTTCGCCGGGTTTGCGGGCTTCCACCACTTCGGCTTCGGCAATCAGTTTTATCACCAGGTCCGGGGGATTATTTTCAGCCTTTTTATACACCTTTGCTTCCAGATCGGAAATGGCCCGGAAAACCGGATTTGAAGATTTCGCCAGGTGGTTTAAAAGCGGACCATCGTTGTAGCCCATGATCTGGTTTTGCGGGAAACGGTCACAGATCACGAGCATGCCTTTTTGCTTGGCTTGCTGCATGCGTTCCAGATTTCGGCTTTTTTCATTGGCTACCAGCATGGCTTCGATGCATTTGTAAACATTGGCCAGTAATCCTTTTTGCTTATTTCCGGAATTCCTATTTCCTTTTTTAGCGGTTCCTTTTTTCGGCTCAGGACCTACCATTTTTCGGGCGCCCAATAGTACTTTCCGGGCTAAAGAAATTTTGCCGTCGCCGCGGCCCAGGTACACGCGGTACACATCCAGCTTGGTGCGGAAAGTGTTTTGCAGATCGGCGGTAACGGTAGATTTTCCGGATCCGTCGGCGCCTACCACCGCAATGGTGAGGCCGCCGCGCGGGTTAATGCGTTGCGACATGATGGGGCGGTTTAATAATGTGGCCAGCTTACGGGAAAAAAGTACGGTTGCTTCGCGGTACCAGCGGGTTAAAGTAGCTTCGGCAGGGGAATACAGGCGGTACTTTTTGAATTCCTTTTTTATCAGGAGGGCTAATTTTTGTAGCTCTTTCCGGTTGAATCTTCCGGTTACCAGGTTGTATATGGGCCGGTAGTTATTGAACAAGCTTTTCAGAATGGTTTCGATCTGGGAATCGGTAACACGCTCCTTCAGCCAGCGGTATTCCTTCATTACGTTTTCGGAATAATTCACCCGGTTCAGTAGGCTCATTTTCAGGGCTTCGCGGTTGCGTAATTTTAAGGCTTCGCGGAAGTAAAGCAGGATCAGTTCGAAGGCGGGGGAGGAAGTGTAAATGCCAAACGTTTCGTCGTAAACCCGGCTTTTTAGAATTTTGTCTTCCAGGGCCAATTGGTAGCCTTTCAGGTAGGTTTCGCCCATGGTCATGCGGAAATGCGCGTGCAGGTGCACCACTTTTCCGGAGGGAATGTCCAGGCCGATATAGTCTTCTATGTCGTGGTATTGTTTTTCCTTAATGGAATCGAATTTCTTGAAACCAAGGGTGTGCAAGTGCTGCAGAAGTTTGCCTTTCTGCTTTATGTCGAACAACACATCCAAATCGGTGTCTCCGGTCATGGAGGCATCTAAATGTTCGTTGCTTTTCCAGTGACAATACAGGATGTTCTGCTTATGGAAAACATCAAGCAGACCGGCGATCAGGTTCAGTTTGGTAACCGGTTTGGCTACAGTATCATCCAGCGGTTTGGCAGCTAAATCTTGCATTTTGGTAACGGTTTAGATCGATGTTTTCTTTAATAAGTCAGCGCATGGCCAGTTGAATATTGCCGGGGAGTCGAGAGGTAAATGTTGACAGGTCTTTATCAGTTTAAAGGATGACTGCCAGCTGATGCAGATTTCATAGACAGCTACCGGAATAGTAAGGCATCCGGATCAGGGGCAGGCATTCCATATCTCCTTCTTAATTTTTGAAAGGGTTTTGGCCAGCGGCTGGTTTAAGTCGATTATGATGGTTTTGGTATTGTTCCGGCTGTTTACTTTCCCTTTTTCCGAGATCTTTTCCACTACCAGCTCATGCGAGTTCCCACCCGGAAGCATGGTTTCTTTTAATAAAGGTTCGTCAACCAGCTCGATCAGGATATCGGGCGGATTGTGCTGGGCCAAGGCAAAGAGTTGTTTTTTTATACTTAAACCAGCTTTGGTTAACTGGTCTCTGCCGTTGTTGGAAATAGCAGCTTCAGCATTGTCCGTACGGGGGAAATGCTCACAAATGACAAACATTCCTTTTTGCCTGGCTTTTAAAATGTAGCGAAGGTTGCGGATCTTTTTTTGGTGCAGAAGCCAGGCCTTCAGGTTTTTTTTTAAGCTCTGGACCTGGGTCATTTGCAGCACCGTAAAGTTCTTTTTATAGACTTGGTATTGCGGTTTTTCTGGTGCCGATGCTACCATTTTTCCGATGATGCCGCGGATTTCTTTTTCCCAATCTGGTCTTATCTTTCCATGGCGTACGGATAAAGTATACACATCCAGTTTTTGCCGGAAGGTGTGTTTCAGGTCTTCCAGGATCCTGGTTTTTTCGTAGCAGTTTTTCCCGTTAATCGCAACAACAACGCCTCCCCTGGGGTTAATGCGCTGGGTAGAAAACGGGTAAGGAAACCGCTGAGCCAACTTCCGGGCAAGAATTACCGTGGCTTCGTGGTACCAGCGGCGCATCAGGGCTATTCCGGGTTTATATAAATGGTTGTTTCTGAATTCTTTTCTTAGCAGGTGCGCCAGTTTTCGCATTTGCAAGCGGTTGAATTCGCCGGTTACCAAATCATAAACGGGGCGGAAATCGGTGAGCAGTTCCTGGAGAACAGCCTTGATTTTAGCATCTGTGGTTCTCTTTTTCAGCCAGGTGTATTCCCGCTGGGTTTTCCCGGTATAATTTATTTTGCCGGATAGGTAAATTTTAGCAACGTCGCGGTGGCGGAGGCTCAGGGCTTCGCTGAAACATAAGAGCAGCAGTTCCAGAGTTGGCTCCGAACAGTAAATGCCAAATTGCTCGTTGTAGATCCGGGTATTCAGAAATTTTTCCTCCAGGTTTATCTGGTACGATTTCAGAAATAGTTTTCCCACTGTTAACCTGAAATATGAATGCACGTGCACGATCCTGCCCGAAGGGGTATCCAGGCCGATATAATCCACCACATCCTTCATTTGTTTCTGGCGAATGACATTGAATTTCTTAAAACCCAGATCAGCCAGGAGAGCCTCCAATGCTGGTTTCTGGTTTATGTCAAACAGTATATCCAAGTCGCTGTCCCCGATCATGGAGGCGCCCACGTGTTCGTTCCCTTTCCAGTGGCAATACCGGATGCCTTGTTTGTGAAACGCAAGCAACAGGTTTTCAACCAGCGAAAGCGCAGGGACCTGGATGTTTACTTCCTTATCCATGGGTAGGGTTGGTTGTTTTAGGGGTGGAAGCCGGTTTAAAGCGTTTCAGGATCAGTTTTTGAACTAATTCCTGCTGATCGGGCCGCATGAAAATGCCGGGGAAGAAATAGGTAGAAAGCAGAATCTGAGCGCCGGCTCCTATACCGGTTATCAGTAAAACGGCCAGGGCGGAATCTATATTTTCGCGGCACAGCGTAAGCAGAATTAGGGTTGTCATGCCGGTAGTAGCTCCCAGCAATAGTCCATGGTAGTGGGCTTTGGCAATATCGGACCAACGGACGTCGGTAAGCTGCACGCTGAGCTGGGCCATGAGCAGGAAGTTGACGATCAGCGCAATTGCTACGCCCCAGGCCACGCCGTAAAGACCCCAGAACTGCCCGATATACGAGCCCAGAACTACCATTACGCCATAGATCAGCTGCCGCCAGGCCCTTTTATAAACGGCACCGGTGGCCCGAACCAGGGTATCGCTCATTTTGTAGCTCATCCGGAAAAGCAGGCCGCTGGCCAGGATCTGAAACGGCAGGGTAACTCCAACCCATTTTGGCCCGAGCAGCACCAGCACGATTTCCGGCGCTAAAAAGACCAGGAGCACGCTTAACGGAATGCCGGCCAGGGCAATAAAGCCGACCCCGGTCAGGAAAGCTTTGCCCAATCGTTGCTTGTCGTCCTGCACTTTGGCCATGGCCGGAAAAAGCGATTGATCCAGCGCGGTACCAAACAGGGCGGCAGGCATTACCATGAACTGGTAAGCGCGGCCGTAGATACCGAGGGCAGCGGCGCCCAGCATGCGGCCGATCACCAGGTTATCGCCCTGCAGGGCAATGTAGTTCCCGATACGGGCCAGGGTGAAGCCACCGCCAAAATGAAGCAGTTCCTTAAAAGCATTGCGGTCCAGTTTTGGCGTTTTTGGGTAAGGCTGAATGATTACTACCAGGATAGCATGAAGCAAGGATTGGGATAGCAAAGCTGTAACTAAGGCCCATTTTCCGTAGCCTAAATACCCTAAGGTGATCCCAACGATCCCGTAACCAATCGCATAAGAAGCGACATCGATGCCGGCAATTACCTTAAATTTCATTGCGCGTTGCAAAAGGGCCTGGCCCACGAGGGTGAAGGAATCGATCAGAAAGATCAGGGAAACGGTTCTGAGTACTTCCTGCAGGCCTTCCATGCGAAAGAAAGTTGCCAGCATAGGGGCACCTAAAAATAAGGTGGTGGCAAAGCATAAACCCATCAGTAAGGACATGGTAAAGCCGGTTGCCAGGTGGCGGTCTTCCAGTTCTTTCCGCTGCACAATGGCCGGGCCTACGCCCATCTGGGTGAACATTTTGGAAAACTCAATGGCAATGACCGCCATACCTACCACCCCGAATTCCTTCGGACTAATTAACCGGGCCATAATGGCAAGCACCCCAATTTTAAGGGAAACCTGAATGCCGCTGCCGGTTATCGTCCAGAGAAAGCCGGCAAGCGTGCGGTCGGTAAGTTTTTTTTCCTTTGTCATAAAGTTGGGATAACGAATAGGTATTTTTTTGCTTTAAAACCCTGGCGGTAAACAGCCACAGGTAACTCAGCTAATGCATTTGCTGAAACCCAAACGAACAGGGTAGCATATAGAATTTTTAGAGGATCGAAAGGATAGGTGCTTTTGCGAAGGCCTAAACCCGTTCGGCTTTTCTGGACTGGCTTTTTTCGGTGGAATAGTAATTGTTGTACCAGTCGGTGAATTTCTTCAGGCCGGTTTGAATGGGGGTTTCCGGGCGGTAGTTGAAGTTGTTGATCAGGTCGTCTACGTTGGCCCAGGTAGCAATTACATCGCCGTCCTGAATTTCTTTCATTTCCAGAATGGCTTCCTTACCCATATTCTTTTCAATTTCCTGAATAAAGCCAAGCAGTTCTACCGGATTGTTGTTGCCGATGTTGTAAATGCAGTAAGGCGCGGAGGAGCGGGAAGGATCCGGTTTTTTAGGATCCCAATCCTGGCAAGGTTGTGCCGGGCTGTCCATTACGTTTATAATTCCCTGAATAATATCGTCGATGTAAGTAAAATCCCTTTTCATTTTACCGTGATTGAATACCTGGATCGGCTTGTTTTTCCGGATGGCTTCGGCAAACAGGAAATACGCCATATCCGGCCGGCCCCAGGGACCATAAACGGTAAAGAAGCGGAGCCCGGAAGTAGGGATGCGGTATAAGTGGCTGTAGGTGTGCGCCATAAGCTCATTGGCTTTTTTGCTGGCCGCGTAAAGCGAAACCGGGTGTTCTACATTGTGTTTTACCGAGAACGGCATTTCTTCGTTCATGCCGTAAACGCTCGAGGAGCTGGCATAAACCAGGTGTTTTATTTTATTATGCCGGCTGGCTTCCAGAATGTTCAGAAAACCTATTAAATTGGATTGGGCATAGGCATCTGGGTTGGTAATGGAATAACGCACGCCGGCCTGGGCGGCTAAATGTACAATTACATCGAACTGTTCGCGGGCGCATAGGGCCATTAATTCGTTTTTGTCTTCCAGGTTCATGCGGATGAAGCGGTAACCCGGGTGGCGAATGCTTTTAACTTCTTTGTTCCAGGCAATTAAGTGCTCCCGGATACCGCTTTCGGCCAAGCGGTCGAATTTCAGCCGCTGATCGTAATAGTCATTGATGTTGTCTACGCCTACCACTTCGTCGCCGCGGCGGAGCAATTGTTCGGCTAAGAAAAAACCTACAAAACCGGCTGTTCCGGTAACTAATACTTTCATATTGTAAGATTTAAAGGTGCAGGACAAAAACAGGAAGGGGCATTCGGTAAACCCATGGTTGCTGCTTGCAAATGGACTTGCTGCAGACCGGGGTAAAAACGGGGAAGGTTATTTCAGCACTTTTCAGTTATCTTTTCGATGGAGTCGAGGTCGGTTTCAACGTAAAGCGTGAAGCCTAGCGAAGGAAGGGCAACTTTAACCGTGTGGTTTTTTATGGCCACTACCGTACCTTCTTTTTCCTGGAAAGTGCCCTGGGTAACTTTAATGGTATCGTTTACCTGAAGGGCGGTTTTCTCCAGTTTTACGTTGCGATGTTCGTTTAAGAACTGCCGGATCGCGTTGATCTCCGCTTCGGGAATAACGGCCGGTCGGCCCAGCCAATGAACCAGGTTCAGGATGCCGTTTACTTTCCGAAGTTCGCCGAGTTGCTTTTCCGTTACTTTTACAAATACATAGGAGGTGAACAAAGGCTCTTCAATTGTTTTTTTCCGGTCGCTCCACTGGCGGGTAACCCGGTGCAGGGGGCAGTAATTGGTAAACCCCTGAAAGGTTAGCTCTTCGGCCACTTTTTTTTCCCAGCGGGGTTTGGTGTAAACAGCATACCATTTCGAGTCCATAATTTTTTGTTTTGTTGAAGAGCTTGGTGAAAGGATAAGGCTTCGCCGACCTCAGTCACAGGGCGTAACCGGGAGAAAAATTGCGCTATATTTCAGGGAGGTGTATTTAAAAGCACTTTAGCATTTTATTTATAAGCCGGGTATTAAACCAGCTTTGCAGAAGTTCTTTTTGGAGGAGCGTCTGAATTTATTTTTAAATCAGCAGGTTGTCTTTACTTTTTTAACCCGAAAACCTACCATTTTAGATCCGTCTGGCTGCTTTCGTACAGGCGTTTATATAAGAACCGTACAACTTGCAGTATGTTTATGTAAATTGAATTATTCTAATGTAAATAAAAGGCTGATGCGCCTGTGAATACTTTTTAATGCATATTCCTTAGCGTTTAAATCTTTCATTTCAGCCGTCGATCCGTTCCCGGAATAATTTGAATTTGGGCAGGAGTTTCTGGCTGAAAAAAGCGAGTTGCGATTTTGCCTGGGTATCCTGGGTTTTGAAACCTTTCTCGCGGTAGCGGCCTTCGTAGCCGTAGCCATAACCGTAGCCATCGCCCTTAATAAAGCCCCTCGATTTTACGGCGGTAAATACAATGCCCAGGTTATTCATGGCCCTGAGGCGCGGATTCTGGTTCAGGCGTTTTATTTTCGTTTTAGGCGTATAGCCATGCCGCATAATAAAGAGGTTCGCGTCGCAATATTCGGAGAGCAGATAGGCATCCGAAACCAGTTCCACCGGCGGCGTATCTACCAGAATGTAATCGAATTGTTTTTCCAGGCCTTCGAACAGCTCGTCGAGCTTGCCGTTGAGGAGCAACTCGGTATGATCGCCAATGTCCATGCCGGCCGGTACCACGCTCAGGTTCTTGAAACTGGTCTCCCGGATTATAGTTTCCAGCCGTACTTCGTCGTTCAGGTACTCAATAATGCCGTTTTGCTTAAAGAGATCGAACATGAGCGAGGTATTCGGGTTGCGTAAGTCGAAGTCGAGCAGCACTACTTTTTTCCCGGAGGTAGCCAGGCTGTAAGCCAGGTTGGTACTCACAAAGCTTTTACCTTCGCCGGCCACGCTGGAAGTGATCATGATCTTTTTCCGGTTGAACGATCGCCCAAACAAACCCATGGTAGCCCGCATTTGCCGGAACTGCTCAATAACGCAAACTTCTTCCGGTTCGGCAAACAAGGTCTCTTTCTGGCGTTTTACTTCGGAAAGTTCAATTACAATCGGTACGTTCGTGCGTTCTTCAATATCGGTTCGGAATAGAATTTTTCCGGTAAGTTGCTCTTTGCCAACTATAATACTCACCCCGAAACCAAGGGCCGCCATTACCGCCATTAAATAAACCGCAAACGCTTTCGGGCTTACCGGCAAAATAGAAGATTCGGCCAGGTCCACCACGCGGCTGTCGCCGGCGGAAGGGGCGTGCGAAAGGGCGGTTTCTTCCCGTTTCTGCAGCAGGAAGCTGTACGCGTTATTTTTAATGGCCTGCTGCCGGCTTATTTCCAGTAATTCTTTTTCCTTTTTCGGAATGGCCTGCAGGGCAACGTTAAAGGAGCTGTTGGTGGTTGCCAGGTGAGCCCGACTGGCAATTAAATTATCGCGCTGGTTCCGGATGTTTTCCAGAATGCCGGGCCGCACTTTTTGTATTTCATCGGCTAAAGCAAGCAGAATGGGATTGTTTTCGGCCGTGGTGTTCTTTAAGTTATTGTACTGAGTCTCGGCATTGTAGAGTTTCTGCAGCAGCTGCTCAAGTACCGGGTCGTTCACTCCCAGGGTAGAAGGTACAATGCCTGTTGCTTTATTCTTGGAGATCACGTAATTCTCTACTTTCTGCAATACCGCCAGCTGAATGTTGATGTCTGCAATTTTGCGGTCGTTTTCGCCTACGCTCTGCAGGTACAATTTGCTTTGCTCACCCAGGTTTACCACGCCTTGCGACGATTTGTATTGCTGCACTTTTTCCTCTACGTTTTCCAGGTCTTTTTCTATCAGTTTTATCCGGTCCTCAATAAAAGCCATGGTGTTAGCAGCCAGGGTATTCCGTTCGTTCAGGGCAGCTTGGTCGTAAGCGTAAATAAGGTTGTTCAGAATGGCCTCGCCGCGTTGTGGAACGGGATCTTCGAGCGTAATATTTATAACGGTAGAAAGCTTGTTGGCAGGTTCTATCTTCAGATTGGCCAGCAGTCCATCGGTAACTTGGCGGGTCGGGATCAGGGAAAAATACAAAGGTCCTATTGGCGCTGCACTTTGTTTTTCGTTCCGCTGGAACAACATAATGCCGTAAGGGGTCCGTACCCATTCATCGAGCGGGTATTCTTTTTCCTGAAATTTAATTTTATGAGTGCCTTCGTTAAACGTGAAATACACCTGGGGCACTTCGCTGATTCTTTCCGGGTTCTTCACTTTTATAATAACGGGAGAAGAGGCATACGCCGGGATGGATCTGAACTGATCTTCTTCAAATACCTGGGCATACAGCATGAGCGTGTCCACCACCTTGTTCATCAGGCCGCGCGACTGGATCACTTTAATTTCGTTGTCCACCAGTTTACTGGAAGCAAAAGCATCTATCGCTTCCATCATGCGCGGGTCATTTATGCCTTTCTTTTCGTCCTTTATAAGCAGGGAGGCGGAAACTTCGTAGGTAGGCACGGACAGATAACGGAGGTAACCCCATGCTCCGAATAAGGAAACTACCAGCAAACCGGCAAAAAGCGGCCAGTAGGGCAGAAACCGGAACATTAACGAAGAGAACATGCTCTCCTCTGAATTAGGAATATCTTTATTGACTTGAAGCATAGCTTTAGGGATTATCGGGTGAAAAGATCGATACTGACAACGGCTAAAGACAAGGCGCTGAGAATGACCGGCAACCAGGTGCGGGCGCCGCTGGCGTTGCTGATCTTGGCCTTATTTGGTTCTACATAAATAATGTCGTTCGATTTGAGATAATAATATGGGGAAGTGAAAAGCTCGTTGGAAGTCAGATCTATCCGGTGGAGCATTTTCTTTCCATTTTCTTCCCGGATGAGCAAAACATTGTCGCGGTTGGCGAAGATCGTTAAGTCGCCGGCCAGGCCTAAAGCTTCCAGGAAGGTTATTTTTTCGTTGGGAATAGTCAGGACCGACGGCCGCGCCACTTCGCCCAATACTGAAACCTTGTAGTTCAGGTAGCGAATGTCCACGATCGGGTCCAGGAGTAATTTGCGGCGGAGAATCTCGTTCCGGATGCCGTCCTGCAAGGCTTTTTTAGTTAAGCCGGCAGCTTTTATTTCGCCTAAATAAGGGAGTTTAATGTTGCCTTCCGTATCTACCAGATAGCCGGTGGCTTGTGAGGTGGTAGCGGTGGCTGTAGAAGGCCGGTCAGCCGTGGCATTAAGGGAGTTGAAAACTTCGGAGGCCTGCGGATTGAGGCTGGTTACCGTAATGCTTAACAGATCGTTGGGTTGAATTACCGGCTCTAAACTCTGGGTAGCAGCCGGAAACTCGCTTTTGCCGTTCTGGCTGAAATAAATGGCTTTCCGGGAGCTGCCGCATGCCGATAGAAAAAGCACGTAGGCACTTATTAATACATATACAGCGAAGCGGTACGGTTTCATACAAACGGAAGGTTTAGAGTGGTAAATAAGTACTTATAATAAGCAATTCTATTTATTATAAAATTTGAATATTACAAATAATTAGTTGTTTATTCCAATACGGTTGGGGGTAGGCATAGTTACCCGGACAGGAGCTTTAAGTAGTGGGGAAACGGTTTTTAAAGGTTAAAGTAATATTACCCTGGAAGCAGGCCGGAGAATTGAAATATATGAATCTGGCGGAGTAAGGCTTTGATGTTGTGTTTTAAGGAAATTAAGCTATAAAGCAGCCTATAGGTATAAAGCTAGGTAATTTTTACGAGTGCTTAACCAATGAGCTAAGTAGCATATTTTTTGAAAACACATACGCTAAAGTAAATTAAAAAAGGAAGAAATTTCAAATTCTCTCCCTGTTTGTCAACGGCCTTAAACTGACAATGAAGTTCTTACCCTTCCTTTCCGATTTTTGGCATTCACCTTTAATTTGCACTATTTTGTTAATTTATTTCATAATAATTCTAATTAAAGTTCAACCATTTGCGCCTTTTTCGTAAAAACGGATAGTTTAAAGGAAAACAGCTCAACCCCACCGGAAAAAGCAGATGCTGTACAGATCTGACCTGCCAGGTTAAAAGCTGAAGAAATCAGCCCCAAGGGTGCTGCATTTTAAAACGATCACGCGCTATTCCTGCTTCTCCGAGTTTATTCCCTGTCTTTCAGGTAAAAACGCTACTGTTTCCGGCCAAAAAAGCCGAACAGGGAAATTTTGCCCTGAAAGAGCCTGATTGCCGGTTAAAAAAAGTTAGTGCCGGCCGGAGTTGATCATGAATGTGTGCTGTGGTGCCTCTAAAAGCTGAAGAGTAAAGAAAAGCAGCAGGAATTTTAGCAGGCTGTAACGGCAGTTATTTCCCAATTGCTAGTTTCTAAAGCTTATCTGTATGAATAAACCCAAGTTTAATGCCTTTTCCGAGCAAATTGCTTCGCCTGATTTTTCAGTAAGCCGCCCGGCTGCCCGTCTCCTAGGCCACCTGCTGCCCGATGGAAAAGGAAAAACCATCCTTTATATAAACCAATTCGAAGGACTGACCGCTGCAGCAACCACCGAATACGATGCCCTCATCCTGGATTATTGCGAACCGGTTGCTTGTGAACGGTTTCTTTTCGAGTTAAGGGGTTCTTTTTCCGAATTGCTTTATTTAAAACCTGTTTTCCTGCTTGCCGCAGCCGCGCCGCAAAAGGAAATGATCCGGCAATTGGTAGACGGGGTAATTCCGGCGGTGCAGCTGGCCGGCATCAGCAATTTAATGGAACAGCTCCTGCAACGCAACCGGGAAATATTGAAAGCAGCCCACGGTTCAGAAAACGAAAAGCCACTGCTCATGAAAGCTATCCGGTACCTGGCTTCGAGGAAGGCAAGCCTGATACCGGTTCCCGATCCCGATTCGGTTATCGGCTACAGTTTTCCGATCCTAACAGTAAGCTGCAAAAGCCACCAATTTGAGCAGGTTATGGAAGCGGTGAACGAAGGCGTGAAAAAAGGTTTTTTCGATCCTGATTTTATTTCCCGGCTACAGTTGTGCCCCGAGTGTTTCAGTGATTCATTTAGTCTCCGCGATATCTGCCCCCATTGCAAAACCCTTCTGTTCGCCAGTCATAATCCCTTTTTGCACGCAAGCCAGGCGGCTACCGTTTCGGAGAACGGCGTGCCGGAAAAGAATACCCTGTTCAAGCAAAACAGCGAGGCTGCCGTCATGAAAGTAAGCGTAGATTATAGCAAACCTTCGGAAATTCAAACCTGCCACATTTGCCGCCACCAGACCCGGGACCCGGAAATCAAAGCTTTTTGCAACAGTTGCCATACCGAATCGGAGCCGGAGCATTTAGTCAGTTTCGATGTGGCGGCGCTTAAGCTTACGGCAGCCGGCGCCACGGCGGCCCTGAACCGGAGCGGCGACGAACAACAGGCCGGCGTAATGGCCCCGGGTGTAATTTCGCAGGATTCCTTTTCGCTTTTTCTGGAACACGAAATGGAACGGTACCGGAGTGGCGCTTTTCCGGGGACCATCGGTATTCTGCAGCTGCAGCTCTCGGCCGCCGACCGTAACCGGCTGGGGAACCGGGTGGTAAGATTACTGAAGGAAGTGGCCGATGAAATAAAACCGAATCTGGCGCCGTCCAATTTTCTGAGCTTGTCTTACACCCACCATGCCCTGCTTATTCTATTGCCTAATACCCAGAAAGTAGACGCCATTCAGATCATAACCGGTTTCCGGCAGGATATTGAAAGATTGCTGAGGTTTAACCTGGCCGTAACGGCAAAAAAAGTAAAGATGATCGTGAAGGAAATTCAGCGAAATGGTTTTAGCGCCGAAGCATTCTTAGCTTCCCTTTTGGCAAAGTAAGTAAAAGGATATTGGTATCTGGATATAAGTACCTGGACAAATAAAAATCTATAATTCAGTATTTTTTATGATTGTATTTCCTTGCAGGCTATGCAGTTATTTTACGCTTGCTACTTAATTCCTGAAATGAAATTTTACGGGTTTTCTCCTCCTTAAACCCAAAAAGGCCCCGCAGAGCGGGGCCTTTTTATTGCTGGAATATTTGCTTGCGGATTATGCTTCCGGTTCTTTCCAGTTATCCATTTTAATTTTCTCGATGAGCAGGTAATTCTTAAACTCGTGGATAAGCTTTGCCATTTCCTTTTCGCGCTGTTCCATTTCCGCCAGTTCTTCGTCAGACGTTTGCAGGACCGGTTCCAGCTTCGCCAGGTTTTCCTGCATCATGTCGCGGTTATAAGCGGCATGTTCGCGGGTTTGGGACGGCAGTTGCTCGTTGTGGGCGGTTACGTCCATTTCGGCAATCACCTGGCGGAGGTAAGGTACCAGATCCCAGGGGTTGTTCGGCCGGTTCCAGGTAAAGGTAATGTTGCAGCGGCGGCACTTGTATTTGTTCGAGCGCCAGCCTTGTTCGCTTAACGCCACGCCGTTCAGTTTCAGGTGCGTACTTTTGTTGCATTTCGGGCAAACGGCCTGGTCTTTAACGATCTCGCTTAGTTTTTTGCGCTTTTCCAGTACCGCTTCGCGGTTGGCGGCATGGGCATACAGGCTGTTGGCCAGGTTTTCGCAGGCCTCGGTAACCTGCTGTTCCTGTTCGTTCAGTTGCCCTTCCTGAATTAATTTTTCGGCCCTTTTCTTAAAGAAATTGGTAAGCTTTATAAGTTCGCGTTCGTTCGGTTTCAGGTTTTTCATGCAGAAAGGCTACTGTTTTCAGGAAAACAAATATACTGGTTAAACCCTGAAAAACTTAGGCTTTTAAAGCAAAAAAGCTACTCCCAAGGTAAATGGGAGCAGCTTTTAAGAAGTTGTTCAGGGGGTAACTTTCCGTTACCCTTTTTTCTTTTTTCCTTTTTCTATTTTCAGTTTTTCGGTGTCCGATTTCATTTTCACGTCGCCGTCTTTTTCAGTTTTAGTGCGCATGTGGTCGTGACCTTCGTGGTTCTCCTGGCTCATCCGGCCTTGCATCATGTTGCCGTTCATGTCCATGCGGTCGCCGTTTTTCATGTTCATGGTGGTGCCGTCGGCCATTTTAACCATACCGTTGCTCATGATCATGGTTCCGTTTGCAAAAGTAGTATCCTTGGTCATGATGGTGGTCTGGCCGTTGCGGGTTATTAAAATTTTGTCGCCTTCCATCATAACGCCTTCGCGCATGGCATTGGAGGGCATGGTGGTAGTGCCGGACATTTCCCCTTTGGCTTTGGATTTCCGGGTAACTTCAGTGCCGGTTCCGGAAGTAGATTGGGCCTGGGTGCTGGTGCAGGCTAAAAATACGAACAGGAAACCTGCTAAAACAGAAACTAAATTTTTCATAGTAATTAGGTTAGAATTTTGTAATCGTTTTCTGCTTTACCGCATTAACACAGAAAATGTTGCTTTTCAGGGATCATATTCCGGTAAGGCAAAACATAAAACGGTAAACAAGAGTATTAGCAGGAGAAATTCTTACACTAACCAAACTGCTATGAATTCTGAATATCAAGACCAGCGGCCACTAACGCCCGAAGAGCAGGATGCTGAATTTCAGCGTCAGGAAGCCATCCGGATCGCCAACCAGGAAACCTCCGGCGAAGCAACGCCCCCGGATATCAGCCCAACCGGCGTGCGCCGCGGCGGTTCGCCAACTTCCGATGAAAATTTCGATGGTACCCGGGCGGCTAACCCCAGTCGGAGCCTGGAAGACCGCGATACCAACGATG
Source organism: Adhaeribacter soli (assembly GCF_008727925.1). Taxonomy (GTDB): domain Bacteria; phylum Bacteroidota; class Bacteroidia; order Cytophagales; family Hymenobacteraceae; genus Adhaeribacter_A; species Adhaeribacter_A soli. The sequence goes on along the minus strand of NZ_VTWT01000002.1, from coordinate 240,816 downwards.
GCGACGCCAACAACGAAAACGATTAATAAATCGCGCTGAAAACGCTATCCTTTCACCTTAAAAAGCCAGCAATATGAACGAACCGGAAAAACCTTTCGAAAAAGACAAGATCACGAATTCCGACGAAAGCAAGCGCTTGCCTGATGATAATCCGGAACCGGTAGAAGGCATGAAAACCGATAACCTGGATACCGAGCCCGAAGGAAATATTGAAGAAGGGAATGTAGCGGCCAAGAAAGAAGAAGATACCCGTAAGCTGGACGGCAGCAATGCCAATAATTTACGAACCAAATAAAGCCTGCCGGTTGCCTGCCGGAAATGGTCAGCAGCTTTTAAGCCAGAACAAGGCAGTTTCCGGGTCTTTGAAATACTTGAAGGTAACCAGTAAAGGATCGGTTTTTTCGATGATGTTGTTGAGCGAATCCTGGTTGAAAATATAATCGGATTCTACAATAGCATTAAAGCGGAAACCGGCCGCAATGGCGCTGGGCATCCAGTAGGAAATTACCCATTCCGCATCGGCGCTGCCAATGGTTTTCATGCGTCGGGCGTCCGTTAAAAGCTTCGAGTAACCATGCATCCGGAACAGCGAAAGGGCCTGCATGTAGATCTCGCGGAACGCCTGGCTGGGGAGTAAGCCTTTCCAGGTCATCATTACACAGCCAGCATCCGGGTGATGTTCTATGCTGCAGCATTCGTTTTCAAAATGCGGGGAAATGGTTTTATGCAACATATTTAAAAACGGTTAGGTGAAATGAAGCCTGCTTTTACCAAGTATAACCATAATATATTGATTTTAAATCTTTTCAAGATAAAGATTATGTAAAATCTTGTTTTTGCTATAAACCCGCGTTTTTGATCTGAATAAATCCGGAGGTAAACCAACCGGTTTTATCCGGATCCGTTTATAAGAAATTGTTCCATTGTTTTACCTTAAACCAGAAGATTATGTACCGTCATCCTTCATATAGCGAAAACAACGATTGGGAAGATCTGAACCAGTCGCAACGAGGAAATAGCAATATTCAGCAATACCATCATTACGGTAACGAGCGGGATCCGCGCTTTAGCCGGCCGGATAACAGCCGGGAGCATAACCAGAACCGCGAAGATAATTTCGGCTCCGGCTATGGCCTGAATCCGGAGAACCGCCGCAACCAGGATTACAATTTCGACTACGATCAGCCGGAGCGCAGCCGCAACCAGTACGACGATTTCCGGGGCGCCTACCGGTTAGACACCGAAAGAACAGATGCGGGTTACCGCCAACTGAACGACCGGAATTTTGGCGAAGATTACGGCTACGGCCACGCCGGAAGTTCCCGCACCGGCGGCGACTACGGCCGCGACCAGAGCGACTACGGCACCGGGGGCACTTACGGGGCTTCGCGCAATGCCGGCTCCATGGGCAGCTATGGCGGGGCGCAAGGTTACGGATCCAGCCGCGGCGGCCACAATACCAGCAACGATCCCTGGACCAGCGGCCATCATGACCGGAGCTATCAGCCCCAGCATCGCATCTACGGCGCCTACCGCGACCGCAACAGCTTTGCCGAAGGCGAGAAAGAAACCTACGACGGAACTACCCGCTACGGCTCTCAGGGGGCCGATACAACCCGCGGTTGGCTTCCTTCCGGACGTTCAGGTGTTTCCGGAAACCGGGCAACCGACAGAAGCTCCGACGATGCCCGTTACGAGATCTACGATTCGGCTTTAAGCCAGTACAACCGCGGCGAATACGGCAACACTACCGGCGGTAGTATTTCGGAAGAACTAAATTTACGCACGCATCAGAATTATCCGCCTTACCAGTATTATGGTTCCCATCAGCGCGGTTTCCGGCAAGGCTCCGGCAACGACCAAGATAGCCAACTGGGTACGGATATGGAATATGGCAATACCGCCGGCTCGCTGAGCGTTGGCTACGATGGTTTTTACGGAGAACCCGGCCCCAGAAACCGTTACTACGATCCATTGACCGGCGATGTCCGGAACCCGGGCGCTGAACGCAATCTTTAAAACCAAAACAGTATCTGAAATAAAGCAGAAAAGCCGCCGCCTTTTACAGGCGGCGGCTTTTCTGCTTTATTTTTACAATGAAATAGCTAAGGTAAAGAAAACTTCTATATAGGGTTCAGTTAAAATTAATAGGTTGTATTTCCTGACGTTGTGCCGGAAGTGGTTCCCCCGGTTGTACTGGAGTTTGTGCCCCCGGTTGTTGTTCCGGAAGTAGTTCCTCCTGAAGTGCCGCCGGATGTCGTTCCGCTTGTAGCGCCTGTTGTAGTTCCTCCGGTTGTTCCTGTAGTTGTACCTGAGGTAGTGCCACCAGTAGTAGTACCAGAAGTTGTTCCGGTGGTAGTAGGAGTGGAGGTAGTGCCGGTAGTGCTGCCGGTGGTTGTGCCGCCAGAGGTAGTTCCTCCCCCTGAAGTTGTTCCTCCACCAGAAGTAGTGCCGCCAGTAGAACCTCCATTAGTGGTTCCGCCGCTGGTAGTGGAACCTCCACTTGTAGTAGAACCTCCGGTTGTGCTTCCGCCCGTAGAACCGGAGGTAGAGCCAGTTGTAGAACCTCCCGTAGTGCCGCCGGACGGATTGTTGCCCGTAGCGCCACTGGTTGTTCCTGATTTACCTGGTGTATTGGCAGTGTTCATGTCGCTTGATGAGCCTGTTCCGGGAGCATCATACCTTTGGCCGCCGCTTTGGTCGGTGCCGCAACTGGTCAGGCCTACGGAAACAAATATTAAACCGGCTGCAAACGCTGAGATCCATTTCTTTTTCATAGTAGTTAGGATTAAGTAAAAACATACCCTCTTAGTACGGGAATGCGGACCTTAAGTATTTCCTGTATTATCAATGTGAATCCTTGTTTTTCCGGATGCAAACACTTAATTGACAATTGATTATGAGGGGAGGGTTGTGTTTTTGCCCGGAAAATTCATCAGGGATTGAACCTTGGTACACCTGGTAATGTATAGAATGACTAATTTTATTAGTAAAATGCTGGCTTTAGTCGGCTGTTATTCGTTTTTGATAATTTAACTAAAAATATTGGCTGGAAAATGGTTAAAAAATTAGCAAATTCTTAACTTTAAGCATGGAAAAAAAGGATGAACTTTGGAAGGGTAGAGGGGCGCAATTTAATCCTGCCAATAAATTTCAGAAACACGAATACGTTACCGAGCATATGGCAGGCTTGGATGAACCTTGGCTGGCCGAAGCGCCCAAAATGGAGTATTTCGTAGAACTGCCGAAAAAAATAGTAAACAAAATAGACAGCCCGGACCTGGGTGCAGGCTATTCCATGAACCCGTACCAGGGCTGTGAGCACGGTTGTGTATACTGCTTTGCCCGCAACACCCACGAGTAATGGGGCTACGGTGCCGGCCTCGATTTCGAAAGCAAGATCATTATAAAAGAAAATGCCCCGCTGGTGCTCGCTAAACAACTGGAAAGTCCCAAATGGGAACCAAAACCCATTATGCTAGCCGGAAATACAGATTGCTACCAGCCCATTGAAGCCAAAAAACAGATTACCCGCAAACTCCTGGAAGTACTGTTGCGCTATCGGCATCCGGTAAGCCTGATCACCAAAAATTCTCTGATTCTCCGCGACCTCGACCTGCTGAAAAAACTGAATGACTTGGACCTGGTGCACGTAAGCATTTCCATAACCACCCTGAACGAAAAGCTACGCCAGAAACTGGAACCAAGGACTGTATCCGGGAAAAAACGCCTGGAAGTGGTGAAACAACTATCCGACGCCGGTATTCCGGTTAACATAATGCTGGCCCCCATTATTCCGGCTTTAAACGATTTCGAAATTCCGGAATTAATGAAAGCCGCTTCCGAAGCCGGTGCCAGCAACGCGGCTTATACCATTGTGCGCCTGAACGGCAGCATCGGGAAAATATTTGAAGACTGGGTGCGCAAAGCTTATCCCGACCGGGCCGATAAAGTGCTGTACCAGATTGCACATTGCCACGGCGGCAAACTGAACGACAGCTGTTTCGGAACCCGCATTATAGGCGAAGGAAATTTTGCCGCCAACATTGCCAACCTGTTCAGAATAAGCAAAAAGAAGTACCTGAGCGGCCGCAAAATTAAACCCTACAACTATTCGCACTTCTGCAAAATGACCGGCAAGCAACTGGGGCTGTTTTAAATGGAAGGAAATTTCGTTGTTCGTTGGTCGTGTATGCTCAATATATTTGAGTTTCAGTTGAATTACTTTACTGCCGTTACGCAAGCTTTTTGAGGTCCCCCTTTGGAGGGGGTAGGGGGAGGATTTTACGTTACATGATTTTAAAAAAATAATCAGATAAATCCCCTTTCCTCCCCCTACCCCCTCCAAAGGGGGACTTTTCTCCTCCTTGCGTAAAATCAGTTACTTCAGCCTGAGCTTTCCCAAATAAATGGAAAGTGTAAATCGTTAAATAAAGCCTGATTTGCAGAAAATTCATTGTCGTCTGTTTTAGCTGACGGATAGCAGCTGGCAATGAAATTCGTATACCATTCAATCACTGTAATACGAGCAACGAACAACGAACAACGAAAAAAATGCCTGAACTGCCGGAAGTAGAAACCTTGCGCCGTTACCTGGAACAAACCAGTCTGCATCAGAAAATTAACGGTTTTACCACCGAAGATCCGAAACGTCAGCTTGCTCTTCCGCCCGAAGAACTCCACGAAGAAATTATGGGCCGGCAAATGGTCAGTACCACCCGCATCGGAAAACATTTACTCGTAGCCTTAGACAACGGAAAAGTGATCAGCCTGCATTTTGGCATGACCGGCGATCTGCATTACTACCGTATCCCGGAAGATGCCCCGCGTTTTGAAAGAGCCACTTTTTACTTCGACAGCGGCTTTAAACTGGCCTTTGTAGATTCCCGGAAATTCGGCCGGATCGGTTTATGGGATAGCGAAGAAGCTTATATAAAAGCCAAAGCCCTCGGCCCCGATGCGCTGGAAATTTCCGCCGATGTATTGCAGAAGGGTTTGCAGAAACGGAAAAGCCCGATCAAACCTGTTTTGCTCGATCAAAAGCTTTTGGCTGGTATCGGCAACTGGCTCGTCGATGAGATCCTGTATCAGGCCGGGATCCATCCGGAAACAATAGCGGGAGAACTAACTTCTTCGCAATTGCAAAACCTGGTAAACGCTATGCAGGAAGTGCTAAAAACTGCTATCGACAAGGAAGCCGTTTACCGCGAACTTCCGGCTACTTTTCTGATCCACGCCCGCGAATGGGACACTTCCCCGCATCCGGAAGAGAATACCCACAAACACTGCTACCGGTGCCAGACCGAAATTTTAAAAACCACCGTTGGCGGCCGGGCTACCTACTTTTGCCCCAGCTGCCAGGTAAAGTAGGTTTATGTTGGCCGAATTGCTTAACTTTAAAGGAAACGGCTGATATAAATCTGAAACAAGTCAAAAACAGAAACAGGCTTTTAATTCGTTTAAAGGAAAGCCAGCTTAGAACCTGAACATAAAATAGGGTGAAGCCTGCAGAACGTTTAGCTTTGCTTTAGTTTTGCAGCCGGAAAGAAAAACAAAACGCAAGTATCAAAGTTAACCGTTGCCCCTTTGCATGAAAGAAAAGATCTACAACGCACTTCCATATTTGGTTTTACTGGCAGGCCTGCTGAATACCGGCTATTTCTGGTATAATTCCAACCGGCTGACCCAGCAAAGGCAGGAGATCGAATTCAATAACCTCACCGCCAATATAAAAGGGCAGATCCAGGACCGTTTGCAGTCGTACGTAGACGAGCTCATCGCCAGTGCGGCTTTCCTGAAAAGTTCGGGAGATGTAAGGCAGGAGGAGTGGGGTATGTTTGTTTCCGCCCTCGAGCTGGATACTTACTATCCGGGTATAAACGGCATCGGATTGGCCGTTCCGGTTTTAAAGCAGGATTCTGCTGCTTTTCTAAAACAGGTCCGTGCAGAAAGCCAGCCGGAATTCAATATTGCCGGTTTCGGCAAAACGCCTCAGGCGCCCGACCTGTTTGTGATCAGGTTTATTGAACCCTTTAAACGGAACCGAAGAGCCCTGGGCTTCGATATGGGTTCGGAACCGATTCGCCGGAAGGCCATGGTGCGGGCCCGCGACCATGATGATCCCGCACTTTCAGGCAAGGTGGAGCTGGTGCAGGACCAGGAGCAATTACCCGGGTTTCTGATCTATGTACCGGTTTTCCGCGACTCCCAAAACGCCCTCACGCCGAAAGGAGAATTCCTGGGCTGGACGTTCGCACCTTTTATTGCCCGTAACTTTATGGGCGGGCTCCGGAACGCAGAGTTAAAGAATTACCGCGAGCTTTTCGAGATAGAGCTTTTCGACAAAGAATCTACCGATCATGAAAATCTGCTTTTCTCCAGCGTCGAAAAGGCTGAATCTAATTCCGACCTTATTTTTACCAATACCTTCCCGGTATATGGCAATACCTGGACCATTCGGCTGACGGCAACTGAAAAATTCCGGCACGCTTACGAAGGGAATCTTTCCCTGGTAATTCTGATTGGGGGTATTGTATTAAGTTTCATGATCTTTTTCCTCCTCCGTTCTTTGGCCGATACCCGCCTGAAAGCCATGCTGCTGGCCGAAAAAATGACCGCCGAGCTACGCGCTCTGAATGCCGACCTGGATAAAAAGGTAGCGGAAAGAACAGAAGAACTGGCCGCGCAAAACGAGAAACTGAACCTGTACACCGAACACCTGAAAAATTCTTACGAAGATCTGGAAGTTAAAGTGAAGTTCCGGAACCTGGAATTGGAAAAGCAATTGCAGGCCCTGAAAGATGAAAACGCCCGGTTAAAAGCAAAAAATGGTTAAACGCCGTCTGTGAGATATTTAGATTTAAATAGCCTTACTCCAAGCCAGCTGTTTGGAACCTGGAAAACGCTTGAGCGGTTCACCGGTCAGAGCGCGGATTCCTTTTTCCACAGCACCAGTACGCTCGACCTGAACCAGGACGGCACTTTTGTTTCCCGGAACGGCAATACCGCCACGGGCCGCTGGGAAATGTTCCGGGAAAACGAGATTATCTACAATCCGCAACTTAACTTCTTCGACGATACTCCGGAACCCCTGAATGCCATTATCACCCGTTTTCGCGAAGACCAGGAGGGGGAAGGCACTACCCAGAAAATGACCCTCTACTTCAGCTCCGGTCTGGAGATCGTTTTCGGACGCACTGTTACCTGACCCAGAATCAGGATTTCCAGGATTTAAAGATTTTCAGGACTATAGAACTTATGGGTTTGGGTTATTTTCCTTCTTTTAAAGAGACGGATTTACTTCATTCTCCTATTCGCAGGTTCAGGTTTGAGCGAAGCGGTAACTTGGACCTATAAATGATCTGAAGTTTGTTACTTCAGTGAGGCGACAGCCTCAGAAACGGTTTCAGAAGTTAATTCTGAGCAGATAATAATTTCGTAAATATCAGAATATGCCAAAGAGAATGACCAATTTATATCAAGTGGGAATTTCCCAATACTTCGGCACAATAAGTAAAAGAAAATAAGCTCAGAATTTAATAAAGGTAAAAAGCTGGCAATACAAAACCGAACCTTTTCAAGCAGAAAAACTACTCAAAGTCAACAAGGTCCTTCGCTATCGCTACCTATGACATAATTAAAAATTGGCAGAACATTACACCCCGGTCTGTGGCGCACAGACCGGAGCACTGGCCGGATGGTAAAGCCGGATTTCAGGCAGCAGAATGGTTGTTGGGGTTTTCACCATAGCCGTCAGGCTAAGCCAATTTATTAGACCATCCCGAGGGAAGCCGAGGGAACTTATAAGGCTAGGGTTTAAAGATCAAGCGGTAAGACAAATCTTGCTACGCTCTTTTTGTCATAGAAGTATGTATAAGTTTCCTCGACGTTGCTCGGAATGACCGGCCTTTTGCTTAACCTGACGGCTATGGTGAAAACACCAACAACGGCTAGCGAAAAGCTAAAAAACTGCTTAACCCCAAGGTCCTTCGCCGGCGCTCAGGATGAGAAATTTGTATACAGCTAAAACGCTAACCTGCCAAACGAAAAAATAAAGCCAAAAAAAAGCCCGGTTGCATGCACAACCGGGCTTCCCTAAAACAACAGGAAGTTTTACAAACTCAGATTACCGGCAATCTCCTTCAAAGCAATCTCCGCTAATTTCGCCTGAAACTGCGCATTGCTGTACCGCACCTGGGCGTTCAGATAATTTAATTGCGCATCGCGGAACTCTACAGGCGTAAGCGTGCCCAAACGGTATTTTTCCAGCGTGATTTCCTGGTTCCTTCTGGCAATTTCCTGGTTATTACGCTCCAGGTTCACCAAAGACAAACTGGTCAGATAGGTCTGGTAGGCAGTAGTTAATTGCGCGTTGATATTCTGGTTTATCCGTTCCTGGTCTATTCTGGCATTTTCGATCTGGATGTTGGCAATTTTCTCGTTACGCCGCTGCAAACCACCGTTAAATAAATTAACCGAAGCCGATAAACCGTAGGTCAGGCCGCGCCCGGTAGATTGCGTGGCAAAACCCAGGGCCGATTCCGAACGGCTGAAATTATAGCCCGTATTCACGCCTACCCTCGGCAAGCGGTTTGCCCGAACCTGTTTCAAATCCAGTTCCGCCACCCGCTTGTTTATCACAGCCGCTTTTAACGAAGGGTTTTGCTGGGCCGCCAGTTCAGATAGGGCCCCTAAGGTTAAGCCGGTATCGATGCTGATCGTTTCGGCCACCCGGAAATCGGTATTTACATCACGGGCCAGGATCTCGTTCAGCAGGGTTTTGGTATTGGCGTAAAGCTCCTGCTGCCGAAGCAAATTGGTCGTATCCGTATTCAAATCTACTTGTGCGTTCAGTACTGCCAGTCGGGCCGCCTTGCCAATAGTGAACCGGTTCTGGGCAATATTCAAGCGCTGCCGCGAAATAGCGATAGCTGTATCGTAAGCCCGGAGCTGCTGCTGTTGCTGCACCAGGTTGAAATACGTGCTCATGACATCGGCCACCCGCGTAAGAACGGTTTGCTGCAGCTCGGTTTCGCTCAGCGCCCGGAATTCCTTTAACTGATCGTAACGGGCAAACATGCCAAAGCCGTCGAAAATGGTCCAGTTAAGACCTACTCCGTAGTTCAGGTTCGAATTGCGGGCATTGTTCCGTTCCCGTACCGAGCCATCGGCCTGGGTTTGGGTGCTGTTCTGGATACCATTGTTGTTGTTCAGCGTTGCATCTACTGTCGGCAGAATCCCGGCATTGGCCAGGCTCACGTTCAGGTCTTCAATTTTAACGTTGTTGGAAGAAAACTTAATGTCGTAGTTTCGTTCCAGGGCAATTTTTACGGCGTCTTCCAGGGTAAGCACTTCCTGAGCTTTGGCTTCGGTAACCGAAAACCAACCGCCCAGGAACAGCACCACCAGGAAAATAAATCTATGCTTCATCTTAAAAATCGTAATGTAAATTAATGGGTGGCTTTCAGGTGGACCTCTCTTTCGTATTCCTCAATATGGTCGAATTCCGGGTGGTGTTTCCGGGCTTTAGACCACATGGCATAAATAGCCGGAATTACGAACAAGGTCAGGATAAGGGAGAACATCGTTCCGCCCACAATCACAATACCCATACCCATACGGCTCTGCGATGCTGCACCCAATGCCATGGCAATTGGCAAGGCACCCAACGCAATGGCCAGACTCGTCATCAGGATCGGTCGCAAACGGGCTTCCGAAGCTTCCATGATCGCTTCCATTTTCGACTTGCCCTGTTCGCGGAGCTGGTTGGCAAATTCCACGATCAGGATACCGTTTTTCGTTACCAGTCCTATGAGCATAATGGTCCCGATCTGGCTGAAAATGTTCCACGTTTGTCCGAACAGCCACAACGAAAGCAAAGCTCCGGCTACCGCCATCGGCACCGTTAAAATAATGATGAGCGGGTCGATAAAGCTTTCGAACTGCGCGGCCAGAATAAGGTAGATCAGGAGCAGGGCCAGACCGAAAGCAAACATGGTATTCGAGCTGCTTTCCACAAAGTCGCGCGATTCCCCGCCCAGGTCGGTAGAGAAGGTATCGTCCAAAACTTTGTCCCGGATCCGGTTCATGGCCTCGATGCCGTCGCCAATGCTTTGGCCCGGCGCTAAGCTGGCCATTACCGTAGCCGACATGTACCGGTTATTGTGGTAAAGCTGCGGCGGCGCACTTCTTTCATCGATCTTCACCAGGTTATCCAATTGAATCAACTGGCCGGTATTGCTCCGCACAAAAAGCGAAGTAAGATCGATCGGGGCATCGCGGTTCGATTCTTCAAACTGACCGATTACCTGGTACTGACGCCCGTTCATGATAAAGTACCCGAAACGCTGTCCGCTCAACGATAATTGCAGGGTTTGGGCTACATCAATAACTGAAACGCCTAAGCTTTGTGCCTTTTCCCGGTCTATAGTAATGTTAATTTCCGGCTTGTTGAATTTCAGGTTCACATCCACCATGCTAAAAGTAGGGTCCTGGTTGGCTTCATCCAGGAACTGCGGGATTTTCTCCTGTAGTTTCTCGAAGTTCGGCGCCTGAATAATGTACTGGATCGGCATCCCGCCGCGGCGGTTTACTGAAATAGTTGGCTGCTGAATTACGGTGGTCCGGGCTTCGGAATAACGTTTGGTCTGTTTGCTCATGTAGTCGGCAATTTCTTTCTGGCTACGTTCCCGCTCCGAAGGGTCTTTCAAAGCCAGACGCACCATCCCGCTGTTCACGGAACCGGCTCCGCCAAAACCAGGCGAAGTAATGACCAGCGCTACCTGTTTTTCCGGCACCGAATCATTCACCAGTTGAGTAATTTCTTTCATGAACCGGTCGGTGTATTCATAAGAAGCGCCTTCCGGAGCCGAAACCTGCAAACGCAACATGCTGCGGTCGTCGTAAGGAGCCGTTTCTTTCTGCAGATTGGTATAGAAAAGCGCGATCATGCCCAGACAAAGCAGCAAAATAGGAGCGCTCAGCCATTTCCGTTTCATAAAACCGGCCAGCGCATTGGCATAACCTTTATTCAGTTTTTCGAAATAAGGCTCGGTCATTTCGTAGAATTTAGACTTGGAATGCCCGCCTTTTTTCATCAGGTAAGCATTCAGCATCGGCGTGAGCGTGAGCGACACGAAGGCCGATATCAGTACGGCTGCCCCGATGACCACCCCGAATTCGCGGAACAAACGCCCTACGAAACCTTCCAGGAAAATTACCGGCAGGAACACCGCGGCCAGCGTAATGGAAATGGAAATTACGGCCAGGAAGATCTCGTTCGAGCCTTTAATAGCCGCTTCGATCGGACTCATGCCTTCTTCCACTTTCTTAAAGATGTTTTCGGTAACCACAATACCATCGTCCACTACCAGACCCGTTGCCAGTACAATGGCCAGCAGCGTGAGCACGTTTACCGAGAACCCGCACAGGTACATGATAAAGAAGGTGGCAATGAGGGAAACCGGAATATCAATAAGCGGACGGAAGGCAATGCTCCAGTCGCGGAAGAAGAGGTAAATGATCAGGATAACGAGTACCAGGGAAATGAGAATGGTTTCGCCTACTTCCACTACCGATTTCTTAATAAAAACGGTATTGTCCATGGCAATGTCCAGCTCCATATCCTTCGGCAGTTCATTTTTTAGTTTTTCGTACTGCTCGTAAAAACGCTCGGCAATTTGCAGGTAATTGGTGCCCGGCTGCGGAATAATGGCCAGACCCACCATCGGGCGACCCGATTCCGTCATTTTCGTTTCCAGGTTTTCCGGCCCGAGTTCGGCTGTTCCCAGATCGCTGAAACGAATAATTTTATCGCCTTCCGATTTTACGATCAGGTTATTGAATTGCTCGGCATTGGTAAGGTTTCCCATGGTTTTTACCACGAGTTCGGTATTGGCGCCGGTCACTTTTCCGGAAGGAAGCTCCACGTTTTCGCGGTTCAGGGCATTGCGCACATCGCTCACGGTTAAGCCGTAGGAAGCCAGTTTAACCGGGTCGAGCCAGAGGCGCATGGCGTAGCGTTTCTGGCCCCAGATCTGCACCGCACTTACGCCCGGAATAGTTTGCAGGCGCTGGGAAATAACGTTTTCGGCGTAATCGCTCAGTTCCAGCTGGCTGCGGGTTTCGCTGCGCACCGTCATGGTAATGATCGATTCGGCATCGGCATCGGCCTTGGAAACCACCGGCGGAGAATCGATGTCTTCGGGTAAGTTGCGGACCGCCTGCGAAACTTTGTCGCGCACGTCGTTAGCCGCTTCTTCCAGGTCTTTTTCCAGGTTGAATTCGATGTTAATGTTGCTCCGGCCCTGGTTACTGGAAGAAGAAATATTCCGGATACCGTCGATCGAGTTGATGGCTTTTTCGAGCGGTTCCGTGATCTGGGATTCAATAATGTCGGCATTAGCACCGGAGTAACTGGTACTTACCGAAACGATGGCCGGGTCGATGGACGGGTATTCGCGCACACCCAGGAACGTGTACCCGATCACCCCGAACAGCATCAGGATCAGGTTGATCACGATGGTGAATACCGGCCGCTTTATACTGGTGGTTGATAAACTCATAGTTTAAATATCTTTATTTAGGCTGCCCGGCAGCAATTTTTACTTTCACCGGGCTTCCTGCTTTCAACGTCATAATTCCGGTAGTCAGCACGGTATCGCCGGCGGCTAAACCTGCGGTAACCAGTACATCTTTTTCCGTGCGGGTAGAAGTTTCGATTTTTACTTCCTTGGCCTTACCGTTTTCGGTTACAAAAACTTTCTTACCGCCCTGAATTGGAATAATGGCTTCGGAAGGAACCAGCAAGGCATTTTCAACTACGCTTAGCGGCAGCTCGATATTGGCGAAGGAACCCGGCAGCAACGTCCCGTCCGGATTTTCGGCCCGGGCCCTTAACTGTAAGGTTCGGGTAGCGGCTTCAATTCCTGGTTCAATGGCGTAAACGGTAGCGGTGTACACTTTACCGGAACCGGCAACCGTAAAGTTTATGGGCGTATTTACTTTTACCTGGTTGGAGTATTTTTCCGGAACCGAGAAAGAAATCTTAACCGGATTCATGTTTACCAGATTGGCCACCACGGTTTGCGGCGTAAGGTAGCCGCCCACCGAAATGGCCCGCAAACCGATGCGGCCGGAAAACGGCGCGCGGATGCTGGTTTTAGCCAGTTGGGCCTGAATAAGTTGGGTTTGCGCCTGCGCCGATTTCAGGTCAGCCCGGGCTACGTCGTATTCTTCCTGGCTGATGGCTTCTTTCTTTAAAAGCAGATTGGCGCGTCTTTCATTTTCGGCAGCCAGGCTCTGTTTGGTTTGGGCTTGGGCGATTTGCGCGCGAAGTTCGGCATCATCAATTTTAAGCAGCACCTGGCCCTTGGAAACGCTGGAGCCTTCCTCGAAAGAAATGCTGCGCACCAGGCCGGAAATCTCGCTTCGGATCTCTACCTGTTCGTTGGCTTCTATGGAACCGGTAACGGCTAATTTGCTGGCGAAGGGCTGCGGCTGCAGCACCACGCCGTTCACGCGCATGGGTGGCATGCCGCCTCCTTTACCACCAGGGCCTTTGCCCGGACCACCGGCACCGCCGCGGCCGCCACCCATTTCTTTCTGAGCTTTATTCTGGGAAATACGGTAATAAACCAATGAGGCAAAGCCAATGATCAGAATGGCGTAAACAATATATTTTATTTTCATATAGTCTGAAGGCGAAAATCTTTCCGGCCATTTTAATCCGGAAATTTAAAAATCAGGCCGCAAAAGCAGCGGATTTAGTTTTTGAAGGTAAACCGGTACGGTTTTAAAATCAGATTACGGCCAGCAAATAAATGGTACTGCAACCTGTACTGCAAAACTGCAATTTAGAAAGGAGCTTGTACAAAACTCCGGAGCACAGTTTTACCGGTTCACCCGAATGGTACAGGGAACCAGAAATTTGTTTTCACTGAAAATAAGGTAGTTTAAAAGGAATTTTAAACGATGGGTGCCGCTGAGGGAGGTGAATCGGTTATAAAATGTCATTGTAGTTTGTTTTTAGTAGTTCGGGTTCAGGTGCTTAAACGGGCAGAACTTAGCCGGTTTTACCGGATTCTTCCGGATTATATCATTAAGTTCGCCTGTCAATATTATACTTCAATTCTCTAAAACACAATTCGGATTCAAATTAGTTTAAACAATTGTTTAATTAACGGCCGTAAAAGGTTGAACTTATATAGCCCCGCCGAATTATTTTTGCCAAATTCCCGTTAGTATTTGGCTTATAGGTAGTTGCATGCAGATCCGAAAAATGGATCTGAAGCTAACCTATTTCAAGCAGAAGCCGGCAGGAAAAACCGTAGCATTTTAAAGTAAAAAACTTAGATTGCCTTCTGCAGCAAAGGTTTAATTTCTATGAAAGAAAAAGAGCGAAATTTTTTTAAGGATGTTTACGAAGTCGTGAAGCTGATCCCAAAAGGCAGGGTTACTTCTTACGGAGCCATTGCCGCCTACCTGGGTTCCAAAGGTTCGGCGCGCATGGTAGGGTGGGCCCTGATCGCAGCGCACCCCATAACCGACGTGCCTGCCTACCGGGTAGTGAACCGCAATGGCCTGCTTACCGGCAAGCAGCATTTCGGCGCACCTGATGCCATGAAAAACTACCTCGAAGCCGAAGGCCTGCAAGTGGAAAACGACCGGATCGTGGATTTTGAAAAGTACTTCTGGGACCCGGCTAAAGAATTGATTTAGAGAAAAGTGCTGTCAGATCGAACTGAAAAAACTTTAATTCAATTTTAGTGCACCTATTTTTACTTCCCGCGGTTAAGCAGTATCTTTGTAAGGTTTAACTATTTCATACTGCATGAAAAAAATTCTATCCGCATTATTTGTGCTGTCTTTTATGGCACAGGCGGCAATGGCCCAATCCTTCGCGATAAAGGGTAAATTACTGGATAGCAGCACCGGAGAAGCCCTGATCGGAGCCAGCATCCAGGCCAAAAGCGGCGAAACAAGCGTAGGCGCCATGACGGACCTGGACGGAAATTACAAAATCTCCAACCTCAAGCCAGGCACTTACAGCTTAATTGCTACCTACATTGGCTACGTTACCTTAACGCAAAGAGTAACCATTTCCGATAAAGACATTTCCATGAACCTGCGCCTGCAGGAAGACAATGCCATTCTGAATGAAGTAGAAGTAGTGGCCGACGTAGCCGTAGAACGCGAAACCCCGGTGGCATTCTCAGCAATTAAAGAATCTACCATTCGGGAAAGCTTAGCCGGCCGGGACCTTCCGCTTATTCTGAATGAAACACCTGGGGTTTATGCGAACTCGGCTGGTGGTGGAGCCGGGGATGCGGAAATCAGCATTCGGGGCTTTAGTGCTAATAATGTGGCTGTAATGGTAAACGGGGTGCCTGTTAACGATATGGAAAACGGGCGCGTGTACTGGTCTAACTGGGACCTGGGCGATGTAACCAAATCCATTCAGGTGCAGCGCGGCTTAAGCGCTTCTAAACTGGCAACGCCTTCTGTTGGTGGAACTATGAACGTAATTACCCGCGGCTTTGATAGCAAACGGGCTGTAATTGCCCGCCAGGAAATAGGTTCTAACAATTATACCAAAACATCTTTAATGCTTTCGAGCGGACAGCTGAAAGGGGACTGGAACATTACTGTTTTCGGTTCACGCCGGAAAGGCGATGGCTGGGTAGAAGGTACCTTCGATGATGCCTATACTTACTTTGCGAATATCAGTAAAAGATTTGGCTCCCATACGTTGTCGTTAACCGGCTTAGGCTCTCCTCAAACCCACGGACAGCGTTCCTATCATAACAGTTTGTATAAATTAAGGGATTTCAGTACTGAAAAAGCGAAAGAGCTTGGCGCTACGAACCTGTATAATACTACAACGGGCGAAGTAACCGGTAATTATGGCTTTGATTATAATGCTGATTATGGTAAACTAGACCGCTTTACAGTTTCCGGCAACGATACTACTCACAACCGGGAGAAATTTAACAGCCAGCAGAATTTTTATCATAAGCCCCAGGTAAACCTGAACCACTTCTGGACCATTTCAGATAAATTATTCCTGTCGAATGTGGTTTATGCTTCCATTGGTAATGGTGGCGGTTCATTTCTTAGCTCAAGCAGTGTCGGGAATGATGGGCATACTAATTTTCAGTCCATTTACAATAAGAACTACACAGAAAAGCTGGCTACCAATATCCTGAGAAGCTCAATTAACAACCATCGCTGGTATGGTTTTATTTCGGGCCTGGACTATCGGATGAACGATAATACAACGATCTCACTCGGGGTGGATGGCCGGTCTTATAAAGGCGAACATTATGTGGAAGTTACCGACCTGTTAGGCGGCGAATATACAACTACCAAGGCAATTGGCCAGGCAGGTACCAGCGCTAACCTTGATGAGAACAAAAGGCTTTACAAAGGCGATCAGTACGGCAATACTTACGATGGCATTGTAAAATCCATTGGAGGGTTCGCAATGGCGGAGTATAAATCGAATGTGATTTCTGCCTTTTTAAGCGGAACCATTTCGCAGACGTATTACAACCGGTTAAACTATTCCAGAGCCAAGATTTATAATGTTAATGGGCAGGAAGTTGGCATAGCCTACAATCGCACGGTACTAAACAACGGTATTAATTACACGCCAGCCGATTACATTATTGTAAAAACAATTGCCAAGCCAGGCAGACCAAGCGTTGATACTACCTTAAGCCTGAATACCAATTCTCCGGTACTTTATAATACGCGGTCTTATCAGCAGGTAGCAGGAGAAGGCAAACTGTATGAAAGCGACCCAATTAAAAAGATCGGCTATTCGGTTAAAGGAGGTTTGAATTATAACCTGAACGAATTCAATAATATTTTCTTCAATGCCGGTTTTATAAGCCGTCCCCCATTCATTGATTTTATTTTCTCCCGCAGCGCCGGGGAAATAATTCCGAATGCCAATAATGAAAAAGTAATGTCTTTTGAATTAGGGTACGGAATAAACCATGGCAACTTCAAGGCAAATTTAAATGCCTACCATTCCACCTGGATGGATAAATCCAGCACGGTTTCCATGCCAAGAACCGACGGCAGAGAAGGTAATATATCTTTCAACGTAAGCGGTATGGATGCCCGGCACATAGGAGTGGAGCTGGAATTAGCCCAAAGCATCAGCAGCAAAATCGATTTGAATGCTGCCATTTCGCTGGGTGACTGGCGGTGGACATCCAGTGGAATTGCGCGCGGATTTGACGACGATGGTACGGAACTGCCAACTTTCGAACTGAATGCTAAAGATGTTCATGTTGGCGGATCAGCGCAAAATCAATTCATGTTGGGTTTCCGCTACGAGCCTTTCCAGGGTTTTTACATCCGTCCTACTTACCTTATGTTTGCCAAAAA
Source organism: Adhaeribacter soli (assembly GCF_008727925.1). Classification (GTDB taxonomy): domain Bacteria; phylum Bacteroidota; class Bacteroidia; order Cytophagales; family Hymenobacteraceae; genus Adhaeribacter_A; species Adhaeribacter_A soli. Next base: position 223,419 of record NZ_VTWT01000002.1, on the reverse strand, counting down.
CTATGCTAACTTCGATCCGGCCACACTGAAGGCGGCGGTACCGCAGGATTCATACCGTTTGCCAACCAGCCGGAACGTAGACCTTCACACCGGTTATTCATTCAAATTCTACAAAGATTATAAACTCAGCCTGAATGGTTCTATTCTTAACCTACTGAATGAATACTACATTATGAACGTAAATACCAGCTCTACACCTTCAGATCCTTCTACTCTGGAAGCGTTCTTCAACCGTGGCCGCACCTATACGTTAGGCGCTTCGGTTTCTTTCTAAGGAATTCAAACGCTATAGTTTTTAACAAAAAAGCCCCGCCGCAAGCGGGGCTTTTTTGTTTGCCGGCTTTCCTGAAATCAGTAGCACCCGGAACGGAAAATCAGATGTCTGAAAGAGAACACTTGTGTCCGGAAACAGGCGAAATAAAGGAATTAAGGCGGGTATGATACTATTTTTAAATTTTATGCCTAAATTTTCAGCCTTAAACCTACTTTCTATGAAGAAGACCTCACTAATTCCGTTATCGGTAGCGCTTGCCGGCTTGCTGATGACGCAGTGTAAAGCGCCGGAAGCGCAGCAGAAAACCACAGCTACGGTAACCACCCCGGCAGCACCGGCACCGGTTACCAAGGGCATCGGCATCGATATCCCGAACATCGACAAATCGGTTTCGCCGTGTGAAGATTTTTACCTGTATGCAAACGGCAACTGGATCAAGAATAACCCGGTACCGGCAACTGAAAGCAGCTGGAGCAGTTTTAACGAAGTGGCCGAACGGAACAATGCCATTTTGCGGGAACTCCTGACCAATTCTGCTGCCACGCAGGGCGCTGCCAAGGGAAGCAACGCGCAGAAAGTAGGCGATTATTTTTATTCCGGCATGGATTCCGTTGGAATTGAGAACGCCGGCCTTGCGCCGATCAAGCCTGAGTTCGACCGCCTGAATGCCGTGAAGGACATGAAAGGTTTGTTGCCTGTACTGGCGCAGCACCAAATGTATGGCTTCAACCCCATGTTCTCGGTGTATGTAGGGCAGGACGATAAAATCAGCACGCAGTACGCCATTTTTGTAAACCAGGGCGGAACGGGTTTACCGGACCGCGATTACTACCTGAAAGACGACAAACGTTCGCAGATGATCCGGACGGAGTACCTGAATTACCTGCGCAACATGTTCACCCTGCTGGGCGATACCGAAAAGCAGGCTATGGCGAATGCGGCTAAGGTAATGGCCATTGAAACCCGTCTGGCTAAAGCTTCCAAGTCCAGAGTAGAGCTTCGCGATCCGTATGCGAACTACAATAAAATGTCGGTGCAGGAATTCCAGAAGCTAATGCCTAACCTGAACGTGAATGCCTGGCTTACGAACATGAAACTGGGCAACGCAAAGGAAATTATTGTAGGCCAGCCCGCTTTCTTCAAAGAGCTGAACAGCATGCTGAAATCGGTGCCGGTGGCGGACTGGAAAACCTACATGCGTTTGCGGATGGCTTCTTCCCTGGCCAACTCTCTGCCTAATGCTTTTGTGCAGGCAAACTTTAATTTCTACAGCAAAGTCCTGAGCGGCGCCAAAAAAATGCAGCCTCGCTGGAAGCGCATGGCCCGTTCCACCGATAATGCCCTCGGCGAAGCGCTGGGCCAGTTGTACGTAGAGAAAACCTTCTCGCCGGAAGCCAAAGCCAAAGCCCTGACCATGATCAAGAACCTGCAGGCCGCTTTCCAGGAACATGTGAAAAATCTGGACTGGATGAGCGAAGCAACGAAGGAGATGGCCATGAAAAAGCTAGATGCCTTCGCGATTAAGATCGGATATCCGGATAAGTGGAAAGATTACAGCACGTTTGACGTAAACCGCGGACCTTTTGTAGCCAATGTGTTGCGTTCCCGCCAGTTTTCTTACAACGACATGGCCTCCAAGTTCGGCAAACCGTTAGACCGCAACGAGTGGCACATGTCCCCGCCAACGGTCAATGCCTATTACAATCCGTCTATGAACGAGATCGTGTTCCCGGCCGGTATCCTGCAGCCGCCGTTCTTCGATCCTAAAGCCGACGACGCTGTGAATTATGGCGGTATGGGCGCGGTAATTGGTCACGAACTAACCCACGGTTTCGACGATCAGGGCCGGCAATACGATGCTGAAGGAAACCTGAAGGACTGGTGGACGAAAGAGGATGCCGAACGTTTTGCCAAGCATACCGAAATGGTAGACAAGCAATACAGCGCGTACCAGCCCCTTGACAGCGTATTTATTAACGGTCAGCTGACCATGGGCGAAAACATTGCCGATATTGGCGGGTTGAATATTGCCTTTACCGCATTGCAGAAAGCCAACGCCGGCAAAACCGATCCGAAATACGATGGCTTTACCCAGGAGCAGCGTTTCTTCCTGGCCTGGGCCCAGAACTGGCGGATAAACGCCACCGATGAATATCTCCATCAGCAGGTACAGACCGACCCGCATTCGCCGGGCAAATTCCGCTGCAACGGCCCATTATCCAACATGCCGCAATTCTACAAAGCATTCAACTGCAAAGAAGGCGATAAAATGGTGCGTCCGGAAAGTGAGCGGATCCGCATCTGGTAACTGAAAACGGTACCGTTTCAAACAAAAAAGAGGAGTCGAAAGGCTCCTCTTTTTTGTTTTCCTGGCGCAAGTGTTAAGCGAAAGCGAAACTTGGGCCTGACAGGAGGAAGTCCAAGCTTATATGCATGAGAACCAGACGAACTTATTCAAAAAGCCCTCCCCTGAATTAGGGGAGGGTTGGGTGGGGCCAATGCACGCAAGTCTGGAGACTTGCCCTTGTCTTTTAAGCCCAAGTGACGCTTTCGCTTAACACTTGCGCCAGATAGCGGAAATAAAAAAAGCTACCTGCTTTAAGCAATACTTAATGCAGGTAGCCTTCTGAAAATGGTAGCTTAATCAGCCGAAAAACTGAATTACCCAAAAAACTGCCGGCATTCAAAAATCAGTCTGTTCAGGGATACTTTTTCCAGCGGATGAATGGTATGCGGCATTACCAGCAACGCGCCATTTTTCAGGCTTTTGGCAACGGCAGCCGTTTCCTCTAACGAAACCATCGTATCGCGGTCGCCTACGCTTATCAGTACCGGAGGTTCAATTTGGGCAAGGTCATCTTCCGAAAGGGCTTTTTGTTTTCCCAGTTCCTGCATCATTTCGGCGGTTTTCCGGAGCACGTTTTTCCAGTAATGTGCCCCATGGCGGCTGGCCAGTTCTTCGGCAAACATCGGAACTTTCGCTTCAATCTTTTCCGGGTCCAGGAGCTTGGTTTCCTTTTCCGCCGAAGCTTCGTTCCAGTCGAATTTGGTAGCCAGGGTGAAAATGCATCTTACTTTTCCGGGATATTTCGAAGCCAGGTACAATGCCACGTAACCGCCCATGCTATAGCCAAAGATCGAGATCCGGTCTATTTGGTTTGCTTCGAGCCAGGCCTTTACCTGTTCGGCAAAATCCTGAATTCGGAAAGGTTGATCCGTAAACGTTTCCGTGCCATGGCCATAGAAATCCAGCGTATGCACTTCGTAAGAATCGGCTAAGGCTTCTTTTAATTTTTCGAACTGGGCCTGACAACCCAACGCGCCGTGAAGTAAAAGTAGTTTTTCCATCCGGTAAGATAGCAATTTTAAAATAAACGGCCGGTGCTGCCCGGGTTATCCGAAGCAGGTTTGGTAGGGGCGTTGCATTCAATATCGTCGAAAACCTGGTTAATGGCTTCTTCGGCGGTGCGTAGTTTCTGCTTGCAGATCTTGATCAGCTCCGAAGAGCGCTGCACTTTCTGCGTGAGTTCGTCTACATCTACGGCATCGGTTTCTATGGCTTTCAGGATGGCTTCCAGTTCCTGCGTAGCTTCTTTATAGGTTAAGTTCTGGTTCATAAGATCGTTAGGTTGGTAATGGTACTTTCGGCGCCGCCGTCGGCAAAATAAGTTTGAATTACGGCACCGGGTTGCAGGTCTTTGGCGCTTCGCACCAGCTTGCCGTTCACGTAAGTGAGCGTGTAGCCACGGAGCAGCATTTGTTCCGGGTCGCGGCTTTTTACCTGCATTTCGGTAAGCTGCAAACGGTATTCTTTTTCGCGGCAAAACTTCTGGGCGGCCGTTAACAGTTTGCTTGGGAAGAGCTGGAAACGGAGTTTCTTATTTGAAATATTATTCCGGGCCGCTGTGCTTAAACAGTAAATGGTGTGCGCCAGCGACTGTTCTTTTTGCTGCAGACTCTGACGGCTTTGGGTTTCCAGCTTGCCGGTTTGCTGCACCAGTTTCTGAGATGCGTTATCCAGTATTTTCCGGGTGAAATTGATCAGGTTCAGTTCGTGGCAGCTTAGATATTTGTCCTGTTCGTTCAGGTATTTTTTCGGCTTTACCGACAGGCTCCGCACCAGGCATTCGAGTTTGTAATCCTGCTGCTTCAGAAACCGGTTAGTGCTCTGCGATAACGTTAACAGCTGGTTTTCCAGGACAGCAGTTTTGCGTTTTACAATGGCAGCGGCCAGGTCCTTCAGGTCTTCGTAAATGCTATCCAGTTCGCCTTCAAAAGTAAGGAACAGGTCTATCAGGAAAGCGGCTACCGCGGTAGGGGTTTTCAGTTTGGTGTGCGCCACCAGGTCGGCAATGGTTTCGTCGCGCTCGTGGCCGATACCCGTAAGCACCGGCAGCGGGAAATTACCGATGGCGGCGGCCAGTTCATAATCATCGAAGCACAGCAGGTCGGTTTGCGCGCCGCCGCCGCGGATCAGCACCACGGCATCGAATTTCGTTTGCTGCCGCTCTATCAGCCGAAACGCCTGCATTACAGAGGCGGCCGCTTCGTTGCCCTGCACACTGGCTTCGAACAGCGTGGTTTTAAAATGGTAGCCGTAGGGGTTCAGGTTCAGCTGGTTCATGAAATCGCCGTAACCGGCGGCCGTGGCCGAAGAAATGACCGCGATGCGTTGCGGAACTTCCGGCAGGAAACGTTTTTTGTTTTTTTCGAGCAGGCCGTTGGCTTCCAGTTTGTTCAGGGTTTCCTGCCGTTGCCGCGCGAGATCGCCGATCGTGTAATTCGGATCGATGTCCAGGATGTCGAGGTTGAAACCGTAAAGTTCATGGAACCGCACGCTGGCGTTGAACAGGATCTTGAGGCCGCTCCGGAGTTTATGGCCGGTTTGGGCTTCGAAATAAGTGCTGATCTCGCGGTAATTCTGTTTCCAGATGGTGCCGCGGGCCTGGGCAATTAAGTTGTTCTGGTTGCGCTTGTCTTTTTCGGTAAGGGTGAGGTAGCCATGGCCGCTGTGGTGCACGCGTACTTCCGAAATTTCGGCCACCACCCAATAAGAAGCCGGGAACGCATTCTCGATGGCTTCGCGCAGCCGGTTGTGCAGCTGAAAAAGGGTTAAAGGCTGACTGGCGCGGGTACTGTACGATACCTCGTTGTATGTTATTTTTGTAAATAAACCCATGCTGCCTGCCTCCTGATTTTTGCAAAGCTAAGTTAGAAAATTTATGTGAAAACAAGACTGATTTTAAATTTCTGCCGGTAAATTAAACCGGATATATCGGGCAAAACTAATTTGCACCGTTGGCAGAAAAATGAAACTGGTGCTGTTTTTGCAGAACCGGAAACCGTGAGGAAAAATTATAGCAATTTAACCGAAAAAAAGCGCCGAAATCAGGTTACCTGAGCCGTTTTTTCCGTATAAACCCAAAGATGCCTTTAGCTTCTTCATACCCGCAGCCCTACATTTTTTAAAACCCTTGGAAACCGCTACGCAGGAAAATTTCTTTAAACGCAAACTGGTAAACCCGCTCCTGGATTTGCTCAAAGCTGGTATTACGCCGGAAAAATTATCGTTAACCGTTTCGCTGGGCGCCGTGATCGGGCTGATCCCGGCTTTTGGCGTAACCACCATTATCGGCACGCTGGTAGCAGCCCGCCTCCGCCTGAACAGTCCTATCTTGTTGCTTATCAGTTATTTTGTAAACCCGATCCAGATCTTAATTGCCATTCCGCTGGTGAAGCTGGGCATTTTCCTGTTCGGCGGCACCCCTTTGCGTTATTCGCTGCAGCAGATTATGGATATGATTAAAAAAGACTGGGTAGCCACCTTCAATAAACTATGGGTAGCGAATTTACTGGGAATTGCCGCCTGGGCGCTGCTGGCCATTCCGGCCGGATTGGCAGTTTATTACCTTACCCTGCCTCTGTTTAAACGCGTGGTGCGCCGCCAGGGAGTGGCGCTTTAAGTAGATTTTCCCATAAATCAAAAATCAAAAAATCTCTGTAGCGCAGGGTTTAAACCCTGCGCTACAGAGATTTTTTTGTCAGGAACAAATTCAAAAACTGGTTCAGATATTTATGAGATTGCAGCCTTTTTAATCAAGCCTTTTCTCCATTACAAAATCATTCATCCAGTAAGGACCGATCGGAATATCCTCTTCCCGGATGATGGTGTAGCCGCAGTGTTCATAAAAGTGCCGGGCCGGGTTATACCGGTTCACGTTCAGTTCCAGTACTTTTCCTCCTTTACTTTTTACCAGTTCTCCGGCCGCTGAAAGCGCTTTTTTTCCAAAGCCTTTTCCTTGCCTTTGGGGCAGTAAATAAATTTTGTTCAGCTTGTAGCGTCCTTCTGTTGCGTCTTTCAACGTAACCGATAAAAAGCCAACCAATGCTGCATTCACGGAAATAAAAAAGAATTCCTGCCCTTCGTTTTGTTGCTTTTGTAAAGCCGGCAGGGTATAAATTTCTTCCTGCATGAACAGCAACTGCTCGCGCGAAAGGATGTCTTTGTAGGTTGGTTCCCAGGTTGCCAAAGCCAGTTCCCGCAACCGGGGAAGATCGGTTGCCGAAACCGGCGTTAAAAATAGTTCAGCCATAAAAGCGGCGATCCTGAATTAAACTTTTTTAGGCGGCAGGTCGAAAGCTACGGCGTTGTGTTCGAAATGCCCTTTGTGGGAACCGTCGCAGAAAGGTTTGTTTTTCGATAAGCCGCAACGGCAGATGCTTACCAGTTCCCGGCCGTTTAGGCCATATACATTCCCTTGCGCATCTACAATTTCGAAATCGCCTTCCACTCTTAAAGAGCCGTTGTTGTTTACTGTTAGTCTGGTTTTTGACATGATCATAATATCGTTTTCAGTCAAATATAAGCAATTTCCCGTAGCTGGTTCGGTTCGATTAAAGATAAGGCCAACGTTCAGGCCTGATTTTTGAACCGTAGTAAACCGGAATGTGTAACTTCGTGCGGAAGCGGTAATTGTAAATTCAGAATGAAGCGTATTTTTTTGATTGGGTTAATAATGATGGCAGGAAGTAACCTGGTGCAGGCGCAGAAGTACCGGACTGCCCTGGGTGTGCGGATCGCCAAAGAAAGCGTAGGCTTAACGGTGCAGCAGAAAATTCTGCCCAAAAGTACCCTCGAAGGCCTGGGCATGATCGGATCCCGCGAAGCTAGCGGCACGCTGCTGTTCGAGCAGCATTTTCCCATTATTTTTAAAGGTTTCAATTACTACATCGGGGCCGGTGCGCACGTGGGCAACTTAAAAGACTCGGGCGTATTTTACGGCGGCGATGCTATTTTAGGCTTGGAAATGAAATTGCCGATCTTTCGCATTGTGATTTCCGGCGATATTAAACCTGCTTTCCATGCCAACCATGAAGACTGGTTCGAGTTGCAACGTGGTTTTTCAGTCCGCTACATCCTGGTAAAAGAAAAGAAAAAGAAATTCCGCTTGTTCGGAAATTCCGACGAAGACGAAAAGTCCGGCGGCATTTTCAACCGGAAGAAAAAGAAGGAAGAACCGAAACGGTCGTTCTGGCTTTTCGGGGATGGGGAAGAGTAGTTTAAATTTCAATTATCCCGCAAGTTTAGCAAAGCGTAACTTGTGGGTATCCATCTGGTCAGTTTGGAACTGACCTTGCCTGCAAGGCAATCAATACAGCTCCTATGAAATTTAGAAGTTGCTGCTATTCTGGCTTTGGTGCCTTATTCCGGAGATCTCTCCCTTTGGTCGGGATGACGCAGTTGGAGTAGGATGAACGGTAGTTCTAAAATCAAAAAAGTCCGGCTAAGCAGCCGGACTTTTTCTTTTAATTCAGTAGCGTTTTCCTTACCGTTCCACTATAAAGCGGATCACTTTTCCGGCTTCCGCGCCTTTAATGCGGCAAATGTACATGCCGTTTTTCAGGGCGCCGAATTTGGTATCGTTATCGGCGCTTATGCTGAACACGTGCGTGCCGGTTGGTTTGCTGCCTTCGTAGTAGCTGCCTACCAGGGCGCCTAAGATGTTGTAAATTTCTACCTGTACGTTCGCGTTTTCAGCAGTTACGGCATAGCTTACATTCATGTCGGCTTTTACCGGGTTCGGGAATACGAGGGCAGGAGCAATATTCATTACTCTGGTAGCCTCGGTAGTGGTTTGCGCAGTTTGGCTGGTAACTGGAGCGGCTGCAGTAGAGCTGGCTAAACTGGCGCGGAAGCCTCCGGGAGCAAGTACCGCCTGCATCCGCGCCTTCTGACCGGCCGTGAACATGTACATGCAAGGATCATCGGTGTAATCCATAAAGTTCATGGTCATATCGCCCTGGTTGCTGCAGGTAACGTGCGGGAAAGTAGGGCAGCCGTAGTTGGCGGTTTGCTGGGTTGGAGTATCGGAAACCTGATCGTTGCCGCAGGTAGCATCGCCCCAGATGTGGCGCAGGTTCAGGAAGTGGCCTACTTCGTGTGTGGTGGTGCGGCCCAGATCATAGCCTGTGTAATACACGCCGGACGGACATTTCGCCCGGGAACCGAAAGCAGCATAAGCCATTACCACACCGTCGGTAGCGGCGCTACCGCCCGGGAACTGCCCGTAACCCAATAATTGCTGCCCCTGGCTGGAGAGTTTAGGCGCGGTCCAGAAGTTCAGGTATTTGCTGGTGTTCCAGGCATCTTTACCGCCCTGGCTGGTGTACTTAATAGCGTTGTTGGTGGAAAAAGATTTGGTACGGGTTTGCGTGCGCGTGATTCCGGTGGTCGGGTTGCCGTTCGGGTCTACCGTAGCCAGTACAAACTGGATTTCGGTGTCGGCCGCAACCCCGGCAAATAAAGCCGGCGTTTTGGCATTGTCGGCGTTCAGTTTCCGGAAGTCTTCGTTCAGCACCGCCATCTGGCTCTGGATCTGGCAATCGGAAATGTTCTGGCTGGCTGTGTTGTAAACCACGTGCACCACTACCGGAATAGTAATTACTCCGGCCGTGCGTTTGTTGGCCGTGTTCTTCGCGTAGCGTTGTGTAAAGGCCTCGATGTCGTCCATGCGAAGCTTCATTTGCGGGTCCTGCTGCATTTGTTCATGCAGCGCTTCCATGGCGGAGCAACGAGAAAAATTCCCGGACTGGGCAAAAGCGGTGGATGCGCACAGGATTCCCGCCGCTAAGAAAGCGTAAGTTTTCTTCATAAAAATAGATGGTTTTGGGTGAGTGAATTATTTAATTCGACTTAAAAATGTTTTAAGTTTTCTGAAATATTGCAAGTGGTTTTCAGAAATGCAACTTTTTTATTCAAAAAATTTTAAAATAATTATATAAAATGCGTTTGCAGCCTTCAATCGAAATCGCGAAAAAGGTTACATTTTTAACCAAATATTTTCAAGAATTCTGCAATAATCCTTGAAATCGTTCTAAATCAGGCAGAAAGGCTGAGGCTTTAGGTTTATATGAAAAATTATATATTTGAAATTATCTATAAGTTAAAAGTGACCATTATCCTTATTTTGGTCCGGGCTTTCGCTTACCTTTGCCGCCGGTAATTTTTAAGATCATGCACATTGCAATTGCCGGCAACATTGGCGCCGGAAAAACAACGTTAGCTTCCAAGCTGGCCCAGCATTACAACTGGGATGTTCACCTGGAAAGCGTGGAAGATAATCCGTACCTGAAAGATTTTTATGAAGACATGCCGCGCTGGGCCTTCCATTTGCAGGTATTTTTTCTGAACAGCCGTTTTCAGCAAACCCAGCAAATTCAGAACCGTACCAGAGGCGTAGTCCAGGACCGGACCATTTACGAAGACGCCTATATTTTTGCCAAAAACCTGCACAGCTCCGGCATGCTGAGCGAGCGCGATTACCAGAATTACTTCCGGCTTTTCGAAAGCATGATCACCATGGTGAAACCGCCGGATTTATTAATATACTTGAAAGCAGATCTGCCAAAACTGATCGGCCAGATCGAAAAACGCAACCGCGACTACGAAAGCGGCATCCGACTCGATTATTTAAAGAAACTGAACGAACACTACGACGACTGGATCGCCAATTACAAATACGGCAAGGTAATTACCATCGACGTGAATAACATGGATTTTGTAGCCCGCCCCGAAGATCTGGGTTACATCATCAACAAAATCAATATCGAGCTTTTCGGGCTGTTTTAATCTAAGAAATGGGCTACAAACAAAGCGGAGCATATCGGGATTATGATTGAGCTTTGCTTTTTCTGTTGCAAATAAACCTGTTTGTACTTTATATGTAAATTTTAAATATCAAACCTGTTTAGTAGTAACTTCTGAATTTAAAGATTCTGAAAACTTCTGAAGTTACATTAAGTTTAAGTTCTAAAGCTGGTTATAAATAAAATTTTCACTACAAGTTTACTTGGCAAAGTATCAGAAGGATCAAATTTTAATATTACAACATCAATAATGCATTTAGCAAAATTTCAATTATTTAGCTCTTAGGCTTTTCAGCAATGAGATTACGTGTAATTATTTGCAATTATATGTGTAAAGGTCGGTAAATACTTTTCCGGCCAAGGTGGTATTTACGGATTTTGTTAGGTATCCTGCCTGATTGAAATCTTGTTGGGTAGTATAAGATTGATTAGCGACCACTACATTATTATTATCTCGGAAAGTATATTTAACTACATTTCCCGGGTACTTCTTATTGGGTTCAAGCGGGTCAGCAAAATCATCGAAGATGTGCTTATTACTTCCAAATTCATATTCTCTGGAATGTTGAAAGTTAGTTGCCCCTCCCGATCCATAAACTTTCTCAAGTAAAGTATTATTGGTGTAGAAATATTCCTTATAGAAAAGAAGAATGGTACTATCCGTACATGTCATTTTAGAAAGTTGGTTGGATGAATTATATTCAAATACAACAACATTAGCAGGCATTCCTGAAGGCGAATAGTTCGTTGTTTTAGCTAATAAACCTGCGGGGCTGTAGGTATTAAGAGAGTAATGGATTAACGTGGTATCTAAATATGAATTGGTTCTGATAATTCTATTATTTGAATCATAAATTAATTTATAGGAATAAGGCTGGATTTTTGACCTGTTTTTGTATCCGATTAACCGGTCTTGTGTATCATAAGTAAAATCCCCATATTGCCTTGCGTCGTCTATAGTTGCCAATAGGCACTTATTATAATTGGGAGAAATAGTCGGTTTTTGAACAGGACCCTGTCCATCATCTTTTGAACATCCATTTAGAAATGGCAGAAATAGGAATAATAAAATTAGTTTTCTCATTGTGAGTATAGATTTTATTTAAATTTATTTCGGCCATTCAAAGCAATTTCGATCTTTCACATTTCTGATAGCCAAGTAATTATCCAAAAACTAAGAGTATCTTTCCATAATTTGAAATGGAAAGATAAAAATAAACTGAATAGTTTAGATTAACTATAACAAACTACTTGCATTTAGTGAAGGAGAATTCATCAATCTCAAAGTACTAACGTAAGGACTCTCAGGATCCTGGAAGTCAGATCTGATAAATCATAAATTACCGAAATTATATTGGTAAAACCCCAAACCTATATTGATGCGGCTTACTTAACGGGTCTAACTATTTAGTTCATGTCCACCACTTCGTCTTCGCGCACGTACGGGTGCTTGTAATCGAGGGCTTCGTTCTCCGGAATTAGCTCGTAATAGTTGAGCATAATTTCGCGTTCGCCGCGGTTCGTGGCTTTTACGAACTGGTAATCCGGCGTCTGGTAAATAGCAAAGTTATGCGGGCCGAAAGGGTAGAGGTTGTTTCCTTTCAGGGCTTTGGCTTTGGTCAGGTCTATGGTCTGGCCGTCGGCGGTAGTTACAATGTATTGGTTTTTGTCGGTCATGACGTTTCGGAATTAGGCGACGAAATATACTGAAACAATACGGTAACTTTTACCAAATCGCTATGCTTTCAGAACAAAAAACCTCAGCTGGCAGTCTGAGGTTTTTCTGTTAATTATCGTACGATTCCCGCCCGGGCTGAGGCGATTGCTGGGGTGATCCTTCGCCCGGCAAACCCATTTTTTCGGCCCGCTTCTGGTTGTAGGTCTGGAATTGTTGCGGCGTAAGCACATCCTTAAGCAAGCTCATCCGGCTAGCCCCGATGTTCTGGATCTCGTTGTTCATCTTCCGGAGGTTCTTGATGTAGCGCACCTTGGCATATTCTACCTGGCTGATGCTCCGCTGGTTTATTTTCAGCACCTCTTCGTATTGCTTCGGCGAGAACTGCAGGTTTTTGTTCATGTTTTCGGTAAGCGCCCGGCCTTTTTCGATGGCCATTTTCTCGCGGGCGGCTTTCTGTTCCGGGGTTTCCTGATTCACTTTTTCTGCCGGTTTTTTAGGAGCAGGTTTGGCCGTTTTGGCAGGAGCAGTGGTGGTTTTAGATTTGGTTTTGGTCTTGGTTTCGGTACCTTTTTGGGTTTGTGCAAAAGCGGCAGAAGTACCTAAAACCAGTAAAAAAGCAAAAAGTATTTTTTTCATAAAAAGCGGAAATTCAGATGCTATTGTTTTCAGCATAAAAAACTGTACCAAAGTTAAAGAGATTTTCAGCAGAAAACGCTATCTTTTTGAGCGTAAAAGCCAAAGGCATTGCTCACATAAATTTAAAAAACATGGACCAGGCGATAGAAATTAAAATCCTGCTTATAATCGTTACCGGTATTTACGGTCTATTGGCGGTTACCAGCATTTTCCTGATGATAAAACCGCCTAAAAAAGTTAATAGCATTTATGGGTACCGGTCCGGCAATGCCGGTGCGAGCCAGGAAGCATGGGATTATGCGAATAAATTAGCGCCCAGACTGATGCTCCTGATCGCAACTGTTTCATTGGTATTAGCCTTGGCTTCTGTATATTTTCTGCATAATAAAATACCGGTAGATGGTTTATATCTGATCTGTATAATGGGGATGTGTTTGCTCCAGGTCATCATAATTCCGGTGGTAGAAATTAAACTGGGCAAACTGGAAGAAAGGCATAAAGCTGGTTCTGCCTGAAAACCTATACCCGGCCGGAATCGGTAGCAAATTAAACGGTAGCAAATTCCCCTGAAATTAAGCTTACATTTCTCGAACGAAGGTTAAAATGAACGAAGAAGTCCGGACCTCGCTGTACTTTATTGGCGGAATGTATGGCTTGCTGCTGGCCTTTGGAATTTTCTTTTATTTAAAGCCGCCCCGCCATATCAACTGGTTTTATGGTTACCGCACCAACCGCGCCCGGAAAAGTGTTGCCAACTGGCATTATGCCAACAAGCTGGCGGCCAAGCTGCTGTTGCTCTTTATCCAGCTTGCTGCCCTTCTGGCTTTGGCTACCTTATATTGGCTGCATGATAGCATATCGCCGGATGCCCTGTTTCTGATAATTGTCTTCTGGTTCGCTATTTTCCCGATCCTCGTGGTTCCCATTGTAGAATTTAAGCTCAGTCGGTTTGAAGAAAAACAGCATTCGGATTCACCCTGAACTCCTATACAAAAACATTCTTCAAATTCAAGCCTGTCAACCACTTTGGCTTCCTCTAATTAAACCGTATTTTTGAAGTCTGATAAAAGACAAAACCAGTTTTAAAATACGAATCACAAACATTTGAAGAACTGAATATTCTCTGAACGCATTTCCGATCAGTCCCCCTTTAGAGGGGGTAGGGGGAGGATTCACGCATTCAGGAATAATTTCCAAATCTTCAAATCTTCAAATCTTCAAATCTCCAAATTTTCAAATTCAAAAAATGGACGACATTCAACATTATATTAAAATAGCTTCCGAGCTGAACATCGGCTTAAAATCGCTGGAAGCTACGGCCAACTTATTAGCCGAAGGCGCCACCGTGCCTTTCATTGCCCGTTACCGGAAAGAAGTTACCGGCGAGCTCGACGAAGTGCAGATCGCGGCCATCCGCGACCGCCTGGAGCAGCTCCGCGAACTGGAAAAACGCCGTGAAGCCATCCTGAAATCCATCAAAGACCAGGAAAAACTCACGCCGGAACTCGAAGCCAAGATCATGGCGGCCGAAACCATGGCCGTGCTCGAAGATATTTATTTGCCTTACAAACCGAAGCGCCGTACCAAAGCTACCATCGCCCGCGAAAAAGGCCTGGAGCCGCTGGCTACCAAACTCTTCGAACAAGCCGCTTTCGATGTAGACGTCGAAGCGGAACAGTTTATAAGCGAAGAAAAAGAAGTAAAAGACAAGGAAGAAGCCCTGGCCGGCGCCCGCGACATTATTGCCGAATGGGTGAACGAAGATGCCGAAGCGCGTACGAAAATTCGTAACCTGTTCGAGAAAAAAGGCGTGTTCAAAAGCCGCGTAGTAGCGGGCAAAGAAGAAGAAGGCCAGAAGTACAAAGATTATTTCGAGTGGGAAGAGCCGATCGAAAAAGCGCCTTCGCATAGAGTGTTGGCCTTGCGCCGCGGTGAAAAAGAAATGATCCTGATGCTCGATGCCCAGCCGGAAGAAGAAGCGGCGATCGAAATTTTAGAGCGCCAATTCGTAACGGGTCATAATGCTGCTGCCGAACAGGTGAAACTGGCGATCAAGGACAGCTACAAACGCATGCTGAAGTTTTCTATGGAAACCGAAGTGCGCATGAGCTCCAAAAAGCGCGCCGACGAAGAAGCCATCCGCGTTTTCGCCGACAACCTTCGTCAGCTTCTTTTAGCTGCTCCATTGGGTCAGAAAACCGTGCTGGCTTTAGACCCGGGCTTCAGAACCGGTTGCAAACTGGTAGTATTAGACAAGCAGGGCAAACTGCTGCACAACGAAAACGTGTACCCGCACACGGGTGCAGGACAGGCCAAAATGGCTGCAGAAACGGTAGAGAAATTAGCCGCAAAATTCGACGTAGAAGCCATTGCCATCGGTAACGGTACCGCCAGCCGCGAAACGGAAGCTTTTGTAAAAAGCCTGAACCTGCCGAAAAGCATTGCCGTGGTTATGGTAAACGAAAGCGGAGCTTCTATCTATTCTGCTTCCGACGTTGCCCGCGAAGAATTCCCGGATTACGACGTAACCGTGCGGGGCGCCGTTTCCATCGGCCGCCGTTTAATGGACCCGCTGGCCGAACTGGTAAAACTCGATCCGAAATCCATCGGGGTAGGACAGTACCAGCACGACGTAGACCAGACCGCTTTGAAGCATTCCCTGGACGATGTGGTAATGAGCTCCGTAAACGCCGTGGGCGTGGAAGTGAACACCGCCAGCAAGCAGCTGTTGACCTACGTTTCCGGTTTAGGCCCGAGCCTGGCCCAGAACATCATCGATTACCGCAACGCCAACGGCCCGTTCCGTTCGCGCTTAGACCTGAAAAAAGTACCGCGTTTAGGCGATAAAGCCTTTGAGCAGGCAGCAGGTTTCTTACGCATCCGCAACGCCGAAAATCCGCTCGATGCCAGCGCCGTGCACCCGGAAAGCTACGACGTGGTAGAAAAGATGGCCAAAGATCTGAACACGTCCATTGCCGAGCTGATGAAAAACGCCGAACTCCGCAACAAGATCGACCTGAAGAAATACGTAACCGAAACCGTAGGTCTGCCAACGCTCCAGGACATTGTAAAAGAACTTGCCAAACCCGGCCGCGACCCGCGCGAAAGCTTCGAAGCCTTCAGTTTTACCGATGGCATCAACGAAATCTCCGACCTCCGGGTGGGTATGAAACTGCCGGGCATCGTAACCAACATCACCGCGTTCGGCGCCTTCGTAGACATCGGGGTGCACCAGGATGGCCTCGTACACGTGAGCCATTTATCGGACCGCTTCATCTCCAATCCGGCCGAAGCCGTTAAAGTAGCGCAACGCGTGGAAGTAACGGTACTGGAAGTAGACGCCAACCGCAAACGCATCGCCCTTTCCATGAAATCGGACCCGATGGCAGCGAAACCTGCTGGCGGTGGAAGCGGCGGTAAGCAACGTAGCAATGCCCCAAGAAAAGAAGCCGAACCGGAAGGCGATTTCCAGAGCAAACTGGCTGCTTTGAAAGGGATGTTTAAGTAGGAAGAATTAGATTGAAATTGAGAAGCCCCGCTTTTTCCTGAGGAGGAAGGAGCGGGGCTCTTAACTTTTTAATGACAAATAACAAACTTTTAAAATCCGAGTAAAAATGGTTAAATTTACTTACTAACGAATCTGATATGGTTACTATCATTAAAAAAGGCTTAGATAAACAGCATATTCAGCGTATTCTGGCAAATCTGAAAACAAAGAAAGGCTTAAATGCATATGAGTATTGCGGAAAGGTAAAGCTGCAACAAGATCCTTTAGCGGTTCAAAAGGCATTGCGCGATGAGTGGGAGTAGCCTGTTCGTTGATACCAATATCCTGCTTTACCTGATTTCCGGCGACGAAACTATTGCTGAACTTCTTAATGGAAAACACATTTACATTTCCTTTATTACCGAACTGGAACTACTCGGTTATAAAGAATTAGGGGAGTCGGACCTGAGAGTTATTCAGAAACTAATTAAAGAAGCGACTGTTATTGATATAAATATGGCAATAAAAGCAGAAGTAATTACGCTAAGAAGGCAATATAAAATTAAATTGCCCGATGCTATAATTGTTGCTTCTGCTTTGTATGCCGGTTTACCTCTTGTAACTGCTGATAAACAGCTATCCCAAATTGATGAAGCTTCTTTGTTGCTTTATCAGAAGTAGAAGGTTTATATACAAAGCAAACTGGCCGCTTTAAAAGGGATGGTTAAGCAGGAAAATATTATGTTTGAAAGTACTGAAGTCCCGCTTTTCCTGAGAAGGAAGGAACGGGGCTAATATTTTTTATCGGTATTAAACTTCAATCCACATTCCGCACCAACCGCTCGTAAAACCGAACCGCATCTTCAAACTCCTCCACCGCAATCCGTTCATTCACCCCGTGAAAGGCATTAATATTTTCCTTGTTGATCTTGTAAGGCAGGAAGCGGTAAACATTCGGGCTGAGGGCGTAGTAAAAGCGGCTGTCGGTGGCGGCAAGTACCAGGCTGGGAGAAGTTAAGGTGTTGGGGAAGGTTTGCTTAATGGTTTGGGTTAGCAAGTTGTAGCCGGCTGTTTCGATTCCGGAAACCGGCGAAGGCTCGCTGCTGAAGGGCTTTAGCTTAATCCGGATGCGGTCGTCTTTGATCACCCTTTTTACCTCCGAAACAATACTGTTTATACGGGTGCCCGGCAGCAGCCGGAAGTTGATCACCGCGGTGGCTTCGGCCGGGATCACGTTTTCTTTCAGGCCGCTCCGGAAAATGGTAGGCGCCATGGTGGTAGAAACCAAGGCATTGCCGGATGGCGTTTTCTGGTAGGTTTTCAAAATAAGCGGTTCCAGGAGCCAGGCATTGGCAAAAGCAAACTTCTGAAACGCCGGCATTTCCGGCCCCAGGGTTTTAATGAATTCCTGCACCGGCGGCGTAATGGTGGGTTTAAACGGATGCTTCCGCAACGTTACCAGGGCCTGAGAAATTACATCGATCGCGGTTTCGTTTTTCGGCATGGAAGAATGGCCGCCTTCTACGGTTGCCGTCAGTTCCAGCGAAGCAAAACCTTTCTCGGCGATCCCGATCAGGGCCACGTCGGTATCCAGGCCCGGAACCAGTTTCTGGGTAATGGCATACCCTTCGTCGAGTACAAATTCGGCCTTTACGTTTTCGGTTTGCAAATGCTTTACAATAGCCTGCGCGCCGTTTCTGCCGCCAATTTCTTCGTCGTGCCCAAAAGCCAGGTAAAGCGTGCGTTTCGGTTGAAAGCCTTGCTCCAGCAGCTTTTCCGTAGCTTCCAGGATGCCGATCACGCTCATTTTGTCATCGATCGCGCCGCGGCCCCAGATGTAACCGTCTTTTATTTCCCCGCCAAAAGGCGCCGCTTTCCAATCCTTCAGGCTTTCCTCTGCCACCGGCACTACATCCAGGTGCCCCATTAAGATCACCGGTTTCAAGCCGGCATCGGAGCCTTCCCATTTGTATAGCAAGCTGAATTTATTGATCGTTTTCGGCTGCAGTCTTTGCTCCGAAAGCGGGTACGTTTTGCGCAGGAATTCCCGGAACCGGTAAAAAGCAGTTGAATCGAATGCCGCCGGATCTTCGGGCGAAATAGTTCTGATTCGGATCGCTTCAGCCAGATGGAATTTGGCCGAATCGGAAACCGGAACTTTGGGTAATGCGGCCACCTGCAGTTGCCGGGAACGGAAGGTAACGGTCCGGATAACCAGAAACGCTATAAAAAGCAGCAGAAAAACCAATAGCGAAAGGAGGAGCTTTTTCATGTACTGTTTTATTGTGCCTGCAAGAAAGTAGGTATTTCCGGAAATTATTAACTGACGTTATGCAAGCAGGAGAAAGGTCCCCCTTTGGAGGGGGTAGGGGGAGGATTTTCACTTTATTTGATCTTCATTAAAAATCAGATAATTCTCCTGTCCTCCCCCTACCCCCTCCAAAGGGGGACCTCAAGAAAACTTGCGTAAAGTCCGCTATTCAGGTGCCGGAATTTGCAAAATATTCCGGAAGTCACCTACGCTTTCACCTGCTTAAACAAAATTGCTGTCAAATTTTTCCGGCAGTTCGTCCGGTTCTTTTGTGAAAGAAGCCGCTTTGTTATAAATTTGGTTGAGGATTCTGATCTATGTTGAAACGTTTACATTCCCTTTGCCTGCTTACCTGCCTGTTCGGTACTCAGTTAGCTTTCTCCCAAACCTCAGATTGGTTTAAGTACAAATTCCCGGCCCAGACCCCGGAAGCTTACAAAGTGCCTTTACCGGAGAAATACCGGCAGGTATTGGGAAAGAACCAGGCACCCACCATTAAGCTCCGCGATTCGGAAAGGTTTTCGGAAGATGTAGCTTACGCCATAAAGCGGGAGTTAAGCATGGGCAATATCTATTATGGCTTTACCGAAATGGAAGATTACCTGAACCAGGTAATGTACCGGATCTTGCCGGATTCCCTGAAAAATAATGGCGCCATAAAAGTTTACATTGCCCGTTCGCCCGAAGAAAATGCCAGTGCCATGCCGGAAGGCAGCATTTTCTTTAATATCGGGATGCTTCCGAACATGAAAGACGAAGCAACGCTGGCTTACTTACTTGGCCACGAGCTTACGCATTACCTCTATACGCATGGCCGCAACGGTTATATGGGGAGCCTGAAAAGCCAGCGCAAACTTAACCGCCTGATCCCGTTTGCCGATCTGATCCTGAACGCAAAGCAAATGAAATACAGCCGCTTGCAGGAATCGGAGGCCGATAGTGTCGGCTTTAATTTAGCCTATAAGGCGGGATATGATCCGCAAGGAATGGTAGCGCTCACTAAGATCTTACTTGATCTGGAAAAACGGCATGAACTGCAGGAAAGCAAAACCTACGAAGCCAGTTTAAAATCGTACGGCAGCCACCCGGCCACCATGCTGCGTTTTCAGACGGCCATGCGTTTTCAAAAGAACGCTTCCGGAAGCAATACCCATAACTTTATTGTAGATGAGGAGAAATTTAACCGCCTGAAAGCTTTGGCGACTCAGGAAAAACTGAACCTGATGGCCAGCCAGAACAGCCTGATCTCGGTGGTCAGTAATGCCTACGTGGCCCATCTATCGCAACCCGAAAACCCGCATTACCTCATGTTGCTGGTGGAGGGTATCCGGAAAATGGTTTATGCCGACCAGACCCTGGGCGACCGGGGTTTCCTGACCGCGCACATGCAGCATAACTATTTTGCAAAGAAAGAAGGGATCACCAAAAATCTCGGCTTCCTGCTGCCTGACAGTAACCTGGTGGCTGCCCTGAATGCCCAACACCCCACCCTGAACCAGGCCTCTTACCAGACCTACGACCAGG
This sequence comes from Adhaeribacter soli, assembly GCF_008727925.1. Classification (GTDB taxonomy): domain Bacteria; phylum Bacteroidota; class Bacteroidia; order Cytophagales; family Hymenobacteraceae; genus Adhaeribacter_A; species Adhaeribacter_A soli. Next base: position 203,363 of record NZ_VTWT01000002.1, on the reverse strand, counting down.
CCTTTGCGTATTTTGCCGGCAAGGCCGAGGCCGCCAACCTTACCGAGGTGCATTTAAGCAAGGCACTGTATTATGCTAAAAATGAAAAGCAGCGCACCGAAAGCCTGGAGCGGTATTTAGCCAGTCCGGAGGCGCGCTACCCGGAGTTTGCCCAGGCACTGCTGCGGCAGGACCTGAATTTGCCGGCCGGCACCAGAAAGCTGCTTTTAATAGACGACATTGCCTATACCAAAGATTACCTTTACGGCTACCGCAATTCCTGGCTGGAAAGCGAACAGAAGCAAGCCGCTCAGCAGCTGTTGCTTACATCTTATTTTAAAGGAAAAGGAACTGCCCGCGAAATCCATTTTGCCACCGATTACTTTACCCGGCAAACCGAAGAAGCTGTTGCCGTGTTCGATATGATGAGCGTTTGGCGGCAGGCAGATAGAAACAACTATAATTACTTTCAATTAGGCATGTACGAGCCAGCTTACTGGCAATATTGCAAAGACCATCAGATCGGGCAGGTGGAATTTTTCAGCATTAATGCCCTGGATAAAACCTATAAAAAATTCCGCCATTACTTTGCGCTTCCGCCATTAACTGCCTTCTATGCTTACCGGATGCTCTTTGCCTTAAGCAACCCGAATAACCGTTATGCATTTTCCATTCAGGCCTCTACGCTGAATATTTCGGGAAAGAACCAGAATTTCGGCGGCAAACAGGTAGTTAAAAGAATGCGGTTAACCGATAAACGGCTGGTAAGGCAGGTGCATTCCATCACGGCCGGCATCGAAAAGGAACTGAAATCGGACAAGCTTAAGAAAAATTGATCTGCCAATATTCAGAAGCTGTTTAAAAACCGGGATGCATGCGTTCCGGTTTTTTTGTGAATAAGGATATCGTTTTTTCGGGAATTCCAGCGTCTGGCGGTTCTAACTGTATACCCGTTACTGGAAAATAAACTAAACAGCAGGACTAAAATAACCCCCTGACCTGAAAGAAAATACTATTACCGGATCTGCTTACTTAAAAAGGCTTGAATAATCCTGGTCCGGATACCAATATCCAAATACCAATGCCTTTTACTTATTGCCATAAGAGGTTTGGAAATCAAAAGATAACGGCTTGCGTATAGGTTTCAGTTACACAATTTAACCTCCTGAGAAGCTCATGAAAAATAAGAAACCAAACGTAAATCTGCAGGCTTTGGGCTTAGGTGCCATAGCCGGCATGCGCGCCATGGCAGCGCCCGCCCTGTTAAGTCACTTCCTGGCCAACGATCCGGCCGGAGCCTTGTACAATACGCGTCTAAGGTATCTGCAGCGGCCAATCGTAGCTACCGGGTTGAAATTCCTGGCAGGGGCAGAAGTGATCGGCGATAAACTTCCCCTTACGCCTAACCGGATCGTATTTCCGCAACTGGCATTCCGGGTTTTATCGGGAGCCGTGGTGGGGGCAACGGTAGCCGGTGCGAACGAAAAACCCAAGCTCAACGGGGCCTTGCTGGGCATGGCCGGCGCGCTGGCTGCTTCTTACGGTTTCTTTTACCTCCGTAAAATGCTGGGGCAAAGGAGCGGCTTACCGGATATGGCTTTAGGGCTGGTGGAAGATGCCTTGGTTGGGTCCGGCGGGGTAGCCTTGCTCCGGAGGTAACGTTCTGTTTTTACCGATTCTTCGTTTGAAATCCGGAGCTTATGCCCAAACCAAAGAAAACCGCCGCTGAAGAAAATAACCCAGCTTCTCGGGGTCTTACCATTGGAAAAAAAGAAAAGCAGGTGCTCAGCAAGGCTCAGCAAACCTTTAACCGGCTGGTGAAACGAATAGAGAAACTGCAAAGGCAAATTGCTTCCGATGGGCAGATCCTGGAAGAGAAGCTGAACTATTATGTGGCGCAAATTCACCCTCTGGAAACAGATGAACTGGCACTTCGGCGCGGGTTGCTCTTCAGCCTTTACCCGTATTATACTGAGCCCAAAAAACTGCCTAAAGGAGAGCGGAAAGTTCTGAAGGAGATCCTGATAAACCTGCTGAACGAGGTTTTGAACGGCTTGCCCGGGGAACCGGATGCCGAACTCCAAGAGATGTTCGAAACCCTGGAAGGAATGACCCTGGAAGAAGCCGAAAAGCAGGATGCCGAACAAATGAAAAAGCAGATGTCGGAGGTGTTTGACGCGATGGGTTTTGATATGGACCTTTCAGACCTGGACCTGAACGCCAGCCAGGAAGGGATCTTCCAAAAGATAAACGAGCTTGAAGGCGACTTTGAACGGCAGGCCGAACCAAAGGAAAAAGCCAAAACAGTACGAAAGAAGACTAAAAAACAGCTCGAAAAAGAAGCACGCGAACGCCTGGCCGAAGAACTGCGGAACAAAAGCATTGGTACCATTTACAAGCAACTGGCCAAAATGCTGCACCCCGATCTGGAGCCCGATGCCGGCCAGAAAACCCGTAAAGAAGCCCTGATGAAAGAGCTTACCATTGCTTATAAAAACAACGACCTGCACACGTTGCTGAAACTGGAGCTGGAATGGATTCAGGCCGAGGAAACCAACCTTAATAAACTGACCGACGAAAAGCTAAGTATTTACAACCAGGTGCTCAAAGAACAGGTTGCCGATCTGGAAGAAGAAGCGTTTATGGTGCCGCAACATCCGCGGTTTCAGGCCTTACGGCGATACGCAATGTTCCCCGGCTCCTTGAAATACGTAGACCTGAAATACGAAGCAAAAGCGCTGAAGCAGAATATTAAAGTGCTGGAAGAGCTGACAACCCGCCTGAAAACCGAAGACGGTTTGAAGGAAGTAAAGGCGTTGCTGAAAATGAACCGGTATTGATTTTTACGGAAGATTTAATGGAAGAATGCTATGGTTTTGCCCGTATAAACCCGGTAATTAAAATACCTTACTTGCCAAAAAGCCCGCCGCTTCCGGAAACGGAAACGACGGGCTTCTGGCTCTAAACCTAAAACGTTGCTTATTGCGGTAGTAAAACCTGGTCTATAACGTGCACTACGCCGTTGGAAGTAGGAATGGAGGCCAGAATGGTAGCGCCGTTTACGGTAACTTTGCCGTCTTTCACGCCCATGGTTACGCGGCCGCCGTTCACCTGCCCTAAACTCTGACCATCTTCAAAGCTTTCGGCATTAAGCGCACCCACATACACGTGGTATTGCAGAATATTCCGCAGGTCGCTACGCTTTTCTTCTTTCAGCAAGCCTTCTACGGTTCCTTTTGGTAGTTTGGCAAAGGCCTCGTTGGTTGGCGCAAAGACTGTAAACGGACCGGCATTCGAAAGCACATCTACCAGCCCCGCCGTTTTTACGGCCGTAACCAGGGTAGTATGATCCGGGGAACCAACCGCCGTTTGCACCACATTTTTCTGCGATTCATTGTCCGCTACCGCCGATTGCCCGGCAGCCGCAGCACCTTCTTCCTGCAGATGCGATTCAGTGGCCGCGGTTGCTGATTCGGGTTGATTGGTTTGGGTACAGGAGGCCAGTGCAAAAGCTGCCATTGCTACATAGCCATACATTAACTTTTTCATAGATTCTTTTTTTTCGGAAAGTTCGCCGGGAAACGGCTAAAGGTCTATGATCCTGGTCATTTCTTTTAATGATCCTTTGTTGGATGTCGCGGGTTTTCGGGCGCCCGCATTGTTGGGAAGGACCGCATTCCGGAAGCCCGGCCACGGGAGTGTAGCGTTGTTGTTCAGAGGTTAATGCCGGTTGGTAAAGCAGCTGTTACTATCTTTCAAGTAAAAAAAACAGCCGCCGTGAATGAATACGGCGGCTGTTTTTTTTAAAAATGCCTGAAATCAGGCTGTTTATTTTACTGACTAATGGGATTATTTACCACCAAAGAAATAAGTAGCAGAAATACCGATTACTCTGTTTTTAATTTTGCTGTCATCAGCAGAGTCATCATCATCACCATCAAAATCAGGTGTTAAGTTCGACATACCTAAAGAATAATTAGCATTTAATAATACTGGACCGGCCATGTAACCAATACCAAAATTTAAGCCAAGATCCAGAGCCCGATAGAAAGTAGTATTTTCCTCATCAAAATCACTTTCTTCAACTGTGTTTTTGAATTTTACATCAGCATCATCTTTATCTGTATCAGTCTCACCCATGAAAGTGAATTTTGATTCTAATTCTTCTTTTCCACCAATACCGTAGGCTACATAAGGACCTGCCTGAATCTGGAAGTTGCTGATTTTATAGGTTAAGTTTAGAGGAATCTCCAGGTAATTTAAAGAAGTCTTACCTTTAATTTCCATTTCTACTCCGTCTTCAGACAGGCTGTAATCATATTTGGCACCCTTATTTGTCCAGATTAAACCGGATTGCAAGCTAAGGTTATCAGTGAAACCAAATTCAGCGGCTAAACCAACATGATATCCGATTTTATTTTTGGTAATATCATTTGATAAAGTCTCTTCTTCGGAATCTTTAAAATCATAACCGAAAGTACTGATGTTGGCTCCGGCTTTCAGTCCAAGTTTTACCTGGGAAAAGCTCTGGAAGCTTAAAAGGCTAAGTGCAAATGCACCTAAAAGAGTAGCTGTTTTTTTCATGATTTGAAAGTTTAAGTTAATTGATAGTTTGCTTTTAAATGTTGGGTGTTAATTTATAAATTATTTTAAAAGTAAAAATATAAAAGTCAATCCGACACAATTAAATTTATTGAACTGCATAAATTAATATTGTAAAGCCTGAACCGTTCTCTGAGCTAAAAAGCCCGCGCCTTAAAATTCAGGTTAACTCAATAAGGCAACTTGTTAAGGTGCGTTTGCTAGTTTGAACAAAGCGCACAATATTAGGGAATAATAAGAAATAACAAAAATTTATTTTAAGGTTAAAAATAACATTTTGATGTTAAAAATAACGTGTTGATAATGAGCAGAGTCTGTTTTGAGATGTTAGAGGATGCAAGGCTGTGCCGGTTATTTTTAATCACTTTATGTTTCAAATTGGGCTGCATGCATCATAAATCCTGATAAGTGAAAGCTTTTTTTTGCATTACGGCTGAAGCATTTCAGTTTTTTTGAAATAAGATTGCATCGTCTTAAAAAAAGCAAAGCTCCTTCATTCCTGAAAGAGCTTTGCTTTTTTCCGGGTTTTTTATACCGTTTCTGTACCGTTTATTGGGCATCTAAAAATTTTGTCAGCTCACTGGTTGAAGAACTGAATTTAAAGATATCGGTAATGGTCAGGTAGTTTTCTTTGTCGATGGTGTACGGGTAAGCAAACTTGGCCATCTGTACTTTGTCAGATTCCATGCTGAGGGTATTCAGCACGGCGGTTACCTGGTTGGTGCTCAGGCAGTTTTTGCTGATCATGGTTTTAGCCACTTTCATTTTGGTATCGGAGAAGTTTTGCTTTTTTATGGATGCAAGCTGGGTCTGGAAAGTAGCATCCGCCATAGGTTTGCTGCAGCCGGCCGGAGTTGGTTTTGCAGCGCCAGAGGCCGGAACCGGTTTTCCTGGATTGGCGGGCTGAACTTCAACATTATTCGTGAAAACCGGTTTTCCGGTAGCATTATCGGTTATGGTAACGGCGCCGGTATTCATATTTGTTTGGTGGGTTACCTGGCCGTCATTCACCTCAACTACATTATCCTTCGTGGTCATGACCGGCATTGGCACCTGCCCGGGCTTTTGTCCGGGAACCGGTTGCGGAATAGCAGGATTTGTTCCCGCCTGATTGGAATTCTGGGGCTTATCGAACTGGTCAAAGTCACCATCTAATTGCGGGCGTGGCCTTTTGGGATTTGGTTTGCCAGTAATTTCGGCGCTAACCAGGCGCATTACCATGGCATTGCCTTTCTTGTTTTTCTTTATTTCATATACCACGTTCAGGGCATTGTTGTCGTAATCGCGCGCGTACATCCGGTCATCCAAAGAAGGAATTTTCGAGTTTTCGAAGATCACTTTTATCTTGTAATCCCCGGAAGTCAGGTTGCCGATCTTAACGTTGGCAGCCGGTTTTTCATTCTGTTTTTCCCCGTTCAGAATAAGCCAGAACTTATCGCCGTCCTTGGCAAAAACCGTTACGTGGGAAGGCACGCCGTTATAAGGATTATCCTCGGGAAACTGGGCTTTCAGAATAGACGCGCTGCTGAGCAGGAACATCAGAAAGAGTACTATTTTCTTTTGCATAGCTTTATTTTTTTACGATTTTCTTGGTTACAACTTTAGCAGCCGGTTTTTTAGCAGGCGCTTTTGCGGGCGTTTTTGATATCGTTTTAGGCGGGGCAGGAGCAGCTTCTTCCGAACCGGCATCCGCGCTCAGGTCCGGATTTAGCTTCTGGGCTTGCTGCAGCTCGGCTACTTTGGCGGTTTGCGGGGCAAAGGAGATCTGCCGGCCGTAAATCAGTTTCACGTCCATATTCTTTGGTTTCAGGGCCGGAATGGCATCGGCCAGGTCCAGCAGTTTATCGGCCAGTTCATCGGGTTTTTTGCGGAAGGTGCAGTTTACTTTGGTGTAATTTTCGGCGCTTACAATTTCCAGGTCGCCGCCAAAACTAGCGTCCGCTTTCATTTTATCGCGGAGGGTACGGAGGTCGCGGTAAGTGCCGCTCTGGTAAAAGCGCAGTTCGTAAGGCGTGCCGTTGTTTACCCAGTTACCCACGTAGGTGTTAAAAGTGTTCAGCACATCGTCCATATTCTCATCCAGCTGACCGGTGATCAGCTCGAAACGGGTTTTCGCGCCTTCGTCGTTCACGTAATCGCTTTCGAAATGCTTCATGCCCAGGCCTTCGGCGGTACAGTTATCGTAAGTCGAAAGGTCGAGGGTAAGTTTGGAAAGGGTGCGGGTTTCGAAGGCTTCCGATTTTTTATCTACGGCCACGTTGTTCAGGAAAATGATGAACTGGGCGTTGGAAAGTAAACCCAGTTGCTGCACGAAAGTGAGGGGCGTAGTGCTGCCGTCTTCGGCCATATTCATGGCTTCGCGCTGCAGTTCTTTGGCGCGGTTCGGCTCTACATAGCGGTAATTCCGTTTGCCCAGATAGGTGTTGATGCGGTTTACGGCAAATTCGTAATAATTGAGTTCATCTTTGGTTTTGCCTTCCGGATTATAAGTAACCAGGAAGCGCACACCACCAATACTTTTATACAGCAATTGCGCATCCGCTTTCAGCGCCGACATGCTTACGAGCGCCTTCACGTTTACGGCGTACGTATCGCCTTCTTTCCCTTCGGAAGTTACCTTGTAGGAACTGATGTAGCCTTTCTGGTTCGTGGCAATGGCGTCGGAAATTACGGCAAAGTTCTCGACCTGGGTAGTAGAAGACAAAGCCACGCCGGTCGCCTGCCCGATCGCATTCCGCAGCGCATCCTGCAACGCATCGGCGCGGGCTACGCCTATGCCTTTGGCCGAAACTTCAGAAACGCCATTATTCTGGGAATAGCCGCTGAACCAGCAAAAAACGAAGAGCAGCAGCAGAGTGAATTTTTGTATTTTCATAGTGTAGTATTAACAGTTTGAAAAATAGCCTTTTAGATCAATAATAGTAAGAAGCTCGCTACTTTTCCGGCCACGTTCCCTATTTTTCCCCAGTTAATTTTGGCTTTATTTGTATCGGCTAGTTTGAGCTGCCCGGTAGCTTTGTCCTGGATCAGGTCGATGATCTCCACGCCTTTTTTAAAGTTGGCATTCTTCATCACGTCTTTGGTAGATTGCAGGATCTTCGGGAACTGGCCTTTATTCGGGTCGTAAAGCTTGCTCATATCCAGGGCAACTTCGCCCTTCTGGTCGAAAATTACCGGGAACATGGAAGGATCCATGGCTTTGCCGTCGAGGTTGAAGACGATGGGTTTGCCGCTTTCGGTGGTTAAGCCGGCAGTTTTAGCGGCCGAAGTTTTAGCGCTGGCCTGTTTGGCATTGGCAGCAATCGGAGCAGGGGTTGCTTGTAAAGGTCCGGCTTCCGAAATAGCTTCCGGACCACCGGAGACCATCTGGATCTGTTTAGAATGTTCCTGAATAGTAGCCGGTACTTCTTCAATTACCGCGGAAGCAATACCATTTTTCGCGTATAGCGGCACGCGCATCGTAACTTCAATGGCGCCATCCGGTGTGGTGCGCGGATTACCTACCATGTAGGCGCCCTTTATCACGCCTTCTACTTTGGTAGTAACTTTGTCGCTGGTCGTCATAAAATTCTCCACCGTAGTTTCGCCTGTTACCTGCACGCCTTTAATGGTTTCCAGCAGGTTGCGCTGGGCATCTACCACCGCGCCGCGGGTAGCCATAACCCTTGCCTGAGCCGCATTCTTAAACCGTTCGGTATCCAGAATCGAAATGCCGGTTGCCTCCACGTATTGCGACGTCCAGTTAATGCTGCCTTTGTCGGTTTTCTCGATGATCGGGTCCGCATCTCGGAGTACTTTCTCCAAAGGCGTATCGTCTTTCGGGGTGTTGTCCACGATTCCGGCCAGGTCAGCAGCCGGAACGGAAGCCGTTGCAGTTTCCAGCTTCGCATTATTTTTGGCTTTACTAAGTTTCGATTGGGCATTTACGGTGCCGGTAAACAGCAGCGTTGCCGCTATTAAAGGCATAAAAAAAGTAGATTTCTTCATAGTATTTTTTCTAAATAAAATTTGCGGATAAAAAGCGGATAAAAAGGAAAGCTGATCTGAAGTTTCTGGCCACTAAACTGCAAATCCGGAATCGATATAGTGGTTTCCAAATATAATGCCATTTTTTGATATTGCACAATATGGCTATTCTGCACAGCAAAGGGCGCTACTATTTAATTATCAGAATCAGGATTTTCAGGATTAAAGGATTTTCAGGACAATACCCAACCTGATGTAGAATAGCGGGAAGTTCGCAGTGTAGAGCTCCCCTCCTTTTCAAGAGCCTGTCCCGACAAAGGAGGGAAGGGGCAGTTATTTTTCATTTGGAACACCCAGTGGTTTTTCGGGAACAAAAGAATAGGAAGAGAAATGAAATACTTCAGCTACTGATAAAGAATGCCAGCTATGAAAAACAGTAGCTTTTCAGGCAGAAAAACTCCCCAGAACAACTAATTAAATTATGAAAGACAACCCACAATTTCAGCAGGCTTTTAAAAGAAAATAGAATACTTTTGCGGAAGTTTTGCAGCCCTTGTAATGGAAGTAGAAAAACCTGTCGCCAAGGCAGTGTCGTTTTACCAGAATTTAAGCCCGGAAGAGAAAGTAGAAATGCTTTTCCGGCAATATTACGCGGGTCTGTGTAAGAGTCTTTACCGCATTCTTCGCGACGCCAGTTTTGCCGAAGATATTGTGCAGGAGGTATTTATGAAAGTATGGGAAATGCGCGAAACCCTGCAGCTCGATGCCGCCATGCAGGCCTACCTGTACCGTTCCTGCTACAACACCGCCCTGAATTTCCTGAAGCAGCAAAAAAAGAATACCGATATCGATCCGCTGGAAATGGTACTGGCCGGCGGCGAAACGGCCGAAAAGAATCTGAACTTGCTCGAAACCGAAACGCAAATTCTGCAGGCCATCGACAGCCTTCCGCCTAAAACCCGACTGGTATTTTCCCTGAGCCGTTTCGAAGAACTCAGTTACAAAGAAATTGCCGAAAGGCTGGAAGTTTCGGTGAAATCAGTCGAAAAACACATGGGCATTGCCCTGCAGCGGCTCCGCGAAAACCTGAAAGAATACCTCGTAGGGCTGCTTTTGCTTCTGATCTCAGAATTATTTTAATTTTTTTTTCAGATGCATGGTAGGGTAGAGGATAGGGAAAATGTTTTATAGGGGAAGACACCCGGCGCCGGCTTCTTCAGACTTACCAGAACGGACTTAAAAACTAAGATAAAATGAAATATTCTTTCTTCAGAAATTACCTGGCATTTTGCCTTTTACTTACTGCCTTTGCTTTTACTTCCTGCAACAAAGAAACTTTGCGCGGCAAAGGCGACATCATTTCCAAAACCCGGACCGTTGGCACTTACGAGGCCATTAGCGTGGGCGGTGAGTTCGAGATTTATTTAACCCAGGGACCAGCGCAGGATATTAAACTGGAAGGTCAGGAGAACGTTTTGGCCGAAGTAATTACTACTACCCGCAACAACGAACTGAAAATTGAATTCAACAAAGACAACGTAAAGATCGACGAGCCAGTGCGGGTGTACCTTTCCACGCCGAACCTGAAAGAAATAAATTTATCGGGTGCGAACCGGGTAATTGGCGCCACCGACTGGCAGGTAAACGATTTTAAAGTAAGTACTTCGGGCAGCAGCACGGTTAATCTAACCCTGAAAGGGGCCGCCGATGTACAAACCCGCATCTCCGGCTCCGGCGAAATAACCTACTACGGCGATGCCAGCACCCACGACTTGGAAATCTCCGGTTCCGGCAAGTTAAAAGCCTTCGGTTTCACTACTAAAATCTCCGATATCGGCATCAGCGGTTCCGGCAGGGCAGAAGTTATGGCTATCGAAAAGCTTTCAGCGCAAGTGAGCGGCTCCGGCAAGGTTTATTACAAAGGCAATCCGGCGGAAAATTCCTCCGTTTCGGGCAGCGGCAGCATCAGTAAGGTAGATTAATGCCTTGCGACATGCCATTAAAAGTGAATGAAAATAAAATTTACTTTTGTGGTTTGCTCCGCTAATTAAATTTTAGAACAGGTTTAGAGTATTACCGAATCAACCTGATAAGTAATTTCTAATTTTTAATTGCGCGAAGCGCCTTTATTTGTTTAATAATTGAAAATGGAAGACAAGCGGGAAAAATTCTGGGAAAAGCTGGCAGCCGGCGTCAGCGGAAATGCCCCGGAAGAAGACCAGGCCTGGCTCCGGCAGCAGCGGGAACAGGATCCGGAAGCGGAATCGCTACTAAAACAGGCTCAAAAAGTCTGGTCCGGCATCGCCTTGCCTTCAGATAACTACGAACCCGACGTGGAAAAAGGCTGGCAGCGCTTCCGGATGAAAGTGCAGGCCCGCGAAGCCGAATCGCCGAAAGCGCCGGTTGTCCGGAAAATGAACCGCGGCCCGATGTACGGCATTGCCGCTTCCATCGCCCTGTTCATTATGGTAAGCTTTTACTTCCTGACCCGTACGCCGGCGCAAAACTGGACAGAAGTAAGAACGGCCGCCGGCGAAACCAAAACCATCATGCTAGCCGATGGCAGTAAAGTTTCGCTGAACCAGAACAGTACGTTTTCTTATCCGGAGAATTTTCAGAAGGAAAACCGGACTGTAAAACTAACCGGCGAAGCTTTTTTTGAAGTCGCCAAAGCCGAAGGCAAACGTTTCACCATTTTCGCCCAGGGCACGAAAACCGAAGTGATCGGCACTTCCTTCAACCTCCGGGCCTACGATGCAAAAGAAGTAAAGGTGCAGGTAGTAACCGGGAAAGTGGCTTTTGCCCGCACCGAAACCGACGATGCCATTTTCCTGGTGCCGGGTCAGGAAGGGGTTTTAAAAGAAAACGGTACCGTTCCGGCTAAAAAAGTAATAGAAAGTAAAAATTTCCAGGCTTGGAAAACAAAGAACTTAGCTTTTACCAATTTACAGCTCGAACAATTAACCAAAGAACTGGAACACTATTTTAACATTACCATTATCATTCAAAACGATGCCCTACGCAACTGCCGCTTCACCACTTCTTTCCAGGATCCGGAATTAAACGAAGTATTGGAAGTGCTGGCCGCTACAGGCAATCTGAAGATCACCAAAAACGGCGACCGGTACTTGATCTCCGGTCAGGGATGTAATTAACGAACTTTATAAAATTAAAAATTATATAATGAGAACTATACGCTTCTTCATTACGGGAGTACTTTGCCTTATTTTTTCAATGCAAACGCTACTGGCGCAAAACCTGAATACCAAAGTTTCGCTTCAGGTAAAAGACGCCACCCTGCCGCAAGTGCTGCAACAAATTCAGAAAAAATACGGCTACCGTTTTTCCTATTTAAACAACGAACTGCCGGCTAAAACCAGATTTTCGGCCGAAGTAAAAGACAAGCCCTTATCCGAAGTGCTGGATGTGCTGCTGGAAAAAACTGACATGGGCTACAAACAGGTAAACGGGCAGATCATCATCAAAAAAGGGTTTCCCAAGAACAAACCCAAAGCCACCACTTTCCAGAAACTGCCAACTTCGATTACCGAAAACAAAGCCAGTCAGACGGCCAAAACGGTAACCCATCCGCAACCGGAAAATCAGGCCACGGCAAAAGAAACTACCGCAAAAGAAACATTGGCAAAAGAGACGTCAGCAAAAGAAACTTCGGTAAAAGAAACGTCTGCCACTACCACAAATTCCGGAACTGTAAATACTGCAACACCAGAAACCCAACCGGAACAAGCTGCCGAAAAGGCTACTGAACTTGAAGTAAAAAGTGCGGTACCTGCCGGTGAAAACGTAAGTGAAACCAGCGCCGCTAACCCTGCCGAAGAGAAAAAAGAAACGATCCTGGATAAGTTGCGAGCCACCCGCCTAAACAACGAAGTAAGAGCCTCCAATTCCGACTCCATCCTGTATACCGATACGCACCTGGGCATTATTTTCCCCATCAGCACCAACGGAACAGCTGCCAACCGCTACGTGAACCGTACATCGGTACATTTGCTGGCCGGTACTTCGGCCGCGTTGGAAGGGGTAGAGTTTGCGGGTTTCGGGAACCTGGAACAGGGGTACGTGAAAGGAGTGCAGTTCAGCGGATTCTTTAACGTGGTGAAGCACCGTGCCGATCTCCGGGAACTTGCTGCAACGCGCAACGAAGGATATGCGGTACAAGGCGGGCAATTTGGCAGCTTTATAAATTTCGCCGGCGGCAATATTAAAGGCGGACAGTTTGCCGGGTACATGAACGTAACGGAAGGCCATATAAACGGGGGACAGTTTGCCGGTTTCCTGAACATTGCTAAAAATGTGAACGGCGCCCAGGGTGCAGGCTATATGAACCTGGCGAAAAACGTAGACGGCGCTCAGTTAGCCGGGTTTTTAAACATTGCCGATACCGTTTCCGGCGTGCAGGCTGCCGGTTTCCTCAACATTGCCAGATGTGCCAAAGGCACTCAGATCGCTTTCATAAACATTGCCGACAGCGCCGCCGGCGTACCGATCGGGGTTTTTAATTTCGTGAACAAAGGCGGTTACAAAAGAGCCGAATTTTATGCCGCCGACGACTTCGATGCCAACTTTACTTTTAAGATCGGAGTGCCGAAATTCCATACCTTGCTGGCCTTAGGGGCAGAATTGAACGACAAACACCGCTGGGGTTACGGCTTCGGTTTCGGTTCGGAGTGGGCCATGAGCAAGCGCCTGAAACTGAACACTGATATCTTGTCTTACTACGTGGTAGAAGAAAGCTACAAAAATATTCCGGATGGCCTGTACGAAGATTACGAATTGAACCTGCTGAATAAATTCCGCCTCCTGGGCACCATTCAGCTTGCCAAACGCTTTGCCATTTTCGGCGGCCCTACCTACAACGTTTCCGTATCGCGGTACCAGGAAAAAGGCTCCGAAAACGTAGGTTCTACCCTGGCAAACAATACCTTCTACAATCATACTTCCAAAAACGGCACCAACGTAAAAATGTGGATCGGCTTCAACGCCGGCTTGCGGTTCTAGAATATTCAGGTAATTAATTCATAATCTTTTTGCTGGTTCAAGTTTGAGCGGAGCGGAAACCTGGACCTACGAATGATCTGAAGTTTGTAAATCAGTGAGGAGTAGCCACAAAAAAACTACTGCAGGTCAAATAGAAGTTGAATGAAAGAATGGTAGCAATGCCTTGGCCTGTGCGATACAATTAAAGATGATAAACAATTCCCCTCCCCGGAGGGGCCAGGGGTGGGTTCCGCTCATCTCTTTCTAAACCTACAACCTGCTCCGGAGGGTAATTCCCTCCCCAAAAACACCCACAAAATTTTCCTGCTAAAACTATTTAAAACAGCCCTTCAGCTGTTACCGAAACCTTATTGTCTAAAAAACTATGAAGCAGAAATCATTTTTTTCCAAAGCAACGCACATCCGCGATTACTTTGCCGGTTGGGAAAAGGCGCAGCAGGAGTACCGCCTGCAATTCGAAACAAATGCCCGGAAAACGGTAACAAAAAGCCCTAAAAACCCGAAAGCTCTTGTCGCAGTGGCCTGCCTGTTATTCCTGATTTTTCCTTTTCAGCTCCGAGCCCAGAGCCTGACGCAAACCATCCGCGGCCGCATCATCGATCGTGAATCGCAAAGCCCGGTGATCGGAGCCTCGGTAGCCGTTACAACCACCAACCCCATGAAAGGAACTTTAACGGACCTGGACGGGAATTTCCGGATCGAGAAAGTGCCGGTAGGTCGCCATACCCTTAAAGTGAATTACATCGGCTACGAAGAACAGGTGATCTCGGAATTATTGCTGGGCTCCGGCAAAGAACTGGTGCTTTCCATCGGCCTTACCGAAACCTTTAAAGAAATGGACGAAGTAGTGGTGCGGGCAAAGCAGGAGAAAGGCCAGCCCCTGAACGAAATGGCTACGCTCAGCGCCCGCTCCATTTCGGTAGAAGAAACCAAACGCTATGCCGCCAGCGTCAACGATCCGGCCCGCGCCGCCCTGAATTATGCCGGCGTAGCCTCGGTAGACGATGGCGGTAATGAAATTGTAGTGCGCGGCAATTCTCCGAAGGGCGTACTCTGGCGCATGGAAGGCGTGGAAATTCCAAACCCCAGTCACTTCGGCCAGGAGGGAGCTTCCGGCGGCGGCGTAAGCATCCTGAGCGTGAACATGCTCGATAATTCCGATTTCTACACCGGCGCTTTTCCGGCGGAATACGGTAATGCCTTATCCGGAATTTTCGATATGAAGCTCCGGAAAGGCAATAACGAGAAACGGGAATATGCTTTTCAGGCCGGCGTGCTGGGAGTAGATTTTGCGGCCGAAGGTCCGTTTAAAGAAGGCGGAAAAGGCTCATACCTGGCTAACTACCGTTATTCTACCTTAGCTATTCTGAACAAAATCGGGGTGAAAATTGCCGGCGATGCTGCTCCGGATTTTCAGGACTTGGCTTTTAAAATGCACCTGCCAACAGCTAAAGCCGGAACGTTTTCAGTGTGGGGGCTTGGCGGCTATAGTTCTCAAGTGGCCGAAGCCGAACGGGATGCTTCCAAATGGGTAGAGAAAAGGGATCGCTTTGATGATGTTTTCCGGGCAGGAATGGGCGCGGCCGGCTTGTCGCACGTTTACTTTGTGAACCCGAACGCCTACCTAGAAACCGTACTTTCCCTTTCCGGCAACTTCAACAAATATTACTACGATTCCATCGGCACCGATTTTAAAGCCACCACTTTTTACCAGGAAGAATTCCGGAATACCTCGGCCCGCGTTTCTACCCTTTATAACCATAAGCTCAGCAATCAGCACACCATCCGTTTCGGAGCTATTTACAGCCGACTGGGTTTCGACCTTTTCAGCGAAGGCCGGAACGAAGACAAGGTTTTTCAGCGCTACATGGATAACGACGGCGCTACCGGCATTGTACAAACCTACGGACAGTGGAAATACCGCATTCTGGAAAACGTGACGCTGAATTCCGGGCTCCACGTTATCCGGCTGGGGCTGAACGGCAACACTTCCGTAGAACCACGCTTAGGCTTGCGTTGGAATTTTTCTTCAACGCAGGCCCTGGGAGCCGCTTTCGGCGTGCACAGCCGCCACGAATCCATGGCCGTTTACTTTGCCCGGCAGCCACTGGCAAACGGACAGTACAGCCAGTTCAACAAAAACCTGGAACTTACCAAAGCCCGTCATTTCGTACTTTCCTACGATCAGATGCTGCGCGAAGACCTCCGTTTCAAAGCCGAAACTTATTACCAGCAGCTCTACGATGTAGCCATTGGCGCCGACCCGAAAAGCTCCTTTGCCGCCCTGAATGCCGAAGATGGATTTATCACCGACAGCCTGGTTAGCCAGGGCACCGGCCGGAATTACGGACTGGAACTCAGCCTGGAAAAATTCTTCACCAATAATATTTATTTCCTGATCACCAGTTCGCTTTACAATTCCAGATACACCGCCGCCGATGGCATCGAACGAAACACCCGCTTCAACGGCAACCATATTCTGAATGTAGTAGGAGGGAAGGAGTTTAAAGTAGGTGCCGAAAAAACCAACCAGATCGGCGCTAATATTCGGTTACTCTGGGCTGGCGGCAACCGCTACACCCCGATAGATCAGGAAAAGTCGATTCAGGAAGGCCATGCGGTTTACCTGGAAAAGGAAAGTTACGCAAAGCAGGCCGAAGATTATTTCCGTACCGATATCCGGGTAAGTTACCGTAAAAACAAACCCAGGGCTTCGTATGTTCTATCCCTGGATATTCAGAACGTAACCAACCGCCTGAACGTGTACCGCCAGTTTTATGACCAGGACCTGAAAGAAGTGAAAACCATCACCCAGACCGGCCTTATTCCGGTGCTGAATTACCGCATTGAATTTTAAAAAGGTATTTTATAACCTGAAGTATACCGGTTTTGTAACTTAACCTATACCGATTGCGGTAGCCGGTCTGCAACCGGCTACCGTTTTTAAAGCAGAAACCAAAAACGTAGTGGCTTGCACGCATTTACTAAAATAAATATCTTTGAACGATGGAATGACTTTTATCAGTCAGGATGCCCTGTTTTCAGGGGTGTTAATTTTTTTTAAGTGCCTATGATCTATTTCGACAAGCCGTTTGCCACTATTGAGCTCGAGCAGGAAAACAACCTGCTTGTTCTTACCTGGCATGGGTTTGCCAATAGTGAAGAGTTTCAGGAAGCACGCACCAAAGCGGTGCAGCTTTCGCGCTTGCACGGTATTAAGCGCTGGGTTTCGAACATGAAGGAGATGAAAGCGATCCGCCAGGCCGATCAGGAGTGGAGTGTAAATACATGGTTGCCCGAATTCCTTACGCTGAATATTGAAAAATGGGCCATTGTGGTTTCCGACGACATGTTCAATCAGATGGCCATGAGCAGCATGATGAGCAAGATGCGCCCGCGCCTGCCTTATCCGGTAGAATATTTTCAGGATGTAAACGCTGCCCGGAACTGGGCGGTGCGCTAAGAATACTTATAGGGGTTTAATTAACCTCCAAACCTTCAAAGATCTTCTTTCTTAATCCCTGAAATGCTTTGGGGGCAGGCAAATAAAAAAGCCCCGCCGGTTAGGGCAGGGCTTTTAAGCGATTTCTCTTTTATATAAAAGACTAAGCGCGTTTAACGTTAATGGCGTTAAGTCCTTTTCTTCCTTCCTGAAGCTCGAAAGTTACGTTGTCATTTTCTCTTACCTCGTCGATAAGACCAGAAACGTGTACAAAGTACTCGGTGTTTGAATTGTTGTCTTTAATAAAACCGAAGCCTTTCGTCTCGTTAAAGAATTTTACTGTTCCGTTATTCATATTATTAATTATTATACCAGCATTACGTTTTCTGGTAAACAAAGGTTCAAAATATTTTTCAATTTATACTTAAGGTTTTACAATTTTAAATTCCTTGTTTGCTATGTGTTTGGCTGTAAGATCTTTACCGGAATAATTAATTGGTGCATTCACTCCCGGATAGTTGAATGCTTCAGGTTTTAAATGGGAAATCTAACCAGCTCATTCTCTTCAGGTTTCCGGAAAGAGGAATCATTCTTCAGTATGTAAGGCGAAATTCGGAACCGCACCGGCGCGAAAGGCTGGCTTTAGGATTCGTAATATTAATTTTCTACCTTTATTTAATAACGGATCTTAAGTAAACAGGAGAAAAGTCCCCCTTTGGAGGGGGTAGGGGGAGGACAGGAGAATTATCTGATTTTTAAAGAAGATCAAATTAAGTGAAAATTCTCCCCCTACCTCCTCCAAAGGGGGACATCAAAAACTTGCGTAACTTCCGTTAATAAGCAATCATTTTGTTGGTTCCTGCCCTAAAGGTCGCTGTTCCGAAAATTCCGGAACCGACAGGATTTCTCCTCTTCCATCGCTGCCTTTCCCCAACTTCAGCAACTTCGTTGAATTATAGCAGAAAACAATTTGTAGCTATTGTATAGCAGTCTTATCAGGCTGTACATTTCTTTAGGGCGGTTATTTCTTCCGAATACCCAATCTTCAGCAGTTTCAATTATTTGATCTGGTTTCCGTTTTTACCGGAGCCCGATTTAACCTTTAAATTCATATAACTTGGCTAAATCCCAGAACAGCTTTATTAAAAAGCAATTAGAACAGAAAAGACTTAAAAAAAGAAAAGAAAAAGAAGAGCGTAAGCAGGAACGCCACGAAAATTCCGCCGGCGGTTCTTTAGATGCCATGCTCGCTTACGTAGATGAATTCGGCAATATTTCTTCTACCCCTCCCGCCGAGAAAAAAGCTCCGGTTTCTTAAGGGCAAAAACCCGAAAGCGTTGCCGGCTTGTTCGGCAACGGATCTTTCGGTATTCAAAAACAAGCTGTTCCGGTTTTCTGCAGACCGGTTTTTTTGTGGCTAAATGCTACCGTTTTCTGCTGCATTCAGGCTTAAAACACATAATCCTGCAGCACCTTCAGGCCTTCGCTTTCGCTGGCTTCCACCACTTCGTCAATCACGTACTGGATTTCCTCTTCGGTCCATTTTTCCTTTTCCGCCGCTTTCACAAAAACGCCCAGGGCAATAAATTTCCCGCCTTCCAGCGGTAGCAATACTTTTACTTTTTTCCGGATCCGCATACTGTTTTCTGGTTCTTTTAATTGCGGGCCACTTTGGCTTTTATGCGATGCTTTTCGAATTGCTTTTTCGCTTTTTTGTCCAGGGCCGGCATTACCGGGTGCGAATTTACGGAAGGTAGCTGGGTATATGCTAATCCGGCGTCGTATTTAAAATGGCTGCTTACCGTTACCGGCAAACGGCCGCGCGGCTGCAATTGCCCGAACACGATCTTGGCGGTGGCTTCCTGCACGGCCGGCAATTGCTGGTAGCCCACCAGCAAGGCGCGGGCATGCTGCAGTTCCTCGAACTGGCTCAGGGCGTAAGCATTATCGAAAAAGCACACAATAGCCTTGCCCGATTTTACCAGCTCGTTTATTAAAGCGGTTTCGGCTTTGCCGTAGCCCAGGTTGTTGCTCGGCTGATTGCCCCGCCCGTGAATGCTGATAATAACCAGTTTGTACTTCTTTAAATTTTTCCGGAGTTTCTGCAGTTCGCGGGCTTTATTCTTGCTTCGGGCCAGCGTATAGGCCGGCGCCTGGATCTGGTCTTCGGCAATTTTCTGGAAAACCGTAGGTTTAAAGGCCCCAAAACTAAGCGTGGCTACTTTCGTGCGTTTTTTGCGCAACTCCGACCAGTTCAGGGGTAAGGTTTGGTTCTGGTTGCGAAGCAGGGTAACGGAAGCTTCGGCCAGTTGCTGGTTCAGGATCCGGGAATTTGCCGAAGTCAGGTCCTGCTGCAGGTTCTTCAGTTCCACGTGCGGCGTCCGGTTCAAACCTAGCCAGAGCTTGGCTTTCAGGATCTTTTTACAGCGCCGGTCCAGGTCTTCCTGCGATAGATCGCCGCGGGCAATGGCTTTCTTAATTTCTTTAAGGGCCGTAGGTACGCTTACCAACCGTTCCAGCACATCGTTGCCGGCCTGCAGGGCTTTTACTTCGGCCACCCCGGGCGCAAAATACTTGGTTACGCCTTTCATTACCATGGCATCGGTAAAGATCAAACCCTGAAAACCCAGGCCCAGTTGCAGTAGATCGGTTACGATAGGGCGGGAAAGGCTGGCCGGCAGTTTGGTAGTAGTGTCGAGGCGCGGCACGTTCATGTGGGCCACCATAATGCCGCCGGTACCCGTCCGGATCATTTCCCGGAAAGGGTAAAGCTCCAGGGAATCGAGGCGGTGGCGTTTAAAGGTGATTACCGGCAGATCGAAGTGAGAATCTACATCGGTATCGCCGTGGCCGGGAAAGTGCTTGGCTACCGCCATTACGTTATTATCCTGCATGCCGCGCATGTAGGCAATGCTTTTGGAAGTAACGATCTCTTTGTTTTCGCCGAAGGAACGGAAACTGATAACCGGGTTTTTCGGATTGTTGTTCACGTCGGCAACCGGCGCAAAGTTGATGTGCATGCCCAGCCGCTGGAATTCGTAGGCAATTTCAGACCCCAGTTTATAAGCAAAGGTATCGTTGCGGGCCGCGCCCAGAAGCATGGGCAGCGGGTATTGCACGCAACTGTCCAGGCGCATGCCCACGCCCGATTCGGCATCCATACTAAGCATTAAAGGTACTTTAGAGGCCGCCTGCAGTTTATTGGTAAGTTTCGCCTGTCGTACCGGTCCGCCCTGGAAGAAAATGATGCCGCCCACTTTGTATTCCTTAACCAGCATGAGCAGGTCTTTTTCGTACTTTTTTCCTTGGTTCGAATACCCTTCCACGATCATCAGCTGGGCAATGCGTTCGTCCGGGGTAAGCGAATTGTACACCGAATCGACCCAATGCGATTCGGTTTGCAGGGCCTCGATCAGGCTGCCTTTCTGGATCTCGGAGATCGTTTTGGTGTACTTGGCCGGCGCGGCAACAGCTTGCCCTTCCGGCTTTTGCCGGCAACCGGAAAACAAGATCCCTGAAAAAATTACGAAGAAGAAAAAGAAATTAAAAAGAGCCGAACAACCGCTAGCCTTTACCGAACACTGCATGAAAACGAAAGATTAATTACATAGGTAACGTTTTTTCGGACCTAAAAGATACCCTGCTACCCTTCGAAAAAAAGGAAAAGTGCGGGAACGCTTTCCGGATAACCGCGTATAGGGCTCGGGCGCTGGCCTTTTCAGCCTGCCTTTTCAAGTCCGAAACTTAACTAAAAACAACCTAATACCATGCCAAAACTGAAGAATCTCGAGGAACTGTTCCACCACCAGTTAAAAGACCTGTACAGCGCCGAAAAACAATTGCTGGAAGCGCTGCCGAAAATGGCCAAAAAAGCCCAGGACCCGAAACTGAAAGCCGCATTTGAAAACCACCTGGCCGAAACCGAAGAGCAAAAAGCCCGTCTGGAACAGGTTTGTGAAATGATCGGCATCAGCCCGGGACGCATGAAGTGCAAAGCCATGGAAGGCCTGATCGAGGAAGGCGAAGAAATGATCCACGAAGATGCGGAACCGGAAGTGAAAGATGCCGGCCTGATTGCGGAAGCCCAGCGCATTGAGCACTACGAAATTTCCGGTTACGGCACCGCGCACCACTACGCCGAGCGCCTCGGCCTGACCGACGTAGCTAAAATTCTGGAAGAAACGCTGAAGGAAGAACAAAACGCCGATACCAAACTGAATAAACTGGCAAAAGGCTATATCAACCAGAAAGCGATGTAAGTTGCCTTTCTGTTGAAGGCTATTGAAAACAAAAACGCCTGCTTTGGGAGATTCCGAAGCAGGCGTTTTTTTATTTTATTGGTAGAACTTTTTTTCTTAAGCAGGTTTATACCTAAACAAAAGTAATGTATCTCATAGAAATAGAATTTTGGTAATTTATAGCGCAAGCGTCCGCTTGTGCTTACATTATCTTGATCTGCTTATCTGCAAAGCACAAGCGGACACTTGAGCTATATTTAAAACGGTAAGCGGTGGTATTACTTTTTCAAATGGTGGGCGGCGTCTTTGGTGTCGGCGGCAGCTTCATAGCCTAAATATTCTCCCTGCAGGGCTTTTATTTTCAGCCCATCTTTCGTGGAAATATCGCCTTCTACTTCGTCTTTGCGGTTGTTGAGTTCGCTGTAAATATAATCTACATAATCCCAGTCGTCGGGTGTCCAGGAGTTGTGGGTGCCACGCACGTATTGCAGGAGGGTTTCGTAGGTCTGCCGGATATTGGCGCTGGTAACTGTTTTCAGGTCGCTCTGTTTGCCGAGCAACTGCTGCCGGATCGAAGTCAGTTTTTTGGGGTCCAGGGGCCGGTCTTCCCGTTTTTCCTGCTTTTGCTCCCAGGCTTTGTAACGCGATTTCAGCTCAGCGTACTCCTGTTTCGATTTGGCCGACATGGTATCGAGCCGACTTTCCAGTTTATCGGTTCTGGTTTTAAATTCCTCTTTTACTTTCGGCCAGCGTTCCCGGGCATTGCTGTCGGCTCCGGAGGTTTTGGCATTTACCCAGTCGCGGAATTCGTGAAGCTCGTCTTTGGCTTTGGTGCGGGTTTCGGTATGGGTAACGGCTGTGGTATCGCGGTCGGTAGTGGTTCTTTCGGTCTGGGTGGTTTTGGTGCGTTCGCAACTGCAAAGCGCCGCCACCAGCATAGCCGAAAACAGAACCGGATTCAGGGGAGAAAGTAATTTCATTGTTTTAAGCAGGTTTACAGCGTTTAGATCTGAATTACCTTCTAAAACTGATTCCTGCCCGAAAAGTTACAGCGCGGGTTTTTACCCGAAACTGATACCGTTCATCAAACTAAGTCGGAAAATAAGCGCCCCAGCCAGTAAAATGATTAAGGAGGCCCAGGCAATTTTCGTTTTTTGCGGCGCCGGAATGGTCTGACTGAAGAGGTTATGCTGGTTCATGAAATATACCGGTATCAGCACAAGGCTCAGGGATAATAAGATCAGGCCTTCGTAGAGCTGAAAATCCGGCACCTTCAGCAAATAAATAAAAAGCGAGCCGACGATCCAGGGCATGAAAACGGTGGTAAACAGCATTTTCTGCCGGTTGGTGAACTTCATGAGCGTTTTGGAATCGCAGGCTTGTAAGAAAGCCGGCGCCATTAAAATACCGATCCCGATCAGTACCAGAAAGAAAATGAACGCAACAAATCCGGCCAGGGCATTGCTGATTACGGCCCAGCGCACGGCGTACCAGAAACCGCCTTTTACCAGGGTGCCTGCCACCATGCTTCCGAAAAAAGTATTCAGGCCGTGCAGGGTGGCCCAGAGAAAGAATACTTTTTTCAGCCCGCGTTTGGTTTTATACAAATTGAAAAGCGGGAAAAAAATAAAGGCAAGGGCCAGGCACACGAACGGGCCGGCCGCGTAGGTAGAAATTACGGCATTGGTTTCCCATTGCGAATCGAAGAGCTTGAACTGTATGTGGCCCGGGAAGAGTTCGGTCTGGATGCCGTTGCTCATGGCGGTCATAATAGTAGCGCCCTGGTAAGCAATATGGCACATCAGGTAAGCCAATAGAAACAAAATGGTACTGTTAATACCAACAATAACCTGTTTGCCGGTATCGGCCTGTGCCGGCAGCGTATTCGTATGCATAAAGAAGCCCTTGTTCAAAAACGGGGTAGAAATTTAAGCAGATTTCGGCGGAATTGCTATTCGGTAGGGTAATTCAGGTATTCTTTTTAATAAAGTGAAATTATGACGCGCTAATTCATCCGGAATATTTCATTTCTTGAATACATATCTTAAATTTAGCTGTTTCAATTTGTTCGAATTCATTACTGCCATTTATTCCGATGATCCGCAAAAACCTCCTGCTAACCGTAACTGCTGCTTCGCTCGTTTTTGCCTGCGAAAATAAACGCCAAGTGCAGGAAACTGCTAAAATACCCGATGCCGCGAACCTGCCCGCCGATACTACTGCCACTGCAGATACTGCTCATGCCGCCCATTCCGCTACCATTGCCGACCGGATCAGGCAGTACGCGCCCGTTCGCCTGACCGCGAATCTGAGCAAGCTCACGGCAAAGGAAAAAGAAATGATCCCGATCCTGCTGGATTGCGCCAAAATTATGGATGCCATTTTCAAGCAGCAAACCTATGGCAGCTACGATTCCCTGCTCAATGCTACGACGGATGCTAACCTGAAGCGCTACATCGAAATGAATTACGGTCCCTGGGACCGGCTGGAAGAAGATAAACCGTTTGTACCCGGCATAGGACCCAAGCCAGAAGGAGCTAATTTCTACCCGAAGAACATGACCCGGGAAGAATTTGAAAGCGCCAACCTGCCTGATAAAACGAGCCAGTACACCTTATTGCGCCGCGACGCCAACGGAAAGCTAATCACCGTTCCGTACCGCACCGCGTATGCCGCTCAGGTAAAGCAGGCTTCCGATCTTTTAAAACGTGCCGCTGCTTTAGCCGAAAACCCGGGTCTGAAAAAATACCTAACCTTACGCGCGGAAGCCTTACTGACAGACAATTACCAGCCGAGCGACCTGGCCTGGATGGACATGAAAACCAATACCATCGATTTTGTAGTTGGCCCGATCGAGGTGTATGAAGACAAACTTTTCGGTTACAAAGCCGCCCACGAAGCCTACGTGCTGGTAAAAGATCTGGACTGGAGCAAGCGCCTGGAAAAATACGCGGCTACCTTGCCGGACCTACAGCGCGGCCTGCCGGTACCTGCCAAATACAAAGCGGAAAAACCGGGTACCGATGCCGACCTGAATGCTTACGATGTATTATACTATGCCGGGCATTGCAACACCGGCGGTAAAACCATAGCCATAAACCTGCCTAACGACGAAGAAGTACAGCTGAAAAAAGGCGCGCGCCGCCTGCAACTAAAAAACGCCATGCGGGCCAAGTTCGATAAGATCCTGATGCCGATCGGCAACATGCTTATTGCGCCGGAGCAAAGGCAATTTCTGACTTTCGATGCCTTTTTTGCTACCACCATGTTCCACGAAGTAGCCCATGGTTTAGGCATAAAGAAAACCGTGAATGGCAAAGGCCTGGTACGCGAAGCCCTGAAAGAACAGGGTTCCGCCATTGAAGAAGGCAAAGCCGATATCCTGGGTTTGTACATGATCACGCAGCTGCATAAAAAAGGCATGGTAGAAGGCGACCTGAAAGATTATTACACTACTTTCCTGGCCAGCGTGATCCGTTCGGTGCGGTTTGGCGCCGGCGAAGCCCACGGACAGGCCAATATGGTGCGCTTCAATTATTTTGCCCAGCAAGGCGCTTTTCAACGCGATGCTAAAACCGGAACCTACCGCGTAGACTACGCCAAAATGGAGCAGGCCATGAACAAGCTTTCCGAAATTCTCTTAACCCTGCAGGGCAACGGCGACTACGAAGGCGTGAAAAAGCTCTTCACCGAACAAGGCAAAGTAGGCCCGGAACTCCAGCAAGACCTGAATCGCCTGAAAGAAGCCAACATTCCGGTAGATGTAGTTTTTGAACAGGGAAAGGAAGTGTTAGGGATTTAGATTTGAAGATTTGGAAATTTGAAGATTTGGAAATTGTTTGGTTGTAGCTGGCGCAAGTGTTAAGCGAAAGCGTCACTTGGGCCTGACGAACAAAAGGAAGTCTCCAGACTTCCGTGTGCCTTCCTAAATCCTCCTCTAAAAACAGAGGAGGATTTTTTTTAGAATATGTAATTTCTGATTTCCTAATCCGCCAGTCCGGAGACTGGTTTCTGTCTATTAGACCCAAGTGACGCTTTCGCTTAACACTTGCGCCAGTTTTATTAACTAAAAAGCTACCATTTTCCCTGAAAAAAGTAAAGGCCGGAAAACTTCCCGGCCTTTACTTTTAGAATTCTTCAGATTTGAAGCTTCATTTCCAAATTTTCAAATCTCCAAATCAATTATCCTTCCACATTCGTGATCGTGATCTTCTGAATGCGGTCGCCGGCTTTGATCTGGTCGATCACATCGAGGCCTTCCACTACTTTACCAAAGCAGGTGTGATTGCGGTCTAAGTGGGCGGTATTTTTGCGGCTGTGGCAAACAAAGAACTGGGAACCACCGGTGTTGCGGCCGGCATGCGCCATTGATAAAACGCCGCGATCGTGATACTGGTTTTCGCCGCTTAGTTCACAGTCAATTTTATAGCCTGGTCCGCCGGTACCCGGAACCCCTTTGGCGCCTTCGCGGGAGTTCGGGCAGCCACCCTGAATTACGAAATCAGGAATTACACGGTGAAAAGATAGCCCGTCGTAGAAGCCTTTTTCAGCCAGGTCAACAAAGTTCTGAACCGTTTTCGGGGCATCCTTTTCGTAGAATTCTACTTTCATGGTGCCTTTGTCGGTAATGATTTCAGCAGTTTTCATATAGTTATTGTTTAGTAAATTTAAAGTGAAGCTACCTGAGTTTCAGGTAGCCGTTTCTGTTTTAGTTCTTTCAGGGCGTTTATGCCCCGGAATAAAGTAAATACAATAATCATCCGCATAACAAGTCCGGAGCCAGGGTTAACGCCGCCCGGCGACTGTGAGGCAAAGTAAATTCCCAGGCCGTAATCTAAAATCCAGAAGCTGATAGAGGCAAGTAAAGCCGCCATCGAGTGCTTTTTTATGCCATATGCAAGCCCCGCTATCAGTATTCCTGTAAATACAGTTCCGGGGCCCATACCTAACCGTAGCAGAAGCTCATTTGGCCAGAAAGAAGCGATCAGGCCTAAAGTAAAGTTTAAACCAGCCAGGATGATCGAAAGTTTAAAGATCTGGCTGATGATCATTTCCGGATCTGTGGCGCTGCCGGCAAGGGGCTCGCCATTTACCAGCACCTCTAATTGCGGCATAAAGCTGCCTTTCAGTTTAACGCTTACTGTGCGGTTATCGGGCAGCTGAAAATCCTGCCCCTGGATCAGGGCTTTTTTGTTAGCAATTTCACCTAATTGCTGGCCCTTATAGCTGACAGTTAGCTGTTTCCAGTTAAAGCCCCAGCTTAGCAATAAAGGTTCTTCCCGGTTACGATCCAGAAAATAAGTATGTTGAGCCATAAGAAGACAGCGCCGTTAAAGAAATTGCTGAACAAAGGTAAGAATTTCCGGCTAAAGCCTGGTAGGCGGCATGAAGCCGGAACCGTTGAAAAATTTTACCTTGCAGCTATGAAGGAATATCTGGAGATCTTCGATGAGCATAACCAACCCACGAACCAGCAGCTTTTGCGCCGGGAGGTACATGCATCCGGCCACTGGCACCGTACTGCCCAGGTTTATGTGTTTAATTACCGGAACGAGTTGCTTTGTAACTTAAGGAGTCCGGCAAAAGACCTGTTTCCTATGCTTTGGGATGTAAGCATAGGCGGCCACCTGGCGCCGGGCGAAAGTTATAAGGCCTGTGCCTTGCGGGAATTGGGCGAGGAACTTGGTCTTAAGCCAGAACCGGAAAACCTGGAATTTATTACCACAACCAAAATAGACGGGCAGGATAAAGTAGCACAGCTGCTGGACCGGGAGCATGCCGGTATTTTTCTGTACCGGACAAACCTGGAGCTGGCGGATTTCAATTTTCAGAAAGAAGAAATTGTGAAGCTGCAATATTTACCCCTGAACAAAGTAAAGGCCAGCTTACGCGCTGCCGCACCGGAAATTCAGTTCATTCCGCTGCAGCAGCATTATTTATCTAACCTAGCTTTAATTGAGCAGCATCTTTAGAATTTCTGTAAATAGCCTGCCTGCAACTTTAAATTAAATTGGAAACAAAGAAACGCTACACTTTTTTACTGCAAAGTGTAGCGTTTTTTACTAAAGAATTCTTCCTTAAAACGGATTAGTAGCCCAAACGGTTAGCTCCGGAATAAAGCCGCGGTCGTCCATTTCCAGGGCCGATTTTATGGCGTGGGCAATTTCTTCGCCGCGGAGTTTATTGGGTACTTCCGGTTTTTCTTCGCGTGTGGCCACGTTAAAGGCGGTAGTAACTTCGCTTGGGTTAATTAAAATTACGCGTACGTTGTGCTTCCGGAGTTCGGCCTGCCAGCACTGGGTCATGCCTCGCAAGGCGAATTTGGAAGAAGCGTAAATGCTGCCGCCTTCAAACCCTTTGGTACCGGCCGTAGAGGCAATATTAATGATGTTGCCGGAGTTCTGCTGCTTGAAAAGCTTCGCGGCTTCGCCGGCCATTAAAGCGGCGCCAAAAACGTTGATCCGGTAAATGTATTCGAAATCTTCTACGGTGCAATCTTCAATTCTTTTGAAGACACCTAAACCGGCGTTGTTGATCAAACAATCGAGCCTGCCGAATTCCTGCAAAAACTCCTGGTAAGTCCGTTTAATGTCTTCCGGGTTGGCTACGTCGGCGGTAATGGGGAAAGCCCCTAATTCTTTGGCAGCGGTTTCGGTGCGGGTTTGGTCGCGGCCGGTAATGGCTACTTTTGCGCCGTTTTCCAGTAGCATTTTTGCCGTAGCGTACCCAATGCCCATGGTGCCGCCGGTTATCAGGAAGGTTGAATTTTCGATCTTCATAGTTTTAGTAGTATCAGGTAGAAAGTATCAGGTATCAGAATTTTTTAATATTTTTTGTTCATCTCGAACGGAGTAAGGAACCGAAGGTTCGGCAGAGCCTAATCTCATTAGGTTGGTACTACCAATTATTCAGACTTGCTGCCTTATTCCGGAGATCTCTCCTGACGTCGAGATGACGAGGAAAAGAGCTATTAATTGTAAAAATGCTATGGTTTTTGACCTGAAAAGTCTGTAGCGTAGGGTTTAAACCCAATGCTACAGACTTAAGGATTATGAATTAATAATAATCGCTGTTTCAGACATCTGTGTCTGAAACTTACTCTGGTGCGGACATCCATGTCCGCGTTTATTCATACGGGGACACAGATGTCCCCGGCAGATTGCTTCCAGACACAGATGTCTGGAAGAGCCCTTTTGCCTTAAGTTGACGGCATTGGGTTTAAACCCTACGCTACAAATGAGTTTAACTCTTAACTCCTATCTCAACGTCTGTTGTCCTCATCTTCCAGAATACTCCGGTAACTGTCGTAGCGGGTAAGTGAAATTTTACCGGCATCCACGGCTTCGCGCACGGCACAGCCGGGTTCATTTAAATGCAAACAGTTGTTGAAACGGCAGCTTTGCAGCAGGTCGCGCATTTCGGGAAAGTAATGGCTCAATTCCGGTTTGGGAATATCCACCACGCCAAGTTCTTTAATGCCGGGGGTATCGATCAGGAACGTGTTTTCGCCAATTTCGAACATTTCGGCAAAGGTGGTAGTGTGCACGCCTTTGTCGGAGTAGGCGGAAATTTCGGTGGTTTTCAGATCGAGGTCCGGAACCAGGGTATTTACCAGGGTAGATTTTCCTACGCCGGAATGCCCGGAGAACAAGGTCACTTTCTGATCTAAAAGCTGTTGAATTTCTTCGATACCGATTCCTTCGGCTGCCGAACAGGCTACGCTTTCGTAACCGATCTGCCGGTACATCTGCCGCACGCGTTCCTGGTATTGCAGCGTGTCTTCGTCGTAAAGGTCTATCTTGTTGAAAAGCAGCGTTACGGGAATGTGGTAGGCTTCGGCGGTAACCAGAAAACGGTCGATAAAGCCAAAGGAAGTGCGCGGCGAAACCAGCGTAACCACCAGGAAAGCCAGGTCGATGTTGGAAGCAATGATGTGCGCATGCGCCGTTTTGTGGATCGATTTCCGGATGATGTGGTTCGTGCGTGGGGCGATTTCGGTGATCACGGCTGTGCCTTCTTCGCCTTCCAATTCCAGAGTTACATGATCGCCCACGGCCACCGGATTACTCAGTTTCAGGCCCTTGGTTTTAAATTTGCCGCGTAAGCGCGCCCGTAAAAGCCCGCCGTCTTCTTTGCGCACCACGTACCACGAGCCCGTCGATTTTAATACCAGTCCTTTCATAGCGTTGCGGAGATCCAATCCATAATTTTTTGAGTAGCGCCGGCCTGTTCCTGAATGTAGATTTTCTGGCGGTCAGCAATAGCGTTTTTGGTTGCCGGTTTTTTCACGTTTTCGAATACTGTTTCCAGCTCGCTTAAGTTGTTTACCGGGAAGGCGGTTTGCAAAGAAACCAAATCCCTGGCTTCCTGGAACTTCTGGTATTTCGGGCCGAAGAATAGCGGCAGACCGAATACGGCTGCCTCTAAGGTATTGTGCAGCCCTTTGCCGAACGCACCGCCGATAAAGGCATACGAACTGTAACTATAAAGCGAGGAAAGAATGCCGATATTGTCGATGATTAGCACCGAGTAGTCGGACAAATCACGGTTTGCAACTTCGGAAAAGCGGATGGCGGTTCCGGCAGATTCACTGCTCAATTTAGCGATTTCGGTTTCATGAATTTCGTGCGGGGCAATAATGAATTTCAGTTCGGCCTGATGCTTTTTAATGAACGGCACCAGCACCTGCATGTCTTCGGGCCAGGAACTTCCGATAATGAAAACTTCCCTGCCGGCTTTAAAATTCTCGACTACCGGAATTTGCTTCACGCCGGCTGCCGTCTGCAAAACCCGGTCGAAGCGCGTGTCGCCGGCCACCGAAACGTTTGTGATGCCAATGCTTTTCAGCAGGGTTTCGGAGTGCACATTCTGGGTGAAAAACCAGGAAAAATTTCGGAGGATATTCCGGTAAAAGCCTCCGTAGGGTTTAAAGAAAAGCTGGCCTTCGCGGAAAATACTGGAAATGGAAATGACCGGTACGTTGTTGGTTTTCAGTTCTTGGGTAAAGTAATGCCAGAATTCATATTTCACGAATACCGCCAGTTTTGGCTTTAAAAGAGCTACCAGTTTCCGGGCATTTTTAGCAGAATCTTTCGGCAGGTAAAAAATGTAATGCGCCCCGGCATAATTTTTCCGCACTTCGTAGCCGGAAGGGGAGAAGAAGCTCAACGCAATTTTATAGTCCGGGTACTGTCTGGCAAATGCTTCAATAACCGGTCGGCCTTGTTCGAATTCGCCCAAAGACGCACAATGAAACCATGCTACCGGTGAAGTATTACCCTGCAGTTTTGCCTCCAGTTCCGGCCACAGGTTTTTACGACCTTCCAGCATCAGCTTTGCCTTTTTATGGAAAGGCGAAGCCAGCCGCACGAACAGCCAGTAAAACCAGATGGATAGATTGTAAAGCATTTCTCGTATGTTCGTAGGTTCGAATGTTCGTAGATTCGTAATTCGATTTTTTGACTTTTTTTGGCTAGAACGGTAGCGTTTTATTGGGGCAAAGGTACGGTTTATAAAAGAGAAAAGCTGAAATAGAAAGGAGGGAGGATTTTATTTTCTTCCTCTGAAAGGACTAACAAAAAGAAAAAGAAATTCATTGCCGTCTGCTTTAGCTGACGGATAGCAGCATGTTTGCTAATTCTTAAAACAGTCCGCTAAAGCAGATAGCAATGAATTCAATTTAGAAATCGTTTTTTATTGCCAATGCTCTTTTGTGGCAAGAGGCTATAGTCCTGACCAAAATTCGCATATCGAAAATTCGAACCTACGAACCTACGAACCTACGAACTACGAATCTACGAAAATTCGAACCTACGAAAATTCGACCAGACCAAAACCTTTTCCGCAATTCCGGGTTTAAACGTAATTTGGGTAAATTGTCCCGTTTTAAATAACCTTGCCTTTCCATGACGGAATCTTCTGTTGCCAGGTCTTTCGATCTTGAGTTTATTTTACATGCCATTCCCGGCGAATACCTTATTCTGGATACCAGCCTTATTATTCAAAATGCCTCCGACGATTATCTGGCCGCCACCGGCACCCGGCGTCAGGATATCGTGGGCAAATACGTCTTCGATATTTTTCCGGATAATCCGGAATTGCCGGAAAGAAAGCAGGTTGGGCCATTAAAAGAGTCGATGCAGCAGGTGATCCAAAGCAAAAAAGCGAACCGGATCAGCTGCCTGCGTTACGATATTCCTGGTGCTAACGGTGCTTTTGAACAGCGGTTCTGGGATATAGTGGATACGCCTATCTTTACGAACGAAAAGGAAGTTGCTGGCCTGATTCATCATACTACCGAGGTCACCAAACAGGTGTTGGAGCGCGAGGAAGCCCAGCGCAACGAAGAACTGATCCGGGTGGTAACCCAAAGCGTGAACGATGTGGTGTGGGACTGGGACCTGAAAACCGACGAGATCTGGTGGAGCCCCGGGTTCAATATGAATTTCGGTTATCCTCTCCAGGAAATAGAACCTACCGTAGATTCCTGGTTTACGCACATTCACCCGGAAGACTTGGAACGGGTGAAAGCCAGTATTCATAAAGCCATCGATACCGGTGAAACTAACTGGGCGGAAGTATATCGTTTCCGGTTAAAAGACGGGCATTATGCCGATATTCTGGACCGGGCCGGCGTTTTGCGCGACAGCAGCGGCAAGGCTTACCGCGTGGTGGGCGCCATGATCGATATTTCCCGCGATAAAAAAGCCGAAAAAGAAGCCCGGGAAAGTGAAGCCCGGTTGCGGAGCGTAATGGAAAGCATGCCCCAAATGGCCTGGGCTGCCATGCCCGACGGAACCGTGCATTATTACAACCAGCAGTGGCCCAAATACCTCGGAATTTCCCTGGAAGAAATTTACGAAAAAGGCTGGACGGCTTTTATGCATCCGGCTGACCTGGAGAAAACCGTAACGAACTGGGAGCATTGCCTGAAAACGGGCGAAGACGTGGAAATAGAACACCGGTATTTAAAAGCGCCGGAAAATGAATACAAATGGTTCCTGACCCGCGGCGTAGCCAACCGCAACCCCGAAGGCGAAATTATCGGCTGGACGGGCACCTGCACCAATATCGACGATCAGAAAAAAATTACCCAGAAACTACAGGAACAGGAAGAAAAGGTACACCGCATTTTAAGCCAGGCGCCCGCGCACTTCTGTTTAATTAAAGGCGAAGAACAGATCATCGACTTTGCTTCGCCGGGTATTCAGAGTTTGTTCGGGAACCGGAATTGCGTAGGCATTCCCCTGAGTGAAGCCTGGCCGGAAATTGCCGCGCAAGGCCTCACCGAACAGATGCGCCAGGTTTATACCACCGGCCGGCCGCAATATTTCTGGGAAAACCAGGTAATGGTAGACCGCGAAAATAACGGCGAGTTGTCCGAAGGTTATTTCGATTTCACCTACCAGCCTTTCCGCGATTTTAACGGCAAAATAGAAGGCGTGCTGATCCTGGCCACCGAAGTTACCGAACAGGTACTGGCCAAACGGGCGGCGTTTCAGTTATCGGAAGAATTACTGGAGGAAAAAGAGCGTTTCCAGTTCCTGGCCGATTCTATTGCGCAATTGGTATGGGTAACGGACGAAAAAGGCTTCCACAATTACTTTAACCAGCGCTGGATCCATTATACCGGCTACGACGTGGAAGCCAGCAAGGGAACCGAAATGTGGAACAACCTGCTGCACCCCGACGACCGCGAACGGTCTTTCAACCGGTGGCAGCACTCCCTGGAAACCGGCGAATTTTACGAAATAGAGTACCGTTTCAAAGGCAAGGATGGCATTTACCGCTGGTTTTTGGGCCAGGCACAACCCCGTCGCAATGCCGACGGCGACATTACCCAGTGGTTTGGCACCTGCACCGATATCGAGGAGCAAAAGCAATGGCAGGAAGAGCTGATTAAAACGAACGAAGACCTGAAAAAAGCCAACGCCGACCTCGATAGCTTTGTGTACACCGCTTCGCACGACCTGAAACTTCCGATCATCAGCATGTCGCGCATTTTTACGGAATTAACCAAATCGGCTACTTTTGCTGCCCCGGATGCCGAAGAGCTGATGGGCATGTTCCATAGATCCCTTACCCAGATAAACAGCACCATTCAGGACCTTGCCGACATTGTAAAAGTGCAGAAGAATGCCGAACAGAACCTGGAATTTGTGGACCTGGCCAAAGTAACCGAAGAAGTTAAACTCAGCATTCAGGACATGATCAAGGAATCGGATGCGCAAATTACCACCGATTTTAAGCCCGCGCCGGAAGTTTATTTTTCCCATGTAAACCTGAAAAGCGTGATCTATAACCTGATGAGCAATGCCCTGAAATACCGGTCTTCGGAGCGGAAGCCGGAAGTGCATTTTAAATCGGAGATAAAGAATAACTGTATAGTAATAACCGTGCAGGATAACGGATTAGGTATTAACTTAGCCCGGCATAAGGAAAAATTATTCCAGATGTTCAAGCGCTTCCACAACCACGTTCCCGGTTCCGGCATCGGTTTATACATTGTAAACCGGTTGGTGCAGAACCAGGGCGGCGCCATAGAACTGGAAAGTGAAGTAAACCAGGGAACTACCTTCCGGATTTCGCTCCCGCATAAAGTAAAAAATCCAACCGCATGAGAAAATTACTGCCCTTAAAAACCATCCTGCTGGTAGACGACGACGATACGACCAACTACCTGAACCAGCGCTTACTCGAAAGCCTGAATGCCGCCGAAAAGATCGTGGTCCTGAAAGACGGCGAACAGGCAATCGACTACCTGATCAAAGCCTGCCAGGCCGGAAACGAGGAAGCCTACCCGTGCCCGGACCTCATGTTCCTGGATATTAAAATGCCGGTAATGGATGGGTTCGAATTCCTGGAAGCGTATAAAGAAGTTAAAGCCAAATTCGACAAGGAAATCATTATCCTGATGCTTACGTCTTCGGCCAGTTTCTACGACCTGGAAAAATTAAAGCAGTACCCGGATGTGAAGAAACATTACTCCAAATCGCTTACCGAAGTAGATGTAAAAGACCTGGTGCAGGAATATTTCCCAACGCACATTATGCGAGTGGAAGAGTGAGTTCGATTTTTCGAATTTTCGTAGGTTCGTAGTTCGTATGTTCGAATTTAATTCCGACTGTTCGATTGTTTGATATTCGATTGTTCGACTTTTTAAAGGGGAAATGTTAACGCTTTTTATAGTAGAAACCGCTGCAGTTTTGTGGCGGTTTTTCAGTTTCGTACGGTAGCGTTTTTCTACCATTGGAGCCCGCCATCCGCCGTTGTTGGAGTTTTCACTATAACCGTATGGCTAAGATAATTTGCCTGTAGAGACGTAATATATTACGTCTCCATTCAGGGTACAAAAGGTGGTAATTAATGCAAGCGTCAGCTACAAATCGGGTTCAAGCCGTTGCATATTTGTCGCAATGCTGTGAAAGACGTAATATATTACGTCTCTACAGGTCTCCGGAAATTAGCCTGACTACCTGGATGAAAACACCACCAACGGCAGGAGGGAAATTCAACCTATCAATAAAAACAAAAAACCGCTACAAAACTGCAGCGGTTTTTTGTTAAAAACAGTACCGTTTCCCGGTAAAAAAGTCGAACAATCGAATATCGAATATTCGATCAATCGAAATTAAAGTCGAACAATCGAACAATCGAAAATTCGAACAATCTAAAACTTAGTGACGGGACAGGTAGCTGGAAACGCCTTCGCGGGTTGCCTGCATCGCTTCTTTGCCTTCTTCCCAGTTCGCCGGGCAAACTTCGCCTTTTTCTTCGAAGTACTGCAGGGCAGTTACCATACGCAGCGCCTCATCGATAGAACGGCCCAGTGGCAGGTCGTTTACTACCTGGTGACGCACGATGCCTTCTTTGTCGATCAGGAACAGGCCGCGGTAAGCAACCGGAGCACCGGTAAATTCCATCTGGCCTTCGTCGTTGTAGTGGTATTCGCCGGCTAAAACGTCGTAGTTCGTAGCAATGGTTTTAGAAGCATCGGCTACTAACGGGTAGTTCACGCCTTCGATGCCGCCTTTGTCGCGCGGGGTGCTTAACCAGGCGAAGTGCGAGAAATGCGTATCGGTAGAGCAACCTACTACGGCTACGTTTTTCGCATCAAATTCCTTCATACGGTCCTGAAACGCGATGATCTCGGTAGGGCATACGAAAGTAAAGTCCATTGGGTAGAAATAGAAAAGTACGTGTTTCTTGCCCAGGTATTGATCTAAAGAGAAGTTCTCTACGAATTCACCGTCTACAACGGCAGTCGCTTTAAAATGAGGAGCTCTTTTTCCTACTAATACAGCCATATTATTTTAGTTATGAGTTAAAATTATGCGTTAAGTGTTTTCAGAATGCGTTGGTACGCATGCCGAATAAGTTTGATACAAAGCTACGCCGGAAGAGTGGGAAAGGCAAGTTTTGGGGGGATAAACTACCAGCAATAAAAACTTTTGCAATAGATAAGAAAGCAAAATACTTTCACTCATTTTTAGCATTTATAAGGTTAACTACAACTTTAGTCATTAAGTCCTTTTCTTCCGGTTTGCTTTCAGCTATCATGAGGGTTAAAGCTACTAAGGCATTATCAGCAATTTTTTTCGTTCTGTCTTTCTTATAAAGGTAACTGTTCTTTTCCAGGTACCACAAAAAAAGCCAGGCACCAATTCTTTTGTTTCCATCGCTGAATGAATGATTCTTAACGATAAAATATAACAAATTGGCGGCCTTTTCTTCTATACTTGGATAAAGGCTAAACCATCGAAAGTCTGGTCGATAACGGCAATTGAGCTTTTAAAAGAGTCGTCTTTTTCATTCCCAAATAACGAGGAACCGCCAAACTTTTGCTTTAATTGCTCAATTGCTTTTTTTGCTTCCTGATAACTGATTTTATAGGAAACTTTGGAATTTGTGTTGTCCGTTGTAAGTCGTTGATGGTCATAGTCATCCAATATATCTAATGCAAGCGCATAATCTGATAATACATCGATTAATCCTTTTGTTTCCTGGTTTTTCGTTGCTATTTGTTCGGAAGTGCGATTTACTAATTGGATGGTTTTCTTTAGTTCATCAAGCTTTCTTTGATTTAAAGAATATCCCTGAATGAGGTGTTCCTTTAATACGTTAGTTGACCAGATTCTAAATTGTGTTCCCCTTTTAGAATTTACACGATATCCAACAGAAATAATCAGGTCTAAATTATAAACCTTTATTTGTCGTTTAATTTCCCGGCTGCCTTCCTTTTGAACTTGTGCAAATTTTGCACAAGTTGCGTTTTCCTGTAACTCACCAGATTTATAAATGTTGCTGATATGTCTGCCAATGGATGTTCTATCCGTTTGAAAAAGCTCTGACAATTGATATTGATCAAGCCATAGAGTGCCGTTTTCAAGGCGAACCTGTATCTCCGGGCGCCCTTCAGTCGATTTGTAAATTAGTATTTCTCCCGATGAATGCATTTATATCTAAGTATCCCCTATTTTTCCGTTAAACCTTCTCTCTCCCTTTCAACTTCAAAGCCCCCGCCTTAATTTCCTCCACCACTTCCGGATCCAGCAACGTCGAAGTATCGCCTAAATTTCCGGTTTCGCCTTCGGCAATTTTCCTTAGAATACGGCGCATAATTTTGCCGGAGCGGGTTTTGGGCAGGCCGGTTACTACCTGGATCTTTTCCGGGCGCGCAATCGGGCCGATAATCTTATTCACGCTTTGGTTTATTTCGGCTATCAGTTGCGTTTCATTTTCGGGATGATGCTCACATATCACGTAGGCGTAAATGGCCTGTCCTTTAATGTCGTGCGGATAACCTACCACAGCGCTTTCTATTACGTTCGGGTGTTCGTCTATGGCATTCTCAATTTCGGCAGTGCCAAAGCGGTGCCCGGAAACGTTTATGACATCGTCTACGCGGCCCATGATACGGTAATAACCCTCCTTGTCGCGTTTGCAGCCGTCGCCGGTAAAGTAAAGGTTGGGGTAAGTGGCAAAGTAATTCTGGCGGCAGCGCTCGTGGTCGCCCCACGTGGTGCGGAACATGCCCGGCCACGGGAATTTGAGGCACAGGTTGCCTTCCACACCATTGCCTTCTATTATTTTGCCTTCGTTATCTACTAAAACGGGCTGCACGCCCGGCAGGGGCAGCATGGCGTAACCTGGCTTGGTGGGCGTAATTCCGGCCAGCGGCGAAATAAGAATGCCGCCGTTTTCGGTTTGCCACCAGGTATCTACAATGGGGCAGCGTTTGCGGCCTACGTGTTCATCGTACCAATGCCAGGCTTCTTCGTTTATCGGTTCGCCCACGGAGCCTAATACCCGCAGGCTTTTCATCTCAAATTTTTCCGGAATCTCCGGACCGAATGCTTCCAGCGACCGGATAGCCGTTGGGGATGTGTAGAAAATATTCACGCCGTATTTCTCGATAACTTCCCAGTAACGGCCGGCGTCCGGGTAAGTAGGCACCCCTTCAAACATGAGCGTGGTGGCACCGGCAAGCAACGGACCATACACAATGTAAGAGTGGCCGGTAATCCAGCCAATATCGGCGGTGCACCAGTAAATTTCGCCTTGCTGGTACTGGAAAACATTGCGGAACGTGTAATCGGTATAAACCATGTAACCGCCGGTGGTGTGCACCACGCCTTTCGGTTTGCCGGTAGAGCCTGAGGTATAAAGAATGAAGAGCGGATGCTCGGCGTCTACTGTAACGGCTTCGTTATCGGAATCTACTTCGTTCAGTTCGTCGTGCCACCAAAGGTCGCGGCCTTCGGTCATGGAAACTTCGGTGCCGGTACGCCGCAGAACCAATACTTTTTCAATGGTTGGCGTTTGCGTTAAGGCTTCGTCGGCAATTTCTTTTATGGGCGATGTTTTGGCTCCGCGGTACGAAGCATCGGCGGTAAGCAGCATTTTACAACCACTGTCGTTTATTCTATCGGCTAAGGCTTGGGCGGAAAAACCGCCAAAAACCACGGAATGAATTGCGCCGATGCGCGCGCAGGCCAATAATGCAATGGCCAGTTCGGGCACCATGGGCAGGTAAATGCAAACGCGGTCGCCTTTGGTAACGCCGTTTCGCAAAAGGACATTCGCCAGTTGGCAAACCTTGATGTGCAACTCGATGTACGA
Organism: Adhaeribacter soli; assembly: GCF_008727925.1. Lineage (GTDB taxonomy): Bacteria > Bacteroidota > Bacteroidia > Cytophagales > Hymenobacteraceae > Adhaeribacter_A > Adhaeribacter_A soli. Next base: position 164,996 of record NZ_VTWT01000002.1, on the reverse strand, counting down.
CAATACAATGTTGCTTTCGTCCGGATCGTTGGGCTCCCAGATAATGGCCGGCTGGTCGCCGCGTTCTTCCAGGTGCCGGTCCAGCACGTTTTCGGTAATGTTCAGTTGGCCGCCCTTAAACCACTCCACTTTCGGTTCCCGGAAATTCCAGTTCAGCACTTCGTCCCACTTTTTGCGCCAGGTAAATTTTTCGGCAATGCCGGCCCAGAAAGCTTCCGGGTTTTCTACGCTATACTGATACTGTTTCTGATATTCGTCGAAAGAAGTGATGTCTGGTTGCATGGTCAAATTTGAAGAGTTGGAGATTTGAAGATCTGAAAACGCTAAGGGAAAGGCCTGAAAAAGTAAGGCCTACTCTAAAAATCGTTTCCGGATTTGAAATTTAACAAGTTTTCGGGAAAAAGGTAAGGTACTCCGCATATTTTTTCTGCAGCGCATTGGCCCGCTTGCAGAACATGAAATAAGAAATGTTTAAACGAAGGGAAATGTTTGCCGGTTGTTCCGGAAAAATGCTATCTTGCTGAAGCAAAAAACCTAAACCGATAAATAAAATTATGAAAACCAATTACATTAACTGGTTCGAAATTCCGGTTTCCGACATGGACCGCGCCTCTAAATTCTACAACACCGTTTTCGGCATCGAAGTACAAACCATGCCTTACGGCGAAGACCAGGAAATGGGCATTTTTGCGCACAGCCAGGATACGGGTGTAGCCGGCGCGCTGGTAAAAGGTCAGGGCTACGAGCCATCTGCTAAAGGCCCTCTACTGTACCTGAACGGCGGCGAAGACCTTTCGAACGCCTTAGCCAAAGTAGAAGCCGCAGGAGGTAGCGTGGTGATGGAAAAATTCCAGATCTCTCCGGAAAACGGTTACATGGCTATCTTCATCGATACCGAAGGCAACAAACTTGCCATGCATTCTATGAATTAATTTTCCTTTATTTGAAGATTTGGAGATTTGAAAATTTGAAGATGTTTTGATCACCAACAAAAAAGCCGCTGAAGTTAATTCAGCGGCTTTTTTGTTGGTGTACCTATGACCCCTCCTAAATCCTCCCCTAAAAACAGGGGAGGACTTTGATCGGGAATGTGTAAGGTTAAGTAAAGTATTACTGGCGCAAGTGTTAAGCCGGAGGCGTCACTTGGGCTTAAAGAACAAGTGGAAGTCTCCGGACTTCCGAATTTTGAATAGAAAACACTTACTTTCCCGGATTACGTCAGTCTGGAGATTGGTTTCTGCCTTTTAAGCCCAAGTGACGCCTCCGGCTTAACACTTGCGCCAAGAAAAAGAATGCAGATGAAAATTTGCGAAGAAAAAACTCCCTCCCCTGTTTTTAGGGGAGGGTTGGGGTGGGGTTACTTCCCCGTAAACTGCGGTGCGCGTTTCTCTACGAAAGCATTCATGCCTTCTTTCTGGTCTTCGGAAGCAAAACACATGTAGAAATTTTTGCGCTCGAAATACAAGCCTTCATCCAAGCCGGTTTCAAACGAACGGTTTACGCTTTCCTTGGCCAGTTTCACGGCTACCGGGCTCATTTTGGCAATTTCACCGGCTAGTTTCAGCGCTTCATCTAAGTACAATTCTACCGGTACCACGCGGTTTACCAAACCATGTTTTTCGGCTTCTTCGGCCGAAATAAATTTGCCGGTCAGTACCATTTCCATGGCTTTGGCTTTGCCTAACGCTTTGGTTAAACGCTGGGTGCCACCCGCGCCGGGCATTACGCCAATTTTAATTTCCGGCTGACCAAATTGTGCGGTTTCCGAAGCAATGATCATGTCGCAGGTCATGGCCAGTTCGCAACCGCCGCCTAAGGCAAAACCGGATACCGCGGCAATGATCGGCTTCTTAGTTTTCTTGATCTGATCCCAGGTAGAGAACTGGTCGATGTTGAACATATCGATGGCGGTTTTGCCGGCCATTTGCTTGATGTCGGCGCCGGCGGCAAAAGCGCGTTCGTTGCCGGTCAGTACAATGGCGCGCACGCTGTCATCATCGTCGAGTTGCTTTAGCGCGTCGCGTAATTCGCCCATCAGTTGCAGGTTCAGGGCATTGAGTTCTTTCGGACGGTTCAACTCGATGAGGGCAATGTATTCGCGGTGGTTTGGGGTAACTTTTATGAATTCCATTTATTTAGATGTTAGATGCTGGATATTAGATGCTGGACTTTTGGCTTGAAATGATAGCGTTTGGGAGTGAAGTTTGAGGATAAAAGTAGAAAGAGTTTCTTACAATAGCTTTTAAATTTCCGCATTTCTGGAAGTGGCTGAATCCTGATCGTTTCAATACGCCAGACCGGTAGGATTTGCCAGCCAGTCTTCTTTTTTGATCCGGTAGATATAATTTAGTTTCGGCAGTTCTCCGAAATAGGCAATTTCCTGTTCACCGATCTTTTCAGCGCCTAAACGGCCAATTGCTATCTGGGAACGGGTGTTCACGGCTCCGATATGGAAGTAAACCCGGGAAACAAACCGGAAAAGGTAATTTAGCAGTACCGCTTTTACCGAGGTGTTTATGCCTTTCCCCCAGAATTCTCTGCCCAGGAACGTGTAACCGATCAGAATACTCTTGTCTTGCTCGTTGTAATCGTACACGCGGGTGCTGCCGGCAATTTTACCGGTAGCTTTGTCGGTTATTTTAAAGGCGCCTTTGCTTTGAAGCGCTCCATCAAAAAAGGTCCGGAAAACGTCCTGCTTCCACCGGTCTTTATTGGGATGTTGCTCCCAGATCTTAGGGTCAGACGCTACGGCATACAACGAATCAAAATCCACCTCTGCTAAGGGCGTAAGGCTCACCTTGTCATTTTCCAGTTTCGGTTGCAGATCAAATACCATTTTGCGGTTTGTTTTTTTTGAATAGAGCCAGAATAATTAAACGCTAATAAAACAAGAAAATTAGGTATAAGCTTGATGTAAAGCAATTCTATCAATGCACCAATCAACAATCAACAATTAACAATCAACAATCAACAATTAACAATCAACAATTAACAATCAACAATTTAACAATTAAGCCCTGCAGGCAAACTGGTACGTATTCCGCGTCCGTTGCTCGAGCAGAATTTCTTTGCCGGCGGTTAAATTCCGGATGCTTTCCGAATCGTAGTTTTTAATGGTGAAAAGTTGCAGGGAAATGTTGTACTGGATCTGGAATTGGTCGCGCAAGGTTTCTATGAGCTTTTCCAGCCGGGTAGGGTCGTAATCGGTGCAGATGGAAAAGGAGATGGCGGAGTTCTGCATCAGGTTTATTTTAATGCGGAGCTCGGAAAGTACGTGGAAAATGGTGCTTAAATTCTGCTCCGAAATAAAGGAAAAATCTTTCACGCCAAAGGAAATTAAACATTGGTTCTGCTTCAGAATAAAGGCCGGCGCCAGTTTTTCGTGCGGACAAATACCGATTCTCGTGCCTTCGCTTTCCGGATCCAGGAACGATTTTACGAACAGCGGAATCTGCCGGTCGGCGAGCGGTTTAATGGTTTTGGGGTGAATCACTGAAGCACCGTAGTACGCCATCTCGATGGTTTCCTGGTAAGAGATTTGCGGGTAACGCACCGTATTCGGAAAAATCTTCGGATCGGCGTTCAGTAAACCGGCTACGTCTTTCCAGATGGTCATTTTTTCGGCGCGCAAACAATAGGCAAAAATGGCCGCGCTGTAATCCGAACCTTCGCGGCCCAGCGTGGTGGTTTGTCCGTTGGAAGTGCCACCGATAAAGCCCTGGGTTACGATGATGTTGCCATTACTCAGCATTTCCGGCAGGTCGCGCTGGATCAGTTTTTCGGTCCAGGTCCAGTCTACTTTGCCTTCGCGCCAGGTACTGTCGGTCTGGATGTATTTGCGGCAATCGAGCCAGACGGCCGGCAGGTTTTCGGTTTTCAGGTAATGGTGAAGCAGGGTAGAGGCCAGCAGTTCGCCGAAGGAAATGATCTGGTCGTATTGCTGGTCGAATTTATCGGGAACCAGGTTTTGGAGCTGTTCCTGCAGGTTGGCAAACAAAAGTTCGAGGTGCTGGAAAACCCGGTTTTCGTTCTGAGAAAACAATTCGGAAGCCACCGAAAAATGGTAGTCTTTTAACTTTAAAAGGTCTTCTTCGTATATAAGGTTTCCGTGAGCTTTGCTGAAGATGGTTTCGAGGGCGTTGGTAGTTTTCCCGATGGCGGAGACCACAATTAATAATTCCCCCGGAACGCTATAGTTCTGAACAATAAACCGAACGTTCCGAAATGCTGCCGCATCCTTAACCGAAGCGCCGCCGAACTTAAAAATCTGCATGTTCACTCAATTTATCCGGCTGTAAATGTAGATAACTTGGTTATATCGGACAAATTAATATATTTTTGTGTCATCATTCACCTTCACATAACAAACCCATACAACCCATAAAAACCATGGACTCTAAGTTAGCGCTTCCTGTTGGAACGACCCTCGACCGTTTTATTATGCGCAAAGAGAAAGATTTTCCGTATGCCACCGGCGAACTTTCCCAATTGCTCCGCGACATTGCCCTTGCTTCCAAAATCGTGAACCGGGAAATTAACCGGGCCGGCCTTTTGGATATTGCAGGTGCTTATGGTAACCAGAACGTGCAGGGCGAAGAGCAGCAGAAGCTCGATGTAATTGCCAATATCCGCTTTATCCGGGCGTTCCGTAACGGGGGCGAGGTTTGCACCATTATTTCAGAAGAAGATGAAGATATTATCCAGACCGGTAACCCGCACGGCAAATACATCGTGGCCATGGACCCGCTCGACGGTTCTTCCAACATCGACGTGAACGTTTCTATCGGTACCATTTTTTCTATTTACCGCCGCAAGACCAGCCAGGGCTGCGATGGCGACCTGACCGACTGCTTACAGCGCGGCGTGGAACAGGTAGCGGCTGGTTACGTGATTTATGGTTCTTCTACCATGCTGGTGTATACTACCGGCAACGGTGTGAATGGCTTTACCTACGAGCCATCGCTGGGAGAATACTTCCTGAGCCACCCGGATATCAAAACACCGAAAACCGGTAAAACCTACTCTATTAACGAAGGCAGCTACAACTCTTTCCCGCAAGGCATTAAAGATTATGTAGAGTACTGCAAAAGCAACGAATATTCGGCCCGTTACATCGGTTCTTTGGTAGCAGATTTCCACCGGAACCTGCTGAAAGGCGGCGTTTATATTTACCCTTCTACCCTCAAAGCGCCAAACGGCAAGCTGCGTTTAATGTACGAGTGTAACTCCCTGGCTTTCATTATCGAACAGGCCGGCGGTAAAGCCACCGATGGCGTTAACCGCATTATGGAACTGGAGCCAACCTCGCTGCACCAGCGTTGCCCACTGGTAATCGGTTCGCCGGAAATGGTAGACAAGGTTACCGAAATGCTGAAAAAATCGGAAGCTGCGCTGGTACAGGCGTAATTGTTTTCCTGGAGATATAATCTTAAAAGCCGCAACCGTATCATAACAGTTGCGGCTTTTTTATGCCCGAAAGGTAGATTTAAAAAGTTAATTGAAGCTCTTCGTCCAGGATCAAAGATCGAAAGCAAAACACACTGGGTGTCAATTTAAATCAACAGGAAAAGTAAGGAGTATGAAAGTAACAGGAACAGCAACAAAAAAAATCAGCTGGAATACCTCCTTCGGAACTCCAGTTTCTGTTTTTCCCGGGCTAATACCAGTGCTGCAATATTGCCGGCGGCCTGCCGCGAGTCTTCCGCCAGCAAAGCCTGCCGGAACTTGTTTTCATCCACATCGAGCCGGTATAGTACGGAAAGTAATTTTTGAGTATTATTGTTGAGCAAATGGGCAATGGCCAGGCTTAGAATTTCCAGGAATTCGCTTTCGGGTATGATCCGGCGGCGGAGCTTCAGTTCAAAGTTCCGGTTCACGGTTTCCACTACTGCTTTATCGAGATTATCTTCCAAACCAGTGCTATGAAAAAATGTTTATGTTTGTTTACGTTCTTTAGTTTTTTCCTGTTCAAACCTACCGTTTACGCCCAGCAGATCCGCAACGCCATTGTGATCGGCGCCAGCGCTTCGCAAATAGACGGCGACCGCCAGGGCGGGTTCGATAAAGCCGGCCTTGTTTTCGGGGGAAGCTCCAATTTCAAAATTAACGAAAAATTCAGTTTTCAGCCCGAAATATTGTTTCTGCAGAAAGGCAGCAAATCCGATACCGTAGAATATGGCGATCCGAATGCGTTTTATAAATGGCGCCTCAATTACGTTTCGGTTCCCTTGCTGCTTAACTACAAAATTCAGCCGAAGTTTACCTTGCAGGCCGGGCTTGCTGCCGATTACCTGTTAAGCGCCAAAGTGGATGTTGGTGTCGGCTTTGAAGACCGGACCGAAGATCTGCAGAAGTTCGATCTCAATTATATGGGCGGGGTTGAATACCGTATCTGGGATAATTTTGCTGCCAATGCGCGTTACCAGTATTCCGTAAAATGGCTCGACGACCTGCACTTTAAGAACAGCAACGTGGTGGTAACGCTCCGGTTTTATTTAGGCGGCGGGGAATAAAACCGACTTTTAGGCCTTAAGCCATACCATTTAATACCTGAGGTTTCGCAAGTTTATTAAAGTCCTCCTTTGGAGGGGGTAGGGGGAGGACAGGAGATTTATCTGAAAAATATTTTGATCAAATAATGGAAATCCTCCCCCTCCCCCCTCCAAAGGGGGACTTTTCTCCTGCTTGCATAAGGTCAGCTATCAATCCAAACCTCACAGGTTTCTGAAACCTGTGAGGTTTTTTCCCCCATAAACGCTACCGTTTTAAACAAAAAAGTCTGCTTATTCAGCAGACTTTTTTGTTTTCTTTGGTTTGGCTTCACCTTCCGGGGCTTCCGCTTTTTCGGCTTTGGCTTTTTTGGCTGGTTTGGCTTCTTCCTGAGCAGGTTCAGCTTCTTTTGCCTCTGGAGTTGCTTTGGTAAAAGGTAAGTTTTTGCTTACAATACCATACCAGGCTGCCAGTTTTTTAATGTCCGACATGTAAACCCGTTCCCGGTCGTAATCCGGCAGCACTGCTTCCATAAAAGCGGCAAGTTCCTGGTTCGAAGATTTTCCGTTTACCGGAACGTTGTCGCCGTACTTGGCCCGGATGTTATCGAATACCTCGGAAAGGGGAGCTGTAACTTCCGGATCGTTGGTGTAAATGGAAATTTCGTGCAGCAGGGAAATGCGGTGCTTGGCCTGGGCGGCTGAACGTACCGGATTTTCGGCAAGGGTTTCAATAATAACGCCGCTGCGCGTTGGGCTTACAATGCGGTATAAACCGGGCATTCCGGAAATAGAAGCAATTTCTCTTAAATCGACAGGCATAGTTTAAATGTGGAAATTTGAAAATGTGGAAATTTGAAAATTGTAAACTGAAAATCAGCCTTACAGAAAATTCAAATCTTTAACTTTGAGTTTACGAAACTAGAGTTTGAAGTTAACCGGAATGCTGGACTGCACGCTGTAACCCGGGGCTTTGAACTTCAGCAGCTTTACCACGCGCAAAGCTTCTTCGCCGCAACCGCCGCCAATGTTCTTCAGGATCTTCATGTTGGTAGTGGTACCGTCTTCGTTCAGGGTAACGGAAACAATGCACTGGCCCTGAATACGGTTCCGTTTTGCCATGGGTGGGTATTGTACGTTGGCGTTAATGAACTCGTACATGGCTGCCTGGCCGCCTTCGTAGTACTGGGCTACCGGAATCGCTTTGTCAGCGGCTTTTCCACCGGCTTTGTCCTGACCGGGAGCAATAGGCTCCGGCGATTTCTGGGGCGCCGCTTCGGCAGGAGTTTCGGTAGTGGTGGTCTCCGTTTTGGTTTTTACTTTGGTTTTGGCATCGGACTGTGCGGAAGCACTGAAGGCGAAAAACGCCAGGCCGGCAGCTGCAAGGAAAAATTTAACTTTCATAATAAATTGCTTTTTAAGATAAAATGAGTTCCGGAGGAATCCCAATTTTAATGCCAATTTAATATTTTATTCGCTTAGTTGGTTGTTTGTTTGCTCTATAAAGTCAAGAATTTCGTCGCGTCCGGCTTTTTCGGCCGAAGAGGTCCGGAACATCATCGGCAGTTCGTCCCAGGTTTCGCGCATTTTACGGCCAAAGGCAGCCATGCTCTGGTCGGTTTTTACCGAAGATTGCTTATCGGTTTTGGTAAATACAAGCACGAACGGAACTTCCATGGTACCCAGCATTTCAATAAATTCCAGGTCGGCATTCTGGGGCTCGTGGCGCGAATCGATGAGCACGAACACGCAAACCAGGTTTTTCCGCCGGCCCAGATACGCTTTAATCATTTTGCCCCACTTCTCCCGCGAGTCCTTGCTTACTTTGGCCCAGCCGTAACCCGGTAAATCTACCAGGTACCAGGATTCATTGATCAGGAAATGGTTGATGAGCTGGGTTTTACCCGGAAAAGAAGACGTTTTAGCCAGTTTGTTCCGGTTGGTGAGCATGTTGATGAGTGACGATTTGCCGACGTTGGAACGGCCGATGAAAGCGTATTCCGGCAGTTCGGTTTCGGGGCATTTATCAACTTGCGTATTGCTGGCAATAAACCGGGCGTCTTTTATAATCATCTTCAGAAATAGTATTCCAGCATCAAACTTAAAAAAAAACGGCCGGCTTTGCTATATTTATATAGAATAAGGCGGGGCCGCCCTGGAACTTTAATCGGGATTTAATTTTTTACAGGTAGTAATAACAATATCGCTTTTATTTTAACATATTTGCGAACAGGCAATAGTAAAACCAGCAGTTCGTTTCAGTTATGTGATTTTTATGATGAGTTTCAGGGTACTTTTTATAGCTTTTTTTCTAACGTTCTGGCTGAACCAGCCCGGTTTGGCGCAAGACCAGAAAAAGGCATTGAAGTCCGCCGACAAAGCATTTTTCAATAATGATTATAAAACGGCACTTCCTCTTTACGAAAAGGCCCTGAAAGCCCAGCCCAACAATTTGCGCATAAACGGCCGCCTGGGGCTAATTTACCTGGAACTGCAGCAACCCGATAAAGCCATTCCTTTTCTGCAGAAGGCAACAAGCCAACCGTTCAAATCCAAAACCGATTACGCCCTGAGCCTGGCCCGCGCTTATCACCTGAACAACAACTTTGAAGAAGCCATTGCCCAATACCAGGTAGTCCTGAATAAAACCAGCCGCAAAGACGAAGAGCAGCGCATGGAACTGCAGAAACGGATAACCGAATGTCGTTCCGGGAAAGAGCTGACGGCTGCCGCCGCGGTGGCGGAAGTTAAAAACGTTGGTGCGCCGGTAAATTCGCCGGCTGCCGACCTGGCCCCGCTTTTAACCAATAACGGCAATACGCTGATCTTTACTTCGCGCCATACCGGCACGCCGGGTAAAAAAGGAGTAACCGAAGATATTTATTTCTCCGACCTGAAAGAAGAAAAGTGGATCTCGCCCGTAGCCTTCGGAAAGCCGGTAAACACGCCCGACCACGATGCTGCCACCAGTATTTCACCCGACGGCAATACCCTTTATTTGTACCGCGAAGAAAATGGTGGCGATATTTATGCAATTAAACGGACTGGAAATAACTCCTGGGGCAAGCCCGTTCCTTTACCCGAACCTATCAATTCCCGCGATTTCGAACCTTCCCTCTTTATTACCCCCGACGGGCAGTTTGCTTTTTTTTCCAGCGACCGGCCCGATGGTTTTGGCGGCCTGGACCTGTACCTGACCATGAAACAGCCCGACGGCAGCTGGAGCGAAGCCATGAACCTGGGCGCCAACGTAAACACCGAATACGACGAAGACGCTCCTTTTATTGCCGCTGACGGCGTTACGCTTTATTTCAGTTCCCGCGGCCACAACAGCATGGGTGGCTACGATATTTTCCGATCCTCTTCCGAAGGCGCGGCCTGGAGCATTGCCGAAAATTTGGGCTGGCCGGTGAACACTCCTTACGACGATATTTATTTTGTACCTACTCCCAACGGTCACCAAGGCTATTTCTGCTCCGACCGGATCGGTGGTTTAGGCGACAAAGATATTTACCTGGCCACTTTCCGCACCGCTACTGCTACCGATTCCTTAATTGCGGAAGCCGAAGTGCAGCCGGTTATCCCGGAACCGGTAATTGCTTCGGGCCCGGTATCGGAAAGTGGCGCAAAACCAGTACTTAAAGTAAAGCTTTCCGGCCGCGTGCAGGATGCAGCTTCCGGAGTGCCCCTTACAGCCCAGTTGGTTTTAATTGAAAAAGGCAAAGCCGGAAGCCCGCTTAAACTGACTGCCGATACCCTGGGGGCTTTTGAGCTGGAGCTGAAGAAGAACGTGGCTTACAGCCTCCTGGTGCAGAAAGAAGGGTATTTTTACGAGAACTCCGACCTGAAAATTTCGGATGCTTATAAACCCGATACGCTCTCTAAAGCTATTGCATTAAAGAAAATTCAGGCTGGCGCGGCTATTGTGTTGCGCAACATCTTCTTCGAATACGGCAAAGACCTGCTTACCAAAAGCTCCCGCACCGAACTCGACCGGTTATTTGGCCTGATGCAGGAAAATCCGGGTATGCGGGTAGAAATTTCGGGCCATACCGACAATAAAGGCAAAGCCGTTTACAACGAAGCCCTTTCTCTGAAACGCGCCCGCGCCGTAGTGAATTACCTGGTTAAGAAAGGCGTGGCCAAAACCCGCATGGTAGCCGTAGGTTACGGTGCCCGCAAACCTATTGCCTCGAACCGCTTTGAAGACGGCCGGAAACAGAACCGGCGCACCGAATTCAAGGTATTGCAGCAATAATTGTTTTTCTTTTAGATTTTTTTGGCCCATAAGGCGTAAGTATATGGTATAAACTATATATTTGCGCCTTATGTTTTTTATTTCGCGCTGAATTCAGTTTTTTTAGCCAATTCAGTACGGTTTCTAAAGTCCTGAGACTGAATCGGTAGCTTTTGATCGACAGGAAATTTAGCGGTGATAACCAAAAAATAGTAACCTAAACCGGCTTAAAGGAGTAACGTAGGCAAATATGTTTTCAATTAGCTTTAGTGCCCCAGGCTTCTGTTTCTATTTTAAACCACCCCGGTTTTTACGGGCCTCTCACCAATTCTTTTAATTTTTTTTGCGGACAAGGATAGGATTTTCAAATATATTATAACCAATATGTAGTAATACCAGTATAGTAGTTAGCAAAGAATCCGAGTGAATTTTACCAATCAATACCCATATAACTATAAGCACCTTATTTAACTATTTTAAACATGGATAATGCAGTCAGAATGTTGAAAAAGACTACTTTCCTCTTTATGCTGGCATTTTTTGCCGCATCCGCCACCATGGCGCAAAGCGTCAGAAAGCTGATGAAGGAAGGCAATAAGTTTTTTGAAAACGAGAACTACCGGGCGGCCATACCTTTTTACGAAAAAGTTTTAGCCAAAGAACCGGATAACGAAACCGCGCTTTTCCGGGCCGGGGTAAGCTACCTGGCTTTCGACAAGGAAAAGGCCAGCGATTACATTTACAGAGCACAGAAGCTGAAGCCGAAAGTGTCGAAAGACGTGGAGTACTGGCTGGGCCGGGTAGACCACATCAACTACCGCTTCGACGATGCCATTAACCACTACAAGGCTTACGACGCCACGCTGAAAAAGAAATCGGACAGCCGCAAAGCCGAGGTAGCCATGCTCATTCAGCAGAGCCGCAACGCCAAAGAACTCTTCAATAAACAGAAAGACGTTTATGTAAAGAACCTGGGGCCAACCATCAATACCCAATATTCGGAGCATAGCCCGGTTATTTCCTCCGACGACAATTACCTGCTCTTTACTTCCCGCGGGGAAAACGTGACCGGTGGTAAAGCAGCCGCCGATGGCGAGTACTTCGAGGATATTTTTGAAACCCGCCGGATCGGGCCGGATGAGTGGGAACAGCCGCATTCTTTGAGCAGCGCCCTGAATGGTAAAGGCCACGATGCTTCCATTCAGCTTTTCGATAACGACACCAAGTTGCTGATGTACCGCCAGGATGAGAACGGCGATATTTTCTTCTCCGAAAAAGTGGAAGGCAACTGGACCCAGCCGAAAAAACTGAACAGCAACATCAACACCAAGGCTTTTGAAAGCGACGCTTACATTACGCCGGACGGCAAAACGCTGTTCTTCTCTACCAGCCACTATTCCGAGAACGGCGACCTGGATATTTACTATTCAACCCGCGAAGCCGGTGGCGACTGGGGCAAACCGAAATCGATGGGCGCTCCGATCAATACCAAGTACGACGACGATAGCCCTTATTTATCGAAAGACGGAAAAACCATGTATTTCTCTTCCCGCGGCCACAATACCATGGGTGGTTACGACATCTTCATGACGAAATACGATTCGGTAGCCCGTAAATGGAGCAAGCCGGAAAATATGGGTTACCCGATCAACACGCCGGACGATGATACTTACTACCGTTTGAGCCCGGATGGCAGCTACGCGTATCTTTCTTCTTACCGCATTGGCGGCTACGGCGAAAAAGATATCTGGACCATTAACTACATCCGCAACGTAACCATTAAAGGCCATGTTTACTCTATGCGCGACAGCTCGGTAATTCCGGGTGTGGAACTGGTTTTCAACAGTACTTCCGCCGATAAAAAGGCCATCAGCTACCGCGATATTACCAAGCCTGACTCTGGAAATTATAGCGTGAATGTGCTTTCCGGCCGTAAGTATTCGGTAGTGGTAAGCAAAGACGGTAAGAATATTACGACCGAAGAATTTGATGTTCCGGTAGTAACCAACGATACTACTACCATCGTGAAGGATTTTTACGTGCCTTACGAAGATTCTTCTATGATTGCCCGGGCCATCAAGTTCAAGAACATTTACTACGATACCGACAAGTATAACCTTCGTCCGGAATCGGTTCGGGAACTGGATAACATTGCTTCCATAATGAAAGCCAACCCGCAAATGACCATCTCCATTGAAGGCCATTGCGATAGCCGCGCCACCGACGAATACAACATGGTATTAGGTGAGAACCGCGCCAAGTCTGCCTACAACTACCTGCGTAAAAAAGGCATTGCTGCCGGCCGCATGGTAACGGTAAGCTACGGCGAAAGACGCCCGGTTGCCCCGAACGATTCTCCGGAGAATATGCAGCTTAACCGCCGCGACGAATTCCGGGTAATTAACCAGCCAAGCGCCATGGGCGGCGGCGCCAGAAACCGTACCGGCGGCACTACCGGTGGTACTGGCACGGGCACCAAAACTACAGGTACCGGAACCCAGCAGAACATTCGTCCGGCTTCCGGCACCATGGAAAACGGTGAAATGAAAGTGAAAACCTCGAAAAAAGGCGAAACCAAGATCAAGATCGAAAACGGTAAAAACGAAACCAAGATCGAGATCGAGCCGGACGGCGAAATAAAAACCAAAGGCAAAGTAAAAGCCGGCGAAGATTCTAAAGTTAAGACCAAAACGGAGGTTGAACCGAAAAAATAAGCGGTAAGCAAAACCGAAACCCCGAAAACGGGCTGAGCTAAAAGTTCAGCCCGTTTTTTTTACAACATATTTTAGCTTTTATAGTTAAGGGAATAGTATTTTTGTGGTTCAAGCATATTTCAGCCCATGGCGGTAGTCCCTTATAAAGACGCATCTGGCAGTAAAAAAAGCCAGGTAGCGCAAATGTTTAACAGTATTGCCGGTAAATACGATTTCCTGAACCATTTCCTGAGCGCCGGTATCGATATTTACTGGCGGAAAAAGGCTATCGGTCTGCTCCAAAAAAGTAAGCCGGCCCGTATTCTGGATATTGCCACCGGCACCGGCGATCTGGCCATTGAGGCCTTAAAAGTAAACCCGGAAAAAGTTACCGGCATCGATATATCGGAAGGTATGCTGGCCGTAGGGCGGGAAAAAATTCAGAAAAAAGGCCTGGCTCATAAGATCGAGCTTTTTAGCGGCGATTCGGAAAATTTGCAGTTCGAGGCCAATAGCTTCGAGGCCGTAACGGCTGCCTTTGGCGTGCGTAATTTTGAGAACCTTGAAAAAGGACTTTCCGAGATGTTCCGTGTACTAAAACCGGGGGGCAGAATCGTTATACTGGAGTTCTCGAAGCCGACGGCTTTCCCGATGAAACAAGCGTATAATTTCTATTTTAAAAACATTCTGCCGGTTTTCGGAAAAGTAATTTCCAAAGACCAGGCTGCGTACACTTACCTGCCCGAATCGGTTCAGGCTTTTCCGGACGGCAAGGACTTCCTGAAGATCCTGGATAAGGTTGGGTTTAAGAATACGCAATGGCAGCCACTTACATTTGGAATATGTTCTATTTACACCGCTATAAAGTAGTTTTCAGTTTACTTCTTTTTTTATTGTTGCAGGGAACGGCATTTGCCCAGAAATCGGAAAAGATCAACGGAAAGAACCTGCCCAATTACGACAGCAAGAAAATGCATTACGGGTTTTACCTGGGTGCAGCCGCTACGCGTTTTAACGTAGAGCATTCGGCGGAGTATGTAGCGCAGTTGCAAACCGATACGGCCCAGGCAGCTAACCCGAAATCTACCCCGGCCTTTACACTTGGTTTTGTGATCAGCCGGCAACTGGGCGATTATTTCAACATTCGCTTTTTACCGGGTGTAAGTTTTAATACCCGCAACATCGAGTTTTCCCGCCTGGACGGTACGGAGGCCAAAGACCAGGAAGTGGCCAGCACCACGGTGCACCTGCCTTTCCTGGTGAAATATGCCGCCAAGCGCCGCAAGAACAGCCGCATGTATTTTGTGGCCGGCGTTACGCCCATGATCGATATGGGCGGCAGCAAACGCAGCGAACGTATCGACAACAAACTGCGGGTAGATAAAAATAATTTTCAGATCGAATACGGCGCGGGCATAGACCTGTTTTATCCGTTCTTTAAGTTTGCGCCCGAACTCCGGGTTGCGCATGGCGTGCCGAATATCCTGATCGCCGATAATAACCGTTACAGCCGGAGTTTTCAGAAACTTTCTACCACCTCCGTTACGCTTTACCTGTTCTTTGAATAAGCTTTTTTCATGAATAACCGTACCGTTTTTATTACCGGCGCTACTTCGGGCATTGGCCGCGCTACTGCTTTGCTTTTAGGGAAAAATGGCTTCCGGATAATTGCCGCCGGTCGCCGCACCGAACGCTTTGAAGAATTAAAGCAGGAATTGCCGGAAGGGCAGGTGTATACCCTCGAATTTGACGTACGCGATAAAGTTGCGGTAAAAGAAGCCATTCAGAGCCTCCCGGAGGAATGGAAAGCGATCGATATTCTGGTGAACAATGCCGGCAATGCCCACGGGTTAAGCGCCATTCAGGACGGCGATACCGACGATTGGGACATGATGATCGATATTAATGTGAAGGGTTTGCTGTACGTGAGCCGGGAAATTATTCCGGGCATGATCACGCGCAAAAGCGGCCGCATCATCAACATCGGTTCTATAGCCGGCAAAGAAGTTTACCCGAACGGAAATGTGTATTGCGCTTCTAAATTTGCGGTAGATGCTATTTCCCAGGCCATGCGCATCGATCTGAACCGGGAAGGCATTCTGGTTTCGGAAATTAATCCGGGCATGGTGGAAACCGAATTTTCGGAAGTGCGCTTTAAAGGCGACAAAGAGCGGGCAGCGGCCACGTATAAAGGCATCGAGGTTTTAAAAGCCGAAGACATTGCCGATATTATTTTGTTTGTAGTAACGCGTCCGGCGCACGTAAACCTGGCCGACATTGTTGTGTTCCCGGCAGCCCAGGCCAGCGCCGCCATTAATTTCCGGAAATAAACATGAAGGCTGGGCTGAAGTGGAGTTCCAGGCAGTGGGCGGTTTTACTAACGGTGATCCTGTTTTTTTCGGCCTGTATTTTTATTGGCTGTTCGCAAAACGATAGCAAAAGCGAAGAAAAAACGGCTGCCGCGCAATCGCCTTACTTAAACCACAGTCCGGAGGTGCATTACACCGGCATGAAAAGCTGTGTGAGCTGCCACCAGGATATTTACCAGTCCTACCTCGAAACCGGCAAAGGGCGTTCTTTTCATGTTCCTTCGCGCGACAATATTATCGAGAATTTCGAGGCCAAACCGGTTTACGATAAATTCTCCGATCTTAGTTACCGTGCTTTCTGGCGTGGCCCGGATATGTACATCGCCGAATTCCGGTTGCAGGGGCGCGATACGGTACACTACCGGGCTGAAAAAGTGGATTACGTAATTGGTTCCGGCAACCAGACGCGCACCTACCTTTACGAAATAAACGGCTACTTTTATGAAATGCCCCTTACCTGGTACGTGGGCAAAAAGATCTGGGACCTGAGTCCGGGTTATGAAAACGGCCACAATACGGGCTTCAACCGCACCATCGGGCAGCAATGCATGGAATGCCACAATTCCGGCAGCCAGTTCGTAGCAAACTCGGTTAACAAATTCACCACGGTAGGGTTGGGCATCAGTTGCGAAAAATGCCACGGCCCCGGCGAAGCCCACGTGAAGCTGATGCAGGCCGGTTCGAAAGAAAGCATCAAAAACAGCATCGACTACAGTATTGTGAACCCCAGAAACCTACCGGTGCAGCTGCAGTTCGATGTATGCCGCCAGTGCCACCTGGAAGGGATAACGGTACCCAAACCAAATAAGAACCTGGTAGATTTCCGGCCGGGAATGCCCCTGGCCAGTTTTGCCGAAGTGTTTATTCCGGTTGCCAGCATGAATACGCCGGAATTCGGTTTTGCTTCGCACGCCGAGCGTTTGCAGCAAAGCCCCTGCTTTATTGGTTCGGGCGAAAAGCTCACCTGCAATACCTGCCACGATCCGCACAAAGCCCTGAAAGGAAATTCGTTGCTGTTCTACGATGAGAAATGCCAGGGCTGCCACGAACCCAAAAAACTGATCGATCCGCACAAGAACGTAAAGCTGGAGGGCAAAAACTGCGTAACCTGCCACATGCCTAAATCCGGCACCACCGACATCCCGCACGTATCGAGCACCGATCATTTTATCCGGAAGAAGCCCGAAACCCAACCGATAACCGTTTCCAAAAACAAGCTGGTTTCGTTTAAGAGCTTCACTTCCAACGAAAACCTGACTGATTCGGACCGGAGCCATATCCTGGCCAATATGCTTTATTTCGAGCAGCAGGAACAAAACCCGGAATACCTGGCGCGGATCGTGCAGTTCCAGAAGAACCTTGATCTGGACGACCAGATAAAACTGGCTTACCTGCAACAAACAACTCCGCAACCGGAATGGCATAATCTTACCCCGGACCAGATCTCCAACCCGTACACAGCATTTTACCTTTCCCAGCTATTTAAGAACGAGCCGCAAAAGGCTATAAGCTTTGCCCAAAAAAGTACGCAACTGGCGCCAGCCAACTTAGATTTCCGGATGCAGCTGGCCGAGCTTTACGACAATTTTGAGCAAAAACAACTGGCCGAAGAAAACTACCAGCAGGTCTTGCAGATGCAACCCCTGTACAAACGCGCTTTGCTGAACCTCGGTTTCCTGTACATGCAGAACGGCGATTACCAACAGGCCATGGCCTTAACCAACAAAGCCATTCTTTCCGACCCCAACTACATCCGCGCCTACGAAAACCGCATCAACCTGCTGCTGCAAACCGGAAACTTCCAGCAAGGCCTCAGCGAACTAAACAACCTCATCCGCAAATTCCCCCAAAACAGTACCTACAAAGAGCTGAAAAGCAGGGTAGAGGAAGCTATGAATAATGGTTAATGAATAATGGTTAATGATTAATAATCCTTCTGAAATTACATTTTTTCGGAAACTTTGGATCGTCAGAAGATTTATTCCGAGCTAAACACTGGCCTTTCAGAACCCTTTCCAAAAATTTCAGTTTATTAATCATTATTCATTAACCATTAATCATTAGTTCGTGGAATTTCTGCAGATAAAAGAAACCTGCCTGTACGTGAAAGACCTGGATGCTACGCGGCAATTTTATGCGGGCAAACTGGGGCTGGAAATTATTGGGGAAGTCGAGAACCGCCACGTATTTTTCCGGGTCGGCACATCGGTATTGCTTTGTTTTATTCCGGAAGCTTCTAAAAAGGGGAATCACCTACCCGGGCATTTCGGTTCCGGAAACCTGCACGTAGCTTTTGAAGTGGCCCGAGACCGCTACGAAGATGAAAAAGTAATTATTAAGGCCTTAGGGATTGAAATTGAGCACGAACACGAATGGCCCAACAACACCAAATCCTTCTACTTCCGCGACCCTGACAACCATTTGCTGGAAGTGGTAATGACCGGGATGTGGGAGAGGTAATGTGCTAATTTTTTAATGTGCTAATGAGGCAATTAAAAAATGTGCTAATGTGGGAATGAGCAAATTTAGAAATGGGTAAACTGGGAAGGGGAATTTGAGGAATTATTTTCGAAAAAGGCCCTTTTTAATGAAACCTTGCTGCCAAAACGAGTACCCACTAATCACTAATCACTAATCACTAATCACTAATCACTAATCACTAATCACTAAATTATTCCCAGGTCCAGTTGCCGCAGGATTTCTGCATCCAGTTTGTGGCCGCCGGTGAAGCTTACCAGTTGGGGCGTTATGCCGTAGGATCGCAGCAGCTCGTACTGCTTTTCCGGCATTTCTTTCGAGATCAGTTCGTCTTCCGTACCGTATACCATCACAATATTAGTTTGCTTCAGCATTTCCAGCGAAAAATCGAAATTCATATCTTCCGGAAAAGCGGCTGCCCATAAGATCAGGCGGGTGCAAGGAATTTTTCCGGCGGTCAGCCAGCGGCAAACGGTGGCGCCACCTTGTGAAAAACCCAATATATTCACTTTCAGATCAGCAGGAAATTCCGGTTTTAAACTTTCGAAAAGCTGATTGAGGTAATTTACGTAATCGTGAATTTCGGCTTCACGGTTGTATTTGGTCATCCAACTGGCGCCTACGTGTCCGGAGTAACCTTCCCGGTAAAACCGCGACAGTCCTTCTGGCGCAACAATTACATTCTTGCCGGTATCCAGACCCTGGAAATGACGGAGAAAATAATCGGCCCGCTGGCCGTAGCCGTGGCATACCACCCAAAGCGTTTCGGTTTCTGCAGAGAATTCACCAAGCTGGTATACGTTGGCGGTGCGGGTAACGGAAAAATTGAAAGCTTTCATGCCCTGACGATTGCTGGTTTGAAACGGTGAATTTGCAGTAAATTTGCAGAAATAACCAGTAACTCACCCAATGTCACAACTTAAGTAAAGTTTGCGTCATTCTGAGCCTGTCGAAGAAACTATTGGTTACTACTATGGCATTTGAGCATTCCTGAGATGGGAGTCGAAAGGACCCAGCGTAGCTGTAATAAATGCCTTTCGTTCAGATTCGGTATGCGATGGTTCCCTCAAATTCGTTCGGGATGACCCAATTCTCTTAGTCAGAACGCAATGGTGAGAAACACAAACAAAGGCCGGGTTGGGAGGCCAAAGACAATTTCTTCAAATGCTAAGAACTTCACTTTTGCCCTGTACCAGATACCAGATACTAATTTCCAAATACCAACCCTCTAACCCAGCAGATCCATTTTCGAAAAC
Organism: Adhaeribacter soli; assembly: GCF_008727925.1. Classification (GTDB taxonomy): domain Bacteria; phylum Bacteroidota; class Bacteroidia; order Cytophagales; family Hymenobacteraceae; genus Adhaeribacter_A; species Adhaeribacter_A soli. The sequence continues at coordinate 145,475 of NZ_VTWT01000002.1, read as the reverse complement.
TGCATCGGCAGTAAGTCCGAAACGGAAGCCAGGCGGTATATTTCAGTGCCTTTCCCTTGAAGAAGGATCTTAATAGGTTTGCCCTGGCGGTTTTCGTACTCGGTCATTACCTGACGGCAGCCGCCGCAGGGTGAACCGCATAGGAAAGCTTCGGTGCCGGCTTTGCGGGCTGCTACGGCAATCAGTTCGATGGGCATATCGGGCAGAACGGCGCTTTTGCCGAACAGTGCCGTGCGCTCGGCGCATAAGCCGGAAGGATAAGCAGCATTTTCCTGGTTGTTGCCGATGTGAATGGTACCGTCTTCGAGTAAAAGAGCAGCGCCTACCAGGAAATTCGAATAAGGCGCGTAGGCATTATTGGTAGCCTCCTTGGCTTTGTCCCAGGCACGTTTTTCCGGCGCGGTTAGCTCGTTTTCGGAAGTTAAAACTTCAATTGAAATATTTATATTTAATGGTCTGGCCATGGCCGTTTCTTAAAATAGTAGTAAAAAGGGCGTTAAAAGTAACAGTTTATTTCGAGATTACAAGTTTTAGTTTGGGCAAGGCGCCGGAAAATGCTAATTTTCGGCAAATAACCGACCTCAAGATGAAACATATCCTGCTTTTAGGCGCCGGCCGTTCGGCTTCAGTGCTTATTTCTTATTTGTTGCGCAACGCAGCCGAACAAAACTGGACCCTGACCATTGGCGATATTTCTGTAGATCATTTAGTAGCCTCTTTAAAACCGCATCCGTTTGCCAAGGCCATTGCGTTCGATATTTTCGATGAGCAGCAGCGGTTTTCGGAAGTAGCCAAAGCCGATCTGGTAATTTCTCTGTTGCCGGCCATGTTCCATATTCATGTAGCCAATGAGTGCCTGAAGCAGGGAAAAAATATGATCACGGCTTCGTATGTGTCGCCGGAAATTAAAGCCCTGCACGCCGAAGCTGAAGCCAAAGGCCTGACGTTTCTGATGGAATGCGGCCTCGATCCCGGCATCGACCACATGTCGGCCATGCACGTAATTCATCACATTAAAGAAAAGGGCGGCTTTATTACTTCGTTCAAATCGTACACCGGCGGCTTAATTGCCCCGGAATCGGATAATAACCCCTGGAATTACAAAATTACCTGGAACCCGCGCAACGTAGTGGTAGCCGGACAGGGCACAGCCAAATACCTGGAAAACGGCGCGTATAAATACATTCCTTACCACCGCTTATTTGCCAGCACCGAAACCTTTAATGTGCTCGAGTACGGCGAATTTGAGGGCTACGCTAACCGCGATTCCATCAGCTACCGCGAGCCGTACGGCCTGGAAAAGATCGATACCATTCTCCGGGGCACCTTCCGCCGCAAAGGTTATTGCGAAGCCTGGAACGCGCTGGTGCAACTGGGCTTAACGGACGATACCTACAAGCTGGAAAGTTCCCGGACCATGACCTACGCCCAGTTTACCGAAGCTTATGTTCCGGCTTCCGTAGAAGGCGCCTCGCTGGCCGAAAGGGTAGCCGCTTATTTAGGCCTTTCGCCGGACAGCGATATCATGTACAAACTTTCCTGGCTCGGCTTGTTCGGGGAAGAGGCTATTGGTTTGGAAGATGCCAGCCCGGCGCAGGTAATTGAAAAGCTACTGGTAAACAAATGGAACCTGAGCCCCGGCGACAAAGACATGATCGTGATGCAACACATTTTCGAGTATGAATTCCAGGGCCGCAAAAAACGCTTAACCTCCAGCATGGTGGTTTTAGGGGAAGATGAAGTACACACAGCCATGGCCAAAACCGTTGGCTTGCCGGTTGGTATTGCCGCCAAACTGATCCTGCAGGGCGTCATCAATCACAAAGGCGTAGTGATTCCAACCAATGCCGAAGTGTACGGACCAATTATGCACGAACTGGTGGAATACGGTATTCATTTCGTGGAAGAAGTTACCTCGCTGGAAGTAGAAGTGCATTAAAAATGATAGGCAGAAATGCTGAAAAAGTCGCCGCTGAAATTTTCAGCGGCGACTTTTTTATTAGAAGCTGTCCTAAATGGTTGTCATCCTGAGCGATAGCGAAGGACCTCGTCGGTTCTCAGTACTAAAGCCAGATTTAACATTTTTACCAATAGCCTACGAGTTGTTTTGCTATCGCTTAACATGACAATCATTTAGGATAGCGACTACTTAAAAAATCAGGTAATATTCCCGCAACAGCGTGGCAAACTGAGTTGTATAAGTCTGGTCGGTATTGCGGATGATCAGGTTTTCAGACTTAAGCGGTTTTTCCTGAAAGGCATACGCGTAAATGGTGCGCAGGTGCTTTCCATTGGGCTGGGTATAGAGCTGTAAAAGGGAAACCGGAAAAAGGGCGCTTGCTACTGCCAGCTTCCGGAAAATTTCAGCTTCGGCAGGAGGGAGTAATAAATAGTAGGTACCTTCCGGGGTTAAAAAGGCCTTTACAAAAGCCAGCAGCTCTTCGAAAGGAAGTTCCTGGGTGTGTTTGGCAATGGTTCTGGCCTGGACCGGGGATTTCAGGGAAGCCTGAAAAAAGGGCGGGTTGCAGATAATTACATCGAAGGGTTCCGGCTGTTTTTTTCCGAACTCCTGCAGGCTTTTTTGCGCTAAATCGATACGGTTCTTCCAGGGGCTTGCCGCAAAGTTTTCTGCTGCCTGTAGCGCTGCCGCGGCATTAATTTCTACCGCCGTAATTTCGGCTTCGGAGCGTTACGCGGCCATTAAAGCCAGTAAGCCCGTACCGGTACCGATGTCCAGGATACGCTTTGCGTTTTCCACTTCGGACCAGGCGCCCAGCACGCAGGAATCGGTACACACCTTCATGGCGGTTTTCTCCTGGTTTATGCGGAACTGCTTGAACTGAAAATAAGAATTAGCCACAACCGGGAAAGTGAAAATTGAAAACGTTAGAAAATAGACAGCAAAAGCAGCCAGAAAATTACATTTATCATCAGTACCGCCAGAATGGTATACCCCATATTGCCAATGGATTTGATTTTCATGATCCGGAGCAGGGCCGTAAAGATCAGAAAAATTAAATGTGAACCTGCCACCAAAGCCACCATGGAAGTGTACAAATAAACGTCTTGCTTGTGGTTGTAAATCAGCAGACCGGCGGCAGCATTATAAAGAATGGCTGCCAGGTTGTGGAAGAAAAAATGGCGATCGGTAATTCTCAAAGCTTTAAATCCTCAGTACCACTAAATTAACCGAAAAATTTCAAAAGGAAAATATTCCCTCCGTTTGTTAACCAGTAATAGTAAGATCCGCTTCAATCCTGTTCCGCCCGGTCCTATTATTCTCTTTACTTTGCCAGCGAAGCTTCGTACCCGTGGTCGATCAGTTTGTCCGGGCCTTCGGCGCTTTGTACCGCCAAAACATCGCACCGCTCGTTTTCCGGGTGACCAGCGTGGCCTTTGATCCAGACAAATTTTACCATTTTGGGATTATATACCTTTAGGAACCTGATCCAGAGATCGGGGTTGGCTTTGCCGGAAAAGCCTTTTTTCTGCCAGCCGTACACCCATTTTTTCTCAATCGCATCTACCACGTATTTCGAATCGGAAAAAACCGTTACCGGAATATCGTTCTGTTTAATAGCTTCCAGGCCCACAATTACGGCCAGCAATTCCATGCGGTTGTTGGTGGTTTTGCGGAAACCCTGTGAAATTTCCTTCACATGGTGTTTGTAGCGCAGAATTACGCCGTAGCCGCCCGGTCCGGGGTTGCCGCGCGAAGAGCCGTCGGTAAAAAGTTCGATCAAAGTGGTAAATGATGGGTGAAGGAGCAAAGTTAGGGAATTTGGCAGGAAACTTTGCGGCTGAATTTTTTCCGATGCTATTACCCGGAAGGCTACCCTTGAACAAAGTCTTGGCCGGCTATATAAAAAAGTAGAAGTTATCTCTTTGTAGCGCAGGGTTTAAACCCTGCGCTACAAAGAGATCTATTTGCCAAGAACAATTTCAAAAACTGGTTTAGGTATTTATAAGAATGCTTTGAGTAGAAATCTGAAAAAAAGTTGCTTTACCGGAAAAATTAAGTTGTCGGTAATAAACCAAACCAGAACCTTATTCCAAACATCAATTAACCTGTTCTGTTTTTATCCTCAAAAAAAGTAAATTGCCGTTCGGGTTAACTTTGTTAGCTTAGCGGAGGGTTTTGGGAATTAAAAGGTTAACTTAATTTTAAGCGGAAAGTTCAGGAAAACGAATGAAGCATAAAATAGCATTGATTACCGGCAGCACCAGCGGCATTGGCCTGGGCATTGCCGAAGCGTTTGCCGCCAAAGGCTATAATATTATCTTCAACGGCCTGGAAGAAAATGGTAGTGAAATAGCCCGAAAAGTTGCCGGGCAGCACCAGGTAGATTTTCTCTTTTCCGGGGCCAATATGTTGCAACCCGAAGCGCTTCGCGAAATGGTAGCCCAGGGAACCGAAAAGTTCGGGAGTATCGATGTGCTGATCAATAACGCCGGTATTCAGCATGTGGCCGCGATCGAAGATTTTCCGGAGGAAAAATGGAATGCCATTATCGGCATAAACCTGACAGCCGCCTTTCACCTGACCAAAGCCGTCTGGCCGAACATGAAGGCGCAGAAGTTCGGCCGCATCATAAACATTGCTTCGGCGCATGGCTTGTTTGCTTCGGAATTTAAAAGCGCTTACGTGGCCGCCAAACACGGTATTGTGGGCTTTACCAAAACTGCCGCCCTGGAAGGAGCGCCCTATAATATTACGGCCAACGCCATCTGTCCGGGTTACGTAAAAACGCCCCTGGTAGAAAAACAGATCGCCGATCAGGCCAAAGCGCATAACCTGCCGGAAAATGAAGTCGTGAAAAAAGTAATTCTGGCCAAGCAGGCGGTAAAGGATTTTGTGCCGGTTTCCACGATTGCCGAATTAGCCTTGTTTCTGGCCTCCGAAAATGCCACCACCTTAACCGGCGCGGCCCTGCCGGTAGACGGCGGCTGGTCGGCGCAATAATTCCTAAAACTGCCTTCATGCAAGAACCAGTTTCCAATTTTGTAAAAACGAACGGCATCCGGCTGCATTACCTCGACTATGGCGGAAACGGGCCGGAGCTGGTTCTGCTGCACGGTTTAACGGCCAATGCCCGCGCGTTCGAAGGGTTGCTGGCAGCCGGTTTAGCAGCGCAGTTCCGGGTAATTACCGTCGATCTACGGGGCCGGGGCTTAAGCGATAAGCCGATCTGGGGGTATTCCATGCACAAACACGCCAAAGATATTATTGGCCTGCTGGACCACCTGCAGCTGAAAAGCGTATTTATGGGCGGACATTCTTTCGGCGGTTTGCTCAGTATTTACCTGGGCCGTTTTTTCCCGGAAAGGATCAAGCGGCTGGTGCTCATAGATGCGGCCGCGCGGATGCATCCCAACACGCGGGAAATGCTGCAGCCGGCCATGAGCAGGTTAGGCAAAACCTTCCCTTCCTTTCAGGCTTACCTGGAAAGCGTAAAACAAGCGCCATACAATACGTTCTGGGAAGAAACCATGCGGAGCTATTACCAGGCCGATGTGCAGGAACTTTCCGGCGGAAAAGTAAAGCCCCGGAGCAATCCCCGGCATATCCGACTGGCCGTGCTAAACGTACTGAAAGAGCCCTGGCCCGTTTACCTCAGCAAACAAACTAAACCAGCTCTTTTGCTGAACGCTACCGAACCTTACACCCTCAATGCCCCGCTCTTACCTCCCGAAAATGCCCTTGAAACAGCCCGTCAGATGCCCGATTGCCGCTACGAAGCAGTAGCCGGAAACCACCAGATCATGCTCTACGGCCCCGGAGCCCGGCAAATAGCGGAAGCCGTTACCAATTTTCTGTTGGCGTAAATTCTCATTTAAAACATCGAGTTGCCGTTCTCCGACGTTTCGGGGATTACCTGCAGCACATCCCAATGCTCCACAATTTTACCGTTTTCATCGAAGCGGAAAATATCCATGCCGGCATAATCTTTATCGCCGGGCCAGGTCTGGAAACAATGCAGTACCACCAGCTCGTTTTCGGCAATGGCCCGTTTAAATTCCACTTTCTTGCCGGGATATTTCCTGGCCATGCGTTCGAAATATTGAATAAAAGCGGCTTTGCCGTCGCCTACATGCGGGTTATGCTGTATATATTCGGCGCCCACGTATTTTTCTACTGCTTCCGCCGGTTTGCATTGGTTGAACATCAGGTCATAGAAAGCCAGGGCGTTTTGCTTGTTCTTTTCCGGGTTTTGCGGCATTTTCGATAGCGTTTTTTAGCTTTCTACGCGATAAAAGGAACAGCAGCCAGCGAGTGGAATTTAGTTTTTTTGCCGGCGGGCTGGTTAGTTATTCTACGTCTTTGCCTTTAGCCTTTACGCTAAGCTTGACTACATTATTGCGTCATCCCGAGCGTAAGCCGAGGGAACTTATGGAGCTGCATATTTAGAATTAAAAAATAAGCCAAATCTTGCTACGCTCGCTTTGTCATTGTAATTTTCATAAGTTTCTTCGACAAGCTCAGAATGACGCAATAATTCAGCTTATTCTTGCTGCTTTGTTCTTCGCCTGTAAATGCTTAAAACCTGACCTGAATGCCCGGCCCGAGGAAATAGAACCACGGATCGGTTTTCTTGGAAATAAAATAGCCACCGCCCAGGTAAAGCGGAAAACTGAGTTTTGTTTCGCGGGTGGTAGGGTAGAGGGAACCGATGATTACGGCGCCCAGGTCCCGCTGCACGTTGGCGCTGTTGCTGAAGTTGAAGGCATTGAGCGCCAGGAAGCCGGCGCCGATCTTGTAAGGCCGGAAACGGTTAATTTTTTCAGGGTGGTAAAAGCTGAATTGCGCGATCATGGCCATGCTGATACCCCCTAAGTTGCCGTAGCCGTCCGAGTTCTGGTGCTTTACGAGCAAACCGGCCGGGAACGAAACTTCTGTATCGAACTTCACGCGGCGGCGTAGCAGAATGTCTATTTTTTTGCTCTGGCCTTCGGAACCGTATTTGTCTTTGTCGTGCCGGATGGTGATCTCAATGCGGTTCCATTCGCTCAGGTCGTAGGTTTTGCGGCCCAGGAAGTTGTTCAGGCTGATCTCGCCGTAGGTGCATTCGCGGTCGTTCACAAAGGCAGCGCGCGGGGAATTATCGCCGGGGCAGATCACAATGTTCTCGATGGTGCGCTGGTCGATGAGTTCGTTGCGGCTGTTGGTTACCCGTACGTCAATGTCGAGGTACTGCTTGCCGTAGAGTTTTTTCTCGTTTTCGATAACGTTCGGCTGGAACGTGAACACGATGTCTTTCACCACGTGGTCATACAAAATAGGCCCATCTACAATGCCCGATACTTTCTGCGGTTTGGCGCCATAATTAATGTACACAAAATCGAAGTTGCGGGGGCGCTGGTATTCTTTCACGGTCAGGAAGTGGCCCGTGCTGGCCGCGCGGTTGTAGATCCCGATCTTCCGCCGGCTGATATTTACCGGCACCCGCAATTTATAAACCACCGCTTCGTCGGTGCGGAGGGTAGAATCGGTGGTAATATCTGTCAGGTCGTCGAAGCGGAAACGGGCTTTGCTCAGACCTTCGCCCTCAATTTTTAAGTTAATAACCTCGCCCGGATTTACGGTTAAATTCGAAGTCCAGTCGCCACCTTCGTGCATAATGGAAACCGCTTTCACGGCGCTTTTCGGCAGAATGGCAAAATTGGTAATGAAGCGGGCCTGGTCGCCGTCTTTCAGGTACAGATACCCTTCGGAAATTCGGTGGTAATTAAACACCCGGAGCCAGCACAACACTTTATTGTTGGCCACCGAATTGCGGGTAAACAGCTCGCCGATCAGCACGCCGCCGGGCGCTTCCTGGTCTTCTATCCGGTAAGTTTTCTGCAAAGTAAGGTTCCAGTTGTTTTCTACCAGTACTTCTATGCCTTTGGTGCGGGAGGTTTCGTCGTAAATAAATTCTTTTTTATCCAGCGCCAGAAAACGGAGCCGGCTGCCTTTTACCATAAAGGTTTTTTCGAGGGTGGGAAGATCGTAGGTTGGCTTTCCGTTTTTGTCGAGCGAAGGTTTGTTGCTTTGCAGGCGTACTTTCAGGGTGCGGGTACCCAGTTGGGTCGGCATTACGTGCAGCCGTAAAATACCGTTCTGTTCCGATAAGCGGTAATCTATGCCTTCGCCTTTTACCCAATCGAGGGGGCGCTTTACGTTCCGGATATTGTCGGTAGTGAGTTCCAGGATTTTTTCTTCGCCCACAAAAAGCTCGTTGTCTTCCTGAAATAGCTTTACGGAAGTACGGGTATAGGGGAAAAGTTTCACCACTTCCAGGCGCGGCGCCGAGGCCGAATCCTTTACCGCAAACGTGAAGTTCAGGAACTGGGAACCGGTCAGGTTGCGGAATTTTACTTTAACCCGGTAATACTGATCGTTGATGTTCACCACCGAATCCATCTGCTCGAAATCGGCGGAACGGGCCAGGGTAACGGTATGGTTTCGGGCTGAAAAACTGGGGTAAAGGTTTACTTCGGCTACCTGGGTTTCGGACTGATACGGAAAAGCCAGCTGGGTTTCACCGTTGAACAAAACGGCATTTTTGCTTAAGCTGTAGGAAGCGGTATCGAGGTGGAGCACCACCTCACGAAAAGCGCCGGATACAGGATTCTGAGAAAAAACAGGTGCTGCCGGCAACACCACTGCAAGCAGCAATAAAAAAGATAAAACTCGGAACATACTTGAAATGGAGGCGCCAACATGCATAACCTTTCGCGTTTGCCGGCCATTTTTTTCTTAACAAAATAAAAGGGAACGTTCAGGCTCCCTTTTTCTATTATCAACTGATTTTCAGATACAAAATTACGGTTTTTCCGGATTAAGTGCATTGTCCGGCTCAAAATCCAGCACAATGGAATTCATGCAGTAGCGCAAACCGGTTGGCTTCGGACCGTCGTCGAAAACGTGGCCCAGGTGCGAACCGCAGCGGCCGCAGGTTACCTCTATGCGGCTCATACCATGGCTTTGGTCTTTGTGGTATGCCACGGCATCTTTCCGGGATGGTTCAAAAAAGCTCGGCCACCCGCAGGAACTGGCAAATTTCTGGTCGGCCCGGAAAAGTTTGTTTCCGCACACCGCGCAATAGTAATTTCCCAGGCCTTCGGTGTTCCAGTATTTACCGGTAAAGGCCCGTTCGGTACCCGCCTGACGGGCAACCGAGTACACGTCTGCCGGCAGAATTTTCTTCCATTCCTCGTCCGGTACGTTCAATTTGGCAATATCGGTGCGGGAGTAATAAGGATTCCCGGCGTGTTCAGCACTGGTGGTTTGTTTATCGGTATTTTCGGTATTCATGGTACTTGAAGGTTTAAGGGTGGGTTGCTGCCGGCAGCTTAAAAGCGCCGCCGCGAAGATAACCCGGAAGAATAACTTTTTCATATCAGGAACCTGGTCCCATTAACCTTATACGGTAATTCAGGGTGCTTTGTAGCCTTTTAGCTTTTTAACTCCAAAACCTACCGTTTTATTTTTCAGGAGGGAAGGATTTTATAGCGGTTTTATGACCCCACCCAACAGCTAAAAACAGGGGAGGGCTTTTTTGAATATGTGATTCTTGGTTTCTTAATTCGGAGACTTCTAAGTTTTCTGGCGCAAGTGTTAAGCGTAAGCGCCACTTGGGCCTGACGAACAGGAGAAAGTCTCCAGACTTCCGTGCCCCATCTAAGTGGCTAATTCAGTTGCTTTTTCAGAATATGTGATTTTGGCTTTTCTAACACGCCAGTCTGGAGACTGGCTTCTGTCTATTGGGCCCAAGTGACGCTTACGCTTAACACTTGCGCCAGGGAAAGTAGGAAATGATGTTCCTTCGCCTTAAAAAAAAGCAATGCTTCCCCTAAACAGAAGAAGCATTGCCCGTGTAAAAACAATATGGTGAATTTATAGTACTACCACCCGGCCGGAAGCTAATTTCTTGCCGTTTTCCTGCTGAAGCACCACGTAGTAAATGCCGCTGCCTTCGTTTCGCATGTCTACTTTCAGACGGTCGTACGCAACTTTTACGGTGTAATTGGCCGAAGCCACTCGGGCGCCTTTTGAGTCGTAGATCAGTACCGCGGTGCTGCTGACAATACCGGGCTCGGAATAGTAGCGGATCTGGAACTGGCCTTTATTCGGGTTCGGGTAAAGGAAAAGATCATTGCTGGCGGCTGCCTGAATGGCGATTTTGTTGGAGGTAGCACTGCAGCTTTCCTGACTGGTAAACTTTACAGAATATTCCCCCAGCTCATCAATTGAAACAGGTAAGGTATTGGCCGTTGCGTTTGCTACGATTGTCCCGTTCTTAAGCCAGGTAAAGGTTCCGGTTCCGTTGGCGCTTGCCTTTAAGGTAGTGCGCTCTCCTGGCAACAGGCTGGTGTTTTGCTCAGCTACCAGCGCTACAGTTGGAATTGGCGATACATTTACCGACACCGGGTTTGACGTTTTTGAACAGCCTGCCGCGGAAGTTACCGTTACCGAGTAGGCTCCGGTCCGGTCTACGGAAATGGCCTGAGACGTTTCGCCGGTGCTCCAGCGGTATGTGTTCCCAGGCGAAGCTGTTAACGTAACCTTGCCGCCTTCACAGAATGCAGTAGCTCCGTTTGCCGTAATTTCAGCTAACGGAATTGCTTCTACCTGAACCACCACCGGAGTAGAAGTATTGCTACAGCCGGTAGCCTGGTTTACCGTTACTGAATAGGAGCCTCCTTGCGTAACCGTAATCGATTGGGTAGTGGCGCCGGTGCTCCATAAGTAGGTGTCGCCGGTACTGGCCGTAAGCGTTATCGTTTCTCCCTGGCAAATAGTGGTAGCGCCGCTGGCGGAAATGCTTGCCACCGGTAGTGGATTTACCTGCACGGCCATCGGGGAAGAAGTGCTGGAACAGCCGTTTGGCTGGGTTACGGTTACATAATATGAGCCCGAAGCATTTACCGTAATCGATTGGGTGGTTGCGCCGTTGGTCCATAAATAAGCGCTGCCGGCATTAGCGGTTAGCGTAACCGAGCCGCCGGCGCAGAATGTAACAGGGCCGGAAGCTGTAACCATAGCAGGAGTGGTTGTATTTAAGGTAAGGGTTACGGGAGTTCGGGCCTGGCTTTCGCAGGCGCCGTTGCTGCTCCGGCTGGCGGCATAATACGTTACTGTTCCGGGGGCATTAAGTACCGGATTACTGATCACCGTTCCGCCCGAGGCAGCATTGTACCAGACTACGGTAAAGCCGGTTGGTACCGTGGCAGTTGCGGTTAAAGCGGAACTGGTAGAAGTACAACTGGTTTGATCGCCGCCGCTTACCGGGGCAGCTACGTTATTGCCCACCGTTACAGTTAAGGAACTGGTAGAGGTCTGGCAACCACTTGCCGTTCCGAAAACGGTTACCGATCCGGAGGTACTGGAAGGGGTGAAATTTACGGAAATGGTAGTGCTGCCCTGCCCGCTTAAAATGGTTGCTCCCGCGGGTACCGACCAAGTATAAGTAGAAATGCCAGCCATGGAAGCTACCGAATACGTTGTGGTCTGATTTCCGCAAACGGAGGCAGGCCCTGAAATATTGGCTAAAGGTGTGCTCCCGGTTCCGGAAGTTGTCCGGTTTATGGCGAGTGCTCTATCGCTTATGGCTTTTGTGGCGTTGTTTTTAGCTACTAAGGTAAACCACAGGCTGCTGTTTACCGGCAGACCGGTTGCGGCGTACGTGGTACCGGAGATGTTTGCGTTTAAAGTGTCCCAGAGGCCGGTTGCCGGATCAAGTTTTAGCAGGGCGTAGTGGGTGGCATTGGTTACGGACGGCCAGGAGAAGTTCAGGGAACCGGCGCAAGGCCCGGCAGTAGCGCTTAAGCTGCCCGGTGTGCCCAGGATCCGGAAATTGCTGTCGCTGACATCGGTTAAGCTGCCACTGGATACTTTAATTAAAGCGGTGGCCGTATTTAAGCCGGACGGCACGGTCCAGGTATAGCGGGTAGTAGCAGCTGAAATTGTTGAAGAGATCGTGGTCCAGGTGGTGCCGTTGTTTACGGAATATTGCAGGGTTTGCGTACCGGTAACGCCGGCATTGTTCCAGGTAATGGTTTCCTGAGAACCCGGGCTGAACGATTCCTTGCCGTTCGGATAGGTAACTTCTATTGAAGGCTCCATAATTTCCCAGGTAAGCGAATACTGCTGATTGGCACCGCTAGGTACGGCCGTTCCGTTCACCCGTAGGGTATAGGTTCCGGCTACCGGATTGTCTAACGTTACCTGCTCGATGTTGCTTACATTGTCTACCCCGCGGGTTGCCACGGAGCCGGGACTAGCGGGATTTAATTTCCAGGGAAGGGTAGTGGCTGCGCCGTTTATAACTGAAAGGTCGAGATTGTTTACCAAGGCTGGATTGGCGTTGGCAGTGGCCGCCGGATCGTTCCAGGTAAGCATTACTTTCAGTTTTACCACCCCGGCCGGAATAGTGATATTGTGGTTGTTGGTGGCGCCGGTGGTAATGGTATTTATAACGAAGCGGTTCTGCTCCAGGGTTTTTACCGCCGCCAGGGCATTGATCCTGCCGAAACCAAATTTGTAGTCTGGGCCGGTATTGCCGAGATCGTGGGCCGTATTGCATACCATTCCTTTTATAAGCGAAGAAATAGGAGTGGTACCGGCATGCAGTTGCTTGTACCGTTCTACCAATAACGCCAATGTTCCGGAAACGCCCGGCGTTGCCATGGAAGTGCCGGAAATGGTGCTGTAGGTATTCAGAGGCGTGTAGGTAGATAATACGTTGGTACCCAGGGCGCTGATTTCCGGTTTCACCCGGCCATCGGCTACAGGCCCGAAACTGCTGCTGCTGTTTATGGTTTCGGTGGTGGTAATGTTGGCTACCAGGATGTTGTTTTTGGCCGTTTTCCCGCTGCCCGTAATGGTAGACCAACCGCCGCTACAAGCCGTTTGGGAATTGCCGGCCGAATGGACATGCAGGTGCGTAGGATAGGTATTCAGGTTGATGTCGGTGTTGCGGCTGGTGGTGGAGTAGGCCACGCCGGCCCCGGTTACCCCGCAGGTTTGGGTGCTGCCATAGGAATGGCTGCTGATGTTTAAACCAACCGCCGGAATGGCACTAAACATTTCGGTAGTTACCGAACCATTGTAATTATAGGAGTAGACTTGTGCATTAGGAGCCATGCCCCGCGCTTTCGGGTTAATGATGCCCCGACCGGCAATAGTGCCTGCTACGTGCGTGGCATGGCTTTCCGGCTGACTGGTTTCCATCATGGTCAGGCGGCTGGCCGTTGGGCTGAAATCGATGTGCGGGCTTACTTCGCCGCCGTCCCAGATACCGATCTTAACGCCGGTTCCTTTCAGGTTGCGTACCCCGTCGTTCAGTTCGGTTACCCGGTGCAGGGAGCGGCCCAGCAGGTTTTCCTGGGTGTTCGGGGCATCTATCGGTTCCACCCACTGCACGAAAGGCAGTTCTATCAGTGGCTTAATTTGCTTTTCCGGTACCCGGATGGTAAAGGTCCGGAACATGGGCATTTCTTCCAGCACGGTTGCGCCCAGTCTGTTCAGGTTTTTGGAAATGGCTCCAGCAGAAAGTTGGTCGTAGGTGGTTACGGTTACGTCGGCGTAGCCGGCTGTGCGTTTGGCGTGGGCCGGAACTTCACCTTTCAGCAAAGCCGGCACGGTTTTCTGCTGTGCGGTTAGCTGTACCACGCTTCTTATTCCAAAGCCTTCAAGCTTTTTAGGGTCGAAGCTTTCTTTTACGGTTGCCGTGTATGCAAAATTAGGGAGGTATTCGATTAACCTGATGCCCGCGGCTGTAAGTTGCTTTCTGGCTTCCTGATTCGGCAGCTTGTAAAACTGCAGCGTAAGGTAATATTTGTTCCCAAACAGGCTTTTCCGGAATATTTCTGAATCGGAAGAAAGGTTACGGCTGTTTTCTTGGGGAATAAACCGGCCGGAATTCAGATTTAGGCTGTAATCGGGGCTCTCCTGGGCCAGTAATAAACCCGGAAAGAGAAAGGCTAATAAGAGTTTTAAGGCATAGCGTAGAATTTTCTTCATGCAGTGAGGTTAAAAATTGGGCGTGAGTAGCGGTAATGTAAATTTATCTATAAAAATATTAAAAAACTAGTATTGGGAAGGTTAGGGAAGCAGACGGGTTTATATTCATAGCAGGAAGCCAAAACAATTGAGTTTAGCCTAGCGGCACTTAGCTTCTTAGTCCTTTAATTCAAGGGATTAACTACTTCGGTTACTTTAAAATCGCCATCTGAAAGCGCTACTTCAAAAAGCAGATCGAAGCCTTCAGCAAACGTAGGTGCTTCCAATTTTTTCACGGTTCCACGAATACCGATTTCCGGTACAAATTCCTTTCCCTGCCGTACTGCGTTTCGCCGGATGGCATCTTCCACTTTCGATTTAAAGTAGAAGCCTATTACTTTGAACTTCCGGTTTCTGGCGGCTTCTATGTAGCGTTTTCGTTCGGCAATGGTAGGGTTGGTATTGTCGATTACAAAGCGTTGCTGAAGTTTCAGGCAGAGGTCCAGAAAACGGGCTTCCTTGTTGCGGGTGTTGAGCAGATCCATGGAAATGCGGACGTGCGTGCGGAAAAAGCGTTCTTTGTAGAAAGTGCTTTTACCGGTGGCTTGTATGCCGCAAAATATAATCGCTTCCATTGATCTTCTCCTTTGAACACTTCGGTTTAAATAGGTATCGGTTTTTTGAACGGAAAGGATAGCGTTTAGGTGAGATTCCTGTTGAATTCAGCTTTTGAAGAAATCTTATCAAAGTACATTCCGGACTAAAAATTAAAAAGTAGTGCAACTATTAAGCCGCACTACTTTTATTTTGAAAGGGAATACTACTTCCAGAACTAATAAAGAGGTTTCAGGTTACAACACAACAATCACTTTCTCAGTTGCTATTTTCTGGCCATTCGCATTGTGGAGGTAGATCAGGAAGATGCCTTTCCCGTGGTTGGAGAGATCAATTTCCGCGCCATCCTGAGTGGTTTTCAGGTGCGTGGCCGGAAGCTGAACCTGTTTGCCGAGGGCATCGAAAATGGTGATCTTCAGGTTGTCGTTTGTCGGGTTTTCACAACGGATCGAGAATTTGCCTTGGGTTGGGTTCGGGTACAGGACGATCTCGCCTAATTCTTTTGCCGTAGCCAGACGGCCGCCGGTTTCAGATGAAGCAGCCATGCGCGCTGAGCTGCCTACTACGTGGTTAATGGCCACGGCCCGGTCGGAAACGGTACCCAGGGTATTGTTTTTGGCGATCAGGGTAAACCAGCGGCTGCTGCCGGTGGTAAGTACCGGGGTGGTATAAGTGGTGCCCACGATGTTGGAGGCGTAGGTGCTCCAGGCGCCGGTAGTTGTGCTTAAACTTAAGATGTCGTAGTGGGTAGCGTTGGTAGTCGCGTTCCAGGTAAGTTTTACGGCACCGGCGGTAATAGTATCGGCAGTGGCTTTCAAGCCCGTTGGCACGCGCAGGGTCTGGAACGGGGCATCGCTTTGGTCGGATAAAATGCCATCGGTTACGCGGATCAGGGCGTTGGCGGTGTTCAGGGCGGAAGGAACGTACCAGTTGTAACGGGTAGTGGTAGCGGCTACAGTGGTGGAAATATTGGTCCAGGTGGTGCCGCCGTCTATGGAGTATTGAAGGGTTTGCGGACCGGTTACGCCGGCATTGTCCCAGGTAATGTACTCGTAAGTTGCCGGTGACAAGGATTCGCCGCCGTTCGGGAAGGTAACTTCAATAAACGGATTCACTACTTCCCAGGTAAGCGAATATTGCTGGCTGGTGCCGGAAGGTACTGAGGTTCCTTTTACCCGGATGGTGTAGGTGCCGGCAGCAGGATTATCGATGGTTACCTGTTCGATGTTGCTGATGTTGTCTACGCCGCGGGTGGCCGGATTGGCCGGATTGTTTTTGTCCAGGATCCATGGCAGGGTAGTGGTGCCGTTCACTACTTCCAGGTTCAGGTTATTTACCAGGGCCACGCTGGAATTGGAAGCAGCGGCCGGATCGTTCCAGGTAAGCATTACTTTCAGTTTTACCGCACCGGTTGGTACCGTAATGGTTTTGGTTTGAATGCCGCCGGTAGATATGGAGTTGGTCAGGAAGCGGGTTTCTTCAATGGCTTTTACGGCCGCTAAGGTATTAATTCTGCCGTAGCCGAATTTGTAATCCGGGCCGGGGTTTCCTAAGTCATGCGCGGTATTCAGGGCCACGGCTTTCACCAGCGAGGAAATAGGCAAGGCATTGGCATAGAGTTGCTTGTATCGCTGCACAATTAAAGCTAAGCTGCCGGCCACGCCCGGCGTAGCCATGGACGTTCCGGATAAGGTGCCATACGCATTTAAGGGCATGTAGGAAGAATAAACGCTGGTGCCTAGGGCGCTGATCTCCGGTTTTACGCGGCCGTCCTGTACCGGTCCGAAACTGCTTGAAGAAGAAAGCGCCTCGGTGGTGGAAATATTGGCAACTACTATGTTGTTCTTGGCCGATTTACCGGACCCGGTAATGGTGGTCCAGCCATCGGTGCAGGCAGTTTGCGAATTACCGGCCGAATGCACGTGCAGGTGATAATTGTAGTTGTTCAGGTTGATATCGGTGTTGCGGCTGGTGGTGGAGTAGGTTACGTTCGAACCGGTTAAACCACAGGTGGCTGTGGTGCTGCCGTAAGAGTGGCTGCTGATGTTCAGGCCGTAGGAATACAAAGCAGACGAAACTTCGGAAGTAACGGTACCGCTGAAATTATAAGAGTACAGGGTTGCGTTTGGCGCCATGCCTTTGGCTTTCGGGTTTATCAGGCCGCGCCCGATGATGGTGCCGGCGCAATGCGTGCCGTGGTCTGATTGGGTGCCGGTAGCTTCCCGGATAAGCAGGCGGGAGGAAGGAGAAAAATCCAGGTGCCGGCTTACTTCATCGCCATCCCAGATGCCGATCTTAATGCCGTCGCCTTTCAGATTGCGGGCACCGTCCTGCAGGCCGTTTACCCGGTGGAGGGAACGGCCTTTGGAGTTTTCCGGCGCTACCGGAGCTTCCACCGGTTCTACCCATTGCACGAAGGGCAGCTCTACGAGCGAAGCCAGGCTTGCCACGGGCACCCGCACGGTAACGTTCCGGAATTCAGGCGTTTCTTCCAGTACTTCGGCTTTTGCCTGGGCCAGCTGCTCGCTGATGTCGGCCAGTTTAAGTGTTTCGTAGGTGGTAAGGGTTACGTCGGCGTAGCCCTTGGTTTTAACGGCATGTTCCGGCAATTCGCCTTTTAATATAGCCGGAATAGTCTTTTGCGACTGGCTTAAGCGGAATACGCTTCTGACGCCGAATTCGGAAAGCTGAGCCGGAGTAAGGTGTTGGGGCACCGAAGCCAGGTAAGCCAGGTTAGGTAAATAATCGTGGAGGGTAACGCCGGCCGCAGCCAGTTTTTCTTTTTGCGCCTGATCGGGTAGCGTTTTGAATTGCAGACCCACATAATGTTTTCCATTATATAAACTGTGGCGGAGCGTTTCCGAATCCCGGTTCAGGGTTTTGGTATTTTCCTGGGGCAGAAACTTTCCGGAGTTCAGCAGAATGCTGAAGTCAGAAGTTTGGCCGAACGCCAATGCCGGAAATAGCATGGCAGCCATCAGCTGAAAGCTGGTGCGTAGAGGTTTTTTCATAAGGTGAAATGGGTTAAGAGTGATGTTGATTAATAAATGTGAATATATTTAAAAGTATATAATTTAAAAGTGTAACCTTTTTGAAGAAGCCGGTTTGGGAAAAATTGTTTGTAGGGCTTAGCCCATTGGACGCGAAGGAGTTATAAATGGCTTGCGTTGGATGGAAACAAAAAAGGCCTGCATGTTATATGCAGGCCTTTTTCTTAAAATTTGTTCCGGAAGGCTTTATAAGAAAAGTGCAGAAACGTTTCTTATGTTGAGTGTTAATATATTTTTAGAAATCGGAATATTCTTTTGATTAACTCTCTTCGCGGTAGAAAAGCTGGTAGAAATGCATGCCTTTTTCTTCGTCGTAGCCCTTAACAATGTCGGAGGCGTTGCCATGCACGTAAATGTGAAAGTTCTTGTCGAGCTTGATAATGCTTTTCATAAACTTCGATTGCTTTTTAACGGCGGTGGCGGAAATATCGAACTCGTCGTAAAGCGGAATTTCGTTGTTGGCAGCGTACTGCGCTTTGTATTCCTGAAAACTTTCGATCAGGTCGGGCTGGGCAATTACTTCGTTCTGGAATTCCTGGATGTTAAAAGTCTCTTTTTCGCGCAGAAACGATACCGATTTGTTTAGCAGATCTACCTGATCTACGCGGGTAACTTCGAATTGCTCCGGCATGTGTTCTTCCACAAAGGTTTTGCAGAGGTCCATCATGTTGCGGGTATGGAAGTAAATATCTTCCCGGCTTTTCAGCCTCAGGAATTCTTCGCGCCAGTATTGGGCCTCGTTGCCTTTGTTCAGGGTATCTACCGTGGCAACCATAAAGCCTTTGTAGCGGTCGGTATTGAAAATCAGGGCGCCTTTGTCGAGCTTGTTGATGTTGATGCCGTCTTCGGAGTCGATGTCGAAATTGTCGCCGTTGGGGTACACTTTCAGGTAAGTTTCGCGCGATTCTGATTTGAAAACGCCCACAGCATCTACCGCTTCGCCGTGCACCACCAGGTCTTTCATAAACGTTACGTAGAATTCGCCTTCCTTAATTTTTGCGTGGTTGCTTTGCTCGTAGAGGTGGCGCGCCAGGTTTTCCGATTGCTCCTGAAAGGTTTCCGGGTTATCGAAAATGGCGGCACAAAAAGCATACACCTCGTTCAGGTTGATGTCGGATTCGTGGTGCAGGTTAAAATACTCGTCCTGTTTAAACGGGCTCAGGAAATATTTGAGCAGCAGTTCTTTCACCGCGCCGTCCAATTTCAGTTCGTTTCGGGAAAGCTTTACGCCTTCGTCGCGGCTTTTATTGCCTACTTTGTGGAGAATGATAGATTCGAGCTGAACTTCGGTGGTAACGAGCATTTTTTAATGTGTTAATTGTTTAATGTGCTAATTGTTGGATCAGCAAAATATGGGCTGTAAAGGTACGGAGATTTTTGTACGGACAGGGCTTGACCTGTCCTTCACGTTATTACGAAAAAACATTCA
Source organism: Adhaeribacter soli (assembly GCF_008727925.1). GTDB lineage: Bacteria > Bacteroidota > Bacteroidia > Cytophagales > Hymenobacteraceae > Adhaeribacter_A > Adhaeribacter_A soli. The sequence continues at coordinate 126,394 of NZ_VTWT01000002.1, read as the reverse complement.
GATAAATTAAATCTGATTTGGTGATCTGGAATGCGTGGGGACAGGTCAAGCCCTGTCCGTACACAGCCCTCTCCGAACATGGGAAATTTATTTTTTCAGGGTGCGCACGTAATCCATGGCTTTTTGGGCGAGCTCGGGCCATTTTTCGGCATAGGTGTAGGGTAGTTGCACCCAACCGTTCATGGGGCGGCCGTCGGCAGGGGAGAAGATCTGGGCGCCGTCTAAACTCAGGGTTTCCTGTAATTCGGTTTCTTCGAGTTTGAAGGCGATGTTGTCTTTCTTGAAGAGTACGCCGGCTTTGCCGTTCGGGGCTTTCATGCAAAGGGCGCCGAACATTTTGCCTTCGGCAGTATCGGGTATTTGGGTTGCTAATTGGTGGAAAAGTTCTTCGGCGGAAGTCATGGTTTATGGTAGATGAAGGTGCAAAGATAAAGGAGAAAGGACTTTTTTAACCTTTTTCGTAGCGTTTTAGAAGCTCTTTTCAAAAGCAAACAAATACTGCCTTCCCAAGTTGATTTTCAGAAAGTGGGATTGCAAATCCCACTGCTCCGTTAAGACGGGATTACAAATCCCGTCAAGCAAACTGAAGTCATGGTTTTGGGTAGTTGAGAATACAAAGATAAAGGAAGCGGGACTTTTTCTAAGCTGTTTCAATTTCGCCGGTTAAGTAAGTGCGGGCTTTGCCGCTGATCTCGACGCGGTTGCCGAGGAGTTTACAAAAAAGGTGGCCTTTGCGGGAGGATAGTTGTATGGCGGTGAGTTCGTCTTTGCCTAGTTCCTTTGCCCAGAAGGGCGTGAGGGTGGTGTGGGCGGAACCGGTTACCGGGTCTTCGTTTACGCCAACTCTGGGACCGAACCAGCGGCTCACAAAATCGACGTTTTCGCCTTTGGCAGTGGCAATTACGCCGCGGCTGTCGAGTTTTGCGATCTGGTTCAGGTTGGGCTGCAGTTCTTTTATATCAGCTTCGGAATTAAAAAGAAGGAGGTAGTCGGCTTTACCGCGGTACGCTTTTATGGGTTCCGGATCGAAGCATTTGAGCAGCGCTGCAGTAAGCGGAACTACCTGGAAAACATCGGTCGGGAAGTTAAGCGTGAGCTGGCCGTTGGTTCGGGTAACTTTTAGCGGGCCGCTCCGGTGGGAATGGAAGTTTATTTCGTCGCCAGGGTGATTTTCGTGATTAAACAATACATAGGCAGCGGCTAAGGTGGCATGGCCGCACAGGTCAACTTCTACTGTTGGGGTAAACCAGCGGAGTTGGTAATGGTCGCCGTTCTTCACGTAAAAGCCTGTTTCGGCCAGGTTATTTTCCTGGGCAATGTTTTGCAGCATGCCGTCGGGCAGCCAGTTTTCTAATGGGCAGATGGCGGCGGGGTTGCCGCAAAAGAGTTTATCCGTAAAGGCATCGACCTGGTAGATCCGGAGTTTCATAGTTGAAGCATGGAAATGAATTGGTTTTTTTGTTAGAACGGTAGTGATTATTCTGGAAAAGTAACAACCACCCCCGGCCCCTCCTTGAAAAGGAGGGGAGCTTTTTTTTTCTGCTGGTAGAGATCTTTATTTACTTGAAATTGCAGCGGTGTTAATATAGAAATTTTCGTCGGTTTTGAACGTGATCTTTTTGGGTAAGCTTTTCAGTTCCTGCCATTCGGTAGTTGGGGTAAGCCACTTTTCCTGGCCGTTTACATAGCATTTTACCGGCATGTTGAAACCTTCCACGCAATTAACCCAACGGTAGCTTAGTTTGTTTTTCTCTGTTCTGTATTCCAGTTTCGGAATGAGAATATCGCGGAGGTACTGATTGAAAACCGGCTTTAAGTTCAGTCCTGACTTTTGGCTCAGGTAATCTTCAATTTGTCCGGTGGTAACGGTCTGGTGGTAGAAATCTTTGTTCAGGCCGCGGAGGATCTCCCGGAATTTCTGATCGTTGTTTACCAGTTGGCGGATGGTGTGAAGCATGTTGGCACCTTTGTAATACATGTCGCCGGAGCCTTCGTAGTTCACGTTGTATTTGCCGATAATGGGCCGGTCGTTGGCAATGTTTTTACGAAGGCCGATCACGTACTCATTTCCTGCTTTGGTGCCGAAGTGGTAATCAAGATATAAAGCTTCGGAGTAGTTGGTGAAGCTTTCGTGGATCCACATATCGGCAATGTCTTTGTAGGTAATGTTGTTGGCAAACCATTCGTGCCCGCTTTCGTGGATGATGATAAAATCGAACTTCAAACCCCAGCCGGTGCCGCTGGGGTCTTTGCCTAAGTAGCCGTTTTTGTAGCCGTTGCCGTAGGTTACCGAACTCTGGTGTTCCATGCCTAAATACGGTACTTCCACAAGCTTGTAACTGTCTTCATAAAAAGGGTAGGGGCCGAACCAGTACTCAAAAGCTTTCAGCATTAAGGGCACCTGCTTGAACTGTTCTTTGGCCTTGGTTAGATTATCGCGCAATACATAGTAATCGCAATCCAGGGGGCCTTTTTCGCCCTGGAATTTTTCGCCGAAATGCACGTAGTCGCCCAGGTTCACGTTCACGCCGTAATTGTTGATGGGGTTGACCACGGCCCAGTGAAAGGTTTTGTTGCCGTCTTTATTCGTATCAGTTTTCCGGAGGCGGCCGTTAGCAACTGCTATTAATTTTTCGGGAGCCGTTACGCTAATGCGCATGGAGTCGGGTTCGTCGTACATGTGGTCTTTGCAGGGCCACCACAAACTGGCGCCTTCGCCCTGGCAACTGGTAGCTACGAACGGATTACCGTGCTTATCCTGTTGCCAGGTAAAGCCGCCACTCCAGGGCGGGTTTTTGCTGATCTTCGGGTTCCCGCTGTAAAATATTTCCACCTGGTTAAAGCTGCTGGGAATCTGTTTTTCCTGCAGGGTAATGAAATGCGCATTGCCTTCAGTTTTTACCTGCAATTCCTTACCCTTTTGCGTTACTTTTTCAATTTTCAGCGGCGGCTGCAGATCTATTTGCATCACCTGGGCCGGTTGCAGCACTTTGTAGCGGATGAGGTTGCTGCCAGAAATAAATTTTTGGGCCGGATCTACTTTAATGCTGAGGTGGTAAAAGTTCAGGTCCCACCAGGCGCGTTCCGGGGTGATGGAGCCGCGGAGCGTATCCTGCCGGGTAAAGTTCTGACTATTACAGCTTAGAGCACTGATACCAAAAATCAAGGAAATAATAATTCGTTTCAACATAGATAAGTAACGCTGGATAGTTTTTTTGTAGATGGATGGCCTTTAAATTTACAAAACATCCATATCCGCATGCTTAGGCTGCCGGATTTTAAAGATACAAAAAAAGCCTTCCGGGTTGGGAAAGGCTTTTAAATTAGGCGCGTTAAAATAGTTTTTATTTTAACTGAGAGCTGCAATTGTTTAAATTATTGCATATCAATTATCTGTATCTCCCATTTTTTTAAATTTCGGGGGGAATTTTTAATTGCTGATTTAATGCCTAAGGCATCCAAACCTATCCCCAGAGAAGTAAAAAGTAAGGTTCTTTCCACGGGTACGGCATCTTTTACTACGGTGCAACGCGGACAAGGTGCTTTAGCATCCTGGGTTTGTTCTTTAATTGATCCAGCAATTAAAGCAGTTCCAAAGCCTGTTAAGAGCGCACTCCCGAAACCAGAACCGCTTTTTTTAGGTCCGAAACTTACCAGGTCGGTAATATTTACAGTTACTCCGTTTACGGTAATGGTTGTAGGGGTAATTTCACTAAGAATGCCCTTAATTGGTCTTGTGGCAGAGCGGCCATTTACGGGCGCATGGTAGTAAATTACACGGGTACCTTCTACAATTGGTTTTAGCTTTTTCCCGGTTTTCTTATTCGTTAGTTGTATAGCTTTCTGAGCATACAGATCGGAACTAAAAAGTAAAGAAAATAAGAAAAACGCAACAAATAAGGGCTTCTTAAAAAAATGGAGTAAAGAATTCTTCATAACTTAGATTTTGCACAAAATTATGAAAACATGTTGTAAATGCAAATAGACTACATAAAAACTCAGAAGCCCTTCCGGGTTGGGAAAGGCTTCTGGGTTTTTATAAAGAAAATCCTACTGTTTTTGTAAATTACTGGTGTTTATGCTCGGTGTTGAACATCCACTGGGTGCCGAATTTATCGGTGAGCATGCCGAAGTAAGCGCCCCAGAAAGTGTCCTGCAGTGGCATGGTAATTTTTCCGCCTTCAGCCAGTTTGTTGAAATAGTTGTCCTGCTCTTCTTTGGTTTTGCATTGTACCGAAAGCGTTACGTTAGTGCCTTGAGTAACCGGCTGGCCCGGCATGCCGTCGGAAGCCATTAACGTAAGTTCGCCGCTTTGTAAATGGGCGTGCATGATCCGGTCTTTGGCATCCGGGGCAGATTCCATGGGCGCTTGGCCGAATGTCTGGATCCTAAGGTCGCCGCCGAAAACTTCTCTGTAATATTCCATTGCCTCACGGCAGTTGCCATCGAAAGTTAAGTAAGCTGCAATTTGTGCCATTGTTTAATTTGAGTTTTTAAAGAATTCCTGAGTTGTAAATATAGCGAAGAACCGGTATTGGTGAAATTTTTTAATCTGAGGTTTGGTCTGATTGGTTTTTTTTGCTCGCATACCTTAATGAGACTTTACACTCATAACTCATAACTTTCAACTCATAACTGACTTTCCCCCTCAAGCCGGGTGGCTTCGTTTCTGCTCCAAAGCCGTGGATTCACCTGCCCTTCCGGGCTGCCTCCTGCGTCGGCACCGGTTAATCCAAAGTCTTTGGAACAGAAACTGGTGTCAGTTTTCCTTTGTAGTGGGCTGTTTTTTAGATTAGTTTTTAATCAGCTAACGTGGTTTTCGGGGGCGCTGCGCTGGCGATATGCGTGAAATCTCCTTTAATATAATTCTGCTAATTCTATAATTCTGAGAATTCTGATTCAGACAATTCCAATCAAATACCGAATTGATCAGATAACGTGCGGACAGGTCGCGACCTGTCCCTACAAACATCCGTCACGGGAATCATAAAAATCACGGAAATCAAAAAAATCATGGTTCAGACAATTGTCCTGAAAATCCTTTAATCCTGAAAATCCTGATTGTTTACCGGCAAAATAAAAAAGCCCCGCAGTTTCGAGGCTTTTTGTTTAGGCTTGGTTTGTTTCCTGCAGGTTGTTTTCCTGCATATTGTTGTTGCTGATCTCGAAAATGTAATAGCCCGGTAAACCGGCGCGGTGCAGAATGGGTTTGGCGACGTTAAAAACCTTTACCCCGGCGGATGTTTGCCCTTCCAGGGTTCCTGCGTGGGCGTGGCCGTGGAAAGCAGCTACTACCTGCCGGCGGTTGATGGGTTCTACCAGGCGCGAGGAGCCCATGAACGGAAATATCTCCAGGGGTTCGCCTGCGATGGTGGCTTTTATGGGTGCGTAATGCAGTACCACAATTTTGGGAATATCGCCGTAATTACTTTCTAAATGCGACAAGGCCCGGTCCAGTTTCAGCGACTCGTCTACGGCTTCCTCTACAAAATTCTTGAACATTTTTTCGCCGAACATCGAAAGCATATACCGGTCGAAACCGCCGCCGAAACCTTTAACGCCGGCAAAGCCAATGTTTTCGATCACGACCGATTCCCCGTCTAAAACATGTACCTTGGCGTGTTCCAGGATCTTTTTGATCTGCCGCTGTTCGCCGCGTTCATAATCGTGGTTTCCCAAAACCGCTACCACCGGTATGCTGCAGCCTTTCAGTTCTTCGGCCAGAATTTCAGCTTCTACCAGGTGACCGGTATCGGTAAGATCGCCGCAAAGCATCAGAATATCTGCTGCCGATGAGGCTTCTTTAAAAAATTGATGCCACTTTCCCTGATCGGTTTCCTGCACGTGAATATCGCCGACACAGGCAATGCGAATATTAGCTTTCAGATTTTCTTCCATGAAGCTTAAATGGTTTTAATGGTAATCACTTTAAAGTCCGAATCCAGAATGTCGGTCCGGTACTGGGTCTGGTCGATGATGGGACCAAGGCACACGCGCTCTACCGGCAGCGGCATATCGAACTGGCCTTTGGCTCTTTCTATTAACACATCGAATAGCCAGCGGGGAACAATGTCGCGCTCGGTAGGGTACACGAACTGAAAAATAAGGATCTGGGCCAGCAGCAGGTGCCAGTGCTGTTCCAGGCGCATCCAGATGCGGTTCCAGTCGAGTTGCTTGCCGTATTTAACAATGATGTGGTTCACGTCGGCGCCGTCGTAGCGTTCGCGGTTCTGCACGTAGATTTTGCACCAGAGCAGTTCTTCCGCCGGAATGAATTTTACGGGTACGCCATAGGCTTCGCCTTCGGTGGCAAACTGGAACCAGCTGTCGTCTACGTAGCAAATGTTGTTTACCGTATTGAAAATAATATCGATGTAGTATTCGTCTTTAAAGACTTTGGCCAGCCAGCGCACATCGGTGAGTTCGGTCAGGAAACCCTGGTCGGAAAAAAACTTTAAAATACGGGGGTAATCGCCGGCTTTGCAGAAAAGATCGAGGTCTTTGAGGTCGCGCATGATGCCGGTATACTGGCGCAAGGCCAAGCCGCCGCCCACTAAAAACGGAATGCCGCTTTGCGACAGTAAGTGCAAAGCGTTGCCGAAGAATCCGTGGGCTTCGGTTGCTAATTCTTCTTCACTTATCATTTAAATCTTAATCCTGTTTTGAATTTTTTTTCGGGAACCGGCAAACGCTTGTTCCGCCGGTTTTTTGCTAAAACGCAAGGTTTAAAGGTTGGTTGTGGTTTGCCGGATGGCATTCCCGGTTTTTACCGGGTTCTTGGTTTACTCTTTTTCAGGATTTTGGTTTACTTCTTCTGAATTCTCATCCAATTCCGGGTTCAGGCTTTCTGAAAACTTCTTTCGCCATATAGAGACGAGGAGGCCTGGCATTTTCGGGCAAACAGTCTGCTATACGTCAGCTAAAGCAGACGGCAATGAATTTTGATCGGTGAGTAAGATCAGGAGTTAAGCTTTGAGCTTTCATCTTGCATTATGAAAATGTCCGCAGAATTGAGGTCTTCAAAGGAATTCCGGCATCCCTGAATTAATAAAAAAGGCCCTTTTCTGTAGTAGGAAAGGGCCTGTAGGCTGTTTCATTTTTCGTTTACTTCCCGATCAGGTGTTCGAGGGTGATGTTGGTTTTGAAAAGCTTTATGGCAATGGCCAGCAGAATTACCCCGAAGACTTTTCGCAATACTTCCGTGCCGCCTTCGCCTAATTTTTGTTCGAGCCAGCCCGAAGATTTGAGCACGATATAAACCAGGATCAGGTTGAGCACAATGCCGACCAGAATGTTGGGCAGGGAATAAGCAGCCCGTAAAGAAAGTAGGGTAGTCATGGTACCGGCACCGGTAATTAAGGGGAAGGCCAGCGGGACAATGGAGCCGGTTTTAGCGTCGGGGTTCGACTGAAACAGGTGAATTCCCAGCACCATTTCCATCCCGATCAGGAAAATGATGATGGCGCCGGCCAAGGCAAAGCTCTGAAAATCGATGCCGAAAAGCGACAAAATCGATTCGCCTACGAACAGGAACACGATCATGATAAGGCCGGCTACGATGGTGGCTTTTTCGGAATGAATGACGCCCTCGCGCTGCCGTAAGGTAATGATAACGGGAATGGAGCCCAGAATATCAATCACGGCAAAAAGAATCAGGCTAACGGAGGTGATTGCTTTTAAGCTGAATAGGTTGTTTAAGTTTTCCATAGCTTGTTTGTGGGTGTTTTAGAGCAGGTTTAATTTTTCTGTCCCCCTTTGGAAGGGGATGGTTTCATGCTAATATAAATTCTCCTTGGCCTGTGTCTCACAGGCCAAAGCACTTCCGTTAAAGGTCGGGGCTCTTTCAAAAAAACTACAGTAGCCCTTTTTGATGCTGTCGCCTCACTGAAGTTGAAAACTTCAGATTATAAATTGGTCTAAGTTAAAAACTTAGACCAGCATTCTTGAGAATGAAATAGCCCCGCCTCCAAAGTGGGAGTTTACTTTTAATGAGACTTCCTTATTAATTATAATGCTTTACGAAAAAATCTTTTAAAGCATCGAAATCGGTATCGGAAATGGCGGGAAAGTTAGCGATGCGGAACGTAGTGCGCGCCCATTTGCCGTAACCGTTGCCGAGCTGAATGTTGTTTGCCAACGCATGCTTCTTTATTTCTTCAACCAGTTTATCCGGTCCCTGAAGGGCAATTACGGTGTTGGAGCGGACTTCCGGGTTCGTAATTAAAGGCCGGAACTGGGTGAAGGGCTCGAAGAATTCGTACAGATGCTGGGCGCGCTGCACCAGATGCTGGTCAATATTTTTAATGACATCGCGCTGCTCCAGCACCCGGTACATTAAATAGATATTCAGGGTGTTGGGCGTGTAGGATGTCTGGTAATTCAGCATTTTCTCGTAGAGAAGAACCAAACTATTGTAGTGGTTTTTCTCGTCGATCTTTTTAGCCCGGTACAGGGCGCGAGGCGAACAAACCATTACGGCCATGCCCGGTGGCAAACCAAAGCATTTCTGCACGCTGGCAAACCAGATGTCGGCTTTAATGTATTTCAGATTCAGTCCGGCCATGCTTGAAGTAGCATCTACGGCCAGCAACTGGTCTTTGCACTTGTTGAACAGGTTCAGGATGGTATTAGCATTGAGCTGGGTGCCGTTGGAAGTTTCGTTCTGGGTAATGCACACCACTTCGGCGCTTTCCGGAATTTCCAGGTTAGCAACATCGAGCGGTTCTTCCGGATCGAATTCCTGCCCCTGTGCTTCCGGGCAGATCTTATGCGCGTACTGGTACCATTTCTCCCCGAAGGCGCCATTATACAGGTGAAAACTATGGGAATAGGTAAGGCTTTGCGCAATAATCTCCCAGCATTCGGTGGCCGAAGAAGCCAGGAAAATGTAATAGTCCTGCGGAATGTTGAGTTTCTTTTTCAGGTTGGCCACCGTGGCGCGCATAAGCTGCATAAAGGTTTCGGAACGGTGCGGCAGCGTAATTACGCTACTGTCGTAGGCATCGGCCAGGTACTGGCGCACCTCCGGGTAAACTTTTGACGGACCAGGATAGAAATTGAGCAGCATAGGGGTGGCGGGTAATGGGTGAGTTTGGAAGCAAGGTTTTCTTTCAGCAGGATTTATCTCAAAAAGCTTACCGTTTTATAAGCGGTAGTAGTCAGGCTTTTCGGGAAATAAATAATTGCCTACGAGAGAACGAAGAAAGTGGCTGTTTATTTATGCGCACCAAAGCCTAACTTCCGGGGTTTCAGCCGGAAAAAATGATGCAGCGCCAGCCGGTAACTTTCCAGACCAAAGCCTGAGATAGAACCGGCGCATTTTGGCGCGAGCAAACTCGTGTGCCGGAAACTTTCGCGGGCGTAAATATTGGAGATGTGCACTTCCACCACCGGAGTTTCGATGGCAGCAACAGCATCGGCAAGGGCTACAGAAGTATGCGTATAGCCACCGGCGTTCAGCACAATGCCTTTATAGCCATGAAAGCCCACTTCGTGCAGTTTGTCAATTAATTCGCCTTCGTGGTTGCTTTGGAAATACTCCAGCTCCAGTTCCGGAAAATCTTCCTGCAGTTCCTTTAAATAATCTTCAAAAGAACGTTTGCCGTAGTGCTGCGTTTCGCGGCGACCCAGTAAATTCAGGTTTGGTCCGTTAATAATGCTGATCTTCATGGTTTTTCGGGCAGAATGGGTAGCGTTTTTTCTGAAAACAAAGGTACGGGATTTCAGTATCTTTGCAGAATTATAGACATAAGTATCAAGACACAAGTATCAGGACTTTTTCCTTTTACTATTTTTTTAAGTTTAGTCTTGCTACTTGTGTCTTGATACTTATGTCTAAAGAAGATGAATTGGCCGATCTACCAGCAACAGTTTGAGAGTTATTTGCAGTTGGAAAAATCGCTGAGCGGTAATTCGGTGGAAGCTTACCTGAACGATTTAGGCAAGTTGCGCCAGTTCCTGGATGCTACTGGGCAGAAAGTTGATCCGGCAGCGGTTATGCCAGCGCATTTGCAGGGTTTTCTGCAGTGGGTGAACGAACTGGGCATGTCGGCTACGAGCCAGGCGCGGATTCTTTCCGGCATCCGGGCGTTTTACAAATTCCTGATCATGGAAAACATTGTAACCGCCGACCCGACCGAAACCATTGAAGCCCCGAAGCTACGCCGCAAACTGCCCGATACGCTGAACTTTCATGAAATTGAGGAATTGCTGAACGCCATCGATGTTTCGAAGGCGGAAGGTGCGCGCAACAAGGCCATGCTCGAAACGCTGTACAGTTCGGGTCTGCGGGTTTCGGAACTGGTAGATTTGAAGCTGAGTAATTTTTACCCGGATCTGGGTTTCCTGAAAGTGGTAGGGAAAGGCAATAAAGAACGGTTGGTGCCGGTTGGCCGCGATGCGCTTAAATTTATTCAGATCTACCTCGAGCATTTTCGCAAAGACCTGAAAATTAAGCCCGGGCAGGAGGATTATCTTTTTCTGAACCGGCGGGGAGCCAAATTAACGCGGGTTATGATTTTTCTCATTATAAAGGAACTGGCCCAGAAGATCGGGTTGAACAAGCAGATCAGTCCGCATACGTTCCGGCATTCGTTTGCCACGCATTTAATAGAAGGCGGCGCGGATTTGCGGGCCGTTCAGGAGATGTTGGGCCACGAAAGCATCACCACTACCGAAATTTACACGCACCTGGACCGGGATTATTTAAAGCAGATCATTACCGATTTTCATCCGAGGAGTTAGAGAGGAATAGGTTAATGGCGGTTATCGCAATTTATATAGATTTCACCTTCAGATTTGCTTAAAAACGTAATTCCAGGACAACCGAAAGAAGCGTATTCAAATTCAAAAATTACGGGAGGCTTGTTTCTGAAGAGATTTCCCGTCCATTGATAGGCTGCCTGGTCATCCTTACGCTCAACGTAATTCAGCGGAGTGGGTGATAAGCCATCGCTTAAAACAAAGGAATTATCACAAACCAGTTCCTGCGGATCGGATTTATAAATGAGTAATCTCCGGGCAAGAATTTCGTCATACCCTTCCCGCTTTATGAAAAAACTTTTAATGAAATACCGGTAGCCGTTGGTTTCGTACTTATAAGTGTTTACTTGGACTTCTTTATTCTTAAGAATTGAAAAGCTTTTAGGAAATGTGAATTCCCGGAGAGTAGTATTTACCTTAGAATAGGTCGCCGCATCTGTTGAGGTAGAAGGAAAATCCTTTACAGCTATTTTTTCCCATTTAATTGGTTTTAGCTGCCCTTTAATAAAATGATTTTCTTTACCTATAAATACCAGGGTATGGTCTGAATATTCCCCAAACTTTTTTAAATGGTTTGGTTTTATCTCAAATCCGATCATAAAATCGTCCTGGGGGAATGGCCAGTCTTCTTTGGATCTATAAACGCTGGGGGTTGCCATTACTCCCAGGCTTTTTACAGGAAATGTGGCGAGAACATCGATAGCATAATCATAGAGGAATACGGTATCCGTTTCCGATATTTTTGTTCCGGCAAGAAAGGCTTTCCGGTTTTTACCGGTTAGTTTAAGATATTGGATATCCTCAAATTCCTTTTCCGTTAGATCCGGCATAGCAGCAGTATCGGGATGATAAATATCTGACAGCGAAATAAAACCGGTGCTCCATTTGGGTTTTATTTCATGCATCCTGATAACAAATAACCTGAGATCTTGCAGTTTTGGATGTACTACCGGGAGAGGCGGCTGTGCAGGAACTTCTTTCTGCTTCGGTTTATAATTCTTTTTCTTTTCCTCAACTCGTTTGCCTTCATGGGGTTGGTCTGATTTCGATTTGCCGTTACAAGCATTTAAGATTAAAAAAAAGGAAACAACTAAAAACAAATTTATAAAACCAGGAACCTGCTTCATTTGAAAAAAGATGTGTTTGTTTCAATTTGACTCGCAAATGATTTAAAACGCTACTCCAGTTATAAGCTTAATTTGCGAAGGTTCAACCTTAAACTCATAACCGCTTTAAAAGCAACCGCAAAGCCTGCAGCTAAGATAAGAAGATGTTACCAGTCTGTCACGGGTTTTTATAACCAGGCTTCCATTATTCTTAACCCAGTACTTCCCTAAACCATTTTCTTAACCAATTAGCTGAAATTCAAAACCGATTCTTATGATAACGATGCCCTTTATCGAACCGGGTAAGCAAGAGCAGGGTAAGTAAAACGAAGCCTGCCTGTATAATTCTTATCGTCCATCTAAACATATCCTTGTCTTTTTAACAAGACAATATTTAACGGGCTAACGCTGCCTGTGAAATTTAATTTATGTTCTTGAAATCCATTTTCCTCGGAAAACAGTACCTTTAAACTTGAAAAAGGGCAGCAAAAGGAAGGAAGCCTTAACAGCTTTGCGCCGGTTTAATTTTGCTTATTCCATATCCGGCAAGAACCTGCCGGATATGGAAGCCGGTTGATTTTCTTGCTTATTCCTGTAATATTATTATATATTTGTATGCAAGTAAAATAAGCCTCTCACAAATTCTTGCCTGTGTATAAATCGCTCTTACGTCCGCTGCTTTTCCAGATCGATCCCGAAAAGATTCATACGCTTTCTTACAGCGCCATCCGGACTGCCTTCCGCCTTCCTTTTTCCTCCAGAATTGCCGATAATATTTTTTGTGTAAAGCATGCTGCCCTGGAGCGCGAAGTATTCGGTCTGAAGTTCCCGAACCCCGTAGGGCTAGCGGCAGGCTTCGATAAAAATGCCCAACTGGTTGACGAGTTTTCGCATTTCGGTTTTGGTTTTATCGAGATCGGAACAGTTACTCCGCGGCCGCAACCCGGTAATGACAAGCCGCGTCTTTTCCGTCTGCCTGCCGACCAAGCCATTATTAACCGCATGGGCTTCAACAACCAGGGCGCTGAAACGGCCGCCCACCGGCTAAAGTATCGTAAAAGCAGCATTATTATTGGCGGAAACATCGGCAAGAACAAAGATACCCCCAACGAGCAGGCACTGAGCGATTACGAAAAATGCTTCGACGCGCTTTATGAGGTGGTAGATTATTTTGTAGTGAACGTGAGCTCGCCGAATACGCCCGGCCTTCGAGAATTGCAGGATAAAGAACCGCTGCAGCATTTGCTGGCAAAATTGCAGGAGCGCAACCATGCTAAACGCCAACCCAAGCCGCTACTGCTTAAAATTGCTCCCGACCTTACCGAAAGCCAGCTGAACGACATTGTAGAAATTGCCATCAATACCAAACTCAGCGGCATAATTGCTACCAATACCACCATTAACCGCGATGGCCTCGAAACCCATTTATCCGACCTGCAGGAAATAGGAGCGGGCGGTTTAAGCGGGAAACCTTTAAAAGAAAGAGCCACCGAAGTGATCCGCTATTTGCGGGCCCACCTGCCGGAAAGCATCCGCATTATCGGTGTAGGCGGCATCATGACTCCGGAAGATGCGCTGGAAAAACTGGAGGCCGGTGCCGACCTCATTCAGCTTTATACCGGTTTCGTGTACGAAGGTCCGGGTCTGGTGCGCGCGATAAACAAAAAGATCATCGCCGGAAAATAAGCTATTCTGAAGCGGTGTAATGCCAACTGAAAACGCTATATTTCTGTTAAAAAAACAAGGCGGATAGTTGGATTAATTCGGGGAAACAGCCAGATCCCATTACTAATGGAACAAAGAAAACATTTTCCTTTTTTTGAAGAGTGCGGGTTTTAAGGTAGAAACTAATGATCATAGTCAACTCGACGATAGGAGAGTTTCCCGGAATAAGGCAGCCAAGTCTGAAAAGAAGCTACTATCATTTTGATGAGATCCCCTCTGGCGTCGGGATGACCGGAGAACTTTTCGTAGTTGCAAAGAGAAATATTCTTTCAGTCAGTTTATCTCCCTCATTCATAGCAGGAAAGTAAAGGTAAGTGGGTTAATTAGTTAGCTGTTATGCTATATAGTTAGCCAGGAATATAGATGCTCTATAAAGAAACCGCCGGAAAATAACCCGGAATTCCTTCATAAAATTGGCCGCCGTTTTCAGCAGAAATAATGTAAATTTGAGGTTTGAACTGTAGCGATGGCAAAAAATACGTACCGTAACGAAGCTGGGAATGAGGCGAGGCAAATGAACGCACCGCGCAATGTAACGAAGGAGCCTTTAGGCCGGAACGAGTTTAGGAAATCCAACGAACCGAAATCCGAAAAACCCAAGAAGGAGCGGAAGCCTATTGCGTGGCCAACCTTCCGGTTTCCGCAAATCTCTTTTCTGAAAGACCGGCGATTTCAATTGCTGGCCGGTTTCTTTTTCCTGCTGACCTCCCTTTATTTAACGATTGCCTTTGTCTCGTTCCTGTTTACCGGCCCCGCCGACCAGAGCGTAGTAGAGGCCCTGAACCAGACGGCCGTAAAAGATGCCGGCCTGGAATCGGAGAACTGGCTGGGATTAACGGGCGCGTACATTGCCAATTATTTTATTAACGAGTGGGTTGGCATTGGGGCTTTTTTCCTGATCCCGCTGGTATTTTTCTGGGGGTATAAGATCGTTTTCCGGCGTACTTTCGTTTCTGTTTCTTCGGTAAATACCTTCTGCCTTTTCGGCATGCTCTGGACCAGCCTTTTGTGCGGTTACCTGGTGCTGAGTAGCAACACGGTGGCCGATTACGGCTTTTTCAGCGGCGGCATCGGCTACGAAACGGCCCTGTGGATGGAAAGCATCATCGGCTGGGGTTCTATCCTGCTACTGGCGTTCCTGCTGATCGTTTTCGTGGTTTTCTTCTTCAATATTACCACCCTGAAAGCAACCAACCCGCAAACTGAAACCGCTGCCAAACCACGCGGTAACCAGATTGCTGCCGACGGCGAAACGTACGAGCAGCTTTCCACCGGTTTCAACCACTATACCAATCCTGTTGCCAATTTAGAGGAAGAGGAGGAAGACGAGGAGTTTTTTGAAGAAGACGAAGAACTGGAAGAAGTTGCCGAAACATTTACCGTTAAAAAGCCTGGCGGAAACAGCGCCAACGGCCATGCCCTGGAACTGAATGTAACGCCGCCGGTAGTGGTTGCTCCGCCGGTCGTCACGCCGCCTGCTCCGGCCAATAATTTAAGCCTGCAGATCGAAACGCCGCACCTGGAACTGGAGGAGTTCGAAGATGAAGAGGAGTTTATAGAAGAAGAACCGGTTGAATTAGATGTAACGCCTTTACCAGACGATGCCACCGGCATTGCCATCGAAAATTATGATCCAACGCTTGATCTGGCCCGCTACCAATACCCGAACCTGGAACTGCTTAATGATTATGGCGGCAATAAAATACAGGTAAGCAAGGAAGAGCTCGAAGCCAATAAAGATAAAATTGTTGAAACGCTGGCCAATTACAGCATCGGTATTGCCAGCATTAAAGCCACCATCGGTCCGACGGTTACGCTCTACGAAATTGTGCCGGATGCCGGGGTGCGTATTTCCAAGATCAAAAATCTGGAAGACGATATTGCTTTGAGCTTAGCCGCCTTGGGTATTCGTATTATCGCGCCAATTCCGGGTAAGGGTACCATTGGTATTGAAGTGCCGAACAAGAAAAAGGAAATGGTGGCCATAAAATCGATCCTGAGTACGGAGAAATTCCTGAAAAGCGAAATGGACCTGCCAATTGCTTTCGGTAAAACCATCACGAACGAAGTGTTCATTACCGACCTTGCCAAAATGCCGCACTTGCTCATGGCGGGTGCTACCGGCCAGGGGAAATCGGTTGGTCTGAATACCATTCTTACTTCACTTTTATATAAGAAGCACCCGAGCCAGCTGAAATTCGTATTGGTTGACCCGAAAAAAGTAGAGCTTTCCCTTTTCAATAAAATAGAGCGCCACTTCCTGGCCAAACTGCCCGACAGCGAAGAACCGATCATTACCGATACCAAAAAGGTAGTGAACACGCTGAATTCGCTTTGCATGGAAATGGATATGCGTTATGACCTGCTGAAAGATGCCGGCTGCCGTAACCTGAAAGAATACAACCAGAAGTTCATCGAGCGCCGCCTGAATCCGAAAAAAGGCCACCGTTTTATGCCCTTCATTGTACTGGTAATCGACGAGCTTGCCGACTTAATGATGACGGCCGGGAAAGAAGTGGAAACGCCGATTGCCCGTTTAGCGCAGCTGGCTCGTGCCATTGGTATTCACCTAGTGGTTGCTACCCAGCGGCCTTCGGTAAACGTAATTACGGGTATTATTAAAGCCAACTTCCCGTGCCGCATTTCCTTTAAAGTGACTTCCAAGATCGACTCCCGCACCATTCTGGATACCGGCGGCGCCGACCAATTGGTAGGGCAGGGCGATATGCTGTTCTCGGTAGGTTCCGACCTGATCCGTTTGCAGTGCGCCTTTGTAGATACCCCGGAAGTAGACCGCATTTGCGATTTTATCGGTGATCAGCAGGGCTACAGCGATGCTTATCTGCTGCCGGAATTTGTAGGTGATGACAGCGGCGGTGGCGAAAAAGCCGATTTCGACCCAAGCAACCGTGACCCTTTATTTGAAGAAGCAGCCCGGACCATTGTGATGCACCAGCAGGGAAGTACCTCTTTATTGCAGCGCCGCCTGAAACTGGGTTATAACCGCGCCGGCCGCTTAATCGATCAATTGGAAGCCGCCGGGGTAGTTGGTCCGTTCGAGGGCAGCAAAGCGCGCGAGGTTTTAATTCCGGACGAATACAGTTTGGAACAGTTATTGAATAGCATGGAGAAATAATAAACTCTTACGCATTAGAAGATGTTGGCACTTTGAAATCGGGAGCAGTATAAACCTCAAAACATTTTCAGATTGCCGCTTTTTCGGATTTTTTACCAATACCCTATATGAAACGCATATCAATTTTATTTTTCTTTTTGTTCAGCATCGTGCAGCTTTCTTTTGCTCAGCAGGACCCCAAAGCGGCAAAGATCCTGGATGCCATGAGCAAAAAATACCAGGCCATGAAAGCCTTCCGCGCCAGCTTCGTACAGACCCTGGAAAACCCTTCGGCCAAAATAAAGGAAAACATGGAAGGCGACATTACCGTGAGCGGCAACAAATTCCGGTTAAAAATGAGCGGCCAGGAAGTGATCAACAACGGCGCTACCATCTGGACCTACATGAAATCGGAAAACGAGGTGAATATTTCGGAAAACGACCCGGATGAGCAGGAAATGTCCCCGAACCGGATCTACACCATGTATAAGAAAGGCTACAAATACGTTTATCTGAACGATGAAAAAGTGGATGGCGAACTTTGCAGCGTGATCGAGCTTTCGCCGGAAGATAAAAGCAACCCGATCTTTAAAGTGCGCATGCTCATCAGCAAAAAAGACAACTCGGTAAAGAGCTGGAAAATGTTCAAGAACAACGGTAACCGTTATACCTTCACCATTAAAGAATTCACGCCGAACGTACCGGTAGATGGCAATACTTTCGCCTTCGATAAAACCAAGTACAAGGGCGTTAAAGTGATCGACTTACGCTAAGCTGTTTTTTCAGGCACTAAGCCTACTGTTTTAAAGGCTGCTTCTTTTAAAGGAGGCAGCCTATTTTGTTTGGTTAGCTTTCTTGTTGAGACTTTCAATTATAGTAATAGGCTTTTACCCTTAACTCATAACTTTCAACTCTTAACTGACTTCCCCCCCTCAAGCCCGAAATGCTCCGGACAGGCTTCTGTCAGTTTCCCACCGAGCTGGCTTTTATCTTTTTGTGTAAGTTCAGATAATGTAGGCTCGAGCAACGCTGCGCTGGCGATATGCGTGGGGACAGGTCAAGCCCTGTCCGTACGTGGGAAAAGGGAAATCATGAAAATCCTTTATTCCTTAAAATTGTGTTCAGACATAAACGTGAAATGATAATGTGAAAGGGCACCCACAAGGGATGCCCCTACATGTAATTCCTAATTCTGAAAATTCTTTTATTCTGAAAATTCTGATCCTGATTTAAACAATTGTCCTGAAAATCTTTAAATCCTGAAAATCCTGATCTAGGGGCAAAAAAAATCCGGGCCAGCCTCTTACTTAGGAGACCGGCCCGGCACAGGAACTTGAAAATGATTTGCAGTAAATTCCTGGTGAGAGATTTTGGTTATTTTTCTTTCGGTTCGTAACCTTCAATTTTGTTGAGGCTCTTGGTTATGCCGAAAAGTTCTTCTGATTTACGGTTGTAAGCTAAAGCAGCTTCTTCCAGCGTTTCGAACAAACCTAAGTTAATCCGCTGTTTTTCGTAGTGAATAATGGCGCGGTACTTATTGGAATCTTTCACAACGCCCCGGATACCTAATTTGTTGTCGGTTTTGGAAGTGTTGCGTACTACCTTGCTCAGCGGAGCCCACTCAAGGTTTTCAATCTGGCAGTCCAAACGATTGCTGTTCTTGAAAGTAACGTACAAACGACGGTCATCCTGTGGCTGTTCAATGAATTTCAGGCCGATTAGTTTGTGCAAATAAATGGTTTCGTTCCGGTACGTGCCGTTTTTTAATGGCCAGTTCTTCTGGAAGAAAGCGTAACCGCCTGAGTGAATGCGCAGGTGCTTTAAAAAGCCGATGCTTGTCAGGTACGGGTCATTCTGCAGGTAATCATAAACGGTGTCGTCTACAAGCACCAGCTTGTCTGAGTTTTTTAAGGTTAGTTTACAGATCATGGTTTTTTTGTGAGAGTTTTAAAAAAGAAATCCATCGTTAACCATCCGGGATTCCAGGGCAAATATAACACTTATTCTACTAAGTTCGAAAAATAATTTAGATAATGTTTGCTGTTAAAATACCAGAGCCTCAGATTAAGTTAACACGAACATAACGCAAATGTTTTCCGGATATTATATTGCCCTCATCCTAAATGTTTCATAACAGATATCTTTAAGTTAAAAGATAGTTTTTATAGAATTAGTTCAGCAAGGTAAGACCTGTTAGCCAATTTTCCATAATAAATTTTATGATATTTTTTTTTCGGTCACTAAGAAAAGCAAAAGGTTGGCCCAATTGTGCCCGTAGTTACGCTACAGGGCCTTTTTAATTTTTTTCGGAAAGCAAAAAAAATAAAATAGCTTTGCGCCAAAATCAGCCTCCTGCCTGCCCGCTATGAACAAAGCCCAACTCTTCGCTCAGATCCGTTTAAAGCAATCGTACCTCTGCATCGGCCTCGATACCGATATTAATAAGATCCCGAAGCACCTTTTGAACCTGGAAGACCCGGTTTTTGAATTCAACCGGCAGATCGTAGAAGCCACTTTGGACCTTTGCGTGGCTTATAAACCGAATATTGCTTTTTATGAAGCCCTGGGCCGGAAAGGTTGGGAAAGTCTTGAGAAAACGGTAGCCATTCTGCCGGAAAATTGCTTCAGCATTGCCGACGCCAAGCGCGGTGACATTGGGAATACTTCCGAACTCTATGCCCGGGCGTTTTTCAGCCAGATGAATTTCGATTCTATTACGGTGGCGCCTTATATGGGAGCTGATTCGGTAAAGCCTTTCCTGGGCCATGAAAATAAGTGGGTGATCTTACTGGCGCTCACTTCCAATGCCGGCAGCCACGATTTTCAGCTGTTGCCTACGAATGCCGAAGGCACCGAAATGCTGTTTGAGCGAGTGTTAAAAACCAGCCAGCAGTGGGGCAGCGCCGACCAGCTGATGTACGTGGTAGGAGCAACCCAAACGGCTTATATTAAAAAAGTGCGCGAAATTGTGCCGGATCATTTCCTTTTGGTGCCCGGCGTGGGCGCGCAAGGCGGAAGCTTGTCCGAGATCTCGCAACATGGCTTTAATAAGGAGTGTGGTTTGCTGGTAAATTCCTCGCGGCAAATTATTTATGCTTCCAGCGGCGAAGACTTTGCCGAAAAAGCCCGCGCTGCCGCTAAAGAAGTGCAGCAGGAAATGGCCCGGCTCCTGGATAAATACCTGCCGGCCTAACTCATTTCAGGATGACGGTAGTTTTTATACCGAAAAAGCCAATAGTCCATAAAGGTTAAATTGTCTGCTACCTCCGTTCGCCATTGTTGCGTGTTCTCACGATAGCCGTCAGGCAAATTGCCGCCATCTGTAGAGACGTAATATATTACGTCTTTCCCTGCATTGCGACAAATAAGCAACGTCTGTACCCGCCCTTTAGCTGGCTTTAGCATCAATCATAATTGTTTGAACCCAGAATGAAGACGTAATACCCCGAACGGAGACGTAATATATTACGTCTCTACAGGCTAAAATCACAATAAAACATCATAGCCTGACGGCTATGGTGTTTTCAGTAGCAACCATGCTTCTGTCTGCTTTTACCTGACAAATAATTCAATAAGTAAACTAAACTTCCTCGCAAAATTACGTACATTTGGTTGTTGTTAATTATGCAGCCGCGATGACCGAAGATTTTCTGGCCTACATCTGGAAGTTCCAGTACTTTAATAAAGAGAACCTGCGTACCGCCGGAAATGAAGAACTGGTGGTTTTAAAACCGGGCAACCTGAATACGAACGCCGGCCCCGATTTTCAGCAGGCCAGTATTCGGATAAACGATATTGTATGGGTTGGCAGCGTGGAATTTCACGTGAAAGCTTCGAACTGGCAACGGCACGCCCACACCACCGACGGCAAATACGACCAGGTAATTCTGCATGTGGTCTGGGAAAACGATGCTACCGTATTGCGTACCGACCAGACGCCAGTTCCAGTACTTGCCTTAAAAGAGCTTGTTTCGCCGAATTTGCTTCAAACCTACCAGAACCTGAAAAAAGCGAAAGCGGCTATTCCCTGCGAAGCTTTTCTGCCGACGGTTCCGGCTATTACCAAAACGTTTATGCTGGAAAGGGTATTGCTGGAAAGGCTCGAAGAAAAGGCCCAGCGCATCCGCGAGATTTACCGCCATTCCGGCAATAACTGGGAAGAAACGCTTTATAAAATAATGCTGGTCGGCTTTGGCTTTAAAATTAACCAGAACGGTTTTTCGAAGCTGGCCCAGGCCCTGCCGTTTAAAATCCTGCAGAAACACCAGTATGAGTCCTTGCAAACGGAAGCGCTGTTGTTTGGTCAGGCCGGTTTTTTAGCGGAAAACCATACCGATCCTTATTTGCTGCAACTCCGCCGGGAATACCTTTTTCTGAAACATAAATACGACTTGCCACCGGCCTTGCAGCCTTCGGACTGGAATTTCCTTCGGTTGCGTCCGGCTAATTTTCCAACGGTACGGCTTAGCCAGTTGGCAGTTCTGATTTCCGCGCGCCCGCATTGGTTTTCTACCCTTACCGGTAATTTGCGGCTGAAAGAGCTCGAGGCATTTTTTAAGGTGAATCCTTCGGGTTACTGGCAGAAGCATTATATGCCGGAAAGGGAAGCTAATTTTAAGATCGGGGCGTTGGGTAAAAGCAGCGTGCATTTGCTGCTGATAAACGTAGTGGCGCCGCTGCTGGTCGCGTATGCCCGGGAAATGGACCAGCCCGCATTGGTAGAGAAAGCCCTGCATTTACTCGAGGCCCTGCCGCCGGAAAAGAACCATATTCTGGAAGCATTTCAACAGATGGGTTTCGAAAATAAATCGGCCGCCCAATCGCAGGGCTTGCTATCTTTAGGGCAGAATTACTGCCAGCCGGTACATTGTCTGCAATGCGCCATCGGGAACAGTATCCTGAAACGTTCAAAAACTGCTGCCTGAAATGCTTTTTTCTGCCATTCTTTCCCTGAGTATTTTTTCGGGGCTGGTTTTTCTTTTCTGGAAGCTGGCAGCGCGCGACCTTTCATTCAGGCATTTATTCTGGCCTGCGCTGGCTTTTAAAATCCTTTGCGGCATTATTATAGGCCTGGCGTACCAAGGCAAATATGATACGTTTCTTTACCAGAAGGCTGCCGAGTCGCTTACTGCTTTTGGATTTAATGATTTCACGGGCTACCTGAACTTAATTTTCTTCAGCAAGCTGCCGGAACCGGGAATCATTCAGCTGGGTAAGATCAAAACCTACTCCAATTCTTTCTTCTTTATAAAACCCCTTAGTCTGCTTAATTTTATTACCGGCAGTAATTATTTCCTGAACAGCCTCTTTTTCACTTTATTCTGTTTTGCCGGCTGCTGGTATTTTGTGCGAACGGTGCATAAATTTTTTCCGGGAAGTACGTTTCCGGCGGTGCTGGCTTTTCTGTTTTTCCCTTCCGTGGTATTCTGGACTTCCGGCATTTTAAAAGAAAGCGTGCTGTTAGGTTCTTTGTGTTTTTTCTGGGGAGCTGCATTAAACCTGTTGTACGGACATGGGAACCGAAAACATTTCTGGCTGCTGCTCCTGCTTTTTTCAGGATATATTCTGTGGAAGATCAAGTTCTTTTTAGCGGCCCTGGTTTTTTGCCTTACTGCCGCCTGGTTTGTTTTGCGCTGGCTGCAACAGAAATTTCCCTTTTTCAGAAAGCCCTCCCGCTTAGGGTTGATTTTGCCGGTAGTATTGTTGCCGCTGGCCGCTTTCATTCAGCAGTGGAGCGAAAGTTTTGATATCCAATTTTTCTTCCGGCGGCTCGTCTCAAATTACAATACCCTGCAGAAGTTATCGACCGGTCGGCCGGTAATTAGACTGGAGAATTTCGAACCCACTTTTTTTAGCGCACTTGCCAATGTTCCCGAAGCAGTATTGAGCGTATTTTACCGGCCCTTTTTCTGGGAAGGCAATAACCTGCTTTACCGACTGGCAGGAATTGAGAACCTGGTTTTACTGGTGCTAAGCTTAGGCATTTTTTCAGTTTTTTATAAAGGAAGACCTAAACAAATTCCTGGATTCTATTTTGTGCTTCTGGTTTATATATTTATAATGGCAACCATTTTCGGCTTATCTACGCCCAACCTGGGTTCTTTAAATCGTTACCGGTCTGCGATTCTGCCTTTCTTTATTTTCCTTTTATTACAGCTTCCCGTCTGGAAAAATATGCTGATACGCTTTAACCGATTGTTCTTCCGGCAAGCCGCGAATGTTGCAAACCGGATGAGAAAACCGTAGCTTTGCCACTATTTCAGAATTTTATGGAAAACCCGGTTATCATTTTTGGTGCTTCGCCAACAGGAAAGTCTGCCCTCGATATTTTTACCAGCAACAACGTAGTGGTGTATTGCTTTCTGGACGATGACGCAAAACTGCACCAGACTGAAATTCACAACGTTCCGGTTCTGGGTAATACCGACGAAGAAGAGTACCTGAAAATTCTGGGCAAGAAATGCGAGGTTTTTATTGCCCTCGACGATGCGGCTGCCCGGAAATCTATAGCCAATAAACTGAAAGAAGATTACAAGCAGGTGCCCGTAAATGCCATCCACAAAGCCAGTTATGTTTCCGAACAGGCCTGGCTGGGCCACGGCAACCTGATCAATGCAGGCGCCGTTGTGCAGATCGATTGCCGGATCGGGGATAATTGCATTATTCAATCGAATGCCGTGATAGAGACCGGCGCAACGTTAGGCGATTTTGTACAGGTTGGCGCCGGAGCTCTGATAAACGCCGAAGCGCAGATCGAAGAGCAGGCCTTTATTGGTACCGGTGCGGTAATTGTAGGAGGAGTGAAGATCGGGAAAAAAGCCAGAGTTGGCGCCGGAGCCGTAGTAATTGCCGATGTGCCGGCCGGACAAACGGTTTTCGGTAACCCGGCCCAGAAAGTATAATTTACCCGATCATTTATTTTGCGAACCATTTAAATGGGTAAAGGCTATCTTTTATTTAACAGGTGGAGCTTTTCGGAGGTAGCTTTTTTCTTCTGCTGCCTGCTTATAGCCGGCATGTTTACCACTTACTTTGCCCGTTTGCTTTCCAGCATTGCTACGGTAGGCTTGCTGCTTACTGCCTTGGCTTCCTGGAGATTCTCAGCGGTTAAATGCGATAAACGCTTATTTGGTTGCTTTGCGGGGTTCGGATTGATCTATGTTCTGCATTTATTAGGGCTGCTTCAGCCGGAACTCATCGACCGGAAGTTTCTGTACCGGGACCTGTCCATGAAATTACCTTTGGTAATATTCCCGCTTTCTTTTCTGCTTTTACCGGCCATTTCGCAAAGGCGGCTGCAGGTGCTTTATTACTTCTTTTTGCTTTGCGTTTTTGCCGGTTCGCTCTATAGCCTGGGGAATTACCTGGTTAACTTTTCTGAAGTAAATGCGCTGTACAAGCATTCCAAAATAATGGATACGCCCACCAACCATGTGCGCTTCAGCCTAATGGTTGCTTTTGCCATTGTAATCGGGTACCGTTTTTACCGCCAGGAATTCTTCTTTAAATATAACTGGGAGCGGCTTTTTATTTTAGGAATTACCTGCTGGCTGTACGTTTTCCTGCACCTGCTGGCCGTACGGAGCGGCCTGGTAGCTTTTTATGCAGTGGTCGGCCTGGGGCTATTGTTCGATCTCATTGTCCGGAAAAAATATAAACGGGTAGTTCTTATAAGCGCGGGGCTGGCTTTGGGTTTAATGGCAGCCTTTTATACGCTGCCTACTTTCTATAACCGGTTTTACTTAACCATCGAAGATATGCAGCGGGTTTCGAAAGCGGAAAACGCGCATAACTATTCCATTGCCGGCCGGGTGTATTCTTACAAAGTGGCCATGGCAGTTTTTCAGGAGCATCCGGTTCTGGGCGTAGGCATGGGAAATTTAGAACCGGAGCTGGATCAGAAATATTCGACCTTGTTCCCGGAAATAAAGGAACGCGGGCATATTTTACCGCATAACCAGTTCATTTTTTACCTGGTAGTTTTCGGCATCGTAGGCACGCTGCTCTTTATGATTGGCTTTTATTATCCGCTCTTGCGGTTTTCGCCCCGTTTCGAGCCCTTATTCTTGATTCATTACCTCATCATCACCTTTTCCTTCCTGTTCGAAGCCACCCTGGAAACCCAGGTCGGTTTAAATTATTCGCTCGTCTTTATTCTGCTGCCGCTCTGGTATTATAAATCGGGAGAGCCTTCCACGCTCTCCTGGAAAAACGATACCTTTTTTGCCTGAAAAACCTGATTAAATTGTTTAATTGCTTAATGGTTAAACTGTTATTTGTTCAGAATAATTTAAATTCTTCAGTTTTAACCATTTAGCAATCCAACCATTAAACAATTTAACCATTTAACCATTTAACAATTTAACCGTGAAGCAATTCAAACCGGAACCTTTACTGATATTTATCACTTTTTAGTTTGTGCCGATAAATGTAATTTTGCGGCACCAAACAGAAATTTAAACACTTAGTCTGAAGCTAAGCCCGTTATGAAAGATTACAGCATCTTACTTTATTACTGCTACACGCAGATCGAAGATCCGGAGCAATTCCGGGAAGAACATCACCGCCTTTGCCTGGACCTGAACCTGCGCGGCCGCATTATTATTGCTGCCGAAGGGCTGAACGGTACCGTTTCCGGCCTGAAAGAGGATTGTGAAAAGTACATGGCCGCCGTAAAAGCCGATCCGCGGTTTGCCAAAACCGATTTCAAGGTAGACTATTCCGATAAGCACGCATTTGCCAAGCTGCACGTGCGCCACAAACCGGAAATTGTGCATTCCAGCCTGCGGAACATCGACCCGAACAAACGCACCGGTATTCACCTGGAGCCCGAAGAATTCAAAAAAATGAAGGACTCCGAAGACGTGGTTATTCTGGATGTACGTTCGGATTACGAATTCAACGTGGGCCGCTTTAAAAATGCCGTTACCCTGCCGATCGAGAACTTCCGCGATTTCCCGGCCAAGGTAGACGAGCTGAAAGAAAAGTACAAGGATAAGAAGATCCTGACTTACTGCACCGGCGGCATTAAGTGCGAAAAAGCCAGCGCGTTTTTACTGGAACAGGGTTTCGAGAACGTGTACCAGCTGCACGGCGGCATTATTAAGTACGGCATGGAAGCCGGCGGCGAAGATTTCGAAGGCAAATGCTACGTGTTCGATAACCGCTTAACCGTAGACGTGAACAAAGTAAACCCGACCGTTATCTCCCAATGCTACGTGTGTGCCACACCTTCCGACCGCATGGTGAACTGTGCCAACCCGAGCTGCAACATTCACGTGGCCATCTGCGAGAGCTGCGGCCATGAAATGCAGGGAGCTTGTTCGGAAGAATGTAAAAATCACCCGGAAGTAAGGCCTTACGACGGCAGCGGATATTACCAGAAAGAAACCAACGGCTATAATCCGTTCAAAGGACTGAAACGGACGAAGGCCAACGCTTAAATAGACCAGGAATTCAGGAATATGAAAACAAAAAGCAGGTAAATGTTACCTGCTTTTTGTTTTTAACGTAGGGCAGGAAAAGGGAAATTATTTTCGCTTTTTCCCGCTTTCTCATTTTCAAATCTGCTACCTTCACCTCAAATTTCAAGAAAAAGATTAGCCATGCAAGCAATTCCAGAATCGGAACTCATTTTAAACCCCGACGGTAGTGTTTACCATCTGAACTTACTTCCGGAACATATCTCCGATACCATTATTACGGTAGGCGACCCGGAGCGCGTAGCCAAAGTAAGCCGCTACTTCGATTCCATTGAAATTGAAGTGGCCAAACGGGAATTTATTACGCATACCGGGTACTACAAAGGCAAACGCCTAACGGTAATTTCCACCGGCATGGGCACCGATAATATCGATATCCTGATGAACGAGCTGGATGCCCTGGTAAACATAGACTTGCTTACCCGGATTCCGGTGGCCGAAGAAGACCGCATTTCCCTGAAAATTATTCGTGTTGGTACTTCCGGCGCTTTGCAAAGCTCGGTGCCACTTGGTGGCCTTTTGGCCAGCAATTACGCCATCGGCCTCGACAGCCTGATGCAGTTTTACCCGCTGGTGCAAACCGATTTTGAAAACAGTATCTCCGAAGGCCTGAAAGCCCAGTTGGGCTTACCGTTTGCGCCTTATTGCGTGCAGGGTTCCGAGAGCTTGCGTCAGAAAATTGCCTTCGATATGATTCCGGGAAACACGCTAACCTGTCCGGGCTTTTATGCGCCGCAAGGCCGCGTATTGCGCGTGCCGCTGAAAAACGAGCAGCTTATACAAGCCTATCACAGCTTCCAGTTCGAAGATTTTAAGATCACCAATTTTGAAATGGAAACGGCCGGCTATTATTCCCTGGGAAGGTTGCTGGGCCACGAAATGCTGTCTTTGAATGCCATCGTAGCCGACCGCGTAAATCACCGCTTCGCCGAAAATGCTGACGAAACCATTAACGATCTGATCCTGAAAGTACTGGACCGGGTTTAAAATTGTTGATTGTTAATTGCTGATTGTTTATTGGCTAAATTGTTCTTGGTTGAAATTTTGATTGTCTTACAGGGTAATGAGAGATTTTTTTCAATCAACAATTAACAATCAGCAATCAACAATTAACAATCAGCAATCAACAATTAATAATTAATAAAATTCCACGCCGTTAATACAGCGGATCGGGAGGGAGGAGCCGGATTTGAGCATGATGTATTCTTTGTCGTAGTCCCAGATGGTGGTGTTTACCCGTTTTTGTTCGCCGTCTTCGGTTATAAAGAAAATATCTACTTTGCCATGGTAAGCATTTCCCAGTAAAGTAGCCCGGTGAATGTCGTGCTGCCGGCGCTTGCGCCCCTCAACCGTTTGCAGTACATCTTCCCGGCCGAAACGCAAGGTCGGAATGATTTCTTTCTGGATAAGTTCAGGGGCTTTAAGGATATGTTCCATGAATTTGTGAGGCTTAGTTGTGAGTGTTTCTGCTAATATAGTATTTCTACATATAAAATCAACGGTGGCTAAAACGATTTGTTTTATATGTTCCGCCAATTTTTCATTCTCCTTAATACGCAAACACCATGCTTTAAGTCAGAAAATAAGCCTTAACAAAATGATATTCTGGAATTTCGGCTTAAAAGCAAGTTCGCTTTCGCCGGAATAATTTTATCAGGAAAAAAGAAGCCCGCTTCCGGAAAGGAGCGGGCTTCTTCGTGAATGGAAGGCAATTATAGTTTTGCCAGGAAGGCCAGGGTATCTACGCCGTCAGCATAATCCCAGACCATGGGGCATTGCGCCTGCCCGAAAGAGAAGCTTTTCGGGTACCAGCCCGTTGAGGAAACCACGCATTGCGTTTTTTCTTCGGAAGCTTTCATTTTTTCAGCCAGATCCGGCAGACCGTTATAGGTTTCGTAATGCAGCACCGAAATAGGGGAGACCGGCTGTTTACTTTCGGTTAAAAGTAAGAAACCGTTATCCAGGTGCGGGACGCCATTCACCAGCAGGATCGATTTGTTGTAATCGTAATTGTTCTGGTAGCGGTGGTGGTCCAGGATGGCTTTGTAGGGTTCCAGAGCCTCGAAAAACGGATCGAAACGGTAGCCTTCCGGCACAAAAAGCTTGGAAATATTGCGGCAGCCCAATCCGAAGTACTGGAAAATATCGTTCCCTAAGGCATGCAGCTCTTCCGGTTTTTCGTAACCGGTTAATATGGCGGCGCTGCTCCGGTTTTTGCGGATAATGTGCGGCCGGCTGGCAAAATAATATTCAAAGTAGCGCGACGTATTATCCGAGCCGGTGGCAATAATGGCCTCCGATTCCTTTAACAGATCCACGAACGTGATGTAATCGGCAAAGCGCGGTTCGATTTTCAGGAGTTCGTCTACTACAAATTTGATCAGGTGCGGGTCGTCGGAAGAGGTTTTTACCAGGGCATGGTGGCCGCTGATCAGCACGCTCAGCAGATCGTGAAAACCGACTAAGGGAATATTGCCGGCCATTACGATGCCCACTTTTTTTGGAGACTCGAGTTCCGGGAAATCGTACGTATAAAGCCATTCCCGGAGGTATTGTTCTTCGAGCAAATTGGCAATACCCTGAAAAGCGGCCGTTACGTTGGGCAGGTCGAACCAGGAATTGGCGTTCCGGGCACGGGAAGCTAAGTTTTGTAATTCATCGGGGCTTAAGTTTTTCAGGCGCTGGCCTAAACGGGCAAAAGCTTCAATGCGGTTATCTAAAGTCATAGGGTTTATCTGAATATCTGAAAACAGGGGCAGCGTTCTAAAAATTCCGGCCCCGTTACCCGTAAAAAACGGTATTTAAATAAGTGAAAAAAGGTGTTCCGGGAATTAAACCGGTAAATAGTTGATTACGTAGGAGAATGTTCCTACTTTTGCGGCTCGAAATTACGTATATAAAATTTAAAAATATAAAACAGGAGATACGATTATGGCGATAATGATCACAGATGAGTGTATTAACTGTGGCGCCTGTGAACCAGAATGCCCGAACACTGCCATTTACGAAGGCGGTGCCAAGTGGACCTGGGGCGGCGGTACCTCGCTGACGGGTGAAGTTAAAATTGACGGCGGAGATGTGGTGGATGCCAAAGCGGCCCAAACCCCGATTTCCGAAGAGTTCTACTATATTGTTTCCGATAAATGCACCGAGTGCGTTGGTTTCCACGAAGAACCGCAATGCGCCGCCGTTTGCCCGGTAGACTGCTGTGTAGACGATCCAGATTACCGCGAAACCGAAGAAGAACTGCTGGCCAAAAAACAGTGGCTTCACGCCGAAGCAAGCTAAGATTTGGTATACTTATGATTTTAAAAACCCGCTTCGGCGGGTTTTTTGTTTATAAAGCATAGCGTTCAGGCTGGAGCGCTGCACGGAGGCACTTCTGTCTTTGCTTGCCGGTAACAATTTGCTATCTTGGCTGTTGAGCTATGCTGTTTGCGCGTGGAACGAAGGAGCAGTATTGAGAAGGGGCTTAAAAGTAGCGCTGAAAAACCCTGTTACATAATGCAGATAAACGTAGTAGTGTTGTTTATTCGGAAGTTGGCATACATTAGAATTTATGAAACTTATCAAATTAGTTTTTACAATTACAATTTTAATGTTTGCAGTTTCTTCTTGGGCTTGTACTTGTACAATGACACCTATTGAGAGTCATATAAAGGAAACAAAAAATATTGTTATAATCGAAGTAGTAGAACTACTAGACACGCCTGAAGAAAGGATTGATTACTATTTTAGCAAACCTGACCAAAGTTACAGAGTTAAGGTACGAATTATAACTTCATATAAGGGGAAACTAAAAACCGGAGAATTAATTGACTTAGATTCAGAATTTTCTAATTGTGACATCTACTTTAAGGATAAGCAAAAGTACCTACTATTCTTGGACAAGAAAAAGTACAAATACTCCGTCAGACATTGCTCATATAGTGAAAGTATTGAGAACGGAGATAAGAATATTGTTGCAATCGAAACAGTGCTAAAAAAGGATAAAAAATAACGCTTGCCAACAAAAGCTAAAAACCATTAAAACGTTTTTTAGCCCAGACGTAATAGGCAAACTTAGAAACCACCCGTCACAAAACAACAACAAAGATTATGGATACATCAAAATTGTTGGATCTAACAGGAAAAACTGCCATCGTAACGGGTGGGGCAAACGGGATCGGTAAAGCAAGTTGTGAAATACTTGCAGCCTACGGTGCGAAAGTAGTGGTCTCAGACTACAATTTGGAAGCAGCCGAAAAAACAGCCCGGGAAATAAACGACGCCGGTGGAAAAGCCATTGCAATTGACTGCGATGTAACGAAAGATGAAGCCCTGGTCAATTTAGTAAACAGAACAATGGAAGTATACGGGCAAATCAATATTTTAGTAAACAATGCAGGTGGCGGCGGAGCCGGTAGAGAAAGTCCTTCTCAGATTTCTGTTGAAGCCTTTGAACGTGTTTTTAAGATGAATGTGTTTAGTATGTGGCGTTTATGCCAGTTGGTTGCCCCACATATGAAAACCTCCGGCTATGGCAGCATTATCAATATGTCTTCTATGGCCAGTATCAACAAAAGCCCTGCAATTAGCGCCTATGCTTCTTCAAAGGCAGCGGTAAATCACATGACGGCTAATTTGGCCCACGATTACGGGCCGGATGGTATCCGGATAAATGCAATTGGCCCGGGCGCCACCCGTACTGCTGCTCTGGAGAAAGTTTTGACACCTGAAATTAAGGACAGAATGTTGTCGCATACCCCAATAAAAAGGCTGGGCGAGCCAGAAGATATTGCAGGAGCCGTGCTGTATTTTGCCGCCCCAATTTCCAACTGGGTTAGCGGGCAGGTTCTTTTCGTAAATGGAGGCGGGGTGCAGACCTTAGATTAACTTTTGCCTGTCTCACCTGTTTCGTATAAACAAGTGAACCAGAATGAGTGAAAACCAGCTGATAGCATTCTCCGATGGCGTAATAGCCATTATTATTACGATAATGGTGTTAGATCTCCACGTGCCTGATAACCCCAACTTGAAAAGCTATCTGAATGCCTGGCCAATCTTTGCCGGGTATGCCTTGAGCTTTTTAATTATTGGGAATTTCTGGGTAAGCCATCATAATATTTTCCGCAATGTTAGTCAGGTCAGCAACAAAACGCTTTGGATTAATTTATTTTGTCTGTTTTGGCTCTCCTTTATTCCGTTTACAACCTCCGCGATGGGCAAAAATGCCATGACTGAAGTTGCAGTAACTGTTTATGCAATAAACATTATGGTCACCAGCCTGTGCTACTTCTTTTTATCCAGACATCTGCTGGCCTTACACATCAAAGATGCTGAAACCATAAAAACGTTTTCCAAAAGTTTCCGAAAGACCTATCTTACAATCACCCTGTATATTTGCGCCATTCTTATTTCGCTGTCAGGCTGGCCGGTAGCTGCATTCGTTATTATGGTAGTTTCCGCTTTAAGCTGGCTTATCCCAGTTATTTTGAGTCTTCAAATGAAAACCATTTTGCAACATAGCCTTTATTTTCAAGTCGTTCAGATTAAGCCCTGATGTAGTTGGAATATTTAAATCTGGGACAACAGGAAACGATCCGGTTGGGGCATACGGGAAAACAGAATCCCAATACCCGGACAGCGGAATGAAATAGAACGCATAAATTAAAAATTCAAAAAAACATGTTTTATGCGACAGATCCATTTTTTATCGAAAATTGAAAAGGGCTTATTCCCTGTGCTGGTAGCCTGCCTGGTAACCCCAAATCTGCAGGCGCAGCAGCATGACTTTTTATCTGCAAAGGAAAGTGACCCGATAAAAATGGGCTGGATGCAGGGTTTTCCAACGCCAAAGGAGAAGGTTTTAAGCGTGGCCGATGGATCTTTTTTCAGTTTTCCCGGGCTGCGGTATAGTGTGGTACATATGCGTGAATTTTTACCCACGGTAAATGTTTCCCGTGGCCCGGACAAACCTGCTCCATTCACCTACGAGCTCGATCCTAAGATTGATGCCCTTGAATTTCTGCCCTGGGGCGAAAATAAAACAATGACGTGGGAGCAATCGCTATGGAAGAATTATACGGATGGCATTCTGATCCTGCATAAAGGCAAAATCGTTTATGAACGCTATTTTGGGGCGCTAACAGAGAAAAACGTTCATGCTGTAATGTCGCTTACCAAATCATTTACCGGAACATTGGCGGCTATACTGGTTGCAGAAGGGCGGTTAGATCCAAATAAATTGGTATCGTTTTACGTGCCTGAGCTAAAGAAATCGGCTTTCGGAGATGCTACCGTTCGGCAGGTTATGGATATGACTACGGCATTAAAATACAGCGAAGATTATGCCGACCCCAAAGCCGAACTTTGGGACTTTTCAGCTGCCGGCAATCCCTTTCCAAAACCAAAAGGCTATAAAGGACCTGTTGGTTATTATGCTTATTTGGAAACCGTTAAAAAGCAGGGAAAACACGGCGAAGCCTTCGGCTATAAAACGGTAAATTCCGATGCGCTGGGTTGGATTATTTCAAAAGTTACCGGAAAATCGGTGGCCCAGCTACTATCAGAAAATATCTGGAGCAAAATAGGGATGGAAGAGGATGCTTATTATCAGGTAGATGCCCTTGGCGTTCCTTTTGCCGGAGGCGGACTTAGTGCAGGCCTTCGTGATTTGGGTCGGTTTGGGCAGTTGATCCTTGATATGGGCAAGTGGCACGGGAAACAAATTATTCCTATGGCAGCAGTTGCCGACATTGAAAAAGGCGGAAGCAAAGAGGCTTTTGCGAAATCCGGGCATTCTGGGTTAAAAGGATGGTCGTACCGGGATATGTGGTGGATTACCGAAAATGCCGATAGCGCCTTTGCTGCTCGTGGGGTACACGGCCAAACGATATACATAGACCCCAAAGCCGAAATGGTACTTGTTCGTTTAGCCTCCCATCCCGTAGCAGCCAATAGTGCAAACGATCCCTATTCTTTACCAGCCTATCAGGCTGTTGCAAATTACCTGATGCGTAAAGAAAAATAGTAGCCTGAAAATATATTGTAATAAGAATCAGGACAAATTTAAATTGAATAATACGCATTCTCCGTCGCTGGCGCAAGTGTTAAGCGTAAGCGTCACTTGGGCCTGAAGAACAAAAGGAAGTCTCCAGACTTCCGTAAATACCTTCTACCAAAAACAACCTGCAGGAACTTCCCGACAAGCCGCTTCCCGCTAAATCCACCCCAATTCCCGCCTTCAAAACGCTACCTTCTCCAAATAAAAAAGTCCGAATCGGTGCTTCAAAAATCGAACATCTGAAAAAATCCCTAATTTTGCTTTTTACCGAAAACGGCCGGTTCTGCCGGTAAAGGAATAAGGAAGATTTCATTTTCAAATCTCCTTTTTTCCAAATTTTCAAATCAGAAGAAAGATGTCGATAGCCAAAACGTATAATCCGAAAGAAACCGAAGAAAAGTGGTACAAGACCTGGATGGAACAGGGCTTTTTCCGCTCTAAACCCAACCCACGCAAACAGCCTTACACCATCGTAATTCCGCCGCCTAACGTAACCGGCGTGCTGCACATGGGCCACATGCTCAACAATACCATTCAGGATGTGCTTATCCGCCGCGCCCGCATGCAGGGCAAGGAAGCCTGCTGGGTACCGGGCACCGACCACGCTTCTATTGCTACCGAAGCCAAAGTGGTGGCCATGCTCCGCGAAAAAGGCATTCAGAAAACCGACCTTTCCCGTGAAGAATTTCTGGAATACGCCTGGGAATGGAAAAACAAATACGGCGGCATTATCCTGGAGCAGCTGAAGAAATTAGGCGCTTCCTGTGACTGGGACCGCACCCGTTTCACCATGGAGCCGGACCTGACCAAAGCCGTGATCGATGTATTCGTGGACCTGTACCGCAAAGGCAAGATCTACCGCGGCGTGCGCATGGTTAACTGGGATCCGGTGGGTTTAACGGCTATTTCCGACGAAGAAGTAATTGCGAAGGAAACCACCGCCAAAATGTACCATCTCCGGTACAAGCTCGAAGGTTCCGAAGAATTTATTGTAGTAGCCACCTCGCGTCCGGAAACCATTATGGCCGACGTGGCCGTGGCGGTAAACCCGAACGACGACCGTTACAAGCACTTAATCGGCAAGAACGTTTTAATTCCCCTGCTGAACCGTGCCATTCCGATTATCGGCGATGAGTACGTGGCCATGGATTTCGGAACGGGCTGCTTAAAAGTAACCCCGGCGCACGACCTGAACGACTACGAGCTGGGCGTGAAGCACAACCTGCCGGTGATCGACATCCTGAACGACAACGGTACGCTGAATGAAAAAGCGGTGCTGTACGTGGGGCAGGATCGTTTTGCGGCGCGCAAGCAGATCGTAAAAGACCTGGAGCCGGCCGGCTTACTGGCCGACGTAAAAGAATACGCCAGCGTGCTGCAGACTTCCGAAAGAACCGGCGCGGTAATAGAACCGAAACTTTCGATGCAGTGGTGGGTGAAAATGGATACCCTGGCAAAACCGGCCCTGGATGCGGTAATGAACGACGACATCAAGCTGCATCCGCCGAAATTCAAGAACATGTACCGGAGCTGGATGGAAAACGTGCGCGACTGGTGCATTTCCCGTCAACTGTGGTGGGGGCAGCAGATCCCGGCGTATTACCTTGCCGATGGCAGCTTTGTGGTAGCGCCAACCCTGGAGGAAGCCGTGGAAATGGCCCGCGAAAAAACCGGCAATCAGCACCTGACTGAAAGCGACTTACGTCAGGATGAAGACGTACTCGATACCTGGTTCTCTTCCTGGCTGTGGCCGATCTCCGTGTTCGATGGTTTCAAAGACCCGGACAACAAAGACATCAACTACTATTACCCGACCAACGATCTGGTTACCGCTCCGGAAATACTCTTCTTCTGGGTGGCCCGCATGATTATGGCCGGCTACGAGTACCGGAAAGAAATGCCGTTCAAAAACGTGTACCTGACCGGTATCGTACGGGATACGCAAGGCCGGAAAATGTCGAAGCAATTAGGCAACTCGCCGGACCCGCTGGACCTGATCGAGAAATACGGCGCCGATGGCGTAAGAACCGGGATGTTGTACAGCTCGCCGGCCGGTAACGACCTTCTGTTCGATGAGAAACTGTGCGAACAGGGCCGGAACTTCAGCAACAAGATCTGGAACGCGTACCGCCTGATCAGCAGCTGGGAATGCGACCAGACCCTGGAGAGCCCGAACGAAAGCGCCATTGCCTGGTTCGAAAGCCGTTTCAATCAGGAGTTTGCCGTGCTGGAAGAACACTTCGAAAAATTCCGGATCTCCGATGCTTTAATGACGGTGTACAAGCTGGTTTGGGACGATTTCTGTTCTTCTTATCTGGAAATGATCAAGCCGGCCTACCAGAAACCGATCGATCCGCACACGCTTAAGGCCACGCACCATTTCCTGGAAAACATCCTGAAAGTGCTGCATCCGTTCATGCCGTTCATTACCGAAGAGATCTGGCACGAACTGAAAGAGCGTCCGGTTAAAGATTGCTTAATTATAGCCCCTTGGCCGAAGATCGATAAAGTAGATACCATTCTTCTCGAAAAAATGGAACGCGTGCTCGATATCGTAGCCGGCATCCGCCACATCCGGAACACCAAAAATATTCCGAACAATAAAGCTCTGAACCTGCATGTGAAAACCGCTTCGCCGCATTATTACAACGGTTTCGAAAGTATAATTCGCAAACTGGCCAACCTTGAAACGGTAAGCTACAGCGAAGCCATTATCGATAACGCGATCAGCTTTGTGGAAGGTCCGGACGAGTATTTTGTGCCGATGGAAGGCAACATCGATGTTGAAGCCGAAAAAGACCGTCTGCAGAAAGAGCTGGAGTATACCAAAGGTTTCCTGGCTTCGGTAGATAAAAAACTAAGCAACGAGCGTTTTGTAAGCGGCGCACCGGCAATAGTACTGGAAAAGGAATACCAGAAAAAAGCCGATGCCGAAGCCAAGATCAAAGCGCTGGAAGAAAGCCTGGCAGCCCTGGCCTAACGAATAGGTTTCGTACTGAAAATGAAAAGTCCGCTCCTGGGAGCGGACTTTTTTAGTTAACAGCGTACCGTTTTTTAGGGAAGGAATCAAACAACTTAATGTTGCTTTTAACCTGTGTTTGTAAAAGGCCGTTATAATAATATTAAAACTTAAATTTTATTATTATGAAGAAGGCTTTATGGATTATGTTGGGCTTTTGCCTTTGCAATGTACAGGCCCTTTGGGCCCAGAACGAAGGAAGGGCAGGAGGGCACCAGGTGCCGGCGTTGGTTACTTCTGCTTTTAACACCAAGTACCCCAACATGAAGGTAACCGACTGGGATTGGGAACGGGACAAAGGACTTTATGAGGCCGAATTCAAAATGGACGGCAAAGAATGGGAAGCCTATTTTACACCGGAAGGCGCTTGGGAAGAAACCGAAACCGAAATTCATAAAAACCAGTTACCGGCACCGGTAAACAAATCGTTAACCGCTGGCCCTTACAGCAACTGGTCTATGGACGATTACACGGAAATGGACACCCCGGAAAAAGGGAAATTGTACCGGGTGAAAGCTAAGGACGGAAACAAAAAAATGTACTTAACCTTCGATGCTAACGGAAATATGCTTGAAACCAAAGATGTTGCGGCAATGAAAAAGAAGAAGTATTAATTCTCTGTGAGACTGCAAAAAAGCAGCGTCAATCCGGGACGCTGCTTTTTTTTTTGCTTCTGCCGGTTAATGCTGCACTACAAACCGTTTCAACTCTCGGGTTTCTTTGCCGGTAACCTGTAAGAAATACGTGCCGTTCGGGAAATTTCTGACATCAAGCGGCTCCTTCTCTGTAATTCCGGCCAGGTTGCTTACTTCTTTTCCGGTATGGTCGAGCACTTTTACGGAATGGCTTTTTGGCAGTTCTACGTTTAAAGTGCTGCTAACCGGGTTGGGGTAGATCCTGGAAACGCTTTTTTCGGTTTCAACAATACCGCTGATGGCCTGGGGGTTTAATATCACGCGGTTGGTATAAATCAGGTCGCCCCGGTCGGAGCTGTTGCCGTTGGCGGCATTGCCGGCCATGTAAAAGGTAACCGGCCCAACATTGGTAGCCGGCGCTGTCCATTGAAATGTCCAGGAATTGCCTACGCCGGCGTTCCGGTGCGAAACATAACTGATGCGGTTGGCCGTTTGAATGGCGGTATTGTTGGCATTTATCAGGGTAAAAGAGCCTGCCTGCTGGTTACTGCTGGTCAGGGCGGCCAGTTCGAACCCGAAGCGCATCTGGGAAATATCGTTTACTACCAGTTGCAGCGTATAGGTAGCGCCGGGTACATACGCGGCAGGCGCGCTGATCAGGTTTACCGAGCCGGAGCCGGAGTTTACCGTACCCGCATGGCAGCTGGTGCAATTACTCTGGCCGGGCGCGCCCGTATAGCCGGCCGGCGGCGTCATGGAGTTGGTATTGCCTCTTACATGAAGCCCCAATACAAGCGCGGAGGCAGCAAAACCAAGTATTACTTTTTTCATAGAGCGAAGATGATATATAGTTTAACCTGAATTATGGTAAATGTACTAATTCATCTTCTGATGTACAAAGTTGAAGTCTATGGTTTAGTTATTGCAGCGCGCCATCGTTCACCCAGCATTCCAGCGTTTGTCGTTCGGCTTCGGTAAGTTCGGTAGAACCCGGCGGGGGCATTACGGGGGTATGTTGTTCCAGAACCGAATTCCGGAAGCTGCCATTGTCTACTTTCGCTTTCAGATCGGTATATTTATTAAAATCCCCATAGGGTGAACCTGAGCCGTGGCAGCCGGAAAGGGCGCAATCCTGCTGAACAATGGCAGTAACCTGGCCGGAAAACGTAACCGAACCCGGGGTGCAATCTTCGGTAACAGGCTTGGGCTCGGGCATTTTATTATTTGCACAGGCAAAGGAAAAAAGCAGCAATGCGGCAGGTAAATTAAAGGGAATTCTCATGCTCTTTTTTAAGTGAAAAGACATTGGTATCCGGATATTAGTATCTGGATTAAAGGTGTAAGAAGCTGAAATTAAGAAGATTGTAGTAATTTGTCTTCTGTTCTAATCAGGCAGTTATTTCAGTCCTGCTACTTAGCGAAAATTCTCAGATCTGAATGAAGTCTTCTTTACATCGAATAGCTGTCCAGCACTTTCCAGGTTACTACGCCATTGGCTACTGAATACTTCAGGAGCATATTGCCGCCGTTATGACCGTCTTCGAAATAGGCCAGCGCGTAACTGTCGTTCAGGATGCGGATGTCGCGGAAAGTCATGGTGCCGCCAACCGTACCCTTAACCGGTATCAGGGAGCTTTGGTTTTTGATCAGGCTGTTCTTCAATTCCACTTCCGGGTTACGTAAACCTTTCTTCTGCAACCGGTTAATGTCGCTTTCGCTCAGGCTGCCCAGTTCATCCGCAAATTGGGCGGAAGGCGGCGTTTCCAGCTCAATGGTATCGCCGGCTGCTAGTTGCGGTAGGCCGGTTACCCGCTTCTGCAACGAATCGATCAGCCGGTCCTGTTTGTAAATTTTAGAATCGCGGTCGGCAATGCGCTGGCGGGAGAGGTTTACTTCTTTCTGAGCCGAGCTGAATTGCCAGTAAAATAAAATGGCCAGGAACAGGGAAGCGGCAATAAGTAAAATAAAAAGGAAATTTTTCATAGCAGGTTTTAAAGCAAAAATAATAGCGTTTTAAAGTCCGAAGTTAGAAAGAGTTTGCCAAACCTGCTGTGGTTATTTAAAATAAAAAAGCCTCGGCTGAATCCGCAACGTTTCCGCGATTAATTAGAAACTATCTCAAAAAATGTCATTCTGAGTGGGGAAAAATTTTGTGGTTAGAATTTCGAAAAGTGGATATGACATCAAAGATTGGTTTTCAGTAGTGGTGCCGTTTGCTAAGTGTCATCCTGAGCACAAGTGAGCGCGATGGAGCGCGAAACTTGCGAGCGTAGCTCTGAAGGACCTCGTCGGCCAATAGCAAATACGCCAGAATAGAAGTCCGCAATTCGCCGATAAGTTGTTTCGCTGCTGCCGTAGCCATTCCTGCCTTTTCTACTAGTGCATTACCAATTTAATTTTTAGAAAGTGGGATTACAAATCCCACGGCTCGGTTAAGACGGGATTACAAATCCCGTCAAGCAAACGCTAATAATTAATTTGGTGGAGCACTAGAAGTGCGCGGGTCGGTGCACCACAGATCTGGGTGATTATTTCTGCCAATCCTAATTATGTCATGGGCAACCCTAGCGAAGGACTTCGTCGGCCAACAACATAAAAGCCAGAATTAACGGTTTTGCTTCAGGCCGACGAGTTGTTTCGCTAGCGCTCAACAGGACATTCTTATTTATGAAATAGCTTCTGGTATCATTTCCTGGCCATATTCAAAGGGGTAAAAACGGTTCGGTTAATTCCTGACAGTAATACCAAAATTAAAACTCAGGCGGTCGTAGGAAATGGGTTTGGAGGTTAAAGGCGCTGCTCTTGCTACCTGCACCTGTAGTTTCACGTGCTCAAGGCCGAAGCGGAAAACGAAACCGGGTTCAAAAATATAATACATGCCTTCATTTAAATCGTAAGCCTGATGGATGTTGTATTCACGCATGCCGGCCCGGTGCTTGTTGGAAGGATCGGAATACATGGCCACCATCCGCGTAGCTACGGCCGCTTCTACATACTTATGCCGGAATCCAAAATCTGGTTGAATAATAATACGATAGAAATTTGAAGTACCGGTTTCATTGTAAAACATGTTATAGCCAAGTCCGCCGTAAGTTTCGAAGATCAGGTTCTCCTTTGCATTTACCGGTTTAAAATAGCCCGCTCCGCCACTCATATTAAAGCCCACGCTTATAGGTGAAAGCTGAATGGAATTATTGATCACTATGCCTATTTTATCGGATATGGAACCGGCATAGCTATTTTCCGCCATATAGGTCTCATTCTCCGAAACCGAAATGCCCCCGGAATACACGAAGTCATCCTCTTCCTTCAGCAAGGGCACCTGGTGCATAAACGGGGTGTAATAAATCGATTTACAGT
This sequence comes from Adhaeribacter soli, assembly GCF_008727925.1. Classification (GTDB taxonomy): domain Bacteria; phylum Bacteroidota; class Bacteroidia; order Cytophagales; family Hymenobacteraceae; genus Adhaeribacter_A; species Adhaeribacter_A soli. The sequence goes on along the minus strand of NZ_VTWT01000002.1, from coordinate 86,146 downwards.
TCGTAAAACCAAGTGGTAAACCTAAAAGGAGATAGCGGAAAAACCTGAAAAGCGTGCTGATCATAACGTGCGCTAATTTTCAGGAAGGTAGCAAAAGAAAATAATTAACAAAAGTCAGTTCGAATAAATTAAAAAGCCCCGGATTGCTCCGGGGCTTTTTAAAATAGTATCGTTTTAAGCTGTAAAACTAGATAGAAGTGTTCATATCGAAGTTCTCCAGGTAATCGGCTACTTTGCGTACGAACATGCCGCCCAGAGAACCGTCAACCACGCGGTGGTCGTAGGAGTGGCTCAGGAACATGAACTGACGGATACCGATCAGGTCGCCTTGCGGCGTTTCGATTACGGCCGGCTTTTTCTTGATCGCACCAACGGCCATAATAGCCACTTGTGGCTGCATGATGATCGGCGTACCCATTACGTTTCCGAAAGAACCTACGTTCGATACGGTGTAAGTAGGCTCAGCCAGGTCGGCAGGCGTAAGTTTGTTTAAGCGGGCGCGGTTGGCCAGGTCGTTCACCTTTTTGGTTATACCGTTCAGGTTCATCTGGTCGGCGTTGTGAATTACCGGAACGATTAGGTTTCCGCTTGGCAGCGCAACCGCCACGCCAATGTTGATGTCGCGTTTCTTAATGATGCGGTCGCCATCTACGCTTACATTGATCATCGGAAAATCTTTGATTGCTTTCACAATGGCTTCGATGATGATCGGAGTGAAGGTCAGGTTTTCGCCTTCGCGTTTTTTGTAGCTGTCCTTCATTTTGTTCCGCCAGTTCACGATGTTGGTCATGTCGGCTTCCACGAAAGAAGTAACGTGCGGGCTGATGCGCTTGCTGTCTACCATGCGTTGCGCGATCATTTTGCGCATGCGGTCCATTTCGATGATCTCTACGTTACCGCTGTAAGAAGCAGCCGGTGTAGCAGAAACCTGTGGAGCAGCCTGAGGAGCCGGGGCAGCAGCAACCGGTGCCGCTTGCGGAGCAGCCGCTTGGGCCGTGCCGTTAACCTGAGGTGCCGCCTGAACCGGAGCTTTGCCACGGTTGGCTACGAAGTCTAAAATGTCTTTTTTAGATACGCGTCCTTCTTTGCCGGTGCCCGGAATGTATTCCAGTTCCTGCATCGAGATACCTTCTTCGCGGGCAATATTAAGTACCAGCGGCGAATAGAAACGGCCGGAAGCCGGTTGGTCTAACTTTGCTACCGAACCGCCGGAAGCAGCCATTGCCGGAGCAGCTACGGTAGCTGTAGCCGTTTGCGCAGGAGCCGAAACAGCAGCCGCGGCCGGAGCAGCCCCTGCATGACCGTTGTCGCCGCCGGTGCTGATGATGGCAATTGGTTTACCTACCGCAACCACTTCGCCTTCCTGGGCCAGAATCTCTTTTAAAACACCTGCATTAATGGCCGGTACTTCGGTATCTACTTTGTCCGTTGCTACTTCCAGTACCGATTCATCCTGCTCGATGGTGTCGCCAACCTGCTTCAACCATTTCAGAACCGTACCTTCCATGATACTCTCACCCATTTTGGGCATCAGCATTTCTACAAGTGCCATATTTTTTCGTTGTTCGTTTGTCGTTATTCGTTGTTCGAATGTGTTCAAAAACTGTCGCAAAGGTAATAATTTTAGCTAATTAACCTCGGGTTCGTAGGTTCGAATTTTCGAGATTCGAATGTTGGATTTTTGTGGTGGGACGGATAGCGTTCTGGTGGGTAAAAATGGATGGATAGATAGAAATATTTGGAACCCAGTTTTTCGGCTTAAAACCATAGCATTTTTGGATTGCTTAAATCCTAAAATTCACGTTGTTACATTAGAGCTTTTTTCTGAAATGAACTTTTGAAATTTCTTCTTTCATTACTTTGCCATTTTCGCCGATCGTGAGATGCGTTATAGTTGAATCGCCTTCGATGGTTTCATTGCTTTCTAAACCGATAAGTTCGCTTTCAGACTCTGTACCTTTTATTTCGAATTTGTTTTCGGCAATCAATTTCCCTGAGGACTCGTAACTCCAACCTCCATCTCCGCAACTGGAAGCAACGATGAAATTGTCGATAGCCTTGCCATTCTTGTCGAAAATGCAATACTGAAGGAGATCGCAGTAACTGCTTTCGTCTTGGGAAAGAATTACAAATTCTATTCTATCCGGCGTTTTTGTTTGCCATGAATAAAGGTAATCCCGATCATTCCCTTGACCGATGAATTTCCTTTTTGGATCCTGCCAGACCAATCTGAATGTTTGAGAATCTAGCTCAACATAATTGCCTGGCCTGGTTTCCCAATTAAAGGTGTCTATTTCGAACGCAGTTAAATGGCTGAATTTAAAATCCTTTTCCAGCCTGGTTAAAGGATTCTGTACTTCAATTTTCTCCTTGGACTTTTCAGCTTTTTCTTGTTTTGGTTCGGGTTTTTTACATCCTGAGAAAACAAGCACAATGGTAAGAAAGAAGAGTGAGTTTTTCATTTTAACATTTTCCGTTATTCCGTTATGCGTAGAGTTAACGAAGTGCTCTACGCATTTCCGTAAAGCCAATCTCCCGATTGGCGTAATTACCAAAACCGAACAACTTGGAACAATTAGCAATCCAATCTTGAAATTTACATTCTTCTAAAATCAGAACTGCTTCAAACGCCAATCGGGAGATTGGCTCTCCAACCATGCGGAGAGCGCTTCTCTAACTCTCCGCATAACGGTAAATAATTCAGAAAAAAAGTCGAACAATCGAATATCGAACAATCGAACAGTCGAACCTAAGGCAGACTCTGCCGCACCAGGTTCAGCAAGCTCATGGTGGTAAATTCGATGTTTAGTTCGCGGTCTTTGTTGAAGAAGAGTTTTTTGCTGATGGTTTTGGTGGCATCGGAATAGGCAATGCAAAGCGTGCCCACCGGTTTATCTTCGGAGCCGCCGCCCGGACCGGCAATGCCGCTGGTGGCAATGCCAATATCGGTTCCTATAATCTTGCGCACGTTTTCAGCCATCTCCCGGACTACCTGTTCGCTCACGGCGCCGTGCTGTTCGATGGTTTCCGGCTTTACCTGCAATTGCTTTATTTTTACCTCGTTGTCGTAGGCCAGAATGCTGCCCATGTAGTACATGGAACTGCCCGGAATGCTGGTTAGTTTGTGCGCTACGTAGCCGCCGGTGCAGCTTTCGGCAGTGGCAATGGTCATGTTGCGGGCCAGCAGCAGCATGCCGATGGTTTCTTCCAGGCTTACTTCGCCGTAGGCAAAAATGTGTTTGGAAATCAGGTTACTTACCGTGCTCAGTTCTTTCAGCAATTGGTCTTCCAGTTCGTCGGCGTCGGAGCCGATACCGGTAAGGCGGAGCCGCACGCCGGCCAGGTGGGGGAGGTAGGCCAGTTTGATGTTTTCCGGCAAAGCATCTTCCCATTCCGAAAGCTGGTCCGCCAGGAACGATTCGCCAATGCCAATGGTCTGGATCACCTTATGAATGATAACCGGAAATTCGAACGATTCTTTGATCTTCGGCAGTACCAGGTCCGTCATCATCCGTTTCATTTCGTAAGGCACCCCCGGCATGGAAACAATGATCTTGCCCTTATGCTCAAACCACATGCCCGGCGCCGTACCGATAATATTCCGGATCGGAATGCAGCTTTCCGGCAGAAAAGCCTGCTGACGGTTAGCTTCGGTCATTTCGCGGCCGCGGCTCCGGAAAAGTTCGGTAACGTCGGCCAGTGAAGGCTCGTGCAGTTTCAGCTCACATTTAAAATAATCGGCTAAGGTTTTTTTTGTAATATCGTCGCGGGTTGGGCCCAGGCCGCCGGTTATTAATATCAGGTCGGCCCGGTTCATGGCTTCTTCCAGGGCTTCGATCAGGTCGGTTGCTTTGTCGGCTATGGAGGAAATCTGTTTTACCTGAACCCCCAGCAGGCCGAGTTCCGTACCCAGCCAGGCAGAGTTGGTATCGGTTATCTGGCCGTAAAGAATTTCGTCGCCAATGGTAATAATTTCTGCGAATACCGGTTTCATAATCTGGCAGGGTTTATGCAAAGCTTGCTACTTAATATGCTTCAAAGTTAACCACCTAATACGTATGAAAAAGTTAAGTTTTTATTCTTTTCTCATTTTTTTTGCTTCGCTTTCTTCCTGTGCCTCCGGCCAGTTCAATATTCCCGACGTTTCCGGCTTGGGGCTGCCTAAAACTACGGGTTCCACCAACCGGCCTTTAACCGAAGCCGAAGTAGCAAACGGTCTGAAAGAAGCCCTCATCCAGGGAACCTCCAAAGGCACCGCCCAGGCTTCGCAAACCAACGGCTATTACGGCAACTCCCTTATCCGTATTCCTTTTCCGCCGGAAATTCAGAAAGTGGAAACCACCTTACGCAACATGGGCATGGGCAGCGAGGTCGATAAATTTGTGGTAAGCTTAAACCGCGCCGCCGAAGATGCTGCTACCAGCGCCAAACCTATTTTCATTTCCGCCATAAAAAGCCTGACCATCCGGGATGTCTGGAACATTCTGAGGGGAGAAAAGGATGCCGCAACGCAATATCTGAAACGCACCACCACCCCGCAACTAACCGCTTCCTTTAAGCCGATCATTCAAAAGTCGCTGGATAAAGTAAACGCCACGAAGCATTACGGCACTATTATTACAGCCTACAATAAAGTGCCACTGGTACAGAAAGTAAACCCCGACCTGAATGCTTACGCTACCGATAAAGCCATTGCCGGTTTGTTTACGCTCGTAGCCCAGGAGGAAGCTAACATCCGAGAAAATCCGATTGCCCGAACCACCGAACTGCTGAAACGCGTATTCGGCAGCAAAGGCTAAGTGGAAGAAATTCAATTAGTAAAAAAAAAACAAAAGGCCGGAAAGTACTTTCCGGCCTTTTGTTTTGGTACTTAGATGCTGTTTTTACTTATCCAATCTGATATATTACGTTATAAATTAAATTAGAAAAATACTATAAAAATTCAGCCCGGAAATGCCGTGCCCTCCCCACCGGAAACGCTATCCTTTACCAGTTAAAAGCCGAAAAAACAACGAAAGGCGCTGAAATAGAGTATTTAAGACCTGTTTACTTAATTCGAAAATTATGAAGAAGGTCTATCAAAAACCCTTTCGGCACTATTTGTTGGAAGACGCGCAAAGCCTCAATCCCCTCATGGAAGCCATCGGCGATTCCCGGGTTGTAATGCTGGGCGAAGCCTCTCACGGAACTTCCGAATACTATACCTGGCGCACTGCCATTTCCAAACGCCTGATCCAGGAAAAAGGCTTTAACTTTATTGCCGTAGAAGGCGACTGGCCCGATTCTTTCCTGGTAAACCGGTACGTTAAGGGGTATTCCGACGGCAGCAATACCGTGCACAAGCTTTTGCAGAACTTTAACCGCTGGCCAACCTGGATGTGGGGAAACTGGGAAGTAGCCGCGTTGGTGGAATGGCTGAAGGAAAATAACCAGACCAAACCGGTAAGCAAAAAGATCGGGTTTTACGGCCTGGATGTGTACAGTTTATGGGAAAGCCTGGAAGAGATCCTGAGTTACGTGGAAGCCAAAGACCCTGAACTGGTTACAGCGGCCCGCAAGGTGGTAAATTGCTTCGAGCCCTTCAACAACGATCCGGAAGAATATGCCCGCGCCGTTGCCTTTGTGCCCCAGGATTGCGAGGAAGAAGTGCTGGATCTGCTTACCCGTATCCGGGAAAAAGCGGCCGCGCTCGACAAAGAGAACGAAGCCCAGTTCAGTACCGAACAAAATGCTTTGGTAACGGTAAATGCCGAAAAATACTACCGGGCCATGGTGAAGGGAGGCTCTAACTCCTGGAACGTGCGCGACGAGCACATGGTAGAAACCCTGAACCGCCTGCTACAATTCCACGGTCCGGAGGCCAAAGCCATTATCTGGGAGCATAATACCCACATCGGCGATGCCCGCTTTACCGATATGGCCCGAAGCCGTATGCTAAACGTAGGCCAGCTGGTACGCGAGCAACACGGCCGGGACAAGGTTTTTGCGGTGGGTTTCGGGTCTTATAAAGGCAGCGTGATTGCCGGAAAAAGCTGGGGCGCGCCCATGCAGAAAATGGATGTGCCGGAAGCGCAACGCGGGAGCTGGGAGCATTTCCTGCACGAAATAAGCCCGGAAGACAAGCTCATTCTTTCCAAAGACCTGAAGCATGTCCCGGAACTCCGCGACACTATCGGGCATCGGGCCATTGGTGTGGTGTACGACCCTAAAACCGAACGCTTCGGCAATTACGTGCCTTCGGTAGTACCGGAACGCTACGATGCTTTTATGTTCATAGACGAAACCGAAGCCCTGCACCCACTGCATACCCCCTTGGCCACCAACGCACCACCAGATCTATACCCCTGGACTTTTTAAGACATTGGTATCTGGATGTTAGTATTTGGATTGGAAATACGTAAGGTTTTTTAAGTAGGTAAGGTTCTTTAAAAATTAAGAATCAGGACAAATCTAATTTGAATAATACGCATTCCTTTTTCTGTCATTCTGGAAGAATCTTGTGATTTCGGAGCTTTGAACTTATAGATGACTTACAAAAGGACAATCGTAGTAGTGCATGACAAGGTTAATTTTAGAAAGTGGGATTACAAATCCCACGGCTCAGTTAATACGGGATTACAAATCCCGTCAAGCAAATGCTAATAATTAAGTTGGTCGGGCAGTTGTTTAAATTAATTTGGTACCATTGCTTATAACTGTAATGTTTGTGAATTTATGTGGTTACTCCAGCCTTGCTACTTGCCTTTCGAAATGATTTTTTTAGGTTGAAATTTAACATGCCATTTTCCATGCAGAAGCGGCCTCAGGATGAGGCCGCTTCTGTTTTCCGGTAACTTAAAACCAGGTTCGTTTTCATTTCAAAAAGGGTTTCTTCCAGGCCGACCGGGTACACGTGCGGGTTCAGGAAACGCCGGGAAGATGGATCAAGCTGCCGGAGCTGCTGTTGCGTTCTGGCCTGAATTTCCGGCAGGGAAGGCAGTTTATAAACCTGTTCCCCGCCGCGGAAAACCGGCATCAGCAGATCCTCGTGGCGGGTACCGGCCGGGATGGCTTTGCGATGGGTAAAATCGAACGGATCGATGATTAAGGCTTGCTCCGGCAGCGGTTCCGCTTCGTTGCAGATCATGTCGGCCACAAACTTGTTTTCCTCCGAAATAAACCGCCTAACCTGTAATACACCCGGCGTAGAGGTTTTGGCCAGTTGTTCCGACAGCTTCAGTTTGTATTGCCAGTTTCCTTTCTCATCTCTTAAAGCCCCCATTTTATAAACGCCCCCTAAAGCTGGTTGGTCGTACGCGGTAACCAGTCTGGTGCCGATGCCCCAGGTATCGATCCGGGCGCCTTGTTTTTTTAGGTCCGCGATCAGGTATTCATCCAGGTCGTTGGAAGCCACAATGGAAACGTTCGGAAAACCGGCCTCATCTAATAATTTGCGGGCTTCCCGGCTCAGGTAAGTCAGGTCGCCGGAGTCGAGGCGGATGCCGGCCAGTTCGGAACCTTTGGTCCGGAGTTTTTGGGCCACTTTAATAGCGTTTTTTACTCCTTCCAGCGTGTCGTAAGTATCTACCAGAAAAACGGAATCGTTCGGGAAGGCTTCGGCATATTTTTCAAACGCTTCTTCTTCCTCTTCGAAAGCCATTACCCAGCTGTGCGCGTGCGTGCCTTTTACCGGAAACCCGAAAAGCTTGCCGGCCAGTACGTTGGAAGTTGCTTTGGCCCCGCCTATAAAAACGGCCCTTGCCGCCGCCAGTGCACCGTCTACGCCCTGAGCCCGCCGCATCCCGAATTCCATTACCAGATCGCCTTGCGCGGCTTCGGTAATGCGGGCAGCTTTGGTAGCAATTAAAGTCTGGAAATTGATCAGGGTCAGGAGCGGGGTTTCTACAAGTTGCGCCTGCAGCAGCGGACCGGTTACGCGGATCAAGGGCTCGTTCGGGAACACCACGGTTCCTTCCGGAATGGCATCCACATCGCACGTAAATTTCAGCTGTCGGAGGTAGTTTATAAAACCGGTTTCGAACAGTTCCTGGCCCGTAGCGCTTTTCAAACTGCTTAAATAAGCCAGGTCATCTTCCGAAAACTGCAAACTCTGCAAATATTGCACGGCATATTCCAGGCCGGCACAAACAGCATAACCGCCTTCGAAAGGATTTTTGCGGAAGTACAGATGAAAAACGGCTTCTTTTTCGGCCAGGCCGCTTTTCCAGTAGCCGTAGGCCATGGTAAGCTGGTAAAGATCGGTAAGTAAACTGAGGGAAGTTCCGTAAAGGTCGCGGGTAAAATTCATGCGGCAGGCAGGTGTTGATGTTGCTTAAACGGGTAATTGATTCATACCGTTTTAAAACGCAAATCTTACCTTTTTAGCCTGAAAACCTACCGTTTTTTCAGGAATTTATCGGTTAAAGTATTATGCCTGATTTACTTTTAAACATTACTAAGGAAGTAGACAAATTAGTTTACCCAATTATTCCATTTCTTTTCTGTCATTCTGGAAGAATCTTGTGAATTCTGAGCTACTCTCTCATAAGTTTCTTTCAAAATGACAATTAAGTAGCAAGACTAAAATAGCCGCAAACCTGAGCATGAAATACAATTATGTACGCTGCTGAATTTTAAACCTTTGCATGTTTTAAGTCCTGATACCAATATCCAGATACCAATGTCTATTTACTTCCGCTTATAAAAATACAGGTTAACGGCATCAGATAAACCTTTTTCGCTTAAGGTGAAGAACCCGGAATTATCGCGGGCAAAGGCAACGGCTTCTCCTTGCGGCTCAATCTGGTAAGCGAGTTCTTTGGGTTCCTGCCGGAATAAAGCATCTACCGACGTTGGCGCCTGCTGCTTGTAGTAATATAAACCGGTATACGTTTTCAGAATGGCCTCCGAACCATTGGGGGAGAGGGCCGCGCTTACGACGCCGGAAAACGGAAGTTCCTGCACAAAAGTAGCCGTATCGATGGCCTGGTAGTTAAAGGGAGGCGTTAGCTTATAAATTCTGGAAGGATTGTCGCGTTTGGTAAGGAGGTAAATCGTATGGGTTTGCGGGTCTACCAGCACCGCTTCGGCGTCGCGCGGGCCATCCGGATAGCGGAACCGGATGCGGTTAAACTCCCGGACGGTATCGGTTCCCAGGACAGGTTCCGGCAATTCGTAAATGGTATAGTTCGATTTGCTGCTATTGTTGTCGCCAATGTCAGCTACGTAAAGCGTGTTCCCGGCCAGAGCAATGTCTTCCCAGTCGCGGTTGGTGGCGCCTTTCAGGTAAATTTTACCCGTAGCCTGCCCCTTATAGTTTAATAAATGCAGTTGCGGCGGGTTGCCGCTGTCTTCGGCTACCCACAAATTACCCGGCGCGGTTCTGCTGTCGGCAAGGCCGGAAGCCTCTTTAATAGTAGCGCTGAGCGGGGTGCTGGTGGGTTCCTGGGCAAATCCGGAGCCGGGGCCATTGGGGCCTTCGGCTAAGGCGTCTTTTTCTTTGCTGCAGGCTGAAAACAGTAGCAAAAAGGCAGAAAAAAGTATCGGAGCGAAAGCGTGTTTTTTCATAGAGGGGAAGTTTTAAATGAAGGAAGATTTTAAAACTCTTACGCCCGACTATGGATGCTGTTTGGTTAAAATTGTATTTTAAAGGGAAGGTGTTGGTTTGGTTAGTTAAACAAATGCCTTGCTGGTAATAATGCAGTTGACTTTACCCCAAATCCTTCAAGCTTCCCTTAAAGCGGTTTTGAACATTTTCTGCAATCACAAATCGGTCAGCTAAAGCAGACGGCAATGAATAAGACCTTGGGAAACTTTGCGTAGCCTTCATTAACTGCCTGTAAAATTCTACAAAACATTAATTCAACCATTTAGCAATTTAACCATTTAGCCATTTAACAATTAACATTTAACAATTAACATTTAACAATTAACAATCAGGAATTCAACAACCCTGAACCGATTTTGCATAGTGGCTGATTTCCCTTAGCTTTGCCGCGACTTAAATTAAACCAGCAATATGGCATCGAAATACGATTTAGTAGTAATAGGCAGCGGTCCCGGTGGTTACGTGGCAGCTATCCGTGCTTCGCAATTGGGCATGAAAGTAGGCGTGGTAGAGAAAGCCGAATTAGGCGGCATCTGCCTGAACTGGGGTTGTATCCCGACCAAAGCATTGTTAAAAAGCGCGCAGGTTTACGAATACTTAACGCACGCAAAAGATTACGGCATCAGCGTTTCCGACGCTTCGGTAGATTTTAAAGCCGTAGTAGAACGCAGCCGCGGCGTGGCCGGCGGCATGAGCAAAGGCATTCAGTTCCTGTTTCGCAAAAACAAGATCGACCATATTGTAGGTTTCGGGAAAGTTACCGGCAAAGGCAAAGTAGAGGTTGACAATAACGGTGAAAAATCGACCATCGAAGCCGATCATATTATTCTGGCTACCGGCGCCCGTTCGCGCGAGCTGCCAAACCTGCCGATCGACGGTAAAAAGATCATCGGTTACCGCCAGGCAATGGTACTTGAAAATCAACCGAAGAGCATGGTAGTAGTAGGTTCCGGCGCGATCGGGGTAGAGTTTGCTTACTTCTATAACGCTATAGGTACCAAAGTTACCATCGTGGAATTCATGCCGAACATTGTGCCGGTAGAAGACGAAGAAGTATCGAAACAACTGGAGAAATCGCTGAAGAAAGCCGGTATCGATATCCTGGTTTCTTCTGAAGTTACTTCTGTAGATACCAAAGGCGAAGGCTGCAAAGTGAACATTAAAACGGCCAAAGGCGAACAGGTTATTGAAGCCGACATCGTACTTTCTGCCGTAGGTATCCAGACGAACCTGGAAGGTTTAGGCCTGGAAGAAATGGGCATTGCCGTAGAAAAAGGCCGCGTAGTGGTAGACGATTTCTACAAAACCAACGTGGACGGCATTTACGCCATCGGCGACATCGTGAAGGGGCCTGCATTGGCCCACGTTGCTTCGGCCGAAGGTATTATCTGCGTCGAGAATATTACTGGTCACAATCCTGAGCCATTGGATTACACCAACATCCCGGGCTGTACCTATTGCCAGCCGGAAGTGGCCTCGGTAGGGTTAACCGAGAAAGAAGCCAAAGCTCAGGGCCGCGACATTAAAGTAGGCAAGTTCCCGTTCTCAGCTTCCGGAAAAGCCAGCGCCGCCGGTGCGAAAGACGGTTTCGTTAAAGTGATCTTCGATGCCAAATACGGCGAATGGTTAGGTGCCCACATGATCGGCGCGAACGTGACGGAAATGATCGCGGAAGTGGTAGTAGCCCGTAAACTGGAAACCACCGGCCACGAGATCATCAAAGCCGTTCACCCGCACCCAACCATGAGCGAAGCCATTATGGAAGCTACCGCAGCCGCCTACGGCGAAGTAATTCACCTGTAAAACGGTAAGCAATAGCCCTAAAAAACACCCGTAGAGACGCCCAATTGGGCGTCTCTTTTTTTTGTATAATGTCCAAGCCTCTCTGAAGCAATTCAGAGGGGCTTTTTTTTGTTATTTACAGTATTTTTTCATAGTATTACCGGCAACGGTCCCGTATGTTTTTTCCCGAATGCTCTTTTTAAAGCTGTTGAAGTAATTAAATATCATGCACTTAAGCGAAAAGCACCTATGAAAAAAACTTCTACGCTTTTATGGCTGGTGTTTGCGGTCTGCCTGTGTGCCGGCAACAGTAATGCTTCGCATTTTTTAGGGGCCGAGATCGGTTATTTCCCGGTTGCGCCCAATACTTACATGGCCGAATACAAAACCTACTATGATTGCGCAAATAATGCAACCCCCCAGATTCAGTCCATGCAGTTAAACCTGGGCTCTCCGGGTTGCGCAGCAAATCAGATCATTAACGTTAACCGCGCTGGAAGTAAGGTTATTCAATCCTATTGTACCTCAGTAGGTAATAATTGTACCCTTAACTCGCCGTATACGATTACCGAAATAATTTTTTCGGGTACGTTTACAGTTTCCGGTCAGTGCCAGGGATATTACTTAAGCGTACAGGAATGGGCCGTAGCGCAAATGGCCAACCTGAATGGCACGGCATCGTCAAACGGTCTTTTATACCTGGAAGCATACATTAATACCACAGCGGCAGCTGTTAATCATAGCGTTTCGCCGGTTTTTATGGGGGTACCCACCTTATATTTTACCGTAAACTCGCCCGCCACTATTCCAAACTTGGTGCAGGATAGAACCACAGACGGACTCGATTCTATTGGATATGCCTTAAAGCCTGTCCTGTCTAATGCCAACACGCCCGTTGCCTATACCCCTGGAATGTCCTTCTCTAACCCTATTCCTTCTGTTGGGGGAGTAACCTTGCACCCGGAGTCCGGTCTTTTAAGCTTTACGCCGAATGTTTTTAATCAGGGAAATTTTTTCTCGAATGCCTATGCAGTTGTTATTGAGGCAAGCGGTTTTAAAAAAATAAACGGGGTAATGACCCGGGTAAGCACCACCCAGCGCCAGATCCCGGTTGCGGTGGTAAACAATACGCCCAATCAGAATCCCAAAGCAACGAATATTACTGTAAACAATCAGCCTTTGCCCCCGAACGGAATAGCAGCAGTGGCTGCCGGCAGTCAGGTGAGCATTCAATTTGAAACCGTCGATCCGAATGCCGCCGATATCGTTACTATTGAGGATCCTGGTCAGGGTCTGAATTTCCCGGCTTTTACTACCAGTAGCGGCAACCGCCCAACCGGAAGCCTGAGCGTAACCTTTGCCAACGAAGGCTTATATTGGTTACCCATAACTACGATCGATAATGCCTGCCCGGTAAAAGGTGTTTCCACCCAGATGGTCGGGATCAGGGTTTCCAGCAATTTGCTTGGAGTAAAGAACCAGACGGAACAAGCCCGGTATTTTACCTCTTTTCCTAATCCATTTACCAATAGCGTAACTTTCAGCCTGAAGACCCCCGAAAAAGTACAGGCAATTATTATTTACAACTTACAGGGCCAGGAAATAGACATGATTCCGGTGAGCGCTGCTGAATTAGCAAACCAGCAGGTAAAGTGGCAGCAGGCCGGAAAATATGCTGCCGGCACCTACCTGGCAAAGCTTATTTCTGAAAACAATATCACCCAAACGCTCCGGTTCACCAAGCTCCGGTAAACGCTATTGTTTAAGGCAAAAAAGTAAAAGCCGGTACATTGCTGTACCGGCCTTTACTTTTTTTTAGGGGTAAGGCAACGGTTTTATTATATTCCACGACCTGTTATTATAAATGGTTTTCTGCACCGCTATCCGGAGGCAAAAGCAGCGCTATTTTATACTGAATGCAGCGGCAACTTAAAATTCTATGAAAAAGATCTTACTATTGTTTTGTGCCCTAATGGCTGGGAGTACCTTAAATACATACGCCACGCACGACATTGGCGGCGATATTTCTTTTGTGGAAGTAACGACCAATACTTATGTAGTTACCTACTCGCACTACAACTGGGCCGGACTAAGCGGCATGTCAAGTCCTATTCACCTCCAGATCAGCGCTCCGGGTTGTAATACCGGCCGGTCCGTTCCCATGCAATTCCAGAACGAGTGGGTTGCCGGTAAAGTGCCGACTACCAGTGGCCTTATGCCTTATAAAATCTCGGTGCTGCAGGCCACAGTAACGTTTACTGCTGCGGAAGCTACTTGCAAAGATTGGCTTCTGAGCGTGGCAACCCACCGGAAAGGCCAGCAAAGTGCCAATCTGACCCAAACTCCGAACCAGCTGGATATTTACACCGAAGCTACCCTTAAACTGGACCATACCATTTATAACGGTTCCTCCCCGATGTTTGACCCGATGAATGCCCCGGTTTTAATCGCCAACATAAACCAGCCGATTACGCTGAGCGTGGCCGCATACGATCAGGATGGCGACTCGCTGGTTTACCGGATGGCAGCGCCTTTAACGGGACATAATCAGCCGGTAACGAATTATGTGAGCTACAATACTTCTATAGTTGTTAATCCGAATCCGCTGCCACCCTACAATTCAACCACCAATCAGCAATTTGCTATATTACCCAATGCAGCTTCAACCTTGTCTCCGCATTACCCTTTAGTTTCATATATCGCACCTTGGAATACACCAGATCCGGCTACCGGAATTCCGCCTAAAATTGTAAACGGAAACCAGTATTTTATTCTCGATTCCTTAACCGGAGCGCTCACCTTTAATCCGATTATCTCCGACTCTTCTGGCAATAACATTTATCTGGCTTCCTTTCAGGTAGATGAGTTCCGGAGAATAAACGGCGTAGCAACTAAAATCGGGTCGGTACGCCGGGAAACCATTATTGTGGTGGGTGATGCCGGACAAAACAACAACCCAACGCTTACCAACACCCGGCTGAACAATGCGCCGGTGCAGCCGAATACAATCTTAACGGTTAGCCCTGGCAGTACCCTTTCGCTTCAGGTAGACGCCGACGATCTGAATGCTGCCGATTCGGTTTACCTGAAAACCAATGCAACCACTGCTTTGCAGGGAGCTACAGTTACAATAGGAGGCGCCCAGCGCCAGACCGCCACCATTACCTGGACGCCTACTGCCGCCCAGGTGCGGTCGCAGCCTTATTACCTGCGCATCTGGGCCCGGGATAACGCTTCCCCGTTTTCCGGCTCCCGTGTAGAAACAATTGCCCTCCGGGTAAGCAACAGCGGCGCAGTTTCGGGTATCAGTTCTGATAAACAGTTAACCTCCTTTTTAGCGTTCCCCAATCCTTCCAGGGGAGAGGTAAGCTTCCGGGTAAAGGCAGCGAACATGCCGCAGGAAATTATCATCTATAACCTGCAGGGCCGCGAAATAGACCGGATCCTGGTAAAAGCGACCAGCTCCGGAGAGGAGGTGGTAAAATGGGAGCGTTCCCCGCAGTTTGCTACCGGAACTTACCTGGCAAAACTAATTTCCGAAAATAAAATCACCCAAACGCTCAAATTCACCAAACTCCAGTAAACAGTAATGTTTAAGGCAGGAAAAGTAAAAACCGGAACAGCATTGTTCCGGTTTTTTTTTTGTTGCTTTTTTTTCATGTTAAAGCAACTCTTTGCCAGTTTCTCCCGACTGGTTTATAAAGGCGCTGAAAATATTACAACCTACTTTTGATTAAACTACTACCGTTATGAAAAAAATATTCGCTCTCTCCGTTCTTCTGCTTTCCTTAGGGTTTAATGCTTTTGCGCAGGGAAACCAAATGCCTGCTGGCGGCTTATTCTTTAAGAATAAGGCAATACCATTTAGCCAGATTATAGAGTTGTTCCCTGGCGATACCATGCATCTGGTCCTTTCTACTTACGATCCCAATTCAACAGATTCTATATCCATTTCAACAGATTTAGCTACTGTGCTGCCAACGGCAACCTATACTTTAAGTAATTCGAAGCAACCTGTTTTACAAATTCAGTGGATTCCCACAAATGCCGATGTCAGGCTGGAGCCCCACATGATTTTGGTAGGGATTGATGATAATGCCTCACCAATCAGGGGGATTTCCTCTAACCATTTAAGGATCCGGGTAAACAAACCAGGCAGCATTACTTTAAACAACAACCCCGTAAACCTGAACGAAGAAATTCAGCTTCAGCCCGGTTCGCCCTTTAATTTAAGCGTAAGCAGCCTTAATCCAAACCTGACCGATTCTATCAGGATTACTTCCAATGTAGCTTCCGTTTTACCGGGATCTACTTTTATAACGGATAATGCCAAACAGCAGACCGCAGCTATTTTCTGGGTGCCAACGGCTTCGCATGTAAACGCCCAACCTTTTACGTTTACCGTTTCGTTGCAGGACAGCAGCGTTCCCGGTGGCAAACAGTACACCTACACGTTTAATGTGCGCGTAGGCAATGCCGGCGGCGTAACGGGAGTGAGGCAGGAGGTAACCCAGACGAAACCAATCCAGGCTTATCCCAATCCTTTTACCAGCCAACTTACTTTTAAAGTAGACCAGAAAAGCAGCGGCCAGCTATTAATTTACAACGCCTTAGGGCAGGAAGTAGATCGCATTTTAGTTTCTTCCGGTACTTCAGCCGAACAGGATATCCGTTGGGAAAAAGCTCCGCAAATGCCGGCCGGTCAATATTTCGGAAAACTTGTTAGCCCGGCAGGTGAAGTACAAACCATTAAATTCATGAAAATTCAATAAGCGTTAGTAAACAGTTCAATACATTTTCCGGAAACCCGCTTCTTAGACGTTTCTTAACCGGTTTTGCCGGAAGCCGCCTTAATTCTCTGCCGAAATAGTTAATTTTCTTTTCCGGCAGGGAATTTTTATTGGGATCTATGCGACTTGGGAAAGGGTAGGAGCCTGTTGCAAAAGTTGGTTAGGCCAATGCAGATAAGCATAATTGTAAGTTTGTTCTTAGCATATCGTTCAGTTTTACCTCCTACATACAGGTTCACTTGTCCGGCTGAAAACGATAGCATTTATAGCTTAAAAACCCCGGCAACCGGGGTGTGAGCTCGCTTTTATGCCGGCTTTAAAAGGCGGAAAATAATTCACAGAAAATTAAAGCAGCAGGCAACGGTTAATACCTTAACATTCGACTTGCTTTCAGAAGGGCCTTATGTTATAGGTTAAATAATTCAGCCCTTCTTCAGGCCAATACCGGATCCACTATAACGCGCCTGTTTAATTTTCTCCATCTTTTACAAAGTTGCATATCTATGAAAAAGACCGCTCCAATGCTCCTGCTTTTGTTTTTAGCAATATTTGGTTTCGGGCCAATCCAGGCACTGGCCTCCCATTTTTTAGGGGCTACCATCACCTATCAGCATTTGGGCCCGAATAGCTACCTGGTAAGTTACACCGGCTTCCGCGATTGTAACGGGGCAACTATGGCAAATACGGTCAACCTGAACCTGCAGACAACAGGCTGTACCAGCGGCCGTTCGGTTACCCTGACCAAGTCGGCTAATTCGCGATTTGGCGACCCGTACTGCCCGGCTGTTGGGAATGGCTGCACAGGCCCCGGCCGGCGTAACCACGAAGAAGTGGAATATACCGGCGTGGTAACCTTCTCGGCCGCCGAGCAGGCATGCACGGACTGGCTGTTAAGTGTAACCCAACCTAGCCGTGCCCCTACCATGAATCTGATCAGTAACAGTAATGATGATGTGTACACCGAAGCTTATCTCAATTTAGCCGTCGGCAATAATGGCGCCGTGTTCAACCAGGTTGCGCCGGCCAGGCCGCTGGTATGCGTAGGCGAAGAGATTATGCTGAATTTTGCTGTTTCCGATGCCGATTGCGACTCGGTGTCTTACGAACTGGCACAGCCCCTAAAAGCCAGCGGAACCCCGGTTCCTTATGCTCCAATTGGCGGCAATCCTGGCGGCACCATTGTCGTAAATCCAAATCCGCTTCCGCCTTATAATACTTCCACCAATCCGCAATTTGCGATCTTGCAAGGATTAGGAAATGCCTATAGCGTGGCCTATCCGATACCTTCCTTTTCTGCTCCCTGGAATGTACCGGATCCGGCTACCGGAATTCCTCCGAAAATAGTTACTGCCGCTCCATACTTTAAACTAGATCCGGTAACCGGGGTCCTGAATTTTAAGCCGGCTGCTTATAACCCCATTGTTGCAGCCAATATCAGTTATGCGGTAAGTGTGCAGGTGATTGAATGGCGTAAAATAAGCGGGGTAGTGACCAAGGTAGGGCACGTTCGCCGCGAAATGCTTTTCCAGGTAGAAGATTGTGCCGGAAATAAACTGCCGACTTTCACTTCCCTAATGGTTAACGGCAAAGCTTTAAGTTCCGGCGAGGTGATTACGATCCGGCCTGGCGCCCAGCTTAACCTGCAATTTGCCACCGCCGACCAGGCAACTGATGTACTGACGGTAGAATCCGACGTAAGTTCAGTGCTGAGCGGAGCTACTTTTTCTACCAGTTCTGCCACTCATCCAATCGGCGCCATCTCCTGGACCGCTGCCGGGCCAACCTGCCAGATAAAGTGGTTCTACCTTACCGTAAAAGACGATTTCTGCCCCATTTCCGGCAAACAAACCTACTTGATCGGGGTTAGGGTAGGCAATATCGGCACGGCTTTAGGGAACCAGGAGGAGTTAAGCGCTGCCGGAAAATTCCTGGCCTATCCGAACCCGTTTACCAGCGAGCTGCAATTCAGGTTGGACCTGAAGGCAAAAGCAGAAAACATCATTATCTATAACCTGTTGGGCCAGCAGGTAGACCAGATTCCTTTAAAGCATGCAGGCATTGGTGAGCAAAACATTAATTGGGAAAATGCCGGCAAGCATGCCGCCGGAACGTACCTGGCCAGGCTGGTTTCCGGCGGTAAAACAATCCAGGCAATTAAATTTATGAAGGTAAAGTAAGTAGCAGGACCGTTATAAACGCAGCCACCCCACTTTGTTATCCTGAAAGGAACTTGTGATTTCCGTGCTTCTAATCCAAAAGTTTCTTTCAGAATAACAATCAGGGTAATGCAATTTAAAGCGTCCTGCTACTTAAAACGCTACGATTCCGGGTAAAAAAGCAGGAAGGAAATTAAAGCTGAAAGCCTTGTTTTAACTTTTTTAAAATATTTTCTGCTCCAGGCAACCCGATAGGAAAAAGGCGTGTCTTCCGGTTTAAAGCAGGGTGTTAAAATATTTAATGATCTGTTGTTTTGTTATTATAACGGTTTAACTAATTTAACACCTGGTTCATCACCTTTTACCTACTACCTATGAAGAAAAAGATACGCAATCTATTTGCTGGAGCAGCAGCCTTGTTTTTAGCCGGATTCTCCCATAACGTGGCAGCTACACATTTTCAGGCCTCCGAATTAACGTATACCTGTGTAGCACCGGGCTTATATTCGGTTAACCTCAAACTATACCGCGACTGCTCCGGTTCTACCGCCCCCTCCACTGCCGTTCTAAACTTAAGGCCGCAGGGCTGCGGTACTACCCGGACTGTGCAAATGACCAAAAGCTCGGGATCCAATACCATTGGTAACTTTTACTGTCCGCAGCTTGGAGCACCCCAGTGTACTTCCGCGGGCCAGCCTAACTTCGAATTTGTTTCCTTTTCGGCCACTGTAACCTTTACGGCCGCTGAAAGAAACTGCCCGGACTGGAATCTTTCCTGGTCCGAGTGCTGCCGGCCGTCTTCTGCCAACCTCGTTGGTCAGGATGACCCTTACTCAGAAGCTTATTTGAATCTTGCAGCCGGAATAAACAACAATTCGCCCATATTTGGAGGCGCATTAATACCGTTTGTAAATAAAGACATGCCAATTATTATGAGCAGCTACGCAAACGATCCTGATGGCGATTCCCTGGTTTACAGCTTAAAAGAACCAATGAATTCTGCCAGTACTTTCGTTCCTTACCAGTCATATCAGCAGGTTACCATCCTAAACCCAAATACCAGTCAGTACGCAACGGCCCCAGCCGGGTCTTTTAGTGCTGCCTTTCCGCTGCATTCCTATGCTGTTAACTGGAGCCAGCCTAGCCCAAGTGCGGTAAAGAATTTCCTTTTCGATACCCAGACCGGCTCTATGTCCTTTACACCAACCAATTATGTGCCTAACACTCCCTCCGCGCAGGGGGCAAACAAATACGTTATGGTGGTACAGGTAGACGAATACCGGAAGATTAACGGCGTACCGGTAAAAGTAGGTTATGTGCGCCGCGACATGTTTGTAACGCTCATGGATTGTGGCCCGAACCAGAACCCAAAGGTAACTGCTCCAACCGCCAATGGGGTAACGCTTACCCCAGGCACCATCATCAACCTTCGCCCGGGCACGCCTATGAATTTCCAGTTTACTACCGCCGATGGCAACCCGAATGATGTACTTACCTTTTCGAGTGACATTGCTTCGGTATTACTGGGAGCCACCTTTACGCCCTCTACTACCGGCCAGCCAGGCGGTACCATTGCCTGGACCCCAACGGTTAACCATGTAAGAGACCAGGTCTATTATTTCCACATAACCGTAGAGGACGATGCCTGTCCGGTAAAAGGCCATCAGACCCAGACCTTTGGCGTGCGGGTAAGTAATACAGGAGCTGTAACCGGCACCAAAGAAGAACTCAGCAAGAGCCTTACCTTTGTAGCTTACCCGAACCCGTATACCGAAACGGTTAGCTTTAAAGTGCAGGCAAACGCCACGGTAAATCAGGAGATTGTTATCTACAACAGCTTAGGCCAGCAGGTAGACCGGATCATGCTGAAAAATATAGCAAGCGGGCAGAAGCAGGTGGTTTGGGAGAAAGGAAGCCGGATGGCAAAAGGGCAGTATGTGGCCAGGCTGCTAAGCGGTAATCAGGTGGTTCAGTCCATTCAGTTCACCAAACTCTAATACAGAAATAAAGCGAAGTTTTAAGTTGAAATTAAAAGAAAAAGCCCGGCTCATGCACGGGTTTTTTCTTTTACAGGTGATTTCGGATAATGCTTTTCGCTAGGCTGCATTGTAAAAACCGGACACCATATAAAGCGATCTATAAGTTTCCGGAAATATCTCTGAAAAAAAGAACCGGATAATTCCCTGGTCAGGCAACCCTTTCTGCTAAATGCTTGTCTGGTCAGAAAAATAACACTTCCCTAAACACTAATTCTTGGCCAGGCAAGCGGGCTAAGAATTAAAAAGAATGATCCTGAAAATTTAAAGAAAGACT
This sequence comes from Adhaeribacter soli, assembly GCF_008727925.1. Lineage (GTDB taxonomy): Bacteria > Bacteroidota > Bacteroidia > Cytophagales > Hymenobacteraceae > Adhaeribacter_A > Adhaeribacter_A soli. The sequence goes on along the minus strand of NZ_VTWT01000002.1, from coordinate 65,519 downwards.
ATGAAAAAGAAATTACTTTCATTGCTGCTGCTAACGATGGTGGTTGCCGGTTATTCAAGGCAGGTGCTTGCATCGCACATGTCAGGCTCGGAGTTGACCTATTCTTGTGTGGCTCCCAATATGTACATTATTAGCCTGAAATATTACCGGGTCTGCGGAATGGCGCAGTTAAATAACGCTTTTACAGCCATCGCAAAGGCAAATACCTGCGGGGCTGCCATCGGGCAAAAGCAAATTACGCTGAATAAAGCCGGGAATAACCGTATTGCGCAACCTTATTGTGCCACGGGCCCGAATAATTGCACCGGGTCTGCTCAGGCATTTAATTACGAAGAGGTTTTATATACTGGAAATGTAACCTTTACGGCTGCCGAAGCCTCGTGCCCGGATTGGTTTATAAGCCTTCTGGAATGTGACCGGCCTAATTCGGCCAACCTGCAGGGCGTAAATTGCCTTTACACCGAAGCCTATCTGAATTTAAGCGCCGGCCTGAATAATAGTTCGCCCCAGTTTATGGATCTGGAGCCGCCATTTGTTGCGTTAAACAATCAGGTTGGGCTAACTGCTTTTGCCCTGGAGTCGGATGGCGATTCTGTAGTTTATAGTTTACAACCTGCGCTTTCAGATGCCAATACTCCGGTCCAATACCTGCAGGGTTTTTCTGCCCAGAATTTTATTCCGACACTTGCTCCGATCAGGCTCGACCCTGAAAACGGAAGCATGAGCTTTATTCCCACCACTTTCCAGGCCGGTAATCCCGGTTCGGGGGCAAATTTCTATTTCGCAGTTGTGCAGGCAGATGAATATAGAAAGGTAGGCGGCACCATGCAAAAGATCGGGCATGTAAGGCGGGATATGGTAATCCATGTAATAGATTCGGCGCCCAATCTCAATCCTAAAATTGCAGGCGTAACCGCAAATGGCGTAACCCTGGCCCCTGCAAGCGTGATCGAACTCCGGCCGGGCTCGCCGCTTACTTTCCAGTTCAATGCCTCCGATCAGAACCCGGCCGATGTGCTGGAAATAAGCTCAAATGCAGCCACCATGCTCCCCAATGCCAGCTTTACGGTAGTGCAGGGCGCTCAACCCGGCGGAACTGTTTCCTGGACGCCCACCGCGGCTAATGTAAGAAGCCGGCCTTATTTCTTTCACGTGACTGTAAAAGACAATGCTTGTCCGGTAAGAGGTTTCCAGACGTATACTTTTGCTGTGCGGGTTAGCGCTTCAGGCGCAGTAACCGGAATCAAGGAAAGCACAAAGAATACGCTGGAATTTGTAGCCTATCCGAACCCGTTCAAAAACGAAGTTTCCTTTAGAATAAACCGCAGCCCGGCCTCTGAACAGACAATAATAATTTACAACGCCTTAGGGCAGAAAATAGACCAGATACCTGTGAAGAAGGAAGAGGCAGGCAATGGGGTAAAATGGACCAATGCCGGTAAGTTTGCTCCGGGACAGTACGTTGCCAGGCTCCTGGATGGTAATACAATTAAACAAACCGTTAAATTCAGTAAGCTTTAGAGAACGCTAAGCATTTTGCCCGAAAAAGTAAAAGCCGGTACATACAAATGTTCCGGCTTTTACTTTTTTATAACTGGTCTTTCGCAGGAAGGAGAAGGTCCCTTTTTGAAGAGCAGGGTTGATTCCTTCTGGCTAATGACTATCCCTTGGAGAGGGTCATAGGAGTGTTAACACGTCGTTTGATAAATATCTCCATTCGTAAACACCCTTAAGGCTCAAGGGGAGAATCTTTAGAGTGAAACGGCCCTGCCTCCAAAGGGGGACCTCAAAAAACTTGCGTTACATCAGTTATTAGAAAAAAACATTGCGCAATAAATAGCCGGTAAATGTTGCGTTTGCCGGCATTATGTTATTTTATAGCTTAACATATATATAGTTTAACGCTATGCTGATGCTTTTTTTTCTTGCAAAACAGCTGTTTGTAGGGGGAGTAATGGAGAGTGCCGAAATTTCGAGACAAAAAGTACAGAAATTAAATGGAAAAGTTCATGTTGCGTTCAGGGGCGTGTTTTCCTTTTTTTTCAGACTTGGGGGCCGTAAAATTGTATCGTTAAATAGTAAAAGAATTGCATTAAAGGGTCTGGCCTTAAAGATATTTATTTTAAGAGTAGTAATGATTTGCATATATTCCTGGAAACATCCCGCTGAAACAGCGGGATTTTTTTTGCCCGCACTTTTCTGAAAATCTGTTCTAATGGCCCGCCCGGCCTTTTAAATCCCAACGTGCAGCCGCTGCGAACCAAACCAGATTTCTGAGTTTGGTGGCTTTTAAACGAACAAAAGGAAAAAAAAATAATTTTTTTTTCTCACGAGGCAACCCCTGCTTTATTTCTTCCGACCTCTTTTTAAATCGCCGCTTTTTTAAAGGCCTGATTCAGAAATAAAAAGAAAAAAGTTTTTATAGCTGGCAACTGTTGCGGAAATTTATACGACCTATAATTACAAACAGCTTAAAACCTCGAAACCTGCGTGAGTACAACGGTAGAAATTTCTGAAAAAGAACTGATTGAAGGGTGCATTCGCGGCGATCTGAAAAGCCAGAAGATGCTCTACAAGAAGTTTTACGGGTTTTCGATGGGGGTTTGCCTGCGGTATTCCGACAGCCGCGAAGAAGCTGCTGAAATTTTGAACGACGGATTTATGAAAGTATTTACCAATATTAACACTTACCAGCCCGATAAAGCCTTTAAAGGCTGGCTGCGCAAGATTATGGTGCATACCGCCATCGATCATTACCGCAAAAACAGCAAACACTACCATTCCCTCGATCTGGTTTACGCAGAAGCTGAGCTGGGGGTTGAGGATGTGCTGGATACCATTTCGGCCGAAGAAATTCTGGCTATGGTACAGCAACTATCGCCGGCTTACCGCCTGGTTTTTAACCTTCACGTGATCGAAGGTTTTTCCCATCCGGAAATTGCAGAAAAACTGCAGATCTCCGAAGGGGCTTCTAAATCGAATTTATTTAAAGCCCGCATGAAGTTACAGAAAATGATTGCTCACTCCGATAGAGAAAACAGAACCAGTTATGCAAGATAAAGACTTCGATCGGTTCATTCAGCAGGCTCTCGAAAACATGCCCGAGCCTGACTATAATCCTGCCGATTGGGACAGGCTGGAAGACCAGCTGCATAATTTTCAGGGCACCCAGCCAAACGCACCTGCTGCTGCCGCTAAAACTGTAGGAGGCAGCCTCGGAAAACTGGGGTTTGTTGCTTCCGCTATTTTAGTAACGGCCGTTAACGTAGTGCTGTTTACCAAGCCGGAGCTGCTTAAAAACAGTACCGCTACGCCCGAAAAAACTGCCGTATCCGCCCAGAACACCATAAGCGCCGCTTCCGGATCCGCCATAATTCCAGGAGCTACTGAGCGCGTTCGTCCGGAAGCTAGTCAAACAGAAGTACTGGTTTCTGTTGAAAATTCAGGCCAGGCTATTGTTAACCAGGCAACGGAGGCGTCTGAAACTTCCGGCAACCTGCCTGACCTTTCAGTTGCAAAAACGGAAGCAAACGGTTCCTCACTGGTTCTTTCTCCGGCAAAGCCCGAAAGCATTCCGGGTAAAAATAAAACCAAGGTAGCCGGCGGCAATAAACGTCAACCCGCAGCAACCTGGAACTGGTCGGGCAATAATACTGCAAACCGGTCTGCTGCCGGTGTAGCAACTTCCGGTATGGCAGGCGGTAAACCCGGTGGAATGTCTGCCGGTAAGGCCGCTGCAACCTCCGTTGGTTTGCCATGTGCGGCTGCTTCCAGTGCGCAGCTTGCTGCCGTAGTTGTTCAGAACGATACGGTAAAAGGTACCCGCCTGGAAATGACTTCCTGCCAGCTGTTTGAAGCCAATTTCTTAACCGGCTCCGGGGCAGCAGCCTACGCGGTAATTACCAGCAATGTGGCTGACGTTTTACCGGGTGCCCGTTTAAGCTTTAACAAGGAAAATGGCACGGCTTTATTGCAGTGGAACCCGCAGGCAAACTTAGCCCGGTTCCAGCCATACTCCTTTACCATTTGGGTAGCCGATGAACGCTGCCCGAATGCCGAACCAAAAGCATATGAATTTGCGGCTGCCATTGCTCCGGCCTTCACGGTTGCCGTTTCCGGAAATACCAAATTAACCAAAGGCCAGGAAACCGCACTGCAGGTTACCGGCGCCCCGGCCGGATCAATTTTCCGCTGGACAAAAGCCAATGCCGTAGTGGCCGATCTGGTAACCGCTGAATTAAGAGTGGCTCCGCAGCAGACCACAACCTATAAACTTCAGGTGATTTCGCCTGCCGGTTGTACCTACTCCGATTCGGTAAAAGTAGAAGTAGCTGCCGCACAACCGGAAATTGTTTCCAACTCCGGTAATATTCCGAACATTATTACGCCTAATAACGACGGGAAGAACGATTACTTCAAGATCCAGTTGCCGGAAGCGGGTCCTTACCGCCTGGAAATTTTAGACCGCTGGGGTAATCAGGTTTATGCCAGCGACAATTACGAAAACCAATGGAAAGGCGAAAACCTGAGCAATGGTATTTATTACTACATTCTCACGGTTAAAAAAGCCAAGAAAACCTACAAGGGCGCTGTAGAAGTGGCCCGCTAATTAAAATTTGTAATCATCATCATTCGAATAATCTATCATTAAACTGCTACCATTCATGAAAAAACTCTTTCAATTAAGTGGTTTATTCGCCGCCGTTTTAATAATGGCCGGCTACAGCCACAACGCTAAGGCTTCCCACTTTCAGGGATCCGACCTCACTTATGCCTGCGTAGCCCCAGGTACCTATGTGGCCAACCTGCGTATTTTCCGCGATTGTTCAGGAAACCCTTTGCCAACCAGCGCTACCCTGAATATGAGATCTCCCGGTTGCAATACCGGCCGAAACGTAACCATGACCCAGGTGGCAGGTTCTACCGGAATTGGTAACCTTTATTGCCCGCAGTTAGGCGCACCACAGTGTTCTTCAAGTGGCAAGCCAAACTATGAAACGGTAAAGTTTACCGCTACCATAACTTTCTCAACCCCCGAGAAAAACTGTACCGACTGGTACTTCACTTCTACCAATAATGCCCGACCTAAAATTGAGAATTTAGTAGATGCTGATTATGAAGACCTTTATTCTGAAGCCTTTTTGAAACTGGGCCCGGTTGCAAGCCCATTCAATAACAATTCACCGGATTTTGATCCGTTGAACGTGCCAATTCCATTGGTTTGCGTAAACCAGGATATCGTTTACAGCTTGAACGCCCAGGAAGTGGACAGCGACTCCCTTTCTTATGAACTGGTGCAGCCTTTAGGCTCTGGTGGAGCCCCAATTCCTTATGCAAATATTGGAGGCACCGGACCTAGCATCATCGTTAATCCAAAACCACTGCCTCCATACAACACCACTTCTAACCAGCAGTATGCAATTCTGCAAGGTGGTCAGGCTTCTTATTCTGCCACTTACCCGATGCCTTCGTTTATTGCCCCATGGAACACCCCGGATCCTGCTACTGGAGTTCCGCCGAAGATCGTTAATGCAGTTCCTTATTTCAACCTGGATCCGATCTCCGGCCAGTTACGTTTCCGTCCGGCTGTTTATACCGCAGGAACACTATCTTCCGCCGGCCGCAACAAGTATGCGGTAGTAGTACGGATCAACGAGTGGCGCAAAGTAAATGGCGCTATGGTGAAAGTTGGTTATATCCGTCGCGACATGCTCTTCATTGTAGAAGACTGCAGCGGCAACGTACCGCCAGTAACCACCGTTCCTCCGATTCCTCCTAAGTTCGAGGTTGAACTCAACGACACGCTGGTAAAAGTACAGACCTGTAATACTACCCGTATCGTTTACAAGTTCCAGGATACCGATAAGATCACCATTACGGTAGACACAGCTAAAATCAGAAGAGACCTTCCAAACGGCAGCATGCGCATCTACAAGAACGGCACTCCTAACGTGGAAGCAGTTCTGATGATTACGCCGGAAGCCAGCCACGCGGGCCATACTTACCTGATCCCGATCCGTATCGAAGACGATGCCTGCCCGATCAAGAGTATTGCCAACCCGGTTTACCGGATCGAAGTAAGACGGCAGTCGCTTGCCAAAGTTATCGGCAACGAAACCCGTGAGATCTGCCTTGGCGAAACTTCTAAGCTGGATGTGAACCTGAGCCGTCCGGACTCGATCCTGGGCAAAGAAGCAACCTACTCTTACCAGTGGAGCCTGCACCCGTCTACGCCAAACGGCGACGGTCTGCCAGCCAACAGAAGCCAGCGTGACATCACGGTGAAGCCTACCAAGACCACCCGTTACCTGCTTAAAGCTACTAACACGCTCAGCGCTCTGAAAGGTGCCTGCTACGATACTACTTCGGTACTGGTAAAAGTAAACGAGAACCCGATCATCAGCAGCATTACAGTTGGTTATCCGCAAGGCAGAGAAGACATCATCTTCGGCCGCGATGCCATGATCAACGTGGTAATTGACAATGTTGACCAAACCGGTTACACCTACAAGTGGTCTCCTGGTTCTAAGATGCTTGCCTCTAACGGCCGTCCTGATTCTACCATCATGGCCGACCTGCTTGATCCAAGTAATGATTCGGTAAGCTCAACAGTGCTGAACCCGAAAGTGATCTCGCTCAAGACCCGTACTTACAAGCTGACAGTTACTTCACCAAGCGGCTGCGAGTCGAGCAAGGAAGTGGAAGTGAAAGTAGGCGCATTCTTCCTGCCGAACATCATTACCCCGAACAACGATGGCAAGAACGACAAGTTTGTTTACAAAGGCATTGAGCCGAACACGAGCCTGCAGATCTTCAACCGTTGGGGTGTGAAAGTGAAAGATTACAAGAGCTACGACAACAGCTTCGGTGGCGAAGGCATAAGCGATGGCGTGTACTACTACATCCTCAAAGAGCCGAAAGGCGGTAAAACCTTCAAAGGCTATTTCGAAATTGTTCGTGACTAACCTTACCTCATAAAAAAGCCCTGCCAATTCCGGCGGGGCTTTTTTTATGAGGTTTATAATTAACATTGCGCGTTGTAAGTGCCTGAGCCGGTGAAAATTAATAAAAGTTGCCGAATCAAAGGATGCTTGAAGTTTTCCCGAAAAAAGTGCGCTTATTTCTTTTTAAATCTGCCGGAAATTTATAATTTCACACTCTCAACAATTACTCTAAAATGAAAAAACTCTTACGCATGAAAAGTATGCTTGCAGTTGCCCTGCTGTTGGTATGCTTCGGCCAAAAGGCTCGTGCCTCTCACTTCCAAGGGTCAGACCTAACCTATACCTGCGTAGCGCCGGGAACTTACTATGTTAGTCTGAAGCTTTACCGTGACTGCTCCGGATCAACTGCGCCAAGTTCCGCAACCCTGAACTTAAGGCCGCAAGGCTGTGGTTCGCCCCGGACCGTATCCATGACTAAAACTCCTGGTTCTAATGCTATTGGTAACCTTTACTGCCCGCAGTTAGGAGCGCCTCAGTGTTCTTCAAGTGGCAAGCCTAACTATGAAACGGTTACCTTTACCTCTTTGGTTACTTTTTCTGCAACCGAGCGTAACTGCCCGGACTGGTATTTATCCTGGTCTGAGTGCTGCCGTCCTTCAACTGCTAACTTAGTAGGTCAGGACGATCCGTTTGCTGAAGCTTACATTAACTTAGGCCCGGCTGCCAGCCCATTCAATAACAACTCTCCGGATTTCGATCCATTGAACATTCCGATTCCATTGGTTTGCGTAAACCAGGATATCGTTTACAGCTTGAACGCACTGGAAGTTGATGGCGACTCTCTTTCTTATGAATTGATGCAGCCGCTTAGCGCCGCTAATACGGTAGTACCTTACCAGCAAATTGGTGCAGGTGGAACGAACATCATCATCAACCAGAGCCCGCGTCCGCCATACAACACAACTACTAACCAGCAGTTTGCAATTCTGCAAGGTGGTCAGGCAACTTATTCTGCCACTTACCCGATTCCATCTTTCATTGCTCCATGGAACACCCCGGATCCTGCTACTGGTATTCCTCCGAAGATCGTTACAGCCGTTCCTTATTTCAACCTGGATCCGATCTCCGGCCAGTTACGCTTTAACCCTTCTGTTTACGTAGCGGGAACACAATCTTCAGCCGGTAAAAACAAATATGCGGTAGTAGTACGGATCAACGAGTGGCGCAAAGTAAATGGCGCTATGGTAAAAGTTGGTTATATCCGTCGCGACATGCTCTTTATTGTAGAAGACTGCAGCGGCAACGTACCGCCACAAACTACCGTTCCTCCGATTCCTCCTAAGTTCGAGGTTGAACTCAACGACACGCTGGTAAAAGTACAGACCTGTAATACTACCCGTATCGTTTACAAGTTCCAGGATACCGATAAGATCACCATTACGGTAGACACAGCTAAAATCAGAAGAGACCTTCCAAACGGCAGCATGCGCATCTACAAGAACGGCACTCCTAACGTGGAAGCAGTTCTGATGATTACGCCGGAAGCCAGCCACGCGGGCCATACTTACCTGATCCCGATCCGTATCGAAGACGATGCCTGCCCGATCAAGAGTATTGCCAACCCGGTTTACCGGATCGAAGTAAGACGGCAGTCGCTTGCCAAAGTTATCGGCAACGAAACCCGTGAGATCTGCCTTGGCGAAACTTCTAAGCTGGATGTGAACCTGAGCCGTCCGGACTCGATCCTGGGCAAAGAAGCAACCTACTCTTACCAGTGGAGCCTGCACCCGTCTACGCCAAACGGCGACGGTCTGCCAGCCAACAGAAGCCAGCGTGACATCACGGTGAAGCCTACCAAGACCACCCGTTACCTGCTTAAAGCTACTAACACGCTCAGCGCTCTGAAAGGTGCCTGCTACGATACTACTTCGGTACTGGTAAAAGTAAACGAGAACCCGATCATCAGCAGCATTACAGTTGGTTATCCGCAAGGCAGAGAAGACATCATCTTCGGCCGCGATGCCATGATCAACGTGGTAATTGACAATGTTGACCAAACCGGTTACACCTACAAGTGGTCTCCTGGTTCTAAGATGCTTGCCTCTAACGGCCGTCCTGATTCTACCATCATGGCCGACCTGCTTGATCCAAGTAATGATTCGGTAAGCTCAACAGTGCTGAACCCGAAAGTGATCTCGCTCAAGACCCGTACTTACAAGCTGACAGTTACTTCACCAAGCGGCTGCGAGTCGAGCAAGGAAGTGGAAGTGAAAGTAGGCGCATTCTTCCTGCCGAACATCATTACCCCGAACAACGATGGCAAGAACGACAAGTTTGTTTACAAAGGCATTGAGCCGAACACGAGCCTGCAGATCTTCAACCGTTGGGGTGTGAAAGTGAAAGATTACAAGAGCTACGACAACAGCTTCGGTGGCGAAGGCATAAGCGATGGCGTGTACTACTACATCCTCAAAGAGCCGAAAGGCGGTAAAACCTTCAAAGGCTATTTCGAAATTGTTCGTGACTAACCTTACCTCATAAAAAAAGCCCTGCCAAATCTGGCAGGGCTTTTTTATTATAGAGGATTTGAGTATTCTAAAAGTTTGATAAGGGAAGGCAAACAGGACCGGCTAGTACTAAATAAAGTTCTATTTATTGGGTAAGCACAGGCGAAAGTATGGTTGTTGGTGAATACATCATAGCCGTTGGATTAAGGAGAGTTTTATGTTTTCGGACTGTAGAGACGTAATATATTACGTCTCCTTTCGATATTATGACTCCATTCAGGGTACCAACGGCGGTATTATGTTGTAAACGCAACTAGCAGCAGCGGTTGAAATAAGTTACAATAATTTGCCTCAATGCTGTGGAATACGCTCAATACTGTCGCAATGCTGTAAAAGGCGTAATATATTACGTCTCTACACGGCTCCGGTAATTAGCCTGCCGCTTAAAGTGAAACCACGCAACTACGGCAAAGTGTGGTATCCGACAATTTATGGGGTATAATTCTAAGCTGGTCAGGTAGTTCTGGTAAATTGAACGTCATTAATAAATTTAGGGAGTATAGATATTCTTTTTTCCAAGAAACCATAGCGTTTCACTTCCGGCTAACCAGAAATACCCCGATAAAGATCAGCAGCGCGTACAACCCTTTTTCCAGGGTAAATACATCTTTCCCGGCTGCTACAGCAATAAAAATGGCCAGTACCGGCTGCAGGTAAATGTAAGCGCCCAATAGGGTAGGCGTGGCATACCGCAGAGCCCAGGCATTGAGTAAATAAGCCAGAATGGTTACGCCCACCACCATAAATATAATGGAAAGCCAAACCTGAACCGGGAGGCTTTGCCAATCAGGAGCCAATACCTGCTCATACCCGAAAGGAATTACCAGCACCGCGCCTACCAGGAAAATGCGGCTGACTACCGTTATCGCTTTATAGCGTTGCATGAGCGGAGCCACCAATACAAGGTACACCCCATAAGAAGCGGCATTCAGTAAAATGTAAATGTCGCCAAGCAAACTGCTGTTCTGGTCCTGTTTTCCGCCGCCGTAAATAAGCAGCATCGCCCCGGTACCGGCAATAAAGATCCCCAATGTACTAAGCCACCGGATCGGCGCTTTCAACAACACGGCCGATAAAAGCAGTACAATTACGGGCGTAATAACCATGATCAGCGAGGCATGGATGGGAGAAGTTAAGTTCAGGCCGCCGAAAAAGAAAAGCTGGTTAATGGCTACGCCGAACAGACCGCACAGCACCGACCGGAAATTATCGGCTTTGCCCACGATCTTTTCCTTAATTACAAACCGGGAAAGAAAACCGAAAAACACCGCTGCCGAAACCACCCGGATCACGATAAGGCCGAAGGGTTTTACATACTCCGGCATTACCGTTTTGGCAATGCTGTAATTGGCCCCGTAAATAAGCGCCACGCTGAAAAGCGCCAGGTGAACTTTAAATTGCTGATTCATAAAACCCGAAACAAGGCCGCAAAGATAGAAGGATTAATAGGAACCGATTTAGATTTTGTGGCTTTGATCGATCCGGAAGCAATTCTCTTTCTGAATTGCCTCAGCATCACCGCTGAAGCATTTTTGCATCCAATTTTTCCTCTATTAAATCTGTTACTCAAAATTTCAGCCATTCAGGCATAAATCCCGTACTTTTGAGCTGGAAAACGGTATCGTTTTCATACTAAAACCTGAAAAGGGAATGAACAATCCTAAAATTCCGCTTGCCGAACGGATGCGGCCCCACACCTTAGACCAGTTTGCCGGACAACAGCACCTGGTTGGCGAAAAAGGCGTGTTGCGGCGCTACATCCAGTCGGGCATGATTCCTTCCTTAATTCTCTGGGGACCGCCGGGCGTGGGCAAAACGACGCTGGCCAATATTATTGCTTCCCAGTTAAAACTGCCTTTTATTGCCCTTAGCGCCATAAACGCCGGGGTAAAAGATATCCGCGAAGTGATTGACCGGGCCAAAAGCCGGCCGGGGACCATACTGTTTATCGATGAAATTCACCGCTTCAGCAAATCGCAGCAGGATGCTTTACTGAACGCCGTAGAAAAAGGCATTGTAACCTTAATTGGCGCCACCACCGAGAACCCTTCTTTTGAAGTTATTTCCGCCTTGCTTTCCCGCTCGCAGGTTTACGTACTGAAGCACCTGACCAAAGAAGAACTGATCGCTCTGATTCAGAATGCCCTGGCCAATGATGTGTACCTGAAAAAGAAGAACGTAAACGTAAAGGAGTACGAGGCGCTGCTTAACATTTCCGGCGGCGACGCCCGCAAGCTGCTGAATTTGCTCGAAATTGTGGTGGAAGGTACCAACTCCGATACCGTGGAAATTACCGATGATTGGGTAAAGCAGATCGCACAGCAAAACGTAGTGCTCTACGATAAAAGCGGCGAAATGCATTACGACATCGTTTCCGCTTTTATAAAGTCCATACGAGGCTCCGACCCCAATGCGGCCATTTACTGGCTGGCCCGCATGATGGAAGGCGGCGAAGACGTGAAATTCATTGCACGGCGCCTGCTGATTCTGGCTTCCGAAGACATCGGCAATGCTAACCCCACGGCCATGGTAATGGCCAACGACTGTTTTCAGGCCGTTTCGGTTATCGGCTATCCGGAAAGCGACATCATTCTCGCGCAAACCACTATCTATTTAGCGTCTTCCCCGAAAAGCAATGCCTCTTACATGGCTATCCGGAACGCCCAGCGTCTGGTGCGGGAACAGGGAAATTTACCCGTACCAATGCATTTGCGAAACGCGCCATCCAAAATGATGAAGGAAATGGGCTACGGCCAGAATTACAAGTACGCCCACGACTTCGATCAGAATTTTGTAGTGCAGGAGTTCCTGCCCGATGAAATTAAAAACACCATTCTCTTCGACCCGGGCAACAACCCGCGGGAAAACGAAATGCGCAAAAACCTGAAAAACTGGTGGGGCGGAAAGTACGATTATTAATAGTTAATGATTAATGAATAATGATTAATATTGTTTTTGAATAGATCGTAATTTGTTAAACCGGCTTACTGCATCCGAAAAAGGAAGAAGGCAAACTATCTGAAATCACTATGGTTTTAATGTAAAAAAGTGTGAGTATCCTCGTTGCGCTTACCTTGAAGTTTAAGGAACAGGAAAGAAATAGGTCGAAACCAAAAAAATGGCTGAAAGCCCAATAAGCAAAGCCAAAAATTAATCATTATTCATTAATCATTATCCATTAACTAAAATGCGCCAATTCTTAAAGTTTGTGCTGGCTACCATTGTCGGAATGTTCCTTTTCATGCTCCTGAGTGTGATCCTCCTGATCGGGTTGGCCATTTCCGCTTCTTCCGAAGACGAGGTGGCCATCGAAAATAATTCTGTGCTCGAGTTAAAGCTGAACAAGCCCATCGAAGAACGCCAGACCAAAGATCCGTTCGGCGGATTCGGGCTTCCGTTTGGCGGGATGAAGAACAACCTGGGCTTGCAGGAAATTAAAGACGCCATCCGGAAAGCGAAGACCGACAACAACATCAAGGGCATTTACCTGAACGTTTCGCGGGCGCAGGCCGGCATGGCCACCCTGGAAGAGATCCGCAGCGAACTGCTCAGCTTCAAAAAGTCCGGTAAGTTCATTGTGGCTTACAACGATATCTGCTCCGAGAAATCCTACTATTTAACTTCCGTAGCCGATAAAATTTACCTGAACCCGGCCGGAACGCTGGAATTTAACGGATTGAGCACGGAAGTTTATTTCTTCAAAGGCATGCTCGAAAAACTGAACATTGAGCCTTACATCTTTAAGGTAGGAAAATTCAAAAGTGCCGTAGAGCCGTTCTTCCTCGATAAAATGAGTGAGCCCAGCCGCGAGCAAACCACCGCATTCCTCCATTCCCTGAACCAGTTCTCGCTGCAGAATATTGCCAAAGCCCGTAAGATCCCGTTCGAGAAATTACGTGCCGTTTCCGATTCCATGCTGGTGCACAACGCCGAAGATGCCTTTAAATATGGCCTGGTTACCGATTTAGGTTACTACGACCAGGCCTTGGATTACATGAAGAAAAAAACGGGTACAAAACTCGACAAAGAACTGAACCTGGTAACGTTAGCGAAATACCAGAAAATAGCTGAACCGGACGAGGATGTTAGCCGCAACCGCATCGCCGTAATTTACGCTTCCGGCGACATTGTAGACGGCGACGGAGATGAGGACAACATTGGCGGGGATAAATTCTCTGAAGCGATCCGCAAAGCACGGCTGGATGATAAGATCAAAGCTGTGGTGCTCCGTATTAATTCGCCGGGCGGCAGCGCGCTTGCTTCCGACGTGATCTGGCGCGAAGTAATGCTTACCAAAAAAGTGAAACCCGTAATCGCATCCATGTCCGACGTAGCTGCTTCCGGTGGGTATTACATTGCCATGGCCTGCGATACCATCGTAGCCCACCCGAATACCATTACCGGCAGCATTGGCGTATTTGGCGTAATGGCGAATTTCGAAGGCTTTCTGAAAGATAAACTAGGTGTAACGGTAGACCGCGTAAAAACCGGCAAATTCTCCGACATGCCAACCGTAACCCGCAAACTTACCGACTACGAAAAACAAAGCATTCAGCAGGAAGTACAGCGGATCTACGACGATTTTACCACCAAAGCTGCCCAGGGCCGAAGAATGCCGGTAACCGAATTGCAGGAGCTTGCCGCCGGCCGGGTTTGGTCGGGCATTGAAGCCAAAGAACGCAAATTAATTGACGTTTACGGCGGGCTGGACGATGCCATTAAAATTGCGGCTTCCCAGGCAAAACTGAAGGAAGGCGATTACCGGGTTCGCCGCTTACCGGCCCAGAAATCTTTCTTCGACGAACTGATGAAGAACATGCAGGGCCAGACCAGCGCCGCATGGATGCGCGCCGAACTCGGGGAGCACTACCGCCATTTCGAAACGCTGAAGAAAGTACAAACCTTGCAGGGCATTCAGGCCCGTATCCCGTTCGAAATGGAAATTCAGTAACCCCAAAGGGTAGGGAAAAGCAGGAAAAAAGTAAAAGAAGTTAACCAACCATCAACAGTAAATAGCCGGAAGCTTTACGCCAGCCGGAAATAAGATAAACCTATGCAGACATTTCAGGAAACAGTAGATTACCTACAGGAACGCGTTGGCTCATTTGTGCCGGAGTTCGGAATTATTCTTGGCACCGGCCTGGGCGCTTTGGTAAACGACATTGTGGTTTATGAAACCGTGCCTTACGAAGATATTCCGTTCTTCCCGGTATCTACGGTAGAAAGCCATTCGGGCAAACTGATCTTTGGAGAACTGGGAGACCGGAAAGTGGTGGTAATGCAGGGCCGTTTCCATTATTACGAAGGTTATACCATGGAGCAGGTCGTGTATCCGGTGCGGGTCATGAAAGTGCTGGGCATCCAGAAACTCTTTGTATCGAACGCGGCCGGCGGTTTAAACCCCGATTTCAGTACCAGCGACCTGATGGTAATTACCGACCACATTAACCTGCAGCCGCAAAACCCACTCATCGGCCGCAACAACGATGAACTGGGGCCGCGCTTCCCGGATATGAGCGAAGTATACGAAGAGTCCATGATTCAGCAGGCGAAACAAATTGGCCTTGAACAGGAGATGAAATTGCAGTTCGGCGTGTACGTAAGCGTGCCCGGCCCGATGCTGGAAACCAGAGCCGAGTACCGCTATTTAACCCTGATCGGTGCCGATGCCGTGGGTATGTCCACGGTACCGGAAGTAATTGCCGCCCGCCACATGGGGATTCCGTGCTTTGCAGTTTCGGTAATTACCGACCTGTGCACCCCCGAAAAACTCAAAAAAGTAATCCTGCTCGATATTCTGGAAGCCGCCGCAAAAGCCGAACCACAAATGACCTTCCTGATCCGGGAACTGATAGCCGCGCAGCCGAAGGAAGTTTAATTGAAGTTGTAGTTTAGAGCAGATTAAAGGGTTTTAACAAGTGAAAATGTAAAAGAAGGTTTGTAGAAAACCCTAACTACCAAGTGCCTTAAACAAACCTGTCATCCTGAACGCCAGTGAAGGACCTCGTTGACTACCTGCAGAAATGCTACCAAATCAGGCATACAACTATTGAAAACAGTATGTTTTTACACAAAAAAGCGGAGACCTGAACACTCCGCTTTTTTATTTCCTGCCAATACAATTTAATACCAGGTCGTAAGTACTGGATTCAATAAGATTAAAATTTTGGCAGATTATAGCGCAAGCGTCCGCTTGTGCTTGCGTCATTACCTGGTACACTGTCAATTTAAATTATAGAATTTGTTTGACGTGATTTGTAATCCCGTCTTAACCGAGCCGTGGGATTTGTAATCCCACTTTCTAAAAATTAACTTGACTATGTACTGGAAAGCACAAGCGGACGCTTGCGCTAGATAAAAAATGAAGGAGCTAAATATGATCCGGGATAATACCCAGCCCTTACTTCAGAATGATCTGTTTCCGGTCGTAAGTAAGGGTGGTGAAAACGCCCAGACCGCCCTGAACCGTAGATTTTATGGCGCTTGGCTGGGCAAAAGGGTTCCCGTTGGCATCGCGCGCATCATCCATGGTGTTCAGGAATTCATAATAAGGCTGCTCGATATGATACAAAGTAATAAACAGCGTATCATTGGGAAAGAACTTGTAAGTGGTGCCGAAAGCGATCTTTTTACCATTGTTCAGCCGGTCGTTCAGGAAACGGTCATTCTCCCTCCGCCGGTGGGTTAAACTATCTTTATGGATCTGATAACGGTAAGCATCCTGGGTGGCGGCATCGTCCTGAAACGTGCCCTCGATCAGGGCTTTACCCTCGTTGTTGAATTTCCACTCCAGACTGTCGATGGTTACTTTTGGCAGGAACTGCGCAAATCCGGTAACCCGGCGGCCCCGGGCATCTTTCACTTCCAGCGAGTACGTTTCGCCGGGGTTCCCGGAAACCAGGGTTACGGAAGAGTGGGTATAGATCTTCTCCGTTTCTTTATCGTAAAATGGGCTAAAACGAAGGGTATCGGCTTTGCCGTTGTGCGTAATAATTACCACGGCATCGGGGATCAAAACGGGCTCCGGCCGGTCGAAATAACTGGTGCTTTCGTAAATATTTACCCGGTAAGGTTTGCCCGCTTCCAGGTATCCTTCCACCACTATTTCGCTCTGAAACTCCGGCAGGTTCAGGTCTATCTCCTTTTCCATGTCGCAACCGGTAAAGCCGGCAGCAAGCAGTAGCAACAGCAAGCCAGAAACGATCTTCATAACAGGTTAAAATTTAAAATTATAAGTTACCGAAGGAATGATCGGGAACAGGGAAACCTGCTTTGCCCGGAATCCCAGGATCTTGCTTTCATCGCCGTTCTTAATTGCATCGATGTAAATAAAGTAAGGGTTTCGTCGGTTGTAAACATTGTAAATGCTGAAGGTAAGGTCCGATTCCCCATACCGTGGCCGGAGTTTATACACCATGCCCAGATCTAACCGGTGGTAAGCCGCCAGGCGGTAGTTGTTTCGTTCAGCAGCATAAAGCGGGATATAAAGGAAATCGGCTCCCGGAATATCCTGCATTACCATCTTGCCCAGAGGAACCGAATAAGTGCTGCCGGTGCCGTAAACCCAGGTTCCGGTAAGGCTTACCCGCGGGTTCAGCTGGTGCATGGCTACCACAGTAATATCGTGCCGGCGGTCGTAGCGCGTCGGGAATATTTTGCCCTGGTTAATTTCCGGGAATTTGCGGTTCGTCCAGGAGAGGGTATAACCCACCCAGCCGGTGGTTTTACCGGTTTTTTTCTCGAAGTAGATCTCGTTGCCGTAACTGAAGCCCTTACCGAAAATAAATTCCTGATCCAGGTTCGGGTTTACGAAAAGCTGGGCGCCGTCGCGGAAATCGATCTGCCGGTTCATCCATTTATAATAAACTTCGTTCGTAAACAAATACTTGCCGGAGTTGGAAAGCTTGCTGATACCCAAAGCCACCTGGTTGGATTGCTGTGGTTTCACACGGCCATTAGAAGGGTACCAGACATCGGTGGGCAGGCTGGCGCCGGAGTTACTAACCAGGTGCACGTACTGCACCATGCGCGTATAGCTGCCTTTCAGGCTCACCGATTCGGTTAAGTTGTAGCGGGCCGAAAAGCGTGGCTCAAAACCAACAAAAAAACTGGTGTCTTTGGAAAAACCGGAAAGCCGGGCGCCTATATTCAGGGCCAAACGGCTGTTTACGGTATAATCATCTGAAATGTACAGTCCATATTCCCCGGCTTTATGACCGATATCCGAACTAAAAGCAGTACCACCATCGGATGAACCGGCGCTTAAGCGGCCTACTACAAAGTCGTGGCTAACGGCGGTCGCGCCAAACTTCAGGGCATGCGCGGTATCTAACTGGTAATCGAAATCTACCCGGAGGCTGTAATCGCGTACGCCGGAACCCATTTTAAAACTCCGGGTGCCTACGTTATTTTTAATGCCATACTGGTAATCCGATACCGATACGGTGGTATTGGAATACAGCCGGGGAGAAAAGCGGTGGTTCCAGCGTAAAGCGGCCACTTTGTTGCCCCAGTCGAAATCAAAATTGAACCCTTTGTTCTGAAAGCCGAAAACATCGTTTCCGAAGTAGCCGGTAAAAAAGAGCTTATCGTCAGGGCCTAGTTCAAAAGAGGCTTTCCCGTTCAGGTCGTAGAAATAATAATCCGGAATGGGGTTGTAATCTTTTACCCCTTCCTTCATTTTATTGTAGCGGCGGGTAAACACATCGAAATACGTGCGGCGGGCCGAAAGCAGGAACGAAGAACGGTTTCGCTGGATCGGGCCTTCTACCGTTAACCGCGATGCAATAAGGCCGATGCCGCCGCTGGTGGAGAAACGCTGTTTGTTGCCCTCCCGCATTTTAATGTCTACTACCGAGGAAAGCCGGCCGCCGTACTGCGCCGGAAAACCGCCTTTGTACAGGTCCACGCTTTGTACTGCATCGGGGTTGAAAATGCTGAAAAAGCCGAACAGGTGCGACGCATTGTAAACGGTAGCGTCATCTACCAGGAACAGGTTCTGGTCCGGACCGCCACCGCGTACGTAAAGCCCGCTGGTGCCTTCGCCGCCCGATTGGACTCCCGGTTTCAGCTGCAGGGTTTTAATAAGGTCTACTTCCCCGAAAAGCGCGGGCAGGAGTTTCGCTTCCTGGGTCGTTAATTTTTCCACGCTCATTTGCGTAGACTTCAGCTTTTCATTCAGGCTGTTGGCTTCCACCACCACTTCTTTCAGTTCATTCAGGCTGGGCGAAAGGGTAATGTCCAGTTTCTGATCTTTGCTGAAGTTAATTTGTCTGGTAAGGGTCTGGTAGCCTAAGTAGGAAAATTGGATCGTATATGCGCCAGGCGACAGGGAAAGCACATAATTGCCGTTAATATCGGAGGAAGCGCCTTTGCCCGTAGCCGGAATAAAAGCAGTAGCCCCGATCAGGGTTTCGCCGGTTTCAGCATCGCGCAGGGTGCCGCTCAGCGAGTACAGCGTTTGGGACCAGACAGCCCGGGGCAGCACAAAAAACAACAGCAGCAGGAAACAAACGCGTAATTCTTTATAAAACATCGGAAACAGGGAAACCAGATTAACTTGCCGGAAATTCAATCCACAACAAAGCCTAAAAAGTTAACGACAGATAGCCGGGCTTATTTTAAACTTAAGCCGGTTTATTAAGTTTCGTTTTCTCGGCCGGTGGCGGGAATTTATAAGTTCCGGAGCTAACTGCCCCGCGCACAAATTTTGTTCCGGTTTTAGAAAATAGCGCAAATTGGCAGGTTAAATTATTGCCCGTCAGGTTATAAGCCGCTGTAAAGCCAGGCCTGGCGAAGTTGTTTCTGTTGTGGCGTAGCGGCGGGGTTAAGCGTTAGCTGGTTTTCGGTTTTTTCCAAGGTTTTCATCAACTTGCCTTTCAGTTTTACCTGCTGCATTTTGCCTTTGGCCGATGGGCGGTTTACCAGCACCGTTATCCGGCTGCCTTCCGGCGCGTTCCTTACCTGGCTTTCCAGCACTTCGCCGGCGGTTTCGGGGTTCAAGTCTTTGCCGTTAATGGCCAGCAATTGGTCGCCTTTGCGGAAGCCCATTTTCTTACCGAATTCATTCATATTTTCCGTGTCGGCCACCACCAGGCGCTGGTTTTTAGGGTCGTAGCCCAGCGTAAAGCGGCCCAGGGTCTGGCGGCGGGCATACCCATCTTTCTGATACGTTATGCCAACTTTGTTAAAGTATTCTTCCAAAGGCAGAGGCTTTGTCCCTTCCACATAGTTGCGGAAAAAGTCGCGGATCTCGGGGAAAGTCAGTTCAGCAATTTTATCGAACAATTCTTCGTCTTTAAAAGCCCGGTCTTTGCCGTAGGATTTGGAAAGGTCGGCCATCAGGTTACGGATGCCGTATTTGCCGCCGGAAAGCTCGCGGAGCCGGATATCGAGCATCATGCCTATTAAAGCGCCTTTCTGGTATACGTTGCCGTATTCTTTTTTATACTTATCTAAAGCGCCTTTGCTGAGTTCGGTAAACGGCAGGCTGTCATTGTAGGCTTCGGCGCCGGAAATGTACTCTTTTATGCGGTCCAGGAATTCTTCTTCGGAGATCAGCTTCTGGTTTACCTGCACATGCGACGAGAAATATTCGGTCACACCTTCGTAAAGCCACAGGTGTTTCGACATTTTCGGGTTCATGTAATCGAAATCGCCGATCTCTTCGGAATGAATGCTCAGCGGCGTTACCACGTGAAAGAATTCGTGGGCGGCAATGCTCCGTACCTGTTCGGCCAGCATGCTCGGCGGCATATCCGGGAAATAATAAACCGAAGAATTGGAATGCTCCAGCGCACCGTAAGAACCGGTCCGGTTAGGCTTTTCGGCCACGTAGATCAGGAAGGCATATTTCTGCACCGGAAGGGTTCCGCCCAGGTAATTTTTGCTCGCCTCCAGTACTTTTTTCAGCTCCGCCGATACCGAATCGGCCGATACTTTTTTAGACGGCGAATATACCGATACCAGTACTTCCGTATTCCCGATCTTCATCACCGAAGTATCGGGCACGTTGTACATCAGCGGTGAATCGACCAGCTCCATGTAGTTCGGAATGGTGTAAGTATCGGAAGTAGGAGAGGTGCTGGTGGCCTGTAAAGCAGTGGCACCGTAGAAGTTTTCGGGTTTGGTCACGGTCAGCTCATAAGGTACGCGCTTCATGTTGTCGAAATAACCGATGAAACCGTGCGTGTTGATCAGGAAATTCTGATTGGCTTCGATGTTGGTGCCGCCGGGTTCAAATACAATATCTTCTTTATTGGGCGTATCCCAGGTATCGTTTACCCAATAGGTAATTTTATCGAGCTTTTTGGCATCTTCAATTTTCCAGCGGTTTACGTCCGGTTTGCTTACTTTCAGTTCGCGGCCCTTTTTGTCGAAGGCTTTAAAATCTTCCACGAATTTTCCGAAGTCGTAAATAGAGTAAGTGCCGGGTACGATCTTGGGAATGTTGTAGACGATTTCCTTTTCCTTTATTTCGGGCACTTTAATGGTTACCGGCACCTTGTCGTCCTGCACCCGCACCAGGTCGATGTTTACCTTGTAGCGTTCGCCTTTAGGGGTATCGGAGGCCGAAGCGTTATAGAAAATGCAGGAAAAACTAAGCGCCAGAATTACGTTTTTAAAAATATGCATGGATCGGAGGTTAAAGACCGGGTTAGGGTAATGGAAGAAAAGCCGCTGTAATTTACGGCGGCTTATACTGGTTGCTGACAAAACATACTCAATTTAGATTGGTTTGGTTTTATTCGCTTCGTAATGCTTTAATCGGGTTGAGGCGGGCGGCTTTGGCGGCCTGGAAACTTACCGTAAGCATGGCAATGGTCAGGGCAATGAAACCGGCAATGGCAAAGATCCACCAATGAATTTCAGTACGGTAGGCAAAGTTGCGGAGCCAGTGGTGCATGCTATACCAGGCCAGCGGCGAAGCCAGGGCTACGGCAATCAAAACAAGCCAGGCAAAATCTTTACTCAGCAGCAGCATAATTTCCGAAACCGAACTGCCCAGCACTTTCCGGATGCCGATCTCTTTGGTGCGCTGCTCA
Organism: Adhaeribacter soli; assembly: GCF_008727925.1. GTDB lineage: Bacteria > Bacteroidota > Bacteroidia > Cytophagales > Hymenobacteraceae > Adhaeribacter_A > Adhaeribacter_A soli. The sequence goes on along the minus strand of NZ_VTWT01000002.1, from coordinate 43,964 downwards.
GCCGTAAAAGAAGCCAGGCCAAATAAGCCCAGACAGGCAATCAGGATGGTAAGCGCCGCAAAATACCCGAATACGGTCAGCATTTTTTCTTCGGAACGGTACTGTTTGTTGAAATTCTCGTCCAGGAAGAAATATTCCATGGGGTGCTTCCGGTCGAAGGCCTTCCATTTTTCTTCAATAAAAGCAAGGGTGCCGGGAAGGTTGCTTTGTTCCACGCGGACGAGTAAAAAGCCCTGGGTTTTCGGGGCAAGCATAATGGCCAGGGGTTCGATCTTGTTGTGCAGCGAAGTGAAATGGAAATCTTTTACCACGCCGATAATTTTTCCTCTCAGCCCCAAGCCGTTTTCCAGGTTCTTCCCCACCGGGTTCTGGTAGCCGAGCCATCTGGCAGCGGTTTCGTTAATAATGAAAGCCATGGAATCGTCGGTCCGGATGTCGCGGGAGAAGTTACGGCCGGCAGCCAGTTTTATTTCCATCATCTCCAGAAAGTCGTAGTCCACGAACATGCTGCTGATGGTTTTTTCTTCCATTTTACCGGTTTCGTTGTTCTCGGCATAAAACAGCAAACGGCTTACTTTGTCTCCGGGAATAAAGGCCGAAGTCGCCACTTTTTTCACGCTCGGGCTGGCCAGAAATTCGTGCTTGATGGTGTTCAGCCGGTTCACCAGCGTGGTATCGCCGCCGGGAATATCGATCACTACCACCTGCTCTTTATTAAAGCCGAGGTCGTTATTTTTCAGGAACTGCATCTGACTGTGAACCACCACCGTACCAATGATCAGGATAAGCGAAATGGTGAATTGGGTAACCACCAGTGCCTTGCGCAACAACGCATTCGTGCCGCGCGGATTTTTGTCGCTTTTCAGCACATCTACCGGTTTAAACGCCGAAAGGAAAAACGCCGGATACGAACCGCCCACAATCCCCACAAATACAATGATCAGGAGCAAAACCACCAGGAAAGATGCATTGCTGAAGTAGGATAGCGTAAAGTTCTTCTCGGTAAGAGAGTTAAAATACGGCAACAGCAACTCCACCAACGCCAGTGCCACCAGTATGGCCAGAGCCGTCAGCATGACTGATTCGCCCACAAATTGTTTAATAAGCTGGGAACGGTGGGCTCCAATCACTTTCCGTAAGCCAACCTCCTTGGCGCGTTTGGCCGACCGTGCTGTTGCCAGGTTCATGTAATTGATGCAGGCAATGAGCAGAATAAACAAAGCCACAATGCCGAAAATGTACACGTAGGATTTATTGCCGGCCGGCGAAAGATCGTAGGTAAAGCTGTTATCGAGGTGAATATCCGGCAGCGCTTGCAGGTGGTATTTCATACTGGCAGTCAACCGGTTTTCCTTCATCCAGGGTACCACGGTTTTGTGGTAAAACGTAAGCAGGTTCTGCTCAAAAACTGCTTTTTTATCGGAAGAAGGCAGCAAAACGTAGGTGTACAGACTCATCCGGAACCAGTCGCCGCTGAACTGCTGCTTAAGGGCTTCATCGAACGTATTTACCGAAAGCAGCGCATTCAGCTTAAAATGCGAATGCCCCGGATCGCGGAACACGCCGGTAACTTTATGCGGGTTTTTGCTGAACTTCATCACCTTGCCCATCGCATTCTCCGAACTGCCAAAATACTTCCTGGCAATCTCTTCGGTAATGACAATGGACTTCGGCAGATCCAAAGCAGTAGCCGGATCGCCCTGCAGAAAAGGGTAGTTAAAAATGCGGAAAAAGGTACTGTCGGCAAAGTAGAAATTCTCTTCGCTGAACACCTTGTCTTCGTACCAGACGGTTTGTTTCCCGATCGGCATCACGCGCGTAACCGCTTCCACCACCGGGAAATCTTTTTTCAGCGCATCGGCCAGCGGAAACGGCGTAAGGGCAAACTTATCGGTTTGCCCCTGCAGGTTAATTTCATTCGTTATCCGGAAAATCCGGTTGGCCTTGTCGAAATGTGCTTCATAGGTCAGCTCGTCCCGCACGTACAAAAAGATCAGGATACAAGCCGAAATCCCGATTGCCAGCCCCAAGATATTGATGGCCGAATAAACTTTATTCCGCACCAGATTCCGCCAGGCAATCTTAAAGTAGTTCTTTAACATTTCGTTGTTCGTTGCTCGTTATTCGTTGTTCGAATTTTCGACTTTTCTTTTGAAGGTAAACAAATGTTGCTGAAGAAGATTTTTGGTCCCCCTTTGGAGTAGGGCCGTTTCATTCTCAAAATTGCTGGTCTAAGTTTATAACTTTGACCTATATATAATCTGAAGTTTTCAACTTCAGTGAGGCGACAGCCTTAAAAAGAGCAGTTTTTGCAACGATTAACCGGTAGTTAACACCCCTCTAAATGCTCAAGGGGAGAATCTTAAGAATGAATCAACCCTGCTCCCTCCAAAGGGGGACTTTTTCTACTTGTGTAAAAGCTGTAGCAAATTGCTGGTTTGGCTGACCTAAAATTGAAGGACTATTGTCGATTGTCTTTCTTTAGGGAAAAGGCTATCGTTTTACCCAGAAAAAAGTCAAAAATTCGAACTACGAAAATTCGAACCTACGAGCCACGAGCCTAAAGCATTTCCTTCGCGAAGTTGCGGGCGTTGATGTTTTCGGTTACGATCTCACCATCGAATAAGCGGATGATGCGGTGGGCGTATTCGGCATCGGAAGGGGAGTGGGTAACCATTACAATGGTGGTTCCGGCTTCATTCAGTTCGGTAAGCAGGTTCATTACTTCCTGGCCGTGGGCGGAATCGAGGTTACCGGTAGGCTCATCAGCCAGAATTAATTTCGGTTTGCTGATTACGGCCCGGGCAATGGCCACCCGCTGCTGCTGTCCGCCGGAAAGTTGCTGCGGAAAGTGGTTGCGGCGGTGCGCGATCTGCATTTGCTCCATCACCTCATTCACGCGCTGCTTGATTTCAGCCGCCGGCATTTTCAGGTAGATCAACGGCAATTCAATGTTCTCCGCCACCGTTAATTCATCGATCAGGTTAAAACTCTGGAATACGAAGCCGATATTCTCTTTCCGCAGATCGGCCCGCTGGCGTTCAGAAAACTTGCTCACTTCCTTGTCCAGAAAATAGAATTCGCCGCCGGAAGGATTATCGAGCAACCCGATGATGTTGAGCAAGGTAGATTTCCCACAGCCGGACGGACCCATAATGGCTACAAATTCGCCCTGCTTTATTTCGAAGTTTACCTTGTTTAAGGCCGTGGTTTCTACCTCATCGGTAGTATATTTTTTTTCGAGGTTTACGGTTCTAAGCATATTATTTTGAGTTTAGAGGATGCGCTTTAATTATTGTTGATTGTTAATTGCTGATTGCTGATTGTTAATTGTTTGTCGCTATCGCTCTGTCGCTCTTCCGGATTTGTAATCCGGAAGGGTTTAGCTGCGGATCTGTGATCCGCCTTGCACTGCCGCAGGAATAGAAAGCTATGCCTCTCAGCAGAAAAGTCGGATTGCAAATACTCATGCTCGGTGCTTCCGGATTACAAATCCGGAAGAGCGTAGGGTTGATAGGTTTGTCTAAATACTATTTTTAACAATCAACAATCAACAATCAACAATCAACAATTAAACAATTCAATCTTCCAGGTTCAGCTTCTGAATATCGCCATACCCATCGTAGCTGGAAACCACTACTTTATCTCCTTGCTTCAGGCCTTCCAGAACTTCGTAATATTGCGGATTCTGGCGGCCTAAGCGGATCGTGCGTTTTTCGGCAAACTTGCCTGATTTGTCTACCACAAAGGCCCAGGCGCCGCCGGTGCTCTGGTAGAAACCGCCGCGCGGGATCAGCAGGGCCTTGTCGCCGCCGGAAAGGTGCAGGCGTAATTGCAAGGTCTGTCCGCGACGAATGCCTTCCGGCGATTTACCTTCCGGGAATTCCATATCCACCTGAAACTGGCCGTTCTGCACTTCCGGGAAAACTTTGGCAACGGTAACCGGGTAGGTCTGGCCGTTAAAATCGAATTCCGCTTTCAGACCCGGGTACACTTTGGAAATATAATGTTCGTCGATGTTGGCTTTCACTTTAAACCCGTTCAGGTCGTCTATCTGGCCAATATTTTCGCCGGCCGTTTTCGATTCGCCAACTTCCGCTTTTAAGGTAGAAAGCTGGCCGCTGATCGGGGCGGTGATGTACAGATTACTTAACGTGCTCCGGGCGATATTAATATTGGCCTGCATCCGGTTAATGCTCTGGTCCAGCTGGCGAAGGCGTTTCTGCATCAGTTCGGCGTCTTGTTTCAGCGAGCGTTCGGCCAGTTCTTTGCGGCGTTTCAGGTACTTGTATTCGTCTTCACTTTGTTCGTATTCGGCTTTTGCAATTACTTTTTCGGCGTATAGCTCTTTGTTGCGGCGGTATTTGTCTTCTACCTGTTTCAGCGTGTAGTCAATCTCGGCCAGGGCATTCAGTGCTTTGATTTGATCCTGCTTCATGGTAATTTCCGAATTCTGGCGCTCGTTCATCAGGTCGAAGAGTTGCGTTTCGCGGTTCAGGAAATCGATCTGTAAGGTTGAATTGGAGATCTTTAAAATGGTATCGCCGGCGTTAATTTTGCGGCCGTCGTCGGTGTAGAGTTTTTCCACGCGGCCACCTTCCACCATGTCCAGGTAAATGGTTTTCAGCGGTTCCACGTTGCCATCTATGGCAATAAATTCCTGAAAATTCCCGGAAGTAACCTGGCCGATGGTAAGGCGGTCGTTCTTTACATTCAGGGAAGAAGTATGATCGGCAAACAGTACGGTATAGATCAGGAAAACCGCGAGCACCGTAGAACCGGCAATCAGCGCGATCTTCTTCGGGGTCCAGGTTTTCTTTTCAATAATGCGGTCCATAAACAGGGAGGTAATCAGTATTGAGGTTTAGCTTTTCAAGTAATATGCCATCTTTTGTAAAATGTTGTTAGTTAGGTATTTAAAGCATTTTTGTAGTGAAAGTAGTATTAAGTACTTGTGCGTTACTGAACAATAAAGTGTTCGATTCCGGACAATGTTTTTTATCTTCGTAAAGCGGCCTTTAACTAAAAACCTGCTGCACTGCAAAATAGCCCGTTTTCGGACACTTTCCGGCAAAATGGCATATAACTTGAGAAAAGATTTTTAAAGGTTGAATTGTTAAATGGCTGAATGGGTAAGTAAAGCAGTTTTGTCATGGGTAGCACAAGTGAGCGCGGGAGAGAGCGAAACTTGCGAGCGTAGCTCTGAAGGACCTTGTCGGCTAACAGCAATGCTGTCAGCTACAATAGAAAAATGCTATGAAATTTAGGCTAAAAGTTCAGCGATGGAATATAGTTTCTGCTCTAAGCCGACGAGGCTACGCTCTTCCGGATTTATAATCCGGAAGCACCGAGTATAAGGATTTGCAATCCGACTTTTTTAGTGCAAAACGTAGCATTTTATTACTCGGCAGTGCAAGGCGGATCACAGATCCGCAGCTAAATCCTTCCGGATTACAAATCCGGAAGAGCGATTTAAACCATTATTTGGCAATCAACAATCAACAATTTAACCATTAAACCATCCAGCAATTTAATTCTTTATGAGCAAAATCGACTGTAAGATCCTGATCGTAGACGACGAAGAAGATATTTTAACGGCCGGCCGTATTTTTCTGAAGCAGCATTTTTCCCTGGTCCGCACCGAACCGAACCCGGAGAAAATTCCCGCCCTGCTGCAGGCCGAAACCTACGACGTGATCTTGCTCGACCTCAATTATTCTGCCGGCGCGACTTCCAGCCAGGAAGGTTTTGAAATGCTCAAACGCATTTTGCGCTTCGACCCGAATGCCGTAGTGATTCTGATTACGGCTTACGGCGATATCGATCTGGCCGTACGGGCCCTGAAAGAAGGCGCTACAGACTTTGTAACGAAACCGTGGCAGAATGAAAAGTTGCTGGCTACGCTGATGTCGGCCTGTAAATTGCGCCGCTCCAGCCTAGAGGTAAAGGAACTGCAAACGAAGCAACAGCACCTGAACCAGGTAATGGACCGTCATTACGGCGAGTTCATTGGGACTTCTTCGGCCATGCAAAAGGTATATCAAACCATCGAAAAAGTGGGGGCTACCGATGCGAATGTTTTGATCCTGGGCGAAAACGGGACCGGTAAAGAACTGGCGGCCCGCGCCTTGCACCGGAAATCGAAACGGGCGAACGAAGTTTTTATTAATGTTGACCTGGGGGCGGTAAGCGAAACGCTGTTTGAGAGCGAATTATTTGGCAGCATGAAAGGCGCTTTTACCGATGCCAAGGAAGACCGCGCCGGTCGTTTTGAAGTAGCTTCCGGCGGTACGCTTTTCCTGGATGAGCTCGGGAACCTGAGCATGCCGCTGCAATCGAAATTACTGACTGCTTTGCAAAGCCGGATGATTACGCGCCTGGGCTCGAACAAACCAAAACCCATCGACATTCGCCTGATCTGTGCCACCAACATGCCGCTTTACGAAATGGTAGCCGACGGCCGTTTCCGGCAGGACCTTTTGTACCGGATCAATACCGTAGAAATTAACCTGCCGCCGCTCCGCGAACGCAAGGAAGATATCAAGCTGCTGGTAGAGCATTTCATGCGCAATTTCACCCGCAAATACCAGAAACCGAATTTAGGTATTGCCGCTAAAACGCTGCAGAAACTGACCGAATACCACTGGCCGGGCAATATCCGGGAGCTGGAGCACGCCGTGGAACGCGCCGTTATCCTCTGCGACCAAAGCGCTTTACAGCCCGATGATTTTTATTTCGGATCGGCCGCGCCGGCCAAAGCTGCAGTCCTGCCGGATTCAGAAATTACCCTGGAAGCACTGGAGAAAATGATGGTGCAGAAAACGCTTTCCAAGCACTCGGGCAACATTACGCACGCCGCCCGCGACCTGGGAATTACCCGTACCGCTTTGTACCGCCGCATCGAGAAACATGGCTTATAATCGTTTCCGGGCCGGGGTAGTGTTGCGCGTGGCGCTCATTACCGTAGCGGCGATGCTGCTCGTATTTTCGTTCTTCATAAAGCAATGGTACGTAACGGGCATCTGCTTGGGTCTGACTATTTTCGGCCTGATCTACGACCTGATCTTTTACGTGGAACGCACCAATCGCGAGCTTTCCCGCTTCTTTACCGCCATCCGGCATTCCGATTTTACCCAGCGTTTCACCGAGAAAAGCCAAAGCAGCAGCTTCCAGGAACTTCACGGACATCTGAACGAAGTGATCACGGCGTTTCAGAAGATAAAGTCGGAAAAGGAAGCGCATTACCAGTATCTGCAAGCCATTGTCGAGAACATCCGGATCGGGGTTTTTACCTTCGATGAAGCCGGAAGCGTGCAGCTTTTTAATAAAGTTGCCAAAGAAGTGTTGCAGGTGCCGTTCATTAAAAATGTACGGGCGCTGGACCGCATCAGCGCCGAACTGGTGCAGGCAGTGGAAGAACTGGAAAACGGGCAAAGCAAACTCATCCGGATCGACCGCGAAAAAGACCAGTTGCTTTTGCTGGTTTCGGTGGCCTGTTTTTCTTCGCAAGGCAAAAATATCCGCCTGGTTTCGCTGCAGAATATCCGGTCGGAAATGGAAGAGCAGGAACTGGCCGCCTGGCAGAAACTCATCAGCGTGCTTACCCACGAGATCATGAATTCGGTTACGCCGATCATTTCCCTGACTTCCACCATTCGCGGTTTAGTAGATGAACGGGTAGCCACGCTTTATACGACCGAAGAAATTGAGGAAGACGAAAACCTGGACGATATCCGGACCGGCCTGGTGACGATCGAAAAACGGAGTACCGGCATGCTGCATTTTGTACAGAATTACCGTCGCCTGACACGCGTTCCGCCACCGCACCTGGAAAAAGTAAAAGTAGACGACCTGCTGAAACAACTTGCTCTTCTACTGCAAAACGAACCTGCCTTTAAACGCGCCAAACTCCGCCTCATTCCGCACGAACAACCCTTAACCATTACGGCCGATTCAGAACTAATTGAACAGGTACTGCTGAACCTGGTGAAAAACGGGATCGAAGCCTGCGAACATGTAGCCGAACCAATCATTGAAGTTTCCGCCTTGCCTGACGAAAAGAACCCGGACCTGATCCGGATAGAAGTGAAAGACAACGGGAGCGGCGTACCGGAAGAAATTCTGGACAAGATATTTGTGCCTTTCTATACCACCAAAAAACAGGGTTCCGGCATTGGTCTAAGCTTATCGCGGCAGATCATGAAACTTCACAAAGGTACCCTGCAAATGCGTCCCGCCGAGCCGAAGGGTACGGTTTTTAGTTTGCTGTTTTATAAGTAGCTTTTGGGCTGGTAGCGCTACTGTTTTTAGAGGGAAAGCTTGTTTCTGAAATAGAGCAGGCTTTTTTGTTTTCAATTTCCCATCTGTCATCCTGAAAGGATCTTTTGATTTCAGTGCGCTTAAGCCAGAAGTGTCCTTCTGAATAAGAATTGTGCCGGCGAATTCGCTTTTTTTTGCCAGATTTAATAGCATTTTTATCCTTGTTACTCTTTAAAATTAAAATGAAAGCTCCCTTTTACTGGCTCGTAATTTTACTGAAATTCAGTTGTAAGCAACAAGTAAAAACCAATAGCCCGGCAGCTTCAAAAAAGGTTGCTATTGTATATAATACTGGTAAAACTGTTGAAGTAGAACAAGGAAGTGGAGATCATACACCCTACAAAATTCAGGAGATAAGTTCCCGCATTAATTTAAGTTATCTTTCTATTGAGCCAATTGCGTATAATGAAATCAAAAAAGAAAAAGGTGAGGAAGTTGCGGAAGTAATCAGGGTTGAATTTCCGTTAGTTCGAACGGCAGATCCTTTAGTAGAAAAGTACATTAATGATACGATTCAGGGTTTCATAAAAGATCATTTCGGCTAAATTGTTCTTAATCCTACTAGAGAGCAAAGGAAAGAAATTAAGGAGGAAGAAGATCCTTTAAAGGCACCTTTTGAGCATGAATTGTACTACACAGTTGCTTTTGTTAATGAAAGGTTTTTAGGTATTACTTTAGAAGAATCTAATACAGCCTGTTGTGGAGCCCCAGCTTCAGGATATTTCAGTCATCCGTTTGTATTCGATATGGGTCATAAGAAATTGTTAACCATAAATGATTTAATTAAGCCTGACCAGATGCAGGCTTTTCAAAAAACTATTATCGCGCTTGCTAAAATGGATGACCAACTTTTACCGAGCTCAGTCACAGCGTTAGAAACGGCCATAAAAGATATAGGCTCAAATTCATTTCAGTTAACGAAAGAAAATGTAGCAGTTGCTATTCCCAATGTAGGCGTTCATTCATCAAATAATGTATTTTTAGTAGTGGACTTTAAAAGACATTCCTCTTTATTTAAAGAGGAGTTCTTAAATGCAGTTAATCAGAATTGAATTAATGGGTGCCTGAATTTGAGAAAGCTCAAATCTGCAAAGGAGAATAAGTGCTTTTCACGTCCAGAATCATAGCCTTTTTCGCATTTCCGCCGAGCCGGAAAGTATTGCTTTTGTCTTATAAGCGATTTTTAGAATATTTGAGTACCCGTTTTAGATTTGAAACGATAGCGTTTTAACCAGAAAAGCCCGGCAAATCTACCGGGCTTTTCTGCTGAGAATGGAAGGCCTAACCGTGTTTTCTCCGGAAATCCTACCGTTTAATGGTCAGTTTCTTCACTACCTGTTTCTCCCCCTGTTGTACGCGCAGCATATACAAGCCGGTAGGCAGCGTTTCTACTCGAAGGCTGGTTTCCAGTTGCGCTTCATTTTTCAGGAGTTCCTGTTTTTGAATAAGCCTTCCCGTCAGGTCGAAGAGTTGGAACTGTACCGGACCACGATACTTGTTGCTTAGTTTTACCTGGAAAGCCACCGTAGCCGGGTTCGGGAAAATGTGCAGGTGTTCCAACGTCAGGGTTTCTGTAGTTCCGCTAATGATTATGTTTACCGCTGCCGACGTAGCGGTGCAACCATTCTGGGTAATCTGTACGGTATAGCTGCCCGTAGAATCAGCCTGCAGCACCTGGTTGGTGGCTCCCGGAATCAGGTTCCCGTTGTGGTACCACTGGTAGGAAGTTCCGGCGGAAGCCACCAGCATGTTTCCGGTTTGTACAATGGTAGCAATTGGTTTCGGGTTTACGGTTACCGTCACTGCGGCAGCTGTAGAATCGCAACCATCGGCATTGGTTACCTTGATGGCATAATTCCCGCTTTGCTTTACTACCAGGCTATCAGCAGATGCGCCCGTAATCAGGTTGCCGTTATGGTACCATTGGTAAGTGTTCGTACTTCCGCTGAAACCACGGAGTACCACCGAATCTCCCGCACAGAAAGTAAGGTTTCCGGAAGCTGAAATTGAGGCAGCCGGAGCAGCATTTACCGTAACTGCAACGGTGGCTGCTGTATCGGTGCAACCGCTGGCATTGGTAACGAACAACTGATAATTCCCGCTCTGACCAACTGCAAGAGAAGCCTGATTGGCGCCTGCCAGACTGGTACTGTTTCTGTACCACTGGTACGAGCCTGGCGTGGTGGTAAACAGGGTAACGTTGCCGCCGCGGCAGAAACTGGTTGTTCCGGATGCAGAAACTACCGGCACCTGGCGGGCAATGGTTTGCACCTGCACGGCTACGGATGTTGCGCTGCAGCCACTGGCATTGGTTTCCGTTACAGCATAAAGCCCGCTGGTTTTTACTTTCAGGTCCGGACCGTTTGCGCCGGCAATTGATGAACCGTTTAACAGCCACTGGTACTGGTTTCCACTAAGCGCCGGGGTTTGCAACAAAATGGAATCGCCGGAGCAGAAGGTAAGGGCAGACGCACTCGAAATAACCGGAACCGGTAAAGCAATTTCCGTAACCTGTATGGCCGGGGAAGTTTGCGAACATCCGTTGGTATTCGTTATTTCTACGGTATAAGTACCCGGCGTATTTACCGGATGGCTTGCGGCAGTTATTCCGGCTAATACAGTACCGTTCCGGAACCACCTATACGAGTAACCGGTTCCGGCAGGGGCATTCAGCATTACGTTGCCGCCCGTACAGAAAGCGGTATCGGTACCCAGCGCTGCAAGTGGTAGAGGATTTACCGTAATGGTCACCGTATCGGAAGCAATGCACCCTAAAGCGCTGGTTTTCACTACTACGTAAGTTCCCGGGCTGTTTACCGTAAGGGCAGAATCTGAGCTCAGGAAGGCGCCGCCCAGCGTTTCCCATGCGTAGGTAAAACCTGGCTGATCGTAGGCATTCAAAATAACCTGGTCTCCGCTGCAGATTTGTTTGTCATTCCCCAGGTTTACTACGGGCACCGGATTAAAGGTTACCACTACGGTATCGGAGGAAGTACAGCCGCTGACCGGGTTGGTAACTTTTGCGAACAGGGTATCGGAGTAAGAAACAGCAATCGTTTGGGTTGTAGCGCCGTTAGACCATAGATAGGTATAACCGGCCCCGGCATCCAATACTACCGGCGCACCGCAACTCGTTCTATCTGGCCCCAGATCTACTACCGGCGTCTGGCCTACGCGAATGGTTACGGCATCGGTGCTGCTGCACCCGGAGGCCGGATCCCAGACTGTTACGCTATACGTGCCGGTGGTATTAATGGTAAGGGTTTGCGTGGTAGCTCCGGTATTCCAGAGGTAGATCATGCCGGCTTTTCCGGCCGTTAAGGTCTTGCTTCCGCCGGCCGGTAAACAGTCATCACCGCCTAAATTTACTTCCGGTTTCCGGAAGATCTTCACCGATATGGCTCTGGTATTATCAGCTGGTTGCATATCGTCCGGAAGTTCTGCCGTAACTGAAATTTGATACGTGCCGCCGGCCAGGGAACTGAAACCGGTAAAGCGGATGGTATCGGTCGTGAAAGGCTGAAGGGTAACTGAAGCAGTAAGCGTTGGAATTTGATTTACGGCCAGGTTTAAAGGCATGTTGGTAACCGGAACCGGACCCTTATTGCTGATGATCACTTTCACCGGCTGAATGGAATCGGAACAACTACTGGCTTCCGGTTCTATAATATCCAGCACGGCAATATCTTTCCCGCTGACCTCAGCGATCTCAACATTATCGAGGGTAACGGTAATCGGATTGCCATCTTTATACCCGGTAAACCGAACGGTAATGTTCTGACCGGCAAAGGCATTAAGCGGCAGCCAGACCGTTTTAATGGCCTGCCCCGGAGGCGTGTTGGCCGGATTCAGGGTGTGAATGGTTGTGAAAGGACCGCAATTAGCCGAAACCTGTACTTCCAGGCGGCTCAACGAATTCGGATTGTACTGGGAAGTAAACGTGCCGAAATTTCCACCGCTTATCCGGTAATCGAATTTCAGGAAAGTCTGGTTTTGCGGCAAAGCAACTTGTGGCGTTTGCACATAAAAGCTATCGATGCCGGTGCCTGCGGAAGTGCCGGAAATTTGCTTATCTGAAGTATTGAGAACCGTAAAACCTTTCGAAGCCCAGCTTACCAGCAAAGAATCATCTCTCATTTGTTGGAAATTTTCCCGGAAAGGCAAAGGCCGCGGCTGTCTTAATTTCAGAACCGTAGTAAGCGTATCGGAGAAAATGCTATTGTTTCGCTTTAAAAAACTCTTGAAGGTATAAACACCGTTTTGATTCATATTAACCTTCTGGCTGAAATTAACCTGCATTTGCGCGTTTGGCGCCAGCATTCCCGCAGTTAATGGCTGAATAAAGGCCTGAGGATTTGGTCCTTTTACCAGCACATGTAATTCGGCCGGGTCGGTCTGGAAATTATGCGCTATAACCCCTTCGTTTTTGAATGTGAGTGAAATAGGTTCGTTGGCCGTACAATTGGCATAAGGGGAGAGCAGCTGTTTTAAACTGAGAATTGAATTTAAATTCTTAACTTCCAGGTTATCGATCTTCAGAATTTTTGCCAGATTGCCTCCTGTGCCGAATTCGGCTAAAAAGCGGATCCGGATTTCCTGACCGGCGAATGCTGCCAGGCTAATCTGAGCCTTGTTTACGGTGCTGTAGGAAATAAGCGCTGCAGCATCAAATACATGAACGTCGGAAAAATTTAAGCCACAATCGGTAGAAACCTGGATGCGAAGCTTGTCGTCTGCTGAAGTTGATGCCGGGGTGTAACTGGATGCCGATAATTCGAAAATTAAGTAAGAAGTAGCTGTAATGGCTCCGAGTTTAGGCGTTACCACGCTTTCCTTCCATAACTGATACGCATTGGGCTGATCCAGGAATAACGTTCTGGCCCGGATATCAAAAGCGGTTGAACTGCTCCAGCCCGTACTGTTAAAGTTGTCGAAGTTTTCGGCGTAAGGAATATTCCGGGGGGCGGTTATGGTCAGGGTTTGCGTTCTCAAATTGTTCGATGAAACGCCGTCGCCGGCAAGTTGCAGGGAAACAGCAGCGGTGTAATTTCCGGAGCCATGCATGTTCAGCGTTCTGGGAAACGTTACTTTTCTTACTTCCCCGGTAGTAAACATACCCGTATTTATGACCACCGTATCTTTCAGAACAGCTTTGCCCGTTACGCTCAGGATCAGTTTTACCGGATTAAGGCTCAAATCGAAATTAGTACTGCCGGTATTCTGCAAGTCTGCCGTAATGGTATTGGTGGTGGTGCAAAAAGTGGCCGGGTTGTAGGAAATTGCCATAATGCCGGCATCGATGGCCGGGTTTACTTTATTGCGGATGAACATATTATCGATAAAGGCCGCATCGCCGCTGCACTGGTAATCGTCGTCGCGCGTAGAAGACTGAAAGGTCAGGGTAAAGACGGTTCCCGCAAAAGCCGACAGGTCTACATAGCGGGCTACGAACGGATCGCTGCTGGCAGTAGTCGGTTTATAATCGAGGCTTACCTGCACGCCATTTACCAGTACCCGGAACCAGCTGAATTCGGCTTTGTTGCAAAAGGTTTGTTTCAGGTCGAAAACCAGTTCCGGATTAGTAAGGCTCGTAGCATCTACGCAGATGGAAGCACTGTTCTGGTAATTGGCATTTTTATTCCAGGCATCATCCGGCGTAACGCTGCCCCCCGGCCCGGTAGCTGCCCAGATCAGGCGGGGAGGATTACCCGGGAAATTCGCAGTGCCCACACCCATAAACCGTATACCATTATTTACCGGTTTTACATCCTGAAAAGGGAAGGAGTTAGGCAGAATAAAGCCATGATGGATCATAAATACATTTTCTGCCAAAACAAGCCCGTTAAAGTTGTGGCTGTAAGGAGCGGTAACCGGCGCTCGCCTGATTACCTTGTTGGCGGCCCGTATCGTGTTGTTAGTGGTAGCCAGGTCTGCCGGATGATTTACAGTTGCTTCGATCTGGTATTCCTGGATTGCATTCAGATTGGCCAGGTTCCGGAAAACATATTGCAGCGTATCGCCCGGGTTCAGCGTGCGGTTAATGGTTTCAGAAAAAGCGCTGTGGCCGACAACCTGGTAAGATACCGGAATATTGCTTACGGCCGCCGTGCCCATATTAGCCACCGTAATCTGCACCCTACCTGGGCCGGCACAACCGTTGGTAGGGGTAACCACATCGCGCATAGCCAGATCGGTAATTTCCTGGTTTATAATCTCAAAGGTTTCAATTTTAAAATACGGAAAAGCAGGGGCATGTTTATCGGCTATTACCCGGAACCGGATCTTTAAGGCCGGGCTGCCGGCAAACGGAGCCAGGCTGTAAATCATCTTTTTGGCATATTGGGATTGAACGTAATTCGAGCTGTCTATCTGGTCCAGTAGCGTAAAGGTCTGTCCGCAATCCGTGGTAACTTCTATCAGTAATTTATGGGCGGTATTTGCCAGGGAAACCGGTAAGCCATTTTCTTTTAATTCCAGATCGAATGCCAGCTTTGTAGTTGCCGTAATTCCGGTGATGGCCGGGGAGGAAATAATTCTTTCGCTGTTTCTGGCCGAGCTGCTGAAGGCAGTTACCCCGTACAGGTATGGATCAATGGCAAAATAGGAAAGCGGTACATCTATATGCATGCCTGAATTAACAGGGTCTGGTTTCCAGAACGGATCGGAGGCGGTGCCGAAAGGTTGAAAATAAGGTACGGCAAAAGCCTGCTCGGTGTAAAAGTAATGTGTGGCAGTGTTGTTGGCTGCACTTATGTCGCCGGTAAAGGTAACTTCCCCTTTGTATTCCAGATTGCCACCCGTATTAAAATTATGGCTGCCGGCAAGGGTAACCATTAAAGAAGAATCGGGGAGCAGGATTCCGGAATTTACCGGTACCGTGTATACCTGGGCGTTATTCCGTTTTAAAGTCAGCGTGGCGGGTGTAGCCGAGAAATCTATCGGGCCAAACCCGTTATTGTAAACCCAGGCCTTGATCGGCCCAGAGCTGTTCCAGCCGGCACAAAGGTTTTCCGGAAAATACAGGCGTTCCACCGCCACGTCCGGTTCGGTTCCTTTTATTTCGAAACGATCGATGCCCACGGTAAAATTGCCGTTGGTGCGACCGACCGTAATTTTTATCCGGATGTTTTTCCCGGCAAAGGCAGCAAGGTCGAATTTCAGTTTCCGGAAGCCATTTGTGAGTACGTTATCCTTTACTTCCAGCCGGGCCAAAGGGGTGAAGGCGCCGCCGCATTCTTCCGAAACGGCTACTTCCAGGTAAGCGCCTGATTGGGCCGGGTTTATGGAAACGGTATCGGTTTGCTTAAAAAAGTAGTCGAAGAATAAATAATGTCCGGCAGTTATATTTCCGAAAGTTTCCGAGGTTAAATAGTCATCCGGATTAATGTTCGTTAGCAGCGCCTGTGCATAATTTTCCTGTGAGTTTTTACCGGTTAAAAGCGCCCGGTTGTTGTATAAGTTGAACGTGCTTTGCCAGTTAGAATTTAAAAAGGTAAACTCCTGGAAGTAAGGTACAGAAGTGAAACCATTTGCGGCAGGTGTTACGACAGTCGTTCCCCGGGCCGTATCGTTCCGCGCTTCGGTATCGATGCCGGCAATTAAAAGCTTGGCGGTGGCTTCGTAAAGATAAGTGCCGGCCTGGAGCATGGGAATACCGGTTGCCGAAACCAGAATATCCAGCGCTCTGTTTGGGTTTAACGTCCCTTTGTCCACCAGTTTCGTTACGGTTGTGATGGTGCCGGACGGGTTGGTGGCTTTTACTGTAAGCAGTATTTTGTTTACCGATAAATTCAGGATCTCGGAACTGTAATTATTCAGTTTCACCGAAACGCCTTCGCCTCCGGTCCGGCAATTGCCCTGGCCGCCGCCATAATGTTTCACCTCCGACAAGCCTACATCTACCGGATTAATTTCCCGGATACCGAAGTTATCGAAGTAAAGCCATACCTGGTAATTGGGGTCGCCTAGTAACCGAAGCCGGAACTTTGCATCGCTGCCTGCAAAAGCCTTTAACGGAATCAGCACGGAAGTAAACTGGTCCGGGGAGGTCGGGGCGGAAGGATTAGGTACGATATGGTTCTGGTCCAGCGTCATTAGGGGAATGAAAGCAGTATCGCAATCCTGTTGCATTTCCACTAAAATCCGGTCGTTTCTTACGCCATAGTTCATATCGTTGTAGTAGTAATCGAAAACCAGGAAAGATTTAGCGGTTAAACCTCCTATTTTAGGGCTGCTAGCCTCCTGTTTCGGGTATCTGAATTGAGGAACCATTTGAAGCCAGCCGCTACCAATACCCGTATTTATAAAAGCCCAACCGGTAGGAGTGGAGCTGGTAAAATCCTGAAAGTAAGGCTGGGGCAGGGGGGCCATCGGCGCCGTACCGGTTACGGCAACGGCTTTGGTCATGGAATTATCGGCAGGGTTCACATCGCCGCTCAAGGGCGAACTGATTGAAAAAGTATAAGTACCCGTTGTATTCATGGTAAAGCCGGGCGAAGGTACTTTTACCTCGTAATAACTATTCCCCACAATTGAACCGGTATCGAGTACGGCGGAAAAAGTGCCGGTTTTCGCGCCGGAAACGGCAACCTGCACGGTAACCGGCGTAAGCGCCAGATCGATGGTTTCCACGTTTTTGTTCTGCAGCCGCACCGCAATGGCACTTACCGGCACGCAACCCTGCAAGGGACTTCTTAAACTGCTTACTGCCAGGTCCGGAGAACCCTTAATGGTAAAATCATCGAGTCCGAAACCAGCATACTGGTCCTTGGCATCCGCTTTAAAAACAAACCGGAACCGGACGTTATTCGCTCCTGCAAGGGTCGGGACGGCTACTTTAGCCAGCACCCAGCCGTTGCTTCCGGTAGTGCCGGTTCCGCTCCAGCCCAAGCCCTGATTGCCCGGCAGGGCCGAAATGTTGCTGCTGTTGTACCAGTTATT
Organism: Adhaeribacter soli; assembly: GCF_008727925.1. Classification (GTDB taxonomy): domain Bacteria; phylum Bacteroidota; class Bacteroidia; order Cytophagales; family Hymenobacteraceae; genus Adhaeribacter_A; species Adhaeribacter_A soli. The sequence continues at coordinate 26,705 of NZ_VTWT01000002.1, read as the reverse complement.
CGCCGCGTTTACTGTGCCTACCGTTTGCCAGGCACCGTTGCTAACCGAAGCCTGCATCACCACGCCATCGGTATTGGTTTCGGTATCCCACCATACTTTCATTTCCAGTTGCGGGTGCAGTAAATTACTGAAATCGAAACGTGGACTTTGCAGCCAGGAATTTTCGTTTGCATGGTATTGTCCCGTCAGGCCGCCGGTCACCCAGGCTTTCGTGCCAGAAGCAGCGCTCGTCAGGTTTGGCTTGTTCGGTGTGCCCAAGGCCCAGCTGGAATTGGTTCCTCCGGCAGTCCAGCCCAACGCCTGCAGATCGAAAGGTTGGATATAAGGAAGTTTCGGGGGCAATACCGTTATGGTAATGGTTTCGGAAGAAGTGGAATTATCGGTACACGTACCAATTACCATGTAAGTGGTAGTAGCGGTTGGCGTTGCCGTAATGGCGGAACCGGTATTCGCGCTTAGTTCCTGGGAAGGCGCCCAAACGTAGGAAGCCGCGCCGGTGGCCGTTAACGAGACCGTTTCACCGAAGTAAATGGTAGTAGCAGAAGCCGAAACCTGCACCTGGCAACTTTGCCCATGCGCCCTGGAAACCAGGAGCAGAAATAATAATGCAATAAAAATTTGTAAGAGTTGGGTTCTCATAGTTGCCGGGGGTAGGGTTTCAGTTATACAAAAGCCAATAAGGTTCAATGTTTTATAACAGCCTAGACCGGAAGAATACCGGGATGGTTGCCCGGGCAGGGAAAATTTTTAACAGGTTGCTTCGCAGGTAAAAAAAGCATGCTAAAAAGTCGCCAGGATTTAACAACCCCGGGGGTTAACAGATTAATGAAACGCTGGCCTTAAACAATTGCAGAGACGGGGAATCTTCCACTAGCCTGAACATTTATTGCTGCATTCTTATCCGGCTGTTTTCCCTAAACAAATGCCGGAATTTAACTGTTAAAGCCTGGATAGGGCCAAAAGGGAAAGCTATCTTCTCGCCGCTTTTCAGAAATAGTTGCTTTTATAGTTAGAGTACTTCCCTTAGAGTGCATCTCCTGGAGAATGAGAAAGATCTGCCTTTGCAAACACATAAAAAATAATGGATGAATAATCAACGGCAACCTAATTTCCTGCTCATTGTGGTCGACGACATGGGCTATTCCGATTGCGAGCCCTTTGGCGGCGAGATCCATACGCCCAACATTCAGCTAATGGCAGAGCACGGCGTCCGCTTCCGGCATTTTCATGTTTCCTCTTTGTGCGCTCCCACGCGGTCCATGCTGCTTTCCGGGTGCCATAACCACGATGCCGGATTGGGCGCGATGCCTACCATGCACGCCACCAATCAATACATGCAGCCGGGCTACGAAGGCTACCTGAACTCCAATGTGCTGACCATCCCCGAAATACTGAAAGAAGCCGGCTACCACACCTATATGGCGGGAAAATGGCATTTAGGCGAACACGAAGAGCGGCGGCCGCATGCCCGTGGCTTCGAGCGGGTGTTCTCATTTTTAGGCGGCGGCGTGAGTCACTTCAACGACCAGCGGGCTTTGAGCGCATTTGAGCAGCCTCACACCAAATATTCGGAAGATGGGCGAACGGTAGAAAACCTGCCGGATGATTTTTATTCTTCCGATTACTATACCGATAAAATAATGCAGTATGTAACGGAACAAACCGACCAGCAGCCTTTTTTTGCCTATCTGGCTTTCACTTCCCCCCACGACCCTTTGCAGGTGCCGGATAACTGGCTGGATAAATACAAAGGCGTTTATGATGGCGGTTACGATGCCATTAAAGAAAAAAGGCGGCAACGAATGAAGGAACTGGGGCTGATACCCAAAACCCTCACCGAAAACGAAGGCAGCGGCTTGTTCAAAAGCTGGGACGAACTTACGCCGGAAGAACAAAAAGAGGCCGCCCGGAGAATGGAGATCTACGCCGCCATGATCGAAAACCTGGACTGGAACCTGGGCCGTTTATTTAACAAGCTGAAGGAATTGAACCAGTTCGAAGACACCATCATTTTTTTCCTCTCCGACAACGGCGCCAACCCCAAAGACCCGACCTTTTACGCGCCCAATTCCGAAGCATTTATCCAAAGCAATTTCGACAACAGCTTTGAGAATTACGGGCGGATCAATTCTTTTCTTTCCATTGGGGGCGCCTGGGCGGAAGTGGCCAATACGCCTTTGTCCTATTTCAAACTCACCACCTACGAAGGCGGCACCCAGACCCCGTTCATTGTTTCCGGAAAGCGGGTACATAAACGCGGCGTGATTACCGATGAGCTGCTGCACGTAACCGACCTGCTTCCTACCATTTTAGACTACGCGAACTTAAAATACCCGCACACCAACGGTAACCTGAAACCGCTTTATGGCACATCGCTGAAGCCCTATTTACAGGAAGAAACCAGACAGCCGGTACGCACCGAATTTGATGTGCTGGGCTTTGAAATGGGCGAAGCCAAGGCCGTAATTAAAGGGGACTGGAAGCTGGTCTTTATGCCGCCGCCCATTGGCAAAGGAGATGAGTGGCATTTGTATAATCTAAAAGAAGACCTGAAAGAGGAAAATAATCTGGCCGCCGAATTTCCCGAAAAATTTAAGGAATTAAGGGCTGAGTGGGAAGCCTATGCGCTGGCAGTAGGCTACATAAAATCGAACGGCGATCCGGCATTGGCTAAACTGGGTTTTGAAGAATTCTTCCGCTTCGACCCTAAAAACCGGATGGAACCAGAAACAGGAACGAAGGAAGCAACGGGTAAGGAATCAGAACCGGTAAACCTGGGAGATTAAACGAAGCCGACATGTTTGAAGTACTCATAACCATATCGGCCACGCTTCTTCCGGTCTTCGTTTTCTTAACCATGTTTAACGTGGGCCTTACCCAGGACGTGAGCGACATCATGTACTACCTAGGAGACCAGAAGTTTGCCCTCCTTATGTTAGTGGCCAACTTTGTTCTGACTCCTTTGCTGATGTGGGTAATCCTGAGTTTCTTTCCCATTGACCCTTACCTTCGGATCGGGCTTGCCATCTTCAGCCTCTGTGCCGGTGCACCCTTTCTCATTAAACTCACCCAAGAGGCAGACCATGAGGTGGCCTTAGGCGCCAGCACCATGATAAAGCTGGTACTGGGTACGATCGTGATCGTTCCGCTGGTATTGCCCCGCCTTATTTCCGAGATCGAAATAGACGGCTTTAAAATTGCCTGGACCCTGGTGAAACAATTGATATTCCCCCTTCTCCTGGGCTTATTGTTTGCCCGTTTTTTGCCCAGGATAACGGGAGTGCTACAACCATGGGTAGCGAAGATCGGCTCCTGAACCTTGTACCTGGTAATTGCCGCTACGCTGGCCGGCTATTTTCCCGAACTGAAACCAATCTGGGGGCAGGGAGCCATTCTCATTGGCATCGCTTTCGTGCTGGGCGCCTTCGGTATTGGTTACTTTATAGGGGGAATCAGCGGCAAAGAAAATCGGCGGGAAGTCGGGGCGCTGGCTACGGCCCAAAGGAACACAGCCGCCAGCATGATCATTGCTGCGCAAAATTTTGCCGATAATCCGGAAGTGCTGGTAATTATTACCATTGCCAATACCATAGGCATTGCCATGCTTCTGGGTATAGCGAAGGTTTTATCGAAAGACCACAAAATTGAGATCATGTATACCAACAGGAAAGCCGGATAAAGCAATGGCTGACCTCACTTCTGGAAATCCCTCTCAAAACAGCTTCTTAAGGCATGAATATTAATCCTGAAAACAGCGCGGAAGAAGATAAAATAAAGCCTCCCGAAGATCTGCTTCCGGGAGAAACGTCGCTCAGGCACACCGTAGAAACGCACCTTCAGAAGCAAACTAAAAAATCAACTTTTAAAGAAGACCTGAATGCCGGTCTCACCGTAGCCATGAACGAAATCCCGGACGGGATGGCGTGCGGTTTGCTGGCCGGCGTTAGCCCGATCATGGGTTTGTTTGCCGCCGTGTGGGGCTGCCTGGCAGGCGGACTGTTAAACAGTTCCAAACTCATGATCATCTCTACTACCAGTGCCGCGGCCTTTCTTTTGTATCAGCTTACCCAATCCTATCCGGAGGCGCAGCGGGTGGATGCCCTGATCTTACTGGTGGTTTTATCCGGTGGCATGATGATCCTGATGGGGATGCTGAAGTTTGGGAACCTGGTGCGGTTTGTTTCTTATTCGGTGATAACGGGTTTTTTAGCGGGCATTTCGGTGCTTACTATTTTAAGCCAGTTACCTACCCTTTTTGGTTTTGCGGCCGAAGGTTCGAATAAAATTCTTCAGACCGTTAACCTGTTCCAGCATCTGGAACGCACCAACTGGCAGGCACTCCTGCCGGGCCTTGCCACCATTGCCCTGATGATACTTCTGCCTAAAACGCCCCTGGGTAACCGATCTGCCATTGTTGCCATTGCCTTGCCCTCGCTTCTTATATTTTTTCTGCATTGGAATAGCGTAGAGATCGTGAACGACGTAGGCGAGATTCCGAAAGGCCTGCCATCTTTGCGCCTGCCCGATTTTTCGCTGCTGCAGCCTACCCTTTTTAGCGGCGCGTTTTCCCTGGCCCTTATTACGCTTATCCAAGCCGCAGGCGTAAGCCAGAGCGTACCCAATCCGGACGGTTCCCGCTCCAACATGTCCAGAGATTTTATCAGTCAGGGCATTGCCAATGTTTCGTCCGGATTACTGGGGGGCATTGGCGTAGGCGGCTCCCTGGGTTCTACTTCGTTAAACATTATTGCGGGCGCTAAAAGCCGTTGGTCCGGAATTTTCTCGGGCTTGCTGGTATTAGCCCTGGTTTTGCTGTTGCCGGGTTTAGTAGGAAATGTAGCCATGCCGGTACTGGCTGCCATCATGATCTTTGCCATGGCCAGCGTCCTTAATTTCGAGGAGAATAAACAAGTCTGGAATGCCGGGCTGCCTTCCCGGATCGGCCTGATCGGAACCTTTCTTATTACCTTGTTTATGCCCATTCAGGCAGCAGTACTCATTGGGGTTATTTTGTCTTTTACGCTTTACTTTTTCACTTCTTCCCAGCTGGTAAAACTGCACCGCAGGCGCCTTTTGCCCGATGGCAGCTTTGAAGAAATTACCCTGCCGGAACAGCTGGAAAATGACGCGATCCATATTTTTGCCGTTGACGGCGATCTGCATTTTGCCGGCGCCCGCATGCTGGAACACCAATGGCCCAAAATCACTTCGGGAACCCGCCACCCGATAATAATTCTGGAGTTAAGAGGCAGGAATAATGTTGGCGCCACGTTGATTGAAGTGCTGGAGAAATACTACGAAAAAATACAACGGGCTGACGGCCGGTTTTACCTGACTGAACTTGGAGAAAACAGTTATGCTTCGTTTCGCATCCAGGCGGCTTCGGAAGTATTACACGGCATGCATATCCTGAAAAAAGAAGCAATTATCGGCAGAAGTACCCAACAGGCGGTTCAGGAGGCACAAGCCTGGCTTAACGATATTGCAGCACCTGGATAAACCGGCATACTTCAGGAAATAAGCCATAGTACTCCAAAAAGTTTTATTTGTAGGGTAGAAGCAAGCTGGAGTATGGTTGTTGGTGTTTTCACCATAGCCGTCAGGCTAAGGAAAAAAGGCGGTCATTCTGAGCTTGTCGAAGAAACTTATGGAGATTACAATGACAAAGCGAGCATAGCAAGGTTTGTCTTACTGTTAAACTTTAGATATACGGCTCCATAAGTTCCCTCGACTGGCGCTCGGGATGACATAATAAATTAGCTTAGCCTGACGGCTATGGTGAAAACACGCAACCACGGCGAACGGAAGTACCTGACAATTTAACCTTTATAGTGCACTAATATTAAAGCATTCCACAATATTTATTTTAGTTGTTTTATGTTAGTGACTCGTATGCTTCTTTAGACTTTCTTCTCCAGGTAATCCTTTATGTAAAGCTCCTTTACGATCACCAGCAGTACGGCTATAAGCGGAGAAGCCAGTAAGATGCCGCTTATTCCAACCAAAATGCCTAATAATACCTGTTCGAACAGCAGCAAGGCCGGGGGCATGGATACCAATTTCTTATCCAGCATCGGGGTTAATATATAGCCTTCAATGGTCTGAATACCCGTATACAGCAGGAACACATACAGGGCTTTATCCGGCCCCTCGAGGTAGGCCAAGGGCAAGGCAGGAATCAGAGCTAAGTATGGCCCCAGATTAGGAATGAAATTCAGAAAAGCGGCGATAATGGCCAGCACAAAAGGCAGCGGAATTCCCAGCAGGGTTAAACCTATTGCCGTGGCCACCCCGACCACTAGCATGGAAATAAACCGGCTCAGCAACCAATTACTCAGGGTGTCATAGCTCTGGTCTAATACTTGACCGATGCGGGGCCGGTATGTGGGAGCGAATAATTTAACAACTCCCTTTTTATAACTTCCCGGATCAGAAGCCAGGTAAATACCCGTAATAATAATGATCAGGAAATTTGCTAAAACGCCGAGCGTGGAGGAAACAACGCCCGTTAGCTGCCCGAGTATATCTTTATTCGAAGACAATAATTGAACAGGTTCCCGAGGCAGGCCTGCCAGAATTTTCTGGCCCAGGTTTGTTTTAGCCAGGCTGTCTTTCAGGTTTTGAAAAGCCTGCGGCAACGTTCTGGAGAGTTCTTCCGCTTGCTGGCTTACCGTAGGAGCTGCCAGCAAAATAATGCCTCCAAGAATTACAACTAATAACACCAGCACCAGCAGCAAAGAAATGGGATACTGGATTTTAGTTTTCCGGTACAGGAAATAAGCTAAGGAACTTAACAGAATGCTGAACAGGATACCCCCGAAAACCAATAAAAAGAAATTAGCGGTATACCAGAAAAGTAAGAATAAAGCAATAAGGAGCAGCGATACGAAGGCGGTGATGGCCGCTTTAGATGAAATGCTGTTCGGTGGCTGCTCCATTTTTTATTTAATTCTGAGGTTTTCCTGAGAAACGAGGTTCGTTAGACCGATACTTCTTAGCCCGATGCATTAAACCTGAAAGGGAAATTAAGAATAAGCCTGAACCACTAAAAAAAGGATTACGTTGAAGTCTTCAGGGCCAAAACCATTAATGGACCTAACAGGCGATATTGTATATTGTTTTATGGAACAGCGTCATTCCAGTGGCGGCAAATAAGTAGCAAGACTAAAATAACCGTATAATCTGCAAGGAACTTTAATTAGTCAATCTCCTGAATATAAATCATTTGTATGTTTTTAGTCCAGATACTAATATCTTTTTACTTAAATGCTGTTCCTGGCAAACGTTCAAGTTCCGGCCTGCTAACTACTGCCTTCTTTTTAGTTTTGTTCCAGTAACCGGCTGCTGCCTGCGAAAAGGTAGATCGGCAATATAACCTTATAGCTAATTAGCAAGCCGGTATCATGCACTGTCTTTGCGGTTTACGACACCGGAGCTATGCAGCTGGCTTTAAACTTCAACGCCCTTAATTTCCTGAAAGGCTCTTACGCCTGAAAATCGCAAAAAAAATCCTGAACGGTGGCTTACTACGCACTTCCGCTCAGGAAAACAATAGTGATCTACCGCAAATGGTATGGTTTCAGGCCCAAAAAGTAAAGTTCAGGTTATGGCAAATGCTGCTTTATGATCTGACTCAGCTGGGCCGCTGGCATAGCACCGGATTGCCGCCATACCGGTTTTCCCTGGTGGAAAAGAATTAAGGTCGGAATGCCCTGTACCCGGAATTGTTGAGCAGCGGCCTGGTTTTTATCGACATCTACTTTTATTACTTTCAGTTTTCCGGCGTGTTCGGCGGCTACCTGTTGCAGAATAGGAGCCATGGTTTTACAAGGTCCGCACCAATCCGCATAGAAATCTACCAATACGGGCATGCCGGGTGCGCTTATTAATTCGGAAAAAGGTTTTTTAGCCATAGCAGTAATTTGAAGCTTTTACTTCCGGAAAATAATCAGATAATTTCTCTCTGTTGCAAAGTTAACCTTACAGAAAGTGCAATCAACTTATTTTACGATAATGGTTTCCGGTAGTTCTTGGAATTGCTACGAAGGCAGGTAACTCAGGTAATTTCTAACAGGCGGTTCTACAGAGAGATAGCGGAAAAATCTATTTTTAATTTTTGTGCCTTATAAAATTATAGGATGCTTTATATAGTTTGTTAAAATTCGGGGTCTTATTGAATGAGTTGCAATTGCCTGGTTTTCAGGGTTTGCGTAAAATGAACTTTAGGTTCTGAATTTTCTTTATTATGAAAAGATTTCAACGATCAAAATCTGATATGTTAGTTAAAAATATAAAATCGGCTTTTTACGTTTGGGCGCTGGTGTTCTTGACTATTTTAAGCGGCACAGCCTGCAAAAAAGAAGCTGAAGCGGTTACGAAAACCGAAGCGGAAACGAATAACCTGGTTTCTACGAGCTTTGTCGGTTATATGCCGGCAAGCGCCATCCGCGATCTGGCCACGGCCAACGGTTACCCGCAATACAACGAAGCGTTGCAGTACGATGTGGTGGTTTTTAAAATGGTGTACTATACCACGTATCAGGGAAAGCAAACCCAGGCTTCCGGCCTCATGTGTTTCCCGCGCAACATGCCAAACCCTCCGGCCATTCTGAGCGCCCAGCATGGTACCTTGTTCGCCCATAAAGACGCTCCGAGCAACTTTCCGAATTCCTTTAACGGTCCGGAACTATTTGCCTCGGCCGGTTACGCCACCTTTATTCCCGATTATTTAGGTTACGGCGCTTCCGCCCAGATCCTGCACACATATTACAACGAGCAGTATTCCGCTCTGGCCGTTATCGATATGATAAAAGCCGGTAAGATTTTCTGCCAGCAGGAAGAGATTCCGGTAAGCGATAAATTGTTCCTGGCGGGGTATTCCGAAGGCGGTTACGTGACCCTGGCAGCGCAAAAGGAAATCGAGAACAACCCGGCGCATAATCTGAAGCTTACTGCGGTGGCAGCCGGTGCCGGCGGTTACGATCTGCAGGATATGCTTTCGAACATTACCACGGCGCCTTCTTATAATCACCCGTCGTACCTGGCCTTTTTGCTGCAGGCTTACAATACGGCCAACGGCTGGAACCGCCCGCTAACGGATTTCTTTCAGGAGCCTTATGCATCCAAAATTCCGGCTTTGCTGAACGGCTCTAAAACCGGTAGCCAGGTAAATGCGGAACTGGTAAAACAACCAAATAAGTTATTTGCGCCGGCTTTTTTCAACGCCCTGAAAGGTTCCGGCGAAGACCAGGTGAAAGAAGCCCTGAAAGCCAACAGCTTAACCGATTACGCGCCCAAAGCTCCAACCCGGATGTACCACGGCACCGCCGACGATGTGGTTCCGTTTACCAATTCCCAGGTTACCTACAATAAACTGAAAGCAAACGGCGCGAAAGATCTAACCTTCCATTCCATTCCGGGAGGTACCCATGGCACTACGTTCCAGCCGATGATCTCGGAACTGATTCCCTGGTTTGCTTCCTTTAATAAGTAAGGTTTTTGCTTCCTGATTTTTAATAAAAAAGCCCTGCCAGATTACCGGCAGGGCTTTTTTTGATGTTTAAAAATCCTTAAGAAAGCTTTTTCTTTATGAAGATCAGGCGGGTTATATAAATTCCTTTTCCATCAGGACCGCCGGCATCACTTTCCACACCACTTAAGGTAAAAGCAAGTTCCCAGCCTTCGTTGGTAAGCGTGTTGATCTTTGAGGTAATTAAGGCGTCGTTAGAAGCAATGTTTTGGAAATTAATACCTGCCGCGCTGTAAAAGTTCAGCAGTTTCGTTTCATCAAAAGCATCTAGTTTAAGATCTGACCGGTCAACATCATCCTGTTTGCTGTTTTTACCATTCGTTCTGGCCGTTGTAAACTGGTTCGCATCCAGGGCCTGTTTGTTCTCGATTATTCTGGACCGGCCAATTCCCATGGGAACGATCGATTCTACAATAGTTACAACCTTATATTCGTAGTTTTGAGCTTCTGCTGATAAAAAAAGACATGTGAGTAAAAGAGAAAGAATAATTTTTTTAATAGTGTTTTTTGAAACGGGATTTGGTTTGATTGATTGATGGAGCAAAAGTAGGAGGATTTAATGGGTTCATAATAAAAGATAAGCTAAAATTTCTGGAAAAATAACAAAGATGAAAATGCCCTAAGCAAAAAGCCCCGCCAGATAACCGGCAGGGCTTTTTGTTTAAAATCCATACTGTTTTTTCAGCTTTTAACTTACCGTTTTCAGTTTCATAATTACGAAGATAGAAATAACGGTAGCTACCGAAGCCAGAATGCCCACCATGTTGAAATGCAGCAGTTGTCCGTTAGCGGCTTTCTGCACAATAAGGCCGGAAGTAAAAGCGGCCAGGCCCGAAGCAAGCTGCTGTACGGAAGAATTGATGCTCATAAAGCTGCCCCGTTGCTTAGGCTCTACGCTGGAAGTTATTAAAGACATGGCCGGAACAAAGCGCGCTCCGAAAACAATGAAGAAGAATGTGGTAATAATAAACACCTGATAATGCGGAATAGGCGGCAGGTTGGTAATGAGTAAGATCGGGATTATGGAAACCAGGGCGGCAATGATGTAAACTTTTTTCTTGCCGTATTTATCGGCCAGGCGGCCGGCTAGTTGGGAAGTTACTACGGTAGCCAAACCGCCAAAGAGGTAAATAAAGGTCAGTTCCGATTCGGCGAAACCAATGTTGGCTACCATGTATGGGCTGATGAAAGGTACCACCGTAAAGCCGGCCATTTGCAGAATAAACACCATTCCCAGAGCCCACAGCAGGTTCTTCTTCTTTACAATGTTCAGCAGCACGCGGTGCGGTTTTTCGTGCTTGGCATTGGTTAAGTGGCCTTTCAGCGGCGGTAAAAATTTCATGGCGATGGCCAGTACTACCAGACTCATGCCGGCCAGCAGGTAAAAAGGAGCGTGCCAGCTGGTTTTGCTCGCCAGATAAAGCCCGATCGGAATACCGGCGATGGAAGCTATGGAGAAAGCGGCCATTACCTTACCGGTGGCCGCGCCCCGGCGTTCTTCCGGAATGGCATCTCCGATAATAGCTAACACCAACGCCCCTAAAACCCCGCCGAACAAGCCGGCCACCACGCGGGCGGCTACCAGAAGTTCGAAGGTAGGAGCGAGGGCACACAAGGCTGTTCCAATGGCAAAACCCAGGTATAAACCCAGCAAGGCTTTTTTGCGGTCGAGCCGGTCGATGTAGAAGGCCGAACAGAAACCGGAAACGGCCGCGCTGAAGGTATAAGCCGAAACCACCAGGCCAAACTGTTGCGGGTTGATCTGGAAAACGCGCATGAGTTGGGGTCCGAGCGGCATCATGATCACAAAATCCATGATGTTGGTGAACTGGATGGTAGCCAGAATAAATAAAAGCAGGCCTTCGCGGATCTCGACTTTAGGAACCAGGCTTTCGCCGGCGGCTGACCCGGAATTTGAGGTATTGGATAAATAATCGGACATAATAAATAAAAATTTTGCCGGTGCGGCGGCAGGGTTTACGTAAGGAAGCCTGAACCGGGCGGCAAAAGTACAGAAATAATTTCGCCCGGTAATTGCCTTTAACCGTCTGAAAAAGAAACAACTGGTGAAAGGCAGCTAAACGATACTTTTTCAGAGAATTGGCTAGCGTTTCCGGCCTGCAGGACGGCTGATCGGGTTTTAAGAGAATTCGTAAAAAGAATATGAAGGAAGCCGATAATAAGATATGCGAACTGTGCCGCCGGGAAGTAGAAAGCCTGAGCCGCCATCACCTGGTGCCCAGAGAGGAAGGCGGGAAGTACGGACCCACCGCGGAGCTTTGCCAGCCCTGCCATTCCACTATTCACTTACTGATCGGAAACCGCGAACTGGCCCGGGAGTACAACAGCATATCGGCCTTGCAGACGGCGGAGCCTTTGCAGAAATATTTGCGCTGGGTCCGGAACAAACGGGTTGCCAGAATTTCGAACCGCCGGGGCCGCCGCTAACCTTCCGGTAACTTAGCGGGAGGTAAACGGTTAAATATTTCCGAGGGCTTCCCCTTACATTATTAAATTATTATCTTTAAGACATAAATGCAGATGAATTGCCGGAAAACGGTAATTTGCCTTGTTTTTAGTTCCGAAATTAAAACTATGAAGAAAATTCTCTGCCCAACCGATTTTTCCAAGACGGCTACCAAAGCCATGGAATACGCGGCTTTTCTGGCCAGCCAATCCCGGGGCCATGTAACGTTGTTGCACGTAACGCACCTGCCTTTAGCCGAAACCGCCGAAGCTGCCCTGGCGGCTTCCGAAGTGGTTGGTGAAATCCACCGCGATGCGATCGATAAACTAAATGCCGCATGCCATTACCTGCAGGGAAAATACGCGGGTACCTGGGAGTGTAACTACGAAGTAAAAACAGCTTTCCTGGCCGATGCGGTGCGCGACTTTGTGGTGCACGAAGGCTACGATATGGTGGTAGTAGGTTCTACCGGCGGCGGCAACACCCTGGAAGAGATTCTGATCGGCAGCAATACCCTGGCCATTATCGAGAATGTTGCCTGCCCGGTACTCATGATCCCGACCGAAGCCCATGGCCCGCGCATTCAGCGCATTGCCTACGCTTCCGATCTGCAGGAAGCCGATACCTATGGCCTGCAGCAGGCGCTCCTGTTAGCCGGCCTTACCAAAGCGGAAGTAGAAGTGGTACACATCGATACGAAAAACGATACCAAAAGCCAGGAAAAAGCCGCCGCTTTCGGAAAGCAGATCGAAGCAACTTTCGCGGCCCAGAATGTACATTTTAACGAAATCATTCACCCGGACGAGGAAGTTGGCCTGAAAGATTACCTCCGGAAAACAAATGCCGACCTGCTGGTGATCCTGAAAAAGCACCGCGGTTTCTTCAGCAATCTATTTCACAGCAGTTTAACCGAAAAGCTAACTTACCATTCCAAATTCCCGATGCTGGTTCTGGATGAAAGAGTGCAACAGCATTTATAAAAACGGTATAAAAATCATCAGAAAACCGGAAAGGCAGCTTTCCGGTTTTTTTGTGCCTTATCCTATCGTTTTCTTCCGGAAGACCGGGGAAGACCGCATTTCTTTAGGTTTGGATAACGTTTTTGAAAGCAGCACCATGGTCCGGACAACTTACGCTACCGAAACCACCGATTTTGAAAACGAAAGCCGTTTCTTCCGGCGGGGCATTCGGGTGAGCTTTAATTACAATTTTGGTAAAATGAATTTCAACTCGCCCCGCAAGAAAAGCATCCGCAACGAAGATGTGAAAGGCGGCGACGGTGGCAATGGTGGCGGACAATAGGATTTTTTGATTACGCTTAAATGTTTTGTCAAATTAAAAAGCAGGAGGTTTCTTCCTGCTTTTTCTTATGCCTTTATCAGGGTTTTATTACTTCTTTTTGCTGCAAACCTTACAAGCCGTTCTTCTTAAATTTACTACGGCTGTTCCACGGGTAACCACTTCAATCTGGCCTTTACAGCGTTTCAGCACCGGACAATCGGGTCTGGTATGGTACGTTGAGGCGCTGCCGGTTGGGCAGATGAAAACTTCGCGGTCTGCATCGGCAGGTTTGGCAATCGGTTTCTGACTGGCTGCCTGGCTTTTTTCGCGTTTGTTTTTGCGGAAATCCCAGGGGGCAACCGGGTTGGGCTGGCTCCACAAACCGCGTTCCAACCGCCGGGCATCGTTTTCAAGGTAACCTAATTGCGGATCATTGGCATAGGCGCGGTAGTACCAGGCATATCCGTTGGCCACCAGTTCCTTGTTTAACGATTTACCGTCGGGCAGGAATATTTCGCCGATGGTGCGGCCGTAGCGGTCGGTGCCTTTTTGTTCCAGTCTTACAAATTTTCCGTAAGCGAGGTCGGAAGTAAATTTCCGCGCTTGCGTACCGAAATCCTGCTTTTTCTCCGGGCAATCTACGCCGTACAGGCGCACGGTAACGGGTTTGTTGTCCATTAAAAGTTCTACCGTGTCGCCGTCCTTTACGCCGATTACTTTAAAACCTTCTTTCGGTTTTTCGCCGCAAGCCAACGTAAGCAGCACCAGCAGTAGAAACAGGTAATTGCGGAGGTATGAGGATTTAAAGATCATAAATACAAGTCAGGTTAATTTTTACTTGAAATTCTCTCAAAATTGTGTGATCCTGAGTGGGTAAAAATTTGGGGTTAAAATTTCTGAAAGTGAAAATGGCATAAAAGGTTTACCGTGTCCGGTGTCCTCACCGGACACCATGCTGCCGTATCCATTCCTGCTTTTTCTACCAGTGCATGACCAGGTTAACTTTTAGAAAGTGGGATTACAAATCCCACGGCTCGGTTAAGACGGGATTACAAATCCCGTCAAGCAAATTCTAATAATTTATTTGGTCGGGCACTGCCGAAAAAAATGCATAAACGCTAACGGCAGCAAGGAGGTCTGTGCGACAGAGGCCTCGGTAAACGTTAGTTGACATCGAAACTTTTTGAAATTTTATTTAAAATTTTTCCTCTCAACATGACAGCTGCTTTTAGTTAGCTTCCACTTTTTCAGCCCGAAAAGCTAGCATTTTTATTTGTAATATTTTTCCCGGAAAGCTGCTTTTTGTTTCAGGTATTCCGGATGATCTTTTGCTCTGAACCAATATTCTTTAAACACGGCGGCAGCACGGGCTTTTTCGTTTGAAAGCGCGTCAGGTTCCTGGGCTATTACTTCGTTACCTTTGTTTTTGCTGCCGGAAGAGTAGGGGTAAGCCAAGCCTTCGGTTTTGTCTTCTTCGCCCATTTTGTATTTCCGGCCGGAGCTGTGGTTGGCGTAGCGGCGGGCGCGGGTAAAACCCATTTGCAGGAATTTCCGGGCCATATCCGCACCGACGAAATCCTCTTCCTGCAGGTAGCCTGCGAACAGCTCGTAAATTTTTTCAGCCGAAGTTTTTGCTACTTCTTCCGTCTTGAATTTCCAGTAGGGCAGGATCTCGTTTTTGTAAGGCTGCACGAGTAAAACGCCCTGCTCACCTACGCCAATTCGGTAGAGTTCCGAGTTTTTCCGGAAGTCCGTTTTATCAAAATCGAGGTGATAGGGGAAACCGTTTTTCTTCATGTTGGTGAATTATTTCCGGCTTCTACGGCAAACGGCGGAAAAGGAAAACCTTAAAGCGGTTTCTGTATTTTCAGTATCCGGAAATTTCCGTTGAAATTGGCAGGCAAATCTTTTACAATTTTCAGCTTTGTATGCGTCAGCAGGTTTTCAATGACCCGGGTAATATCGGAAAACAGGAACGAAGTAAGCTTGTTGAAGAATGCCCGGAATTTAGAAAGCTGCTGATTTTGCGGCCGGAATTTATCGAAGATTACTGCTTCGCCGCCCGGTTTCAATACGCGCTCTGCTTCCTGTAAACATTTTACCGGATCCGGAATTACCGCCACAATTAAATGCAGGATTAATTTATCGAAGGTATTATCCGGGAAATGCAGATTTTGCCCGTCCATTACTTCCACGGTGGCATTAAACTGCAGTCTTTTGGCCCGCTGCTGCATTTTACTCACCATAGCAGGCGTAATATCTCCAGCGTACACCTCAGCATTTTTCGGCAGGAAGTCAAAATCAAGCCCGGTGCCGGCACCCACCAACAGCACTTTTTCCCCCGGCTTTATCTGCAGCATGTCAATGGACTTGCGGCGGGAAGCAGTAAAAATCTTACCTACCAGCAAATCGTAGATCGGGGTGTAGAGCGTGTACCGGATGCGGTTCCAGGAGTTCGTGTTCAGGCTCATTTTATATAGTGGAAATGGTATGTTTTAGAACCGTAAAAGTGAATGGATTTTTGGGGAATTGCAAAAGGAATAGGAGCTACCTTAACGCTTGAAAGGAAAAAAAATACAGATTTTGGAGATGCTCCAGATCATTCATTTGCTTGACGGGATTTGTAATCCCGTCTTAACCGAGCGTGGGATTTGTAAACCCACTTTCTGAAAATTAACCTGGTCATGCACTCGTAGAAAAAGCAGGAATGGCTGCGGCAGCATGGTGTCCGGTGAGGGCACCGGCCACGGTAAACTTTTTATGTCAATTTTACTTTCCAAAGTTTTAACCCAAAATTTTCACCACTCAGAATGGCAAATGTCCTTTAAGTAATTTCAAATTTAACCCTACTTGCTGCGGTTTTTACGGGCAAAGAACTCTTCCAGCGTTTCATCGGGCTGCTTTACAAACAACCTCGATCGCCGCTCCATTTTTGGTTCCGGTTGGGAATAGTATTCCCAGTAGGCCTTTTGCGTTAGGCGGAACCCTTCGGCTAAGCGCTCGGCATAGCTTTTGGTTTTCCAATAAGCACTTTGGTCAGCCTGGGTTTCTAAGGAAGTAAATCTGATCTTTGGTTTCATGGAATTACATTCGTTACGCAAACACCGCATCATATGTATACGCCGAAACTTCAATTTTACTCACCCCGCCGCTTAGTTTCTTCACCTGAATTTGCGTACTGATACGTTCTTTCAGGGCTTCTACGTGGGAGATAATGCCGATCATTTTGCCGCTAGCCTGCAGGTTTTCCAGAGCCGTGATGGCAATGTCCAGCGTTTCGGCATCTAGTGTACCAAATCCTTCGTCAATAAAAAGCGAATCGATTTGCGTTTTGTGGCTTGCCAAGTCCGATAAGCCTAATGCCAGGGCCAGACTCACCAGAAAACTTTCCCCACCGGACAAGGTATTGACCGAACGAACGGCATCGGCCTGATAGGTGTCGATCATCTGGAGTTCGAGGTCGGAGTTGGGGGCTTTTTGTAATAGGTAACGGTCGTTTAGTTTGAGCAGATGGCGGTTGGCCAGCATTACCAGTTTTGCCAGGGTTAGGCCTTGCGCAAACTTGCTGAATTTCTTGCCGCTTTCCGAACCAATAAGCTCCGATAACCTTTCCCAACGTTCGGCTTCTTTCTGCTGCTTCGAGATGCGTTGGGCCAGTTCCTGGTGTTTTCCCTGGAGTTCTTTTTCCCGTTTCAGAATTTGCGTAATGCTGCCGATCTGCTGGTTTGCTTCGCTGATCTCGTGGTCAGTCTGCAGCAGTTTTTCGGTTAAGAAAGCTACGGTTTCCGAAGTCAGGTTTTTGGTTTCTTCGGTTTTTAATTCCGCAATGGTATCGGCTAAGGTCTGGCGGGTTTCGGTAAGCAGTTTTTCGAGCTGGGTCTGCAAATTTGTTAACCGAACAGCTTCCTCGTCGGCTAAAAATAATTGCTTTAAAGCCGCTACCGAGATGATTTTTTGAGCTGCCAGTTTCGTTTCCAGTTCGCTTTGTAATTGCTGAACCGTTTCCTGAATTAGGGTGGCATCCTGATTCAACCGTGCCAGTTGCGTTTCCGTGAGGTTTAGTTTTTCCAGTAAATTCCGGGCAGCATTTTGCGCATCTTCCGCCTCTTTAGCTTTGGTTTCGCAAGCCTTGGTTAAAAGGGCACGTTCCTCCAGCGGGTTTTTCTGACCGAATAGTTTTTCGCGCTCGGTTTTCAGATCCTGCAGTTCCTGGTGCTCTACCCGAAGCTGTTGCTGCAGGGCATCGAGTTGGGTTTGTTTTTGCTGTTGGGTGGCTTCGGTTTTCTGAAGTTTTCCTTCGGCTTCGGTCAGGCGCAATTGGGTTTGCTGCAAAGCCTCGGTTTGTTGGGCATAAGTCTGGGCCTGTTGCTTTAATTCCTGCAACAAAACGCTGCCTTTTTCCGCCGAAAAAGTAAAGCCGAACCGCATGGTGAACGAAGCTGCTTCCGCTGCAATATTGGTGTACTGTTCCTGCAGGTCGAGTAATTCCGCTTCAGCCTTCTGCAGGGTTTGTTCCGCATGTTGCTTTCGTTCCGAAGCTTGTTCTTTAATAGCCGTTTGGCTTACCATTTCGTTTTGTAAACGATACTGTTTTTCGGTTAAAACCTGCGCCTGATTTCTCGCTTGTCTAACTTTTTCCAGTTTCTGTTTTTTCGCCTGAAGTTCTTCCTGTTTACCCGGAATTTCGGTAGAAATAGCCGCAGCATCTGCAATAGAGAACTGGTTCTGAAGCTGTTGGTTTATTTCGGAAAATTCCGTTTGTAAAGCCGTTTGTAACTGCTCATTTTCCTGCAAGGCATTTTCAGCGGTTTTTAAATTAGCCTGAATAACCGCCAGCTCGGAAGCCGCCTGAGAACGTTTTTGCTCCAGGTCTGCTACCGTTTTCTGTTGTGCGTTTCGTTTTTCCGTAGCATCGGTAAGTTTCGGCGTCAGGTTTTGGGCGAAGGGATGCTCCAGCGAACCGCATAACGGACATTCGCAATCCGGTTTTAACTGCTGACGGGCTTCCTCGTAATGCTGCACCTGCAATTGAAACTCCAGTATTTCCTGGTACTGCTTCAGAATTTCCCGGGCGGCTGTATGTTTTTCCAGTAGTTCCGCCAAGGTAGTCTCCAGCGTTTTTAACCCGTTAGCGGCTAACGTTTTTTGCTCCTGTAGCTTTTCTGATTTTTCCGCTACCGTTCCGAACTGCAGCGCCAGTTGCCGTAACTTCTCCAGTTGGTTCATTTGATGCGGCAATTCCTGCAGGGCATTTTCCAGTTCCGGTTCCGAAGTTCCGGCCAGGGCTGCATCTAATATGGTTTGGTTTTCAGCAAGAGCAACTTCCAGTTCCTGTTTCTGATGCTGGAGTGCGGCTAGTTTTTCTTCCGAAGTTTGAAGCTGAAGTTTCGTGCCCTGAATAATTTCGGTTGCGGAAGTTTTTTCCTTTTTCCATTTCTGGCCGTCAGCAATAATTTCCTGCAGGTCTTTTAAATACCGCTCAAAAACCGGAAGCTCGCTGCTAAGTTCTTTCTCCGCGGCATGCTCCTGCAACCAATGCTGCAAGTCGGCCAGATTTTGGATTAATTGCGCTACCGTTTTCCGGTGCGTTTCCACTTCCGCCACGCCGGTATCGAAAACGTTTTTGGCGCTCTGGTAGGCTTCTTTGTTTTTCTGGAATTGGCGGCGCAAGCTTTCTAACTCGGAATCTTTCTGCAAAACCGAATCCAACAGAGGCGTAATTTCTTTCAGCGTTTTTTCGGCCGCTTCCTGCCCGGCTTTAGCCGCGGTAGCTTGCTTTTGGGCCGTTTCTGACTGAGCTTTTAATTCAGGGATCTGAAGGGTAAGTTTTTCCTGCTGGGTTTGCAGGTCGGTCAGGAGTTTTTCCTCGCGCTCCAGTTTTACCAGTTCCGGCCGGAACGTAACGGCAATTTTATGTTGTTCGAGCCGCTCAAATTCAGTTTTGTACCTGCCGGCGTTTTCTTCCAGTTCCACCAACGCCCGTTGGGTTTGTTCTTTCTTTTCCGAAAGCTTCTGCAGGTTTTTGAGCCAGGTTAGCTGATTTTCGGTTTCCGTGCGACTGGTCTTCAAAAGTGTTTCCTGCTGCCGGAGACTTTCGAGTGACGTTTCATATTCGGTAAGTAATTCCGGCGCCAGTAATGCCTGCCCCGAAAGTTCGCTTCGCAATTGGTTTAACGCATTTTTTTCGGCTGCTGCCCGGCGGTACGCCTGCCGCGAAATATCGGAATAGATAGCCGTATCGGTGATGCGTTCCAGCAGTTCGCTCCGTTCGTTTTCGTTGGCTTTCAGGAAACGGGTAAACTCGCCCTGGCTCAGCATGACCGAACGCAAAAACTGATTGTAATCCAGCCCACATAGCTCCGAAATCTTCCCCGGAACTTCATGCGATTTCAGGTCGAAAATAACTTCATCGGAAACCCGGCACAACTCCATTTTAATCGGCTGCAGGTTGCCATCGGCTTTTTTGCGGCTCCGGTACACGCTCCACTTGGCCCGGTAAACTTCGTTTCGCGCTTCAAAAGTAACTTCCGAAAAGGCTTCGGCTGTGTGGCGGGTCATAATTTCCGAAGGCAGGTCGCGGTCGTGGCGGTTTACGCGGCCGTATAAGCCCAGCGTAATGGCGTCGAGAATGGTAGTTTTGCCAGCGCCGGTAGGGCCGGTAATGGCAAACAGGCCAGAATCGCTCAGCGGCGGCGCATCAAAACAAATTTCATGTTCGCCCCTTAGCGAGTTCAGATTAAGAAAACGGATAGACTTTATCTTCACAGCAACCTCCTTCAGTATTCTATCAAAGATAAAACTTTATTGTTAAATGGCTGAAATGTTAAATTGTTTAATGGTTAAATTGTTAAATGGCTGAATTGTAAATGGTTTAATCACTCGGGTTAGTTTAATAATAATCTGATAGATGGCTTTGACAAAGTTTTTCTAATTCATAAGTACTCTATTTATTTTCCGAATTATTTCGATAATTACCCAATGCAGTTTTTGAAATCGTTTCGGGCACATGAACAGCTCAGTAGCGTAGGGCTTAAACCCTACGCTACTGAGCTAAAGAGAAATTCAGGCAGGAGTTAGCTCCTGATAAAAAGCGAAAGCGACGGAATATCTGATTGTCTGCTTTGTGTTCCTGAACCCAATAGTGCTTTGCTTTTTTGCCATAAAATAGTAGCGTTTGGAAGAACAGAATTCCGGAAAAGGAGTACATATAGCTGTTTGAACTCACCTTATTATGCCAGTCAGCAGAGAACGCCTGTATACCGATGTTAAAAAACTGACATCGCTGGAGCCGCCCCGCAGTTATTACCACCCGGAATCTTTACGAAAGGCTGCCACTTACACCGAAACCGAATTTAAAAAACTGAATTGCCGGGTTTCCCGGCAGAATTTATATCAGGGCTTTCACAATATTATTGCTTCTTTCGGTCCGGAAGAAGGCGAAAGAATTGTAATTGGCGCGCATTATGACGTATGCGGCGACCAGCCCGGCGCCGACGACAATGCCAGTGCGGTTGCCGGATTGCTGGAACTGGCGCGGGTTATGCATGAAGAAAAGCCCGAACTGAAATTTCGTTATGATTTTGTAGCCTATAATTTTGAAGAACCGCCCTTTTTTGCCACCGACGAAATGGGCAGCGCCGTTCATGCCCGTTCCTTAGCCAAGGAAGGCGTAAACGTAAAGCTGATGGTGTGCCTGGAAATGATCGGGTACTTCTCAGAGGAGCCGAATTCCCAGGGATTTCAGAACGAAGCCTTAAAGCAGATTTACCCGCATACCGGCAATTTTATTGTGGTAGTGGGTAAAGAAGGGCAGGAGGAAACCGTGCAGCGCGTACAAAGCCTGATGAAAGAAACCTGCAAAGTAGATGTGCAATCCATAAACGCGCCAACGTCCCTGCCAGGCGTAAGCCTTTCGGACCACCGTAATTACTGGACGCAAGGCTACCAGGCCGTGATGATCAACGATACTTCCTTTCTTCGGAACCCGCATTATCACCAGAAATCAGATACGATTGATACGTTGGACTTTGATAAAATGACGGAAGTAGTGAAAGGCGTTTATAATGTGATTTTGAATTTCTGAAGATAACCGGAACCCACCCCTAACCCCTCCGAGGAGGGGAATTGCTACTTAGTCGAAAATTATCTTTGGTTCAAATCTTAATCGGGCTAGTGCTTCAATCTGCTTTTGAGCCAATAAAATAATCGTAACAAGTATTGAAACTATTCCCCTCCTCGGAGGGGTTAGGGGTGGGTTAAATCTTAGGAGATGAAAAACGAGATTATCCCCTACAAACCTTATCTGAAAAAACTAGCCCGGCAATTGCGTTTAAACAGCACTTTATCGGAAGTATTGCTCTGGAACGAACTGAAGCAAAAGAAAATGCATGGCTACGACTTCGACCGCCAAAAGCCAATCGATGACTTTATTGTTGACTTTTACTGCAAACAGTTAAAATTAGCAATTGAAATAGACGGAGATAGCCATGATCATAAATTCGAGAATGATATATCCCGACAGCAACGTTTGGAAACCTTGGGGGGCAGTTTCCTACGGTTTTGTGATCTGGAAGTGAAACGCGATATGCGTAATGTGCTCAGAACTATCTCAGCCTGGATTCTAAACCGGCATGATCAGCAGGGCCTAAAAAATCCACCACTTTAATGCTTCATACTGATATTTCTGAATTACTCCTTAAAAGAGCTAGTAACTATCAGTATAGCTAAACTTAGTTCATATTCTCCAGTAATTCATCGAAAGTCTGCAGCAGATCGTCGTGAGCCAGTTCCGGGAATTCGGCTTCGCAACGTTTGCGGAAAACTTCTTTCGGTTGCAGGTCGTGCAGGTGAAGGTCTTCCTGCACCTGGCTGTCGAGGGTGATTTTAGCCCGGATCAGGTTTTGGCGGCAGGTAATCAGTTCCAGATCTTCTTTTCCCCCCAGTAATTCCCGCAGGTTTTCTTCCAGGTTCGGAATAAAAGTTTCGGTATCTACCTGCACTTCGGCCCAGGCCGGTAACGGACAGTCTTCATTTTCAAAAGCCAACATCTGGATCTGTACTTTCTCAAGCGTTCCTTTAAACCGTACCAAACGGCGTTGCCGCGGCACCGGAATTTCTGTAATATTGCCTAACGTTCCGTTTTCAAAATCCAGCAACAGTACAATTTTCCGGTCGTCGTTTTCGCTGAAACTTAACGGAATAGGGGAGCCGGAATAACGCACATGCTTAAAGCCGCCCACAAATTGCGGCCGGTGTAAATGTCCTAAGGCTACATAATCGAATTCCACCGGAAACTGATCGCCATAGATCTGCCCCAGGTTTCCTACGTGAATTTCCTTTTCGCTATCGGAAGTGCTGCTGCCGGCGGCAAACAAATGGCCTGTAGCAAGTACCGGAATTCCTTCCGTTTTATATGCCTTTATATAAGGTACTAATTCTTTATAATGATTACAGATGCCGTCCTTAATTCGCTGTTCCCGTTCTTCGGCGGTTTCGCCTGCAATGGAAAGCCGCACATCTTTGTCGCGCAGGAAAGGCACGGCACAAACTACCAGCTGTACTTCCCCGGTTTTGTCTTCTAAAGGAATAATTTCTTCCTCTAAGTTTGCCGGTACGCCGCCGATTACGTGAATGTTAAAATATTTCAGGAGTTCTTTCGGGGCATTGAGGGTAGAAATGGAGTCGTGGTTGCCGCCGGTGATTATAACGTGCTTGCAGCCGGTTAAATAAAGCTCCCGTAAAAAATCGTAATACTGTTTTAAGGCCGTATTGGAAGGAGTTCCCGTATCGAAAACATCGCCGGCTACAATCAAAGCATCTACTTTTTCAGATTTGATGGTTTCCAGCAACCAGTCCAGAAAATGCTGGTGTTCCAGGGTGCGTTCGTGTTGCAGCAAGCGCTTGCCCAAATGCCAGTCAGAAGTATGTAAAACTCTCATCACAGTATCAGCCTTTCAAAAAAGTAAAGATACATGATTTTCGGATTACAACCTGCTTTATTCTCTGTTCCGAAGCAAACGCTACGTTTTAGCAGGTAAAAAGTGCTTTCGAACTGTAGCAAGGGATTAAACAGTACTTGGACCCGCAATTTAGAAGGAAGTTAACAAGTTTAGTTTGAACAGTTAGAATTTTCCCCTTTCTGTCATTCTGGAAGAATCGTGTAATTTCTGGGCCCTGAACTCACAAGATTCTTCCAGAATGACAATCGTAGTAGTAGGAAGTAAATTAGGCTACTTACTTAAAGTAAAGTATAAAGGAAAAGATCAAAGAATTTAAATGGTAGGGTTTCAGTCTAGAAAAGTACGTATTCCCAAAAAAAAATTAGCAATCAGCACTTAACAATCAGCAATTTTTTAAAACTGCATCATCTCCTTAATAATAATACTGCAGCCCATCAGCAGCACAAACCAGCCAAAAGCCGGTTTCAGGGTTTGCCCCGGAATAAAGACTGATAAATACGTTCCTGTAAGAATACCCCCAATGGCTAAAAGCGAGAATTCGCTCAAAAATATCCAGTCGATCTGGTGATGGCTGATGTCGCCGGTAAAACCGATCAAGGAGTTTACGGATATGATAAGCAGAGAAGTGCCAATAGCCGTTTTCATTTCCAGGTTGGCAAAAAGGACCAGCGCCGGAATAATAAGGAAGCCGCCGCCGGCCCCCACTGTACCGGTTAAAACTCCTAAAACAGCTCCCAGCGCACAAATAAATCGCTTCGAAACTACTCTGGGGGAGATCATTTCCTCGCCGTGAAGGGGCTTCTGCCGGATCATGGCATAAGAAGCAAAGGTCATCAGGGCCGCGAAAAGCAGCATTATAAAGTGAGATTTCGTTACGCTCAGTTGCCCGTTACTGAAAACTTCTTCCGGAATGGCCGGCACCAGGAACCTTCGGGTTAGAAATACCGAAATAAAGGAAGGAACCGCAAAAAGCAAAGCAATTTTATAGTTGATCAGTTTTCGCCGCATATACGTGGTTGCGCCTACCAGCGAAGTCATTCCCACCACAAATAAAGAGTAAGCCGTCGATACCACCGGATTTATACCGATCAGATAAACCAATACCGGCACCGTCAGAATAGAGCCGCCACCGCCTACCAAACCCAACGATACGCCTATCAGGATGGCGGCCATGTAGCCAACCACGTGAAAAAAGCTAAAGTCGGTTAGTAAAAAGTGTTGCATTTCTTTTCAAATTCAGGTGATCCTTTCTGTTCTCTTTCCTTTATTAAACGACCAGAAAGAGAAGTTAAACGGGTCTGGTATATGAAAAATGCAAAATCTACAGCCTGAAAATGGTTTAAGTACCAAAATAAAAAGTTAAGCGGTATTTTTCTGAGGCAGATGAATTGATTTCCTTGCAGAATTCCTATATTGCTTTTCGATTTTCTTAACCAAACACTTTAGACACTTATGGCAAACAAGATGTTCGCAACCAAGTCCATTGCGAAACTAATTGCGGAGTCAGAAAGTGGCGAACACGGTCTTAAACGGACCCTGTCGGCTACTAACCTGACCATGCTCGGAGTCGGCGCTATTATCGGAGCCGGTATTTTCGTTCTTACCGGAACTGCCGCGGCCACCGCTGCCGGGCCCGCCATTGTACTTTCCTTTATCATTGCCGGCCTAGGTTGCTTGTTTGCCGGCCTGTGCTACGCCGAGTTTGCCTCCATGATTCCGATTGCCGGTTCGGCCTATACCTATGGCTATGCTACCTTGGGCGAGTTTATTGCCTGGATCATTGGCTGGGACTTAATTCTGGAATACTTGTTTGGAGCCGCCACCGTAGCGGTAGGCTGGTCCGGGAACGTGGTTAGTTTATTGAAATCGGCCGGGATAAATATTCCGGAAATAATAGCCAGTGCACCACTAGCCTACGATGGCAGTTCTTTCAGCACAACCGGCTCTTTAATAAACCTGCCGGCCGTATTGCTCATCCTTACCATGACTGCCTTACTGGTAGTTGGAATTCAGGAATCTGCCCGTTTCAATAATCTTATTGTATTCATCAAGGTGGGTATCGTGCTGTTAGTTATCGGGTTTGGTTTCCAGTATGTGAACTCCGCGAACTGGGAGCCGTTCATTCCGGCCCGGGAAATCATGCCCGATGGCAGCGGCCGCTATGGTTGGGAAGGTATTGTACGAGGCGCCGCCATCGTGTTCTTCTCCTACATTGGTTTCGATGCGGTAAGTACTGCTGCCCAGGAAGCAAAGAACCCGCAACGCGATATGCCGATCGGTATGCTGGCTTCCTTAGGTATCTGTACCTTATTATATGTAGCCATGTCTCTGGTGCTTACCGGTCTTACTTCCTATAAAAACCTGAACGTTCCGGATCCGGTACTGGTGGCTCTTACCGCTGCCGGCCCTGGCTTGAAATGGTTATTCTTCTTCACCGGTATCGGCGCGATAGCTGGTCTTGCTTCAGTAGTATTGGTTATGCTTATGGGCCAGCCACGTATTTTCTACGCGATGTCCCGCGACGGACTGCTTCCATCAGTATTCGGTAAAGTGCACCCGCGTTTCCATACCCCGCACATTACCACCATTGTAACCGGCGTAATTGCAGCAATAATAGCCGGTATTTTCCCGATAGGTTTATTAGGAGAGCTGGTAAGTATCGGTACTTTGTTTGCCTTCATTATCGTATGCGCCGGAATCCTTATGCTTCGCTATACCAATCCTGATATCCACCGTCCATTCAGAACCCCTTTTGTACCGGTAGTTCCAATTTTAGGAATCCTGATCTGTGGATACATGATGGTAAACCTACCGCATGATACCTGGTTAAGACTAATAATCTGGATGATAATCGGAATAGCTATTTACTTCTTATATGGCCGGAAGCATAGCAAACTGGCTAAACAAAATGAAGAAGAACGTATCAGCAGGAATGCATAAATAAAACAGTAACCTTTTAGCATTATAAAGTAGAAGAGGCCCCGGTTAAAACAGCCGGGGCTTTTTTTATGCTTAGGAATTACGGTTGAAAATTTTTTTTTCCTCTGTTTCCGTGTATGTTACCGGAAAGTTAAGCTGAAAAAGGAACAGTGGCTTGCAAACTCCGTTTAAGCCTGCTACTTTTGCATCGCAATTCAGCAGCAGGCAGGGTTGAAAGAAGAAGTTGGAAAGGCTTGAAAAAGCCAGACTTGATTTGAACTTCGGTTCAGAAAGTTTGGTTATCCTTAAGGCTACAATAAGTAGCTATCTTAAATTTCGGGGCAGTAAGGCAACCTTACTTCCAGTAATCAGCTCCGGAAAACTTCAGAAAATATTTTGCTTTAGGTATTGCAGGAATGAAAAACATTTCTGACTTTTGCACCCCGATTCAGAAGGAAGCGGAAAAGCAAAAAGGCGCTCACGGCTTTGAATAAAGCCGGTTTTTAAAAGAAAGATCTTAAAAATAAATTTGTTTTAAGATTTGGAAGTT
>NZ_VTWT01000001.1 GCF_008727925.1 Adhaeribacter soli | reverse complement strand
GCGACCTCCGCCGTGACAGGGCGGCATTCTAACCAACTGAACTACCGGACCATTTCTTTAATTTCTTTCGCTTCGTTTAGCGTTCTCCGTTAAAGTGATGCAAATGTATAAGGTTAATTTTAATTATGCAAACAGTAAGCTGGTCTTATGCTGAAAATATTTTCCGTAATTATACTTTGTATTGAAAATCAGGAGAATATTTTTTTTGATTATTGAAGTTCGATCATGGTTGTTGGAGATTGCGGGTTATTCGTACAGAATCCGGTTCTCATTCCCCTTACGAAAGCGCTTCGGGTTGCGGGCTTCCTGCCGGCTTCGATTTGTCTTCGGGAAGCGGAATAAATTCGTGGTTATCGGTTGGAGGCAATAGAATGCGGCCTTGTTTCCAATCTTCCTTTGCCTGCTCGATGCGTTCTTTGCGGGATGAAACAAAATTCCACCAGATAAACCGTTCTCCCAAAGGTTCGCCGCCCAGCATCATGAGCGTGGTAGGTTCTTTTGCCAGCAGCACCGGTTCTGCGCCTTTCCGGAATACGAGCATTTGTCCGGGACCGTAAGTTTGGTGAGCTAATTCAATTTTTCCTTTCGCTACGTAAATTCCCCGTTCTGCATGTTCTTTCGGCAGACTGAAGCGCGCGCCAGCTTCCAGTTCTACGTGCAGGTAGAAGAGCGATGAATTGGTTTTTACTTCGTTGCGTAGCCCGAATGCATCCCCGGCAATCAACCGCATCCAGACACCGGTATCGGTAAATACGGGAAGTTGTTCGGGCTGATAATTATGGAAGGCTGGGTTTGCTTCTTCGTCCTTTTCTGGTAAGGCTACCCAGGTCTGGATCATTTCCAGCTTACCGCCGGCCAGGGCTGCCGGTTCTTCAAAACGTTCGGAATGGGCAATGCCACTGCCGGCCGTCATCCAGTTTACTTCCCCTGGTTTTATCACCTGTTCCACCCCCAGGCTGTCGCGGTGGGTTACCTGCCCGTCGAACAAATAACTTACCGTGGAAAGGCCGATGTGCGGATGCGGTAAAACATCCATGGCGTGCACCTTTTGGGGCAGAATGGTTACCGGTCCGGCGTGGTCCATGAAAATAAAAGGGCCAACCATTCTTCTCAGGCGGAAGGGCAGGATGCGCTTAACATTCATTCCCGGGCCAATAGCGGCATTACGTGCCTCAATAACGATCTCAAGCATAGGTTTTCTTTTAGGGCTTTAAAACAGGTTGAAAAATGTTAAAAGTAAAACTGTCCGGGCTATTACTTGTTCCACTAACGAAATCAATGTTTTCTGATTTAATTAAACCAGATGAGCGGTTATTTAAGGTCGCGTTAAGAAAAGAACCTGCAAATGGTTATTTCATTTCAGCTGAAATTTAGATATTTCACCCGCAATAAAACTACTTTACGTAAACAGCCTGCTACGTTTTTGTTTAGCAGCAATTAAATTCAAACAAAATTCAGCCATGGAAATTGGAATCACTACTTTCGTCGAAAATACACCTGACCCGGCCACCGGGAAACTGCTCAGCCCTTACGAACGGATGAGCAACCTGATGGAAGAAATAGAACTTGCTGATCAGGTAGGTCTGGATGTCTTTTCTATTGGCGAGCACCACCGGCCTGATTTTATTGTTTCTTCGCCGGCCGTTGTCCTGGCCGCGGCGGCAGTTAAAACCAAAAGAATTAGGCTTTCGAGCGCCGTTACTGTGCTGAGTTCCGACGATCCGGTACGGGTATTCCAGGATTTTGCGCACGTGGATCTGCTCTCCAAAGGGCGGGCGGAGATAATGGCTGGGCGCGGCTCGTTTATCGAATCCTTCCCCTTATTCGGCAATGACATGAAAGACTACGATACCCTCTTTGCCGAAAAACTGGACCTGCTTATAAAATTAAACAAAAGCGAAAAGATCTCCTGGTCGGGAAAACACCGGCCGGCTATCGATAACCGGGGCGTTTATCCAAGGCCTTACCAGCCGGAGCTGCCCATTTGGGTGGCCGTGGGTGGTACGCCGGCCTCGGTTGTGCGGGCAGCTAATTACGGCTTGCCTATGGCACTGGCCATAATCGGCGGGAACCCGTCGCGGTTTGTGCCTTTTGCAAACCTCTACAAACAAGCCTGGAAAGAGGCCGGCCACGATCCGGCAAAACTACAACTGGCCATTAATTCGCACGGCTACATTGCCGACGATTCTAAAAAAGCCGCCGATGAATTTTACGGGCCATATTCCTACCTGATGAGCAAGATCGGGCGGGAGCGGGGCTGGTCAGGCATGGACCGGGAAGTGTACGACATGATGCGGGAACCGGACGGTTCGCTGTTGGTGGGCAGTCCGCAAGAGGTTATCGATAAGATCCTGTACGAGCACGAACTGTTTGGCAATACCCGTTTCCTGATGCACATCAGCGTGGGTACACTGCCGCATGCCCAAGTAATGCACGCTATCGAATTGCTGGGAACCGTAGTAGCGCCGGCAGTGAAGAAAGCGTTAGGGAAAAGTGCTGAGAAATAGCAAAGTCCCGGAAACAAACGGAGATTTTAAAAGATGATTAAAGGAGAAAATCTTCCTGCTTAAAATCTGTTTTGGTATACTAAATAACTATTTTCCAGCTTGCTTGTGTTCGTGTTTTTAATATCCCAGGCCGGCTAAGCTTATTTATTGTTTTTCTTGCGCCACAGCGAAGTATCTTTTTCAGGAGTTTTTCTGCCGGAAGGATAGCGTTTTCAAATTAGTATTCCTCCGGGTAAGGCTTTAATCTGCTTTCGTTTTGATCTGCTAAGGTGGTTTTCAGGGGCGCTGCGCAGGCGATATGCGTGGGGACAGGTCAAGCCCTGTCCGTACATAATAGAAAAGGAATCTTGAAAATTGGCTCTACCGAACTTCGCTTCTTTAATTCTGAAAATTCTAAAATCCTGAAAATTCTGATTCAGACGAAAAAAAATCTTTTTCCGTTTTTAAGAGAGGGCTGCGGTAAGGTAAAGCTCTCATCTTTAGGTAGTCTTAACTGGCGGCATGAACAACAATTCGGGAAAGCCGGAAAAGGTGCAGTATTAGAACATGGAAATCACGCTCCATGAACTGATTGCCAGAAAGGAAATTACCCAGCCAACTACTAAAACCATTGATTGTACTATTAAATGGAAACCGCATGAGCTAAATATTTACTCAAGCTGGAAAGGGGAAGCATAAAAAATGCTTCCCCTTTTTTTGTTTTAAAATGATAGCATTTTAATGCGAAAAACTAAATGCTCATGGCTTGTATGTGTTTGAAGATCTGATGTTTGATTTGTAATAGGTTTTTTATTCACCCGTAAGAGTGGAAATTTAGATCCGGCATTTTAGTTCCTTTTTTTAAAATTTATTTCCTGAAAATAAGAAACAACCTGCAACAGGCATTCTTCTTGCATTCAGCGGACATATAAAACAAACCCAAAGCACATGGTGAAATTCTACTAAATCCTTCTTTCTGCATTAACAGGAAGGGGCAACCTTAAAACAAACCAATTATTCACCCTTTAATTTTAAAAATTATGTTAAGGTCAATCGCACTATTATTCTCTGCAGTAGCTTTCCTGTTAAGCATTTCTTCTTGTTCTTCCAGCATGAGAACGGCCGAAGGACGCAAGTACAAACCATTCTCCAAATTCAATTTCCGGTTCGATAATAATCAGGTCTCTTCCGCGTCGGTGTATAAACGCTATGTAGCCTACAACAAAAAGCAGGAATCGAAGGGCAGACGCAACAAACCGACGATGGTTGCTAAGAAATCAACTCAGCCTAAACCTGCTACTCCCCAAACGCCAACTGCTAAAACCGGCGTAGCCATGGTGCAATAACTGAACTGCTTCGAAAAATCCGGTTTCGGACTAATGTGTTTGAAATTAACAGCTACTACTAATCTGATAAAGGAAACAAACTTGAAAAAGATATTGAAAAAGAGGGCGTTATACCCCTCTTTTTTTTGTGCATTTTGTTTCCGCAACAATCGTTGGAGTCGCCTGAACTTTGGAGCTGCCGCTAAAAGAAGGAAATGCCTTTTATGGGAGAAGAACGCCATTTTTATGCGCCCAGCGGGAACGTGAATACAAAACTGGTGCCGTTCGGAATAATGCCTTCCAGACGAACCACGCCACTTCTGGAAGCGCTTAAGGCGGCATCGAGTTGTGCAATGGTACTGATCGGCCGGCCATTTACCGACGTGATCACGGTTCCTTCCGGAATGCCGGCCAGGTCACAGAAGCCGCCTGCATCCACTTTGGTAATGAGAAGGCCGGCCTTTAGGCGGAATTGCTGTTTTATTTCGTCCGGAATAGGGGCAAATGTAGCGCCCAGCTTGGCGTGGATGCCGGCCAGCATTTCCCGTTTTTTATCTGCTTCCGATTCTCCCTTGAGCGTTACGGTAACGGTTGCCGGTTTTTTGTTGCGCAGATAACCCAGTTTTAATTTATCGCCGGGGCGCTGGCGGGCAATTCTTTCCGAAAACTCTGCCGAAGAACCGATCGTTATGCCGTTAATGCTTTGTATGATATCGCCGGATTTCAACCCGGCAGAAGCGGCCGCGCTGCCCGGTTGCACATCGGTAATGTAAACGCCTTTCACGTTTCCGGGGTTAATGCCTTTTTCCCGCAACAACTGTTCTTCCACCACCGGCGCCGGGAAACTCACTCCTAAGTACCCGCGCTTCACTTCACCGTATTTTTTAAAGTCCGAAACAATTTTCCTCACCAAGTTTACCGGAATGGCAAAACCGTAACCTACGTACGTGCCCGATTGCGAAGCCATGGCCGAGTTTATCCCGATCAGGCGGCCGTCTGCATTTACCAGGGCGCCGCCGCTGTTTCCGGGGTTAATTGCAGCATCGGTCTGAATAAAGGATTCGATGGCCGTACCTGTAGATTCGAGTTCTTCCTCGTCCCCGAAAATGTCCTGGCTGGGCCGGTCCAGCAAGCCGATGCTCCGGCCTTTGGCGCTAACGATGCCGGCTGTAACGGTAGAATTGAGCGAAAGCGGATAACCCACGGCCAGTACCCATTCGCCTACCTGCACCTGATCGGAGTTCCCCAGGGAGATAAAAGGCAGTTTCTTTTCGTTTATTTTTAAGAGGGCAAGATCTGTATTCGAATCGCGGCCAATGAGTTTTGCTTTGAAATAGCGCTTGTCGGGTAAAATTACTTCTACCTGGTTGGCGCCTTCCACCACGTGGTTGTTTGTTACAATATACCCGTCGGCCGAAACCAAAACCCCGGAACCGGAGCCGGTTGCCGGTATCTGTCCTTGCGGGATTCCATAGAAAAACTCATACGGGTTTTGCGCGCCGGAACCGGTGGGCTCGTACATGGTTTTGATATGAACCACGGCAGGGGTGGACAGTGAAGCAGCTTTGGTAAAGTCGAAAGCGACGGAGGCAGAAGGCTGGTTGGTTTTTCCGCTACCGGCAGGGCTGCCGTCGCCGGATGTAAAAAATCTGTACTGCCGCTTATCTACGTACCGGTAACCGGCAATTGCCAGCATGGCGGTTAAAAGTGCGGTAATAAAAATTAAACCAGCCTGTTTCATAGTTCGTTTTCCGGGGCGGCGGAATTAAGAAGATTGTATTTATTATTACTGGAAGCATCCTAATTCGTTTCCACAAGGGCTTAAATAAATGGTAGTGGCATAAGAATTTAAGCTGAATGAAAAAACAATTTCCCGGAAACAGGCTTAAGAGGATTGGGCTAAGAGAATAGGGGACTTTTTCGGATACCAGGTTACCGTTTTAAGAAACCGGCACCTTCAATTACAAAAAGCCAATTTCAGGTATTAACCTTTCTTAACCTGTTTCAAATCAGAGCAAGCCTTACTTCCAAAAGGAATCACTGCTAAACCATAAAGATTAAATTGTTGGGTTCTTCAGTTTGCCGTTGTTGCGTGTTTTTACCATAGCCGTCAGGCTAAGAAGAAAAGCTGGTCATTCCGAGCACAAGTGAGTGCGGGAGCGCGATACTTGCGAGCGTAGCTCTTGAGGAAACTATTGGTTACTTCTATGGCATTTGAGAGTAGCAAAAAATGCCTTTCGTTCGGGTTCGGTATGCGATAGTTCCTTCGAGAGCTACGCTCGCAAGTTTCGCGCTCCCGCACTCACTTGTGCTCAGGATGACCCAATAAATTAGCTAGCCTGACGGCTATAGCGTTTTTACCAACAACCACGCTTCAGCCTACTTTTATCCGAAAAATAAAATTTTATAAAGCACCAGAAAAAAGCACGTTATGTTTTTCACCCGGAATTAATACCGTTCTACAAAGTTCCTGCCTGATCCTGTTCTTTATTGGTAATAAACTTCTGCTTCGAAAACGGTGCCGGGTGTCGTGCTCACGATCTGAACGGTGAGGTGATCGTAAAAGACAAACTTCCGGTTAATGTAGATTTCGGAAGAACTGGTATCCGGTTGCAGATCATGGGTGTACATGGAGAGGTTCTTTTCATCCAGCACCTGTAACTGCAGGCCCGGAACAGCACCGGTCATTAAAACTACTTTTTCCAGTTCCAGGCTTCTTCGGCCAGTATTTCCGTGAAGTTCGAAAATATTGTTCAGGTTATTCAGGTGGATGGTTGGCATACGGATTTACGTTTGGTTACATGAATTCTTTTCTCTATTTACTGAACTCCCGAACAGAAGGCCATCTTTACAAAGTGCTTTTTTATAGTATTCAACCGGAACATGTTTTTTTATGCTTGGGGTTTTCTGTGGCAGAATGCTATTGTAAAAGAAAATATAGCTAAAACGGGCCGCTTCCGGCGGGTTTGTTGTATATTTGCAGCCCATTTCCCTGGAAGTATTTTTTTATGATCAAGCCTTTCCGGTCGTTGTTGTTGCTGTTGTACGTGGGGCTGCTGCTAACGGTCGTTTTATATTTTTTGCCGCCAAGCATTGACCTGCCCAACGGGAAATCGCTGCAGTTCTTTACCGTTCAAAGTCTGTTTGAAACAACCGGCAAGCAATACGCCGATATTTCCGGCCTGGAAAAGAAATTTACCCCGGCGGTAGAAAAAACTTCCGCCGGCCATAAACGGAACGGAACTGAAAGAGCTGCCTTAACCGATACCCTGGAAAGCCGCTTTAAAATTCAATACCCGGAAGGCAACGATACCCTTTTATATACTTTTTTCCGGCACCTGCAGGGCATTCCCGAATCGAAAGAGCTGGTGCGGGCCGTGCATTATGGCGATTCCCAGATCGAAGGCGACCGGATCACGGCTTCGCTCCGGAACAAATTTCAGAACCGGTTCGGGGGAAGTGGGGTTGGCCTGGTTCCTTTGCAGGATGCCCTGGGAAACCGTACTTCGTTGCAGATAAAAAGTGACGAGGCCTGGAAACGGATACGGGCTTATGGTCCGGACTACCGGAAAAAGGCGCCTCATAACTACGGCATTATGGGAAGTTATTTCAATTTCTCCTTTACTTATGCGCATCAGGTAGCAGGTGATTCAACTGCTGCTGATAGCCTGGCCCGGCAGCCGAAATTCATTACCAAAAAACGGCCCCACGTGTGGGTCGAATTTGCCAAAGCCCCGGGCGCTTACCCGCGCGACAGCCGTTTCGAGAACATTAAACTACTTTATAAAAACCCCGAAGCGCCAGTAGCCCTGAAACTGCAGAGTCCCGATACTACCGTTACGATTCAGTTGCCGGTTACCACCGAGCCCACTGTTTTTCAGCAACCGATCCCGGGAAATTTCAAAAAACTGAAACTGGTCTTTGAAGGCACCAAAAGCCCGGAAATTTACGGCGCTGCCCTGGATGCTAATGCCGGCGTAGTAATCGACAACATGCCTTTCCGGGGGAGCTCGGGAACCGAATTCGTGCGGATGAACAAGGCCTTGCTGCAAAGCCAATTTCAGGCGCTGAACGTGAAATTCATTATTCTGCAGTACGGGGTAAACGTAGTGCCGCACGTTATTAACGACTATTCCTTTTACGAAAAACAGTTCTATGCCCAGCTCAAATTGCTCCGGGAAGTAGCGCCGGAGGCCAGTATTCTGGTAGTAGGCGTTTCGGATATGAGCCGCAAGGAAGGAGAAGTGTACACCACGTATCCGAACGTAGAAATGATTCGGGATGCGCAACGCAAAGCGGCTTTTAAAGCAGGCTGCGCTTTCTGGGACCTGTATGCGGCCATGGGCGGAAAAGACTCGATGCCAAGCTGGGTGTTTGCCAAACCGCCTTTGGCTAACAAAGATTTTACCCACTTTACCCCGAAAGGTGCGCAACTGGTTTCGGAAATGCTGTTTAAATCGCTGATGTATGAATATGAGAAGTTCAGTAATCGGTAAGGTCATCGGCGTGTCGGTTTTATTGCGCTTCCTGGTAACCGGGTTGGCAGTGGCTTTGCCCGGCGATTCTGCGCGGGTAACCGAAGACCCGAAACGGCCAAAATTCAACCATTCCTATACTTTTCTGAAACTCAGCCAGAACAAGATCACCACCCCGGATTCCAAGGCTTTAACCGGCTTTTACCAGGCACTGGATTCCCTGAAAAACGGGACGCGTAAGAAAGTAAACGTGGTGCACATCGGCGATTCGCACATCCAGGCTGATCTTTTTTCCGGTCGGGTCCGGACCTTGATGCAGGATTCGGCGGTGTTTGGGAACGGAGGCAGAGGCTTTGTTTTTCCCTATCCGCTGGCCCGCACCAATAATCCATATAACTATAAAGTTACTTCCACGGGGCAATGGACCGGCTGCCGTAACGTGCAGCGGAACCAGAACTGCGAATGGGGTTTGGCCGGCATTACGGCGGAAACCATCGACAGCAGCGCGACTTTTTCGTTGCAAACCCTTACCAGTTTCAATAAATACCCGGTAAGCCACCTGCGCGTTTTTTACCCGGTTAAGGACGAAAGCCAGTTTGAAGTGCTGGTGGAAGCAGCCGATTCGGTTTATAGGCCCATAAAGATCGATCCGCTTGGTTTTGCAGAATTTGCTTTCGCCTACGAAGTGACCCAGCTTACGGTAAAGTTTCAGAAAACAAACCCGAAACAATACCATTTTACCCTGCAGGGCATCAGCCTGGAAAATAATCGGCCAGGTGTGCAGTATGCGTCATTAGGCGTGAACGGGGCCGAAGTAATTTCCTTTCTGCGAAATCCGGCATTGGAGGAAAATCTGAAAGCATTAAATCCGGACCTGATTATTATTTCGCTGGGTACAAATGATTCCTACGGCAGGAACTTCGATCCGGTCTATTTCAAACAGATTTACGGTACGCTTTTGCAGCGCATCCGGCGGGCGGCTCCCAATACTTCCATTTTGCTTACTACTCCCGGCGATTGCTACCTGAACCGCAAATACCCGAACTACAGTACCGGCAAAGCCGTGCTTAAAATTCATGAACTGGCAGAAGAAACCGGGTGTGCCGTCTGGGATTTTTACCGGGTTATGGGCGGCTTGCGCTCGGTAGTAAAATGGCAATACAGCGGTCTGGCAACCAAAGATCGGGTGCATTTAACCGGCAAAGGATACAAACTACAAGGCGAACTGCTGTTCGATGCATTGATGCGGGACTATCTTTCTAATGATTAATGAATAGTGATTAATGAATAGTGATTAATGAATAGTGATTAATGATTAATAAAGCTACTCCATAGAATATTGCGTCATGTTGAGCGATAGCGAAATAACTCGTCGGTGAATTGCAATCCTCTCATTACTGGCTTTCTTCCGGTAGCCGACAAGGTTCTTCGATAATGATCAGAATGAAAGAAATTTTAACGACTCAGCTAAATTATTGATTGATAATTGAGGAGCGAACATAGTAAGCACAAACTAAGGAATTAAAGATGATTTTTGCCTGAATAGAATTTACTAATCATTAATCGCTATTCATTATTCACTAAATAAATATGCTGCCTGATATATTACAACATTTAAAAGAACTGCTGAAGTACCAGCCTGAGCACCCGATGATCTTTACCACGGCGCTGTTCTGGTTTTTCTTTGGCCTGGTGCTGGTCGTTTTTCAGTTTACGTATAGAAAACTAACTGTTCGAAACCTGTTCCTGTTTGCTTTCAGCTTGTTTTTCTATTATAAATCGAGCGGGTACTTTTTTGTGCTTCTGCTGCTAACCACGGTAATCGATTATGTAATGGGCTGGCAGATCTTCCGGGCCGATTCCAAAGCAAAGAAGAAGTTCTATATTTTTCTGAGCTTGTTCATGAACCTGGGGCTGCTTTCCTACTTCAAGTATTCCTATTTCCTTTCCGGCTTCATTAATTCGTTTTTCGGTACAAGTTTCCAGCCAGTAGATTACATGGCCCTCTGGACCAATTCCCTGACCGGCTCAAACCTCGACATTGCCAACATCATCCTGCCGGTAGGTATTTCGTTCTATACGTTTCAGAGCATCAGCTATTCCGTTGATATTTACCGCGGCATCATTAAACCGGTAAAAAGCTTCCTGGATTTTGCCTTTTTTGTGAGCTTTTTTCCGCAACTTGTGGCTGGACCAATCGTTCGGGCTTCCGAATTTGTGCCCCAGATCTACCAGCCTTACGATCTCAAACGCGAAGAATTCAACCGGGCCATTTTCCTCATCCTGGGCGGCCTTATAAAAAAGATCCTGATCTCCGACTACATTTCGAGCAATTTCGTGGACCGGGTTTTTGAATCACCGCTCAGTTATACGGGTTTCGAAAACCTGATGAGCGTGTACGGTTACACCATCCAGATCTATTGCGATTTTTCGGGCTATACCGACATCGCCATCGGCGTGGCTTTGCTGCTGGGTTTCCGGTTGAGCATCAACTTTAACTCGCCTTACGTGAGTCAGAACATTACCGAATTCTGGCGGCGCTGGCACATTTCGCTTTCAACCTGGCTTAAAGATTACCTATACATTTCCCTGGGCGGAAACCGGAAAGGAAAAGTACGGCAATACGTAAACCTGTTCATTACCATGCTGCTCGGCGGATTATGGCATGGCGCGCATATCAAATTCCTGATCTGGGGGGCGTTGCACGGCGTGGTGCTGGCTTTTCATAAAGGCTGGATGCAGGTAACTGGCACCGATGGCAAAGGCAAAACCTTCCTGAGCCGGTTCTGGGGGCAGCTTATTACCTTCCATTTTGTGGCTTTCTGCTGGATCTTTTTCCGGGCCGATAACCTCGAAATTGTAAACCAGGTTTTAAGCCAGATTGCCTACCATTTTGAGCCGCAACTCATCCCGAGAATGTTGGAAGCCTACAAGGAAGTGTTCGCTTTAATGCTCATCGCTTACCTGATCCATTTCATCCCGGTGCCGCGCAAAAACCTGTTAGGTGAGTGGTTCGGCTATTTACCTGACCTGGCCAAAGCTGCCGTCATCGTGCTCATCATCATTGGACTGTACCAGGTAAAAACTGCCGCTATTCAGCCTTTCATTTATTTTCAGTTTTAAGCTAAGACTCATTTCCAGAAGTGTTGGTTAAAGCTATCAGGTAATGCATACGCCTTTCATTTCCGTCTGCTTTAGCTGACTGAGGTTGTTTGAATCAGGATTTACAGGATTCAAAGATTTTCAGGACAATTGTCTGAATCAGAATTTTCAGAATTATAGAATTTACAGAATTTACAGAATTTACAGAATTAAGGAGCAATGGTTTATCGGTAGGGGCACCTCTTGTGGGTGCCCTGTCACATTATCAATTTCACGCATATCGCCAGCGCAGCGCCCCTGAAAACCACGTTAGCCGATCAAAAACTAATTTAAAAGAAAAGCTTAATCGGAGGGAAACTGATTCCAGTTTCTACGTGCGCGGCCTCCTATTCATACGGTGCCGGAGGCAGGCCGCAAGGCCAGTTTGAATAGAAGGCGCGAACGTAGAAACGAAGCCACCCGGCTTGAGGGAAAAGTCAGTTAAAAGCTGAAAGTTATAAGTTAAGCGTTGAAGCTATTTTAAAAGCAGTAAACAATTTTCACATTTCAAAAACGGTACTACTTACCCACCAAAAAGGCACGAAAACCGGTGGTAATTCGTTATTATTATGTATTTTCGCGAATACCAAAAAATACCGCATGCCACAGCTTTTTTCTTCCCGTCCGGTACTTTTAAGTACGCTTCTCATCCTGTTTTCCGGTTTTCTTTTCCAAAGTTGTACGCCTATGTGCCCGATCCCGAGTTGCGAAGTGCGCATGGTGCACCGACATGGCAAAGGCGAATTTCGGGGCTCGAAATGGTACAAAAAACAGAACCCGCGGATCGGGGAGAAGCTACCAAAACCAACAAAAGACGGGGTAGAACCGCACAACGATAACAGCCAGATGCGCAAGTAAAAAAAGGGTGAAAAATAGGCTTAACGCGTATTTTTACCTAACTTGCCACCTGTTCAAAAATAGAATTTACTTACCAAGCTATTAGTTTTTTTATGGCCGAAGGCGAACGAATAATACCCATTAATATAGAGGACGAGATGCGGGGCGCCTACATCGACTACTCGATGTCCGTGATTATTTCCCGCGCCCTTCCTGATGTCCGTGACGGACTGAAACCGGTACACCGCCGCGTACTTTACGGTATGAGCGAACTGGGTGTATCTTACAACAAAGCATACAAAAAATCTGCCCGTATCGTAGGGGAGGTGCTCGGAAAGTACCACCCCCACGGCGACTCTTCCGTGTACGAAACCATGGTACGCATGGCCCAGGACTGGTCTTTGCGCTACCCACTCGTTGACGGTCAGGGTAACTTTGGCTCCATAGACGGCGACTCGGCGGCAGCAATGCGTTATACCGAAGCCCGCTTAAAGCGTATCGCTGACGAACTGCTGGCCGACCTGGAAAAGAATACGGTAGATTTTCAGCCGAACTTCGATGACTCGCTGGAAGAGCCAAGCGTAATGCCGGCTAAACTGCCCAACCTGCTCATTAACGGTACTTCCGGCATTGCGGTGGGTATGGCTACCAACATGGCGCCGCACAACCTGCGCGAAGTGGTGAATGGCATTGTGGCTTACATCGATAACCGCGACATTGAAATTTCGGAACTGATGCAGCACATTACCGCTCCGGATTTCCCGACCGGCGCTACCATTTACGGTTACGAAGGCGTTCGCTCGGCGTTTGAAACCGGTCGTGGCCGCGTAATCCTTCGCGCCAAAGCCAGCTTCGAAACCACGCCAAGCGGCAAAGAACAGATCATCGTTACCGAAATTCCTTACATGGTAAACAAAGCTGCCATGATCGAGAAAACGGCGGCTTTGATCAACGAAAAGAAAATTGAAGGTATTTCCGACTTACGCGACGAATCGGACCGCGATGGTATGCGCATTGTGTACGATCTGAAACGCGATGCCATGCCGAACGTGGTGTTGAATAACCTTTACAAATACACGCAACTCCAGTCTTCTTTCGGGGTGAACAACGTGGCGCTGGTAAAAGGCCGGCCGATGACGCTGAACCTGAAAGAACAGATCCACTACTTTGTAGAGCACCGCCACGAAGTGGTGATCCGCCGCACGGAGTTTGAACTGGCCGAAGCCCAGAAACGCGCCCACATCCTGGAAGGTTTGCTGATCGCGCTCGATAACCTGGACGAAGTAATTACTCTGATCCGGAACTCCCGCGATCCGGAAATT
The DNA here is from genome assembly GCF_008727925.1 of Adhaeribacter soli. Taxonomy (GTDB): domain Bacteria; phylum Bacteroidota; class Bacteroidia; order Cytophagales; family Hymenobacteraceae; genus Adhaeribacter_A; species Adhaeribacter_A soli. The sequence continues at coordinate 884,400 of NZ_VTWT01000001.1, read as the reverse complement.
GCCCGCAACGGTTTGATCGAACGCTTCAACTTATCCGATATTCAGGCCCGCGCCATTCTGGATATGCGTCTGCAGCGCCTTACCGGCCTGGAGCGCGATAAGATCCAGAAAGAATACGATGAGATCATGGCCCTGATCACCCGCTTGACCGAGATCTTAGGCAGCGAGGAACTGCGCATGCAGATCATTAAAGACGAGCTTCGCGAGATCCAGGATCGTTATGGCGATGAGCGCCGCACGAACATCGAAATGTCTTCTGCCGATTTCAGCATGGAAGACATGATCCCGGATGAGCACATGGTAATTACCATTTCGCACGAAGGCTATATTAAGCGTACTGCATTGGTGGAATACCGGAGCCAGAGCCGGGGCGGGGTTGGTTCCAGAGGCGTTTCTACGTCTAAAGAAACCGACTTTACCGAGCACTTATTTATTGCCAGCACGCACAATTACCTGTTGCTCTTCACCGAACTGGGCCGCCTGTTCTGGCTGAAAGTGTATGAAGTGCCGGAAGGAGCAAAGACCTCCAAAGGGCGCGCGATTCAGAACCTGATCAACATTCCGAAGGAAGATAAGATCCGCGCGGTACTGAACGTGCAAAACCTGAAGAACCCGGATTATATCCTGAATAACTACCTGATCTTCTGTACCGAACAGGGTGTCATTAAAAAGACTCCTTTAGAATCGTATTCCCGTCCGCGGACCAATGGTATAAATGCTATTTCCATTAACGAAGGCGACCGCCTGCTGGACGTGCAGATGACCAACGGCACCAACGATATTGTGCTTGCGCTGCGGAGCGGCCGGGCCGTTCGGTTCAACGAAGACAAGGTGCGCTCCATGGGACGTAATGCGGCTGGTGTACGCGGCGTAACCCTTGCCGGCGAAGATGACAGAGTGGTAGGCATGGTTTGCATCACCAACGATCAGATGAACCTGCTGGTAGTTTCGGAAAAAGGCTTCGGCAAACGCTCTCCGATCGATGAATACCGCATTACCAACCGCGGCGGTAAAGGCGTGAAAACGCTGAATATTACCGAGAAAACCGGTTCGCTGGTAGCCATTCACGGCGTGGAAGATTCCGACGACCTGATGATCATTAACAAATCGGGCATTACGATCCGCCTGCGGGTTGCTGACCTGCGTGTAATTGGGCGGGCAACGCAAGGAGTAAGGCTCCTGAAGCTGAATGAAGGCGACGAAATTACTTCGGTAGCAAAGATAGACGTGGAAGATAAGGCCGAAGACGTGGAAGAAGCTGTGATCGAGCAATCGGAATTGCCGGCAGACCAGTCGCTGAATCCGGAACTGAATGACCCGGACCTGCTGAACCCGGACGCGATCAGCGAAAATTAAAATTGGTACGATTTTTAACTTAAAAACTGCAAACTAACAATCAACCATTCAAACTAAAATGAAAAAAGTTGTTTTAACCGTCGTTGCCGGACTTGCCATGCACGTTACGTTCGCGCAGAAAGCTGAGCTGACCAGTGCGATCCTCGATTTCCGGAACGGTAAACTGGATAAAGCCAAAACTGAAATTGATAACGCCAGCAAGCACGAGAAATCGGCTGCCATGTCTAAAACCTGGTTCTACCGCGGCGAAATCTATTCAGCCCTGATCGACAACCCGGTTTATAAGAAAAACGCTCCGGCAGATGCTCCGAAGATTGCCTACGATGCGTACGCGAAATACCTGAGCATGGATCCGAAAGGGGAATTTGCCAAAACTGCCGCCGAAAAGCAGAAAAACCTGTATTTCGTGATCGTAAACCAGGGCGTGAACGAACACAACGCCAAGGAATACGATAAGGCTTTAGCCTCTTTCATGCAGGCTGCTTCTATTAAGCCTCAGGACACAACGGCTTATGTGTATGCGGTAAATACTGCCGGCGTAAAAGAAGATCTTGCCAAAGAAAAAGAACTTCACCGTAAGCTTATCGAGCTGAACCACCAGCCGCTGGAGCACTACATCCGGATGATCTACATTACCGATGTTAAAGAGAAAAATCCGGAAGGCGCTTTGAAATTGGTGCAGGAAGCCTTAACTAAATATCCAAGCGATAAAGACCTGCTTCGTGAAGAAGCCCGTTTATACCTGGATACCGGCAAAGGCAAGGAAGCAATTGCCAAGTTAGAGAATGCGGCAAACGCAGAAACCGATCCGAAACTTAAGTCGAACTACTACGCCATTATCGGTAACCTGCAGGAGAAAAATAAGAACGCCGACGCTGCTGTAGCTGCTTACAAAAAAGCAATCGAGATCGATGCTAACAACTACGAAGCCCAGTATAACTTAGGCGCTTACTACAACAACAAAGCCGCTGATATTTATGTGAGAACCAATAAAATGGATTTCGCTACATACCAGAAACAAGGTAAGAAACTCGAAGACCAGGCAAAAGGCCTGATCTTGCAGGCAGTACCGCATTTTGAAACGGCGCTAAAACTGCAGCCAACCGACCGTTCTACCATGCAAACCTTATCGCAGATGTACGCAAAACTAGGCCGTAATGCCGATGCTGAACGTATGAACAAAATGCTGGATGCTACGCCGAAGAAATAAGGTTCAGTAAAATTTCAAATAAAAAAGGAAGCAGTATATGCTTCCTTTTTTTGTGACTTCTGGTGTCAGTTTAGGCTTTAATAGTATTCTGAACTCCTAAAACCGTAGGCAAAACCGTAAAAAAAGTAGTTGCAGATTCAGTTCATTTCAGACTTGCCACCAGGGTAATGATATTGGCATTTAAGCCCGTACTCCGGTTGTAGTGGCCGTACCGCAATTCTACCGTGTTCAGTTTCCGGATGCCCAGAATACCGTTGGCTGAATTGAAGCGCAGGTTTACGCCGCCGAAATGGCTGGTAAAATCCGAAAGATCGTAATCCGAAGTATAAAATTCCTCCGTTTTCTGGTGCTGCCGGTACGGAGCGAAATAATCCGAAGCCGTCTGGGTAGAGAACCTATAGAACGGGCTTATAGATACAAAAGGCGTTACTTTATAAGGAATTTCCAGGTCGAACGTGTTTGCGGTAATGCCCCAGTCGTCGGTGTAGAACCGGTAATAGCCACGGAAAATAAATTTATCGCCCAGAAAGTAATTGGCCCGGATGCCTAAAGGCAGTTTAAAACGGCTATCCGGCAGGCGCTCCACCGAGTGCGTGCCATCGGTAAAATAAACCCGCTGGTACAAAGTTCCGAGCTGCCCGCTTTGGTAGACTACATCGGCCAGAAACGCTACCTGAAACCGTTTGTTTACCACCTGCAGCCAGGATAAGGAAGCGTTATAGGAATTCCGAGGTTTCTTACCGTGCGCATCCGGGTTCTCCACCCGGCCGGCGGGCGTATCGAATCCTCGTAACTCTACCGGATAAATTACCGTCCAGGTATCCAGAAAAACGTGCAGTTTCAGGCCCAGTTCGCGGTTTTTGTCTTCCGAAAATTTAGAGATGCTTACAAAAGCGCCCCTGGAAAAATAATCGTATTCGGTTGAAATGGAAGCGCCGGCGCCTACGGCATATTTACGGGCTTCGTCGCGCATGCCCCAGGAAAGGGTAGGATAATAGCGGTTATCGGAATAGGAAGCCGAAGAAACAGTTGCCGGATCGATGGAATCGGAGGAGGCGGAAGTATAATGGTCGATGCCCATGTCCAGGCCGAAGGTATGCTGGCGGTTCCGGGAATCGGTTTTCAAGAAGCTCAGGGTAATGGTATTGGCAAAATCGGTCAGCATTTCGGTGCCGATGCCGCCCAGAACCGCCGAATTATTGCCGTCCTGCTTGTAGTAGCTCGAAACTAAATCGATCTGGTCGAGCTTGAGTTTGCGGGATTGGTAGGCCGTTGTGTCTTGAGCCGGGCTTTGGGCAAAAGAACAAACGATGGTCAGGAAATAAGCTGTAGCGCCCAGGAATAGTTTTCTCATGGTTTCCGGTACCGTTATGGTTTAATTACAGCCGCAACCGCCACCGGTTTTTCCGCCGTTCGCCCCCGAAGCGCCTTCGCGGTACAGCATAAAGTTCATTTCCGATTGCTGGGTTTTCCGTGCCGAAAGCGTCATTTCCGCATCGTTCAGGTACATTTTCTGATATTCCTTTACCGGTTGGCAGGAGAGAAGGCTTATAGCAAAACTGCCCGAAATTAATTTGTATAGTACTTTTTTCATAGGTTTAGGTAGCGTTAATTCGAATATTGGCAGAGGTATGTACCCAGTTTTGTTCGTCTATAAAAATGCAGGCAATGTGCTTCATCTGGTTTATCAGGTGAAGACCGGTTTTCAGGCCCATAACCAGCAGGGGAGTAGCTATCGCATCGGCCAGTTCTGCATTGGGGCAAATAACGGTTACGCTTTTCAGCCCGGTTACCGGCATTCCGGTTTTCGGGTCGATGGTATGGGAATAGCGTTTGCCGCCTATCATGACAAATTTTTCGTAATTTCCGGAAGTGGCCACGGCAGCATTGTTTAACTGGAGGGCCGAAAAGGGGAGGTGCTTGTTGTCCGGGTCGGCAATGCCGATGGTCCAGGGCTGGCCGTTGGGTTGCGCGCCCCAAACGGTAAGATCGCCGGCGGCATTTACCACGCCGCTGCTTATGCCTTTCTGCTGCAGTACGTTCTTGGCTTTTTCGGCAGCGAAACCTTTGCCAATGCCGCCAAAGCCAATGCGCATACCTTTTTCTTTCAAAAAAACCGTTTGCTTTGCGGGATCTAAAATAATGTTGCGGTAATTTACCAGCTTAATGGCTTCCCGGGCTACTTCAGGATCGGGCAGGGCAGAGAGTGTGGTGTCGAAATTCCAGAGGCGTTTGTCTACCGAACCATAACTGATGTCGAAAGCGCCCTGAGTGAGTTCGGAAATGCGCAGGGAACGGGCAATCAGGTGGTAAACTTCCGCATCGACCGGTACGGGTGCTATTCCGGCATTGGCGTTGATCTGGGCCGTTTGGCTAGTTTCGGAAAAAGTGGTAAGTAATTGTTCGAGCCGACGGACTTCTGCAACCGCCGCATCAAGGCAATTTTCCGCAAAAGCTGCATCCGGATTTACCACGCTGAACTCGAAGCGGTTACCCATCAGTTTTAACACCCGCCTGTGCAGCGAAGCCTTATGAACCGGGTGTACCGCTTTTTCAGCCGTTTCCATACTGTTTTATTTTTTAGCAGCTTGCAGGGCAGCTACAAACTGCTCCGGTTTCAGCCCTGGATTGCCTTCCCATTTTTTCAGAACTTTGCCGTTTTCGTCGAGCAGCAGGGTTAGCGGAAATGTACCGGCTTTGTTATACTGATCGGCGAGGGCTTCGTTCTGCGTTATTTTTTCTTTGCTGAGCTGGTTCTTTTTCTGGCGCGGGAAATCGGCGTTCAGCAACACCAGGTTCTGATTGGCATAATTCTTAAAAGGTTCGCTTTCAAAAACTTCCCGCGTAAGCTTTATGCAAGGCCCGCACCAGTCGGATCCGGAGAAATTGAGCAGGATCTGTTTATGCGAAGCCTGAGCTTCGGTTTTGGCTTTCTCTAAATTGTTTTGCCAGCCTTGAGCAGAAAAAGTAAGAAAGCCGGCAATTAACAAGGATAATACTTTCATAAAGTAGATTTTAGAATTGCTGTTTTCCTGTTACCGGAATTCTTCTGAAAATGTTCCGGGAAGAACAGACAGCAACGTAATTCTTTAAATAAACTGAACATCAGCAAGAATGATTCAGAAATATTGCTCAGTAAACGTTTTCTTTTAGAGGGATTTATAAGGAAGCTTGCAAGTAGCTTTGTCTTCATAAAATCTGGAGAAGAGGAATAAATTAAAAACAGGATTAAGAATCCAAAAGCTACTTTACATAATATAAATTATAGGACTTAAATATTGAATTCCCAGATATGCCTAATTGGGAAAAAATTTCCACCTCATTGGAATTCTTAATGATATTTTGATTTATCTGTTGATCAATTCAAATTAAATTGCTGCTGTCATTAGCATTGAAAATCTGATCCCAGGAAATATCTTTACATAGCAGCAACCCGAGCATTACGATTCAAATAATTTGCCTCGGGCAAAATACCAGTTGCCATTTGAAAACCTAACAATGTTGCTTTTTTATTACTTCTGCTTCAGCCAGATATTCTTGCTCACAATGGCATACAAACAAATTGAGGTAAAGACTTCAAGGGCGCTGAATTTTTAAAAGTTCTTTTAAGCTGATTTTAAAAGACCCGCTCAAGGTTATTTAATATTCCATTCTAGCACTTTGGAGGCCTTCACTCCTGTTATTTTTAGATTAACAACAGGTAGAATGTATCGAAATTTGAAACGGCATACAATTGCTTTTACTTTCAGAAAATCCCTGGAAAGACGTTTTTTTAGGAGAACAGTTCAAATAAACAAAACCTTTTCCCGCTGAAATTACTACTAAGGAACTAACTGTTTATTCTTCGTCAGTTTCCTGATTTTGCAATGGAAAAAGTTAAAGACCCTGTCAGAATGCCTGAAATTTATCGCCGGATCAGGTTTTTTTCTCAGGTATTCGGCATACTGGTTATGTGTAGCGGTGTATTGGTTCTGTTTGGGTGGGTTACCGGTATCGAATTCTTAAAGCGTGTTCGTCCGCAGGCGGTTGCCATGAACCCGGTAACCGCCATTTGTTTTATCGCTGCCGGCTGGGGCTTGTACCTAGTGCAAGTAAACAGATTGCCAAAATGGATCAAAACGGTACGGTGGCTGGCTGGCTTCATTTTTTTTATCGGTGCCCTCAAACTTTTTTCTCTTTTCACGAATCTGCCCCTCCCCTTCGATCAGATCCTTTTTGAAGATCAGCTTTGGGAAAGAACCAGCCGGGCCAACAACGTAATTGCGCCTAATACTGCCCTGAACCTTCTTCTTGTGGCTTTAAGCCTGTGGTTTATCGATTATGAAACGCCGCGGGGCCGCCGGCCGGGGCAGTATTTCAGTATTGTGCTTAGTTTGCTGGCCTTGGTATCGTTATACGGGCACGTGTACCAGATTACGGCTTTGTTCCGGGTGGCCACTTACCTGCCCATGGCTTTCCATACCGCCATGGCTTTCCTGTTGCTCGGGGCCGGATTCTTATTTTCCCGGCCCGATAAAGGAATTCTGTCCATTATCATCGGGGAAAATTCAGGTCAGGTTATCTTCCTTCGGTTCCTGGCTTTGCTGCTGCCGCTTATTTTCGGATGGTTCCGGTTGCAGGGCGAAACGGCAGGTTTGTACGATAAAGAATTCGGCACCGCCTTGTTTGCCGTGCTTACCTATGCCATTGCCATGTTTCTGCTGGGCCGGCAGTCGTTTCTGCAGCATAAGATCCGGCAAACGCGCAAGATGGCCATGGATGCGATAAAGGAAAACGAAAGGCGCTTGCAGGCAATTCTGGATCATTCGGGCACACTTATTTCGCTGAAAAACCCGGAAGGCCGGTATACGCTCGTGAATAATCAATTTGAGAAGGCCTTCGGCATTTCCGAAGGGCATGCTTTGGGGAAAACCGATGCGGAGCTGTTTCCGAAGGAAATTGTAAAGGAGCTGCACGAATACAACAGGAAAGTACTGGAATTCCGGAAATCGCAAAGTTTCGAGGAAAAGTATCCGCACAAAGATGGCGTGCATACTTACGTAACGGTGAAGTTTCCCCTCTTCGATCAGGATGAAGAAATTTATGCTTTAGGAGCCGTTTCTACCGACATTACCAAACGGAAACAACTTGAGGTTGAGCTTCGGCGAAGCCACCAGCGTTTGTTTGCAATACTGGATAATATCGGGGAAGGCGTAATGGTGGCCGATTCTGAGGGCAATATCATCCTGTTCAACAAACGGGCAGAAGAGATATTGGGAACGGGGGCGGTAATGGTACCCTGGGAAGACTGGAGCAAAACCTACGGGTTCTTTCAGGCCGACGGTACTACTTATTTTTCCGCGGAGGAATTTCCTTTGTATAAGGCCATTCACGGGGATGCTGCCGATAGTGTAGAAATCTATATCCGGAACGATAAATTCGGGGAATCCGGGAAATGGATCGCTTTTACCGGTCGGCCGGTGTTCAACGACGAAGCAGAAATAATTGCCGGCGTAGTGGTTTTCCGCGACATAAGCATTCGCAAAAACCTGGAGGGACTCTTCCAGGAAAACCAGCGCCGCTTACGGGCCATTTTAAGCAGTATTGGCGAAGGCGTGATCATCATGAGCCGGGAAGAAGAAATTCTACTGTTCAATAAAAAGGCGGAGGAAATTCTGGGTTATGGCCCAAAAAGCATTCCGGTAAACGAATGGCCGGAATATTACGGAATCTATGAAGTAGAAACGGAAAAGTTGTTTCCCGCCGAAGAGCTGCCGCTGGCCCGGGCCTTGCGCGGATTAAACAGCGAAGAAGTGGAAGTGCTGATAAGGAACAAATACAACCCGGAAGGAAAACGGATCTTCCTGAACGGCAAACCCATTCGTGACAACGAGGGAGAAATTACCGGGGGCATTATCGACTTAAAAGACATTACCGAACAACGCAAACTGGAAGAATACCTGCACGAAATTCAGGACCAGTTTATGGAGTTGTTGCACAGCACTGGCCGGCGGTAATGCTTTAAGTAGATTAACCCACCTCTTATTTGAACCTTCAGCGATATGCTTAAATCTTATTCCCATAATTTAACATTCTGAATGATAAAGCCGCTTTTGGGGTACGTGGGCATTCTGGCCAGGCTGAAACTCAGGTCCTGGGGCGGAACCTCGTAAGTAATGCCGTTAACCAGAACATTTAAGCCTAGTTTCATTGCTTCGATCGTGATCCACTCGCCGGGGCAGCGGTGGCCGTTAAAATGATCACCTCCCCCTTGCGGAATAAAATCGAACGGGCTGCCTGGCCAGTGGTGATAACGTTCCGGCCAGAAAGATTCCGGTTGCGGCCACAGCATTGCATCGTGGTTGGTGCCGTAAATATCGAGCAAAACCAGCTGGCCCATTGGAAAACGGTACTCTTTCCAGGTAAAATCCTGCCGGGTACGGGCGCCCATAAAAGGTGCAAACGGGTAATACCGACGAACTTCCTGGCTAAAGAATTCAGTTAATTTATCTTCTTGGGCCTGAAGCCTTTTGCGGTATTCCGGGTGCTGGTGCAGGGCAAGGGCGATAAAAACCACGTAATAGGCAATGGCCACGGTCGGGCGGAGCACGTTGATCAATTCTGCCACGGCCACTTCCAGATCCAACAGTTCGCCTTTGAGGTCGCGGTGCCAGGCCATGGTGTATGCGGCAGTATCTTCATTTACCTTAAATTTTTCAGCCCGGATATCGGTAATCAGTTTTGCAAGCCATTTTTCGGTTCTTTTCCGGGCAGCCCTTCCCCGGACATTTCTTAATCCTACCCCACCGAAAGCTTCTATCATGGCGGCAAAATCCTGGGTGCGTTGTTTTACTTCCTGTTTTTCCAGCGGAACCCCGGACCAGGTACAGATTGCACGGCATAGAATTTCCTGCACCTCCTGAAAAAGGTTTACCTGTCCGGCGGTTGTCCATTTTAGGCAGTAGGCCTTCCATTGCGCCGACATCAGCACCACCAGCCACTGAATATGTTCCGGCGTCATAAGCGACATAAAGGCGGCTTTCCGGTGGCGGTGCGCTTCATCGTCCAGGCCATGGATGCCGCCTTTGCCTAACAGCGTTTCTTTTAAACGCCGCGGGGTCACCCCTTTCCGGATGAATTTACTTTCGTCGTAGAACAAGGCCGCACCTTCTTCGCCGTGCAGGCAGATCGCGGATTGGCCAAAGAAGCGGAACCGGAAAATTTCGGATTTTAACTGGCGGCAACGGTTCATTAAATACGGGTACCCTTCCCGCATCAGTGGCAGGGTATGATCTAAACCTTTAAGTCGGGGAATTTCCGCCATGCAGGATAATGCTTTTGGGTATAGAACTGAGAGCGTATTATATAAGTAAAACGCTCCGAACCGGCAGGAGTTGCAAACTTTTCCGGCTTAAAGCCTTAACGTGGACCATAAAACAGAAAGAATTACTATTCGTTGCCAGACATAAAAGCTGCACTAGCAATTATTTTTAACGCTTATTTATTTTATTTTCATCCTTTCCAAGTGTTATATAATATTATACAAACTTGAAACATTTTTTGTAACTTTGCATTATAAACATTTTTTTAAACCAAGTGCGGGCTGCTATAATTCCGGGAGAAATCCAATCTTATTGTTTTGAAATAGTTAATGGGGTGCTACACGCAAGCTGGAGCAATGACCTGAGTACTGAATCTGCCGAATTCTTTGCTTCTGTTCAGCATTTACTCACAATTATTATCGAGAAGCAGGTTACCCGCCTGATGCTGGATTCCGGAAAACCTGACGGCGGCATTCTTACCGAAGAAGTAACCGGTTATATTCTTAAAAATACGCCATTCACGAAGTTAGAGAAGGTGGCCTTGCTGGAATCTCTTGATTTTCTCTGGGATAATAATATGATTCAGCTAGCCCGTTTCCTGCAACAGACCACCCTGGCTAATTTTGAATTCCGGGTATTTCCGGCGAAAGCCAATGCGATGGAATGGTTAGCAATTCCAGAAACGGGAAGGTAAGAAACGGGCCAACCTTATCTTATACGGAAGGCACAAAATCCGGATTTATCGCAAATTCAATACCATTTTTTCGTGGCAGGATTAAATTGGGCAACCTTCTTTTTATTCTACTGGGAATGTAAATATTTTTAGAATTCGGTAGCCCTAATTAAATTTGTTTTCGTATACGGTGTATTATGATCCTGCATAAAGACCGATATTTTGAGCATCTGTACGACGTGAAGTTAGACCTGGTAACTGTGACGTGGCCGGATATTGAAAATATTTATCTGCCGGAAATATTCCATTCGGTAAACGTGCTGGTAGAGAATGTTAAAAATTATAATATTAAAAATATTCTGGTTGATGCCCGGGAAACCAAACTCCTGGCCTCTTACGAAGATGCCGACCGGGTAGTGAAGGCATTTACCTATGGCCTTGCCCAGTCGCAACTTCAGAAACTGGCGCGGATCGAATCGGTAAATTATCAGCGGGAAAGTTCGTTAAAGCAATTGACCCTTGAAATGAATGCGACTTTCAGCTACAAGACGATGTTCTTTAAGGATACTAAAAGCGCCATGGATTGGCTGCAGGGAAAAGAAACCTTAAACAGCTACATATACTTTTAAGAGCAAGTTTAATTTTCATTTTTGCAAGGGAAAGTTTTAGTACCAGGATCCGAGGAAGGCTTTTGGAGCAGCATAGCAGCTATGGTGCGAGAAAAAGATGAACTCAGCTTCCGGTAATGGAAATTTGCAGCGCCAAGGTTGAATTTTAAAGATGCAAAGGTCAGCTTACCCTGATATAAACCAGTTTACCGGCGTTTCTTATAATTTGTGAACTGGTAAAACAAAAAGCCCGTCCTGGAATTTACCAGAACAGGCTTTCAGTACGAGGCAGTTTTTTAAGATCTGAGGTTTAATATACGCGCTCTACTTCCCCGCTGGTAGTACGGTCGTTATCGTTGAAAGTGCTGCTTACCAGGGTTGTGGCGGCGGCCAGGGCAATGGCAATTACAATGGCAGGCCAGAATCCGCGGACTTCGAAATTGCGCACCAGCTTATCGGCCAGCTTTATCATGATTGCCGTTACAATAAGCCGAACGACAAACTCCAGCAGAAAAAAAGTAACCAGGTTCATGGGGAAGCGCAAAAGCCAGCCAACCGTAGCATTTAAGATACCAATGAGAATGGCAACCCAAAGGGCTGTGCCAAAGCTTTTAACCGTTACACTGGGCAGCAGGTATGCCATAAGCAGAATTACCCCGGCACTCACCAGCAGCGAAACAATAAATTCGATCATAGTTTTATTATGGTTTGGTTTAAGAATGGTTTGGTACTGCTTACGGATAACATGCAGTTTTGATTTCAAACCTTACCAACGAGCAGGGTTCAGATTTGAATAATAAAACAGATCAGGGTTTATTTGCTGCCGGTCTTCTTCAGCCACTTGCTGAATTCCTTTTCAAATTTCCGGACCTTGGGCTTGGCTACGGACACTACATAGGGATCGTTTGGGTGGCGGGCGTAATAATTCTGATGATAGGTTTCGGCGGGCCAGAATTGTTTATAGGGCTGCACTTCGGTTACGATCTTGTTTTTATATTTTCCGCTTTTCTGGAGCTGGGCCAGGTAAGCTTCAATTTCCTTTTTCTGTTGCGGGTTATGGTAAAAAACAATGGAGCGGTACTGCCGGCCAACATCAGGCCCCTGCCGGTTAAGCGAAGTTGGGTCGTGGGTGGCAAAGAAAACCTTTAGCAGGTCCGGGTAAGAAATCTGCATGGAATCGTAAGTGATCTGCACGCTTTCGGCATGACCGGTTTTGCCGGAACTTACCGCCTGGTAGGTCGGGTTTTTCTCGGTGCCGCCGGCATAACCGGAAACTACCCGCAAAACGCCTTTCAGCCTTTCAAAATAAGCTTCGGTACACCAGAAACAGCCGCCGGCAAAGGTTGCAATATCGATCTTTCCGGCAATATCGCCCTCGGGCTTTTCCTGATCCATCCGCTTAACGGGTTGGTCTTGCACCGGTACCTGGGCCTGCGCCCAAAAGGGTAGCAAAAGCAGCCATATAAGCCAGTAGAATGGGTTGGTTTTTTTCGTCATTTCAATAGCCTTTCTGATTTAATCTCAATTATTTAACTTCTGTTTTACGAAAAGGTTGATACTATTTTCGCTTCGCGGTTGGCTAAAAGAAAACCCCGGCCTTTTGGCGCGGGGTTCCTGGTAATTCGATGTAATGCAATTCTAAAGCGGATAATAAACTTCCGTCAGCCATTTTTCAGGGTCTTTTTCTTTTGCCGGGTCGGTTACGTAAACTTCCCAGGGAGCGCCAATAGCCGTTTTCTTGTTTTGGGTAAGCCAGGAATCCATGTGCATGTGGGCGTTGTACGAATCTTCGTATTTGCCGTAATGCGCGATCATGGCTACCGGTCCGGCTTTTCTTTCGCGGGCCTGAATACGGCCGGCTGAATTACCGGGTTTGTTTACCGGAATGCCGGCTTCAAGTTCGATGGCGGCCGGGTCGTATTTATGGTAAATGGCAAAAGGCTGGCCGGCAAAATCCAGTTTGTTTTTCTGCATGTATGCCGCTATTTCGCTGTAAAGCTCTCCCAGTTTTTGGGATAAATCGTTCTGGCTGCAGGTTGCTTTTATAGTTAGCACGTGCGTAGCCGGAATATTTTTTTCTTCTACTTTATAGGCTGGCGCAACCGGCAGTTTCTCCACCACTTCCTTCAGATTCGCCAGGCCTTTGTCGAAATCGGCCGCCAGCATATCTTCCATAAACAGGTTCATGTATTTGGATGGAACGTACCATTGCCAGGGCATATCTTTCGTATCCGATTCCATGGCCCAGGTTACTTTGGTGCCTTCGCCTACCGTTTCAAACTTGTATTCGGCAAAGGAAGTACCCATGTTGCCAAAGTTAAGGGCTGTTTTAATTGCCTGGTGGGGCTGACTTCCGGCAATGGTAAGCGAGCCGGTGCCCATCTCCTCGCCTACCCAGCTGTATTTCGCACCGGTACCGGCTTCCGGGCCTTCGTAAGTAATTTTCATATTCGGGTCCATCTGGTGCCACGGCGACCATTTTTCCCAGTTTTTCAGGGTGTTTACCTGTTCGAAAGTGGTGGCGGCGCTGGCTTTCATTACCAGCGAACGCTCTACGCGCACTTTGCCGGGCAACAGGAAACTTACCGCAATCAGCAGCGTGAGGAGGCCCAGAAAACCAAGGCCAAGTTTTTTCAGTAGTTTCATTTTGAGTCTTAAATTTAATTGCAGCCCGAAACTACAATTTTTCCCAACAACGGAAAGCAAATGGCAGCGAAAGATTAAAGTTTTCTGTTAACACATTTTGCTTAATTTCTGATCCAGAAGGATACTGCTTTAAAGGAATCTATTATGAACAACCCCCTCATCCGCTACCTGGCCGTTTTAGTCTTTCTGGCCGTTGCCGCCCTGGCGGTTATCCAGCATCAGGATTATGTAGAAGCTTTTATCTGGATCTGTTTTGCCCTTTCCATTCTGGTAATGGCTTTGCCGATTTCGGCCCGGAAACCGGTAAAGCGTTTTGTGGCAACGGCATTTATCGTGCTGGGGCTGATCTTATTGCTGCTAAGACTAATCGGGGTTTTGCCGGTTCCGGTCAGGCCGCTGCCGGTTTCCGAATCCTTAAAAGAAACGCAGGTGGAAATGGGCGGCTCATTGCAGGCTTGATTTGAGAATTTTACTGGCTGTATTGAAGCTGATCCCATATCCAGGAAACGGGAATTCAGATTTTCAGAAATAATATCAGAAAGGCCTTCTGGGTTCGGCGTAGGTTTTTTGGGCCTGAACCGATACGGTTTCCCGTTCCGGGTAGCGCAAGGCCGTAAGTTTACCGCCGAAAACGCAACCGGTATCGATGTTCACGGTATTGTTCTGCCAATTGGGTTCACGCACCGGCGTGTGGCCGTAAACTACCAGGGGGCTTCCTGCATAATCTTTGGCCCAGTTCAGGCGAACGGGTAAACCGGCTTCGTCGAGCTTGCCGGTGGTGAGGCCGAACAGGCACAGATCGCGCACTTTTTTACTGATCTGGCCGTGGTATTTTTCCGGCAAGCCCGCATGGGCTACCAACAGGTTTTTATTGTCGAGGGAAAGGTAATACGGCATGGTTTCGAAAAAGCGGCGCACCTGCATGGGAAAATGAGGAGGTTCCTTTTCCAGTTGCTCCAGGGTTACATCAAGGCCGTGGTTGATGTTCACGTTCCGGCCCATGAGTTTGCGCATCAGTTTGTCGTCGTGGTTACCAATTACGCAATAGCCGGATTTTCGGGCAATTACCTGCATAACCAGGCGCAATACCGCAGGCGAATCAGGCCCCCGGTCGACCAGATCTCCTACAAAGACCAGTTTGCGGCCTTCCGGCGCCTGGATCCCGATCTCCCCTTTCGGCGGCACTGATATTTTATAGCCGAGCACAGCCAGCAGTTCCAGCAATTCCGGGTAACAGCCGTGTACATCACCAATAATATCGAAAGAAACGTTGGGGTTTTGAGCAAGCATTTGTTTGATTATAGAAATTGAGGTACAACCAGTAATTTTAAGCTGCAAAAAAAATTAATTCTTCGGGTTCATGCAATACGAAGGAAAAGGACAATAGTATCAGGAATTTTTGTCTGGAACACGATTTTTAGGATTCAAGGATTTACAGGATTTTAGCCTATAGAATTCCTACGCAACCGGAGCTCGTGGAGCATAATATTAATGGGTTAAACGAAAGGAAAAACTTCAGCAGTTTAAAATAAAATGCGTTTTAAAGCTGCTGAAGTTTTTTCTATTAGCATTTTATTTTTTGTGAATCAGGTGCAGGGCATTCACCGATTTTTCGGTTTCGAGCCGGACCACAAACAAACCAGATTTCAATAATTGGCCATCAATTTCTACGTGGTAAGTTTCTCCGGCACTGGCTTGTCCTTCTTTAAGTACGGAAATTCTTTTGCCTAAATTATCGTATAAGATAACCCGGTAAAATCCGTTTTCAGGAATTTTAAACTGAAACGTGGTATGGTTTGTAAACGGATTTGGAAATGCGATCAGGTTTTGCGCAAGATCCTGAATTCCCGGCCAGGCTGAATTTTGAACGTGTACTGTCTGATCGGATCCGGTCCGAATTAAAGCTGGGCTATTGCACTCCAGCATGGTTGAGTCAGCAGAGTTTTCCTGCGCCTGCCGGGCTGTAAGGCTTGTACCTCCGGTAGTAAATTTTCGGCTCAGGGACCAATGACTATAGCCGGAAACGTTAGCAGACCTTACCCGCCAATAGTAAACGGTATTGGCATTCAGCCCGGTAATATTTGTGCTGGTCGCGCTTATGTTGCTTTTAGAAAAGGCTATAGTCTGGAAATCGGCTCTTACAGAAAGCTGTACTTCGTAAGCCGTAGCTCCCGGTGCATTTTTCCAGCTCAAGGTAGGCGTTAAACTTACTTTGGTAGCGCCATCGGCCGGTGAATTGAGCTTCGGTTCCGGCAGGTTAACCATAAAACTCCAGGTTCCGGACCAGTTGCTGCTGCCGGCAGTATTGCTAGCCCGAACCCGCCAGTAATAGGTTGCTTTATCGGTCAGGCCCTGCACTTCTATACTGGTAGCCAGCAGGTTGGTCTGGTTAAATATTAAGGTGGCAAAATCGGATCGGTTGGAAACCTGTACCTGATACATGTCTGCTCCAGTGGAAGGCTGCCAGGTGATGGTTAAGAATGGAGCTGCTTTTGAGTAACCGTTTACCGGCGAAACCAAAACAGGAACCTGTGGCAGGGCTGGAAGGGTGGTAAAGCTGCGGATGTCGGACCAAAGGCTGTTGCCGGCAATATTTACCGCCCTTACCCGCCAGTAATAGCGCGAGCTGTTGCTTAACCCCGATACCATAGCATTCGTGGCAGCCAGACCCGTTAAATCTGAAATCAACGAGGAAAAATCTGGTGCGGCGGAAACCTGCAGTTCGTAATTGTCGGCACCCGGCACCGCATTCCAGGTTGTTGTAACCGTAACAGGAACCCCGGTAGCTGCATCGGTTGGAGAAACAAGCGTAGGCGCGGCGGGAATAAGCGGCATGGTGGTAAAATTCCAGGCAATACTCCAGTTACTGCTTCCGGCCGAATTTTCGGCTTTTAGCCGCCAATAGTATAGCGTTTTAGATTTTAAACCAGCTACCTGTTCGGAAATCTGGTTTAGATTTATACGGGTAAAAACCACAGTCGAAAAATCTGCCAACTCCGAAACTTCCAGCGTGTAAGTACCGGCATTTGGAACAGCACTCCAGGAAAGGGTGACCGGGTCCTGCAAGCCGGTGGCACCCTGAGCTGGCAACAGCAGGTTTGGGGTGGCCGGTGGAAGCAGTTGGGTGGTAAAAGTTCGAGTCGCTGACCAGTTGCTGCTGCCGGCCAGGTTAGTTGCTTTTACCCGCCAATGGTACCGGGTATTGCTATCTAAGTTTTGCAGTCTCACAGAATCAGTTATCTGGTTGGCTGAATCGTAAGTTAAAGTTCCGAAATCGGGCTGGGTTGAAACTTGGAAGTGGTAAGTGTCTGCATCCGGAAGGGGTTGCCAGTGCAGCGTTACTGGAACGGCCAGGTTTAGGGCATTATCGGCGGGTGCGATTAGGTTTGGCATTTCCGGCAGCAGCGGCAGGGTCTTAAAATTCCAGACACTGCTCCAGTTTCCAACTCCTTCGTTGTTCAAGGCACGCACCCGCCAGAAAAATTCGGTATCTGGCTTTAGGCCGGGTACCTGAATGGTGGTATCCGGGTAGTATTTCATGGTAAAAACCTGGTGGGAAAAATCTGCTGCATCCGACAATTCCAGATCATAGAAACTAGCTCCGGTGGTATGCCTCCAGGTTAACACCGCCGGATTCGGTACGCCAATGGCCGCCTGAACCGGTGCAACCTGCACAGGGCTTGCCGGAACCATGGATTTTGTTTTGAAATGCCAGACCAGTGACCAGGCGCTTGCTCCGCCATCGTTCGAGGCTCTGACCCGCCAGTAATAAACCGTATTGCTAATTAAATGCTGCAGCAAAGCGGAATCGGAAGTTAATCCGGCCTGCTGAAAGATTAAGGAGGAAAAGTCCGGCTTTTCGGAAACCTGAAGCTCGTAGGCCGTGGCTCCGGGAACAACAGTCCAGGTGGTTTTTAAGGGTACATTCAGGGTAGTGGCACCGTCTGGCGGGGCAACCAGGGCTGGAGCAGCCGGCTTATTCGGCAAAGTTGTAAAGAACCACGCCGGACTCCAGTTACTGCTGCCGGTATTGTTTACCGCCTTCACCCGCCAGTAATACAAATTATTTCTTTTCAGCCCGGTAACCCATACGGAAGTTGGATTAAGATTATTCCCGGAATAAATGCTGGTTGCGAAATTAGCCGAATCAGAAATTTCCAGGGTATAAGCCAAGGCTCCAACCGAAGGATTCCAGCTAAAAAAAGCGGAATCAGGAATGCCGGTAGCGGCCTGGGTTGGCGAGAGCAGCGTTGGTGCAACCGGTACTGCCGGAGAATCGAAACCAACTACGCCCACGGCATTTAAGCTGTCGCAAGCCAGGATCGAAATTTCCTGATCATAGTTTTGCTTCATGCTGGTTACATTGTCGTAGCGGCCCGGTATTAAGGTATATGGCGGACCGAAGGCAATGTTAGCCAGGCTGGATTCGCGGTAAAGAATATCGCCGCCCCTTTCAACGGAAGTATAAACAACCTTAATTTTACCAATTGTTTCGTTTAGCAGGGCAATGGCCCGGGTTCCCGTTTCCGAAACGGTATACAGGTTGTCCCAGGTGCCGCCGGGCCGGCGAACTAAAAGCACCAGTTTAGGGTAACCGGGTTTGTCGTAACTGGTTTTAACGGCACAATACAAGGTGCCATCGCTGCCGGTTTTAATATTCATGTGGTCGTCTGCAAAACCATGCCCAACGTTTAAGGCAGATTGGGAGGCCGGCACTTCGTCTACGGTCCAGTTAGTTGGGTTGTCGCCGTCCTGATGGGTCCGGAAGCCAAAGCGTTTGGTAGCCTGGTTCGACCAGAAAACCCCGATTTTACCCAACGATGGCATGGCTACCACTTCCCCTATATCGTCGTCGGTAATGCCGGTGGCAATGGTAGTGGGCGGGCTCCAGACGGCATATGGAAAATCGCTCCACCGGATATTCACAGTCGTAACGCCATCGGAAGCCAGCCACATGCGCCCGTGCGTATCGATATCGATGGTGGCGGTTTCAATGCCATCGTCTAAAGGCAGGTCAACGGTGTTGGGGCGTTCCGTCCACAATTTATACGATTTGGTGGAAGCCACATATTCGGCAGAAACCAGCCTGGAAATGTCTTTCTTGAAAATGAGTACGTGCACCACGTTCCCGACTACCTTGCAATCGGCCCGGCCGTAGCCACTGGAATGCAGCCTCAACACCTTGGTCCAGGTGGTGCCATCCAGCCGGCAGATATATGCACCGGCACTGGTACCCAATACGGTCCAGTGTTTTCCGTCCAGAAACCAGGTTTTAGACTGGGGTTTATCGGCAGTATAACTTATTATGGGAACCGGGTTCAGCTGCAGGACGGAAGAAAACTGGCCAAATAATCTGAAAGAGAATAGTAAGGCCACAAAAAGGAAAGAGGTAAATTTTTTCATACTTCCCGAAAAAGCTTAAGTTGAAAAATCCACAAAACAGGAAATTTCAAATCTTATTACCTTAGGAAGAAATTGGAAATACACCTGTAATGATACTTCCTTATAAGTTTTGACTCTTTTAAAGTTGTTTATTTTTGGTGTATAATATAATTTAACTAATAAAGAATATTGTTTAAATTAAATAAAAAGGGCTTCTCCTGGCTAGATTCCTTCACCACGAAAAAGGGAATGCAATTATTTGGTGAGTGAAAAGTCCGGAGAAGTAGCAAAGAAATCTTTTAATGCTGTTCCAGCCAATTCCGGGTAAAATGCAGAAGCTCAGGAAAAAACAGATCGAAGTCGGCGGCATATTGCGGGTAATTTCGTTCAAGTTCCTGAGTGGCGGTTTCCATGCCGGAATCAAAAGAAGTACGGCGGCTTAAGCCGGAAAGCGCCTGGTTTATTCCCCGGAGCTGGGCGTAGCTCAACAGCCAGTTATGCTGCATCATGTGGGGTAAAAATTGCTGCACCCGTTCGGGCATTAAGTTAAAATTAGCCTGCAGAACGGTATACGTTTGTTGGGTAAAAGTCTGCAGGTCCTGTCCGGAAATTGTTTTAAAATTGGCCGCCAGAAAATGATCGTAAAACATATCGGCAATAACGGGCGCGTATTTGCCGTATTCCGGCCGGAGCCGGTTTTTGGTTTGAGCAACCACTTCGTGACGGTCGGTATAGGCATCGATCTGGCGATGGAGCAAAATACCTTCCTGCACCCGTTCCGGAAATTGCAGGAGCTGTTTCCCCCGCACGGCATCGGCAATAAAATTTCCGATCATTAATTCGGTATCGGTTCCGGAAAGAAAAACGTGGGCCAGGTAATTCAAAGCAATTGTTGGGTTTCATGACTTTAACGTTGTATTTGTAGAATTGATTGCAGGAACAAAAAAAAGCGCCGGTTTTGCCGGCGCTTTTATCTGAGTTATTACCCTGGTTAAATAGTATCGGTTACCACCAGAATGGCATAGATCATTCCCGGAATGAAGAACAACAGGGTAAGGAGCAACGAGATCCAGAACCGGCTGTTAAGGCCGTCTTCGTGCAGTAAAACGCCCACCGGCGGAAGGATAATGGCAAAAATAAGCTCTACAATATTTACGGTCGGTTTGGCTACATCCTGCGGGTTTTGAACCGATTGCTTTTTGAGCTGTTTCAAAGCCGATTTCAATTCTTTTTTCTGAGCTTTCGTTATGGTCAGGTTTTTTGTTTCTGCAGCAACCGCGCTAGCGGTTTTCTTTACGACAGGTTCCTGCAGATCGACCGTTGGTTTGGCCGCCATGGGCGCGGCTAAGCCGGCATCTGCCGTCAGGTTTTCCGGCTGGGCTTGTGCTTCCGCCAGCTTGTTTTCGGCTGAAATTTCTTTTATTTCTGCCGGGTTGGCTATGGCCCTGACTTTTTCGGAATGATACGCCTGGCTGCTGCCGGCAAACTGATAATGCTGGGCGGAATTACACGCAAAAAACAGCTGGCCGGTTAAGGTGAAAAAAAGCAGGTAAAGTAGATTTTTGTTTCTCATACGCTTACATTTTAGGTTTACAGAATTTATTGAACAGGCTTGAAGGCGGAAATAGCTTTACTTTTCCCACCTGCCTAATTACTCTGAACGATAAGAGCCCGGATTGGTTGAATTGGAAGCGGTGAAACGGGCTTAAACGCCTGAAAATGCGGGTCAGATGCGGGTTGCAAAACCTTTGTGATGCTTGTTTGTTTAATTGGCGGAACGCTTTTAAGAAGCTTCAGAATAAAATAAAGCCGGAATAATGCGGGGCAATAACCTAAAACGGAAGCCTGCCGTACCCAATAAATCGTAAAACTTAACGCGCCTGAAGGCGCACGCAAAGTCGAAAAACTATGGAAAATACCCAGGACAGAACCCAAGGGCTTAAAATGCTCAAAGACAAGATCAAGAATATTAAAGTAGCCATGCTTACTTCCGTTAATCCCGATGGATCTTTGCATACCCGGCCCATGCAAACCCAGGAAATGAAAGATGACGGGAACCTGTGGTTCTTCACGGGGAAAAATTCCCATAAAATTGCCGAGATCAGAAACGATTCGCACGTGAGTCTGGGCTATGCAGACCCGGACAGCAGCACGTACATTGCCGTTTGCGGCCGCGCAAGCCAGGTAACCGACAAAGCCAAAATAGACGAGCTCTGGCACGACATGCTGAAGGCCTGGTTCCCGGAAGGGAAAAATGACCCGAATATTTCGCTGCTGAAAGTAAGCATCGACAGCGCCGAGTTCTGGGATTCCCCTTCGAGCAAAGTAGTGCAGCTTATTGGCATGGCCAAAGCTATGGTTACCGGCGAACCTTATAAACCCGGTCCCGGCGAGCATGGCAACATTCGGGTTTAAAGTTGCCGGAAATTCAAAAAAGGGAGTCAGTCAACTCCCTTTTTTTTACGTTAAAACGCTATCTTTTTGCTTCTAAAAACCACTTTTGCACTTGAACCTTAATTCATCACCGGCAGGAATTACTACCCTTACCATTTTCGGTCTTAAACCCGGCAACCTGCGCTGGGGGCTTGCCCAAATGGGCCTAATGCCTAAAGAACTCATGAAGGTGCAAGGGCTGAAATTCCATAAAATGATGGGCAGCGGCCAAGGCCTGGGGTTCAGCCTGAAACCGGACTTTTTCCGTTACGGTCTGCTTTGCGTCTGGCACGACGAAGCCAGCGCCCAGGCTTTCTTTGCCGAAAACCTACCGTTTCTGGAATATACCACGCATACGTCGGAACTTTGGACTACCTGGTTGCAACCAATCCAGGCGCATGGTTTGTGGGATGGGGTAAATCCGTTCCCTTCGGCCGATAAACCCGTTAAGTCTGACGGCCCTGTAGCCGCGCTTACCCGGGCTACCATCCGGTGGCAGGCGCTTCCCTCCTTCTGGCGCCACGTGCCTTATACCAGCCGGGCGCTTGCCGATGCTTCCGGCCGCTTATGTTCCATTGGCTTAGGCGAGCTTCCTTTTGTGCGGCCGGTTACCTTCAGTATCTGGGAAAATACCGAAGCTCTGAAAAAATACGCTTACCAGAATAAACATCACCAGGAAGCCATAAAACGCACCCGCCAGCAAAACTGGTTTAAAGAGGACCTGTTTGCCCGGTTTGTTCCGGTTAAAACCGAAGGGCTGTGGAATGGCTGCAATCCGGTAGTGCTTTAATAGGTGGGTGATAAAGGGGATAAGCTACTTTTTTAGCCCAAATGATAGCGTTTTTAGTATATAATTTGTTCACACCGCCGGTTTCAAAAGTATAATACCAATTCGTAAATACCGGATTCCATTAGACAAAAATTTTGGCAGATTATAGCGCAAGCGTCCGCTTGTGCTTGCTTAATTCCTGCTCTGCGATAATTAGAAAGCACAGGTAGAGAGCACAAGCGGACGCTTGCGCTATTTCAAATATTGGAAGTTGCTAAATATGATCTGGTATAAATACCTCAGTTTAAACCTGAATCCAACGTTGTACTAAATAAAAAAGACGACCATACCGGCCGCCTTCCATTAATCGTCTGATCTTAATCGCTGCCTTAATTCATAAGCAGGTTTTCAGGAAAGTACCCCTACGCGGTACAACGCTTCTTCCAGCCTTGGCATCATGTCCATGTAAGGTTTGTAGCCGCGGGTAATAAGCGTGAGGCTGTTGTCTGCCTGCAGGTACACGCTCGGAAAAACATTTACTCCGATCCGGGAAGTCAGGTCAAAATCATCCTGGGTTTCGAGGTGCATGTTCTCGGAGTGGAACATGTTCAGGAAATCTTCTTCATCTACGTCGAACTTCAGCAAAACATCTACCAGGGAATCTTCCTGCGTAAGGTCTTCGCCTTCCACAAAGAAATTTTCCTGCATGGCTTTGAAAATATCGAATGCCACTTCGTTGTGCAAATAGCGGACGGTAACCGCGGCCCTGCAGGCTGGTTCGGTGTTGTAAAGGTAGTTTTCCTTGTTGTTGAAAAAGTTGAAGTTGAAGCGGCGGCCGGTTATGTCCTGCACCCGAATCCATTGACGAGCCATTTCATGTTTCACCGGTTCAGTTAAAACCAGATTGTTGTCTACTTCAAGGCCCCCCATCACTAGCCGGAGGTCTACGTATTCCTGATACTCGCCGTAAAGTTTGCTGATCTCCGGCGCGAAACCGTAACTCCAGGGGCACATGGGGTCGGTGAAATAAAGTAACCGGGGCTTATTCTCTTCTTGTTGCATAGTTTAGTTTATAAAGCGTGAAAGAAAAGTTTCCGGTTTAAGTACGGATTCCGGTAGTTTCGGATAAAGAATTGTGGTGAAATCTGTAAGGTTTTCGAAAAAACATCGGAAAACGAAAAAATATGGTACCACCGTAGGGACAGGTCGCGACCTGTCCGCACACATTCCCGATCAAACATTCCCGATCAAGTATTATAGATTAATGCATTGCCGGAAAAAACTACTTCTCCGCATTCCGGTTCCAAATCCTGTTCATTACCAAAATACTTGTAATCGGATTCAGATAATTTGTCGCAATAATTGTGCGGACAGGTCGCGACCTGTCCCTACGGGTAACGCCAATTCCGTAAAAATCCCTTAATTTGCACGTTGGTTTCCAAACCACTTTTTAACCGCAAACCCCTACCCTTTTACAGGAAAATTACACCGATGGCCGAATATAACTTTAAAGCAATAGAGCAGAACTGGCAACAGTATTGGAAAGAAAATAAAACCTTCCGCGCCGAAAATCAAAGCAGCAAACCGAAATACTACTCCCTGGATATGTTCCCGTATCCTTCCGGGGCTGGTCTGCACGTGGGGCACCCGCTGGGTTACATTGCTTCCGATATTGTGAGCCGCTACAAACGCCATAAAGGTTTTAATGTGCTGCACCCGATGGGCTTCGACTCTTTTGGTTTACCGGCCGAACAATACGCCATTCAAACCGGTCAGCACCCGGCCATTACTACGGAGCAGAATATTGCCCGCTACATTGAGCAGTTGCAGCAGATCGGTTTTTCTTTCGACTGGGACCGCGAAGTGCGCACCTCTGACCCGAATTACTACAAATGGACCCAATGGATCTTCATGCAGCTTTTCAACTCGTGGTACAACTACGAAACCGACAAAGCCGAACCCATTGAAAAGCTGATCGCGATCTTTGAAAAGGAAGGCAACAGTTTCGTAAAAGCAGCCTGCGACGAAGACACCCCGCACGTAACTGCCGACGCCTGGGCCCGGATCGACGAAAAGCAGAAACAGGAATTATTGCTGAAATACCGCCTGACTTTTCTTTCCGAAGCAATGGTGAACTGGTGCCCGGCTTTGGGTACCGTACTGGCGAACGATGAAGTGAAAGATGGTTTGTCGGAGCGTGGCGGGTTCCCGGTAGAACGCAAACGGATGCGCCAGTGGAGCATGCGGATCACGGCCTATGCCGAACGCTTGCTGCAAGGTTTAGAAACCATCGATTGGCCGGAGCCGGTGAAGGAAATGCAGCGCAACTGGATCGGAAAATCGACCGGCGCGGAACTGCATTTTGCCATCGAAAATTCCCTGCACCACATTACCGTTTTTACCACCCGTATCGATACGGTTTTTGGCGCTACGTTTGTGGTACTGGCACCGGAACATGACCATGTTGCTGCCTTGTTTACCGAAGATCGCAAAGCCGAAGTGGAAGCCTACGTGGAAATGGCCAAAAACCGTTCTGAGCGCGACCGCATGACCGACGTGAAAACCATTTCCGGTGCATTTACGGGCAGCTACGCCATCAATCCGATCTCCGGCGAACGCGTGCCGATCTGGGTAGCCGACTACGTGTTGGCCGGTTATGGAACCGGCGCGGTAATGGCCGTTCCGGCGCACGATACCCGCGATTATGCCTTTGCCAAGCATTTTGGTTTACCTATTCTGGAAGTAGTTTCCGGCGGCGATATTTCTAAAGAAGCCTATGCTGCCAAAGATGGTAAGATAATTAATTCCGGTTTCCTGAATGGCTTGAGCGTGAAAGAAGCCATTGAAGCCGGCATTAAAAAAGCGGAAGAACTAGGCGTGGGCAAAGGCAAAGTAAATTACCGGATGCGCGACGCGGTGTTCAGCCGTCAGCGTTACTGGGGCGAACCCGTACCGGTGTACTTTAAAGACGGTATTCCGCATTTGCTCAAAGAAGAAGAACTGCCGCTGGTGCTACCGGAAATCGACGAATACAAACCAACTGAAACCGGTGAACCGCCGCTGGGCCGTGCCAAAGACTGGAAGTATGAAAATCACTATGAATATGAGTTGAGCACGATGCCGGGCTGGGCCGGTTCAAGCTGGTACTGGTACCGCTACATGGACCCGAAAAACGATACTGAATTTGCCTCCAAAAGTGCCATCGATTACTGGCAGAATGTGGACCTGTACATTGGCGGTTCGGAGCACGCAACCGGCCACCTGCTTTACTCCCGCTTCTGGAATCAGTTCCTGTATGATCTAGGTCTGGTACCGGAGAAAGAACCGTTCAAAAAGCTGATCAATCAGGGTATGATTCAAGGCCGGTCGAATTTTGTTTACCGGGATAAGGAAAGCGGAAAATACGTTTCATTTGGCTTGAAAGATCAGTACGACACTACCCCGCTGCACGTAGATGTAAACCTGGTTGAAAACGATATTTTAGACATTAATGCTTTCAAGTCTTGGCGGGAAGATTTTGCCAATGCCGAGTTTATCCTGGAAGACGGCAAATACCTGGTAGGCTGGGAAGTAGAAAAAATGTCGAAGTCGAAGTACAACGTGGTGAACCCGGATGATCTGGTAGAGAAATTCGGGGCGGACACGTTGCGGATGTACGAAATGTTCCTGGGACCTTTGGAGCAGTTCAAGCCTTGGAATACGGCCGGCATGGACGGCGTTCATAAATTCCTGAAGCGTTTTTGGCGCTTATTCCACGACGAACAAGGCAACTTCAGCGTAAGCGATGCCGAACCAACTTCCGGCGAACTGAAAACGCTGCACAAAACCATCAAAAAAGTAGAGGAAGACATCGAGCGTTTCTCGTTCAACACTTCGGTAAGTACGTTCATGATCTGCGTTAACGAACTAATGGCTTTTAAAACGAACAAGCGCGCCATTCTGGAACCGTTGGTAATTACGCTTTCACCTTATGCGCCGCATATTTCGGAAGAACTCTGGAAGCTCCTGGGCCACAACGAAAGCGTAGCCTATGCACCGTTTCCGGTTTGGGAAGAAAAATTCCTGACGGAAAATGAGTTCGAATACCCGGTTTCGGTAAATGGTAAAATGCGCGGTAAGATCACCTTCCCGGTAAACAAACCGAAAGAAGAGATCGAAAAAGAAGTGCTGGAATCGGAAATAATCCAGAAATACCTGGAAGGCAAAACGCCAAAGAAAATAATCGTGGTGCCGAATAAGATCGTGAACGTTGTTGTGTAGTTTTCCGTCAGCTGAAGCAGACGGCAATGAATTTTTTCAAAAAAAGTAGCCTAGAGTTTAAATCTTAAGTTATCTGATATCCAAACCTCACAGGTCTCGGAGACCTGTGAGGTTTTTTTTTATTACTTCTTCACTTTCTTTTTCAGCTTAATTTTAGCAGCAGGTTTTTCGTCAACAATTCCCCGTTCTCTATCCCGTTGGCTTTTAATGGAGAAAGCCACAACCATTACCCCGATCATACAAAAAGCATAAACGATCCAGTCTATAATGCTGCCGGTTTTAAGAGCATTCAGAAAGTTAACGGAGCCAACAACGATAAAAAACAGCACTTGCAGATATTTGATGAGGATAGAACGGCGCATCGGAGATTTAAATTTTCTGCAAAGCTACGGCTATTCCCATGAAAATGAAAAACACCTGTTGCCGGGAAGGAAAATCTTGGTTAGTTTTGGCTACCATTCCATAACCTCATGCGCTAACTCAAGCTTTACACCGCTACCAGTTTAGACGGTAAAATTGCCCGCCCTAACGACGAAATCGATTGGTTGCCGCCTTTGGAAGAATACGATTACGGCTATGCCGAATTCATGGCCGGAATCGATGCCATTGTGATGGGCTACAAAACCTACGAGGTGTGTGCCGACTTCGGCGAGTGGGCTTATAAAGATAAAACCAGCTATGTTTTCTCGCACAATCAAGAGCGCACCTTAATACCGGAAGCGCAATTGATTAACGAAGACCCGGTGAAGTTTGTACAGAATTTGAAGCAAACCGGGGCAAGGATATCTGGCTTCTGGGCGGGGGCGAGATCATGAGTTTGCTGCACAATGCCGGTTTGATCGATGAGTTTATTCTGGCTTATATTCCGGTAATTCTGGGCGAAGGCATTGAACTCTTTCCATCGATAAAAAAGCAGGAAAACCTGAAATTAACCCGTCACCAGGTATATGAAAACGGGGTTGCCTTATTTTACTTCTCCAAAGCATAAAACCTTCTTTTCTTTCAGCGCTAACTTTTGTAACAGTAATTTCCGGGATTAATATCCGTTTTTGCACTTTTGCTAAACATTGGATATTTTTTCCTGACAAACTGTACAATTTTTTCTCTGGTGTTGCCGTTATTTAATCGATTCGGAGCCTGTAATTCAGTCTTTTAGACAAAATATTGATTTAAGCTTCCGGATTTGAGTACAATTTTATAACACCGGAATTTGAATTAATTTTTACCCACTCTTCGCCGGCCTTCTGTGACTTTGGCGAATTACCAATACTTCCTCTGAAGGTTTTCAGCCTGGTTGCCCTTTCGTTACCGAATTTCCGGCTACAAGGGAAAGCTATGGCCTAAAATTCCTTAGCAGCTTCGGGCTGTGTTCGTTGGCTTTTTTATTTCTGTTGGCAGCGTTTGCAACGCAATTTTCTTTTTTACCTTGGCATTAATTTTTTACCAGAACTTTAACCTGGCGTTTTTCCTTATTCAGGTTATGACTTTTTTCATCATCCCTCCTGCCTATTCGCAAACCGGTACACCTGTTCCCGAACTTACCGTGGTAGACGATGATGTCACCATTTTCCTGAAGAAATGGCAGATTCCCGGAGCGGCCGTAGCGGTAGCCCAGGATGATCAGTTACTTTATGCGCGGGGCTTTGGTCAGGCCGACGAAAATCAGGCCATGCGGCCCGACCATCTTTTCCGGATCGCCAGCCTATCCAAACCTATAACGGCCATGGCCATCATGAAGCTGATCCAGGATGATATTCTGTGCATCGACGACCATGTTTTTGGTGCCGGCGGGGTGCTAAGTTCCGCCCCTTTCCTGAATTATGCGGATAACCGGGTAGAACAAATCACCATACAGCATTTACTGGAGCATACCGCCGGCTGGGACCGCGATACCAGCCCCGAGGGCGATCCAATGTTCAATGCCGTAAAAATTGCGGATGCCATGAACGTACCGGCTCCGGCCGATGCCCTTTCCATTATCCGGTACATGCTGCAAAAGCCGCTCGATTTTACCCCGGGAACCCAGTTTGCGTATTCTAACCTGGGCTTTAATATCCTGGGTCGCATTATTGAAGAGGTAACCCAGGATACGTACGAGGTTTACGTGCAGAACGCCATTCTCCAGCCGTTGGGAATTACAAGCATGGCCTTGGGTAAAAACAATTACGAAGATAAAAATCCGCTGGAAGTGCGTTATTTCGATCCGAAGGACCGGAAAGTAAAACCGGTAACCGGCGAAGCCAAAAAAGTGCCTTTGCAATACGGCGGCTTTAACCTGGAAGCCATGGATGCACACGGAGGCTGGATCGCTTCGGCACCCGATCTGATAAAGCTAATGGCCAGCCTCGACCGCAAAGATGAAGCCGCGCCCCTTAAACCCGAAACGGTTGCCCTGATGACCACTCCAACCAGCGACCGTCGCGGCTATGCCATGGGCTGGTTTGTGAACCCGAATGGCAACTGGTGGCACACGGGAGCCTTAACCGGCAGCGCAACCTTAATGGCGCATATTAAAGACGGCAAGAAATGGGTACTGCTTTTAAATGCCCGTCCGGAAGATGATAATTTCTACCCGGAACTCGACCGCCTGATGTGGGATTCTTTAAGCAAAGTACATACCTGGCCTGACAAACACCTGAAAGAAACTGCTCCGTTGGTGGTTTCTTCGGAAGAAGTAAGTACTCCGGCAGAAAACCTAACTCAGCCTATGCAAACGCAACTTCCTCATTAATAGCAAAACCCGGTATTTAAGGCCGGGTTTTTTGTTTGTTTTTGCTACCGATTTGAAGGGAGGTTTCGCCTTTTTCTTTTAAGCAGGCTAAAAGGTTAAAGCATGCCACAAGTTTAGCGGAGCGTAACTTGTGACTTTCTTCAAATAGCCAGTTTGTAACTGGCGGAAGTTGCTGTTCAACTATTTCAGTTTTCCATAGCAGGCAGGATCTTTGCCTTGCAGGCAAGGTCAGTTACAAACTGACCAAAGAATTAACCCACAAGTTACGGCTTCGCCTAAACATGCGGGATAGAAAAGTGCGCCGTTAATAAATCAGGCCTGGTGGTCTTTCGTTTTCGGTTTCTACGGCCAGCCTTTGGGAGCGGGTAAGGGAATTAAAAACCAGCAGGTAAGACTGATCGATCCATTCTTTAATTACCAGGTCCGGAATAGAGCCGTTTGGTTTTACGTTGTTCCAGTGCTTTTTATTCATGTGATAAGCGCCTTCCACTTCGTCCGGAAACTCCTCGCGGAGCTGAATAGCTTTGTCCGGCTCACATTTCAGGGCAATACCGCCGTTAAAATCGGAAAGGTTAGTAAGCGCGAACATTTTGCCGCCGACTTTAAAAACCAGCGTATCGGCATCGAAAGGGAAACTTTCGGTTACCCCTTTCTTAGCCAGACAATATTCGCGGTAATCCTCTATGTTCATCGGGTAAATAACCTTATGGCCATTACAATTAAACAAACCAGGAAAATAAGGATCGAAATTTTATTAATTCCGTGCATTACACGGAGGTTGAACGTCGGTTTCCGGTTCGGATCGGGCTTCCGGAAAAAATACGTAAGCACTTCCGTAAAATTAAATAAGCCTTTCATACTATTCATTTTTACTTCTCTTAAGAGAACAAGTCAAGGTAGAGAAAAATTTAAAATTCTGCAATTATAGGTAATATTAAAGGGGCATAAAATTTCTGACCTTTATTTCATTTTATCGGGCTTTCAATTTTATCTTCCTGAAGAGACTAAAAATAATGGGCCCCATTCAGCCTTCGTGAAATCCTTGAATTACATTTTACAAAAGTGTGTTGTGAAATTATACGTATTCTTTTAACCGAAACCCCTACCCTTTCTAAAAAGATTCAGCACCCGGCTTTAATGCAAATGCGTTAATTCCGGGTGCTGAAACAAATTGTTTAAGGTAAATTAAGCGCTGATCCGAAGCTTTGAATTAGCTTTATTCTGGGTGAGCAAATCTCTTATGATCCGCCGCACGTCGCGTACGGCATCTACGTAATAGCGGGCGGATGAGCGGGTGTTCCCTACTTTTATGGTGAAAGCGCTCGGCGGCATGGCCCGGAAAGTATCTTCGTCGGTACGGTCGTCGCCCAGCGCCATGATAAACTCGGCCGGAAATTTCTCGAGCCAGCGGGTAGCGGCCGCGCCTTTGTTTACTTCGGTATTTTTAATTTCCAGCACCATATTTCCTTCCATTACCTGCAGGTTTATGTTGGAGGCCAGGTACGATAAATGCGTGTGCAGTTCCCGGGCCCGGAGTTCGCCCAAGCCTTTCTCCACTTTCCGGTAATGCCAAACCAAGGAATAATCTTTTTCTTCGATAAAAGAACCGGGCGTGCGGCTTACCTGCAGTTCCATGATCGGACGGATATCGCGTTTCCAGTCGCTGCTCAGGTTGCGGATCATGTGCCAGTCTTCGCCGCCTTCTTTCAGCCAGACACCGTGTTCGGCAATAATATCCACATCCAGTTTGCCTAGCCAATCATCTAAGGTAACGCGGTCGCGACCGCTGATAATTACCACCCGGTTTTTATGGTCGGCGGTCAGGTTTTCGAGCAGCGTAACCAGCTCCTGATCGGGCCGGGCTTTTTGCGGCGCGTCCTGGAAGCCCACCAGGGTACCGTCGTAGTCTAAAAAAATTAAGCGGTTCTGGGCGTTAACGTATTCCGAATTGAGCACCTGAACTTCGTGCTGGTCGAGCAGCGTGGTTGCCATAGATAATTGTTTAATTTTAATGTAGCTGAGCCGGTCCATAAACAGGTTAACCCAGTGGTGAATATTATAGCGGCGGAGCGATTCCTGCATTTGCACCATGTGCATGTGCTGTTCCTCTTCCGGCATGGTAAGGGCCTTATATAAAGCCTGGATCAGTTGGTTCTGGTCGTTCGGGTTAATGAGAATGGCATCGGAAAGCTCTTTGGAAGCCCCGGCCATTTCACTTAAGATCAGTACGCCTTTCTGGTCGGTTTTACTGGCTATGTATTCTTTACAAACCAGGTTCATGCCGTCGCGCATCGGGGTAACCAGGGCCACATCGGCCATGCGGTAAAACGCCGAAAGCGATTCCAGCGGGAAGGAACGGTAGAAGTAATTGATCGGGCGCCAGTGCAGCGTGCCGTAGGTGCTGTTTATCCTGCCCACCATTTCATCTACGCCTTCTTTCAGTTCTTTATACTTGCCAACCTGGTCGCGGGATGGAACCACGATCATGAGCAGCGTTACTTTTTCATGGAATTCCGGATACCGTTTCAGAAAACCTTCGAAGGCTTCCAACCGCTGGGGAATTCCTTTGGAGTAATCCAAGCGGTCAATAGAAAGAACGATCCGCTGCCCGTCAAAAGATTTCCGGAAGGAAGCTTCGCGCCGATGGGCTTCCTCCGATAGGGCCACTTCTTCGTAGCGGTCGTAATCGATTCCCATCGGGAAAGCATCTACCATTACGGTCCGTTTACCGGTGTCGATCAGGCCCTGCTGGTTATTGTACCCCAGGATCCGGCTTACGGAGCTTAAAAAGTGACGGGTATCGTCGTAGGTATGGAAGCCAAGCAGGTCGGACCCCAGCATGCCGTTAAGCAGCTCTTCGCGCCAGGGAAGCAGACGGAAAACTTCGTACGAGGGGAATGGAATATGCTGGAAGAAGCCAATGCTGCTGTCGGGTAAATTTTCCCGGAGCATCTGGGGCAACAGCAATAACTGGTAATCGTGGATCCAGATCGTGTCGCCGGGTTTGGCAATTTTCATTACCTCGTTGCAGAATTTCTGGTTTACCCGGCGGTACGTTTCCCAAAGCTTCTGGTCGTAAACGGCATACTGTAAAAAGTAGTGAAAAGTAGGCCAGAGGGTTTCGTTGCTGAAGCCTTCGTAAAATTCCTTGATCTCATTTTTCGTTAAGAAAACCGGGTGCATGTGGTCTGCCTGCAGGTCGGCGGCAACCTGAAGCTGGTCACTTTCTTCCTCCAGGAAAATGCCCGGCCAGCCGATCCATCTATTCGCTCCTTCCTTGTAAACGCTGCCAAGGCCGGTGGCTAAACCGCCTTCGCTGGTTTTGTATTCAATTTGCTGGTTTTTTTTAAGGACAGTAACCGGAAGTCTGTTAGATACAATAATGGTCCTCGACATGATGTAAGAGCTTAGAGTTTAGGGCCTGATTTCTTTCTTTAAAGGTATTACTTTATATTATGACTTTAGGTTTATACAAGTTCTATATATTACAAATTGCATATTTTTTAACTACACTAATAATGAATAACTTACAAAATTCCGGTTGGTGAATTGCATTAAAAATTAAGTATAAATCGGTACAATTTCCGTATGCGGAGAAAAGATGTATCGTACGTTATAATTCTTTAAACAATTCAAATAAAGTACGCAACAACCCCCCTTTCTGAGGTAAATATAGGTTTTTAGCCGGAAAACAGTACTATTTTCCGGCTAAAAACCAGGCCCTTATTTACTCATTTTAAGGTAAATTGTACCCAAAGGCGGCAGGTTCAGCGCTATGGAATTTTCGCGGCCGTGCGCCGCAATCGCTTCCGATTTCACTTCTTCCGGGTTGCCTGTACCGCTGCCGCCAAAGGCCGCATCATCGGTATTCAGGAGCTCGGCCCAGGTTCCTTTTTTCGGTACCCCAATGCGGTAATTCTCCCTTGGTACCGGCGTGAAGTTACACACCACCATGATCTGGTCTTTCGAGGCTTTCCCTTTTCTCAGGAAGCTGATCACGCTGTTGGCCGAATCGTGGAAGTCTACCCACTCAAAGCCTTCCGAATCGAACTCGTATTCATACAAGGCTTTTTCGGTTTTGTAGATATGGTTCAGCCGCTGCAGTAAAGCCTGCATGCCGGCATGAAGTGGGTACTGGGTCAGGTGCCATTCCAGGCTGCTTTCGTGCGCCCACTCGCTGGTTTGCCCGAATTCGCCGCCCATAAAAATAAGCTTTGCGCCGGGGTGCCCGTACATATAACCGTAGAGTAACCGTAAGTTGGCGAACTGCTGCCAGTCGTCGCCCGGCATTTTCCGGACCAGGGCGCGTTTGCCGTACACGACTTCATCGTGGGAAAGCGGCAGCATGAAGTTCTCGGCAAAGGCATAAATAATGCTGAAGGTGATCTGGCCCTGGTGGTGCTGGCGGTAGATCGGCTCTTTTTCCATGTAACTGAGCGTGTCGTGCATCCAGCCCATCATCCATTTCATATTAAAGCCCAGACCGCCTTCGGCAGCAGGCCTCGAAACACCCGGCCAGGCCGTAGATTCTTCGGCTATGGTTAAGGTATCGGGGTGCGCCTGGTGAATGGCATTGTTGAATTCCCGGATAAAGTTAATGGCGTCCAGGTTTTCGCGCCCGCCGTATTCGTTCGGGATCCACTCCCCTTCTTTGCGGGAATAATCGAGGTAAAGCATGGAGGCTACCGCATCAACCCGAAGGCCGTCGGCATGGTACATATCAAGCCAGAAAAGCGCGTTGCTGATCAGGAAAGACTTTACTTCGTTGCGGCCGTAATTAAAGATGTAGCTCTTCCAATCGGGGTGGAACCCTTTGCGCGGGTCGGCGTGCTCGTACAGGTGAGTTCCGTCGAAATAAACCAAGCCGTGCTGATCGGAAGGGAAATGCGAAGGCACCCAGTCCAGAATTACGCCGATGCCGGCTTCGTGCAAAGCGTTTACCAGTACCATAAAATCCTGCGGCGTACCAAAGCGGCTGGTCGGGGCAAAATACCCGGTAACCTGATACCCCCAGGAACCATAGAAAGGATGCTCCATTATGGGCATAAATTCTACGTGGGTAAAGCCCAATTCTTTTATATAAGCCGGTAATTCCTGCGCCAGTTCCAGATAGGTCAGGTGGCGGTTCTCTTCTTCGTGGTTGCGGCGCCAGGAACCCAGGTGCATTTCGTAAACGGAATACGGCTGGGGTTTACCCACGCATTTACTCCGGGTCTGCAGCCATTTCTTATCGTTCCACTTAAAGTTGTGGATGTCCCAGACCACGGAGGCCGTATGCGGCGGGGTTTCGGCAAAGAAGCCGAAGGGATCCGCTTTGGCTACTTCAAATCCGTTGTGGTGCGAGCGGATGTGGTACTTATAAAGGTCGCCGTGGCCGATCTGCGGGAAAAAGCCTTCCCAGATACCCGAATGATCGAATCTTGGCATTAGCGGAAGTTCATCCGGCTGCCAGTGATTGAAATCCCCGATTACGGAAACGGCGGCAGCGTTTGGCGCCCAGAGGGCAAAGTATGTGCCCTGCACGCCGTTGTAGGTCATGAGGTGGGCGCCGAATTTCTCGTAAAGTTTGTAATGCCGGCCTTCGCGGAACAGGTAAATATCGAATTCGGTAAAGCGGGTGCAATGCGGCGGCATTTCCGTTTCGGACAGGGCCGGATCGGCCGGCAAGGAAGCATCGTTAATTATTGCAGGCATCAGCATTTCGGCTACATCGGAGGCAGCGCCGCTCAATTCGGGTTCGGTCGTTTTTTTGGTTCTTTTAGCCATTCTTCTCTGCGTTCATAATTGATTTTATACCTCTAAGCGGAATCATTACCCAATCCGGACGATTGTTCAGTTCATAGCCAAGTTCGTAAATAGCTTTCTCCAGCAGGAAGGTCTGGATCAGGACTTCGGAGTCTTCCGGGTTATCCGGCAGAACATCTTTGCCATTCATTACTTCCAGGTACGATTCCATGTAGAACCCGCTTACGTAGTGGTACCATTGCTCGGCCCAGTAATCCATTACCGGTCCTTCTTCTTCGGCCAGATAGGCATCTTTTAAAAGGGCATTGTAAGCCGCATAATGGAACGACCGGATCATGCCGGCTACATCGCGGAGCGGCGAGCGTTTTAGTCTTCTTTCGCTGTAAGCGCGGGCCGGTTCGCCTTCAAAATCCAGGATCACGAAATCTTTGCCGGTAAACAGCACCTGGCCTAAATGGAAATCGCCGTGGGTCCGGATCTTGAGGGTATCTATTTTATGGTCGAAAATGAGCTTGAATCTTTCCAGAATCTCTTCGCGCATGGCCAGTACTTCTTCGGCATCCTGACGAGCGCTTTCCGGTATCTCGTTCAGGCGTTTTTTCAGCAGGTCGAAATTGCTCCGCACCAAGGATTTCAGGGAAGAGAAAAGGGAACGCTGGTAATGCAGGGAATAATCTTCCGGGGTAAAATCTTTATTCGTCTTGTTCGAAGCCAGGGCCAGGTGCATTTCGCCCGTGCGGGTACCCAGCAAATGGATCCTTTCCACGTAGGCGCCGCCCAGCAGGTTCTGCAATTCTTCCGGAATGCTTTCGAACGGGGCCGGATTTACCAGCGTGCCGCGAGGCACGGTACGGGTCACTTTTTTGCCCATGGAAGATACCCTTTCGAAATACCGTTTCACGGATTCGCCGATGTACTCCCAGGCATCGCCCTGGTTCGGTATCATTTCCTGCATCATGCCCAGAATGATGCCGGTCTTGCCCTGGCTTTGCAATTCAATGTCGCCTTTGTAGGCCGGCACGTTCGCGAAGTTGGCCTGTTCGGTAAGGAAGCGGGTAATTTCCAGGTCTGGGTTAACGGCGCGGTCGAGCTTGCGGTAGAATTTAAAGTAGTACTGGTCGCCGTATATAATGGAGGTATTGCTTTGCTCTGCCCCCAGAATCCGCGACGGTACGAAATTCTGTTCTTCTTTCAGCTCCAGTTTGGTACCGCTAACCGACTGGAAAACCAGTTCGGCATTTCTGCCCAACGTCATCCGTTTCCGTTTAGCCATATACTGGAAAATGGTATGGCGGAAAGCTTCGCTGAACACGGCATCGTACAACACGCCGGGCTGGCCATTGATCGAGGCCTTGGCTATAATGCTCTGGGCCGACTGGTTGCGTAAGGATTCGGCTTCTTCGTCGCCGGCAAAAGCTAATGTTAACTGGTAGAGTTCCGGTAAGCCTTCGTTGTAAGTAACTTCCATTACCAGCATGGCTGCTTCATCGCCGTCTACCGGGAACGGGATGTACTCGGTAACTTCCACCCGCTGAATGATACGGGCTTTGCCACCAAACCAGCGACATTTCATCAGGTATTGCGGCAATATTTTATTTTCCAGTTCCTGCACCGATTTGTGGCCGATCTCGGTCAGGTTGTTCAGTTTTATGGATGGCAATTCGGTAAGGGTTCCGGTGGTTTCTTCCTGGCGGAGCGCGAACCAGAAAAAGCCATAAGGCGCCAGCGTGATCAGGTACGGATCTTTACCCACCTTCGGGAATTTGTTCTGGCCGAATACTTCCACCGGGGTATAATTCTCGTAATCTTCCAGCGGCAATTCCACGGCTTGCGGGAAGCGCGACAGGTTACATATTACCAGAATGGTTTCGTCTTCGTAGGCCCGGATAAAGGCCAGCACTTTGGTGTTTTCCGGAGAAAGGAATTTGATGCTGCCGCGGCCGAAAGCTTTGAAGCGTTTGCGCATGGCAATAACCCGTTTCATCCACCAGAGCAGCGAGTTCGGGTTCTTTTCCTGGGTTTCTACGTTTACGGCTTCGTACTTATATTCCGGATCGATGATTACCGGCAGGTAAAGTTGTTGCGGATTGGCCTGCGAGAAACCGGCGTTGCGGTCCGGGCTCCATTGCATCGGGGTACGCACGCCGTCGCGGTCGCCGAGGTAGAAGTTGTCGCCCATGCCAATTTCGTCGCCGTAATAAATTACCGGGGTGCCCGGCATGGAAAACAGCAAAATGTTCATGAGCTCGATCTTGCTCCGGTTGTTGTCCAGCAGCGGCGCCAAGCGGTGACGGATACCCAAGTTGATGCGGGCAAGCGGATCTTTGGTATATACTTTATACATGTAGTCGCGCTCTTCGTCGGTTACCATTTCAAGGGTAAGCTCGTCGTGATTGCGGAGGAACATGGCCCACTGGCAGCTTTCGGGAATTTCCGGGGTCTGGTCCAGTATATCGATAAGCGGGTAGCGGTCTTCCATTTTCACCGACATGAACATGCGCGGCATGATCGGGAAATGGTAGTTCATGTGGCATTCGTCGCCGTTGCCAAAATAGGAAGCCGATTCTTCGGGCCACATATTGGCTTCGGCAAGGAATAAACGGCCCGGGTATTTTACATCTAAATGCGCGCGGAGTTTTTTAAGGAAGGCGTGGGTTTCGGGCAGGTTTTCGCCGTTGGTACCTTCGCGCTCAAACAGGTACGGTACAGCATCCAGCCGGAAGCCATCCACGCCCATATCGAGCCAGTAATCCAGCATTTTAAATACTTCTTCCTGCACCTTGGGGTTATCGTAGTTCAAGTCGGGCTGGTGCGAGAAAAAGCGGTGCCAGTAATATTGTTTGGCCACCGGATCCCAGGTCCAGTTCGAAGATTCGGTATCGAGGAAAATAATCCGGACGTCTTTGTACTTATTCGGATCGTCGGACCACACGTAATAATCGCGCTCTACCGAACCCGGCGCCGCATGGCGCGCCCGCTGAAACCAGGGATGCTGATCGGAGGTGTGGTTGATCACCAGTTCGGTAATCACTTTCAGACCGCGGGCATGCGCTTCTTTCAGGAATCTCTTGAAATGGTTGATGTTGCCGTACGATGGGTTAATGGTATAATAATCGGCAATGTCGTAGCCATCGTCTTTTAAGGGCGAGGGGTAAAAAGGCAGCAACCAGATGGCCGTGACGCCCAGGTCTTCGAGGTAATCGAGCTTGCTGAGCAGGCCTTCAAAATCGCCGATACCGTCTTTGTTGCTATCGTTAAAGGCTTTGATGTGGAGCTCGTAAATAATGGCGTCCTTGTACCAGCGAAGGTTTTCGTCAGGGAGCGCATTTTCCTGAGCCGTGCCGGAACTGGTAGTTTGCGGTTCCTTTTGGGTTTTTGGTGCTTTCAGCGTTTTTTCCATTGTGTGTTGCAGTTATCTGAACATGCGGTTGCAGCCGCCGCTCATTAAAAGGAAATTCCGGGGTTTTTGTTTTTACTTTTTTTCTCCCGAACCCTATTTTTTTTAGATGTTTTCAGGAGGCAAGCGGTTGTATTCAGTGAACAGGCTTGTTTTCGCCGGCTGCTTTTTCGGGCCGGAGCAAAGGCCCTTCGATGCGGAACACGTGCGCCGGCACCTGGTCCGGGTGCAATTCTACGTAGTTCCATTCGTGCCGCCAGGTATACGTGTGGCCGGAAAGCAGGTCGTAAACCAGGTACGGTTCTTCCGGGTCGAGCCAGAGTTCTTTTTCCGGAACCTGTATCCAGCCGGCCTGCCGGTTATGCGGGTCGAGGTTCACGGCAATGATCATCCGGTTGGTCATGTCCTGGTCGGTTTTGGCGTAGCAGATAATGTTCGGGTTATCGGTTTTTGCAAATTCGATGTGCCAGGTAGTTTGCAGGGCCGGGTTTTCTTTCCGGATATGGTTCAGCTTGGTAATGACGTCCCGGATGCGGGTATGCTGGTCCCAGTCCCAGCGCTTGATCTCGTATTTTTCCGAATCGAGGTATTCTTCTTTGCCGGGAGCCATCGGGGTATTGAGGCCGAATTCGTAAACCGGTCCGTAGAGGCCGTAATTCGAAGACATGGTAGCCGCCATGATCACGCGGCTGAGGAACATGGGTTCGCCACCCGTTTGAAGATGGATCGGCAAAATGTCGGGCGTGTTCGGCCAGAAATTCGGACGGTAATATTCGCGCATGTCGGTTTTGGTAAGCTCCTCCATGTACTGCTGCAATTCTTCGGCCGTTTCGCGCCAGGTGAAATAAGTATAGGATTGCGTGTAGCCTAATTTGCCCAGGCGTTCCATAATGCGCGGCCGGGTAAATGCTTCGGCCAGAAAAATGGTGTTCGGGTACACGGCGCGTACTTCTTTAATAAGCCACTCCCAGAAAGGGAACGGTTTGGTATGCGGATTATCGACCCGGAAAATATTGACACCTTGTTTGATCCAGTAAACCACGATGCTTTTGAGTTCCTGCCAGAGGTTTACCCAGTCTTCGGTTTCGAAATTTACGGGCAGCACATCCTGGTATTTTTTCGGCGGGTTTTCGGCGTATTGCACCGTGCCGTCGGGCCGCCACTTAAACCATTGCGGATGCGATTTCACGTAGGGGTGGTCCGGGGAGCACTGAATGGCAAAATCCAGGGCAAGCTCAATTCCGAGTTCGTTTGCTCTTCTGACCAGGGAATGAAAATCCTCTAACGTGCCCAATTCCGGGTGAATGTCTTTGTGGCCGCCGGCCTCGCCACCGATTGCCCAGGGCGAACCGGGGTTGCCGGGCTCTGCCGTTACGGCGTTGTTGTAGCCTTTCCGGAAAGCCATCCCGATCGGGTGGATCGGCGGCAAATAAACCACATCGAAGCCCATTTCGGCAATGCGCGGCAAAATGCGTTCGCAATCGCGGAAGGTGCCGTGCTGGCCGTATTCCTGAGAAGTGGAGCGCGGGAAAAATTCGTACCAGGAACTGAACAGCGCCTTTTGCCGCTCTACCGATACCTGTAGGATCTTTGGATACTGGCGGGCAAAACTACGGTCGGCGTACTCGTACATGAGCTCGGAAACTTCCGGACCGGTTGCCAGGGCTACTGCCTCCGCCATGTTTTTAGGCTGGCGGAGCGCGGAGGCCCATTTCAGCAGTTTTTTGTTTACCCCGCCTTTGGTATGGGCAGCCGTTTGTTCCAGCATTTCGGCCCCGATGAGCAGTTCTACCGCAATATCCTGGTGGGCTTCGTATTTCTTATTTAAACCGGTTTGCCAGAACAGGAAATGATCTACCCAACCGGCCACGGTATATTCGTACATGCCCATAGCAGTCGGAACGAACTCGCTTTCCCAACGGTCGTTGCCCAGAAATTCCATGGGTTTTTCCTGCCAGTTCTTTTTGCCGGCCTGCCGGTAAAGCAGCAGCGCCCTTACGGTGTCATGACCATCGGTAAAAACGTCGGCCTGCACCACTACCTTCTCTCCCACCACTCTTTTTATGGGAAACTGGCCAGAGTTTATTTCCGGCTTAACATGATCTATGATTACGCGTTTGGTTCCTTCGAGGTGTTTCATCAGGTGTAATAGTTGTTCCGATTAGCAAGGTTTCATACTTGATACAATGAAATAAGGTTTTTACCATTTTTTTTGAATACGGTTGCCTTTTATTACGCCCGGAATATAGAATTTTTAAGATTTTCAGAATTTGTCCCGGGCATTTCCGTATAAATTCTGCTTTGCGGAGTATAACCTTTCTTTAAAAACCCGGTAAGCATCTTGCGGAAAATAGCAGCCGGCAGTATTACTTTATTAGCTGAAATGATTAACTTTTTAGTAAGCTGAAAAACTGCGCGGGAAAATGCACCGGATCTGCTCTGTTCCGAAACCCTGAAAAGAATTAAAAACAGTATGAGTTTATATCAGAAAACCGGCGCCTGGCTACAACCGGACGGAACCTGCCGGTTTACCGTGTGGGCGCCGGAAGCCGAAACCGTAACCTTAAAAATTACTTCCCCGGAAGAAAAAAGCATCCGGATGGAGCCCATGGAATTTGGCTACTGGTCCGTGGATGTAAAAGCGGTGGCGGCTGGCACCCGATATAAATTTCAACTGAACGGCGATCTGGAGCGGCCGGACCCGGCTTCCATGCACCAGCCCGACGGCGTGCACGAAGCTTCGGCGGTCGTAAACCACCACGATTTTGCCTGGGAAGATAAAACCTGGACCGGCGTGCCGCTGGAAAAGATGATCATTTACGAACTGCACACCGGAACCTTTACTGATCAGCATACTTTTGAAGGCATTATTTCGAAGCTCGATTACGTGGTGGAACTTGGAATTACGGCCATAGAAATTATGCCGGTTTCCCAGTTTCCGGGTAGTCGCAACTGGGGCTACGACGGGGTTTATCCTTCGGCGGTGCAGGAATCTTACGGCGGACCGAACGGGCTGAAGAAACTGGTAAATGCCTGCCACGCGAAAGGAATTGCGGTAATATTAGACGTGGTGTACAACCACTTGGGCCCGGAAGGAAATTACCTGAACGATTTCGGCCCTTATTTTACCGACAAGTACAAAACCCCTTGGGGCAGCGCCCTGAATTTTGACGATGCGTATTGCGATGGCGTGCGGAATTTCTTTCTTCAGAATGCTTTAATGTGGTTCCGGGAATATCACATCGATGCCCTTCGTCTGGATGCCGTGCATGCCATTATGGATATGAGCGCCAACCATTTCCTGAAAGAACTGGCCACCGAAGTAAACAAACTGAATCTGGAACTGGGTAAGAAACATTTCCTGATCGCGGAAAGCGACCTGAACGATGTGCGCATGGTGAACCCGTTGGCCAAAGGCGGGAACGGCATGGACGGGCAATGGTGCGACGAATTTCACCACGCCCTGTACGCCCTGGTAACCGGCGAAACGGACGGCTATTATGCCGATTTCGGCAAACTGGAGGACCTGGAAAAAGCCTTCCGCGACACCTTTGTTTATAACGGGAATTACTCGCCGCACAGGCACAAAACTTACGGCAACAGCGCGGCAGAAAACCCGGCCCGGCAGTTTGTGGTGTTTGCCCAGAACCACGACCAGGTAGGCAACCGCATGCTGGGCGACCGGATCTCGGAAACCGTATCTTTTCCAATGCTGAAACTCATTGC
Source organism: Adhaeribacter soli (assembly GCF_008727925.1). Lineage (GTDB taxonomy): Bacteria > Bacteroidota > Bacteroidia > Cytophagales > Hymenobacteraceae > Adhaeribacter_A > Adhaeribacter_A soli. The sequence goes on along the minus strand of NZ_VTWT01000001.1, from coordinate 842,163 downwards.
GGCCACCTATATTCTTTCGCCGTACGTTCCGATGCTGTTTATGGGGGAAGAATATGGCGAGAAAAACCCTTTCCAGTATTTCATAAGCCACACTGATAAGGATTTGGTGGAAGCGGTACAGAAAGGCCGGAAAGAAGAATTCAAAGCCTTTAAATGGGCCGGAGAAGTGCCGGACCCGCAAGCCGAAGAAACTTTTCAGAATTCAATTTTAAGCTGGAATTACCAGGAAGGTGAACATTATGCGCTCTGGGATTTTTATCGCCAAATAATTCAGCTTCGCAAAAGCCACGAAGTTTTCAGCAATCTGGATAAAGACAATCTGAAAACGATAGCCGATCCGGCCAAAAAACTGCTGACTGTTAAAAGGTGGACCGCCAATAAAGAGGTTTTATGCCGCTATAATTTCGGCAAGGAAGCTCAGGAAATATCCCTGGAAAACAATACCACGTGGCAGTTGTTGCTGAATAGCGGCAGTCCGTCCTCTTCCGAAAGTAAGGCAACAGCAGTTTCCGGAAAGGTAACGGTACCGCCCGAAAGCATCCTGATCCTGGAGCGGTAATTTCCGGAAACCGGGGCTGCCATTTTTTTGCCTGAAACCGTACTGTTTTTTTTCCTTTAGAGCCTGTAAACGTATGAATAAATACCTCTGCATTCACGGTCATTTTTACCAGCCGCCGCGCGAAAACCCTTGGCTGAACGAAGTTGAATTGCAGGACGGCGCTTATCCGTACCACGACTGGAACGAGCGCATCACGGCTGAATGCTACGGCCGGAATGCCGCTTCCCGCATACTGGATGAAGAAGGCCGGATCGTGGATATCGTGAACAATTACGCGCGCATCAGCTTCAATTTCGGGCCTACCTTGCTGGAGTGGATGGAGAAAAAAGCGCCCCAGGTGTACGAGGCCATTTTGCAGGCCGATAAGGAAAGTCAGGAACGCTACGGCGGCCACGGTTCTGCCTTGGCTCAGGCCTATAACCATACCATTCTGCCGCTTTCCACCCGCCGCGACATGGAAACCCAGGTGATCTGGGGAATCCGGGACTTTGAAAAACGCTTCGGCCGTGAACCGGAAGGCATGTGGTGTGGGGAAACGGCCGTAAACACCGAAGTGCTCGAAGTAATGGCGGAGCAAGGTATCAAGTTCACCATTCTTTCCCCTTACCAGGCCTTGCATATCCGGAAAATTGGCTCGCGGGACTGGAAAGATGCTACCGATGCCAAAGTTGACCCGCGTAGGCCGTACCTGTGCAAACTTCCATCGGGCAAGGAGATAACGCTTTTCTTTTACCATGCCGGTATTTCCCAGGCGGTAGCTTTTGAGAAACTGCTTAATAACGGGATCGTATTTGCCAACCGGCTTACGGGGTCTTTTTCCGAACAGGACAAGCCTGAACTCATGCACATTGCCACCGACGGCGAAACCTATGGGCACCACCACCACTTCGGAGAAATGGCGCTTACCTATGCCCTGCACCACGTAGAAACCGCTAAACTGGCCCAGCTTACGGTGTATGGACAATACCTTGAATTATTTCCGCCGGAATACGAAGCCGAAATTATTGAAAACACTTCCTGGAGCTGCTCGCACGGAGTGGAACGCTGGCGGAGCAATTGCGGCTGCAATACCGGCGGCCGGCCCGGCTGGAACCAGAAATGGCGCGGCCCCTTAAGGGAGACCTTCGATTGGGTGCGCGATACGCTGGTGCCGGTGTATGAAGCGGAAATGGGGAATTATTCCGACGATCCGTGGGAGCTCCGCAACAAATACATTGAGGTCATTGGGAACCGGTCGGAAGAAAATGTGGCGGCCTTTCTGAAAGTAAACTTTAAACAGAACTTAGGGGAACTCGATAAAATAAAGATCCTGAAGCTGCTCGAAATGCAGTACCACGCCATGCTGATGTACACGAGTTGCGGCTGGTTCTTCGATGAAGTGACGGATCTGGGCACCATTCAGGATATTTCGTACGCTACCCGTGCCTTGCAACTGGCCTCCTCCATAACCGGAGACGATTACAAAACGCCTTTCAAAGAAAAACTCTCGCAGGCCAAAAGCAACGAGGACGAGTACGAAAGCGCCGGCGACATTTACGACAAACTGGTAAAACCGGCCATGCTGGACCTGCTTCGCGTGGGCGTGCATTACGCTGTGTCTTCCCTGTTTACGCGCTACCCCCGCAAAAGCCACATTTATTGCTACCAAGCCACTTCGCTGCACCACGAAGAGTTCGAAGCCGGCCGCCATCGTTTGGCCATCGGGCAGGCGGCCCTGAAATCGGAACTGACCTGGGAAACCGCGGAATTTACTTACGCGGTGCTGCACTTAGGCGACCAGCAAATGTTTGGCGGCGTAAGAAGGTTGCAGAACGAAGCGGCCTACCAGTCGATGCGGGAAGAGATCGTGGAGAGTTTTGAGCGGAGCAACATTCACGAAATCATCTACCTGCAGGACAAATACTTCGGGGCGCATAATTACTCTTTCTGGCACCTTTTCCGCGACGACCAGCGCAAGATCCTGACTTCGGTTTTGCAGAAGACCTTATCGAGTGTAGATGCGCTTTTCCGCCGGCTTTACGAAAGCAATTACCCGCTCATGCAGGCGTTGAAGCAACTGCACATGAGCCTGCCCAGCGAGCTGAAAAACATCGATAATTACGTGATAAACACCGACCTGAAAGCCATCTTTTCCAGTCCGGTTCCGGACGTGGAAATGCTGCACCGCACCATCGAAAGCAGCAAGCGTTTTCAGGCCGAACTCGATACCGTTACCCTCGATTTCAGTATAGCCAAAAGCATTGCCGGCCTGATGTACCAGCTGCAGAAAACTCCGGAAGATACCGAGCTGATGAACGTGATAATTACGGCTCTGGAAAAAATAAAAGAACTGAAGCTTGAACCCGAGCTTTGGGAGGCCCGTAATATTGCCTTCGCCTTAAGACGGAAATTGTTCAGCCACCACCACGAGCTTAGTAGCCAGAATGACCCGCACAGCCGGAATTGGTGCAACCGTTTCAATGCGCTGTACGAAAGTTTAAACATGAAAGCATGAAGCCTTTTTTACCCCTTGCCACTTACCGCATTCAGTTTCACAAAGATTTTAAATTCCGGGACCTGGAGCAGCACCTGCCCTACCTGGCGCAATTAGGAATCGATACCATTTACGCTTCCCCGATCTTTCAGGCACGGCCCGGCAGCACGCACGGCTACGACGTAACGAACGCCAACGTCCTGAACCCGGAAATCGGTACGCCGGAAGAGTTTGAAAGCCTGATGGGTGTCGTAAAAAAACACGGGTTAAAATGGCTGCAGGACATCGTGCCTAACCACATGGCTTTTCATGAAAGCAATGCCTGGCTTATGGACGTTTTCGAAAAAGGACCGGCTTCTAATTTCTACAACTTTTTCGACGTGAACTGGCAGTACGAAGACCCGGTTTACAAAGGCAAATTAATGGCACCATTTCTGGGTTCAACCCTCGAAGAAGCGGTTGCCAACGGCGAGGTAAAACTAACTTTTTCCGAAGCCGGATTTCAGGTACAGTTCTACGAAAACCACTACCCGGTAAGCCTGCAAACTTGGCCGGAACTGCTCAGTTTGTTCCAGGAAAATGGTGCCGAAAAGGGCTTAAAAAGTCAGGAGTTGAAAAGGTTATCCGAAAGTTTTCAAACTTTTAATTCCGAAGAAATTTCTGAAAAAGATTTAGGTGGTTGGGATAAGCTGAAATCGGAAACCTTAGCGGCAATTAAAGCAGATCCGGAACTGGAGAAACTGCTGCTAAACGGTATTGAAAAGCTGAATAAAAACCAGGAACAATTACTCCAAATTCTGAACCGGCAATACTTTAAACTGGAACTCTGGAAAGTAACTGATCAGCAAATAAATTACCGCCGCTTTTTTACCATCAACGAACTTATTTGTTTGCGCATGGAAGCGCCGGAAGTATTTGCCGAGTACCATAAATTCATTTTGCAACAGGTAAAAAAAGACTACTTCCAGGGTTTGCGCGTAGACCATGTAGACGGGCTATTAGATCCGGCCACCTACCTGCAAGGCTTGCGCGAAGCCGCCGGCGAAAATACGTACCTGACGGTTGAGAAAATACTGGAATTGGTGGAAGAACTGCCAACGGACTGGCCGGTTCAAGGCACCACGGGTTATTTCTTTCTGGCCATTGTAAACCAGCTTTTCACGAACACGGCTGCCAAAGGAAAGTTCGATGAAATTTACGCCCGCCAGGTACCCGACGTGCAGGATTTCAAATACGAAGAAATGGTTTTCGAAAAAAAAATCTATATGCTGGAAAACCACATGCAGGGCGAACTCGACAACCTTTTCAGCCTCATGCAGGAACTGGAATTGGTGCCGGGAACGGTAGGCTTTTCGGAGCAGCATTTAAAAGATGCGCTCAAGATCCTACTGGCCGCTTTCCCCGTTTACCGGCTCTACACGAACGAACTTCCGGTAGTTGGTCAGGATGCCGAAGTACTGGAAAAAGCTTTTGCCCGGGCCGAGAAATTTGCGCTGCTTTTAAAGAAAGAACTGAACTACTTTCACCAATTGTTTCAGGGCGAAAAAAGCACCTTGCCGGGCACGCCCGAAAACCGCTTGCGCTTCCTGATGCGGTGTCAGCAGTTTACCGGACCGCTCGCTGCCAAAGGCGTGGAAGATACGACCTTCTACAACTACAACCGCCTCATTTCGCATAACGAAGTGGGCGACAATCCAGAAGTGTTTGGCATCAGTATCGAGCGGTTTCACCAGGAAATGGTTAAGCGGCAACAGCTGTGGCCCTACGCCCAAAATGCTACCGCCACGCATGACACCAAGCGCGGCGAAGATGCCCGCGTGCGCCTGAATGTCCTTTCGGAAATGCCGGAAGAATGGAGCCGCTTACTGGACTTGTGGCAGAACCAGAATAAAGATTTCCTGATCCTGAAAGACAATGTGCAGTCGCCTTCCAAAAACCGTTTGTTCTTTCTTTACCAAGCTTTGATCGGCGCGTATCCGATGGCCGGCGAACCAGAAGCCGATTTCCTGGACCGGGTAAAAGAAGCAATGACCAAAGCCGTGCGCGAAGCTAAAATGTACTCCAACTGGTCGGAACCGAACGAGGCGTATGAAGAAGGCGTACACGAATTCACCCAGCAGCTCTTTGCCGAAAATTCCGAATTCCGGAAAACTTTTATACCCTTTGTGCAGCAACTCAATTTCTACGGCATGCTTTACAGCCTGGGGCAAACCTTAGTGAAGATCACCGCACCTGGCATTCCGGATATTTACCAGGGTTGCGAACTCTGGGACCTGAGCATGGTAGACCCGGATAACCGTCGCCCGGTAAATTTTGACCTTCGCAAGCGACAGTTAACCCGGATGCAGAAACAAGCCGGAAACGATAGGAAAAACCTGCTGAAAAGTCTGCTCGAAAACTGGACCGACGCCAGCGTAAAACAGTTTACGGTTTGGCAGGCTTTGCAGTGCCGCAAAGCAAACCCGGAGCTTTTCACCGAAGGCGAATATATTCCTTTAAATCTGAATGCTGAAAGTGCCGGCAAAGTGCTTGGGTATGCCCGGAAACATGCCTCCGGATGGTGCCTCGTTCTGGTGCCGCTTCATGTAAGTCAGATCTCCAAACCTAGTGTTTTCCCGCTGGGCGAACAAGCCTGGAGCAGCAGCGCGGTTCAGTTGCCAGCAGGCGCTCCTGCCACCTGGCACAATTATTTTACTGATGAAACGATTACCGGAAATTCAAGTCTGAAATTATCCGAGGTTTTTGCTTCCTTACCAGTAGCCTTATTAATTTCTGAAAACGTATGAAAACAGCCCGAAGCAGCGGAATAATCTTGCACATCACCTCTTTGCCAGGGCCTTACGGCTTGGGCGATTTGGGACCGGAAGCGTATAACTTTGCCGATTTTCTGGCCGAGGCCGGTTTTAAATACTGGCAGCTTTTACCCTTGAATCCGGCCGAGAAACGCACCGGCTACTCGCCTTACAGCAGCACATCCGCCTTTGCCGGTAATACCATGCTGATCAGTCCGGACCTGCTCGTGAAAGACGGCTACCTGACGCGCAACGATGTAAAAGCAAAGAACGGCTTCAAAAAAAGCAAGGCCGATTTCGACAAGGGTTTTGTTTACAAAAAAGGCTTACTTCGCAAAGCGTACCAGCATTTCAAAGCAGAATCGGAAGCGCTGAACCTGAAAGAGTTTACCCAGTTTGTGCGGGAGAATGCCGACTGGCTGGATGATTATGCGCTGTTTACAGTTTTAGATGATCTGAACAACAACGTTACCTGGCTGGAATGGGACCCGAAACTCCGCGACCGGAATGCCAAAGCTCTAACCGCCGCAATTCAGGAGCATCGCGATGAGCTGGAATACGTTAAATTCTGCCAGTTCCTTTTTTACCGGCAATTGGCTATGCTGAAGAATTACTGCCACGAAAAAGGTATTTACTTCTTTGGTGATCTGCCTTTTTATGTAAGTTTCGACAGCGCCGAAGTTTGGGCCAATCCGGAATATTTTAAGCTGGATAAAGAAAAAAGACCGGTATCCGTTTCAGGCGTACCGCCGGATTATTTCAGCGAAACCGGTCAGCTTTGGGGTACGCCGATCTACAACTGGGAAAAGCTCAAAAAAGTTAAATACGACTGGTGGATCAAACGGCTGGCGCACAACCTGAAGTTATTCGATGTAGCCCGGTTGGACCACTTCCGCGCCTTTTTTGATTACTGGGAAGTACCGGCCGGCGAGAAAACCGCTATAAACGGCGCTTGGCAGGACGGTCCGGCCGATGACTTCTTTAAAACCCTGCAAAAGAAATTCCCGGACATGCCCTTTATTGCCGAAGACCTGGGCTACGTAAGCCCGGGCGTGTACGACCTCCGCGACCGGTTTAATTTACCCGGCATGGTAGTGCTGCAATACGGCTTCAGCGAAGACATTGCCACCAGCGTTTTTGCCCTGCACAACCACAAACCCAACATGATCGCCTACACCGGCACCCACGACAATAATACCACCAAAGGCTGGTTCAAACAGGAAATGAAACCCATAGACCGCGCCCGCATGGAAGCCTACCTGAACCAGAAAATTACGGCCAATAATGTAAGCCAGGCCCTGATTAAAACCTGCCTTATGTCGGTAGCAGAACTGGCCATTTTCCCGCTGCAGGATCTTCTAAATTTAGACGAACGGTTTATCATGAACAAGCCCTCCGTAGGCGAAGGCAACTGGACCTGGCGGGTTACCGAAGAACAATTGAAATCAATAAATACCCGGGAATGGCGGGAGTTGCTGGCTATGTATAACCGGGTGGCCTATTAATGTACGGACAGGGCTTGACCTGTCCCCACGATATTGCGACAATTTATCCGAACACGTTTTAAGGGATTTCAGGATGGCCAGGATTTTTGATAGGGATTTTGATCAGTAATGCGTGGGGGCAGGGACAAGCCTGGCCCGTACACATGAAAAAATCATAGAAATCACAAAAATCTTAGTTCAGACAAATTAAAAAACCTCACAGGTCTCCAAGACCTGTGAGGTTTGCACTTTTCAAGATAAACTTCTTACCCTTTTAGTGTACCTGTTCTTCCAGCTTCACCGGCTCGATCCAGTTCCCATCTTCCCGGATCAGGTTGATCAGTTCGTCTACCGCTTTTTCTTCCGGAACGGATTTCTTGATAACGGTCTGTCCGCGGTACAGGGCTATTTTTCCTTTGCCAACGCCAACGTACCCGTAATCCGCATCGGCCATTTCGCCGGGACCGTTCACAATACACCCCATAATGCCTATCTTCACGCCTTTCAGGTGGTCGGTGCGTTTGCGGATCATGGCGGTGGTTTCCTGGAGGTCGAATAAGGTGCGGCCGCAGCTTGGGCAGGAAATGTATTCGGTCTTGCTCATACGTGTGCGGGCAGCCTGTAGAATACCGAAGCCGAGGTTGTTCAGCGTTTCCGATTTTTGGAGCCATTCGGCTTTGGTTTTCGGGGCCATTAAACTTGTTCCCAGCATAATGCCGTCGCCTAAACCGTCGATTAGCAAACCGCCGAGGTCGGTGGCGGCATAAAGCTGCAGGTCTTCGTCCGGCATTTCGGTAAAGTCGCGGCGCACAATTACCGGCACTTCGCACGCTTGGTTCATAAGGCGGAAAAAGGCTTTGCGGAGTTCGGCCATGGCATGGGTGTTTTCGGTTTGCAGTACCAGCACGGCCGTTTTATCAGTTTTCAGCTTTTCTAGTAATTCCGGTTCCAGATCGGCTAGAGTTGCCAAAATAAAATTAACCTGTCCCGACTTTTCTGCCCCGGAAAGGTATTGTTTGGCCGAAAGTTGCGGATAGCGTTCATCCCGGTTTTCTGCTGAAAGCCAGGCTTCATAGTCTACAATTTCTTTCAGGCCGTTCGGCAGCATGAAGTTGATGGGCGTGGCACCGGTATAAATAAAGTCCGCGCCCAAGTCGTTCATGTTGAATTTATCGAGCAGCATGGAATACAGGTGCCCTACTCCTTTCAGATCGGCGTACTGAATGTTTTCGATCCGGCTCAGGTCGGCTACGATGCGCGGCACGTTGGTTCCGCCTACATTCTCCACTTCCCGCGTGTGGCGGCGTTCGTACTGGAAGGGATTAATCGGAACGTTGCAAACCGGCTTAATTGGCGCGTGGCCGGCGCGGTTGGTGTAGCGTTTTATTAACGTTCGCGCCACGGGAGCTTCCAGTTCCGGCGCTTCGGTTAAGGAAACCCGAACCGTATCCCCAAGGCCATCTTCCAGCAAGGTACCAATACCCACAGCAGATTTAATCCGGCCGTCTTCGCCTTCGCCGGCTTCGGTTACGCCCAGGTGGAACGGGTATGGTTCCAGGCCTTCTTCTTCCAGTTTCTGAGCCAGCAAGCGGTAAGCCTGTACCATTACCTGGGTATTGCTGGCCTTCATTGAAAGCACAATATTATAGTAATTAAGGTCTTCACAGATCCGTAAAAACTCCAGCGCACTTTCCACCATGCCCAGTGGCGTATCGCCGTAGCGGCTTAGGATCCGGTCCGATAAAGAACCGTGGTTCGTTCCGATGCGCATGGCTGTGCCGTGTTCCTTGCAGATCTTTACCAGCGGTTCGAAGCGTTCGCGGATGCGGTCCAGTTCGGCCTGGTAGGTTTCGTCAGTATATTCAATAACCTGAAATTTCTTTTTATCGGCGTAATTGCCCGGGTTAATCCGAACCTTCTCAACGATTTTGGCGGCCAGTTCGGCAGCGTTCGGGGTAAAGTGGATGTCGGCAATTAAAGGAACGTTGTAGCCGCGTTTGCGGAGCTCGGCTTTAATATTCCGGAGGTTTTCGGCTTCGCTTACGCTCGGCGCGGTAATGCGCACGTATTCGCAGCCGGCATCCACCATCCGGATCACCTGTTCCACCGAACCAAGCGTGTCCATGGTGTCTACGGTGGTCATGGACTGCACCCGGATTGGATTATCGCCGCCCATGGGCAGATCGCCAATTGTAACTTCTATGGTTTTGCGGCGACGGTATTCGGTCAGGCTGGAGCAATATTGTTTATTCATAAGCACAGGTTCTGCATTCCATAACCTTTTGCGAAGCAGGAATGTTCGTTTAAACGGGGCAAAAATACGGTTATTTACGCTTGAATAAAATCTTGCCTCAAGGAAAGAATGTTTTTGTACATAATTTAGAAACCTTCACGTAGTATTTCCACGTATAATTGTATCTGAACATGTGTAGAAGATTAATTTACTGACTGCTATGATACATTTACTACGAAAAACTCCGGCCCAACAATTTCAGCCTTTTATAGAAAAAAGTGGATTAAAGATGCAACAGGTAGGCGAAGCCATCTTTATTGCCAAAGAATCCATTATGGAGATCCTCCGCAACGAACTCAAAAAAGGCAACGTGGATGAAGTTATTGCAACCCTGAAAGGCAAGCCGCTGGCCGCCGGCCGCAAACTCCTTATCGATAAAATTATTAAAAGCATTGCTACCAAGATCGGTTTGCGCATGGGGCTCCGCGGCGCCATTGCTACCGGCTTAGCCGGCATTCTGGTACCACTCATCCTGTCGAAAATGGCCCACCGCGTATTACAATCCGATTCCGTTACTGACCTGATGGACACATTCGGCATAACCGACCGCATGAACGACCTGACTAAATTAGGTGAAACCCTCCGGGAAAAGTTCACCTTTAAAAAGCCGGAAGCCGGCCCGCCGACCAGCCATGCAGCATAAAAAAGGCAAAAAAAAAGCCGCTCCTAAATATTTAGGAGCGGCTTTTTTTTTGCCTTTTAGATTGTTCGATATTCGATCGTTCGATTATTAGACAAAAGATATATCGAATAATCGAATATCTTAAGATCGAACAATCGAACTACCGGCTGAATAGCATTTCGCGGTATTTTACCAGCGGCCAGTCTTCGTCGTCCACCATCAGTTCCAGCTTGTCTACGCTGTAGCGGATGGTCTGGAATAAGGTAGAGATTTCGTTGCAATACATCAGGGCGCGCTCGCGCATGTCTTCTATTTTATTGGCTTTCTTGCGGCGTTCGATCATTTCGTCCACGGAGGTTTTAATGGTAGTTACGTGGTTTGAAATTTTCTTGATCATGTCGATGGTGGTGCCGGAATAATCTTCGCCTAAGCCTATTTCTTTCAGGCCTTTCACGTTCTGGATTAGCTTATTCTGATACTTCAGGGCCGTTGGAATTACGTGATTCATGGCCAGGTCGCCCATAACGCGGCTTTCGATCTGGATTTTTTTCACGTAGTCTTCCAGTAAGATCTCGTGGCGGGCATGCAATTCTACGCTCGAAAATATGCCGTTGCGGAGGAAAAGGTCTTCGGTATGAGAGGTTATGAAAGCATCGAGGGCTTGCGGGGTGGTCCGTAAGTTCGATAAGCCGCGGCGCAAGGCTTCTTCTTCCCACTCTTTGGAGTAACCGTTGCCTTCGAAACGGATCGCCTTCGACTCGATAATGTACTTACGCAACACTTCAATAATGGCAACTTCTTTTTTCTTGCCGTTCTCGATAAGCGCGTTCACTTCATTTTTGAATTCGATGAGTTGGTCGGCTACAATGGTATTCAGCACCGTCATGGCGGAAGAGGAATTGGCAGAAGAGCCTACAGCCCGGAATTCGAATTTATTGCCCGTAAAAGCAAACGGAGAGGTCCGGTTCCGGTCGGTGTTGTCCAGTAAAATTTCCGGGATCTTATCGATGCCCAGTTTCATGTACATGTTGTCGCCTTTGTCGAGGGAAACGGTGGAATTCTGTTCCAGTTCATCTAGTACTTCCGAAAGCTGGGAACCTACGAAAACCGACATGATGGCCGGCGGCGCTTCGTTGGCGCCCAAGCGGTGGTCGTTGCTGGCCGATGCGATGCTGGCGCGCAGCAGGTCGGCGTAGCGGTGGACGGCTTTTACAGTGGTAATAAAGAACGTCAGGAACTGAAGGTTTTCTTTTGGACGGCGGCCCGGGGCAAATAAATTCACGCCGGTATTGGTTGAAAGCGCCCAGTTGTTATGCTTACCGCTTCCGTTCACGCCTTTAAAAGGTTTTTCGTGAAGCAACACTTTAAAATTATGCCGTTGCGCAACTTTGTCCATCAGGTCCATTAACAGCTGGTTGTGATCTACCGCTAAATTGGCTTCTTCAAAAGTTGGCGCACATTCAAACTGATTCGGAGCAACTTCGTTGTGACGGGTTCTTAACGGAATACCCAGTTTCAGCGCCTCAATTTCGAATTCTACCATAAACGCATGCACGCGGCGCGGGATAGAACCAAAATAATGATCTTCCAGCTGCTGGCCTTTGGCTGAAGTGTGGCCGAATAGGGTTCTTCCGGTCATTAAAAGATCGGGACGGGCATCGAAAAGGGCGCGGTCTACCAGAAAATACTCCTGTTCGATACCGAGCGTGGTTTGCACCTTGGTTACATTCTTATCGAAGAACTGGCAAACTTCCAGCGCGGCATTTTCTACCAGATCAAGCGATTTTAATAAGGGTGCTTTATAATCGAGCGCTTCGCCGGTGTAAGCCACAAAAATGGTAGGTACACACAGCGTTTTAGAACCTCCGTTCTCAATTAAAAAAGCCGGTGAGGTTGGGTCCCAGGCGGTATAGCCCCGCGCTTCGAACGTATTCCGGATACCGCCGCTCGGGAAAGAAGACGCATCGGGTTCCTGCTGCACGAGGGCGCTGCCTTTTAAATGTTCAATGGCTTTGCCGTCGAGGGTAAGGTCAAAAAAGGAATCGTGTTTCTCGGCAGTTTGTCCGGTTAAGGGCTGAAACCAGTGCGTATAGTGCGTGGCGCCTTTGCTCATGGCCCAGGTACGCATGGCCGAAGCCACCGCGTCGGCTACGTTGCGTTCTACTTTTGTACCGTTTTTAATAGCGTTCTGCAATTTCTTGAAATACTCCGACGATAAAGTGGCACGCATCGCTTCGGTACCGAATACGTTTATGCCAAAATATTCCGACGCTTTCTGGGTCGGTAAAATTAGGTCGTTCCGCTGGCGCTGGCCAACTACTTCTAATGCTTTAAATCTGAGGATTGCCATGTTTTTAGGAGAGATGAATTTTGATGCGTCAAAAGTAAAGATAAAATACAGAAATCCAGCAAGACCCCTTAAAAATTAAGGCACTTTCAGAAAAGAAACTCAGAATCTCAGAAATACCCCTTAAATTTTAAGGGGTATTTTGTAAAACTGTTGGTTTTAAGCTTTAGTCACCTCTTTTAAGGTTTTCAGGATAAATTTAGAACAGTTCCAGAATTTGGCAGCAAAACCGTATCTTTAGGGCGTGAAAAAATACGTTCCTAACCAGGTTTTCCTGTTTATATATTGGCTGCTCCTTTTATTTATTGGCAAGGCCTTTTTTTTAAGCTTTCATTATTCCAAAACTTCCCAGCTAGAGGCATCCGATATCCTGAAAATTTTTGGCTACGGGTTACGCTTAGATTTTTCGGCAGCAGCCTATTTTTCGGTTATCCCCTTTCTGCACCTGTTATTCACGCCACCTATACCGGCCCGTATTACCCGGAAACTGGTAAATTACTACGCGATCATTATTACTTCTTTGGTAACGCTGCTGGTTTCGGCCGATCTTCAACTGTATTCGATCTGGGGTTTCCGCCTCGATGCCACGCCGCTGCAGTACCTGAGCACGCCTTCCGAAATGTTGGCTTCCACGGCTTCGGCGCCGCTGCTTTTGCTTTTCATTTTGTTTCTGGCTCAGATAAGCTTGGCTTTATTTCTTTATTTCCGGTTTTTTAAACCAGATCTAAGCAACCATCATCCGCGAGCGGGCTATTACCTGTTGAGTTTTTGTTTGCTGATCATCCTGGTTCTGCCGATCCGGGGCGGCTGGCAGCAGATCCCGATCAACCAAAGCGACGTTTATTTTTCCGATAAAATCTATGCCAACCATGCTGCCGTAAACGTTCCGTGGAATGTTGGATATTCTTTGTACCGCCAGGATAAAGAAACCAATCCGTACCAATATTTACCCGAAAACGAAGCCCAGGACCTGGTACAGGAGCTATACACGTATCCACCCGTTTCAGGAAATATCTTAAAAACGCAAAAGCCGAACGTACTCTTTATTATTCTGGAAAGCTATACGGCAAAATTGGTAGGCTCTTTAGGCGGGGAAAAAGGCATTACGCCGGAGCTGGATAAGCTTGTCTCGGAAGGTATTTTGTTCGATAAGTTCTACGCCAGCGGCGACCGGAGCGAAAAAGGCTTGGTAGCATTGCTAAGCGGTTACCCGGTGCAGACCACCACTTCTATTGTAAAGATCCCCCGTAAAGCCGAAAGGCTGCCGCACTTAAGCAAGACCCTGAAAAAGGCCGGCTATGCCACTTCTTATTATTATGGCGGGGAACTGGCTTTTGCCAACATAAAATCCTACCTGCTTACGGCCGGCTATAACCGCCTGGTAAGTAAACCCGATTTCCCAGCCAAAGACTATAATTCGAAATGGGGCGTACACGACCACGTGCTGCTCGAACGGGTGTTTTCCGACCTGAAAACCGAAAAACAGCCTTTCTTTTCCACTGTTTTCACTTTAAGCAGCCACGAGCCCTACGACGTCCCTATGGAAACGAAGTTCCCGGGCGAGGATGAAGTAAACAAATTCCGGAACTCCTTTTATTATACCGACCAGGCAATTGGCAACTTTATCCGTTCAGCCAAAAAAGAGCCCTGGTGGCAGAATACGCTGGTGGTTTTGGTGGCAGACCACGGTCACACCTTTCCGGATTACGAAGGCCTGGATACTCCAGGTAAATTCCGGATACCGTTGATTTTAACCGGCGGCGCCTTAGCCCAAACCGGCAAAACCATTTCTACCGTAGCTTCTCAAACCGACCTGGCCTATTCCCTTCTGAAACAACTGAACCTGCCCAACCAGGATTTTAAATGGGGAAAAGACCTTTTTAACGATCAGGCCAAGCCTTTCGCTTTTTATGTGTTCAACGACGGATTTGGCTACCTGACCGATAAAGGGAATTTCAGCTTTGACAACGTATCCCAAAAAGAGATCATGCGAAGCGGCGAAGTTTCGGAAAAGGACCTGCAAACAGGAAAAGCATACATGCAGGTTTCGTTTGAGGATTTTTTGCAGAAGTGATCAGGATTTCTGAACACGATTTTACGGATTATGAGGATGGACAGGATTTCTCTGGATGGAATTCTTTTGAATTTGATAAAGGTATGCTTTTAGTTTAAGGGGTAAATTCTAAACGGAAATTCCCCTAATACTACTATAGATTAAATTGTCGGGTTATTCCGTTCGCCGTTGTTGCATATTTTCACCAAAGCCGTTAGGTTAATTGCCCACTGTAGAGACGTAATACATTACGTCTTTCACAGCATTGTGGCAAATATGCAAGGTCTGGAACCCGCCCTGTAGCTGGCTCTAGCATCAATCGCTATGGTTTGTACCCCGAAGGAGACTTAATGCATTACGTCTCTACAGCCAAAAATCACAATAAATCATCTTAGCCTGACGGCTATGGTATTTCACTATAAAACTATCCTTCAGCCTGGTTTTACGTTGCAATAAAATTTAAAGTACAGCGAAGGAAATTCATATTCAAAAGACCAACTTTTTCAAAGATTAAACTTCATTGCCGTCTGCTTTAGCTGACGGATAGCAGACTGTTTGCTTATCCAGAAAACGTCCGCTAAAACCGATGGCATTGAATTCAAAAGAAAGCTTGTCCATCTATAAAATCCTTTAATCGTGTTCAGGAGCAGATTCATCCCCTAAAAACATAAACTCCCCTAAACCAACCCGTTAACAATAAAGCAATTAAACCATAAATTCCGTAACTTTGCGGCCTTATGAGTAAAAAAGTTGCTTTTTATACCCTCGGCTGCAAGCTGAATTTTTCTGAAACGTCTACCATTTCCCGCCTTTTTACCGAACGCGGATTTCAGAAGGTAGATTTTCAGGAAGCGGCCGACATTTATATAATTAATACCTGCTCGGTTACCGACAATGCCGATAAGAAGTGTCGGAAAGTGGTAAAGGAAGCCCTGAAACATTCGCCGGATGCCTTCGTGGCCATTGTGGGTTGCTATGCCCAGCTGAAACCTCAGGAAATTTCTGAAATTCCGGGGGTGGATGCAGTTTTAGGCGCTGCCGAAAAATTCCAGTTGGTAGATTTGCTGGGAACATTCGAGAAAAAAGATAAATCAGCGATCTTCCACAGTCCGGTATCTACTGCCAATACCTTCCATAATTCTTACTCTTTTGGCGACCGGACCCGTACCTTTTTAAAAGTCCAGGACGGCTGTGATTATTCCTGCACCTTCTGCACCATTCCGCAAGCGCGCGGCAAAAGCCGCTCCGATACCGTGGAGAATATTTTGCGTTCGGCCAACGAAATTGCCGAATCGGGCGTGAAAGAAATTGTGCTTACGGGCGTAAACCTGGGCGATTTTGGCATTCAGGAAGACAAAGGCCGGGTAGAAACGTTCTACCAGCTAGCCAAAGCGCTGGACGAAAAAGTGGAAGGTATCGAGCGTTTCCGCATCTCTTCCATTGAACCAAACTTGCTGACGGATGAGATCATTTCATTGGTAGCGAATTCAAAGAAGTTCATGCCGCACTTCCATATTCCATTGCAATCAGGGTCCGATAAAATTCTGAAACTTATGCGCCGCCGGTATTTACGGCAGGTATATACCGACCGGGTAGCCAGCATCAAAGCACAGATGCCGCACTGCTGCATTGGTGTGGATGTGATCGTAGGTTTCCCCTGCGAAACAGAAGCAGACTTTTTAGAAACCTATAATTTCCTGAACGAACTCGACATCAGCTACCTGCATGTGTTCCCCTACTCGGAGCGCGACAATACCCTGGCCGAAAACATGCCGGGCGTGGTGCCGCAAAAGGAACGCAACCGTCGCGCTGACATGCTTCGCATATTATCGGAAAAGAAAAAACGCTTTTTCTACGAGCAACACATCGGAATGGAAACCAACGTGCTTTTCGAAGCGGATATTACCAACGGCCTGATGGAGGGCTTTACTGAAAACTATATCAGGGTAGCGGTTAAATACGATCCTATTCTGGTAAACGAAACTAAACGGGTAAAACTCACCGGCCTGAATGCCCAAGGCTTAATGGAAGTGGAAGAAGCCGAGCTGGAAGTTCTGAAGCACTAATATCGTTATTCGTTGTTCGTTTTTCGTTGTTCGAATTTCAGGTAATGGATAATGGTTATCAAATAACGAACTTGAATTAACTATCAACGATAAAAAGCCGACCCCGGAAATTCCGGGGCCGGCTTTTTTCTTTCCCAAAAATTAAAAAACTGCTTTAACTTTACCGGTTAATATCTGTACGAACAACGAACAACGAACAACGAACAACGAACAACGAACAACGAACAACGAACAACGAAAACTATGGAAAAACACTGGAGCCTGATCGGGTTGCCCGACGATACCGGCGTGAAGAATGTGAACGGCCGAACCGGCGCGGCTGGTGGACCGGCTGCTTTTCGCACGTTTTTTGAGAAACTGAAAGGCAATCCGCTTGTGAAGGGAAAGTTGCATGATCTGGGGGATGTGGCCATTCAGCAAAGCATAGAAGAAACCCATCGCGAAATAGCCGCTTTTATAACCGATGCCCGTGAAAGCAGCTTTTTTACCATTGTGGTGGGCGGCGGCCATGATCTGGTATTTCCGCACCTGCAAGCTTACCAGAACGCTACCGATTCAGGCGGAAAACTCGGCTGCATCAACATCGATGTGCATCTCGATCTTCGGCCCGATAACCCGGTAATTACCAGCGGTTCGCCTTTTTATATGGCGCTGAATGCCGGTTTACTGGAAGGCGAAAATCTGGTGGAATTCGGGATACAGGAATATGCCAATGCCGAAGAGTTGTTCATTTTTGCGGAAGAAAATAAGGTTTCGCTGGTGAAGTTCGACGACTTGCGTGGCAACGTGGTGAGCGGTTTCAAGAAATCCCTGGAGTTTCTGAGCGAACGTACCGACCGGATCGTGATCAGCCTGGATCTGGATTCGCTGCAGGCTGCTTTTGCGCCTGGGGTTTCAGCGCCCGCCCCGGAAGGATTTATGCCTTCGGAAGTAGTGGAAATGGTACGCCTGGCAGCCGAAAATCCGAAAGTGGTTTCCCTGGGAATTTATGAACTGAACCCGGAATTCGACATCGACGACCGGACAGCCCGGCTGGCGGCAGTAATTGCGTATCAGTTTGCTTCCGTAAAACTTGCCAACCATATCCCGCTCTAACGGTTTTTTTTCAAGGCTGCCATATAACCTCAGCAGCAACCTTTCGTTAACATGAATAATTTATAACAAACATATCCTTATGGCTAACAGCGCACAGTATTCAGGGGTTTCGCCTGAAGTTTACAACTCTTTAAAAAGCAAGCTTTCCGGTTTCGGCATTAACCTACAGGGCACTTCCGGTAAAGTTTCCGAAAAAGGCGTTTCGGCAGATTACGCTTTCGACGAAGCAAACCAGACCTTAAGCATCCAGAATGTAAATGTCAGTTTCCCTGCCAGTATGATGTTCAGCTCCGATAAAGTACTGGGCATGATCTCGGAAGCAGTTACCAAGGCCGGCGGCAAGCAGGTGTGATAAGCTTTCAAGCCGGAAATTAAGTACAACACCGGCGAATAAGTTGCGTATAAAAACTGCTGCAAACCAGCGCCCCAAACCAAATACTAAAAAATTCACGCTTAAAACTATGGAAAAAGGAATGCAAAACTCTTCAAAAATAGAGCCGGAAGATATCTCCAGAGTATTTCAGAACAGCCTGCACGTAGTGCAGGGCCACCACGACGTACTTCCGGACCTGCTCACCGATACGGGCAACCTGCTGATGAAAGCCAGCAAGAAATTATCCACTACCCAGCTGATCCTGATTGTAGCCGGCGTAGCTATTGCCAGTATCTTTGTAGCGAAGAAAGTGGAAGAAGAAATGGACTAAGCTCCAGATAAGCTTTTTCAGAGACCCGGATCTGCTGCCGCAATCCGGGTTTTCTTTTTTAAGGCTGATATTCCGAAAATATAAATTTTTACTAACTCATCCTGTAAATTAAGCGGTTTTAAACGGTCATCTCGACCGAAGGGAGAGATCTCCGGAATAAAGTAGTAAAGCCAGAATGAAGCTACTACCAACCGGATGAGATCTCTCCTGCCGTCGGGATGACGGGTTAATTGTTCTTTATACCCTGATTAATCCCTTTGCGGATCTCATGCATGTGCTCAGCCTTCAGGTTTAAAACCAAAGGGTCCCCGCCAAAGACTAAAAATTATTTTATACCTTTGCCGGCATGAAAAAAGTGCTTGGAATTATTTTTCTTTCCGTGTACCTGCTCTCAACAACGCAATTTTGCCAGTTGCTGAAGCTACCGGTACTGGTTGGGCACTTTTTCGAACATAAGGAAGAAGACCGTAACATGTCTTTTGTGGATTTTATGGTGCATCATTATGGTGGCCATGAAAAAGATGCCGATTACGAAACCGACATGATGCTGCCTTTCATGACGGAAATTGAAACGCTCACCCTTGCTTTTTTTGCTCCCACTCCTCCTGTTTTCTCTATTCAGAAAATTACTTTTCAGGAAGCCTCCCAGGCTAATTCCTGTTACAATCTGCAATTGAAAGCTACTTACCTTTCCTCTATCTGGCAGCCGCCAAAATCCTGTTAATACCCCTTTAATCTTTCCTGCTGTTTGCATACACGTTGCGTGTTTGCCTGGCTGGTATGTATTTTTTTTCTAAAGCTGCTTCAGCTGTATTAACAGATTTATTTCATGTTAAATAATATTATTGCGTTTTCCGTAAGGAATAAACTCCTTATCGGGCTATTTACGCTGGCGCTCATCGGGCTGGGAATTTATGAAACCACCCGCCTGCCCATCGATGCCCAGCCCGACATCACCAACAACCAAGTTCAGGTAATTACAGTGGCCCCTTCTTATGGCGCCACCGACATCGAACGGCTGGTTACTTTCCCCATAGAACAGGCCACCAGCAACATTGCCGGCTTGGAAGAGATCCGTAGCTTTTCCCGTTTTGGCCTCTCTTTGGTTACCATTGTTTTTACCGATGAAACGGATATTTACTGGGCGCGGCAGCAGGTGGCCGAAAGGCTGCAGAAGGTACAGGGCCAAATCCCTGAAAGCATCGGTACGCCCGAACTGGGGCCAATTTCTACCGGATTGGGGGAAATTTACCAGTACGTGGTGAGGCCGGAAAAAGGCTACGAAAGCCGCTACAACGAAACTGACTTGCGCACCATTCAGGACTGGATCGTGCGGCGGCAGTTGCTGGGCGTGAAAGGCGTAGCGGAAGTAAGCAGTTTCGGGGGCAAGTTGAAACAGTACGAAGTAGCCGTAAATCCGAATAAACTGCAGGCTTTCAACCTTACCATAAACGATGTTTTTCAGGCCCTGGAAAACAACAACCAGAACACTGGCGGCGCTTACATAAAAAAAGGCCCTACGGTTCTATACATCCGGAGCGAAGGCCTCATCAACTCGCCGGCCGATATTGGAAATATTGCGGTTAAAGGAACCGGAAACGGTATTCCCATTCTCTTAAAAGACATTGCCCAGATCAATACCAGTCATGCGCTTCGCTACGGCGCGCTGGGTTACAACGACCAGGGCGAAGTTTCGGGCGCCATTGTGATGATGCTGAAAGGCGCCAACAGCAACGAGGTAATCAAGAATGTTAAAGACCGCATTGCCATTATCCAGAAAACCCTGCCCGAAGGCGTCGTGATCGAGCCGTTCCTGGACCGCACCAAAATGGTGAACAACGCGATCGATACGGTACTGGTAAACCTGGCGGAAGGCGCTTTGATCGTGGTTTTCATTCTGGTGCTTTTCCTGGGGAATTTCCGGGCCGGACTTTTAGTGGCTTCCGTGATACCCTTATCCATGCTGTTTGCCATTATTATGATGAATGCCTTTGGCGTGAGCGGAAACCTGATGAGCCTGGGCGCGCTGGATTTTGGGTTGATCGTGGATGGCGCCGTAATTATTGTGGAAGCCGTCATGCATCAGCTTTACCACAGTAAAAAACTCCCAGGCCAGCATCTGATCTCCCAGAAAGAAATGGACAACCAGGTAAAATCTTCGGCTGGAAAAATGGTGAACAGCGCCGTTTTCGGGCAGATCATTATCCTGATCGTGTACCTCCCGATCTTCGCCTTGCAGGGCATTGAAGGGAAAATGTTTAAGCCGATGGCCCAGACGGTAGCTTTTGCCCTGATTGGCGCCTTTATTCTTTCCCTGACCTATATTCCGATGATGAGTTCCCTGGTATTAAGCAAAAAACGCTTTCACAAACCTAACTTTTCGGATAAAATGATGTACCGTTTAGAAAAATTGCATCAGGTTACCCTGGTGAAAGCCCTGCGTTTCCCGAAAGCCATTGTCGCATCCATGGTGGGTTTATTTGTGGCAGCGCTCCTGGTGTTTTCAACCCTGGGCGGGGAATTTATTCCGGCCCTGGAGGAAGGCGATTTTGCCGTGGAAACCCGCATCCTGACCGGCAGCACCCTCGGAACCACCCTCGAAGCCACCCAGAAAGCCGCTCATATCCTGAAGACCGAATATCCGGAAGTGGAAACCGTGGTAACCAAGATCGGCAGCGCCGAAGTGCCCACCGAGCCCATGCCCATGGATGCCGGCGACATGATCATTACCCTGAAACCCAAAAAGGAATGGACCTCGGCGGCAAGTTTCGACGAACTGGCCCAGAAAATGAGTAAATCCCTGGAAGCCATTCCGGGCATGAATACCAGTTTCCAGTTCCCGGTGCAAATGCGTTTCAACGAACTGATCTCCGGCGCGCGCCAGGACATTGTGGTGAAGATCTTCGGCGAGGACCTGGATACGCTGGCCTTTTACGCGCAACGTTTCGGACACATCATCAATACCGTAGAAGGCGCCCGGGACCTGTATGTGGAACCGGTAGTGGGTATGCCCCAGGTAGTGATCGACTATAACCGGCCGGCCATGGCGCAATATAATTTATCAATTGCGGCCGTGAACAACATCGTGAACACAGCTTTTGCCGGACAGACGGCCGGGATGGTTTTTGAAGGCGAAAAGCGCTTCGATCTGGTGGTGCGGTCGGCAAACGAGCAGCGCCAGAGCATGGATGATATCCGGAACCTGCTTATTCCTACGCCTCAAGGTTTGCAAATTCCGCTGCACCAATTGGCTTCCGTTGAAATTAAAGATGGTCCGTTCCAGATCCAGCGCGAGGATGCCAAACGGAGAATTATTGTCGGGTTTAATGCTCAGGGCCGTGATGTGCAAAGCCTGGTGAATGAACTGCAGCAAAAACAGTTTTCCCAGCTGAAACTGCCGCCCGGTTATACCATTACCTACGGCGGTACTTTCGAGAACCTGAACAAGGCCAAAGAACGCCTGATGATCGCGGTTCCGGTATCGCTGCTCTTGATCTTCATTTTACTTTATTTCGCTTTCCACTCCGTAAAGAACAGCCTTCTTATTTATACCGCTATTCCGCTTTCGGCCATTGGCGGGATCTTTTTGCTGGCCTTGCGTGGCATGCCCTTCAGCATCAGCGCCGGAGTGGGTTTTATAGCCCTGTTTGGCGTAGCGGTGCTGAATGGCATTGTACTGGTGGCTGAATTTAACCGATTGAAGAAGGGCGGCATGCGCGACCTTTCCCGGGTGGTTTTAGCCGGAACCAAAATGCGTTTGCGCCCGGTACTCATGACCGCCTTTGTGGCTTCGCTGGGCTTTTTACCGATGGCCCTGAGCAAGGGCGCGGGTGCGGAAGTGCAGCGTCCGCTGGCCACCGTAGTGATCGGCGGCTTGCTACTGGCAACCTTCCTTACCTTATTCGTGCTGCCGGTGCTTTATATTCTGTTCGAAAAAGTAAACCTGCCGAAGCGCGGCTTGGCCAAAGGATTGATTATTGCGGGAATAGTAAGTTTAAGTGGTACGGATGTTTGGGCTCAGAAACTAACCTTGCCCGAAGCCCTGAACCAGGCCACCGAACAAAATTTTGCCCTGAAAAATAAAAAGCTTCTGGCCGAATACCAGAAACTCCGGATAGGAACCGCTTACGACCTGCCGCAAACCGCCGTTTCGGCGGAGCTGGGGCAGTTTCAAAGCAATTATTTCGATACGCGCCTGGGCGTTTCCCAAACCCTGAATTTCCCAACGGTATACGCCCGGCAGAAAAAAGTGCTGCAGGAAGAATGGCATACAGCCGTAATGGGCGTGACCCTGGCCGAAGCTGAGATCCGGAAAAATGTAACCGGCTTGTTCTACCATATTCTGGTGCTTCGGGAACAGGAGAAAATTCTGCAGCAGACAGACAGCCTGTACCAGGCATTTTTGCAGCGCGCGCAATTACGGTTCGACAAGGGCGCTACAAACCAACTGGAAATAACATCGGCACGGCTGCAGCGGGAAAACAGCAGTAACCAGCTCCGGCTGTTGCAGGCTGAATTACAGTTAGCCAGACTGCAGTTGCAATTATTGCTGCAGGCGCCGGAGTCCGTAGAGCCGGTTGCCACTTCGCCTAAAATGAGTTTCCCGGTTCAAACCGATAGCCTTTTACTGAAGGAACATCCGGCGCTGCAAATAACGCAACAGCAACTTAAAACTGCCGATGCCGCCCTGAAGCTGGAACGGTCGAAACTGCTGCCTTCGCTGAGCGTTGGGTACTTCAATCAGAGCTTTGTAAATACAGTGGCGAACGATCAAATACTGGATGCGCGCGACCGGTTCAGTTCCGTAGAAGTTGGTGTGGGTATCCCGCTATTTTCAGGGGCGCAACGGGCCCAGATCAAAGCTTCGGAAAAACAACTGGGGTTGGCGAAAAACGAACTGCAACAACAGCAAGCCCAGTTACAAACCACCTTCGACGCCACGCTGGCGCAATACCGGCAGCTTCAGGAACTGGTAAGCAGCTACGAGCAAAAACAGCTTCCGGACGCAACCCAGATGCTGAAAACGGCGCGGCAGCAATTCACCGCCGGCGAAATAAATTATCTGGAATGGGCCATGCTCAGCAACCAGGCACTGCAGATTCAGGCCAATTATTTCAATTACCTGAACGACCTGAACCAAAGCATCATCACGCTCAACTTCCTCCTTTCAAAATAAGAAATCCCTCATGAAAAATATATTTTTAATAATTGGTTTCGGGCTGCTGCTAAGCTGCAATTCCAAAGAAACCCAAACCGAACAACCTGCTGAAAAAGCGCAACCAAACCAGGTAACGCTTTCCGAAAAACAATTAAGTACGTTTGAACTCGCTACCCAGCCGCTGCAGAAAAAAATAATTCCCCAGACTATCCGGCTGAACGGTACCGTGGACCTGCCCCCGCAAAACCTGGTTTCGATGAGCAATGCATTGGGCGGTTACGTAAAATCCACGAACCTGATTCCCGGCAAGCCTTTCCGCAAAGGCGAAGTGCTGGCCACTATGGAAGACAACCAGTACATAGAACTGCAACAGGATTACCTCACCACTAAAGCAAAGCTACGGCAAACTGAAGCGGAATACGCGCGGCAAAAAGACCTTAACCAAAGCAAAGCCACCTCCGATAAAGAGTTTCAGCAGGCCGCCGCCGAAAACCAAGCCACCCGTATTGCCCTGCAGGCCCTGGAAGAAAAGCTGAAGCTCATCGCTATTAATCCGCAAACCCTCACGCCCAATTCCATAACCCGGACCATTAAACTGTACGCACCTTTTAACGGCTACGTGGCCAAAGTAAACGTGAACGTTGGGAAATACGCCTCCCCTTCCGATGTGCTTTTTGAACTGGTAAACCCGCAAGAGTTGCTGCTGAACCTGAAAGCCTTTGAAAAGGACATCGCCGGATTGCAGCCCGGCCAACCGGTGGTTGCCTTCACCAACAGCGCCCCGGATAAAAAACATGCCGCTGAAATTATTTATACCGGAAAAACCTTTGCCGAAGACCGTTCCATCGAAGTACACGCCAAACTGGAAAATGCCGAAAACCTGATCCCGGGTACTTACCTGAACGCGGAAGTGCAGCAAACCAGCAACGAAAGCTGGGCGGTTCCGGAAGAAGCCGTGGTGAGTTTTGAAGGCAAAGATTTCCTGTTCGTGGCCGCCGGTAAAAACACATTCGAGCTTGTTCCCGTTCAAACCGGTGCAAGTCATGAAAACTGGATCGAAATTAAGAATGCCGCCGCTTTTGAAGGCAGGAATATTGTTACCAAAGGCGCTTACAACCTTTTAATGGGAATGAAGAATACCGGGGAAGAGTAAGGAGTAATAGAAAGGCTATGTTGCAGATTTAGGCGGAGCTGTAATTTGTGGCTTTTTTCTATTAGCCAGTTTGTAAAGCGGAAGTAGCTGAGGTTCATCCCGCAAGTTTAGCGAAGCGTAACTTGTGGGGTCTTTATATAGCCAGTTTGTAACTGGCGGAAATAACTGATCAAATATTTCAGCATCCAATAGCAGCCGCTTTGGTTGCCTTGCAGGCAAGGTCTTTACAAACTGACCAAATGGTTACACACAAGTTACGCTTTGCTAAACTTGCGCGATGTTTTTTTCAAAAACGGCCTAAAAAAGGATAATTCCTTTTTCAGGCCGTTTTTTTTGCAACAAAATTCCGCGCTTTGGAATCAATTCAATTTCAGGCATTATGTTTGTAACTCACCTGACAAATTCAAATTTATACTTTCAATGAAACTATGAAAACCCGGAAATTACTGAGCGCCCTTTTGCTATCGTTTATCGCTTTAACTTCTTTTGCCCAGCTGCCTAAACCCCAGCCGCAAACCACGCCTTACCCGCCGTTGGTTACCGTTTCCGGAACCGGGGAAGTGAAGGTGCAACCCAACGAAATTATGCTGAGTCTGGCTGTAGACGTACGCGGCAAAACGCTTGACGAAGCCCGCAAACAGAACGACGAGAAAGTAGCTTCGGTGCTGGCTTATCTGAAAAAGTACGGCGTAGAATCGAAGGATGTGCAAACTACTTACATGTCCGTGCAACCCATTTATCATTCCGGGGAATACGGCCAAACGAACCCGGATTTTTACAGCACCCAGAAATCGGTTAATGTGCTCATCCGCAAGATCGATAAGTTCGATGACCTGCTGACCGGGATCTATAAAGCCGGAGCCAACCGGGTAGACGGCATCGAGTTCCGGACTTCCGAATTAAAGAAACACCGCGAACAGGCCCGTAAATTAGCCGTTCAGGCCGCCAAAGAAAAAGCAATTTCCCTTACCGGCGAACTGGGTACCAAAATCGGCCGGGTGTATGCTATAAACGAAAATTCCGGCGTGGGTTACCCGATGCCGTACCGGGGTATGGCCGGCGGCATGTACAATAAAATGGCTGAAGCAAGCATGTCCGACCAGAGCGGACCAACTATTGCCGGCGGCCAGATCATTATTTCTTCAACTGTAGAAGCAAGCTTTGTAATAGAGCAATAGTAAGACCTGCCTTTGCCAGCTACTATCAAATTACCAAAAATGTCATGTTGAGCGCCAGCGAAACAACTCGTCGGCGGTTTGCAATACTGTTAATTCTGACTTTTCTGCTGCGAGCCGACGAGGTCCTTCGCTCACGCTCAGGATGACAGAATTTATTAGAGAAAACACCTAAATTAAAAATCCGCTGCCTTTCGAGGACATCCCCGAAAAGCAGCGGATTTTTTTATGTTCAAAATTTCGGCTTAAATCACCGGCACTTCCCACTCCTGCAGTTCCCGGAAACGGCCTTCGGCATCGAGCAGGAAACTTAAAGGGCTTTCTGGATTTTGCAGGATCTGGTTACGGGAAATCTGCCAGGGTAGCCAGAATTTTTCCAAAGCCGTGGCGTAAACGCTATGCTCCCAGGGATTAAAAATGGTAGCCGTAATATCATCTACCAGCGTATCGTAGATCAGGTGCGTGTCTTCGGGTTTCTGGCGGCGTACAAAGTAATCCGGGGTCAGGTTGAAAATATACGCGGCATAGTAAACCCGGGCCGAAAACTCGGCCGCCTGGATCGGATGCAGGACTTTGCCTTCCACTTCCCGCCAAACCGGCGTCATGGCTTTTTTCAGGAAACCGTTGTCGAGCAGGTTGGCAATTATTAAAACGTTATCAAGCTGCAAACTGAACATCATGGTGGTCAGGTCGTCGCGGTAATTGAATTCGGTTTTTTGTTCTCCCTGCTGTAATTCCACCATAAAAATAGAGCAGGGCGTGAAATCATCGAATTCGATTGGTACCCGGATGGCCTGCATTAACTGGAAAAACGACTGGAATTTGTGCAGCATCTTCGGGTTTTCGCCTACGCTGTATTCCGGTTTTATGAGCGGGTTCTGTTCGGTTTTTAATTCGGTAACCAGAATGCCGTAGAACATTCGGGCAAGCCAGAGGAACAAGGTTTTTTCTTCCAGCGCCTGCAAACCTGGTAATCCGGTCTTACTGGCTGCTTCCACTTTCTGGTCCAGTTCCGCTACCTTTTCCGCACAAACCGGGCAGCAGGGAATTTGCATTTCGGTAAACGTAAGCGTACTCTGGTCGAGCAACTGCAGCTTTTTTTGACCTAAATCGTACCGTTTTTGCAGCCAACCGGAGAATACAGGAATCCGTTCATCGTCCGAAACAATGGTGCCACACAAAAAACAGGCGTGGCTGCTGAAGGTCATATTTACAAAGGGGTCGTAAAGCCGGAAATCCATAGCAGGGTAATTCAAGTTGAAGTGCAAAGTTAGGCCCAAATAGCGGAACCCAAAACTACCGGTTCCGTTTTTTTGATTTGCGTTGTTTTCTGGCTATTTTTGATACCGTTCGACTCTTCTTATGAAATTAATAACCAAGCTTTACCTGGGCATCGGGCTTATTTTATTTATATTTTCCGTTGTTACTGTCACCTATCTTTACCAGTCATCAAAGGTGAAGGCAGAGATGGAAAAAGTATTACTTTCCACCGAGATCCTGAGCCACTCGGAAGCCTTGCAAAAAACCCTGATCGATATGGAAACCGGTTTCCGGGGGTATATGATCGTGGAAAATGAATCTTTTCTGATCCCCTATAAAAAAGGGCATGAAACAGGTTTGAAAATTTTTCCTGTACTTACTCCCCTGGTAAAAGACAGCGCCGAGGCGCAGATGCTTCGGGGAATCAGACGCATCGGCCGAGACTGGATCAACAATTTTGCGCAACCGGTTATCGAAGCCAAACGAAAATCCATTCAGGATCCCTCCAAAAAGCCGGCCTTCGATTCCATTTTCAATGCCCAGGTAAAAACCGGCCTTGGTAATCAGAAAATGCTTCTGGTGCGGCAGAAGTTCGAAGAATTCGACCGGCATCAGATCGAAAATAAAAACGCCCAGATTGCTGCCTTTAACCAGTCCCTGGATTATACCCGGTTAGTTTCCATCATTCTAACGGCAATGGCTATTTTATTGGGGATTCTGATAGCCTTTTTGCTGGGCCAAACCGTGCGGAGGCGAATTACCGCGATGATAAACCTGGCCGATCATATTGCCCAGGGCGACTTCGAAGCGAGAATAGCCGACCATGAAAACGATGAAATGAGCAGGCTTTCCCGATCATTGAACGTAATGGGCGCCAAACTCAATGCCTATTTTACCAACCTTACCAAAATGAATAAGGAGCTGGACCAGTTTGCCTATGTGGTTTCGCACGACCTGAAAGCGCCGCTCCGGGCCATTAACAACCTGGCCGAGTGGATCTCGGAAGATATTAAAGACCAGGACCCGGAAATCCATAAAAACCTGCAGCTCATGCGCGGCCGCGTGCACCGGATGGAAAACCTGATAAACGGTATTCTCGCTTATTCAAAAGTCGGCCGCAAGGATGTGCCTACCGAAACGTTTCCGGTTACAAAACTGCTCACCGATATTGTCGATTCCCTGGCGCCGCCTAAAAACTTTACCATTGTGTTACCCGATAATGCGCCTGTTCTTACTACTGAAAAGATCTTTATGGAACAGGTTTTTACCAACCTCATCAGCAACGGTATTAAATACAACGATAAACCGGAAGGCCGCATCGAAATCCTTACCGGCGAAGAAAATGAGTTTTACCGGTTTTCGGTTACCGATAACGGGCCGGGAATTCCGCTGCAGTTCCAGGACCGGATCTTCGGGGTATTTCAGACCATGGAAGCCCGCGATACCCGGGAAAGTACAGGTGTGGGACTTGCCATTGTAAAGAAAATAATCGATGAAAAGGGCGGCCGCATCTGGATCGAATCGAAGGAACAGGAATTTACCTCTTTCATTTTCACCTGGCCGAAAAATAACGCGGTTAAACATTAATCAGACATAAGTATCAGGATTATTTATTCAATATTCCTGTTTTTCAATTCAAATTAACATACAAACATGATGCAGCCACACGCGGAAGATTGCCAGGAACGCTTGCAAAAAATCAATGCCGAGTTCGAAGAGTTCTCTTACATCGTTTCGCACGATCTGAAAGCGCCGGTCCGGGCTATTACGAACCTGGCTTCCTGGATCGAGGAAGACCTGGAAGGCACGTTACCCGAGGACAGCCAGGAAAATTTCCGCTTATTGAAAAACCGCGTAGGCAGGCTCGAAAAAATGATCCAGGCTTTGCTCGAATTCTCCCGCGTAGCCCGCCTGCAGCTGGAAACCGGCGCCGTAGATGTTAAAAGTAAAATAGAAAAATTGGCCCATGAGGTTGCTGAAAACCGGGAACTGAAACTTACAATTTCCGGTAAAATCGCTCCATTAGAAACTTATGCCGAAAAGTTAACTTTTGTGCTTGGAGAGCTGCTAAGGAACGCTATCTTTTTCAACAGTAAAACCCAGCCTGAAATTAAGGTGGAGCTGCAGGAGAATGCCGAAGCCCTGCAGATAACGATAGCCGATAACGGGCCGGGATTTCCGGAAACAAGCCTGCCGAAACTCTTCACCATGTTTTATACCGTACTTCCCAAAGACCAGCTGGAAACCACCGGCGCAGGGCTTGCAATTGTTAATAAAATCGTAAACTTTGTAGGTGGCAAAATTACGGCCGGCAACCATCCGGAAGGCGGTGCGGTATTTACCCTGACCTGGCCAAAAAAAATGCCATCTGCTAATTAAAAATTAAATAAATAAACCTAAGCATGAGCGAAAAACTGGTAAACATCCTGCTTGTAGAAGACGATGAAGTAGATATTATGAATGTGCAGCGCGCCTTCAAAAAAAACAACATCACCAACCCGCTTTACATTGCCCGCAACGGCCTTGAAGCCCTGGAAATGCTCCGCGACAAGATCGTGCCCATGCCCCAGATCGTGATCCTGGATCTGAACATGCCTAAAATGAACGGCATCGAATTCCTCCAGGAACTCCGCCAGGATCCGAGTCTGAAACACATCAGCGTTTTCGTAATGACTACTTCCAACGAAGACAGCGACAAACTGAATGCCTATAACCTGAACGTTGCCGGTTATATCCTGAAACCGCTTTCTTTCGAAAAATTCATTGCTTCGGTAGCCACCTTAGATAAGTACTGGAAGCTTTGCGAAAGGCTTTAATTGTTTTAAAACCCAGTATCCTTCGGTAATTCCTTCCTTTAAACCTGCAAGGGTTAATTTCCATTTGCTATGGCTGAACCGCTTCATATCCTGATAATCGATGACGATGATGTAGACCGTTTGACGCTGAAACGGTCGCTTAAAAATGCGGGCCTCAATGTCCGGACGGCAGTTGCCGATACGGCAGCGGCAGGACTGGAAAAATTCCGGCAGGAAAAATTCGACTGCATTTTCATCGATTTCAAATTGCCCGACCTCGATGGCCTGGAGCTATTGCAACAGATCCGGGAAGAAGATGCGCTGGTTCCGGTGGTGCTTATAACCTCATATGGCGACGAGCGCGTAGCCGCTGAAGCCATTAAACTCGGCGCTTCCGATTATATTTCGAAAGCACTCTTAACGCCCGAAGGTGTATCGCATAGCCTCAGAAGCACCATCCGCCTGAGCCAGGCCGAGCGCCTGAAAAAAAGCGTTGAAGAGCAATTCCAGGCTACCCAGGAAAGGCTGCATACGGTTGTAAACAATACCCCTATCGTAGTCTGGGAGATCGACGAGAACGATTGTTTCGTTATTATGGAGGGCAAAGGGCTGGAACAGCTTGGTATTAAACCGGAAGATGCCATAGGAAAGAATATGTATGAAGTTTTTCCTGACAGCCCTTCGGTAACGGATAATATCCGGAAAGCCTTAAACAATGAAGTAAATAGCGCCACGGTAGAAACTCAGGGCTACTGTTACCAGACACTTTACCAGGTTATTACCGATGACCAGGGAAAAGTTACCGGTTTAAGCGGCATATCTTTCGAAATTACTGACCGGGTTAAATCGGAACGGACGCTGCAAAAAGCAAAAGACCTGGCCGAAGATTCGGTAAAGATAAAGGAACAGTTCTTTGCCAACATGAGCCATGAGATCCGGACACCCATGAACGGGATTATGGGCCTTACCGAGGTGCTGCTGAAAATGGAAATGACGGATGAACAACGCACTTATTTAGATGCCATCCGCACGTCCTCCGAACGCCTGCTGGTAATCATTAACGATCTGCTAGATTTCTCTAAAATGGAAGCCGGCAAGCTTACCCTCCATGAAACCGGTTTCAACTTGCGCCAGCTTATTGCCGATACAGTTGAATTACTCAGTTCCCAGGCGAAGGATAGAAACAACCGCCTGAAAGTAATTATTGATTCTGAAATTCCGGAGGAGGTAGTCGGCGATCAGGTACGGCTGAGCCAGATTCTGACCAACCTGATCGGGAACGCCATTAAATTTACCGAAAACGGCCAGATCCGGATACTTGCCGACCTGGTGAACACAACGGAAGAAGATGTATTGGTGGAGTTTGAAGTGCAGGATACCGGCATCGGCATTCCTGAAGATAAACTGGCTTCCATTTTCGAAAGTTTTACCCAGGCCAGCAACGAAACCACGCGCAAATACGGCGGTACCGGCCTGGGCCTGACCATTACGCGCCAGCTGGTAGAAATGCAGGGCGGCAAGCTAACTGTTCGTAGCCGGGTGGGCGAAGGCAGCACGTTCCGCTTTGCCCTGAAATTTAAAACTGCTTCGGAGAAAGCTTCCGGAACCAGGGAAATTATGCAGGAGATCGATCCGGCGGAGCTTGGAAAAGTGCGCGTGCTTTTAGCTGAAGACAATGAAATAAACCAGATGCTGGCCCGCAAAGTAATTACCGACTGGGGTTTTGAATTAGACGTAGCCAGCAACGGCCGCATTGCGGTAGAAATGCTGAAGGAAAAAGATTACGATGTAGTTTTGATGGACATGCAAATGCCGGAAATGGACGGCTACGAAGCTACCGTGTACATCCGCAATGAAATGGGCCCGAAAAGTAATATTCCGATAATTGCTTTTACCGCGCACGCTACTAAAATGGAAATCGGGAAATGTATGCTGGCAGGGGCCAACGCCTACGTTTCGAAACCACTAAAACCTGCCGAACTGCTTAACGAAATTTATGATCAGGTAAGCAAGGAACCAGGCGTAGTTTTTAAACCAAGCCTGGAACCGGAAGCCGAAGAAAAGCCGGAACAATTAAGCGACATTAAGATCGATCTGACCTTTCTGAAAGAAATGGCCGGCGGCAACCAGGTTTTCATGAACGAGATCGTGGATATGTTCATCAGTTCTACGCCCGAAAGCCTGGCAAAAATGCAGGAAGCCATTGCTGAAAACGACTGGATAAACGTAAAGGCCATTGCACACAAGCTTAAATCAAGCATGTTCCTGGTGGGCATTAAAGAACTTGAAATGAACATGGTAGCCATCGAACAAAATGCCGGCAATCCGGCTGAGCAGCACCTGGTACAACGGCTTCTGGATCGCACCCGCCGGATCTGTGAATTTGCCATTCCAAGGTTAAAGGCGAAGATCGAAGCTTAACCTTTTCCTGGCGCAAGTGTTAAGCGAAAGCGTCACTTGCGCCTGAAAGACATAAGCCAGTCACCGGACTGGCGTTTCAAAATCTTTCCTAAAAAGTCCTCCCCTGCTTTTAGCCATTCAGGTGGGTTAAACACGGAAGTCTGGAGACTTCCTCCTCTTCTTTAAGCCCAAGTGACGCTTTCGCTGAACACATGCGCCAGAAAAACTACTATAAAACTAAAAACCAGCTTAGCGGCTGGTTTTATCATTTATCATTTTGCATTAACCTTCCGTAAGATTTCCAGCACCTGCTGGTTTAATTCAGGCTTTTCCGCCGGAGAAGTTTTTAAAAGCGCCAGATACGGGAAATTAAATTTCTTTTCCAGAATAATCAGGTCCAGCAGGTAAGCATCGATTTCTGCAAGCAAGCCCTGAACCATTTCCTTGTTTTTTTCGGCTCCGGAAAGAACCTGCCGCATGCCTTCGTATTTATCTTTTTCGTCCCGCACCATTTCCCGGAGCCGGGGCAGGATTTTCCCTTCGCTGGAGAGCTTTTGTAAAAATTGCAGGATGCAGAGCTTCATGAGGACGGAATGCGGGTATTTAAAAGTTAATTACTTGGTTACTAATAATATTGCTTAAAGGTTATATTAGTTTCCAGTTTCCAAAGGTAGCGTTTATTCGTAGCGGAGCGCTTCAATCGGGTCGAGTTTGGAAGCTTTGAATGCCGGATACCAGCCAGAAATAACGCCTACGGTAATGCATACTATTAACCCAACAAAAACCCAAAGCCAGGGCACCATAAAAGCACCTTCGCTAATGGCGCTGGCAATCAGGTTCCCGATCCCAACGCCCATAATAATGCCGGCAATGCCACCCAGCAAGCAAATTACAATAGCTTCGATAAGGAACTGCTGCCGGATCTTCTGAGCCGTAGCACCCAGAGCTTTCCGGATGCCAATTTCGCGGGTACGTTCCGTAACCGATACCATCAGGATATTCATTAAGCCAATGGCTGCACCTAAAAGGGTAATAAAACCGATCAGAAAACCGCCTACCTTCATAAAGCCTGAAATATCGTCGAGCGTTTTTAGCATGGAATCCGAGCGCGTAATTTCAAAAGAATCTTCCTGCCCCGGTTTGTCCTGCCGCACGTTGCGCATAATGCCGGTGGCCTCCCCCATCAGATATTCCAGTTGTTCGGCGTTGGGTACGGCGGTTTTTATGGAATAGGTCAATTCCTGGTTGGTTGGAATCCGGTTGGCGGTTTCCAGCGGAATCAGCACCATGCGGTCGCTGCCCCGGCCGCCCATGGATGAACCGCTGGGTTCAAGTACGCCCACCACTTTAAAATGCCGGCCCAGAAAGGTAACGGTTTTGGAGATCGGGTTCAGGTTCCGGAAAAGCTTACTTTTGATCTCACTTCCAATTATAGCTACATCGGTACCGTTTTCGAGCTCAAAACTGGAAAAAGGCCGGCCTTCCTGCAGGTTGTAGTTTTCGTTAGCCAGGTAATTTTCGTCGCCGCCAACCACTACCGTGTTCGGGTTGGTTTTAACCTGGTTGTATTTTACGGTAGCCGCCCCGGTTATGGATGTGGCCAGGCTGATGCGGGCTTTATCGCCGTAGTACCGCTGGTATTGGGTTGCCTGGAAGAAAGAGATAGGCGGATAAACTTTTTCGGATTTTCCGCCCCGGTGCCTCCGGTTCTGGTAACCTTTGGCCCGGATATCGAAGGAATTGGCGCCGAGCGAAGAAAAGGTTTCCCCCACCGAATATTTAATACTGTCTACCGCCGTAAGAATTCCAACCAGCGACATAATACCGGTTGCCACGATAAGCGCGGTAAGCACCGTGCGGAGCAGGTTTCCCTGAATGGCGCGGAGGCTTTCTTTTATATTTTCTGTTAAATCCATGAGTTGACCGGAAGCTTATATACGCCAAACCCGGTTTTTATCGTTTAAACGGTACTGTTTTGCCTGTATAAATGTAAAAGCATTTTCCGACAAAACCGGTCAAAATTCGTAAATTTGTTTACACCCTGCTTTAGAACATTCTGCATGAGAAATAAATTTTTTGCCCTTCTGTTCCTGCTGCTTTGTTGCAGTTTCCGGAGTTTTGCCACCTATGTACTGGTGCCCATGGACGAAAGTCAGAAAGACCACCTGAAATCGTACGGGATTGCTTACTGGGTTTTGCAGCACCAGGTAGAAGTAGACTGGCTGCTGAATTACCGCGGCGGCAGTTTCGCTTTCCGCCACGATCCGAAAATAGAGAACGAAATGGTAGTTCGCGGTATTTCCTACCAGGTAATTTCCGACGCCAATTACAGCACCATTCTGGGCCAGATCAACGATCCAGATGCCAACATGGACGTGATGAAACTGGAAAAAGTGCCGAAAATTGCGGTGTATTCCCCTAAAAGCAAACTGCCCTGGGACGATGCCGTAACGCTGGTGCTTACCTACGCCGAAATTCCTTACGATGTGGTTTTCGACGATGAAGTGATGAAAGGCGAATTACCGAAATATGACTGGCTCCACCTCCACCACGAAGATTTTACCGGTCAGTACGGCAAATTCTACATCAATTACCGCTACCAGCCCTGGTATATTGCCCAGGTACAGGAAGCCGAAGCGGCCGCTAAACGATTTGGTTTCAGCAAGGTATCGCAACTGAAACTGGCGGTGGTGAAAAAGATGAAAGAATTTACGGCCGGCGGCGGTTTCCTGTTTGCTATGTGCTCCGCCACCGATACTTATGACATTGCCCTAGCAGCCGAAGGCGTGGACATTGCCGATGTAATGTTCGACGGGGACGGCGTAGACCCGAATGCCGACCGCAAACTTGACTTCAGCAAAACCTACGCTTTCAAGAACTTCAAACTGGTACGCGATCCGTACAGCGTAGAGTTTTCCGATATCGATAATCAGGCGCAGGAGCGTAACCTGACCGAGGAAAACGATTATTTCCAGTTGTTTACTTTTTCAGCCAAATACGACCCCATTCCGACCATGCTCACCCAGGACCACGTGAAAACGGTAAAAGGTTTTATGGGGCAGACAACGGCATTCAAAAAGCAGTTCATTAAATCGGAAACCATTATTCTGGGCGAGAACAGTGCTGCAAACGAAGTGCGCTACCTGCACGGCACTTTCGGCAAAGGCACCTGGACCTTCTACGGCGGCCACGATCCGGAAGATTACCAGCACATGGTTGGCGAAGACCCAACCGACCTGGCCTTACACCCGAACTCTCCCGGTTACCGCCTCATCCTGAATAATATTCTCTTCCCGGCAGCCAAGAAGAAGAAAATGAAGACCTAGGAATTTCCTTGTCAAAAAAAACGCCATTGCTATTTAGTAATGGCGTTTTTTGTAACGGCTTAAATAATCTTTCCCCTTTATTCTGGTTCCAGGCTGCCTGCAAAGTTAGTTCCCTTTCGTTGGCGGTTTCCTGATCGTACTTGTCTTACTATCCGTTCATTTCACGAAAATATTCCAGGCATTGGTTAAGATGAAGTTTTCCAGTGAAAGATCGTAGGACTTTGTTTAATATTAGAATTGCACTCCTGTAAGTTGTACAATTACCAACCAGTAGAGTTACACTATTTCAGATTTAAAATAAATCTGATCTCATAATCCTGGTTTTTCAATTCTACAAAACCGGTATTATTAACCGAATCCCACTGGGTAGCCTGAACAGGATTAAAAATCCAGGAAGTCATAAGCCGGGAAGTGTATTGGTCGGTAGTTACAGAATCAAATTCATATAACGCGAATTTATAATCTTCATTCAGGAAGGGATTTGCTACAAAGGTTAGGGATAAAGGAAGGGATGCCGGGGTAATGTTATTCTTAAGTTTAAAAGAAGGCATGTAATTTTCGAGGCTTAATTTGATAAACCCAAGCCAGACATCCGGACCAGAACCTTGGTCCCAGGGGTTTCCGGCCGGATCCGTAAACTTAAGCTTATTTATTACCAGTTCATTCACATAACGTTCGCCTACCACAATTGGCAGTGCCTTTACAGAAGGCACGCCTTTATTATCATAGGCTTTAAGTTTTACCGTGTATTTTCCGGGGTAGTTATATTTATGTTTGCCTTGATTGGTATTCGCAGAATCTCCATCGCCAAAATACCAGGTATATCGGGTAGCATTCGCGCTTTTATTTATAAAGGTTACAGTCTGTTTGATATCGGCCAGCTGAATGGTGGTACTGAAGTCTGCAGTAGCCAAAGATGCAGGAGGCAGTTCAACTACAGGTTCAGGTTCGTCGGAATGGTTGCTTTTACAAGCCGCGAAACCTAAGGTGAATAAAAAGAGAAATAAAAATCTTATGTTGGTTTTGACAGTGCTTACCATATTAGTTTTATTAATTGACTTCAGGTTACTTCATCGAATAACTGATCTCTACCCTCGGATACTCCCCTGATAAGGCCAGTTTTCCATACCGGTCTCTCCCATATTTTTGTATTTCCTTAATAGGATTAAAGATCCACTTTTTCATGGTCCGGATCTGCCCGGTTTGGCCATTTTCGGGGTTCTCTATCAAATGAACCGTAAGGTTATTATTAAACAGCAGCACCGGTCTATCTGATAATAATAAGAAAGCGGGAAGATTTTTTTGCGTTATATTATTACCTATAAACCAGGTTAATCCGCCTTGGCCCTGCGGGTAAAACCCAAGCGTAATATCAGGCCCGGAACCATCTGTATCCCACACAGAGCCAACACTATCTTTAAAATTCAAAGTAACAAGGCTGGCTCCTGATATAAAAAAGCGGCCGATATGCACGGTCACAGAGGTTTCACTCGTCTTCCCGTTAATATCTTTAACTTTCAGAATAACAGAATAATCGCCTGGGGTATTAAAGGTGGTGGTAACGGATTTTTTATTTGATTTTGCACCATTCCCTAAATCCCATTCATAGGTGTGCAGGTTGGTACTGGTGCTGGTAAAGGTTACTTCCTCGCCCGGCTCAGCAAGGTACTTGTCGGCCATTATACCAGCCTGCGGTCCAACCTCATCTTTGTTACAACCCAAAACGGCGGTTAGCAAAAGAAAAAGGATACAATAATAAATGGTAGAATTAAGGGTTTTCATGTTTCATTTCGGGTTAATAAACCTCAAAGAACAAGGTTATGTCGTAATCTGGCGCAGTAAGATTTCTAATGGATGTTCCCTTTTGGGTATCGAAATATTCCGGGGCACCGTTGGTAATGAACATGTCCATGTTTGTTACTGCGCCATTCATTTCAAATAAGCCAAAATAGTAAAGATGACTTACCTGCGTATAACCCAGGTTTTCGCCATATATTTTCAAAGGCGTGCTTAGCTTGTGGTAGAAAGGCAGCATGGTCTGGGTAAAATTATCACGCAGGTGGTTTGAAAAGAACCAGTTTGGGTTTTGGGTACCCAGGTGCATAGGTGCTACTCTGAATTCAATATCAGGGCCTGTCCCATCATTATCCCAGGGCTGGTTTGCCGGATTAAGGAATTTGATCTTGTCTACCTGTACTGCCGCCAGATAAACCTCCCCAACTTCTATGGTTTTTGTAAAGGTGCTAACGTCGTTATTCAGATTATAAGCTTTTAAGGTAATTGTATAAGTACCCGACACATTGTAATGGTGACTGGTGTTGAATTCGGTGGAGTTATGAATGTCACCGTTTCCGAAATTCCATTCATACCTAACCGCTTTGGTACTGCTGTTGTAAAGGTGGATGCTGTAACCTACTGGAACAATTTTATCGGAAAGTTCAAACCGGGCCTGTGGTAGTTCGGGCTTATTTCCCTGAACACCCTGAGCCGGTTTCTGATCTTCTTCATTGCCTTTGCATCCAATCAAGATCTGAAACAAAAAATACAGTATTAAAAGTCTATACATAATGCTTCCATTTGTTAACAATGCAAGATAATTTATTTTTGTTATAATAATTCAAACAGAATGAGGGGAGAAAAGATTTGAAGATTTTTTTTTAGAAATTTAACTATTAAGAAACAGGAAAGATTAATAATTTGAATTTTTACTAAATTTATTTTAACGTGCTTTCTTTCAGACGATTTTTTAAAAACTTGTATAACCTAAGCCATAACTATGTTTAAGTTTTAATTCTTTGTTCCGGATAGAAACCGTTTCATTAAAAGTTTCTATTGAAGCGTAAACTATTAAAAGCATAATTCCTACTTTTAAGGCTTGAAAGCATACCCTTATGGCAGTAGAAATTGAACGGAAATTCCTGGTGAATAAAGTTAAATGGCAGGAAGTAATAAAGCCCGAAGGCAGCTATTTACGGCAAGGCTACCTGCTAACTGATCCGGAAAAAACGATACGGGTGCGGGTAAAAAAAGAGACCGGTTACCTGACCATTAAGGGCAAAAATGAAGGCGCAACCCGGGCCGAATACGAATACCCGATACCGGTAAAAGATGCAGAAGAATTGCTGGATAAGTTTGCCTCAGCCTGCATAACCAAAGTGCGTTATGAGATTCCGGTTGATGGCAAAGTCTGGGAAGTAGATGAGTTTTCTGGGGAGAATGCAGGCTTAATATTGGCCGAAATTGAACTGAATGCGGAAGAGGAAAGCTTTACTTTACCGGATTGGGTTAGCGAAGAGGTAACGCACGATAAGCGGTATTACAATTCCCAACTTTCGCTGCTTCCGTATAAAGATTGGCAGGGAAAGTAAACCATCCTGCTGCCAGATAATTCCTTAAAGTATGGTTTATTTTATAAGCGGACTTGGGGCGGATGAACGGGTTTTCCAGTTCCTGGAATTGCCGGGAATTCCGGTGCAACACATAAAGTGGTTGAAACCTGAAAAATACGAGAAGCTCGGTTATTACGCTGCCCGCTTAATTTCCCTCATCGACCAACGGGAGGAAGTAATTCTGGTGGGGTTATCCTTCGGAGGCTTGGTTTGCCAGGAAATTGCGCGGCATATTACGGTTAAAAAAGCCATCATAATTTCCAGCATAAAATCCAGGGAAGAAATGGACTGGAAGATCCGGCTGGCTGCCTTTGGAAAAATTTATAATCTTGTTCCGGCGGAAATTCTAAAGAAGATTGCGCTGCTTACGGCTAATTTCTTTTTCAGCATCGAGAACGAAAAGGATGCCGCCTTTCTGAAAAAAATAATTGAAGATACAGACAGCGGTTTTGTAAAATGGGCGCTGAACGAGATCCTGCAGTGGCAGCCACCCAACGAACAGCCTCAGGTAGTCCACATCCACGGCACCAACGATCAGATCTTCCCTTTCCGGAAACTACACCCGCCGGTACTGAAAGTGGAGAACGGCGGCCACTTCATGATCGCCGATAAACCGAAAATAGTAAGTAAGCTGCTATTGGATGAAATCCTCAGGACTTGAACAGTCTTCAGTTTAAAGGATTCCAGCCATAAGCCGAAACAAAAACTTTTCTTTAGTGCATGCGGTCCGGGCGGGGCTCCAGGTTGGCGATGATCTCGGCTTCAATTTTCAGGAGTTCCTGAAAGCGGGCCTCTACCACTTCTACCGGCATGTATTCTTTGGCCAGTTTCACGAAACTGGTATAATGGCCGGCTTCCGAAACCATCAGTTCGTAATAGAATTTCTGCAATTCCGGGTCGGCTATGTTTTTCCAGAGCAGCTTGAAGCGTTCGCAACTGCGGGCCTCCACCAGGGCGCTTACTAGTAATTTATCCATCAGCTGCCGTTCGCGGGTATCGCCTTTCCGTACGTGCTTGGTGAGTTCGGCTACGTATTCGTCGTTGCGGTTGGGGCCTAAAGTGTAGCCGCGTTTTTTCAACTCTTCCATCACCCGCTCAAAATGGCTCCATTCTTCGGCCACCAGCGCGGTCATTTCTTCTACCAGTTTGGTTTTATCCGGGTACTTTACGATCAGGGAAATGCCGTTCGAAGCCGCTTTTTGTTCGCAATACGCGTGGTCGATCAGGATCTCGGCAATGTTCTTTTCGGCAATGTTTACCCAGCGCGGGTCAGTCGGCAGTTTCAGCCGGAGGATTGTGGTTTTAGCCATACCTGAAACGGTAGCAATTTGCTTTAAAAACTAGAAATATTTATTCTGGATCAACCAGCTGGAGAGCACCTTCAACGAATTCTCGTCGTTGCGCACCGGCAGGTTGTAGGTCATTTTATCTTTAACGGTAAACATCCGGCAGGTAGTGCTTTTAGGATCGTCAAAACTGCCTTCGGCTACTTTCTGATTTTCCAAGTTGAGAAAAATATAGGTCTTTTTCAGCTTATTGTTCACCACCTTTTCGCTCACTTTAAAAACGCCTACCTGCTTCTTGCCCCGCATAATTCTGTTTCCGCTGAACTTCAGGGTGGTCATTACCGCAATATTGCCGGAAGGCAAAACGGTAGCTTGCGAAGACGTAGAAACCGGCGCGGAAATGTTTTTGTCTTTAAGCGGCTCCTGAACAATGGAAACAGCAGTAGGTGTGGTAATGGCCGGCAGTTCTGGTTTAACTTCCTCAATTTTCTGAGTGGAAACCGGCTGAGCTGATTCCTGCACCACATCCGTTTTAGGTTCTTCTTTGGCGACAGGTTTGGCACCCTGGTGGCCGGGCTTCTGAAAACGTTGCGAAATACGGGGCGGATATTTTTCGAGGAATTTCTGAACACCTTCCGGATCGAGTTCATCGCCTTTCACCACGTTCATATTTCCGATTTCGTAGGCAAGGCGACGCGGCAGGTCTTTTTCATCTTCCATTTCCGCCTTCGCTTTAACGCCTTTAAAACTGAGCTCGTAATAAACGTAATCGTACCCATCCCCGATTTCCTTTACAATAGCCTTTGCTTTCATCAGTTCCTCGTTTTTCAGGTTTTGCAAACTGAAATTTTTAGCCCAGGAAGACCCTTCTTTAAAAAGATAAGCATAGGGTTTCCCGTCCAGGTAAATGGTTTCTTTCCGGTAAGTAACCTGCTGCGCCAGCGCCGAAAGACTCCAGAACAGGATGCATGTACAAATAAGAAATTTCACCTTTTTCATGGTTGTTGCTCTAAATTCGGAAACGGTTTTTTCTATAAAATTCTGCCCGGATTAATCGAAAAACATCCATTTAATTCCAAAAATGAAGCTGCGGCGCATGCCCGGGTAATACGGCGTGGTAAAATAACCGGGGCCGCTTAATCCCTGGTTAGCGTGGGCAAGTTTCAGGAAGATGTTGATCGTTTTAATATCTACGGAAAGAAAGGGATCGAGAATAACGTAATTTTCTACCCGGAATTGGTCCTGTAAATAGAATTGCTGCAGGTTCGGGGAATACGCATCGGCCAGGTATTCGGAACGGAAAGTTGCTTCCACGCCGATCTGTCCGTACAAGGCCTTTTTCAGTATAAAACCCTGATAATAAAGCTTGGAATTCACCATCCATTCCGGCACCCGGATAAATTCGGCGTCGGTATTGGCATAAACGGCCAGGTTGTCCCAGTGAAGCTTACCAAGGTTAAACTTATGATCTAAGGTAATGGTAGAAACCCGTTGTGTTTCAGAAGCTTGCTGGGGCAATTGTTCCTGGTTGTAGAACACATAATTATTTAGCGAAAGATTGGCAAGTTCAAGCCTGCCGGTGTTTTTCCAGAGCTTGCCCTGCAGCCAGACGGCCACCCGGTCGCCAGAAATATTATTGAAATTATTTTTCCATTTCCGGTGGTTACCGAAATATTCCTGCTGCATCAGGTCCGGCGCGTACAGCATGCGCGTGTATTGCCCGCCCAGAAAAAGAAAATGTACTTCCGCCTGGGCAAAATACTCGTCGGTAAGTTTGTATTCGGCTCTTACCGCGGTGTTTATTTTTTCGTTCACCTTCAGCTCCGCTTCGCCGCCTACAAACGTCTGGTTAAAGCGACGGTTATTCAGCGAAAGGCGTTCCACTTTCGCCGACCGGTTTTTCAGGTAAGCCGAGTAGAAAAAGAGTTTCTGGTTTCCGGTAATGCCGGCCGTATTCTCGATCTCGTTGTAAATGCTCCGGTTGCGGGTCTGGGTAGAATCTTTGTTAATTTCGTTCGGGTAAAAAATAAGCCTTTTCTCCCGGCCGGTGCCAATGTACTTATCCGCTAAAGAAAGATCGTCGAACCGGTTGCTTTGTTTGCGCTCGTCGAAATTATAAAATAGCTTCACCCAATCGCCAACCAGCGCATACGTTTGCCCTATATGGAAGCTATGGCGCACATCGCGGGCCGTAGCCTGGGTAAGCCAGGTCCGCTCCGACTGGAAATCGAACAGGTCGCCTCTGGTATCTCCGGGCTCCGGCCGTACCCCACCAGACTCGGTAAGCTGGTGGTTCATATGCAGGTAATTGGCAAACAGGTGGTAACGGTTATTGGTGCTTTGCAGGTGCGTGTAAATTTTCACACCGTTATTGTCTACCTGCGGATCGCGCCGCACCGTAGAACCAATTTGCTTGTTGGATGATACGCGGTGGTAAGCAATGCCGGCATTCCACCAGGGCTTAATGTTGCGGCTGAACTCGGCTTCAAAAATACCTTCTCCTAAAGAACCCTGAATGTACTTGAGTTTGGTGTAAGGGGAACGGGTATTAAAATAGGCCAGCTCGTCGGAATAGTAGCCGTAGGTATCGTACACGTTGCGGCCCAAGCGTACGCCGATGCGGTTGGGCAGGCGCGGAAAAATGGGTTTGGTGGCAAGGCCAACGTTGTCGAGGGTTTGCTGAAAAGTGGTATCGGAAAACCAGTATAAACTGCTGGCAAAATTGGTAAGCGAAGTATCTACGGGCAACTCCTCGTAATTTCCTCTGAAAAACGCTTTTTCGTAGAAAACGCGCGTGGTCCGCGGGCTGTAAAGCTGCACGGTGGTATCGTTGGTGATCTGGGCCTGGGTATTTAAATGAAGCCCGAAACCGAAAACTGCCAGTAAAAATGCTTTATTTTTAAAGTTCACGGACAAAAATAGTTAAAATACCCGAACCTAAGCCTTCACTGCCGATAAAACCATTTGCTCGAATTGCGGCTGATCTGCCAGGAAAGCCACCTCTATGGGAAGGTAAAAAAACGGTAGCTTTTCTACGTAAAAACCAAAATCAGGGCGCATCAGTTTTACGGCATCTTTGCGGGTGGTAAAAATGCTGCATTCCTCCGGCAGCTGTTCCAGGGTGTTCCTTATCTTTTCCAGATCGGCAGCGGTATAATGATGATGGTCGGGCCAGTTTAAATGGCTAATAATGGTATAATTTTGCTCCAGTAAATACCTGATCAGTGGCTCGGGATTCGCAATGCCGGTTACCAGCATAATCTTTTTCCCTGGAACTACCGGTTTTCCGAAGCCTACCGGACTGCCATATTTATAAGTAGTAAAGAAAACCGGCGTTCCGGGTTTTGTGTATTTCCGGATACTGTTTTTTATGGCTTCTCTTTCGTTAGCTGCCAAGTTTTCCGGGCATTTGCTCACCAGTACGGCATCGGCCCGTTTGGCTCCACAGCGGGGTTCCCGCAAAAGTCCGGTGGGCAGCATAAAATCGGTATCGAAACGGCGGAAAAAGTCGGTGATAAGCAGATTAAGGGTTGGCGTTACGGCGCGGTGCTGAAATGCATCGTCCAGAATGATCACTTCCGCTTCCGGTTTAAGCTCCTGTATCTTTATTATACCTTCTGCCCTTTTCTCGCAAACGGTAACGGTAGTTTCAGGAAAATCGAGGTAGTACTGAAATGGTTCGTCGCCGATGGTAGCCGCCGATGCTTCTTCGTTGGCCAAGACAAAACCTTTCGTACTCCTTTTATAGCCGCGGCTTAAAGTGGCTTTTTTTTTGTTTCCTAATAGCCGAAGCAAAAATTCTACGTGCGGGGTTTTACCAGTACCTCCCACCGTTAAATTCCCCACGC
This sequence comes from Adhaeribacter soli, assembly GCF_008727925.1. Taxonomy (GTDB): domain Bacteria; phylum Bacteroidota; class Bacteroidia; order Cytophagales; family Hymenobacteraceae; genus Adhaeribacter_A; species Adhaeribacter_A soli. Next base: position 797,885 of record NZ_VTWT01000001.1, on the reverse strand, counting down.
TGATCACCGGCAGGTCAAATTTTTCCGATTTGAAAATTCCCCGGTCGTAAAGTAGGTTGCGCAACGCCATGATCCAGCCATAGAGTATTGCAAACGGAAAAAGTAACCACTTTAGGAATTTCATGCGAACGCTTTGGGGAATTGCAAAATTACGAAAAATAAACAGGTCGGGGTAATCTTGGTGGTCTGATTAGGGCAACCACAAGGGTTGCCCCTACATTGTTCACCGCAATTTAATTATCTATGAAATTGAATTAACGTATAACAGATGTTAAAATAATTAATATCCGGCAAAATGGCTTATAACCCGCAACTTCACCACCGCCGTAGCATTCGTCTGCCCGGTTACGATTATGCCCAAAACGGCCTGTATTTCCTGACCCTATGCGTGCAGGATCAAAAACATTTATTCGGCCATATAGCCATAAGCTGCCCTGCCTCACCGATTGTTCAAACCATGATTTTAAATGAAGCAAGCAAAATGATAGAAACGGAATGGTTAAAAATCCCGGAGCGATTTCCCCAAACCATATTACACGAATACATCGTAATGCCCAACCATTTCCACGCCATATTAGAAATCACCAACCAACGCCACCCCGTAGGGGCACCCCTCGTGGGTGCCCAGTTATCCGAAGATGCGCAGTTACCAGTAGGTACCCAAATACCCGCGGGAACCCAATTACCAAATATAAAAACAACAGTAGAAGTGCAAACGGCGAAAAAAGGGCAACCACAAGGGATTGCCCCAACGGGATTACTACCAACGGAATCAATCCGGGAAAATTCTCCGGCGGCGAATTCATCGGCTAAAACCATAGGCGATATTGTAGGAGCGTTCAAATCAATAACTACTAATGCGTATATTAAAGGCGTAAAAAACCTGGAATGGCCTCCTTTTTCCAATCGTTTGTGGCAGCGGGATTATTGGGAGCATATTATTCGCAACGAAAAAGCATATGATAATATTTCTAACTACATTGCCACAAATCCGATTAACTGGGATTCCGATTCTTTAAAATACCCTCCTAACAAATAGAATAAAAGAAGTAATTACCCCAAAATGAAAAACGTATTTACCCGCCAGGACGCCACCGATCTGATCATCCGGATCAATAAATTAGCGCCCCAGACCAAGCCCCAATGGGGAAAAATGAGCGTTTCGCAAATGCTGGCGCACTGCAACGTAACGTATGAACTAGTGTACGAAGACAAACATCCCAAGCCCAATGCCTTCGTTAAGCTCCTGCTGAAGCTATTTGTGAAACCTACCGTAGTAAATGACAAACCTTTCAAGAAAAGCGGACAAACGGCGCCGGCCTTCGTGATTAAAGACGAGAAAAACTTTAACGAAGAAAAAGACCGCCTCATTAATTACATTCAAAAAACGCAACAACTCGGAGAAGCCCACTTCGACGGCAAGGAATCTCATTCGTTTGGCAAATTAAATAAAACAGAGTGGAACAACATGTTCTATAAACATCTGGAACACCATTTAACCCAATTCGGCGTTTAACCTGCTAGTCAGTTCCAAAGTACGTTTATAAATCTTCTCCCGAATGACCAAAATAAAAGAAGTAATTTCCGTCCTGGAAAAGCTGGCGCCTTTGGCCTGGCAGGAAAGCTACGACAATGCAGGCCTGCAAACCGGCAATCCAAAAGACGAAGTAGAGGGCGTTCTAATTACCCTCGATTGCACGCCGGAAGTCGTAGATGAAGCTATTGCCAATAATTGCAACTTAATAATAGCGCACCACCCGGTAATTTTCAAGCCTTTAAAACGCCTGACCGGCAGTAACCATGTTGAGCAAACTATTATAAAGGCTATTCAGAACAACATTGCCATTTATGCCAGCCACACGAATTTAGACAGCGTGTTGGGTGGAGTAAATTCTAAAATTGCCGATAAGCTGGGTTTGCAGAAAACAAAGATCCTGAGTCAGAAAAAAGAAGCCCTGATTAAACTGGTAACGTTTGCGCCCAAAGAAAATACCGAGGCTGTGCTGCAAGCCATGCACGAAGCCGGGGCCGGCCAGATCGGCGATTATAAAAATTGTAGTTATCATGCTTCTGGCGAAGGGCGTTTTTTACCGACTGCCGAAGCCGATCCGCACATTGGCGAACCCGGTAAACCGGAAAAAGTAGAAGAAGATAGAATTGAGGTCTTGGTTCCTGCTTACCTGCAAGGTAAAGTAGTAGACGCCCTGGTAGCTGCCCACCCTTACGAAGAAGTGGCTTACGACTTGTATTCGCTCAAAAATGCGTACCAGGAAGTGGGCGCCGGCATGATCGGGGAATTGGAGGAAGCCTTGGGGCTGGAAGAGTTTATCAGCCACCTGAAAACAACGATGGAGATTTCCGGTTTAAAGCATACTGTTTCCGGCCCGGAAAAAATAAAGAAAGTGGCCGTTTGCGGCGGAGCGGGCAGTTTTTTAATGAGCGATGCCCTGAAAATGGGCGCCGATGCTTTTGTAACCGCCGACCTGAAATACCACGAATATTTTCAGACGGAAGGCCGGCTGCACGTCTTTGATCTGGGCCATTACGAGAGCGAAGTTTTCACGAAGGAAATATTTTATGATTTGATATTGAAAAACTTTTCTAATTTTGCAGTCTGTTTGTCAAAAATCAATACCAATCCAGTCAGATATAGCTAATAATACATGGAAAGTACGGTAGCCAGTAAACTAGAGTCCCTGCTAAAACTTCAAAGTCTCGATTCCCAGTTAGATGAAATAAAGCGGGTTCGGGGCGATTTACCCGAAGAAGTTCGTGACCTGGAAGATGAAATAGCCGGCTATGAAGTACGGGTGCAGAAGTTCGACGAAGAAATTCAGCAGTTACAGGACCAGATCGCCGGCCGGAAACAGGCCATTAAAGATTCGGAAAACCTGATCCGCAAATACGAAGAGCAACAGCAGAACGTACGCAACAACCGCGAGTTCGACGCCATCACTAAAGAGATCGAGCTGCAGAAGCTGGAAATCCAGATCTCCGAGAAAAAGATCCGCGAAGCCCTTTACCAGATCGACCTGAAAGGCCAGGAAATTTCCGGCACCAAACAGCGTCTGGAAGAGCGCCGCAAAGACCTTACCACGAAAAATGATGAGCTGAAGGTTATTGTTTCGGAAAGCGAAGAAGATGAGCGTAAGCTGATGGGCGACCGCGAAGAAGCCGAAAAACACATTGAGCCACGCTTATTAATGGCCTACACCCGGATCCGCGGCAACGTACGCAATGGTCTGGCGGTAGTAACCGTAAAACGCGATGCCTGTGGTGGTTGCTTCAACACCGTTCCGCCTCAGCGCCAGGCCGATATTGCTTCTCAGAAAAAGATCATCGTATGCGAGCATTGCGGCCGTATCCTTGCTGACGTAGAGCACCGCATCGTTTAAGGTCTTCCCTCTTTAAAAATTCAAAAAGCCTTCAATTCGTTGAGGGCTTTTTTATTTAGGCATGTTCGCTTTAAGTTTTTAAGCAAGTAGCTAAAGCAATTTATTCCCCCGAAAAACCTAATTTCGTAAAATGGCCGACCGGAGCAGGCAACCGGTGCCTCAAGTTAGCAGTTTAGCTATCCGGAAGCGGGCAAGCGGGTAATTCAACCAGGTGATTAAAATAAATAACAGATTCGGCAGACTTTTTTCAGCGGCAGGCATCGCATTTTTGTGCCTGTGTTTTCCTTTATTGGCCATTTCAGCTTCCGAATTCAATAAACCTGTGCAGCAGGCTTATGCTGAAATTATAAAATTACGGGTAAATGCCGGCAGGCAAATTTTACAACCTGAACTAAACCAGAATCCGAAAAATGCCTGTGCATTGCTGGTAGCCAATTACGCAGATTTCCTGACGATCCTGGTTTCGCAGGATAAAGCGGTTTACGACAAACTGAAAGAGAAACAGCAGCAGCGACTCGATAAACTGGAAGACCTGAAAGAAAAATCGCCCTATAAACGCTATGCTCAGGCCGAAATAAAGCTGCAACTGGCCATGTGTCAGGTCTTTTTTGCTGATGAAGTACAGGCTGCCTGGAACGTGCGGAGCGCCTTCCTGTTGCTTAAAGAAAACCAGAAGCTTTACCCCGATTTCATTCCGAACCGGAAATCGTTAGGTTTGCTTCAGGTTATAATCGGCTCCATTCCCGACAGCTACCAGTGGGTATTTAAAGTACTGGGCATGCGCGGCGACATAAAAGCAGGGTTAGCCAACCTGAACCTGGCCTCCCGCACGCCCGATCTGTTTCAGGATGAAGCGCTTATATACCTGCAGTTTGCCCAGGACTGGATGAACAAAAAAGATAATTCCGGTCCGAAGATCCTAACCCGCCTGGCTACTGCCGAGCCGGATAACCTGCTGTTTACGTATCTGGCCATGAGCATGCTGAAGAAAAATAAAAGTTGCGATTCGGCTTTAGTGCTTTTTCAGAAACGTCCGCGCGATAACCGCTACCTTCCCTTCCCCTATTTGAACCACATGGCCGCCGATATGTATCTGTACCGTGGCGATTATACAAAATCGGTACAGGAAAACCAGTATTTTCTGACCCAATACCAGGGGAAGCATTACCTGAAAGATGCGAACTTTAAGTTATATCTAGCCCATTATTTAAGCGGCAATCCGCTTGCGGCGCAAATGTTTTACTCCCGCATTAAGGAGGTTGGTTCAGCTGTGGTGGAAGAAGATAAATATGCCCAAAAATTTGTAGAGAACCACGAAACTCTGAACCGGCAGCTTATCAAAGCCCGTCTGCACGCCGATGGCGGGTATTATTCTCAGGCACTAGCGGCTTTAAAGGACTTTAAACCAACGGGCAAAACCATGCAAAAGGACCGTCTGGAACTGTATTACCGCAAGGCCCGCATTTACCAGGGTTTAAACCAACTTGATTCGGCCGTTTATTTTTACGAACGCACCATATCCGCCGGCGGAAATCTGCCCCACTATTTTGCCCCGAATGCCGCCCTGCAATTAGGGTACCTGGCCTCCGACCGCAATGATAAAGCCGCGGCACGGGCTTACTTTAAAAAAGCATTATCGTACCCGAAACACGAATACAAAAACAGCATCGATTCGAAAGCCAAGATCGGGCTTTCAACTTTATAATTGCTGATTGTTAATTGCTGATTGTTAATTGCTGATTGCTAATTGTTAATTGCTGATTGTTATTTGATTTTTAAAACGCTTGCAGAAAGAATTTACCTTTTCAGAACTTAATTTATCTTCGGAAGTTTTCCGGCAGAAAGCCCTGCGTTGGGCGGAACAATTTCCCCAAGTAGCTTATTATACCGGCAACAGTTTGCCCTATTTTTACCAAGGCTTCGAGGATCTGCTGGCGATTTCCTCCCAAAAAACAGTACCTATTCCGGCCGAAAAAGCCTTCGACCATTTAACCCTAATTGCAAATTCCGGAAAATTCTGGTGCGGCCTTTTAAGTTATGATTTAAAGAACCAGATCGAAAACCTGCAAACTTCCCGGCCTGATTTTATTAGTTTCCCGGAAGCGCATTTTTTTGAACCGGAAGTGTGGTTTGAGTTTAAAGAAAACTCGGTAGTTATTTTTGGTAAAAAAGCCGGCGCGGAACAAATCGTAGATCAGATCTTAGCTTTACAAATCTCGGAACAACCCTCCGGAAAAGCTACCTGGCAGGCCCGGACTTCGGAAGCTGATTACCTGGAAAATGTCCGGAAAATTCAGGAGCATATTCTGGAAGGCGATGCGTACGAACTGAATTACACCATCGAGTTTTTTGCCGAAAATGCTATCGTTTCTCAGGTGCAATTATTTGAAAAACTAAATAAAAAATCCCCTACCCCATTTGCCGGTTTTTTCAAGCTAAACGATAGCATTTTGATGTGCGCTTCCCCGGAACGTTTCCTGAAAAAAGAAGGACAGAAGCTTATTTCCCAACCGATAAAAGGTACTATTAAGCGCGGCAAAACCCCGGAAGAAGATCAGCAGCTTAAAGAGCAGCTCTTTAACGACGAAAAAGAACGTGCCGAAAACCTGATGATTGTGGATCTGGTGCGCAACGACCTGAGTCGCTCCGCCGAAACCGGCACTGTGCAAGTAGAAGAACTATTCGGCATCTACGCCTTTCAGCAGGTATTCCAGATGATCTCCACCATTACCGCTCAGGCCAAACCGGAAGAAAACCTGGCTACGATCTTAAAGCACACGTTCCCCATGGGCAGCATGACCGGCGCCCCGAAGATCAAAGCCATGCAGCTCATCGAACAATACGAAGCCCACCGCCGCGGCCTGTATTCCGGCAGCATCGGCTACGTAAAGCCCAACGGCGATTTCGATTTCAACGTCGTGATCCGAAGCCTGCAATACAACACCCAAACCAAATACCTGAGCTACAAAGTAGGCAGCGCCATCACCATCGATTCCGTTCCCGAAAAAGAATATGAGGAATGTTTGCTCAAGGCGAAGGCGATTATGGAAGTTTGTTGAAATTAACCCCACCCAACCCTCCCCTAATTCAGCTGCTTTTTCTCTTCGCAAGCTCAATTCCTATTTTGGAAGTTTTCCCATTTATAAGGCTATAATCAAGAACTGAACAGGTTAAAAATATGGAATTCAAAACTGAGCTTGCGAAGAAACCACCACGCATATTGCGTCAAAGTCCTCCCCTGAATTAGGGGAGGATTTAGGTGGGGTAAATTCCCCTGCCATTCTGTCAGAATTTCCCGCGAAATTCGTATCTTTGCCTTCGTTTTTGAAATAGCATTGCATGGATACCCTCATTCAGAGTCTTGATTTTATAGATAACCGCACGCCGGAAGAAGCGATGGCTTGCGACATGAAAGTTACGGCCGAAACCAACACCGGCAAAAACCGCAAACTTTACATCGAGAGCTACGGCTGTCAGATGAATTACTCCGATTCCGAAATTGTGAGCTCCATTATGGCGGAAGACGGCTTCGACACCACTTCTAAAATAGAGGAGGCCGACGTCATTTTCCTGAACACCTGCTCTATCCGCGAGAAGGCCGAAAAAACGGTGCGCGACCGCCTGAAACAGATCCGCCAGTTCAAAAAGAAAAACCGCGACCTGCAGGTTGGCGTGCTGGGCTGCATGGCCGAACGCCTGAAAAAATCATTATTAGAAGAAGAGCAAATCGTTGACCTGGTGGTTGGCCCGGATGCGTACCGCGACCTGCCGAACCTGATCAACAAGGTAGACGAAGGCCAGAAAGCGGTAAACGTTATTCTTTCAAGAGAAGAAACCTACGCCGATATCAACCCGATCCGCCTTAATTCCAACGGCATCAGCGCGTTTATTTCCATTATGCGCGGTTGCGACAACATGTGCTCTTTCTGTGTGGTGCCGTTTACTCGCGGGCGTGAACGGAGCCGCGATGCGCATTCCATTGTGCGGGAAGCGCAGCAATTACTCGAAGCAGGCTATAAGGAAGTAACGCTTTTAGGTCAGAACGTAGATTCTTACAAGTGGGCTTCAGAAGACGGAACCGAGAAAGTGAACTTTGCCCAGTTGCTGGAAATGGTAGCGAAACTGGATCAAAACCTCCGCGTGCGCTTCTCCACCTCCCACCCGAAAGACATTACCGACGAGGTGTTGTACACCATGAAAAAGTACGACAACATCTGCAAATACATTCACCTGCCCGTGCAAAGCGGTAACTCACGCGTGCTGGAGCTCATGAACCGCACCTACGACCGCGAATGGTACATGAACCGCGTAACAGCCATCCGGAATATTCTCGGTGAGGAATGCGGCATTTCTTCCGACATGATCGCGGGCTTCTGCACCGAAACCGAAGAAGAACACCAGGATACCCTGAGCATGATGGATTTTGTGCAGTACGATTATTCCTACATGTTCTTCTATTCCGAACGTCCGGGAACCTTAGCGGCCCGCAAACTGGAAGACGATATTCCGCTGGAAGTGAAAAAACGCCGCCTGGCCGAGATCATCGACAAGCAGCGCGAAACATCCCTGAACCGCAATAAACTCGACATCGGCAAAGTGCATAAAGTACTGGTAGAAGGTTTCTCCAAAAAATCGGAAGAGCACCTGAGCGGCCGCAACGACCAGAATAAAATGGTGATCTTCCCGAAAAAACACTACCAGCCCGGCCAGTACGTGAACGTGCTGGTAAACGACTGCTCCGTAGGCACCCTGTTCGGGGAAGCGGTTGATTAATTTGAAAATTTGAAGATTTGGAAATTTGAAGATTGGCAAGGAGAATTCTGGAAACCCGCTTCAAAATGCTATGTTTTTCCGGCAAAAAAGGAAAGAAGATCATTTCCAAATTTTCAAATCTCCAAATCTCCAAATCAGAAAAGAATGCAACACATCGAAATACAAAGTGTAAAACAACGGTTCGGAATTATCGGGAATGCGCCGCAATTAAACCATGCCATTCAGGTGGCGGTGCAGGTGGCCCCTACCGATATGACCGTGCTGATTACCGGCGAAAGCGGTTCCGGAAAGGAATCTTTTTCCAAGATCATCCATTCCCTTAGCCCGCGCAAACACGGTCAGTTTATAGCTATTAACTGTGGCGCCATTCCCGAAGGCACCATCGATTCGGAATTGTTCGGTCACGAAAAAGGTTCGTTTACCGGTGCCCAGGAAGCCCGTAAAGGTTATTTCGAAGTAACGAACGGCGGCACGATTTTTCTGGACGAGATTGGCGAAATGCCTTTGGGTACCCAGGCCCGTTTGCTTCGGGTGTTGGAAAACGGTGAATTCATAAAAGTGGGTTCTTCCAAAGTGCAGAAAACCGATGTGCGGGTAGTAGCGGCTACGAACGTGAACCTGTACGATGCGGTGCGCGAAGGAAAATTCCGCGAAGATCTTTATTACCGTTTGAACACCGTTCCGATTACGGTTCCGCCTTTGCGCGACCGGGGCGACGATATTTACCTGCTTTTCCGCAAATTTGCCGCCGATTATGCCGAAAAATACCGGGTAAAAGCCATTACGCTCACGCCTGACGCCGTAGCCCTACTGCTGAAATTCCGTTTCCCGGGCAACATTCGGCAGCTGAAAAATATTGTGGAGCAGATCTCGGTACTGGAATACGACCGCGAGATTAACGCCGAAAAACTGAAGCATTATTTACCGGTAGAACAAACCAACCTGCTTCCGGTAATTTCAACTCAGAACCGGAGTTCGGCAGAGCCCGGTAATCTGGAGCGCGACCTGCTGTACAAAGTCCTTTTCGATATGAAAAAGGACATGCACGACCTGAAAAAACTGGTATTCGACCTACTCGATCAGCAACATTCCGAAGATGAACTCCTGAAGCGCAACCGCCACCTGTTCGACAGCGCCGATTTCCAGACCGACCGCATCACCTACACCCGCGAGACGCCTTCCGAAAGTTATTTACTGCCCGTAAAGGAACACCCGATCGAGTTCGAACAAAAGATCGAGGACATTCCGCACGAAACCGAAGAAGAAACGCTATCGCTAGAAAGCAAGGAAAAGGAAATGATCCTGAAAGCGCTCAAGAAACACCACAACAAACGGAAGTACGCGGCCCAGGACCTGGGAATTTCCGAACGCACGCTTTACCGCAAACTGAAACAATATGACATCGAAGAACAATAGTTTTTTTATATCTTTTCTGATCCTGATAGTAGTCGGCTTCAGCAGTTGCGTGTATTCGTTTACCGGCACCTCGCTGCCCCCGGAAGTCCGCACGTTTTCGGTGGCTACTTTTCCGAACAACTCCGGCCAGGGCCCTTCCTTTTTAAGCCAGACCGTTACAAATCATTTCCGCGATTATTTTCAGCGCAACACCAACCTGAGTCTGGTTCCCCGCGACGGTCAGCTGCAGTTCGAAGGCCAGATCATCGGCTACGAAGTTTCACCGGTAGCGCCTCAGGTGCAAAACGGCGTAGACGTAGCCGCCCGCAACCGCTTAACCATCCGGATTCAGGTAAAATTTACCAATACCAACGACCCGAAACAGAGCTTCGACGAACCGTTTTCTGCTTTCCTCGATTTCCCTCAGAACCAGAACTTAAACGACATCGATGAGGCCCAGATCAGGCAGATCATGAACCTGATGATGACCCAAATTTTCAACCGCTCGGTTGCCAACTGGTAAAAAAAACGCATATTGCGTTCTGTTTCCGCCGCTTTTTGCCCAATGAACAAAACCTCTTTTCTTACGCTCGTCCGCCAGGCCTCCCGCATTTCCGACCAGGATGTGGAAGAGCTGGAGAAACTTGTCGTAAATTTTCCCTACTGCCAGACTGCCCATTTACTTATTGCCAAAGCTGCTTACGACAAAGGCAGCATGCTCTCGAACCAGAAGCTGAAGAAAGCGGCTATTTACGCGGCCAACCGGCAACTGCTTAAAAAACTGATCTATACTTCCGATGCCACCGTAGCCCTGCAGCCGGTACAGGAACCGGAACCAGCGGAAACCGTAGCAAATACAACGGAAAAAGTACCGGCGTTAAGTCAGGTTGTTTCGGCAGCACCGGTAATTACGCCTGAAATTCAGAATACGCCGGAAATAAAGGCGAACCCGGAAACAAAGGAAACTGCTTTGCCGTCCGAGCCGGAAGCGCCGGTTTCGCCGGAAATTTCAGAGGAACAGGAAGTAGCAGATACAGTTTCTGAAATTCCGGAACTACCCATGGAAACGGAGATCGCTGCTGTTTTCTCAGCAGTCCGCCGCGACTACGATCCGGAATTACCGGTAGAAGCCCCCGAGCTTATCAAAGATCACCACGTTGCGCCGGAACTCCATACTTTCGAAGCCCTGCCGGAGGAAGTAATCATAGAACCTGAACGTTCAGAAACCGAATTATCGGAAGCTGAACTTGCAGAGCCTGCACCGTTGCTGGCAGCAATGCCGGAAGCCGTGCTTTACGAGGACGAGGTAATTGCCGGTGAAATCCTGGAAGCTTCGGAAACAACTGAAGTTGCTGCTGCATCGGAAATTGTTAACTCACCTGTAATTACAGAACCGGCTTCGGAAATTTATCCGGCTACAGAAGAAGCCGCTATTGCCGCGGAATTTATTGAAGCAGAACCAGCTTCATCTCTTGAAGAAGCGGAACCTGCATCAAACGCCGAAACCGTAGCGGAACCAGCAGAGAAAGCCGGGGAATTTATTGCGGGGGAATTTATAACGGACAACCCGGCAGAGCCCCTGCAGGATGTTGCAGACTTACATGAATTTCATCTTACGGATGCGCCGGCAACTTTTACGGAAACGTCACGGGAAGCAGCCCCTGCTTTCGTTCAAACCGAACAACCCACCCTGAACGACGATCTGCTGCATGAGACCTTGGCCAACTTCGATCAGTACCTGTTCAAGCCGGAAAAAGAAACCGTAGAAGCAGAGGAAACCGAAGACGTAAAGGTAGTTGTTCCTGAAGATGCGATCCAAGATATTTACCAGAAAGATACGATCGGGTACTGGATGAGCTCCAGCCGCCTGGGCGAGAGCTTGCAGATAAAGGATGAGCTAACCGGCCCGCAACCTTTCGACTTCCACCCGGAACTGCTTTGGGAATACAGCAAAACCCACGAACTGAAGAAAGAGATCAAGCCGGCTCCTTCCAAACTCAGCCATCAGCTCGATATCATCGATCAGTTCCTGAAAATGACGCCGCGCCTGAAAGCCATGGCCAACGCGAAGATCAAAGCTGAACCTCAGGAAGACCTTTCGCTGAAGAGTTCGAAAATTAATAAGAATTTGGCTTCGGAAAATTTTGCTAACATTTTAGTGCAGCAGGGGAAAATTAAGAAAGCCATTAAAATTTACGAACACCTTATATTGAAAATCCCGGAAAAAAAGGCTTACTTTGCATCTCAAATCCAAAAATTGCAAAATCTGGAATAATTTGTTAATCCCGATTTGGTAAGCTCCAAAGGATTTTGTTTTTTTAGGAAAAATTTCAAATTCGTAATATCTAATTTTTAATTAAAGAAAATGTACATCGCCCTCGTTAGCATTATTATTTTTGTATGCGTGCTTTTAGTATTGGTTGTTTTGGCTCAGAATTCTAAAGGCGGCGGCTTGTCCAGCCAGTTTGGCGGCGGTGGCGCCAGCCAGTTAATGGGCGTAAAACGCACCGGCGACCTGCTTGAAAAACTAACCTGGGGCTTTGCCATTACCCTGGTAATATTAACGCTTGCTACCCACGCTATCCGCGACAATTCAGCTGCAACAACTACCAGCCGTAGCATAAACCAGGAACGTGCCGCCCAGCAACCAGCTGCTCAGCAACAAGCTCCTGCTGCCCTTCCGCAAACCAACGCCGACCAGCCGGCCGTTGCCACGCCGGAAGCCGAAATTGCCGCTCCGCAAACCGACACTGCTAAATAGTAGCTGTTCACTCAAAATATTCAGAACCGGTACCCCAACGTACCGGTTTTTTTTATTCCTTTACCGTTGCAAGCCGAAGCCATGTTAATTGAACAGGATTGTTTTAACAGAAAAATTTGGCAGCTTCCTGACAGCTTTTACCGAAAGCTAACCTGACAATTCGGAAAAAATGGCTTAAATTGGCAACTGGCACAAGAAATGATAAGTGCAGAATGAACTTAATTTTAACTTAACTACACATAATAAAAACTATGGCCATTAACATGAAACCTTTGGCTGACCGCGTGATCGTTGCACCGGCTGCTGCAGAAGAGAAAACAAAATCAGGTATCATTATTCCGGACACTGCCAAGGAGAAACCGCAACGCGGCGAAATTGTAGCTGTAGGTAGCGGTAAAAAAGACGAGCCGCTTACTGTGAAAGTGGGCGACCAGGTACTGTACGGTAAATATGCCGGAACCGAGATCAACATCGACGGCCAGGATTACCTGATCATGAAAGAAGCTGACATTTTTGCGATCGTTTAATTGCGCTTCAAGTCAAGTTCAAAAAATCTATTCTGAAACAGATTATTTAAACCAAGAAATTAAACCACTTCAAGATGGCAAAAAATATTTCCTTCGAAACCGAAGCCAGCAACAGAATTAAAGCTGGGGTAGATAAATTAGCGAATGCAGTTAAAGTAACGCTTGGCCCGAAAGGCCGTAACGTGGTAATCGACAAGAAGTTCGGTGCGCCAACCATTACCAAAGATGGTGTTACTGTAGCAAAAGAAATCGAGCTGAAAGATCCGGTTGAGAACATGGGTGCCCAACTGGTAAAAGAAGTAGCTTCGAAAACTGCCGATATGGCCGGCGACGGAACTACAACTGCTACCGTTCTGGCTCAGGCTATTTACACTGCCGGTATTAAGAACGTAACTGCCGGTGCTAACCCAATGGACCTGAAACGCGGTATCGATAAAGCTGTTCAGCGTGTGGTTGAAAACCTGAAAGCGCAGTCTAAGAAGATTGAAAACTCTTCTGAAATTGCCCAGGTAGGTACTATCTCTGCAAACAACGATGTAGAGATCGGTAAAATGATCGCCGATGCGATGGACAAAGTTGGTAAAGACGGCGTTATCACGGTAGAAGAAGCAAAAGGTACTGAAACGGAAGTAAAAACCGTAGAAGGTATGCAGTTCGACCGCGGTTACCTGTCTCCGTACTTCGTAACCAACGCCGAGAAAATGGAAGCAGATCTGGATAACCCATACATCCTGATCTACGACAAAAAAGTATCTACCATGAAAGAATTACTGCCGGTATTGGAGCAGGTAGTTCAGACTGGTAAGCCGCTGGTAATTATTGCGGAAGATGTAGATGGCGAAGCGCTGGCTACTTTGGTAGTAAATAAACTGCGTGGTTCCCTGAAAATTGCTGCCGTGAAAGCTCCTGGCTTCGGCGACCGTCGTAAGGCCATGCTGGAAGATATCGCGATCCTGACGGGCGGTACCGTGATTTCGGAAGAGCGCGGTTACAAACTGGAAAATGCTACCTTAGAGTACTTAGGCCAGGCCGAAAAAATGATCATCGACAAAGACAATACTACTATTGTAAACGGTCGTGGTCAGAAAGAAAACATTACAGGCCGCGTAAACGAGATCAAAGCTCAGATGGAAAAAACCACTTCTGACTATGATCGGGAAAAACTGCAGGAGCGTTTAGCTAAACTTTCTGGTGGCGTAGCTATCCTTTACATCGGTGCTTCTACCGAGGTTGAGATGAAAGAGAAGAAAGACCGCGTAGACGATGCGTTGCACGCAACCCGCGCTGCCGTAGAAGAAGGTATCGTAGCCGGTGGTGGCGTTGCCCTGATCCGTGCTATCGAAGCGTTACACGGCATCGACGTTGACAACGAAGACCAGCTGACTGGTATCAACATTATCCGCACTGCAATCGAGGCTCCGCTTCGTACTATCGTAGCAAACGCTGGCGGCGAAGGTTCGGTAGTGGTTCAGAAAGTACGCGAAGGTGCTGCCGATTTCGGTTACAACGCCCGCGAAGATAAATACGAAGCCATGTTTGCGGCCGGTATCATCGACCCAACCAAAGTTACCCGTTTAGCTTTAGAGAACGCTGCTTCTATTGCCGGCTTATTGCTGACAACGGATTGCGTGATCTCTGACGAGCCGGAAGACGAAAAAGCTTCTATGGGCGGCGGCATGCCAGGTGGCATGGGCGGCATGGGCGGCATGATGTAATTTTCAGACCCATTTAAATTTGCCTAAAATTGAAAATCCCCGGTCGTAATGGCCGGGGATTTTTGTTTTATTGTTTTTGTAGGGAAAAAGGACCGTTTGCTTCCAAAGTATTCTGGCCCAAGTGACGCTTTCGCTTAACACTTGTGCCAGCTTACACCTCTACCATTTTCCCCTTCGCAAGCCTAACTTCCAGACCCTTCTTCACCTCCGGCCACTCCTCTTTCAGAATGCTGTAATAAACCGAACTCCGCCGAAAACCATCGAGCATTAAGGTATGGCTTCGTAAAATTCCTTCTAAGGTCCCTCCTATTTTTTCAATTGCTTCCCGGGATTTTGTATTGCGTTCATCGGTGCGGAATTCTACGCGTTCAAATTTTAGTTCTTCAAAAACGTATTGCAGCAGCAGGTATTTGCAGTTTATATTCAGCCCGGTTTTCTGGAATTTCGGGCCCAGCCAGGTCCAGCCGATTTCCAGGCGCTGGTCTTTATTGGAAATGGTACCGAAACTGGTGCTGCCGGCAAATTCCTGAAACTGCTTGTCGTAAATGGCAAAGGCATAGCGCACTTGGTTGCGGCGGTCTATGAGGCTGTTCTGAATAAAGTGTTTCAGGTCGTCGGGTGTAGCAATGGAAAACGGGGAATACCGGGTAAGTTTTTTGTCGGCGGTAGCGGCAGGGATAAGACGTTCTAAATGCGAAAGCCCCAGCAGAGAAAGCTTTGCCCGTTCATTTTCCAGAATTAAGTTCTGACTGAATATAAATGCCATAGCCCTATCGTTTATAAACCGATTAAAATATTATAGATCTTTTACTTTCACTTTAATTTCGTGCGGAGCCGTTTCGTCGCCGCCAAAGTAAGGGTAAAGTTTATAGCCGGTTCCCTGACCGCTGCAGCCTCTGGCCAGTTCGGTAAATTTATCGCCTACTTTAAAAATGTAGGTGGAATCCAGCATTTCGATGGACATTTTAACGGGTTGGCCGATCGGAACAGCGGTGATCAGATCTTCGTTTCGCTTGCCATTCTTGTAGACGTAGGCATGGATTTCCAATTGGTTGTTTACCCAGCGCCAGCCCATGCGCGCGCTATTGGAGTGGTGCGCCGTATTGCAGTCGGCTAAGCCGTAAAGCTTATTAATGTCGTATTGGTTAACCGGATCAATGGTCTGGTAAACGGCCGAACTATCGAAAATCACCGAAAAGTGCATGGCCGAAGTGGTGACCTGTTTGTATTCGTTGTCGCAATCGTGTTCGCCGGCTTTAATGGTGTAAATGCGGAACCCTTCTGCATCGATCGGTTCGGCTTTCTCTTTCTCGCCGGAGCAACTGTTAAGAAATAAGCCGAGGCCGGCCAGTAAGGGAAGTAAATTTTGTCTGGTAAAAATGCGCATAGATTTTAATTGCAAAAAGTAGATGAAAGGGATTAAAATTGCGGTTTTAAAATTATAGGATTGTAAGTTTTGGGTTGCTACACCGGCAGACAAAAAAAGTCCCGTAACAGTTGCCTGTACGGGACTTATTTATCTGTTTTTTATACTGTTCGGCTTAGCCGCGGCCGTGCATCATGTAAGTCAGTTTCTTGGAAACCGCCAGTAATACAAAGCCCAGCACAATTACGAAAGCACCGATGCCGCCGAAAATGGTCAGGGCGCCCAGCTGCTCAACGTACTGTACAATGTAACCGCCCATAATATTTGCTACAAATGAGCTTAGCATCCAAACGCCCATCAGCATGGAAGCGTAAGCCACCGGCGCCAGTTTGGTAACCATAGAAAGGCCAACCGGCGATAAGCAAAGTTCCCCTAAAGTATGCAGGAAATAAGCGCCAACTAACCACCAGATATTTGCTTTAATGGCCACATCCTGGCTATCGCCACCACGTTCCATAACCGCACCCACCATCAGAAAGAAGCCTAAACCTAATAGCATCATACCCAGAGCCATTTTTATAGTTGTATTCGGGTTTTTGCCTTTAGCAGCCAGGTTGATCCACAAAGTAGAAATGATTGGCGCTAAGGCCACAATGAATAACGGGTTAACCGACTGGAACCAGGAAGTAGGAATTTCCCAGCCAAAAACCACGCGGTCGATGTAACGTTCGGTATACAAGCTTAACGAAGAACCGGCCTGTTCGAAACCAGCCCAGAAGAAGATCACAAATACCGTTAACACTAAAATTACGGCTACGCGGTCGGTTTCCTGTTTGGTAAGCTTGGTTTTAGGAGCAGCTTTTTCTTCGGCGGTTTTCCCAACAAATTTACCAATATTGCCCAGGTACGTTTGCGCCAGCGTGTTGAACATTACCTGGCCCAGCAACATACCAATACCAGCCGCTAAAAAGCCGTAACGGTAACCGTAAGTAGCACCCAGGTAACCGCAAACCAGCGGCGCAATAAACGCCCCGGTATTGATACCCATATAAAATATAGTGAAAGCGCTGTCGCGACGGGCATCACCTTCGTCGTATAATTTACCTACAATGGTAGAAATATTGGCTTTAAAGAAACCGTTACCAATAATGAGTAATCCCAGACCCAGATAAAAGGTCATATCGCTGATCTCGGAGAAAAGGGAAAACTGGCCCAGCATCATCAGGATACCGCCAATGGTAATAGCCTTGCGTTGCCCGATATAATTATCAGCTAACCAACCACCAATAATAGGCGTTAAATAAACCAGACCGGTAAACCAGCCATAAAGCATACCGGCATTTCCGTCCGTCCAGCCTCTACCGCCCAGGTGACTGGTAGTAGCATTGGTCAAATACAGGATAAGCAAAGCGCGCATACCGTAATAGCTGAAGCGCTCCCACATTTCCGTCATAAAAAGCAGGTAAAGACCTTTGGGGTGGCCTTTTTTAACCTGGCCTTGTTCAAGGGTTGGTTGCATTTAAATTTGGTTAAGGTTTAAAGTGAAAAAATGATTTTAAAAGGGATTTTCAGCAGAAAGCGGAAAAGTAAATCTACAATACCGAAAGCATTTAACCAAACATTTAATTTCGGAAATCCGTATAAAGAGGTTCGTCCGGAAAGAAAGAGAATAAAGGAAAGGCTCCGGAAATACACCCATCTCCCGTTTGTAATTGTTACTAATTATTAGCCAACAGCAATATATAGTTAGAGAAAGTATAGGGGGCAATTAATTTATTTCTTTATTTTTGTACAAAGTTTTATCATCATCCAAAACAAATATTTAACCTCCTAACATATTCTCATGAAAGAATTTGGCAGAAAATCGAACAAAGTAGGCCTTGAAAGCATTGGCATTAAGCAGGCGGAAAGCGTACTTTGGAACCTGACCCCGGCGGAACTGGTAGAAGAAGCGCTTAAGAACGGCGAAGGTGTTTTATCGGATACTGGCGCTTTGATGTGCGACACAGGCAAGTTTACCGGACGTTCCCCGAAAGACCGTTTCGTGGTAAAAGATGCTAAAACTGCCGATTCAGTATGGTGGGGCGATATCAACATCCCATTCGATCCGGAGAAATTCGACAAGCTGCAGGAAAAAATGATCAACTTCCTGGCCGATAAAAAGATCTACGTACGCGACGCGTATGCCGGTGCCGATCCGAACTACCGTTTAGACCTGCGCATCGTTAACACCCAGGCCTGGCAGAACCTATTCTGCAACAACATGTTCCTGCGTCCTACAGCCGAAGAGATCGAGAACCACGTACCGAACTTCACCATTATCTGTATCCCTGAATTCCAGGCCGATCCGGAAGTGGATGGTACCCGTCAGCCGAACTTTGCGATCCTGAACTTCACCAAGAACATGATCCTGATCGGTGGTACCGGTTATGCCGGCGAAATGAAAAAAGGTATCTTCGGCGTGCTGAACTACATCCTGCCGCACGAAAAAAATACGCTTTC
Organism: Adhaeribacter soli; assembly: GCF_008727925.1. GTDB lineage: Bacteria > Bacteroidota > Bacteroidia > Cytophagales > Hymenobacteraceae > Adhaeribacter_A > Adhaeribacter_A soli. Next base: position 779,451 of record NZ_VTWT01000001.1, on the reverse strand, counting down.
TATGCACTGCTCTGCCAACGTTGGTGCGGAAGGCGATACTGCTATTTTCTTCGGTCTGTCCGGAACCGGTAAAACGACCCTTTCTGCTGACCCGAACCGTGGCCTGATCGGTGACGACGAGCACGGCTGGACCGACAAAGGTATCTTCAACTTCGAAGGTGGTTGCTACGCAAAAGTGATCGACCTTTCTCAGGAAAAAGAACCACAGATCTGGGATGCCATTAAATTCGGCTCAATTCTGGAGAACACCCGTTTCTTCGAAGGAACCCGCACGCCGGATTATGCAAACAAATCGGTAACTGAAAATACCCGTACGGCTTACCCGATCAACTTTATCGACAACGCGATCGAGCCATCGGTAGCGGACATTCCTAAGAACATTTTCTTCTTAACGGCTGATGCGTTTGGCGTACTGCCTCCGATCTCGAAGCTGAACAAGAGCCAGGCGATGTTCCACTTCATTTCCGGCTATACTGCAAAAGTTGCCGGTACGGAAGTTGGCGTTACTGAGCCACAAACTACATTCTCTGCCTGCTTCGGCGCGGTGTTCCTGCCATTACACCCAACCAAATACGCTGAAATGTTAGGCAAGAAAATGGATGAGAACAAAGTGAACGTTTGGCTGATCAATACCGGCTGGACTGGCGGCGCTTACGGCACCGGTTCCCGTATGAAACTGCCTTATACCCGTGCTATGATCACCGCTGCCCTGAACGGCGAATTGGAGAACGTAAACTTCACGAACCACTCCGTATTCGGTGTTTCTATGCCGGAGTCTTGCCCGAACGTTCCGGCTGAGATCCTGAGCCCGCGCAACACCTGGGCCGATAAAGATGCTTACGATGCGAAAGCAAACGAGCTGGCTGCTGCCTTCGTGAAAAACTTCGGAAAATACGCCGATTTCGCTAACGAAGAAATTCTGGCCGGCGCCCCAAAGCTTGAAACGGTAGTTGCCTAATTTGTAACTACCGTGTAACAAAAAGCCCTGCTGTGCAAACGGCAGGGCTTTTTGTTTGTCTGAACTATGATTTATCTGATTTTTGTGACTTCTATGATTCTCAGGTAATATAGAGTTTCAGATTTTATTTATGATTGCAGAGAAATGAAATTCGCCTAACTTTAGTTTTTAAATTTAAGTTGTGAAAGGATGGTTGATTAAAATTAATGAATCAGAAGAGTAATCATTTTTAATGCAAGATCAATCACATCAATCATAAAAATCAAAAGAATCCTAGTTCAGACATGCACCTTTTTTACACCCCCGATATTTCCGGTACCGAATACACCTTAAGCGAAGAAGAATCGAAGCATGCCATCCGGGTGTTGCGTCTGGAAGCCGGGGAAACGGTACAGCTGGTGGATGGAAAAGGCGGCTTGTACGAGGCAAAAGTAACCGACCCGAACCCGAAACGCTGCAAGCTGGAAATTACCAAAACGGTACAGGAATTCGGGAAAAAACCGCATCACATTCACATTGCCGTAGCCCCTACCAAAAACCTGGACCGCATGGAATGGTTCGTAGAAAAGGCAGTGGAAATTGGCATTGACGAAATCAGTTTTCTGAAATGTACCCGCTCCGAACGCAAGGAACTGAAGCTGGACCGGCTCGAGAAAATTGCCGTAAGCGCCATGAAGCAAAGCCTGAAAGCCTACCTGCCGAAGCTAAATGAACTGACGCCATACAAGACTTTTTTAGCCAGTTTAGATACGGATTCGCAAGCATATATTGCTCATTTAGAAGAAGGTAACCGCCAGGAATTAAAGCAAATTAAAACCTCCGATAACAACTTTTGCGTTTTAATTGGCCCGGAAGGGGATTTTACGCCGGAAGAAATTGAAATGGCTTTGACGAAAGGTATCAAACCGGTGACGTTGGGCGAAAGCCGCTTAAGAACCGAAACTGCTGCTTTGGTGGCTTGCCACACACTAAATCTGCTGTTGAGTTAGTTATATAAAGAAGGAAATGGAAAAAGATAAAATTAAAGAAGCTTGTTTTCATCTAGCTACTGACCTTTTATGTTTAGAATATAATCAGTCCTTTGAGAATGTAGATTCAAATCTACCGCAACTTTCAAGAATGACAGATGGTTTCCACAGAATAGCTTTAGAAAATTTAGATTTGATCAAAGATTTAGGTGGATCAGAAGAATTGTTAGTAAGAGCTATTAATTATGTTTCTAATGTTCATGCAATACCACCATTAATTGAAAATTACAGGTGGTTTGATAATACTTTAAGAACTTTACTAGAATTAGCTTGTCCTAATAGCGGAGTTACAGATGAAAACAAGAAATTTCTGCATGACTTAATTAACGGTATCAATGAATCACTTGAAGATTAACAAAAATATTTCGAAATGAAGAAGCTCCTTCTTACCATATTTACTATTTTCCTCGCTTTCCATAGCGTTAATGCCCAGAAACCAAGCTTCCAGATCGCGAAGTTGAAGTACAACGGCGGCGGCGACTGGTACGCGAATAAAACTTCCCTGCCGAATCTTATTCAATTCACGAACAATAACCTGAAGCTGAACATCGATAAAAATGAAAAGGTGGTGGATGCAGGTAGTCCGGAAATTATGAATTACCCCTTCGTGCACATGACCGGTCATGGCAACGTGGTTTTTTCGGCGGCCGAAGCAGATAATTTGCGCAAGTACCTGATCGGCGGCGGCTTCCTGCACATCGACGATAATTACGGCATGGATAAATTTGTGCGGCGCGAAATGAAAAAAGTATTTCCGGAACTGGAATTTGTGGAAGTGCCTTTCTCCCACCCTATTTACCACCAGAAATACGCTTTCCCGAAAGGACTGCCAAAAATTCACGAACACGACAACAAACCACCGCAAGGCTTTGGCCTGATCTACAAAGGCCGGTTGGTTTGCTTTTACACCTACGAAACCGATCTGGGCAACGGCTGGGAAGACCAGGAAATTTACAACGATCCGGAAGAGAAACGGCAGGCGGCTTTGCGCATGGGAGCTAATATACTGGCGTTTGCGCTTACGCAATATTAAGCCGAACTTTTAAGGTTTAATTATTCCGGATATTCCTGCCAGGCTTGCAAGCCACCAGCTAAGGAATAATAATTTCCATTTGGGAAAGCTTCCTCCATCAATTTAGCAGCGTTCTTGCTACGTTTTCCGGTGGCGCAATAAAACACCACGGGTTTCCCTTTTTCGAAAAACTGGATTCTGCTTTCACCCAGTTCTGTCAACGGAATATGGCAGCCACCGATATTGAATTGAAGCCTTTCTTCTGCCGACCGGACATCTACCAATTCGTACTTTGCTTCCGCCAAAGCAGCCCGAACCTCGGAAGCGGAAATTGTCCGGATCTTTTCAATCTTGGGTAATTCCTTTATTTCAACTTTGGTTTGGTTGCCAATTCTGATCCGGCGGCTTTGCATGGAAAAGGCATCGAAAAGCAGCACCTGTCCGCTTAACAATTCACCCACACCGGAAAAATACTTCAGCACTTCGTTAGCCATCATAGTACCAATAGTGCCGGCAATTGTAGGAATAACACCCCCTACAGAACAATTCGGAACCTGTGTAGCATCTACTGCCAGGAAAAGGTCGCGGTAATTTGGGGTACGCGTACCATCTTCATTTAAAATATTCCACACGGCAACCTGTCCTTCGTACTGGTAAATGGCACCGTACACCAGGGGTTTGCCGGTCAGCACGCAGGCATCGTTGAGCAGGTAGCGGGTTTCGAAATTATCGGTGCAATCTACTACGAGGTCATAAGGTTGAAACAAGTCAGAAATGTTTTCAGCATTCACCTGTAGATGATGCGCAATTAAATTAATGCCGGGGTTCTGACTTTGTAATTTACTAACTGCTACTTTGGCTTTTAACTGCCCCACTTCAGCCGGCGTGAACAAGATCTGGCGGTGCAGGTTGCTTTCCGAAATGGTGTCGAAATCGGCAAGGCCTAAGGTGCCGATGCCGGCCGCGGCCAGGTATTGCGCCGCCGGACAACCCAGGCCACCGGCACCTACCACCAGAACTTTTGCTTCCCTGAGTTTCGCCTGAGCGGTTTCGGAAAAGCCGGGCAAGGCTATCTGGCAACTGTAACGAAGATTTTCAGACTGCATCATACCGTTTCCTTTCGCTGTTTCAAAAGCCGTAATACCTGTTCCCGTTCTTCCGGCGTATTTACATTTTTAAGCACATCCTGATCAGGCACTTGTAGAATTTGCACCTCAGAATTGATCAGCACTTTTCGCGGACAGGAATAGCCCTGGGCCAAAAACGAAAGGAGTACTGGATAACTTTTAGGCTCCCAAAGGGTAAGCAGCGGCTCCGGAAAACCGTTCTCCGGATTCTCGAAGGCTGTTGCAAACCTGGAGGAATTTCTGTTTCCGATTAAAAAGGCTAGTGTTTCGGAGTTTACCAAAGGAAGGTCACAGGCAAGGACCAGCCAGGCCGCATCCGGATTCTGGCGGAAAGCGGAAAGGGTGGCGCCCATCGGTCCTAATCCGGTGAACGTATCGGGTAAGCTTAGGTAAGGTTCAGGGATACTGGTTTCCTGTTCGAGCCGGCAGGAAATGAAAACTTCTTCGCAAAATTCCTGCAGCAGATCGATGAGGTAATATTGCTGTTCCTTGCCGTGCCAGTTGAGTAAATTTTTATCCGAACCCATGCGCACACTTTTGCCGCCGGCCAATACTAACCCGTTTACTTTCGGTTTCGCCGCCTGCATTTGCCGCTCAAAAAAACGAATAATTTCACCGGTATCGCTCAACTTTAAAACCGGGATATTTCCCCAATTCGGTATAGCGTTTTTCAGGAAAGGAAAAATCTCCGTTTCGGATTCTGAAATCAGAAACAACTGCACATGGGTAAGCTGCGACACCCGTTTTTGCAGGCTTGCTTCCTTCGTCGGATCGATGAAAACAATTTGGGCTTTGGCCTGATGATGATTCCCGTTTACCAGCACCAGATCGGCTTCGTTGAAAAACGGACGAAACTGAAACGGATTGAATTCCTTCTGGTAATGAAACTGCCGGGACCGGATCTGATCGGTGTATTCCAGCGTTGCGCCTTGGGCCAACCGATCCGGCAGGACTTCTTCGGTATCGGCGTTTGCATGGCTGGCATCTACGTACGCGCACTGGTATTTCGGGGCAAGGGCTTCGATGATCTTTCCGGCAAGCGATTTAATTACGTTGCAGTTGGTTCCGACCAGCGCCCATTCATTTCGGCCGAAATTCCCGTAAGCCGGCCGCGCTAAATTGGGGTGTTTGCTATGCTCTTTTAAAGTCACGTTTCCCTCCCGTTTTTTCCATCAGTTTCGTTTCCTTAATTACAATGTCGTGGCTCAGGGCTTTGCACATGTCGTACACCGTTAAGGCTGCCATCGTTGCGCCCACCAAGGCCTCCATTTCTACGCCGGTTTTGGCCGTAAGACTGGCCGTGCAGTCAATTACCACTTCCTGTTGTGCATTCAGCTGAATATCTACCTGGCAGTTATCCAAACCCAATGGGTGACAAAGCGGAATAAGCTCTCCGGTTTTTTTAGCCGCCATGATCCCGGCAATAATGGCGATCTGAAACACCGAACCCTTTTTAGTCTGAATGTCGCCTTCGTTAAATTTTTCCAGCACTTCCGGCGGAAGTACCACAATGCTCCGGGCCGTAGCCGTCCGGCAGGTAACGGGCTTCTCTCCCACGTTTACCATCGAAGCCTGCCCTTTCTCATTCAAATGGGAAAATTCACTCATTCTTTCAATATTGTTTCTTTTGTACTTTTTCAGCCGGAATCCCTACTGTTTTAATTAAAAAAGCTGCTTAAAAGGCCAAACCCGGAAAACTTCCCCTGCCTGAAAATGAGTTCTTTCGGCCGGAAGTTCTAAAAAGGCATCGGCATCCACCAGGTTCGTCAAGTCGCCGGAACCGTTTCCTTCTACCGGCTCTGCTACTAGCTTGCCTTGTTCACTGACCTGCAACTTCACTTGCAGGAAATATTGCAGTTCCGGCTTAAAGGTAAAATCAGTACTTAAACATGCAAAAAACTTCTTTGTATCTAAACCAAAGCTAATTTTCAGCCAGGGAAAGAAATACCGGTACAGGCACATAAATGTAGAAACCGGATTCCCGGGAAATGCGAATACCAAAGCGCCATGCGGATGTTTGCCAAACCAGAAAGGTTTACCGGGGCGTTGCTGCACGTGCTGAAATAAGGTTTCAACCTGTAGCTCTGATAAAACTTCAGGAACATAATCGAATTTCCCCTTGGAAATACCGCCGCTTAATAAAATTACGTCATAAGCTTTCAGGCAATCCAGTAATTCCGTTCGGATCTGCTCCGGGTTATCGGGCAAATGCCTGAGTTCAGCCAAAACCTTAAACTGTTGCAGCGCCGCCTGAATGGTGTAGCTGTTCGACTTGCGGATCTGGTAAGGTTGTGGTTTTTCGTGTACTTCCACCAGTTCATCGCCGGTAGAAAGCACCACCACTCGCGGCAGTTTCTTTACCTTTATTTCCGTGGCACCCACCGAGGCGGCTACATTCATCAAAGCCGGCGTAATTACCTGGTTGGCGGAGGCCACAATTCCGCCCTGGCGTTTATCTTTCCCTTGCCGGTGTATGTTCTGGCCCGCCTTTATATTTTCCGTTAAAAGCGTGGCAACGCCATTCTGAATTTCCAGATCTTCGTACCGGATCACGGTATCGGTAGTTTGCGGCAAAACGGCCCCGGTCATAATTTCAATGCAATCCGCTTCTTCCTGTAATTCCTTTGCCGGTTCGCCGGCGGCCTGGGTTGCTTTAATTTTAAATGATCGGTTTCCTTTTTCGAAAGCCTGAAATTGAATGGCAATGCCGTCCATGGTAACGCGGTTAAACGGCGGAAAATCACGGTCCGCCTGCAGGTCTTCGGCGAGCACACGACCTAAAGCCTGGTCAAACGGTATGATTTCCGCGCCAAAATCCCGGCACTGCCCCTGAATAATTGCTTCCGCTTCCGCTACCTTTACCATTTGCCTGATAGGATTTGTTGTGCTGACTTTAATTTGATGTAACTTTAAACTTTGTGTTTTCCGGAGTTATTACTACATACAAGTTAACTTGTCAGGTTCTTCTGTTCGCCGTTGTTGCGTGTTTTCACCATAGCCGTCAGGCAAAGGAGAAAAACTGGTCATTCCGAGCAACGTCGAGGAAACTTATACATATTTCTATGACAAAGCGAGCATAGCAAGATTTGTCTTACCGTTTAATTTTAAATATGCGGCTCCATAAGTTCCCTCAACTTCGTTCGGGATGACCCAATAAATTAGCTGAGCCTGACGGCTATGGTGTTTTCACCAACAACCATGCTTCAGCCTGCTTTTACTTGGCAAATAATTCGTTATGAAGCACAAGCTTTTTTTCAATACAGATTAACCTCCAATAGAAGCCATCGATCGATGCATTAAAGTGCTTCCCAGCATTTCCTTTTCCGCTTCCCAGCCATTTTTTGCCCGCCTGTTCATGGCACTTTCTAAAGCTTCTATTAATTCCGGATCGTTTTTCCCTGACCTCATCAGGTCTTTTACATTCAGCACGCTTTCACCGTAAAGGCAGGTTTGCAGATTGCCCGTTGGCGTAAGCCGGATCCGGTTGCAGGTACCGCAAAAAGAACGGGTGTAAGCGGCAATAATGCCCAACGTGCCTTTATATCCCGGAACCTGGTAATTATAAGAGGTAGAAAAAGGCGGATCGGGAATTTTATGAACCTCCGGAAAATGTTCCCGGACCTTATTCAGGATTTGGAAGTGGTCCCAGGAAAGTGCTTTTACGCCGGAACTGCCGTTAAAGGGCATTTCTTCAATAAACCGCACACTTACCGGCAAGCTTCGGGTAAGTTCCGCCAAAGGCAGGATGTCTTCCGTATTCTTTCCTTCCATTACCACCGCATTCAGCTTAACCTGGATACCATGCTTTAAAAGTTCTTCCAGCGTTTGCAGCACCTGCGGTAATTCATCGCGGCGGGTAATGCTGTGAAAACGCTGCCGGTCCAGGGTATCGAGGCTGAGGTTTACGGATCTTATTCCCAGCTTCTTCAATTCCGGTACAAAAGGAGCTGTAAGTACGCCGTTGGTCGTTAAAGTCAGTTCCTGTAAGCCGGCCAGCTTCGATAAGGCAGTTAAAAACGGCATCAGATCTTTCCGGACGAAAGGTTCGCCGCCGGTGATCCGGATCTTTTCCACGCCCATTTTCACCAGTACCGAACAGATCCGGAGCATTTCCTCATAGCTCATCAACGCCTTCCGTGAAAGCCAGTCGATCCCGTTTTCGGGCATGCAGTAAAAGCAGCGGAGGTTACAGCGGTCCGTTACGGCCAGCCGCAAATAATTGATCCGTCTTCCATGGTTATCCTGCAACACTTTATTTGCTTCTTATTGGTGGCTTTCGGCCAGGTTCTTTATAATCCTTTAACTGTAAATATAGCAGAATTTGGCGGAAATTATACGGATAAGGGCCACTGGCCTCCTATAAAAAATAACCTCAAAGCAGTTAAGGCCGTAACTTTTTCTTCCTTCAACCCTTTCTCCCTTCAACCCATGAACATATCTGCAAAATGGCTTCTTATCGGTAAAAAAGCCCTGGTTACCGGCGGCTCCAAAGGCATAGGCAAAGCCATTGCCGAAGAATTGATGCGCCTGGGTGCGGAAGTGATGATCGTGGCTCGCAACGAAGCCGAAGTGCAGGCAGCCGTGCAGCACTGGCGGCAGCAGCAATTTCCGGCCCACGGTCTGGCTGCCGATGTAGCCAAACCAGGTGACCGGCGCCTGCTGGTTCAAGGCATTCAGGAAAAATGGGGTACCTTGGATATTCTGATCAACAACGTGGGCACCAACATCCGGAAGAAAGCCCTTGAATACGACGAACCAGAATATGATTTTCTGATGAATACCAACCTGAAAGCAACTTTCCACTTGTGCCAGTTAGCTTTTCCGCTACTGAAAGCAAGCGGAAACGGCCGGGTAGTGAACATTTCCTCGGTAGCCGGATTAAAACACTTACGGACGGGCGCTATTTACGGCATGACCAAAGCAGCGCTGGTGCAACTTACCCGCAACCTGGCTGCCGAATGGGCGCAAGACAACATTCTGGTAAACTGTATTGCGCCCTGGTACATTAAAACCCCATTGGCCGAAACGGTATTAAAAAACCCGGAATTCCTGCAGGAAGTGCTGGAGCGCACGCCCCTGAAACGGGTTGGGAATCCGGAGGAAGTGGCCGCGGCGGTAGCTTTCCTTTGCCTCCCGGCCGCCAGTTACATAACCGGACAATGCCTGGCAGTTGACGGAGGATTTTCTATCTTCGGCTTCTAAGTAAAAAGACATTGGTATCTAGACTAAGATCATGCACGCATCTACATTTCAGTTGATTTTAAAATTGTCTCCTGTCAAGTTATGCTGCTATTTTGGTCTTGTTACTTAATTAGATTATGCAAAGATTAAAGATAGCTTTAGTTACCTACAACGATAAAGGGAATTTTCCCGGCGAAGGCTCCTTGGAAGATAACCGCCTGCACCAGTTCCTGCTTAGCAAGGACCTCGAAGTAAATTTTGAGATCTGGGATGACCCGGACGTGAACTGGAAAAAGTACGATGCCATTCTGCTGAAGTCGCCCTGGGACTATTTCGACCACATTCAGGAATTTAACCGTTGGCTTGATAAACTGGAAAGTCAGCATTTGCGGGTGCTGAATCCCATAAAAACGGTCCGCTGGAACAGCGACAAACGCTACCTGCTGGACTTAGAAAAGTCGGGCTTTCCCATTGTTCCTACCAGAATCCTGGAAACCCCTGACGACCTGAATATTTACGAGCTTTACGAAAAATGGCAGACGGAGACGATCATTATAAAGCCGGTTATCAGCGGCGGGGCTAAAAATACTTTTTCCATTTCCAAAGCGGAAGCCGCCACTATTGAACCTAAAATTAAATTTTTACTGGCCAAAGAAGCTTTCCTGGCGCAACCTTTTGTACCGGAGATTCAGACCGAAGGCGAATGGTCTTTGATCTTTTTCAATGGCCGCTTCAGCCATTGCGTTTTAAAAGTACCCAAGTCCGGTGATTTCCGGGTGCAGCATTATTTTGGAGGTGCCATTATTCCATCCGATCCACCTGAAACAGTACTAAAAACGGCCCAAAAACTGGTGCAGGAATTTGCAAATGATTGTTTGTATGCGCGTGTTGACGGCGTAAAAGTGAAAGATGAATTTCAGCTGATGGAACTGGAACTGATCGAGCCGCTGCTGTACCTGCAACAGCACCAGGAACTTTATGAGAATTACTATCAGGCCTTGATGGAAATGTTAAGTCAGGAGAATTAGCCGCCGAAAGGAAAAGGCCGGTAAACGTTCCGGCCTTTCTTATGAATAAACTTCAGATAAAGCGCTATTCTATTTTAAGCAGGTCTTCCGCTTCCAGCGTATCCAGGTAAGGTTCCAGAATGGTTAACGCGCCGGCCGTTTTCTTAAAAGTAGCCGGAATATTCACTCCTTTGCCGGACCAGACCTCCACGTAGTAATTATTGAACGAATAAAGCGCGATCTTCCAGCCTGGTAACTCCCGCCGCGCCAGTAAAATCCCATGGCGGTTCAGTTCCTCCACCTGGCTCCAGAGCGGAAGCCTCCGAAACAATGAATATTCTAACATGCTGTTTTATTTCTATTGCTGCCTGTATATTTTAAGTAAACGTTTCAGGAATCAGTTTCATTCCCGGTTCTCTACGGATTTTTGTTTCAGATGAATATTGTCAGGAAAGGATATTAAGAAAGTTTTAAACGCAATGGAATTTAATGTAACAAAACAATTACTATTTAAAGCAATGGCCACCAATATTTTATAATGACAATATATGTTATTTAGCCCTGTTGTATATAATTAAAAATGTTATCTAAGCTAAATAGAAGATAATGCTTTCAAAAGTAGAATAAAAGAACGCTGGCGCCGAAATTTTTGTTTTCAGAGCCGGAGACTTCAATAATGCTTACAGAGTTAAATAATCCTATTTTCAAACCTTTAACGGATAAGATTGCGCTGGTTACCGGCGCCAGTTCCGGCATCGGAAAGATTACCGCCCGTGAGCTGGCCCATTTGGGAGCGCACGTAGTAATGGTATGCCGCAATGCCGAAAAAGCCGCTGAAACCCGTAAGGAAATTATCGCACAAACAGGTAATGAAAATATAACCTTGCTGGTAGCCGATCTGGCGCTCATGCAGGAAGTAAAACGGTGTGCCGCCGAATTCAGCGCCCGATTTCCGAAGCTTGATATTCTGGTGAATAACGTGGGCATGATGCCGGGCAAAAGAACGCTTACCGCAGAAGGTTTTGAGATTTCCTGGGCAACCAACCACCTGGCACCTTTTCTGTTAACCAACCTGGTGATCGATAAAATGGTGGCAGCCGAATCAGCCCGAATCGTGAATGTTTCTTCCGAAGCGCACCGCCTGGGCGATATTTGTTTCCAGGACATGAATTCGCCTAAAAAATACAACGCCTTTACGGCTTATTGCGATAGCAAACTGGCTAATATCATGTTCACCTATGAGCTTAGCCGCCGCCTGGAATTTACCAACATTACGGCCAATGTCTTGCATCCAGGCATGGTGGCCACTAAATTCGGGCATGAGCATACCGGCTCGCTGAAGTACTTATTCCTGCTGGCCCGGCCCTTTATGATCTCGCCGGAACAGGGTGCCAGAACCAGCCTTTACCTGGCGGCTTCGCCCGAAGTAGAAGACCTGAGCGGATATTATTTCAGCAAAATGAAACCGATTAAATCGGCCGAAATTACGTATAACCCTAATATATCTCACAGGCTTTGGACGTTAAGCGAAATCCAGACCGGTTTCCAGTTTTGATTTTGCCAGAACTATTCGGCGTACAGCCGTTTATAAAGTATCATGAAAGAATTACAGCAGCTGATCTGGAGCGGCGAAAACGATACGCTCGATTTCAAAAAAAGAATAACCAATCCCGACCGTATTGCCCGCACCATTGCTTCTTTTGCCAATACCCGCGGCGGCATTATTCTGGTTGGCGTAATGGATAATGGCCAGATAGCGGGCATCGATCCGGAAGAAGAAAAACACCTCCTCCAAATTGCCGCCACCCAATACTGTGAACCCGCCGTGAAGCTCTTTTTTAAAGAAATTGAAGAAGACGACAAAACGGTGCTGAAGGTAATCATTCCGGAAAGTCTCGCAAAACCGCACCTGGTTAAAGTAAAGGAAGACGACTGGCGCGGATATATCCGGGTGAAAGACGAAACCGTACAAACCAGCAAAATGGTGCTGAAAGTGATCGAGGCCGAAGAAGCGGAAGTAACCAGGGAAGAGATCTTTCCCGAATATGACGTGCAGGAAAAACTTTTGCTCGAATACCTGGGCAGCAACCGCCGCATTACCCTGAAACAGTACATGAAACTGGTTAACATTTCCCGCCGCCGCGCCTACCGCATTCTGGTAAAACTGGTACTGCTGGGCGCCATCCGCCTCCACGACAAGGAAAAGGAAACCTACTTTACTATTTCTTAATGTAAACGTATTAGAATTTTAAACCCAATGCTCGGGCCTTTACTAAATGTAAGGGCTTTTTTATTGCCCTAGCGTAGCGATTTTCGTAAGCAGTTTTCAGGCTTTCAGTACTACAAGAAGAATATATAAACCGAAACGATATAAAAAATGGAATACCGCAGATTAGGAAAATCAGGGCTACAGGTAAGCGCATTGTCTTTAGGCTCCTGGCTAACGTTTGGCAAACAAATAGACGAAAAACTGGCCGAAGACTGCATGGTGGCCGCTTACGAGGCCGGTGTTAACTTCTTCGATAATGCCGAGGTCTACGCCAACGGCATGTCGGAAATTGTAATGGGCCATATCCTGAAAAGGCAGAACTGGGACCGGACCACCTTTGTGGTTTCGAGCAAGGTTTTCTGGGGCGGAGAACTGCCCAACCAGAAAGGTCTGAGCCGGAAGCACGTAATGGAAGCCTGTCATGCCGCCTTAAAACGCCTGCAGGTCGAATACCTCGATCTTTACTTCTGCCACCGTCCCGATCACCTCACGCCCATCGAAGAAACCGTAAGGGCCATGCACGATCTCATTACCCAGGGCAAGGTTTTGTACTGGGGAACTTCCGAATGGACGGCGCAGCAGATCATGGAAGCCTACGCCGTTGCCCGGCAGTATAACTTAACGCCGCCTACCATGGAACAGCCGCAATACAACATGTTTCACCGCGAGCGTTTCGAAAAGGAATACCACCGGCTTTACTCCGAAATTGGTTTAGGAACTACCATTTGGTCGCCGCTGGCTTCGGGCCTGTTAACCGGCAAATATAACGAAGGCATACCCGCCGATTCGCGGGCCACCAAACACGAAGACTTGGCTTGGCTGAAAGAACGATTCACCAGCCCGGAAGCCCAGCAAAAAATCCAGAAAGTGCGGGAACTGGGCGCGATCGCGAAAGAACTGGACATGACCACTACCCTGCTGGCTTTAGGCTGGTGCCTGCAGAACCCGAACGTAAGCACTGTAATTACCGGAGCCTCCCACGTGGAGCAGGTGCATGAAAACATGAAAGCCATTGACGTTTACCAGCGAATAACCCCGGATGTAATGGAGCGGATCGAAACCATTCTGGACAACAAACCAAAATTAGAAGTCTATTAAACAGCAAGGCCCCGAACAATGTCGGGGCCTTGCTGTTTTCGCTAAAAATAGCTTAGTCGTATTTTTTAGCGTTTTTCTTTTCCAGTTTCGCTGCTTTTTTCTCTTTATCGGTTTTAGCCGGTTTCTTTTTGTCTTCCTTGCGGGCGTCAGTTCCTTTAGCCATAGTTGTAAATTTAAGGTATGAAAATCCGTTTTCTAGGTAAACCCCAAAGTAACGGAAATATTGCTGAATGCGGATATCTTTTTTAGAAACCAACTAAAAATATTGCTGCTTTTCCGGCATCGGGCTATTATAAACGAATAAAAAATCGTTCAGGTTTTCGGCTGAAAAAGCTCCCACAAAATTGCACCGGAACAGCAAAAAATAAGCTATTCTTTTTCAGAACTTTACTAAAAAATTCACTTTTTTAATATAAAAATATAGTCTTTTTTCTATTCAGTTTTTTAAGTTGTGCGTACACACAAGCACAAGCCACGCTAGTAAGCAGGTCAGAATATTACAATTATTCCAGACCTGTCCTTTGAATGAAAACGGAACACTTATGACTGAAAAACAGAAAGCCAAACAAAAGAAAATCTTCGTCCTCGACACCTCCGTAATTCTTTACGATCACAGTGCCGTCGAACATTTTGGTCCGCATGATGTAGCCCTTCCCATAACGGTTTTAGAAGAGCTCGATAATTTCAAGAAAGGCAACGACATTAAGAACTTCGAAGCCCGCGAATTTATCCGCTTTATAGACAAACTTTCGGACGAACACCGCCTGCAGAACTGGATCCCGCTGGATGGTGAAGGTAAAGGCCGCTTTAAGGTGATCATGAACCCGACGCCGACCATTAATGCCGAAGAGGTTTTTAACGAAAGCAAGCCCGATCATAAGATCCTGAACGCGGCGCTGCACCTGCAGCAGGAAAATCCGAAGTACCAGGTAATTATGGTTACCAAGGATATCAACCTTCGCCTGAAAGCCCGTTCGCTCAACCTTATTTCCGAAGACTACGAAACCGGAAAAGTACAGAACGTTTCCAGCCTTTATACCGGCATCGATGAGCTGCACGATGTAGCGCCGGATGTAATTGACGAATTGTACGAAAAAGGCTTCTGCAATAGCGACAAAGTGCTGGCAAACGCCCCGCGCGACAACCACTACTTTATCCTGAAAAGCCCTACCAATTCCATTCTGGCTTATTACAACCCGGAGCAACGGAAAATTGAGCGGGTTGACAAACTCAACGCCTACGGCATCAAGCCGCGCAATGCAGAGCAAACCTTTGCCATGCACGCGGTCATGAACCCGAACGTGAAACTGGTAACCATACAGGGCATTGCCGGTACCGGTAAAACCCTGCTGGCCTTAGCAGGTGCTCTGGAACAACGCCGCAATTTCTGGCAGATCTACCTGGCCCGCCCCATTGTGCCGCTCAGCAACAAAGACATCGGCTACCTGCCCGGCGATATAAAATCGAAGCTGAACCCGTACATGGAGCCGCTTTTCGACAACCTGAAATTCATCCAGAACCAGTACTCGGAAAACAGCAAGGAAGCCGGTAAAATAAAGGAAATGCTGGAACAGGAAAAGCTCATGATCGTGCCACTGGCCTACATCAGGGGCCGGAGCATTTCCAACGTTTGCTTTATTGTAGACGAAGCCCAGAACCTGACGCCGCACGAAGTAAAAACCATTATTTCCCGCGCCGGCGAAAACACCAAGATCATCTTCACCGGCGACATCTACCAAATCGATACGCCTTACCTCGACAGCCAGAGCAACGGTTTATCGTACCTGATCGACAAAGCCAAAAACCACCGCCTCTACGCCCACGTCACCCTGCAAAAAGGCGAACGTTCTGAACTGGCGAATCTGGCGAATGAGTTGCTGTAAAGTTGATCTTTTGAATTAATAAACATCAAAAAGCACCTGATTACCAGGTGTTTTTTTGTTCCTGGCGCAAGTGTTAAGCGAAAGCGTCACTTGGGACTGACAGACAAAAGCCAGTCTCCAGACTGGCGGAAGCTTGTAACAAGAATGAAAACAAGGAACCAGCTTACAGATTTCGAAAAGTCCTACCCAGAATTTGCTATAATCAAGACACAAAAGTAGAACAGGTGTTTGTAGGGTTAGAAAAGGTTAGAAAAGGTAAAAATTGTTAAACTTTGACCTTTTCCGTCATCTCGACGCCAGGAGAGCTCTCATCAAGTTGGTAGTACCCTTTATTTTGCTTTTATACCTTATTTCTGAGATCTCTCCTGGCGTCGAGATGACCCAATAATAATTTTGTATCCTAATCGTAGCTTGTTTTTAGCCATTTAGGAAGGGTCACGGAAGTCTTCAGACTTCCGCTTGTTCCTTAAGCCCAAGTGACGCTTTCACTTAACACTTGCCAGAAAAGAGGCAGGTAAACCTAAACCTCCTGCAGCAAATAACGCGACCGAATAATGTGCAGGTGGTGGTTTTCGTGCGCGGCAATTACCCAGGCAATGGCCCGCACGTTGTAGTGCGCATTATTGGCTTTCCCTTCCCGCATCAGCATTTCCGAACTAAAACTCTTGAACAAGGCAATGGTCGATTGGCGAAGCAAACGGTATTCAGCTAAAATATCGGTTAAAGAACGGCGATTGGCATCGGAATTACTTGCATAAGAATCTTCCTCGAAACCCGGCAGCATTATTTCCTCTTTCCTGCTGAAACAAAGCGCTCGGTAAGCCATAATGCGTTCGGCATCGAGCATGTGCTGCAGCAATTCTTTCAGGCTCCATTTTCCTTCGGCGTAGCCTTTCTCGGCCTCGGCTTCTGACATATTTTCGAACAGCGAAGCCAGCGTTTCTACCTGTTCCGCCAGAAAAGCCAGAATATCGGTGTCCGGCAGCCGTTTCAGGTAGGTTTCAAAGTAAGGCGGGTATTCCGAAGGGGCAGGTTTTTGGGTTAAATTCATCTTAAAAAAGGGTAGCATTTTGCGTAAAAAGTGCCTGCAAAGTAAGATAATTAACGATTAGTTTTATTTCCGGAGGGAGATTTTTTTCGCTTGGGGTTCCAGCAGTTCTTTCAAACCCGAAAGTCCTTTTTCAAATTCGGCATCCAGTTTTCGCTTCAGAAAAACGCCTTTCACCCGGTCGGTATAATCCGGCAAAATTCCTGTGCTGATCCAGGTCAGGCGGGTGCCTTTTTCAACTGGCTCTAAAATAAACTGGCCATGCGCTTGCAACTTTCCTTCCGGATAGAATTGAAATTCAATTTTTTTGTCCGGTTCGTTGGCGGTAATAACGATCCTGCCTTCGCCGCTCTTCCCGCTTTTCCAGGAGAATGCCGAACCCACACCGCTTACCGGACCTTGGTAAAAATTAGACAAAGTTGGGTCGGCGTGCTGGTTCCAGGCGCTCCATTTTTCCCAGGCCGATAGGTTGTTCAGGCTGGCAAAAACCTGAGCCGGCTTCGCCTGAATAAAGGTCGATTTCTCGATCTTAAAATCTGACGGCAACAAATACGGAACACCTGCAAGGACGCCTGCCAGCAACACGCCCCCGATTATAACTTTTACCTTCACAACAGTATCGTTTTCACAAGCTTAATTCCTGAAACCGGAGCCTAATTTATAAAATCGGGGAATATAATTTTGCAAAAATTCCATAAATTTTCTTTTGTTTCTGATATCGGTAGCTATTTGCCGGCAAAAACTCGGTTGGCAGGCAAACAGATAAGGAAGCAGGGTAAATTTTCCTTAAATTCGGGGTTTCAACTTTAACCCAAACGAATGAAGAAAAAAACGATCCTTGTGCGCTTGCTGGCTCTGCTCCTGCTCACACCGCTCGCCAGCCGCGCCGACGAAGGCATGTGGCTGCCCCTGCTTCTGAAACAGCTCAACGAAAGCGACATGCAGAAACGCGGCATGAAACTTTCGGCGGAAGATATTTACAGCATTAACAGAACCAGCCTGAAAGATGCCATCGTATTGTTTGGCGGCGGCTGCACCGGCGAAATGATCTCCGGCGAAGGCCTCCTGCTTACGAACCACCATTGCGGTTACGGCCAGATCCAGAGCCACAGCTCCGTGCAGAAAGATTACCTCACCAACGGTTTCTGGGCCATGAACCGCTCCGAAGAATTACCAAACCCGGGCCTTACCGCCACTTTTATTGTAAGAATGGAAGACGTAACCGCTCAGGTATTAAAAGATATTCCGGCCGGTTTACCGGAAGCGGAACGCGAAAAGAAAGTAAAAGCTAACATCGAGGCCATTCAGAAAGCCGCTGTACAGGGCACGCATTACGATGCCCAGATCAAGCCTTTCTTTTACGGCAACGAATATTACATGTACATCACCGAAACTTTCCGCGATGTGCGCCTGGTAGGCGCGCCTCCTTCGTCTATCGGTAAGTTCGGCGGCGATACGGATAATTGGATGTGGCCGCGCCATACCGGCGACTTCGCCCTTTTCCGCGTATATGCCGGTCCCGATAACAAACCGGCTGCCTACGCTGCCGAAAATAAACCGTACGTACCGAAACACTTCCTGCCGATCTCCCTGTCTCCGATCAAAGAATCGGATTTCACCATGGTTTTCGGTTTCCCTGGCCGCACCACCGAGTACCTGCCTTCTTACGCGGTAAAGGAAATTTACGAAGTTTCCAACCCGGCTAAAATTGCGATCCGCGAAACCAAGCTGAACATTCTGGACAAACACATGAAGGCTTCCGATGCTGTACGCATCCAGTACGCCGCCAAATATGCCAGCATCAGCAATTACCACAAAAAGTGGATCGGCGAGAACCGCGGCCTGAAAAAACTTGATGCCGTTGGCAAGAAAGAGGAACTGGAAAAGCAATTCACTGCCTGGGTTAATGCCTCTCCGGACCGTCAGGCAAAATACGGTACCGTGCTTACCGAATTCCAGAAAAACTACAACAGCCTGAACGGCATCACGCTTTCCCGCGATTATTTTATCGAAGCTGTTTTAGGGGTTGAATTGCTGAACTACGCCCAAGCCTACGTGAACTTCGTGGACCTGGTAAAAAATAAAGCGCCGCAAGCCGATATTGAAAAGCAACTGAAAAACCTGGGAAATTACGCCGGCTTCTTCAAGAACTACAATGTAGCCGCTGACAAGGAAGTATTTGCCGCGCTGCTTTCCATGTACCGCAAAGACGTTCCCACTCAATTCCAGCCGGCGTATTTCACTTCTACGGTAAACAAAAAGTACAAAGGTAACCTGAAAGCGTACGCCGAAGACGTGTACAGCAAATCGTTCATGACTTCGCCGGAAAAAGTAAAAACTGCCCTGAACCAGATTTCTGCTACCAATATTAAAGTAATCGAGAAAGACCCGGCTTATTTACTGGCCCGTGCCTTTACCGAGAATTACCGCACCAAAATTCAGCCAACCTACACCGTTGCTACCGACGCCAATACGCTGAATAACCGCCTGTTTGTAGCCGGCCTCCGCGAAATGCAGACCGATAAGAAATTCTACCCGGATGCAAACTCCACCTTGCGCGTAGCTTATGGCCAGGTATCCGGTTACGAACCACAGGATGGCGTGCGCTACAAGTATTACACTACCCTGGAAGGCGTAATGGAAAAAGCCGACCCGGACAATGTAGATTTCCAGGTACACCCCAAACTTGCGGAGCTTTACAAAAACAAAGATTACGGCGATTATGGCTGGAACGGTGAAATGCCGGTTGCTTTTATTGCCACCAACCACACCACCGGCGGCAACTCCGGCAGCCCGGTAATTAATGCCAACGGCGAACTGATGGGCACGAACTTCGACCGGGCTTGGGAAAGCACCATGAGCGACATCATGTACGACCCTGAGCGCGTGCGGAACATCATTGTTGCCTCTAATTACACCCTTTTCATCATCGACAAATTTGCCGGCGCCAGCCACCTGATCAAAGAGATGAAGATCGTGAAAGAGACCCCGACAGACAGCCGGTTAATGATCCAGCCATCTCCGCAAGTTCCGGCCAAAGACAAGAAAAAAGAGAAGAAAACGAAGACCAAGATCAAAGCAAAAGCCGCTTAAAAAACGGTAGGTTTCCGCCTCAAAAAGCCCTGTCGGTTCCGGCAGGGCTTTTTATTTTACTTAAGCAGAAACGTTTCCAGAAATTGCTGCACCTGCATTTTGTAACTTCTCCCGACTGGCAACCACTTCTCTCCTACTTTCACTTCATTTCCCCTGATGTTTGCAAGGTGCTTTACTGAAACCAGAAAAGATTTGTGAATGCGTAAAAAAGTCCGGGGCGGAAAGGCTTCTTCGATCTGACGGAAACTTCCTTTGTAAACCATCGTGCCGGAAATCCGATGCAGCTTCAAATATTCCTTCAAACCTTCCACGTAAAGCAGTTCGTCCTGCAGCAACCGGATCACTTCATTGCCGGCTTTCAGGTAAACCGCCACAGGAGCATCAGAGGCATTAAGATTGGACTGTACGGAGGTTACCTGCTGTTTTTGTACTTTCTGTACCGCTTTCAGGAATCGTTCTAAAGCAAAGGGTTTTAAGAGGAAATCAGTTACGTCGTGCTCAAAACCATCTACGGCATAATCCCGGTACGCGGTAGTCATGATCACGGCAGGTTTTACCTCGAAGGTTTTAAGGAAAGTAGTACCCGTCATGCCCGGCATGTTAATGTCCAGAAACAAAATATCCACTGGTTGCCGGTTCAGGAATTCGAATGCTTCCAAAGCCGTGTAGCAATTTCCGGCCACTACCAGAGAACCGACCTGACCAATGTAATTTTCCAGCACTTTGTGCGCCAGCGGCTCATCGTCTACCAGTAAGCAGCGTAATTTCATGCCAGGGGTAAATTTAAGTTCACCAGGTAAAAACCATCCGCCGCTTTCGTTTCCAGTTCGTGCTGACCGGCATACAAATATTGCAGGCGCTTGCGGACATTATCCATTCCAAATCCACCGGCCTCGGAAGGATTCGCTTCCGCCCCAAATCTGTTCATGGAATTTTTCATTTGTAACTGCAGCGTGTTGGCTTCGATCAGGATCTTAATATTCAGTTTTGCTTCGCTGCCCAAGGCATGAATTCCGTGCTTGAAACCATTCTCGATAAAGGGCAATAGCAGCAGCGGTGCGATCCGGCTGGTTTCGTAAGTTCCGGAAACTTCGAAGGTGATGTTTTCCGGTTTCTGGCTCCGCAATTTTTCCAGGGCAATGTAGTGCTGCAGGTAATCGAGTTCCTTCTGCAAAGGCACCAGTTCTTCGTTGCTGTGATACACCATGTACTCCATCATTTCGGCCAGTTTCAGCACCATCAACGGCGCCTTATCCGATTTGGTTAGCGTAAGCGCGTACAGGTTATTGAGCGTATTGAACAGAAAATGCGGATTGATCTGGGCTTTCAGGTATTGCACTTCCGATTTCAGTTGTTCCAACTCCTGCGCCTTGCGGAGTTTGCGTTCGGCCAGCCAATGGATTCCCAGTTGCGAAGCAGTAAACAAAAACACCATAATTAAAAGCTCTACCGTACTTACAAAAGTTAAATACAGCAAGGTAGGAACATACCCTTTCTGCAGTACATGCAAATATACCAGCAAGGTAAGGTAGCCTTTCAGCAGGCCGAAAATCAGAAGGACAGCGAAAATATAGAGCGCATAAAAACGGTAATTTTCCTGCCGTAAAAACCGGGGTACCAGCAACAGGTAGTTCAGGTAAACCGGAACCACCGAAAGCACCGTCATGCCCAAAATGGTTGCCAGAATTTTATCGGCAGGCAGGATCCGGAATTTGCTGCCGAAAAAGATTATGGTCGGGCCCAGCACTGCCAGCCACAGCACGGTATGCGTGAGCAGGGTTAATCCGGAAAGTTTAAATTTTCTGAAGGTTGATCCAGCCATTTTCCAGCAATCACTTTCCCGAAGGTAAGTTTTTAAAACCAACTTTAGCAAGAGATGCACTAAAATTCAACCAACGACCGGCTTTCGTCAACGAATGGCATTCATGGCTGAAATGTAGCTGTTGGTTTAGCTCATTTGGTTACTGGTTGAAATTATTTCCGGCAGCAGAAAACGATGGGTTAATTGCCCGAAAAACCAACTAAAATTATGAAGAAGCTATCGTTACTTTTCCTGCTAAGCTGTTTGGGAACTGCCGGCCAGGGCCAACAGGTTTCTGTCACCAAATCGTTTGCCTGGGCTGCTGAAGAAGCTAATTACGCTTTAACTCAAACCCCGGACGGCGGCTATTTGCTGGGCGGAAACACCACCAGTTTTAATTCCACATACGCGCAAAATGCCTACCTCCTGAAAACCGACCGCAACGGCGATTCGCTCTGGATCAAACACCAGTATTCTGCAACCGCCATGACCGATATTCAGGATATTTTGCCTCTTGCCGACGGTACAATTTTAGTGGCCGGAGCGAAATCTACACCAGGCAATAACTGGGATGCCTGGCTCATGAAAACCGATGCCTCCGGGAACATGCTTTGGGAAAGAACGTTCGGCGGCGCTCAGCTCGATTATTTCAGTGGTTTGCAGGCGGTGCCCGGCGGCGGCTTCGTAATGTGCGGTTTAACCGAAAGCATGGGTGCGGGCGGCCGCGATGCCTATCTGGTAAAAACCGATGCGGGCGGAAATTTGCTTTGGGAAAAAACTTACGGCGGCAGTTTTCTGGATGAAGTAATAAAAGTAAAGGTTACCCAAAACGGCGATTTTATAATGGCCGGCGGCACCTACAGCTTCAGCAGCAACCCCGGCGTAACCGACGACCTCTACCTGATCCGCACGGACCCGCAAGGCAACCAGCGCTGGCACCAGACGTACGGCACCGCCAACATCGACTGGGCGAATGATCTGGTGGAAACCCCAACCGGGGAGATCGTATTAACCGGCCTGAAAAACAATTCCAATCTGGCGCTTACTTCCGGCCAAACCTATCTGCTTAAAACCGATGCTTCCGGTAACCTGCTTTGGGACAAATCTTTTAGCCTGAATGCTTTCCGCAACGAAGGGCAAGCCATTTTAACTACCCCGGACGGCGGCCTTTTAATCAGCGGTTTCACGACCAACCCTATGACCGGAACCGATGCTTTCGTGGTGAAAACCGATGCGGACGGTACCATTCTCTGGCAGCACATATTCGATAACGGAGCCGCCCAGACCTTTGAGCGGGCCTATGGTTTGCTACAGGACGACCAGGGGAAAATCCTGATAAGCGGCATGAAAAATTTTTCCCCAACCCTGCAGCCGGATATTTTCCTTTTAAAGCTTACCGATAATGCCGTGCTGGGGATTGCCGGGAACCAGAAAACCGAAAAGCTGGCGTTAACGCCCTTTCCCAATCCGGCTTCCGGTTCATTATCTGTTAAAGTTCCATACACCAAATTGCTGCAGGCAGAAATACTGGACCTGACCGGAAAAGTGCTGCTTACCCGTCAGTTTGAAAGTACTACAGAACTGAATTTCAACGTAGCGGCACTTCCGCCCGCCTGTTATTTGCTGAAAGTTAAAACTGCCGAAGGCGTAGCGGTAAGTAAATTTCTGGTAAGCAGGTAAGTCGAATTTTATTTCTGAATTAACGAAAAAAAAGCCCGGTCGAAAAGATCGGGCTTTTAAGGTATAAATAGAATTTTTACCGGTCTCGAAAACTGTTCTCCTAATTCATTCCGAAAGAAAACCCTAAACCTAAAGTAACGCCTCCCGGCTGAAGCACATTCATGAAATAGCGGCCGGCCGGCATTAATTCATAATTGCTGTCTTTTATTACGTATCGGTCTTCCGCAACCGACACCGCATAACCCAGTTCCACATTAAAACGGTTTTTGCGGGCTTTGCCCAGCGTCCAGAACCGGAGGGCAGATAAATTTACCGTTGAGGCGCTTTTCAGTTTGAAAGGTACTTTTACAGTCGAACTATGGTTCTGCACATACCCTTCAGGCATATCAAATTCTATGTGATCAAGCCCGCTGGAAACGGAATAGCCTAACCCGAAGGCCCACTTACCGGGATAGTTCGCATAATACCGGGCACCGAAGGAAAGTTTACTTCCCCAGCTTCCCAAACCGGCTCCGCCAAAAACCGTAATTTTTTCCGCCAGCTGGAATTCCACCGACGGCCCGATCAGTCCCAGGTAGTGGTTTATGCCGCCGCCAAAGCCCAGATAAAAGGTACTTGCAGGTTGCAGGTTATTCCTATAATCTGACTTCACATAATCCGGATTTGCGTAGTCCTGAGCCGTGGCCCTGGCCGAAATAACAGCCATAAGTAAGAGAAGGGAAAATACTTTTTTCATTACTTTCGGAAAAGTTTTTTTTTAACGGGTGTTAGTTAAAACAATTTACAAAAGTAAATAACCCATCCGAAAGTAAAGCAACGTTCCCTCAATTTCTCTTAGCTTTCATAAAAAGCGGCCAGTGCCCCGAAATAAGCATCCGTCCAGCCTTCGGTAATGTCTTCGAAAGCTTCGTCCGGTATATTGATGTGTTTCAGCTCTACGGAAGTACCGTTTTTGTGCGGGTGAAGTTTAATGGTAACGATCGATTCTTCTTCCTGCTCGCCAAAATACCATTGCTGCACGATCTTTTTCCCTTCTTCAAATTCCAGGTTTTTCCCGATAATGCTGCCTTCCCAGAGCGAAAACTCGGAGCCCGGCTCAGTGCTCATTTCTGCTTTTTCGCCCGTCCAGATCTGCAGGGCAACCGGGTTGGTAAGCGCCTGGTAAACTTCGGCCGGCTCTTCCGGAATAATGTAATACTTCTTAAAATCCTTCATAAATGTGAATCAATGGTAATTGAAAACCTGTACTGAAAACCTTACTTAATGCCCAGTTTTTTCTTTACCAGCGGCATTATATCGTGGCTTTCTTTCGAATAAATAAAAGAACCGGCATTGGTGTCGAAAATGTAATCGTAGCCATTTTCCTTACCGACAGCCTTCACGGCTTTTTCGGCTTTATCCAGAATTGGTTTGTACAGGGCTTCGCGTTTGGCGGCTACTTTTTGCTGGCCTTCCGCTTGGGATTGTTGCATTTGCACTTCCAGGTCCTGAATGGCCTTTATTTTGGATTCCCGCACGGCATCTACCATGGTTTTTTCCTGGTTCTGGTACTCGGATATCTTTTTGCGGTAATCGCTTTGCAGGGTGCCAAACTGTTTTTCCAGGCTTTTTACGAACGCTTCCAGGCTGGCATCCGCTTTTTTGGTTTCCGGCATCAGCTCTATCAGATCGGCGGAATTAATATGGCCGAATTTCTGGGCATTTCCCGAATCAGTAGTAGTGGTTGTTTTACCGGTTTGCGCAACGGTATCGGCAGGCGCTGAAGAAGTGGTGTCAGCAGCCGGTGCGGTTTCTTCTGTTGGTTTGGCGGTTTCTTCGGTTTTTACCGGAGTTTTATCGGCTGGTGCCTTTTTCTCGTTGCAGGAAGAAACAAAAACACTAGCGCTGAATATAAAAAGGCCAACGGCCAGGGAATGCTTTTTCATAAAAGTATAAAACAGTTATTGTAATGCAAAGAAGGTGTTTTTAGGGGCGAAATCCTACTGTTTTTTAGAATCCGGGGATTGAAATTCTGAAATTCCGGCTTAGAAATCTTAGCTTTTCCCTCTGGCGGCTTTCTCCAGTTCATCCCAGGCTTCCGGCTCAATCTGGTCGAAACCGTTGAATTCCCCGGCTCCGTAAAGCCACTCTCCGCCGTCAATGGTCACTACTTCCCCGTTCACAAAAGCCGCAAAATCCGATACCAGGTAAGCGGCCAGGTTGGCCAGTTCCTGGTGGTGCCCGAAACGACCGACCGGAATCCGTTTTACCGGATCTAATTTTTCAGCAACATCTGCCGGAAACAAACGGCTCCAGGCCCCTTCCGTCGGAAATGGTCCCGGCGCAATGGCATTGCTTCGAATCCCGTACTTGGCCCATTCCGAAGCCAGCGACCGCGTTAAGGCCAGCACACCGGCTTTGGCACAGGCCGAAGGCACCACGTACCCGGAACCGGTCCAGGCATAAGTAGTCACGATGTTCAGCACCGCGCCTGGCTTTTTGCTTTCGATCCAGCGTTTGCCTAAAGCCAGCGTGCAGTTGTAGGTGCCTTTTAAAACGATATCGGTAATGATGTCGAAAGCCTTGGGGCTAAGCCGTTCAGTGGGGCTGATAAAATTGCCGGCCGCATTGTTTACCAGCACATCGGGCAAGCCGAACTTCTCAGATATGGTTTCCAGCAAGGATTCTATTTCCTGATATTTTCGGACGTCACAGGCGAGCGGTAAAATTTCACCTTTGGTTTCGGCGGTCAGCTCGGCGGCAGTTTCTTCCAGCACAGGTAATTTCCGGCTGGCAATTACCACTTTCGCCCCTAACTGCAGAAAGTACCGTGCCATCGATTTTCCCAGGCCGGTACCGCCGCCGGTTATTAGAATAACTTTTCCGGACAGGGCATTTTCCCGGAGCATGGGTTCGGTATAATTCATATGAAGGTTTTTCAGTTTTAGAAAGTGAAGATAAGTGAATGCTTCGGTTTTCCGATACCAGAAAGGCTATGCTTTCAGGACTAAAAACCCAAGCTTAAATCTGAAGGAACAGCCTAAATACAGAAAGCCGGACAGGAATATCCAGCCGGCTTTCTTTTATTTCCTTTTGGCTTAAAGCCGGTAAAGTTCTTTGTAATACTGGTCGGCCATACGATCGGCACTGAATTCGGGAACTATATCCAGCATGCTTTGCTTCATGATCCGGAGCCACCGCTGCTTGTCGTTGTAATACATCGGGATGATCTCGGTTTCCAGAATATGCATCAGGTTGCCGTGATCGAGCTTATCCTGGGCATCTTCAGAAAGCGTGGTATCGATAACCGGCAGCAGGAAGCTGTTTTCGCCGTGTCTGGCAAATTCCGGGATCCAGCCATCTTGGATCGATAAGTTTATCGTTCCATTCATGGCTGCCGTCATGCCACTGGTGCCGGAAGCTTCCCTTGGTCGCCGCGGGTTGTTCAGCCAGATATCGGCCCCGTGTTTCATTTTCCGTGACAGATCCAGCTCATAGCCGGATAAGACGGCAATATCGTTGCGCTGGTAAGAAAATTTAACCAGTTTATTCCAGGTTTCGATGGCTTCGTGGTGGAACGGATACGGCTTACCGGCCCAGATTACCTGCACCCGTTGCCCCGGCCGGCTGATGAGCTCCAGGAAACGCGGGATATCGCGCAAAAGCAGGTCGGCGCGTTTGTAACCGGCAAACCTGCGGGCCCACACTATGGTAAGCACATCCGGGTCGAAAAGTTTCCCGGTCTGGTCGGCCACTTCCTCGAAGAGTTCTTTCTTTAATTCCCGTTTCCGCTGCAACAGCAGTTCATCCTCGTTTTCGAGCAGGGCCTGTTTCAGGATCGGGTCGGTCCAGTAATTCGGGTTTTGCGCGTTGGTGATCGATTTAATTTCACAAACCCCCGGATTGTCGTACCACATGTTGCGCGAAACTTCGCCGTGCAGTTGCGATACCCCATTGGCTACCCGCGACAAGCGCAAAGCGGAAAGGGTGTAATCGAGCATGTGTCCGCGCATGCCGGTTATTTCGCGGGCAATTTCAAGCGGCACATTTCCAAAAAATCCCATACGGTCCAGGTGCTCAATGTCGTGCTCTTCGTTACCGGCTTTTTCAGGCGTATGGGTAGTAAATACCATACGCTTCTTTACTTCATTCACATCCCGGTATTTATCGAATAAATGAAAAGCCAGCGGCAAAGCGTGTCCTTCGTTCATGTGATAAACGTCGGTTCCGCCTAAGGCTTCCACAACTTTGGCACCGCCTAAACCTAGAACAATACTCTGGGCAATCCGGGCCGAAAGTTCGCTGTCGTAGAGTTTATGGGTAATGGTGCGGGCCAGGTGGTCATTTTCGGGAATATCGGTGGTCAGGAAATAAATAGGCACTGTTCCGAAAATTTCAGGCTTTAAAACAAGGGCTTTAATTACTACCGGATGGTTGTGCACCATTACCGTAACGGCAATGCCGCTGTTTTCGAGGTAAGAATAGAACCGTTTCTGAAAAAGCACCCGCATGGTCTGGTCTTCGTTCCGGACCTGGTCGTAATAACCGAATTTCCAGAGCACACCGATCCCGATAAAATTCTGGCGCAATTCGTAGGCACTTCGCATGTGGGAGCCGGCTAGGTAACCCAAACCGCCCGAATAGTTTTTCAGGGCCTGGTGAATGCCGTATTCCATGCAGAAGTAGGCAACCCGTTTCGTATAAGCCTCATTAATCGGGTACGGATGATACCAGGTATTATATTTAGACATAAGAACTTCTTTTTTAGGTCTCTAATTTTCAATACCCCTATTCAACTCTTCGCTTTCCTTTCCCGGTCAGGGATTTGGGTTGTACGAATTCATTAAATTAAAGGTAGAATGTTATTATATTTTTTGGCAATTACCCTTCTCCGGCCGTAATCTCAGGCTTTTTAGAAGTTAACCCATTGGGATTTTTATACCCAAAGCCTACCATTTATCCGGAATAGGAATGCCATACTATAAGACCACCAACGGATTTAAATGTTTAAATTTGGAGCTTAATATTTAGTGCGTGAAGAAAAAGATTAGTGTATTGGGTTGCGGCTGGCTGGGCTTGCCGTTGGCAGAAGCGCTTTTAAAGCAAGGTTACCAGGTGGCCGGTTCTACTACCACCCCGGAAAAACTGGGACTCCTGGCTGCCAAAGGAATTTCGCCATTTTTGCTGGACTTGCGTTCCCCGGTAATTGTTCCGGAAAACGGAAGATTTTTTCAGGCCGAAATTCTGGTGGTAGCCATACCTCCCGGCCGCGGGCAGGAAAACCCGTACCAGGATCAAATCGCGCGCCTGCAAAAGATCCTTTTAAATTCCCCCGTTAAGCAGGTCCTGTTCGTAAGTTCAACGGGCGTTTATGCGCCCTCTTCTGCCATCATTACGGAAAAAAGCGCTTTAGACCACTCCGGCGCGGTTGCTTTAATTGCTGCTGAAGACTATATGCTTTCCGCTGAAAACCCCTGGAAAACTACCATCGTGCGCTTTGCGGGTTTATTCGGACCGGGCCGGGAACCGGGGCGTTTTCTGGCCGGAAAAAAAGATCTGCCCAATCCGGAAGCCCCCGTAAACCTGATCCATTTGGAAGATTGCATTGGAATAATTTCAGAAATAATAAAGCAGGAGAAATGGGGCGAAGTTTTCAATGCCTGTGCCGACGAACATCCTTCGCGGAAAGTTTTTTACCAGGCCGCGACCCGAAATTTAGGCTTGCCGGAACCTGCGTTTGTAACTTCTGCGGAGGAAAATAAAAACGGCAAATGGATCAGTAACCAAAAACTTAAAGCAGCTTTAAACTACACGTTCCTTTATCCGGATCCGCTGCAGGCTATTCTCCAGATCCCAAAAAACAGTACCGAAATCAGCTAAAAAACCAACATGTCCAGAATAATTGCAGTGATTGGCGGCGGAGCAGCCGGATTTTTCGGAGCCATTACCTGTGCCCGGCAAAATCCGAAGGCGCGGGTAATCCTTTTTGAGAAAACCTGCAAATTGCTTTCCAAAGTAAAAGTTTCGGGTGGCGGCCGCTGCAACGTGACCCACCATTGTTTCAACCCAAATGAACTGGTTAAATTTTACCCCCGCGGCAGTAAACAACTTAAACAACCCTTCAAGGAATTCGGCGCCCAGGACACTGTAAACTGGTTTGAGAAGCGCGGCGTGAAATTAAAGGTCGAAGCAGACGGTCGCATGTTTCCGGTAACCGATAATTCCGAAACCATTGTAAACTGCCTGTTGCGGGAAGCCGAAAATGCCGGGGTCCAGGTGCTGACGCATACGGACATTACCCAAATAATAGTTCAACCGGGAGAAGGATTTAAACTTACCAGCGCCAAAGGCCAACACTGGCAGGCTGCTAAAGTTTTAGTTACCACCGGCGGCCAAAATAAACCGGAGAATTACGAATGGCTGGCCGCCCTGGGGCACCGCATCGAAAAACCAGTACCATCTCTTTTCACCTTCAATGTGCCGGCTTCTTACCTGAAAGAGCTGCCTGGAATTTCCGTGCCGCGGGCAATCGTAAAGATCACCGGACAGAAGCTGGAAAGCGAAGGGCCTTTGCTCATTACGCATTGGGGTTTCAGCGGGCCGGCAGTGCTTCGGTTATCAGCCTGGGGCGCACGTTTACTCAACGACCTGAACTATCAATTCAGCGCTAGCATAAACTGGGTGCCGGATTTTACCGAGGAAACTTTACGGGCCGAGCTGCTTTCCTTTAAAAA
Source organism: Adhaeribacter soli (assembly GCF_008727925.1). GTDB lineage: Bacteria > Bacteroidota > Bacteroidia > Cytophagales > Hymenobacteraceae > Adhaeribacter_A > Adhaeribacter_A soli. The sequence goes on along the minus strand of NZ_VTWT01000001.1, from coordinate 749,553 downwards.
CCTGCACGCTAAAAAGGTAATCAGCAGCAACGCTTTCTTTGGTTTGCCGCAACGCCTCTGGAAAGCTTTTACCGAACAGGCCGGCATACCGGCGGAACTTCGCTGGCTCGATATTTCGAATAAAAGCCTGAACAAATTACTGGAAACCTTATTGCGGGGCATTTTTGAAGTGCGCGGTAAAACTACCTTTAAAGAGGAATTCGTAACCTGTGGCGGCGTAGCGCTTTCGGAAGTGGACATGGCTACGCTGGAAAGCCGCAAAGTGAAAGGCTTGTATTTTGCGGGTGAAGTGCTCGATATCGACGGCATTACGGGCGGCTTCAACTTTCAGGCGGCCTGGACCACCGGTTACCTGGCCGGCCGGCACATGGCAACCGTCTGAAACCCTTCGGTTTAATTCCCGAACATTTTTTCAGATTTGCAGTAAAGGTTTTTAAACTACAGAAACAGTCTGAAAAATATGGATAAGGAAAAAGACATTGTTGCGGTGGTACACCACTTAATTGAACGCTGCAAAGACGGCTCCAAAGGATACTTTACGGCAGCCGAAGATGTGGAAGACCAGGAACTCAAAAGCCTGTTCAAGAATTATTCGGTGCAGCGCGACAGCATGATCACCGAATTGCAGAACGAACTGCACAAGATGGGCAAATCCGACAGCGAACATTCTTCCATCGAAGGAACCGTACACCGCGCCTGGATCGATCTTACTTCGGCGCTGGCCAGCAAAGACCGAAAACGAATTCTGGCCGAATGTGAGCGTGGGGAAGATTACGCCGTAGCCGCCTACAAAAAAGCCATGTCAGCCGATCTGCCGCCAAACTTACACCAGATCATCGGGCAGCAATACCAACAGGTACAGCAAGCCCACGATCAGATCCGTAACCTTCGCGACCAGGCATAAGGATTGAAACAAGAAATAAAGTAAATATAAAGCCGGAGCCCGTAAGCTCCGGTTTTTTTATTTTAAAAGCATATGAATTCATGTTTTTTGAAAGGGTATTAATGCTTAAACTAAACTATAAATATAGTATTCCTTGGAGATAGAGCTTTGGCAGATTATAGCGCAAGCGTCCGCTTGTGCTTTCTAATGGCAGACCAAATAATTGCAAGCACAAGCGGACGCTTGCGCTAGAGCGGTTTTTGGTTTAAAAGCGTACGGCTTTATGTTTTTGAAAAAACAGTTTATGCTTTTAAATGGCCACCGCCTTAAAACAAAAAAGCCAGACCGTTAATGGCCTGGCTTTTTTGCTATCAATGGTTGCAATTAAACTTTCATCTATGGGCTTTTACGCCGGTTTCAGAAAGAAGGTTGCAGGTTTTTCGTTTTTGGTTAAAATAATTTCAAATATTTTTCAGAAAACCTAATAAGGATCTGATTTACAATATTTTAATAAATTAAATTACCAGGATCTTTTTTTACCGCCGAAACGGCCGCCACCTTTTTTCATTTCGTCGCGCCAGTTGCCCGAGCCTCCGCCTTTGCTTTCCCGGCCACCATCACGGTCGCCACGGCCACGGAATCCCCCGCCATCACGGTCACCACGATCTCTGTCGCGGAAACCGCCACCGGAACGGCCTCCTTCGCGACGGTCGCCACGGTCGCCGAATTCTTTGCGTTCCGATCTTTCGGAGTTAGCTGCCGTAGCATCTTTTTTCTGGGCTTTCTGAAAGGTAACCGGGAAGTCGTTAATGGAAACGCGGCCCATTTGGTCAAGAACTTCCTGAGCGTAAGCCACCGGGATTTCTACAAAGCTGAAACGGTCGTAAAGGTCGATGTCGCCTACTTTGTTTGCCGGAATGCTGGTGTGCTCGGTAAGCGCATCGATAATGTCTTTCGGATGCACGCGGTCTTTCTTACCCATGGTAACAAAAATGCGTTCCATACCCGGTTTCGGTCCGTCGATGCCCTTTGCTGCCTCGGCACTTTTCTCCTTGGCTTTGCTTTCGCGCATCGTCATCTTTAATAACGCTGCTGCAACTTCCAACGAAGTAAAATCCTGGGCTAATAAACGTTCAACTTTCGATACCGCTTTTTCAAGATTACCTTTGGCAATAACTTCTTTGATCTGCTCTAAGAACAGGGTGGTACGGATCTCGCTAACGTCTTCGGAAGAAGGAACCGGCTGCTGCAGGATCTTCGCCTTGGTGTAGCGCATAATGTCTTTCAGCTTGTATACGTCGCGGCCGGAAACAAACGAGAACGCTTTACCGGATTTGCCGGCGCGGCCGGTACGGCCAATGCGGTGCACATACGCTTCTTCGTCCTGCGGCAGGTCGTAGTTGAATACGGCTTCTACGTTTTCTACGTCAATACCACGGGCGGCTACGTCGGTAGCAACCAGCAATTCTAACGTACCGCTCTTGAATTTCTGCATTACGTTGGTCCGCTGGGTCTGGTTTAAGTCGCCGTGCAAACCGTCGGCAAAGTAGCCACGGGCCTGCAGGTTGCTAACCAGCTCATCTACCATGCGCTTGGTATTACAGAAGATGATACCGATCTTCACGTTATACATATCCAGCAAACGGGTAAGCACTTCCATTTTCATGTTGTTGCGAACCTCGAAATAAACCTGCTCGATGTTGGTAACGGTAAGTTCCTGGTGGGTAACTTTTACGATGTGCGGGTTCTTCTGGAATTTCTTGGTGATCTCCATGATCGGCTTGCTCATGGTAGCCGAGAATAGAATGGTCTGGCGTTCTTCCGGAACCTTGGTCAGCACGAACTCGATGTCTTCGCGGAAGCCCATGTCCAGCATTTCGTCCGCTTCATCCAGAATGATCTTCTTGATGCCGTCCAGTTTCAGCGTACCACGTTCGATGTGGTCCATTACGCGGCCGGGAGTTCCGATCACGATCTGCACGCCGCTACGAAGGGCTTTTAACTGACGGTCGTAAGACTGGCCGCCGAAAATAGGCACTACGCTGATATGGCGTTTGTATTTAATAAGTTTTACAACTTCTTCCGCAACCTGAATGGCAAGTTCGCGGGTAGGGCATAATATTAAAACCTGTACGTTTCTGTCATTCTCATCGATCCCCTCAATGGCAGGGATGGCGAACGCCGCAGTTTTACCTGTGCCAGTTTGAGCCTGACCAATAACGTCGCGGCCCTCCATAATTACCGGTATTGCTTCGGTCTGGATCGGCGAAGCCTCCTCAAAACCCATGTCAGCAATGGCGCGCTGCATCTCAGCACTTAACGGTAATTCTTCGAATTTAATTTTATTCATAAATGATTGGTTAGAAGGCTGAAATATGGAAAGGTTTTTACGGGTTTAGCCTTCTTCAAGCTGCAAAGATACGATAAAATATTAAGGACTTGCTATTTGTATTCCCGTTTGCCGTAAATAATTATTGTTATCGAATTGATTCTCTTATATTTCCCTGCAATCCGGGCCGTTCACCCAACATATTAACAATTTTAAATATAGCTGTTGTTGCTACGGCGCTATACCGTTTACTTTCTATTCTAAGGCTTTTGCCCTTAAAGAGTTGGCGCTTACCCAATTCAAAATTTGAGTCTTGTATATAAATTCCGGCCAAGCGTATAAAAATTCATAACCGGCAGCGAAAAAGCAGGCCTGCCATTTATAATAAAACCGGCTTGGGTTTCGGATCTTCCAGTTACTTATTAATGGTTTTAACTGAACGCTCTTTAATTTCTTTAAACGCTCACAACTATGTTTCGCCCATGAAAGGTACCTGCCTGGCAGGTTGTTCGCAAACCGTGGTTATCCAGCAGCAATTGAGAATCGTGCTTTCCCCCCTTTCTTCCTTGTTCTGGTAACCGGTACTACACAATCAAACTTATAAAAACTACCGTATGTTACACATTTCCAAGATTATCAGAAAAGGAAAGGAATTCAATCTAATAGCTTCCGGAGCCCTGGCTTTTAAAATTTACAACAAAGTTTTAAAGGATCCGGTTTTTGAAAACCTGAAATTTAAAAATTACAGCCTGCTTTGCGATGGCATGGATAACCACCCGATCTTTCAGTCGGACCCGGATACCCGGAAAGTCTATTTTGCCATTGTTTCGGACCTGGAAAAAGACAGCAACGATGCCCTCTGTCTGAAAATGCTGACCGAACGGCAAAAAAACAGCTACGCCGTTTGCCAGGTAGTGGCCATGCATTACAACGAACGGTATTTCCGGGCGGTTAAGAAAATGCGCAACAGCTTCGATGAGCTCATGGAGCTGAACAAACCCGGCATAAACCAGAGCCAGAACATGCTTTACTCCGAACAGCAAAGCTGCCTGCTTACCGAATACTCCATGACCATGGCCAAAGTCATGTTCCATACCACGCTTGAAGACTTTAACCCAGGTCGCGTGCTTAAGTTCGAAAATCAGCACAACGAGGCCGCCTGATCGTTCTTCAGCGCTATACGCCACTTGCGTTAAACTTTAGGCTTGTCCTGGATTGCCGGAACGAAAGCTTCTGGCAGTTCAGGACTTTTTTGAATTGTTGATTGTTGATTGTTGATTGTTGATTGTTGATTGATTTTTGACCTTAAAACTTTAGTGTTTTGCTTATAAATCTGAATACCATTTTCAGATTAAGAACCTTGCAATTCTACTTTAATGTAGGGGCAAACTTTTATGCTATGATTGTACATGCATTGCCGATCAACCTACAACTATGTGGCCTGTGTCCTCACAGGACACTTATAAGCTAAATAATATAGTGTCCTGTGAGGACACAGGCCACATAGTAGAAAGGCAACATAGTAGAAAAAACATAATAGAATCTTCATCCTTCATGGATCTCCAATTAACAATCAGCAATTAACAATCAACAATTTTAAGTAACTTAGCTTTCTGTTCTGCCTTCTAATTTCCGCCAAAAGAAAACGCTATGCCTGCTGTCTTAAAAGTCTATTCCTCCTCTGCCGGTTCCGGCAAAACCTATACGCTTACCAAAGAATACCTGAAGCTGGCGCTGCATACCCCCGATCCCTCCTACTATCGCACCATTCTGGCCATCACCTTCACCAACGATGCGGCCGCCGAGATGAAGGAACGCATCCTGCACGCGCTTCGGAGTTTTCAGCCCGAAAACGCTACCGATTTAAAGGAAAAAAGGAAGGCGGAAGAATTGCTGCAGGCTATAACCGACGAACTGAACCAGGAATACCCGGGACATAACTATACCACCGATCTTTTAAGAATTCGCGCCAGGGAAGTTTTCACCCAGATCCTGTTCCATTACGCCGATTTCGCGGTAAGCACCATCGATAGTTTCGTGAACAAAGTGGTGCAGGCGTTTACGCGCGAGCTGAATATTCCTTTCAATTTTGAAGTGGACCTGGATGCGGCAACCTTGCTGAACACGGCCGTAGCGATGCTGCTGGACCAGGTAAAAGATGGCGAAGGAAATCTGCTGGCCAACACGCTGGAACAATACGCCGAAGAAAAAGCAAGCGAAGGAAAAAGCTGGAACAGCCTGCCTGCCGAACTGGCGGAATTTGGCGTGAACCTGCTGAACGAACAGGTCTACGAAGCGGTACTTTCCCTGCAAAAACTAAAACTCGACGACTTTCGGAAAATTCGCACCGAGCTTCAGAAAAAACTAAAAGGCATTGAAACCGAAATTCAAACGTTTGCCAAAGAAGGCGCCGATCTGATCAATAACGCGGGTATTCCGGTGGAAGCATTTGCGAACGGAAAACTGGGCATTCCGGCCTATTTTGAAGGCTTGGCGAAGGAAGTGGACCTGGAAAAACCGTATGCTTATGCGCACAAAACGTTTGCCAGCGGGAAGTTTTACAGCGGCAAAGCATCGGCTCTGGATAAGGTGACCATCGAGGGAATTTGCGGCGGTTTAACCGATTGCTACAACCGCATTGAAGCGATTAGAATTGAACGCGGTCCGGAATATGCTTTGATCAAGGAAATGATTCCGAACCTGTACAAACTAAGCGTGCTGAATGAGCTCGAAAAGTGTATGCAGGAGATCAAGAAAGACAAGAACCTGGTGCACATTTCGGAGTTCAACAAGAAAATTACGGACATTGTTTTGCACGAACCCATTCCGTTTATTTACGAACGCCTCGGCGAAAAATACCACCACATCCTCATCGACGAATTTCAGGACACGTCCGCGTTGCAATGGAACAACCTCCTGCCCCTGATAGATAACACGCTGGCCGGCGGACATTTCAATCTGGTGGTTGGCGATGCGAAACAGGCCATTTACCGGTGGCGCGGCGGTGATCTGGAGCAGATCCTGCATTTGTACAAAGGGCAAACCCAAAACCTTTACAAAAACCGCCGCAACGAAGACATTTTATCGGAACGTTACCAGTCCTTAGACCACAGTTTGCGACCGCAAAACCTGAACACCAATTACCGTTCCGACACCCAGATCATCAATTTCAACAACGAACTTTTCCGGTTTATTGCCAATCACAAAGGCCGTGCATTTGAAACGTTGCAGGGCATTTACGACGAAACCTTTCCGCAAATTGCGCCGGGCGGCAAGAACGAAAAAGGCGGCCTGGTGCAGGTAATTTTTGCTTCCAACGATGACCCGAATTTCGAGCTTGATCTGCAATCTGGCAACCGCACCGAAACACTTTTTGAAGGCTACGAAAACCAGCAAATCATTACCTATTCCGAAAGCAATTTCGACATTACGCTGCAACTGGTAAAACAAGCTTTGAAGGATGGTTATAAGTTGAAAGACATTGCCATTCTGAGCCGGAAAAACGCCAACAGCCGCGAAATTGCTACATTCTTAAAAGAAAAAGGCTACGCCATTATTTCCTCCGATTCTCTTTCGTTGCAGAACGCCGAAGTGGTGAATTTGCTCATTGCGCTGTTCCGAATTTTTAATCGTCCGGACGATGGTTTGGCGCGCGCTGAAGCCTTGGTGTTGATCTATAAAATTGTAAAAGAAGAACCGATAAACAGCCGGGTTACCGAAGAAATTGCCGCCGTCGCCGATGATGCGCGTTCCGAAATTTTCTTCAACAAAGTGCGGGCTTTGGGCTTCGATCTGAAGGAAAAGGAAACCGGCAATTTAAGTTTGTACGAACTAACCGAAAAGCTGATAAGAATCCTCGATCTGCTGGGCAAAAATAACGAATGCGAATACCTGTTCCGCTTCCTGGATCTGGTAATGGAATACAGCCTGAACAACAGCAACAACCTGGCGAATTTCCTGCAATACTGGGACCTGCACAAGGAAAAACTGAGCATCAACACGCCTAAAGACCTCGACGCCATTACCATTACCAGCATTCACAAAGCCAAGGGCCTCGCCTACCCCGTAGTTATTGTTCCGTTTGCCGACTGGAGCGTGGTGCCGATGAACCGGTCGCTGCTTTGGGGGAAACTGGATGCAGAAAATGCGCCGGTCGAAAAGCTGGAGGTTGCTGTGGTGGGAATGAGCAGTCGGCTGGAAAATACAGCCCTGAAAAACCAGTACCAGACTGAACTGGAACGCACCTTTATCGAGAACCTGAATATGCTGTACGTGGCCCTCACGCGCCCCGAGCACCGGCTTTACCTCATTGCCAAAAAACTCGATTTCACGAAGGAAGGCAATATGAAAAACATCAGCTATTTCCTGCACGCCTACCTCGTAAACAAAGGCCTTTGGGACGTAGCCAAACCGGTGTTCACGCTGGCCGAAGACTTCACGACATTTTCAGGCAAAACCACTAGCGTTTCGGAGCATTACAGCCTTGACCAACTACACGCCACAGATTGGGAAAAACGCCTGAAACTAAAGCAGCACGCCAACAATATTTTCGACTTCGAAACTCAGCAGCAGCAACGTAAATGGAGCCGCCGCCTGCACTACGCCCTCTCCCGCCTTACCACTGCCGACGAACTGGAAACGGTACTGAATTCGCTCAAAAACCAAGGCATCATCAGCAGAAGGGAAATGCCGGAATTTACCGAACGTTTGCAGACCGTGGTGCAGCACCCGCAGATGCAAATTTACTTTAGCCAGGAGGTGGTTTTCGAAAATGAAAAAGAGATCCTGGACGTGCGCACCCTCCGCTACAAACCCGACCGCATCGTGTTCGATGCCAAAACCAACGCCGTTACGCTCATCGATTTTAAACTGCCGCCGGAAAAGAACGAGTACATCGAAAACCTAAATTCCTATGCCCAGCTGTTTGCCGAATTAGCGCACACCAATATTACCTGTTTGCTGTATTATTTCGAAGAAGAACGGGTGCATCAATGGAAGTTCGTGCCGGCTAAGGCTGGGGAACAGATAGGGTTGGGGTTGTAGGTTGCATGAGATGAAAAAATGTATCTTTCTCTTGTTCCTTTTATTTGCTTGTAAAGAAAATAAACCTAGCGAAGCCTCTTTTAAATTAAAAGCTGGAGGGCTGTTATTAATTGAAGGTTCATTCAATGATTCTTTACCAGCCAATATTTGGCGGTATTATGATTCGGATAAAAACCTTTTAGTGAAAAAAGCTTATTATCCTCCTGACAAAACTGGTAAAGTATTATCAGATATTTTTTTCTATGACAGTAAAAGACTGGTTTACTTTAAAAATCGGTTTGGCAAAACGGAAAGCCCAGAGAGCAAAAACTGGGGAGAAACACTAGTTAAGGAATACTGTCAAGGATGTCATACAAATCAGGAAGAAATGAATGGCCCTGCTTTATATGAAATGCGTAATTTATCTCAAGAGAATTTCAGCAGAAAGATAACTCAATTCCATCCTTCTAATTCTAATCAAGCAATTAATTACAATTTTCTTACTTTAGAAGATTTAAAACAGATCAAGAGGTTTATAGATAATGAATTAGTTAAATCAGAGTAGCATTTAAAATTTACAACAATTAAAACATTTAGTAAGGGAAAGCCTTCTAATATGAATTTAGCAGAGATAAAACTTGAATTGATTGAAAGGATTATCAATCTTCAAAATGAAGAACTATAAAAGCTATAAAAGAAATCAAAGATTCTAATTTGGGAAGCGAATTAGTTGGGAAACTCACAAAAGGATCTAATCACACTTCTTCAGAATCTCGGACTGTACTTTCTAATTTCGCAAAATAGGAAGATGAAGGCTAAGCCAAAGTGCTGATAATTTCGTAAATTTGGTAAAAGCTGCAATTATGAGAACTATAGAAATATCGGTTAACGATGGAGATTTTTCAAAGCTAAGGAATTTCCTTTCCCAGCTTGGCTTTGTAAAAAAGATCAAAGAGGTAAAAACCCAACAGGTTGATGCGACTACTATACTTTCGGAACATTCCTTAGCTGAAGAATGGAACAGCAAAGAAGATAGTCGTTACGAAAAGTATTACAAAAAATGAGTTTTCAGCAAGGTGATATTGTTTGGGTAGATTTTCCATTCACCGATGGCACTCAAACTAAACCCAGACCTGCATTGGTAATTTCGAATGAGGTAGTAAACGACACGGGCGATTACATTCTTATTCAAATAACTTCAAAAGTAAAAAAAGACGGTTTATCTCTCGAATTAACCTCGGAAGACTACCAAGAAGCACCACTGGAAATCAAAAGCTTTATCCGGTTTCATAAAATATTTATCCTGAATGAATCATTGATCTTAAGCAAGAAAACAGCTATTACTAAAACCTTTAAAGAAAAAGTTATCGATAGTATTCTTTCATTATTAAAATAAATTTCTGCTCCCTCCCTACCAAATACAAACCTTCTTTCACCGGATTGTTTGCTAAAATAAGAAAAGGCTCCTTCCATCACGAAAAGAGCCTTTAACTTTACAAATCAACTAATCACTTCCAACCACCCCCCAAGGCCTGGTAAATATTTACCGAAGCGTTCAGCTGCTGCATTTTGGTTTCGATCAGTTCAAATTTAGATTCCAGCGCTTCGCGCTGGGTTAACAGCACTTCCATATAATCGGCGCGGGCAGAACGGAAAAGCTCTGTTGAAATAGTGATCGATTCGGTTAAAGCCTGCACTTGCCGCGATTTCAGGTCGTAACTTTTTCCGAGGTTTTCGATACGGTTTATCTGATTGGTTACTTCCAGATAAGCTTTCAGCACGGTTCGTTCGTAATTAAGAACCGCCTGGATCTGTTTCGCGTTGGCGCTGTAATACGTAGCTTTTATCGCGTTCCGGTTAATAAGCGGCGCTGCTAAGTCGCCGGCCAGCGAATAGAACAACGATTCCGGCGTTTTTACAAAATAGCCTGGGTTTAAAGCCCGCAACCCTACCCCTGCCGAAATTCCCAGCGAAGGATAAAAATTCGCTTTCGCTACGTTCACGTCCAGCTTAGCCGCTGCCAGTTCCAGTTCCGCCTGCTTAATATCCGGGCGGTTTGCCAGCAATTGCGCGGGGGCGCCAGCCTGAACCGCAGCCGGTGCCAGGTTATTGAACGCTTCGGCATCCCGGACGATGGGTTGCGGGTAGCGGCCCACCAGGAAATTGATGCGGTTTTCCGTTTCCACGATCCGTTGCTGGATGTCGTATTGCAGGCTTTGCGTTTTAAGCACTTCGGCTTCGAACCTCCGAACGGCCAGCTCATTTACTTTAGCGGCCTGTTTCTGTTGCCTAACCACTTCCAGCGCACTGCTTTGTATGCGGATATTCTGTTTCACAATGGCCAGTTGGTTATCCAGCGCCAGCAATTCGTAATAAGAGTTGGCAATCTCCGCAATCAGGTTGGTAACCATAAAATTCCGGCCTTCTACCGAAGCCAGGTACCGGTTTAGGGCCGCTTTTTTTGCATTCCGAAGCTTGTGCCAGATATCCACTTCCCAGTTCGCAAAAGCGCCCACATACATGTCAGGTACGGGTTCCGGCATTTCCTTTCCCGGCTCAATTTCAGTGGTAGCTTCCATGGCCCCAATGTTGGTGTAGCGACCTACTTTATCTACCCCGCCACCGGCTCTTATGCCTACCGATGGCAGGTATTCGCCTTGCCGGGCCCGGATCTCATTGCGGGAAATCCCGATCTCCTGCATCGTAATATTCAGCTCCTGGTTATTGTGCAAAGCGGTATCGATGAGGGCGGTAAGGTTCGGGTCGGTAAAATACTGTTTCCAGTTTATTTTTGCCGCCGAAACAGTATCGTTTTGGCCTGAAAAAGCAGCCGGTACATGGGTATTAACGTTTCGGTTTACAAGGGCAGGCGTTTTACAGCCCGAATAGGTAATGGTAATCAGGGTAATCCCCACCCATTTTAAAATTCTATTTTTATACATTCTTCTCAATTTCTAAAGTCTGGGGAATACTTTCTGCTGCATATGCATATTCTTCTGTCAAAGGAGTTTCGTGCTCATCCCGGATCAGGTGGCGGCCGTCGGCCATTTTCGCGAAAATGTAGTACAGGCCCGGAATAATAATTACCCCGAAAACCGTTCCGAACAACATACCGCCCAGTGCCGAAGCACCAATGGTACGGTTACCGATCGCGCCGGCGCCGGTAGCTACAATAAGCGGCAGTAAACCGGCAATAAAGGCAAAGGAAGTCATCAAGATCGGGCGGAAACGTACGCGGGCGCCTTCAATCGCTGCTTCGGCAATTGAATAACCCTGCTGCCTTTTCTGCACCGCAAATTCCACGATCAGTACCGCGTTCTTACCCAATAAACCGATGAGCATAATTAAACCTACCTGTGCGTAAATGTTGTTTTCCAGGCCCATTACTTTCAGCATCAAAAACGACCCGAAAACCCCGACCGGCAACGATAAAATTACCGCCAGCGGAATAATGAAACTTTCGTACTGCGCTGCCAATACAAAATACACGAACACCAATACCACCAGGAACACGTAAAGCGATTCATTTCCCCGGATCGATTCGTCGTAGGAAAGACCTTCCCAGGCAATGTCGTATCCTTTGGGCAGCGTTTTGGCCGCCACTTCCTGAATGGCCTGAATGGCATCGGCGGTGGTATAGCCTTTGGCCGGCAAGCCCTGAATGGCCGCGGAATTGTAAAGGTTAAAGCGCGTTACTTCGTTCGGTCCCTGGGTTTTCTTCAGCTTCATGAAAGACGAATAAGGTACCATTTCGCCGTGATCGTTTTTCACGAACAGGTTTAACACATCCGAAGGCAAGCGCCGGAATTTAGGATCCGACTGCACGTACACTTTAAAGAACTGGTTGAATTTAATGAAGCCCTGCTCATAAGTACTACCAATTAAAATGTTCAGGTTTTCCATGGCCTTGCCGATCGAAACGCCTTTCTGCATAGCCATTTCGTTGTCAATTTCCAGTTCGTACTGCGGATAATTGGCGGCGAAGAAAGTAAACAAACCGGTTAGCTCTTTCCGCTTGCCCAGGTTTTCCATAAATTCCTTGTTTACTTTATCGAATTCGTGGTAATCGGTTTCGGAGTTTTTATCCAGCAAACGCATGGAGAAACCGCCCGAAGAACCGAACCCTGGAATGGCCGGCGGCTCGAAGAATTCCACTACCGCCCCCAAACCTTTGGAATGCTCTTCCAGCTCTTCCATAATTTCCTTCACGTTGTGCTTCCGGTCCGACCACGGTTTTAAGTTGATCAAACAGGTACCTGCATTCGAACCCCGGCCTTCGGTCATGATCTCATAACCCGCCAGCGACGATACCGATTCTACGCCTTCAATTTCTTCGCAGATCTTCTGCAATCTATGCGAAACCTGGTTTGTAGTTTCCAGTGTGGAGCCCGGCGGCGTCTGAATGATGGCATAAATGGTACCCTGGTCGTCGTTTGGAATGAAACCGGCCGGCAGCACTTTGTTTATCAGGAAAATACCCACGCCAAAAGCGGCCAGAATGCCCAGCGTGAGCCAGATGCGGCTTACAATGGCGTTCAGCAAGCGCACATAACTGCCCGTTAATCTTTCAAAACCGCGGTTAAAGGCATCCAGGGAGCGGGAAAGTACGTTTTTGCTTTTCGGTTTGCCGTGGTTGTTCTTTAAAAGCATGGCGCACAACACCGGCGTAAGCGTAAGCGCAATTACCGCCGAAAGAATGATGGAACTGGCCATGGTAATGGAGAACTGACGGTAGAAAATACCCACCGGGCCCGACATAAACACCAGCGGCACGAATACGGCCACCATTACCAGCGTAATTGCGATGATCGCCCCGCCAATTTCCCCAAGAACCGCCATGGTAGCGCGGTAAGGCGACATATTCGTTTCTTCCATTTTCGCGTGCACGGCTTCCACCACCACAATGGCATTATCTACCACAATACCAATGGCCAGTACCAAGGCAAACAAGGTGATCAGGTTAATGGAAAGCCCGAAATAACCGAAGAAGAAAAACGCCCCGATCAAGGAAACCGGTACCGCCAGAATTGGGATAAGAGTAGAACGCCAGTCACCCAGGAAGATGAATACCACGATGGCTACCAGGATGAAGGCATCGCGTAAGGTATGCAACACCTGCTCGATGGAAGCATCCAGGAACTGCGAAACGTCGTAGCTGATCTTGTAATCCATGCCCGGCGGGAACGAGGCTTTCATCACGTCCAGGCGGGATTTTACTTCGGCAATTACATCAGAGGCATTACTGCCGTAGTTCTGCTTTAACACAATGGCCGCCGAAGCTTTACCATCCAGATTGGAATAAATATCGAAGAATTCACTGCCTAGTTCTACCGTGGCAATATCTTTTAAGTGAATGCTTTCGCCTTCGGAATTCGCCCGGACAATGATGTTTTCGTACTCTACGGGTTTATTGTAGCGGCCTTTGTAAGTCAGCACGTATTCCAACGATTGTGCAGCAATACCTGAGCTTTGTCCTAAACGGCCGGGGCGACCAATAATACTTTGCTCAGCCAGCGCTTCCATTACTTCTTCCACCGAAATGCTGTAAGCGCGCATCCGGTCCGGGTTCAGCCACACGCGCATGGCGTAGCGGCGGGAACCTAAGATCTGGGCCCGCGCCACTCCTTTGATCCGTTGAATTTCCGGGATCATTTTTACGGTGGCGTAGTTGAACAGGAATTTTTCGTCCATGCTCTTTTCTTTCGAATAGAGGTTCACATACATCAGCATACTGGGCTGAATGGGCGTAATTACCACGCCTTCGCGCTGCACCAGTTCCGGCAAAAGCGGCATTACCTGGTCCACGCGGGTTTTTACCCGAATTACGGCATCGTTCGGGTCGGTGCCCGGCTCGAAAATAATGCGAAGCGTGGCCTCGCCGGCGCTGGTGGCATCGGAAGCGATGTAGCGCATGCCTTCCACGCCGTTTATGGCCTGCTCTAAAGTAATGAGGGTAGATTGTACCAGCACGTCGGCGCTGGAACCGGGATAGGCAATGAAAATATTGACCGTAGTAGGCGCAATTTCCGGAAACTGCGAAATGGGCAGTTTCTTAATGGCCAGACCGCCCACAAAGATGATCACCACCGAGATGACGATCGCAAATACGGGTCTGTGAATGAATTTACTAAACATGTTTTCTGCTATTAAAAATTAACTTATTCCGCATACAGTTCTAAATGGGAAATAACCGCTAAAGGCTGCTTGAATTGGAAGTGGATCTTTTCGTTTTCCTTTACCAGACGCAAGCCTTCCAGCAGGATCTTATCGTCTTTGGAAAGGCCATTCTGCACCACGTAAATGTGCGGCAACTCGGCGGCAATGCTCACTTCTCTGGACCGGATCTTGCCGTCTTTGTCTACCACGTACACGTACTTTTTATCCAGAATTTCGAAGGTGGTTTTTTGCGGGATCAGCATGGCGTTTTTGAGCGGAATGGTCATGAGAATGTTGCCGGTTTCGCCGTGGCGGAGCAAGCCGTTGGGGTTTGGAAAGGTAGCCCGGAAAGCAATGTTACCGGTTTCGTTGTTGAAATCACTTTCGATGGTTTCTACAATGCCGGTATGCGGAAAGACCTCGTTGTTGGCGAGGCGCAGCTGCACCTGGGTTTTGTTTCCCTGCTGCACGTTCTTTTTATAATCCAGGTACTGGGCTTCGGAAACATTGTAGTAAACCCACATGTTGCTGTTATCCGACAATTCGGTAAGCAGTTCGCCTTCGTCCAGCAAACTTCCCAACCGTACCCGGAACCGGCCAATGATGCCATCGAATGGCGCCCGGATCTCGGTAAATTGGAGGTGCACGTTGGCCAGCGCCGCTTCGGCTTTGGCTTTGTCTAACTTGGCTTTGGCCATGGAAAGCTCGGCCGGCGCCACAATGTTCCGGCCCGCCAGCGAGGCCGCGTTCTTGTACTCGATCTGGGCAAAGTTTACTTCGGCTTGGGCTTTCTGCAATTCGGCTTCGTAAAGGTTAGGCATGATCTGAAACAGCAACTGTCCTTTTTTAACCAGCTGCCCTTCGTCTACAAAAGATTTCTGCAGGTAGCCTCTTTCCTGCGCCCGCAACTCGATGTGGTTAATGGAGCGGATCTGGCAGACAAAAGCCTCCGTAACGGTGGTGTCCTGAATTAAGGGGCTGGTAACTTTAAACGTTTGTTCTTCTTCTTTTTTCTCTTTGTTAGATTCACAACCTGTGGCTATTACGCTCAGAAACAGGCCGAAATACACGAAAATGCGTTTCATGGATTTTGCTTTAATTATTAAGATTTGATTGAAAATTAGGAATGAAATGCTGCGGGATTTGCTGTTTGGCCCGATCCGGAAAATTGCCAGCAACACCGGGATTGTCCGCGAAACCCGACAATTCCCGAGGCGCTGACTGTTGCTTATTAAAACTCGGCAAGAAAGTGTGAGAGTAAACTTTCCGGATCAGGATCGCTGCACGTAGCCCAACCTGAATTGGGAATTCAGCTTAAGCGAATAGCAAAACCATTTAAATAAATAACAAGCTGGCAGATTAAGTCATGCGTTTCCGGAGCCTTTAAAACGGACCGGTAGAACGGAAACTTTGAATGGAAAGGGCACAAAAAAACCGTAGCCCGCAGCTTTTGGAAAGTGCAGTTACGGCAACAGCAATAAAATAATTTAGATCCGGAAATTACAGTTAAGCAGGAAAAGTGGCGTATTTTTCCCCTTTGCAATAGAATAATGATACTGTTTAACCTTGCTGGCAGAAGGGCCCGCCCGGAGTAAAGGCAAAAAGTGTGGAATTTCCGTTACCGCGTAATCGAAATCAAAACCAAATTTCTGGGTTTTCTCTTCGTCACCTTCTTTAATTAGAGGCGTGGTAACAATTACTATATCCGAAGACGCCTTTTTTACGACCGTCTCAGATTTAGAGCCCTGCTCCACGGTAATCTGGCAAACCGAAAACGAAGCTGCTTTAAAAGTAGCGGCCACTGCGTATCCGCCGGCCACGTTGAACGAGGTAGCAAAAATGAGCAGATAAAGGGAAAGCTTCTTCAGCATCAGGTTCAGGAATGACTTGTTAATTCCGGTACAAAGGTATAAAAAAATAAAACCGAAATTGGTTCTCTTTGTTCAAAACTTTAAATTTTGTCTTTTATTTTAGGTTGGGGTAAAATAAAAATGCTATAATTTTGATAAGAAAAAGTCGAGATCCCTTCATGCAAACCTTCCTCCAACATACCGCTGCTGCTTTACTTCAAAAATACCCCGACAACATCAGCCAGTTGTGCGTGATCGTGCCAACGCGCCGGGCGGGTTTGTATTTCAAAAATGCGCTGGCCAAACTGGCATCCAACGGGTTGTGGAGCCCGGAAGTTTCTTCGATGGAAGATTTTGTGTGCAACCTGGCCAAAGCTGAAATTGTGGAGCCCATCAGCTTGCAGCTGGAACTTTACGACATTATCCAGGAATTCGACCAGAAACTCGACTTCGACCAGTACGTGAGCTGGGCCGGCACTTTGCTCGAAGATTTCAACCGCATCGACCAGAACCTGGTAGCCACCGACAAGCTTTTCGAATACCTATCCGAAGCCAAAGCCCTGGAGCGCTGGGATCCGGAAGCGCTGGGTCAGCCCATTTCCAGCACCGTTGCCAACTACTTTAAACTCTGGGACAACCTGGAGAAAACTTACCGTAAACTGCGGCAGAATTTACGGAAGAAAAAACAAAGCTACCCCGGCATGGCCTTCCGCTACGTAGCCGAAAACGTTAAGGAAATAACCGAAAAAACTACCTGCCACCGCTACATTTTTATTGGTTTAAATGCCTTGAGCCGGTCGGAAGAAAAGATCGTGCGCACGCTTTTAAGCCTCGATAAAGCCGATGTTTTTTTCGATGCCGATGAGTATTACTTAGCTGCCGATTCGCCGAACCGGGCCGGGCATTTCCTGCGCCAGTACCGTAAAAAATGGAGCCTGCCGGAATGGAATTTCAGCAGTAACGAACTCTTAACTTCCGAAAAAGAAATTAACGTGATCGGCGTGGCCAATGCCAGCATGCAGGGTCGCGTGGCAGGTCAGTTGTTAGACGAAATTAGGAGCAAACAGCCAAATGCCGAAGTAGCCATCGTGCTGCCCGACGAAAATATGCTGCTGCCGGTGCTGCATTCCATCGGCGAAAAGATTACCGATTACAACGTTACGATGGGGCTTACGCTCAAAGGCACTTCCCTTTTTAACCTCGTGGATCTGCTTTTCGATGTGCATTTAACGGGCATCATTCAGCCGGGGCAAACGGGTTACGCAGTGCAGCATTACCATTACCTGGCGGTAAATAAACTGCTCAGCCACCCGTTTATTCGTCGCTATGAACATTACCTCCACGAAAATTTAACCGACCAGCCGGAATACGAAAACCTAGTACAAAACGTGGTAACCCGGATTCTGGAAGAGAACCGCATTCTGCTTTCGGCCCAAACGTTGATCGAGCTAGGTAAAGAACATCCGCTTTTTCAGTCGCTTTTCCGTCCCTGGAAAAACTGCGATGATATTATTGCGGCCCTGTTCGAGATCATCGATTTGCTGAAAGATATTTACCGCTTCGAGCTAATCAACCCGGTGGAGACCGAATACCTGTACCACCTTTTCACCATCGTAAAACGCCTCGATTCCATTTTCGATTGCCGGCAGCAAAAGATCTCAGTGCGCAGCTTTAAGAAATTTCTCTACGAACAGATCGGTCAGACCCGCTTACCTTTCGAAGGCGAACCGATCTCGGAAATTCAGGTGATGGGGATGCTGGAAACGCGCGCGCTGGACTTTGAAAACCTGATCATTCTGTCGGTAAACGAGAAGACCTTGCCGGCTCCGAAAAAGCATTCTTCTTTAATGCCTTACGACGTGCTGCGGGAGTTCGGTTTGCCAACGTATTCGGAACAGGAAAGCATTACTTCCTACCATTTTTACCGTTTGCTGCAGCGCGCCAAAACCGTAAGCCTGCTTTACGTGCAACCTTCCGATACTTTTGGGGCCGCCGAAAAAAGCCGCTTCATTCTGCAACTGGCCAACCACCTGGCGCCCCTAAATCCGAAGATAAAATACACGGAACAAACCGGCATCGTGGTGCAAACTGAGAAGAAAAGCTACAACCATGACATCATAATTGAGAAAGACGAAGCAGTATTAAGCAAGCTGAAAGCGAATTTGAAAAAAGGCTTGTTCCCTTCGCATCTGAACATGTGGGTGCGCTGCAACCTGCAATACTATTTTACCAAAGTTGCCGGCCTGAAGGAAAGCAACAAAATGGACGAACAGATCGGCACCGATCAGTTCGGAAACATTGTGCACAAAGTGCTGGAAGATTTCTACCAGCCGTTCATGCTGGATGGTACACCGGTCACTATTTCCAGGCTGGAAGAAATGCTAAAGCAGTTGCCCGAAAAAGTGAAGCAGGAATTTAAACGTGGCACCTTAGAAGCTTTACCAGAACAAGGCATGAATCACCTGCTTTACAAAGTAGCCTTGAAGATCCTGCATAAGTACCTGGAGCTGGAAATTAAATCCGGCGCCTATCCGCTAAAAGTGCTGAAACTAGAGGAATCGCTGGAAACTACCCTGCAGGTACCGGTGGGCGAAGAATTGGTAGAAGTAAAACTGGCCGGTAAAGCCGATAGAATTGATAGAACGGGAAATAAAATCCGGGTGATCGATTATAAGACCGGCTTTGTGAATCCGACGGATCTGAAAGTAAAAACCGAAGATCTGGAAACGCATTTCCTTTCGAACAAGAAATACGAAAAAGTCCGGCAGCTCTGGCTGTACCGGTATCTGATGGAGAAAAGCCTGTCGGAAATTCCAATAATGGCCGCCGAAAATGGTATGGAATTGCCGGAAAAAACCGAAGTGGAAGCCAGCATTTTATCGTTCCGGAATTTAGATAAGGGGTTGATGAAAGCCCAGCTCAATTTTACCGACGAAGGCTTTGAAACCACGGAAGAATTCCTGGCCGAATCGGAAAAATACCTGCACAAATTCATCCGGCAAATGCTCGATCCGGAAGAACCGATCCATAAGACCAACGATCTGGAAGTTTGCCAGTATTGCCCGTACCGCGGCATTTGCGCGCGGTAAGAAACTGAAGACCTCCATAGCGTAGGGTTTAAACCTTACGCTATGGAGGTCTGAAAAATTGTCAATCCGATTACTGTTTCGGTATTTTCAAAACCCAGCCCGGCTGGATCATATCCGGATTCGAGATCTTGTCTTTATTCGCTTCGTGGATCTTACGCCACTGCATGGCGTCGCCGTAAAAGTTCTTGGCAATTTTGGAAAGCGAATCGCCGGATTTAACCGTGTAAGTATCCATATTAGCAGCCGCTTGCGGTTGGGCTGGTCTGCTTTGCTGTATTGGGTCTGCCATGCCGCCGTGCGGGGTTCCCGGTTTTACCGGATTAGCTGGCTTCTGTTCGCCTTTTTTTAGGAAATCAAATAATCCCATGGTTGTTTGCAATTAAAAAGTGAATGTTGATTATATTCCTGTGTACGAGTGTTTTTAAAATACAATCGTAAAAATTCAACAGTTTAGCCGATACGGCTACTTAACCGGAATGGTTATTTAAATTGTGCAATTCCTGAAGGTTTAAAACTTTCATAAACTAAAACTGTTAGCTTCCCGTATCCTTACTCATTTCCGGCAGCGGCGTTATAATCCTGTTGCCCGGGCTTTATGCTAACCAATCAAAATAAAACTATGAAAGAAATGAAAGTAAAACACCTGTTTCTGGCCTTTTACATGTTTGCTTTAGTTTTCGCGTTAAGTTGCGGAAAAAAAATGAGGCCGGCAGCACCAGCAACCTTTACGGTACCGGCAGCCGGAAATGGGTAACCCATAAAGAGAAAAACGCTTCCGGGGGTAAAGTCTCCCAAACCGAGGAAGACAAAAGTACGGTGCTGCAATTTTTCTCCAACGGTAACTTCTCCATGAATTCAAACCTGCAAACCATGTCGGGAACTTACCGCTACGACCAGAATGCCAAATCACTGATGCTTACCCCGAACGGATCTACTACGTCCATGTCTTTCGAAGTTACCAAGCTGGACGATGATGAACTGGACCTGAAAGCACCCGATGGTTCTACAATGGAACTGGAACCACAGGAATAACATTAATGTGCTGATTTTTTAATGTGCTAATGTGCTAATTAGAAAATTTGAAAACATTTTTTTCAAATTCATAAGCATGAAAAAAGCCCGGTGTATGCGAAAGCAGTGCCGGGCTTTTTTCATGCCGTTGTTGGTGAAAACACCATAACAGTCAGGCTAAATTCCGATGCCCCTGTAGAGACGTAATACATTACGTCTTTCACAACACTGCGACAGTATTGTGCACTTTCACAGCTTTGCAACAAATCATCATATCTGGTCTCAACCCATTTGCAACTTAATGCCGTCGTTTGTACCCCGAATGGAAACGTAATATATTACGTCTCTACAGTCCGAAATCATAATAAATTACCTTAGCCTGACGACTATGGCATTTTCACCAATATAAACTAAATCCCGCTTTTGTTAACAGATTAGGGATTTTTTGTGCCGTGCTACTACCATTTAAATAAAACAGAAATCACGATGGCACTAATCCCCCCTTTAGCTTGTTCCAAGGCATATTTTCGCGTAATTTCAAGGTATGGAATGGTTATCTTTTGCGGCCGGGGCATTGCCTGCCGGGTTGGTTTATGTATTATTGAAAAGCCGGATCAATGGGTTGGTACAGAAAACCAATGCAGCGGAAATGGCTTTAACGATGGCGCAAACCCAGCTAACTGAAAAGAAAGCCGAACTGGAAAAAGCCGTGCTACAATTCCGTTCGGAAAACCAGAAGGTAATTAACCTGCATACCGAACTCAGCAAAACCGAAACCGACCTTTACCACCTGAAGAAAAAGCTAAGCGAAAATTCCGAAGAGCTGGCTAGCCTCCGTACTACTTTTTTGCAGCAATTCCATACCGTATCCAACGAAGTTCTGGTGCATAATTCCGAGCACTTCAAAAAAGCTTCCGCCGAGAATATCGAGCGTATTCTGGAACCTTTAAAGGAGCGCATCAAGGAGTTTGAAGCCAAGGTGGAAACGACCTACGAAAAAAGCCTGATCGAAAACACGACTTTAAAGGAACAGATCGCCCAGCTCGTGAACCTGAACCAGCAAATGAGCAAGGATGCCCTGAACCTTACCAATGCCCTGAAAGGCGAACGCAAAACGCAAGGCAACTGGGGCGAATACCTGCTGGAAAGTCTGCTCGAAAAATCCGGGTTGGAAAGGGAAATTCATTATCGCCGCGAAGACGTGCGCCGCGATGCGGAACAAAAAATATTCCGGCCGGACGTAATCATCATGCTGCCTGATGATAAGCATCTGGTGATCGACTCCAAACTTTCTTTGGTGGCTTACGAAGCCTATTGCAGCGCCGAAGATGAACTGGTGCAGCAACTGCAACTAAAGAACCATTTAAACTCGCTTCGCACGCATTACTCCGATCTGAGCCGCAAAAATTACCAGCACTTGCACGGCATCAATTCCCCGGATTTTGTGCTCATGTACATCCCTATTGAGCCGGCTTTTAACTTAGCCATGCAGCAAGACCGGGAAATGTTTGTGGAAGCACTGGACCGCAACATTGTTTTCGTTACCAACTCGACTTTACTGGCTACGTTGCGTACCGTTGCCAGCGTCTGGAAACAGGAAAACCAGAAAAGGAATGTACTCCGTATCGCCGAAGAAAGCGGCAAGCTCTACGATAAATTTGTAGGTTTTGTAGACGATATGAAAGACATTGGCCTGAACCTGGAACGGAGTCAGCAAAAATATAACCTGGCCATGAAAAAGCTTTCCGAAGGAAACGGCAACCTGATAAAAAAAGCCGAACTACTCAAGAAACTTGGTGCCAAAACGAGCAAAACCCTCGATACCCGCCTGGTTCAAAAAGATCTTCCGGAGCCAACCGAAAATTAAAGCGAAGAATTGCCTTCTAAACTTACGTAAAATTTGAAACTGACCTGTTCATTGCCGTCTGTTTTAGCTGACAGATCCATCAGCGAAAGCAGACGCAATGAATACTGGAATTAAATGCCAGATTGAGTAGCTTTTTTGGCATGAAGCCATATTTTTTTGTTTATTCATAAAATCAATAAACAACCGAAACGCTATTACTGGTCTATTAGAAATACAGGCTTTTCCTTAGCAGAATTTGTATATTTGGTTTCCGAACATACATAACTGCAATATGAAAAAACTGATCTTACCTGCCCTGGCAGTGTCGCTTTTATATTCCTGCCAGTCGAAAGTGCCTAGTGCGCCACCGGTTACTACTACGCCCCCACCAGCAGCGGCTATACCGCGCGATTTCCGCGGTGAGGCTGAGAAATTCCTGAGAGAATATTCCGAAACCTACCAGAAATTATACACCGCCGCATCAGAAGCCGAATGGACTTCCAATACCCGCATCATTCCCGGCGATGAAACCAATGCCCGGCGCACCCAGGAGGCAAATGAAGCCATGGCCCGCTTTACCGGCAGCGAGGAAAATATAAAACGTACCCGCGAATTACTGGAGCACAAAGATATGTTAGACCGGCTGCAGGTTTTGCAATTGGAAGCCGTACTTTTCCAGGCGGCCAATAACCCGCAAACCGTTCCGGATCTGGTTACTGAACGCATCAAAGCCCAGACCGCCCAGACCGAGAAATTGTATGGTTACGATTACAAGCTGAATGGCAAGTCGGTTACCACCAACCAACTCGACGACATCCTGAAGGACGAAAAAAACCTGGCTAAACGCCTGCAGGCCTGGAACACCAGCAAAGAAGTTGGTAAAGGTTTAAAAGAAGGCCTGATAAACTTGCGTGATCTTCGGAACAAAACCGTGCAGGCGCTGGGCTACGAAGATTATTTCAGTTACCAGGCTTCCGAGTACGGCATGAGCCGGGAAGAGATGATGAGCCTGGTAAGGAAAATAAACGAAGAATTGCGGCCGCTTTACCGGGAACTGCATACCTACGCCCGCTACGAACTGGCTAAAAAATACGGCGTAAAGAATGTTCCCGAGCAAATCCCGGCTCACTGGCTGCCTAACCGCTGGGGCCAGGACTGGAGCAGCATGGTTAGCGTTAAAGGCTTCAATCTGGATAACGAACTGAAAAAGAAAGGTTCCGAATGGCAGGCCAAACAAGCCGAGCGTTTCTATATGAGCCTGGGTTTCCCGGCGCTGCCGGAGGTTTTCTGGGAAAAATCGGACCTCTACCCGCTGCCGAAAACCGCAAAGTACAAGAAAAACAACCACGCTTCGGCCTGGCACATGGACCTGGATAATGACGTGCGCAGCTTAATGAGCATTGAGCCGAATGCCGAATGGTACGAAACCACCCATCACGAATACGGCCATATTTACTACTACTTAACCTACACCAACCCGGAAGTACCTGTTTTACTAAGGGCTGGCGCGAACCGGGCGTATCATGAAGCACTGGGCAGCTTAATGGGCCTGGCCGCCAACCAGAAGCCATTTCTGGCCGGCCTGGACCTGATCGACCCGAAAGCAAAAACCGACGATATGCAGTTATTACTGAAAGAGGCGCTGAACTACGTGGTATTCATTCCGTTTGCTTCCGGCGTAATGACCGAGTTTGAGCACGACCTGTATGCCCGGGATCTTTCGCCGGAGGAATTTAACAGACGTTGGTGGCAACTGGTTTCGGAGTACCAGGGAATTCAGCCGCCCAATGCCCGGGGAGAAGAATTTACCGATGCTGCTACCAAAACCCACATCAACGACGATCCGGCCCAGTACTACGATTATGCCTTGTCTTACGTGATCCTGTTCCAGCTGCACGACCACATTGCTAAAAACATCCTGAAGCAGGACCCGCGGGCCACGAATTATTACGGTAACAAGGAAGTTGGGGAGTTCCTGAGAGGCATTATGGCTCCGGGAGCCAGCGTTGACTGGCGCCAGATGCTGGTTGAAAAAACCGGTGAAGAATTAAGCGCTCGCGCCATGGTAGAATATTTCGCTCCTTTAATGGAGTACCTTAAAGAAAAAAATAAAGGCCGTAAGTATTCTATTTAATTTATTGGATATTGGTATCTGGATACTAGTATCTGGATTCATAATATTTATCCAATTTTCTTCATTAAAAAAGCCCCGGAGAGTTTCCGGGGCTTTTTTTCTTAACCTTACTGTTTTTTATTCCTTATTCTTATTGTTTAAAAGTAACAGGATTTTAAAATAACCATATAGCCTGAAAGACAACTTAATCTTGATTAATGCGGAATTATAGGCTCTTAAGGGTTTAAAGTCCAGATACCAATATCCAGATACCAATGTCCTTTAATTTAGAAGTTTGCTTCTACTCCGGGCAGATCGATGAGCACGAAGGAAGTGTTTTTAGCTGCCCGCATTTTTATCATGTCCTGTTTATCGAGTCGTAACTGATCGTTACTACGAACCTCCATGCCGTTTACAAACATATGGCCTTCGGTTACATAGATCAGCGTTTTCCGGATATCGAAGGTTTTAAAATCGATTTCCTTATCGGAATTTAGATTGGAATAATAAATCGTGGAGTTGGAGTTCATGTAGATCACGTCTTCCAGTACTTTCTGCCCGGTAGCCAGCGGTACGAGTTCATTGCTGGCATCCAGGAAATCCATCTTCTTTTGCTCATAAGAAGGTTGCAGGCCGCGGCGGTTCGGTAAAAACCAGAGCTGGTATAAATGCAGCTCTTCGTCGGACTTATTTTCTTCGCTGTGGGTTATTCCGGTACCGGCGGTCATGCGCTGCACCTCTCCCGCTTTTATTACTTTTTCGTTGCCAATGCTATCTTTATGGGTTATTTCGCCTTTTAAAACGATGGTGACTATCTCCATTTCGGAATGCGGGTGCATGGGGAAACCGGAACGGGGCGCAATATAATCGTCGTTAAAAACTCGCAAAGGGCCGAAAGACATGTTCATTGGATCGTAGTAGTCGGCAAAAGAGAAAAGAAAATAGGAATTCAGCCAGCCGTGCGAAGCGTGATGCCTTTCCGCTGATTTTATGAGTTGAACCATAGTTCTATTTGTTTTGGTAGGAGTTCTTAATAAGCTTAAAACTTAAACAGTGGGTATTACGGGGAAAAAGCTGGTAAGTTAAAAAAGGCCGGCTAAATTAAGCCGGCCCCTTCCAGAAATTTCCTTTAAAACTTAAATCGCTTTTTTCAGCTTCATTACTTCGTGCTGCAGATCGAGTACGATGGAAGAAAGTTTGCTCAACGAAAGATCGGCCATCGGGAAAGAATTGCTGATATAGGCTTTGGCTTCCCAGATCTCCAGAATATCGGTAACCGGTAATTCATAAGGCGGATAAACCGGGTTATCGGAATGCAGCATCATCAAGGCTGAAGAATGCACCTTATTATAGAGCCTTTTGAAAACCACGCCCTCTCGCTTCGAAACCAGAATGCAGGGCGTGCCGTCTTTAATATGGCTCCAATCCTCTACAAAACGGCCTACTATTACGGTTCCGCTTACAAGAGGCAGCATTGAATCGCCGGATATCTCAAATGCGCGGTAAGTACCAGTACCGGCCAGCATCGGCAGGCGGAACTTTGGCAAGTCTTCAATAAATTCCGGATCGGCGTAACCATTCAGGTAGCCGGCGCTGGCGCGTTGCGGTACCAGCTCAATGTTTTCGTTCTGCTCTTTATCAACCGTAATAGCCAGCACCCGTAATTTACCATCCGTACTTTTTTCCGGCTGTGGAATAGCGTTCGGCAAGGGCTGGCTATGGTCCTGGGTAATAAGGGAATCGAGGGAAATGCCGAATAAGCGGGCCATACTAACCAGAGTGGAAAGTTTAGGTTCCGCCCGGCCTTCCTCGTAAGCTCCTATTAAAGAGCGTTTTATATTTAATTTTTCAGCCAGTTGTGCTTGCGTAAAACCTAACCGCTTTCTTATATTCTTTAAATTACCGCTAAGCATGTTCTAAAAAAATTAGTATCCAGGTGTTAAAACGGAGTAAATCCGGATCTGATTCATAAAACTACGAAATTGCCAAAAAAAATACTAATTAGTTTAGCACTTTAATTTTTATAGCAGGCTGAAAATTAGATATTTTCTTTCGCCCGGGTAAATATTCCCGACGGCATAATTTTAACAATTCCTTTTTCGATCTGCATTAGGTTCCCAGTTACCAATAATACTTTTGTACAATTTCCACAATAAGATAGCACTGTCATTCTAATACCTTTTACTATTTCATTTTATGGCTTTTTCCGCGAAACTTATGCAACAAGGGTTAGTATCTCTCTTACAACATAAAGGTGCGGATTATGCTACTTCTTTTAATAGAAGCTAAAAAAAGCTTTCTGGCTAGCATTTTTTAGTTAAAAAGGCTGCCTGGTAAGGTAAATAAATAAAAAAATAAACTTTAAACTGAACGAAATGAATTGTACTCAAATGAAAAGAATGAACCCCAACAATAAGTCTCAGACTTTTGGAAAAACCAGGCTATATAGGATAAAACGCTATTTCTATATTCAGGACCTAAATTTTATGAAAATGTAAATTATATAACTATTTAAACATCTTTCCGTGACAAAATTGTACTAATTCCAAGAACCTTATTGTAGATTCTGAACTTTTCCTTTAAACAGGGATGTTGTAAGGCTGTAGTTCAGAAAGAATAAAACAGCAGGGGCGGTTAATTCAATTTTGCTAGAAACTTTTATTATTTCTGATTTTGAACCTTATAATATAAGATTATGAAAGCGAACCAATTCAAGAAAGCCGTATCTTACTTTGCACTTGCCTCCGTATTTACAATGGCCGGCTGTCAGAAAGAAGATACCCTGGAAAATAATTCAGCTTCTACCCAGCCAACTGATAATGCTGCGGTTTCCGCTGAAAATGGTAAAGCGATTGAAGGGGAATACATTGTAACTTTTAAAGATGGGGAAAACGCCTCTGAAACGATCGAGACGATGTCTGCCGATCAGAAAATTGCCCCTTCCAGCATCAAACAAAAATTTGAAGGCGCGGTAAGAGGTTTCTCCGGCCGACTTTCGAAAGCCCAGGTGGAAGCCCTGAAAAATGACCCGAATGTGGCTTCTATCGAACAAGACCGGTTAATAACCCTGAGTACTACTATTACTTCGGTGGCCCAGCCAGCTCAAACCATTCCGTGGGGTGTTGCCCGCGTAGGTTATGGCGATGGTACCGGTAAAACTGCCTGGGTTATCGATAGCGGGGTTTACCCTGACCATCCGGATCTTAACGTAGATAAGGCCAGAAGCAGAAGCTTTATTACCGGTATAACTTCCTATACAGATGGTTACGGCCACGGAACGTGTGTGGCTGGTATTATCGGCGCCAAAAACAATACCATTGGGGTTGTTGGGGTTGCTGCCAATGCTTCTATCGTAGCCCTTCGGGTATTCGATGACCTGGGTCGTGGAAGTACTTCCAGCGCAATTAAGGCGGTTAACCACGTAATTGCAAACGCTAAACCAGGCGATGTGGTAAACATGAGCTTAGGCTCGGGAATTTCGGCTACACTGGATAATGCTGTAAAATCTGCCGCTGCTAAAGGTATTCTTTTTGCAATTGCGGCCGGTAACAGCGCTGTAGACGCAAGCTCTGTTTCTCCGGCCCGCGTAAATGCTCCGAATGTGTATACCGTTTCTTCTATGAATAATTATGGCGCCTTCTCCTCGTTCTCTAACTATGGTACTTCCGTAGATTATGCAGCCCCAGGCGAAGGTATTACCTCTACTGGTAAAACCGGTGGTTATGGTACCGGTAGAGGTACTTCCGTTGCAGCGCCTCACGTTGCCGGTCTGCTTCTGCTAAGAGGTACCGCCATTGGGCGTAACGGTTATGTAACCGGCGACAAAGACAGCCGTCCGGACCCAATTGCCAGTAAATAAGCTTGCTAATAAAATTTAAATAGTAAAAAGCCCTGCCGCACAGCAGGGCTTTTTTTATGCGTTAGCCTGACGTTTGTTTTCCTTATTGAATACTGCCGCCGCCAGCCGGATCTTAAAATAATCGTAGGTTTCCTGCAGGTACTCGTAAATTTCTTTCAACTTAGCTTCAGGACCCAGTTGCATAAAGGCTGCTTTAATCGCCTGGTATTCTGTTCCGTTCAGGTATTGCTTTATATTAATTTCGTAGCCCTGTTCGTATAAAGTTGCAATGTGCGAAAAGATGGTAACCGGGTTCAGTTCCCGTTGCTTTGCGATCTGCTCCGGACTCAATCCCTGCTTCAGCAGGTCGAACGTTACCAGATGGGTGGCGCCTTTGATCTTGTTGCCCTGGTCCTGTTGGTCAGAAATAAAGCGCATGATCTCGTTTATAAATTCGTAGCCGTAGTTTTCGTATTTCACCATACCTACCCCGGAAATAGCCAGCATGGCTACCCGGTTGGTTGGCTTTTCGGCGGCCATTTCCAGCAAGGTATTATCCGAAAAAATGACGTAGGGCGGCACGTTGTGCTGGTCGGCGAGTTGCTTGCGAAGTTTCTTTAAGCGGTCGAACAATTCGTCTTTCTGCAGTTCCTTTTTGGGCTTGGTGCGTACCGCTCTTTCTGCCGGGGCAGCAGCCGTGATCGGCTGGAATTTAACCAAAGGCACTTTTTTATGCTCAAACAATACCTTTTCGCTGTTGGGGTTCAGTTTTAAAGTGTACCCTTCGTCATAAGCGATTTCAAACAGGCCGGCATTCAGCATCTGGTGCAGGTAATTCTGCCATTCCAGGAAAGGAACATCGTGCCCAACCCCGAAAGTTTTGATCTTGTCGTAGCCTTTGCTCAGAATACTCTGGTTGCGGGATCCGCGGAGTACATCGATCAAGGTACCGAGGGTGGCCTTTTCTTTTACGCGGGTAATGGCAGAAAGCGCTTTCTGAGCCAGCAAGGTGCCGTCGAAGGTAGCGGGCGGATTCCGGCAGATATCGCAATTGCGGCAGGGCTCCGCTTTGGTTTCGCCGAAATACTGCAACAGGATCTGGCGGCGGCAAAAGGTGGCTTCGGCGTATTGCTGCATGCGTTCGAGTTTGGTCATTTGCAGATCAACCTGACCTTCCTTGCCTTCCATGAGCATGCTGCGTAGAGAAGCCACATCGGCGTAGCTGTAAAAGAGCAGCGCCTCCGATCTGGCCCCATCGCGGCCGGCCCGGCCAATTTCCTGATAGTAACCTTCCAGGTTTTTAGGCAGGTTGTAATGGATTACCCACCGCACGTTCGACTTATCGATTCCCATGCCGAAAGCAATGGTAGCACAAATGATCTGCACATCGTCGCGTAGAAACTTTTCCTGGGTGGTAGCGCGCCTTTCGGCGGGTAAACCGGCGTGGTAGTAAGCCGCATTGTAGCCACCTGCCTGTAATTTGGCAGCCAGGCTTTCGGTGGCATTCCGGCTCAGGCAATAAATAATACCGGGCTGGCCGGGGTGCGCATCCAGGAAATTCAGGATCTGCTTGATGCGGTCGCGGCCGGGTTTAACTTGGAGGTAAATGTTGGGCCGGTCGAAAGAAGAAATAAATACCTTCGGATCTTCGAGCTTTAATTGCTGCTGAATGTCCTGACGGGTTAATTTATCGGCAGTGGCGGTGAGGGCAATTACCGGTACTTCCGGAAATTGTTCTTTCAGGAATTTCAGCTGGGTATATTCCGGGCGGAAATCGTGGCCCCAGGAAGAAATACAGTGGGCTTCATCGATGGCAAAAAGGTTAAGCGGCAGGCGTTTCAGGAAATTGAAAAAACCGGCAGAAAGGAGTTTTTCCGGCGAAACATATAGCAATTTCAGTTCTCCGGCCAGGCATGCATTTTCGATCTGCTCCTGCTCCCGGGAAGATTGGGTGCTGTTGAGGTATTCTGCTTTTACGCCGTATTCCCGCAACGCTTCCACCTGGTCTTTCATTAAGGCAATAAGCGGCGAAACCACCACGCAAAGGCCCGGTTTTACCAATGCCGGCACCTGATAGCAAAGCGACTTTCCGCCCCCGGTAGGCATCAGCACCAGCACATCCTGGTTCTGCAGCACGCTTTCAATAATATCCTGCTGCATGGGCCGGAAGCTGTCGTACCCGAAATAGTCCTTCAATATGTGCTTAGCCGCCTGGATTGTCATGTGCCTTCTTTTTTTTACAAAATTACGCATTTTGACCCAATATTACAGATAATGTTTTCTGATGTTAAATGAACCTGGACCAAACCGGATATTTACAGGAACCCCGGTACGCTTCCAGCGTAGAAATGTACCGGACCTAAAACTTAAAACTATGAAATCGGAAAAAACCAACAACCTGGAGCACATCCTTATAAAATGCATTACCGCCTGCGAAACCTGCGCCACCATGTGCCTGCAGGAAGATGACGTAAAAATGATGGCCGGTTGTATTATGCTGGACCGCGATTGCGCCGATATCTGCATGCTTACTGCGCGCTTTGTAGCCCGGAATTCGGCCCATGCCCGCCATGTAATGAAAGAATGCATTGAAATCTGCCGCCTTTGCGCCGAAGAATGCGCCAAGCACGAAGCTGAACATTGCCAGCATTGCGCCCGCATTTGTCAGGAATGCGCTGATGCCTGCGAAAACTGGATGCAATCGGCAGCCTGATCCAGAAAGGATAATTTATAAAAAAAAAGCCCCGTTATGCGGGGCTTTTAATTTTACCAAAGGACTTTTTTGCTCTGCTAACCGGTAATCAGGTCAATTATGGTCGTTATTATAGAGAGGATTATACTGAAGATCAGCGCCCAGATAAAACCATTCACCTCAAAACCGGGAACTATAGCATCGGCAAGCAGAATAATAAGGGCATTGATAACCAGCAGGAACAAGCCCAGGGTCAAAAAGGTAATGGGCAGGGAAAGCAATACCAGGATGGGCCGGACAATGGCGTTGAGCACTGCCAGTACCAGCGCTACGATCAGGGCGGTACCAAAGCCGGCCACGTTTACGCCTGGCAGCAGATAGGCCGAAAGCACTACTGCCACAGCCGTAAGTAAGAGTTTAATGATAAATCCCATAGATGTTCAGTTTTAGTTGCTATATAGAATACGGCCTATTTACTGAAAACCTATGGGATTTGTTTTTATAAAATGAAATTACTTTGCGTGCAGCATCGGCGCTTCCAGTTTTTTCTGCGAAACAGCCATCCAGTTACAAAGTTTGTACAACAGTCGTGCGCCTACGTTCCCGTTCCATTCGCTTTCGCCGGGGCCAACTTCCACCAGGTCGAAGGCAATAATTTCCCGGCCGGACCGCACCAAAGCCTTGATCAGGTAAAGCGCCTGATCGAACTCCAGGCCTCCCGGAACCGGCGTTCCCGTGCCCGGGCAAAGTTTCGGATCAAGGCCATCGATATCGAAGCTGATGTATACTTTCTGCGGCAACTGGGCTACAATCTTCTTGCACATTTTCTTCCAGGATTTGCCGTCATTCAGGCCTTCTTTCAGAAAGTAATCGTAGAAAATAGCCACGCGTCCGTTCGATTGCTCGGCCAGTTCTGCCTCCGATTGCGCCAGGTCGCGGATGCCTACCTGCACGATCTTTTTCAGTTGCGGAATTTTCAGGGCATTGTACATAATGGAAGCGTGCGAATATTCAAACCCTTCGTAAGCTTCCCGTAAGTCGCAATGGGCATCGATGTGCAGAATGCCGAACTCTTCGTGCACTTCGCCCAGGGCCTGCATCAGGCCAAGCGGGGTGCTGTGATCGCCGCCCAGCAAACCTACCATTTTACCTTTTTTCAGGTAGTTCAGGCTTCTGGTTCTGAGCCAATCGGCCAGCTCTTTCCCTTTTTTATTGATTACCGATAGCATTTTAGCATAATCGGTATTGGTGTCGGCCGGGCTGCCATCTTCGAGCCAGTCGATGTATTTTTCGGCCTGGCTCCGGAGTTGCGTGCTGGTGGTTTGCCATTCTTCCGAAATTTCTTCCATCCAGATTCCCAGCTGCCAGGCGTTGCGGATCTCCGGATCGAAAAGATCGAGTTGCGGGGAAGCATCCTTTACGGCCTGCGGACCTTCGGCGGTACCGGCACTGTAGGATACGGTAACTTCCCAGGGAACCGGAATGATCACCACCTCGGCATCGTTCTCATCGAAGGGCAAACCGAATAAGCCGGCGTTGCTGTCGCCTACGCCGTTGAAATCGAAACTGGCAATTTTATCCTGCTTGCTTAAAGTTTTATTTTTTCCGGAAGCCATACTATTTCTTATTAAGCAGTTGTTTTACAAAGTTCGGCAGCGCGAAAGCGGCCGCGTGGATCTCTTCGTTGTAGTAATTCAGGTCATTCTTGCGGGAGAATTCGGCAGCCGTTTCGCGGTCGAATACCAGCGGGTGGGAATTTCCTTTGGAAGAGAAAGAGAAGCTCCAGGTACCGGTCGGGTACGTTGGAATAGCCGCTAAATAGCAATGCACGTTATCTTTTCCGAAAATGCCTTTATAGCAATCGTAGATCTCTACAAAAACTTCGGTGTTGAAGCGCGGCGATTCGCTCTGCGTAACCATGATGCCGTCTGCAGTCAGGCAGCGGTAAACTTCCTTGTAGAATTCAGCCGTAAACAGGCCTTCACCCGGGCCAACCGGATCGGCAGAGTCTACAATGATGAGGTCGAAAGCGTTATCGCCACATTCTTTAATGTATTTGATACCGTCTTCTACCAACAGTTTCAGTTTCGGATGATCGAAAGCGGAAGCCGTTTCCGGCAGGTGCAATTTGCAGGCTTCAATTACCAGCGCATCGATCTCTACCAGCACAACTTCTTCCAGGTCCGGATGGCGCAACAATTCGCGCACGGTACCGCCGTCGCCGCCGCCAATAACCAGGGCGCGTTTCACCCGGCCGTGGCTCAGCATCGGCACGTGGGTGATCATTTCGTGGTACACGTACTCATCTTTCTGGGTGCACATTACCATACCGTCCAGGGTTAGCATGTTGCCGTAGGCCTGCGTAGCGAAAACCTCAACTTTCTGAAAAGGCGATTCTTTTTTGTAAAGCTGGCCGTCGTGTTTCAGGGATAAGGCAATGTTCTCGTCACGTTCGGTAAACCATACATCGCGGGTGAATTTAACCGGATGGTCGTACGGTTTGGCCGAAACGTTCCGCAAGGCATCGATGTTAAAATCTTTGCGGTCTAAAAGGCCCATCTGGCCGCGGCGGCACTCCATGGAAGAACCGTGGCTAGCCTGGAAGGCTTTTTCCAGAAACTGGTAGGAAACCCAGGGATTTACCGAATCGCCACAGGTAAAAAGGTCTACGGCGGCATAACCAAACTCCGGCCAGGTATGAATGGCCAGGTGGCTTTCCTGAATTACCACCACTCCGGAAACGCCGTACGGCGAGAAATGATGGAATGTGCTGTTGATCACCGTGGCGCCGGCCGTTTCGGCAGCTTCCACCATGCTTTTTTCAATATGCACCACATCATTCATTAATTCCGGAGAACAGTTGTAGAACTCCACCAAAATATGTCTTCCTAAAGCTTCCATTCGCAATATGTTTGTTAAGATCCCTTGCGGATATAATTAAAATAAGAGCGCAAAAAAACGAAATATCGGGGGATATTCAAAGGAATGATTTTCCGGGGCTGTTTTCCGCGGGAAATGAATTGAAATAATGGTAATTCCGCAAAGTGTTAAAGCTACGTTCTAAGCTTAGTTACCCGGAGCTTTCAGCATTCAATACCTTATTGTTAGAAACTTTAAGCAAGTAGCCGAATTTAGTTTACAGAATAAAACCATTCTTTTTCTGTCATTCTGGAAGAATCTTGTGAATTCAGTGCTCTGAACTCATAAACTTCATCTGGAATGACAATTTGGGTAGTGTAAAACTAACTTTGCCCTGTTACTTAATAATGAAGGAATTCTGATGGTAATTTCCCTAAACTGGTTGCTTTATATGAGGGTGGCAATACGGCAGCAAGAAGCGCTAAAGGAGCTGAGATAGAGCTTTAGAAAGTTAATGAATGGTAGGAAAATGCAGAAAAAACCGGCGGAGAGGAATTTTAGCCTGAAATAGCCGCGATTCGGATGCAGGAGAAACGGTTAGGGCAAGTTGCACCCAGGAGCTTTAACCTGCCAGCCGGTTTGTAAAGGTCGACGCTGCTAGTCAGGTACTATTCTATTTCATGGCAGCAGTTTTTATTGCCTTGCAGGCAAGGTCTTTACAAACTGACCAAAACTTTAACCTACAAGTTACGCTTCGCTAAACTTGCAGGATGGTTTTTACAGGAAATTTCTACCGTTTCTATGCAGGGAGGTACAATTTAGAAGTAAATATTTGACAGTAGCGTTTGTTTATAGGGATTCCTTTTTACCTTCTTCAATAAAGCTATAGGACCGGATAATGTCCAGGATCTTGATAAAGGTTTTGGTATCGAAAAAGATCATGAGCGGCAATTCTACCACTTTGGTGAAATTGGTGAATTGAGTAATTACCGTAAAAACCATTGGCTGGAACAGCGGGTGATGCGCCAGAATGTCCTTCAGGGAATCGGCAATATTTCCTTTCGGGGCAATGGGCGGCGAGCCGTAAATGCTGGCCTTTAAAATGTTGGCCAATTGCGTTACAAGGGCGCCGGTAATAATGTTGCTGATCTCCAGCAAAAGCGATTCCTGCATGTCGGAAAGTTCGCCGTCGAATTTATATTCCAGGTTCAGGCACACCTTGCTAAGCCGTTCGATTTGGTCGTCGGAGAAAAGCATGAGCGTAGAGCCGTTAAAATCGCCCTTGATATCGGACTGAATGATAACGTGCGTGGCTTCGAAATTTGTAACCAGCTGCAGGATCTCTTTGGGTTCGGTAAGTTGTAAGTCCGGAACTTTGAGCAAAACAATGTCCTTGGCAATTACGGCAAACGAATCTGCCGCCCGGGCCAGGCCAATGTTTAAAATTTCCTTTATTATGTCTTTTTCCAGTTCAGATACTTGAAGTTCCATGGATCTTACTTTTTAATAAAACAATGCCGCTTTGCTGCCGGCCACTTTCCTAACGCTTCCCGATAAAATATCGGGTAATGGCCGGTACATCGAGCACCAGGCAAACCTTTCCGGTACCTAATAAGGTAACGCCTCCGTAAATATCGATATTATCTACCGGTTTATTTAGCGGTTTAATCACAATATCCTGTTGGCGGAGCAACTTATCTACAATAAGGCCCAGCTTCCGGTTATTGTAAGTTACAATTATAATGTTTTGCTCGTCGCCTTTCAGAATATTTTTATTGCCCAGCTGCATCATGCCTTCGGGCGCATTCAGAAGTTCATCCAGGTAAACAATCGAAATTGTTTCGTTCATAATGTCGGCCACGAGCATGTCGCCGACTTCATGTAGTCTGTTTTTCGGCAGCGAAACCACCGAATCGGTATGCATGAGCGGAATGGCAAAAAAGCCGCCGGCTACTTCAAACAACAGCGCGCCTTTAACTGCAATGGAAGTAGGCAAATGCATGGTAAAGGTGGTGCCTTTCCCCTGCTGTGAATCTACGTGTACCCGGCCGCCAATTGAATCGATGGCGTTTTTTACTACGTCCAGCCCTACGCCCCGGCCGGAAAATTCCGTGATCTCCTTGGCCAGGGAAAAACCGGGTTCAAAGATATAAGAAAGCACTTCATTGTCGCGCAAGTCTTTTACCACATCCGCCGACAGGTAATTCTGTCTTACAATGGCACTTTTAATTTCGTTCAGGTCTATGCCTTTCCCGTCGTCGCGAAGTTTGATATTAACCATATCGCGGTCATTTTGGGCCGAAAGCCAGACATTGCCGGAAGCAGGTTTGCCTTTCTTTGTTCTTACCTCCGGGTTTTCGATGCCGTGCGTAATGGCGTTACGCATCAGGTGCAAAAGCGAATCGGTAATGATTTGGAGGATATTCCGGTCGATCTGGATATCCTGACCCGTTATATCGAGGTGAATCTGCTTGTTTTCGGCTACGGCAATATCCCGCACGATCCGGGGAAACTTGTTGAACAAAGATCCCACGTTTACCAGTCGCGCATCCATTACGCTGAATTGCAGCTCGTCTGTGATCCGGTACAGGTGCGAACTTACCGAGATCAGGTCCGGGTTATCGAGGTCCTTGCTGATTGATAAGATCCGGTCGCGGTCGATGATCAGCTCGCCTACCAGATTCATCATGTGGTCCAGCTTTTTGATCTGGATATAAATGAGCTCGGAAAGCGACAGGTTTTTGGCAGTGAATTCGCGCTGCACTTTGGTTACTTCCAACGGGCCGTTTTCGGCCGTCGGCATAGCGCCATCGGCCGACTCAATAATTACATCGAGGTTGCGAAGCAATACCTCGTTGCTGGTTTCTTTGTAATTCGGGTTATCGATGTTGGTGATCATCTCCCCCAGCAAATCGATGCCGTCGAAGAGTACATTCACCACATTGTCGCTGAAGGCAAGTTCCTTGTTGCGGATCAGGCCGAAAGCTGTTTCTAGCTTATGCGATACATCGGAAATATTGATAAAACCGATAGCCTTGGCATTGGCTTTCAGGTTATGCAACAAACGAAATATTTCAGCCAGAATCTTTTCGTCCTTCGGCGCTTTTTCGAGCTCGCTGATGTGGCGGCTCAAAGCGTCGTAGTACTCAAGCGCTTCGGCAATAAAAATTTCCTTATATTCCTGTTCTCTCGATTTCATTAATTGCCTTTATGCAAAGCTAAGCCGGCAACCGGTAATTCGGCTGCAAATTTGTTTATAAATGCCGGTATCCGCATTAGGGAACGTACATAAGAAACATGCCCGTTGTCGATTGCCGACTTGGCCATGCCGAAAATTACGCTCGAAGCCTGGTCCTGCGCCAGGGTTAATCCACCGGCCTTCTGCAGGGCTTCCATGCCTTCGGTACCGTCTTTACCCATGCCGGTAAGCACAATTCCCAATGATTTCGGACCGCAATGCTTTGCCACCGATTTCATGAGCATGTCCACCGAAGGGCGGTTAAATTCATCGGCCGCACCGGCCTCAAAATTAATTTTAAAACTGTCCTGTTTCCCGATCTCCGGCAGCACGATCATGTTTTTTCCGCCCGGCGCAATAATTATTTTCCCTTTCAGCAACCTTGTTCCCAGTTTACCTTCCACCACTTTAAGCGGCGTAAGTGTTTGCAATCGTTTGGCAAAAGAACGGGTAAAACCGGCAGGCAAATGCACCGCAATCAGTACACAAGCATCGAGTTTTTCGTCCAGTCCGGATACTATTTTTTCTATAGCCTGGGTACCTCCGGTAGAAGCCCCGATCACAATTACTGCTTTCGGTTTCTCCGGAATAAATTCCTTTTTTGGTACTAAAAAGGCAGACGCCGGATAAGAAAAAGTAGAAACGAATTTGGGTTTGCGCACTGCCCTTATCTTATCTAGGATCTCGCCCTGCACTTCCCGTAGTTTTGGCTGCAACTTATGGGCCGGTTTCAGAATATAATCGTACACCCCCAACCCGGCAAACCCCAAATTGCTGGCCGGTTTGCTTTCCTGGTCGAACAGCATCAGGACCGGTACCCCGGTTTCCTGGTGCATGCGCCTCAGGAACATAAAGTGGCTATCTTCCGGCTGCCCGAAATCGGCCAGGACCACATCGGGCCGGTGACGGCGCAAGGAGGCCATAAGCGCAAGGCCGTCGGCTGCCGTATCCAATACCTCCAGGTCGGGCTGGGCCTGCACCATGTTGGAGAGCACCAGCCGGGAGTAATTGGAACTGTCGGCGATTATAACTTTAAGCTTGGGTGAATTAAGTACCACGAAAACCTGCTTCTTCCGGATGAGCTAAAAAATGCTTATCGTCCTTCTACCTACTCTTTCAGAGCATTCCCTACCGTTTCCAACACTTTTTCTTCCGAAAAAGGCTTTACAATATAAGCCAGCGCGCCGTTCTCGATCGCTTCGTTCACGATCACCTCCTGGCCCACGGCACTTACAATTACCACCTTCATATCCGGCTGATCTTTCTTAATGCCTTTCAGCACATCCAGTCCGGTATTATCCGGCAGAATTACGTCTAAGGTAACCAGATCGGGTTTGGTTTCTTTGGCAAGTTCCAGGGCAGTCTGGCCGTTAGGGGCTTCTCCTACTACTTCGTATCCGGCATCCGTAAGCATGTTTTTCAGCATGGTACGCATATAGAAGGAGTCGTCAACAATTAATATTCTCTTTTTCATGGTTTTCTATTTAAAGCATTTACTTTTTAGGTCGGAAAAGGTAGCGTTTAACTGGTTTTCAGTTGCTGCACTTCATCGTGGGTGAGTATTTTAAAAATATCCAGCACAATGATCAGGCGGCTGCCAAGTTTCCCGATCCCTTCAATATAATTGTCGTTAATGTTCAGGTCCTGAATAAAAGCCGGCGCCTTGTCGATCTTTGACACCGGAATGGTTAAAGATTGCGGCATGTCGCGCACAATAATTCCGATGGTATAATCTTTGGCTTCGATGGCAAGCGTGTAAGAGGATGCCAAACCACTTACCGGCCCGCCGGCATTTATATGAAAGCGTTCTTCCAGGTCCATAATGGCAATGATCTCCCCACGGATATTGGCCACGCCTTTAATAAAACCGGGAGTTTTGGGCATCCGGGTAATTTCGGGGGTAATGGTTACTTCCTTTACCTGCTCTATCCGGATGCCGTATTCCTCTGAACCTAACCTGAATACGATCAGATGGACGGTGGATTCAACCGTTACGTCCTTCTGTTCGGAAATTTCTTCGGGGTTCTGTTGCTTATTCATTTACTTGGTTCTCCTTATTTTTTCGGAGGTGTTTTTTTAGTTCCTGCCGGTCCGTTTGCAGCCGTTCGCTTGGCCTCTTCAGCCGCGCGGTTTTCGGGAGCTTGCGCTGCCGGACGGGCCGGTGGCGGGGTTGCTCTTCTGGCTGCGGCGGCGGTTACCGGCATTACCGGGGCTCTACGCGCCATCTTCGCCTGCGGAATTAACAGGTTACCATTTATCAGCTTGAAGGCCGAAATTCCTACCTGTAAGTCTTCCGCAATGTCGTTCAGCTGCTGGCTCGAGGCGGTCAGCTCCTGCATGGAAGCGGAAAGCTGCTTGGCCGTTCCGGCTACCTGTTGCGTACCGGAAGCGGTTTGTTCCGCAATGGCTACCACCTCTTCCACGTATTTCACTACGTCGGAGATGGAGGCTTTCTGAACTTCCGTTGCCGTTAAGATATCCTGGGCCGTACGGAGCGATTCGCCGGTGGAAGTAGCAATGTTTTTGAAAGCGCTGGATGCCTCGAAAGTGGCATTCTTTCCTTTCAATACGCGGCCTTCCATGGTCGAGATCGCCGCTGCGGCCGAAGAAGTATCTTTTTTCACGTCTTCAACCAGCGTTGCAATTTCGTTGGCTGATTTCCGCGAGCCTTCGGCCAGTTTCCGGATCTCTTCGGCTACTACCGCAAAACCACGTCCTGCTTCGCCGGCTCGGGCCGCCTCGATGGCCGCGTTAAGCGCCAGTAAGTTGGTTTGCGCCGCAATGTCGGTGATTACGCCCAGGGATTTCGAAATTTCCTGGGAACGGGTACTCAGTACTTCGATGGTTTTAGAAGTTAACGCGGCCGAGGTTGAGATCTCTTCCATGTTTTTTACCACTTCTGCTACCGTTTTCAGACCGAGCTGGGAAGTTTCCTCACCCAGGATCGCCGCCTTGTTCACTACGTCTGCTTTACCGGCCGTTTCCTTCGTTGCTTTCATGATCTCTTCGATCAGCTTAAAGGCCTGGTCGGTTTTTAAGGCCTGGTTTTGCGCACCTTCCGCCATTTGCTGCATAGAGAGGGAAACATCTACCGTGATCCGGCTCATTTCCAGCCCTTTCGCTGCCATTTCTTCGGAAGAAGAACCTACCACGAGCGAGCTTTCGTTGATCTCGCCCAAGAGCGTATTCAGGTTGTCTACCGCCATGTTCAAGGCATTCGACATGGAAAGAATATCGCCGGCTGTATGGATTTCCACTTTCTGAGTAAGATCACCTTCGGAAATGGCCCGCACGATCCGGGATACTTCCAGTACCGGCGTTACGATGGATTCCAGCAGGTCGTTGAGTGTATCTACGAGTTCTTTCCAGCTACCGCCTACCCCGTGCACTGCAGCACGTTCGGTCAGTTTGCCTTCCACCCCTGCTACTCTGGCCACCCGGCTAACCTCACCCGCCAGGCGGTTCAGGTCGTCCACCATGCTGTTGATGGTGGCTGCCAGGTCGGCTACTTCGCCACGGGCTTCCAGGATCAGTTTCTGGGTTAGGTCACCTTTCGATACCGCCGTTACGATCTTGATGATGCCGCGTACCTGAATGGTCAGGTTGGCCGCCATGGTGTTTACGTTGTCGGTCAGGTCTTTCCAAACCCCGGCTACGTTCGGCACCGAAGCTTGTCCACCCAATTTACCTTCCGTACCCACTTCAAGCGCCACGCGGGTTACCTCGCCGGCAAAAATGTTGAGCGAGTCAACCATCTGGTTCAGGATGTTCTTCAGATCCAGGATCTCACCTTTTACTTCCACCGTCATTTTCTGGCTCAGATCACCACGCGCAACTGCGGTTGCAACGTTGGCAATATCCCGTACCTGTAAGGTCAGGTTAGAAGCCATGGTGTTTACGTTGTCGGTGAGTTCTTTCCAGGTTCCCCGAACTTTCGGCACCGAAGCCTGTCCGCCCAGTTTACCTTCGGTACCTACCTCACGTGCCACCCGGGTTACCTCATCCGCAAAGATGTTCAGGGAGTCCACCATCTGGTTCAGGATGTTTTTCAGTTCTAAGATTTCGCCTCTTACATCCACCGTCATTTTCTGGCTCAGGTCACCGCGCGCAACTGCAGTCGCAACGTTGGCAATATCCCGTACCTGAAGGGTCAGGTTGGAAGCCATAGAGTTTACATTGTCGGTTAAGCCTTTCCAAACCCCGCCTACGTTCGGCACATTGGCCTGGCCACCCAGTTTTCCTTCGGTACCTACTTCCAGCGCCACGCGGGTTACCTCGTCGGCAAAGATGTTCAGGGAATCCACCATCTGGTTGATATTCTCTTTCAGCTGAAGGAGTTCGCCTTTTACATCGATGGTAATTTTCTGGCTTAAGTCGCCGCGCGCTACCGAGGTCGTTACGTTGGCAATATCCCGTACCTGAAGAGTAAGGTTGGAAGCCATAGAGTTTACGTTGTCCGTTAAGGCTTTCCATACCCCGCCTACGTTCGGCACATTAGCCTGACCGCCCAGTTTACCTTCGGTACCTACTTCAAGGGCCACGCGGGTTACCTCACCGGCGAAGATGTTGAGCGAGTCAACCATCTGGTTCAGGATGTTTTTCAGTTCCAAGATCTCACCGCGTACATCCACCGTCATTTTCTGGCTCAGGTCACCGCGAGCAACCGAAGTTGCAACGTTAGCAATATCCCGTACCTGAGAAGTCAGGTTGGAAGCCATGGAGTTTACGTTGTCAGTAAGGGCTTTCCATACACCGGCTACATTTGGCACCGATGCTTGTCCGCCCAGTTTTCCTTCGGTACCCACTTCAAGGGCCACACGGGTTACCTCACCGGCAAAAATGTTAAGCGAGTCCACCATCTGGTTGATGTTCTCCTTCAGCTGAAGCATCTCGCCTTTTACATCTACCGTAATTTTCTTAGAGAGGTCACCGTTTGCAACGGCAGTAGTAACTTCGGCAATATTTCTTACCTGACCGGTTAAGTTACCAGCCATGTAGTTTACGTTGTCGGTTAGGTCTTTCCAGGTTCCGGAAACGCCTTTTACATCGGCCTGTCCGCCCAGTTTTCCTTCGGTACCTACTTCGCGGGCAACGCGGGTTACTTCGGAAGCAAAGGCGTTCAGTTGGTCCACCATGGTATTGATGGTGTTTTTCATCTGGAGCATTTCGCCTTTTACATCGACCGTGATTTTCTTGGAGAGGTCACCGTTTGCAACGGCAGTGGTTACATCGGCAATGTTCCGCACCTGACCGGTCAAGTTACCGGCCATGTAGTTTACATTATCGGTAAGCGCTTTCCATACCCCGCCTACGTTCGGCACGTTGGCCTGGCCACCTAATTTTCCTTCGGTGCCCACTTCTAGCGCCACGCGGGTTACCTCACCGGCGAAAATGTTCAGGGAATCCACCATCTGGTTGATGTTCTCCTTCAGCTGGAGCATCTCGCCTTTTACATCTACCGTGATCTTCTTCGATAAGTCACCATTTGCAACAGCCGTAGTAACTTCGGCAATATTCCGAACCTGACCGGTTAAGTTACCAGCCATGTAGTTTACGTTGTCAGTCAAACCCTTCCAAACGCCGCCTACATTCGGCACGTTGGCCTGGCCACCCAGGATACCTTCGGTACCTACTTCACGCGCCACCCGGGTTACCTCACCTGCAAAAATGTTCAGAGAGTCCACCATCTGGTTGATGTTCTCTTTCAATTGCAGCATTTCTCCGCGAACATCTACCGTGATCTTTTTGGATAAGTCACCGTTTGCAACAGCCGTGGTTACTTCGGCAATATTCCGTACCTGACCGGTTAAGTTGCCGGCCATGGAGTTTACGTTGTCAGTAAGGTCTTTCCACACCCCGGCCACGTTTGGCACTTCGGCTTGTCCGCCCAGTTTACCTTCGCTACCCACTTCGCGGGCTACGCGGGTTACCTCACCGGCGAAGATGTTGAGGGAGTCCACCATCTGGTTGATGTTCTCTTTTAGCTGCAACATTTCGCCGCGAACATCTACCGTGATCTTTTTGGATAAGTCGCCATTTGCAACGGCAGTCGTTACTTCGGCAATATTCCGTACCTGACCGGTTAAATTACCGGCCATGGAGTTTACGTTGTCGGTTAAGGCTTTCCAAACGCCGGCCACATTCGGCACATTCGCCTGACCGCCCAGGATACCTTCGTTTCCTACTTCACGCGCTACACGGGTTACCTCATCACCGAAGATGTTGAGCGAATCCACCATCTGGTTAATGTTCTCCTTCAGCTCCGCTAATTCGCCGCGTACGTTTACCGTAATTTTCTGGGTTAAGTCTCCTTTCGCTACCGCGGTAGCAACGTTGGCAATGTCACGCATCTGGCTCGTTAAGTTACTGGCCATCGTGTTTACATTGTCGGTCAGTTCTTTCCAGGTACCGGCTACGTTTGGCACGTTCGCCTGGCCTCCCAGTTTTCCTTCCGTTCCTACTTCACGCGCCACGCGGGTTACCTCGTCACCGAAGATGTTGAGCGAATCCACCATCTGGTTGATGTTCTCTTTCAGTTCGAGGAATTCGCCTTTTACATTTACCGTAATTTTCTGGGTTAAGTCACCCTTAGCAACCGCGGTGGCAACGTTGGCGATGTCACGCATCTGGCTCGTTAAGTTGCTGGCCATCGTGTTCACGTTGTCGGTCAGTTCTTTCCATACTCCGCCTACGTTCGGCACTTTGGCTTGTCCGCCGAGTTTACCTTCGGTACCCACTTCGCGGGCTACCCGGGTTACCTCGTCAGCAAAGATGTTCAGCGAGTCCACCATCTGGTTGATGTTTTCCTTCAGCTGAAGCATTTCGCCCTTTACGTTTACCGTAATTTTCTGGCTCAAGTCGCCGCGGGCAACGGAAGTAGCAACTTCGGCAATGTTACGTACCTGGCCGGTAAGGTTGGAGGCCATGTAGTTTACGTTGTCGGTAAGGTCTTTCCAGATACCGGCTACGTTTGGCACAGAGGCCTGACCGCCGAGTTTTCCTT
Source organism: Adhaeribacter soli (assembly GCF_008727925.1). Classification (GTDB taxonomy): domain Bacteria; phylum Bacteroidota; class Bacteroidia; order Cytophagales; family Hymenobacteraceae; genus Adhaeribacter_A; species Adhaeribacter_A soli. The sequence goes on along the minus strand of NZ_VTWT01000001.1, from coordinate 705,624 downwards.
CCGTACCTACTTCGAGGGCCACACGGGTTACCTCGCCGGCAAAGATGTTCAGGTTATCGATTGTGCGGTTAATGGTTTCGGCCATGACCTTGAAGTCGCCGGAAACCGGGATCTGGAAGGTTTCATCCAGATTACCGCGGGAAATGTTTTTAAGTACTTTGCCTACCTCGAGTACCGGTACCGCAATGGAATCTACCAGACCGTTGATGTTGTTGATCATGTCTTTCCAGAAACCGGAAGCATTCTCGGCCGAAGCCCGGGCTTTCAGGTTACCCTCTACCCCGGCAACTTTGGAAATACGCGACACCTCGCCCCCTACACCCCCGATCATTTCCACCATGGAATTATAGGCTTCGGCGATCTCGGCAAAAATATCGTTGTTTTGTTTGGTCAAACGCACGGAAACGTCGCCCTTTTTAAACGCATCGAGTGCGTAAAGAACTTTGTTTAGTTGTTCGTTCAGGTATATGTCTGAATTAATATCCATCGCCTCTTCGCCCTTGGTTTTCTTTCCGTTACCGCTTGTGCCACGGCTACGCACCTCCGGCGCTGATTTCTGATCGGCAGCAAGGGTGGCAGGCGTATTTTTTCTGGTATCGGCATTTCCGGCAGGGCTTACCTTTTCCGCCTTTCCTTCCGGTGCCGGGTTTGGCGAAGGAGCTGGTGCGTCGGTATTCTCCACAGAAGCTGCATTTTCAGGCATAGCCGGCGTTTCTTCTTTGCCTGCTTTGCCAATCAGCTTGTCTTTGTTCAATTTCATGTTTTTACCTAAAGCCATATGATCAGGGTAAAATGTGTGAACACTTTACAGGTTTGCTTTTATAAGTTTGTTTACAGCGTGCTATTCAACCAAAGGGCAAATTAGCTAAAAAATGCATCTGTAGTATGCCAATTGCCTAAAAAATTATATTTCACTCCTATTTTAAGCCGCTTCCCTAAAATAAAATTACTTGCCGCTTAAAAACTCTTCGGCCAGGGCCAGGTAGTCGCGGGCACCGTAAGAAGTGCGGTCATACTCCAGAATGCTCTGGCCAAAAGAAGGCGCTTCGGCAAGTTTTACGTTCAGGCGAATCCGGTTTCGGAATACTTTTTCTTCGATGTTCTCGTGCAGGTATTCTTCAATTTCCTGGCTGAGTTTCCGGCGTTTATCGAACATGACCACAGCTATTCCTTTAACCTTTAGTTTGGGGTTAAACGTGTCGCGGACCTGGGCAATGGTTGCCAGGATCTGCCCGAGGCCCTGCAAGGTGAGCACTTCCATTTGCAGGGGAATCACCACCTCGTCGGAGGCGGCCAGGGCATTAACAGTAAGGACGGATAAAGAAGGCGGACAATCGATAAAGATGTAATCGAACCCTTTGGCCTCTTTCAGGATATTTTTCAGATACGCTTCCCTTTGGGGCTGATTCACCAACGAAATTTCGATATCTACAAGTTCATTGGAACCAGGCAAAACCTTAAGGCCGGAACGTTCGGTAAGCACTTCAGTAAGTTGCCGGTTTTCGGTGAATACATCGGCCAGGGTGCCTTCCGGTTCGGTAATGCCCAGCGAGTAAGAAAGATTGGCTTGCGGATCGAGATCGACCAGAAGTACTTTCTTTCCCAGGGCGGCCACGGCGCTGCCCAGGTTAATGGTGGTGGTAGTTTTGCCGGTGCCCCCCTTCTGGTTTATCACCGATACAATTTTAGTAGGCATTGTTTTCTTTTAAGTAGAGGAAAGTGCGAAAGAATACAATAATTGCCGAAACTACCAAAATAGATAGGACATTTGCAATACTTTGCCTGATTTTCATGAACCCGACTTCTCTCCCGCATTCAGACTTTTTCTGATGATTCTGATACCATTTTTGTTACAATTGCGCCCGCGCACAAGAGCCCAGCTAAGTACGTTTAAAAACGAAGCAGGGTTGTCTTAAAACCGACGATCTTTCAAAAAAAATATTTCTAAAAAACTCAGGCTTCGTCGGGCAGGAATTTAGCCACCAGTTTGCCGGTATGAAATTTCAGGTCTTCCCAGTTCTCAATATCGAAGGAAAGCACGATTACGCTCGCCGGCGGCAAATAAGAAACTGAAGTAGCGCCCAGGCGTATAGCTAACTGGGTTACCGTAGGATTATGCCCCACGACCATCACGGAATCTTCGTGCCCGAAATGCTGTTGCACATATTCCAATACTTCCGTTTCGGAAGCCCTGAACAGCTCTTTTTCAGGCGCATAGGCAGCAGAATCGTTTAAAAGGATGCCGGCAAAGATGCCGGCGGTGGCTTGGGTGCGTTTGGCCGAACTGGCTACAATTTTACGCGGCAGGGTGCCTTGCTCCTTCAGCCATTCGGCCGATTGCCGGGCTTGCGTGCGGCCTTCGGGCGTTAATTCGCGCTCGTGATCGGCCTGACCGGGAACGGGATCGAAGGTATGCGCATGACGGACAATGATCAGGGTTTTCTTCATGTGGAAGTGAAAACTATTTAGCGCGGTTAGTGTTGAATATTTACTTCAAAATAGAAGCGCAAGGGCCCGGCAAAAAAACGGCTGCCACTTTTATTTCGAAAAAAATATACATCTTTGAAAAAATTTGGTTGCAAGACCATACATATATATAGGATAGATGGCCAAGAATTTAGTTATAGTTGAGTCGCCGGCAAAAGCCAAAACCATTGAAGGCTACCTGGGTAAGGACTTCGTGGTGAAATCGAGCTTTGGGCACGTGCGCGACCTGCCGAAAGATAATAATGCAATTGATATAGAACACGGATTTAAACCGACCTACGTGGTTTCGTCCGATAAAAAAGATATTGTTTCGCAATTAAAAAAGCTCGCCAAGGAAGCCGAAATGGTTTGGTTAGCAAGCGATGATGACCGCGAGGGAGAAGCCATTTCCTGGCATTTATCCGAAGCCCTGAACCTGAACCTTGATAAAACCAAGCGCATTGTTTTCCGGGAAATTACCAAAAACGCGATCCTGAACGCCATTGACAACCCGCGCGATATAAACATCGACCTGGTGAATGCCCAGCAGGCCCGCCGGGTGCTGGACCGTTTGGTTGGTTTTGAACTTTCGCCGGTCCTCTGGAAAAAGATCAAAACCGGGCTTTCGGCCGGACGGGTGCAATCTGTGGCGGTGCGTTTAGTAGTAGAGCGCGAACGGGAGATCGAACGCTTCAAGGCTGAATCGGCCTATAAAATTTCGGCTTTGTTTGAAGTGGAAGGTAAAAAGCTGGAAGCCGAATTGCCGCAACGCTTTAAGCAGGAAGCCGATGCCCGCGCCTTCCTGGAAAAATGCATCGGCGCGAATTATACCATTGAGAACCTGGAGAAAAAGCCTTTAAAACGTTCTCCCGCACCTCCCTTTACCACTTCTACCCTGCAGCAGGAAGCAAGCCGTAAATTAAGCTTTTCGGTAGCCCAAACCATGACGGTTGCCCAGAAGCTCTACGAAGCCGGTAAGATCTCCTACATGCGTACCGACTCGTTGAATTTAAGCGTGGAAGCGCAACAGGCTGCCGCCGCTCAAATTACCCGGGCTTTCGGGGCGCAATACGCTCAGACACGGCATTATAAAACCAAAAGCGCCGGAGCCCAGGAAGCGCACGAAGCCATCCGTCCGACCGATTTTGGCGCTATTGAAGTAAGCGGCGACCGCAACGAACAGCGGCTTTACGAACTGATCCGCAAACGCGCGATTGCTTCGCAAATGGCCGATGCTGAGATTGAGAAAACTACGGCTACCATTGGTATTTCAACCCAGGATGCCAAGTTTGTAGCCACCGGTGAGGTAATAAAATTTGAAGGCTTCCTGAAGGTTTACATCGAAAGCAAAGACGAAGAAGACGGCGGCGACGAAGATGTAAAAGGCATGCTTCCACCGTTGAGCATTGGTCAGGCTTTGAAAGCGATCCGCATTAATGGCACGCAGCGTTTCAGCCGGCCGTTGCCGCGCTACACGGAAGCGAGTCTGGTAAAGAAACTGGAGGAAATGGGTATCGGTCGTCCTTCTACCTATGCGCCTACTATTTCTACTATTCAGAAACGCGGCTATATCGAAAAAGATAACCGCGAAGGCAAAGAACGCCCTTTCAAGACTTTTACGCTCGAAAATAATACCATTTCGGAAGCCACAAAAACGGAAATTACCGGCGCCGAAAAAGCCAAGCTTTTCCCGACGGATACAGCCATGGTGGTGAACGATTTCCTGGTAGAGCATTTCCCGAGCATTATCGATTACCAGTTCACGGCCAAAGCCGAAGAGGAATTCGATGAGATTGCGAACGGCAAAAAGCAGTGGAACAAGATGATCGAGAATTTCTACGGGTCATTCCACGAAAAAATCACGTCTTCCGAAAATATCGAACGTTCGTCGGTAAGCGGGGCGCGGGAACTGGGCGTACACCCGGAAAACGGCAAGAAAGTTAGCGCACGTTTAGGCCGTTTCGGTCCGTTTGTACAATTAGGCGAAGAGAACCCGGAAACCGGCGAAAAACCGATCTACGCCAGCTTGCGCAAAGGCCAGTTTCTGGAAAGCATTACGCTGGAAGATGCCCTGGAATTATTTAAGCTGCCGCGCGTGGTAGGTACGTTTGAAGACAAGGACATGACGGCGGCAATCGGGCGTTTTGGTCCGTTTATCAAGCACGACAGCAAATTCTATTCGCTGCCGAAAACCCTCGATCCGTTTACCGTGAATATGGAAGAAGCCATTGAACTGATCCAGGCGAAACGGAAAGCCGATGCAGAAAAACTGATCAAGAGTTTCCCGGAAAATCCGGAGATCCAAGTGCTGAACGGACGTTTTGGACCTTATATTGTAGCCGGTAAAAAGAACGTAAAAATTCCGAAAGGCAAAGAACCGGCAGACCTGACGCTGGAAGAATGTTTAGAGTTAGCAGCGGCTACACCGGATAAACCTGCCCGCGGCAGATTCGGTAAAAAGGCTGAACCGGCGAAGGATACGGCTGATAAACCGGCAGCTAAAAAAGCGCCGGCAAAGAAAGCGACTGCAACCAAAACTGCTGCTAAGACAACCGCTACGAAAGCTAAAGCTACAACTTCAAAAGCGAAGAAGTAACTTACCGTTGCTTTATAAAAAGTAACGGTCATGTTGAGCGATCGCGAAACAACTTATCGGCGGTTTGCAGAAGCGTTATTTCCGGCTTTTCGGCAATTAGCTGACGAGGTCCTTCGCTGGCGTTCAGGATGACATTAAAATTAAAGCCTCAGCAAAATGTATATTGCTGGGGCTTTTTTTTTATCATACTTTTTGACGGAAAATTGTAGCGTTTTCTTCTGAATCTCAGACCTTCTCAAATCCATTTTTTATCTTGCTACCTGATAGTTTCTACCTGAAACCAACTACTAACCTATGGCAAAGAAAAAAATTGTAGTACTCTCCGGTGCGGGCATTAGTGCAGAAAGCGGCATTGCTACTTTCCGCGATGCAAACGGCTTGTGGGAAGGGCACGATGTAATGGAAGTGGCTTCGCCGGAAGGCTGGCGCAAAAACCCGGAACTGGTACTGGATTTCTATAACCAGCGCCGGAAGAATGCGCACCTGGCACAGCCGAACCGCGGACACGAAATTCTGGCGGAGCTGGAGCAGGATTTTGATGTAACCGTGGTGACGCAAAACGTGGATGACCTGCATGAACGTGGCGGCTCCAATAAAGTAATGCACCTGCACGGCAAACTGTTTGAAAGCCGGAGTTCGGTGGATGAAAACCTGATCTACCCGATTACAGGCTGGGAACTGAAGCTGGGCGATACCTGCGAAAAAGGCTCGCAACTACGGCCCAATATCGTCTGGTTTGGCGAAGCCGTTCCGATGATCGAAAAAGCGATGGAAGAAGCCCTGCAAGCCGATGCTTTTATTGTGGTGGGCACTTCCTTAGTAGTTTACCCGGCAGCCGGTTTGGTGAGTTACGTGCCGAAGCTTTCGCCTATCTACGTGGTAGATGTGAAACTTCCGGAAATGCCTTCGCGGCGGGATCTGCACCTAATCGAAGAAAAGGCCAGTACCGGACTTGCCAAGGTGGCTGAAATGCTCAAACGACGGTTTCTGGAATAAGGTAATTTTTACCTACAAATGCTTAGAAATTGAGTTTACGCAAGTAGGAGAAAAGTCCCCCTTTAGAGGGGGCAGGGGGAGGATTTCACGTTATTTGATTAAAAAAATAATCAGATAAATCTCCTGTCCTCCCCCTACCCCCTCCAAAGGGGGACTTTTCTCCTACTTGCGTAATTTCTGTTAGTAATTTGACCGTATTAAGTAGCAGGACTAAAATAAACACGTCACTTGAAAGAAACTTCAATTGTGAAATCTTTTGAATAACAGCCATTTTAAATATAAAGTCCAGATACTAATATCCAGATACCAATGTCTTTTTACTTAATCTTCGTAGCTCACCAAAACGGTGTGCTGGCAAACGGTATGCAAATCGCGGAATAGCCGGTTGATTAAGCTGGTTTCCGTTACGGCTGCCATGCCTAAATAAGGTAAAATTTCGTGCACCGCGCCCGTGGTAATTCGGGCTACTTTTTTGCTGCTTTTCGATACAAGGTCCTGCATGGTTTCGGTCAGTTGTCCGGAGGTTTCCAGCTCATTCCAGGAAGTATTTACGGCAACATAAAACTCGCTCCTGACCTGGTTAAAACGATGGTGCGCCTCTTCGAACTTTTTGCGGATAAATTCATAGCGTTCCGGGGAGGCATCTTTGCGGCGGTTCCGGTTTTCTTCCAGCGCATTGAAAGCTTCCTGCAGGAAATGGCCGGCTACACCCAGCGCAACCGCGGCAAATGATACTTCAGCGAACTGAAAGAAAGGGTACCGGTAAATCTTGTAGTCTGAAACTCGGGGAGCTTGTTGCAGATCGAACGTGCGGTTTAAAGGCACGAAAGCATTTTGGACCTTAATGGAGTGGCTTCCCGTTCCTTTCATTCCGAAGGCGCGCCAATCCTCTAAAATGGTAACCTGTTCGGGTAAAAAAGTAAAGCTTAAAATCTCTTCCTTCTTTCCGGAATTACCTTCTATGCGGCAGTTGCCGGTAAAAATGGTAGCGTGGTGCGCGCCGCTACAATACTGCCATTGCCCGTTAACAAGATAGCCGCCATCGGTAGGTTTTGCTACGCCGGTAATGCCGCCGCTTCCAGCCACCACAGCATTGGCAGGACCGAATAATTCGGCAGAAACTTCTTCCGAAAGGTAAGCCGAAAAGAAATCGCCGCCGGAGCCGATAGTTACAAGCCAGCCAAAGCTCCCATCAATTTGCGAAGCTTCCTCAAAAATTTCTACCGCTTCCGGTAAAGACAATTCCCGGCCACCCAGCGCTTCCGGTAAAAACAATTTAAACAGCCGGTGCTCATAAATATATTGCAGGACATCATCCGGAAGTTTGCCGTTTGTTTCTATAGAAGCAGCCTGCTCCCGGATGGTTTGAATAATGGTTTCGTTAAAGTGTTTCAAGGCTGAAAAATAATATCTCTGAAATAAAAAAACCGGTTCTGAGGAACCGGCTATTTGGCAGTGAATCGAAGTTTTCCGGATACTTTTACTTGCTGAAAACCGGAAATCGAGGTTTGGCTTCCGCTTTTACTAAAGGAAAGCTTTAGCTCTTTGTTGCGCAAACCATCCACGGCAAAATCGTTTACCAGGGTAGTTAAAGCCACGCTGTTAGGCGACAAGGGTATACCGGCAGTAAGTGGCCCCTGCACGGCCATGCCTAAATAAACGCGCGACTTTTTTTCATCGGTATTCAGCCAGTACCAGTTATCGTCCCCGGAGGAATTGAACCCGACGAAACCAACAATATAGGTATTCTTGTAATTTGTTTCGCCATCATCGTCGATGGTAAGCTGATAACTGTAACCGAAGGTCGAATCTGAAATTACATTTCCGTTCACCGTGGTCCGGGTATTCATGTTGTAGCCGTCGTACGCCAGCGTAATGGCCGTTAGCACCGGAAAGCCGCTCTGGTCTACCGAACTGATCTGGTAATTGGTTTCTAACGTTTCCAGTTTCCAGTTGGCTTTTAAGCGGGCATCGCGGGAACGAAAAGAAATGCCCGGATCATCTTCGCCCACTTTACAGGATTGCAGCGCAAACCCGGCCAGCACGATCAGGAGCAGGTTTTTTAAGGAAGAGGCAAACTGTTTTGAAAACTGATGCATTTCGATTCTTGGTGAAAGTTTTTGCAAAAAGCCCTTGTTTTATCAGGGCTCAAGTTACAGAAAGTTAGGGAGGATTTGAATGGATAAATTGCCCAACCGTTAAATAACTTGTCGGGCTAAAAGCCTGGCTAAAAATTAACCTGATTCAGCTATTCCGAATCCCATACCAAATATCTAAACCTAAAACCCTATGTCCCAGGCTCCACCGGTTTTGTAAAACAGTTTCCCCTGCTCAATAACCAGCGGCGAAGGAATATTGTTGTGGTAAAGCTGCCCGGTTCCCAGGCCTTGCGGAATAGGATTCTCGAAAGTGGAAGTAAATTGCGCAATGGCATTCAGGCCGATATTCGATTCCAGTGCCGAAGTGATCCACCAGCCGATGTCCATTTTTTCGGCCAAGCTTATCCATTTCCGGCAATCTGAAAGGCCACCCACTAAAGTTGGTTTTAAAATGATGTATTGCGGCTGGATGTATTGCAGCAAACCCCGCCGTTTTGCCGGCAGCGCCACCCCGATCAGTTCTTCGTCCAGCGCAACCGGAATGGGACTTTTAGCGCAAATATTCCGCATGGCAAAAGGCTGGTTCGGTTTTATGGGTTGCTCAATGGAATGAATATGATACGCTGCCAGTTTTTCCAGTTTTTCTAAAGCTTCTTCGGGTTTAAAAGCGCCGTTGGCGTCGAGCCGGATCGTTAATTTATCCTGGTTGGCAACTTCCCGGATCGACTTTAAAATCCTGAGTTCGGTTTGAAAATCGAGGCCACCTATCTTAAGTTTCAGACAATCGAAGCCTTGGTTTAATTTCTGTTCGATCTGCTCCTGCATAAATGCTTCGTCGCCCATCCAGATCAGGCCGTTAATGGGAATGCCGGTTTCGCCGCGCGAAAAGCCCGTATCGAAAAGCATTTTCCGGCCACCGTTTTTATAATCGAGCCAGGCCGTTTCGAAGGCGAATTTCAGAGCCGGCCAAGTTACCAGATCCTGGTGGGCAAACCAGGTTTCAACCGCCTCCGGAAGGGTAAGGTTTTGGGTGTTAAAAGTCCGGCAAAGGGCAGCTAAGCGGTTTTCAAAATCGGGCCGGTGGTCTACGCTCAGGCCGGCCAATGGGGCGGCTTCGCCGTAACAAAAAATTCCGGGTTCATCTGAATTCGAGAGCTTCAGGTAATAAACGGTGTGGGTGGTCAGGCTGCCGCGGGAAGTGCGGGCAGCGAACTTAAATTGCAGGTCGTGGCGGTGGTACTGGAGCTGAAAAGGCATAGGCAAAAAGGAATGGCTTCGGGGCTTAAAAGTAGCTTTGTTTCACGGGAATAGCTAACCTGTGTGCAGCATTTAAAGGCCATGTGGATTAAAAATGATAACCTTTCGGCCTGAATGGAGTTTAAAATAGAAGCTTTTATTCAAACCTGAAGTATATGCTTTTGCCGGCCGAAACCGCCACTCCCACTTTAACGGCCCGTTTTTCGGGCATTCGCGCGCAAACCGAAGACCTTTGCCGGCCGCTGCTCCCGGAAGACACTGTCGTTCAGCCCATTGTAGACGTAAGTCCGCCCAAGTGGCACCTGGCGCATACCAGCTGGTTTTTCGAAACGTTTGTATTGCAGCAATACCAGCCCGGTTACCGGGTTTTTCACCCGAAGTATAATTTCCTTTTCAATTCCTATTACAACAGCATCGGCAGCCGGGTTTTGCGCAACCAGCGCGGCACCCTTTCGCGCCCGGGCCTTGACGAGATTTACCGCTACCGGGCTTACGTAAACGAGCACATGCAGGAATTTCTGGCCACTGCACCGGAAAAAAACTTAGCCGAAGCAGCGCCGGTGATTGAGCTTGGCCTGCAGCACGAACAGCAACACCAGGAACTGCTGGTAACCGACATCAAATACATCCTGAGTACTAATCCGCTGCTGCCGGCTTATTTACCGGAGAAACCCAAAACGGTAGCTTCAGCCCCTAGAAACCCCGATATGCTGCAAGTAAAAGGTGGCGTTTACGAGATCGGTTACAAGGGTCAGGGCTTTTGTTTCGATAATGAACTGGGCGTGCATCAGGTTTACGTAGATGATTTCAGGATCCGCAACCAGTTGGTAACCAATGGCGAGTTCCTTCAATTTATGCAGGACAGCGGCTACCAGGATTTCCGGCACTGGCTGGGCGAAGGGTTTGAACTGGCCACCCAGGAACAATGGCAGGCGCCGCTTTACTGGCTTAAAACCGACGACGTCTGGCAGCATTTTACCATGCACGGCCTGCAGGAAATTGATTTAAATGCTCCGGTTACGCACCTGAGTTTTTACGAAGCCAACGCCTTTGCTAACTGGGCCGGAAAAAGGCTGCTCACCGAATTTGAATGGGAAATTGCCTGCCGGGAGTTTGTACCGGAAGTTAAAAAGGGAAATTTTCTGGAAAGCCAAAACTTCGCCCCCTTGCCGGCGGACAACGATGAAACCTGCAGCCATTTGCTCGGCAATCTGTGGGAATGGACTTACAGTTCTTACCATCCGTACCCGGGGTTCAGCAAGGCGCCGGGCGCGCTGGGCGAATACAACGGCAAATTTATGATCAATCAGATGGTTTTGCGCGGCGGCTCGTGTGCCACTCCAGCCAGCCACATCCGTGCAACATACCGCAATTTTTTTCACCCCGATAAACGCTGGCAATTCTCCGGAATCCGCCTGGCGGAATAACCTAAGCTTATGGATCTGTTACTGAACCCGAACACCAATGCGACTCCCGAAACAGAAAGCGGCACCAAACCCGCTTTCAATACTGAATTTGCCGACGACGTAAAAGCCGGGTTTGCCGGCTCGCCAAAAACCTTGTCTTCCAAATATTTCTACGACGGGGCCGGCAGCAAATTATTTCAGCAGATCATGGAGTTGCCCGAGTACTACCCTACCCGCACGGAATTCAGCATTCTGAAAAAGCAAAAAGCCGAGATCATTAACTTTTTTAATCCATCGGATTTCTTTCACTTAGTGGAATTAGGTTCCGGCGACGGCCTTAAAACCAAGATCCTGCTCCGCCAATTGCTGCAAGCCAAAGCCCGTTTTGAGTACATTCCGGTAGATATTTCCGGCGACGCCATAAACCAACTGCAAAGCGCTTTAAGTTCAGAATTACCAGATCTGAAAACCGTAGGTTTTACCGGCGATTATTTCAAAGCGCTGCATTGGCTCAAACGGAATAAACCGGGACGGAAAGTAGTGCTGTTTCTGGGTTCAAACATCGGCAATTTCGAAGATAACGGCGACCTGAAATTCCTGCAGGAAATAAGAAAATATTTAAGCCCGCAAGATAAGATCCTGGTTGGTTTCGACCTGCAGAAAGACCCGCGCGTGATCCGGCAGGCCTACGACGATGCGTCCGGCGTAACGGCCGCCTTTAACCTGAACCTGCTGAAACGCATGAACCGGGAACTGGGCGCCAACTTCGAGCCGGAGCAATTCGAACATTTCACCGATTACGACCCGATTGCCGGCGTGGTAAAAAGTTACCTTGTAAGCAAAAGAAACCAGACCGTTACGTTTTCCTACCTGAACCATACGGTTTCGTTTAAAGCCTGGGAACCGATCCATACGGAAAACTCGCATAAATATTCGGTAGATATGATAAAGGAACTCGGCCGTAAAAGCGGCTTTGAAACCGAACAGCTCTTTACCGACGAACAACATTATTTTGCAGATGTCCTTTTCAGGGTAGTATAGGGTATTTGAAAGCCGAGAAGTCAAGCAAAAGACAAAAACAGGTTACCCCGAGCGAAGCCGAGGGAACTATTGGTTACTACTATGGAATTGCGAGCATAGCAAGAAATTCCTTCAACAGGTTCGGTATGCGATAGTTCCCTCATAGCTCCGCTCGCAAGTTACGCGCTTTCTCGCGCTCACTTGTGTTCGGGATGACGCAATAGTTTAAATGGCATCTTCATAATCTTACCATCTTTCAGCCTGCTTTTATCCGTAAATCAATTCCTTATGAAGCCCAGCAAATTTACCGGGAGAAAATCGCTACCGTACTGTTACCGGATTTTCTAACTTGCCCCACAAAATTAACCTGCAGTATTACCTACCGTCATGAAATACCTGAACCTGGCTTCCGGCGCTTCGCATTTTAACAGTCCGCCGGCGGCTATTGAGGCTACCATTAACGCTTTAAAAGAAAACGAAACGTTTTATGGCGAAACGGAAGGGCTACCGGCTTTACGCGAGGCAGTTGCCAGGTTGTACCCGGATGAAAAAGGGGTGAAAATTTCGGCAGAAAATGTGCTTATCACCTCCGGCACCAAACAGGCACTTTTTAACCTGTTTTCGATACTGTTGCAGCCCGGCGATGAAGTGCTGTTGCTGAAACCCAGCTGGTTCGGATTCGAGGAAATGTTCCGGCTTACCGGCACCAAACCGGTTTATCTGGAAACCTTACCGGAAGAAAACTATACCCTGCAACCGGAACTCCTGGAAAGCCACATAACCGGGAAAACCAGGTTATTTATTTTCTCAAACCCCGGCAACCCTTCCGGAAAGATCTACTCCAAAACGGAAATTTCAGGCTGGCTGCAGGTGCTGCAAAAGTACCCGGAAATAAAGATCCTGAGCGATGAAATTTACGACCAGATCGTGTTCGATAACCGGGAAACACCTTCACTGCTGCAGTTCGAAGATCCGCAAAATAAACATTTAGTGGTGAACGGGTTCTCCAAAAATTACGGCATGAGCGGCTGGCGAATCGGGTATATGGTGGCGCCGCCTGAGATTATAAATAAAGCCGTTCATTACCAGCACGCTACCATTTCGGGGGTAAATCCTTTCATACAAGCCGGCGCGGTGGCTGCCCTGGAAACCCCGAGTGATTATTTGCCGGGGCGCATAAAAGAACTCACGCAAAATCGCGAAATCCTTTGCAACTGGCTTTCGGGCCGAAAAGAAATCTCTTATTTCCGGCCGGAAGGCGCTTACTACGTATTCGCCGATCTGAGCAGGCTGCTTCAGCAGGAAAAACTCCAAAAACCGGGGCTTACTTCTACGGCTAAATTATGCGAACTCCTGCAGCAGGAACTGAAACTGGAATTCGTGCCGGGCGAACGGTTCGGCCTGCCGGGTTTTGTGCGCATTACGTTTGCCGTTACGCCTTCCGACTTACAGGAAGCGCTGCAAAGGCTGGAGAATTTCCTTTCCGGAACAACTTCTTAACGTAGCTGCCAACGACTAATATTTCGCGGTTTAAGGAACGCCAGGCCGGGTCACTCTGCTTATTACTGGAAAAGCTTGTATTTTTGCATTCTTTACTTACCCTTTTACATGTTCTTTTCCGAATACAAATCTCATTTCAAGGCAAACCTTTCCTTAGCTTACCCGGTGGTATTAAGTCAGTTAGGTCACATTCTGGTTAGCCTGGCCGATAATATTATGGTTGCCCAGCTCGGCACCATCGAACTGGACGCGGCCGCCCTGGCAAACAGCGTTTTTGTGGTGATCATGGTTTGCGGCCTGGGGTTATCTTTCAGCATTACGCCGCTGGTAGCCGCTTCGGTAGAGAAAAAAAATCATTCCCGCATATCGCTGCTTTTGGTTAATGGCACCGTTTTATGTACCTGGTTCGGGGTGCTGCTGGCGGTTGTGGGCTTAAACAGTTCTTCTTTCCTTCATTACCTCAACCAGCCCGCCGAAGTGGTGAACAAAGCAATCCCCTTTTTTAACATTCTGTTGGTTTCTCTTATTCCGCTCATGATCTTTCAGGGAGTAAAGCAATTTGCCGAAGGTTTATCGATAACCAAACTACCCATGCTCATTACGATAGGCGCCAATATTCTGAACGTGATCCTGAATTACCTGCTCATTTACGGTAAATTAGGTTTGCCGGAACTCGGCATAAATGGGGCAGCATACGCTACGCTGGTATCCCGTTGTTTAATGGCCACGGCCATCTGGATTTTAATTTTCCGGTTACCCGAACTCAAAAAATACAGCATTCACTTCAGGAAAAAATACTTAAAGATCGGCCACCTGCAACGGCTTACCAAAATAGGTTTTCCAATTTCAGTACAAATGATCTTTGAATCAGGTGCGTTCAGTTTTTCCACCATCATGGCCGGGTGGATCAGTATTCAGGCCCAGGCCGCGCACCAGATCGCCTTGAGCATTGCTTCCGTTACGTACATGATGGCCAGTGGTCTGGCGGCCGCCGGCACTATTCGCGTTGGCATGCAGGCGGGCAAAGGCGATTTTAAAGAACTCCGCAAAGCCGGTTACAGCAACCTGATCCTGGGCGGCGCCTTCATGACTTTCTGCGGTTTGCTCTTTATCTTGCTGCATAAAGAAATTCCGTACTGGTATGCGGCCGAAAACCCGGATATGGAGGTAATGCAACTAGCGGCCGGTTTGCTCATCATTGCGGCGTTCTTCCAGATCTCGGACGGCGTACAAGTGGTTGGACTGGGCGTTTTACGGGGACTGCAGGATGTGCGCATCCCGAGCGCAATCTCTTTGGTTGCGTATTGGGTGGTGGCGCTTCCTTTAGGCTACCTATTAGGTTTTACCTTTGAGCTGGGAATTTATGGCGTCTGGACGGGTTTACTGGTGGGGCTTACCATAGCCGCCCTGTTGCTTTTCCTCAGGTTCCGGAAATTAACCGGCGCACACTGAACATTTTTTTAGTTCTTTTGCGTTATGCTTCCAGACTGGAAAAGCCTAAGCCATAAGCAACTATGTTCTCTCTTACCCACTTAACTTTCATTTTCAGCTGGATATTCATGTTCCTGAATCCGGTTACCATGATTACAGAAGAAATTTCCTGGAAAGCTTCCCGCAAACTTACCTGGGACGATTTTAAAGCCAAAGCCGACGACAAAGATCCGCTTCACGCCATGACGGCCACCAACATCGATATGAAGGCCAAATGCGAAAAAGGAGAACTGAAAGTAAAAGTAGAATCGGTGTTCGTTACCGGAGAATCCTGGTCGAAAAATAAGAAATCGGACCGCCTGCTTTTTCACGAGCAACTGCATTTCGACATTACCGAAATTTATGCCCGCCGGCTCCGCAAAGAATTACTGGCCCTGAAAGATCCTTGTTCTAATCCGGAAGAAATAAATAAAGTTACCAACCGGTTGTTTGAAGAATGGAAAAACCAGGAAGACCTTTACGACAAAGAAACCGACCACGGCCTGAAACCGGACCAGATGAAGGTCTGGGCCGATAAAATAACCGACGAGCTCACCAGCCTCGAAGCTTATAAAGAAAAAGATTAAACGGTATATTTTAGACGAAAAAACCTGCTTCGATAATGGAGGCAGGTTTTTTCGTTTATAGAACTTGCTTTAAAAAATTCGTTTAGGAATTAACCCCTTAAGCCGGCCCCAGATCACTTAAAGCCGGACCGCTAATCACTTTTCCCAAAGCATCGAACCGCGATCCATGGCAGGGGCAATCCCAGGATTTTTCTACTTGGTTCCAGTGCACAATACAACCCAGGTGCGGGCAGACCGCCGATCTTTCATGTTGTACGCCGTCCTTATCGCAGTACACCGCCACTTTTGCCGCTCCCTTCCTGATCACGCAACCTGATTCCGGCAATAGGCTTTCGGCGGTTGGCGCATCGCCGGGCGTTACCCAATCGGTATATTGTTTGGCCACGTTCAGGTTTTCTTTCAGGAATTCGCCGGTGGTATTGGTGTTAAGCGAAATGCGTGACGGATCATACAAAGTTTCCCATGGATTTTGTCGG
The DNA here is from genome assembly GCF_008727925.1 of Adhaeribacter soli. Taxonomy (GTDB): domain Bacteria; phylum Bacteroidota; class Bacteroidia; order Cytophagales; family Hymenobacteraceae; genus Adhaeribacter_A; species Adhaeribacter_A soli. Next base: position 689,751 of record NZ_VTWT01000001.1, on the reverse strand, counting down.
CCCATGATCAGGTCCGTGATCAGCATCCCGCCAATGGTGCAATGGGTCATGCCGTGGCCGGAATCGCCGGTTACAATAAAGACTTTTTCGCCGTCACCCGGATTTCTACCGATATAGGCCAGATAATCTACCGGTTCCTGCACCTGCCCTGACCAGCGGTACTCAATCTGCTGCACCATTGGGAAATGCTTACGGCTCCATTCTTCCAGACAGTTAAACCGTTCTTCCGGATTATGTTCCTGCCCGGTTTTATGGTCTTCGCCGCCAACTATCAGCAAGTCGTGTTCAATTACACCTTCCGCCGCTTTTCCCCGCATGGTACGGATGTAATGGTACGGATCGGAATTATCCCAGTACAAACCCAGCGGAATGGAATCGTGCGGGATCCGGAAACCCAGTACGTAGGTCCGGTAAGGCGCCTGCTTGGTGTGCATGGTAACCCAATCGTTTACCGGGGTGTTGGTACAAACCACTAACTGGTTGGCAGTAACGGTAAAATTATCGGTGGTACGCGCTCTTACCACTACCCCGCTTTCAAATTCATTCACCTGGGAACCGGTAAAAATAAAGCCGCCCTTATCCAGAATGATCTGCGCCAATGCCGCCAGGTACTTCAACGGGTGAAACTGCCCTTGCTCCGGAAAGCAAAGTACCGGTCCGGAGGAAAGCGTTGGTACCGGGTTATTCTGCAGTTTGGTAACTTCGGTGTAGCCGATCTGGTGCGTTGCCGCCAACTCTTTATCCAGTTCTTCTTCTTTATCGGAAGGTAGCAAATACAAATAACCGTCCAGCCGTTGGAAGTCGCAATCGATGTTTTCCTTTTTTACGATTTCCTCTATTTTATCGATGGCCGCCGCGTGACTTTCGAAGGCTAAACGAGCGCCGGTTTCTCCGTGCACCTTTATCAGCACATCGTAGCGGTCATCGAGGGCATCGGAAAGGTGCGCGGTGGTACGGCCGGTTTCGCCGCCACCGATCGGCCCTTTATCGAGCACCACTACCGATTTGCCTTCCTGCTGCAGCATATAAGCGGTGGTAATTCCCGCCAGGCCGGCGCCTACAATACATACATCACAAGTAATGTCTTCGTCGAGGGAAGTGGTTTGCGGCATTTTCACTTCCGGCATCCAGCAGGAAACGGTGGTACCGCTGTCAGATTTTAGCATAGTTTTATTCCGGTTAGGTTGTTAAGTAAGGAAGCAGCTGTTATAAATGCAGTTCCTGCCTTGGTACGACCTGAATGCCCTTTGGTTACTTATCCTTAAAAACGATAGGCTTTCAAACGCAAAAACCAGGACCGGTAAATTTTAACTAACTTGCTTTGCTAAAATTTTAATCTTAAAGATGAAAACGATTTCCTGGGATGAATTTGAAGCAGTGGAACTCCGGGCCGGAACCATTGTAGATGCCAAACCTTTTCCCGAAGCCCGAAAACCTGCCTACCAGCTCTGGGTGGATCTGGGAGAATTGGGAATAAAAAAATCGAGCGCCCAGATCACCGTAAATTATAAAGCCGAAGAATTGCCCGGCCAACAGGTTATTTGTGTCACCAATTTCCCGCCCCGCCAGATTGGCAAGTTCATGTCGGAAGTACTCGTAACCGGCTTCCCTGACGAAAATGGGAATGTAGTACTGGCGCAACCCGCCGGAAAAGTGCCGAACGGAAGCAGGTTGTATTAGAATCAAATCTATTGAAATACAGCCCTGTAGAGACGTAATATATTACGTCTCCATTCGGAGAATCTGCCGCAATATTTCGTTGGAAATTCCACTACAAGGTTGAAACGAGACGAAAAATTATCGGAGTAAAGTGGGAAGCAATAATTTAGCGCAATACCGGAAAAAGATGTCCGGAAAAGACGTAATATATTACTTCTCTACATCAGGAAATGTAATTTTCCCTCAACAGCCAACTATGGCGAAAGCACCAACAATGGCAGCAACCCCAATAGCTAATTTTACTACAAACTTGATAAGATTTCTCCTAACGTCGAAATGACTGGAAAACGGTAGGTTTGAAGCAAGAAAAATCATTTACGCTTTAAGCAGACGAGGTCCTTGGCTGACGCTCAGGATGACAAAAAAATCAAAGATACTACGGAATCAACGAATCCGGTTTTGGCTCCGGGGCAGGCGTTGGCGCTCCTCCTGCTTTTGAGTTCAGCCTTACCTCCCGCATGCCTAAGGTATCTACCAGCGCTTCGTAGACCTTATCCAGCTCGGCCACGTGGTCCTGGTAGTAATTATACGTTTTGTTGAATTCTGTTTCAGTAACGCCTTGTTTCTGAAAGATTTCCTTTTGCAGCCGGTTAAAAACTACTTTGGCGGTATCGGGGTGCACGCGCATCTCCTCTACCCTGCTTTCGGCAATATGAATATCGGCTAAAATGCTCGTTAACTTTCCGGGGGCCACCAAACCTGCAGGTTTTTGCGGCTTCTTCTCGGCGCAGCTAACGAGCGCAAGCAAGGTAAAAAGTAAAAAATGCTGTTTCACGAATGTAAATTACCGGAATAAATTCTAATTTTAAAAACGCTAAGTTGCGGCCTGAATTACATGAAAGAACTGCTGAAAAAGCTGCAAAAGTTTGAACTCCGCATCCGCAAAGTGATAGATACCCAAATGCAGGGCGATTTTCACTCGGTTTTTAAGGGAACCGGCCTCGAATTCGACGATGTGCGGGCATACCAGTACGGCGACGATGTGCGTTCTATAGACTGGAACGTATCGGCGAAAGGGCACGGCACCTTCATTAAAACCTACAAGGAAGAAAAAGAACAATCCGTGTTCCTGATCCTGGACGTGAGCGGTTCGCAAAACATCGGTCCGGAAAAACAGCGGAAGCTCGACATCGGGAAAGAGATTTGCGGCATCCTGGCCTTAACAGCGGTGAGGCAGTCGGCCCAGCTTGGGTTGATCTGTATTTCCGACCAGAAAGAAAAATACGTACGGCCGGGTAAAGGAATTTCACATGCTTACGCCATTATCAAAACCCTGTACGATCTTAAGCCGCAATCAAGCAGAACAAACCTGGCGGCGGGCATTAAAACGGCGCTCAGCATTATTAAGCGGCGAAGCATGCTGCTGCTTATTTCCGATTTTATCGACCGGAACTACGAAAAAGAAGTAGCAATGCTGGCCCGCAAGCACGACCTGATCGTGGTGCAGCTCATGGATCAGCGGGAACAGCAATTTCCTTCCCTGGGCATTATTCCGATCCGCGATGCCGAGTCCGGCCTGGTTTCCTGGGTTAATACTTCGGCGCTCTCTTTCCGGGAAAAATACCTGCACGACCTGGAGGCCAACCGCGAAAAGCTGCAGCAGATCTGCCGCAGGAACAAAGCCGATTATTTGGCCATTGATACGTCCGGCGATTATGTGCTGCAATTAGTAAATTTGTTCCAGTTAAGGAGAAAGACCCGGAAAAGTGCCTAAGCTTTTTATACTGTTTTTAGTACCGTTTTTATTGGCTGCCGCCCCGCCGGAGAAACCCGTGGGCAGATTTCTGCAGCCTTCCGTAAAAATAGGCGAACCGGTGAAGTATACCTTAGTCTATAAACATGCGCCCGAACTGGAGGTGGTTTTCCCTGATTCCGGCTACCGTTTTGCCCCTTTCGAATTTATCCGCAAAGAAACTTTCCCGACCCGTACCATTGGTTCGGTAAGCACCGACAGTACCGTTTTCCTGCTTCGCACCTTTAATATTACCCCGCAGCAGCAGCTTAACCTGCCCGTATTTCTCCTGCAGAAAAACGATACCATTCGGTTGTTTGGTCAGCCTTCCACCATAAAATTGCAGGAAGTTGTTAAGCAGGTGCCGGAACCTTTGGCTTTGCAGGAAAACCTGGCCCTACAGCCCATCGAAGAGCGCTTCAATTACCCTTACCTCGTGGCAGGCCTTAGTGTTTTACTTGTTGTGTTCGGCAGCTTATGGTTTATTTTCCGGAAGAAAATTCTTACCCGCTACCGGTTATACGTGATGCAGAAAAAGCATACCCAGTTCATTAGCCGTTACAATATGTTTATCGACCGGTTCCATAAATCGGCCGACCTGGTGAACATGGAAAAGGCTATAACGCTCTGGAAAAACCATTTAACTGAACTCGAAGACACGGCCATTAACAGCTTTACCACCAAAGAAATTGTGAATTATTACGATAACGATGAAGACGTAACTACGGCCCTGAAGCTCTTCGACCGGGCGATTTACGGCAACATCCTATCCGATAAAATTTCGGATACGCTTACGGCTTTTTACCTGCTTCATCACTTTGCCGACCGTCGTTACGAAATTATAAAAGCGAAAACCCTCCATGCTGCAACTGCCCGATAATTTTCCGGATTGGTTTTCCCTCAACTGGTTTTCGCCATCCACTTTAATGGGTATGGAATGGACCCGGCCATTTTACCTCTACCTGATCCTGGCGGCTCCGGTGTTCTTCCTCCTGTTCAATCTTTTAAAGCTCAGGTTCCGCCGGAAAACCGATATTGCCCTCTTCGAAAGTAAACCGATCCGGCAATGGAGCAGCTTATTGCGCATAATCCCGAGCATTCTTTTTACCCTGGCCATTGTTCTGGTACTGGCTGCTTTAGCGCGGCCCCAGAAAACTTCCGAACAGGTAGAACAGTACGCCGAAGGCATCGATATTATGCTCATCCTGGATACCTCGGGCTCCATGGAACTGAAAGATTTCCGGCCGAACCGACTGGAAGCCGCTAAAAAAGTGGCGGAAGATTTTATAAATGGCCGTTTTCAGGATAGAATAGGAATTGTGGTTTTTGCCGGAGACGCCTATTCCTTAGCCCCGCTTACGACCGATTACGACCTGCTCCGCGCCAACCTGCAAACCATAAAGCTCGGTATGATCCCCAACGATGGTACCGCTATTGGCAGCGCCCTGGCCGTAGCCGTAAACCGGATGCGCGACTCCAATGCCAAATCGAAAGTGGCCATTTTAATTTCCGACGGCGAAAACACCGCCGGCAACCTCGACCCGACCATTGCCGCCAAAATGGCCAGCGCTTTCGGCATAAAGATCTACACCATTGGCGTAGGCGCCGACGGTACCGTTCCCTACGGCACCGATGTTTTCGGCAATACCACCTACGTAGAAACCCGCCTCGACGAAACCAACATGCGCGAAATTGCCCAGATCGGAAACGGCAGTTTTTTCCGGGCCGAAAACCAGAACGCCCTGCAGGACATTTTTAAAACCATCGACAGGCTCGAAAAAATACCGATAAAAGAAACCCGCTACCGCAACACCCAGGAATACTACCCGGTTTATCTGCGTTTCGCCATCCTGTTTTTCCTGGCTTGGATGTTTACCAAAAACACGTTCCTGACGAATGCATTGGAGGATTAGGTATTAGGAATGACGTAATAAACCGGTTTGAATAATCCGGATACCGTAAAATCCGATACCGTAGAGACGTTGCAATGCAACGTCTCTACCACCGTTAACCGAACAGCCAATGCAGTCAAAAACGAACAAATGGCAAAAATATCACCTAAATCGGGTTCGGTATCTACCATTGTACGTTCCTGTAAATCGGTAGTCGCTAAACATGCCCGGAACTATCATGCCGATTTTGGCTGGCAAGCCCGTTTTCACGATCATATTATCCGCGATGCAAAATCCTTTGAAACCATTCAGAACTATATTGCCAATAATCCCTTAAATTGGCAGCAGGATAAATTCTACCAATAAGCAAAACAACCAATCTCTCAGACAACCATTCACAAACCATGACCATTGCCGAATCGATAGCCTTTTTCAATAAAAAACTCGAAGGTTCCAACTGCCGCTTAATTGCCGTTTCCAAAACCCATCCGGAGGCATTAATTCAGGAAGCTTACGATGCCGGTCAGCGGATATTCGGGGAGAACAAGGCGCAGGAAATGGCTGCCAAACAACCTAACCTGCCGCAGGATATTGAATGGCACATGATCGGGCATTTGCAAACCAATAAGGTAAAATATATTGCTCCTTTCGTGCACACCATTCAATCGGTAGACAGTTTAAAGGTGCTGGAAGAAATTGAAAAACAGGCCGCCAAACATAACCGGAAGATCAATTGCCTGTTGCAGTTCCATATCGCCGAAGAAGAAACAAAATTCGGCCTTTCTGAAGCTGAAGCCAATGAAATCCTGCAAAGTGAAAGCTATAGAAATATGCAGCATGTTCAGCTTACCGGCGTAATGGGCATTGCCACCAACACCGAAAATGAGGATCAACTTCGCAAAGAATTCGCTCACCTGAGAACCATATTTGAAAACCTGAAACAACAATTCTTCCCCACCGATGCTGTTTTCAAAGAAATATCCATGGGCATGAGCTCCGATTACGAATTAGCCATTGCCGCCGGCAGCACCTTTATCCGCGTAGGCAGCGCCATCTTCGGTAATCGGAATTATGGGAATATTTAAAATTTGAAGATTTGGAAATTTGAAAATTTGAGGATGTAAAATTAGGTACATTCTTCAACCTGATTTTCATTTCATCCTGAACCCAAACAACGAACAACGAATAACTAACAACGAAAACATGAATCAAAAAGCAATCTTAATAGCCGGCAGCTTCTTTGGTGCCCTTTCCGTAATGATCGGCGCATTCGGTGCGCATGCGCTCAGAAACCTGCTCACGCAAACCAACCGCCTCGAAACTTTTGAAACAGCGGTTAAATATCAGTTCTACCATGCCTTAGCCTTGCTGCTGCTGGGCGTGCTAATGTATCATGTAAATCACCCGGCTATGCGGTGGGCAGGTCTTTGCTTTGTAGGCGGCATCCTGATCTTTTCCGGCTCACTTTATATTCTTTGCCTTTCCGGCATTACCTGGCTGGGCGCCATCACGCCTATTGGCGGAACCCTGATGATAGCCGGTTGGCTTTGCCTGCTATATGCAATCGCCAAACAACATTAAAAACGGTTGCAAAACCTTTAAAAAAGTAAAAGCCCGCTGCATAATTGCAGCGGGCTTTTTTGTACCGAAATCAGATCGGGTTTATTTTTTATTTACAGACGGTGCAGCAGCAGGCTTCGCCATAGAAGAACCGGCCGCTTTTTCCTGAATGTCAGTAATGATCGAAACCTGTGCCGGGCTGTTGGTAGCGTTCGACTCTACGGTGATCACTTTATTTTGCTGACCAAGTTTACCGGCGCTGTTGAAAGTAGCTTTAATGGAGCCGCTTTTGCCCGGAGCGATCGGCTCTTTCGGCCATTCTGGCACGGTGCAACCACAGGTAGCCGAAACGTTAGAAAGTACTAAAGGCTGGTTACCGGTATTTTTGAATTTAAAAGTGTACTCTACCACATCGCCCTGGTTGATTTTACCGAAATCGTGGCTTTTTTCAGCAAACGTAATTACCGGACCGGCAGTAGTAGCTTTTTTAGATGAGGCAGATTTGGTAGCAGCAGGCTTTGTTTGCGCTGTAGCCGCCGACATGGCCAGCGTCATGGAAACAGCAAGAATGAATAACTTTTTCATACGAAGTTGAACAAATTAAAGGGTTATAAAGCAAATATAGTTGTTAAATCAGGAATTCAATAATCTTGCCAGGTAAATATTTTTACGGAAACAAATTTTGTTAACTCAATAATCCCGAATAAAAATTCACCAGGTAAAGCTCTTCGGATGAACGGGTTACAGCCGTATAAAGCCACCGGGTAAATTCCGGCGAGATCATTTCTTCTTTCAAATACCCGTGATCCACAAAAACGGCCTGCCATTGTCCGCCCTGAGCTTTATGGCAGGTTAATGCATAAGCAAATTTTACCTGTAAAGCGTTCAAATAAGGGTTCTTTTTCATTTGTTGTGCCCGCTCCCGTTTCGTTCCCAGGTCCGAATAATCTTTCAGGACTTCCGCATATAGGGCCTTATTCCGGTCAGCCGGCAGCGCCGGGGCTTCCGAATACAACGTATCGAGCATGATTTTCACTTCCACTTCCTCTTCGTTCGGGTTATCTACAAAGCGCAGTTGCACATCGGCAAAGCGGAAACCATACATTTCTTCGTAGCGGATTATTTTCCGGATCTCCACAAAATCGCCGTTGGCCATAAACCCGATCTCCGAATCTTTCGGCAACCAATGGTAATTATTTTTTACGATCATCAAATAATCACCCGCAGAAATTTCGTCTTCGTGAAAAAAGATCTGCCGCCGGATGTGCTGGTTATACAAATTCGCATTCTTATTCGAACGGCAAATAACCGTGGTGTTTTCAATCCCGAATTTGTCGTACGCGTAGCGCAAACCGTCTTCCAGTTTTTCGCCCGTCATCCGGTAAATATCTTTATACCCCCCTGTCCGGAGCTTCAGGTTGGCGGCATCCTGGCTTAGTTGCTCCCGTAAGTTCGTAGCATTCATCAGAATACCCGATGCCTCCGCCTGGCGCATTACCTGCTTCATTTCGATCTCGTGTACCTGGCACCGGAAATTCGTGGTCAGGTAAGCCGCATCCAGAGAAGGACTCAGCGCTTGCCCGACCGGGGGCAACTGAGCGGTGTCGCCTACAAGTAAAAGTTTGTTGTTCTTTTTCTCGAAAACGTAATTCATGAGGTCCTGCAGCAAGCCATTCTCCCCGAAACCGCTCTCATCCGAAAGCATCGAGGCCTCATCCACAATGTAAATGGTATCGGTATTCTTATTGGGTTGCCGGGTAAAAGAAAGCCCTTCGGAAAAAGGATTGGATGTTTGCCGGTAGATCTTTTTATGAATGGTAGAAGCCGGCTTGCCCGAATAGTTCGACATTACTTTAGCTGCCCGACCAGTTGGCGCCAGCAGCACGTATTTGTAACCGAAGCGATTCAGAATTTTTACAAGCGCACCCAGCACCGTAGTTTTACCTGTTCCCGCAAAACCCTTCAGCAAAAAAACATCTTTCACGTCCGATTTATTCAGCAGAAAAGCATCCATCTTCTTGAACAGACGGGTCTGATCGGAAGTTGGTTCAAAGGGAAAATTCGCACGTAAAAGTTCTTCGGGTCGCATTATGGGGTAACAGGTAGCAAGTATCGGGTATCAGGAAAACGTTAGCAAAATGGCTGAATAAGTAGCAAGTTTTCAAAGCATAGTAGCGTAGGGTTTAAACCCTACGCTACTATGCTTTGAAATAAATTCAAATTCAATAACCAATCAGCAATTAACAATCAGCAATCTACAATTTATCTCTTTATGTCTTCCGGCGTAAGCGTGGCCATGGTGGCCGATGCTTTGGCAATCAGAACCGGTGCATTTCCGCCGGCAATGCTGTAAACTTCGGCTTCGCAAAAGTTCAGCTTCCGTCCCTGTTTCAACACCCAGCCTTTGGCAAAAAGTTTCTCGCCGAGGCCCGGATTTAAATAAGAAGTTTTTAATTCTACCGTAACTACATGGTGGTCTTTAGGAACCAGGCTCACCGCGGCAAAACCGGCCACAATGTCGGCTACCGTGGCAATTACGCCGCCGTGCACAAAGCCTTTATGTTGCTTATGCGCATCCTGCAGCACCAATTCGCCTTCAATTTGACCCTCTTCGATGCTGGTTATTTGAAAACCGAGCATTTGCATAAAAAACTGCCGGTTAAGTTTTTCGTTTATGGTATTTTTGAAATCCGGATTATAGGTTTTAATCATGCCCGAAATTAGTGCCTTAACTACCGCTTACCAAACTATGGAAATAAAAAACGAGTATTACACCGGAAAATTGCGGGTTCGTGTCTGCGGCGTCTGTTTGCAGAACAACGCCATTTTACTGGTTTGTCACCGCGGCTTGGTTAAAGGCACGGATTTCTGGGCGCCACCCGGCGGCGGCCTGGCTTACGGCGAAACCGTTCGGGATTGCCTGAAACGGGAATTTGCCGAAGAAACCGGCCTGGAAGTAAAACCCGGCCGCTTCCTTTTCCTGAACGAATTCCTCCGCCCTCCCCTGCACGCCCTCGAACTGTTTTTCCAGGTAGAAATTACCGGCGGCACCTTAAAAAAAGGTACCGATCCGGAACACTCCGAAGCCGATCAGATCATCACCGAGGTAAGCTTCAAAACCTTTTCCGAACTCAGCAAGATCCCCCTTGGTGCCAAACACAGCATTTTCCACGAACTCGTAGACTTCGACGACCTCTTCATTCCCCAGAATCGGTTTCTTTAATGTGCTAATGTGTTAATCGGTTAATGTGTTAATTTGATGGTGTTCTAATGGGCTTGTGGGCTAATGCAAAATAGGTTAATGGTATGAAGTTGAGATGAATTAATGAGTTTCGTAATGGTTCAGATAAGGAAAGGTTATTTCGAATAGGTCATTTAAATAAATTTCTGAATTATGATCTTACAAACCAGCATTTATCACTAAAGCAGCAAATCAAACCATTAAAACATTATCCAATTAACTCCTTATCAAATTAGCACATCAGCACATTAAAAACACAGTTTTCAGTAGTCTTTTTCAGAAATTTTCCGGTTTTTTGAAGGAAGATTAAACCACTACCTTGAACAAATCAACCATTCATTACCGGCAGGTACAGAAAGTGACCGACGAGGCGATGCTCTCCGGCGAAACCGGACCGCTGAATCTGTATTTCAGCCTGAGCTTAAAGCATATTCGTCTGGCCGTTTCCGATGCGCAACGAAACAAATTCATTGCCCTGGAAGACTACGAATTAACGGCCGTTTTCAGTCAGCTGCAACTTACCGAACAGTTAAACTTACTAGTAGAAGACCATCCTTTCCTGACGGGTCATAAGTGGAACGAGATCCGGGTAGCCATCAAAAACCAGAATTTCACCTTTATTCCGGAAACCCTGTTCGAGCCTTCCGCTGCCCAGCATTACCTGAACCTGCATTGTGAGATCGACGAATTCCACGATAAGATCCTGACCTACCGGCATCCGAAAATAGAAGCGATCAGCATTTTCACGCTCGATGCCTTCCTGGAAAAGTGGTTTGAAGAAACCTTTAAACGGAAAAAACTGCAGTTCATGCACCAGACCAGCCCCCTTATTGAAGGCGTTTTGTGTCAGCATGAGCGAAGCCTGCAGAAGAAGACCTATTTATTCGTAGAGCAAAATTACCTGAGCATTCTGCTGGTGCAGGAAAACAAGCTGGAATTCTGTAACCAGTTCCATTTTGCCTCGCCTGAAGATTTTATTTACTACACCTTGCTGGTAATGCAGGAGCAAAAACTGAATCCCGACCAGGATCCGGTAACAGTCTGGGGCGACCTCACCCACGACTCCGCCTTATTCACCATTTTGCGCAAATACGTCCGGAACGTAAACTTCGGCAAAAAGCCAGTTAACGTTTCCTACAGCTACAAATTCGACGACCTCTTCAACCACCGCTTCTTCGACCTCTACAGCCTGCATATTTGCGAGTGAGGTAGGTAAATATATCTTTCATAAATTATTGTTTATTAAACGATTGTCGTTACATTAGAACTTTGTTAATGTAAATTGATTTTCGTAAACTGATAAATAATGATGTAATGAAAACGCAAACTTTATGCAGAGCTGTCTTAATTTCTATCTTTTGTTCGGTAATTTTAAACGTATCAGCTCAAATTCCTACGGTTCAATGGGACAAATCGTTTGGTGGAAATGATTTAGACATTCCCAATGATATTATTTCAACAAATGATGGCGGCTATTTAATTTCAGGTTATTCTGCCTCTTCAAAAAACGGAGATAAATCTTCTGTATTTCAAGGAGGTTTTGACCATTGGATCATTAAAACTGATGCTTTTGGAAATAAACAGTGGGATAAATCATTTGGAGGAAGTGGCCAGGAACGTGCTTTTAACGCGTTTCAAAGATCTGATGGAAGCTATTTAGTTGGAGGGTTTTCCGGTTCAGGAATTACTAATGATAAATCAGAACCATCAAGGGGAGTAGAGGACTTTTGGTTATTAAAATTAGACCAGAATGGAAATAAACTCTGGGATAAAGCTTACGGTGGAAATTCATCTGAATATTTTAAATCTATGAATCCTACCTCTGATGGAGGCTTTATTTTAGGTGGATGGTCAGAATCTGGAATATCAGGAGAAAAATCAGAAGTAAGTAGAGGAAATTCGGATTACTGGATTGTAAAAATAGATAGTAATGGTACTAAACAATGGGATAGAACCTTTGGAGGGAGCAGTGTTGAATGGTTTAATAATGTGCAACAAACCAATGATGGCGGATATATAATTGGCGGTTCTTCTGCAGATAATTCGGCAAATTCTGGTGATAGAACTCAAACAAGCAGAGGGCGAACCGACATCTGGATTGTAAAAACGAATTCACTGGGAGTTAAACAATGGGATAAAACCTTTGGAGGTAATAAACTTGATGAAGTGCACAGCATTATCCAAACTCCTGATGGTGGGTATCTTTTAGGAGGCTATTCTTATTCAGATGCTTCAGGCAATAAAAATGCAGCCAATCTTGGCGATTCTGATTTTTGGCTAATAAAAATAGATAGCTTAGGGAATAAACTTTGGGATAAAACTTTCGGAGGCGCTAACTATGATGCAATTCAGAAAATTATAAAGACAAAGGATGGCAACTATTTGCTTGCCGGCATTTCAGCCTCTGGAATTTCAAATACAAAATTGGATGCTAATATTGGCGATAATGATTTCTGGTTAGTTAAAGTTGACGGTAATGGAAATATCCTTTGGGACAAAACCATAGGTGGCTCCTTAGCTGATAATTTAAGTTCTGTAATTGAAATCGCGTCTGAGGAATACCTTTTAGCGGGGTATTCAATGTCTGATTATTCTGGTGATAAAACTTCATTCAATAAAGGTGTTTGGGATTTCTGGATTTTAAAGTTAGGGACTCCTTATTACACCAGAACCATTTCTAATATATCCAAACCGACCAACCTATCCCACCTTTCCATATATCCGAATCCCACTTATTCTGAAACTGGCATTAACCTTCAATTTAGCACAAATCAAATTGTAACTGCTACCTTATCTAATAGTTTAGGCCAGCAAATAGAGAAGCGAATTCTCTCTCCAAAGAACGGCAGCATCACAGAGAATTTCAGCACGAACAATTTAACAAAAGGAATTTATTTTTTAGCAGTATTTTCTAACCATACCCAAATCGTCAAAAAAATAGTAGTGAAATAGCTGAAAAACTCAAAAACCATTACCTTCGGGCTTTAGTTTACTTGTTTCTTTTAAACAGCCCATGAAACGTATAGCCATATTCCCCGGATCCTTCGACCCCTTCACCAACGGCCACCTCGATGTCGTGCAAAGAGGTGCAGCCTTGTTCGATGAAATCGTGATCGCGATCGGGAACAACAGCAATAAGAAACGCGCCTGGGAAGTAGAGGAAATGGAAGGCATAATTGCCGGCGTTTTCAAAGACCAGCCAAATATTTCGGTGCAATCCTACAAAGGCCTGACCGCCGATTTTGCCCGCCAGGTAGGCGCCCAGTTCCTGCTCCGAGGCTTACGCAACACCACCGATTTCGAGTACGAAAACACCATTGCGCAGGCCAACCGGCACGTGAACAAAGATCTGGAAACTGTATTCCTCATCACGTCCCCGCACCTGGCAGCCATCAGCTCCACCATTATCCGCGAAATTCACTCATACGGTGGCAACGTAGACGATTTTATTCCTTTCCGGCTTTCAGAGACTTCAAATAATAATTCATCACGAACTCTATAGAGCCATAAGTATCCTTTAAAACCTCTTTCACTTCTTCGGGCGTCATCCAGCGAACTTCCTCGATGAATTCCTCAGCTTGGGGTTTCATAAAGGAATCGTCGGTGCAGGCCATTAAAAACCAGCTGGTCTTTTTCAGGATCTTGTTGCCTTTGTAGGCGTAAGAATGCCAGGTATTCGGCAGTTCGTCTATTACCTGTACCGTAATGCCGCACTCCTCCTCTACCTCCCGGATCGCGCCATCCCGCACATCCTCGGTTTTCTTCATTTTACCTTTCGGCAGGTCCCATTTACCCAAGCGGTAGATCATCAGTATCTTGCCGTCTTTAATAACCAGACCGCCGGCCGCTTTCACGATCTTGAACTGGTCTTTTAAATGGTCTACAATGCGCCGTTTTTTATCGGTAATTAAAGTAAGGGAATCGAGCTTCTTAAGTTTTTTAACTTCCATCAAACGCACGATCCGGTCGATCAGCTGTTCGTTGGCATCCCGGATGAGCACGTCGCCGATCAGGGTTTTCGAGTTAAAATATTCATCCGCATCTAAAACCAGGTCATAGTGGTGTTTGTAGACTTTTTCGCCGGCTTTCTTTAAAATTAATGGAATGTCATTTATAAAGACGTTCATTGGGTAATGTTTTTGCGGAGTAATTATAATTTTACAAATCAATAAAAAAATCCGGAAACAAAAATGCGTGTATTTAAAAATCCGGAAATATTATTTTTTAATTTCGCCTATGGAAAACACCGATACTGCCCGTAAAATTGCGGAATACCTGCTGGAGACCGGCGCCGTAAGGCTTCGTCCGGAACAGCCCTTTAAGTGGAGCTCCGGCTGGAACTCGCCGATCTATTGCGACAACCGCGTAACGCTTTCGCATCCTGCTATACGTACTTATATCAAAAAGGCTTTGGCCCAAGCCATAAAAAGCAATTTTCCCGATGCCGACGTGATTGCCGGCGTAGCCACAGCCGGCATCGCCCAAGGCGCTCTGGTAGCCGATGAACTTGGCCTGCCCTTCATTTACGTGCGTCCGGAACCCAAAAGCCACGGCATGGGCAACCAGATCGAAGGCCACCTGAAACCGGGCCAAAAAGTAGTAATGCTTGAAGACCTGATCTCTACCGGCGGAAGCTCCCTGAAAGCCGCCAAAGCCGTGCAGGCTGCCGGATCGGAAGTTATGGGCATGGCGGCAATCTTCACGTACGGTTTCGGTAAAGCTACTGAAAACTTCGAAGCTTCCGGCATTCCGTTAATTACCCTCAGCAATTACAGTATATTGGCCGAAGTAGCCGCCGAAAAAGGCTACATTAAAACCGAAGCCTTCGAAAGCCTGAAAAGCTGGCGGGAAGCGCCGGAAGTCTGGGGCGTCTAATTTAGCCAGAAACAGTATAGTTTTAAACAAAAAAACCGGGCATTACTGTCCGGTTTTTTTGTTCACTTAAGGTCAGATATTTTCTTTAGGTCAGGATGTAGGGAAATAGCTTGTGTCTTTATTGTTTAGAGTAACAAACAGCGCTCAAGCCAATACTGCGTCATTCGGACTCCATAACTTCCTTTTAAAAAAAAATCCTGTCAATCCTAAAAATCCTAAAAATCGTGTTCAGACAAACGTTTAATTCAGGCTGAAATGCTGTTGCGGCTTTTTCGGGACAGCCGAGCGGGCAGCAAAGATCAGCGCCTGAATAAGCAACCCTATCCCGATCAGGACTACCAACTCAAATTGCGTAAGAATAGAAGAACCGGCAATGATCTTTTTCGACTTTTCGTTCAGCAGTTTACCTTCCGCAAGCTGAATGCCGGAAAGCTGGTGCAGGTTGGACGTTGCTACTTCATACCGCTTATCCATCCGGGTTTTAGTTTCTGATGGACCGGCTCCGGGAGCATGCAGGTAGCTTACCTCCAGGGCTTCAATGGCTGCTACGTTCTTTTTAAAGTCGCTGAAATATGTAGATTCCGATTCGGTTAGTTTGGTTTTTTCGTAGTCCCGGATTATGGCATTGATTGCCGCGTTGTGCTGCCCGATCTTAGCCTGCAGGTTGCCGATATTCTCCTGGCTGTTGCAATTATCCAGCATAATTTTCTTCTGGTACAAATGGTCGGAAAGCCGGTAAATATAACTTTCGGCCAATAAGCGGTCTTCGTAAACGGAGGAGAAGGAACTACCCAGCTCGGAAACATTGCGTTCATCGAGCCAGTTTTTTGCAAATACAAGCAGAAAGACCGTACCCAACATAAAAGCCGCCTTCATCTTCTGCCTGATGGTAAATGCCCATTTCATAAAATTATTAATCTGGTGGAATTCAGAGTAATATAGCGAATTTCCCGGAGAAATGGAAATAGGTTAACTACTAATAATTATTCCATCTTTTCAACTTTAGAATTTATCCTTGCCCACCAGGTCATAGTGTTCTGGTCACAGAAAAAACCTTCAAATTGAAACTTATGTACTAATTTTTCAATAATTTCCCGATCTGAGCAAATGAACCCGTAATGTAAATCGAAGGCAGTGGTAAATAGTATTTTTCTGTCTGATGTATAGATATTTTTACTATATAAAAGGTTTGAAGGATCAGTATCCGTTGAATAGATGGTAATTTCATCACTGGCACGAGTTGTTTCTGTTTCTGGAAATTCAGGGCCTATTATTAGGTTTTTATAACCTAAAAACTTCAAACTATTCAAAATATCTTCTACCTGAAAAAAACTAAAAACATCTTCTTCAGGATAAAGCATTTCCTGAGTTTCAATGTATGTATTCAGTTTAATTCTATTTTCAGGGTAGTCGATCGCTCCTGTTAGTGCATCGTTAATTTCTTTAAAGTCTGAAAAACCAACATCTTCTTTAACCTTCTGCCATTTCACAGGAAAACATTCATTTTTAATGATAATATCCCCAATATTCCCCCAATTTCTCGTTCTTAAAAATTTCCTTCCTGTTAAATTTCGAACTTGATTTAAACTTAAAAAATGGTTTAAATAAAATAAAGACGGATTCATAGCAGTCACCCCAATATTCGAAAACATTAATATTATAAAATGGTGAAGTAACAGCTCTGTAATCTTTTGAAAGTATATCCATTAATCCAGTTGTAATTATTCTATAATTTTTTCAGAAAATTTTACTTAAAGTAAACAACTAACTTTGCAATTCCTAACAAGACAAACCCATGAAAATCGGCCTCCTCTCCGACACCCACTCCTACCTCGACGACCGCATCCTGCACCACCTCAGCGCCTGCGACGAGATCTGGCACGCCGGCGATTTCGGCAACCTGGAAGTTTCGGATACCCTGGCCAGTTTAAAACCACTACGCGGCGTGTACGGCAACATCGATGAGCAAACCATCCGCCAGATCCACCCCAAGGTAAACCGCTTCACAGTAGAAGGCCTGGACGTGCTTATGACCCACATCGGCGGCTACCCCGGCAAATACCACCCCGACATCAGAAATGAAATTCAGCAAAATCCGCCGAAGCTTTTTATTACCGGCCACTCGCACATCCTGAAAGTAATGCCCGACAAAAAATTAGGTTTGCTGCACTTAAACCCGGGCGCAGCCGGGCGGCACGGTTTTCATAAAGTCCGCACCATGATGCTGTTTGAAATAAACGCCGGCAAAATTGAGAACCTGCAGGTAGTGGAACTCGGAAAAAGGGTAGGCTGAAACGCAAAAAAGGTGTGCCGGAACAGGCACACCTTACTTTTTATGAAAACAGTATGGTAATTACACTAAAAACTGCTAAAGCCAATCAGATTAAAACGACCAAAGCTTTAACAGCAAAAATTACTCAGCAGATTTCTCTTCGCCGGAGTGCAATACGTCGTCTACTTTGCTTTTTACAGCTTCAACTACGTCTTCAACTTTATGAGCAACGGTGCTTGCCGCTTCAGAGATGGCTTCTTTCGCGCGGTTCACTACCCCACCGGAGTTTTTGCCGAACTGAGCTTTCAGTTCTTCCGGATCTACGTTCTTGATAACCGGCACGCGTAGTAATTGCTTAATTACTGTCTGCTTGTTATTTGCTCTAGCTTTATTTTTACGGTCTTTTCTTTTTAATCTTGTAATAGCCATCTTTCAATAGTTAAAATTGGAACGCAAAAGTAACAGAATATTTTTAATTTTAAAACTAAATCTACCGAAAAACATATGAATTTAATCGATCTCCGCTCCGATACCGTTACCAAACCTACCCCGGCCATGCTGGAATTCATGTTTCAGGCCGAGGTCGGCGACGATGTTTATGGCGAAGACCCTACGGTAATCACCCTGGAAAAAGCTACCGCTCAGCTCTTTGGCAAAGAAGGCGGACTCTTCTGCCCTTCCGGCACCATGGCCAATCAGATCGCTATTAAGCTGCACACCGAACCACTTTCGGAAGTGATCTGTGACCAGACCGCGCACATCTATAATTACGAGGGCGGTGGCATTGCCTTTAATTCGGCCGCTTCGGTTTGCCTCTTGCCCGGCGTTCGTGGTAAAATCACTGCTCAGCAAATTGCCGAAAACATCCGCCCCGACAACATTCATTACCCCATCACCAGATTGGTTTCGCTCGAAAACACTTCCAACAAAGGCGGCGGCTCCTATTATACGGCCGCTGAAATTGCCCCTATTGCCGAACTTTGCTGCACCCATAATTTAGCACTGCACCTCGACGGCGCCCGCGTTTTTAACGCTTTAATTGCTGCCAACGAAACCCCGGCCCAGCACGGCCAGTACTTCGATACTATTTCTATTTGCTTCTCCAAAGGCCTCGGCACGCCGGTTGGTTCGGTGCTTGTTGGTTCGGAAGCCCACATTAAAAAAGCCCGCCGCATTCGCAAAGCCCTGGGCGGCGGCATGCGCCAGGCGGGGTATTTAGCCGCTGCCGGCATTTTTGCTCTGGAAAATAATTTAGACCGCCTGGCCGACGACCACAAACGCGCCAAACAGCTGGAAGAAGCCCTGAAAACCTGCAATTTTGTAGCCGATATATTACCGGTAGAAACCAACATCGTCATCTTCAAACTAAACGAAAAATATACGCCCGATGCATTCCTGGCGAAACTTGGCGCCGAAAACGTACTGGCCTCCGGCTTTGGCCCCATGCAGATCCGCTTCGTAACCCACCTCAATTTCACCGATAAAATGCTGGAGCAAACGATCCGGGTACTGAAAAGCCTGAATTAGCTTCTGCTGCTATACATACCCTATTTTTTTATACTCATCTCAAAAGTGTAGCGGAGCCTAACTTGTGTAGTTTATCGGTCAGTTTGTAAAGACCTTGCCTGCAAGGCAATTAATCCGGCTGCTATAACCAAAGCTGCTGCTTTGAAATTCTGGAAGTGTAGAGCAGCAGCTTCCGCCTTTACAAACCGGCTAAGAAAAAAATCACAAATTGTAGCTCCGCCTAAACCTGGGCCATGGGTTAGCCTTTTTTCCGATTGCTTAACCTCCCTTTTAAAATTCTGAATACATTAAAGGAAACTTTAATCAATCATCCTTTCAAACAGAAAAATAAAAAAGTCAACAATATTATAAATTTATTATATTTAGCAGCTTCAAACCTGCAATTTGTAACCGATGAAAACGAAATGGCTGTTACCGGCAATGCTATTTACCCTGCTACTATTGGGAGTTAAATTTTCCAAACCGGTAAAGTCGAAGTCGGAGGATTCGGTTACGCCGGAGGTTTATTACGTGCTGCACCACTCCCCGGGTAAAAACTGGGTAAAAGACCGGCCCTTTTTCAAACAACCGGAAATCTCCCGGCACGCCGAATACATGGAAGACTTTTTGGAATCGGATCAGTTATTGAAAACAAGTACGTTTACCGATAATACCGGCGCACTAATGATTCTGGCAGCAACAAACCAGCAGGAAGCTGAATCCATTGCTTTTAATGACCCTTGCGTAAAAAGCGGACTCCTGAAAGTTTCAGTAAAGCCCTGGAAGATCGCGTTGAACAGCGACCGCAAATAAATCTTCAGCCTCCTTTATTTTCAATCTTCTTTAAAAACAGTATCAATTTCCCGTTAAAAAGTAATGGCCTACGAAGCAGCAATCCAGCACCTGCGCACCGATCCGGTAATAGAGAATCTGATAAATACCTTACCACCAATTATCCCGCATCCGGAACCCGATTTTTACCATACGCTGCTGCGCTCGGTTGTCGGGCAGCAACTCTCGGTAAAAGCCGCTGCCACTATTTTCCAGCGCTTCCTGAATTTGTTTCCAACCCAATACCCGCACCCCGAAGAAGTTCTTCTGCAACCCACTGAAATCCTCCGGAGCGTAGGACTTTCCGGACAAAAAGCTGGTTACGTGCGGGCAGTAGCGGAATTTAAACAAAGCGGAGAACTGGAACCGGAAGTAATTGCCCACCTCGAAGATGAAGATCTAATAAAACACCTCACTAAAATAAAAGGCGTTGGTCGTTGGACTGCTGAAATGCTCTTAATGTTTGCGCTGGAACGTCCGGATGTTTTTCCCGCCGACGATCTGGGCATACAGAACGCAATGAAAAAACAGTATGGTTTAACCGAAGAAAAGAAAGCGCTCCGCACCCGCATGTTCGAAATTGCCGAAAACTGGAAACCTTACCGTACCCTCGCCTGCAAATACCTCTGGAAAAGCCTGGATAATATGCCGGGGTAGGATTTTGCTTTCGTGCATGGAAATACAACCACTCCCAACCCCTCCTTTTTTAAGGAGGGGAGCTACTTCATACCGTATATTTTACGGTTGTATTTAATAGCAAGAAGGAATTAAGGCATAAGCAGGTAAACGGTAGATTCAAAGGCGTAGAAATTAACTTAATGCAGAAAGTAAAAGCTCCCCTCCTTAAAAAAGGAGGGGTTGGGGGTGGTTGTATTTCAGGTGCTGAAGCAAAAATCACCCCTTCATTTTCCCCCGCTTCACCAGATACCCGTAAAGCACTTTGTCAAAAGGCTCGTTAATATCCACGGCAATAAAATCGATCTTATACTGCCCGCATTTCAGCTCTAGTTCGTGCCGGAATTTCTCTACGGCTGCTTTGTAGCTTTCGCGAACCTGACTTGGCTGTAACTTCAGCTCCTCCCCGCTTTCTACGTCCACAAACAAATAAGGCCGCTCCGAAAACTCAAAAGCTTCCTCCGTTTTCCGGTCCATTACGTGAAAAAGCAATACCTCATGGTTCTGGTGTTTCAGGTGCTGCAAGGCGGCAAAAATGGCGGTAGTGTCTTCCTGACGGCTCAGCATATCGCTGAAAATAATAACCAAAGAACGCTTCGGAATTTGTTGTGCGATCTGGTGCAAGACCGTAGCCACATCCGTCTGACCGGTGGGCCGCGGCTGGTTCAGCAAATTCTGCAATGCAATTAATAGGGTATGCACATGGGAACCGGTAGATTTTACCGGCGTTTGCAAATGCACTTTATCTGAAAAAGTTACCAACCCGATTGCGTCGCGTTGTTTTTGCAGCATGGTTGCCAGCGCGGCGGTTGCCAAGGCACTGAATGTTAATTTGCCGTTGCTTTCTTCCGGGTAATACATCGAAGGCGAAACGTCGAGCAGAATATGACAGCGAAGGTTGGTTTCTTCTTCGTAGCGCTTCACAAATAATTTATCGGTGCGGGCAAAAACTTTCCAGTCGATGTGGCGCGTGCTTTCGCCGCTGTTGTAAAGCCGGTGTTCCGAAAACTCTACCGAGAACCCGTGATAAGGCGATTTATGCAGGCCCGTGATAAAGCCTTCCACCAATTGCCGGGCCAGAAACTCCATGTTACCAAACTGCCTTACCGTTGCTAAATCTATTTGTTGAGCCATGTTTATACCTTTGAAAACGAACTACTTACTTTAAACGCTACGATTATAACGGTGTAAGCAACTTAAATAAGGTGTTAAATTGCTTTAAATTTCCGCGAAAAATTTTTATTGTTCAAACTTATCTTCTATTTTTAGCAGATAAAATAAATGTATCTAAATAAAGCCCTGTGGAAGAGAACAACGAAAAAGCAGAAATTTATTCGCAACGAATAAGAGCCGGTAAACGCACCTACTTCTTTGATGTAAAATCAACGCGTTCCAACGACTTCTATCTGACTATTACGGAGAGTAAGCGCAAGTTCAACAACGATACATACTCTTACGAGAAACACAAGATCTTCTTATACAAAGAAGACTTCGCCAAGTTCATGGAAGCCCTGCAAGGCACCATCGACCACGTAAAAACCAATCTCCTTTCCGAAGAAGACCTCGCTGAACTGGAGCGTCTGGAAAACGAGCCCGCCGAAGCCATGCTCGACGAAGAACTGAAATGGGAATAGTGCTCCCCCTAAACTATGAATCCGAAATTTTACAGCCCTGGTTTTTACCGGGGCTTTTTTTTAATTTCAGAATCAGGATTTCCGGGATTAAAGGATCTTCAGGACAATACTTTTAAAGTAAATACACCGGTGCGATGCTTAAAGTTTATTCATGTTGTTTGGATAGAATTTCGGACTCCAAATTCTGTCCTTTGACAGAACTTTATTTGCTTCATCGTTAATTTCCTTTTTGATTTAGATAAGATAACTGTCAGGGGACAGCCATTGGATACAGCACCTTTCACCTCGGTCTGTGCCCTCACAGACCGAAGCACTGCAGGTAAAGATTAAAGAGCTACCTTCTCATTAATGCATAATAAACGCTTTGCCCGGAAATGGCGGAATTTCGAACTTCTTTATAGTTTAGATAGCAAAACCGTTGCTAATTTTAAGGCCTCTGCTTCGGTCTGTGGGGGCACAGACCGAGGTGATGTTGGTTCTTTAGGATGTGTATATGCCATGGTCCCCTGACAAAACTTTAATTGTTTCATCGTTTATTCCTTTTGAAGTAAATAGGAGGTATTTCAGGGGACAACAAACGAATTAAGGACACATAGTTTCTATAACCGATAGAAAAATCAATCAACAATTTACAATCAGCAATTCTCAAATAAACCGTATCTTTGCGCCCGGTTTCCAAAACCACTATTTCAAACAAGAACAAAACACAAATAAAATATTATGGGACTTCGCTGCGGAATTGTCGGGCTGCCGAACGTAGGAAAATCTACCTTATTTAACGCCATTTCCAGCGCCAAAGCTGAATCTGCCAACTATCCTTTCTGTACCATCGAGCCGAACGTAGGCGTAGTAACCGTGCCGGACGACCGCCTGCAGATCCTGGAAGAGCTGGTGCACCCGGAGCGTGTGCTGCCAACCATTATCGAGTTCGTAGACATTGCCGGTCTGGTAAAGGGCGCTTCTAAAGGCGAAGGTCTGGGCAATAAATTCCTGGCCAACATCCGCGAAGTAGATGCTATCATTCACGTGATCCGCTGTTTCGACGACCCGAATATTGTGCACGTGGCCGGTGGCGTAGACCCGGTTTTCGACAAAGACGTTATCGATACCGAATTGCAGATCAAAGACCTGGAATCGGTAGATAAAAAGATCCAGAAAGTGGAGCGTACCGCCAAGGCCGGCGATGCCAAAGCCAAGAAGGAACTGGCCAGTTTACAGAAATTCAAAGCGCACCTGGAAGACGGTAAAAATGCCCGCTCTTTAGATGTAACCGAAGAAGACCTGGAAGCGGTGGAAGACCTGAAACTGCTTACCATTAAACCGGTAATTTATGCGGCCAACGTAGACGAAGCTTCGATCAACTCCGGTAACCAATTTGTTGATGCGCTGAAGGAGCACGTAAAAGACGAAAACGCCGAAGTAGTTGTAATTTCTGCCGCCATCGAATCTCAGATCGCTGAGATCGAAGACGAAGAAGAAAAGCAGATGTTTCTGGAAGAATATGGCTTAAAAGAATCGGGTTTAAATAAACTGATCCGCGCTTCTTATTCCATCTTGAACCTGATTACCTATTTCACCGCCGGGGTTAAAGAAGTACGCGCCTGGACGATCCAGAAAGGCTGGAAAGCGCCTGCTGCCGCCGGCGTAATCCACTCTGATTTCGAAAAAGGCTTTATCCGCGCAGAGGTTATTAAGCTGAAAGATTACCAAGAATTCAAGTCCGAAGCCAAAATTAAAGAAGCCGGTAAAATGGCCGTGGAAGGCAAAGAGTACGTGGTGCAGGACGGTGATATCATGCACTTCCGTTTCAACGTTTAAGCCCGAAAATTTTAAGTAAACGGTATTGTTTCCGGCCGAAAAGTTCAGCAAATTAGCAGCCGGAAACCTTCGGGATGTAGCGTAGCCCGGTATCGCGCCAGCATGGGGTGCTGGAGGTCGTCGGTTCAAATCCGGCCATCCCGACTAACCAGAAACGGTAACTATTTCAGCTAAAAAAGCAAAAGCCAGCTTCAGAAATGAGGCTGGCTTTTTAGTTTTTTATGGGCTTTGTTTTAAATCTAATTGTGATTTATATTTAAACATTCATCTTCTCCTTAAGGACCTTAAATGCGACAAAAGCCAAAATCGAAAAAAATAATTCTGCAATTTACCTTCGCCTTCTTTCTCATCTCAAATATCACGGTTGCACAAGGTCAGCTACGAGTAGTTGAGACAGCAGAAGATACAGCTACTTTGATAGCCTTTGCAGGAATATTTTCAGCCTTATTTTTTAGCATTGTTTTTTATTTGAACCAGAAAAGAAACTGGAAAGTAGCTGCAATAATCATGGCTACAATAATGACTTTCATAGGTGCAAAAATTTATGATTTTGCTTCAGATAGGGCAGATTCAGAATTCATATTACTTGGGGCATTTACCATCATCTCAAATATTACAATTCTGATTTTTACATCCTACACAAGTTATAAAACTAGAATCAAAATAGAGGAGGAGAAATCTGAATCTAAATAAGAAAAGTAAAAGCCAGCCCCAAAAAATAAGGCTGGCTTTTTAGTTTTTAAGGAAATCTCATCTTCAAATTTCCAAATCTTCAAATCTCCAAATTCCCAAACTACCGGTTACTATTCACATGTTGCGCCACATAGGAAATCAGCAGATCAGCGCGGCCTCCCGGCGGACGGTAATACACCAGCAAATCGTAGAAGTTTTCGGTATCGGCGAAGCTGTTTTCGAAGTAGCGTTCATCCGGTAAATTCGCGCCGGTTTTCAGGGCAAACATAAAGTTGTAGTAGCCCTGCTTCAGCAACGCGCGGCCGGTGTAAAGTTGTTTATCCTGTTCGTAATTCATTCTGAATTGTTCCTGTAATTTCCACTCACTTAGCTGACCGAATACGTAAACGTCGCCCGGTGCTTTTTCGTCGGCTTTTAACTGGAAATTCACCCAGGCATAATCGCCTTCGGTGTTGCCGCTGCCGTATTCCCGGTTTTCAATAATATACTTGCCATTTATTTCCGGGTAACGCGCATACGCTTCTTTGGAGCGGTTCTTCTGCACCTGCAGTAATACTTCGGTCGGGTCGGCCTCGCGGTTTATGGAAGCCAGGTTAAAGCCCGTGTAGCGCAAACTTCTGGTATCGAAAACCCGGAATTCATTCAGGCCGAAAAAATTGTTGCGTGCATCAAAAAAGGTGTACTCCAGGCGGCGTTGCGCATCATGCACGTAGGTCGGACGGATGTTGAATTTGGCGTTATCCCAGCGCTGGTTCTGCCGCAAAACGATCTTCACTTCCTGGGTCGGATTAACCAGGCTGTATTTCGGATACAAGATATTAATGTCAAACTGCTGCATCGAAAACCGTTCCCCCACCCCTGCCGAAAGCGTTGGTTTCAGGCTGGCAGCCACCACATTTTCGTACACCATAATGCGGCGCGTCAGCACGTAACTGCCATCTTCATCGGCAACCGAAAGCAGATAATTTCCGGAGATTTTCACCCGCGGCACAACAAACCTGTAATGGAAATACGGCACTTTTGTATTGCCTGATGGCCGGATATCGGTAATGTAATATTCGTTGTAGTCGGTGGCAAACTGAATATCGGCCAGGTTAGAAGGCTGCCAGTTATAATCGCAATGCACCAGCTTCACCTTAAAACGTTTCTGATCCGTACTCAGCTCATCGAACTCCAGCACCACCGGCACGCCCTGCTCAATGGAAATTACCGGCGCCGTAAGCACTTCTTCGGCAGTGCCGGTGCCGGCATAGCACTGCACCGTTTTTATCTGGTCGGAATAAATAAAATCTTCGTAGCGGAGCGTCCGTTTGGCATAATACTCCGGCGATCGGGTAACGGTACTGGTATTGCTTTCCCCGGTAATCGGTTCGCCTAAGGGCACACAGCCCAGCAAAGCCATTCCCAGAGAAGCCAGAAGGGTATAGTTTCGGAAAGAAAAAGTCATCGGTTTGTTTTCAGGTGAAAGAAGCAGCAAGTGGTAATAATAACGCTGAAATTACAGATTATTTTAAAAAGAAATAGCGCAACGGAAATCATTGCGCTATTTGAAATTTTGTATTGCTTAAGTAGTGCATGACCAAGTTAAGTTTTAGAAAGTGGGATTACAAATCCCACCGCTCGGTTAAGTCGGGATTACAAATCCCGACAAGCAATGGGATTCATGTCCAAGTTAAAAACTTGAAACAGCGACATTAATTTTTTGAATAAACCTCAATAATCAGCTTAGCAATTAACAATTAACAATTTAACCCTTAAGTTGTCCTTCTAATTCTTCTACCTGCTCCATGGCATTTTCCCAGAGCTTGCTTTTGGCGTCCAGTTCCTTTTTGGTTTGATCAAATTTCTTGGTGGTATCTTTCAGCTTGTCGGCGTTAGCATAAATGTCCGGATCGGCCAGTTGGGCTTCGTATCGTGCCAGCTCCTGCTCCAGTTTAGAAACCTGGTCTTCCAGCTCTTTCAGTTGCTTGTTCGCTTTTTTGAGGTCGTTCTGTAGTTGCTGGGAATTCCCGTTAGCACTGAACGCAGGCTTTTTCGGTTCTTCTTTGGGTGCAGATTTTTCCGGTTTCACGGCATTCTGCTTCCGCTCCTTTTCCTTCTGCTCCATAAAATACTCGAATTCGTGGTACGTGCCCGGGTATTCCTTCAACTGATAATCCTCGATGTACCAGATCTTGTTGGCCACATTCTCTACAAAGAAACGGTCGTGAGAAATTACCACAAACGTGCCTTCGTACTGGTCAAGCGCCTGGATCAGGATGTTCACCGACTGCATATCGAGGTGGTTCGTAGGCTCATCGAGCAGCAGGAAGTTGGCTTCCGAGATCAGCGTTTTCGCCAAAGCCACCCGCGATTTCTCTCCCCCCGAAAGCACTTTGATCTTCTTAAAAACCTGGTCGCCGGTGAAAAGGAAAGAACCCAGAATGGTGCGCAATTCCATTTCGTTGCGTTTGCTGCCGGCCTCGGTCAGTTCCTGCAGAATTTCGTTTTCCACGTTCAGGCTTTCCAACTGGTGCTGGGCATAAAATGCCATGATCACGTTGTGCCCTAACTGTCTTTTGCCGTCAACCGCTTCGGTACCGGCTACAATGCGCATGAGCGTCGATTTACCTTTCCCGTTCGCTCCGATCAAGGCAATTTTATCGCCGCGCTCAATATTCACGTTGGTATCGCGGAAAATGATTTTGTCGCCGTATTTTTTACTCATGTGCTCCAGGCGCAAAATATGGCGGCCCGGCTCCACGCTGAACTGGAACTTAAAATTTACCTTTGGCGCATCCGAGGCCACATCTTCGATGCGCTCCATGCGTTCCAGAGCTTTCATCCGGCTTTGCGCCTGTTTCGCTTTGGTTGCTTTGGCCTTGAAACGCTCAATGAACCGTTCGGTCTGGCGAATAGCAGCCTGCTGGTTTTCGTAGGCGCCTTTCTGAATTTCGTTGCGGAGTTCTTTTTCCTCTAAATAAAACGAATAATTACCGGCATACACGTTCAGTTTTTGCTGCGAAACTTCTACCGTCATGTTCGTGGTCTTGTCCAGGAACTCCCGGTCGTGCGATACGATAATTACCGCGCCTTCATACCCTTCCAAATAACTTTCCAACCATTTGATGGAAGGTAAGTCCAGGTGGTTGGTAGGCTCATCGAGTAAAAGCAGCGAAGGTTTCTGTAAGAGGATTTTAGCCAGCATCACGCGCATGCGCCAGCCACCGGAAAACGTTTTCAGCGGCCGTTGCAGTTCTTCGGTGGTAAAACCCAGTCCTTCCAGGATTTCTTCCGCTTTGCTTTGAATGTTGTACCCATCCAGCGCATCGAATTGGTCCTGCAATTTGGCCAGTTTCTCCACGTGCGCATCCTGGTAATTGGTTTCCATTTGGTGCAGCACCTCGTCTATTTCCTTCTGTAACTTCAGCGCCTGTTCAAACGCCTGCATGGCCACGCTCAGAATGCTTTCGTGCGTATCGTAGCTCAAAAGGTCCTGGTTCAGGAAGCCGATGGTGGTATCCTTGCTCATCTGAATGCTGCCCGCATCGGGTTTGTATTCACCTACTAATACCCGAAGGAAGGTAGATTTACCGGTACCGTTCAGCCCTATCAGGCCGATCTTATCTTTCGGTTTTATGTGCAGGTTGGCGTCCTCGTAAAGTACACGGCTGCCAAAATGAAATTCAAGGTTATTTACAGAGATCATAGATGCGGTAAAAATGAAAAAGCAAAGGTAGGTATTTGTGCTGAATTGCCGCACCTGCCCTACCTGCCGATTAAAGGCTATGTTCTACAACGAAAAAAGTGCTGCCCTAATTCCCATCTGTTTCTATATGTTGGAATTTCGGAATTATCAGCTTTTACCTGGAAGTGAATCTATTAATATTAAATGCATTCTATAAATCAGTACCCCCCGTAGCGTAGGGTTTAAACCCTACGCTACGGGGAGATTGTTTCATTCTAGCGGATTCTCCCCTTGAGGGGAGTTAGAGGGGTGTTTACTCCTGCTGATATTTATCAAATATCGTGTTAACACCCCTATGATCCCCTCAAGGGGATAGTCATTAGCCAGAATGAACGACCCTACTACGCTACGGGGTATTAGCTTGTAATTATTTCCAAAACTATGTAAGTTTCACATTAACTTTCTAAACATAATTTTCACACCTTTATCTTTTTTTGCCTTTCCCGCGAAATTCATAATATTAATCCAAACGCCACCGTTATAATCATTCAGATTCACCAACATGCTGGTTTAGCGGTTATAAACCTTTTCGGGACGATCGGTTAACCTGGTACCTTGTTAAATACACCCCGGTAGAATATTAACAGCATTGTTTAACAAAAAGGCCGTAAACTGGTTATTTTCCTGGGTTAAAAAGAAAAAGATGTACTTTTCGGTTGCAATCTGAAATCTTTCTCGCTTATTTAAAGTTTCAAACGGAAAGTAAAATTATGCTCGCTGTTGCCTCCCTGCTGGACCAGGAATATTCGGAAAAAGTTAACAAGATCGTTATTCAGCTCGATTCTATTTTCGGCCTGAAAGGCGTGCAGCTTACCCCCTATCCGCACCTGACCTGGCTCACGACCGATGTCTCTAAAATGTCTGTCCTGAAAGATTATCTGCGGAAACTTTCCGAACAATCGCAACCACTTTCGGCGCGTACCATGGGTATCGGCATTTTCCCCGGCGACAAACCCGTTATCTATATTCCGATCCTGCGTACACGCGAAATTAACCGGTTCCACGCGCGCCTGCATCAGGAGATCGGCGAATTCAGCGACCAGATCGGTCATTTCTACGACCCCAACCTCTGGATGCCGCATTTAACCCTAGCGCTCGGCGATACCAGTTCCTGGAGCCTTGCTCCCGTACTGCACTACCTCAACCAGTTCCGCTTCGACTGGACCATGAACCTCGACAACCTCTGCATCATCAAAAAATCGGGCGATAAATTCCTGAAAGAAGAAGTCTATACTTTTGGGGAATTTGTGGGGAAGAAGTAACTTAATCAGAAAGACAAATTGAAGGTCAGGATTTCAAGAATTCTGACCTTTCTTTTGCGGCTATCTCATGAAACGGGTTTGGGTTAAATGGCTATCTTTGATGATCCATTAACCTGATTAAATTTTTTTTATGGAAAACCCGAACTTCCAGTTTGTGCCGGCCGACATCCTGCCGCAAATGGCCAACATGAAACCATACACGGTTTTACTGCTTAAAAAAGGCCCGCAATTTGCCTCCGAAGAAGCGCAAAAAATTATCCAGGCCGAGCACTTACCGCATTTATTCAAACTTCGCAACGAAGGCAAAATGCTGCTTTCCATGCCGGTAATGGACAACACCGATGTAGCAGCCGTAGGCATTTACAATTCCCTGGATAAAGAAGAACTGAAGAAATTAACGGAAACCGATCCGGCCGTACAGAAAGGAGTTTTCACCTACGAACTCCTGAACTCAGTAGGCATGAAAGGCGATACGCTGGTTTAGTTTTTCAGACTGAAAATATACTGTTTTAAACAAAAAGCGCTGCAAAACTTGCAGCGCTTTTTGTTTGTTCAATTCGGATCAAAACCGTTTGGTTGGTATTTCTGCCGTTATTGGTGAAAACACCAACAACGGCAAATCAAAGCTAATTTATTGCGTCATTCCGAGCACAAGTGAATGCGGGAGCATGAAACTTGCGAGCGTAGCTCTGAGGAAACTTATGAAGCCACATATTAACCTAAACGGTAAGACAAATCTTGCTACGCTCGCTTTGTCATTGTAATCTCCAAAAGTTTCTTCGACAAGCTCAGAATGACCAAAAACGGAAAATACTGGCGAAAATGGAATACATGTGGCCCGTCAGCTAAAGCAGACGGCAATGGAAACAAAAGAGCTCCACAATGTTGCGGAGCTCTTTTGTTTATTAGGATTAAATAATCGTCAATCTAAAATCGACAATTGTAAATCAAATTACATATCCAGTACCATTGCGAAGATCAGCGGCGCTACAATGGTAGCATCACTTTCAATTACGTATTTCGGCGTATCGATGCCCAGTTTACCCCAGGTAATTTTCTCGTTCGGAACGGCGCCGGAGTAAGAACCGTAGCTCGTGGTAGAATCGGAGATCTGGCAGAAATAGCCCCAAAGCGGAACACCGGTACGCTGAAGATCCTGGTGTAGCATCGGTACCACACAGATCGGGAAGTCGCCGGCAATACCGCCACCGATCTGGAAGAAACCGATGGTAGATTCTTCTTTTGCCGTTTTGGTGTACCAATCCGCCAGCTCGATCATGTACTGTATACCAGTTTTCATGGTATGTACATTCTTAATGTCGCCGGAAATTACGTGGCCCGCATAAATGTTACCCAAGGTAGAATCTTCCCAACCCGGGCAAATGATCGGCAGGTTTTTCTTAGCAGCTTCTAGCATCCAGCTGTTCTTAGGATCGATCTGGTAGTATTGCTCCAACTCGCCGGAAAGTAAGATCTGGTAGAAAAACTCGTGCGGGAAATAAGATTTACCTTCCTGGTCGGCTTTTTCCCAGAATTTCAGTACCGTATTTTCCAGACGGCGCATCGCTTCCATTTCCGGAATGCAGGTATCGGTTACGCGGTTCATGTGGCGCTCCAGCAGATCCTGCTCGTCCTGAGGTGTCAGGTCGCGGTAGTGCGGAATACGCTCGTAGAAATCGTGGGCAACCAGGTTAAAAATATCTTCTTCCAGGTTCGCACCGGTACAGGTAATGGCCTGAACTTTGTCCTGACGGATCATTTCGGCTAAGATAATTCCCAGCTCGGCCGTACTCATGGCACCGGCCAGCGTGATCATCATTTTGTTGCCGTCGGCAAGGTGTTTTTTATATCCTTCCGCTGCATCTATTAAAGAGGCCGCATTAAAATGCTTGAAATGTTTCTTTAAGAAATTACTTACTTCCATTATTATCTTTATTGTTTAGTGCTTATTCAGCCCGGAAATCAAACCAAATACCCGCTCTTATAATTCAAAAAACGGTAGCTTTTTAAGCTGAAATCCTGGCTTCGTTTTTCTTTCCGGACCACGAATTTAGCCTTTATATTTGATTTATCCGCATCTAAGCCAAAGGCTTTTCAATGGTAAGGTTGTGATTGGTGAATACACAGATATCGGCGGCAATATTCAGGCTTTCACGCACCATTTCCTCGGCGGAAAGGTGCGGCGCATGTTTCTTCAGAGCCAAGGCAGCCGAAAGGGCATAATTGCTTCCCGAACCGATGGCGGCCACCTGATTGTCCGGTTCCAGCACGTCGCCGGTGCCGGAAATAATGAGCAGTTCGCTTTTATCGGCCACGATCATCATAGCTTCGAGCTTGCTTAAATAACGGTCGGTGCGCCACATTTTAGCCAGTTCAATAGCAGCCCGCTTCATGTTGTTGCTGTAGGCGTTCAGTTTTTCTTCGAAACGCTCCAGCAAGGTAAAAGCATCGGCAGTGGAGCCGGCAAAACCGGTCACAATTTTGCCGTCCTGTAATTTGCGGATCTTCTTTACGTTGCTTTTGGCTACGGTATTGCCCATGGAAGCCTGGCCATCTGCGCCAACAGCCATTTCGCCGTTATGGTAAACGCCGATTACGGTGGTCGATCTTATTTTTACTTTGGTCATATATTCAGAATTTAAAGGGCAGCTGCCTTTTACAGCCCCTATTAGAAACCCAAATTTAGAGTAAATTCAGCAAAGAGCCTGATAAAAATTATTGCCAGTCAACTTCCATTAATAAGAGAAATGCTGTAGCCTTAGGAAGTCTGAACGATGAGACAGACCGTTATTTTAAAAGCTAGGGTTCTATTTGATAATAAAATTGATTTTACCTGATATGCACATCCGTGAATGTTCCTTCAGTCAGTACTTTCATCCCCGTTGAATTGGAGTTAGGGGCAGGTGTTGCCTGAAAAGAAAAAGTACCTGATATCTTTCGTTCCACCATATCAAATTTTGTAACCGTAAGTTTGGCAGAAGATGCAGTCCAAACCAGGTCGTTTGGGTTATCTCCGGAGTAAACCATGTAACGACCTACCGCAATAGAATCATAAACACCAGGTTTGTTAATGGTTGGTAAAACGATACTGATCATTTCACCTTTATCGGTCACGCCGCTGATTTCCATCCTTACAATTGAAGTGGTTTGCGCATCGGTAGAATTTGCCAGGGTGCTTTTTTCAAAACCGTTTACTCTGGCTTTAATCGTGCCGGGAGAAGCAGGCATAAGTGGTGTTGAAGTATCGGGTTCGGAAACAGGATATGGGTTTAGTTTTGGATTATTAGATTCTTCCTTGCACCCAAAAATTAAAAAAGATGAAGCAATTAGAAGACTACCGGCTAATCGGGATCTTACTATCATAATTGGCGACCTATTAAAACGATTACATTACTATCGAAATAAAACTCCCTAAAAGTAACAATTCCATATTATTTGAAAACCTGAAAAAGATTGACATGTTAGGCTTTGTGAACAAAAAAGCCTTTCAGATGCACTGAAAGGCTTTTTTTACTTAAAATTATAGCGATTTACACCAGCATCCGGATCGGATCTTCGAGCAGGCCTTTAAAGGTTTGCAGGAAAGCCGAACCAACGGCGCCGTCTACTACACGGTGGTCACAGCTCAGGGTTACTTTCATGATGTTGCCGATCTGGATCTGACCGTTTTTCACTACCGGTATTTGCTTGATCGCACCTACAGCCATGATGCAGGCATCCGGCGGATTAATGATGGCAGTAAACTCTTCAATGCCGAACATGCCTAGGTTGGAGATGGTAAAGGTGTTGCCTTCCCAGTCGCTTGGCTGCAGCTTTTTCGATTTGGCTTTGCCACCCAAATCTTTCACCTCGCCGGCAATCTGGCTCAGGGTTTTCTGATCGGCATTGCGCACTACCGGCACGAGCAAGCCTTCTTCAACGGCAACGGCCACGCCGATATTGATCTGTTTGTTTATGCGGATCTTATCGCCTAACCAGGAAGAATTTACGAACGGATGCTGTTTCAAAGCAGCGGCTGCCGCCTTAATTACCATGTCGTTGAAAGAGATCTTCACCGGGGAAATTTCGTTCAGGCTGGTACGTGAAGCTACCGCTTTGTCCATGTCGATTTCCATGGTCAGGTAGAAATGCGGCGCACTGAATTTGCTTTCGGCCAGACGTTTGGCAATGATCTTGCGCATCTGGCTTACTGGAATTTCCTCGTAGGCGGCGCCTTGCGGAGCAGCAGCAGTTGTAGCAGCCGGAGCCGCTTGCGGTTGTGCTTTCGGAGCGGCAGCAGCCGGCTGGAAGTTCTCCACGTCGCGGAGTACGATACGGCCGTTGTCGCCGGAACCTTTTATCTCAGACAAGTTATAGCCTTTTTCTTTGGCAACTTTCTTGGCCAGTGGCGAGGCTTTCACCCTTCCGCCTTGTTCGGAAGCGGCCGGAGCAGCATGTTCACCTGCCGGTACGGTGGTTTGTGTCGGCTGGCTTTCAGCGCCTTTCTGGGCTTTGTCGTCGGTTAAAGCGTTTTCAATTTCCGACTCGGATTTGGTTTCTCCGGAAGCACCTTCTTTTTCAGACGTTTGCGCTCCTTCGCCTAATAACTGCTTGTAATCGGCGCCTTCTTCGCCGATAATGGCCAGAATGGAATCGATCGGGGCGGCCTGACCGGCTTCAATGCCGATGTATAGTAAAGTACCGTCTTCGTAACTTTCCAGATCCATGGTGGCTTTGTCGGTTTGCACCTCAGCCAGCACATCGCCGGATTTTACTTTGTCGCCCACTTTCTTTTGCCAGCTTTCGATCACGCCTTCCGTCATGGTGTCGCTCATTTTCGGCATCCGGATAACGGTGGCTTTCACGTTGGCAGCAGGTTTGGCTTCTTTCTTTTCAGAAGTTGCAGGCGCTTTCGGCTCCTCTTTGGCAGCTTCTTTTGGAGCCGTTTCTTTCGGAGCAGGTTTTTCTTCCGTTTTTTCAGCTTTAGCGCTTTCGCCGCCCAGAAGGCCGGAGATGTCTTCGCCTTGCTTGCCGATAATGGCCAGCACGCCGTCTACGGGTACTGCGTCACCTTCTTTCGGACCAATATATAACAGGGTGCCGTCTTCGTAGTTTTCCAGTTCCATGGTAGCTTTGTCGGTTTGCACCTCCGCCAGCACGTCGCCGGATTTTACAGTATCCCCCACTTTTTTCAGCCACGATGAAATTATACCTTCTGTCATGGTATCACTCATCTTCGGCATTCTTATTACTTCGGCCATAATTGTTGTTTCTCAGATTAGCAGCCCCAAAAATAGATTGAAAATTAGTTTAATCAAACTTCCCGGGTGCTTTTGTTCAGGATTTGCAGGTTTTATGGTTTTTGAGAAGAAATGTAGGGACAGGGCTTGACCTGTCCGCACGCATTCCCGGTCTGATATTGTTTGATTTTTAATGATTAAAAAACTGAAATTCTTATCGCAATAACATGCGGACAGGAATTCTTATCGCAATAACGTGCGGACAGGTCAAGCCCTGTCCCTACTCTTTCAAATGCTCCACATTCAGATGCTCGGCAATCCGGAAAAAGTTGCCGGTGAAATGCAGCACGTACAATCCCAGATTCCGGTGTTCGAAAAAATCCATGCACTTTAAGGGGTAATTCAGCAACTGGCACAGGAAAACCCGGATGGCGCGGCCGTGCATGCAAACCAGAATTGTTTTTTCATCTTCCCGGTTTTTAATCAGATCTATTATGGGCAGCTGCCGCGCCGCAACGTCTTCCGGGCTTTCGCCGCCGGCAATGGCCAGATCGGTTTGCCCGGAACGCCAGGAGGCCAGCATATCGTTGTAGTACTGGTCTTCTTCCAGGGTAATTTTGGTTCCTTCGCGGTCGCCCCAGTTAATTTCGTTCAGGCCGCTGTGCGCTTCCCACTGGCAGCCGTCCTGGATAAAACTGGCTACCGATTGCTGGGCCCGCTGCAAGGCAGAAGTATAGATCCGGTCGAAAGGAACGTGGCTGTAATGTTTGTAGAATTGTTCTGCCTGCCAGAGGCCGGTGGCATTTAATGGGGCATCTACCCCGCTGCCCTGCACGATATGCTGCAGGTTGTAGTCGGTTTGGCCGTGGCGGATCAGGTAAACTTTTTTAACAGTCAATTTTCTTCTACTTTTGTTTCGGTTACAATATTAGTCTGTTTTATACGGTTTGTTGCATGCAGGAGCAGGAAAATACGCTGGAGAAGTTAAATAGCTGGCGAAAGAACACCATGGTGGAGCATTTGGGAATTGAACTGACCGAAGTCGGTCCGGATTTCCTCTGCGGTAAAATGCCCGTAGACCACCGCACCCACCAGCCCATGGGTTTGCTGCACGGCGGCGCTTCGGTGGCTCTTGCCGAAACCTTGGGCAGCATTGGCGCAACGCTTTTGGTAGACCAAAGTAAATACGCCTGCGTGGGTCTGGAAATTAATGCCAACCACATTAAAGCTGTGCGATCAGGTTTTGTGTACGGAAAAGCTACCGTTCAGCACGCCGGCCGTACAACCCAGGTCTGGGAGATCCGGATCACTTCCGAAACCGGCGACCTGGTCTGCCTGAGCCGCATTACGATGGCCGTAATCGAGAAAAAATAAAATCGCTTTGCTTTCAAATACCGAATCTTATCTGGCTACTATTGCCGCCCCTCAGGCGCTGGAAGCCGTTTTCCAAATGGCGGTTGCCCATAACCTGGCTTTTGCCGCCTGGCGCCTGCCCAACCAGGAAGAATTCTTCGCCTGCGTTTCCGCTGCACCGGTGGCTGTTCCGGAGGAATTTCACCTGGAAAGTGCGCCCGCCGGTTTTATCATGCACCCGTTTACGGTAACCGAAGAAAATAAACCATACTTCCTGGAAGCAGACCTTCTTTTTCAGGGAAATTTCAGGGAAAATCATTTGCGGTTTCTGTCTTCTTCGGAAAAAGCGGTTAGCGGTAATTTCTTTGGCAAATTGCAGGAGGCACTGCAACAGCCGGATGCCCCTGCAACCTGGCATTCGGCTGCCGAACCTGTGTTTACAGCCAGCAAATCCGTCTACGAAGAGCTGGTTCAGAATGGTATCGATTTCCTGAAAAAAGGCAATGCTGAAAAAGTGGTTCCTTCGCGCTGCGCTCAGGTAGCATTATCGCCGCATTTCCGGCCGGTTACCGGATTTTTTAATTTGCTGAAGCAGTATCCGCATGCCTTTGTTTCCCTGGTTTCGGCTCCGGAAACCGGAACCTGGCTGGGCGCTTCTCCGGAAATTCTGGTGGTGAAAGACAAGAAGAACATTTTCCGGACCATGGCTTTGGCGGGAACGCAAAAACTGGCTGCCGGTCTTAGCCCTGCCGATGCCATCTGGCGACAAAAGGAAATCGAGGAGCAGAGTATGGTGGTGCGTTACGTGATCAGTTGCTTTAAAAAGATCCGGCTGCGCGAATACGTAGAAACCGGTCCGCGGACGGTAGCGGCGGGCAACCTGCTGCACCTGCGTTCTGATTTTTGCGTGCCTTTGAACGAAGAAGAATTCCCGAATTTAACTTCCCGGATGCTGCACCTGCTCCACCCTACTTCGGCGGTTTGCGGACAACCGAAAGAAGCGGCCCTGGATTTCTTGAACGCCCACGAAAACTACAACCGGCGCTACTACAGCGGCTACCTGGGTCCGGTAAACGTGCAGCACGAAACGGCCGTTTACGTTAACCTGCGTTGCCTGGAACTCAGGGAAAACTCGGCGATCCTTTATGCCGGCGCCGGCGTAACCGTAGACTCCGACCCAACTAAAGAATGGCAGGAAACCGAATTGAAAATGCAAACCGTTTCGGCGGCGCTTCAACTTAATACCCCTTTAGATGATACTGCAACCGGTTACTGATATTGCTGAGATCTGCGCGCGGCATGAGCTGAAAAACGTGGTGCTTTCGCCGGGTTCGCGGTGCGCACCTTTAACCATTGCTTTTGCCCGTCACCCGGAAATGCAGGTTAAAACAGTTTCGGATGAAAGAGCAGCTGCTTTTATTGGTTTGGGGATGGCACAGATCTCCGGGAAAGCTTCGGTGCTGGTTTGCACTTCGGGTACGGCTTCCTACAATTATGCCCCGGCTGTAGCTGAAGCTTTTTATCAGCAAATCCCACTGTTGGTTTTTACCGCCGACCGGCCCCAGGAATGGATCGATCAGCTGGACGGGCAAACGATCCGGCAAACCAATATTTACGGGCAGCACATCAAAAAAAGCTTCAATTTTCCGCCGGACCTGCAACACAAAGACGCGATCTGGCACGCCAACCGCATGGTTTCCGAAGCCATCAATTTAGCGCATGCCTTCCCCGCAGGACCGGTGCATATAAACATTCCGCTCCGCGAACCTTTTTACCCAAACCCGGACGAAGTTTTCAGCTACTCTAAAGATTTGAAGATCATCCGGGAAACGGAAAACGATTTTACCTTAAGCGATAAACAGGCCGCTAACCTGACTGAAGGCTTAAAGCAATTCAGGAAAGTGCTGGTGGTGCCCGGTCAACAAATGCCGGACAAGGAACTGGAGCAGGCGATAAGTACTTTTTGTGCCGGAAACGATACGGTTCTGGTCAGCGACATCATCTCGAACTGCTTTCCGGAAAAGGCTATTACGCATCACGATGTTTTCCTGACGGCCAAGAATCCGGCAACGGAACAACTGCAACCGGACCTGGTAATTACGTTTGGCAAATCGGTTATTTCGAAAAACCTGAAACTATTCCTGCGCAAATCGCATGGCCTGCAGCATTGGCACATTCAACCCGCCGGCGAAGTAGCCGATACTTTTCAGGCTTTAACTACCATTATCCGGTGCCAGCCAATCAGCTTTTTCAGTCAGGTTAAAATTGAAAACGGTACCGAAAACAGTGAGAAACCCTTCTCCGCGCTTTGGCAAAAGCAAAACGCACGGGCCGAAGTATTCCTTCAGCAGTTTTTCCTGAACAAGCCATTCAATGAGTTTTCGGCTTACTGGTACGCCATGCTGGCCCTGCCGGAAAACAGCCTTTTGCACGTGGCCAACAGCATGGCTGTGCGGTACGCCAATCTGCTAGGTTTACCGGCCAACCGGAACATCACCGTTATTGCCAACCGTGGTACCAGCGGGATAGATGGTTGCACGAGCACCACGGTAGGAAATGCCCTGGAAAGCGGCAAAATAACTACCTTGTTTACCGGCGATCTGGCCTTTTTCTATGACCGGAACGGGTTGTGGCATAATTATCTACCAGGGAACCTGCGCATCATTATTTTCAATAACCAGGGCGGCGGCATTTTCCGGCTGATCGATGGCCCGGCAAACCAACCGGAACTCGATGAGTTTTTTGAAACCCGGCAGTTATTGCAGGCGGAAAACACGGCAAAAGATTTTGGCATGCGTTATTTTAAATGCGAGACCGAAGAAGAACTGGCGCAAATACTTCCTCAATTCTATGAAAACACCGGCGCTGCCATCCTGGAGATCATGACCAATAATTTACAGAATGCTGCCTTCTTCAAGGAATTTAAAAACAGCTTCGAAACGAACTGATTTCTACTTTGCTGACCAGAAGCTATCTCATAAACACCCAAAGCAGCTTTTGAATTGGGTTTTGGCTAAAGAATTTCTCTGTAGCATAGGTAGCGTAGGGTTTAAACCCTACGCTACCTATGCTACAGAGAAATTTTGATTTATGAGATAGCTTCTGATATTTTCCGTCAGCTAAAGCAGACGGCAATGAATTTTTAGTTGGTTTGATTTTGCATTGGTAGACTTTCTGAACGCTGATAAATAGTACTCCGGCCGGAATAAATATTACCCCGAAACCATTCACCCTTTAAAAAGGCTTTTCCCTCAAAATATTTTTTATTTTCTGCTCAGTGTCAGGCATCTGCGTAAATGCTAATATGATTTTCGGTTAGCTTTTGTAGAACTTTTAATACTTTTATTATGCACCTGACAGACGATATAGACCGCTGGTCGGAAAAGCATCATCCGCTGGTACTGGAGTATCTCCGGATGGCTCTCGGAATTTTCATTTTTGCCAAGGGCGTCATGTTCTTTCAAAATACGAAATGGATCCAGGAAATGATTGCCCACAGCCATTTCGAAGGCGGCGCAGTCGGGTTTGCCCATCTTATTGGTTTTGCTCACCTGGCCGGCGGCCCCATGATTGCCATGGGCCTGAAAACGCGCCTGGCTTGTATCATCCAGATCCCGATCCTGATCGGTGCCGTATTTTTCACCAGTTTCGGCAGAGGGCTTTACACTGAAAATTATCACCTTATAGAATCCATCATCACCCTGCTGCTCCTCGTTTCCTATGCGTTTTATGGTTCCGGCCGCATCTCCGCCGACCATCGATTGCGCAATAACGAGCGCGACATGCTTTATTAACGTTCAAATAAACTATGAAAAAGAAAAGCCCGGTTTTTAACCGGGCCTTTTTTGTGCCCGGCAGGTTTTCGGACTTCAGGCAGTAATAAATAAGAGAATTGCTTACTTTTGAGCCAGCAATGGTTTCCGGTTTAAAGGCTTTGGTTTTTCCGGCCGGAAACCTACCGTTTAACGCATATTAGACAAACTATGACAAGTAAGTACAACTGGCAAACCCTGAAAGAATACCAGGAAATTCTGTTTACATATCACGAAGGCGTGGCCAAGATCAGCATCAACCGGCCGCACGTGCATAATGCGTTTACGCCGCGCACCGTAACTGAAATGATCGATGCTATGGAACTGGCCCGTCAGAACCCCGACGTAGGCGTGGTGATTCTGACCGGCGAAGGCGGCAATGCGTTCTGCAGCGGCGGCGACCAGAGCGTACGTGGCCACGGCGGTTACATTGGCGAAGATACCGTTCCGCGTTTAAATGTGCTCGACCTGCAAATGCAGATCCGCCGGATCCCGAAACCGGTAATTGCTATGGTAGCCGGCTGGGCCATTGGCGGCGGCCACGTGCTGCACGTAGTATGCGATTTAACCATTGCAGCTGAAAACGCCCGTTTCGGCCAGACCGGCCCTAAAGTTGGTTCGTTCGATGGTGGCTTTGGTGCTTCTTATCTGGCGCGTATTGTAGGCCAGAAAAAAGCCCGCGAGATCTGGTACCTCTGCGACCAGTACAACGCCGAAGAAGCCCTGGAAATGGGTCTGGTAAACAAAGTGGTGCCACTAACCGAATTAGAAGAAACTACCATGGAGTGGTGCCGCAAAATGCTGGCAAAAAGCCCGCTGGCGCTCCGCATGCTCAAGTCCTCTTTCAACGCCGAACTCGATGGTCAGGCAGGTATTCAGCAATTAGCCGGCGATTCTACCCTGCTGTACTACCTATCTGACGAAGCCAAAGAAGGTAAAAACGCTTTCCTGGAAAAACGCCAGCCAGATTTCTCGAAATACCCGAAATTCCCTTAATAGTGATTAGTGAATAATGATTAGTGATTAGTAGTTGATGAATAAAACAGAATAAATTATAATGAATAAATTGTCCAGGTCTAGAAAATTATTTAAGGACTATTTTCAATTTTCAGATCAACTAATCACTAATCATTATTCACTAATCACTAATTAAGTGAAAGAATTATTTTTAATTTTTGTTGGCGGTGGATTAGGAAGCGTTGTTCGGTACATATTGGGGCGCTGGCTGAATGCCGGTCATCAGTATGCTTTTCCAGTGGGTACCTTTACCGTAAACGTGCTGGCTTGTTTAA
Organism: Adhaeribacter soli; assembly: GCF_008727925.1. Taxonomy (GTDB): domain Bacteria; phylum Bacteroidota; class Bacteroidia; order Cytophagales; family Hymenobacteraceae; genus Adhaeribacter_A; species Adhaeribacter_A soli. The sequence goes on along the minus strand of NZ_VTWT01000001.1, from coordinate 648,638 downwards.
TCCTGGGGCTGGTAATTGGAATGGCCGAACAAAAACTGCAAATTTCGCCGTTGACCCGTTTGTTCTGGGCAGTTGGTTTTTGCGGCGGTTTTAGTACCTTTTCCACATTCAGTTATGAGAACCTGCTGATGCTGCAAACCAATCAAAACAGCCTGTTACTTGGCTATATTTTGCTGAGCTTAGTACTATGCGTTTCTGCAACATTCGGAGGACAGCTTTTGGCTACCAGGTTTTTCTAAACGGAAATTATCAAAACATGAAGCAGCCTGGTTTTTTTTCCGGCTGCTTTTTTATTTCCATCCAATTCTGAAAACCGCCGTAACTTTACCAGTTCATATTTGTACGAACAACGAACAACGAACAACGAACAACGAACAACGAACAACGAACAACGAACATGCAAAGCCTGCTGCTGAACGGAAAAGTTTTTTACTACGACGAAATTGCTGCGTACTCTTTCCGGAACAGCATTCCGATAAACGGGTACGAGGCCAAAACCCTGGAACTTTGTCGCGACTGGCTTACCGGCGTCCAGGAATTTGCGATCCAGACCTCGGGCTCAACCGGCGCACCTAAAGTAATTACCTTAACCCGGCAGCAACTCGAAGCCAGCGCCCGATCTACTATTAAAGCGTTGCAGGTTGAAAAAAATGACCGGGTATTGGTTTGCCTGAATACCGAAACTGTAGGCGGACTAATGTTGCTGGTCAGAGCTTTTATTGCGGACATGCAACTGACGATCATAGAACCGACTTCCAATCCCTTGTTGGTTCTTCCACCGGAGAGCGCTTTTGAATACGCTTCTTTTGTGCCCATGCAAATGCAGGAAATGCTGGCTTTTTCGCCCCTGAGCCTACCGTTTTTTAACCAGATGAAGGCTATTTTGATAGGCGGCGCGGCAGTTTCAAATTCCCTGCAGGCAAAGCTTCAGCATATTACCGCACCCGTTTACCATACTTACGGCATGACGGAAACGGCTTCGCATGTGGCGCTTCGCCGGTTGAACGGTTTGGAGGCGTCGCCTTATTTTAAAGCTTTACCGGGCATAAAGCTAGGTACCGATGAGCGTGGTTGTTTAACAATTTCCGGCGAAGTTACAAATCAGGAAACCATTGTAACGAATGACCAGGTGCAGCTCCTCGATCAGGAAACGTTTGAGTGGCTGGGCCGGGTCGATTTCGTAATTAATTCCGGGGGCGTAAAAATTCAGGCCGAAAAAGTGGAGCAGATACTGGAAACTGCTTTAGCACAGATGGGCCTGGTTGTAAACAGTTTTATTTCCGCTTTGCCCGATGAAAAACTGGGAGAAAAAGTAGTAGCCGTTATCGAGCAACAGCCATTGGACCAGATCCGGGAATCGCAATTACGGGACATTTTGCAAAGCTTATTAACCCGTTACGAAGTGCCGAAATTATTTCTTTACCTACCTGAGTTTAAACGCACGCCTTCCGGTAAAATGGACCGGAACCAATCGGTGAAACTGGCGCAAACTTACAGCCTGAACAGCAGGTTTTAAGTTCCAAAAACTACTACCCTTTTCACCTTTATTTGAAAACGATTGTCGTTCTTTTTCCGGCAAGTGCTGAATTTACCGTTTTTGGAAAGTAGTACTTCAACGCCGGTAATTTGATTAGAAGCTATCTTAAAATGGCTGTCATCCTGAGCGATAGCGAAGGACCTCGTTGGCTCTCCGCACCAAAGCCAGATTTAACGTTTTTACCAGTAGCCGACGAGTTGTTTCGCTGTCGCTCAACATGACAAACAAATTTATGGAATCGCTTCTAATGGCGGCCATGAAGGAAATCTATGGGTCCCGAAACTTTAGAGCTTTAGCATGTATCATTTGTCCGGTTTGTCCGTTTGTGGGCGAAATGCAAGTAAATATCCGTGAGCTTTGTATAATAAATTGCAATTGCTTTCATTTGTAAAGGAAACAATAATTCTCCCGTTTAACTTCACGTATGAAAATCACTAAAAACTCGGCTTCTGCCCTTATAATTGCCGGTATGCTTTTAGCCGGATGCTCGAAGTCGGCAACGCCAACAACGTCTTCGAAGGCTGATTCGAAAGCTGCTGCTCCGGAAAGCGAAGTGGCTAAGATCAATGCACCAAACCAGGGTGAAAATTCAAACAGAAATTTAACCAAATCCGAAATTCCGGTCGACAACTTCGAATACATTGCCGATCAGTTTGCCGACATTCGCATTTTGCGTTACCAGGTGCCGGGCTTTGAGCAACTGGCTCCTCAGGAAAAAGAACTGCTTTATTACCTATACGAAGCAGCCCTTGCCGGCCGTGACATTATTTACGACCAGAACTACAAGCATAACCTTCGCATTCGCCGTACTCTCGATGCGCTTGCCGAAAACTACAAAGGCGACCGCAACAGCGAGGATTTCAAGAAATTCATGACCTATACCAAACGGGTTTGGTTCTCGAACGGTATTCACCACCACTACTCTACCCTGAAAATTCAGCCGGAATTCAGCCAAACTTATTTTGCGGAGCTGGTGAAGAATTCGCCGGATGCCAAATTGCCGCTGAACCAGGGCGAAACCAAAGACGCTTTTGTAAAATGGATCTCTCCGATCATGTTCGATCCGAAAATTGCGCCTAAGCGGGTAAATCAGGCTGCCGGTCAGGATCTGGTCGCTACTTCAGCCAATAACTTCTACGAAGGCGTTACCCAGAAGGAAGTGGAAGCCTTTTATGCCAAGAAAGAAAACAAGAACGATCCGCGTCCGGTTTCTTACGGCCTGAACTCCAAGCTGGTAAAGGAGAAAGGCGTGATCAAGGAAAAAGTGTGGAAAATAGGCGGCATGTACGATCCGGCTATCTCCAAAATTGTAGGCTGGCTGGAAAAAGCCCAGAATGTGGCTACCGACCCGGCGCAAAAAGAATCGCTGGCAAAACTGATCCAATATTACAAAACCGGCGACCTGAAAACCTGGGATGATTACAACATTGCCTGGGTAAACGATGTAACTTCCCCGATCGATGTGGTGAACGGCTTTATTGAAGTTTACGGAGACCCGCTGGGCATGCGTGCTTCTTACGAATCGGTGGTTTCGTTTAAAGATATGGAAGCTACCAAGCGCATTAAAGCTATCGGCGACCAGGCCCAGTGGTTTGAAGACAATTCGCCGCTGATGCCGGAGCATAAAAAGAAAGACGTAAAGGGAATTACCGCGAAGGTAATTACGGTAGTAGTAGAAGCCGGCGATGCCGCTCCTTCTACCCCGATCGGTATTAACCTGCCAAACGCAAACTGGATCCGGAAAGAGCATGGCTCCAAATCGGTGAACCTGGGCAATATTGTTCATGCCTACAACCAGGCCGGCGCCAAAGGCAGCGCCCTCTCCGAATTTGCCTGGAACCCGGAAGAAATTGAGCGTTCTAAAAAATACAGCAGCCTGGCCGGCGACCTGCACACCGATATGCACGAAGTGATCGGTCACGCTTCCGGACAAATTAATGCAGGTGTTGGCACGCCAAAACAAACGCTGAAAAGCTACGCTTCTTCCATTGAAGAAGGCCGCGCCGACTTAGTTGCGCTGTACTATGTAATGGATCCGAAGCTGATCGAGATCGGGGTAATGCCGAGCCTGGAAGTAGGCAAGGCCGAGTACGACGGTTACATCCGCAACGGCATGATGACCCAGCTTTCTCGCTTAGCCTTGGGCGAAGACGTGGAAGAAGCGCACATGCGTAACCGCCAGATGATTGCCAAATGGGCTTACGAAATGGGTAAGAAAGACAACGTGATCGAAAAGAAAACCCGCGACGGTAAAACCTACTTCGTAATTAACGATTACAACAAGCTCCACAACATTTTTGGCCAGCAACTGAAAGAATTGCAGCGCATCACTTCCGAAGGCGATTACAAAAAAGCGGAATACCTGATCGAAACTTACGGCGTAAAAGTAGATCCGGAATTACACAAAGAAGTACTGGCGCGTTATGCCAAACTGAACATTCCGCCTTATTCCGGTTTTATTCAGCCAAAGTTAACGCCGGTAATGCAGGGTGGTAAAATGGTAGACGTAAAGATCGATTACCCGAAAGACTTTACCCAACAGATGCTGGAATTCGGCAAGAACTACAACTACCTGCCAAACGTGAACTAAAAACGATAGCCTTTCAGGCCAAAAAAGTAAAAGCCCCGGAAGCAATTCCGGGGCTTTTTATTTTACACTTCAGAAGTAGTATTTTACTGGTTCAATCTTGCTTTACCGTAAACATCAGCCAACCAACTTCCACCTTATAAAGTCTTCAAATTTTAATCTAGAAAAGGCTGGGAGGAATATCCGATTTTAGAAAAAGCGCAAGTTAATCGATAAGGCCGTGGGTCAGGGCATACTTGATTAAGGCGGCCGTATTTTTTACCTGGGTTTTTTCAATAATATTCTGGCGGTGGCTTTCAATGGTCCGCTTGCTGGTGAAAAGCTTGTCGGCAATTTCGGCATTGGTCAAACCTTCGGCAATCAGGCGCAATACTTCAATTTCGCGTTGCGACAATTCGGCACCCTTTTTTTCCTGATGGTTGTTAGAGATACTCTGGGTTGTAGGCGTATGCACCAGCTTACCCAAAAAGGACATGGAAAGATCGGTACAAATAAATTTATTTCCGGTTTCTATCAGGCGGATGCCGCAAACCAGTTCTTCCTTCCCGATATTTTTAAGGGCATAACCGCTAGCCCCCAGTTGCAGCATTCTGGCCACATACTTTTCATTGTCGTGCATGGAAAGCACCATTACTTTTTGCTCCGGGTTCTTTTCCCTGATCTTCTGCATGGTCAGGAAACCGTCCTGCTCCGGCATATTCATATCCATTATGATCAGGTCGGGCGTAATTTCTTCCAGCAGTTTAATCAGTGCGGCTCCGTTCGAGGCCTCTCCTATTACGTTTATATTTTCATCTTTCAGTAAGGCTTTTATACCATCCCGTACAATTTTATGATCATCAACTAATGCAATATTGATCACTTTCACATCCACGTCCATAGATCTGTTCATAATGCACAAATTAAGTTTGTTTCTTTTCTGATTAAAGTAAAGGTCGGTTTAGGCGCTTTTTGTTAACACCTGAAGCAGCAGGTAAGTTTATAGGAGTGCGAAATTAGGACTTTAGATTTGTACAAATTACCGTATTAATGTCACAAATTAGCTCCGTATTAATCGCAGCATATTTGCAGGTCTTTTTTCATAATAACTTGTTTAAAATCGGATACTCAGGCAAGGTTCCGGACTTTCTTCCATTTGCGTTACTTTATAATCCCAAATTGATTTTGATTTCAGGCACTATAATAAATTTCCAGATCAAAAAGCAAAAGCGAAGGCCTTTCTATTATTTCAATCCGCCGTTCTTTTATCCGGTAACTTCTTTTTATGGGATTTAAATTAAAAAAAAGCAGCGCACTTTATTGCAATTTCCGGGGAACCCGTTTCGAAAAAAGCAAACCGCCTGCGATTAACAGTGCAGCAAACCTATAATGTTAAGATTTGTTTCTGGAGAATGCGCACTTAGCCGGAAGAAACTAGCCAAAACGGTAAAACGGGAAGCGAGCCCCTGTGTTTCACCGGTTACCGCATCTTAATTATCGGGCTTTTCTGCCTGCTGGCTTAGCGTTGTCGCCTTGCCGAAAGCCCCACTTAGCCTAGAAATAATTCCGGTTTCACAATATTTTACAAAAAGGTATTCTAACAATTATGCATTTTGGAGTTTAATTAAGATACAATCCGCTGCTAGCAGCCCTTTTACCGGAGCCGGAAACAATGGTTTTCCGCTCTGAAATTAACCGGGCACGCACAACGCCGAAATGAAAACAGACGCCACCATTAAACCAGGCAACAATGAAGATCGAGACCGAGAAGCTGGAAAATATTAGCATTGTAAAACTTTACGGCGAACTGGATGCCAGCAATGCCGTGAAGGTAGATCAGACCCTGAGTTTGTTGATCAGCGAAAAACCCAGCCAGATCTGGATAGACGGGACTCAGATCAATTACATTTCTTCGGCAGGGCTGGGCGTTTTTCTCTCCCACCTGCAAACGCTTGCCGAAGAAAAGATTGAGTTGCTGTTTTTCGGGCTCAATACCAAGATCAAACACGTTTTCGCAATTCTGGGCCTCGATACGCTTATTCCTATTGTACACAGCCGGGAAGAAGCAGAGACCTATATTGCCATCCAACCGAACGCCGACCTGCAGGAGGAGCCCCGGAAAGAAGCCTGAGTTTTCCGGTCGTAAACCCTATCGTTTTAATTCGTTTTCAGACATAAATATTTTCATTCAAAGTAAAAAGACATTAGTATCTTGATATTAGTATCTGGACTAAAAATATATAAAAGTTTATATGCAGGAGATTGCCTAATTAAAGTTCCTTGAAAATTATACGGTTATTTTAGTCTTGCTACTTAATATAGAATTCTCACCCAGGAACCTTTGCAAAAGCCCGTAATTTCCTTTCCCGAACGGTATTCCTGAAAGCCAAAAAAACAAGGAGATAAAAAAACCGCCCCTACCCAGGAACGGCCTTTCCGATCAATCAATCAAACAAATAAATTCTTTTTAATCTACCAGCACCCGGCGGTCCTGAATCGTTTTGAAATTCTCTACCATTTTAATAGCTTCGGAAACATCGTCGGTAAAGATGGAAACAAATGAACCGCGTTTGGCATGTTCCAGGCTGAAGGCAATGGCTCTCATTTCGTTGCTGATCTCAAACACCTTTTTATTCGGATCCACTTCTTCAATTCCTTCCTTAATCAGCGTATTCAGTTCCTCGCCGGTTCTTCCGCGCAGGTCCCGGTCATGGCGGATAATGATTTCATCGAAGAATTCAGCGGCCAGCCTTCCAAGCTCGCGGGTGTCTTCGTCGCGGCGGTCGCCGATGCCGGCAATTACCCCGATCTTAGTGGTGGCGTCGGTGCGCTTCAGGAATTCCCCAACGGCTCTTAAACCGGCGGCATTATGCGCATAATCTACCAGCACTTCAAAGTTCGGGAACTGGAACAGGTTCATTCGTCCCGGAGTTTTAGAAGCCGAAGGAATGAAAGTACGTAGTGCCATTTTAATATCGTCGATATCGAACTTGCTAACGTAACCGGCCAATACTGCTGCCAGCACATTCTGAATATTAAACAAGGCACGGCCGCCAAAAGTTAACGGAATATCGGCCGCGCGGTCTATCCGGATCTTGTAGGTATTTTTATAAATACTGATGTAGCCGTTCTCATAAACTGCCGCCAGGCCGCCTTTGGCAATATGTTCCAGAATGCGCGGATTTTCTTCGTCCAGGCTAAAAAATGCTACCTTGCAATCGAGCCCATCGGCCATTTTATAGGTGTGGTCGTCGTCAGCATTCAGTACGGCATACCCGTCTTTGTGGACCGTGCGCGGAATTACCGATTTCACCTTGGCCATGTCTTCCACCGTGTTAATGCCACCCAGGCCCAGGTGGTCGGCCGCTACGTTCGTTACTATGCCTACGTCACAAGTCCGGAAGCCTAAACCCGAACGTAACATACCGCCGCGGGCGCATTCCAGCACGGCAAAATTCACGGTCGGGTCCCGAAGCACAAATTCCGTACTTACCGGTCCGGTGGTATCGCCTTTCACCAACCGTTTTTCCTGAATGTAAATGCCGTCGGTGGTGGTAAAGCCTACGCGGTAGCCCATGTATTTCACCATGTGGGCAATAAGGCGCGAAGTAGTGGTTTTGCCGTTGGTACCCGTAATGGCAACGATCGGAATACTTGGCTTGCAGGTTGCCGGGAAAAGCATATCGATCACGGGCTCGGCCACATTGCGCGCCAGCCCTTCGGTCGGCGAAATGTGCATCCGGAAACCCGGCGCTGCATTCACTTCAATTACGGCCCCGCCGGCTTCGTTCAGCGGAATGGCAATATCGGTGGTCATTACGTCTATGCCGCAAACATTCAGGCCAATAATACCGGCAATCCGTTCGGCCATTAAAATGTTGTATTCGTCGCACAGGTCGGTTACATCCATCGCCGTACCACCGGTGCTCAGGTTAGCGGTGGTTTTCAGGAAGAGCTCCTCCCCGGCCGGAATTACGCTGTCTAAAGTCAAGCCCTTATTTTCCAGGATCATTTCCGTGTCCTTATCGATGTGGATCATGGTGAGCTCCTTCTCGTGGCCTACCCCACGGCGAGGATCCTTGTTAACCTCTTCGATCAGTTCCCGGATGGTGGAGATTCCGTTGCCGGTTACAGCCGCCGGCGTGCGTTTGGCAGCGGCTACAAACTTGCCGTTTATTACCAGCAAACGGTAGTCGTAACCCGCAATAAACCGCTCTACAATAACCGCTTTGGAGTATTTCTGAGCTTCTTTAAAGCCGGTTAAGGCATCTTTGTACTGGTTGATGTTGATGCTGGCGCCTTTTCCCTGATGGCTGTCGAGTGGTTTGGTAACCAGCGGGTAGCCTACCTTTTCAATGGCGTCATCTAGCTCTTTTTCGTCGTAAATAATTACTCCATGCGGTACCGGCACCCCCGAATCATGCAGCATGCGTTTGGTCAGGTCCTTATCGCCGGCAATTTCTACGGCAAACATGCCGGTACTGCAGGTTAAAGTACCCTGAATGCGTTTCTGGTTTACGCCGTAGCCCAGCTGAATAATGGAAGTATCGGGAATGGTCAGGTAAGGAATACCCCGGCTAACGGCTTCGTCTACAATAGATTGAGTGCTTGGTCCAAAGTGGGCGGATTCGCGAATTTCGTGTAATTCTGCCACTTCTTTCTGAACATCGTAGTGCTCATTGGCAACCAGGGCCCTGGTAACGCGGATGGCAGCATTGGCGGCATATTCCCCGGCTTGTTCTTCCTGGTAAGAAAAAATTACGGTGTACGTTCCCGGCTCTTCGGCCGGACAGGATCGGCCATATCCGCTGTCCATGCCGGCCATGGTTTGCAACTCGAGGGCAACGTGCTGAATAACTTTGCTGAGATCGGTGCCTTCACGGACTTTTTTAAAGAAACCACCGTCAATATCTTCGGTAGAACGGTGCTTGTACATTCCCGGAAACCAGGCCTCGAGGCGATCGGCAAAGCCGGGTATTTCATTTGTTTTTACTTCTGCAACGTTCCCTAAATCAACTTTTAATACGATAATCTTAGGATGTTTAACCGACCAATAGTTCGGTCCGCGCATAATGCGCTGTTCTACAACTTTCATGAAGAGTGATTTGTAATGGTGTTCGTGTGGTGATGCGTTTATGTGAATTTTTCACGCGGTACGGCAGTTTCTGATTCCGGGTTTTACCTTTTTGCCGAAAATAAATACCATTTTTCTAATATTATACCACTACCGCAACCTTACGGTTACAGCCTTAACTAAGTTTCCGTATTACCCGCCAAAAAAACCGTATTAGCCTTGGTGATTTGAAAATTTGGAGATTTGAAGATTTGAAAATGGGGTAATGTGCTAATTTGCTAATGTGCTGATTTGATAATGTGTTAATGTGTTGATCTGGTAATTTGGGAATTGATAATTATGCCAATAGCTGGGTTTTCTAATTTGGGAAAGGCTGATTTAAATTATTTGGTCATCCCGAGCGAAGCCGAGGGAACTTATAAAGCCGCCTATTTAAAATAAACGGTAAGACAAATCTTGCTACGCTCGCTTTGTCATTGTAATCTCCATAAGTTCCCTCAACGTTGTTCGGGATGACGCAATAAAGTACCTAAAACTGATCTATCGTGTTTTCATCAACTTATAAACTAGTACACAGTCTATTTAAAATATAGAATTTGCTTGACGGGATTTGTAATCCCGTCTTAACAGAGCCGTGGGATTTGTAATCCCACTCTCTAAAAATTAACTTCACTATGCTCTAAAAGCACCTGAAACTTTCTTTAACTTTCTGATAAAATACTGTAACGGTTTTTTCTCAATTACTAAGGGGGTATTTTTTAGGAAAGATTTAAATCAAAAGGCCGGTTTTTGTCTGGCTACGATCCTTATTCGGCGAAAGGAATATTAATTTTCCCGGAAACAGGATATTATACCAGTACAGGCGTCCTCGCAATTAAAAGTAATTTCGGGTTATTTCGGATTTAAAGGTTAACTTTGCAGTCCATAAGACAAACAGCAAACTTGTGGCTTCAAAATTCATTTTCGTAACCGGCGGTGTTACATCTTCCTTAGGTAAAGGCATCATTTCAGCATCCCTGGCTAAACTTCTGCAAGCCAGAGGCTTTTCCGTAACCATTCAGAAATTCGACCCCTATATTAACATCGATCCGGGCACGCTAAACCCGTACGAACACGGCGAATGTTTCGTTACCGACGACGGAGCCGAAACCGACCTGGACCTGGGGCATTACGAACGTTTCTTAAACATTCCTACCTCCCAGGCCAATAACGTTACTACCGGCAAAATTTATAACCACGTAATTACCCAGGAACGCCAGGGCGCTTACCTGGGAAAAACCGTACAGGTAGTTCCTCATATTACCGACGAAATTAAACGGCGGATGCTGCTTTTAGGCCAGACCGGCGAATTTGACGTGGTAATTACCGAAATAGGCGGTTGCGTAGGCGATATCGAATCATTGCCATTCATTGAATCGGTACGGCAGCTCCGCTGGGAACTGCCGCCGAACGATTCCCTGGTAATTCACCTTACCTTGCTCCCTTACCTGAAAGCGGCCGGCGAACTGAAAACCAAGCCTACCCAGCACTCGGTTAAAGCGCTTTCCGAAGCCGGCGTAAATCCGGACATCCTGGTTTGCCGCTCCGAATACCCGATCCCGAGCGAAATGCGCAAGAAGATCGCTTTGTTCTGCAACGTGCAGGTTAATTCGGTAATCGAAAGCCTGGATGCGGAAACCATTTACGACGTGCCGCTCCTGATGAAAAAAGAAAAGCTGGACGAACGCGTAATCAAGAAACTGAAACTTACCGGCGGCGCGCAGGATCCGGACCTGGATTCTTGGAAAGAATTCCTTGGCCGCCTGAAAAACCCGACCGAAGAAGTTACCATCGGCCTGATCGGGAAATACGTGGAGCTGCCGGACGCTTATAAATCCATCATCGAGGCGTTTATTCATGCCGGTGCGCAAAACGAATGCAAAGTAAAACTGAAAACCTTCCATGCCGAACTCATCGATAAGGAAACGGTAGCTTCCCAGCTCCAAAACCTCGATGGCATTCTGGTTGCTCCCGGCTTTGGCCAGCGCGGTTTTGAAGGCAAGATCCAGACCATTTGCTACGCCCGCGAAAACAACATTCCGTTCTTCGGCATTTGCCTCGGCATGCAGGCGGCAGCCATCGAATTCGCGCGTAACGTGCTGAATATCAAAGATGCCACTTCAACGGAAATGGAACCTGAGGCCAAAAATCCGGTTATAGATATGATGGCAGACCAGAAGGAGATCACCCAAATGGGCGGTACCATGCGGCTGGGCTCTTATACCTGTGAACTGAAGAAAGGCTCCAAAGCATTTTCGGCCTACGGCAAAAACAAGATAACCGAACGCCACCGCCACCGCTACGAGTTCAACAACAAATACCTGCAGGCTTTTGAAGAGAACGGCATGATCGCCTCGGGCATAAACCCGGAAACCGGCCTGGTGGAAGTGATCGAGCTGCAAAACCATCCCTGGTTTGTGGCGGCGCAATACCACCCGGAGCTGAAAAGCACCGTGCAAAACCCGCATCCGCTTTTTGTGAAATTTATAAAAGCAGCCATTCAATACACCAAAACCAAAAAGAATAGCCTAGTACTTTAATTTAATATATGGATCGTAACCAAGCCGTCGGATTATTCCTTATATCCGCGCTCTTATTAGTTTACATGTTCTTTTTTGCGCCCAAAGACGAGGTGCAGCAAGAGAAAAAGCCGGCCCAGACCACGGCTACCACTACTGCCACGCAACCGGCGGCAGCCCCGCTCGATTCGGCAGCCATGGCTAGCCGTCAGGCTGCAATGGGAACCTTTGGCGCTGCTGCTACCGGCACCGAACAAACGGTAGTATTAGAGAACGAAAACCTGAAAGTTGGGCTTACCACCAAAGGCGGCCAGGTAAACGAAGTGTTGCTGAAAAATTACCTGACCTTTGATAAAAAACCGCTTTACCTGTTCGATAAGGAAAGCAGCGCGACCGATATTGCCTTCAAAACCCGCGAGGGCAAAGAAATTAAGCTTTCGGACCTGTACTTTACGCCAACTCCGGTTTCTACTACCAACGGGAAAACCGGGAAAACGCAGGCAATTTCTTTCCGCGCTACGTTAGGTGAAGGCCAGTATGTGGAACAAACCTACAGCCTGACCGAAGGCACCTTCCTGCTAGGTTATGACCTGAATTTTAAAGGCGTAGAACAATTACTGGCCGCAAACCAACCCCTGACCTTTACTTGGAAAGACCGGCTGAAAAAACTGGAAATGGACCTGGCCCAGAACCGTAACCACTCTTCCCTGAACTTCATGACGATGGATGAGGACGTTACGATCATTAAAACCAACAGCACCGAAGAAGAGAAATCGCCGGAGCCGGTTAAATGGATGGGCAACAAGCAGAACTTCTTCACGGCAGGTATCATTGCTAAAAACCAGTTCGAAAGTGGCCAGTTTACCAGCTCGCTGAATGAAGCCGATTCTTCGGAAGTGAAAACCTTTGTTTCGGCTTTGGCCATTCCTCAAAAGGATGTTCTGGGCGGTGCCCAATTCACGTATTATTTCGGCCCGAACGATTACTCGGTTTTAAAACACGTTTCCGACAAATTCGAGAAAAACCTTGAATTGGGCTGGGGTGTGTTTGGCTACATTAACCGTTTTGTGGTGATCCCGGTGTTTCATTTGCTTGAGAACCACATTGCGAGCTACGGCATTATTATCGTAATTCTGGTACTGCTGATAAAACTGATCCTGACGCCGCTTACTTACAAGTCTTACCTGTCTATGGCGAAGATGAAAGTAATGAAGCCGGAAATAGACGAGATCAAGGAAAAATACGGCGACGACATGCAGAAACAGCAGTCCGAAACCATGAAGCTGTACTCCAGCGTAGGCGTAAACCCGATGAGCGGCTGTATTCCGATGCTGCTGCAGATACCGATTCTGTTTGCCATGTTCAGCTTCTTCCCGAACTCGATCGAGCTCCGGCAGGAAGCCTTCCTGTGGGCGCATGACCTTTCTACCTACGATGTATTTGCCAAATTGCCATTCACCATTCCTTTCTATGGCAACCACGTAAGTATGTTCACCTTGCTAATGACGGCTTCTACCATTCTGTATACCTGGGGAAACAACCAGGTAAGCACCATGCAGGGACCAATGAAGTTCTACAGCTACCTGATGCCGTTCATTTTCATGTTTATTGTAAACTCCATGCCGGCCGGCCTGAGCTTCTACTACTTCGTATCGAACCTGGTAACCTTCGGCCAGCAGGCTGTAATCCGGAAGTTTGTAGACGACGACAAGATCCGCCAGCGCCTGGAAGAAAACAAAACGAAGCTAAAAGACAAAAAGCCGGGTGGTTTTGCCCAGCGGATGCAGGAAGCTATGCGGATTGCCGCTGAAAAAGAAGCTGAAAAAGCGAAACAGAAAAAATCGAAGAAATAATTCTTCCACGAACAAATTAAATGTAAAAAGCCTTTCCGGAATTGGAAAGGCTTTTTTATTTCCGTAACTTCATACATAGGGCTTTGGCAGTTTTGAAACCAAGTTCCTGCAATCCTGTTTTACCTGAAGCAAGCATTTATTATATGAAGCTTTTCCGTCTCCAGCACCTCTTTTTTGCCCTCCTGTTCCCGCTGTTGTTTATCTGGCTGGTTCCGAAATTCGATCCAAACTCCAGCTTGCTTTCGGCGGCCGAAAAAGATAAAACGGTACTGATCTTCGAGAAAAAGCCCTGCTTTGGTTTTTGTCCGGTTTACAAAGCCCAATTCTTCAGCAACGGCAAAGTGGAGGTTAAATACACCCAACCCGGCCAGGAACCGAAAACAACCCATTTCAGGCTGAAAAAAGATGACGTAAAAAGCCTGGTAAAACGCGGGGAAGCAACCGGTTTCTTCCAGATGAAAGACCGCTACGAATCGCTTATCCCTGATTTTCCGGCAAGGGAACTGACCATGTACAAAATCAGCAAACCTAAAAAGGTTACCTACACAGAAGGCGGCAGCCCGGAATTTGAAAGCTATCTGAAAGACCTGGCACATTTGGTAGAATCGAACCTGAACGTAGATTTCGGTCCGCCAAAAAGGGATTAATTTCTAAACGAAAGTACAGAATTCAATCGAGGGTAAAGATTATGGCAGATTATGGCGCAAGCGTCCGCTTGTGCCTGCCTGAATTACTGACCTGCAGTCCCTGCAGCACAAGCGGACGCTTGCGCTATTAAAAATACATACAAAAAAAAAAGCCACTCCTGGTAGAGTGGCTTTTCTGCTTTACAGGCTTTTTTACTTCTTCCTTACCGTTTCCAACTTCAGGGTATTCATCGGATTAGCCATTAAGCCTTCCACATTGTTTTGCGAAAGCATCAGCACTTCGTCGTAGAACAGCACGATAACCGGGCATTCTTCCACCACGATCTTGTCCATTTCCTGGTAGAGTTTCCAGCGTTTTTCGAGGTTCTGCTCCAGTTTGGCCTGTTCGTATAGCTGGTCGTAGCGGGCATTTTTAAAATGGGTTTTATTCGGCCCGGCCGGGGAGAAATTCTTGCTGTAAAACAAAGCCAGGTAATTTTCCGCATCCGGGTAATCGCCGAGCCAGGATTTCATAAAGAAAGCCGAACGGCCGTTATCCGACATTTCCTGGTGCGCCGAAGCCTGGTTTATTTCAATGGCACAGTTCACCCCTACCTCACTCCATTTCTTCTGTAGGTACTCGGCAATTTCTTTATGTTCCGAAACGGTACTTAATTTAATGGAGAAAGGGTTCTGATGATTGTAGCCGGCTGCCGCCAAAAGCTCCCGCGACTTTTTCGGGTCGTAGGTATAGCCTTTTACAATGCTGTCGTTAAAGGAAGGTAGCGAGGCCGGCACTATGCCTGAAGTTCCGGGCTTGCCCAGGCCATTGCGGTAGTACCGGATCATCTCCTTTTTATTGATGGCATAGTTCAGGGCCTGCCGCACCCGCTTATCCGACACTGCCGGCGTCCTCAGGTTTGTCTGGTCGAGCTGGAAGCCGATGTATTCGGTATTGAGGTAGGGCACTTTCTGCACCCGGAATTTTCCGGCAAAATCGGGCTGTAAAGACCCGTCTGGCTGCAGAATAATATCGCGGGTTCCTTCTTTAATGCCGGAAAGAAAATCGAGCTTGCCCTGCTGAAAATTAATGAACTCCATTTTCTTGTCGGTAATAAAAGAGATCTGCACGGCATCGAGGTAAGGCAACTGTTTGCCAACGGCATCTTTTTTCCAGTAATTTGGGTTCCGGTGGAATACCAGCGCATTTCCTTCGTCCCAGAGGTGAAACTTAAACGGCCCCGTTCCTACCGGGTGTTCCCGGAAATCTTTCCCGTATTTCTGAACGGCTTCTTGGGGCACTACAAAGGCATAAGGCATGCTCAATAGCTCCGTAAAAGCAATAAAAGGCTCGTTCAGGTTAATTATTAACGTACTGTCGTTTACCGCTTTAAAGGCCGTATCTGAAACCATTCCTTTAGCCTTTTCCAGTACCTTGCCGCTGAAGATCCAAGCGCCTGTACTCGCGGTGGCCGGATCCAGAATGCGGTAAAAACTGTACACGAAATCCCGGGCAATAACTTTCCGGCCTTTGCCGTTCGGAAATACCGGGCTGTCGTGGAACCTTACATCGGGACGGAGGTAAAAGGTGTAACGAAGACCATCGGGCGATACTTCCCAGCGGCGGGCAATGTCCGGGGCCGGCTTCAGTTCATCGTCCAGGGCAATAAGGCCGTTATAGAGTTGGGTCATGGCCCGGATATTGGCCTGGTTACGGGCAAAGGCCGGATCGAGCGAACTCAGGGCTTCGGGCTGGTTGTAGCGAAAAACGCGCTTTTCGGTTTGCTGTTGTTTTTCGGAATTACAGCTAAAAAACAAGGCACAGATAGCCGCTGGTAACACGCCATTTATACCCAGTTTGTTGAAAACTTTTGTTGAAAACTTTACTTTCAATTCTTTTATCTTTGTGCAAGTTTAAAGCATATTCCCGTTATAACGGTGGATTGAAGCTAAAAATTTTATGGAGCTAACCTATTACGGCCATTCGTGCTTTCTTTTAAAAACCGGCGAAACCGGTATTCTTTTCGACCCGTTCATTTCGCCGAACCCTTTGGCGAAGCACATCGATCTGAAAAGCATTAAAGCTGAATACATCCTGCTTTCGCACGCGCACGGCGACCATTTGGCCGATACGGCTACGCTGGCCAGGCAGAATAACGCCAAAATTGTAGCCCAGCCCGAAATTACCGATTGGTATGCCAAAAAAGACCTTACGGATTCCATCCAGATGAACATCGGCGGCACCTTGCGTTTGCCTTTCGGCACCGTAAAGATGGTAACGGCCGTTCATTCCAGTTCCCTGCCAGATGGTTCGTACGGCGGTAACCCGGCCGGTTACGTGGTGCAGGCCGAAGGTAAAACCATTTATTTTGCCGGCGACACCGCCCTGACCTACGACATGAAAATTATCGGTGAGCAGTACGAAGTAGATTATGCCCTCCTCCCGATTGGCGACCATTACACCATGGGCCCGGAAGACGCCCTGATTGCCGGTGAATGGGTAAAAGCCAAACACATTGTTGCCATGCATTACGATACCTTCCCGCCAATCAGGATTGAAAAGGAAACGGTAGCAAAGTCGGCCAAAAACGCACATAAAGACCTGATCTTTATGGAAATAGGCCAGACCATTACAATTTAAGTTTAAGTGCAGAAGAAAGATTTAAGATGGGAAAAATAATTGCTGTAGCAAATCAGAAAGGTGGTGTTGGTAAAACAACTTCAGCTATAAACCTGGCGGCCAGTTTGGCTGCTTTAGAATTCAAAACCCTGTTGGTAGACGCCGATCCCCAGGCCAATGCCACTTCCGGTATCGGTTTCGATCCGGGCGATATTTCCAAGAGCATTTACGAATGCATGGTAGATGGCCTGAACGTGGAAGACATCATCATTAAATCGAATATAGATTTTCTGGACCTGGTACCTTCGCACATCGACCTGGTGGGCGCTGAGGTGGAAATGATAAACCTGCCGAACCGGGAAGAAAAGATGAAGGAAGCGCTGAAGAAAATTTCCGACCGCTACGACTTCATCATCATCGACTGTTCCCCTTCCTTGGGTCTGATCACGGTAAACGCCCTTACGGCAGCCAATTCGGTAATTATTCCGGTACAATGCGAATATTTTGCTTTGGAAGGTCTGGGTAAACTCCTGAACACGATCAAGATCATTCAGTCGCGCCTGAACACCGACCTGGAAATTGAAGGCATTTTGCTTACCATGTACGATGTGCGCTTGCGCCTTTCGAACCAGGTGGTGGAAGAAGTAAAGCTGCATTTTCAGCAAATGGTGTTCGATACCATCATCCCGCGGAACGTGAAGCTGAGCGAATCGCCGAGCTTCGGTTTGCCGGCCATTTTACACGATGCCGACAGCAAAGGCGCCATCAGCTACCTGAACCTGGCCCGCGAAATTGTAGAGAAAAACGCCGTACTGGCAAAGTAGAAAAGAATATTCGATTGTTCGAGGTTCGATTTTTCGATTTTCGGGAATTCGGACTCTTGTAAACCTGTTGACCTGAATGAGCCATCTTTTCAAATTGAAAGGATTTGGTCGAACAATCGAATATCGAATAATCGAATAATCTAAAATTAATGTCTGAGAATAAAATTCCGGTAAAGAAAAAAGGCGGCCTCGGCCGGGGTCTGAATGCCCTGATCGAAGGCAGTTACGATAAGAAAGTAGATCCTCAAATCTTACACGAAGTAAATACCATCGCAGAGATCCTTTTATCCCAGATCGAAACGAACCCGTTTCAGCCCCGCACGCACTTCGACCAAACCGCGTTAGAAGAACTTGCCGAATCCATTAAAGTTCAGGGCATTATTCAGCCGATCACGGTGCGTCAGCTCGATGCCAATACTTTTCAGCTGATTTCCGGGGAACGTCGTTTCCAGGCTTCCAAATTGGCTGGTTTAGAAACCATTCCGGCCTATATCCGCAAAGCCGACGACCAGCAGATGCTGGAAATGGCCCTGATCGAAAACATTCAGCGCGAAAACCTGAATGCCATCGAGATTGCCTTAAGCTACCAGCGTTTGCTTTCGGAATGTAACCTGAAACAGGAAGAACTTGGCGACCGCGTAGGTAAAAAACGGACAACCGTTACCAATTACCTCCGCCTGTTAAAATTGCCGCCGGATATCCAGATCGGCTTGCGCGACAACCAGATCTCCATGGGTCACGCCCGCGCCTTGATCAACATCGAGAATGTGGACCTGCAGCTGGAAGTTTATAAAAAAGCCGTTGCCGAAGAACTTTCCGTGCGTAAAGTAGAAGAACTGGTACGCAACCTTTCCAAGCCTAAAAAAGAAACCGTAGACCGCGCCGATATTCCGGCCGAGTACGAAGCGGAAGTAAAACGCGTGGAAACCCGTCTTTCCAGTCACTTTGGTACGAAGATTCTCGTAAAAACATCTCCGGAAGGTAAAGGCGAGATCAAGATCCCGTTCGTTTCGACCGACGACCTGAACCGGATTTTGGAAATTCTTAACTACTAACGTTTTTATGCAGGTACGCGCAGCACTGTTTGGGTTATTTACTTTTTGCCTCGTTCATTCTAGCGTTTCGGTAAAAGCCCAAACCGTTTCTGTTCCTGATACTACCACGGTAGTTACCAAAAACGCCGACGTTACGCCCCCGAAAGTCAACAAACCTGGCTTAAGCAAACCTGCACGGGCTGCAATCTATTCTGCCATTATTCCGGGCGCGGGGCAGTTCTACAATAAAGATTACTGGAAAGTACCTGTAGTATATGCCGTGGGCGGAACCCTGGGCTACTTTATAATAGAAAACAACCGGCAATATAAGCGGTACCTCGAAGCTTACCTGACCACGATCGATAACGATCCGAATACCGTTTCGCCGATTCCGGAAACTCAGCAGACCTTGCGCAATAACCGCGATTTTTACCGCCGGAACCGCGATCTTACCATCATTTTTGCTTTTATTGCTTACGGCCTGAACGTAATGGAAGCGAACGTAGGCGCCCATCTAAACGAATTCGATATCAGCGATGACCTGAGCCTGAACGTGCAGCCGGCGGTACAATATGCAGCACTGGGACAGGCGCCGGTTCCGGCTTTATCGCTTAACCTCCGACTAAAAAAATAATGAAAATACTGCTGATCGGTTACGGCAAAATGGGTAAGACCATCGAAGAACTGGCTTTGGCCAAAGGTCACGAAATTGTCGGAAAACTTACCCATGAAAACGCCGGCCAACTCTCCGGATTCAATTCCACCAATACCGACGTAGCCATTGAATTTACCCATCCGGAAGCTGCTTTCGACAATATTTCCTACTGCCTGAAAAACGGGATCCCGGTGGTTTCAGGTTCTACCGGCTGGCAAAACCGGTTTGCCGAAGCTTCGGAATCATGCAAGGAAAATAACGGAAGTTTCTTTTATGCTTCTAATTTCAGCATCGGTGTTAACCTGTTTTTTCATTTTAATGAATATATTGCTTCGCGAATGCAGCAATACCCCGACTATGCGGTACAGATCAAGGAAATTCATCATCTGCAAAAAGTAGACAAACCCAGCGGAACGGCTATTACGGCAGCAGAAGGCATTCTGAAAAGCTATCCGGAGTTGAATGGCTGGGCGCTGGAAGAAAATGCTACTGATGAAAAACTTCCTATCATTTCCGAACGCCTGGAAAATGTAATAGGAACCCACGTAGTGCGTTATGCAACGGCCATCGATGAAATTGAGCTGAGCCATGTAGCACATTCCCGCACCGGTTTTGCTTCCGGCGCACTGATGGCGGCCGAATGGCTGCCGGGCAGAAAAGGGGTATTCGGCATGAAGGACCTGTTGAACT
Organism: Adhaeribacter soli; assembly: GCF_008727925.1. Lineage (GTDB taxonomy): Bacteria > Bacteroidota > Bacteroidia > Cytophagales > Hymenobacteraceae > Adhaeribacter_A > Adhaeribacter_A soli. Next base: position 628,601 of record NZ_VTWT01000001.1, on the reverse strand, counting down.
TATAAACCAGAAAATATGAGTGTAACTTTTTGGAAAAAAAAGGATACCAAACCACCCGTTAAAAAAGGCTTCTTCCGGGAATGGGGTGACGCCATTCTGTTTGCCGTAGTAGCGGCTACTTTAATCCGCTGGGCAACCTTCGAGGCATATACTATCCCGACCCCATCCATGGAAAGTTCGCTGCTCGTGGGCGATTACCTTTTTGTAAGCAAGTTGCACTACGGTCCGCGCACGCCAATTACGCCGCTGCAGGTTCCGCTTACGCACCAGACTATCTGGGGTACCAACATTCCCTCCTATTCCGATCTTATTCAGCTGAAACAATACCGCTTGCCGGGTTTTTCCCACGTGAAGAATAACGATGTGGTGGTGTTTAACGTGCCATTTGAAGAGCAGCACCCGCCGGATTTGCGCACCAACTACATTAAGCGTTGCGTAGGTATTGCCGGTGATGTACTTGAAATTAAGGAGATGCAGGTTTACATTAACGGCAAACCGCTGGAAAATCCGGAAGGCATGCAGAATCGCTACCTGATCGAAACCAGTAGCATGCTGGATGCCGACTTTTTCCGGAACCTGGGTATTAGTTTAGCCGGTATTTCGCCGATACAAGGTGGTTACGTGGTAGATTGCACGCCGCAACAAGCCAAACAGTTCGAAGGCATGGATTTTATCAAAGCCATTCACCTCGACAAAGACGTACCCGGCAATGCCGATCCGGAAGTTTACCCGCACGCTCCCACCCTGTTGAAATGGAACCGCGACAACTACGGCCCGATCATGCTCCCGAAAGAAGGCCTGACCATAAAGCTTACCCCGGAAAACACCCCGATTTACGAGCCGGTGATCCGCAAATATGAAGGCAATAAAAACGTAAGCTACGAAAATGGCATTATCAGCTTAGACGGAAAGCCGATCACGGAATATACTTTCAATCAGAATTACTATTTCATGATGGGCGACAACCGCCATAATTCCGCCGATTCCCGCTATTGGGGTTTTGTACCGGAAGACCACATCGTAGGCAAAGCCGTGCTGGTTTGGATGTCGATGGACCCGAATGGTGGTGTTTCCGGCCGCATCCGCTGGAACCGGATCTTTAAAGTGATTGATTAAGTTAAATGGCTAAATTGTTAAATGGTTAAATTGTTGGTTAATCAGGACATAAAAAGAAAAGCGCTGAAATCCTCAGCGCTTTTTTTATGTTTTAGTTTTTAAGGCTAAAATCATAGTGTTTTAGAATTAATAATCGGCAGTTCATAAACTGTTCACTCCGTAGCGTAGGGTTTAAACCCTACGCTACGGAGGAATTGAACGATCAACAATTTAACCATTAAACAATTTAACCATTAAACAATTTAACCATTTAATTCACCAGTCTATTTCCTTTTTGCCATGCTCTTTTAAATAAGCGTTGGCTTTGCTGAAGTGGTGGGTTCCGAAGAAGCCTTTGTCGGCGGCAAATGGGGAAGGGTGCGCGGCTTTCAGGACCAGGTGCTTGGTTGCGTCGATGATGGCGCCTTTCTTTTGCGCGTAGGCGCCCCAAAGCATAAATACCACGTTCTCCTTCAGGTCCGATACTTTCTTAATGGCGGCGTCGGTAAACGTTTCCCAGCCTTTATTCTGGTGCGAACCCGCTGTATTGGCTCGTACGGTTAGGGTGGCATTCAGCAGTAAAACGCCTTGCTCGGCCCAGCGTTCCAGGTTGCCGTTGTCCGGAATTTCCTTGCCCAGATCGTCTTTTATTTCCTTGAAAATATTTCTTAGGGAAGGCGGCGTTCTTATTCCGTGGTTTACCGAAAAAGCCAACCCGTTTGCTTGTCCTTGGCCATGATACGGGTCTTGGCCTAATATTACCACCTCTACTTTATCGAAGGGGCATTCTTCGAAAGCGTGGAAGATTTGTTTGCCGGGCGGATATACCTGAGTAGTGGCATATTCCTGTTTTACAAACTGAATAAGTTCTTTAAAGTAAGGTTTTTCGAATTCGTCCTGCAATACTTTTTGCCAGCTTTCTTCTATCTTTACATTCATAAGCTAGTTTTTACCTTTCACGGATAAATCAGTACCAATTATTTGTTTACCGCGTAATATTACGTAAACTTATCCCGGAAAAGAGCTGTTAAGAAGACAAAATTTTACGCTGCATTTTTATGGATACCCAAACTACTCAAGGCGTTCAAGTAACAGTTACTACGAATTATCTCCCGGACTATTCCAGCCCGGGGCAGCAACATTTTGTTTTCGCGTACAAAATTACCATTCAGAATAACAGCGAGTTTACCGTAAAATTACTCCGCCGCTACTGGCAGATCTTCGATTCTAATGGCACGGTTCGGGAGGTGGAAGGCGAAGGCGTGGTGGGCCAGCAACCGGTGCTCGAACCCGGCGATTCGCACCAGTACGTTTCGGGCTGCAATTTAAAGACCGGCATTGGTAAGATGCTCGGTAACTATACCATGGAACGCCTGGTAGACGGCAAGCAATTCACCGTTAATATTCCGGAGTTCGTTCTGATTGTTCCTTATAAATTAAATTAAAAGTTTGGTGATTCCTTTTCGCCTGGCGCTTCGCTTTGCGCAATACCGGCTTCGCTCTACCCGCCTGCACGGCATTCATTCGCCGTTCGTTTTCGACCTGCAGCATAATGTAATCCTGCACCGCGGCCAATACCATGCTTTTCTGCTCATCGAAGACCTTCGGGCCAACCTGCTGGACGATGACCGGGAAATTTCCGTGAAAGACTTCGGCGCGGGTTCCCGCACAAATGCCGGTTCCGTCCGGAAAATAAAGGATATTGCTAAAACCGCGGCCAAACCGGCCAAATATGCCCAGCTCCTGTTCCGGCTGGTAAACCGCTTTGCCCCGGAAACCATTTTTGAACTCGGCACTTCTTTAGGACTCACCACCGCCTACCTGGCTTCTGCCCGCCGCAACACGACCGTTTATTCCTTTGAAGGTTGCCCGGAAACCGCTAAAATTGCTGCTGACAATCTCCGGCAATTAAAACTCGGCAACGTGCAGCTAATAGAAGGAAATTTAGACGAAACGCTAACCGAGCAGCTAAAAAAAGTAGAGAAACTCGATTTTGTTTACTTCGACGGCAACCACCGCTACGAACCTACCATGCGTTATTTCCGGCAATGCCTGGCCAAAGCCCACGAAGAATCCGTTTTTATAATAGACGATATTTACTGGAGCCCGGAAATGGAACGCGCCTGGAAAGAGATCTCAGCCATGCCCGAAGTTACTGTTTCGCTGGATTTGTTTCAGATCGGTATCGTTTTCTTCCGAAAAAGTCAGGTGAAAGAATATTTTACCATTTGGTATTGAAATCAGACTTTTAGACAATAGATATTAGACTTTAGACCTTCAATAAAAAACCGCAGCATTTAAGGTGCTGCGGTTTTTTATTGAAAAGGCTATTGTTTCAGAAAAATAATTGGAATATATTTTATCTGATCGCCTGCCGGATCTTTACCAATTGGGTCAGAAGGGCTTCCAGATTATCCAGGGCCAGCATGTTGGCGCCGTCCGATTTGGCGGTAGCCGGGGTAGGGTGCGTTTCGATGAACAAGCCATCTACTCCTACCGCAATGGCGGCTTTGGCAATGGTGGCAATTAAAGCAGGCTGGCCGCCGGTAACGCCGGAAGTCTGGTTAGGCTGTTGCAACGAATGCGTTACGTCCATAACTACCGGTACGCCGAAACTTTGCATGATCGGTAAATTGCGGAAATCGACTACCATATCAGAGTAACCAAAAGAGTTGCCACGGTCGGTCAGGATGATGTTTTCGTTGCCGGAATCGCGGAGTTTACCCACGGCAAATTGCATGGCTTCGCCGGAAAGGAACTGGCCTTTTTTCACGTTCACGGTTTTACCGGTTTTGGCAGCAGCTACTAACAGGTCGGTCTGCCGGCAAAGGAAAGCCGGAATTTGTAATACATCCACGTATTCAGCCGCCATGGCAGCTTCCGAGCTTTCGTGAATATCGGTTACGGTTGGCACCTGGAAGGTCTCTCCTACTTTCCGCAAAATTTTCAGGGCTTTTTCGTCGCCGATGCCGGTAAAGGAATCGAGGCGGGAACGGTTGGCTTTGCGGTAGGAACCTTTAAAAATAAAAGGGATCTGCAGGCGGTCCGTAATAGTTTTAATACGTTCAGCAATTTCCAGGGCCATTTCTTCGCCTTCAATGGCGCATGGTCCAGCCATTAAAAAGAAGTTTCCGGATTCTGTATTTCTTAAATTGGGAATATTCATTTTTAGTGATTAGTGAATAATGATTAGTGATTAGTAACTAATGATTAGATAATTAACGTGGCTTTCTGGAATATATATTATTAATATTGTTAGCAGAAGAAAAAATGGCCATGGAATGAAATCGAAAATCAGGTAATCTACCTAGTACATATTCAAGTTAATTTTTAGAAAGTGGGATTACAAATCCCACGACTCGGTTAAGACGGGATTACAAATCCCGTCAAGCAAATTCTAGTAATTAACTTGATAGTGTAATAGGCCGTGATTTCCTTTTTCACACATTACCTCATTTCCAAATTTTCTAATCTTCAAATCTCCACATTTGCAAATCCTCAAATCCCCTTCCTTTCCAGGATCATGAACAATTCTTTTCCGGCGCGGGGTTTTATGGAATTGGTAGCGGTGGCAAAGGTACGGAAATGAAAGAAGGGTTCGAAATATGTGCGGTATTCGTTTTCGGTGCCGCCAAAGGGCGGTCCTGCCTGGGGGAATTCGGTATTAAAAAGCAAACCTACCAGTTTCCCGCCGGGCTTAAGCAATTCAAAAGCTTTTATGGCATAATCGGGTCTTATTCGCGGCTCGATGGCACAAAAGAAGGTTTGTTCTATTATCAGGTCGAAAGTATCCTGCAGCAGGAAGAAATCCTGGTGCAATAATTGGGCTTCGGGGAAGTCCGGAATACGGGCTTTTAAGGCTGCTAAAGGAGCTTCGGCAAGGTCGGCAACAAAAACATTCCGGAACCCGTTTTGCCATAAATATTCCGCTTCGTAGGCATTGCCGCAACCCGGAACCAGTAATTTCAGTTCTTTGTTCGAAAGCTGCTGAAAGTAGGCTTTTAAGGGCGGGGAAACGGCGCCGAGGTCCCAGCCGGTCTGCAATTCTTCGTAGCGGTTTTGCCAATAATTACTGTCTAAATTCGTTTTCATAAACAAAGTCTAAAGCTAAGTATTTCATAAACAGCCTTGCAAGTGCAGCAGATAGCTGTATTTTTGCAGCTGGTGAATTGCAAATTGAACTAAAATCCACTAAAAACAAACTTTTATGAGTGATCAATCTACTGAGCGCAACAGTAACCGTAAATTCCTGGTTGTTGGGCTTATTCTGGTGCTGTTGAGTATTAACGGCATTCTGTTTTACATGCAGCATCAGACCAAACAAAAAATCGACCAGCAGGAAGAAACCATCCGGTTAAAGAACACCGAACTGGAAGACCGTATTAAACAATACGAAACTCTGAAAGCAGATTTCGAACGCCAGAACCAGGAACTGCAGGCCATGGGCCTTTCCAACGATTCGCTGCAGGCTAAAATGGTATCCCTGGAAGCCGACCTGAAAAAACTTCGCTCTTTCCGCAATGGCAGCTTTAGCATTGCCGATCAGAAGAAATTCAAAGAACGTGCTGCTAATTTCGAGATCCAGCTGAAGAAGAAAGATGAGGAAATTGCCCGCCTGAAGGAAGACAACGAAGTGCTTTACGGCGAAAACAATACCCTGAAAACCCGTCAGAACCAGCTTTCCGATACCATTACCACTGTTCGCCGCACGAACCAGGTATTGTCGGAAAAAGTGGCGCTGGCCTCCCGCCTGGAAGCCCAGTATATTAAGGTAACCACCATTAACCAGAAAGGCAAAGAGCGCGAAGATTCGGATGAGGAATTCCGGGCCAAGCGCGTAGATAAAATTAAAGTGGCTTTCCGCCTGGCGAAAAACGAAGTAGCCGAAAAGGAAAATAAGGAAATTATGATGCGTCTGATCGAACCGGACGGCGCTGCCCTGTATAACCTTGCTATGGGTTCCGGTACTTTCGCGGTTAACGGCCAGGAAACGTTCTACACCGCCAAGCGCGACATCCTGTTCGATAACTCCGGCCAGGAAGTATCTTTTGTGTACGCGAAAGGCGCCGAATACAAGCGCGGCCAGCACATTATTGAACTGTACGCCGAAGGTCACCTGATCGGTAAAACTACTTTTACGCTGAAATAAGTAACGGTAGCGTTTAAATCAAAAAAGCCGTCCTGATTAATTCAGGGCGGCTTTTTTATTCTTGTATAGGAAAGATTATGCTTTAAATATACTTTAATTTACACGCTGATCTTTATTCTGAAAGCTGTTCTTTTCCTTGGTAAATTCAGCCTTTTTGAAAAGCGATTGAATTTGCAGCATACGGTACTTTTCCGGCTTAAAACCTACCGATTTATCCGAAGGCAAAAGCAGCAATAAAGTAAAACAAGATCAAAAAGGCCAGCTTCTTCATAATAAGATCAATTACTATAAAGACGCTATTAGCAATTTAAGCGTTGCCTGAGTTAAAAAAGTAAAGGGCTACTTCCTTAAACTGATTTTGATGGCCGGAACGATCAGCTTATAAAACCCGCCCTACCTTCAGATTAAAGCCTAAATATCCTACGTCGGAATACTCGTTTATCAGGAATCGAACCTGCGGACCGAAGGCCAGCACGTATTTTTCTTTGAAATTATGGCGGATTTCCACCCCGGCATTCAGGTAATGAAAATCCCGCTGTAAACCATAATGCTTTGGTATAAGGTCCGGAATATTTTTTCCTTTGGAATCTGTAACGTTATAATGAATTAACCGGCTGTAAGTGTAACCAAGAACGAAGTAGGTTTTAAAAGCAGTCGTTTCTTTCCAATCCAGGTTCAGGGCCAAATTTACGGGAGCTTCCAGGTACGAAAAATCTTTCAGGAAATAAGGATTATGAATATATCCCAATCCATCGTCGAAAATCCTACTGCTATAACTGCCCATTTGTTCGGGCGAGTACCGGTAAAGGCCTGCCACGCTTATTCCTACTCTTCGGGTGAAGTTTACATCGTATGCAATTCCAGCAACCGGCGAAACCTGCGGCCTGTATGGCCTGTACTCATTAAACATTCCGGTTGTTGGAACCATGCCACCAAATTGAACGCCTAAGACTTGTTGTCCTTTTTGCGAAAAACCGGCTAAGCTGGAGATGCAAAAGCATAATCCTAAAATTATCTTCTTCATAAGGTATCTTATTCTTGCCTTAAGACGCCAGGCTGTACATAGCCGTTGCAGCAATCAGGTATAATTTCAAATTAAATGGCAGCATCTTCAAAAAATTCTGCAAGTCAACCTTTCTTGTAAACAACCCCAATTACCTATTCCAGCTTTTTCCGATTTTAACCTGTAAGCCCAAAAAATTTCTAGTTGGCGCCCCTAAGAAATCAAATTGAAAGTAAGGATTAAAAGCAAGCTCATATTTGTCTTTAATGGTATGTCTGACCTCGTACCCGGCATTTAAATAATGGTTGGTACGGAAATCAGCAGAAATATCCAGCTTTTCCTCCTTACCTGTACTAAGGTCGGTTCGCTTTGCCTGAATTAACCGGCTATGAGTATAGCCAAATAAGACATAGGACTTCCATGAAGCTGTTTCTTTCTTATTAAGATTTAAAGCCAGATTAACAGGTATTTCCAGGTATGACAGCTTGGTTATACTTTTTAACGGGAAAGCAGGCGCATCTATAAAGCGACATTCGGAACAGTCATATTCAGTTTTACTGACTAAAAACCGGGTAGCCAGGTTAATTCCAAGCCGGTTGCTGATATTATAATCATAATAAACACCGGCTAAGGGTGAAAATTCTGATTCCGTAAAGGGCCCGTCACGGAATTCATTATCGTAAAATTCAAAATAAGTAAGCCGATTGACACCCATTAACAAACCAACAGTCTGTTGGCCTTTCTGAGCAAAACCAAAGCCACTTGTTAAGACCAGCGCTAATAGTAGCATTGCCTTTTTCATATTCTGCATAAGATCTAAGGAGAAATATTACAAGCAAATCATTTTCAATGTTATTATAAATTTCTTAGAAATGCTATCGGAAAGGCAGAAAAAAGTAAAAGCCCTGCACAGTTTCCTATGCAGGGCTTTTCAATATTCAGAGGTGACGAGCGGATTCGAACCGCTGTAGCAGCTTTTGCAGAGCTGAGCCTAGCCACTCGGCCACGTCACCGTTTTGATGATGCAAACATACACCTTCTTCGCATTATTTCAAACAATCGGGCAAGAATTTTCGTGCCTTTTTGCTAAAACGCTAGGTTTCAGGCATAAAAAAACCCGACCTGTTGGCCGGGTTTTTCTTTATTCAGAATTTCAGGAATTAACCTTCAGTTTCTTCAGAAGCAGTTTCATCCGTAGAAGCTTTCTTTGCTTTTGCAGCAGCTTCCAGTTTCTGAACGCCGGCTTCTTTCTCGTCGCTCATCATTCTGTCTTTCAGGGCAGAAAGTGCATCTAAGTCACCTAAAGTAGATTTCTCTCCTTTATCAGTTCCTTTTTTGTCAGCTTTCACTTCTTTCTTCTCACCGGTTGGTTTCTTCTTCGTGAATTTGTCAGCTTTAACAGCATCCTCTTTCGGGTCAGAATAAACGTTGGTATGAGAAAGGATGATCTTACGATCGTCTTTGGAGAATTCCATTACTTTGAAATCCAGCTGTTCGCCAACTTCTGCAACAGAACCATCTTCTTTCACCAGGTTTTTAGGGAAAGCGAAGCCTTCGATGCCGTAAGGTAACTCTAACACGCCGCCACGATCAGATTTCTCGATGATAGTAGCTTTGTGTACCGAACCTACTGTGAATACAGACTGGAAAGTATCCCAAGGGTTTTCTTCCAGCTGCTTGTGGCCTAACGCTAAACGACGGTTCGGAACGTCTAATTCCAGAACTACTACGTCTAAGTTCTCACCCACTTTCACGAACTCAGAAGGATGTTTGATCTTCTTCGTCCAAGAAAGGTCAGATACGTGTACCAGACCGTCTACGCCTTCTTCCAGCTCAATGAACAGACCGAAGTTGGTCAGGTTACGAACCACACCTGTGTGTTTCGTGCCTACGCCGTATTTGGTCAGAACATCTTCTTTGGTCCAAGGATCTTCGGTCAGTTGCTTAATGCCTAAAGACATTTTGCGCTCTTCGCGATCCAGCGTTAACACCACTGCTTCGATCTCATCGCCTTGTTTGATGAAATCCTGTGGGTTACGCAGGTGCTGAGACCAGCTCATTTCAGAAACGTGGATCAGACCTTCTACACCTGGCAGAATTTCCAAGAACGCACCGTAATCAGCTACATTAACAATTTTACCTTTCACGCGTGAACCAACTTCGATGTCAGTAGAAAGAGCATCCCAAGGGTGCGGCGTAAGCTGCTTCATACCCAGAGAAATACGTTTCTTGTCGTCGTCGAAATCCAGAACTACTACGTTTACTTTCTGGTCTAACTCTAATACCTCGGAAGGGTGGTTTATGCGGCCCCATGAGATATCGGTGATGTGCAGTAAGCCGTCTACGCCACCAAGATCGATGAACACACCGAAGTTTGTCATGTTCTTGATCACGCCTTCCAGCACCTGACCTTTTTCCAGGTTGTTCAGGATGGCAGAACGCTGCTGCTCCAGATCTTTCTCGATCAGGACTTTGTGCGATACTACTACGTTGTCGAAAGCGGCGTTGATTTTCACAACTTTCACTTCCATTTTCTTACCCACGAAGATATCGAAGTCACGGATCGGCTTCACGTCGATCTGTGAACCTGGTAAGAAGGCTTCCACGCCGTGCAGGTCCATAATAAGACCACCTTTGGTACGACGCTTAACCAGACCTTCCAGAACGGTGTCGTTCTCAAGGGCTTTGTAAATAGTATCCCAGGCTTTAACGATTTTCGCTTTTTTGCGGGATAAGATCAGCTGACCGTTTGGATCTTCCTGATCTTCGATGAATACCTCTACCTCGTCGCCAACTTTAAGGTCTGGCTGGTCGCGGAATTCAGAGATCGGAACCAGGCCGTCTGATTTGAAACCGATGTTCAGGATCACGTCGCGATCGGTGATACCAACAACTGTTCCTTTAATGACTTCTTCTTCCTGAACGGTAGTTAATGTATCTTCATACATTTTTTCCATTTCAGCTTTCTCAGCTTTGGAATAACCACCGCCGAAACCTGAGGTTTCAAACTTGTCCCAGTCGAAATCTTCTACTTGATTGCTCATATAATAGCATTTGCTCCTGTTAAACACCGGCAAGCGGAGCCCTTCGCCGGCATATAGTTTAAAATAATCCGGTTAAAACCGGAACCGCTCACCCGAACGGTGCGCAAAGTTACGACTTTATATTCGGAAAGTAAAATGAGAAGCTGGAATTTGCTTGCTATTGGAGGCGCTATCTGGTTGAATTTCAGACCGGCCGGTAGAAACCCAATCGAAAAGCATCATCTACTGTTAAGATGCAGTAGTTTTTCCGTCCTAAACCGGACTGTTTTGCACTCGCTTGCTATCTAAAAGGCAATAGGTAAATCAATTTGCCTTCTGCTTCAGCAAACGGATCAATGAATGGGTGCCTGGAAGTAAAAAAAAGAATGGTACAATTTTCGTCATCGGAAAATGATCCGAAATAACCTTTACGGAGATAGACAGGAAAACCCGGGTATATGTACCGGACAAAAATCTGCTATTAGTAAAAATGTTTAATTCAGGTGCTAAACTGAAAAAATAAGAAGGCATAAAGCCGAACAAGAAAGTTTATTTTCCGTATGGCCATTTATTGCACCCGTGTTAAGTTTAATAAATTTAATTTGGAATTGTGATAAAAAGGGTTACTTTTGATAACACATACTCGCTCCTTTATAAACCCAGGTACAAACCCGGAATCTTCTTTTTGGGAATATTGCCTTTACTCTCCATCCATTTGAAAGGGAAACTGCCAGCAGTTTTCCCAAAGTAACAATATCTGTTTCACGCTATTAATAAATAGTGCCGGCATTGCTATGTCTACTTTTTAACCTTTTGAATTAATAAACCCTCAAATTAAACACAATGGAAACACGTTTATCTCTTCGACAATGGCTTAGGAAAAAACAGGTGGCCAGGCCTGAAAACCAAAGTGGCCGGATTATGCTGGCCGTCCTGTTAATGCTTTTCCTGAGCAGCACCTATGCCCTGGCGCAAACCCGCTACGTCCAGGCTCCTCCGATTGCTAATGGAACCTCCGGTTCCAACCGGGGCCCTAACGGCTCTGTTGATTTTCAGAGAACTGCCGCTTTATACCTGGGCACCGAACTCACCCTGATCCCGAATACGGCCATAACCCACCTGGGCTTTAATATCCAGACACCTGCAGCCGCGGCGGCGAGCGGCACCATTAAAATTTACCTCGTAAATACTGCCGACGCAACCTACGGCCGCGGCGGCAACTGGGCCAATATTATTTCTACCCCAACGGCCATGCAACTGGTTTATAACGGCCCTTTAACCATTCCTACCACGGCCGGCGCTTTTAACGTAACCCTGCAAACGCCTTTCACTTATACCGGCGGGAACATGTACCTGGCCTACGAATGGAATGCCACTACCAAATCGGCTGCATCTGCCATTTATAATGCAAACACCAACCTTACAAACGGACTGATAACCGGCACAGGTACAGCTTTACCAGCCACCTTAACCAACGCCAGCAACTTCAGGCCCGTATTGCAGTTAGGCTACACGCCACCCCCTAACGACCTACAGGTTGCCCAGGTTTTTTCCTTAGGGAAACTGCCGATCCTTCCGGCAGTTAATCCGCATGTGGTAAGCGCTCTGGTTATAAACCGGGGAAGAAATGCCCAGAATAATGTAACCGTTTCACTGGCCGTTACCGGGGCGAATACGTTTAATACCACCGCTACCCTTGCCAGCATTGCAGCTGGCGACACTGCAGCTGTGGTTTTTCCGGGCTATACCCCTACCGTTGCCGGAAGCAACACGATTACCGTTTCGGTACCGAATGATGATTACAACGGAAATAACACCGGCACCTATGCCCAACTGGTAACCAACGATGCGCTTTCTTATGCGGAAGGGAATCCGCCGGTTGCTTCCACAGCTTTAAGACCTGTAGCGCCCAATGGCACCCTACTGGCCAAATACACCCTTAGCGGTACTCAAACGGTTTCCATCCCAACGGTGCGGCTTATGATCAGTTCGGATCCGAATAATGTGACTAAAACCGTTTATGCGGTCATTCAGGATGCTGCCGGTACACAAATAGCCCGTTCCGACAATTATATTATTCAGACAGCCGATTTAAATACCTTAAAGGACTTTACCATTACCAGCCCGCCGGTACTTACAAATACCAGTTTCTACGTGGGAATGGCAGCCACCCCATCTGCGACTAATTATTTCCCTCTAGGCGTACAATCCGAACCCCTGACCCGGTTCAACACTTTCTTTACCGGACCAATAGGCGGCGGAACGGTTCCCGGCCAACTGGCCTTCGGTTACCGCCTCATCATTGAACCGGTACTGATGCCATACACGGCACCGAATGCAGAATTATTGGCCATTACCAGTCCGGTAAACAGCTGTTCGTTTACCGCTACCGAACAGGTTTGCGTAACCATTCTGAATAGCGGGGGCGTTGCGCTTTCCAATTTCCCGGTTTCATTTACCGTTAATGGCACCAGCCCGGTAACTGAAACGTTTACCGGCACTATTGCACCGGGTGCTTCCGCAAGTTATTGTTTTACCGCCAGGGTTAATTTAACCGCAGCCGGGCCTTATACCATTGCAGCCACTGTAAATACCCCGAACGATGCCGACCCGACTGACAATACAAAAACAGTAACCGTTAATGCCGTACAAGCCGGAGCCGTTACCGCGGCGAACGTTTCACGGTGCGGACCGGGTACAGCCACCATTACTGCCTCTGCGCCAAACGCCGATATTTTTGTGTACTACGATGCAGCCACGGGAGGCAACGAAGTAGGTACGGGAAGTTCTTTCACAACCGGTAACCTGACGGCTAGTACTACCTACCATGTACAGGCATTCCGGGCAGCGCCAGCCGGGAAAGTTGGCCCGACCAGTAATACCATTGGCGCCGGCGGCTACGGAAACTTCTCCAATTATACCGTTTTCAATGCCCTTGTTCCGATCCGGATCGATTCTGTGAAGCTTTTCAGCGACGGACCGTTAACGGCCACCATCGGCGTATTTGATACGCTTACCGGCAACCGCATCGATTCAGTAACAGTTACGCTGCCAGGAGCCGGAGCGCATACGGTATTCTTAGGCCTGGATGTACCAACCGGAAATGGTTATGGTTTAGGGGTATTTACTTATAACAGCGGTACCGGACAACTTTACCGCAACACTGCCGGGGCCAGTTTCCCTTATACCCTGCCGGGCGTAGTGAGCATAACCGGAAATAATTTCCAGTTCCCGGTTAATACATCTCCAAGGTATTATTACTTCTATAACTGGTCGGTTTCTACCCGGGCCTGTCCTTCGGCACGCGTTCCGGTTCAGGTTACCATTAACACGCCGCCAGCTACGCCTACCATAACCGCGGGAGGACCAACCGGAGTCTGCAGCGGCGGATCAGTAACTTTAACAGCAGCAACTACCACTTCCGGAGCAACCTACCAGTGGTATTTAAATGGTTCTGCCATACAAGGAGCCACGAATGCTACTTATGCTGCTACGGCTGCCGGAAACTACACAGTAATTGCTACCGTTGCCAATTGCAACAGTGCACCTTCTTCCATTACTGCAATTACAGATGGTATGCCGGCTACGCCTACCATAACGGCAGGCGGGCCTACTACCATTTGCCAGGGTAACACGGTTACGCTTACGGGAAGCTCTTCCACTACAGGGGTAATCTACCAGTGGTTCTTAAACGGGACTGCCATTCCTGGGGCAAACACGCCAACATATACTGTAAATTCTGCAGGAGCCTACACGGTAGTAGCTACTAGTACCGCAAATTGCACCAGCACCAGTACCACTACCAACATAACGGTTGATCCGCTGCCGGCTACCCCAACCATTACCCAGAGCGGCGGAACCCTTACCTCGAGTGCGGCTACCGGAAACCAGTGGTACTTAAATGGCACTGCCATTGCAGGCGCAACCGGCCAGACTTACGTGGCTACGGCTAACGGTGCTTATACCGTGGTAACCACCAGTACAAACGGTTGTCCATCTGCACCGTCCGTAGCGGTGAACATAATTAATACCGGTATTGCCGGCGATCTGTCCGATCTGAACGTTCAGGTATATCCTAACCCGGCTTCGGAACTTGTTTTCGTAAAGCTTGGCGGTCCGGAGCAGAAGGCAAGCATTACGCTTTATAACCTTACCGGGCAACAGTTGCTTTCTGAAACGATTTATGGGAAAGAAAGCCTTCGGACAATTGATGTAAAAACGTATTCCAAAGGCACCTACCTGCTGAAAATTACAACGGAGAAAGGATCCCGGATCAGCAAAGTATTGATCCAGTAAACCTGAATTTATCTAAAAGCGAAAGCCTCCTGCAGTATTGCGGGAGGCTTTTTTATGCAGGTTTCAGGAAATTTCAATCTATCACTTTTTTATGCCGTTTCTCTTACCGTTTTAAAATGCCCAGCCCAGATTCAGGCCGCTGGTAAGCTTAACCGGAGTACCATTCAACAAGGAATCTAAATAAGTAAAAAGACATTGGTATCTGGATATTAGTATCAAGACTAAAAATATAAAAATTACTTCCTTTCAGAATATTCCAAAATGAAAGTTACTTTCAAATTATACGATTATTTTAGTCTGGCTACTTACTTGCAAATGGTATCAAAGATTTCCGTTGTTTAAGCTTTGTAGGTAAGGGCGGTAAAAATATAAATACCGAAGTGCCAGCCGCAAATGCCCTATACATTTTGCAGATAAGTGGAATTTATAGACTGCGCGAAAACAGAAGCATTTACTGAAAAGAAGCTGGCCTCGGGGAAGGCTGTCTTCAGAAAGGATCTAAAGGACAAAAAGGAATCAGGAATTATAAAGTTAAGTCGCCTTAATTACATAACCTGAAAAAATGCCAGGATCACGATACTTTAATATTTGATTATTCCTTATTGATTCCGCATACAAAAGTGAAAATTATACGATGTCTGCTTTCAGGTAATTGGCCCAACTGTGATCCAGGGAAGTGGCATGCTGCCGCAGAAAGGAAATGAGGCTTGGCTTCTTGGGCAACTGTTTCAGGGTGAGACCAGCTTCTTCCGGTGTTCGGTCGCCTTTACGGGTATTGCAGCGGCCGCAGGCCGTTATCAGGTTCGTCCAGGAAGATTTCCCGCCACGGGAACGGGGCATTAAATGATCGAGCGTCAGGTTTTTGCTGGTTCCGCAGTACTGGCACTGAAAATGATCGCGTTTCATGATGTTGTGCCGGCTCAGGGAAATGCCTTTGTAGGGGATGTGAACGTAATGCTGCAACCGGATAACCGAGGGCTTAGGAAAAGTGGAAGAAATCGAACGCAGAAAACCATTATCTGCTTTTTCCAGCATTTCTGCTTTTTCAAGATAAATAAGCACGAATGCTTTGTTAACACTGCATAACGAAATTGCCGAATAATCCTGATTCAGAATGAGTACCTTGTGATCCATGCCCCCTGCGTTTAAAAAGCCCATAAATAATAAGTAGCTAATATTCAAACGAGAAGAAGCGGGCAAAAGGTTGCCCCAAGACTAAATCAGGAATAATATTGGCTAGAAAATAGCTTATTCCGGTAAACGCCTGAATTCTAAAGGCAGTTGTTTTTAAAGGGATCTTAAGGACAGAATCAGTTTCTTATATTATCGGCAGCAAACCATTCGGCAAAGGAGTTTTCGGTTTCGGAAAGCTGCAGGCTGTGCAGGCCGATGTTGTCCGGAAGGCTTTCCTGCAGGCGATCGCGGATGTAAAGCAGCATGTTTTCACAGGTGGGCTGATACGGAAAAAGCACTAGTTTTTCATCATTTTTCCGGAGTTGGGCTACCAGATCAGCCGGAGCGGTCTGGTTCAGCAGCAGGGCATGATCGAAAGGCTTTACCACCTGTTCGCTTACTATTTTTTTCAGATCGCCGAAATCCATGACCATTCCGTTCTTTGGGTGAAGTTCATCCAGCAAAGGTTCGCCTATAATGGTAACCACTAATTTGTAGGAATGGCCATGGATGCGGCGGCAGGCACCGTCGTAACCCTGCAGGGCGTGAGCTGTTTCGAACCGGAAAATCCGGCTTAATCTAATTTTATTCATTAACCGGCAACGGCCATTTCTTCGGCCATTAATTCTTCTTCAAACTGGTACAATTCTTCTTTCATCAGCAGGGCGCTTTCCGTTTCCGGCTCGAATATTTGCGGCAGCAATTGTTTGTAATAGATAATGCCCTGCAACAGGTTTTCGCGGAAAGTCCGAAGATACTTTTGCTGTTTATCGGTAGGAATTGCCGGCTGTTCCTTTTTCAGGTTCTGCCAGTAATCCACGTACATTTTCAGTTCTTTCACAAACATGTGCGGCCGGTAAAGGCTGTTCAGGATGTTGGTGCGGCCGTAGATATGATCTACCATTTCCTTCAGGCTGAAAATGCCGGAAAAATAAGCCATATTGGGTCCCGGGCAAATGGCTACGCCTTTGTTGGCCGGCTTTAGAGGCATGCCATAATCAATTAAAGCGGTGTTGGCGAGGCCTTCGCACAAGCATTCTTTTGCCAGTACTTTACTTGCTTCCAATTGGTACTCGGCTTCGGGTAAGTCCAGTAACTGCAGCTGCTCCAGTTTCCGGCGCTGGAATTTCCGGGAGGCCGTGCAAATGGGTTGGTCGGTGAATTCGGAATTGGAAACCAAATGCTTTTTAACGCAAGGGCTGCCGGGCTTGCCTTTATCGATGCGGCTTTGTTTCAGGGCTTCGCTGCTGGTGTTCCGCAAGGAATTAAAGGGAACCCCTAAAGGCGAGATCGGGCTTAAGTACAGGTCATTTTCCGTAGCCTCCGCCAGTTTTTGCATGGTTTGCGCATCTACGGTAGTGGCTTCGGGTACCAATAAAAACGGGGTGCCCCAACCGGTACCATCTACGCCGTAATGCTGTAACAGGAATTCCTGTTCGGCAGTGGTTCCGATTCCGCCCTGTACCGTTATCCGGAGCTTTGGCGCTTGCGCAGGAACCGGCAGGCCTTTGGTAGTTAAAGCGGCCGCAAAAAGCCCGTAAAGATCCTGCTGCATGGCTTCGCGGTTCTGGCGGAATTCTTCCAGGATCGGCCCCAGCAAGTAGCCGTCGGTAGCAAAGGCGTGCCCGCCACAATTCAATCCTGATTCGATCCGGAATTCAGAAACCCACAAACCTTTTTTGGCCATTATTTTTCCCTGTACAAAGGCCGAACGGTGATCGCTGACCTTGATGATGATCTTCTTGGCCAGATAACCGGTCTGGTCAGGAAAGAAGGCCGGGAACTGCTCCAGGTAACTGTAAAGCCGCATGTTCATACCCGCCGAAAAAATGACCGATGATTCTACCGTGCTGCGGGCAAAGCCGCGCAAGGCTGCCAGAGCATCGGAAAATTCGGAAGGCAGCATTTCCCCGGTTTTCGCATAATTCATTTTATCCAGCTTCGTCATGATGTTCACATCGATGCTGCCGGGTTGAATAGCGGACCGAAGGCTTTCCTGTTGCGATGCTTTTTCTGCGTCGTTTGAAGTTTCGAGCATTTGGAGATACTGTTTTTTCAGCGGGGAAGTATCCGGTAATAAGTTGAAGTATTGGGTAAGGCGGGAGCCAGCGGCAAATTCTTCCTGACGGATTTCCGTAATCTGCTTCTGAACCAGTTGATCGAGCAGGTCGAGGTAGGCAGTTATGCGGCGGGCGCGGTAATCTTCCTGTTCCGGCGTGATGGCAGTATACGGCAATTCGTGCTTCCGGCTGTAATATTCCCGCATCTGTTCAATGAGCGTATCGTCGCTGAGCGATACCACCGAGGAAATGCCGTAGGGCGCCACTTTCACCGGAGAATCGATGGAAAACGCCAGGCCCATAACGGGAATATGGAAAGTATGAAGCGGAGAATTTTGCATAAACTGGATCAATTTTCAGGAACTGTTAAGGAAGATTTTAAATAGTACGGAGGTTCGGTAACCCGCGAATTATGGCCAGAATTTTTACCGCCTTTTCAGTACCGATTTTTTGTTAAAAGTACCAAGCTCTGGCTTCGGCAAAAATGACCAGCTGCAAGGATTCTGGTGATAAATGTCATTTAATCTTTAAGCTTTCTGCTTAGAAAATAAAAAAGGGAAACAGTAGTGCTGCTTCCCTTTTTTAAAAACTATATCTTGATTTATATTTGTTTGAGTAAGAGAATAACTTGAAGCTATCTCAAAAATGGCCAGAGTATCTTTTGAAATTGCTTTGAATTAATGAAATTCTCTGTAGCGTAGGGTTTAAACCCTACGCTACAGAGAATTTTGATTTACGGTACAACTTTTTTGTACAGTAGCTCTATACTTTGAGCAGATGCGACGTAACTATCGGCGTAATGCTAAAATTGTAAATGCACTGCTGAAAGCCGACGAGGCCCTTCGCTGGCGCTCAGGATGACAGGTGTATTTATGTGCGAACTTCCAGGCAGAAATAAGTTCTTAAGCCTCCTGCTTTTCAAGGTTGAATAAAGCCGTTAAGCCTTCCAGTAAGTTTTCGGATTCGCCACGCTGACAGGCAGCTTTCAGTTCAACTACCGGGTATTTCAGGATCTTCTGCATCATGCTTTTGGTAACCATTTCTACCAGTTCCTTTTCCGAATCGGAAAGCTTTTTCAGGTAACGGGCCATTTCCTGCTGCCGGATCTCTTCCAGCATTTGCTTGAACTGCTGAATGGCCGGAGAAATTACCAGTTCCTGCGCCCAGGATTTGAATTCGGCCATAGCTTCGGCAATGATGTTTTTCACCTCCGGGATAGCAGCCAGGCGGCGTTCCTGGGCTTCGGTGGCACGGTTGCGGATGCTGTCGATGTTGTAAACGAATGCGCCCGGCAGAGTTTCCAGTGCATTGTCGATGCTGCGTGGCATGGACAGGTCGATGAAGAATTTGTAGCGGTATTCGCCCATGGCCTCGATGGCTTCTTTGCTGATGAACAGGGCATCGCCGGGAACGGAAGAAATAACCACATCGGCTTTCTGGATCTCTTCCCATAACGTTTCGTAAGGAACGGCCGTAGCATTGCATTCAATGGCTAAGGCTTCGGCTTTCTCAAACGTGCGGTTGGTGATGATGATGTTGTTTAGTCGGGATTTGATGAAGTTGCGGCAAACATCAGCCCCGATCTCCCCTACCCCGATCATGAGCACGCGCGGATTGTTCATTTCGCGGGTCAGTTCTTCCACCAGTTCTACCGTAGCATACGATACCGAAGCAGCGCCGTCGCGGAAAGCGGTTTCGTTTACCACACGCTTGTTGGTGAAGAAAATGGTGTGCATGAGGCGGTGCAGGAACGGTCCGGCGGTATTGGCATCGGCGGCCCACTGGTAAGCGTTCTTCACTTGGTTTAAAATCTGTACGTCGCCCATTACCTGCGATTGCAGGCCTAAAGCTACCTGGAAAAGATGTTTAATGCCTTCTTGGCCGGTGAGGTGGCGGAAAAACGGCTGAATATTTTTGGTAGCAATAAAGCCTTTTTCTACGGCAATCAGTTTAATGATCTCCCGGGAAAGATCGGTTGCAGCGGTATAATAAACTTCGGTGCGGTTGCAGGTAGAAAGTACCATCACATCTTCCGCCGAAGTGTATTCTTTGATCTTAAGCAACAGGTTCCGGCAACCGGTTTCGTTCAGAGCCACCAGTTCGCGGATGGCGATCGGGGCATTTTTGTACGAAAGGGTTAGGGCTTTAAACTGGTTTTCCATATTTCTTCAAATTCCGATACAAAGTTCAGAAGATTCGGTAAATGAAAACATGACAATTGTCAATTTTGAGGCAGATTGTTGTCACTGGGTTTGCAGTAGTTGTTGAAAATAACTTTCAAGGTACCCCGACGTCAGGCAAGTTCCCGTCATTTTGGTTTAGCTTTTATTCTGGCTTTTCTACCTTATTCCTGAGATCTCTCCCTTCGGTCGAGATGACGATTTCTATTGATGTCTGATAAGGATAGTAATGTAAACTAAGTCAACTTCCAGGGAAGAAAAAACAAAAACCTGCTCAAGCCGCATATTTGCAGACTGGAACAGGTTTTTGGGGCATCTAAGTTGTTGGTGAAAACAACATAGCCGTCAGGCTAAGCTAATTTATTGGGTCATCCCGAACGAAGTTGAGGGAACTTATGGAGCCGCATATTTAAAATTAAACGGTAAGACAAATCTTGCTATGCTCGCTTTGTCATAGAAGTATGTATAAGTTTCCTCGACGTTGCTCGGAATAACCAGCTTTTCTTCTTAGCATGACGGCTATGGTGAAAACACCAACAACGGTGGAATAACACCAATAATGGCGGATATAAGTTATTAGCTTTTAATCCTTATAGTTAATCAAAGCGAAGCAGCAGCGTCTTTTATCCGGTACAGATCCAGGTCCTGGAAGTCGAAGCTGAAGTCGGTTAGCGGGGAAATAGGCTTCATTTTAATGCTAGTAGCTTTACCGTCGTTGTCGAGGCTGAACATGACGAAGGCATCGGCATCCTGGCTGCGGTCGCGCCATTTTACGATGTAGGTGTTGGCTTTGTAGGGCAGCATCTCTCCGATCAGCTTGGGCGAGCGTTGCGATTTGAACCAGGTCTTTCCATGCTTTTCGAAGATCTCCACTTCGCCGAACCAGTTGTCCTTGTAAGTACCTACGATGGCAGAAGGCTCGATAGTTGCAGCTTTTTTGGCCTGTTGCTCTTTTATTTCGTTCTCAACTTTGGCTACAACTTTGGCAGCGTGGGCTTCGCCGGCTAAACGGCGCTCGTTGTATTCTTTTACGCGGTCAGTATTTTTAATGCCTAAATAGCTGTCCTTTATCTGGTTCGTAATAGCCGTAAAAGCAGAACCGGACTGCTGATTCGTTAGCACAATAATACCCAGATTCATATCCGGCAGCAGTGTTACCTGGGTTACCATGCCCGGCATGCCACCGGTATGTGAAACCTGTTTGGTGCCTTTTACATCGGTAACAAACCACCCTAAACCGTAGGCCAGAAAATGACTGTTGTAAGGATTATAGGAGCTTAGCGGCAGCAGGGTTTGCGGGCTCCACATTTCATTTTGCTGAGCTTCACTGAACAAACGGTTTTTCTGGCCTTCGCCGAATTTGCCTTTGTTCAGCTGCATCAGTACCCACTTGTTCATGTCGATCAGGTTGGAATACAAGCCCCAGGCGGCCGGACCGATTTCGCTGTTAAAGCGGTCAACCACCTGCACTTTCCCCTTTACCGGCGCGTGGGGATCAATTACGTTGCTTTTATCTTTCAGGCGTTTGTAGGTAGCGGCGCTTTGGGTCATCTGCAGCGGTTTCATCATGCGTTCTTCTACAAAAGCTGCCCAGCTCATGCCACTTACTTTGGCTACCACTTCGCCGGCAGTCATGTAAAGCAGGTTGTCGTAGTCGTATTTGGTGCGAAAGCCGGAAACGGGTTTCAGGTACCGGAGGTTGTGGATGATCTCCGGCATGGTGTAGGAATTGGAATCCGGGAAAGCCATTAAATCGCCGGCACCCAGGCCCAGACCGCTCCGGTGCGTAACCAGATCGCGGATAGTGAATTCTTCGGTAACGTAAGGGTTGTACATCCGAAATTCGGGAATGTAGTCGGTTACTTTATCGTCCCATTTAAGCTTTTTCTCGTCTACCAGCATGGCAATGGAAGCGGTGGCAAAAGCCTTGCTGTTGGAGGCAATCCCAAAAAGCGTATTTTCGTCTACTTTCTGCTTGGTGTTCAACGAACGGACACCGTAGCCTTTCGAGTGAATCACTTTTCCGTCTTTAACTACCGCTACGGCAATGCCCGGCACATCGAACGTTTTCATGGTATTTTCAACCAGCTGGTCGATCTTTTTGGCGGACATTTGCGCCTGTACATTAAGGGTGCTACTGCCCACGAACAGCAGGAAAACCGCCGAAATACGGGTAAAGCTTATTTTCTTCATTATCAATTGCGTTTTATTATCCGAAGTTAGGGATTGGTGTTTAGATTAACTACTTCAGAAAAGGGATTTTATTGTTTGAAGGCGGTGGAAAATTAAAACCACGTTCATTCTGTAGGCTAACCAAGAAGCTTTTCGGCTCCTTGTAGCGGCGTTTCTGCTGGATGTCAACGAGGTCCTTCACTGTGCTCAGGATGACAAAATATAAAAAAGCCATTAGCGAATCGTAGCGTAGGGTTTAAACCCTACGCTACGATTCGCTAATGGCTTTTGAAGCTACTTTTACCGCCTAAAACATTACCATTTTAGCCAGTAAAACCTGAAGGTTAATTCCGCATCTTCGCCAGTTTATCCTGGTTCAGGATGGTGATCTTGCTGCCGCTGAGGTCTACCAGTTTTTCATCTTTGAAATCGGCGAGAGTGCGGATAACGGCTTCTTTGGAGGCGCCTACGATGCTGGCCAGGTTCTCGCGGGAAATGCTCATTTCGGTTTTCTTTTCCGGCGCCTGTTCGTATTGTTTGGCTACCAAAAGCAGGGCTTCGGCTACGCGTTTGCGCACTGAATTGTAGGCCAGTTTAATGAGACGTTCTTCGCGGTCGGCCAAGTTGCCGGAAAGGATCTTGATGAACTTGTTGGCGACGTCGCGGTTGTTGTGGATGAGGGAAAAGAAGTCGTCTTTCTGAATGATGCAGATCTCGGAATCTTCCAGCGCTACGGCGGATTCGCGGTAGGTTTTATCTTCGAGTAAATCGAGGTAGCCGATGAAGTCGCCGTCTTTGTACAGGTCGGTGATGAACTCGCGGCCTTCTTCGTTTGTCTTGAACGTTTTCACTTTTCCCTTGCTCAGAAAATACAGCGCGTTCGGGTAGTTTCCTTCGGAAAAAAGGTACTGTTTTTTCTTGAAAACCGAGACTTTCCGGTCTGTTGAAATATACTTGTTCAGGTCTTCCAGGCCGCGGGCTTCTTCAATAAATTCGTTCAGGCCATCAAGGTCTTTTTTGAATTCAGCCTTCAGAATTTCGTTCTTTTTCAAACGCATTTCCACCGCATCCAGCAGTTCCAGATCGTCGAAAGGTTTTACCAGGTAGTCGTCGGCACCCAGGTTCATGCCTTTGCGGAAATCGTCTTTTTCAGATTTAGCAGTAAGGAAAATGAAGGGAATGGAAGACGTTGCCGGATCTTTGCCCAGCATGTGCAGCACGCCGTAACCGTCGAGCTGGGGCATCATGATGTCGCAAATGATGAGGTCCGGGTGTTCCTTTTTGGCTTTTTCCACGCCTACCTTACCGTTTTCGGCCTCGGCTACCTGGTAGTTGGCAAGGGTAAGGATTTCGGCAATGTTCTCGCGGATTTCCTGGTTGTCTTCAATAAGGAGGATCTTTTTCATAGGTTAGGTGCGTGCGGAAAATTAATAATGAAGGTGGTGCCCTGGTCGAGTTCGCTTTCGTAGCTCAACGTGCCACCCATAATGTCTACGTAGCGTTTAACGATGTTCAGGCCGAGGCCGGTTCCCTGGATGTTGGTTACGTTTTGCGCCCGGAAAAACGGATCGAACAAATGCGCTTTGTCGGCGTCCGGAATGCCGATGCCTTCGTCTTTCACTTTTATCTGAATTTTATTTTCGGCGATCTCGGTGGTAAAGAAAATGGTCTTGCCTTCGGCCGAATATTTACTCGCATTGGAAAGCAGGTTAAGCAGGATATTTTTGAGCAGCTGCTTGTCGAGATTTATGGTTTTCTGGCTGCCGAAATGCTGATACTGGATCTGCTGCCCCTGCTTCACAAACCCCTGCATTTCGTCGGTAACCTCGAGGCAGAAAACTTCCAGGTTAAAGCTAGTAGGAACGTTGTAAATTTTGCCTTCCTCGATGCGGCTGATGCTCAGGAAATCGTTCAGAATACTGGTTAAATTGCTCACCGCCGACTTGATCCGGTCTACGTGTTTCTGGCGCTTGTCGTCGTCTTCGGTGGTTTTGTATTTACCGATGAGCGAAGCCGAAGAAAGCACCGTGCTAAGCGGCGTGCGGAACTCGTGCGAGGCGATGGTTACAAACCGGCTTTTCAGCTCGTGCAACTCTTTTTCTTTCTGCAACGCTTTGCGGATTTCCCGCTGCGCTTCCTGCAAACTCCGGTTCGATTTTTCGAGCTTTTTAATGGCTTCGGCCAGTTCGTGGGTTCGGTCTTCTACGCGCTGCTCCAGTTCGGTGTTCAGCTTCTGAATTTCCTCTAAACTCTTAGCATGCTCGATGCTGTAGCGGATGGAACGTTCGAGTTCGTTCGGGCTGATGGTGCCTTTCACAAGGTAATCGGAAGCACCCAGACGCATGGCCTTTTCGTCGGTTTCGCGGTCGCTCTGGCCGGTGAGGAGAATAAAGGGCGCGGTGCAGCCGGTTTCCAGGGCGCGGGTAATTAACTCCAGGCCGTCGTGGGCGCCGAGGCGGTAATCTACCAGGTAAATGTCGTGCCGGCGCTGGGCGATCAGCTCTAAGGCTTCGCTGAAGGAAGGTGTCCAGTCGATGCGGTAATTCCGGGCCGGAATATCGTCAATAATATCCCGGGTGATGATGTAATCATCTTCGTCGTCGTCTACCAGCAGTATTTTAATTTTATCCGGCATTCTGATTTTGTGGTGATAGCAGGCGAAAGTTTTTAACCACCCCCAACCCCTCCTTGAAAAGGAGACTTTTTAATTCTGTTTCTAAACCGAGCAGTAGTTTTTAGACTACTTGGAAATACAACCACCCCCAACCCCTCCTTTTTTAAGGAGGGGAGCTTTTTTGCTTCTTTATTTTGAGTTTTGGTACTGAAAGGAATTCGTTAATGTAAGAAAAATATTAAAATTTTATCCTCCTATGGAATTCCTAAAGAAATTGTAGCACTTACCAGATGTAATATTTATTTCAATATTAAAATAAGCTTTACCTCCATCTTGTACTTCAACTGAATTTACTTTCCAGTCCTGATGAATGTTAAATCCTTTTGTAAGATTACTTGGTTTTAAAAAACAGTTAACCCAAATAATCTTTTCATCATTTTCATTGATAGCCCCGAAATATTGCCGGTAGTAATTGGGAAGGTCATAAATTTTACCTTCATAAATTTCCAATCCATCCGCATCAATTTTATCTATTTCAATGCATCTTTTTAAGATCCTTTCTGCCGCAACAATATCTCCTAGTACAGGGTTAAAGCGGATCACTATTTTCTCCTTTGAATCATTCCTTGAGATCCAGGGGAAAAAGTGGCCATAAACTTTGTAATCCTTTGAAAAAATTACACCTGAAAATTCATCAGACTCCAATAGGATATTAGCGGAACTATCAACTTCAGTAATTAAATAATTCTTCCCTTGGAAATCTACCTTTCTAATTTTCTTCTCCTTTTGAATGCTTTCATTCGTCTGACAGGATAAGAAACTCAAAAGCAGTAAAACGGATAGAATTATTAGATTTTTCTTCACCTTTACAATTAAATAGTTCTGACTTTTTCAACCCAAAACCCTATCATTTCCGCTCCTTTTCCAAATCTTCAAATTTTCAATTTTCAAATCTAAAGATTTAATCAATCTTCGGGAGCTCAACAATTTCGAACCAGTATTTGCTCAGGGTTTTCATTACATCTACCAGGGCAGTGAACGTTACGGGTTTGGTAATGAAGGAGCTTACACCCATGTCGTAAGTACGGAGAATGTCTTCTTCGGCTTTGGACGTGGTAAGCACCACCACCGGAATTAGGCGAAGGTGCGGATCATTTTTGATCTCCTTTAATGCCTCCCGACCGTCTTTTTTCGGCATGTTCAGATCGAGCAGAATGAGGCCGGGCGTCGGAAACTTTTCTTTATCGGCGAAGCGGCCGCGGTTATGCAAATAGTCGATCAGCTCTTCGCCGTTTTCTACAAAGTGGATATCGTTTTTCAGGCGGCCTTCGTCCAGGGCGTCTTTTACCAGCATGCGGTCTTCGGCATCGTCGTCGGCGATCAGGATTACGATGGATTTTTGTTTGGGGCTCATAAAGCAGGAATTTGTTCGAGTTTCGGCTGTTTCAGCGCTAAGGTTATTATAAAACGGGTGCCTACGCCGGCCTGGCTATTGGCTGTAATGTCGCCGCCATGCCGGATGGCAATTTTACGGCAGATGGCCAAGCCAATGCCAGAGCCTTCGTATTTCTGGCCTTCCAGGCGCTGGAAAATATTGAAGATGCGGTCAAGGTATTTTTCGTCGAAACCGATACCGTTATCCTCGATATAGATCTGGGTGACTTCGTCGCCGGGCGTGGCCGTTAAGTGGGCTTTTTTCTGGTGGTGCTTTGCGTAAATATTAATGACCGGGTTTTCGTTTTCCTTCCGGAATTTAATGGCGTTGCTGATCAGGTTCTGGAATAGCTGGCGCATCTGGGTCGGGTCGGCCTCTATGGTTGGCAACGGAGACCGGATTATTTCGGCATGGGTTTTCTCGATGGAAATTTCCAGATCCGAAAGCACTTCCGAAACCACCTGATCGAGGTTTACTTGTACGAAGGGTTTGGATTGGGTGGTAAGCCGTGAAAATGAAAGCAGGTCGTTAATTAAGTTCTGCATGCGCGAAGCTGCGTTCAGCATGCGGTCTACGTAATCTTTGCCTTGTTCGCTCAGGTTTTCTTTTTCCTTCATCATCAGGCGGTCGCCGAAAGCCTGGATCTTGCGCAAGGGCTCCTGCAGGTCGTGGGAAGAAACGTAGGCAAAATCCTGCAGCTCCATGTTGCTCCGTTCCAGTTCGGCGGCGTAGCGGCGAAGCCTTTCCTCGTTCAGTTTCTGCTTGGTAATATCGTGCACGAAGCCGGTATACAAACGCCGCCCCTGCACCCGGGCCTCGCTCACGCTCAGGAAAAACGGAAACGTAGAACCGTCTTTTCGTAAGCCGGTAACCTCCCGCCCAATGCCGATAATTTTCTTTTTACCCGTTGTTTCGTAGTTGTGCATGTAGCCGTCGTGGCGGCTTTTATCGGGTTCCGGCATGAGCATGTTTATACTTTTGCCGAGTAATTCTTCGGCCTGGTAACCAAAAAGCTTGGCTGCCGCCGGATTAACCATTTCCATGATGCCGCCCGAATCGATGGTGATAATACCGTCTACGGCTGCCTGGATAATGGAATTGATCTTGTTCTCGCTTTCGCGGAGCGCTTCTTCAGCGCGTTTCAGATTGGTAATGTCGTGCACAATGCCGGTGAAGATCTGCTTGTTTTTAAGCTTCACTTCGCTGATGCTGAGCAGGAAGGGGAATTTGGTACCATCTTTTTTCAGACCGATCACTTCGCGCCCTTTGCCGATGATCTTGCCGATACCGGTGCGGTGGTAGTTTTCGATGTACTGGTCGTGCTGACTTTTATCGGGTTCCGGCATCAGCATTTTAATGTTGTTGCCGATTATTTCTTCCGGGTGGTAGCCGAAAATGCGGGCCGCCGCCGGGTTCACGGTTTCGACAATGCCGTGCGCATCAATGGTGATGATGCCGTCGATGGCCGTATCGATTATTGCTTTCAGGCGCGACTGGTTGTCGAGTTCCTGCTCAAAGTTAGATTCTGGTTTTTCCAACAGTTTTTAATAAGAAAATGGTACTGTTCCTAATACGCAAAGGTAGTTACTCCTGCCGGCAAATTAATGATAAAAATCACCCTTCGCCTTAGTAGCCGTCATCAGAAAAACTACCTTGGGGTCGTAATTTTGTAAAGTCCTGAAATATAGCAGGTCCTCTGAAATTCAAAGAAAGCAATTCTTCTGACAAAGACAAGTACGAAATGCTTTTGAATGGCTTTGTTGAAAATAAAGTGAGTTCGAACCATGAAAAATATTCTTGTTTGTACGGATTTCTCGCCGAATGCCCACGAGGCGGCCCTCTTTGCCGGAGCGCTCGCCCGGCAAGCCAGTGCCCGGTTAATCTTGTTCCATGCCTATCACCCGGCCGTCTTACTGGAAGAAGAAACCATCTGGGCCGATCCGGAATTACTGGAGCACGAGGTGCAGGAGAAAATAGACCGGTTGGCCCATGAGCTGCATAAAACCTACGG
This sequence comes from Adhaeribacter soli, assembly GCF_008727925.1. Lineage (GTDB taxonomy): Bacteria > Bacteroidota > Bacteroidia > Cytophagales > Hymenobacteraceae > Adhaeribacter_A > Adhaeribacter_A soli. The sequence goes on along the minus strand of NZ_VTWT01000001.1, from coordinate 600,390 downwards.
CATTTCCGTAACCCGCATCCTGAAGCCCGGTTTTCCGGTGGAGGAAACCCTAGCTCTGGTTCCAAAAGTAAAGGCCGACCTGGTAGTACTGGGTTGGACCGGTGCCGGAAAACGCCTAAAAGAAGGAGCCGGAAAAGTAACTTCTGAATTATTAAGACGCGCGGAATTTCCGGTTATTACCCTGCCACAAGTTTCGCTGCCGGATACCTACCCCGCCCTGTTCACCTTTGCCGAAACTGAAATTACACTGGGTAATGCTGCCGGAGTAGCTTTAATAAAAAGTTTTATCACCCTTCCCGATCCGGAAACGATTACGCTTAAAACCCCGGAAACTCAAAATTAGCCCGGCCAGGAATAGAAGAGAATTTAGGCAAAATCCGCTGCTGCAGAAAATTCAATACCTGCTTCAGCGGATTTTTCGTTTACAAACCGGTAATTTTGGGCTTTCGAACTGACTAGAAATTCCCTTTTAAATACACTTGTCCTCCTGAGCGCCAGCGAAGGACCTCGTTGGCTCGTTGCAGGAACGCTTGCCATAACAGCACTGGATTACGCCGACGAGATGTTTCGCTGCCGCTCAACAGGACATTCTTTTTTAAAGGGTAGTTTCTAAAAATGGTAGAAAAATAACTAAAAAACCGGGTTCCTTTCAAGCAAACGACCTTTCCAAAGCAGCAATTCTTTATGTCCCGTGAACTTTACAAACCAACCCCGCAAGCCGACAAAAGAATAGCAGCGCTGGAAAACGAAATTGCTATTCTGGAAAAAGAACTGCTAAGCGCGGAAACCGAACTCAACACCTTTACTACCCAGATCCGGCAACAGCTCCAAGGGCAAATTATCCGGATAAGGGAACTGACCGACCTGTATAAAAAGCAGAAAGCGGCAAAAAAAGCGAAGCGGCTTGAGCAGAAAAAGAAAGGCCAAAATTACCGCGAGCCAAAAGAATTAAGACGCTCCGATAACGGTATTCAAAGCGCGGAAAAAGCGGCTAAGCCAGATGAACAGGAACTGAAGCGGCTGTACAAAGAAGCCATCCGCCAGGTGCACCCCGATAAATTTACCAATGAAGAACCTGAAATTTCCGACAGAGCCAACGCTTTAACCGTGCAACTGAATGCAATTTACGACGCCGGCGACCTGGAAGAATTGCAGGGCTTTTACGAGCACATCATCAGCGGTAATGCCATGAGCCACGTGCCTTATAAACCGGAAACAGTTGCTAATCCGGAAGCCCTTCTTGATTACCTGCAGAAAAAACAACAGGAATTACTTGCGGCTCTGAACGAAATAAAAACCTCCCAGCTTTTTGAAGTGTTGAAAACTTACGATAATCCATTAACCTTTATTCCGGAACTCCGGCAGCAATTTGATGAACGGATCGCGGTGCTGGAAAAAAGAACCCGGAAAGGGAAAAACAAGGCCTAAGGCAACGCCTTGGTTGCATTAAAATAAATAAACGGTCTTTGTAATTCCTGCTTTTTATGCCCCTTCTTTTCGCTTCCACCGGAACAAAATATCTCCCGAAAGCTTAAAAAATTTCCGGGAGCCAACCTGAAGCATCCGTTCAGTTTTAGTAGAAGCTATCTTAAAAACAGGTGTCATCCTGAGCGATCGCGAAGGACCTCGTCGGCTCTCAGCACCCGAGCTAGATTAATCAGCCTTACCAATAGCCGACGAGTTGTTTCAGCGCTACGCTGGTAAGTTTCGCATTCACTTGTACTCTCAACATGACACCTATCTTGAAATAGCTTCAAATCTGATTAAACGAAGCCATTCCCATCGAAAGTTTAAGAACCTCTGGCAATCCAGGCGGCTGCCACGGAAGCCCCGGCAAGCAACAAGGTTCCCCAGAGCGAGGCATTTCTGGCAGTATTACTAACCCTTTTTCTATTCATTTTTTTAGGTTTGGTTTTTATCCAACCGCCATCTATCCGGTTCCAGTTGGTAATAGGCGAAAACAAATTACCCTCAGACGGTTTACTTTCGCGCTTCTGAAAGTGCTGGTCGCGGACAAGTTTCTGGTGCATTTCATCGAAAAGATCGGCCGGCAAGGTCAATCGCTGGGCTTTCATAAGTTTCGCCATGGTACCGACAATCACCTCTTCCCTTGGATTTTTGGTAAGCTTGTAAATGGCTTTGGCTACATCTTCGGCCGGAATAACGGGCTTGGGGGGCTGCACCGCCTGCCCCATGTAATTGGCCGCATGCTGAAAAATCGGGGTATCGATCACGGCCGGGGAAACACAGCAAACGTGAATATTCTTCTGATCGGCCAGCTCCTGGGTCAGGCTGATGCTCAGGCCACGAACGGCAAACTTGCTGATGGAATACGGAAGGCTGAACGGTTGCCCTACCAACGCAACCATGGAAGAAATATTGATCAAAGTGCCTTCGCCCGTCTCTCTAAAATGCCTGATCGCTGCCCTTGCCCCGTAAATATACCCGTAAACATTTATTTCCATCAGCTGCCGGATGTCTTCCATCGGGATCTCTTCGAAGCGCCCAAACAAGCCAACGGCCGCATTGTTCACCCATACATCGAAGCCCCCGAAGGTTGCTATCGCCGCTTCCGCCAGAGCATCTACTTCATTTTCCTGAGCTACATCGGTAGGAACAGCCAGTGCCTGCCCTCCCAATTGCCGGCACTCTTCGGCCACTTCTTTCAACCCGGAAGCAAACCGTGCTGCCAGTACCACCGACCAGCCTTTTCCTGCAAACCTGAGAGCCGTTGCCCGGCCAATGCCGCTCGAAGCGCCTGTAATAACTACAACCATATACTTATGGGCTTTAAATTCCGAAAATAATTGGTATCGGGCCAGCTCTGAAATCCGGAAGATATCGTCTCTACCCGTTCCCTTAACTCCTAAAGAACAGTTAGAAGAAAATTGTTTCAATGATTTTTTAGTGAGCCTGAAAGATAAATTGGTAAGGGTTTATTGGGGAAAAATAAGCCAGTTCCAAGGGCATAAAAATTGAATGGACTTTAGCGTAAAACCATTCCCTTTGATAAAATGGTTTGGCTAAAGCCGAATATTGGTTTCCTTACCCGTCAGCTAAAGCAGACGGCAATGAAGCGGAATTGTGCACTCCTATTCCCTTTTCTGCTTCAGCCAAATTCCTTTCAGCCTGATGCTTTTAATTTTCAGAAATCTTTTCTCCGGAAACTGCCTCCATTATTTCCATTCACGAAAATTTCCTGCCATCTTGTTCTCCGACTTGTTATGCTTTTTTTAAATGCAGCACCCAGAATTACTGTTGTTCTTTTTTACCATTGCCTTGGTTTATGCTTCGGTGGGGTTCGGGGGCGGCTCCAGTTACCTTGCTGTGTTGGCGCTTTATGCCCTCCCGTTCCAGGAAATGCGGCTTATTGCCTTATGCTGCAATATTATAGTGGTAACCGGCGGCACTTTCTTTTTTATCCGGCACCGCCAAATTAACTGGAAAAAGATCCTGCCCTTAACCCTGACCAGCGTACCCATGGCTTTCCTGGGAGCCTCGCTCAAGATGAGCAAGGAAACCTTTTACCTGCTGCTGGGTTTCAGTTTATTGGCTGCCGCAATTCTGCTATGGTTTCGAAGCAAACCGGAAAATGCTATAGTACAGTCACCGGAAAACAAATTCCATTTTTTGCAGAATACTGTTTTAGGTGGTGCTATTGGGTTTCTGTCAGGTATGGTTGGAATTGGCGGCGGTATTTTTTTAGCTCCATTGCTTAACCTGCTGCACTGGGATACTTCAAAAAAGATTGCGGCTACGGCCAGCGTTTTTATTCTGGTAAATTCTATTGCCGGAATTACCGGGCAGCTTTTACATTTGCCCCCGGATTTAGATCCTAGCCTTTTGGGGCTGTTTTGTCTGGCCGTATTTGTGGGCGGTCAGATCGGTTCGCGCTTAGGAACTTTGAAATTTAATGCGCTGGTAGTTAGAAGACTTACGGCATTGCTGGTTTTGGTAGCCGGTCTGGAGGTTTTGTTCAAGCACCTGCCCTGGTTTAAATAAGAAAATGACGGTAAGCAAGTCTTAAATGTTTTATTTTACAGAAAAACCAGTAGGTTCGGGGTTTGGATTACCAACTTTCATTGCCGTCTGCTTTAGCAGACGGCAATGAATAAAGCTCGATTGAAATCTGGCGTACCCTTTATAAAAAATGATGCATTTGAAAATACTGGCTTTTGGTATTGCCCGCGATATTTTCGGCGGTTCGCAGACCGTTGTGGAGATTCCGGAAAATGCTACCGTTTCGGGCCTGAAAACTCAACTCGAAGCAAAATACCCCCGGCTACAAAAATTGGCTTCGTATATGATTGCCGTAAACGACGAATATGCCCAGCCTGGACAAACCTTATCTGCCACCGATGAAATTGCCATCATTCCCCCGGTAAGTGGCGGTTAAAACTTCCTATGATCGACATTCAGTTATCCGAAAAACCGCTTGATGTTAAAACCTGTCTTGATTGGGTAATGGACCCGGCTTGCGGCGGCATCGACGTATTTATTGGCACTGTGCGCAACGCTACCAAAGGCAAAGAAGTGCTCCGGTTGGAGTTTGAAGCCTACGAACGCATGGCCATAAAAGAATTGCAGAAGATCTGTGAAAACGCACTGGTAAAATGGCCTATACATAGAATTTCGGTACACCACCGCACCGGTGTTTTACAGGTTGGCGAAATTCCCGTGATCATTGCCGTTTCGGCCGCCCATCGCGCTGCCGCCTTCGATGCCTGTCGTTACCTTATCGATACTCTAAAGGAAACCGTACCGATCTGGAAAAAAGAAGTGTTTGCTGATGGGGAAGTTTGGGTGGCTGCGCATCCGTGATCTAGTATTGTGAACTTAACGTAGTTGTATTTTTAGGCTTTTATAAAATTTAGTAAAGGCTATGTTGCAAATACACCATAAATAATTTTCCTATAATAAAAGCGAAAAAAGATAAGCCCAAAATATTAACTATTAATAATTTCAGATTTAAGTTTCTTAAAAATAGAATAAACCCAATTGTTACAAACCCTATTAAAATTAATGGAAGGGTGTTTAAAACGCCCGAATAGAGTAAAATTAAACCCGGTAAAATAAAAAATAGAAGAAAGCTGTTTAAAATTATTTTAAGCTTACTCTTAAATCTGGAATTCTTTTGAACTACAATAGATGAAAGTAGGATGAAAGGCAAAATGACAAGAGTGGCAAAGCCCAATTGGAATAAAGCACCAATAAAATCCTGAGTTAAACTATAGATAAAATTGAACACAAAGAAAGCTGAGAAGCCTACAAATAGAATAAAACTTAAAAATCTATTTGCCCTATGTATAACCATTTTTCCTAAAACTTCCGCTTCAAAATCTCCGCCAGCACCACCGCATTTCGAGCATTTTCCGGACTCCGGAGCATTTGCGCATACACCGAAACCGGTTTCTGCTCTCTTTTCTGATAACCAAATTGCTCCCTCCGGCTACGCACAATATCTTCCCGCTGCCGGGTTGTTTCGCCCAGAACACTTTCCTGAGAGCGCCCCATTGGCTTTAAAGTTTCCAATGATCTCCGGCTGCCTTCCGGCACTTCCAGGCTCCGGGCAGGCCGGGGAACCGAACGCTCCAGGATTTCCTCTTCCGTTTTTGGCTGGTGCTGCCGGATCATCTCTTCCAGCGAAGCCTGCGGTTTCGGCTTAAAAGGCTTCACATCTTTAGCGGCCGGCTGGTTAAAAGCATTGCGGAACATCCGGATGATCCAGATCGCCAACCAAACCACGGCAACCAGCCCGAAAATTATGAACTTAATTCCTTCCATAAACCGCTTTACTTTTTTGCTCCCAAAAGATACTGTTTTTTACGTGATAAATGCCCATTGCAAAGCAATTTCTGAATTATTTCTCCCGAAAAAACCTTAAATTTGTTAGTTAATGTGTTTTGCTGAAGACACATTTTTTGTCATCCCGAACGAAGTTGAGGGATCTTATAAAGCCATGATTCGATAATGGCCCCATAAGTGTCCTCGGAGCTGGGCTCGCAAGTTTCGTGCTCACGCACTCACTTGTGCTCGGAATGACTTGAATTATTCGGTCATCTCGACGTCAGGAGAAACTGCAGGTTAGGCGTAGCCAAATCGCCGAAATTTGGTTGGAAAGCCTGAATAAACGGCACTACCTTACTCAGTAGATTTCTCCCACTGGTCGAAATAATGGAAACGAAAAAATAGTAGGAAGAAACCCTAAAAAACTCCTTCAGCAAAGCAAGCGATCCAAAGCCCTCCCCTGTTTTAGCAGTTAGGCGGGGTAAATTGAACAAGAATGCAGGTATCAAAATTAGAAATTAAAGGATTTAAGAGCTTCGGCGACAAGGTAACCTTAAACTTCAACGACGGAATTACCGGAATTGTGGGGCCGAACGGTTGCGGAAAATCCAACATTGTGGACGCGATAAGATGGGTGCTGGGTGAACAGAAAACCCGGAATCTGCGCTCCGACAAAATGGAGAACGTGATCTTTAACGGCTCCAAAAACCGCAAGCCGGTGCAAATGGCGGAGGTTTCCCTTACCTTCGACAACGACAAAGGCATTCTGCCGAGCGAATATTCGCAGGTTACGGTTACGCGCCGCTACCACCGCTCCGGCGATTCGGAATACCTGCTCAACGGCGTAACCTGCCGCCTCAAAGATATCAACGACCTGTTCCTCGACACCGGTATCGGCTCCGATTCTTACGCTATCATTGAGCTGAAAATGGTGGACGAAATTCTGAACGACAAGGAAAATTCGCGCCGTACTTTGTTCGAAGAAGCGGCCGGTATTTCCAAGTTCAAGGTCCGGAAAAAGCAGACCCTGAAGAAGCTGGAAGAAACCGATGCCGACCTGGAACGCGTGGAAGACGTGCTGTTTGAGATCGGGAAAAACCTGAAAAGTCTGGAGCGCCAGGCGAAAATTTCGGACAAATATTTTAAGCTGAAGGAAGATTATAAAAAATACAGCCTGGAGTATGCACGCCGCAGCATGGAGCAGCACCAGAGCACGCTGGAGCGTCTGGAGAAGGAACTGGAAAAGGAAAGTACGCAGAAAACCGACATTTCGGAACTCCTGAACCAGACTGAAGAACAACTGCAGGCGCTTAAAAACCAGCTCGACGAAACCCAGCAAAACCTGAGCGCGAGCCAGAAAAACATCAACGACCAGACGTACAGAATTCGTCAATTAGAAGCCGATATAAAGCTGAAAAGCGAACGTTGTGGTTATCTGAAAGAACGCGTGCTGAATTTACAGCAGCAGCTCGCGCAGGACAAAGTAAACCTGAGCCAGACGCAAAGCTCCATTGAACAACTGGAAGGCGAAGTGGAAGCGGTGCAGGAAAATTTCCTGGCGGCGGAAGAGCAAACGCAGGCGCAGCGCGTGCATATCAACGAAGCGACTACTTACAAAAACAACCTGCAAAACCAGTTTCAGGAAGTTTCGGCGCGGTATAAAACGAAGCAGCAAACGGTTTTCAACCTGAACAAGGACTTGGAAATTGCCCAGGTGCAGATCGTGAATTTGCAGAACGAGATCGAGAAACTGGACCAACTTTCGGGTTCGGAAGAAGACGTGGCGCGGCAATTCGAAGAGAATTTAGCCGACCTGCAATTCGAGCTTTCGGAAAAAAATGCGGAGCTGGAAAAATTCATTGCTGAGCAGGAACAGATCCGCACCGACATCAACAACCTGGAGATCGAAATTCAAACCGAAAAAACGGAACTAGCCGAACTGAGCCGCAAAACCGATTCGAAAAACAACCAATACAAGCTTACCAAATCGCTGGTCGATAACCTGGAAGGGTTTCCGGATGCCATTAAATTCCTGGTGAAATCGAAGGATTGGGATAATCCGGCACCGCTCCTCTCCGACCTCATTCTGGTGCAGCAGGAATATAAAGCCCTGATCGAAAGTTATTTGGAGCCTTATATGAACTTCTTCGTGGTAGATACGCCGGAAGATGCGCTGCAGGCCATTCAGCTGTTGAACAACCAGAATAAAGGGCGCGCCAACTTCATTATCCTGTCGGAAATTGCCGAAATGGAGATGGAACCGACGGTTTCGGAAGGCAAACTGGTGGCGGCGTACGAAGTGGTTTCGGCGGATCTGAAATACGACGAACTGCTGCGCTACATGCTCAACGACGTGTTCATCAGCAACGAACACGACGCGAGTTTCTTTTCCGGCGACGGACGCACTTACATTCTGAACGACGGCTCGATCATTAAAAAACCGCTTTCGGTTTCGGGTGGTTCGGTTGGTTTGTTCGATGGGAACAGAATTGGCCGGGCGCAGAACCTGGAAAAACTGGCGGAAGAACTTACCGAACTGCAACAGAAAACCGAATTGCAGAAAAGCCTGGTAAACACCAAACAGCTCGTTTTGCAAAACCTGAAAGCTGCTTTAGCGCCGCAAACGGTACGCGAAATGGAGAAAAAAGTGGCCGAAATGCAGCAGGAACTGATGGGCGTGCGCATCCGGCAGGAACAGTATTTATTGAACCGCAAAAACCAGCTGGCGCAGAAAGAAGAAATGCAGGAACGCCTGAACGACCTGCGCTACCGTTTCCAGGAGATGCGCCCCGAAGCGGAAGCCGGTAAGGAAGAACTGGAAAACCTGGAAGAGAACATCGGCAACTTAACTGACCAGATTAACAAGCAAAACGAAGTAATCGGGAACCTGAACGCGGTTTTCAACCAGGAGAATATTACCTACCACCAGCTGAAAAACCGCCTGAGCAGTTTGCAGCAGGAAATTATTTACAAGCAGAAAAACCTCGAGAACAGCACCATAAGAATTCAGCAGCAGCAGGAAGAACTGGAGCGTGCCCAGATCGAGATCGAAAATTCGGAAGCCTTTGTAGAAGAAAATTCGGATGCGCTGGTTGGTTTAATGGCGGAAAAAGATGCCGCTGCCAAGCAACAGGAAGAAGTTGAGAAGCAATACTTTACCCTGCGCGGCGAAATAGATCTGAAGGAAAAGCAACTGAGGGAAATGCAGCGCAACCAGCAGCTCGGCAACGACCTGATGATGCAAATGCAAAACACCATAAACGAAACCAAGCTGAAACTGGTAGCAGTGCTGGAACGCCTTTCCGCGGAATTTAATTTAACGTCGGAAGACCTGCAAAACTCCGTAGAGCCGCTGGAAATCGAGACCGAAGAACTGAGCAAGAACATCCAGACAGTAAAGCAGCAGCTCGACAATATTGGTCCGGTGAACCCGATGGCGGCCGAGGCTTATATGGAAATTGAGGAACGCAATACCTTCATCCGTACGCAACGCCAGGATTTGCTGAACGCGAAGGAAATTCTGGTAAAAACTATTGAGGAGATCGATACGGTGGCGAAGGATAAGTTTATGGCGTCGTTCCTGGAGATCAAGGAGAACTTTAACCGCGTGTTCCGCAGCCTGTTCTCCGAAGACGACAGCTGCGACCTGATCCTGGTAGACCCGAGCAACCCGACGGAATCGAAGATCGAGATCATGGCGCGCCCGAAAGGCAAACGTCCGCTCACGATCAACCAGCTTTCCGGCGGCGAGAAAACCTTAACGGCCATTTCCCTGCTGTTTGCCATTTACCTGCTCAAGCCAGCGCCGTTCTGTATCTTCGACGAGGTAGATGCCCCGCTCGACGACGCCAACATCGACAAGTTCAACAACATCATCCGGAAATTCTCCGACAGTTCGCAGTTCATCGTGGTAACCCACAACAAACGCACGATGGCTTCTACGGATGTGATGTACGGCGTTACGATGAAGGAACCTGGGGTGAGTAGCTTGATTCCAGTGGATTTGAGGCAGTTGGCTTAGAGTATTTTAGTTTTTATTTGTTCGTTGTTAGTTGAAGAGAATACTTTAACTTGTGCAAGTTTAAGTTTTGATTTAATATCTCAAATTATTTAAATGAATTGGATAACTATAATAGGTATAATCTTTATTGCCATTGGTACCTTTTTAACTTTTTACGGACCTTCAATTGATAGTAAAAAAGATAAAGAAGAATTAAATCAGAAATTTTCTGAATTTAACAATGAATTAAAATCAATTCGAAAAGAGGATATTCCACAAAGTGAAAAAGAAGAAAAAATTGCTGAGCTAAAGAATGAATATTCTCAGTGGGCTTCAGAGTTTTCTAGTAATAAAGACCTTTACAAGTTAGAATATCAAAAAAGCAACTTAGGTTTTGAAGAGAAAAAACTTACTTACAATAATGAATGGAAAAAATTTTACAGCGGTTTTTTTAATGAATTAGAATCAATTGTTGCTGCATATAATGAACACTCCAAGAATGGAAAAATAGAAATAATTACAAAGCATCCATTTCCTTCAGTTATTTTTAACGCAACACATGAAAGTTTCTTTTATATTTTAAAATTTGGTGATACTGTCTATTGGAAATTGTTCATTATAAATACTCAGACATTTAAAGAAAAGGAATTACCTACGATTGTAATTAGTATTACAAGTAAACATCCAGAGAATGATTATTTTTCTCCCGCTCTTAGCATATATCCTAATCCCGACAGAAATTTAATTATAGTAAATAAACACAATAACAATATTAATTTGTCTAAAGAAGACTTTCCATTAAATACTCCTAAAAAATCAATGCAGGAAATAATTAAAGGAATTATTCAATATCAAATTTTAAAACTTGAGGAAAGCTAAAATTCCTTCCATTATTAGTGTTTTCAACTCCAACGTCCTAAATAAAAAAGGAGCATTTAGATGCTCTTTTTTTATTGACTAAAATATAAAAACAGTTTCATCATATCCAGTTTTTATAAACTTATCATTCTGGTATATGCTGTATTTCAATCGGAATAGCATTCTAGAATTTTTATATATCTCATTAGGATAGGAGAAAATTATAATAGAAGAATCATTTTTTAGTTTTGTTGTTTCAGACCAACTTGGAGTATTGTCTTTCTTTATATAAACAACATAGACTTCTTCTTTCTTAATTGAAAGATTATTGGGTAAATTTCCGGCAGCCCTTACGAAAAGATTTAATCGTTTGCCATTTTCCTTAAATAAATCTGAAAGCAATTGTATTGTTATTGTTTTGCCATCAATAAAGTAATCAAATTGAGGTTTCTGTTCTGCTTGATTAGATTGTAGGATTTTACAATTCAGGTTTAGAAGCAGAAAAATTAATCCGATTAGAAAAACTCTATAACTCATAAATTATTAAAACGCTATCCCTTCAACTCCTAAAACTACCGCAATCCTTTCTCAGGTTACTTCGGCGTAACCGTCTGGTAAGATTCTAGGCCTTTGTCCAGTATCAAATATAAAGATAACACTCCTACCTGAATCGCAAAAGCTGAAAGTATTTAATAAATTGAGCCGCGCAAATTCAGTTTAGATCCTTATGCCCGACGCTACTTTTAAGTACGAACGCTTCTTCGAACTTTCGCCTGATCTGCTATGCATTGCCGGTTTCGATGGTTATTTTAAGAAGATAAACGCGGCCGTTCCCAAATTGCTCGGTTACTCCCTGGATGAATTATACGCCCGCCCCATCAACGATTTTGTGCATCCGGAAGATCAATGGCACACATCGGAGGTACGGCAGGAACTTACCAAGGCAAAACCGCTCAATAATTTCGAGAACCGGTACGTTACCAAAGCCGGGGCTATCGTATGGCTTTCCTGGACATCCCAACCCATAGAAAGCGACCAGCTGATCTTTGCCATTGCCAAAAACATTACGCACAAAAAACGCCAGGAAGCCGAACGCAATGCTTTGCTGGCCGATCTTACGCGGATAAACAAAGAACTGAAGCAATTCAATTACACGACTTCCCACGATCTGCGTTCGCCGGTAAACAACCTGCTTTCCATTTTCAGTTTACTTGATATTTCGAATGTGAAAGATGCGAAAACCGCTAAATTTCTGGAAGTCCTGAAAATGTCGGGGCACCAATTAAAGCAGTCGATGGATAATTATTTGGATTTGCTGCGCGAGAAAAACAAACTGCACGCACAGGTGGAGGAAATTAGCCTGGAAGAAAATCTGCAGGTAGTTTTACAATCCATTGGTTCGCTTGTTCAGACCGCAAAAGCTACCATACGCATTAATTTTTCGGAAGTGAAAACGGTGCGCTTCAATAAAGTTTACCTGCAAAGCATTTTCCTGAACCTGATCACCAACGCCATTAAATACGCGCAACCAGCCAAATTCCCGGATATCTCCATTTATTCGGAAAAGCAAAACGGCCTTAAGAAACTGATAGTAGCAGATAACGGGCAAGGCTTCGATCTGGAAAAAACCGGCGACCGCATCTTCGGGCTGCACCAGAAATTTCATGAGCATGCGGATAGTAAAGGGATTGGCTTGTACCTGGTACATAGCCACGTAACCGCGCTTGGCGGGCAGGTTTCAGTTGAAAGCAAACCAAACGAAGGCGCCACGTTTACAATTAAGTTTGCGCCGGAATTTTAGTCAGTTGGAATCATTGGTACAGCGCCGGATCAGGCGTATTTATTGCGCATGAACACAATGTCGCGAATAATTTCATCCAGTTTCTGGGGCGTGAATGGCTTTTGCAATAATTCGTAAACCAGGCCGCAATTCTGAGCCTGCGCTAACTCGGCTTCATCGGCTGAAGAAGTGAGCATGTAAATAAAACATTTGTTGCGAAGTTGTGCTTCGAATGGTTTCAGCGTTTCCAGAAATTCCCAGCCATTCATTTCCGGAATGTGCAGGTCTAAAATGATAATTTCCGGCAGGGTCCCGCTTTCCAGATCCTGCCTTAAAACGGCAAGCGCTTCGCGCGGGTCTTTGAAAAACGAACAGCCATCGGTGTAGCGGCTTTCCGTAAAAATAAATTCCGATGTAAGCAGGCATATCTCATCGTCATCAATCAAATAGACTTTACTCAGCATGGGCAGGAATAGTATGTAGTAGTTTTGCAGGTAGTTTTTAGGGGCGACACCGTACCATTTTATAAGTACAGCTGTTTTGTTTTACATTATTTTTTAACCAGAAGCAATAAAGACTTAGAAAACGCCATCCCTTCTACCCCAAAAACTAATACACGCCATTTCCAGAAGCTTCTAAAAAAAATATGGAATTTGAATAAATGCAAATATTAAAAAATAAATAAACCAAGTAATTGATGGAAAGATCAATAAGTAAAACCTTAAATCAAATTTCAATTTATACGTAAAAAATAAAATCAAAGAAATTATGAATGAGAATAGCCCAATAGGAAAGGAATAATCGAAAATTATATTTTGAAATGCAGTTCCGGAAACAGTCAAATACCAAAATGGATTTCTGTAAATAAAGACAGCAATGTAAGTTAATAAACCTGCATTGGTTAAAGTCGTTATGGTACAAACCAACTGCAGGCAAATAATTAACTTACGCATTTTCAAAAAACTAAATTTTATTGCATAAATTAAAATGCTATCCCTTCACCCCCAAAACTACCGCACCCCATTCTCCGGATACTTTGGGGTAACCGTCCGGTAGAAATCTTTGATCTTTTCGATATCGGCATCTACGTCGCCGGTAGGGTAAAATAAAGGACCTACACCGGCTTCTTTTTTCTTGTAATCCAAATATCCTAAAGCAATGGGAACGCCGGCGCCGAAAGCGGCGTGGTAGAACCCTTTGCGCCAGCGTGGCTGGTATTTACGGGTACCTTCGGGCGTTACCAAAATTACCAACTGCTCCCGTTCGTTAAACAGATCGATCATGGCATTTACCAGGCTGTTGTTCTTTTTGCGGTTTACCGGTAAGGCACCCATTTTATCTAATAGCCAGCCCAAGGGGCCTACCATCGCTTCCGATTTTATGGTAAATTTTACGGGCAGATCCATTAAATAAAAAGCGCCGCGGGCATAAATAAAATCCCAGTTGCTGGTATGCGGCGCGGCCACCATGATGCATTTTTGTACTTCCGACGGCACGGTACCCACCTGTTTCCAGCCGGCTACTTTAAAAATTACTTTTGCTAAAAACTTTCCGAACATTCCTGTAAATAAATAGGAAGCAAAGTTAGAAAATAATGCTACAGCTTAGCACAAAAAAAGTCAGGCTTACGGGCCTGACTTTTTCGTTTGTTTTCATACGGTTTTTACTTTGTAGGCAAAACACGGGTCGGAGACCAGAGATACGCCTGAATACCGATGTTGAATTCGGGGCCAAAATGGTGATCTACCTGGTTGTAATCAGCATTATCGATCCGGCTCATTTCGTATTTAAAAGAAAGTTGCGGTTCTATGGCGATCCGGTCGTTCAGGAAATAAGCGTAGCCAATCCCTACCAGAGCATTCTTTATATCCGATTTGTTACCGCCTTTTATCGAAAACACTCCGGCATTCACGTTCCCCTCCAGGAAAATACCGCTGTTAAAATAGTAGCGCACAAAGGGCCCGGCCAGTACGTATGTAGTTTTGCTATCGCCATAACGGGTAGAATCCACGTTTATGTTGGTGTGCTCAAAAGCCAGATTTAAACCAACCACAAAGTCCGGTAAAAAGAAATACCCCGATTTGGTGTTCAGCCGCGCCGTGATCAGGTCGCCGCTTTCTTTTTTCTTGGTGATGCGGTTGTCGTGGGAATATTTCTGGTAAGAAGCCCCCAGGCTGCCGCCCAGCATAATGGAACCGTCTTTGATTTTGGCATTGATCAGCGAACTTCTGTTTTCCTGGGCAAAGGCCAGGTTAAACCCGAAAAGGAAGAGTGTAAGGAGCAGCGTAAATTTATGCATATATATTTAGGTTATTTTTTCACCTTATACGCATAACTTTAATTACAGACGAAAATCTATAGCTTTTTTACTATGCTTTTTTAAACCCTATTTTCAAAACAGGAAATCTCCACGGAATTACCTTAACAAACACCGCCCTTCAAAATAATGAAATAAAAAAAGCAGCCTTTTAGAGCTGCTTTTTAAAACCATTTCTGTGTTTATTTGTTTAACCGGTCTTTCAGATTCAGGCGATGCTTGCGGGCTGTATCGGCAGCAATGTCGTAACCGGCATCGAGGTGACGCAGCACGCCCATGGCCGGATCGTTGTGCAAAACGCGCTTCAATCTTATTTCGGCTTCCTCCGTTCCATCGGCTACAATTACCATACCCGCATGAATAGAATAGCCAATACCCACGCCACCGCCGTGGTGCAACGATACCCAGCTCGCACCGCCCGCCGTGTTGATCATGGCGTTCAGTACCGGCCAGTCGGCAATGGCATCGGAACCGTCTTTCATGGCTTCGGTTTCGCGGTTCGGCGAAGCAACTGAACCGGTATCGAGGTGGTCGCGGCCGATCACAATCGGGGCTTTTACTTTGCCTTCGCGTACCAGTTTGTTAAAGGCCAGACCGGCAATTTCGCGCTCGCCCTGCCCTAACCAGCAAATGCGCGCCGGCAAGCCCTGGAACGCAATGCGCTCCTGAGCCATCTTGATCCAGCGGGCCAAAGATTTGTTTTCCGGGAAAAGCTCCAGTAATACCTCGTCCGTAACCCGGATATCTTCCGGATCGCCGGATAAAGCTACCCAGCGGAACGGGCCTTTACCTTCGCAGAATAACGGGCGGATATAAGCCGGTACGAAGCCCGGGAAATCGAAGGCATTCTCTACGCCGCGCAGGTCGTGGGCCTGGCCGCGGAGGTTATTGCCGTAATCGAAGGTAATAGCGCCGCGTTTCTGCAGTTCCAGCATCTGACGCACGTGGTGGGCCATGGTATCGAGGGAACGCGAAACGTATTGCTCCGGATCCTGCTGACGCAGCACATTGGCTTCTTCCACGCTCATGTCTTCCGGGAAATAACCTACTAAAGCGTCGTGCGCCGAAGTCTGGTCGGTTAAGGTATCCGGGGTAATATTTTTATCGATCAAAGCCTGCAGCAGGTCTACCGCGTTGCAAACTACACCAATGGAAATGGCTTCGCCTTTGGCTTTGGCATCCAGCGCCCACTCAATGCCTTCTTCAATGGAATGGGTCATTTTGTCGAGGTAGCGGGTTTCCAGGCGTTTGCGGATGCGCCATTCTTCCACTTCGGCGGCTAAACATACGCCTTCGTTCATGGTAATAGCCAGGGGCTGCGCTCCACCCATACCGCCTAAACCGGCCGTTACGTTCAGCGTGCCTTTCAGCGTACCATTAAAATGCTGACGGGCTACTTCGGCAAACGTTTCGTAAGTTCCCTGCACAATGCCTTGGGAGCCGATGTAGATCCAGGAACCGGCGGTCATTTGGCCGTACATGCTCAGGCCTTTGGCTTCCAGTTCGCGGAAGTTTTTCCAGTTGGCCCAGTGCGGCACCAGCATGGAGTTGGAGATCAGTACGCGCGGGGCATCTTTGTGCGTTGGAAGAATGCCTACGGGTTTTCCGCTTTGTACCAACAGCGTTTCGTCTTCTTCCAGGTCTTTCAGCGCTTTTACGATCAGGTCGAAGGCTTCCCAGTTGCGGGCTGCTTTTCCGGTGCCGCCGTAAACCACCAGGTCTTCTGGCCGTTCCGCCACATCCGGATCGAGATTGTTATAAAGCATGCGCAAAGCCGCCTCCTGGATCCAGCCTTTGGTGTTCAGTTCGGTGCCAGTCGGCGTTTTGCCTTTCTTGGAAATATCGGTAATAGTTGTTGCCATAAAAGTTCTTTTCAGAAGGTCTTAAAACAGTAGGTTTTTCTATGGAAAAAGTAAAAACGAATATACTAATTATTGCGGAATAAGCGGCCTGAGTTTATCGGCTAAAGACAAGGTGTACTCATACCCGACTTTAAACAATTCTTCCGCTTTTGAATACTCCAGGATGCGGTAATTCTTCAGTTCCGGCGGCTCGATGAGCAGGTCACAGAATTTGAAGCGGGCCTGCACATTGTTGTTAATGGCCAGGTGAAAAGTCCGTTCGATCATGCCACGTACTGAAGAAATTTTTGCCTGGTGGTTCAGCGGGTTGCAATGCACGCCAATTACAAAATCGCTTCTATCGGTCAGGCACTCTACAGGCATGTTGTTCAGCAGGCCCCCGTCCAAAAGCAAATGATTCTGATATTCGATGGCTTTGTAAAGTAAGGGTACCGAACAGGAAGCCAGCAAAGGCTTAATGAGTTTTCCTTCCGAAAAATATACTACTATGCCCTGGTTAACATCCGAAGCCGTAATGATCACTTCTTTCTGCAGGTCTTCAAACGAAATATCACCCAGGTACTTCAGGAACACTTTTTCCACCTCGTCCAGGGTCATCAGGCCGAAGCGCGTAAAGGCGGGACGCATGAGCCGGGCAATGTTCGTTTCCTGTACCAGCTTCAGAATTTCTTCGGGTTTGTAACCGGCCGCATAAAAAACGCTCACAATAGCGCCCGAACTGGTTCCAGACATTACGGTAACCGGCACGCCAATCTCTTCCAAAGCCTTCAGCACGCCTAAGTGCGATATGCCCCGGGCAGCGCCGCCGGAAAAAGAAAGTCCAACGCGGATCTGGCCTGGCATTATACTTCCGAAAGCTTAAAGGTTTTTTCCAGCCTTACGCCTTTTTCGGTTTCCGTAACCGTGCAACATTCGTTTACCGAGTCGTGCTCGAAAAAGAGTACGTATTTATTTGCGGCAGCCGTGTTCAGAAAAGCTTCCTTTTCGGCCAACGTTAAAAGCGGACGGGTATCGTAGCCCATTACGTAAGGCAGCGGCAAATGCCCGACGGAAGGCAGCAGGTCGGCGGTATACACCAGCGTGCGGTCTTTGTAAGGAATTACCGGCAGCATCATTTTATCGGTGTGGCCGTCTACGTACAGGATATCGAATTGCGGGATTGGCGAAGGCTCGTTCGGATCGATGAACTTCAGGTGACCGCTTTCCTGCATCGGCAGAATGTTCTCCTTCAGGAAGCTGGCTTTTTCGCGGGCATTCGGGATTGTTGCCCATTTCCAGTGGTCTTTGTTGCTCCAGTACGTGGCGTTCGGGAAGGTAAGCTCGAAACCGGTGCCGTCTTTTTTGTATTTCACGCCACCGCCGCAGTGGTCGAAGTGCAGGTGGGTCAGGAAAACATCGGTAATATCTTCGGCTGAAAAACCCGCCTTCTTTAAAGAGCCATGCAGGGAGGCATCGCCGTGCAGGTAATAATGGCTGAAGAACTTCGCGTCCTGTTTGTCCCCAATACCGTTATCGATCAGGATCAGGCGGTTGCCGTCTTCGATCAAAAGGCAGCGCATGGCCCAGGTACACAAATTATTTTCGTCGGCCGGATTAGTGCGTTGCCAGAGCGTTTTCGGCACCACGCCAAACATGGCGCCGCCATCCAGCTTAAAAAATCCGGTATCAATTACGTGCAAATTCATGGCTCGATTGTTCGATTATTAGATATTCGATTGTTCGACTTTTTTTCCGGAAACCTGTACGGTTTTCCGGACGGGAGTTATCCTGATTAAAATAAATACAGCAACTTTTTGACTAGCTGCTGTATCCGTTTTCAGAATTAAATGATGGTGTAGTTGTTCTCAATGCCGCCGGACAGTTCGTTTACCACGCCCATGTTCGAGAATTTATCGATCCGTTGGGAGATTCGCTCGTCGGCGTCCATGGCTTCGAGTTCATCCAGCGTTTCCAAGATCTTTTTCTTCAGCGTTTTAACCATTTTCTCCGGGTTGGTGTGCGCACCACCAAGCGGTTCCTTAATAATGCCGTCTACCAGTTTGTATTTCAGCATGTCCGGAGCGGTTAGTTTCAGGGCTTCGGCAGCTTGTTCTTTGTAGTTCCAGCTCCGCCATAAAATAGAAGAACAGCTTTCCGGCGAAATAACCGAATACCAGGTGTTTTCCAGCATGAACACGCGGTCGCCGATGGCAATACCCAACGCGCCGCCGGAAGCCCCCTCCCCGATCACAATGCAGATTACCGGCACTTTCAGGGTGAACATTTCTTTCAGGTTTCGGGCTATGGCTTCGCCCTGGCCACGCTCTTCAGCTTCCAGGCCCGGGAATGCACCCGGCGTATCGATCAGGGTAACGATCGGTTTTCCGAATTTCTCGGCCATCCGCATTAAGCGTAAGGCTTTGCGGTATCCTTCCGGGTTCGCCATGCCGAAATTACGCATCTGGCGCTGCTTGGTGTTGCGGCCTTTCTGCTGACCAATGAACATGACCGTACGTCCGTCGAGCTCCCCGAAACCGCCTACCATGGCTTTGTCGTCGGCCACGTTGCGGTCGCCGTGCAGCTCAATGAATTTCTCGGCCATGCCCTGGATATAATCCAAGGTATAAGGCCGGTCGGCGTGGCGCGAAAGCTGAACCCGTTGCCAGCGGGTAAGGTTGGCATATGTTTCCTTTTTTAGGTTCTTTATTTTTTCTTCTAAGGCTTTTACCGCCTCCGAAACATCCACCTGGCTTTCATCAGCCAGTTTTTTCATTTCCTGCAACTTGCCTTCGAGGGCGGCAATTGGTTGTTCAAAATCCAAGAGCATAGTTTTTCCTTAAAATTTATCCTGCAAAGGTAAAAGAATCCTGTTAGTGAAGGAATTTCCGGGCAAGATTAATATGGTTAAAAAATAATTTAGCTGGAAATGAGCCCTTTAAAAAAAAGTTTTCCAAAACATTTGGCAGGTAAAGATCATCCTTCTACATTTGCATCATCAAAACGGAACAAACAAGCCGAAATTGCTGAAATGAAGAAGTTTTGAAAATGGTCCGGTAGTTCAGTTGGTTAGAATGCCGCCCTGTCACGGCGGAGGTCGCGGGTTCGAGTCCCGTCCGGACCGCAAAAAGCCTCTTAGGAAACTGAGGGGCTTTTTTTATGCATTTCCCTACCCTTTTTAACCGGCCGTAACTGAATCCCGTTGACTGAAGTCAACGGGAATGGATAATCTGTACGGCAGGTAATCTTTATTACAGGTAATCTTTATTATTTAAAGCGGTTTCAGACCATTATCAGGTAGTTCCTTCAAAACTTGGATCCCTTAATATATTATATCCACTGCCGTTGACTTTAGTCAACGGAATCCCTCTCCTGTTTCACCGAAAAAGCTGCTACCTTCAAATAAGACTTTTTCAATACCATCGGTATTAATTTGAGAAAATTATATCTTTTTCAACGAATTTCGTACAAATCTATAATCACCTGAAACAGCTTTTAAATAATAATTCTATATTTCGAAAAGGCAGTTTGCAAGTAACTAAACTAAAAAAGGAAAGCATGTCGCTGTTTATAAATAACCTGAACATAACCGTAAGGCCAATTGAAATTTAAAGTCAGCTTAAACGGGCAATTCTGCAGGAACGTCTTAAAAATAGCATTAAATTAATGCAGTGCTATTGTTTTAACAATAAATAGTCTGCATCTTTGATTTAACTATGAACCGTATGTTGCTTATGCACCTCATCTCGTGTCAATCAAAGCTTATTTTCCAGCAAGGGAACATCGATGTTCACTTGCTGGAGAAGTTTAAGGCGCTGGAAATTAATCTGGGAGGCTCGGTTTGTAACAGCGATTACAAAGCCGCAATGACGGAGGTCTTAAAGTTTACTCAAAAGCTGCACATCGAAAACTGGATTGTTGATGCCCGGGATTCGGACCGTTTTCCCATAAGGCTCGACAACTGGCATCTGAACTTTTACGGATCGGAACTACCTAAAACCAACGTGCGCAAAATAGCCCGGATCGCCAGCTATCATTTTCATTACGAAACCAATATTTCGCTGCTGATAACCAACCTGCTTAAAAAAACAAACCCGCCTTATTCCTTCCAGTACAAAGCCGATACTAACGAGGCGCTGGAATGGTTCATGGAAAGTAATTCTTCCGAAAAGATCAGGGGTTAATCAGGTTGAACCCTCCATTGCCCTGATCCCCTGCATTATCGCTTTCGCGCAAAAACTTCATGATCAGGCCGATCAGCAAGGCTTCAATCTTTTCCTCTTCGGTTTTGGGCTGAATGGTCTTCTCTCCTTCCTGGGCAAACGTAATTTTAATAAGCGACGGCGCTTTCAATTTCATCTCCACCTGTTCGAGCTGCCATTGGTAAGTACTGATCTCAAGCAGCCGGTCAATATTGAACTGACCGTAATCTTCTATGCGCCTATTCTCAGCCTGCAGGGCATCCAATAATTCGTCTACGGAATGCACCTTCTCCTTAATTTCTAACAAAAAAGCCAGTACATCCACCTTCTTTATGTTATCCTGTAATTCGGTTTGCATATAATTTGTGAGAGCTGAATTGAGAGCAAAAATAAAAAAAATTCTTAGCTGTATCGTGAAGTCAGGATGCCGGAGCGCCCAGGCAGAAGGTCAGTGCTTTTATTATAAAAACAGCAGAAAACCGCCCCGGTTAAGGCATTCACTAAGTTTCTGCTTTAATTTAAACCAGCTTTATGTAATACAGGTTAAACCTTAGCAGCAATCACCAACCCTATCGCCTTTATAAATATGGTAAACCTTTGTTCGCTTCCCCTGTTCTCCTTGCAGGCGAAAGTTATAAAGGTCGGTTCCTTACGCAAGATTCGCCCCAACGACTTTGCTTATTTATTTCTTTAATTCAATTTCAGGATCAGGGGTTATACTCTTCGAAAGAATTATCGGAATAGAAAAGCAGCACTTTTTTTAACGTTTTGGTTACCGTTCGGGAAGGAGCTGAATCCTTATTAACCGGTTCAGCACTTTGTATTTTTTCATTCTTTTCACTACTCGGTGTTATTTCCCTAGCAATTGCAGAAGGAGTAACATCTTGCTGAACCTGGCTTTCTGATTCGCTTGCTTTTACTTCGGATGCGAGCATCTTGCCCTCGCCGGTCAGCAGCCAGTTGCGGTTCAGTTCCGGAAAATGAAGGGCTATCTTTTGTACAACCTCCAGGCTGGGCCGGTTACGCCCGGTCAGGATATGGCTTATTACCGGCCGCGAGACTTCGATCTTATCGGCCAAAGCAGTTGGGCTAAGCTGCCAATGGGAGGCAATCTTCTTAATGCGTTCGAGCAAAATTTACAGATTAAATACTTTCCAGTTACAACTTACAAATAAACAAAAGTTTTTCCGGTTCCAAAATCCGGTAGATACAAAACCGCACCTCTATTCAACCTTTCCTTTAATTTTAGGGCTATTAGCTTCACATTATAAACTACATACCCAATTTTTAAATACTTATTTACTTTTGTAAATACATTTGTAAACTCAATTTACAAATGTATTTACAAAAGTAAACAGCCAAATTCAAATGGTTTAACCCTCGTTTCAGGTTTTATCTGATCTGGCGGGCTTTGAACCCGAAGTCATTAACCGACAAAAGCGAATTCCTTACGGCTATGACTTAATGACAGAAGGTTACTTACCGGAAAATTTTGCCTGAAGACAAGTTGCCGGCAAGCTTTTCTTAGTTGCTTAACCTGGTCTTTTATGCAGGTCTCCGAAAGCATATTTAAATTTTTTAAAATTTCTTCCTTCCGTTTTTTTTAATGCCAGCTTATAATTTCAGGTTAACCTTTTATAACCGGCTCAGGAACAAGCAACATTTCAAATTTAATTATTCTTACATGCCTCTTACTTGCCTATGCATGACCGGCAAAAGAACAAGTTACTGCCGAAGAGCTTCGGGCCAGGAAAAAACAAAAAGGCCCGGACAATCCATGAGATTGCCCGGGCCTTTTATTTATACTATTTTTAATTCTTAACCGAAGTACTCTTTTTTCAGGTCTTCGTCGTGGTTATAGAGATCCTGGTAGAAGTGCACATTGCCGGTATTATCTACCCAACTGGTAAAGTAAACAATGTAAACCGGCACCTTGGCTTTCAGGGTAACCCATTGTTCTTCTCCCGTTGCCATGGCCTGCTGGATTGCTTCCGGATCCCATTCCGGCCGGTCCTTTAACAGGTACTCTGCCAGGCTGGCCGGATCTTCCAATCGGATACAGCCGTGGCTGAAACCGCGCTGATCCTGGTTAAATAAGTTCTCGAAAGGGGTACCATGCAGGTAAACGTTGTATTCGTTCGGGAACAGGAATTTTACCGGGCCAAGCGCATTTTTAGGGCCGGGCTTCTGGCGGATCAGTAATTTAAAGTTCTTGGCCGTAACCGAATTCCAGTCGATGCTGGATGGCGAAACCTGCTTTACGTTTTTGCCTTGGCCCGAAACAATTTCCATGTTCTGAGAAGCCAGGAAATTCGGATTCTTGAGCATGTTCGGCTTTATTTCATTCTCCACAATGGAGTTCGGCACGTTCCAGTACGGAGAGAAAACCACGTACTCCAGCTTATCGCTGAACACCGGGGTAGAGTGCATCGACTTGCCCACGATCACTTTCATGGTCAGTACTTCCTTGCCGTTTTCGATCACGTGCATGGTATAGCGCGGAATGTTTACGAAGATGTACTTATCTTCAAATTTTTTCGGGATCCAGCGCCAGCGCTCCATATTGATGATAAGCTGATCGATGCGGTCATCCAAAGGAATATTCAACAGCTTTACCGTGGCCGGACCAATAACGCCATCCGCTTTCAGGCCGTTAAGTTCCTGGAATTTCTTTACCAGTACTTCCAGGTTGGCATCGTAAAGGGTATCGTTCTGCCCGTTTAAAGTCTTGGCTTTTTGCGGCTCATATTCCATGAGTAAGCGTTTGCGGAGAACGGCTACCTGAGGCGAAACATCGTTAGGCTTCAGTTTCTTTACTTCTTCCACCTTTGGCCATTCACCGAATTGCTGCAGGTCGCGGTATTTTTTGAGGGCGGTGCGCAAACGGTCGTACTCCGGGTGAAGCGGGGCAAATTCGTAATACGGGTATTTGCTTTCCCGCTCTTTCAGGATGGTTTGCAGCGCCTTGTTCAGCTTGATCTTGTTCTTTTTAACTTTCCAGTCAATAGAACTCACTTTGCGCGGGTTTACCATGCCTTTGTAAAAATCGGTGCCGTAGTGAAAATAAGAAGCAGTTAAGGCTATATCGAGTTCCTGCTGCAGTTTGGTTTGGGTGGCTTCGTCCTTCGTTTCGACATACGCCTTGTACATCTGGTCGAAGTTCTTCAGTTTATAATTATCCGGGTTCAGGCCTTCCTGGTCGGCTTTGCTAATCACTTCCTTAAATTTGTTTGCCTGAGGCACCAGTTCGCCGTTTTTAAACCAGGCCAGTTTAAAGCCCCGGTCGCGGTAAAAAAGGCGCACCAGTTTTTCGTGCTCTTTAAACTCCGGCACACTTCTTACATAACTGATAATAAAAACACTGTCCATTACCACCACTTTGCCTTTCGCCGAACGGCTGTCGGAAGTGGAAGCTTTTTCGTTATTTTCCTCATTCTTATTACTTTGCTGTCCACAGGAAACAAACAGCACCAGCAAAAAGGGTAAAATAAACAGAAATTTTAATCTGAAAGCGTAACTCATATTCGGAAAGCAGGATTGCATAAATGGTTTGTAGAAGCAGTTTGGTGTATGATGGGTTAATTTGCCTTTTAATTACTCCTGAAACGAAAAGAATGTTCGGGATTACTACCTTTCGGCTTTCGGGAACAAGGGCATAATTACTTTTTAACCGAAAAATCCTACCCTTTTATAAGTTAAATAAAATATTCCTTCCCGTTTTACGTCTGAATAAGACAGGCACCCCCAAATTCTGCTTAGATTTTAATAAATTGCCTGCAACAAGCTTTTAAGAATATGAACTCCCGCACGACACTTGTGCTGCTTTCGGCCGTGGCAGCGCTGCATTTGCACGGCTGTAATACTAAACCTATGAAAGAAAATAAAATGGAAACCACCCAGGAAACTGCGCTTGCCACCCCTGCCCGGGATGTGCACAGTTATTCGAACCCGGCGGAAGTAGCCGTAAAGCACCTCGACCTGGATATTGAAGTGCTCTTCGACCAGAAAATTATCCGCGGCAAAGCCACCTACCAGCTCGACCGGAAAAAAGATACCGACAAGATCATTCTCGACAGCCGCAACCTGAAGATCCGGAATGTGTTCGATACAACTAAAAAACAGGACCTTGCTTTTTCTCTGGGCGAAAACCAGCCTACGTTCGGGCAACCTCTTGAAATTCAGTTAAACCCCGATACCAAAGCCATTACCATCGAGTATGAAACATCGCCGGAGGCGGCAGCTTTGCAATGGCTCAGTCCGCAACAAACCGCCGGCAAAGTGCACCCTTTCCTGTTTACCCAGTCCCAGGCCATTCTGGCGCGCACCTGGATCCCGTGCCAGGACAGCCCGGGCGTTCGGTTTACTTATAACGCCAAAGTAAAAGCGCCGAAAGAGATGCTGGCCGTAATGAGCGCCGAAAATCCGCAAAAGAAATCAGCCGACGGGGTTTACACCTTTAAAATGGATCAGCCGATACCCTCCTATTTAATGGCGCTTTCGGTGGGCGACCTGGCTTTTAAACCCCTTAGCAACCGCACCGGCATTTACGCGGAACCGGTATCGCTGGAGGCTGCGGCTTATGAGTTTGCGGAGCTGGACAAAATGCTGGTAACGGCCGAAAAGATCTACGGCAAATACCGCTGGGGCCGCTACGACCTGCTTTTGCTTCCGCCGAGTTTCCCTTTCGGCGGCATGGAAAACCCGCGCATTACCTTTGTTACACCCACCATTCTGGCCGGCGACCGATCGCTTACAAGTTTAGTGGCGCACGAACTGGCCCATTCGTGGTCGGGCAACCTGGTTACGAACGCTACCTGGAACGATTTCTGGCTGAACGAAGGCTTTACGGTTTATTTTGAGCGCCGCATTATGGAAGCTATGTACGGCGAAGAATACTCGGATATGCTGAAAGTTTTGGGACACCAGGACTTGCACCGCACCTTGGAGGAACTGGGCTCAGACCAACCGGACACCCGCCTTCGCCTGGAACTGGAAGGCCGCGATCCGGATGAAGGCCTGACCGATATTGCGTACGAAAAAGGAAATTACTTCCTGCTGAATATAGAAAATGCCGTAGGCCGCGATAAATTCGACCAATTCCTGAACAAGTACTTCAACCAGTTTGCTTTCCAGACCACAACTACGGAAAGTTTTGTGAATTTCCTGAACAAGGAGCTGATTAAAGGCGATGCGGAACTGGCAAAAAAAATAAACCTGGAAGCCTGGATCTACCAGCCTGGTATTCCGGCCGGGGCCATTCCAATTTCTTCAACCCGTTTTGAAAAAGCTGCCCAGGCTGCCACCGACTGGCAGAAAGGCAAACCAGCAAAAGAAATAAGCACCAAAGACTGGTCGAGCCACGAATGGCTGCACTTTCTCCGCCAATTGCCCGCTAAGCTGACTCCGGAGCAAATGCAGGAACTGGACAAGGCTTTTAATTTCACCAATTCAGGCAACTCCGAAATTCTGGCAGCCTGGCTCGAAATTGCCGTTAAAAATAATTACCGCCCCGCCGACAAAGCCCTGGAAAACTTCCTCACGCACGTTGGCCGTCGCAAATTCCTGATCCCGCTTTACAAGGCTTTATTAGAAAGCCCGGAAGGCAGAGAACGTGCCCAGGCGATCTACAAAAAAGCCCGGACGAATTACCATGCCGTTTCTACGGCTACCATCGATGAACTTTTAGCTAAAAAATAGTACCGTTTTTGAATAAAAAAGCCGGCCTGATAAATTATCAGGCCGGCTTTTTTATTCTTTCCAGGTTGCTTACCGGGCTACCGGATTTACCATTTCCTCGGCAATGGCCGTTAGTTTTTCGTCCGTAGATTTCTCTTCGTCGAGGGTTTCTTTCAGCAACGGAAGCACATCTTTCAGGCCTAAGATCTTCGCATACGTGCAAACTGTACCGTAGCCGGCAATTTCGTAATGCTCGATGCGCTGGGCAATACCGATGATACCGGCATCCATAACGGCCGGATCGGCATCTTCTTTCATAAATTCCTGCCCTTCCCGGATAAGGCCTTCCATAGCATTGCATTTTAAGCCTTTGCCATCGGTACCCAGGATCTGGCACACTTTGTCGAGGCGGGTTACCTGGTTCTGGGTTTCTTTGAAGTGCTGGTTAATGGCATTTTTTAACGCCGGGGCAGTTGCTTTGTCCATCATTTTAGGCATAGCCACCAATAATTGCTGCTCCGCGTTGTAAAGGTCTTTTAAATCGTGAATGAGTAAATCGGTTAAGGTTTTTAGTTGCATAATATTTTATGATTAAGGTGGAAAATTGAACCAGCCATAAATTACGACCTCCTTTACAACCAGACCTGTCAGGTTTTGTTTTCAGGTTTTCAGTTTTAAGAATATTTTTTTTCTTTTATTGTCTGAATCAGGATTTTCAGGATGGAGGGATTTTCAGGATCTTCTGCAAAAAATACGCTAAGAGTGACGTGGGAAGAAAAAAAGAAGTAAAACGGATAGTACTACCTGCAGCGTTAAGCGAAATATCAGTATCCACTCCTTTTCCGGGTTTGGGCTTACGCGCAGTTTTTCTCGGAACATCCATATCTTTTCTCCTGGATCATTTTTTGAAATAAAAATCCTGTCTTTCCAATAATTCCCTGAAATCGTGTTCAGACAACCTGTTTTGCGGAACATCAGGCAACATAAACTGGCCTTTCCTAATCGGGTAGCTTTCAAAGACCTCTAAATCTGCTTGTTTATTTCAGGCAATTTAAGATTCTGAGCCTAGTTACAGATATCCAACTTCCTGTGCCTTTCAAACTTTAAGTAACTCCTTTCCTGAATTTCGTATATAGGTTTTCAAATAAAACACGCACATGAGTACCGCACTACCGAAAGGAAAATTAATGGCAATTGGCGGAAACGAAGACAAGGGCACTTATCCGAATCCGCGCGCCAAACGATTTTACCGGCTAAATTTTTTCGAACTGGGAATTTTGAAACGCTTCCTGCAGGAACTGAAAAAGAAAACCCCGCGCATAGAAATAATCACCACGGCTTCGCTTATTCCGCTGGAAGTTGGCGACCGGTATTTAAATGCTTTTAAACTGCTGAACATCGAAGATATCGGTTTCATGCACATCGATTCGGAAGAAGAAGCCCGAAAACCGGAATACCTCGAGCGGTTAAAGTCAGCCGACGGCGTGATGTTTACCGGCGGCGACCAGTCCCGAATCACGCAAATGTTCCTGAATACTGATTTTCTGGACTTATTGAAATTGCGGTACCTGGAGGAAGAAAACTTTGTAATTGCGGGCACCAGCGCCGGGGCCATGGCCATGTCTGAAATCATGGTCCGGGGCGGAAGTGTAGCCAATGCTTTGCTGAAAGGTTCCGTGAAAATGGGAACGGGCTTAGGCCTGATCCGGGGGGTGATCATCGATTCGCACTTTGTAAAACGCGGGCGTTTTGGCCGGCTCATAGAAGCGGTTGCCCTGCATGACAAAGTAATCGGCATTGGTTTGGGCGAAGACACCGGCGTACTGATCACCAAAGGCCATTTTATTGAAACAATCGGCTCCAACCTGGTGATCATTATCGACGGACACCACATTCAGCACAACAATGCGCCCCGGGTAGACAAAGGCACTCCCCTTTCCATCGAAAACGTAGAATTACACGTGCTGGCTAAAGGCAACGTGTACGATATGAGTACCCGGGAATTCTATGCCGATTTCGAAGACCATCAGGAATGGCTCAACTCCCAGGCACCGCCGGAATTGCGTTATTAAAGCTGTAATGAGAATATTTGTTTCTGATTTTCTGGTTAAAATGATACTGTTTTCGGTCTGAATTTTTCAAAACATTAAAGCCAAACCAAGCTGAGGAGCTATCTAATAAATAAGCTTGTTATCCTGAGCGAAAGCGAAGGACCTCGTTGGCTCTTAGTTCCAAAGCCAGACCAGTAGCCGACAATTTGTTTCAGAGCTTCGTTCGCAAGTTCCGCACACCCGTGCTCACTTGTACACTAAATAACAGCAATTTTGAGAATGAAACACCCTGCTCCACTAGTACACAGTCAATTTAATTTTTAGAAAGTGGGATTACAAATCCCACGGCTCGGTTAAGACGGGATTACAAATCCCGTCAAGCAAATTCTATAAATTAAATTGAATGTGTACTAGCTCGCTTCATCAATCGCCGTAAATGCCGATGAAAGCCGGTTCCTGGTTAACCCGGCAGGCCCGGTACATGCCTTCCGAATTAAATGGCAGGGCAATATTGCCTTTGGCATCTACAGCCACTAATCCGCCTTCTCCGCCAAGTTTTACCAGTTTCTCGTTTACCACTATTTTGCAGGCCTCCTGAAGCGAAAGCCCTTTATATTCCATTAAGCAGGAAATATCGTAAGCAACCACCGCCCGCATAAAGTATTCCCCGTGGCCGGTGCAGGAAATGGCACAGGTTGCGTTGTTGGCATACGTTCCGGAGCCAATGATCGGAGAATCGCCGATACGGTTAAATTTTTTGTTCGTCATACCGCCCGTAGAAGTGGCAGCCGCCAGGTTGCCGGCCTTGTCCAACGCTACTGCCCCAACCGTTCCGAACTTCTTTTCTTTATTATCCGGCAAAGGGGGCTGAACTGGCGCCGGAATATCTTCGGTGTGGTCCAGCATAAAAATGTCGGAATCGCGGATCTCCTGCCACTGTTCGTAGCGTTGTTGGGTGTAGAAATATTCGTCCGGTTCGAAACCGAGGTGGTACTTGCGGGCAAATTCTTCCGCTCCCGGGTATACCAGCATTACATGGTCCGAATTCTGCAAAATGCAATGCGCCAGCTTCACGGGGTTTTTAACGTTCCGGACGCCGGCCACTGCACCGGCTGCCAGCGTTCGACCGCACATGATGGCAGCATCCATTTCGTGCTTGCCGGCTTTGGTAAAAACCGAGCCTTTGCCGGCATTAAACAAGTCGCAATCTTCCAGCCAGGCCACCGTGGCCTCCACAGCTTCCAGGGCGGATTTACCGGCCGTTAAAAGTCCTGAACCAACCATAAGAGCAGTTTCCAGGGCTTTCCGGTAATTGGCTTCATTTTCCGGGGTCATTACCTGGCGCGTAATGGTGCCGGCGCCGCCATGAAGGGCAATTGCAAAATTATTCATAAGTGGTTTTTAAGCTTAAATACGTACCGTTTGCCCCCATACGCAAATAAAGAAGTTAGGTGGCAGGCTTCTTTTAAAATCCTGTTCCGGTACAGCAACCCATACCCCGGAAGATAAAATTTAAATAATTAAAACTGAAAAGGTTAGTTTAAAAAGCAGGGAATTAAGCAATAATAAGGCAGCTGAAATGGAATTAATATGGCCGGTTTTTCGTATATTTGTATATATAAAAATCAATAAAATAGAAGGATTATGGCTTACGACGCCCAAGGCAAATTACACGAGATTTTTGACGAACAACAGGTAAGTGAGAAATTCCGCAAACGCGAGTTTGTGCTTGAGATTCCAGATGGCGCTTACACCCAATTCATAAAATTCCAGCTTACCCAGGATAAATGCAACCTGTTAGACCAATTCAATGTAGGTGACGAAGTGAAGGTAGCTTTTAACCTTTCCGGTAAACCTTTTACCAAGAACGGTACAACCATGTACTTCACCAATTTAGGTGCTTGGCGGGTAGAAGCCGCTAACGGTGCTTCCGCTGGCAACAGCAGCGCACCGCGCAGCAACAATGCCGCCCAGCCGGCTGCTTCCACCTTCGTAATGGACGAAGCGGACAACGATCTTCCGTTCTAATCGGAAATAAAGTTAACTTATAAAAAATGCGGCTTCTTTTAAAGGGCCGCATTTTTGTTTTCTTTTAGTGGCAATTTCCTTATGGCCGCGGGTGCGCTTTCCGGTAACCAACCACCAGAATAATGATCCAGACCGGGAAGAAAGCCGTGAAAATGGAAGCAAAGTAAGGATCTACGGCATAGCTCAGAATTATGGTAGCCAGAAAGTTTAGTAACAAACCGATGGTTCCTATTATATAATATGGATTGCGTTTTTTCATAGGTTTTGCCTAAGGCTTTCAATTTCCCTTTTTTAATTCTTAACGGCAAAATGGAAATTCAGAAAGAACCACTGGCCCGATTCCGAAATATTTTTTTTAAGAAACCAGGTTCCTTAAATTTAGGTATTTAAATCCGTTTACCTGGTCCTGTTCTGGCCGCTATTCCGAAGGTTATCCTTAATGAAAAACAGTAACAATTTCCCAGTAAAAAGTGCTTCGCTTCAAACTCACGTGCTGCTTACTGCCGGTTTACTGAATTAACGGTATTTTTGGTACTTCCTTTAAATAATATTGCCAGTAGCTTTCTCTTTAAAACTTATGCCATTCGAATTCCTGCCCGATCTTCCGGTTAAAGCGGTACTTCCAGCACTTGGGGCTGCATTGGCTTCCTCGAACCGGGCCATTCTGGAGGCTCCTCCTGGAGCCGGTAAAACCACCCTGGTACCTCTGGCGCTCTTAAATGCCTCCTGGCGGGAAGATAACCGGATCTTAATGCTGGAGCCTCGGCGGCTGGCAGCCCGCGCAGCAGCCCAACGCATGGCCCAGCTTTTAGATGAACCAGTAGGGAAAACGGTAGGTTACCGGGTAAGGCTGGAAAAAGTAATATCGGAGCAAACGCGCATAGAAGTAGTTACCGAGGGCATTCTTACCCGGATGTTGCAGGATGACCCTACGCTGGAAGGGATTGCCGCGATCATATTCGATGAATTTCATGAGCGAAGCATGCAGGCAGACCTTGGCCTGGCTTTAGCCCTGGATGCCCAGCAGGTATTGCGCCCCGATTTACGGCTTCTGGTCATGAGCGCCACCCTGGATGCTAAAGGAATCGGGGCATGGCTGGAAGCGCCCGTTATAAGCAGCGAAGGCAAAATGTACCCGGTAGATACGGTTTACCTCACGCCTGCCGAAGTAGCTGCCCTGGATTCCCGGCCCGCCGCTAAATTAGCGACGGCAGTTCCCAAAGCGATCCGGCAGGCCCTGAAAAATTATCCGGAAGGCGATATCCTGGTTTTCCTGCCCGGGATCGGGGAAATAAAAAAAGCAGCCGGCCTGCTGGAAAATTCCTTGCCCGAAACCACCGATCTGCATTTGCTGCACGGCGAACTGCCGCTGCCCCAGCAACAAGCAGCCATTCAGCCTGCTCCTGCTGGCCGGCGGAAAGTAGTGCTGGCCACCAGCATTGCCGAAACCAGTTTAACCATAGAAGGCGTGCGCATAGTGATTGACGGCGGCTTTTCCCGGGTTCCGAAATTTGTACCGCGTACCGGCTTAACTGCCCTGGCTACCATCCCGGTATCCGCCGCCGCCGCCGACCAACGGCGGGGCCGCGCCGGCAGGCTTGGTCCCGGCATTTGCTACCGGTTGTGGTCTGCTGCCGATCAGTTGCATTTATTACCCCAATTGCCGCCGGAGATCCGCGAAGCCGACCTGAGCGGCCTGTTACTGGAGCTGGCCATTTGGGGCACCAGGGACATTACTACGCTGCATTGGCTTGACCTGCCCCACCCGGCAGCCATTGCCCAGGCCAAAGATCTGCTGATAAGGCTGGAGGCTTTAAGCCCGAACGGGCAACCTACCCCGCACGGCCGAAGTATTGCTACTTTGGGTTTAGCGCCCCGGCTTGGCCATCTGGTAATTAAAGGCCAGGAAGTGAACGAAGGGCCGACTGCCTGCAGCTTAGCGGCTTTGCTGGGAGAGCGCGACATGCTGAAACCACTGGAAAGTTATCGGAACGAACAACCTGACCTGCAGCTAAGACTCGAGATCCTGAACGGACAACGTCCGCATACCCCCGGTTTTGTAATCGAGGAAAATGTGCTCCGAAGGATCCGGGAACAGGCGAAAAGCCTCCGCCAAAGACTAAAAATTCAGGATGCAGGTTTAAACCCGGATGCTGCCGGTCTGCTTACCGCCCTTGCTTATCCGGACCGCCTCGCCCAGCGAGAGACCTCCGGCAAGGTACGCCTGATCAGCGGACAAAAGGCGCAACTGGCAACCGAGCAATTCGGGGAAGCGGAATTTTATGCCATTGCCCAGTTAGATGCCGGACAACATCCCCGAATTCAACTGGCTGCCCCGATTTCCAAAGCCGAGATTTTAAAGCACTTTGCCGCCCAGCTGGAAAAGACCCAGGAAATAAAGTTTGATGTTAACTCTAACCGGATCGTGGCCCGCCAGCTTACCAGTTTAGGCGCGCTGGTACTGGAAGAAACCAGTTTAAGCAAACCCGATCCGGAACTGGTAGCGGAGGTAATGATAAAGGCTTTGCTGGAACGGGGAATTGAACGGCTGCCTTGGTCAGACGCGGCTAAAAAGCTTCGGCAGAGACTGGCATTCCTGCATCATTACTTCCCGGATGCCTGGCCCGACTTAGCGAACGAAAACCTGGAAGAAACCGCGGACGAATGGCTGCTGCCGCATTTAGTCGGATTGAAATCGTTGGATGAAATAGCCAGACTGGATTTTTTCGAAATTTTGCTAGCATTTTTTCCCTGGGAACAGCGCACCGAACTCGACAGGTTAGCCCCTACCCACCTGGATGTTCCCAGCGGCTCCCGCATTCCGCTGGATTACACCGATCCGGCTTCTCCGGTTTTGGCGGTACGGTTGCAGGAGGTTTTCGGATTACTGGATACGCCCCGGATCGGCGGAGGGAAAGTGCCTTTGCTTATTCATTTGCTTTCGCCGGCTTCCCGTCCGGTGCAGGTAACCAAAGACTTGCGAAGTTTCTGGAATTCGGGGTATTTTGAGGTAAGAAAAGATTTGCGGGGCCGATATCCGAAACATCATTGGCCCGAAGATCCTTTAAGCGCTATTCCTACCCGAAGTATAAAAAGAAGGAGTTGAAATCTCCGGGCGAAGCCTTACGAAAAAGCGAAGCTGCATCCGGATTGCCCGGTAAGGCTGCCTCGCTTTTTTGTAACGGTTTGAGTTTTTCAGCTGAAAACCTTATTGTTTTCCTTAAAGAAGTTTGAAGGCTAATTTATGGAATTACCACGTTTATCCTCCAGAATGAAATTCTTCGTTATTAACCCAGAAATCACAAGATCCTTTCAGGATGACAAAAAGGAAAAACTAAACTAATAACTGCTTAGCTTATTCCTGGGTCTTCAACTCAGATCTCATTATTCCGGGCGGCGGCTTTCCAGGTTCGTTCCCGTAAATGCTCCGGAATCAGGTCTGAATCGCTTTCTGCTCCGCGGGCCATTCTGTTTACATCGGCCACCGGGTCAGGCAGAAACTTATTGGCAAATCCCATGGTCTTAGCCGTGAGTTCGGGAAAGAGGTTGTTCGATAAGATCAGGAACCTGGCCGGGAGGTTGGTTACCACTTCCGCTTCCCCGGACCGGGAGGCTTCAATTACCTGGCGCGCGGTATTTTCCACGCTCGAAGACGTGAGGCTGTTGGCGCCCATGGTGGCAAACATGGCGTATTCTTTTTTGGTTTGCCCTTTTACCAGCACATTTACCGGGCTGCCGGAACGGAATAAACCTGGGTTTACGGTGGTAACCAATATATTATCCTTTTGCAGCTCGTTCCGGAAGCCTTCGGAAAGGCCAACGAGCGCAAACTTACTGGCGCTGTATGGTACAATATGCGGCACGCTCACTTTCCCGCCCACCGATGCAATGTTTACAATTCTGCCTTCCCCGCGGGCTTGCATACCGGGAACCGTGGCCAGCATGGTGTAAAGCGGCGCCCAGAAATGCGTGTTCATGGCAAGTCTGTAATCTTCCACTTTCATATCTTCTAGGGGGCCAACCTGTATAACGCCGGCATTGTTTATCAGCACATCTATTCGGCCAAAAAGCTCCTGAACCTGGTCTATGAAGCGTGTTGCTTCCCCCTGAATCGTCAGATCGCAGGGAATGGCCAATACCTCAATGCCGTACTCCCGCAATTCTGCCGCGGCGCTTTCCAGTTGGGGTCCGGTGCGGGAACAGATGGCCAGCTTTGCGCCTTCTTTGGCCAGCATCCGGGCTATAACCAAACCTAGTCCTCGGGAGCCGCCGGTAATTACTACCACTTTATCTCTAAACGAGTACCTCCTGCCGTTTCCGGATATTGCTTTATATGCCAGGAAGGCTCCGGCGCCTAAGCCCAGCCACAGGAATGAACGGAATTTTTGTTGCATGCTTTATCAGTTTAAGAATAGTTACCTGTATTTACGCAACATACTTTTATTAGGTATGCCTCACCTTTACTTCCAGATGGCGAATAATCTTTCCAGTGGTATAAGATTGACCTTAAGTAAAAACTTGACACAAATTTCACCGGCCATACAACCCTTCCCGGATTTTTCTTGTCTACCCAATTAAAATAACACGAACAAACAAGGAGTTGGTAAAATTTAACTTTACCCGGCATCCTGTTGTGCTACACATTTAAGAATGTGATAAAACTCACTTAAACAAGACCGTAATAATACTAGAGGCAAATTAGTTTATTTATATTTTAATTTAATTTTCAGACAACTAGCGCTGTTTCCGAGCCGTTAAAGGACTATAAATTAGAAACAGAAACAAAATTAAAGGATTTCACTCCTGATAATTAAGAAATATGAAAAAACTAATTACTTCCGCCCTTTTTGCCTTTATTTTAATATCTGCCCAGGGTGCAGGCCTCGATGAGCAGGTAAAAACCAAAGCCGCCGATATGGCTCGGAGAATGGCTAACCAGATAGAACTCAATGAATCGGAGTACATTCAGGTTAAAACTTACCTGACAGAAAAACTGGCTTCCGAAGTAATGATCCGGGATATGTACAGCAACGATGTTGAGATGATGTTCAGAAAGTTAACCGAAGCGGACAATGCCTGTAACCAGAAAATTGAAAGCCTGTTGAACACGAAACAACTGGAAAACTACCTTGCCATTCAGAAAAGCCTGAAAGCGGAATTGCCGGTAATTGCAACCTCTGGCGAGTAACTTTTCCGGAATTATATTTTGCTAACACAGCAAGTATAATACACACGAAATACCTATACCCGAAATACAATCTTAATTCCAAATAAAGATAAAAACCTTTATTTTACAAAAATCGGATTTATACAACGTTTGCACAACATAAACCCGCTTTTTAATTTTAAAATACAATTTTATTTACTTTACTGAAACACCTTATCAACTACCCCGTTAAAGGAATAAATGCAATTCATTAACTGAATTAGAATTATAAATAATCTATCCACAGCAACCATAAAAACCTTATTATTATGAAAAACTTAATCTTTACCTTCGCCCTTATTTTAGCTTTAACTTCCGGTTCTGCATTTGCCCAGTCCGGCAACCTCGACAGCCGCGTAGCAAATACCACCCGCGAAATGTCGGCCCAGTTAGGCTTAAATGAATCTGAATATATTAAACTGAAAGCGCTGAACCGCGAAAGATTTTCGAAAGCAGCCCAGATCACCAGCATGTACAGCAACGATGTTGCCATGCGGGAAATGAAACTGAATGAGCTGCAAAATTCTTTCGAAACTGAGTTGCGTGCTTTCCTGAATCCAAAACAACTGGAATCTTATGCCGCTTACAAAGAAAGCAATGCTAGCTTCACCGCTTTCTCTGATGAAGAAAAGAAATAAAAGCAGATTACTTGCCTGCATAAAAAAAGCCCGCTAATATTTACTATTAGCGGGCTTTTTCTTTAGGTAACGAATAAATTATAAACTAGAAAAAATTATTCTTCTTTAACCGGATGATCATTGGTGTACTCATCTCCCTCGGCTTCAAAGCCCGGCCCGGCCGCATTTTCGCCGGCATCGGCCGCTGGAAGATTATCGCCGTAACCGGTAACTTCGTTGCCGCCGATGTGCAGGTTATCCAGTTCATCTTTTTGGTTGGGTCGTTGCTGAATGCCATTCGGACCAATATTCCGTTTCGCGGTCGGGTCCCCTAAATTGCCGTTAGCCTGGTCTTTTTTAAACTCGACATCCGATTTGTTCTTTTCGTTATTATCAAACGGCTGCTCTTCTGAATTTTCCATAAAATTAAAAATCAATTGGTGTAAACCGTTATACGCGCCAGAAGTTAAGTCCGTTTTTCATTTCTGGGCAAGCCTTTCTTTTCCGGAGTTTTCCGCCTCCATAGTACAGCATAGGCTGAACTAATTTTACTTTCGGAGTCTGAACAGAACATTTTAGTATCATAAGAATATTCCAATCTATTTATTACTTATTTTCCATAATTAAGCTGCAATTTAAATAAAATGCAATTTTAACCTTCAACTCAAAATTGCCTCATCCGTAAATAAGGGAGAAATTAAGGTATCTGAAAATCATCAACTCTGCTAAATCTTCTAATATGAAAAAAATACTTACTCACATGCTGGCCCTGTTCTTATTCCTGGGAACAAATATGTTGTTTGCGCAAACAGCACCGGAACTGGCGGAAAAACAAACCCGCCTAATGGCCGCTAAGCTGAAACTCGACGATAAAGATCATCAGAAGTTGTACCAGTTCAACCTGCAGCGCCTGGAAAAAATTGAAGCCCTGAGCAAGCTCCGGGAACAGGACCCGCGTTATTTGGATATGCGCTTAGACCAGATCGAGGAAGAATACCATTCCCTGCTTTTCAATTCTTTTAATAAAAAACAGTTTGCCGCTTACCAGCACTATAAAAAAGACCAGCCCTATACCTATGCCGGACTGACTATGAAAACAAACACGATTAAACCAAACAATGCCATTGCCATTGAAGTAACTGATTAATGTACTTTTTAATGTTGCTGCAAAAGTCCCGGAAAGTAAATTCTTCCGGGACTTTTGCTTTATTTGCTTCCGGTAATAAGAACTATTTGTGAAAACTCAGGAAAATAGCAGCAAGCACGTAATCATTATCGGAAACGGCATTGCCGGCGTTACCGCGGCTATTACCATTCGCAAACTTTCCGATTACTGCATTACCGTTATTTCCGGCGAGAACGAACATTTTTATGCCCGTACCGCCCTTATGTACCTTTACCTGGGCCAGCTCCGCTACGAAAATATCAAGCCTTACGAAGACTGGTTCTGGCAGGAAAATCGGATAGAATTAAGACATGCTTGGGTAAACCGTATAGAATTTGAAGAAAAAACCCTTATCCTGGCCTCCGGCGAAACCCTGGCTTATGACAAACTGCTGCTGGCAACCGGCTCCCAAACGGCTTTTTACAACTGGCCCGGACAGGAAAGTAAAGGCGTGCACGGTTTCTACGATCTGGAAGATTTGGCTAAGATCGAAAAAGCGACACAAAGAGGAGGCAAGGCCATTCTGGTTGGTGGCGGGTTAATTGCCGTAGAACTGGCCGAAATGCTGCATTCAAGAAACATTGATACCACAATCTTAATTCGCGACGCGCATTACTGGGGGAAAAACCTGCCGAAAGCAGAAGCCGAAATGGTTCGGAAAAGACTGGAGCAAAAGGGTATCAATCTTCTGTTTAAAACTACTTTGGAACAACTGGAACAGGATTCTGAAGGATGGGTATGTGCGGCTATCACGAATGAACAGGAGCGCATTCCCTGCACATTTGTAGGAATTGCTACCGGCGTACAACCAAACCTGGAGCTGGTAAAAAACGGTAGTATAAATACGCAAAAAGGCATTCTGGTTGACCAATTTCTGGAAACGAATATTCCGGAGGTATTTGCCGCCGGCGATTGTGCCGAACTGGCGTTTGCCGAAAACCGGATCGAGCAGATCTGGTACACCGGCCGGATTCAGGGCGAAACCGCCGGATATAATATCTGCGGCCATCAGGTTCCTTATGAACGAGGCGTTCCTTTTAATTCAGCTAAGTTTTTCGACCTGGAATTTCAGACTTATGGCTCGGTAAACCCGGAAGTGAATACGGAGGAAAGTTCGCTTTTCTGGCAGAACGAAGCCGGCACGGCCAGCATCCGCATTAATTATTTGAAAGATGAATTAAAAACAGTCACGGGTTTTGTGCTGCTGAATGTGCGTTACCGGCAGGAAGTCTGCGAAACCTGGATCCGGGAGCAAAAACCACTGGAATATGTAATGAAGCATTTAAAAGAAGCTAACTTTGATCCGGAGTTTCACCGCCGCCACGAAAAAAGCATACAGCACGTATACAAGTCCGGGAATTGAAGGCAATCCGAATCTTCAAAAAAACATCCGCTTTCAGTTTTAAATTTTAACTCAACAGGCGCTGAAAACTTCTGAAATTATGAGTCTACGAAAACTTTACAACCTGCGCGAAATGAATTCCTTTCAGGTGATCGCCGTCACCGGACTGGTCATGACGCTGCTGGCGCACCTGGTGCTGAACGCGGTCCACAAAGTAATTCCTGACTTCGAGATGCTGTATTTGTGCTGGGCAATCCTGTTTGTTGGCGGCTATCTTCGTAACGTTTTTG
Source organism: Adhaeribacter soli (assembly GCF_008727925.1). Taxonomy (GTDB): domain Bacteria; phylum Bacteroidota; class Bacteroidia; order Cytophagales; family Hymenobacteraceae; genus Adhaeribacter_A; species Adhaeribacter_A soli. The sequence continues at coordinate 561,233 of NZ_VTWT01000001.1, read as the reverse complement.
CCAAACCCGACGATCACCACCATCACCACTAAAGGCTATGGATTTTTCCGAAAAAACTGCCTGGTTCAGTAAAAAAGCTGCCTTGCCCTTGGTTCTGACCTGGGCAGGTCTACTTATGGCGTTGCTGCCTTTATTTCTGAAAAGCTACTTTATATCTGTTCTTTCCGCCACCGGATTTGGTCTCTTTACCCTGGGAAGCATCTGGTATATTTACCTGAAATTCCGCAACACCGACTCCGCTAACCTGCAGCATTACGTCTGGTTTAACCAATTCTCGGCCCGAAGATCAGCTGCCTGGCTTTTAGGAATCATACTTACGGCTTTCTACATAGTCCTTTTCTGGTTTCCGGAATATTTAACCGGCTTGATCCGGATTTTCGATCCGCTGAGCTTCCTCCTCCGCGGCCGGCAAGCCGATGAGTGGTTTCTGTACGGAGGGCTTTACACGCTTGCAATATTGATCATGGGAGTTCGGGCATTGCTGAAATACCAAAGCAGCCCCTATCATAAATGGCGCACGGTTTCCATCATGTTTTTTCAACTGGTGCTGGCTTTTATTTTACCCAACGTTTTAGCGCTTTTTAAAGAACCGGAATTTTACTTCAGTTACTTCTGGCCCCTCAAATACGATTACCTTTTCCCGGTTTCGTTCGAAAATCTGCAAAAACATCCGGGAGGTTTAACCACCTTCATGCTCTTCTGGACAGTTTCTCTATCGTTTCTGGCCACGCCGATCCTTACCTATTTCTTCGGGAAACGCTGGTATTGCAGCTGGGTGTGCGGTTGCGGCGGCCTGGCCGAAACCGCCGGCGATCCCTTCCGCCAACTTTCCAATAAATCGCGCAAAGCCTGGCAGTTAGAAGTAGCCATCATTTACCCGGTTCTGGGTTTTATCACCCTCACCACTGCCCTTCTTTGGTTAAACTCTTATTACAAAGGAGGCATATTAGGCAGTCTTTCTGGCGGCTTTGCGCATACCTATGGCTTTTTTATCGGGATGATCTTTTCAGGCGTGGTAGGCGTGGGCTTCTACCCTCTGCTTGGTTCCCGGGTCTGGTGCCGCTTTGGTTGTCCGCTGGCCGCTTACCTTGGCTGGCTCCAGAAGCATTTTTCCCGCTTCCGCATTACCACCAACGGCGGCCAGTGCATTTCCTGCGGCAACTGCTCCACCTATTGCGAAATGGGCATAGACGTGAAATGGTACGCCCAGCAGGGAAAACCTATCATCCGGGCGGCTTGTGTAGGCTGTGGCATGTGCGCCACCGTTTGCCCTCGCGGCGTACTGAAGCTCGAAAATAAAAAGCCGGAAGGCCGCTATGAACCCACTTCTTTCATTCATGCCGAAAGCTTACGGATTCTGTAAATTTGAAGATTTGAAGATGTGGAAATGCAGCAACACCTAACTACCGTTAAGCAAAGAGGATAAAGGAGTAAAATATGTTGCAAGTTTAGGCGGAGCCGCAACTTGTGACTTTTTCAATTAGCCAGTTTGTAACTGGCGGAAGTATCTGATCAAATATTTGAGTATTTCATAGCAGCCGCTTTGATTGCCTTGCAGGCAAGGTCAGTTACAAACAGACCAATGAATTACACACAAGTTACGCTCCGCTAAACTTGCGCGATGAACTGGACCTTTACCCATTTTTAATTCCCCATTTCCAAATCTTCAAATTTCCAAATCTCCAAATCTACCTTACTTCTCCTTAAGGAATTTCAGCAAGGCATCGTGGAATTTATCCGGAACTTCCAGGTGCGGGATGTGGCCGATGCCGGGCATTTCTACCAATTTGGCGTTGGGGATGGCTTGGGCGGTTTTCTTGCCTAATTGCGGGTACTGGCCCATTTGCGCCAGCTTTTGCTTGTCTTTGATCAGGGCTTTACCCACTACCGTGCGGTCTTCCTGACCGATGATGAGCAAACTTGGAGCCTTTACATTTGGAAATTCGTAGCTTACGGGCTGCTGGTAGATCATTTCGAAAGTTTCAGCGGAAGCCAGGGCCACTTGCTTGAAATCCGGGCCATTGATCTGGGCGGCCGGCACCTTTACCCATTCGTCGTATTCGGGTTTCCAGACCGGGAAATAGGTTTTAAAGTAATTCCGGATCGCGCTTTCGGAGTTTTTCAGTTCATTCGCATACGTTTCGTCTAAGGTTTGGAAAGGCACGGCTGGCCGGTAATCTTCCAGACCGATCGGGTTTTCGAGCACCATTTTTTCGGCCGTTTCCGGGTACATCAACGTGAAGCGGGTAGCTACCATACCACCCATGGAATGACCGACTACTACCACTTTATTCACGCCGAGCGTATCGAGCAGCTTCTTGGTATTTTGAGCCAGTAAATGAAAACTGTAATGCAGGTCTGCTTTGGTCGATTTTCCGAAACCGATCTGGTCCGGCACAATTACCCGGTAACCCTGGTCGCTCAGGAATTTGATGGTGTTCCGCCAATACGCCCCGAAGAAGTTCTTTCCGTGTAGCAGCAGTACCGGCGTTTTCCCGGTTGCTTTTCCTTTCGGCGCCACATCCATGTACGCCATGCGGCAAGCCTGCCCTTCCAGTTTCAGATCCATGAATTTTACCAGATACGGATACGCATATTGTGAAAGCACGGCATCGTAAACCACGGCTTTTTCCGGTTGCTTCTGCCCCAGAACTGGCTGAAGCAGGTAAAAAACGCTACCTAAAACGAGTAAAAAGGTCAGGATGGACTTCTTCATAATAATTTCTTCATGATTAAAGTATTCAAGCGGTTTTGGGTAGGCTTTTCAGTACATCCAGCGCGCCGGCTACGTGTTCCAGCGGTTTTATCAGGGAATTGAAAGCGTATTGGATAATGCCATTCTGATCGATCACGTAGGTTACCCGGCCGGGGATCAAACCCAACGTTCGGGGCACGTCGTACATTTTCCGGATCTTACCCCCATTATCGCTTAGCAGAATAAAGGGCAAACCGTGCTTCTGAGAAAACTTCTGGTGCGACTGAATATCGTCGGAACTTACGCCTACCACTTCGGCGCCGGCTTCTTTGAACACTTCATACTGGTCGCGGAACGAGCAGGCTTCGGCGGTGCAGCCGCGGGTGTCGTTTTTGGGGTAAAAGTACAGCACTACGCTGGCTTCCTTCAGCTTGTCATATAAATGAAAAACATCGCCGTTGGCATCGAGTAAATTAAAATCGGGCGCTTTTTCTCCTTTGTTCAGCATTGTTTCAGGTAATTGAATTTTAAAAACGGTTTGTTCAAAAGTACGGATTATATCAGGTTCGTTTTTACGAAAATATAACGCCGGCCGGTTAAGCAAATTGGGCAAAGGCCGGAATTTCCTTTTAATTGAGCATCTTTGCAGCAAGACCTTGCTTTATGCCGCGCATCCACGTTATTATCCCCGCCTACAACGAAGAACATTCCATTCAGAAAGTAATCCGCGATATTCCTTCCGGCCTGGTAGCGGAAGTAGTGGTGGTCGATAATAATTCGAAAGATAATACGGCCGGTGCGGCTAGAACTGCCGGCGCTACCGTTTTGTTTCAGCCGCTTCTGGGCTACGGCAATGCCTGCTTAAAGGGCCTGGAATACCTGCAGCAGAAACCGGCAACCGAAAAACCCGACATCGTGGTTTTCCTGGATGGCGACTATTCCGATTACCCCGAAAAAATGCCCGAACTTCTGCAGCCTATTCTGGAAAACCGCGCCGATCTGGTGATCGGTTCGCGGGCGTTGGGCAACCGGGAAGCCGGTTCCATGACCGTTCCGCAAGTGTTCGGAAACTGGCTGGCTACCAAACTACTGAAACTGTTTTACCAGGTGCATTTTACCGATCTGGGGCCTTTCCGGGCAATCCGCTACGAAAATTTAGTTAATCTGAACATGCAGGACCAGACCTACGGCTGGACGGTAGAAATGCAGCTGAAAGCCGCCAAACAAAAGCTCCGCTGCACCGAAGTGGCCGTGCCTTACCGCAAGCGCATCGGGTATTCCAAAATCTCGGGAACGGTGAAAGGAACGGTACTGGCCGGCTATAAAATTCTCTACACCATTTTCCGCTACCGCTAAGGCCATTGCGATTTACAAAAGCCCAAAGTGCTCACATAGCGCTCTTCCGGACATCTCTGTCCGGAAGCAACCTGCAGGGGACATCTGTGTCCCCGTATTCATAGAAGCGGACACAGATGTCTGCAACAGAATAGGTTTCAGACACAGATGTCTGAACCAGCGTTCTTTTTCCTTCTGCCTGCTTTACCCGATAAATAAAACCTGTGGAACCCCAAAGCCTTCCGGATTTCAAAAAGAAGCTTCGGGCATTGGCCGTTAATTCCGATATTTGTTCCAGATGATTACCGAAGGCCTGGAAATTTTATTGCTGTTGCTCTACGGGCTTTGCCTGCTTTTTATTTTCTGCTACAGCCTGCTGCAGTTAAACCTTACCGTCCTTTTTCTCCGCTCCCGGAAAAGTGCCGGCAAGGCCTTCTACCCCCCGCCTGCCGAATGGCCCGCCGTAACGGTGCAGCTGCCGATCTACAACGAGCGCTTCGTGGTGGAACGCCTGCTGGAAGCTGTAACGGCTCTGGAATTCCCGCGCGAAAAACTGCAGATCCAGGTACTCGACGATTCTACGGACGAAACAGTAGAGATTGTAGCTCAAAAAGTAGCTGCTTATCAGGCGCAAGGCATTAATATTAGCCAGGTCCGGAGAAGGAACCGCGAAGGCTACAAAGCCGGCGCTTTAAAATACGGACTCTACCAGGCCACCGGCGAATTCATTGCCATTTTCGATGCCGATTTTGTACCGGAGCCGGACTTTCTGAAACAAACTATTCCGGCCTTTCACAAACCTGAGATCGGCGTGGTGCAAACTCGCTGGGGCCACCTGAACGAAGAGAGCTCTTTGCTGACCAGACTGCAGGCTTTCGGACTTGATGCCCATTTTTCCATTGAGCAAAGCGGCCGAAATTTTGGCGGGCATTTTATAAACTTCAACGGCACGGCCGGGGTTTGGCGCCGCCAGTGCATCGAATCGGCGGGCGGCTGGGAAAGCGATACGCTCACGGAAGACCTCGACCTGAGTTACCGCGCGCAACTAAAAGGCTGGGAATTTTTGTACCTCGAAAACAAGGTGGTACCTGCCGAACTGCCTGCCGACCTGCCGGCCCTGAAATCGCAACAATACCGTTGGACCAAGGGCGCCGCTGAAACCTCCCGCAAGCACTTCAAAAAGCTCTGGCAAGCCAGCATTCCGGCTGCTACGCGCTGGCACGGCCTTTTCCATTTACTTAACAGCAGCGTTTTCATCAGCCTGTTCCTGGCTTCACTATTAAGTTTGCCCTTACTTTTCCTGCAAACCAATTCCGAAAGCAGCGCCTTTATTCTCCGAAGCACCGGCATTTTCCTGACAGGATTTTTGCTGCTTAGCGTGTACTATTTTGTTTCCTTCCGCTTCGCGCAGCCTGCTTTGCCGAAACGCGTATTTCTGTTCCGCTTCCCGCTTTTCCTGTCCGTTTCCATGGGCTTGTCGTTGCACAATGCGCTGGCGGTTAGTCAGGGGTTTCTGGGCCTGAAAACGCCTTTCGTCCGGACGCCAAAATACAGCCTGACTGGTATTTCCGGAAGCTGGAAAACCAACCCTTACCGCTTGTCCGGTCTTTCCCTCATAACTTTGCTGGAAGGCATGCTGGCCATAGCTTTCTGGTTTTCGGTATTTTACGGCCTGATGCACGAACAATACCGCTTCCTGTTTTTCCACGGAATGCTGGCCGTTGGTTATAGTTTGGTGTTTTATTACTCCCTCCGTCATTCCTTTACCCGATGAACAACCTGCTGCAAAATCGTTGGGCGTTGATTTCCGGAGCTACCTTGTCGGGCCTGGCTTATTACCTGTTGGGCTACGAATTACCGCGGCAGGAATTTGGAAAACTTTTTTTGCTGTTTTTCTTAGCATTTTCGGCTTATGTACTGCTTTCGCGAAACCTGAACTTAAAGACCGGGCTCTGGCTTGGAATGGCATTCAGAGTAATTTTCCTGTTCAGTTTACCGGCCTTATCCGACGATTATTTCCGTTTTCTCTGGGACGGGCGTTTGCTGACAGCCGGCGAAAACCCCTTCCTGCACCTGCCCGGTTTTTACCACGAACAAAATTTCTCCGGCATTCCGGGTTTAAACCAGGCGCTCTATGCCGGCCTGAATTCCCCGCATTATTTTTCTGTTTATCCGCCGGTTTGTCAGTTCATTTTTGCTTTGGCCGGTTGGTTGTTTTCGGAAAACAATTTATCCGGAATCATCGTAATGCGGCTCTTTATTTTAGCGGCCGAAGCAGGCACCTTGCTCCTGCTGCCGAAATTACTGAGCCAGCTTGGACAGCGAAAAGAAAACGCGTTGTGGTACGTACTGAACCCATTGGTAATTGTGGAACTGACCGGCAACCTGCACTTCGAAGCGCTGATGATCTTTTTTACCCTGGCTGCTTTTTACTTTTTAAACCGGAATCGCTACCACCTTTCCGCCCTGAGTTTAGCTTTTGCGGTTTGCTCCAAATTGCTTCCCCTGATCCTGCTCCCTTTTCTGTTCCGCCTGTTAGGTTTAAAAAACTGGCTGCTTTACTGCAGTACCGTGGGCGCAACCTGCCTGCTTTTATTTCTGCCTTTCCTGAATGCTGAACTGATTGCCCACTTCTCCAACAGCCTGAACCTCTACTTTCAGAAGTTTGAGTTTAATGCCAGCGTTTATTATTTACTCCGGGAGATCGGCCTCTACCTTTACGGCTACAACCAGATCGCTTTCATCGGCCCTTTGCTTTCGGTCATTACCTTCATAAGCATTTTAGCGTTGGCTTTCCGCTCCGGGAATAATGATTTTGCAACTTTACCGAAACAATTGCTCACCGGCTTAACAATTTACTTTCTACTGGCTACCATTGTGCATCCCTGGTACATCACTACGCTGGTTGCGCTCAGCGTGCTTGCTCATTCTCGGTATGCTTTGGTGTGGTCGGGTTTGGCAGTCCTTTCCTACGCTGCTTACCAGACCGCTTCTTACACTGAAAATTACTGGTTGGTTGGCCTGGAATACCTGGGCGTTGCTACGGCGCTTTTGCTTGAAAATCGCTACCGTTTCCACCTGAAAAACCAACCGGTTCCGGAGGCTGTTTAGGCGGAATTCCAGTCGGTCTGGGTACGGACAAGTTTCAGGAACTATCTTTAAAATGCGTAGAAGTTTATCATTAGTTCTTCATTGCTTTTACGCAGATAAAGTTGTCTGAACTATGATTCGTATGATTTATATGAAAGGTATGATGATTTTGCCCAAAGAGTTACTCAATTCGGTATAAAAATCCTATCTATCCAATCAATCCTTAAAATCGTGTTCAGACAATTTCATACTGAAAACAATCAACTTTGTAGGCCTAATTTCAATTACAGAACCCCCTATTTCTCCCCACCCTCATTCAAATCCTGCAGCGGGCGCATAAAGAAATCGATCATCGGTTTGGCGGTTTTCATCAGGCTGATCAGCGTATCGGAAAGCTTGTTGCTTAGCAACAGTTCGTCGGATAAGGGATAGCTTACGCTCCAGCTTTTGTGCCGCAACCAGTCGATGGCCGGGTTATCGGAATCGTAGCCTTTGGGGTTGGTTTTCAGCTTTTCGCCGCCAAATTCTTTGAAGTATTTCTTGAAAGCCGGGGCTTCTACGATCCCTTTCAGCTCTTCGTAATTATAATCAATTTCCTGGCGCACGGCTTTTAATTCCGGGGCCGGTGGCATCCAGAGGCCCATAGAAAGAAACGACTGGTTATTCGGGTTGATGTGCAGGTAGTAACCGGGATTTATGGTTTTGCGGCCGCCTTCGGCCAGGTATGCGCACAGGTGATCTTTGTAAGGGGTTTTGTTGTTGGAAAAGCGGATGTCGCGGTAAATCCGGAACATGGTGTCTTTCGCTTCCTGCCCTTTCAGCGCCGGTTCAAACTTCGAAGCGCCATCAATTACATTTTGCACCAGCTCCAGGAAATCCTGACGCGCGGCTTCGTAACGGCCTTTGTTTTCCTGAAACCAGCCGCGCTCGTTATTCTGCTGCAGGTCTTTTATAAAATCGAGGGTAGCCTGGGTTAATCGTTTTTCCATATTTGTTAAATCCGCAAAAAGCAAAGCCTCCTGCAAAAGGTAATTTAAGGTTGTAAATTCTGAAATTCAGCTTTATTTATTCTGTAAACCTGGGCCGGATGTTTTTCGCATAAGTCCTCTTTCCAGTATTGCAGGCCCGCTTTTTCCAGTACGTTTACGGAGGACAAGTTCTCGTGCATCACCGTGCCAATCAGGTAATCCAGATTCAGCTTATTGAAACCATAGGCTAAACATCCTTTGGCAGCTTCGGTGGCGTAACCAAAACCCCAGAACTTTCTAAAGAATCGATAACCCAGATCAGTATAATTTTCATCCGGGTGGTATTTTAAACCGCACCAGCCTAAAAATTCATCATCTTCCTTCCGGATCACGCCCCAGCGGCCGTAACCAAACTTCCGGTAATCGGCGTAATTTGTCAGAAACGTCTCGGTTTCCGCTACGCTCGCAAATGGCGAATCACCGGTATAGCGGATGACTTCCGGATCCAGGTTCAGGTTGTAAAGCACTTCCGCATCGGTTGGCTCAATTTCTCTTAAAACTAACCGCTCCGTTTCCAGAATCTTTTTCATTTCAGCCGTAAATTAAACTTCTCAACACTTCATTCAGGTCTTTTCCTTCATCTACATCGTGCAGTACCGGTAAGACTGCATACGTTAAACCTTCCCGGTCAAAATCGCGGATCGTATCATGAAAAACGGTATCAGTGCTCCAGGTCTTATGCTGAAAAACACTACGATTCAGGGCCGAAAAACCAAGCAGGTAATACCCGCCGTCCGCTGCCGGACCAATTACGGCCTTATGGGAATTCAGTTTTTCAAAAGCTTCTGAAATATTTTCTTCCTGTAGCTCATGGCAATCGCTGCCGATAATAATTACCTTCCTGCCGCCTTCCGCAAAAGCCTGCTCAAAAGCTTTTTCCATCCGAAACCCCAGATCGCCTTCCTCCTGCCGGTAGGGCTCATAAATTTCCGAAGGCCAGAAAGCAGGATCAGGGGAACCGGTAAAAAAAAGCAGTTTCCGGACCGGCAGGTTTTGGGTAATGTCACGGGTATGCCGAAGCAATTCTTTGTAAACCCTTAAAGCATTTTCCTCCCCAATGGTAGCAGCCAGCCGGGTTTTCACCTTGCCTAATTCCGGATTCCGGACGAAAATAATAAGGGCATTTTCTTGGTTCATATCAGGCTACCGTTTCGCCGCCACAGCTTGAGCCGGCTCCTGCCGTGCAGCCGTAGCAATGCTGGTTCAGCACTACTTCCCGGTTATTCAGCGAAGTCAAATCAAAATCCCGGATGTGGTTGCCGGCTTGGGAATTCACCTTCAGCTCCAGCATCTGGTTGAAATCACAATCGTAAAGAAAACCGTCCCAGCCTACCGAAATGGTATTGCGGCACATCACATTTTCGGCTGCTGCCGGGTTAAAGGCCGTTACCAGTTTATCCATGTAGGTTTCGTAGTTCCGGCTTTCGATCAGGTAATCGAGGAAACGGCTGATGGGCAGGTTCGTGATAACAAAAAGGTTATTGAAATCGATGTCAAAACCCAGTTTCAGGCGGCGCTTGAATTCTTTTTCGAGACCGGCCTGGCCTCCCGGCAAAAAGGCGCCCGAAGGATTAAACACCAGGTCTAAAATCAATTCCGAACCTTCCTTGCCGTACCCAACGGCGTTCAGCATTTGCAGGGCCTTTACCGATTTTTCGAACACGCCTTCGCCGCGTTGGGCATTGGTGCGGGTGGCCGAAAAATAAGGAAGCGAAGAAACCACCTGCACTTGGTGAAGCTTAAAAAACACCGGCAGATCGTGGTATTTCGGGTTTGCCAGAATAATGGTCAGGTTGCAGCGCACCATTACTTTGCGGCCTAAACGGGACACTTCTTCCACAAACCAGCGGAAATCCGGATTCATTTCAGGCGCGCCGCCCGTAATGTCCACCACCGGAATATCGGTTTGCGCCAGGGCCTCCAGGCATTCCAGCATGGTTTCGCGGGTCATGATCTCTTTGCGGTCCGGTCCGGCATCTACGTGGCAATGGCGGCAAACCTGGTTGCACATCTTGCCCAGGTTCACCTGAAAAATTTGGATTCCGGTCGGTTTCAGCGGGTACAGATTATGGGCCGCCAGCTTATCGCGGAACTTCGGAAATTGTTTTTGTTCAGAAAATGTGGAATTCAGCACGTTCAGCTGAAATCCGGTATCGGCTAAAGGTACTTCCTGGGCTTTTAAAGACTTCATCAATTACATGGTAACTTCCTTCAGCTTATTCATCATCTGCACGCCGTGCACCAGGGTTGCTCCCCCTTTTATGGCCGCGGCCACGTGAATTGCTTCCATCATCTGGTTTTCGTCCGCGCCTTTCTGCAGCGAATCGGTGGTATAGGCATCGATGCAGTACGGGCACTGCACGGCGTGTGCTACGGCTAAAGCGATCAGCGATTTTTCACGTTCGGTCAGGGCGCCTTCTTTAAAAACTTCGGCATAATAGCTGAAAAATTTATTGCCCATTTCCGGCTGAAGCTCCGAGATATTGCCAAATTTGGCCAGGTCGGCGGGATTGTAATACGTGTTTTCCATGGTAGGTTTGCTTTAGGCTTAAAGATACACATAAACTTTTTGTGCCCGAAACGGTACTGTTTTTAATAAATTGTTGATTGCTGATTGTTAATTGTTGATTGTTGATTGCTGATTGTTTAATTCTATATTAGGTCAAGTAACTTCCTCCATCAACAACGGTAATTTTTAATCGAAAAAATCTAAATTCGTTTTTTCCTGCAATTACCAATCAACGATCAGCAACCAACAATTAACAATCAGCAATTAGCAATCAACAATTAGCAATCAACAATCAAAACGATGGCGATACAAACCCTGAACCCGGCTACCGGCAAAGTTGAAAAAACCTTTGACCCGCACACTGAAGCCGAAATAGAAACCATGCTGGCTAAAGGCGAAAAAGCGTTTCAAACCTGGCGGCATTCTAATTTCACGCACCGCTCCGAACTGATGCGCTTTGTACAAGGTGAACTTGCCGGCAATACCGAAAAATACGCCCGGATCATAACCGCCGAAATGGGCAAACCCATTCAGCAATCGCGCGGCGAAGTTCGAAAGTGTGCTTTGGCTTGTGAGTATTATGCGGCCAATGCTGAAACTTTTCTGGCTGATGAACTGATAAAAACCGGCGCTACCCGAAGCTACATTGCCTATGAGCCGCTCGGAATTATTTTAGCCATTATGCCCTGGAATTTCCCTTTCTGGCAGGTGTTCCGGTTTGCCGCCCCGGCTATTATGGCCGGCAACGTGGGTATTCTGAAACATGCTTCCAACGTACCGCAATGCGCCCTGGCCATTCAGGAAATTTTCACCAAAGCCGGTTTCCCGGAAGGCATTTTCCAGACGGTGCTCGTAGAATCGGACGGCGTGGATGTGCTGATCAAGGATGAACGCATTAAGGCCGTAACGCTTACAGGCAGCGAGGGCGCCGGGGCGCACGTGGCTTCGGTAGCGGGCAAAGAAATAAAGAAAACCGTACTGGAACTGGGCGGCTCCGATGCTTTTGTCGTGCTTCAGGATGCCGATTTGGAGTTAGCTGCTGAAAACGCGGTGAGATCTCGGATGATCAACACCGGTCAGAGCTGCATTGCCGCTAAACGCTTTATAGTGGAAGAACCCGTTGCCGAAGAATTCATCCGGAAAATGAAAGAAAAAATGGCAAACCTGAAATCCGGCGACCCTGCTTCGGATGAAGCTGACTTTGGCCCGTTGGCGCGCAAAGACCTGGCGGAAAGCCTGCAGAAACAAGTCGAAAAATCGGTAGCCCAGGGCGCAGAAAAAGTGCTGGACGGCGGCCACGCCGAAAACGATTCTGCCTGGTTCAAGCCCATGATCCTGAAAAATGTAAAACCCGGCATGCCGGCCTACGAAGAAGAAATGTTCGGTCCGGTGGCAGCCGTAATGGTAGCCAAAGACGCCGAAGACGCGCTCCGGATCGCCAATGATTCCCGCTTCGGCCTGGGCGCTTCAATCTGGACAAACGACCACAAAAAAGGCCAGGAGTTGGCAAGGCGGATGGAATCGGGTGCAGTATTTATAAACGCGCTGGTGGCTTCGAGCCCGGAAATGCCGTTTGGCGGAATCAAGAAATCGGGTTACGGGCGGGAATTATCGTACGTAGGGATCCGGGAATTTGTGAACCAGAAAAGTATCTGGCTGGCTTAGCAGTACCCGAGCAATTTATACGTCACAAACCCTGTCATTTCCCGGATCAGGCGCTTCCAGTCGGCCAAAGCGATTTCGGAGGGCAGGATCAGGTAATCAGGGGTATATAGCCGGTCGGTGCTGTAATAATCGGCAGGAAAAAGGTCGGGCTGTAGTCCGGCCTTTTCAAAGCAGCCCGCCGCGCGCCGCATGTGAAACGCCGAGGTAATTAAAAGCAGTTTCTGCAGTTCCGGTTTAGTTTTCAGGATTTCGGCTGTAAACAAGGCATTTTCGCGGGTGTTGCGGCTTTTATTTTCAACAATAATGCTGGAATCGGGCACACCGGCCTGCAGGAGAACATTACGCAATTCATCGGCTTCGGAGGCCTGCTGTTGCCGGATGGATCCCGAACCTCCGCTGATAATGATTTTTCCAAACCGGCCTTTTCTATACAGCATCAGGGCGTGCAGGATCCGGTCTGCTCCTTTTTCAAAATAGACCCGGTCGTGCGGCGATTTATCCTGTAAGGTTATACCTGTCAGTACAATGGCGGCATCATAAATCGGAACCTCTTTAACCGGTACAGGCGGTTTCTCCCAGGCCAGCCAGGTTTCGTTGATAATGAACGGATTACTAAAGAAAAGCAGCAAACAAAAACCGATTACCAGCAGCCGTTTTTTGCGGACCGGATTCCTGGTAAGCAAACCCGCAGCCAGCACCAGGATGATCCAGATTATGGGTTGCAGCAAAAAATCCAGGATTTTGGAAAGAAGAAAGAACATACTTTTGAAGCGGGTCTGTTGTCCGTCCAAAAGTAGTTAATTTTTGCAATTGGTTTTCCAGGCCTATACCCTACTGTTTTATCCTACCGAAAAAACAAAAAAAGTACCAGCAGGGTCAGTAGAAAAAATAGTAATCCGAAAAGGTCTTTGTGCAGTTTGAACCGAGGCATCTTAATTTTATTATTCTTAATTTTTCTTCTCCTGCAGCATCAGCTCACGAATGTATTTTACCGGGGCGCTACCGTAGCTTAAAAACTGTTCGTGAAATTTCTGGAGGTTAAAGTTTTTGCCTTGCTTTTTCTCCAGTTCTTCGCGCAGGTCGTAGATTTCGGTATAGCCGGTAAAATAGCTGCAAAGCTGCACCTGGCTCAGTTTCACCCGCGTCCATTTGCCCTGGGCTTCGGCTGCTTCCTGGAAACCTTCTTTCTGGAGCAGATCCAGTACCTGTTTTTCGGTAAAACCAAGCACGTGCACGCCGTAATCGACAATGGTATTCAGGGTGGTGCGCAGGTTCCATTTATAGTACATCAGCCACATTTCCGGACTGTTCTTATACCCGTTTTCCAGCATCATGCGCTCGGCGTATACCGCCCAGCCTTCTATCATGGCACCGTTCCCGAGGATGGCTTTAATAATGGAAGGTGCTTTGTTGGCGTAAACCAGTTGGGTATAATGCCCGGGAATGGCTTCGTGAATATTCAGGATCTGGAGGGTGTAGTTGTTGTATTCCCGGAGGTAACTTTCGGCCTGGGCAGGGGAATAATCATCCAGCGGCGTTACGTTGTAATACGTATCGGCTTTCTGGTCGTACGGCCCAGGGGCGGAAACGGATGCTCCTGCCCCGCCGCCGCGCATGTACAGGGGCGTTTCCCGCACTTTTAAAGGCCGGCTCGGATCAAGGGTAAGCAGCTTTTTGGCCGATACGAATTGCTCCAGTTGTGGGATCTGGTTCCGGATTGCCACGACAAACGAATCGCGGGATACGTGTTTTTCCGAGAGTTTTCCTACCATTTTGCGTACCATTTCCAGGCTATCGGTAGGCGGGGCTTCGGTAAAATACTTCGGCCAGAGCTGGCGGCTGAGCTTGATCATTTGCCGATGAAGTTCCTGTTTATGCGCCTGGGCTTTGCGGTAAATTTCTTCCGGAGAATTGGAGGCCTGAATCTCGTACCGAAACTTCTGATCGTATAGCTCTTTGCCAAGGCGGAAACTCCGGCCTTTATCGTTCCGGAGCGTAGGCAGCACCTGGTTTTCTAAATAACGTACATAGCCGTTTATAGCCAGTTTGGCGGTGGCAATGCGCTGGCTCAACAAGTCCTTTTCTGCCGGTTTCAGGTTCGATTTGGCTATCGAATCGAGCATGGCTGGGCCAAAAACTTCGGCCCCGCCCCTGTTTTGCAAAATGGCCAGTTGGGTATGCTCCAGGGTAGGTTTTTGCAGCGTAGCAATTGCGGTTTCGTAATACACCGGGGCTTTGGCAATCTTCAGGGAAATGGCCCTTAAACGGTTCGAAAGGCTGTCGTAACGTCCATTCAGGATTTCGGCCACGCTGCTGCCCAGGTTATAAACCGAGGGATCCCATTCAAAGCTCCGGAAATCTTTCAGCAGCCAGAAATTATAGTGAAGGAAATTATCGAGCAGACGGTAATCGATCTGGTTCTGCACCGAAAGTTTTTCCGGCTTATAACGCTTCAATTCCGAAAGCATGTTCTGATACGTTACCAGCATGGCTTCGCGCTTTCTGGCATCCGGAATTACCAGCACACTGTCGTATTTATGATACCCTTGCGAAGTAGCCCAAACCGGATCTAGTTTCCAGAATTTCTCCACCCAGCGCCGCTTGTCACCGTCAAACTTGTCGTCAGGCGTACGTTCTGTTTTCGCTTCATTCCGGTTTTCAGATGTGCAACCGAAAAACGCCGCCGTAAACAACAAAAAAAGAAGAAGCAGGGTTTGAAGTTTCATAGCGAGGTAATTGGAGCGGAAGCCTGGTTGCAGGATTATAAAAGGTTCAGAATAAAAAATCAGATAAATCAGAAGAACTTACGGATAAGCCACATAACCAGGCTGAAAAGAATGCTGAGCAGCAGCATCGTTACCCAGGGAAAATAAATGCGCACGTTGCGGCTTTCGTAACGCACATCGCCGGGCAGCCGGTCAAACCAGTTCAGTTTATCGCCCGCAAACCAGAAAAGCAATCCTAAAACTGCAATTCCCAAACCCACAAAAACCAGGATCTTACCAATAGATGGAGGCATAAAGAAGGCGCTGTTTAATTACGTAAAAAGACATTGGATTCGGGATTTTAGTATCTGGACTAAAAATATACAGGAGCCCATAATTAAGCAATTTACTTCAACCAGAAGCTATCTCAAAAATGATTGTCATGTTGAGCGATAGCGAAACAACTTGTAGGCTATGGGTAAAACGTTGAATCTGGCGTTGGAACTGAGAGCCAACGAGGTCCTTGGCTGTGCTCAAGATGACATTTAGCAGACGGCACCACCATTGGAAACCAACTTTTGATGTCATATCCACTTTAAGAAATTTCACCCAAAATTTTCCCTATTCACGATGACAGGTAAATTTTTGAGATAGCTTCTAAAAAACCGGTTACAAAAAACGAAGGTAAGCACTGATTTGAGAATTCCGGCCTGCATCAATGGTTCAGGAGGTGAATAATAAGCGATATTATTCCCGACATCGCTGCTCCGGCGTGAAAGAGCGGAAAAAAACGAGGCAATTTCCGGTTCATGATCTTATCCCACATGGCCATGGTTATGCCGCCGAAAACTGCTAAAATAAAAAAGAAAATGCTCAGGTAAGGCACATCAGCGTTACGCTCAAAGGCGCTGGAATAGAAAAGCAGGCAGATACCGGCGGCAGCCAATATGCCGTGAATAAGCATGGTGAGATTACGCCTTGGCAGTTTCCGGTAATACCGCAGCAACATAAAAAGACCAACCGAGGCGGCCAGACCGAAGAATATGAGTGCCCATTGTTGCGTGTGTAATCCCATTTTCGTTTTCGTGAAGGTTCCGGATCTTAAAAAACAACTTTACTGCCGATGGCTATATTAATTACATCCCAAAGCGGCAGGCTTTTATTATCTAACTTACTTACAATATCTAAGTCGGTACTGCCTAATTCCCCATAAAGTTGCACGCGCTTTATTATTGTATGGTCGTTTCCGATTTTAGTACTGATGGTAGACCCGATAAAAGGCGTAAAACGCAAACTGGAAGCCCACCAGTAATACCGGTCCGGGTAGCGCTTCGGCCAGGTGGTGTAAAACTGGGAACCGTAGGAATAACTCACGCCGGCTCCTACTTTTAAGGGCTCCAGCAGAAAACCGTTGGAAAGATCGATCAGGAAAGGCCGGTACGAAGTTTTGGCCGTTAGCAAGTGGATGCCGGAATGCGATTCGAAGGCTGGTACATATCCATACAAAACGTCGGTATTTACCTTATCTTTAGCGTAACTGTAGCCCGGTCCTATGGAAAGCAAGCCAATGTTGCCGGCAAACTGAATTACGGCGTGGTCCGGCAGGTACCATTTTCTTTCGGTATTGGTGGTATGCGAATCCTGGGCTACGGCTTTAGCGCTGGTCAGGAATGAAAACAGAATGACAAATAACAGGTAGCGGAATTTCATCTGGAACAGGGATTAATAAAGAATGCGTTTAAGTTCGATCTGTTTGCCGGTAACGGTTATTTCTTCGTAGCCCTTTTTTTCTACGCTTCCCACTACTACATACTCTACTTCGTCGCCATAAATTTTTTCGGGCGCTTCGTACCCGTGCCGGTGGCCGTGAAGGGAAACTTTAACTTTGTTTTCGCGGGAGATCCGGACAAATTCTGCTTCCAGGGAATTATCAAAATCGTTGTCGTTGGGTGCAATATGGGAAAATACGAAGGCCTGGTCGAAATTGGCCGTATCCTGCAGGGCGCTCCGGAAGAAATTCAGGTCCGGAACCGGGTGAGTAAATTCCAGAGAATTGGTATTGATGAATACGAACCGGTTGCGGCCAAGGCTCATGGTATAATCCATGGGGCCATACATGGTTTTATAAATTTCCTTGCCATTGCCCTGGCAGTCGTGATTTCCGATAATGGTGAGGTACGGGATGCTGATTTTCTGCATGCGCTCATTGATCCACTTGTATTCCTTTACTATGCCAAAATCGGTAATATCACCGTTAATCACTACAAAAGCGAGATCGTTGCGTTTGTTCAGGGCGGTTACGGTTTCGTCCAGTTCGTCATAAAAGCGCTGGGTATCGGAAATAACAGCAAAACGGAAGGAAGACTGCTGCTCCAGGTGCAGCGCCTGGATCCGTTCCATATTTTTCCGGGTCAGGTCCTGCTCGCTTTTTTCCAGTCTCACTTCATTCGGACTGAATTCAAACTTTTCACAGGATGTACCGGCGAAGAGTAAAAGAAAGCAACTTATTAAAAGCTGTTTTCGAAGGAAATTGATTTGCATAGATGCTAACAAAATAGAGATTTTCTTATATCCTGCTATACCAATATTTTACCACGAAGTTACATTCGCCACTAAATTTAATTACAACTAATTGTTTCACAAATGTTTACATTAATTCAGCATTCTAAAAGGTGCTTTAATAGGCAGCATTAAATTTTAACTTTTCCAATATATTAATGTAAAAATATATAAGAAGCCTATTGCTCACAGTATTTACAACCTGCACAAAAAAATCCGGCCTCTTAGGGGAAGCCGGATTCTAAAATGAAATTGTTTGAACGGAAAAATGGTAGCTTTTAGAACTGAAAAACCACCTTGCCTTCCGGGTTCAGCACCAGTTGGGCTTCGAATTTATCTCCGGTTTTAGGCGAAGTAAAGCCTTTGATTTTACTCGTCTTACCTTTCAGCAACAATTCCGAAATTTGTTTTTCGGTCAGCTTTTTTCCGGCCAATTCGAACGGCAAGCGCAAGGTACAACCGTCGCGGAAGCGGCTGCAGCCGTAGGCGGCATTCCCTTTCAATACTTTACCTTGTTTACAGGCCGGACAGCTTTCAAACGGATCGGCCGGCGGACCCGAAGCCACTTTCTCGAACTGTAATTCAAACCGTTCATCCAGGTACAAAGCAGCTTCGAACTTATCGCCGTTTTCCGCAAGTAAACCCTTCAATACCGGCTTTTTGTTTTTCAGAATGCTCACTACCTGTTTATCGGTAAGCGTTTTGCCGTGCCAATCCATGGGCATCCGGAATTTACAACCTTCCTTCCAGCGGGAACAACCGTAAGCCTGTTTCCCTTTCAGTACTTTTCCTTCCGTACATGCCGGGCAATTCCCCATCTCCCCTACTGCACTTGAGTTCTCCGTTTTTTCAACTTTAGTAGTTTTTGCAACTTTGGCGGGTTTTTCAGTCTTATCGCTACCGTTTTTAGTGGCCGGCGGCGTATCGGCGGGGGCTTCAATTTTCATCATCCGGCCGTCGGTCTTTACTTCCCGCGCAATTTCCTGCACCAGTTGCTGCAGTTCGGCCATGAAATCAGTAGCCTTCACCGTACCGCCTTCAATCTGCCGGAGTTTTCTTTCCCACTGGCCGGTAAGCTCCACGGACGTAAGCGTCGGGTTCTGAATTACGCCAATCAGGTCGATACCAACCTGGGTAGGAATGATCTTTTTCTTGTCTTTGCGGATGTACTGGCGCTTGTATAACGTTTCAATAATAGCCGCCCGCGTGGATGGCCGTCCAATCCCGTTTTCCTTCAGGGCTTCCTTCAGCTCATCGTCTTCTACTTGCTTGCCGGCGGTTTCCATGGCCCGAAGCAAAGTAGCTTCTGTAAAATCCTTCGGCGGGCTGGTCATTTTTTTATCAAGCCAGGGCTCGTGCGGACCGCTTTCGCCTTTGGTAAAAGCCGGTAAAATGGCCAGTTCTTCCTCGCCTTCTTTTTCCGGCTGCTGTTCTTTTTTCGGTTCGTCTTTGTCGTAAACCACGCGCCAACCTGGTTCCAGGATCTGCTTACCTTTGGCCCGGAACTGGTGAGTAGCTACTTCGGCATCTACGGTAGTATTGCTTACCTGGCAATCCGGGTAAAAAGCGGCCAGGAACCGGCGGGTAATAATATCAAATACATTGCCTTCCGCACCCCACAAATTACCCGCCCCGGAACCGGTCGGAATAATGGCGTGGTGGTCGGTTACTTTATTGTTGTTGAATACTTTGGTGGATTTCCGGATCTTGGTTTGCAGCAAAGGCGAAGCCAGGGCCTGGTACGTTGCCGGCAAACCGCTCATAATCTCCGGAATTTTCGGGTACATGTCGTCCGGCAGGAACGTAGTATCGACCCTTGGGTAGGTAACCGCCTTTTTTTCGTAAAGACTTTGTACCGTTTTCAGGGTTTCATCCGCCGAAAGGCCCAGTTTGTTGTTGCATTCAATTTGCAAAGCAGTAAGGTCAAACAAACGCGGCGGACTTTCGATGCCTTTCTTGATCTCCACGTTCGTAATTACCAGTTCGGCCGGCTTAATTTCATCCAGAATTTTCTGAGCGGCTTCTTCTTTCTGGAATTTCCCTTTGGCAGAACTGAAAACGGTATCGCGGTAACGGGTCTTTAATTCCCAGAAAGGCTCCGGCTTGAAGTTCCGGATCTCGTGGTAGCGGTTCACGATCATGGCCAGGGTTGGCGTCTGCACCCGGCCTAAAGAAAGCAATTGACGGCCCTGCCCGTATTTTATGGTAAAAAGGCGGGTCGCGTTTATGCCCAGCAGCCAGTCGCCGATGGCGCGGCTTTTGCCGGCCTGGTAAAGCAGGTCGAACTCGCTGCCTTCTTTCAGTTTCTCAAAACCCTGGCGAATGGCTTCTTCGGTAAGAGACGAGATCCAGAGGCGTTTAAAAGGCCGGGTGTATTTGGCCTCGGTAAGCACCCACCGCTGGATCACCTCCCCTTCCTGGCCGGCATCCCCGCAATTTATCACTTCGGTAGCCTCATCCAGCAGTTTCCTGATCACCTTGAACTGCTGCTCAACCCCTTTATTCTGAATGAGCTTGATCCCGAATTTTTCCGGCACCATGGGCAGTTCGTGCAGGGTCCAGCGTTTCCATTCCGGACGGTAATCTTCCGGTTCGCGCAACTGGCAGAAATGCCCGAAGGTCCAGGTTACCTGGTAGCCGTTCCCTTCAAAATAACCGTCCTTTTTGGTTTTAGCGCCCAGTACGGCAGCAATTTCGCGGGCAACGCTTGGCTTTTCGGCAATGCAAACTTTCAAGGCTTAAAGGGATTTATTTTTTTAAAGACAATTACAAATATACGCTTTTCGGGGCCATTTTCCGACTTATAATAGCCCCAAATAAAAAAGCAGCCCCGCTAATTGGCGGGGCTGCTTTTCTGAAACCAGATTAAAACCGGTAATTATGTATACTTATTGCACAGAGAACATTACTTCTTTCGTGCCTTCATTGGTTCTTTTATCTTTAGCGCGGATAATAAGCTGGTACTGACCCGGCGCCAGTGAATTCGGAGCTAAGGTAGTATCTAATTTAAACGCTTTATTGTCCGGGAAACGCTTAAAGTTTACCACGTTTTCGCTTCCTTTGGCATCCGAAGCCAGGCGAACTAAATTAACTTCAACCTCGGCTACGTTGTCTTTATCGGTAACTTCACTTGAGATCTTAAACGGTTCGGAAGCCTGATATGTACTATTCGCTGCCGGAGCCAGACCTACCTGATATGGTGTAGAACCATCTACTTTCAGATCGTTGTCTTCAAAAATGTTTTTGCAACCTACCATCGTTAAAACAGCAAATGCTACAGTCATGCTACGAAACTTCATATATTCTTCGTTTAGTTTGTTTTGATTTCCCTTCCCAAACATGTATTCTTCAAAGAAAAGTTTTGTACTTTAATAACTAAATATATAAATTTTAAAACAATCTTTGATTTTTTCGCAACCTACTCAATTTATTTTCCGTAGCGCTGCCTCCCGTATGGAAGTTGGTATAACCGCTTTGGGCGTAAATTAGTTCTTTCAGGCCTCTTTTCTCCCGGATTTATCAGGCAGATTGTGCCATTCCAATCATAACACCAGCATTTTATTCCATGGATCATTTTAAAGGCTAACAACCGGCATATAAATTATTGAAGATTTTTTTTGAAAATAGGAGCACTTCCCGAAAGTCCGTATTACTTTTCCAATAAAGGCTGTATAAGCGCTAAGAAGGAATAAACCTGGGTTTGAAAGTTCCGTAAAGGATTGCACTGCTTTCACAAAGCATAATCAGATCATTCACTTTTAAACCGTAAAAACAATGAGAAATTACGAGAATATCGGTTACGACTCTTTTAATTCGTACCGCTCAGGTGATGAGAACTCCAACAGAAATCTTTACGGCGGCTCCCAAAGCAATCCGCGGGGGGGCAGCAGCGTTTACGGAAGATCCAGCCGCGATACCGGTTCTTCCGAGCATAATTATTCTACCGATCCAGGTTACTATGGCACCGGCAGCTCCAACATCAGCCAGAACCGGAACCAGTCCCGTAGCAATATGGACTACTCTAACCGCTACGGACAAAGCCAGGGCCGTTCCCAGAATATGGGCAACAGCTGGGTGAACCAGGGAAATCAGAACCAGCGTTTCGGCCAGGGTGTGGCCGGCGCTTATGGCACCCACACCGATTCCGGCACGTATGGCGGCCGCTACCAGAACCGCTCCGATTTCGACCGGAACAACAACTGGCAGAACCGCGTGGGTAACCAGATGGACCGTTGGGGCGACCGGGCCAGCAACGCTTGGAACCGCATGACCGACGACCAGAACCGCGGCATTTCCGGCCAGACGCACCCGCATCATTCTTTCTACAGCCACGGCAATGCTTACCAGAACCGCTATTCCGATAGCTACGATAGCCCATCTTCTTTCGGGAATCGTTACGAGAACGAGCGCGGTTATGAATCACGCCGTCCGGACCGGGATGAAGATGAAGGATTCCTGGGAAACATCGGCCACAAAATAAGCAATGTTTGGGACCGCTTTGTAGGCAACGATGAGGACGAAGAGCGCCGTTATCAGGAACGCAGCCGTTATGGTTCAACCGGCAGCTCCTCTTACGAAAACCGCCCGCCTTATAACTACGGTTCTTCTTCCAACCGCGATTATGAATGGTAATCAGATAAAGTAAATATCTGACTTAGCAAACAAACAAAAGCCCCGGAAAATATTTCCGGGGCTTTTGTGCTTCAGAGTATTTTTAAACTTCGCATTTGCAGGCTAAAATTTCAGCGCCGGATGCTGCAAATACCTTCCCGAAGCCGTTTAGCAGCTCCAGGGTGAGAGAAAGAGGTAAATGCAGGTTCCGGTAATAGAAGTTTTCGCCTGCCAAAACGAAGTTTAAATATCTTCTAAGAAAAACTGGCTAAAGCATTAAAACCTAAGCTTAAACCATTTTAGATTCATAAATATGCTTGAAACGATCGAAATCAATGATATCCACTTTCAGGTCGCGAAGCAAACCTTCCCGGATGTCATAAACCAAACCGTGCAGTTCGGGCGGGTTTTCGGAGCGCATGGCATTCTGAATAATATTGGTTTTTGCCAGATTGTGCACCTGCTCGATCACGTTCAGTTCTACCATGCGCTTAAACCGGGCTTCTTCGTCTTTTACAAAGCTTAACTCCGTTTCGTGCAGGCGCATCACGTCTTTGATACTGGTAAGCCAGTTATCGATCAGGCCGAACTGTTTGTCGCTCATAGCGGCTGCTACACCGCCACACCCGTAATGACCGCAAACGATCACGTGTTTTACTTTCAGCACTTCTACGGCATATTGCAGCACTGAAAGCAGGTTAATATCGGTGTGCACTACCAGGTTGGCAATATTGCGGTGCACAAACATTTCGCCCGGGCCGGTATTGCAGATCACGTTGGCCGAAACGCGGCTATCGGAGCAACCAATAAACAGGTAATTCGGGGCCTGCCCATTGGCAAATCGGGAAAAGAAGTCCGGGTCTTCGGAAGTTTTCTCCGCTACCCAGGCCTTATTTCTTTCTAATAACTGATTTAACGACATATATTTCTGGTTAAGTTTTTTAAGGATTAATGAGCAGAAGCAACCTGAACTTCCGGGATATTCACCAACTCGAGGGTGATGTTCTTTTGAAAGGCTTTGGTTTTGAATTCCTGGATCGCCTCCAGCACATCGTAATCGATCACTTCGGAGCGTTCCCCGTCGATGATCACGTGGCTGTAGGCCGGCAGATGGTCTAAGGTAAGCACAATGCTGGCTTTATTCAGGAAGGAAACGTGTTCGCTTAGTTTCAGGCGGATAACTTCCTTGCCCAAATAATTTTCCTTTTTAAAGAAGTAAGGCGATTTGTAATTGGCTTTCAGGATGTAGAACACGCCTACCACCAAACCAATACCAATGCCTTTTAACAGATCGGTAAATAAAATTGCCAGAATGGTAACGATAAACGGTATGAATTGCTGGGCACCCAGTTTGATCTGCATTTTATAGAGCACCGGTTTGGTAAGTTTATAACCCACTACCAGCAACACGGCCGCCAGCGCCGACAAAGGTATTAAATTCAGGATATTGGAAAGCAACAGCAAACTTAAAAGCAGCAGCACGCCGTGGAATACAGCCGAAATCCGGGTTTGGGCGCCGGCATTCAGGTTGGCGGAGCTCCTTACAATTACCGCTGTCATCGGCAAACCGCCCAGTAAACCGCTCAGCAGGTTACCCACGCCCTGGGCTTTCAGTTCGCGGTTTGGCGGCGTGATGCGCTTTTGCGGGTCCAATTTATCTACCGCCTCAATGCTTAACAGCGTTTCCAGACTGGCCACGATGGCAATGGTGATAGCCACTACGTACACCTGGGGGTTCATTAATTGGCTGAAATCCGGCAAGCGAAGGTTACTCATCAGGGCATTGGTACTGTTAATAGCAGGAAGGTTTACCAGGTGCTCCTTTTGGAGCAGCAGCCCGGGAAAGGCGTTCCGGAACAGCAGGTTTAAGCCGATGGCCACAAATACAGCAATTAAAGCGGAAGGAATGAGTTTGAGCGAGCTGAACTTTGGCGCCAGCACATTGTCCCAGAACAAAATAATTGCCAGGGAAACCACCCCGATAATTAAAGCGCCTTCCTGAATATGGGTGAAGGCGTTCAGAAGGCCGGTCAGGTAATTTTCCTGAGCGCCGGCAGCAGCATTCATTTCACTGAAAGCCTCCTGATCGAAGCCGATAAAATGCGGAATCTGCTTTAAAATAAGCGTTAAACCGATTGCCGCCAGCATGCCTTTAATTACCGACGAAGGGAAGTACAACCCGATAATACCGGCTTTGGCATAACCGAGCACCAGCTGCAGCGCACCGGCAATTACTACCGCCACCAGAAAACTTTCAAAGCTGCCCAGGTCGGTAATGCCGTTCAGCACGATCACGGTTAAGCCGGCGGCCGGTCCGCTCACGCTCAGCGCCGAACCGCTTAAACACGCCACTATAATTCCGCCTATTATACCGGTAATAATGCCGGAAAGCGCCGGAGCTCCGGAGGCCAGTGCAATCCCCAGGCACAGCGGCAATGCCACGAGGAAAACAACCAGACCTGCCGGGAGGTCCTTTTTCAGGTTCGTCCTTAAATTTCTAACGATTGAACTCATAAATTTCCTGTTTCTATTTTAACCATCCCATCGCGGGACAATAATTCTGAAGACAGGGCAAACTTAGAACAAGGTGATTAAGGCCAAATTAAAACGGTATTAAAATGAGATTAAAATTCAGCGACGGGCCGGCAGGTAAATAAAAACTTCGGTTCCTTCGCCTATCCGGGAGTGCACCTGAATGGTACCTTTGTGCAGCTTCAGAATGCGTTCGGCCAGCGGAAGGCCAATGCCGTGTCCGGAAATTTCGCGCACGTTGTGGGCCCGGAAAAACGGTACGAATACATTTACCAGATCATCTTTCTGAATGCCAACGCCCTGATCTTTTACCAGTACGGTAAAGCCTTGGCGCACCCGCGAAAGCAGGGCCGTAACCTTCTGGCCCGGCCGCGAAAATTTACCGGCATTTTCAAACACGTTCAGGAACGCTACCTGCAGCAAAGATTCATTGCCGTTTACCATCAGCGCTTCCTCATCTTCCGGATAGTTTTCGAAATCAAGTTCATACCTGATCTGGGGGTGCCGTTTCTGGGCTTCTTCCTGGGCCGACCAGATAAGTTCGTCGAAGCGAAGCGGTTTCGTTCGGATCTTCGACTCATCGGTACTGGCTTGGGCGATCTGCAACAAACCATTGGAAAGACGGGCCAGGATCCGGGCATCGTCCAGGATCGATTCCAGTACCCGGTGGTATTCTGCCGGTTCCCGGTTCTTCATTAAAGCCACTTCAATTTCCCCCATCATGGCCGTTAAAGGGGTGCGGAGTTCGTGCGAAGCGCTGGAAACAAAGGTGGTCTGCATTTCGAAAGCATTTTCCAGGCGGTCGAGCATTTTATTGAAGGTGTGGGCCAGAAACCAGATCTCATCTTTGCCGTCAGGGTACGACAGGCGCCGGTGCAAGTCCGATGCATTGATGCTTTCCACTTCCCTGATGACCCTGGCAATGGGGCGCAAGGCGCTCCGCGAAAACAGCCAGCCGGCAACCATTACCACCAACATGGCAAAACAAACCCCGGTTATCAGGATCTTTTTGAGGGTGCTGAGTTTGGTTAAACTGTACCAGTCAATGCCCGAAGCAAAAACGGCAAATTCGCCCTGGTTATCTTTATAAAGCATGCCCAGCACCTGCCGGTTGTCCTGCCCGATCCGGACGATTTTCTGCTCTTTCAGTTTATTCAATAAATCCGGCGTGATATGCAGATCCCCTTCCCCTTCGGCAAAGATCAAATGCCCCTGGCTGTCGTACACCTGCACTATTTCTTCTGGCAGCGAACGGTAATATTCCCGGGTGTAGAGTTGATGTTCGGCCGGGCTTACTTCGTCGGTTTCGAGCACGAAAAGCGCCGTGGCGGTGGCTCTTTCCTCGAGGCTGTTGAAGAAATCGTTGGCCCGGAAAAGCGACGTGAAATAATAGACCGTGAGGGAAAATAAAATCAGGATAATGGCAAAAATGCCGGCGAACTGCAGGGTTAATTTATTCCGGATGCTCATTATTCCTGCTCTTTCATGACGTAGCCCATGCCCACGAGCGTGTGAATGAGTTTCGGGGAAAAATCCTTGTCGATCTTTTTCCGGAGGAAGTTGATGTACACGTCGATCACGTTGCTGCCGGTATCGAAAGAAGTTTCCCAGACCTGCTCGATGATATCGACCCGGGAAACCACGCGGTCGCGATTGCGGAGCAGGAAATAGAGGAGGGAAAATTCACGGGCCGTTAAACTGATCGGCTGACCGGCGCGGGTAACCGTTTTCCGGGCGAGGTTCATTTCCAGATCGGCCATGCGCAACACTTCCCCCGTAGGCGATTCGGAAGCGCGGCGGGTTAAGGCCCGGATGCGCGCCAGCAGCTCCTTGAACTCGAAAGGCTTTACCAGGTAATCGTCGGCACCGGAATCGAGGCCCGTAATTTTATCGTCGGTGTTGCCCAGGGCCGTGAGCATCAGGATGGAAACGGAGGGGTTATGTTTCCGGATCTCGCGGCAAACCTCCAGGCCGTTCAGCTGGGGTAAGATTACATCCAGAATAATGAGGTCGTAATCATTTTCCAGCGCCAGTTTCCGGCCAAAAAAACCGTCGAAGGCCTGGCTTACTTCGTAGGATTGTTCTTCCAGCCCTTTTTTGATAAAGGAGGCTACTTTGGGTTCGTCTTCAACGAGCAGGATTTTCATAGCGCTTGAAATGGGTTTAACCGGTCAGGTTTGGGGAACGTGAACGGGTGCTTAATTATTGCCATGCAGCACGGCCTCGCGGATAAGCTGCCGAAGGACATCCGGTTTCAGGTCTGCTTCTTTCCGGATCTTTACGTGCCGCATTTTCGCACCGGTTCCTTCCAGCAGGGTTTCCGGATCGGAAAGCCTGGAGGCATCGTAAAAACCCAGGTTTATGTGCTTGGCTTTGGCCGCCAGGTAGCAGATATTCTTTTTCTCCCCGTAAGAAGGGAACCCCCATTTCAGGCTTTCGGTCAGTTCCGGCGCGGCTTCCAGAATGAGCAGCCTTAACGATTCGGCAAGCGGGCGCTGGGTTTCCGGCAGGGAATTATAGTAATCGGTAGCGGAATTAATTTCAGCCATGAGGAAAAGCTTTTTTTACGTAAAGGTACGTAACCGAGGGACTTATCGAAAAACAAACACGCATTTTCGGTTTTTAATCCTATTTACCTACCGTTCCGGCAAAAATAACGGCGTACCAGGTGAAAAACTGTGCCAGGCCAAATTTGCACCACCTCGTTCCGATTTTTCCGTAAAAACCCAATACAACAGATTAAACAAGCAAAACGTTATTATAAATACCAATAAAACTATAAAGTTGCTTATATGAAAAAGCTCCCTGAAAACTGGCTGACCAGTGGTTTGATCGATTTTGAGTACAAAAAATATTTATTGCTCGATTACCTGGCGAACGTAAAAAAAGAATTTGCCGCCAAGCGCCTTTTCCCGGACTTTTCTGACCTGATGCTCCACTACCGCAACCTGCAACAGGTGCGGGAACACAAAAAACTGGTTTACGAGCAGTTTCCGCAACGCATCAGCCGGGCCGATTTCGAAAAGCTGGAACTGATCTACGAAAAACTGGTTGAAGACGACGAAACCATGAAAGAGATCGAAGAGATCCTGGATTTTGCCACGCCCCGTTTGGGCCATGCCTTAACCGAAGGCCGTGAAATTTACAACTACATTGAAAGCAACCTGGAAATTACGCCGGTGGGCATTACGCCTATTTACCACGATGCCGGGTACCTCTTTGTAGAAAACAGCTTTGACCGGGAAACGCGCCTGTACCAGTACCAGTTATCTATCTTCGAAAATGCCTACGAAAATTACCGGGGCCTGCACCTGGCGCACCTGGAAACCCTGCGCCGCGGCCTGACCGATACCTACGAGAACCTGAAAATAAAACTAGCTAAAAAGAACAAGGACCTGCCCAACCCGGCTACCTTCGCCATTATTGCCAAAGTGGCCTGCCCGTTCGAACAATCGCTGCTGCCGGTGGCCAAACGCACCCTGCTGAAATACGTAAGCCATTTGAATGCTCAGAATTAAGGCAAAAACGGTACGGAAACGGGCAGAAAAAGCCTTAACCGGTTCAGGAGTAAAAGCCAATAAAAAAGCAAAAGCGGCAATGATTTACCCCGCTGGAAACAACCGTTTGATCAGGCGAAGCTTGTGGGAATAGCGTTTACGCTGGTGGTTGTAGATGCCGTAGTGGTCCAGCTGGTCGATGCGGACTTCGCCGTGGGCATGGATGATCTGCTGGTTTTCGAGTAAGATTCCGACGTGGATGATGCGGCCTTCGGCGTTTTCAAAAAAAGCGATATCCCCTACCTGCGACTGGCTGACGAAATGCACTTCTTCGCCTAAAGCCACCTGCTGCCAGGCATCGCGCGGGAGCTGAAGGCCGCAAATGCCCATTACCTGCTGGGTAAAGCCGGAGCAATCGATCCCGAAAATGGATTTTCCGCCCCAAACGTAAGGCGCTTTTAAGAAGGTATTGGCAATTTTAGTTAAGAATGCCGGCCGGTATTCAGTATTCAGGTTACTGGCCCGGCCGTTATAAACCAGTTTTTCGTGCCCTACCCGTAACGTAATGCCATCGAAAAAAGGAAGTAAGCTGCCGATCAGGACCGGAGTTACACTGCTGGCAGAACTTACGGTTTGCACAATATCGAGGCTGCGTGGGTGAGGGGTGGCTTTCCATTCCAGGAAATAATCGTAGGTAACCGCAAAGTGCTGCTTGAAATCGATCCAGCCCAGGTAATTGTCGGCCGCGATCTGGATCTGAAGCCAGTTCCCTTCCGTCTGCAACACCTGGTAGCATTCGCCGAAAAAAAGCTGGGTTACCAATTCGGCTTTATCGGAAGGTTCGCTTCTGACCGGGGCATTGCTAAGGCTGCAGATTCCGTAGTCCACTGGTTAAATTGGGAGATTTGAAAATTTGAAGGTTTGGAAATGCAAAGGTAAGGAATTTGGGGATTTGAAAATATTGGAACTTGTTTTTTGTTCAAAGCCAGTTGGAATTTTAAAGCCTCCCGGTAACCTATGAAGCGCGCAGGATCTTCTCCATTTTTCTGCCTTTTGCCAGTTCATCTACCAGCTTATCTAAATACCGGACCTGCTGCGTTAACGGATTCTCAATTTCCTCAATCCGGTAGCCGCAGATCATGCCCGTGATCAGGTTCGCATTGAGGTTTAAAGATGCGTTCTGGAAAAACGTTTCGAACGTGGCTTTATCTTCGATCAGCCTCTGCAGATTGGCGTTATCGTAGCCGGTTAACCATTCGATGACCTGGTGTAATTCATCTTTCGTTCGGCCTTTTTTCTCTACTTTAGCCAGGTACATCGGGTAAACCGAAGCAAAGGTCATGTTTGCGATACGCAGGTGGTGGGTGGTTGAATTGTTCATAGCTGGTAGTAATGCTAAAATTCTATTCTAAACTTCCTTCTAAAGTAAACTGTTTTTTTGATGTACTCTGATTGAATCAGTAGATTACCGCTAACGTTCTGGGCTAAGGCACGTTTTAATGTTTTTTAGCTTTTGTTAGCGTCTGTTTTTCAATTTTAAGGCTTCTGATATTTCTAATTCTTCTTTGCTAATTCCGTCAGTCGAAAATTCAGGTTCATTGTCTGGATTAGGATGCATAAGCTCCACCGTAATTAAGGTCTTATATATAAGTAAGAAGCGAAATTGTATCTTTTTTAAAATCTTTAAAACCTTGTCCATTTGGATATGTTCGGTAATCAACCAAATTATAATTCTGGTCTAAAGTTGAAACTACTAAGGCATTATAGCCACTGTAATCAATATTGTATGTTAAAATGAAACCACTATTCAATCTATCTAAGTATTCTATATTGAAAGATTTTATATTAGCCTTTTTGTAATTGATTAGTTCTTTAGGTAAATTCTCAGGAGTTATTTTTCCATCAGTGCTTTCATTTGAACTATAAAAGCCATCGTATTTCTCTAAGTCTGCTTGTAAACCAGTTTTTTTTGAATTAATAGGTACCTCTGGTGCCTGGCTTTCTTTTATTCCCATTAATCCAATATCAACTGATTTTTCTTCGTTTCTGGATTTACAATTAACCAAGAGTATAGTAAAGACTAAAAAAATAGAATTCTTTAATTTCATTATTTAGTTTCAAATTAACGCTAACGGTTGATATTTGGAAAGCTTGCAGCGAAGCAAAGGTTTTCTAAATACAGTGTTAGGAACACTTATTTTTTCCTTGGCTTTACCGTATCAATCGGTATCCCATTTTTAAAGTTAATGTAATATTTCTCGTTACCATTCTCGTCCCAATATTGCCAAGAATATTCTTTTCTATAATTTTCCCACTTGCCTTGAAATTTTTTATTGCCATTATTATAGTACTTCATTCCAACTACTAGCGTATCCTTTGGCTTCAACTTTTTTACGTTTTTCGCTACCAAAATTTCATCATTAGAAATAATTAAGGACATATATTTTTCTGTCTTACTCTCTTTCAGCCTTAATTCATTATTAACTTTTTGAAATGTACCTGTAGATAATTCATATTCTATAAAATTATCAAAGTCCATTGCCTTTGTTTCTTTTAACTTATAAATATTTGGTGGTAATAAATCAATCGATATATCTGATTTTGGGGCATAATACCAACCATAAAAGTTTTGGTTCCTTTTCGATTTGCTTCCACAATTGAGCACCGAAGCAAATAAAAAAAAGAACAATACACTTGTATTTCTAATCATTTTTACGAAGGATTTATGACTTTTAATTATTGCTAACGGATTTGGCTATGCGGCGGCGAAGCTGACGTATAGGTGTGGTTAGGGTAAGTAATTTTATTGTGCAATCAATTTGAACTTCTCTGACAAATCTTTGTCACCGATTTTTAAAGCATAATCAGAAACTAGTTTAGCAGATTCTTTATTTTTATCAAAATCGAAGGCTAGCAAGAATACAGCTATCGCAAACCTTTTATAACCTTCTCCTTTATCTTTTTCCCCTTGGTTAATATAACCATCCCCGTAATCGAAAGCTAATCTACCAATATCTTGCAGATCTAATATTGTATTGGTTTTCAGCTCTACCGATGGGTCTAAAGAAAATGCTTTAACTAAATCCCTTTTGCCATCTTCAATTTCACCTAAATTGATTTTACACATTCCCATTTCCTGATAGTTAACAGCAAAATTTGGTTGCACTTTAATAGCTTTTTCGAAATTAGGAATTGCCTCTCTATAATTTTTTTCCAAGTACTGACTATGGGCAAGAGCACTGACTGCCCAAGAATGTGTAGAATCTATTGTTAGAGTTTCTTTAAATTTTTCTATGGCCTTCTTATTCAGTTGACTTGCTTTTTCATAATCATTTATAGAAGCAGCATTTCCAGCATCAAGAGAAAATTTCACCCCCTCATTAAAAACCTTAAAAGCTTTATCAGAAGGTTTCTCATCTTGGCTGCAGGAAGCAAAAGGGAGTAATACCATTGATAGAATGTATAGTTTTTTCATTGTTTTTATTAACCCTAACGTCTAGTATTTGCAAAGCCTGAAGCGTAGCAAAGGTTTTGTAAATACCTTGTTAGGCTTAAGGATTTTATAATTCACTCCAATAGTAAAACTCAACGCCTTCTTCCTCTTGCAATTCTTTAAGCTGTTGTTCAGTTCCACTTATGAAATATCCAAAATCACTTGTATAAATAATTACTTGTTGATCACTAATTATTTCTTTTACTAACTCAATTGCAACGTTTATCATTTCTTCTATATTTTTCGCACCGAACATGTCCATATGTACATGCCAACCAAATTGTTCTTCCCCGGCTTGAAAACCTACAGTTACTTCATTCTCATCTTCTACTATAAAAATCAATAATTTAATCTTGCCTCTTTTACTGGATAATTCAATATCAGAATTATTACCACTTTTTAATTTTAAATTATCAGCTATATCAGGAAAGTGTTCGAGAAGTTTAAGAATGATATAATCGATATACCTCTTCTTATTCATTTAAATTTTAATTTGTACTTATGCCTAACGTTTAGTATTTGCAAAGCCTGTAGCGGAGCAAGGGTTTTGTGAATACCTTGTTAGCAACTGGTTTTCTTCTAATCTTGTAAATTATATGCCCTTTTAAACTCAAAACCAGTTAATCCGTTTTCAACGACTGCTTGAGCAAGGTCATAACTTACATATGGCTCTATATTGCTACTTGAGATGTTGAATATATCTGGTTGAGAAACTCCTTTTTTAAATACTCCCCACTTCAGTCGCACAAACCACCACTTCTTAGTATTCGGGTATTGGGCTGTTTTTACAAGCTGTTGTTTGTTTTTATAATCTTCCTCATCAGTAACATCTATGTCAAATTCGTATCCACCGAGGAGGTTAGCAACATAGAATTTAGATTTGCTAAAATCCAATCCGCCGTGCAAGTCATTGACGAAATGTAAAATGCCGTACTCGTGAGCGTTTTGTTTGTGGTAAACAGTTGCTGGATATATTTTATGGTTGCCTAATTTAAAGTACCTAAACACGTCGAGGGCTTTTTTGCTTAATACAAAGGCATGGGCCGAGATAGCTGCCGTGCTAATTAAGTCCGTTAATTTTGAAGATTTGTAAAGCTCAATTTTATCGAATGCGATTGTGCCCGGGTGCAGATTGTGGTATTTAAGCTGGTGAGCGAGCGAGAGGTCAATGTAATCTGTTTGTGGCCACTTTCTTCCAATAATTTTAGAATCAGTAGAAGTGCTCAGAAGAAGATATTTCATCGAGGCTGGATAACCTAGATAAGCTTTATGCTGTTCTTCTTCCATTGCCTCTGCGGCTAATTCAAATATATTCTTATTCATAATCTAACTTATTGCTAACGGACTGGGCTATGCGGCGGCGTAGCTGCCGTATAGGTGTGGTTGTGTGTTGTAATTCTTCATTTTTTTTTAATCTCCAATCAACTGTAACTCTAACTTTCTCTGAGAGCAATCTTTTAGATGTGTCCTAAATTCTATAATTGTTAAAGTTTTAGATTTGTTCTTATTCAAATCATTCTTGTCGATATATCGGTCTATAATACTAATGATAGCTTCTTGGTTTTCTACTGTCATTTTAAAGTCGCCATTCTGGTCAATTATCAGACCTGTTTGATATTGAAAATCTGTAAAGATTCCACTTAGCTCTTCAAACTGTTTGTCTTCTAATCCAAATAGGTATTCTTTGTTGTCAAGTCGGTAAAAATCAAGAGCCATTTTTATATTGTTTTTATAGCACACAACGGGCCGCGTGTATGACAAGCCGCAGCGTAGCAAAGGTTTGTTATACACAGTGTTGGTAAAAGTTATTTTTTGTTTACTTCAGCTTTATTCAAGTCAGAAAGTTTAATTGTTGGTTCTATCCAGCTATATTGCTTCCAGTGTTTATTTTCTCTTTGGGGCTCCCTCAAGTTCGTATTGTACCATTTCTGTTTTATAACTAAATAAAAGTCCTCTCCATAATGGTGAACAGGAACGGGCGGATAGAATCTACCTTTAGGCAGAGTTCTTCTTTCGGTTAGAGTATTTACATTATTCAAGAAGAAATTAAAAGCCTTTGAATTAGTTAATATTGGTTTGGTTTTCATTCCATCACAGAATACATTTTGTGAATAAGACTTACCTTGTTTTTTCCAAAGTATTCTTGCATCCATAAAACCATTACAGTTTGTTGTACTATTACTACTTTCACATCCAGTACAATAGGCATGGTAAATAAACACTGTATCTATATCTTGTGCTTGTAATTCCTTTACTGCTTGCTTAAGTGAAGAATGCACATATTTTAAATCAACATTCTGACAATTGGTTATTAGCGTGATAATTAAGTTTAATAGCAGAATAAGGATAATTTTCATTTATTTTAATTTTTACCAACGGTTGGGCTAAAAAATGGCATAGCTAATTTTTAGCTTTGGTTAGCTAAAGCTATTCTTTATCAATTCGTAAGGTAATATCATTGTCCAATTTGATAACCTTATTTTTTCTCCTTTTATGTTTTGTATCCGTCAAATCATTTTCAGACTTTAACATTATTAATTTCCCTTGCCTATCTTTAAACTTTGGCTTTTTCTTAAAGATCCACTTATTTTTAATTCCTATTAGAATTGCCCCAATACCAATAAAATAACTGATGTAATTTGGAGTTTTTGTTATCGTCCTACTCCTGTGATTATAGGTTTCAAAATCCTGAATATCGTTAAACTGAAAATATAAACCCATACAAATAAATAAGATACCTACAGAGATCATAACTACGCTCCCATATTTAGAGGTAAACCTATTTATTTTATTCATCATAAATTAAAAGTTATAGCTAACGTCTCGGCTATGCGACGGGCGGGGATTTTTCTTGCTGATCACTTTCCTGCCGCCTAGCCGTTTGCAGAAAGTTAAACAATTTAGGTTTGGTAACAAAACCCGCCTGACGTATAGCTTTGGTTAGAGCCCGATTTTTTCTTTTTTCTTCCGTTTCCAGGCAAGTGCTTCAGAGTTTTTGAGCAGGTTTCCCTACCATTCTACTGACTTTTTCTGCCGGAATTCCTACCATTTTTAATTATCCAGACTTCGAAGAAATTCTTTTTTTCGGATTATACTATCACGCATTTTGCGTCAATCCATGGCTGAAGCTGGCCGGCTGGCAGAATGCTTATGAATAAGATCTGCAGCTGTTTAAACTTGCCGCCGTTTCTTATTTAGCTTGTCTGCCGATCAATTCTTTTCTCTATAATTGTGCTCTAACTACTGTATATAAAACACTACTACGCTTATCTGCAATTTGGGCGAAGGTTGGTTTACCAGATTTTAGCCAGGTAATAATGCCGTTTTTTAATAAGATGCAGGTCAGGTAGCATGGGTATGGCCAATATATAGCTTTGTTACAGATTATCCAAGGGGCTGGTTATTTTTTCCAGGGAGTGGGTGGTAACGTGGGTGTAAATTTCAGTTGTTTTGCTGTTGCGATGCCCCAGAAGCACTTGGATGTAACGTAGGTCAGTGTCCTGCTCCAGCAAGTGGGTAGCAAAGGAATGGCGCAGAGTGTGGGGCGTGGCCTTGGTTTTTACGCTGGCGCGTTCCAGGCAACCGCGGAAAACGTTGCGAACGCTTGCTACGGTGTACTGCCCGCCATTTTGCCCTTCGAACAACCACTCTTTGGGCCGGTAAGCTTTATAATATTCGCGCAGGCTTTCCAGTAGTTTTTGCGAGAGCAGCGTGGTACGGTCTTTTTTGCCTTTACCGCCCCGGATCAGTAGCAGGTTACGGGCGCTTTGCACATCGGTTATTTTCAAATTTATAACCTCTCCTATGCGCAAGCCACCGGCGTAAAGCAGCTGCATCAGGCAGCGGTGCTTCTGGTTCTCGGTGGCCTTTAGAATGCGACTTACTTCATCTTTACTCAGCACGGTGGGAAGGCGTTCGGGCTTTTCGGGCCGCTCTATGTTGTTCAGCTGCACTTCGGGGCGCATCAG
Organism: Adhaeribacter soli; assembly: GCF_008727925.1. Classification (GTDB taxonomy): domain Bacteria; phylum Bacteroidota; class Bacteroidia; order Cytophagales; family Hymenobacteraceae; genus Adhaeribacter_A; species Adhaeribacter_A soli. The sequence continues at coordinate 525,546 of NZ_VTWT01000001.1, read as the reverse complement.
CACCCGTTGGTAATAAAACTTTATCGCATTTATACTCTGATTTACCAAAGAGCAGGAATGGGTCTGGGTTTGCACCATGGCGCGATGGTACTGGTTCAGACCTTCCTCGGTAAAAGCGTTTATTTCCTCCAGCCCCCGTATGGCATGGCTGTTAAGGAAGCGCAGCAACAGGCCGTGGTAGGTGCGAATGGTGCTGGGGCTGTAGTTTAACAGAAAAAGTTTTTCCAGGTAAGGTAGCGGGCAGCTGATATACTGTGGGCCTTTTTCATAGGTCTGCTCCCAGAGCTCCCGCAGCAAGGCCATGTCCTGTACTTTTAGGTCCTGGCTTAGCCAGATGTGGGCCAGCCGGCAGAGCTCAGTGAGCAGCACTTTAATATTAGGCGCTCCCGGCAGTATGGCAAAGCACTTTTGTGCAGGCTGCCACTTAGCTACCTTGCTGTTTTTTAAACGGCTATAAATGGCCTCGTTGTATTTAAAGGTTATACCAAGCAGGGTGCCGCTTTCGGTAAGCAGGGCCTGCAGTCGCACCACCGGCAGATCGGTCACTTTGGTTAGCACCGGTATCAGGCTTCCGGCCGCCAGCACCGGGGTTTGCTTGTCGGGCCGAAGCCGTTTAGGGCGGTACAGGTACCGAGTGCTGACTGCTGCCAGGCCCTGAAAACACATGTGCGTAAGCTCAATGGTTTGGGGCGAATGGTGCATTACAAAGCATTTGTAGGTCTGGCTGTATTTTACCCAGGAGGCGCTTTTAAGGCGTTCGGTAATAAACCGGTTAGGCTTGTACCACAGCCTGATGTATTTTTTACCTGCGTGCTCCAGTTGGTTCAGAAACACCGTATTTTCGCCGCAATGCCGGAAGGAAGGTTGCTTTAAGTCCATTGGGGCAAGGTAACACCTTTTGCAATTATAGCCGTAAACAATCCGGATATATCCGGAAGTATCCGGATATATCCGGTTATGGAAAAGAAAAAGAAAGCTTGCCTGCATTGCGGAATACCCATTTCAGGGCGATCCGATAAACAGTATTGCACCGACCAGTGCCGGGCCAATGCCCGAAACAGCCGAAAAACGGAGGATAAAGCCGAAAGGTACATGAAGCAGGTAAACCAGGTATTGCGGACGAACCGGCAAATACTCCACAAGGCCAGTCCGGAAGGCAAAACCACTCTGCGGCGACAGGTGCTGGAACTGGCCGGTTTCGATTTCCGGCACTTTACCAGTGTGTACCGCACCCAAAAAGGCAGTACCTATTATTTCTGCTACGATTACGGCTATTTGTTATTGCCCGAAGAAAAAGTGCTGATCGTAAACCAACAACTCTATATGGGCTAGTGCCAGGAATACACCTGGTTGGTAAAACGAGGGTAAAGCAAAGGGCAGGAATCTGAAGTGATATCAGGCATATTCCGAAAGAAGGTCTGGTATTACTAAGCTTGAAGGTATTATAAAGTAGCGGAACCGGGTGAAAGAATTTGCCGCCACGCAACGCCCTGCGGCCAAATATAGCATTAACGAAAAGTTTTGTTGGCAGGGCACTTTTTCCAGGGAAACGATAGCAATATCTATTTGAAGGCCAGCTAAACCGGCTTTTCCAACAAAATTTAGTTTTTCAAAACAACAAAGAATTAAAAGTAACTCATAAATAAAGAATCCTGTTGAGAAGGAAGGAGCGCGAAGCTTACGTGCGTAGCTCTGAGACAACTTGCCAGTTCTTTGTAGCGAGCTATTGCCTGAAAGCCGACGAGGTCCTTCGCTGTGCTCAGGATGACATTTAGCAGACGGCATTACTGGAAACCAACTTTAAATGAAATATTCCCTTTAAGAAATTTTAGCTCAAAATTTCCCCTTTTCAGGAAGACAGAAGTATTTATGAAATAGCACCTAATCAGTTAAGCACTATTCCATATACCAATCAGCACATTATAAATCAGCAAATTAGCCCTTAAACACATTAACGCATTTGCAATTTACTACATTAATACATTAACATGTTACCACCTCAACATATTAACACATAACCGCATTAGCACATTAATACCCGCTTCTGTCAAGTTCGCGTTTCTGGTCTTTGGCTTTAATGTCTTCGCGTTTGTCGTAGAGTTTTTTACCACGGGCCAGGGCAATTTCCACTTTGGCAAAGCCGCGGTCACTGATGAACACCCGGATCGGGATAATGGTTAAGCCCTGCTCCTGGCTTTTTTTCTGCAGCTGGTTCAGTTCGCGTTTGTTCAGCAGGAGTTTGCGTTCGCGGGTGGGCTCGTGGTTGTTGTAGGTACCTTCGGTGAATTTGGCAATGTGCATCTGGTGCAGGTACAGGCCATCGTTGTGGAAGGTGCAGAAGGCATCGCTCATGTTTACGTTGCCTTCCCGGATCGATTTAATTTCCGTTCCTTTCAGCATGATGCCGGCAGTATATTTTACCAGGAATTGGTACTCGAAGCTGGCGCGGCGGTTTACAATGTTTACGTGTTTCTGGATCCGTTCTTTATCTTTCACTTTGGCCATCTGCTGCGGAAGGTTGGTTAAATAGTTTTTGTAATTTTTCTTTTTTCAGGATCTTCTGCCCGGTTTCGCCTTCGGCCACCAGCCGGTCTCCTACCCTGGCTTCGTAGGTACAGATCAGTTCGTTGCGTTCCATGGTTTTCACGGTTGCTTCTATGCGGATCGTTTCCTGCAGAAAGGCGGGGCTGCAATGGTTTATGGTAAGCATGGTGCCGATCCCTTCTTCGTCTTCGTCTTTCATTTCGAGCACAAATAACCGCGATGCCCACTCTACGGCTTGCGCCAGCGAAAAGGTTGCGCAAACGGGGTGCACCAAGCCGGTTTCGAAACGGGCAAAATCTTCTTCGATTACCGTTTTTTGAAACACTTTCTTATCGCCGGGCCGGAACAGGTTTTTCATGAAAAATGCTAGCGTTTACAAGAACCGGCAAGTTAAACAGGATTTAAGAATTGTAAAGGAGTTTTTTTGCCAGCGCTTCAATTGATTTAATTAATCCGGTAAAAGTTGGCTAACATATAACAGTAGGTGAAACACCCTTGCAGGCAGGCTAATTGCCAGAAGCCCTGTAGAGACGTAAAATATTACGTCTTTATATATTACGTCTTTCACCGCATTGCGACAAATATACGACGTCTAGTAGCCTTTCAACGCTGTAATTGGCTCTGGCATTAATCACCACTGTTTGTACCACGAATGGAGACGTAATATCCCGAATGGAGACGTAATGTATTACGTCTCTACAGCAAAAATCACAACAAATCATCTTAACCTGACGACTTTGGTGAAAACATCATTGTAGACAGGAATGGACTTTCTTTCGTCATCCCGAGCGAAGCCGAGGGAACTATCGCATACCGAACCCGAACGAAAGGCATTTTTTACAGCTACGTTGGGTCCTTTCGACTCCCGTCTCAGGAATGCTCAAATGCCATAGTAGTAACGGCTAGCGCTCAGGATGACCAGCTTTTGCCTTTAGCTTGACTTCTTGCCCAGTTACCAATCTCTTAACTTAAACGGTAGGTTTTCCTCCTGAAAAAGTAAATAAATGCCCTCTTTCAGAAATATTGCCGGATTAAAATATTAAAAAACGAAAATATTTAGGGATTCAGCCGTAGAAGTACGCAAGTAAGATCACCCGCATGAAAAGTATTTCGCTTTACCGGCTGAACGCCATTCTTTTACTCGGTATCCTGTTTGTGGCGGCGCTGTATTACGGCCGCACTTTTTTTATTCCGCTGGGCTTTGCCATTGTCATTTCCATGCTCCTGCTTCCGGTTAGCCTCAAGCTCGAACAGTGGGGAATAAACCGGTTCTGGTCTACCATGCTTTGCCTGCTGATCATCCTGCTTTTTATGGCCGGCTTTGTATTTTTAATTGCGGCTCAGGCAGCCAGTTTTTCCGAAGACATGCCCCAGATCCAGCAACGGCTGCAAGAGCTCATGGACCAGGTACAACGCTGGATCGAGCAACAGTCTGGTGTGGCTCCGCACCGGCAACTGGCATTTGTAAAAAAGCAAATCGCTGCATTTTCCCAATCGGCCAACCGTTTTTTTACTTCGGTAGTGCAGGGTACTTTGGGTATTATTACGGCTTTTGTGCTGGTGCTGCTGTACGTGTTCTTCCTGCTGTGGAAACGCGAAAAATACAAGACCTTTATTTTACAGATCGTAAAGCCGGAAAACCAGAAAGAAACCAAACAAACGCTGGAGCAGATCACCAAAGTTTCGGGCCAGTATCTGGTAGGCAGGCTTTTATCCATGCTGTTTGTGGCCGTTTTTTACAGCATCGCCTTGTCCATTCTCGGACTTAAAAATGCGGTGCTGGTTAGTTTTATTGCGGTACTGCCGAACCTTATTCCGTACGTAGGAGCTTTTATCGGGGCATTCTTCCCGCTTATTATGGCCCTGGTAAGCGGCTCTACGGGCATGTTCGTTCCGGTAGTAGTAATCCTGATTACAGCCCAGGTAATAGACAATAACCTTATTGAACCCTTGGTGATGGGCGCCCAACTCCGGCTCAGCCCCATCATGACCATTTTTGCGATCGTGATCGGGGAATTGATCTGGGGGATTCCGGGCATGATTTTGTTTGAGCCGCTTTTTGCCGTTATCCGGATCGTTTGCAGCCACATTCCGGCGCTTAACCCTTTCAGTTATGTAATGGAAGATGAACTGGAAACGCCGGCCTGGGTGAAGCGTTTCAAAGAACGGTTCGGCATAAAAAAAACCGGGGGATAAGGCCGGCTTTTTTTCGGAATTTCTTACCATTATTCTTCTTTCCAGATGGCCACATATGGCGGTTCCTGGCCTATACGGGAACCGCGGAACATGAGCTTGGTTTCGAACTGGAAAACGATCGCGCCGTCTTTGTTCAGGGCAATCAGGTTCCGGTCGCCGGAGATCTTATCTTTGTATACGTTACAGGCCTGGGCGGCGGCATCGTGCAAACTCATGTTCTTGTATTTTACGAGCGCGTATACTTCATGGGCTACGTTTGCGCGCATAATACCTTCCCCGTCGCCGGTGCAGGAAATGGCGCCGATCTCGTTGTTGGCATACGTGCCGCCGCCAATGATGGGTGAATCCCCTACCCGGCCGTTATGCTGCCCGGCCAGACCGCCGGTGGAAGTTGCCGCGGCCACGTTGCCGTGCTTGTCCAAAGCCACCGCGCCTACGGTATCTTTCATTAATTTTTCTTTCGAAGGCTTTTCTTTTCCCTTTTCTTTCAGGGCTTTTTCCAGTTCTTCTTCCTGCTTGTGGGTTCTGAAATATTCTTCCGGGCGAAGTTCCATTTCCTGTTCCCGGGCAAATTCCAGCGCGCCGTCAGCCACTAAAAAAACGTGGTCGGATTTATCTTTTATGAGCCTGGCCAGCGTGATCGGGTTCTTTACTTTTTTTACATCCCCTACAGCGCCGCATTTCAGGGTATTGCCATCCATTATGGCCGCATCGAAGGTGTTTTCATGTTCATCGGAAAAAGCGCCGCCTTTGCCGGCATTGAAAAGGTAATTATCTTCCATGGTCCGTACGGCTGCCTCTACGGCATCTACGGCCGTGCCGCCTTCATTTAAAATCTCCCAGCCGGCCTGAAGGGCTTTGTCAATGCCTTTCCGGTAAGCCGCATCCTGCTCCATGCCAATTTCCGAACGGTCTTTATTTTCGGCGCCGCCGTGCACTACAATTATAAAATCTGACATATCTTTTTTATTGCTTTCTTTGAATTTTCCATCCTTCATTTTTAACCAACAGGCTGAAGCAGAAAACGTTTTTACACATAACTCTGCAACCGCTTATGCAGGTGATATTTGGCCCCTTTCGAGAGGAAATGCACTTTAAAGTCACACATGGTCAGAGGCTCACCAACAGCGATGTCGGGTAAGTTGGTGAAGCTCATCGGGTGGCCGTCTACTACCGTTACAATGCCGCTTCCGATCACTTCCACTTCGGTATTGCCTTTAACCACAATGGCCGTGTCTTCTTCCAGGCCAATGCCCAGGGCGCCGGGGTTCAGGGCGATCATCTGGGCCATTCGTACAATGCGGCCGCGGGCAATAAAGTGGGTATCTATGGCTACGTCCTTCAAAAATTCGAGCCCGGTTGCAAGGTGAATTTCACCTTTCAGAAAGCCGGAATCGTTAGCGGCTCCCTGGAAGATCATGGGAGTGGAAAGCGCCACGGCGCCGGCGCTGGTTCCGGCAATTACAATTCTTTCTTTGGTGTAGCGGTCTTTCATAATATCCAGGAATTCGGTGCCGCCCAGGAAGGAAGTTAAGCGCAACTGGTCGCCGCCGGTTAGCATGAAGCCTTTGGCCGATCGCACCATTTCCAGGAATTCTGGTTTGCTGGCATCGAGCCGGCTCCGGATATCGGCCACTTTTACATTGGTCATCTTCAGATGCTTAAAAGCCCTGATATAGTCTTTAGCAGATTCTTCAGGAATGGAAGAGGCCGTTGGGATGATCAGAATTTCCGGGTTATCGCCTCTAAGCTCCTCTACAAAGCGCTGCAGGATGCCAAAGGCTTCAAAGTTTCTGTTTTCGTCCTGATTAGAGCCGGTTTCAGGATCGTCGCCTTTGTTTTCGCTGCCGCCAATGGCAATCAGGATTCCTTTGGGATGCGGGAGCTCTTCGCGCTGTTCAAGAGGCTTCTCCGATTTATTGGGAAGGTCCGGGTGTTTTCCTCCGTCACTTTTTTTCTTTGTAGTCATAGCATACTGAAGTTTGTTCCAGAATTAAGTTGCGGGTCAGGATTATATAGCTTAAACTATATTTATCTGTTTATGTTTCTAAGTTTCACACCGTGGTGTATTGCCTTTTCAGCCACTGGCTCAGGCCGTTGAGCCCGGGAAACAACACCCGTTCGGTAATGTTGGCCTGGTCGAGCTTATCGCGGATCTCCCATTTCAGTTTGGCCGGTATAATGATGCGGAAATACAGTTCGGCATGGTCGTGCAGCCAGGTATGCAACTCGGCTTCGGCGCTCGACATAATGGAGAAAAGCGCAAACTGGTGAATAATGCGTTCGTCCAGGGAAGGCGGTTCGAGGAAAAGCACATATTCGTTTTCTTTCAGAATGGCCAGTTCCTTGAGCGAAGAGCAAACCGGTTCCAGCATATCGGCCGTGAAAACGTTGGAGCCTTCTTCGGCAATTACGTGGCGGAGCTTTTCGGGCAGGAATTTATTTGTTTCCACGTTGTTCACGCACCAGATCGCGCCGTCGGTATCGTAGCGGTGGTAATTTTCGGTGGCAAAATGCAGGGCTACGTAAGGCGAAAAGGTCCAGTCGAGCAAACGCGTGGGCAGGCCATGGTGCTGGGCCACGGCCAGCCAGTTCCAGACCGAGCTTCCCGGGGAGGCGCTTCGCTGGGCGTATTTCTTGAAATTCCGGAGGAGGTGGGGTTCCAGTTCGGCAAAATTCCCCCCTAACCGGATCAGACTGGTTTTCAGGTCGAAATCTTTGCTGCCCAGGCCGCGGTACACGTAAGGCGAACGGAACCGGTTAATTTTTTTATTCCAGGTATTCCGGAACAATTCCCGCTGCAGTTCTTCCCAGGAATTAACAACAATGTCGTTTATCATTAATGTTCTTTTTCTCCTTTCTCCGGCGTTTTTCGTATCCCCCTCAATTAAGCAGGTTTAACGCAGGCTTTCCGGAACAGGTTAAGCTAAGCGCCCTTTTCCGGTAGAAACAACCCGAAACAAAGTACATTCTGATACAATTACGGATGCATGATATTTATACGGATAAAAATTCAGGCCTTAACTGCTTTATAAATCACGGACGGAACTTACAAAAATGCACCGCCGGTTATCCTGGTACGGATTGCCGGAGCCCGGCCTGCCCCATAACCCTTTACTTTTTTGCTTCTTCATGATACGGTTTTTATCTTTTTTCTTGATCCTGCTCTTTCCGGCTTGTACTTCCAAAAACCTGGTACAGAATACCCCCGGCGCCCCGCAGTACCAGACTAAAAACGTGGTAATTGTGGTGGTAGACGGCCCGCGTTACACCGAAACCTGGGGCGCCAAAGACCGGTCGATGGTAAGGCACCTGCAAAACGACCTTTTCCCGGAAGGGGTGATCAATACGAAATTTTACAATGACGGCTACACCTATACCAATTCCGGGCATGCGGCCATTACCACCGGCGTGCGGCAGCAGATAAACAACGGCGGCCGCGAATTGCCCCGGAAACCTTCTGTTTTCCAGTTGTGGCTGGAAGCTACCGGACAACCGCGCCATAAAGCCTGGCTGGTAACCAGTAAAGACAAACTGGAAATTCTGGCCGATACGAAGGATAAAACTTACGCGGGGCAATTTCTGGCCTCTACTGATTGCGGCAACAACGGCAACGGCTCCGGCTACCGCGCCGATTCCACTACCTTCCGGAAGGCAATTCAGGTACTGCAAAAAGATGAACCCAACCTGGTGCTGATAAACTTTAAAGACCCCGATTATTACGGCCATTCCAACAGATGGGAAGAATATTTGCAGGGCATTAAGAACAGCGACAAATATGTTTGGCAGTTGTGGCAGTTTTTACAAAGCCATCCGAACTACCGAAACCAGACCACGCTAATTGTAACCAACGATCATGGCCGCCACTCCGATGGCCGCGCCGATGGTTTTGTATCGCATGGCGATGGTTGCCGGGGCTGCCGCCACCTGAACTTTTTTGCTGCCGGACCGGATTTTAAGCAGAACGAAATTATTAATACCACCTACGACCAGACTGATATTCCGGCCACGGTCGCCGAATTGCTGGGCTTTAAAATGCCTGCCTCCGATGGAGAGGTGATGTGGGAATTGTTTCGGAATGGGAAGAAGTGAGATTTAGCTGAAATGCCATTACCCCAATGCTATCAATGTAAAAAATTGGCTCTTCAGGACATCTTTGTCCTAAAGTATTCTGAGGCGGACATCCTTGTCCCCGTATTCTTACACGCGGACAAGGATGCCCGCCTCAGAATGCGTTTCGGACAGAGATGTCCGAAACAGCAATAGTGACTTTTAGAAAGTGGGATTACAAATCCCATGACTCGGTTAAGACGGGATTACAAATCCCGTCAAGCAGAAGATCCAAAAACCCTATAAAAACAGGTGTTTAAAAAGTATTCGGTCATCTCGACGTCAGGAGAGATCTCATCAAGTTGGTAGTACCTTTTATTCTGGCTTACTACCTTATTCCAGAGATCTCTCCTGACGTCGAGATGACGGAATAGGGTATTTTAAGCCTAAAATGCAGACTGACGAGTGAATGAATTTTAACCTTTTGATTTACTTAAATAGTTGTAGATAACCCTCACGCATTAGGTATCAATCGAAAGCAGACCCAGTTTACTTATCATAATTATACAACTACAGCAAACAAAAAGCCCTGCTAATTGGCAGGGCTTTTTGTTTTATCAGAATTCGTTAAAAACGGAAATCTTCGTCGCGGTGGTCGGGTCCGGAATTATGCCATTCGGCGCCCAGGTTTTTACGTTCCTGTTCGTGCCGGCGGTGCCTGTCTTCATCCCAATGGGAAGATGGCCAACGGCGCTGCTGGTTCTGGTTTTCGTAATAACGCGCATCCTGGCGTCTTAATTCTTCTCCCTGGTTGCGCTGGTCGCGGTTAAACATATTGTTCCAGCCTTCCCGGATTCCTTCGCCTATGTGCTGTAAAATGCCTCCCGGATGCTGGTCATGATGTTTGCCTTCGTACATTTCGTCGTAGTCTTCGTGCCAGTAGCCGCGGTTGCCGCTCCGGTAACGATAATCGCTGTCCTTATAAGCGTTCCGCTCAGTCCAGATGCTGGTATCGTGGTGGCGGTTGCCGGTGTCGAAACGGTTGTACGGGTTTACCGGGTTATCGCCCCGGAACTGGTTTGTTTCGCGGTTTCGGTTTTCGTAGCGGTAATCGCGGGGCGTATCGGGCCGGTAATTCGGCGTATGGCCGTGGCGCTGTTCGTTGCTGTGGTAATTCGGCGTTTCGTTCCAGCGGCGCGGGTTATTATCCGCTAACTGCATCCCGATGCGGATGTTTTCCGGGTACTGCTCATTTTCACTTTCAAAACTATTGCTTCCAAAACGATTCATAATTTTAAATTTAAGTGATGGAAAAATTGCTGTGGCAACGTGCCATAGAGCTGTATGTACGTAATATTACCGAAGCAGTTCAGCAACAGGCTTTACTTTTCTCCCAAAGCACGGCTATCAGGGTCTTGGCGTCTTCAAAGTCAGCTTCAAAGAGTTTTTCAGCTGTATAGGTTACCGTTTTTATGTCTTCGTGTTCGGAATCTACGCCGCCGCCTTCGCCGGATTTATGGCTGACTTCGGCATAATACAGCCAGATCTTTTCGGCGTAGCTGCCGGGTGTGGTGTAAAAACAGCGGATCGGTTCCAGTTTGTCTACTTCGTAACCGGTTTCTTCTTCAATTTCCCGGACAATAGTTTCTTCGGGTTTTTCGTGCTCTTTGTCTACCAGGCCGGCTACAATTTCGATCAGGGGCTTTTCGGCCGGCAGGCGGTATTGCTCAATTAAGATGTACTCTTTTTTTACCGTATCGAATACCAGGGCGGCTACCCCGTTTTTAGGAATTACCAGGTCGCGTTCCAGGGTATTGCCTTTGTGTTCGAGGGTCACATTTTCAACCCGGAAAAAGCCATTGAATACGGTTTTTCGTTCTTTAATTTTCACTTGGTGATTTTAAGTTTTAAACAGGAATTGAACAGAACAGTGCGGCCTGAAATTAGAGTTAATTTCCCAAACCGCAACCGCCTCTCCTACTCCGAACTGCTCCCGAAAGTTGTACCCCGGAAAATTTAATCCTTTATTTACTTCAGCAGCAAGCTGTTAGTTTTTACTCTTAAAAGCCTAGCCTTTTCGTTAACTTACCTTATGCATGCCCTTTTGTCTGAATCAGGATTCTCAGATTAAAAAATTAACAGGATTGCAGGTAACAGAATTTTATGGATGAAGAGCAGAGAGAGAAAAAAGAGAAGTTAACAGGAAGGCCAAGCTATTGCTTTAGTTTAAAACGCATTAAGGAATGCTGATCCTTGGTTTCTTTCGTCAGCCTGCGTTTACCCGACACATAAATGCTTTTTGGAATCCTGGCTTAGCAGGTTAGGTCTATTTACTAATAATTCAATTTCTGCATTGGCCAATCATCTATAAACAATATTCCTAAAAACGAAAAAAGCCTGCAGTTTTGATTGCAGGCCTTTCTGGATTTATATGTAAAGTGGTATTAGTACTGGTCGTCGTACTGGCTGCGGCCACTGCCGGAAGAAGAGCCGTAATTGCTGCCCTGGTTGCCGTAGTTGCTGCCACCCATGGAGCGGCTGCCGTAAGAAGAACCGCCATGTGAACCATAGCCGCCTCTTGATTCGTAGCTGCCACCCATTCCTGACCTGCCCATTCCTGAGCCGCCATAGTTGCCCATAGAACCGGAGCCATAACCGCCGCTCATGCCGGAACCGCCGCCGTAAGAAGAACCGCCCATGTTTCTGCCACCGTAGTTACCAGAACCATATTCATGGCTTCCCATGCCAGAACCCATGCCTGTTCCGCCATAGCTGCCTCTGGAGCCGTAGTCGCCACCCATAGAGCCGCCGCCGTAAGAAGAACCGTAGCCGCCACCCATAGAACCGGAACCATAGCTGCCACTCATGCCCGAGCCGCCAAAGTTAGAGCCCCCTCTGGATGAGCCATAGCTGCCATGTCCCCAATCGCCCTGCGATTCGAAGCCACCGCGTGATCCCATATCGGAACCGCCGTAATTTCCCCGTGAGCCATAGCCGCCGCTCATGCCGGAACCGCCGCCAAAATTAGACCCGCCAAAGCTGCCGGAGCCTTGATCATGGCTGCCCATGCCACCGCCGTAGCCACCCTGCCACGACTGGCCATGCGATCCTCTGGAAGAAGAGCCGCTGTACCCGAAGTCACCACTGCCCATTCCGGAGCTGTAGCCACCCTGATTGCTGCCATAACCACCCTGTGATCCATAACCGCCGCCGCTCATGCTGCCGCCACCGTAACCGCCTCTGGAACCATAGTCACCGCGCATAGAACCGCCACCATATCCTCCACCATAAGAAGAGCCGCCGCCCATGGAGCCATAACCGCCGCCATGAGAACCGTAACCGCCGGACGAAGCGCCGTAGCTACTTCCGCCGCGGGAGCCATAACCGCCTTGCGACGATCCTGAACCGCTGTGAAAATCATTGGAGTACTGTGAGCCCTGGCCCCTGCCTTGGTTGTTCTGATTGTCTCTCATTTTAAATGATTTTTTATGGTTGAAAAAAAGATTGTTGAAGATGAAGTTCGTTCGTACTTAAACGACCTTTTATTTTTAGGGTTTAAAAAAAAACTAAATAAAATACACAGGTAATCAAACATATTCATAAACCTGTTTTTTAAAGTTGCCTAAGTCAGCCAGCTTCGAAACGAGCCTGTAAAAGTTATTTGACTCCCCTTTATCTGTTGAGTTCCGGCTACTAAACCGAACATCTGCCCCAATGTTTCCGGAATTTCAGCAGCAACTAATTTTTTTTTAAAAATTGAAAGGAATGTCTTTCTGCTTACGAATAAAAACAAGTGCCTTTACTTGCCTGAGCGAACTTCATTATGCTTTTTTCTGAAATCCGGTGAATCCATTTGTTAAAATATTTGCTTCGCCAGTAATAAAAACAACATTCGAGTGTTTACATTATAAAAAGGCATATCAACAGCGTGAAGACCAAAAAGGAAATATTACTTGGCAAAGCAGGAAAAACGTTTCTGCTTCTAAGCCTTCCGCTGCAGATGTTACTGCTACAGCTGGTAACTAAAAATACGGAATGGATAGAACAGTTCTATACGGGATCCTTTTATAAGCACCTAAGTCTGGCCTTGCGTATTACCTCTGGCTGGACTCCCTTCCCCTTGGGGCAGTTTCTGCTTTACAGCTTCATTGCCGGAATTCTGTTCTGGATAGCCTGGCTCGTAAAAAAACTTTTAAAGAAAACGATCGGGAAGAGACAATTCGCCCTGGATTTTGGTTTCGGTACCCTTACCATTATTTCGGGATTTTACTTTCTGTTCAACTTTATGTGGGGGCTGAATTATTACCGCCGGCCTGTTCATGAAATTGTAAAACTGGATACGAAAGACTTTACACGAACCGAACTGGCGGAGATGAGTGCACGCCTAATTGAAATGGCTAATGAAAGCCGCCGCCAACTCACTTCTGATTCCTTAATCCATTTTTCTTATCCGCTCAGCCACGAGCAGATCCTGGCGAAAGCCCCTTTGGGTTACGATCCGCTTGCGCAAAAATATCCCGAGCTACTTTATGAACGGCCCTCGGTAAAAAGCGCGCTGGCGCCGGAAATTATGTCTTATCTGGGCATTGCAGGAATTTATTTCCCTTTCACCGGCGAAGCCTACGTGAACATGGATCCGCCGCCTTACCTGCTTCCCGAAACCGTTAGCCACGAAATGGCGCACCAGATCGGCATTGCTTCCGAGTCGGAAGCCAATTTTGTAGCGTTTCTGGCCTGCCAGCTTCACCCGGAACCGGCCTTTCGGTATGCGGGCAGTTTACTGGGGGTGCGCTATACGCTTAACCGGCTTTACCAGGAAGATTCTTCAGCTTATTACCGGCACCGTGAAATGCTTAGCCCGGGCGTTATCTGTGACCTGGAAGCAACCCGCAACTACTGGAATAGCTTCGACAATCCGATAGAAATTGCCGGCCGGTATATTCACGACAAATTCCTGAAAGCTAACAGCCAGACCGATGGGGTACAGTCCTACAGCAAAGTAGTGGACCTGCTGATGGGGGAATTCCGGAAAAACGGTTTGGTTTATGAGCAGCCCCAGCAAAGGGAATTGGTGTTGCAGGAATAAATCAAAATCAGGAAGTACCCTGCAACCGGTATTGGTCAGCCAAAATGACTCCCTACCTATAAAAAAACTGCAGAATGCTACCGCCTACAGAAACCGGCTTCTCAATTCCGGGGTAGGCAACATGCAGCTTTCCTTCTGACCGAACCAGCGGTAACGGTTATGCGCTACAAAATTATACACCACATCGCGAAGGAAAGACGGTATGATAATACCCGCAAAAAGTAATGACCAGGCTCCGGAAAGGCGCCTGAAGATCCGTAAGGCAGCCGTGGAGCGGGTGTAGCATTTCCCGTTCTCATACAGCACCACCGTACCCAGCTCCGACGGATCGATCCCGTTGCCGGTCAGGTAAGGTCTGGCTTCTTCGGACTGGAGCGAGGCAAACCTGAAATAGCCTCCTTTATCGTAGCGGATCACGAACTGCACAAACCCGTTGCACAGGTTACAAACCCCGTCGAAGAATATAATGGCTTGATTATCGGGCATAAGGATAGTTTTTCAGAATGGGTTGTCTGCCTCTTTTAGCCGGGAATAAAAGCGGCAGCTTCATTTCCGGAGCGAACAGGAAACCGGCGGCAATTTCCTGCCTTATTTTACCAAATTACGCGTCCTTAGGTTATAAGCAAAATAAATATTTTACGAACCGGTTTTATTTTTTAGTTAAATACCGGACAAGTTACCACGAATTGCAGTATAACATTTCAGAATGGCCGGGCTTTTCTAAAGAACCGCTAATTAACAATTGTCAAAGTAAAGCCAAAGCGCTGTTCCTTTTATATAAACATTCCGGGTTTCAGGCTGTTAACTACGTGTTTTTCACCTGCATTTAAGTATAAACCGGTGGTTTTCTGGGTTAACACCCTGAAAATTGCCCCGTATAATTCCTCATCTTTCAAAAAGGCTAATAGCCATGCTTCAAGCAATTTAATTTCACCCGTTATTTTAAAAAACAGAACTATGAAGAAAACCTACCTCACCATTTTAAGCGCTTCGGTAATTTTCTCGTCGGCCTTTATGGCTTGCTCCCGGAGTAATAACGGTTCGAACGGAACCACCTCCGGCTCCATGAACGGCACTACCACCAATACCCGAACGACCACCGGGTATGGCACCACCAGTGGAACTACTTCCGGTACTACAAGTAGAACGACCTCCGGAACCACCTCCGGCTCTACTTCCGGCATGACTTCAGGTACAACCGGCGGCATGACCTCAGGAACTACTACCGGAGGAATGACGTCAGGTACTACTTCAGGTTCTACAACTGGGATGACCTCCGGAACTACTTCTGGTACCACTTCAGGTTCTACCACTGGAATGACCTCCGGAACCACATCAGGTACTACTTCCGGTTCCACCACTTCCATGACATCAGGTACTACTTCCGGTTCCACTACGTCCATGACTTCGGGTACTACCGGCGGCATGACCTCTGGAACTACATCTGGTACTACCTCCGGAACAACCTCTGGAATGACTTCAGGTTCTACCACCGGAATGACTTCAGGTACCACCAGCGGTTCTACCAGCGGCCGGACAACCACAGGCACAACTTCCGGATCCACCACCCGGTAAGGCCGGATCATTCAAAAAGGGCAGGTAATAACTACCTGTCCTTTTATTCTTCTGGTCTTACTTTCAGAACTGTCAGAACTCATACTTTGCGCTGTAACTTGTACCTACCGGAACCTGCCTTTCGCTTTCTTCATACTTGAGGGTGTTGCTTTGAAGTTCCGAAAGTCCAATTCAGTTCCAGATAACGCCACTTTGCGCCCTTAAAAACGGATTTGAACATACGTTTAACAAGACCCTGGCAAAAAACCAAGATATGAATACCTTTTGGCATTTATGAGCAATTAATTGCCCTATTCATTTTGCTTCCTTCACCCAAATCCTTCAACCCTGCGGCAGCAGCGCCGTAATACAGCTCGCCATAAAACCTACTGTTCAACTTTATTAAATTAAATTTATGAAGAAAATTTACCTTTCGGTTCTTGCACTTTCTTTTCTGGCAGCTGCTTCCACCGGGGCATCTGCCACAGGTTCTAAAAACGGCAACGTAGTTAAACAGGGAACCACTTCAGGCACAACCGGCAGAACTACTTCCGGGACCACCGGAGGAAGCACAACCAGTATGACATCCGGCACAACTTCCGGCAGCACGAACGGGGGCCGCACTACCTCTGGAACCACCAATGGAAGTACAACTAACGGGACAACTTCCGGCACCATGACTTCTGGTTCAACGTCAGGTTCAACCAGCGGCACGATGACCTCCGGAACAACATCCGGCCATTCGACCAGCGGTACTACTTCCGGCACCACTTCCAATCATAAAAAATCGGAAAAGCACAAATCCGGCAAAGCTAAATCGGGCAGTACTTCCGGTACTACCAGTGGCCGTAGCACATCCGGTTCCACATCTGGTTCTACTTCCGGAAGCACGAGCGGTACAATGACCACCGGCTCTACTTCCGGTAGCACCACCGGACGAAGCACTACCGGTGGCCGCACCACTTCCGGCTCTACTACCGGTAGTACTACTTCGGGTTCTACCGGCGGGGGCATGACTTCAGGTTCTACTACCGACGGTGGCGGCTCTACTTCGGGCTCTACCGGCGGAACAACTTCGGGCCGCTAATGCTTTGAAATCTTCCATAAAAAGGCAAATACCCGTAAGTATTTGCCTTTTGTTTATTCTACCATGCTAAATTATTTCTGACAGATGAATTACCTGCGTTTATACTTTCAGAAAACGTTTACGCTCGATCTCCGGGCTCTGGGTCTGCTCCGGATCGGGCTGGGCGCTTTGCTTTTGATCGACCTGTATACCCGCGCCACGGATCTGGAAGCGCATTATTCGAATTCCGGCACCCTGCCTTTGCCCGTTCTGTTCGAACACGCCTGGAACCCATTTTTCTTTTCCTTCCATACCAGCAGTGGCTTGTGGCAGATCCAGGCGCTCTATTTTATACTGGCGGCGGTATTTGCCATTGCCCTAATGCTGGGCTATAAAACGCGGCTGGCTACCATTTTAAGCTGGGCTTTTCTGGTATCGCTCCAGAACCGGAACCCCATGATCTTGCAGGGCGGCGACGACCTGGTGCGGATGCTGTTGTTCTGGGGGATATTCCTGCCCTGGGGTACTTTTTATTCCCTGGATACCCGGAAAAGCTGTCCGCCGGAAAATACACAATATTTCAGTGCGGCTACGGTTGCCCTGGTCTTGCAGATCTTCCTCCTTTATTTCTGTACGGCCCTGTTAAAGCATGCCCCCGAATGGCGGCTGGAAGGCACGGCCATTTACTACGCCCTGAGCCTGGACCAAATCCTGCTTCCCGTCGGCAAACTGCTTTATCCCTTCTACGATGAACTGAAGTACCTCACTTTTGCCGTTTATTATACCGAGCTGCTTTTACCTTTCCTCCTGCTGGTGCCGGTTTACAATTCCTTTTTCCGGATGCTGGTAATTGGTGCGCTGGCGGGATTGCATCTGGGCATCAGCCTTACCCTTTTCGTCGGGCTCTTTTACCTCATAAACCTGATCTCTTTACTGGGCTTAATTCCGACCAGGCAAATGGACTGGATCGAGCGGAAGTTGCTGCCGCCGGTTTCGGGTCTCTGCAACCGGGCCATCGACTTTTGCAGCCGTCAGGCCTACCCTTTTTCCCTGCAGGGTTCCTTTGGCATAAGCTGTAATCCGAAACACCTGGGGCATATAAATTATATCCGCGAAGGACTAGTAACCTTTATTCTGGCTTATACTATTTGGTGGAACCTCGACAATACGCCGCAAAGGCCGGTTAAAATGCCCGAAGATGTCCGTTGGCTGGGTTACTGGTTGCGCGTAGACCAAAATTGGGGCATGTTTTCGCCGGCGGTTTTTAAAGACGATGGCTGGTACATTCTGGAAGGCAAAACCACCGCCGGAAAATTAAAAGACCTGAACCGCAACGGCCTCGACCTGACCTATGAAAAACCGGAAGCCGTGGTTTCCCTCTTTAAAAACGACCGGTGGCGCAAGTATTCCGAGAATTATTTATTTGTGAATACCAGCTGGATGCGCCCGTATTACTGCAATTACATGATGCGCATCTGGAATGAAAGCGTAGCGCCGGAAGATCAGGTAAAACAGCTGGAAGTAATTTACATGAAGGAAGTAACCCTGGATCATTATAAAACAGCTCCCGTGAAGCGCGAGGTTTTGTGCAGTTGTGGGGAAGAGTTGCCGGATACTCGTCTGGTGGAAGCCCAAAAGGAAGAAGCGCCCCTTGCCAGCCATTAAGTTTTTCTGAATGGTATATAAACGCTACACTTTTCAGGATAAAAAACTTCATTGCCGTCTGCTTTAGCTGACGGTTTAAAGTAGCTTTGATTGCGGCTTTAGCCAAATGCAATCTGCAGGAGAAATGGCTGATAAAATTTCGGCTAAAGCCATAAAGGAAATTGCCTTTGTTTCCGTCAGCTAAAGCAGACGGCAATGAATCATGAGTTTTGAGCCAGACCTAGAATTATTGCAGGATACCAAAGCAGTTTTTCAGCTATTTTCCGTAGCATTTTGTAACTTCAGGCGGAAGAACTATTTTGATTTAGGATGAACATCACGCCGGATCTGCAGGAATTTACAGCTGTATTGGAACAACATGGTAGCATGAATGCCAGCTACATCACCCTTCCCTTTTCAGTTTCGGAGGTTTACGGCAAAAAAGGCAATGTAAAGATCCGCTGCACTTTTGATGGGTATCCGTACCGGGGTTCCCTTTCCCCCATAGGTAATAACGAGCACATACTTATAGTCATCAAAGAAGTCCGGCAGGCGATAAACAAGACGTTTGGCGATCCAGTTATGGTTAGGATCTGGCCTGATCTGGAGCTCCGTACGGTTCAGATTCCGGAAGATCTGGAAGCAGCCTTGCAGGATTTACCAGATTTAAAGCAAACCTTCGATAAAATGTCGTACACCCACCAGAAGGAATATGTAAAATGGATCGAAGAAGCTAAAAAGCCGGAAACCCGGCAACGGCGGCTGGAGAAAACAGTAGCGATGCTGCGTGAAAAGTAACTGGTTAGCCGGGTTGCCAATTTTTCGACCTTTTCCTGAACTTTGATTTAGTGTATCTGAAAGCCGTTCTGTACCAAAATAGTATCGATTTTATAAAAAAAGCTCCGTTAGCATTGGTAGCGTAGGGTTTAAACCCTACGCTACCAATGCTAACGGAGCTTTTCAGCTAAATTCCTCTCTTAAAACTTCAGCCTAGGCTCCGGACTGGCGTATTGATCCGAAAATTCGCCTTTCAGGTATTTGAAATGGGCCGCCATGGCGATCATACCGGCGTTATCGGTACAGTACTGGAAAGCAGGGATGTACACGTTCCAGCCCAGTTTTTCGCCTTGTTCCTGTAGCGCTTTCCGGAGGCCGGAATTGGCCGAAACGCCGCCAGCAATGGCAATTTCCTTTACGTTCAGATCTTTTGCTGCCGGGATCAGTTTCTTGAATAAGGTTTTGATCAGGGCCTGTTGGATGCTGGCGCATAAATCGGCCAGGTTTTTCGTTATAAATTCAGGATCTTGTTGCGTTTGCTCTTTCAGGAAATACATAATGGCCGTTTTTATACCGCTGAAAGAAAAGTCGTAGCCCAGCAGGTTCACGATCGGGAATTGAAAACGGTCGGGGTTGCCGGTGGCTGCCAGTTTATCGAGCATCGGCCCGCCGGGGTAAGGCAAGCCCAGCAATTTGGCCGATTTGTCGAAGGCTTCGCCTACGGCATCGTCGGTGGTCTGGCCGATAATTTCCATGTCGAGGTGGTCTTTTACTAGCACCAGCTGGGTATGGCCGCCGCTAACGGTAAGGCACAGGAAAGGAAAACTCGGTTTGGGTTCATCGATGAAATGGGCCAGGATGTGCGCCTGCATGTGGTTCACCTCTATGAGCGGAATATCCAAGCCCAGGGCCAGCGATTTGGCAAACGATGTTCCTACGAGCAAAGCGCCGAGCAATCCGGGGCCACGGGTAAAAGCTACCGCGGCGAGTTCACTTTTTGCTATATTTGCCGTATGGAATGCCTGCTCCACTACCGGAATGATGTTTTGCTGATGCGCGCGCGAGGCCAGTTCCGGCACTACGCCGCCGTATTTTTCGTGCACGGCCTGAGTTGCGACAACATTGGCAAGTATTTTGCCCCCGCGGATAATGGCGGCCGAGGTATCGTCGCAGGAAGATTCTATTGCTAAAATTGTAGGTTGTAACATTTCCGTTGGAAGAAGAACATAAACCAAAGAGGCTGCAAGTTATAGGAAAAGCTATTCTTAAAATAGCTTTGGGCCTTGTTGTGTTCGTTTTATTCTTAACGGCAGGGCTGCTCCTGGCATTGCGTATCCCTTCGGTGCAAACGCGGGCCGTTCAGAAAGCGGCCGAAATCGTTTCCGAAACCATCGAGCACAAAGTTACCATCGGGCACGTTGATATCAAGCCTTTTACCAGTGTGGTACTCGACCGGGTACGGGTGCTGGATATCCGGGGCCACGAACTCTTCTACATTGGCAAGCTCGATGCGGATATCAGCGTGTTTTCCATTTTTCACCCGAACAAGCTCAGTATCGGTACGCTTACCTTAACTAATCCCCGAACCCACCTGATCGAATATAAAGGCACCGATTCCCTGAACCTGTCTACCTTTATTCATTCGCTCGGGAAACTGATCAAAAAAGACACCACCACCGTTTCAAAGCCGTTTGAATTTGCCATCGACCGGATCGTGCTACAGAATGGGTATTTTACATACGACAACCAGAACGATCCTTATTCCGATTACGGCATCGATTACCAGCACATGAAGCTGGCCAACATCAACGGCTCGCTTTCGGAAATTGCCATTCTGGGCGATACCATTAAAGCCACCATTCATCGCCTGACGGCAATCGATACGCCTTCCAAAACTTTCCTGAAAAAACTGGACGTAAAAATGACCTTTGCGCCGGAATTCTGGGAATGGGACAACATGGATTTGCGCGTGGGCCGGAGCAATTTACGCCATTACGTGCGTTTCGATTACAAGCACTTCTTCAATTTTAAAGACTTTAACGATAGCGTTCACGTAACGGCCAGCCTCGACAGTTCCGCCGTTTTCTCCGACGACATTGCCCTTTTTGCGCCATTGCTGAAAGACTGGGATGAACAAGTGGTCGTGACCGCGGACATTAAAGGCAAGACCAGCCGCTTCGATGCCAAAAATGTGGACATTGTGTACGGCAAGAATACGCACGTAGTGGGTAACGTAAGCGCCACCGGCCTGCCGAACATGCGGGAAACCTTTGCGGAATTAAAGCTGCAACCTTCCACCCTCGATGCCGACGATTTGAAACGCTACATTCCGGCCGAGGCCTTTGCCTATGCCGACCGCTTGGGTACGGTAAAATTACAGGGCCAGTTCATCGGTTTTTACAACGACTTTGTGGCTAACGGCAGTTTCCAGACCGCTTTGGGAAACTTCAATTCGGATATAAACCTGAAGCTGAACAAAAACAAAACGGCGTCTTCCTACCGCGGCTATTTAAAAACCAATAACTTTCAGTTGGGTAAATTCATAGGCGATACGGATGTGCTGAAAACCATTTCCATCGATGGCCGCCTGGAGGGATCTGGCTTCGATGCCCAGACTGCCCAGGTAAAGCTGGACGCGACCATCCGCGACATTGATTTCAACAACTACAAATACCGCAACATTACCACCAACGGCCAATTCAGCAAGCAGAATTTTGCGGGCCAGTTCCAAGTGAACGATCCGAACCTGGTGATGAGCGGCAACGGCGCCATCAGCCTGGAGCCCGGCAACCAGCGCTTCGACGTAAAAGCCACCATCGAAAACGCCAACCTGAAGCCCCTGAATTTCACGCCGCAGAACCTGAGCGTAAAAACCACCGCCGACCTTAACTTTACCGGCTTCAAACTCGACGACCTGCTGGGAACGGCCAACCTGAGCAACACCACCCTGACCTACGAAGATAAGCCGCTTCAGATCGATACCTTAAGCCTGGTTTCGGCCCGCACGCCGGAAGGCCGTACGCTGCAACTGAATTCCGAACTACTGGCTTTTAACACTACCGGGAATTTCAATTATGCCACGCTTACCGAAGACATTAAAACCCTGATACAGGAGTACGAACTGAATTTCCGGAACGATGCCGCGGCTACCGCCAATTATTACCGCCGGAAAAATGCACGGAACGTGCCCCAGGAATACAGCCTCGATTTCAACCTGAACCTGAAACAGGCCAACCCGCTGCTGCAGATCTTTGTACCCAACCTCCGGGTTTCCAACCGGTCGGTTATTACTGGTTCTTTCCGCAACGGCCAGACGGCAATTTTTAACGTGGGCGGCAAAATAGACACGCTGATCTACGGACAGAACTACCTGTACAGTAACAACTTCGAAGCCTCTACTTCCAAATTACCTTTCAGTCAGGATGTACTGGCTCAGGCTTTCTTTACGTCTAAAAATCAGAAAATCCAGAGCCTGGGCGCCACCGATAATTTCTTTGTGGAAGGCATCTGGCATAATCAGAAAATTCAGTTCGCTTCTAACCTGGCGCAAACCAATACCACAAACAAAGCTGCCATCAGCGGAGACCTGCTTTTCCTGCCGGACCGGGTGCAGTTTGTTTTCAGCAATTCGAACGTAAACATTTTGGGCAAACCCTGGACCATTGCACCGAACAATACCGTAGAATTTAAAGGCAAAGAGATCGATTTCCAAAACCTAGTAATTGCGCATGCGAACCAGAGCCTGAGCATCGGCGGCCGCCTTTCGCAAAATCCGAACGAGGTTCTGCAGGTGAAGATCGCGAATTTCGAGCTGCAGAACCTGAACCCGCTCATGGATCAGAAAATGAAGGGGATCCTGAATGCCGACCTTACTGCCCGCGACGTGTACGACCAGGTAATTGTCGGCAGCCAGCTCCGCATCGATTCGCTTTTCTTCGACGAGGTGCTGATCGGGAACGTGGCCGGCAGCTCTGACTGGGACCGCCGCAAGAGTTTGCTGAACGTGAACCTGGGAATTGACCGGGACAACAAGCGCGTGGTAAACGTTACGGGCACCTACGATCCGAATGCCGGCGATCAGCAACTGAACCTTTTGGCTGCCATGGACGATGCCCAGATAAAACTGGTAGAACCGTTCCTGAAATCCTTTATGACGGAAATGGACGGCACCATGGAAGGCCGCATCCGGATCTTAGGCAAACTGAGCGCACCGATTCTGAAAGGGGTGGCAACAGTAAACAACGGGCGGTTTAAATTCAATTACCTCAATACGGTTTACTCTTTCTCCGACCGGGTTTATTTTGCCGAAAACGGTATCATGTTCCGCGGAATAACCCTGAAAGATATTTACGGCAACAATGCCACCCTGAACGGCGGGGTTTACCACGACGGTTTCCAGAACATGGTGCTCGATCTGAAAGCAGATTTCCGGCGGTTTATGGTGCTCAATACCACCCGTCAGCAAAATGAACTGTACTACGGCTCTGCCATTGCCACCGGTAACGTTTCCGTTTTCGGGCCTACCGAGAACATGAGCGTAAAGGTAAATGCCCGGAGCGAAAAAGGAACCCGCATTTCCATCCCGCTGAACAACCAGGTAGAAGTTTCGCGGCAGAGCTTCATCCGGTTCGTGAACCAGAACAGTAAAGACACGACCGGCATTAAGGTAGCCGTTGAAAAACAAAAAGTTGACCTCTCGGGCTTAAACCTGGACATGAACCTGGATGTAACCGAAGATGCCTACGTGGAAATAATATTCGACGAGCGCACCGGAGACATTGTACGGGGCACGGGCAACGGCCGGATCCGGATGAACGTGGATACCCGCGGCGAATTCAACATGTACGGCAATTACGAAGTGGTGCAGGGCGCTTATAATTTTACGCTTTACAACGTGGTAAACAAGGAATTTATGGTGCGGCCGGGGGGTACCATTACCTGGAACGGCGACCCGTATGCCGGTATCCTGAACATTTCGGCCACCTACACCCAGCGCGTTTCGCTGGCCCAGGTAATGCAGGCCACTTCCGACAGTACCGCTTTGGCCGATGGCCGCCGCTACCCTGTAACCGTAGTCATGGGCCTGACCGGCAACCTGCTGACCCCGGAAATCAAGCTCGACCTGGAATTCAACGAAGTGCCTTCCCAGCTGGAAACTCTGCTGCAGCCCTTTGTAGCCAACATCCGCAACGACGAACAGGAACTGAACCGGCAGGTTTTCAGCTTACTGGTTTTCAAACGCTTATCGCCGGTGGGGGAATTTGCGCTGGGGAATGCCGGCGGCGATGCTCTATCCAGTTTAAGCGAATTTATTACGAACCAGTTCAGCGACTGGATCTCTCAGGTAGATACGAACTTGGAAGTGGACATTGGACTGAGCGGCACCGATGCGAACGGCGCCCCGGAACTGCAGACCCGGATCGGGTACCGTTTCCTGGAAGGGCGCTTGCGGGTAAGCCGCGAAAGCAGTTTGGGCAATACCCAGGCGGCAAACAACACCTCGGCAGCAGCCGTGGGCGACTGGCGGGCAGAATACTACCTTCGTCCCGACGGCAAGCTTCGTTTGAAACTGCAATACGTTACTTCTTCCATTAACCAGTACGAACTGAATACCTTCACCACTTCTTCGGCCAGTTTGGTGCATACCGAGCAATTCGATTCGTTCCGGGAGCTGTTTGGCCGGAAGAAACTCTCAAAAAGGCTGCAGCGCATTCAGGCCGAACGGGAAAGACACCGGGAAACCATCGATTCGGATGAACCGCGCTACGTACCGCCGCCCATTTAAGGCTTTGACTTTTTGAAGCTTCAGCCCTATCCTTTTAAAAACAGAAAGCCCGGTTTTAAAACCGGGCTTTCTGTTTTTAGCTGCCGCTACTTTTAAAAATATTCTTAAATTTGTGGCTTCGCATACCCTATGAGCAAGTCCGTTTCCAAAAATACCAGAAAGAAAAAACTCGGCCGATACCCGCAATTAATGGTGATCTTCAGCACCACGCTGGCTTTGTTCGTGATCGGGCTTTTCGGCATGCTTTTGCTGCACGCTGCCCGGCTTTCGGATAAAGTGAAGGAAAACCTGGAAATGCAGGTGTACCTGGACCGCAACCAGACCGAAATGCAACTGGTGCGCTTGCAGAAAACCTTCGCCCTGAAAGAATACATTGCCTATAAAGGAAGCGAAGCTCAGGTAAAATTCTATCCGAAGGAAGAAGGCGCCAAGGAATTTATTAAAGGCACC
Organism: Adhaeribacter soli; assembly: GCF_008727925.1. Taxonomy (GTDB): domain Bacteria; phylum Bacteroidota; class Bacteroidia; order Cytophagales; family Hymenobacteraceae; genus Adhaeribacter_A; species Adhaeribacter_A soli. The sequence continues at coordinate 500,394 of NZ_VTWT01000001.1, read as the reverse complement.
GGCGAAGATTTCATGAGTTTTCTGGGCGAAAACCCGCTCCGCGACGCGTATATTTTGCGCATTAACCCGGAATTTGCCGAAACCGCGAAATTGCGCGAAATCAAGAAAGACCTGGAAAGCATTGATGGGGTTTTTGAAGTGCAATACGTAGAAAACCTGTTCAATTCTATCAACCAAAACCTTCGCAAAGCCAGTCTCATTCTGCTTTCGTTTGCCGCTATTTTAACCCTGGTAGTGGTGGTACTCATTAACAATACCATAAAACTGGCCCTGTATTCCCAACGCTTCCTGATCCGGAGCATGCAGCTGGTAGGCGCCACAGCTTATTTTATTCAGCGGCCGTTCCTGAACCGGGCCACAGTGCAGGGCATCGTCAGCGGCCTGATCGCTTCGATGTTACTGATGCTGTTACTGCAATACGCCTACTTCGAATTCCCGGATCTGCTTTTGCTCCGCGATGAAAAACAACTGATCCTCCTCATGCTTTTCCTGATCGTAATGGGCAGCATGATCGGCTTTTTCAGCTCTTTCCGCGCGGTAAACAAATACATGCGCGCCTCGCTGGATGAACTTTACTAGGCTCGATTTTTCGATTGTTCGATATTCGAATTTTCGACTAAAAACGCTATTAATTTGAATTAAAAACTGAAAATGTTATCGGATACTGGAACGATCAAGTACCGGATAAACTAAAATACGAACCTCGAAAATTCGAACAATCGAATATCGAACAATCTAAATTATGGAAAACAGAAACAACTTTGCTTTTGGCCGGAAAAACTTCATCATCATGTTCGTGGGAATATTGGTGCTGGCGATCGGTTTCGTTATTATGACCATGGACAATGAGCAGTACGGCCTTGGCTTTATGGGCATTACCTTAGGTCCGATCGTGGTGCTGCTGGGCTTTGCGATTGAATTCTTTGCTATTTTTTACAAAGACAAACCGAACGTTTAAATGGCGCTCTGGCAAACCATAATTCTGGCAATTGTAGAAGGGCTTACGGAATTCCTCCCGATCTCTTCTACCGGCCACATGATCATCGTATCCAGCCTTTTGGGTATCAGTCAGTTCGAATTTACGGGCGTTTTCATTACCAGTATCCAGTTTGGGGCCATCCTTTCGGTGGTATTCCTGTACTGGCGGCGCTTCATCCAGTCCTTCGATTTTTACCTGAAACTTTTCGTAGGTTTCCTGCCCTTCGGCATCATGGGTTTCCTGCTCAAAGATGTAATCGATGTGTTGCTGAAGGACGTAACGGTGGTAGCGGTTTCATTGGTGATCGGCGGTTTTATTCTCCTCTTCATCGATAAATACTTCGACCGTGCTCCTGATACCGATCAGCAACCTACCTTCAAGCAGGCTTTCTTCATTGGCTTGTTTCAGTGCTTTGCCCTGATTCCGGGCGTTTCGCGGGCGGCGGCTACCATGGTGGGCGGCCTTACCCAGGGCTTCAACCGGAAATCTTCGGCTGAATTTTCCTTCCTGCTGGCAGTGCCGACCATGTTCGTGATCACGGCTTACCAGATGCTGAAAAGCTACGAAACCATTAAGCCGGAAGACCTGAAAATGCTGGCCATTGGCAACGTGATCGCTTTTTTTGTGGCCATTGCAGCCATTAAGTTTTTTGTGAATTTTCTTACCCGTTATGGCTTCCGGGCCTTCGGAATTTACCGCATTATTGTGGGCGTAGGCATTCTGGTGCTGCTGGCAATGGGCTACGACGTTAATTTAGTATAATGAACTACGATTTTGAAGCCGGAGAGATCCTGCTATTAGATAAACCATTAACCTGGACTTCTTTCGACCTTGTAAAAAAGGTACGGAACAGTTTACGCATTAAAAAGATCGGCCATGCCGGCACTTTAGATCCGCTGGCCACCGGATTGCTGATTCTCTGCACCGGGAAATTCACCAAAAAGATCGAAGAAATTCAGGCCCAGGAAAAGGAATACACCGGCACCATCACCATCGGCGCCACCACCCCTTCCTTCGACCTGGAAACCGAAGTGGACAGCACCTGCGACATTGCTCATATTACCGAGGAAGAATTACGGCAAGCTGCCGAAGGTTTTGTGGGAGTAATTGCCCAGATCCCGCCTATTTATTCAGCCGTGAAGGTGAACGGCGAACGGGCTTATACCCTGGCCCGCCGCGGCGAAGAAGCCGAGATAAAAGCCAAGAACATCGAAATAAAGTCCTTCGAAATTACCCGCATTGAACTGCCGGAAGTAGACTTTAAAGTGGTTTGTTCCAAGGGCACTTACATCCGGAGCCTGGCCCGCGATTTCGGCGCCAAACTGGGTTGCGGCGCGCACCTGAGCAAACTGGTCCGTACCCGCATCGGCAATTACAAACTGGAAGATGCGCTTTCGGTAGAAGATATTATGCGGATAAAGGACGAACGGATCGCTAAAACGAGGCCGGACTCAAACTGAACGGTATGCTCCGGAAAAAAGGGTCTACTATCAGTTTACTCATTATTTCTCTGGTATTACTTTTTTGCGCTTATAATATTAAGTGGGGCAAAGAACGCTGGAAATCGATCCTGGAATACGATGCGTTCGGTTATTACGCTTACCTTCCGGCCATTTTTATTTATCAGGATCTTCAATATGGCTTTATTGAAGATATAGAGAATAAATATAACCTAAAGGAAAAGTCAGGGATCCATAGTTTTAAACAAAACCAACAAGGCACGATCCTGAATAAATACTATCTGGGTACGGCCGTTGCCCAGCTGCCTTTCTTTTATGCAGCTCATTTATTTTCCAAATGGTTTGGTTACGACCAGGACGGATTCTCAAAACTTTACCTTGTTTTTATAAATCTGGCTGCAATTTTCTATTTAATGGTCAGTTTGATTTATCTCCGAAGACTACTCCTCCCGTTACACCTCTCTGAATGGGAAACAAGCCTGCTTCTTTTTGCAACTGTATTCGGAACCAATATATTCTATTACGTTATAAACGAGCCGGGAATGTCTCACATCTATTCGCTGGCATTCGTAACGATGTTTCTTTTCTATAGCCGGGAACTATTTACTTCGCCTCGAATAGAAACCTACATTATTCTGGCAGCACTTCTGGCGCTAATTGTTTTGATCAGGCCTTTAAACATAATTACAGTCCTGCTCCTACCTTTTGCGGCAGGAAGCCTTCCTAAATTAAAAAGCGGCCTGATCAGTTTTTTCTCAAATAAACTTGCCTTAACAGCATCGGGCATAACGTTCCTGGCGCTGGTAAGCCTTCAGGTTATAATTTATAAACTAACTACCGGACATTGGTTAGTTTATTCTTACGGTGAGGAAGGCTTTAATTTTCTCAATCCTCATTTTGTAGATATTCTTTTCAGTTATAAAAAAGGGCTGTTCCTTTATACTCCCCTATTCTTTATTTCATTAATTGGAGGTTATTTCCTTTGGAAACAAAACCGTTTTCAGTTCATAACCTTATTTGGCTTCCTGGTTTTCCTTACCTACTTATTATCCTCCTGGTGGAGCTGGTGGTATGGCGGAAGCTTTTCCGGCCGGCCATTTCTGGAATTTACTCCGTTGTTTATGTTGCTGCTTGCTTTTACATTAAATGGATTGCAAAACTCCTTTGCGTATAGAAGCTATTCGGCACTTATAATATTTTTAATTTTGGTGTGTCAATTCCAGACCTATCAATACCGCAAAGGATATATTCATTGGGAGGATATGACCAGAGAAAAGTATTGGGAAGTTTTTCTAAATCCCAGAAAATTATTACTGTAAAGAGCTTAATACAATGGAAGTAATCCGGGAGCTGAAGCATTTTCCTCAACTGGCCAACGCGGTAGTAACCAGCGGCACCTTCGACGGCGTGCACGTAGGTCACCAGAAGATCCTGAAACGGGTGGTGGAAAATGCTACCGAAATGGACGGAAAAAGTGTAGTAATTACCTTCTGGCCCCACCCGCGCCACGTATTACCCAACGGTGGGCCTCCGGTTCATTTGCTTACCAGCATCGAAGAAAAAATTAGTCTGCTCCGGCAATTCGGCATCGACTACCTCCTTATTATTCCGTTTACGCCCGAGTTCTCGAACCTGAGTTCCAGTGATTTCATTCAGAAAATCTTAATTCAGGCGGTAAACACAAAAAAACTGATCATCGGGTACGACCACCATTTCGGCAAAAACCGCGAAGGCAGCTTTGAATACCTGAAAGAAAATGCAGCAACCCTGGGCTTCGAAGTTGAAGAAATTCCGCGCGAAGACGTAGAGCACGTAGCCGTAAGCTCCACCAAGATCCGGAAGGCCCTGGAAGCCGGCGACATTGAAACGGCAAACAAGTACCTGGGCTATTTTTACCGGCTCACAGGTACCGTTTCGGAAGGTGAAAAGCTCGGCCGCACCCTTGGTTTTCGGACCGCCAATTTACACGTAACCGAGCCCTTTAAATTAATTCCCGCGCGGGGCGTGTATGCCGTTTACGGAACGGTAAAAGGCAAGCGTCTGAAAGGTATGCTCAACATAGGCATGCGTCCCACAGTCGGCGGTTTAACCCAAACCATTGAAACCCACTTCTTCGATTTTTCCAGCGATATTTACCACCAGGAACTCCAGCTGGAACTGGTCGCCCGCTTGCGCGACGAACAAAAATTCCCCGGCCTCGAAGCCCTGCAAGCGCAATTGATCAAAGATCAGGAAGCAGCGAAAAAAGCGCTCGCTTAAGCTTCTGGATATTTCCATTATTTCCGGGGTCTATTAATTTTCTGTTGGGGCCGGGCTTGTCCCCGCCCCTCACGTTATTGCGGCACTTTTTCTGCCCTTCTTCATAGCGATTGATTTTGTGATTGCAATTGATAATTATCGGCTATCCCGGATCAGGAATGCGTGAGGGCAGGGACAAGCCCGGCCCCTACTAGGAAAAATAATTACCTTCCCTCCTTTTCAACTCATCTGCACGGAATAATCCTTCCCTGGCTCCGTCTGATTTTTTATTTCCTCGGCAATGCCTTAAATTAGAGGTTTGAAAAAATCTGAGACCCGGAAAACAGCCTTGGCTTACTTTCGGAAAACCTGAGATTCTACCATAAACTTATATGACACCCAAATTAAAACTCTCACTAAAACCGGTTGCCCTGTTGATGCTTGGCCTGGTTACTACTTCCGGCCCGGCTGCTTATGCCCAGCAGAACACGCATTCTTCGGCCTCGGAGGCGCCTGCCACTAAAAAGGCTTTCATCGATCGAACCAACATGGACCTGAGCGTGAAGCCCGGCGATGATTTTTACACCTATGCCAGTGGCAACTGGATCAAAAACAACCCGGTACCGGCAAAGGAAACACGTTGGGGCAGCTTTAACGTGCTCCGCGAATTCAACATCCAGGCGGTACGCAACATCCTAACCGAAAGCGCGAAAAACACTTCGGCAGTTCCCGGCTCTGTGGAAAAACGAGTGGGAGATTTTTACGCGGCAGCCATGGACAGCGCCGCAATCGACAAACTGGGTTATAAGCCCATTAAGAACGACCTGAAGAAAGCATCGAAGGTGAAAACTCACCAGCAGGTGCTCGATCAGATGGCGGAAATGCGGGTAAACGGGGTAGCCTCTCCCCTATTTGGTTTCTGGGTAGGTCAGGACCGCAAGAACCCGAACGTAATGATCCCGCAACTGAGCCAGGGTGGTACTACCCTGCCGGACCGGGATTTTTACCTGAAAAACGATGCGCGTAGCACGAAAATTCAGGAAGCTTATAAGAGCTACATCGTTAAGTTGTTCACCTTAACCGGCGAGAAAGAGGCCAAAGCGAAGAAACACGCCGAAACCATTTTCAACCTGGAAAAGAAACTGGCTGAAGCCCAGATGAGCCGGGTAGAAATGCGCGACCCGCACAAAACCTACAACAAATTTGCCGTTGCGAGCTTAAGCAAAACCACGTCCAACATCGACTGGAAAAGCCTGATGGCCAAAATGAAGGTTACCGGCGAAGACACCATTCTGGTAAACAACCCGAAATTCTTCACGGAGATCAACACGCTGCTTACCCAAACCCCGGTTTCCGACTGGCAGACGTACCTGCAATGGAACGTGCTGAAATCAGCAGCTCCTTACCTGAGCAAACCTTTTACGGACGCTAACTTTGCTTATTCCCAGGTATTGAGCGGCCAGAAAGTGCAGACGCCGCGCTGGCAGCGCATGTCGCAACTTACCGATGGCACCATTGGCGAATTGCTCGGTCAGCTTTACGTGAAGAAACACTTCCAGCCGGCTGCTAAGGCCCGGATGGATGAAATGATCGCCAACCTGATCAAAGCCTACGAGATCCGGATCAAAAACCTGGACTGGATGAGCCCGGCTACGAAAGAAAAAGCGCTTGCCAAATTGCATGCCTTCACCCCGAAAGTGGCATACCCAAGCAAATGGAAAAACTACGATGGCCTGGAAATTAAACGCGAATCGTTCTACCAGAACCTTCGCAATGCCAGCGTTTGGGGCTATAACGATATGGTAAGCCAGCTTGGCAAACCGGTAGACCGCACCCGTTGGGGCATGACGCCGGCCACGGTAAACGCCTACTACAGCCCGGTAATGAACGAGATCGTATTCCCAGCCGGTATCCTGCAGTTCCCATTCTTTGACCCGAATGCGGATGATGCGGTGAATTACGGCGGCATCGGCGCGGTGATCGGCCACGAAATTTCCCACGGTTTCGACGACAGCGGCAGCCAGTACGACAAAGACGGTACGCTCCGCAACTGGTGGACACCGGAGGACCTGAGCCGCTTCAAGGAAAAAGCTTCGGCCCTGGAAAAGCAATTCAACGAGTATACTGTGCTGGACACCCTGAAAGTGAACGGTAAATTTACCCTCGGCGAAAACATCGGCGATTTAGGCGGTCTGAACGCAGCTTACGAAGCCTTTAAAATGACCAAACAAGGCCAGAGCAAAGAAATGATCGATGGGTTTACGCCGGATCAGCGCTTCTTCCTTTCCTGGGCCCAGGTATGGCGGACGAATATCCTGCCGGAAACTGCTGCCCAGCTGATCGTAACCGATCCGCACTCGCCGGGCGAGTACCGTACCATTGGTACGCCGGTAAACATGGATGCCTGGTACGAAGCCTTCAATGTGAAACCGGGAGACAAACTCTACAAAAAACCGGAAGACCGTATTCGTATCTGGTAATCTTTTCTATAGAAAAAGCGAAAGCCGCCCTGATCATTCGGGGCGGCTTTTTTTGTTAGTGAAAATCCTTCAGAATGGAACAAAAATTAAGCACCAGAAACGCTATGGATTCAGGGGAAAAAGTGATTGCCGAAACCCGCCATTTTGTTTATCCTGGACCTTCCCTTTTCCGTACACTGCAATGCTATGGCCCCAAAATTTTCCTTTAACCTACCCTACACGCTCACATTTGAAAATAAGCCCGGCTACCTGCTGGCCAAAGTTTCCGGCGAAGCGGATTCCCTGGAAATTCCCCGCCAGTTCTGGAAAGAGATTACCGCTGAAGTAGACAAACGCAAACCGATGAGCCTGCTGGTTTGGGAAGATTTCCAAACCATGGTCAGTACTCAGGAACTGTTTACGCTGGTAAGTGAGCTCTGTGAATACAAACAGTTCCAGGGCCTACGGGTTGCCTTTGTAGACGAACATTTTGAACAATTGAACCGGAACAAACTGGGCGAAATGATTGCCACCAACCGGGGTTTTACCTGCTGGGTATGTGCCCGCCTGGAAGAGGCCGAACAATGGCTTCAGAATAGTTAAACCAGAAAAACGGTAGAGAAACCCGGTAAAAATTAAATTCGAAACCTGAAACTGCTATGAAAAAGCTCCTGCTACTCCTCTGCCTGCTGTACCTGGGATTTTCTGCTGTCGCCCAGCATTACGATAAATACTGCAACAACCTTTATTCTTTCTGCATCGACATACCGGGAAACTTTAACCGGGTTGGCGCCACCAAAACCAGCGAAGGCCAGCACTTTACTTCCAAAGACGGCAGCAAACTGGAAGTATATGGAGCTCCAAACCTGCAGAACGAAACGTTAAAGCAGCGCTTCGACCGGGAACTGGCCGCTCTCACCAACGATAGCAGCGTAGCCCACTCCACCCAATTGCCAACCATCGAGAAAGCTGAATTGCATGAAAACAGCTTCACCATTCAATTCCAGAACCAGAATTTCACGAACCTGATCTACCGCAAACTGGAAAACAATGCCTGGAAAAGTATTGAGCTGCATTACCCTACTGCCAAAGGAAAAGAATATGCCGAAAGAGCGAAGCGAATGATCGGGAGTTTTAAGTGAAAAACATACTATTTTCCCTTTATCTTTGCAAACCTTCAGTCGTGGTTTGATAGCACGGCTCCTCCCCAATTAAATGAACCGCTTTCTCTCCAAAGAAACATCCCTTCAGGTGTTGCAAAATCTCCGCCAAGCCAACCTGCCCTGGGTGTATGACCAGGAGAAGCACCGTATTCTGGTCCTGGATGAAGTGCAAAACGAACGCCTGATCTTCCGCCTTCCCCTTGTGCTTCCTGCTCCTGACAATAATCTTTCCCTTCCGGAAAAAGAAGTACATTACATAATTCTATTGATTCAATCCGGGAGTTGCGCGATCGGGTATTTCGAAAATGGTATCAATTTAAATCATAAAGTATTCCGGGCGTACATGGTGCGCAAAAAGCGGGGCGTAAGCCAGATCAAGCACCTGAAAACCAAAGGAAAATCCCGGGCCGGTTCCAGGGTACGTTTAGCGGAAACAGAAGAATTCTTCGAAAGCATAAACGAAAGGCTTCAGGAATATTTTGCCGAGCACTACATAGACCGCGTTGCGCTAAGCCTGCCCAAGATCCTGATGCCTTACTTCTATAATGTCTCCCTAAAAACACCTTTCGATAAGCACGATCCGCGCATTTACAAAATCCCCCGCCACATCCACACCCCCATTTACGAAGTACTGCTCGACACCAACCGCTTCCTGCAAAAAGGCGAACTGATCTACGAAGAACCCGAACAGGAATTAGCAGAGAAATTGTGTATGACCAGCTTGTAATCCATAGGGCTTCTATGTGGATGCAGGCAATTTGTGAATGAGGCCACTCATGTTTAAAGCCATCCATGTACGGACAGGGCTTGACCTGTCCCACATTATTGCGAAAAAATATCCGATAAATGATTTTGGGAATGCGTGATCGGGTATGCGTGGGACAGGTCAAGCCCTGTCCGTACAGGATTTTAATGCAAGCCTTTCCAGGCAAAAATTATTGGTTGAATTTAAATTACCTTCGTACAGGAATTAGATTTGAATGCCCCCTTATGAAGAAAATAACCTCCCCCAATTATAAAGCAGCTTTTGTAAATAACTTTCCCGGCGATGAAAGTGGGGATTTGCGCCCGCGCCAGACACCCGGCGTTTTGTACAGCAAAGTGGTACCTACTCCGGTGGAAAAAGTGACTTTGCTGGGCTGGTCGGAGGAGTTGGCAGAGGATCTGGGCATGGAAAAACCTGAAACCCAACCGGAAACCGACGTATTGGGCGGCAATGCAGTAGCTGAAAACATGCAGCCGTACGCGGCCTGCTATGCCGGGCACCAGTTCGGCAACTGGGCCGGACAGCTTGGAGATGGTCGGGCCATTACGCTGGGCGAATGGGTAGCGCCGAATGGAAAAACGTTTGAATTGCAACTTAAAGGCGCCGGTCCTACCCCCTATTCGCGCCGCGCCGACGGGCGGGCAGTTCTAAGGTCTTCGGTACGCGAGTTTCTGATGAGTGAAGCAATGCATTATTTGGGAGTGCCTACTACCCGGGCAGTGAGTTTGGTTTCTACCGGCGAACCGGTGCTCCGCGATATGTTTTATAACGGTAATCCCCAATACGAACCGGGCGCCATTGTCATGCGGGTAGCGCCCAGCTTTTTGCGGTTCGGAAACTTTGAAATGCTGGCGGCCCGCAAAGAACACGATAACCTCCGCAAACTTGCCGAATGGACCATTGCCCGTTATTACCCGGACCTGCAGGGAGAAGACAAGATTCTGCCTTGGTTTAAAGAAGTAGTGGAACGTACCGCTACCATGGTGGTGGAATGGCTCCGCGTGGGTTTTGTGCACGGCGTAATGAACACCGACAACATGTCCATCTTGGGTTTAACGATCGATTACGGCCCTTTCTCCTTCCTCGACGATTACGACCCGAACTTCACGCCCAATACCACCGACCTGCCCGGCCGGCGGTACGCTTTCGGGCAGCAGGCTTCTATTGCCTACTGGAATTTAGGGTGCTTGGCCAGCGCCATTGCCCCTTTACTGCCGGGCACCGAAGAACTGGTAGCGGAACTGGAAAAATACGGCGAGATCTTTCTGGAAAAATATTATGCCATGATGGTGAATAAACTGGGCCTGGACGAAATGAAAGCCGAAGACGCCACCTTAATTGCTCAATTCGAGGAAACGCTTTCAGACCTGAAACCGGACATGACCATTTTTTACCAGTTGCTCATCAATTTGCCGCTGGACCTTAAAGAAGACGGGGCCATAACAGAACATTTCATGGAAAGCCTCTACGACGAACTGAATAAAACGGAAACCGAAAAATTAGGCAAGCTGATCGGGGCTTACAACGATCGCATAAAAACCAATGCAATTGCAAGAGAAGCTTCGCAGGCTAAAATGCGCCAGGCCAACCCGCGTTTCATTCTCCGGAATTATTTGCTGCACCAGGCCATAGAAGGATTGACCGCCGGCGACAATACCCTTTTCAATAAACTGCAGGAAGCCCTGAAAGATCCGTATTCGAATAAAGCCGACGAGTTTTTCGCCAAACGCCCTGATTGGGCCGGTCAGAAAGCAGGCTGTTCGATGCTGTCCTGCAGTTCGTAATAATCAATTAAAGGTTTACAGTTTATCTCCCTACTATCAAAAACCTCTATAAGGAATATTAGATCGCTTTAGATTACCAATTAATAATTAATCCTTTTCTGTCATTCTGGAAGAATCTTGTGATTTCTGTGCTTTTCACTCACAATTCTCATCTGGAATGACAATATGGGTAGTGTAAAACTAATCCAGTCCTTTTACTTATTAAGTATAAAATAAAGGCATGGGAAAAAGCTACGGGCTATTTTATAATTTTCTAAACACCTCAATTAATACCGCCAGCCAAGTTTCTTAAAAACTTTTGCCCAAAGCCAGGCCGGACCGATGAGCAGGAATTGCAGGTCTTCGAGGAAAGAAGGTTTCTTGCCTTCAATCTTATGCCCGATAAATTGTCCGATCCAGGCAAGCACAAATATAGAAAGGCAAACCTGCCACATCTCCGGCCAGCCATGCAGGCGGGCCATGCGCTCCAGCGTAATAATTCCGGCCGAAAAGATCCAGATCGTAAAAATCATGGCCAAACCTAAACGGAAAGATAAAAGCAGATAGTAAATGGTAGCAAAACCAATGAGAAAAGTGGCAAGGTTAATGTAGCCGTTCATTTTGCCTAAAAAATCGAAATGCGGCACCGGAATGGCCCAAACCAAACCCAGCAAACTAAAAGCGATCAACGGAACGCAAATCCAGTGAATAAGGATGTTAACGGAGTTCTGGTGGCTTTCGGAATAGCGGGCAAAATATGCGTCTGCTTTACGGCGATCGTTGGTTTGAAGCATGCTTAAAGGTACAGCAATTTCAGCAGCAAGGCAACCTGCCGGAATTACCGGCTACAAAACAATTTGTTTTCAGAACTGTTTCCCTACCGAATTTAAATAAATGTCTGCATATTTTAATGGGAGATCTAAATTCAGGAAACATGCTAAAAATTATAAATCGGTTTTTATCCGGAATACTTACAAAACCGGCTGATGAACTAAATTAACGGACACCCAAATTGGAAATCGAAAGGAATAAAACTGGCTCAAAACCAAACCCTGAGAACAGAATTCAGCTTATTACTTATTGACTTTCAAAAAGATAATTCAGCAAGCCAACACTAACTGAAAGTGGAAGCCTATTTTACCGGAATGGTTCGTTCATTTTTGTTTTGATTTTTGTTAAAGACAAAAAATGACTTAATTACCGAAATAAATTTGCGGTTTTACAATAAAATTACAATTTTAGGGTTGGCAAGGAAAGTAAACCAGGTCCTTTATTGCCGGAAGCCTGTAAAAACAATTTTACAAATTATAAGTATTTCAGCTCACCCTTAAACTCAAGTAAAATGAAGGCAATCTTTTTATCGCTGGCCTTAATGGGCGCCGTAACTGCTTCGCAAGCGCAAAACAGCCCGGCTGCCACAACCGATATAACGCCCGCACTGCAAAGCCACTTCGACCGCCTAAAAAGCAGCTCTAATTCGTACCAGGAACATAACCGTTCTTATAAAGTGGTGGATGTAAGCCGGCTTAACAGTTTCTGGGATGGCGTGCTGAATACCGTAAAAGAACACGAAAAAGGCCTGCAAAGCGCCGGCAAAAATACGGTCAGCGAATTAGCCCAGGCAAAAACCACCATCGAGGCACAGTCCCAGCAGATTGCCGCCTTAAAAAAAGAAAATGCCCTGAAGGAAAAAGCGGTTCAACAGAACGCCTCCGAAATTGCCAATATTTCCGTTTTCGGTTTGGATGTGAACAAGCAGGTTTTCCTGTTTTTATCGCTGGGTATTATCTTTTTGCTCGGCATTGTGGCGGCAGTTATTGCTTCGGTTTATAAAAAGAGCAAAGTAATAGCCGATGAAAAAGTGAAAGCTTTCCGGGATATTGAGCAGGAATTTACCGAGTACAAAAAAGCGGCCCGCGAACGCGAACTGAAGATCAAGCGCGAACTGCAAACCGAAATGAACAGCAAAGAAGAACTGAAACAGCAATTGGCTTCGCTGCAGAAAATGCGCATCTGATCTAACAGAAAAAGCCTCAAAACTTTCATGCAGGTTAAATCTAAATAATTGAAGTTCTGTCGGGGAACAGAACTTGGAGTGGGTTTTACCTAAAATTCAGAATCAGAAATAAAAAGAAAAGCAGCAGACCGGAAGTTCTGCTGCTTTATTTATTAGAACGGGTAGCCGATGGCAATATTCAAAACCATGTCTTTTCGGGGCGGCGGAATTTTAAGTACGTATCGGTCGGCGGCATTTTCCAGCGGCACCCGCACCGGTATGCCCACATCGAAGCGGATAACCACTACCTGGGCGTCTATGCGGATGCCGAAACCGGTTCCTACGGCTAATTGCTTATAGAACTGGTTGAAGCGGAATTCCGCGCCGGGTTTTTCAGGAATTGCCTTAGACAACCAGATATTTCCCGCATCCACAAACAAAGCGCCTTCCACGTACGGCCGGAAAAGGTCGAAGCGGTATTCCACGTTCATTTCCAGTTTTATGTCGCCGCTCTGGTCGAAGAAACCGCTGTTGGTGGAATCGGCATAAATGCCCGGCCCGATGGAACGCGCCCGGAACGCCCGGATGCTGTTCGGCCCCCCGATAAAATATTGCTTAATGTACGGAAGCGTTTCAGAATTGCCATAAGGAAAACCCAAACCAGTAATGATGCGGGTAGCCAGCACTGCATTGTTCCTGAAATTATGATAATACCTTAAGTCGAAATCGAGCTTCGTGTATTGCGAATAAGGCGTGCCGGCAAGGGTTACCGGTTTTTCTTTTGCATTTCCAAAACCGCCGGTCAGCAATCCCAGCAGGTTGCCCGAAGCATCTATTCCACCATTAAAATATACATTATCACGCTTGCCGGGTATTAGCCGGGTATCGTAGGTGAAATAATACATAGACCCTATTACAAACTGTTCCTCAAAGCTTTGCGCCAGAAAACGGTTCCGGGCTAGCACCTCCTCAAAAGCAGGCGTCTGGTTCAGTAATTTGGTAAGCTGTATGTTAATGGGCGTAACTTCATGGGTAACTTTCCTTCGGGGTTTCCAGATATAACTGTAGCTTAGGGTATAGCCATTGAGCTGGTAATAATTTGTCCGGTTCTGATAGTCGTAAGCCAGCCGGAACCTTGTTTTCGGTACAAATTCACTCCGCAGGTTCTTGAGATTGAATGGCGTAATAAATCGCGGGACATACAAATCGGCCGTTGCCCCGAACTCTATGGCATTTAAGGTAGCATTTGTGCCGCTTTCAGAAGTCTGATCGTTGCGTTTGGAGATCTGGGTTTCGGTGCCGGCCCTTAACGTTACTACCAGCAATTCTGCCCCGCGCAGCAAATTCCGGTGCCGGTAACTTACATTAATTCCCGGTCCGGCAAAACCGTTGGTTTTAGAAACCGTTTCAAGCTCCGTCCGGAAAGACTGGTTCATCATGGGCGTCAGGCGCAAAGCTGCATCCAACGTCCCGGCCACCGAATCGGCATCGGTAAAATTAATATCCACGAACTTGAACATGCCTAAACCCATCACGCGGCTGAGCGTAAGCGCGTGATCTTTCCGGGTATATAATTTTCCGGGTTCCAGGAATACCGAAGGCATCAGCCTTTTGGCCCGCAGGGAATTTTCGTCCGGATAATAACGGTACCCGCGCACCACTACCGGTGGCTTCATCGGAATGGTATCGTAGCCAATGGTATAATCGGTGTAAATAATGATCTTGTTCAGGGTATAAGGTTTACGTACCTTTTCCGGCGTGCCGGGTTTTAGCGTAACGTATAGCTTAACGGTATGGTCGCGGTAAGAACTGTCGGCTTTGAACAATATAAAATCCGGCCCGAAATAAAAATAGCCCTGGTTCTTCAGCAAAGAGTCGATGCGTTGCCGCTCGGAGATAAGGGTATTCAGGTTATAAATATCGCCGGCCTTTAAACGGCTTCCCGGCTGGGTGGCGGCAATATCGCGGTGGATCCGGGTCTGGGAAGAATCTCCGGACGGGAAGATCACTTCGCTGATGCGGTAAGGCTGGGCAACTAAGGCAGTATAAGTAAGGCTTACGGTTTTCTTTTTTTCCTTCTTCGTTACTTCCACCCGCGAGTTAAAATAGCCGTTATTGTTCAGCCGGTTGATCATCAGATCCGTATTTTTCCGGTTGTTCACCGAATCGTAAAGCACCGGCGGTTCGCCCAACCCGGTCCGGATCCATTCCATAATGCCTTTTCGTTTCCGGTCGCCGCCGGCAAAATTATAAAGCGCCACTTTTGGCCGCATTCCCAGGAAAGTAGCGTTCGGCTTTGGGGTAATAACGGCTTCAAGTTGCGGAATCAATTCTTTTTCCGTTGGAACGGGTTTGTCTGATTTCAGTTTTACCGTAGCGCCGGTATACAGCTTTTTTCCTTCGGGAAGTTTGCTCGTTCCGGTACAGCCTTGTAACGTTAAAACTGCAAAAAGCAACAAAGCTCCGGCCAGGTTTTTAAGCCGGAAAAGGTAGCGTTTCTGGGTAAAAAAGTATAACGGACGGTTAAGATCCATATAAGTGGTTCAGTTTGTTTTCGAAAGCAGGTTGATCGTTGGAATTCTAAACCTGCTCAATATTTTGATCTGTGGTTGTCTTTTTCTGGTAGCGTATGTAGCGTAGGGTTTAAACTTTATGCAGTCAATTCCGTCATTTCGAGCGAAGCCGAGAAAACTTATACATACTTCTATGGCAAAGCGAGCGTAGCAAGATTTGTCTTACCGTTTAATTTTAAATATGCGGCTCCATAAGTTCCCTCAACTTCGTTCGGGATGACGGAATAAATCATTTCTGAATTCCCTTAAGTTGATGACTTTAGGTCTAAATTCTACCCTACAAGAAGCAATATTACCATCCATTCATTTTCAAATCTTCAAATCTTCAAATCTTCAAATCCAAAAAAGATTACTGCTTCGCTTCCCGCTGAGCCTTGGATACCCGTTTAAAGAGGTCGGCAAAACTGTTGTAATCGCGCTGGTACACCAATGCAACCCCGGTTTCCAGCACCTCCGATTCCGTCAGCAATTCGTAAGATGGTTGCTGAAAACCTCTTACGCGCAAGCGGCCATCCGGCAGGATCAGGTATTCTACCGAGAAATTGCCGGTAAAACCGCTGCGCTGGTTTTGCTGGCTGTTCGGCGAGCGGCCTTCTACTCCAATGTCCGTTCCTACCCGGAAGATCAGGCGGTCGTTCAGGAATTGCTGCCGCACGGCAACGTTCAGGTCGGTACGGTTCTGGGCATCGCCGGTAGAGTAATCCTGGTACGTGTTCAAACCTAATTCCAGTCCCAGGCCGCCGGCATAACGGTTGGTTAACTTATTCAGCTGATCGCTGAGGGCACCGCTGATGCTGTTGCGGGCGGTCTGCTCCAGGCCGCCGCCCGAAGATTGCAACGGATCGGGCGCCATAAACCGGTTCAGCACGATCAGCGAGAAAACCTGTTTGTTCATCTCGGCCGGTTCCTGGCGGAGCATTTGTAAACGCTGGTCTATTTGTCCGCCAAAAGCGGCGCGCTCTTCTTCCGGCAATTGGATGTCGAAGGTAATTTCCGGTTTCAGCATATCGCCCCGAAGGTTCACGTAAACCAGGAAAGGCAGCACTTGGCGGTATTTATTTTGTTCCGTGCCACTCTCACCGACTATCTGATCAGCCACCAGTTCGCGCACCGGCGCTTTCACGTTGTAAATAGCCTTAATATCGAGGTTGGCCTGCAGCGGATCGCCGTACCAGGTAATGCTGCTGCCCTCCCCGATGTTGAGCTCCCGGCTGGCAATGTCGTAGAAATGAAGCTTGTAGGATCCGCCGTTCATGTCGTAGCGCCCGGTAAGGGTAATATTGCCGGCCGGATCGATTCCAGCGTTCAATGTACCGTTTCCGGTAACTTCCAGAATATCGCCGGCGGCTTCATCCATAATTACCGAGACCAGGGTTTTGTCCGTAATCTGCACGGTGGCATGCACATCTATTCCGGTTACAGCCATTTCCTGCACCGAATCCTGGCGCTCTTCCATCATCATGGAGTTCGGCCGTCTCCGGTGCAGGTTCACGAACTGCACGATTCCCTCCTGCTCCTGTTTTGCCGCCTCTTCCGAAGGAATTACCATGGTCATGTGCGAGCCTTCCACCACTTTCACATCGGCCGTTACCACCGGCAGGTTCAGGTCGCCCCGTATCCGGATATCGCTGTCCACGATCAGGCGGCCGTAGTATAATTTATAATCGCCGGCGGTAGAATTTATGAGCAGGAAGTTCTTGGTAGTGGCCGTAAGCCCGAAGCTGAAATCGGTATAGTTCTGCGTGAAAATAGTACCGTTCATCACCGCTTTGTTCCCGGCCGAATCTAGCACGGTAAAATCGCTGAAGTTCAGGCCCCGCTCATCGAAAACAATGCTTTCATTTGGCAGCCGGTAAACCGAATTATACATGGTAATGGCAAATGCCGCGTTGTTGAAAGTAGTTTCCCCTCTGATTACCGGTTGAGCCATCGTTCCGGTAATGCTCAGGCGGCCGTTCAGATTTCCCGATACGTTTTCCAGTTGACCGGCTGAGAAACCCTGAATGGCGGCCAGGTTCAGCGACGCGATATCGGCCGTAAGGTTCAGGTTGTTTGAAGTGCCGTTGGCCACAAAATAGCCGTTCACCGTAGCGTTGTTGCCGTTGCCGGTAAGCGTGGCCAGCAGGTTGTACCGGCCGCCGGCCGCGCTGCTCGCCTGTAAAGAAATATTGCCGACCGGGTTGCCGGTATAAGCCAGGTTCGTGATGGTCAGGTCGGAGGTAAAGCCCAGGTTGCCGGTTATGTCGCGGAGCACTAGGTTGCCGTTCACGTTACCCGCTACCAGGCTGTCGGTGCGCTCCACAGCCCGGGAAAGGTACGCCAGGTCGAAATTCGTAAACCGCACTTCCAGGGGCGCATTGGCTGTATTGGTTCCCAAGCTGTTGATCAGGAGTTCGCTGCCGTTTTTGCCGAGCCGCACGTTCCGGGCGAAAATATTGCCGTTTTGGTACTGCAGGTAATTGTCTTCGGCCACATTCCAGGGTTCGCGGTTTATAATTACTTCGCCCGGCGTAAAACTGAACCGGTAACCGTTCGGAATGGTATTCATTATGCCTCCCAGCGCAAACCGGGAATCGCCGTTGTCTTCGGCAATATTCAGGCGCGTGGCAATGGTATTGTTCTGTACGTTCCCGCCCAGGCTTAAATTCCTGATCAGCAAAGTGGAATCCTGTAGTCTTTTGGTTTGGAGGTTGTAGCCGATCTTTTCCGCGTCGCCGCGAAGCTCCAGAAGGGTGCTGTCGATGGTATAATTCTGGTAGATCAGGCGGGGCAAACTGGCATCGATATTCAGGTTTTTGCCGGCAACGGTATAGTTTCCTTTCACAAAACCCGGCCGGATGCGGCGTAAACCCGGTACAAAAGCCGTGAAAATGCGCGGCCGTTTCAGGTCGAAATTGAAATCGAAATCCTGCAAAGTAAGGTTGGCCGGAAACGGTTCGTCCTGGAAATTAAAGTAGGAATCGAAGTGCTTCATTAAGGCCGTTGGCAGGTCGGAAACGCTATTATTTCCCCGGAAAAAACCCGTTACAATATCCGACTGAATGGCTACATCGGTGCGTCCTGGACTGTTATTCAGCTGAATGGCCATAGTATCGGAGCGGTAGTTCCGGTTTGCCTTCCGCATGAGCAAATTGCTTACCGAAATGGTACCTTTCATATCGTTGGGTGAAGCGCCGCTCAGGTCAGCCACGATCCGGCCTTGTACGCGAAGGTCTTCCGGGTAAAAATTCAGCGCTTTCAGATTTGCTCCGTCCAGGTTTAAGGTTGCTTTATAGGTTGGCCGGGCTCCGTTCAGATTGAAATTTCCATTCAGGTTAAAGGCAAGGTTCTGGTCCTTCATGTTGCCGGTTACAGCGTAAACATTCCGGTCGACGGTGCCTTCGAGGTGAATATTATTATAAGCGTACTTGTTGTAAACGATCTTCTGCACATCGGCGCTAAACGTGGCGCGCATGGTTTCCGGGGACAG
Source organism: Adhaeribacter soli (assembly GCF_008727925.1). Lineage (GTDB taxonomy): Bacteria > Bacteroidota > Bacteroidia > Cytophagales > Hymenobacteraceae > Adhaeribacter_A > Adhaeribacter_A soli. The sequence continues at coordinate 481,528 of NZ_VTWT01000001.1, read as the reverse complement.
GCCGGTTCCCTGGAAAGTGGCTCTGCCGGTAGCCGTGCCCAAGGTGGCTTCCTGTTTCAGAAGTTTGCCCAGGTTGAATTCTGCAAGGCTGGCCGTACCGGAAAAACGTTCTCCCGGCTGCATTTTTACGTTTGCCACCGCATTGCCAAAAGAAGTTTTGATGTTGGCATTGGTGGTAAAATCTTCCAGCGAGCCGTTGAATTTCCCGCTGACCTGCATCTTCTCCGGAAGCTGAATATCCGGCGGAATAGTACCTTTGGGCAGCATTTGCACCAGGGCGCTCCGGGTAGAAGTAAAATTGTTCACGTCCAGGTTCATGCGGAGCTTTTTCGGATCGGTCGCATTACGGATGGTGCCGCTCGCAACCAAAAGCGTCCCGCCCGAAGCCGCCGCCCGGAAATTCTGCAATTCCAGATCGTTCATGCGCCCCCGGATACGGCCCGAAATCGTCATGCGCTCCGGCAGGGTAATGTCTTTCGGAATGGTGCCGGCAGGCAGCAGGGCTAACAAATCGGTGCGGGTGGTGGTGAATTCGTTTATATTCAGGTTCAGCGCACCGTTCTCGATGTTGGTCATTTCCTTGATGTTCCCGCTCACGTTAATGCTGGTTCCGGCCAGGCCTTTTACCCGGAGGTTCTCGGCATTCAGGTCTTCCACTTTGCCGTACAAACGCCCGTCGATGGTCAGGCTCCGGCCGGCAATTTTTTGAAAGGAAGGGTTATCGGCCAGGTACGGAGCGAAATAAAGAATATCCTGGGCGCCGATCACGGAGTTTTCCAGGTCGGCATCGATCGTTATTTTATCTACGTTGTCGGCAATGGTGGCCAAAGAAGGATAGCCCAGGGCAAACTCCGGACGAAGGTGGCTGTGCCCGGTTTTCAGATCGAATTCGTGAAAAGCAGCGCGGGTAGAGTCCACGTCGATATCCGCCTGGAAATTGGTGATCTTAAAGCCGCTTTTTTCCTGCAACTGCAACTGCTTTAAAGCGGCGGCAATTTTATTTTCGCTGTAGTAAAGGTCGTCGGCAGCAACGTTTATCCCGGTAAATTTCAGGTGGTTGAAATCCATGCCCTTGTTGGTTTCCGGCGTATTATAGTTCCCGAAATCTACGGTTACGTTGGCCAGATTCAGGTTGCCCAGTTTAACCACCCAGTTTGCCGGCGCGCCCTGGTGTTTGGCTGCTACGCTGTCGAGTTTGGCAGCAGTTTCAACCGGGTTCACGGCCAGGGAATCGGTGGGAACGGTTTTATCCTGGTAGTAAGCGAAAGCGGCATTTTGAAGGTCGAATTTTGCCAGGTCAATTTTAGCGTTCTTCAGGTCGATGTCGTTCGAAGCAATTTCTGAGGCTTTTACATCGAGCAGGATACGCTGGGCGGCTACTTTGTTTTCGTAGTTCAGCTGAATGTTTTTCAGGTTGATCTGCCCGAAATCGAAATCCATGGCCAGGGAATCGCTGGGTGTATCGGAAACTTTGGTTTGCAGCACGTTGGCATAACTGTTCTCTAAAGTAGTATTGCCGAGCACGTAAATGGCTTTGTCCGGATCGAATGTTTCCATGCCGGTTTTCAGGTGCCCGATCTTCGCTTTCACAATGTTGCCGGTTACCTGGTCGTTCATGGCAAAGCGGATGTTATTCAGCTCAATGGACCCGATCTTATAGGTAAAGGCAGCAGCGGTATCGGAAGGCTGGGCTACGGTGGTATCCGTAGCAAAAGCAGCCATAATGAAATCGAAGTTGTACACGCTGTCGGGCATGGTAGCACTGATGTTCAGCACAGCATTGTCGAGTTTGGCAGAACTGATGTTGATTTTACTGTTCAGCAATCCAAAAATATTCAGGTCCACTCCCAGCCTTTCGGCATAAATCAGGGTATCGCCTTTCTGGTCTTCGAGGTAGATTTCTTTCAGCACCAGGCTGTTGCGCCAGTCGGTGGTAAAGCGGCCAATGGAAACTTCCGTTTTAAGGGTTTCGGCCAGGTAGCCCGTTGCTTTCTGGGCAGCAAACTGCTGTACTCCCGGAAATTGTAAAGCAATTACCAATGCTACAATAAGGGAAAGCGGAATGAGCAGGATCCAGAGCAGGACCAGTAAAATACGCCGGGTTGTTTTATTCAAAGGTGAAATAAGACCTGAAATTTTAGTTTACCGAAAGGAAAATCTAAGCTTTCTACGGAAATTCAGGAAGGAAGATAAACTTTTGTGCAATTTTTGATACGGTTTTTCCGAAGCCGGTAAGAAACAGCAGAAAGTGGTATAAATTTCCTGAAGGCCTGTTTAATTAAAATTTGAATTTTATTCAATTCACCTTATAAGAAGTTTATCTTAAATTATTTAGCAACACACCTGCAAGCTTCCAAACCTCACAGGTTTCCGAAACCTGTGAGGTTTTGCGTAGGCACCGAGGCAATTACTCCTGCTCCTCCTTTTTCTTTTTCCTTTTGAACAGGTTCAGCGGGTTTAGTTTTTTTAACTTTTCTTTGGGTTTGATTTTGGCGGGATTAAGTTTTTGCGGGATCTTCTTCAGTTTTTTTAGTTTGTGGCCCAGGTTCTGGACCACGGCGTTGGCCAGGTTGCCGTTCATCTGATAGATCTTTTTGTTCAGGTCGCCTTCCAGGCGGATGTTGCTGTAAACGCCCCGCTTGTAAACAATCCGTTTAACCCGGGCTTTAAAATGCAGCTCCATGGTTTTGATCTTGTGGCCTTTCCCCCGGAATTCCATGGTGCCGGTAGCGCTTCCCAGGTTCTTTTCCTGCTTCAGAAATTTGCCCAGGTTAAAATCAATCAGTTCTAAAATACCGCTGAATTGTTGGTTGGGCGAAGTCTTCAGGTCTAATTTTGCTTTCCCGTAAGTACTTTCCAGGCTTTGGTTGGTGCGAAAATTCTCGAGCGAACTGCCGGCAAAATTTCCCGTGAAGAGCATATTGTCGGGTAGCTGAATTTCTGGTGAAATACTTCCCGGCGGCAGCATTTCCAGGAAAGCCTGGCGGCTGGTTTCCAAGCTGAGTGCGCTAAGATTGAGCTGCTGGCGGCTGCTAATTTTTTCAACAGATCCGGTGGCCAGAAACGTTATTCCATTCGAACCCAAAACCCGGAAACGCTGCAACCCGATCCGGTCATCGCTGCTGTTTATCTTCCCTGAAATCACCATGCCCGCAGGTAACGTAAACCCCTTTGGAAAGGCATCGGGTAGCAATAAAGCAAGGGCATCCTGCCGGGAAACCTTCATCCGGTTAATCTGTAAATTCGTCTTTCTTATTTGCTCGTTTGTTGCATTCCGGATATTGCCGCTGCAGGAAACGGAGGAACCGGACCGGGCTTTTAGAGACAGATCTTTAAGGGTTAACAGATCTGTATTTCCCAGAATTTGCCCTGCTACCGAAAACGGTTTTTTGCCAAACTGCCGGAACGCCCGTGCGGTTGCCAGTTCCGGCTTAAAATAAACAAGGTCCTGGTAGCCTACCGTAGATTTCCGAAGGACAAGATCTATGGTTTTGGTAGAATCTGCTTTTGTTTTATGCTGGGGAAAGTGAAGGATAAAGCTTTCCCGAAGCCGGCTGTTGCTTGTCTGCAGGTCGAAATCCCGGAGCAACAAACGGGTTTTGTCCATTTTAATATCGCCCTTGAAACCGGTGACCCGAAAACCGCTTTTTTCCAGCAATTGCAGCCGTTTCAGCTCCGCCGAAAACACTTTCTGGCCATAGTAAACTCTATCAACTTTCAGGTTGATGCCGGAAAATTGCAGGTGATTGAAATCGATTCCTTTGGGTAAGACAGGCGTGTTGTAATTCCCATAATGGAAGCCGGTTTTCCGAATGTCGAGGTTTTCCAGGGAAATGATCCAGTTTATGGGTTTTTGTTGTACCTGCTGCACCAGACTATCCAATCGGGCAGCCGTCCGGACCGGGTTTATGGCCAGGGCGGTTTTGGGGATCCGTTTGTCGTGAAAATAAGCGACCGAAGAATTTTCCAGGCGCAATTTTTTAAGATCTATCCGGGCATTTTTCAGATCGATCTGGTTAGCGAGTATCTGCAGGTTTCCAAAAGCCATGCTCAGGCGTTGCGCCGCCGGGCTGTTCCGGTAATTCATTTTTACGTTCCGAAAATGGATTTCCCGGAAACTGGTGCGCAAAACAGAGGTATCGGTAGCAGGTTTCGGCAGCCTGGTCTGTAAAAATGCGACCTCTGAATTCTCCAGCTTTACCTGCCGTGTCCGGTAAATTTTGCGTGAAGGATCGAACTGGTCAAGCTGCACATGCAGGGTCCCGAGTTTTGCCTTTCCGTAAATTCCCATCACCTCGTCCCTAACGTGCACCCGGAAATTTGTAAGGGTGAGGAATTTTAACGCAAGCGTGGAAGTAGCGGCCGTATCGACGGGTTTTTCGGGCCCGTGGGCTACCATTTTGGTCAGGTGCCCGAAATTATACGCGCTATCGGGCAGGGTGGACCGGATATTGAGGAAACCATTATCTACTCTCAGGTCCCTTACTTTTACTTTCCCGAAAAACAAGCCAAACATATCGAGGTCTAACCCGAGCCGCCCTGCATAAATTAGGGTATCGCCCTGTTGGTCTTCCAGGTAAAAGTCTTTTAAAACCAGGCTGTTTTTCCAGTCGGTGGTAAAACGGCCTACCCGCACGTCGGCCTGAAGCTTGCCGGAAAGGTAGGCAGCTGCATTTTCGGCGGCCAGCTGCTGGACCGGCTGTAATTGCAAAAGCAGCAAGACGGTGACGGTTATTAAAAGCAGCAAACCGGTAAGCCAGAGCACAATTTCCAGGACACGCCGGACAACCTTATTCCCCATTCAAGTAATTTCCAAGCACGTTCAAATCAGCTTTTGCGTTTGAAGGTAGAACAGGTAAGCTTCCGGAAGGTTTTCTCCCGAAGGTTAGGCCAAAGCTGTCCGAAACCGGGTTTCTTATTCAAAATGGTAGCATTTAGCCGGCAAAAAACCTTAATCCGTCGCGCGGCAAAATCAAACCCGAATCAGGGGGTACAATTACCTAAAAACCTTTAACTTCGCTGCCACAACTGATTTCCTTCTGAACTATGATCAACAAAGTAGTAAAAGATGCCGAAGAAGCCTGTCGCGGCATCCAGGACGGCATGACCCTGATGCTGGGCGGCTTTGGCCTGTGCGGTATTCCGGAAAATTCCATTACGGAATTGCTTCGCCTGGGCGTAAAGAACCTGACCTGTATTTCGAACAATGCCGGCGTAGACGATTTTGGCATTGGCCTGCTGCTGCAAAAGAAACAGGTTAAAAAAATGATCTCCAGCTACGTGGGCGAAAACGCCGAATTCGAGCGGCAGCTGCTTTCCGGCGAACTGGAAGTAGACCTGATCCCGCAAGGCACCCTGGCTGAACGCATCCGGGCGGGTGGCGCCGGTATTCCTGCTTTCTTCACGCCTGCCGGTTACGGTACCGAAGTTGGCGAAGGCAAAGAAGCCCGAGAATTTAACGGCAAAATGTATCTGATGGAGGAATGGCTGAAAGCGGATTTTGCCATCGTAAAAGCCTGGAAAGGTGACACGGCTGGTAACCTGATTTACAAAGGTACCGCCCGCAACTTCAACCCGATGATGGCTACCGCCGGCAAAATAACCATTGCCGAAGTAGAAGAACTCGTGCCGGCCGGCGAACTGGACCCGAATATGATCCACACCCCCGGCATTTTCGTGCAGCGCATTTTCCAGGGCAAAGCCTACGAGAAGCGGATTGAACAGCGGACGGTGCGCCCTTCCTGATTTGGAAATTTGAAGATTTGAAAATTTGGAAATGAAGGAAGCCGTTCCAGAAAACCTGATCCTGAAACTGACTTTAGAATTTGCGCTTGCAATAATTCAATATGCAGAAAAACTGGATTCAGAAAGAAAATATGTACTGGCAAATCAGCTTTTGAAAAGTGGTACTTCCATCGGGGCTAACGTCCGGGAAGCACAGAACGCCGAAAGCAAAGCTGATTTCATTCACAAATTTAAAATTGCGGCCAAGGAAATTGAGGAAACTGATTACTGGCTGTTACTTTGCCAGAATTCGCCTTCCTATCCCAACCCGGAAAATCTTCAGCATAAATTAATTTCGATTAAGAAAATAGTTTCCAAAATCATTATAAGTTCAAAAATGAAAAATTAACGGAGGTTGAAATCATCCATTTTCAAATCTCCAAATTTTCAAATCTTCAAATACGAAAGTAATGAGTCTTGATAAACATGGCATTGCCAAGCGCATTGCAAAAGAAGTAAAGAACGGCATGTACGTGAACCTGGGTATCGGTATTCCGACGCTGGTGGCCAATTACATTCCGCAAGGCATTGAAGTGGTGCTGCAGTCGGAGAACGGTTTGCTGGGGATGGGACCTTTCCCGACCGAAGCCGAAGTGGATGCCGACATGATAAACGCCGGTAAACAAACCATCACCACCCTGCCGGGTTCCTCTATTTTCAGTTCCTCCGACAGCTTTGGGATGATCCGTGGGGAGCACGTGGACCTTACCATTCTGGGCGCTATGGAGGTTTCGGAAAAAGGTGACATTGCCAACTGGAAAATTCCGGGCAAAATGGTGAAAGGCATGGGCGGCGCCATGGACCTGGTAGCTTCGGCCAAAAACATCATCGTGGCAATGCAGCATACCAGCAAAGACGGCCAGAGCAAACTTTTAAAAGCCTGCACGTTGCCCATTACCGGTCTGGCTTGCGTAAAGAAAATCGTAACCGACCTGGCTGTGATCGAGGTAACCGACAAAGGCTTTAAACTGCTGGAACGCGCCCCGGGCGTAAGCGTGGAAGACATTCAGAAAGCAACCGAAGGAACCCTGATCGTGGAAGGCGATATTCCGGAAATTCAGCTGTAATTGCTTATTGTAATTACTAATTTACACATATAGCGCAAGCGTCCGCTTGTGCTTGCCATTTAGTAGACCCGGTATTCAGGCAAGCACAAGCGGACGCTTGCGCTATATTCAAAAAAAGGAAGGCTGAAAATAATCCGGTATTAGACGCAGAATTGCCATGATTTCGCGCCTGTAAACGAAAAGCCTGCTGCCTGGTTAAAATCCGGCTGCAGGCTTTTTTTAATGAAAATATACCGTTTCAGGCGGCGCTTTGGCGGAATTGTTCCGGGGTTTGGCGGGTGTGCTTTTTAAAGAAACGGGCAAAGTAGGAATTGTCGAAAAAGCCGAGCGCGGCTGCTATCTGGGTAATGGTCAGGCCGGAATGAATGAGGAGGCGTTGCGCTTCCAGCACGAGCCGGTCCTGGATGAGTTCGGAAGTGGTTTTGCCCAGGGCCTGCTTGCAGAGTTCATTCAGATGCTTTACCGATACGTGCAGCTTTTCGGCATAAAAACTTACCGGTTCGTGGGCTTTAAAATGCTGGTCGATCAGTTCTTCCAGTTGCTGAAGGTTGTAAAAAGAACCGGACTGGGTCAGGTCACTTTCCTGGTTGCTTTTATAATAACGGCCCAGTTTTATGAGTAGAATATCGAGGTAGTTCCGGATAATATCTTCCTTGCGCCATTCCTGGTTCTGATATTCGTTTTCAATTTGCCGGATCAGGCCGGTTGCTTCCTGCAAGGCTGGTTCCGGTAGCAAGACCAAAGGCTTCCGGAGCAAGGGGTTGAAAAAAGGAAACTGGTTCAGTTTTTTATGCGGATGCCCTAAAAGGTAAAAGGCCTGGCTGAAAAACAACACGTAGCCACGTGTTCCTTCACTTAACTGCCAGGAATGCACCTGCCCCGGACTCAGAAAAAAAACGCTGCCAGCCTTTACCTCAAACGACCGGAAATCAATTATGTGCGTTCCGGCGCCTTCCGAAACCACAATCAGAATGTAAAAATCGTGTTTGTGCGGTTTCTGGATAAAGGAATGTTCGCGCAAGTGGTCTTCGAACCGTTTCACGTAAAAATCAGGTTCCGGCCCGGAAGGCGCATTAAAATCCTGGATCTGGTAAACGGGCAAAATATCTTCGGGCATAACCGGCGCTGCTGGAAAGCCCAAAGATATTAAAAAGCCAACTGGAAATTCCGGTTACCGGCGCTGCTTTACCCCTGCCGGATTATTTTTTCCGGATCTGGTTGCAGGGTCCTTCGTAATGCACAAAAATATTGAGCCACATGGAGCGGGAAAGGCGGAACGTTACCGGCAGTAACCCGATTACAATTACCAGAATGGAAGTAAGCACCATGGTAAACGTAATTTCATCTACCAGAAAGTAAAGCACAAAAAGCACCCCTAAAAAGATGGCTGTGCTTATGGCAAAACTCACGTACATGGCCCCGTAGTAAAAGCCAGGTTCCGGCTCATAGGTTTGCCCGCAACAAGGACAGGCCGAATACATTTCGGAGAATCGGGAAGGGCTGTAAAAAGTGCCCGGCGGAAAGAGGTCGCCCTCGTTGCAGCGGGGGCATTTCATTGCAAAGATGCTGTATAATTTAGAGCCTTTATTAGCCATTGTTTGCATATTTAATCCTGAATTACGCTACAAAGATAACAGACTTTCTTTGCTCCCTTGCCGGACAAAAAGCACTTCTTATAGGATAATTCAGCAGTTTTTTCTTTTAATGGTGTACGGTTTTCTTTTTAGAACGGACGGAATAGGCAGCGTTAGTCTTCTCCCCTGCTTAAACCGGAATTTGCCAACCGTCTCATGGTAAATGCTGACGAATTTTCCTTTAATTTTACCTTAAAATTTAGCGGTTTCAACATCGTTATTACTTTGTTTTGCGTTTACCTTACTTATTAGCGCTGCTTCCGGGGCAGGAACTTTCTTTTAAGCCGGAATTCGCGATAAACTAAAACCCTATGCCTACAAATGAAAAGAGTGCTCCCAACGTTTCCGAGCACAAACTTATATTAAGAACCCTCCGCGTTTCCGATTACAAGGCCATTAAAGAAATTATGGACATGGTGTATTCGAACCTCGGCGGCTCCTGGACCCAGAAAGAATTTTCGGCCCTGCTGAAGCATTTTCCTGAAGGCCAGATCTGCATCGAAGACAAAGGCCGGGTAGTGGCCGGCGCGCTGAGTATTATCGTGAAATATTCCGATTACGGCGACAAACATACCTACGAGCAGATCATCGGTAAAGGGAAATTCGATACTCATAACCCGGACGGGGAAACCTTGTACGGCGTGGATATTTTTGTGCACCCGGAGTACCGAAACCTTCGCCTGGGCCGCCGTCTCTACGATGCCCGGAAGGAAATTTGCGAAAACCTGAACCTTCGCGGGATTATTGCCGGCGGCCGCATTCCGGGTTACCTCGAACACGCCGACAAACTTACCCCGGGTAAATACATCGAGCAGGTCCGCAACAAAGAGATTTTCGACCCAATCCTGAGTTTTCAGCTTTCCAACGATTTCCACGTGCGCAAGATCCTGAAAGGGTATTTGCCTCAGGATAAAGAATCGAAGGCCTACGCTACCCTGCTGGAATGGATAAACGTGTACTACGAAGAGCAGGAAGTTATTGTGGGCGGCAGCAAACGGGTGGTTCGCATCGGGATCGTGCAGTGGCAGATGCGGAGCGTTACCTCGCTGGAAGACATGATGCAGCAGATCGAGTTTTTCGTGGATACGGTAAGTTCCTACAAAGCCGACATCGTAATGTTCCCGGAATTCTTCAACGCCCCACTCATGGCTCTGTCTGACGAAAAAACTTCTTCGGCGGCCATCCGGGCGCTGGCCGATTATACCGACGAAGTGCGCGAACAGATGATCCACCTGGCGCTGAGCTACAACATTAACATTATTGCGGGCAGCATGCCGGAGTACAGCAACAACAAGCTTTACAACGTAAGTTATTTATGCCGCCGCGACGGCACGTACGACAAGCAGTACAAACTGCACGTTACTCCGGACGAACTGGCGCACTGGGGCATGCGCGGCGGCCAGAAACTGAAGGTGTTCGATACGGACATTGGCAAGATCGGCATCCTGATCTGCTACGACGTGGAGTTCCCGGAGCTGTCACGCCTGCTTTCGGATATGGATATGAAGATCCTGTTTGTACCTTACTGGACCGATACCAAAAACGCTTACCTCCGGGTTAGAAGATGCGCCCAGGCCCGGGCCATCGAAAATGAGTGTTACGTGGCAATAACCGGCAGCGTAGGCAATATTCCACGCATCGAAAACATGGATATTCAATACTCGCAATCGGCGGTTTTCTCTCCTTCCGATTTTGCGTTCCCGCACGATGCCGTAGTTGCCGAAGCTACGCCGAACACCGAAATGACCCTTATTGCTGACCTGGATCTGGACCTGCTGAAAGACCTGAATACGAGCGGTAGTGTTCGGAACATCATGGACCGCCGGAAAGATCTTTACAATGTGAACTGGATTCTGAAACAACAGGAATAAAGTACTTTTTGCGCTGAAAAGTATAGCATTTAAAAGGCCTGAACAGGATGCTGTTCAGGCCTTTTCTTTATGATAAAATTTTAAAATCCTTACATGCTCCAAAACGGTTTTTTGTCAGGTAAACTCAGAGTGGAATAGGTTGTTGGTGAAAACACTATAGCCGTCAGGCAAAGCTACTTTATGGCGTCATCCCGACCTTGTGGAGGGAACTTTCGCATACCGAACCCGAACGGAAGGCATTTATTGCAGCTACAATGGGTCCTTTCGACTCCCGTCTCAGGAATGCTCAAATGCCATAGTTGTATGTATAAGTTTACTCGACGTTGCTCGGAATGACTTGATTTTGCCTTTAGCCTAGCGGCTATTGCAATAATACAAAAGCAAGCAGTAGTACTCAACAATTTATGGTTTATGTGGAAATAATCAGATCTCTCCGTTTTGTTTCATTTCGTCGGCTTTTTCAAGTTTTTCTATAGCTTCTTCTTTTTCCGCGACGGTAGCGGTTGGCTTTTCCTGTTCGTTTTTGATTTCGGGTTCGTAGCTTAATTTTATGCAGATCGGGAAATGGTCGGAGTCGATGTGTTCCAGGCGTTTGAGGGAAACCAACCGGAAATCGCGGGTATGAAAAACATGGTCCAGGGGCCAGCGCAAGATCGGGTATTTGGAATTGAACGTGGAATACAAACCGCGGCCGATCCGCGGGTCGAGCAGGCCGCTGTTGAGGCGGAATAATTTACTCGTATGCGACCAGGCCACATCGTTGAGGTCGCCGGCGACAATGGTAGGCCCGGGTTTCTTTTTGATGTCGAACCCCACCAGGATCAGTTCCGCATCGCGGGGCACGGAACTTTTGGCTTCCTGAGGCGCCGGCGGTTTGGGATGCAAGCCGTGAAAAGCCACCTGCACCCCGGACTTCAGTTCAATACCCGTATGCACCGAAGGCACATCGTCTTCCAGCAAAAACAGGATCTTCGGATCGATAAGTTTCAGTCGGGAGTACAGCAGCATGCCGTACGTATTATTCAGCGGTTTGAAAACTGTGTACGGGTAATCGGATTCCAGTTCCTTCAGGTTAGCCTGCCATTGCTCATCGGTTTCTACCGCCAGAATAACGTCCGGATCGGCTTTGCGGAGCATGTTCAGGCAGGCGGCATAGTTGCGGTTGGTCATGAGCACGTTCGTAACTACAATGCTGATCTGGTTCGCTTCTTCATTTTTTTCGGCCCTGAGCACCACGTACCGGGAAAAAACCGTGTAAGGAAAAATGCGCCAGGACTGGTAAAGGATACAAGCTACCAAAGTACTTTCCAGCATCAGGTGAAAAGTAGAATGCTCGCCATTGAAATAGATGTACCCGCTAAGGCAGACCATCCCGAGGGCAATGATCTGTAATCGCGGAAAGTCGAAGATCCTGATCCACCAGAAACCGTAAGGAGCCAGCGGCACTGCCGTTGCTACAATGGTAAGCAGAGAAAGACTTAGAAATAGGTAATGAGCAAATTCACTCATTTTTGAAAAATTTATTACGGGTAAACGGGTTGATTAATACTGCTATGAATGTTTAAGGTTATTCCTCAGGAGCTTTATCTAAAATAATGATGCCCGAATCGGTTTGTGAAGAAGCGTGCAAAAGCGCGGCATCCGGAATATCGTCTCCCAGCAACATGCCCCAGGGCTTTAAAGGGGCTATGCGGTCGAAAATAATTTTCAGAATAGCTACCAGGGGTATAGAAAGGAACATGCCGGCAATGCCCCACAGCGCCCCCCCGACCAATACCGCCAGGATCGAAATAAGGGCGTTTATCCGGACCTTGGAAGCTACCACTTTGGGCACCAGAATATTATTGTCGATGAACTGAATGAACATGTACGCTCCGATAACGGCCAGCGGGTAGAACAGGCTTTCTTTGGTGGCCATGGCAATTAAAACCGGCAGGGCAATGGCCACCAGGCCGCCAAGGTAAGGAATCATATTTAACACAGCACCCAGCACGCCCAGTAAAATGGCATAATCGATCCCCAGCAACAGCAAGGCAATACTATTAAGGGCGGCTACAATGGCGGCTTCTATTAAAAGGCCAAAAATGTAACTCTGGATCACTTTCTTTATTTCATCCAGGATCGTGCTTACTTTATGGGTATTGTAGTTGGAAAAAACCTGGAGAATGAAATAAACCAGCAGGTTGCGGTAAAGCAATAACAGGAAAACATACACCGGAATTAAGGTAATAAGCACTACCAGCCCGGTTACCAGCCCGAAAGTAGTGCTGAGTAAAGCCCCGCTGTTTTGCAGCAAATTACTGGTACCCTGCCGGAGGTAAGCTACCTGTTTAGCCGTGCTTATCCGGAAACGGCTTTCGAGCCAGGCCTGAAAATCGGCCACCAGGGAAAGTAACTTGGCTTTGAATTGCGGCAGCGCCTCGCTGAACTGGCTGAACTGAACCGCAATAAAATAAGCCAGTCCGAACACGATAAGAATTGCCAGCAACACCGTAAGCGAAATTGCCAGAAGCCGGGGAATTTTCATCCGTTCCAGGGCATTGAGCACCGGGTTCAGTAAGGTAGCCAGCAGGGCCGCAAATGCCAGTGGTACCAGAATTTCGCGGCTATACCAGAGAATAACGGTAAGTAAGATCAGGCCCAGTAAGGTTATGGTTACCCTGGCAAAAAAGGGAAGCGTGGTTTTAGGCATACGCAAACGAAAAACAGCGCCGGGATTTTTCCGGCTGTAAATTGTTTCCTCTACGTATATAGTGCTATTTGGATATAGTTTTCCCTGCCTGAAATAAAAAGATCAGTTTAATACCTCAAACTCTACCCGGCGGTTCTGTTGTTTGCCTTCTTCGGTTTCGTTCGTGGCCACCGGCCTGGTATCACCGTAGCCCTGGGTTTTAATTTTGCGCTCGTCTATGCCTTTCCGGATGAGGTAGGTTTTTACGGCTTTTGCGCGGTTTTCCGATAGCGTTTGGTTGTATTCCGGATTGCTGGTAATGTCGGTATGGCCGTTTATCTGAATAGCCATTTCTTTGTTTTCGGATAAGAACTCATACAACTTATCCAGCTCATTAAAGGAAGTCGGCAGCAGTACGGCTTCGTCCGGACGAAAGAAAATGTTGCTCAGCCGGATGGGTTCTTTGGCTCTAATTTCGCCGAAATAAGTCGATCGTTTCGCAACCAGTTCTTCCGGTTTATCACCTACCCTGGTAAGCTTAATATCGTCAATATAGTAATAGGCAAATGCTTCCCGGTCAGTTTCTTTGCGGGCCGATTTTACTTTTTGTTTCGGAGTTTTGGAAGGGGAAAGAAAATTACCGATGGTTAGCACCGTTTCTCCGCCCTGGGCCTTGAACTGGCCGCTCACTTTCACCCAGTCCTGTTTTTCGGCTATAATTTCCGATTCGGGTTTTGAGATCTGGGGCCGGATCATCAGATAGCCATTCTGAGCCAGTAAAGGCACCTTGTGACTAACATACATACTCAGTCCGTTGGTAGCAATTTCGCTGAAATCGGATAAACTTACATAAAACTCAGCATCGTAAAGCTCACCTTTACGTAAGGGTTCGCTCAGGTAAACCTGCATGAATTCGCGGTAATCGATTTTGCCTTTCCGGATCACGGCAATACCGGCATAGGCCTCGCCGGTACGCGGTTCCTGCATGCCCATGTAATTATGGGGAGCAGCCACATCCAAGGATCGCGATTGTTTATGAAAAAGATCGGCTGGTTCCGGACTGGGAGCGGTGGATGACCAAGGCTGGGCTAAAAAGAACTGGGCTACGTTTTTGGGAGTAGCGGCCGTATTTTCAAAACTACCGTTCGGTACCAGGTTTTTTTGCGAAAAGGCTAGCGTTTCTACCCCCAACATCAACACTCCGGCCAGCAAAAATTTCTTCATAAAAAAAGTAATAGTAATTCCCCAACGTTAATGAGGTGAATTTAGTGCTTTTTTGCCGGAATTGCCAGTCGGGTCGTTTCTTTCTGAAATTCCCTTTCGCGTTAACTATTTGCGGCATAGCATCAATCCATTTAACCTGAAGCCCTGTAATACTTCCATAAAAAAGCCTTCTCTGAAAAGAGAAGGCTTGGTAGAGCACTATTTAAGATTCTGCTCAGGAATACATTAGGAGGGTATCATTGCGCAGTATCCGTCAGCTAAAGCAGACGGCAATGAAGTTAAATAAATCCGGTCTTTTTGGAGTAATTTCAATATCGGTAAAGCTTACCTTAACTGAAGCACAGGTAAAACTTTCGCAAGCAGCCTAAACGGTTATTCTTCCACAATTTTCAAAACTTTCCCGGTAGTTCCGGTGGGGCCTAATTGCTTGCTTGCCAATACGTACAACTCTCCTTTATTATCTTCGCCGAAGCCTTTTACAAAATACCCGATTCCGGGAGCCTGAGCATTCGTAAAATTCAGTTTTTCGTAAGGCCAGGTGGCGCCGCCGGAAGTAGCCACGTAAACATCGCCGGCCGGTGCGGTCTGGCTGGCGGTAAAATTGCTGAACAAATATTTACCCTGCAGACTTGGAATGGCACTGCCCCGGTACACATTGCCACCAACCACCACCAGGCCAAGCCCTCCGGTAAAGGATTTTATATTCTCAAATTCAATAATGGGGTCTACCAACTGCCGGCCGTCCGGATCTACGGAAGGGCAGGATGCTAAGGGCTGTTTTGGATTGGCGGTGCTGAAACAGTGGGTGGCTTCCTTTACGTTCCAGCCGTAATTCCCGCCAAGCGTAACCTTGTTTACTTCTTCGTATAAGTCCTGACCGGCATCTCCCACAAAGAGTTCTCCGGTGGTTCTGTCGAAAGAGAAACGGTAAGGATTGCGCAAGCCCAGGGCATAAATTTCATCCATACCCGGTTTACCAACCAGCGGATTTCCCGAAGGAATTCCATAAGGGGTACCGCTATTCACATCTATCCGGAGGATCTTCCCTAGAAGTACATCCGTTCTCTGGGCGTTGCCGCCATCATTTATCAAGTACCAATCAGGAAGGTGACCAACGCCAACATCATTGGCTCCTCCGCCATCGCCAATGGAAATATACAGGTAACCGTCTTTCCCGAAAGCAAGGGTACCGCCGTTGTGGTTGGCCTGAGGTTTGTTAATTTCCATAACTACCCGCTCCGAACCCATATTGGCTTTATTCGCATCGGCAGAAACGGTGAACTCGGAAATCATGCTGGTATGGTCCCAGTTGGCCGGTGCGCCGGCTTTTAACGGGGCGCTGTAATACACGTAAAATTTGCCGTTGGTTTTGTAATCCGGGTGAAAGGCCAAGCCAAGCAAACCGCGTTCGTCATATTGGGGATTCAGGGTTACCATTTTCGCGGAAACGTCCAGGAAAGGATCTGTCATCATAGTACCTGCGGCATCGATTACATAAATCTTGCCCACTTGGTCCAATACAAATAACCGGTTGGTTTCATCCGGTGCTTCCATCAAAGCAAGCGGCGAAACAAACGTGCCGGACATTTCCCGTAATTGCAGCGTTTTATTTACCGGGTTGTTGTTCGGTTTATCATCATCGTCGTTGTCGCAGGCAGAAAACGAGACCAAACTAAGCACCAGCAGTAGCAACCGTAATTTTATGCGTAATTGTTTTTCCATAGCGTTATCTTTTTCTTGGTTTAACAGCTATGGATCAGGTTGTGCTTTACTCCGGTTTGAATTTTTCTGATTTAAGAAGTTAAGCGTGTAATTGTGGAACTGAACATTAGAAAATTGGGGGTGAGCCAAACTGATACGGCAAAAACAAATGCCAGTAAAAAGGCCTTAAAGCAAAAGCTCCGGTTTCAGTAGCGCAGGGTTTAAACCCTGCGCTACTGAAACCGGAGCTTTTATCAAATATACTTTCTTCTAAACTTCCGCTACCGTTTCCGTTTCCTTCGATTTATAATGAAGCGGCTTCGATTTCACCAAAGCACTGTCCGGATCGTTGTAATGGTGGTTAATGCCACCGGCCCGCGGATCGTTGAAGTCGGTTGGGCTATCGCCGGCGGCTACCATTTGCTTCCAGCTCAGGAATTCGGTGCCGTCGTCTACGCGTTCCATGGTAATGCAACCTTCCGAAGGGCAAACCAGCGAGCATAAATTACAGCCGACGCAATTCTCTTTGATGATGTACGGAATGCGGGAATCCGGTCGCAAGCCGATGGCCTGGTGGGCGCCGTCTTCGCAAGCCGTGTAGCAAAGCTGACACTCGATGCATTTCTCTTCGTGGATTTCGGCTTTGATGTTGTACTTCAGGTTCAGGTTTTCCCAAGGCTGCACGTTCGGAACGGCTTTCCCCACAATTTCCTGCACGCTCTTGAAGCCTTTTTCATCAAGGTAATTGTTCAGGCCGGCGGTAAGCTCGCGAATAATGCCGAAACCGTAATGCATAACCGCCGTGCAAACCTGCACCGAAGAAGATCCCAGCAGCATAAATTCTACCGCGTCGCGCCACGTTTCTATGCCGCCGATGCCGGAGATCGGCAGATCGTAACCCGGAATCTGAGCGCAGTTTTTAACCATGTTCAGGGCAACCGGTTTTACTGCCGGACCGCAATATCCGCCGTTCGTACTTTTACCGTCTACGATCGGGTAAGGCACAAAATTATCGATGTCTACCCCAACCAAACTCTGAATAGTATTGATTAGTGAAATAGCGTTGGCCCCCCCTGCTTTCGCGGCTCTGGCCGGAACGGTGATGTCCGTGATGTTCGGCGTCAGCTTCACGATAACCGGTACTTTAGCCACTTCCATTACCCACTCCACAATGGTTTGCAGCACCTTTGGCTCCTGCCCTACCGCCGAGCCCATGCCGCGCTCGCACATGCCGTGCGGACAGCCGAAGTTCAGTTCCAGACCGTCGGCACCGGCATTTTCAGCGTCGCGAACCATCTGGTGCCATTCTTCCTTCGTCTGGAACATCAGCGATACGATCATGGCGTGTTCCGGGAAGCGTTTTTTTACTTCCTCAATTTCGCGCAAGTTGTCGGCTACCGGACGGTCCGAGATCAGCTCTATGTTATTGAAGCCGATCATCCGTTTATCCTTGTAATTCACGCTGCCGTAGCGGCTGGCGGTATTAATAACCGGCACTGCCAGGGTTTTCCAGACAGCGCCTCCCCAACCGGCATCGAAGGCTTTCATGACCTGGTAACCGGTATTGGTGGGTGGTGCGGAGGCCAGCCAGAAAGGGTTCGGAGATTTTATACCGGCGAAATTGATGGAAAGATCGGCCATGGGTTAATGATTAATGGATAATGATTAATGATTAATATTTTTTCTCTCTGGGAGAAGTATTGTTGTCACCCTTTGGAGGGTAGGGCAATTTCATTCTCAAGTTTAAATGCTTTTTCGGATATTTTTTATCCGAAAACCATCTGTAGCGGATTTATTAATCCGCGTTTTTGGGCATTTGATCGGCAAACGCGGGTCAATAGCCCCGCCACAGTTCGCTTCCGGATCAATAGATCCGAAAGAGCTGCGCAATGACCAGTTCCTCCTTGTAGAAACAGCCCCTCTGAGGCTGTCGCCTCACTGAAGTTACAAACTTCAGGTTACTTGTAGGTCCAAGTTACCGCTTCGCTCAAACTTGAACCAGCAATTTTTTTCACTTTTTTACTTCGAAACCATAGCATTTTCGGCTACCATGCTTTCGAGGATGAACTGGTGCATTGCTTTGGCGGCGCGTTTGCCTTCGTTGGCGGCGTTCACTACTTCCTTGCCTCCGTTCACGGCATCGCCGGCGGCGAAGTAGCGCGGGTTGGTGGTCTGGAAGGTGGCTTCGTCAACTATAATCTGGCCGTTCGGGGCGAGCTCCAAGTCTTTGATCTGCTGCAGGAAGGTTTTGCGTTTTTCCTGGCCGGTGGCTTTAATTACCAGGTCGTAGGGCAAAATAAATTCGCTTCCCGGAATGGTGGTAAGCTTGCCGTTCAGGGTTTCGGTGCGGATGAATTTTACGCCGGCTACTTTATCGGTTCCCAGAATTTCCAAGGGCTGCACGTTGAATAATCCTTTTACCCCGGCGTGTTTGGCTAGTTCGTATTCAAAGGCATAAGCGCCCATTTCAGTCTGGTCACGGCGGTAAGCCAGGGTAACAGTTTCGGCACCCATTCTGGCGGATTCGGAAGCAGCATCCATGGCGGTATTGCCACCGCCCAGCACGACAACTTTCTCTGGCACTTGTACCGCAGCGTGGTTCATGCGCAGGTTTTCAATGAACTCAACGGCGCCAATACAGTTTTCCAGCTTTTCGCCCGGAATTCCTAAAACAGCCGTTTTGCCTAAACCAACGCCAATAAATACAGCTTCGAATTCATTTTCCAGTTGCAGAATATCTTCTTCAGTTTCGATGGCGGTATTGTATTTCACTGCGAAGTTGAACTGCTTTTGCAAATACGCCATTTCGGCCAGCACTTCTTCATTCGTGATCTTGTAAGGCGCTACGCCGTAAACCGTTAAGCCGGAAGGATGCTCTTTGGCTTCGAAAATGGTAACGTCATACCCTAACTGGCTCAGTTCGCAGGCACAGCTGATGCCGGCCGGACCAGCGCCAATGATGGCTACTTTTTTACCGTTTTTCGGTACCGTTGGGTAAAGTACTTTTCCGGAAGAAATTACGGAGTTCGTAGCATAATTCTGCAACCGGCCAATGTCGATCGGTTTTACGCCCTGACGGTTGTATACGCAGGCGCCTTCGCACAAAACTTCCGTTGGGCAGACTTTGCCGCAGGCATTTCCGAAGTAATTGGCATCGTAAATGGTTTTGGCGGAGCCGGAAATATTGCCGGAATTTATCTGCTTGATGAACAACGGAATATCGATGTTCGTGGGGCAGGCATTTATGCAGGGCGCATCGTAGCAAAAAAGGCAGCGGCCGCTTTCCATGTATGCTTCAGTAGCGTTCATGAGCGGTTTGAGCTGGGCAAAATTTGCCTCGAAATCCTGTTCGGTAACCGGGGTTTTGTATTCAGCCATTCTTTTTACTGGTTAATTGCTGATGGTTTTTTGTGCCATTTCTGACTGGAGGAGAAACGACGGAAATATTATCGCAATATGCGTGCGGACAGGTCGCGACCTGTCCCTACAGGAATCCTGACAATTCCTTCTGTTTCGTACATCCTTGTTCGCGTGGTTGGATTCGGGGATATGGATATCCCCCGGCAGGTTGCTTCCGGACACAGATGTCCGGAAGAGCCGTTTTTTATTAACAGCAATAGTCACCAATACGTCCGCACGGAATCCTGAAAATTCTGATCCAAAAACAGAAGCAAACGAAAGAACAGTTTTTATTTCAATCGTTTGCTTCTGGTTTTATAGCGTTTTCAGCCTTACAGAACGGTCAGCTCGGCGTAGGTTTCGGAACGACGGTCGCGGTAGAACTGCCAGGTAGAACGCACTTCGTCAATCATGTTGAGGTCGAACTCGGCTACCAGTAATTCGTCGTTGTCTTCGGAAGCTTCGGCAAAGATTTGGCCGCGCGGATCTACAAAATAAGAAGTGCCGTAGAATTTACCAATGTTCCAGGGGCGTTCTTCGCCTACGCGGTTGATGCAACCCATAAAATAACCGTTGGCGGCGGCATGCGCCGGCTGCTCCAGTTTCCAGAGGTATTGGGACAAGCCGGCTACTGTAGCGGATGGATTGTAAACAATTTCGGCGCCGTTCAGACCTAAAGCGCGCGCGCCTTCCGGGAAGTGACGGTCGTAGCAAATGTACACACCCACTTTCGCGTAGCGGGTTTCGAAAACCGGGTAACCTAAATTGCCTGGCTTGAAGAAGTATTTTTCGTAGAAGCCCGGCGCCACTTGCGGGATGTGGTTTTTGCGGTATTTGCCAACAATAGTACCATCGGCATCTATTACCACGGCGGTATTATAAAATACGCCGGCCTGGTGCTTTTCGTAGATCGGCACAACTATTACCATTTCGTATTTCTTGGCGTACTCGGCCATCAGGTCAGTGGTAGGTCCCGGAATGGTTTCGGCGGACTCGTACCATTTGGTGTCCTGGCCGGGGCAGAAATAAGGCGTGGAGAAAATTTCCTGTAAGCAAAGGATCTGCACGCCCTGCTGGCCGGCTTCCTCAATAAATGGAATGTGTTTCCGGATCATGGCGTCCTTGATCTCTGCAATTGTGCCTTCCCCTTCCGTCATTGGCAGACTCATTTGGATGAGTCCGGATTTAATAATTCGTGCCATTTTATTTATGAAAAATAAGTAAGTGATGAACTCAATACAAAATTAAGGTTTTACTTTCTGAAAGATAGCATTTTCCGTTTTGAAACCAACTTTATCTGGATAATTAATATTTTTAAAAGCGTTAATATTGAGTGAACGAACATTTTCTGCCGGTCAAAGAATTGCAAGGCGTACACGTTCCCTTTCTTTACGCTTCATTCATTCTATGAACATTCAGTAACCAACCGGAAAAACGGCTCTCACCCCTACTTTCGGGCCTCTCACGAATACCGCTCATGCCCCAGTCTTATTTCCGTAGTTTCTCCTTTGTAACAGGCCGTTTACGGGCGTATACCTTTTGCCTTCTTCCTGTTCCGTCAAGGTGGAAAAGGCTATGGTTTTTCCCTAAAAACGTAAGGTATGAAGCGTTTCCTGATTTTCGTTGCCGTGTTGATCGGCATTCTGATCTTAATTGGCGTGGTGGCTTATCTGGTGGTACCCAAGGAAAAGTTGCTTGCCGCTGTTACGCCCAAAATTGAGAACCTAAAAATTACGGATGCGAAGATCGACGAAGATAACGCGACCATGCTGGCAAACCTGAACGTGCATTCACGGCTGGTCCCGATCTTTATAGATAGCCTGCAATACGAAATGCGCCTCTTCGACCAAACGGTATGCAAAGGGCACAAAAGATTCGATACAAGTTCCAAGAAAGGCAAGGTGCAGACGCTTTCCCTTCCGGTAACCATGAACCACAACAAGACCCGCGAACTGGTGCGCCGGCAGGTAAAAGAAAACGAACCGGTGCGGGTAATTATGAAAGCCTACACTGATATTCCGCTGCTGGGCAAACATACATTTGATATCGACAAGAAAGTGGATATGGTGGTTCCGGCTTTGCCTGGCTTGAAAGTGAAAGACATGCAGATCAAAGATTTCGGACTGGACAACATGGCAATGGTGATGACCATGGAAATTGACAACCCGAACGAATTTGATTTTTACATCCGGCAAATGAACTACGACCTGGTGCTGAAAGATTTTATGATCTCGAAGGGGCACATCGCCAAAGACTATTTAATAAAAGCCCGCGCGGTAACGCCCATTCAATTAACCGCCAAAGCCGACACGAAAAAACCGCTGAAGAATACCGTTAAGATGATTGAAGGGAAAACCGAATACCCATACACCATGACCAGCCACATGGTAATTGAACCACGGAGCGATGTGGTTGGAAGCGTAGATATTCATGCTGTAAAAACGGGTTCGGTGGATGTGGTGCAGCAGTTGAAAAATGTAGCGGAGACGAAGAAGAAGAAAAAGAAGGCGAAAAAGGAAGCGAAGAAAGCGGCTAAAAAGTAGGTTGGTTACTTCCTCCTAATTGCAGTTGTTGATGTTTTGAAAAGCAACTCTAAGTAGCAACGTTCTTAGTTGTTTGTAAAAACACCAGCAACGGCAGGAAATGCCACACACATTAATCTTCAGAAAAGGTTATTTATTGGTCCGCATTGCTTTGACAATCTTCAGATCTTTATTCTCAGAGAAATTCTGATAATCTTCCGTCTCACGGCCATAAATTGCAATTCTGCCAGCTTCATCATTGTGAACGCCCCAGCCGTATCTTTTTGTCAGCGGTGAGGCCCGGAAACAAGGTTGGCCTTTGGAAAAGAATTGCTGTCTGGCTTCTTCGAATTCTTCCGCAACAATATCATTGCGTTCGGCATATACCAGAAAAAACACCTCATCCGAAGTATACTTGTAAGGATTATTCTTTACCAGATCGAACTGCAAATTGGCAACCGATTTCTTATCTCCTTTTACAGGTGGAATATCGCCTTGTGTAACCGGGCAATCGTCAGCAACCTGAATGAAAGTGTTTTGGTAATTGGTGGTATGAATTCTCATATTAGCCTATTTAATTCTTGCTGAAATGGGTAGTTGTAAAACATCAACAACCGCCTGAATACTTTCTGATTTGTGTAAGGTTTTGCCTTTATTTCCCGATCAACACTTCATATTCTTTGGGTATAACTACCCCTTTAAATTGATTGGTTAATCCGTAAAAGATTGCGATCGTTAAAATAAAACCGAATACTAAAATTGCGTTTGCCTGTGCGTATGGGTTAAGGTTAAAAATACTTGTTTTCATTTTTTGACTATGAATGGAGGCAACGTGCCCAAAGAATGAAAGAATTGCAAGCCCGTAATAGGGTATGAAAAACAGGGAATAAGGAAACGAATTAAGTCCGGCTACTCCAAAATAAAAGTTGGTATCGAGGTGCAGAAAATGCCGGCCGCTGAAAACTGCAGTCAAATGAATCAGGAAGAAAACAGCTAAATAAAGTCCGGTCCAGATCTGAAGTTTTTCAAATCCGGTAGTAGCCGTTTTTCGCTTGGTCCTGAAGAGGTTGAATCCTGAAATAATTTGTACAATAACCGCACATATTAAAAGCGTTTCTGCAACAATGTTGCGATAAAAAACCCGCAGCGTTTCCATCATTTCCAGGTGACTTTCTGCACCGAAAATGCTGACCATATGATTGAATAAATGCAGCGCGATAAAAATACTGATTACGAATCCGGAGAGGTAATGGAGTTGCTTTATTTTCATCGTTTAGTTTGGCAGCACATTTTAGCAGCGATGGGTTTTGTTGTTGGTGAGAAAATCTACAATCAAAGAAGAATTGGAGTATGTTACCAGATAAAATTAAACTGCCATTTTACTTCCTTTAAATTTTCCTTTGAGTTTAGACTTAAAAGGGTTAACCATAAAGATGAACCTTCTAAGATAGTTTCAGAAAAGAAAAACCTTTCTTTTCCTCTCATAATTACAATTTTACCATATCCCTCACCAGGAAACCATCTTGAGCCTGCCCGAGGAATATACCTTATTGCATCATATTGGTCATTTTTTAAATCAATTTCAGAATACTTCCAAGAGTTTCTAATAGTTAAAATCTTTGATGTTTTATAAAAAATAACTGTTCGAAATGCTTCAAACAAGAAATGATTTACAAAAAGTATAAAATCGATCACGAACAAAAAACAAAATAAAACTACAATCAGAATGAGTAAAGATTTAACTCCTCCTACTGCAAAAATTTCCGACAATTCAGGAATAAATTTTATCAGGAAATAAATACAAGGAAAGAAGAAAAAGGAAGACAAAGTCCCTAAAATTAGCCTTTCCCAAACCTTTAACTTTAATTCAATAACTTCTTCCAAAACACCACTTCCAAAATCTTTATTCATCACTAAATCACCCCATTAACCTGCTTCCGCTTCAGAAACTTCCCATACCCTTTCTCCACCTGCACTTCATTTTCGGAAATTACTTTTTTACCGCGTAGAAATACGGTTTTGGTTTTGCCGGTAACTTCCCAGCCTTCGAAGGCCGAATAGTCGCAGTTCATGTGGTGGGTTTGGGCGGAAATGGTGTGTTTTTCGTTCGGGTCGAAGAGCAGGATGTCGGCGTCGGAACCGATGGCGAGGCAGCCTTTTTGCGGGAACATGCCGAAGATCTTGGCGGCGTTGGTGCTCATGACTTCCACGAATTTGTTCAGGGAAATTTTGCCTTTGTTTACGCCTTCCGAGAACAGCAATTCTACGCGGTGCTCGATGCCCGGCGCACCGTTCGGGATTTTCGAGAAATCGTTTTCGCCCATTTTCTTCTGCTCCCAGAAAAACGGACAATGGTCGGTAGCTACCACTTGCAGCAAACCGGCATTAATGCCCGCCCAAAGCGCAGCTTGGTCTTTTTTCTCGCGCAACGGCGGACTCATTACCCATTTGGCGCCTTCAAAATTCTTTTCGTACAGACTGGCATCTAAAGTCAGGTACTGGATGCAGGTTTCGGCCATTACTTTCTGGTTGCGTTTGCCGGCGTCGCGGACGTGGTTCAGGGCGCCTTCGCAGGTTAAATGCACGATGTAAGCGGGTACGCCGGTATAATTGGCCATGTCGGCGAAACGGTTGCTGGCTTCGGCTTCGGTAACTTCGGGTTGCGATAAATAATGGTACAGCGGCGCGGTGTTGCCGGCTTTCAGGTTTTTGGCAACCAGGTAATCGATCATGTCGCCGTTGGTAGCGTGGGTGGTAACCATGCCGCCTTGCCTTTTCACTTCTTCCATTAAAGCCACCATCATGCGGTCGTCTACCATTAACGCACCTTTGTAAGCCATGAAGGTTTTGAAACTAGTGATCCCCTCCTCTACCATTTCCTTGATTTCCGGCTTCGTGTTTTCGTTGAAATCGGTAACGGCCATGTGGAAGGAATAATCGCCAACCGCGTTGCCATTGGCGCGGCCACTCCATTCATCGAAGGCGTGACGCAGCGATTTTCCTTGGGTTTGCAGGATAAAATCGATAACGGTGGTGGTGCCGCCAAACAAAGCCGCGCGGGTGCCGGTGGTATAATCGTCGGAAGAAAAAGTACCCATGAACGGCATGCTCAAATGCACGTGGGGATCGATGCCGCCGGGAAAAACCATTAAGCCGGAAGCGTCAATTACTTCGTCGGCGCTTACGTTCAGGTTTTTGCCGATCTGGGATATCGTTTCGCCTTCAATGAAAATATCGGCTGTAAAATCGGAATCTGCCGTTACAATGCGGCCGTTTTTTATCAGGGTGCTCATGGGTTTCCGGTAGTTTTTGTTTCGGCTAAAGGTGCAGATTTTTTGAGATTTGGGCAAATAAAAAAGCAGCCCGGAAATTTCGGGCTGCTTTTACTTTTTTCAGGCAAAATGAATACCGTTGTAGATAATTGCTGAAAGCTTTCTTTTTGACTTCTTGCTGTTCCCTTGCTGTTCCGGATTTATAATCCGGAACTTTTGAGCATCGGATTTGCAATCCGCTCTGCATCAGACAAATGATGCTGCGGGAAAGCGGATCACAGATCCGCAGCTCTCAGCTTTTGGATTATAAATCCGAAAGAGCTAATGTATTGATTACAAATTCGAAAGAACGGATTCAGAGCGAAATAAGCTTACTTAGTTCCATTATCCTCAAACCTGGACCAGCAATAAACAGAAAAAAACGACTCTGTCTACTGCTATAGGGACTTTTCAGAAATTAATCGGCAAGTTTCAATACTGCTTTGGCTTCCTGGAAATTATGCCAGTTGGTATTCGGGTTGGCCTTTTTTAAGCCCGGCGGAATTACAACTATGCGAATTACTTTTTCGCCTGGCGCCAGCGGTATGGTATTGTCAACATTGAAGGTGTAAATGGTAATGCCGCCGTCATAAAATTCGTAATTGGTTGTTACATTGCCGTAGGTATCGGGCAACGGGATCCAGACCGGATGCTGCCCGCCGTTTATTTGCTGGTATACCATTACCAGGCCGGCATCCACAATATCGGGCGTTAGTTCGGGCACATTTACATCGGCAGCAAACCAGCGGTATTGAGTATTATAGGTCCAGTTTCGAAGCAGGATCGGTTCGGTACTTACTACGTTGGTATGACCGGGAGCACCTGCCGGTCCGGGAGGTCCAATTGGTCCGGGCGTGTCGCTTTCGTTAATGGTGCAGCTGGTAAAGGCTAAAAGGAAAAATAAGTAGAAAAGCTTTTTCATAGGGGTAGTTAAGCGCTTGGTGGTAAAATTTATAAGTAGCAATGAAGTATTTAATGCGGGGTCGGGTGTTAAAATGGGACCTGTTTTTTGTCTTTACCAATAAACGTACCATTAAAAAAGCAGCCCCGAAAATATCCGGGGCTGCTTTCAATTTTATATTTCCTTCCCCTGAATCAGGTAAAGGTTATGGTGAGGTTAGAACATAAAAGTAAGGTGCGTTAACAAACGGTTGCCGGTTTTCACGTAGCCTTCCGACAGGTTTTGAGATACCGGTTTCTGGAACGTCAAACCTGCCGAAAGTTTCGTTAAATAGAACTCGGACCCTACGCTGGCAAAGTTTACGTAGCCGCCGCTTTCCAGCAGCTCTGCGCCGTACGTAAAATCTTTCCCGGTTATTTCGGTACTGAATCCTGCGTTGGGCATAATGGCCGTTTCCTTTACTTTTAGTACTGCAAACAATACCGTTCCGGCGCCGAATTTATTTCCGAACAGGAATTCGTTTTTATTTTCTGTATTGTATTTATAGGTTGCGTTGGTGTTCAACCCTATTTTATCGTAGCGCACGGTGTACATAGCATTGGCTACAAAATCGAAACTGCCGGAGCCAAGCTGCAGGTTCGGATTGAGTTCTGAATCCTCCACCTTGCGTTCGTAATGACCGGTAGGGAGTTTTACGCCGCCGCCAACAAATAAATTATGCTTCACTTTCTGGTAGAGGCTGTCGGTGTTGTTTACCAGGTTGTAATTTACCAGTACCAGCGCATCGCCCAGGCCTTGCACGCGGGTGGTTTTTTCCAGCGTTTTCTGCTCGTTGAAATTATAGGGCAATAAAGCCAGCACCTGCACTTTTTTCAGCGGGTAAAACCTTCCCCAGATCTCGGTGGTCCGGAAAGACTCTTCCGATTGCAGATCTGCATGTATGGGCGTGGTTTTATCGGATTTCTGCTGGTACCGAATGCCTACAAAATTCTTGCTTTGCTGCGGCAGAATCCCGAACTGGTAACTGCCTACCCCGCAGCCGCAGGCATCGCAGGCCTTAGCCACCTGAGCGCCGGCTATTAGAAGGCCGAAAAGGCCGAGGAGCGCAATCTTTTTCAGCATATCATTAAAATTTTGGTGCGTGTTTTTGTTGATCTGACCCGAAGAAAAAAGCCCGGCCAGTACGACCGGGCTTTCTTGCTAATTTATGGCATGGCATAAAAATAGACTTTCTTTGTTATTGTAGTGCCGTCATGATCTAACTTGGCAACAATTTCCAGCTCGTACTCGGTATGCCCGGTTACGGCCGGTACCGTCCACGTTCCGGATACGTTTATGGTCTTAAAATGATCATGATTTTCCGGGAAGGTGTGCACTATTTGATTATCGGCTTTGCTCCGGATAACCATGTTGTAGCCGTGCAGCGAGCTGATGCCTTCCACTTTGCCGGTTACGTTCAGAACCTGACCGGCCGATACCATACCACCCTCGGTCGGGGCTGTAATGGTAATGGTAGCGTGGTTATGCTCTCCGGCAGGCAGCGCATGCAGAACCGTTTTTTTAGTCAGGGTATTGCCGCTGTGGTCGAGGGTGGCAATAATTTCCATTTCCAATTCCTTGTATTTGGCAACCGTATCTACTGCCCATGATTCGTTAATAGCAATGCTGGTACTATGGGCATGGTTCTCTTTGGTGAACAACACCTTGCTATCTGCTTTCTGGCGGATTATGACATTATACCCATGGAGCTCTTTTTCACCGGTGATGTTTCCGGTAATGGTTACGGTTTGGCCCGCATTTACAACAGCGCCATCGGCAGGAGTGGTAAGGGTAATGTCATTCGTTGTCGGCTTAATGGTGGTATCATCGTCGTCTTTGCAGGAAGTAATGGCAGCGGAAAAAATTAAAAGAGAAGCAGCAAAAGCCGTTTTTAGTCTGAAGTTTTTCATTGTGATCAGGTTTTTCTTGGTTTAAAAATTGAATAGAAAAAAAGTCCTGCTGCCGGAAAAAACAGGCATGCAGGTTTAAGGCTGCCGGAAGCAACCTCAACGCTATAGATTTTAAACCAAAAACCTGGGGGGATGAAAAATACCGAAAACCGGAGGCGACACCCCGGAGCTGAAATAATGCGGATATTCCTTTTCAGGAAAAATTAAAATGGTAAAAGCAAATGCGGAAGTTGGCTGGCAGAAATGAAGCACTTCCAGTTTATCTTTTAACGGGATGGGGTGCTTCTCTTCAGTCTGGTCGGCCTTTTTAAGCTCTTTAGCCAGGTGGCACTTTCCGTTACAACCTGACTTAGGTTTAGATCGGTTTTCGCAAAGCACCTGGGCAATGTAATTTTTATTTACCTGGTAATCCATTACAATAAACATTTTGCTGAGGGGTTGCAGCAGAATAGCTATCGTGAGTAATATGACGGCAGGTATTTTCACAGGTATTAAAAATCCTCTGTAAAAGTACAGAGGATTTCCTTGAGAACATTATCATGCTGAGAAATTTTTAAACAGGCTCCGGAATGCTACCATAACTGCAACCTACCCAAACCTTTTTCGCCTTTATATGCATAATAATAATTAAGGCCTGAAGCTTTTATGGTATAGCCCTTATGTTTATTTTTTTACTGCTTGTTTGGCCATTGCTGCCCAGGTTTGCAATCACTTCCAGCTCAAGGTCGGAAGGGGCAATTACTTTACCGGTAGTGTATTGCTCATTAAAGGGCAATGCCGTGTGGTGTGCAACCTGGGTCCGTTCAAAAATAACCAGGCTGTCCGATTTTCGCCGGATAATAATAGAGTAGCCGCCCAATTCCTGTTCTCCCCTTATCATGCCGGAAATTGTTAACGTATTGTTACTAGTAAGCAGGTCTCCTTCACGGGGGGAATCGATGGCAAAAGTAGCGTGATTTTCCGGGTCAGGGTCGGGATCATCTTTTTCGGTGCAGGCCGAAAGGATAACCGAAAAGCCAAAAACCACACTTAATACGATCTGGTTGAGTCTATTTTTTTTCATATAATTCAGCATAAGTCATTACCTTTCTACCGCTGAATCAGCACAATAGTTACAATACCCCATCAGTAAAGTACAAAACCCTGTTTAGTAGCAGTAAGCGTCAGCAATTTTCAGGGCTTCGGAAATCATTTCCAAACCTTCGTCTATCTGGGCTTCGGTTATGGTTAGCGGCGGCGCAATAAAAATAAAATTCCAGCGCACCATGGTGTACATACCAAGCTCCGAAAGCTTTGCCTGTACCTGATTCATAATGGCCATTTCGGCAGCGTTCGCATTCCAGGGAGCCATCGGTTCTTTCGTTTCGCGGTTCTTTACCAGTTCCAGGCAACCCAGCAAACCGGTATTCCGGAAATCGCCGATACTTGGGTGCTGCTGCATGAGTTCTTCCACGCGGCTTTCCAGGTATTCACCCATTCGGGCGGCATTTTCGATAAGGCCTTCGTTTTCGTAAACATCCATTACGGCCGAGCCGGCCGCGCACGAAACCGGATGCGCCGAATAGGTTAACCCTAAAGGCAGCGGCTTATCGTCGAAGTTTCGGGCGATTTCCCCGGTAACCATCAGTCCGCCAAGTGGTAAATAACCGGAGGTAACGCCCTTGGCAAAGCAAAGCATATCCGGCTCTACGTCGTGGTGCTGAATACCGAACCACTTGCCCGTCCGGCCGAAACCGCTCATCACTTCATCGGCAATAAATAAGATGCCGTGTTTTTCGCAAATGGTTTTTACTTTTTTCAGATAGCCTTGCGGGTATTTAATGCAGCCCGAAGAACCGGACTCGCCTTCCATAATTACAGCCGCAATATTGCCCGGACCTTCATAGCCCACTACCCTTTCGAAATGCTCAGCAGCCCGTTCCCCGCATTCTTCCGGCGTTGCAGAATGCCACGGGTCGCGATAAAAATACGGATTTTCCACGTGCACCACATTCGGCATTTGCTGGCTGTCGGATGGCAGTTTGCGCGGATCGCCGCCAGCCGTCATGGCCCCGTAGGTTGCCCCATGGTAACTCTGATATAGCGTTACGATCTTGTGCCGGCCGGTTACCAGGCGAGCCATTTTTATTGCATTTTCAATGGCTTCTGCACCACCCAGCGTAAAGAAGGTCTTGGTCAGGATTCCGGGAGCTACCGCGGCCAGCTTTTTAGCCAGTTCGCCGCGCGCTTTGGTTACCATGCCCGGATACACGTAACTTACTTCCTGCATCTGCTTCAACACCGCATCGGCAACGGCCGGGTGCCCATGCCCGATATTTACGTTTACCAGTTGCGAAGAAAAATCGAGGATTCGTTTGCCGGATTTATCCCAGATATATACCCCTTCCGCCCGGTCAATTACCAGGGGTTTTATTCCTGCTTGTTTTTGCCAGGAGAATAAGGTGTATTTTAAATTATTATCGATGATCTCTTCCTTTTCGGAAGTCAGTACCTTTTCCATTTTTAAATTGTTTAATTGTTAAATGGTTTAATTGTTAATTGGCTGGAGTTTTTGCGTGAAAAGGGTAGCGTTTTCTTTTTTTCACACCTTTTACAAAACCCTTCTTCAAAGCTCATCCGGATTTGTAATATGGATGCCTAGAGTTGCGGATTTGTAATCCGCTTTACGTTGCTAAAATTTTGAATTGCTGATTCAAGCTGAAAACCGGATCACAGATCCGGCGCTCAAAACTTTCGGATTTCAAATCCGAAAGAGCAAGTGGTTTTCAAACTCACCAGTAGCATAGGGTTTAAACCTACGCTACTGGTCTTGATCAAAATATTTCCAAATTTCCAAATTTCCAAATCTTCAAATCGAATTAACTCATCCAGTTTATCCCCGCTTCCGGATTCCACTTGGTGGTAGTTTTCTTCATTTGGGTCCAGAATTCAATCGAGCTTTTGCCGGTAATATCACAAGTACCGAATTTTGATTCATTCCAGCCACCAAAGGAGAAAGGCTCCCGAGGAACAGGAACGCCAACGTTTACGCCGATCATGCCGGCGCTGGCATTTTCCATTACGTACCGGGCCAGGCCGCCGCTTTGGGTAAATACCGCCGCCGCATTGCCGTAATTGGAAGTGTTTTCTATCTGCAGGGCATCATCCAGCGTTTTCGCGCGGATAATGGCCAGTACCGGACCGAAAACTTCTTCTTTGGCAATGGCCATATCCGGCGTTACAAAATCGATGATGGTCGGGCCAACATAGTAGCCGTTCTCTTTTCCTTGTACCACGGCATTCCGGCCATCTACCAGCACTTTGGCACCGGCAGCTTCTGCTTCGGAGATATACTTTTCGATCCGTTCTTTTGATTCTCTGGAAATTACCGAACCCAAGTTCTGACCCGGAATAATTTTCTTCGCTTCTTCTACAATTTTAGCAATGATAGGATCTACCGGCCCTACGCCCACCATGGCAGAACCGGCCATGCAGCGCTGTCCGGCGCAACCCGACATCGATGCAGCCACGCCTGCTGCTGTTAAGGCTACGTTGGCATCCGGCAGCACAATTAAGTGGTTTTTAGCGCCGCCCAAGGCAACGCATCGCTTCAGGTTATTAGTAGCGCGACGGTAAACGATCTTGGCGACTTTGGTGGAACCCACAAACGAAACCGCCTGAATATCCGGATGGTCGCAAATGGCTTCCACGATTTCCTGACCGCCGTTCACCACGTTGAAAACGCCGGCCGGCAAACCGGCTTCGGTTAATAATTCAGCAATGCGGCTGGCGGAGATCGGCACTTTTTCGGAAGGTTTCAGGATCATGCAATTTCCTAAAGCAAGGGCGTTCGGGATGGTCCAGTGCGGCACCATGTTCGGGAAATTGAACGGGGCGATGCTGGCCACTACGCCTAACGGTTTTTTCTCCAGGCGGCATTCCACCCCGGCACTTACTTCCAGGATTTCCCCGGCTACCAGTTGCGGTAAGGAACAGGCAAACTCTGTGAGTTCAATGCTTTTCTCTACTTCGGCGCGAGCCTCTCCCATGGTCTTTCCGTTTTCGCGGTGCACCAGTTCGGTAAGTTCTTCCAGGTTTTGTTCAAGCAGGGTTTTGTAGCGGTAGAATATTTGCACCCTTTCTTTTAAGGGCATGGCTGACCAGGCAGGAAATGCCGCTTGAGCCGCCTTCACGGCTTCGTCGAGTTCGTTCATGCCGGAAAGCGGCATGGTGGAAAGCAGCGCCCCGTCTAAGGGACTTACAACTTCCAGGGTATCGGTATTGGTAGAGACAAAGCGGCCGGCTACGTAGTTACGCACCTCCGGATAGATCAATTGAGCGGTTTCCATATTTATAGTTCTGGTTTTTTCGGCTCTTAAGGTAGCGTTTTCTATATGATTATAATAGATTATCTTGTATTTAAGCCAAAATATTTAGGGAATGAAAAATGCGGCCATTCAATAGCCGCATTATTTACTTATCATAATTATTCAACCCGAAACTTCTTTAGCTTACTCCCCGATATCCTCGTTCCAGAGCTCGGGCCTTTCTTCAATGAAATTTTCCATCAGGCTGATGCATTCTTCGTTCTGCAGGTTCACGATTTCCACGCCGTGCTGCTTCATAAATTCTTCCGCGCCCGGGAAGGTTTTATTTTCGCCAACAATAACTTTTTTGATACCGAACTGTACCACCGCACCAGCGCATAAATAGCAGGGCATTAAGGTAGAATACAAAGTCGTGTCTTTGTAGTTGCCAATGCGGCCTGCGTTCTGAAGGCAGTCGATTTCGGCGTGCGCCATGGGGTCGTTGTGCTGCACCCGGCGGTTGTGGCCACGGCCTACAATTTTTCCGTCCCGCACAATTACGGAGCCGATGGGGATGCCGCCTTCATTTAATCCTTGCTTTGCTTCCGCAATGGCGGCCTGCATGAATTCGTCTGGTTGGTTGTTTTTCATATTTTTGTTTTGGTTTTTGTCGTGGTGCGTTTGGGGCGACCACGAGGGTCGCCCGTACATTTTTTAAAGGTTCAGTAGGGACAGGTCGCGACCTGTCCGCACGCATTCCCGATCACGCATTTCTGATAAAAAATCCTGTCTATCATCCGAATCTCTGAAATCGTGTTCAGAAAGCAAACTACGACTTTTTAGACATAAAGGTATACCAGAATCACCAACATTTTGAAATGGCAGAATTTAAAAGCAGATTTCGTACCTTCGCCGGCAAATTGTTTTTAGAATGAGCAAAGAAAAACCAGCTTTACCGAAGGGAATGCGCGATTTTGGGCCGAAAGTGCTGCAAAAACGCAATTATATCTTTTCGGTAATTAAAAATACATTCGAGCGTTTCGGGTTTCAGCCGCTGGAAACGCCTACTATGGAAAACCTGAGCGTGCTGACCGGAAAATACGGCGATGAAGGTGACCAGCTGATCTTTAAAGTGCTGAATTCCGGCGATTTCCTGAACAAAGTTACGCTCAACGACCTGGAAGACGGCTATAAAAAAACCACCCGCAAGATCTCCGAAAAAGCCCTTCGTTACGACCTGACCGTGCCTTTTGCCCGCTACGTGGTAATGAACCGCAACGAAATTACCTTTCCGTTCAAGCGTTATCAGATCCAGCCGGTTTGGCGGGCAGACCGACCGCAAAAAGGCCGCTACCGCGAATTTTACCAGTGCGATGCCGACGTAGTAGGTACCAACTCCCTGCTGTGCGAAGCCGAAATTGTGCTGATGATCGATGAGGTTTTAACAACCTTGGGGTTGACTGATTTCACCATTAAAATAAACCACCGCGGCATTCTGACCGGCATCGCCGAAGCCATCGGCGAAAAAGGCCGCGAAGGCGAAATCTGCGTGGCTATCGATAAGCTCGATAAAATCGGGCAGGAAGGCGTGGAAAAAGAACTGATCGAGCGCGGTATTGCAGAAAAGTCTATTGAGAGATTGCGTCCGCTGCTGAGTTTATCCGGCGAAAACGATAGCATTTTAGAGCAGCTTGATCCAGTACTGGTAGACAGCGCCGAAGGATTGCGAGGCCTGACCGAACTCCGGGAAGTTTTCAGTTACCTGCAGCATTTCAACATTCAAACTGCGAAAGTAGAACTGGATACCACGCTTGCCCGTGGCCTCTCCTACTACACCGGTTGCATCTTCGAAGTGAAGGTAAATAAGGTGCAGATGGGCAGCATTTCCGGCGGCGGTCGTTACGATAACCTTACAGGCATGTTCGGTTTACCGGGCGTTTCCGGCGTGGGTTTCTCTTTCGGCGTAGACCGCATTTACGATGTAATGGAAGAGCTGCAGTTGTTCGATAAAACCGTAGCTTCGGGCACAAAAGTTTTAATTTCGAACTTCGATAAAGCCGCCGAGATTTACTCCCTGCCAATCCTGCAAAAGCTCCGCGAAGCCGGCATTGCCGCCGAACTTTACCCGGAAGCCGCCAAACTGAAAAAGCAAATGACCTACGCCGACAACAACAACATTCCGTTCGTGCTCCTGATCGGTTCCCAGGAAATGGAAACCGGCCTACTTAACCTGAAAAACATGCAGACTGGTGAACAGGAAAGTCTGAAATTGGAGGAGATTTTGGTGAAGTTGAAGTAAAGAAGTCTGTGAATATTCATCCGTTTTCAGAAGTTGAACGCTACATTAGGTTCTTTGAGAAAGAAAGGGATCAATTCATGACAGGTGAAATTCTTTTAGAAAGTGTTCAACTGGTAGATTTACTCAAATTAATACCTGAAGAAGAATATAAAGATGATTTTCTACTGTTCAATTGCTATGAACTGAATGAAAAAAGATTAGAATTTCTGGCAAAGCTCCTGAATAAAGAAATTCCTTATGATCTCAGGAAATATAAATATTATCTAGAAGCAAATTCCAAGTAAGTAATGACATTTCTCTGCCTGGAAATCTACCACCCACAACCCCTCCTTATCAAGGAGGGGAGCTTTCGGGAAACGTGAATTAAATATTAATTTAAATAAATTACACTTACGAAAAAAAGCTCCCCTCCTTTTTTCAAGGAGGGGTTCGGGGGTGGTTAAACATATATTGAGACAATTATCTCATTAGCAAATTAAAGAATTAGCACATTAATCAATGGTCCATCATATATCTACTGCCGAACTTACTTTAGAAGACATAAACGCTATTATTACCGAAGGAAAAGCCCTGGCGCTTTCGGATGAGGCAAAGCAAAAGATTGTTTCCTGCCACGAATACCTTTACCGGAAAATTGAGAGCTCCGATGCGCCTATTTATGGCATCAATACTGGATTCGGTTCGCTTTATAAAGTGAGTATTTCGGCGGAAAATCTGGAGCAATTGCAGGTGAACCTGGTGATGAGCCACGCGTGCGGGGCCGGCGAAGAAGTGCCGCAGGAAGTGGTAAAGATCATGCTGCTGCTCAAAATTCAGAGTCTGGCTTATGGGCACAGCGCGGTGCAACTGGAAACGGTAGAGCGCTTAATTCAATTTTATAACCGTGGCATTTATCCCATAGTGTATCAGCAGGGTTCCCTGGGCGCTTCCGGCGATCTGGCGCCATTGGCGCATTTGTGTTTGCCGCTTTTGGGAATGGGCGAAGTAAATTACCAGGGCTACCGCTTAAAAGGCGAAGACATTCTGGACATGTTCAGCTGGAAACCGATTGCTTTAAAAGCGAAAGAAGGATTAGCCTTGCTGAATGGAACGCAATTTATGAGCGCTTATGGTGTTTGGTGCTGCCTGCAGGCTAATCACCTTTCCAACATGGCCGACGTGATCGGGGCGATTTCCCTGGAAGCTTTTGCCGGAAGATTGGATCCGTTCAACCACTTAATTCATAAAGTTCGTCCGCATGCCGGACAGTTGCAAACGGCAGAGCGGTTCCGGGAACTGCTGGAAGGCAGCGAACTTATTGCCAGTCCGAAAAAGCACGTACAGGACCCGTATTCGTTCCGCTGCATTCCTCAGGTGCACGGCGCCAGCAAAGATGCGTTACGCTATACCTGTGACGTAATTACCACCGAGATCAATTCCGTAACCGATAACCCGAACGTTTTCCCGGAGGAAGACCTCATTATCTCCGGCGGAAATTTCCACGGTCAGCCGCTGGCAATTGCCCTGGATCTTTTATGTATTGCTTTGGCCGAACTGGGTAATATTTCGGAACGGAGAACTTACCAGTTAATTTCCGGACAGCGCGACCTGCCTGAATTCCTGGTAACGGAAACCGGTTTAAATTCCGGTTTTATGATCCCGCAATACACTGCCGCTTCCATTGTAAGCCAGAACAAACAATTGTGCACGCCGGCATCGGTAGATTCAATTGTTTCTTCCAACGGCCAGGAAGACCATGTAAGCATGGGTTCGAACGGTGCCACCAAAGCTTACCGCGTGGTGAAAAACCTGGAAAGCATTTTAGCCATAGAATTATTTAATGCCGCGCAAGCCAT
The DNA here is from genome assembly GCF_008727925.1 of Adhaeribacter soli. GTDB lineage: Bacteria > Bacteroidota > Bacteroidia > Cytophagales > Hymenobacteraceae > Adhaeribacter_A > Adhaeribacter_A soli. Next base: position 445,074 of record NZ_VTWT01000001.1, on the reverse strand, counting down.
CGAATTCCGGAAACCGCTGAAGACTTCGGAGAAATTAAATTCCGTGCTGGAAGCATACCGCCATAAAGTTTCCTTCGTTACTAAAGACCGGATTCTGCATTACGATATTAAAGAATCGGTAAACTTTATCCGTCACTTCAATCTCACATTTTAAATAGAATGCGCCGGCTGCTTTTTACCTTCCTTTTCCTCCTATTTTGGGTGCATGGCTTTGCTCAGAATAAGGGCTGGTTTAAAGCAATTGTAAATGGCGTGGAAGTAACAGAACTGTGCGCCGGGCAAACGGTGGAATTCCAGAATTTTTCCTGCAACGGAACAGAAACCACGCTGGCATTTTACAAGTTTGAACCGGCCTCTTTCAGCGGACCAATTATCTTTGGCCCGACCGATCTAAATACCCCCGGAAGACTTTACCAAGTTCCCTCTACTCCCGGACTTTATGTGGTGGGGCAGCTTTACACTGCCACCTGTGATCCCCAGGAGCCTCAGATGCGGCGCACCTTTTTGGTTAAGCCAGCTCCCCAGCCAACCTTCACCGCCACCCAATGCGGACCTGATTCCGTGCTGGTTACCCTAACCGATACGAATTACGACACCTATACCGTAGCCGTTGGCAACAAGAGCCCCGAACCGATAACTGTGAACCAAAGTAAATATTTTGAGAGCCCGGGTGGTACTTACAATATTATCGTAACCGGAACCCATACAGCCGGCAATTGCGGATTTTCCTCCACAAAATCCGTAACGGCAACTCCAGCTCCGGCTATGCCCACCATCAGCAGCGTTGATCTGCTGGAAACTGCTGCCAGCGGCAGGATCGAAATTAAAATCATGGGTTTACAAAGCGGTTACACCTATAGTTTAGAAGGGCAAAATGGTAGCATTTTCACCGAAAAAACCCGGCTTAACTTTAATGGAAATGCTACCGAAACTGTCGTATTAAGTAACCTGAATACCGCTGTTGCCAACTGTTTCCGGGTGCGGGTTTTCGATGCCTGTGGCCGAAGCCAGCACCCCAATCCCAATATTCCGGTGATCTGCAGCCAGCCGATTCAGGTGGTTGCGGGGAATAAAAAGAACATAGTTTCCTGGCCTTCATATTCCGGTAATACACCCGGAGGCGGCAGCTATTCGTACCAGCTTCGCCGTCAGGAAGGTTCTAATTCCACCATCTTCAATTTACCGGCAAACCAAACCACCTACGAAGACAGTGAAGTAACCTGTGGCCAGGAATACTGCTACGAGCTGGCAGTTTTAGAAGGCGCAAACGCTTTTTCGCTTTCCAATACTGCCTGCGCCACGGTAGTTTCTACGGATATTCCAGGGATGGCCACTCTGATTACCAGCTTCAATCCGGATAATTCCCTGCAAGGCACGTTAACCTTAACGGCCAATACGGCCCTAAAAGAGCAAACTGTATTCAAAAACCGGAACGGTGGCGGGTATGTACAAACTCAGAAAAGCAACGCCATTTTTTTCACCGATACGGATAAAAACCTGGCTTCCGGCCCGGTGTGCTACAAGGTAACGTATACCGATAATTGTGGCAACCTTTCCCCCGAAAGCAACGAAAGCTGCCCGGTGATTTTAACTGCCAAACACGACAAACTGAAGCGAACGGTTACCCTGAACTGGACCGAATACGTAGGTTTCAGCAGCCCTCAATTAACCTACACGCTGGAACTGTTGGACGAGAATTTCAGCCCGGAAAGCAGTCAATTGGTTACCGGCACTTTTTCCTTAAACGACCAGAAATTAAGCGATACCGACCAGATCCTGCGCTACCGTATAAAAGTAGAAGGCGCGGCCGGGGAACTAAGCTACTCCAACACCCAAACCATTGTTCAGGACGTAAAAATATTTATCCCAACCGCTTTTTCGCCGAATAACGACGGTCTGAACGATATTTTTGAAGTAAAAGGGCGTTTTCAGAATAACTTTAGTTTGGTAATTTTGAACCGCTGGGGCCAGGTAGTTTTCGAAAGCAACGACCCGAAAAAAGGCTGGGACGGCAAAATGAACGGCAAAGAAGCCCCGATCGGTGCTTATGCTTATAAATTGCGTACAATAGACGAACAGGGCAAACGCATCGAAAGAACCGGAACCCTGACGTTGCTTCGGTAGGTTCGAATGTTCGAATTTTCGACTTTTGATATGTGAGAACCTTAAAGGAAACGGCAGTATCTATCTAAATTTTAACTCAAAAATTCGAAAATTCGAACATTCGAAAATTCGAACAATCTAAAAGAAAAAACTATGTTCGACATGATGGGCATGATGGGGAAAATGAAAGAGCTCCAGGCCAAAATGAAAGAAGCGCAGGATAACCTGAAAAACATTACGGTAGAAGCTGAATCCGGCGCCGGCATGGTGAAAGCAAAGGCAAACGGACAGCGCAAACTGCTCAGCATCGAAATTGACGAAACCCTGCTTAAGAAAGAAAACGCCGAAATGATCTCCGACCTGGTAGTAGCTGCGGTAAACAAAGCCATGGACGAGGCCGGCGAAAAAGGCCAGGAAGAACTTCGCAAACAAACCGAAGGCCTGATGCCGAACATCCCAGGATTTGACCCAAGCAACTTTGGCTTATAATTCAGACAAATCGGTTGGAATTGTAATCCTGAACTGGAACGGCCGCGAATACCTCGAACAATTCCTGCCTTCGGTTATTGCCAACAGTCCGGGTTGCGAGGTAATTGTGGCCGACAACGCTTCTTCCGACGATTCGGTAACATTTCTTAAAAGTCACTTTCCGCAAGTCCGGCTAATTGAGTTAAGTCAGAATTTTGGCTTTTGCGAAGGTTACAATCAGGCGCTGAAACAGGTAGATACGGAATATTACGTCCTGTTGAATTCGGATGTGTTGGTAACGCCCGGCTGGGTAGTACCGATCCATGCCCTCATGCAGGAGAATCCGGATATTGCCGCCTGTCAGCCCAAAATCAAATCGTACCACGAACCGCATTTGCTGGAATATGCCGGCGCCGGCGGCGGCCTGTTCGACGTGTTCGGCTACCCCTTCTGCCGCGGCCGCATTTTCGATTCCCTGGAAGAAGACAAAGGCCAGTACAACGATACCTCCGAAATTTTCTGGGCTACGGGTGCCTGCATGTTCGTAAGGGCAGCAGATTTTCATGATCTGGGTGGCCTGGAGCCGGCTTTTTTTGCCCACATGGAAGAAATTGACCTGTGCTGGCGCCTGCAGAACAAAAACCGGAAAATATTTTATTGCGGCCAAAGCGAAGTTTACCACGTAGGCGGCGGCACGCTGCACAAATCCAATCCGCGCAAAACGTTCCTGAATTACCGCAACGGCTTAGCCCTGCTGGTTAAAAACCTGGCCGACGAAGATTATTTTTCCACCATGTTCATCCGGATCTTACTGGACTGGATATCGGCAGTAAAATTCCTGGTTTCCGGCCAAACCGCAGATGCCAAAGCCATTTATAAAGCCCACCAGGAAGTCTACCGGAAACGGCTATACTGGCGGCAAAAAAGGGTACTGCAAACAACCAAAAAACCCTTGTCGAAACTTCATGGAATATACCCGCGAAGTCTGGTATGGGCCTACTTTGCCGAAGGCAAAAAACGTTTCAGCGATTTAGTATCTGGAAAATAAGCAGAACTATCTGCTATGGAACATGAAAGCTCCCCTCCTTTCCAAGGAGGGGTTGGGGGTGGTTGTTGTCAGCTAAAGGAAAAATGAAAGTTCCGTTGACTGAAGTCAACGGCAATGGATAGGCTTTATTTGCGGCTAACCTTAACTAATTATCACATTTTTTAATTATTACCAGGTAGCTCTCAAGCCAAAACTTACTTCCAGATTAACTTATACCATTATATCTATTGCCGTTGACTTCAGTCAACGGATTATAATTAAGCCACCCGGATAAAAAGCGTACCCCGAAAAAATCAGAAATACAAAAAGCCGGCAAGGTTCTTCGCTGATCCTTTTAATGACAGATTTTTTAAGATCAAAAACTAAAAATCCCAGACCGTACTCCTTTCGCGACGGAGGCTTTTGCGAAGGTTCAGCCAGAAAGCCAGGATCAGGTACACGATTACCGGCGAACCGAACGTTAGAAAAGATAAATAAATGAAAGACAAGCGGATGCTGCTGGTAGCGAAGCCTAATTTTTCCCCCAACGCGGTGCAAACGCCAAAAGCCTGAGATTCGATAAAATATTGCAACCGTTTCATTCCCTAACTATTTTTAACTTCTAAATTAACAAATTTTTCGCATTATCCATAAACCAATTCAGGAAAATTCTGTAAGTAGGCTCAGCCTGATTTATTATTTATAAAAATACGGCGTTCTAAAAAACAGGTTATGCACAATCTTCATTCCCGCAAATCATTTCTTTTTTCCATCCTGCTTAGTACGTTTTTTTTATTCTCCGTTTCCGGCTGCACGCTTTCCCGCATGATTAAAACCGGCGAAGCCAGACAGGAAATTTCCGTAGAACCGACCGTACTGGCCGTAAACGGCAACGTTGTTCCCTTCGACTTAAAAGTGAAAGTCCCGGCGGAAGTAACCGGCAAAAAACCGGTTTATAATGTGGTGGTAGCGTACCAGTACGGTAAAAAACAAACCGAACCCGTTACCCGGCTCCGCTTTGCTCCCGGCGAATTCATTTACGAGAACGGCACCCCAACCATAAACCGCCAACTTTCTTTTCCCTATACTCCTGAAAAAGCCTCCGGAAAACTAGTGGCTCAGGCGGAAGCCGTAAAACCAAATGGTAGGGTAAAACGCGGAAAAGTCCGGGAAATTGCGCCAGGAGTGATTACTACCTCCAGGCTAACGGTTAAAGCCAACGCGGTTTCGCTGGCGCCGGACACGTACCGGAAAGGCGTTTCGGAACCGGAACTGCTTACCTTCTTTTTCGACGAAGGCAAAGCTGAACTCCGCGATTATTTAGGAACCAACATGGACGTGCTGAAAGAACTGCTGCAAAGTAATTACAAGATCCAGGCCGTGGAAATTACCACCGGGCATTCGCCGGAAGAAGCCGACTCGAAAGACCCGAAGCTAGCCAGGAAGCGGGCGCAAACATTTGAAAAATACATGCGCCACCAGCTCGATGTAAATTCCTACACCAACACCAACCAGTCGGTAAAATTTAAGGTACAGCCGGTGGTCCGTAACTGGGAACGCTTCCTGAAACAGGTGCAGCTATCGGCGCTTTCGCCCGAGCAGGTAAACCAGATCCTGGATATTATAAACGGCCCCGGAAGTTTCCGCGATAAAGAAAAACAACTCTCCAAACTGGATTCTTACGATTACCTGCAGCTTTACATCTACCCGGCCTTGCGCTACGCCGATGTTCGGATAACGTATAACGTGCCCCAGAAAAAAGATTCGGAAATTTACCTGCTTTCGCGAAAAATAGTAGAAAACCGCATCGATGCCGATAAGTTAACAGAAGAAGAATTGCGCTATGCCGCTACCCTTACGCCGTTGCTTTCCGAAAAGCTGGCCATTTACCAGGCGGCCGCCGAAAACACCATGAAATGGCAGGCCTTCAACAACCTGGGCGTAACGTATGTTCAAATGGCACAGCAGGCCGTAAAACCTACTACCCGCGATAAGATGCTCCGCGAAGCCATTGTAAACCTGACCTATGCCAGTCACCGCAATCCCACCGCTCAGCTTTTCTACAACCTGGGTTCGGCCCAGTATCTGCTCGGCAACTACCCGGAAGCCCTACAAAGCTACGATTACGCCCTGAAACTGGGTGGCCCGGTGCCGGTACTGCAGCAGGTATTTGCCGATAAAGCCGCGCTGGAAATAGAAACCGGCCGGTTAGATGAGGCCGTAGTAAGCCTGGCTTATGCCGGAACCAGTTACCAAAGCCTGATGAACAAAGGCCTGATTTACCTGCTGAAAGGCAATTACGAACAGGCACAAACCTTCTACGAAGAAGCCCTGGTCCTGAAACCGAACGATGCCCTGGCGCATTACAGCCTGGCCGTTCTGGCTGCCCGAACGAACCAACCGGAAGCCCTTGCCAGTCATCTGCACCAGGCAACCCGCCAGGAAAAAAGCCTCACCGCCAAAGCCATCGACGATCCGGAGTTCCGCAACTTTGTTGGTACGCCGACCTTTCGCGAAGCTTTAAAGTAAATTCCCCCGCTTTTTTCCTGTTCCGGCCCCAGGCCCAGGAGTGAGAAGTTGAAAATGCCGGTTTATTATCGGTTTTAAGGGTTGTATTTTGGAAGAGTTATCGTAATTTTACCATTCGTTAGAATTTAAGAAAATAAAATGCGTACGATACAATTCCGTGAAGCCCTTCGCGAAGCCATGAGCGAAGAAATGCGCCGCGACCCGCGGGTTTTTCTAATGGGTGAAGAAGTTGCTGAATATAATGGTGCTTATAAAGTAAGCCAGGGCATGCTCGATGAATTCGGAGCGAAGCGCGTGATCGATACGCCGATCGCTGAGCTTGGTTTTGCCGGTATCGGGGTCGGCGCCGCCATGAACGGTCTGCGCCCGATCATTGAATTCATGACCTTTAACTTTTCCCTGGTAGCTATCGACCAGATTATCAACTCGGCAGCCAAAATGATGTCCATGTCGGGTGGCCAATATTCCTGCCCGATGGTATTCCGCGGTCCGACTGGTAATGCCGGTATGCTTTCTTCCCAGCACTCGCAAAACTTCGAGAACTGGTATGCCAACTGCCCGGGTTTAAAAGTAGTGGTTCCCTCTAACCCTTACGATGCCAAAGGCTTGCTGAAGTCTTCTATCCGCGACGAAGATCCGGTTATCTTTATGGAATCGGAGCTGATGTACGGCGACAAAGGCGAAGTGCCGGAAGAAGAATATTTAATTCCAATTGGCGTAGCCGACGTAAAACGCGAAGGCGAAGACGTTACTATTGTTTCTTTCGGGAAAATGATGAAAGTGGCCTTAGGCGCTGCCGAAGAACTGCAGAAAGAAAATATCTCTGCCGAAGTGATCGACCTCCGTACCGTTCGTCCGATCGACTTTGAAACGATAATGAAATCGGTAAGAAAGACCAACCGCCTGGTAGTAGTGGAAGAAGCCTGGCCGCTGGCCTCCATCTCTTCGGAAATTACCTACAATGTGCAACGGAATGCCTTCGATTACCTCGATGCTCCTGTGATCCGGGTTACCTGCCAGGATGTGCCGCTTCCATACGCGCCAACCCTGATCGAAGCCTCGCTTCCAAACGTAGAACGCACCGTTAAAGCTATCAGAGAAGTAATGTACCAGAAAGCTTAAAGGCTTTTTACCTGATTATAATTAAAAAAAAGCAACCCGAGCAGGGTTGCTTTTTTTGTGTTTAACCACCGGTATTCTAAACCTATTCCCTGCTGTTATAAAGCAGAATTCATTAACCGATTATTTAGTTAAGTTCACAGGTTATATTGGCTGTTTAACCATTTTAAAAAATTCGCTTACGAACTTTTAAGTAATATTAATGCAGGAAAATCTACTTTTTGCGTTAAATCCGTATACTCTTCGGTGACCAGATAAACTGGCAAACATTTACTGACAATATCATTGGCTTTTACTGATTTTTAAAACGATTTACATTTCATATTCTCAGCCTCTTGTTTATGCAGATCTTCACCCGACTTCAAAAAAACAGCTACATCGTAGCCCTTAACGGAAAACTGGACACAGAAAATGCCGTTACCGTGCAGGATATTTTACTTGAAGCTTTACTGCTAGATACCAAAGAAGTAATGGTAGATTGCGAAGGCCTGGAGGATGTTTCCCCTAGTAGCCTGAAGTCATTTGTGTCCACTATCCGCAATTTACAACAGAACCGGATCGGGGTGGTTTTGATCGGGGTAAGTCAGGCGCTGAATGAATTGTTTTCGGTAATCGGCCTGAATGATTTTACCCGCCGGCTTCCTTCCAGCGTACTGATCTCCGACGATAGCCTGGTTGATCTGTACTTCTGTGAACTTTAATTTATGGCTGTATCGGTAACCTGCCGGACAACATGTACAGCCTTTCCCAGCCCTGAATCTCCTTTAATTATCAGCCTGTTTTTTAAAGCAGAAAGCTTTATTCCCTAAGCGGAAAGCTTTGCCAGGTATTCGCCGTGTTCCCCTTCAAATAGGGAATTCACCTCAAAGCCGGCTTGGGTAGCGTAATCATGCAGTAATGCGTAATCGATAAAAAGCCACGGAAATGCCGGGCCGGTTTTCCGGTTGAAAGCCATCTGGTATTCTACTTCGCCGTAATAGCCGCTATTCAGGTTCAGCAATACCGAACCGTCTTCCTCTTCGAACATATACAGAATATCCGACGATTCCAGCAGGATCTGGCCGCCGGGATTTAACCAACTTTTTAGCAGGTTCAGGAATTCCGGCAATTTCTCCAACGTTCCGGCCAGACCAACCCCGTTCATCAGCAGCAAAATGGTGTCGTATTTTTCGGATGGCTGAAATTGCCAGAAATCCGCTTCGAAGCTGTTCCGGAGCCCCCGGTTTTTCATTACGGCAACGGCTTTCGGGGAAATGTCAAACGCATCTACCTCCAGCCCATTTTCCTGCAGCCACAACGCATGACTGCCGGCGCCCGCGCCAATATCCAGCACCCTGCCTTTGCAAAATTTCAGAGCTTGCTGTTCCAGTTCCGGCATCTGGTCAAAACTCCGGAACAAATAGCCTACGGAAATAATATCGTCTTCGGTAATGTTGGAAATAACTTTAATAGTGGCTTTGGAATTGCCATTTATATAAGCCTCCAGGGCCTCACCCATCGGGTCGGAAATCGGGTTCATAAAAGAAGAAAAGTTAAAATTACAACTAAATTTCCGGAAGAAAACGGCCTTCATCCTAAACCACCAGAAAATAAACTTCCAGTTCTGCCTAAGCTGATAGGAATTGCTTTTTAAAAGCAGGTTAACCGGATTGTAATAGTTTTCATAAAGCACCGGCTGATTCAAACGTTGGAGAAGCATTATAAATCCGGGATCAGGTCATTCCTTTCCCGGCCTTTAGTCAATTATCTGCCAGCAGGTAATTTCCATCGGGCTATTTCATAAGAAGCAATTAAATCACCAAGGCATACCCTTTCACAGGCCTCCCTTTTATGCCTGAAGCTAGTAAGACTGCCCACAAAAATACTTACTTGCTTCTGCACTTCTACCTCATAAAACAGCAAGGAACCTTAATTGTTAAAGGCGCTTTACAAAAATGGTATTAAAAAACCAGCTGAAATCCGGAAGGCTTTATTAACTTAGCAGGCTTATTAAATTTGAAATATGAATCCGAACAAAGAATTCATGCTGGAAGCCATTAAGCTTTCGGTGGAAAAAATGGAAGCCGGTTTTGGCGGCCCCTTTGGCTGTGTAATTGTGAAAGATGGTAAAATAATTGCCCGCGGCTACAATAACGTAACTTCTTCCCACGACCCTACCGCGCACGCCGAAGTAGATGCCATCCGGAAAGCCTGCAAAGAACTGGGCACTTTCCAGCTCGACGATTGCGAATTGTATACCAGCTGCGAACCCTGCCCGATGTGCCTGGGTGCCATTTACTGGGCCCGCCCGAAAGTGGTTTACTACGGCAACACCAAAGCCGATGCCGCCCAAATCGGTTTCGACGATCAGTTTATTTATGATGAGCTGGACAAACCCATGACCGAACGGAGTATTCCCATGATCCAGTTTATGGCCGAAGAAGCACATGCCGGATTCAAAGCCTGGGAAGCAAAAGCCGATAAAACCGAGTACTAAGGAGTTTGGAAAGTAAGGATTTAAGTAAAGGATATTTCGGAATAGGCGTACTGGACCCCAAGCACGAAACCAATGTAGGTACCCTCTGGCGTTCAGCTTCTATTCTGAATGCCAGCTTTATTTTTACCATCGGCAAACGGGTTCCTAAACAAAAAACCGACAGCCTGAACGCCTACAAATCAATTCCGTTTTATTACTACGAAACCTTCGAAGACTTTTTCCGGCATTTACCCTACGGTTGTCAGTTAGTGGGAATAGAGCTGGCGGAAAATGCGGTGAAGATCGAGCAGTTCCAGCACCCGGCACGATGTGTGTATTTATTAGGAGCTGAAGATCACGGTTTAACGAAAGAAGCCCTGCAGAAATGCCATAAACTGGTGCAGCTTCCCGGCGATAACTGCCTGAACGTAGCTGTAGCCGGTTCCATTACCATGTACGACCGGTTGCTGAAGCAGGGCTGAACGGTAGGGATCGGGGCGGAAAAGTACGGCAAATTAATTAGGGAGAAAGGTTTAATAAATTTTCATCAGATTGAGTGCTTTCTTTATAATTAAGGCCTGAAAGCTTCGGAAACGTAGAACCCACCCCTACCCCTCCGAGGAGGGGAATTTGATCTTCAGGATTTTTTTGATTAGGAGCTATCTGATAAATTAAAATTTCTTCGTAGCGTAGGGTTTAAATCCTACGCTACGAAGAAATCTATTTGCCACGTACAATTTAAGAAACTGGTTTAGGTATTTATGAGATAGCTCCTAATTACTATAGCTGATACTCCCCTCCTCGGAGGGGTTAGAGGGTGGGTTCTTACCTTTCGTACAAACTTACCATTCAAAAACACTCCCGTAAAAACAAAAAAGCTGCACCTCATAAGAAGTGCAGCTTTTTTGTTTAAAGGAAATTCATTTTCAAATTTCCAAATCTTCAAATTTTCAAATCAAGAATTATCGTCCTCCGGCCATGCCTTTCAGCTTCGCCAAGGCGCCCGGTTTGCCGGCAAATTTGTTCATCGAACGCATCATTTTCCGCATGTCGTTGAACTGCTTCATCAGGTTGTTTACCTGCTGAATGCTGGTTCCCGAACCCTGGGCAATTCTCCGGCGACGGCTGCCGCTGATAATATCCGGGTTGGCACGCTCGTCTTTGGTCATGGATTTGATAATGGCTTCGATCGGTTTGAAAGCATTTTCATCGATCTCCACGTCTTTCATGGCTTTACCTACACCCGGGATCATGCTTACCAGGTCTTTGATATCACCCATTTTCTTGATCTGCTCCAGCTGAGACAGGAAGTCGTCGAAGTTGAACTGGTTTTTGCGGATCTTCTGGTTAATGCGACGAGCTTCTTCTTCGTCGAACGTTTGCTGAGCCCGTTCTACTAAGGAGATCACGTCACCCATACCCAGAATACGCTGGGCCATCCGGTCAGGATAGAACAGGTCAAGGGCTTCCATTTTCTCACCGGTCGAAATAAACTTGATCGGTTTCTCCACAACGGCTCTAATAGATAAAGCAGCTCCACCGCGGGAGTCACCATCTAATTTGGTCAGTACTACCCCGTCGAAGTTAATGCGTTCGTTGAAGGTTTTGGCAGTATTTACCGCATCCTGGCCCGTCATGGAATCAACCACGAAAAGGGTTTCGGTTGGGTTAATGGCGCGTTTGATCTCGGCAATTTCGTTCATCATCGCTTCGTCCACGGCCAGACGACCGGCGGTATCGATGATCACAACTTTTTTACCGGTTTGCTTGGCGTGCGCAATGGCTTCCTGGGCAATTTTAACCGGGTTCTTTTCTTCCAGGTTCGAATATACATCTACGCCTACCTGGCCGGCCAGCACTTTCAGCTGGTCGATCGCCGCCGGACGGTACACGTCGCAGGCAGCAACCAATACCTGGCGGTTCTGCTTTTTCAGGAAGTTGGCCAGTTTACCCGTAAAGGTGGTTTTACCGGAACCCTGCAGACCGGCAATTAAAATAATGGCCGGATCGCCTTTTATATTGATATCCTGTTTTTCGCCGCCCATCAGTTCGGTCAGCTCTTCGTGCACGATCTTCACCATTAACTGGCCCGGCGAAACCGCGATCAGTACGTCGCGGCCCATGGCCTCGTCCTTGATCTTATCGGTTACCGTTTTGGCTACTTTATAGTTTACGTCGGCATCTACGAGCGCGCGGCGCACTTCCTTAATGGTCTGGGCAACGTTAATCTCGGTAATGCTGCCCTGGCCTTTCAGGGTTTTAAAAGCACGGTCTAGCTTGGTACTTAAATTATCGAACATCGTTTGTTTCAGTTTAAAGAACAAAAATAAGCATTTAATCGGGAAAGTGCTGCCCTTTTTTAAAAATCGGTACGTATATTCGTTCCAAATATGCTACAGAATTTTCCGACAGATAAGAATACTTTTCCTCCGGGAAAAACAAATCAGCAGCCCTTGCTTAAGGTACTGTTTATTACGTATTACTGGCCGCCTTCGGGTGGGGCGGGCGTGCAGCGCTGCCTCAAATTTGTAAAACACCTGCCTGAATTCAACGTAGAGCCTACCGTGGTAACCGTTAGCGAACACGAAGGGGCCTATCCTTTATTCGACAATTCTTTACTGGCGGAAGTTCCTGAGAATGTGCGCGTTTTCCGCACCGCTACCAGCGAACCCTTCGAGTATTATAAAAAACTGACGGGCAAAAAAGAGATTCCTTACGGCGGTTTTGCGAACGAGAAAAAAACCGGCCTGGTGCAGAAATTGTTTAAGTTTTTGCGGGGTAACCTGTTTATTCCCGATGCCAGGGTTGGCTGGAACAAGCACGCCCTTAAAAAATGCGCCGAACTCCTTGAAACCGAAAAATTCGATGCCGTTATTACTTCTTCCCCGCCCCACTCCACCCAGTTAATTGGCCTGGAACTGCAGAAAAAATACGGCTTACGCTGGATCGCCGACCTACGCGACCCTTGGACGGATATTTATTATTACAAGGATCTAAACCATACTTTTTTAGCTAAAAAGCTGGATGAAAAGTACGAACGGGAAGTAATTCAGAAAGCCGATGCCCTGCTGGTAACCAGCGCCGACACCAAACGCCTGTTCCTGAATAAACCGGTAAATATCGATTCGGATAAAATAATGGTGCTGCCCAACGGTTTCGACGAAGCAGATTTCCAGTTCCCTTCCGAGCCGCCCAACGACCGCTTCTGCCTGACCTATACCGGTACCATTACCGACACCTATAACATTGTAGCCTTTCTGCAGGCCTTTGCCGAAAACGCCCGCCGCTATCCGGAAATTAAATTCAGTCTCCGGTTCGTAGGCAAAGTCTCGGCGGAAGTGCAAAAACAGGTGGAAGACGCCAACCTGGTGCATCTGGTCGAATACGTGCCGTTTGTGCCGCACGTGGAATCTATTCAGTACCTGATGCGGTCAACGGCTTTGCTTATGGCTATTCCGGACGTAGAAAATAACTTCTGCATTTTACCGGGTAAACTGTTTGAATATCTGGCTTCGAATAAACAGATCATCTGCATTGGCCCGGTGGGTTCCGACGCAGACCGCATTATAGATGAATGCGGGGCAGGCCGGGTTTTCCATTATAGCGCCTACGACCTCATGCTCGACCACCTCGATACCCTGAGCCGCAACTGGAAAGTAAACTATAATCTCGATCTGCCGAATATCAATTACCAACATTATTCACGCAAAGCTCTTACCGGGAAACTGGCCGACCTGATCCGGACGAAATAAAAACGGTAGCTTTTCAGAGAGAAAAGCTACCGTTTTTGGTTTTAGTTAATTGCTTATAGGCACCTTAATTACTTTCCAGCATCTCTACCAGCTTCTGTTCAAATTCCTCCACCGGAACTGTAAAATCCAGCTTAGAATCAGCCTCACTTCCCAGCAGGTAATGGTAATCGAAGCCCAAACCCTTGCAAAGCATAAAGTAGTGCGATTTCATAATATCCTGTGGGTGAAGCTCCAGAACGGTAGCTTTTTGCGAGAAAAAAATATTGGTTAAACCGGCACCATGGGGAGCAACAATATTCCGGCTTTCATAAAACAGAAGCACCTGGTCGCGGTAGGTCAGGTATTCCGGAAAAACTACTTCAAAACCAAGCTTTTCCAATATTGGCAATAGATCAGCCTCATTTGTAATCCTGCGTTTTGTTGCTTTGCTCCGACTGATGAAGATCTTCCGCTGCGGCACTTTCTCTTCGGTTTTGTACCCTTCCCACAACTTTTCCCGCAGGAACTGACCAATGGGTTGAGGCAAATATCCGCTGTAATGATCGGCTACGAACGAAGGGAAATAAAACGTTTCGCAGCGCCATTTCTCGTGCTTCCTGATAGTAGCCAGCTTGAAATTCGAAAAATCGTGCAATAAGAACGCTAAGGTTTCCTGCTGAAAAAGCGGCACAAATTCCGGCATTACCAGTGTAATGGGCTCTTTAACGGTCTGCAGCAAGGCATAAAGCCGCGGAAGACAATCAAAAAACCAGTGGTAATTGCTCGTAGCCGCCCAGGGTAAATGAAAGATGGAAGTATAAACTCCTTTCTTCCGCTTCGCAAGCATAAAAGCCGGCATGCGCCAGCCCGGCGAATTAGCCATCCGACGCAGATCGAAAACCGACTCCGTAACGAGTTTATCCGGAAAAGTATTATGCAGCACTAGGCCACCGGAATTTGCCAGTAAAGAAACATCAGCGAGCCTGGTAAGCGATACCTCTTTCTGCCGGTACCCTCGGGAAAAATCCGAATCATAATTAAATGAGGCTGCACACCGTTCTAAAAAAGCCTGTTCGGTACTATTAAAATCTATAAATTCAGCAGGAAGCAACACCTGTTTTTCCGGGTGATGAAAGATGGAAGCATTCCGGTGAAAATAATTTATTCCGGACAGAAAACTGAAAACAAACTTTTTTAGTGGCATTGGCTTTACCCTTGGACTGATTTCGAGGCAGTAAATTTAGGGTTTTAAAATTCCGGCTCTATTCCTTTCTAAGAGTTTTTATTAACTTGCCATCTTTTAAAGCTAAGCAGATTATTCAAAAAAACCAGCTCAACGAACAGGTTCAGATCTGCCGTTTCCTTATTATTTAAACATGAATTTAGATCTCAATCATAAATCTATATTAGTAACCGGCGGTACCGGCTCCTTTGGTAAAAAGTTTGTAGAAACCATCTTACAGCTATATCCGGATATTAAGCGCCTGGTTATTTATTCCCGCGACGAACTGAAGCAGTTTGAGATGGCCCAGATTTTCCCGCACCAAAAGTACAAGGCGATCCGGTATTTTATTGGCGACGTGCGCGATGCCGAGCGGATGCGCCGGGCCTGCGAAGGCATTGATATAATAGTGCATGCTGCTGCTTTAAAGCAGGTGCCTGCGGCCGAATATAACCCGATGGAGTGCATCAAGACCAATATCTTCGGCGCCGAAAATGTGATCAATGCCGCTTTGGATTGTGGGGTATCCGAAGTAGTGGCCCTTTCTACCGATAAGGCTGCAGCCCCCATAAATCTGTACGGTGCCACCAAGCTTTGTTCAGACAAGCTTTTTGTTGCTGCCAATAATATGAAAGGTTCACGCACCTTGAAATTCTCGGTGGTGCGTTACGGGAACGTGATCGGATCAAGGGGATCCGTAGTTCCCTTCTTTTTAAATAAGCGGAAAGATGGCGTGCTTCCGATCACACACCCCGATATGACCCGCTTCAATATTTCGCTGGAAGAAGGCGTTGATCTGGTATTATATGCCCTGGAACATGCCTGGGGTGGCGAGATCTTTGTACCTAAAATCCCTTCCTACAAAATCACCGATGTTGCCACGGCCATTGGCCCGAACTGCGACCAGGAAATTGTAGGAATCCGTCCGGGCGAAAAACTGCACGAAGAAATGATCACCGAAACCGATTCTTTAAGCACGATTGAACTGGATAAGTATTATGTAATTGTTCCGCAAATGCCTAATAAATGGACAGCAGAAGAATACATGGAAGCCTTTAAAGGTAAAATGGTGGAACCCGGTTTTAAATACAACTCCGGCACCAACCACGACTGGCTTACCCCAGAGCAGATCCGCGAACAGATCCGCCTCCACGTAGACCCGAACTTTACAGTTTAGTGATTAGTGAATAATGATTAGTGATTAGTTAATTTTTTAAAAAATTCCCAACTCCAGGAAGTAATTTATTAACCCGAAAAATCACAAATCATTAATTCCCTTACTAATCACTAATCATTATTCACTAATCACTATTAAAGATGAAACCCATTCCCTACGGCCGGCAGCACATTACCCAGGAAGATATAAATGCGGTGGTGGAAACGCTGCAATCGGATTTTCTGACCCAGGGCCCGAAAGTAGCGGAGTTCGAGGAGAAGTTTGCCGCCTATGTCGGGGCGAAATATGCCGTAGCCGTTGCCAACGGAACGGCAGCCCTGCATCTTTGCGCGCTCGCCCTGGAGGTAAACGAAAATTCCCGCGTTATTACTACCCCCATTACGTTTGCGGCTTCGGCCAATTGCGTGCGCTATTGCGGCGGCGAGGTAGAATTTGCCGACATCGATCCGGAAACCGGTTTGCTCGATATTGAAAAGGTACGCCAGAAATTGGAAAGTCAGCCAAAAGGATATTACACCGGCCTTATTCCCGTCGATTTTGCCGGCATGCCG
Organism: Adhaeribacter soli; assembly: GCF_008727925.1. Lineage (GTDB taxonomy): Bacteria > Bacteroidota > Bacteroidia > Cytophagales > Hymenobacteraceae > Adhaeribacter_A > Adhaeribacter_A soli. Next base: position 428,692 of record NZ_VTWT01000001.1, on the reverse strand, counting down.
GTAAACCTGGAAGCCTTCCGTAACCTGGCAGATGAATATGGTTTATGGATCATTGAAGATGCCTGCCACGCTCCCGGCGGATACTTTACTGACTCCAACGGCAACAAACAGAAATGCGGCAACGGCGTGTATGCCGATCTGGCCATCTTTTCCTTCCACCCGGTAAAACATATTGCTACCGGCGAAGGCGGCATGATCACCACCAACGATCCTGCCCTTTACGAAAAGCTGTTGCTGCTTCGCACCCATGGCATTACCCGCGACCCCGCCAAAATGCGCGAAAACCACGGCGGCTGGTACATGGAAATGCAGGAACTAGGCTACAATTACCGGATGCCGGATATGCTTACCGCTTTGGGCATTTCGCAACTTACCCGCGCGGATGAAGGTTTACAGCGCCGGCAGGAAATTGCCGAACGCTACGACCTGGCCTTTAAAAACCTGGAGAACGTAAAGATCCTGAACCCGGCGGCATACGTACAGAATTCCTCAGCAAACCAGATTCATGCGTATCATCTTTATGTAATTCAGGTGGAGAACCGGAAGGAACTTTACGATTACCTCCGCACCAAAAATATCTTTGCCCAGGTGCATTACATTCCGGTTCATTTAATGCCTTACTACCAGGACCTTGGTTTCCGGAAAGATGATTTTCCACTGGCCGAAGCCTATTACGAAATGTGCCTGAGCCTGCCCATGTACCCTAGCCTGACCGTTGAAGAACAGGAATATGTAATAGAAAAAGTGATCTCATTCGTTCAAAGCAAAAGCTAGTTAAGCAAAAATCTTTCAGGACACATCGGCAGCAATTAAAGTAAAAGAATATCAGGGTGAATAATTTAAAATTTCCGGACCGGGATTTGAAAGTCGGTATTATTTCGCAGGCCCGGATGACCAGCACGCGCCTGCCGGGAAAAGTGCTGAAAGCAATTGGGGGCAAGTCCGTTTTGCATTACCACTTGGAGCGCCTCAAACAATCTGGCTTTCCCGTTTATATAGCCACCACTACCAATGCCTCCGACGATCCGGTAATTGAATTCTGCAAAGCGCAGGACATAGCCTACTATCGGGGCGATGAGCAAAACGTGCTGAGCCGGTACTATGGCTGTGCCAAAGAAAACGAACTCGATATTGTAGTACGGGTAACCTCCGATTGCCCCTTAATTGCGCCGGAACTGGTTAAAAATGGTATCGAAATCTATTTAAAAACCAGGAACCCATCCCTCTATTTATCCAACGCCCTTGAACGCACTTTTCCGCGGGGTTTCGATTTCGAGATATTCTCTTATGCATTGCTGGAGCGCGCCTTTTTTGAGGCTACCCGTCCGGAAGATCTCGAGCACGTAACGCCTTACATCCATCAGAACCGGACCGGCGACATTCAATTCTACCATTACCTTCATTCAGAAGATAAGAGCAACTACCGCATTACGTTAGATACGCCGGAAGATTTTGAGTTGCTGCAAGCTTTAATCGAAGATTACCAGGCGGATAAGCTTACCGGCCGGGAAATAATTACACTGCTCGACCAGCATCCGGAATTAGTGGCTATTAATGCGCAGATAGAACAGAAAAAATTAACCAGCTAAGGGCAACCCGGCTGTTCCGTCCTGAATTTAACAAGATACTTCTTGTGTCTGCCCGGAATTTTTAGCACCTTCAACCCTAAGTTCAGCAGCATTGGATTATGGCCAAACCCCGCCTTTTTTTCCGCGCCGACGGCAACAGTAAAATCGGTTTAGGCCACGTAATCCGGTCCCTGGCTCTGGCCGAATTATTACAGGCCGATTTTGAATGTACCTTCGCGATTCAGCAACCTTCGGAAGCCTTGCTAAATCAGCTCCAATCGGTATGTAAACCGATAGAAAAACTGGCAGCTACCGAAAACGAAAACCAACTTTTAGCGGAAGCCGAAACGATAAGCAATTCCTTTTCCGGTCAGGAAATTATTGTGCTGGATGGGTACCAATTCTCAACCGGGTACCAGCAAATATTAAAAGCTAAAGGTAACATCCTGGTTTGCCTCGACGACCTGCACGACCGCTATTTTGTAGCTGATGCGATTATCAATATTGCCGGTGGTTTGAAGAAGGAAGCCTATTCTGTGGCGCCGTACACCAAACTGTGCCTGGGTCCGGCATACGCCCTGCTTCGCAAGCCTTTTCGCGAAGCGCAAAAAACGTTGGTAAAACCAGGCAGAAAAGAACCGAAAATGCTTCTTTGTTTTGGCGGTGCCGATCCGGAAAATTACACTTTAAAATACGCCCAAAAACTGCATGAAATTAAGCCTGAATTAAGGCTTGAAATTGTAACCGGCAGCGCATACCAGAATTCCGAATCGCTTCAGAAATTTATTTCCGGAAATCCGTATGCCTTCTGGCGTAAAAACCTGGACGCCGAAGCCATGGCGGAATTAATGGCCGAATGCGCAGTAGCGCTTTGTTCGGCAAGCTCGGTGGCTTATGAGTATTGTGCGGTAAATGGTATGCTTTTCGTCGAAAAAACCGCCGAGAACCAGGCAGACCTTTACCGCTATTTGATTACCGAAAACCTGGCCTTACCGGCTGAAAAAATCCATGAAGTTTTAACCGGTTCCGGAAGCAAACACTTGGCTAAAACACTAATCCGGAAGCAACAGGAAATCTTTAACGGACAGGCCGAAACCAACCTTCAAAATCTGTTTTCCGGGTTGGCTTTACAGGCCGGCCTCCGGTTCCGGAAAGTTAAAACTGAAGATGCCGAACTGCTTTTCGAATGGGCCAACGATCCGGAGGCAAGAAAATTTTCCTTTAACGCAGAGCCAATCCCCTACGAAACGCACCTGAAATGGCTTTCCGGCAAATTAACTAACCCCCAGGCTCTGCTCCTGCTGGCAGAAATCCAGCATAAACCGGCCGCCCTGCTCCGCTTCGACTTAAAGGAAGACATTGCCCTGATAAGCTACCAGATCGGGGCGGAATTCCGGGGGAAAGGGCTTGGCCACCGGGTGCTCCAGGTTGGTTTGCCGGAGCTGAAAAAGTATTTCCCTGAAATTACCGAAGCCATTGGCTACGTACAGCCGGAGAATGTGGCTTCGGTACGGGCCTTTGAAAAAGCCGGGTTTAAAAATTTGGGGATCGATGCAAAATTGAAAGCTTATAAGTTCTTAACAAAGCTTTAAAAACATAGAACAAAAGGTTTATCTTTGCCTTTTGAATTCTATTAAAACAAGCTTTCCGGTTACGATCCGGTATTTTTAACTTTCTAATGCTTAAGAATCTTACTTATAGTCTCTGCATAATTTTATCCATTTCAGCTGCTCATTCCCAAACCATTCCATATCCGGTAACGGAAAAGGCTCCCGTAAAAGATACCTACTTCAACAAATTTGCCGTTACCGACGATTACCAATGGCTGGAGAACTTTAACAGCCCGAAGGTTAATAACTGGGTTAATGCCCAAAACGAAATTGCGCTTCCCCTCTTAAACAAGTGGCAAACCAAACATAATACCTTCCTGCTGATCGATAAGTATTCCTTTGCCCGCTTCGATCATCCCAAAAAGCACGGTAAATATTACTTTACCATGGCCTACAACAGTACCCATGGCACCCCGGCACTTTACTACAAAGAATCCTTTCAGGTAGAACCAAGACTTCTGGTAGACCCGAATGTGATGGATACCGATACCCGGAATAAAATAACCATCAGAAATTACGCGGTTTCAAAAAATTCCGAATACCTGGCACTTCAATTTAATCTGAACGGCTCAGATTGGACGGAAATTAAAGTAGTATCCCTAAAGAACGGCGCCTTTAAAAAGGATCACCTGAAAGGGATTAAGTTTTCCAATATTGCCTGGAAAAACGATGGCTTCTTTTACTCCTCCTTCCCCCAGGCCGACAATTTAAGCCAAACGCTTGGTCAAAAGATCTACTACCATAAAATCGGCACCGAACAGAAAGACGATCAGCTGATCTTTGAAAGAAACAACCCTAAACTGAATTTCCGGTTTAATGTAACTTCCGACGAAAGATTCCTGATAATTAAGGAAATAAACGAAGAAGGCGGCAAAATCAATATTTTCTACCTCGATTACGAGGCGGAACAACCAGCCCTCAAACCGCTGCTAACCAACCTGCGGTACGGCGTTCAGATCCTGGACAGCCACGAGGGAAAACTGATTGCATTGGCTGCTCAAAAAGATAAGGATGGTAGTATCCTGGAAATAGACCCGGCCAATCCGTTAAAATGGCGAAGCATCGCGCCTAAATTTTCGAAGGCGGTTTTAGAAGATGTAATTCCCCTGAAAGATAAGATAATTGCTACTTACCAGGCCAACCAGCGCCCATTGGTTTCAGTTTTCAATTACAAAGGCGATATTTTGTATAACCTGGAGCTTCCACTCGGAACTTCGGTAGATGGTTTCAGTGGAAATGCAGATGATGAAGAATTCCTCTTCCACCTGACTTCGTACCTTTTCCCTCCTTTGGTTTATAGCTTCAACGTAAACACCTACAAACTTAAAGTAACTGATCAAACCCGGGTAAATTATACGATCGACGATCTGGAAGTTAAACAGATAGAAGCTCCTGCCAAAGACGGCGTAAATATCCCGATGCTGCTGGTTCACAAAAAAGGTCTGGCACTCAACGGCAATAACCCCACCATTCTTTCTGCTTACGGGGGCTTTGGCGCCCTGGAAACGCCGTCCTTCGATCCGGCCATTGTTTACTTCGTAAAACAAGGCGGCGTTTTTGCCTTCGCCAACATCCGGGGCGGCGGCGATTTAGGAGTAGAATGGGCAATAAAGGGCCGGGGTCGAAATAAACAAACTTCTTTTAACGATTTTATTTCCTCTGCCGAACATTTGATTAATGCAGGTTATACCAGTTCTTCTAAACTGGCGGCTACCGGAGCTTCGAACGGAGGTTTGGTGGTGGCTGCAGCAGCTATCCAGCGGCCAGCTTTATTTAAAGCGGTAGTGCCGGTGGTAGCGCCTCTGGATATGATCCGGTTCGAAAAGTTTACGGCCGGTCGGTTCTGGGCCGATGAATACGGAACCGCCAGCGATAGCTCCGAATTCCGGAGGCTGTATAAATACTCCCCTTACCACAACATCCAGGAAGAAGTAAATTATCCGGCAATGCTGATCATGACTTCCGATAATGACGACCGGGTAGTGCCGCTGCATTCCTATAAATTTGCCGCCCGGTTGCAGAACCGACCGGCCCAGAAAAACCCGATCCTGCTCCGGACCGAAAAAAAGGCCGGGCACCAGGGGGCAAACACCATGTATTCCGGGGTTAACGAAAAAGCAAACATGTACGCTTTTATCTGGGAACTTTTAAATCAGAAGTAGCTTTAAAAAGGAAGGTTTATTTCAATCCCTGGTACTTTTATCAAATTTCTTTCTAAATCCTTACCTTCGGGCCGGTAAACCTTTTACAGGTAAAAAGCAACCTTATGAATACTTTCCAGATCGGAAACCATACCATTGGCCAGGGACAGAAACCGTTTATCATCGCGGAAATGTCGGGCAACCACAACCAGTCGCTTGAACGGGCATTGGCCATTGTAGATGCCGCCGCCGCCGCCGGCGCCCATGCCATTAAACTGCAAACTTACACCGCCGATACCATGACGCTGAAAGGCGCTTTCACCATTACCGATGAAAATTCGTTATGGAATGGCCGGGAACTTTACGATCTGTATAAAGAAGCCTATACGCCCTGGGAATGGCATAAACCGATCTTCGAACATGCCCGGGCCAAAGGCATTATCGCCTTTAGTTCGCCCTTTGACGAAACTGCCGTAGACTTTCTGGAAGAATTGGAAGTACCGCTTTACAAGATTGCCTCTTTCGAAAATACCGACTGGCCTTTGCTGAAAAAAGTAGCTGCTACCGGCAAACCCGTGATCATGTCTACCGGGGTATCGTCGCTGGCCGACATTGCCGAATCGGTGCAGGTGTTGCGCGATAATGGCTGCAAGAATCTGGTGCTGCTCAAATGCACAAGCACCTATCCGGCCACGCCCGAAAACACCAACCTGAACACTATTCCGCACATGCAAACGCTTTATAACTGCCCGGTCGGTCTTTCGGATCATACCATGGGCATTGGGGTATCGGTTGCGGCAGTGGCGTTAGGCGCCTGCGTTATAGAAAAACATTTTACCTTAAACCGGGCCGACGGCGGCGTAGATTCTGCTTTCTCGCTGGAACAGGCCGAACTGCAAGCCCTGGTTACCGAAACGGAAAGAGCCTGGCAGGCCATGGGAACGGTACAGTATTGCGTGCAGAAAGCCGAAGAAAAAAGCCGCATTTTTAAGCGTTCCATTTACATTGCTAAAGACATTGCCGCCGGCGAAAAGCTTACTGCCGAAAACCTCCGGATAATTCGTCCGGGCGATGGGTTGGCTCCAAAATTCTGGGAAAAGGTGCTGAGTAAAACTGCTAAACAAAACCTGAAGGCCGGCACGCCGCTTACCTGGGAGAATTTATAAGTTATGTTTCAGAAAACGGTGCAGCGCTATGCCAATATTTTGCATATCCGGTTTCAGCCTATCTTTTCGGCCTTACCAGCGGATGCCCTGAACAAAATTTCCCCCAACAATTTTTTCCGTCGTTTTCTGAAGGTGGCTTTGTATACCGGGGGCAGATTGCTATCAAATCTTTTCAGCGCAGCCCCAAAAAACGAAGACCTTCACGGGAAAATCTGGCTATATGTGGTCAGTCAGAACAATTACGATGCCCTGCAATTCCTGAAAGAAAACCTCCCGGAAACGGTATTTGTAGCCGGCCAAAACAAGCAGATCGGTCGCTACAACCAACAGGTAAACCGGCTGAGCCTGCGGTGGAAGTTGTTTCATACCCTCTGGCTTTTCTTCCCGGTTTTCATTGGTTTGTATAAAATACATGGCCGCAAGGCACTCCGGTTTTTCGATCTTATTTTTATTTCAATCGGTTTTTACGAACAGTACTTAAAACACCTGAAAAAGTACCGCCCCAAAGCCGTAGTTTTCGCCAACGATCACAACGACGATTCCCGGGCCATGCTCCTGGCCGCCGATACCCTCAACATCCCGACCATCTACATTCAGCACGCCAGCGTGAGCACGGCCTTCCCGCCGCTGGAATTCAGTTTAAGTTTGCTCGAAGGGCAGGATGCGCTAAACAAATACAAACAATGCGGCCCTATTTCCGGGGAAGTAAAATTCATTGGCATGCCGAAAGCAGATAAATTCCTGCAATACCGCAACTTTAAACCAAAGGCCGAAAACATCGGCATTGCCGGAAACACCCTCGATCATTACGAAGGGTTAAAGGAAACCCTAACCAGCCTCACCCGCCATTTTCCGGAGCTTCATTTCACGTTCCGGTCCCACCCCGGCGATACGCGTGACTTTACTTTTGTAAATGAATTAGGCCGGAACGCTACCGTTTCCGATCCAAAAACCGAAACCGTATTCGAATTCCTGAAAAACCAGGATGTAATTATTGCCGCCGATTCTTCTATTCATTTGGAAGCAGCTCTACTTAACATTCCCGGCATTTATTACCGCTTCGGCGAAAGCAATTTTACCTTCGATTATTATGGCTATGTAAAACAAGGCTTGATTTTGTACGCTGCCAATTCAGATACGCTGTTTAAGGCGCTTCAGGAATACAAAATGCAGCGGCCGGAAGTATACAAAAAAGCCGCCTACTACAACGCTACCATCGGTACCGAAACCGAAGGAAAAAGTGATGAACTTGCTTTAAAAGCCTTAGCCGATCTTTAAAAACTTTCTTTACCTTTGTTATTTATCCAACAAGGTATAATGAAGAACTTTTTCACGCTCCTACTTTTTTTTACTTTTCCATTTTCAGACTTATTTTCTCAATCTCAAACAGGCTCCGGAAAATCGCTTCAATTTAACGGGTTCAGCAGTTATATAAACCTGGGAACCCATAACCGGAATATTACCAATAAACTTACAGTGGAAGCCTGGATTAAAACCACTGATTCAAAATTACAAATGATCTGCACGAAATATAATAATCCTGCAGACCATGGCTTTCAGTTATTAATTTCCGGTGGAAAAGCAGGTTTATATGGCCGCGATGGGAATAACTTATATAAAGCTTCAGGCTTATCTGCCACTCCTGTAAACGATGGGAACTGGCACCATGTAGCCGGAATTTACAATTCTTCCCATTGGGAAATCTGGATTGATGGTATTCTTGAAAATAGTGCATCTTTCTCAGTTATCTCTGCTGATTTAAGTAATACTGCAACACTTTCTATCGGGAATTATGAATTGGTAAACGATCATTTTTTCAATGGCGAAATCGATGAAGTCCGGCTCTGGAATACCGCTCGCACAGCCCAGGAAATCAGGGAAAATATGTGCCGGAAACTCCCCCCCAATATGCCCGGGCTGGTAGGGTATTATAAACTTGATGAAGGTTCTGGTAATACCGCCACCGATCAATCTTCCTTAAATATTTCCGGTAATTTAACCAGTTTTTCAAGTTCACCATGGCGTACTTCCGGCGCTCCGATCGGCGATGCCAGCACGTACATTTACCCTGCTTCCTGGACCAATACCACCCTGAAACTCCCGGGCCTTAACAGCGACACCTTACTGGTAAAGAATATGAGCGGAAATCTTACCGGCATACATATCTACCGGGTAAACAGCGCCCCAAATTCTACAACCGGCATTCCAAACCCTTCCGGAATAAACAGCTATTTCGGCGTTTTTCCTTCTTCCGCAAGCAGCGGTTATTCCGTGCATTACAAGCCTGCAACCGTTACCTGCTCCACCGATTCTCTTGTATTTTACAAACGGCAACATAATGCTATTACTACCTGGCAATCAACTGGCACCATTTTAAATTTCAATACCCTTACTTTTGAAAAAACAGGTGAAGTTTACCGCAGTGAATATATTCCGGTTTCAAGGGATGCCATTGCAAAGGTACAGATAACCGGCAATCAGAGTGTTTGCGCCGGAAGCCCGGTAACCTTAACTGCAAGCCCTTCCGCCACCTATCTCTGGAACACCGGACAAACCACTCAAAGCATTACCGTTACCAATCCGGGAACGTATTCCGTGAGAGTTACCAATGTGCCTGGTTGTTCTTCTACAGATTCGGTTGTTTTTACTCCCCGGCCTGTACCCATAGCAAATGCCGGACCGGATGTGGCAATTTGTGCCGGCGGTAATATTCAGCTGGGAGCGAGTCCTACTCCGGGTTACTCCTATTTATGGTCGCCGGCCACCGGTTTATCGAACCCCAACTTTGCCAATCCGGTTTTTACGGAATCTAATTTTCAAAGCCCTGCTTATACCCGTTCTTACACGCTTACCACATTTTTTAATGGCTGCAGCACTACCGATCAGGTAACCGTAACCGTTAATTCGCTGCCATTTACAGCAGGCGGAAATTGGCTTTCCCCGGTTACCTGCTCGGGTGTACCCTTAACCATCGGCCCACAGGCTGATTCAACATTTACGTATTCATGGATTATTTCTTCACCTTGGACTCCAGCAACTGCATTATCTAACCCAAATATTCCTAATCCTACTATTTCTATAACAAATAATACAAATTTTGTAGAAACTCACCAATTTTCTGTAGGTGTTACGAACGCATCTGGTTGTTTTAGATCTCATAATGTCACAGTTAGCGTAAATCCGGCAACTATATCGGATGCCGGTCCTGATAAAGCTGTTTGCGCCGGCCAGCTTACTTCAATCGGGAAATCCCCGGATCCTGGACATACCTATTCCTGGACGCCTGCAACCGGACTTTCCAATGCTAATATTTCAAGCCCAATTGTTACCATAATAAACAATACCACCAATCCAATTAGCCAAACCTATACGTTAACATCAACCAGGTCTGGCTGCACAAGTACTGACCAGGTAACGGTAGTAGTCAATCCAAGTCAAAACCCAAAAGGGAATGTTATAGTAGCACTATGTAACGCTAATAAACATCCAGTTGGAATTGGTTATCCATCAGTGCCCGGAGAAATATACAGCTGGTCCCCGGCAATCGGTTTATCCAGCTCTACTGTTTCAAATCCGATTTTCATTTTGCAGAATCACACTAATTCACCCATCACGCAGGTTTATACCCTTACCACTACCAATCAACATGGCTGCAGTTCTACCTCTACTTATACTGTAATTGTGCAGCCGACTGCAACACCGGAAGCCGGAGCCGACGTTTCAATCTGTTCGGGTGGAAGTGCCGTTTTAGGCACCTCTGCAACAAATGGCTATACGTATAGCTGGGCGCCAGCAATAGGTCTTTCAGACCCATCCCTATCAAATCCTACCCTAACGCTGGTTAATAATACCTCTACCCCAATTACCCGGGATTATATCTTAACTGTTACATATTTCGGCTGTTTTTACAGGGATACGGTTACCGTAACCGTTAATCCGTTGCCTAAAGCAGAAGCAGGTACTAATAAGGTGGTTTGTTCCGGCCAGCCTGTTACTCTTGGCGCTAACCCGGTAGCAGGTAATACTTATTCCTGGATACCTTCCGCTGGCTTAACCAGTGCCATTATAGCCAACCCAACCCTTACTTTAACCAATACTTCCAACATTCCGATTACTGCTACCTATGTTCTGACTGTAACAAATCCGCAAGGTTGTACCAGTGCCGACACGGTAAATATTCTGGTTAATCCGCTGCCAGTTTCCAACGCCGGAAACGATGTAACGCTTTGCTCGGGAGACAGCATCCGCTTAGGCACAACAGTCACCGCCGGTTATACCTATAATTGGACCCCTTCAGTTGGCTTGTCTGATCCGGGTATAGCCAACCCAATGGTAAGACTAACCAACCTAACGCCAGTGCCAATTACCCGAACATATACCGTTACTTCTACTTTTTTCGGTTGTACTACTACCGATTCGGTTAAAGTAACTGTAAACCCGGCAGTAACCGTAGATGCCGGTCCGGATAAAACCATTTGCGGCGGAAAATCAGTTCAGATTGGTACGCCAGCTATTCCCGGCTACACTTACTCCTGGGCTCCTAATGCCGGATTATCCGGCACCAATACGGCTACCCCAATTTTTACCGGAACTAACTTTGGCCCCAGTCCGATAGACGTAAAATTATTTATAATCGCCACTTCAACAGCAACCAGCTGTTCGGTAGCCGATTCGGTAATTATCAGGGTGAACCCCAAACCGGTTATGGACAGCATCGCCGGCAGCCCATCCGTTTGCCCCGGGGTTTTAGGAGTGGATTATCATATAAAAAATCCCCGTTTAACGGCCTACCAATGGATCGTGGAAGGAGGTACAATTGCCTCCGGCCAGGGAACACCTGCCATTACCGTGAACTGGGGCCCTACCGGAACCGGTAAAGTAAAAACTTACGCCTTAAATAGTTTTGGTTGCTCTTCCGATACCCTTATTTTCGATGTGATCATAAATCAGTTGCTTATTACCCAGAAACCAGTCGGGCCGCGGCAGCTTTGTTTTTATGAAGCAAAGAATATCCGGTACCAGACCCCGATCGTTACCAATGGTTCTTTTTATACCTACCAGGCTTTTGGCGGAACCATTACCTCTCCTAATCCTTCCTCTACCGGCGTAACGGTAAACTGGCACGCACCTGGTACCGGAAAGCTGATTGTTACCGAAACCAGCACTACTAACCTGGCTTATTGCTTCGGCGTTTCCGACACCCTTTATGTAACCATTAATCCGTCCCCGGACACTGTTCTTTCTATTGCCGGACCGGCAAGCGCATGTGCCTTTTCTCAACAAAATACCTACACCCTGGCCGGAGGAAACGGATCAACTTACGCCTGGAACTTTAATGGAAGCGTATTAAACGATACCGATAACGAAGTAAAAATCGATCTGCCGGCTGCCGGAACCTATACCCTGACGGTAGTGGAAACGAACAGCTTCGGTTGCCCGGGCCGCTTAATTTCTAAAAGCATAACGGCAACTCCCCTACCCGGCAATCTGGTAATAAACGGCCCCACTATTATTTGTCAGAACAACCGGAACAGCCACCAATATTCCGTAAGCGGACTTCCCGGATCTACATATGCCTGGCAGGTAAGCGGCGGCACGATAACCTCGGGCAATGGCACCAACACCATTTTTGTCGACTTCGATGATACCAGAAACAAGCAAATTGAAGTAACCGAAACTTCGGCCGGCAACTGTATTGGCAACCGGTTTACCCTTCAGGCTTATTTCGATGTTTCTGTACCGAAACTTGTTTTTGTATCTACTACAGCTACTAATGACAAGGATATTGAATTAAACTTATCGTTTACCGGCAACGGGGTAAATACCAAATCGGTTGAAATCTTCCGCCGGGAAGCTGGCACAACAAACCCATACCGGAAAATAGCTTCGGTACCAAATAACCAGCAATCTTACACCGATTCCGGACTAGAAACCAGTTCAAAAATATATGAATACAAACTGGAAAGTGAAAACGAGTGCGGAACCCAGGTACGTGCTTCGGTTAACCACAATACAATAAAGCTTATTGCCAAGGCTGATGAAAAAAGTAAAACGGCAACGCTTACCTGGAATACTTACCGGGGCTGGGGCCAAAACGGCGTAAGCGCTTACGAGATCTATGGAAAGGCCGATAACGGAACGTTCGAAAAGATAACTACCGCACCAGCTTCAGATTCGCTTTTCACCCTGAGAAACATTGCCGGTGAAGGCTTTAAGCAATGCTACCGAATCAGGGCGATTGGTACCAGTGGTTTCACTTCCTGGTCCAATATAAACTGTGTAAATTTTGTAAATGATATTGTGGTTTACAACATCGTAACCCCTAACAACGACGATAAAAATGATTTCTTCACCGTTGAAAATATTCACCTTTATCCGGGAAATGAGTTAAGGGTTTTCAACCGCTGGGGAAAAGAAGTTTACAGCACAAAAGATTACAAAAACAAGTGGTCCGGTAAAGATCTGTCCGACGGCACCTATTACTATTACCTGAAACTTCCGGATGGCAGGCAATACAAAGGCTGGTTTGAAATAGTACGATAATGCATAAAAAAATCCCGGAGCAAACGTCCGGGATTTTTTTATGCCCGCATCCTTAAATTTCATTTGAAATTTATTTTCCGGCTGGTAATTCATTTAAGCCGGCACTTCCGGAAGCTAACAATTTCCACTTTTTGTTTTATGAAATTAACATCAATAAACCCTCATTTTCTATTGCACTTAATTATTCATAGTTTTAAACCATAAAATTTCCTCTTCGTTAACGGCTAATTGGCAACCAGCATTTTATTATGATTCCATCCCGCATTGAGCACGATTTTCTTGGCGAACGCGAAATCCCGCAGCATGTTTATTACGGCATCCAGACCCTTCGCGCCCTCGAGAATTTTAACATTACCGGCATTCCCATTAAAACCGAACCCATATTCGTACAGGCGCTCGGCTACGTAAAAAAAGCGGCCGCCATGGCCAACCGCGACTTGGGGGTAATAGACCCTGAAATTGCCGAACACATCATTAAAGCCTGTGACCGCGTAATTGCCGGCGAGTTCGACGACCAGTTCCTGACCGATATGATCCAGGGCGGCGCAGGCACCTCGGTAAACATGAACGCCAACGAGGTAATTGCCAACGTCGCGCTCGAAATGATGGGCAAGAATAAAGGGCAATACGAATTCTGTCATCCGAACAACCACGTAAACTTTTCCCAGTCTACGAATGATGCCTACCCTACTGCTTTCCGGATCGCGCTGATCAAAAAACTAACTTCTTACAGCAACAGCCTGAGTTTGCTGGCCGATGCCTTTGCCGAGCGCGGCGTAGCTTTCCGGAAAGTGCTGAAAATGGGGCGCACCCAGCTTCAGGATGCCGTACCCATGAGCATGGGCGATGAGTTCACCGCCTTTGCCATTACCCTGCAGGAGGAACTCCACCGCATAGAAGACAGCCGCCGGCTGATCGCGGAAATAAACATGGGGGCCACCGCCATTGGCACGAAAGTAAACGCACCTCAAGGTTATGGTGAACTGGTTACCGAGCACCTCCGCCAGATCACCGGCATGAATTTGATGCTCGCGCAAGACCTGATCGAAGCCACTTGCGACACCGGCGCTTACGTGCAGCTTTCGGGTGTATTGAAACGGACTGCCGTAAAAATATCGAAGATCTGCAACGACCTCCGGCTTCTTTCGTCCGGCCCGCGGTGCGGCTTGTTTGAAATTAACCTGCCGCCCATGCAACCGGGCTCATCCATTATGCCCGGCAAGGTAAACCCGGTAATTCCGGAAGTGGTAAACCAGACCGCATTCTACGTAATTGGCGCCGACTTAACGGTAACCATGGCCGCCGAAGCCGGACAGTTACAACTGAACGTAATGGAACCGGTAATTTCCTTTGCCTTGTTCAGTTCAATTTCTTACATGACCAATGCCTGCAATACCCTACGGGAAAAATGCGTAACCGGTATAACCGCCAATGCCAAACACACGCACGAAATGGTGGAGCGAAGCATCGGCATCGTTACCCAGCTCAACCCGATCCTGGGCTACGAAACCGCCGCCGAAATAGCCCGGGAAGCCCTTACTACCGGTAAGTCCGTGCACGATATTGCCGTGGTGCAGCGCCGGTTGGTAACGCAAAAAAAGTGGGACGAGATCTTCACCCTAGAAAACCTGATCCATCCGGAGTTTATCGTTTAAGGGATCAAATTACAGATCGGAGGAGAATTTATAAGGAAGCTGTCTCATAAAAAAGGGTGTCATGTTGAGCGATAGCGAAACAACTCGTCGGCGAATAGTACGACCATTTATTCTGGCTTTCTCCGGGAGCAAACAAGGTCCTTCGCTACTGCTCAGGATTAAGTAATTAGGAGATAACCACACATTAAACACTTTAAAAAACTCCTGTAGCAGTTCTGAAATAAAATGCTAATCTTTCGGCTTTGAACCCGGTACTTTTAATTTACTTTATAGTACCGGGTTTTTAGCCGAAGGAATATCTTATGCTTACCCCGAACATCATTTTCGATTACGTCTGGCTGCACTTTTGCTCCCTTTATCCGGAAGCGGAAAAGCTGGAAGTTTTGTATGGCAGCAACGGCCAGGGGAAATTAAAAATCTCAGCGGGCGGCTTTCCTTTTTTCGCTCAGAAGGTACCGTTTCCGGAGCAGCTTTCCTGGATCGAATTTGAAGGTACCCGGCTTCCGGTTCTATTTCAGGAACCTGCTTTACCTCTGCTTTCGGAAAACGATGACCAGTTAGAAATTCATGCGGATTTGATTGCCTCGGCTTTTTATTTTCTCAGCGGTTGGCAGGAATTCTACTCCAAAGAACGCGACCGGTTCAACCGATTTCCCTTCCAAGCCAGTTTGCAATACAAGCACCAGTTCGTAACCGTTCCGGTAGTGAATTACTATTTCGGGATCCTGAAAACCGCGCTGGAAAAAGCGTATGGTATTTCGCTAAAAAAGTACGAAAATGCTCCAACGGGTTTTACTACCTTTTTATCGCACGACGTAGACCGGCTGGAAAGCGCCTGGAAGGTGGAAGGATTGAAGCAGGCCCAAAAAGGAAACTACTTCCGAACCGCTCAATTGGTTATTCAGAAAGCTTTGGAACAGGATCACTGGCATAACCTGAAAACGGTAGCCGGAACGGTAAAAAAGTACGGGGCAACTTCCACGTTTTTCTGGCTCGCGCAACCCGGCAAATACAACGGTCACCCCAACGCCGATTACGATATCAGGCATCCAAAATACCAGAAACTAATAAAAGAACTGGCGGCCGCCGGATTTGAAAATTCTGTACACGGCAGCTTCGGGAGTTCGGAAAATTCGGATCAATTAAAAGCAGAAGCTGCTAAACTAAACCCGTCGGTAAAAGGCAACCGATTTCATTACCTGTGCTTCGATCCGGAAAAAACGCCGCAAGCTTTAACGTCTGCCGATCTGCACTACGACAGCACGCTTGGTTTTGCTGAACACTTTGGCTTTCGCAACGCATACTGTTTTCCTTTCCGGCTCTTCGATTTTATTAATCTGAAACCCTACCCTTTCCTGGAAATCCCGCTCCACCTGATGGATGCTACGCTCTGGCACCCGAATTACATGCAAATACTGCCGGAGCAAGTACTGGAAACGATCCGGCCCATGCTGCAGGAAATACAAAAGTTCGGCGGTGTATTTGGTTTGCTCTGGCACAACGAAAATTTCTCTGAACTGAATATCCATAACGGACTAACAGTTTTTGAAAGCATTATGCAGGAGCTTAACCAAATGGGTACAATTTTTAAAACCGGGGCTGCTATCTGCCAGACCTATGCCGAAAGGCTGCCGGAGAAGGATTAAAAAGTGCTTCGGAAAAGGCAGGAAATTTCCCGTAATTTGCAGCCTTAACAGTTCAGGACCATCCGTGGGGATCATTCAAAAGCAGGGAATACAGAATACGGTAATATCATACGCCGGCATGGCGCTGGGTTATGTGAATACCATTCTGCTCATGCCCAATTTCCTTACCACCGAACAGGTTGGCCTTACTACGCTGCTGGTTTCGCTGGCTACCATGTTCGCCCAGTTTTCGGCCCTTGGTTTCGGGAACATGAGCATACGGTTCTTTCCGCATTTCCGCAACAAAGAAAAACAACACCACGGCTTTCTTTTCCTGCTGCTTTCGGTTCCCATGCTCGGCTTCCTGCTCGTGACAGGGCTCTTTATTCTGCTCAAGCCAAAGATCCTGGCGCATTACGCCGATAAGAACGCCGACCTGCTGCTGGAGTATTATTACTACATTGTGGTACTGGCATTCTTTACGTTGCTGTACATGTTGCAGGAAGCCTACCTGAAATCGCTTTATAAAACGGTAGTGCCTTCCTTTGTGCAGGATTTTCTGTTGCGCCTGCTTATTTCGCTTTCGGTAACGGTTTATGCCTTGGGCTGGATCGATTTCAAGCAGTTTGTTCTCTTGTTTATCGGGGTGAATTCAATTACCTCGCTGGTGCTGCTGGTCTACATTGTATTCCTGAAACAGTTCTTTATCCGGCCCAGCCGCCAGGCTTTTTCCATCCGGCCGATTGGTGAAATAATCGCCTATGGTTTGTTTGCGTTTACCGGCAATATTTCCGCAACTATAATCAATACCGTCGATTCGCTTATGATCCTCGATTACCTGAGTCTGAGCGAAGTGGGTATTTACCGGGTGGCCGTGATCGTGACCAGCGCCATTGCCGTGCCCGGCCGTTCCATGCTCAAAATAGTGGTGCCCCAGGTTTCCGATTACTGGAAAAACAACGACATGAAAGCCATGGACGTCATTTACAAACGGGTTACTTCCGTGAACCTGGTTATCTGCAGCCTGGTTTTCATCGGCATCTGGGCCAACATCGACAACATTTTTTCGATCCTGCCCAAGGATTACGCCGGCGGCAAATACGTTTTCTTTTTCATGGGACTGGCCCGCCTCTTCGATATGGCTACGGGCATTAACGGCAGCATTTTATTAACCTCGCCTAAATACCGTTACGACCTGCTTTTTTCCGTGCTTCTGGCCGCCTTAACCATTTTCACCAACTACATCTTTATCCCGATCTATGGCATTAACGGAGCAGCCTTCGCTTCCATGCTTACGTATTTTGCCATCAACCTTCTCCGGCTGGGCTTTGTCTGGTACGTTTATAAAATTCAGCCTTTTGGCTGGCAATCCTTACTTCTTTTAGGAATTGCCACCCTGGCGTTTGCCCTGTCAACAATGATCCCGGTGCTGCCAGATGTGTGGCTGGACATTGTAATGCGTTCGGCTGCCATTGTGGTTTTATACGGCTTCTTAATTTTATTTCTGAAGGCTTCGCCCGATGCCACGCGTTTGTGGCAAACCATCAGGAGCCGTATTCTTTAATTGCATTATTTTTAATAAACCGTAGCATTATACCGTAAAAACCTCCGGTCTGCGCTAACTTTCTTGCTTCTACTGTCCCCAAATCCGAAACAAAGCCTCTGAATCACCGTTATTTAGCACACTTTTATATAGGAGGCAACTCCCCATTCTTAACCTAAAGAAACAAACTATGAAAAGTGATTTGCGAGTGAACACCCTGGCTTTACTTTTAGCTTCCGGCCTGATCTTCGGAGGTACTGCCTGTACCACAACGGAACGTGAAACCACCGAAAACAAGGTAGAATCTGTCGGGAATGCAACCGCCGATGTAAGCGAAGAAGCTTACAATAATTTCCGCACGTATGTGGAAGAAGCCGAACGCGACACAGCCGTTGTATATGCTAACGACCGCGACTGGTACAAAGAAATTGCAGACCGCGAAACGGCCTACAACGAAAGGGTGGCAGCTGTAGATAAATACGCCTCCAATTACGATGAAGCCCGCCGGGCCGAGATTGAAGATATGAAAGCCCGCTACGACAGCACCTGGACCCATCGCCGGTCTACGTACGCTTCTTACGGCAAAGTAAATACCTTGCGGCCGCAGCTCCTGAACATTAATGAAAATGCGGCCGACCTCAATACACTGACCGCTGCCAACATCCGGGCCGCTTATGAAAACTTCGTAAAACAGGTGGAAGCCAATAAAAAGAACTACTCTAACGAAGACTGGAAAGCCGTTGAAGTAACCTGGAACGAATTGGACGACCGTAAAAACGCGATCCAGAACGAACTTTCTTCTAAAGACAAATACGAAATAGCCAAGGCCAAAACCAAATACCTGGCCATGAAAAACGCCAGTAAAGTAGGTAATACGGCCGAAAGCGTTGGTTCCAACGCAAAGGATGCCGGTAAAGAAGGCGCTTCCAAAGTCGGCAACACCGCCGAAAAAGTAGGCTCCAACGTGAAAGACGCTGCGAAGACCGGCGCTGAAAAAACCGGCGATGCTGCCAAAAAAGTAGGCTCTGAAACCAAAGATCTCTACAAGAAAGCCGAAGATAAAGTAGACGGCACGAAAGACCGAAAATAAAATCGCTATAGAATTAAACAAAAAACTCCGGTTCAGAAATGAGCCGGAGTTTTTTTTATTCCCGCTGTTAGCGTTTGCCAGCTTGTAATACCAAATCGCCACAAGCCAATTCCATTAAATACTTATGCTGGTGCGAGCCTCCGGCTCGTATCACTTTCAATACCTGATCAAATAATTCCGATACGAGCCGGAGGCTCGCACCAGCGATCAAGGTAATTACAGAAATGGAACAATCTTTATAAGAACTGGTATAAAAAGATCCCCGAAGAAAGAACGATGCTTTCCGGGATTCTCCTTTCATTAGAGGAAGCTTATGCACGTCAATGAAATCTATTTGATACAAAATTGCAATTCAGGGGCTTGCCGAACTTGTATTAATCTCAAAATATTATTCTGAATATAGCGAAAACTGATTTGAATATTTGTCAGGAGCAACAAACCAAAGAAACGATATAAGAATAAATCCTCCCGCTCCCTCTACCTGCCGATAACCAGCCCTTATCCGCGTTTCCAATTATTTATTTAAATTTTTAAACCTTTAAAAAGCGCCGCCATATAATATAAAAGCTCCTCCTTCAAATATAATTTTTTTTATTTTTCCAGAAACGCTCTAATTCTTAAACAAATGAAAAAAATACATTTACTCTTTTATCTATTGACTTGGCTGGTAATATTTAGGGCCGGTGCGCAGTTTAGTACCGTAACCCCCTTGAGCACGGTAGCTGTTACAGCGAATACCAAAGATAAGCCGCAATCTAAAGTCTGGTCGCACAAAGGAAAGCACTGGACGGTGCTCTCTACCGAAAGCGGGATAAACCTTTACCGCCTCGATGGCAATACCTGGACCAGCGTACTGCAGCTTGCCACCAGCGATTATGGCAAAGCCGATTGCAAAGTAGTCGGCGATGTAACCCACATCCTGGTTTTTAAAGGCACGTCTTCCCGCCTTTTTTCAGTGGAATACGATTCAGTAAGAAACACCTACAAGCCCTGGCGGCTGAACCCCAAAAGAGTATCAATAGACCTGGACAAGAGTGTAGAAACCTCCACAATCGACATAGATGGGAACGGACGAATGTGGCTTGCTTCCGATGCTTATGAAGACGAATTGGGGAAGATAAATGTGCGCTGGAGCGACTCCCCTTATACGACCTGGAGCGCTCCGGTTACGTTGGAAACCGGGATCAACAAAGATGATCTGTGCGGTATTATCGCCATGCCCGGCGCAGGCCAGGTAGGCGTTTTCTGGTCGAACCAGAATACCAAGCGTTTCGGTTTCCGCACCCACACCGACGGAGACTCACCGCTTACATGGGCACCTGATGAAGTTCCGGCCTCCCAGTCGGCGCTTTACGTAGCCGGTGGAGGTATGGCCGACGATCACCTGAACCTGGCACTCGGAAAAGACGGCACGCTTTATTGCGCCGTGAAGACCAGTTACGACAAAGCAGGTTACCCCCGGCTGGCACTCCTGATCCGCCGGCCCACCGGCGCCTGGGACAATCTGTATGAAATATCCGAAACCGGCACCCGCCCGATTGTAATCCTGAACGAAGCAAACCAGCGGATGAAGATCATATATTCCTCTGTAGAGAATGGCGGGGATATTCTGTATCGCGAATCGCCGATGGCAAACATTTCCTTTACCCACCCCATGCTCCTGATTGGGGGCGTATACAATTATGCCACAAGCGCCAAAGAAAACTACAAATCCGAAACCGTAATACTGGCCTCTACCGAAACCGAAGTGGTGGGTGTTTTAGGAATAGACAAACCATTACCCGCACCGCCTGCTGCACCAGTCTTAATTTCACCTGCCAACAACGCTTCCGGACAGCCGGTTCAGGTATTGCTTAGCTGGCAGCAAGCCTCCACTGTCACGGCTTACCGGGTACAGCTTGCCTCCGATCCTTCTTTCACAGCAACAATCTACGATGAACGCGGCGTTTCCGGGAACAGCCTGAAGGTATCGGGCCTGCTATATAATACTACTTACTACTGGCGCGTAAGAGCCGAAAATCAGGGAGGCCTCAGCAGCTGGTCGCTTACCCGGAGCTTTTCTACTGCCCTAAGCAGCCCTACCGCAACCCTTGCAGCCTACTGGAAAGCCGATGAAGGCCAAGGCCTTACCCTATCCGATGCATCCGACTATACCAACCACGCGCTCCTGAACGGCAGTTCGCTCTGGACAACGGGCATGAACGGCTTGGCCCTGCAATTAAGCGGTACCGGTCAGTTTGCCACTGCCCCATCCCGCGCCAGCCTGGAGATCAGAAATGCCATCACGCTGGCCGCCTGGGTAAAACCAGCAAGATCGGGCAGTTCGCAGGTGCTAATAAAGAAAGGCTTAAGTGGCCAGACAGACGGCTATGAACTGGCTATTACCAGCACCGATAAGGTATTCTTCCGGATAAACCAACTTTCCGAGGCCGATAACTTCCGCCTGAATTCGCTTGCTACCATACCTACCGACGGCAACACCTGGGTTCACCTAGCCGCCACTTACGACGGAACCACCATCAAACTTTATGTGAACGGCGTACTGGATAGAAGTAAGGTTCTAACTCCTATGCTCATCAACCAGAATACGCTGCCGGTTGCACTCGGAGCACAGAGCAATGGCACCAGCGCATTTAAAGGAGCCCTGGATGAAATACGAATATACAACACAGCCCTTAGCGCTTCGGAAATCAGCCAACTGGCTTCGGCAAACGCATCAGCCCGCCTTGCCGGAACAGGCACGCAGCAGCAACTGTTGCTGAACGCCTACCCGAACCCTTTCAGCGATAATGCAAGCGTTAATTTCGTAGCCACGGAAAACGGTTCTTATACCCTGGCCTTATACAACCTGTACGGCAAACAGATTAATATCCTGAAGGAAGGCACCACGCTGGCAGGCCAGCAGGTTTCGGCGGAAATATCCGGAAAGCACCTGCAGAAAGGTCTCTACATTATCCGGCTGCAAACCACGCGGGAAGTTAAAACCCTTAACCTTTTGCTGGACAAATAACGGCATTCCAAAAGCGGGAGCCTTTACTTGAAAAACTGAATCTAAACCAGAAAGCGGGAACAGTCGGTCTTTTGCCCCTTTCTGGTTTAGATCTGCCTGCAACTTCGCCAGCATTAACAACCAGCATTAACAAAATGAACTGGCATTATAGCGTGGCAGCGTTACTTACCTGAAATGAAGATTGAAAATGTCCCGATCTTTCTGAAAGAGTTCTAAATTTTATAGCATGGGAATCCTGGTATGTAGGAGCAAGACAAAACTAACCTGATAATTTGAAAGGAAATTGCATCGTGTTTCATATTGAATTATAGAACCTGATGCGTTTTTAGTCTTGTGCTCGACCAACTTAGTTTTTAGTATTTGCTTGCCGGAATTTGTAATTCCGTTTAACCGAACTGTGGGATTTGTAATCCCACTTACTAAAAATTAACCTGGTCGGGTACCAGATTCTAATATACGGATACCAATGTCTCTTTACTTGGAATGGCTCAGTGCCTGTTTGGTAAAAAGGTAAAGCTTATACAAATCGAAGTAAGTCAGGTTCGGATCGTCAGATTTGAGGTTGGTTAAAACGGTAGCTTTAAAGGGTCTGAAAGCCAGTAAAAACGCTTTCCGCGCTTTGGCTCGGGCAAGCATGCGATAGGCTTTCAACAAACTGCTGTCCGGCAGATCGCCCATTTCCAGGTATAATTTGTGCAGGTTCTTTACGGCCTGTTTCGTTTTCTTAATAAAGTCCACGCCCGGCTCCAGCCCCATATGAATTACCGGGTTATCGATGTGCTTTACGCTTACCCCGGCTTTCTGCAGCTCCCAGCCAAAACGGGTATCCTCGTGTCCGTACCCTTCCAGTCCGGTGTAAAGCGGGTGAGTCTCGTACACATCTTTACGGATAAGCATATTGTTGAGCGTAAGGCTCCGGTAAGGCTGCTTGTTCCTTACGGCGGCCGTTTTCTCTTCCCGTGCTTTGCCGTAGCGCCAGCGAAGCATAAAAAGGTCCGAGGGTTGTTCAGCCTCGTAAATAGTCCCCCCGATCAGCACATCGGCCTTTTCGGGGTTATTCCAATACCGGCTTATAAATTCCTCATCCGGAAGGGCGCTGTCATTGTCCAGGAATAGCAGGTTTTTATAAACTGCATCGGCAGCCAGGCGGTTGCGGATCGAAGCCCGGCCAATATTATAGCGTAATTCCAGGTACCGGATCTCATCGTAACTGTTCAGGGGCCGGTGTTTTTTCCTGAACTTCTCCTCTGAGCCATCGTCGTACAAGCAGATCTCGAAGTTACTCGTAACCTGCCGGCATTGCTTCAGCAGCGAAAGGGCCAGTTCGGTAACGTCGTAGTTGTAGACCGGGATCAGTATGGAAAGTTCAGAAACCATTCCGCAAGCTAAATTCCTCTTTGGCAGAATCGAAGATCCGGCCTTTTTCGCATTTCAGGATCCTTTTCGGGAATTCGTTTATGAGTTCGTAGTTGTGGGTGGCCATTAATACGGCGGTGCCGGAACGGTTAATTTCCAGGAATAACTGCATGATGCTGCGGGTTACTTCCGGGTCGAGGTTTCCGGTCGGTTCATCGGCAAATAAAATAAGCGGCTCGTTGAGTAAAGCCCGGGCAATTACAATGCGCTGCTGCTCCCCGCCCGAAAGCTGATGCGGCATTTTTCCGGCGGCAGCATCAAGCCCCACCCGCATAAGTACTTCGGAGATCCGTTGCTTTATTTTTTTCTTGTCTTTCCAGCCGGTAGCTTTTAAAACAAAGATCAGGTTTTCGGCAACTGTGCGGTCGAAGAGCAACTGAAAATCCTGGAAAACAATACCGACTTTTCTTCTTAAAAACGGTACCTTTTGCCGGGGAAGTTTATTCAGGTTAAAACCAACCACACTCATTTGCCCGCCGGCAAGGGGCAGATCGGCGTAAAGGGTTTTGAGCAAAGAACTTTTTCCGCTGCCGGTCCGACCTACCAGATAAACAAATTCCCCTTTCTCGATCTCGAAAGTTACCCGGTCCAGCACTGTCTGCACATCCTGCATGATAATTACACCGCGCAGGCTTACTACTGGGTTCGCTGAAAATTCGCTGCTCATTTAAATTACTGTAAAAAATAAAAAGTGAGACTCCGGAAACTCTCACTCGGTACTAGGTAAAGTGACAATGGTATCTGGATATTAGTATCTAGACCAAAAACGCATAAGCCTGTCTGATTCAAGATTATACATGCTGCATTTTCCTTTTCAGATTATGCGGCTATTCTAGTCTTGCTACTTACCAGAAATTAAGGTAAGGTTTTTAACCTAAAAAGCTACCGTTTTCCGGCAAATAAAATTTAAAAAGGCCTCAGCAAACAGGACTGCCAAGGAAAACAATATAGATGAAAGTCCGATGAACACGCGGGCTCTTGCCGGAACAAAAATTTAAAGCTCCGGAATTTAAAGCTCCAGCTTCTGCAGTTTCCCGAAGGCCAGTGATTCGATCAAAGCGGCCAGCTCGTTTTCCTTGCCATCCAGTCCGTAGCGGTCCAGGTTCTTCAGCGGCCGGTCGGCCCGGAAATAAGCGATCAGCACGAAATTCTCATCGCGCAACTGGATATAATCCGGAATCTTCGCCTTCCCCTTAACTTTGATGATGTACATTTTATTTAGTGATTAATGATTAGTGATTAATGATTAGTAAAAAGATCAATAATTTTATAGTCTTTGATTTCCGTCAGTCAAATTTTAAAAATAACCCGTACCAGATCATAAATCTACTAATCACTAATCATTAATCACTATTCACTAACTATGCGTTTACTTTCTTGTGGTCAGCCAGGAATTTGGCTAAGCCGATGTCGGTAAGCGGGTGGTTCAACAGGCCGGTGATTACGTTCAGCGGGCAGGTAACCACATCGGCGCCGATCTCGGCACACTGTACCAGGTGCATTACGTGGCGCACCGAAGCAGCCAGTACCTGGGTCTGGTAACCGTAATTCGCATAAATGCCAACAATCTGCTCGATGAGCTGCAAACCATCGGTAGCAACATCGTCGAGGCGGCCTACGAACGGCGATACATAAGTAGCGCCCGCTTTCGCAGCTAATAACGCCTGACCGGCCGAGAATACCAGCGTGCAGTTTGTTTTGATACCTTTCTGGCTGAAATAACGGATCGCTTTCACGCCGTCTTTGGTCATCGGCACTTTAACCACGATGTTCGGGTGCAGTTGCGCCAGGTTTTCGCCCTCGCTGATCATGCCTTCGTAGTCGGTAGCAATTACCTCAGCGCTGATGTCGCCGTCAACGATTTCGCAAATTGCTTTGTAGTGCGCCATTACCGCATCGTAGCCCTTAATGCCTTCTTTGGCCATCAGGCTCGGGTTGGTGGTTACGCCATCGAGTACGCCTAAATCGTGTGCTTCGCGGATCTCGTTCAGGTTCGCGGTATCAACAAAAAATTTCATAAGCTTGAAAATAAGTAGTTTTCCGGACGCGAATTTACGTTTAAAATTGAGGAAACCGGAAAAAAGGAGAAAGTTTTTAGGAAAAGGAATTCCTACAGGAAAGGGCAAAAAAAAGTGGCAAACCGAGAATCGCACCGCTCAACCACCTACCCTTGCTACCTTCCGGTCCTGGGGGAGTTCAGCAGGAGCTGGTCGTTCCGATTTGCCGTTGCAAAGATACGAAAGCTTTTAGATGAAATGCAAGCGAAACGTTAGGTTTTTGCAAGAAAAAAGTCGTGCTGCAAGTAAACGACTAACAATGAGGTGGTTGTTTTTTTTATGGTATTTGTAGAGACGTTGCAATGCAACGTCTCCAATGCAACATCCTCATTGCAACATCTCCAATGAAACATCCTCATTGCAACGCTTCAGCAAAGACGTTGCAGTGCAACGTCTCTACGATTCAATACGATTTCACGGATAGATCATCAGGAAAATAAACGCGAACAGGTTTACCAGCAGCACGACGCCGTAAACAATATTGGTTTTACCACCGCTTAACGAGAGCATTACCGTAAATACCGAAAGGCCTAACAGGATAATCGATTTAATGTCCAGCCCTAAAATGATCCGGATGTCATATATAATGCAGACTGCCGCTACGCTCGGAATGGTTAACCCGATACTGGCTAGGGCTGATCCCAGCGAAAGGTTTATACTGGTTTGAAGCCGGTTCTTTTTGGCCGCAATAATAGCAGCAATCCCTTCGGGGAGTAAAATGATTGCGGCAATAATTACCCCCACCAAGGCTTTTGGCAGATGGAATCCGGTAATGATACTTTCGATAGTTGGGGAAAGCGTTTTGGCCAAAAGCACTACAATACCCAAACAAACGATCAAAAACACCAGGCTGGTAAAAAACATGTTGTTGCTGATCGGTAACGGTTCCACGGTATCTTCATCTTCATCGTCGCCGATGGTAAGAAAATATTGCCGGTAGCGCTTGGTCTGGGCGAATAAAAAGGTGGAATAAATTACCAGACAGGCAATAGAAGCAAATACGAGTTGCGGCACCGAATAATAAGACCCTGCCACGCTTTGCGTGAAAGTGGGAAAAACCAGGGTAAAAACCACAATGGATATTAACGAAACCAAGGCGATAGTAACCGAAGGCTTCGAGAAATTCTGCTCATAATGCTTCAGCCCCCCAATCAGCAGGCAAAGCCCGACAATGCCGTTTAGAATAAGCATGGTAGCCGCATAAACCGTATCCCGGGCCAGCGAAACAGCTTCCTGCCCTTCCGACATCATAAGCGATACAATAATGGAAACTTCAATAACGGTTATCGAAATGGCCAGAATGATGGTTCCGTAAGGTTCCCCTACTCTTTCAGCAATAATTTCGGAATGATGCACGGCCGACATCACGCTGAAAACAAGCAGCACGCTCGCTATGATCTGGAAAATAGTACTATCGTGAATAAGTCCGGAAAAAAACAGCATCCAGGCTAATACCGGAATAATAACTGTCCACTGAAGTAATAATTTCATTTTGTTCATCTATAGAAAGCAGCGTTTATGTAGGGTAAGATATTTTGACTGAATGTTAAGCCAATGTATCTGCCTGGAATGAAATATAAAGGTTTCTTTGCCCGCTAATTTCACCATAAACTTTTATACTACATAACCGCTGAAGGGCTAATGCAGCTTACCTGCCTTATTTTCCAGTATTTTTTTATTGGCAGCAATTTGTTTTTAAATTTCACCAATGCTGATCAGTTAAAATTACACTCCTGTCCGGGTCAGCGAGCATTAAGCCTGCAGGCCTGGTAGCTTTTTCATCCGCCTCGCAGGCTAATTCGCTTCTTTTATGCTTCAGGTGCCGCTGAATTACCCTCACATCGTCGAAGTTTTCCAGTTTACCCGCATTTTGTGTCAATTCCTGGCTGAAGCCATTCGGCTGGCAGAATGCATTTGATTAAGATCGGCAGCTTTTTGAAATTGCCGCCGTTTCTGATTTAGCTTATCTGCCGATCAATTTTTTTATTTTATAAATGCGCTATAACGGACTCGGGTAGGCGACTGCGAAGCTGCCGTATAGGTGCTTTTGTGTTTAGTGTTTCTTTGTTAATTCTGATATTCTAGTTCTTCCTGCTTTTTTCTAGCTGCTCTAACTTGATTAAAAATATAACTTAAAATCAGCAAAATTGGAATAGCAAGCCAACCTGTGAAAACAAATTCTAATCCGCTTTGTCCGTCGCTTAAATAACAAAGGGTTTGTCCATTTGTGAAAAAATAACCTAAGCTGGTTTGAATAAAGGTGTATTCCAAAATATTAAATACTAATAATCGTTTCCCAATTGCTTCATTATCTAATGTTGTCCGTTGAATAAAACGAATAAAAACAATAGGGCTAAGTACACAGCCAATGAATGTTAGAACCCAAATAAGACCCCACGCTATAGAGCACTCTATGCCAATAAGATTTAGTAATTGTTGAATTCCAATAATACCGATTATGGGTAGGGCAGCCAAAAAGAAACCAGCAATGGAAAACATTCCTGTTTTAGCTAAAAAATCTAATTTTCTCTGTCTTCCTTCTGTCAAGGTAATTTATATTTATTCAAATAAGTCTTTTAGAATTACGCACAACGTCTGGGCTAAGACACGTTTTAATGTCCTTTAGCTTTTGTTGGAAATTGCTTTTATTAAGGTACCATTCCGCCCTTATCAATTATAATGCTATCCGTATCGAATTCTAAGTAAAATACTTGGGCTTCAGTATTAATAATCCGTTTAGTTAATTTTCCTTCATTATCAGCAAGGTTAAAATATGGAGGAGCGTATTTACAATCAATAAAGTAAAACATACGGTTTCTTTTATTATCCATAAAGTTTGGCTTTCCAAAATTCATTGATATTTGGTTTGTTCTTAAACCTATTATAGAATCAAAAGGGAAGCTTTCATTTTCTAAAATTTCCCCTCTAATTCCTGCACATCCAATAGAATCATTTTGCCAAGCTTGAGTAATTTTTCTTCTTGAATTTAAGGCTTTCTCTTTTAAGTTGATTAAATCGCTACCTGAATCCTTTTTTGAACAATTTACAAGTAGCACCAGAGAAAGGATGAAAAAGCCTTTAAATTTCATTTGTATTTAATTTTAAGTTTTTTCCAACGGACTGGGCTATACGGCGGCGTAGCTGCCGTATAGGTGTGGTTAGCCTAAAGTAATTTTTCTTTTATAAGTTCTCAAATAAGAATATACCTCCAACAGGAATAAGAAGTATAATAAGTATGGAAATTATGTTCCAATACAACTTCTTGCTTTTTCTTTCCTTTATTGCTGCAATTAAAAATCCTATAGTATAAGCTACTATTATAAAAAGAGACATCAAGCCTACTTCCATTGAAGCAGTTGCTTCAGCATAATTATTATCATAATCCTTATTATACAGGAAATCAAACGCGTAAACCCACCAGCTACAATAAATTATTAATGAGATAACTTTTGTAATTTTTGAGTTGTCCCAATGAGAATTTTTAATATTCATTTTATTATGGCTAACGTCTGGGCTAAAGCACGCTTTAGTGTGTTTTAGCTTTGGTTAGCCACAGGTATTTTATTTTTTGTAAATGTTATCATACCTGGACTGCCACTTGTTTTTATTCATTTCTATATACTGTTTCACCTTTGAAATTTTCATATAATCTTCATCATTCATGTAGTTCCAAATGTGAAAGGAGTCAATTTCAGTTAATCTTTCCAAAAGGCTTATCTCTTCTTCCATTTGTAATTGCCCATACCATACAAACTCAAAAAGGCCTTCTGCCAGTTTTAACTCAACATCCGAATTCTTTTCCGTTCTTAGTTGCTTCACTATTGATTCTACTCCTGATTTAAGTAAATTCAAGTCAAAACCTGCAGAATTGAATTCAATAAAGTTACAGAGTACTTCTGAGGCATATTCTCTTGTTCTTTCGTCAGGTGATTGTATATCTCTGATTAATCTTTTAAAGTAATCTTGGACAGATACTTTTTCTTTTATCAATACATCTGAAATACGAACTCTCTCTATTTTCTCTGAATCATCTAGACTAACAGTAAATTTTTCAACCCAATTTTCAGATAGCATTTTACTGGAAGATAAAGTAATTCCTGTTTCCTTAGTGGTCACTAATACCACTCTTTGGCTAACTCTAATTCCTGAAATGATATTATCCATTTTAATTTCTACTTATGGCTAACGTACTAAGCTATGCGGCGGCGAAGCTGCCGTATAGGTGTGGTTAGCTGTAGGTTTTTTTTAAGTTTTGAATTCAACCAATCTACATTTTATAATACATTCAGAGGATAAATTTTCTTGAAGAACTAATCCATCACTCTGTGAATTTGATTTGAGATTTGGGTAAAAATCTAATGTGAATACTCCGTCGTCTTCTTTCAATAAGGCCTGATTAACCATTCCTCCGTACTTTTTGAAATTAAAATGTACAATATCATTGCAAATGATTTGGATTGATTCTCTTTCGTAGTCTCGGTTTTTATTAAAACAACTTATTTTAATTTCTACCAAATCAGTGCTTCCTTCCGGTTGGCCGGTATAATCGTAATCTGATTTATATCGAACTTCAGTTATTAAAGCATCTCCAAAGCTTTCATAATTATCGATTATTTCCTTAAGCATACTTTTTAGATAATCACTTTTCTTGGTTGAGCTTACTGCTAACTACTGTATAAACAACACTACTACGCTTATCTGCACTATACCCGTAGTTATTCTTAGCCGGGCAAGGGCCTTTTTTCTTTAAATTGAATAAGCAGGGCCGTGGCTTTGCCAAAAGCAAGATAACAGGCATCACCTAATTATCAAAATCCCTGGCCTTATTCTGTTAAAAAAACCACCCTCCTTGCGATCTGTAATTAAAACAAGGGTGAAATTTATTGCCTGAGATCTTTTATTTTCTCAAAATAAAATTGGCACAAGCCAAAAATTCCGGAATAAGGCTACCAGCCTTTACTTTTAAGGCTGGCTCAACTTTTACGAAATTGCTTTTCCAGGCTTTAAATCAACTTTAATCGTGTTAATTAAACGTAAATATCCGGATATAACCGGATATTTACGTTTACAGCCAGGCTGATACCTACCTATTCAGGGCTATTGCCGGCTAAACGGTAAGCTTTTCCCATAGAAAAACCAAACAGCCTTCTACCCTAATTGAAATAAAATATTAAACTACTTTTGGCAATAACCAACCGCTTCTATTACCTTTGCGCATGCCAGAAAAAATTCTTATCCTCGATTTCGGCTCGCAATATACCCAGCTCATTGCCCGCCGCGTCCGCGAACTCAACGTTTACTGCGAAATCCACCCCTACAACAAGATCCCGCCTATCTCTCCGAAAGTGAAAGGCGTAATTCTTTCCGGCAGCCCCTGCTCGGTGCGCGATGCCGACCACCCGAACCCGTATTTAGGCAATATTCTTGGCCACATGCCGGTATTAGGCGTTTGCTACGGCGCCCAGCTGCTGGCTCACGAGCAAGGCGGTGAGGTGCTTCCTTCCACCATCCGGGAATACGGCCGCGCCCGCCTTTCTGAAGTGCACGGCTCCGACAAACTGATGAAAGAGATCACCATCGGTTCTACGGTCTGGATGAGCCACGGCGATACCATTAAAGAAATTCCGGATAATTTTGAGATCCTGGCGTCTACCGAGAACGTAAAGGTTGCCGCTTACAAAATTCAGGACGAAGAAACCTACGGCATCCAGTTCCACCCGGAAGTAACCCACTCGGCCGAAGGAAAAACCCTGCTCCGCAATTTCGTAGTACACATTTGCGGCTGCTCCCAGGACTGGACCCCGGACCAGTTCGTACAAAGCACCGTAGACGACCTGAAAAGCCAGCTCGGCAACGATAAAGTAATTCTGGGCTTAAGCGGCGGCGTGGATTCCAGCGTGGCGGCCATGCTCATTCACCAGGCCATCGGCCCGAACCTGCACTGCATTTTTGTAGACAACGGCCTGCTCCGGAAAGACGAATTCGAAAGCGTGCTGGACAGCTACATGCACATGGGCCTGAACGTGAAAGGCGTAGATGCCAAACAACGTTTCTACGATGCCCTTGCCGGCCTTTCCGATCCGGAAGCAAAGCGCAAAGCCATCGGTAAAACGTTTATCGATGTTTTCGACGCCGAAGCGCACGGCATTGAAAACGCCAAATGGCTCGCCCAAGGCACCATTTACCCGGACGTGATCGAGTCAGTTTCGGTGAACGGTCCTTCGGTAACCATTAAATCGCACCACAACGTAGGCGGCCTGCCGGATTACATGAAACTGAAAGTGGTGGAACCGCTGAAAACCTTGTTTAAAGACGAGGTTCGTTTAGTGGGCAAAACCCTGCACATCGACGAAAATATCCTGAACCGTCATCCGTTCCCTGGCCCTGGTTTAGCGATCCGAATCCTGGGCGACATCACCCCGGATAAAGTAGCTATTTTACAGGAAGTAGACCATGTGTTTATTTCAAACCTGAAAAAGTCCGGCCTATACAACGAAGTTTGGCAAGCCGGCGCCATGCTGCTGCCGGTACAAAGCGTGGGCGTTATGGGCGACGAAAGAACTTACGAGCGCGTAGTAGCGTTACGGGCCGTAACCAGCGTAGATGGCATGACTGCCGACTGGGCGCACCTGCCTTACGACTTCCTGGCTGATGTTTCGAACGAGATCATCAACAAAGTAAAAGGCGTGAACCGCGTGGTGTACGACATCAGCTCCAAACCACCGGCAACCATTGAGTGGGAATAAGCATTTTAATGTGCTAATTTTTTAATGTGCTAATGTGGAAATTAGAAAATTTGGAAATGAAGCGGTTTCGAATAGCTTTGTTTCCAAATTTTTCGTTTCACTTGGTTCCCGATTCCGGAATTATTATGCCCGGCCCGATCATTATTTAGTATTTTTGTAAAAGTATCAGGGTTTTTGAGCCGAAAACTATACCATTTGTTCACGCAATTTTGGAGCTGAGAGTTGCAAGAAGTTTAATATGAAGAAATTCCTTTATTCTGCCGCATTTGCAGCACTTTTACTGAATGGCAGTCCGGTTTGGGCGCAAACTGCGCCGGAAGATACCCGCTACCAGAACGGCCGGATGCTGCTCGACCAGAAGAAATACGACCTGGCCATGGCCGAATTCCTGCCGCTTACCAATCCGGGCGGTACCGGAGCGCGGAAGGCCGAAGCGAGTTATTTGTATGCGGTAGCGGCTTTGCAGGCTAATAAAGTTCAGGAAGCAAGTGCCATGCTGCAGCAGCTCATCAGCACGGCGCCGGACTGGGGAAATATTGAAGAAGCCTATTACCTGATTGCTAAAATTGCCTTCGATCAGAAAAACTACGAAAAAGCCTTAACCAACCTGCAGATCGTAAAGTCCGATTTTATCCGGGCCGATGCCGAAGCTTTGGAACGTTCCTACTTAAGTTTACTGGGTGATAAGAACCGTTTCAAAACCCTGCTGCTACAGTTCCCCGACGATGCAGTACTGGCGCGGGTGTATGCCGAAAAACTGGCTACCGGCTGGTACGCCGAAGAAGACCGCACTACGCTGGAAAACCTGACCCGGAAATTCAACCTCGACCGGTCGGTTTTCGATCCGGCAAAACTGGCCACCGGGCGTAAAAAAGACGAATACAACGTAGCCGTGCTGCTGCCTTTTTCTTTAGATGCCGATGCTTCTACCCGTCGCAAAAACCAGTTTGCCGCGGACCTGTACGCCGGCATGAAACTGGCCCAGGATTCGCTTGCCAAAAACAACATTAAAGTAAACCTGTTTGCTTACGAAGCTTCTTCCGATACCGCAACGGTGGGTAAAACGCTTCGCCTGCCCGAGCTGAAAAGCATGGACCTGGTGATCGGGCCGGTGTATAAAGCTACGGCAAAACAGGCGGCTGACTTTGCCCAGAAAAACAAGGTAAACGTAGTCAACCCGCTTTCCGACGATATTGAACTGGTAAAGAACACCCCGAACCTGTTTTTGTACCAGAGTTCTATAACCACCCAGGCCCAGAAAGCAGCGGATTTCGCTTACGATAGTTTCGAGCCGAAAATTGCTGCCATCCTTTTCGAAAACACCAAAGACGATACGCTTTTTGCCCGCGCTTACCGCAGACAATTCGAAGCGCGCGGAGGAACGGTAAAGCTCTATAAAAAGATCAATACCGTAAAGAACCCGAACGTGATGGCCATTTACCAGAATGTGGACCTGAAACCCTTCGGGCACCTGCTCATGGTTTCGGAAAACCTGCCGGCCGCTTTTGCTACCATTAGCCAGGTAGAAAGCCAGAATCCGAAGCTGCCGGTAATGGCCAAAGCAAGCTGGCTCGAGCTTCCGCAAATCAGCTTAGCGCAACTCGACGACCTGGAGATCCACTTTATTTACCCGGGCTACCGGAATCCGGGATCGCCGGCCGTCCGGAATTTCCGCCGGGAATATCTGACCGATTTCAATATACCGCCTTCGAGTTACGCTTATTCCGGGTTTGAGATGCTGTACGATTTCGGCAACCTCTTACACGCTTACGGCCCGAAATTCAATACTTTTTTACCGCAAATGGGTACGGTTTCCGGCGCCCTCACTCCGGGTTTTGGTTACGGCACCGCCAACGATAACCAGTTCGTCCCTATCCTGAAACTCGATAACCGGCAGTTGGTATTGGTGAATCAGGTGGTTAAATAACGGCACTAAGGTTATAATCTTTTCTTATGGCTCGTCATTTTGGCGGGCCATTTTTTTGTCTAAACTATGATTTATATGATTAAATGATTCCCCTGATTTTTCACCAAAAGAATTACGGTTTTGTAGCAGAAGAAGAAACTGGGAAAATACAGGTCAGGAGAAACTTCTGAAGTAAATGAAACTCAAAAGAGATTTTAAAATATTCTTAGAGCTTAAATAGCAATATTCTATTTTTGAACTTACTCACCTCCTGCATTCGAATTAATTCTTTCCTGAAATAAAATCCTGTCTGTCTTTTTAATCCTTAAAATCGTGTTCAGACAATATGGCTGCCAAAAATTGAAAAGCAACCCAGAATACCTTAAGGCTACCGATTTGCCTTTGCAAAAACAGTCCCGTTTGAGGCTGTCGCCTCACTGAAGTTATAAACTTCAGGCTATTGATAGGTCCAAGTTCCCGCTTCGCTCAAACTTGAACCAGCGATAATGAAAATGAAACAGTCCTATCTTTAGAGCTTCCCGGGCATAAGCCTTCCAAAAAACTTAATTTAAATGCCGGAATTATTACAAAGTTGAAGGCCCTTATTTTCCATCCGGTTTTTTAGTACTAATTTCGGGTTCTGATTGGTTTTCAATTATTACCTGAATTTTCATGCAAAAACATACTATTTCTACTTCCGATTCTTTGTTTCAACGGGCTCAGGAGCTGCTGCCGGGTGGCGTAAACTCACCGGTTCGGGCTTTCAAGGCAGTTGGCGGGCATCCTATTTTTATGAAATCGGCCAAAGGCGCTTACCTGACCGACGAAGACAATAACCGCTACGTGGACATGATCAATTCCTGGGGACCGATGATCCTGGGACACGCGCCGGATTTTATTGAAGAAGCGATCCGAGAGGCGTTGCCGAACTCCTTTTCCTTTGGCGCTCCAACCCGCCGCGAAGTGGAAATGGCTGAGCTGATCATTGACATGGTGCCTTCGGTAGAGAAAGTGCGCATGGTGAATTCCGGTACGGAAGCTACTATGTCGGCTATTCGCGTAGCCAGAGGTTTTACCGGCCGCGACAAGATCATCAAGTTTGAAGGCTGCTATCACGGCCATGGCGATTCTTTCCTGATCTCGGCCGGCAGCGGCGCCATTACCTTGGGCGTACCGGATAGCCCAGGCGTTACTAAGGGCGTAGCCCAGGATACGATCACGGTTGCTTTTAACGACCTGGAAGCGGTAAAAACCGCCGTAGATCTGGCCAAAAACCAGGTAGCTGCCATTATTATTGAACCGGTGGTGGGCAATATGGGTCTGGTTCCGCCGGCCGAAGGTTTCCTGCAGGGCTTGCGCGATCTGTGTACCAAAGAGGGCATTGTACTAATCTTCGACGAGGTAATGACGGGTTTCCGGTTAAGCCGCGGCGGCGCCCAGGAACTGTTCGGCGTGATGCCGGATATGACCACCATGGGTAAAATTATTGGCGGCGGCATGCCGGTAGGTGCGTATGGCGGTCGCCGGGAAATTATGGATTTTGTGGCGCCGGCCGGTCCGGTTTACCAGGCAGGTACTTTGTCCGGAAACCCGATCGCGATGGCGGCCGGTCTGGCGATGCTCCGTCACCTGAACGAAAACGCCGCAACGCTTTATCCGGAACTGAACCGCATTTCCGATAAAATGGTGAACGGCATGAAAGCAAATCTGCAGGAACTTGGGCTGAACTACACCATCAACCAGGTAGGCTCTATGTTCAGCATTTTCTTTACCCCGCAACCGGTTACCGATTTTACTTCGGCAAAAACTTCCGACCTGACTTTATTTGGTAAATATTTTAACAGTATGCTGCAAAAAGGCATTTACCTGGCCCCTTCGCAATACGAAACACTGTTCGTTTCTACGGCCATTTCCGATGCCGTTGCCGATGAATACCTGGCGGCAAACCGTGCGGCCCTGGCCGAGATCCACCACCTGAATGCCTAAGCTTTCGGTTTTTTAATTAAAAAGCTACCGTTTTTCAGAGAGCATACTTTAGAAGATCTACCCGAAAACAAACAAGCGCCCGCAAACTTTATTGCTTAATTACCCGATGAATAAGTTAGTACTGCTTTTTACTTTCCTGACCCTACTGGTGAACACGGCTTCGGCTCAGGACCAGAACATAAACGAAAAAAACAAAGCCCTTTTCGACCAGACTGTAGATAAGGTAAATTTCCGGACCATTGAATTTGTGTACGACCGGAAATACCCACGCAAGAAATTCCCGCCTACGCAAGCCGACTTCAAATCCCGAAAAACCTTCGACGATTTTGAAGGAAACGCCAAGTTCAAGACCCTGTTCCTGAACTATAACGACGTTTCGGAAAGATTCAAAAACAAATTCGGCAAAGGAAAGCACGACCTGGCTACGTTTGAGAAAGGCCTGAACGACATCCTGATCAACAAGGATTTCGAATTCTTCATCAGCAGCCTGACCAAAGATGACAAGATCCAGCTGATCCGTTCGCTGCAGCAGATCAACAAGAAAGGCATTGCCCAGTTTGTGGATGCAGCCGGCAAACCGCGCGGCATCTTTGCTTCCGATTCTGTTATTCCGGAAAGCGCCGACCCGATCGTAAAAAAGAAAAACGCCCGCACCACCACCGTGGCCGGCGATGCCGCTGCCGACTCCAGCCAGGCCGTGATCAATACCGATGCTACGCCGGAAGAAGTTTTCCAGGAAAACAAACCGCGCCGCGACTGGCTTAGCTGGATGAGCCTGTTATTCAGTTTAGGCGCTTTGGCACTGGCCGCTTCAACTAAATTCAAGGATATTCCTGGCTTAAGATCGTTTGTGGTAAACAATTATCAGAAACGCGACGGCAGCCAGCCGGTAAAAGCAGCCATTGTAACGCCTGCTCAAAGCGGCGCGCCGGACCCGGCCACGAAAAAACAGCTCGATAATTTAACCCGCGAAGTGGAAGGCCTTTACGCCCAGATGGATGAATTGCTGCACAAAAACGCGGTACTGGAACAAAAATTAGCTTCTACCCACCCAAAACCTTACGACCTGCCGAAAACCGCTTTTCTGGAACCGGAAGTAAAAGTCGCTGAACCGGTTGCTAAAGCTGCTGGGGTAACGGCCATTTCAGAAAGAAATACTCCAGCAACGAATTATCCGGAAGTAGAAACGGAAGATGAATTAGATAACGACGAAGAAGATTCCCGGGCTTATGCCAGTCATTCTTTAGCCGTTGGCACCTCCGGGGATGAAGCTCCGGAGGAATTTTCAGCTGATATTGATAACGCTGCCGTAACGTACTTCCTTTCCAAACCGGACCGCCACGGTTTTTTCTGGAACGACGAACTGAACCGGAGCTTTGTGCCCGGCCGCTCTTTATTTACCCTGGAACTCAGTGAAAGTAACCAGAAGAAAGGGCAATTCGAATTTGTAGACAATCCGGCTCAGCAGAAGCTTGCCCTCGAGAACCCGGAATTGTACTTACTGCCGGTTTGCGAGATCGAAGGAGATCTAACTTCCGGAACCCGCCTGCAAAACGACACCCCCGGCACCATTGTACTGAACGGCGACCAATGGGTGCTGGTAAAAAAAGCCCGGGTACGGGTAGTTTAAATTTTTAAAAAGCCAGCGAAATCAGCTGGCTTTTGTATTTTTGCACTTTACTTTCTGGCTTTTATGGCCTGCTATTTTCAATAACCCTCCCTATGATTTTAACCGATAAGCAAATACTGGCCGAAATGGAAAAAGGCACCATTGTGGTAGAACCTTTCGACCGGAGCTGCCTGGGCACTAATTCCTACGACGTGCATTTAGGCAAGTACCTGGCTACTTACAATGATCACGTACTCGATGCCCGCAAACACAACAAGATTGAGGTTTTCGAAATTCCGGAAGAAGGTTTTGTGCTGCAACCGAATACCCTTTATTTAGGCGTTACGCACGAATACACCGAAAGCCACGCGCACGTGCCTTTCCTGGAAGGAAAATCGAGCGTAGGCCGGTTAGGTATCGATATTCATGCTACCGCCGGTAAAGGCGACGTGGGCTTCTGCAACACCTGGACCCTGGAAATTTCGGTTACCCAACCGGTACGCATTTATTACGGCATGCCGATCGGCCAGCTTATTTATTTCGAAGTGAAAGGCGGCATCGAGAACCTGTACAACACAAAATCCAATGCCAAATACAACGAGCGAACCGAAGTACCGGTTGAAAGCATGATGTGGAAGAATAAGTTTTAAATTAGTGATTAGTGAATAATGATTAGTGATTAGTTTTTCCTGATCTACTGGATGATATTATCTCGATCCTTACTATGGAACGGTATAGTTTTTTATAGAAAACTATACCGTTTTTGTTTTCACTTAAGCTAAATTTGAATTCCTTAACATCAATAATCTATCTAAATAAAAAAGATGTCATGTTGAGCGGTAGCGAAACATCTTGTCGGCGTTTAGTATTACCGGTATTTCTGGTGCTTCTACTGGGAGCCAACGAGGTTCTTCGCTGGCGCTCAGGATGACAGGTGTATTTATAAGACAATTACTAATCACTATTCACTAATCATTAATCACTAAAAAAGAATGAACCTGATCCTTACCAATATAAAAGAACTGGTACAAACCGAAACCACACCCCGCCGCTGGGTGGCTGGTGCGGATATGGCTCAGTTACCAACTATAAAAAATGCCTTTCTTATTATTCGGAACGGGTTAATTGCCGAATTCGGCACCATGGAAGAATACCGGCAACTCGACAGCCGTTTTTACAATGGCATCGATGAAATGGATGTTTCGGGCCGGATGGTGTTTCCCTGCTTTGCCGATTCGCACACGCATTTGGTTTATGCCGGAAGCCGGGAACAGGAATTTGTGGATCGCATTAAGGGCAAAACGTACGAAGAGATTGCAGCTGCCGGCGGCGGAATCCTGAATTCGGCCAAGAGGTTACAGGAAACTTCGGAAGAAGAACTTTACCAGAGTGCTATGATCCGCCTGCACGAAGTGATTAATTTGGGTACGGGCGCCATTGAGATCAAGAGCGGCTATGGCCTCACGGTAAAGGATGAGCTGAAGATCCTGCGGGTAGTGAAACGCCTGAAAGCCCTGAACCTGATCGAAATTAAAGCTACTTTTTTAGGCGCACACGCCATTCCGAAAGAATACCAGGACCGCAAAGAGTATATCGACCTGATCGTAAACGAAATGATCCCTCAGGTGGCAGCGGAAGGTCTGGCCGATTATTGCGACGTTTTCTGTGACAAAGGCTTTTTTACGCCCGAAGAAACGGACCGGATCCTGAAAGCCGGTCTGGCGTACGGCCTTCGTCCGAAAATCCATGCGAACCAGCTATCGGCCTCCGGCGGAATTCAGGTAGGGGTTGCCAACAATGCCATTAGCGTAGACCATTTAGAGCACGTTGGCGAAGCGGAGATTGCCGCTTTAAAAACTTCCGAAACCATGCCTACCCTTTTGCCGGGCGCGGCTTTCTTTTTAGGATTACCGTACCAGCCTGCCCGTAAAATGATTGAAGCCGGTTTGCCGTTGGCCCTGGCCTCCGACTATAATCCAGGTAGTTGTCCTTCGGGCAGCATTCCGCTTATTCTTTCTTTGGCCTGTATTAAACTTAAAATGCTGCCGGAAGAAGCCATAAACGCGGTAACCATTAATTCTGCTTACGCCATGGGACTGGAAAAAACGCACGGCAGCATCGCTAAGGGCAAAGTAGGCAACGTGTTCATTACCCAGGAAATCCCGAGCTATGCTTACATGCCTTATGCCTTCGGTTCGGATACTATTGATAAAGTAATTATTAAAGGGAAGATCTTCCGGGAGGCCCAGCCTTTGCTGAATAATTGGTTTGTATAAATGCTCTGCAGGGGCTAAAATATTGGAGAATAACCAGTACTAAATTTCATCTTGGTTCGTTTTTCTGGTAACAACATAGCCTTTTACTATACTTTTGCCGCCGGTGGCCGTATAATTGATTATGTTTCACCTTCATTCCGGCTTTGTACGGAAAAATGGTACTTCGTTAAAAAAGGAATTAAACTTTTTTGGGAAAAGCTCAGTTATAGGAAAAACGCATACGAATCAACAGTAAAGAAAGGGTTTTATGAAAAAGATGCTGGTAATGTCAAGTCTGGTTTTCGCTTCTGCTTTGCACACGATTGCTGTGGAAGCCGGGATCGGAACGAATAAAAAAGCCAATAATAATTCTGCTACCGTAGCCGCTGATAAAAAATCGGGGGAAACCAAAGCAGCACCTGCACCTAAAAAAATGCTTTCTGCCAGTCAGCGGGCAAATTACCTCACCGATCAGATGATCCGGGAATTAAAACTGAACAATTACCAGGCCCGCACCTTACGCGCCATTAACCTGGATAAAGTTACCCGTATGATGGCCATTGAAGCCAAAGGCGGCGACCCGAATCAGATCGACAACGACTGCAAAGGCGTTTGCAAAGACCGGGATAAGGAACTGGAAAACCTGTTAAGCACGGAACAATATTCCAAATACTACGGCAACCGCCCGAACTACTATAAATTAGATAAAGATTATGCCATGGGCGGCTACCTGTCCCAGCCAACCGCCAAGGTTGAGAAAGACAACCTGGCAGATAACGACGATGATGCGACCCTATCTGCCGGAAATCAGATGGCCAGCCGCTAATCTAAACCGATATAAACAAAAAAGCCCTGCCGGAAAGCAGGGCTTTTTTGTTTTAAAACCGTAGCGTTTTGCTTAATAACTGATTTTACGTCAATAAGAGAAAAGTCCCCCTTTGGAGGGGGTAGGGGGAGGATTTTTACGTTATTTAAAACATGATCAGATAATTCTCCTGTCCTCCCCCTACCCCCACCAAAGGGGGACCTCAACAAAATTGCTAAACGCCAGTTAATAAAACCAAATCGCTATTTATTAACTCACCGCTGATTACTACTCAGGCTGCTGGTTTACGTGCTGTACCAGTTCCTCGCACAGCGCGCGCATTTTTGTTACCATTACTTCGTCGTTCGTAGCCGTTTTCAGACTTTCGGCCATGGCCCCGATCGTATCGATGTAAAAGCGTTTCATTTCATTAACCGGCATATCCTTCGTCCAGAGGTCGATCTTCATGGTTCCGGGTTCCTGGCGGTCCCAGAGGGCGATGTTAATGGCTTTGGCAAAGTGGATCTTTTCGCCGGCATCGGTGGCGCGCCAGCTAATGGCTTCCGGTACGTGGTTTTCGTCTAAAGCAATGCTGAAATATATCTCTGATTTTTTCATATGCGTAAGGGTTTGTTTATTCCGGGGTAAATTTCGCATATTAGCACCTCGAAACAAAATTACGGATGAAATACCCAGTAAAATTTGCAGCCAGCCTGATCCTGGCTGCTGCCCTGGCCGGATGCCAGAAATCGCCTACCGCTAAATCGGCTGCCCAGGCGCCGAAAGAAGTGTCAGTAGCTTTTTATAATCTCGAAAACCTGTTCGATACCGAAGACGACCCGAATAAAGACGACCAGGAATTCCTGCCGACCAGCGACCTGCAATGGACCCCGGAACGCTACAAGAAAAAACTGGCCAACATGGCTTCGGTTATCCAAAATTTAGGCGATGCCGACGGTCCGGAACTCCTGGGCGTGTGCGAGATCGAAAACCGCAAAGTGCTCGTGGACCTGGCAGCCCAACCCGTTTTATCGGACCGGAACTACGAAGTTATCCATTTTGAAGGGCCG
Organism: Adhaeribacter soli; assembly: GCF_008727925.1. Classification (GTDB taxonomy): domain Bacteria; phylum Bacteroidota; class Bacteroidia; order Cytophagales; family Hymenobacteraceae; genus Adhaeribacter_A; species Adhaeribacter_A soli. The sequence goes on along the minus strand of NZ_VTWT01000001.1, from coordinate 386,891 downwards.
GATGAGCGGAGCATAGACGTGGCGCTGCTTTACAAAGCCGATGTTTTTAAAGTGCTGGAGCAAAAAGCCATTCCGGTTACCCTGCCAAATTCCAAAGATAAAACCCGCGACATTCTGCAGGTAAAAGGCATTCTGGCCGGCGACACGGTTACGGTGCTGGTAAACCACTGGCCTTCGAAACGCGGCGGCGCAGAAGAAAGCGATCCGAAACGCCAGGCGGTTGCCGACCTGGTGCGCCGCACAGTTGATGCCGAAATGATCCGCAATCCGAAAGCCAAAGTATTGCTCATGGGCGATTTTAACGACACCCCGGACAGCAAAGCGATTGCCGAAACGCTGAATGCCGTAAACAACACCCAGCCTGAGCCGGCTCGTCAGCTTTATAATGCGTTCGCACCATTTGCAGAGCAAAAGAAAGGCAGCTACAACTACAAAGGCAATTGGGATATGATCGATCAGATGATGCTATCCAAAAGCCTGCTTACCAAAAAAGGACTGCATTATGTACCAAATTCGGCAACCATTTACCAGGAAGACCGCATTTTGGAGCAGGAAGGAAAATTCAAAGGCACCCCGTTCCGCACGTACGCCGGTAAAAAATACCTGGGCGGTTATTCCGATCATTTACCGATCTACATTAACCTTTCCACCCGATAGAAACGCTACCATTTTGGTGTAAAAGAAGAAGCCTTCTGCTGCAATGCGGAAGGCTTCTTCTTTAATAACTGGCCAGACAAGGGTTTTTAAAATGAAAACCATACCAATTTTATAGCTCAGCTTGTTAAATATAGAACCAAATCCGTAATTTCAAAGCTGCAATTTTAAACCTGATCATTTATGCAATCTACCGCTCCTAACGCTTTGGAATACCTGGAAACTTTGCCCGCCGATAGAAAAGAGGCAATGCGTAAATTAAGAAGTATTCTTCTCGAGAATCTGCCCGACGGCTTTACAGAATCTATGGGTTATGGCATGCTAGGCTATGGCGTACCGCATTCCATTTATCCGGCCGGTTACCATTGCAACCCGAAAGACCCGCTGCCTTTTATAGGTGTGGCTTCCCAAAAGAATTTTATTGCGATCTACCATATGGGCATCTATTCGAGCCCCGAATTACTGGAATGGTTTACATCGGAATATCCCAAGCACGTAAAAACCAAGCTGGATATGGGTAAAAGCTGCATCCGGTTCAAGAAAGTAGAGCAGATCCCGTATGAACTAATTGCTGAACTGGCAACCAAAATGACCGTGGAAGAGTGGATCGGGATCTATGAAGCGGTGCTGGCCAAAAGCCGGAAATAACCTTAAAAAACTCCAAAGACCAGCCGGTAGCTGAAAGCTCACTGCATTTCTAGGTAATAAGAAACGGTGCACAGGCAAGAGAAAAGTCCCCCTTTGGAGGCAGGGCCGTTTCATTCTCAAAAATGCTGGTCAAAGTTTATAACTTTGACCTATATATAATCTGAAGTTTGTAACTTCAGGGAGGCGACAGCCTCAAAAAGGGCTACTGAAGGGCTGGGGAAAGTAGACTCGACTTTTAACGATAGTGCTTTGGCCTGTGAGACACAGGCCAAGGAGAATTTTTATTAAAATGAAACAACCCTGCCTCCAAAGGGGACCTCAAAAGGTTTCGTAACTTCATTTATTTTTAAGTAAGGAGACGAATTTATTTTAAACTACTACCATTATCATTCAATAAGAAATTGAGGAAAGTGAAGTACAGAAATTACATAATTCTTCCAGAATGACAGAAAAGGGTAGAATAAATTTTGTAATTAAATTTGGCCACTTACTTAACTCAAACTAATTATGTCGGCAAATAGCGTTTACTTCGTGAATTAATTGTTTCCGGCAGCGGTTACTTTCCTGGCATAAAAATACCTTTCTGTAAATAGCTGAAGTTCCAGCATTAAAAATGACCTTACTTCCGAATAAAAAAACTTCCCTCACGGCGCTCCCTCCTTTTGTTTCCTTTTTACTTCCCGTTTACCTGGTAAGTTTAGTGCTTTTTGGCGCCTTAAGATTAACGCTTCTTTTGTATACTGCGGGACCCGAAATTGAATTGCTTAATGCCGTAACTTTAAAATCGCTGGTAATTGGACTTCAATTCGATACCGTAATTTTATCGTATCTGCTTACGCTACCTTTAGTTTTATTGTACCTCCGGGTTTATTGTACCTCCGGGCCGTATGAAGTTGTAGGAAATTTTATTGCGAGGTTCATTATCCTTTTATTGACCATAACCATTCCGGTGCTGGTTTTTACCACCATTGCCGATATTCCGTATTTCCATTTCTTTAAAAACAGGCTTTCTGAAGCATCTTTACAATGGTTGGGCAACCTGGACATTGTTTTAGATATGGTAACCGGGAACCCGGCAAACCTATCTTTTCTAATTGCAGCGTTGCTGGTTTCCGGCCTAAGCGGGTACTTCATTTTCCGATACAGCCGCAAAAAGCTCATTTTTCAGAACGGGTTTTCCGACAATAAGAATCACCAGAAATTAATTTATGCCCTTTATTTTCTTTTATTTGCCATGTTGGCCTTCCTGGGTATGCGCGGCAAAATTTCCCACCCGATCAGGCCGGGTGATGCTTTTTACTGCAACGATCCAGTATTAAATCAGATCGGGCTTAATCCCATTTTTACTTTACTGAAAAGTTATAATACCAAAGTAAAATTATTGGACGATGAGCTGGCCCTAAACCAAACCACAAAATATCTGCAAATTAAGGAACCGCTTTTTAATATTTCCCCCGTTGCCAGAGCGGTAAAAAGCGATTCTCTGATGAAAAAGCCCAATGTGGTACTGGTGCTTATGGAAAGCATGAGCGCCAACTACATGGGCAGCTTTGGCAACAAAAATAATTTAACTCCGACGCTCGACAGTCTTACCCGGGTATCCTGGTTTTTCCGGAATGCCTATAGCGCCGGGATCCATACCAACAACGGTATTTTTTCTACCTTATATTCCTATCCGGCCTTGAGAAGGATCCGGCCAATGAGTACTGCCCCGATTCGTACTTTCAGCGGACTGCCCCAGGCGCTCAAACAACACGGTTACAGTAATTTATTTTTTAGTACCCACTCCGAAGGCTTCGATAACCTGGGCGCTTTTATTCCTAATAATCACTTCGATGAGCTTTATTCTGCCGAGGATTATCCGTCTCAGAAAACCGTTGGCCCCTTTGGCGTACCCGACGATTATTTGTTTTCCTACGCAAAGGATAAATTAGATCAGTTCGACGCAAACCACCCTTTTTTTGCAACCGTTCTTACCTGTTCTAACCACGATCCTTATATCCTACCCGATTATTTCAAATCGCCTATCCCTCAAAAAGATCTGAAAGCCGTTTCCTATGCCGACTGGTCTATCGGGAAGTTTTTAAAGGAAGCCGAAAAGACGAAATGGTTTGAAAATACCATCTTTGTTTTTGTGGCAGACCATGGTTTGGTTGTGGGAGAAAACCCCTACGACCTGGTGCTCTCCTATCATCATATTCCGCTTATTTTGTACGCCCCAAAATTATTGGGCACGCCTAAAACCTTCGACAACCTGATAGGCCAGATCGATATTTTCCCTACCCTGATGGGCATTCTAAATGGTAACTACGTGAATAACACGCTTGGCACAAATGTGTTAAAGCAAGAGCGGGAAGCCATTTATTTTTCTTCAGACGACAAAATTGGCTGCCTAAATGACAAATGGTTGTATGTCTACCGTTTTGGCGGGGAAGAAAGTTTATACGATTATAAAAAAGGCGACCTGAAGGACTACTCTAAAATCAACAAAACAGAATTTGAAAAGCTAAAAAAATACGCCCTGTCCCAGACCCAGACGGCAGAATGGCTTATTTCAAAAGATAAAACGAAGTTATAGCCGATCAATGCAGGGTACAGGTTCCGGTAACCAGGGAATTTGCGAAATAAATGGAATTATATTAATAAAAGTAAGCAAGTGGACGAGCTTGGTTTACATAATCATATCCATTCCTTTTCTGTAATCCTGAAAGAAACATGTGAGTTCAGAGCATAGGAATCACAAAGTTCTTCCAGAATGACAACCGTAGTAGTGCTCGACCAATTTACTTTCTAGAATTTGATTGACGGGAATCTGCCTGACGGGATTTGTAATTCCGTTTTAACCGAGCCGTGAATCCCACTTTCTAAAAAATTAAATTGGTCAAGTAGTAGTTGAAAACGCCATTGGCTCCTCTAAATATTATGTTCAATCTTTAGTCAACAGTTTTTGCGCTGCCTTTGTACGCATTGTTTAAAGTCACTTTTGACCGGTAAGCGTTAAGGTGCTTGCCTGCAAGATTGGAAAGGCAGCAAGACTGGAAAAGCAGATTCAGCTTGGAACGGTACTGTTTTTGGTTCGAAAACCAGCTGAAAAAGGTGCCCTTTAACGCTGACGGGAAGAGAACAACTTTAAAATTATTGCTTTCTACTTTCCTGATTGCTGCCAGCCACTGTCTTAAAAGGATAACCACCCAATGTTTGCTTAAAATTACCCGTATCCCGGCAAACCCGCAAAGCTCCTCAATAACCCGGAATCTGATTTTCCGTTTGAACTATTTTATATAATGATTATGGGTATTATTTGTACCTAAACAGCTGTAAGCAGCTCACATTGGTTTAGGACAATGGGATCGGGCAGTTGAAAAGATAAGGCTACTTAAAAGGCCGGGAAGTGATTTTAAACTTTCAGAAATTCTGCTGCAAGCTGTTGATTGACCTATAAATCAGTCACTCAGGTACGCATTTCACTTCTAACCTTTGCCAAAATGAAGAAATTAGAAAACAAAGTTGCCATCATAACCGGTGGCGCCGGCAGCATCGGCCAGACCACCGCCAGGCTTTTTTTAGACGAAGGAGCCAGGGTAATGCTGGTCGATCTGAAGGAAGACGCCCTGCATAAAGCTGTGGCAGAACTGGGAGGCAAGAACGTTCAGTATTGCGCCGCGGATGTAACAAAATCCGAAGATGTACAGCGGTATGTAGAGGCTACGGTAAAAGCTTTCGGCAAGATCGATGTGTTTTTCAATAATGCCGGCATCGAAGGCGTGGTAAAACCGATTACCGATTATCCTGAAGAGATGTTCGACAAGGTAATTGCCGTAAACGTAAAAGGCGCCTGGCTAGGCATAAAGTACGTATTACCGCAAATGAATGATGGCGGCAGTATTATTAACACCTCTTCGGTGGCGGGCATTAACGGTAGCCCGAACGTTAGCGCCTATATCACGAGTAAACACGCGGTAGTGGGCATTATGCGGGCCATAGCCGTAGAAGCAGCGCCCCGGAAGATCAGAGTGAATTCGGTGCACCCCTCCCCCGTCGATAATCGGATGATGCGTTCCCTGGAGGAAGGCTTTGCACCGGGCCAGGCCGAAGCAGCCAAAAAAGAACTGGAAAAAACCATTCCTTTGGGCAGGTATGCCAAACCCGAAGAGATCGCCCAACTGGTTTTGTTCCTGGCAAGCGACGACAGCCGTTTCATAACCGGTACCACCCAGGTAATAGACGGCGGACTGAGCGTGCAGTAAAAGCTATTGAAAACGTACCTGTCTTTTTCCCTGAACAAACCGTTTTCTAAACCTGCAGCACAGAAGTTATCGTACTGTAAACAGTAGGAAATAGGTCCGGAAAAGTCAGGCTGAAAGTATACCGCTCAACATTCAAAATGTAAACGAAACATATACCAATGGAAAAATATAAAATTGCCGTTTTTGTAGGAAGCCTTCGCAAAGGGTCTTATAACCTGAAAACTGCCAAAGCCTTAATGGCCTTGGCCCCCGAATCGTTATCGCTGGAACTGGTAAATATCGGGGATCTGCCCATGTTCAACGAAGACCTGGAAGACACCCCACCGAAGGAATGGACAGCCTTGCGGGAAAAAATCCATGCGGCGGATGGCCTGCTTTTCCTGACCCCGGAATACAACCGTTCGGTACCGGGCGTATTAAAAAATGCCATCGATGTAGGGTCGCGCCCTTACGGCCAAAACGCCTGGGACGGAAAACCCGGCGCAGTGGTAAGCGTTTCCATTGGCGACATCAGCGGATTCGGCGCCAATCACCACCTCCGCCAATCGCTGACTTTTGTGAATGTACCAACCATGGCCCAACCCGAAGCCTACATCGGGAATGCCGGGGAATTATTCGACGAAAATGGCAACCTCACCAACGATTCTACCAAAGAATTTCTGAGAAGCTTTATGGAGGCCTTTGAAAAATGGGTAAAAACGCATGTAAAGAAATAAGCTGCCGGAAATAGAAAATCGAAAAAACTCCTAAGGCACAGTCTGTAAATTAGCCCCGGCCAGGAAGGTATTCCGGCAATGTAATCCAACGTACTCAGAACGTTCAGAAAAATGATCTGGCTCGTAAGCTTATAGCCTTCAGCGAAACATTTTGAGGAATAAATGGTCAGTTAAATAAGGCCGGCGTCCAAAAACAGTACGGGGCTAAAAACCAGGTTGTGTAATGGAAGAAGGGACTACTGTCGACAAGAAATCGGCCCCGGACGATGAGTTTAACCTGCCCGGGTTATCTGTTTTGCGGGATGCGGTACAAAATGTATCCAGGAAAGTACCGCCACGCAACAAACTGCAACAGGATAGCATTGCCGGCCTTACCACCACCGTTAGCAGTCTGCCCGATGGCATGGCCAACGGCTTGCTGGCAGGCATAAATCCCTTATACGGCCTTTACGCCTGCATTGCGGGACCGATTGTTGGGGGGCTTTTTTCCAGTACGCAACTCATGATGATAACCGCCACGAGCGCCTCAGCGATCATGGCAGGCCAGACGACCGGCGCTTTTCCGGAGGAAGAACGGGGGAAGATGTTCGTGCTGCTGGTCGTGCTCATCGGGGTTTTTCAGGCGGTGCTTGGCCTCTTAGGTCAGGGCCGGCTTATCCGCTTTGTTTCCTTTTCGGTGATGACCGGCTTTCTCACGGGTATATCGGTCTTGCTGATCATGAGCCAGCTGCCTACAGTCACCGGGTATGAACCAAAAGGGGCGAACAGCATTTTCCGAATCTTCAATTTGCTCTGGAACATCAATCAGGTACATTTACCGACTTTAGGAATGGCAGCCTTAACTATGCTGCTTGCCATCCTTTTGCAGAAAACCCCGGTTAAAAAATTTTTCGCTTTAATTGCCATCGCTGTCCCCTCGCTGCTGGTTTATTTTCTGGGTCTGGGAGATGTAAAGGTGGTGCAGGATATCGGCGATATTGGCGGCGGTTTTCCAGAGCCGGTGTTGCCCCCTATTTCCGACATCAGTATCGATATAATTACCGGAGCCTTAGCGGTGGCCCTCGTTATTCTGATCCAGGGCGCCGGCGTAAGCCAGAACGTACCTAACAAGAGTGGTCCCCGCAAAAGTCCCTCCCGCGATTTTGTGGCCCAGGGCGCCGCCAACATTGCCAGCGGTTTTATTCACGGCCTACCGGTAGGCGGTTCGTTGGGCACTACTGCCATAAATGTACTGGCCAAGGCACAAACCCGGTGGGCTTCCATCTTATCAGGCATTGCCATGACCCTGGTAGTAGTCGTTTTTTCCGGAATAGTTGCCTATACAGCCATGCCTTCCCTGGGGGCCATGCTCATTCTGGCCGGTAGCCGGAGCATCAAGCTTTCCGATATCGAGTCTACCTGGAATTCGGGTTGGAAATCCTGGCCATCTTACCTGGCCATGATCGTTACCTTTGGAGCTACCCTCATCCTGCCCATCCCTTCGGCAGTGGGAATCGGCGTACTCCTTTCTGCGTTCCTCTACGTAACCCAATCTTCTACTGAAATTACTTTAGTACAGCTCAGAAGGCGAAAAGACGGTGCGATAGAAGAACACCAGGCGCCCAAAGAGCTGAAAGAGAATCAGGTAACGGTGCTTAATATATATGGCGATTTGTTTTTTGCGGGCGCGAGAACCCTGGGGCATGTGCTTCCCAAACCCGCAGGCGTTCAAAACCCCGTAGTAATTCTACGCCTTCGGGGCCGGAAACATCTGGGAGCCACTCTGGTTTCAGTTCTGTCCGAATATGCCTCCCAGTTAGAGGCCGCGAACGGCAGATTGTACCTGACGGGCATCAGCGAACAAGTAAACGAAGAAGTGGAGCATTCCGGCAAGCTGCACCTTAACGGACCGATAAGGGCTTTTAAGGCGGAGCCGGTTCTCGGCCTTTCCACGCATAATGCGGTGGAGGATGCGGAAGCCTGGCTGGTGGAGAAGAAAGGGGAAGACAAGCACACGTAAATCTTTTAAAGCATACAGGAAATTAATAAATACTACGTATGGCCAAAACCTTAAGAGAGCAATTGATCGGTGTCTGGAAACTAGTCTCCTACCTCGAAAAGCCCGTTGACGGCTCTGCCCCGTTCTACCCCATGAGTGAAAAACCGAAAGGCATTATCATGTACACCCAGGATGGCTATATGTAGGCGCAACATATGCATCCCGCTAGTAAAAATTTCGCTTCCGGCGACTGGTTCAATGGTACGGTCGAAGAATATAAAGCGGAAGCCTCTACTTACATTGCCTACTCCGGCCCCTTCCATGTTGATGAAGAAAAGCAGCGCCTTAGCCTTTCTATGTTCGTTTCCTTATTCCCAAACTGGACCGGGCAAACCCAGCCCCGGTTAGTGAAAATTGAAGACGACCTCCTGCATTTATGCACGGCGACGCCCATTGTTTCCGGCGGTAAAACTGTTAACTCTTATTTAACCTGGAAACGGGCCTGAACGAATTCATATTGGAAATCTTAAAAAAATATTCCCTCAATTTAAATCTAAAGGCATGAAACAGTTAGAAAACAAAGTAGCCATTATTACGGGTGCCGGTTCCGGCATTGGAAAAGCAGCAGCAAAATTATTTGCCCAAGAAGGTGCCCGCGTGGTGATTTCCGATGTAAATGAAGCCCATGGCAACAGTGCCGTAGAAGAAATTAAAAAAGATGGCGGAGAAGCATTCTTTATAAAAGCCGACTCCTACCGACCGGAAGATAATGAAGCGTTGGTAAGCCAAACCATGAAGCAGTACGGCGTACTGGATATTGCTATAAACAATGCCGGTATTGGCGGCGCCTTAAGCTTAACCGGCGAATACCCAATAGATGCCTGGCAAAAAGTAATTGACATTAATTTATCGGGGGTGTTCTATGGCATGCGGTATCAGATCCCTGCCATGCTGGAGCGGGGCGGCAGCATTGTAAACGTATCTTCCATTCTGGGCATGGCCGGTGCCAGGCTTTCACCGGCTTATACGTCGGCAAAGCACGGCGTAGTGGGGCTTACCAGAGCATCTGCCCTGGAATATGCCGATAAAAAGATCCGCATCAATGCCATCGGGCCCGGTTATATAAATACGCCGCTGGTTACCAAATCGGTAGATGAAGCCGCGATAAAAGAGCTGGTTAAACTGCACCCCATCGGGCGTTTAGGCGAAGCAGAAGAAATAGCGGAACTGCTGCTTTGGCTGGCTTCGCCGAAAGCCTCTTTTGTAACCGGTTCTTATTACCCGATAGACGGCGGTTATTTAGCACAGTAGCATTTAAGTAGCAGGACTAAATTAACCGCATAGCTAGTGCATTACCAACATAACTTTCAGAAAGTGGGATTACAAATCCCACGGCTCGGTTAAGACGGGATTACAAATCACTACTGTACGAAAAGCTATCAAATGCACTGGTAATCAACATGTTGCTATTAATGATTTGAATCTTTGAATGTTGGTTTAGAGCCTCCTAGGACTGTTTTAATTAATAATATACAAATTTTTTATGTTCATAAAGGGCTAATTCTGTGTAATATATAATTTTACAATATAAGCTAACCTATTGACAATCAGATAAATTGGTGGCTTTTCGTACAGTAGTGATTACAAATCCCGTCAAGCACCCCGTCAAGCAAATTCTAATAATTAATTTGGTCGAGTACTGAAAAGAAAAAACAATTTTGTAAGCCTATGAATTATAGATTCTTGCATATTTTTAGTCTAGATACTAATATCCAGATACCAATGTCTTTTTACTTAATATCCCGCTTCTTAGAGTCACGCCTCCAATGGCCGGGTTTCTTCGTGCACAAGGAAGATAGAGGGCAGCCTGAAAGATAGCATATTGGCAAATTGGTCTAAATATAACCGAACTGGTTTTAGGTATCTGATTGATGAACCTAGGGCTTTCCCTTTATAAAAGGCTTAGGCGGAATTTCTGAAGGGGAAAAATTGGGCAGTAAGTGGGGAAGGCAGCATAAAACAGGTAATTTATTTTGCTTTTTCATTATTCATTTGAAGCCATTTACGTTCAAATAACATATAATGCTGTGAAAATGTCATCTGCCGTTCAAACCCAAGCCAAAGCTACACCCTACCAGGGGACGGACAAACTTATTTTAGGAATTGTCTTAGCCGTTATTACTTTCTGGCTTTTTGCACAAACTACCCTGAACATTGCTCCGGCAATGCAGGAAGACTTGCAGATCAGCCCCGATCTGAACAGCCTGGCGGTGAGCATTACCGCGCTGTTTTCCGGGATTTTTATTGTGGTAGCCGGGGGCTTAGCGGATAGGATCGGCCGGGTTAAAATGACTTATATTGGTTTGCTGCTCAATATCATCGGTTCTTTTCTTATTGTCATTTCGCCTTCGGGCACTGCTGGATTTCTGTTAGCCGGGCGCATCCTGCAAGGGCTTTCGGCAGCATGTATTATGCCGGCAACCCTGGCCCTGATGAAAGCTTATTACGATGGTAAAGCGCGGCAGCGGGCGATCAGCTTCTGGTCGATCGGTTCGTGGGGTGGCTCCGGCTTCAGCCCCTTATTTGGCGGCCTGGTAGCTTCCACGTTGGGCTGGCGCTGGATCTTTGTGCTGTCTATAATTGTGGCTATAGTTAGCTTTCTGTTAATAAAAGGAACGCCGGAAAGTAAACTAACGGTAACAGACAAAAAAGCTTTCGACTGGGCAGGACTTTTCGCGTTTATTGTGGCCATGCTGGCCATTAATATTGTAATTGGGCAAGGTGCCACTCTAGGCTGGTTAAGTCCCGCGGTTCTTACGGGTATTGCTTTTTTTATCATTTTCACGTTTATCTTTCTCCGGATAGAAAAAAAGAGTGCGAACGGTTTTGTAGATCTGTCGCTCTTCAGTAACCAGACATTTTCGGGGGCTACCCTATCTAACTTCCTGCTCAACGGAGCTGCCGGAACGCTGCTGGTATCTTTGGCGCTCGTTCAAACCGAAGCCGGCTTGTCTTCCCTGCAATCAGGGTTAATTACGGTCGGTTATTTAGTAGCGGTACTCAGTACCATTCGGGTAGGTGAAAAATTACTTCAGAAAATGGGGCCCCGAAAGCCCATGCTGCTGGGCTGTTTTATTACCGGCCTGGGCATTCTCCTCACCAGCCTGACCTTCCTTCTTGCTAAGCAATACATCATCGTTTCCTTTATCGGGTTTACCTTGTTTGGGATCGGGCTGGGTTTTTATGCCACGCCCTCTACCGATGCCGCGCTTAGCAACGTTCCGGAAAATAAGGCCGGTTCGGCATCGGGCATTTATAAAATGGCTTCGTCCCTGGGGGCTGCATTTGGCGTTGCCATTTCGGCTGCCATCTTCTACGGGCTTGGTAAAATGGAGGGTATACCGCCACTGGCAGATATCTTTCTGGGCCGGACCGATAATATAAATGTGCGCTATGCGGCCGGTATTGCGCTGCTGTTTAACGTATTAATGATTGTTGCCGCTATCGTTGCCATTCTAAAAACAATCCCGAAAGGCAGGCCAGAGAATGCGGCTGCTTAATCAGAAGTATCATTTTTAATTTGAAATAACGCCCTTGCTATGGAAAATTCTCAGATCAAAGCCTTCCTCGATAAACTGGATAGTTTTATAGACCAGTTGCTTCCCGAACTGGAAGAGATCTATAAAGACATTCACCAAAACCCGGAACTGTCGATGGAAGAATTCCGGACATCTAAAATTGCGGCCGATCACTTAGCCAAATACCAGTTCGAAGTCACGACCGGTGTGGGGGTAACCGGAGTGGTGGGCCTTATGAAGAATGGCGAAGGACCGGTGGTCATGCTCCGGGCCGACATGGATGCGCTTCCGGTTAAAGAAGATACCGGCCTGCCTTATGCCAGTACGAAAGTGGCCCGGGATGCCGAAGGCGTGGAAGTCGGGGTGTCGCACGTTTGCGGGCACGACCTGCACGTAACCTGGATGATGGGTATAACCAGGTTACTTTCCGAACACAAAGACTTATGGAAAGGAACCTTAATGGCCGTTTTTCAGCCCGGCGAAGAAGTTGCCCTCGGGGCGCAAAGCATGATAAACGATGGCATGATGGACCGTTTTCCAAAGCCGGATATTATTCTGGGCCAGCACGTAATGGTGGGCGAAGCGGGGAGGGTCGGCTACCGGAGCGGTCCTATTTTATCGGCCGGCAATAGTATTAAAGTTAAAATTTTTGGCCGGGGTGCCCACGGTTCTTCGCCCCAAACCTCCATCGACCCCGTAATTATGGCGGCTGCCACCACCATGCGGCTGCAAACCATTATTTCCCGCGAAGTAGCCCCGACGGAAACGGCTGTACTTACTATCGGCGCATTGCAGGCCGGCACCAAAGAGAACATCATTCCCGAAGACGCTACCCTGAAATTAAATATCCGCACGTTTAACGATGGGGTGAAAGACCATATCCTTTCAGCCGTAAAACGGATCTGTTGCGCCGAATGCGCAGCCTCCAATGCGCCGCGCGACCCGGAATTCACCATGCTGGACAGCTACCCGATAACCGAAAATGATGCTGCGGCCACGGCGAAAGTAGCAGCAGCCTTTCAGGCCCAGTTCGGCGACAGGGCCTACGAAACCAAACCTGCTTCGGCCAGCGAAGACTTCAGCATATTTGGCCGGAACTGGCAGGTGCCCTACGTATTCTGGTTTGTGGGCGGAACGGACCCCGAAACATACCGGGAAGCCATAAAGAATAACAAACTAAATTCTATTCCCAGCAATCATTCCCCTAAATTCGCCCCGGTATTACACCCGACCTTAAAAACCGGCTTGCAGGCCATGCTTACCGCTGCTGCCGCCTGGTTCGATTAAATTGTTTCTGGTTATCTGAATGGAAAAGCTACATTCCCTGTATTTCGTTTTGGAAATGTCCGGTACTTTTGCCTTTGCCATTAGCGGGGCCACGGCCGCCAGAAGACGCAACCTGGACCTGTTCGGCATCTGTGCCGTTGCTTTTGTGGTGGCCTGCGGTGGAGGGATCATTCGTGATCTTTGTATTGGGGTAATTCCCCCTGCAGGTTTAACGAACTGGCAATACCTGGTTGTGGCCATAAGCGCTGCCGGTTTAACGGTAGGTTTCTATTCTGTAGTACAGCGGCTTAAACGCCCGGTATTGCTTTTCGATGCCGTTGGTTTATCGATGTTTGCGGTAACGGGAGCCCAAAAGGCGCTGGCGTATGGCTATAATGCCGAAGTAGCCATTCTTTTAGGTATTACCACTGCCGTAGGCGGCGGCGTGATGCGCGATATCCTGCTTACCAGGGTCCCTTTTATTCTGGAAAAAGAGATTTATGCCTCGGCGGCGCTTTTGGGGTCTCTTATAGTAGTTTTGGGAGATCATTTTAATTGGGGGACCGGCGGCTGGGTGGCGATCATTGCATTAACGGTAAGTTTTACTTTACGCATTTTAGCGCTTCGTTATCATTGGAACCTGCCTACGCCCGGAGATGATAAAACGGATGCGGATACGCACCGTTGAAATGCGTGAATTGGGAAATCGCGATGCCGTATCAATACCGTACCAATACCGTAGAGACGCCCAATTTGGGCGTCTCTACATTTCCGATCCTACATTACCGCAAACAAAAAAGGCCTTTGGATTTCTCCAAAGGCCTTTTTTATATTCTAAACCTACCGTTTTTATACGTAGTTGTTCAGCATTACCGGCATTACCAGCATCAGGATGTTTTCGTTGTCATCCATACCGGCTGGCATTAGGAGGCCGGCGCGGTTTGGCGTGGAAAGCTCCATGCTTACTTCGTCGGAATCAATGTTGTTCAGCATTTCGATGAGGAACTTGGCATTGAAACCGATCTCCATGTCTTCTCCTTCGTACTGACAGCTTAAACGCTCGCTTGCTTCGTTCGAGAAGTCCAGATCTTCGGCAGAAATTACCAGTTCGGAACCGGTGATTTTCAGGCGTACCTGGTGCGTGGTTTTGTTTGAATAGATGGAAATACGTTTTACGGAGCTCAGCAGGTCATAACGATCGATCAATAACTTGTTCGGGTTGTGCTGCGGAATTACGTTTTCGTAGTCCGGGAAACGCTCATCGATCAGGCGGCAGATCATCCGGATATTATCGAAGCTGAAGAACGCATTGGAATTGTTGAACTCCACTTTTACCGAGGTTGGCTCGGCCGGCAGCGTAGCTTTGAGTAAGTTAAAGGCTTTTCGCGGCACAATGATGGAAGTCTGCTCGCCGGTAGAAACATCGTTGCGGCGGTAGCGCAGCAAGCGGTGACCGTCGGTGGCTACAAACGTAATGTTGCCTTCGTTCAGTTGTACGAAAATACCCGTCATGGCCGGACGAAGCTCATCAGTGCTCACCGCAAAGATGGTTTTGTTAATAGCGCGGGCCAGGGCGTTCGAAGGAATTTCGATGGCGTTGCCGCCGCGCACCACCGGCACTTTCGGGAAATCGGTAGCATTTTCGCCGGAAAGCTTGTAGCGGCCGTTCGAAGAGCTGATCTCTATGGTGTAGGTTTCTTCATCGATGGTGAAAGTAACCGGCTGGTCGGGCAGGTTCTTAAGGGTATCGAGCAGAATGCGGGCGGGAGCAGCTATGCGGCCATTTTCTTTGGCTTCTACGGGAATTTCCGTGATCATGGATGTTTCCAGGTCGGAGGCCGTAATGGTAAGCAAACCGTCGGTTACATCGAAAAGGAAGTTTTCCAGAATGGGAACTACCGGATTATTAGCCACTACGCCGTTTATACTCTGTAGCTGCTTAAGTAAAGCTGAAGAAGATACAATAAATTTCATTCCCTGGGTCTTATCTTAGTTAAAGCAAAGTTAGGAAGAAAAGCCTTTTTTCCTACCGAATTTACAGTTAAAACCTATTTTTTTCCAAAAGCTTCCCGTCTAATAAGTAAACGGTCGAAAACGTAGGTTTGAACGGATATAATATCGCGTGAACGGTCATCCAAGGCTACAAAACGGTCTATTTCATCCGGCCTTAAAAATAAACTGAAGGAACGTGAATGGGCCGGTACCGCATCCTTAACCATAATTTTTGCCACCGGGGTTTTCAGGGCCAGCGAATCGGCTAATTTCTTCATCGGGTCCGGAATATAATATTCGCCGTTCACGAACTTAAAATTTTCCAGATAGGCTTTTACGTCTTCCTGGTTTGGTTGTTGCAGGCCAGCAACAGCGAACTGGTTTCCCTCCTTGCGGATGTTCAGGTTATCGGCGGCACTGCCGGTGTATTCAATAGAAAGTTCCTGCAGGGTTTGCGGGGTGCTCCGGAAAACCGGCACACTGCGCCAGTACAGCTCCGAAATATCGAAGCGGGAGCTAATAAAACCATTAAAGCCGGGAATATGAAGCACGTAAGGGTCTTCTGAACCTGCCATAATGAAATATGTTCCCAGGTCGTTATCGGTATTCTGCCCCACATAAAAAGTCTTGGCCAGTTTGCCGTGCTGGTAAATTTCCACTTTACGGCCTAAGGTGGCAAAATCGCGGATCACATTGTTGCGGGAAGCTTTGTCGGCCGGGCGTTTTACTTCCATCCGCTTCAGGGTTTCCAGCAAGATGTTCACCTGTCTTTTCTGGGTTTCAAACTTTTTATCGAGTATCCAGGTATTATCCGGTTTTCTTTCCAGCAGGTGGTTTTCGCCGCTTTTATAAGAAATAAAAATTTTATCAACCGAAGCCGTATCGGAAACCGAAAAATCCGATTCTTCAACATTCAGGGTAGATTTATCGCTGCCTTTGTTGGAGAAAAAATACGCGGCGGCGCCAACTAAAACCAACAGTACTACTAATAAAAGGGTATTCCGGGATCTCATAAAAAATTAAACTGATTTTTCGTATTTCCGCTTGCGCAGGTAAAAACGGGTTAAGCCATAAAGCACTAAGGCCACCAGCGGCAGCACGATGTTGATCAATTGCCAGCGGGTGCGCTCTTCTTTCAGCTGCAAACGGTCCAGCGGACGCAGCACGATCTCCTTGGTGCGGACCGAGATCAGGCCGCTTTCGTCGAGCATATAATCCATGGCATTGAGGGCAAACTCTTTGTTGGCAAATTTCACCCCGGCAAAGCGGTCGTATCCGAGTTCATAAGGCGTATTGGTCTTTTTGTTCACCTCGTTGCGGATCAGGTCGCCGTCGGAAACCACCACGATCTTGCCCGGTTTGCCAGTTTCCACGAAGCCAACCTGCTGCTGTTTTTCCGGTGCCAGGCGGTTTTTGTATAACGAACGGAAAGAGCCTTCCAGTAAATAGGCTACCGGAATATTTTCTTTATTGAACAATCTCGGGTTTACTTCCAGGCGGGCCTCGTTAAAATTCAGGCGAACCGGCGCCGGCAAAACCCGCGAATACCGCGAAGTGTACATGAGGGGCACTTTCTGAATACCAGGTGCTTTCACCGTATCGATGGTACTTACGAATTTTGTGTAAATGGCATCTAGGTTTTTGGTGATCGGGCTTTTGCTGAAGTTGTTGATGAGCGGGAAGTACCGCCACGGCATCATCTGGGTTTGCGGCTTATCGCCTACAATACCAACCACCATAGGGATGTAACCGGAATTCATATCCTGAATTAAGTCGGCATTTACGCGGAAACCAAAACGGAAGAACAGGTCATCGAGGTTGGTATTGTAAGGAAAGGAAAAAGTGCCTTTCTCGCCGATGCTGTCCAGGTTAACCTGCATCTGATCAATTAAAAACAAGGCTTTACCGCCTTTTACAATAAACTGATCGATCTTGAATTTATCGGGTTCGCCGAAACGCTGGGTTGGCCGGGCCAGGACAATGGCATCGTAGCCGTCCAGGGAATTCCGCTGGGTCAGGTCTACCCGGTCCACATCGTAGTATTCGCTCAGGGCGTTCATCATGTCCGAAACTTCCAGCACGTTCAGTTCGCCGTGGCCTTCCAGGAAAGCGATCTTTTTCTGGTCTTTCACCGTCAGTTTCCGGATAGCCGAAGCAAGCTCATACTCCACCCCTTCCACCGACTGGTTCAGGCGCTGCTCCGGGCTTGCGGCCTGGTTGCCTTTTAACAACAGTACCGGAATTTCCTTGCCCCGGAACGAAACGATGGCACCCGGGAAAATGATCTTCTCCACGCGCTTGTCGCCTTCCACGGCGTTCAGGTTGGTTGGCTGCAGGCCTTTTTTAGCCAGCTGCAGGTAAAACTCGTTGCGGGCTTTCTGGTCGGGATTGGCGCTCGGGTTGGTGAATTTGTACTGGATGTTCTGACCGGAATAGATCCGGAATTCATCCAGCTTTTCTTTAATGGCGCTTTGCAGCCGTTTAAAACCCGCCGGGAATTCACCTTCCAGGTAAACTTCCACGAACACCACATCGTCGAGGTTGCTCAGCAGTTTTTTGGTGGCCGGGGCAATGCTGTAACGTTTATCTTCGGTTAAGTCCAGGCGGAAGAAAAACTGGGAAGCCAGCACGTTCAGGAAAATAACGATGCCGGCTAAAATGAGGAAACGCACGATCTCGTGCCATTTCCGGTTGCGTACTTTTTTTGGATTCTCCCCTACCATTTTCTGCTCTCCAATACAAGTTTAGTGGCTAAGATCATCAGGGCGCTCACGCTTACAAAGTACAGTACATCGCGCGAATCGATGAGGCCTTTGCTGATGGTTTCGTAATGAAACTGGATGCCGAGGTACGAAATAAAGTAAGAAAGCTTGCCCCATACATCGATGGAAGCGAGCATATCGAAACCGGTGTACACAATAAAGCAAAGCAGCACGGCCACGATAAAAGAAATGATCTGGTCTTTGCTGATGCTGGAGGCGAAAATACCGATAGAAGTAAACACCGCCGCCAGGAAAACCAGGCCGATGTAGGAACCGGCTACGCCCGCTGAATCGATGTTGCCTTCCGGATCGCCCAGAAAATAAACCGAAACGTAATAAATAAGCGTAGGCAAAAGGGCGAAAATAACCAGCAGCAAACAGGCAAAATATTTACCCAGAATGATCTGCAAGTCGGTAAGCGGACGGGTTAACAGCAACTCGATGGTGCCGGCCTTGCGCTCTTCGGCAAAAGACCGCATGGTAATGGCCGGGATCAAAAACAGGAACACCCAGGGCGCAATGCTGAAAAGCGGCTGCAGGTCGGCGTACCCGTAATCGAGCACGTTGCTTTGCGGAAAGAACCACATGTACAGCCCGGTAACCACCAGAAACACCCCGATCACGATATAGGCGATCAGCGAATTCAGAAAGCTGTTTATTTCTTTACGAAGGATTGAAAACATTAACTGTTTAGTGATTAGTGATTAATGATTAGTGATTAGTAAATTCCTCAAGGCCTTTTCTTAAAACTTATCATCTTTTTACTTTTTAAATTTAAATCAAGAGCGATCCGTGATTTTAAAAATTAGTGATTACTAATCACTAATCCTTAATCACTAATCACTATTTCGTAAGTTGCTGGAAGATCTTTTCGAGGGAGTTTTCTTCCTGGCGGAGGCCGATGAGGCCCCAGTTCTGTTCAAGGGCGAGTCGGGAAATGGCGGAACGCGGATCGTCTTTCTGGTCGGAAACGATGCGGTAACTGTTGCCTTCGAGCTTTTTCACTTCTTTTACCTGAGGAAGGTTTTTCAGCAGGCGTTCGTCGGCCGGGTTTTCGAATTCGGCAATGGTTACGCGCTGGCCTTTGGTGTTGGCTTCGAGGTCAGCTACCTGGCTGTCGGCTACCAGTTTTCCGCGGTTAATGATCACCACGCGGTCGCAAATGGCGGCTACTTCCTGCATGATGTGCGTGGAAAAGATTACCGTTTTTTCACGGCCTACATTCCGGATCACGTTGCGGATCTCCTGGATCTGGTTCGGGTCAAGGCCGGTAGTGGGTTCGTCCAGAATAAGTACATCGGGGTTGTGGATGAGGGCTTGTGCCAGACCTACCCGCTGCCGGTAACCTTTCGATAAAGCGCCGATCTTTTTGGTTCTTTCGCGCTCCAATCCTACCAGGCCGATCATCTCCTTTATACGGTTATTTAAAGCCGAGCCGCTCAGATTATGCAGGGAACCGATAAATTCGAGGTATTCGGGCACGTACATGTCCAGGTAAAGCGGGTTATGCTCGGGCAGGTAGCCTACGTGTTTACGCACTTCCACCGGGTTCTCTTCTACATCGAAACCGCTCACTTTTACCAGGCCGGAAGTCGGCGGCACGTAGCAGGTGGCGATCTTCATGGTAGTGGATTTACCCGCTCCGTTCGGCCCCAGAAAGCCGACAATTTCTCCACTTTTCACAGTGAAACTGATATCATCTACGGCGCGTTGGGTACCGTATATTTTGGTCAGATTTTTTACTTCAACAGACACTTAACTAATTAAAAATTAGAAATTAAGAATTAGAAATTTTCTAAATCTATGCTTGAAACGCCGGATTACGGTTTCCAGTATTCGGAACCTGTAACCCATCATTCAAAAAGCGAAATTACGAGTTTTCCGGCGGTTTTCCCTACTGTTTTTGCCGGCCTTTGGGCATCAGGGGACGCACTTCGATATCTACGTGATGGTAATTGGGCGGCGATTGCAGCACGTGCAGAATAGTAGAGGCGATATCGGATGGTTGCATCATATTCTCGTTGGCCGTTACCGAGTCGATGTTATCGAAGAAATTGGTTTGCACCGAACCCGGATAAATGCAGGTAACCTTCACCCCATAATTGCGGACTTCTTTGTACAAACTCTGGGAAATACCCCGTACAGCGTGCTTAGTGGCACAATACCCGCTCATTTCCTCGATACCAGTAGTGCCGGCAATGGAAGAAATATTGATAATGTGGCCGTAGCCTTGTTTTTTCATGCCTGGCAAAACCAGCCGCGTGCAAAAGAAAATGCCGTCTACGTTCGTACGGAACATGGCCTGCCAGTCTTCTACTTTTTGCTCTTCAAATTTTCCGGCAATGCCAAATCCGGCATTATTAATGAGGCCGGCAATTTCAGATCCCAATCTGGCGGTGGTTTCCTGAAAAGCGTTCTCTACCGATTCCTGGCTTTGTACATTGGTTTGAAAAAAGTGAAAATTGGGGTGTTCGAACTGGGGTTTGTTTCGGCCCCATCCTGCTACCACGGCGCCGTTTTCCAGCAGCGTTTGGGCCGTTGCCAACCCAATGCCTTTGCTCACGCCGGTTATTATGATTAACTTTCCTTCCAGTTCCATATTTTTATCTGCTTAAATTTGGGGTGAAGTTAGAAACTCAGGCAGGATAAAAAAAATAGCGCTGCATTATATAGTACATCTTCTATGGATTTCCGGAAGCTTTTTGCTTTTTCGTACCTTTTTGCTACCGTTTCTCTGGGCGGTTGCCAGAAAGAAAATGCCTTCGATTGCCTGAAAAGTACCGGCCGCATTGTTACCGAAACCCGTCCCCTTTCTTCTTTCCGCACCATTAAAGTTTTCGATAACCTGAAAGTAACCATCGTGGCCGATACGGTTCATTATGCAGAGGTAAAGGCCGGTGACAACCTGCAGAAAAATATTCTGACCGAAGTAAAAGACGGGGAGCTCTGGTTAAGCAATATAAACAAATGCAACTGGGTAAGAAGCTACCACAAACCCCTGGAAGTCCGGGTGCACGTAAAGAGCCTGCTCAACGTTTTTCACGACGGGGAGGCAACCGTAAGCTCTGAAAACACCTTACCCGCCGACACCATTTTTCTGCACCTGACCGGTGCCGGCGACCTGGATCTTACCCTTAATTCCACGAGCGTCTGGCTGGACATGTACGAATACGGCAACATCAGCTTAAAAGGCGCTAACCAACATTTAAACGGTTACGTAATGAGCCTGGGAAAACTGGAAGCTGCCGAACTGAAATGCCAGACTGTCAGCCTGCAAATGGGCGGAAATGGGTATGCAAAAGTACAGGCCAGCGTAAGACTTTCTGCCAACATCGAAAGTAACGGCAACGTTTACTACCTGAACCAGCCGGCGGAAATCTACCGGTCCGGTGAGGGCAAAGGTAAAATATTGAAAGCTAATTGAAGAGAAGGCAAACGGTAGCTTTTCGGTTAGCAAAACGAAATGCTAAAAATATTAGGCTTTCATTTTTACTTCCAATTAACTACCATTAACCATTTTAAATCAGCCGTTTACCGCACCTTACCTAAGATCAAACTTAAAGCTTATTTTTAATTTATATCGCCTAATTGGGGCCTGATCAGGAGTTCTTCCACTACCGAATTCTTCGACAGACAGTAAGCTGAATAGATCAGATCGCCGATGTCTTCGGAGCGCATGAAGCGTTCCGGCGGTAAGTCTACCCCTTCCCAGCTGGCAGTTAAGGTGGCCCCCGGCAGTACGGCGGTAACCTTAATTCCGAACTCTTTTAATTCTTCCCGGAGGCATTTAGTCATGCCGTACATGGCGAATTTGGTGATGCTGTAGGAGCCGCCATTGGGGTAAGCCATGATGCTGGCCGTAGAGCAAATATTGAAAATATGGCCGCTTTTCCTCCGAATCATGTCCGGCACCAGCCCTTTGGTAATGTAGTACGCACTGTAGAGGTTGGTTTCCATCATAGCGGGCAACACATCAGGAGCTTCCTCGTAAATTTTGCCCGGAATAAAAATGCCGGTATTGTTTACCAGAACCTCTACCTTTACGTTTAGTTTCTGAACGTACTTCAGGAATTTACCACGGTCGGCGGCTTTGCCCAGATCGGCCGGCAGGTAATGCACTTTTGAAAAAGTATGGTCCCGCTCGATGGCGATTTTAAGGTCTTCCAGGTCCTGTTCACCGCGGGCACAGGTGATTATATGGAAGCCTTCGGCTGCAAATTTTTCGATGATGGCGCGGCCAATGCCTTTCGTGCCGCCGGTAACCAATATATATTTTTGCATATTTAAACTGTTTTACCAATTTTCACCGTAATATAGGCATTTCTTAGAATACAATATTTTAACACAGCAATTCACTTCTAAATGAAGACCCTCGGTAATTATTTATTATTTCTTTCTTCCCAGTTCATCCGTAGCGAATCGATCAAAATACTTTCCCGCCGTTTTATCGACGAAGCCGTACTGATCGGCATCAGTTCGGTTTCTATTGTGGCCATCGTTTCGACGTTTATCGGGGCGGTAACCTGCGTGCAGATCGCCTATAACCTGACCAATGCGCTCATTCCCCGCTCCACCATCGGCTTTATGGTGCGCGAAATGACGATCCTGGAACTGGCGCCAACCATTACCTCCATTGTACTGGCCGGAAAAGTGGGCTCCAACATTGCCGGCGGCCTGGGCACCATGCGCATTACCGAACAAATAGATGCCCTGGAAGTTATGGGGATCAACTCAACTTCTTACCTGGTATTCCCGAAAATTCTGGCGGCCATAGCCATGTTCCCGCTGCTTGTAATTTTAGCCATGACGCTTTCCATTCTGGGCGGTTACGTGGCCGGAACGTTTACCAATGCGCTTACTCCCCAGGAATACATCGAAGGCCTTCGCGACGCTTTTATTCCCTACAATATCACTTTTGCCCTGATCAAATCGGTGGTATTTGCCTTCCTGATCTCTTCTATTTCTTCCTATCAGGGATTTTATACCCGGGGAGGTGCGTTAGAAGTAGGCGAAGCCAGTACGAAAGCCGTAACCAACAGCATCATCGCTATCTTACTGGCCGACTACGTATGCGCGCAAGTTTTACTTTAGTGATTAGTGATTAATGATTAGTGAATAGTTCTCCGGAACCCCACTTTAAATCATTGATCTAGAAATACTAATCACTAATCATTAATCACTAATTACTAAAAATGATCGAAATACATAATATTCATAAATCTTTTAACGGAGTGCAAGTACTGAAGGGCATTGACGGGGTTTTTGAAACCGGAAAAACCACCCTCCTGCTTGGCGCTTCCGGAACCGGAAAAAGCGTGCTTTTACAATGCATTGTAGGGTTAGTAAAGCCCGACCTGGGAAGCATAACCTACGATGGTAAAGTTTTCACCAACAACCGCCTCGATTTGAAGCAGGAGATCCGCCGGAAGATCGGGATGCTTTTTCAGGGCAGCGCCCTGTTCGACTCCATGAACGTGCAGGAAAACGTGGAATTCCCCCTGAAAATGCTTACACCGGATATGACCAAGGAAGAGCGCCTGGATCGGGTGGAGTTCTGCCTGAAACGGGTTGGTCTGGAAGCGGCACACAAGAAAATGCCTTCGGAGCTTTCGGGGGGTATGAAGAAACGGGTGGGTATTGCCCGCGCCATCGCACCCAATTGTACCTACCTTTTCTGCGACGAACCCAACTCCGGACTCGACCCGCTAACTTCTATTAAGATCGACGAACTCATCTACGAGATCACCAAGGAGTACAACATTACTACTATCATCGTAACCCACGACATGAACTCGGTAATCGAAATTGGCGACCACATCATGTTCCTGCACAACGGATTAAAGCTCTGGGAAGGCACGAAAGACAACATTATGGACACCAACGTAAAAGAACTGAACGACTTTATTTTCGCCAACAGTTTAATGCGCGCGGCCAAACGGATTGAAGAAGAAGGCGGCGATATCGATAAGCTGTAGGTTTTAAATCGGTATCTTTTTAGCGGAGAAAGTCAGGTGGTGAAAGCAGCCTGACTTTTTTGCTTGCTGGTATAGCGTTTCAGGCTTGAAGATTCGGAAATATTTCATGCCGCGCTAAAAACTAATTCTTAAATTGAGCGCTGAAATACTTAAGCTAAAAAAACAGGCTGCATTATTGCGCACCTGAACTCATAAAATTAACATAAACACGATGACAAAAGAACTCTGGATAAACCTGCCGGTAAAAGACATTAATCGCTCCAAAGCATTTTTTACCGCTTTGGGCTTTACCTTCGATCCGCGCCACGGCGACAGTGACCAGGCAGCCGGATTGATTATCGGGGAAAAGAAAATGATGGTAATGCTTTTTACCGAGCCGAACTTCCGGGCTTTTACCGGTCATGAGGTTGCTGATACGGCCAGAGGTTCTGAGATCCTGCTTTCGTTTGATGCCGAAAGCCGCGAAGAAGTTGATGAAATTGCCCGCAAAGCCAGAGAAGCAGGCGGCACCATTTTCGGTCAGCCGGCCGAGCACCAGGGCTGGATGTATGGTTGCGGCTTTGCCGACCCGGACGGCCACCGCTGGAATGCGCTTTTTATGGATATGAGCAAGCTGCCCCAGCAGTAGAAAACGATATAATTTTAGGCAGAAAAGTCAGGTTCTGGAAAGGGCCTGACTTTTTTGTGTGATTTTGGTAGCGTTTGCCCGAATTGTTAACTTACACGTTCTAAATTTGGTTATGGCTGAATTGCTTTTAAGATCTTTCCGGGAAAAAGTAAGTGCTGACGAAGCAGAACTGGAAATCTGCCGGCGCTTCTTTGTTCCCGGAGAGCTTAAGAAGAAACAATTTCTGCTCCGGGAAGGAGAAGTTTGCAACCGGCTGGCCTTTGTCGAAAAAGGCGCTTTGTTTTCGTACAGCACCACGGCCAAAGGCGCACAAAACGTGATCCAGTTCGCTTTTGAAGGCTGGTGGATCGCGGATCTGTACAGCTTTTTTACCCAGGAACCCTCTAAACTTACCATCGAAGCCCTGGAAGATTGCCAGCTCCTGCTTATTGACCGGAACAGCCACCAGCAATTATTAGCCACGTTACCCAAGTACGAAACCTACACCCGCCTTTTATACCAGAACGCCTACATCGCCCTGCAACGCCGTCTGGAAAGCACCATCGGCCTGACCGCCGAAGAAAAATATCGTCGGCTATTAGAGCAATACCCGGCCTTGTTACACCGCATGCCATTGCAACTCATTGCCTCTTACCTTGGCGTTACGCCGGAAACCTTAAGTCGCATCCGTAAACAGATCGCTTCTTAAACCTAAAGCTGCTTGCAACTAATAATTACACCTGTCATCTAATTACAGCTGTCATCCTGAGCGCGAGCGAAGGACCTCGTTGGCTTTTAGCAGAAATACTAACTACACCGTACCAAAACAATACCCTCTAAGGACCAAAAACTGGTGCCAGAATTTTCATTTCTACTTAACGCCGACGAGGTCCTTCGCTGTTGCTCAGGATGACAACTTTTTTTACAATACCTGCTCATAATTACGCCTCAATTTCTTATCATTTGTCAATCCGATTCCTTTTTTAATAAGGTAACTTTGTAACATTACGAATTTCAGAGCTGCAACTTGGTGTATTTTATAACCAATTAACCAGTTGAAGATCAGATTTGTAATTCAACCTTAAAGGAATAAAATTATGGAACGGAGAAAATTCATCAGCAGTCTGGCGGTTGGCGCAATGGGCATTACTACGCTTTCAGCTTTCAATAAATTCACCTCGGTTTTATCGGAACAGGAAAGCCTGATGCCGGTCTTGTTCATCGGTCACGGTTCGCCTATGAACGGGATTGAAGACACCGAATTCAGCCGAAAATGGACCCAGTTAGGGAAAGAAATTCCTACGCCCAAAGCCGTATTGGTCGTTTCGGCGCATTGGTTAAGCAAAGGCACCCGCATTACGGCCATGGATTTCCCGAAAACCATTCACGATTTCGGCGGTTTCCCGAAGGAATTATTTGCCGTGCAATATCCGGCACCGGGTAGCCCTAGCATTGCCAAAGAAACGGCTTCGCTTATAAAATCTACCCAAGTTGTGGAAGACCACGACTGGGGCCTGGACCACGGCGCCTGGACGGTGATCCGGCACATGTACCCGAAAGCCAATATTCCGGTGCTCCAGCTCAGCATCGACTATACCAAAGGCCCGCAATACCATTACGACCTGGCTAAAGAACTTTATGGGCTCCGGAAGAAAGGTGTACTGATTGTGGGTAGCGGTAATATGGTGCATAACCTGGGCATGGTTGCCTGGGACCGGCTGAACGATGCGGAATACGGGTACGATTGGGCCAAACAAATTAACGGCACCTTCAAAGACCTCATCCGCAAAGGCCACCACGACAAGCTGATCAAATACGAAAGCCTGGGCAAGGAAGCGCTGCTGGCCATTCCAACTCCGGAACATTACTGGCCGCTGCTTTACACCTTAGGTTTACAAGGCAGCAAAGACGATATTTCGTTCTTCAACGATAAAGCCGTGGGCGGCTCGCTTACCATGACTTCGGTAAAGATCGGGTAAACGTATGCGCCGGAACAACTTTTATATGACGACCTTATTATTATTACTCCTGACCGTTTTCAGCTGTCAGGTGAAACCAGAAACTGCTATGACCTCCCTAAACGAACAACCTTCAGCCCCTTCACAAGCCGAAGAAAAACTGGCTTTGCATTACCTGGAACGGCCGGCTAAAAAGGAATCCGGGAAACGCCGGGCGCTCATTCTTTTGCACGGCGTAGGCAGCAACGAACAGGACCTTTTCGGTTTAGCCCCGCACCTCCCTGACGACCTGCTGGTAATTTCTCCGCGCGGTCCGTTTTCGTTAGGCGCCGGCCGTTACGCCTGGTACGAAGTCGATTTTTCTACCGGCAAACCGGTATTCAATGCCAGCCAGGAAGCCCAAAGCCGCGAACTGATCCTGCAATTTGTCCGGCAGGTAAAGCAGAAATACAAGCTGGACGAAGTATATCTGGGCGGTTTCAGCCAGGGCGGCATCATGAGCTACAGCATCGGACTGACCCACCCTACCGAAGTTACCGGCATCATTTCCCTGAGCGGCCGCCTGCTAACGGAAATACGGCCTTCGGTTAAACCCGGCAAAGAGCTGAAAAACCTGAAAGTGTTTATTGCCCACGGCAAACAGGATGGCACGTTGCCTGTACACTATGCCCGCGAAGCTTCTGCGTATATTCAAAGTTTAGGAATTCAGCCTACGTATCATGAATTTGAAATGGGCCACCAGATAAACAACCAGGTGCTTGATGAGTTGGTGAAGTGGTTGCAGAAGTAAATAATTGGGAAGAAAAGGTTTTGTCAGTTCTTCCTAAAAACCCTATTATTTTGAGGTAAAAAGTCAGGTTGCGGAAGTGGCCTGACTTTTTTGTTAAAAAAAATGGTCATTATATTCAGGTTGAACAATATTATGAAAGATCCTCTGTTAAATAGTTTTAGTAGTGCTACCCTTGTTTCGCAGATTTGGCTTTTAACTTATAATTCCGATTGATCATTTTTCACCAAAATTCTAAAACAGCATAACCTTTTAAATTTAACTCTATGATTAAAAAAATTGGCCTTTTTCTATGTATTGGCGTATCAGTTTTAATGTCTTCATGCAAAAATGAAGAAGTTATCCCGAATCTGGACAAAGAGGTTCGGTTAAATTTCCCTTTTGAGTATTGGCCATCCAACAAAACCCAATTTGAACTTAGCCCAAAATATACTCATCTCATAAAATTTAATAAAACCAATTATTCCGGTTTGACCTCTATTAAATTGTACAGTGCAATGGCGACAGAGGTTGTTGGGGATACTGCTGAATTAGAATTATTTAATATAACCGATAACACAGCCGTAGCAAATTCCCTATTAATGGCCTCAACCCCATCTTTATCTTACCAATTAGTGCAATCCAGTAATATTATTAACGAACTCCCTAATAAAGAAATAGATTTAGGCATCAGATTAAAAAGCAAAAAGGGGCAGTTTGTTTACGCCAGAACACCTGTCCTGGTATTAAGCAGGAACTGATTTCAAATATTGTCCCGGCAAATCTGTAGATTAAAACGCTATGGTTTGAAGTAAAAAAGTCAGGCTGGGTTTCCGGCCTGACTTTTTTATTGGGTCTGGGTAACGTTTTTGTCTGAACACGATTTTAAGGATTTAAACGATAGACAAGATTTTATTTAAATTTCAAATTGATTCATATCCTTAAAATCAAAAAAATCGTGTTCAGGCAAAAAAGTCAGGCTGGGTTATCGGCCTGACTTTTTTTGTTGGGTTTGCCTCGTTTTAATGCGTAAAACCACTTAACATTAAACATAAATTCCATATACTTTTTATTATATTGCCAAAATTAATAAAGCAAGCATCAGAACAATTCATAAATAATATGAGCTATAAAGATAAAACTTACATAATTTTTGATGGAGACAAAGATAAATGGGCATATGCACGGATGAAAGGTTGGAAGGCTCTTGAACATATTGATTTCAATTTTGAAGACGCCCATTCAGAATATACACTTACAAGCAATGCTAATAATGAATACTATATTAAAGGAAAATTAAAAAAACGTTTTGCCAATGCTTGTCAAGTAGTTGTATTAATAGGTGAGTCTACAAAAAATTTATATAAATATGTGCGATGGGAAATTGAGGTAGCGCAAGATTTAGGACTTCCAATTATTGCTGTGAATTTGGATGGAAGTAAGCTGCAAAATAATAAGACTTGCCCACCAATTATTAGGGACACTTATACGGTTCATATTCCTTTCAAAATGAAAATTATCAAATATGCACTTGATAATTTTCCAAAAGAATTTAAAGGCAAAAAATCAAATTCATCAAATGGTGGTAGAATATATCCGGAAAGTGTTTATCAATCATTGGGATTAAATTAACAAATGGAATTAAAAGATTTTCCTGGCCTATATCAAGCCTCTGATAAAGCATCGTTAGATTCTCAATCAACATATAAGAATATTATTGCTTTTGATTTAATTACAATGATTATTGCTGCTTCCTTAGCAGTTTATAATTACCAATCTATTCAACCTAAATTAATTACATATACCATTTCAGGGTTATTCCTTTTAATTGGCCTTATTTTAACTTTAATAATTCGAACGAAGAAATACGAAGATATTTGGTACCAAGGAAGGGCTTTGGCTGAATCCTGTAAAACTTTAACTTGGAGGTTCATTACATGTTCTGAAAGTTTTGAAATTGCTTTAGAAGACGAAAAAGCTAAAGAGGTTTTCGTAAAACGAATAAAGGATTTAAGTTCAGAATTTAAGGATTTAAATGAAAACCTAAACGCTAAAGTTATTACATTGCCAGTTGTGACAGATAAAATGATGGAAATCAGGCGTCTTAATATGCTTGAGAGAAAACAATATTATGTTAAAAATAGAATAGAGGATCAAAGGAATTGGTATGCTGAAAAAGCAGAATTTAATAAATTACGATATAATAGATGGTTTATTTTAATTATCTCCTGCCAAGCAATTTCATTAATTTGTGTTGCTTTCTTAATTAAATATCCTGGAAGCAATTGGAACCTTGTTGGTTTTTTTACAACCGTTTCTGCATCAGCTTTAAGTTGGTTACAATTAAAACAACATCAAGAGTTAAAACAGGCTTATACTACTGCTGCACAAGAATTAAATTTTATATTAGTTTCTTTTGGTAGGGTTAATACAGAGGAAAAGCTTTCTGAATTTGTATTAGATTCAGAGAATGCAATTTCAAGAGAACATACTTTATGGTGTGCTCAAAGAAGATAATTCAAAAAAACTAACCAAAAAAGTCAGGCCTTGCAGCCTGACTTTTTTATATCAATTCAATAACGATTAATTAACCGCGTTTATTCAGCTCGTCGCGGATCTTGGCGGCGCGTTCGTAGTCTTCCTTTTCCAAGGCATCGGTCAGCATCTTGTTCAGATCTTCTACCGAAACCTCGATTATTTTTTCCTTCTTGCTTGAAGCCGGTTTCGATTCCGCTTTGGTTTCGGTGCTTTCCTCTCCCGTTTCCTCGTCTTCATCCTCCAGATCGCTCAGGATAATGCCGGCTTCGGAAAGTACGCTCTCTACTGTGTAATTAGGCACGTTAAAGCGTAAATTAATGGCAATGGCGTCGGAAGGGCGGGCATCGAGGTCGAATTGCTTTACGCCGCATCTGCAAACGATTCTTAATATCGTGTTCATACAAAAAGCCAGGTTGGGGAAATAGCCTGATTTTTTATATCAATTCGACAGGGCTTTAATAACCTGGTTTATTTATTTCAATACTAATATGTGGTTAGTTTTTGTAGAATTAAAACATAATATGTAAATTAACCTGCATAAACGCTCTTTTCCATTGGGAGTAAAGTTTGCCAACTGGCAAAATTCATACCTGATAGCTTGTTATTTGACCATATCCTAACCCCTACCCTTATGAGAATAACGTTATACAATTCCTTATTACTTTCAGGTCTAACATTTATAAGCGTAAGTTTCCGGACAAATGCCCAGTCCATAGCAGCGGGGTCAGGACATACGATATACGTTTGCAATAATAAAGTACCTGTAGCCACCGGCAATAATGGTTCCGGGCAATTTGGGGTGGGGCCAACTCCCAACACTACTTCTACCCCCATTACTGTAAGCGGCATAAGTAACGTGATAGCAGCAGCCGCCTCCGATGATTTTACGCTATATTTAAAAGGCGATGGTACAGTTTGGGGTACCGGGCGCAATTTAGACGGCCAGTTAGGCGATGGCACAACCACCAATCGCAAAACGCTGGCCCAGGTTAGTACGCTTACCGGCGTGGTAGCTATTTCGGCTGGCTTATCCCATTCGCTATTCCTGAAAAACGATGGCACAGTATGGGCCTGCGGCGACAATGGCAACGGAGCGCTGGGCGATGGTACCACAACAGATAAAACAACTCCTTTTCAGATTCCTTCCTTAAGCGGTATTACAGCCATTGCAGCCGGCGGTCTTCATTCGCTGTTTTTAAAGAACGACGGTACGGTTTGGGCATGTGGTAGTAATATTTACGGAGAGTTAGGCGATGGTACCACGGTTAAAAGAAGGACTCCGGTTCAGGTTACATCCTTAAGCGGTATTACGGCTATTTCGGCCAGCCCGGGTTCAGTAGGCATTCTCACACATTCCCTATTTCTGAAAAGCAATGGCACCGTTTGGGGTTGCGGCACCAATTCCAACGGTCAGTTAGGAGATGGCAGCACTACGCAACGCAATACGCCAGTACAGGTAAGCGGTTTAACCGGTATCATAAAAATTAATGCCGGCCGCCAGCATTCGCTTTTCCTTAAAAACAACGGAAACGCCTGGGCGGTCGGCAACAATGCATCCGGACAATTAGGCGATGGCACTACCGTGCAAAAAACCACCGCTGTGCAGGTACCCGGCTTAACGAATGTTGTTGCAATAGAATCAGGCTGGGATCATTCCCTTTTCTTAAAAGCAGATGGCACAATCAGTGCCTGCGGTTTTAATGGCAGCGGGCAATTGGGAAATGGTACAACCGCTAATGCTTCCTCTCCTATACTGTTAACCAACCTTTGCAGCATTGCCTTAAGCGTTAAAAACGACTCCGAAAGCCTGCCTGTTTCCATCTATCCAAATCCGGCAAGGGGGCAAATAACCATCGATTTCCCAACCTACCGTAATGCTAAAGCGAAACTGTATAACGTACAGGGCAAATTAGTTCAGGAAATAGCTTTAGATCAGCCCAAAACTACGCTTTCAACTTCCGGTCTGAATAAAGGCATCTACCTCCTTAAATTAAATAGCACTTCGGGACAGGTATTTACCAAAAAAATTGTGCTGGAATAATAGAGGCAAAATGCATATCCTGCTATACTAAGTAAAAAGACATTGGTATCTGGATATTAGTACCTGGATTAAAAAAATATAAACAGCTTTATTTCAGAAGATTACACAATAAAAGTTCTTTTCAAATTATGCGGTTATTTCTGTCCAGATACTTATAGCATACTATTCTATTCATTTCTGGCCCTAATCCTTTCTCAAACAAAAAAGTCAGGCTATACAGCCTGACTTTTTCATATCAATTCAATAGCGATAAATTAACCGCGTTTATTCAGCTCGTCGCGGATCTTGGCGGCGCGTTCGTAGTCTTCCTTTTCCAAGGCGTCGGTCAGCATCTTGTTCAGATCTTCTACCGAAACTTCGTTTATCTTTTCCTTCTTGCTTGAAGCAGGTTTCGATTCCGCTTTGGTTTCGGTGCTTTCCTCTCCCGTTTCCTCGTCTTCGTCTTCCAGGTCGCTCAGGATAATGCCGGCTTCGGAAAGTACGCTTTCTACCGTGTAAATAGGCACGTTAAAACGTAAACCAATGGCAATGGCGTCGGAAGGGCGGGCATCGAGGTCGAATTGCTTTACACCGTCGGTGCACACGATCTTCGAATAAAACACCCCTTCTTTCAGGTCCGAGATCATAACTTCCTGAACCACTACCCCTACTTGCTCGGCAAAAGACTTGAACAGATCGTGGGTGAGCGGCCGGTTCGGGTTTATTTTCTCTATCTGAATGGCAATGCTTTGCGCTTCAAACATGCCGATAATGATCGGTAACCGGCGGTTTCCGTCTTTTTCTCCCAACACCAAGGCAAACGAACCCGATTGACTCTGGCTCGACGAAAGGCCTAAAATTTCCAGCTGAATTTTTTTCACAGTTTTTCTTTATTCGCTTCTACTAATGTAATTGTTTAGCCGCTTCAATTAACTTCGGAACCACCTCGAAGGCATCGCCCACGATACCGTAATCGGCAGCCTTAAAGAACGGCGCTTCCGGATCTTTGTTAATAACGACAATTACTTTAGAAGAGTTAACCCCGGCCAGGTGCTGAATGGCGCCCGAAATGCCGATGGCGATATAAAGGTTCGGAGAAACGGTGATACCGGTCTGGCCTACGTGCTCGTGGTGCGGACGCCAGTCTACGTCGGCAACCGGCTTGGAGCAGGCTGTAGCAGCGCCCAAAGCCTTCGCCAGGTCTTCTACCAGGTGCCAGTTTTCCGGGCCTTTCAGACCACGGCCACCTGACACTACGATGTCGGCTTCCGGTAATAAAATATCACCGGTCTGCTGGATCACTTCTTTCGGAGCGGCAGCAAAATCGGCATCGGTAAGCGAGGCAGAGAAATTCTCTACCGAAGCTTCGCCGGCTTCGTGGCCTACTTCAATCGTATTTTTCTTAACGGCAATAATTTTACGGTCGGAAGTCAGGTTTACTTCGGCAAACGCTTTACCGGAATAAACGCCGCGCTTCACTTTAAAGGTGCTGCCGGAAATTTCTG
This sequence comes from Adhaeribacter soli, assembly GCF_008727925.1. Classification (GTDB taxonomy): domain Bacteria; phylum Bacteroidota; class Bacteroidia; order Cytophagales; family Hymenobacteraceae; genus Adhaeribacter_A; species Adhaeribacter_A soli. The sequence continues at coordinate 353,681 of NZ_VTWT01000001.1, read as the reverse complement.
GCAACGCCACTACGTTCGTAGCCAGGCTGGCCTCTAAACGTACCGCCAGGCGCGAACCGATGGCCGCCCCGATATTGGTATTGGAAAGGATAATTACTTTGGAATCTTCTTTTTGTGCGGCTGCAGCAATTACTTTTACGTAGGCCAGGTTCACAAAATTCTTCAGGCGGGCATCGTTATCGAAAAGTACTTTTTTAATGCCCTGCGCGCCTAAGTGCTTCAGGTTTTCTTCGGAAATATCGCCAATGGCTATAGCAGTAGCCGTGGTTCCCATCTGCTGTGCTACTTTGCTGCCGTAGGTGGCCGCCTCTAAGCTCGACTTTTTAACTTCGCCGTTCGCACATTCAATTACAACTAAAACTGACATATATTATATAACTTTAGCTTCGTTTCTTAATAAGGTAATTAATTCGCCGGCATTTTCCGGAGAAATCATCTTCACGCCGGTTTTCTGCGGCGGCAGCGAGAACGCGTCGATCTCAGTTTTGGTAGCGCTGCCGGTTGGCTCAACTACTTTCAACGGCTTGGTACGGGCCGTCATAATGCCGCGCATGTTCGGGATGCGGGGCTCGCACATAGGCTGCTGCGCCGAAACCACGATCGGTAATTGCGCATCGATGATCTCATGCCCGCCTTCAATTTCCCGCTGAACCGTAGCCGTATTGCCATTTACATCAAGCTTTACGCCCGGCGTAATAGACGGAATACCCAGCATTTCGGCTACCATGCCGTGTACCTGGAAACCGTTATAGTCTACCGATTCTTTCCCCATCAGGATCAGGTCGTAGTTTTCCTGTTTGGCAATGTTAGCTATCTGAGTAGCAACAAAGAAAGCGTCGGTTGGTTTGGCGTTTACGCGGATGGCGTCGTCGGCGCCGATTGCCAGCGCCTTGCGGATGTTGGCTTCGGTATCGGCTTCGCCTACGTTGAGCACGGTAACTGTGCCGCCTTGGGCTTCTTTCAGCTCAATAGCACGGGTTAACGCGTATTCGTCGTAAGGGTTTATTACAAACTGCACGCCGGCAGTGTTGAACTGCTTATTGTCGGGCGTGAAGGTTATTTTAGTGGTAGTATCCGGAACGTTGCTGATGCAAACTAAAATCTTCATTTTTCGATCTATTTGCTTATAAGGTTTAACTTTGGGGCGAAGTTAGTAATTATTTAAAAAAATGGAAATGAACGCCAGCCGTTTAACGCAACTTTTGGAATTTTACCGGGAAGATCCGGCCGATGCCTTCACAATTTATGCTCTGGCTACCGAATACCTGAAGCTGGACATGAACGAATCGCGGAGATATTACGAGCTGTTGCTGGCCGAACATCCGAATTACGTTGGTACGTATTACCACGCGGCAAAGCTGTACAACGACCTGGGTTTACCGGAAAAAGCCGAAGAAGTTTACCAGAAGGGTTTAAAAATTTCCCGGCAGGAAGGAAATATGCACGCTTTTTCGGAATTGCAGCAGGCGTATAATAAATTTAAAGGGCTCGATTACGAGGATGAGGACTGATTAATGTGCTGATTTTTTTTAATGTGCTAATGTGCTGTTTCTTTGATTTGAAAATATGGAAATATGGAAATGAGCTAATTTTGCCAAGGAAATAGCTTTTTTACCTAATTCTTAAACCTTCAGTTTGAATGCGATCAAGTCAGGAAGTGGGCGTATTGCGCTTATTTGCTCCGAAATCTCGATCATTTCAGGTTTTCAGCGCTGTGCTTACCGTTTGCAGATCCTTATTCATTGCCGTCTGCTTTAGCTGACGGATAGCAGGGAAGCCTCTTAAATGGATTCAACCTAAGGTTGGAAGTAAAAGGTTTGGCTAAAGCCGCAATTAAAATTCCTTTAAGCCGTCAGCTAAAGCAGACGTCAATGAATAAAGCTTGTACCAGATAGTTTTTCTGGCTGAAATCATAGCCTTTCAATTTTTGCGGAGCCTCAGTTGGCAGGTTTGCGGCGGTATCTATAAAGCGCTACTGCTTCCCTTTTTTCCAACTTTTACTTTTCTTTTTAAACCGTTCCCTGTTCTTTCTTATCAGCTTCCCATCGACTGTTACGGGCTTGTTGTTCAACTAGCTTATTACTAAATTTCCCGGGCTCTTTGTATCCAGGAAAGCCTATTGTAAGATTTTAAGCATTGCTGATTTCCAGGCTTCCCTTCTTTCCACCTTATAATTACAGTAGAAATCGGCAAACTACCGTATAACTAAACATAGCATATACAAACAAACGTACAAACAGGTAATTGCCCTTAAAAAAGGGAAAGGGAACTTACCGGGCAGTAATTTTTGATCAGAATTATGGATAATGTGGCCAGCAAAATATTATTTTCCGAACCTTATATAAAGATCGAATTCGATTCGGAAAACGACCGGCTGTATGTGGACTGGATCGGTTACATAAACCGCGATTACCTGATAGACGGCTGTGCGAAAGTATTGCTTGCCCTGAACGAGGTCCACTGCTATAAGATCCTGAACGACAACACCCACGTTACCGGCGCCTGGCCCGAAACCCCGGAATGGATCCGGGACGAATACGTTGAAGACCTGATTGCTCATGGCTGCAAATACCTGGCCTGGGTGCTTTCGCCAAACCTGGAAACCCAGCATACGGTGCTCGATAGCCTGCAATTTACCGGTCTGGATATTCAGGTATTACTTTTTATCGACATAGAAACCGCTTCGGCCTGGCTGAATGAAGTATAACTAAAGCCATAGGGAATTATTCCGGCTTTCCGTTTAAATTATAAATGGTACCCGAAATGGATAAAAACCTGGAAGGAACCTGAAACCTGTAAGGCTTTAATTGGTTGTATTATAGGACCAAATCCTGAGCCGATGTTAACGCAATTCCCTACCAAACCTTACGAAGCCAGATTTATAAACCATTATAATTTCCGCCTGATCCGGGAAGTGGAAAAGCTTTTCGAGCATGAAATTGTCGCCAAAAATGCTGCCGGCAGCCAGGAAGTCCAATCTTTCATCATTGAACCGGTTGTACTGGCCATGCAGAAATCCCGGAGGCCGGTAAAAAGGGTCAGCATAAAATTAAGTTTCGGCGTATACGAAGGTACCCTCATGCTGAAAGGCAGGCTCCGGGACCTTAAACCTGTTTCCGGCAAAAATGAAGTGATCCTTTATTACGGCCCGGCCAGGAGTTTTGAACCGGTAACTACGGGTAATTTAATTGCAAAGGCCCTGAAACAGTTTAATTTAAACCTACTGCTGGAAAAAACAGTACTGTAAGAAAACCCTCTAAAACCTGCAGGCAAGCTCTTCCCGATCTACCGGCATTTGAGCAAAACCGGCTACGTTTTCAGTTCAGCAGACAGCGTTCGGGAGTACCCGGGTTACACACAAAAAAAATCAGCAAACGATGGCTAACGGCAAAGTGCTTAATCTGGAAACATTTACGGCAACCCTGGAAAGTTATAAAAATACGTTAGAGGATATGCACCGGCTTACCGAAAACGAATTGAAAAGGGTAACTTCCCTGGAAATAAAAGTAGTGGAAGACAGTGAACTGCTGGAAAAGGAAGCAACCCGGTTCCTGAACCAGCAAATGTACGTGTACCTGGGAAAACTAAGCAACCTGGTAAACGAGATCCCAAGCTTTATGCTTCCTAAAGATGCCTTTTTAACCAAAGACCTCCAGGAAATGCAAAAGCAGGTGCTGCAGCGATTAAAAGACCAGGGCCATTCCGAATATTTTTACGAGTAAGCCTTTCCGGGTGAGCTACGGTAAATTCCCAAAGCCTATTCCCATGCCTTAAATAAAAACGCCGCCGGTTTCCCGGCAGCGTCTTTATTATTTATTGGTCTTACCCAAGTTTTTTGTGGTCCCCCTTTGGAGCAGGGCCATTTCATTCTCAAAAATACTGGTTCAAGTTTAAGCGAAGCGGTAACTTGGACCTACAAATAGCCTGAAGTTTGTAACTTCAGTGAGGCGACAGCCTCAGTAGGGCTGTTTCTACAAGGAAGAACCGGTAGTTAACACCCCTCTAGCTCCCCTCAAGGGGAGAATCCTGTAGAATGAAATGGCCCTACCCTTTGGAGGGGGACTTTTCTCTGCTTGCGTAACATTAATTATTAATTGGTCTGACCCAAGTCCGTTTGTCTGAACACGATTTTTGGGATTTATAGGAAGGACAGGATTTTTATTTCGAAAAAGCATTAAAGCGATTTCAGGCGAAACGGGATCTATGGTTAAAAGAAAAAGAAAATACACTTGTAGTAGCAGTTTCAGCTAACCGGCAACTTCCCTTTCTTTAATCCGCTCCGCCGACGGAGTAATACTACCAGCGAAAAATCATATTAATCCTATAAATCATAGTTCAGACAAAATCCTTAATTAATGGCAGCAAGGTTCATCACCAGTGCTTCGCCCTTAATAGTAGCCTCGCCCGATTTTTTCTCTACTACTACCGTTTCAATAATTGCCCGGTGCTTCTCGCCCTGCACCTCTTTCACGGTAAATACCGCTTCGTAGAGCGTATCCACGAACATCGGTTTCACAAAGGCCATGCTTTGCTTCAGGTAAACGGTACCTTCTCCGGGAAATAAAGTCCCGAAAACTTTTGAGAAAACGCTGCTGCCCAGAAAACCGTGCATGATCGGGCGTTTGAACATGGTACCGGCCGCATACTCCGCGTCCAGGTGAATCGGGTTCCGGTCGCCGGTAACTTCGGCAAAACGGTTCACGTCGTGCTGACTGAAAGAAAGAATATGGGTGTAAACCGCTCCGGGCTCAACCTTTACTTTGGTTAACTCTTGAATCATAATGGCTTTGGTTAGGAGTTCATTTGAAACCAGGCACTTACCTTGCTTCCTTTTCACAACCCTATGTTAGCCTTTTCGCTTCAGAAAGATGTTAGGAAATTGGCGAACATACGCTATAGCTTAGTGAACTGCATGTTTTACAGGATCTTATGCGGGCAATTATCTTTACCTTTGCCATAACAATCTGAGTTGGTTTTTCTTTTAAAACCGCATAAATCATTTACCAAAATCATATGGAAAATAAGAATACATTCTTCGACAATTGGATGGAAGCGCAGACCAAAATGACCAAGAACTGGACGGAGTTGAACGAAAAAATGCAGGGCACAATGCTCGGCGGCGAAATGATGGAAAAAGGCAGCGAACTCTACAAAGAGTGGCTCGAAAATCAGAAAAACCTCCTGAACACCTTCATGGGCCAGCCGGTAACTCCTGCCGATGGCCGGGAAGACAAAAACGCCGCAAACAATACTTCGGCCAGCAGCTTTTTCCAGAACTGGTTTAAGATGCAGAACGAAGTGGCCATGCGCATGATGGAAACTTCCCGCAGCCTGTACGAGAACTTCCTGAAAACCCAGAACAGCTTTACCACGGAACATTCCAACGGTCAAGGCCCGCAGAACTGGATGAATGCTTACGGCAACTTCTTTAGCGGATTAACCAGATCAATGGCAGACCTGCCAAAGTTTATGAATCCGGGCACGGCAAAAGGCGCGTTCGAAAGCATGCTGCAAAGCACCGAATTATACAACCGCCTGTACCAGATGTGGCAGCCTTTCTTTCAGCAGATAAATAAGCCGGGTTTCGATGCCGAAAATATGACAAAAATGTTCGATCCGGCGGCATATAAGGCCGTGATTGACCAGATGTTCGGCTTCGCCCCTGCTCAGAACCTGACCCAATTATTCGAACAATCGGCCAAATACATAACCAACTGGTACCACACCAACCGCCAGATGGGCGATTCTTTCCTGAATGCTTTCGGCAAGGAACGCGACCTGCTGGAAGGCCTGATGCCTTCCGGAACCGGCTATACAACCGAAATGTACCGGAGCTTTTACAACAACTTCCGCCAGTACATGTTGCCTCTGGTACGCATGTCGGCGCCGGGCAACGAACAGCAGCAGCTCGACGCTATGTTCGAGATCCAGGAAAAGCTGGTGAACTTCGGCGTGAAGCAAACCGAAATGCAATACCTGATCTACACCAATGCCGGCAAAGCCTGGAACGAGGTAATGGAATTGCTGCGCACCCGCCACGAAGAAAATAAGGAATACGCCAATTTCCAGGAATTCTACGGCGACTGGTCGGCTGTAAACGAAAAGATATTTATTGAATTATTTGCTACCGACGAATTTTCGCGCCTGCAGGGTGAACTGATCTCGCTGAGCCTGGACCTGAGAAAAGGGTTTGAAAACCAGATGGAAGCCATGCTGGAACCTTACCCGGTGGTATTGCGCTCCCAGCTGGAAGAAGTGTACCGTAACAACTATGAATTACGCAAAGAACTTCGGGCGCTGCAGAAAACAGTAAAGGAATTGCAGAAAAAAGTGGAGACCGAAGAAACAACGGAGCACCACAAAGCCGCCAAAGCTACTGCCAGGAAATAAGGTTCACTATATAAAAAGCTAACATCATGATAAAGGTAAACCATTCTAACGCCGTTCGCGAGTACGCCGAAATGGCAACCAAGCTGGCCAAAGGCTACGAAACGCTCCAGAATATTGAACAGATAGACGTAGCTACCACGCCCAAAGAACTGGTCTGGAAACAGGACAAGGTGCAGATCTACCGATACTCCCGCAACGAACCGGCTACTATCAAAACGCCGGTGCTGGTAACGTATGCGCTCGTAAACCGCCAGGATATGATGGACATTCAGCCGGACCGCAGCTACATTAAAAACCTGCTGGACCTTGGCCTGGATATCTACATGATCGACTGGGGTTACCCGACTGCTGCGGACAAATACCTGACCCTGGACGATTACGTGAACGGGTACATGAACGAAGCCGTGGATTTTGTTTGTGAGCAAAGCGGTCAGCCGAAAGTAAACCTGATGGGCATTTGCCAGGGCGGCACTTTAAGCCTGATCTATTCTGCCATTTACCCGGAAAAAGTTAAAAACCTGATCACGCTGGTAACGCCGGTAGATTTCTCTACGAACGACGGCCTGCTTTTCCGCTGGGCCAAGGATATGGACATCGACAAGATCGTGGATACCTACGGCAACGTTCCCGGCGATTTCCTGAATTCCGGTTTTGCCCAGCTGAAACCTATGAGCCGGAATGCCAAATTTATTTCCGCCATTAACCTGATGGACAACGAAGAAAAGATCCTGAACTTCCTGCGCATGGAAAAATGGATCTCCGACAGTCCGGACCAGGCCGGGGAATGCTACCGCCAGTTCCTGAAGGATCTTTATCAGCAGAATAAACTGATAAAAGGCACCTTACAGATCGGCGGGTACACCGTTAACCTGAAGAACATTACCATGCCGGTGCTTAACATTTATGCCGAAGAAGATAACCTGGTGCCGCCGGCAGCTTCTATCCCGCTGAACGACCTGATCGGCTCCAAAGATGCCACGCTGTACAAATTCAAAGGCGGCCACATCGGGGTCTTTGTAGGGTCGCGGTCCCAGAAAGAGCTGGCGCCGGCCGTTGCCACCTGGCTGAAAGAGCGCGATAAAAAGTAATTTTTCAGATATTCCTTCCTGCCAACCTGGAGCATGTTTAAATTTCATTTTTGCAAGCGAAAGTTTTCAGTACCGGGTTCTGAAGAAAGCTTTTTGGAGCAGCATAGCAGCGCTATGGTGCGAGAAAAAGACGAACGCAGGTTCCGGTAATGGAAATTTGCAGCGCAAGGGATGAATTTTAAACACGCTCTTACAATAAAACCTTCCGCAATTGTTCTTTAACTTAAAAGTGTAATAACTTTGGAGAGCCTTGATCATTTTGGTTAAGGCTCTTTGCTTTATCTAACCCTATGCCCGGTTTCAAAAACACTCCTGCCTACCGTCTTGCTACCTTATCGGGCAATTCCTGCATTTCCTACCTCGATTCCGGCCCCACCAACGCCCCGGTACTGCTATTTCTGCATGGCCTCGGCGATAATGCCCTGATCTGGTCCCAAACCATTCCGGCCCTGAGCCCAACCTTCCGGTGCATCGCTCCCGATCTGCCTGGCCACGGACAGAGCAACGTGCACCCGTTCAATTACCGGATGCACGATTACGCCACCATCCTTTCAGATTTCCTCAGCTTACTGAAGATCCGGACGTTTTCGTTGATAGGACACTCCATGGGTGGTCAGATCGGGATCATTCTGGCCCTTCGGCTAGCTGCCGTCATGGAAAAAATGGTATTAGTAGCGCCGGCCGGTTTTGAGCAATTTACCGCCCACGAAAGGCAGCTCCTGGAATTAAGCGCCAGTTACGGCCACACCTTGAACGTTGGTGGCGCCGGCTCATCCGATAATAACGCCCAGCGAAAATCGGTAAGCGGCATGTTGGCGGAACCGGTCTTCGACTTTTTGCCCCAGATCCATACCGATTCCCTGGTAATTTTCGGCGAACAGGACCCCTTCATTCCAAACCGGTATCTACACCACACCACCCCTGCAGCCATTGCCAGATCCGGCACTGCCCAATTACCCAATGCCCAACTTCAGCTTTTTAACCGGTGCGGCCACTACCCCCAAACCGAACAAGCCGAACGCTTTAACCGGGCCCTGAATAACTTCCTGATTTAAGAAGACATTAGTATCTGGATATTAGTATCTGGATTAAAAATATGCAGAAAGCTATAATTCAGAATAAGTAAGTGAGCAGATTTACTTGTTACACAATTTACTCTAACCTTTCAGTTATGCCGTTATTTAAGTCCTTCTACTTAGTTTAGGAAGTGGAAAAAAATATTGAATAAATTTCTATTTCCGGTATTCTGGCGCAAGTGTTATGCGAAAGCGACACTTGCGCTTAAAAGACAAAAGCCAGTCTCCAGACTGGCGTAAACTGAATAATAAATTCACTTATCAAAAAAGCCCTCCCCTGCTTTAGCTGTTGGGTGGGGTCCAAGGCACGGAAGTCTGGAGACTTCCTTCTGTTCTTAAGCCTAGGTGACGCTTTCTCTTAACACTTGCGCCAGAATTTTCCAGAAAAACTTTTACTACCAGCCCCTACTAACAGATCACCCCCGATAAACCATAGTCCAACCACCTTGTAAAGATTAATCAAATTTTTTCCGCGGATCAGACAATTCAGAAAACAATAACACCTACCCCGCCGTATTGCAGGAGTGTTTAACATTAACCTGAAAAAATATGGCAAACTCTGTTAACGATTTAAAGAACCAGGCGGATAGCATGAACCCTGAGCACAAAGAAGGACCGGTAGCGGCAACGATCGAGCATTATACGGCTAAGTTACCGTCCGACCTGTTTTTATGGGCAGCATTAGGTTCCATGGCTATTTCTGCCACTTTAAAGATCATGAAAAAAGATGAAGAGGCTTTATTTGTAGGCCAGTGGCCGGCACCGTTCTTACTGCTGGGCCTCTACAACAAACTGGTTAAGTTGGAAGGCCACGATAAAACCGACAGAGGTCCGCGCGGGGGCAGATAATATTGCCTGCATACTATTTACAAAGAGAGGAAGCTACAACTTCCTCTCTTGCTTTTTAAGGACTTTTTAAAAGCGTTTATGCAACAACCTCCCGGCATTTCCACCCTGAACCGGAATCAAATTCTTCAGGAATTACCTGCCGAAAAATTCGATGTGATCGTGATTGGAGGCGGCATTATGGGGGCAGGTATTGCTCTGGATGCTGCTTCCCGGAACCTGAAAGTGCTGTTGGTAGAAAAGCAGGATTTTGCCGCCGGAACCAGCAGCCGCTCCACCAAACTGATCCACGGTGGCCTTCGCTACCTGAAGAATTTTGAATTCGGCCTGGTTCGTTCCGTTGCCCGCGAACGGAAGATCCTGCACCACAATGCCCCGCACCTGGTTACGCCGGAGCCCATGCTGCTTCCCGTGCTCAAAAATACATCTTACGGGTACCTGGCTACCGCCTTAGGGCTCAGTCTTTATGATTTCCTGGGAAAAGTCTCTCCCACTGAACGCCACCGGATGCTGGGTAAAAAAGAAACGCTGCAACTGGAACCCTTACTGAACCCGGAATATCTAAAAGGTGCCGGTTACTTCTACGAGTACCGCACCGACGATGCCCGGCTTACCCTGGAAGTGCTGAAAACGGCCCAAGCCCACGGGGCTACCTGCCTGAATTATACGGCGCTAACTTCCTTTTCCTACAATACAGATAAACAACTGAACGGCGCCATTTTACAGGACCAGCTTTCGGGACAAACCTATGCGGTAAATGCCACCTGTTTTATCAACGCCACCGGTCCCTGGGTTACGGAACTCATGGCCCAGGACCAGGCCGTGAAAGGTCCCGGTTTATATCATACCAAAGGCATCCACCTGGTAGTTCCCAGAAACCGATTGCCCTTGCATCAATCCGTGTACTTCGATATTCCCGGCGGCCGTATGCTGTTTGCAGTTCCCCGGAACCAAATTACCTACCTGGGCACTACCGATACGCCGTTCACCGGAAACCTGGAACAACCGGAAGTAAACCGCGAAGATGCCGCTTACGTGTTACAGGCCATCAACCAGATGTTCCCGAAAGCCAACCTTAACCTAAGCGACGTGGTTTCCAGCTGGGCCGGCGTAAGAGCTTTGCTCTACGATCCTGGCAAAAAACCTTCGGAAATTTCCCGCAAAGATGAGATCTACGTTTCTGCATCCGGCCTGATCTCCGTTGCTGGCGGCAAACTGACCGGCTACCGCCACCTGGCCGAAAATGTAGTAGACAAAGCCCGTGCCTTAAAATTCCCTCAGCTTAAGAAAAAGTCACAAACCAAAAACCTGACACTATCCGGCGGAGACTTTCACAATTTAAAAGAGATGAAGCAATTTGAAGCAACCTGCCTGCAACTGGCTAATACAAACGGACTACCACCTGAAAGAATTCCCATACTTATTCAGAACTATGGCTCCAATACCAACCTGGTTTTAGAGAAAGCCCGGAAATTTAAAAGTCAGGGAGCAAACACTGAAATTGCGCTACTCAAAGCCGAGATCTGGTACGCCGTTACTGCCGAAGGCGCTACCAATTTAGCCGACTTCCTGATCCGCCGCACCGGAATGCTATACTTTGAAAGGGAAAAAATCGAAGGCATATTGCCGGACGTACTTTCCATTTTTCAGGAAAAATTGGGTTGGAATGATGAAACGGCCGAACGCTCTAAAAATGATTTTTTAAACTTGTACCAGGCCGCTGTTGCGTTTAAGGATGCTAAGAATTAACTAAGTGGACAAGGTTAGTTTTTCTAACTATAGCCATCTCTTTTCTGTCATTGCGGAAGAACCTTGTGATTTCAGTACTTTTAACCCATAAGTTTCTTAAAGAGTAACAATCGCATTGTTTTAAGTTGAATTTGCCCGATGCTTAGAAGCAAACTCAAAAATAGCTGTCATGTTGAGCACAAGTGAGCGCGAGGGAGCGCGAAAGTTGCGATCGTAGCTCTGAAACAACTAGTTGGCGGGAAGCAATCCTGTTACATTTTGCTTCTCTGCTGTTGGCCAACAAGGTCCTTCGCTGGCGCTCAGGATGACAGGTGTATTTATAGAATAACTCCTGATAACTGAGATTACATAAGATTTTAATTTAATTCATTGCCGTCTGCTTTAGCTGACGGAACCGGCAATGAAAGTTGGAAAGCAAAAGCCTGGCCCCGGTAGTTTTTTGGCTGAAACCATAGCCTTTTAATTTTTTGCTTAACGTCAGTAAACACTATAACGCTACCATAAAAAAGTATGAAAAGGAAATAGTACCTACTATGCGGAAACTTTCAGGTTCAGCCAGAAAAATCCGTAGAAACAACCGGGGCTCCGCGGCAACGTCGTTACCAATTTCCCGTTCTATTTTCTTGTCTAACGTTCCCATTGGTTCCTGCTAAAACGGATACTTTTTATGACGCACTTTAAACAGCCGCCGGTTCTTCAGAATGCCCAGGGAGAATTGCGGAAGGTTGGTTTCGAACTGGAATTTGCCCACGTCGGAATCGAAGAGTCGGCCGGGATAATTCAGGAGCTTTACGGCGGCCGCCGGGAAGTGGAACAGCGGTTTTCTCAACGCGTGGTGGGAACCCGCCTGGGCGATTTTAACGTGGAAATAGACCTTCAGCTTTTAACGAATAAAACCTACCGGCACTTCTTCGAAAAACTCGGCCTGAAACTGGAAGACATTCACTTCGGCAACACGAACCTGGAAGCCATTCTGGAAACCGTGCTCGAAAACCTGATGACCAAATTCTTTCCGTACGAAGTTGCCTCCCCGCCCATTTCCATTACCGACATTGCCCAGTTCGAACCGCTACGGGAAGCCTTGTTCGAGCACCACGCCGAGGGCACCGAAGCGTTCCCAACCAACGCCTTCGGTACGCACATTAACGTGGAAGTACCCGATACCGATGCCGAAACCATTCGCCGGTACCTGCAGGCATTCCTGGTGCTTTACCCCTGGCTACTCGAAGTTGGCCATACCGATTTTATGCGGCAGAAGTTAACGGCTTTCATCAATCCTTTTCCGGAAGAATATGTGCGGCACGTGCTCCACCCCGACTACCAACCAGAGCTGGATACCCTGATCTCAGATTACCACCGCTACAATCCCGACCGGAACCGCCCGCTGGACCTTTACCCGCTTTTTGCCGCCTTAAAACCGGAGTTAATAAAGCGGTACGCAAATCTTGGGAAAGTAAAACCCCGTAGAACCTTTCATTACCGCTTACCCAACTGCCGGATTTCCCAGCCCGACTGGTCGTTGGCTCTGGAATGGAACAACTGGGTGGTAATTGAAGAACTGGCAAATAACCCGGCCTTGCTGGCAGAAATGCGTAATGCTTACCGGAAAATGAAAGATGATACCCTGATCGGGTTTGAACATAAATGGGCTAAACAAACAGCACAGTGGCTTTCTTAAAAAAGGAAATACGAATAGACCGGGAGAAACCCACCATCGGCGTAACCGGACCGGACCGGGGCGGCACGATTGCCTGGCTTTTTACGGCGCTGGCGGTCCGGCTGGCCGGCGGCAAACCCGTGCGCATCACCCCTTCCCGCCCCCGCATCGCCGACGGCCTGCAGGCGCTCATTATAGGCGGCGGCGCGGACGTAGACCCTACCACCTACCAGCAATCGCACGTGTTGGAGGAATACCTGAACAAAACCCTGAAGAACCCGAAAAAGAACCTTTTCCAGCGCATCAGCCGTTTTACCCGCTGGCTTTACTTTCCGGTTTTGTTTTTCGTGCGCAAAGCCTTCAGCCGGAAAAAAGTCTGGACCATAGACCGCGACCGCGACCACCTGGAATTTCAATTAATTGACCAGGCAGTAAAAAAAGACCTGCCGGTAATGGGAATCTGCCGCGGTGCCCAACTGCTGAACGTTTATTTCCGGGGTTCGCTTTACCAGGACATAAACACCTTTTACCTCGAAGACCCGAACCCATCCAGCGTGTTTCCAGTGAAAACCGTGAACATAAAACCCGGCAGCAAACTAGCCGAGATCCTGGGCATGCAGCAACTTAAAGTGAATGCCCTGCACCACCAGGCGGTAAAAGAACCCGGAAAAAATATCGAGATCGTAGCCACGGAACACAACAAGGTGGTACAGGCAATCGAGAACGTAAACCAGGATTACATTATCGGGGTGCAGTGGCATCCGGAATTCCTGCCGCAACGCGCCGAGCAACGGCGGCTTTTTCAGGAACTGGTAAAACAGGCCCGTGAAGTGCAGCAGCAGATCGAGGAAAAAGACCTGCAGGAAGCCTTGGCTCAACCACTTGCGCCGGAAATGCAGGAAATGGAGCGCAAGGAAGAAGAAATTTTCCGGGAACTGGGAGACTGAAAACGGTTTAGGACAGGTTTGTTTCATTATCCTTTTAGCTGGTCAAATGCTGGTCTAAGTTTTCAACTTGGACTTACCTTTGAACTGAAGTTAGTAATTTCAAGAAGGCGTAAACGAATAAAATTGCGTCTACTTTCCTCATCCGGTTACAAACACACCTCTGGCATTTCTAATGGGCTAATCTTGCAGAGAAAACTGCAGGTTGCATTATAGCCTGAACCCGTATATAAAATGATCCTAACCTCTTTATTGGTCATCTCGACGCCAGGAGAGATCTCATCAAGATGGTAGTACCTTTAATTCTGGCTTTACTACCTTATTCCTGAGATCTCTCCTGGCGTCGAGATGACCGAATAAAAGATTATTCTCTACAGTATGAGCTCCATGAGGGAAATGCAATAACCAATTGTTAAATTATACCAATCGACTTTTAACCTGAAAAGAGATGGCAAAAAAAACCTACGACTTTCGCATTTTTTCTTTCATCCAGTTATCGATCAGGTCAACGAGTTTCATGTTGAAATGGGAGGCCGCGTAGGCGGAAGCTTTACCCCCGGCCATGATCTGCTGATAGTCCTTTTTGGTGCCTACTTCCACAAACCCGTGATCGGTTCGGGGCAGGAACTCGTAGGTACCTTTGCCCGGATAATAGCTGTTAACCACGTCAGCTATCATTTTTGCGCCGACCTCGTTTATGGCCTGCACGTCTGCCTCGCCGTAAATGGCCAGGGTATGAGCCGCCGCATCTTTCCAGGATTTATTGCCCGGAATGTCGTGCAGTTCCTGCAGAAAGGTATAATGCCGGCCGAAAAGGTGGTCTTTGCCGTCGTAATCCAGGTGCTTTTCCAAGTATTCTCTGTAAACCGGGTTCTGGGACAATTCGGTTGGCGTTTTTTTCAGCACCATGAATTCGTACACCAGCGGCAAGAGGGTTTTCATGTCTTCATCCACTTCCACGTAATCGGTTCCCGTAATGGGTCTTTGGTCGCGGAAAACTTCTATCAGGTATTCGAGCCAGGGTTTGCCGGCCGCGCCGTAGGTAATAATGCCTTTCACTTTATCGTTGGCGGCAATTATCGGAGCCGTATTGGCCCCTAAAGAATGGCCGAACAGAAATACGTTGTCGCGGTCTACAAAATCGTAGCGTTTCAGCTGGTCGAGGCCGGAAGCAAAAGCCGCCAGTTCTTCTTTGTAGCCAATTTCGGTACAGGGTTTCACGCCCTTGGAGTCGCCGATGCCGGGTTTTTCCATGCGGTAAACAGCATACCCGCGCGCCACAAGGGCATCCATCAGCTGCCGTTGCGTGTCTTTTTCCGGCAGGTTATCGAGGCTGCTGCAGCTATAGCCCTGAATGAAAAATACGGTCGGGAATTTGCCGCTGCCTTTCGGCTTCTTCACAATGGAGCGGGCATAACCGTTATTCGCCAGCGGCACTTCGCCGTAGCGCACTTCGGCGTTGGCTGGGGCCGTTTCGTACGGCATGGGCTGCACCTTGCCTTTCACTTTCACGGTTTTGCCTTTGCGGTTCAGCGTGAGGGCAACTGCATCGCCGGGCTGAAAGGCTTTGGCCAACCGCGGCACATCCATAAAGTTCTGGATATCAGTTTTATTTACCTGCAGGATCACATCGTTGGGCTGAAGCTTTAACGCTTCCGCGGTAGAATTGGGAATTACGCCCCGGACAAGTGCCCCATGGGCGTTTTTCAGTTTATGAGCTTTGGCAAGGGAATCGGAAACGCCAGAAACCTGCACGCCTAAAAACGCGCGCCGCTTTAAAATCTGAGCAGAGGCTTCGGTTGAAAACAAAATGCCGGCAGCAGCTAAAAGATAAAGGATATTTTTTTTCATAGAGGCGGATTTTGGTATAAACCTAAACTATAAAAAGGATTCGGAACGGTATTAAATTGCTAATTTTTGCCTGAATGCCGAAGGACTTACGCCGTACATTTTCCGAAAAATCTTACTGAACGCCTGCACTTCTTTAAAGCCGCAATGAAAGGCTACTTCGCTTACGCTTAAATTGTTGGAGAGCAGTTGTTCTCTTGCTTGCTGCAGACGCAAACGCAACAAATAACGGTAGGGCGATTCGCCGAAAACTGCTTTGAACGTGCGCAAAAAATGAAATTCCGAAAGGCTGGCCAGGTGGGCTAATTCAGCCAGGGTTAATTCTGCTGCCGCGTTATCGTGCACATAATCACGCACCAGTAATAAGCGGCGGTAAAGCTCCTCCCGGGTGGCTTTCTTCCGGGCCGGAATGTTGCTCAATTGCTGCAGTTTCTCGTTTTGTAACCCGCATAATCCCGATGCCAGTTCATAAAAAATTTCCTCTGTAAGGTTCTCGGCAGGCAGTTTTCCGGCCTTAATATACCCCGCAATTTGGGCAATTTTCTCCCCCAGAACATGATGGCCCGTCTGGAAAACGCTTTGGTAAAAGGCTGGCAATGCTATCAGGTCCTTGCCTTCGGGCAGGTGGTCGGGCTTCCGGTGCAAGGTTGTCCAGACATCGCGCACCAGCTCGGTATTCAGGTAAAGGCAAAAACCTTCTACGGGTTTATCGGCCTTAATTTCCACCCCGCACGCGCTGCCGTGTTCCACTACCAGAAACTGACCGGTTTTTACGGCATGTTGGCTACCGTTTATCCGGTAATTTTCCTGGCCCGACCACACGTACTTCAAACAATAGCCCTGATGAATATTTTGCCGCTGGAAAACCGTATTGGTAGAATGGTTGATATGCGAGGAATTAACCGGCAAAGCCACCGAGGACTTTCCTTCGATCATGCGGGAATAAAGCGGCGAGGGCGGCACAAGCATAAATTCAGTTTCTGAAAGGTAAATCCAGATTTATTTTCCGGCCTGAAAACTTAACAAAACCGGCCGTTTGCTAATTTAAGAATTCGCGGGTAAGTTTGGTAATTCAAAAAAGTAAACCCCTTAAATCTTTGAGTAGCATGCAACCCGATACCGGTATTCTGCTTCAGCTGGTCCGGAACAAAATGCCTTTCGGCAAATACAAAGATGTGCTGCTTTGCGACCTGCCGGTATCGTACCTGGAGTGGTTTCAGCGGAAAGGCTTCCCGTCCGGAAAACTGGGCATGCAACTGGCCACTCTTTACGAAATTAAACTCAACGGCCTTACTGTTTTGCTGGAACCGCTTAAAAAAGCCAATTTCCTGACTAAATAAGCGCCTTTTCCGTACAACCAGAAAACCACGGCAAATTCTATGGAAAATCCAGGGCAAATACCTTGGGATGCAGCGCGCTACCAGGAACTGAACGATTATTTCCGCTTAAAGATCAAAACCATGCTCGAGTCGGACCCTTACCTGCAGGACCTGGTAAAGGAAGCCAAGGGCCTGCAACTGGAGCAGCTCACCGACCGCATGTCGGAGCGGGATCAGCTGCTGTGGAAGGAATTCCTTGCTTTAGACCAGCTTAAATTTCAGCAGGACCTTTACAACCACCTCGAAGGCCGCGGTACCCCTTTCAATTCCCGCACCGGCTTCCGCAAACCTGGTTCCTCCGAAAATGGTTCGTCCGATACCTGGTGAGCACCTTCTTATAACGGCGTTTCAGATTTCGACTTTCCGAAGTTAAACTAAACGGTTAGATTATTCCTGCTACTTCAGAGCCGCTTCCTTCTGGCAAATTGTTAATCCTTGCAGAAAATACTCCTTTGAGGCTATCGCCTCACTGAAGTTTAAAACTTCAGGTTATCATTGGTTTAAGTTATAAACTTAAACCAGCAATTTTGAGAATAAGGTGGTTATGCCGGCTACCGGAGTTCTTCGAAACTGTATTGCGCGTCAGTCCAGAAGGCATCCAGGGCAATAATGCGGGGCTTGAAAAAGGAGATCAGTTGCGGCCAGTCCTCCTTATTGAAAATGCTTACCGGACCAATTTCCTTGTAAATGCGGCTGATCGTTTTTCCGTATTCGTCGGTGGCGTGTAATTCCCAGGTCCATTCTTCTTCCAGGGTTTCGTGCAAAAGAGTTTTCAAAGCCTGAAACTGCTCAAAGAACATTTCCTGCAATTCCGGGTCCGGGTGCGTGATTTCAATAGCAATCGAAGCCGTTTTTTTATCGGCCTGCATCCGGAAATACACATTTTTAAAACCGGTCTTGTAATTCGGCCAGTTCACCTTCAGCCCTTCGGCCGAAAGCACCGGCGCCATGTACTGACCAAAGGCGGTCCAGAAGGCCTGCCGGAGCTGGGAAGCTTGTTCTCTCGTATACATCGTACCAAAATTAGGCATTTACCCGCTCAATTCCTGCTTTTCCTTCGGGTTTGATTAGCGTCTTTGTCTGAATCAGGATTTACAGAATTTACAGAATTTTCAGGATTGGGGTTTTAAATCAAGGATATTCATCTATAATGGGCAGAAATTACCTATCGGAGTAATTTTTATACAGAGATTCAGCGGCTAACGGGTTTGCAGAACATAGCTCCCCTCCTTTTCAAGGAAGGGCAGGGGTGGTTTTGTATCAATTAGAAGAACGTTACAATTCCAGGTAGAAAAGAACCAGAAGTGTGCTATAAAAACATACTGAAAAAAGTTAAAGGGCAGACAACTACCTTAAAAAAAACAGTAGCAATTGTAGTCCCAAAAGCACGCGGCACTGCCAACTTGATGAGATCTCTCCTGCCGTCGAGATGACGGGTTATGATACTGTAGGCAAGAAACTTATTAAATTGCTTGCCTTAATAATCATAAAAAAAATAAACCTAGCCCATAAGACCAGGTTTATTCACCCTAAACACTATAATAATTAACTTTTACTACTTAACTTTTCTGATAATCTTTTCTGAATTCCTTCTTGCCTTTACCGGCTTCGCGGCGCGCCTTCATTTTAGCTTTGCGCTCTTCCTGCTGCGCCTGGAATTTTGCGTATTGTTCCGCCGATAAAACATTTTTTAGGTCCTGGTGCCAGGTATTTTTTATGTCCTGCATTTCAGCTCCCATGCCTTTGCGCTGTTCGCCATATTTGGCTTTCAGGGCCTGCATTTGCTGGGCTTTGCGGAGGTTCAGTTCCTTAATTCTGGAAGCCTGGTCGTTGGTTAAACCTAATTTCTCAACCATTACCTTGGTCTGGCGGTCGGCCCGCTCTTCCGGCGATTTCATTTCTTTATTGCCACGGTTGTGTTTACCGGCAACGGCGCCTTCCCGTTTTATTTTCGTTTCGTTACGTTCGGTTTTTACCTTCGCTTTTTTCTCAGTAGTCTGGGCAGAAACCGCACCCACCGACAATGCTCCAAATACCAGGGCTAATGCTAACTTTTTCATCTTGCTTTGCTTTAAAATTTCTTCGTTTGTTTTTGAAATTCAGCTCTTTGATGTTTTCCGAACCAAAAGGTTTAATACCGTCCGAAAAAAAAATTTCAAGCTGTTATTCCTGAGTATTCAAACCTGATGCCAGAAATTTAAAAACACTGCCGGATCTAAAGGAGGAATAGGATCAGGTTTTTAAATTATCAATTTAACCTGTTGAAAACAAGCCTTTTAAAAAATATTCTCACTAACAACCAAAGCGCTGAAAAATTTCAGGTAAATCTTCCGGATGAGACCAGATGTTAAGAAGCTCCAACAAAAAAGCCCGGAGGATTTCCGGGCTTTAAGTTGATAACAGTAGCTTTTTAGCGCTAAAAAGTGCGGCCTTAGAACATGCCTTCCAGGGAGTTACCGGCTTCGGTGCGGCGGCGTTTTTCCTGTTCGCCGAAACGGTACGCAAAACCTAAAGTAGCAATGCGGGTCTGGCGTTTCATGTGCAGGTCATACACCAGGCCTTTGCCTTTAATATTGGTATCCCATTTAAGGGTATTGAAAATGTCGCTTACACGGAAAGTAACGGAGCCTTTTTTGTTCAGCACATCTTTTTTAATCGAAAAATCGGTGTTGTAAATGGCTGCCCGGGTACCCTGCGCTAACGCCTGCGGACTGCGGTAATTCACCGAAACCTGGGCCGATATATTTTTCGGCAACGTAACGTTGGCATTCAGACGACCGAGCCAGCTGAACTTGCTGCTGTTGGCTTCCACCCCGAGCGGCGTTCCGGAAACTTTGTAATTAAAAGCCGAGGCATTGCCGCTGAGTTTAAACCATTTGGCCAGCGCCTGCGAACCGCTCATTTCCAGGCCGTAGGAAGAACCGTCGTTCAGGTTTACGTAGGTATTGTTGGCCACATCGGCGTTTACCACCTGGCGCACCTGCTGGATCACGTTGTGCACCTGCCGGTAAAAACCGGTGGCAGTAAGCGAGCCCGAATTCCAGAATTTCAGGTAACTGCCTTCGTACGAATCGATGTATTCCGGTTTCAGGAACGGGTTGCCGTACCAGATATTCAAAGGGTCGGAGTAGTTTACAAACGGGTTCAGGGCTTCGTAATTCGGGCGGTTTATGCGGCGGCTGTAATTGAGTTGCAGCTTCAGGTTTTCGTTAATTTCCTGGCTCAGAAAAGCGCTTGGGAACAGGTTGAAATATGGGTTCCTGTACTTCTTATCGTTGCCTTTGTCGGTTACAATTATTTCGGTTTGTTCGGCCCGAACCCCAACCTGATAACTAAGCTTTTTCCAGGTATTGCCGTAGTTTACATAACCGGCGTTCACGAATTCGGAGTAACCGAATTTATTTGAAGTGAGCTCGTTCAGCACGAATTCATTTTTATCATAGTCAAATTCTTCGCCCCGGAATTCGGTATTCAATACCCGCTGCGAACGCTTCGCCCCGGTTTCCACTTTGCCTTTCTCCCCGATCGGGTGCACATAATCGGCCTGCGCAAAGAAGGGCTTCACGTTAAATTCCTGCAGAAAATTTTCCCGGCTGTCGCCTCCAACATTGTTCCAGTTGGCATCGGTATTGAATTGGTGGTAGAAACGATCGAAATGGCCGTTAATGGTGGTGTACACGGCGCTGGCAGTTACCTCCTGCCCTTTCAGGGCGAAAGCCCGGCGGTAGCTAAACGCATAATCTATTACATCTATGCCATTTTCAGTGTTTCCCAGACGGGTATAGCTAATATCTTCCGGCCGGGTATCATTCTGCAGGAAATTGTTTACGGTTTCCCGCTCGTTCCAGGAATTGCCGAACAATTTAGCCGACAGGGTAATCGATTCTTTTTCGGAGAAATTATAATCGAAGCCCAGCTTTGGAATATGCGTCTGAGACTGACGACGGCCTTTTTGGCGTTGCTCTAAATACGTGGTGCTTTCGGTAGTGCTACCTGAAGCCTGGTAAGTAGTGCTGCGGTCCAGTTCGTAAATACCCCGGCGGGAGTTCTGCATGCCGTCGTAGCCGGTAAAGAAGTTGAATTTCTTATAACGATAATTCAGGTTCAGGCTGGCGTTGTGGTTATCGTAGGTTCCCAGGTTCAGGGCTGCGTTGCCATTGAGGCCTTTTTTGCCGTCTTTCTTCAGAATAATATTAATGATCCCGCCCATGCCTTCGGCGTCGTATTTGGCTGAAGGGTTGGTAATTACTTCTATTCTTTCAATGGCACTGGCCGGCGTCTGGCTTAAAATGGTCTGCGCGCTCTGGCCGGTATTTTTACCGTCTACCAATACCGTTATGTTCGAACTGCCGCGCACACTTACGTTCCCGTCGATATCCACGGCTACAGAAGGCGCATTTTTCAGGGCATCCGAAGCGGTCCCTCCTACCGAAGAAAGGTCTTTGGCCACGTTCAGCACCTGCTTGTCCAGGCCGTATTCCACCAGGTTCTTCTGCCCGACGATTTCCACACCCGAAAGGGTTTTGGTATTGGAAAGCATCTGAATGGTTCCCAAGTCCAGTGCCGGTTTATTTTCGGAAAGCTGCAGGTTCGGGATCCGTTTAGTGGCATAGCCTACCATGGAGATTTTCAGGATGTATTTGCCGTAGGGTAATTTCGGAAAAATGAAATTCCCCTGCTCATCGGCCGAAACACCGCCGGCCGCGGCAGAGTCAGGAAGGGTTAAAAGAGCTACCGTCGCAAAACTGACCGGCTCTCTGGTACCGCTTTCCTGGATTTTGCCTTTCAGGCTTCCGGTTTGCGGAGTTGAGCTTTGTGCAAAGCCGGTAAACGCTATTCCCAGGCAGGAAAAAAGGCAAAGGATGAGTTTAATTTTTTTCATAGTGCAAATTTAAGACGCGGTTAGACAAACAAAAGCTGACCTCCGGAATAAGAACTCATTTTTTTTGAAAGTCACAAAGGTAATATTAGGTACTATGCAAAGCAAGGTACTTTATACATTTACAGCTGAAGTGATCAAACTTTAGGTGAAACGCCGGAAAAATGCGGTGAAATGTTTTTAAATGTCCAGCATCAATTACTGGAAGCCCCTGGAGAAAGAGCTGTCATTGCGAGTAGGGAAAAATTTTGGTTTAAAATTTCTGAAAGTGAAAATGACATAAAAAGTTTACCGTGTCCGGTGTCCTCACCGGACACCATCCTGCCGTATCCATTCCTGCTTTTTCTAACAGTGCATTACCAGGTTAACTTTTTGAAAGTGGGATAACAAATCCCAAGGCTCGGTTAAGACGGGATTACAAATCCAGTCAAGCAGATCCCCGTCAAGCTAATTTTAATAATTAATTTGGTCGAGCACTAGCAGTGCGCAGGTCGGTGCGCCACAGACCTGGGTGACTATTTCTGCCAATCCTAATTATGTCATGGGTAGCGAAGCCGAAGAAATTGAAGATTCAGCGGAGCTAAACTTTTGCATACTACTATGGCATTTGAGCGTAGAGATAAATGTCTATTGTTCGGGTTCGGTATGCGATAGTTCCCTCAACTTCGTTCGGGATGACGCAATAAAGTAGCATAGCCTGAATACGCACACAAAACTCCAGAAGCTTTCAACCAGAAGAAAAATCATATTAGCGGGAAAACAAAAAAGCCGGCAGCTGCCGGCTTTTTTCCTTCTGTTCTATGCTGTTTAAACCGCCACGGCAGTCTTTTGTTCGTGTTCTTCGTGGCTGTGGCAGAAACTGCAGCCTGCCGAGCAAGGCGATTGCCGTTCCTGGTACAGGTTCAGAAGCGGAACCCGGGTGTTAAAAGCCTGGGTTTTGCGGTAGGTAACCTGAAAATACTGCTGCAGCAAATGCGTATCCTGGGTGGCCAGCACAAAAAGATCGGCGCGGTTATTTTCGGCATATTCGTTCAGGCCTTCCAGCAGATCATCTTCTTCAATCAGGCGGAACCGCACTTTTACGTCGGTTAGCTGCGCTTTTAAAGCTTCGGCCTGTTGGGTTAAGGTTGCCAGTTTCGTGCGGTCTGCTTTCGGATAAAAATGCAGGAACGTTACCTGAGCGCCCAGGCTGCGGGCAACCTTACAAATGCCTTCCGCCACTTCCGGATCCTGGTCGCCAAAATCGGTAGCAAAAACTACTTGCTTAATTTTTTTATAAACAGCATCGGCCGGCACCAGAATGGCCGGGCACGGAAATAAGGTTTGCAGCGGTACCGGCGTCTGGGAAGTCAGATTTTTCAGGTAACCGTCATCGGCAAGCAGCAGGTCGGGTTGCCAGTTCTCAACCAGGTTGCCGATGGCTTTAACCGGTTCGCCGGCCGTAACGGTGCAGCCGATCTGGTATTCGCATTTCATGTGCCTGCCGCTTGGGTTGGCAAAACGGTCGGCATAGCTGCGTAATCTTTGCAGGTAGGTAAGTTGCCCGGTAGTGGTTAGCGAGGTTTCGCCGGTGCAGAAAAGCAACATGATCTGGGTGCCGGAAGCCTGGGCCAGTTGCAGACCGTAGCGGTACGTGTTAATGCTTTGGTCGGACAGGTCGGTGAGAATGAGCAGCTTTTTCATAGGAACGAAGTAAAAATTTGCAGTAGTTTGTTAAGGATAGTTTGTTAATAGTAATAAGAGCTTGGTTAATCTATTTTGTGGGCTTGTGGCAGCAGGCCATTTCGGTTTTCCCGGCGGCCTTCACCACCTGCGGGCTCAGGTAAGGAATTCCCAGATTCAGGCCCCGAAGAATAAAAAGCACGGCCATACACGTAGCAGCATACGGAACCGCTTTTTTGAAGAAATGCCGGAAGTTCGGTTTTACCAGTTTACCGGATAGCGAAAGCAGGAACATGAGCGGGAACGTTCCCAGTCCGAACAAAGCCATGTACAGCATGCTGCCGCCAACCGAAGGCACGCTTACCGCACCGGCCAGGGCAATGTACACGAAACCGCAAGGTAAAATTCCGTTCAGCATGCCAATAATGCCCATAGAAGTGGTGCTGTTTTTCTGAAATTGTCTGGCCATTAAACCCTGTACTTTTTTCAGCACTTTATCGAAACCAATTAAGGTGGTAAACTTAATTCCGCCGAAATGCGGCAGCACCACCAGCGCCAGAATCAGTAACCCGGAAACGATGGAAATTGTTTGCTGAAAACCGGCCACCTGCAGCGACTTTCCGAACAGACCGGCCAGCCCGCCCAGGAGCGCATATGTTAGAATGCGGCCGCCATTGTACAGGAGGCGGCCGGCGATAAACTGCCAGCCTGCACCCCTGCCAATCGGCAACGCCATCGCAATCGGGCCGCACATCCCTACGCAATGGAAGCTTCCTAAAATGCCGAATAAAAATCCTGCCCAAATCATTTTAATGTGCTAATTTTTTAATGTGCTAATGTGCTGTTCTTTGATTTGGAAATTTGAAGATTTGGAGATTTGAAGATGAATTTCATTTCCTCCGGAATTTTCAAACTTCTGTATTAGAGGATCAAGACTGAGAATATCCTCCTATTTTGAAAGGTGGTTCCAGTTATAATCTGCAATCTGCCGGATTTAAGAACCTTACCTAATTTAGTCCTGATACTAATGTCCAGATACCAATGCCTTACCTATTTCAGCGTGATGGTTTGTTCGGTGAAGTAGTTTTTGCCGTTCACTTCGCTGTTTACCCGCACTTTCCAGAGGCCGCGTTCCAGTTTATCTACCGGGAGAAATTGCTGGCGGGCTTCGTTTAAATTCAGGGTTGTTTCGAAATCGAGTTTGGCATCGGAAGGACGGAAAAAACTGACCTTGCCGTTTACCTTCCGGCCCTGGTAAAATTCCGGAAAAGCAATTACCAATTGCCCGGCCGCTTCGGCTAAAGTAACCTGAATTTCGGCGTTATTTGCTTTGGTATTGGTAACCGTGTTGATGTGCTGCTGGTAGGCAATTTCCTGTTTGTAATAATCTTTGCTCACCAGATCCACGTCGGAGCTCATGGCCATTCTTACAAAGTTGCCGATGTAGGCAATGAAGAGAATGTAGCCCAGAATGATGAACTTAGGCCACCAGCTGGTTTTACTGGGAGATGTTTGTGTGGTATTCATTTTTGTGCGGTTAAATGAATTGTCATTTTTTTAATTGCTGATTATTCATTGTTGATTGAAATCTGCAATTGTAACTGGTACAAATTTCCGACGAAAAGCTTCGCCGGGAAATGGAATTGGTCAGGCCGGATAGTGCATTTGGTCATTATTTGTCTGAATCAGAATCAGAATTTTCAGAATTAAAGAATTAACAGAATATACTGATCTGAATTAATGGAATTCACGCTTTCATCAATTAATCTGATTCAATTGAGAAGAATTAAAATCTTACTTCATGCATTAGCAAGAAAATCTTAAACACTATCAATTCTGAAAATTCCAAAATCCTGAAAATTCTGATTCAGACAAAGAGAATGCTATGCTATAACCTTCAAAAACTCAATCAGCAATCAACAATTTAACCATTATGCCATTTAACAATTTAATTCCCCGGCCCCAGGAATTTAGTAGTCTTAGTAGTAATGAGCTGGTCACCGGTGAACACACCGATCTTGATCTCGGTGTTCATCTTGTGCAGTTCACCTTTTGGAATTTCGGCAAAGAAAACGCCTTCGGTAATACCCTGTTCCGGTAAGGTTAGACTGCTGCGCACCATCCTGATTTCGCCTTGCGGCTCCAGCAATTTCAGGGTAACCGGATAAGCTTGGTTCGTTTTATTGATGAGCGAAATGTTGTAAAGGTTGCTGATGTTGCCGTTGGCTGTCTTCTGGTACATCATGCCCGGCGTGCGCAGAATGGTGGCATCTATGTTTTTACGGGTAACCAGCAGCGTTACAAATGCGCCCATCAAAATTACCAGAATAGCCGTATAGGCGCGCATGCGGGTAGTAAACTGGAATTTCTTTTTCTCGGCAATCTCTTCTTCCGAAGCGTAGCGGATCAAACCATGCGGCTTGTTGATCAGGTCCATAATACTGTTACACGCATCGATACAGGCCGTGCAGTTGATACACTCCAGCTGGGTACCGTTCCGGATGTCGATGCCGGTTGGGCAGACTTGTACGCATTGGTTGCAGTCTATGCAATCGCCTTCGGTACGGGCCTGGTTTTTATGCAGTTTGCCGCGCGGTTCGCCGCGTTCGTAGTCGTAGGCTACTACAATGCTTTTCTTATCGAGCATCACGCCCTGCAAACGGCCATAAGGGCACACAATGGTACAAACCTGCTCTCTAAAGCTGGCAAAAACCCAATAAAAAACACCCGTAAAAACAGCCATGGAAGCTAAACCACCTAAGTGGTTGGCCGGATTATCGGTTACGATCTGCTGCAGCTTTTCTACGCCAATAATATAGGCAAGCAGGGTGTTTGCAATGAGGAAAGAAATAGCCAGGAAAATGCTGTGCTTGGCAGTTTTCTTCCAGATCTTTTCGAAGTTCCACTCCTGGCGGTTCAGCGCTTTTTGCTTGTTGTTGTCGCCTTCAATCCAGTATTCGATCCGGCGGAAAACCATTTCCAGAAAAATGGTTTGCGGGCAGATCCAGCCGCAAAAAACGCGTCCGTACACAATGGTAAACAGAATGATAAAAACTACAAAGGCCAGGAAACCCAGCACCAGAATAAAGAAATCCTGGGGCCAGAAGATCATACCGAAAATAATGAACTTGCGCTCCACCAGATTCAGCATGAGTACCGGTAAACCGTTTATTTTCAGGAAGGGGCCAATAAAAAGCAAAGCCAGAAAGCCATAGCTCACCAGCTTGCGGTAATTGTATAGTTTGCCTTTCGGTTTTTTAGGGTAAACCCATACCCTTTTTCCGTCTTTGTCTACCGTCGAGATCGTGTCGCGGTAGGCTTCGGTATCGTTAACCTGGTTGCTCATAATCACTTTCCGGTTGTGCGCGCCGGCAGCGAGTTTTTAATTAAGAACTGAGAAATTCGGATCAGGACACGGAAGTCTTTTATTTTGGCAAAACCATTAAACTTCCTTTTTCAGTAATGCTTTTGGCTAACCAATCACTTACCTGATTCCCTTACAAAGTTCTGATCCTTCAGCCGGAAATTGAATGTTGCCGGTCAATCGAAAAAATGCTTTTCGTCATGTTTTTGATGGAGGTGATTGGAAGACATGGGTGCGGCAGGTTTGGGTCCCGTTTTGAAGGGTTAGGAAGAGGATTTCCTGCTGTTAACTGCTGTTCCGGATTTGTAATCCGGAACTTTTGAGCAGCGGATTTGTAATCCGCCTTCACATAGACTTTTTCATCCTGCCAGGAATGCGGATTACAAATCCGCTGCCCCTTACTTTCGGATTACAAATCCGAAAGAGCGTAATTTTTGAAGCGTTAAGGAGTAACTTCAAATTGCAGGAATTTTAGTCCCCATTTGGAGGGGAATTTTTTTTCGCACTTCCAGAGTCTTTTAAATAAAAAACTGCCAGGCGTTTCCATCTGGCAGTTTTCTTCTAAATCGTAATTCTTAAATCGCAAATCGAAACTTACTTCTTCGGTTCGTATTTCTCGCCTTGCGGAGCTTTGCCGTTGGCGGGTTTGCTGCCCTGCAGGCTCAGGATGTAGCTGGAAACTTCCAGGATCTGGTCTTTGTTCAGCTTCTTATCCCAGGCTACCATGCCTTTACTGGTTACTCCAAACTTGATGGTGTGGAAAATGTCGTTCACGTCGCCGCCGTGCAGCCAGAATTCGTCGGTCAGGTTCGGGCCTACGGTGCCTTCGCCGGCTTTGCCGTGACAGGCAGCGCAGTTCTGGGCGTAGATCGTTTTACCGCTTTCGATGGCAGAAGCTTCGGTCAGCACTTTGAAGTCGGTTTTGGCGTTCGGATCGCTTACTTCGTTGGCACTTAACAGGGCAGCCTGTTCCATTTCTACCTGGTATTCGGCATCCTGCAATTTACCGGTATAAAATACGTGGTAGTGCAGCAGGTAAGCTATGCCGAAAATAATGGTAGCGTAGAAACTGTATTTCCACCAAGGCGGCAGGTCGTTGTCGAATTCGTGGATGCCGTCGTAGCTATGGTCTTCGATCAGGATATCTTTGTGTTCGCCAACAATAGATTTCGTTTCTCCGCGCAACAGGCCAACAACTTTGGCCATGGCCAGGTTCTGGTTTTCCGGACGATTATAAAAGCTTCCCAGAACCGGTAAAGCAGAAACAAAGGTCATGATCAGGACGATTACTACCAGTGCAAGCAGGAAAACCGCAATTACGATTCCAATGAAAATGTGGGCCGGCAGCGATTTAAAATTGAAGCCGCTTTTTACCTCGTTTCCGGTACCGGTCTTAGGGTCGGCCGGCGTGGTTGGCGGGGCTACTACTTCCGCTTTAGCCGGGGCTTCGCTTTCAGTTTTGATGTAAGCTACTACCGCTTCTATGTCGGCATCTTTCAAAGCGCTTTCGAAAGACGGCATCGGCACTTTGTTGAATTTCTCGAAAAGGGCAACCGCGTCTTTATCGCCGGCCTGCACCATTTTCTGGGAGTTCTTCACAAAGCTGTTGATCCACTTCTGGTCGCGGCGCTTGTCCACGTCTTTCAGGGCCGGACCAACCACGTCTTCGGTAATGCTGTGGCAGGCTTTACAGTTGGCTTCGAAAATGGCCTTGCCATCTACCTGCTGGGCCCAGGCTTCGGAAGCTCCGAAAAACGCTACGGCGGCAGCTGCTAAAAGTAATTTCTTTAACGTTTTCATTGGAGTAGTTCGTTTGCCAGTTGAGGTTGGTTTTCGTTTCGTAAGGGCAGCTCCGACATGGCCGCCAGGTGCTTTTTATCGGAGAATACCACGTAGAGCAGCAACCCCAGGAAAAAAGCGAAGAATATGACAAAGGAGATCACCGGAAAAATCTCGATACCAGTGATGCTCTGTAAGACGTTTTTATACATTTTTTTGGATTTTTAGATTGTTCGATATTCGATTGTTCGACTTTATTTTCGAATGTTCGAATTTTCGTGGTTCGTATGTTCGACTTTTTGGGGCTTAACCCTACCCTTTTTCGGGCTTCCCTGCTCTGGTCTGTGAGGGCACAGACCGGGGGAGTTTTTCTTTTGTCGAACAATCGAGTATCGAACAATCGAATAATCGATCTATCGAACTTGGTCTTCTTTCACTTTAATATCGGTACCCAGGCGTTGCAGGTAAGCGATCAGGGCTACGATCTCTTTCTCCGGTTTCACTTCGATGCCTTCTTTGGCCAGGTCCGCAGAAATGCCTTTGGCTTGCTTCATCAGGTCATCGTTGGCTTTTTCGGCGTAACCTTCCGGATAAGGAACCCCCATACTTTGCATGGCTTTGATCTTGGCCGGGGTGTCTTCAATGTCCAGATCCTGCTCAAACAACCATGGGTAAGCCGGCATGATAGAGCCTGGAGACATGCTGGTTGGATCGAGCATGTGGTTGTAGTGCCAGCTGTTCGGGTACTTCTGCCCTACGCGGTGCAAATCTGGCCCGGTACGTTTAGAGCCCCACAGGAACGGACGGTCATACACGAATTCGCCTGCTTTAGAGTACTCGCCGTAGCGCTCGGTTTCGGAACGGAACGGACGGATCATCTGGGTGTGGCAGTTCACGCAACCTTCTTTGATGTATAAGTCGCGGCCCTGTAATTCCAGGGAAGTATAAGGCTTCACGCTGGCAATGGTCGGAACGTTAGAGTCGATCAGGAACGTTGGCACCATTTCTACCAGACCACCAATTAAGATGGCTACGGTGGCCCAAACGGCCATTCTGAACGGCTTGCGCTCGATGATGCGGTGCCAGTGGCTGTCGTGGTGCTGGCCTACGGTGGCCGGCATTAACGGTGCCGCTTCGGCTTCTTCGTCGGCTACTAAAGAACCGGCTTTGGCAGTTTTGTAGATGTTGTAGAGCATCAGGAACGCACCGCTCAGGTACAGAATACCGCCAATACCACGCAGGTAATACATCGGTACAATTTGCAGCACGGTTTCCAGGAAGTTGGCGTATTGCAGCATACCGCCTTCGCCGAACTGTTTCCACATTAAGCCCTGGGTGAAACCGGCCCAGTACATTGGCACGGCGTAGAAAATGATACCCAGGGTACCTAACCAGAAGTGCGCGTTCGCCAGTTTTTTAGAGTACAGGTTGGTCTGGAAAATGCGCGGTACTAACCAGTACAGGATCCCGAAGGTTAAGAAACCGTTCCAGCCAAGGGCGCCAACGTGTACGTGCGCTACGATCCAGTCGGTAAAGTGCGCAATGGCGTTTACGTTTTTCAGGGAAAGCATCGGACCTTCGAAGGTAGCCATACCGTAAGCGGTAACCGCTACTACCATGAACTTCAGCACCGGTTCTTCGCGAACTCTATCCCAGGCGCCGCGCAGCGTTAACAGTCCGTTGATCATACCACCCCAGCTCGGAGCGATCAGCATTACGGAGAACACTACGCCTAAGCTTTGAGCCCAATCTGGCAAGGCGGTGTATAATAAGTGGTGCGGACCAGCCCAGATGTAGATGAA
This sequence comes from Adhaeribacter soli, assembly GCF_008727925.1. Classification (GTDB taxonomy): domain Bacteria; phylum Bacteroidota; class Bacteroidia; order Cytophagales; family Hymenobacteraceae; genus Adhaeribacter_A; species Adhaeribacter_A soli. The sequence continues at coordinate 323,218 of NZ_VTWT01000001.1, read as the reverse complement.
GATCAGCGACCAGAAGTGGATAATGGATAAGCGGTAAGAATATACCGGACGGTTAGCGGCTTTCGGCAGGAAGTAGTACATCATGCCCAGGTACGGCGTGGTTAAGAAGAACGCCACCGCATTGTGGCCATACCACCACTGCACCAGCGCATCCTGCACCCCGGCGTAACCGGAGTAGCTTTTCAGGAAGTCAACCGGAATGGCATAAGAGTTAACGATGTGTAAAACGGCAACTGTTAAGAAGGTAGCGATGTAAAACCAAACCCCTACGTACATGTGGCGCTCGCGGCGTTTGGCAATGGTACCGAACATGTTCCAGCCGAAAACCACCCAAATAAGCGTAATAGCAATATCGATAGGCCACTCAAGTTCCGCGTACTCTTTGGAACTGGTAAAGCCCAGCGGCAGGGTAATTACGGCCGCAACGATGATCAGCTGCCAGCCCCAGAAGTGGATCTTGCTCAGCACATCGGAATACATCCGGGCTTTCAGCAAACGCTGCAGCGAGTAGTAAACACCCATGAAAATACCGTTCCCCACGAAGGCGAAAATTACGGCGTTGGTGTGCAGCGGACGGATCCGGCCGAAGGTGGTGTACTGGTTGCCCATGTTGAATTCCGGACGTGCGAGCTGGAAGGCAATGATCACGCCGATGAGCATACCGGCCAGGCCCCAGAATATGGTGGCCCAGGCAAAATTACGGACAATCTTATTGTCGTAATAGAAGGTTTCGAGCGTGTTGATCTTGTCTCCGATCTTGCCGCCTAAAACCCCCGGTTTGGGTTTTAAAACTTCAGTTAACATGTGCGGTGTCTGCTTTAGTGTTAGAGGTTGCTTTAATAGTAGTATTGCGTTTGGTTAATTCCTGATCGAAAAGCATGCGCACGGAAGGCGTGTAATCGTCTTCGTACTGGCCGGAGCGCACGGCCCACAGAAACGCGACCAGGAAAATGATCGCTACCGTTAAGCTGACGCAGATTAAGAGAAAGATAATGTTCATGGCCGAAGCTGTTTTTGTGGTTCGTTGCTGCCTGGGCCTTGTTTCCGGGGTTTTTCGGGACTTGTAAGTACCGTTTTGCGGGCCCGGAGGAGCCTTCAGCTAACATTACAAAATTACTTCAGGGCCTTGGGGGGAAATATGACGGATGTCAGTTTTGGGGGTGATTGATTGCAGGGGGGAAAGGCTTATAGCTTTAAATATTCTTAGAAGGTAGACAAGTTGGAAAACTCTTTTTAAATTTACGTAGATAATAGCAAGCCTACTCCTAGGCTAAGCTATATAGTAAACTAAATTTATTTATCTTTAAAATAGCTGATTTTGCCTACTTTCTATGAATTTTTCGCTGGTGGCGGTATGGCTCGTGCAGGATTAGGAAATACCTGGAATTGTAGTTTCGCGAACGATTTCGATGAAATGAAAGGCAGAGCATATCAACAGAATTGGGGCAGTGAAGATCTGGTAATTGGCGATATTGCGAATATTGATGTTAGCCAACTGCCTGGATGCGCTGATCTTTCCTGGGCATCTTCCCCTTGCCAAGATCTTTCTTTAGCCGGAAACGGGAACGGAATAGGTACACCCGATAATGAAACCAAAACCAGGTCTGGCACATTTTGGCATTTTTGGTCTTTAATGACAAACTTGGCCTCAGAAAATCGTGCTCCTAAAATAGTGGTTTTAGAAAACGTTACGGGCGCAATCACATCAAACAAAGGAAGCGATTTTACTGCTATAGCCACCGCATTTGCAAGCTTAAATTACAAGTTCGGGGCAATTGTAATCGATGCTCAATTGTTCGTTCCACAATCCCGAAAGCGGCTTTTTGTCATTGGTATTCGGGAAGACATTGTCATTCCGAAAGAACTTGCTACAAGTTATTTTAACGGTTTATGGCACCCTGAGAATTTGGTTGCATCATATAAAAAATTACCATCTGCAATTAAACAAAACTGGGTTTGGTGGCATATTCCATATCCGGAAAAACGGGAGAAAAACTTTATTGATATAATTGAAGATGAACCGATTGGCGTCACTTGGCATACCCCCGAAGAAACTCAAGCATTGCTAAAATTAATGTCGCCAGTGAATTTGGCCAAAGTGAAAAACGCTATGTTTTCTGGCCAAAAAACTGTAGGAGGCATTTACCGGAGAACGCGCAAAGATAAATACGGAAAAAGCCAGCAAAGAGCTGAAGTTCGTTTCGACCAGGTTTCCGGATGTTTGAGAACTCCTGGCGGCGGCTCTTCACGGCAGATAATATTGCTAGTGGAAGGCAATCAGGTTAGATCAAGGCTGCTTTCACCGAGGGAAGGAGCACGGTTAATGGGTCTGCCTGATACTTATCAGCTTCCCATTAAATATAATGATGCATACCACCTTGTAGGCGATGGCGTGGCAGTACCGGTAGTGCATTATTTATCCAAAAAAATTTTTGAGCGGATATTAGCGCATAATACAACTTCAAACCCATATACTGAACGAACAATTAATTCGCAAATATCCTATGAAAGAGCTTCTTGAAGAATTTTATAAAAACAACAATTTTAATACCAAGGGGCCTTTAAGCGTTGCTGTTCAACTTACTAAGGCGTTTAAAAATCTAGATTTCCCATTAAAAGCTGAAGATTTTTTGACCGAAAGAGGCGGTCAGGTTAAAGGACTGGGCGGCCCGAACTTAAAAAAGATTTTAAAAGAGCAAGGTATAGAGCGTATTTTAGCAAGCGAAGGTGCCAGAACCAGCAGAGGAAGCATTGAGAATATGAGGGCTTATATCGCTTTTCTGAACGCGGCGCACGAATCTGGCAATAAAATAAATTGGGAAGAAATAGAAGCATTTTGGGTTGAAAAAGTTCAGAATTATTTTGATGCTGCTCCTTTTTCCTTAAATCTGGATGCTTCACAAAGCATTAAATCTATTATCCAAAACCTCACTACACAGGCTATAGAAAGGCAACGCCAGGTTGTGGGCGTAAAGTATTTGGGTATAATGCTTCAACACTTGGTTGGGGCTAAGCTAGAACTTATTAAAGGAGATGAAACAGTAATTCATAACTGCTCCAGCAATAACGACCAAGATGCTGGCAGAACCGGCGATTTCGATATCGGAGAAGTAAGTATTCACGTTACGACAAGGCCCACTGAAAACCTGATGCTAAAATGCCGCGAAAACTTAAATGCCAATCGCAAGCCTTTGATCGTAACTTTAGAGAGCGGCGTACTGATTGCAGAAGGAATTGCCGAAGACTTAAACATCAAAGACCGGATAGATATTATTGATTTTTACCAGTTCATTGTGTCTAATATCCACGAGAGAAGCTGGTTTGATAGGAATTCTCGGCAGGCTCACATCGAAAAACTGATTGAAAATTACAACTCTATAATTGATAAATACGAAACGGACCCAAGCCTGAAAATTGAAATTGCTTCAGGGAAATAAATTACTTATCTACTTTCCGGATAAAATCGACAATTTGAATTATGCAGCCATTAAGGTTCATCCGTATTTCATGCTCCCAAAAGCGAAATACTTTATACCCTAGCAATTTAAGTTTTTCATTGTTTTCTTGGTCACGCTGCATGTTCCGTTGAATCTTAGGAATCCAATAACCGCTATTGGCTTTAATGCTTTCTTTCTCTTTTTGCCAATTATAGCCGTGCCAAAACTCCCCATCAACGAAAATTGCAATTTTGTATTTTTTACTCGCTATATCAGGCTTTCCAGGCAGCTTTGAGTAATTAATTCTATAACGAAAACCTGCTTTCCATAATCCTTTCCTTAAAGCTAATTCGGGTTTAGTGTTTTTACTCTTAATTTTAGCCATTAATAAACTCCGCTCTTTTGTAGTATAGAAACCTTGGCTTTCCTCAAATTTCGGAACCTTTATTTTTTCAGCTTTATAATCAGCCATTGTGAAATATTGATTAATTCTCTACATTCCTACGACTAATTTAAATAGCTGGTTAATCTATCTAATCTTATATCTTTATTTGTTAAATCAGACTTGTAATCAGGTAGAACCAACTAGCCAAGTTTCGGCACTACATCACTCTGTTAAACTGTAGCAACCAATGATATCATAGTGCTTACGGCTGGTTATAAAAATCATAGTTTAAGCGCAGGTTGAACGGATCTACTGCACCAACCACTTAAAGGCTTCTTCCCGATCGAAATGCACTTTGATTTTATCGGCAGTTGGATTCTCGGGACCTGAAGTTGGTTTGTTGTATACTTTGTCGGGATTGGTCATTACGAAACATTCCGGGGTCATCAGGATCGCAAACTTCTGTAAACCGGCCTGCAGCAGGGGCGCCATTTGCTGTTTCAGCCAAACTTGGTTTTCGGGAAGCATCCGGGTAATTTGGCGCGCATCGGTAAGCCAGCCTTTCACGCCTTTTCCTATGGCAGTACCAATGGCAAGCTGATAGGCATGCCGGAACTGAGCCGGATCTGGCTGAACTTTAAACGTTAGTTGCAGGACGTTCAGGTCTTTGAAAAGCTGAATAAGAATTACCCCGTCCTGGTAAAGCTCATCTGCCTGCTTTGCTATTATTTCCTCCGCGTCATGCAACATGGTATTACATTAATCTTTACTTCCTTTTAAACTGGTCCGGTCGTACGGAGGCTTACCCTGGTCTTACTTGCCGCTCTTTTTATATAAATGGAATTTCCCGGATTTTGTTTAAAGTATCGTTAAATTTAATTAAACAATTTACGCTTACAAATTTAAAAATCAAATCCTGGAAATTAAACCGGTAAGTTTCTAACGCCCGGATTCAGGAGTCAACTTTAACCTGGAGGGTGTTTTAGCCGGTTTGTAAAAGCGGAAGCATGGCGCTTTTCTTTAATATACCCCTACCCTTTTTCCAAAAAAGCTTTTATGGCCGTTATGGTTTCCTGGGGGGCGGTCAGGTGGGGGCTGTGGCCGTTCATTGCCAGGAGCTGCAGTTTGCTGGCGGGCATATTGCGGTGCATGTACTCCCCTACTTCCAAGGGAGCAACCGCATCTTCGGAGCATTGCAAAATCAGCGAAGGCGTCCGGACGTTGGTTAGTTCCCGGCGGTTATCGGCCAGAAACATGATGCGGGCAAAATTCTTCGCAATCGCGAGATTACTTCGGCAAAAGCTCTCGGTCAGTTCATCGGTAAGCTCAGGCAAACCGGAACTGCCCATTATAAGCGGCGCGATATTCGAGGACCAGCTAAAGAAATCGCTGTCGAGGGCTTCGAGCATACCGGTTATTTCGGCTTCTGAAAAACCGCCCCGGTAGCCGTCGTAGTTAATGTAGCAAGGCGAGGGAGCTACTAAAACTAACTGGCTGAAGATACCTGGTCTCTTAATGGCAGCCAGCATGCCGATCATGGCGCTTACCGAATGGCCTACGTACACAACATCCTGCAATTCCAGCGCTTCACAGATCTCCAATACATCGTCGGCATACGCTTGCAAAGAATTGTATTTTTCGGCAGCATAATCGTCGGCTTCCGATTCACCAAAGCCCACATGGTCGAAAAGCACGATCCTGTATTCGTCTTCGAAAGCCGGGGTGATGAAACGCCACATATTCTGGTCGCAGCCATAGCCATGCGCAAACAGCATCGGCTGCTTCCCCTTTCCGTTTACCGAAATATTATTCCGTTTCCTTACATTCATATCCGCAAAAATTCAGGCAAACCTGTTTATAACCCGGTGCAAGTTAACAGCAATATTCCTAATAAACTTTTTGATGCCGGTGCAAAACTGTTTTTTCAACTTAAAACCTGTAATTAGGCGGGCTTATTCTTCTTAAGAATGGCTTATTTGTACCCCTCCTGCAAGTTTAGGAACAGCCGCAACTTATGGGATTTTTATTTAGCCAGTTTGTAAAGGCGGAAGCATTGCGTCTGCACAAACCCAGCAGTATTTTTGTGTAAAAAGCTACCGATTTCATAGATAGCGGTTTGTTTGCCTTGCAGGCAAGGTATTTACAAACTTACCGAAGGGGGCCCACAAGTTGCGCTTCGCTAAACTTGCGGGATTCCTGGGAATCATAAAATGAGTAAACAAAAAATCCCGCAACTTCAGAAACTGAACTTGCGGGATTTTACTATTAACGTACCTTCAGCTTTAAACCAATTCGGCCAGCTTCAGCATTTCTTCTTCCAGCTCTTTTGCGGCCTTCAGGCATACTGTTTCTATTTTCTGGTACAAAGAAGTGAGCATGCCCATGGTTTCGTCGCTTACCTCCTGCCCCGCATTTTCGGCGATCAGGTTGCCGGCCAGCGCCTGAATGGCTTTGGCCATGTCTTCGAACTCCGGGTTTATGCCCATGGTTGCAAACGTGGGAATGAGGGAGTGGGTGGCGAGTTTCAGGTTTTCCCAGTCTTTACCGGCAATGGCTTGCTGCATGGATTGTACCAGTTGCGGAATTTCTTCCAGGTACAATCCGATCATTTCCATCATGCGCGTATTATTCTTGGTGATCCGTTTCAGGTAATCGAAATTCACGCATTTCGGCTGCTGTGTTGGCAGGTCATCCTTGTACGTTATGCCCGCTTTCTTTTGCCTGCCCGCCTGCTTCAGAAACTTAACTATTTTGCTGTAAAGCAGTTTATCGTCTACCGGTTTCGAGATGTAATCGTTCATGCCCACGGCCCTGCATTTTTCCACGTCTACCGTCGTTACGTCGGCAGTAAGGGCAATAATGGGCACGTGGCAATTCAGGGTGTTCCGGATATAGTCGGTGGCTTCAAAACCGTTCATTTCCGGCATCTGCAGGTCCATCAGAATAATGTCGTAATCGCAATCCTTCAGCATTTCCAGCGCGATACGGCCGTTTCCGGCTACGTCCATTTTAAAGCCGAAATCTTCGAGCAGCGTTTTCATTAATAGCTGGTTCAGGGCAATGTCTTCCACCACCAGAATGCGCGCATCTTTAAATTCGGCTTCCAGTTCCATTTCCGGGATCAGTTCGAGCTCCGCTTTTTCCTGGGTTTTCTGGAAAGTAAGCTCGAAACTGAAGGTAGAGCCCTCGTCCGGTTTGCTTTCTACGGTTAAGGTGCCGCCCTGGGGTTCTACCAGGTTCTTTACAATGGCCAGGCCCAGGCCGGTTCCGCCGTATATGCGGGAAGTGCCGCTGGTGGCCTGCTGAAAATCGTCGAAAATATGACCGAGTTTTTCGGCTTTAATGCCAATGCCGGTATCCGATACGGAGAATTTAACGGTCGCTTTTTCGGCGTCTTCCGATACCATTTTTACCTGCACCGTAATTTTCCCTTCGGAAGTGAATTTCACGGCGTTGCTCACCAGGTTTAAAATGATCTGGTGCAAACGCACCGGGTCGCCGATGAGCACTTCCGGAATGCGCGGATCGTATTGCTTTTCCAGCTTTAAATTCTTTTCCAGGATCTTGGTTTCGAATAAATGCAGCATGGAAGAAAGCGAAGTTGCCAATTTAAACGGGATCTGCTCGAAGGTCATTTTGCCGGCATCTACTTTGGCCAGGTCCAGGATGTCGTTTATGAGCACGATCAGGGCGTCGCCGCTATTTTTAATAGCAGTTAAGTATTCCTTCTGCTTTTCGGTGAGTTCGGTTTTCAGAACCACTTTCGTAAACCCGACAATGGCGTTCATCGGCGTCCGGATCTCGTGGCTCATATTGGAAAGGAATTGCTGCTTGGTTTTTACCGCATCTTCCGCTTTGGCTTTGGCTTCTTCGGCAATTTTGTAAGCCTGTTCTGCGGCAGTTTTGGCTTCTACCAGTTCGGTGGCAATGCGTTTTTGTTCGGTTACGTCGCGGGCCACCACCACTACGCCAATTACCTTGCCTTCGTCGTTTTTATAAACCGAACCGTTGAACAATACATCGGTCAGTTTTCCGTCGTTGCGGCATAGCGTTAAGGGCAGATCGGCTACCGCCCCCTGGGCGAATACTTCCAGGTAAACCTGTTGCGCCATGGCGGGTTCGGTAAAGTAATTAAAGAAATCCGAACCGATCAGGTCTTGCCGCGCAATCCCGATCACGTTGGCCGTAGCCTGGTTCATGTCGGTAATTTTTCCTTCCGGGCTTATGGTCATTAAAGGGTCGCGGCTGGCTTCGATCAGGCCCCGCGCGTAATTGGCTACGCGAAGTTCGGCGGCCCTTTTAATTTTTTCGCCTTTCTGAAAATCGAGTTCCTTGTTGGCAATTACCAGTTCGGCCGCGCGCTTTTCTTTTTCGTCGTTCTGAAAAGCAAGTTCTTTGTTGGCAATGCTTAATTCATCGGCTCTTTTTTCTTTTTCTTCGTTCTGGAAGACCAGTTCCGTATTGGCAATGCTTAATTCCTGAGCCCGTTTTTCTTTTTCGTTGTTCTGAAAAGCCAGCTCTTTGTTTACAATGCGTAATTCGGTAGCCCATTTTTGTTCGGCAATGTCGCGGGTTACAATTACGGCGCCCAGTACGGTGCCCTTGTCGTCGCGGTAAACGGCGCCGTTAAAAAGCACATCGGTCAGTTTGCCATCGGTATGGCGGATGGTAAGCGGAGAATCGGTAACGGAGCCTTCGGCAAAAACCTTCTGGTAAATTTCGCGGGCATTGAGCGGTTCAATAAAATAGCCGAAGAAATCGGAGCCGGTCAAATTCTCTCTGGTTACGCCGGTAATATTGGTCAGCGCTACATTAAAATCCATGATCTTACCGTCTAAACTAATGGTAACCAGAGGGTCTAAACTGGCTTCCATCAGGCTCTGGAATCTCCCTTCATTTTCTTTGTTGGGCACTAAATTTTCGGGAGTTAAGATCATACGTATTTTTTTAAAAAGGAAAGTTCAGAGATTGACCAACCGGCCAAAACAGTAATTTGGTTAAGAAGTAAGGCAGAAAGAGGTCTGAAAAACAGCTCCGAAGGATTTTTTAGGATGCCGTTAGAGAAGGGATTTCTGGTATTGATGTAAGGTACGCCTTTTAATCAGATAAGTTGGTTTACTGTTTAAAGGACGTGGCTTCCATCCCGCAAGTTCAGCGAAGCGCAACTTATGCCCCCCTTAATAAGATTGTAAATACCTTGCCTGCAAGGCAAATAGAGCTGCCTGCCAGGTAATGCCACTCTCCGTGTAACTGCTCCGCACTTTCCTGAACCAGCCAATGCTTCTGCCATTACAAACCGGCTAAAAACCCAACAAGCCACCACGCTGCTGTAGCTTGTTGGGAGATCCGGAGAATTATGTTAGCTTTACCTGTATCCAAATCAGGTATATGGCAAAATTTATTTTACTGGCGCTGTTTTTCTTTCTTTCCCTTTATAAGGTTAAAGCTCAAACGAATGAAAAGGAAGTGCGGTTAAGCGCTATCCGGCAGGTGCTGGACGGATATAACAACCACAACTACAAAGCCATGAAAGCCCCCTGGATGCTGCTGGGTAAAGTGATTATTCCGGAAAAAAGCCTGAAGAATGAATTCGAGCCTTTGTTCAAGAAATACGGAAAGGCTGAAATCGACACGGTTACCTATTCCTCCAAATATGAGTATACCGCCAAGTTGCGCATGGAAAAAGATCCTGCAGCGCGGCTGTTTATGTATTTCTTTTTTAATGAAAAGGGCAAAATTGAAGGCATGGGCTTTACCTCTCCGCCATTTGTCTACCGAAAGAAAAGACCGGTTAACCCTGTAAGTGCAGCTTTACTGGAAGCTGGCATAGATTCCCTCGTAAAGCAAAAGTACCGGAAAAGTAAAACCCATAAATTTAACGGCAGCGTAATGGTGCTAGATAGCGGCCGGTCGGTTTATCAGAAGCATTTCGGTTATTCCGATCTTCATTTAAAAAATAGCCTGAATGATACCACTCTTTATGAACTGGCCTCCTGCAGCAAACAATTCACGGCAGTAGCCATTCTTTTGCTTGAGCAACAGGGAAAACTAAAATTAACGGATCCGGTCCAGCAATTTATTCCTGATTTCCCTTATAAAAACATCACCATAGAAAATCTGCTTACGCATACCTCCGGGTTACCGGATTATGATAAACTCCTTTCAAAGGTCTGGGATAAATCGAAATTCGCAACCAACTACGATGTAATTGAACTCCTGAAAAAGCATAAACCCAAAGTGCTCGCGCAGCCCAATGAAAGCTTTATGTATAGCAATACCGGTTATCTGGTTCTTTCGGTAATCATTGAAAAGGCTTCCGGACTTAGCTATGCAGGCTTTTTAGAGTCGGCCATCTTTAAACCACTCGGAATGGAGCATACCCGGGTTTACAACACCCGAAGATCCAAAAATGAGAAAATCGAGAATTATGCTTATGGTTACGTATATTCCAATAGTTTGAACAGGTACGTGGTACCCGACAGCACCAAAGAATTTCAGCAGGTAATCTACCAGGATGCTATTACCGGCGATGGAACAGTAAATTCCTGCACGCGGGATCTAATTCTCTGGGAAAATGAATTACTAAAACCCACGCTGATCAGTAAACAAAATTTAGCAAAAGCGTTCACCCCGCACAGGCTTAATAATGGTCAGCCTTCCTATTACGGGTATGGGTTTATTTTAAATGACGGGCAGAAAACCGAGCGGCTTGTCTATCATACCGGAAGCTGGCCGGGCTATTTATGCATCATTATGCGATTTGCCGATCTGCAAAAAACGATTGTGGTTCTGTCGAATAATAGTTACGATAATTCTCTGAAACTGGCAGACGATATTGCGGCTACTCTTGTAGAATAATAGAAAGTAAAACTTTCTCCAGTTTAAAATCCCGCAAGTTGCGCTTCGCTAAACTTGCGCGATGATTTGTTACTGCCCCTCCGCCTCTTCTACTTGCTTCAGCAAAATCTTATCTACCCGGTGGGCGTCCATATCCATAATTTCCAGGGCATAACCGTTAATTACCAGTTTATCGCCCACCGACGGAAGCTTGCCCAGGGTGTAGGAAATAAAACCGGCAATGGTTACGTAATTATCGGAATCTCTCGGAAAAACCTCCTGCTTCAGGTGGCGGTTCAGCTCGTAAATTTCCATGGTGCCGTTAATCAGCAGCGAGCCGTCTTCGCGGACCACAATGTCCGGCTCGTCGTGTTCGTCCAGGTCCGGCAGGTCGCCTACAATGGCTTCCAGAATGTCGTGGAGGGTAATAATGCCTTCTATGGAGCCGAATTCATCGATCACAATGCCTAAATACTGCTTCTGGTTCCGGAAAATGTTCAGCACGGCATTGGCGCGCATGGTTTCGGGAATATAGATCGGCGCCTGCAAAATGCTCATGAGCGGCTTATCGCTTTCTTCCGCCAGAAACTCATAAAACCGCTTCGCCGTCAGGATGCCGATGATGTTGTCGAAACTCCCGTCCCCTACCGGAAATTTGGAATGCGCGCTTCGTTTTATGATTTCTTTTATCTCCTCCACCGGCTGGTTAATGTCAATAAATTCTACGTCCATGCGGTGGGTGCGTAAATTCTTGGCCCGTTGTTCGGCGTAGGTAAAAATGTTCTGGTGTAACTGGATCGCTTCGTTGGCAAGCAGTCCCTGCTTGCCGGCCGTTTTAATGATCTGCCGCAACTCCTCTTCCGACATCTTTTCTTCCGTTGGCTCTTTAATGCCTATTACTTTAATAAAAAGCGTGGTAGAACCGGAAAGCAGCCGTACCAGCGGTTTGGTAAATTTGGTGAAGACTTTTATGGTTGGCGCTACAACCAGGGCTATATTGTCGGCATTGCTCAGGGCAATGGTTTTGGGAATAAGCTCCCCGATCACGATGGAAAAATAGGTAATAAGGCCAATTACCAGTACGATGGAAAGGGTGCCGGCATAAGGCGCCAGATAGCTGTTCCCGGAAAGCCACTGCTCCATGTCGTCGGAAAGGGCGGCCCCGCCGTAAGCACCGGAAATAATCCCGATCAGGGTGATGCCTACCTGGATCGCCGACAGAAAATTTTCCGGCGACTGGAGTAATTCTACAATCGTATTCGCGCTTTTGCTGCCCTGTTTTGCTTTCTGGGCGATCCTGTTCTTGTTAACGGAGATAATGGCCAGTTCGGAAAGGGCGAAAAAGCCGTTCAGCATGGTAAGCAGGATCAGGATAAGAATTTCCATTTATGAGAGCAAAGATTTTTAAACTAAAACGGGTAAAGAGCTGATTTATTAGAAAAGTTTAACCAGCTACCGGGCTCCTAATTTAGGCAGATTCTGCTTAGCGTTGACCTAAATTTCAATTTATGGGTGAAAACTCCCCGAACAAGTTCTGGTGCAAAGCTGGCTGGTGGTATGTATATAATGTTCGCTTTCTTCTGCATATTAAAAGACAACCATTTCCGGAGAATCCGGCTTTTTTGGGTAAATTAGAACTTTATGCACCAAACGAAAAATACGGATATTCATTAAACCCAAACCAATGCTGAAAACCTTTAAATCCCTCCTGCTCCTTACTTTTGTTTTTTCGATGATAACCGGTTGCGAAGGACTGGAGAAAACCGATAAGATCCGGAGCGAAGTACTTACCGAAGTAAAAGGCAAATCGCTGGTTTACGAAATGTACCTTACGGGTCTGGATAAATACCGCTACGTGTACAAATTAGCCGGCCCGCAGGATACCACGCAGCTCTTCGAAACCAGCTTTACCGACGCCTCCGGCAACTATGCTTCCATGGAACTGGAACAAACCCGCAAGGGCCTGAAAATCATTTTAGACCGACCCATCGAAAAGCAAACCAAAACGGTGGAAGGCGTTACGTTTGAACTGGAAGGCACCAAATAGTTTACCGCCTTTAAAACGGAAAGCTGCTTCAGCATGCGAGGTTTTTCCGGTAAAAAATCTTCATCCGATAGGGTTCTTTAAATTAAAATCCCCAAATTCTGGTAATTCCCGGACTTGCGGTAGGACTATTTCATTCTGGCTGATTCTCCCTTTGAGGGGAGTATGAGGGGTGTTTACACCTGCTGATTTTATCAAATAACGTTTTAACACCCCTATAATCCCCTCAAGGGGATAGTCGTTAGATAGAATGAATCAACCTTGGAATTGGCGGGATTTTTATTTCCTTCCTGCAAGCTGCGCTTCGCTAAACAGCGGGAATACTACCTTCATAATCAATTTATCGCTGCTTCGCGTATAGAACTGCATTTATGCTGGTTTTAATTTAATTCATCTGTTTCCGATGTTTAAAACGCTAAGCAATACCACCAAAATCCTGCTGACGATCGTGCTGTTGCTGGTTATTTTCCGGCTGTTCCTTCCTACCCTTGTAAAGCATTACGTAAATAAGACGCTGGATGAACTTCCGGGCTATACCGGTTACGTGACCGATGTGGACATTGCCCTTTACCGCGGCGCTTACTCTCTCGACAGCCTTTATTTAATTGAAGAAAAAGGCAACAAAAACTACCCCTTCCTCCGGATCAAGTGCACCGATCTTTCCATTGAATGGAAATCTTTGTTTAAAGGGCGTCTGGTGGGAGAAGTTGTTCTGGAAAACCCGGTAATTAACGTGGTGGAAGGCGCAGCCCCGGCCCATGAACCCACCCGCGAGCACTGGACCAAAACCGTAAAAGACTTAATGCCCATTACCATCAACCGCCTGACGGTAAATAACGGCCGCGTGGCGTACATGGATTTTTCTGCCAGTCCGGACGTTAAATTTCACGTGCAGAACCTGCAGCTTACAGCTTTCAACCTGGCCAACGTAGAAAAAGTGGCCAAAAAGCTTCCGGCCAGCGTCGTATTTTCCGGAACTTCCATTGGCGGCGGCAAATTAAAAGGCGATATGCAGGTAAATCCCTTAAAGAAAATCCCGGACCTGAACCTGAACGCTTCGCTTACCGGCGTGAACCTGACCAGTCTGAACGGCTTCATTAAAGAGTATGGTAAGTTCGACGTAGAAGCCGGCAATATGGACATGTACACCGAAATGGAGATAACCAACGGCTATCTGAAAGGCTACTTTAAACCCTTCTTCGAGAACGTGAAAGTGCTTAACTGGAAGAAAGACAAAGAAGAAGGCGGCGTTCTTAGCGCGGCCAAAGAAGCCGTGATCGGATTACTGGGCCGGGTACTGGAAAACAAAGAAAAAGACAAAAATAACCCCGATAAAAAAGTTGGCCAGATCGCGACCGTGGTTCCCATAGAAGGCAACGTAAACCACCCGGATACCGACAACTGGAAAACGTTTAAGAACTTACTCCGGAACGCTTTTATCAAAGCCTTTAACAAAGGGATTGAAGGTAAAATCGGCGGCAAATGATCAGGTAAGCGCTTCGGTCGAAAAGAAAACGCCTGCAATAGGTGCAGGCGTTTTTTTCTGAACACGATTTTAAGGATTAAATTGATTTACATGATTTTTCGCCGTAAGAGTTACTACAGATCAAAGCTCGGAGCGGAAAGAACAAGAAGAGAAATTAAAAGGTAGCCGAAACTGCTGATTTAAGCTCAGCTTTCATTTCAAAGCTTTCACCGGTCTTCCGCAATCTCCTCGTTTTTGAGCAAGCCTCGCTTCTGAATTCGAATTATTTCCTTTCGGAATCGAATCCTGTTCATCTTAATAATCCCTAAAATCGTGTTCAGACAATCCGGTTACTGATTTCCGGAATTTATTACTTTCCGGTAGCGCCGGCGGCAGTAACTGCTTCCAGGCAGTTTACCGAAACTACGGTCGGGTGCCAGGCCATGGTATCGGTAGGCATTGCTGCACAAACAACCACGTTGTCGTAACGGGAATCTTTGGCCATTTGGCTGTAGCCGATCTTGTAGCGGGCTCCTTCGCTTAGTTGGGCTACGCCGGTACCGTTGTGCCAGGGCTGCAGGTACCGGCCGTTATCGAGTTGCAGCCAGGTATCCTGCCAGGCGCCTACGCTGCAGTTTACTTTCCGGGCCGTTACGTAGGTATCGCAACCGGCACCCGTATCATCTACCGGCGTCATGCACAGTATACGGATAGCTTTTCCGGCCGGCGGCAGGGCTAAGCAAACTACCTGGCCGTCGTAGCGTTTGTCGCGTTTCATAACTTCGTAGCCGATCCGGTAACGCTGGCCGGGCTGAATGCCGGTAATATGGGTCTGGTTTTCGAATGGCTGCAGCCACTCCCCGTTATCGAGTTTCAGCCATTGGTTTTGAAAAGCGCCGCTCGCACAGGAAGCCGATTCTACGGTAACCAGGGTTTCGCAAGGTAAAATATCGGGTGTGGGCTCAATATCGCCGCAGCCTCTTTCGCAACCCGACAAGGAAGCGGTTACCAGGAAAGCCAGCATAGCGACTCCGCTCCGCAGCGCTCCGGCCATGTTTAAAGTATTCTTTTTCATAGTTGTAGCTTAAATAATAAGGTTCAGAAATATACCGGAGCTGCAGCCTCCGGTATATTTCGTTTTCTGAAAGTAAGATTGGCTGAAGGGATAATTTGTTGCAAGGTCGAAGAAATATTTTCCGGGAATTGAGTGGGGCTTACTTTTTCAGGCGTGTTCTATAGCTTTTTCTGCTGTAAGGATTTCCAAGAGCCTCATAAAGAATTACTAGTCTGGTAAAAGCAGGCTAAAATATTGTTAATGGTAAAAGATCCATAGCTGTAAGGCTAAGAAGAATTCAGGTCATTCTGAGCTTGTCGAAGAAACTTTTAAATACTTCTATGACAAAGCGAACGTAGCTAGATTTGTTTTACCGATTAAACTTTAACCTCTGGCCTTATACGCTCCCTCAGAGCTACGCTCGCAGGTTTCGCGCTCCCCTCGCGCTCACTTTTGCCCGGGATGACCAAATAAATTGGCTTACCCTGACGGTTATAGTAAAAACACGTAACAACAGTGAGAGGAAGAACCTGGCAATTTAACATCAAAGAATAAAACCATATCCAGCATAAACAACCACTGACTGAGCTTTATGAAAGGATTTAAAAGCTGATTAAAATGAATGCCCTAACGCTAAACTTCAATAGCACCCCTTCATTGCCGTCTGCTTTAACTGACGAATCGGTGAGCTATACCAAACGCAAGTAATGAATTGAAAAGAGTGAATAAACCGAGCAGTTTTTGAGCAGTAAACCATAGCATTTGCGTTTCTGCTAACCGCGACAAGCTGTTTTACTGGCGCTCTCCAGGACCAGGATATTGAAAAGATAGCCTACAAAATTACTCCTGTAGCCAGGTTTCGGCTTCCTTGTTTGTTTCAAAGGTCTCGATCCGGAACTGGTGCCGGGCGAGTTGATCGAACCGCTGAAAGGACCTTTTGCCGTAAATGCCGGGTGCTAAAACGTGCGCAAAATATTCTACGCCCAGGTTCCGGGCTTTGGGCGCCCAGCTGCTGCCCAGGTAAAAAGCGCCATCTTCCCAGGGGCCAATCAACTCCAGGTTGTTGTTCAGAATGGCCGAGCAGGGTAATTCCCGGAGCATGTTCAGCAGCTGCCCTGCCCCCATCATAATGGTTTCTAAGGACTGAATACCGATCCAGTTTACCTGAATATAGGAATTACCGGCCTTGCGCTCCGCCTGGAAAAATACATCGCCATTCGCCTTCTTTAATTCCTTTTTGTTCATCGCAACACCTTTCCTCCATTTTCAGAATAGGACCTGAACGTACTTTTTCTCTTATTTAGCTACCGTTTCGGCCTGTAAAAATGCTTTCATGGCAGCAATGGTTTCTTCCGGCGCGCTTAAATTCGGGCAATGCCCGGTGGCATTCAATACCACCAAATCACTGTCCTTTAGGTTCTGGTGCATGTACTGCCCTACTTCCATTGGCGCGATCACATCTTCCTGGCACTGCAGGATCAGCGATTTGGTCTGAAGTTTTTGCAGGTCGGCGCGGTTATCGGAAAGGAACGTGAGGTAGGCAAAATTGCGGGCTATTTCGGGGTGGCTCCGGCAGAAGCTGGCTGCCAGTTCTTCGCTCAGTTCCGGGCGGCCGGCGTTGCCCATGATCAGGGGCGCTATGGCCGCGGCCCAGGCCAGGTAATTGCTGTCCAGGGATTCGAGCAGGCCGGTTATTTGTTCGCGACCGAAGCCGCCGGTATAACCCGGGTCGTTTATGTAGCGCGGCGACGGGCCGATGAGTACCAGTTTCTGGAAAATTTCCGGGGCTTTAATGGCAGCCAGTACGCCAATAATAGCGCTGACCGAATGGCCGACAAAAATAACATCTTTCAGGTTTAAAGCCCGGCAGATCTCCAGCATATCGTCGGCATAGCCTTGCAGGGAGTGGTATTTTTGGGTAGTGTAATCCGATACATCGGAATTTCCGAAGCCAACATGGTCGAAGAGGATGATCTTGTAGTTGTTTTCGAAGGCCGGCGTGATATAGCGCCACATGTTCTGGTCACAGCCGTAGCCATGCGCAAACAGCATTGGCGTTTCTCCCCTGCCCGTTACGGTAACGTTATTTCTTTTAAGTACTTCCATGGTAACATTTTATCAGGTTAAATAAAAAGAAATATGCGTTCACAAGTTTAAGCCATTCTTTTCATAAACCTTTATTTTTTTTAAACGTATGCGCGGCAGCTTTTACGGAAGTTCAAGGCAGGCAGTGGCATTCCATTTTCTTAACAGGGTGGTATTTCACAACACTATTGTTATATTTACCTGCACGCTTAAAAAAAGTTAGGCAAAATTTCTTCCAAAGAAGCAAGAGGAAATTTAAAAGCAAAATTCCTCCGGAAAGGGTTATAAAAGTTATAATGCCATACAACCATCCGGTTGTTTTGCTTGTCTGCTTGTTTTGAGAGGATCTACTTATCCCTGGTCTAAAATAAAACTGCATGAAAGCACTGCTACTCACCCTATCTGTTCACACCAAGAAATGCGGCCCCTTATTACTAGCTTTTTTAATACCGTTTATTTTATCGGTTCAGGCTGCGGCGCAAACCATTCCTGCCAACGATGATTGTGCAGGCGCTATTTTATTAACGCCCAACCAGGCCTGCACCCCGGTAAACGGCAATTCAACGGGAGCTACCCAATCCTTACTGGCTTGCGGGGCAGGTGGCGTGGCCGACGATGATGTCTGGTTTAAGTTTGTAGCCACTAAAAAACAACATGCCATTAAAGTTACCGGCAGCGCCGGCTTCGATGCGGTATTGGAATTGTTTTCCGGAAGCTGTACCAACCTGAATTCTATTTCCTGTACCGATGAAGCCACAACCGGGCAAATTGAAATGACCCAACCTGCCAACCTGGTACCGGGAAATACTTATTACATCCGGGTTTACCACTATAAATCCGGATCCGGGTCGGGCAGCTTTACCATCTGTATTTCCGATCCGGTAAATGATTTCTGCGACGGGGCGACCGAATTAATTCCGGCCAATTCCTGCAACCCGGTAAACGGCAACCTTATAAATTCCACGCAATCGCTTCCAGCTTGTGGCGGTACAGGTGCGGTAAGCGATATCTGGTATAAATTCATTGCCACCGGGCTTGCGCATGATATTACGATTCAGCCGGGAAATTCCTTTAACCTGGCCATGGAAGTATTTTCCGGCAATTTCTGCAACAGCTTAAGCTCGATCAAATGCCGGACCTCCATCAATACGAACGGCTATACCATGGAACTAGGGTCCATGGTTCCGGGGCAGACTTATTACATCCGGGCCTTTACAACTTCCAGCGTTATTTCCAGCAGACCCTTTACCATTTGCGTAAAAGAGCGGACCTTACCGGCGGGCGCCTCCTGCGGAAATGCCATCGACATTCCGGCTGTCCCCTTTAACAGTGGTACGCAAACTACCTGCGGAAAAGGCGATTATTTCAGCGGCCACTTTCTGGAGCCCCAGTTTACCGGGGAAGAGATGATCTTTAAAATGAATGTTACCAATGCGCCGGTTTCTTACCTGGTAAAATTAAACAAACTGAATGCCGGAGCAGATGCCCTGGGCGTGGCGGTTTTTAAAGATTGCCCCAACCCTGCTTTTGGTCCCATAAACTTTGTAGGAGACAGCCCTTTAACCGTAGATAGCAGCACGGTTACCCTGAAAACCAATGGCATTTATTATTTTGTGGTAGACCGGGTAAAAAATACAACCCCCTGCGGCGAATTTAATCTAGAGATCCTACCCAACACAAAAGCTCCGGTAAATGACGAATGCATCAATGCCATTAGCTTAACGGTGGGTAAAACCTGCATACCTTTTAACGGAACTTCTGCCTACGCCACCCAATCGCTGCCAGGGGTAAGATTCCCTTCGCCGTTACGCCACCCTACCGTAGCCGACGATGATGTCTGGTTTAGTTTTGTTGCGAAAAGCCCGCACCATAAAATTGTGCTGGATGGCGTTAACGCCTTCCAATTTAACGGGGTGATGGAGTTATTTTCCGGTTCCTGCAGCAATCTTACTTCCTTAAAAACCAAGTATAGTTCCAGCGGCATTATGTTCGATATCGATGCTACCAATCTGGTGGTCGGGCAAACGTATTACATCCGGGTTTACGACCGGAATGTGGGATGGCAAAGCGGTAGTTTTTCCATTTGCGTAAGCGAACTGATAGAGAACGACGAATGCGCCGGCGCCATTGCCCTGCCGGTACAACCTTTAAACGCAACCCCTACTCCGCTATTGGCTACCAGTGCCGTTTCCACCCAGTCGCTGCCGGCCTGCGGGGGCAACGGCAGCTTTGTATTCCCGAACGATGATGTCTGGTTTAAATTTACCGCTACTTCCGCTTACCAGCTCATTAAAGTAGTTGGGTTAGATAAAAACGGGCAGGTTGGTCAGTTTAATTTCCGGCCAAACCTGGAACTCTTCGATGGTTCCTGCAGCTCGCTGAATTCCCTTATATGTGCCTCCCTCAACTGGCTTACAATAGGTGAAATAAATACCACTAACCTGATACCGGGAAACACTTATTACCTAAGGGTATTCGACACCTCTGATGATATTTCCTATGATAAATTCACCATTTACGTTCAGGAAAAGTTAGCGCCTGTTCCGGGTGCAATGTGCAGCAACGCGATTCCAATCAGTAGTATTCCTTTTAACAGCGGTACCCAAACTACCTGCGGTTCCGGTAATGATTACAACACTTTATGCGGTGGTAGCGGCGGCAGTTTAGATGAGGAAATGGTATTTAAGCTGGAGATCACGAATGCACCGGTTTCTTATCAAATTTCGCTTTCCAGCCAAAGTACCGTAAAAAGCCTGGCGGTATTTTCCGGTTGCCCCAACCCGTCGGCACCACGCGGCAATTGCTTTTCCGGAAGGTATTTTCAAGGATCGAAGTACGCTGCTATAACGAACCTGAGTGACAATGATTCTATTATTCATGAGATCTTTGCCTTTACCCAGAACGGCAATTATTATATTGTGGTTGAAGACTCTAAAGATTTTGCCTCTAATGCAACGGGTACCTGCGGCACCTTTAACCTTAAGGTAACGCCAGTATCTGCTCCGGTAAATGATAACTGTGCCAACGCTGTTCTATTGCAAACCGGAGCGGGTTGCACCCCGGTTTTTGGTACCACCGCCGGGGCCAGTAATCTTCCGGGTTCCGTAACCTGTGGTTCGGTGAGGCCTGGTTTTACCGACGATGATGTTTGGTATAAGTTTGTAGCTACCAGCCCCTCCCATACCATTACCATTAAAGGAACGGGTGGCGGATTCTGGGCAGGGGGGCAATTGTATCGGGGAAGTTGTACTGGTTTAACGCCGCTTTATTGCGATCCGGGATTTAACCCGGGAGGAACGCGGATCATTCAGGCGGAAAACCTCGTTCCAGGTACCACTTATCATGTAAACGTATTCGACCAACGACCAGGTTATGGCACCACCGGCAACTTTACCATTTGCGTTACGGATGGGGCACCCCGCCCGATGGGATCAGTTTGTGAAAATGCGGTCAACATTCCGAGCCTCCCGTATAACAGCGGCCTGCAAACTACCTGCGGCAAAGGAAACAACTATGGGTTCTTCGGTTCTTTAGTAAGCAGTTATCAGGGGCAACCTGGTTTTTATGGTTACGGAGAAGATATGGTCTTCAAATTTACTATTACGAATGCCCCGGTAACTTATAATTTCACGCTTTCTTCTCCTACCGGCTGGAAGGTTATGCGGATCTACGACGCCTGCCCGATCGATCTTTTTAACGGCGTTTTCGATGCCCTGGCAACCGGCCCCGATACTTCGGCAAATGCCAATTATACTTTTACCAGAAACGGCACTTATTACATTATTACCGATAAATGGGCAGCTCCAAATGATCCGGTTTGTGATGTATTCCGCATTAAGATCGATCAGCCCGT
This sequence comes from Adhaeribacter soli, assembly GCF_008727925.1. GTDB lineage: Bacteria > Bacteroidota > Bacteroidia > Cytophagales > Hymenobacteraceae > Adhaeribacter_A > Adhaeribacter_A soli. The sequence goes on along the minus strand of NZ_VTWT01000001.1, from coordinate 302,058 downwards.
TTATTTTCCGAATGATGAATGTAGTGGGGCTATTCTGCTGCCGGTAACTACCACCTGTTCTCCTACCAGAGGCAGCCTGGCGCTGGCAACGGTCTCTAAGCCTACCTATTGTGGTTCCTTTGACCGGTATAAGGATGCCTGGTATAAATTCATCGCCCCGGCTTCCCGAAACGTTCGTATTTCTGTATCGGCTAAAACCAGCATCCAGCCCCAGATAGAAATGTTCCAGGATACCTGTGGCGCCTTAAGATCGATGGGTTGCCCGGATTGGAATATGGATAGCACCCTTACCCTGAATTACTTTAAGCTTGTACCCGGCCAAACGTATTATTTCAGGGTTTTGAATAACGCAACGTATATAACCCGGGATCCTGATTTTGAAGTTTGCGTAACCGATTATCCAATCGTGGCCAACAGCATTTGTTCCGGGGCCGTTACGCTTCCGGTTAATGCCCCGAATGTTTGCAATGCGGTGAATGGCACCACCACCGGTTCTTTTGCCGAACCGGGTTTACAGGGCTGTTCCGGCACCGCCGACGACAATGCCTGGTATAAATTTACGGCAACCCAGGCTAACCACCGGGTGCAGGTAAAAGGTGCCATCGGCTTCGACCCGGTAGTGGAAATGTTTACCGGTTCCTGCGGTACCTTTACGCCGGTAGCTTGTGCAGATAATACGACAGTGGGCTTAACGGAGAACCTGGATGTTAACGGCTTAACCATCGGCCAGACCTATTTCGTACGGGTGTATCACCAGTTACCGGAATACGGCAGTGGCAACTTCAGTATCTGCGTGCAGGAAAGGCCACTTCCGCCCATCAACGACCAATGCGTGAACGCTATAACCTTAGCGGCAGATACTATTTGTAACCCGGTTACCGGTACTGTTTTAAATGCTACGGAATCTTTAAGAGGTTGCAGCGGCACGGCGGCTACGGATGTGTGGTACAAATTCACGGCCCTGGGTCCGGAAAATACCATAACCGTAACGAATACCGGCGACGCCGACCTGGTAACTGAGTTGCTCTCCAATTCTTGTTCGGCACCAAATTCCGTTATGTGCCGCGATACTGCTGTTGCCAGCGGCAATGAAATAATTAAGTTTGCGGGGGCTACCGTAGGGAATACTTATTATGTACGGGTGTATGCGTACAACCAGGCCATTACGAACGGTGATTTTACGATCTGCGTGAAAACGAATTCGGTGCGGTCGGTTATTCCGGTTGCTCCAGCCCTGAGTGTATTCTGCGCCGGCGAGAAATTCAGGTTGCCTTTCCAGGTTTTCGGGTTGTTTACTTTTGCCAATACGTTCCAGGCACAACTCAGCGACTCAGCCGGTAATTTCAGTTCCTCTCCGGTAATAGTTGGAAGCATTGCTACGGCAGTTTCCGATACCCTGGATATAACGTTGCCGGCTAATAGTAAGAAAAGCAGCCTGTATAAGATCCGGATCATAGGTACTTCGCCGGCTTATACCAGTCCGGTACAGGTTCCGGTCACGATAAATGCCATCCCGAATGCCCCTAGTTATGTTGCGCCGCCGGAATATTGTCTGGGAGAAACCATTGCTCCGCTCCGGGCTACGGGTTCCAATATTCGGTGGTACGCCGATGCGCAATTAAACCAACTGCTGCATTCGGGCCTTACATTTACGCCGCCGCAACTCACCGATACCACTACCTATTACCTTACTCAGACCACTACCGGTTGCGAAAGCTTGCCAGCTATAATAAAAGTAATTGTGAAGCCGCGGCCGAACACTTTTTTTGCCGGTTTAGATAGTGTTTACTGTGCTTCTACCCAACCCATCACCCTTACCCCTACGGTAGCCGGGGGCACGTTCTCCGGAGGACTGGTTTTCGGAAATACGTTTATACCGGCACTTTCGGGCAACCACACCATTACTTACACTTTAACCCAGAATGGTTGTACCGCTACCGAAACCCGGAAAGTGAAAGTGAAACCTTCACCCCCTGCCCTGACCGGCGGGAACCAGACAATTTGTTCCGGCAGTTCGGTGCAGATCGGGATGACGCCGAGTGCCGGCTTCAGCTACGCCTGGACCCCGGTTGCCGGTTTAAGTAATCCGCTTATCGCCAATCCGGTGTTTACCGGTGTAAACCCGAATGCCCAGAACGATACGGTGGTAAAAGTGCTGCACGTAACCGACCTGGTGAATGGCTGTACCAGTACCAGTTACCTGAAAATAGTAGTGAAAGGCGTTGCCCCGATCACGCTTCCTGCCAGCCAGTCGGTTTGCGCCGATAGGTTACCGATGCAGCTTTCTACCAGTCCGGTGGGCGGTAACTGGTCAGGAAACGGAATAAGCGCCACTGGTTTGTTCGATCCGTTCATGGCAGGTTTAGGCAGACATAAATTGATCTATACCATTCAGCAAAATGGCTGTACCCGCTCCGATTCTACCTTTGTAACTGTTACTCCTACGCCGTTGGCCCGTGCAGGCCGCGATACCACCATTTGTGCAGGCAATTCGGTTACTTTGGGAGTTCCGGTGGTTGCAGGCTATGCTTACCAATGGTCGCCGGGAACCTTCCTCGATAACCCAGCGGCGGCCCAACCGGTATTCCAGTCTATTGCTGTTAGCATTCCAACTACGTTTGTAAAAACTCTGACCGTAACGAACACTTCCACCGGTTGTACATCTACCAGCCAGGTACAGATCACGGTAAATCCGTTGCCAGTGGTAAATGCCGGACCCGATGTTTCGCTTTGCGCCAATGCAGGAATTTACCAGCTGAACGGCAGGCCTTTAGGCGGAACCTGGACCGGAAGCGCCAGCATTTCAGGTACTGCTTTCGATCCGGCTATGGCCCCTGTCGGGATAAACAGGTTGGCTTACACGTTTGATCTGAATGGGTGCGCGGTTACGGATTCGGTGAATATTACGGTATTGGCTGCACCAATGGCCTTTGCCGGAAAAGATTCAACGATCTGTTCCGGTGAAGGAATTGCATTAGGAACTGCCCCGGTTTCGGGAGTTGCTTACCAATGGTCGCCGGTAACCGGTTTAAGCAATCCGTTTATTTCCAACCCTGCTTTTTCATTGCCTAACCATACCGTTCAGAACGATACGCTTGTGAAAGTGCTGACGGCTACCAATTTTGCTACCGGTTGCATAAGCCGCGATTCGGTTACCATCATTGTAAAACCGATGCCGGTAGTTTCGGCGGGAAGTGACCTAACGGTTTGCTCGAATGCAGGTCCTGTTCCGTTAGCTCCAACGCCATCAGGCGGCAGCTGGTCCGGCAGCCCGGCGGTAAACGGTTCCGTTTTTGACCCGGCTGTGGCAACTATTGGGCTTCACCACTTAGCTTATACTTTTTCGGCGAATGGCTGTACCGTTACCGATTCTCTGCTCGTTACAGTCCGGCCTGCACCGGTGGCAAATGCTGGCGCCGATGCCACAATTTGCTCCGGGGAAACAATTCAGCTTGGTTCAGCAGGGTTACCCGGCTTTTCTTACAGCTGGTTACCAGCAAACGGCCTGAACAATGTGAATATTTCCAACCCGACTTTTACCCAATCAAATCATACCGTTCAGGCAGATACCGTAATTAAAGTGCTTACCGTAACGAACCTGGCTACCAATTGCAGCAGCACCGATACTGTACAAATCATTGTGAAACCGGTACCGGTAGTTTCGGCCGGAGCTAATGCTTCTGTTTGCGCGAACTCCGGGCTCTATCAGCTTACACCAACGCCTGCTGGTGGCACCTGGAACGGTAGTCCGCACGTGACCGGAAATACGTTCGATCCTTTAACAGCCGGAGCCGGATTACATAAGCTGGTTTATACCTTCATCAGTAATGGCTGCACGGTGAAAGATTCAATCGAAATTATGGTTAAACCAACTCCGGTAGCTTTGGCCGGCTCTGACCAGATTATATGTTCCGGCGCAACCATTACATTAGGCAGTTCACCAACTCCGGGTTATGGCTATATTTGGTCACCGGCAACAGGCTTGAGCAACAACCAGCTTTCGAACCCAACCTTTACGCATACCAACTTCAATCCACTGGCAGATACTCTGATTAAAGTGTTAAGGGTTACCGATTTTGCCACCGGCTGCTCCAGTACCGATTCGGTTAGGATAATCGTAAAACCGAACCCGGTAATTGCAGCGGTAAAAGACACTACCGTTTGTATTTCGGCCGGGATGCTGACGCTAAGCGGATCGCCGTCTGGCGGTACCTGGTCGGGAAGCAATGCTTTGAATGGCAACAGCTTTAACTTAACGGCTGCCGGTGCGGGTAAACATCCGCTGGTTTATACTTTTAACCAGAACGGCTGCCCGGCTTCGACAACTACTACCGTTACCATTCAGGCAGTACCGGCTAAACCGGTTATCAACCTGATAAACCTGGACAGCCTGGGAAGTTCGGTAACCGGTACAACTTACCAGTGGCTGTTGAACGGCAAGGCTTTAACTGCCAATGCGCCGGGAATAAAACCGAAAGAATATGGCATGTACCGGGTAATAGTCTGGAATGCCTTATGTATTTCCGATACATCTGCCGCTTATCATTACCAGCCCGTTGACCTACCCCTACAACCGGAAGGCTTCAGGCTTTACCCGAACCCTTCGGCTGGTAAAACCAAGCTGGAATTCCGGCAGCCGGGAACCCAGGCCGTTAACCTGACGATCTTTGATTCCATTGGCCGGCCTTTCTACAAGAAACGCTTACTGGCAAATGCCCAAGGGATCATTAACGAAGAACTGCAATTAAGAAGCTTGCGAAACGGGATCTACCTGCTGCAATTAACCGACGGCAGCAAAACCTGGATTAAGAAGTTAGTGATTGAAAAATAATTGTACCTGAATTAAAATCTAATGGACTGCTTTCTTTATCAGTGAGCAGCTCTTTTAGACTTTGCAGGCTCTAAAATCAACATGAAGTTTTCACTGGTCAGAAAATAAAATTGCAAATAAAAAGTCCGGGTTCGTAAATGTTCGCCGAGAACCTAAACGGTATGGTTTTACAGCCAAAGCTGGAAAATAAAGTATTTTCTTTTATGAATGGTTAAATAATTTTTCAGGAACGCCATACAACCGTTTAGCAATTCCCGCTGTCTGCTATTTTGAGAAACTCTTTCTGCAAACGCAAAACACGAAGCATGAAAAAAGCGCTACCCCTCACTGGAAAAAAGTACAAATATTGGCAGAGCATTTTACTGGTATTCCTTATACCTTTAATTTTTTCAATGAAGGCAGCAGCTCAGGCCGTGCCGGCCAACGACAACTGCTCCGGGGCTTTTTTAATAACACCCAACCAGGCCTGCACCCCGGTAAGCGGCGGCTCTGTCGGCGCCACCCAATCGATGCTGGCTTGCGGCACCGGCGGGGTGGCCGACGATGATGTCTGGTTTAAATTTGTGGCTACCCGAAAACAGCACGCCGTAAAAGTTACCCCCAGCGCCGGTTACGATGCGGTGCTGGAAGTATTTTCCGGCAGTTGCGGCAACCTGAATTCCCTGGTTTGTACCGATGTAGCTTCGAACGGACAAGCCGAAACCGCGCAGCCCGCCAACCTGATTATCGGGAACACCTATTATGTGCGGGTTTATCATTACAAAGCCGGTGCCGGAACTTCCACTTTCACCATCTGCGTTTCGGATCCGAATAATGATTATTGCGAGGGAGCGGAAGAACTCTTTCCGGGAAATACCTGCTCGACTGTTTCCGGCAACCTGCTGAACGCTACGCAATCCCTGCCACCCTGCGGCGGCTTTTCCGGGACCGCAAAAGACGTTTGGTATAAATTTACGGCCACCGGGCTTGCCCACGACGTGACAGTGGTTACCACCGGATCATCCGGCGCTTCCGTAGAAGCATTCTCCGGCAACAGCTGCAATAGCTTGACCAGTTTGAAATGCAAGATTACGATAGGTTCAAGTCATACGATGGAATTGGCACCGCTGGTGCCGGGCAAAACCTATTTCATCCGGGTATATACTACCGGCAATGTCACCACCAGTCAGCCCTTTACCATTTGCGTAAAAAACCGGACCCTGCCAGACGGGGCGCTTTGTGAGAACGCGGTTGATATTCCGGCCATTCCGTTTACCAGCGGGGTGCAGACTACTTGCGGCAAAGGCGATTTTTACCGGGGCAATTTTTTAAATTATGTCATTACGGGGGAAGAAATGGTGTACAAGCTGGTTGTTACCAATGCCCCGGTTTCGTATTTGGTAAAGCTGGACCAAAATGTTAGCCCGGGTGAAAGATATGCGGTATCTGTTTTCCAGGATTGCCCTACCCCTGCAGTTGCTCCGGGTAACTTTGTAGGTGACAGCCCGATAAGCAACGACAGCAGTACGATAACCTTAAATTCCAACGGCACTTATTATTTCGTGGTCGATAAATTTGGGAGCGGCAGCGCCTGCGGCAACTTTAATTTAAGCATTTTACCCATTCCAAAACCACCGATAAACGACGAATGCATAAATGCCATTAGCTTAACCGTAGGAAAAACCTGCATACCTTACAACGCCACTTCGGCTTATGCCACCCAATCAATGCCCGGAATTACGTTTCCCCCGGTTAATAGAAACAAGCCTACAGTAGCCGACGATGATGTCTGGTTCAGTTTTGTTGCAAAAAGCACGAAACATAAAATTGTTCTGGAGCCGGGCTCAATGGGGAGTTATGATGATGTTGTTCAATTATTTTCCGGCACCTGTAACAATCTTTCCAATCTTGAGGCAAGTTATTCTGGCGTTGGAATCTACGATATAAATGCAGATAGCTTAATTATTGGCCAGACGTATTACCTGCGCGTGTATGATAGCCGGTCGAGCTGGGGTAGCGGCAGGTTTTCTATTTGTGTAACCGAATACATTGAAAATGATGAATGTAGCGGAGCTATAACCTTGCCGGTTCAGCCGGTAAATGCCACGCCGGTGCCGCAATTCGCCACCACTTCCGGCGCTACCCAGTCTTTGCCGGCTTGTACCGGTTCTGTAGGGTATACCTTCCCCAACGACGATGTGTGGTTCAAATTTACGGCTACCTCGGCTTACCAGTTTATTAAAGTAACCGGCCTGGACGTAAACGGGCAGGCTGCAGAAATGTCTTCATTTATACCCAGCCTGGAATTATATAACGGTACCTGCGGAAGCCTGAACTCGCTGGTTTGCGCTACCCCTACTTTCTGGCCAAATACGGGGGAGATCCATACCTCCAACCTGATACCGGGCAATACCTACTACTTCCGGGTCTTTGAGCAACAACAGGGTATTTATTACGATAAGTTTACGGTTTACGTGCAGGAAGAGCAGGCTCCGGTTCAGGGGGATCTTTGCAGCAATGCCATTCCGATAAATTCTTACCCCTTTAACAGCGGCACTTTTACCACCTGTAATGCCAACAACGATTATAATGGAAACTGCAGGTTACGGTATAAGCCATTTAGAGACCTGGTTTTTAAAATGGAGGTTACCAACGCCCCGGCTATGTATAAGCTTTCCCTTACCAGTACAGGCACTCAAAAATTAGTAGGTGTTTATGCCGGTTGTCCAAGCCCGGCCTTCTCTCCATCAAACTGTGTAGAAGGAGAATATTTCGAATTTAATTATCGTGAGCCGTCAACTTTAACGGCGGACCGGGATTCTACCGTTAGTGAGGTCTATAATTTTACGGCCAACGGCACTTATTATGTGGTGGTGGAAGACTATGAACAAATTAACCAGGCTAATCCAGGTGAATGCGGCGAATTTAATTTAACCGTAAACCCGATAACGCCGCCGGTGAATGATGCCTGTGCAAACGCCATATTGCTTTCTTCCGGATCGGTGTGTATGCCCGTAAGCGGCAACTCTGCCGGGGCAAGAAGAAACCCCGGGGCCGGTATCTGCAGTTCACCATACTATTATTTCGATGAAAACGATGATGATGTCTGGTATAAGTTTGTAGCCACCAGTACAAATCATTCCATAACCGTTCAGGGCTCTGCCGGTTATTGGCCGGGAGTAAGCATTTTAACCGGAACCTGCACCAATTTTACCGCTTTTAAGTGCGAAACTTCAGTTAACCCTTCAGGAACCAAAATAATAAATGCGAACAACCTGGTAGTGGGGCAAACCTACTTTATAATGGTGTTCGAGCAGCGGGTAGGGTTCGGAATTTCAGGCAATTTTACTATTTGCCTTACCGACGGCGCAGCGCCGCAACCTCCCGGTTCTACCTGTGCCAATGCGGTTCCTATTCCTGCTGTTCCTTTTAACAGCGGCCTGCAGAGCACCTGCGGCAAAGGCAACGATTATGGTGTTCTTACCCTGGATTCCCGAACCAATCCTGCAATTCCTTCCAATTATGGATTCGGGGAAGATATGGTTTACAAACTGAGCATTGCCAATGCGCCGGTTACTTACAAAATTACCATAGCAGGCCCCGAACGCTGGAAGGTGATCAGGATTAATAAAGCTTGCCCTTTTACAACCGCCCATTTACCACTTACCACCGGCTCGGATACTACCGCCAGCGCGAACTTTACCTTTACCACCAACGGAGATTATTACATTGTTGTCGATAAATGGGCCGGTCCGAACGATCCGGTTTGTGGTTCGTTCCGCTTATTGATCGAACCGGCTGTTTACCCTTCCAACGATGAATGTGCAGGCGCCATCTCACTGCCGGTTAATGCGGTATGCACGCCGGTGAAGGGCAATTTAGCTATGGCCGTTGCAACTCCTAAGACCTGCTACACCACTATGTCCGACCAGGATGTCTGGTATAAATTTACCGCGCCAGCCAGCCGGAACGTTACGATTTCAGCTTCCGCGACTGCAACTTTCCGGCCGGGTGTAGAAATGTACCAGGATACCTGCGGCGCCCTGAAATCGATGGGTTGCCCGGATTGGAATGAGGACACGGTTTTCACGAAGAATTTTTATAAATTAAATCCCGGCCAGATTTATTATTTACGGGTAGTCAATTACCTGTTCAGGAATAATGGAAGCGGGGAATTTAGCATTTGTGTTACCAGCATTCCGGAAGTAATCAACAGCACCTGCGGCGGAGCCGTTACGCTTCCGGTTAATGCGCCAAACGTTTGCAATGCGGTGAACGGCACCACTACCGGCTCTTTTGCTGAACCAAATTTACAGGGTTGTTCCGGCACCGCCGACGACAATGCCTGGTATAAATTTACGGCTACCAGCCAGAGCCACCGGGTGCAGGTAAAAGGTGCCATCGGCTTCGACCCGGTAGTAGAACTGTTTAACGGAACCTGCGGCAGCATAACGCCTATAACCTGTACCGATAATACGGGCATAAGCTTAACAGAAAACCTGGATGTGAACGGCTTAACCGTAGGCCAGACCTATTTTGTGCGGGTGTACAATCAAGGTCCGGGTTACGGCAGCGGCAACTTCAGCATCTGTGTGCAGGAAAGACCTTTGCCGCCAATTAATGACCATTGCGTGAACGCAATTACGCTGGCAGCAGATACAGTTTGCAATCCGGTTGCCGGCACTGTTTTAAATGCCACGGAATCTTTAAGAGGCTGCAGCGGAACAGCGGCTACAGATGTGTGGTACAAGTTCACTGCTTTAGGTCCGGAAAATACCATAACCGTAACCAATGCCGGCGATGCCGACCTGGTAGCTGAACTGCTTTCAGGCTCGTGCAACGCCCCAAATTCGGTAATGTGCCGCGATACGGCCATTGCCGGGGGAAATGAAGTGATAAAATTTGCCGGAACCATTGTAGGGCGAACCTATTACGTGCGAGTGTATGCTTATAACCAGGAAATAACCAACGGCGACTTTACCATTTGCGTGAAAAGCAACTCCGTTCGTTCGGTGGTGCTGATTCCTCCGGCTTTAAGTATATTCTGTGCCGGCAATCAGTTCAAACTGCCTTTCGAAATTTTTGGCCAGTTTAACGCGGCCAATGTGCTGCAGGCACAGCTTAGCGATTCGGCGGGTAATTTCAATTTCCTGAATCCTATTATTGTTGGCTCGAAAGCCACGGCCGTTTCCGATACCTTTACCATTACGTTGCCGGCTAACAGTAAAAAAAGCAGCCTGTACAAGATCCGCGTTATTGCAACTTCTCCTGCATATACAAGTCCGGTAACTATGCCTTTATCGGTCAATGCCATTCCTAACCCGCCACAGTTTGTAAAGCCGCCAGAATACTGCCATGGAGAAACAATCGCACCACTTCGGGCTACAGGTTCCAATCTCCGCTGGTACGCCGATGCACAATTAAAGCAGCTGGTGCATTCTGGCATTACTTTTACCCCGCCGCAACTTACCGATACTACCAATTATTACCTAACCCAGACCACTACCGGTTGCGAGAGCTTACCAGCTATTTTGAAAGTTATCGTGAAGCCGCGGCCGAATACTTTTTTTGCCGGTTTGGATAGCGTTTACTGTGCTTCTACCCAATCCATTACTCTGACTCCTGCTGTAGCCGGCGGCACCTTCTCCGGAGGACTTGTTTTCGGAAATACGTTCATTCCGGCGCTTTCCGGCAACCATACCATTACCTATACCTTAACCCAGAATGGTTGTACGGCTACTGAAACCCGCAAAGTGAAAGTAATGCCTTCGCCTCCTGCCCTAACCGGTGGGAACCAAACCATTTGTTCCGGAAGTTCAGTACAGATCGGAATGACGCCGAATGCCGGCTTCAGCTACGCCTGGACGCCAGTGGCCGGATTAAGCAATCCGCTTATCGCGAATCCGGTGTTTACCGGCATAAACCCGAATGCCCAGAACGATACGGTGGTGAAAGTGCTGCACGTAACCGATCTGGTGAATGGCTGTACTAGTACCAGTTACCTGAAAATAGTAGTGAAGGGTGTCGCTCCGATCACGCTGCCAGCCAGCCAGTCGGTTTGCGCCGACCGGTTGCCGATGCAGCTTTCTGCCAGTCCGGCGGGCGGCACCTGGACGGGAAACGGGATAATCGCCACTGGTTTGTTCGATCCCTTTATGGCCGGTTTGGGCAGACATAAGTTAGTTTACAATATTCAGCAAAATGGCTGTACCCGCTCCGATTCTACCTTTATAACTGTTACTCCTACGCCGTTGGCAAGTGCAGGCCGCGACACCACCATTTGTGCAGGAAGTTCGGTTACTTTGGGAGTTCCGGCCGTGGCTGGTTATACTTACCAATGGTCGCCGGGAACCTTCCTCGATAACCCGGCGGCAGCGCAACCGGTATTTACAAACAGTAATCTAACCTCTCCTGCTACTTTTGTAAAAACCCTGACGGTAACGAACACTTCCACCGGTTGTACATCTACCAGCCAGGTACAAATCACGGTAAATCCGCTGCCGGTAGTAAATGCAGGACCAGATGCTTCGCTTTGCGCCAATGCAGGTATTTACCAACTGAACGGCAGGCCTTTGGGTGGAACCTGGACCGGTAGTGCCGGCATTTCAGGCACTGCTTTCGATCCGGCAGCGGCGACTCCCGGAATAAACAGGCTGGCATATACCTTTAATCTGAACGGCTGTTCGGTTACAGATTCGGTTAAACTTACGGTTCTTCCTGCTCCTGCTGCTTTTGCCGGTCACGACACCCTGGTTTGTTCAGGTGAGCCAGTTGCACTAGGAACTTCCGGCGTACCGGGCTTTTCTTACAGGTGGTCACCAGCAGCCGGGTTAACTAGTCCGTTTATTTCCAACCCGACTTTTACCCAATCAAATCATACCGTTCAGGCGGATACCTTACTAAAAGTGCTAACTAAAACGAACTTGGCTACCAACTGTAGCAGCACCGATACGGTACAAATCATTGTGAAACCGGTACCGGTAGTTTCAGCCGGAGCTAACGCTTCTGTTTGCGCGAACTCCGGGCTCTACCAGCTTACACCAACGCCTGCGGGCGGTACCTGGAGCGGAAGTCCGCACGTGAGCGGAAATACCTTCGATCCACTAACAGCCGGAGCCGGATTGCATAAGCTGGTTTATACCTTCACCAGTAATGGCTGTACGGTAAAAGATTCAATCGAAATCACAGTTAAACCAACTCCGGTTGCTTCCGCCGGCTCTGACCAGATTATGTGTTCCGGCGAAACGATTACTCTGGGCAGTTCACCGACACCGGGTTATGGCTATATTTGGTCACCGGCAAATGGTTTGAGCAACAGCCAGCTTTCGAACCCAACCTTTATTTTTACCAACTTCAATCCTCTGGCAGACACTTTAATTAAAGTGTTAACGGTTACCGATTTTGCCACCGGCTGCTCCAGTACTCATTCGGTTAGGATAATCGTAAAACCGAACCCGGTAATTGCAGCCGTAAAAGACACTACCGTTTGTATTTCAGAAAGCATGCTGACCTTAAGGGGTTCGCCGGCCGGCGGTACCTGGTCAGGAAGCAATGCTTTAACTGGCAACAACTTTAACTTAACGGCAGCCGGTGCTGGTAAGCATCCTTTGGTTTATACTTACACCATGAATGGCTGTCTGGCTTCGGCTTCTACTACCGTTACCATCCTGGCAGCACCGGCTAAACCGGTTATCAACCTGATAAACCTGGACAGCCTGGGAAGTTCGGTAAACGGTACAGCTTACCAGTGGCTGTTGAACGGCAAGGCTTTAACTGCCAATGCACCGGGAATTAAACCGAAAGAATATGGAATGTACCAGGTAATCGTCTGGAATGCCTTATGCATTTCCGATACTTCTGCCGCTTATAATTATCAGCCCGCTTCCCTACCAGAACAGCCGGAAGGCTTCAGGCTTTACCCGAACCCTTCGGCCGGAAAAACCAAACTGGAATTCCGCCAGCAGGGAACCCATGCCGTTAACCTGACGATCTTTGATTCCATTGGCAGGCCTTTCTACAAGAAGCGCTTACTGGCAAATGCCCAAGGGATCATTAACGAAGAACTGCAATTAAGAAGCTTGCGAAACGGGATCTACCTGCTGCAATTAACCGACGGCAGCAAAACCTGGATTAAGAAGTTAGTGATTGAAAAATAATTGTACCTGAATCAGAAATGAAAGGGGGCTGTCTCAAAACTAAGGCAGCCTCTTTTTATATAATAGGTGAGCAATAACTGGAAGGGGTTTTAAAAGGATGTAAGTGAACAATTTAGTATCACCGGTTAGGATTTTCCTTGCTGTCATTCTTTAAAAAACTTGTGATTTCTGTGCTTCAATTCCATCAATTTCTAACTGAATGACAATGGTAGTAGTTTAAAATAAATTTGTTTATTTACTTATAATGGACAAAAATCGGATTTCTGAACTCCCCCTGTTACGCAAGTCTGGAGACTTGCTTTTGTTCTTCAGGCCCAAGTGACGCTTTGCTTAATACTTGCGCCAGGTAAACTATACCAGTTGCGGCTCTTTCATGTAATTTTCAGAGAAAGTCAAGTGATTAGCATTACGGGCATTTCGGAATTTTATGCAATTTCGGCTTTCCTCCTTTTTGGCAGTAACCATTTCCGGAAATTCACGCTTTAAGGATAATACTACCGATTAATTCTCAGACCTGCTTATGCAACATCTTTACCGCTGGTGGCTTTCTGTTTTGTTTATAATCCTGTTTTGCTGCACCAACCTGCAGGCCCAGCAAACCGATACGCTTCAGAAATACCAGGACCCTCTTTTCGCCCCGAAAGAAAAGGCGCCTTTTTATAAATCCAAAGTTTTTAAAGCTACCATTGTACCGGCCATTCTCATCGGGTATGGTGTGAGTACGGTGCGTGACAACGGGTTTTACAGCAGTTACGATGCCCGGGAAGATATTTTGCGGGAGTTCCCGAACTTCGACACCTGGCTGGATGACGCTTTCCTGGTAGCGCCTTACGTGGAACTGGCCGCAGCCAACCTTTTCAACCAGCGGTCCAATAACGATCTGCTCAACACCACATTGGTAATTTTAAAAGCCGAAGCACTCTTTGCAGTTACTGTGTTCGGGTTAAAGGAAATCACCAATCTGGAAAGGCCAAACGGCGAAAATATGGAATCGATGCCTTCGGGGCATACCGCCCAGGCATTTCTGGCAGCTTCTATTTTACATACCGAGCTGAAGCACCGGAGCAACTGGTACGGCGTGGCAGGTTATGGCATTGCCACGAGTGTGGGCGCCTTCCGGATGCTGAAAAACAAGCACTGGCAATCGGATGTATTTGTAGGCGCCGGCATCGGGATCCTGTGCTCGCATGCAGCTTATTTATCGCACCGCAACCGCTGGGGCCGGAAACCGACCATTGTGATGGCTCCAACCTACCTTTATGGCGTCCCCGGCATCAGTCTGGCACTGAATTTTGATGCTTTTAACCAGAAAAAACAGCCGGTCAGGTTTGCTGAATGAATTACTTTTCAGGCCCCTTTTCCTACGGTTTCCAGTAGAAGTTTGTGACCTTTCAGACCGGGAACTCGGCTGATTTAATATTTATAGCCTGGAAATTCCTTTGGAGCACATTATAAAACCAATGCGGTTAACTTAAGGAATTATGAATGAATAATAACCGCTGTTTCAGACATCTGTGTCTGAAACTTATTCTGGTGCGGACATCTGTGTCCGCTTGTGAAGTTACGGGGACACGGATGTCCCCGGCAGGTTGTTCCTAGACACAGATGTCTGGAAGAGCGCTTAAGCGCAATATCCATAAGTTGACGGCATTGATTATAACCTGGCAAATTCTCCCCTGCTTATTTCTCTTCCCTTTTGCTGCTGATTTGGAGATTATTTCTGTTTACCTTATTTTTGCGTAAGTACTTACGTAAGCTTTTTAAAAAATTTATTTATGGACTTTTATCAGGCAGCAGGAAAAATGGCTCTGGGCAGCCGGCTCCGGAAATTGAGCGATACGGTTACCGAAGATGCCCTGAAAATTTATGGCCTGTACAACGTAAAACTGGAGCCCAGGTGGTTTCCGGTATTTTATATGCTGGCCGAAAAGGAAAGGCTGGCAGTTACCGAAATCGCCCAGGAAATAGGCCAAACGCATGCTTCAGTAAGCCAGATCGTAAAGGAAATGAAAAAGCAGGATCTGGTAATGGAAACTAAAGACGCAAAAGATGGTCGCAAAACCATGCTTTCGCTTTCCGAAAAAGGCAAAGCCATGGTTCCGAATTTAAAGCAGCAGGTTACGGATGTGCAGCAGGCGGTGGAAGATCTTTTTAGGGAAATGCAGTACGATCTGTGGAAGGCAATGGAAGAAACCGAGTTCCTGCTCGGGCAGCAAAACTTATTTGAAAGGGTAAAAAATAAAATGAAAGCACGCGAAAGTGAACAGGTAATCATTCAGGCTTATGAACCCGAACACCAAACCCGTTTCCGGGATTTGAATGTGGAATGGATCGAGCACTATTTTAAGCTGGAGAAAAAAGACCTGGAAAGTCTGAACGATCCGAAAGGGTACATTCTGGATAAGGGCGGCCATATTCTGGTAGCAGCATATAAAGGTGAAATTATGGGCGTTTGCGCGCTGCTTAAAATGGATAATGAAACGTATGAACTGGCTAAAATGGCGGTGAGCCCGGCGGCCCAGGGAAAAAGCATCGGGTGGTTACTGGGAAAAGCCTGCATTGAAAAAGCCAAGGCCTTAGGCGCTAAAAAACTGTTCCTGGAAAGCAACACCAAACTGGTTCCGGCCATAAACCTGTACCACAAACTGGGTTTTAAAAAGATCGTGGGAAAGCCTTCCCCTTACGAACGAAGCAATATTCAGATGGAATTGGTTCTTGATTAAGCGATACTTTAAACTGATAGCAATTACCGTTTGCAGTTACGCAGGCTGCTTTGTCTGAACATGATTTTAAGGATTGAAAAGATGGACAGGATTTTCTTTGAAAAGGAATTATAACAGTTCTTTGAAAACTTTTTCCATTCCTGTAATTATCTTGATCGCTGGTGCGAGCCTCCGGCTCGTATCAGAATTATTTGATCAGTTTTTGAAAGTGATACGAGCCGGAGGCTCGCACTAGTATAAGTATTTAATGGAATTGGCGTGTGGCGATTTGGTATTAAATCGGGAGAAAAGCGAAGTTTTCTCAAATAGAGAAATTTGTGATTAAAACCTATGAAAGAAAACCTTTCGGCTACCTTTAATTTCCCTTAATTCTCCTTCCGCTCCGCGAACGTAATATCCGCGAACGTAATATTTCTTTTGAAGGAAAATCCTGTACATCATTCAAATCCCTGAATCGTGTTCAGACAAAGAACTACTAATACCGGGTAAACTCTTCAAAAAGTACCCACAAAAAAGGCCGGTATCCATACCAGCCTTTTTTTGTCTTCCAACTGAAAACTTTAGGTCATAGCCAGTTTTTCCGGTTTGTTCAGCTTCAATTTATTGGCCGCGATCTGTACCGAAATGGTAGCAAAAACAATTACGCTTATGGTACTGATCGGCATTAAAATGGCGGAAACGATCGGGGTAAACTCACCCATTACGGCCATGGTTAAACCGATAATGTTGTAGACGAATGAAACGCCGAAGCTACCTAAAATAATCCGCATATTCACTTTCGAGAACTTGAGGAATGTACCCAGCAGAGCAAAGTTCTTCGCTTCCAGAATGCCGTCGCAACTTGGGCTGAAACCGCTTACTTTATCGGTCAGGGCAATGCCGGCATCGGCTTGCTTCAGGGCGCCGGCATCGTTCAGGCCGTCGCCGATCATGATTACTTTATGGCCTTGGTCTTTTAGTTGCTGAATGTACTGGAGTTTCTGCACCGGGCTCTGGTTGAAGTTCAGTTCAGCTTCCGGCCCGAATAAAGCTCTTAAGCGTTCCCTTTCGCTGTCGTTGTCGCCGCTGAGTACAGCCAGTTTTTTTACTTTTTTCAGCGATTTCAGTACCGTTTCCAGGCCTTTGCGGTATTTGTTCTGGAATACGTAGTAGCCGTAAACTTCACCGTGCAGGCTGATGTACACGCGGGTTTCGGTTTGCGGTCCGGGCACGGCGCCGGTAAATCCTGCCGAACCGATCTTTACGTTCGTGCCTTTCACTTCCGCCTCAATGCCTTTGCCGGGAATTTCGGCAAAGTTCAATACTGGCAACGTAGTAGTGGCAAACTGGTTGTAAATGCGCTGGCTCAGCGGGTGGGTAGAATGCTTCAGCACCGATTTTAAGAGCACCTGTTCTTCCGGCGAAAACTTCGCCCCGAAGTAGTTTATTTCCGACTGGTCGGTTTCGGTAAGGGTACCGGTTTTGTCGAACACAATGGTATCGGCTTTGGCCATTTCTTCTACCACGCTCAGGTTCTTGAGGTAAAATTTATTCTTGCCGAAAATACGCAGGGCGCTGCCCAGCGTAAACGGCGTTGCCAAAGACAAGGCGCACGGACAGGCAATAACCAAAACGGAAGTAAACGCTTTGATGGCCATATCGGTATCGCGCGGCACCCAGTAAATTAAAGCACCGGCAGCAATCATCAGGGTAACTGTAATGAAGTATTTGCCCACGGCGTGCGCGTAGGTTTCGAAATTGGTTTCGTCTTTTTTGCGGAAAACGCTGCTGTTCCAGAGTTGGGTCAGGTAGCCCTGGCTTACTTCTTTCACCACTTCCAGTTCAATGCTTTCGCCTACCTGGCGGCCGCCGGCGTAAATAATTTCTCCGGCCACTTTGGCCACCGGCACCGATTCGCCCGAAACGAAACTGTAGTCGATATTGGCCGTGCCTTTCATTAAAATCGCATCGGCGGGAATCAATTCGTGGTTGCGGATGAGCAGGCGCTGACCGGTTTTCAGTTCTTTCACAGGTACGTAGGTTTCCTGGTTGTTGCGCAACACAGTTACCGAAATAGGGAAGTAAGACGTATAATCGCGGTCGAAGGAAAGGGAATCGTAGGTTTTCTGCTGGAAGTATTTGCCGATAAGCATGAAGAATACCAGGCCGGTAAAGGAATCGAGGAAGCCGGGACCTTTGCCGGTTACTATGTCGTAAATACTCACCGTAAAGAGCGAAGCCAGGCCAATGGCAATCGGCAGGTCGAGGTTCACCATTTTCTGCTTAATGCCCTGCCAGGCCGAAGTAAAGAAACCAGTGGCGCTGAAAAGCAGAACGGGTAAAGCTAAAACGATATTCAGATAAGCAAAAAAACTGCCCAGGCTTTGCTCCAGATCTCCGGCCATAGCCAGGTATTCCGGAAAACTCAGTAGCATGATGTTCGCAAAACTGAAGCCGGCCAGGCCTAATTTATAAGCCATTTTGTAGCTTTTCGGCTGAATTTTGGCGTGCGTATCGGCCAGCGTAATATTGGGTTCGTAGCCGACGGCGGCCAGCAGTTTTACAATTTTGCGCAGGCTGGTTTGCCCGTGCTCAAACGTTACGGCCAGTTCTTTGCGGAGGAAATTCACTTTGGAATCGGTTACGCCGGCATCGAGTTTGTGCAGGTTTTCGAGCAGCCAGATGCAGGAGCTGCAGTGCATCTGGGGAATGTAAAACGTGATCTTGCTGATCTGGGAATTCTGAAAATCGAGCAGCTGGTTTATCACCGAAACATCGTCGAGGTAGGCCAGGCGCGATTCGGCCACGGGATCTTTTACGGAGTTTCCGGGGCGGTCTTCTATGGTATAATAAGTACAAAGGTTATTGGCGTCCAGAATTTCGTACACCACTTTGCAGCCTTCGCAGCAGAAGGCTTTTTCGTGGGCGAGAATTGGCGTATCGTCACAATCTTCCCCGCAGTGGTAGCAGGTTTTTAAATCGACTGAAGGTGCGGCTTCCATCTGATCTTTAGGGTTTTAGTTCTTTACAAAATTACCGTGTTCCCGGGCCGGTTAATATGACGTTTATCATGCCCCTGCATGATTTAGGTCATGGCCGGGGGCAGCTCCATTGAATAATTTTGAAAAATTAAACCGCAAGCCATGAAGGATTATCTGATACCTGCTTTTGTACTGGTGGCAACCCTGGTCTGGACACGCAAGTGCATCGGAATCTCTTCTAAGGAAGCATCCTTAAAGTTAACGCCCCAATCCGCTTCCCCGGAAAAGATAACCTTCACTTTATTTATTTAACCCTGACATAGGTACCTGCCGGTAGCTGCATACCAGATCCTTTAAGCCGGACCAAAACCTCAACTTTTTTAAATACCTGACAGGACTTCTGTTCCTGTTAATTCGCAATAATATGAAAACGCTAAGCCACACGCTTCAGGAAATTGAAGCTCTTTCGCTGGAAATTCAGAAGGCTGATCCGGCGCTTTTCGAGCAATTAAAACAAAACCCGATCCCGTTGCCGGAGTCGTTCCGGAAAAGCAATAATCCGGAGGGGCTGGCCACTTATTTCGAACATGTAAAAAATCAACTGAGCCTTTACCTAATAAACCTGCAGCAAAATGTCGTATTTACCTGAAAACCCGGAAATAACTGAAAACATGGAAAACCTGGCTGATCAGATCAGTTATGCAGGAGATAATTTTCAACGAAAAGTGGTACTGGACAACGACGGTCAGAGAACAATTCTCCTTGCTTTTTCCGCCGGACAGTGTTTGCCGGAACATAAAACCTCCAAAGATGCGTTGTTGGTAATACTGGAAGGCTTTTGTGAATTCAGCATGCAGGGCAATGTACAATTACTCCGCGCCGGCGAAGTGATCCTGATCCCGGCCAGGGAACCGCACAGCCTGAAAGCCATCGCCGATTTTAAAATGCTGCTGGTGAAGTGAATTTGAAAATTTGGAGATTTGGAAATTTGGAGATTTGAAAATGAAGAGTATTCGTCAAAATCATTTTTGGTTAATAATAAAAAGACTGAAACACCTTCAAGGTTAAATTTGTCCCTGAATTTTATTAATTATCACGATTCAATGCCCTACTTTCCAGTTTTCCATTTTCAAATTTCCAAATCTTCAAATCTCCAAATTAAAAAATATGAATACCGAACGCCACGATATAACTACGGAAGAGGACATCAAAAAACTGGTAGATACTTTTTACGATAAAGTAAACCAGGATGCCCTGCTTTCGCCGATCTTCAACGACCTTTCCAAGGTGGACTGGGAAAAGCATTTACCCATCATGTACCGTTTCTGGAGCACGATCTTACTGGGAACTTTGTCTTATTCGGGACAGACTTTTCCGAAGCATGCTTTTTTGCCCATTGGCCAGGAACATTTCAGCCAGTGGCTTTACCTTTTTCACGAAACGCTTACGGAGAATTTTAAAGGACCGGTTACCGAAGAGGCGAAGTTACGCGCGGCCAATATTGCCCGCATTTTCCTGAACAAGATCAACGCGATCCAAGGCAAAGACCCTTCTATTCCCATCATGAAAAACGACTGAGAAGCTATCTCATAAATACCCGGAGCAGCTTTTGAAATTGCTTTGGGCTAATGAATTTCTCTGTAGCGCTGTAGCTCTACAGAGAAATCTTGATTTATAAGGTAACTTCAAAGAAGCTTCAGAAAGGTAAACGAATACTTTTTCGGATGGCATTGGTTTAACCGGGAATTCGGAAAAATAAAGCAATAGGCATTCGGATTTAAAAACCTATTTCGGCCTTGCTCAGAAAAAAAGCTACCAGGAAACCGGTTACCGTAATGATGCCGGTAAATTCATGTTCCTCTTCAAAGGCTTCCGGGATCATGGTGTCGGCCAGCATTGCTAAAATTGCCCCGGCTGCTAAAGCAGTGATAATGGCAATGGTCTGGTCGGAAACCCCGCTGAAAAACGTATAGCCACAAATGGAAGCAGCTCCGGACAAAACAGCAATGGTAAACCACACGGTAGAAACGTAGCGCAACGAACGGCCGGCTTTCCGCATACCCGCGGAACTGGACAGGCCTTCGGGCAGGTTGGAAAGGAATATGGCAATAACAGCTACCATACTTACCCCCGCACCCGACAACATGCTAACCCCAATTACCAGCGACTCCGGAATGCCATCGATCAAGGCGCCGATTGCCAAAGCCAAGCCGCTGGATTCGCTTTGCTTGGGCTGCTGATTGCCGGACCGCTTCCGGTGTTTGGCTCCCTGCCGGTTCAGGATCATGTTGGCCCCGGTAAAAATAGCTGCTCCGGCAAAAAAACCGATGGATGCCGGCCGGATCCCTCCCTGTTTAAAAGCTTCATTCATCAGATCGAAAGACAAGGCCGATATAAGCACCCCGCTCCCAAACGCCATGATACTGGCAATTATCCGCTGTTTGATAGGTGCCAGAAAACCGATTGCGGCTCCGATCAGCAGCGCCGATCCGGCCAGCAAACCCCAGGCACCCGCCATTATCCATTCAGGCACATCCATATCTTTGAGCGTTAGGTTTTAATCAGCTTTTCAATCTGACGGTTAATACACTTACGTAGCTTGCTTACACGTAGATCATCTTCACCGTCATGCCACCGTCTATGGTTAAGCTTTGGCCGGTAATAAAGCATGCTTTTTCGGAACACAGAAACAGGGCTGCTTCGGCAATATCTTCGGGCACTCCTACCCTTCCCGCCGGATGCTGTTCTTTATCGGCTTTGCTGTGTTTTGGTTCGTAGCGTTTGCTTTCTTTTTCCCACGGGCCGGTTTCGACCCAACCCGGCGCAATGGCATTTACCCGGATCCGTTTTTCGGCCAGACTAATGGCTAAACTGTGGGTGAGTGCTTCCAGTCCGCCTTTGGAAGCAGAATAACCAAACGTATTCGGTTCCGACATAAAGGCCCTTGTGGAGGTAATATTCAGTACTGCCGGGAAATTGCTTTTCTGCAGCAGCGGCAAGGCATATTTGGTACAGAGCAAAGGCCCGCGCAAATTTACGTTCAGGATCCGGTCGAAATCGGAGGCCAGCAGTTCTTCCAGAGGAACGGGTTTCTGAAAACCGGTACCGGCATTGTTTATTAGCACATCGAGTTTTTTATTCTCCCGGCCTACTGTTTCGAACAATTCCACGATCTGGTTTTCCAGGCTTACATCGCATAATTCAAACGCAACTTCCAGCTTTTCCTGCTTCAGTTTCTCCACTGCTTCGGCGCCTGCTTTCTGATCGCAATCAGCTAAAATAACCGTAGCGCCTTCGCGGGCAAAAGCCTGAGCCATACCCAAGCCAATTCCCTGGGCGCCGCCGGTTATCAGCACGGTTTTTCCTTCGTAGGTTTTGTCCATATTTTTCAGATTGCTGGTTCTGCTTACGAATAATCTGCCTGGCCGTTCGGGACTTTTTAGTTGAAAACAGTATCGTTATAAAACAAAAAACTCCCGCCTTTTCCGGACGGGAGTTTTTAAAACATTCAAAATATACCTTAGTCTTCGGCAGCAATTCTAACCACAATTCCGTCTATTTCTTCGGAAAGCTTGATCTGGCAGGAAAGGCGGCTGCGCGAAGTGGAAGTCGGCAGGCTTTCGAGCATGTAGGCTTCGTCATCAGATGGTTCGCGGAGTTCGGGGCCATCCAATACCTCTACGTGGCAGGTGGCGCAAAGGGCCATGCCGCCGCACGTTGCCTGGATCGGGTATTCGCTGGCTTTCAGGAATTCCATCAGGCTCAAGCCCATATCGGTTGGCGCGGTTAATTCGGTGCGTTCGCCGGAAGGCTCTACAACGGTTACTTTTATTTCGTCCATATGCCTACAGGGTTGGTACGCCGTTTACGGTCGTGTATTTCAGTACGTATTTTTTATCCGGGTTAATAATGCTGTAAGCACTTTGCGCCATTAAAGCCGCTTCGTGGAAACCGCACAAAATAAGCTTCAGCTTGCCCGGATAAGTATTGATGTCGCCGATAGCGAAAACGCCTGGTACGTTGGTGCTGTAATCGAAGGTATTCACCACGATGGCGCCTTTTTCAACTTCCAGTCCCCAGTTTTCGATCGGGCCTAATTTCGGAACCAGACCAAACAACGGAATAAAATAATCGGCTTCAATTTCGGTAGAACTCTTATCCTCGCTTTCTACGGTTACTTTCTGAAGCACGCCGTTCCCGTTCAGGGCCGTAACGTTCGATTTGAGTAACAAGCGCATCTGGCCTTCTTCGGTAAGCGTTACCACTTTCTCGGCCGACTCCGGCGCGCCACGGAACGAGCTGCCGCGGTGAACCAGGGTAAGTTCGGAGGCAACGCCGGTCAGGAAAATAGACCAGTCGAGAGCTGAATCGCCGCCGCCGGCAATTACCACTCTCTTACCGCGGAATTTCTCCGGATCGATCACCATATAGTTCACGCCTTTGCCTTCGAACTGCTCGAGGTTTTCCAAAGCAGGTTTGCGTGGCTCGAAAGAACCTAAACCGGCGGCAATTACCACTACTTTACAGGCAATTTTGGTTCCGGCTACGGTTTCTACAATAAAAGATTTATCTTCCTGTTTGTGCAGGTGCTCTACGCGTTCGCCCAGGGTAAAAGTAGGTTTGAACGGCTCAATCTGCTTCATCAGGTTATTTACCAGGTCGCCGGCAAGTACCTCCGGAAAACCCGGGATATCGTATATCGGCTTCTTCGGATAGATCTCCGAAAGCTGACCGCCTGGCTGGGCAATGGCATCTACTACGTGGCAACGCAACTTTAACAGTCCGGCTTCGAAAACGGCAAATAGGCCAACCGGTCCGGCGCCGATAATGCAAATATCGGTGGTTATCATATTCATGTTACTAACTTTATATAAGGAACGCTGCTTTAATAACCTTATTTCAGGCTCTAAAGTATAGCGTTTTAAAAATCTGCCGCAAAGGTACGTACCTCCACGTTAAAAATAGCATATTTCTGTAGCATCTTTCGACTTTCATGCAAAAAATCATCAAAGAGCCGGCATAGTTCATATAGTATGCATGCACACAAATTAAACTTTAATGATTTAAAATAGTATTAAGGCGCAGTTCAGGTTTGGTTAAAATTAAGCCAAGGTTAATAAATTCAAGAATAGGAATTTTACATTTCTTTTTAATTGATTTTTATCTAATTTGCGGTCTTGATAAGCAAACTACTCACAACCATATTTTTCTCTAATGGCAGAAATCGCAGAAATTATCTTAGATGGTAAATCTTACCAATTGCCAGTAATTACCGGCACCGAAAACGAAAAAGCAGTTGATATCTCTAAGCTCCGGGACCAGTCCGGTTACATCACCATCGATCCGGGCTATAAAAATACGGGCGCCACGCAAAGCGCCATCACATTCCTCGACGGTGAACTGGGCATTCTGAACTACCGGGGTTACCCGATCGACCAGCTGGCGGAGAAATCGAACTTCATTGAAGTTGCTTATTTGCTGATCTACGGCTCGCTTCCTACCGCCACCGAACTGGAAGAATTCAGCACCAAGATCAAAATGCACACGCTGGTGCACGAAGACATCCGCAAGATCCTGGATGGTTTCCCTTCTACTGCCCACCCGATGGGTATTCTTTCTTCGCTGGCCGGTTCGCTTACCGCTTTTTACCCGGAGTCGCTGAACCCGAACCAGACCGAAGAGGAAATGAACCTGAGCATTATCCGCTTAATTGCCAAGCTTTCTACCATTGCCGCCTGGTCTTATAAAAACTCGATCGGCCACCCGGTTATCTACCCTAAAAACAACCTCGATTACTGCTCGAACTTCCTGCACATGATGTTCGCTTACCCAACCGAGGAATATAAAGTAAACCCGGTAGTAGTAGATGCCCTGAACAAACTCTTAATTCTGCACGCCGATCACGAACAAAACTGCTCAACTTCTACCGTACGTCTGGTAGGTTCGGCAAACGGTTCGCTTTACTCTTCTGTTTCTGCTGGTATCTGTGCCCTTTGGGGACCACTGCACGGCGGTGCAAACCAGGAAGTAATTGAAATGCTGGAAGCCATTAAAGCCGACGGCGGCGATTCTAAAAAATGGATCGAGAAAGCCAAAGACAAGAACGATCCGTTCCGTTTAATGGGCTTCGGTCACCGCGTTTACAAGAACTTCGACCCGCGTGCGAAGATCATCAAAGCGGCTTGCGACACCATTCTGGCGGACCTGGGCGTAGTAGATCCGGTATTGAACATTGCCAAGGAACTGGAAGAAGCTGCCCTGACCGATCCTTATTTCATTGACCGCAAACTATACCCGAACGTAGACTTCTACTCTGGTATCATTTACCGCGCCATGGGCATCCCAACCGAAATGTTTACGGTTATGTTTGCTTTAGGCCGTCTCCCAGGCTGGATCGCCCAGTGGAAAGAAATGCGCACGAACAAAGAGCCGATCGGCCGTCCGCGCCAGATCTACACCGGCGAAACCGTTCGCGATTATATTCCAATGGCAGAGCGCAAATAATTAAACGTTATGTTTTTATAGCAAAAAACCCAGCCAAACGGCTGGGTTTTCTTTTTTACTTTCAGCATCAGGATTTTCAGGATTTAAGCATTTTCAGGACTTTACTCTAAACGTGTAGGGAATTTGAATTCTGAGAATACGAAGAACTACAAGTCAGCTCCCCTTCAGAGGTTGCCTCCTTGAAAAAAGGCTCCCCTCCTTTTTTCAAGGAGGGGCTGGGGGTGGTTAATTTTTCACGTTCCAAATGCCATCTGAATCCCTCCAAGACTCAATCCAACTGCTAAAGCTGCCTTTTCTCAAACTCCCAAACTCAGTTGCCGGAGTTGTTCCAAAAAGTCGTCGTTCCGATTCAGCTATCAAAAATGGTGCGGTTATCCTATTGTGCAGAACTTAAAAATACAACCACCCCCAGCCCCCAATGCTGTCAATTTAAGAGTTTATATGGTCATCCCGAACGAAGTTGAGGGAACTATCGCGTACCGAACCCGAAAGAAAGGCATTTATTGCTACGCCCAAATGCCATAGTAGTAACCAATAGTTTCTTCGACAGGCTCAGAATGACCTAATAATGTATTGGCCCTTTCCTTAAGTTGACAGCATTGCCCCAAGCCCCTCCTTGTTTAAGGCGGGGAGCATTGTACTTCCAAATTTTAACAGCAGCGTTTTGTAGCAAACGGCAGAAAACACTATTATTTCAGGCTCAAAAGCCAAATAAAGAAAGGGAGAAAAAAAAGCTCCCCTCCTTTTTTCAAGGAGGGGTTGGGGGTGGTTCTTTTTACAGTAATGAGGAGCAAAGAAGAAAGCTTAGAATAAATAACCCTTTTACTAAAAACCAGGAAGAAAATTTGAAAAACAGTAGCAATTAAAACTAAAAAACTACCAATAGCCGACGAGGTCCTTCGCTTGCGCTCAGGATGACAAAAAGGAAACTTAAGAAACAAAAACAAACGGCTTTAGTTTACAAAATCCGGAACTCGATGCGGCGGTTTTGCTGCCGGTTCGCTTCCGAATTATTCGGTACGGCCGGTTTGGTTTCGCCGTAGCCAATGGCTTTGATCCGGTCTTTGGAAATACCATTGGCAGCAAGATAAGCCGCTACCGATTGCGCCCGTTTCTCCGAGAGCTCTTTGTTGGCTTCATCCGAACCAACATCGTCGGTATGCCCCGATATCTCTACCCGAATGGTATTGTAGCGGCGCATAAACGTGATCAGTTTTTTGAGTTCGGTTTTGGAAATTCCTTCTAAATTATATTTGTTGCTTCCGAAGAAGATGTTGTTCAGCACTACTGAAGCACCCGGCTTTACCGGATCGAGGTAAATATCGAGGGTAAGCGGGTTAAAATCTTTTTTGTTCAGGTAATCGAAGTTGAGGCTTTTGAGCAGGTAATTGTCCGCGGCGGCGTACATGGCATACTGGGTGCCCTCGTTCAGCACAATGGTGTATTCGCCGTTTACCGGATCGGAATTTACCTGTTGCATCAGCTCGTCTTTGGCCAGGTCGTAAAGCTGCACATCAGCTTTGATCGGGCGTTTGGTTACTGCATCAAAAACCCGTCCGGCCGCATAGGTAGTGGTTTCTTTGCTCCGCCAGGCAGCCGGAACGTCAAATTCATACAGATCGATGGCCCGTTTGCCGCTGTTCGGGTTGGTAAGTTGCCGGGAATAATAGCCTTTGGTATTGTTAGACGTAATGAAAATAGAACCTTCGTCTTCGAACGTATTCAGCGGATAGCCCATATTCTGGGGCATAGACCAGGCATTGTTTTCGAAATTGGCTTCGTACAAATCCAGCCCGCCCATACCAATGTGGCCGTCGCTGGTGAAATAAAGCGTGGTACCGCTGGCATGAATAAAGGGCGCCATGTCTTTTCCGGGCGTATTAATGGGCGCGCCAACGTTAACCGCCCCGCTCCAGGTACCGTTTTCCTGCAGCCGCGTTACCCAGATATCTTCCTGGCCAAAGCTGCCGTTCTTCCGGAGCGAAGAAAAATAAAGCGTCCGCCCGTCGGCCGATAAAGATGGTTGGGAATCCCAGGATGCGGAGTTTACGATCGGGCCCATGTTTTTCGGTTTGCTCCACTGGTCGCCCTTTTTAACGGAAATATACAGGTCGCAATCACCTTGGGAATCAGGTCGTTCACAGGAAGTAAATACCAGGGTTTTGCCGTCGCCGGAAATCGTGCCGGCCCCTTCGTTATACTGGGTATTGATCATGGCCGAAACCGAAGCAGGCGCGCTCCAGCGGCCGTCCACTTTTTCGCACAGGTACAGGTTCTCGTCGGCATCCGGGCTGGCGCCACGGCCGGTATAAAGAAAATGCCGCTGATCGGCCGTAACCGTCGGGAAGTACTGGTAAGCAAACTGGTTGATATGGCCGCCTAACCGGGAAGGTTTAAAATCGACCGGGTTCTTCATGGCTTCCTGGGCAAACTGGCAGCTTTTAACCTGCATTTCGGCATACGGCACGTTTTTCTGTACCTTCGGATTTCCTTCGCTGGCCTTTAAGAAATTAGTAAACTGCTCTTCGGCAAACTTGTAATCGCCCTGGTTAATGGCTGCATCGGCTACGGTAAGATAATCATTTACCAGGGCCGGGTTGAAAGGCAAAACGCTGATGCCCTTCTTGTAATTTTCGAAGGCAAGGCCCTTATTAGCCATCGTTTTGTAATAGCCGCCCAGGCGCAAATAGGCTTCTCCGAATTTAGGATCGCGTTTAATGGCATTATCCATCAGCTCGATCGCCTTCTGGAAATCGCGGTCTTTGGCGGCCTGCATGCTACGCTGATACATGAGTACCGCGCGCGGAACCGTAGACGAAAGTTTTTCGGATTGGGCGAAAACCTTCGGGCACAGCAAACAAACAAAAAACACAATTAACCAGCTCTTTCGGAACATATACCTACGGAATGTTCATGTACTTATGGGTTTGAATAGAGATCTGCCACTTCGGATTATTCTTTACATAATCCACTATGAGCGGGGTGATCTGCTCCGACTTGCTCCACTCCGGCTGCAGGAAAAGACGAGCTTTCGGATCGAGCCGGGAAGCAAATTTTTCGGCCCAGGCAAAATCGGATTTGTTGAAAATTACCACCTTCAGTTCGCTTACGTGCGGCATAATGCTTTCGGTAGGCTCTTTAAATTTTTTCGGCGAAAGGCAGATCCAGTCCCACTCGCCGGATAACGGATAGGCACCCGAAGTTTCAATAAACGTCTGAATGCCTTTTTCGTGCAGTTTCTGGGTCAACGGTTTCAGGTTATAGATCAGCGGTTCGCCGCCGGTAATAACCACCAGTTTCGCCGGAAAAGCCGCTGCCGCCGCTACAATGCTGTTTATGGAGGTAAGCGGATGGTCGTCGGCATTCCACGACTCTTTTACGTCGCACCAGTGGCAGCCGACATCACAGCCACCTAAACGAATAAAATATGCGGCCCGGCCGGCATGAAAACCTTCTCCCTGTATGGTGTAAAAGGCTTCCATCAACGGAAGTTTTGTTCCGTCGGCAGGAACAATTTCCGGGGATTCAGCTGAATTGCGTAATAGTGTTTCCAAGGTAATTAAATTCAAAAAATTGCTCAGCCACCTACATTAGCGACTGAGCAACCATAAAGGTAACCAAATCTTTTAAGTACAGCAGCAAGGCTGTTTTCGATACTATTTAAGAACGTAATATAAGCATTTTTATTTTTTGGCTGCCAGGCAACCTGCTTTTGCTTTCTATACGGCCTTTAAGCACGAATGATCGGTTAAAATTCTGAAGAAATGGTGAAGCCTATAAAAATTCATATTACCACCTGCCAACCACACTTAAACATTTAGTTAGCGGCAAGTTCACCATAGATTTCGTGCCTGGCCGCCCGCAAGGTATTCTTCAGCAACATGGCTATTGTTAAAGGACCAACCCCGCCAGGCACCGGTGTAATATAGCTGCATTTCGGCGCCACTTCGTCAAATTTCACGTCGCCTTTCAGTTTAAAACCAGCCTTGCGCGTAGCATCTGCCACCCGGGTGGTTCCCACATCTATCACCACGGCTCCTTCTTTCACCATATCGGCGGTAATGAATTCCGGCTTACCAATGGCCACAATCAGAATATCGGCCTGCCGGGTGTGGTGTGCCAGGTCCACGGTATTGCGGTGGCAAATGGTAACGGTGCATTCGCCCGGATAGGTGCATTTGCTCATCAGAATGCTCATGGGCGTACCCACAATCTTGCTCCGGCCAACCACCACGCAATGCTTCCCGAAGGTATCGATCTTATACCGCTCCAGTAGTTGCAGAATTCCATAGGGAGTAGCCGGTAAAAAGGCAGGCAATCCGGCCACCATCCGGCCTACGTTAACCGGGTGAAAACCGTCCACGTCTTTCCGGTGATCTACCGCTTCCAGTACTTTTTCGGTATCGATGTGTTTAGGGAGAGGCAGCTGCACAATAAAACCGTCTATTTCCGGATCGTTGTTCAGTTCCGCGATCTTGCCCAGCAGTATTTCTTCCGAAACGGTATCTTCCATCTGAATTAAAGTAGATTCGAAGCCCACTCTTTCGCAAGCCAGCACTTTATTCGTTACATAAGTTACCGAACCGCCGTCGTTACCTACCAGAATAGCCGCTAAATGAGGCGCTCTGCCGCCCTCGGCAATGATGTTCTTAACTTCGGCGGCAATTTCTTCTTTAATGGTTTCGGCTGTTTGTTTTCCGTCTAGGAGAGTCATGTTTGTAATTAATAATTTATAATTAAGAATTAATAATTTTATTCATTTAAGAGATTTGAAATTTTATACTTCCGGAGTAATCTCGTTAAATACTGTATTTCCTCATTTCTTATTTTTTTGTCTTTAGGATTGTTCAAGTTTTTCAAACCTTTTAAAATCTCTTCCTCGGATTTTTTTTTCCCAGTACTTTTTAAATAATTCTCCCATAATAAGTTTTTAATTTTCTTATTATTTGAAAGATTAATCAAAAGTTTTAACCATATGGAAGAAATTATTTAAAGCGCTACCCTTTTCACCTCAAAAAGTCGGACCTACGAAAATTCGAACAGTCGAATAATCGAAAACAAAAAGCCCCAAAATACTTTCGCACGTTGGGGCTTTTTGTTTTTCACATCAGTCGAGTTTGAGCACAGCAAGGAACGCTTCCTGCGGGATCTCTACGTTGCCGACCTGGCGCATCCGTTTCTTTCCTTTCTTCTGCTTTTCCAGGAGTTTCCGTTTACGGGAAATATCACCGCCGTAGCATTTGGCCAGTACGTTCTTGCGCATGGCCGAAATCGTTTCGCGGGCAATGATCTTCTGCCCGATGGCGGCCTGAATGGCAATTTCAAACATCTGGCGCGGCAGCAATTCTCTTAGCTTTTCGCACAGGCGGCGGCCCCAGTCGTAAGCTTTGTCGCGGTGCACGATGGCGCTTAACGCATCCACTTTTTCGCCGTTCAGCATAATATCCAGCTTCACCAGGTGCGAAGTCCGGAAACCGATCAGTTCGTAATCCAAAGAGGCGTAGCCGCGGGAAATGGTTTTCAGTTTATCGAAAAAGTCGAATACGATCTCAGCCAAAGGCATTTCAAAGATCATTTCCACGCGGTCGGAAGTCAGGTAATTCTGGCCTTTGATAATACCACGTTTGTCCATGCAAAGCGAAATGATCGAACCTACATAATCGGATTTGGTAATGATCTGGGCTTTGATGTACGGTTCTTCAATGGTTTTAATGAAGTTCGGCTCCGGCATATCCGAAGGCGCATTTACCGTAATTTCTTCGTCTTTTGTGGAAAATACCTTGAACTGCACGCTTGGTACGGTGGTAATTACCGTCATGTCGAATTCGCGTTCCAGGCGTTCCTGCACAATTTCCATGTGCAGCATGCCTAAGAACCCGCAACGGAAACCAAAACCAAGGGCGGCCGAGCTTTCCGGCTCCCAAACCAGGGAGGCATCGTTCAGCTGCAGCTTTTCCATACTGGCCCGCAATTCTTCGAATTCGCTGGTTTCTACCGGATAAATACCGGCAAAAACCATAGGCTTTACTTCTTCAAAACCCTGGATCGATTCCTTCGTCGGGTTATCTACCGTGGTAATGGTATCGCCTACTTTTACTTCTTTGGCATCTTTAATACCCGAGATCAGGTAGCCCACGTTGCCGGCGCTCATCACGTCGCGTGGTTCCTGGTTCAGTTTCAGCACCCCAATTTCATCGGCATTATAGGTTTTGCCCGTGTTCACGAACTTTACCTTGTCGCCTTTTTTCAGCGTACCATTCATGATCCGGAAATAAACCTCGATACCGCGGTAAGAGTTAAAAACGGAGTCGAAAATAAGCGCCTGCAGCGGTGCGTTCGGATCGCCTTTTGGGGCCGGAATGCGTTCGCAAATGGCATCCAGAATTTCTTTAATACCAATACCTGCCTTGCCGGAAGCAGGAATAATGTCCGCTTTATCGCAGCCGATCAGGTCGATGATCTCGTCCGAAACTTCTTCCGGCATGGCATGCGGCAGGTCGATCTTGTTCAGTACCGGGATAATTTCCAGGTCATTGCCGATGGCCAGGTACAGGTTGGAAATGGTCTGGGCTTCAATACCTTGCGAGGCATCCACGATCAATAATGCGCCTTCGCAGGCAGCAATGGAACGGGAAACTTCGTAAGAAAAATCGACGTGGCCGGGGGTATCGATCAGGTTCAGGATGTACTCTTCGCCTTTATAATTATATACCATCTGGATGGCGTGGCTTTTGATGGTGATGCCGCGTTCCCGCTCCAGGTCCATGTTATCTAAAAGCTGCGCCTGCATTTCGCGCTGGGCTACCGTAGAGGTAAACTCCAGGAGGCGGTCGGCCAGGGTGCTTTTACCGTGATCTATATGTGCAATGATGCAAAAATTCCGAATATTCTTCATATGTAGGGTCTACAAGCTGCAAAGGTACAAATATCTGGGCAAAACGAATAATGCCGCGCCGTTCTCCGGCCATTATTCTTATATTATTGCTGAAAATTTAGGTTGCCCAATTATATGGCAAGGGCTGGAACAAGCCTTTAGCCCTTCTGCCGCGTTGCACCTTCTGTTTACCTTTTAAAAGGCAGCTTTAGCCAGAAAAATTCCTTTCTCTGTAATTATTTCCCTATAATAAATTTTCGGAATTAAAATACCCAGTAGCAGGTAATTTTATTATAATAATTAGTAAATTGAAATTCCCAAATTCACCACTATATGCAAAACGCTACCCCAAGTACGCCTCCTACCGAAGACGGAAACTCGCTGGAGGCACGCATTCAAGCCAAAATTGCAGAGATCGAAGCTATTGCCAATGAACTTCCCGGCGTAATAATCATCCACAATAACCTGGATTTATCGGTAGTTTATATGTCTGAAAGGGGAACCGAAATTTTAGGTTTTACCGTGGAAGAATTAAAAAACTTAGGCGTTGAATACCATGACCGCTTTTTTAATCCCGAAGAATCCAAACATTTTGTACCTAAAATAATGGAATTGCTCCAACGCAACGACCGGCAGGAATGGATATGCTATTTCCAGCAGGTACGGCCTTCGGAAGATCATAAGTGGACCTGGTACGCTTCTTCCACAAAGATCCTGATGCACGACGACGATGGCAGGCCTGTCTTAAATATTACCATAGCCCTGCCCTTAGATACTTCCCATCATTTAACCACCAAAGTGGAGCGGCTTCAGAAAGAGAACGACTTTTTGCGCAATAACTATAGCAAATTTGCCACCCTCAGCAACCGGGAACGCGACGTACTGAAATTAACCGCCCTGGGTAAGAGCTCGAACGAAATTGCAGATATCTTATTTATTTCTACTGCAACCGTAGACACCCATCGGAAGCACTTCAAAAAGAAACTCAGCGTTTCCTCTTCTTACGAAATTTCCCAGTACGCCATGGCTTTCGATCTGATCTGATTTCCACTTTTTTGGCAATTCAGAAATTGATTTAACTCTAGGTGTATTTTAGCCGAATTGTCTTGAACACGATTTAAAGGATTGAAAGGATAGACAGAATCTAATTACAGAGAAAGAGATAATTACAATCCAGGAGCGGCGTATGCCCGAACAATAGAACCTGCAACCAAAGCCTTTTGTAAGTTTTAAATGAACCAGGAGTTTACTGCACCAATTCCGGCACCAATTCCGGCACCATTTCAACTTCACTCTTTCTGTTTCCGCTCCGGGTTCACAGTAACTTTTTTACAAATAATCCTGTCCATCCTATCAATCCTTAAAATCGTGTTCAGACAAACAGGTTCGCTCATCATCCTTTTATAATAAAAAGCTTCTCGTTTAAAGCCGCTATTTCTCAACAGATAGCGGCTTTCTTCTTTTTTACCTGAACCGCTTGCGTGGCCGATCCGCAACAACCGATAAAACGTATAGAAAGGAAGATTTACCTTCCCGCTTATGGCCCAGCAACTTTCCTCCGGTCCGGAACCCCAACCCCAATCGCAGATGACGGGGATTGTGGAACGCAACATAAAAGCTTTACTGGAGCGACGCCGGCAGGAAAAAAAGGCAAAATCGGTGGAGAACCGGATTGCCGATGCAATTACCCGCTTTACCGGAAGCATGGCTTTCGTTTACATCCACCTCGTTCTTTTCGGGCTCTGGATTGTCTGGAACTTGGGCTGGCTGGGCTTAAAACCCTTCGACCCTACTTTTGTGGTGTTGGCCATGGAAGCCTCCGTAGAAGCTATTTTCCTTTCCACCTTTGTGCTCATCAGCCAGAACCGCATGACGGCGCAAGCCGATAAACGCGCCGACCTGGATTTGCAGGTAAGCCTTTTAACCGAACACGAAGTAACCCGGCTGGTAAAAATGGTATCGGAAATCGCCAAAAAAATGAACATTGAAGAAGCCTACGACCCGGAAATAAAAGAACTGGAAAAGGATGTGCAGCCGGAAAAAGTACTCGACACCATGGAAGAACAGCAGATAAAGAAAGGCCTTCAAAACAAAAAAGAAGGCACCTGAGATTCTTAATCCAATGCCGAAATTCCGTTGAATTCAGTCAACGGCAAGGAATTGCCATGTATTTAAATGGTGAGCTTAAACTATTAACGCTGTTTTTTATAATTTCCAGCCATCCCACAGGTATGAAAAGTAAACCTTGTAATCTTAAATCCATTGCCGTTGACTTCAGTCAACGGAATTCCCGTCTCAACTAAGGTGGTTCTAACAACTACAATTGCTCCAAGGTTCATACGAAAGCACCTTTCTCTGATAAATCTTATCGGTTCACCGGAAAATCCCGCCGCATTTTTCATCGGGCAAACCGGCATTTTCATCGGTTACTTCCACCTGTTCATCGAATAAAAAAGAGCTGAGCCATTATTCAGGCCAAATTTGTATCAGAAAGCTACGGAAACAAACCCTGGCAATCATCAGAATACATTTAAAGCCGAATATTATGTTCAGAACATATCAGAAAATTGCTGCCGCCCTTATCTTATTCTTAAGCGGTTCATCAGCCCAGGCCCAGGTTTCTATTACCGGCCTTGGAAAAGAAGCAGCCTATACTCAGGATTTTAATACCCTGAACGCTGTAAGTTCTGTAAACTGGGTAAACAACAGCACCCTTCCTAACTGGTATGCCGATCGTTCGAACGGTTCCCTGACTACTTTGGTAGTGAGCAATGGCACCAACAGCAACCCAAGCCTTTACAATTTTGGCGCTACCGGCAGTGCCGACAGAGCTTTAGGTTCTATCGGTTCCGGCAACACCGGCAACTACTATTGGGGGGTACGCATGAAAAACAATACCAATGCTACCATTACGGCTTTTAATATCAGTTTTACCGGCGAACAATGGCGCAACAGCAAGGCAAGTGCCCAGTCCCTGGAATTCTCCTACCGCACCAGCGCTAGCGCAATTACCTCGGTAGTCCAGACTTCCGGCACCTGGAATACAGTAACGGCCCTGGATTTCACTTCTCCGGTGAAAGGCGGCACTGCTTACGCCCTGGATGGCAATCTTGCCGCGAACCGCACCTATGTAGAATATACTGTAACGGGCATCTCCCTGGCTCCGGGAAGCGAGATCATGTTCCGCTGGACTGATATTAACCATAAAGCCAACGACCACGCCCTGGCGATTGATGACGTTACCATTGCAGCCCTAACCCCAAACCAATACTATTCCAAAAGCGCCGGCGATCTTAGCGAACTGAACACCTGGGGCAGCCGGTTAGATGGCAGCGGAAATTCACCGGCAAACTTCACCAATCCGGGACAGATCTTTAACATTCGGAACGGTTCTGCCAAAACCATTGCAAAAAGCTGGACAGTGAGTGGTTTCGGTTCTAAAGTAATTCTTGACAATGGCGGATCCGCCGTTAACTTTACCATCCCGGCTGGAACGG
This sequence comes from Adhaeribacter soli, assembly GCF_008727925.1. GTDB lineage: Bacteria > Bacteroidota > Bacteroidia > Cytophagales > Hymenobacteraceae > Adhaeribacter_A > Adhaeribacter_A soli. The sequence goes on along the minus strand of NZ_VTWT01000001.1, from coordinate 266,534 downwards.
TTTTAACGGCAGCCCTGGACCTGCAGGCAAATGCCACGCTTACCGTAAGAAGTGCAGCGGCTCCGAATTTAGGTACGCTTGCCTCTACAAGTACCGTTGATTATGCCCAGGGGAACCAGCTTATTTCAGCAGCAACCTACGGCAATTTAACGGTATCCGGTACCGGTGAAAAACAACTGAATTCCAATATTACGGTAAGAGGTAAACTCTCCTTTACTTCCGGTTCCCTGGTTTTAAAAGATAATAACCTGCTCATGCAGTCCGGCAGCACCATTACGGGAGCAAACGCGGCCAATTACATTAAGACCAAAGGTACCGGCGCTCTGATGCAGGCTATCGGCAAAGGCCAGACTGTTACATTCCCGGTAGGAACCGAAACCACCTACAACCCGGCCACCATTACGCTGGCAAACAGCAGTACCGCCGATAATTTTTATGTATCGGTTATGCCGAAACTTTACACCGCTTACGACGAAACTTTTGTACCGACCGGCAGCGAGATTACCAGCAAAGTAGTAAACACCACCTGGATCATGGAAGAAGAAACCGAAGGCGGCACTAACGCAACCGTACAATTCCAGTGGACCAGTGCCGATGAGCAACTTGACTTTAACCGTAGCCAGACCGGCATCTCTCAATACACCACCGAAGGCTGGACTACCTCTACGCTGGCCCCCGCTTCCGGAAGCAGCCCTTACACCAGAAGCCTTGCTAACGTTACCAGCTTTTCGGTATTCGGAGTAACCGGCGAAAATGCCCCGTTAAACAAATTCCAGCCATTACCGGTAGAATTACTTTCCTTTAAAGCCATGGTAAAAGGCAACGGCGTAGAGCTTAACTGGGCCACGGCTACCGAATTGAACAACGATAAATTCATTATTGAAAGAAGCGGTAACGGCATGAATTGGACTGAAGCCGGTCAGGTAAGAGGCCATGGCAACAGTTCCTCGGTAATAAACTACACCTTCACCGATCAGGTAAACGGAGCAGAAAAGCAACTTTACTACCGCCTGAAACAGGTAGACTACAACGGTACATTTGAGTACAGCAAAGTGGCTACCGTTAAGTTTAACAAAACCCTGAAGCCGGAAATCGCTTTAGCAGCGAACCCGGTAAAAGAAAGCCTCCGCTTCAACCTGAACGGCAGCACGCTTGAAAATGCCACTTTACAGATTTATACTATTGGCGGTTTACAGGTAAAAACACTGAACTTAACCCAAATGAGTGCTGAAGCCGGAACCAGCGTAAACAACCTGCCGGCCGGTATTTATATCTATACAATTACCAGCGGCCAGGAAGTACTGAGCACCGGTAAATTCATAAAAGCAAACTAAGCTCAATTTTGCAACTTTGTAAAAAGCAGGTTTCGGTTATCCGGAGCCTGCTTTTTCTTTTAAAAACCTACCGTTTATATTTCTGAAAAAGCTATCGGATTAGGCAATAAAGTCAAAAATGAATTTCCTTGCTGGTTTTCTGGTCTTATTAGTAATACTTTCGTATAGTTCGGAAAATATGAAAAACAACAAGTTCAGGCTTTATCTTGCAGCAATTTTCACCTTATTCATTACCCTTATGACTTCAGCAGAAAATAATACCTCCGGAAACCCTTCCATGGAAACCGCTACTTTTGGCATGGGCTGTTTCTGGTGTTCCGAAGCCGTTTTCCAGGATCTGAAAGGCGTGTACAAAGTAGAATCGGGTTACGAAGGCGGCCATACCAAAAACCCCTCGTACAAAGAAGTCTGCACCGGAACCACCGGCCACGCCGAAGTAATTCAGGTAACTTATAACCCGAAGGAAATTTCGTACGAAACGCTACTGGAAATCTTCTGGAAACTGCACGACCCAACCACCCTGAACCGCCAGGGCGCCGACGTGGGAACCCAGTACCGTTCCGTAATTTTTTACCACACGCCCGAACAGAAGGCAGTAGCCGAAAACTTTATGCAGGAACTGAACCGGCAGCAGGTTTTCCCCAACCCTATTGTAACGCAAATTGCCCCGGCAGCTACATTTTACAAAGCCGAAAACTACCACCAGGATTACTACAAACTGCACGGCCAGGAACCTTACTGCCAGTATGTAATAAAACCGAAAATGGAAAAACTTGAGAAGGTATTTAAAGAAAAACTGAAAGCGGATTAAGGTCCTTTTTCCCGGATTCAATCAAACGTAAGACAAAGGCAAGGAAATGATCCGTGCCTTTGTTATTTCTGCCTAACGGCAACTTTGCCCCGAAAATTCCACCCGTAGAGACAAGCCGCATTAATCTTACTTTGGCTGGTTCAGATTTTAGCGAAGCGGTAACCTGGACCTATAAATGAATCTGAAGTTTTCAACTTCATTGAGGCGACAGCTGCAAAAACGGTTTCCGAAGATAATAGGGAAAGTTAAACTAAAGGAAGAAAGCAGCTCAAACGGGCTGCTTTCTTTGTTTCCGGCCGTCATACTTTCCTCCCGGAAGCCATCTTCCTAAAGCCAGATTTACTTGTTCCTTGTAGCGTAGGGTTTAAACCCTACGCTACAAGGAACTCCTGATTCAAAGACCGCTTCCTAAATGAAACGACCTTGCCAATGCTAAAGCGAATATTTTCTCACCACAAAGCCTTTTACTTTTCCCGGCCGGAAAGCTACCATTTCACCCCAATCTTAACCCTACGCAAAAGCTTAAGTATAAAGAAAGAAAAGCAATTTGTACCAGCTAACGTTTAAATTATGAAACACTTTTTAACGCTTACCTTTCTTTCCTTTCTTTTAGTTACCGGTTGCGAACAGAAACGTACCACCACCGAAAGTACCAAAACCACCACCCGGACCGACACCGCAACCACTTCCGATACTTCCGCTACTGCAACCAACCGCCTGGCCGGCCGCCTGACCAAAGTGATCGGCTTTACCGGCGCGCAGGTAACCGGCATTACCATTGCCGATAACGGCCGCATGTTTGCCAACTTTCCGCGCTGGCACGATTTCATCCCTTTTTCGGTAGTAGAAATTATGCCCGACGGCAACGTAAAAGCCTATCCCGATTCCACCTGGAACCTCTGGAACGGCAAACCCAGAGCCAACCAGTTTACCTGTGTGCAATCGGTGGTGGCGCACGGCAATTCGCTTTACGTACTGGACCCCAGCAGCCCTAAAATGAAAGGCGTGGTGGGCAATGCCATGCTCTACGAGTTCGACCTGAACACGAACAAGCTGAAAAACAAATACACCTTCGATAAAACCGTAGCCCCGGCAAAATCTTACTTAAATGATTTGCGGGTAGACGATAAAAACGGCCGCATTTACATTACCGATTCCGGCATGGGCGCCATTGTAGTCCTGGATCCGAAAACAAAAAAGGCGCAGCGGTTCCTGGCAAACCACCCTTCCACCAAATCCGAAAATATATCTCTAAAGATAGATGGTAAAACCTGGACCCGCGAAGGCAAAAAACCGCAGATCCATTCCGACGGCATCGCTTTATCGCCGGACAACGATTATTTATTTTACCACGCTTTAACCGGCTACACCCTGTACCAGGTACCCACCGCTGCCCTGGCCGCCGGCAACGAAGCCGAAATTGCCCAAAATGTAAAGAACCTTGGTAAAACCCCGGCGCCCGACGGCATGATCTTCGACAAAGCCGGCAACCTGTACATGGCCGATCTGGAGAAAAATGCCATCGTTTACCGTACTCCGTCCGGGGAAATGAGAACCCTCGTGCAGGATTCCGTGCTTAAATGGCCCGATACCTTTACCCTGGGCAAAGACGGGCAGCTTTACTTCACCCTCAGCCACCTCGGCGAATCGGAAGGCGATATTTCCAACATAGAATTCGAGATCTATAAATTTCCGGCCGTAGCTAAATAAAGGCTACTTAATCTGGAGATTAGGCATGAGCCTTCGGCAGCGATCCTGATTCTGCCGAAGGCTCTTTTGTTTTTTGCGCAACCATGAGTACATATAAATAACCATAAAACATGCTTTGTAGTCCTGAAAAGGACTTGTGATTTTAAAGAACCATCTCTGGTATTCCTTAAAGATTAAATAATCGGGCACGACCTTTCGCCGTTGTTGTGTGTTCTCACCAACAACCATACATCAGCCGGCTTTTACCCGACAAATAACCAACCCCGCTTTCTTCCCCGCTACATAGCCTACGCATTAGTTCCCATCAATAACCATCGATCTTCTCCAGCCAACCGGCCCCAAACATTACACAGTTTAAAAGGTTTTCAAAGGGTCAATAGTATTTCCCACCTCTTAAACCGAAAACTATGATCTTAAAAATGGACCGGCTGCCCATCGAGCTGCCAAAGCCTAAAAATCCGTCAGCCAACGATGCTGCTGCCGTGCAGGAACTGCTCGGCGGCAAATTCGGGGAAATGTCGACGCTGATGAATTACACCTTTCAGTCGTTCAATTTCCGCGGAAGAAATAAACTACGCCCCTTCTATGATTTGATCGGCAGCATTGCCGGCGAAGAATACGGCCACATCGAACTGGTTTCGTATGCCATTAACTTGTTGCTTACCGGCGTTACCAAGCGCGGCCTTGATCCGGAACCCGGCCCGCTGAAAAATGCCACCGATTTCCGGAATGCCCGCCATTTTATTGCCAGCGGCCAGTCTGCCCTGCCCATGGATTCGATGGGTGGCTGGTGGAGCGGCGAGAATGTGTTCAGCAGCGGTAACCTTAAAATGGACCTTCTGCACAATTTCTTCCTGGAATGCGGCGCCCGCGCCAACAAGATCCGGGTGTACGAAATGGTAACCGACCCAACAGCCCGCGAAATGGTGGGTTACCTGCTGGTACGCGGCGGCCTTCACATTGTAGGCTACGCCCGCGCCCTGGAAAAACTGACCGGCGTGGAAGTAACCAAACTTCTCCCGATCCCGGACATGGACAACAAAGCCTTCCCGGAAACCCGCAAATACGAAGCAAGCGGCATCCACCGCCGGCTTTACACCTTCAGCAAAGACGATTACCAGAAAGTAGCTCTGGTGTTCAACGGTCCGCACCCGGAAGACGGAAAGCCCCTGGAAGTGGTGTTTGGCTCCCCGGATGGCTACCCCGCTCCGGACCTGGAAGAAGAACCGCAACTAAGCGCCCCCAGCGGCGACCACATCGACCCGGAAATGTTCAAAGACATCGCTAAGAAAATGGGCATCAAATTTTAAACTACTGCCAAAGCTAACAGAAAACCAAAATCCTGATTTCAAAAAAGCAGCAATACACTTGCTGCTTTTTTTCTTTCAGAAGGAAGAAGAACTTAAAGAAAACCGCCTCTATAAAACGATTCCAGTCACCTCTAAAACCAATTCGGTTTGCTTACAATTTCTATTTTTCCAGGTGATGCGTTTTGCAGAACGCCGCAGTAAAAAGGTTTTCCTGATCTTGCTGAAAAGACAATAAAGCTTGTACGAATTCCTCCCGACTGTGCGTAGCCTGCCCGATGATCCGGAACGTTTTACCGGTTGCCGGTTATGCTTTCTCTACTTTTCTACTCACAGACTTTTCCCGCCTATTCGCTACCGTTTCAGCTGTTAATTTTAGTCAGCGCCGAACCTTTGTGCGCGGCAATATGATCGGTTTTATCACTTTTAATTTCGTATTGCGGCTCGTCTTTGCTGGCGTGGTGGGTGTAACCTTTATACTCGAAATCGGTAGTATGCACCTTAATAATTTTACCCGAAACGTAACCTGCTTCCGAATTCCATCGCACATGATCTCCGGTTTTAAAGTGCTTTTCCATCGCTTTTTTCTTTGAGTTAAAATCAGGATTGAGGTAATTTCTAATACGCAAAATTCACCGGTTCTTCGATTCAAAATGCTACCGTTTATAACCTAAAAACCCGGTTCTGTTTTAAACGAAGAATCCGGAAAGTTTACTTACCCGCCAGCTTTTCCATTTCATCCATGGCCAGCGCCGAATGGGCTACCGCAGCACCTGCCCGCATTTCCGCCGCCACCCAAATAGCTTCCATAATTTCTTCCTGCGTTGCGCCCTTCCGGACCGCCAAAGCGGTATGGCTGCGAATGCAATACGGGCATTGCGTTACGTGCGCCACCGCCACGGCAATCAGTTGTTTGTATTTTTCGGGGAGGGCACCTTCCTTATAAACCGTACGACTGAAATTCCGCCAGGCTTCCAGCGCTTCAGGCGCCAGAGCAGCCCGCTTTTCGGCAATTTCGCGGGTAGGTTGCGGAAAAAAGTGATCGTGGTCCATCGTTCCGGCTTTAGGTGAATTAAGTCTTACGCCGGATATTTTATATGGATACAATTACCTGACGGTGAATATAAAACGCTATGTTTTTAAACTAAAAACTAAACCGAAACTAAAGAAATACGCTATGCTTTCAAGCGCAAAGTCAAATAAAAGCAGCGAAGCAAAAGCTCCCCTCCTTTTTTCAAGGAGGGGTTGGGGGTGGTTAAATTCACGCATTCCCAAACGCCAACCGGATCTCCTCCAAAACCCCATCCAGCTGCTCAAAAACCTCCTTATTCTCAAACCGCAAAACCTTAATTCCATGGCTCTCCAAAAACGCCGACCTTTCCGAATCCGCTTCAAAACCCGCATCCGAAAAATGGTGCCGCCCATCCAGTTCAACCGCCAACCTTTCCGCCGGACAATAAAAATCCAGAATATACTTCCCAAAACTATGCTGCCGCCTGAACTTCCTTCCCTCCAGCTGACTTCCCTGCAAAGCTTTCCAAAGCACCGCTTCCGCCGGGGTCAGGTTACTGCGGAGCTCTTTTCGAAAAACTTTCAGGTGCGCTTGGTTATGCAGCGGTTCTTTCTTTTGCGGCTTCATGGGTTTCGTGTTTGGAAAGCAAAAGCCAGAAAAGACGGATTAGTTCACTTTAGGCTGCAGTGCCCAGGAAGTACAACCACCCCCAACCCCTCCTTTTTTAAGGCGGGGAGCTATTTTCTACCGAATTTAAGCAGCAGTGTTTTGTAGCAAGCAGCTGAAAAGCGTAGCTTTCAAGCACAAAAACTCTAAAGAAGCAGGGACGCAAAAGCTCCCCTCCTTTTCAAGGATGGATTGGGTGGTTGACCTCAGGAGACCGAAAAACTCATTATGTGTCCCGGGAGAACCAAGCCACTTAGCGGGAGAAAAACACTATCCTTTCAAGCACAAAAACCAAAAAAAAGCAGCGAAGAAAAAGCTCCCCTCCTTAAAAAAGGAGGGGTTGGGGGTGGTTGTACTTCCTGGGTAGAGAAATAAAAAAAGCACTTCCAGCAACCTAAAAGCGAATATCCACTTTCCTTACTTATTCACCGAACCCATCATCTGCTCCGGGTATCTTAAACCAGCAGCCGCATCAAGCGGAAAAATAGCATCAATCTCTTTCAACTCCTCCGGGCTTAAAGTTACTTCTAGCGCACCTACATTCTGCTCCAGGTACTTCCGGTGTTTCGTGCCGGGAATAGGAACAATGGTTTCGCCTTGCGCTAATACCCAGGCCAGGGCCAGCTGCGACGCGGTACAACCTTTGGCTTCTGCCAGGCTTTTTACTTTGTTTACCAGTTCTAAATTCTTGTAGAAATTCTCGCCCTGAAACCGCGGACTAAACCGGCGGTAATCGCCTTCTTCAAAATCTTCCGGCGTTTTAAAGGCGCCCGTCAGGAAACCCCGGCCCAGAGGACTGTAAGGCACAAACCCGATCCCTAAGTTATGACAAGTAGCCAGCACATTGTTGCTTTCCGGGTCGCGGGTCCAGAGGGAATACTCGCTTTGCACGGCCGTGATGGGGTGAACCTGGTGGGCACGCGCAATGGTTTCGGCGGCGGCTTCCGATAAACCCAGGTAACGCACCTTGCCCGCTTGCACCAGTTCGGCCATCGCGCCAACCGTTTCTTCTATGGGAACATTCGGATCTACACGGTGCTGGTAATACAGGTCTATGGTTTCTACGCCCAGCCGTTGCAAACTGCCCTCCACCGATTTGCGGATGTATTCCGGGCTGCCGTTTATGCCGCGCACGGCCGGGTTGTTCGGGTCGCGCACGATCCCGAATTTGGTGGCAATAAAAACCTGGTCGCGTTTGCCTTTTATAGCCCGGCCCACCAGTTCTTCGTTTAAATAAGGCCCGTACATATCGGCGGTATCCAGGAAATTTACGCCCAGTTCCAGCGCCCGGTGAATGGTAGCCACCGATTCGGCATCGTCGCGGCCGGCGTAAAAATCGCTCATCCCCATACAACCCAGGCCCATTGCGGAAACGGCGGGCCCATTTTTGCCAAGATTTCTTTTTTTCATTTTATGATTTTTGGTTAGCCGGAAAAGGTTTGATGGTAGCCTTTCCGGAAGTTCAGATGCTGCTTTATCCTGCCAGCTAAATGGTAGCTTCAGGATAACGTAAAGGCAATAACGGTTCTGAATCTAAGAGGTTTTACCAGGCAAAAACGCTAGGGTTTAAGCCTCAAAAAGTCAAAAGGAAGCTGGGAAGAAAAAAAGCTCCCCTCCTTTCAAAGGAGGTGTTGGGGTGGTAGATCTACAATGCTAGGGTTTTGCGGGTATCTTTAATCATTGCTAAAATTATCGAAAGTCAACAACATAAATCACCTGATAAACAAAATTTGGTTTATATTTAGCCTTTTGAATATTAAGGTGAAATAAATATTCAGTATTTTTTCTAAAGAAGCTATTTAATTAAAGTTTATGTTTAAGGGGTTTAAAGTAGATTTATATTTAAAAGAAGATGCAATCTTTGAAAAGTTTTACAGAATTGGAATTGAATCATATGAACAATATAAATCTGAAATAAAGAAGACATTAGACAGCTTTTTATTCCATGACGGCTCACTAAATGGCTCAAAGATCCAAGAAAATTGGTTTCCTGATTTAAACTTTGATTTATTTATTTCTCATTCTCATAAAAATCAAAAGTTAGCCATCTATTTAGCTGGATGGTTAGAGAGCAGATTTAATATAAAATCGTTTGTTGATTCTTGTATTTGGGGGAATTCAGAAGATTTATTGCAAACTATAAATGATAATTATTCTTGGTCTTCACCTTTAAAAGAAACTTATTCATATAATCAGGTTAATTTTGCATCCAGCCATGTACATATGATGCTTTCTACAGCATTATCTATGATGATGGATAAAACAGAATGTCTTTTTTTCTTAAGGACACCACAATCTGTTAAACCATACAAGGATTTAGATCTAACTGACTCCCCATGGATTTATGCAGAAATAGCAATATCTAAAACTTTGCGAGAAAACATTCCCGACAGATTGAAAAAGCTTCCTTTAACAGAATCAAGAAAGATATTTGCCTCAGCCGACCAAGAAAAGAAATTAAAGATTAATTATAATTTAGATTTAAGTCATCTAGTATTTTTAAACTACGAAACGATCTTTAATAAATGGGCAAAAGGTAAATATAATAACAAGTTTGAAGCATTAAACGCTCTATATGAATTATAATGATATGAATGAAAACAAACTAAAGCACCTAGAATTCATACAAAATGTAATTACAAGGATGAATTCTAATTCTTTTATGATTAAAGGTTGGACTATTACTTTAGTCGCCGCTCTTTTTGCATTAGCTGCAAAAGATGCAAATATTAATTATGTGTTAATTTCTTATATTGTAATACCAGCATTTTGGATATTAGACGGTTTTTTTATTTCTATAGAAAAACAATATAGAGAGTTGTATAAAGAAGTTGCAGCTAAAAATATCAATAACATCGATTTTAGTATGGATGCATCAAATTATAATGATGAAGATCGGACTTGGTTACGAGGATTAGTTTCAAAAACAATATTACCATTCTATGGAATATCTTTAGTTACAACTTTATTTGTAATGTGGTTACTTTAGTTTTAAGCCTTAAATTCAAATTATTAAAACTGAAATATTTATAAATGGATTTAAACTCGATACGTAGCTTTAATACCTTATTCAATACGATAAATGTTAAAGGCACACCAGCATATTTTTCTGGGCCCCGCTTTATTAATTTAGTTCGAACTTTTGATCCCTCTTTTCCAGATTATCAACAATATATGGACCTAAGGAATGGTAAAAGCTTGAGCACAAGTAGAAAAGCTTACTTTTATGATATTCTCATGTCATTTGATGAGCCTACTAGAACTGAAATTATTAAACTAATTTGGCAAGAAGTTGAAGAATCGAAGAATAATGTAAATATTGAAAATAAAGATTCCGAAGATATCTTTAACATATTTAACTTAACGCCTAATACTGCTATTAATCCTCCAACACCAAAAGTTATAAATCAAGAAACTATTGAAGAACAAGGCCCAATTGTCTTTATTTCATATTCATGGGATAATGAAGAACATAAAAAATGGGTTATTGATTTAGCTAACAAGTTATTTGAGAATGGAGTTAGGGTTTTACTTGATGTTTATGAGCTTGGCCCAGGGCATAATATGTTTCATTTTATGGAGAATTCTGTAAATAAGTCAGATAAAGTCTTAATTATTTTCACTCCTAATTATAAACTAAAATCTGAAAAGAGAGAAGGCGGTGTTGGCTTTGAATATTCAATCCTTAATACTGAGTTATATAAGACTATAACTACAAATAAGAAATATATCCCAGTGCTGAGAAGTGGTACAATAGAAACTTCTGTGCCAAATTTTATGCAACAATTTATTGCAGTTGATATGATTAATGACCAAGAATTTGACAAAAAGTTTTCGGAGTTATTACTGTCAATTTATGATAAACCCCAACTACCTAAACCTGCTCTTGGTAAAAGACCAGATTTTATTAACTAATTTCCGATTCACACCTGGTGCCAGATGTGGTCAAGTCAAGACTAAATTGCCCATTAACCATTTTCCCCTCCCTTTCCCATTTCCCTCAATTTTCCGTACCTTCGCAGCAGTTTCTATCTCAACCAGAACACTGCAGTATGCAAGCTACCAAAATAGAACCGTATAAACCTGTAAATCACATCCGTATCGTTACGGCTGCCTCCCTTTTCGACGGCCACGATGCGAGTATCAATATCATGCGCCGCATCATCCAGGCTTCCGGCGCCGAAGTAATTCACCTGGGCCACAACCGTTCCGTGCAGGAGATCGTGGATTGCGCTATTCAGGAAGATGCCCAGGCCATTGCGCTTACCTCCTACCAGGGCGGCCACGTGGAGTACCTCAAGTATATGTACGACCTGCTGAAGGAGAAAAATTCCGGCCACATCTGCATTTTTGCCGGCGGCGGCGGCGTAATTCTCCCTACCGAAATCAAAGAACTGGAAGGCTACGGCGTAACCCGCATTTACTCTCCCGACGACGGTCGCGCGATGGGCCTGCAAGGCATGATCAACGATATGCTCAAGCGCTGCGATTTCCCGACCGGCCAGAACCTGAACGGCGAAGTAAAGCACCTCAAAAACAAAGACGTAAAAGCCATTGCCCGCTTAATTTCCGCCGCCGAAAACTTCCCCGAAGATTACGCTAAAATGCGGGAGCAAATTATCGGAACCCCAGCAACCAGCAACGAACAACCAACAACTCCTGTCCTGGGAATAACCGGAACCGGCGGCGCGGGTAAATCTTCCCTGGTAGATGAACTGGTGCGTCGTTTCCTCATCGATTTCCCGACCAAAACCATTGCCATTATTTCCGTAGACCCTTCGAAACGCAAAACCGGCGGCGCATTATTAGGCGACCGCATCCGGATGAATGCCATTTCGAACGAACGGGTTTATATGCGCTCCTTGGCTACCCGCCAGAGCAACCTGGCTTTAAGTAAATACGTGCAGGACGCCGTAGATATCGTAAAAGCCGCCCACTTCGACCTCATCATCCTGGAAACGTCCGGCATTGGTCAAAGTGACACCGAAATTATTGAGCATTCCGATGCCAGCCTGTACGTAATGACGCCGGAGTACGGCGCCGCCACGCAGCTGGAAAAGATCGATATGCTCGATTTCGCTGACATCATTGCCCTGAACAAATTCGACAAGCGCGGCGCCCTCGATGCCATCCGCGACGTGAAAAAACAATACAAGCGCAACCACCAGCTCTGGGATACTTCCGACGACGACATTCCGGTTTTCGGCACCATCGCTTCGCAGTTCAACGACCCGGGAATGAACCGTTTATACAAAGCCGTAATGGCGAAAATAAGCGATAAATCGGGCGTGAAATTCGAATCGCACCTGAGCACTTCTTCCGAAATGAGCGAGAAAGTGTACATCATTCCGCCGAGCCGCACGCGTTACTTATCCGAAATTTCGGAGAACAACCGCAACTACGATAAGTGGGTGAAAGAACAGGGCGAAGTGGCGCAGAAACTTTACAGCCTGCGCAATTCCATCGACACCATTTCCGGGATGAACGTGGAAGACAAAGACCGCCTGGTAAAGCAGCTGGAATACGCCTACGAAGAAACGGCCCTGAAACTGGACGGTCAGAACAAAAAATTACTGGATAACTGGGAAGCGAAACGCCAGTCTTACAAAGATGAATTCTTCGTTTTCAAGGTGCGCGACAAGGAACTGAAAATTGCCACGCACACCGAAAGCTTATCGCACCTGCAAATTCCGAAAGTGGTTACGCCGCGCTACGAAGCCTGGGGCGATATCCTGAAATGGAACCTGCAGGAAAACGTTCCGGGTGAATTCCCATACACCGCCGGTGTATTCCCGTTCAAGCGCGAAGGCGAAGACCCAACCCGGATGTTTGCCGGCGAAGGCGGACCGGAACGCACCAACCGTCGTTTCCATTACGTGTCTCTGGGAATGCCAGCCAAACGCCTTTCCACGGCTTTCGACTCGGTAACACTTTACGGCGAAGACCCGGATCACCGTCCGGACATTTACGGTAAAATTGGTAACTCCGGCGTAAGCGTTTGGAGCTTAGATGCCGCTAAAAAACTGTATTCCGGCTTTAACTTAGCCGATCCGAAAACCTCGGTTTCGATGACCATTAACGGTCCGGCGGCTATCTTAACGGCTTTCTTCATGAACGCCGCCATCGATCAGCAGTGCGAGCTTTACATCAAAGAAAACGGACTGGAAGCGGAAGTTAACGCCAAGATCGAAGCCATTTACAAAGCAAAAGGCCAGGCGCGTCCAACCTACCAGGGCGAACTACCGGAAGGCAACGACGGCTTAGGCTTAATGCTCTTAGGCGTAACCGGCGACCAGGTTTTACCGGCCGATGTTTACGCTGCTATTAAAGAACGTACCTTAGCTTCCGTTCGCGGAACCGTACAAGCCGACATTCTGAAAGAAGACCAGGCGCAGAACACCTGCATTTTCAGCACTGAATTCTCCCTGCGTTTAATGGGCGACGTGCAGCAGTATTTCATCGACCACAACGTCCGGAATTTCTATTCGGTATCTATTTCCGGTTACCACATTGCCGAAGCCGGCGCCAACCCGATCTCGCAGTTAGCCTTCACGCTCGCCAACGGTTTCACTTTCGTGGAATATTACGTGAGCCGCGGAATGAACATCAACGATTTCGCGCCAAACCTGAGCTTCTTCTTCAGCAACGGCATCGATCCGGAATACGCAGTTATCGGTCGCGTAGCACGCAGGATCTGGGCGAAAGCGATGAAGCTGAAATACGGCGCCAATTCGCGTTCGCAAATGCTGAAGTACCATATCCAGACGTCCGGCCGTTCGCTGCACGCCCAGGAGATCGACTTTAACGACATCCGCACCACGCTGCAGGCCCTTTACGCCATCTACGACAACTGTAATTCCCTGCACACCAACGCCTACGACGAAGCGATCACCACGCCAACCGAGGGTTCCGTTCGTCGTGCCATGGCCATCCAGCTGATCATTAACCGCGAATTAGGTTTAGCCAAAAACGAAAACCCGCTGCAAGGCTCTTTCATTATCGAAGAACTTACAGACCTGGTAGAAGAAGCAGTATTGCTGGAGTTCGATAGAATCACGGAACGCGGTGGCGTATTAGGTGCTATGGAAACCATGTACCAGCGCGGCAAAATTCAGGAAGAAAGCCTTTACTACGAAACCCTGAAACACACCGGCGAATACCCGATCATTGGGGTAAACACCTTCCTCAGCAGCCAGGGCTCTCCTACCATTATTCCTTCCGAAGTAATTCGCGCAACCGAAGAAGAAAAGCAGTTCCAGATCTCCGAAATGCAGAAACAGCATAAGCGGAATGAAGATAAAATTCCGGGCTTGCTGAAAGGCCTGCAGGAAAAAGCGATCAAAAACGAAAACATTTTCGATGAACTGATGGAGGTTGCGAAGTACTGCACCTTGGGTCAGATTACAAATGCGTTGTTTGAAGTTGGCGGACAGTATCGAAGAAATATGTAAGTTTGGATTGTTCGAATTTTCGTAGTTCGAATGTTCGATTTTCTTTAAACAAAAAAGGAAGCTGCCAGCAGCTTCCTTTTTTGTTTTGGGGGTTGGAAATGTAGAGACGCAATGCTTTGCGTCTCTACACTTTGCGTCTGACCACTGCCGTAAAAATAAATGAAATGATGCCACCTACCAGGAAGGGAAATTCAGATGGTTTTGATTGGTTCTACCTCCGGATAAGACGCAAAGCATTGCGTCTCTACAGATGATTATTTCAAATAACCATTTTCACGCCGTCCGGCCGAATCCCGCCGTTGTTGGTGTTTTCACCAACAATTTAACATTACCCCATAAACACTACCAACACCAATAAAAAACGGTAGAATTTCCCATAAAAACCTACCGCTAATATCTATTTCGCAAACCTAAAAAGCCTACGTTAATTCTTTTCCTTGCCGATCACGCTGATTGTACCGTCGCTTTCTATAAATGCTTTTTTCACTGCTTGCACGTCGTCAAAGCCGGCTTTGCGGATCTGTTCCATTACTTCTTCTTCGGTCAGGTATTCGCGGCGCATGTTTCTTCGCAGCAGTTTTCCGTCTTTTACGATAACCATGGGCGGCGCAGAAACCAGTTTTTCGATGAACGGGAAATGGTAGCTCAACACGTTTACCAGGTAATTCCAGGCCATTAAAGTACCGATCACAATAAAGCCTTCGGTTACAGAAGAATACCCGCCCAGGGAATTTGCAGCGGCTTCCGCGATCAGGATCACGAAGATCAGGTCCATTACCCCCAGTTCCCCACCCGTGCGGCGGGGCATGATGCGCAACAGCAGCAGGATCCCCAGGAAAAATAACGTTCCTCTCAAAATCAATTCCAGAACGGAAGTTTCGATACGGAAAATTTTGGCAAAGTCGAGGTTCAGGAACTCCATAGGTTTTTGGCTGTTTCCCTTACCGTTTACGCTTGCTTTTCTTTTCAGGGTTGCTGTAAATAGTTAAACCTTGCAGGAATTATCACGATTGGCATCAGAAGTTGGTGGCATAAAAAAAGCGAGCCCGATCAAATGACCGGGCTCGCTTTTAAGCTTTAGAAGCTTGCTGCTACAGGTGGTAATCACCAGCGGCTTCCGGCTGATAAAGTACCTTATCGATTACGTACGTAACTGAACCGGTTGGCATCGGCAATTCTACTATGTCGCCTTCTTTGCAACCTAAAATAGCAATGCCCACGGGCGCTAGAATGGAAACTTTGCGCTCGTTAATGTTTACGTCCTGCGGGTACACCAGGGTGATCTCGAATTCCTTTTTGGATTTCAGTTCGCGCAAACGCACTTTGGAGTTCATGGTTACCACGCAATCCAGAATGTCTTCGGGTTTTACCTGCTTGGCGCGTTTCAGTTCAGTGCCCAGCTGGGTTGCGTATTTACTGTTGCCGTTGTTGCCACGCTGGAGCTGCACCATTTCGTGCAGGCGCTGATGGTCTTTTTGGGTTACATATATATTGTTCATATTAATTAGGAATTAAGTTATGGCCTTTCGTTAAACTATTGCCAGAATGATTTCCTGTTTGGTTAAAGTAGATCTGGCCGAAGCTCAGGTTCTTGCCCTGCTCTACTCTCCGGAATACTTTGTCGGCTGAAATATCTTCCAGGGAAGCAAAGCCGCATGCTTCCATTACCTCAATGGTGGCTTTTATGGTATTGCGATGGAAATTAGCTACCCGCACCTTTTTATCCGAAACGTCCAGCCCTTTGTAAAGGCTCTTTTCCTGGGTGGCAATTCCTACCGGGCATTTCCCGGAATCGCATTGCAGGGCCTGAATACAGCCCAGCGAGAACATAAAACCACGGGCGCTGTAACACATATCCGCCCCCAACGAAATCGTTTTTATGATATCGATACCGGTAATAATTTTCCCGGCGGCAATCAGTTTTATTTCTTTCCGGAGGCCATAATATTGTAAACGCTGGTGCACAAAACTTAGTGCGTCGTTCAGCGGCATGCCTAAGCTATCGGTAAATTCTAAAGGAGCAGCCCCGGTTCCGCCTTCCGCCCCGTCTATCGCAATAAAATCAGGGAAAAGGTTGTTGTGCTTCATTTCCTGACATAACCGCTCAAATTCGTCTTTGTTTCCGAGGCAAAGCTTTATACCAATTGGTTTCCCGTCGGCCAGTACCCGTAGTTTTTCAATGAAAAGCAAAAGGGTGAACTGGTCGGAAAAGGCGCTGTGCGACGGCGGCGATGCAACCGTGGTATGCGGCTCCACTTTCCGGATCGCGGCAATTTCCGGGGTATTTTTAGCGGCGGGCAGAATCCCGCCGTGGCCCGGCTTGGCACCCTGAGAAAGCTTTAGCTCGATCATTTTGATATTCGGGTGAGCAGCCTGTTCCTGGAACAGCTTTTCGTCGAAATTCCCGTCTTTGTTCCGGCAGCCGAAATACCCGGTACCAATTTGCCAGATCAGGTCGCCGCCTTCCTGCAAATGGAACGGGCTGATGCCGCCTTCGCCGGTGTTGTGGGCGAAATTATCGAGGCGGGCACCGCCGTTCAAAGCCATTACCGCGGTTTTGCTCAGCGAGCCGTAGCTCATGGCCGAAATATTGAGGATGCTGGCATTGTACGGCTGGCTGCAGCGACTGCTGCCTACGTTTACCCGCAGGTCGGTCAGATTGGCATGGGCCGGGAACATGGCATGGGCGATCCACTCGTAGCCGAGCTCCTGGCTGTTGCTTTGCATCCCGAAAGGCACCGTTTGCTTTACGTTCTTGGCCCGCTGGTAAACAATGCTCCGTTGCCGCCGGCTGAACGGTTTGCCATCCAGGTCGGATTCGAAGAAGTACTGGCGCATTTCCGGCCGGATGCTTTCGAAAAAGTAACGCAGGTAACCCAGGAGCGGATAATTCCGGAGGATAGCATGTTTACGCTGCAGCAGGTTGTGAGCCAACACCACGTTCAGGGGTACTAATAAAGCCAGTAACCACCAGGCGTAAGGGTTGGAAACAGAAACCGCGAAAACAGCTGCATATGCTGCTGTAAATGCTAAAGCAAGCATTCGCCGAATGCTCATATTCATGACCATTGTTAAAAGAAAATTTGAGTTAAAAAATTGGAAGTTTAATGCGGAGGCTTTGATCGGAATTGCTGGCCAGGGTAGAAAAGGCCGGTAAATGCAATTCCGACTTACTTATTAAAGTCTTTTTGTGCCGTATAGAAAGGCAGACAATAGCCGTTCAGCATATCGCTTTGCGATACGTGGTGCGACGAAGCTACAAAACCAGTAAGCTGGTTTGTCTCCAAAGACCAATTGTTGCCGAAAGGAATCATATTATTATTTTTACTGCAAATATTGCCTATTTTTATTTAAAGCAAAAGGATTTCCGGCAAGTAAACGCTACAAAAAGTAAATACCGGTAATTGGCCTGCAGCACTTGCTAACATAACGGCTTTTATCCGGAAACCGATATAGAAGCAACCAAAATATTTCCGCTTTCATTCCATGTCAGCAACCTTTAATTTCCGGCTTATAAGAAAGGTTAAAATGACCTTTTATAATAGGCTATTTACCAGAATATTAACTCCGTTGACTCGAATAACAACTTAATAGCTTTATATTTAATAATGGCTATGGAACAAATTGATTACAGCAGCGTTTAGATTTAAATTCCTAACCGTTCCAACCCCATGAAAAAGTTTGCTGCAATCTCATCCCTGCTGGTGCTGGGCACCGTCGGTTTTCTGGTAACCTCCTGGCTGAGCCCGGGCGAAATAACCCTGAACTTCGCCGACGAAGATTACCACCTCTACTTATAATACCCGATTTTTTTAACTGATATAGCAGAGAAGCAACCGGCCGTGGTTGCTTTTTTCTTTACATAGCCTACCATTTAATTTGTTAAGCGCTAAAAAATTAGGCAATCCCGAAAACAGCATTTACTTTTGCGCTGAACTTTTCAGAAAAAACCTTGAAGACGTTAAAAGAAAAAATCAGCTACATTATCGGCCGCGACATGGCTTCCAATTTCAGCAAACAAGGCATTGAAATTGAGGCGGAACAATTAGTTGCCGGCCTGAAAGATGCCATGGCAGGTAAACCTTCCCTCCTTTCGGCCGAAGAAACCCAGCAGACCATGATGCAGCTGCAGGCTGAAATGGAACAGAAATTCCAGGAGAAAGCCGGTAAACAGGGCGAAAACAACAAACGCGAAGGCCAGGAATTCTTAGCAGCTAACAAAAGCAAAGAAGGTGTGCACACCCTGCCTAGCGGCCTGCAATACGAGATCCTCCGCGAAGGCTCCGGCAAAACCCCGGCCCGCACCGATCAGGTTACCACGCATTACAAAGGCACTTTAATAGACGGTACCGTTTTCGACAGTTCTTACGAGCGCGGCCAACCGGTAACCTTTCCGGTAAACGGCGTAATCGCCGGCTGGACCCAGGCCCTGATGCTCATGCAGGAAGGCGCAAAATGGCGCTTGTATATTCCTTCGGACCTGGCTTACGGAGCCCAGGGCGCCGGCGCCGACATCGGCCCGAACGCTACCCTGATCTTTGATGTTGAACTGCTTGAAGTAAAATAACCCCTGAAGACGGAAGGCCGCCAGACGGCTTTCCGTCTTTTCTTTTGCGCCCGCTTGTTGTTCTTACCGGCAGGCACAAACTTTCTCCTATCCGGCAAATTTTCGCTAAACCTATTCGATAAACGTATTCACTCCATTGGGCCGATCTGTAGTTTCCGTTCGCGGAAAGCTGACATGTTAGAGGCAGGGTACTTTGTATCCTTTTTGCCGGACCCGGAACTCCTTAACCCTTAAATTTGAAGAATTTCTACTAAAATGGGAAACCACAATAGCCACAACCGTCTTTCGACGGCTGGCCTGCTGATCTCGCTGGGCATTATTTACGGCGACATCGGTACTTCACCGCTTTACGTGATGAAAGCGATCATGGGCGATACGCCCATAAACGAAACCTTGGTTTACGGCGGCATTTCCTGCGTATTCTGGACCCTTACGCTGCTCACCACCATTAAATACGTGATTCTGACCCTGCAGGCCGATAACAAGGGCGAAGGCGGCATATTAACGCTTTATACCCTGGTGCGCCGCAAAGCAAAATGGCTTACTGTGCCCGCCATGATCGGCGGCGCGGCCCTGTTAGCCGACGGCATGATCACCCCGCCAATTTCGGTTTCTTCGGCCGTAGAAGGCTTGCGCATCATTAAACCCGACATTCCGACCGTTCCCATCGTGATCGGCATTTTGTTTTTTCTGTTCATGCTGCAGCGCTTCGGTACCCAGATCGTGGGCAAGGCTTTCGGGCCGGTAATGTTCATCTGGTTTTTTATGCTGGGCGCGCTGGGCGTGATCAATATTCTGCACCATCCGGAAATCCTGAAAGCCCTGAACCCTTATTACGGTTACCAGATGCTGGTGAATTATCCGGGTGGTTTCTGGTTACTGGGCGGGGTTTTCCTTTGTACTACCGGGGCGGAGGCGCTCTATACCGATCTGGGTCACTGCGGTAAAAGTAATATCCGCATCAGCTGGATCTACGTGAAAACCTGCCTGGTGCTGAACTATTTCGGGCAGGGCGCCTGGTTAACCTTGCATGTAGGCGAGAAACTGGATGAAAACCCGTTTTATGGCATCATGCCCGCCTGGTTTTTACCGGCTGGTATTGCCATTGCTACGATTGCCGCCGTTATTGCCAGCCAGGCTTTAATTACGGGCTCGTATACCCTTATTTCAGAAGCGATCCGCCTTAATTTCTGGCCGAAGGTTAAGCTGAATTACCCCACCAATGTGAAAGGGCAGCTTTTTGTACCCAGCGTAAACACGCTGTTGCTGCTTGGCTGTATTGGCGTGGTGCTTTACTTTAAAGAATCGGCTAATATGGAAGCGGCTTACGGGCTTGCCATTACGCTTACCATGCTCATGACCACCGTTATGTTTACTTATTACCTGGTAAAAATCAAGGTTTCCCGGGTACTGATCGGTTTATTTGTGGTGGTTTACCTGGGCATTGAGCTTTCGTTTCTGGCCGCTAACCTGATCAAATTTTCGCATGGGGGTTGGGTGCCGCTGGCGCTTGGGTTTTCCATTATTACCATTATGTACATCTGGCTGAAGGCATTTAACATCAAACGGCGCCTTACCGAATATGTACGCCTGAGCAATTACCTTGAAAGCCTGAAAGAGCTTAGCGTAGATGAAACGGTACCGAAATATTCTACCCACCTGGTATTTTTAACGAGCTCAGCCAAAGCCAAGGAAATTGAATCGAAGATCATTTATTCCATCTTCCAGAAACGTCCCAAACGCGCCGATATTTACTGGTTTGTGCACGTAGATACCTTGGATGAACCCTTTACCATGGAATACAAAGTACACCACATTGCCGATAACGACGTTATCCGGATCAATTTCCGCTTGGGTTTCCGGGTAGAGCAGCGCATCAATTTATTTTTCCGGAAAGTGGTGGAAGACATGGTAAAAAACGGCGAAGTGGACATTACTTCCCGCTACGAATCCTTAGGCCGCCAAAACCTGACCGGCGATTTCCGTTTCGTAGTGCTGGAGAAATTCCTGTCTTACGAAAACGATCTGCCTTTCAAGGAAAAGGTCATCATGCAAACCTATTTCTGGATCAAGCAATTCACCAGTTCCGAAAGCAAATGGTTCGGCCTGGATACCAGCTCGGTAAAAGTAGAAAAAGTACCGCTCGTAATTAATCCGGTTCAGAAAGTAGAGCTCAAAAGGGTGATCTAGTGATTAGTGATTAGTGATTAGTGATTAGTGATTAGTGATTAGTGATTAGTGATTAGTGGGTATGGTTTTTTGGGAAAAGGGTTACAGCTTCAACTAGGAATTCCACCCAAAAGACGCTATTATTTTCATGTAAAAAGTAAAGGGCTTGCTTCTATTCCGAAGCAAGCCCTTTACCTTTTATTTCTGATATTCCTTTTCTGGAAGCATTGTTTAAAGAAACGCTTCACTAAAGCAAAAAGAATAAATCATTATTTACGAACTGACATTACGCAAGCAGGAGAAAAGTCCCCCTTTGGAGGCAGGGCCGTTTCATTCTAGCGTATTCTCCTCGTTTGCTCTTTCGGATCTATCGATCCGGAAGCATCCTGTTGCGGGTTTATTAACCCGCGTTGACCATTTTCAGGCCACATTACGGGGATCAATAGATCCCCAGCAGGAAGTTTTCGGATAAAAATATCCGAAAAAGCTGTTTTAGTTTAGAATGAAACGGCCCTGCCTCAAAAGGGCGACCTCAAAAAACCTGCTTAACGTCAGTTACTAATCATTAATCACTAATCATTAATCACTAAACTAAGCCATTGCCGGAATACCCATGGCGGCCCATTCTTCTTTAGCGGGACCGTAAACACCTATTACAACTAAGCCGGCCTGACGCATCAGAATGGTCATCTGGCCGCGGTGGTGGGCTTGGTGACGGATCAGGATGGAGAGTACCAGGCCTTTGGTCCATTCTTCGCCGTACATCTGCACTTTGTCTGTAAGGTTCGCATCGGTCCAGTTAGCAATAACGGCTTCTTTAACTGCTTCTGCATCCTTTGCAAAGGTCTCCGCAAGTTTGGAAGCGGTCAGGTTTTCCGGCATGTCCGAAAGCACTTCCATTGGCAATCCGGCCTGGTGCGTCATTTCGGTCAGGGTTTGCGTTATGTGCCAGGCAAGGCGGCCTAAGGTGCGGTGTTCGTTGTGAAAATTCTGAACCAGACTTTCATCGGAAAGCGCGTTAAAAATCTTCAGCGTCATTTCGGTTTCGTACGCCCAGTCGGTTACAAAGTCTTCAATTTTACGGTACATCGTTTATAGTTTTTCAGGTTAAAAGTTAGCGTTTTTAAGAGGTTAGCTCAGGCGCAGCCACTTGCGGTAAATGGTTTGCTGGGCGGGAGTTTGTTCCGGCAGTTTTTCGATCCGGTAACGGGCGTTCGGGTTCTTTTCCAGGGTGAGGTCAAGGGAAAGCAGGCGGCCGTCGCGGTTCACGATCAGGTTTAGCTGATCGCCCGGTTGGCGGCCGGCAATGGATTTGTTCAGATCGTCAGTGATGCGGTAGCCATTCAGGGCAATAATTTCGTCGTTCACGTTCAGGCCGCCTTTCCAGGCGCTGCCGTCGCGCACTACACTGGTAACTACAATTTTGCCGTCGCGGTTAGAAGTGTTCGCGCCTAAAGCGGCATCCTGGTTGTTGGCATTCAGGTTAGTTAGTCTCAGGCCGGCGTAATTCAGGTATTTGTTGTAGTCAGGCGTAACCGTTCCGTTCACATAATCGCGGAAGAAAGTATCGAACTTTATGCCGGCCACTTTTTCCAGTTCTTCCTTGAATTCTTTTTCGGTAAAACCACGGTTCAGTTTTTTATAATACTTCTGGTACATGTTCCGGAATACCTGGTCCAGGTCTTTTTCGCCTTTCGTCTGGTTCATGATTTCCAGGTCCAGCAACATACCAATCAACGCGCCTTTGGAGTAGTAGGAAATTTCGGCGTTGCGGGAGTTTTCATTCGGGCGGTACGATTTGATCCAGGCATCGAAGCTCGATTCGGACAGGGTCTGCACTTTTACGCCAGGGGTGTTTTCTACGTTCGTAATGCTGCTGCCCATCACATCCAGGTAGCGTTCCGGGGAATAAAAACCGGCCCGGCGTACGAGCAGGTCGTCGTAATAGCTCGTTAACCCTTCGGAAACCCAAAGCAAGGTGGTGTAATTTTCGGCGTCGTAGTTAAACGGTCCAAGCGGTTCCGGACGGAGGCGCTTTACATTCCAGAGGTGAAAATACTCGTGGGCCACCAGGGCCAGAAACCCGTTATAGCTGTTTTCCGGCTGGTAGCCCCAGCGGGCAACCTGCAGGGTGGTGGAATTTAAATGTTCCAGGCCGCCACCGCCGCTCAGCACGTTGTGAATAATGAACACGTACTTGCCCTTAACCGGATGTTCACCGAACACCCTCGTACACTCCTCCACGATCTTCTTCATGTCGGCTACAATTTTGGCATCGTCGTAATTGCTTTCGCCGAACATGGCAACTTCGTGGGGAACGCCGGCCGCTTCAAACGTCAGGATCTTATGCGTACCGATCTCGATCGGAGAATCGGCCAGAATATCGTAATTGTCGGCGCGTAGTTTCCATTTGTTGCCGCCAACCGTTGGCAGACTGGTTGAGATCTGGTTCCAGTTGCCGTAGGGCTCGATGGTAAGTTCTGAAGGCAATTGCTTATACTTAGCCGGATACATAAAAACGCTGGTACCGTTCAGGTAGGCGTGCATTTCATCTACAAAGCTAGTTCTTACGGTCAGTTCAAAGGCATATACTTTATATTTTACCAGTACATCGCGGTTTTTATCGGCATATACCCGCCAGGTATTTTTGTTTATCTTTTCGGCTTTCAGGTTTTTGTTTCCGGCCGTTGCCGTAAAGCCTTCCACATTCTTCGGGAATTCCCGCACCAGATAAGAACCCGGCGCCCAGACCGGCATTTTTACATCGATGAATTTATCTTTGAAATCCTGCAGGCGCATTTCCACTTCGAAGTAATGCGTTTGCGGTTCGGGCATGGCCAGGCGGTAGCTCAGTTTGGGAGCCGCCAGAGCAGCGAAATTCAGGAACAGGAAAAATAACAGAAAAGGGTAAGCGGAAGGCTTTTTGAAAGTGTTGGCCATAAGGTTGCGGTATTGCGTTTAAACCTGCATAATACAGCAATTCGGCCTGAAATCAAAATTCAGCCTGGTTCTGAAAACGGTTTTTTCCGGCTTTTGCCTACTGTTCCTCAGTCTGAAAGCGGGTTTATAAAGGGCTTGTTTACAGCGTAATTGATGCCTCGGTAAATGCTTCTGTACCGTTCTGATTGCCTAACCAGCGGGTAGCTTTGGGGTTGGAGCAAAAGGTATTGAGCTTAATGAAAGAATTATAGGTTTGCATGCCGCTTTGCCCTACTTCCTGAAATAGCTGCCGGTAAAATAGTTTGGGCACCACCATGCCAATGAAGTTTTCCGGGCCCAGGGCGATCATCAGACTCGGGAAAAAACAGGTATCAAGCCATTTGCGGTCGCTTTCAGAGAGTTCGTAGTGCCGGGAAAAATCGAAAAGCCAGTGCTTTACCTGCTTGCGCTTGGCAAAAACCAAGGCCCGCCGGTAGCAGCTTTTCAGGTCGCGGGAATTTACCCTGCCGGTACAGGTTAACTGCAGCAGCTTTTTGGCCGATACATAATGCACCGATAAGATTTTTGAATGATATATTTCCATGGTAGTAGGTTCCTGGTTTGGCTTTTAATATTTAATAAATATAAATCGGCCTTATTCAGGTACCAAACCATTCACCCGATACTTCCCTGCCACTTCGCCAATGCATTTCCTGTTCGGGCGAACGCCGGAAATCAGCCTTTAAGCGGCAAAAAGTTAACATAAAACGGTCTGAACTTTATTAGAACCCGGACTTGTTAGCCCCGAAACCAACGCGAAAAGCATGAAGCATATCAGAGGAGGTTACCTGGGAGCCGTTTTGCTCCTGTTCATTTTAGTTTTATTCAAAACCTATTCCGGCAAAGCCCCGCAAGCCGCAACCGCCAAGCCAAAACCCGTTCGTTTACAGGCAGTTAAACCGGACACCGTAAGTACCGTAGCGGAAAGTCAGGAAAAACTGGCCGAAGCCAAGCCCAAAAAACACCACCTGGTAGAAGATCTGATCGCTTTCGGAATGAAAAAAATAGGCACGCCTTACCGGTTCGGCGGTTCTTCTGAAAAAGGTTTCGATTGCTCCGGTTTCGTAAATTACGCTTTCTCAAAAGTTGGCATTAACGTACCGCGTTCTTCGGAATTGCTTTCCAAAGCCGGCAAACCGGTACTACGCACCCAGGTTCGCCGGGGAGACATCCTGATCTTCACCGGAACCAATTCAAAGAAAAGAACTCCCGGCCATGTTGGTATCGTGATCAGCAAAAACGAGGGTACTATTTCCTTTGTACATGCTTCCTCCAATGGCGGCGTAAAGATCAGCGAAGTGGAAGGCACCAATTACGAACGCCGGTTCCTGGAAGTGCGCCGGGTGCTGTAAACCATCAGCTAAAGCAGACGGCAATGAAATTGTCTGAACTGTGATTTTAAGGATTAAAAGGATTGGCAGGATAATTAAATAATCTCATAAATCAAACACTCCTCGTAGCGTAGGGTTTAAACCCTACGCTACGAGGAGTGTTTGATTTCTTGCTCTTCCGGACATCTATGTCCGGAAGTAACCTGCCGGGGACATCCTTGTCCCCGTAACCACACACGCGGACAAGGATGTCCGCACTAGGTTTAGTTTCGGACAAAGATGTTCGAAACAGCATTTTAATTTATATCTCTTGAATTGACGGCAATGTTTAAAAGCCTGCGCTACGAGGTGAGTACCGGACTTTTTAAGCCCTTTACCATAGCATTTTCTTATTTTATTAAAGGTAAATCTTACCGGAATTTGGAAGTGGTTTTGGTTGGATTGAGGTAGTACGTTAAGGTGAAACCGGAAAGCACATACCAGTCGTTGTAGGTATCGTTGCCGCGCGGCGTACCGGCTGCCCCTACCCCGCCGACTGCCGGGTATTGCTCGCCGTTGCGGGCAGTAAGCATAATCTCGCGCTCTTTCAGTTCCGGCACTTCAATGGAACGGTCAGCCAGTACCCAGGCAGCTTTGCCTCCATTTTGGTTTAGGTCGCTTTTGTCTACGTAATTCGTGCTAACGTCGTCCAGGTAATCGGTAAAGGTGGTGCGCCAGCCTACTTCAAAGCCCAGGTCGAACTGGTTATTAAGCCGGTAGCGTACGCCCAGACCAAACGGAACGCTTACCTGCATTTTGTGGTACTTCACACCTTCGGTTTGCAAAGGTTGCAGCGCGTACCAGCCCTTTTCCATCAGGTCGCCTTCGTAATAGGCTTTCGGGTTATGATGAAAAACGGCGGCCCCTAAAAATGCATACGGATTTAGCTGGGCCCGCTTAAAAAACGTACTGTAATTCGGAAACAGGTCGAATTCCCCTACCACGGCCAGCTCCTTCACATCGTTGCGAAAGCTGAGGTTGCGTTGCAGGCGGCCGTTGGTATAAAATTCTGAGCCATTGGCCGAACTGCCGTCGTCGCCCCGGAGGCGGCTCCACGAAAAGCTCACGCGGCCACTCAGGCGCGGAAAGAATTTGCGCGAAGCTGAAATGCCGAAGTTGGTACGGGTTTGCTGCAGGTCGGCGCCCGCAACGGCCGTGGCCGGGCTCAGGTCGCCGAAGTAATTGGCGGCCATGGTAGAAACACCCACCGAAAAATAACGCTGCCGCTTGGTAAATTCCTGGGCGTTGCCGGTAAAAGGAAGCAGGAAACCGGCCAGGGAAACTGATAGAACGGAGAGGAGTAGTTTTTTCTTCATATGCTTTTCGGGCTGAAATTGCTAATAAACTTTAGAAAAAGGATCGTCGGTAAACCAGTTAAACCAAATGTAAGCACCCGTTTAACACCAGACAAGAGCCCGGAAAAGCGAATATTTATTAAATCATATATATTATTGAAGTGTTCCCAAAATCTTCAAAAGTTCTTCCTGGAGTTATAATTTTTACGTTTTAAGTTTTATCCTTTTTTATCCGCCAGTAAAGCTTTTAAAAAGAAAAAGCCCGGAAAATTCACGAAGAATTTTCCGGGCCGGAATCCTTTAAAATCTTATCAGGCCGTAGACTAAAGAAAGTCAGGGTACGGGCTAGAAGTAATCTTAAAGCAACGTTGCAGTGTAACCGCAAACTTATAGTGGTGGTTACACCAGCTCACCTATATTAAAGTGAACACCATTACTCAGGCCTGATAAGATTCGTTGGGGATTAGACATTTTTACCTCCTTTCTTTAAGTCCGACATAACCTGTCCGCGTATTGTTGCTATTCAAAGCATTTTTCCGGACCGGCCGCAGCACTCGCTACTTTTTCATAAAGGTAAAACGAAACAACTTAGTTCAAAAGTATGGGCAACATTTTTATTTATTTTTTCAGGAATTCAGTACCGTTTCCTGCTTTGGTTTCTGAAATTTCCACCACCAGAGCCAGGCCAGAATAAAAAGCATTTCCACTGCGGCATCGGCCAGGTAAACCGGGGCAATTACGTCTGTCATCGTATAGTAAATGTCTATCAGGGTCAGGAAAGCGGCAAAGCCCAGCACAATCAGAATTACGTCGGGCTGCACGTATTTCCGGAAAGAAGCCCCGATCATACCCAGGCTGCAGGCCACAATGGTAAGCCCTACGGTTTTTACGAGCCAGATATCATTTTTCGGACCGGTAACTGCCATAAAGCTGTGAATGTGCACCACCGGCCAGATCCCGGTCAGAAAATAAAAAATGCCATGCAGGCGGAGTAAAAAACGGTATACTTTCATGCTAAAAAGGGAAGCTCCGGTAAAGAAGTTAAAAACGGGGTAAGCGCATGTTTAAAATTCATCCTTTGCGCTGCAAATTTCCATTACCGGAACCTGCGTTCGTCTTTTTCTCGCACCGTAGCCCTGCTATGCTGCTCTAAAAAGCCTTCCTCAGAACTCGGTACTGAAAACTTTCGCTTGCAAAAATGAAATTTAAACATGCTCTAATTTAACTTTTCAAAAGCCTACGCTTTTTTGGTGAAAAAGGCACAGAAAATGCTTATATTTCGTTATCATTATCGCTTTATCAAAATTATCAGCTTATGAAGAAGTACCTTTTCGCCCTTGTGCTTTTCTTAGCCTTTCAGGGCCTGGCAATGGCGCAGCAATACTCCCCGCTCGGAGTCTGGACGAACGAGCCGAAAGATGCCCGCTTTGAAATATTTCAGTGCGGAGACAAGCTCTGCGGCAAAATAGTGTGGCTCAAAGAACCACACCGCGACGGAAAACCGAAAACCGACATCAACAATCCCGACAAAAAACTGCAGAGCCGCCCGATCCATGGTTTGGTCTTCATCCAGAATTTTGAATATGACTCCGGCAATAAATGGGACGATGGTACGATCTACGATCCGCTGAGCGGCAAGACCTATTCCTGCTACATGAAAATGCTGAGTAAAGATCAGATGGAAGTAAAAGGCTACATCGGCGTTTCCCTGATCGGCCGGTCCCAGAAATGGACCCGGGTAAAATAAAACGCATAAAATAAATCGCTGGAAATAAAACAGGATGTTTTAAAACGAAAAAAGGTTAGCTGTAGAAGCTAACCTTTTTTTTATTGGGCTGTAACCAGCTTAGTAAATATTCTTGATCTTGTATTGCTTATCGCGAAGGCCAAAGGTATCGCCGATGCTTTTACCGGCCATGGCTTTGAACAACGGCGACATCGCCGAAATGGCAAAATAAGTTTTATCGTTCACCTTAATGGCGCCGAGGCTGATGGAAATAAAGAAATCCTGAACATCGGTTTCCACCACGCTGCCCAGCATAATTTCCGAATTCTCTTTCATGGAATTTATCCGTTTCAGGATCTGCAGCGTGCTCATCGCTTCGTCGAGCTGCCGGGCGTACATATCGCGCTGGATCTGGCAGGCCTCCCGGAAAGACTCGAACTTATCTTCGATGGCGCCGTGGTGTTCGTTGGCACTTTCCTGGGCCTCTTCCATGGCGGTTTTGGCAGCCTGTATCTGCTCGTTCTGGATCCGGAGGCATTCCTGTAGTAGTTGTCGCTTCAATTCCGTTTTTTTTACAGCCATACACACTAATTAATTCACTTTCAGGCATTTAAAATCAACATAAATCCCGGAAAGCCTGGGTTGAAAGGAGTTATGCGGAGGGTAAAATTAGTAAAAATATCATCCGGGGCAAACCGGTTAAAATCTTATGCTTTTCTCCTCGCTGCCACCCTGAAAATCAGGCGGTTGCAGCAAACCCCATAAAAACCAGTGGCGGGTTCAACCACCTTGAATAGTTAAACCTGCCACCGGAGGAATTGTTTAAAAACGCCTGCTTAGAGTTTCTGGAAGGGCGCCGATACAGTTTTCTCTTTGTTGCTGAATTGCAGCAGATACATGCCTTGCGGAAGACCTTTCACATCGATCCTATGCTGAGGGGAAAGCGGTTTTTCCGAACGGAGCTGTTTTCCGGCCATATCAAAGATCCGGATTGATTCCGCTTTGAACGTTAAGTCAGATACCTGCAGCCAGTCGGTGGTAGGGTTCGGGAAAAGGTTCAGTTTCTGGCCTGCAGCCAATGGAGCGCTGATGCCGGAAACCAAGCTCGTATTTTTAGCGATCGTACCGGTACGGTTCAGGATCCAGTTATTCGGATCTACCTGCATGCCGCTTATCGTGCCCCGTATGGGAATCTGGTAAAACTGCTTCGGCTGCTGCTGGCGCACCCGGATAATGGTATCGCCTACCGAAGTGGTAACTTTATACTCTACATCTGTTTCGAAAAAGCTGGTTGCTGTAGAGCGGGAAACCGTTTCGGTGGTCTGAAACACCAGATTATTACCTACCTGGTTCCAGATCAGACTGAAAGTAGGATACCCTTCGCCGTAAACCCACTGGTTAAAGAAAGGCGTCAGGTTTTTGCCGGAAACCGATTCGGCAATGGCTTTGAATTGAGGCGTTTTTGCCGTGCTGTCTTTTAAGGCCTGCTGGTACGTCTTTAACGTAGCAAAGAACAAGGCATCGTTATTCATTTCGAACCGAAGCATGTGCACCACCGCAGCGCCTTTGTCGTAGGTTAGGCGAGAGTCGAAGATCCGGTTTACGTTCATGGAATCAGCAGCTGGTACGTACAAACTTCCGCCCGGAGCCGCCATTACCGAATTATGCGTACTGTTCATCCAGGCTACCTGCTGACCAGGCCGTAGGTTCTGCAGCGCCAGGTATTCCGCGTAACTGGCAAACCCTTCGTTCAGCCAGATATCGCGCCAGGAGGCACAGGTCACGTTGTCCCCGAACCACTGGTGCGCCAGTTCGTGAGCCGTTAAAGTAAATTCAAAAAAGCCCTGGGTGGTCATGGTCTGGTGTTCCATACCGCCGGAAAGCGGTGCCATGCAATGCCCGTATTTTTCTTTGTAGAACGGATACAGGCCGAAAAGCTCCGAAAACTTCACCAGTAGCGGCGCGGTATTATCGATTTCCGCCTGAAAGGCCGGCAAAGTACCCGGGTTATTATAAATGTAGTTCTGGATCGGAATCGGATTTGGGGCTCCTGGCGGGTTCGCATAAATGGTATAATCCACGTATTCGGCTACCGCCACCGAAATCAAATAATAGGCAATCGGGTACCTCGATTTCCATTCGTAGCGTTTCTTTCCGTTTGGCAACGTAGTAGTGTTTTTCAGGAGGCCGTTGGAACCAACTTTATTAACGGCGCTGGTGGTTACCCAGACTTCCGAAGAATCGGCTTTATCGGTGAGGATCTGTTTTACCGGGAACCACTCGTAAGCGGCAAACGGTTCGCTCAGACTCCAGGTAACCTGGTTTCCCCAGGAAGGCGACGTGCCGTTGGACATGCCGTTGCCAATTGCTGCTGAGGCGCCGGACGGCGGCGTGCCCTTGTAAAATACCCATGCATTTACCGCGTTGCCGGCAGCAATCGGGGTCGTAAGCCGCACGTAGGTCATGCCGGCCTGGCGGGTGAAAGTGCGCTTCTGGCCGTTTATGTACACCGAATCGATGTTCAGGTCCTGGTGGAGTTCAAAAGCGAACGTATCGAGGGCGGCCACCCGGCTTTTTGCCTGGATCAGGTTATTGCCGGCAATGTAAGTAGACGTTTTCTCCAGGGCTACATCGAGCTTATAGAAGTTGACGTCGTATTTGTTCAGGAGCCGTTGCTGGCTTACGGTTGTCTGGGCAACCCGAGCCGTTGGGCGAAGCCGGCTTTCGGCACATTTAGCGCCCGACTGGGCCATTGCCTGCTGTGCTACCAGGCAGGCAAGCATTGCCAGGCCTGCTTTAATTTTTTTCTTCATGTAAAAACGCGAATATAAGTGCACCGGGAACCCTGATGCCTAACCACAAACATACGGATTTTGCAGTTTGTTTTTTCAGCAGTATTGCCAGGAATTTAGCGAATGGTTAAAATAAAAAAAGGAAGATAAAGTACAGCGCCAGCCACAAACCATCCAGAAAATGCCAGTAGGTGCTCAGCATGCTTAACTGCAAAAGCCGGTAGGGATCCCGGATATAAACCAGCGTCCGGACCGGATCGGCAGCGGCATACATGGTTCTTAAATAAACGTACACCAGATACATAATGCCGGCGCCCAGGTGCAGAATATGAAGAGCAGAAATAAGATAAATGTATGAACCGAAGGGCTGGCCTTTAAAGTAAATACCGCTTTTGGCCAGTTCGTACCAGCCGGCCAGTTGCGAAAGCACAAACATCAGGGCCAGCATTAAAGTAAAGCTCAGGTACTCATTCATTTTCCGGAGCTCATCCTGGCGGTAAAATTTAGAAACGCGCGAAATGGTATAACTGCTCAACAGTATAAGAATAGAACTTACGCTGAAGAACCGGGGGAATGGGGTAACCGAATTCTGGTGAAGAAAGAGTTCTGAACGCACGAAACCAAATACCAGCATCAGGAACAATATTGCAATCCCGATCTGGGCCAGGTAAAGCAACATTTTAAGCGGATGAATCTTTTCGATCTTCGAAAATGCCGAAGCGTGCTCTGCCCCGATTTTATTTTTGTTGTCCGACTTCATACACGATCCCCCTCCCCTGATAAAAAAAAACAGCTTTCTAAAAATTTCCCATAATCAGTAACCTTACGACTACCCGACAATTTCCGGTTAATTCAAAAATTGCACTCAAGCGCCGCCATAAGCCGCCATAATAAGATACGGAGGGTGCGCAAAAGGTATTACGCAAATAGCCTTAAAAATATAAATAATTAGGGAAACACCGTAAAAACGGGGTTGAACCGGGCAGCGGCCTGCCCGGAAAGGAAGGTAAAAAATGGTAGCTTATTTACTGAAAAAAGAGCCGATTTTTCCAAAAATAGCCGCCGCCTTAATTTTGGCAGAATTGCCGGCTCCAAATTCAACATAGGACTTATTGCCCACCCGCACATCCACCACCAGTCCCAGCCGGCGGATGAGCGTATTTACATCGTTGAGCTTTTTCAGCGGGCCGCCGGAAGATTTTTTAGTGCCGGAAGGCTTGCTTTCGGAAGCAGCGGATTTGCCGCCGCCGGCCGTTACCCGCTCCAGCGCTTTAAAATCTTTGAAATTAACGATAATATAATTCCCTTCGGCCACCACTACAAAGCTGTCGCCGTTCAGGGAAACGATAAGCTGGGCATCTATTTCCAGAATTCCTCCCACGCCTTCCTATTGATTTTTATTGGCCTTGGTCCGGATGCGGAGCGTGCCGTTCAGTTTCAGTTCGGTTTCCGGGGCATTGGGTTTTCCGGGCAGGCGCACTTCCATGTTCTCAAAATCGAAGCTTACGTCGGCGTTCAGGTTGGAAAGGCTTTCGATTAAAGCAATGGCCATATCGGCCGGGTTGCCGGCATTTTTTGCATTGTTTTCCATAGCGTTTGGCAGGTTGTTAAGGTTCTGATAAACGAATTAAAGGAATTTTGCGCTAAAATGCACCATCCGGCAGGCAGGAATATTCCTCGAACCTTTTACTTTTAAAAAACAAAAGGTTAAAATTTTTGCAAAAAACTTATCTTTGCCCTGAACCCACTACTTCCTTTACCCTATGAAAAAAATTCTTTACTCTACTTTAGCAGTAGGCTTTTTAGCATTTGCTGCTTGCAACAAAACGGAAACCCAAACCGAAAATACTACCATAGAAAAAACTAAAACTACCGCCGAAGCCGGAAACAGCTACGGCGAAAAAATCTCCCCGGACGGTGCCATACCTGCAGCCGAACTGAAAAGCAAAATGGCGGCCCAGGATAGCTTAGAGGTAAAAATCACCGGCCAGATCGATGAAGTTTGCCAGAATAAAGGCTGCTGGGTTACCTTCAACATGCCCGACGGCAAACCAATGCGCGTCATGTTCGGCGAAGATGATTTCTTTGTACCGAAAGATGTTTCCGGAAAAACCGCCATTGTGGACGGTACTGCTTTCAGAGAAGTGGTTTCGGTAGATGAGCAGCGCCACTACCTGGAAGATGCCGGCAAACCGAAAGCCGAAATTGAAGCTATTACCACGCCGGATACAACGCTCGTTTTCGTAGCCAAAGGCATTATTATTCAGAACAACTAAATTAATAGATGCTGGTATCTGGATATTGGTATCAGGACTTTAAATTTGTTAGGCTCTATTAATGCGCCGTTTGAATTTTCCAGTTCCTTTCTATGAAAAGAGAAAAGTCCCCCTTTGAAGGGGGTAGGGGGAGGTTTTCACGTTATTTGATTTTCAAAAATGATCGGATAAACCTCCTGTCCTCCCCCTACCCCCTTCAAAGGGGGACGAAAACTGCTAAACGTAGCAACTCTACTTAGTTTTAACCTTTGCTTGACGGGATTTGTAATCCCGTCTTAATCGAGCCGTGGGATTTGTAATCCCACTTTCTTAAAATTAACTAGACTATGCACTAAGTTTCCTGAGTTAGTATTTATAAATAAAGGCTGCCCCCAAAGGCAGCCTTTTCTTTTTTCGCTTAAATTGCTACCGTTTTCAACCGTTTTCCTGACAAGCTTTTTCGTACTTTTGCCTTAGCCGAACATTCAGAGATTACCATGACCGAAGCCCAAGCTGCCGAACGCATTGCCGAACTTACCCGCCAGATAAACCATTACAACCACCAGTATTACCAGAACAGCATTTCGGAAATTACCGATTTCGAGTTCGATATGCTGCTGGAAGAACTGACGAAACTGGAAGCTGAATTTCCGGGCTTAAAAGCGCCTAACTCCCCTTCCCAGCGCGTGGGCGGCACCATCACCAAAACCTTCCCGACGGTTTACCACCAGTACCCCATGCTTTCGCTTAGCAATACCTATTCGGAAACCGAGCTCCGCGAATTCGACAACAGGGTGCGGAAAGTATTGGAAGGCGATTTTGAATACGTATGCGAATTGAAGTTCGACGGCGTGGCCATGAGCATGACCTATGAGAACGGCGAACTGGTGCGCGGCGTAACCCGGGGCGACGGCACCCGTGGCGACGACGTTACGCCCAACGTGCGTACCATCAAAAATATTCCGCTTCATTTACAGGGCAAAGATTTTCCGGAGAAATTTGAAGTGCGCGGCGAGGTTTTCATGCCTTTTTCGGTATTCGAACAACTGAATAAAGAACGCGAAGACATTGGCGAAGCCTTACTGGCCAATCCGCGAAACGCTGCTTCAGGCACCCTGAAAATGCAGGATTCTTCCATCGTGGCCAAACGCAAATTAAGCTGCTACGTGTACGGCCTTTTAGGCGAAAACCTGCCTTACGAAAGTCATTCCGAAGCCCTGGAAGCCTTAAAAAAATGGGGTTTCGATGTTTCGCCAACCTACCGCAAATGCCACTCGATTGACGAGGTTTGGGACTTTATAAACGAATGGGAAAGCAAACGCTTCGAACTCCCGATCGGCACTGACGGCATTGTGGTAAAAGTTAACAGCTACGCCGAGCAGGAGGAACTGGGCTATACGGCCAAGAGTCCGCGGTGGGCCATTGCCTACAAGTACAAAGCCATGAACGCCGCTACGCCGTTGCTCGATATTATTTACCAGGTGGGCCGCACGGGCGCAGTAACGCCGGTGGCTTTGCTGAAGCCGGTTCAACTGGCGGGCACCACCGTAAAACGCGCTTCCCTGCACAATGCCAACGAGATCGAGCGCCTGGATATTCACGTAAACGATACCGTTTTTGTAGAAAAAGGCGGCGAAATCATTCCGAAGATTACCGGCGTGGATACAAGCAAAAGGCAGCCCAACAGCCCGAAAGTTGCTTACGTCGACCATTGTCCCGCTTGCGGCAGCGCCTTGATCCGGGCCGAAGGCGAAGCAAATTTTTACTGCCCGAACGAAGACGGCTGTCCGCCCCAGATCAAAGGCAAACTGGAGCACTTCATTTCCCGCAAAGCCCTGAACATTGAAAGCCTCGGAGAAGGCAAAATAGAGCTGCTTTTCGACCGCGGCCTGGT
Source organism: Adhaeribacter soli (assembly GCF_008727925.1). GTDB lineage: Bacteria > Bacteroidota > Bacteroidia > Cytophagales > Hymenobacteraceae > Adhaeribacter_A > Adhaeribacter_A soli. Next base: position 231,196 of record NZ_VTWT01000001.1, on the reverse strand, counting down.
GCGCACCCCGGACCAGTTCTACGACCTTACTTTTGAAAATCTTTTCGGGCTGGAAAAAACGTTTGTGGATGAAGAGACCGGCAAAACCCGCAAAGTTAGCTTCCGCGAAAAAACGGTAGAGAATATCCTGAACGCCATCAACAAATCCAAAGAAGTGCCTTTCGACCGGGTGTTGTTTGGTCTGGGAATCCGGTTTGTAGGAAACACCGTAGCCCAGAAATTAGCCGCACACTTCCGCACCATCGACAACCTGAAAAATGCTACGCTGGAAGAATTGGTAGCGGTTCCGGAGATCGGCGAAAGGATCGCATTTTCGGTGCAGCATTATTTCAGCCGGCCCGAACACATTACTATGATTGAACGGTTGCAGGCCCAAGGATTACAATTCAGCTTGCCTGAGCAGGAAAATGCCGGACCGGTTTCTGAAAAACTATCGCCGCATACGTTTGTTATTTCCGGAGTTTTCGAGCAATTCAGCCGCGACGAATTACAGGACCTGATCACCCGAAACGGCGGCAAGATCGTAAGCTCCATTTCCAAAAAACTATCGTACCTGGTAGCCGGCGACAAAATGGGACCTTCGAAACTGGAAAAAGCAAATTCCCTCGGCGTAAAGATTATTTCCGAACAGGAATTTCTGAAAATGCTTGAATAAATTCGATTGTTCGATACTCGATTGTTCGACTTTAGATTGTTCGAATGTTCGAAGTTCGAATTTTCGATTTAAAATTTAATCGGGAATATTCAGTTTAAAGTAAAATGGTACTGAAAAACGGTACTGAAATCAATAAAAAGTTAAATAAAATAACTGTATCCGGTTTATTAAAGAGCTGGGTCGAAACATTAAAATATAAAAAACAAAAAAGTCGAGAATTCGAACTTCGAAAAATCTAAAGTCGAACAATCGAGTATCGAACAATCGAAAAATCGAAAAGAAAATGGATAAATTTAAAGGAACCGGGGTAGCGTTGGTTACTCCTTTTGCCAAAGACCTGAGCGTAGATTACGAAGCCCTGAAAAAGCTGCTGGATTTTGTAATTCATGGCGGGGTAAATTACCTGGTTATTAACGGCACTACTGCCGAATCGGTAACTACCACCAAAGCGGAGAAAAAAGAAATTCTGGATACGGTGCGTAAGCACGTAGACGGCCGGGTACCGCTGGTTTACGGCATTGGCGGCAACAACACCCAGCATGTGCTAGAAACCATTCAGGAAACGGATTTTCACGGCATCTCTGCCATTTTATCGGTAAGCCCTTACTACAATAAACCCTCGCAAGCCGGTATCTATCAGCATTATATGGCCATTGCCGATGCCTGCCCGGTTCCGGTGATCCTGTACAATGTTCCGGGCCGCACCGGCAGCAACATGACCGCCGAAACTACCCTGAAACTGGCCCATCATGACAACATTATCGGCATTAAAGAAGCGTCCGGAAACCTGGAGCAGTGCATGCACATTGCCAAGAACCGACCGGAAGGCTTTTTGGTAATCAGCGGGGAAGATATTTTAACGGTTCCGATGATCTCCTTCGGCATGGACGGCGTGATATCGGTGCTGGCCAACGGCTTCCCGGGTAAATTCAGCCACATGGTTAAATTGGCTCTGGAAAATAACTTCAAAGAAGCTTCCCAGCTCATGTTCGACTTCCTGGACCTTAACCCGCTGATGTACGAAGAAAGCAACCCGGTTGGCGTAAAAGCCGTGCTTGAAATGTACGGAATTTGCTCAGCCACCGTGCGCCTGCCGCTGGTAGAAGCTTCCGCGGGCTTAAAGAATAAGATCCAGAATTTAATGTAATTTCTTTGAACACGATTTTCAGGATTTTAGGGATTTACAGGATCATATGAGATTTTTCTTTCTGATATGTCTTCCCTGTAAATCCTGCCAATCCTTTAAATCCTGAAAATCGTGTTCAAAAATTACCACCCACTTGCCAGTACATCGGCAATGTGCATGGTTTTCAGCGGAATGTTGTTTTTCCTGATATACGCTTCCAGGTGCATTAAGCAGGAGGTATCGGTAGAGATAATGTAAGACGCGCCGGTGGCCAGGGCGTGCTCTACTTTTTGCTGGGCCATAGCTACCGAAATTGCTTCGAACTTCACAGCAAAAGTGCCGCCGAAACCACAACAGGTTTCCGTATCGGCCATTTCCACCAGTTGCAGCCCATCTACGTAATGCAGCAAAGCCCGCGGCCCCGCCTTGATCTTGCACTCCCGCAAGGCGCTGCAGGAATCGTGGTACGTGGCTACTCCGTTTAAACTGGCGCCCGGTATCTTTTCAATATCGAGCACTTTGGTCAGGAATTCGGTGAACTCGTAGACTTTGCGCTCCATGCTCCGGTAATTGATAAAGCGCGGCGATGTAACGAACATATCGGCGTACGCGCCCCGCACGTGCCCTACGCAGGAAGCCGAAGGCGCAACGATGTAATCGGATTCATCGCTGATAAAATCGTCGAGGAACTTGTTGGCTACTTCCAGGCTGGCATCGTAGAAACCGGCATTAAAAGCCGGCTGACCGCAACAGGTCTGGTTAGCATTGTAGCGCACCTGGCATCCCACCCGTTCGAGCACCTTCACCATGTTCATACCCGTTTCCGGGTACAACTGATCCACGAAACAGGGAATAAAAATATCTACTTTGATCTTGGCCATGCTTAATGCGCAAATACAGAACCGGCCTGTGCCAGGGCGGAGGCAAATGCAGTTTCGTTCAATCCTAAATCAACACCTTTTTGGTTGAAATATTGTACCATATTTTCGGTAGCCATATTCCCCACCAGTTCATCCTTGGCCATCGGGCAGCCCCCAAAGCCTTTCATGGCCCCGTCGAAACGGCGGCAACCGGCATTATACGCGGCTTCCACTTTCTCCTGCCAGGTATTCGGATTGGTATGCAGATGCGCGCCAAACTCAATGTGTTTAAACGCTGGGATCAGGTTCGAAAACAAATAAGTGATATTCTCCGGGTTGGAGACGCCAATGGTATCGGAAAGGGAAATGATCTTTACCTGCAGCTTATCGAGTTTTTGCACGAATTCGCCTACGGTTTCCGTATTCCAGGGCTCATCATAAGGGTTGCCGAAGCCCATGGAAATATAGGTTACCAGTTCCTTGCCGTTCTTCACGCAAACATCCTGGATCTGAGCTAGCTCCTCAAGCGCCTGGGCAATGGATTTGTTCGTGTTGCGCTGCTGAAACATTTCCGACATAGAAAGCGGGAAGCCCAGATATTTGATCTCTCGATGCGTTGCTGCCTGCTCCGCACCGCGCAAATTCGCAATGATGGCTAGCAGCTTGGTTTTGGTCGCGCTCAGGTCAAGGCCAGCCAGCACTTCCTCCGTATCGCGCATTTGCGGAATGGCTTTCGGCGAAACAAAGCTGCCAAAATCCAAAGAGTCGAACCCGACCTGCAATAAGGTATTCAGGTACGATATCTTGGTTTCGGTAGGAATAAATTCGGTGATACCCTGCATGGCATCGCGCGGGCATTCAATTATTTTCATAAGGTCGGGCTCCAACTAAATGGCCGTAAATATACACAATCTGCTGTAAGGAAATTGCCGGAAAAAGAAAAAGAGAAGCGCATTTTTTAGAGGAATCTTTACGCTTTTTGGCCTTCCATTCTGAAATTATCCCATAACTCAAATTTCATTGCCGTCTGCTTTAGCTGACGGAAAGCAGGCTAATCCTTCAGAGGAAATATTTTGGCTAAAGCCGGAATAAGAAATCTTTTAAACCGTCAGCTAAAGCAGACGGCAATGAAATTCAAATACCCAAACTCATCAGGGCATTACCGAACCTGATAGTACCTGTGGTTGTTGAATAAAATTTGAAATATAGCGAACTAAAAACCTGATCAGTAATTCTAAAATCCTTTAACAATGCTACGCAATAAAACCTTAACTTGCTTTCGCTAGTACACACAAATTTGCACAACTAAAGCATTCCGAACACGCTTTACCCATGTTAAGATTTCTTGCGCTGCTCTCTTTTTTCTGCTGCTTCCGTACTGTTTTTGCTCAAAACGCCCCCTACCCGGTTTTCCTGATCGGCAATACCGCCACCAAACCTGTTTCCGCGGAAAATTATACACTTTTAAAACAGGAGATAGACAAACAGACCGTACCATTTGCCGTTATTCACCTGGGCGATATTGCTTTTAATAAAGGCTGGCCCGAAAATCCTACCGAAGGAGAAAAACTGCAGCTGAACCAGTTGCTGAACCTGGTGAAAGATAATCCCAAAGGAAAAATTTTTTTCATCCCCGGCGACAAAGATTGGAACAACTCCGGCAAAAACGGCCTGAAAGCGGTGAAGCGCCTGGAAAAATACATCAATGCCAACCTGCCTTTTAAGAACGGTTTTTTGCCGGGTACCGGCTGTCCCGGCCCGGAAGTGCTGGACGTAAACCCTTTCCTCCGGATTATTGCCATCAATTCGCCCTGGTGGATGCACCCGTACGACAAACCGGAAATTACCGATACCGATTGCAAGATCCTTTCGCGCCAGGAATTTGCCGAACAGCTGGAAGAAGAAATTGTAGAATCCGGCAACCGCAACGTGCTCGTCGTGGGGCATCATCCGTTGGTTTCCAACGGCGTTTACGGCGGCCGCATGACGCTTAAAAAACACCTGTTCCCATTTTCGGATAAAAACCCTAAAAACCGTATTCCTTTGCCTGGTTTGGGCAGTATTTACGCCGCTTACCGCCAGAACATTGGCACGCCCCGCGACATGGCCCACGAGGATTATGCCGCTTTTCGGAAGCAAATGCTGAATATTTTTAAGCAGAACCCGGGTTTGATCTATGCTTCTTCGCACGAATACAATTTACAACTGAACCAGACCGACGAAAGCTACCACATCATTTCCGGCAGCATTACCGAAAAGGAACCGCTGGGCAAAGAGCCGGCTTTGTTGTTCGGCGCTGCCAAAACCGGTTTTGCCCGCCTCGATTATTTCCCGAACGGCGAAGTGAACGTACATTTCTTCGGTATTTCCGGAGCGCGGTTTACCGAACTTTATTCCCAGACTCTGTTCCAGTCGCCCTGCCTGGATGTGGCCCAGCAGGTTGCGCCATTAAACCGATACCATATCCCCTGCCCCGAAACGGATACGGTGCCGGGCACGGACCTGGATGTGGTAAACGGGAAAGTAACAGTTGCAGCCGGCAAACAATACCGCGCCAATCCGTTGAAACGCCTGTTTTTCGGCAATCTCTACCGCACCACCTGGACGACCCCGGTGCAAGTGCCTTTGCTCGATCTTCGAAGGACCTACGGCGGCCTGAGACCGGTTGGGCCGGGTGGCGGCCGGCAAACCATTTCCCTGAAATTCAAATCCAGGAACGGCCGCGATTACGTGTTCCGCTCTGTGGATAAGGATCCGATAAAAGCCTTACCCCTGACGCTTCGCAACACTTTTGTTACCGACGTATTGCGCGACATTATGGCTACAGCTCAACCCTATGGCGCCCTGATCGCTTCGGCCCTGCTCGATTCCACCGACATCCTGCATGCCCGGCCCCGGCTCTACGTACTCCCCAACGATCCGGCCTTAGGACCTTACCGGGTAAAATATGCCGGCCTTTTCGGAATGCTAGAAGACCGGCCCATCGATCCGCCCAAAGGTAAAAAGGGTTTTGCCAATGCCGACGATATTACCCGCTCCTACGGCCTTTTCCGCAAACTCTACGACGACCACGATAACCGCCTCGATGCCTACGCCTTCGGCAAGGCCCGCGCCTTTGATATCTGGGTGGGCGACTTTGGCAAGCACGACGACAACTGGCGCTGGGCGGGCTACGATACTCCCGGCGGCGAAAGAATTTACAAACCCATTCCCCGCGACCGCGACCACGTTTTTTCCCGCTGGAACGGGATTATTCCCTGGCTCGCCGATCAGCCGTTCGGGGTGAAAAGCATTCAGAATTTCGGGTATAATTACAAAGGCATCCGAAGCCTAACCTACCAGGCGCGGCACCTGGATAGGGCGCTGCTGCAATCGCTTTCCCGCCAAGACTGGCAGAAAATTGCCGCCGAACTTCAGCGCGAAATGACCGACGCAACCATCGATAAAGCCATTGCCGCCGAACCCGCCGAAGTGATCCCGGTATCGGGCAACGAGATCGGCAATAAACTGAAACACCGCATCAAAACCCTGCCCCAGGCCCTGGATGAATATTACGAAGACCTGGCCCTGGTAGTGGATATTGTGGGTTCGAACAAAAACGAATATTTCCGGGTGGAACGCCTTGAAAACGGTACGGTACGGGTGCAGGAGTTCGAAAAAGACAAAAAGACGGGCGGCCCGGAAGGCGAAGCCTATTTCGACCGCACCTTCTATCCGAAGGAAACCCAGGAGATCCGCATTTTTGCCCTGGACGGGAAGGATGTGGTGGAGATTACCGGCAAAAGCGAAACCAGCATCCTGGTGCGCGTGATCGGCGGCGGCGGCGACGACATTATCCGCGACAATTCCGTTGTACCCGGCCCTAAGCATTACACCCGGGTGTACGATACGCCGGATACCGAGCTGCAGGCAGGCCCGGAAGTAAAGGATTTCCGCTCCAATAAAATCGGGGTGAACGATTACAACCGTCAGGAATTCCGCTACAACTATATGTCACCGGTACCCGCGGTAATATACAACCGCTCCGATGGGTTGGGCGCTTCGCTGAACGTGAAATTTGGCCGCTACGTGTTCCGGGAACCCGATATTAAAAGGCTATATTCCTTCAACATTCGGGGGACGCAACGGGGAGCCTTTTTATTGAGTGGAACCGGAATCTGGAACAGTGTTTTCGGTGGTTGGGGTTTTGGCGGCGGCATTACGTACGGCAATTTCTTTCCTTTTTATAATTTCTTTGGCCTGGGAAATAATACGACTAAAAACAACGATCTCTACAACGAGCGCTTCTACCAGGCACGTTACAAAGGCGTACGCGTAGAAGGTTTTACTCATACCATATTCCTCCGGAAAAGCTTTTTAAAATTCGGTCCTTTGTATGAGAACCTGAATTCCAGTATTGAAGCAGGCACCATTTTAGCCGAAAGGCCGGAGGGGGAACTGATCGTGGGGAAAGAAAGCTTGCTGGGCGGGAATGCCGAACTCGATTTCGATTTGCGCGACAACGTTACCTTTACCCGCCGGGGCCTTCGCTTTAATATTCAGCATACCACCTACCACCGGCTGAACCGGGAGAAAAACACCTTTGGCTTAACTGAAACCTACGGCCAGTATTTCCTGACGGCACGGGTTAAAATTCCGGTTACCCTGGCCACTAAAATCGGCGGGGCAAAAAACTACGGCACAAACCTGCCCTTCTACAAATACACCTCCCTGGGTTTACGCGATAATTTGCGGGGCTACGTAAACAATCGTTTCTTCGGCGACCGGTCCGCTTACCTGAACACCGAACTGCGTTTCCATTTAGGTCAGCTCGCAAATCCGGTGCTGCCATTTTATTACGGAATCGTAACTTTTTACGACCAAGGCAAAGTGTGGTACCGGGGTACCGATGGCGAAGGGTGGCACCGCGGCTACGGCGCCGGTTTTTACATTGCCCCGGTAGAAGAACGCTATGCGCTCAGCGTATTATTCGGGCATTCGAAAGAAGAAGCGCTGCAAGTAATGTTCTCGCTGGGACTGGTGCTGGACAGGTAAAATGGTAGGGTATTAGAGGTAAAAAAGCAGGTGGACACGGTTTAAGTCAGGTTTTTATCCCGGGAAACTTTCCAGATAAATCCATCGAGGATATAATGCGTGAGTTGCGGCACGGCTAAAAACGGTACGACCAGGGTTAGAAAGGCTTGGTCTTTTACAGCCGGGAAAAACTGAAAAAAAGAAAAAGCTTCGGGATGTTCCTGCCAGACAAGCGCGTCCCAGAAACCTTCTTCTAGAAAAGCCAACCCGAAGATAATACCTAGGAACAAGAATAACCCGGCAGTACTGAACGTGTACTTTAGCAGTTTTCCGCTTACCGTTGAAGTGTCCGTAATCTTCTTTTTCCGGCCATAAAACCAGATTAGTGCCATGTACGGAATGCCGTGCGAAACCACATTGAAAAGTGTAAAAACCAGGTCGCCGTTGAAATGCACGATGCCCAGGTACCAGGACATAGCCGTTCCGGTTACCACCAGATTCCGGGGAATATTGGCCGATTTATGCTTGAGCGAAAACCTTAGCTCTTTCACTAGAAAAAGTACGATTAATATTCCGTAACCCCATGTCATTAATGGCAGCAACTCCGGCAGATCCAACACCACAAAATCCCCGGCTATAAACCAGTTGAAGTTCCGGTTACCTTCTAAATGCCAGTAAAGCAAAGGGTAAAGCGTAGCCGCATAGATCATTCCTTTATCGATCCGGTGCTCCCAATTGGTTTTAACTTCGCGACGCGAATAAAGCTGCATGAAGCCGTATTGCTGCCGTACAAAATGAAAAACCGCCAGGTAAGCCAGTACCCGCCAGAAAATCAGGCTTCCCAGAGAATACAGCAAAATACCAATTATCAAGCCCGCCAGGGGCGCCCAAAGGAAAAGCTGCCGGTGCTGCTGCAAAGCTTCCTTATCGAAATAGGTCCGGAAAAGCGTGCTGTAAACGTGCCCCACATCAATCAGCAGGACCAGTACCACCCAGGCTTCCAACGAAACGCGCTGATTAGCCTGCTGAAAGAAATCCGGGAAAAACAGCACGGCCAATAAGCATAAGAACGGCGGCGCCAGCACAAACAAACCATCGCTTACAGGCCCGTGCAGCCAGGGTTGCTTCAATTTCATGCTTTACCCTCCACCATCCGCTGCGCTGCCCGGATACCCTGGTAAAAGGCTTCTTCGAAAATAGAAATGCCGCTCAGGTCGGTATGGGCAAAAAAGATCTTATCAAGAACCGGCTTTTCGGCAGCGGCTTTCTCCTCTCCCCAGATAAATCCAACGGAAGGGCGGATCATGCCGTGGCCCCAAATCCAGACATCCAGATTCTTCACGTTTTCGCGAATGAAAGGATGCGCCTTTTCCAGTTCCGCCAGGATTAGTTCCGCCCAATCTTCCTGCTTTTTTTCGTAGGCCATCCGGCGGGCTTTTGCCGGGTCTTCATCCGGCAACGGCAGGTAAAACGTAATTACCGGATTTTCCGGATAAATTTGTAATTGCTGATGATTGGCCAGTACATACCCCAAAGATTTGCTGCCATAAACTACATTGTCCCAGCTAAGCGGAACGCCCCGTCCGGCCGGCGGTGATTCCAAAGCCAGATTTGCCACTGCCCAGGGAGCATACGAAAAAGCCTTATAATTCCGGTTACCACCTTGCTCCGGCTGAATATTTAGGATGCGTTCATTTACAAATTGCGGCGTTGCCAGTATGCATTTACCGGCTAAAATCCGGTGGTAAGTATTTTGGGCAATATCCAGATAATCAATGGCTACGTTGCCCTTAACTAAACTTACTTTGTAAACTAATTTTCCGGTTCTGATGTGCTTTTCTAACGGCTTCCGTAAACGTTGGGCAAGCCAGTTGTTTCCTTCCGGCCAGGTAAGTACCCGGTCGGGATCGGTATTGGCGGCCTGGGCTTTCCGGCCAGCAAAGTAATGGATTCCGGCCCAGGCCGAGGTATCTTTCGCATCCGTCCCGAAATCGTCGCGGCAGCAATAATTCACGTACCAGTGCAGGTAATCGGAAGTTAACTTATTCTGAATCAGCCATTCTGCCATAGTCAGCTTATCTAACCGGCGGAAATTTTCATCTGCCGAAGAAGCTGAAATCGGAATGGTAAAAGCAAATTTTCCGTCGGTGCCTTTGGCCTGCTTCATTTCTGCCATCAGCTCCAGGAAACGGTTAATTTGTTTCAGATCCGCTTCCGGCACGCCCCAGTTCGGCACGAGGCCTTCCTGCCAGTGACCGTTAATGTAAAGCCTTTCTTCCGGATCAAAGCACAAACATTCATCCCGGTAAATGGGCAAGCCAGCTGCATTAAAGCCGGTTATTACTTCATTTTCCTGCAGGAAGGCTAAGAGCTCGGTCAGATCGTTATTGGGTAAAGGCAGGTAGTGCGCTCCCCAGGGAAAAACGGTGTGCGCATTTTTTCCGCCCCTGGAATTGCCGCCGGTTTCTTCTTCCAGTTCCAGTAAACAGAAATCCTGATCGGAATTTTGCTTCAGCCAGCATGCTGCCGATAATCCGGAAATCCCCCCGCCTATAATTACCACATCCTTCGTTTCGGTTTGGGTGGGTACAACGCTCAGCGCCTTCCGGAGCAAATGACCGGCTTTAAAATCAGGCCCTTTTAATTTTCCGGGAATTACTTTTTTCGTTTCCGGCACACAGGCGTTTAAAATACTGCCAGCCAGCGGTAAGCCGGCCAACGCTTTAAAACTCTGAATCAAGAATTTTCTTCTGCCCTTTTCTGCTGCCATTTTAATTCAGGTACTTCCCCCACTCCTTTTCAAAATAATGCACCAGTACCTGGTTGTTCAGCTTATTCACTTCCGTTTGTTTGCCGGGCATATCCTTCGGGAATACGCACATCTGCTCGAAAGTAGCTTTGTTCAGAAACTTCAGTTCCGGTAAAAATTCCTTTTCCAGTTTAAAACCGGGTTCTAAAGTAGCCATTACAAATCCCCAGTCGCCGAAGGAAGGCACGTGGGCATGGTAAGGCAGGGTCCGGAAACCGACCGCCTGCAAGGTATTTACCACGCACCAGTAAGAATTGGGTGCCACAAACGGCGAAGTAGCCTGAATAACCACTTGTCCGCCCGGAGCCACTACCCTTTTAAGCTGGTTGTAAAACGTATTGGTATAGAGTTTTCCCACCGAATAATTTCCCGGATCCGGAAAATCGACCACCACAAAATCGAACTGCTCGGTATTGGTTTTTATCCATTGGAAGGCATCGGCGTTTACTACGGTTACCTTAGGCGATAAAAGTGATTTCCGGTTCAGATCAAGCAAAGAGGCATGATGCGTAAAAATATGGGTCATTTCCTTGTCCAGGTCAACCAACACAACTTTCTTCACGTCCGGATAACGCAAAACTTCCCGCACCGCCAAACCGTCGCCGCCGCCTAATACCAGCACTTTTTCCGGCTTTTCGATACCGTTTAAGCCCGGATGCACCAGGGCTTCGTGATACCGGTATTCGTCGGCGCTGCTGAACTGCAGGTTCCCGTTCAGGAAAAGCCGGTAATCGTGGGAATTTTTGGTTAGCACAATCCGCTGATACGGCGATTGGGCGGTATACACTATTTTATCGGGATAATTCAAACTTTCGGTAAAAGCCAGGATCTTATCGGAGTAAACCATACCGGCCATCAGAAATAAAATAGCCATTACACAGGTTCCTTTCAGGTAAGTTGCCCAGCGAATTTCGCGGTTAAAGTAAAAGCAAAGCACCAAAGCCACCACCGCGTTGAATAAACCAAACAGATAAGAGGTGCGCAAAATACCTAAGAACGGTACCAGAAACAGCGGAAAAACCACCGAAGCCAGCAACGCGCCGATATAATCGAAAGTAAAGATCTGGGATACCAGGTCTTTGAATTCGAACCGGTCTTTGAGAATGCGCATGATCAGCGGGATTTCCAACCCTACCAGAATGCCGGTTAAAGCCACCAGCAAATACAGCACCAGCCGGAACGACTCCACCCGATCGAACAGCAGGTAAAGCAAAGTAGAACTGCTGCCACCCACTACCGCCACCAGCACCTCTATCTGGATAAACCAGGCAATAAGGTTGCGGTTAAAGTACTTGGAAAGATAACTGCCGATGCCCATGGAAAACAGGTAAGCACCGATAATGGTAGAGAACTGGGTTACGGAATCGCCTAACAGGTAACTGGCCAGCGTACCGGCTACCAGTTCATAAACCAGTCCGCAGGTGGCCACCACAAACACCGAAAACAACAGCAGGGCCTGAATACTAATGCGCATGTTAATTTACCCGTGAACGGCCGAAGCAATAATGATGGCAATGGCTAAAATAAAAGCGCTTAAAATAACGGCAAGGGCCAGGTTCTGCCTTTCCAGGATCTCTTTCCAGAGATTTTCGGGCGTAATTTTTTCCAGGATCCAGAAAGAAAGGGCCAGAATGAGAATGCCGATAAAGGAATAAACCACCGACGAAACGATGTACTTGTAGTTCAGGTATGCTTCCATGTTTTAATTATTTATGATAGGAACGGTAATGGTGGGAATTTCCGGAATGCGTACGCACGCCTTCCGGTTCGTATTCTTCTTTGTCGTCGCCGAGCAAACGCGAACCAGCAAAACCGGCGTACACAAAGTAGCCCAGCAGAAATGCCAGGTAAACCATAAAAATATTGAAGGTCGAGAGTTTAAACTTTTTCATCCTTATTGATCGTAGGGCGAGAAATCGGAGTTCATCCAGCGGCGCATTTCAAAGTTCTTTTCCCGGAAATACTGAATGGCCGGAAACGCAGTGATCAGCAGCAGGATGATCCAGAAATTAGACCAGACCGGCACATCGTTTTCCAGCTTCAGGGTAAAAAAAGGAACATTTTGCTGGGACTGGTACGGCCGGATAAACGTCTGGTATTCGCCGTCCGGCAAAGCCGACAGCAAGGTTTCCGTCGAATGATTTCCTTCCGACCACGAATAGCCGTCTTCATAACCGGAATAATATTCCACGCCCAGTTCAAAATCGTATTCCTGCATGGTAGTCGTATTCCGGAGCGTAATGGCCGTGGCAAACCAATCGTTCTGAACCGGCGCAGACAAGGAAACGAGCATATTGGAAGATCCTAATAGGCCGGTGCTCAACTTAAAAGCAGGCCCTACAATAGGAGGCTGTTCCGCTGAACTGGTGTTTACCGAAAGCAAATAGGATTGCGTAACCGGATCGGTTTCAGGACCCGGCTGTACCGGAGGTGCAGCTGCTGTGGCAAAAGTAAATTCGGTATTTGAAATTACTTCTTTCCTGGCAATTATCATAAAGAACAGGTGCAGGAACAACAAAGCAAGCGCCGCTATTACCGAAATCTTCTTGATCTTCCCGAAGGAAAGCCCCCCGGAAAGCGGTTCGGTAGCGCCGATCCCGATCTGTTGCGGCATTTCCGCCTGCAGCCCGAAAGCCTCTTTTATAAGTTCCGGCTCCAGGTATTCACCCAAAAGCCAGGTAAGCTGCTTTTCGGTTTTTATGCGGGTAATAATGTATGGCGGCGCAACATATTCCGTGCAAAAGGGACTGCCGGAGGTTATGTTCCAGAAAAATTCACCGCTGGCGTAAACCACTTTGGAATAATACCGGTGGAACAGGTTGAACGTCGCGCCTTCATACACAAAGGAACGGTGCAGGTTATTGCCGTGCGAATAATCGTAGATCGGCTGAAAGAAATTCCAGTGCCCGTTGAATTCCGAAAGGTAAGCATACCCCTGCACCGGGTTAAACAAAACATACTCCCGCCACCGGTAATGGCTGTCGCGTTCCTGATAAACAATGAATCCGACTACCGTAAACGGCACACCCTTTAACCGGCCTTTGGCGCCCAGAGGCAATACCGGCGGCAAGGTGTATTTTTCAAATTGCTTTACCGTAAGCAAGCCGCCTTCCCGGATCTCAAAAATCCGGTCGCACTTGTTACACACAATATTGCGGGCCTGAGCATAGGTATGGCAGGGCAATTCCTGGCTACATTTCGGGCAGGTTATGCTGCTGGTTTCCGGCAACTTTTCTAAAACTTCAACTTCAGCGCCAATCATCGTAGTTGCGGGTATTCTGTAAATTCAGGGAAGAAAATTCCACGTAATTGCCGGTAAAAATTTCGATGCGCGGGGTTTGGTACACCCCCTTTGGGGCATCTGCTTTCTTCTGGGGGTAAATGTTTACCAGCGCCATCGCCCCGGAAGGGTTTATGAAAAACAAGGAGATAAAACCTTTCAGCCCTAAAACCAGATCGTTTACTTCGCCTTCGGCAAGCGTAAGGCGGTGCTCATCCAGCATTTCGAGCTCGAAGGAAATTTTATTGATCTCTACTTTTTTTCCCGGAACGGCATTAGCAAAAGTTTCGGCAACTGTATTATTATGGGCTTGAAAAATACTGTAGTTTCCGGCCCAATCGCCAAGCCAGCTCTCCCGGCCATCGCTGAAAACTATTTGCCAATGGTTGCGGTAACCGTCCTTGAAAAGATACTGATACCGGCCGACCACCTCAAATTTTATTTCCCGGAACGTGCCGGTAGTACCTACCCGGATCACGCTCATTTCTTCCTTCACCTTTTCGGTTACCGGCGCTTCTTTTTCCGGGATGGAGAGGCGGTAGTTCAGCGCCCGGCAATTGGTGCAGATCACGCAATTGGCCTGTTCGGTCCGGAAAACCAACGATCTTTTACAATTTACACAACCAAAAAACTGGCCGACCTTTTGAAGCATTTATGAAGAAAGCGTAAAGGAAGCAAAATTAGCCTTTGTTTTGAATAAAGCCATAACCTTATCCGAATTTATTGAATTTGTTTGTCTTAGAATTTATTTGCTTTTCCTACGTTTGTATCCGTATGCAAAGACAGCCTTCCTTAAACCATTGTTCACCTTATTTTAATTACCGCTGCCCAATTACAACACCTGAATGCTACCCTTCCGAAACAAAAAAAACCTTATGCTTCTTTTAACCTGCCTTTTTAGCGCAAGCCTTTTGATGACCCAAGTTAATTTCTCTTCCGATAAAGAACCGAAAAAAGCCCGGCTCGCCCGTTTGCAGCAATCCCCGAATTTTAAAGACGGCAAGTTTCAAAACCAGACCAGGACGGAAATGATGGCGGAGAACGCTTCTTTCTGGAAGATTATGAAAGACCGTTTTTCCAGCGACGTGGTTAAATCGCCCGAAGAAGCTATTCCGGTAATTAAAAGAGACCTTACGCAACCGGTACTTTCTGAGAAATTGCAATTTACGTGGTTCGGGCATTCTTCGTTTCTGCTGCAATGGCAGGGAAAGAATATCCTCGTCGATCCGGTTTTCAGCAAGCGCACTTCACCTTTTCAGTTCCTAGGCCCGAAAAACTTCTTAGGCACCGATGTTTACCAGGTAGAAGACCTGCCGGCCATCGATTTCATTTTAATTTCGCATGACCATTATGACCACCTCGACCGCAAAACGATAGAGAAACTGGCCAAAAAAGTAAAGCAGTTTTACGTACCCCTGGGCGTGGGCGCGCACCTGCAGGACTGGGGAATTCCGCAGGAAAATATAAAGGAACTGGATTGGTGGAATGAAGTGCAAATTACGCCAGAACTGTTTTTAGCCGCCACCCCGGCGCGCCATTTTTCCGGCCGCAGCCTCACCGACCGCAACGAAACTCTTTGGACTTCCTACGTACTGAAAAGCAGGGATCAATCTATTTACCTGGGCGGTGATTCGGGTTATGGTGAGCACTTTAAGCAGATCGGAGAAAAATACGGACCGTTCGACATCACCATGCTGGAATGCGGGCAATACAATACCAACTGGCCCAGCATTCACATGATGCCCGAAGAAACCGCCCAGGCGCACCTCGACTTGAAAGGAAAAGTACTCATGCCAATCCACTGGAGTAAGTTCGCCCTCGCCCTTCACGCCTGGACCGAACCTATTGAACGCTTACTGGCTGAAACCGAAAAGCAAGGAATAGTGGTTACCACTCCCCAGATCGGCGAACTGGTTCAGCTTGATAAACCAGCCACGCAAAGCCATTGGTGGCAACAGAAATCCAAATAAAAACAGTAGCTTAAAGCAGGAAAAAACCGGTCAATTTAAATGCTTAGCCTTTCCTGTTAAACTACTGTTTTGAATAAATGTTAACCCAATAAGAATTCTAAAATTAAAGCGCTGAAGCTTTAAAGCCCGCCTTTTCCACGGCAGCAATCACTTCCTTTTCCGTTAAGGTTTCGGTTTCCACCGTCATGATTTTTTCCGGATTTTCAGTATCTACCTGCCAGCATTTAATGCCTTCGGTTTGGTTCAGGGTTGGGGTTACGGCCTTTAAGCAGCCGCCGCAATTGATATTGGTTTTAAAATGAAGCTTTTTCATAATTGTGGTTCTTTACTTATAGAACAAAGTTCGCTACAATTAAGCCCCAATGCGTTACAGAATTTCCGGATTAATTTATAAGGTTTTCCAGTGCATATTTCTTACCGTTTTTTCAATTTCGTAAAGTTTCTTTTATTTGAAGTTGGGCAATTTCGGAAAACATGAAGCGGCTTTTACAGGGTTAGAAAGGGTAATAAAGTGCAAAACTTTAGCTTTTCCCGTCATCTCGACGCCAGGAGAGATCTCATCAAGTTGTTAATACCTATTATTCAGGCTTTTCCACCTTATTCGGGAAATCTCTCCTGGCGTCGAGATGACTCAATATTAATTTTTTGTCCTAATCATAGCCCACCTAATAAGGGCTTTATCCAATAGGCGTCCTTTATCAACTCATCTTTGCAATAAAACCCCACGACCAATTGCCTTAAAAATTACGGAACCGTAACGGTAGCCGAAGTCTGGCCGTGGGTTGAAAAGTATCCTAAGGCATTGTTGCTGAAATGGCTCGTCGGGTTAGCCGGAGAAGCCGCTTGGCTGCTGCCGGACATATCTTCTTCGCGCAAAAACCGGTACATTTTTTCGTTTATGGTTTGCAGCACAATCGTAACCACATCGCCGGATTTCAATTCAATGTCCGGATCGAAGAAATTGCCTTCAATAATGTTGCCGTTATGATTGTCGTCATCTAAATAAAGCAACCGGTTGGAAGCTTTGCCATTAACGATGTAAAAGGCCCGGTAATAATTCCCGGTTTCCGGCGGGTCCTGAAACTTAATGATCGGCATTAACCTATCGCCGCCGAAAGTGGATTTCTGCACCTTTAATTCCTGGATCGCAATGGGTTGCGGCATGCTGGAAACGGCATCGTACTCCTGCCCGTTGGCCTTGATCTTCAGAAAATAATTCCGGCCCGGAACGCCCTGAAAACCGGCTGTTTTATAAACGCCCGGCGCGGTTTCGGTTAAGGTTTCGGAGTTGCCGGCATTATCGCTCAGTATTACTTCGGCGCCATTTACCGTCGGGAAATTATTCGTTTCATTAAAACTCACACTCCGCGTAATTATTACTGAATAGGGCCCGGGCTGGTCGCTTACATTGGCTTCAATTATAACCCGCGGCTCGGCTTCTTTCAGGTCTATGTCCAGCACTTTTTCACAGGAAGACAATAGCATTACTGCCGGCAGCAAAGCCCGTAAAACGGTAGGTTTCAGTATAGAAAAGGTATGATTAAGTTTCATTAGAATTTAAAGTTATAGCTGAAAGATGGCACCATTTTGAAAAGCGCAATTTGTTTGGCTTCGGTCCGGCTCGGGTCGGTTTCGCTTTGCTCGAACTGAATGATGTACGCATTTTCGCGCCCGTACACATTGTAGATTGAAAACGACCAGCTCGACTCGAACTTCTCGGTTTTCTTCCGGATCCAGGTGGCCCCGACATCGAGACGGTGGTAGGCCGGCATGCGGTAACCGTTGCGTTCGGTGTAGAGGTTTTCGATGCGGTCGTTGATCCGGTATTTACCGCTCGGGAACGTTACGGCATTGCCGGTATAATAAACGAAGGTGGAAGAAAAGGTCCATTTTTCGTTCAGGTTATAAATACCCACCAGAGAAATATCGTGGGTGCGGTCTTGCTTGGCCGGGTAATAACTGCCGTTGTTTATCTGGTCGAATTTACGTTCCGAACGCGACAAGGTGTAGCCCACCCAGCCGTTGAATTTTCCGTATTTCTTTTTCAGGAAAAACTCGATGCCATAGGCGCGGCCTTCCCCGATCAGCAATTCGCCTTCCACGTTCTCGTTAAATTCCAGCTGGGCGCCGTTGCGGTAATCGATCTGGTTTTGCAGATCTTTGTAGTAAACTTCGGTCGAGAATTCGTAGTTGTTGTCGAGGAAATTCCGGAAGTAACCCAGCGAAACCTGATCGGCAAGGCCGGGCTTTACAAACGTACCGGAAGGCAGCCACAGATCGGTTGGGCTGCCGGAAGTAGTATTGGAAAGCAGGTGCAGGTACTGGGCGTTCCGACCGTAAGAAGCTTTAACGGAATGTTTTTCGCTGATGATGTAACTTAAGGCCACGCGTGGTTCCGGATTCACATAGGTTTTCACCAACTTACCTGACTCGTAAACGGTGGTATCGATCGGTTCACCGGCGGCATTATTGGTATAAAAATTACCCGGCCCCAGCACGCTGAAACTGCTTACCCGCAGCCCGTAAGCCAGGTTCAGGTTCTCGGTAAGTTTGTAATCGTGCGATACATAAAAAGCATTCTCCCAGGAATACCGGTTCGGCAATTTGCGGCTGTTAATGGTCGAAGATTCGCCGGCGGAAATAGCGCCCGGAACGATCTTATGGTGAATGGAATTCAGTCCGAATTTAAACGTGCTACGCGCCCCCGGATAATATTCAAAATCCTGTTTCAGGTTCCAGTCCTGAATGCGGGAAATGATGTTGAAATCGGTGGCGCCGGCATTAATATCGATGTTGTATTTGTAGTTGCTGTAAATAAGCGAGGTGTTCGAAAAAAGCTTATCGCTGAATAAGTGGTTCCAGCGCAAGGTACCTGTGGCATTTCCCCAGTCGAAGCCGAAAAGGTTCTGAAAACCAAGCACATCTTTGCCGAAATAACCCGATAAAAATACGCGGTTGTTTTCGTTTATGCGGTAATTGGCTTTGGCGTTTACGTCGTAAAAATACAGGCGCGAATCGCGGATGGCGCTGTCGGAAGAAAGCTTCAGGAAAATATCGGCATACGAACGGCGGGCCGATACCGAAAATGAACCTTTTTCTTTCACGATCGGGCCTTCTACGTTTATGCGCGAAGAAATTAACCCGATGCCGCCGCTTACGCCGAATTTCTGGTTATTGCCGTCGTTCATTTTAATATCGAGCACCGAAGACAATCTGCCGCCGTATTCGGCCGGCATACCGCCTTTGTAGATCGTTACGTTCTTAATGGCGTCGGAATTGAAAACCGAAAAGAAACCAAGCAAATGCGAGGCGTTGTACACCGGCGCTTCGTCCAGCAGGATCAGGTTCTGGTCGGCGCTGCCGCCGCGCACGTAAAAACCGCCGTTCCCCTCGCCCGCCGATTTAATTCCCGGGATCAGCTGCATGGTTTTGATCACGTCTTTTTCGCCCATTAAAACCGGAATGGTATTTATTTCCTGCATGTCCAGCTTTTCCACGCCCATCTGGGTACGCACCACGTTTTCGTTTTTGCGGGTGCTGGTTACCTCTACTTCCTGCAATTCCGTTTCCTGGCCCGAAAGGCTGAAATTCAGTTTCGTATTCTGGTTTAATTTAACGGAAGAAGATTTGGCGTTATAACCAATGTATTGCGCCACCAGGTGGTAATTGCCTTCAGGAATGGAAAGGGAATAAAACCCGTAGGAATTGGTCTGGGTGCCGGCATTGGGCAACTCCTTTACAAAAATTGAAGCGCCGATCAGTTCTTCGCCCGTGCGGGCATCGCGGACGTAGCCGCTAATGGTGTAGCGGGCTCCTTGTGAATAAGCCAGCTGGCTGTTGAGGAACAACAGGAACAACAGCAGAAATTTACCGGAAAAGTTTTTTGGTTTTCTTAACATTGCAGATGAGCAAATTTTCCGCAAAAGTCGTTATTTTTTCCTGGTAAATGCTACAATCAAAAAGGTTTTGAGAATTTATTCACTAAAAAAATGCCTTACTTTTTCCTCATTGGCTTTCATTTTCCGAAATAACATTTTTATTTTCAACATCATACATTACTATCCACCTAAACTTCCAAATGCAATCTATCGGGCAACTCCAATGTTAAATTTAAAATGCAAATCATTTAACAACATCAAACACCCAAAGCAAAACCTGCTTACAAATGGGCTAAAATAAGGTAAAGCAAGCAATTTGTATTACCCAAGCGTTGCAAAAATCACAACCCGAATTCAACTTAAAGTAATAATCCCTTCATGGCTGATCCGCGTTCCCAAAACGGCTGAAAGCTGTTGCACCCGTTTCATGCACCATTCATAATCGCTGCCTTCTGCCAGGTTCACTTTATAATTATGAATGCAGGTAGGCACCAGTTTCAGGCTTAAAATCTTCGCGTTTTCCAGTTCAAGCAGGTAAAGAAAAGACAAGTTGTTGCGAAGCCGGGAATCCACGACGTAATCATCAATAAAATCGCCGGTGTCATACAGGATCAGTCTATTTTCAAAAAGCTCGATGCCCTGAAAAATGTGGGCGCTGTGCCCGTGAATAAGGTCGGCTCCGTTTTGCACCATTTCGCGGGCAAAAGCCTGAAAATGGGCCGGCGGCTGCTCGCGCATGTTTGGCCCCCAGTGAATGCTTACCACCAGAAAATCCACTTCCGGGCGTAGCCTCCTGATGTCAGCCAGAGCTGTATTGCGGTCCTCTTCGTTTTCAGGGTTCAGGTAATTGATGCCTCCGGAATCAGGACCGGCTTTCCAGGTTGGTTCGTTGTCGGTAAAACCCAGCATGCCAAGCTTTAAGCCTTTTACCTCGGAAAAAGCAGGCGCGGTAGCTTCCGCCAGGTTCCGGCCGGCGCCGGTATGCTTTATTCCGGCAACATTCAGGGTTTTTAAGGTGTCTTCCATACCATCCTGCCCAAAGTCCAGGATATGGTTATTAGCTACATTCACGAGCTGAAAATTAGCTTCCAGCAAAGCATTCACATGCAGGGGTTCGGAACGGAAATTAAAAACCTTTAATACTTTTTTGGTGCAATGGGTCAGGGTGGTTTCCAGGTTGCCAATATTCAGGTCGGTGCTTTTGAGCAAAGGCAAAACATTTCCCCAGAGGTACCGGTAATTGGTATGCGCAATGCTGTTGCTTACGCCCCTGCCGATCATCACATCTCCTGCCAACCCAATTAAGATCCGTTGCTGCTCCATACCGTGCACTTTTTCTCTTCTTTAACCTACTGTTTCAGGAGCTGAAAGTTAAGAGCTACGGCCGGGCAGCCTGAAAAAAGGCGGTAAAACAAATGAACTTTAAAGGCAAGTAAGAAAGTGGACAAACTTACTTTAAACTACCACCATTGTCATTCTGGAAGAAACTTGAGAATCCGGAGCACAGAAATCACAGGTTTCTTCCAGAATGACAGTGAGGAAACAAACTACTTGTCAAACTAAATCAATCGTGTTACTTATCTCCATTTACTAATTTTAAGGAAAGTCCTTTATTCCCTTTACAAGTGACTACCAACTGGATGGGATCCCTCCTTTCGTCGGGAAGACGCAATAAATTGAACTTTGCAGGAATAGCTATGAAGTAAACACCAAAAGCAACAAGGCAATTATCAAAAGTTCATTGCCGTCTGCTTTTGCTGACGGTTAAGCAGCAAGGCTAAAATACCCGCATAACCTGGCTGATAATGCAACAATACAATCTACTGAATTACAGAATTTTACATATTCCAGTCCAGATACTAATATCCGGATACCAATGTCCAATTCCTTAAAAAGGATTCTACAACCAATTCTTCCGCTTGAAATACCAGAGAAAACCCATTGAAGAAATTACCATCAAAATTAACGCAAACGGATACCCGGCGGCCCACTCCAATTCCGGCATCACCTTAAAGTTCATCCCGTAAACGCTTGCAATTAAAGTTGGCGGCATAAACACCACCGTTACCACGGTAAAGATCTTAATTACCTGGTTTTGCTCGATATTCACTAAACCCAGAAAGGTATTCTGCAGGTACTCAAGCCGTTCAAAGCTGAATTGAGCATGCTGCAACAGCGAATTAATGTCTTTGATAATAATGCGGAGGCGGTCTTTCTCGGCATCTGCCACCGAAAAGCTCCTGAGCAGGGACGAAACCAACCGTTGCTTATCCACAATACTGTCGCGAATGAGAATGGTATTTTCCTGCAGCTCCGTGAGCCGGATCAGCGTTTCCTCTTCAATGGATTGCTCCTTCACCAGCTTTTTACTTACATTGTTTGTAGTGCGGGTCAGGAACTCGATAAAGTCGGCGTCAAAATCGATCTGAGTTTCCAGCAGCAGGAGCCAGATCTGCATGGCTTTGGTGGTAGTGCTCCGGAAGGTTTTCATTTTCCGTACCGTTTCCGCAAAGGCTTTCATTTCCGTGGGCCGAAGGGTAAACAGGATATCCCCTTTCAGAATAAAAGAGATCTGCCGGGTTATGTAAGCGCCGCTTTCGAACACCACAAATGCACTGTTTGCCTCAAAGCCGGTGGTGTCCTCGAAATAACGCGAACTGCTTTCAATTTCAGCCGCTTCCTGGGGCGTAAAGAATTCGATGCCGAAGGCCTGCTCCACCCGTTGCATTTCCTCCGCGGTTGGCGCCTGCAGGTCTATCCAGATCACGCGCCCTCTTTCGGTAGCCAGTAAGTCCTCCGGATTCTTTTCCCAATGCAGCTCATCGTTCTGGAGATAAAAACTTCTGATCATGGACTAACGGTAATGGTTTTAGAAGAAAATGCAACTTGCCTCTTGACGAAAATTTTCGGTTCCGGGTTTTAGGCAGCTACCAGTACAAACATAAAGAAATTTATGCTTTACCCGGTTACCGGGCCCTTACATTAATCTTTCTACCCCTCAGGCCCTTGCTTAATTCGTGGTTTAGTTTTAAGCTGGCTTTATCTTTCTTAATTGCTGTTTTTATGTTAAATAAATAAAAACAAGGTTAGTTTGTCTGAACACGATTTTAAGGATTTATTAGAAAGACAGGATTAAATGATCTTCTGGAATTTCGTTAAAAGAAGAACCGCACGCGCGTAGCGAAAGTCGAAAATAAGAACTCTGAAGTACGTCAAAATGGCTGCTTAAAGCTCAGTTTCAGGCCGGAACGCCTTCGGATTGGCTAATGCATAATTTCTTGCTTTTTTAATACCCTGTTTAACGTTAAAACCGAATTAATTCTTTTTCAAAATTCAATCCTGTCTTTCTTATAAATCCTTAAAATCGTATTCAGACAAGGTCCTGGGTTAAGTGGGAAAAATTTAAAGGAGAAAAACCTTCAACTCCTAAACCCTTCCCTCAAAATTAGCCCGCGTTCCCTTTTTACTTTGAAAGGCTCTTCTTAAAACAGCGTTTAAACTACATACCAGCATCCCGGCTCATGCCCTTTCCAGCTCCGGAAAGAAACGTACGGAAGCTTATTTTTCAGTTTG
This sequence comes from Adhaeribacter soli, assembly GCF_008727925.1. Lineage (GTDB taxonomy): Bacteria > Bacteroidota > Bacteroidia > Cytophagales > Hymenobacteraceae > Adhaeribacter_A > Adhaeribacter_A soli. The sequence goes on along the minus strand of NZ_VTWT01000001.1, from coordinate 208,032 downwards.
CAAGGGTTTATTCAACCAGCAGAAAAGAACGGAAATAAGCGGAAGGAAGAAAGCAAAATGGTACCGGAAACTGGTAAAAAAGTAACGAAACAACCTTTTTAATTCAACATTCTTGGCACCTACACCACCAACCAGAAAATTGCCGGGCCGGCCGCCTACTCCCCAGAATGTCTCGGGCATCTGGACCTACCTGATCATTCTGGGAATGATGACCATGTACCTGGTTTATGATTCGGCCAATAAAACCAGCGAAACCACCTGGCTGGCAGTACAAAGAGACATGCTCAGTAAAAATGCGGTACAAAAAATAGAAGTGATCAACGACGAAACGGCCAATATTTACATTAAAAAAGAATTTGCCGATACGCCCCCTTTCAATAAAGTGATGAAGCCCTCCGGTGGAACTTCCATTTTGCAGGGACCGCACTACCACATGACCATCGGCTCCCTGGAATCGTTTGAACGGCAACTCGAAGAAGCCCAGAAAAATGTGCCGCTGGCTAAACAAGTACCGGTTACCTACATTAAAAGAAGCAACTGGCTGGGCAGCATTTTAAGCTGGATTTTCCCTTTAATGCTGCTGTTCTTTTTCTGGAGTTATGTAGTCCGCAAGTCTGCCGGCGGGGCTGGCGGTTCCTCGGTATTCAGTTTTGGCAAATCGAAAGCTACTTTAATTGAAAAAGCTGATAAAAATCAGACCACTTTCCAGGACATTGCGGGTCTCGACGAGGCCCAGATGGAAGTAAAAGAAGTGATCGAATTCCTGAAAAGTCCTGATACGTTTACCCGCCTGGGGGCCAAGATACCGAAAGGCGTGATTTTGGTAGGCCCGCCGGGAACCGGCAAAACCTTACTGGCCAAAGCCGTAGCCGGCGAAGCAAAAGTCCCCTTCTTTTCCATATCAGGCTCTGAATTTGTTGAGATGTTTGTGGGCGTGGGCGCTTCCCGCGTGCGCGACCTCTTCCGGCAGGCCAAAGAAAAAGCCCCTTGTATTATTTTTATCGACGAAATCGACAGCATCGGCCAATCGCGGGGGAGAAACTCGCTTTATGCAGGATCCAACGACGAACGTGAAAGCACCCTGAACCAGTTGCTTACCGAAATGGACGGCTTTGAAACCAACAGCGGCGTAATTGTAATGGCAGCCACAAACCGCGCCGAATTGCTCGATCCGGCCCTGCTCCGTCCCGGCCGCTTCGACCGGCATATTTACCTCGAGCTTCCCAACATGAAAGAACGGCAGGAGATCTTCAAAGTGCATTTACGTCCCTTAAAAATCGACGAAAGTGTAGATGTTAATTTCCTGGCCGCCCAGACGCCTGGTTTTTCCGGCGCCGATATTGCCAATGCCTGCAACGAAGCCGCCCTCGTAGCCGCCCGCCGGAATAAAGAAAAAATAGACCGTCAGGATTTCATGGATGCCCTGGATCGCATTATTGCCGGCTCTGAGAAGAAAAGCAAGATCATATCGCCTCAGGAGAAAAAAGTAATTGCCTACCACGAAGCCGGCCACGCGGTGGTAAGCTGGCGGCTCAAGCACGTCGATCCGCTGGTAAAAATCTCTACCATTCCCCGCGGGAAAGCCCTGGGAGCCGCCTGGTACCTGCCGGAAGAACGGCAGCTTCGCTCCGAAGCGGAATTCAAAGAACGCATGGCTGCTGCTTTGGGTGGCCGGGCAGCGGAAGAACTAATCTTCGGGGAAGTTACTTCCGGCGCCTTGGACGACCTGGAAAAAGTAACGAAAGAAGCGTACATGATGGTGGCCTATTACGGTTTCGACAAAGAGGTTGGCAACGTGAGCTTTTACGATTCTACCGGGCAGCAGGACAACCGGCTGGTAAAGCCCTACAGTGAAGAAACCGGCAAGTTAATAGATGCAGAAGTCCGGAAACTAGTGGACGAAGCCTACCAGCTGGCCAAAGACCTGTTGCAGAAAAATTCCGGCGTATTAGCCGAACTGGCCAACCTGTTGCTGGAAAAAGAAGTGGTTTACAAAGAAGAACTGGTAAGAATCCTGGGCGATCGCCCAAGCCGGGAAATACTGCCAGCTGCCTGATAAATATGATTTTAAAATCCTCCTGTCTTAATCAATTCAAACTTATCCAATTCACCGGTTATGCCTGAACATGGCCGTCCATCGCGCAAGTTTAGCGAAGCGTAACTCGCAGGTAAACCTTTGGTAAGTTTGTAAAGACCTTGTCTGCAGGGCAATCAGAGCTGCTGCCAGGTAATTGGAGAATATGAATTCTGCAGCTTCCGTTATTATAAGCGGCCCATCCGTTTTGTCCCAATCAAGGCTTTATCTTTTAATATAAAACCTGTTCCTTAACTTTAAATTACACTACACCTATTGTCAGGTTAGAAGAAACAGGTGAGCCGGAATTACAGGAATCACAAGTTTATTTCAGAATGCCAAATTAAGGAAAGCGCATTTTATCCGACTATTGCTGCCCCGATATTAAAAGTTTTTAAACAATATGAAAAAGCCCCTGGAAATTTCAGGGGCTTTTTCATATTGTTCTTTATACCAAAATGTTACGAAGCACCTTACTTAAAGCCAAATTTTACATGAACAATGTTCGAACAAAACGCAAGAACCAACATTCCGGCGCTAAACATATAAGAATTTAGATGTTACGATTTAACCCACATTGTCCTTGAAAAAAGGATAACTTAACGTTAGCTTTGGTTATATCAATTCACAAATAGATTTTAATCCACATTCCGAATTCTATGCAAATTATCTGAAACTTCCTGCCAGGTTGGTGTGCAGTTGCGAAGGGAGTTAAATGTTTAGTGCCTTACCCGCTTACTAATATTTAATTTTTATTTAAACCCTTTAAAAAATTTTTATGAAAAACGTAAAATTACTCACGCTCAGCCTGCTTACCGGAGGTTTCCTGTTTGCAGCCAACCCCACCCAGGCGCAGTTCCAATGGGCTGCCAATCCGGACAACATCATGGCCGATCCCGGCGGAAACCAGATCTACAAGGTAGAAAATACCGGGAACGATGTTGGGGAATACAACGGCAAAGAGTTTAAGATCATGGCCTGGGATGGGCTTAAGCCATCTTTTGGCTGGGACTGGGCCAACGGCTCCGTTGTTGGTTCGGAATACATTAAGGGAACCTCTTTGGGTACCGTACGCGATCCGGATATTGTAATGGATGCACATTGGTTCGGCCGGATAATTATTACCTATGAACTTGACCAGGGCAGCGGCCCGGAAATCTGGGCAGAATTATGGGAGTTCGACGGCAGCAACATGAACCTCATTAATGGGCCGCAACAGGTAGATATCCCGGGCAACGGTCCCAGCAGTAACCCAAACATCGACACCGATTTTAAAAACAAATTCGGCATAATCACTTTCGAACAGAACAACGAGATCTATGCCCACGGCTTCGAGTTTTATGGCAGTGGCGGCCTGAACGGCAATATCTTCAAAGTTTCCGGCAGTTGTGTGTCTGGTGTGAAAAGCTCCCAGCCGGATGTAGCCCTGTATTTCGATTGGAACACCGGCCAAACCGTTGTTTCTTTTACCTATGTTTATGATGATGGCTCGAACAAAGTGCTTTTGCTGCAACAGGAAGACTATTACGACGTGTTGAATAACGGCAGCTCAAATTGCAACATTGTTTATAAAGTAGATTATGTAAATTCCGGTTCCGTTCTGGAAACGCCCCGTATTGCCGCCCCGCACCAGAACATCAGCTCCGATCCTTACGATGTTCAGATTGTTGCCCACCGCATCGATAATTCCAATTGGCTGGATCAGATTGTAGCTTACAGCATGAATGCAGGAGCCCATGGACCAGGTAATTTTTATACAACGGTAGTGAACGACCAGCATAGTCTTGAAAAATGCCCGAACCTTTACCCGGCAGTTGCCTTCGTAGATAAAACGGTTGTAGTAGCCTGGGCTTACGAAGATTCAAATTGCGGCATCATTAATAAGGATTATGAGATCGTGGTACGCCAGCTGGATTATACCGGAATCCCGTATTACACGGATTACTCGATAGCTAATTTCGACCTGAACGGAAACCAGTATGCGCCTTCCGTAGCCGGCCGCCACGACATGAACAACGAAACGCTGTACTCCTTCTACGACGACAAGCAGGAGTACATCTTGTATAAATCCAGCCACCACAGCAACCAGAACCTACGCAAGGGTAATACCAAACCGTTTACTCCTGCCACTGCCGGCAATACTGCCTCTAAAGCTGGTTTAAACGTGTACCCAATGCCGGTTCAGAACCAGGCAACCCTGCAATTTACCGTTGCCGAAGGCGAAACCGTGCATGCGCTGGAACTTTACAACCTGACCGGTCAGAAAGTAAGAACCTTCGCGGCTTCAGGTAAAAAAGCGGGAGTACATTCCGTAGAATTCAACAAAAAAGCCGCAGGTTCAGAACTTGCTTCCGGGGTTTACCTGCTCCGCCTTACTACGAATAAATCGAGCCAGGCCATCAGGGTTGCGGTCGGCAACTAAGGAAAAAGACATTGGTATCTGAGTAATATTATCCGGACTGAAAATGTAATTACTCCTGTAAGCCGCTTACCGGAAAGGTTGCTTCGGAAAATATCGGGTAGTTTAATTCCTGATACCTTTGTTTTTTAATCAATTAAGGTTACTTCCATTTATAATGGCGGTAACCTTTTTTCTTATAACCACTTTCCTCCTTCCTTCCAGAAGCTCCGGCATTAAAACCGGCGGTAGCGGTTGCGGCCAAGGCAGATTTTCCGGCAAATACCTACCGTTTTAACAGCCTCTTAATTCAGGCCGGGTAATTACGTACGTATTAAGCGGTATTTTCACATTTTTGATATCCTTCGATCCTTCTGAAAAAGCAAAAGAATTGCACTGTTCTCTGCAGTCTTCCAAATTTAAAAAAACATCCAAGCCACTTACTAATCAGGTATTTACAGGCTTAAACGCCATTTTACGCAAATTAACGGCAGAAAACTCTAAGTTAAAACCAAACGACAATCCCCGAAAAAGGCAAAACAAAATTTCACCAAATAGCATAATAGGGTAATAGCGTTTCAGCTTCGCAGGGTTTTAGGCATCTCCGGCTTCATTAAAATTCCCATAAAGCTACTTGTTCCACGTTAACTTGTGATCATATGCGGGCATATTACCTCTTCCTGAAAAACAACTTCAACCCGGTAGCATTTGGGTGGTTGCTTACGTTTTTTTCGAGCTTCGGACAAACTTTCCTGATCTCGCTTTTTGTACCGTTCATCTTAAGCCAGTTCCAACTCTCACGTTCCGAATTTGGCAGTTATTATGCGGCCGCAACGCTGGTTTCTTCGCTGTTCCTTTTGCAGTACGGTCACCTGGTAGATCATAGTCCGTTGCGGCCCTTTACCACCCGCACCATTTTGCTGCTGGTTTCGGCCTGTTTGCTCCTGGCTTTTGCCGTGCATCCGGCCATGGTTTTTCTGGCGCTTATCGGGCTCCGCTTAGGCGGCCAGGGGTTAATGAGCCACATCAGCCTTACAGTTATGTCGCGCCACTTTACCGTTGACCGGGGCAAAGCTTTGAGTTTGTCTTCTTTGGGTTTTCCGATGGGCGAAATGATCTTCCCCCTGATTATAGGCGTAGCGCTTTCTTACTGGAACTGGCAGGTAGCCTTGTTTATAAGCGCGGCCATGCTGGTAATTCTGTTGTTTGTGATCCGGCAGCAAAACGTAGAAGCCTATGATGTGGCCACCCCAACCGCCGAAGTAAGCGGTAAAGAAAAATGGGCCTTTTACCGGAGCCTGGTGAACGGAAAAGCGTTCTGGATCCTGCTACCGCCGGTGGTAACCTTCAGCTTTATTGGTACGGGCATTTTCTTTTACCAGTACATTTTTGCCGAAGAAAAAGGCTGGCCGCTGGAATATTACTCGCTTTGCTTTACCGGTTATGCCGTGGTCCGTTTCCTTTTTTCGCTATACGGCGGGCTGCTTACCGACCGGCTTTCAGCCCGCACCCTTTTCCCGTTCTACCTCATCCCCTTAATGCTGGGCCTGCTGGCGCTGGCCATAATTCCGGGCAAATTTGCGGCTTTGTTCTTTCTACTGTTAACCGGAATTTCTGCCGGGCTGAGCGGAATTATCAGCAATGCGATTATTGCTGAACTTTACGGCAGCGAAAAAGTGGGCCTGGTAAGAAGTTTTTTTTCCATGATCATGGTTTTCAGCAGCGCCGTGGCCCCGATCATTGTCGGTTCCCTCCTCGACCATCATATCGCCATGAACGACATTGCCCTGGGTTGCGCCGCCCTGGTGCTGGTTTCCTGCCTCAATAGCTTCCGGATCAGGCTATTGCAGCAGGATTTAAATGAAACGGCTAACCTGGAAATCCTGAAAACGGATATCGTCTGAAAATAATCCCTTCCCATTAAACTTAACCTTTATTTGGAAGTGGCGGTATAATTTCCGCTTTCAAATTCAGCGTTTAACCTGTTGTTAACCCGTATTAACGTATAATTCGATGTATTTGAACATTCTGCCCTAACACAGCTTTCAGGCATTTCGTAAGTACGAAGGTTTTATTTTCACTTGCTGCCCGTTCCGGCAGCCCAGCAGATGCCCCAGGCAAAGATTTCTCTCCCGGCCCGTGAAAAAAAGATACACATAAATTTTATGTTCAACCTTAAAAACTAATTCGTTATGATGCCTTCAAGAAGAACCAGCAATGTACCTGCAACCGGCAGCATCCTTCCCGACCTGATCGGCGACATGAACCGCCTGTTCGAGAACGATTTTTTCGGAAACCGCTTTATGCCGGGCCAGCTCATGCAGAATGTACCGGCCACCAACATCCGCGAAACCGAAAAAGAATACCAGATCGAAGTAGCCGCCCCGGGTCTGAACAAGGAAGACTTTCACGTAGATGTTCAGAACCGCATGCTGATTATTAGTGCGGAGAAAAAGATGGAAAAAAACGAGGGCGATGAAAACTTTACCCGCCGCGAATACAACTTCAGCTCGTTCCAGCGCTCGTTCCGCCTGCCGGAAACCGTACGCGAAGAAGATATCGATGCTTCGTACAAAAACGGCGTGTTAATGCTGACCATTCCGAAAGTGGAAGAAACCGGCAAACAGAAACGGCGCCAGATCAACATAAAATAACCTTTTTATCATTCAAAAATGGCAGGTTGAACCTGCCATTTTTTTTGCCCATGCCTTACTTTTTCCCTTATAAATTCTAGCATTTCCGCCCTGCCGGACTGAAGTTTATCTTTCCTTAATTGGCAGCCCGGTCATACTTCCTTTTCCTGAATTCAAACTCTGCCAAACCTTCTGAATCCGGCTTGTGCCGCTAACTTGCTGATTGGTACGGATCACTAAATTATGCCAACTTAATAAAGCTAACAGGGTTTTTAACTAGCTGGGTACCTATGCTTAAGTTGTAAATTCTGCCGGAATTATTCAGAATTTTTCCCTCGCCTGAGCCTGAATTGCAATTAGCAGATTTATAAAATGGTAGCCTGCAGACAAAAAAAACCGGTGCCGAATTATGCAACCACCAAGGGATCAGTTCACTTTATTCTATGATGTTTTTCAGGCCCTGCCGGACCCTTATCTTATTTTATTGCCAGATGCCCCCCGCTTTACCATTTTTGATTTGAATGGCAGGAACGAAATCCTGAATAATTATAATCGGGAAAAGGTTATCGGGAAAAGCTTTTTTGAAGTTTTCCCACCAAATCCGTGGGACCGGGAAAATAACGGCGCAGAAAAAATAATAGAATCACTGTTTCAGGTGCTCGAAACCAAAAAGCCGCACCAGACAAACCTGCTGCGTTACGATATCCGCATACCCGGGTCCAATAAGTTTGAAATCAGGTATTGGGTAATCCACCATTCACCCGTTCTGGATGCAGCCGGAAATTTAAAATACATTCTGAATTCAGCTTCGGATATGACCTCGCTGGTATTGCTGCAGGAACAGGATAGACGCAGGAATCTTATTCAGATCCGGAACGACCAGATTCTACATTCCCTCATAGACCAGAACCCGGACGCCGTATACTTTTTCGACCTGAACGGCCACTTTACCAGTGCCAATAATGCAACCCTGGACATTACGGAATGCAGCTATGGAGAACTCATGCAAATGACTTTCTTTCAATTTGTACTCCCTCAAGATCGTCCCTATATCAAAGAGCATTTTCAGGCGGCCGCCCATGGCATACCACAATCCTATGAAGCGCCAATTATTTCAACGAAAGGCACTTGGAAAATACTTTTTATTACCAATTTACCCATTTGGATAGAGAATAGCGTAGTCGGGGTTTATGCCATCGCCAAGGACATTACTGCCTATAAGCAAGCGGAGGCAGCCTTATTGGAATCGGAACAACGCTACCGTAAACTATTCCTGAACAGCCCTATGCCTATGTGGGTATTCGATAATATTACCCTACGGTTTATAGATGTAAACGAAGCCGCCTTAAACAAATATGGGTACTCCCGGCAGGAATTTTTACACATGACCTTATTAGATATCATTCCGCCTGCATACCAGAAGGCCCGGCTGGAAACTATAAAAAAATATCATCCCCGGAAGGCCACTTACAAGGAATTTACCCGCCACAAAACCAAAGCCGGGGAAGAGCTTTACATCGAAGTTCATGCCCTTCCGGTATTGAATAATGGTTCGGAATGCAGTCTGATTGTATCTAACGATATAACGAATATTGTTTTAGCGCAACAGAACCTGGAAAGAAATAATGAGGAAAAAAGACAAATCCTGGAAAGTATTACCGACGGCTTCATTTCCCTGGACCCAAACTTTACCGTGAAGTCCTGGAACAAGGAAGCAGAGCGGATTTTAGGTATAAAAAAGGAGGATGCCCTGAACAGGAACTTAACGGAGCTTCTGCCTAAATACCCTCCCACCCGGTATTACCGCGATTTCTCGAAGGCGCTTCGTGAAAATAAACCGGTACATTTCCAGCAATTGCTTTACACCCGTAAGATCTGGGTCGACCTGAGCGCCTACCCTTCCGTTAATGGCCTGTCGGTCTTTTTCCGGGATATTTCGAAGGAAAAGCTTTTCTGGGAAATGGAGCGCTTAGGCAAGACCGTACTGGAGAAAAATGCCCGGCCCAATGCCGGGCTGCCGGAAACTCTGAACTATTATTTAACCGAGATCGAGCATTTGCACGACGGCATGATCTGTGCCCTTTACCGGGTTGAAAACAACCGGCTCGTTACCATTGCCGCCCCAAGCTTGTCCGATTCGTTTATCCGGTCGGTAAACGGCACAGACCTGAGTGACTTTACGGCCTTTTGCACCGTCTCCCTGCCCGATCAGGACAAGGTAGTGGTGGCAGATATCGAAGAAGGGATACCTATTTCTGAATTCCGGAAACTGGCCAGAACAGAAGGGTTGTGCGCCTGCTGGACCTACCCGATAATCGGAACGCACCAGGATATGATCGGCATACTGGTGGTGTATTACAAGAATGTAAGGATCCCGACTCCTCAGGAAGAAACTTCTATTGAAGCCGCCCGGAACCTGGTGCTGCTGCTCCTGGAGAATAAGCTGGCCGAAGCGGAAGTCCAGCTGGGCAAAGAGCGTTACCTGCAGGCCGAAAACGCCAACCGGGCCAAAAGCGAATTCCTGGCCAATATCAGCCACGAGCTTCGCACCCCTATGAATGCCATTCTGGGCTTTTCGGAAACCCTGCAAAGCCTGGTAAAAGATAAAACGGCCCTTGGGTACCTGCGCACCATCCAGGCCAGCGGCAACGCCCTGTTGCGCCTGATAAACGACCTGCTCGATCTATCGAAAATTGAAGCCGGACGGATGGAACTGGTTTCCGAAAAGGTGCTGCTCCGGCAGTTGCTTCAGGAAGTGAATGACATGTTTATGCCGGCAGTAGAGAAAAAAGGCCTGACTCTCAATACGGACCTGGCGCCCGATCTTCCGGATACCTTTCAGCTGGACGAAACCCGCCTGAGGCAGATCCTGATAAATTTAATCGGCAACGCCGTAAAATTTACGCCGAAGGGCAGCATAACGGTAAGCGTGGAAGCCATCAATATAAAACCCCGGAAACATGTTTGCAACCTGGTTATTTCGGTTACCGATACCGGCATCGGGGTTCATAAAGAAGACCAGAAAATAATATTTGAAATGTTCTGGCAGGCCCCCCGGGTAATTAAAAAACAATACGGCGGCACCGGGCTCGGCTTAGCCATTACCCGGCGACTGGTAGAACTTATGAATGGCACGATCAACGTGGAAAGCCGGCCCGGAGAAGGCACCACTTTTAAAATTATACTTCAGGATGTGCTCTTCTTTAAAACCAAAGAACTTATTTCTGAAGCCGAAGAACCGGACCTGAGCAAATTCCGGATCGATTTCTATAATCCTACCCTGCTGGTGGTAGACGATGAAAAAACCAATACCGATCTGGCTAAAGCCTTTCTGGCAGATAAAAATATTAAGGTAAAAACAACCAACAGCAGTAAAGAAGCCATAAAGCTTGCCGCCAAAACCTCTCCTGACTTAATTCTGATGGATCTGGTAATGAAGGAATTGAATGGACAAGAAGCGGCAAAGGCCATAAAGCAAAATAAAAAAACGGGGCATATTCCCATCATTGCCTTCACGGCTTCGGTCAAAAAGCCCAACGGAATAGCAGATAAAGAATTGTTCGAAGCGGTATTCGCCAAGCCCGTAAACAAACGCCAGCTCCTGGAGATCCTGGTACGCTACCTGCCGCACCGCACCGAAGCAATATCCACTCCGGAAGAAAACCCGGTAGAGCACGGCCAAAAGATAGCAGAACCGGAGAAGCAGGCGCTGCTGCAGAAAACGGCCGGGAAGCTGCAGGAGTTTTCCCGCCAGGCAGCCGAACTGGCCGATGTACTTGATCTGGAATCGATTACAACGCTGATTACCCGGCTCAACGCTTACATGCAAAAGCATAAGCTTCACTTTTTACTTGCGCAATATCTGAAGCAATTGTCGGTAGCCCGGAGCAGTTTCGACGTAGAAAGCTTAAGGAAGCTTTTGCTCGAGTTCCCGCAACCAGATCAATAATACCCATTTTTATGCATGCACCGGAATTTAACCTAAGCCAGCGGCAGGAAAAAAGCGTAGTGCTGGTGGTGGACGATAACCCGAAAAACCTGCAGCTGGTGGCCACGGTATTAAACCCGTATTACCGGTTGCTGTTAACGGGTTCCGGGCACAAAGCCATCGAAATTGCCCATAAAATTCAGCCCGACCTCATTCTGCTCGATATCATGATGCCGGAAATTTCGGGTTACGACGTGTGCGAGATCCTGAAAAACGACAACGGCACCCGGCATATTCCGGTGATCTTCCTTACTGCCAAAAGCGAGGAAGAAGACATTGTAAAAGCTTTCGACATTGGCGGCGCCGATTACATAACCAAACCCTTTAAAACCAAGGAATTACTTACCCGGGTAAACACCGTAATTTATTTAAGCAATAATCGAAAACGCCTCCGGCAGGTGATCGATCTGGTACCGCACCGGTTATACGCCAAAGATATTGAAGGCAACATTGTGCTGGCCAATAACGCCGCCGCCGAATTTTACCAGAAAAAAGTAGAAGATATTCTGGGCTTGCCCGAACCCGCTTTGCCCGAAGGCTGCGAATACGAAATAGTGATAGACGAAAAGCTTTGTCCGCCCGGCGACGGGTACAATGAAGTACAGACCTGTGAAGAACACCTGAAGCTGCCCGACGGGAGACGCCGGTTTTACCAGACGAATAAAATACCGTTTACTTTTTCCGGCACCAAACTGCCGGCCCTGCTGCAGATTTCCATGGACGTAACCGAGCTGAAGGAAAAGCAGGAAGAAATAAACCGCCTGAACCAGCAGCTTCTGCAGCACAGCGCCTACAAAGACAAACTGCTTTCCATTATTGCCCACGACCTGGTAAACCTGATCTTCAGCAACGAAATTGCCCTGATGCTAATCCTGAAAAGCGGCGAAACGATCTCGAAAGAAGAGATTCTGGCCGAAGTAGACAAAGCGCGGCGCAATACAAGCAAAACCCTGGACCTGCTTAACGATCTGCTGATGTGGTCGATGGCCCAGTTCAAATCTGTAACTTTTACTCCGGTAAACTTATCGCTCAACGCCGAACTCCGGAAACTGGCCGGGCACATGCAAACCCAGGCCGAAACCAAAGGCGTAAGTCTGGTTCTGGAACTGTCCGGCGAATTGCAGGTAAACGCGGACCGCAACATGCTGCAGACCATTATGCGCAACCTGGTATCGAATGCCATAAAATTTTCGGAACCCGGCAAAACCATTACCATTACCGCAAATCCGGAAAAGCAGAAGGCAAAGATCAGCGTGATAGACGAAGGCATTGGCATGAGTCCGAAAGCGGTAAAAAGTATTCTGCACCGCAACACCGAAAACGTGGTTTCCTTTGGCACGGAAGGCGAAAAAGGCACCGGCCTGGGCCTGAACCTGAGCCAGGAATTTATTGAACAGCATGGCGGCAAACTAAAAATAAAAAGCAAACCCGGCCAAGGCAGCACCTTTACCTTTACCCTGCCTCTGGTTAGTAGCCGGAAATAATGACAAGGAAGGCAGTTGCTGGCTTCGACTGGTTAATTTATCGAACCTGAATTGGTTGGTGAAAGGCTAAGCTTGTACACTGTCAGGTTAATAACAAGAATTTGCTTGACGGGATTTGTAATCCCGTCTTAACCGAGCCGTGGAATTTGTAACCCCCTTTCTAAAAATCAACTTGACTATGTACTAGCCTCAGCAAAGCTAACCCGACTTAAGCCTGCTGCCTTCCACCAGACTGGATAATTGCCAGGGCACTTTTTTCCGGAAAAACATAGCATTAGTTAACGGGTTTATGCAACAGATAATTTACTTTAATAAACCAGAAATCTTATGATCAGAACAGCCCCATTTGAAACGAAACTGGCAGAATACGAAGCTTGGTTCGAGCGCTACCCCAACGTTTTCCAGTCGGAAGTGGAAGCCATCCGCGATTTTCTGCCACCGGGCAACAGCCGCGGTTTGCAGGTAGAGATCCGCACCGGCCATTATGCCGAAGCGCTCGGAATAAAAGAAGGTACCGAATCGGTTGCCGCCATGCGGGACGTTGCCATTAAAAAAGGCTTTGAAGTAATGGATACCACCGCCGAAGCCCTGCCTTACAAAGACATTACCTTCGATTTTGTGCTGATGAATTTCTGCATCAGTTATTTCAACGACGTACAGGCAGCCTTCCGGGAAGCCCAACGCGTACTGAAGCCCGGCGGCATCCTGATCGTGGGTTTTGTAGACCGCGACAGCCCTCTGGGAACTGAATACGAAGAAAAAAGGGAAACGAGCCCCTTCTACAAACACGCGAATTTCTATGCCCCGAAAACGGTAATAAACTGGCTCTTGGAAACCGGCTTTACCCAGGTTAAACCAGTACAAACCCTCTTTAACCCGCTCGATCAGATAAACGATACCCAGCTTGCCAAACCTGGTTATGGCGAAGGCTCTTATGTAATAATTGGTGCGATCCGGAAATAGATTTAAGAGGAAAAACTTAGTAAGCGAATTTACGCAAGCGCCGGTTTTAGTGTTCATCGCGCAAGTTTAGCGGAGCGTAACTTGTGTGTAATTTATTGTTCAGTTTGCAACTGAACTTGCCTGCAAGGCAACCAAAACTGCTGCAATGAAATTCCAGTGTAGATGTCAACAAAACCGGCTTTACAAACTTACTAAAATAGCTGTCGCAAGTTTAGGCTCTACCGCATTAATGCCTTCTGATAACCAGGTTTAAAGGAGCAAGCTACTGATCATTTACTCCGGAATTCCATGGCAGCAGCTTTGATTGCCTTGCAGGCAAGGTCAGTTATAAACTGACCAGATGTTTACCTACAAGTTACGGCTTCGCCTAAACTTGCAGTATGCACCTTAAAAATAAACGCCGGCTGAACACCAGTTTAAACTGACAACTTCCTGTTGCAAACTAAAAACCAAGTCATAAACTTTAATCCGGGAAAAGAGTAAAACCGATTCCGGTAAGTAGGAAAAGGAAAAGCCTGAGGCTTAAAACTTCAGCATGCGGAATATACCGGACTAAATAACTTTACCAAAGTTCTCTGAAAAACGGTATTTTTTTAATCGAAAAAAGCATGAAACTTTCTTCCGCTGTATTTACCCTGGCAATTGCATTTGGTGCAGCCGGCATCTCCTGCAACCAGAAAACGGCTAGCCAAAACGAAAATGGCCATGCAAAGGCTTCTAACGCAACTGCCACGAACCAAACCGGACAAAAAGGTTGCACTCCGCTGGAAACCAGAAAGGCTAATTCCCCTGACCAGAAGCCAGCCTTTGAAGGCCAAACCCGGGCCTGTGCCATGAAATCGGAAACTCCTATTAGCGTAGAAGTACTGGCAAAAGGCCTGGAAAAGCCCTGGGCGGTAGAACCTTTGCCCAACGGCGATCTGCTCATTACCGAAAAACCGGGCCGGATGCGGATCATTTCGGCCTCCGGCAATATGGGCCAACCCCTAACCGGTTTGCCGCCGGTAGACTATGGCGGTCAGGGTGGTTTGCTCGATGTAGAACTCAGCCCGGATTTTAAAACCAGCCGGATGATCTACTGGAGTTTTTCCGAACCGCGGAAAGGCGGCAACGCGACCAGTGTGGCCCGCGGCAAACTTTCTGCCGACAACACCAAACTGGAACAGGTTAAAACGATTTTTCGGGCCATGCCTACTTACGATGGTAAAATGCACTTCGGCTCGCGCCTGGCCTTTGGACCGGATGGTATGGTATACGTGACCCTTGGCGAACGCTCGGATAAAGAAATCCGGCCGCAAGCCCAGCACCTGAACAGCCACATGGGTAAGATCCTCCGCATCACGCCCGATGGTGCTCCGGCTCCCGACAACCCCTTTATCGGCCAGAAGAACGCCATGCCGGAGATCTGGACCCTGGGCCACCGCAATGTGCAGGCAGCAGCTTTCGATGAGAAGGGCCAATTCTGGATAGTGGAAATGGGCCCGCAAGGCGGCGACGAACTGAACCTGATCGAAAAAGGCAAGAACTACGGCTGGCCACTGATAACCTTCGGCGAAGAGTATTCCGGCAGCCCGGTACCAAATTCCGTTACCGATAAGCCCGGTTTTGAGCGCCCCGTGTACTATTGGGATCCGGTAATTGCCCCTTCCGGCGCTCAATTCTACTCCGGTAGCCTCTTTCCGGAATGGCGCGGCAACCTGTTCGTCGGCAGTCTGAAAGACCAACTACTTGTGCGTCTGAAACTGGAAAATAACCGCGTGGTTGGCGAAGAACATTTGCTGGCAGACCGGAGCAAACGCATCCGCGATGTACGCCAGGGCCCCGATGGCGCTTTGTATGTAGTAACCGATCATTCGGATGGGGAGCTCTGGAAAATTGTTCCTAAGAAATAATTCTTGAATTAAACAAGTTAGCCTGAAATGTAACTCAACGTTTTTCTGAAACGCTATTGTTTTTGCTTAGAAAAGCAGCACAACTTATTTTACCTGTAGTCAGAAATTAACCTCCCGGTTCGCAATGTTCAAGGAACAAGCTGAACCGGGAGGTTAATTTTTTTAATGTAGTAAAACAGATTTATAAGCTTCTGGTAAAATTAATTAGAACCGACAAAACCAGCTGGCTCTGCAGGTCGTCTAAGGAATGCATTTCTTCTAAACTAAACCGGCTGTACAATAAAGTTATTTCTCAAGCAGGTTTGTCTGAACACGATTTTAGGGATTAATAAGATTTACAGGATTTATTTTCGAAAAATGCATCCGAATACAGAAGCGAGGAATGCTCAAAAAGTAAAAATCGCGAAATACAGTTCTGTGAAATTTCAAACAATCTTGCGCTTACAGCAGCATTTTTGGCAACCCTGTAAACTTCTCTTCTCTTCTCTTCTCTTCTCTTCTCTTCTCTTCTCTAATTCCGCTCCCCTCCCGAAATAGACTTTTCGGGAGGGAAAAATCATACAATTCATTAAATCATAGTTCAGACATAAAGGCCGCTTAATAAAGTAGTACAGCAAAAGCTTCCTATATCTTACACAAACATTTCTAAACCTCACCCAAACACTGGTTTCGGCCTTATTTATCCGCTAATTCCGCTACAAATTCCGACTTCCGCAACTAATGCTTTAAAGGTAAAGCACTTAAATGCAGAAAACCGGTGCAACATAATCCATTTTCCGGTGGTCATTAAAAAACAAAGCCTTTGTTGAAGCCTGAATGCAACAGGTAATTTTCTCTAGTTCCTAAAAACAAATCAACCTGATATGTAACGAAATATTCCACGCTAACCATTCTGCTTATGCAATCGCCTACTACCCGCTCGGAATTATTTTTGGTAAAATTGTCCGGCATTCTCCTGCTAGCTGCTTTCCTGTGGTCATGGAAGCCAAACCCCTCTACAATTGCCGGTTTTCTGGTCGATCTCCGTTTAAAGTTCAACTATTATTCCGAGGCCAACTATACGAATAAAATTTACCTGATTTCGGACAAACCCTTATACGAACCAGGCGAAGTGGTCTGGTACAGTGTGTTCAACCGGAACGGCAATACGCTGGCGCACCAGCCCGGCCAATTGGTAATTCAGTTAATCGGCCCGCAGGGTACCGTGGAGGCCACCCAATACACGAACTACAACTCCACCGACAACATTTACAAGGGAAGTTTCGATCTGAAACCCGACCAACCCGGCGGCCTTTACAAGCTCAAAGTTTATGGAAACAACTCCGGCCTGAGCGAGAACAACCTGGCTTTTGAACGGGAATTTCAGGTGCAGGAGGTAGTTATGCCGCGATTGAAACTGACCCTGGATTTTGAACAGAAAGCCTACGGTCCCGGCAGTCTGGTAAGTGCAAAAGTAAAGGCCTTAACCAACGAGAACCGCCCCCTCAGCGGAACTACTTTCGATTTTGTGGTAAGCCTGAAAGGGGAAAAAGTGGAACAGGCCAAAGGAACCATCGATAAAAAAGGGAATGCCCTGGTTAAATTCAAATTGCCTCAAACGCTTACCAGTACCGATGGCCACCTGAACCTGATCTTCAAACATGAAGGCATCTACGAATCCGTTTCCAAATCCATTCCCATTGTCCTGAATAAAGTACAACTGAACTTCTTCCCGGAAGGCGGAGAACTGGTAAACGGATTGCAAAGCCAGTTAGCCTTCCGGGCCTTGAACGAGTTTAACAAACCCGCCGACGTAAGCGGTCAGGTGCTCGACCAGGACGGCAAAGTGGTGGCTTCTTTCAGCAGTTTCCACGATGGCATGGGCGAATTCAGTTTTAAACCGGAAGCGGACAAAACCTACAAAGCCCGCCTGACCAGCCCGGCTGGAATCACTTCTACCTATCCCTTGCCGGAACCCATGGAATCGGGCTATGTGCTGCAGGTCTCCCGGCCGGAAGGGGAAGTTTTAAAAGTGAATATCCGGTCCGCTATTACCGCCAGGGCCGCTTTGGTCGGGCAAATACGCGGTCAGATGTACTACGAGAAGGTCCTGAACTTAAAGCCCGGCGACAACCCCGTAGAATTCTCCACTGCTGACCTGCCAATCGGGGTTTTGCAGCTGACGCTTTTCGACCAGAAAACCATTGAACGCGCCGAAAGACTGGTCTTCGTAAATAACCACAAGCAATTACAACTAAAGATAAAGACCGATAAGGAGAAATACCTGCCCCGGGAAAAAGTACGCCTTACCGTTTCGGCCACCGACGAAACCGGCATGCCCATGCCGGCCGACGTCATGGTGTCGGTAGTAGACGACCAGCTGCTTACCTACATGAACGACAAGTCCAGCAATATTCTGTCGTGGATGCTGGTAGAAACGGAAATTAAAGGCAAGGTAGAAGAGCCCAGATTCTATTTCGACAAAGAAGAACCCAAAGCGCCGGTAGCTCTGGACCTGTTGCTGAAAACTGGTGGCTGGCGCCGGTTTACCTGGCAAGCCGTTAAGCATGTGCAACTCCCGCATTACCAGTATTCCGGCGAAAAATTACTCCCCAAAAATCGGTATAAGATTGAGTATAAAATCCAGTCGGGTTACAACGAGGTTGCGGGCCAGGTAAGCCTGTTCAACGGCTATCCCATTCCGCAGAACAGCCAGGTTAAACTAATCAGGCAAGGCCAGCTCTTGCAAACTACTACTCCCGCTGCCGATGGCTTCTTCAGGTTCCGGAATACAAGCCAGGGCAAGTACGATATTGAAGTTCTGATGGAAGGCTACGATCCTGGCTTGATAACCGGTATTGAGGTGGAGGGTTACTACAGTCCGCACGTTAAGGTCTTTTATCCTGTTAAAACTCATACGGTAGCAGGAAATACCGGCAAAACCAAACGAACTACCCAAGCCGTTAACGTTACTTATTCACCTTCCCGTTATACCGCTAAAATTGCCGGCAAAGCAATCGACAAAGCAACCCGGGAGCCACTTGCTTTTGCAACGGTAATTCTTAAACAGAAAGGCGTGCAAAAAGCTTATGGAACAACCGATATTGACGGCGATTATGCTATTGCCGGAATACCCCCGGGTACTTACACCGTGGAAACGGCTTATGTGGGGTATAGACCGCGCGTAATTACCGGTGTAGAGTTAAAGGAAGAAAAAACCACTTCGCTTCGCCTGGAGCTTCTTGCATCCGTTACGCAATTGGCTGAAGTATCGGTAACCGCTTACCGCGAACCGATTATTGGCCCGGAAAAAGTGGGTCAAACCTTGTCTTCCGAGCAGATCAGGAAAATGGCTACCGTAGATGTAGGAACACGTGT
This sequence comes from Adhaeribacter soli, assembly GCF_008727925.1. Classification (GTDB taxonomy): domain Bacteria; phylum Bacteroidota; class Bacteroidia; order Cytophagales; family Hymenobacteraceae; genus Adhaeribacter_A; species Adhaeribacter_A soli. Next base: position 189,243 of record NZ_VTWT01000001.1, on the reverse strand, counting down.
TGCTACCGCTTCCGGCATTAGTTCAGCCGATGGCGGAAGAGGGCTCAGCCTCCGGGGCTCCCGCAATACCGGTACGGTTTACTATGTGAACGGCGTGAAACAACTGGTTTCACCCAACCTTCCGGCGAGCTCCATCAGTAGCGCAAAGCCCCGGGTCATTAAGAGCAACAGCCGGAACCTGGATAATAAACTGGAAACAAAGGAAGGGACCAATAAAGCCAAAACGCCGGCCGAACCGCACAGCTACACCCGCATCCGGGAATTTGCCGCACCGGTTTACACATCAAGTGAACCGATAACGGAACGAACCGATTTCCGGAGAACGCTTTTCTGGCAGCCGGCCCTAAAAATAGGCCGGAGCGGCGTGGCGGTACTGGAATTTTACACCGGCGATGATATTACTTCTTACAATATTCTGGTGGAAGGAATTTCTACGGATGGCAGCCCCGGCCGAAAAGAACACAAATTCTACTCCCAGCTGCCCTTCAGCGTAGCTGCCAAATTACCGGAAGTCACCTTGCAGCACGACCGCTTAAGCGTTCCCTTAATTCTTAAAAACAATACCGGAAAAGATGTAACCGGCAACTTAAATATAAAGCACCCCGAAGGATGGAAATTTCTGGGCCAGGAAAACAAAAACCTGGTGGTAAAAGCCAATAGTACCGCTACTTTTTACCTTGACTATCTGGTTACCGGCGCTTCGGGAAATTCCAGTTTTGCAGCTGCTTTCGAAGCCCAGGGCCACCGAGACGGCTTCAGCCAGCCGGTAAAAGTAGAGCAACGCGGCTACCCCGTGAGTCAATCCATTGCCGGCGACCACAAAGAAAAGGAATACCAGCTCGACATGACCAACATGACGCCGGGCACCGCCCAGATCTCTTTTTCAGCGTATCCGTCGGTGGTTACCGATCTGCTGAAAGGCATTGAGGGAATTTTGCGGGAACCTTACGGCTGTTTTGAACAAACTGCATCTTCCAGCTACCCTAACCTGATGGTGCTCGATTACCTGAAAGAACAAGATAAGCCCGACCTGAACGCCATGGCCAGGGCCGAAGAACTGATGGATAAAGGTTATAAACGGCTTACGACCTTCGAAACGAAAGAAAAAGGCTATGAGTGGTTTGGCGGCGTACCTGCCCACGAAGGCTTAACGGCTTACGGTCTGCTGCAATTCACGGACATGAAAAGGTTAGGCTGCAACGTGGATCCGGATATGCTGGAAAGAACCCAAGCCTGGATGCTGAACCGCCGGGATGGCAACGGGGGCTTCAATCTTTCGGCCAGAGGGTTTGGTTACGGCCGGGCGGATGCTGCTATTACCAATGCTTATATTGTCTATTCCTTGGCGGAAGCGGGCAACAAAGAGCTGAAAAAAGAAATGGACCAGGTTTTTCTTGCAAGCGAAAACTCCAGCGATCCTTACCAGCTTGCCTTAACCACCAATGCCCTTTTTGCCTCCGGCGATAAGGATCGCGGCCAGACCTGTTTAACGAAGCTCCTGAAACTGCAGGCAGATAATGGCAGCTGGACCGGCACCAGACACTCCGTTACGTATTCCACCGGGCAAGCCTTACAGCTGGAAACTACCGCGCTGGCCGTGCTGGCAATCCTGAAAGCCGACCAGAAACCGATGCAGCAACTTCAGAAAGGCGTAAAATTTCTCTTACAATCCCGCAACGGTTATGGCAGTTTTGGATCCACGCAGGCTACCCTTTTAACGCTGAAAGCCTTAACCGCTTACGCCCGCTTCAGCAAACGCACCAGCGAAGACGGCACCGTGCAGCTTTATGTGGAAAGCAAAAAGGCCGGCGAAAAAAGCTACTTGGCAAACCAAACCGGCGAAATCCAGATAAACCAGCTTGAAAAACATTTTGAAAAGCCAGGCAATTACCGCGTAAAAGTTCAGTACCAGAAAACCAGCAACCCGCTTCCCTATTCCATGGCCCTGAATTATTATTCCAACCTGCCGCCCAGTTCCCCGGATTGTAAAGTTAGACTGGAAACGGACCTGCGCGCTGCAGAAGCTGTGGTGGGCAGCACAGTCCGGTACCAGGTGAAACTTAAAAATGAAAAGGCCGAAGGCTTACCCATGACTTTGGCTTTGATAGGAATTCCGGCGGGCATGTCCGTGCAGCCGTGGCAGTTGAAAGAGCTTCAGGAAAGGAAAGTGATCGACTATTATGAAATTACCGGTAACCGCCTGGTTTGCTACTTCCGCGACATGGCCCCATCCGAAGAAGTGGAAGTAAACCTGGACCTGAAAGCAGAATTCCCCGGCACTTTTGAAAGCCCTGCCAGCGCAGCCTACCTCTACTACACCAACGAACACAAGTATTGGGTGGCAGGCACTAAAATCAGTATTAAGGCGGAATAAAACGGTATGATCTGAGCGGAAAAAGCAGCTTTAACAGGCTGCTTTTTCTTGATCAGGATGACACTCTTAGACATTTTTTAAATGTGGCATTTGTAGCCTGCGGAAAACCTTTCTTACTTCTCCTCAAGTAACCCAGATTTGCACGTTTTAAAATCCTTATTTTTTTTTGATAAATGGTTGTAAGTCAATTGAAACCCATACATTTTAAGATAAGCAGGTCCAAAATTATACGTTAGCTATCAGCTATCCCTTCGGCAATCATCTTCCGGCTTCAAGGCCGCTTTCAGAAACGGAAATTGCAAGCAAAGCATTTTTACCGCATGCCTGGCCTTATTATTTCTGGGTGATTTCGCACACAACCTATGGGAAAAATCCCATTAAAACAAACAAAACAATTCATAACATTTTGACTTATAAGCCAAAACATCAACCAAGGTTTTTAAGCAGCATTTTACCTGATTATGGCTTCTTCAACTAAGTATTTACTTTTACCACCGAGCTCACAAAACTACTTATGCAAATCACAACAAACTTAAATGTTAGATTCTACTACCAACAATACAGTTACCAATTTTGCAGCAGGTCTTGGGCAACCGATAGAAAGAAGTACGGCTGAATTAATGATGTCCTTGTACCAGGCCAGAATTAACGCTGTCTCAGACATGTGCCCAACCCTGGGAATAAATGCAGCGCTAGAACCCAAAGTGTTGTTTTTCAATATCGATAACCTGAACGCTTTGATCGAAGCAGTGAAGGGCTCTACCAAACACATTGCTGTTTGTTTGGGCTTAACGGCAATGGATGAAAACGGGAATCCTGCTTTACCTGACCAGGGGCAAGTTTTAAAATTGCGGGAACTGGTTAGCCTGCAGGCGGAAGAAGATTACAATGAATATCAAACCAGGATTCAAAATATAAGCTTAGCGCAAACAGTATTAATTGCAGGGTGTGATGTGAGAGGCAACCTTGTAATTAATGAAGAAGGGGTGTACTCCTTTTACGATTTAGCCGGCCATTGCTGTAAGAGCTAACGCAATGGCCGCGCTAAATTGGAGTCTCCTTATTCAGCTTCAATTAAATTTTACCTTTGGTACAGGGTTAGTAAATTTACAGATTGCTAGCCCTGCGCTTTTTCTGACCAGTACTGCCCTTTAATGAACCACCTGTTATTCTTATTCTCTGTTTACCTGTGCATTTTATTTGCAAGCTTTCTGGCTAGTTTGTTTAACCGCAAAAACCTGGAAGGTTATGCCCCCCTTTTTTCCACTTTAACCGGGGTTACTTTTCTGGTAGAGAGCATAGCCTTTTACCGGCTTTTTTTTGCTTCCGAAAACACGCATTTTCTCTACCATTATTACCTTCCTTTCTGCTATACCTTAATTGCCCTTATTTACCGGAAAGCAGTCACAAAAACCTGGATCAAAAAAGCCCTTACTGTTTCCGTTCCTTTGTTCCTGGCCGCGCACCTTTTCCTGTCGGTTTTTGTGCAGCAAACAGATTCCGTAAATTCCTATGCCATCATGGGGGCCTCTTTCTTGATTATTCTAAGTTCTTTAAGCTATTTTTACGACCTGCTTACCAGGGCAGAGATCGTAAAGCTTTCGGCAACGCCTTTGTTCTGGATAAGCACGGGTAATATATTTTTCTACAGCGGGGCATTTTTCTTAATGGGCTTTTTAAATTACTTAATGAGGGAAGAGTTGGGACTGGCAAGCAAGCTGATCGTGATCAACTACTCTTTGAATTACCTTTTATATTCGCTTTACACCATCGGGTTTTTATGCGCGGGCCGGCTCAGGAAATCCTCATTGTAATTGGGGCGGGCACGGTCTTGCTGTTTGGCCTTGCCGTTTTTATCTTCCTTTTCATGGTGCTTTATCAGAAAAAAAGGTTTACGCACCTGCTGGAAAAGTCCGCCATGGAAGACGAATTTAACCGGGAAATTCTGCACTCGAAACTCGAAGTGCAGGAACAAACCTTCCTGATGATCTCCCAAGAAATCCATGACAATATCGGCCAGATCCTTTCCCTGGTTCGCTTAAACATCAGCACCCTGGATCTTGCAAATGCCACCAAAACCGAAAGCAAGATTTCAACCAGCAAGGAGCTATTAGACCAAGCCATTCAGGATTTAAGGGATCTTTCCAAACAATTGAACAGCGAGTACCTCAACCACCAGCATTTACCGGAATTGCTTCAGTTCCAGCTTGACCTTATCCGGAGATCCGGCGTTCACCAAGTCAACTTCCAGATCCAGGGGCAGGAGTATGAGGTGCAGCAAGATAAAAAGCTGCTCATTTTCCGAATTGCGCAAGAGGCCCTGAACAATGCCATTAAGCATGCCAGCGCGGCCAATCTGGAAGTAAGCCTGAATTACCTGCCGGAAAAGTTATTGCTCCAGATTAAGGATGACGGGATCGGCTTTAATCCCCAGCCCGCAGAAAGCAGCCAGGGTACCGGCGCATTCAACCTTCAATACCGGGCCAAACTCATTGGCGCAACCTATTCCATTAACAGTGAACCTTCACGGGGAACGCGAATAATTTTAGAAATTCCGAAGATCCAAATACATACCTATGACAACGCCCCAGCCCTCCAACGTTAAAGTAGTAATAGCAGACGACCACAAGCTCTTTCGGAAAGGGATCCTGGAGTTGGTAAACGACTTTGAAGGATTTACAGTAGTCTGGGAAGCGGAACATGGCAAAGACCTGGTTAACAAGCTCTCGCCCGAGAATTTACCGGAGATCATCCTGCTGGACATCAGCATGCCGGTTATGGACGGTTACCAAACGGCGGAGTGGCTCACCAAACACTACCCGGAAATAAAAGTGCTTGCCCTCTCCATGCACAATGATGACAACTCGATTTTAAGAATGCTCAGGTGCGGGGTAAACGGCTACATCTTAAAGAATACCGATCCTTCGGAACTTGAAAAAGCGCTTAGAACCTTAGAAACGGATGGCACCTATTATTCCAGCAGAGTGGCAGAGCTTGCAATAAAATGCTTACACCATAAGAAAAAGGAAGTACACCCGGATCTGAGCGAAAGGGAAATAGAATTTTTAAAACTAGCTTGTACCGAATTACCCTATAAATCGTTTGCGCCGCTGTTAAATATTCACCCCCGGGTGGTGGAATCTACCAGGGAAAATCTATTCAAAAAACTTGAAGTGGAGTCGCGGGTAGGGTTGGTTATTTATGCCATTAAGAACGGCATTTTTAAAATTGAATAAAACAGAAGTTGTTTACTTTTTTACAGAATTGTACCAGGAAGTGTCTGGCAGAATATTGCGACGGGTTATTGCCTGAACCTGACTTTCAGGATTTATTAAATTGATGGGATTTCTTACCCTAGTGCTCGACCAAATAAATTATTAAAATTTGCTTGACGGGATTTGTAATCCCGTCTTAACCGAGCCGAGGGATTTATTATCCCACTTTCTAAAATTAATTGGTAATGCACTGGGCAGCGTGTTCAGGAATGCGGGCAGACAGGTCCTAAAATCAGATAAATTGTTCCCAAATAATAATTCAGAACTTTCCCTGCGCCTTAAAATCGTGTTCAAAACACCGGCGCGACGGTACTATAATTAAACAAAAAACCCTGCAAGATATTCACTTACAGGGTTTTATAAAACTTGCAGAGAGGATGGGATTCGAACCCACGATACCCTTTTGGAGTATACACACTTTCCAGGCGTGCTCCTTCAACCACTCGGACACCTCTCTGTATTGCGATTGCAAAGGAAAGATTAAATTTCAGCTTTTGCAAGCTTTTTAAGCAAAATCTATCGCGTTTTTTAAATAGAAATTTCCCCTCTCAGGTCATGCTTCAGTAATTTACGGGTTTCAGATGACGGTAAGTTCAAGCCCAGCACGAACATCAGCTTGGTTATGGCGGCTTCGGTAGTAATGTCGGCGCCGCCGATGATGCCCATTTCTTCCAGGTACCGGCTGGTTTCGTAAAGGCCCTGATTCACGTTGCCTTCATCACATTGCGATACGTTGAGCACTACCAGGCCGGCTTGGATTGCTTCCTGCAGTGCATTTAAAAACCATGCTTCCGTGGGGGCATTACCGGCGCCGTAGGTTTCCAGTACCAGGCCGCGGAGGTCGTCGGCTTTTAGAATGCTGCGCACCACGCCTTCCGAAATTCCGGGAAACAGTTTTAAAACGGCTACCCGGTTGTCGAGCTGTTGGTGTACTTTAAAGGGCTTGTCGGGTTTGCTCAGGATCTGAGACTGTTCAAATTCCAGGTCGATTCCGGCTACTGCCAAAGGCGGGTAATTTCCGGATTTAAAGGCATCGAAATGGCTGCTTTCCACTTTTTTGGCCCGGTTACCGCGAAGCAGCAGGTTGTCGAAATAAATGGCTACTTCGGGTACCAGTACTTTTCCTTCCGCTCCGCCGGCGGCGGCAATTTCCAGAGCCGAAATCAGGTTCTCGCGGGCATCGGTCCGGATCTTGCCGATGGGCACCTGCGCACCGGTAAAAATTACGGGTTTGGCCAGGCCTTCGAGCAGGAAACTTAGGGCCGAAGCGCTGTAAGCCATGGTGTCGGTACCGTGCAAGATCACAAAACCGTCGTAGAATGCGTAATGCTCTTCAATTATTTTTGCCAGGTCGAGCCAGTGGTTGATGGAGACGTTTGAGGAATCGATGGGTTGGTTCAGGCTGAGCACGGTGAGCAGTACATTGAATTGCTGCAACTCCGGCACTTTGGCAATGATCTGCTCAAAATCGAAAGGGATCAGGTGCCGGCCGGTTTCGTCGTAAACCATGCCAATGGTGCCGCCGGTGTAAATAAGCAGTACTTTGGCCTGCGGATGCTCCGGCGCTGCCGTCAGGATATCTACTTTGGTGTAATTCATTTATTTCAGGCCGAAAAGTTTTTGGGCGTTTTTAGTGGTTTGTTCGGCCAGTTCCTCCACCGATATATTTTTGAGCTGAGCTACTTTTTCGGCAATCAGTTTCAGGTAAGCAGGTTCGTTGCGTTTGCCGCGGTGCGGTACCGGCGCCAGGTACGGGCAATCAGTTTCGAGCACAATTCTTTCGAGGGGAACTTCCGGCAGCACTTTGTCCAGGCCGCCGTTTTTGAAAGTCGCTACGCCACCAATACCCAGGTAGAAATTCAGGTCGATGGCTTTTTTTGCTTCTTCGGCCGTGCCGGAAAAACAATGAAAAATACCGGTCAGATTTTCGTGCTGGTTGCGGGCAATGATCTCGTAGGTTTCCGAAAAAGAATCGCGGGTATGCAGGATCAGGGGCAGCTGGAACTGAATGGCCCATGCTGTCTGCACCTGAAGCGCTTCCTGCTGCTGCGCCAGAAACGTTTTATCCCAGTACAGATCGATGCCGGTTTCGCCGATGCCAATGAATTTCCGTTTGTTCAGCCAGTCCTCGATCCGGTATAATTCCTGCTGAAAATCCTTTTTTACCGAACACGGGTGCAAGCCCATCATGGCCAGGCAGAGCTCCGGGTGGGCGGCTTCGGTTTCCAGCATCACATCTACCGAAGTATGGTCGATATTCGGCATCAGGATTTTGGTTACGCCTTCCTCCTGCGCCCGAAGCAAGGTTTCCTGCTGGTCGGCCTTAAAGTCGGCGGCATAAATATGGGCATGGGTGTCTATTAAATTCATGTTGAAAAACTATTCTGGTACTCCGGTAATTGGTAAAACAATTCAAAAGGGATATATCTAGTTTTTTTGAGGTCCCCCTTTGGAGGGGGTAGGGGGAGGATTTTTACTTTATTTGATCTTCTTTAAAAATCAGATAAATCTCCTGTCCTCCCCCTACCCCCTCAAAAGGGGGACTCTTTACCTGCTTACTTAAAGTCGATTACAATCTAACTTTTCAGCCAATACTTTTTCCCGCTAAAATCTACCGTTTTACTTCCGGGAGTTTTCGGTTCAAAGTTCGTTAATATTTCCGGCCTTTCCAGATTACTTTTACCGGCAGAAAGAAGAAAATAATGAGCAGCACCGAGGTAAAAAACTGATACACTTCAAACAAAACCAACTCGGTTAAGGAAGCGCTTCGCTTTACCCGTTTTAAGCAAACCTGAATAAAAATGCTTTGGAACAGCCACTTCAGGAACAGCACAGAAAAAGCGTAAAAAAACGGCACCCGGAAAAAGAACGGTATCATGACGGCATAAAAGGATGCGTACACGATCAGCACGATTTTCATGTAAAGCGGCAGGTGCATGGAGCCTTTCATCCACCGTTTGCGCTGGTGCATCAGGTCGGGAAGGCGCTGGGCGGGCATGGTTACGGCCAGTACCTGGTGGCTGTAAACGTTTTTAAAACCGTAGCCGTTTTTCAATACTTCCTGGAACAATTGCACGTCTTCGGTAATGGAAAAGGGTATTTTCTCGTAACCGCCGGTGCTTTCGTAGGCTTCGCGGGTAACGAGCATGTTGTTGCCCATGGTGGTAACCGGCAGGTTCAGGTCCGATACCACCTGGATCATTCCCAACGCATTCAGCCAATCGATGCCCTGCATGCGGGCAAAGAAATGGTGGCCTTCTACGGTGGTAATGCCGGTTACGATCCCGATGCCGGGGGAGGCGCGTGCCAGCATGGCTTCGATCCAGTCGGCAGGCAGTTCCATATCGGCATCGGTAATGAAAAAATAATCGAAAGTGGCCTGGTGGGCTAAATGCGCCAGCACGTTCCCTTTTCCCTTCGCACAACCCAACCGGTCTTTAATGGAGATCAGTTTAAAACTGGGCCTGTCGGAAATAAACCTGGAAATTACCTCAAAAGTGTTGTCCGTGGAAGCATCGTCACCGATGAGCACTTCCAGGCATTCCTGGGGGTAATCGAGCTTTAAAATGGAGTTTAGGCAGCGCTCTATATTGTGGGCTTCGTTGCGGGCGGCAATTAAAATGCTGACTTTTACTTTTTCGGTTGGAAAGTGTACCCTTTTTTGCCAGTTCTCCCGGAAAAGCAGCAGCAGCAGGACCGCAAAAATGCTGAAGTAAACCGCAAAGAAAACGACAGAAAAGATCATAGGGCGCTGAACCGGTAACCAAGCTGGTGGAAATGTTCCAGATAACGGGGCAAAACGTATTCGAGGTTACGCCGCGCTTTAAAACTGTCGTGAAAAACCACGATGGAGCCGTTGCGGGTATATTTCAGGCTGGCTTCCAGGCAGGCTTCCGGCCGCAAGGCCTGGTCGTAATCACAGGTAAGCAGGTCCCACATAATAATGCGGTAATCGGGCTGCAGCTGCTTTATTTTATTCAGGGAAATTTGCCCGTAAGGTGGTCGGAAGAGCGGTTTTTCTTCCCCGGAAATTTCAGAGGGCGTTAAATAGGGCACTAAGGCTTCCGCGCATTTTTTGGTGTTCTGAAGATACGGTTCCGAAGCGGTTTTCCAGGCTTTTAAATGGTTGAAGGTATGGTTGCCGAGCCGGTGCCCCTGTTCCAGAACCCGGTTTGCGATTTCGGGGTATTTCGTGAGGTTTTCGCCTACGCAAAAGAAAGTTCCTTTGGCCTGAAAACGGGCGAGTTGTTCCAGTACAAAAGCTGTTACTTCCGGCACCGGCCCATCGTCGAAGGTCAGGTAAATAACCGGTTCGGTTTCGGATTTGCGCCATTCCAATTGGGGCAGCAGATTCCGGATAAATTCAGGCAGGCGAAACAAACGCATCAGGCAGGCTTCCTGGTAGATTCAGTGGCCAGCATCAGGCTATCCCAGAGCTGGCCGGCGCTCCGTTCCCAGGAAAACCGTTTCAGGTTCTGGCGGCCCAGGTAAATGAGGGTCTGGCGCAAAGCAGCATCTTCAGTTATTTTTTTCATGGTGCCGGCAATTTCCCCTACGTTAAACGGATCCACCAGCAGCACAGCCTCCCCTCCTACTTCGGGCATGGAGCTGATGTTGGAGGTAATAACCGGGCAGTTGCATTTCTGGGCTTCCACGATCGGAATTCCGAAACCCTCGAGCGTAGGTACATACACGTTGGCCAGGCCCGCACCGTAAAGCTGCCGGAGCTCCTCATCGGTTACGCGGCCGGTAAAAACCACATCCTCCTGAAACTTCATCCGCTCAAACGTATTGCTTATGTCTTTCGAATTCCAGGCTTTCCGGCCCACAATTAACAGTTTGGCTTCGCTGCCGGTTTGCTGTTTAAAGGAATCGAAAGCTTTAAAGAGGTGAACCAAGTTCTTGCGCGGGTGAATGGCCCCTACAAAAATAAAATAGGGTTTGCCTTTGCTGAATTTGTTGCGCGTGTTTTCCTGTTCGGCTTCCGGACTCGGAGCAAAAAAAGCGCTGGCATCGTTGTACACCACATCAATTTTCTTGGCTTCGATGCCGTAGGTTTTTACAATGTCCTGCCGGGTAAATTCGGAAACGGCAATAATGCGTTCGGAGCGGCGGGCAAACTTCGGGGAAAAATACTGCAGGTACTTTCTGAAAATAAAATCGATATCCTGGGGATAATGCTCAAAAGCCAGGTCGTGCATTACCGTAACTTTTGGCACGGCCGTTTTTAAAGTGGTCAGGCCGTCGGTAGAAAGAAAAACGTCAGGTTTGATCCGGGCCAGGGCTTTGGCAACGCTTATTTCGAACCAGATGTAAAACAGGAAAGGGTGCCGGGCCGGCGGATTCAACACTACCGGGGTAACGTTTGGCCCAAAAATGAACTGATTGTCGTAAGGCCGGTCGAAGAAAAAATAAAATTCGGCTTCGGGATGGTTTACTACCATGCGCCGCAAGGTTTCAAGGGTGAATTTCCCGATACCTTCTAATTTTCCAGCCAGCAAAAACCTGGTATTTACTGCAATTTTCAACCGTGGGGCTCCTCTCAATCCTGCTTGCGTAATTTGCGCAGGTCAGCGAAACTAACAATACGTAGCAAGAATACCAAACCCAGGAAAATAATTCCGGCAAAAACCGTATTTAAAAGCCACCACTCGGAAACCAACTGCAGGCCGGCAAATATTCCGTAGAGCAAAACGGTGAGCACGGCAAGTTTTCCGAGCTGGGTTAGCGGTAACCGGATCTTCGCTTTCCGGGCTACCATTATAAAATAACCAACTGAAACAAATACAGCGCACAGCAGGGTATTCCAGGCGGCAGCTAAAGAACCATATTCCGGGATAAAAATAAAATTAAGGGTCAGGTTCAGGACAATGCTGAGCATAACCACCACGCTTACCGGTTTTTCGTAATTGGTAGAGGTTAAAAGGGTACTGTAAATGGCAAAAAAACCGTGCACCAAAACGTTCAGGAATAAGATCTGCAGGTTGCGCACCATAAACCCGATCTCCTCCGGCGTGCTGTTGCTGAACTGAAAAAAGAAAACTTCGCCATAAAATAACCCGAAAACCGAAACAAAAATGATGGGCACGCTTACCACCACCTGCCCGAAATGGAGCAATTTTTCCTGTTCTTTTTTAGACTGAATATTCAACGCAAACTTGGCAAAGAAAATCGGCAGGATCGTCCAAAGATACATCATTACCGCATCCACCCAGCGGTACGGCCCGGCATAAAGTCCGGCTTCGGTAGCCGTAGAAAGCCTTTCAAGCATTACAATATCGATGCGTTCGTTAACGCCGTAAACCAGTGTGATCAGGGCAAAAGGCAGGCTTTCGCGCAGCAATTCCCGCAGGTGCAGCCGGTTCAGGTTTATTTTCAGCTTGCCGTAAAGTTTAACCACCAGAAAGTACAGCGCCAGAAAAGCCAAACCGGTAGCCAGGGCACGGGCATACACAAAATTCTCCAGCGTAAGCCCTATTGGCAACAAAGCCAGCACCAGGAACACCAGCAGGAATTTATCGGCCACCGAACCCACCGCATCTACGTTAAAATTCTGATTTCCCTGCAGCGTAGCCCGGAAAAACAAAATGAACTGGGAAATGCCGAAAGTAAAAGCCACGATAGCCAGTAAATAAAGGGTAGGCAGATCGTAGGCCAGCACCCAGCCCAGCCCCACCATTACCACCGGATAAACCAGGGCCAGAAAGATCTTGACCGGAAAAACAGTAGGAAAATAGGCCGAAAAGTAATTGGAATCGGCGGCGATCTTTTTGGTAGCCAGCTGACTGATGCCTAGATCGGAAAACACGGCGCCGATGGTGGCCAGCGAGAAAAGAGCACTGAACAAGCCGTAAGCTTCGTGCCCGATCTCATTCTGCACCAGGTTCTCCACCACAATGCCTACCGGTTTCACCAGCAGGTTGAGCAGTAATATAAAACTGATATTTCCGAGAAGCTTTTTAATTTGTCTGAAGAATTTGCGGCTGCAAAGTAACGGAATTATGCACTGGAAAACAGCAACCTAGTTCAGACAAGCTTAAAGCGGGAAGAGGAATTTAGGTAAATTTGAGATTTTTAGGTAAATTTGAAGGAATATTCATTTACAATGAGTGCAATCCAAACAAAATCCGAACGCCCTAAAAGCCTGACCGGGCTGCTGCCAATCATTAACCGGTGGAAATACCATGTTCTAGGTCTTACTCTTTTAGCGTTTGTCGCCAGCGTAATCATCTCGCTTATATTGCCAAACGTCTATAAATCTACCACGGTCTTTTACCCGACCAACCTGGCTACCCTGGACCCGGACCAGATCATGGATGGAAATAAAAAGATCGAGAAATTCGGTACGCGGGAAGATATTGACCGGATCACCACCATTGGTTTATCGCAGCCCGTAGCCGATTATATTATTTATAAATACAAGCTCTACAAGGATTACGGCTTTGAGGACATGACCGATGATCTGAGCAAACAAGCTGTATTAGACAATTTTATCGGCGACCTGAACATTGTTCAGACCGAACGCGACGCCATTGAGCTGACCTTTTACAGCGAAGACAAGCACAAAGCGGCTGCCATTGCCAACGACATGGTAAATAAGATCGACCAGATGAATTATGAGCTCACGCTCGAAAACCAAAAGAAGATCCTGCATATTCAGCAGCAGCGCTATGATTATATTTTCGAAAAACTCGTTGCCATCCGCGACTCTTTAAGCAAGGCCCGGAAAAAACACTCTATTTATGGTTTAGTGAATGAAGGCCGCTCCATTAGCGAAAGCGTATTGAAAAACCAGACGGATATGCTGAAAGCCCAGGGCGAACTGGAAGTTCTCAGTAAAAGCCTGAGTGCTACAGATCCGAAAATCATTGCCCTTAAGGCTCAGGTAAATGGCCTGGAAAAAGCGGTGGCAGCCATTACCAAAACCAATACCCACTCCTACAACCTGGAAGGCTATATGAATGGAATAGACCAGGTTACCGACCTTGAACTTCAGTTCAGATACTTACGCAGCCAGTTAAGCGATGCCAGAAAAGCTTTTGACCATGCCAAACTTTCGTTAACCAGCAAAGTATCTACCATTTATGTGGTACAAAAAGCCTATCCGGCCATGAAAAAAGCAAAGCCGATCCGCTGGCTGATCGTGGTATCCGCCACCGTACTGACTTTTGTTCTTTCGGTTATCTTTGTTGCCTTGCTTGAGTTATATTACCGGGAAATGCGCCGGGCAGCGGCATGATCTTACCAGGCAAAATACAGTTAAAAATTTCCGAAAAAACCGTATTCTGGGCATTTGGCACCATTTTAATCGGCGCCATTTCCGTTGGGCTCATCAAGAACACGGTTTTTGCGCTCCTGGCGCCGCTTTCGGTAATTTTTTTATTTCTTGCGCTGAATAATTACCGCATTCTTTATTACCTGCTTATCTTCAGCCTTCCCTTTTCCATTCATACCCCAGTTGGTGGCGGCTTAACCTTAGATGTGCCTACCGAACCTCTGATGGTGGCCTTAATGGGTTGCTACCTATTATCATTTTTGCTGGGAGCACGGCCCGATAAACGTTTTTTTTCGCACCCCTTAATAATCCTGACCGGGTTGCTTTATTTCTGGGCTTTATTCCTCACGCTTTATTCCGTAGACACGCTTAAGTCGGTTAAATACATGCTGGCAAAGGCCTGGTACATTGTGCCATTTCTGCTCTTTACCGGCTCGTATGTGAAAAGCGTGAAAGATGTGCGCAAAATTTTGTGGATCTTCCTTGTTCCGCTTACCCTTATTGTTTCCATTGCCCTGGTAAAACATGCCTTGCTGGGTTTTGCCTTCGATGCCGTGCAGCAGGCGGTTGTTCCTTTTTTCCGGAACCACGTGATCTACGCCGCCATTATTGCCTTGGCCATTCCCTATGTATTTACCTTACTTCAGCTCGAACGGAAAAGCCTGAAAGGAATCTTACTCGTTATTCTGGTTATTCTGCTGCTGGGGGTAGCGTTTTCTTATACCCGGGCCTCCTGGCTTTCCCTGCCCATAGCTGCTTTCTATTACCTTGCCATCCGGTTTAAAATCACCAAACTGGGAGTGGCTACCGCTTACCTGGGAGCCGCTCTGGGGTTAGGCTATATGATAAACCAGAACACCTACATGTTGTATGCGCCGGAATACGAAAAAACCATTTTTTACGGCGATAACTTTGAAAAGCACCTGGAAGCAACTTATAACTTCGAGGATGTTTCCGGCATGGAACGGGTTTACCGCTGGGTGGCAGCCGTGAACATGGCCTACGATAAGCCCTTAATTGGCAGCGGCCCGAATACTTTTTACCCGGAATACAAAAAGCACACCGTTAAAAGCTTCCGGACCTACGTAAGCGATAACCCGGAAAAATCTACGACCCACAATTACTTTCTGCTGCAGCTTGCCGAACAGGGCATTATCGGGGCCGTACTTTTGCTGATTCTGGTGGCTTACCTGCTCATATTACCGCAAACGCTTTACCACCGCACCCGGAAACCGGAATACCGCGCCCTTATAACCGGCGCCGGCTTATGCCTGGTGGTCATCATCTTCCACCTTACCCTGAATGAGCTGATCGAAGTAGATAAAGTGGGCTCTTTCTTTTACATTTCCATAGCCCTGCTGGTGAAGCTAGACCTCTGGACCAGGGAAGAACGCCGGCAGGAAACGCTACTTGAAACGGCAGGAAAGTAAGGTAATATCGTCGCTGAAACCGGCCGCTTCGTTGTATTCCTTAATATCATTCAGAATTTCTCTGTGCAGGGTTTGCAGGTTCATGTACCGGGAATTCTGCAGGAACTTAATGGCGTTTTCCAGGCCGTACTCGTCTTCATCTTTGTTGAACACTTCCGTAAGGCCGTCGGTGTAGCACATGAGCGTGGATTTATGCGGAATGAGCACCTTGGTTACTGACATAAACGGAAGTTCCTCAAAGATTCCCAGCATAGTGCAGCCTTCGTTCAGCAAATGGTAGGAATTATTCTCGTAAAGTAGCACCGGCGCGTTGTGGCCCGCATTTACGTAATGCAGCTCCCGCGTTTTGCGGTTGTAAATACCAAAGAAAGCCGTAATAAACTTCTCCGCGATCGCATTTCGGTAGATCAGGTAATTCAGTTCGGAAACCACCGTCTGCAGATCGGAGGTCTGGCGCAGAATGGTACGCAAACCGGCCTGAAAATTAGACATCAGCAGCGAAGCCGGTACTCCTTTACCTGAAACGTCGGCCACGCACAGCAATAACTGATCATCGTCTATCTTCACGTAATCGTAGTAATCGCCGCCAATGGTAGAGTGCGGAATATAGCTGGCATGTACGGCTACGTCCTTATCGTTGGGCAGGGATTTTGGAAAAAGCATGGTCTGCACTTCCCGGGCAATCCGGATCTCATTGCGCATGGCTTCCTGGGCCAGGCGATGCTTGGCCATCTTATGGTTTTCCATGGCTACGATCAGGATATTGCTCAGGGTCTGAATAAAAGAAAGTGCCCCTAAGCTGGAATAATACGGATGAATGTTGCCAATGAGCACAAACGCCAACACCCGGTTATCCTGAATTACCGGAATGGCAATTTCAAAATCCTGCCATTTCTTGTTTACCTCCAGTGTGCTGAGTTTCGTGATTTCCCGCAACTGCCGGATCTCTTTCGGTAATTCTTCCTTTACAAAATCGGTCTGGGTCCCAAAGCAAACTTTACACTCCCAGGCTTCGTCGCGCACAAACAAGGTAAGGCGGTTTATTTTTAACTGGGCCAGTAAGGTAAAGTGGTATATTTTGTACAAAGCCTTTTCAGGCAGGTTTTTGTTTATAGCCTGCGTAATCTCCAGTAAAGCCGTTAACTCCAGCTGCTTCAGATTTAACTCCTGCTGAATGTTTCTATCCACAATCTCAGGCATTGGTAACGATAATTTTAGGGTCATAAGCGTCGCGTAGCCCGTTTCCGAGCAAATTAAATGCAAGCACCAGTAAACTGATGCAGATACTAGGCAATAGCACTAAAAACAGGCTGTTCTTCGAACCTATTAGTTGAAATCCTTCATTCACCATCATACCCCACGAAGGAGCCGGCGGCTGAACGCCTAATCCAAGAAAGCTTAAACCGGCTTCCATCAGAATTGCCGAAGCAAAATTGGCAGTGGCCGTTACAATTAACGGACCAAGCAGGTTCGGTAACAAATGTTTTACTATAATGCGTAATTCCGGCAAACCGGTAACCTTCGCTGCTTCAATATACGTTTTTTCTTTCAAACTTAAAATCTGTCCGCGTACTACCCGGGCTACATCTACCCACATAGTAAGGCCTACCGCTACGAAAGAAACCCATACACTTTTGCTTCCCAAGGCCAGGCTAATGGCAATTACCAGCATGATTCCGGGCACCGACCAGACTACCGTCATGATGAACATAATGGCCTTATCGGTACGGCCGCCCAGGTAACCGGCCAGTGCCCCGGCAAACAAGCCGATCGTTACCGAGATCAGCACCGCCAGGAAACCGATACCCAACGAAATACGCGTTCCTAAAAGCAAGCGGCTCAATACATCGCGTCCGGCCTTGTCGGTGCCTAACCAGTAAGTCCGGGTTTCTATAAATTCTTCTACTTCAGCCTCTGAAATGTGCTGATCTCCGGCCGAGGCATTTTCTTCCTTAAAGAACCGTTGCAAAGGGAATTTCAGTAGGGCAGTATTTTCTTCCAGCCCGGAACGGTATGGTCTTGCCACCAAAAAGCCGTTTTCCAGCTTATAACTTTCTATGGGCACACTTTCAAAGGCTGAAGGGGCACCAAATAACCAACGCTCCAGGAAATTTACCTCGGGTTGTTTATCTGCTTTTGGCAGGTTCAGGATCTTCACGGTAAACCCGGCCGGCTTTTTCTGCAGGGCAACAATGCCATCGTTGGCATTGGGCGTAGGATCCGGCAGAATCAGGTGCCCGGCAAGCGCTACCAATACCGCCAGCATTACCAGCGCCAAACCCAGCATGGCCGGCCCGTTGCGAAGCAGCCTTTGGCGGATATAATAGCCTGGAGAATGCACTACCTGCTTTTTGGTGAGGGTTGCCATTACCGGGAATTATGGGCTAGTAAACCTTCTTTGGTAGCCAGGTAAAAATATTTATGACAATCGTCTTCAAACCGCTCCGCCAGGTAATCTACTTCCGAATCCGGATCCGGGAAAAAGCATTTCACATACCCCCGGTTAATTAAGCGGCCAAGTTCCCGGCACAAGGTCTTATCCTCCACTTTTAAGTTGGTGGTGACCTCGGCAAAGGAAGTAACAAAGTAAAGCTCGTCAAGAATGTCTAATTCAATTTCAGTCACGGTTATTCAGCATTCTACCTTTCCAGGAATAGCGGCCCGTTAACCCGGCAAGCGCGCAATACAAAACATATGGCACGTACACTATCTGTAAAGGTAAGGTATAAAATAAATATTTTATTCTGCGTATAAACCGCAAAATCACCCCTAAAAATACGGTATCTGCAGTTAACTTTCCTATATAAATCAGCATGAAATCCATTGCCGCCAACTGCCCCGTAAGTAAAAGTATCAACGCCAGCAGCAAGGCCAGATTGGCCCCGAATACCAGCAAGCCCACCACCTGCGCCGGAACGTTGCGGTAAAAGCGCCACTTGCTTGCCCAGCGCACCCGCTGGGCAATAAAATCGGGTAACTGCTTTTTGGCCGAAGTAAAAACAACAGCGTCCGGAGTCTTCAGGAAAGCTACTTTGCCCGGGAACTGCTTTTGTATTTTATGCATCAGAAATTCATCGTCGCCGGAAGCAATTCCCTCGTTACCACTATAACCGCCAACTTCGTAAAATGCTTTTTTCTCAAAGGCCAGGTTTGCGCCGTTGCACATGTTCGGCTTTTTTAAACCGATCGCCGCCGCACCGGAACCAATCAGAGAAGCAAACTCCACCACCTGCATTTTTTCAAACAGCGCCTTCCCAGCCTGCAGGCAAACCGGTCCGCTAATGAATTTTGCCTCCGTACTTACGTATTGAAACTGGAGCAATTTCAGCCAGTCAGGCTGCACCCGGCAATCGCCATCGGTTTGCACAATAAAGTCGCCGGCAGCCTGGCTCAGACCAAAGGCAACGGCACTTTTTTTACCCGTTCCGGTACTGCTTTCCAAAGAAAGCAACCGAAGCTGCATGTTAGCATTTAAACCAAAATTCCTGACGAGCTCCCTAGAGCCATCCTCCGAAAAATCGTCCACCACCAATACCTCAAAAAGTACTGCGGGATAAGTTTGCCTTTCCAGGTCTTGCAGTAACGAAAGAATATTCGCTGCTTCATTCCGGATCGGGATTATTACTGAGATCCGGGTACGCGGTTTATGATCGGTTGGCAAAACAGTTACAGGCAGGCGGTTCCAGCCAATTAAAAAGCCGATAATTAAAAGGCTATACCCCAGCACTAAAAAAGTCAGCAGCCAGATCATCGGGTTTCCTTTCTGCGTTTAAGCCGCGCTACAAAGATCAGCCCGATGGCGCTTGGCAACACAATGTTCATAAACCAAAGGCTCAGGCTCGCGCCTAATACGTTAATTTCCGGCTGGCCAAAAAGGCTGAAAAAATGCATGGCAGAAATTTCCCGCATGCCAATATCGGTAATGGCGCTCAGCGAAGGCACAATGGACTTCAACAAAAAAGTACTGGCAATACAGCTGAAAAAATCAAAGAAAGGAACCCGAATGCCGAAAGCCTGCAAAAGAAGCCCAAACTGCAGGGCAAAAACCAGATACCTGGCAAAGGCTAGCAAAAGGGTATAGCCCAGGTCCGAAAAAGTATATTGGGAAAGTACCCGCAGGTACGGGATTATGCGCCTGGCCGGCCGGAAAGAAGCCAGCAAGGCCAGAATTAAAGAAGCCCGGAAGAAAAACAGCAGGCCGAATAAATTGCAGGAAAGCAGGAACAAGCCGATCCCGATCTTGGTCCAGGGGAAATCGGGCAGGTAAAAATGCCAGAACAGGTAAAATCCACCGGCGCTACCCGCCACCAGGGTTATGACCAACTGAGCAAACCTTCCCAGAAAAATAGCACCTATGGCATTTACCCGTTTCTTGCTCCGTAGTTCCAGGATCCGACCGGCATAATCGCCCACCCGGTTCGGGGTAATAAAGCCTAACGTAAGCCCCACCATTACCGAACGGAAAGCCCGTGCATAGGAAACAGGTTCGATCTTTTGCGCCAGCAGCCACCATTTCCAGGCTTCCAGCGCCCAGTTAACCAGAATTAATCCGGCTGCCAGACCCACAAAGATCCACGTTCCGGAACCAGTCTGGCCCTGAAGCAGGTTAAAGAAATCGGTACGGCCTTGCACCGCTTTATATAAATAAAAGCTGGTCAGCGCAAAAATCAGAAATTTAAGCGCCAGCCAGCCTTTACTTTTTAAAACTACATTCAAATTTTTGTTTGTAATTTTGTAAATCTTATGATAAAACCTTCTCCCCTCGTTCTTGCGGAAAAAATAATTCTGGGCATCGACCCCGGCACCAACATTATGGGCTATGCCATCCTGGTGGTAAAAGGCTCCAAAACCCAGGTGCTTGAATTCGACGTCATCAACCTGAAAAATCACACCAACCACGCCGTAAAGCTAAAAAACATCTTCGACCGGATGCAGGAACTCATAACCGAATACCTCCCGGATGAAATGGCCATCGAAGCCCCTTTCTACGGCAGCAACGTTCAATCGATGCTGAAGCTCGGCCGCGCCCAGGGCGTTGCCATTGCGGCTGCCTTATCGCGCGATATTCCTTACGTAGAATATGCTCCCAAGAAAGTAAAGCAATCTATTACCGGCAACGGGAACGCGTCCAAAGAGCAGGTATCCAATATGCTGGCTCAAATTCTGAAATTAGGGGAAATGCCGAAACTTTTCGATGCTTCGGATGCCCTGGCGGTAGCTTTGTGCCACCACTATCAGAAAGGCAATAACGGACAGGCCGGTACCAAATCCTGGAAAAACTTCCTTACCGACAACCCGAGCCGGATCGTTAAAAAGTAATTAAAGCGCCTGCCGGATCTTTTCGGCAATAGCTTCGAATTCTTCCGGCTTCAGTTTCAGTTTCGGGTTGGCAAAATTCATTTCCGCCATATGGTTCATCGGGATCAGGTGCACGTGCGCGTGCGGCACTTCAAAACCAATAACCGCTACTCCTACCCTTTTGCAGTTCGTAACCTTTTTAATAGCCTGCGCTATCTTATGGGAAAACCGGTGAAGATCCGCGTACAGATCTTCTTCCAGGTCAAAAATATAGTCGGTTTCCTGTTTGGGAATTACCAGCGTATGACCTACCGTTAAGGGATTAATATCAAGAAAGGCATAGAAACGATCATCCTCCGCAATTTTATAAGAGGGAATAATGCCGTCAATAATTTTCGTGAATACCGAAGCCATAAGCAGTTACCGTGAAATTTCCAGGATCTCAAATTTTAACTTACCCGCCGGCACGCTGATCTCGGCAATATCGCCTACTTCCTTGCCCAGCAATCCCTTCCCGATCGGCGATTTCACAGATATCTTTCCGGCCGCCAGGTTTGCTTCTTCTTCCGAAACCAGGGTATAATCCAGCACCATATTATTATTCAGGTTCTTAATCTTCACCTTAGAAAGAATAAGCGCCTTGTTCAGGTCCAGGTTAGAATCATCGATCAGGCGCGCATTGCCCACAATTTCTTCCAGCTTCGAAATTTTAAGTTCCAGGTGCCCCTGCGCATCTTTGGCCGCATCGTATTCCGCATTTTCACTTAAGTCACCTTTGTCACGGGCCTCCGCCAATTGCCTGGCAACTTCAGACCTTCCTTTTGTCTTAAGTTCAGCTAACTCTTCTTTAAGTTTTGCTAAACCCTCCGCGGTGTAATAAGAAATATTTGCCATTATCATTAAAAAGTTTACTGAGTTATCATGAATAAAAAACAAAGAGAACGGTTATGCGCTAACCGTTCTCTTGTGTAAAGATAGTAAAATTTAGTCTAAAAGCCTAGTTTAATTCCCACGCTGTGTGAGCCACCCCATGGGTTAGAAGCCCGGTATGAATAATCGAGACCGAAAATCCGGGTATTGTCTTCCCCGAAAGGCAACTGCACGGTAGCGCCTGCTGTCGGGCCGGTATGCGCCATTTCCCGCTCATCGCCGAAAATACCTTTATGGTAATCGAAACCGCCACGGACCATGAACTTTTCGTTGAAAGCATATTCTGCACCAAGCTGGATCTGGTCGTCAGAAGCGGTATTAGACACAAAGTTAGCGGCAACCGTTAATCTGTTTAAAGCACTCAGGTTAATGTCATACGCCACCCCGATATTAAGCAAGGCAGGCAATTCGAAAGACTCTGAACGCTCGTTAATCGAACGGTTTACCGTCTGACCATTCATAGTACCACGTCCTGCCAGACCATCTCCTGAAAACTGCATTTCTGGGCCAACATTGCGTAAGCTTACGCCAATATGCAGGTTATCTTTAGCAAGAGAATCCTTTCCTAAAGAAGTAGTGTACTGCACCCCGCCATCAAAAGCTACGCCAACAGCCGAAGCATCCGGAATAGATTCGGAAATTACACGAACGGTAATACCGCCGTGAATAGCGTTGGAGAACGTTTTGGAATAGGATAAGCCTAAGTTGATCATCGACACCCCGAAGTTGATATCCTGATCAGGAGCATCTTCCGTTGTTTGCTTAAAATCGCCCATATCCATGGCCATTACAGAAAGCCCCATTACCCCGCCACTTTCACCAAGTTGCTGACCAATACCAAACGAATTGATATTGATATCCGAGCCACTCAGCCATTTAGTGCTGGAGAAAAGAATTTCTGTTCCTTTTACGAAAGATAAGCCACCAATATTCTGGTTCATGGATTCTACTCCCCTTATGCGGGAAGTATTGGCGTTCGCCATACCGGAACTCCGGGCCCAGGGATTGATCTGAAGCTCCGTCGCCCCTACCTGCCCCTTTTTCTGATCGTTACCGGCCTGCGCAGAAGCGCCGGCCAGTAACGATGCAAAAAACATACATACTATAGATTTCTTCATTTTCTTATACAAAACCAAAATTGTTAAAACGACTCTAAGTCAGCAGGTCTCATGATACCAAACCATTTCACCACTTTGCTTCCAATATTTCCGGCATCTACGTGTACTATGTAAACTCCGGAAGAAATTGGCAGATTGAATTCATTCTTCAGGTTCCAGTCAAGGAATGTCTTAGAATCATCTTTGTTAAATGTTCTGATCAGGGTTCCATTTATGGTGTAAATGCTGACCTTACATTTTCTCGGCAGGTTGGTAATCTTTACAATATTGTCCAGCTGACGCTGTTCGTATTGCGACGAAGCATAATATGGGTTAGGCACTACGCGGATCATGGCAAGCGCATCCTTAGCCGTGTTTTGTTGGGCAACCCGTGGCAGCAGGCCATTGGTATTGAACAAATATTCCGGGTTCGTATTTACGCCGGTGTATGGCACAAGAGTAGATCCTGTAAGCACTCCGGAAGCATTGTAAACCGGATTAACGTTATACTTACCATCCATGTTGAAGGAAGTAAACTGGCGGCTTACGCGCAGTTTCACCCGAACATCGCCGGAAAGCAGTTGCTGGCCTTTGGCTAACCGCGGATAACCCACCCAGGTAACCTTATTAAAGATATTGTTCGCCAGGAAATTCTGATAAAAAGCATCTCTGGTTACGGTCGCTTTTAAGGAATCCAGTAAATAACCTAATTGCTTACCTTCGTCGTAAACTGTATTGGTAACATAAATAAATTCTTTACCATACGATTTAGCGGCATCAGCAGTCGGATCCCATTTCAGGTTTCGTCCTGGATCCTGCTTATTGGTCTTATCTCCTGCAACCAGACCAAACTCAGCGAACATCATATTCAGACGAACCCCTCTGTCCAGATCGATTGCATAACCAGGGAACCAGCCCATACCAACCGAACGCTTGCTTGGGTCATAATCCGACATGGTATTATCTTCATTCCCATCTTTGTCAACAGAATAAACTTCGGTATCATCCTTAGATAAAGCAAAGTTAGATTTGCTTGCCGTTCCCTGAAGTACTGCTACCCGGGTCCATTTGGATTTATCGCTGGTAATCACCACATCCACGTTTGGCAGGTTGAATATTTTCCGTTGGGTAACGTTAATAAGGTTGAAATTTGGACCGCCTTTAGATACAATCTGTGTAACTGCAAGCGGCGCCCAGGATCCATTATTTACTTCGTAATAGTTATAGTTCGGATCAACTTCATCTACTTCACTTGTAAAACCAAAGGTTGATTTTGGAAGTAACCACTGGTAAGGCTTTTGGGGGTCAGCCGGGTTTGGAACCTCTTTAACGCCTTCAAACCATTTGTTGCCCGAATAAACCACGCTGGAAGGAAGGCTTCCGTTCAGCGGAGAGTTCAGGATATGATAGCCCGGGTTGTTTGCCTGGCTAAATTCAAGCGCCAGCCCCATTGGCTTATTTGTTTCCGGATTAACAAGGATCTGCTCATTGAATTCTGAAATCGGACGTTCTCCATAAACAGGCGCGTTCAAACCAGGCAAGGTAATGGCCCAGAAATCATTCGGTACGTAAAGATTGGCAGTTGCGGCAAAGTCATTTCCAGAACCGGAAGCAACTCTAAAGGTTCTTGGCTCCTCATCATAACCAATCGGATCTTCCGATGGTCTTGGAGGGGTACCTGTCAGTGGACCTAATTTAGTAAGATCCACTTCAGCAGTGAACCTGCCGTTAAGGTGGTCGTTCAGCATTTCAACATCCACGGTAAACAGGGTATCTACACTACCACCATTGGCAGTATCCCGGAGAATTACCGGAGGCAGAACCCTCCTTACAATTGCCTTACCTGGGATCTGCGTAGGCGCAGAAACCGCTTTCTTGAATTCGGCTGTGTTGTAAGGAGCTGGTTTGGTAAAATCACCTGTGCTCTCAATCAGATCGCCTTTTTTAAGCTTCCTGGAGGTACTCGTTACAGTGGAGGCCTTGTAAGAAATCCGGCTGGATAGCTTTACCGTGAACTCGCCACCGGTAATGATCTTCGGATCGTAAACTTTAACCTTGAAAGGGGAATTTCCCGGCTGGTAATGAAGCAATTGCTTCTGATTCGAAGCAAGGATATCCTGCTCATCCTGCGAAGAAATTTCGAGAATATTACCACCGTTACCGGTACCAAAGATCCGGATTATTTCAGGGCTTGCGCCGTAGGCTGCAGTCAGAACCGTGCCTGAATTTTCAGGCTGCGTTTTATGCGGAATTCCGGTTCCGAGAGAAACTCTTCTTCCTTCCAGGTACTTGTCATCTGTATTGGCAGGGTCGCCGTTGTAAGCGTACGCTACTACCAGGTAGTGGTAAGATTTAAAGTTGATGATCCGGTCGTTTCCGGTTGCAAACAAGTCAGTAGTTACATTAATAGTATGAGACAGACCTTTGTCTTCGCCTCTTACTCTTAATTTTGGTACCGTTCTGTCAAGATCCGCATCGTAAACAAAATTCACAATGTTGGTAACGCCATTTTTAATGTCTGCCTGCGCCACTAAACGGGCACGGTCGATATCATCTACTTCAGATGCCGATACTGTTGCATCTTTCAGCTGGTAAACTTTATAACCTTCAAATCTGTAGAAGGGATCAGCAACGTGAGGATTTGAAGCCAGAGATTTGTCTTCTTCCACGTACTGCTCTGAACTAACCGTATTACCGTTAGCAAGGATGATCTTTTTAGGAATTAAGGTTAAGATCAATTGCTGATCTAACTCAGTAATAGCAAGCTCAGGAGCATCAGGACCTTGCGGTAAAACAAAATCGTTGTCGAATAATTTTTGTGCTCTGTCGTCGGCATAGGTAAGCAAACCAAAAGAACCGGTTGCGCCGCCGCCATTGGAACGCGCCCAAACAACCCCGATGGTCAATTCATTTACAGCACCTTTACCCAGCGTAAACGGACCTGCCGATTGCAGGAAGCGGCGGTCTGCCGGCGTATTCGATTTCTTAGTCCCGGCAACTGTATTCGTTTCAGTCCAGGCAAAGGAAGGAGGTGTGTTCGGGATTGGGTTAGCAGGAGTACTGAAACCATATCCTTTCGGGTCGGTACTTCCAGAGAACATAAATTTGTAAGGGGTTCCTCCCTGGTCTGTTCCATCTCCGCCATGGGTAATAATTTTACCATCGCGCCAGATCGCCTGCAGGTAGTTGTAATAATCGCTTGCTTTATCAGGGTTACCGTTCGTAGCGTTAGCATCGTTGTTGTAATAGATAAAGCTCGACATAATAATTGTCTCACCCGCTTCGTCAATAGTACCGTCACGGTCATTGTCAATACCATCGCCTGGGTCGGCAATTGGTCCCTGGAAGAAGTCTACGCCAACAGCAGGCGGATTCAGGCCATAACCATTGGCTCCTTCATCGTCGTTATCACCGTTATAGCAAATACCTAATCCACGTCCTACGTCGCAACCTACAAAGTCATCGTTGTAGAAGCCCAGATCAGGGTCTACCCATTGGCCCATGTAAGTATCCTTCAATTCCACAGAACCTTTATTTGTAAGCTTCTGCTTGTAAAAGGTCATGTTGTTGATCAGGTCGTTGGTTTGGAAAGCAAATGCAAGTACCTGCAGCTCCAGACCGATTGGCTTGGTGAAAGGCTCTTTTACGTTACCCGCATCGTTCATTACCCACCAGATTCCCTGGTCGCCGGTAAACTTAGGGTAATCGCCATCCAACGGATTATAATCTCCGTCGCCATTAATGTCCTCGAATGGCGCCAAGTCAAAATTCATGTTCGTACGAACAGGCATGTGCTGGTTATTCTTCGCCGGCCATTCTTTAATAGCTTTCGGCATTAATTCGATCTTGCCCTGGAATACGCCGTTTCTGAAATCAGTTTTGAATTTTTCAATTACCGCCTGATCGATTTTGGCATGATAGTTCCAAGTAGCACAATCTTCTTTACTGATCGTTCCTCCTGCAGCCAAATCCAGCGGACCTGGCCAGTAACCTACCTGCTGTCTCTGGCGGTAGGTCTGGGCAGCCACGTATAAGTTATCCTGTGCGTCTCTGCCACCAAGCCATACCGAACCGGCGAAGATAGAATGCTTCTTCGGCAAGGCAGGGTCATTTACTTTCGGCACCTCATATCTTGCATCGAAGAGGTTCCACCACATATCGCCACCGTTCAGAACGGTTGTCCGAACGTTGTTAATATCCAGCACGGCTTGCGAGGAGCTGTTTAAGCAACCCGCAGCCACTTTATTCCCCTTTCCTGGTTTGTTACCGCCGGCCTGGGATCCTTTATCCAGGTTTTCCCGGGCGGAAACGCTCAGAGAGCAGCTAAGCCCCAAAGCCACCAGAAGGGTTCTAGATAGATTTTTGTTTAGCATTTTATTTCTAGTAAAAAAAGTTACATATATAAATTAGAAGGTCAGGCTAACACCCAGAACAGCGCGGCGCGGCAGGGAGTAGTTTGTAGGGTTCGAGCCTAAGCCCTCGCCTCCGGTGCCATTCAGCATCCGAACCATATAAATATCCATGAGCGACTGGTTTGCTGCTTCACCAAATTTTTCCTGGTAGGAAGCCAGATAACCATCGTCTTCCGCAGATCCGGTATAACGATAAACATTCAGCACGTTCATCCGGTTGAACACGTTTTCAACCCGGAAAAATACGTTCAGCGATTTTACGTAGCGCGATGAAATAAATTTTTCCTGAGTCTGGCCATCTACTACATTAACAACTGTTTTACCAATTTTGAAATCTTTATCGATCCGAAGGTCCGCGCGGTAGTTAGCTGGTAAACGGGATCCATTCATAGTTCCTTCCAGTACCGGACGGCCAATAGCGTTGATGTAGTTGGTGATATTTGCCTGACGGGAATATGGCGTTCCGGAGCCGGCAAATACAGTAAAGTTGATACCTGTGTTCTGGAAGATCGTTTTGTCGAATAACAGTGGGCCTTCCCCATCGAAGAAGCGGTAATCCAGGTTTACTTTAAAGCCGTGGCGCTGATCGAAATCCAACGGAATAGGCGTTCTCAGGTTTGGAATACCCTGGCTGGCAAGGTTATAGCCGGAGGTTGCACTGGAACCAGTTCCTTTGGCAAACTGAAGGGTATAGCTGGCTGTCAGGGCGATATTGCCGGTTCTTCTCAGGTCAAATTCCATGGTCATCCCTTTTACAGTACCAAAATCCAGGTTGCTGAAGGTTACATAATCCTGCGGATAAGCAGCTACGTATCTGCGGTAAGATACCTGATCCCGCATTTCCTTGTAGAAAGCGGAGATCGTTAAACCAGAAGATTGGGTTAAACGCTGCTCAAAGCCAACTTCATAATCGATGGTTTTCTGCAGTTTCAGATCCGGGTTGTTGATCTCGTTCCGGGAACCAATGCTACCATACAGGAAGTAATAATCGCTTGGCAAAGTACCGTTTCTTTCCGGGCGCTGGGTTAAAATATCGTAGTGCGCAAAGAATAACGCATCTTCCGAAATCGGGAAGGAGAAAGATAAACGAGGCATTACATAGATCTGCGGCTCGTAGTCTTTAAATGCTTTTACGGATAAACCACGTGATTTCAGGTAATCGGTATCCGGGTTACCCTGAAGCGCCGGATCGAAGAGCGGATAAGCCGCACCGTTTTCAGTGATCTTGTTTGTGTTTTCTGTTGCTGTACCATCTACATCGTAGAAGGTATCGCCTTTACGGTAACCGGTTACTGCAAAGTTAGTGGAAGAATTCCGGGAGAAATCCTGGGAGTTCTTATCTACATAAACTACATAGTCATCGCCAATATTTGAAGGGATATTGTATCCGTTCGCGAAGGTCAGGTTACGAAGATCTTTGGCATGCATCAGGTCAACCAGGGAATAAGGATCTTTCAATACTTTCTGGTTGGCATCGTAGCGGTCAACACGAAGGCCGGCCCGCAGGGTCAGGTCCTCGATCTGGAATTTATCTTCAATAAAAGCGGCGGCATAAATTGGACGCACTGCATCCTGCGGACGGTTGATCGGATCGCTGAAGAAGTCTTCAAAGCTTACCCGCTTGGTGGTGCGTTTTCCATCGTAAGTATATCCCTGATAATTTACAATATCCGGGTTAATCAGTTCATCGGCCGAGAACATGCTAACCGACAGATCTTCCGGGCTTATCGCGTCGATATTAATTGGCTGGCCTGGTTGCAGACCTAATTTATTACGCAGGTTTTTACCAAATGTACTCTGGTTGGCAATTGCTTTTGTTCCATAATCGAGGCGGATCAGTTTTCCTGTTTCATCGTAGGTTGGCGTAGCATTGTTCAGGTCTAATTCGGTATCGGAAAAAGTGAAGGCACGACCGTAGGTCCACAGCGATGTACCGTCAATGGAATAGTTTGTCTCTACGCGTTGCTCAAATTCAAAACCTAGCTTAAAGGTATGTTTGCCTAATTCGGCTGAACCTAAGGCTGAAAGCCGGAACTGATCGTTATTTAAAAGTGCGTATAATGGATAAACGGAACCACGGTTGGCATACATCGAATAAACAGAGTTCGGATCGCCCCCGTTCAGTACGCCCTGGCTTAAAGCCAGATCAAAAATGTTTGAAACCGGATCTTCTAATCTGTTTCTTTCGGCCAGCACTTGTTCGGTGTAGCGCGCCAGGTAAGGATTGTCGCCGGAATTCTCAAACGTCAGGTTGGTGCTGTAATCACCCATATCTACCAATACATTGCTGGTAATGGAGTCGCCCGGCTTATTCGGATCCGGCACCCGCATAGAAACGGGTTGATAGAAGGTCTGATTCTGGGTATTGAATTTACCGATATAGCCATACCGCCAAACGTTATCTTTCAAACGCTCGTTCTGAATTACACGGTCGTACTTAGAATAGTCGGCCTGAATCTGATAGTAAGCATTTTTAAACGCGCTGCTGGAAGAATCGCCCGGAGCATCGCGGAAGAATTGCTGGAATCGGATATAAGCATTCCAGTTATTGATGATTTGCTGCGGATTATTCTCAGCATTAAATAAGGAGTAGGAATTTACGTACATATTACGATCGGAACGGTTGAATAAACCACCGAACGTGATCATGATATTTTCTTTCGGCTGGAAATCGAAAGAAGTGTTAATGTTGAAACGCTGGCTCCCTACGTTTTCACGTACTTTGCCTTTTTCCATATCGGCCATCGTGATCTGCTGAGCAGCTACACTGTAACCACCTTGCGGGTCATTGAGGAAGGGCTGATCGCTGATCCGTTTTCTGGAAGCATCTTTTAAACTATATACTCCCTGGGCCGACGGGCTGTCGTCTTTTGAGTTCTGGTACTGACCGGATAAAAAGAAACCTAAAATAGAACGGTTCTTTGTAGAGTCAGAGGCATCGCGCTTGGTCCAGATCGGGCCGGTAAGGCTGAAGTTAATGCGGTTATTATTGTATTTGTCTAAAAAGGTAGAAGTCTCTCCTTCAATGCCACCCTGGAAATTTGCAGAAGGGCTTGAAGTAGTAATATTGATTACCCCACCTGCAGCATCACCATACTGAGCAGGCTGGCCGCCACTGATAACCGTCATCTGCGCGATTGAGTTTGGAGACAGGGTTGGAGTTACCAACTGCTTAACGCCGTTTACATAATAAACGGTACCGGCAGTACGCGAACCACGAAGGCTAATTCCACGACCGGCATCTGCAGATGTTGCACCTGCTGCAGTAGAGGCAAGCGTTCCAACATCTACGGAAGCGATTTTCTTAATCTGGTCGGAGGTTAGTGTCTGGCCTACTTTTTCAGGGCCGATGATCGGTTCGCGCCAGGTGGTTACGACCAATTCATCCAGCACTTTATCGGAAGGTGAAAGATCAATATTGAGGGCCGTCGTTTTATCAACTGAAACAACTACACCATTGATCACCTGCCGGTTGTATCCTAAATAAGTAATTTCAACAGAATAAGACCCCGGCGTAAGACCGGTAATGGAGTACGCGCCGTCGATGTCAGTAGTGCCATGGGCCTTCTGCGCACCGTTCAGCTTCAACACAACGGCACCAAATGCTATTGGCTCCTTGTTGGTTTTGTCAAGCACTTTTCCAGCCAGTTTACCCGTTTGGGCGAGTGCCGCCCCATACGTGAAACCCAGAAAAGCGAAGAGTAGTAAAAGTTTTCGCATCATACGTGGTTAGTAAAAGAATTTATTAAGGTGGTAGTGGGTATAATTCAAAGCTTTAAAGATAGACAGATAAAAAATAATTAGCAAAAATTTAAACTTATTTTTAGCTGTTACCGTAGGGCACTTATCTGAGTAAGAACGGTTTGCAGTTTTTGTACCAGTACTTCATTTATCTTCCGGTAAGACTGATGCGTCCACCCGGCAATATGCGGCGTTAGAATAACATTCTCTGCCCCTGAAAGCCAGGCAAAGTTCTCCTGTTGCTCAGGGGTTAAAGCGGCAAGTTTTTCATTTTCCAGCACATCAAGGGCCGCTCCTTTAATTTTTCCGGATTTAAGCCCTTTTACTAACGCTCTGTAATCCATAACTTCCCCCCGGGCCGTATTGAGGAGCCAGATCGGTTTTTGAAAATGCTGCAGAAACTGCTCGTTTACGAAGTGATAGTTGGCGGGAATGTAAGGAATATGCAGGCTTAAAACTTCGGCAGCTTCGAATACCTCGTTCAAAGTGGCTTTTTGGCCAAAAGCATCGTATTCGCAATCGGGGTTGGTATCGTAGGCCAGTACGCGGCAATCGAAACCGGCCAGGCAGCGGGCAAAGGATTTTCCCATATTGCCATAGCCGATAATCCCGATCGTTTTTCCGGCAATTTCTTCGCCCCTATTCGGTTCCCGGAGCCATTTTAAATTTCGGACTTCTCTATCGGCTTTTACAATATTTCGGAACAGGGCGAGTAGTAAACCAAGCGTAAACTCCCCTACTGCTGTGCGGTTACCTTCCGGGGCATTTATCAGTTCAATATTCCGGGCAGCAAGGACAGCTTCGTCTATATTATCGATACCGGCTCCGGCCCTGGCAATTACTTTAAGGGAATCTGCCTTTGAAAGGAGGTCTTCGGTAATTTGAAGCTTGCTGCGCACCATTAATATCGTTACACCAGCTAAGGCAGCTTTTACTTCGTCCGGCTTAATATCCGGCCGATAACTTACTTCCACGCCTATTTTTTCGAGCATGGGTAGAATGCCGGGGTGCATCTGATCGATTATAAGGCAGAATGGTTTCATGCGTAAAGCGCTCCCTTTTTTATTAAAACTGAACCAGCAACAACTATAAGGGCCGAATATTTACTCTATTATATATATAGTAAACCCGTAACCGTCCGTAACCTAAAATGTTTATTAAAATTCCGGACTTTTTTTGCTGCTAAGCTTAGCGTTTTTATAATTATTGGCGGGCTGCTTCTATTAATTGGGTAAGCCCGACAAAGTCTTCTACCGCTAATTGTTCCGCCCGCTTGTCGAATATTGGCATGGCGCTGATATCGGCGGGCAGGTTATAGGTTTTCAGGCAATTGCGCAAGGTTTTGCGCCGTGTACCGAAACTTAATTTAACGACTTCAAAAAAGAGGGATTCGTTGCACGGAAGTTTATCAATATTATTCCGTACCAAACTGATCACGGCCGATTTAACCTTTGGGGGTGGGTTAAAGACGTGTTCGTGTACCGTAAAATTGTATTTAATATTATAAAAAGCCTGCAGCAGCACGCTTAAAATGCCGTAGGTTTTAGAGCCGGGAGGCGCCGCAATGCGTTCGGCCACTTCTTTTTGCAGCATCCCTACCACTTCCATCACCTGGTTGCGGTGCGCTAAAACTTTGAAGAAAATCTGGCTGGAAATATTATAAGGAAAATTACCGATAATGGCGAACTTACCGGTATATAAAGTGCTCAGATCGAGCTTCAGGAAATCGGCAGAAATAATGCGGTCGCCGAGTTCCGGAAAATGCTGCTGTAAATAAACGATCGATTCTTTATCGATATCGATTATCGTGGTGCGGTATTCCGGGTGTTTCAGCAGAAATTGGGTTAGCACGCCCATGCCCGGACCTACTTCGAGTACTTCGGTGAGGCCGCTGGGAAGCGTAAGTTGCTCCACTATTTTAGAGGCAATGTTGAGGTCGGTTAAGAAATGCTGACCAAGATGCTTTTTAGGGCTTACTTTTTTATCCAAAAACGGTATCGTTTTAAGCTGAAACTTACTTATTGCGCCAAAACTACTCAAATTTTTCAATACTTCCCCGCAATCTTACTGCCAGGTATAAAAGCCTCTCTTATTAAACATAATTTTCAAACTACACTCCTCTAAAACCCCTGCCTGAGAAAAACGCAAGTTTGTTTGTCTGAACACGATTTAAGGGATTTTAATGATGTACATGATTTTTCATTCAAACAATGACTACGATCCCGGAAACGGAAGGGAAAAAAGGGAATTTACCAGATAGCCAATCCTGCTGATTAAGTGTAAATCTGGCTCCCATCTTTTAGCCTCCTTTTTTCAGCATTTTTTTCCTTGACCATATCCCGCATTTCTTTCCTAGTTAAATCAATTCCCTCCCAATATAAAATCCTGTTAATCTCATCAATCCCAAAAATCATGTTCAGACAATCCTTCTGCTGAACGCTCTTTAAATTAAGTGCAGTCTATTGGCAGCCCAAGACTACTTTACATAATTATACCACTTGATACCACAAACAAATAAAAAGATGGAAGATGAAGTATTTCCCTGGGATTCGATCTAGCGTCAGAAATAAAACTTCCAGGACTTTTAGCGTAAGATTTATGGTTGAAAAAACCAATTTGCTATATTGCGCGCCAAACCTAACCGTTTTAATCCGATGCCAACGCAACTTTTATATACCGCCTCCCTCCCGGAGAATGTTAATGTGGCTTATATTGTTCAGCCCGATGCTTTAAACAGCGTTCCCGGCCTTACTGAACCGGAGCTCCGCTTTGCGCAAAGCCAGATCGAACAAAAAGGCACCCTTATTTATATTAACCGCTACGACTACAAACTTTACCTGGTAATGGTGCCGAAAAAGAAAACCCTGGCCGGCTACCAGGAAGAAATTCGCAAAGCCGGAAATGGCCTGCAAAAAGTGCTGGAAGCCGATAAAATTAAGGAACTGTACATTTCAGACCTCACGGAAACAAATGCAGCCCGCTTCTTGGCTGTTGGCTTATTCCTGAGCAATTACAAATTCCTGAAATACAAAACCAAAAGCACGCCGGCCTCACTCGAAACCATTTACCTGACCGGCCCGGAGTTCGATGAAACGGAAGTGCGCAACCTGCACAACGTGCAATCGGCCGTTTGTCTGGCCCGAGACCTGGTAAATGAACCGCACAATTTCCAGTCGGCCGAGATGCTGGCCCAGCAGTTCGTGCAAATTGGCGAAGAAGCCGGTTTTCAGACGGAAGTGCTGGAACTGGTTCAGATCCAGTCGCTTAAGATGGGCGGCCTGATCAGCGTAAACCAGGGTAGCATCGATCCGCCTACCTTCACGATTATGGAATGGGCGCCGGAAAATGCCCAGAATGCTAAACCGATTATTTTAGTAGGCAAGGGTGTGGTATATGATACCGGCGGACTGAGCCTGAAACCGACGCCGAACTCGATGGATCTGATGAAGTCGGACATGAGCGGCGCGGCGGCAGTAGCCGGCATTATGTACGCGGCTGCTAAAAACAACCTTCCGCTTCACATTATCGGGTTGGTGCCGGCAACTGATAACCGTCCGGGTGGCCGCGCGTATGCTCCCGGCGATGTAATTACCATGCACAGCGGCAAAACCGTGGAAGTGCTAAACACCGATGCCGAAGGCCGTTTGATTCTGGCCGATGCGCTGAGCTTTGCCAAGAAATACGATCCGGAATTGGTAATTGACATGGCTACCTTAACCGGCGCGGCTGTACGGGCCATCGGAAAAGAAGCCATTGCCATGATGGGAACGGCTCCGGAAGAAGTAAAAATGCAGCTGAAAATTTCCGGTGAACACGTTTATGAGCGCCTGGTAGAGTTCCCGCTTTGGGATGAATATGGCAAGCATATCGAGTCGGACATTGCCGATATCAAAAATATTGGCATGGCCGAAGCCGGGCAGATTTCGGCCGGTAAATTCCTGGAGCATTTCGTTGATTACCCGTGGATTCACCTCGACATTGCCGGTACGGCTTTCTTAACGGCGCCGGATTCGTACCGCGGCAAACATGCTACCGGTTCGCCGGTGCGCCTGATCTACGATTTCCTTTCGAGCCAGGTAAAAAGCCTGAACGGTAGCATTTTCGGCTAAAAAACTAAACGGCAAAACAGTATCACTTAGTCCTGAAAAACTAAAACGGTACTGTTTTGCCGTAAAAAAACCGCATTCAATAAAATGGAATATAGAACAAAACCGCGGCTCGGTATTACGCTCGGCGATTTTAACGGTATTGGCCCGGAGGTGATCCTGAAAACGCTGGCCGACAACCGGATCCTGAATTTCTGCACACCAGTAATTTACGCCAATCAGGCGCTTATGAGCAAGGTAAGGAAACAGCTTCAGCTGGAAAACTTTCACCTGCACACCATCCCGAACCCTGACAGCGCCGATAACCGCAAAATAAACCTTCTGAATTGCTGGGAAGAAGACTTTGATTACAATCCGGGAAAACCTACGCCAGAATCCGGCCAGTGCGCTTTAAAATCGATTCAGCGTGCTGCCGAAGACCTGAAAGCCGGCCTGCTGGACGGCGTGGTAACCGCCCCGATCGACAAAGAAAACATTCAGTCAGAAAATTTTAAATTTCCAGGCCACACCGAATTTTTCACCCAGTTTCTGGGAGCAGCCGACAGCCTGATGTTTTTGGTAGGCGGCGATTTGCGGGTAGCAACAGCCACCGGACACCTGCCCCTGAAAGAAGTTTCGGCCAGAATTACCACTGAACTTTTGATCAGGAAATTAACCATATTACTGGATTCCTTAAAAACTGATTTCCAGGTAAATAAACCCCGCATTGCCGTTCTTGGCCTGAACCCGCACGCCGGCGAAAACGGTTTGCTGGGCGCTGAAGAAAACGAAATTATTGCCCCGGCCATTAAGCAATTGAAGGACAAAGGCAACCTGATTTTCGGTCCTTTTCCGGCCGACGGGTTCTTTGGCACCGGGCATTACAAACAGGTAGACGCCGTACTGGCTATGTACCACGACCAGGGCTTGATTCCGTTCAAAACCCTGGCTTTTGACAGCGGCGTGAATTTCACAGCAGGTCTGAGCGCAGTGCGCACTTCTCCGGACCATGGCACGGCCTATAATATTGCAGGTCAGAACGTAGCAAACGAGTCTTCGTTCCGCGAAGCCCTGTTCCTGGCCTGCGACGTCATTAAAAAAAGACAATTCAAGGCCACTGCCCGGCAATAAGCTTGCATTAAAAAGCAGGAATATATTTTTAAAATCGAAATAATCTCCCTAATTTTGCACCTTGCAATAAGTGAAAACCGTGAAAGCGCTGCATCCCTACGATATAGAACTGGTACAATTAAGCAACAAACAGCACGAATTTGATTACGAGCTAGATGACCGCTTTTTCGGCCTTTTCGACCAGACGCTGGTGAACGGCGGGCATTTAAAAGCCCACGTTACGCTGGACAAATCGGAGTTGCTGCTCAATTTTACCTTTCACATTGCCGGTACCCTGCGCCTGACCTGCGACCGCAGCCTGGAAGAGTTCGATTATCCGATCGACACGACCCAGAAGCTGCACGTGCGTTTCGGCAACGAGGAAGTTGAACTGGACGAAAATGTGCTGCAGATCCTGCACGGAGCGCAGAAAATAAACATCGCCCAGCATTTATTCGACTACATCGGCCTTTCGGTTCCAATAAAGAAATTGTGTCCACAATTTCTGGAGGAAGATGAAAATGCTGTAACCGACGAAGACGAAAACATCCTGATCTACTCCTCTTCTACCGCACCGGAAACCGACGAGGACGACGATGATGAAGGCCCGGTTGACCCGCGGTGGGACGCTTTGAAGAAAATTAAATAGTAATAAATACCTTTAAATAAATAGTAAGTAAAATAAAATGGCACATCCTAAACGTAAAATCTCCAAAACCCGTCGTGACAAAAGAAGAACGCATGACAAACTGACTCCAAAAGCAGTTGTTACCTGCGCTACTACTGGAGAGATCCACCTGTACCACCATGCCTACGTGCACGAAGGTAACTTATACCGTCACGGTAAAATGGTGATCGAGAATTATACATCCGTTGCCTAAGCACAGCCGCGCAAAGTTTGCCTTGCTGTTTTAAATGAATGTGTAAATAATCTTATTATCTGAATACATGAAGATAGCCCTGGATGCAATGGGAGGCGATTTTGCCCCTGGCGCGACGGTAGAAGGAGCCATACTGGCAGCCGAAAAGCTGGCCGGGAAAGCTGAAATCCTGCTTATTGGCGACGAGGGCCTGATAAAGGCCGAATTGCAAAAACACGGATACACTTCTCCCAGGATTTCTGTTATTCATACCACCCAGGTTATAGCAATGGGTGAGCACCCCACCAAGGCGCTCACCCAAAAACCTGATTCCAGTATTGCCAAAGGTTATGCCCTTTTAAAAGCGCGCGAAGTAGATGCTTTTGCCAGCGCCGGAAATACCGGAGCCATGCTGGTAGGCGCTTTGTTCAGCGTTAAGGCGGTAGAAGGCTTTTTACGCCCCTGCATTGCCAGCTTTGCCCCCAAACTGAACGGCGGCATCGGGGTAATTGTAGACGTAGGCGCAAATGCAGACTGCAAACCGGAAGTACTGGAGCAATTTGGCGAGATCGGTTCAATCTATGCCGAAGAAGTGCTTAAAATTCCGAACCCGAAAGTGGGTTTAATGAGCTTAGGCGAAGAAGAAGGCAAAGGAAACATGGCCACCCAGGCCGCCCACCAGCTTCTGAAAGCCAACACCAGCATTAATTTTGTTGGAAACATTGAAGGCCGCGACCTTTTCAACGACAAAGCGGACGTGATCGTCTGCGACGGTTATACCGGAAACGTTATCCTGAAAATGGCCGAGTCTTTCTACGACATTCTCAAGGAGAAAAACATCTCCGATTCTTTTATTGACCGGCTTGATTATGAAGCAGTTGGCGGCACTCCTATTTTGGGTATCAACGGCAACGCCATAATCGGTCACGGAGCCTCTTCGCCGGGCGCGATCTGCAACATGGTACAGCAAGCGTACCAGATGGCCACCTCCGACGTATCAGAAAAATTCAAAAAAACATACAGCGCCTAACGGCGCTTTTTTTACATAGTACCCCTAAAAAACTATGACAAAGATTACGGCTGCCATTACCGGTGTTAGCGGTTACGTTCCAGACTACATCCTGACCAATAAGGAACTGGAAACGATGGTAGATACCAACGATGAGTGGATCACCACGCGCACCGGTATCAAAGAGCGCCACATCCTGAAAGGCGAAGGTCTGGGCACCTCCTACATGGCCGTGAAAGCCGTACAGGACCTGCTGAAAAAAACCAATACCAAAGCCGAAGAAATAGACCTGCTGATCTGCGCTACCACTACGCCGGACATGGTTTTTCCGGCCACGGCAAACCTTATTACGGCTGAAATCGGCGCGGTTAATTCCTTTGGCTACGACATTCAGGCGGCCTGCTCAGGCTTTATTTTTGCCCTTGCCACCGGCGCCCAGTTCATTGAAACCGGCAAATACAAAAAAGTAGTAGTGGTAGGCGGCGATAAAATGTCTTCCATTATCGACTATACCGATCGGGCGACCTGCATTATTTTTGGTGATGGCGCCGGCGCGGTGATGCTGGAACCCAATACCGAAGGCTACGGCGTGCTGGATTCCATTCTGAAGGCAGATGGTACCGGAGCGGCTTATCTTCACCAGAAAGCCGGCGGAAGCCGTAAACCAGCTACTATCGAAACTGTTCAGGCCAGAGAGCATTACGTGTATCAGGAAGGCACTACGGTATTCAAATTCGCGGTAAAAGGCATGGCCGATGTTTCAGCCGAAATCATGGAACGTAATAACCTGACAGCCGACGATGTAGCCTGGCTCGTTCCGCACCAGGCCAACAAGCGCATTATCGATGCTACGGCTGCGCGCATGAACGTTGGTCCGGAAAAGGTTATGCTCAACATTCAGAAGTACGGCAATACTACCAGCGGCACCATTCCACTTTGTTTGTGGGATTATGAAAACCAGTTGCACAAAGGCGATAACCTGATTATCTCAGCTTTTGGCGGCGGTTTTACCTGGGGTGCACTTTACGTAAAATGGGCGTACGACCCTAAATAATTTATCCTGAAAAATCATAAATCCGGAAAATCTGCTAATTTTGGGCTGCTTTTTCGGATTTATGATTTCTAAAGGCAGAACAATACCATTTATTAGAAACTAGATTTTCCAGATCAGGTCTCAAAAGCCTGATTTTTAATTAGAAACCAATGGCAACTACAGCTGATTTCAAAAACGGATTGTGCCTGGAATTCAACGGCGAGCTCTATGTGATCACCGAATTCCAGCACGTAAAACCTGGTAAGGGTCCGGCGTTCGTACGCACCAAACTGCGCAACATTAAAACCGGTAAAACGATTGACAACACCTTTAACGCCGGGGTAAAAGTTACCACCGCGCGCGTGGAGCAACGCCCGCACCAGTTCCTTTACAAAGACGATATGGGCTACACGTTCATGGACAACAACACGTTCGAGCAGGTAGTTTTAGAGGAGAGATTGGTACCGTTCCACGACCTGATGAAAGACGGTCAGGAAGTAACGATCCTTTTCCACGCCGAAACCGAGCAGCCCCTTACCTGCGAGATCCCGCCATTTGTGGAGCTGACGGTAACCTATACCGAACCAGGCATTAAAGGCGATACAGCTACCAACGCTTCCAAAAAAGCCATTGTAGAAACCGGCGCTACCATTAACGTGCCGCTGTTCATTGAGCAGGACGAAAGAATTAAAGTAGACACCCGGACTTACAGCTATGCCGAACGAGTTAAATAACGATAAGAAACAGCCTATGAAAGCGAAAGAATTACAGGAATTAATCGACTTTATCGCCAAATCCGGGCTGAATAAAGTAAACATCGAGACCGAAGAGTTCAAACTGAACATTACCCGCGATGCCAGCCAGAAAGTAAGCTACGTGGCCGCTCCAGCTGCATCACCTGCAGTTGCTTCCGCCCCGGCACCACAGGCTGCTCCGGCGCCGGCTGCCGCTCCTCAAGCAGCCCCTTCGGCGGCGGCCCCAGCTGCGGCTAATGGCAACTACCAGACTATTAAAGCGCCTATGATCGGTACCTTCTACCGTTCTTCCAGCCCGGAAAACCCACCGTTCGTGAACGTTGGCGACGAGGTGAAAAAAGGCCAGGTGATCTGCATCAT
The DNA here is from genome assembly GCF_008727925.1 of Adhaeribacter soli. Lineage (GTDB taxonomy): Bacteria > Bacteroidota > Bacteroidia > Cytophagales > Hymenobacteraceae > Adhaeribacter_A > Adhaeribacter_A soli. The sequence goes on along the minus strand of NZ_VTWT01000001.1, from coordinate 149,199 downwards.
CGAAGCCATGAAGCTGTTTAACGAAATCGAGGCGGAAGTATCCGGCAAAATCGTGAAAGTAATGGTAGACAACGCCAGCCCGGTAGAGTACGACCAGCCCCTGTTCATGATCGACCCGAGCTAATAAGTTTAATTCTTTAATGTGCTAATGCGTTAATGTGCTAATTAGAAAATAATTAACCATTAATACATTAGCACATTTTCACATTAGCACATTAACAAAAATGTTTAAAAAAATACTTATTGCGAACCGGGGGGAAATTGCGTTGCGCATCATCCGGACCTGCAAGGAAATGGGCATTAAAACGGTTGCCGTTTACTCTACTGCCGATAAAGAAAGCCTGCACGTGCGCTTTGCCGACGAAGCGGTTTGTATCGGTCCGGCGCCAAGCGCTCAGTCTTACCTGAATATTCCGAACCTGATCGCGGCCGCTGAAATTACCAATGCCGATGCGATCCACCCGGGTTATGGTTTCCTTTCTGAAAACGCTGAATTCAGCCGCATTTGCCACGAAAACGGCATTAAATTCATTGGTGCTTCCCCGGCAATGATCAACGCCATGGGCGATAAAGCTTCGGCGAAAGCGACCATGAAAAAAGCCGGTGTGCCTACCATTCCGGGTTCGGACGGTTTGTTGGATTCGGTAGAGCAAGGCATTAAACTAGCCAATAAAGTAAAATATCCGGTTATTCTGAAAGCTACTGCCGGTGGCGGTGGCCGCGGCATGCGCATTGTACGGAACGACGACGAATTCCAGAAAGCCTGGAACGATGCCAAAGCCGAATCGAAAGCGGCTTTCGGCAACGATGGTTTATACCTGGAGAAATTCGTGGAAGAACCGCGCCACATTGAGATCCAGTTAGTTGGTGACCAGGATGGCCGGGCATGCCACTTATCGGAACGCGATTGCTCCATTCAGCGCCGTCACCAGAAACTGATCGAAGAAGCGCCTTCTCCGTTCATTACCGATAAACTGCGCGAAGCCATGGGGAAAGCGGCTGTAGCCGGTGCGAAATCCATCGGTTACGAAGGCGTAGGAACCATCGAATTCCTGGTAGATAAGAACAAGGATTTCTACTTCATGGAAATGAATACCCGTATTCAGGTAGAACACCCGGTTACGGAAGAAGTAATTAACTACGACCTGATCAAAGAACAGATCAAAGTAGCGGCCGGTATTCCAATTTCGGGCAAGAACTATTACCCGGATATGCACGCTATTGAGTGCCGCATTAACGCGGAAGATCCGACCAACGGATTCCGTCCTAGCCCAGGCAAGATTACCACGCTGCACATTCCGGGCGGCCACGGCATCCGGGTAGATACGCACGTTTATGCCGGTTATACGATTCCGCCTAACTACGATTCGATGATCGCGAAGCTTATTTCCGTGGCGCAAACCCGCGAAGAAGCGATCGTGAAAATGAAGCGTGCTTTAAGTGAATTCGTGGTAGAAGGAGTAAAAACCACTATTCCTTTCCACCTGGCCATGATGGACGACGAGAACTTTAAAGCCGGTAACTTCACCACCAGCTACCTCGACACCTGGGATTTCAGCCAGGTGAAAGCTTAAAAAAACGATACCGTTTAAAACGAAAAACCCCGGCCAGTTGGCCGGGGTTTTTCGTTTTTGGCTAAAAAGTAGCGTAGGGTTTAAACCCTGCGCTACTTTTTTAATTACTTTGTATGATGAAAACTATACGGTTTTAGATTTCGATTCTTCTTCTACCAACGCTTCCAGTTCATTATACCAATTTTCGCCGTATTTGCGCACCAGCGGCTCTTTCAGGAATTTGTAGACCGGAACCCCTAATTCTTCGCCAAAGCTGCAGGCAGCACTGCAAATGCCCCATTTATCGTAGTTCAGCGCTTCGAAGCCATCGTACTTTGAAATTCTGATCGGGTACAGGTGGCAGGAGATCGGTTTCTTCCAGGAGATCTTGCCGTCTAGATAAGCTTGTTCGATGCCGCATTTCAAAGTCAGGCTTTCGTCGTAGATGGCGTAGGCACATTCGCGGTCTTTGATTGTTGGGGTAGAAAAATCGCCTTCCCAGTCTTTAATGTAAAGCCCCTGCTCTTCGATGGCTTCGCGGCCTTTGCGGCTCAGGTAGGGCTTTATCTGTTCGTAATTATCCTGCAGGATCTGCAATTCCCCTTCTTCTAAAGGTGCACCCAGGTCACCTTCCACGCAACAGGCACCCTTGCATTTCTCGAGGTTACAAACAAAAAATTTATCGCGTACATCATCGCTGATGACGGTATTCTGCAAAACAATCATAATCAGGAAATTTTCTAAAAGACAAAGTTAGCCAGAAAATAGTTTGTCTTACGGTTCATTTTTGCCTGGCAGGTAAATTAATAATGCAAGTAGTAGGTTTTGGGTTCGGATGGTTTCAGGAAAACAGAATCTTTTAAGCTGCGCCAGCTGCCATTTTCCCGGACTTCGTACCGGATCGGGATATATCGGTTAGCCGGAATACTCCCCACCTGAAATTCGGTATTTGCCAGGCCCTCGAACGTGCGGGTAAATAAAGGCTTGTTGTTTATACCTTTGCCAATTTCCAGCTTTACCTGATCGTCTGGTTGGGCGGGAGCCACATTGGTTACTTTCACTGAAAACAAGGCTATCGGGTCCATTTCAAAAACCAGGTGCTGCTCATTTTTCAGGGCTTCTACATTCTGAAAATCAAAAATATTTTCCTGATTCAGAATTTTATCCTTTATTAACCGCTGGTACCTATAGCCATTCCGGCGCACATAAACCCGGTATGGACCTTCCTTGTAAGTAAAATTAAAGCTGAAATTACTGGAATTATCGGTGGTAAAGGTCTGAAGCAAATGCGTGCCCATAAAAGGTCCGTCGTTATCTTCGTACAATTCAACAACCACGCTGTCTAACGGTGCTTTGGTGGTGGCATCCAGCACTTGTCCGGTTAGTTTAATTTCGGTTATTTCTTCCACTTCCTTGCAGCCCGCCAGCCAGAAAAAGCAGAGCAAAGCAAACCAGTAATTTTTCATTTTCAGTATTTTAGGTTACAAATGTACCGTTATTTAGGGTTACCCTTAAAATCAGATAAACTTTCGCTTTTCTTTGGCTAATTCTTCAGACAATAACCAGCAGCTTAACCCTTACTTTTCGGAGAAGAATCTCAATTGACCGGGCTACAGCATAAAGGAACTGAAAACAGTAGGCAAATCGTTCTAAAAAGTCACCTGCCTGGAGCTAACGAAAAAGTCCTCCCCTAATTTAGGGGAGGATTTAGGAGGGGTCTTCCAATCTTCGTAACTTGCAGGGTTTTTAAGAAAGATTTTTGTCGCGATGGATTACCTGAATTTACTCAATGAACCACAGCGCCGCGCCGTAATGCATACCGACGGCCCGCTGATGATCATCGCCGGAGCCGGATCCGGAAAAACCCGCGTATTAACGTACCGGATCGCTTACCTTTTGGAAAAAGGCGTAGATCCGTTCAACATATTAACCTTAACCTTTACCAACAAGGCCGCCAAGGAAATGCGGCACCGGATCGAGAAGGTAGTAGGCAAAGATGCCCGCAACATCTGGATGGGTACTTTCCACTCGGTTTTTGCCAAGATTTTGCGCGCCGAAGCCCCGAAGATTGGTTACCCGAACTCCTTTACCATTTACGATTCCGACGACAGCAAAACCCTGATCAAGAACATCTGCAAGGAGATGAACCTGGACGATAAGCTCTACAAGCCGGGTCTGGTGTTGGGGAGAATTTCGGCGGCCAAAAACAAACTTATTTCCGTAGGCCAGTACCGCCAGGACCGCACCGTTCAGGCCGACGACGAAGCCGCGATGCGTCCGAAGATCGGCGAAATTTACCACCAGTACCAGGACCGCCTGAAAAGGTCCGGCGCGATGGATTTCGATGATTTGCTTTTCAACACCAACGTGCTTTTCCGCGACCACGTGGACGTGCTGAACAAATACCAGCATATGTTCAAGTACGTGATGGTAGATGAGTACCAGGATACGAACTACTCCCAGTACCTGATCACCCGCAAGCTGGCTGCCAAGGACCGCAACATCTGCGTGGTAGGTGACGATGCTCAGAGTATTTACGCCTTCCGGGGAGCCGATATCTCCAACATCCTCAACTTTGAGCGCGATTATCCGGAACTGGAAGTGGTGAAACTGGAGCAGAATTACCGTTCTACCCAGAACATTGTAAATGCCGCCAATTCGGTAATTAAAAACAACAAAGAGCAGCTCCGTAAATCCGTTTTCTCCGACAACGAAGAAGGCAACCTGATTGAAGTAATAAAAGCCAATTCCGATAACGAAGAAGGTAAACTGGTGGCGCATTCCATTTTCGAAGAGAAGATGAACAACCACCTCTCCTACAACGATTTTGCCATTCTGTACCGCACCAACGCCCAGAGCCGGGCCATGGAGGAAGCGTTACGGAAAATGAACATCAAGTATAAGATCGTAGGCGGTTTAAGTTTCTACCAGCGCAAAGAGATCAAGGACTTAATTGCTTATTTGCGCCTAACGGTAAACCCGAACGATGAGCAGGCACTGCGCCGGGTAATTAACTATCCGAAACGCGGCATCGGCGATACGACCATCGAGAAGATTATTGTTTCGGCAAGCGAATCGAACCACAGCATCTGGGAAGTAACCAGCAACATACACTCCTTCGGATTTGGCCGTTCCGCCGGTGCCATAGACGATTTTGCCACCAAGATCAAGAGTTTCGCAGTATTAGCTGAACAACAGGACGCCTTCGAAGTAGCCAAGCACATTGCCAAAGCTTCCGGGGTAATCGAAGACCTGTACGCCGATAAATCGATTGAAGGTCTGGCGCGTTACGAGAACATCCAGGAGTTGCTGAATGGTATCAAGGAATATGTAGACGACCCGGAGAAGGAAGATAAAAGCCTCGCCGCGTTCCTGCAGGACATTGCCCTGATTACCGATGCTGACACCAAAAAAGATGACGACGGGGAATACGTTACCATGATGACGATCCACTCTTCCAAGGGTCTGGAATTCCGGAACGTGTACATTGTGGGCTTGGAGGAAAACCTGTTCCCGAGCCAGATGATGATCCAGAGCCGCGCCGACCTGGAAGAAGAGCGCCGTTTATTTTACGTAGCCATTACCCGCGCCGAAAAGAAACTAACCCTCTCCTACGCCACCAGCCGTTACCAGTGGGGTAACCTGCGCGCCTGCGAAAAAAGCCGCTTCCTGGAAGAGATCGAACCTGCATTCCTGAACTTCAAATTCTCCGACGGCCAGGGCGCTTTCGAGAAAGTGCTGAAGCGTAAGAGCCCGTTAGTAGCCACCGCCGCTGCCCCGGTTCGCAAAGCCACAAACTACACCCCACCCGCCGATTTCGTAGCCTCAGATACTTCTAATTTAGCCGAAGGCATGCGCGTGGAACACCCGAAATTCGGTTTCGGCACGGTAGCCAAAATGGACACCCAAGGAAACAGCACCAAAGCCATCATCAATTTCGAAGAAGCCGGAGAGAAAACGTTGCTGCTAAGCTTCGCGAAGTTGCGGATCCATAGTTAGGAAAGTAATTCAATATTTGTAAAAATTGATTATAATGAAACTGATTAATGAATAATATTTACTTAGGGATTTTCTATAGAATTTTGTTTTTAATGTCCCGAAACTCCTTACCTAATTATAATTATGGTATGAGTCTTTTATTATTCACTTATTTGGTTTCATTATTTATTTTACCTCTGCTATTTATAATTTTTACATTATTTAACATTCAACCAAGACTATTCTACTTTGGAACATTAAGCTTTTACTTTTTATTATGGCTTTTTAACTTTCTAAAAACTAAGAAAATTCATCAAGAAATTTTTAGAGAAGGGAGTAAGAAGTTTAAAATAAAAAATAAATATTCAGTTTTAAGTCTGTTTGCCTTAGGCTTGGTAACATTTATAGGAGTTTGTCTAACTATGAAGTTTATTAGGTAATTTAAAGGGTCCTGTTTTAAATGGAATCCCTAAGGCTCACCTGGCGCTAATGTCAAGTGAACTGTCCAACTTACAGTCGCTTTAATTTCGCCATCCGCTGCTGGCCATAAGGGCAAATATCCAGTACCACGCATCGGTGGCAGTCGGGGTTTTGGAAAAAACAGCACCGCTGCCCGTGAAACATAAAAACCTCGTGGTGGTCGTAAACTTGCTGGACATCCCAATCGGTGGGCAGCAATGCTTGTAAAATAGCGTGCGCCGGGCCGGGGCCAATTTTGTCCGGAAGCAAACCCAACCGCTGCGCCACCCGGTGGTGATGGCTGTCTACGGGCATGGCCGGCATCCGCAAATTACTGAATAACAAGACTGCTGCACTGGTCTTGGGCTCTACACCGGGGAGTTGCTCCAGCCAGGACTGGGCTTCGGGAACCGTTAATTCCTGCAGAAAGGATAAATCGAAGGAGCCGCTATTCCGAGCCAAAACCTCTTTGAGTACAGCCTGCAGGCGGGGTACTTTCTGCTCAGGCCAGGTAGCCGCCGTGATGGCATTTTCTACCTCCGCAAGCGGTGCTTGCAATACTTGCTCCCACGTAGGAAATTGCTGCCGCAAATTCCGGAAAGCGCGACTGCTATCGGCGTTTTTGGTCCGGTGTGAAAGCAAAGAACTCACCAGCTCACTGATCGGATCAAGGGTATGGAAAAATTTCACCGGACAGCCATAAACGCCGCAAAAACGCTCGTGCGCCAGCAACGCTTTCTGCTGCAATTGTTCTGAATTTTCAGCCATAATGGTTAGTACGAAAATAAGCGGCGGAGTTGTTCTTTGAAGGAGGTAAATGCTGTTTTGCCCCTACTTAAATAGCTGATATAGGGGAAGACTTGGATCAGATAACTTGAAAGAACCACCCCCTGCCCCTCCTTTTCAAGGAGGGGTTCGGGGGTAGTTAAACACGTTATTGCGTCAAAAGTCCTCCCCTGTTTTTAGGGGAGGATTTAGGTGGGGTCTAAACTTACAGCAAACAAAATCAATTTTATTCGTAAGGGAATCGAACAATCGAATATCGAACCTATGAACATCGAAAAAATTTCTAACTTTGAGCTTCTAAAATCCCTAAAATGGTAGCCAGTTCAACCTTTAAGCAAGAATTATTGCTGCGCGAATACGGAATAAACGTGCACAACCTTGTAAAATACATCCTTACCCTCGACGATCGGGCCCACCGTACGCGCGCGGCGCAACTGCTCGTGAACCTGATGGCCCGCCTGAACCCAAGCATCGGGAGCGTGCAGGATGCCCAGCAAAAGCTCTGGAACCACCTTTTTGTAATGGCCGACGGGCAGCTGGATGTGGATGCTCCATTTGAGCTGAGCGCGATGGAATATCTGAACGACAAACCACAACGCGTTGAGATCCCAACCAAGGTTCCGAAATTCAAGCATTATGGTAAGAACGTTGAAGCCTTGGTGCAGAAAGTAAGCGAGATCGAAAACGAAGACGAACGCCGCGCCGGCATTATTGCTTTGGGCAAACTGATGAAAGCGCTTTACAAAGCCTACAACAAAGACACCGTTTCCGACGAAGTGATCCTTTCTGAAATGAAGATCTTAAGCCAGGGGAAACTGAACATTGAGTTAACGGGCGGCGAAACCAGCACCTTGTTCGATGTGAGCCCGGGAATTCAGCAGCAAAAAACCTATTCGCAGAAAGAACCGCAGCAGCAGCAACACAAGCATAAAAAACACGGTCAGCACCAGCAGCACCGTCCAAAACACAAAAATCAATAAATGGCATCTTTTGAAGTAATCGGGGGCCGGAAATTAAGCGGCGAAATAACCCCGCAGGGCGCTAAGAACGAGGCGCTACAGGTTATTTGCGCCGTACTTTTAACCGAAGAACCCGTTACCATTACCAATATCCCCGACATCGTCGACGTACAAAAGCTCATCCAGCTGCTCAGCGAAATGGGCGTTACCGTTACCCGCGAAGACGAGGAAACCTATACGTTTGAGGCCCGGAACATCAACCTCGAATACCTGGAAAGCAAGCAGTTTGTCAATTTGGGCCGGGCAATCCGCGGTTCCGTGATGATCATGGGCCCGATGCTGGCACGTTTCGGCATGTGCAAACTCCCGAAACCGGGGGGCGATAAGATCGGCCGTCGCCGGATGGATACGCATTTTATCGGGTTGGAAAAACTGGGCGCAAAATTCAAATACGATTCCTCCGACGAGTTCTTCCACATCAATGCCAACGGCCGCCTGAAAGGCACCTACATGCTGCTGGACGAGGCTTCGGTTACCGGTACTGCCAACATTGTGATGGGCGCGGTAATGGCCGAAGGCCTGACCACGATCTACAATGCCGCCTGTGAGCCTTACGTGCAACAGCTTTGCAGAATGCTGAACCGCATGGGCGCCAAAATTTCCGGCATCGGCTCGAATCTGCTAACCATTGAAGGCGTGGAGAAACTGGGCGGCACTACGCATAAGCTGCTGCCGGACATGATCGAGATCGGTTCCTTCATCGGCATGGCCGCTATGACCGGATCGGAAATCACGATCAAAAACTGCCAGATCCAGGAGCTTGGTTTAATTCCGGATACGTTCCGCCAATTGGGTATTAAAATGGAATTCCGCGGCGACGATATTTACATCCCAACCCAGGAAAACTACACCATCGAAACCTACATCGACGGCAGCATTTTAACCATTGCCGATCAGATCTGGCCGGGCTTCACCCCTGACTTACTCAGTATTGCACTTGTAGTAGCGACGCAAGCTAAAGGAACGGTACTCATCCACCAGAAAATGTTCGAAAGCCGCCTGTTCTTCGTCGATAAACTGATCGATATGGGTGCTCAGATCATCCTTTGCGATCCGCACCGTGCTACCGTTATCGGCCACAACAAACAGGTAAGTTTACGCGGCATCCGCATGACCTCGCCGGATATCCGCGCCGGGGTTGCACTTCTAATTGCCGCCCTATCTGCTGACGGCAAAAGCGTGATCGACAACGTGGAACAAATTGATAGAGGTTATCAGAAAATAGACCAGCGCCTGAATGCCTTGGGCGCGCAAATTACCCGGATTTAAAAGGATATATTCGTAAGCTAAAAAAGTCCGCAATTTGTAGAAGTTGCGGACTTTTTGTTTTGTACGCACTCAGGTCTTTGATTTCCAATTTATTTGGTCATCACGAACGAAGTTGAGGAAACTTATACATACTTCTATGATAAAGCAAGCGTACCGAGATTTGTCTTACAATTAATTCCCACTATGCAGTCCCATAAGTTTCCTCGGCCAGGCTACCCATGACAGATCTTAAAATTAGCAGAACTTTCCATCCCGGTCTGTGGCGCACAGACCGGCGTACTGCTAGCACTCGACCAAATTAATAATTAGAATTTGCTTGACGGGATTACAAATCACTATTGCACGAAAAGTCACCAAAGCTTATGATAGCCAATAAGTTGTCTTACTTTATTAGGATCTCCATTGTATTGAACTACCAGGAATTTTATCATTTACATTTCTAACTCATCTGTAAATTTCTCTTTAGCAATCTTATAACTTGAGATCTTGTTTTCTTTCCTTTACACCAAAATCACGGCTGCTGATGCCCCGGTCAAAAACAAGCACCTGCTGCTCTTTAAGTTACTGGTCTTTAACACAAATTACCCCAAGGCAACATCTTCACTCAGATAAGCTTGTTTCCCGGCTAAAGCGGCCTCCACCGGAAAACCATTGCTAAGGCTGATGCTGAATTTTACCTGCTTTTTTCCTAAGCCTTCTTTAAGCTTCCTGCCCACTGGCATTCCTTCTTTCAAAAGTACTGCCGAGGCTGCTACCATCGTAGAGTCGAAGCTTTTAATGGTCAGGCTCTTTTTATCCTGGCTGCCCATAAAGTACTTATCACCCATAAAGTACTTATCAAAAAGCTGCCCTGAAACATACCGGTATGCTGCTATCACGGAGTCCGGCAAGTAGGACAAAAGCTTATCTACCGTCATTTTCTGCTTTTTTTACAGGTTATTGCTTTCTGGGCTTGTCGTTTCTGGATTTAGGCATAAGCCTACAACACTCATTCGCAATGCATTAGCTCAATTATTATGGCTTAAACAAATATTTACAAATACAAACTGTTTATATATTACTGATTATCAATAGGATAATCTGCTTTTCGTACAGTAGTAATTACAAATCCCGTCAAGCAAATTGCTATGGTGAAAACACGCAACAACGGCATTGGCTAGTACCCGGCACTTTAACCCTTATGGAGTACCAGCAATTTTCTATCTTCTAAGTATCCCTCGCCTTTCTGCTGAATTTTAATTAATTCCTATGACATGGAATCCTGTCTATCTTCTCAATCTTTAAAATCGTGTTCAACTAAACTGGCTTACAAAGACAGCTCTAAATTTACAGCCAGGTAAACCGGCTTGTTTTTTCATGCCATCTTCATGTTCTTCCTTTTAATACAAAACTGGATTTATTTACAAAAAGCTTCCGGTTCTGATATTTTCGAACGTTATATTTTTTACATTTCCTGAAAAGAAAAAAAACCGGACAAGAACATTATGTAATCTTTCATATTATTCCTAGTTTTACCCCTGGTTTTAATAAAACGTACGCAAATAGATATAATCTCACCCCATCCACTCATAACGCCCGACTTCCTCACCTACTAAGAAAAATTAAAAATAACAAAATTTACTAAAGCTCAAATAATCCAATTAAATATATTTAACAGATTAAATACCAGTTACTGGGTAAATGAATCAGAATTATGATTTTTTGGCAAGCGTATGTTCATGCGCGAACGATCTGATATGCGTTTTAAATCAGGATGGGGAATTCCTTTTCTCTGGCGGCGGGGTTTACCCCTTAACCGGCTTCCTGCCGGAAGAGCTTACGGGCCGGTCAATTAAAACACTTTGCTCCGCTTCCGGGTGGGAAACGATGCGGCAGGGCTTCGACCGGCTAACCCAGGGATTGGCAGCACCCTTGTTTGAAACGCAACTGCAACACAGAACCGGAGAATGGAAAAGAATTCAGTGGTCCCTTTCCCCTTCGGGGGAAGAAGGCGCTCTGGTGGCAATCGGCAGAGAGTTGCCGGCAAAAAATATTGTGCAAACCGGGGAATTTCGGCATGAAGCCTTGTACCGGATCCTGGTTGCCCACGGCACCGACATGGCCGCTTTGATTAATGAAAAAGGGGAATATATTTACATCGGCGGTTCATCAAATGCTTTAACTTCCCTGGGTTATCGTCCGGAAAACCTGTTGGGGCGGAGCTTTCTGGAATTCACCCACCCGGAAGATCTGGCAAAATTACAGGCGCTTTTAGCTGAAACCCTGGCAGCTACCCAGCCGATTCAGATCCCGGAATTACGGTTCAGGGATGCAACCGGAAACTGGCATTGGGTGGAAGTAACCGTAATTAACCAGTTGTATAACCCGAAGATCAATGCCCTGATCGTTACCTCCCACGATATTACCGAGCGCATCCAAACCAGGCAGCAGCTGCAGGAAAGCGAACAACGTTTCAAAGCGCTTTTCGAGAACAACCCCAGCACCATTCTGCTGGAAGATCGCAACGGCATGGTGCTGGACGTAAACCCGGCCCTGCTGCATAAGTTCGGCGTGCAGAAAGCCGATGTGGTAAACCATTCCATTTACTCTTTCCTGCCGGCCGATTTAGTACCCGTATGCAAAGAAATGATCCAACGGGTGCTTGCAGGCAACAAATTAAAGTTCGAGCTCGAATTACCCGTTTGCGGGCAGGAAAACCGCATACTGGAAGTAAATAAAATACCGGTAAAGATCGGTTCCGAAATAGCTGCCGTTTACACCATTGCCAAAGACATTACCCAGGTAACCACCTACTATAAAACGGTACAGCGGCAGGCCCAGAAACTGAATACCATTTTCGAAAGCATAACGGATGCCTTTTTTACGCTGGACCGCAACTGGCATTTCACTTCCATAAACAGCGAATTTGCCCGGGTGCTGGGCGTAGACCGCAACGACCTGATCGGACAGAAATTATCGGTTCTAAACCTGGGCAAAGCCTATAAAAAATACTTTAAGCAATTAAAACAGGCCGCCGAAACCGGGGAATCAATTCATTTCGAGATCTTCCTGAACCATAAACTTATCTGGCTTGAAGTCCGGGTTTTTCCTTCCGAAGAAGGCCTTTCAGTTTATTTTACCGACGTAACCGAAAAGGTAAAAGCCCGGCAGGAACTGGAAAAACTTTCGCTGGTGGCCAATAAAACTATAAACGGGGTAATTTTTATAGATGCCGGAAAGATAATTGAATGGGTGAACGAAGGCTTTACCAACCTGACGGGCTATACGGCAGCCGAAGCCATCGGCCAGAATGCAGGGCATTTGCTGCACGGCCCGGATACCGATCAGGCCGTATCTGCCCGGATAAAAAATAACCTGCAATTTCACAAACCTTTCCGGGAAGAGATCCTGAATTACAAAAAGACCGGCGAAAAGCTTTGGTTCGCCCTCGATTTTTCGCCGGTGCTGAACAACGAAGGCAAGCTGAGCCGCTACATTGTTATCCAAACCGATATTACCTACCGCAAAGAAGCCGAAGCCGCCCAGTTACAGCTAACCAAAGACCTCTACCGGCAAAACCGCGATATGCAGCAGTTCACCTACATTGTATCGCACAATCTCCGGGGCCCGGTGGCAAACGCCATGGGCTACGCCCAGGTACTGACCGAAACCAACCCCGACACGCCGGTTTTCCGGGAAATGCTGGCCAACCTGAAGACGAGTGTTTTCCGCCTGGATGGCGTTTTAAAAGACCTGAACCAGATCCTATCCATCCGGGACAATAAAGACAACATTGGCCTGGAAAAAGTAGACCTGGCCGCCAATTGCCGCAAGGCTGTAGCCAGCCTGCAGGAGTCTTTGGAAAGCTGCCAGGCTGAGGTAAAGCTGGACATTAAGGAAGGCACGCTCGTGCACGGCAATAAAACCTACCTGCACAGCGTGTTTTACAACCTGCTTTCCAATGCCATTAAATACCGTTCGCCGGAGCGCCGCCTGCAAATTACCATCGCAACCACGGAGCAGGGCTTTAAGGGCACTACTATTTCCTTCTCGGATAATGGTTCGGGATTCGATCTGCAAAAAGCCGGGGACCAGGTCTTTAAACTTTACAAACGGTTCCACCACCACACCGAAGGCCGGGGTATTGGTTTGTTTCTGGTGAAAACCCACATCGAAGCCATGGGCGGTCAGATTGAAGTAAGCAGCCAAGTGGACAATGGCACCACTTTTTTAATTCAACTGAAATAAGCAAGAACATGAATGTATTTCTAATAGATGACGATGAATTAAGCACTTTTCTGACCAGGCATTGGCTTGTACGGGAAGGGCTTTGTGAAGAAGTGCAGACCTTTATTTCAGCCGAAGAAGCATTAACCTCATTAGAGCAATGCCCGGATTATTTACTGCCGCAGGTAATCTTCCTGGACCTGAACATGCCGGTAATGAGCGGCTGGGAATTTCTGGATGCGCTTTCCCCCCAGGCCGCAAGGTTAAAAAGCCGGACCCAGATCTACATTTTAACCTCTTCCCTCGACCTGAATGATGAAATGCGGTCGAAAGATTACGACCTGGTGGCGGCTTTTATTCATAAACCTATAAAGTCGGAAGATATTCAGCTCATCCGCTTTCATACGGGCATTTATAATTAGTTAATCCCAGCTAAAGCAGACGGTGAGGAATATTATCATTAAAGGCAATCAATACCTGTTCACTGAATTTATATCCTTATAACTGTAGGGAGCACCAGGCTAATGCCAGCGGCAAATCTAAAAGGGAGCTGATTCCTAAACTTACCTTGTTTTACGTTCGCGTAAGCACCCATTCAGGCAAAAAAGTACGGCATGGAAACAAGTCATAGTAAATAAGTAGCAGGAACCAAGTAACTACTTAACCTGAAAGACAAACAAATTACACAACCTATTTGAATTACAGGATTTTACACATTTTCAATCCCGATACCAACGTCCTCTTACTTAGAAAAAGATTTAATCTACCTTAGCTTTTGTTTTACGCGCCATATCGAGGTGCATTCTTAATACAGGTAGGGTTTTGGCCGCGAAGGCCCGAAGATCCGGATCGGTGTCAGTTTTGGCAGCTGTTTCGAAAAGCGTAATTGCCTGCTCGTGAGCCGAAACCTGCATTTCCATAAACGTTTCGTCGAAGTCGTTGGCATTTTCGCGCTCCAGCCGGGCAATCATGCGCTGGTGCATCGGAATAGGCGAGGTTGCAAGGGAAAGATTCTTGTCTCTGCCAAAGCTTTTTAACTGGTTCAAGGTTTTGGTGTGCTCCGAGATCATTTGCCCGGCAAAGGTTTTGACGTCCGGATGCTTCGCCTTGTTTTGCGCCAAGTTACAGCTCAGAAATTCGAAAAGGTCGTTGCTGGCAGCTACCACCGGGAAACTGGTAGTGTCGACAGGGACTTCCGACGAAATCGCACCGCTGTCGATTACAGCTACCGTACGGGGAGCGGCATCGCGAGGGCCAGGCGCAGTGGAGGTAGCTTCCGGATTGGTAGTGCTGCAGCCTGCTAAACTCCAGGCCAAAGCTCCTGAACAGAAAAGAAATGCCTTAAAAAACTTCATACGAAAATCCAATTTGCCTATACTTAAGCAATACGTGACGGCTATCCCAGAGTTCGCCTCCCTCCCGCTACCAAATGGCAAGGCATTTTCAAAAGCTATGGGCAGCGCAACATAATCTTTATTTCCCTTAATTAATTTTCAATCCTTCTGAAATAAAAAAGTGCCGGGCATTTAAATCCCGGCACTTTTTAGCTTGTTTGCAGTACTGTTTCAGGAAGCGATACTTTTTTTTACGAAGAATAGCGTTTGAGCTTGTCTTTCTTCTTCTTTTTACCGTTTCCGTTCAGCAGCATAATGGCCCCGCCGATCAAAAGGGTACCTACTGCTAAGCGGGAAATAGTGCCTACTTTGTCGTGCTTGAATTTGCCTTTGTAACCTTTTTCACCTAATATATTAGGAACATGGCCGTGAGCAAGATCCTCCACAATGCCTTCTACCATGCTTACCCTGTCTGCCAGTACTAATGGAAACCAATGGGCCCAGCTCGATTCACTGTATTTGTAGGCGTAACGCCGGATCATGCCACTCAAATACTTGGGCGGGGTCGAGGTGCCAAAAACGGCAGTTATGTTCGGACGTTCAATAGATTTCAGAATTTCCATATCTTGTACTTGCTGGGTTGGCCTTTCCCAACTGTAACCTGTTTGTTCTGCATCTGTCCGGTGCGGTTTCATTGGGTAAGTCGGGTCGTTCTCCGGGTCGTAATCGATGCCCCACCCTTTAATATGCGAATAATCTTTCATTGTTTTTTCCATGGTTAAGGTATTTTTACACTCTGGCTGATGGTGGAATAAGTACCGGTTTTATACAATTATCCAGTTTATCGGAGAAGATCCGGTAAGCGTCGGCGGCTTCTTCCAATGGCACGCGGTGGGTAATAATTTTTCTTGGTTCCAGAATACCATTTTGCACGTGCTCAATGAGGCGAGGCAGGTGGCGTTTTACGGCAGTCTGATTGCCCCTGATGGTAAGGCCTTTGTTCATGGCATTACCGATCGGCACGAGGTTATCTGTAGGCCCGTAAACCCCCACAATAGATACGATACCGCCTTTTTTAACTGAGTTGATAGCCCAATGCAAGGCAGTTGCTGAACCTGCCTGAAGCAGCATTTTCCGGCCGGTAATGGTTTGCAGGGCACTGCCTGTTGCTTCAGCGCCTACGGCATCAATCACCACATCGGCCCCCATCCAATCCGTTTGTTTTTTCAGGAAAACCACCGGATCATCCATATCTTTCTTAAAGTTGTAGGCTTCGCACTTGGCATAGTTCTTCACAAATTCCAGGCGGTAGTCGATATCGTCGAGCACAATAACCCGGCCCGCTCCAAACAGCCAGGAGCATCTGGCAGCCATAATACCTACCGGGCCAGCCCCGAAAACAACCACGGTATCGCCTTTCTGAATACCACCCATTTCGGCAGCCTGGTAACCAGTCGGCACGACGTCGGTTAGCAACACCGCATCTTCCACATGCATGCCCGGCGGAATTACAGTCGGACTTACGTTAGCGTAAGGGACCCTTGCATACTCTGCCTGGCCGCCGTCGTAACCGCCACCTACATGCGCATAGCCGAAAAACCCTCCCACCGCCGTAGCTTCCGAGTTTGCTTCATGGCAGTTACCGAACAAACCCTGCTTGCAGTAATGGCAGCGGCCGCAGGCTATATTGAAAGGCACCATTACCATATCGCCTACCTTCAGCTTGGTAACTTCGGAGCCGATCTCCACTACTTCGCCGACAAATTCGTGGCCGAAGGTCATGCCTACCCGGGTATCGGGCACATTGCCATTATATAAATGCAGGTCGGACCCGCAAATGCAGGAACGCACTATCCGTACAATGGCATCTTCCGGATGCTTGATCTCCGGCATGGGTTTCTCACTGACGCGAATGCGGCGGATTCCCCTGTAATTGGTTGCTAACATAAATCTTCTTTTAGTTAAAGTGAGACATGTACTCGAACAAAACCCTTAAAGAACTGAAGCCTGGTAATTAGCATCCAGCCATTTAATTCCGAGGGTATAAATACTTACCTTGGGTTTTAAAGTTTCATTACCGGCCCGAACTACGGAAAAATGATAGGGAAGGATCAAAAAAATAAAGGGGTAATTTGGGTAGAGGTGAAACCCAATTGCAGAAAACAGGTTACCTTTTGATAAAACATTAGAAATAAAATTATTCTGAAAACCAATTCACAAATCCTCAACTGGTTTTGAAAATAATACTTGCCGCAACACTTTTAGGCCGTCTCCCTTCCAGAAACCGGACAAGGTGGCTTTAAGTACGAACTTTGACAGTTTTTCAGCATTTATACTTTAAGGCATATTAACTCTCTTTCCATTTCAAACAATTCAAATTTATTATTTCAAACTGCCTCCTTAATTTCCGGAGTTACACGATGTTCCTTAATTTTGAAGGTGTACCTGCAACGTCCTTTGTAAAAGATAACTACCAAAATTTCTGTAAATGAATATGGAACCTAAAATCGAAAACCGGCCCGAACAGCCTTATCTGGCTATCCGCACAAAGGTGCAAATGGCTGAGATTCCCACTAAACTGCCCCCGCTGATCCCGGAAATTTATGAATGGCTGGAAACTCATAAAATTCAGCCTGCCGGCCCTGTTTTCTTTAATTACCTGGATATGGATAACGGCATAATGACGGCAGAAGTCGGGGTACCGGTTGAGGTTTTGCATGCAGGCGATGCACGGGTTTCTGCCGGAACATTTCCCGCCGGCCGCTATGCCGTTTACACCCACATGGGCAATTACACGCAGATTCCGGAAGCTCACATGGCGCTGGGAACCTGGGCCCGGCAAAACAATATACAACTACTGAATCCATGCATCGAATTTTACCCTACCGATCCAGCCATAAAGCCTGATCCTGCCCATTGGCAAACCGATATTGTCCGTAGGCTTCCAGCCGAAAAAAACTAAAACCCGCTGGATCTTGCAGAAAATTCAGGCGGTGGTGTAAAATGTAGGCTGGCTACTTTTTGTGCTAAAATGGCAGCGTTTCCGGAATAAAAACACCTTATTATTACTGATCTCTGAAGGCATTTCGCTTCAGATTAAAGGCAGAATTGTATCTTCTTACATGTTGCATCAGTGCCCGTAATGATCATTTCAGAAACCATTTTGCGGCGTTTTCGGAGATATTTGCCGGTATTTCGTGCATGCCTTTAAATTCGTGATAGTCTACTTTCAGGCCTTTATCTTCCAGTTGCGGTACAATTCGCCGGCCGCATGGGTCTATGGGCAAAACCGGATCGTCTATACCGTGCGAAATAAATACCGCGGGCTTTCCGTTCGTAGAAAGGGTGTAGGCAAAGCCGGGGGAAAAAGCAAGAATGTGGGTAAACAGATCGCCGTTGGTAAGGCCTAAGCTCAGGGCGTAGGAAGCGCCGTCGGAGAAACCGCCTACGGCAATATGGGCTGGATCTATGGTATATTGGAAAAATACCTGCTCAAGCGCCTGATCGATCGTCAGCACGTCCGGACCGAAGGCATGGCCGGCAATAATATCCCAGGTGTATTCCCGGGCTACCGGAGCAAGTAAAATAATGTTTCGAGAATCGGCATAGTTGCGGAGCAGCGACAAACCCTGTTCCGCCGGCGCACCCGAGCCGTGGAGCATTAGGGCCAGGGCGGCAGGATGGTTGGCATCATAAGTTTCCGGAATGTAGAGCAGCACTTTATTATCCGTCTGCAGTGTCAACTTTTGCAGCCCTTTTTTTACTTCCGTCGTTTCCGGCTTTTTTGCGGGTCTGGCCGTTAAACGACCGATCTTATAAACATTACTTTTTGCCTCCATTTGCCTACCCTTTCCGCTTAATTCTTCCCTCCGGTTCCGGAAGGATCCATAAGTTGTTTTACGGAAAATGGAATGAATTGGCGCGGTTTACAGATTTTCGAAGAATAGGCATGCCGGCAGTCGATCTGTGCCTGCTGCAAGTAACTAAAAACTTCAGAAAGTCTCCGGAGTGGCAATATAATAGTCAACAAGCCCGAAAAAGGCAGTGTATTTTTCGGGCGCAAGTGTTAAGCGTAAGCGTCACTTGGACCTAAGAACAAGGGGAAGTCTTCAGACTTCCGTGACCCCACCCAACCCTCCCCTGAATTAGGGGAGGGCTTTTTATGAAGATGGGATATTGATTTCAGTATAAGTTAGTCTGGAGACTGACTTTTGTCTTTCAAGCCTAAGTGACACTTAACACTTGCGCCAGCTAAAGCTGGAAAGAAATCTCCGTATTATCGAGGTTATTATATGTGCGATGCAGTTGAAACTATTGTTTAAAAACTGGTAAGACTACTGCATAAAATATTTCTGACCACCTAAAAGCAGCCGAAACTGTATCAGAATCAGCTAAAAAAGTAATCCCTACTGCACCAGTTGCTCAAAAAGACGGTCAAGCGTTACCTCGGCGTTGGTGCACAGGCCGGGGTGTACGGCAGAGGTTTGCACTACCGTGCTCCGGGCTGCTGTAAGCCACCGGAACCGGGAAGCAACCGGCAATTGTCCGATCGTTCCGCCTTCTTTGCGGCCGGCACAGATCCGTTCGAACGCCTGCAGCCGTTCCTGCAATTCCTGCACATCTACTTTTCCGGAAAAGGCGCATAAGCGGTTTTCGTTCAGCGTGTACCGGGTTTGTAAAAAGCCTTGTGCCGCACAGTACAGAATTACGCCCACATTCAGAAATTCTTCTCTTTCCACACAGGGCACCACCCGAATAACGGCGTACTCAAATAAGTGCTTCTCTTGCATCCTTCGCTCCTTTTACAAAAACTGCTGCATTCGCCAGCCGGGTATTTAAAAATTGTTCGTAAACCTTCCGGTTTTCTTCCGGTGTCTCAAATGGGAAATCGCCGGTAAGCCATGCGTCTGGAATTAAACTTACTATGGCGTGAATAACTTCCGGCGTTAAGATCTCCCGGAAAGCTGAATCTACAGCATCGAGTTCGGAAGCTTGGGGCAGCAGCACGTGGTCCCGTACCTGGATAAAGGGCCGTTTGGCCTGTTCTTCCCAGTTCTGCCAATTGTGGTGAAAATAAAACGCCGCCCCGTGGTCGATCAGCCATAATTCCTTGTGCCACATCAGCATGTTGGTATTGCGGGCGGTGCGGTCTACGTTCGTGATCAGGCAATCGAACCACACGAGCTGGGAAGCGAGCAAAGGCTCCACTTTCGTGATCAGGGCATCGAAGGTAATGGCCCCGGAAAGGTAATGCACGCCCAGGTTCAGGCCTTCGCTGGCCCGGAGCAGGTCCTGGATTTCCTCGTCGGGTTCGGCGCGGCCGAAGGCTTCATCGAGGCTGGCAAATACGATCTCCGGAATGTGGAAACCCAACAACCGGGCCAGTTCACCGGCAATCAGTTCGGCAATAAGCGCTTTCACGCCTTGCCCGGCACCGCGGAATTTGAGCACGTAGAAAAACTCATCGTCTGCTTCCACAATGGCCGGCAATGACCCGCCTTCCCGCAAGGGCGTAACGTACCGGATCACTTCCACGGACCTGATTTCGGGCGGGTTTACCTTCATGTTAACCGTTTAGAATTTTGCTGCTTTCTTCCCGGAACGTCCGGGTGAAAACCGGCAGGAAAGTTAGCCCATTTTTCTGAGAATTCGGCTTTGCAGCTATATTTCCGATTTGGAGCTTTTCACTTTCAGGGTGTATTATCCTGGCTAATGACCATACCCTTGAGCATACATCGGGTTGTAAACATGTTATTGGATAAATATCAGCAAGTGTAAACACTCCTCCTTGCTCAATGGGAGAATCCCCTATCAAGAAACGCCCCTACCCTGAAGGCAAATCCTATCCAATAACCAGAGCTAAATAGGATAAACACTAAAAAAATTTCATTGCCGTTCCGGTGTTTGGAACCGGAACGGTTTAGAGGCGTTCTAATTTCCGGCTTTAGCCAAATTTTTCCTGTTGATAAACCATCAAATGAAGTAAAGTTTAGGCTGAAGCCATTAAAAATATCGCTTCTTATCCGTCAGCTAAAGCAGACGGCAATGAATTTTTCTATCAGGAAATCCTATGGGATAGAATCAGACCATGAAGGAGAGAACTTATTAGTTACCATTCAGTATCCCCCTTCAGTTTTTATGTCATTCCTCCTACCATTCTTACCGTTTTCGGTAAGATCCTGAAAAACAAGCAATAGCACGCCTTTCATAATTAACCGGCAGTTTATCGCCTTAAAAATATACCATTTTTAATATTTTCCGTAAGAGGCTGAAAAAAGCGGAAAGCAATAAAGCAGCAGCCACCGGCATTTTTTCCGCTTCCTGCCGGTGAAACGAACACCTTATGAAGTTTATTTATACAATTTTCTTCTTTTTAGCAGCAGCTCAGTTACAAGCCCAGGTAATTACCGCCCCCGATTCCATCAAGCCCGGAAAAGGCAATCGCGAACAACAACTCGAACGCATTAAAGCCCGGAAAGAGAAATTATTTTCCGATTCCCTGGGCCCCGAACCGGCCAATGCGGTATTGCTCGACACCACCCGTTTCAATAAGTACGGCGACCTTCTTAACGATGACCCGGAGTACAACCCAAGGCAGCCCCTTTGGAAACCGGCCGCCCAGGTAATTGGCATAAATGCCCTGTTTATGGGCTATAACCGCTACATTGCCAAAGCCGATTACGGCTACGTAAGCTTCAGTTCCTGGAAACGCAATTTAAAGGAAGGCCCGGAATGGGACACCGATGAATTCGGGATCAATTTCATTGGTCACCCCTACCAGGGAACGCTGTATTTTAATGCCGCCCGGTCGCAAGGGTATAATTACTGGCAGAGCCTGCCGTTTGCAGTGGCCGGAAGCCTTACCTGGGAGTACTTCGGCGAAAACACCCTGCCCTCTTACAACGACATGATTTATACGCCTCTGAACGGCGTGGCCCTGGGGGAAATTCTCTACCGCCTTAGCTCCAACATCCTCGACGACCGCACGAGGGGCACGGAACGGACGATCCGGGAAATTGCCGCGGGTATCCTGAACCCGGTACGCGGCGTGAACCGGCTCCTGCAAGGCAAAACCCGCCAGGTAACCAACAAGGAAGTGTATGAAAAAGAACCGCTGAATATAACCGTATTTGCCGGCGTACACCGCCTGAACGACCTTCAGAACGATGTGTTCGGACCGGGAGGAAACAATGCCATGCTGAGCGCCCAGCTCGATTACGGCAACCCCTTCGAAACCCGTAAACGCAAACCCTTCGACCTTTTCCGGTTGCGGGCAGATTTCAGCATCGGTTCGGCAGATACCATTGGCGGGGCGATCAACAACATTACGGGATACGGCATTTTATTTGGCAAAAATTCCCAGGTTGGAAAAGTAAGTTTGCTTACCGGTATTTTCCAGTATTACGACTATTGGAATACCCGGAACTTTGTGCTGGGTTCGTTAAGCTACGGCGGGGGTATTTTCTCGAAAGTGCCTGTCAGCAAACAGATAAACCTGTACACCAACCTGCACCTGGGCGTGGTACCATTGGCCGGCAACAGCACCCGCTCCGCCCCCGATTCGCTAGGTTTCCGCGATTATGTGTTCACCAACGGCTTTCAGGGAAAACTGGAAACTACCTTAAGTTTGGGCAAATATGCCACGGCCGCTTTCGTGTATTACCATTACTGGCTCCATACCTTCGAAGGCCTGAAAGGCAGCAATTCCATTGGCATTTTAAGGCCGCGGGTAACGGTAAGGCTGTTCAAAAACCTGAGTTTGGGTTACGAACATTTCGGCTACGCCACCAAACGGAACCTGCGCGATTTTCCGGACCAGCGTTCTTCCATTACCGAACAGAAAATTTTCCTGCAGCTTTTCCTGGAAGACCCGCAACGCCGCGGCCGGTATAATTAAGGGAAGCGGGATTGTCTGAAAACGATTTTAAGAATTGAAAGGATGGACAGGATTTTCCGCTGAAAGTATTACTACGAATGCAGCCTGAAGCAAAGGCAGAAAATTTTTTATTTAAAAGCATTTTAAAAGGCAGCTGAAAGCGCAACACTGTTTTCAGCGCCTTCAACGGGCTTTCAAATGAAAAATCTTTTTTTGAACACCCTCGCCTTTTACCTGAATCCGGATAAATCTTTATAAAATTAAATCCTGTCTATCCTTTCAATTCTTAAAATCGTGTTCAGACAATTCTGCTTTATTCTTTCGGTTCATCCCGCAACAGGTAATCGGCGGTAGCTTTGTTTAAGGCCAGGGGAATGTTGTTGCTCACTGCCGTCCGGATAAGGGTTTGAATGTCGTGCTCGTGACTGTGGGGCGTGTGCGGATCCATGAAAAATATTACCCGGTGCACCTTGTCTTCCAGGATACGGGCAGCCAGTAGAATATCGCCGCCTTGCGGACCGTGGCCGAAAGGCTCCACCGGCAACTCCAGGATGTTGTTCAGCAATTCGGCGGTGCTGCCTGTTCCAATTAAATGAAACTGCTTCAGGCGTTTGAGGTTATCTTTGGCCCATTCCAGCAATTCGTTCTTTTTCTGATCGTGCGCTACCAAAGCCAATGTTTCCTTCGTGTTGGTTCCCATGGTTAAAAGGCGATTTTTGTAATGCTTTACTTCAGCTTAAATAATTCCGGCAAAATAAAACTGCCGGCAAAAGCTTGCTTACGGGCGCTAATGGTAGTAGTTCGTTTTCAGGTTTTTCATTTCAACCTGAATTAAAAACGGTACCATTTCGCCCTAAAAACAGAAACCCCTAACTTCGTACCGGAATTTAAAAGTACGGAAGCCCGGTAATCACAATAAAGGGCGTAGTTTGCAGCTGCTAAGAAATTAAACAGGATGAAATTAACAGGCGATATTAAACGGATCAAAAATAAACGGGACGACCGCAACCAGGATATTGAAATTGAGGTGGACAAGATCGAATACCTCACAAGTAAAAAAGACGGCCGCTATTTTCAGGCGTTCGATTTTGAAGAAACGCTGGAAACGCCGCTCGTAATTACCGGCGATTGCCTGGCACTGAAACCCGGAAAACCGGCCGAAGAAGACGAATACGAATTTAACGTGTACGACAAGGAAGGCGAGGAATACGTACTGAACCCGGATAAATTTCTTTCTTTGTCCATCGCTTACGATTTCGACGAAGACCTGACCATCCTCACTTCGGTTTATTATTCCGTTACCCTGCCGCCTAAAGATTTTGAGGAACTTAAAAAAGAAAAGGAAAAAGAAAGGTCGTTCAAAAACCGGAAATCCGGGAGAAAGTAATGATCCGATTGTATAGCCGGTAAACGTTCCTGAACTACCGGAAAATACAAGGCCCTGATAAAGTTTGCTGCTTTATCAGGGCCTTGTATTTCTATTTATATCTGGAATTAAGTAGCAAGACTAAAATAACCGAATAACATGCAAGATAACACCATCTTGTATATCACAGAATTAAAGACCATTACGCATTTTAAGTCCTGATACTAATATCCAGATACCAATGTCTTTACTTAGATCCAGCCTTTTCGCTCGCTGAAGTGGTTACAGCCGAAACTTGCGCCGGTTATCATTTCGAATTGCTTCGGCGTTGAATCGACTTTACTATCGTGCACCAGGGGCAGCACATATTCCGGATTCATGGCATGCTGGCCGGTTAATTCGTCGCAAACGCCAAACGCATTGCTCTGAACCGGCACCTTTGCCTGATCCTGATTCCAGTGATTACAGTGATTGCAAGTAGCTTCCATAACTGAATAATTTTTAAGTTCTACATCTGTTGAATAAGTTTATACTGCAACGGCCCGGAACCGGTTCTTGTAAATAGAAACATTTTCGGATTTAGCGCCAGAATACTTCCTGAATCTTGGATAAAGCTAAGTAAGCGAATTTTCCGGCCCCTAATTTTAGCCTTTGGACAGCGTCAGCTCGCCGTACCTGAACCTTGGTCTGAATCAGGACTCTTAGGATGAAAGGATGTAAACACGCTCGATTTTCTTCTGAATCCTGAATAATTTAATTCCAAAATAAAATCCTTTCTATCCTTTCAATCTTTGAAATCGTGTTTAGACAAAACAAGCATACTACCTTGTCTATAATCGCTTCCTTTGTAAGTCGTCCGGAAGAATGATTGCGCACCTTTCACTTATTTTATTTATATGTAAAATAACTAAAATCCAATTAATAAGTATATTTTGAAAACGAAAATCATCATATTCAAAACATACGTTAGTTATGGCATGCAAAAACAGGAAGACCCGAATTAAGAAGAAAGACGTTAAAAAGTACCGGGCCATTTTAACCCGGCTGCACCACACCATCGATAGCTTTAAAGATCAGGTTGCGGGCTTCGACAAGGTCCAAACCGCCATTGCTGCCATTAAATTCGATTTTAACCATCCTTCGCCTTACGTAAATCACATTTCCACGATCTGCAGCCTGCTGGCCGAACGCACCAAAGACTCTTTTATCCTGCAGCACATTCACCATAACCTGTGCCAGGACCTAGAACTTTTAAAAGAAGGCGGCCGCCTGAATGAGCATCTGAACTCGTATTTCGAGCATGCCGAATTGTTCAGGAAATCATGAAAACGGTACCTTCAGGTACAAAAAAACCGCGTAAATGTTAGCAGCCTTTAACGATTGAAAGCGAAAAGCTTTTTGCGGTAATCCATTTTCCCGCAAATCTGGTTTCGGATTAGTTGCGCGGCGATCATGCTGAAAGTGGTACCGTTTCCGCCGTGCCCCAGGGCAAAATAAACGTTCTTCATTCCCGGGAACTGGCCGATGTACGGCAAACCGTCTTTCGTTTCGCCGATAACCCCGAACCAGGAAAACTCCGGCTTTACCGGGATCCGGGGAAATAATTTCCGGCACTGACTTAAGATTGACTTCGCTTTTCTTGCTACCAGCGTATCTTTCATGCCTTTACTTTTCCGGAATTTCATATCCTCCCCGCCCATCATTAACCGGTTATCCTGAGCCACCCGGATGTAGAAATACGGCCGGCAGGTTTCCCAGATCAGGCATTGGTCTTTCCAGAGCAGGTCGGCCGGAACCGGTTGCGTAACCAGGGCGAACGTAGAATAAAGCGACATCACTTTTTTCGGCAAAAACATACCGGCTTCGTTGCCAGGCGCGCATACCACGTACCGGGCCTTAATCCGGAAACCTTCTTCCGTAACCAGCACTACTTTATTGGCAGAAACCTCCATGCTGGTTACCGCCGTGCGGGTATAAACCGTCAGGTTCTGCCGGATCACGTGGTGCAGGATCAGCCCCACGGCGGCGCGGTAGGTATCCATCTGGGCGGCATGCCCGTGGTGCAGGGCGGCCCGTCGCTGCAGACCGTATTCCGATTCAAGTTTCCTGCCATCCAGGTAACTTACCGGGAAACCGTGTTTTGTCCGGAGTTTGTATTCGGCATCAATTTCCTTTAACCCTTTTTTATCGCTGGCCAGGTATAAGCTCGATTTTGACTCCACGCCCGGATTAATGGCAGCCTGCTGAAAGGCCCTTTTCAGATCGTAGAGCGCCTGCAGGCTGGCATCGTACACCCCCACAGCAAAGGCTTCGTTGTATTGTTGCGATAACTGCAGCATGGTTGGGTCTATTTCGTAACTCATTTGTCCGGTACTGGCCCAGGTGGTGCCGCTGGTAAGCATACGTTTGTCGAGGATGGTGCATTTGAAACCGGCTGAACAAAGCTCATGGGCCGCCAGGGCCCCCGAAATTCCCGAACCAATAATTACGACTTCTTCCTGCTCTAAATTCCGGGTGAGTTTTGGAAAATCCGCTAATATTCCATTTTTAACCAACCAAAACGGGAAGCCTGGTTTAATATCCATCCTATTCCTGTTTTATTGCACATTCCTCCTGTTAAAATGAACGGCTTGCCTATTGGGGAGTTATTGGAAGTAAGTAAAAGACAGGAAAATCAGAGCCGGCAACGTTAAAGTAAAATCTACAAAGAAGTTGAAGTCCGGTTAAATATTCGTTCGATTCAGGATCTTAAGAGCTAATAATCCGTTGCTTTATTTGCTGAATTTCAACTTGTCCACGCCAGGCTTCGGGTCGGAAAAAAGCTT
The DNA here is from genome assembly GCF_008727925.1 of Adhaeribacter soli. Lineage (GTDB taxonomy): Bacteria > Bacteroidota > Bacteroidia > Cytophagales > Hymenobacteraceae > Adhaeribacter_A > Adhaeribacter_A soli. Next base: position 122,528 of record NZ_VTWT01000001.1, on the reverse strand, counting down.
ATCGCAAATATTCTTCCTGTATTCATTGCCGTCTGCTTTAGCTGACGGATAATAGGAATTTTCTTATAAGGCTTTAGCCACACTATTGCTTTGCAGGAAATGGTTAGGCTAAAACCTTAAATTTAACTTCCGAAAACCGTCAGCTAAAGCAGACGGCAAGGAATAGGGTCGTTCCGCTGCTGAAATCCCGGTATTATGTAACAATCTTACGGCTCATTACACTTTCCTTACCGCTCATGCATCAGACGCACCGATTTTACTTCTTTGGAAGTCTGCATCCTCACTACGTAAAGCCCGCTTGGTAAACTGGTTGCATCCGCCTCAAACGTATTCACTTTACCGGCCAGGGCTCTGCCTTGTTTTAGGGTAGAGATCCAGGTTCCTTTAAAATCGTAAAGCGCAACAGCATAGTCGTCATCTTCCGGCAGCATAAAACTGATGGTGGAATGGTTGAAGGATGGGTTCGGAAAAACCGTGAGGCTTGCATGTCCTGGACTGCCATTTAAAACCTGGTCCGAAGCCATAATGCTTACCGCATCGATGCCGTTGGAGGCCATCACCACGGTTCGCTCTGCATAAGGCATTTTATAGCTGGAAGGATAATTATAGGTACCTGGTATAAGCGTAAGCTGAGGTCCGAAAGCAATGCCTGCCAGCGGAGTTTCCCGATAAAGAATGTCGCCCCCGTTTTCGGCGGAAGCGTACACGATCCGGAGTTTTCCCAACGTTTCGTTCAGCAGCACAATAGGCCGGGTTCCCGTGCGCGATACTTCGTACAGATTATCCCAAGATCCGGAAGGGCGACGGATCAGCAATGCCAGGCGAGGATAATTCGTTTTATCATAACTGGTTTTTACGGCACAATATAAGGTACCATCGCCGGCTGCTTTTATGTTGATATGATCGTCGGCCATGCCTCCCCCAACGTTGAGCGCCGATTGCGAGGCCGGCACTTCGTCAGCAGACCAGTTTTCGGGCGCATCGCTATCTTTATGGGTTTTAAAACCGAAACGCCGCGCATTCTGGTCCGACCACATTACCCCGATCTTTCCGGTTCCCGGAATGGCAATTACTGCCCCAATATCATCGTCGTTTACCTGGTCAGCAAGGGTTATGGGGGCGCTCCAGACGGCATAGGGCGGATCGCTCCACCGGACATTTATTTTACTTGTGCCATCCGAAGCCACCCACATCCTGCCTTTGCTGTCGATATCGATGGTTGCGGTTTCTACCCTGTCATCGAGCGTTACCGTTACCCGGGAAGTTCTTTGCGACCAGAGTTTATAGGTACCCGAGGCCGGCACGTACTCTACCGAAACCAGATGTGAGGAAACGCCTCTTTCCAGAAAAATATGGGTAACATTTCCAACGGGTTTGCAATCGGCGTGCCCATAGCTGTTCGGCGAAAGTTTCAAAACACTGGTCCAGGAAGTGCCGTTCAAACGCCATAAAAATGTACCGCTGCTGTTGGTCAGCACCGACCATTGCTTGCCGTCATAAGTCCAGCCTTTGGCTTGTGGCTTATCCCGGACATCGGTGGTAACTGGCACAGGGTTCAGCATCGTAACCGCATTGAACTGGGCGCTTGCCTGCAGAAAAAGCAACCCGAAACAAGCCAGTAAAACTGTAAACTTTTTCATGAAAAGCTATTTAAAAACGTGATAAAAATGGTAGTTGGAGAACTATAAAAACTGCTTTAAAGAAGGGTTTGCTCTTAAAAGTTCAGCGGCAAGCGTGCGTTTCTGTTGGCGGAATCTTGGAAGATTGAGTGCTATATGAAAGTTATAAGCGGCCTTTCACAACAAGGAATGTATTTTCCTTTCGGATGGTTTTATGCTGGCTAATGACTATCCCCTTGAGGGGATCATAGGGGTGTTTAAACGTTTTCTGAAAAGCATCAGCTGGTGTACCCGCCTTTTTGCAAACTAACTTAGGAGGAAAAAAAGCCTATCTGATAATTCCCCTCCTCGGAGCAGGACTGTTTCATTCTAGCGGATTCTCCTCGTTTGCTCTTTCGGATCTACCGATCCGGAAGCATCCTGTTGCGGGATTATTAACCCGCGTGGACCATTTTCAGGCCACAATACGGGGATCAGTAGATCCCCACCAGGAAGTTTTCGGATAAAAATATCCGAAAAAGCTGCTTTAGTTTAGAATGAATCAACCCTGCTCCAGTGAGGGGGATTGGTTACCTTGGGTTTTTACCTTACTAGGTTAGCCTCTGATGAAGCGGTTCACTAGCAGAAATAATCCACTGCAAAGGGGACAAAAACACAAATCATCAATTTTTACTTAGCTTTTTATTTCTTTCTTCAGAGCTTACTTCTGGTGCAACAATTTCAGCGATCTGGCTTCTTTGTTTGTTTGCAAGCGTACCAGGTACATGCCTCTTTTCATGCCGGAACCATCAATGGTAACTTTGCCTTTTTCTCCGGCCAGGTTGTTTCCTTGTTTCAGCACAGTGGTCTTTTTTCCCCGGTGGTCATAAAGCGAAACGCTGTATTGCCCCGCTTCCGGTAACTGGTAATTTATGGTGGCCAGGGAAGAAAATGGGTTCGGGTTAGCATCCAGTTCGAGCTTCAGGTTGGGCGTTACCGGCTTCTGGTCGGTTCCGGTTACGCCTACGGCCCAGGTGCTGGTAGAAGCAAGAATAACCGTGCTGGCGGTATAGGTTTGCTTGCAGCTGGTGGCAAAGTTATACGTGCCGTTTATAAGCGTAAACTGATTGCCGAATGCGATAGGTGAAATAGCCGATTCCCGGTAAAGAATATTCCCTCCGGTTTCGGATGCGGTATAGACTACTTTTATTTTATTCTGATCTTCGTTTAAAAGCACAATGGGCCGGGTACCGAGCTGCCGTTCTACTTCGTAGAGATTATCCCAGGCACCGGTCGGGCGACGGACGAGCAAAGCAATGCGCGGATAACTGGTATGATTATAACCGGTTTTCACGGCGCAATACAAGGTACCATCGGCAGCAGCTTTCATATTTATGTGGTCGTCGGCCATGCCAAAACCCACGTTAAGGGCCGATTGCGAAGCCGGCACTTCATCTGCCGACCAGGTTCCCGGAACCGCACCATCAGTATGGGTTTTAAACCCGAACCGTTTGGTACCCTGGTCCGACCACATTACCCCGATCTTTCCGGCCACAGGCAAAGCAATTACTGCGCAAATGTCGTCATCCATAACCGTAGCCAGATTTACAGGAGCACTCCAGGTAGTATAAGGCGCATCGCTCCAACGCACGTTTACGTTGGTAGTGCCATCCGAAGCCAGCCACATCCGGCCTTTGGTGTCGAGGTCGATGGTGGCGGTTTCTACCCCGGTATCGAGCGTAATATTGGCGGGCGCCGTTCTTTTGCTCCAGAGTTTATAAGTGAAGGAAACCGGTTCATATTCCACCGAAATGAGTTGCGAAGCCGCGCCCCGGTACAGCAGAATATGGTTAACGTTGCCGTTCATTTTGCAATCGGCGCGGCCATAAGTAAAGGCTGAAATTTTCAGCATGCTTTTCCAGGCGGCGCCGTCGAGCCGGTAAAGGAACGTACCGCTACCGGTAATCAGCACCGTCCAGAACCGGCCGTCGTGCATCCAAACCTTCGATTGCGGTTTGTCTTTGGTGTCGGAAGTAACGGCAACCGGGTCCAGAGGCGTTACCGTACTGAATTGCGCAAAAACCCGGAAAGCAAACAGCTCCAGGCAAACTAAAAGCAGGGCAATCTTTTTCATAAGATGAATTAATTTAAGTACAAAATGGTATCCGGTCCGGATAAAAAAGTGGCGGGAAGTGATAGATAAGTTACTCCTGAAAGTACCGGTCAGAAAAATAGTAGATGGGTAAGAAAACGGGTGAGATTATTTCTTCAAGGTAATTTAATGGATCAGATCTTCGGCCGGAAACTAAAAGTTCGGGCAGATGTTGGAGGCTTAAAAATGTCCTATTTTTGAAACGCATGGTGCCTGGAATTTGCACTATAACCCGGCCCCTTTCCGGAAGCCGGGTTAAATACTTCATGATTTCCGTTTTATTTTTCGTGCATTACCCGGAGCGTGGCAGCGTCATGAGCAGTCTGTAACCGGACCACGTACAGGCCTCTTGGCAAATCATGCGCGTCAACTTCTACTATTCCGGCTTCCCCGGCTTCTGCTGTACCATGCTTCAGGATCCGGCTCTGGTTTCCCTGCGCATCGTATAAAGCAATGGTGTATTCCCCGGTTTCCGGCATGGTAAATTTCAGGGTGGCATTGTCGAAGAACGGGTTCGGGAAAGCAGCCAGTTCCGGCTGCAAAACCGGGGCTACCATTTCAGGTTCCGGCGCTGCCAGCTGATCGGTTCCTAAAATGCTTACGGCTTTGGAATTACTGGAAGCGATAATAATGGTACTGCCCGCATAAGAATCTTTGCTGCTGGTTGCGTCATTATAGGTTCCTTTTATCAGGGTTCGGGATTTACCAAAATCAATGCTTGAGATCCTGGATTCCCGGTACAGAATGTCGCCGCCGTCCTCTACTTCGGTGTAAATAACCCGCATTTTATCGGCCGCTTCGTTCAGCACCAGAATAGCCCGCGTACCTTTTTCCGAAACTTCGTAAAGCTTGTCCCAGGAGCCGGTAGGCCGGCGCACCAGCAAACCCAGCCGCGGATAACCGGATTTATCGTAGCTGGTTTTCATGGCCACATACAAGGTACCGTTACTTCCTAACTTCAGGTTCATGTGGTCATCGGCAAACCCGTCGCCAACATTTTTAGCATATTTGGAGCCCGGTTTTTCGTCCGACGACCAGGAAGAAGGGCTGGCCCCATCGGTATGCATTTTAAAGCCGAAATCTTCCGTTTTCTGATTAGACCAAAACACCCCGATCTGCCCGGAATTAGGGAAAGCAATCACGGAAGAGATATCATCGTCGGTAATATTGTCTGCCAGTGTGATCGGAGAACTCCATTTTTCGTAAGGCGAATCGCTCCAGCGCACATTTATCTTGTTTTTGGAATCGGAAGCGAGCCACATTCTGCCGTTGGTATCGATATCGATGGTAGCGGTTTCCACGCCGGAATCGAGCGATACTTTGGACCGCGATTTTCGTTTGGACCAGGGCTTGTAGGTTTCATCCACGTTATCGTACTCAGCCGAATACAATTCCGAAGAACTTCCCTGGAATAGCAAAATGTGCACCACCTTTCCCACCACTTTGCAATCGGCGCGGCCTTTATCGGAGGTCAGTTTCAGCTTATTTTTCCAGCTTTTGCCGTCCAGCACCCAGATGTAGGTGCCATTGCTGTTCGATAAAACCGCCCAGAATTTCCCGTCGTGCTTCCAGACTTTCGATTGCGGTTTAGCAGCGGTATTTTCGTTTACGGAAAGGGAATTGAGGCTGGTAACGGAGCTGAACTGGGCCAGAGCCCGGAAAGAAAACAGCCCGAAACATACCAAAAGAATGGTAAAATTCTTCATAACGATATTTTTTTTTAATAAAAATGGTATCTGATTCGCTTGAAAAACCCGGACGGTTGTAGATTGGATATTTTGCAGCAGCTGCTGCTTTTGGAAAGAGAAGCAATTACCGGAAGCTATTACTGGTTATATGTTTTAATATACATTAAGTTGCACTAAAACCTTTGCGAAACCGGGTAATTATGGTCAGTTTTTATCTCCCGTAAGCCTAAGACTTTCATTTTAAACTATTCTGTTTAAATATTGTCCAAAACCAAGCAAAACATAGAAACTAGTTAATTTTAGATCTTTCCCGGGAAGCCTAAAACTTATCCTGCTTAATCTGGTAATACTATCGGAAGTTCATAAAACAGTAGCCGGAATGGACAGAAAAGTATTGATAAAACAGCTTTTTGATAAAAACCGGGAAAGCTTTGCGGGTTTTCCGAACAAGCGGCAGGCCGAAGAATTTATAAACGGTTTGTTCCACTTACTTTTCACCCCTTACCACGGCTGCTATGCCAACGAAAACGAAGTAGAAATTGCCTTCGAGAAACTCGAAATAGAGTTCATTCACCTGCTGGAAGCCACCATTGCCTCGGACGAGGAACGAGACCAGTTAAGGCTCCGCTTCTTCCATAAACTTCCCGAACTCTACCACCATTGCCTGAAAGATGCCGAAGCCATTTTACAATTCGACCCGGCTGCTTTTTCCCTGGAAGAGATCCTGATCACCTACCCCGGTTTTTTTGCCACCGCCGTTTACCGCATTGCCCACTGGCTTTGGGAGCTGAACGTACCGGTATTGCCCCGCCTTTTCACCGAATTTGCGCACCGCCAAACCGGCATCGATATTCACCCCGGCGCCGAGATCGGCGAAGCCTTTGCCATCGACCACGGCACCGGCATTGTGATCGGGGAAACCACCGTGATCGGAAATTCCGTGAAAATTTACCAGGGCGTAACGCTTGGCGCTTTGAACGTGGCCAAAAGCAATGCAAACAAAAAAAGGCACCCCACCATTCAGGACCACGTGGTTATCTATTCCGGCGCTACCATCCTGGGTGGCGATACGGTAGTGGGCAGCAACAGCATTATCGGGGGGAACGTGTGGCTTACCTACAGCGTACCGGCGCATTCGGTGGTTTACCAGTTAAGCGAAGTGAAGATCCGCGATAAAAACCCCTTTCCCGAACCTATCAATTTCAGCATATAAAATAACTGCAACATGAAAGCACAAAATATATTAGAAACCATCGGCAATACGCCCCACGTCCGCATAAACAACCTTTTCGGCAGCAGCCACGAAGTCTGGATAAAGCTGGAAAAAGCCAACCCCGGAAACAGCATCAAAGACCGCATTGCCCTGGCCATGATCGAAGACGCCGAACGAAGCGGCCTCCTGAACGAGAACAGCGTGATCATCGAACCAACTTCGGGGAATACCGGCATTGGCATGGCGATGGTGGCCGCAGTAAAAAAATACAAACTCATCTTGGTAATGCCCGAATCCATGAGCGTGGAACGCCGCAAACTAATGTCAGTTTACGGAGCGGAATTTGTGCTTACGCCGCGCGAAAAAGGCATGAAAGGTGCCATCGAAAAAGCAAAGGAACTGGCAGCCCAAACCCCGAATTCCTGGATCGCCCAGCAGTTCGAAAACATGGCCAACCTGGAGATCCACAAAAGAACCACCGCCCGGGAAGTGCTGCACGATTTTCCGGAAGGGCTCGACTACATTATTACGGGCGTTGGCACCGGCGGCCACATCGGGGCATTGGCCAGCGTGCTAAAAGAGCAATTCCCGAAGCTGAAAGTTTTTGCCGTGGAGCCGGAACTGTCGCCGGTTTTAAGCGGCGGCGCGCCGGGGCCGCACCCGCTCCAAGGCCTGGGCGCCGGTTTCATTCCCTCCATTCTGGATACCAGTTTGCTCGACGGCGCGATCCAGGTAAGCAAAGACGAAGCTTTTGAATACACCCGCCGCATCGCCCGGGAAGAAGGCATTTTTGCGGGCATTTCCACCGGAGCCTCCCTGGCTGCCGTAGCTAAAAAACTCCCCGAAATCCCGGCCGGCTCCCGCATCCTCACGTTCAACTACGATACCGGCGAACGTTATTTATCGGTGGAAGGGCTTTTGTAGAAATTGCATCAGATTTCTGTTCGGGCATAATAAAGTTGCTTGGAGATTTTCTTTAGAGCCGAGGAAATTTCCCTGTTAATGCGTTCATCCAGGTGTAAAGTGAAGCTACATTATTGCGTCATCCCGAGCGAAGCCGAGGGAACTTATGAAGCCACATATTAAACCTAACCGGTAAGACAAATCTTGCTACGCGCGCTTTGTCATTGTAACTTCTATAAGTTTCCTCGGCTTCGCTCGGAATGACCAACTTTTCTCCTTACCCAGAATGCGATGATGAAAACTCAATCACTTAGTAACAGCAACAAATGGTTAAAACCTTCACCAGCAAGGTAGTCAGACTATTATGAACTACTTTTGCAGGAAATAAAAACAGTAGCAACTTATATGAAAAAAGTAGTTTGCGCGCTTTTAATGGCTTTATTATTCACAGGCGAGGCTTTTTCCTGGGGCGCCAACGGGCACCGCGTGGTTGGTCTGGTAGCCGAACAGCACCTGAAAAACAAAGCCAAAAAGAAGATCAAGGCTATTCTGGGCGACAATTCCCTGGCCGAAGTATCTACCTGGATGGACGAAATAAAATCGGATGAAGCCTACAACTTTACGCACGACTGGCACTGGGTAACCATTCCGGACAACGAAAAATACGAGCAAACCGAAAAGAACCCCAAAGGCGACGTGATTGCTAAAATTGAAGAACTGACCAAAGTTTTAAAAGACAAGAACCGGCCGGAAAAAGAGCAGCAGGAAAACCTGAAATACCTGGTGCACCTGGTAGGCGACCTCCACCAGCCCCTGCACGTAGGCCGCGGCGACGATACCGGCGGCAATGCCATTAAAGTAGAATGGTTTGGCAAGCCATCTAACCTGCACCGCGTCTGGGACAGCGACATGATCGATTTTCAGGCCCTGAGCTTTTCCGAACTAACCTGCTTTTTAGGTAAACCGGGTAAACAACAGATCAGGCAACTGCAAAGCACCACCATCCGCGACTGGGCCTACGAATCGATGACCTACCGGCCCCAAGTCTATAACCTGCCCGCCGATAAGAAATTAGGCTACAAATACTCTTACCAGAATTTCGATACCGTAGAGCAACGGCTGCTGCAGGCCGGTATCCGCCTGGCCGGCTTGCTGAATGAAATTTACGGGTAAGCAAAAGGCCCAAACCTCATAATCAGAAAGATAAATGAGTAAACCATAAAAATTTACCGTCATCCTGAGCGCCAGCGAAGGACCTCGTCGGCTTACAGCAGAGATTCTAACAATAACAGTATTACTGTAAGCCGACAAGGTCCTTCACTACCCTTTAACAAACCAGAAACAGGAAATGCTTTAAAATAAAAATAGGCGTCACGTACAATAATTTTGAGTCCTTTTCATTGCCGTCTGCTTTAGCTGACGGCAATGAATTCTGGAAGTAAATGCCTATATAATGTTCCATTGCCTCTAAATCAATATTTCTCGGTAGCATTCCGTAGCGTAGGGTTTAAGCCCTACGCTACGGAATGCTACCGAGATTTTTTTTTGCTATAAACAATTTCAAAAGCTGCTTCTGAGCGTTGCCTTCTATCAGAAGCAGAAGACGGTAACAAGGCGAAAAATCATTTTAATTCGGTATTACTTTTAACCAAAAACCCAATATTATTCAGGTTCGTAGCACACTTGCCAAAACTTAACGGCAACTGGTTTGTATTCTTAAACTGAATCTCTTGCTTTCCGGACCTCTATGGAAAAAGATCTTACCCAGGTTGTATCGACCACGGGTCATAAAAAATTAGGAGAATTGCCGGCTACGGCCATTTGCGGCAACGATATAACCTCTTCCTGTTTATACGTTTCCTCGCTGGCTATCATTTACGCCGGTCAGTACGCCTGGATTGCCTTGTTGCTGGTGGGGGGTGTATTGTTCCTTTTCCGCAAAATATACGGCGAGGTGGTAGGCGCATTACCTTTGAACGGCGGCGCCTACAACGCCCTGCTCAATACCACCAGCAAGCGCACCGCCTCCATGGCCGCCTGCTTAACGCTGCTTTCGTACATGGCCACGGCCGTAATTTCCGCTACCGAGGCCATGCACTACGTGCACCATCTCTGGCAGGGCTGGCCGGTACTGTATGCCACCATCGGCTTGCTGGCAATTTTTATGGGTTTAACCATTCTCGGCATCGGGGAATCTTCTATTGTAGCCGTAGTCATTTTTCTAACCCACATTTGCACGCTCAGCTTACTGGTAATTGTCGGCTGCATTTACCTGTTCAACCATGGTTTCGACACTTTTGCTATTAACTTTCATCAGCCTCTGAAAGGAAGTATCTGGCATGCGCTTTTCTTCGGCTTCAGTGCGGCCATGCTGGGTATTTCCGGGTTCGAGAGTTCAGCCAACTTTGTAGAGGAACAGGCACCGGGCGTATTCATTAAAACGCTCCGCAACATGTGGCTGGCCGTAACCATTTTCAACCCCTTAACCGCCTTTCTGGCGCTTTCCATCATCCCTATTCCCGACGTACCCGCACACCAGGAAACCTTGCTGGCTTATATGGGCGGTATTGCCGGCGGCCCCTGGCTTGCCATCCTGATCTCGGTAAATGCCGCCATGGTGCTGAGCGGTGCTGTGCTGACCTCCTATGTAGGCGTGGCCGGGCTGGTGCACCGCATGACTCTGGACCGCTGCCTGCCCCAGTTCCTGCTGATTACCAACCGCAAAGGCACCACCTACCTCATCATGATCGCGTTCTTCCTGCTGTGCGTTTCCATTCTCTTCATTACCAGTGGTAATATTGCAGCCCTGGCAGGCGTTTACACGATCTCCTTTTTATCGGTAATGACTCTGTTCGGGATCGGGAATGTATTGCTGAAGATCCGCCGCAACCGCCTTCCCCGGCCCGTTCGGGCCTCCGCCTCCACGGTTTTCTTTGCCATTCTGGCGGTCCTTGCTGCCCTGGTCGGGAATGCCGTATTAAACCCCGGGTATTTGCTCGTATTCCTGCAGTATTTTATTCCGGCCGCTATTCTCCTATTTATCATGCTGAACCGTACCACCATCCTGGGGGTGCTGGTTTACCTGCTCCGTCAGTTCGAAGATTCCCATGGCAAGCTCATGGCCTTAACTTCTTACCGGCTTAAACGCCTGATTATGCGCATTCACTCGCAACAGTTTATTTTCTTTACCAAAGGCGACAATATTGCCAACCTCAATAAGGTAATGCGATACATTGTGGAAAACGAACATACCCGCAAGCTGAAGATCGTAAACGTGATCGGCGACAACGAAGTGGTTAATAAAAAGCTAATCCACGAAGTAGACGTACTCGACCGGGCCTACCCCGAATTAACCGTCGATTTTATTGTGATAAAGGGACACTTCGGGCCGGAACTGATCCAGGAACTTTCCACGAAATGGCACATCCCCAAAAACTTCATGTTCATCGGCTCCCCCGGCGACCGCTTTCATTACGGCCTGCAGGAACTAGGCGGTGTAAGGCTGGTTATTTAACTGACATTACGCAAGCAAGAGAAAAGTCTCCTTTGAAGGTAGGGCCCCTTCATTCTCACGTTCGCTGGTTCAAGTTTGAGCGTAGCGGAAACTTGGACCTATAAATAATCTGAAGTTTGTAACTTCAGTGAGGCGACAGCCTCAAAAGGACTGTTTCTACAATGATGAACCGGTAGATGTCCCCCTATAACTCCCTTGAAAGAGAGAATCCGATAGAATGAATCGATCCTGCTCCAAAGGTCAGAGCTTCAAAAAACTTGTGTAACGTAAGTTATTTAATTTTAATCTTTCCCTGAAGATTCTAAGCATTCCTTTTTAAAGCAAAAATGGTAGCGTTTCCACCTGAAAAACTAATATCGAAGACGCTGTTAAACGACCCTAATGCACCACCAGCTTCCCTTGCGCTACTACACTACTCGGAGAAACAACCCGGTACAAATAAAGCCCTTTGCTTAAGTTACCCTTTTCAAGTTGCCAAAGCCCCGGTTTTTCCTGCCGGTGTAGAACTGTTACTTTCCTCCCCAGCAGATCGGTAAATTCCAGTTGCAGCCTGGCCTTTCCCCGGTAATTCTTCAGCTCCAGCGTGGCCCTTTGTTGCAGGGGTTGCGAAAACAGCTTCACTTCAACTTGTTGCGCGGTCGCTTCTGAAATACCCGTTGGCCCGCCGCCGAAAGGATAAAGCGTAAGCGTATCGGTGCAGAAAAGATTGTTCGTTACAATGAGCTTTACGGCAGTGCCGAAAAGCAACTGAGCAGGCTGGTTGTATTTATGCGCCACTCTCTTGGCTGCCGACGGCTGATAGGTTATAAACCTGCTGCCATCCCCAAACTGGTATTCCCACTTGCTGATCACCCCGTAGCGCAAACCGGATTGGGAGGCGCTGCCGCCTAACAGGATAAGGGAATCGGGTCTAAGCTGGGTAGTGAAATAGGCCTGAGGTGGTGTAGCGCAAAAGTCTGGGCGGTAAGGCTGATCGGTATTTATAAGTTTTAATGCTAACACTTGCATATTCGCAGACGACACGGGGCCTATATAGCCTGTTCCTCCTACCATAGCAGAACCGTCATTCTCAAATAGGATTTCCCGGATAAAAGCGCCACCTGTAAAATAACTGGACCAGTTTAAGCCAGCATTACCTCCAAGGGTAGTTGGAGGAGTAATCCGGGCCATAAAAGCTTCGTTATAGGTATTCCGGAAATTCTGACCTGCTACTACATAATCTCCGGAAACGGTAGGCTGAATAGCAAAAAACTCGCAGCCTACGGAATAACTCCCACCATTAGGCATTACTTTCATTTCCCACTGCAAGTTCAGCAGACTGTCTAATTTGAGAACTTGCCCTTGGCGCTTAGTATTTGGCACATTAGCAACGTAGGCTCCGGCCACGGCTACTCCACCATCCTGAGTATTAGCTGCAGCATGGCCAACTTCATAGTTGGTGGGAGTACCAATTATGCGGGTGTAAATGGTATCGCCGTTTGGCCGCAGCTTTAAAAGCCAGTAGCTGAGCTTGTAAAAGGTAGAAACCGTAGAAGCTCCTCCCCTTGTAGACCAGCCCGTTGCTAAATAGCTGCCATCAGGCAAAGGCGTAATGCTTTCCCCGCCGCAGTCCTGACCATAAACCTTCTTCCATATAAACCTGCCATTAAGGTCTGTCTTGATAATCCTGACCTGATTGGAAGTGATTATCAGGTATCCATCTGGCACCCGGACTACTCTTTGGCTATTGCCCATATCCCCGGTAAAGCTCCGTCGCCATTGTATATTACCCAACTGGTCCGCCTTGAAAATGAAAACTGCCCAAGCTCCAACAGAATCCTGATAGGAGCCGCAAGCCACGAACGTGCCATCATCATTAGCCGCCATGCCGGTAATTTTACCGGCATTTAAGTCTGGGAAAAGCTTGTCGCGCAGAAAAGTACCATTGCCATCGGTAAATACTGCATAAGTATTAACAATTGAAGGAGAAGGAGGCCAGAGATAACCACCATGCACATACAAGTTACTGTTTAAACGGATAGAAGCATTTCCATACTCCCGATCTGTAGAGTTGCCATAAAGTTGTTGCCAAGCTAATGTGGGTGTTTGGGCAAATAAAGGCATACTGCTTAGTAGCAGCAATCCGGTTATCAATCCCAAAAGAAACTTCACGCTCTTTGTCATCACTGTAAAATGATCCTTTTCTTAGAGGCTACCTGTATGCTGTCTGCCTTTAGGGTTTAAAAGTTGGAAGTTGCCGTTAATTAATTATTGACCCTTGGCAAGAATAAAAATGCTATGGTTCATCCAAAAAAAACCGTTCCCGGCATGGAATACTTCCCCCTTTTCATTGCCGTCTGCTTTAGCTGACGGATCCGTCCGCTAAAGCAGACGGCAATAGATCAGGCACATAGGAATTTCACCCAACATTCAGTTAATACTCAGGCAGCAACCAAGCTCCGCTTCCAAAGATAGCATTTCCTTCCATTTTATAACACCAGTTCAAAAATATGAAAAATTGTTCCAGACAAATAAAGATCTCCGTAGCGTAGGGTTTAAACCCTACGCTACGGAGATCTTTATGCGAAATCAACTCAGTTATTAAGCCCGGAAACCAAATAAAAAAGCGAACCGAAAGAAAGTTTCCCTCCTTCCGGTCCGCTTACAGTATTTTAAAACAACAACTTATCCGCTTTTTTTACCGGCAGCATCTAGCGGGTGGTGCAACAGCACTACTGACCGGCCGAGGACTTTTATGGTTTTTCCGGCATGGTATTCTTTGCCTTCCTCCCCTACTTCCCCGGTACCCGTATCCAAGATCTTAGTCCAGACGTCGCCGTATTTTTTAGGAGGCAGCTTGTAATTCAGCGGGTCGTGGTGGGCGTTGAAGATCACGTAGAAACTGTCGTCCATAATAAATTCGCCTTTCGGCCCTGAAGACCGGAGCCCTTTCCCGTTCAGGTACACGGCCAGCGATTTGGCAAAATCCTGGTTCCACGATTCTTCCGACATTTCTTCGCCCGAAGGCAAAAACCAGGCAATGTCTTCCAGCCCGATACCTTTTATCGGCTGCCCCTGAAACCAGCGACGGCGGCAGAAAACCGGATGGTCTTTGCGCAACTGAATAAGTTTCTGGGTGAATTGCAGCAGATCTTTGTCGGCCTTTTTCCAGTTCACCCACGAGATCTCGTTGTCCTGGCAATAGGCGTTGTTGTTGCCGCCCTGGGTCCGGCCCATCTCGTCGCCGGCCAGCAGCATCGGTACACCCTGCGACAGAAAAAGCGTGGCAAGCATGTTCCGTTTCTGCCGTTGCCGCAACTCGTTTATGTCCGGTTTGTTCGTAGGGCCTTCTTCCCCGCAATTCCAGGAGCGGTTATGGCTTTCCCCGTCGTTGTTGTTTTCCCCGTTGGCTTCGTTATGCTTTTCGTTATAAGAAACCAGGTCCTGCAGGGTAAAACCATCGTGCGCGGTTACGAAGTTTATGCTGGCGGTAGGTTTGCGGGAATCATCCTGGTACAGGTCGGAGCTGCCGGTAAAGCGTTCGGCAAATTCGGCCAGCATGCTGTCGGCGCCGCGCCAGAAATCGCGCACGCAATCGCGGTATTTTCCGTTCCACTCCGTCCAGCCCGGCGGGAAGTTGCCTACCATGTAGCCGCCTTCGCCAATATCCCAGGGCTCGGCAATGAGTTTCACCTGCGAAATAACCGGGTCCTGGTGAATAATATCGAAGAAGGAACTCAGGCGGTCCACCTCGTGCAGTTCCCGCGCCAGCGTAGCCGCCAAGTCGAAGCGGAAGCCGTCTATATGCATTTCCTGGATCCAGTAGCGCAAACTATCCATGATCAGCTTCAGCACGTTCGGCAGGTTGGCGTTCAGGGTGTTGCCGGTGCCGGTATAATCCATGTAATACCGTTTATTATCTTCCACCAGGCGGTAGTACGAAGCGTTATCGATTCCTTTAAACGACAAGGTAGGCCCCATGTGGTTGCCTTCGCCGGTATGGTTATACACCACGTCCAGAATAACTTCTATGCCGGCCTTGTGCAAAGCCTTCACCATGGTCTTAAATTCGGTTACCTGCTCGCCCAGGCGGCCGCTGCTGCAATACCGCACATCGGGCGCAAAATAACCGATGGTATTATAGCCCCAGTAATTGGTAAGGCCTTTGTCTTTTAAATAACGGTCGGTAATAAAGTGGTGCACCGGCATCAGTTCCACGGCCGTTACGCCCAGCTTTTTCAGGTACTTAATAGTTACCGGGTGGCCCAGCGCGGCATACGTGCCCCGGATATTTTCCGGAATTTCCGGGTGCATTTTGGTGAAGCCCTTTACGTGCGTTTCATAAATAACCGACCGGTGGTAAGGCGTGCAGGGCTTTTTATCATCTTCCCAGTCGAAGGTTGAATCTACTACCACCGCTTTCGGCACAAACGGCGCACTGTCTATGGAGCTGAAACTGAGGTCTTCCTCTTTATCGCCAAGCTTATAGCCGAACAAAGCATCGGTCCAGTTAAAGTTGCCGGAAATGGCCAGCGCATACGGGTCAATCAGCAGCTTATTCGGATTGAACCGGTGGCCGTTATTCGGCTCATAAGGCCCGTGTACGCGGTAACCGTAAAGCTGCCCCGGTTTCAGGCCCGGCACATAAGCATGCCACACGTAATGGGTCCGCTCCACCATTTTCACCTTTACCGATTCGGTTTCATCATCTACCGAATTGAAAAGGCATAATTCCACGCCGGTAGCATTCTGGGAATAGAGGGCGAAGTTCACGCCATCGCCATCGTAGGTTGCCCCCAGCGGATAAGGCGTGCCGGGGTAAATAATTGTACTCATATAATTTTCGGTAAGCTTTCTTCAGATAAGTTCCCCTGATACGGAACCGGAAAAATTATAGCTGTTCCAAAAGCAGCCTCTTTTAAGCTTTTTTGCAAAAAAAATCAGAAGAACGTTGCCTTTTGTTTCCGAAACATTACATTCTCATAAAAACAACCTAACTAGCAGAACTAAATTCAGTTGCAAATTTTACCAGGAAAAATAATAATTTATTCCACTGAATGATAGGCATTTACACAATTTAAGACCAGAAATAAATATCCGGATATCAATGTCTATTTACTTAAATCAGAAGGCATAAAAAATAAATACAGATTTCTTTAACAGGGCAGGCAGCGTTTTGAAAGCACGCATTGTTTTGTATTCGGAGCTCCTGATAAACGAACCTTTAAAGCACCTAAAATGAAAAACCTTAACGCCATAAAATTAGCTTTCGGCTTTATCTTCAGCCTCCTGCTGCTGTCTTCCTGCGATAAGTATCAGGACGACCAGCTGCCCGCCGGCACCGGTACGCTGGTAGTACACGACGACGCATTTACCACTTTCAAAAATCAGGGGATCCAGGTAAACGTAATTGCCAACGATTCGATCGGCAGCCAGGCTACCGTAAACTTCACCCAACCCCAACACGGTACCCTCCAAGCCGGAACCAATGGTATGGTACATTACCAGCCTAACCCGAACTTTGTGGGTACCGATAAATTTAACTATACGGCCTGCCTTGGAAACAACTGCGCTACCGGCCTGGTAGCAATTTCGGTTATAGATTCCACCGGCGCCTGCACCGTAAGTGCCATGAACGATCTGGATACCCTGGCCAATAATTACGGCAGTTCGGTAAGCATCGATATCCTTCAGAACGATAACGTTTGCGGCGCCACGCCGGGTATTTTGCAGCAACCTTCCCACGGCCTGGCTTATTTAGATGCCGGCAACTTCCTGGTTTACAAGCCGAACCCCGGTTATTTAGGTATGGATCAGGTAAAATACCAGTTAACCGGCCAGAACGGCACCGCAACTGCCCTGGTAAATATCCTGGTACTGGACAGCGCATATACCTGCACGGTAGTTGCCCGCGACGACAATGCCACTGTAACCTACAACGGCTCAGTAACGGTTAATATCCTGACCAACGATAATTCGTGCGGCGGCTCGCCAAGTATTGCGGTATTCCCCAATAACGGCCAGGCGTATATAAACATAAACGGCCAGCTGGTGTACACCCCCATCCGGAATTTCTCCGGCCGCGATGAACTAACCTATTCCCTTTCCGGCCCGAACGGCAGTACCATAGCCAAAGTGTATCTTACAGTATCAGCCCCCACTTGCCTTGTAAAAGCCAATCCCGATTATGCTACCCTGCAGGCTAACACTTCTGTTACGGTAAATATCCTGCAGAACGACAATACCTGCCTGGGCACGAGTTATTACGTAACCCCAGGCATTTCGCAACAGCCGCTTTACGGCCAAGCCTATATAAACGCCAATAACCAGCTGGTTTATACCCCAAACCCAGGTTATGTAGGTCCGGATGAAGTGCTGTACAACCTTACCGGCAACGGAAACCCATCGAATGCCAAAGTGTATTTCACCGTTACCCCGAACCAGAACCCGAACTGCTCGCTGGTGGCCAACCCCGATAGCGTGACCTTAAGACGGGTAAGTTCACAAAGCTACGATACGGTTTCGGTGGCAATCCTGCAAAATGATGTGTATTGCCAGAATGGTACTTTCCCAACCGTACAGATTGTTTACCAACCGAATTATGGACGTGTTTCCATTGTAAATAATGGCTTGGCCACCCGAATCATTTATTCTACCACTACTGCCCCGAGGCCGGTAAGGGAAAACTTCCGGTACCGGATCTGCCAGACCATTAACGGCCAGCAGGTTTGCCGCGATGCCGATATAGACATTTATATCCGATGAAGTCTGCAGCATTTCAATTCAAATAAATCTATTACCTCCTGAACAGCCGTTGCTTTAGCCGCGGCTGTTCAGGCATAAGAAAAGAAACCGGGACCTAAAATGAAATACGGTGACTGAGGTTGAAATAATAGAAGGATGCAAGAAGGGAAAACCCGCCTGCCAGGAAGCCTTATACAAGCTTTATGGCAGCCGGATGAAAGGGATCTGCATGCGGTACGCCAAAACCGAATTCGAGGCGGAAGACACTTTTCAGGAGGCTTTCATTAGCGTTTTCAGGAATATCCAGAACTTCCGGGAAGGCTCTTTTCCGAACTGGATGCGCCGTATTTTTGTGAACACGGCCATTAATAACTACCGCCGGAACAAAAAACATTACGACCACCAGGATAGCCAGGAACTGGAGATCCAGGACGATAATCAGCTGGATGGTCTTCAGGAACTTACCACCAAAGAAATAGTGGCCATGATAAATGAGTTGCCGGAAGGGTATCGCGTGGTATTCAACCTGAACGTGGTGGAAGGCTATAACCACCGCGAGATCGGCGAAATGCTGGACATAGCCGAAGCCACCTCGCGCTCTCAGTTATCGAAGGCCAAAAACTTGCTTAAAAAGAAACTGGAAAAGATTAATCCTTGTAAATATGCCAGCTGAAAACAAATGGAATGATGCGCTCGGGAAACGGCTTTACGATTTCGAGGAAGCGCCCCTGCCGGAAACCTGGTCGAAGATCAGCGGAGAATTAAAGCCCCGGCGTTACCGGTGGTGGCTGTGGCTGCCCCTGATACCCCTGCTTATATCCTTGCCCTGGGTTCTGAAATTCACTGTTATTGAAAAGCATGAGGTAGGCCTGGAACAGAAAAATAATCCGAAGTCTGAAGAAAACCTTGCCTTCTTGCAACCGGCTAACGGGACAGAAAATTCACCATCTGAAAACAAGACAGGGAGCATCGCCTCAAATCAGCCTGCTCCTGTTTCGCCGAAAGAACTGACTTCAGGATCTGACCAACAGACTAATTCCGGTAACCCGGACAAAAATACGGTTGATGAAATAGGCAAAAATGTCACTCCTAACAGGCAGGCGGAGAAACCCGCTTACCGGCCGCTTGTGGTTATTCCGGGAGTAGCAGCAATACGGGAAACGGAGGATATGGAGGAAGAAAACAGCATTTCGGAAAAACCGAAAAAGAAGATTCTTTCCAAGGGGCTAATTGCACACGCGCGCCGGAAAGATGCCAAACCAACATTAGCCAGTAAATCTCTAAATCCGGAGGAAAGTAAAGATAATACTACCGTTCCGGACCAGAAAGAAAATTCAGGGAACAGCGTTTCAGCAGGCGGCATATTGCAGCCTGCAATTGCATTTAACAGGAATGCCAAAAAAGACCAAGCTGGTAAAGCGTTAAACGGTAGCCCTGACGAACTAAAAACAGAAAACAACGCCGGCTTTACAGTTCAGGAAATCAATTCTGAGAACAAGGAAAACGGTGCGGCTACGCAAGATTCGAAAAGCTCCCTGGGTGAATTATCCGGCTTAGCACCGGTCCAAAACGAAGCAGCAAAGCAGGACTCAGTAATAAAACCGATTTCTCTGGCAGCAAACCTGACTCAGGATTCATCGGAAAATAAAACCAGGAAGCAACCCGTAAAAACGAATAACAAATGGGCGTTTATAACTTACGGCACGCCACAGATCGCTTACCAGCGCGTACTTGCCAACCGCCAGGATAACCTGATGGTTGTAAAAATGAACCACATGAACGCCTATTCTTCCGAACGTTTAGGTTATGAACTGGGGCTTCGCAGCCGGTATTATTTATCAGAAAATTTACAACTGGAAGCAGGCCTTCATTTCGGCCAGCTTACCCAATCCATAAACCTGACTACCAAGGCAACCTTGGCCGATTCAGCAGTCGTGCAGCAGCAACCAAACGGCAGTGTTGCCATGCAGGTGCATAACCGCCAGCAGAAGCAGCAGGTTATTTTCCGGTATTACCTGGGCGGAGTTTATTTAGGCGCAAATTACGTATTGCTACCGAAGCTGCATTTCAATGCCGGGTTAGGAGCCAATACCCTTCTTCAGTATAAAAACGAAACGGAAGGTTTTGATCCTGAAATTACCAGGGTAGCGCCGTACGTAACGGCCGGTTTTAAATACAACTGGCAGCTTGGCCGGGATTTCACCTTGCAGGCCGGACCGGTAATGCAGTATTACCTGCAGGCTTTCCAGCGGGGAAACACGCCAATTTCCGCCAAACCAACTACTTTCGGATTAAGCATTGGCATTCAATACCGGCGCCAAAAATAACCCGGTTTCCGGAATGGAATCCTTCCTCAAAGTCAATGCCCTGCCGGTTCTTACTGGCAGGGCATTGACTTTGATATTTCTCCGACTAGCATAGCAGCTGCTTTGCCGGTGCTATTATTTCTCCCCAAGCCATCATGCAAGGTTTTCCGAACCTGTAGAGACGTAATATATTACGTCCCCATTCAGGGATATGCGGCAATATTGCAATACTGGTAGAAACGCAATGCATTACGTCTCTACAGATTATGGTAAACAGGCCCCTATTCCTTCCTGTTCATTTGCCGGATCATTTCATCGCTTTCCTGGCGGGAGGCGTTGCGGGCTTTTTCGGACCGACCATAACCGATTTCCACTTCACCGCCGGCAAGGCGCTGCATAATGGCATCGGCAAATTCATCGAGCGGCACGCCCATGGTGTGAATGCCGGCTCCGCCCAGATCGGTGTTTACGGCAGGCGGTACTATTTCCAGCACCTTTACAGGGGTACCTTCGAGTTCGTATCTTAAAGACATGGTAAAGGAATGCAACGCGGCTTTGGTGGCACTGTAAATAGTGGCAAATGTTCCGGGCGTAAAAGCCAGCCCGGAAGAAACATTAATAATGGCGGCTTTGGGTTGCGTGATAAAATGCGGCACAAATAGCGAAGACAAATGAATGGGAGCTTCCAGGTTAATGGCTATTTCCTTCCGCCTTTCCTCCCAGCTATCCTGATCTTTCGTGGCTTCCACCCGCCGCTGAATGCCGGCATTGTTGATGAGCACATTCACCTGCGGAAACTCGGCAACCGTCCACAGGAATAAAGCATTCCGTTCTTCTTCCAAGCCGACATCACAAACCCGGATGTGCAGTTCCGGATGATTCAGCTTGGCTTCTTCCAGTTTAGCCTTCCGGCGGCCGCATATAATAACCTGGCTGCCGGCTTTCAGAAAGCGGACGGCTAAGGCCAGGCCGATGCCGGTAGCGCCGCCGGTAATGAGTACCGTATTTCCTCCTATTTCCATCGTTTTTTCAAGCTAATAAATACCATTTTCAAATACATTTTCCCCGCTGAAACAATACCATTTTCCTAGCAAAATCTCCCCTATTCCAGCAAAAGTTCTTTCCGTTTAAAATCGTACTTAGTTCCGTTCATTTTCCAGTAAGCCAGCATTTCTACGGCTTTGCGCGTGGCACGGCTGATCTCGGGTTTCCCGTTTGGGGTAACGTGCACTTCTTCCCAGCCGGCTATCTCATACGGAAATTTTGAACTGAAATAAATGTGCAATTGCCGTGGGTAGTAGTGGTACCGTACGCTGCAAACGCGGAGCTGTTCTTTTTTAAAATTGCTGAATGCTTTTGCGGCCGGTTTTATTTCGATGCCGGCCCGGTAAGCTTGCAGGGGTTTATGCGTGAAACGAAGGTCGAGCAGGCCGGGGATCAGGTCCAGGTTACCGGTGGGCACGAGTTTGGGATTCAGGCGGATCAGGGTCCAGAGTTCATCTTCGGAACGGGCTTTTAAGGTCAGTTCCCGGTCCCCGTCCGATTCGAAATAAGAGCGTTGCAGCGCCTCGTAAGCCTGAGGCCGGTAATTAAGTTGCGTGAACGTCTGGCCGCACCATTCCTGGCAGCTTCCGGTAATCTTAAGGGCAGGCATCTCTTCGTAAACCGGCGAAAAAACCGACAGCATCATGGAATACGGGTAAATGCCGGTCGTAAACTTTTTGGTCAGGTTCAGCTTCAGCACCTTCTGCACCCCTACCTGGTCTTTTGCCGGTGCGTCGGGTTTTATGTGCGTTTTCTTGGAAAGGTCTTCCGTTACGAAGATCAGCACCGCTTCGGCCGGCCTTTTTTCTCCGTAACGGAATTGTTCCAGTTCATAAGTATTCACTTCTGCCTGCCCCTGATACCAGTATTTCCCAAATTCAGTAAAGTTGATATCCTTTTCGGTTCGTTTCTTTTCCCCACCGCCCTGACAGCTGCAAGCCAGTAGCAGCAGCCCTAAACCTAGTTTCCGGAAAAAGAAAGTCCCCTTCATTTGCTTACGATTTGTTTGCCTGATTTTCATAAAAATGCTCCAGTTGCGACACGTGCAGGCCGCGCAACATAGACGTTTTTTTGTGCTGATGTTCCTGCATGCGCGTTAGGATATCGTCCAGCAGGGTAATAGCCGAAACAATGTGCGGGCCTTTGTTCAGCATCACGCAATCGGCGCGCTGCCCCATGGCGGCGTCCGTAATTTCGGCGCGGGAAGGGCGGCCTTTTTTGGCCAGGGTTTCCAGTACCTGGGTAGCCCAGACCACCGGCAAATGGGCGGCTTCGCAAAGCCAGAGAATTTCTTCCTGCACTTCGGCCAGGCGCTGCCACCCGCACTCCACCGCCAGATCGCCGCGGGCAATCATGATACCAGCACAGTTGCTCCGCATGGCGGCCAGCAGCAGATGCGGCAGGTTCTGAAACGCTTCCCGGGTTTCTATTTTCAGCATGATGGCCAGGTGACCGGCGCCGTGCTTTTTCAACTCTTCCTGCAGGGCAAACACCGTTTCGGGGCGGTTCACAAACGAAAGGTTTACAATGTCGGCGTGTTTGACCACAAAGGCCAGGTCTTCCTTGTCCTGTTCGGTCAGGTCGATCAGCTGCAGGTTGGTTTCCGGCAGGTTTATGCCCTTGTCTTCGCGGAGCTTGCTTCCTTTATCGTTAGCCCTTGTTATTTTTACCAGCAGCGATTCGGGTTTTACTTCGGTAATTTCCCCTTCAATTTTGCCGTCGTCGAACATGATCGGCTGGCCGGGTTTGGCTTTATCGAAAACCTCCGGCAGGGTGCAGGAAATATGCGCCGGCTTTACCAGATGCCCCTGGGCATCGAACTGGGCCGGCTTGCCCGGAATGGGCTCTTTGTCCAGCACCATAAAATGGTCTTTTTTCAGAACGATGGGCCTTACCAGTAAGGGCAGCGCACCAACTTCGGCTACCAGAGGCTTGGGCAAAGGCGTTTTAAACTTCAGTTTCGTGCCGGTAGCAATATAGGAGGTCTTAAAAACATGCAGCAGCACGCCGTTCTCTGCCTTTTTATAAACGGTGAAGGCGCGTCTCCGCCCCCGGGTATCCTGGAATTTCACTTGGTCGCCTTCCTGTAACTGTCCGAGCCAGTTTGCTTTTACCGGCAACACGGCATCTACCGGCACCACGGGCGGCGCATCTACGGCCGTCAGCCACACCCTTCCCGGCGCTACTACCTGCCCGAGTTCGTTCCGGGTAGGGTGAACGGAGATCAGGGCCGGACCGGGGTTTAAAGGGCCGGTCCGGAGTTTGGGCCCCATCAGGTCGAACAGGATCTTGCAGCTGATATTCAGTTCTTTTTCTGCCCGCCGGATGTTGTTCACCATTTTCAGCCATGTGGCTTTATCGTCGTGGGCGCAATTGATGCGGGCACAATCCATCCCAGCCTGCAACAGGCGGCAGATCAGGTCGAAATCGGTAGCCAGTTCGGCCGAAAAAGTAACCATGATGCGGGTGTTCCGGTGAGTAGGCGCCAAACCCAGTAATTCCTCGGTATGCTTTCTTAAAAGAGAAGTGCTTTCGGGGAAAGAAAGGGCATGCAGGTCCTGGGCTGCTTCGCATTTTCGCAGATAGCAAAGCTGCTGCTGCACAGCCTGCAAACTTGCCAGTACGTGCCCCTCCGCCCGGCCCAGCGACGATAATCCCAAGGCGGCCAGTTGCTCCTGCAACTCGCGGATGTCGTGGCGGCGGAGGGCCAGGTAGTGCAGCAGGTTTTTAGCGCTCTTCCGGAAAGCCGGGTTTACCAGTTTAATCTCGGAGGCAAACTTTTTCTCTAACTGAAGGGAATCCCCGATCAGCTCGTCAAGATGATTAGAGATCTTTTCCAGGTTTTCGGCCGGTTCGGACACATGGGCTTTGCTGCTTTTTATCATATGAGGTGGTCTGAGAATGGCATACGCTTATAAGGTTCCGGGTAGGCCGGAACTTTATAGATAAGCAATTCTGAAGAAGTTGGTTTAGCCTAAGATAAGGAATTTTTACCGGGGTTCCTAATAACAGGCTCAAACCCGGAATTTGCACCGGTTAACGGCAGAAATTTAACTCCGGTGCCGGTCCAAACCGGCGAAATCCAGTACAATTTTGGCTGCCTATCCTGTAATTTCAAATTTATTCCCTCAGTTTTTAGAACAAAACACCTGTTGTTACATAAGGTAAATACCTGTTTCCCCACCAAAACATAGCAAAGCAGCATCTTCTTCTTCAACCCTGGCTTCTATATCTACGTTCCTTTAGTACTAAAATTTCAAAAAATTGTTATAAGTTTTACTAAAAGTGGGAGCCAATTCAGCAACTGATCATACGAACCGCACTGCCTTAACCAGCCTTCCAGAGGTTGGATTAGCTGCTTTTAAGTTGCTGGCTTTTCGGTCGCCTGAGGCTACCATTTTCCCGGCCGAAATCCAGAAGCCGGCCCGCACCCACGTCTTTCATTTTAGCCCTGCTTTTTTTCCTTCGCTTACCCAATCCTTCAGGCTTTCCCTCCTTTTTCTAAGAGGAAAGTTTCAGAATAACCCGGTTTGCTTTACCAGGCTTGTCCGTTCCCTTGTTTTGCCGGCACACCAGTTCCGGTGATCGATCTGCCGATGAATCCATCTCTGAACCATCATTACCGGCAGGCTAACAGATTCCCTAATTGTTCTTTCACCTGTTCGCGGGTCAGTCTTGTTTTTTTCTCCTCCCGCCTTCAGCCTTTAAACCCAGATAACTAAACGCTATACGATATGAAGAAAAAAGTACTGATTACGGGCGGAGCCGGCTTTATCGGGTCTCACCTGGCCGACGAATTACTCAGCCATGGTTACGAGGTACGGGCTTTGGATAACCTTTCGGAACAGGTACACGGCGAAAATTGCCAGCGCCCGATTTACCTGAACCCGGAAGTAGAACTGCAGATCGGCGATGTGCGCGACAAGGAAGCGGTAAAAAAAGCACTGGAAGGCGTGGATATGGTGGTGCATTTTGCGGCCATAGTAGGCGTAGGCCAGAGCATGTACCAGATTGCCGATTACACCGCTGTAAACAACCTGGGCACGGCCGTACTCTTAGAAGCCCTGATCGAAAAACCCGTAGCTAAATTACTGGTAGCTTCCAGTATGAGCATTTACGGCGAAGGCTTATACCAGAACCGGAAAGGCGAACCGGAAACCGTACCGGAACGCGGCCTGAAACAACTCAAAAACGGCAAATGGGAATTATACGACGAAGCCGGAAACGAACTGAAACCCGTGGCAACTCCGGAATCTAAGATCCCTACCCTTTCTTCGGTTTACGCTCTATCGAAATACGACCAGGAACGGCTTTGCCTGATGACCGGCCGCGCCTACAATATTCCTACGGTAGCCATGCGCTTTTTTAACGTGTACGGTACCCGGCAGGCGCTTTCCAACCCCTATACCGGGGTACTGGCCATTTTCGCTTCCCGCTTCCTGAACAACAACCCGCCCATGATCTTTGAAGACGGTTTGCAGCAGCGCGATTTCGTGCACGTGAAAGATGTAGCTCTGGCCTGCCGCTTAGCCCTGGAAAAACCGGAAGCCGACGGCAAAGTATTTAACGTGGGCAGCGGCAACAATTACACCATCCGGGAAATTGCCACGCGCCTGGCTCAGGTAATGGGTAAGGAAAACCTGGCACCCGAAATCACGGGCAAGTACCGCGTGGGCGACATCCGGCACTGCTACGCAGACATTTCCCTGGCCCGCGAAGTGCTGGGATTTCAACCGCAAATAGATTTCAACGCCGGACTTACCGAACTGGCAACCTGGCTCGAAGGCCAGATCGCATGCGACAAAGTGAACGAAGCGAGCGCCGAACTGGCCGCCCGCGGCCTGACGGTGTAGATCTTTTAACGCTTTCCAAAACAGTACTATTATGCATAAAAATATTCCGCTACCTGCTTCCGATAACTTAAAAACTGCTCAGCCGGTTGGCCTGGTCGAATGGTTTCACGTGGGCGAATACGACCGGGTGAAGCAAGTGCTTTCGGACCTGAAAAAACTGGGGGTAACCGAACTCCGCACCGGCATTTCCTGGGCAGATTTTTATTCCGAAAAAGGCAAGGAATGGATATACTGGTTAATTCCGGAACTGGCCAAAGAAGTGAAACTGCTGCCCTGCTTTTTATACACGCCGCCTTCACTGGCAATGAAGCCCCGCACTTCCGCCCCGCCGGTAACGCCAAAAGCTTTCGCCGATTTCCTGGATGTGATCATTACCGATCTGGGCAAACATTTCGAATACGTGGAGCTCTGGAACGAACCCAACAACAAAGCCGCCTACGATTACACCCTGGACCAGAACTGGAACCGGTTTGCCGAAATGGTAGGCGGTGCCGCTTACTGGGCCAGACAGCGCGGCAAAAAAACCGTGCTCGGCGGTATGAGCCCCGTAGACCCGAACTGGCTGCAATTAATGTTCGACCGGGGCGTAATGCAGTACATCGATGCGGTAGGGATCCACGGGTTTCCGGATGTGTTCGATCAGCAATGGGAAGGTTGGGAAGAGCAGGTGAAAGCCGTGCGCGAAATTCTGAAAACCAATCATTCTCAGGCCGAAGTATGGATCACCGAAGCCGGTTTTTCTACCTGGCAGCACGACGAATACCGGCAATTACTCGAATTCAGGAATGCGTTGGAAGCTAAAGTAGAAAAAGTGTACTGGTACGGCGTGCAGGACCTGTCGCCGGAAAAACCGGCCACCGGCGGGTTTCACGTGGATGAGCGGGAATATTTCTTCGGCCTGAAAAAAACGGATGGCAGCCCCAAACTCCTGTACCGACTATGGGCCGAATACGGTCTTGGCGGCCTGAATAAATTTCCCTGCCTCGACCGTTGCACCGACAAGACCTTACCCGAAAAATATGCGCTTATTACCGGCGGCGCCGGCTTTGTAGGCACCAACGTCGCCAAAAAATTACTCTCCGAAGGCAAACAGGTAGTGATTCTCGATAACCTTTCGCGCGGCGGCGTAGAGCGCAATTTACAGTGGCTGCACGAACAGTTTCCAAAGCAGGTGCATGTTTGCATAGCCGACATCCGCGATAAGCATACGCTCCGGAAAGTGATGAAGAATGCCACCGAAGTTTTTCACTTTGCTGCCCAGGTTGCCGTTACCACCTCCCTCGATCTGCCGGTAAACGATTTTGAAATCAACGCCCGCGGCATCATCAATCTGCTCGAAGCCATCCGGGAACAGGACAATCCGCCGTCCTTGGTTTTCACCTCCACAAATAAAGTTTACGGCGGCCTGGAAGATCTGAAATTCATCCCGAACGGTACCCGTTACACCCCGGCAGAAAAAGCGATAGCCACCTACGGCATCAGCGAAAACCGCCCGCTCGATTTTCACAGTCCTTACGGCTGCTCCAAAGGTTCCGCCGACCAGTACGTGCTCGATTATGCCCGGAGCTATAACCTGCCGGCAGTGGTTTTCCGGATGAGCTGCATTTACGGCCCGCATCAATACGGCACCGAAGACCAGGGTTGGGTAGCGCATTTCGCCATCCGCGCCATCGAAGATAAACCCATCACCATTTACGGCGATGGCAAGCAGGTACGCGATATTCTGTTCGTGGAAGACCTGGTGGAAGCGATGATGATGGCGCAAAAAAACATGGGCAAAATTTCCGGACAGGCCTTCAACATTGGCGGCGGCGTAACCAACACCATCAGCTTACTGGAACTGATCGAAATGCTGGGCGAATACCGCGGCAAGCGCCTCCCGTTAAGTTTTGGAGAATGGCGCACCGGCGATCAGCACTACTACGTTTCCGACATCCGCAAATTCCGGGAAGCAACCGGCTGGAGCCCGCGCCACAATGTGCACCAAGGCGTTGCCCGGCTCTACAAATGGCTCTCCGAAGTGCGCGGCTACGCCGTACCGGAAAAACTCAATGTACTGGAAGTGCAGGCAGAAACCCCGGAAGAAACCGACCAGATTTTAGCCTGAAAAGGGTAGCGTTTTAGCACTTATGGCTTCACATTGAAAAAGCCAAAGCATTAAGGCAACTCCGAAGGAACTTATGAGGCTTAAAATAAAACCAAACCTTGCTCCAATCGCATCAATCGCTCTTCGGGATTTGCAATCCCGAAGTTTTGAGCTTCGGATCTGTGATCCGACTTTTAGCAGAAAAGCTTGGCATTTAGCAGGCCTTCCTGCAAGGCGGATTATAAATCCGCAACTCAGTGCTTCCGGATTGCAAATCCGGAAGAGCGAATATAGAAAAAAGTCCCCTTTTGGAGGGGGCAAGGGGGAGGTAAACAGCCGCTGGCGAAAAGCAGCTGTAACATTCTTCAACCATTAAAAACATTATCCAAAACCACTAAAAAACAACCAATGATACTTGAAACTGCCGAAGCCGGAATAAAGGCAAAACCTCTGGTTACTGCCACCATGCAGGCTGCCGTACTTACCGCACCAAAGACTTTCGAAATTAAGGAAACCAAGCTGTCGGAACCCGACCCGAAACAGGTGCGCATCAAGATGCAAGGTTGCGGGCTATGTGCTTCCAGCCTGCCCCTTTGGGAAGGCCGCGAGTGGTTTACCTATCCGCAACAAGCCGGAACGCCGGGCCACGAAGGCTGGGGCATTGTAGATAAAACTGGGGCCGAGGTTACCTCTTTACAACCGGGAGACCGCGTAGCCTGCCTGTCTTATAACGCTTATGCCGAATACGATTTAGCCGAAGAAAGCAGCGTGTTAAAATTGCCGGAAAGCTTAAATAACCAACCGTTTCCGGGGGAGCCGCTGGGTTGCGCCCTGAACATCTTCAACCGCTCCGACATCCAGGCCGGACAAACTGTAGCCATTTTAGGTATCGGCTTTCTGGGAGCATTACTCGTGCAGTTGGCCAAAGCGGCCGGCGCAAAAGTAATTGCCATTTCCCAACGCGAATATTCCCTGCAGATAGCCAAAGAATGCGGCGCCGACGAAGTGATAAAAATGGACGACCATTACCGCATCATCGAAGAAGTAAAAAACCAGACGAAGGAGCATTTTTGTGAACGGGTAATTGAATGCACGGGCAAAGAATGGCCCCTGAATTTAGCCGGCGAACTAACTGCCATCCGCGGCAAACTCATCATTGCCGGTTACCACCAGGACGGCATGCGGCAGGTGAACGTGCAACTCTGGAACTGGCGCGGCCTGGACATCATAAACGCCCACGAACGCGACCCGAAAATGTACCTGAACGGAATGAAAGAAGCCGTAAAAGCCGTCACCGAAGGCCGCATCGATCCGCTGCCGCTTTACACTCACACGTTTTCTTTAAACCAACTCTCCGAAGCGTTCGAAAAACTTCAAACCCGCCCCGACGGCTTCATGAAAGCGCTTATCACTTTTGATCAGAACTAATGGAAAATACTTTACTCAACTCCGCCCCGGCCCCTGCCGAAACTGCTGAATTTATTAAACTAAAATTGGGCTTCCTGGGAGTTGGCTGGATCGGCCGCAACCGCCTCGAAGCCATTGCCAAAGCCGGCGTAGCCGAAATTATTTCCGCCGCCGATCCGGTGGCCGA
Source organism: Adhaeribacter soli (assembly GCF_008727925.1). Classification (GTDB taxonomy): domain Bacteria; phylum Bacteroidota; class Bacteroidia; order Cytophagales; family Hymenobacteraceae; genus Adhaeribacter_A; species Adhaeribacter_A soli. The sequence continues at coordinate 92,854 of NZ_VTWT01000001.1, read as the reverse complement.
AAACAAGCAGGCTGTACGCGAAACCGCCCCGGATGCCAGACTGGAAAACACGCTGGAAGCATTACTCACGGCTGAAACCGATGCGGTAGTTATTGCCACGCCCAGCGCCCTGCACGCCGAACAATCCATCGCTGCCTTGCAGGCGGGGAAAGCCGTTTTCTGTCAGAAACCCCTGGGCCGCAATGCCGCCGAAACCAAAGCGGTGGTGGAAGCTGCCCGCGGAGCGGATCTTTCCCTGGGCGTAGACCTCTCCTATCGCCATACCACTGCCATGCAGCAGGTTTACGATGTTTTACAAAGCGGGGAACTCGGGGAAATTTATGCGGTAGAGTTGGTTTTTCACAACGCTTATGGTCCGGACAAAAACTGGTTCTACGATCCGAAATTATCGGGCGGCGGTTGCGTGATCGATTTGGGCGTGCACTTGGTAGACCTGGCTTTGTGGGGCCTGAATTTCCCGGAAGTAAAAACCGTTAACAGCCGCCTTTTCGCCAAAGGAAAACCGCTTACCGATCCGAGTACCCAGGTAGAAGATTACGCTTCCGCGCACATCGAACTGGCCACCGGCACGCACGTGCAGCTTACCTGTTCCTGGAATTTACAGGCCGGTCAGGAAGCCTTGATCAGCGCTGTTTTCTACGGCACCAACGGCGGCGTAGCCTTCAGAAACGTGAACGGTTCCTTCTACGATTTTGTGGCCGAACGCTATTACGGCACCCGCACCGAAACCTTGGTTTCGCCGCCGGATAACTGGATGGGCCGCGCCGCCGTGGAGTGGGCCAAACGTTTAGCTGCCGGCGAGAAGTTTTCCGAAGATGCGCTTGCCTTCATGAAAGTAGCTGAAGTCCTTGATAAAATATACGGTCGCTAAATATCGCGCAACCCCTGTTCCTGAATTCAGTAGTTTTAGAACATTCCTGCCTTTTGCCTATGAAAAACATTTTTACCGGATGCTTTATAGCCATGCTTTTTTTAAGTGCGTGCGGCGGGGAAAACACCAGCTCCAACGTGCAGGCGCCCGGCGGCGAAAAAACAACTAAATCGAAAGTACTGGAAACCGGCGCCGATGTAATGCAGGATAAAACCCCGCTCTCTAAAATGAATGCCTACCTCGATGGGTTTCATTTTTACGACGGGCACATGGAAGGGCAAATGGAAGCGCACCACTACGTTTCGCAAATAAACGAAGACCTGCACCAGGCCGTGATCTTCGACGGGAACGGCGAAAATGCCAAGCTCATGGGCGTGGAATACATTGTTTCGGAAAAGCTTTTCAAAACGCTACCCGAAGAAGAGAAAAAACTCTGGCACAGCCACCACTACGAAGTGAAATCGGGAACGCTCGTAGCGCCGGGCATCCCCGAAGCAGCCGAACACGAACTGATGGAAAAACTGGTTTCTACCTACGGAAAAACCATTCATACCTGGCACACCGACCGCGACCTGAAACTGCCTTTCGGCGCGCCGCAACTGATGATGGGCTTTACCAAAGACGGGCAATTAAAACCGGAACTGCTGCAAAAACGCGACGATAATTTCAACATTTCTACTGCTGAAAAACGAAAGAACCGCGAAGATATTCCTATGCCTCAGGTAGACCCGATGGCCAATGCCTGGGAAAAAGGCGAGATCAGGCAGTTCCAGGTAACCAACAAAGCGCCCGACCTGAAAGGCCACGGCCACTAAGCCAAAGTTGGTCCTTTTTACCTTAAAAACTTACCGTTTTTTCCAGGGCTTCCGGCCTTATAGAACGCTTAATTAAACCGGACATGAATGCACCGAAACCCCTCCGCATCCTGATGACTGCCGACACCGTGGGTGGCGTCTGGACCTATGCCCTGGAACTTATCCGCACCTTGGGTTCGCAAGTGCAAGTGGCGCTGGCAACCATGGGCGCACCCTTAAGCCCCGACCAGCAGGCGGAAGTAAACGCCCTTCCCAATGTAGAACTGCACGAAAGCACATGGAAACTGGAATGGATGGCTAACCCCTGGGAAGATGTGAACGCGGCCGGCCAGTGGCTCCTGGAAATAAGCCGGAAATTCGAACCCGACCTGATCCACCTCAACAACTTCGCCCACGGAAACCTGCCCTGGAACAAACCGGTGCTGATGGTGGCGCATTCCTGTGTGCTCTCGTGGTGGCAGGGCGTGAAAAACGAGAAAGCGCCGGAGGAATGGGGCCTGTATAAAACCATGGTGCGCCAGGGTTTGCAGGCGGCCGATCTGGTAATAGCGCCTTCGGCTGCCATGCTACGCGAAGCCGCCGATTTTTACGGGCCATTCCGGCAGGAACGCGTGATCTACAACGGCCGGAATAAAAACCTGTTCCGCTACGCCCCGAAAGAGCCTTTTATTTTCAGCATGGGCCGGATCTGGGACGAAGCCAAAAACCTGGAACTGCTTACCCGCGTGGCCGCCTTCCTCGACTGGCCCGTTTACATTGCCGGCGAAAACGTGCACCCGGTTACCAGAGAAGAAGTGGATTTTAAGAACGTTTACTTCCTGGGCAAATTATCGCAAAAGGAAATAACCAGCTGGCTTTCCCGCGCCTCCATTTTTGCCTTGCCGGCCCGTTACGAACCCTTCGGTTTGTCGGCTCTGGAAGCGGCTTTTTCAGGTTGTGCCCTGGTACTGGGGAACATTAAAAGTCAGCGGGAAATCTGGGAAAATGCCGCCTGCCTGGTAGACCCAACGGATGCAGGCGTTTTGGAAACCACCCTGCAGAAACTGATAAATGACGAATTTCACCGCAACATCATGAGCTGCCGGGCCAGTAAGGCCGCGCACGCTTACTCCGCCACCCGGTTCGCCCTGCAGTACCTGGATGCTTACCGGCAGTTAACCAAGGCTTCCCGAATACTAACCGGAACCACGCCCAAAGCACCTGTTAATTAACCGAATTCCGGCTTCCGGAAAAGCTCTTCTCCGGCAAGCCACTAACCTTAATTTTTTCTGCCATGAAAGTTATCATGTTTTATCACTCACTCCTCTCGGACTGGAACCACGGAAACGCTCATTTTTTGCGGGGAATTGCTACCGAATTGCAGAAGCGTCACCACCAGGTGCAGGTTTTCGAACCAGAAAACGGCTGGAGCTTAAGCAACCTGACCCAACAATATGGCGAAACCAAGATTCAGGAATTCAGCAAATATTACCCGAACCTGAAAACCAACTTCTACCGCCCCGAAACCCTGGACCTGGATAAAACCCTGCAGGATGCCGATCTGGTAATTGTGCACGAATGGAACGACCACGATCTGGTAAAACGCATCGGCGAGCACCGGAAAAACAGCGACTACAAACTTCTCTTCCACGATACGCACCACCGCGCCCTGACCGAACGTGAAAGCATGAGTCAGTACGACCTTTCGAATTACGACGGGGTACTGGCTTTCGGGGAAGTGATCCGGAATATTTACCTGGAAGAAAACTGGACCACCCGCGCTTGGGCCTGGCACGAAGCCGCCGACCACAACGTATTCTACCCGCGCACCAAAGACAGCTTCGACGGCGACCTGGTTTGGATCGGGAATTGGGGCGATGAAGAACGGACGGCCGAACTGCATGAATTCCTACTGAAACCGGTAAAAGAACTGGGCTTGCGCGCCAAAGTTTACGGCGTACGCTACCCGAAACACGCCCTGAAAGCCTTGGCCGACGCCGGCATTCAATACGGCGGCTGGCTGCCCAACTACATGGTTCCGGAGGTGTTTGCGCGTTACAAAGTAACTGTACACGTGCCGCGCCGCCCTTATGCCGAAGCGCTGCCGGGCATTCCTACCATTCGTCCGTTCGAAGCCATGGCCTGCGGTATTCCGCTGATCTCCGCGCCTTGGGAAGACTCCGAAAACCTCTTCCGGCCGGGCCGCGATTTTCTGGTGGCCCGCAACGGCGAAGAAATGAAGCAGCACCTGAAATGGGTATTGACCGACCAACGAAAAGCCCTGGACCTGGTTTGCAACGGCCGGAAAGTAATAAACCGGCACCACACCTGCAGCCACCGCATTCATGAACTGAAAACCATTTGCAAAGAACTCGGCATCGCCCACGATAAGATCTATAATCCAACCCATTCTTCCGCCCACCAAAAAGCAACCGTATGACGCAAAGAAAACTGAAGATCGCCTTTTTGGGCTCCAGCCTGGTATCGGCTTACTGGAACGGCGCCGCCACCTATTACCGCGGCATCATCCGGGCGCTGCACGAACGCGGCCACCGCGTAACTTTCTACGAGCCGGACGCCTACGAGCGCCAGCAGCACCGCGACATGGAAGACCCCGATTGGGCAAAGGTGGTGGTGTATGAAGCAAACGAAACGGCTGCCCTGGCATGCCTGAAAAACGCTCAGGAAGCCGACCTGGTGGTGAAAGCCAGCGGCGTTGGGGTATTGGATGAATTCCTGGAAAGAGAGGTGCTGAAACTGCAAACCAAAGACCGCTTGGTGGTATTCTGGGATGTAGACGCCCCGGCAACCTTAGACCGAATTGACCAAAACGAAAACGATCCGTTCCGGAACCTGATCCCACAATATGATCTTATTCTGACTTACGGCGGCGGCGATCCGGTAGTGGATGCCTACGAAAGCTGGGGTGCGAAAAAATGCGTTCCGGTTTACAATGCCCTGGATACGGCTACCCATTTCCCGGTGGAACCTCAGGCAAAATTCGAATGCGACCTAGCTTTTTTAGGCAACCGTTTGCCGGACCGCGAAGCCCGCGTGGAAGAATTCTTTCTGAACGTGGCCACCAGGCTTCCGGAATATAAATTCATGATCGGTGGCAGCGGCTGGGGCGATAAACCGATGAGCGAAAATGTAAACTATATCGGTCACGTTTTCACCCACGATCATAATGCGTTTAACTGTACGCCCAAAGCGGTGCTGAACATCAGCCGGGAGAGCATGGCCCGTTACGGATTTTCGCCGGCTACGCGGGTGTTCGAAGCTGCCGGAGCGGGCGCCTGCATCATAACCGATTACTGGGAAGGCATCGACTTTTTCTTTGAGCCGGAAACCGAAATCCTGGTAGCGCGCGACGGCGAAGAAGTAGCCGAGATCATGCGCCTGTTAAATCCGGAAAGGGCGGCGGCCATCGGGCGGGCGGCGTACGAAAAGGTACTTGCCAAACATACCTATGCGCACCGGGCCGCCGGCCTGGAAGCCTTACTCCACTCCCACTTCAACCAAAGAACCAAAGCAAAGGAAACTGTAGCATGAAAAACGAAAGCCTGAACATTGTGATCCTGGGTCTTTCCATTACTTCCTCCTGGGGCAACGGCCACGCCACCACCTTTCGCGGCCTGGTACGTGAACTGAACAAACGCGGTCACCGGATCTTATTTCTGGAACGGGATGTACCCTGGTATTCTTCCAACCGCGATCTGCCGGACCCGGAATTTTGCGACCTGGCCCTGTACCAATCCATAGACGATCTGAAAAAGTACTTTACCGACCAGGTACGCGAAGCCGATATGGTAATGGTGGGTTCTTACGTGCCGGAAGGCGTTGAAGTGGGAAACTGGGTGATGCAAACGGCTCAGGGCATTAAAGCATTCTACGACATCGATACGCCGGTTACGCTGGCCAAACTGGCGCGGGAAGATTACGAATACCTGGACCCTTCCCTCATTCCGCAATACGACCTGTACCTTTCCTTTACCGGCGGGCCAACGCTGGAAAAACTGGAAAAGGAATACGGTTCTCCCATGGCTCGGCCGCTTTACTGTTCCTTCGACCCGGAGCTTTACTTCCCGGAGGACACTCCCAAAGTCTGGGATCTGGGTTACCTGGGAACCTACTCGGCAGACCGGCAACCGCCTTTGCAGAAACTGATGCTGGACACGGCCGGGTACTGGAAAAGCGGAAAATTCGTGGTAGCCGGACCGCAATACCCGGAAACGATTCAATGGCCGACCAACGTGCAGCACATTCAGCACCTACCACCTGCCGGGCACCGGTTATTCTACAACAGTCAGCGGTTTACTCTCAACATTACGCGCGCCGATATGATCAAAGCCGGTTTTTCGCCAAGCGTACGTTTGTTCGAAGCCGCCGCGTGTGGTACCCCTATCATTTCGGATTACTGGCAGGGCCTGGATGAAATTTTCGATTTCGACGACGAGATCCTGGTTTCTTATTCGGCGGAAGATACGCTCGTATTTTTGCAGGACCTGCCGGAAACCGAACGTCAGGCCATTGGGGAAAGAGCCCGGCAAAAAGTGCTCGCTAACCATACGGCGGCACACCGCGCGTTGGAATTGGAGCAATATGTGAAATCGCTGGTAACCGCCTGAATCGGGATTCTCAGGATTTAAGGATTTTCAGGACTTTAGTTTTTTCCTGATACTGGTTGGCTCAGTCGCTCGTCGATCTTTGTAGTCTTCCGGAGGAGGACTGCAAAGTTCCAATGAAACAAGCCGTCTCCGACGGCGCTGCTACATGCTGACAAACATTTCCGGAAAGCTCATGGTATTGTGGGGAAGTCAGAGACTTCCTGTTTCATCTAAAGTTTGCAGTCCCCTCCGGAAGACTATAAACAGCAAGAAAATCAGGAAAAAACTAAAGTCCTGATAATCCTTAAATCCAGTAAATCCTGATTCTGATACTTACCCGGTATATCTTATTCCGGCCGGAGGCGTAAATGAATTTACGCTTCTTTTATTTCTAACCAACCCTGCCGATGAACCTGCAACAGGACATTGAAAATCTAAGCCCCTGGTTTCACAATATTCATCTGCCCGACGGCACCCAAACCGCTCCGAACCATTTACTCGGCGATTTTCCCCGCTTTAAATGGGTGGATATTGCGCCGCACTTGCCGGAAGACCTTTCGGGTTGGCAGGTGCTGGATATTGGCTGCAACGCGGGTTTTTATTCCATTGAATTAGCCAAACGCGGCGCCAATGTACTGGCCATCGACATCGATCCGCATTACCTGAAGCAAGCGTCCTGGGTGGCAAAGCAATTCGGACTGGAAGATAAAATTGAGCTTCAGCAAATGCAGGTTTATGACGTAGCTCGTTTGGATCGAAAATTTGACCTGATCTGGTACATGGGTGTAATGTACCATTTGCGTTACCCCCTGCTTTCCCTCGATATCCTTTCGCAAAAACTTCGCAAACTGATGGTATTTCAGACGCTTACCATGCCGGGTAATAAAGTAGCGGAAGTGCCGGACGATTTCGGGATCGATGAACGGGAACAGATGCAGCAAGCCGGCTGGCCTGTAATGGCCTTTATCGAGAAGAAACTAGCCGGCGATATTACCAACTGGTGGGCGCCCAACCATGCCTGCATCGAAGCCATGCTCCGTTCCTGTGGCCTGAAAGTAACGAAAAAACCGGCGCATGAACTTTATTTCTGTGAACCCGACGATGCCCTAAAAGCCGAACAAGCCTGGAATGAATCGGAGCTTTTAGCGGCCACCGGTAAACCCTGGCTCGAAGCCGTAGCCGAAAAGGTGGCCAGGAAGAACGAGTACATGGTGCCGAAGAAATAGGTATTTGGATGATGGTAGTTGGAAATTGGTAGCTGGACCTTTATTATATAACTGACTTTGCGCAAGATATTTTTTGTCCCCCTTTGGACGGGGTTGGGGAGGACAGGAGATTTATCTGATTTTTTTTAATAAGATCAAACCAAGTAAAAACCTCCCCCTACCCCCTCCAAAGGGGGACTTTTTACATAACTGCGTAAGGTCAGGAATAAGGCTTGGCAACTCCTAAAGCAAGCAGCTTATCCCTGATTTTTTTGCTTGAAATTCATAGCATTTTTGAGAAAGTTTGCATTCTGGAAGCTTTTACCAGCGTCCTTTTCAGGCAGTTACTTTATTAGCCGGAAGCAATATTTCAGATCATTCCCTATAAGTTTTCTCCGCTTTTTAGTAATATTACAGCAATGTTCTATTAACCCATTGCAAGAAAACTTATGAAAAACATTAAAAAAGGCATTGTGCTGGCATTTGCTGCCTGTGTTTTAGGCGCTGCCAACGTACAGGCCCAGATCAACATGCCGGCTCCGAGCCCGATCAGCACCGTTACCCAGCGTGTGGGCCTGACCGACATTACGGTAAAATATTCGCGCCCGAGCATGAAAGGCCGCAAGGCTTATGGCGAAGTTGTAACTTACGGCAAAGCCTGGAGAACCGGCGCCAACAATGCTACCCTCATTAATTTCCCGGATGAAGTAACGATTGAAGGCATTAAAGTTCCGGCCGGCGAGTACGCGCTTTATACCATTCCGACCGAAAATGAGTGGACCGTAGTGCTTAATAAAAACACCAAACTGGGTGGCAGCACCGGCGACTACAAAGAAGCCGAAGATGTAGCCCGCTTTAAAGTAAAACCAACAAAAACCGAAGATAAAACCGAAACCTTCACCATTAATTTTGCCGACCTTACCCCGGCAACAGCCAACATGGAGCTGCTTTGGGATAAGACTTCGGTTAAGTTTAAACTTGCTACCGAAGTGGAAAGCAAAGTGATGGCCCAGATTCAGGAGAAAGTAATTAACGGCAAAGATGCCACGCCAGCTACTTATGCTTCCGCGGCGGTTTACTATCTGGAAAACAACAAAGATCCGAAACTGGCTTTAGACTGGATCAAAAAGGCGAACGAAAAAGACCCGAAATTCTGGAACCTGCACACCCAGGCAAAAATTGAAGCCAAGAATAAAGACTATAAAGCGGCTATAAAATCTGCCGAAAGATCTATTGCCTTGGCGAAAGAAGCCAAGAACGACGATTATGTAAAGATGAATGAGAAGGCGATTGCCGAGTGGAAGAAAATGAAATAATCTTCCTCATTATCTAAAAATGAAGCCCTTCCTGTTAATGCAGGAAGGGCTTTTTTGTATTAAAAAGTGGTTTCATTGCCGTCTGCTTTAGCTGACGGAACAGCAAGGCTTATTCCTAGAGGCTGTAGTCGAATTTCAAAAGTACAGCAGCAATAATTAGGATGAAATGCTTTCTACAAACAGCCTGCAATCCTTCAGCTAAAGCAGACGGCAATGAAAATGCCAGGATCAGATCATAAACCGGAAGCATTCCTCCTGTTTTCACTTTCCACTTTTCAGAGGCTTTTCTATACCAATTTCAACCGGTTCCAGCTTCCTGCCGAATAAAACCTGGAACATAAAACCGAAGAAGATCACGAGTAAACAACCGATCGGGTTCAGCCATAAAAAGCCGATGTCGGTTTGTACGTAGGTGGCAATAACGATTAGTTCTGCTAAAACGGCGGCCCAGAAAACGGCGTTCGATTTAACGTATTTAAAGTAAAAGGCTACTACGAAAATGCCCAAGATAGTACCGTAGAAAATAGAACCCAGAATGTTTACGGCCTGAATTAAATTCTCCATGCGGGAAGCCAGGGTGGCGAAGAAAATCGCGAGTACGCCCCAGGCAAAAGTCAGCAACCGCGACATGTTCAGGTAGTGCTTTTCGGAGGCTTCTTTTTTAACCGAGCGGCGGTAAATATCGATCAGGCTGGTAGAAGCCAAGGCGTTCAGTTCGGAAGAAGTGGAAGACATGGCGGCGCAAATAATTACGGCCATCAGCAACCCGATCAGGCCAACCGGCATGTACTGCATCACGAAGGAAATGAACACATAATCGGTGTCGCGGGCTTCGGTATTCGGGTTGGCTTTTTTCAGCAGATCCTTCACTTCTTTGCGGATACTTTTTCCTTCTTCCTGGATACTGTTCAGGCTTTGGCGGGCAGTTTCCACGTTGGTATCGTTTCCGGCCTGCAGCGCATTTACCATTACCTGCACCTGCTCCGATTTTGCCTGAAAGTTCTGCTGGTGCTTTACTTCTAATTCACGGAACTGGGCCGCTTGCTCGGTATTAGCAAGCTTATCGGTTTCTACTTTATTGAAATACAGTGGCGGCTGCACAAATTGGTAAAACACGAACACCATCACCCCGATAAAAAGAATAATGAATTGCATTGGGATCTTCAGCAAACCATTGAAGAGCAAACCGGTCCGGATCTCGGAAATGGATTTGCCGGAAAGGTAACGCGCCACCTGGCTCTGGTCGGTGCCGAAATACGACATGAACAGGAACAAGCCGGCCGTAACCCCGGACCAGACATTGTAGCGGTCGGTCCAGCTGAAGTCAAAATTTACCAGGTTCAGCTTGCCCATTTCGCCGGCTACCTGCACGGCATCGCCAAACGAAACCTGGGCAGGCAGCATGTGCACCACCACAATACCGGCAATGATCATTCCCCCCATCATCACGGCCATTTGTTGCTTTTGCGTAGCGCTTACCGCCTTGGTGCCGCCGGAAACCGTGTAGGCAATCACCAGTGCGCCCACGCAAATGTTAGTCAGGTTAATGTTCCAACCCAGAATAGTGGAAAGGATAATGGCCGGCGCATATATGGTAATACCGGCCGCCAGTCCGCGCTGCACCAGAAACAGGAAAGCTGCCAGCGACCGGGTTTTCAGATCGAAGCGACTTTCGAGGAATTCATACGCGGTATAGACCTTCAGTTTGTAATAGATCGGGATGAAGGTAACGCAAATAATAACCATGGCAATGGGCAGGCCAAAGTAGAACTGCAGGAACCGCATGCCGTCTTCGTAGGCTTGTCCGGGGGTGGAAAGAAACGTAATGGCGCTGGCCTGAGTAGCCATAATGGAAAGGCAGATGGTCCACCATTTCTCGGAGTTGTTGCCTTTCAGGTAGCCTTCAATGTTCTGGGTGCCGCGCGTTTTCCAGATGCCGTAAACCGTAATAAACACCACGGTTCCCAGCAATACAAACCAATCTATATAACTCATTCGAAATACCGGGTTATGGCGTAATACAAAATTATCTGAAAGATCAGGGCGCCCAGCACGAGCCAGTACATGCCCTTCCAGCTCTTAAAAAGCGGGGGGTTATCGTTTTCTTCGTTTTGCTGCATCGTGTTTTGTTTTTTGAGGAATTTGGTAGCGTTTTTTACCTCCCCCTGCCCCCTCCAAAGGGGTACTTTATCAGATAATGTAATTCCAGAAATTACATCTGCGAAAAGTCCCCCTTTGGAGGGGGCAAGGGGGAGGTTTTCACATCTAAAAGCTACTTCTTCTCGCTGATTCCCGCTTGGCTTTCTTAAAAAAAGTCGAAATAATATTTCTTTGCATGGGATCCACAAGCCTGAGCAGCACTTGCTACTTTCAATTTAGCAGCAATGCGCTCTCTGAGGCTTCGCCTCACTGAAGTTACAAACTTCAGATCATTGGTAGGTCCAAGTTACCGCTTCGCTCAAACTTGAACCAGCATTTTATCGTATAATTACTTCTTCCCTACAGAAATTAAATTAGTGAACAGGCGGTAAGCGCCGGGTACGCCGGCCGGCAACTGGCGGAAGAAGGAATAACCGGTATACACGTAATAGCCTTTGCCGTATTTTGCTACCAGGAGGCCGCCATTTTTAGCCGGTTCGCCGGGATCGTTGCCGGAAATTACCACGTCGTATTTTTTATCCCATTCGTTCGGAAAATACAGGCCCCGCTCCTGCACCCAGCCTTCAAAATCGGCGGCGGTAATTTTGTTCGGGAAATTCAGCACCGGATGGTTCGGTTCTAATATGCGGACCTCGGAATTTTCTACCGTTATGCGGTCGCGGGAAATTTTGAACGGGTATGGCCCCAGCTCGGAAGTAACCAAACCATTATTTACATTGTATTGTACCACCATTGTACCGCCGTCTTTCACATATTCCATTAAAGCGGGCTGGGCAAATTTCAGCTGGTTTACTGTATTGTAAGCGCGCACGCCAATTACTACCGCATCGAATTGCTTGAGGGTAGCAAGCGAAAGTTCATCGGCTTGGAGGGGCACTACTTTGTAGCCAATCTGCTTTAAACTGGCCGGAACTTCGTCGCCGGCACCCATGATGTAGGCGATCGTGTTTCCTTTTTTCTGCAGGTTCAGGCGCACGGCTTTAGCAGTGGCTTCCGAAAATAATAATTGCGTCGGGATGTGGCTGTATTGAATGGTTACCAGGCTGTTGCCGTAGGTTTTTCCATCGAGCGTAGCTACAGCTTTTAAACTTCCTTCGCTTTGATTCTTAGCCGGGAAAACCTGAAATGAAACCAACTGGTCTTCATCTTTCAATTTCAGGCTGAAGGGAATGGAAGCGGGTTCTACGCGCCAGCCGGCGGGTACCTGTAAAGCCACCGAACCCTCCGCATTTTCTTTTCCGGCCTTTACTTTTACCTGAACCGTGCGCGGCTGTTCATCCGGAAACATGTACACTTTCTCCTGAATGTTCACGTAAACCGGCGGGGTAATTACGAAAGGTTTGTACACTTCGCCTTCTACCGGATCGGTACGTTTGAAAACCACCGGCACGGTATAGGTAAACGGAACGTTATTAATTAAAACCGAAAAAGTAGCCGATAAAGCCGGCGGATTTTCCGGCAGCCCGATAAGCTGCTGATCGGCCACGGCAAACATGCCTTCGGTGCCTTTTTCGCGCAGCCAGTACGGTTGGGAATACGGCATATCGGCCTGCAATTTTGCTTCTATTTTCAGCGGGTTCAGTTCTTTGGTAAGCTTCTGATTTACTTCGGAAGTTTTGTTCAGATTCGGAATGGAAACCTGCTGCAGCTGCACGTTGATATTGGTACGGTTTACGGCTACGGCATTCAGCGTTACCGTTTCGCCGGGCGTGGCGGTGCTTTGCGTGGCGGTTACTTCTAAGAACATGCCGGCGCAATTTTTTATCAGGTCCTGAATTTCTGCCAGTTTGGTTTCCTTGTAAACGTTTTCCGGCATTTTTTCGATGGCAGCTTTCAACTGCAGCAAGCCCGGAATACTGGCCGCCGGATTTTGCGGATCGAACTGGTTCAGCACTTTTTGCGCCAGTTTTCCTACGGTTTTGCCGCCGGCAACGCGGTTCCAGGTCAGGTCTATGCCTTCGAACAGGTCTTTTTCAGCTTTGCTGCCTTTGGTGTGCTCCAGATAATCGGTAACCACGCCGTAATTAGGCGCGCTGCCGAAACCCTGGCTTTTGTGCATGCTCCGGCTGGCGGCGGAAATTTCGGTGTACGCTTTTCCCAGAACCGGATTGAAAGTGCTCGTCTGGATGGTAAGTTTCCCGGTCGGGTCGAACTTTTTATCGGTATAGAAGAACGAGGACGTATTCCAGAGCACTCTCTTGGGTTGCCAGACGGAAACATATTTCAGTTGCTCCGGAAAGCGTTTTGGATCGGCGGCGGCATCGAAAGCTTCGGAAGCCAGAATGGCGGAAGTGGTATGGTGGCCGTGCGTGCCGCCGGGTTGCGTGGAAAAACGGGTAACCATTACGTCCGGCTTAAACTTGCGGATCGTCCAGACCATATCGGCGAGCACCTGTTCCTTGTCCCAGAGCGTGAGGGTTTCTTGGTAATCTTTCGAAAAACCAAAATCGTTGGCGCGGGTGAAAAACTGCTGCCCGCCGTCTATGCGCCGGGCCTGCAGCAATTCCTGGGTGCGGATCAGGCCGAGCTGGTCACGGATCTCGGGGCCGATCAGGTTCTGGCCGCCGTCTCCGCGGGTTAAGGATAAGTAGCCGGTATTTACCAGTTTTTCGTTTGCCAGCCAAGCAATCAGGGCCGTGTTTTCATCGTCGGGGTGGGCGGCCACGTACAGGGCGGAACCCACCACATTCAGCTTTTTAAGGCCCTGCAGGATTTCAGCAGCATCGGGTTTGCGGGGCGCCTGGGCTTGCAGGTCGGAAATGAAAAACGATAAGCAAAAAAGTAAAAAAAGGCGGTTTAAGTTTGGTTTCAGGCGTAGCATTTATCGGTTCGGGTATTCGGGTTCGCCTTTTTCGGAAAATCAGCATTGCATTTGTAAAGCTGATCCCGGGCGAAAGTTTGATCTTAAGGCTGGCTAAATTAGGCAATAAATCTCAGTAATTCTACCCGAAACCGCCTGGCGGAAAGCCTTCTAAAGAAAATTAGGCGGCAAGGGCACGGCCCTGCACTCTTCTTTTTGTTTTGGAGTAAGAAACGATATGGAATTTGAGGAAAAAACTTACCAGGTAAACAAAGTAACGCTCCACACCAGGGAAGCCGGTCCGGCGGATGGCACCCTAATGCTTTTCCTGCACGGGTTTCCGGAGTTCTGGTACGGCTGGAAACACCAACTGGCCTATTTTGCTGCCAACGGTTTCCGGGTGATTGCACCGGACCAGCGCGGCTATAACCTGAGCAGCAAACCCCAGGGCGAAGCAGCGTACCACCTCAATATTCTTTCAACGGATATTGCGGAACTAATTAAGCAGGTAACGAACCAAAAAGTAATTTTGACAGGCCATGATTGGGGCGGGGCGGTAGCCTGGACGGTGGCCGACCGCTACCCGGAACTGCTCGAAAAACTGATCGTCCTGAATATGCCGCACCCGGAAGTAATGAAAAGTTTTCTGAAAAGCCATCCGAAGCAAATGCTAAAGAGCTGGTACGCCGGTTTCTTTCAACTGCCCTGGCTGCCGGAAGCAGTTTGCAAAGCCTTCAATTACAAGATCCTGGAACTGAGTATGACTACTTCGGCAGCCAAAAATGCTTTTTCTTCCGAAGACCTGAAATACTATAAAACCGCCTGGAAACATCCCGGCGCCCTAAAAGCGATGCTGCACTGGTATCGTGCTAACCCCGTTGCCAGACTGGAGATTTCCGAATCCATTGAAGTACCCACGCTATTGCTGTGGGGTAAAAAAGACACCTTCCTGAGCGAAGAAATGGCTTTGCCCAGCATCGAAAAATGCACGAACGGGCAACTGATTTTCCTGAAAGATGCCTCGCACTGGTTGCACCACGAAAACCCCGAACTGGTAAACCGGTTTATGTTTAACTTTGTGAAGGCGAGCTAAAACGGTTAACTCAACCAGAAACTTTTTACTGCCGTTTAGTTTAGAAGCTATCTCATAAATAAGTTTGTCATGTTGAGCGCCAGCGAAACACCTTGTCGGCTCCCAGCAATACCGTTGCATTTGGCTTTCCTGCTGAGGGCCGACAAGGTCCTTCACTTTCGTTCAGGATGACAGGTTTATTTATGAGAAAGTATTTATTATTTCAAAACACACCAACTACCGATGCTTCAGCCCGACCCGGATTTTTATTCGCTTTACCATCCCTTGACTATAACCCGCATCCGGGAGGAAATTCCGGGTTTTAAAACCTTGTTTCTGGAGGAAGCCAACGGCGAAAAAATTAAATACCAGGCCGGCCAGTATTTAACCCTGGTAACCCAGGAACACAATACTGAATTCCGCCGGTCTTATTCGCTTATTTCGAGTCCGGTTTTAAATGAACCGCTAGGCATTGGTGTAAAACGCATTCCGAACGGGTTATTTTCCCGCAAGCTGACAGACGATGCCCAAGTTGGCGACACCTTATGGACTACCGGCGCCGGCGGCTTCTTTACCTTGCCGGAAAACCTGGCTGATTACGGGCAATTGTTTTTCCTGGCAGCTGGCAGCGGCATTACCCCAGTTTTATCGTTAATTAAAACCGCACTTTTTGCCTTCCCGGACATACCGGTCGTGCTAATTTACAGCAACAGTTCCCATGACAGAGCCGCGTACCGGCAGGAATTTATGGAACTGGAAGACCGGTATCCTTCCCGCTTTAAAACGGAATTCCTCTACAGCGATGCCGCCGACCTGAGCCGTGCCCGTCTTTACAAAGACTTGCTGCAGCTTTTTGTGAAGTACCATGCCCTCACCACGCCGGATAAAATGCTGTGCTACGTTTGCGGTCCGCAAAATTACATGCGCATGTGCACCTACGGCCTGAACCTGGCCGGTATTCCGCTGGAAAATATCCGGAAGGAAACCTTCAGTACCGATAAAGTTCTAGCGAAAGTACAGCCGCCGGATACCGAAGAACATACCGTTTCCATTTTTTTTAACGGTCAGCAGCATATTATTCCGGCACAATACCCGGCAACCATTTTACAGGCAGCCAAAAAAGCCGGCATCAATCTGCCTTACAGTTGCGAAGCCGGAAAATGCGGCAACTGTGTGGCCCGCTGCAAAAAAGGCCGCGTCTGGATGAGCTACAACGAAGTGCTGACCGAAAAAGAGATCAGCAAAGGTCTGGTGCTGACTTGCGTTGGCTATCCGATTGGTGGGGACGTAGTTCTGGAAATTTAGAAGCTCTTTGTAAGCGGTTTAATTACCAAAAACCAATACCTACAAAATTCATTGCCGTCTGCTTTAGCTGACGGGTATCGGGCTTTCTCATAAATCGAAATTTCTCCGTAGCGTAGGGTTTAAACCCTACGCTACGGAGTGTTTTTTTTGCCAGGAACAACTTCATAAACTGCTACTGACATTTAACAGATAACCGCTATAAAATGTCTTCTATGTTTATTGCGGCTTGGCATAAAAATCCACCAACGAATTGGTGTAAACGCAATTATTGATCGGCCACTGCTTTTGGAAAACCGTAGGGTTCTTCGCGCGGGAAGGTACGAGCATCAGACTTTTCTTGCCGGAAACCATCAATTGGTCTTTCAACTCTCCTTCCCGGTTATCGAATTTCACATCGAAGTAGTACAGGTAAGGCGCGATCCAGTTGGCGTAGGTACGTTTGCCCAAACCGCTCAGGCTTTTAATTTCCAGTGGTTCGTAGTTGTTTACAATGGCGTTCTGAAATTCTACGGCGTTCAGCGGTTTTCCTTTCAGCGCCGGCATGGCATCCCACTGGCTATCGAGCATCACCCATTTTCCCAGATCGTTCAGGTAAGTTTCCAGCACTACGTGCCCCGCGCCGGATTCGGTTGTTTCAACGTCTTTGGTTTTCAAAGCCAGCACCCGCGATTTTAATCCAACCGCGTTCAAGGCCGAAGCCGTTACAATGCCGTACTCCACACAGCGGAATTGTTTGCCTTCCTTTGCTTCCTGCAATATGGTTAAAGCGTCACTTTTTGAGGGCTGGTTACTACCATTATGCTTCCACTGGTTATGCACCCAGTTCATGACTTTCAACGCTTTTTCGGTATCGTTTTTTGCGCCTTTCACTACTTCGTTTAAGTTGTAATCATCACGCAGTTGCTTCAGGAAAACATTGTCTTCCGGCTTGATTTCATACCGGAAAGTATAGGCCGCCTTTTTGCTTTTTTCTTCGAATTTAACCGCCGGATAGGTTACGCCTTTCAGCTCGGTGAGCGCGTAATCTTTGTCGTTCAGCAGCACATAAAACTGTTTGCTTTCGCCGGGTTTCAGGGTGTAGCTTACTGAATCTTTATCGGTATTGAAGAACACTTTTTCTTTGCCGGCGAAACAGGAAACCTTAAGGACATCAGGGCTTAACTCCGGGCTGATGTTCCAGTTCGAATTTGCTTTTTCATCGCCGATGCGGTAAAATGCTTTCACGTTAGTTGCTTTTATTACCGGCAGAGTTTTGTACGTATTCTGGGCGAGGGCTAAAGCTGGCGTAAGGAGAATGGTAAGAAGAAAAGGGTTTTTCATTCGTTTATTTTGATGGTTTATTTTTGGGTTGATTTTTCAAATGTAAAATCAGAGCTCCCTTTGAAGGCAAGGCCGTTCCGTTATGGGAACTCTCCCCTTGAGGGGAGTCGGAGGGGTGTCAGCTGCCGGTTGATCCTTGCAGAAACAGCTCCTATTGAGGCTGTCGCCTCACTGAAGTTGAAAACTTCAGATTATTGATAGGTCCAAGTTTCCGCTTCGCTCAAACTTGAACCAGCGACTTGAGCAAGGAACAGACCTGCCACCAAACACCCTCATAAAAGCAAGATATTTAATGCTTAAAACAGTACTATTTTGCTCAAAAAAACTACTCGCTACGCAACGAAGTCACCGGGTTGGCAATGGCCGTTTTTATAGCCTGGAAACTTACCGTAAATAAAGCGATGAGCATGGTAGCTATAGCGGCCAGGGCAAAGATCCACCAGCTCAGTTCCGTGCGGTAGGCATAATCTTCGAGCCATTTGTGCATTAAATACCAACTAAGCGGCCAGGCAATTATGTTAGCCAGGAGCACCAGTTTCAGGAAATCTTTGCTGAGCATGAACACGATCCGCGAAACGGAGGCGCCGAGTACTTTCCGGATACCGATCTCTTTGGTGCGCTGCTCCGCGGTGAAAAGCGCCAGGCCGAACAAGCCCAGACAGGAAATGAAAATGGCAATGGTTGCAAAGTAATTGCTGAGCTTTACAATAATGGCTTCGCTGGTGTACATCTTTTCAAACTCGTCGTCCAGGAACTTGTATTCAAACGGAAATGCCGGGTTGTGTTTCGCTAAAGTTTGTTCCAGGCCTTTCAAGGCCTCGGACGTTTTTCCTTCGGAAGTGCGCACAAAGAGGTAGCTGTAATAAGCTTTGTTTTTCGTGAGCCGGATCACGAGTGGTTTGAGGCCTTGCTGCATTTTCCGGTTCTGAAAATCTTTCACCACCCCGATAATGCTGCCCCGCACATCCCAAACCTTCAGCCAGTTTCCCACCGGATTCTTCAACTGCATCAGCCGGATGGCTTCTTCGTTCACCAGGTAATTGGCTGTATCCGCGCCGAACGCTTTCGAAAACGTCCGGCCGTCTTTTAGTTTTATGTCGAAGGTTTGCAGCACATCATAATCCACGTTCATGATATCGATCAGCAGGTCAGCTTTGGGGTCTTTGCCTTCCCACTCCACGTCTGGGGTATTATTGCCCATTTCAATCGGGTTCTGGCTGGTTCCGGCTACCGAAACGATGGCCGGTTGCTGCAGCAATTCCTGTTTTATGACGTCGTAGTTCTTGGCCAGATCTCCTTCCATGGGCACATACAGCACATTCTCCCGGTTCAGACCAATATCTTTCGAGCGGATGAATTCCATTTGCAGATACACCACCAGCGTACTCACAATTAAAATGCCCGACAATACGAACTGGAAAACCACCAGACCTTTCCGGAAGAATGCCGCGCCTTTACCTGATTTGGCTGTACCCTTTAGTACGGCCACCGGGTTAAACGCCGACAGAAAAAATGCCGGATAACTTCCGGAAACAATGCCGGTAAACAAGGCCACTGCTACCAGTAATAAGATCAGGTTCGGATTGCTCAAATCCAGCGCTACGGCTTTCTGGGTAAGTTCATTGAAGGCCGGCAGCAGCAAACCGATCAGGTTAACCGCCACGATCAGGGCCAGAAAGGCGATCAGAATCGATTCCAGCATGAATTGCGTGATGATCTGGGATTTAGCCGCGCCAATGGCTTTGCGAACCCCTACCTCTTTGGCTCGTTTGGATGAACGTGCCGTAGCCAGGTTCATAAAGTTGATGCAGGCAATGAGCAAAATAAACCCGGCTACCGCCGAAAATAAGCGCACGTACAAAATGCCGCCACTGTTCGTTTTGCCCGGCCGGAAATCAGAATAAAGGTGCGCATCTTTCAGGGGCTGCACAAAAACATCGATGTCGCGTTTGCCCCGGCCAGGTTGCGTTGGGTAATGCGCTACTTTCCTGTTAAAAGCGGCCAGATCGGTTCCGGGTTTCAGTTGCAGGAAATTGCGCATCCCGTAGTTGTCCCAATCGTTGAGCCACTGGTTTTCTTTTAAATAATCTTTATAGGGCTTTACGAAGTCGAACTGAATGGTAGAATTTTTCGGTGGTTTCTGCACCACGCCGGTCACTTTATAACTCTTGGAATTATTCGTCTTGAAGACCTTCCCTACTACGTTGGTAGATCCGAAGAACTTCAGGGCCACGCTGTCGCTTATCACCACCGAATTCGGCTCGTTTAGGACCAGTTTCGAATCGCCGTATAAAAGCGGAAAGGTAAACGCTTCGAAGAAGGTAGTGTCGGCATAAAGACCATCCACTTTAAACGCTTTTTCACCTAAACTGAACAGCTCTTCTTGGTTCCAGCTCAGCCGGATGGCACGCTCCACTTCTGGCAGTTCCCTGGCCATACTTGGAGCGATCATCCCGTTCCCGGACTGGGTGATCAGGTCGTCGGAACCCGGGTAATGCTGCACGCTGATGATGCGTACCAGGTTATCGGTATGCTTATGAAAGCGGTCGAAGCTCAGTTCATCTTTCACCCACAACAAAATAAAAATGCAGCAGGTCATGCCCAGGGCCAGGCCGAAAATATTGATGAGCGAAAACACCTTGTGGCGCATTAAATTCCGGAGTCCGATTTTCAGATAATTGTAGAGCATAGCGTGGTTGCAGATTTGCCTCAAAAAATTTTTTACAGCAGTGCCAGGTTTACAGAAACAATAATACCAGAATTTTATTTTATTGAATATCAACGCTTTTCTCAAAACGATATGAAAATAGCCTAAAAAAGTGTTCGCTTACGGTACAACTTTTTTTGAGCAAAGTGTCCGCTTCCGCAACACGTTTTTTCGGGCTGAAAAACATGCTTTTTGCTTTTGTAAAATCTGCTTACATTCGTTACTTTTTTTCGCCATTAAGCCTTTCTTTATGAACCTGAAAAACGCCCGGGTACTGGTAATAGACGACGAAAGCGATCTGCTTTTTGCCGTAAAAATGCTATTGAAAACCGAAGTAAAAGAGGTGGTTACCGAGAAGAATCCGGAAAACTTGTTGTCGCTTTTAAGCCGGCATTCCTTCGACGTGATCTTTCTGGATATGAATTTCAAGAGTGCGCTGAACACCGGCAACGAAGGCTTTTACTGGCTGCAGAAGATCCGCGAGAAAGACCAGGAAGTTGCCGTAATCATGATCACGGCTTACGGCGACGTAGAACTGGCGGTTCGGGCCTTAAAAGACGGCGCTACCGATTTTATCCTGAAGCCCTGGCGGAACGAAAAACTCATTGAGGCTTTAGCAAATGCCTGTGAGAAAAAAAGCCAGAAAGGAAAAGCAAGCACTGCTAAACAATCTACTTCGCAAACGCTGAACAGCCTGGATATGCTCGGACAGTCGGACGTGATGCAGGAGGTGTTTTATAAGATCGAAAAGATTGCTCCTACCGAAGCAAATGTGTTGATTCTGGGCGAAAACGGCACCGGAAAAGAACTGGTGGCTAGGGCCTTGCACAACCGGTCGTACCGGGCAACAAAGCCTTTTATTTCGGTGGATGTGGCCGCGTTGAGTGAGAATCTGTTCGAAAGCGAAATGTTCGGGTCGAAGAGAGGCGCTTTTACCGATGCCAAAGAAGACCGCACCGGCCGCTTCGTGGCAGCCAACGGCGGCACGCTTTTCTTGGATGAGATCGGTAATATTTCCCTGGCGATGCAGGCCAAACTTTTAACCGTGTTGCAGAACCGCCAGGTAATTCCGCTGGGCAGCAACACGCCGGTTCCGGTGGATATCCGTTTGGTTTCGGCCACAAACGCCCCGCTTTACGAAATGGCCGCTAAAAACCAGTTCCGCAAAGATTTAATTTACCGCATCAACACCGTAGAAATAAAGCTGCCATCTTTGCGCGAACGCGGCGACGATGTGCTGTTGCTGGCCCGCCATTTTGCCAACCATTACGCCGAAAAGAACCGCAAACCTGCTCCGGAATTCGAGGAAGCAACCCTGAAAAAACTGAAACAGCACAAATGGCCGGGCAACATCCGCGAACTGCAACACGCCGTGGAACGGGCCATTATTTTATCGGAAGGCAATGTGCTCCGTCCGCAGGACTTTACTTTTGCCGGCTTCGAAGAGAACCTTTACCAGGAGCCGCAACCCGTAATTGAAATGCCGGAAGGCTCACTGGCCTTAAGCGAGATCGAACGCAACACCATCATCCGGGTGATCGACAAAAACAAAGGCAATATTTCCAAAGCCGCCAAAGAATTAGGCATTACCCGCGCCGCCCTTTACCGCCGACTTTCCAAGCATGATATTTAAACATGATAATTAAACATATCGGGGTTGGTTTGCTTGTGCGCGTATCGCTGCTATTCGGTATGCTGAACGCGGTGGTGTACGCCCTGCATCATTTATTTCTGCCACAGGTCCTCACGGCTTCGGCCATTGTATTGGGGCAGCTCTGGGAACTGGTACGTTACCTTACGCGCAGCAACGAAGAACTTGCCCGCTTTCTGCAATCCATTAAGAACCGCGACTTTTCACTGCAATTCACCGAAAAGAATACCCGTTCCGATCTGCCCCAACTGCACCAGGCTTTCAACCAGTTAAACCAGACCTTCACGCAGCTGCACATCGAAAAAGAAGCCCAGTTCCAGCTTCTGCAAAGCATCCTGCAGATAATCGATACCGGCATCATTGCGTACGACGAAACCGGAGAAGTACATTGGGTAAACGAAGCTTTTAAACAAACCATCCACCTGCCGCATTTGCGCAACATTCAGGCCCTGGAAGTAAGGCAGGAAACGCTATACCAGACCCTGAAAAAACTGCAGCCCAACGAAAATCAGCTCATAAAACTGAAAGTAGATCAGAACCCGTTGCAGTTGCTGGTTTCGGCCCGGAGCTTTAAAATGCAGCACAAAAACCTGACGCTGGCAGCCCTGAAAAACGTAGGCACCACCATCGATAAAGCCGAAACCGAAGCCTGGCAGAAACTGCTCCGCGTAATGACGCACGAAATCATGAATTCGGTTGCTCCCATTTCTTCCCTGGCCGAAACCATGCTGAAGCACCTGAAACTGAACCGCGAAGCCCTGGCCGGCATACCCGAACCACAAGCCGATCCGGAATTATTTCAGGACGTGGAGGAAGGCCTGGAAGTGATTCAAAACCGAAGCGAAGGCCTGCTGAAATTTGCCCAGATCTACCGCAACCTGAGTAAAGTAACCGACCTGCATTTAACTACCGTGTACGTCCAGGAATTATTCCGCGCCATCACCAGCCTGCTAAAACCACGTCTCGAACAAAAAAACATAAAGCTGTTAGTAGAACTATCGAACCAGAACCTTACCCTTCAGGCCGACCCTTATTTACTGGAACAGGTGCTCATCAATTTAATGGTAAACGCCGAACGCGCCGTACGCGAAAAACCGGAGCCGATCATAAAATTATCGTGCCGGCAAACGGAAAATGGCAGCATTGTAATGGAAGTAGCCGACAACGGCACCGGCATTCCCGAAGAACTTTTAGACAGCATTTTCATACCCTTTTTCACCAGCCACAAAGACGGTTCCGGCATCGGTCTCAGCCTGGCTAAACAGATTATGACCTTACACAAAGGCAGCATCCGGGTAAACTCGGTGGTAGGCGAAGGAACGGTGTTCAGTCTGCAGTTCTAGTTGTAAGCTATTTCACCGATCCGGTTGCTTTGCCAATAAAAGTTACTTCCTCCAGCAAATACCCATCCTTCGTTTCGATTCCGAACTTCGCATACCTTTCAGCCTGGTTAATTGAAGTGGAATCAGGAACGTAAGTAACGGCATCATTTAAGGCAATGCCAAAACAGATCAACATGGCGGAAAGTAAAGTTAAGATTTTCATAGTCGTAAGCATTAAAGTGAATTTTCAGATTTCCTGACACCACTTTTGCAACGCCTGTGCCACAAATCAAAACCAACTAACTTTCAGTCAATTACAACAATTCCTGCAAATTCCACCCAATGAAACTGTCCGGATTTAGCACAGGTTCTGTTCCATAATATTACAGGCCGGGAGGCTGGTTATTAGAATAAATTTGTATGAGGTGTTACTATTAGGTAAATTGCTTAACTTAAAATAAAGCAAGTACTTGTGGTTAGCCGTACAGTTTCCTCCTGTCTTTCCTTCCTTTTTCTTTTACTTTTACCTCTGCCTGAAGCTCAGGCGCAGCAAAAGGCCATATCCATAAAATTACCAGCCCTTATCCCCTACCGTGCCGGAAATCTGTGGGGCTATGCCGACAGCACCGGCACGCTGAAAATTAAACCGCAATTCCGCCGGGCCGAACCCTTTCAGGATGGTCTGGCGCAGGTAACCGATAATTATGTCTGGGGCCTTATCGACGAAAAGGGCAACCTGATCATAAAACCACAATACCAGGAAATTCACCCTTTTGCGAACGGATTGGCCCTGGTGACAAACCAGGATAGGCAGCAAGGCGTGGTAAACCGGCAGGGCGAAGAAATTATACCAGCCGTTTATAAATACGTTTCCTTGGAAAACCTTGCGGATCTGGGTAGCACCGCTATCATGGTAAGTATTGAAAAAATGCCTTCGGCCGCTGAACAAATAAACCGTCGACCTAAAATGAAGTTGGCTTATGGGCTGTTTAGTGGGGAAGGGAAGCGGTTGCTGCCAGTAGAATACTCTGAAATTATTTACCTGGGCGGTGGCCTGTTCAGGGCCTGCATCGAAGAAAAATGCACGGTGGTAAATATGGCCGGCGAAACCATTCTTCCTTTAAAAGTGCACCGGCCCGGTTTCCTGAAAGAAGACTTGCTTGTGGTTTGCAGTGAACGGAAATGCGGCTTTATCAATAAAACCGGCAAGGAAGTAATTCCCCCGAAATTCAATGGCGCCCGCGATTTTTCCGAAGGCCTGGCTGCCGCCGTAAAAGACGGCAAATGGGGCTTTATAAACAAAGAAGGCAAAATGGTAATCGCGCCAACCTACGACCTGGCGACTCACTTTCAGAACGGGCTCGCAATCGTGGCAAAAGGCCAGGCCTATGGACTGATCGATAAAAAAGGCAAAGAATTAACCGACTTCATTTACACCAGAATCTACTACAGCGAAGGCAGCAATTACTATAACCTGCAAACCAAAGACCGCAATTTAAAAGGGTTTTACAACGCAAAAACCGGTAAGCTTACCATTCCCGCTTCTTCTTACCAAACCGACGGCTACTCCGACGGATTGGCCGTAATTTCGAAAGAATTAAATAAGGTTGGCTATATAAATGAGGCCGGAACGGTTGTAATTCCGGAAGAATACGAAGCCGCGCGCATGTTTTACAAAGGCCGCGCCGCCGTCCGAAAGAAAGGTTTCTGGGGCGTAATCGATAAAACCGGTAAAATGGTGCTGCCTTTCGTTTTCACGGAGCTCGAAGTACTGGATGCCGATCTTTTTAAAGTAGGAACGCGCTC
This sequence comes from Adhaeribacter soli, assembly GCF_008727925.1. GTDB lineage: Bacteria > Bacteroidota > Bacteroidia > Cytophagales > Hymenobacteraceae > Adhaeribacter_A > Adhaeribacter_A soli. The sequence continues at coordinate 67,918 of NZ_VTWT01000001.1, read as the reverse complement.
CGGCTGGAATGGCGCCACCCTTTACGGGCTGGTCAATAGCCAGGGGGAAGAAATTGCCCCCCTAAAATACACTCGCATCGATCCCTTCCAAAACGGCCTGGCCCTTGCCCAGCAAAACCATGCGATAGGCATTATTGACCTGAAAGGCAAAGAAGTTATTCCGCCACTTCAAACGTTACCCAACTACCAGTTTTGCGGCAACTGGGAAAATGGCCTGATCAAGCTTTGCTCCGGCAACCGCGAAAAAGACGGCTACATCGACCGGTACGGCAAACGGTATTTCACCGACTAAAAAACTCCAGATTCCAACCAACTATGCATAAAAATTTAGTTTCAGCATTTTTCTTCCTTTTAGCACTCAGCCTGGTAGCTCCGGCGGCGGCCCAGTTTTCCTCCCGGGAGTATCGCCCCCTACAGCTTACCCGCGACGTGGTTCAGAGTAACCGCATAAAATCGGTAATGGCCATGATGCAGATGAACCTGGCCGAAACGGAAGACGATTATTTACCACGCCGCGAAAGTTATGAAACGTACCGGCGGCACAAAGACAGCAACCTCCGCAAACTATTGTTCTTTACTTCCCTGGGTTCCTTTACCGAATTCGATACCGAAGGGAATATTGTAGCCGTGGCCAGCATGGGTCAGAAAAGCTATACCACCTACGCTTACAACAAGCAGAACAAAATGATCGAGCACAAGGAGATAGACCTGAATTACCCCACCAGCTCCGATTCGGAAATGGAAATTTCCTATAAATACGACGACAAAGGAAATTACCTGGGCTACGCCAACGGCGGTATAGACGTAAGCCTGATCCGCAACAACAAAGGCGAAGTTACATCCTGGAATGTGCTCGAAACGGAATATCAGCCCCGCGATGAAGACGAGGAAAAAGAACCAAAGAAGCCCAAAACCAAACCCAAAGTTACCAACATCTCTGGCCAGTTCCAGTTCGATAAACAAGGCCGGCTCCTCCGCCGGCAGCAGCACCCCGATTACTACGACGAAACCCAATATTCCGAAAACGGCCGGACAAGGACCAGTCTGAGTTATAAAAACAACCAGCTCCGGGAAAAGATCGTGCAGGTAACCGACGCTCAGGACCATGTAATAAAAACGGAACACCACAAACCGCGCAACGGCAAAGTGGAGCTTTATTCTACCTCCAATGCAACCTACGACGAAAACGGCAACCTCCTGCAATACCAGACAACCAATGCCCTGGAACCGGCCTTAAGCAGTAAAGTGAATTACAAAATAGAAAAGAGCAAAAGCGGCCTTCCCCTTCGCCGGCAAGTCTTTCAGAACGACCGGCTTTTAGGCACCGAGATCTTCTATTACGAACATTTCTAAACGCTACCGTTGCAGCGAAAAAAATCAGCGAAAAGCCTTAAAATTCAAATATGAAAAAGAACTTACTTGCCCTCTTTATACTTCTTGCCTCCGGTTTAAGCAGCAACACGCAAGCACGGCAAACCAAACCTCAAAACCTGGACAAAGTGTACGTAGTGGCCGAACAAATGCCGGTATTTCCGGGAGGCGAGGCGGCCATAAAGCAATACTTTGATAACGCCCTGGCAACCCGGAAATTTACAACCAGCGGAACGGTAACTTTAAGCCTGGTAATCGATAAAACCGGCCAGCCCAAAGATATTGAAGTTGGCACCGGCATTTCTACCGAGGCCAATGCTTTTGTACTGGAAACCGCTAAGAAAATGCCGAAGTGGCAACCGGGCAGACAGAAAGGGCAGCCCGTAAACGTCCGGTTAAACCTGCCGGTAACCGTACCCATGCCGGAGCGGGTGGAAACCGAAGAAGAAAAGAATCTTATTTTTGTTTCCGTGGAACAAAGCCCTGAATTTCCGGGCGGTTTTAACGTCATGTATGAGTACTTTGGCAAAAGCATAATCTATCCACCTGCCGCCCAAAAGAATAAGATCGAAGGCCGGGTAATGGCACAGTTCGTGGTTTGGAAAGATGGCCTGATCAAAGAACCAAAAATCTTAAGAGGTTTATCACCCGAAATTGATGCCGAAGCCCTCCGCGTGATCAAGGCCATGCCCAAATGGAAGCCCGGAAAACAAAATGGCCGGGAAGTAAATGTCCGTATGGTTATCCCGATTAATTTCAAATTAGCCGAACCCGCAGAAAAGAATCAACCGGCAGAAAAGAAATAAGTAAAATGACATTAGTATCTGGATTTTAGTATCTGGACAAAAAATAAGCAAAGAGTTTATATTCAGAATATTGCCTGATTAAAGTCCCTTGCAAATTATAAGGTTATTTTAGTCTTGCTACTTAGTATACGGTTACCTAAAGCTTTCTCCCACAAAACAACCCACGCATATCGCCAGCGCAGCGCCCCCGAAAACCACGTTAACGGATAAAAACTAAATACAAGAAAGCCAGCCACGGAGGCAAACTGACACCAGTTTCTGTGAGAGCGGCCTCCAAGCTTACCGGTGCCGAGGAACGAGGCAGCCCGGTAGGGCAGGTAAGGTTGCAGCCGCGAACGCAGAAACGAAGCCACCCGGCTTGAGGGGGAAGGCTAGTTAAGAGTTGAAAGTTATGAGTTTAGAGTTGAGGTAAGTTTTGAAGCAAAAAAACCAAACAAGAATTACCAAAGATTCCCCTTTAACCTTCCCCCTCCACCACAAGTATAACCCCGAAACAAAAACCGGAACAAAGTGGAGCGGAAAATTTACGTAGGTACCTCAGGCTGGCATTACAAATACTGGGTAGGCAACTTCTATCCGGCCGGCATGCAGTCCAAAGATTTCACAAATTTTTACCTGCAGTATTTTCGTACCGTAGAGATCAACAATTCCTTTTACAAGCTGCCTTCCCCCGAGACCTTTGCCAACTGGCGCGCCTCCGTTCCCGAGGATTTTATTTTTGCCGTAAAGGCCAGCCGCTTCATTACCCACATGAAAAAGCTGAAAGACCCGCACGAAAGCACCATCCGCTTCTTCGAAAACGTTAGCGCTTTGGGCGAAAAAAACGGACCTATTCTCTTCCAACTGCCGCCCGCCTGGAAAATAAATGAAGAAAGATTAGCCAACCTGCTCCGCGTAATTCCAAACCACTACCGCTATACTTTCGAGTTCCGGGACCAGACCTGGTACGATCCTAAAATTTACGATTTGCTCCGGGAGCACAACGCGGCCTTCTGCATTTACGAACTGGCCGGCCACATATCCCCGCTTGAAGTAACTGCCGATTTTGTCTACATCCGTTTGCATGGCCCTACCCTCTTCAAATACCAGGGAAGCTACTCCGACGAAACGCTATCGTATTGGGCCGGAAAGTGCCTCGAATGGCAAGGTCAAAACAAAGACGTGTACATTTATTTCGACAACGACCAATTGGGTTATGCCGGTTTTAACGCCCGAAGATTACAGGAGTTAATAAGGGAAAGAAATCCGGCGGTTTTGCATGGATCATTGTAATCTCAAACCTCAATCGAAAATCCATAGAACCGACCAGGTTCAAAAGCATTACTTCATCACGCCACGTAGAATCCGGCAAATGAAAACGATAATCTTTAAAGCAAAAAAAGTCCGGCTCAATTTAAGAACCGGACTTTTCATTTTATACGAAAGTGTTTAGATTAATTGGCAAGGGCCAGCTGCCGCAGGTGCATGATGTGCGAGTAAATGGCCGTGCGCAGTCTTGGGAATTCGATGTACTCTACGCCATAATCCTGGCAGGCTTTTTTAATGATTTTGCTGATTTCCGGGTAATGTACGTGCGAGATTTTCGGGAATAAGTGGTGCTCGATCTGGAAATTCAAGCCGCCGGAAAACCAGGAAACCATTTTATTATTAGTTGCAAAATTAGCCGTAGTTTTTAGCTGATGAATTGCCCAGGCTTCCTCCATTTTATTCGTTTTAGCTTCCGGCAACGGGAAATGCGTTTCGCTAACCGTATGCGCCAACTGGAAAACAATGCTCATTACCAAACCAGTAGACATGGTAAATACCAGGAAACCAATCAGCCAGGGCAGGAAACCAACCATAAAAATTGGCAGGGCAATAAAGAATGCGGCAAACAATACTTTAAAAGCCCAGAAAGAAATATGCTCCGAGCGTTTCATCTTGGCAATTTTAAAATCACCTACTTTTCCGGTAAAATATTTATGAAAATCGCTGTACCCGATCCAGTAAATATAAAGGAAGGCATAGATCGCCCAGAAGTAGTAATGCTGGTATTTGTGCAGTTTATACTTTTTCTGAGATTGGCAAAGCCGTAAAAAAGGCCGCGCATCCAGGTCATCATCCACATCGTCGATATTGGTATAAGTATGGTGGATAACGTTGTGCTTCGTATTCCACATAAACACGTTACCACCCAGCACGTTCAGCGACAGACCAGCGATGTTGTTAAGCCATTTGCTTTCGCTGAAACTACCATGCGCGCCATCGTGCATAATATTGAACCCGATAGAAGCCCCCGCACTCCCCAACAGGATGCATTCCAGTACAGCCAGCCAGGCCGGTGGTGTAAAAAAAACCAGGTGTACGTAAAGCCCTACAAAGCCTAGAACCAGAATAATGGCTTTGGTGAAAAGTTTAGAATTGCCGGTTGGCGAAGTACCCTTCTGCTCGAAATGATCGTTGATCCGGGCCTTTAATTCAGAAAAGAAGTCGTTGGTTGGTGCAGTAAATCTTGGTGCTGCCATGCAATAAAGTTAAATTTTGTAATACCTGTTAGCCGGAACTAGCTTCCGAAGCTACAGATTTGGTAAAGGTAATACTTTCAACTTTAAAAACAGTTACAAAAGCTTCGCTGATTTCAGAAAATCTCCCTGTTATTGAAAACCGATCCCTTTCTGTAAAAGCACTTTACTCCGGATATCGTTCCTTCTACCAGTATTAAGTTTCTGTTCACAGCAACGCCTGCAAACGCCGCCTTTCCGGATACCCCCCCCTCTGCCGGACGTTTGCGGAGGATTTCGAATAAAAAAAGGAAAGACCGGATGGTATTGAAAAACGGCAAAAAATCATCTGATAAACCTTAACTTCACCTCCGGAAACCAAACAAAATACGGGTCTTCAATCTTTATAAAGTTATACAAACCGCTATAACCATGACCACCGAATTCAACGCCATCAGCCAGATTATAGAATCGCGCCGCACCATAAAACCCAACCAGTACAACGGCCGCCAGATTCCGGACGAACAAATAAAGCAACTGCTCCGCTTAGCCGACTGGGCGCCTACGCACGCGCACACCGAGCCCTGGCGGTTCAGGGTTTATGGTGGCCCCAAAGTGCCCCAATTCTGCCACGACCACGCCGAACTTTACCGCCAGCACGTAGCCCCCGAAAAATTCCTGCAGGCCACCTACGACAAACTCCTGCACATGGGCGACCACACTTCCCACATCCTCATTGCCTATATGCGCCGCGGCGATAACCCTAAAATTCCGGTGCTCGAAGAAGTGGCCGCCACCAGTTGCGCAATCCAAAACCTGCTGCTTGGCGCTACCACCCTGGGCATTGCCAGCTACTGGGGCTCCGGCGGCATGGCCTACCACCCACCCATGAAAACCTACCTCCACCTCCGAGAAGAAGACCTGGTGCTGGGAATACTTTACCTTGGCTACACCGACAAACCAAGCCCGGAAGGCAAACGCAAAACCCCGCTGGAAGAAAAAGTGGAGTGGATGTAGGTATAAAACCGTATAGAATTCATTGAAAAAAGTCCCGGTTCAGGATTTGGCCGGGACTTTTAGCTTTACATTCCCGTAAGAAATCATCTTTTGTTTTTGATTATTTCTAATTCCTTGTAACTTACAAACCAAGTTCAAATGCACCCTTATATGCTCCAAGAATCCATTGTCTCAAAATTAGAATCTTCCCGGAAAGAACTATTGGATCTCGGCTTACGGAACCCGCTGCTTAATTATAAAGTACCGGCCGCCAGAGGATTGCACATTGTTCAGGAAAAATCAGAAGCAGTTTTTGAAATTCTGGTAAAGCAGGGAAAAGCGATGACCTTTACCGGGAGGCCAGACAAAACCAGAGCGGCAGCAGAAGATCCTGAAGCAGAAACAGAGGAAGAAGCTGCATTTGAACTTCCCGCTTTAAGCGGTGAAGCGTTAGAAAGTGCTTACACCGACACCAAACTCCAAACAAACGAAACGGAATCCAAGCTACAGACCAAGCTTTTAAATACGTATTACGCCGCCCGCACCAGCCTCGAAGAACAGGGCGTAAATACGCTTTACATTGCCTTAGGCCTGCTCCAATGGTACGAAAGCGAAAACAGTGAAGAAATCCGCCAGGCCCCATTGCTCTTGGTTCCGGTAAACCTGGAGCGGTCCAATGCCCGCGAACGGTTTAAGCTAAAATATGCCGCTACCGATATTGAAGGTAATTTATCGTTGCAGGCCAAGTTAAAAGCTGATTTCGGACTTCAGATTCCCGCGCTGCCGGAAACTGATGATCTGGACGTTTACGGGTATTTTGAAGCGATCGAAAAGATCATTCAGATAATGCCGCGGTGGAATATCGGGAAAGACAATATTGAATTAGGATTTTTTTCTTTCGGAAAATTTATGCTCTACCACGATTTGGACAGCAGCAAATGGCCCGACGATAAAAAGCCGGAAAATCACCCGCTTTTAGCAGCCTTATTTGAAACCGGTTTCCGCGACCAGCAACCCACCGCCGATGCAAACGCCTTTATCGATAAGGAAACCCTGGCGCACGAACTTTTTCAGGTGGTAGATGCCGACAGCTCACAAATTCTGGCTGCTTTAGCCGTGCACGAAGGCCGCAACCTGGTAATTCAGGGCCCGCCGGGAACTGGAAAATCACAAACCATCACCAACCTCATTGCCAATGCTATCGGGCACGGCAAAAAAGTGCTGTTCGTAGCCGAAAAAATGGCCGCCCTGGAAGTGGTAAAAAGAAGGCTCGATTCCATCCATCTAGGCGAAGCTTGTCTGGAACTACACAGCCATAAAGCAAATAAAAAAGAACTTCACGAAGAACTGAAGCGGGTTTTAGAACTCGGAAGACCAAACATCAATCAGCTTCAGCACGAGATTCAACTACTACAGGGCTATCTGGAAGAACTAAACGATTATTGCCATGCCATAAATGAGGAAATAGAAAAAAGCGGAATCAGCAGCCAGAAAGTGATCGGGCATTTATTGCGGCTGAAAGAAAAGAAAGGCGATAAAAATTTCCCTAAACTGGAGATCACGGATATTGCTCATTGGGATGCCCTGAAAATGCACCGGGCAGAAATTTTTGCAGATAGAATTCAGGCTTACCTCCAGGAAAACGGCGTACCGGAAACGTTACCTTTCTGGGGCTCAAAACTCACGTTCCTTTTGCCCCCGCAACAGGAATCTATTCAGCAAACTCTTCAGGGTGCTAATAATTTAATAACCGGCTTACTGAACCGGGCCGAAGCGTTGGCCAGGCACTTAGAATTTCCGGTGCCCGCTGACCTGGCAGGGTATGAAAGACTCTACCAAAGTGCTTTATTGGCCGCCGAAGCGCCCGATTTAAAAGGAGTAAATATAATTTCTGAAAACTGGAACGCTAAAGCTGCACTTCTAAATAACCTGCTGCAAACCGGCAAAGAATTACAGGAACTTAAGGCCCAATACCAGGATATATTTTTGCCGGAAGCCTGGGAGCAGGAAGTGCTGGAAATGCGGCAGGAGTTGCTGGCTCACGGCGAAAAATGGTATAAATTCATAATTGGCAGCTACAAAAAAAGCAACAAAAAACTGGCCGCCGTTTGCAAAAACCCGCTGCCCAAAGAAAATGCAGCCAAACTTAAATACCTGGACGACATTCTGGAAAGCAAACGCAAAAGAAATCTCCTTAAAGAAAACGAAAATTTACTGGTCGGTTTATTCGGAAGCCACTGGCAAAACCTCGAATCTGATTGGGGAAAGCTGAATACCATTGCGGGCTATCTGACCAAAGTCCATCAGCAGGTTAATTCGGCAATAGAACCGGCAAACTTGCTTGCGTACCTGCAAAAGTCGGAACCGGCAACAATTTTAAAAGAGCAAGCCCAGGCTTTCATTACCACCCTTCGGGAATACAAAGCATCGTTGAAATCCGTTTTAACGCATTTGCAATTCGATGAAGCGTTACGCTTTGGCAGTCAGCAACCGTTTCTGCAACTAAAAGCAACGGAGCAGGCAGTAATTCTCCAGTTCTGGCTTCAGCATTTACCCGAAATTCAGAAAACTACCGCCTGGAATACGCTGGAAGAAACTTCTGCTACCGAAAACTTACAGGTTTTAACCAGTATTGCCGCGCATTGGCCGGAAGCAAAAGACCACTTAAAAGATAACTTACAGAAAACCTGGTACGAATACCTGCTCGAAAGATCCGTAAATGCCAATCCGGTTCTTAGAAAATTTGAACGGACCGGCCACGAAGATGTCATTCAGAAATTCCGGAAACTCGACCGGCTTAACCTGCATTACAACCAGGCCCGGGCAGCCCTGAAACATTACGAATCGGTACCCCGCCTGGAAGCCGGCGGCCAGGTAAGCATCCTGAAAAATGAATTTGCGAAAAGGTCGCGCCATATGCCGATCCGGAAATTAATTAAGGAAGCCGGTCTGGCCATTCAGGCCATAAAGCCGGTTTTTATGATGAGCCCGCTTTCCATCGCCAATTTCCTGCCACCGGAAGCAATGGATTTCGACTTGGTGGTTTTTGATGAAGCCAGCCAGGTAAAACCGGTAGAAGCGCTGGGTGCCTTGTTGCGCGGAAAGCAGCTGATAGTAGTAGGCGATAGCAAGCAAATGCCGCCAACGAATTTCTTTGGGTCCATTACCAATAATGTTGACGAGGACGACGAAGAAAATACGACTGCCGACATTCAAAGCATTCTGGAAATGTGCGAAGCGAAAGGTGCGCCCAAAAGGAAACTCCGCTGGCATTACCGCAGCCGCCACGAATCCCTGATCAGTCTTTCCAATCACGAATTTTACGAAAACGAACTGGTTATTTTCCCAAGTCCGGGATCCAGACAGCGCTTAGGTTTGGTATTCCATCACCTCCCCCATACCTCCTACGACCGGGGTAAAACACGGGCAAATACCGAAGAAGCAAACGCCGTGGCCGATGCCGTAATGCTGCATGCCCGTAGAAATCCGAAATTAAGTCTGGGGGTAGTTGCCTTTAGCACTGCCCAAATGCAGGCTATTCAGAATGCCCTGGAACTCCGGCGCCGTAACCATCCGGAATTGGAACAATACTTTAATGCCCATCCGCACGAACCTTTCTTTGTAAAGAACCTGGAAAACGTACAGGGCGATGAGCGCGACGCGATCTTCATCAGTATTGGCTACGGCAAAACGAAAGAAGGTTATTTAGCCATGAATTTTGGTCCGTTGAATAACGAAGGTGGAGAACGGCGGCTTAACGTACTGGTTACCCGGGCAAAGTTGCGTTGCGAAGTTTTCACGAATCTTACCGCCGACGATATCGATCTGAACCGGACCAAAGCTTATGGCATTAAAGTATTGAAAAGCTTCCTGTATTTTGCCCAGCACGGCCGCCTGGGAATAGCCGAAGAAACCGGTAAACCTGCCGACAGCCCCTTCGAGGAAAACGTTGCTTTACAATTGGAACGGGTGGGTTACACCGTTAGAAAACAAGTTGGCTCCCAAGGCTTCTTCATCGATCTGGCCATAATAGATCCGGAACACCCTGGCCGTTACATTCTTGGTATTGAGTGCGACGGTGCCAGTTACCATTCTGCCCGCTCTGCCCGCGACCGCGACCGCCTAAGACAACAGGTACTGGAAGGAATTGGCTGGCGCATTCACCGCATCTGGAGCACCGACTGGTTTAAAAATCCGGAACGGGAACTGGAGCGGGTAATAAATGCCATTGAACAAGCCAAAATTCAGGCGCATTTAGACGATATAGAACCGGAAGAACAAGTAGAATTGCCCGAACTGGTAAGGGAAGAAACCGAAGCAGAAGCAACTGAAATAACCGAGTATGAAGCGGCTACCTTACCGGCTGAAGTTGGTTTTCAGGAACTGCACCTGCACCCGGTTGGGAAATTAGCAAAATGGTTAACGGAAGTAGTTAAAATAGAAAGTCCGGTTCATATAGATGAAGTGGTGAAACGATTTATGGAAGCTGCCCAAGTTTCAAGGGCGGGCAATAGAATTCGCCAAACCATACAAGAGGCAGCTAAAACGGCGGAAATTCAAAATTTCATCACCATAAAGCAGGACTTTTTGTGGGATTATAATATGACGGAGCCTACGGTTCGGAACCGTGAAAATCTGCCGGCATCCTCTCGCAAAATGAGCTATATCGCTCCGGAAGAATTGAGTTTAGCCGTAGAACAGGTGGTTAAAAGCGCCATTGCCATTCAGCCGGATTCCAGCATTCCGTTGGTAGCTAAAAGACTGGGCTTTAACCGCGTAACCGAAGATGTGAGAAACAACATCCTGCAGGCGGTAAATTTAAGCTTACAAAATGGAAGAATTCAGCAAGAAGGCGATTTATTAAGAGCACAACCTTAAATTTACCTGCCTCATTTGGGTTTTCATTCTTAATTATCATTTCAATGCTCAGCTTCTGGGAAACCGAATCCTTTCTAACCTACAACTATATCATCATTGGCAGCGGTATTGTAGGCTTATCTGCTGCCATTTCCCTGAAAGAAAAAGCGCCGGATAAAACTATTCTTGTGCTGGAACGCGGCTTGTTCCCATCTGGCGCCAGCACCCGCAACGCCGGGTTTGCATCCTTCGGCTCGCTTACCGAACTCCTCTCCGACCTGCATCATACGCCTCCCGAAACGGTGCTGGCGCTTACCGAAAAGCGGTGGCGCGGCCTGGCCCGTTTGCGCGAGCGCCTCCCCGACTCCGTAATGGATTACCAGCATACCGGCGGTTTTGAACTGCTCTCCGAAAAAGAACTCCCGGCCCTGGAAAGCATTGAAAAAGTAAACGAAGTCTTAAAACCGCTTTTCCCGGAAGGTACTTACACCAACCGCCCCGACCTGGTAAAAACTTTTGGCTTCGATCCGGAAAAAGTAAAAACCATTGTGTATAACCCTTACGAAGGCCACCTGCACACCGGCAAACTGATGAAAGCCTTGCTGCAACTGGCTCAAAGCAAAGGCGTGGAAATAAGAACCGGCGCGGAAGTAATGGATATAAAAGAAACAGAAAGTGGCGTGCGCGTGTACGTGCAGGACCCGGTGCGCCAGACCGTACCCTTTCAGGCCGAAAAAGTAGCCGTGTGCACCAATGCTTTCAGCCAAAGATTACTCCCGGAAATTTGCATAACGCCCGGTCGCGGCCAGGTCATTATCACCAAACCCATTCCGGACCTCAAATTCCAGGGTGCGTTTCACTTCGATGAAGGGTATTACTACTTCCGCAACGTAGGTCAGCGCGTACTCTTCGGCGGCGGCCGCAACCTGGCTTTCAAGCAGGAAGCCACCACTGACATTCACTATAACGAAACGATACTGAAAGAGCTCGAAAAACTGCTCCGCGAAGTAATCCTGCCCGGCCAGAAATTCGAGATCGACCAGCGCTGGTCCGGCATCATGGGCTTCACCGAAGACAAGCAACCCATCATCCGGAAAGTCTCCGACCGCATTACGGTGGGCTTCGCCTGCAACGGCATCGGGGTAGCCCTCTCCAGCACCGCCGGCGACGAAATTGCAGGATTGTTAATGGCTGATTAAAGCGGAAAGTGGTATCCTAAAGGCGTAAGAAATGCTACAGGAACAAACGGACGGAAGAGTAAGAATTTATCCTAAAATTCCTGTTAAAGAGATACGGAAGGAAGAAACGATAACCGATGCATTTCGTGCTTGCTTCCATATTCCTGGCCAAAAACAACGGATTCCACTAGATTAAAATTTTGGCATATTATAGCGCAAGCGTCCGCTTGTGCTTTCTAATAAGCAGACCATGGGGTTACGCAAGCACAAGCGGACGCTTGCGCTATCTAATAATGGAAGTTACTTAATATGATCTGGTATTACACAATCAATTCCGTTAAGGGATAAAAGGCAGCAAGCAGGCTATGAAAAACGAATCACTCCCAAAAAGGTAAAAATTAAAACATCAACCAGGCTTTACCATTCTGAATGAATAAAAACGAAACCAAACCCACTACCGGCCTCATCCTGGTTCTTGGCCTGCTCACCGCTTTCGGCCCGATGAGCATCGACATGTACCTGCCGGCTTTCCCGCAAATTGCCCGCGATTTCGGTGTTTCCGTAGCCTCGGTGCAGTACACCCTGGCCTCTTTCAACATCGGCATTGCCCTGGGTCAGCTTATTTACGGTCCGCTGGCCGACCAGCTGGGCCGCAAACCCAACCTCCTTGCCGGACTGGCCGTGTATGTGATCGCCTCCATCGGCTGCATGCTCACCAACTCGGTAGAAAGCATGGTGGCCTTGCGCTTCCTGCAGGCTATTGGCGGCTGTACCGGCATGGTAATTACCCGCGCCATTGTCCGCGACAAGTTCCACGGCAACCAGTCGGCGAAGGTATTTTCTACCTTAATGCTCATTATGGGCGTAGCCCCGATCCTGGCGCCAACCGTCGGCAGCCTGGTGCTGGAAGCTTTCCGCTGGGAATACATTTTCGGGTTACTGGCGGCCATTGGTTTAATTACCCTGCTATACGTGGCCTTCTTCCTGCCCGAAACCCTGCACCCCGAAAAACGCAACCCGGTAGCGCTCCGCAATTCCTTCCGCACCTACCGCCAACTGCTGAAAGACAAGCAATTTGTGGGCTATTCCCTCACGGCCGGCATGATCCAGAGCTGCATGTTTGCCTACATTACCGGATCGGCCTTTGTATTCACCCAGCTGTTTCATCTTACCGGTCGGCAGTACAGCATTTTGTTCGGGATGAACGCCGTGGGCATCATCGGGGCCTCTCAGCTGAACCACAAACTGCTGCTGCATTATTCTTTCAGCCAGATCCTGCGCCGCGTAACCTACTTTACCCTTTCGGCCGCCGCGGTGCTCCTGCTCATGGCTTATACCGGCTGGTTCGGCATTTACGGCATTGCGGTTCCGCTTTTCTTCACGCTCAGCTCGGTAGGTTTAGCCATGCCGAACGCTACCGCCGGCGCCCTCGAAAAATACGCCGCCCACGCCGGAACCGCCTCCGCCCTGGTAGGCACCCTGCAGTTCAGTTGCGGCGCGTTGGCTGCCGTAGCCGTAAGCGTTTTGGCCAACAACACTGCTTTGCCCATGGCCGGGGTAATTGCTGCCTGTAGTTTGCTCGCTTTTCTGATTTTTGGTGGTTTGGTGAATAGAGAGGGGAAGTGAAAAATTAGAATTGAAAGCGGTGGGATTGAAAGAAAAAATCCCAGTGTAGACTACACCGGGATTTTAAAATTTATAAAGTTTATTACAACTAAAATGCTGGGAATTTAGCTGTTATAAAATTCAAGAGATTTTTTGTTTTTTGAATTTTATAATCATGAAATGAGATTACAATTGATCTATCAAAAGAATTCGTACTTAATTCAGATATCTCGGTTTCTTCTGAATTTCTAGAGGGGTCGTGATTCAATGAAACAATTTTTATACAATTGGTTTCAAATTTTTGATCACTAAAGTTAATTACTTTTTGGTTAGCTTCATCTTGTTCATAGAGCATATCAAATAATGAAAGCTGAATGTTACCCTTATACTGCAATCCATCATTTAAACAATTTAGTTTATTGCCTGCAAGCATTTCGATTTTCTTTTTCATAAGGCAACAAGTTTTAATTTAAAAGCGTTTTCTCTTGATTTTCATAAAGGCCACTCTTCTTTATTGCATGAACGGCCTGAGATTCTAAAGAAGGAATATCACGCAAAGATAACTGAGTTTTTGGCTTCGCAATAGTTAATTCTTTATTGCGTATTGCTTTTCCATCAAGTCCTTTTCTAGGATTATGTATTGAGAAAAACTTAATATATCTATTAGGTGAAACCCCATCAAACATGAGAATACGTACTTTACCATCCTCTGTTTCAGTTTCTGTAATGGAATCTGAATGAAGCTTCATACACAGGCTTTTAACATAAGGTTCGATGTAATAAACTTCAGTAATGCCAGAAACTACTATGTGTCTCGCACAATTATGGCATGGATAAGTGGTACAATATAGCTTTCCGCTCTTCATTTTATCTCCACTCATTTGACTGCTTAGGATAATTGCATGCATCTCGGCATGAACACTTCTAGAGTACTCGATTAAACCTTTAACCTTTGAATTTCTTATTAAGGTATATGCTTGCTCTTTATTTGAGGGATTTATAATACCTATTCTAACCAACTCATCTGTGAGTTCCTCAGAAAGTAAATTCTTTTCAATGTCATTGAAACAAGCACCGTCTCCAACTGTCAATTTATTATTAGAATCATATGTAAGATTAATGCACCTGTTATCAGGCAAATTACTCTTCTCATTAAAATCATTATTAGGGCTGGCATACAAATTGCCACCAAATTTTGGAACATCATTCCAGCCGACACCTAAAACATGCCCAAGCTTGTCGGTTACAGCAGCTCCTACTTGTCTTGAAAGACAAGCAGAATTTTTTGCAGCAGATTTTGCATGATACATCGCTGTTTCATGGGTAGTAGGAGTTACAACTTCAGTATCAAAGATTAAATGTAAACACCTTTTAATTCTTTCAATTAGATTAAAGTTTGAATTCTCGCTAATTCTAAAAAAGAAATCACCTTTTACAAAAACATTTCTTACATCTTGCCCATGCTCGAATCCACTACCGGCATCTACTTTAATTAATTCGTCAATTTCACTTGGGGATAAATCGCATTTTCTTAAGGCTTCTTCTCTCTCACCTAAGGGAGTAAACAAGCTAAAAAAGTAAAAAAGCTCTCTATAAACAGTTCTGAATAAAGCTAACTCTTCTTTATTCTTTATACTATCAATTATATAACACTTCCTTTTACTTTCATAAATACTTTGATCTATTTCATTGAGGTCAAAATCAGATTTAATATTAAAATCTCCATCAGGATATCTTTTACTATGAATATTAAAAATAGCTAATTCAGCTAATATTGAAGTATTAATCGTCTTTCTTAATTCATCCCCAGTAAGAATTAACTCCATTTTGTCTCTGAAATTACTGGTTCGTCCTTTACTAAGTGACTCAGTATCAATAGAAACCTTATCCTTAAAGTCACGAATAAATTGACTTAGCTTTATAATTTCACATTCATAGTGGTACTCCTTTAACCTTTCAATAAGTGAATTTATAAATCCATCTTTATTCGTACCTATTGGGGCACAAATTCCAATTACAAGTTCTTCAGAAAATGTTTTCTCAATCTTTTCTTTTGTATTGGATTCTTCTGATTTATTAAAAATAAAATTGCCAGATAATTTCTCTGCAGCTCCCATAGTTTAAGTTGATATAACAATTCACAATTATATAAAAAATCTTACCCGTTCCTAAATCATTAACTAAATTTTTACTTCTTGCTA
Organism: Adhaeribacter soli; assembly: GCF_008727925.1. Lineage (GTDB taxonomy): Bacteria > Bacteroidota > Bacteroidia > Cytophagales > Hymenobacteraceae > Adhaeribacter_A > Adhaeribacter_A soli. Next base: position 52,424 of record NZ_VTWT01000001.1, on the reverse strand, counting down.
CAACAAACATGTACAACTGATTCTTCATCTTCCCTCCTCCCCAAAAAAAACGGTATCTCACCTTTAAACTTTCCATTAATCATAATTTTCAGTAGTGAAAAAGATACCGGCTAGCATTGGTAACTTTGCTCAATCTGGAAAATCACTTCCTAAACCAGCTTAACCAGAACAATACAACAGGCAAGAGTTAAGCTTTTCCTTTAAATAACAATTTATATTCAACTCCTGCTATATTTGCAACAATTGAAACAGGTATAAAGTCATTAGAATACAAGTAGGCAGGGCAAACTTTACTGGTTATAGTTGCCTTCAAAGGTTTTAGTAAAGCATCCTGGCAGCTTTAGGTGGCCCCAGGACGAAGGCGGACAATTTCAAATTCTGTTTGCCGCCCCGACTTTGAATTTTAAACCTGCTCTGTACGACCTCTTTAAACCCCGAAACTATGCAAACCATTTTAGGCGCCGGCGGCAGCATCGGTACCGAACTCTCCAAAGAACTAACGGCTTATACCAATAAGATCCGCCTCGTTAGCCGTCACCCGCAAAAAGTAAACCACACCGACGAGCTCTTCCCCGCTGACCTCACCAACGCCGAAGAAACCGATAAAGCCGTAGCCGGTTCCGAAATTGTGTACCTGGTAGCGGGCCTGGAGTACAAGCTAAGCGTTTGGCAGCAGCAATGGCCGATAATCATGCGCAACGTGCTCGACGCCTGCAAAAAACACAAAGCCAAACTGGTTTTCTTCGACAACATGTACCTCTACGATGCCGGTAAACTGGCTCACATGACCGAAGAAACGCCCGTAAACCCGATCAGCGAAAAAGGCAAAGTGCGGGCGCAAATTGCGGAGATGCTCCTGCAGGAAGTACGCACCGGCAGCCTGCAGGCCTTAATTGCCCGCGCCCCGGATTTCCTTGGGCCGAAGAACAGCGTAGCCGTGGAGGTGATCTACAAAAACCTGGTGAAAGGCAAAAAAGCCAACTGGTTTGTAGATGCCGGTAAAGTGCATTCCCTTATTTACACGCCGGACGCCGCCAAAGCCACTGCCCTGCTCGGCAACACCCCGGACGCCTACAACCAAGTCTGGCACTTACCCACTTCCCACGAAAAACTTACTGCAAAAGACTGGATCAAACTATTTGCCCGGGAGTTAGGAACCGAACCCAACTACATGGTCCTGAAACCCTGGATGATAAGCCTCATCGGCCTGTTTATTCCCGTGGTAAAAGAATCGAAAGAAATGCTCTACCAGTACGACCGCGATTACTACTTCGACAGCAGCAAATTTGAAAAGCGTTTCGGCATGAAAGCAACCGCGCCGGAAGTAGCCGTGCGGCAGGTGGTGCAAATGCTGGAGAATTAAGAATATTAAATAAAAAAATAGCAGAGCTCGGCGCTCCTTGTTAAAAATTATTAGATTTGTTTTTCCCCAACAATCATTGCCTCATATGAAAAAGCGTTCTTCTCCTCAGGTAAATTTTTGGCTCCTTCTCGGAGTTTTAACGTCCTGCTTCGCTACGCTTTCATTTAAAACCATTGCTCAAACTGCCCCTGTAATACAATGGGATAAAACTTTTGGTGGGTCTGGCTTTGATGAATTATATTCTATTCAGCAAACAGCTGATGGCGGCTATATTCTTGGCGGCAGTTCCGATTCGGGGCTATCAGGAGATAAAAGCCAATCTTTACAAGGAACTTCAGACATTTGGATAGTAAAACTGGATGCCAATGGAAATAAGATCTGGGACAAAACTTTTGGCGGAAATGATTATGATATTTTAGGGTCACTCCAAATAACTGCAGATGGGGGTTACTTAATAGCTGGAACATCAGACTCAGATATTAGTGGCGATAAATCCCAGCCTTCACAAGGTTATGTCGATTATTGGATCATAAAATTGGACGCTTCCGGAAACAAACTTTGGGACAAGGTTTATGGTGGCAATACCATTGATGTACTAACTTCTGCCTTACAAACTGCAGATGGAGGTTATATTCTTTCCGGATTTTCTGACTCCAATGTTTCCGGTGATAAGACCCATCCTTCCCGTGGAAGAACAGATTATTGGATTGTAAAACTTGATCTGAACGGAAACAAGCTTTGGGATAGGACCTTTGGAGGTACAGAATTAGATGATAGTCCTAAAATAAAACAGACGGCCGACGGTGGCTATATTCTAGGTGGTAATTCTACTTCTCCTGTTTCAGGAGATAAAAGCGAAAACACTCAAGGAGCAGAGCCTGATTACTGGGTTTTAAAACTTGATAATGCCGGGAATAAAATATGGGATAGAACATTTGGTGGCGGTGATGAGGATTTACTTTATTCTATACAACAAACATCCGATGGCAGCTATCTTCTTGGCGGTTCTTCTAAGTCAGGCGTTAGCGGCAATAAAGTCCAGCCATTAAAAGGTTCTAGAGATTATTGGCTGATAAAGCTTAATAACACTGGTACAAGAATTTGGGAAAAATCGTATGGTGGCTTAAATAATAATTTTTGTTCATCAATACAGCAAACGGCAGATGGCGGTTATATTTTAGGTGGTTGGTCTGATTTTGGTATAGGCGGTGACAAAACTCAAATGGGAAGGGGAAATGCTGATTTTTGGATTATAAAACTTGATACAAGTGGAACCAAATTATGGGATAAAGCAATAGGAGGCAGTGATATTGACAACCTCTTGGCATTGCAACAAACCTCAGATGGTGGTTATATTTTAGGTGGTATATCCAATTCCCAGGCTGGTTTTGACAAAACCAGTCAATCAAAGGGTTTATCCGATTATTGGGTAGTAAAACTCGGGGCTGAAATTACTGGCTTCAATGAGGCAGAATTAACCTTACCCATTGCCATTTTTCCGAATCCTAATGCCGGAAAATTCAACCTACAACTAAGCAGGCTTACCTCTTCAACTGCAGAAGTATCCATTACCGATTTGCTGGGCCGGACAGTGCTTCATAAAGAATTTAAATTTTCAGATAACCAGCTTCTCGAGGAGATTTCAATACCTTATACCAAAGGGATGTACCTATTGCACGTGAAAACTGGAAATCGAACTGCTACCCGCAAAATAAGTGTAGAGTAGCCCTTGGAAACGGTAGGATTTAAGCAAAAAAAGGTAGCAATCTCCAACCTGCAGGTTAAGCTAAATCGGTAATTTCGGCCCATGGAAATTAAAAACCTTGCCCAAACCCCGCTGCATGAAATTGTAGCCTGTTTTAACCGTGCCTTCTCCGATTATTTTGTTCCCATTGCCGCTACCGAAGAAGCCATGGAAAAACGCTGGCGCGCCGGCCGGGTAGATTACAGCCTGTCTTTCGGCGCCTTCGATCAGGGGAAACTCGTGGCTTTTATCATAACCGGCGTAGACAGATTAAACGGGCTGAAAACTGCTTACAATGCCGGAACCGGCGTAATTCCGGAATACCGCGGCCAACGGTTGGTAGAAAAGCTTTACGAAGTTGCCCTGCCTGCCTTTAAAGTTGCCGGCATAAAGCAAAGTACCCTGGAAGTAATTACCCAAAACGAAAAAGCCATAAAAGCTTATCAGAAGGTTGGCTTCCAGATCGTTCGTACGCTGCATTGTTTTAAAGGCAACCTGTTAACTGATCCGGAGAACTTCCCTGTCAACGGCTATGCGATCACCAGAACATCAGAAATCGATTTTAACCTGTTGGCGCCGCTTCAGCCTTATGAATTTTCCTGGGATAACCGTAACGAAGGCGTAAGCATGATCCTGCCGGATCTGGAATGCTGGCTGCTGCATCAGCGCGGAATCCTGAAAGGGTACGTATTGCTCAACCCCGCTACCGGTTATTTAGCGCAATTGGGTTTTTCGGCAGAAAACATACCGTTTTATGGGAAGCTTTTATTCCGGGAAATTGCCCGACAAATTCCTGCCGTCAGGATAAACAACGTGGACAGCCGGGCACAGGAAATTTACAAACTATTAGAAACTGTTGGCCTGGAGAATAACCTCGACCAGTTTGAAATGTTGCTGAAGTTGCCTGCGTAAAGAAATCCGGTTAATTTTAGTTTCAAATGCCTTCGGCCAAAAACCCGTTGAAATGCTCGAGATAAACCTGAACCCTTTTACCGAACTGCAAACCGACCGGCTCATCTTGCGGCAGGTGCGGGAATCGGATGCGCCGGAAATCCTTTTTCTCCGCTCCGACGATGCCGTTATGAAATACCTGGACCGGGAGAAAATGGAGTCCTTAAATGAAGCCCGCCAGCTTATTCAGGATGCTCTGATTTCGGTAAAGAAAAACGAAGGCATTATGTGGGCCATATGTCTGCGCGGCACCGATTTCCTGATCGGCACGATCGGGCATTGGCGGTTCGATAAAGCGCATCACCGCTCCGAGATCGGCTATACCATACGGCCGGCCTTCTGGGGACAGGGCCTGATGAGCGAGGCCATGCAGGCCGTACTGGATTACGGTTTTAACCAACTGCACCTACACAGCGTGGAAGCTAATGTAAACCCCAATAACCAGGCTTCTATTAAGCTTTTAGAAAAACACGGCTTTGTGAAAGAAGCCCATTTTAAGGAGAATTATTATTTCCGTGGCCGTTTTCTCGATTCTGCCATTTACTCTCTACTGAAGCCCAAACGGTAAGCTTAAACTGTAAAATCCAATACCCTTTCTTTGCCGGAAGGGCTTTTTCATGCTTCAGGTCTACTGTTTTCTATTGCCGAATTGATATCGGTAAGCAGTTTTATTTTTCAAATCATTCACCAGCATCCAACCTGAAACCGGGCGCGTTGCGTATGTTTTTTTTTATTGCCGACCAATTTTTCCCGGAGCATGAAAGAAGTATTCGACGACGAGTTTTTTACCCGAATTTATTACCACAACACCGTTCAGGATTATGCCATTGCCCTGGTAACCATGGCTATCGGGCTGATCCTGGTCCGGGTCTTTAGACGCACCATTTTACAGCGCCTCCGGAAGTGGACCCAGAAAACGCATAACCAACTGGACGATTTCGTTTTCGACTCCCTCGACCGGTTCGGCATTCCCTGGCTTTACCTTACGGTAGTTTACATTGCCCTGCAATACCTTACACTGCACCAGAAAACCGAGAACATCTTCAAGATCGCGTTTACGGTTGCCTTTACGTTTCTCATCATCCGGCTTTTTGCCACCATCATCATGGCCCTGCTGGAAAGCTACGTCCGGAAACAGGACCGCGGCACCGAAAAAGTGAAACAGCTGGGCGGCTTAATGCTTATCGTAAACGGGGTCATCTGGATCATCGGCCTGCTCTTCCTTTTTGCCAACATGGGCTACGACGTAACCGCCGTAGTTACCGGTTTAGGAATTGGCGGTATTGCCGTGGCCCTGGCTGCCCAGAACATCCTCGGCGACTTATTCAATTATTTCGTGATCTTCTTCGACCGGCCTTTCGAAACCGGCGACTTTATTGTGGTAGATGAAAAAAGCGGCACGGTAGATTACATCGGCATTAAAACCACCCGCGTGCAAAGCCTTACCGGCGAGCAGCTCATCTTTGCCAACAGCGACCTGACCGGCTCCCGCATCCACAATTACAAACGCATGAGTACCCGCCGGGTAAGTTTTAAGCTCCGGTTAATTTACCAGACCTCGCTGGAAGACCTGAGAACCATTCCGGCCCTGCTGAAAAGCATTGTGGAAGAGCAGCACCCGGTAAATTTCGACCGGGCGCATTTTGCGTCGTACGGCGAATCGAGCCTCGATTTTGAGGTGGTTTACAACGTGCTCGACACCGACTTTAACCGGTACATGGATATTCACCAGGCCATCAACCTCCGCATTTTCGAAGAGTTCCAGAAACGCAACATCGAGCTTGCCTACCCAACCCGTACCGTTTTCACTGAACCAGGCAGCACCCACCCCGACAGCGGAAAAGTCAGCAGGAAGTAATAATTGGTAGAGCTCCCCTCCTTTTCAAGGAGGGACCGAGGGTGGTTTTCTTCAGCTTAAGGCAAAAGCGCTTTTCCAGACATCTGTGTCTGGAAGCAACCTGCCGGGGACATCTTTGTCCCCGTATGCAGAAACGCGGACACGGATGTCCGCACCAGAATAAGTTTCAGACACAGATGTCTGAAACAGCAGAATTATAAGCTCCCCTCCTTTTCAAGGAGGGGCTGGGGGTGGTTTTCGTCAGCTTAAGAAAAAATGGCCTAATTTATTGCGTCATCCCGAACACAAGTGAGTGCGAGAAAGCACGAAACTTGCGAGCGGAGCTCTGAGGGAGTTTATGAAGCCGAATATTAAAATTAAACCGTAAGCCAAATCATGCTACGCGCGATTTACCATTGTAATTCCCATAAGTTTCCTCGACGTTGCTCGGAATGACGCAATAATAATTTCAATTAACGACAGGCACTGTGGTAATTACTTCAATTTAAAAACACGAAAAGAAGATCAGGTCAGGATCTCCCCTACGTGCTTGCGGATGTTGTGGCAGATCTGGTCGATGGGCAGGTCGTTGGCATCGCGGCCGAAGGGGTTCTCGATTTCTTCAGCAATTAACTCCAGGCTGGCCAGCGCATACAGGATCAGCAGCACCACCGGAATTATGTAGTAACCTAAACTGAAAGACCAGCCGAAAGGCAGCGTCATGACGTAGAAGAAAATGAATTTCTTGATAAAAACGCTGTAGGTGAACGGGATCGGGGTATTTTTTATCCGTTCACAGGCGCCGCAATATTCGGTCAGGGCTTTTAATTCTTCGTTCAGTGCCAGGAATTGTACGGCGGAAATCTTATTATCGGAATGCAGTTTATTGGCCCGGGCGTAAAGCGAGGCCGCGATCTGGTTGGCCAGGTGCTTTTCTTTTTTCAGGTCCAGAACCGGGTCCAGCTCATGGAAGTCTTCGTTTTCGCGGAGCATGGTCTTTAGGCCGAAAGCAAAACTCGGGATCATCAGCCGGAAGTACTTTTTATCGGCTTCATCGGTGAGCATGGCCTGCAGTTTTATGGCCAGGTTCCGGGAACTGTTGGTAATGCCGCCCCAGATCTTGCGCCCCTCCCACCAACGGTCATAAGCCGTATTGGTCCGGAAAACCAGCAGCAGGGAAATCACAAAACCCAGCACGCTGTGCATCATGCCTACATTGCTCAAATGCTTCGAGGTTTCCTTGCTTACATAGTTCATTTCCAGGTAAGCAATGCCGCCGGCATAAACACTAACGGCCAGCATTAAAGGCAGCAACCGCCGGAAAGTATCGGCCCGGGAAAACCGGAAAATGAACGTGAACCAGTCTTTAGGGTTATAATTGATCATGCACAGCGCTTTGATTTTCAGCTGCGATATTACGCAATTTCCTTTTTTGCGTAAGTTGTTCGTTCCGGCAAGGCTGCATTTTTATTTCCGGAAGAAGGTACCGGAGAGTAAGGGAACTGTGTTACTTAACGGAGAAGGTATCCACTTCCTGCAGCCACTTCCTGGCCGGGGCTTCTTTATCGAACATCATAATTTCGAACTGCCCTTCGATGCGCTGGTGCAATTGGTGAAACGACATTTTACCGTAAATGCCGGGCGCCAACACCTGGGCCATGTACTGCAAACCCAGGGCGCGCACTTTGGGCGTCCAGTCGCTGGCGATCCATTCGTTGGCTACCTCCCAGGGGCCGATCAGTTCGGAGTGGTCGTTAAGCAGGCGCGGACAAGGCTGTTTCTGCAACATGGAAACGTAAAAATTTCCGCCTTCCATTACCGTTGCCACAGATTGGATACCGATCCAGCGGGCATGGATAAAAGCATTATCGGGCATGCGTTCTGCAATCAGAAATATATCGCCGTTCGCTTTCTTAAATTCTTTTCGCGCCATAGCCTCAGCCTCCTGTAAACTTAAATTACTGTAAATGCCGAAAATTAATTTTCAGGGTAAAAATAAGAACATTTCAAGGAAAGTAAAACCGGTTAGCTTTCTTAAAGTTTTAAATTCCTGATTTCAACAGCCTTACAAAACCCGGTAAGCGGTCAAGAGATCGAAAAGAAATTTTAAAGCTGAACTCCCGTTCTATATTTGCAGTACAAAGCTTCAGCATGAAAAAACAAGCCCGCGAGGTTTTATATTTTTTATTCAGCCAGTATTTATCCGACGGCCTCCGCATTACGGTAGGGGTTTTATTTCCCGCTCTCATTGCGGCACAATTCAATCAGTTCGAGGTAGGCCTTTCGCTTTCGCTGGGGGCACTTTGCGTAAGTATTACCGATACGCCGGGGCCGGTGCAGCATAAGCGCAACGCCATGCTGCTCTGCAATATCACCATTTTCTTGGTGGCCATCATTACCGGCTTTGCCCGCCTGAATCCATTTATCTTAGGCGCGGAAATCCTTCTTTTCAGTTTCTTTTTCTCCATGTTCATGGTTTACGGCCCGCGGGCGGCGGCATTGGGTACGGCCGGCCTCGTGGTAATGATCCTGACCATGGATGCGGCCTTAAAACCGGAGCAGGTGGTGCCCCACGCCCTTTTGATTCTGGGCGGCGGCACCTGGTACATGGTTTTAAGCTGGCTGCTATTCCAGATCAGGCCTTACCGGCAGGCGCAACAGACCCTGGGGGAGTGCATTCACGAAGTAGCCCGCTTTTTACGGCTGAAAGCCGCTTTTTACCAGCCGCGCACCAACCTGGAAGACGCTTATCAGAAATTGGTGGCCCAACAGATTGTGGTGAGTGAAAAACAGGATGCCGTGCGCGAGCTCCTGTTCAAAAGCCGGCAGTTTATGAAAGAGCCCACCGGGCAAAGCCGTTTGCTGGTACTCACCTTTGTAGACCTGGTAGACCTGTATGAACAAATTACGGCTACGCATTACGATTACGGCTCTTTGCGCGAACGCTTTGCCGGCACCCCGGTCCTGAAAGAGATTTCCGACCTCATTTTACTGGTAGCCGATCAGCTGGATGCCATCGGGTTTTCCATTCAGGCCAATATCCGTTACGGACGAACCCAGGACCTGAACCCTATCCTGGAACAGCTGAAAACGAATATCGATGCGTTGAAAGATACCGGCGGCAGCAACCTGGTGCTGAAAAAGATCCTTGTAAACCTCCGTAACCTGAACCAGCGCCTGCACAACATCCAGGAATATTATTCCGAAGCTTCGGCAAAGAAGACGTTCGGAAGCAGCCCCGCCGAGTTCTCGAAATTCGTTTCCCGGCAAGATTACGACCTGAAATTATTCCGCAACAACTTAACGTTCAGCTCCAATACCTTTAAGCATTCGTTTCGGGTAGCCCTGGTTTGTCTGGCCGGCTTTCTTATTACCAAGCTTTTTCCGTACGGGCACCACAGTTACTGGGTATTGCTTACCATAATTGTAATCCTGAAGCCGGCTTTCAGCCTTACCAAAAAGCGGAATTACGAACGCATTATCGGTACACTGGCCGGCGGCGGCATTGGTATTCTCATCCTGCATTTTATTCAGGACCGGACCGCCCAGTTCGTTTTCCTGCTCTTTTTCATGGTGGCTTCCTACAGTTTTCAGCGGCGCAATTATGTGGTTAGCGTAATTTTCATGACGCCCTTCGTGCTTATTTTATTTAACTTTCTGGGAGCCGGAAGCCTGAATATTGTGCAGGAACGCATTATCGATACCCTGATCGGGTGCGCCATTGCCTTTTCGGCGAGTTATTTCATTCTGCCAAGCTGGGAAGCCGACCAATTGCAGAAATTTTTAAAAGAAACCCTGGAAGCAAATACGGCCTATCTGCAAAAACTTTCCGATGCGCTGACCGGCCGCCAGGTGGGCACCGAAGAATACAAACTGGCCCGCAAACAGGTTTACGTGAGTTCCGCGAACCTTTCAGCTGCTTTTCAGCGCATGCTCTCGGAACCGAAACGAAAACAGAAAAACGCCAAAGAGATCCAGAAATTCATTATCCTGAACCACATTCTTACTTCCTACGTGGCAAACCTGGCTACCGCCCTGCTGCAGGGCAGGAACCATGCCCCGGAAAATCAGCGGACAGTGAAAAGAGCCTTAAGCAACCTGCAGGAAAGTATGAAAAAGCTGGGCGCTTTGCCCGGCAACAGTCCGGCGGACACGGTAACTCCGGAGCCGGCTGCAGCCCTGCCGGCCGTAACCAATCCGGACGAAAATCTGCTGAAAGAACAGCTAATGTTTATTCAGAAAGTAAGCACCGATATCCGGAGAGTTACCGAAACCATTGCCGCCTGATCTTTGACTTTTCAGCTATTTCCCCTACCCTTTTGCTTCTAATGGACAATAAAGGAATGGCTTTGGGGACTGTACTACCTGGTTATTTCCTTTTGCTGATAGGCTAATCAAATTTATTGCGTTATCCTGAGCGTCAGCGAAGGACCTTGTCGGCCATTAGCAGAAAAGCCAGAAGTATTGCTTTCCGCCAACGAGTTGTCTCACTAAGGCTCGACATGACATGCTTATTTATAAGATAGCTTCTAACTTATACCAGATGATATTTAGCAACGTTCTTTATTTGGAATAGCGCAAGCGTCCGCTTGTGCTTTCTACTTGTGCTTTATTTTAGCAGACCAGTTAAGCATGTAAGCACTAGCGGACGCTTGCGCTATAATCTGCCAAAATTTTTTCTAATGGAATTCGGTATTTACGGCTTGGCCTTATTTACCCAGTTCAAACATTTCGGCCAGCAATTCATACGAGCGGATGCGATCGGCAAAATCGTGGGTGATGGTTACGGCCATAATTTCGTCTACCCCGTAATTTTTGGCCAGGTCCTCCAGTTTAGCTTTTACTTTTTCCGGCGTTCCCGCTACCATTCGCTGGCGGTTAAACTGCACCCGTTCCAGTTCATCTTCCGAAAACTTATAGTCTTTTATGTCTTCGTAAGGTAAAATACCTTCCCGTACCCCTCTTTCGATCCGAAGCATTTGCACATCCATTACCGCCTGCAACTGTTCGGCTTTTTCTTCGGTATCGGCTACCATTACAAAGATGGCAAAATTGGCTTCGGGCTGCTTCCGGTTTTCCGAAGCCTGAAAATGCTCTTTATACATCTTTACCATGTGCGGGCCACCGTTCGGGTTTATAAAATGGGCAAAGGAAAAAGCCATGCCAAAGTGCGCCGCAAAAACACCGCTTTGCCCGCTGGAACTCAGCATCCACAAATCGGGTACCGTTTCGGCAATCGGTATGGCCCGGATCTTTTTCTGGTTCGGTCCGTTGGGTGCGGTATCGTTCAAATAATGGGTAAGGTCTACGAGTTGCTGGGTGAAATCGTGTTCGCTGAATGTATTGCTGGGGTTCAGCAGCGAGGCCGTGTAGCGGTCGGTGCCCGGTGCGCGGCCCAGCCCCAGATCGATGCGGCCGGGGAAAAGGGTTTCCAGCATCCGGAAGTTTTCGGCCATTTTCAGGGCGCTGTGGTTGGGCAGCATAATGCCCCCGGAACCAAGCCGGATCTTTTCGGTTTCGCCGGCCAAATGCGCGATCAGGACTTCGGGCGTAGAACCGGCCAGGCTGCCCGTATTGTGGTGTTCGGAAACCCAGAAACGGGTATACCCCAGCTTTTCGGCCAGTTTTACCAGTTCCACCGTTTCCAGAATGGCCTGCCGCGCGGTGCCGCCTTTCCGTACCGGCGACTGATCGAGAATGCTGAGTTTCATTTTTGGTTGGGGTGAGAGTGTTAAAAAGGATTGTTTTTGAATTGGGATTTCACAAAAAAGCTTTCAAACTTTATTTGGTCATCCCGACCAGAGGGAGAGATCTCCGGAAGAAGGTAGAGAAGCCAGAATAAATGGTACTACCAACCTGATGAGATCCCTCCTGTCGTCGGGATGACTAAATAGTTACTTTAACCCATTAAGTTAAATTCCGGCGTAATATTTCATTCCAATTCTCCTTGGACTGTGTGCACAAACCAAAGCACGGCAGCTAAGTATATTGTATACTTTCAAATAACCAGCAGGAGCCTTTTATGAGGCTGTCGCCTCACTGAAGTTGAAAACTTCAGATTATTTATAGGTCCAAGTTCCCGCTCCGCTCAAACTTGAACCAGCTTGCACGAGTACTAATAAGCGCTGGCCTGATTTAGTTTTTCCATAGCTTCCGCATCCAGTTTTAATTCTTCCGAAATTACCAGATCGCGGAGCTGTTCGAGGCTCGTGGCGCTGGCAATCGGTGCCGTGATGCCCGGGCGGTGCATAAGCCACGCTAAGGCAACCTGAGCGGGATTCGCTTCATAGTTGGCGGCTACTTCGTCTAAGGCCTGCAGGATCCGGAAGCCGCGTTCGTTCAGGAATTTGGTCATGCCGCCGCCGCGCGGGCTTTTTCCCAGATCGGCTTCGGCACGGTATTTTCCGGTAAGGAAACCACTGGCCAGCGCGTAGTATGGAATCACGCCCAGGTTATGCTCGCGGCAGAGCTGATCGTATTCTTTTTCGTATTGCTCGCGGGCGTAGAGGTTGTATTCGGGCTGCATGGTTTCGTAGCGGGGCCAGTTGTGCTGCTTACTGATCTCAAGCGATTGCTTCAACCTGTCGCCACTCATGTTGGAAGCCCCGATTGCCCGAACCTTTCCGGATTTTACCAGTTCGGCGTATGCTTCCAGCGTTTCTTCGATTGGGGTTTCCGGGTCGTCGTAATGGGTTTGGTAAAGGTCGATGTAATCGGTTTGCAGGCGTTTGAGGGAAGCTTCCACGGCTTTGAAAATGTAATCTTTTGCCAGGCCTTTGCCGCCTTCGCCCATGTCGGCGCCCACTTTGGTTGCCAGGATGATCTGTTCGCGGTTGCCGTTTTTCTTAAGCCAGTTTCCAATAATGGTTTCCGATTCGCCGCCTTTGTTGCCGGTCGCCCAGGCGGAATACACGTTGGCCGTATCGATAAAATTAAATCCGGCGGCCGTGAAAGCATCCAGGATTTCGAAAGACTTCGGTTCGTCGATCGTCCAGCCGAATACGTTTCCGCCGAGGGCCAGGGGAGCTATTTCAAGCCCTGAATTTCCTAATTTGCGTTTTTCCATGCGTTCTTTTGTTTATGCGTTGGGTTGATGCGTATAGTCTTAAGGTTGGTTTTTATGCCGGAAACTATACGGTTTTCAACAGCTTCCTGATATTCCGGCCGGATGAATTAGTTAAGGTGTTACGCAAGCAGGAGAAAAGTCCCCCTTTGGAGGGGGACCTCAAAAAAACTTATATAACGTCAGTTAGTTAATCGAAATAAATAATTTCTCCTTCTGGCGGCGCACTTTCTTTACATTCACCAGCGGGTCGCGCTCCGGATCGCGGTAACCCAGGGTCATGATCACGACGCTACGAAGGCCTTTTTCCGGCAGGTTCAGCACCTTGTCGAGTTCCTCGGGGCTGAAGCCTTCCATGGGCGTGGCATCCACTTCTTCGGAAGCTGCTGCTGCCAGGCCGGTTCCCAACGCCAGGTAGGCTTGACGGGCTGCCCAGTTAAAATTCACTTCCGGGGTCCGGCCTTTTACCATGGTTTTGATACCGTTCCGGAAATCTGCCAGCGTATCGGGGTTTACGCCCCGCTCTTCGGCCACGTGGTCGATGTATTCATCTATTTGTTCTTCTGTTACCGGATCCCAGGCGGCAAAAACCAGCAGTGCGGATGCTTCCACGATCTGAGGTTGTTGGGCCGCTTTTTCGAAGATCTCTTTCTTGAGGTCCTGGTTCTGGATTACCAGAATAGTATAAGGCTGCAGGCCCATGGAGGAAGCCGATAAGCGAATGGCTTCCAGAATATTGTTCAGTTTGTTTTCCGGTACGCGGGCGCCGGTCATGCGTTTGGCGGCGTAGCGCCAGTTCAGAGCTTCTAATAAATTCATATTTGTGAGAGCAGTTAATAAATTGTTTGCAAACTTAGGCGTTATCGGTATACATTTGTAACCACTATACCAGAGGATACTGGTATCCTTTAGGAAACCACAAGAGCCGGAATCATGAAAAGCGAACTTTGCCTGACCCATATTTTACCTATACGCGACGCGCTGGATATTATCAGCGGCAAATGGAAAATTCCGATCCTCACGGCTTTGTGCATCCATAAAAGGCGCTTCAAGGAGCTACACCGCGACGTACCCGGCATTACCGCCAAAATGCTTTCCAAAGAACTGAAAGACCTGGAAATTAACGGCTTGGTGAAACGCACCGTTTATGAGACCATGCCGGTTTCAGTAGAATATGCGGTTACCGAATACGGCCACACCCTGAACCCCATCATTTTTGCCCTCCGCGACTGGGGACTGAAACACCGGGTTAAAATACTTTCGGAAGATAAGGTTGAGGTTTAGATTCTTGGGGCTTTTTTCTTTTTCAGGCCTAACTTCAGTGCCTGGTAAAACTGCCTAAGCATGCAAACATTAAAATACCTGAGCAGAATCTCTCACTTAATTCCTTATTCATTGCCGTCTGCTTTAGCTGACGGTTTCCGGTCAAATGCCTCTATGGCTTTAGCCTAATTCATTTCTATGCAAGTGAAGAGTTTGGCTAAAGCCGAATTTGCTGTCCTTTTATCCGTCAGCTAAAGCAGACGGCAATGAAACGCCTTTAAATTCATTTTTAAAGCAGAAAGCTTACCTCTGTCAATTTCTGAGGTAGGATTAGCGATTAAAGTTTGGGCATTCCCCAGCGAAAATTTTAATGGTTAAGCCAGGAAGAATCCCGATCCTTATTCCGAATTTTACTGCATGGAAGGGCAGGAAACCGTAGGAGAAGCAACAGAAAAAGCCTCGAATGGCATTGGTTTAAGAAACGAACGGTCACTGCATGCCGCCTTAAAACAATGGTATGCTCAGCCGAACGACCGCTTCGAGATTCCCCTGCACGGCTTTGTGATTGACCTGGTGCGGGGCGACCAACTTATCGAGATCCAGACGCGGAATTTCACCGCCATTCGCCGGAAGCTGCAGGAACTGATAAAAACCCACAAAGTGCATTTACTCCATCCGGTTACTATTGAAAAATGGGTGGTACAAACCAACCCTTCGGGCTCCGAAATTATTTCCCGTCGCAAATCACCGACAAAAGGCAAACTCACCGATCTGTTTGAAGAATTGGTCCGAATCCCGGAACTAATGATGCACCCGAATTTCAGCGTGGAATTTCTGCTGATAAGGGAGGAAGAAGTGCGCTGCAAAGACGGCCAAGGAAGTAAGCGCCGCAAACGCGAGAGCCTGAAAGACCGCCGCCTGCTGGAAGTAATCGAAACCAGAAGCTTTCACCGGCCGGAAGAATTCCTGGCAATACTCCCTTCGGATCTGCCCCAACCCTTCTCGAATAAATGCCTGGCCAATAGCCTGAAGCTGCCCCTGTTCCGCTGCCGCCAGATAACCTATTCCTTGCGCAAAATGGAAGCTATAACCCTGACCGGAAAACGAGGCAACGAACTGCTTTACAACCGGAAGGCAGTTTTACAGGAATCTCCGGATTAAGGAAGCCGGCACTTCAACAGGCAAGGAACGTTGCCTTTCCGAACCACTAACTCCCTTATAAAATGGTAAGCACATTTTCCGGCGGCCGCCCGATAACAGCTTTGTCGCCTTTCACCACGATCGGGCGCTCGATCAGGACCGGATTTTCGGCAAGGATCCGCAGCCATTCTTCGTCGGTATAGGTTTTGCCGGCAAATTTTTCCTGGTAAAGCTTCTCCCCTTTCCGCACGAGCTGTTCCGGTTTCAGGTTGAGTTTCGCGGTAATTTCCTGCAGTTCGGCTACGGTTGGCGGCGTTTTGAGGTATTCCACCACTTCGAAATCCTTGCCCTTTTCCTTTAACAGATCGAGCGTACAGCGGCTTTTACTGCACCGGGTATTATGATAGATCTTCAGCATATTCCTTAATTTTGAACTTTAAATGTATAAATTTTTACCTGAAACAGCATTTCACTTCCCTTTAATTCCCGGCAATTCTCCCGCATTATCCAACTAAAACTGAACCACTTCCATCTAACTATTTGTTAACCAGGCTGCTCTAACGCTCATAAACCCACGCTATGAAACAAAACCTGAAAGAATGGCTCAAGCGCTACCTGCCTGCTGAAATTCTCTCGCTGGTCGCGACCCTGGCTTGTGCCGGCTTGGCTTTCCACTTCACCGGAAACCACCTGCAGGCGGCTTTGGTGGGAACCTTGGGCGGCAACCTCGTTTTTTTCGGCCTGATCTTAGGCACCGATATATATAAAACCCGCAAAAGCCTGAATTCAGACGGTAAAACCTACCGTTTTCCGGTCTTTCTCCGAAATTTGCGCGCGCTGCTGGTGGAATTTGGCCTGGCCGAAGTGATCGATAGTTTCCTGATTCGTCCGGCGCTGATGTATTATTTCCCGATCCTGCTCGGCAACTTTTCGGCGGGTATTGTAGTGGCAAAATTCGCCGCCGATATTACGTTCTACATTCCGGCCATTATCGGCTACGAACTTCAGAAAAAACACTTGGCCGGCAAAGCCTAGTCCGAAATTCATTCAAAAACACTTTCCTGATACCAAGCGTTTTACCGGCTGTAATTCCAAGTAAGTAAGTCGACAGATTTAGTTTACCAGGTTTATTCTAACCTTTTCTGTCATTCAGGAAGAATCTTGTGAGTTCAGGGCACGGAATTCACAAGATTCGTCCTGAATGACAATCCTAGTATTTTAAAATAAATGCGTCCATTAACTTAACTTCCTTAAACCAGGTAGTAAGTAGCAGGACTAAATCACCGCATTTCCTGAAAGGAAATTCGGTTAAATATTTTTCCGGATAATAGCGCCTCGCGTTTTTTTAGTCTTGCTACTAATATCCAGCTACCAATGTCCATCTACTTAATTCTGATAATCCCGAAATAGCTTTTTATCTTTAGCCCATCATTCCGTTCCAGCCTTAATTTTTTTTGGCCCGAACAGTACCATTTTAGCATAAAAAACTATGAGCACAGACGTTAGAAACCTGGAACCACGGGAAATGTGGAGCAATTTTGCCGACCTGAACGCGGTTCCACGCCCTTCAAAAAAAGAAGAACGGGTTATTCAATTCATAAAAGATTTCGGGCAGAAACTGGGCCTGGAAACCATTCAGGACGAAGTAGGCAACGTGATCATTAAAAAGCCGGCTACTCCGGGCATGGAAGGCCGCAAAACCGTGCTTATGCAAAGCCACCTGGATATGGTGCATCAGAAAAATGCCGACACCGATTTCGATTTCAGCACGCAAGGCATTCAGATGTTTGTGGACGGCGATTGGGTACGGGCCAAAGGCACCACGCTGGGCGCCGATAACGGCATTGGCGTAGCTTCCATTATGGCCGTTCTGGCTTCTCAGGATATTGCGCACCCGCCCATCGAAGCCTTATTCACCATCGACGAAGAAACCGGCATGACCGGCGCTTTAGGCCTGAAAGGCGGCCTGCTGAACGCCAAAATTATGCTGAACCTCGACACGGAAGACGACCGTGAACTGACCATCGGTTGTGCCGGCGGTGTAGACATTACAGCTACCGGAACATACCAGGCCGAAGAAATTCCTGCCGGTTTCAAAAGCTACAAGCTCAGCGTAAAAGGCCTGACCGGCGGCCACTCCGGCATGGACATTCACCTGGGTCGTGGCAATGCGAACAAACTGATGAACCGCCTGCTTTTTATGGCTTCCTCGCAATTCAGCCTTCGCGTTAGCAGCATAGATGGCGGCAGCTTGCGCAATGCCATTCCGCGTGAGTCGTTTGCCTTGGTAGCCGTAGCAGAAGCCCGCGAAGCCGATCTGAAAAAGTTTGTGGAAGAGCAAACCGCCATCCTGCAAACCGAATACCGCACCACCGACCCGAACCTGGCTATTACGCTGGAATTAACCGAAGCCCAGGGAAAACTGCTAGCCGAAGACTTTCAGCAGCAACTGCTCCGCGCCTTATATGCCTGCCCGAACGGCATTTACCGCATGAGTCCTGACATTGCCGGTCTGGTGCAAACGTCCAACAACCTGGCCCGCGTACTGGTAAAAGAAGGCGGCTACTCCGTACAGTGCCTCACCCGTAGCTCCGTAGACAGCGAGAAAATGGACCTGGCCCAGGCCATTCAGAGCGCTTTCGAGCTGGCCGGTGCAAGCGTAGATTTCAAGGGCGCCTACCCCGGCTGGATGCCTCGCCCGGATGCTGGCATCGTGAAATTAATGGCCGACCTGTACCGCGAAATGTACAAAGAAGAGCCCCACGTAAATGCCTGCCACGCCGGTCTGGAATGCGGGATTGTAGGAGCCAATTATCCTGAAATGGAAATGATCTCGTTTGGCCCTAACATTACCGGCGCGCATTCCCCGGACGAAAAAGTGCAGATCTCTTCGGTACAGAAATACTGGAACTTCCTGCTGGAAACCCTCAAACGCATTCCGGCGGAAGCTTAAACAAACAGTTAAGAACCTGAACCTATTAATTTCAAAAAAGCGGCTGGTGCAGATCAGCCGCTTTTTTATTGACTGCCGTTAAGTGCCGATGATTAACGTTAAGTGCCGACCTAAATGCTATGGTTCCCAGCCAAAAAACCACTCCATCAGGCATTTATTTTGAGAACCTTCATTCCCGTCTGCTTTAGCTGACGGAGCCGTTTGCTAAAGCAGACAATCATAGACAGGGCATTGGAAATT
This sequence comes from Adhaeribacter soli, assembly GCF_008727925.1. GTDB lineage: Bacteria > Bacteroidota > Bacteroidia > Cytophagales > Hymenobacteraceae > Adhaeribacter_A > Adhaeribacter_A soli. The sequence continues at coordinate 33,870 of NZ_VTWT01000001.1, read as the reverse complement.
TGCTCAAGCCCGTTCCTTAAAATTCCCCCATACCTATCGGAATAAAACATCATTAACTCCAATTACATCCAACTAACATTTCCCTTGCCGTTGGCTTCAGTCAACGGAATCGGCATTAGCCAAAATTTTTATTGCCGAAAGCAGCACTTTTTAACTTAATCCGTACAGCCACCATTACGCGCTCCCGGAATTTATTAAAAGACCATCTGCCTTATGCCGGATTATTTTGAACTGAAAAAGAACGGGACTACCTGGCAAACCGAATGCATTGCCGGCATTTCCTCGTTTCTGGCCACTGCTTACATCATTGTCGTAAACCCGGGTATTCTGAGCCAGGCGGGCATGCCTTTTTCCGGCGTGCTTTCGGCCACTGTGCTGGTTTGCTTTTTCAGCAGCCTCATGATGGGGCTGTATGCCAGAAACCCGATCCTGGTGGCGCCGGGCATGGGGCTGAACGCTTTTTTTACTTACTCGGCGGTTTTGGGCATGAACGTTCCCTGGGAAGTGGCTTTGGGCGCGGTTTTCTGGTCGGGAATCGTTTTCCTGCTGCTTTCGGCCTTCAACATCCGGACCTATATTATCCGGGCCATTCCGCGGCCGTTGCGTTATGCAATTGCCGCCGGAATAGGTTTGTTCATTACCCTTATCGGCCTAACCAACGCGAAATTCATTGTCCCCGACCCGGCTACCATGACGGCCATGGGCCCGCTTACGCCTACCTTACTTACCTTTGTGGCCGGTTTGCTGGTTACTTCCCTGCTGGTAACCAGGCAGGTAAAAGGCGGCATTCTGCTGGGCATTATTTTTACCACCCTTGCCGCCTACCCTTTAGGGCGCTGGTGGGGTTTTGAACCTAACGTGGGGCCACTCCTCACGTATCAGGGCCTTTTTGCCGCGCCGGATTTCAGTCTGGTTTTTAAACTGGACCTGCTCAATTCCATACAACTTTCAGTTTGGCCCGTAATTTTTGCCTTCGTGTTCACCGACCTGTTCGACAGCCTTTCTACCTTGGTGGGTTTGGCCGAAGCCGCTAACCTGACCGATGAAAACGGCGAACCCCGGAACGTAAAACGTGCCCTCATGACCGATGCCGTGGCCACGACGCTGGCCGGTCTGGTCGGCTCCAGTCCGGGAACGGCTTATGTGGAATCGGCCGTGGGCATTGAGGCCGGCGGCCGGACGGGTTTAACGGCGGTGGTTGCGGCCGTTTTGTTCCTGCCTTTCCTGTTTCTGGCACCCCTGCTTTCGGTTATTCCGCCAATTGCCACAGCGCCGGCCCTGGTACTGGTCGGAGCGTTTATGATCAGGCCGGTCACCAGAATAAACTGGCTGCAGCTCGACGATGCCATTCCTGCTTTTCTGGCCATGGTGCTCATCCCGTTTACGCATTCCATCACCCAGGGCATTATCTGGGGTTTCCTGTCTTTTACCGCCCTGAAACTTGCCGCCGGCAAAAAATCTGAACTGAGCCCGGCACTACTGATTATCGATTTGTTTTGCCTGTTGGCTTTATTTTTGGAATAATTCAGGGCGAACGGCAGCTTTTATTTAGCGAACAGCCTTGATTTTTGCCAATGTGCCACCCTACCGGCCTGTTTTTTTTCGTTTAAGCAGTTATGGAATATTTTGTAAACAAAGATTCGATAGTCCGGCAGATCTGGGGAAAAGGCGATACGATCCTGTTCATATTTGCCGGAGCTTCTGCCGAATTTGCTTTGAATAAAGCCGTTGACTGGCTCTATTTCACGGGGCGTTTGCCGGCAGACCCGTTGGGCCGCCTGTTCTCCACGGTTGCCTATGCCCGCCTCATCGTGTTTTCAGAAAAAGAAGCCGCCAACCGCGCCATCGATAAAATGGCGGCCATTCATAGCCGGCTCGAAGAAAAACGCGGCGTCCTCATTCCCGACTGGGCTTACCGCGACGTGCTCTTTATGCTTATCGATTATTCCATCCGGTCTTACGAACTACTGGAACGCAAACTCAGCGACGAAGAAAAAAATGAAGTGTTTCAGGTATTTAACCGCGTAGGTACCCGGATGGGGATTCAAGGTCTGCCGGAAACTTTCCGGGATTGGACCAGAATGCGCCGGGAACACCTGGAAGCCAACATGCAAAAAAGCAACCACACCATAGACCTGTACAAAAAATACCACAAACATTTAGGCCCGGTCCGCTACAAACTCCTGCTCGAAGCCCAGAAACTGGTCTCCCCGGAAATCGTGTTGAGGTTGCTCGGTTTTAACCACGTACAATTGCTTACGCCGGTCCTGAAAGGGTATAAACTAAGCCGCATTTTTAAATTAGACTGGCTGCTTAAAGCTATCATTCTGCCAAAGCAATACCGGGAAGAGATCAAAGGCTTGGACGTCGTTCCGCAATAGCCTCGTAGCTTAGTAGCGTAGGGTTTAAACCCTACGCTACTAAGCTACTACTGCTCGACCAAATTAATTATCAGCATTTGCCTGACGGGATTTGTAATCTTAAAATGCTGTTTCGGACATCCCTGTCCGAAACTTAACATGGTGCGAACATCCTTGTCCGCGGGTGTGGTTATGGGGATAAAGATGCCCCCGCCAGAAACTTTCCGGACAAGGATGTCCGGAAGAGCAATAATTGGACGTAGTGCCTTAGTAGCGTAGGGTTTAAACCCTACGCTACTAAGGCACTACGCTATTGAGAAATTCCAATTTGAAACAACATCAGAATAAACAGCAAATTACCCAGAGCTCCCATTCTTAAAATCCCGAATAAAGGCTTCCATGCGATCAAAATGAGAGCCTTTCCAGTAAACCCGCCGGCAGGTTTCGCACTGGTAAAATTCGTTGAAAAACTGCCGGGTTTTAGGCGGCAAATATTCCAGTACGCTTTCTTTCGAAACTTCCCGGATTGTGCCATTGCATTCCAGGCAGCGGGTAAAAGGCTGAAGTTTATTTTCGAGGTGAAAGTAACGAATAACTTCAAGTAGTTGCGTTTCCGGGTGTTGCGAACGCAGCCAGTAGCCCCATTTTACGGCCTTTTGCTTCAGCAATCCCACATCCCGCGTCAGCACGATCCGGTTTTCAGCGGCGGCTATTTGCGTAATGGTCTGGTCGCGGTAAGTTTTTTCGTACACCGAATCGAAGCCCAGCATCCGTAAATTCCGGGCCAATTTACCTAAATGTACATCCAGTACAAATCTGATCTCTTCCGGTAGTTCTGGCTGAAGAAAAACGCTTCCGGGAAAGTGATGCCGGTAAGAAACCGGAAAAACCTCCACCTCATCTTCCGGATGCAACCCATATTGAAAGGCAACCGGCGTTTGGTTTATCAGGATCACATCAATTTCCGCATGCGGTACGCCCAAGGCTTCGATGGCATCTTTAACGGCCGGCTTGCCTTTAAAAGACAGGGGAAACCAGGCATTGCGCCACCGGGGCGGTAAAAAATCGTTCAATGCCCCGTGAAACTGAATTGTTGCCATGTCTGCCTTTTCTTTTTTCCCTGGTTCAGGTATCGTTTTACCACCTTCCTGAGCAATACGAAGAAATTCCTGCTAAAGAAAAAAGCTGCCCGGAAAAACCAGGCAGCTTTCTTTCAACAGTTCCACAAAAATAACCAGCGCGATCTGCAGGTTAATTCACCAATAAAGCACACCGGCCTTCCTTCTGAAACTTTTTATTGCCGGAACGGGAAAACGGAAGGACTAACCTGGATAAACATATATTGTCCGAACTACACCCTTCCACCGGAAATAAAGCCTTGGTTACTAATTTTCTTCCATTGAATGCGGACGCGATGCGTAAACTTTTGGTTAGCTGTAAAGTTTAAACAGTAGGCTTTTTAACCGAAAAAGTACATGGAAACTACCCCTTCAAAATATCATTGGTGGCAGGAGTGCATCATTTACCAGATCTATCCCCGGTCTTTTCAGGATAGCGACGGCGACGGCATCGGCGACATCCAGGGCATTATTTCCCGGCTCGATTACCTCAAAGAACTGGGCATTTTATCTATTTGGGTTTCCCCGATCTTCCAGTCGCCCATGGCCGATTTCGGGTATGATATTTCCGATTATACCGGCATTCATCCCATTTTCGGCACCATGGAAGATTTTGACCAGTTGCTGGCCGAAGTGCACCGGCGGGGAATGAGACTTTTGCTGGATTTTGTTCCTAATCATACCTCCGACCAGCACCCCTGGTTCAAGGAATCCCGGTCTTCGCGCGACAACCCCAAACGGGACTGGTACATCTGGCACGATGCCAACGAAGACGGCAGTGAACCGAATAACTGGCTGGCAATGTTTGGCGAAACCGCCTGGGAATGGGACGAGAAAACGCAACAATATTACTACCATGGTTTCCTGAAAGAACAACCTGACCTGAACTGGCGCAACCCGGAAGTGCAGGAGGCCATGTTCGATGTGATGCGGTTCTGGTTTGACAAGGGGGTAGACGGCTTCCGGATAGACGTTATTTATCACCTGATAAAGGACGCGCAATTCAGGAACAACCCGTCAAACCCCGACTACCAACCCCACATGAACCACTACGACAAGCTGTTGCCGGTTTATTCCACCGACCAGCCCGAAGTCCACGAGATTGCAAGAAAAATGCGCAAGTTAACCGATAGCTATCCCGGCGACCGCGTGCTGATCGGCGAAGTTTACCTGCCCATAAACAAACTGGTAGCCTACTACGGAGCAGATAACAACGAGGTACACATGCCTTTTAATTTTCAGTTGCTGGTTTTGCCCTGGGATGCCGAACATATTGCCTCTACCATTAACCAATACGAAGGTGCGCTCCCCGAAGAAGCCTGGCCAAACTGGGTGTTAAGCAACCACGATCAGCCCCGCATTACCAGCCGCGTTGGCGCTACCCAGGCCCGGGTGGCCGCCATGATGTTGCTTACCCTGCGCGGCACGCCCACCATCTATTACGGCGATGAAATAGGCATGCGCGATATTCCCATTCCTTTCGACGAAGTGCAGGACCCGCAAGGCCTGAACATGCCCGGACTAAACCTGAGCCGCGACCCGGCCCGCACCCCCATGCAATGGGATATTACGGAAAATGCCGGTTTTACTTCCGGCAAACCCTGGCTCCGGATAGCCCTGGATTTCCGCCGCCTGAACGTGGAGGTGCAGGAGAAAGATCCCTTTTCGATGCTGACTTTCTACAAAGAGCTGATAATGCTCCGTCAAAATGAGCCCGCGCTCCGCATCGGAAGCTACACCCCGGTCTATGCCGATAAGCAGATCATTTCCTATGTCCGGGAAGCCGGTGACACCCGTTTTCTGATCCTGCTGAATCTGAGCCACCGCCCCTCTTATTTCAAACCGCCGCATTTTAAATTCAGCGGCACCATAGAAGTAGCCACCATAACCGAATGGGAAGGAAATATAGTAACCGATTGGGTAAACCTGGCCGGCGACGAAGGCATAATCGTGCGGCTTTCGTAAATAGATATACCGGAACAGCACGGCTAGTGGCCGGAAAACAGGCCTGCTATCGGAAGCAGGGCTGTTTCATTCTAACGGATTCTCCCCTTCAGGGGAGTTAGAGGGGTGTTTACACTTGCAGAATATATCAAAAACGTGTAAACACCCCTCTGATGCTCAAGGGGAGAATCCGTTAAAACGAAATACCCCCGCTACTGGAAGGGTTTACGCTTGGGTGCTACATGGGCATTTACCTTTCAGCGGTAGCTTTTGCCTAATACGGTCATTACCTGCATGCCCGCTCTGCAATCTCGGGGTAGGCTCTCAAACTTATTCTTTAAACTGCTCTGAATCTTCCGAAGAATTCAATTTTTAGTCTGAGATGGAAAATGAAGAGGATCGGAGCAACTTACCTGGGCAACGGCAGGTGTACATTCAGCGTTTGGGCGCCGGAAAAGAAAAAAATGTTCCTGCAACTGGTTGCACCCGAAAACCGAAAAATAGCCATGCAGCCGGCGCCGGAAGGTTATTTCACGCTCACTGAAGATAATATTTCTCGCAGAGCCCGCTATTTCTTTATGCCCGAGGGCGAAGAAAAATATCCCGACCCGGCTTCTTATTTTCAGCCCGAAGGCGTACACGGCCCCTCCGAAGTGGTAGACCACAGCGCCTTTCCTTGGCAGGACCAGACCTGGAAATCACCGCCCTTAAAAGAACTGATTCTCTACGAATTGCATGTAGGTACTTTCACTCCCGAAGGCACCTTCGAAGCCATTATTCCCCGCCTCAAAGAATTGACCGATACCGGAATTAATGCTCTGGAACTGATGCCCGTTAACCAGTTTCCCGGCAGCCGCAACTGGGGTTACGACGGGGTTTACCCTTATTCCGTTCACGAATCTTACGGCGGTCCGGAAAAATTAAAAGAGCTGGTAAATGCATGTCACGCCCACGGAATCGCCGTTTTTCTGGACGTAGTTTATAACCATCTGGGCCCGGAAGGAAATTACTTCGAAAAGTTCGGCCCCTACTTTACCGATAAATACACCACTCCTTGGGGGAAAGCCTTCAATTTTGACGGGGAATGGTCGGATGAAGTGCGGGAATATTTCATAAACAACGCCCTCTACTGGTTTGAAACTTATCACCTCGACGGCCTCCGGCTCGATGCCATTCACATGGCGTTTGATCTGGGTGCGGTGCATATCTGGGAAGTGCTGAGCAGCCGGGTAAAAACCCTGGAAGAAAAACTGGGCCGCCCGCTGCACCTTACCGCCGAATGCGATTTTAACAGCCCCAAAGTAATCAAGCATCCGGAAGCCGGTGGTTTCGGATTCGATGCTCAATGGCTCGACGATTTCAACCATGCTTTATATGTAATGCTCGATGAAAAAGGCCGGGAACGCTATTACGATTATGGCCAGTTAGAGCAGGTAGCCAAAGCCTATACCGACGGGTTTGTGCACAGCGGTGAATACGTAAAATTCCGGAAACGGCGGCACGGCGTCTCCTCAGCCGGAGTTCCGGGCGAAAAATTCATCGTCTTCAACCAGAACCACGACCAGGTCGGCAACCGCGTAAAAGGCGAACGCCTCAGCTTACTGGTAGATTTCGAGAGGCTGAAAATTGCCGCTGCCGCCATCCTGTTGGCCCCCTACGTTCCCATGCTTTTTATGGGCGAAGAATACGCCGAAGAAGCGCCGTTCTTTTATTTCGTAAGTCATTCGGATAAAAAATTAATAGAAGCTGTACGCCAGGGCCGCCAGAAAGAGTTCGCCGCTTTCGGCTTTAACGAAGGTCCGCCCGATGCCCAGGCTCCGGAAACATTTAACCGCTGCAAGCTGAATTGGGAAAAACGAAAAACCGGCAAACACAACGTAATGCTGCACTGGCATCAGCACCTGATAAGCTTGCGAAAAACCCACCCGGTACTGCATAATTTCTGCAAAAACGACGTACGCGTCAACCTCCTGGGCCAGGCCGGCTTTGAATTACACCGGCAGGCCGTAGGCGGACAGAAGCACCTGCTTTGCTTATTTAATTTAACCGAAGAAGTAATTTCCTACACCTTCCCTGCCTGGTCGGAGAAATGGCAGAAGATCGTGGATTCGAAAGAAGGAAAATGGCTCGAAACGAAAGACTTGGTGGCAAAGCTCTTGCCTGACGCTGCCAAAGCCGGAACAAATGTGCAGCTGCCGCTCCTATCGGTTACCGTTTACGAAAGTTTAGAAAGCACGAAAGGAGAATGAAATGATATAAGATCGCAGGAAGTGAATGATGGTTAATTACTTAAGGATATTTTCTTCAGGCAGGAGCTCATTTCATGCGTTTTACTTTCAGCAATTCTTTACCTGGCTCCATCATTTCGATCCTTATTTCTTCTCCTTCCTGAAAAGCATCGAAGTGCCTGGACTTTACATCATAAGGCCTTCCTTCCACCTGAAAAATATACTCGGTACTGTACTCATTGCATTGCATGCTTTTTTTCTGAATACGACCGGTAATTACCGTTTTCTTAGACGTAAGAATTGCCTGGCGGACCATGTAGATCTGATAGCCATAAACCATTACCGCAACCAAAATTACTGCAGTTAACAAACCTAGGTAAACCGGAAAATCTACGGCTACCCACCCATTCCGGAAAGCCAGAAAGGTGATGCCAAGCCCGAAGGTCAATAAACCCACAAGCACGCGAATAACCCCGATCCGGTTTTTCAGCTTCTTAACTAATTGAAACTTGTTTTTTATGCTGAGTTCTTTTGTAGCCATACCAGCACCATTTTATATTACCTGTTACGTTACCTTAACCGAAAAAACTTAACCACCTTTCAGAAATTTCAAGGCTGATTGTTCTGTCCAATAGCTTTTTGCCCTAAAACGCTACGGTTTAGCTTCCATGTTTCCCGCCCCCCTGCTCGATCCAGCAGCGGATCAGGTCGCGCTCTTCCTGGGTCATGCCGGTTTTATTGTTCTGAGGCATGGTCTTCGTTACTACTACCCGTTGCATGATCTTATCCCGCATATTCGCTACTGCTTCCGGCGAATCGAACTTCACGCCGTTCGGGGCCGATTTGAACACATCGTCGGTGGGGTTACCGGAATGGCAGGAAACGCAACGCTGCTGCACGATCTTGTTGACCTGACTCATTTCAATTTGTTGGGTGCAGGTAGCAGCGCTTGCTGTTTTGGTTTCCGGTGCCGAATAAAAAGCCACCGCCAGCAACAGCACCACCGAAGCCGGCATTACCCACCCCGTAGCCTGTTTCTTTTCCCGGAGGTTGAGCCAGTGCTTGATTCCTGCTGTACCCAATGAAATAGCCGCCAGAACTGCCCAGGGATAACTATTGCCAAACGTGCTCGGGAAATGATTGCTTACCATTACGAACAGCACCGGCAAAGTAAAGTAATTGTTGTGCAAGGACCGAAACAAAGCATTTTTCCCTAAGACTGGATTAACCGGCTGCCCTTCTTTTGCCGCCTGCACCATCGCCTTTTGCGCCGGAATTATAATAAAGAAAACGTTGCCCGCCATCAGCGTTCCGAGCATGGCCCCGAAGTGAATGAAGGCGGCCCGGCTGCTGAAAACCTGGCAATAAAACCAGGCAAATCCTACGGCAATTACAAACCCGATCAACGCAAACCAGAGCCCTCTTTTCACCAGTTCGGTTTTGCACAGGAAGTGGTAAATAAGCCAGGCTAAGATCAAAGAACCAACACCCAAACTCACTGCTGCTAAAGAACTGAGGTTCAATACGGCGGGGTCGATGAGCATGGCCCGCGCATTGAAGTAATAGACCACAAAAAGCAAACTAAAGCCGGAAAGCCAGGTAAAATAAGCTTCGTACTTGAACCAGTGCAGGGCTTTCGGGATTTCCTTTGGCGCAACCTTATATTTTTCGAGGTAATAAAAACCGCCGCCGTGCACCGCCCATAAATTCCCGGCCAGTTCTTCCCGCACGTTGTCGGTCCGGTTCAGGGCATTTTCCAGGAAAACAAAGTAAAAAGAAGCCCCGATCCAGGCAATACCGAACGTAATGTGCATGAGCCGCACCACGATGTTGAGCCACTCCAGCAGGTGCCCTTCCAGGGCGGTGCCGCGCACAAAAAAGTAGCCCACGCCTACCACATAAAGCGAAGCCAACACAATTAAAGCATACGCCACGCCTTCCACCGTAAACCCGCTGTTTCCCAAAGCTACACCGTCTTCATCCGATCGGGCATAATGCTTCAATCCGTAAATCACTCCGAGCAATAAGAACAGTACCAGCAGCGCAATAAAAAGTACCAGCGACGGCAGCATAAGCGTATTGTTTAAATGTTTTGAAAACAGATAAAAATTCTTCCTGAAAACTAAAAAGGACTTGTAAGCTTGTGTTCGATGGTATTTCCTCCGGCTGTCTTTGTACTCTCAACAGCCATCAGGTAGCAGCCGGTTACCGGAGCCGGAAGCGGTTTTACCGTTTATATTTTGCTAAATATAGAAATTTATTATACAAGTTATATTTTAAATAATATATTTATAAAAATTTATTCCTGCAGACTATAACGGCGCAAACCCATGTTCGACCTGGCCCTGAAAAGCAAATACACGGTTACCCCTGATGGCATTGCAGAAGCCTTGGTGCTCCTGAAGGACGGCCGGATCACGGATCTGGCGCCGCTGCACACGGAAGTTTCGTGCGAAATAGTAAACCTGGAAGACAATTATTTGTTTCCGGGGGTGATCGATCCGCACGTGCACATAAACGAACCCGGCCGCACCGATTGGGAAGGCTTCGATACCGCGACTAAAGCCGCGCTCGCCGGCGGAATTACCACGCTCGTAGATATGCCGCTGAACGCCTCGCCGGTAACCACAACGGTAGAAAATTTGAAGCAAAAACTCAGGGCTGCCGAAAAGAAACTGCATACCAATTGCGGCTTCTGGGGCGGCATAGTTCCAGGCAACGGGTCTGAGATCGAGCCGCTGATTCATAACGGAATTCTGGGGTTTAAAGCTTTCCTTACCCACTCCGGCATCGACGATTTTCCGAACGCCACTGAAGCGGACTTGCGAAAAGTAATGCCCGTTCTGGCCCGCTACGATCTTCCTTTACTGGTGCATTGTGAATTAAGCGTGAATTCGGAAGATTGGAAAAAAAACGATAAACGCTCGTACCGGAATTATCTTGCCTCGCGGCCGAAAGCCTGGGAAAACGAAGCCATTACCCTGATGATCCGGCTTTGCGAAGAATTTAACTGCCGCACGCACATCGTGCATTTGTCTTCGGCCGAAGCATTATATCAAATTGCCGAAGCGAAAACCAAAGGTTTGCCGCTTACTGTAGAAACCGGTCAGCATTATTTATTTTTCAACGCCGAAGAAATTCCGGATGGTCAAACCCAATTTAAATGTGCGCCTCCCATTCGGGAAAAGGAAAATAACGAACAGCTTTGGGAAGCTCTAAAATCAGGCATTATCGATTTTTTAGCCACCGACCATTCGCCCGCGCCACCTGATTTAAAGCAAATCCGGACCGGGGATTTTACCACGGCCTGGGGTGGCATCGCCTCGTTGCAATACGCTTTTCCGGCCCTCTGGACTGCTGCAAAAAAGCGAGGCTTTAACCCGGCCGACCTGGCAAAATGGCTTTCCGAAAATCCGGCAAAACTGGCGGGGCTGCAACACCGGAAAGGGAAGATTGCCAAAGGCTACGATGCTGACCTGCTGGTACTTCATCCGGAAAAAGCTTTTACCGTTTTGGAAGCCAATACCCACCACCGGCATAAAACTTCGCCTTACAACGGCTTGGAACTAAGCGGCGTAGTGGAGCAAACTTACCTCGCCGGGAAAAAGGTATATGACCAAGGCAATTTTATGCAGTTAAACCAGGGTGAAATTCTTTTAAATGACAATATAAATCAAAGGCATAGCTTGAAAGGAAATACTGTTTACACAATAAACTGAATTACAAAAACTTGCAGACTTTTAGTCCAGATACTAATATCCAGATACCGATGTCTTTTTACTTAAGAAACTGATATGCAGGAATATTTACAACGAACCGAAAAAATTCTTTCGCGCCTGAACCAACTGGCCGCCATTACCGAAGAGCCCGGGCAGATTTCCCGCACGTTCGGTTCCGAAGCATTTATGAAAGGCAGCCAACTGGTAAAGGAATGGATGGAAGCCGCCGGCCTGCAAACTCGCACCGACAACATCGGCAACGTGCGCGGCCGGCTCGAACCGGCGCCCCATTCCAAAAGAACGTTCGTGATTGGTTCGCACATCGATACTGTACAAAATGCCGGTAAGTTCGATGGACCGTTAGGCGTTCTGCTAGGGCTCGATCTGCTGGAAAATCTGTCAACAATTAAACCCGAACTCCCTTTTAATCTCGAACTCATCGCGTTTTCCGACGAAGAAGGCGTGCGTTTCCATACAACCTACTTAGGAAGTAAAGTAGTCGCCGGTTCATTCGAAGAAACTGCTTTAACTAAAAAAGATGCGGCCGGAATTACATTAAACGAAGCCATAAAAACGCTAGGCGGAGACCCGGAAAAACTCAAACACGATGCGATTCCGTCGGAAGTATGGGTTGGTTATTTTGAAGTGCACATCGAGCAGGGACCGGTGCTTTACGAACTGAATATTCCGGTGGCCATTGTAACTTCCATTTCCGGGCAAAACCGTATCGAAATCACCTTAAAAGGAATGGCCGGTCACGCCGGAACCGTACCCATGCCTATGCGTCGCGATGCCCTTTGCGGCGCTTCAGATTTCATTCTGAAAACGGAAGAATATGCCCGGAAGCATAAAGAAAGTCTGGTAGCCACGGTAGGTAAATTAGCAATACCAAACCAGGCGAGCAACGTAATACCCGGAGTTGTAAATTTTACCTTAGATATCCGGAGCGCAAACGAAACAACCTTAAAAATTGCCGAAAAAGACCTGAGAACCCTGGCTGAAGAACTTTGCCGAATCCGCAATCTGGAACTAAGCTGGGAGCTGGTACAGCAAACCGAACCAGTAACCTGCAATCCTAAATTAAACGACTTACTCTCCGAAGCCATTACTGAAGCAGGTTATGCGGAAACAAAACTGGTAAGCGGTGCCGGACACGATGCGGTTCCCATTTCCAAAGTTGCACCGGTTTCCATGCTTTTCGTGCGCTGCTACGAAGGCATCAGCCACAACCCGCTGGAAAATGCCGAACCCAAAGACATTGCCGCCGCCCTCCGGGTTTCCGAAAACTTCCTGCACAAACTCCTTCAGGAACAACTGCAGCAACAACATATTGGCGTGCCGTAGCCAAGTTTGTCTGAAGCAGAATTTACAGAATTTAAGAATTAACAGAATTTAGGATCGCTTTTTTAAGCTCCCCTCCTTTATTCAAGGAGGGGTTGGGGGTGGTCCTGTCAACGGAATGGAATCTGGAAACAATTTAGACAGTCATCCCAAGCGAAGCCAAAGGAACTAATAAAGTCAGCCATAAAAAACAATACCATTTAGAACAGAAAAACTGCTCAAAGCAAATGAGCCCCTTCGCTTTAGCTCAAGGACGACAAAAAAGTAAAACAACTACCAAATACAAATAAAACGAATGGAAATACCCGCATTAACCCGCTCCGTAGTAAAACACAACCACGCCATTATCGCGCCGGACGGCTACATCAACAGCAACGTGCCCGGCTGGAGCAACTGCACGGTAAACGTGATCATCAACGAAGACATGGGTGCCGGCCTTTGCCAGACCCTGATCACCGCCAACCAGGACTGCACCATAAAAGGCAGAACTCAGGCTTCCCAAATCTTTTTCTACGTGGTGGAAGGCAGCTGCACGGCAACGGTAAACGGTACCGAAAAGGCCTTAAAAACCGGCCAGTTCGTATACGTGCCCATCGAAAATGATTACAGCTTTACCAACATAGAAACCGGCACCCGGATCCTTACTTTTCACAAAGTTTATGAAATGCTGGAAGGCTTCGACGTACCAGAAGTTACTTTCGGCGAAAAAGACGATTCCAAAGCCCCGGTTTATATGAACGATGAAGCGCTTCGTATTCAGGAATTGCTGCCCAACAACAATTCCTGGGATATGGCGGTTAACATTTTCACCTACCAGTCCGGCGGCCATTTGCCCATGGTAGAAACCCACATCATGGAGCACGGCCTGCTTTATTTGCAGGGCCAGGGCGTTTACATGCTCGACCAATGCTGGTACCCGGTAAAAAAAGGCGATTCTATCTGGATGGCGCCTTACTGTCAGCAGTGGTTTACGGCTATGGGCAAAGAACCCGCCGTGTACATTTACTACAAGAACGTTAACCGGTTTCCGACCATAATCTGACCCGCATGGCATTACAGGACCTGAATGCCCTGGATAACCAGGCACTAAAAGAAGCGCTTTTTATGTGTTGCGGCTCTTCGAAATGGGTGGAAAGACTAAGCGTGCTTTTCCCTTTTCCAAAAGAAGACCAGCTGTTCAACGAAGCCGAGCAGATCTGGTACGACCTGGAAGAACGGGACTGGCTCGAAGCGTTCAGTCACCACCCTAAAATTGGCGATACGAATGCGTTAAGGGAAAAATTTGCCTCCACCGCGCAATGGGCATCCGGCGAACAGGCGGGGGTAAATCATACTTCCGAAATAGTTTTAAACGAACTGGCCGAAGCCAACCATTTTTACGAACAGAAATTCGGCTACATCTTCATCATTTGTGCTACGGGTAAATCGGCCGAAGAAATGCTCGATTCGCTCCGGGCCCGTTTGCAAAATCCGCCTGACCTGGAAATGAAAATTGCGATGGGCGAACAAAACAAGATCACCAGAATCCGGTTAGAAAAACTTTTAGCAGCATGAGCCAGATCACAACCCACATCCTCGACACCACCAAAGGCAAACCCGCTGTGGGTGTTACCATCATTTTATCGCATTACCGCCACACCGAATGGGTGGAGCTGGCCGAAGGAAAAACGAACCAGGACGGCCGCATTCCCGATCTGCTCGATAACCAAACGGAGCTTGCCACCGGCATCTACAAAATGCGCTTCGAAACCAAACCCTACTTCGACGCGCAAAATACCGCCACCTTCTATCCCTACATCGAAATCATTTTCGACATCACCGGCCAGGAACACTACCACATTCCGTTACTGCTAAATCCGTTTGGCTATTCCACTTACCGCGGTTCTTAAATGAATTCAGGTGAATTCTATGAGTCTTCCTAAAGAACCAGAAGTACTTAAAGTTTTAAAATAAGCTTATAAATAAAGGATTTAAGTAAGGGATCAAATTGATTCAAACTACTACAATTGTCATTTTGTAAAAAATTTATGGTTCAATGCTTAGAATTCACAAGATTCTTCCAGAATGACAGAAAAGTAACAGGGATGAATGTGCAAACTAAATTTGTCCACCAACTTACTTAACCTCCAGATAAAGTAACTCAAGTCCTCCCCTGTTTTTAGGGGAGGATTTAGGCGGGGTCAAACCCAGCAAAAACGCAACAACTTAAAAATTCAGCCCCTATGAAACTCAGCATAAACAACACCGAAAAAGAGCAACTCCTGAATACCCTCGGCCTTGCCAATCGTAAATTCCAGCAAACCTACCCCGGCGACCGGCCCGACCGGCAACCGGTACACACGGTTTACGGCGGCGCAAATTTGTTCAAGTCCGACACCTGTCAGAAAATGGGTGATATTGCTTTGCGCAGCCTGCAGACCTATGCCCCAAATTTCGTAGAACTGGCCAACGTGCTGAAATTGCAAGGCTACGAGCACCTGCCCCACCTCGAAAAAGACATCAAAGCCCTGACCGAAAAGCTGGGAGACCAAACGGAGGAAGAACGTAAAAAAGAAGCGGCCTGGCTTTCGTATTCGGTTTACAACAAAGTCGTTAAAAAGCTTCAGACCGAAGCTGTGGAAGATTTCCGGATCGATTTTGAAGATGGTTTCGGCAATCGCCCCGACGACGAAGAAGATGCCACTGCCGTGCAGGCCGCCCGGGAATTAGCCGCCGGCATGAAAAACGGCACCATTTCCCCCTTCATCGGCATCCGCATCAAACCCTTTACCGAAGACTTGAAGCACCGCGGCATCCGCACCCTCGATATTTTCCTGACCAACCTGCTGGAAGAAACCGGCGGAAAACTACCGGAAAACTTCGTGGTAATGCTGCCCAAAGTAACTATACCCGAGCAAATGACGGCCATGGTACGCTTCTTCGAAATTCTGGAACGGGAAAACAACCTGAAACCGGGAACCCTGAAAATGGAAACCATGGTCGAAGCCACTCAGATCATCATGGACGACGAAGGCCGCAACCCGCTCATGCGCATTATAAAAGCCAGCGAAGGCCGCTGCATTGCCGCGCACTTCGGCACCTACGATTACACCGCCTCTGCCGGTATTACGGCCAAATACCAGACTATGGCGCACCCCGTCTGCGATTTCGCCCACCACATGACCAAAGTAGCCCTCGGCGGTACCGGCATTTTCCTATCCGACGGCGCCACCAACATCATGCCCATTGGTCCGCACCGCGGCGAAAACCTGAGCTTTGAGCAGGAAAAAGAAAACCGCGAATCCGTGCACAATGCCTGGCAGATCGGCTTCGGGCACACCATGCATTCGCTCATCAACGGCCTCTACCAGGGCTGGGATCTGAATCCTGCCCAGTTGCCGATGCGCTATGCCGCTACCTACAACTTTTTCCTCAGCAGCTACGAAGATGCCGTTTTCCGCCTGAAAACCTTTGTAGCACGCGCCGCCATTTCCACCCTCACCAAAGACGTTTTCGACGATGCCGCCACCGGCCAGGGCTTGCTTAATTTCTTCCTGAAAGCCATGAATTGCGGCGCCATTTCCGAAGAAGAAGCTTTGGCAACCGGCCTTACGCTGGAAGAAATCCGGAGCCGGTCTTTTTTCCGTATTCTGGAAAACCGGAGAAAAGGCGTTTCCTCCAAAGAGCAGATGGTTGCTTCCTGAGTTTTCCGGAAGCAGAAGTTTTCTTTAATTTGTCTCTAACCAACCAGGAAGCCGCATTTTGTATTCAAAATTCAAGATTTACTCCTTGATTTTTCAAAACTGCGGCTTCCTGTTTGTTATTATGATAGTTAGCAAAAATGAAAATATCCCTCTTATTATTGATAAGTCTAATCGGAATTTCTTCCTGTGGAACAAAGGAATCAGAAACACAAAATAATCCTCGTGAGGTTGTTAAAAAATCTTCAGTTCAAGCAACCACAGCAGTAAAACATAAAATATTGGAGGATACATCCCATACTGATTTTACTTTGTATTGGAAATCATTCAGACAGGCAATAATCGAAAATGATACAGCAAAAATTATGGCCTTAACTCAGTTTCCCTTAGAAACCCGAGGACCTTTTGATGGCGACCCAATAGTTAAATATCACAAAAAGTACTTTCCCCAATTATTATCAGCTTATTTGAAGGAAGAGAATTATTTACCAGGAGACACTAAACCTACTTCCTTCTTTGAACAAATAAAAAAGACTCAAACATTAGAACCTGAAACAATACAAGAGAATTGGGCAAGGATTGGCAATCTTGAATTCAATAAAATAAGTAATCGGTGGCGGTTAACTTTTGCTTATTTAGATTATCCTACAATTGAAAAACTGCAAGGAAAATAACCTTGCTAACCATACCTAAAGTACCTTAATTCGTACCTCTACAAAGTACAGCAACTTAGTCCCCCTTTGGAGGCAAGGCCATTTCATTATTAAAAATGCTGGTTCAAGTTTGAGCGAAGCGGTAACTTGAACCTACAAACAGCCTGAAGTTTTCAACTTCAGTGAGGCGACAGCCTCAAAAAATGCTACTGCTGATTATTTGAAAGTAGGCTAATTTTTACCTTCAGTGCTTTGGCCTGTGCGACACAGGCCAAGGAGATTTTAGTAAGAATGAAACAAGCTTTTCCTTCAAAGGCGAACAGGATTACAGTAACCATCAAAAACCAAACCCATGAAAACGCTAACCGATAACCCGGAAAAAGTGCAGGCGAACACCTCGCTTTACAGCGAAGACCTGGCGCCGGTAGCGCCGGAAAACCGCACCTGGAATACATGGAATTATGCCGCCCTCTGGATCAGTATGAGTTTGTGCATTCCTACCTATATGCTGGCCAGCTCGCTTATTGAAGGGGGCATGAACTGGTGGCAGGCTATTCTTACCATTTTTCTGGGCAACACCATTGTGCTGGTCCCCATGGTGCTGAACGGCCATGCCGGTGCGAAATACGGCATTCCGTTTCCGGTTCTGGCCAGGGCAAGTTTTGGGTTGAAAGGCGCCAATATTCCGGCCATTCTCCGGGCAATTGTGGCCTGCGGCTGGTTCGGCATCCAGACCTGGCTGGGTGGTTATGCCATGTATTTAATGCTGAAGATCTGGGTTCCGGGAGTTGCTGATCTGCCACAAGTTTTTCCGGCTTCCTTTGGTTTGGAAACCGGTCCGGCCATTACCTTTATTGCCTTCTGGCTGCTGAATATGGCGGTGGTTTACCGTGGGGTGGAAAGCATTAAAAAGCTTTTGGTGTTTAAAGCATTCTTCCTTCCAGCAGCGGCATTGGCCTTACTTTTCTGGGCCATTTCTGCCGGCAACGGTTTAGGGCCAATTCTGGCGCAGCCATCTAAATTTACCTCTAATGCTGATTTCTGGCATTATTTTTTTCCGGCTTTAACCGGCATGGTCGGGTTCTGGGCCACGCTTAGCCTGAATATTCCGGACTTTACCCGTTATGCCCAAAGCCAGCGCGCCCAGGTAACCGGTCAAATAATCGGGCTGCCACCTTCCATGACCATTTTTTCCTTTATCGGGGTAGTGGTTACTTCGGCAACGGTTATAATTTACGGCAACGTGATCTGGGACCCGCTGGTGCTGGCCGGTAAATTCGAAAGCAAAGTCCTGGTGAGCATTGCCATGATTGCTGTTACCATTTCTACCTTAGCTACCAACATTGCCGCCAATATTGTAAGCCCGGCCAACGATTTTGCCAACCTCGCCCCCGCTAAAATCGATTTCAAAAAAGGCGGCTTTATTACCGGTATCATCGGCATTTTCATTTTTCCCTGGAAACTGATCGCGGACCCGAACGGCTACATTTTTACCTGGCTCATTGCGTATTCCAGCCTGCTCGGGCCCATCGGTGGCATTATGATCGTCGATTATTTTTTCATCCGGAAGAAGACGCTGGAATTAAACGACCTGTACCAATTCGGGGGACGATACACGTACCGCAACGGCTATAACCAGGCAGCCATTCTTGCTTTGGTGCTGGGCATTCTGCCCAACGTGCCCGGCTTCCTGACCACCATTCAGGCAATTGAGCAGGATGCGGTCTGGCCCTGGGTTTCTAAGCTGTACCATTATGCCTGGTTTGTAGGTTTGCTGGTTTCAGGCGTAATTTATTTTATACTGATGCGCGCGTCGAACCTGCCAGTTGCGGCAAACGAAACGCTGAACCCGGAAATTCTACCGGAACCTTCCGTTTAACCAATCCTACTTTTTCAGCATGCCTGCCAGGGAAAACCTGGTGCACTTTTTTATGGTTTAATACTACCTTTTTCCGGCCGGTTAACTCATATATTTTGGCGGCAGCCTGCTTTTAATTAACGATACTTACAGAACAGTTACATTTTTTTTCTTCAACAAAAACATAACCGACGAAAATGAGCTGACAGGTAACAACATTTCGGTAAAGCCATGACCTACATGTTGAAGAACAGGTTAGCTAAACCAGGGATATGAAAGTGATCAGGGAAGATAAATACTGTCCGGCAGAATTTACTTCTGCAATTTTAATAATAACTCCGAAGCTTTAAAATTTGCCGGAAATTTCAGATTTTGCGTAAAGCCTTTGTTCGCCTATGGCGGCACTTCTGCTTCCGGGCAAAACCCAGACAGGCATTAGTTAAAAAGAAACAGAAAAGACACGAAAAATAAAGTCCCTCAAACCCGCAAAACAATTTCCGGCTTTGAGGCTTATATTTATACCTATTGTCCAACCGAACGGATCGGTTTCAGTTTAAGTTTTATTTTTCTAACCGTTTTAAAACCCTGTTTTATGGTCTTGAAATTTAAATCCCTCGTCCTATTTTTTTTAGTATTCACCAGTTCGCTGGCTTTTACTTCCTGCGACAAGGAAGACAGCCCTAAAAAGAACCCGGATGATCCGGGTCAGCAAGCCGGCGTATGGACCGGGAAGCTGCTGCACGACTGGTCTGCTTCGGTGCGGGAGTATAACTTCAGTACCAAAGCCGACCCGGAATTATTTGCCGGCCGCATGCCCCACCGGCTGGCCGATGGCTCCACCCTGCATACTTCCGAATACTTTGAACGCCTGGAAATAACCAATGCCAACGGCACGCAAAAAAGGGTGATCTACAATGCAAACGAAACCTCGGCCGTTTACGCGCCCCAGGTATCGCCGGACGGGACGAAGATCGCTTTTACTCACCTGAAAGTCTATAACCCTTCGGCTTATCCGGTGAAAAAAGGGACGGTTATTATTGATATGAACGGGAATTACGTGGCCGGTATTCCGGACGTGTACAATGCCGTGTGGCTGCCGGACGGACGGCTGGTGGTAGCCGGCGATTTCTCTTCGGATGGGTATGCTCCGAGCACGCCTTCGGCTAAGGCAGGCCTGCACATTGCTACCATTACCGGCAATACCGCTACGCTTACCAATATCAATCCTTCACTTGCGAATCCTACGCCTTTACTGCCTTCGGTTAGTCCGGACGGGAAACGGGTTGCTTTTGTGCTGAATAAACACCTATGGACCATAAACCTGGATGGCACGAACATGAAACAGCTTACGGCATCGGACAACGACAACGAAGAAAGCTTTTCGGTCTGGTCGCCGGACGGGAAGCATATTGCGGTGTGGAGCTATAAAACGTTTGAAATTTCTTATTACACAGCTATCGCCGTTGTTCCTTCTGTGGTAGGTGAGCCGGTTGTTTTAACCAACGAGGCTGCAGTCTGGCCACGCGACAAAGACGGCTATCGCATTAGCGGCGGCCGGGGCAATTTATCCTGGAAGTAAGGAGCGGGATCCATGCTTTTATTCTGATTTGTTTAAATATGGAATTACAATTTCACCGGTAAGCCTAGTACACTGTCAGGTTAATTTTTAGAATTTGCTTGATGGGTTTTATAATCCCGTCTTAACCGAACCGCGGGATTTTTAATCCCACTTTCTAAAAAATAACCTGACAGTTTACCAGATAAAGTGCGGCGCCAACTCCGATCCTGTCAGTTAGAACACATAATAAAATGATTATGTTATCTTTGCCGGATCCAGAATAAGTTGATTCTATTTAAATGAATTCGGTTTTCCCAGGAATATCTTTCTCTCCAAGAGCTTACGCCTTTTCCGTTCTTATACTTATAACGATAGGCATTTTTATCCGGATAATTAATTTCCCGGCCATTCCGCCAGGGTTTAATCAGGACGAAGCTTCCAGTGCTTATGAAGCTTTTTGTCTGGCCGAAACAGGCAAGGACAGATGGGGAAATGTTTTACCTGCTTATTTTCCAGCCTGGGGCAGCGGCCAGAATGTGCTGCTTTCTTATTTATCAGCCCCGATCGTTAAAATTTTCGGTCTCAGTATTTTCTCTTCCCGGCTCGTTTCCCTTATTCTGGGAATTTTAACCTTACCACTTTTTTACTTTTGTTTACGGCCTCTGGGCCGGTTTCCTGCATTTCTGGGACTACTGCTAATCGTAGTAATACCCTGGCATTTCATGCTGTCGAGGTGGGCGCTGGAAAGTAATCTTGCTCCCTTTTTCATGTTACTCGGGTGCTTCTTTCTTATCCGGGCATTTGCCGCCAACGGTAGCAAGTGGATTTTACCCTCCTTAATACCCTTTGCCTTAGCCTTATATGGCTATGGAACCACAATAGTGGTTTTGCCAACCCTTTTTACCTTATTACTGCTGTTTTTCCGGGAAAGAATCCGGCTTCAATGGAAGCGGTGGCTTGCTGCTTTTAGTTTATTTATACTTGCAGCGCTTCCGTTCCTGCTTTTCTTTATAGAAAACTATTTACTTAAAAAAAATCTAACCTGGACGGATAGTCTTTTTTTCTCCACCCCCCTTTTGCCCTCCAGCAGGCTAGGTCAGGTTGAGGCTGCAGACTGGAAAGAAACCGCCTTGCATAACCTCAGATTTTTTATGGGTGGTTTTGACGATGGCTCTAATTATAACCTGATACCGGGTTTTAAACTATTGCTATTCTTTACGGTTCCGGCATCCGTTATTGGTATTGTAGCAGCAGGGATCCGGAGTTTCCCGAGCATTAAAACGAATAAACCCGATAAGGAAAACAGTGTCGTTTTTATATTTTTTTCCTGGGCTATTGCCTCTCTGGCCCTGATCTTCTCCTTTGAACTTAATGTTAACCGGTTTAACCATTTTTATCTTCCCGGCCTGGCGCTTGTTGCCTGGTTTGTTAATCTTATTTTAACGAATCTAAAAGATACTGCCCCAAAAACTACCATTAAGCTATTGCTCCTGACCTGGCTTATTCTTGAAAGCAGTATTACCATCCGGTATTACTTTAAGGAATATCCGAAGGAGAGCATTCGTCATCATTTTAATATCGGATTGGGAGAAGCCTTTGCAGCTGCCAGAAATTTACCGGTAGATCAGGTCCGGATTACCGACCAAATGCCGCTTCCTTACGTGTATACGCTATTTTATCTGCAGATACCGCCCAAGCAATTTCAAACGGAGGCCGCGTACGAGATCAGGGATGGGGTATACAAGGTAAACCGGTTCGGTAAGTATATTTTTTATGATGAGTTTCTTAAACCTGGTAAGGAGTACGGCTATTTAAGCAGAAAGGATGAGTATCAGGCGAACGAAAACCGCACAAAAGAAATCATTTTTTCCAATGAATTATGGGAGGTTGGAATTATCCATTATAAGTAAAAGCGTGGTTTAAGCCAGGAGCATACAATACCGATTATTTACTTTGCGTTCACATTTAAACCCTGCTATACACGTTAATACCTTCCTTCATTTTTCCCTTTCCACAATTCTTCCTAATTTCGGCTACTTTATAAAACCGGCATTTCCTTAATTTTAAGCGGGAAACGCTCCCATTTTTTAATTCTCCTTTTTATTCTTCCGAACCGATGGCTGATGTAGTGAACGGCGTACTGCTGAATACCGATTGTATCTATTTTAAAGGCGACCTGCCTTGCCTCCCTCATAAACAACACGGCTACCATTGTACCTGTCCGGCATACCAGCCCATTGAGAAACGCATTTTAATTATTAAACTCGGCGCCATCGGCGATGTGATCCGCACTACGCCGCTGCTGCATAAGATCCGGGCCGAATACCCGAACGCTAAAATTACCTGGCTTACGCTTACCCCGGCTATTCTGCCGAAAGGCGCAATCGATGAGATTCTGAAATTCGATTTTGCTTCGGTGCTTTATTTACAGCAACTGCATTTCGATGTACTCTTCAATTTAGATAAAGACAAAGAAGCCTGTGCCCTGCACGATTCCCTGAACGCGACCCAGAAATTCGGTTATACCCTGAAAAACGGCGTGGCTTTTCCTTCCAATCCGCTGGCCAACCATAAATATTTAACGGGCGTTTTCGACGACCTGAGCCAGGCCAATACCAAGCCGTATGTGCAGGAAATCTTTGAACTGTGCGGCTGGGAATTTAACCACGAGGAATACGTTTTCGATAACCACGAAGACAAAGGTTATAACTGGAATTTAGACCGGAGCAAACCGTTGGTGGGCCTGAATACCGGTTGCGGCGACCGCTGGACCACCCGTTTATGGAGCGACGAGAAATGGATCAGGCTGATAGAATTGCTGGAAAGTAACGGTTACCAGCCGGTGCTCTTAGGCGGCGAAGCAGAACACGAGCGCAACGTTACCTTGGCGAACGTTACCAATGCACTGTATTTCGGGTATTTCGAGCTGCCGAAGTTCATTAACCTGATGTACCAGATGGATCTGATCGTGACCCAGGTTACCATGGCCATGCACATTGCCATTGCCCTGCAGAAAAAGATCGTGCTGATGAACAACATCTTCAACCCGTACGAATTCGACCTCTACGGCCGCGGCTATCTGGTACAACCGGAAAAGCAATGCGCCTGCTTCTACCGCGGTACCTGTAAGTTCGGGGTGTCGTGCATGGAAGAACTGCCGGCGGAAAAAGTATTCGAATACGTGCGGAAGTGTTTAGCTACGGAAGATAAGATCTTACAGCCGGTGGTTTAAAGGCTACGGATATAAGACAGATAAGCGTAGGAGTGTTTTATATACAGTTAGTTATCTTTAATTGCAGACATAAATAAAGATGAAGAAAATCCTTTTAGTCGCTGTAGCTCTATCTTTACAATCATGCCTGTATGACCACACAGATAATATAGAAGAGCTTGGTAGCAACTACTACTATATGGGCGACGGAAGAGAATCTCAAATCTTACTAAGTAGGAATAAAAATAGAAGTGGTGGACAGACTGTAGTTCCTGAAGAAGTAACTCACTACACTTTCAATTCAGAATATATTATCGCCAGAAACATCCAAGGCAGGATTAATAAAGAAATCAAATTCTGGATTATAGACAAAAGGAAAGGAACACAACCTGTTCCGCTCGATTCTACAGAGTTTTACGAAGAGATTCAAAAGCTAAACTTTAAACTGGAAACAAGGAAATAAGCTTAAAAGAAAAACAATTTAATATAACAAGACAAATACTCAAGCTTCGACTTACGCCCCACCACAGCATGTACAAGACCGTTGGCGGTAACTCAATGAAAAAATTAATCACATGCTTTTCCATTCTGATATTTGGAACTGTATCCTGTAATAGTGCCAAAAAAGATATCCTTGAAGTTTTGCAACCAACAGGAAACCAAAATGTAGTTACTAGCGAAACTTATAGTGATAGAAGTGGATTTTGCTCTAATTCAATTTTCCTTAACAGCGATTCAACTTTTTCGATGGAAGGAGGATGCGAAGGACGTTCTTATGTTGCTTTTGGAAAATGGAGAAGAAGCAGAGATAGTATTGAGTTTAAGTCGTTACCTAAAGGAAGTTTTAATTTAGTAAGAAAGGTCGAGTTTGGGGGCCGTCCTTCAAGAGGAGCAGTAATTTTTCAAATTAACGATAAAACCGGTAAACCCACTCAAGGTTTTCTGATTAAACCTATTAAAGCTAATGAAAAACACATTTTAACCTCTAACAGCTCTATTATTTTCAACGCCAATGGAACAAAGATTGAAATTTATCAAACTGATGTAGACGGAAAAGCAGAAGTGCCAATTGAAGACATAGATTCGTTAGAATTTCCCCAGTTACAAATATTTGCAAATAGAAAGTTAAGATTCTCAACAAAAGGATTGACTGATTCAATCAAAGTCCTATTGAATATTAATTCTCAAACGCTTGCCTATCCTGAAATTTCGTATCACGAAAAAACGGGCACATTTCGGTGCAAGATTGAGAAGGATAAACTTAGAGATGGAAATTGGTCATTGGAAAAAAGAAATCGCTAACATCAGGTTTAAGTTATGTCCGGCCGATTTGAACCTCCTCCTGTTTCTGCTTTTTAATTATTTTTGTGTTTAGTGACAGTCTTGCGATCAATTGGGCACAACTCAAACTGTTAACAGCAACATCACCAGGCCCTCTTTCAACTCATAATAAGGATGCACCCAGACAATCTATTACAGCAAATCAATTTCATCAAAGAGATAGACAAAGTCAAACTTATTCAGCGAAAGACGAAACTGTTTAACAGCGACCGGAACGAAAACGACGCGGAGCATAGCTGGCATTTAGCCATGATGACAATCGTGCTGGCCGAGCATGCCGAGGTTCCGATCGACGTTCTGAAGGTGCTGAAAATGGTGCTGATCCACGACATTGTTGAAATTGATGCCGGCGATACTTTCATTTACGACACTGTAAAAAGCCATTCGAATACCGACGAAGAAAGATTAGCCGCCAACCGCATTTTCGGGATGCTGCCCAAAGAACAGGCCGAGGAGTTTATTTCGATCTGGGAAGAATTTGAGCTTGGCCAAACCAATGAAGCCAAATTTGCCAGATCCATGGACCGGCTTGAACCGCTGTTGCAAAACACTTCCAATAAGGGTGGAACCTGGGCAGAATTCGACGTGGATTACCACAAAGTTTACGAAAAGAAGAAAGTGATAAAAGAGGGCTCGACGGCACTTTGGAATTATGCGGAAAACCTGATAAACGAAAGCGTTGAAAAAGGCATTCTGAAAAAATCTGACAGTAAAAGCTAATTAATTCTCTTTACAGGAATTAGCCAGAAGCCGACCGAATTGCTTAATTGCAAACTCATTTTTCGATCTTGCAGCACTCCAAAACCAAAAATCTGCGTTTTGATTTCTCCACTTCCGGCAATACCAATTACGCTACTCGAATCAACCACCACGAAACAACCTACATGAAAGCAGTTATTTATGAGCGCTACGGAAGTGCGGATGTGCTGACCTTGCAGGACATTGCCAAACCGGTTCCCAAAAACGATGAGGTTTTGATCAGAATTCACGCAACGTCGGTTACGCCGGGTGATTGGCGGATGCGAAAAGCTGATCCGTTTTTAGCCCGCTTATTCAACGGTTTATTCAAACCTAAAAGGGTAAAGGTGCTTGGCTTTGAACTAGCAGGTGTAATAGAGGAAGTTGGTAAAGATGTAAAGTCGTTTAAACCGGGCGATGCCGTTTTTGCCTTTTGCGGGCTCAGGTTCGGAGGCTACGCTGAATACCAATGCTTGCGGGAATCAGCGGTAATTGCTTTAAAACCAACGAATATGACGTTTGAGCAAGCGGCAACAGTACCCCTGGGCTCCTTAACAGCCTTGTCCTTTTTACGCAGAGGCAAGATAGCGGCAGGTCAGAAAGTATTGATCTATGGCGCTTCGGGTAGTGTCGGGACTTTTGCCGTGCAATTAGCGAAGCATTTCGGGACAGAAGTTACCACGGTTTGCAGCACCAGCAACATCGATCTGGTAAAGTCTCTCGGAGCCGATAAAACCGTCGATTATTTAAAGGAAGACTTTACCGCATTGGATGTAAAATTCGATATCATCTTCGATGCGGTAGGCAAAACCAAAAAGGCAATCGCTCAAAAGTTACTGAAGCCAAATGGCAGGTATGTTTCCGTTAACGGACAGGCAAAACCAACGAAACAGGATCTAACCTTCATCAAAGAATTGATCGAAGCTGATAAATTAACCTCCGTAATAGACCGGACTTATAGTTTAGACGATATTCAGAACGCGCACCGGTATGTGGAACAATTCCGGAAAAGAGGGAATGTTTCTGTTAGAGTTGCTACTGAATAATATTCCTGGCGCAATTGTTTATTCCTGGCGCAAGTGTTAAGCCGAAGGCGTCACTTGGGCCTAAAGAACAAGCGGAAGTCTTCAGACTTCCGTGCCCCCACTCAACAGCTAATTCAGGAGAGGACTTCTGAGGAATGTAATTCTTGGGTTGCTTTTTACGCCAGTCTGGAGACTGGCTTTTGTCTGTCAGGCCCAAGTGACGCCTTCGGCTTAACACTTGCGCCAGCATTTCTAATTTCTAATTCCTCTCAACCTTGCCTGCCACTTCCTTAATGGCCTGCAGCATCGATTTCCAGGAGAATTGCTGTTTGTAGAATTTTACCTGCTCAATAAAAAATCCTTCTTTGCCGGAGGTGTAGAAATTGTGAATGGCGTCGGCAATGGCTTTGGGCTCCGGGGCAGTTACATAACCCACTTTCCCGTCCGGAATTAATTCGGCTAAACCGCCTACATCCGTTACGAGCATGGGTTTGTCGAAGTGGTAGGCGATCTGGGAAACGCCGCTTTGGGTGGCGTGTTTGTAGGGCTGTACGATCAGGTCGGCGGCACTGAAATAGGTGGCAACCTGGCTGTTCGGAATAAAATCGGTGGCTCTTACAATCCGGTGTTCGAGGTGGTACTTTCTTATCAGGTTTTCATACGGTTCGGCAGGTTCGTAAAACTCGCCGGCAATGATCAGCTTTACGTTCTTCAGCCTGGCCAGGCGCTCTTCGGCAAAAGCTTCGAGTAACAGATCCAGGCCTTTATACGCCCGGATGAAACCGAAAAATAAGATGTAATGCGTGGCTGGGTCGAGTTTTAATGCTGTTTTTGCTACTGTTTTGGGCTGGCTTTCGCCGAAATTATCGTAAAGCGGATGCGGGTGGTAAATAGCCGGTTTTTGCGGCACGAACTTTTTCAGGTCTTCCAGTACCGATCTGCTCATGGTAATAAACCCGTGGCAGGCACTCAGAAAGTACTTCGTAAAAATATCATCGCCGGGGCGTTTTTCGTGCGGAATTATGTTGTCGGTGATGGCCAGAATGCGGGTGTGCCTGTTGCCGGAGATCAGACGGGCAATGGTACCGAGGGCCGGGCCCATAAAAGGCAGCCAGTACCGGAAAATAACGATGTCGGGTTTCTGATTCTTTAAATACAAACCGGTCTTCAGCCAGGAAAGGGGATTAACCGAGTTGATCAAAGGCTTAATGACCAGATCCTGGGGTGCCGGGTCGGTGGAATACTGGGTCTGGCCGGGAAACAAAAAGTTGGGGTACTGCAAACTGAAGGTAACGATCTCGGCTTCGTCGCCGGCTTCGGCAAAGGCGCGGGCCAGGCGTTCGTTGTACGTTGCCAAACCGCCCCGCAAGGGGTACGCCGGACCGATGATCACTACTTTTTGCTTCATTTCCGGTACGGTTTTACAGGTTTCCTACCCGGTCGCGGATCAGGTATTCGTTTTTGCGGGAGCCGGAAAGTGAGATCATTTCGGCCAGGAAACCAGCCAGAAATAACTGCACCCCAATAATTATGGCTGCTAACGCTAAGAAAAATAAAGGTTGCGCCACCACATCGCGGCCACGTTCGTTGGTAAACACCCGGATCACTTTTTCCGTGATCAGGCCTAAGGTTATGAGCATCCCGATAAAGAACGAAACGGTACCCATGGTGCCAAAAAAGTGCATGGGCCGCTTTTTGAACTTCGATACAAAGGTAATGGACATCAGATCCAGGAAGCCGTAAATGAAGCGCTCCAGGCCGAATTTGGTAACGCCATATTTCCGTTCCTGGTGGTGCACTACTTTCTCCCCTATTTTCCCGAAACCGTTCCACTTGGCAATTACCGGAATGTAGCGGTGCATTTCGCCGTAAACCTCAATACTTTTCACCACCCGCTGGTCGTAAGCTTTCAGGCCGCAATTAAAATCGTGCAGCTTTATGCCCGACATTTTGCGCGTAACGCCGTTGAAAAGCTTGGTAGGAATGGTTTTGCTCAGCGGGTCGTAGCGTTTCTTCTTCCAGCCCGAAACCAAGTCGTATTCCTGCTCCTTGATCATGCGGTAAAGTTCCGGGATCTCGTCCGGGCTATCCTGCAGGTCGGCATCCATGGTGATCACCACTTCGCCGGCGGCCTGTTTAAAACCTACGTTCAGGGCCGCCGATTTGCCGTAGTTCCGGTTAAACCGTAAACCTTTAATAGCAGGGTTATCCTTGCTCAGGCCCTGAATTACTTTCCAGGAATGATCCGTACTGCCATCGTCGACCAGCAGCACTTCGTAAGAATAATTGTTTGCCTGCATTACGCGGGCGATCCAGGCCGTAAGTTCGGGCAAAGATTCGGCCTCGTTCAGCAGGGGAATTACAACAGAAATATCGAGCGTAGCTTCGTTCATTAATACTTATTCAAATTCGGGCATTCTCTTTTTTGTGAAAGCAGACACGATCAGGGAAAGAACCAAACCACTAAATATGCCATTTATCAAGCCGCTTTTTAACTGATTAGCAGCTGTTGTATCTCTTTCCACTTTCTGAATCGCTTCATCAAGCTTGTCTTCCGGAAGGCCAAAATTTTCCATCATCCTGATTTGTACTTCAACCATTTTATTCAGTATTCCCGGATCTACAAATTCTATGTATACATAAGAAAACAAACCGCCTATTACACCGGCTATAAATACCGTTAAAGTACCTATCATTAGCCCTTCTCCATAGGTCATGTATCCTGCATTGTTTGCTTTATACTCCCGATGCGCCAGAACAATAGCGAGAATATAAATGGCCAGGCCAATTACAAACATCAGCCATATATTGTCAAAGTTTCCGGTAATGAAATTAATCATGGCTAATACAGAGCCAACCAGGCCTGTAATAAGGCCATACTTTAACCCCACTGACCACCAGGAAATTGTTCGTTGTTCGTTCATAGTTTTATAGGTTTAGAGAATACGGGTTTACTTCCGGAAAAATACGGCGCCAACTACGGCTATAAAAAAACCGACGGCAAATTTCTTAAAGAAATCGTCCAGGGCCAGCGATCCAGCGGTGGTCTTGTCCAGTTCGTTTAAGGTCTGGTCGAAGGCTTCCGGCGTAAGCACTTTCGCTTCAATGGCCGCCTGCCGCGAAGATTCGAACAGCATTTTCATTTCGGCAATGTGCCGCTGAATAAGGTCTTCGCCGCCCAGCGTAGCGAAAATAAAAATAAGTAAAGCTGAAAACAAGGCCGTAAAAAAAGCAATGATCCAGCCTACTTTCAACGCTCTCAGAAAGCCCATTTCAGGATCGAAGGTTCTTTTAAACGAACGGATTCCCAGGAAAATGAAAACCGGAATAAAGATCCAGCTCCACAGGCTTAGCTGCCCGAAGGGGTTAATACCAACCAGGAACAGGATAAGAATGATTGCAAAACCAGCCAGTGCACTGATACCCCCAAATTTAATTCCGGTCCGGAAAATGGCCTGATTGAACATGTGTTAAAATAAAAGCAGATTAGATAGCAAGTTAAAACAGTTTCGGCAAATTATTATACATTCACCGGATCATTAAGGATAAACTGCCCTTTATTTACAATGCCGAACACCTTTCCGGTAAGCTGCTGCCCGATAAACGGATTGTTGTGCGATTTCGACCGGATATTTTCTTCTTCGTAGATCCAGGATTGTTCCGGCTGGAAAAAGGTCAGATTCGCTTCCGCACCTTCTTCTATTTCCGGCAAAGGCAGGTTCAGGATTTTCCGCGGATTCACTACCATCTTCTCCAGCACCGTTTCCAGGGGCAATTCTTTGGCATAAGTACAAGCCACGGCAAAAGCAGTTTCCAGGTTCGTAATGCCGAAGGCCGCGTGGTCGAACTCCAGCTTTTTATTTTCTACATCCTGCGGCGTATGGCCCGAAACCAATATATCGACGGTACCATCCTGCAAGCCTTCTATGAGGGCTTTACGGTCAGCTTCAGAACGGAAAGGCGGGTTTACTTTGTAATTGGTGTCGAATGGGATCAGGGTTTCGTCGGTAAAGGCCAGCTGATAAGTAGCCACGCCACAGGTAACCTGCAAACCCTTCGCTTTGGCCTCGCGGATCTTCTCCACCGACCGGGCGGTAGACACAAACGGTACGTGCAGCCTGCCCCCGTTAAATTCGAGCAGTTCCAGGTCGCGGGTCAGGTGCAGTTCTTCGGCCAAAGCCGGCATGCCTTTTAAACCCAGGCGGGTACTTACCAGTCCTTCGTGGATCTGCCCGCGTTCGTTCAGCTTCACGTGTTCGGCCCGGTTTATCAGCAGCATGTCGGTGATCTGCAGGTATTGCAGCGCTTTCAGAACTACATCCGCCTGCTGAATGCCGGATTCCCCGTCGGAGAACGCTACCGCGCCGTGGCGTTGCAAATCCAGCATTTCGGTCAGGTCTTTGCCTTCAGAATTTACCGTAGCCGCGCCAACCGGATGAAAGGTAACCGGCAGGCTCCGGGTCTGTTCTTTTAAAGAAAGCAAGGAGTTTTTGGTTTGCAGCAACGGTTCCGAATTCGCGAAGCAAAGTATTTCAGTAAACCCGCCGGCAGCAGCAGCCTGGGCCGCCGAAACGATATCTTCTTTGTATTCAAAACCCGGGTCCGTAATCTGGGCGTGCATATCGAACCACCCACCGGACACGCATAAACCAGGGACATCGAATACTTTTTCGGCATCCGTAGCATCGTAACCGATATAACCAATGCGGCCGTTTTTAAGGAGTAAGTTTGAAGTTTGTAGATGAAAGGCCGAAGCCGGAGCAAAAATCTTTACGTTTTTAAAAAGAACATCCATTTTACAGGAACCTGATTAAGAGAATTTCAACTAAAAGGAAGAACAAGGCCAGCAGCAGGCAATACTGCCAAAGCGGCGTGCCTTTGGTTTCGCGGGTAAATTGTTCCCTGAAATCAGCATTGGCAGCCGATTCGTATATCTTCACGTTTTTATTCGGGATCAGACTCCGGAGCTCTTCAGCCGAATACGTATCCAGCAGCGATTCGCTTTTCGGGTAATTAAAGGCCAGCGTCATCAGGGTAGAATCATTATGCTTTAGCTTGTAAAAACCCGCTTCAGCCATTTCGGCCGGAAGCGTAAAGAACATCTTTCCATTGCGCAATTGCTGCTCCGGAATAAACTTCAGGCTATCGGTTTCCAAAGAGAAATGGCTTTTCCGGATGTCAGTTTTCGGAACCGGAAGCGAAAAAGTACGCTGGCTGAAATTATACGCCAGTTGCTGCTCCGACTCATGACTGCTCAGGGCAAGCTTGTACATTACCGGCACAAACAAAGCGTTGCGGCTGAATTCGTTATTTTCGGCAGAAAAAGGCGCGGCAAAAACATATACCTTCCCTTTCCCGGAATTGAACTGGGCTAAAAAGCCGGAACCATCTTTAAAGTTCAGCAAACCCGCATCAGAACGTTGCCATTGCAGATATTTCGGCGCCCGTGGCATTTGCATCCGTTTATCCAGCTCCGTAAATATGTTCCGGAAGAACGGGTTCTTTACGTCAGGCAGCGCCAATTGCGAAACCTTAGTCTGATCTTCAGCCGCATTGCGAACAGGTATGCCTAAGGATTGAAAGATGTTGCTGTAACCATTTTCAGCTGTTTTCTCCGCCGGAATGATGATCAGGTTGCCGCCATTCTTCACGTATTTGCTCAGATTATCGGCTAAAGCAGCATCTACCGACGTCAGTTCGTTCACCAACACCAGATCCGCCTGCGCTATTACCTGATTATTGGCTGTTCCGGGACCAAGGCTTTGATAACGGAATAAAGGCTCATTGGTAAACAAGCGGTTGGTATTGCTCAGGGCACTGCTATTAATATCCAGAATTGAAATGGCAGTTGCCGGCTGAAGCACAAAATAATAGGTATTGTCGAAAGTAACTGGTTGATCTTCCACTTCGAGCCGCGCCAGTTGAGTTTGCTTGTCGGTAAGGCGGAATTCCAACTGGGCAGTGGCCGCACTTTTGGGTTCAATATCGATACTGTTTGCAGCCGCCTGCCGGTTGCCGATAACGAGCTTTAAACTTACTCCCTTCTTAGGCTCATCACCATTATTGTATACCCGAACCAGCAATCGGTTATTTTCATTTAACCGCACCAATTCATCTTCGAGGCTTACGCTATCGATAAAAAGGTTGGCCGTGGAGGCTGGTTTTATATGAACCAGGCTTATCTGGGAAAGGGTATCTGTTTTGGTGAAAAAACCCGGGTCGAAAGTAGAACGCTGAAAGTCCGAAAACCAGAATGTTCTTTGAGCTTGTCCTTTTCCGGATTGCAGACGTGAATAAATAATGGATGCTTGCCGGTTAAGAGGAGAGAATTGTACCTGACTTAATACATCAGGAATACGCTCAGGATTCAGGTTCCGGAAATCCCCTGTTCTGAAACTATTATCAAGCAGTTGAATGGGAACTGACTTCGGAAAACTCTTCGTAATTTTATTTACTTCTTCAATACTCTCTTCCATTAAGGAAACACCGCCTTTATCAGCCTCGTTTTGCATACTCCCGGAATTGTCCAGGTAAATATTTACAGCAGCCGTTTCGGCTAAAGCATTATCCCGAGCCGGAATAAAAGGCTGACAAAATACCAGTACCAGAAAAATCAGGAATAAGATCCGGCTAAGCAAGATCAACCAATGCTTCAGCTTCCGCTGATTGGCGGTGATCTTCTCAACGTTCCGGATGAAAGCTACATTGGTAAACAGAACTCTTTGAGGCTTACGCAATTGCACCAAGTGAATGATCACCGGGATGGCAATAGCAAATAAGCCGAATAAAAAATAAGGAGCCTGTAAGATCATTCCTGAATAATTTGGGTGAAATTAGGGAAAGCAAAGCAAAAAACTAAGTAATTAAGCTTATTGTTCACTTAATTCTGTTAATACTTCCCTATTCTTTAAACTGAAAGTTTTTGATGCATTAAAGAAACGGCCAATCAGGATTCTTATTTCACTTTATCTTTTTAATCAGGCTTTCGGAATGGGATATAAAAAGAAAAACCCCTTGCTTTTCAGCAAAGGGTTTGTTTAAGGGGTTGGCGGCTACCTACTCTCCCACCTTTGACGGCAGTACCATTGGCGCTACG
>NZ_VTWT01000016.1 GCF_008727925.1 Adhaeribacter soli | reverse complement strand
AAGGGGTTTATTTACTGAAGGTGTTTAACGAGAAAGCCTCGGCGGTAAAGAAGATAATAATCGAATAGCAGCCATATTCGCAAGAATTTCTTCATGCCCATTATAAGAAATTAATCTAATTTCTTATAATGGCTTTTCGCTGCCCATTAAGCTCTACTCGTACGGAATCCTTATAAATTCTGAGCAACCGAATGCCTTTTTCAATGCTGTTTATTTTAAGAAACACCTGTTGTTCACCTATAGTAAGCATAGCAATCTTTGCATTGGAATTCTGGTTTACTATCATTCCATTATAAACAATGTTTGGCCAGGCTATTTCTTCTTTTAATTGTACAGGCGGCAATACAGGGTTAGGTTTCTGCCTTGATGAAACCCGATTAGCTTGCGCAGGGGATGCCGTTCGGGTAACTTTTTCACCTTTTAAGAAAGGGTCCGGATAATTTAGCATTAAACTAAACTCCTGTTGTTGGATTTCCTGAGAAAGCTTACCGTCTCTCTTCTCATTGCTTAAGCCAATTACTTCAGGCTCATCAGCTATTGCAGTCTTTACCTGATACACTATTAAGCCCCAAATTATTAAAACGAGGGGAAGAAGAATATAGACGAGTTTTTTGTTTTTCATCTAACAATAAACTTCCTTTTATTTGGCATTGTACTCACATTATTTGCTCGGTCTACAGATTTTATTCCCCAATAATAGTTTCCGGAATTTAAATTTAAACTATTATCAAGCTTAAAATAAGAAGCATTAACCCGCTTAGGAAACCCTGTCATTAATGTAGTTTGATCGCTTAAATAAATAAAAAGGCTGTCGTAACTAACATCAGAATCTTTTCTTTGCCATCTTAAGATTGCCGGAGGAGTAAGAAGAGTATCTGCTTGCGTAAATAAAACCGGTATATTGGGGTTTACTCTATCTAAATGAAAAATATATGTAACTGATGTTTTTGTACCTGTTGCGGTTAATGCTGTAACCCGCCATTGAAAACTATTATCTACGCCAGCCAGAGTTTTGTTTATTTTATTATTATAGACAATAGTATCGAAAGATGGTGTTGAAATTACCTCAAATATGTACTTATCAGCTGAAGCAAGATTTACCCACTGAAATGTAACTTTAGAATTGTTAACATAAGAGTTGTTTAAAGGACTTAACAATTGCACCACTTCATTATTAACTATTGCTGTAGAATCTATTTTAAACCTTCCCCTGGAATATTCAGTAAAATATTCGCTATTCCCTCCCCGCACTTGCCATTCGTAATCCCCCTGAGGTAGGGTCAGTTTCAATTTATTATCATTTACCAAAGTATCAAGAAAAAGATCAGATGGTCTATTAACAGTCGGAGAGCCTATTTGTACTCTGTAATTTCTTGCTCCTTCCAATTCATCCCATTGAAAAACAATCGGCATTCTTTTTATTAAAGAGCTATCAGCAGGAAAAAGAAGATTAATTTTTTCCCCTGTAATATTTGGTTCAATAATTTCCTGACAACTAACCAGAAAGATGGCTAAGAAGCTGATAAAAAGTGCTAAATGCTTAATCATTGCTGCTGTTGTTTAAAGTAATATATTGAATATACACCAAGGCTGACAACCTTCTAACTTCCTGATTATAATCCTTTTCAAGAATAAATTTTACCGAAGACAATCTCCCTATAGCTTCTTTTGTTTCAAGATGAAAAATAACCTGTAATATACTGGTAAACCGTCCTGTCAATTTAATAAACCCGGTATGCACTACCTGGTTACCTTGTTTATAAGTGGGTAATGAATTAAAAGAGGTAATTCTAACAGCATTTTTAACACAAACTTTGTTTACTCTATCCAACAAGACTCCTTCATGATCGGTTGCGCTCTTTCTATACTTTATTATCGCTTTCTCGTAATTACTATTTATGGACTTTAGCTGTATAAGTGCATCAGGTGCCTCCGCTGCTTCTGACAGCTGATTCTTAAGGAAGCCATTGGTTTGATAAGCCTCAATGGTTCTTTTCAGCGTCAATTGGTAAATTACCAATCCGAAAAGAATACTACCACTTATTAAAGCATATGTCTTCTGCTTTATACTTAACTGAAGGTTAAACATCTTGCTTTAGCTGTATAAAGAATTCAAACTTTCCTACCTTATTCTTATAATCATAGGTAAACACCTGATCCTGAACCTTTAACACCCATTCATATTTACTCACCCGTTTTATCCACTCATTTAATATCAGAGAATTATTACATGTTCCTTTAACCTGAATAATTCCTGATTTTATAACCAATCTCTTTTGAACTCTTGATTCGGTGTCATCTACCGGCGATACATTCAATTCAGTTAGATACACTTGCAGAGGAACAGTTGCAGCAAGCTTATCGCTGTAAAAGCTGTTCTTCGTTCCTTGCAGCCATCCATTATGAAGAAAAAACTTTTTATTTTTCTCTTGTTCAACTTCCAAGTCTCTTTTTTCCTTTAATAGATCTTCAGTTTTCTGGACTTGCTGCGCTAAAATGCCATTTTCACTATTCAGATGATTATAAATAAGAAAATTAACCAGCAGGGCACAGAAGAAGAAAAGTAAGATGCCCAGGCTACCAGTTTTTAAAAGTTGCTGCTGCTGGGAATTACTTTTCTCACCTTGAATTATTTCTGATAAAATTGTCCCGTTTGAGCTTGCAAACAATAACTCATTTAAGGCCGCCCCATATGGTACAAGTTGCCAAATTTTAAGCATTTCCGAACCAACACGAATTGTTTCGTTAAATTCTCCGGATGCAGTACCCAAGTAACTGTTACGCACTTCCCTATCAGCTACCTCAAAATAGAAATTCGATAAATGAAAATTGAAAACTTTCTGCCCCAAAAAGGGTACTAAATTGTTTACGGAAAACGGCCCCAAAGAAACTGAATAAACCTGCATTCCATTATCTTGCAGTTCTTTTAAAATCCTTTCCAGTAAATCTTTCCTTAATAAAGAAACAATACTCCCAGTGGAAAAACTATATACCTGCGCATAGAATTCCTCTGTTTTAATTGCAGGAAATGTAAGCTTTACAATTTCCCCGATGTTGGTTTTATCAATAACCTTTTCTTTTGGTACTGGCTTGTGGAGAATTCCTTTTCCCTGAATTGATAAAGCAAGTGGAATATCATTACCTATACTTTGTTTAAGCTCTTCGAAAGTTTCGCCACTTTCTGCTGCTTTAATTACTTTAATAATATCTTTTTGCCTTTTTAATACACAAAAAGAAAAGCTCATACGCTCCCCATCTATGGTAATATTAACACCTGCGATAGTGCTGGGTTTAAGAATAGAAGAAAGCGAGAAGTTGAACATTAATAGAGTAAGGTTGGCTTAATAAAAACAACTAACTTATTTTTCCTCTTCTCATCTGACCGGGAGCTGAACAACCATCGGAGAATGGGTATACGGGACAATATAGGCACACCTGAGCCGGATTTAGACCTACTCACCTCTTCCAAACCACCTAAAACGATCATTTCTTCATTACGAACCCTTATCATAGAGGTAAATTGACGGGTTGTATTTCCTGGAGGAGCTCCCTGAATTGTTGCCGGAATAAAATCAGAAAACTCCGCATCAATTTTCAGGGTTATGTGTTCATCCCCGGAAACCATAGGGTTTATTTTTATATTTAAATCTGCACTTACCTGCTTAAACTGTTGCGTAACCGAAGTAATAGGGGTTACTCCGCCGGTAATTACCTGATTCTGCTCCTGATAGTAAACAGTTTGGCCGATAGTTAACTTAGCCTCGTGCCCGTTTAGCGTTGAGAGCTTGGGGGTAGACCTTATATCGATGTGATTATTATTTTCCAGCGCCTGGAGGGTCATGTAAAAGTTAGGCGTAACCTTTCCAATATTTATCCAGCCTTTGGCATTTAGTTTTTCCAGAAAATCGTTTATTCCTTTGGAACCGATAGTCATATCTAGTGCAGGAAAGACCTGTCCGCTTGTAGCAACTGCAGAATCTCCTAAGCCAGCTTTAATTCCTGTTTTAACGGTATGGCCTCTTCTAAGCTCCACTACCATAACTTCAATCAAAACATTCTTAACCGGTTCGTCTATAGCTTTTAAAAAGTCCGTTATTTCCTCGATCTGTTGTGCCCCGCCACTCAGGATTAAACTATTAAGTTCATTAAAAACCTTTATCTCGATTCCCTTTTTTAATTCAACCGGAATTATTTCGTCAAGCTTTTCAGCCGGGCGGTAGTGCATCTTAAATACTCTCGTGCTTCGGAACCCTTCGGAATTACGACTGCCTATAAGGAAAACATTTTCGCTTTGTTTATAGGTATGGGTAGTGCCCTGCAAAAGAAAACTTAATAACTCCTCATAAGAAACGTCTTTTACTTTTGTTGTTGTATTACCCTGAATAGGTGAGAACAGCATAAAGCCAACAGCTGCTTTATTCGAAATCTCGTTAATAAGATCCGTAATCGGCACATTAACTGCATCCAATTCTATTAATTTTTTACCGTTCTTGCCGTTGCTGATATTTAATGCCGAAATTCCGGAACTGCCACCGGCTGCCTGGTAACTATTTCTGTTAAACTGGTTATTCCCTTGGTCAGCCGCTTTGCCTCCTTCCTGTAGAATAAAAGCCCCATCTTTTTCCGACCGGAATAAAACCAGATTATTGGCATAAGCCAAACGATCCAATGCCGCATCAAGTGGCATCCCTTCTACATAGCCGGTGATCAGTTTATCCTGCAGGCCGGAAGCTAATATGATATTCCGCTTGGTAAGCTGGGTAGCTTGTTTTGCAAATGCCCGCAAGCTATCCTGAGACAGGTCGGCCGTAAAAAGATCGCCTTCACGGTTGTAATTCAGCCGCAACCTTTTACCCGGCACCGGTCTCTTTACTTCAGGCGGAGCATTATATTTATAAAATGAAATAATGTTCCCGGTAATTTGAACCTCTAGCCCGTATTCCCTGATGAGAAAGATGAGCAGGTTTAAAACCTTTACATTGGTAAAATTATTAGTGATCCGGAAATCGAGGCCGGCATCGATGCTGATGTTCAGGGTGTGGGTTTCGGCCAATCCGCGCAGAAATTCTTGGATCGACATATTAGATACGGAGATAGTAGCAGGTTCATTCAGTCCTTTAACCGTAGAGTCTGCCAGCACTTTCAATTCCTGCTCTACCTGCCGGATTCGCTGGCCTTCTCTTACCTGGCCGCTAGCCTCCTGCAACAAAACAGTCGAAAAGAGTAATAGGAGAATATTAAACGTAAAAAAGCAGCGGAAAAATTTCTTCGATAGATGTCTCTCCCTGCTCAAATAATTCAAAAGCATTTTCTGTAAGCGTTTTAATACCTCTCTCTCTTAGTAGATCCGAAACCTCGAATTGCTGGCTTTTTATTCTTTCTGCCAGGTCCGCATCTACCGGAATCACTTCGTAAACAGCCCTGCGGCCCCGGTAACCGGTGAAGTAACAGCGATCGCAACCTTTTGCAAGATAATGAAATTTTATTTCCCGATACGGTTTGAACTGCCTTGGATATAACATTTTATCGAATGGCTGCTTTTGTTTACATTGTGGGCACAGCAACCTTAACAAGCGTTGGGCTACCGTTGTATTCAGCGTATTGGCTAACAAAAATGGCGGTACGCCCATATCTATTAACCTGGAAACCGTGCCCCAGGCTGAATTGGTATGGATGGTAGATAAAACCAAATGCCCGGTAAGCGAGGCTCGTACCGCCATATTCGCCGTGGCCGTATCCCGGATCTCGCCTACCATTATAATATCCGGATCCTGGCGCAGGAAGGTACGGAGGGCACTGGCAAAATCGAGCCCGATGTTTTCCCGGAGCTGCACCTGGTTTATGCCTTCCAGGGTATATTCTATCGGGTCTTCTATGGTTAGAATATTCCGGCTCTCTTTGTTGAGCAATTTTAAAGTAGCGTAAAGCGTAGTTGTTTTACCGGAGCCGGTAGGGCCACTGATCAGCAGCATACCGCTGGGGCGCTTCACTCCTTCCAGGTAATTTGCCAGATCCAGTTCCTGGAAACCAAGCCGATGAATATCGATGTTGGTGGCATCGTTGCTGAGCAGTCGAAGCACTACCTTTTCGCCGTAGAGGGTTGGTACCACCGATACCCGGACATCGAATTTGTGATTATTGTGGGTAAAGAATATCCGCCCATCCTGCGGCAGCCTTTTCTCGGCAATATCGAGGTTGGCCATAATTTTAACCTTATTTACCAGGGCCGGATAATCTGGTTTGCCTAAAAGGTAACGCTCTACCAGCATACCATCGAGGCGCAGGCGCACCCGGGCCTTACCTTCATACGTTTCGATATGAATATCGCTGCTGCCTAAATGCCGCGCTTCTCCAATAAGGTCATTTAAAAACTCGTTGGAACCTGGAGCGGTGGTTTTTGTGAACCGGGCTTGCTCCTGCTTTACAAAATACTTAAGCAGCGTGCTTTCTATGCGCGTGCTGCCAACCGGCTCTAAGACTACTGCCGAACCGAGGATCACTTCCAGTTCATCATCCAGGGAAGGATCATAGGCTTCCTGGTCGATATAGAAATGCAAACGATTAGCTTCGCGGTGCTTCGGGATAAGGCGGTAGTGCCAGGCCTGCTCGGCCGATATTACCTGCATCAACTCGGCCGGTATGCTTATGTACGCTAATTCTTCCATCTACAAAAATAAACCAACTACCAGGAACTCGTCCGTAAAAATAAGCGCAGGCACAAATATTTGCACCAGGAACAAACCTGCCAGAAACAAAGCCTGAAAACCCGCCAGCGGAACGGTATGCTTTTGAGCGTAAAAACCCGAAACATGCCGCAGCCATAAGTGAATAATTAGGGAAAACAGCAAGCTAACCAGGAAATAAACAGCAAAGTTAGGCAGCGGGAACAGGAAAGCCGCTGCTACCCAAAAGCAAACATCGCCCCAGCCCATGTAACCCTGCATGGGCCAGACAAGCTTCCGGTGCTTTAGCATGAGATAGAGACTGATGAACGCAAGCTCGCAGGCTAGAAAACCGATGTTTAGCAGCCAGTTTTGCCAGACCGCTGCATGCGATAAGAGGCGGGCGCTGTAAAAATAGCATACCAGCGCCAGCGCCGGAAACAGAAACCAGGTTACAGCCCGATCTTTCAGATCCTGGATTAAGATTAATAGCAGGAGGCCTAAGGCCACAAGCACAAAAAGAACTACCGGCACTTTTTTAAGAGTTTAGCATACCGTTTTTTTTAATCCGGGGTAACCTCTTTCAGGTTCTGATCCTGGTCTATTTCCCAGACATTAAACTGGCCGTCGCCATCGAAATCTACCACGGCGGTGGCGCGGGCGGTAAAGGCAGTAGGGCTGGCGCTTGTGATCTCGATGCGGTAATTAGCCTTGCCGTTACCCTCCGTAGCCAGTTTTTCCTGCTCAAAGCCAAGCTCCTGCAGGTTAGCCGAATACTTCGAGTTCTCGTAGAAAAAAGTCTTTTCCAGCATCTGCACGTGCTTCAACATCTGCTTTGCCTCTAAGCTGCGAGTGCGGCTAATCATGGGCATAAGACTAGGCAATGCCATAAGGACTAATACTCCTATAATTACTAATACAATAAGTAATTCTGTAAGCGTATAAGCTGATAATTTTTGTTTAAAGTCCATCTATTTACTAAAGTTCTTCTTCTTTAAATCTAAATGTAAAAATAATTACTTAGAAGTACAGGAATAATAATAATTATATAGATGAAATAAATCATTTAATTAGGATTAACATTAGAAGTTATTATCTCTTCTGTTTTTTTATCAACAATGCGTTATCTCCAGAGCAGCAATTAAGAGTTACAGCTATAACGGTATCTCCTTTATAAATCAAATTTGATATTTTTTTTTAAT
Organism: Adhaeribacter soli; assembly: GCF_008727925.1. GTDB lineage: Bacteria > Bacteroidota > Bacteroidia > Cytophagales > Hymenobacteraceae > Adhaeribacter_A > Adhaeribacter_A soli. Next base: position 22,544 of record NZ_VTWT01000016.1, on the reverse strand, counting down.
TTTTATACTCACATGGGTGGGTTCCTAACTTAATTTTATGTTCTTGAATACAAGGGCATATTTTAAAAAGATAATCATTAGAATATTGATCTTTGCAATTACATTTATTAGAATTTAATGTTTGTGTTAATTTCCCCCCCACAGTTTAGTTTAATATAATCATTAAAACCTTGCATAAAAATTACAGTATTATCATAATCTTCTTCCGTAATTCCACTATCTAATTCAGGATGATATATTCCATTATGATATATCATATACAACCTATATTTCTTAGTAAGGCTAATTTCACATGAGTCAATTATCTCAGTTAAAGTTCGGTTTTTAGGTTCTTGCTGTATACAATTACAATATAAACCTCCAGCTTGCTCAGGATTAAATTGATCTACAATAATTTTAGTATCTCTCTTTTCTTTTTCATTACAAGAGATGAAAAGGAAAAGAGATACTAAAACTAAGAAATAATTTAAAACAGAATATTGTAAGGAAGTCATTTTAACCAGCTTCAAATTTTATTTAACTTTCTGTAATTTATTTTTACCTCCGAAGCCCTTCACTCGAGCTTGTTTTGAAGAGGCACTTTTAACTTTATTCGTTTTTTTGGGGCTTTTTGATTTTACTTTCTGCGCTTTTTCGGGATCTTTTGCCATTACTTTTTTGGAGGAGATTACTGCCCTTCTATTTGCAAATGGTCTTTCTTTAGACCCTTTGAAAAGTGTATATTTCATCAATAAGTTTATCGTTTCTTGGCTAACTCTTCCATCAGGAGAAGCCATAACATGCCCTTCCCAATCTCCAATCACCCAATCTGGCACTACAATTCCGTCTTTTCTTTTACCACCCTCAACATATTTATCAACTAATCCAATTAAATGGCCAAATTCATGAACAAAAACCCAGGGATCGTTTGGCTTCCAAACCCCTTCTCTTCCTCCTATCACTTTAGATCTAAATCTTAAAGCATTCCAGTCAACTTGCGGATCAAGGATTTGGACATAATTGTTAATACCAGACAGATCAGAAGCACTGGCTAGAAGGCCTTCAAAAATTCCAGTTGATGGCAATACAGTTACTGCTACTTCAAACTTAACATTATATACTTTATTTGTTTCTGGATCAGTATATTTCCAATTGTTATTCCAAGCTTTCATTATTGAATTCTGTATCAAATTCGCCTGCGCAAAAGTTGCTCCAGGGCCATAAATAAAAATTTGAGTCTTAAAAGTTGCTGTATTTCCAAGAATAACAAGCTCAGCATCATTTCCATCAGAATCCTTAAATGCAATGGGACTATTTTCTATTCCAGCATAGGGTGACAAATCTGCATTTATGACCCTATCCTGGCTAAACCATCTTCCAATACGGGAGTCATACATACGGTTATCGGTATTATAGAAGTTGTCTTCGCCATAAAGGTTATCTTCACTTTCAATACCGTTGAAGCCGTATTTGTATTGGCCCGGATTAAATGATCTTCCCGGCATCGGGCTGCCAAAAGGATAATAATCGGTTAAAGAAAGAATAGTAGCATCTCCAGCAGGGGTTTTCTCTCCGCTTACAACGGCTCTTACGTTACTTAAATGGTCGGTTAATTCGAAATGTAGCTTGCTTTTTACAATCCCGGTGGCTCCGCTCGGCGTACCGGAAAGCTGGTTACCATTTTCATAACTACCCACCCGTTCAGCGCCATATATAAAGGCTTCATCGGCAGTATAAGTTGTACCTTCTTTCTTGGTAGTTGCCATCAGGTCTTCACCCATTCCATAATGGTAATAAGTGGTTGTAGGCGTTCCGGAAACAGGCGTAACCGTTTTACTTATCTTCTTACCCATTGCATCATAAGTAAAGCTTAATGCAGCCTTTGAACTACCCGGAGTACGAGTAATGCTCTTCACTTTATCAAAAGCAGTCCATTCAATTTTCTGAATTTCATTTTTCAGATCCTGCACTAATCTTCCTTTAGCATCGTAAATATAATTATTAACGCTCTGGTCAATTACATCATCAACACCTGGCAGATCCCCGTTTATCAGGCCAACAACATCATCGTCTATATGCCCAAGTTTATTATTAGTTTTCCTGTTAATATTATTAACTGAAACTACGCCTGGGTAATTATAAGTCATATTATCCATTACCTGTACCTGCTGGGTAGCGGCATCTGCGAAAGCGGTACGTTTAAGCGTTTTAATGTTGCCATTGGCATCGTAGCTCAGGTTCTCCTGGTAAATATCGTGCAGGCTCGGGTTATAGGCGCCGGTCGTGCGCCAGCCGCCAAAGCCGGTAGTTGTCGCAACCTGGGTTTCGGCAAAACTGCTCCGCAGTCTATTTAGCACATCGTAACTAAAGGTTTGGCCCATTATTGAAGGTACCGAAGCCGCAGCTGTAGTCTGGTCGAAGGCAGTGTAAGATATCAGCCCCGTTATGTTGCCGTTATACAACTGCCTGCGTTTTTCTGCCAGCTTGGTGCCTGCTCCCGGCATAATGGTGCTGCCAGCAGTTAAACCGGTATTGGTTCGGGTATAATCCCCATCAAAATAATTCAGGGTTAAACCAAATACATCGCGGGAATAAAGGCTTCCTGCAATACCGTCCTGGCCCGGATCAGAGCTCGTAAGCGGGTGGTTAATGGACTTCAGCCAGCCGTTAATGTTGTACACGTAATCGAGCTTCTGAATATTTTCACCTAAACCTTTCGATTTTATTGGCCCATGTAAATAATATTTGTATTCGGCAGCCCTATCCCATGTGGTATTTTTCAAAGCAGGGTCTCCTCGGGTTACATCCACATTGCTTAATCTGTCATCAGCATCGTACGTATATTTCTGGCTAAATCGTTCATATGCATTATCTTTCTGGAATTTAACTTTCTGTACCTGGCTGGTTAACGGGGTGAATTCATACTCCGTAAGCTTAGTATCATTTAAAGCAAAGTTATATTCCCTGAAAGATTTCACCCGACCGTGTTTATCGTAGCTATAATATCCCCACATATCATTACTTTCTACAAAACTTAAACGTTGTCCCAGGTTCTGTTGATCGCCCCATTCATCCTGGTCATAATTGAAGTAAGTAAAAGTCTCAGGCATAGACCAGTTAACATTATTAACCTCTACCCAATCCGATACATAAATCCCAGGGTTAGCTGTATTATTATCCGGACGCATGAATTCAGCCGCTACACCATTAGTTTGGGTAGTAATGGCCTGTTTGTTTACTACACCTTCCCCGGTTACCCGGATATTTCCGCTTTCTGCTTCATACAGGGTAAAGGAGAAAATTACTTTACCGGTAGTATTACCCCGCGCTCTTTGTTCAGCATTTTGCGAGAAAATCAACCTGCCGGCTTTATCGTAGGCAAATAAGGTTTTGCCCCCATCCGGAGTTTCAGTGCTTAATAGCTGGCCCAATGAGTTTGTTTCATAAGTAGTCAACATCCGGTGAGCTGGCACGGCCATTGGGTTGTTTTTCGGATCTACAAAATCCACGCCTTCAGGCGGCACCGTAGATACTAAATGCCCGGCTGCGTTGTAGTTATAAAGGGTAAAATGGTGCGTGCCCGGAGCTACAAAATTAACTGTAAGCTTTTCGTTTTTCTGGTAGCATTGCTTTACAAAATTATCCTTCACGGTAGTGGCAGCTGTAGTTTGCAGGCTTTGTAACCACTGCTGGAAGGCCAATTCAAACTCTCTTCTGCAGTCCAGTTTACAAGCTAAAATCGCTTCGTAATCCTGCAGATAAGTCGATAGCTCTGCTAAGGTTAAGTTCAGGTTATTCTGGTAAACCAGATCTATTTCAGTTGTTGCTTCCTGCGGATCGGTTATTAAAGGCGAAACAGCGTTTCGGATGAGCGCCATTCGTTGAGGCCGGTCTACTGGCCCGTTGGCGTTGGTACTGCTGGTACAAGGGTAAGCAGTTAAGCAAGCTTGGTAGTCTTGTTGCGAATAGCCTGCCGGCAGGGCAGCGATACAATTTTTGCGATTTTGCTCACATGCGTATAATACCGGATCATTGGCTTGTTTCAAGCAATCGTTAAATTCTTCAACAATGCCGCCAGCCTTATTAATAGTTGAGCTGAGCAAACCAATAAGTTTGGACGGGAAGTCATCGTATAAGCCAGCTACATAAGTATCAGGCCAGCAGGAATAATCGTTATTATCAGGCGCATCGCAGTTATTGCAGAATTGGTTCATCTGCAATGCTGTTTTCTGCCAGTCAACAAAAGTCTGACCGGAAGCCCAGGTAGATTGATTTGTTAATTGGGTTACTAAATAATTATAAAGCGTTGCACCCAGTTCGGCTTTATCCTGCTCGCTAAAATCAGTTAAAGGATTACTGAATGGGAATGGCGAACTACCATTATTGTTTGATTCCCACTTCTCCATTAAATACGTATAGCCGCTGGTAATTTCGCTCATTATTTCAGAACGGTTGTTTTTAAAGGTAGAGGCGCACGTTTCACAAACTGCACTTGTAGTTGGTGCACCGCTATTGCAATTGGCAACACAATTAGCAACCGTAAAGTTTGTGCGCGCATCTACAGCTTTCTGGTAATCGAAATACAGCTGAGACGCTACCGGGTCGCCTTCCTCTAATATCGCTTCAAGATCCTTCTTCTGCGCTAAGGTTAATGGCGAACTGGAGCTCATTAAGTAAGTATCAACAAGGCTTCTTAAACTGGAAGTTGCTGAAGGGTTGCTGGCAGCAGCACCAATATCATAACCCCCATGGTTCGTAAAATTAGGTTTGTTAGTCGCCGTCCAGGCCGGGTAAGCAGTTATTGCGTTGTTCGCATACTTTACGTTCTCTATTAGCGCCTTTTCCTGTTGCTCACAGGTATTATTACAGTTGTTGGTATTTGTTGGGAATTCTTTTGGAGGCGTACACCGGTCCTCACAATTAACTCTGTAAGTGACGTGGATTAACCGATAGTCTTGCTGATCACCCAAAATTACTTCTTTATTATCGCGCAATGGATCAAACTTCGGTCCTAAAGGAAAAGGATAATCCTCCATTAACGTTATTTCAGTATCCTTTAAATTCACCCAATGCATCCGCTCATACGCATTTATGAAATCAAACCGTTTTTGATGACCTGCTGGAATAGAATTAGGGTTTTGGAGCGTAGCAGGGTAAGTACCTTCCCTTACCGGTGGATTGGCATTGGCATTAACAATACCATCCAGATCAGAAATAATAACCTGGCCCGGCCCGCTACCTGTAGGTGTTTGGGTTACCTGGTCGGCATACCATAAATATTCTTCACAAAAATTGGCATCAAAACCGCCCGTAAATGGCTGTACATTTGTATGTTTAATTTCAAAACAGTTAGCTCCAATCTGGCTATTGCGGGTAAAATCTACTTTTAGCTGCCAGTTATTATACTGGTCACCGGTACCAGCTGGGGCAGTTAAGTATATGGTATTGCTTGTACCGCCATTATTATGTGCAGTAAAATTTGAACCGGCATTAATTTCATTTACTATTTCCGATACAAAATCAGTAATGCTTGTTCCGGTATACCAAGTAATGGTTCCAATAGAAACTGGCGCAACTACCGGTGTCTGATATGGTGGCACAATGCTTATTTGAGCATCACCATAATAGCCCAAGCTTGAACTGTTTAGTACTGAGCAGTTATTCGTATTATCTGCATAAATAATTTCAAGCTTAGGCCGTAGCGATGCGATAGGAAAATCGCTGGTTGCGAACCGCATGTGATTTCCACTACCCGGACTGCTGGTTTGATTAATCAATTCAATGGCAAAACCGTAAAAAGTATTGTAGGTAACCATATCCTTTACGAGCTGGGTTACATCAAGATTCTCGTAGTGTTGGTCAGTTGCAGAACTTCCTGGTATCGTCACAGGGTTAAGAGGTGATGTTAAAGGAGAGGGATTATGATAACTGAACCAGGTAATGGTTTGCTCGTCCCAAGGTGCGGCAATTCTTTTAATATAGGCAGCGTTTGAGCCAGGAGAAGACCAAGCATGGCCATATTCAGCACCACCATACTGTGGATACACCTGAGACTGAGCAGAGTATAAGGAGAGCTTAGCACTTACAATAATCGCATTATTGGGAATCTTGTTTTGTAAGTCGAAATCCAGAATCCCTTTAGCCTGATACGTGTATCCACAATTCATGTGACCAAAAGGGCTTGAAACTTGTTGATGAGCCGCTTCTAATGTTTTATCGTTCCCAAAATTTATTCCATCAGCAAATATATCACAAAGTGGATCGGCGCCAGGAACTAAGCTAACGCTTTTAAGCTGGGTATCCTTTCCTTGTAAAGCTCCTGGCTGGTAACTAACTTTTTTAAACTTACTTTCAAGGGTAACCTGGGCTTTTGGCAATATCTCATTACATGGAATGGTTGCGCCACGCCGGCCTTCGCTGGTCTTTAACTTGCGTAAAACATACCACTCGTCGCGGCTGTAATATTGGTCCGCAAACTCAGTTTTTAGCTGGGCAAGCGTTTTCCCCTGTTGGGTAGCCTGAGCCACAACTGTTTGTCCGGTTGCCGGATCAACCTTTGGCTTAAGTGTTCTGTAAATGGTATAGGTACCTGAATTAACCAGATGCACAACTCGATCAAAACTAAATGGTGTTCCGGTAGCAGTTGAGCAAGGTGGAGTTGAAGGAGCAGGGGCAGGTGGTGTCGGGAAAGTTAGTATCTCATTCAATTTAACTTCCCCGGTCTTATCCTCAACTAATTTAACCTCCAGGTCATACTCACAGGTTGAGCATTTATTAGTTGCATCAAGGAAGGTACCTTGTTCTATTTCGTAATGAATATTTACTGGTGTGCCAGGTGTTCCACCACAGCTCAAATAAAAGGTAGCACTGCTGGTTTTATTTAAATCACCATCATTTAGAACATCGTTTTTAAGAATGTTAAAAGTATAATCTGTACCACCAAAACCATCCTCATCCTGCAACAGATCTTGGTTCAGGGTAACTGAGCTACAGCCCCCCATAGCCGTAGCAATGGTCCTGCCTTCATCATCTGAATATACATACGAGACTACGCCATTAGGATCAATATTAATGGTTTTCGTGATATCCGTTAACTTTTCCGCTTTGGCTTTACCGAACACGCGCGCAAGTTCATCTTCGCTAAAAGCTACGGTTGTGGTTTGGGTTTCTTTCCCACCGGTTATTTTATGGGTTGCTCCCACGCCTCCGCTTAACCATGGTCTATCTAATGGGCTAGCCTCATTTACAGAATAGGCATAGGGGTAGCCTCCAGCATCATCCACATAAGCCTCTGTTGAATTATTGCTGTAATAATGCCCTACACTGCCAGCAAAGGTATTATCTATAGGTTTAGGCGTCATTAAAGCCGGGCTACCATTCGTAATTACTTCCCGGTCGAAGTGCTCTGTTTTAAAATCGCCGAATACCCCACCGTCATTAACATCAAAGAACCTATGGGCATACCCAAATTGGGAACTCCCGGTAGGTGCAACCAATGACTGTACCGGTTCGCCCCCTTCCTCGCTGTAAGCCGTTTCGGTTGCCAGAATTTTGTTCTCAGAATTATTCCTAACCTGAGTTTGGCGTACTTTCCCCAAGCCATCGGTATACGTAATGCTTTCCTTGGTCTTGTTATTATCACCATAAGTAACTTCATACACCCAATTTATATTATTGGTATGCGAGGTGGCAGCCAGATTGCCCGCATTCAGGTAAGTAGCAGGCACTTCTTTAAGCATATCTCCGCCTACCCTAAATGTCTGCAATTCCGACCAGGTAATTGTAGGCCCATAATTTGGAATGGAGTACCCAACCCGCCAATAATATACCACTTCAGTAGCTGGCTGAGTTATAAATAAACTTAGCGCCTTATTATGCGATCCGGACACTAATGTTGCCTGAGGATAAGTCCTTGAAATAATATTGCTCCAGTCCGGTTGGGTAAGTCCGGTTGAGGCATTAACGACCTGCGGAATTACATCTACATAATACGTAACGGACAAACTTGGGCTTGAAATGTTCATGCTCCAGTTCAGGCTGGAGTTACTAACCAAAGCTAAGTTCACCCCCTCAGCCGGACTTTGAAGCGTAACATTTGTATTAGGTAAATTAGCAGGGTCAGGGCAATCTTTACAAGGCTTGATGATAAATGCATTGGTTTGACCGGATAAGGATTGGGTAAAATAAGGCCCGAAATCGGCCCGATCCATAAAGTTTCCGGTAACGTAACAATTGCCTCTTCTTCCAATAGCAATTCCCTTCCCTTCATCGTCTCCATTACTACCACCACTTCTTAACCAAATAATTTCGCCTTCATTATCCATCCTCACCGTGAAAACATCTTTTCCTCCCTTAGCTGATGCTCCATGTGCGTCAGTAAAGTAGAAGTCATTATCAAATGCCCCTGTGAAATAAACGCTATTATTTTTTGTAGCAATACTGTATCCAACCGACTCTCCGGATGTAGGGTCAATAGGATTTTTGGCCCAACGGAATTCAAATGCTTCAATTGAAAACTTCGCGACATAAACATTTTTAGAAGAACCAACTGTGGCCAAGCTTATCCCACCACTACCATCTGGGAAATCAATATTATCTTCAAAGTAACCTGTAATATATAAGTCATCTCCTTCTCCACTAATAGCTAGTCCTTCATCATTACTTGGCCCAGTAGGGTTAATTGCATTGACAAAATTTCCATCCCTATCAAATGCAGCGATCATCACCTCCCTTCTTGGTCCATTCAGAGCCAAATTCCCGTTGTCGAATATAACTTCCTCTTCAAAGTAACCAGTTATAAAAACCTGGTCTTCAACAACGGTAACGCCCATTCCAGAATCATTCCCAGGACCTGTTGCAGAATTTGCCCACTGAAAACTTCCCCCGGCATCAGTACAAAATATAAAAATATCTTCTTCTTGGGAATCAGGAAGGATTTTAGAAAATAAAGCTGTCCCCCTATATCTGCCTGTTACATAAATATTACTATGCTGATCAACAGCAATATCTTCACTTATATCCATCCCGTCATCTCCATATTGCTCAGACCAAAGATATTCTCCACCGTCAACATTTAAAGAAACTATGAAAATATCGTAGTCCCCACTACTTCCTAAACTTGATGTCGCATAGGTACCCGCTGGATGAATTGGCTCTTTTGCAAACTCAAGTTCATTAGCAAAATATCCGGTAACCGCTACTTCTGAACCATTCAAAACAATACCTGTACCAGTCACATCATCTCCTTCTCCAAACCAAAGCCACGCCAGTTCATTCGCCTCGGTAAACTTTGCTACATATATATTTGTAGGCCTGCTTCTACCGCTTTGCGGAGTATAAGTATTACCATCTATAGTAATTGATCCTACAAAATTACCTAGTACATAGCGGTTACCATCTTCGTCAACGGCTATATCTTTCCCGCTAGACATGTCATTACTATTAATTTCGTGCGCCCATTCATAATCACCAAAGCATGATTGAGCATTAGCGAGGTGCACCTTTATTAAAGAAAAAGCAATAATAAACAGGATAAGCAACCTTTTCCTGGCTAAAGCATACCGTTTAGAATTCATAGGTCCTGGAATCTTTATGATATATTGTAAATAGCTTTATCTTTTTAACATTTCAGAAGAATAACGCAAGTCAAAAACCTGGTATCCATAAAAATCTTCGAGCTCACGCTTTGGAATTTTCACATCAAAAACATGACCTTTCGGCACCTGACCTATGCTTTTAATCCAGTAAACATCATAGGCATTATTCTGCCACTCTGCCATAAGAAGCAACTTATTACTTTTAATTTCTACCCAGTAAAACACGTGGGTCGAAATTTTATCTTCAGTCATAATGGCTTTAATCTTGTGGCACTTTTTCCCGTTTATAGTTTCGGTACCAGCATATTTTATTTCTCCAGTCCCAAAATTATCGTCAATTAGTTTTTGCAGATCCGGTTTTTGTCCGGCAAACCCTGGTACTTCATCCCGCAGCGAGTCTATCACCATTGACTTTGATTTTTCATCAACTATTACCATTATTTTACCATCGCATAAGGCTTTCATAATACCAAGCTTTATTTCAAATTTTTTTCCGAGATTAAACAAGTGTCCACCTCTATAAACTTTATAAGCTGGCATTTTAAAAATGGCCTCTGGCTTAGCTATACCAAATGCAATTCCTTCAAAATATATCGCTGTATTTTCATCATCAGCGCCTACGGTGCCCATTGCTTTATCCATTATTTCCATCATTTCTTTTTCAGATAAGCCCTGCGCCATTAAGGAACCAGGTTTAAAAGAAGTGGAAAGTATAGTTAAGAATAAAATAAGTAAGCCTTTACAGCATGTTTCTTTCATGTTGTGTCTAATTGAAAATGATGATATTGGATGCTTCTTTTTCTTGGCCGTTAATTAGCACCCTTCTGTTCATTATATAAATACCGCTTAATAGTTTGTGGGCCTAATTGATCTACTTCGGCTTTAACCTCAATCAGGCGACCCTTTGCATCGTATTTATAAAAAGTGGCAATGTTCTCGTTATCTAATTCAGCCATTACCCTGCCTGTTTTATGGTCATAAACAAAGCTTTTTGATACAGCCTGGTATGGCATCACTTTAAAGTCATCATAAATGGCTGTTCCAAGTGAAGATTTATTTTCAACAAAGAACCTTAGTTTTGAATACAATGAAGTATTTCGCTCTACCTCAACTCTTAATTGCATCCAATCCCCGGCGGTCATATAGGCAGCAGATGGAGCCACAGATCTGATCGTTACATATCTGTTCAACTGCGTATCCCATCCCTGAACTACAAGCGCGGTTTGAGCCGGACTTGATTTATGAACCCAAACTGATGCTTTATACTTCCTTGTTCTCTCACTTACTGGCACTTTGTTGCTAGTAAAATCCAGCTCAAACAGAGTCCCTTTTTTATCATTGCCTTCTAAGCTGAACACATAGTTACCGGTATGTGAGTTAAGGATGCAGTCGGTAACTGAAAGTTTATATGACTTATTAGGCATAGAACAGTTTGGTCCCACCGTATGGGCATTTACTGTAGAATAGAATCCAGGAACCTGGAAGGTATTATCTAGAGTAAAATTCTGCAGAACTGAGCCATCAAAGATTAAGGTATAGCACGTATTGTAATAGCTATCCTCAGCTTCATCTGGAAGTAAATAATAACCATTAAACACTTCTCCTCTATCAGTCATTATTACTGGTTTCTTATCATTATTCAAACTTATAAGCAAGCTCCGCTGTAGAGTGGCGTTATTATTACCGATATAGGATACTTTCACCCGGGCAACAGGAGTGTTTAAGTTAGTGCTGATGGTACTCGGGAAGCAAAGCCGAAGCATATTTACATTATTCTTCATGCTAGAATATGTTAATACCTTGTTTGCGTAAACAGGATCACATTTCCCAACTACTCTAGCAGATTCTAAAACAAGTTTAGGATCATCGCTAAATGTTTCAGGTGTGGCTCCAAGGGATGAGTAAGTATTTTCTGCGCCCGCAAAGAGTGAAGTATGCCAGCTTGCATTGCTTACTTTCATTACCGAGTTTGAGAAATTATACCCGAAATGAGCTGCGGTGTATTTTTCTAAAACATCCTTGGTTTCTACCACATTACCATTTAAATCGAACAGCGTACTGGTAGTTAAAAGCTTCCATTTAGGATTAGACTGAACAGGAGTCGAAGAATAAACAAAAGGCGAGAACTGCGTGTAAGTACCGGCATCAGCTCCATTGTCTTTTACTTTTGTTTCATAAGCAAAGGTGCGTATAGGTCTGGCTACCTTACTAGGAGCTTTAATTGTTCTATTTTTAACTACTGCATCATTGCCCCTACTCTCATTTACTAATGGAATATTAGGTCTGGTTTTACCGTTAGTTTGGTAAACAGTTTCCAAATCATTCGAAGTAATTCTCGAATAAGCATAAGCAAACTCCGTTTGGCCAGGCTGAGAGCCTGTAAACTCTTGCTTTCCGGTATTACGAATGCCGTCAACCATCAGATAACCGTCCGTAGACCACTCGGTTATGCCTGCACTTATTACATTAGCTACCGAAACCGTATTGAGATACTGGTAAGTAGCTGTGGCCTGGGTTAACATATTTAAATTATCCGATGAACTATTTGGGCTGGCAGGCCCCATAATTGGGTACTGCCAATAAGCTGGAACAACCCGATTGATTTTCATATTACTGTAAGAATCGCTGGTCTTTGTCTCAATCGGTTGCCCGGTATAATGATCGAAAGCAGTGTTCTCCAAACTGTTTACAATTCCTTCTTTATTGTATTTGGTTACTGTTTCTTTAAGTACTGGCGGCACATACGTATACTTCATATTTGTATAAGCAAAATGCCTCTGAGTGTTTGCGTTTAAGAACAGGATCCAAGGAATGAGGGTAATTTCAGACTCTTTGGTATAATAAGCCTCAGACCAGGTTTGATCAGTTCTGCCTAATTTTAAATCATCTGGTGTCGTATTGAATGCATTAACCGGGCTTCCATTTGAGCTAACTCCGTTGTAAGCTTTCACGGCTTCGTTTTTACCAAAATATTTGTATTCTTCCATAGACACTTCAATCCCATTAGCTCCGAGTTGCCTTACTTTTTTCAATCTGCCATAAATATCTGTTTGGTCAGCATATGCATATGATTTCACATCATACGTATCGGCTCTCCTCCACCGAACTTTTAGTGGAAGTGGAATAGGGATTTTAATGGTAAGCTTCTTTTTAAATGGCCAGATCTTAATTTTAAGGATTAACCAACTCCAGATCCCCAATAAGAAGAAACGTCCATCAGGCTTATAATCGAAATTCGTCTTCTCTGCTACAAAGTTCTTGTCAAAGCTATATTCACTGTCCTTTGGCGAGAAGAATTGATATTCGGTTTTTCCTTTTTTGCGAGAAACCGGCGAACCGTTTGTTGAATTAAGGGCAGCATACCCGGTTTCGACAGATGTTTTAGCGTAAAGAATATTAGGAGCAGGCATAAAACCTATACCTGTTTTCCGGTCATTGTCTATTACGTTACCCGGGCCATCACCTGGCTCAAGCGTGGCAACTCCTTCCGTTTTACCTGTCCCATCACCATTCACGTCATAGAAGTAATTGGTAGTATAGGTATTTTCGCGAATTGTTTTGTCAGTCCCATTACTACTTGTGGCATAGGAAAATCCGTCGGTAAAGGTTATGCTTTTAACCTGACTGCCAGTATACTTACCCTTATGCACAAGCGTGCGGATGAAAGATCTATTCGGAGAAACCTCATTCCACGGTGATCCATAGCAATCCGTATACTGAGTTTCAAAATTGTCGGAGCTTCTGAAATAGGAGGCAGCATTATTAATCATTTTCCGGGCAGCATCTAATGGCCCATCTTTTTCTAAATTATTATATTGATCTAAAGAGCGTTGTAAGTTATTGCAATTAACAGGGCCAATAAAGGAATTTTCTTTTACAACCTTCATTTTTGTAGAAGACCCAAAGAGATATCTTTTGAATTCACTTACAAATGGGATAATTTGAGCTGGCTTATTCTTATCCTTTAACTTGATCTTTTGATATTTACGTCCATTAACTACTTTAAAATCATTTGTCAATTCATGCAAAACAAAAACACCGGGAGTAGTATAAGCTTCATCTTCCCGTTTAGGGAATAATGTAGTATTGCTTTCATAAAAGGTTAGTTCACCATAAACCTCATCTCCGACACTGTATTTAGCTCCATTATCATATGATAAATTTCTTAGGTCTTTTCCTCCATCTTCATCCAGGTCAGAAATATCAACCCAAACGAATAAGGTATTTGGTCCCCCAGAGCTACCATAGGTAATTCCAATTTCACTATCTATGTGACGCATGATAAACGGCGTATGCTCCTGGACCTTAGAATAGCTTTTGGCTTCAAAAGCTACGCTTAAAGCACCGCCAGTGGGCATGGAGATTTTTGAAACTTTAAAAGCTCTGGCATTCTTATCTGCCTGGGCCTTGTTAATTTCCGTGTAATTATGGTAGAATGGCACATTACTAAGGTTTGTGCCCATAAACTTAGATTCTTTCGAATAATTACCCCATTGATCTATCTGTTTGGCATCATACTCAGGATTATATTCTGGTTGGCCCGGATTATCGTCAAATCCATATCGGAGTTGATAGCTTGGTAAATAAACCCCCTGATCATCGCCTTCATAGGATTTCTGCTGCACTTTCCGGAGCGTTAATTTCCCTGTTCCTATTGCTGCATTTGGGTTGGAAATATGATTTATGTGGTAGCTTACATTTTGAGCCTTTACATCATAATTACCATTAAAATTTTTATAATTAGTGAGGTTATTTGGCGTTTTAGGACAAATTGAGTAATCATACTTAAATTCAGTTGCCTGAATTAATTTACCTCTTTTCTGGTCCTGGCTTCTTCGCTTTGAGTTTTCTCCTTCGAAATGCTTTTTATATAATTCAACCCGGGTTACTGCAAAAAGGGATTTCTCTCCAATAACATCTTCATTAGGAGCATTTTGAGAAAAGGGATTAAAAGCCGAACCATTTAGAAGACCATCTTTTGTATCCAATCCATCGAATCGCTTTTGATACTGGAATTTACTTATAAAGCCTGAAGACTCTATTTCGGAAATGGTGTAAACTTCTTTCTCTCCCGCAACTGCCGAATATGTATCGTCATCTACTAACGATAAAGTAAGAGGGTTATGTGAAAGCCCGGAGAAAGGCATTCGCCATTTATAATTCTCTGCAACTCTTACATATTTAAATTTAACCCAATATCCTAAATCCCCATCGCTGGGGCCAGGTACCTTGTCAAAATCAATATAATCAGGACCTACAATGGCAGTTAACATCCAGGCATAAGGGTAAGCATACTTTTCCTTTACCGTTATTTTATTCCGATCAACATTACGTCCGTTTTGGTTAAAACTATGATAGGTGCTGCTGCCTTTAACCGGCGCATTTTTCCCCTTTCCGGTTAATTGAATAGTTTCACTGCTTTCGTTAAAAACGGGAAGATTAAAAACATAAGTTAATCCTTCTACGTTTTTAACCCTGACATCCGCAATTAAATTATCTGGGTAAAATTTATTCTCAGGATTTCCTTTACTTTGGATAATTTTAAGCCGGTCGAGAATATTATGATTGTCATAATTATCCTTATCTTTTAATTTTGGATCTTCCCATTTATTGCCAACATTCTTTAATTTTTCGTGAATGAAAAAGCTTTCATTGTACTTTGCTCCACCAATTGCTGGATCACAATTTGTTGAATTACAATGAGCATCTAATACCTCCTTAACTGTATAATAAGATATCTGCGTAGAGGTTTTTAATTTATTTGAGCTCCTGTTAAAGTTATTATAGGTTGTTTGTTTTGGGTTTGGATAATACAGGGGCATATCTGCCTCCTCACCTAAAAAGAAGAATCGGTTATCGCCACCTGATCCTGATAAATGAATCAGATCATATTTATTAGGAGAGAAATCTGTTGCATTACTGGATGCTAAATTGAATTCACCAGCCAAATCTCCACGCATTTTAAACTTTAACTTGCCATTTGGCTTATTAAATATTTGGTCGTTTGTTTTTAAACTTTTAAGCTCTTTTTCAATAAATATTGTTTTATCAAAATCTTTATCGCCTTCTTGATCAGATTTCTTTAGAAAATCTAAGATATCTAATTGCTTATTAATTGACGATTTGGTTATGTTTGTCCAAGGCTCAACTTCTTTCCGAACTGTCATAAGGCCTTTTAGAGAAAGATCTCTGTCCTGATACCGGCTGAAATTGCGGGAAACTACACCATATTCATCTTGATAAAGTTGCATTCCTCCGGAAAGCCCTTGTGCACTTACTGTAAATCCATCACGCTGAAGGTAAGATGGGTTATTCCTTGCACCAGAATTATAGGATTGTTCCCCCTCTATTGCAAAATCAGCAATAATGTCCCGGTTCCCACGTTGGTTCCCATACTCATCAAGATAAAGAAAGCCGTACCCATTTTTATCGCTGTTCATGGTACCTCTGTCAAAATTAGTGTAGGTTCCAGTAACGTCGATATTAGGATTGATAGGAACGGTAAGGCTCGCTCCAAAACTCTTTATTGTAGGAATTACATTAGCTAAAGGAGGCAGTTCATTACTCAATGGAGCCCCAGAAAAGGCGGAGACAGCATTTTCATTGAAATCATAGATCATATCATTCCCCATAAAAGATAGAGAAGGTTGCAAACTTTTCAATGATGTTCCACTCATTCCCAATGACACCATATTATTAAAACTTAATCCTCCACCAACAGCAAAACCATAATCGGAATTTACATTTCCTCCTATTCCAACAGTTATATTTTTTAAAACATTATTCAGCACTCCAGTAGATCCATTACCACTATACCCAGCAGCAATACCTAAACCAGCTCCAATGGCACCATGTAACCCTTTGTAGTTGTCATAGCCCACAAGAAGGGAAACATTTCCTCCAACTCCTCCGCCTACTACCCCTACATCGAAAGACGCCAGGCTTGCTGAGAAGGTACCCTCTACAGATGCACTCCAATTGGGCTGATTCTCATACTTGTAATTCCGGGCTCCCCCCTTAAGGTCATCAGGAAGGCCCTGCATGCCGCGAGCAATTGCGCCAGTGAATCCATTAATTCCAAAACCAAAAATCCCAGCCTCCTGGTCCATACCCGCTTGCGAAGAATACCCAATTGCCATTGGATATTCCGGAATCGAGGTAATAGGTATTGTATAATTAAAATCCCCTGTTACCAAACTAACATTGTCAGTTGCATCCACAGGCTGATGTCCATAAACTTCAGGTGTAGTTGGTCCGCTTGTAAGAGCGTAAGCCACTACAGGAAAGAATGCTTCTAAGGTGATATTAATAGCCAACACGAACGCAGTAAGCCTAATAATGCGTAGCTTATTTTTCATAATTCAGCTTTAAAGAGGAGAGTTCTTTATCTATGTAGTTTAAATTAAAATCGAATTGAACTAGGTTGGGAATCGAAAAGAATTTATCATCAAAAATAAATTTTATAGCACTCTCGTTCTCCAACCTTTCTTTAGGAAAGGCAACCATAAAAACAGCATCAGGAGATGCGCCATAACTCCGCTCAAAAATCGAATTAGAGATTTTGATTGTATCCCCATTACCAGCAATCAAGAAAACAGCCTTTCTAAGATCATTAGTAAGTGCATTCACTCTTCTCACGTATTGATTGCGATCTACAATTCCTTTCTTAAGAATATCGGAGCTATCTGTTAAGCCTATTCTTAAATTAAAATACACCCCATTAGAGAATCTTTCTTTCTCTTCTAAAATGCTATTTTCGCTTAAGGAGCCTTCAGCATTACTTAACTCAGAAATTGCTAAAACTTCAGGGGGAATATAGGTGCAGGTTATTTTATAATCCCCACTAATATACTCCCTTCGTAGCTCAGGATTATGAGAAACTTCCTTCAAGTATTCAGGAATGGAAACTTTCTTCTGGCAACCTAAAAAAACAAAAAGGGGCGGCAAGAAAAAGAGCCAACTTAATCTTCTCTTGATAATGCTACTCATTTTCCTTCTTATCAGAATTAGTACCACCACTATAACTTGCATTTAAGTCCGCAAGCACTTTCTCAGTAAGATCATCCTGATCAAGACCGTACAAGATACTACCATCATTAGTAGTACCTAGGATCATTTTATAATTATTCTTTTTCCCGTACTCTTGAATATAGGAATTTATTTTCCCCAGAACTTCAGCTGAAAGTTGATTTTGCCGTTGCTGAATTTGTTTGGTAGCAGCATCGCTATAGCTTCGGTACTCTCTTTCTGCAACACTAGCACGATAGGTCAAATCAGATTTTAAAGCAGGATTAGAGTTATCCTGAACAGCCTTTATTTTCTCGAATCTGGTTCTTAGAGTATCAATATTAGCTGTGACTATTTTTACCTCTTCCTCGAACTGCTTATTAGCAGTTTCCATTCCCTTATACTTTTGGATCAACACACCAGTTTTAACAAAGCCAATCCTGGCTGGCTCTTTGAAAAGAAAATGGTATATAGTAATAGGTACAACTGCTACAAATAATAAAGCTATAGCCCAACTAATTTTTGAAACTGACATAATACTTGGTTTAACAGAACCCAAATATTATAACATGCAAGTAAATAAAAAAATTTTTTTTACTATATATTAAAATAAATATAAAAGTACTTTTTTAAGTACTATTACCCAATATGAGAACTTAAATTAAAGAGAGGCAAATACATAGAAATCAAAATAATTCCCACGAATAATCCCAGAACAATTATTATTGCAGGTTCCATTATGCTACTCAGCAAGGAAGTTTCATGCTCAATTTCTTCCGAGAATTGAATAGATAATTTATAAAAAAAATGATCGAGCTTGTTAGCTTCTTCACCAATCCTGATAAAAGAAAGCATTCTGCTATTATAAATACTATAGGCTGCTAAGCTTTCATATAAAGTTTTCCCAAAAAGAATATCCTCTTCAACTTGTCTTAATGAAGTCTCAATAGGATAATAATCAACCATTTGCCTGGCCAATTGCACAGCTTGAATTAGAGGAACTTTGGAACTAGTAAGCAACCCTAACGCACTACATAGCCGCGCTAAATAGGTTAAATTTATTAAATTCCCAATAATAGGCACCTTACTTAAGAAGTTGCTACTATACTTTCTAAACCAAGCCTTCTTCCGTGAAAAATAACTATAAATAGAAACGAATAGAATTGAAAAGAAAACAGGAAGGAAAGAACCTTGAATAAGCTTTGACACGGAAATCACAAATTGGGTAGGCCCAGGCAATTGTCCACCAAATTGTTTAAATATATCAGCGAACATCGGAACTATAACATTTAGCATAAAGCCTACTGCTGCAATGGAGGCAATAATTACAATTACAGGATAGGATAGAGCCTGGATAATCTGTCTTCTTTGTTTAAGGCTTCTATTATAAAACTTTGCTATGTCAATTAAAACATCAGGTAGTTTTCCAGACTCTTCACCAATTTCGATACTAAAACTCTCATAGGCAGAAAAACAACCTGATGCTTTTAGAGCTGCCGAAAGACTACTTCCATTAATTAAATTTTCCTTTATTTCTCGAAATACCAACCTTAATTTACTGTTTTTCTGCTGACCTTCTATCAACTCTAAAGCTGCTTTTAAATCTATTCCAGCCAGAAGTAATACTTGTAATTCAGAGTAAAAACTTTCCTTCTCTTTTAATTTTAAAGCAGCTTTAGGCGTTCTTATCACCGGAGAATCTATACTTATGGGTTTTGCCTCCGCACCCTTACGGTTTTTCCCAATTTTATATTCTTTTAAATTTAAGCCACTCATTTTTGATCTTTAGCAATTAATTGATCAGCTGTATAAAACTTACTGAAACTAAAAGTGATTAATTGTTCTTCTGAAACACACTCTAGCTCAATATTATCAATATTATCAACATAGTCTCCATCTTCCTGTGATTCCTCCCCTTGCTTAAGAATTAAAATTTTTTTGGGTACTATAAAAAAGGTATCACTAACAAAAGCATGTGTTCGGATTATTATTGAGTCAGAAAATTCATAAACAACTGATGATGAATCTTGTAGACATGTTAGTTTATTTAAATACCAGGAAATATTTAAAGAACTAGAAATATCTTTATGCATTAAAGATGAAAGCCTACTACATGCCAGAATCTGATCTGATTTCTTCTGATAATTTTTAAACTCCAGATTCAAAGCATTTAATAAGAACGAGATTATCAGGAAGAGAACACCAGATAATATAAGAACTACCATAATTTCTACTATAGTGAAGCTCTTTACTTGTTTATTCATAAACCAACTCCTCTAAATACAAGGATGTACTATCGCCTTTAACTTCGCCCTCAACCTTTAGAAGCAGAAGATTATCTATTTCTTTATAATTAGTGATTCGTTTTCTAATCAAAATTCCATTTAAAACTAAATCTTCATCAAGATAATCCTTATTCCTTTTTGTATCATTTAAGACCTTTTCTAATAACAACCTAACCTTTAAACTCTCAAAACTACCTTTAGATGTTACCAAATTAAAAAAGCATAAAAAGCTAATAGTTATTAAAACGCTTACTGCTACCATAGCCACAACAACCTCAAGGAGAGAGGATGCTTGTAAAGCGCCTTTTAAGCATCCTTTTAATTTAACCATTTTATTATTGATCTCTTATTCTTTTTGGTGTTCAATAAAGATGAGGTAATAAAAAATCCAGTCCTTGATGAAATATCAATCTCTACATTACCTATATAGTTTTCATAGTAAGCAGCTGGATTCGATTTAAGAAATTTTGCCGCAATGACGTTTGCCTTGATTATACCCTCAAGCTGCACTAAGGAATTCGCACAAACAACACCTTCAATCTCAGCGCCCAGATCAGTTACTAATTTTGCAGTCGTTTTATCTTTTTGAGGAGTTGTAATTATAAAACCTTTTAATCTTGATGGCCCAAATGAAAGAAACCCATTATGGCTGTAAAACAGACTCAATACGCTTGGATAGTTAAACTGACAACCTGATTCTACAATAATTGTATCAGTGGAAAACACCTGTATTTTACCCGAAAAGTTTTCCTTAAAAGTAATTTTCGGAGCAATGGCAATGATATTATCAGCAACAGTAGATTCATAAAAGGTTATTTCCTTGGGTGAATAAATAATTATATTACCAATGAGTTTTTTTCCCTGTAAATTAATTGATGAATTACTCCTCCAAACCAAAGTAGATTCCTGAAAGCTTCTATTTTCTTCTAATAAAGAGTCTATAGACCCCATATTAAAATTATCTATTTGATTGCTTTTTCCTACTTGGTCGTAAAAGCGTAATCTGTCGGTAAAACTTGGATCAAGTTTGGGGAAATCAGACCTACTTTGGAAAATAGAGGCAACCGTACTTATATCAGACTCCCCATTAGAAGACACTCGTTTAATTCCAGCCTTAGGTAAAAACATGGGCCCACTTAAATATGCCTTATTTGCTACAGACAAAGGCATATTCATATCCACTAAATATAATGAGGATTTACCAATACTATCTGGTAAACTCCCAACTAAGGCAGTAAGTACTTTAGATCTTTCTTTCTTAAGTGTCCGGACTTGAAGAATATCGAATATTCCCCAATATTTTTTCTCTATTTCAATTGAGTCCCTGCCACTATCAAATAAATCAATAAATATTTTTTCATTGTACCTTAAATTTGTTTCTGCTAACGCATAGCTTAAACCTGAATTCAAATTCAATTGATCATCCTTTTGCATCTGATCCGTCAAAAGCATGATTCTTCGACTATAAGCAAGAAGAATTAAGCAGCTAAGAATTATAGCTACTACTAAACTTAATGCAATCACACTCATTAAGATTCCAGCAGATAGCCTTTTGCAATTTTTAAAGTAAAATTTTCTTACTTTCAACTCTCTTTTCGCTTCAACCAATTGAAATTGGTAATCTTAGATTTCTTTTTTGTTTGTTTAATTTTTACTTTTTCAACCTGAGGGTTGCCATGTTTAAATTTAACTTTGGAATACACTGAATCTTTAAGTGTGTAAACTTTACCATGTAATGCTCCATCTTTGTACTTACCTTTAAAAACTAAATTGCCCGCAGGATCAAATACTTCACTATACCCATGCTTGTTTCCATTTCTCCAGACTTCCTTTTTCTTAATCCGTCCATTATTATGCCACCTAGCCCACTTCCCTTCTTTCTGTCCTTTTTTGATATTACCTTTCTCGATTATATTTCCATCTCTGTAAAAGAGGAGATAATCTCCACTTAGTAGCTTACCCATAAAGGCCCCTTGCGTAAAATGAACCTGATTTGCTCGAAACCAAGAATAAGTTCTGTCTTCTTGAGGTTTTATTTTGTAGGATTTAATCTCATTTAGTACATAAAAATTTGCTATACTATCCCCATATGTTATGTACATTTTTGTTATCTCATCTTTGTTTTTCCCTTTTATTGAGTACTGACTATAAGATGGATAATAGAAAAAACAAAAAAAAGCAAGAGTTAATAAATATGATTTTTTATAATTTTTCATTAATAAAGTACAAACAACTAGTTAAAATCAATAACAATTATTAAAAACAACATTCAAATTTAACATTTTCTTTTATTATATTTTATCACCATTTCTCCATAAGAGTCAATGCTTCGAAATTTACCTTATGCCTTAAGCAACTTGCTAATTTGTATTATCACCTAGATATCCAGTAATGGAGCAAGGATGAAGAAGCAGCTCTCTGCATTTAGAAGAACGGCTCCAACTCATAAATTTTCTTTAAATCCTGAAGCAATTGTTTCGAGAATAAGCTAATAGGGGGAGCAACAAAAGCCTGACAGCAATGTCAGGCTTTTTTGTTTTTATGCCTCTGCCTGCTATTAGCTTTTTTGGATCAAGCTGAATTGTTGAGGGGGATTTTTCGGATCAAGCTGAATTGTTGAGGGGGATTTTTCCTAAGCATAGATATTAGCAAGTCTGAAGAGGAAGAAAGCAGTATC
>NZ_VTWT01000015.1 GCF_008727925.1 Adhaeribacter soli | reverse complement strand
AGCCGCGGTCATTCTCGATGCAGTAGGTTTCGATGGTGCCCGGGCAGGGATGCTGATTACCGGTGATCGGACGGGGCTGCGAGGTGTTGCAGGGTCCGTTGCTTTGGGCATTTGAGATCTGGCTGATTAAAAGGAACAAAAATAAAAATACGGAAGTTAGTAGTCTGTTTGGCATGGCTTTAAAAAGTTAAATTTTCAACATATTCACTCTTTTAATTTTCAATTCAATTTTTAGTATTTTGCTTTCTTGGGGTTTTAACGCCACGCCTACAGGCCAGTTGCACTTAAAAAAGTCTATAAATTTATAATGCAAATATTTTCACGGTATATTTCAATTTAAAACCTATTTAAAAAGCAATTAGCGCACTTTTATTAGCAAAACGCCCAACCTGATGCCAAATCTGAATTTAACTTTTCAAAGCAACCAACAATCTGAAAGGCCTATCAGGGAGCTATCCAAGTCAATCATAACGCGAAATACAGGCCTGCTAACATAAACAAAATAGTACAATTCCTCACTAGGTATATTAAAAAAACACATGAACCTTGCGGAGTACCGAACTTTTTAAGTAGCTTTACCTTTTCCGATTGTTTGCGCCGCTTTTTCACCGCGCAACTCACTTTTTTACTTAAATGGATACTGTTTCTTTCAATAGTTTTGATCTGCACGACGATCTGCTCTCGGGTATAAATGCCATGGGCTTTAAAAATGCAACCCCGGTGCAGCAACAAGCCATTCCGGCTATTCTGGAAAAAAAAGACCTGATTGCCTGTGCTCAGACCGGAACCGGCAAAACCGGCGCTTACCTTATTCCCTTGCTGGACCGGATATCGCACGCCGCCCACGACCATACCAGCACGTTAATTCTGGTACCTACCCGCGAACTGGCCAAACAGATAGATGATCAGGTAGAAGGCCTCTCCTATTTCGTTTCGGCGCAAAGCATTGCCATATATGGCGGCAGCAAAGGCGAAAACTGGGACCAGCAAAAGAAAGCCTTAACTTCCGGCGCCGACATTATTGTAGCGACGCCAGGTCGCTTGATCGCGCACATGAATATGGGTTATGTGAAGTTCGACAAGCTGAATTACCTGGTGCTGGACGAAGCCGATAAAATGCTGGATATGGGCTTTATGGACGACATCATGCGGATCGTAAACGAACTACCGAAGAACCGCCAGACGTTGCTTTTTTCGGCCACCATGCCGCCAAAGATCCGCACATTAGCCAAAAACATCCTGAACGAACCGGTAGAGATCAGCCTGGCCGTTTCGAAACCCGCCGAAAACATCGATCAGCGTTTTTACTTCACTTACGACAACCAGAAACTGCCTTTATTAGAAAGCCTGATCAACGGACTGGAAGTTTCGAGCATGATCGTGTTCACATCCCGGAAATCGAACGTAAATTCCATTGTGCGCTCTTTGCAGAAACTGGGCTTTACTGCCGAAGGCATTCAATCTGACATTGAGCAGGACGAACGGGAAAAAGTGCTTTTAGGCTTCCGGAATAAAAAATACCAGATCCTGGTTGCTACCGATATTATGTCACGCGGCATCGATATCGATAATATTTCGCACGTGGTAAATTTCGATATGCCCCAGGATGCCGAAGACTACATCCACCGCATTGGCCGTACCGCCCGCGCCGCCGCCACCGGAACCGCGCTCACTTTCGTGAATGAAAAGGATATGTACAAGATCCCGCGCATTGAAAAGCTGATCGAAAAAGATGTACCAAAATTTGACCTACCCAATTTCTTAGGCAAAGGCCCGGAATATAACCCGAATGCCAAACCCGAAAAACGCGGCGGCCGCGATAAAAAAGGCGGTAAAGGCAAAGGCGGCGACCGCAAAGAAAACCGCGCTCCGCGTCCGCAAGGCGAAAGAAAACCTGCTCCGAAAGCGGAAGGAACGGCAACGGAATATGCAGAAAACGCTACCGCAACAGGCTCCGAAGCCCGTGAAACTAAGAACCGCGACCAGAATAGAAACCGCAATCGCAACCGTGATCGTGATCGGAAACCAAAAGCGGAAGTTGACAACGACCGTCCGATAAAGCCCTTCGTACCGAAACGGGAATCGAAAACTCAACAAGCCGCTGAAGGTAAACCAACTACAGAAAATACTGGCTCTGCTGAATAAAAACAGTAGTGTTTCAGGCTAAAAAGAAAGCCCCGCAACTATGCGGGGCTTTTTTTTCTGAATCAGAATTTTAGAATTTTCAGAATTTTGATGTATTTGATTTTCTGGCGCAAGTGTTAAGCGAAAGCGTCACTTGGGCCTGACAGACAAGAGCCAGTCTTTAGACTGGCGTAAGCAGAACTCCTCTTTAAAGGCTGAAAACAGAGGTAAATTATTCATCTTTATCTTACTTCAGCAGCCGACAAATACTTTTATCCGCGATCCGAAGCACGGAAGTCTGGAGACTTTCTCCTGTACGTTAAGCCCAAGTGACGCTTATGCTAAACACTTGCGCCAGCAAAAAACAAATATCCCGAAATTCTGAAAATTCTAAAATTCTGAAAATTCTGATTCAGATATAAATGCCAGGAAACTACATACTCAGCGCCAGGCCAATTCCGAATAAGAATACGAACAGCAAGGTAGAAAGGGATAACTGTTTCAGGTACGGATCGATTTCGGTGGGTTGTTGTTTTTTAGAAACCTGAATACCGTTATAAATAAAGAACGGAAAACTCAGCACAAATAAGAATTGCGGCCAGCCAATAAACCGCCACATCACAAACCCAACCGCACAAGCCATGCCGGCTATTAATAAGCACCAGTGGTAAAGGCGGGCATTTTTTGCACCTAACCTTACCGAAACCGAGTTCTTACCGGCCAGCTTATCGGATACTATGTCGCGGATGTTGTTTACGTTGAGCACGCCGGTGGCAAAGAAACCACAGGCCGCTGCCGGCAATAAATGGCTCAGGTTAAAATCCTGGGTTTGCAGGAATACGGTACCTAGAACGGCCACTAAACCAAAGAACAGAAAAACCGAAATATCACCTAAGCCGGCATAACCGTAAGGTTTCGGGCCGTTGGTATAGGTTATTGCCGCCCAAATAGCTGCCAAGCCAATGGCCAGAAAAAGTAGGAACAGGTAAATGCCTTCGCTGCCGAAACTAGCCCAAAGCAAACTTAAACCGGATACCAGCGACAGCAAGCTAAACACCACGATGCCGGTTTTCATTTGCTTTGCTGAGATATGCCCGGCCTGCACCGCGCGTTTCGGGCCCAATCGTTCGGCATGATCGGCGCCGTGCACGGAATCGCCGTAGTCGTTAGCCAGGTTTGAGAGAATTTGCAGGAATAGGGTAGTAAGAATGCAGAGGCCTAAAATGGTAGCGCTGAACTCCAGTTGCGAAGCGGCCAGAAAACCACCCATAAAAATGCTGCTCAGCGAAAGCGGCAGCGTACGCAAACGAAACGCCGAAATCCAGGCTTTCAGTTTTCCCGGCGCTTCGGCGTTCATGTTCGTTTCAGAATTAAGATCGGTAGGCAAAACGGTAGAAAAAGTATTACTGGTGAATGGCCGTCAGCATTTCGTTGCTCAGCGGCGTTACTTTGGAATTAAAGAAAGCCTGCACTTTGCCGTTCTCATCGATCAGGTATTTGCAGAAATTCCAGTTCGGTTTTTCGTCGGTTACGCCATTCAGCTCTTTAGAAGACAGGTATTTGTAGAGCGGGTGCATGTCGTCGCCGGCTACGGAGATCTTTTCCATTACCGGAAACGTTACGCCGTAATTCTTTTCACAGAACGTAGCAATTTCCTGGTTCGAGCCCGGTTCCTGTCCGCCAAAGTTGTTGGCCGGAAAACCCAGCACCACTACTTTATCGCCGTGCTTGTCGTAAAGCTCCTGCAGCTCTTTGTATTGCGGTGTATACCCGCATTCCGAAGCCGTGTTCACGATCAGCATTTTGCGGCCTTTGTAATTGCTGAGCACAATGTCTTCGCCCTGCAGGGTCTTGAATTCGAAATCGTAAATCGATCTGGCCGGATTGTTCGCCTGCTCCGTAGAGCCTTCTATTTGTGACATAGTTTTCGATGTTTTAGGATTTTGCTTTTCCTGACAACCAATTGCTGCCAGTACCAAGAGCATATATACTGCTTTTTTCATTTTAGGATATCCAAATGTGTACGGACAGGGCTTGACTTGTCCCCACGTTATTGCGACAAATTATCTGAACAAGATTATTAAGATTTACCAGATGGCCAGGATTTTTGATCCGGAATGCGTGAATGGCAAAACCTGATCCGGAATGCGTGGGACAGGTCAAGCCCTGTCCGTACACAATAAATAAAAATCTACATCCTATCCGGCACCTGAATACCTAATAATCCCATTGCCTTTTTAATGGTCCTAGCTACCTGTCCGGAAAGGGCGATCCGGAAGCTACGGGTTTCTAAATTGGTTTCCTGGAAGATGGAGACTTCGGTGTAGAAACGGTTGTAGGCTTTGGCCAGTTCGTAGGCGTATTGGGCTACGATGCTTGGGGCGAACAGATTGGCGGCTTCCTGCACCATTTTCTCGTAACCGCCCAGCTGCACAATTACTTCGGCTTCGGTTTCGTGTAAAGCAGGAACCTTGGCAAAAGCGGCTTCATCGTAGGCAATATCCATTTCGGCGGCTTTGCGCAGGATGGCGGCAATACGGGCGTGCGTATACTGGATAAACGGACCGGTGTTGCCCTGGAATTCGATGGATTCTTCTGGATTGAAGAGCATGCGTTTTTTCGGGTCCACTTTCAGCAGGAAGTACTTGAGCGCGCCCATGGCCAGTTTGTGGTAAAGCTCTTTCGCCTCCATTTCGCTGAAGCCTTCGATCTTTCCGAGTTCTTCGGTTTTCCGGCGGGCGGTTTCGTTCATTTCTTCTACCAATTCGTCGGCATCTACCACGGTGCCTTCGCGGCTTTTCATTTTACCGCTTGGCAAATCTACCATGCCGTAGCTCAGGTGGTAAATGCCGTCGGCGTATGGTTTGCCCAGATTTTTCAGGATGGCTTTGAGCACCTGCATGTGGTAGTTCTGCTCGTCGGCAATAACGTAAACCGAGGTGTCGTAGCTGAATTCCTGGTATTTCAGTTCGGCGGTGCCTAAGTCCTGGGTGATGTAAACGGAAGTGCCGTCGGCACGGAGTACCAGCTTTTCGTCCAGGCCCTCTTCTTTCAGATCTACCCACACGGAGCCATCCGGTTTTTTGTAGAATACGCCTTTGGCCAGGCCTTCTTCCACGCGCTCTTTGCCTAATAAATAGGTTTCCGATTCGTAGTAATACTTATGAAAGTCTACGCCGATGTTCTGGTAGGTTTCGTCGAAGCCCTGGTACACCCAGGCGTTCATCTGCTTCCACAAAGCTAATACTTCGGCATCGCCCTGCTCCCATTTTTTGAGCATTTCCTGGGCTTCTTTCATGAGCGGGGCTTCTTTCTTGGCCGTTTCTACCTCCATGCCATTCTTCACCAGTTCGTCAATTTCCTGCTTGTAGGCTTTGTCGAACATCACATAGTAACGACCGGCCAGGTGATCGCCTTTAATGCCGGCCTGTTCCGGGGTTTCTTCGTTCCCGAAAAGTTGGTAGGCCAGCATGCTTTTGCAGATGTGAATGCCGCGGTCGTTGACCAGGTTTACTTTGGTAACGTGGTTGCCCGCTGCTTCCAGGATTTCCGAAACCGAATAACCCAGGAAGTTATTGCGCAGGTGGCCTAAATGCAACGGCTTGTTTGTGTTGGGAGATGAATATTCCACCACGATCTTCTTTCCGGTGTCGGGCAGTTTTCCTTCGGTATTCCCTAACATCTCGCGGAACAGCTCCAGCCACACGTTTTCGCCGATCTCTAAATTAAGAAAGCCTTTTACCACGTTGAAACCGGAAATTTCCGGCGCATTTTCCTTCAGGTATTCGCCTAAGGCCTGCCCGATCTGTTCGGGACCTTTGCCGGCCTGTTTGGTGTAAGGAAAAGTTACGAACGTAAAGGTACCGGCAAACTCCTTGCGGGTGGGCTGCAGGGAAATGGTAGCCGGTTCTACGGCAATGGAGAATGTATTTTGTAAGGCAGCAGCAAGCGCCGTGCGGATTTTCTGTTCCAGGTTTTTCATTAGGCTAGGGTACTGATTTTTGCCTCGCGGGCAACTATAGATTTGGTGGCCGCTTCCAGAATTTCGAAAGCATTTTCGGCCATGGTGTTTTCGGTATCGAGGGTTGGGTTAATTTCTACCATTTCGAAGCAGCAAACCCGTTCGTCTTTTAATAAGCAAGAGCAAAGTTCTTTGGCCTGTTCTACGGTTAAGCCAATTTCTACGGGCGTACCGGTGCCTTTGGAGAATTTGGAATCCAGGCTGTCCACATCGAAGGAAACGTAGATCAGGTCGCAATCCTTCAGGCGGTGAAGCGCTTCTTTGGCTACCATTTCGGGCCCCTTTTCGTTAAACTCTTCGAACTGGTAATTTTTAATGTTGTGCTTTTTCATTATGTAGTCTTCCGGTTCTTCGAAAGAGCGTACCATAATGTAAACCAGGTCGTCGTAGGCTAATTTCGGGCCGTCTACGCCTACTTTTTTTACCGACCGCCAGAAGAATTTGGTTTCCGGATCAAGGTCGTGAATTTTGCATTCTTTGTTGTCTTCGTTCAGCGCAATGGCCAAACTCATGCCGTGCATGTTGCCCGAAGGCGTGGTATAAGGCGAGTGGATGTCAGAATGGGCATCGATCCAGATCACGCCGAGCCGCTTGTCGGGATGGGCGGCTTTAATGCCGGCAATGGTACCGGCTGCATTGGAGTGGTCGCCGGCCAGCACCAGGGGGAACATGCGAAACTCAAACGTCTGGGCCACCGTGGAACTGATGGTTTTAAGCGTTAACAGGATGGAATCGATGTATTTGGCGTGCGGGAAGAGGTTTTTCTCGAACAGTACGTAATTGTCGTTCGGTACTTCGATGGAATTGAAACGGGAAAAATAATCGGAGCCGGCATCTAAGCAGGCAATTTTAAGGGCATCAATTCCTAAACTGGCACCACGGGTTCCGGCCCCTAATTCCGATTTAACTTCAATTAATTTTACATTTTTCATAAAAACGTTAGAACATTCCTTTTGCAAAGATGAGAAAATACGGGCAATATTGCACGAGTAGTTATTTACTGAAGTTACGCAAGTTTTTGAGGTCCCCCTTTGGAGGGGGACTTTTCATTCTGGAAAAAACTGTTTGCTCTTCCGGATTTATAAATCCGGAAGTAACCTGATAGGGGTCTATTGACCCCAGTGTGCCATTTTAAAGCCTAAACACGGGGATTAATAAATCCCCGACAGGTGGTTTTCGGATAAAAATATCCGAAAAAGCATTTCTTAGACCAGCAATTTTGAGAATGAAACGGCCCTACCTTCAAAGAGGGCAATACATTCAAGCGGATTCTCCCCTCGAGCATTTAGAGGGGTGTTTACATTTGCTGATTTTTATAAAATAACGTGTTAACACCCCTATGATCCCCTCAAGGGGATAATCATTAGCCAGAATGAAACGGCCCTGCTCCAAAGGGGGACTTTTCTCCTGCTTACGTAATGTCAGTTATTTATACCACCCTCAGAAATAAAATTAAACCCGAACCCTGCTTCTGCTGCTTTCCTTCCCGGCCGGATTTGAACAAACCGGCGGTTGCTGAATGCAGTTCTTGCCGCGTATTCCTGAATAACAGATACAAGGAGGTTTAAATTTAGTTACTTTTGAGGCCTTTTGCGGAGTTGAAATAAAACTTCTGCAGTGTTGAAAGCATGTCGATTGAAGCAAAGCGCAAAGCTATTATTATTGGGGCAGGGCCAGCCGGCTTAACCG
The DNA here is from genome assembly GCF_008727925.1 of Adhaeribacter soli. Taxonomy (GTDB): domain Bacteria; phylum Bacteroidota; class Bacteroidia; order Cytophagales; family Hymenobacteraceae; genus Adhaeribacter_A; species Adhaeribacter_A soli. The sequence continues at coordinate 32,060 of NZ_VTWT01000015.1, read as the reverse complement.
CTGCATTAGAGTTATTAAGGACTACCGACGTTATTCCGGTAATTCTGGAAGCCGGCACCGATACCGGCGGCATTTCCAAAACCGTTAATTACAAGGGCAACCGGATAGACATCGGCGGTCACCGGTTTTTCTCTAAATCCGATACCGTTCTGAAGTGGTGGCTCGATATTCTGCCGCTTTCGCCTGCTGCTGCTGCCAGTGAACCGATCGAGTTAACGTACCACAATTCACACAGCTTCCTGCATCCGGATAAAAAAGGTAAAACCAGTGCAGACGAAAAGGAGCAAATGCTGGTACGGCCGCGTAAATCCCGGATCTACTTCAACCGGAAATTCATTAATTACCCGGTTACGCTTTCCGGCGATACGATAAGCAAATTAGGTTACTGGTGGACCTGCAAAGTGGGAATCGATTATGCCAAAAGCCTGGTTAGCCCGATAAAGCCGGAAAAAAGCCTGGAAGATTTTTACATCAACCGTTTCGGCGCTTACCTGTACCGGACCTTTTTTCAGGCCTATACCGAAAAGATCTGGGGCGTTCCGTGTAACAAAATAAGTCCCGAATGGGGAAAGCAGCGGGTTAAAGGGTTATCGATCCTGCAGGCGGTCTGGCATATTATCCGGTCAATGATGCCGGCGGCCGAGGGCATTGCACAAAAGAAAACCGAAACTTCCCTGATCGAAAAATTCCTCTACCCGGCTTTGGGCCCCGGCCAGCTCTGGGAAAAAGTAGCCGAATTAATAAAAGAAAAAGGCGGCACCATTCTATACAACCAGGAAGTAAGGCAGCTTCATTTTGCCGGGGAAAAAGTAGTTGGGGTTACGGCTTATGATCCGGAAAGCCAAACCCAACAGCGGCACGAAGGGGATTTTGTAATTTCTACCATGCCGGTGAAGGACCTGGTAGCCGCTTTCGATTTTAAAGTTCCTTCGCCGGTTTTTGAGATCAGCCAGCAATTGCTTTACCGCGATTTTATTACGGTTGGCCTATTGCTGAAAGACCTGAAAATTAAAGATGCGCATCAGAACCGGATCACCGATAACTGGATCTACCTGCAGGAGCCCAGCATCCGGGCCGGCCGGTTGCAGGTCTTCAACAACTGGAGCCCTTACATGGTGCAGAACCCGGAAAACAGCTGGATCGGCGTGGAATATTTTTGCTACGAAGGGGACGATCTGTGGCAAATGCCCGACGAAAAACTGAAAGCGTTTGCGGCGGCAGAGCTGGCCTCGGTAGATATTATCGATTCCAGCCAGGTTTTGGATGCTACCGTGATCCGGGTGAAGAAAGCGTATCCGGCTTATTTCGGGGCTTATGCGCGTTTCGAGGAGTTACGGAATTACCTCGACAGAATCGAAAACCTGTTCCTGATCGGCCGCAACGGCATGCACAAATACAACAACCAGGACCATTCGATGCTAACGGCCATGGCAGCCGTGCAAAACATTAAGGATGGAAGATCGGATAAAGCGAACATCTGGGAAATAAATACAGAGCAGGAATACCACGAGGAAAAAGGAACGTCCAATGGCAGGAACCGCAACCAATCCTAAGGCAATAAGCCCGCTGAAGGCCGCAATTTCGGACCGGGAAAAGTTCAGCATTTACCTGTTCACGTTTGCGTTCTTTTTAACAACCATCCTGAAAATTGCGCACCATGAAATGTGGTTCGATGAGACCGAATCCTGGCTTATTGCCCGCGACAGCAACAGCCTCGGCGAGCTGCTGGTAAACAAGCAATTTGAATCGCATCCGAATCTGTGGTATTTCATTTTGTACGGCATTACCCGGTTTTCGCACAACGTTTACCTGATGCAGGTGCTGCACGTAGTACTGGCCACGGGCGCCGTTTTCCTTTTTCTACGCTACGCTACTTTTCCGTTCTTTACGCGGGTGCTGTTTTGCCTCGGGTATTTCATTTTCTATGAATACAGCGTAATTACCCGCTTATACGCGCTGGGTTTATTACTTTTATTCGGGGCTTGTGCTCTTTACCCCTACCGCTACAAATACTGGCTGTGGTTTTGCCTACTGCTTTGCCTGGCAGCCCAGGCAAACTTGTTTGCGGCCATGATCGCGGGCGGCATCGTGCTGATCTGTTTTTTCGAGTACTTGAAACCGACCGAAAATAAACTACTGATAAACAGTTTTAAACTATGGTCCGGGCTTTTGCTTTTGTTCAGTGGCTTTTTGTATTCCATGCTTTCCATGGTGAAGCATCCAAACCACAGCGTGCAGTTCAGCCCGGAGTTCAGCGGGAAGATCCTGGTTAAGAAAATAGGGTACTTTTTTAATGCCTTCTTCCCGGTAGCGCCTTTCCGGATCACGTTCTGGCAAACCAATATCGTGGAATCGTCGCATGTCAAGGTGCTTTGTTCTTTGCTCGTGCTGGGCTTCATTTTTTATTATTTCCGGCGGCGGAAACACTTCTTTTTTACCTATTGCTGCATTCTGCTGGCCATGATGGCCTTTTTCTTCCTGCTTTACAACGGGTCGTTAAGGCACCACGGACACATGTTCATGCTTTTTGCCGTACTGGCCTGGCTTTATAATTCTGAACTTCAGAGAAAAAACGCAGCGTTTACGGATCGGCAGTATAAAGACAAAACCGCTACCTGGCTGCTAAATTTGCTGTTGTTCATCCACGTGTTCGGCGGGTTACAGGCAACGGCTTACGATCTGAAATACAAATTCTCGGCCAACGAAGATCTGGCCGCTTACCTGGATACCCATTTCGAAGCCGGAACTTTTATAACAGGCACCAGCGAAATTGCCACTTCTCCCTTGGCGGCTTACAGTAAAAAATTCAAAAAGCTTTACTACTACGACACCATGCGGTACGGCAGCTTCTTTGCCGACGAAAAGAAAGCCCGCCGCCGCGATCCGTTGGACGCCATCATTAAAAACTGCCAGGGCATTGCCGGTAAACGGCGGCAGGATGTTTTACTCGTAACGGTAGGAAGATACGAATCAGAGGCAACCATCCGGAAAATAAAACAAATGCCTGGCGTGCAGGAACTGTATACGTCCCCGCGGGAGCTGATCCTCGATTTTCCGCTGACCTTATACCGGATCAGTTACCAGGATCCTCCGCAACCGCAAACTTCGACCGAAAGCAGGCAACAACAGTAAAGTACTCCCCTGTTTTCAGCTATTTTGGTGGGGTAATTTTTCTCCGGGTAACGATAATATTTTTAACTCGTTTTAGTTTAGTTGTTCATACCTTTGTACCGCAAATTTTTGCCTTAACCTAAGCCCATAAATGGATAAATACATAGATCTGATCAATCAGACGTTCGATTTCCCGACCGAAGAATTCCGGGTGGAGAATAACGAATTATTTTTTAATGAGATCCCCATGATGGAGATCGTGAAGGAATACGGCACGCCGCTGCGCCTCACGTATCTGCCCAAGATCAGTTCCCAGATCAAGAAAGCCAAGCTGCTCTTTAAAGAAAGCATGGAAAAGCTGAATTACCAGGGAAGCTATACCTATTGCTATTGCACCAAATCGTCGCACTTCAGTTTCGTGCTGGAAGAGGCGCTGAAAAATAATATTCACATCGAAACGTCTTCTTCGTTCGACATTCCCATTATCCGGTCGCTGTACGAAAAAGGCAAAGTAGACAAGAACATTTTTGTGGTGTGCAACGGCTACAAGCGCGAACTATACCGCCAGTACATTACCGAAATGATCAACGATGGTTTCAAAAATGTGACCCCGGTTATCGATAACCTGGAGGAAATTGACCATTACGACCTGCACGTTACCGAGCCTTGCCAACTGGGCATCCGCGTGGCTTCCGACGAGGAACCAAAATTCCAGTTCTATACTTCGCGGTTGGGCATTAACTACAGCGATGTTGTAAAACTTTACAAAAAGAAGATAAAAGATAACCCGAAGTTCCAGCTGAAAATGCTGCATTACTTCATTAACACGGGTATTAAAGATACCTCGTACTACTGGTCTGAATTAAGCCGCTTCGTGCACAAATACTGCGAGCTTAAAAAGATCTGCCCCGAGCTGGATACCATCGATATCGGTGGCGGTTTCCCGATCAAAACTTCCATCCAGTTCGATTACAATTACCGCTACATGATCGAGGAGATCCTGCGCACCATTCAGCGGATCTGTAAGGAAGAAGAAGTGCCGGAACCGAACATTTTCACTGAATTCGGTATCTATACCGTAGGCGAAAGCGGCGCGCACGTATATTCTATTCTGGACACTAAACTGCAGAACGACAAGGAGCTTTGGTACATGATCGACGGGTCGTTTATTACGAACCTGCCGGACACCTGGGCCCTGAACCAACGTTATATTCTCATGGCCATAAACCAGTGGGATAAACCGTACCAGCGCCTCAACCTCGGTGGCCTCACCTGCGACAGTCAGGATTACTACAACTCCGAAATGCACTCGTTCCAGGTGTTCCTGCCGAAGGTGAAAAAAGAACAGGAAGAGCCTTTGTACATCGGTTTCTTCCACACCGGCGCCTACCAGGAAAGCTTAAGCGGCTACGGCGGCATCAAGCACTGTTTAATTCCGTCACCGAAACACGTGATCATCGACCGCGAAGAAGACGGGACCTTGAAAACGTGGTTATTTGCGGAGGAACAAACCCAGGAATCGATGCTGAAGATTTTGGGGTATTAAGCATATTTGTCATCCTGAGCGCCAGTGAAGGAACTCGTTGGCTGATAACTACTGAAGTTTATTTGAAAACGCTATACTTTTCTGATGAGAAAGGTATAGCGTTTTTTTTATACCCTAAACTTAAACATTATGGCTGCAAATCAATTATAGTTTGGTTAACTACACAAACAATTATTAATACGATTGCGGCCGAAAAAAACATTTAAAACACTTACTATAAAACACTTACCAGTTTAATCTGCATCAGAAGTTCACCTGGATTAAAATACAAGCGGGAAGAAATTAAACAATGCATACCATTACGTCTGGGTCCGGTTAAAATTCATATTTATAAAAAATCAGAACTATGAAAAAGTTTATGGCAGAGTTTATTGGAACTATGTGGCTGGTTTTAGGTGGTTGCGGAAGCGCGGTTTTAGCAGCGGCTTTTCCCGAATTGGGAATTGGGTTCGTAGGTGTAGCCCTCGCTTTTGGTTTAACCGTGCTTACTATGGCCTATGCCATTGGTCACGTTTCGGGCTGCCACTTAAACCCAGCCGTTTCTATTGGCCTATGGGTGGGTGGACGTTTCGGTAAAAAAGATGTCTTGCCGTACATCGTGGCCCAAGTGTTAGGTGGAATTGCCGGTGCCGGCATTCTTTACCTGATTGCGAGCGGCAAACCGGAATCTGAACTCGGAAGTTTTGCGGCCAATGGCTACGGCGAACATTCTCCCGGCGGGTATACCCTAATGGCTGCCTTGGTAACCGAGGTGGTAATGACTTTTATGTTTATTTTCATCATCCTGGGTTCTACCTACCCAAAAGCGCCGGCCGGCTTAGCTGGCATTGCCATTGGTCTTTGTTTAACGCTGGTACATTTAATCAGTATTCCGGTTACCAATACTTCGGTAAATCCGGCCCGAAGCACCAGCCAGGCCATTTTTGTCGGTGGCTGGGCTCTAGAGCAGTTGTGGTTATTCTGGGTAGCTCCCATTGCCGGAGCTATATTAGCAGGTTTGGTTTATCAATTCATCAGCCCAAATGAACAGACCGAAACCGTAAAACAATGATTAGAATTTGGTCGATGAATGAAAAAGGGAAGACGGTACGCTCAAAACCTGGCTCCTCGCCGAAGAACAAAGCAGCGAATCGATGCTTAAGATTTTGGGGTATTAAGCTGGTAGCAGGTAGTTAGTATCTGGTATCTGAATTTTTTGGAAACGCTATACTTTTCTGAGGGGAAGGTATAGCGTTTTTTGTTGCCAAAAATGTTACATTGTGTTTACTTTTAAAGGCTTTGAATCTATGCAATATGGAATAGATAGCACCGGAAATAGAAATATTCCCACCTCTTCTGGACAGAAAGCAACTTGTCCCTTTTGTAATGGGGTCCTAATTGCAAAGTGTGGAGAAATTTACGTTAAACATTGGCAACATTCTAGTTTAAAAGAGTGTGACTCTTGGCACGAGCCAGAAACCTTGTGGCATAGAAACTGGAAGAGTAATTTTCCGGAATCTTGGCGCGAAGTTATTGTCTATAAATTTGAAAAAAAACATATTGCTGATATTCAAACTCCTAATGGATTAGTAATTGAATTTCAAAACTCATCAATTTCTACTGCAACAATTAAGGCCAGAGAAGAATTTTATCAAAATATCCTTTGGGTTGTCAATGCAATAAGTTTCAAAGATAACTTTGAGTTAAGAAGTGTTGTAAATTCTAAACTAAGACAGATTAATAAAAAAGCTTATAAAGAACTATCTGATATTGAAGATTACTACACAAAGGCAATGGAAGCCATTGTTTATAAAATACAAAATAATGAAAATAAACAAGAGGGAATATCAGAAAGCATAAATTACAGATTAAATTCAACAGCTTCGCTTAATACTATATTAAAGCAGCCAGAAGTTTTCAATTCAAAGGTTATAGAGAAGTGGGAAAACAAGGAGTTTTATTATGATCCTCTAACCTATGAAATTACAAGTAGTTTTAATTCTTCATTGAAAAAAGACTTTCTAGATATACCTGAAAAAATCAAGAAAAAGGAAATTGAAATTGAAAATTTAGAAAAAGGATTAATTAGTATCAATAAGCTTGATAGTACAACAATAGGAAATAAAATTTTTAAATGCGTAGAATTTAAGCAAATTTCTCCTGAAAGCTTCTCTAATGCCAGAGCGATTCTAAAGTCAACCAGAAATACTATTTTTCCAGAAATTAAAGAATTTAAAAATGAGCTTGATTTTCAACTACTTGGTTATAAGCAAGAGCTTTATGATTTCTTTATTGACCCTACTGATAAACTAAATTTAATAAAAGCTAAAATTTTAGAAGAAAAAAGGAACCTTGCTGATTTAATTGGCAACTCTCAATCCTTAACTGCTCAAATTAAAGCTGAACTTATAAAATTATTAGAAAATAAAATTCAAGAGAAGGATCAAGAAATAATAAATCTAAATTTTGAATTAGAAAAGCTGATTGAAGAAAAAGAATTATTGATAACTCAAAAAGCTCAACTAATTAAAGAACGAAATGATGAATTAAAAGAGGCGAAAGAAGAAATAGAGAAAGCAGTAATAGAGAAAAGGTATAAAATTATGAGAGAGCAAAAGGGTAAATATACCTTTGAATGGAAACACGAGAGAAAAAGCTGGCGACATTCCTCTAAACCAATATATTTTGATATAGGAGAAGATTATTTGTTTGAAAAAATAAATAACTCTTTATTCATAAAAACTCCTAAAAAGGAGTTTCTGGCAAAATATCTAAAACTATAGCGTTTTTAATTCCTCCCAAAATTTTCAGAACTTCTACCCCCACCAAAACCGCCAAACTTTATGAAAAGACTAAACTACACCATTCAAATAAACGCTCCGAAAGCAAAAGTCTGGGAAACGCTTTTCAACGATGCTACTTACCGCGAATGGACCAAAATTTTCAGCGAAGGCTCTTACGCGGTAACCGACTGGAAAGAAGGTAGCAAGGTGCAGTTCTTAAGCGGCGATGGTCATGGCATGTACAGCCGCATCGAGAAAGTGGTGCCTGACGAAATCATGGAGATCAAACACCTCGGCGAAATAAAAGACGGCGAGGAACAACCTTCCGGTCCGGAAACCCACACATGGTACGGCGCCATGGAAAACTACCACCTCTCCGGAAATGGTAACGCAACCGAACTAACCGTAGAACTCGATAACGAGGAAAACTACGATGAATATTTTCGGAATACTTATCCGAAGGCATTGGAGAAGGTAAAGGAAATTGCGGAGAGGTAATTCATGGCTCCTTCCCTTTTGGAAAGGTTGAATTACAGCACAGAAATTCAGAGCTGTCCAACAAAGCTTCTGATTATTCGTTATTTTTGTTAAAAGCTTTTACCTGATGAATATTCAAACCGAAAAACTGGAACTAATGAAATTGCTGCTCAACACGGAGAACCCAAAGGTGATCCAGGCAATTAAGCGGGTATTTCAGAAGGAAAAAGCTGCTGATTTCTGGAACGAATTAACGGTTGAACAGCAGCAGGAAATTCAGGAAGCCACCGCGGAAATCAACCGTGGCGACACTACCAATTATGAATCGTTTATGGTTAAACACAGGCGATGAGCAGGAAGGTAGTTTTATCTAAGCGAGCTGAAAAGAAATTAGCAAGCCTGTTTGATTTTCTAACTGAAAAATGGTCTGAAAAGATAAAGCATGATTTCATTCAGAAATTAGACAAGCGAATTGAAGCTATAAAAAACAAGCCTGAGAGCTTTCCGGAATCCGAGATCCAAAAGGGTCTTTTTAAATGTGTAATTACCAAACAAACTACGCTTTACTACCGCTTCACTTCCAGGCAAATTCAGATTGTAACTATTTTCGACTCCCGGCAAAATCCTGAAAAACTGAAGAAAGATTTATAACGCAACGGGGAAACGCTGCTCTCCAGCGCCTTCCGAAGGAGGACTACAAAGTTAAAAGAAGGTAAGCCGACTCTGACGGTATTACTAAACAAGAACCATTATCCCAAAAAATCGTGGAAGTGTAACGAAGTCGGAGACTTCCATTTTCATAGGTAGTTTTCAGTCATCCTTCGGAATACTAAAAACAGCTTTTAATGGAAACTTACAACCTCTCCGGAAACGGAAACTATCCGAACTAACCGTAGAACTCGACACCGAAGAAAGCCACGAAGAATATTTCCGGGAGTCTTATCCGAAAGCGCTGGAGAAGGTAAAGGAAATTGCGGAAAGGTAATCATCCCTAAAATGCAGCGACGGGATGCATCGCATTCATTTCTACCGAAATTCAATTCTAAATCAGACTACCTGCAATCAAATTGCTCAGATCTATTTTATTGGAGTGGTGCGGAATGGTGTTGCAGGTAATTATTTCAGCTCCGGTTGCTTTCAGAGCATCATAAGCCTTGCCGGCAAAAACGGCGTGCACACCAATGCAGGTAGCAGCTTTCATGCCGGCAGCTTTTAAATGATTTACGGTTTCGATCATGGTGCGGGCTGTGGAAATAATATCGTCTACCAGCACCGGGGTATGGTCTTTAAATTGCTCTACCTGCGGAACCGAAACCTGCACGTCTTCATCGCCGCGACGTACCTTTTGCAGCACCAAAAACGGTACGCCTGCCTGCTTTGCCACTTCTGCAACCCATTGTTCGCTTTCGCTATCGGGACCGATGAGTACGGGGTTGGGAATATGGCTTTTTATGTAAGCGGAAATGGTTTCGGAAGCGTGCAGCACCTGAGAGGGAATGGTGTAAATATCGCTCATGGTTTTCCAGCGGTGCAGGTGCGGATCGATAGTAATGAGTTCGTCTACCAGGCTGGAAAGCAGTTGCGCAAAATATTTACTCGTTACCACTTCGCCTGCATGAAAGGCTTGGTCCTGCCGCATGTAGGCTAAGTACGGCGCTACTAAGGTAATTCTTGCAACTTGTAAATGCCGGAGTTCCTTCGCCAGAAAATAAAGCGGCAGCAGTTTTTCATCGGGCTGGTGAAGGCTGCAAACTAACACCACTTCCTTTCCTGAAACTTCCGATTTTATCTGTATCAGGCTTTCCCCGTCCGGAAAATTACGTACCAGCAATTCGCCTTTCGCCATGCTGGTCAGTTTTACCAGGTTTTCGGTTAGCGTTTCGTTTCCGGGAAGAGACAAGATAAGTTTGGTCATTGGTAGTTGCGTTTTCTGGGAAAGGTAAAGTTTAAATTATTACGTCATTCACTTTATCGCGTCATCTCGACGTCAGGAGAAACAAAGTTCGGCGGAGCCAAATCTCTGGAGTTTGGTAGTAAAGCCAGAATGAAACTTCTACCAACTTGAGGAGATCTCTCCCTGCGGTCGAGATGACCGTTCCTTTAAAATCTGGGGCATCCCTATCATGTCTCATTCACCCGATCACCAGCACTTCGTTCAGGTTACTCAGGAATTCCTTCGCATATTCCAGCTCCCCTTCGGCTTCGGCATAAAGCGTAAAGAGTACATTGCCTACTTCCACCCTGCGGCCCAGCGGCGAAAGGAAGAGCATACCCGCACCTTTGGCTTTGGGAGCGCCGGCCAGCTTGGCTAGGCGGGCCAGTTTGCGGTTGTCAATCTTCTGCACAGTTCCGGCAACGGTAGAAACTACATCGAAGGTGTATTGCCCGGCCACTGGTTCCCGGAAGCCGCCCTGGGCCTGGCAGATTGCCAGAAATTTCTGGTAGGCCTGCCCGCTGTTCAGAATTTCGGCTGCTTTTGCTTTTCCCTCCCCCGGATCTACCGTTCCGGATATTTCCAGCATTTCGGACGCTAAAAATAAGGCTCTCTCCCGAAGGTCATGCGGAGAGGCGGGTGCATTGCGTAAAACGGCAAGGACATCCAGCGCTTCAAGGGCCGGACCAATACCCCGACCTACCGGCTGGCTTCCATCCGTCAGCACCACTTTCAGTTTCAGGTTAATGGCGGTGGCTACTGCCTCCATTTTCAACCGAATACCTTCCGCTTCTTCTGCCGACCGTACTTTAGCTGTTTCGCCAACTGGAATATCGATGACCACATGGGTAGCGCCAGCGGCAACTTTTTTAGATAAAACCGAAGCGATCATCTGGCCTTCGCTGTCTACATCCAGGGCCTTTTCTATCGTAATCAGCAGGTCATCGGCGGGGCTCAGGTGCACGCCGCCACCCCAGGCCATGCAGCCGTTCTCCTTCTGCACCACGTACTGCATCTGCTCCAGTGTTAAAGCGGCATTTGTAAAGGTGGAGATCACATCGGCAGTGCCGGCGGGCGAGGTAATGGCTTTGGAGGAAGTTTTAGGAATGGTGAGTCCGGCGGCGGCCAGGATGCTGACTACAATGGGCGTGGTGCGGTTGCCGGGCAAGCCGCCTACGCAATGCTTATCGGGTACCATTTCCTTGTTCCAGTTCAGACGTTTTCCGCTAAAGATCATGGCTTTTGTAAGACCTGTTATTTCGGCAATGGTAAGATCGGTAGCAGAACAGGCTGTAATGAAAGCTGCAACCTCAATGTTCGAGTACCAGCCTTTTAAAATGTCGGAAATGATTTGCTGATAATCCGCATCCTGCAATTCGTTTCCATACATTTTGCGACGGACCAAGCTTAGCGACGCTACCGGGTTCAGGTGGTCAATGCGGATCAGGTCGCCGTTCTGCACGTTCAGCCGCTGCATGGCTATGAGGGAAAGCCCAGCTTCGTTGTGGTGGATCAGTTCCGAATAAACCACGTTCAGCGTAGCTACAATTTCGGTTTCCCGAAACGAAACCACCACCCGCGTGAGCGCTTTGTACCCTTCCGATTTACAAATGTGGCAATCGGCGCGCATGTAGATCACGTTTTCCAGATATGTATCGATGCCAATGGCTTTTACCTGCAGAAAGTTGGAAGCGGGTGTTACGGTGGCGGGTGTTTCCATGGCAGTTTTTAGGGGGAAATAATAGCGTTTTTAGGGTATTGCAAAAGTAGAAACGCGATTTATCGCGTCTTTGCACGTATTCAGAAATTAATAAATTGTGGAAACAGTGGCTGTGTAAAGAGACGCGATAAATCGCGTCTCTACCATCAAAAATTAACTCAGGTAAACCTCTTCGTATAGTTCCGGAATACGCACGTAATACCCTTTTTCCGTTTCCAGTTTGGTGCGGAATGCATCGGCGGCAGTAGGTTCGCCGTGCACAATGAAAGTTTTGCGGGGCTTTTCTTTCAGTTCGCTGAGCCAGTTCAATAATCCATGCTGATCGGCGTGGGCGGAAAGGCCGTTAATCTGCGCGATGTGGGCTTTTACCAGGTAATATTCGCCTTCTATTTTGACGTCCGGCGCACCTTCCAGCAGCTGTCTCCCGCGCGTGCCTTCGGCCTGGTAACCGACCAGTAAAATGGTGCTGCGGTTATCGGAAAGGTAGTGTTTTAAATATTGCAGCACGCGGCCGCCGGTAGCCATGCCGCTGCCTGCAATCACGATCTTCGGATTTTTATCGGTTACCAGCGCCATACTTTCCTGGTAGCTTTCCAGCACTTTTATTTCGCGCAGCATTTCCGCCGCATCGTGGCCCGAAAGTTTGTGCCAGTCGGGGTTTTGCGCAAAAACGGAAAGCACGTTCGTACCCATCGGGCTGTCCATGTAAATGGGCAAATTAGGGATCTGGTTTTTCTTCCGGAGCTGCCAGAACAAATACATCAGCATCTGGGTGCGCTCCACGGCAAAACTCGGAATAATAATGGTGCCTTTTCGTTTGGCCGCCGCCTGCAATAATTCAAGCAGCTGCTCTTCGGCGTTATGCGGGTGCAGCCGGTCGCCGTAGGTAGATTCAATGAACAGGTAATCGGCGCGCTCCGGTTTTTGCGGCGGAAACAAAAGCAAGTCGTCGTCGCGGCCAATGTCCCCGCTGAAAACCAGCCTTCTTTCGCCCAACTGCAATTCAATAAAAGTAGCGCCGATGATGTGGCTGTTATAGCGGAACCGGACTTTGATCTGGTCGGAAATTTCGTGCCATTGGTCCGGCACTTTTTCGGTGAAAAAAGGTAGCGTTTCGGCCACGTCTTCCAGGTCGTAGAGCGGCACGGCGGGTTTGTGTTTCGAATAGCCTTTTTCGTTCGCCGCTTTTGCTTCTTCCTCCTGAATCTTGCCGCTGTCTTCCAGAATAATTTTGGCGACCTGCAAGGTAGGCCCTACACCCCAGATCTCGTTCGCAAAACCGGCTTTCACCAATCTTGGCAAATACCCCACGTGATCTAAATGCCCGTGCGTGAGCAGCACCAGGTCAATCGATTCCGGGTCAACGGGAAAACGGTTCCAGTTCAGTTCGCGCAGTTTTTTAAGGCCCTGAAACAAACCGCAATCCACTAAAATGGTTTTACCGAAAGCTTTGATCAGGTATTTGGAGCCGGTAACGGTGCCGGCCGCGCCCAGGAATTTTACAGAAATACGATCCGGATTTTTCATTGCTGAATGAGTTTAAATTTTTTACTGAGCTGAATGATGATAAGCGAAGCAAAGACCGCCGAAACGACCGCCAGCCAATCGGTTAAAAGCATTTCCTGAATGGCAAGCGCATTTCTTACCGGGCCGATCCAGCCGGCCAGGAACACCACTGCGCCGCTTACCAGCAGCGCCAGCCACACAAATTTATTCGTTACAATTTCGGACCGGAAAAAGAACCGGTTGCCGGAACCCATGTTGAACACGTGCGCCAGCTGGCAGAAAATGAGCGTGTAGAAAAGGATGTTGTTGTAGCGGCCTGCGTGCCAGTGTTCGGCGGGGTGCAGCACGTAATGGTTCAGGTAAACGGCCCCCAGTGCACAAAGCGAAATAACCACCGAATAAAAAATGATCGCGATCCAGCGTTGCCGGTCAATAATGGGTTCGGTGGCTTTGCGCGGCGGCTGGTTCATTATGCCCGGATTGCCTTCGGTCGCGCCCAAAGCAAGCGCAGGCAATACATCGGTAATTAAGTTAATGAAAAGGATCTGCAGCGGCAGCAACTGGAAACCCAGGTTCAAAACGGCCACGGTAGCAATCAGGAAAAGTTCGCTCAGGTTGCAGCTCAACAGAAAGATCACAAATTTGCGGATGTTCTCAAAGATTACCCTCCCCTGCCGGATAGCCACCACAATGGAAGTGAACTTATCGTCTTTCAGCACCATATCCGATACATCCTGGGCTACCTGCGTACCGCGTAACCCCATGGCCACGCCAATGTCGGCTTTTTTCAGGGCCGGGGCATCGTTCACGCCGTCGCCGGTCATGGCTACCACGTTGCCGTCTTCCTGCAGCAGTTGCACCAGGTCGAGTTTGTGCTGCGGATCTACGCGGGCAAACACGTTGGCGCCGGCAATGTCATGGCGGTCGTTGGTTGAAATTTCGGAAGCTGGTTTTAATTGTTTACCCGTTACCGGCGGATGACCATCGGGGGTATTGATGCCGAGTTCCAGCGCAATTTTGTTGGCCGTGGCCGGGTGGTCGCCGGTGATCATGATCACCCGGATGCCGGCCGAAAGACATTCTTTGATGGCAGGCAATACTTCGGGCCGCGGCGGATCTACCATGCCGATCAACCCGGAAAAGATCAGGTCTTCACCCAGTTTTGGGGGCATTTCCGATACCGTTTTGTAAGCCGCAGCCAGCACCCGCAAACCCGATTCCGCCATTTTTTCGCTTTCCTGCAACCAGGTGTCTTTCGCTTCGGCGGTCAGTTTTTTCACTTCGCCGTGTTCCAGGAAAGCCGTGCACTGGTTCAGCAACTCTTCGGCGGCGCCTTTGGCAAAAACCATCAATTCGGGTTCTTTGCCGTGCAGCGTGGCCATCATTTTGGTTTCCGAACTGAAAGGCTCTTCGGCCAGTTTGGGATGTTTCCGGCGCGCCATCACCACGTCGGTGCCGTAGTTTTTTGCGAATTTCAACAAGGCCACTTCCAGCGGATCGCCAATTTCCTGCGCTTCAGCACCTTTTTCGCTTATTTCGGCGGTATTGGTTAAAACCGAAGCGTATTTAATGAAGTGGAAATTTTCGTTCTCGCCGATCTGTTCGTTTTCGGTAATGTTCCAGCTGCCGGAAGGCGTGTTGAGCACCGAAACTTCGATTTTATTCTGGGTAAGCGTGCCGGTTTTATCGGTGCAGATCACGTTCGTGCCGCCCAGCGTTTCCACCGCCGAAAGTTTTTTCACGATCACGTTGTGCTTAGCCATTTGCAGCATGCCCCGCGCCAAAGCCAGCGTCGCCACAATGGGCAAACCTTCGGGAATGGCGGCTACGGCCAGCGCAATAACCGTTTGCAGCATGCCCACCAAAGGCAAACCGTTCAGCAAACCGGAAACAAAAATGATGATTGCCAAACCAATGGTTACCAGAATAAGCTTTTTACTGAATTCGGCCAGTTTTTTTTCCAGCGGCGTGGCGGCTTGTTCGGCGTTTTGCACCAGGTTGGCAATGTGCCCGAGCTGGGTGTTCATGCCCGTATGCGAAACGAGCAAATAGGTATTGCCGCGGGTAACAAAGGTACTTTTGAAGAGGTAATTCAGCCGGTCGCCCAGCGGCAGGCCAGCCTGCAAAGATGCTTCGTTTTTCTCTACCGGCACCGATTCCCCGGTTAGCGCCGCTTCCTCCACTTGCAGCTGCGACGTCCGGAAAATGCGCCCGTCGGCCGGTACCACGTCCCCGGCTTCCAGGAAAACCACGTCGCCGGGCACGATCTGGCTGGCTTCCATTTCCTGCAACTGCCCGTCGCGCAACATTTTAGCCGGCACCGAAGAAATCTTTTTCAATGCTTCCATGGATCTGCCTGCCTGGTATTCCATCACAAAGCCCACCACCGTATTGATCACCAGCACCACCAAAATGGCTACGGCGTTCAGGTATTCCTGGAAGAAAAACGAGATGCCGGCGGCCACCAGCAGCAGGTACACAATGGGGCTTTTCAGCTGGTCTAAAACCAAATGCCAGAGGCTGCGTTTGCGGGTTTCGGTTAGTTCATTCGGCCCGAATTGCTCCAGGCGCGCCGCAGCTTCTTCGGCGCTTAACCCGTTTTTCAGGTCCGCATCCAGTTTCCGGGCCGTTTCTTCCGCCGAAAACGCGCTGAGGTCGGTGGCAACATCAATCAATTCCATAAGCAAACAAATGCTGGCTGAGTTGTTCGGCTTCGCTTTTAACTTGCTGCAACCGGTTTCCCTTAATGCCAATTTGCTCCAGGTAAGCCGGGTGCTGGGCCAGTTCGTGACAAAGCACGATCCTGCGGTCTAAAAGCTGCTGTTTTTCGCTTTTCGTTAACGTAGTAAGGACGGTAAGCGGATAAAGCCCTTCCGATTCGATCAGGTCCTGCAGATTGCCTTTGCGTGGATAATTCCAGCCGATCAGTTTCAGGCCTATGCATTCGGCGTACTGAATGGCATCGGACGTGAAGCGGGTATTGGTAACCACCCAGCCCTGGTGCAGTTTTTCCTTATGCTCAGGCAATTCTTTCCAGGCAGTCTTTATATCTTCGAATCGCGCCTGAATGTAAAGCGGAATTTTCACGTTGTTGGTCGCTTCCGGGTGGTTGTGAAACTTACATTCCACCATAAAAATGTCGTTCCCGCGGCCAGCCAAAACATCTACTTCATGATTCACGCACCGGCCTTTGATGGTTACGCCCACTTCCACGGTAAAACCCTGGTTCCGCAACACTTCGCCCACAAATTTTTCGAACGGATACCCCGAAGGCCCCAGCTCCATGATGCCTGATTTCAGCCGGTAACGTGCCGCCAAAGGCCGGGAACTGCCGCGCAGGATCTTAAAGGCCAGCTGATATATCTTTTTAGTGGGCATACCATCATAGAGTTGCGGCAAAAGCTGGTCCATGATACGGCCTATGAGCTGCTCCGAAGCCCCGGCGCGTTTCAGGGAACGTTGCAGTTTCTCCGGAGAAAAAGGCTCTACGTCGCCGGTAGATTTGGTAATGAAGGGGTGCGGGAATTCTTTAACAGTCAAAACGGTAGAATTGAAGCCCCATTTTAAGCATTTATTTTGTTCCGGCCAAGCCTGAAACCGAATAACCCAGGAAGCCCGGAAAGGCCCGCATCCGGACAGTCAAGAGCTATGCTCCGCAAAAGTTAAGTCAATAAAATAGTTTTGCTGCCGACCGGATGAAATATTATGCCGAAGTTTTTTTTATTCATTTGAAAAAAAATCGTATTTTTGAAAATCCACGCTTAAAAAAACAGTAACGGAATTATATGAAAAAGTATTTGTTTATTGCAGCCGTAGGTCTGGTAGGCCTGGCTTCTTCCTGCAAAACCACCTGCCCGGCTTATTCTAAAGCAGATTTCAAAGCCCAGCCGGTAGCCAAAACCGCCGAAGCTTCTGTTCGCGGCTAAGCTTAAACATACCAATATTTAAAACAAAAACGTCCCGAAGCTTTTCGGGACGTTTTTGTTTCTGGGCTTCATCGTCAGCATCTGGTAGCGTAGGGTTTAAACCTTACGCTACCAGATGCTGTGTATTTTACTTTACTGCTCTTCCGGACATCTATGTCTGGAATTAACCTGGTGCGGACAAAGATGGCCGAAACAGCGTTTCATTTTTACAATTTTTTAAATTGACGTTCTTGGGTTTAAACCCTACGTCATGGAAACAATTCAACCTTTCTGCCCCAAAATAAACCTCGTCGCGGTCAGCAGATCCTTTTCCCGGAAAGGATGAGCATAGGTTTCCTCCTCTCCTACCAGAATTGCTTTTACGTTTACTTTTGCCGCCGCCTGCAGATCCCGTTTTTTATCGCCTACAAACCACGACTTTTCCGGATCAATGTTGAATTTAGCCATGGCCTTTTCCAGCATTAAAGAGTCCGGCTTACGGCTCAGCGATTCCGACACGGATGGGTGTGAAGGCGCATAGTACAGAGCATCTATTATTCCATTAAAGGCCTGCTGCAGTTTCCGATGACAGGCATAAACGTCTTCCCGGGTGTAAAGTCCTTTGGCAATGCCGCCCTGGTTCGTGATAATGATGAGGAGATAACCGTTTTCCTTCAGCAGTTGCAGCGCTTCCGGTACGCCGGGCAGCACGTCAAAATCTTCCAGCCGCCAGGTATAATCGCCGCGCTCCCGGTTCAGTACGCCGTCGCGATCCAGGAAAACGCATTTTGTTTTGGTATTCTGTTCCATTGCGGTTCAAAACTACAACCTTTTCAGGATTTCAACCCTTCCCTTCCTTTATAAAAACCGTAGCCAATTCTTCTTAAAACTTCTGCCCTGTTTTCCGTAAACAGGCATCCGGCAGGTACTTTTTCAGGCGGAATACCTACCCTTTTTAAGCGAAAATAATTGCCGGAGCAAAAGGCGGAAAAATGAAGAAGCATTTGAACCTAATCTTCTCCTTTCCAAATTTTTAAATTTTCAAATTTCCAAATTGAATAAATGAGAGTAGGCATTATAGGCGCGGGTATTTCGGGGTTAGTGGTTGCCCATCAACTGCAGAAAGCTGGCATTCAGCACGATCTGTACGAGCAGGCCGATTTCCCGGGCGGCAACATTAAATCGGTACGCATAAAGAATTACGTGCTGGAAATGGGACCGAACTCGCTGCTCTTAACGCCCGAAATTGAAAAGCTGATCCGGGAACTGAAACTGGAACCGGAGGTGGTGGAAGCAAATCCCGTTTCCGGTACCCGTTACATTTTCCGCGATGGCCGCTACCGCCGGCTGCCCGATTCGCCCCTGAAGCTCATGGCCGATACTTATTTTCATTTTAAAACGAAGTACCGCCTGCTGCAGGAACGTTTTCTTCCGCCTAAACCCGTTAATCCGCACGAAACCATCAGCCAGTTTTTCGAAAGAAGGTTCGGCCGGGAGGTGCTGGATTATGCGGTTTCGCCTTTCGTAATGGGCATTTTTGCCGGCGATCCTGACCAGTTGCTCATCAATAAAACGTTTCCGAAGCTGGTTAAATACGAACAGGTGTACGGCTCGGTACAGAAAGGCCTGCTTAAAGATCCGCCGAAGCGCAGGAAAACCATTTCGTTTAAAAACGGCCTCCAGACCCTGCCTTTGGCGCTGGGTTCCAAGCTACTGGGTCTGCAAACCGGCTATCCGGTAGAAATGGTCACCAAAAGCCACGGCAAATACATTATTAGTACCACTTCGCCCGATTACGTGCCGCGCGAATACGACGTTCTGGTAATGGCCATTCCGGCGCACAAGGCCACGCCCCTGCTGGAGTATACCTTTCCGGGTCTCGCCGCAGCCCTGCGGAATGTAAATTATCCGCCCGTGGCCGTGGTGCATACCGTTTATAAAAAGGCATCGGTCGGTTTTTCGCTGAAAGGTTTTGGCGCCCTCCACCCGAAAAAGGAAAACCTTTTCTCTGCCGGCGTGATCTGGAACAGTTCCATTTTCCCGAACCGCTGCCCCGACGACGAAGTGCTATTCACCACTTTTGTAGGCGGTACGCCCTTCGCCGAAAATACGCGTCGCCCCCGCATGGAAATTCTGAAAGGCGTGCACGAGGAACTGAAACGCAATTACCAGATCTCGGCGGAGCGTCCGGTTTACCAGCATTTCTATCTCTGGCACCAGGCCATTCCGCAATACGACCTTTACATTGAAGATGCCCAGCAATTTGCCAAAACCCTGGAGACAGATAATGTGTTTATAGCAGCCAACTGGTGCAGCGGCGTTTCCATCCAGCATTGCGTAAAGCGCGGCCTGAAAGTAGCAAAAAAAATTCAGGAGCTGGCTTCGGCCCAAACCGCCTGATTTCACTATCTTTGAAGCTATGAATAACGCCATAGTGGTAATTCCCACTTATAATGAGAAAGAGAACGCGGAAGCCATCGTTCGAAAGGTTTTTTCGCTGCCCGTTCCTTTCGATGTTCTGATCGTGGACGACAACTCCCCGGATGGCACCGCGGCAATTATCCGGAATTTGCAGCAGGAGTTTCCTGAAAAGCTTTTTCTGGAAGAACGCCAGGGCAAACTGGGTTTGGGAACCGCATACATTCACGGCTTTAAATATGCTTTGGCCCGCGGCTACCAATACATTTTTGAAATGGACGCCGATTTCTCGCACAACCCCGAAGACCTGGTGCGCCTTTATGAAGCGTGTGCCGTGGAAGGGTACGACGTGGCCATTGGCAGCCGCTACATTAAAGGCGTGAACGTGGTAAACTGGCCCATGAACCGGGTGCTGATGAGCTATTTCGCCAGCGCTTACGTGCGCATGATCACGGGTATGCCTATTCAGGATGCTACGGCCGGTTTTAAGTGCTACACCCGCAAAGTGCTCGAAACCATTCCGCTCGATGAGATCAAATTTATCGGGTATGCCTTCCAGATCGAAATGAAATTCCTGGCTTATAAATACGGCTTTAAAATTAAGGAGGTGCCTATCATTTTTACCGATCGCACCCGAGGCGAATCGAAAATGAGCAAAGGCATTATCAAGGAAGCTTTTTACGGCGTGATCCGGATGAAAATGGACAGCCTCTTCCGCCGTTTCGAACATTAATACTCACTTACTCCAACCCCTGCTTATTATTACCATGAAAACAAACCCCAACTTTTTTATTTTATAACATATGGGAGACAATATTATGTTCTGGGTGCTCTTTAACGTATTCGTTTTAGGAATGCTGGCGCTCGACCTTTTTGTGTTCCACCGGCATGCCCACGAAGTGAAGATCAAAGAAGCCCTCGGTTTCAGCGCTTTCTGGATCGCGCTGGCCCTGGCTTTTAATGTGCTTATCTATTACACGATGGGTACCGAACCCGCACTCGAATTCCTGACGGCCTACCTGATCGAAAAATCGCTGAGCGTCGATAACCTGTTTGTGTTCATCGTGCTGTTCAATTACTTTAAGATCCCGCCTATTTTCCAGCACAAGATCCTGTTCTGGGGTATTATCGGGGCCTTGGTTTTGCGGGCAATTTTTATTGTGGTTGGGGTAGCGTTACTGGCTAAGTTCCACTTCATTATTTACATCCTGGGTGCCTTCCTGATCTTTACTGGTATTAAGATGGCCACCACGTCGCATGAGCCGGAAATTAACCCGCGGGCCAACCCGGTGGTTAAATTCATCAGCCGCTTCATGCCGGTTACAAACGAACTGGTAGGCGGTAAATTCTTCGTAAAACGCGAAGGGATGATCTTTGCCACGCCGCTTTTCATAGTGCTCCTGATGGTAGAAACTACCGACCTGGTATTTGCCATGGATTCGATCCCGGCCATTCTGGCAATTTCCCGCGACACGTTTATCGTTTATACCTCTAACGTTTTTGCTCTGCTTGGTTTAAGAGCGCTGTACTTTGCCCTGTCCGGTATCATGCAGCTTTTCCATTACCTGCACTACGGCCTGGCGCTAATTCTGGTATTCATCGGTATCAAGCTTGTGCTTTCGGATATTTACCATTTCGATATGCGTTACGCGTTGTTGATCGTGGGTGGTATTCTAGCAACTTCAGTAATCGCCTCCTTGCTGTTCCCGAAAAAAGATAGCGACCTGCCTGTTCCGCCAACAAATTAATTTGGGTTTTTCAGCCAGAAAACCTACCCTTTTACAAGGCCGGCTTATAAATAGCCGGCCTTTTTTGTGAAGCTGGTTTCTCTGCTATCCGTCAGCTAAAGCAGACGGCAATGAAGGTGGTATTTGTTGAATTTGAGCATAAACCAATGCTCCATCATGGTTAAATAATCGGCCACTTCTATTCGCCGTTGTTGCGTGTTTTATGAACGTAAGGCAAAATGTTCTATTGTGATTTTTATCTGTAGAGACGTAATATATTACGTCTCCATTCAGGGTACAATGTTTCCGTTTAGGATATTACGTCTCCTTCGGGGTGACAAACAGTGGTAAATAATGCGGGAGCCAGTTACAAGGCAGTATCAGATTTCGCCTATTTGTCGCAATGCTGTGAAAGACGTAATATATTACGTCTCTACAGGGGTTCTGGAAACTAGCCTGTTTTCTAATTGTTGACTGGAGTGTTACTTTTATCGAATTAAAAATTCATTGCCGTCTGCTTTAGCTGACGGTTTTTAAGAAATGTAACCATGGCTTTAGCCGAACTTTCATTCATTTAAGTCTTTCTGCTGACCGCCGACAAGGTCCTTCACTCGCGTTCAGGATGACAGATTGATTAGAGCCTTACCCTATTTTCTCAACCGATCTATAGTCTTTTTTTGATTTCTATTTTAAGAATCCACAATCCATTAACTTTTTCTATCGGCATCCGGTAAAAAGAAAGCCCGGCAAATCAACTTTACCGGGCCTTTCATTTTTAAATCAAAATCTAATCCTAATCCATCATATCGATCGGGGCCAGTTGCAGCGTATCGGTTACGGAGGTAGTATCTACGGCGGTAACGATCAGGTCGCGGGCGCGGCCGTAAAGGTCTACAGCAGGCTGCAGGGCATCGTACTCTTCCTGGGAGATCTGGCCGCGGCGAAGCATGATGCCGGAGATCAGGCGGTAATACCAGGCTACGTGCGGCTTCAGGTTGCCGTAGGCATCGAAGGCGGAACGGTAAGCTTTGGGTTTCGGGATTATGTGCGCCAGGTAAATGCTTTCGGCCAGGGTAAGTTCGGAAGGTTGCTTTCCGAAATAGAACCGCGAAGCATCTTTTATCCCGTACACGTTTGGCCCCCATTCAATAATGTTCAGGTAAACCTCGTACATCCGGGTTTTGGAAGTAATTTTGTTGTTCTCGATGAGCCACACGATTAAGGCTTCTTCCGCTTTACGGGCAATGGTTTTCTTGCGGCTCAGGAACACGTTTTTTACCAGCTGCATGGAAATGGTACTGCCGCCGCGCGCAAACTTCTTGGCTTTTATGTTGGTGGCTATACTCTGCCGGAATGCCTCTTCATGAAACCCTTTGTGCCGAAAAAAACCGGCATCTTCCGAAGTCATGATCGTATTTTTCAGGTAAGGCGAAATGGAATTGTACGGCGCAAAAAAAGGATTACCCGGCCCTACCGTAAAGGTACGTACTGGTTTGCCGTATTCGTAGGCGGTGTACTGGAACGGCCGGTTCATTTTACTCAGGTCTTCCTTGCCATATTGCAGAATCTTGAAATTATGCCCTTCCAGGTCCGAATCGAAAGTCAGGTGTTTCAGGTCGGCAAAGTTGATGTGGGTTTTCATCGTATAAGAAAGGCTTCCTTCCCCCTTAATTCCTTCCACGGTATCGAACATGCCTTCCGGCAGCGAGCCGAAGAAATCGTTAGCCGGGGTTTGGGCCGTATGCACCCGCATTACCAGGTCTTTGGCCGGTTTGGTCCGGAATTGTACTACCGGGTAGATCTTCATTTTGTTCACGCGAACTTCCGTCAGGCTGTCTACGGCATAATAATCCGGGCCCAGGGAAACCACGTAATCTACGGCGCTGCTTTTTACTTTTACATCGGTATCGGAAATGCGGGAGTGGTTAACGGTAAGTCCGGTTATGCTGGCATTTCCCCGCACGGTTAGCATGTCGCGCGAAAAACGTTTATCCGATAAACTCACGGCCAGGGTATCGAAGGAAACATCGCCGCCAAATTTCTGCTTCACGTAAGGCAGCACAATGCCCGCCGTATCGAGGGCATAGAGCCGGGCCGAAATAAAATATTTACCCGGATCGATGGTGCCGTGCGCGCGGAGGTTATTTACCAGCGAGTCGGTTTTAACGGTAAGGGCCGTCTTGATTTCGCCGTCTGCAATGGTAAGTTCCGGCATTTTCATGGCAATGTTCCGGTGCGGCGAGGTATAAGAAACGTTCAGGTTCTGAAAATTAACCTGGTCCGGCACGCTTTCAAAGGCTTTTTCGATCAGATCGTTCAGCAGTTTGCCGTAATTTCTGGATTTGGTGGTATCTACCGGTTCGGTGGGCTTTTTGCCGAGCAGGAACGAATAATTGTTCGTATTGTCCGGATACTTTACAGCCGTTAGGTAAGCATCAGAAACCTCCAGTTCATTGAATATGATCCTTCCCTTCAATAAGGTCCGGAAACTGATGGAGGCATGCACCTTTTTGGTTTGCAACAGGGTATCGCCATAATTCGGCACCAGGGCAATATTCTCCATTTCCACCGAGGTAAGGTTGGCAAACCCCGATTTCCCGATGTGCAGTTTGGCCGGATATTTAGCTTCTACTTTGGTAACCACTGTTTCTACCGCGTACTTCAGCAGGCGCTGCCGGTAGAAAAACAAAACACTTACGGCAAGGATCAAAACCAGTAAAATACCGGCGCCAACCTGCAGGCTCCGCCGGATAAGTAATTCTTTATTATATTTAAATTGCGGCACGCTATAAATTTTATGTGCAAATATAGAAAAAACGAAACCTTCAGCGCTTCTCTTTTATTAAAAGCTGCACTGAAGGTTAAATCGTTCAAAACGGTAGCAAAACCGCTAAAAAAAGTACTTACAGCTTTATAAACTTCCGGATAACGACCTCATTACCGGAATTTATCCGGATAAAGTACGCACCGCGCTTCAACTCCGTTACGTTCACAGTAGAAATATCGCCGCTGGCAGTAGTTTTCCGTACTGTCCGGCCCATGGCATCCAGAATTTCCAGGTTATAAGCGCCTTTGCCGAACTGATTGCCGCGGGCAATGGTCAGCTCCTCTCCTACCGGGTTCGGAAACAGGTTAAAGATAGCCGCATCTACGTTCTTACCAGCAGAAAGCGGACCAGAAACTTTATTCTTGTTGGCGTAAACCGGAACACTCAGGCTGGTTTTACCCGGAATGTTAGAACCCAGCGTCAGCATTTCCGAAACAGAATCGTTGGCAGAACCTAAATTCAGGTTAATTTTCAGGGTATAGGCTTCGCCTGGGGCAATGGAGAAATTAGACCCTGAACCGCTGGCAAAACTTAAAATGCTGGTGTTCGAAAGCGTTGGGTTGGTAAAGTTCATGGTTTGGTTGCCATTGTTTACCAGCACGTAGTTGTAGGTAAAGTTTCCGGCCGGAATATGGCCATAATTTACGACCGGCGTCTGGTAAAGCTCATAGGAAGGCAAAGCAGCCGAAGGGCTCACGAAATTATTGATACGATCTGCTAACTGCGGGTAATCTACAAACGGGTTGCGGTTCTGCTGGCGCGCCTGGATATCGTTGTTGCGTTTTACGTCTATCGGGGTTGGGGCAAACTGCTTGTTCCAGGTTTTCAGAATGGCTTCCTGCGGCACAAAGAACCCTTGGTAATCCTGGTAACGGATCACGAAATACAGCATGGCCCGGGCTGTAGCGCCTTTCTGCTGATCGCGTGGTTCGTACAGGTTATTATTTCCCAGATGCGAAGGCGTATTGATCTGGTCGTTCCGGTATGGTGTGGTGGCTATGCCGAAAGGATAACTGCTGCGGCTGTTATTCGCTGCTTCATCGGTCGGGAAAAGGTGGTGCATATCCGAAACCATTGGGCTGGATGAACCGAATTTGCCCTGCGGGAACGTATGCTCGGCATTAATGTTAAAATTGCTGAAAATGTTGCTGCGGCTGGTGTAGCCTGCTGCAACCCGGCCCGTGTAAACGCATTCGAGCGTGTTAACGGATGCGCCACGGCCATTGGTTTTCCAGTTATCAACCTCCATGTACATTTTATCGCGAGCAGCATCGTAACTGAACGAGGTGTACGGATTGGAAACAATGCCTTTTAAAGCCACTTTCAGCTGTTCTTCCGATTTGTTTTCGGAGTTATTGTAATAGCTTTTTGAATATTTGCCCTGCCCTGTGAGGTCCACTGATAAATGGCCGCCGTGCGAATCGGTTTCGATCACCATTTCGGAGTTGTGGGCAATATTGTGGAGCGGCGAAAAAGTTACGGTAAGGGTCTGGGAGCCTCCGGCCGGAATGCTGAGCGGCAACGTCTGGTTTACCGAAAATGCCGGCGCACCGTAGGTGGTAAAAAACCGGATACCGGTTACGTTTACGCTGTAATTCAACGGATTGGAGATCACGACCTGCTGCGTAACCGGGGCAATTTCAGTGGCATTGCCGAAAGCCAGTTGGGTTTTATTTGCCTGCAGGGTTTGCGCCTGTACCGTGCCAAAACCAAGGAAAGCTGCTGCTAAGAGCCCGCCGTAAAATTTCTTCATAAAAAGAATAAAAATAAGTACAAAAAAGCCTGTAAAGGTATTAAAAAATATTAATAATATAGCAATTCTGCAATTGAGCGTTTAGGCGTACCTTTGCGGCTTAATAGCCTCACCATGAACCTGAACGCTTTAACCGCTTTATCGCCGGTGGACGGCCGCTACCGCAAACAAACTGCCGGGCTGGCCGCTTATTTTTCTGAATTCGGCCTCATCCGTTACCGGGTGCAGGTGGAAGTGGAATACTTTATTGCCCTCTGCCAGATCCCGCTGCCGCAACTTGCCGGTTTCCCAACCGAACAATTCGCTTTTTTACGGAAGATCTATACCGGTTTTTCCGAAGCCGATGCCCAAGCCATTAAAACCCTGGAGCAAACCACCAACCACGACGTAAAAGCGGTTGAATATTTCCTGAAACAGCGCTTCGATGAAAATGGTTTAACGGCCTTTGCAGAATTTATCCACTTTGGTTTAACTTCTCAGGATATTAACAATACCGCCATTCCGCTTTCGCTTAAAGAGGCCACCGAAACCGTGCTGATGCCTGCTTTTACCCTGGTGCTGCAGAAACTGGAAGAAATGACCGAAGCCTGGCAACAGGTGCCTATGCTGGCTCATACCCACGGGCAACCGGCCTCTCCTACCCGCCTGGGCAAGGAAATGCTGGTATTCGCCGAACGTCTGCACCGTCAGCTTTCATCTTTGCGCACCATCCCGTTTTCGGCTAAATTCGGCGGCGCTACCGGTAACTTCAACGCCCATTTTATTGCCTACCCGCAAACCGACTGGCTGGCCTTCGCCGAGAAATTTGTGAACCATACTTTAGGCCTGAACCGCACCCGCGTAACCACCCAGATCGAACCTTACGACGACCTGGCTGCCTATTCCGACAACCTGAAGCGCCTGAACACCATCCTGACCGATTTTGCGCGCGACATCTGGCAGTACATTTCCATGGGCTACTTCACCCAGAAGATCAAAGCCGGTGAGATCGGGTCTTCGGCTATGCCGCACAAAGTAAACCCGATCGATTTCGAAAATGCCGAAGGAAACCTGGGCGTGGCCAATGCTTTACTGGAGTTCTTTGCCGCCAAACTACCGATCTCCCGCCTGCAGCGCGACCTGACCGATTCTACCGTGCTCCGGAATTTAGGCGTGCCGCTGGCGCATACTTTAATTGCTTTAAAATCATTAGAAAAAGGCATTGGCAAACTGCAGCTGAACGAAAACGCCCTGAAAGCGCACCTGGAAGATAACTGGGCCGTAGTAGCCGAAGGCATTCAGACCGTACTTCGCCGGGAAGGCTATCCGCAACCTTACGAAGCCCTGAAAGCCCTTACCCGCAAAAACGAAAAGATCACCGAAAAAACCATTCAGGAATTTATTCAAACCCTGGACGTAAGCGAAGAAGTAAGATCAGAATTACGGGCCATTTCGCCTTACAGCTACACCGGCATTGTATTTCCGAAACGGCAGGAAATCCCTGCAAAAAACTAATTGCTCTTTTAAAGGCCGGAAGTTTCCGGCCTTTTTTATGGTTCGACCCGTATTTAAAAATCACACTTAATTTCAAATTAAATTGTTGTACTCAGTATAACCAAAGAACATAAATATGAAAATAGAGATCTGGTCCGATATCGTTTGTCCGTTTTGCTACATCGGCAAGCGCAAATTTGAGAATGCCTTAAAAGATTTCAAGCATAAAGATGACGTGGAAATTGAATGGCGCAGTTTTCAGCTCGATCCGGAAATGCAGCCGGTAGCCGGCATGAGCGTAGACGCTTACCTGGCACAGCGCAAGGGCGTGAGCCTGGCCGAGGGCAAGCAGATGAACGATTACATGGCCGGCATGGCCAAAGAAGTGGGCTTAACCTACAACTTCGACCAGGCCATTATAACCAACACCATGGATGCGCACCGCCTGCTGCATTACGCCAAAGAGCAGGGCAAGCAAAATGAACTGAAAGAAAAACTGTTTGCAGCTTATTATACCGAAGGCAAAAACGTAGGCGACCACGAGACGCTGGCCCAAATTGCCGAAACAGTAGGTTTGAACGGCGAAAAAGTAAAAGAAATGCTGAAAAGCGATGCCTACCGCGAAGACGTGCACCAGGACCAGTACCAGGCACAGCAGGTTGGCGCCCGCGGCGTTCCCTTCTTTGTGTTTAATGATAAGTATGCCGTTTCCGGCGCCCAGCCTTCTGAAGTTTTCCAGCAGGTACTCGACAAAGTGTGGCAGGAAACCGAAAAATCAAAACCGATCCCACTAGCCGGCGACCCGAATGCAGATGCCTGCGGCCTGGATAGTAAGAATTGCTAGGCTCCGCCTAATTAGGAATTAGAAATTAGAAGTTAGAAATGGTGGCAACGCATTTTCTGCTTCATGATTTAAGCATCCAGAATTTTTGGAAGCTAATTCATATATAAGAATGTCATGTTAAGCACAAGTGAGCGCGGGGGAGCGCGAAACTTGCGAGCGTAGCTCTGAAACAACTCGTCGGCGGGAAGGAAAGCTGTTATTTCTGGCTTCTCTACTGATGGCCAACGAGGTCCTTCGCGGGCGCTCAGGATGACAGGTGGATTTATGAGATTGCTTTTAGAATGTTTTGTCCTTGCACCAGCAGGGAAGAAAAAGGTGGTAAGCCGCATCATGCGTTGGTTTACCACTTTTTTATGGTTTATTGATACTGATTTACTCCTTTTCTGCTGGAAATTTAAACCTGCTTTTCAAGATTCCGTTTTCTAAATTCCTTTCAGAATACCCCCTTATTTCCCTGAAAATCTGTAAACTCCTTCCAGCCAATACGAAATGAGCAATACGCTTAAAAACAACTCTCCGGAAATAATCGGGCATCGCGGCGCTGCCGGCTTGGTGTTTGAGAATACGCTCGCCGGCTTCCAAAAGGCTTTTGAATTGAGGTTGAGTTTAATTGAACTGGATGTCTGGAAAACAATTGACGGTGAAAGTGTGGTTTTTCACGATGCTTTGCTGGACCGGTTAACGCCGGCCAAGGGTCTTATTGCGGAACAAACCGTTGCCGAATTGCAGCAAATAAAACTGAACAACGGCGATCCCATCCCAACTTTAAAGGAAGTTATCGCCCTGGCAAAGGATTACCCCGTAACCCTGATCGTGGAAGTGAAAGCCGAAAATGCCTTTGCCAAAACCCTGGAATTGCTGGAAGCAGAACTGCCCTATTCCCGTTTCGTACTTGGCTCGTTCTACCACCAACCCATTATTCAACTGAAGAAAGCCAAACCGGAACTTCGCACCGCCATTATGTTCGAAGGCGTTCCGGTGGATTTTGATGAATACCTGGCGAAAGTGAACCCGGAATTTGTAGTGGCTTCCAAAGATACGGCCAACGCATATTTAGCCGAAACCGTAAAGTTGCAGAACCGGAAGCTCTTGTTTTACACCGTGAACTCCGAACCAGAATATACGATGCTTTTAAAATACGCGCCCTTCGGCATTATTTCCGATTTTCCGGACCTGTTTCTGAAAAGCTAGGTAATCAATGCTGCCGGTTTTTCCGGCCAAAACGTAGCGTTTTCCGCCTCAAAAGTAACCTGAACTTTTAACGCCGGAATCCATCAACGGAAACAAACCATTTACTCAGAACAATCCTGCCGCTTTCCTGCTCTTCCAGACATTAAGCCTTGCCTCTCCGTAATTCCAGCACCGTAATTTCCGGCCAGATTCCTACCCTACCCGAGTAACCGATAAAGCCGAAACCGCGGTTCACGTACAGCCTTCTGCCGGCTTCTTCGGCCAGGCCGGCCCAGGTTTTATAACGGTATTGTGCCGGGCTCCATTTAAAGGTAGGCGTTTCAATACCGAACTGCATGCCGTGGGTGTGACCGGATAAAGTAAGGTGCACTAGCGTTGGATGATGCTTTACTATTTCTTCCCAGTGCGATGGATCGTGCGAAAGCAAAATCTTGAAGGCATTTTTATCGACGTTTTGCAGGGCCTTGTCCAGGTTTCCGATCTGAATAAAACCTTTGCCCCAGTTTTGTACCCCGATCAGTGATAATTTTTCCCCGTCTTTTTCAAGGGTAACTGCTTCATCCAGCAGCAGCCGGTAATCCATTTCAGCCTGATGTTTTTTTAAGGCAGCCAGGTTGGCTTCCTTCGCGGCCTGGCTGGGCCATTGGGCGTACAGGCCGTAGTCGTGGTTGCCCAGAACCGAAAACTGGCCGAAAGGCGCTTTTATTTGTTTGAAATGGTTTATATACGGCACTACTTCTTCTGCCTTATCATTCACCAGGTCGCCGGTAAAAACGAACAAATCCGGTTTCTGAGCATTGGCCAGGTCAATGCCGCGCTGGACAGCCAACGGATCGTCGAAACTCCCGGCGTGAATATCCGATAACTGCATGATGCTGAAACCGTCGAAAGCAGCCGGCAGGTCGTCAAAATAAAGCGTGGTGCGGTGTACCCTGTAATCGTATCTGCCTTTCACCATGCCGTAAATAAAAGCCGCGAACGGAATACCTGCCAGAATCGTAGCCGCCTGGCTTACGAATTTCCTCCGGCCCGGCATTAAAGGCTCGTCCGGAGCGGCGCTCTTAGGTTGCCTTGCCAGGCGGAAAAGGGCAACTGCGGCCCGCACCTGATCTTCGCCGAACAGCACCAGAATAAAAACCAGCTTGGTTACAAAGAAGGCCAGGAACAGGTTCATTACCCATTTCATAAAGGCCGTACTCTCGTCGGTAACCATGCGGAGGTACACTACATAGCAGAAACAAATATTAAATCCGATAAAAAAGGCCCAGTAGCCCCAACGGAAAAACTTCTTCAGACCTTCGGACCTTAGATCGGCCGTAAGTCTTTTAATTCCCTGGTAAACGTAAAAATCGAGGATAAGCGAAATAACCCCGAAAAGCATTATAAAACGCCGCATGTATTCTGAATATTTATTTGCAGGTAAAGCCTATTAATTGCCACCGGCAGCTTATCTCATTGCAGGCCGGTTTCTATTTATAGAACAAAAACGCTGGCATAAGTTTAATTTTATGACTTAGCTGAAATTCATTTTCCGGAAGCCAACCGGCCCTTCTTGCGCTTCGAGGCTTCTATAAAGCTTTACAGGAGCTTTATTGAATAAGAAAAAACGCTTCCAAGTCCTCCCGAAGATTTCTGCAACCAGACACCTGAATTTCGAACAGGCACTTATCCCATTCAGGCGGCAAGTTACTTTAAAACGGTAGCATTTTAAGCGCAAAAACCATCTTTCCGGATTTACCCGAACCACCAAAGGTTACCTTTTGCGCGAGGGTTTCGGTGGAAAACTAATCTAACTCATAATCAAGGCTTTACTTCCGCCTTTCTTTTGCCGCCCTTGTTACCCCGAAGGTGGTCTGTTTTTTGCGCCTTGAATTTAGGATCGTTTTAGATAAAATTCCCGGATAAAACAACACCCTACCACCTCATTTTCAACCTGTTAAACTGTTCATAAATTTAAACTGAAGCCTTATCCCCAATAAAAAATCAAGCATTTCACCCAATTCACTTTAAACGCTATGAAAACAAAAATCTGGTTTATTGCCCTTGGCTGGTTGTTGCTGGCCAGCAGCTGTTCTTCCGTTTACATGCCCAACGTGCCCAATACCCCCATGCTCAGCGCCCAGGGGGAATTGTACAGCAGCGCTCACATCACCTTTAAGGGGAATGCCAGTTTCAATACCGCTTATGCCGTTTCCGACCACTTTGGGGTGCTTTTAAATGGCTCGCTTATGAACAGTAACCGCGAGAAGAAAGATTTCCGTCATAACTTACTCGAAGCTGGCGGCGGCTATTTTACCACCTTCGGCGACAACAACAAGCGCATCCTGGAAATTTACGGCGGCCTGGGATGGGGCAGCTCCGACCGCACATTCAAAAAGAAAACCTCGGAAGGCCCCGTGAGCTACGATCGGCAGGAAGTTTCTTTCACCAAATACTTTGTGCAGGTAAATTTCAGTAAAAAGAAACAGGAAACGCTCCGGCTTTTCGGCCACACTTTTCCGATGAATTACGGTACCGCTTTGCGGGCCAGTTATATCAATATGTCCGAATTTACCCGAAACGATGTAAAGCAACCTACCGAAGACAATATTTTCCTGGAACCCATATTTTTCACCCGCATCTCCTTAACCCCATCGGTGCAGTTTCAGTACACCAGCGGCTTTAACGTGGGCCTCAAAAACCGGGAATTCCTCACGGCCGGCAACTCAGTATCGAGCTTTGGCTTTGTGGTAAACGTGGGCGGCCGCAATTCCCGAAGAGGACCTAAAAACTAAATGCTATGGTTTCAGTCAGAAAAATACGGGGGACCACTTTCATGGCCGTCTGCTTTAGCTGACGGATCCGTCAGCTAAAGCAGACGGCCATGA
>NZ_VTWT01000014.1 GCF_008727925.1 Adhaeribacter soli | reverse complement strand
TCCGCAGCACCTGGTTTTTTACCACCGAAGCCGAGACTGGAATGGTGAACGTGCCGGTATGGTTTATGGCATTAGTAGAAGAGAACAGTAACTCCGTAGCCGCCTCAAAAGTGCCGTTGTTGTTCAGATCCACCCACACCCGCACATTTTCATTTACATTCGGATTCGTTGTAACGGAAATAGCAGTAGGAACTCCTTCAGAAACCGTAGCCCTTTTGGTGCAGGAATAATCCTGGTAGCCATCGGTAACGCCGCTGGTCGTATGGCTAAAGCCGTTTGGTCCGCTGCCTACCGTTACGCTCAGGATTCCCATGCCAAAGATATGATTGCCGGCCGGAGCAATGCCAGGCGTGCAGCTATTGGCTACCGGGCACTGGGCAAAACTTAATTGACTAAATAAGCTTAGAAATAAGAGAAAATAGAATTTCATCGGAATGAGCTTTCCTGAATAACAATATTTTGTAGCTAATATATTAATTTATTTTGGCATGCAACTAGAGATATTGGAAGCCAAATACTTTTCTTTAATTTATTCCTTTTTGTGATCAGTAGAAGTCTGAAAATTAACGGCAGGAGGACCACTAAATTTATAATCAGCAACTCACGCTCGGTAGGTCTAACCTAGAATCTAGCTGCTTATATTGTTGGGGGTATAGCCGTATTTGAGCTGCATTGATGCAAATTGGACGCGGGAGGCTTGTCTAAAAAAGAAAAAAAGCAAGGAATGCAGTTGATGAAAATATTAAAAGACTTAGTTCAATAGTTCTTTTAGGGGCTAGCGTTAACATTAGAAAAGAGGTTTGAGAGGCTGCCTTTATAAATTACTTGAGTAGTAAAAAAATAAATAATACAAATAAATCTATTGTTTAACAATGGGTTTATTTGTATTATGGGCGTTAAAGTTACTTGTCGAAATCTTCCCCAAAATTATCTGCATGGCTAGCAATCGGAAAAAATCAACGAAAGAGGTTGCAAGCTGTACAGGTTCCTTATTTGACCAGCCACAAGAACTTCCGGATCAAGAGAGGTTTCCTATAAATCGCAAGCGATCTGATTTAAAAGTTGGTAAAGTCGTAGAACCAGACTTACAAGATTCGGGAGAGCCTTGGATTGTTACTGGATTCTCCTCGTTGGGATATTTAGTAAAGTTCTTGGGAGCCCGCTCTGGTTGGGAGAAAAGAAAAAAAATAAAATTGGCTTTTGGGTTTGAGCCTCGAAAGCAATTAACCAAACCCCGAAATGCCGACCTTCCAACGTTTGAGGAAGAGGCTGCTTTACTGGAAGAAGGTTTTTCTATTCAGAATTGGAGTAATTTATTCAGGTTAATCAAACTTTTGGAGAGCGATGTTGTAGAAGCAAGATTCCTAGACCGGCTCCACGCCAAAATTTATGTTGGCGATTCATTTGCAACATTGGGGTCCTCAAATTTTTCAACAAGTGGCTTAACGCAACAGCCTGAGGCAAATGTCAGAGTTAGTCGGTTTGGAACATCAATAGAAGCTAGCCAGTATGAAGCATTTAAACAGCTGGCCCAATTCTTCTTTTATGAGGCTAAACCTTGTAATGATGTTTTAGTAGCCCTCCTTAAACAACAACTTAAATTAACCAGATGGCAGGAAACACTTGCCCGTGCAATTGCAGAATTATTGGAGCGGCCTTGGTATAAAAAGGTAAGTGAGCTGCAGGATTATTTAGGAAAACTTTCGTTGTGGCCAACTCAGAAGGAGGGTATTAACCAGGCACTACAAACCCTTCAACAACACCATTGTGTTTTAATTGCAGATCCTACCGGTTCTGGGAAAACCAAGCTTATTTCTACTTTAGGCCTTATTCTAACGCATTGGCTCTGGAGAAAAGGGCATATGTTTAGGTCCAGAATTGAAACAATATGTCCAAAGCTAGTAGTGCAATCCTGGCAGCATGAAGCAGATGCAATCCGTTTTATTCCCCGGCACGCTTTTTCTGATGGTGCTATTAGCGGGGGAAGTGATGAGAATCGGGAACGGGCAGTGGAGAGACTCCGGCAGGCCAATGTTCTGGTAATAGATGAAGCACATCGGTTTTTAAATCCTGATACTAACCGTACCCGCCAAATAAGAAGGCACAGAGCTGATTATCTTATTCTTTCTACAGCTACTCCTTTAAGTAAAAAGCCTAAAGACTTGGTAAGAATAGTTGAAATTTTAGGTGTAGATGTGCTGCCTGATAATCAATTAGAAGCTTTTAATCGTTTGCGAAAGAATCTGGATAATTATAATGATCAGGATTTAATTCTCTTGCGGGATTATCTAAAACACCTGATTGTCAGACTGACTAAAGAGCAAATAAATACCTACCTAGATGCTAATCCAGTGGCTCATCAGTATTGCCCGGATAAGAACTGCCGGTATCCTGAGAAGGAAAATGAAATTTATAAAACAGATTGCAGACCAGAAGATATAAGTAAAGCTGAGCAAATTTTGAAATGTGCTGATAATCTAAAAGGGTTGGTGTTTCTGCAGAAACTATTCAAGAAAAAATACCGCAAAAGAGATCAAACCGATGAACAATATGTAGCAAATAGAACGGGTGCGGCAAAGGCAATTGCGAAGTATAAGATCCGGGCATTACTTCGCTCCTCAAGAGCGGCGCTCGTTGAGCATATTGCAGGAACAGACGAAGCCGCTAGAAGACTAGCTTTTCAGCGATCTAAGAAAATGAACACAGGGGATATGATCCGTGTCCTGAAGGAGGGTAGAGATATCCTGCCGGAAACTGATCTGAAAAGTGATGCACTAACTAAGTATCCGTGGTTGGCGGATCTGACTTTGTATCAAAAGGCAGTTGATGAAGAGCTGAAATTATATTCTGAGATTATGGAGTTGGCAGTAGCTATGTCGGATGATCGGGAGAAAGGCAAGGCTGAAATGCTACACCAACTTATGCAAGCCAATACTCATGTCCTGGCTTTTGATTCAACCCTAATTACCTTAGACTATCTGCAAGATAAATTCCTTAACCGGTTAAATAACCAATTTATTTGCCATGTGCCCAGAAATAGTAGCTCTCAGAAGAAAGTTTTAGATGAGTTTGGGTTTAAATCAACCAGCACTGATAAACACCTGGCTTTGTTGTCGGATTCAATGTCTGAAGGAATAAATTTACCCCGCGCGAATGTGGTGCTTATGTTGGATATGCCTTCAGTTCTGCGGTTAGCGGAGCAACGGATTGGTCGTATTGACCGCTTGAATAGCCCGTTTGAAAAAGTTAAGATTCTATGGCCCGGAGATAAGTCGCCGTTTACGCTAAGAAAGGACTTAAGGCTGTTTAAAGCCAATTATGCAGCTCGCTTCGTTTATGGTTCTAATATTTCAATTCCAGAAGATTTATTACACCAGGAAATAGAGGAGCGGGACCTGCCGGCTGAAGGGGCTGATTTTATGAATTCTTACCGGAAGCATCTTCGAGAAGAAAATGCCATTGATGCTTCTTCGGATGCGTTTAAACCAGTAAGGACCTTATTTATGCGAGGAAGCGGCATTATTACTCCGGAAGATTATGATAACCTGAAAAAACAGGATGTGCGGGTACGTACCAAATTAAGCATTGCTCAAGATGAGAGAGGATGGCTTTTTGTAGCACTTAAAGCGACTGACGATTTACCCCCAAGGTGGTACCTTTTGCAGGAAAGTGTTGAAGGCTACAGGATAGAAACTGCCCTGGAAGAAATTTGCTGCTTTCTTACATTGAAAATGCGGATTTTGGAAGACTGGTATACTTTAGATGAGTGGAGGCCTGAATGGTGGGAAAGTGTTCAGAGTTTAATGAATAAGTACCTCATTTCGATGCAGGCACATCAGTTGCAGCACCTGCCGCCACTTAAAGAAAGAGCATTAAAGAAAGGTAGACAAATTCTGCAAAGTATCACTAGTAGGAAAGATGTTTCAGAAGAGCATAAAAGCGTTGCTTACCAATTGCTCCAAAAAATGCCCGATCCCTTAAATAATGTAGCCGGAGCAACTGATCCTTATTTATGCGCTCAGCAATGGGTTGACCTGTTAAGACCCCATTTGCATGAGCTGCAGGATAAGCAGGAGAGACGGAATCCTAAATCGAATAAGTTGTTCAGTTTTTCTGACATTCCTGCTAAAAACACTTTAATTCCTCAAGAACAAATACAGGCATTATTAGATCATTTACCAAATAAGGGTGCGGAGTGGGAGCAAGTTGCGGCTTGTATTTTGGCTGTTCCTAGTGGTTGTTTAATCGATTCTAATTGAATAAATTAATTTTTAAGAGGGGTGTTTAAATATATCTTTTGTCTTGGGATTAACCTGCAGTCTCTAATTATGAGCCAAATGAGCTACCTATTGCTTTATACCGCAGTGTGCTGTTTGTCACATAAGTTCCCGTGCCATCATCGGGAAGACTTGTAAGAGTTGGTAACGACAATTTCTATTTAGCCAACTTTACCGAAGGCCAGCTAATCGCTACGGTTTTTCACGCGTTTTCAATACCATTTCTCTTAACTGTTGGTAATTGACTTGGAACAGGTCCTTTTTTATTTCCTCAAGGTTTAGCATATTGTACATTGGTTACTATATGATGCTGCAAAATGTAATTAAAGCCGCAAATATGTTTTCAATGAGGCGGAGAAGTTTGGCCAGGAGAGTTGCTGGCTTCCAGGGAGCAAATGATTGAGGTGCTGAAAAAAAATACAGTTAAATACTATAATATTAGGGCATTTTGCTTTAATGTTATGATATTAGCACATTGCTAATTTAAAGTCCGGCTTTGCTTTAATCAACTTAGCCAAACCAGCTTCTATTACCCACTATGGAAAAAACTTATACCATTTACTATAAAGCGGAAAGCGGTACCATTGGCACCAAGGATTATGAACTTAATTGGATTAAAAGCGACGAAGGTTTTAAAATTCTTTACCTGGTCGGCTCCTCTTCATCAGATTCTAAAACCGTAGATCTAACCATTCCTTTCACTATCCTGGATACTTTACCTAAAGGCGCTTTTAATCCGCTGAATGAAGATCTTTTAAAAATAACGGAGAAAAACGGCGATGCCTCCAGCTCCCTGGCCCGGTTCGATCTACATGGCATTAGATCCAACAAGGCAGAAGCCGTGGCCGGAAAGGTGTTGGAGTTGTTAGAAGGTAAGCTTAAAGGGAGGAAGTAAGGGAAATGGAGTATGTACCTTATTCTCTAAGAAATAAACCAGCTATTGATGTTTATTCTTATGAACCTATTCCTCAGAAATTCAAAAACCAATTCATCAAAATTGTTAAGGGATTTCTGTATAGCACTGATTTTAGCGGCTCAAGCAATAAGTTTTTCTCAAACATTTACCATCAAATCCTTGATTATCACGGCTTAAAATCTCTTCCTAGTGCTGGATACCTGGAGGACACATCTGATAGGATCGAACAATATCTTGATAGCTTAGAAGAAATTACATTAGTATTAGATGTAATTGAAATTTGCTGTAGAGAAATTTATTGGGCGGCCAATTGGCATTTTGAGACAAATTTTTACAGTACAGTCCCTGCAAAAGCTCAAGAAGGAATTGATAAGATTAATAGTCGCTTTTCTCAAAATGGTTTAGGTTATGAATTTATTAATGAGGAAATAATTAAAATTGATTCACAGATTTTACACGCTGAAATTGTAAAGCCTGTTCTTCATTTTATTCACAATGCTGATTTTAAAGCAGTAGATGAAGAGTATAGGTTGGCTTTTGAGCATTTTCGCCATGGCAACTTCCCTGATTGCCTAACTAATTGCGGGAAAGCCTTTGAGTCTACCCTAAAAATTATTCTAACAAAAAAAGGGTGGGAATTCGATCCAGTTAGAGATACAGCTAAAAAACTTATAACTATTTGCTTTGAAAAAGAGCTTATCCCAAAATACCTCCAGCAGCATTATACAAGCTTAATTTCAGCCTTAGAAAGTGGAGTTCCAACCATCCGGAATAAAGATGGCGGACATGGCGCTGGCGCAGAGCAGAAAGTTATTCCTGAGTACTTCACTAGTTACATGCTCCATTTAACCGGCACCTCAATTAAACTATTCACCGACGCTTACCAGGCACACAAAACGCTATAGTTCATGTCAGAAATCACAAACGAAGATGTGTTAAAGAGCACCAGAGAAAACTTTACCAAGGTTTTTGAAGAAACATTTAAAATAAGAGTTCAGAATGCCAACTTAATTGACAAGATGGATCCAACATTCAATAATGTACGCATTTTGGGCGGTATGATTGAAGAACTTACAGACGAAGTAAAAAGACTGCAAGCTCAAATTTCTAGCTTACGGTCTGAGGTCCGTGAATTGAAGGCCTAGGCTTGTACTCTGCCATCTTTCTATTTTTTACATCTTCTTCGGTTGCCTTGAAAACTGGTATTCCTAGAATAAAGAAGGTTATTTTCCTATTGTTGGATATAGGTCGATTATTGTTTTTTTCTTGACCAGCATTGATTTGTTTTTTATCAAAGCTATAAAACAGATTTAAAGCCCGGAAGGACATAAAAATGGTACTGCTACTTGTTAAAAAAGTAGGTAATTTAAAATTCGATATTTTAATTGTAAAAACTAAAAATGGGCATTGACTCTTCTAAACTTCTCATTATATATGATGAGGACTTTTTCATTCTTGCTAAAGAATTAGTTGAATCTTTTACCAAAGAAATTCCACCACATAACTGGTCAATAAATCTCCTTAGGCATTCAATAAATGATGCTGCTCTGGAAGATTATGAGGTTATTATCCTTTTATTTTCTCCTTCAGTTTTAAAAAATCCTGAGTTTTATAAGTTAGTATCATTTTTTGGTAAATATTACTTAAGATACCCTTACAAATTAATTCTTAGTTTAGTAGATAGTACAGGCTATCCAAATTCAAAAGCAAACAAGTTTTCTTTACCCAATCCAATTCCCATTGAAGGCTCGCCAGTTAAATTCACGAAGGGCCATTTTTTGGTTATTATAGACCAAATAAGCAGGAAAATAGAAGAATATATTTTTGACAAATATATTCAAGAGCAAAAAGTAAAGGAATTCAAGGAAACCATTAAGCAATCTGTATCAGACCATTTACATCCTATTAGCACAGAACTTACGGTACGTGAAAAAACATTAGAGCAATCTGCAAAAGGTTGGTATCGTCTAGGGATTTGGTCACTCATAGTCGCTGTATTGATTCCTTTAGCAATTACTTTAGTGTTGTTTTTTAAAGGGGTAGATTTAAAAAATTACGGGCTCATTATTTTTTATGGACTTAAAACTATCGTGCTTGTACTTTTAGCAGTATCTGTTTCAAAATACAGTAAGGATTTAGCTAGTAAATACATGAATGAATCACGCAGGGTAGCTGATAGGCGACATGCTATTTCTTTTGGTGAGTTTGCTTTAAAGGCATCAAATGAGCCTGTTAATCGAAGTGAGTTGGTTGAAATTTTTAAGGACTGGAATATTAGTGGCAACTCATCCTTCTTGCCTGGATCCGGGGAAGATCATGATCCAAGGCTACTAGATAAAATAAAGGAAATACTTTTAGCTGCACGAGGTAAAGAAAAGGAGAAGGAATAATGACCAGAACTCAAATAAAAGCATCCGACTTTCTCCTAAAGTTACTATTGGAAAAAGATAAGCAATTAGATATCGATCAACTATCTTATTTTAGCAAGGGGCAAGATGTTTGCAGTTTAGAAGTTTTTAAAGTAAGAAAACTATTAGCTGCGGAAGGGCTGCTAAGGCTTTATGGAACTGATGATTATTACACGGAACTTACAAGGGAAGGCTATAAAGCAGCAGAAACTGGGATAGAGCGTTTCTTCGACCTTAAAGACCAAGAGAAGAAAAGCCAGCATATGTCAGGCCGGAATGTGATCATCAATCATGGCAATCAGAATACAAGTACTATTACTGATAATTCTCATTTATACCGTTCCTTCAACGTTCCAAGTGTAAACCCTGCGATAAAAGAGAAAGCCACTCCTTTTAGGAACAAAATATCTGACTGGGTTAATATTATATTAGCTATCATAACGATTGTTGGTGCTGCTGTAACTATATATTTTCAGTTTGTAAAGAAGTAATTATTAAATACCTAATAAAATTCTTCACAGTTATTAAGCATGCTTTGGTCTTAAAAGGACTCAAAAATGACTCCCCTTCAGAATCTATAATTATCGAATCAAAGTTTAAAATTTATTAATCTAATCTTAGAATGGACGAATCAACAGCAACAGGGATTAAAGATGTTCTTACAATTGCTAAACCAATTTTAGACCCAGTTATTTCAGCATTGATTGCCCCAAAGATTGAGAGATTAAAAGCTTGGATTAAAAAACAAGATATTAAAGACAAAGTAATTGACAATACTTTTGAAAATAAGTTCGCAGAATATTTGGGAAGAACTTACTCAAAGGCAAAACAAATAAACATTTTAATCTTCCCAGGTTTACAGATCGATTTGCAAGAAATTTATGAGCCTTTATCAATTAATTCAAAAATCAAAAAAGTAGATTCTAGAGGAAAAAGATCTATTTCTGAGGTTACATTAAGATTAGATTCCTTTAAAGAAGAACACATTGACCCATTCCAGAAAATTCTTATATCTGATTCTGCTGGCATGGGCAAATCTACTTTGACAAAATGGATCTGTTTACAAACTCTTGAAAGCAGCTTAGCCATTCCTATACTTATAGAATTAAGAAACTTAACAGTAAATCACTCCATTCTTGATGAAATATTTGACCAATTAAATCCCATAGATCAAATTTTTGATCGGGACCTAATTGTAAAATTCTTGGAACTTGGCCAATTCCTTATTATTCTAGATGGCTTTGATGAACTTCCGTATGAGAACAATGAAGTTATTATAAAAGATTTAAGGAAGTTCATTGATAGGACCGATGAAAATTGGTTTATCATGACCTCCAGACCTGAAGGTGCCCTATCTGCGTTCGGGGATTTTCAACTGTTTAACATTAGGCCCTTAAGATTACAAGAAGCTTTCAACCTTATTAGAAAATATGATGAAGTAAGCCCTTTAAAGGTTGGAGAGAGCTTAATTAAGAATATAGAAACACGGCTAACTCAAGTACATGAGTTATTAGCAAATCCATTTTTGGTATCGCTATTATATAGTGTGTATGCATTTAACAAAGATATTCCAGACGACAAGGTAACCTTCTATGAAGAAATCTATTCTGCTCTGTATAAAAAGCACGATTTATCTAAAAATGGCTGGACCCGACCTAAAAAGTCCAAATTGAGTTTACTTCAATTTAGAATTTTATTACGGCAACTCGCATTTGATACAGCCAGAAAAGGATCAGTTTCTTATTCTGAATCAGTAATACTTGATTTAATAGATATTGCTAAAGGAAAATGCGCAGGTATTAATACTAACGCTGAAGATTTTTTGGATGATTTACTTAAAGCTGTTCCATTATTTCAGCGTGAAGGCCATAAAATCAAATGGGGGCATAAATCTATTCAGGATTTCTTCTCATCTGACTTCATTACATATTCCTCAAAAAAGGAAAATATATTAAACTGGATCCTTGAAACTAAGCAGGATGGTTTCTTAAATATCCTTGACTTTTATATTGAACAAGATTTTATCACCTTTAGAAAGGTCATAATTTATCAGCTTTTAAAAGATTTTGTTAGGCATTATGAGACCTCTTACAACAACATTTCTCAAATCCCACAGGATGAAATAAACATTAGGCGAACACTGACTTATGACCTTGAAGTTTTATTCACAAAAGAAAATTCTGCATTATCGTCTGATGAAATTGAAGATTTTGCCAGTAATAAAATTAAAGGTTATAACGAAGGTCTGAAAAACGGATATTACTATCCTCTTCCATCTAATCTAACCCAACTTGATGCGTTAGTAATTAATTCCTTCAAATCAGATTTATTGCACAAGATAGTAGTAAAAGTACCAACCCTTAAATATTTAAAAATAAAAGATACAGGTTTCGAAGAAAGGCCAATTCACTTTAATTTACCAGTAGACCAGATTTACGAAGTAAATGACGACCCCACAAACCCTATTAATTCTATTCTAAATTTTGAAGAAACCAATTCTTTGCTGATGGAATTAGGTCCATTTGCACATGCATATTTTTCTTATCCAGATGCTAAAGCTGAACTTAGGAGAATAGAACTCGAATTAGCTAATGACAAGAAAGCTAACGACTTAAATGATTTTTAGATTTTTAACTTAAAATGTAAATTCCCCGATACCTCCGCCGCGACAGAGAAAAGGAAGGACGCTTCCCGATTCGGCTGGTTCTTCATTTTAATGGCCTCCCCCTCTCTACCGGTGAAAAGGTAAGCGAAAAGGGCTGGGATGTGCGGAAGGAACGCGCTAAAGGCAGCGAACCTTATTACCTCCGCATAAACGGCAAGCTCGATAAACTGGAGGCCGTACTGGAATTTGTTTTTAATACCCTCAGCGATCTGCCGGAACCAGTTACCAAAGAAGCCATCAAGAGCGCTTACGAAGCGGTGCTGGCATACGTAAACACCTCCGGAGAAGACCCGAACGAGAAGTTATTGAAAGCTGCGTTCGAGCATTACCTGAACCCGCCTGCACCGGAAGCTCTGGAGCGGGCGATCAAGCCTATTCTGGAGTGGGTGGAAGCCTAGCTGAGTAAAGTTGAAAATAAGTTAAATTTCATGCCGGCAAGAAAGTTTCCGTTCTAACAATCCTAGCTTAACGCACAAACATTAAACCCTGTGTGGTTTCTATGAACACAACAAAACCATTCTAAGTATTGACCTTTTTCCTTTTGGCATGAATGAATACCAAGAATGTAAGTATCCCGTCTACATAATCAGGATCCTAATCAAGGAAGCCAAACATATCTTACTAACCTGCTAGATACAATAATTTCTGTTACAATAAATTTTTGTGCTGTGGATCGAGAATTCAAGTCGCGCAGCTTGCTTAATTCTCCAAAAGCAAAATATTGTATAATAAGTTTCAAATCCTTTAACGATTGTTTGTTGTCCAATTCCGTCTTGATGGCTACCTATTAGTTTAGGTTGATGCTATTTTTGAGTCACATGTAAGTTTCTGATTTTCAGTCGAAACAAATTGTTTTGCTGGTGATACAAATTGAAGCGCCAGCTAAACAATTTGTATCAGCTATGTTGTGCAGACTCAAGATCTTTTTTTAGTATTTATTTATATCTAAAAGTTTAATAAATATCCACTAAAGTTTTGCTTGTAATAATCTTTCTTTTATGTTTGGGCCATGAAAGAAATACATCGCCAAATAAAAGCAATTAGAAAGTCCAAAGGCTTAACCCAAGACGAGCTTGCTGATGTCCTGGGGATGAAAAAAGCTAACCTAAGCCGCATAGAAAGTGGAGCAGTCAACCTTAAGCCGGAAAAACTGAAAATCTTTGCTGACTACTTTAAAATGTCTTTAGAAGAAATTGCTTCCTTCGAGTCGGCCCAGGATAAGATTAAAAAAGAGAAGCAGCCAGTTGATTTGGAAGCGGCACTTCTGGAAAAAGAAAAGCAAATCGAACGGATGCAGTTGGCAGTAGAATCATTTCTTGCCTTCGCCTTAAAGCAATTTGAAGATATTATTGAAGGCAAGGCTGCAAATCCATTTAATGATGATCGACTACCTAAAACCCCCCTTGAAGCTGTTAGTGAACTCTCCGGAATGGTCTTTATCCTCAATTCAGAAAATGTGAGACCAGAATTTCCCCTTACTGAGTCATTTAGAGATGCAGTACAC
This sequence comes from Adhaeribacter soli, assembly GCF_008727925.1. GTDB lineage: Bacteria > Bacteroidota > Bacteroidia > Cytophagales > Hymenobacteraceae > Adhaeribacter_A > Adhaeribacter_A soli. The sequence continues at coordinate 146,732 of NZ_VTWT01000014.1, read as the reverse complement.
AAAAGTATTGCAAAATCTATTGGAGCTATGGTTGATAAGGTTTTAACAGGAATAAAGAACGGGCCACAACCTCTTGAAGATGATGATGACGAAATAGTAACATATTAACTGAGGTTAGAAGTCAAAGAGAAAAAGATGATTTAATAAAACATATGGAAAATGAAGAAAAGTATGGGGTGCCAGTTACCTTCCGGATAGGTGCCCAGATGAAGAAAGAGCTTGGAGATGAAGCTGCTTTGCGTGGGATTAGCCTGGCTCAGCATGGGGCGAATTTGTTGCTCACCTGCCACCAGAATTCACAAGAGCAAACTGCAGAAGTTAGCCTGCTGCTGCGGGCAAAGGAAACCATAAAGCAGCAGAATAACAGCCTGGCTCAGAATTTAAAGGATGTAGAAAAACAACTGGCGGATTACCGGCAGGATGACCAGGTAGTCCGCATCCTCCAGCGTAACCGGGATCTGCTAAGTAAATATTCCTCAGCAGGCTCTATAGCTAAATCGAAGCTGGAGCAGGAGGGTTTTGATTTTCATTACATAACCCATAAAGGCTTAAAAGATAGAGAGTATTTCTGCATTCTGAACATGAGCTTTTATGTCGAAAACGATACCGTTTTTATCAAACCTTTAAATAAATAATTATGCACGGCGACTTAATTCCTATTCAATGGCCCAATAGCCCGGCATTGCCTTTTCAAAATAAAGGCAGTGAAGTTTCATCTGATGCCCGATGGCTGTTCTTTCTATTTCTTTTAGCTGGGGTACTACTGATTTGCTGGTGCCTTTACCAAAAAGCAAAAAGTGCGAAGGGGCAGAATCGGCAGAAAATTAATCTGATCTACTAACTGGATAGCTATGCTAAACATAAGTCTGAAGACAAATCCGGATCAGCTTTTGAAATCAATTCTAGAGCGGTCTATTCCTTTGGATCAAGTTGGTTTAAGATGGCTGGAGTATCAGCAGCTGGTGAAGGAGGATCTTATGCCTTGGCCCAATCAGCTTAAGGAAGGAGTACTCTTAACGCTTTCTGAGGCTGCTTGGCTAAAAATGGTGCATGGCCTTAAGAGCTGTAACTTTAGTGAAAAGGTAATTTCTTCTTTCAATCAAAGAATAATGAGAGAAGTCTGGTATTATGAATCAGAAGAGAGCTTTAATTCCTTCCTTACCGATGGTCAGGTAGTTACTTCCCTGGATCATGCAACGCAAAATATAACCTCATTCTTTCTTTTGGATTTAATCATCCTTGAACTTCTGAAAGATAAAAGAGACACTAAGCTGCAATTCAACCAGGATGGACGATTGCTTTATAGCCATAACCTGGTTGAAACAGATCAGAGAACTATGAATGGCCCTGTGGTTTCTTTCTCTCTATATCGGTTGCTGGTTGAACTGATAGGTAAAGCAAATGTCCCTGCCCTTGCCACTTTCTTAGCGGAGGTAACCACAGCTGAAGCAGAAGTTCTCAACGCTATCAGACAACCGCAGAATACCAGTGTACTGGTTGAAAAGCCTGAGCCAGGAAGTAAGCACGTTTGGGATATTGTTACCAAGGAAGTAGGAACGGTTACCGATGGTGAGGCTGAATACATGCGCAAAGAGGTGAAGCAGAATTTTGGCAGATTGGTGCTGGATGGAATGCAAAGTTCTTTGATGCCTTTTGAGCTGTACCGAAGAACAAGGTGCCGGTAACAGTATAATTACATTTCAAATAACTTTAAGCTATGGTAAAAAACCGGGCAAACTTCAATAGACGAACTGACTGCAAAAGCGGAGGGGAGTCCTTTTTAGTTAAAAATGCTTTCTATTCAGGAATGCAAACAAATTTTAGAAAAAAATGGTCGGGTATATACCGAGGAACAAGTAAAAGGAATCCGTAAGTTATTATACCAGTTAGCCGAAATTGATTATCAGAATTTTAAACAAGTAATGCAGCATGGCACAGAGAAAGGCTGTAATTTATACGAGGGTATCCACCGACGATCAGGCTGAAAGAGGTTTTAGTCTTAAAGACCAGGAAATCAGGCTTAGGAGGTATTGCCGGGAAAACAATATTGAAATTGAAGCACATTATCAGGACGATCATTCTGCTAAAAACTTCAACCGGCCGAAATTTAAGGAGTTTCTAAGCGCTGTTAAAGCCAAAGAAATTAAACCGGATCTTTTCCTTTGCGTTCGGATGGACCGTTTTTCCAGGAATGTGGAAGAGTCGCTTGCCATGATTAAGGTTTTGAAGTCGTTCGGAATAACTTTTAAAACGCTCGAGAATGATGTTAACCTGGATCAGCCGGAAAATTTAATTCCTTTCTTTCTGAATATGCTACTGCCTCAGGTTGAAAACGAAAGAAGGGGTTTGAATACCAAGCGAGGCATGCGGCAGGCGAAAAGGGAGGGGCGTTGGGTTGGTACACCACCGAAAGGTTACTCTTTTGTAAAGGAAAGAGGAAGGCCGGTGCTTGTGCCTAATTCAGATGCTCAGTTTGTAATATCCGGATTTGAAGAAGTAGCGAAAGGATTAAGCTCTACTGAGCAGATCAGGTTCGCCCTAAGAAAACGAGGCTTTGTTTGTTCCAAGAACCAGTTTTACAATATCCTCCGCAACCCTATTTATATCGGTAGAATTCGGATTGAAGCTTTTAAAGATGAGCCAGAGGAAATTGTAAATGGGCAGCACGCGCCTTTAGTAGGTGAAGAGTTATTTTACCAGGTTCAGGATGCCCTGGCAGGCAGAAAGCGGAAAGCGCCGAAGAAAAGCTGCATCAATGAGAACCTTCCTTTACGTGGCTATCTGATTTGCCCAAGGTGCGGGAATGGTCTGACCGGTAGCGGATCAGTAGGCAGAGCTAAAATAAAGTACTATTACTACCATTGCCAGCATGGATGTAAAGAGCGCTTCCGGGCAGATGAGGCTGAAGTAAGCTTTTTGAATTATTTATCCAGCTTTAATCCCCCTGATGAAGTGAAGGAGCTTTTTATTAAGATTGTTGAGGAAAGAGCTGAAGGAGATGAAAATGAGATGGAGAAGGAAGTTCAGGCTATAGAATCAGAGGTTAAGAAATATCAGGAACGTTTGCAGAGCTTAGAAGACAAGTTTATCGATGATCTGATTGACAGAGGCGCTTACCTTACAAATAAAGCCAGGTACAATGAGCAAGTAGAAAATCTGCTTCGGAAAAAAGATGAGCTCCAAAACACTGATTCCAGCTTCCAGAAGTACTTTAAATTCGGTATAACCCTTATTGGGCAACTTCGAACCTTTTACCGCTATTCCAGCCCGGAAGTGAAGCAAAAAATAGTTGGTTCGATATTTCCTCAAAAATTGATTTTTAAAGAAAGTTCATATCGAACCACCCAGCCCAATGAATTCTTTAAGGTAATTATGCTGAGAACCAACGAGTTAGAAGGGCTTAAAAAAGCAAAAGCCACTCCGGAGAGTGGCTTGTACTACAGGGCTCCCCCTCTTGGGCTCGAACCAAGGACCCCATGATTAACAGTCATGTGCTCTAACCGACTGAGCTAAGGAGGAATTTACGTTTCAGTTTGCTGTTGTGCTGCTGAATTGTGATGCAATATTACAGGCTTTTTTTATTCTGTGCAAGTGCCGGCCTGAAAAATTTTTAAGTTTTTTGCAAATTTCTGAAAATCAGGCTGAAAAATTTAGTTCGAAATGTAAAGCATATTCCCCGAAAGCGAAGTAGCGTATTGCTTCAGCGGGTAAGCGGCCGGACCGGAGATTATTCCGCCTTCAAAATCGAAGCGTGAGCCGCAGCAGGGGTCGCTCAGAAACAAACTTGACTGGTCTACCTTTACGGTGGCGCAGCTGTCGTAAGGCTGGTAGGTGCAGTTCCGTTCGAAGGCCAGGTAGCGGTTGGCGCTGTGCCGCACGATTATAATGCCCCGGATGCCGCCCGGAATGGAGACAAAACCGTAATCCCTTTGTAGCGAATTGTATTGCTGGTTTGTCAGGTTTATCTGTTCGTTTACAATTACCTCCGGAAGGTATTGCGGCCGCTGCTCCGAATCTTTGGAGCAGGCGGCCAGAAACGGTACTAAAAGAAGTAAAAAAGTCTTAACTCGTGTAATCATAAAATCCTTTGCCGGTTTTGCGGCCATGGTGCCCGGCTTCCACCTTCTGCTGTTGTATACGGTTCGGCCGGAACTTCGGGTCGTAATGAAAAGCCTCGAACATGGAAGAAGTAACCGAAAAATTCGTGTCTACCCCGATCAGGTCCATCAGTTGGAACGGTCCCATTTTAAAGCCGCTGCTTTGCATCAGTTTATCGATCGTTTCGTGGTCGGCTACCTGCTCTTCCAGAATTTTAAGCCCCTCTACGTAAAAGTGGCGCGCTACTCGGTTTACAATAAAGCCTGGGGCATCGGCAGCGTGCACAGCCACTTTCTCCAGTTCTTCAGCCAGTTTATATACCGTTTCGGCTACTTCCGGCAAGGTGGCAACCCCCGAAATTACTTCTACCAGCTTCATAATGTGCGCCGGATTAAAAAAGTGCATGCCCACTACGCGGCCCGGGTTCGTGATTTTCGCCGCGATCCGGGTAATAGGAATAGAGGAAGTATTGGAAGCCAGAATGGTTTCGGAGCCGTTCAGCATGGCCAGTTCCTGAAAAATGCTGTGTTTTACTTCTAAACGCTCCACTACGGCTTCTATTATAAGGTCGGCCAGAACATCGGTCATGTTGCCGGTAAACTGCAGCTTTGCCAACGCAGCCGTTTTTCCTTCTTCCGAGAGTTTACCGCGCTCCACGGCTTTGCTCAGGTTGCTTTCAGTGGTTTTCTGAGCTTTCTCCAGCACGGGAGCATTTATGTCGAACAGGATGGTATTGTAGCCCGCCTGGGCGCAGATCTGGGCAATGCCCTGGCCCATGGTGCCGGCGCCTACTACGCCAATGGTCTTAATATTTTCAAATGAGATCATATCCGGAAGGGTATAGGTTTAAAGCAAAAAAGTGCGGGGTAAAAATACGGAAAGTAAATTTGTAAATTTGAAGATTTGAGAATTTGGAAATGGGGAGATGAAAGGCCGAAAGAATGCAAACGCCAGGCTCCGTTAATTTAAAAGCACTGAAATGTACTCTTACCATTAAAGGGTACAAGTCAAATAATTCCCTCATTTTCAAATCTTCAAATTTTCACGTTAAACCAACCCCTCAGAACTTAATCCGTTCAAATTTGTAGAACCAATAAAGGAATAGCTTGGAGGCTTCAGCTGGCATGTTGCGTATTTTCCTGGTGCGGCATTACGAGCCCGATGTGGAAAGGAGCGGGTATTTCAATGCGGGGGAGGCTTGTAAATTTCTGACCGACTACGATGCCGCCGGGCTGGTACAAACCCGGTTTCAGCGTCCGGCCGGTTTGCCCGAGCAGCTGGTTAAAGTTTATTGCAGCGCGTTGCCCCGGGCGAAGCAAACCGCCAGGTTGCTTTTTGGCGAGGATGCTGAACTGGTTGAAAATGTTGATTTTAATGAGTTCGAACGAAAGATCTTGCGCCTCCCTTTGTTTCGTTTTCCGATCGAGGTCTGGCTCACGGGTGCCCGCTTGCTATGGTTGTTGGGGCTGAATGATAAGGGCATCGAAACGTTCGGGCAGGCCAGGGAAAGGGCGCGGCGTTGTGCCCAAACCTTGGCTCTGAAAGCCGAACAGGAGGGAGTGGTGGTGCTGGTGGCGCATGGTTTTCTGAACGCGTTTATCCGGCAGGCCCTGAAGAAACTGGGCTGGCAGGTAGTACGGCACGACGGTAACGCCTACCTGGGAGTAACCGAACTGGTAAAGGCTGTTGATGCCCGGTTGCCGGCCGGGAATACCTGAACAAAAGAGAAGGCAAGATTCCCCGGAATAACAATTCTGTCGGAAACACAACCCTTCGGGCTTTTTTCCAGTTTGGGGGGTGGAGTAATGCTGAACTGGTTTATGAAGTATTTGTTTTTTCTAGGGTTGCTGTTTTCGGTGTGGGCCTGCAGTAAGCGCGAGCCTCAAACGCTGCCGGTTGTGCGGTATGCCGGGGCAATGCAGGATGTGGTTGAAGCAGGCGATACCAGTGCCCATATTTACCTCGATACCATAAACCCGCACCGTCGCCTTTACGGGTTAGGGGGGTTAAGAGGCAATTCCGGCGAGATCCTGATCATAGATGGCCGGCCTTATGCCTCCAAGGTAAATGCGGCCGGCCGCAACCGCATCCGGATGACCTATGATATATATGCCTCGCACCTGGTTTATACCCATGTGCGCGACTGGCAGGCAGCAGAACTGCCCGATGATAGCGTAGTTACCAAGCATTCTTTGGGAAAATACCTGGAAGCATTGGCTGTAAAACGCGGCCTGGATACCAGCAAACCTTTCCCCTTTATGTTAACCGGGACTTTTCATGAACTCGATTACCACGTTTCGTACCTGGAAAAGAAAAATAAAAGCGGCAATAAAAAACGGCCGCAAACCAATTATACCCTCTCCGATGCCAACGTGATTATTCTGGGCTTTTTTTCGAAGAAACACCAGGGCATTTTTACCGAGCCAGGTTCCGACGTTATCATGGGCTTTATGACAACCACGGCTTCAAAAATCGGACAAATTGACCAGCTTACTCTGAAAGGAAGTAAGGTACAATTACTGCTACCGGAATAAATTCCGGTACAAGCAATCTTTTAGGGGGTGGCGGCTGCCGGAAAATGGTAGGGTTTTCAACTTTAAAAGTATTCGCCTTGGCTGCAGCAAAGTCCCGTTTTTTACCAGGTTCCATACAGGAAGAAAGCAACCGGTTGCGCCGCAGTTTTTTGCCGGGTCTGCTCTTTGCCGGGCTCATGTGGCTCGTTTTCGTGCCTGCTTTTTTTCTCGATCTGGATCTGGGGAGTTACGGCTTATATCCGCGCCGGCTCCACGGTTTGCTGGGAGTTTTAACGGCGCCCTTCCTGCACGGCGATTGGGCGCACCTGCTTTCCAATACCTTTTCCCTGATCCTGCTTTCGGCCATTATGGTTTTTATGTTCCCGCTTTCTTCCGGACGGATCTGGGTGTGCCTGTTTTTTAGCACCGGTATTCTGGCCTGGCTCATGGCGCGGCCTGCTTATCATATTGGCGCCAGCGGCATTGTTTACAGCCTGGCCAGTTTTATTTTCTTTGGGGGCATGTTTCGCCGCGACCGCAGCGCCGTAGCTTACTCGCTGGTTATTTCTTTTTTGTACGGCAGCATGCTCTACGGAATTTTCCCCACCGAAGAAAGAGTGTCGTGGGAATCGCATTTGGCGGGTGGTATTGCTGGGCTCATTTTTGCCTTCGTTTTCCGCCATACCGATGTCGTGCCGGCGGAGCCCGAGCTAGCTCCTGAGCCGGAAGAACCGGAAGCCATTACCCAACCACCCCATATAAATGCCTCTTTTACCGGCCAGCCGCAAATAGTGGTGCGTTATACGTTCGTGCCCGGTAAGCCTGAAGAAAAACCGGAGTCGGGGCTGGAGAAGGCAGATGATGCTTTCCGGTATTTTGGTAATTAATGTAAATGAACGGGAATATGAAATTCATTCGCTTGGACTAAAAGCGATCAGGCGAAAGGTAATGTAACCCGGGTTTTTACCGTTTTTACGTTACTGTTTTACCCTTACGGCTTTTCCGGTTTTGCCAGCATGCGGAGTATTTCTTCCCAGAGGTGCTCGTACGGAATAATTTCAATTTCGGCAAAGGCATCGCCGGGAGGCGGGGTGGCTGCCAGTTTGTCTGCTAAGGCGAGGCCTTTACGGCGGCATTTTTCAGGGTGCAGGTCTTCTTTTACCACCAGTGTCAGGAGTTTAAAAAACATCTGACTTCTGATGCTGAAATCGCCTTTTAAGTGCCTTCCCGCGTATTTTTTCAGGCTTTCGATCCGGTAAAGCAGCTGTTCCTGCTCCCGGTTCTTCAGGAAGTGCAGGAATTGTAAAATAAGAATAGCCACGTTAAAGCCCTGCTTGTCTTTGCTGAACTCCGGAACGGAGCTTACGAACGAATGGTATTTGAACTGTTTGGTGATTGCGGTAACCGGATAAATGAATTGCAGGTAAGCTTGGTAAAGCTGCCAGCTTTCTTGGGCTGCTTTCCGGATCTTCTGGTAAAAAGGGTTGGTATTAACCTCGCCCAGGATTTTAGCAGCAACATCGTAGCTGCCGTTGTGCATTGCCAGCAGGAAATAATTCTCCATGAACGCAAACCAGTTGTTCGAGGCCCGGTTAAACATTTCACCATGTTTGCCGGCGTATTGCAGGCCTTCGGCGTATTGACGGTCCCGCAGGTACGAATACGTTTTTATGTACTTATTGTAGCGGTCATCGAAGCGAAGTTCGTTTAGCGCGCCGTTGGTCAGCATTTGTTCCGTTTCGGAAGTAACGGTAATAATTTTGCCGAAATCGTTGGTAAGCTCGTGGTACCAGATATTAGTTTTATAGTATAGGTCGTAAATGGTAAAAGATCTGTTCTGCTCCCAAAGGTCCTTAAGTTGCTGCAGAATATCGCCCAGCTTGGTCAGGAAGTTTTTTTTAGCACTTACCGACCGGTTAATTTCAAGCTTTGCCGTATAGTAAAGTTCTTCCGCTTCCTGTTCTTTCTGCAGCAGGTTGCGATAGGAAGCTAAATTTTTGCTTATTTTTTTAAAATGCAACACCTGGCTGGTTTGCACGTAAACCTGCCGCAGCAGATCTATAGCCGTAAGGATATGTGGCGTAAATTCCGTTTGCTGGGCAATTTTCAGGGCACTTCGCAACAGTTTTTCTGAGATCTGGTACTCACCCTCTTTTATCAATACGCGAGCCTGGTGCAGCATATCAAGGCATTCCTGTTCATACCGGTGCGAAACCTTTATATAAGGGTCGTTGAAGTTGAGAAAGAATAAGTGGTTGAGTAGTTTCTTACGCAATCTGGCCCGGGTCATACGCAATTCGGCCGAATCCGGAACCTTTTTGTTACGGGGTACAAGTTTCAGGTTGCCGCTCTGAATGTCATAAAATAACTTTAACTCTTTGGTTATTTTCTTGTCATTAAAGCTAAGTAAAGGGGCATTGCGTTGATGCCTTTTTGTTACAATTTGCACCAATTTGTTTAATTCGCTCATTGTAAGGAAAATGCTAAATTACTGAATATCAGGAAGTAATGTATAGGCATGCCGGTTCAGGGGAGTGATTTTTCCCTGTTGCGTTTGAGGCTGTTTTTTCCTTTTAAGGATGAAGGAAAATGTCGTGCTTTGAGTTTGAGTTTTTATACTAATTTGTTACAAAAGAAAGGATTTATTACGAAATATCAAAATGCGTAAGTGTTATTAAACGCTGTATTTGCATAATATTTCGATTTTTTGTTATTTATATACAATTCGGGGTTAAAAATTTTATCGTTACATTTAAGGCAACTGTGTCCTTTTATGCGGGCGTTTATTGGCTCAACTTTGCATAGTAGTTAGAACAAACCACTAGCAAATAAACCATAAAACGCCATGATAGAATTAGTAATCGCCGCCATGATCCAAGTAGCCACCCTGTCTGCCGATGCAACTGCAATGCCGGCTCAGGAAACCACCGATGCTACTATTACCAGCACTGCTGCTACTGCACCAGTTACTACAACTCCGGGCGGAACAGGTTCCTGGGACGATAATAACTAAGACCGAATAGTCCGCAGTCCCCTCTTAAAGATCTTCCTCTTAAAGTTTCTTATCAATTTTAAATCAAGCTTCGGCTTAAACCATAAAACGCCATGATCGAATTAGTAATCGCCGCCATGATTCAAGTAGCTACTCTTTCTGCTGATGTAACTGCTACTCCAACTACCGAGACTACCGATGCAACTATTACCACTACTACCGCTACCCAGCCAATTACAGGTGGAACAGGTTCTTGGGACGATAATAACTAATGCTGTTGTTAGATTCTTTGAGCTGAAGCTTTTCTGAAAATAAATACTGAAAAAAATCAATAAACTTTTCTTATCATAAAGCCATGATCGAATTAGTAATCGCCGCCCTGATCCAGGTAGCTACCCTTTCTTCTGATGTAACTACAGCTCCGGAAACCACCGACGCAACCATTACCAGCACGGCTGCAACTGCACCATCTACTACTGCTCCGGGTGGAACAGGTTCATGGGACGATAATAACTAATTGTTGTTACAGGTAGAAAGATAATTCGGCAGGAAAAGCCTGTTGGAGCCAGTTAAGACTTCCCGTTAATTTTTTCTTACTTTGCTCTTGTATCCGGTAAACGGATATAAAGCGTATGAAAAAAGTAGTTTTTTACCTGGTATTTTTTATCTTTTGTATTACGGGGTGCCGGCGCCCGCAACCAACCGGCAAGGAAGTACGCGTCAGGCTGATGCAGGATCCGGAATCGTTAAACCCGGTAAGCTATACCAGCAAAGATGCGGCGCAATTAATAAACCTGCTTTTTCAGAGTTTGCTCACCGTAGACCTGGCAGATGGAAAATTAAAACCGCTGCTGGCTGAGGAAATGCCTCTGATCGAGCGGAAAGATACCCTAACGTTGATCACCTACACCATCCGGCCAGAGGCTGCATGGACAAACGGTTCGCCGGTAACGGCCACCGATGTAGCCTTCTCGTTAAAAGTACGGAAATGTCCGTTGGTGAATAATGAAAAAGTCCGGCCAGACTATGAATTTATTCTCGATCTTATCCCGGATAAATCCAATCCAAAGAAATTTACCCTAGTTTGCGGACAATATTCGCCGGAGCATTTGCTCTTGAGCGGCGACTTTTTTGTGATGCCCGCGTACCTGTTCGATCCGCAAAACCAACTCGGCTCGTTTACGCTTCCGCAATTCGCAAACAATTTCGACGCCCTTGCTGCCGAATCCGCCATTCAGCAGTTTGCCGATCGTTTTAACAGTGCCGATTTTACCCGCAACCCGAAATACCTGCAAGGCAGCGCCGGGTATGTGCTGGAAAAATGGACAACCGGCCAGCGTTTAACCTTTAAGCGCAAAGAGGATTGGTGGGGCACCAACCTAAAGGCTCCGGAAACCGGCTACATAACCGCCCGGCCAGACCAGATTGCTTTTCGTATTATTCCGGATAATGCCGCCGCTTTGGTTTCCCTGAAAAACAAACAACTGGATGTATGGCAGAATATACCAGCCTCGGTATTTACCCAGATTCAGAAAGATAAAGAAATTAGCGAAGCCTATAATTTCTCCTCTCCCCAGACCTATACCTTCGTCTATTTAGGCCTCAACGGTCGTTCCGATAAACTTGCCGATAAAGTTACCCGTCAGGCGCTTGCTCAGCTGGTGAATACCGATGAACTCATTAACGTGGTGCAGCACAAATTGGCAGTGAAAACAGTAGGTCCTGTAAGTCCCCTCCAAAAAGAATATTATAACGGCGGAATTACGCCTTATTCCTATAACCCTGCCGAAGCCGAAAAGCTTTTAAGGGCAGCTGGCTGGCAAAAGAACGGTACCGGTTGGGCTAAAAAAGTCCGGAATGAAATGGTACCGCTTACCCTCTCAATAAGCTACAACGCCAGTAATTCGGAGTTTGCTAACATGGCGCTGCTTTTTCAGCAGGCCGCCGCTAAAGCAGGCATTCCGGTAACTTTGCAGCCCCAGGAAAGTGGCCTGTTTACGCAAAACCTGAAAGGCGGGAATTTTGAAGTTTTTATCCGTAGCCTTACCGGCAATCCTTTTGTTTATAATTTCAAACCCATTCTGCACACCGAATCCATTGGTCCGGACGGGCTGAACTATACCGGTTTCGGTACCCCGGAAAGCGACCGTTTGATAGAAGCCCTGTACAACCCGGATTCCGAAAAAGAAAAAAACGAAAATTTAAAACGCCTGCAGGCTATCCTTCACGAGGAAAGCAACCTGGTATTCCTCTTTTTCCTCCGCGACCGCATTGCAGTTAATAAACAATTCTCCGATACCAAAATTTCAGGGATAAAACCGGGCTACGATGTAAGTGCCTTTAAAAGTGCGGAAGCCGATTAAGCATGCTGAAGTTTGCGGCGAAACGGCTTTTAATGCTTCTTCCGGCCATCTGGCTGCTGGGTTCGGCGGTGTTCCTGCTGAGCAGGTCTGTGCCGGGTTCCGCGGCTGAAATGCAGGCCGAAGAAACGGCGCAAAACGCCATAAGCAACGCCAAAGCCGAGGCCCGCAAGCGTGTTCAGGCGCAAATGCTGCAACGAACCGGTCAGGATCTGCCGCTTTTTTATTTCCGCATCGGCTCAGCCGCCGAGCCGGATACTTTATACAAGATCTTCCCGGTTACGGAGCAGCAAACGCTGAAAGAACTGGTGCTTACCTATGGAAATTGGCCCGAAATAGCAGCATACTATAAAACCGTTCAGAAGCTAAAAGAAGCTGTTGCGGTTTCCGAAGTTCCGGTAACGGTAAAGAAAGACCTGAATTTTTATGCCAATGCCCTTTTAAAAGAAAGCCAAGCCGGAAAAATAAACCGTACCTTTTTGGAGCTAAAAAGTGCAGCCTTAAGTTCGCCGGAAACAAAAGTGCAAAATGCCGTTGCTTCGGCGGAAGTTGCTTTTCAACAAATAGAATCCAGTCAAACACCTGCCTTAAACTATAGCCCTAAAATTTTCTGGTACGGAACTCAAAATCAGTACCACCGGTGGTTGCGTAACTTGGTGCAGGGTGATCTTGGTGAATCTTACCGCGATGCCCGTCCGGTTTCTGAAATTATTTCGGAAGCTTTAAGCATTACCGGTTGGCTGGCCTTGGTTTCTTTTCTACTGATTTGTTTCCTGGCGCCCGCAATCGCTATAGTTTTGAGTTTGAAATCTAGCAACTCTTTCCGGGGTGCCTTGCTGAATTTGCTTTACGTGCTGGAAAGTCTGCCGCTTTTTGTGATTGGCCTCGGTGCCCTGGCTCTGGTTAGTTACTTGGGCTGGTTAACCGATTTCCCGGAGGAGGTAGCCTTGCTTTCGGCCACCTTTTGTCTGGTGCTGGTGAATTTGCCATACCTGGTGGGGCAGAGTTACAGTGCCTTGCAAAAAGAAATGAGCCAGCAATACATGCTTACGGCGCGCGCCAAAGGCTTTTCGGAACAGCAGGCCCTGGTGCGGCATGCGCTCCGGAACAGTTTGCTACCGGTTATCACGGCCCTTTCCGACTTTTTCCCTGCCTTGCTGGCCGGCGCTTTGGTGTTGGAAGTTATTTTTTCTTTACCCGGAACCGGGCAATTGTTAGTTTCTTCCGTGCTGGCCCGCGATTATGAAGTTGTAACCGGATTGGTGCTGCTGGTCGGATTGGTGAAAATTCTTTCCCATTTACTGGCCGATCTGCTGTATGCGTTTACCGATCCGCGAATCCGTTTTAGCTCATGAAAAAGGCGGCTAAGAAATTGTTTTCGGAAACCGGACCGGGTTTTAAGCTGGCAGTTTTTTATCTGCTGGCAGTACTGTTCCTGGCGCTCGCGGCGCCGGTTCTGCCGCTTAAATTCGGTGCCAACGAGCTGCAAACCAGTAGTGTTTTGCTGCCGCCCGCTTTTTGGGATGAAGAGGCTGCCCGGCAAGGGCATTGGTTCGGAACCGACAGCATGGGGCGCGACGTGCTGGCGAATTTAATCTTTGGTTTCCGCACCGGTTTTCAGGTGGCAATTCCGGTAATAAGTATAGCATTCCTTATCGGGATCTTACTCGGAAGCATCGGCGCCTATTTCGGAAACCGAAAGCTGACGATTAGCAGGGGGGCAATTTTTGCGTTGTCAGTTTGCCTGTTCCTGTGGTATTATTATGGGCTGTACTTGGGGGCTTCCGTGTTCGGGGAAATAAAATGGTTTTGGTTTGTACTGGCTCTGCTGGCTGCCTTGGTGGTTTCTGGTATAGGGTTTAAGTGGCTGCTGAAACGGCTTCCTTTCTTCCGGAAGCAGGTTTTTGTGCCGGCCGATGAACTGGTGCTGAAAACGACCGAAGTATTGACTTCCGTGCCGCGCCTGATTCTGGTATTAAGTCTGGCTGCGGTAAGCTCCCCGGGAATTGGCAATATCCTGCTGCTTTTAAGCCTGACTTATTGGTCCGGCCCGGCCAGGCTGGTGCGGGGAGAAGTGTTGCGAATTAAGGAGCTGTCCTATACCGAAGCAGCCCGGGTTAGTGGCGTACCCGTTTTTCGTTTGCTCTTTCGTCATATTTTACCCAATGCTGCTGGCCCGTTGATCACTGCTTTTGCTTTCGGTTTGGGAAATCTGCTGGCCCTCGAAGCTACCTTGTCTTTTCTGGGAATAGGGCTGCCGCCCGAAACGCCCAGTTGGGGAAGGATGCTGGCTGAAGCTCGCCTGAATCCGGATGCCTGGTGGCTGCTCTTTTTCCCGGTGCTTTGCCTATGCTTAACGATACTGGCGGTGCAGGCCATCGGAAATGGTATTCGGCAGAAATTTATTTAGCTTATTTCAATCGGTGTTAGTGTTGCGTTCGGGTGTGTTTTATCCTGAAATTGTTTGCATAAGCGCCTCCGATATTTAACCTGCTATTTTCTGGTTTAACGCTTAATTGTGGCTTTTTCTGCTTGTAATGAGGTTTTTTTGTTCCTAGTGATTCTTTTGTATTTTGAAGTGTTAGTAAAAGGCTAAATAGTTGCTTTGAAAATTACATGTTGCGTTTTGGGGCGATGTTTCTTAGTTTTTGGGTTAGTGAGGGCTTAATATTGTATCATTAAATAAATGAACCGATAGAAAGCGGTTCGTGTTTTAAAAAATAATCTCACCCAAAAGCATATAAAAATGGAAAGCGTAAGCCTTAACCAACAGCAGAATGGCTTCTTAACTTACCTGGCAGATTGCCTTTGCAAACCAAGAACCAACGAAGTAAGACAGGAAGCAGCGACGATAGACGGGGATATTATCAGCGACTTAGCCCTGAATGCAGCCTTAAAAACCGGCAAAGGCCTGATGATCGGAGGCTTTTTTGTAGGCTCTACGCTTAGCACCGAGGCAGAATTCGGCTATTCTTTGTCCATTTAATAAAAATATCATCTCACCCTTTATTTTACCCTTTAAGAAAAAGGCAAACCCACCGGTTTGCCTTTTCTGCTTTCTGCAGGTTTACTTCAGAATTACTTTCCGGATCTCGTGGTAATCGTCGGCCTCTAATTTCACATAATACAACCCATTGGCCTGTTTACCCAGATCTATGGTTTTTGTATAGCGGCCGTCAACATTTTGGAGCGTTTCGTGGTAAATAACAGTACCAATAACGTTTACAATGGAAAGGCTCGTTTTTTTGCCGCTGAAGCCCGTCAGGGAAAGGTTGATAATGCCGGAAGTCGGGTTCGGGTACACCGTAAGGGTTTTTTCTTCCGGTTCCTGTACCCGTACCATTTCAGCCCCGCGCTTCAGCCGGGTCGCTGCCGGTTCGGCCGCCGATTTCACCTGTGCCCAGGAGCCGGACATCAGGACAAAGGAGAGAAAAAAGAGTAGGTTTTTCTTCATACACAATATTTTTTAACGGTTATACATTTAAGGTTTACTTATTAAAAATAAACGTTTATTAATTTTTGTAGTTTTTGAATTTACCCGGGTCGAACCTTTTTGTACAGCATTATTGCCTTAAGAATATTGCACTTATTGAAGAGAGTGCGTTTAAAGTGAATTATGGGTAGAATTGCAGTAATCGGAGGGGGGCTTGCCGGGCTTTCCTGCGCCATCGGGCTGGCAAAAAGCGGCCTGGAAGTAACCCTTATCGAAAAAAAAGAATATCCTTTTCATAAGGTTTGCGGGGAATACGTTTCTAACGAAGTGCTACCCTTTCTGGCCAGCCTGGGTGCCGATGTAAATTCCCTGAATCCGGCCCGGATCCAGCGTTTTCAGCTGAGTTCGCCGCGAGGCAAGGTTTTGGAAGCGCCCCTGGATCTGGGCGGTTTTGGAATAAGCCGCTACACCCTGGATAATTACCTATACCAGTTAGCGCAAAAGGCCGGGGTGCAGTTCAAACTCCGCACCACGGTAGAAACGGTAGCTTTTTCCGCCGGAAAGTTCACCCTATATTTATCCGACGGCAGCGAACTGCAAAGTGAGGTAACCATAGGCGCTTTCGGCAAACGCTCCAACCTGGACCGCCAACTAAACCGAAGCTTTTTTGCTTCCCGTTCGCCTTACCTGGCCGTAAAATACCACCTCCGCACCACCATGCCCACCGACCTGATCGCGCTTCATAATTTTGAGAACGGGTACGCCGGCATTTCCGCCATTGAAGACGAAAAATTCTGCTTCTGCTACCTGACCACCCGCAACAACCTGAAACGCCACGGAACGATACCGGAAATGGAGAAAAAAGTGCTCAGCCGAAATCCCTTTCTAAAAGAAGTGTTCCGCGAAAGCGAATTCCTTTACGGGCACCCGGAAGTGATAAACGAAATTTCCTTTGCCCCGAAAACCGCCGTTACCGATCATATTCTGTGCGCCGGCGATGCCGCCGGACTAATCACACCTTTGTGCGGCAACGGCATGGCCATGGCGCTACATTCCGGGAAAATGTTAACTGAAGCCGTAAAAAGCTACTTTCTGGAACACGGCAACCGGCAACAACTGGAAGAAAATTACACCCGGGCCTGGCAAAAGCAGTTCGGCAACCGCTTGCGTTCCGGCCGGTTTATACAGCAGTTATTCGGCAAGAAACTATTGTCGGAAGCCAGTGTGTACCTGTTCCGCAACCTGCCTTTTGCCTTAAACAGGCTGATGAAAAGCACCCACGGCCGGCTATTCTAGTGCTCGACCAGTTTAATTTTTAGAATTTGCTTGGCGGAATTTGAAATCCCGTCTTAACCGAGTCGTGGGATTTGTAATCCCACTTTCTAAAAATTAACCTCCTCCTTGGCCTGTGTCGCCCAGGCCAAAGCACTGCAGTTAAAGGTATAAGCTACTTTCAAATGCCCTTCAATAGCATTTTTCAGGCTGTCGCCTCCTTGAAGTTACAAACTTCAACTCATTTATAGGTTCAGGTTACCGCTCCGCTCAAACTTGAGCCAGCTTATGTGAGAATGAAATAACCCTGCCTTTGGAGGGATTAGGGGGAGGCTCACACATTAGCCGATCTTAATTTCAAAGAATTCTCCTTTCATCTCCTTTCAGAAGTAACTTTCCCTTCGCTTGCAAATCGTCAGTTTACAAAACAATTCAGGGGCTTTTTACTTATAATACTACGATGAAAAGCTATCTCTGTGCGGTTGGTACGGCCAATCCCGATCATAAGATCCCGCAAATGCAGGCCTCCGGTTTTATGGCCGATGTGCTGCAGTTCGATGCAGCCGAAGCCCGTAAGCTGGCCGCCCTTTACCGCGTTTCCGGTATCGAAAACCGCTACACCGTGCTGGAAGATTATACCCGGGGCAACGGCAGCTTCGAGTTCTTTCCCAATACCGCCGATCTGGAGCCCTTTCCCCAGGTGGCCCCGCGCATGCAGGTTTACCGCGAACAGGCCCTGCCGCTTTCGCTGAAAGCCATTCAAAATTGCCTGGAAAGTAATGAAAGCTTAGACCTGCAGCAGGTAACGCACCTGGTAACAGTCAGCTGTACCGGCATGTATGCCCCCGGCCTCGACATTGAGATCATCGAATCGCTCAGTTTGCCCACCACCATTGAGCGGACATCCGTAAATTTTATGGGTTGCTACGCGGCTTTCAACGCCCTGAAACTGGCCAATACCATTTGCCGCTCTCAGCCGGAAGCCAACGTGCTGGTGGTTTGTACCGAATTATGCTCCCTCCATTTTCAGAAATCGAAAGAACACGACCACTTGGTTTCCAATGCTTTGTTCGGCGACGGAGCAGCCGCGGCCTGGGTTTCGGGCAAGGCGCCTAAAGGAGTAAGCCTGGCCTTCGAAGCTTTCCATTGCGAACTAATGTCATCGGGTAAGAAAGATATGGCTTGGCACATCGGCAATTTCGGCTTTGAAATGACCCTTTCCGCCTACATTCCCGACCTGATCAAGAAAGGCATCCGGCAGCTTTCCGTTAATTTGCTCAGCCGCCTGAACCTGGACCTGCCCGATATAAAATGGTTTGCCATTCACCCCGGCGGCCGCAAAATTCTGGAAGCCATTGAGCAGGAATTAGGCATCGGAAGAGCCGAAAACCGTTTTTCCTACGCTGTGCTCCGCGATTACGGAAACATGTCTTCGGCAACCGTATTGTTTGTAATAAAAGAAGTGATGAAAAGCCTGGGGCCGGAAAACGACGGGGAGCGGGTGTTGAGTTTTGCCTTTGGCCCGGGCCTGACCATGGAATCGATGCTGTTAAAGATAAATTATGTTTGAAACCCGTTCCACCGAAGCCGAAATAATGGACGACCTGAGTCTGGGCGATGGGCACATGCGCAAAACCCTCGACGAACTGGAAACCATTAATACCTGGCTGGGCGGTTACCAGGTAATCCGGCAATCGCTGAATAAATTGCTGCCTGCCTTCCGGGAAATTAAACAACCTATTTCCGTAGCTGATCTGGGTTGCGGCGGCGGCGATACTTTACGGGAAACGGCTAAATGGGCCCAAAAACGAAACCTCTCGCTGGCGCTTACCGGCATCGATGCCAATGCCTACATTCTGGAATATGCCGCCCAAAAATGCCAGGCCTACCCGAATATTCATTTTCAGCAGCACGACGTATTTTCGGAAGACTTCAGGCAGCAGCGCTACCACGTGGTAATGTGCAGCTTGTTTTGCCACCACTTCCCCGATGAGCAGCTTATCCGCTTATTCCGGCAGTGCTACAACCAGGCTGCGGTGGCCGTAATCATAAACGACCTGCACCGGCACCCGCTGGCCTATTACAGTATTAAAATCCTGACAAAATTATTTTCCCGAAGCCCAATGGTAAAGAACGACGGTCCGCTTTCGGTCCTCCGCGCGTTCCGCCGGAAAGAACTGGTGGCTCTGCTTGAAGCTGCCGGAATAAATAAATACGAACTCCGCTGGAAATGGGCTTTTCGCTGGCAGCTTATTCTTTATAAGTAGTTTTTTTCTCCCGAAGTGTAGCGTTTGCTTAAAAATTATTGATGTTTCGAAGGCTTTAATCGTCTGAATCAGAATTTACAGGATTAAAGGATTTTCATGATTTTTCTCCAAAGGAATTATTTCAGATACGGAGCAAAAGAAGAATAAAGAGAAGCTAAAAGGAAGCTGAGTCTGCTGCTTTAAGCTCAGTATTAGTCTCGGAACTTTCAAAAGGATTTAACCGCAATATTCTATATTTTGAACAAGTCCTGCCTTTCTCCTGAATTCAAATTAATTCTTGCCCCAATCAAATCCTGTTTGTCATATCAATCCTAAAAATCGTGTTCAGACAAAATCCTTTCAACTTGGAGATCCTGAAAGCTGTAACTGCCTGGTGTCGGCTTGAAAACCGGAAGGCAGGACCGGTCATCAGGAAAGTGCATTGAAACATTATCGGAGGCCGGAAGTATAAGAGGCAAAGTGCAATATAGTAAAAGCAGATATTTATCAGTACCAGAACTCTATACTAACCTAATCTATGAAAAAGATCTTCATCTTATTATTTGGAATTACCTTCAGTTTCTCCGCGCTGGCACAGAGTAATCCGGAAGGCAATTCGAATGTAACCAACCGTCTTCCTAAAAACCACAACCTTGAAGGCGGAGGCGATGCCGATAATTCCGGTTTCGGGATTAAAGGCGGCGTAAATTTCAATCAGCTACGCGGCAGCGATAAAAGCAACTTGCATGATTTTAGCAATAAAACAACCTGGCACGCGGGTATCTACGGACAGTTTCAGGTACGCAACTCGAACTTCTTCTCCATTCAGTCGGAGGCGCTGTTTAACCGGCACGCTTTTACTTCCGATAGTTTAGATGTTAAAATGGATAATTTAGAAGTGCCACTGTTATTCGTATTTAATGTTTTAGATAATGTAAGTTTACATGTAGGGCCTTATGCAGGCGTTTTATTAACAGTTAAAGAAGATGGAGTTGAAAAGGGCGAAAGTGTAAAAAAAATGATGAATAGCTTTAACTATGGACTTGCAGGTGGAGTAGAAGCCAAAATAAGTTTTGCACGGGTAGGGGCGCGCTACAATTTGGGTTTAAATGACATTTATAAAGATTCCAGAGTTGTGGACCGATTGAATAATAAAGTGGTGTCAGATTTGAAAAACGGTGCATTTCAAGTATACATAGGGGTTGGTTTTGAATAAGCCCCATTCTATAAGCTCAATAAAAAAGCCCCGGTACTATCCGGGGCTTTTCTGTTTAAAAACCGTACTGTTTTGGCTGAAAAACTAGCGGTTATGCCGGCCTTAGGCAAATTCTTCCACCATCTTTTTGCTAAAGGCAGGAATATCGTCGGGTTTTCGACTGGTAACCAGGCCATTGTCTACCACCACTTCTTCGTCTACCCAGTTCGCCCCGGCATTTTTCAGGTCCGTTTTTATCGATTCATAACTGGTCATTTTTCGACCTTTTATCATGCCGGTTTCCACCAACGTCCAGGGGCCATGACAGATGGCGGCTACCGGTTTGTTCTCCTTCATAAAAGCAGCCACAAAATCTACCGCATCGGGGTTCATGCGCAATTTGTCCGGGTTCATTACGCCGCCCGGCAGCATCAGACCGTCATAGTCTTTCGGCTGGGCATCGGAGAGTTTTACATCTACCTTTACCTCATCGCCCCAATCGGTATGGTTCCAGCCTTTAATGCTGCCGCTTTCGGGAGCAATAATGTGAGTAATGGCACCGGCTTCCATCAAAGCTTTTCTTGGTTCCGTAAGTTCTACCTGCTCAAAGCCATCTGTGGCCAGGATCGCAATTTTCTTTCCTTCCAGTTTTTTATCCATTTTTTATAGCGTTTTAGGTTTAGCGAATTTGTTAAACGGGAGAGGGCTTGTAGGGGTTCGGTCATAAATTTTAGGTGTTGGCTAAGTAAAACCGGGAGTTAACAAAATACCTAAAAATGGGTATTTTTTAGGATGTTTTTGTGGTTTAATTTTGTATAGCCAATAATTTCTTTAGATCCTGAGAACTTTAGACATCGGCTAAGGGAGAAGGAATTATTGCAGGTACAACACACTAACCCATCCTATATGAAACAGATCTACCACATTTTCTTCCTTTGCTGGAGCTTCCTGCTATTGGTACTGCCACCGTCATGGGGGCAGGCTCCTGATTTTGCCTGGGCCAGGCAAGCACAAGGTACCAATTTAGATAATAGTGAAGCCGGTTGGGCGGTTGCGCGCGATAACGCAGGCAACAGTTATGTAATAGGCACTTTTTCGTACAACATTGTTTTCGGCAGCACTACCCTTACCAGCAATGGCGGCAGTAGTTTCGTGGTAAAGTACGATGCCTCCGGAAATATTTTATGGGCCAAAAAAATTGCGGATAATACTGCCGGCAGAGGAATAGCTGTGGATGGTTCCGGTAATAGTTACGTTACAGGTTACTTTTATAATTCTGCTTCCTTTGGCTCCACTACGCTTACAACCAGTGGGAACAACGATGTTTTTGTCGCAAAATACGATGCATCAGGGAACCTGGTGTGGGCAAAGAAAGCGGGAGGAACCAGTACGGACGAGGGGTACGGCATTGCAGTTGATACTAATGGGAACAGTTACATTACCGGGTACTTTTACAGCTCGGCTACTTTTGGCTCTACTACGCTTACCAGCAGCGGCATTAGTGATATGTTCATTGCCAAATGCGATGCTTCCGGTAATTTTCTCTGGGCAAGAAAAGGTGGGGGAAATAGTTTCGATTATGGATATGCCATAGCCGCAGATGCAGCCGGCAACACTTGTGTAACGGGCTATTTTAATGCAACGGCTACTTTTGGCACCACATCCATTACCAGTGCAGGCACCAGCGATGTATATATTGCCAGATACGATGCTTCGGGGAATTTGGCGTGGGTCCGGAGAGCAGGAGGAGCCAATTCTGACCAGGCTTACGGCGTGGCAATGGATGGCTCCGGGAATAGTTATGTAACGGGTTTTTTCTGGGACACCGCCACCTTTGGTTCCATTAATTTGACCAGCGGCGGTGCCGGCGATGTTTTTGTAGTTAAATACAATGCTGCCGGTACCTTTCAATGGGTGCAAAGAAGCGCGGGAACTGGTAACGACCGTCCAACGGCTATTGCTGTGGATGGAAGCGGAAACAGCTACGCCACCGGCTACTTTACAGGTACCTCTACGTTCGGTAGCACTACGCTTACTGCCAATGGAAACGATTCCTACATCATAAAGCTAAATACCTCGGGCGCCTTTCAATGGGTGCAGAAAGCCGGCGGAGCCGGCGATGATATTGGCAGAGGCATTGCAGTAGACGGGTCAGGTAATGCTTTTGTAACAGGTAATTTTCAGAATGACCTTGCCTTTGGCAATATTACGGTTAATAGCAATGGTGGGACTGATATGTTCCTGGCAAAATACAATACTTCCGGCACCGCGCTTTGGGCTAAAAGTCAATACGGTTATAGCGTAAACGATATCGGGCATGCCATTGCCCGCGATGCCTCCGGCAATAGTTACGTAACCGGCTTTTTTTCGGGTAATGCTGTTTTTGGAACCACAAATCTGACCGGTAGTGGCGGCAGCAATGTCTTTGTAGCGAAGTATGATCCGTCAGGAAACCTTTTATGGGTAAAAAGAGGCGGTGGTACCGGAGTTGATATCGGGCGGGGAATAGCGGTAGATGCTTCAGGAAACAGCTACGTTATTGGTTATTTCTCAGGCACTGCAACCTTTGGAAGTACCACGCTTACCAGTAGCGGCAATTCAGATGTTTTTGTAGCGAAATATGATGCTAACGGCAATTTGTTATGGGTGCGAAAAACGGGAGGCGGTACTGAATGGGATTATGGGACGGCCATCGCGTTGGATGGTTCCGGAAACAGCTATATAACCGGTTATTTTTCCGGCAATGCAACCTTTGGCAGTTCCTCTTTTACCAGCCGGGGAAGCAATGATATTTTTATTGCGAAATACGACGCTGCCGGAACCCTGCAATGGGCGCGGCAAGGGGGCGGTACCGGCGAGGATAATGGAACCGGCATAGGCGTAGACGGCGCCGGTAATTGCTATATGACGGGTTTTTTCTATAGCAGCGCAACTTTTAGCGGCACCACGCTTACTGGTACCGGAAGCTTTAATACCGATATGTGCCTGGTAAAATATGATCCGTCGGGCAATGTGATTTGGGTCCGGAAGGGAGGAGGTTTTGGCAGTGACTATGCCCAGGCAGTAGCTGTAGACGGAGCCGGAAATTGTTATGTAACCGGTAATTTTTCGGCTAATGCTACTTTTGGAAGTGCTACCGTTACTAATAGCGGAAGCGATGATGTTTTTATTGTAAAGTTCGATGCTGCTGGTAATGTACTCTGGGCTCAGAAAAGCGGCGGAGCCAATTATGATCAGGGTTACGGGGTAGCTTTCGATGGCTCCGGGAACAGTTACGTAACCGGGCAATTTCAGGGGAATGCTACTTTTGGCAGTACAACGCTTACCAGTAGCGGGAGCTTCGATGCGTTTGTAGCGAAATTTGACGCCACGGGGAATGCGCTCTGGGCGGTAAAGACCGGTAGTGCTAACGACGACCGTGGCGCAGGGATTGCCGCAGATGGGGCAGGAAAGGTTAATGTTACTGGTTATTTTACCGGCAGCGCTTCTTTTGGTAATATTACGCTCGAGAGCGGAGGTACGGAGTTGTTTGTGGCACAGCTTGCGGCTGTAACAGGCATTACTACCGGAACCATAAGCCCAACTCAATTCTGCCAGGAAGCAACGTTTAATGTTCCTTTTACAATTTCAGGAACCTTTAATAGTGGCAATGCTTTCGAAGTAGAACTTTCTGATGAACTTGGTTCATTTGCAAGCCCTTATTATATTGGTTATCTGAGCGGTACTTCTTCCGGCACTATCCCGGTTACGCTTCCTGCCGGTTTGCCTGCAGGTACTGCTTATCGGGTTCGGGTAGTTGCCAATGCCCCTGCAGTTGTTGGTACAGATAATGGGAATAATCTTACTATTTCATCGCAGGTAACGCCCTCGGTTACAGCAAGCGCTTTGCCGCAAAGTTTTAAGCAGGGAGGAACTGTTACGCTCTCCGTTCCTTCCCCGGAACCAGGTACCACTTATTCCTGGGTAGGACCGAACTTAAATAAAGCAACCGGTACAAGTGTTACAGCTACCCCATCATCCACGGGCACCAAAACCTATACCGTAACGGCTTCAAACGGAAGTTGTCAGGCAAGTGCTGCTGTAAAGGTGTATGTTCAGGCAACCAGCACTCCCGATTGGGCCTGGGGGACAAGAAGCACGGGCGGTTCAGATATAAGAGGGTATAGTATCGCCACCGATGGAGCAGGCAACAGTTATGTGACCGGAAATTTTAATAGCACAGGCACTTTTGGCAGTTATTCCCTTACCAGTAGTGGTTCTACAGATATAGTAGTACTTAAACTTGATGCTGCCGGTAATGTACTGTGGGCACAAAAGGCTGGCGGTTCCGGTAGCGATAATGGTCGGGGTATTGCTATAGATGGAAGCGGAAATATCTTTATTACGGGCCAATTCCAGGGCAGCGCCACTTTTGGCGGAACCACGCTTACAAGCACCGGGAACCTCGATGTTTTTGTAGCAAAATTAGATGCTGCCGGAAATTTCCTTTGGGTAAGAGGCGGCGGCAGTTCCGGAAATGACGCAGGTTTTAGCATAGCTGTAGATGCCACGGGTAACGTATTGGCTACCGGCTCGATAGAAGGCTCGGCAACTTTTTCAGGCACCACCCTTACAGGCAGCGGCAGCAGAGATGCTTTCATAGTAAAATATAATGCAGCCGGCACTATCCTCTGGAGCCGGAAAGTTGGCGGATCTGGTTGGGATGAAAGCCGGGCCATTGCAGTGGATGGCACCGGAAACAGCTATATAACGGGTGCTTTTGAAGGCACAGCAACCTTTGGGAGTACAACATTCACCAGTAGTGGTAATCAGGATGCTTTCCTGGTAAAAATAGATGGATCTGGGAATATAGCTTGGGCGCGTAAAGCGGGAGGGGTTGATACTGGTAACGGCGATGCCGGCTTAGCCATTACGGTAGATAACAGCGGTAGCTCTTTTATTACAGGCAGGTATGTTGGGCCGGCTACCTTTGAGAGCGCAACCCTGAGCGCTGACGGCAATACTTTTATTACTAAGTATAATTCAAGCGGAAGCTTAATCTGGGCAAGAGAAGCAAAAAGCCGGGAAAGCAAAGGAATTGTACTGGATCAATCCGGAAACCTTTACCTTACAGGGGCCTTCTCGGGAGAAGCTGATTTCGGGGGCATTGCCTTGGTTTCCGCTCAGGCGAACGATGTGTTTGTAGCAAAATACAATTCATCCGGAAATGTGATCTGGGCCCAGAATGGTGGTGGTTCGGGTTTTGCTTTGCCAACTGCGGAAGGAATTGGCGTGGACGGAACCGGAAATGCCTACGTAACCGGACATTATCTCGGAACCATGACTCTGGGAAGTATTACTCTGCCGGGTTCCGGTGGTTTTAGCATGTTTACCGGCATGCTGGGTGTTCCGCCTGCCCCTACCATTGCAACCGGCAGTATCTCGCCTTTAAGTATGTGTGCAGGAGCTGCGGTTATTGTACCTTTCACCACCACCGGTGCTTTTGCTGCCGGGAATACCTTTACCGCGCAGCTCAGTAATGCTTCAGGTTCTTTTGCCAATCCGGTAGCAATCGGAACCCTTGCCGGAACCAACTCAGGTACCATTCAGGCAACTATTCCGGCCAGTGCCGCTGCCGGAACCGGTTACAGAATAAGAGTAGTCGCTTCTAATCCGGCCACCACCGGAACGAATAATGGCGTGGATCTTAATATAAAGGAGGCATTAGGAGCCTCGGCAGCCGCTAATACTGGCGCGATTTGTCCTGGTTCCCCCGTTCGGCTGGCAGCTTATACCGGTGCCACAGGAACCGCTACGTACTGTGCGCCATCTGTCACAAATACTCCGCTTAGCGTTCAGTTTGGTTTAAACTCACAAACGTTAAACCCGGTGCCTGCTACTCAGAGTTATTATAATTATACCCAAACCCTTGCGCCAATAGTTTTAACGGAAAACCGGGTGGTGCCATTCGATTTTTCGGTTGAAGTACCTTCACCATATTACAGTTATGGGGATCTGAGAATTTTTATCGACTTAGATCAGGATGGTGTCTTTGATGATTTTACAGAACAAATGTTCTCCGGCCAGATTCCTGTTTATGGAGCCCCTTATACCTTCGTAAATGATAATTTTATTGTACCTGCCGGTTATAATATCGTAACGCGGATGCGGGTACAAGTCGATTTTGCAGGTGCTTCTAATAATTGCAACGGCAATATGATCCTTGATTTCCCGGTTGCCCTTAACCCGCAATACTCGTATTCCTGGTCTCCGGCCACCGGTCTGAGTAGTACCACCGTAGCTAATCCAAGAGTAACGAATGTAACTGCCAATACAACCTACACTGTTACCTTAACCGATCTCGCAACCGGCTGCTCTTCCCAGGCTACTGCCTCGGTTAATTTTACTACGGTGCCGGCGCCAACGGTAACTAGTGCCACTGTAAACTGCTCCGGAACCGCTACCCTTACTGCTTCCGGCGGAGCACCTGGTAGTATTTACCGCTGGTTTACGAGCGCTGCCAGCTCCGTGGATGTCCATACTGGTACTTCCTTTACTACTCCGGTTTTAAATGCCACAACTAGTTACTGGGTTGGTGTCTGGACTAATGGCTGTGCCAGTTCCCGCACCCAAACCACAGTAACGGTAAACCCATGCAGCTTCACCTGGACAGGCGCCACTTCCACAGATTGGAACGTGGCTTCTAACTGGAGCGGGAATGCAGTTCCTTCGGCCACCAGCGATGTCACCATTCCGGCAGGATTGTCGCGTTACCCGGTTATTTCTTCCGGTACGGCAACTGCTAAAGACCTGACCATTGCTTCAGGAGCGAGCTTAACGATAAACGGCGGAACCTTGGAAGTAAAAGAAGACTTTACCAACAACGGCACCTTCACAGCTACGGGCGGTTCTGCTACTTTCTCGGGCTCGATAGTGCAGGTGATCGGCGGAACAAACCCTTCCACTTTCCATGATCTTACCATCAGCTCAGCCGGCGCTAGTTTAGCCGGTCCTGTTTCGGTTCAGCGCGTGCTTACTTTAAATGGTAACTTAGCTACCAACGGCAACACCTTTACCTTGCTTTCCAATGCCACAGGTACCGCTATGGTAGTGAATAATGGAGGTGTTGTGAATGGTACGGCTAAAATGCAACGCTACATCAACCCGGCTTTGAATGCAGGAGCAGGTTACCGGCACTTCGCTTCTCCGGTTACTGCTACTACAGTGAGTGACTTTGCTACTGCAGGTTTCACTCCGGTAGTAAACCCAGCCTACAATACGGCTGTCAAGCCTGGGACGGTCCGCCCTTTCCCTAACGTGTTAGCTTACAACCAAAGCAGACTGAATAATGACAGTGCCAGGTTCCAGGACTTCGGCTTCGGCTGGGAATCTCCTGCTTCCCTTTCTTCGGCTTTAACTCCTGGCAGAGGCTATTCAGTAAACATTGCTGCATCCAGAACGGTAGACTTTACCGGTACGCTGAACAACGGCACAGTAACGGTTACAGGTCTTGGCAGAGGAGCAACAACTGAATCAGGGTGGCATTTACTGGGTAATCCTTATCCTGCTCCAATAGACTGGGATAATATTACTGTTCCTTCCGGCATGATGGATGCGGTTTATGCCTTTAGATCTTCTTCTGCTTACAACGGATCCTATGCTGCTTACGTGAATGGAGTAGGATCTTTAACCGGAGGCGTAATTCCAGCCATGCAGGCTTTCTTTGTGCGCACCACTGCTCCAGTAGCTTCCTTCAGTTTTACCAATGCGGCAAGACTTACTTCTTACCAGAACCCTTCTTTCCACAGAAGCACTGAAACCAGACCCTTGCTGCAGCTTTCCGCTTCCAAGGGACAGCAGCAGGATGAAGCATTCGTTTACTTAGAGCAAGGGGCAACCGCTGGTATGGACAATAGTTTTGATGCTTTTTCTTTGCCGATGGGAGCTGTTAGGGTATTTACTCAAGCCGGTACTTCCCCGCTTTCCATCAACGGCCTGGGTTATTCAGCAACTCCGCAACTAATTCCTTTGGTAGTGGAAGGGACAGTCGGTACATATCAGTTAAAAGTTGAACAGCTCTTAAACCAGTTTCAGTTACAATTAGAGGATAAGCAGTTAAATACCATGCAACTGCTTACGCCTGCTACTATCTACTCCTTCTCACATGCAGGCGGAAGCACAGCTAACCGCTTTGTACTGCACGTAGGAGCCAGAATAAGCGGAGTTCCCGAGACAGCAAAAGGAATGGAAGTAAAACTCTATCCGAACCCAAGCAACGGTAAGTTCCAGTTGCAGCTCTCCGGCCTGAAAGCTTCTTCTGCTGAATTGATCATTACTGATCTGACCGGTAAAACGATCCTGCAGAAGCAGGTGAAAGCCAATAGCGGCAACATCACAGAAAACATAGAACTGAAAGCTGCTAAAGGAATTTACCTGCTTCAGATCAAAGCCGACCAGCAGGTAATTACCAGAAAAGTAATAGTAGAATAAAACGTTATCGTTTAAGCGTAAAAAAGCCGTCCCGGTAAGTGGGGCGGCTTTTTTGTTTTTCAGCAAAATTAAGTATCAAGGCCTGAGCAACCGCTTAATTCGGAGGGAAATTAAAGCATGTAGTCAGCTGAATTATTAGATAATGCGTGTTTTTGTCCAGATACCAATATCCAGATACCAATGTCTTGTCCTTAATCTTCCTGGGTTTCTTTCAGTTGTTTGCTCAGGCGCTTGATCCGCTCCTGAAAGCCGTCCGGATCGTAATAAATGGCATCGTCGTCTAACTGCTCCAGCAGGTCCATCAGGTCGTCGGAATGGTCGGTGGGGCGGCCGGTTTCGGTGCTGATATAGCGGTAAGTGGTCCAGAGCACTGCTTTTAATTTGGAGCGGCTTTCGTTAAGCATCACGCTTTCGACAACGATGGTAGAATTATCGAAATGAATGATGCGGGTTTGGATATGCACCGTTTTGCCGTGGTTCGACGGGCGGATGTAGGCGATCTGGTGATTGGTAACGACCCAGGCGGTGCGGTGCTGTTGAAGTAACTGCATCAGGTTCAGGGCGTAGTGCTGCATGGTGTGCTCTTCGCGGGCATTCAGGAAAATATCCAGGTAACGCACATTGTTCAGGTGGCCTAAAGGGTCACAGTCCTGAAACTTAATGACGTAGGAGCTTTCCGGGGTCTTTACCAACGGGGTGCCGTTTTTCATATTAATTAAAAAAAATTAGGGCTTTAGATTAAAACAAAAACCGGCAAACTGCCTGCCGGATCCGGGAAGCAAATTAAACCTTTTTTCCGGTTTCCTCTCTTTGGGGGGCTTTACCGGCGGCAAGCGCTCGTTCGCGGCCCAGCCTTCGGGCCTCCACTTCAAATCTATTTTCATAATAGCCTTTTCGGAACGACTCCAGCAGATACAAACCCAGAAACCGCAGGGTGCCGTGCGAACGGTATTGTTCGATGTGGCAAAGTTCGTGCTCTACCCAATAGGTATCCTCCAGAAAGGTTTCCGTACTTACGCCGCTTAAATGGATCTGCTTTCCAAAAACCATGGCTACGTTCGGGCTTTTCAGCACCAGGCGGGCGATCCGGGCTAAAAGGGAATTTTCGACGATCCGGGCGCCGGCTGCTTCAATTTTCTGCCGCATTCGGGTAAGGTAAATAGGTTAAATCCTGTTTTAAGTTGTACTGAAATTATGAAGTTTGGTTTTGCATTAAAGCCTTATAAATAGAATTTTACCTGGGATATAGCATCTTGATATATCTAAATATTTGGTCTTTTGGCAGTTTGTACCTAAATTTACTTATTCGCCGGGAAATAATTTTCTGAAAAATTGCTTTCCCGGGCTGTTTTCGCAGGTTTTAAACCTCGGAAAAATAATAAATAAGTAAAAGCTACCCAAGGTTATAAGGACCCGGGCAGGATGTTTTACCAATTTAACAAGGAATGAAAAATAGTATTTTGTGCATTTTTGCTGCAGTTGCCCTGGCCTTATCTTATTTCTATGAAGTGAAACCGGAAGCTGCCCCAGAAGAAACTCAAAATCCGGTATTCGAAAGCGCTTCTTTTGTACCGTTTGCCCTCGACGGAAATGATGCCGCCAACCCTTTTGCCAAAACTTCCCATCCCATTACTTATAAAGATTCTTTAATCTATAAATATCACTCCCAGAACTTCGCCGTTAAATTCGACTATTCCGAAGACAAAGAACTTTTAGAAACGGTAAGCGAATGGATCGGAACCCCATACCGTAGCGGTTCAAGCTCGAAAAAGGGGACGGATTGCTCGGGCTTCGTAACGGCGGTTTACCGGCAGGTTTACGGCATTAACTTAAGCCGGAGTTCCCGGTCTATGTTCCAGGATGTACAGCGCATTAAAAAAGACAGCGTGCGCACCGGCGATCTGGTTTTCTTCCGCCGTTCGCCTAAGCAACCGATTTACCACGTAGGCATTTACCTGAAAGACGGCAAATTTGTGCATTCGGCAACCAACGGCGGCGTAATGATCAGCTCGTTGCGGCAGCCTTATTACCAGCGCAATTACTATGCGGCCGGCCGCGTAAATTAAATTTAAAAAACGATAGTGTTTTCCGGAAAAAAGTCCGGCCAGGTTTTAAACAACCCGGCCGGACTTTTTTATTTCAGGTTAAATATATAGTTTTAAAAGTGCCAGGTCCTGCTACATTTGTAAAACAATTTGGGCCTGAAATAGTATATGTCATGACGCCAAAACGGTATGCTTTTTTCCCGGAAACCTACTTTCTTCACTTGTTCTTCCGCTGTAAAAGCCTTCTTCCGCACTGGTTCAGACAAACTTCAACTCCTGAATTATTAATTAACGATTAACCATGGAAAGCCAACCAAACCAACAGGGCAAAACAATTGCTTCTTCCCCTTTATTTAAAGCAATTGTAAAGCGGGCCGAGGAATACATAAAGAAGCCCCTCCGCATTAAGCAGCTCCTGAACGACGCCTACAAAAAAGCCAGCGAAAAGAAAGATTTCGGTGCCATTGCTCAGGATGTATGGGAAAACCTGCAAATCCTTTCCCGTATGATCAGAGCCTCGGTAACCGGCGATTATCACGGTATCCCAACCCCAACCCTGGTAGGGGGCGTAGCGGTGCTGCTTTACTTTCTGACTCCGATCGATTTTGTGCCCGATTTTATTCCGGTGCTGGGCTTGCTCGACGATGTTAGTTTGCTGGCCTGGTTCATGACCAGCATTAAAGGCGAAATGAACAGGTTTGCCGAATGGGAAGCTGCCGGCAGCGTGTCGCAGAATATTTCCCGGAATGCCCTGGCTACCGGCGGCCCCGATGCCAAAGGTCATTCCATTGAAGCGAAGAATACCAGCGCAAAAAAACACACCGGGGGGGCGGCTGCTTCCGGAAAAGAAAGCCAGACGCCGGAGCCGCACGAAGTAAAACATATTCCAGCCAAGAAGAACCCCATAGAAGAACACCCAACTGAAGAACATGCCACCAAACGGGCCGCCTCTTCCGGTTCCGGCGAACCGAACGTGCGCGCCTCCACTACCGACAGCACCCGGATTCCCAGTAAAAACCACGACGATTATACCGCAGGCGGGAATGTTCGCTAAAGACCTTCGCTCTTAAATCTGCCGATTTTAAGCGTAACGGCCGGTGCTTTTTAAGTACCGGCTTTTTTTATTTCAGAAGTGCTGGTGAACCGGTCATAAAATAAAATTTCAAACCCAAACAGGAAGGTCCCAGCTATTTTTAAGGCAACTACTGTTTGGAGCTGGTTTTCAGGAAAATAAAATTAAGGAAGGCGGAAACCCAGGCGTAATTCCTATCTTTGCAGCTCATTATAGTTTTTGCAGTGCCTGTTTCTCCTCCTTTAAGATCTGTTCAGTTGCACATCGATGGCATTGGCGCGGTGTTGCTCGAAAAAAGCCCGAAAGCCAAATACATGCGCATCAGCATCCGGCCCGAAAAAGGAGTACGGGTTTCCTTGCCTTTGCGCGGCAGCTTCGATAAAGCCGAGGCCTTTGTGCTCGAAAAAGCCGACTGGATCCGGCACCACCAGCAGAAAATAGCGAAACAGGAAAACCGGCAAACCATTTTTACCGAAACCACTGTTTACCGCACCTTTGCCCACGAACTGAAACTGGTAGCCCACGCCAAGCCGGAAACCAAAGCTTTTTTCCGGCCGGGCCTGGTAGAAGTGCGTTATCCCGAATTCAAACAAGTTGCCGATCCGGAAATACAGCATGCCATTCGCTATGTACTGGAAGAAACCTACCGCCGCGAGGCCAAATTTTTCCTGCCGGAAAGGGTAGCGTTCTGGGCCCAAAGATTTAACCTTCGCTACGGAAAAGTTACCATTAAAAAAGCAAGTACCCGCTGGGGAAGTTGTTCGCATACCAA
Organism: Adhaeribacter soli; assembly: GCF_008727925.1. Lineage (GTDB taxonomy): Bacteria > Bacteroidota > Bacteroidia > Cytophagales > Hymenobacteraceae > Adhaeribacter_A > Adhaeribacter_A soli. Next base: position 114,265 of record NZ_VTWT01000014.1, on the reverse strand, counting down.
CAACATTAACCTGAACCTGCACTTAATGCGCCTGCCCGAACAGCTTCGCGATTACGTGATCCTGCACGAACTGGCTCATATTACGGAGAAAAATCACGGACCAAAGTTCTGGGCTTTGCTCGAACGGATGTGCCCCGGCTCGAAAAAATTAGATAACGAAATGAAAACATATAGAATAAACATATTTTGAGATCATTTTTGTTATATTTGTAGCCCGAAATAATTTCTGCTCTTAACCGGCTTTAGTCGGCGCCTAAACTCACACCAAGCCAAACTCCGGTAATTTTTAATCTGTTAAATAGTTTAGTAATCAATAAATAAAGCTTTTATGAATTTTGGTAAATTAACTACGCCTTTTACGGGCCTGGTGAGGGTGCTTTTTGTGGTCTTAGGTTTCTTCGGTATGCACCAGGCCGTTCAAGCCCAGACCGATAACCTGATGATCGTGAAATACGTGGATTGGAGCAGCGGATCGGGTGTAGGTGTAGTAATCTGGAACCCAACGCCAAACCCGGTTGATTTAAGCAAGTACCAATTCAGGATTTTTGGTAATGGTGCTACATTAGCGGCTGGGCCTACTACTACTTCTAATCTGAGCGGCATCTTACAACCCTGTGCCACCATTCTGGTTGGCAACGATTCATATGTTAATACTAATTGCCGCAATACTGCCAGTGTAAATAATTTTGCGCCATTTACCTTTGGTGTAAATGGCAACGACATTGTGGTGCTTACTTCTACCGGAAATTCCAACCCGGCCCCGACCGATCCTTTTCAGGTAATAGATGCCATTGGCCGCATTGGTTATGATGCAGGTAATGACAACAGCCAGAAAGTAGATAATGTAAACGATGCGCTTTTTAAGAAAAAGCTTGAGCGCGCGCCGGGTAACCTGGCCCGTTATTCTTTAACCACCGGAACCTACAACCCGAACGTTACCAATGGACCAAACATCTGGCCGAATAACCGCACCACGAATGTAACCGGTTGGACAGTTTCCAGCCCAGTCTGCTTAACCAATACCTGGCCGGCAGCTACGGCTACGGTTAATGCCGGACCGGATATTACGCTCGCTTGCAAAAACCTGGGTCCTATTGCTATTTCAGGCGCAAATGCCGGAGGTAATAATGTTGTTGTAGAATGGAGTGGCGGTAAGGGAACATTCAGTAACCCGAATGCTTTAAATACCACCTATACGCCAAGCCCGCAGGATTTTACCCGCATAAAACTTACCCTTCGCGCTACCAGCGGCTGCCGCCAGGTTACCGACCAGATCATTATTTTAAATGGCGACTCCACGCAAAAAGCTGCTGGCCTCACTTTTACGCCTCAAAACCCGAAAGTTGGCGATACCGTTACGTTCCGCCTGCAAACGGCAAGCCCGGGAGCAGTCCTGACCGGTGATTTTAATTTTGGCGATGGCACGCCAAACCAGATAAGCACGATGGTAGCCAAACATGCTTACCGGGCTAAAGGTATTTACAACGTAAAAGTTGCCGTAAAAACCGCCGCCAATTGCCCGCTCGATTCCGTGTTTGCGCGGGTGGTAGTGGCAGAAGAACCAGCTCCGGTAGCAGTAAAAATTCCCAACATCTTCACCCCGAACAACGACGGTCATAACGATACTTTCCGGCCGCAACTGCCTGCTACTACTGCCTACGAATTGCAGGTGTTTAACCGTTGGGGCGTCCGTATTTTCGAAAGCAAGCAAAGAGACAAAGAATGGGATGGGAAAGACGTTTCCGATGGCGTTTACCATATTCATTTAAAAGTTACTTATGTAACCGGCGAAACCGCTGCCTATAAGGTGCCGGTAACCATTGTGCGGTAACCAATTATATCCGGGTTCTTGATCTGGTGCAAAACGCTAGCTTCTCCAATAAAAAAAGCCAGGCCTTGGGGTCTGGCTTTTTTATTGACTAGTATCTGCTTCCAATACCCTTCAGAAAGTGTATTTGTTTAACTAAATAAGCAGAGAATCTTCTTGAAATAACAAGTAAAAAAAAATAAACAATAATATTTGCTATATGTGAATTATAGATTACATTTGTAAAGCAAACTTTACGTAAGACAAATTAACTTTACAAAACAATGAACTACTTCACATTATTTCCTTTGCAAGGCTATTGGGGTAAATTTGTCGGCTTAGCTATTTCAATTGTATCTCTTTTATTATTGTTAATTTATACTCTTGCTGGACCCACTTTTTTATTAAAAGTCTTTTCACCGGAAAAACAATTGGTTTCTCTATTGTGGCTTTTCTCTATAGGGTTATTTATGCTTAGTTTCAGTAAAGAGAAAATCGATGACGAACGCGTACAGCTCGTTCGTTATACTGCCTTGCGCGGAATGGTCCTGATGTGTTTTATTGGTTTATTCTCATCTTTTTCTCCCTTAATGATAGATGATCTGGGAATGTCCTTAATGGCTAAAGGCTCCACGCTGGCGCTTGTTCTAATGGTGATAGTGGCTCCTTTACTTACTTACCAGGTAATTTTCAATATTGGTTTGCATCTAAATACTGATTGGGTATATAATGATTTAAGCGCAGAAGATAATCTCAAGAAGAATCCTAAATTTTTTCTTTTTTATATCATCTTTATAACCCTACTGCTTACCGGCATATTAATTCTGAATGTTCTTAAATAAACCCGATGAAGAATACGGTAAAAGTGCAGCGGGCAATTAAGAATATCGGGCAGTCGGAATTAGCGGAAAAACTGGGCGTGTCGCGGCAGACCATTCACGCCATAGAAACCGGAAAATTTGTACCCTCCACCTTGCTGGCGCTTAAACTTGCCCGGGTTTTTGAAATGCCCGTCGAACAAATCTTCGAACTGGAAGAAGGCGATTGATCCTGAGCGAGAATTCTAACCCCTAATATAGGGGTATATCCGGAAAAGGTTGTCCCTGCAAAATGGTAGGTAAAACGGCCTGAAAAGTAAAAATTGCGGCAGCTTCCGGTCAATGGCTTGTTAGTCTGAGTGTTGTTAGGTAAACATTAAATAACTATATTTAAACCCAAAAAAATGAATGCTTTATGATAAAGAGATCTACCCTTCTGGCCGGCCTGCTTTTTTCCTGTTTTGGCGCTTTCAGCCAATCGGATGTGAACGGGAATGCGGCTTCCTTCTATAAAAACGCCGAAAAAGTAGTACTGGATCCGCAAACCCAGGCGCTGCAGTTCCTTCGCTTTAAACCCGGCGCTTACCTGCAGCCTGCCGCTTTCCCGGAATGGTTGCGCACCAACCTGAAAACTACGGACTCGGAGTGGCGGGAATTCAGTACGTTTGAAGACCAGGCCGGTTTCCGGCTTGTACGTTACCAGCAATACCACCACAATGTACCGGTTACCGGAATGGTTTTTATTGCCCATGTTAAGAACGGGGAAGTTGTTTCCTGCAACGGCGAGTATAAGCAAATGCCGGCCACGCCGTTGCGCACAACCTTATCGGCGCAGGATGCTTACCGCGAAGCCCTTCGGATTATCGGCGCTAAAACGTACATGTGGCAAAACCCGGCCGAAGAGCAACTGCTGAAGAATATCACTAATAATTCTGCTGCTACTTACTACCCGAAGGCAGAACTGGTGTATGCTCCCGTTAGCGGCAATTTCGAAACCGACGACTTTGTGCCGGCCTATAAGCTGGATATTTATGCCACCGAGCCCCTGGAGCGTTCAATCGTTTACCTGAGCGCAGCCACCGGCAAACTGCTTTTCAAGGAAAACCGCCTGCACGATGCGCACCACGTAGGCACGGTTACAACCCGCTACAGCGGCACGCAAACCATTTTTACCAAAAAAAGCAACGGGCTTTACCGCCTGGACCAGGATAGCCTGGGCGTCCGGATCCGGACCTTAAACATGAATCGCCAAATGGGGTATGCGGCTGCAACCGAATTTACCGACGCCGATAATATCTGGGCCAACCGGAACACTCTGAACGACGATGTAGCCGGGGATGTGCACTGGGGCGCTGAAATGACCTTTAAGTACTACAAAACGCTCCACAACCGGAACAGCTTCGACAATGCCGGCCGGGTAATGCTTTCTTACGTGCACTTTGCCCAAGGCTTTAACAATGCTTTCTGGGATGGTACCCGCATGACCTACGGCGATGGCGATGGCGCTTTCATGAATCCGCTCACTTCCCTGGATGTGGTAGGGCACGAATTTACCCACGGCGTTACCGAGTATTCAGCGGATCTGATGTACTTCAATGAATCCGGCGCACTGAACGAATCTTTCAGCGATATCTTTGGCGTCGCCATCGATTTTAATAGCCGGGGCTCCAATGCCAATTACCTGATCGGTGAAGACATAGTAGTAGGCAGCGGGGCTTTGCGCAATATGCAGAACCCGAACCAGTTCTCCGATCCGGATACTTATATGGGGAAACACTGGAAACCGCTGAACGGGCCCGATAATGGCGGCGTACACTCCAATAGCGGGGTGCAAAACTTCTGGTTTTACTTGCTGGTGAACGGGGGGCAGGGAATAAACGATAAAGGCGATAGTTATAATGTTCCCGGTATTGGAATGGCTAAGGCCGAAAAAATTGCCTACAGCACGTTAATGATCTTAACGCCTACCTCTAATTATGCCGATGCTGCTACCATGAGCCTGGTTAAAGCAGAGCTGCTTTATGGCGTATGTTCTCCTGAGGCGAAGGCCGTTTCGGAAGCCTGGTATGCGGTGGGAGTGGGCACACCGTACAATCTGAAAGCAGCCTTTACCGCAGAAAACGATTATTACTGTTCAGTACCCGCTTCCGTTACGTTCTCCAATTTAAGCTTTAACGCCAATACGTACATCTGGGACTTTGGCGACGGCCAGACCAGTACGCAGGCAAACCCTACCCACGTTTATAATTCCCCCGGAATCTACCCGGTTAAACTTATTGCCGTGGCAAATGCACCGGTTTGCGGCGCTACTTCAGACACGCTGGAGCGGACCGGTTACATAACGGTGGTGAACGGCGTATCGGCGCTTGCAGCCTGTCAGCCGACGGCTACTGCTAATCCGCAATCCGGAGCGGGTATCACCAAGGTTGTTTTCAATACTTTTACTAAAACAAGCGCCGATGCCCTGGAAGGATACAAAGATTTTGCCTGCAATAAAAAGACCCAGCTTATTGCCGGCAACGTGTATGATCTGACTCTTGGTACCGGAACCACGCCGCAGCGGGCAAGGGCCTGGATTGATTACAACAACGACGGAGCGTTCGATCCGGTAAACGAGGTTGTCGCTGTTTTTACCCCTTTCGTAGTAGAAGCCATTATGCCCGTGCGTACCTCGCCAACGGCCGTTCTGAATACCCCTTTACGAATGCGCATAGCTACCGACCAGGTTGCTAATTCCTCGCCATCCCCATGCGGCCCTTTACAGACCGGGCAGTTCGAGGATTATAGCGTAGAGTTTGTTGCCCAGACGGCAGCGCCGGAAGCGGATTTCCGGGCAAGCAGGAACTATATATTGCCAACCAACAAGGTTAATTTTACCGATATCAGTAATTTCCAGCCTACCAGCTGGGAATGGAGTTTCCCCGGAGGGAACCCTAGCACCAGTACCGACCAGAACCCTGCTAATATTGCTTACCCAGGCAACGGTATTTATAGTGTGCGGCTTATTGTCCGCAATGCGCTTGGAACCGATACGCTTACCCGGGCCTCGTATATACATGTTGGCAATGTAACCGGAACGGCCGAAAACCTGGCAGAATTAAACCAGCTTACCGTTTATCCAAACCCGGCTACCGATAAGATAACCATTCAGTACGGTTTTACCGGCAAAAAGTCGCTTACCGTGATGCTTGTAAATACATTGGGCCAGAAGGTTATGCAGAAACAGGTAACCGCCGCCAGCCAGCTGGCCACCGAACTGGATGTGCGTAATATGGCTGCGGGGGTGTATTTCTTACAAATCTCCGATGGCGAAGCCCTAGTAACTAAAAAATTGATCCTGCAGAAATAGTAGCATTTCTGCTCAAAAAGTAAAGCCTGCTTCCTGAAACGGGGCAGGCTTTTTTGTACCCGGGTTTTCAGGATGAAATCCCCGAATATTGAGTGTTTAAATAACATTGATTGTTAAAAATGAAAAAAACGAAAGAGCAATCTGTTTAATAGAAAAAAAGCTATATTCACCATGATTTAATAAAATTATACTTGGGAATTATATAGTTTTATCGGATTTGTTTCTTGCCGGCAGGGGACCATTACTTAATATTGCCTTTACTTTTAATAACTATATAATTCATGAAAAAACTTTACTTATCATTCATGGCTATGGTCAGTTTTCTGGCTTTAATTGCCATCGTGCCAGCCCATGCGCAAACGTTCATCATGGGCTCAAGCCCAGTTACAACCTGTAGCGGCACTTTCCTCGATCCGGGAGGTACCGGAGATTATCCCCTGGATCAGCAATATCTGCAAACCTTTACCCCGTCTACTACTGGTTCCAAGTTGAGGGTAACCTTTACTTCCTTTACCCTGGAAACCGGCTACGATCTGTTAGCTATTTATGACGGCCCAACCACAACTTCACCGCTGATAAATATATTTACCGGCACGGTAAGTCCCGGAACCATTACGGCTACCAACGCTACCGGGCAGCTTACTTTCTTGTTTCTAAGCGATGAACTGGTGTCGGCGCCAGGCTGGTCGGCAACCTTCTCCTGCGTGGCTACTCCGCCTGCCGGCACTTTCTCTATGACAACTGCGGGGCTTAATACCTGTAATGCTACCTGGTACGATCAGGCCGGCTCCAGTGCAGACCTGATCTATGGAAACAATGCTGACGTTGTACAGACCATTACACCGGCAACGGCGGGGCAGAAGGTGCGTGTTTCCTTTAGTTCGTTTAGCCTGGAGAACGGTGGGGACTTCCTTTACGCGTACGATGGACCAAGCACCAGTTCACCGTTAATTGGTACTTATACAGGCACTAGTATTCCGGCAGCCATTACCGCAGCCAACGCTTCCGGCGTTTTAACCTTCCGTTTTACCAGTAATGCTTCCGTTGGTGCACCAGGTTGGGTTGCCAATATCGGTTGTGTAACCGGAACCACGGCCACGGTAATGAGTGCTAGCCCGGTTACCACCTGCAGCGGCACCTATCTCGATCCGGGGGGAATTGGCAACTATTCCGATAATTTAAACTTGACCCAAACGCTATCCCCTTCTACTTCGGGTTCCAAACTGCAGCTGAATTTCACTTCTTTCGATCTTGAAACCGGGTATGATTATCTGGCCATTTATGACGGGCCTAATACCAGTTCACCTTTAATTAACTTTTATACCGGAACGGTTAGTCCGGGTACGGTTACTGCCACCAATGCTACCGGGCAACTCACGCTTGTACTCATAACCGACGGTTCAGGTACTGCTCCGGGCTGGTCGGCAAACGTGGCTTGTGTAACTTCTGCTCCGGCCGGAATGTTTTGTATGACCAATGCTCCAATAAGTACCTGTAATGCTACCTGGTACGATCCGGCGGGTTCCAGCACTAGTTTCAATTATGGCGACAACTTAGACCTAACCCAAACGATTACGCCGGCAACAGCAGGTCAGAAAGTGCGCGTTACCTTCAGTTCTTTTAACCTCGAAAGTGGCTTCGATTTCCTTTATGTTTACGACGGCCCGAATACCAGCTCTCCTTTGATCGGTACCTACACCGGCACCACTATGCCTGCTGCCGTAACTGCCACGAATGCTTCCGGCGTGTTAACCTTCCGCTTTACCAGCGATGCCTCTACCGGCGCACAAGGCTGGGTTGCCAATATTAGCTGCGTAACCGGAACCACAGCCACGGTAATGAGCGCTACGCCGGTTACTACCTGCAGCGGCACGTTCCTCGATCCGGGTAGTACCGGAAATTATTTGAACAATCAGGCTATAACCCAAACGTTCACCCCATCAACTCCGGGTTCTAAGCTGCAGTTTAATTTTACTTCCTTCGAACTTGAAAATGGTGTCGACTTCCTGGCTGTTTATGATGGCCCAAATACATCCTCTCCATTTATTAATTTTTATACTGGCACTGTAAGCCCAGGCACCATTACGGCAACCAATTCAACGGGCCAGCTTACCTTCGAATTTTACAGCAGCGCCTCTGGCACAGCGCCGGGTTGGTCGGCTAATATTGCCTGCGTTACTTCGGTTCCGGCCGGTATGTTTTCTATGACCAACGCTCCAATAACTACCTGTAATGCCAGCTGGTACGATCCGGCAGGTTCCAGCAGCAGTTTCAACTATGGGTATAACCTGAATTTTACCCAGACTATTACTCCTTTAACTACAGGACAGAAAGCCCGGGTTACTTTCAGTGCTTTTAACCTGGAGAATGGGGGAGACTTCCTCTACGCTTACGATGGTCCGAACATTAGTTCACCTTTGATCGGTACCTATACCGGTACTACCATTCCGGCGGCCATAACTGCCACGAATGCTTCCGGAGTACTAACGTTCCGTTTTACAAGTAATGCTTCGGTGAGTGCACCAGGCTGGGCAGCAACTATTTCCTGCGTAGCACCAGCCTTACCTACTATTATTTCTTTTACCCCAAATAGCGGTTCGGCCGGAACCAGCGTTACCTTAACGGGTACTAATTTCACCGGCGCCACTTCGGTAACGGTAGGCGGTATTCCGGTAACGTTTACGGTTGTAAACGGCACTACCATTGTATTAACCATCCCGATAGGCGCCGTAACCGGGCCAATTGTGGTTACCACTCCGGCAGGCACTGCCACAAGCAACAGCAATTTTACCGTTACCAACCCGTGTGTAACGCCTACTGCCAGTATCTCAACTTCCTGCACCAGTGCTGCCAGCCAAACCATCAGCATTGCGCTTACCGGCCAGCAACCCTGGACCGTGAATTATACGGTTAACGGCGCGCCACAGACTGCAAACAATATTACTTCTTCGCCTTTTGTATTGACCGTAACGCCAGCTTCTGCCACTACCTACGTGCTAACAGAGGTGAGTTCCGGTACCTGCACCGGAACGGCCTCTGGTTCTGTAACAGTTGCGCCTAAAGTAACTGCGGTTGCCACCGGGGCAGCTGGTTGTCCGAATTCGGCAATCACCTTAACAGCCAGCGGCGCACCTGCAGGCGGAGCGTACCAGTGGTATTCTACGGCTTCGGGGGCAACGGCCATTGCCGGCGCTACTACTGCTTCTTTTACCACGCCGGCGCTTACGGCTACTACTACTTACTATGTGGCGGTGGTAAACGAATATGGTTGCGAAGGCCCAAGAACAGCTGCAATCGCTACGATTAACCCTATTCCAACGGTAGTAGCAGGCAGCAACCAGACAGTTTGTGCCAATGCTGCTCCGGTAACGTTAACCGGTTACAGCCCGGCGGGCGGTACCTGGTCTGGCTCCGGTGTTAGCGCTGGCGGTATCTTTACGCCGTCGGCCGGTCTGGTAGGCACGGTAACGCTTACTTACACGGTTACCCAGAATGGCTGTACCGGAACCGCAACCAAAACCATTACCGTTTCTGCTGCTCCTGCCGCTTCTGCCGGTACCGATCAATCGCTTTGTGCCAACGATGCAGCCCTGCAGTTAACCGGTTTCACGCCGGGTGGCGGAACCTGGGCCGGAGTAGGGGTTAACCCACAGGGTTTATTCGATCCATCGGTTTCCGGTACCGGTATTTTCCCGTTAACCTATACGGTTACGGTGAATGGTTGCACCAGCACTTCCTCGCTTAACATGACGGTTAAACCTGCTCCGGCAACGCCAACCGTAATTCCGGTACCAACCGATTCGCTCCGGTCTTCTGTTGCCGGCGCCAGCTACGAATGGAGAAGGAACACTTTCTTACTACCGGCAACTACCCGCACCATTAAAGCTACCGGTTCCGGTACCTATACCGTGAAAGTTACGGATGCCACGGGCTGCCCATCGGCGGTTTCAGCTGACTTCCAGTTCACTGTTTCCGGCATGGGTGAAATGGCAAATGCTGCAGCAAACCTGACCTTGTTCCCTAACCCGACTTCCGGATTGGTGAATTTGAAGATCAATGCCGCTGCTTCAAAAATCAGCCTGCAGGTACTCAATACCCTCGGCCAGGAAGTCCTGAGCCGGCAGTTACAAACCAATGGCAAGGAAACGGAGTTATCGCTGGATCTTTCTTCGGTTGCCAAAGGCGTATACCTGATCCGGGTAAATGCCGGCGAACAGGTGTATATCCGCAAGTTAATTGTAGAATAAGTTGGCGATAGGCAATTAGCCCAACGCTTCGCTTAAATGAAAAACAGCTCCTGAAAGGGAGCTGTTTTTTTATCAGCGGATTATAAACCCTGCATGAAACAATCTGTAAACTGCTCTGCATTAGCCCTGATTTGCTCTTAGAGAAATTGTCCGGCCTGCGCTTCATTCCCCGTCCTGTTCCCCTGACAGGTAGGAACCCTTCCGCTGTCCTGTCAAGGGACCCAGGTATATACATATCATCTTTTTACTATATAAAAGGCAATTTTAATCTTCTACCCCGGCCTGTCCCCCGACAGGCCGGAAGCAATGCAGCAATGAGTATTGTGCAGAAGCTTCCATAAAGTGGTTAATAAAGGTAAAATGTCTGGTGGGTGAGTTACCTGAATAGTGCGGCGATAGTCCGGCCTGTCGGGGGACAGTCCGGGGAGGGGAGGCAACCGGGGAGGAGGAATATTGATAACAGTAAGCACTACTAAAAAAATGAAAAAGCCCTCCGGAACTTTCCAAAGGGATTTTTAGCACTTCTAACTATAATAGGGAAAAATCAGATCCAGGTAAAACGGCGTTGCGTATGCGTAGAAACGTATTTTACAAGGTCGCCCACAGTAGACACCTGCACTTCGTCCGGAATGGTTATTCGGAAATTTCGTTCTACTTCCAGTATAATATCCACTACGTCCAGGTTATCGAAGCCGAGGTCATGGTTAAAGTTGGAATGCACCCGTAGCCGCGAAGGCTGCATGGATTTGGTTTTGCTGATAATTTTGATCACTTCGTGGGTGATTACCTTGGACTTCTTATGGGCAAACATGGCTCATCTACACTATTACTTCTTGCTCTTTTACCGGCGCGCCGTGTAGTTTCTGAACGCTGTTTACCGGCTTATTATTGCCGAAAATTTTATTTTTTAACTTTTCATTCAGCAAATACATAACCGGCACCACTAACAACGTAAGGAAGGTGGCAAAAGCAAGGCCAAAAATAATGGTCCAGGCAAGTGGGCCCCAGAATACGGCGCTGTTACCACCCACGAACATGTGCGGGTCTAATTCTGAGAACAGGGTAAAGAAGTTGATGTTCAGGCCGATAGCCAGCGGAATAAGACCTAAGATTGCTGCCGTAGCCGTAAGAATTACCGGGTTCAGACGGGTTTTACCGCCCATTACGATGGCTTCCTTCAATTCCATGCCCCGGCTGCGGAGCACATCGGTAAATTCAACCAGCAGGATACCGTTTTTCACTACAATACCCGCCAAAGCAATAATCCCTACGCCCGTCATTACCACCGAAATGTTCATCCCGAAAATAGAGAAACCTAAAAGCACCCCGATAATACTGAACAGAATTTCTGAAAGAATAATAAGTGGTTTGGAAACCGAGTTGAACTGGGTAACCAGAATTAAGAAGATCAAACCCAGGGAAGTTAACAGGGCTACCCCCAGGAAATCGCCGGTTTCTTTCTGGTCTTCCTGTTCGCCGCCCATTTTAATTTCGAAGCCTTCCGGCGTATCGAAATTCTTCAGGCTTTTGGTGATGTTGGCTACCACTTCGTTGGCGTTGTGGCCTTCCAGTACGTTCGAGCCGATGGTTATCACGCGCTTCAGGTTTTTCCGCTGAATGCCGCCATACGTCGTGTTGTACTCGATCTTCGCTACCGAAGAAATCGGTACCTGGCGCAACTGGCCGGTATTCATGTCGCGGAACGTAATACGCATATCCATCAGAGCGTCGATGTTTTTGCGGTATTTTTCCGCGTAGCGTACCTGGATCGGGTATTCGTCTTCGTCGCGCTTGAATTTGCTGGCTTCGGTACCGTAAATGGCCGTCCGGATCTCCGAACCGATCTGCGCGGTGCTCAAGCCTTCGCGGTTCGCGCGTACGCGGTCGATGGAAACGGTCAGTTCGGGGTTGCTGTCTTCTAAATTTGAACGCAAATCTTCAATCCCGGCAATCTGTAACGAATCGACGTAGCGCTCCACTTTTTTCGATAATTTGATCAGGCCCTGGTAATCTTCGCCGGAAACTTCGATGGAGATCGGTTTACCTACCGGCGGACCGTTCTGTTCCTGTTCCACCACAATTTCAGCGCCCGGAATGCCTTTTACCGCATCGCGGATCTGGTTCAGGTACACGCTGGTTTTCGGGCCGGTGCGGTACTGATATTCCTTAAACGCCACGCTCACTTTGCCTTTTTGCGATTCGGCCTGGAACGAAGGCGAATTCGGATCGCCGGCAGCAATAGCCACGTTCGAAATAATGGATTCCACGTCCGGGTTATCGGCGCCAACTACTTTGGTAACGCGGTGCTCCACAATTTTTGTAATGGAATCGGTCGTAGTCTGGTCGGTGCCAACCGGCAGCACAATATAAGTGTAAATAAAGCTCGGGTCGCCTTTCGGGAAGAAATCTACCTTCGGCGAACGCACAATGGTAACCGCTATGGAAAGGAATAATAAAACTACCATGCCCACCATTACAAAAATTGGACGGTAACCTACCAGCATCCAGCGCAATACGCGCTCGTAACCGTTCATAAAAGCCGGAAGCACTTTCGTCTGGAAGCCGTTTATCCACTTCGTGAACACGTATTTATTCAGGGCAATGAACAGCATTACGAACACCATAAAGTTGGCTAATCCAATCCAGCCGGCCAGGTAGCAGATCCCGGCAAACACCGCTAACGCGATCATGGCATAAACGAACGTTTTGTGCGCTTTCGGGGAATTTTCTTCGCCTTCTTTCCCCATAAAGCTTACCGCAAAAACCGGGTTCATTAAAAAGGCCACGATCAGCGACGACATCAGGGTTAAAATAAGCGTGATCGGCAAATAATACATGAACTTCCCGATAATGCCCGGCCAGAAAAGCAGCGGCACAAACGGCGCTACGGTGGTAAGTGTACCCGCCAGTACCGGCACAAATACCTCGCCGGCCGCGAGTTTCGCCGATTTTATAATGGGCAGGTGCATCTGGTGGTGAATGCGGTGCGTGTTCTCGATTACCACAATGGCATCGTCCACCACAATACCCAGGGCCAGAAGGAAGGCGAACAGCACGATCATGTTCATGCTGAAGCCCATGGTTGGCATAATTAAGAAAGCCAGGAACATGGATAACGGTACCGAAAGCGCCACAAAAAGTGCGTTGGTCGTGCCCATGAAGAACATTAGAATAAGCGTTACCAGTACGAAACCGATGATAATGGTACCGATCAGGTCGTTCAGCGTATGGCGGGTTTCGTTACTCTGGTCGCCGGTAATGGTCACTTTCAGGTCTTTCGGGAACTGGGTTCCTTCCATTTCCTTTACGATCCCGTTGATCTTGTCCGATGCTTCGATCAGGTTTTCGCCGGAACGTTTTACCACGCTCAGGGTAATTACCGGTTTGTTATCGAGGCGGGCAAAGCTTTCGCGTTCTTTAAACCCATCTACCACTTCGGCAATTTCGCGCAAAGGAATGTTGCCGCCGGTAGCCGATTTTATTACAATGTTGCCGATCTCGTTCGGATCGGTGTACTGGCCCACCACGCGCACGGCCCGTTTCATTTCGCCTACCGGAATGGTACCGCCCGAAATGGTCATGTTTTCCATGGAAATGGCCTGGATCACGTCGCGGAAGGCAATTTTGGCGGCCTGCATTTTGTACATGTCCACGTTTACCTGCACTTCCTGATCCAGGGCACCGATAATGTCAACGCGGGTAATTTCCGGCAGGGCTTCAATTTTATCCTGCAGGTCTTCGGCGTATTTTTTCAAACGTTCGGCGCTGTAATTTCCCGAAAGGTTCACCGACATGATCGGGAATTCGGCGAAGTTGATCTCGCGTACATCCGGCGCGTTGGGCATATCAGTTGGCAGGTCGGGTTTGGCTTTGTCTACCGCGTCTTTTACTTTCTGCTTCGCATCGGCCACCTCCACATCGGTATTGAATTCCACCGTGATCAAAGAGAAATCCTGGTTCGAAGACGAGGTCACTTTCTTTACCCCGCTCTGCGATTTGATCTCTTTCTCGATAGGCCGCGTTACCAGGTTTTCCATATCCGAAGGTGACGTGCCGGGGTAAACCGAAGCCACCATGATGGTAGGAATTACAATGTCGGGGAAGTTCTCTTTCTGGAGCTTGTTGTAGGCAAAAATACCGGCCAGGGAAATAATAACCGTCATGATGTACACGGAGGTCTTATTATCGATGGCCCAGCTGGTAAGCCAGAACTCTTTTCCTTTATCTTTTTCTTGCATGATTCTAAATAATTAGAAATTAAAAATTAGAAATTAGAAATGTAAGCGGGATAATGAATGCTGATGGTTTTCAAGGTGAAGGCTTCCTATGCAGCGCCATTACCCATAATTATGAATTAGAAATCCCTTTAGAGAAAAGAATAATTTCTAATTCATAATTTCTAATTTCTAATTAAAACTCACCGGCTGGCCTTCGTTCAGGTTCTGGTAGCCGGAGCTTATTACTTTATCGTTCTCGTTAATGCCGCTCAGGATCTCGACCTTGTCTTTGTAGCTCTGGCCGGTAGTTACGGCGCGGCGTTTGGCAATCTGCTTGTCGCCCTGCTGTTCCACCACGTACACGTAGCGCGAAGTTTCGTCTTTCTGGATCAGGTTAACCGGCAAAACGGTAGCATTTTCCTGGGAATAGTCGTTGATGCGCACCACCGCGATCATGTTCGGGTTCAGGTTTACATCTTTGGCGTTTTGCAGGCTTAATTCAATGGTGAAGGCGCGGCTGCTGGAGTTGATGGCGGTACCCACCACGGTTACTTTAGCGGGAACTTCCTTGTTCATGTCCGGGAAGAAAACCACGGCCTCGTCGCCTTTGCGCACTTTGGCGGCATACGCTTCCGAAACTTCAGCCACCACTTTGGTGCCCGTTGGGTTTACTACCCGGATAATGCCCACGCCCGGTGCAACGGCTTCGCCACTTTTCGGCAGTACTTCGTCTACCACGCCGCTGATCGGCGCTTTAATGTTGTACTGGTCGCGTTGTTCCTGCAGAGTTTTGAGTTTGGTTTCTAAAGACTCCTTGTTGTTTTTAGCCGTTAAGAACTGAATTTCGGTACCGATCTTCTGGTCCCAGAGATTTTTCTGCTTGCCGTATACCGTTCTGGCCAGCTCCACGCTCGATTTTAATTCGGAAATGCTCAGATCTAAAACGGAAGCATCGATGGTAGCCAAAATCTGGCCTTTAGAAACGCGGTCGCCGCGGTCTACGCGCACGCTCGTGAGCACGCCCGGTACTTTGGCGCTTACCATAATGTTCTGCTCAAAATCTACCTTGCCCTGCACTTCCAGGTAATGTTTGAAATTCTCAGGCTTCACGGTGAGCACGTTAACCGGTACCGGTTTTTCGGTGGTAGCGCTGCCTTTGCCGGAAGCTTTCAGTTCGCTTTCGAGCGAGGTAATTTTGCTTTCAATTTCAGCTTGTTGTTTTTTCAGTTGTTCCAGTTGCTCCGCTTTGTCGCCGCCGCCATTGTTGCAGGCCGCAAAGCTTACCAGAACAGCCAGGGAAAGTATTTGAATCTGTTTTTTCATTGTATATAAGTTGTGCGATTTTTTTAATTCGATTGTTCGATTGTTCGATATTCGATTGTTCGATTCTCGGATATTCAGTATCTTCTTACTCCTGAAAAAAAGTCGAACAATCGAATATCGAACAATCGAATAATCTACTTCAACGTGCCGGTTGCTTTGTCCAGGTCTACTTTGGAAATTAAGGCATCGTACAGGGCCGCGTAATAATTGGTCTGCGCGGCACGAAGGTCGGTTTCAGCGGTGATTACTTCCAGGTTGGAGCCAACGCCTTCCTGGTATTTAATTTTGGAAACACGGGCAATGTCTTCGGCCAGCACCAGGTTGCGTTTCTGCGATTCCAGCACTTTCAGGTTGTTGCTCAGGTTGGTGGAATATTGGGTAAGCTCCAGGTCAATGCCCTGCTCCATTAGCTTCAGGCCAGCGTTGGTATTTTCCAGCGTTAGTTTGGCCTGCTGCAGCTGGTAGCTTTTCCGTAAGCCATCGAAAACCGGAATATTTATGCCTAAGCCAACATAGCCGAAGTTGAGCCAGTTGCCCGATTTGGTTATGGCATCGAAGTTATTGTTGGCCGTGTTCCAGCCGTAGCGGGCATTTAAGGCCAGTTGCGGATAATAACCAGCGCGTTTCGCTTTAATGTCGAGTAAGGCCAGGTCGCGTTGCGTTTCCAGAATAGAATATTCAATGCGATTGGAATAATTAAAGCCTTCGGTATTGGTTTTGGCCATATCTACTTCCACATTGCTAAGCTGTTCTGTTAGAAGGATCGGCTCAGTTTGTTTCAGGCCCATCTGGAACTTCAGCAGGTCTTCGCTGAGTACCACCAGCCGGTCGGTCCGCTGCTGGTCTACCTGAAGATTATTGAAGGCTACCTGCAAACGATCCACGTCCAGCTTTTCGGCAAAGCCGTTTTTGTACATTTCGGTTGTTTGCTTCAGCAAGGTGTCCAGACGGTTCAGGTTTTGTTCCAGTAGCTTCATGCGTTCGCGGCTTACCAGTACACCATAATAAGCCTTGCTTACCTGCTCCGTAATTTCGATCTCGGTTTGGGTAAGCGCTTTTTTGGATAGCTGGGTAAAGGTGCTGGCGGCTTTCAGGCCAACTAAATACGTGCCGTCGAAAACCAGCTGGGAAGCCGAAATAGCAGCCTGACCGGTATAATTCGGGGTAAACTGTACCGGCACATATTCCCCGGCTTTTCCGCCGAAGAACTCGGCCGGGAAAAAGTTGCGCATGGGCTCGAAGTTATTGCCGACTTCGGCGCCCACGTTGATCTGCGGCAGGCCGATAGAGCGGATCTCGCCTACTTTGGCTTTGGCAATTTTGGTGTCGTTGTGGGCAATTTTCATGCGCTGCTGGTTTTGCAACGCATACTCGATGGCCTGTTGCAGGCTGAACGCCTGCGGCGCGTTCTGAGCCTGACTGACGGAAGCGCCAAACCCATGCAGCAGCACCAGCAGGAAGATGGTAAATTTTGTTTTCATAAATTTTATTTATTCTTCTTCGGTAACGTGTTTGTATTTATTTATCAGTTTGTGACCTTTTAAAGTAGCAATGCCCAGCATAAAGTGCTCTAAACAAGCCTGCTGCACGCGTTGCGGATCGAAAGAATCGGGCGGGAAAACATCGAAGCTGAAAGCCAGGTCTATCTGGTAAAGGCGGAGGCGGCTCAGCACCGGCAGATCCAGATCGGGGCGGTAAAGCCCTTCTTCAATGCCCCGGTTAATATTTTGCACGATCATGCCCAGGATGTAGCCATTTTTGTGCTCCT
Organism: Adhaeribacter soli; assembly: GCF_008727925.1. Lineage (GTDB taxonomy): Bacteria > Bacteroidota > Bacteroidia > Cytophagales > Hymenobacteraceae > Adhaeribacter_A > Adhaeribacter_A soli. Next base: position 96,736 of record NZ_VTWT01000014.1, on the reverse strand, counting down.
GAAACAATTGCCATGAATTCGGGTGAAACTTCTGCAGATCGTAGAAAATAGACGGGTGAATGTTGGTAAGCATTTCCCGGATCATGGTCATGGTTTTGAAAAGTTCATCGATCGCGTTTGCCCCGCGGCTGGCACAAAGCTCGCAATCTGCCTGCATCTGCTGCAGGTGGGTATCCAGCGCGGCAAAAACGATCGCATCTTTGTTCTCATACCATTTGTAGATCGTTTTTTTAGAGATAGCCATCTCCTGGGCAATGTCGTCCATAGACACGCTCCGGATGCCCCGTTTCCGGAACATTTCGAAAGCTACCGCCAATATTTTATCCTTTAATTCCATCCAGATTTTTCTTTCCGGCGACAAAACTATGGAAACGTTTTTGGTTCCCAAAGTTTCCGAGAGTAAATTTTTAGCCTTCAGAAAACTTCTTTTTTAAAGCCTGTTTTCTACTAAAAAATACAATTATTCTGATTTGAGCTGGGTTAAGTACCTTTTTTAGGTTTGTTAATTTTCCCGCTAAAACTGGCTTATTAAGCCAGAATCGGATAATTTGAAAGGGTTGTCTGGTTTAAATGCTGAAAAGGTGATCTGAAAAAGGGTAGGGTAGAAGGTAAAAAAACAGGCTTGACAGAATTATGCTTCTTACTCCCATTATGCTCATCTAGAAGCTTATGCTCATTCAGACTTTCAATCTGCTCATTTATGCTCAATTTATGCTCAATTTATTGCTCATTCGGATTTACAATCCGAATGCACAGAGCTGCGGATTTGTAATCCGCATGAGCAGCAGGAAGGCTTGCTCTAAGGAAGGCGGATTATAAATCCGCAACTCAGTAATTCCGGATTATAAATCCGGAACAGCATTTTTGCAACCTTGCAGCGGCATTTTAGGCTTTACAAGCTGGAACAGCGTTCCGGGCAGTCAGCTTCTACCTGCTGGCTAATGGCTAATTCATTTCCAGATTTTCAAATACTTAGCAGTTGTTGGTGTTTTCACCATAGCCGTAAATATTACGTCTTTCACAGCATTGCGAGATATATGCAACGGCTGGTACCCGCCTTGTAGCTGGCTCTGGCATCAATCACAATTGTTTGTACCCCCGAATGGAGTCGTAATATATTACGTCTCTACAGGCTAAAATCATAAATCATCTTAGCCTGACGGCTATGGTGTTTTCCCCAATAACTAAAACTTATGTGGTTTATTTTTCTGAAGAAAACACCAGAATTTACTCCTTTGCCCGTTACTTAACAGCTTCACTTTAAATTTTCAGATTTTCGAATTTTCAAATATTTATCTTTGCAGTATATGAAGGAGAAAATTGAACAGGTAGCGGAAGAGATCCGCACCTTCCCGATAGAAAATAACGAGCAGCTCGAAGCTTTCAGGATCGCGTTCATGGGCCGCAAAGGCCGCTTAGCCGATCTGTTCGACAATCTGAAAACGGTACCGAACGAAGAGAAAAAAGCCACCGGGCAGCAATTGAACGGCCTGAAGCAGCTGGCGCAGCAGCGTTTCGATGAAATGCAGGAAAAACTGGCGGGTTCCCAAGCCTCCGGCGAAAAACTGAACCTGGATTTTACTTTACCGCCGGTGCCAAATACGTTGGGCACGCGCCATCCGCTGTCCCTGGTGCGCGAAGAAGTGCTCCGGATCTTTGGTCGCATTGGTTTCAACGTTTCCGAAGGACCGGAAATCGAGGACGACTGGCACAACTTTACGGCCCTGAACTTCCCTGAAAACCATCCGGCCCGCGAAATGCAGGATACTTTCTTTGTGCAGCGTAACCCGGATTATCTGCTTCGGACGCATACCTCAACGGTGCAGGTGCGCATCATGGAAAACAACCAGCCGCCTATCCGTACCATTATGCCCGGCCGCGTTTTCCGCAACGAAGCTATTTCGGCGCGGGCGCACTGCATGTTCCACCAGTTCGAAGGCATTTTTATTGACGAGAACGTAAGCTTTGCCGACCTGAAACAAACGGTTTATCACTTTGCCCAGGAAATGTTCGGCAAGGATACCAGGATCCGTTTCCGGCCGTCGTTCTTCCCGTTCACCGAGCCAAGCGCCGAGATCGATATTACCTGCTTAATCTGCAAAGGCGAAGGCTGCAATATCTGCAAACACTCCGGCTGGGTAGAGATCGGCGGTTGCGGAATGATCGATCCGGCGGTACTGGAAAGTTCTAAGATTGATCCGGAGAAATATTCAGGCTTTGCTTTTGGTATGGGCATCGAACGCATTACTATGTTGAAGTACCAAATCAAAGACCTCCGCCTGTTCACTGAGAACGACGTGCGTTTCCTGCGGCAGTTCGAAAGCGCGGTTTAGGTTTTTAGCTGAAAAGGATACTGTTTTAAATGAAAAGCAGCTTGCCAGGAGGGAAGCTGCTTTTTTGTTTTTAATGGTTTTTGAATTCTAAGGGAGCGTCGGGTAATTCTTTTAGATCTAATTCTAATTTTGTCTCACCACCATCTGCAATAACGCCTACTGTAAAGGCTCCAAAGGTTGTTAGGTCTAAGGCAGCTTTACCATCTATTACATTTGCGGGATATACTGGTTCCCGGAATGAATCATGAAGATAGAACTTGGCAACCCCTGATAATGGATTATTTTCATTTATCGATTCTAACTTTAAATGGACATTGAATAAATTCTCTAATGTTGGAGAGTGAGTCACTTGTGCAGTTAATTTTCGGTCTTTTGTTTCAGATCTACCATCAAATCTACCTTTATTAGGGTCTTTTTCATTTTTTACAAGGTCAAGTTTTGCCGTTCCAAAGCTTTCATTAAGAAGAGCAAGCCTTTTCTTTTTAGTCTCATTTATTACATTTGAAGTGGTTGATTTGCCTACACCGAAGGTTGCGGTAGACTGGGCTTTTTTAGCATCATATTTAGCTTTTTTAGCAATAGTCTCTGCTGTTTCTGCCTTTTCATTTGCTGTTTTTGTTTTTTTCTCTAGAGAAGCTAATTTCCTGTTCACTTCATCTAAAAAAGAGTTGTCTGCTTTTGCTAATAAGTGATGATAATAAAGTCTGGTCCAAAGGTATCCTACCATAAAGCCATAAATCAAAAAACAGACAATCGTGACAGAAAGCAATGATGCACCAGTTTTTGGGGATCCTTCATTCAAATCACCTAAAATACTTCTGGATATTTTGTCTATCGTATCTCCTAACTTATATAATTGAGTAAGGCCAACACCAATCAGAATTTTAGTTAGCCAATCTGAAATCTGTTCCAAGTTTGTGTTAAAACTGTATCGTTCATCAACATTCCTGTGGCCATTTCTTCCAAAATTGTTAACGATTGTTATTTCATTCTGATCAACCTGATTAGTTCTAGGAATTCCAAACAGGAAACCAATTAATCCTCCAACAATAGTGGCACAGAAGGCTACTATTATGGTAGCGCTTGCGAACTCTTTAGTTTCATTAATAACCCCAAAAGCAACAATGCTCAAAATAACAATTCCAGCTAACCCCGTTAATACGAAAAGAGCCTTCTCCCTGCCTTGAAATTTACTTCCTTTATTATTTTTCCCAATTTGGCCATCCTGATTTTTAACAGTTACAAGAGGATCTTTTATTTTAATTTCTATGGTTTTATCATGATTATTCATAGGGATAAGGGTTAAAATAATAGGAAAGGATGCTGTGGTCAATGAAATATCGCATTGGATCGGCGAGGGTTTGATATAAAAAATCAAAGGCGTGAGATTAAGCTTTCTTTCGATGAAAGGTGTTGTTTTGTTATGAAATTTGGTAAGAATGGCCTATCATCGGGTGAAGCTTTGTTTTAGAAGGGTTATGCGCTGAATATCTGTGTCTTATTCTTTGATTGATAATTTGGTTGAGAAAACAGCTTTCAAAAAGAGCCGGCGCCAAGAAAAACAAACGTTAAGCGTAGAGTTAGCAAAGCGCTCTACGCATTTCCGTACAGCCAATCTCCCGATTGGCGTAAACCACAATTAAACAACTTATTCAGCAATGCAAATAACGCCAAGGCCTTACAGCATGAGTAATCCGGAAGGGATGTATTTTGTATCCTTTTCGGTCGTATTCTGGATCGATGTTTTTATCCGGCGGCGTTACAAAGATATTTTTGTGGAAAGCCTGAAGTTTTGCATTACTCATAAAGGCTTGCGGGTGCATGCCTGGTGCCTGATGAGCAGCCATGTACACCTGATCATTTCTGCCAGCCAGCCTGAAAAGTCAAATCTTTCGGATATTCTCCGGGATCTCAAAAAGTTTACCGCTTCGCAAATAATCCGGGAAATTGAAACTAGGGATGAAAGCCGGAAGGAATGGCTGCTGGATAAATTTAAGTACGCCGCCAGCAGAAACAGCCGCAATAATACGTACCAGTTCTGGCAGCAGAGCAACCATGCCGAAGAGCTTTTAAGCAATAAATTTATCGACCAGAAACTGCATTATATTCACCAGAATCCGGTTGTTGAAGGCTGGGTGGAAGAACAGCATTACCTCTACAGCAGCGCCCGTGATTATAGTGGTTTGCCTGGGTTGGTGCCGGTAAAGTTTATAAGTTGAAGTTTGGTTTTTATGCCAATCCTTATTCGCCAATCGGGAGATTGGCTGACCGGGAATGCGTAGAGCGCTTCGCTAACTCTACGCTTAACGCTGTGGACAGGTCAAGCCCTGTCCCTACTAAAACCGCAGCAAAAACCGCGTACCCACGCCACTTTCCGATTGCACCGAAATGGCGCCTTTGTGCAAACGCATGATCTGCCGCGACAAACTCAGCCCGATGCCGGAACCGGTAGCTTTGGTGGTATAAAACGGGATAAAGATCTTGCTTTGGGCTTCCGGCGTAAGGCCGCAACCGTTATCGGAAACTTCCAGATTCACCCGGCTGCGGTCATCGAGAAAGGCTTTCAGTTCGATGCGTTTTTCCGGGTTATCGGCAACGGCTTCGGCGGCATTTTTTATCAGGTTTATGAGTACTTGTTCCACCAATTGCCGGTCGGCTTCCAATAGTAGTGATTCGTTTTGAAAATCCAGTTCCATGCTGATATTGTTTTGAAGCAGCTGTTCCCGGAATAAGGTTTTTACTTCCTGCAGCAGCTCTACCACATTGAATACGCTTAGTTTCAGTTTGGTGTTGGCGTTCAGGCTCCGGAAATCGTTCAGGAAGCGGATCAGGCCATCGGAGCGGCGGCTGATGGTTTGCAGGCACTGGCCGATATCGGTAAGCTCTTCTTTTAAGACTGTAATTTCTTCGGCTTCGGTATCGGTTAAAGTATGAATTTCTTCCCCCGCACTGGCCGAAAGCGAAGCAATCGGGGTAACCGAATTCATAATCTCGTGGGTAAGTACTTTCAGCAGGTTCTGCCAGGCTTCCATTTCCTTTTCTTCGAGCTCCGGCTGAATGTTCTGCACAGAAGCAATGCGGATGGTTTCGCGGAGCAGCACAATTTCAATAACGTGTACCGAAAGGTTTACCAGTTGTCCGTTTTGCCGGAGCTGCACCAGCGCTTTGTCGTTGTGCGAAGTATTCTGCAGGCTGTTTACCAGAGCAGCATCAATTTCACCAAGTTCGGTAAGCGTTTTGGCCTGGCCGGTTTGCAGCAGTTTTTTAGCAGCTTTGTTCAGCAACAGAATGGTGCCGTCGGGTTTATAGGTAATAATGCCGATACCGATGTGCTGCACAATGGCTTCGAAGTAATGCAAATTGGCTTCTTTTTCGGCGCGCACTTCCCGGAATTTGGCCATTACTTCGTTCAGCCGCAAGGCCAGTTCCTGCTGCAGCGCATCATCCTTCCCAACCTGAAATTGTTCGGTAAAGTCGTCGTAGCTTACCGAGTTCAGAAAGCGGTTCAGTTGCCGGGAAGTCTGTTCGTGGTAGCGGATCAGTAGGCCAATCTGCAGCAAGGCGAAAGCACCCAGGCCAATGTACGTACCACGGTAATCCGGATCGAAATTGAGTTTGACAAACAGGAAAATGGTAAGCGTAAGCAGCAGCAGCCGCAAAATAAGTTGCCACCGGTAACCGTTAAAGCGCATATTTCTCCATTCTCCGGTACAGCGCCCCGCGCGATAACCCTAATTCCTTCGCCGCTTTCGAAATGTTGCCGTCGTGTTTTTGCAGCACTTTCGTAACCGCGTCTTTTTCCAGCGAATCCAAGTTTAAAGCCTCCGGCGCATTGCCAAAAGTTACCGTTTCGTGCTCTTCCATAAAGAAAAAGTCTTCGGCTTTTAATTCCCGGTTGTCGCTCATAATGGAAGCGCGTTCCAGCGCATGTTGCAGTTCACGTACGTTGCCCGGCCAGGAATATTTTTTCAGTTTGTTCAGCGCATTATCCAAAAGCCTTTTCAGCGGTTGCTTATACTTTTGCGCGTACTGGCTCAGGAAATGCTCTGCCAAAACCGGAATGTCTTCGGTGCGGTTTCTTAAAGGCGGTATGTTCAGCTCCACGGTATTGATGCGATACAGCAAATCCTGGCGGAATTCGCGGCTGAGTACCATTTCTTTCAAGGGCATGTTGGTAGCACAGATCAGCCGCACGTTTATCGGAATGGGTTTGTTTGTGCCCACTCTTATTATCTCGCGGCGCTGCAGAACAGTAAGCAATTTGGCCTGTAAACTGGGGCTCAGGTTGCCGATCTCGTCCAGGAAAAGGGTGCCGCCGTTGGCTGCTTCGAACCGACCGATCCGGTCTTCTTTGGCATCGGTAAAAGCGCCTTTTTTATGCCCGAAAAGCTCACTTTCAAACAGGGTTTCCGTTACGGCGCCCATGTCCACGCTCACAAAAACTTTATCGGCCCGACCTGAACGCTGGTGAATGGCGCGGGCTAATACTTCTTTCCCGGTACCGTTTTCGCCTAAAAGCAACACGTCAGCATCGGTTTTGGCTACGCGGTCCAGAATGGTGAAAAGCTGCTGCATGGCCGGGCTTTGCCCCTGAATTATGGGTTGCGGATTGTTCAGTTCGGAAGTAAGGAATCTGTTTTCCTGTTTCAGCTGACTTACTTCTTTTTGCGAGTGCCGGAGCCTGGAAGCCGCCGAAAGGGTAGCCAGCAGTTTCTCGTTCTGCCAGGGTTTCAGTACAAAATCGGTAGCGCCTTCTTTCAGCGCCTGCACGGCCATCTCTACGTCACCGTAGGCCGTGATCATGACCACCACCGCACTCGGGTCGTATTTCAGGATTTCTTTGAGCCAGTAAAAACCTTCTTTTCCGCTGGTAATGTCTTCGGTAAAATTCATGTCCAGCAGAATAATATCGAAGTCTTCGTTCGAAACCAGGAAAGGGATTTTCTTCGGATTCTTCTCCATGATCACTTCCTTGGCGTGGTTGCGCAAGAGCATCTTCGCCGAAAAAAGTACGTCTTCGTTGTCGTCTATTACCAGTATGCGGCCCAGGTTCTTTTCCATTGGTCGGTTTTAAGTGAAATCGGTAGGCTTTTAAACGTAAAAAGTATGCCAGTCCGAAAACCACTTAAATTTAACGTTTTTTAAGCTAAAAAGCGTTTTCCATTGTCCACGGCTGACCAGGTATTGTCCACCGGTGGACAGTGATTCAGAAAAACGATAGGTTTTCAGGCGGAAAAAGCCGGTTTTGCCGTTTGGCACAAGCCTTGAAAATGCAACGTGTAAAAACCGGAAACAATTGCCTGAAATTGCCGGCTCTCTACCCTTCAGAAAAAAAACTGCTATGCTAAAAACGTATTTCCTAACCGCCTACCGGGCTTTGCTGCGCAACCGGAGTTACAGCATCCTGAACATTCTGGGTTTGTCGTTGAGCATAACCTGCAGCCTGCTGCTTTTTCTGGTGATCCGCTACGAACTTAGCATCGATAAATTTCACGCCGCGGCCGACCAGATTTACCGGCTCACCGTGCATGAAAACTACGAGTCCGGATCGATTAGATCAGGTTCGGTGCATTTCCCGGCGGCGGGTGTGTTGCGCAACAACAACCCCGGCATTGTAGAAATGGCCCAGGTTTACGGCGAAGAAGAAGTGCAGGTAACCGTACCGGCAAACGGGCAGGAGCCGCCCAAGTACTTCAATACCGAGCATCCGGTGGCCTTCATCGAACCCGAGTTTTTTCACCTGTTCGATTTTGGCCTCAATTTACAGGATAAGGGGAAAGCTTTGAAGGAACCGAACATGGCTATTCTGACACAAAGCTACGCCGCTAAATATTTTCCGGATACCGAAGCCGTAGGCAAAGTTATTTCCCTGAATAATAAACTCAACCTGAAAGTAGCAGCCGTAATTCCCGACCTGCCTAAGAATACGGATTTCCCATTCGGAATATTTGTTTCGTACCCCACGCTGAAAAATTACATCGACTACGATCTCACCGCCTGGAGTGCCCTTACGAGCCAGCAGAACCTGTATTTAAAGCTTCCCGCAAATGCCGATACGGCCCAGGTACGCACCGCAATCACTAAAACGCTGAAAGCGCAAATGCCGGAAAAGAAACGCGAACGCCTGATCTTTGTACTGCAACCCTTAAAGAACCTGCATTACGATTCTACTTACGAAACGTATTCCCGCCGCACCACTTCTATGGAGGTGTTGGGCATTATGGCGGTGATCGGGGTATTCTTATTGGCTACGGCTTGCATAAACTTTATAAATCTGGCAACCGCCCAGGCTACCAAACGCTCCAAAGAAGTCGGCATCCGGAAAGTATTAGGCAGCAACCAGAAACAATTAATGCTGCAGTTCCTGGGCGAAACGTTTCTGCTCACGCTGGCCGCCGGCCTTTTTTCCGTCGTGCTGGCTGAGCTCACCCTGCCTTTCCTGAACCGCCTGCTCGATCTGCAATTAACCTTCAGCTTGCTGGAAGAACCCGGTTTGCTGCTGTTCTTCCTTCTGGAATTACTGGTCGTAACCTTGTTTGCCGGTTTGTATCCTGCTTTTGTATTGTCCGGATTTCAGCCCATTCAGGCGCTTAAAAGTAAAATGGCCCGGCAGCAGATGGCCGGTATTTCCCTCCGGAAAGGCTTGGTGTTGGTGCAGTTTACCATTTGCCAGTTGCTCATTATCTGTACCTTGGTGGTATCGGAGCAAATGCGGTACATGCGAAATAAAGACCTCGGGTTCAATAAAGAGGCCGTAGTGCTGGTGCCGCTTTACAAAGCTTCGGCGGAAAAAATGTTCGCCTACCGCCAGGAGATCACCAAACTGCCGGGTGTACAGCAGGCCAGCTTTATTTTCTCGCCGCCGTCTTCCGATTTCAGTTATACCACCAATTTCACCTTCGATAACCAACCCCATAACGCCGCCTTTCAGGTAAACATGAAATTAAGCGATGAGCATTATATAAGCCTATTCGGGATCAAACTGCTTGCCGGACGGGATTTTACCCACCAACCCCCAACCGATACCATCCGGCAGATCGTTATCAACCAGACCATGCAGCGCCAGCTAGGGCTGAAATCGCCGGAAGAGGCTTTGGGGAAGAAAATGCTGCTGGGCCGGAACATGCACGGAATTATAGTAGGCGTGGCAAAAGATTACCATCAGAACTCCCTCCGGGAATCGATCCGCCCGATCGCTATGGTAAACATGGGCGGTGCTTCTTCGAACATTTATTTTCTGGCAGCCAAAGTTGCACCCGGTCAAACCCAAAACGCTATCCAAGGACTGGAAAAAGTCTGGCAGAAAGCTTACCCCGATTACATTTTCGAATACCAGTTCCTGGACCAGACCATCGCCGATTTTTACAAGGAAGACCAACGCCGCAACACCCTTTTCAGGATCTTCTCCGGTATTTCCATTTTCATTGGTTGCCTGGGTTTATATGGTCTGGTTTCTTTTATGGCCACCCAACGCACCAAAGAAGTAGGCATCCGGAAAGTAATGGGCGCATCCCTGTGGGATATTACTTACCTGTTCTCAAAAGAATTCATTCAACTGGTATTGCTGGCCTTCCTGGTTGCCGCGCCGCTGGCCTATTATTTCATGAACAAGTGGCTGCAGGATTTCGAATACCGCATTACGCTAAGTCCTGCCGCCTTCCTGATTGCCGGAATGGTTACTATGAGTATTGCCCTGCTTACCATGTCCTTTCAGGCCATAAAAGCCGCGCGTAAAAATCCGGTACTGGCGCTCAAAACGGAATAGGAGAGCTATCAGGATCAGGATTTTCAGAAACGAAGTTCGGCGTAGCCAATTTAAGGATTTTCAGGACAATACTAGAATGCTGTTCCGGACATCTTTGTCCGGAACCATGCCTGCTGCGGACATCCCTGTCCGTGGGTATGAATCCGGGAAGAAGTTTATCGCTGTGAAGGTTGTTCATGAACATGGGCGGTTGGAATAACAGAACGGCCTGAAAGCAATGACCCCGTAGCATAGGGTTTAAACCCTACGCTACGGGGTCATTGCAACCAAAAAAAGTAGCCATCATACTTTTTAATGCGCTAACCTGAATTTTTGCCGGCACAAAGGCGTTTCATTAATCGGACCGACTAACCGAAATTGAATACTAACCGGATATTGGTACCTTTGTAGCCTTATGCAATTGTTTATCACCTCTTTAAATTCAGGAAGTAACGGAAACTGCTATTACATCGGCAACGGCCGCGAGGCTGTTTTGGTAGATGCCGGTATATCCTGCCGCGAAACCGAAAAGCGGATGAAGCGCCTGAATTTATCCATGACCCAGGTGAAAGCAGTTTTCATTTCCCACGAACACTCCGATCACATCCGGGGCCTGGAAGTACTGGCCAAAAAATATCAATTGCCGGTGTATATTACACCGCCAACCTTGCGGTATTCGCGTCTGAATCTGGAGCCGCATTTGGTGCATACCTTTCAGGCGCATGAACCGGTACAGGTAGGCGATCTGCAAATAACCGGCTTCCCAAAATTTCACGACGCCTCCGATCCGCACAGTTTTATAGTGGCTCACAGCGATATTACCATAGGCGTATTTACTGATATTGGCGCGCCCTGCAAACACGTGGTTCAATACTTTCAGCAATGCAACGCCGCTTTCCTGGAAACAAATTACGACGATGAAATGCTGGAAAACGGGTATTACCCATATCATCTGAAACGGCGGATAAAAGGCAATAAAGGCCACCTTTCCAACAAACAGGCGCTGGACCTTTTTACCCTGTACAAACCTGCCGGCATGAGCCACGTGCTGCTGTCGCACCTTTCCAAAGACAATAATTCACCTTCGTTGGCAAAGGAATTGTTCCAGCAGCATGCCGGCGAAACCGAAGTCATAGTCGCCTCCCGCTTCGAAGAGACGCCGGTTTTCATGATCACCGCTTCCTCGGATCCGGAGAAAAAGATCCGGAGGGTGATTAAGAAAAAACAGCCGGCGCTAAAAAGCAGTCCGGCTGTGCAGTTATCCTTGTTCTAGTTAGTGGTTTTTGAAGCGGCTGTAACTTTCGGCTTCAGTTTCGCGGCGCTTATTTGCAGTATTTTTTCAGCGCCCGGACAGCCCGCGGATCTTTTTCCGCAATTTTATTCCAATCGGCACAGGCGCCTTTGTTGTCGCTGGTTTCAAACTTCATAATGCCCCGGTTGTAATACGCCTCCGTATCGTTCGGATCTAGTTTCAGTACCATGTTGAAATCGGAGATCGCGCCCCGGGCATTGTCCATGTTCATGCGGCAAAGTGCCCGGTTGTAGTAAGCTTCTTTATCGTTGGGGTTGCTCTTAACTACTTTGGAAAGATCGCCGTACGCTCCCCGGAAATCGCCGAGGTGCATGCGGGATAAGCCGCGGTTGTAAATAGCGGTGGTATTGGTTGGGTTAAATTTTATGGTCACATTGTAATCGGCAATCGCTTCTTTGTAGTCTTTCAGAGCCCGGTACGCTTCGCCGCGTTTGTAATAAGTATCGGCATCTTTCGGGTTTGTTTTCAGCGTAGCCGAGTATTCTTTCACCAGGTTTTTATAGTCGGCCGCTTTCAGGCTGGTTTTAGCTACGGTTGTTTTTTCGGCCTTCACCATACTGTTTTCAGTAATCAGTTCCGGGCTGATGGCAAGCAGGTTCTGGGCATTTGCAGATAAGGAAAGTAGAAAGGTAACAATGATGGGTAATACGTTTTTCATACTGCTAATAATTATACTATTCGGTTAATAAATTTCTCCTTTTTACGAACGGGTATAATTGTCAGATATGAAGAAAGTAAGAAGCTTATTTTGTTTATTTTTGGATTTTTAAAATTGCGGGGCGCCCTTACTTTTGATAAATGGTAGTTGTATTTAGGGCGTTTTGTATTTAAAGGTGATACGGTTTCGGCGCCCTTGGGAAGTTCGATGAAATTATTTGGTTGAACCTCTGTTTTGGGTGGTGTAAGGATGTGAATGAATTTTGTGCTGTTGGATATTTATAGAAAATATTAGAGCTGTAGTGTATTTTAGTAATCTGGGTTCAAGTCTATTAGAAGAGTTTTAAAAATCAGTTGAAAGGAGAATCTATCTTTTGGGATTTTTATTAAAAGAAAAGCCGTTCCATTTATCCGGAACGGCTTTTTTTATCTTAAACTATATCGTTTTACTCAATTACCATTTTCCAAGTAATTACCTGCTGATCGGCTTTGATCTGAAGTAAATAAATTCCTTTAGCGGCTTTTAATTCTATATTTTCCAAAATGCTATCATTGCTAGCTTTCACCTGCTTCTGCATTACTACCTTACCGGCTAAGTCGGTAATGATCATGTCAGCAGAAGCAGCTTTCAGGCCGGAGAGTTGGAGCTGGAACTTGCCGTTGCTTGGGTTCGGATAGAGTTTTACTTCCATTCCTTTTGCTGCCTCGGCAACTCCGCTTATTCTGGCTCCTACGTGCAGTACAAAGCGGTTAGCTGTGCTTCCGCCTGCATGTGAGAAGGAGTAGATAGTAGTTGGCGTAAGCAGTTGCATGGTATTTAACTGCTTATCCTCTAATTGTACCTGAAACTGGTTTAAGAGCTGTTCAACTTTCAGGCTGTAAGTACCTGCTGCTCCTTCTACAACTAGTGGTACCAGTTGCGGCGCAGCGGAATAACCTAAACCGTTGATCGAAAGCTGAGAAGTACCGACTAAGGTATAAACTCTAATGGCTCCCATTGGCAGAGAGAAAGCATCAAAGCTGTTGTCCATGGCAGCAGTGGCGCCCTGCTCTAAGTACAGGTAAGCTTCATCCTGCTGCTGCCCTTTAGAAGCAGAAAGCTGCAGCAAGGGTCTGGTTTCAGTGCTTCTGTGGAAAGAAGGGTTCTGGTAAGAAGTAAGTCTTGCCGCATTGGTAAAACTGAAGGAAGCTACTGGAGCAGTGGTGCGCACAAAGAAAGCCTGCATGGCTGGAATTACGCCTCCGGTTAAAGATCCTACTCCATTCACGTAAGCAGCATAGGATCCGTTGTAGGCCGAAGATGATCTAAAGGCATATACGGCATCCATCATTCCGGAAGGAATCGTAATGTTGTCCCAGTCGATTGGAGCAGGATAAGGATTACCCAGCAAATGCCAGCCTGACTCTGTTGTTGCTCCTCTGCCAAGACCCGGAACTGTTACGTTGCCGTTGTTCAAAGTACCGGTGAAATCCACGGTCTGGGAAGCTGGAATGTTTACCGAGTAGCCTTTGCCTGGCGTTAAAGCAGAAGAAAGGGAAGCAGGAGATTCCCAGCCGAAGCCGAAGTCCATGGTAGCAGCGCTGTCGTTGGTTAAGCGGCTCTGGTTGTACTGGAATACGGTAGGGAATGGACGAACCGTGCCCGGCTTAGCAGCTGTATTATAAGCCGGGTTCACTACTGGTGTAAAGCCACCTGTTGCTAAATCTGAAATTGTAGTTGATGTAACTGGAGAAGCGAAGTGGCGGTAACCGGTGCCAAGGTTAAGCGAAGGATCGATGTAGCGCTGCACTTTAGCCGTGCCATTCACTACCCCACCGGCATTTACTACCATGGCTGTGCCCGATGCATTAGAAAGCAGGGTAAAGGTGTTGCCATTCGTGTTCAGGTTACCATTTAACGTAAGCATCCGCTGAACCGAAACAGGGCCAGCTAAAGAAGCACCTGCTGAGCTTATAGTTAAATCGTGGAAAGTGGAAGGATTCGCTCCTCCAATTATCTGCATCACCGAACCCGAGAAAATTACCGAGCCACCGGTAGTAGTAATAGTGCCGTTATTAATGAAGCTCTCTTTTACTTCCAATGTGCCGCCGCTAATCGTTAAACTAGCTCCTGAAGCAATTGTCAAATCCTTTGCGGTTGCCGTGCCGGATGAAATAGCCGGGTAGCGACCGGCTCCGGCCGGGATAATTACATCCCTCGTGGCTGTGGGAACACTGTTGCTACTCCAGTTCCCTGCTACATTCCAGGCCGAAGAAGTGCCGCCTGTCCAGGAGATTACAGGAGGGGTAACCGTAATGTCAATTGAATCTGCATCTAAGGGTGAACAATGATTTGCGCTAGCCTGTGCAGAAACGGTATAAGTATTGATGCCTAAAACCGAAGGAGTTATATTAATAGTTGTGCCGTTTTGATTTACCAGACCAGGCCCATTCCAGCTGTAAGTTAAATTAGGATCAGGATTTGCAACAGAAAGTGTAACGCTTTCCCCTTGAGTGATGTTGTTTTGCGATGCCGAAGCAATAGGGGCTGCAAGCCTGTTCATTATAGTAATATTGCTGTTATAAATTACTCCCGTAGTTGCAGGAGAGGAGGCAATAATTCTTATGCGGTAGCCAGTACCTGCTAACGTGTTGGCAGGAATAGAGGTATTTAGAATTCCGGAGCCAGAACCAGCTAGTGTACCAATATTCACCGGGCTGATAAATGAGCCGGAGGCATCGCTTAGTTCTGCGGTAAAGATATTGCCGGTATTAAATGCGCCCGAAGTTGCAAAAGAAATATTCGTCGTACCTCCAGGGCATAGGCTGGAAACCGGGAGGTTTGTTACAGCTATTCCGTTAGCCTGTACTTTCGCAAAGAAAACTTCTGTTCCATAAGTAAGAAGTGAAGTATTGCCAAAGAATGAGTTGCCTTTAAAATATCCGGTAATGTAACAGTTCCCAATTTTGTCAACAGCAATGCCCTGGCTGTTTTCCTCCATCGTTCCTCCTGCCTTTTGCGCCCAGACCACATTGCCCAGAGCATCATACTTGGCAATAAAAGCATCATATTGTCCTACAGCAGTAGTAAGTGTATAGCCATCAAAGGCTGCGCTAATGCCAAATTGCCCGGTAATAAAGCAATTCCCGGTTGAATCTGCTTTAATGCTCGATCCGCGATTAGCAGAAACCACCCCGTTTATTTGCTTGGCCCATTGTACATTACCTGACGCATCGTATCGGGCAATGAATAGATTTCCGTTACTGCTTCCGTTAAGGGTTATACTGCCAAAGGTTCCTTTACCAACGAAATAACCGGAAACATAGCAGCTACCTGAGGCATCTATAGAAAGGCTATGACCAAAGTCAGTGGAACTGCCACCGGCCTTTTTTGCCCAAATAACGTTTCCGGCAGGGCTATATTTCGCTAAAAAAATATCCGTATCTGCAGTAGAGAGAGTTGTGGTGCCGAAAATGGCGTTTCCTTTTATGTAGCCCGTTACATAGCAATTGCCTGAAGCATCTATTCCAATGTTGTTGCCTTCGTCATAGTCTGCGCCGCCGGCTTTTTTAGCCCATAGTACATTGCCGGCACCATCATATTTCACTATAAAAATGTCCTGACTTCCGTTTGAACCGGTAAGTGAGGCGCTCCCGAAAACGGCACTGCCATTAAAGTAACCGGTAATGTAAACATTCCCATTAGCATCTGCGGCAATGCTATTGCTGATATCTTCAGAAGTTCCGCCACCTTTTTTGGCCCAGACGAGATTGCCAGCAATATCGTATTTTGCAACAAAGATATCGAGCTGGCCACTGCTTGTAAGTGTAATGGTGCCGAAGGTGGCAGTGCCGCTAAAATGACCGGTAATGTAGCTGTTTCCGGAAGCATCTATGGCTATACCGGTACTCACATCATTGCCGGTGCCTCCGGCTTTTTGTGCCCATGTCAGGTTGCCGGCCGGATCATGCTTGGTAATAAAAACTTCCTGTCCGCCATTTCCCTCGAGTGTGGTGTTGCCAAAGGTTATATTACCGGTAAAAAGACCAGTGGTGTAGCTGTTGCCGGAAGGGTCTACAGCAATTGCCTGGCCTTTATTGGAAACTACATAACCAAAACCAAAGCCCGGGCTTTTAACCCATACCTCATCTCCAACGGCATTGTATTTAGCTATAAAGATATCGGTGCCTCCTTTACTACTAAGTGAGGTGCTGCCGAAATTGATTCCCTTGCTTGCAAAACCTCCGGTAAAGTAACAATTTCCTGAAGCGTCGGCAGAAATGCTTTGCCCAATTTCATTTCCAGTTCCACCTGCTTTTTTTACCCATAAAACACTGCCTGAGCTGGTAAACTTGGCAATAAACACATCCTGGCCACCACTACCAGTAAGGATATGGCTGCCCAAACTAACGCTGCCTGAGAAGGTACCAGTAGTATAAACATTACCGGAGGGATCCACCGCTATATCCTGAAGAAAGTCATCGTTTGGCCCGCCTGCTTTTTGAACCCAAAGACCATTGCCAATAGCATCGAATTTAGCGATAAATGCATCATGGGCTCCGCTGCTATTTAAGGAAGTAGTTCCCACAGAGATGGCACCATTAAAGTAACCGCTTACATAACTATTTCCTGAAGGATCTACAGTAAAGCTTCTAACAAATTGGAAGTTTGTACCACCGGCTTGTTTTGCCCAAAGCACACTGCCTTGCGAGTCGTATTTGGCTATAAAAATGTCCTGGTCGTTACTTGTAAGGGTGGTGCTTCCGAAAGTAATGTTCATTACAAAATAACCGCTAATGTAGCAGTTGCCCGAACTGTCAACCCCAATACCACGGCTATTGTCATTAAACGAGCTACTATTCCCGGCTTTGCGTGCCCACAAAACATTCCCGGCCGGATCGTACTTGGCAACAAATACGTCAAGCATTCCACTGCTGGTGAGCGTAGTACTTCCAAACGAAATGTTTCCTACAAAATCGCCGGTAATATAATTATTGCCTGCTGCATCTACGGCTATTCTATAGCCAATGTCAGTATTAAACCCGCCGGCTTTCTTAGCCCAAACCAGACTGCCGGAAGAGTCATATTTAGCAATAAAAACATCTTCACTTCCACTACCAGCTGGGGTTCCGCTACCGGTAAGCGTAACGCCACTAAAGGTAGCATTACCCTGAAAAAAGCCGGTAATATAGCAATTGCCTGAGCTGTCGACAGCAATACTATTGCCGTTATCATCACTGGCCCCTCCGGCATGCTGAACCCAGATCAAGTTTCCAAAGGAGTCGTATTTTGCGATAAAAATATCCTGCCCGCCGTAACCTGCAAGGGTGATGTTGCCGAACGTTGCATTCCCCTGGAAATAACCGGTAATGTAGCTGTTCCCAAACTTATCATGGGCTATAGCCAGTCCTGTTTCATTATTGTTTTCGGGGGCAAAGCCTGCCGCCTGCTTCACCCAGGTAAAATCAGGTGGAACATTTTGTCCTCTAACCTCCAATTCCCTGGTAGAAATTAACCAGACAGTAAGGATAGAAAAGAGGAGTAAAAATTTCTTCATAAGTATTTAAATAAATATTTTGTAAAGGTAGTATATAACTAAAGAACATTATGCAAATCTTCTTGTAAATCTGGTTATAATCATGGTCAGTTACAAGTAGGTATTAAAAACTTATTAGGCTTTCCTATATCTGATTAGCCTAAAGCTGAAAAGGGCACATAGCTAAGGGAGCAGGGAATAAGAAATTTAAAGAAAGGAATGAAAATAACAGCCTACCCCCGAAGGAAATGAGAAGACAGCTGCATAGATAAGTAGCTAAAAAGATTTAATCTTAGTGGAGCATCAGTTTTGAATAAGACTTTCAGACTGTTTTACCCTGCTTTGCTTAAGAATCCTGCTTGGGTATTCTTAATATGGCTGAAAAATATTGCTGAAAAATAAAAGAAGCCTTCAGAAAACTCTAAGGGCTTCTTTTATTGTAGCCGCGAGCAGAATCGAACTGCTATCAAGCGTTTAGGAAACGCCTATTCTATCCGTTGAACTACGCAGCCGGTTATGTTAAAACGGTACCAAAATTAACAAAAAAACCAACCTGTTGCAACAAGCCGGCTTTCCCAATTTACCAGAAAACAAACCGAATTTACAGAAAACCGGCTTATTCAGGTTGGTTTGAAAATAAGGATGAATAAAAGAACCAATAGTCCTGTTGTTCTAATTATTCATTCCAAAATCTACCCATTTTCAAATCTCCAAATCCTCAGATCTTATAAACCATCGCCACGATAAACGAAGCCACCGTCAGGATCAGCCCGAACATGAAAATGGTGTACGATACCCGGAGCAGGGAATATTTGCGTTTCAGTACTTCGCCCAGGTAATAAATATCCGTGATCATGTTGTTGTAGAGCGTGTTTTTTTCGCGCATAATTTCGTGGATGCTGTTCTGGAAATCTTCCAGGCTGATGCGGGTAAAATTACCGAAGAACAGCATGTTTACTTTGCGGGGCACTACTTTGGTGGTTTTCACGGCAAAGCTGGTTACTTCCGGCTGGGCCGACATAATGGCAAAGATCACCGAGCCCAAAGTAGAAAGCAGCAAACAGCCCACCGGCACGAGCAGGATCGGGTTTTTGGTAAACTGTGCACCCAGCATAGAGGTTTTCGCGCCCAGATAGGTAATAATTACCGACATGATAATGGCGTTCAGACTGATCATCATGTTGGCTTTGTTGTCGGCCATGGCGCTTAGTTCCATGTGGTTCTGGTACATGCTCCGGAACATGGTTTCTATGCCCCGCTTGGGCTGCGCCAGGGTTTCGCGTTCCTTTACTTCTTCTTTTTTCTGGCTTCTGGAAGTTTCCCGGAGCTTTTCCCGCTGCTGCAGAATGTTTTTCTCCCGTTGCGCCTCGAACCGCTGCCGGCCAAACTCGGTCCGGAAGGCATGCTTTTGCAGAAAATCGAGCTGGTGCTGGGCCCATTCATAGTCGGTATAGAACCGGTTCAGAAAAATTTCCCATTCCACCCGCAAAAGCTCGGCATTGGCCTCAAAGCTATCCTTGCCTAAATTCGAAAGGTCGGCATCCCAGAGAATATTGGTCAGCAGTTCGGTATTGCCGTCCTTTGTGCCGGCGCCGGTAATGCAGTGGGCTATCTGGTCAATCTTTTCCTTCGGATAATCCAGTTCACTCAGAAAGCGGGAAGCTATGCGGGCGCTGTTTTCTTCGTGGCCTTCGTAGGTGTCTACGTAGCCGGTGTCGTGCAGCCAGGCGGCCAGCAGCAGCACTTCCATCTGGTCGGGAGGGAGCTGGTGCATTTCACCTAAAATGCGCGCTTCCTTTACCGTTTCGGTGGTGTGTTTATAGGTATGGTAAACCAGCTTTTTCGAAAGTTTCTCGTGAAAGAGCTTCAGGACAAACTCGCTCGTTCTGGTCAGAATTTCGGGGTTTTTCATAAGTGGCGTTTCAGATAAGCGCAGGCCGTAAAAGAAAATACACGGATAGGTTTATTAAGGGCTTCTTTCAATTCCTGCTTCGGGTTCAACGCTAATTCCCGGTACAAGGTTTAGTTGCCGGAACGCTATGCTTTAAGCCCCAAAAAGCGACGGTTGCTTTACTTAAGAGAACCGGACGGCAAACGATTGTTACGCTTCCGTTCCGGCTTTCATTTCCGCAATCCGAAAACATTTCAGGTTTTTATACGTCAAAAGCTATATTCTTAAAACCGTATCTCTTTACCAAAAAAGCGTTCCGAATAACATGCTTTTAAACTCAAACCCAAAAAACAACTTCTCGTTTCTTCCTCCACCAGGCCGGGGCTTACAGGGCTGCTACAGTTTAGCAGGGGCTGTACAAGACTTGTTTATAACCACCCACATTGCAGCCGAACGCCGTTACTTATGAAGAACAAATACATTTCCAAGCTCATTTACCTGTTCCTGCTGCTGACCGGCGCCGGGTGTGCCGGTATCAATCCGCCGCCCAACTACAAGCCTGCTGTTTCTAACTGGCGCACCCTGCAGCCCGAAGACAGCTTGAAACTGAAGCATTCTGTTTTCCTGATCGGCGATGTGGGGGCGCCTAAAGTCGATCCGCGCGAACCTTCCCTTACGCTCATGCGCCGCCAGCTGGAAGTGGCCGACTCCAACAGTACCGCTATTTTTCTGGGCGATAATGTGTACAGTTACGGCTTGCCCAAACCTGGCGCCTACGACCGTAAAATTTCCGAGCGGCACTTAAATACCCAGCTCGACATCCTGAAAAACTACCGCGGCGAAAAGTACATGATTCCCGGAAACCACGACTGGGCCCAGGGCCTGAAAGGGGGCTGGGATGCCGTGCTCCGCCAGGAAGAATATGTAGAGAATTACCTCAAAGATTCGGCTTTCGTAACCGGCGGCGATTTCTACGTGCCTGACGGCGGCTGCCCCGGGCCTTACGAAGTAAAAGTGCAGGACGATATTGTAATTATAGCCCTGAACTCGCAGTGGTGGCTGCAGGACGAAGACCGCCCATACGGAGCCGGTACCGCCTGCCCGGCCGTAAACGAAAACGATGTTTACGTGCAGCTCGAAGACATTATCCGCAAAAACCAGGGCAACAACATTCTGGTAGTGGCGCACCATCCCATGTTTTCCGACGGCGTACACGGCGGCTATTTCACCCTGCTCGATCACATCTTTCCGGTTTCCATTGTGCATAAATGGGCTCTGATTCCCTTGCCGGTTATCGGGTCTATTTACCCGGTGGCGCGGCGTTTTGGTGGTGTTTCGCAGGATATTTTCTACCCGGCCTATCAGGCGTATATTAAGAACCTGCTCAATATTTTTGAGAAATACGACAATATCATTTATGCGGCCGGGCATGAGCATAACCTGCAGTACTACAAACACAAGAACCTGCACCACATCGTAAGCGGCTCGGGGTGCAAAGTGCAGCACCTTCGTGCCAAAGGCGATGCCCTTTTCTCGTACAAAGAAAAAGGCTACTCCATTCTGAATTACTATACCAACGGCGAAGTATGGGTGGAGTTCTGGCAGCCAAAGGGCCATGGCAATGAAGGAGAAATGGTGTTCCGCTACCCGCTGTATGCCAAGAAAACCCCGACTATTGCCAGGCTCGATGTACCGGTCCGCGATTTCTCCGACAGCACCATTACCCGCGCCATGAACCCGGATTACGCCGCCGGTAAAACGCGTTCCTTCTGGCTGGGGCTGCATTACCGGAAAGAATGGATCACCCCCGTTACCATGCCCTACATAAACCTGAATACCGAACAGGGAGGGCTTACGCCGTATAAAATGGGTGGCGGCAAGCAAACCAAATCGCTGAAGCTGCGCAATGAAAACGGGCAGTTATTTGTGCTGCGTTCGGTAAATAAAGACCCGGCAAAAGCTTTGCCGGCCGACCTGCGCGAAACCGTAGTGAAAGACGTCATGCAGGACCAGATCTCGGCCCAGCACCCTTACGGCCCGCTGGTCATTCCCAGACTGGCCGATGCCGCCGGCGTGCTGCACACCAACCCCCGGCTGGTGTGGGTTCCGCGCGATCCGGCTTTACGCCAGTACTTAGCCGATTTCAGCAACATGCCGGCTTATTTCGAAGAAGACCCGGACGAAAATCAGGAAACGGTTGCCAGCTTAGGCTTTGCCAAAAATATAGTGGGTACCAAAAAAGTGCTCGAGCGGTTGCGCAAGGATAACGACAACGTAGTAAACCAGCAGGAGTTTGCCCGCGCCCGCCTTTTCGATATGCTTGTTGGCGACTGGGACCGGCACGAAGGGCAGTGGCGCTGGAAAGAAGATAAAACGGAAAAATCGAGGCTCTTTACGCCGGTTCCCGAAGACCGTGACGTAGCCTTCTTTAAGACCGATGGTTTAATTCCGTATCTGGTGAGCCGCAAATGGGCGGTGCGCAACATTCAGAACTTCGGTTACGATTACGGCGATTATGTGGGCCTTAACCTGAGTGCTTTAAACAATGACCGCACGTTCCTGTCAGGCGTAACCAGAGAGCAATGGGTAAGTATTGCCGAAGAAATGAAACGCAGTATAACCGATGCTGCTATCGAAGAAGCGGTTCGGGCTTTGCCGCCGGAAATTTACCCGATCTCCGCGCCGGAAATGATTGCCAAGTTAAAATCGCGGCGCGACCTGTTGCCGCAGGTTGCCCAGGATTATTATAAGGTACTGGCCCGCGAAGTGGATGTTGTGGGGAGCGACAAGCACGAAAAATTTGAAGTGAACCGCCTCGATGACGAACGCACCGAAGTGATTGTGCATAAAATAACCAAACAAGGCACAGAAGCGCAGTTGCTTTACCAGCGGGTGTTTTACCGTTCCGAAACCGATGAGATCAGGCTTTACGGCCTCGACGGCCACGACATCTTTAAAGTGAACGGCAAGGTAAAGAAAGGCATCCTGGTGCGCATAATCGGTGGCAACGACCCCGACAGCATCAGCGACAAGTCTAAAGTTAGCGGCTTAAAGCGCAAAACCATTGTATATGACACCGAGAAAGACAATTTCCTGGCCTTCGGTTCCGAAACCAAAGACCGGACCGAAGAAGCTGCGGAAGTGAACAACTACGACCGCGACAACTACAAAATCCCTTATACCGGGCCCAAGCTTTATTTTGGCTATAACGAAGACGATAAAATTTACCTGGGGGGCGGTATTGTCCATCGCAGGTACAAGTTCCGGAAAGAGCCCTTTGCCGCGGAGCACATCCTGGTAGCTAATTTTGCCCCCGCAACTTCGGCCTACAATATCCGCTACAAAGGCGAGTTCAGCCAGGTGGTGCGCAACAAGTACGATGCTACGGTTCAGGCTGCTTACTTCGGCCCGCAGTTGCTTTATAACTACTTTGGCATTGGTAATAATACCGTTTTCGATCAGGATAAAGGCATCGAATTTTACCGGGTGCGTTTTTCCAGGTTCCTGCTCTCGCCCACCCTTAATTCCGACATTTTCAGTTTTATGAAAGTAGGTATCGGGCCGCAGCTCGACCTGGTGCAGATTGACGAAAACTCGGGGCCGTACGTCCGGCAGGAGGCAGAAGGTATTCGTTATTCTGAAAATCAGGTACTTCCATCCGATTTTATGACAAACCGTTACCTTGGCATCCGGGCCTTTGGCAACGTAGAATCGGTAATAGGCGAAATAAACCCCCGGCTGGGCATCCGTTGGCTGAACGAAATCAGTACAAATTGGCAGATGAACGAAAGTCGCCGCTTTACCAGCTTTAGCTCGGCCGTTGTAGCGTATTTCAGCCCGAACCTGCCCTTTCAGCTTACGGCTGCTTACCGCTTAGGCGTGGGGCACAACATCGGCGATTTCCGTTTCTACCAGGCGCATACCCTGGGCGGAACTACCAACCTGCGCGGCTACCGCCGTACCCGTTATGCCGGCCGCAGCAGCGTGTATCAGAACATCGAGCTCCGGGCCGAACTGTTCAAATTCAATTTCTACCTGCTGCCGGGCCGCTTCGGCGTGGTGGGGCTTTACGACATGGGCCGGGTATTCTCCGATAACGATGCCAGTAAAAAGCTCTTTACCGATCTGCATACCGGTTACGGCGGCGGCATCTGGCTGGAGTTTATCAAACGGATGGTAGTGGTAGGTACGTACTCCAAAGGCGAAGAAAACCTGTTTAACGTAACGTTCGGGTTTTTGTATTAACCATGAAGTGTAGCCATGAAAATGGTAGGATAAAACGCATTAAAAGTAAAACTATGAAACAATTTTTATCCTTTTTGATCTTTTTAGTCTGCGTAAGCGGGTTCAGTGCCAGCGCTCAGGAAGACTCTACCCGCCGGGATAAGGAATATGCCAACCCATCGGTAGAAGGAATGCCCCGCGGCCGCTTCTTCCTGTTGCGCTATAACCGTACCTTCAATTACGATTTCAATGCCCGGCAAGACCAGTTGAAAGTTGGTGACCGCGATGCCACGATCAAGCACAGCAACATTGCTGAGATCAAAGGCTATGTGCCGCTCTGGAACCGGCCGCACTTAAAAATCGTGCTCGGGGTAGGCTATGAGCGCGAAGAATTCAACTTTAAAGAAAATACCGGCTATACGACCGATTATGCCTATTTCCGGAATTTACAGGATAAGGGCCTGAAGTCGTTAAGTGCCCAGCTAGCCGTTGTGCGCCCCGTAAACTACCGGAATTATTGGATATTACGGGTTAAAGGACAACTTAACGGCGATTATACATCTTCCGAACTGAATTTCAGCGACTACCTCCGTACCACTGCCGAAGCAATTTACGGCTGGAAAATTAACAAGGACTTCAGCTGGGGGGTTGGGGCGCAGTTAGGTTACCAGTTTGGCCGCAAAACCATTTATCCGGCTGTGTTGTATAACCGCACCTTTAACGATCGCTGGGGCCTGGAGGCCGTGTTCCCGGCTGCTGCTGTAATGCGCTACAACAAATCCGATAAAACCTTATTCTACGCCGGTTATAACCTCGATGGTTTCAGCTACATCATAAAAGTAGACAAACCACCGTTCTCGTCAGACCCGGCCTTTGCTAACCTCAAAACCATCGAGCTTCGGCATAACGATCTCCGGCTTAAGTTGCGCTGGGAGCAGGAGATCTACGATTTTATCTGGTTCAGCCTTGAAGGAGGTTTGCGGTATAATATTGCCTACGATGCCTTTGAACAGGGTAGCAAACGTGATGTTACCCTCATAGAATCTGAAGTGGGAACCGCGCCCTTTGCCCAGGCCGAGATCTATTTTGTAGTGCCCAGAGTATTCCTGAAACGCTAGGGAAACGCCCTTAAAAGTAAAAGCCTCCCCGGAATTCCGGAGAGGCTTTTACTTTTCATTTAAACTGGTACCGTTACCGGCCCGGCTCATCCAGAAGCTT
The DNA here is from genome assembly GCF_008727925.1 of Adhaeribacter soli. Lineage (GTDB taxonomy): Bacteria > Bacteroidota > Bacteroidia > Cytophagales > Hymenobacteraceae > Adhaeribacter_A > Adhaeribacter_A soli. Next base: position 71,841 of record NZ_VTWT01000014.1, on the reverse strand, counting down.
CGTGCTTTTCCGCAAAAAACGCAAGGCCAGAAAAATTCCGGTACCAGCCAGCAGAATAATTTTCCAGATGGTATCCATGTAAAACCGCTGCTCCGCCATTAAGTAACTGATGGCGTTGAGCGCCGAAAAAGAAAATACGGTAGCAAAAAAGCCGTTGTATTCCCGCTTCAGTACATTTTTAAAGGAAAAAGTTGCCGGGCTCGGTACCCAACCGGTAAGCGCCGGAATAAAGGCCGGCGTCTGGCTGGCCCAGTTTTCGTACCGGCTGCCGTAGCTTTTGCGCAGGAATTCCTCTTCGGCAAACATGATTCGCTCATAATAAAGCCAGTAGGCCAGGCAGCAGATAAGCACAAACCACCACAAGCCTACAAAAAGGAACAAGCCCAGCCACATTAAAAAGTTACCCAAATAAAGCGGGTGCCGCACCACCGAGTAAATACCGGTCTGGTTCAGGGTTTCTGCAACCTGTTTTTCGGTATTCCGGCCGGAAGTGCCTTTCGGCGTAAAGCCTACGGTAAATGCCCGGATGAGCAAACCCGCAAATGAAATGCCGAGGCAGAAAAGCCCCCAGTCCTGGTTGGTCATGCAGAAGTGGGTGTCATCGGCATAAAAAAACATGATTAGCAACGCAAAAACGTACAGCACCAAAGGTAACCAGCTCCGGTGGCGGAAAAGCCAGTTACCCGATAATTCAATCTCTTCTTTTAAAGGCATTCGTAAGCGGAATTTACCGGATATTAAGGTGCAATATCCGATTTTAATTTTAAAAAACGGTTTATAAATAGATCGGAAACGATAGCTTTTCTACCTGAGCGAGAACGTTTTTCAGGGCTTGCCGCCAATTCGCTGCAATTGCTGGTACGTAGCAGGTTGCGACTGCAGGGCCGGCCGGCCCTTTTCCGGAAGGTAATACGTGTTGTCGGGGCGGCGGGCTTTTACCGTATCCTGCAGCTGTAAGTTAAGTTGTTCCCGGATCAGCTGCCGGACGCCCGGATCGTAGATCGGGAAGGCTGCTTCTACGCGGTTGCTCAGGTTGCGGGTCATCAGGTCGGCGGAAGCAAGATACATCATTTCTTTACCGCCGTTGCCGAAAACGTACACCCGGCTGTGTTCCAGAAAACGGTCTACAATGCTCCGCACCCGGATGTTTTCGCTCAGGTTTTTTATGCCCGGTACCAGGGTGCAAATACCCCGCACGATCAAATCAATCTTTACGCCGGCCTGACTGGCTTCGTAAAGTTTAAGCACCATGCGCGGGTCCTGCAGCGAGTTGAGCTTAAATAAAATATAGGCCGGTTTTTTCTTGCGGGCCTGCTTTATCTCGTTGTCTACGTATTCTTCCAGCTTTTTGCGCAGGGTAAACGGGGCTACGAGCAAATACTTGAACGTGCGTACGGGTACCAGGTCCATAAAATACTGGAAAATCAATTCCATTTCTTTGGTCAGGCGTTCGTCTTTGGTGAATAAACCATGGTCGCAATAGGTGAGGGCAGTTTCTTCGTTAAAATTACCGGTGCTTAAATAGGCATAATTCACCGGCAGGTTGTTTTCGCGGCGCGTAACCAGGGCCAGCTTGCAATGCACTTTATGCCCCGGCACCCCATAGATCACGTTCACCCCGGCATTTTCCAGTTTACGCGCCCACGATACGTTCATTTCTTCGTCGAAACGGGCTTTCAGTTCTACCAGGGCGGTTACCAGTTTCCCGTTTTTTGCCGCCAGCATTAAAGCTTTGGCCACTTTCGATTTTGAGGCCAGGCGGTAAAGCGTAATGTTTATGGCCGACACGGCCGGGTCTTTAGCGGCTTCTTCTAAAAATTGGAGCACATACGAAAACTTCTGGTACGGGTAATAAAGCAGGATCTCCTTCCGGGAAATGCTGTCAAAAATGGTTTCACCTTCTTTAAAATCAGGGTGCGAAAGCGGCGGCAGGGGAGGGTTGCTCAGCTGAGGAAGGTCGGAAACCGGGAAAGAGAAAAAGTCCCGGAAATTGTGGTAAGAGCTGCCGGTTATGGTTTCTTCGGGCTTCACGCCGGTCTTGCGTTGCAGCAATTCCAGCAAAGCCACAGGCATGCCCGGGTCGATGAGCAGGCGGGCGGGGCGGCCTTTTTCCCGTTTCCGGATACTCGCTTTTATTTTTTCGAGCAGGTTGGCGGTAACGTCTTCATCTAAATCCAGTTCGGCATCGCGCGAAATTTTAATGGCATGCGCCTCGTCAGGTACGTATTCCGGAAAAAGGCCGGGCAGGCCTAACCGGATAATATCATCAATAAATATTACGCAATGCTGGTCGTCGGCGGAAGGAAGTTTTACAAACCGGCCCGCGTGTTTTTTCGAAGGAATTTCCAGCAAAGCATAGTTATTGGCGCCGGTCCGTTTTTCTCTTGGGGTAGCCAGGGGCACGACCAGGTACACCACCTGATCTTTCAAAAAAAGGCGGCCGGGGTCGTCGGTAAACAGCACCGGGCGGAGCAGCGGCTGAAGGCGTTCTTTAAAATATTCGAGGGCAAAAGCCTGTTGCTCAGTCGAAAGCTCCCGTTCGTTGAGCAGGAAAATATTATTGGCCTGCAGTTCGGGTAAGATCTGGTTGTAATATAAGTTTCCGAAAATACGCTGCTGCCGCGCTACTTCCTGCAGCACCAGGTTCAGTTCGTTAGAGGGGTGGCCGTACAACTGGTTGCGGGTTTTCTTTTTCAGGTTCAGGAGCCGGCGCAAAGTGGCTACCCGTACTTTAAAGAATTCGTCGAGGTTCGACGAGAAAATAGCCATGAACTTGATCCGCTCCAGCAGCGGTACCCGCGGGTCGCTGGCTTCCTGAAGCACACGGAAATTAAAGGCCAGCCAGCTTACGTCGCGGCTCAGCAGGGGTATTTTCGGGTCTGAAAGGTTCTTCATAAAAATTAAGCGGCATTTACGGCAACGGCCTGGCAGCAGGGCAGTTTAGGTGGCCGGTAAATAAAAAGCATTTTCCGGCAGGGCAGCATTGAAATTAAACGCAACTGCCGGATCTGCAACCTTAATAAGGCAGGAAAGCAGTTACAGCAAACATAAGGGTTAATTCAGTCCTTCGCTAATTCATTCCTCATCAGGTTCCCGGTCTTTATGTCCTTTATCGCCTTTACCCTTATCTTTATCTTTTTTCTTATTCTTATAGTTTTTAGGAAAATCGAAGAACAAAAGCCTGGCGTTATGCGGGCCGATGTCGAGCCAGGAATCGCAATTAAACTCCAGCGCCACCACGGCAGCCGTGGGCATTTCGATAATCCCTTCCGGCGAAAGTTTTATGGCCAGTTCCGAAATAGGATAATTGTGGGCCACCAGCATCAGGCATTCAATGCTGTCGGGTACCTGCTTTATAATATGAAGTAAGCCCTTCTGGTCGGCCCGGTAAATTTCAGGGTCGGTTTGCAGCTTTTCCAGGTCGTAGTTCAGTTCCCGGGCCACCAGCGTGGCGGTGGTAAGAGCACGCACCGCCGTGCTGCTCAGGATCAGGTCTATCGAAACGTCGCGCGAAAGCAACTGCCGGCCCATTAGCGGCGCGTCGCGGCGGCCCCGCGCGTTCAGCGGACGGTCGTGGTCGCTTAGTTCGGGGTAATCCCAGCTCGATTTGGCGTGGCGCATCAGGTATAAGGTTCTCATAAGGTCTGGTGTGTAGAAAATGGTAGCTTTTCCGGCATAAAAAGTAAGGCTTGTAAAAAGCGGATTTCATTCTGAAGAGCCGGAGTAGGCTTCTTTACTCAAAAACAATTCAAAGGTTATCTCCATAAAAAACAGCTCCGGCACCTCAGAAACAGGTTCAGAAAATTAATTCAGAAAAAGTTGAAAGTTTATTTGGAATGAATCTAAATAAGGTAGTAGTTTTGCCATTATTTAAAATGAGTCTAAATAAACTGCCCCAGCAAACTTAAACCTACTACTCTAATGATAAACTTTACTTCCGCTAAGTCCTGTCTTCGCGTCTGTAGCGGCCTCGTGATATTGCTTTGCTTCAGTATTTCGGCTTTTGCCCAGACCGGAACCATTCAGGGCCGGATCAGCACGAACGAAGGTCAGCCGGCCGGTTATGTGAACGTTTATTTAAAGGAAATTAAAAAAGGTACGGCTACTGTCGAAGACGGAACCTATACCCTGAAAAATGTAAAGCCGGGCGCTTATACCATTATTGCCAGCTTTATTGGGTTGCAGCCCCTGGAAAAAACGATAGCCGTAGAGGCCGGAAAAGTAACTTCGCTGGATCTGGTTTTATCGGAAAACAGCGAGAAATTATCGGAAGTGCAGGTAACTGCGCGCCGGAGCCAGAACGAACGCCCGGTGAGCGTAGGTAAAATTGCCATCCGCCCCATGGATCTGCCGCAAAGCATCAGCGTAGTGGGTTCTGAAGTAATTGCGCAGCAGCAAGCCTCTAAACTGAGCGATGTCATTAAGAACGTGAACGGCGTAGCGCTGGGTACCACCCGCGGCAGCACTTCCGAAACTTTTTTTGCCCGGGGCTATAACCTGGGTGCCAACAACATTATGAAAAACGGTGCGCGTTCCAACTCCGCCGTAATTCCGGAAGCCAGCACCCTGGAAAAAGTGGAAATACTGAAAGGCAGCGCGGCTTTATTATACGGTAACGTAAGCGGCGGCGCGGTAATTAACATGGTAACCAAACAGCCGAAATTCGAGTACGGCGGCGAAGTAGCTTTACGCGCTGGCAGCTATAATTTCTTTAAACCGATTGTAGACGTTTACGGTCCCATCAGCCAGAATCTGGCTTTCCGCGCCGTGGGAACTTACGAAACCGCCGGCAGCTACCGCAAAGGGGTGGAATCCAAAAAGATCTTTGTAAATCCTTCTTTGCTTTATAAAATCAGCGACCGCACCGATATCCTGGTGCAGGCCGATTACCTGAAACACGATCTTACCCCGGACTTTGGCGTGGGCTCCCTGGCCGATACCGTGCTGAACACCAAAGCCAGCCGCACGGCAACTTTCAATACGCCCTGGGCTTTCAACAACGTAAAACAAACCAATGCTTCCGTAACCGTAGATCACCAATTAACCGAATCCTGGAAACTGAACTTCGTAGCTGCCCGCCAGGATTTCGACCGGGATTATTTTTCTCCGGAGCGCATCCAGGCCAAAGCAAACGGCGATTGGGACCGAAAGCTGACCCGTTCCAGGATCGGCGAAGATTATTACAATAGTCAATTGAACCTGACCGGTACCTTTAAAACCGGTCTACTTGCGCACAATCTTCTGGTAGGCGCCGATGCGGAACGCTATAAGAATAGCACAAACGGCTTTAAAATAGATAACGGTAAAGCTGTTTACGATAAGATCAACATCCTGGACCCGACCCTGTATGAGCCGCGCACCGATTTACCGGAAGCTGAAAATAATGCCCGCACCGAAGCCCTTACGTATCGTTATGGTGTTTTCGTGCAGGACCTGATCACGGTAACCGAAAAACTGAAAGTACTGGCCGGCTTGCGCTGGTCGTATCAGGAGGTGCCTGCCAACAGGGTTTTTGATCTGGACAAAGGGACCGACAGCAGCACGGTAAAATCGAAGTACGATCAGGCATTTTCGCCGCGCGTAGGGTTGGTTTACCAACCGGTAACTTCAACCTCCTTCTTTGCCAGCTATTCCAACAACTTCGTGCCTAACTCCGGAATCGATGTTTACGGCGCCAACCTGAAACCTTCCATCATCGACCAGTACGAAGCCGGAGTAAAAAACGACCTGATAAAAGGAAAACTGACTGCCAACTTCACGGTTTACCGCATCGTCAACAATAACCTGGCGCAAACCGCCCGCTTCGATAAAGAAGGCAACGAATACACCGGTAACCTTTATAAAGAATTAACCGGCCAGACCACCAGCGACGGCGCCGAAATTGACCTGAACGGTACGCTTATTACCGGTTTGAATTTTCTGGCCGGCTACAGCTACAACTTTATGCGCTACACCAACACTCCGGATACCAAGGGCAGCTACAAGGAAGGCGAACGGCTGGTAAACAATCCGGCGCATACGGCCAATGCGAGCTTGTTCTACACGCTTCAAAATACTGCCCTGAAAGGCCTGAAAGTTGGCGTATCGGGTTTCTACACCGGTGCTCGCAATGCTGGTTGGAATAACGCTATTGGCCAGAAAGAACAATTCAGCCGCTTAATTAAGGTAGACGGTTTCACCACGTTCGATGTGACCCTGGGTTATACTTACAAAAATCTTTCTCTGCTGGGCAAGCTTTCTAACCTAACCAACGAGCTGAACTACTACGTGCACGAGAACTATAGCGTAAACCCGATCGCGCCGCGCCAGTTCACCACTACCTTATCCTGTAAATTTTAATTTGTAAATTGCTTCGGTCGGTAACTTTTAGGGTGGTTGCCGGCCGTTGCTTTTTCGCTCCCGTAAATGCTGGTTCAAGTTTTTAACCTGGACCTACAAATAATCTGAAGTCTTTAACTTCAGTGAAGCGACAGCCTCAAAACGGGATCGTTAGCCTAAACCAATCCTAATTGTTGCAACCGTTACTTTTTTCCTTCAAGCGATACTAATTCCCCAATTCCGCGTTTAATTTCCATGAAAATTTTTTTCCGCAACATTCACCTGTACCTGAGTCTGGCAGCCGGTCTGGTAATTGCCGTTGTTTGTTTTACCGGCGCTGCCTTAACGTTTGAAAAAGAGCTGAATGCGTGGATCTACCCGGAACGCTACCATGTGCAGGTCGGCACCCAAAAAGCCTCGCTCGACCAGATGGTGGCCGTGGTAAAAGGCCTGAAGCCCGAAGTAAAAGTTTCTTCCGTAAAAGTATTCAACGACCCGACCCGCACCATCGAAATTGGCTACACCGACGAAAAGGAGAAAGCCGGCGACAAAGGAGCAGTAGGTAAAGAAAAAGAAAACGGTAGCAAAACCGGCGAGAAAGGCGAGCAAAAAGGCGAAAAAGGAAAGGGCAAGAACGGGAAGGTTGCTTACTTCAATCCGTATACCGGCGAGCTGATCGCTACTTCCGGCCAGAAAACACCGTTTTTTCAGACCATGTTTGGCCTGCACCGCTGGTTACTTGTCCAGGGGCCGGGTAAAATCGTGGTAGGCGTGAGCACTATTTTCTTCCTGTTCATTATTGCTACCGGTATCGTTTTATGGTGGCCGAAAAACAAAAAGATCCTGAAGCAGCGCCTGACCATGAAGTGGGATGGCGGCTGGAAGCGCCTAAACCACGACCTGCACCTGGTAATTGGTTTCTACACGGCCATCTTCCTGTTCGCCTTTGCCTTTACCGGTCTGGTCTGGTCGTTTGAATGGTACCACAACGCTATTTACACTTTAACCGGTACCACCAAAGAACTCCCTGAGCCGCCGCTTTCAACCGTACAGGAAGGCGCTAAACCGATCTCCTTCGAACAGGCTTACGCTATTGCCAAAGCAGAAATTCCGGGTGCCAGCTTCTACAACCTGAGCGCGCCAAAGGAAGCCGACGCTGCCTTAACGGTAAACCTGATGCCGAAAGAAGCCGCACACGAACGCGCCAATACCCAGCTCTTCCTCGATCAGTATTCCGGTAACGTATTAGGCAAATTAGCGCTCGAAGATAAAAACCTGGGCCAACGCATACGGGCTGCCTTTTACCCGATCCACGTTGGCTCCATCGGCGGTTTGCCCGGCCGGATCATAGCGTTTATTTCCTGTATTGCCGGCTTCACCTTCCCGATTACGGGCCTTATTCTGTGGCTCAACCGTTTGAAAAAAGAAAAGAAAAAGAGCCGGAAAAAGACCCGGAAGAAAGCTGTTCTCGCTGGTACCAATGCATAGTTTGCTCCAGAATTTCCGTACCCAAGGCCTGTCACCCAACGACAGGCCTTTTTTTTTTGTCTGAATCAGGATCAGGATTTTCCGGATTTTATGATTTCCAGGACTTTTGTTTTTTTTTGCAAGGTTTGACTTTCGAGGCCCCCCCCTTCCTTCAGGGCTAGCTGACTTAGCAGGGAAAAAGCTATTCAGTCATCTCGACGTCAGGAGAAACCGAAGGTTAGGCGTAGCCAAATCTCATCAAGTTGGTTGTCCTTTTATTCTGGCTTTACCACCTTATTTTCGGGATTTGGTAAGGCAGAACTTTGGTTTTTCCTTGTATCGGAATGATTAAATAAGGATAAATGCTGCTTCATTTATTCAGTCTGCCTTTACCTGGCAAACAAAACTTTTAGGGGCCTGCAAAACCATTCCGGTGCCGTGTAGCCAAATCCGACACTCTTCTGTTTGCAAAGACTAAGCTTGTCTGAAGCGTTCCGGTTATTCCTGTATTCGAAATTAACCATACTTTTGCACCGGATTGTTTACGTATTACCCGCTAATGTTTTTTTTATGAAGTTCACTGTTTTGTTAGCTGCTGCCTTATTATCTGCCGGTACTTTATTGGCCCAGACAACCAGGCCCCGCGCCCGCGACCTTGGCGTTCCCTTCGACGGTACTCCGGGAAAACATAATGCCATAACCGATGTGCCGGGCGTACTGGTTGGCTACAAAACCCTGATTAAAGGTAAAGGAAAACACAAGGTAGGCAAGGGGCCGGTGCGTACCGGCGTAACCGTAATTCTGCCCAAAGGGAAAAGCAATGCGGCAGTGCCTGCTGCATGGTTCAGTTTGAACGGCGACGGCGAAATGACCGGTCTGCCTTACGTGGAAGATTACGGCACTGCTTCCGGGCCAATCGGCATTACCAATACCAACAGCGTAGGAGTAGTACGCGATGCGATTGGCGAGTGGAACATCAAAAACTTTTCCTCCGGCGATTTCATCGATTTTTCTTTTGGGCTGCCCGTAGTAGGCGAAACCTTCGATGGCATTCTGAATGATATTAACGGCCTGCACGTAACCAGAAAAGATGTTTTCGAAGCCCTGGATAATGCCCAGAGCGGTCCGGTAGCCGAAGGGAACGTAGGCGGCGGCACCGGCATGAGTTTGTTTTTGTTCAAAGGCGGCAGCGGAACCTCTTCGCGGGTAGTAAAGCTCGATACGGCAACTTATACCTTAGGCGCTTTTGTGCAGGGTAATTTCGGCGGCCGGAAAGATCTGATGGTAGCCGGGGTGCCGGTTGGGAAAGAGGTATCCGATTTGCGGCCAATTATCAACACCAAGGAAAAGGACGGCTCTATAATAGTGGTAATTGCGACCAATGCACCCCTGCTGCCTTCCCAGTTAAAACAAATTGCCAAACGCGCTACCGTTGGCGTAGCCCGCACCGGCGGATTGGGCCGTAATTCTTCCGGCGATATTTTCCTGGCCTTCAGCACCCAAAGTGCCCGGCAAAACGAAAAAGGTACGATGGAAACCTGGCAATCTATACCCAAAGACTACCTTGATGCCTTTTACCAGGCAACTGCCGAAGCCACCGAAGAAGCGATTATAAACGCCATGGTAGCGGCAGAAACCATGGATGGCATTAACGGAAATACCATTTACGCCCTTCCCGGCGAACGCCTGCAACAGGTAATGCGCAAATACAACCGGCTGAATGAGCCCAAAAAGCCGTAAAACGGTAGGTGAACAGGCCGGAAAACTGCCTTAAACCAGTCGTAGGAGAATGCATCTTCTGAAAAGAACTTTCATCCGGATTTTTGCGCTACTAGCATTACTGTATTTAACCGGTTGCACCATGCTCTTTTTTCAACAGGAAAGCTTAATCTTTTTCCCTTCTAAACTGCCGCCTGATCATGCGTTTCATTTCCGCGAATCCTTTCAGGAGCGCTATATTACAGCCCCTGACGGCATAAAACTGCATGGCCTTTTGTTTCCGGTGGAAGCTTCGAAAGGGCTGATCTTTTACCTGCACGGCAATGCCGGTTCGGTGGAAGAGTGGGGTTCGGTAGCGAGCATTTACACTAACCTGGGCTACGACGTTTTCATGCTGGACTACCGGGGTTACGGCAAAAGCGGAGGGAAAATAAGCAGCGAACAGCAATTCTACGACGATGTGCAGGCCGCTTATGATCTTATGAAGCAGGAATACCCGGAAGAAAAGATCATTGTGCTGGGTTATTCCATCGGGACGGCAGCGGCTGCCCGTACCGCCGCCCTGAACAAACCCCAAATGCTTATTCTGCAGGCGCCTTATTACAGCCTTACCGATCTGGGCAAAAACCTGTACCCGATCATTCCTTCGGCCATTCTGAAATACAAATTCAAAACCTACGAGTTCGTAGAAAAAACGGCAGCCCCGATCGTGATCTTCCACGGCGACCAGGACGAGGTGATCTATTACGGTTCCTCTTTAAAGTTACAAAAGCACCTGAAGCCCACCGACCAATTAAATACCCTAAAAGGCCAGTCCCACAACGGCATGACAGAAAATCCGGATTACCTGGCCGCCATCCGGAAACTGCTACAATAAATGCAGATAAGAATCAGAACAAATTTAATTTGAATACTTGGCATTCCCCTATTTCTGTCATTCTGGAAGAATCTTGTGATTTCTGAGCTTTGAACCCATATTTTTTACAAGATCACAATCCTGGGAGTTTAAATTATTCGGTTGCATTATTTACATAAATGCAGCCCTTTGAAAACCCTAAAACGGTGGCTCCACCCTGGCCTGTCCCCCGACAGTCCGGAAGCACTGCCGGAATGAACATTGTGTAAGCTTCCTGAAAACGGCTAAAAAAGGTAAACTGTCCGGTGGTTGCCAATCTGAATGGAGCAGCGATAGTCCGGCCTGTCGGGGGACAGGCCGGGGGTAGGTAGTGGTGCCGTTTGCCAAGTGTCATCCTGAGCGTCAGCGAAGGACCTCGTTGGCTATGAGTTGAAAACTTCACTACAAGGAGCCGACGAGTTGTTTCGCTATCGCTCAACATAACAGGTGGATTTATGAGGTAGCTTTTAGATACTACTCCAACGGAAGGCGTTGGGCATTCTGGTTTAGCCAGCTTTCAAAGTTCAGCAGCTCCGGGTTCAGTTCCCGGGCTAATTTTACGTTGCGGGTCTTTTCGAAAACTTCTTCACAATCGCGGTAAAACTGGAACATATTGCCCAGGTCATCGGCTCCGGGAAACCCCAGGTTGCGGTAAGTTTCAGGCGTAATTTCCTGGTAGCGGACTTCCTGGCCCAAGGCTTTGGTAAGGGCGTCGGCCATCTGGTTGCAGGTCAGCAATTCGCCCGCAATACCTACTGTTTTTCCGATCAGTTCGCTGCCTCGCTTGAAAATACCGTAGGCACATTTGCCGATGTCTTCCGAAGCAATACCGGCCAGCTTTTTATCGCCCATCGGGAACGTGATCGCCAGTTTGCCATCTTCCGATTTCTTAGGCCCCATTCCGAAATAGATCAGGTTTTCCCAGTAAAAAGAAGTGAGCAGAAACGTGGTAGGCACGCCGGCGTCCCGGAAATGTTGGTTTGCCGCGCCTTTGGCATCGAAATGCGGTACTTTGTAATTGCCCTGCAGGGTAGGCATGCGGTTATCGGAAAGCGGAATATACTGGCGCGTATCTTCCAGTGTAGACCAGATCACGTGCTGTAAACCGGCTCTTTTGGCGGCCTGAGCCATGTTCCGGGCCTCTTCGTATTCTTTTTCCGGCGAAAAGTGCGCCCAGAAAAATGTGACGCAATACGTGCCAAAAGCCCCGTTCAGCGCCCGGTTCAGGCTTTCCGGATCGTCGATATCGGCTTCCACCACTTCGGCGCCGGCCGCGGCCAGGGCTTTGGCTTTTTCCGAACCGGTGTTCCGGGTAATGGCCCGCACCGTAAAGTCGCTGTTCTTATCGTTCAGGATGGCGCGGCACAAACCGCCGCCTTGCGCTCCGGTAGCCCCGAATACCGCAATAATTTTCTTTTCTGCCATAATGCTTTTCGTTACTGACTTAAAACATAATGCAGGCCGGAAGGTTTGGGGAGAAATGGATGAATGTTGCCGGAGGTGGAAAGCCGGAAATGTGGAGTTAAAGGATGAGCTAAAGCAAAAGACCCGAGGGTTGCTCAGGTCTTTTGTCTGGTTATATTATATTGCCTGATAAGTTATACGCGTAAATGTTTCAGGCGTTATTGTTATCCGGCTTTGGCTTTGCTCTTTTTGCGCCACGTCCGTGCCCTTCAACCCGGGGAACGTTCTGGCCCCTGGTATTGGTCGCGTCGCCAGCAACCGGGCCTTCGTGTTTGCCTGGCTGTTGCCCGCTTACGCCCACCCCTTTGCCGGTACTATCCTGGTTCCGTAGGCTTTTGCCTTCTTTGTAATCCATATCCTCTTTGTGACTCATGGCTTTTTCCTCCTTCTATGGTGTAAAACATTAATAGCCAGTTATTTATTACAGGCTTTGGTTATGTTTTACGGTGAAAGTAGCGTTTGGATTATTGGATTTTTAACGTACTTGTGTAAACTGTGTGCGAGGCTTCAGCCGAAGCATAAAGTTTACACGTGGTTGTACCTTGTTTTTCTTTATATTCTTGTTCCTACCAATCTTTGCTTAAGTTCATCCTTGGAAAATACCCAAACTATTTGATAGGCACCTGCTCCATCACTATTCCATTGATATACTATAAAAGAATCCCCGTTTTTATAAACCTTAAAAGTATTTGTGCATTCGTAAATGTCGCTATAGAGAGCTCTGTGTATTTCAATCTTTTTACCTTTTACGCTGGCATTAACACTTTTAACTTGCGTTTTTGGAAAGTCCCCATCAGTTCCCCAAACTGGTCTACCCGAGATAGCAACTACTGCATTATTATACCTATCTACAATTCTGTTATTCAGTTTAAAAGGCTCGATTACGTATTCAAATTTGAAGTCAGCTCCTTTAAAAGTCTGTAGTTTATCTAATGGTTTTAACTTTGATTTATGTATAAAACCACTTATACAATCTGGTTGGGTAGAACTGAATGAAAAAGAATTCTTTGGGATACAAATAGGTATCCATTCATTTATGTCTATCCCTTCTTCGTAATCAAACCAAAACGCTTCATTATTATATAATTTATGAATGATAGAAGATTGTCCATTTGGTTTCTCCCGGACATTTGTGTAACCGTCATCATCCTGAATAATTCCAACCTGTGCTTTTGCTCCTACAGTTAATAGAAATAGGATAAGCATTATCATCAGGTTTTTCATAATTATAAATTTGGTACAACGTCTAGTATAAAAAGCGAACAAGGCGAAGCTGAAGTTTGGTTTTTATACCTTGTTGTGGTACGTTATTTTTTTAATTGCTTCCAATCTGGTTTTCCTTCTCTTTTATATTTTTCGACCGCTTCATTCCAGAAATCTACCATACCATTATCTGCAGGCCTTTTTATTCTGCTTCCGTCCCAGTCCATCGGTTCTGAAGCGCTTAGGATATCACTTACGTCAAAGGTGTTGTTTGAGAGTTCATAATGTTCTTGCAGGAAGTACCACATAACCCAAAAGGCATCCTCAGCCGTAAGGTTATCATTTCTAAATTCTGTCATTCTTACTTATTTAATCGATTGAAGGGTATTCTGAGAAAAACACGTCCATTCCTATTGTTCCCATAATCTTCATTGATTTTGATTTTAATACTCCGCCTCCTCCAATAGCATCTTTACGAATGTCAAACGCAATATCTGCCACGTATTTATTTGGGATTAAAGCTGCCCCTATTAAATCTAACCATTTTTCAAGAGCGTCAATTTGATTTGGTAAATCCCATATGCTATCACAGAGCCAATCCAATTCTTCGCCAGATTCTTCTATGTAAATTTTTATTGGCATTTATTTTTTATTTAATGCACCACAACTACCATATAAACAACACTACTACACTTATCTGCCTTATGTGTGTAGGTTTTTCTCTTGTAAACCCTACCGTCCAATAATTAAACCCGGATTTAAGTATCCAATATAACACAAATACCAAAACTCCCAAAAACAAAAAGCTACCGTCTTCCTTCTCAGAAAACGGTAGCTTTTCAGCTTAAAAAGTAAAAGAAGCCTTATTCCTCCGGCGGCAGGTTATTTGGGAAACGCTGGTAATGTACTTCGGAAACGCGTTTGAATAATTCTTCGCGGAGTTCCTCGATATTAATACGCTTGGAAGCAGAAATAAAAATGGCCGGGTTGTGCATTTTGGCCATGTAGGTAGCCCGCATTTCCTGCAGCGTTGGTTTTTCGGCGCCTTCTCCCATGTCGTTAAGTTCTTCCATTTCCTGTTCGCGGTACTGGTCAATTTTATTAAATACCAACAGAATGGGCTTGTCGCCGGCGTTAATTTCTTCCAGCGTGCGGTTCACCACTTCAATATGCTCTTCAAACGAAGGATGCGAAATATCTACCACGTGCACCAGCAGGTCGGCTTCGCGCACTTCGTCCAGGGTAGATTTAAAGCTTTCGATGAGTTTGGTCGGTAATTTCCGGATAAACCCTACCGTATCGGAAAGCAGGAAGGGCACGTTGTTCAGCACCACTTTCCGCACGGTGGCGTCTACGGTAGCAAACAGCTTGTTTTCCGCGAACACATCCGATTTGGAAAGCAGGTTCATGATGGTAGATTTTCCCACGTTGGTATAACCCACCAGCGCCACCCGCACCAGGTTGGTCCGCGCTTTCCGCTGCTGAAAATTCTGTTTGTCGATCTCCTTTAGTTTTTCTTTCAGCAACGAGATGCGTTCCCGCACGATCCGGCGGTCGGTCTCGATCTCCGTTTCCCCCGGACCTTTCATGCCGATACCCCCTTTTTGCTTGCTTAAGTGCGTCCATAAACCGGTAAGGCGGGGCAGTAAATACTGGTACTGGGCCATTTCGATCTGGGTACGCGCTTGGGCTGTTTGGGCACGGAGGGCAAAAATATCCAGGATCAATAAGCTCCGGTCAACAATCTTCACTTCCAGCTCGGTCTCCAGGTTGCGGAGTTGGGAAGGGCTCAGGTCATCGTCGAAGATCACCATGTTCACGTCGTGCTCCTTTACATAGGCTTTGATCTCGGCCAACTTTCCGGAACCTACAAAGGTTTTGGTATCGGGTTTCTCCAGTTTTTGTGAAAAGCGTTTCAGGGTTTTGGCGCCGGCAGTTTCGGTTAAAAAAGCCAGTTCATCCAGGTATTCCCGGGTTTTTTCTTCGGGTTGTGTTTTGCGGGTTACCGCTACCAGCACAGCAGTTTCCTGTTCTTTGGCGGTTTCGTAAGATTTTTGCTTACCCATATAGGTTTCAGGTTAATTCTTATAGTTTTCCTGCAGCAATATGCCTGGCAGGAAAGTTTTTCAAAAGGAAACCGCCGGTAAGCTAACCGGCGGCAATGTTGTGTAAAACGTTAAGTTTAAGAAGCTGGTTTTAATTTCGCAATGTTTCCAGGTAAGCGGCCAGTTCTTCGGCCTCCTGCTCCGAGATCTGTCCGCGGAAGCCTGGCATCAATCCCTTACCGTTCAGAATTATTGTTTTCTTCGCTTCGGCCGATAAGCGGCTTACGGAAAGGTCGGTGGCCTTGCCCAAGCCCTTTTTGCCGTTGTCGCCGTGGCAGCTGGCGCATTGCCGGTTGTAAATTTCTTTTGCGTTGGTCAGGGCATTGTCAATTAATTCGCCTTCAATGTTCGGGCCGGTAGCGGTGTCCTGCTCTACCAAGGTGCCGTCGGCTGGTTGCATAATTACTGCCTCATCCGGCGCTTTTACGGTAGTTCCGGTATTGGCTTCCGGCTGGTCTTTGGTCATGCTCAGGCTGCGGTTTTCGGCCATGCCGTACACGTACATAAAAATAACCAGCGACAGCGCCGTAAGCGGTTTGTTCAGTTTTTTAATACCGATTATGGCCAGCGGAATGGCCGCCAGTACCAGCAGTATTTTCACAATTAACCAGGTTGGCATGCCGGTGTACTGCAAAACCAAGTAGCCGCCCGTAAGCAAAATCAGCGTTCCGAAGACCATATCCAGCACTTTGGTCCTTTTCTTGATCTTTTCGAGGGTGTGGTGTTTGTTCGTAAAAAGCAGGAAGGCTTTAATAATGAAAAGGATCAGGAACAGAATGACTACCAGCACGTGGGTGTGTTGTACGGCATTTATGGACATAGTTTGAAATTCAAATAAAACGTAAGCGGGAATACCTCTCTGCAAAGCTAAATCAAAAACCGGAAGGGCTGGTAAAACGGTAGGTTTTTTTCAAAAATCCTGAAAGCGCCTTTTAGTCTGAACACGATTTTCAGGATTTTTATGATGGACAGGATTTAAATTTCCCAATAAGGAGAGAGACACTGGTAGCTGGATATTAGTATCTGGACTGGAAACGCATAAGGCTCCATAATTCAATATTATACACAGTATGGTTTCCTTCCAGATTATGCGGTTATTTTAGTCTTGCTACTTAGTTTCAAATTCCCTTTGCTTGACGGGATTTGTAATTCCATCTTACCCGAGCCGTGGGATCTGTGATCCCACTTTCTAATAAATAACCTGGTCATGCACCAGGCTATCCGTGAAAATCACTTTTGTTCGCTCCGTTCCGACCCCGAAGTAATTCTTTAAAAAATAGAATCTATTTTTTAAATAGGATCCTGTCCATCCCATCAATCCTTAAAATCGTGTTCAGACAAAAGAGCTTGCGTAAAACATGCCCGGCCTTTGTTAACCGGAAAATCAATACTCCCCGCAGAATCCGGTTTTTGTTTACCCAATGTTAGGTATTATTCCTCTGTTCTGGAGTTTCCTTTACGCAATAAACTGCAAAAGTCCAAATTCTTCGTACCGAAAGCCTTAACTTAGGAAAAGGAATTACAGTAAATAGAGCTATAAACGATTCGATCCATTTTTAAATGTTTGTTGGTATGGTAAGGTTAGGTACATTAAAAAAAACTCCGGCAAGTTTATTGGTTGCAACCCTGGCAGCATTCGCGCTGCTATCCGGACTGGCCATTGGCTAGGTTGCATCTTTTTCTGGTTATTTTCATGCTGAACAGGTTATAAACCTGACGGGGTGCCACGCTGAAAGGAATGCCTTTCCACACCGTCAGGTACCCGCATGAGCATGGTTCAGCTGCATCAGGCAGGCGCCTGCATGCAGCCCGGCTAAACAATCTTGCATGCTTTAATCCTTCCTTTTATCCTGGTTATCCGTTTTTTCCGCGAACTGTCCTATCTTTGCCGGAGAAACGGATATTTTCATGCGCATTGCTATCGTAATCAATACCTCCTGGAACATCTTTAATTTCCGGATGAACCTGGCCAAAGCCCTCATGCAGGCCGGGCACGAAGTAGTAGCCATTGCGCCGCAGGATGCTTATTCCCAGCGCCTGGTAGAGGCCGGCATGCAGTTCGTGCCGGTGCAAATGGAAAACAAGGGCACCAACCCGGTAAAAGACCTGCTGCTTATCAAACAATTCTACCAGATCTATAAAACCGTTAAGCCCGACGTTATTCTGCAATACACCATTAAGCCTAACATTTACGGAACACTGGCAGCCAAACTTGCTGGAATTCCGGTAATAAATAATGTTTCGGGTCTGGGAACGGTGTTTATTGTGAAGAACCTGGTTTCTAAGGTAGCCTTAGGTTTATATAAATTCGCATTCCAGTTTCCGGCGAAAGTATTCTTCCAGAACCGCGACGATCAGGAGCTTTTCCTGGAACATAGTTTAGTAAAGCGTGAAATCACCGAGGTGCTACCTGGTTCCGGCGTAGATACAGTGCGTTTCATTCCCGCCGAAAGTTTTGCCCGTAATCCTGATTTCCGTTTTCTGATGATTGCCCGGGTGCTTTACGAAAAAGGCATCGTGGAATACGTAGAAGCGGCCAAAGAACTGAAAAAGAAATATCCGCAAATCAGAGTGCAGCTTTTAGGTGCTTTCGACGAGGCCGGGAATATTGGCGTAAAACGCAGCGTTTTTGAAGACTGGATAAAAGGCGGTGAACTGGAATACCTCGGCACTTCCGACGATGTAGCCGCGGTAATTGCCAAAGCCGATTGCGTGGTACTGCCTTCGTACCGCGAAGGAACTCCCAAAACCCTGCTGGAAGCGGCCGCCATGGGCAAACCCATTGTAACTACCAACGTGCCGGGCTGCAAAGAAACCGTAGTAGATGCGCAAAACGGCTATTTATGCGAGGTGCGAAGCGGTGCGGACCTGGCCCGGAAAATGGAACAGGTACTGCAGCTTTCGGATGCGGAATTACAGGCCATGGGCCACGCCAGCCGCCAGCTTGCCCTGGATAAATTCGACGAAAAGCACGTGATAAACCGCTACCTGCAAACCATTAACGATATTACCACGCTGAAACACTAGGGGAAACGCCTGAAAAACTACCAGGTTAGCATACAATTCATGGAATACAAAGAACATTTTTTAAAGGGCGTGGTCGAATTCTTTCCGAAGCAGTTCAAGGATAACCGGGGCTGGTTCATGGAATCTTTCAACGAAAAGGCAATGCAGCAGGCCGGTATTCCCACGGTTTTTGTGCAGGACAATCAGTCGGTTTCCTTTAAAAATGTTTTGCGGGGTCTGCATTTTCAGAAACCGCCTTTTGCCCAGGCAAAACTGGTGCGGGCAGTGGCCGGCCGGGTGCTCGATGTAATTGTAGATATCCGGAAAGCCTCACCTACCTATGGGAAACACCTGGCCCGCGAGTTAAACGCCGACCAGAACAACCTGCTTTACGTGCCGGAAGGCTTTGCCCATGGCTTTTTAGCCCTGGAAGAAAATTCGGTTTTCCTTTATAAATGTTCCAGTTACTATCATCAGGAATCGGAAAGCGGCCTTTGCTGGAGCGATCCGGACCTGAATATTGACTGGGGCGTGAAAGACCCGATCGTTTCCGAAAAAGATAAGATCCTGCCGGCGTTTAAGGATTTTGTATCGCCGTTTTGAGGTGGATAAAAGATTAAGGTAGAAAGTTAAATGCCTCTTTATTGAAAGCATTTGAAGCCAAGAAGCCCCATGCATTGCATGGGGCTTCTTCATTTTGATGGTCTGATTTTCCTTCTTCTTTTATCTTTCTTCCTGCTACCTTTTACAGCAATTTACCTCGGCCTGTCCCCTGACAGGCCGAAAGCACTGCAGCAATGTGTAAACAAGTAACCTGTGAAGAAGCCTTAAAAGAGTTGGGATAGTTGTAAAATGGCTATCAAGTTCCCTACCTGACTTTAGCAACAGTATTCCGGCCTGTCGGGGGACAGGCCAGGGTAATGACCTGAGTTTCCTTCCTCTTTTATCTTTTGTCCTTCTACCTTTTTACAGCAATTCCAGTACCGTTTCCAGGCCCATTCCGCGGGAGCCTTTTATGAGCAGGTGGCTGTCGGTGATCGGGTTTGCTTTGAGCCAGTTTTCCAGATCGATTTTGCTTTCGAAGTGCAGGAAATCCGGGTTTACGGCGGCGGCTTGCATCTCTTTACCGCACAGCAGTACTTTTTCGATCGGCTGTTCCGCGATCAGTTCACCCAGTTTCCGGTGTTCGCTTTCACTTTCCGGACCCAATTCAAACATATCGCCCACGATCAGCACTTTCGGTTTTTCGGCGCTGCTGCCGAAATTCTTTATGGCTGCTTCCATGGAGCTGGGGTTGGCATTGTAAGCATCCAGCAATATCGTGTTCGTGTTTTTCCGGATCACCTGGGAACGGTTATTGGCTGGGGCGTATCCCGCAATGGCTTCATTTATTTTTTCTTCCGGCACTTCAAAATACTTCCCGATGCAGGCCGCCGCGGCAATGTTGTCGAAATTATAAGAGCCCATTAAGTGCGTGGTTACGGCAGCACCGCTTTCGCTCCGGTATTTTACGAGCGGGGTGGCTTCCAGCAATTCCAGGTGCAGAAAATCGCCGGCGTTCGGGTAAGTAACTTTGCTTTCGATCCGGCGCGACATCCGCATGAGGTGGTCGGAATTGGTATTCACGAAAATAGTGCCCTTCGTTTCGTCAATATAGCGGTACAATTCGCTTTTGGCACGGGCCACGCCTTCCAGGCTGCCGAAACCTTCCAGGTGCGCTTTCCCGATGTTGGTGATCAGGCCGTGGGTGGGCAGCGCAATGCGGCAGAGCATATCGATCTCGCCGTGATGGTTGGCGCCCATTTCGATAATAGCCAGTTCGTGCTCCGGTTTTATGCGAAGCAAGGTTAAGGGCACACCAATGTGGTTATTCAGGTTACCCTGGGTGTAAAGCGTCTTGAATTTCCGGCTCAGTACGGCGTTGGTCAGTTCTTTGGTAGTGGTTTTGCCGTTGCTGCCCGTTATGCCAAGTACCGGAATGCGAAGCTGCTGCCGGTGATAACGCGCCAGTTCCTGCAAAGCTTCCAGGGTATTTTCCACGTACAGGCAACGGTCCGAGGCCATTTCTTCGTCATCTACTACAGCAAAGCGGGCGCCTTTGGCCAATGCCTGTTCCGCAAATTTTGCGCCTTTAAAATTCGGTCCGTTCAGGGCAAAAAACAGGGAATTCTGCTGATCGGCCCGGGAATCGGTGCTTACAAAATCGCAGCTTAGAAATTTCTGATATAAAGAGGTAATGTTTTCTGACATTTATTTGCGAAATTAACAACGTTAAAATGAAGCTGCTTTTATGAACCTGACTTTTAGGAAACTAACCGGATTAATTTGTTTTATGCTATGCGCTTACAACCTGCAGGCGCAGCAGGGCTTTCGATTCCGGCAGCAGCAGGATGTAAAAGTAGTAATTGGAAGCGATACCTTAAAACAAGCCTGGGTGGGCGGCCTGAATGCGCCGGTTTTTTCCAAAATCGACCTGAACCAGGATGGTACCGAAGACCTGTACATTTTCGACCGGATGAATAGTAAATCCTTCACTTTTCTGGCTGAAAATGCTACCGGTACCTGGCGCTGGAAGTATGCCCCGGCATATGAAGTTTTCTTTCCTACCGGAATGGTGAACTGGGTTTTGCTCCGGGACGCAGATGGGGATGGCAGGAAAGATCTTTTTACCGGCAACGATAACAATGTCCTGCTTTATAAGAACATGACCTCAGCCGCCGGGCCGCTTACTTTCAGAACGCAGCCGCACAAACTGAAATTCGACGCTGGTCTTACCCTGAAGTCAGGAGGTTATATTCTGCCCGATTTTACGGATGTGGACAATGACGGCGATCTGGATATGCTGGTCTTCGACAGCAATGGCAAACAAGTGGAATATTACAAAAATTTAACGGCAGGCAATCCTGCAAACCGTCCGGATAGCATGGTGCTTACGCGGGAAACCAATGTATGGGGCGATTTTAGCCGTTGCCTCCCGGCTTGCAGCACTTTCGCATTTGGCACGGGCAGTTGCCGGGTTGGCAAAATAATGCACCTGGGCGGCGGCAGCCTTACTGCGCTCGACCTGGATGGCGACGGTGATAAGGATATTCTGGCGGGTTCGGATCTATGCCCCAATCTGGTACGGTTTACCAATAACGGTACCTCGGCGGTGGCGGCTATAACGGCTTCCAGTCCGCAAACGGTTTATCCGAATGCAGCTAATCCGGCCAGCTTCGTGAATTTCCCGGCCGCGTATTACGAAGATGTGAATTTTGATGGTAAAAGAGACCTGCTGGTAGCGCCTTTTCTTTACAACAACCACGATCTTGCCGATCTGAACCATTCCGCCTGGTATTACCGGAACGACGCGGCCAATGCTGCCGCCCCGCCGGTTTTCAACTATGTAAAAAATAATTTTTTACAGGATGAAATGCTGGACTTCGGGGAAGCCGCCTCGCCGGTATTTGCCGATATCGATGGCGATGGCGACCAGGACCTGCTGGTAGGAAATTATGCCGATTACCGTACCGGCGCCAACCGGTTCCGGAGCGCGGTGAGTTTGTTTACCAATGTGGGCAACGCTACTAAACCGGTGTTTAAACTCACCAATAGCGACTACCTGAACCTTAGTCAGCTTGATTACCGCTCCATAAAGCTGCAATTCGGCGATATGAACGGCGATGGCAGCCCGGATCTGATCATGAGTTATGTATGGCCGAATGGAACATTCCGTTTAATGGATTATATTCCGAATTCTGCCGCACCGCGCCAGCCCTATCAGTTTAACCCGGCCGCTAAGACGCCGATTTCTGTAACCATTAATTCCGAAGATACCCCGCTCTTTTATGATATGGACGGCGACGGCGACCTGGACCTGCTGATTGGCACCAGGCAGCAACTGGTTAATTCCAGCAGCGGCGCATTGGCCTGGTACCGGCGTACCGGAGCGGCGGCAGATCAGTTTTCATCCTGGGCTTTGGCCTCCGATAACTTGGGCGGCCTTCCCCGGAGTCAGGCAAACAGACAACTGCAGCCCCTTATTGCTGACCTGAACGCAGACGGAAACATGGACCTGCTTATCACAAATTTCAGCGGGGAAGTTACGGTTTACAGCAACTTCCAAAATAGCGGTAGCACTTTTTCGGGACAAAACCATATCCTTTTCAATAGCCTTTTAAACAATCTGGTACCTACAAACCTGAAGCACACGCTGCATGCGGCCGCGGCCGATCTGAACGGCGATCAGAAACCGGAAATTATTATCGGCACCAATGGCGGCGGCCTGGTTTACCTCGAAAACGAAAGTACTATAACCGGATTAACTGAGGAAAAATTGCCATTAGCGTTTACAGTATATCCGAACCCGGCCAGCAAAATCATAACCGTTAGCAGTGCTGCCAAAACCGAACTTGTAATTTACGACCAGGCCGGTAAAATGCTCTATGCCAGTCCGGCGGGAAAGCAACAGAACCACCGGGTAGATGTTTCCGGGTTCTTGCCGGGGATCTACTTTATAAAAGCAATAGCCGAAAACAGAAGCTCCGCCGGAAAAACTATTGTTGTGCAACATTAAACTCAAATAGCATGGTTTACCGGGAATGCGGTATGGTTAACTGAAAAGCTTTTCCAGAATATACCGGGTACTAAGTTTTCTGCGTTCCTGATTTAAGGTACTTGCCGTTACAGGTAAGTACAAAATTGTTTTGCTGAATTTTAATTAACTTTAAGAATCTAATTCCAATAGCAGATATGAAGCACATTTTTACGTTCCTTTTTAGTTTGTTTTCCTTTTGTGCCTGGTCACAGGGGTTTGACTTCCGTCAGGAAAACAAAGTGAAAGTTGTAATTAGCAGCGATACGCTCCGGCAGCCCTGGATGGGCGGCCTGAACGCGCCGGTTTACTCCAAGATCGACCTGAACCTGGATGGAGTAGAAGACTTATACGCCTTTGACCGGATGAACAATAAGTCCTACACGTTTCTGGCCGATAATACTACCGGAACCTGGCGCTGGAAGTACGCCCCGGAATATGAAGCCCTGTTCCCGAAAGGCATGACCTACTGGGTGCTGCTCCGCGATGTGGACGGCGATGGCCGGAAGGACCTGTTTACCGGGAATAATATGCACACCCTGCTTTATAAGAACGTTAGCCCGGCCGCCGGGCCGCTTACCTTCGTAAGCCGGCCGCATAAAATGAAGTTCGATAACTTCAGCAATATCCCGCTGGGCGCTTATGTATTGCCATCCTTTACGGATATGGATAACGACGGGGATCTGGATATGCTGGTTTATGACGGTTTTAATGCTGAAACAATTGAATATTACAAAAACCTTACCGTTGAACAGAATGCGCCGGCCGACAGCATGCGGCTTACCCGGGAAACCACGCAGTGGGGTGGGTTTAGCCGTTGCAGTAGTGGTTGTAATGCCTTTGTTTTTGGAAGCGCCTCGTGCCGTACAAGCAAGGTGAAACACGGCGGTGGCGCCAGTATTACGGCTTTGGACCTGGATGGTGATTCTGATAAGGATATTTTAGTGGGCGCGGACATGTGCCCGGACCTGGTGCGCTTAACGAATGCGGGTACACCCACAGCAGCGAATATGGTATCGTCGGGGATGCAGATTGCTTACCCTAATATGGCCAATCCGGCAAGCATGGTAAATTTCCCGGCTGCTTATTACGAAGACGTTACGTTCGATGGCAAGAAGGACCTGCTCGTAGCGCCGTTCCTGCTCGATAACCAGGATATGGCCGATCTGAATCATTCTTCCTGGCTGTACCAGAATACCTCCGCGACGATTGTGCCGACCTTTACTTTCCAGAAAAAGAACTTTCTGCAGGATCAGATGCTGGATCTCGGAGCAATGGCGGCTCCGGCTTTTGCAGATATAGATGCCGACGGCGACCTGGATATGCTCGTGTCGAATTTTGCCGATTACCGCCTGGGGGCTTCCCAGTTCCGGAGCACGGTAAGTTTGTTTGAGAACGTAGGCAGCGCTACCAAACCGGTTTTCAAACTGGTAGACAACAATTACCTGCAGTTCAGCCAGGCCGATTACAAAGGGATTAAACTGCAGTTCGGCGATATGGACGGAAACGGCAGCAAAGACCTTATTGTGAAATACCTCCACAGCAGCGGTTCCGCCGCCTACGTAGATTATATTCCGAATTCGGCCCAGCCGAACCAGCCTTATAGCTTTTCCCGCGCTAACCAGGTTGGTATTTCCTTGGGAATAAACGTGCGGGATGCCGTTTTCTTCTACGATCTGGATGGCGACGGCGACCTGGATGTACTGTTGGGCACCGATAGCCAGAATCCGAATAACCCCAGCAGCGGGGCCATTCATTATTACCGCCGTGTGGGCGCCAATCCCGGCAGCTTTTCTTCATGGCAGTTGTTTAACGATAATTTCGGCAATATTCCCCGTGATTATATGCGGGCCAGCGTGCAGCCTATTATTGCCGACCTGGACAATAATGGCGTAGCGGATCTGGCCCTGACTGACAACAGCGGCAGCCTGCGTCTGTACCCGAATATCATGAATAACCTGGGCGGAACCTTTATCCCTCACACGCAGGTGCTTTATAATAATCTGCTGGGCGGTTTAAATGCACCGGCATTCGGTCCCCGGATCTTTGCCGCCGCCGCCGACCTGGATGGCGACCAGAAACCGGAGATGGTTGTGGGTACCGATGGGGGCGGCCTGCTTTACCTGAAAAATGAATCTTCTGTTGTTTCGGGCGTAAGGGAGGGAATTTCGGCGCTGCCATTAAAGGTTTACCCGAACCCGGCCAGGGAAATGGTAACTGTAAGCAGCGAAGAAAACGTGCAGGTAAGCGTTTACGATATGACGGGCCGGCAATTGCTGGAAAGTAAAGCCGGTTTCCGGAAGGTGCACGAACTGAATATTTTAAATCTAAAAGCCGGCGCTTATTTCCTGAAAATCTCTACTCCGGATTTTCGTTCGGCCGGTAAAACGTTTATCGTGCAGCACTAACCCTGCTGAAATTCTGAAAGGTTAATTTAATCAATAGCCTGCCTTCAGTCTGGAATTTATGATTTCAGATTGAGAGCAGGCTCTTTTTTATGCTATAGGTTGTAGGAAATCAGAGCTGGGTGAAAATATCGGCATCCAGATCGGCGGGGAAGCGCTTCCGGAAAGAAGCTAACTCAGTATAGCTAAGGGTTTGGGTATGGATGATATCCGGGTTGGCAGGCAGGAAAATGCTGTTCCCCTGCGGATCGCACACGGCAGAATCGCCGGCGTAGCTGGTATTGGCATCGGTACCCGTGCGGTTCACGCCAATGCAGTAACTCAGGTTCTCGATGGCCCGGGCCGGTAGCAAACTGCACCAGGCGCGGGCTCTTTTTTCGGGCCAATTGGCTACGTAAAGAAGCAGGTCGTAGGACTGTTCGTGGGTGTTGCGGCTCCAGACCGGGAAACGCAGATCGTAGCAAACCAAAGGGCAAATGCGCCAGCCTTTCCAGGTAACTACTAACTTACTTTTTCCGGCGGAATAGACAGCGTTTTCTTTGGCCATCCGGAACAGGTGGCGTTTGTCGTAGGTGTAAACCGTGCCATCGGGCTGAGCCCAAAGCAAGCGGTTGTAGAAATGGCCGTTTTCCTGCACAATAATGCTTCCGGTTATGGCTGCCTGGCTTTTTTCAGCCATTTGGAGGAGCCATTGGGTAGTAGGGCCGTTGGGCGGTTCGGCCAGTTGCGCCGCATTCATCGTGAAGCCAGTGGTAAACATTTCCGGCAGAACGATGAGATCTGTAGGAGAGGTCA
This sequence comes from Adhaeribacter soli, assembly GCF_008727925.1. Lineage (GTDB taxonomy): Bacteria > Bacteroidota > Bacteroidia > Cytophagales > Hymenobacteraceae > Adhaeribacter_A > Adhaeribacter_A soli. The sequence goes on along the minus strand of NZ_VTWT01000014.1, from coordinate 45,891 downwards.
GTGATTCGACTTTTTGAGCAAATATCCTACGGTTTTCTTCGGGGTTTTCCCAGGCAAGGTCAGTTTGCAGGAGCGTTACGGTAAGGTCCGGGATCTGGCGCTCCGGGTTTGTATTTATACTTTCTGGGTGTTCTTTCATACCGGATTTAACTAAACGACGGCGAATCTAATGTTTAAGTAGCTACCGGTTTTCTAGCTTGAACTCTGCTAAATAAACAAAAAACTTCTCAAACGCTCTTTCTTCATCTCCATCACACTCTTTTAATAATACCCGCGAAAAAGGATTTGAAGTTCCCTCAACTTCTTTGTCTTTGTTTAAAATCCAATATTTAAATTCTTCAAAATTTGGATCACCTGAATTATAAATGTCATCAGCAAATCCAAGTTGCATATAACCATTCAAAAAGTCTTGAAGAGCGGTAATAGATTTTGAAGTTAGAAAATATGGTTTCTGTCTGACCAATTCCAGCAATTCATATACTTTTCTTGCTGAAGTAACCTTTATCTTAAACTTCTCTTTTCCCATTAATTATAATGCTTGCTACCGTTTGGTCTTCAGTAATTATTACGCGCAAATTACAATACCGGCGGCTTATTTTTAAAATAGAGCCTAAAAGTGGTGCCCTGGTTTATGCTGCTTTCCAGTTCTATGCGGCCGCCGTTGTTGGCCATAATGCGGTGTACGATGTAAAGCCCCAGACCGGTGCCGGGTACGTGGTTGTGAAAGCGGCGGTACATCTGGAAAAGTTTTTCGCTGTGCCGGTTCAGGTCTATGCCAATGCCGTTATCGGTTACGGTAAGCAGGGTGTATTCGCCAGCCGGGCTGCTTTTTAATCGAATTATTGGCGCGCGGTCTTTGGCCCCATATTTAATGCTGTTGGTTATGAGGTTATAGATTACGCTTTTCAGGTTTGGTTTCGAAAACCAGATTGCGGGGGCTTCCTTAAAATCGGTTTTAATGGACGCGGTGGTGCTGGAAATAAGTTCTTTGATACTGGTTTTTATGGCTTTGGTAATTTCTTTCAGGTCTACAAAGTCGCGGCCGTCGTCGAGGTTTCGCTGTACTTTTACTACCTGGCTTAAGTCATCTATCGTGCCGTAGATCTGTTTGAGCGATTTCTGAAAGTGGGAAATGAGCTTATCGGCGTCCGGGTCGTGAAACTCAGCAGCGCGGATAAGGTCCCCGAAGATGGTTTCGATATTGATAATCGGCATTTTCAGGTCGTGGGAAGCCGTGTAAACAAAGCTGTCCAGGTCCTGATTTATTTTCCGGAGTTCGGCATTTTTGGTTTTGAGTTCTTCGGCTGCTTTTTTATGGTCTTCGATGTCGGTGCAGGTGCCGAACCACTTTATTATCCGACCGGCTTCGTTCCGAACAGGCAGGGCCTGCCCTAAAAAACAACGGTAGGTACCGGTCTTGCTCCTGATCCGGAATTCAGCCTCGTAATAGGTTCCGGTCCGGAGGGCGTGTTGCATGGCGTTGTTGCATTGTTCCCGGTCGTTGGGATGAATGTGGGTTAGCCACTCCACCTGGTAGCTTTCTTCCAGCGTATAGCCGATGTATTCTGCCAGGCGCTTGTTGAAGTAATCATGAATACCGTTGGCATCGGTGGTCCAGACCAGTTGGGGTATGGTATCGGCCAGGAATTCGAATTTTTCTTTGGCTTCCAGGAGTTCGCTTAAAAGCGCTTTTTGTTCCTGTATGTTGGTTAATGAGCCTATCCAAAAAGTAATTTCACCATGCTGGTTCCGGATAGGCACGCCGCGTTCCAGAAACCAGTTATACGTTCCGTTCTGAGCGGAGCGCCACCGGTTTTCATGTACATATTCATTTCCGGTTTGAAGGGCTGAGTTCCATTTATCCTGGGTTTCTGCCAGATCGGCCGGATGGATGAACTTTTGCCAGCCGAAATTTTTACTTTCCTCGAACGTGGCCCCGGTGTATTCGTACCAGCGCTGGTTGTAATAATTAATTTGTCCGTCGGGTAGTGCGGTCCAGGTCATTAAAGGCTGGGCTTCCAGGATCTGCACAATTCTTTCATTCGATTTCTGGAGTTCCCAATAGAGTTCTTCTACCTGTTTTTTGGCCTTTACCTGTTTGGTGACATCGCTGGCCGTAACGATTACGCCTTCGGTTTGCCCGGCGGTATTTTGCAGGGGCTGGTAGGTTACATTAAAAAAAACCTCCGCAGGCAAACCATTTGCGTTCGGGCCGACCAGCAAGGGCATTTCCCGGCCGTAGTAGGGTTCGCCGGTTCGATAAACGGCCTGTATGATGGCATGATATCCCTGGTCTGCTAGTTCTGGTATGGCGATGGCCAAGGGCTGGCCCTCTACCGGGCTTGCGTGCAGCTTCTGGAAACCGGGAGAAAGGTATTCTACCATAAGGTCAGCGCCTTTTAATACGGCCAGATGAACGGGTGCCACTTTCAGGATCCGGTCCAGGTAACTTTCCCGGGCGAGTAATTTTTGTTGCTGTAACTTCTGTTCGTGGATGTTAATGCAGGTGCCCAGCCACAGGGTTACTCTGTTTTCGGAATCGATAAGGGGGACCGACCGGGCTAAAAACCACTGGTAATCTCCTTCCCTGGACCTGATGCGGAATTCAATTTCATAAACGGAGCCCTGGGGCCGGCATTCGTCCCACAAGGCAAACATCGGCGCTACATCGTCTGGATGAAAATAGGAAAAAGTTCGCTCAAAGTTGCCGGGCTCCATGCCGGTAAAGTCGTACCAGGCTTTATTCAGGTAAGTGGTTACGCCTTCGGACGTGTTGGTCCAGGCCGGGCAGGGCAATGATTCTATTAAGTTCTGGAATTGGTTTTTGCTTTCTTTCAGTTCCAGCTCGGCCTGGATCTGCCGGGAAATATCGAGCAGGGTGCCCACCATGCGGTAGGCATTGCCATTTTCGTCGCGAAGCGTAAAACCCCGGTCCAATACGGTGGCATACGTGCCGTTTGCCCGACGGAACCGGTAGGTATCGCTCCAGCTTTTTCCGCTTTTGCTTACAACCTGGTGGATGCTTTCCTTTACCCTTTTCTGGTCCTCAGGATGAATTTTTTCGCTCCAGATCCAGATGTCGTCAATCTGGTGGGTTTCATAGCCAAAAATATCCTGGAACGTGCTGTTCCACCACAGGTGGTTGCTTAGCAGATCCCAATCCCATACGGCATCGCTGGTAGCCAGGGCCAGCAGCTCAAAGCGTTCGCGGTTTGCCCGGATGTCGCGGTGAGCCAGTTGCTGCATGGTTACGTCTACCACTTTTTGAACGATGTAAAGGATCTCGCCGGCTGGGTCGAGAACGGGGGTATGGGAAGTTAGCCAGTAGCGCTCTTCGAAGCCGCCGCCTAAGGCTGCCGGCAGGGGAATGTCGTAGCGCAAAACGGGCATGGTATGGGGCGTGCGCAAAGTAAGCACGTGCGTAAGCGAATGGCGGAGCGTCTCGCCGGAGCGGGCTTCGGAGGTAGCCTGATTTTCCGGAAAAACGTCGAAAATATAACGGCCGATAATTTCCTCCCGCTTGGTTAAAGTTCCCTGCAGGTAGGCTTCCGTGGCATCCAGGATGTTCAATTCCGGGCACAGGATCAGGTATAGGCCGGGTAGGGCATTGAGTAAATGCTGGTAGTTTATGGCGTGCGTGTTGGTAGTGGCTGCTTCCATGGCAGGCAGGTTTTTAGCGGCGTGAGGCAATTAAAAGGCTTGCTTTAAAGCGGCCTGAAGATAGCAACAAAACCCGGTAGAAAAACTAATTCCACCGGTATTTATTTAACTAATGTTGCGGGAAAATGGCTTAGGCTAATGCCGCTGATCAGGCTGGCCCGAAAACCGCAAGCTGAAGCAGACGGCAAAGGATTTCAGGAATATGGTAACGGAAAAGTGCTTAAGGCGGTTTTTTTGTTTGAGGCCGTTTGCTCTTTCGGATCTATCGATCCGGAAGCATCTTGTAGCGGGTTTATTAACCCGCGTGAACCATTTTCAGACCACAATTCGGGGATCAATAGATCCCCGGCAGGAAGTTTTCGGATAAAAATATCCGCAAAAGCTGCCTGTTTTCAAATAACCCGTAGTAGCTGTTTTGAGGCTTTAGCCTCACTGAAGTTATAAACTTCAGATCATTTATAGGTTCAAGTTACCGCTTCGCTTAAACTTGAACTAAGTACAGAGTTAAGTTAATTTTTAGAGAGTGGGATTACAAATCCCACGGCTCGGTTAAGACGGGGTTACAAAGCCCGTCAAGCAAATTCTATAATTTAAATTGGCTGTGTACCAGGCAAATTTCGCTTAAACCTGAACCAGCTAATATGACCGTTAAACGTTGTCTTCAAAGCAGGAAACAGGACTTTTTTGCCCTGAATCCTAGCGTTTTTCCAACAGTTCCGCGAAGATCTCCCGGGCAGCTTTTATGGTTTTTACGTTGTCGAAAATTACGATCAGCTTGTCTTTGGTTTCTTTTAAGCGGGCGGTTTTCGCGTGACTTTGTACAAAACTTAAAATGCGGCCGAAGGCTTCGCCCTGGAAGTACTTTTCGTTGTTTTCGGTCGGCAGATAACCTTTCATGGTTTCCCGCTTGATGGTGAGTTTTTCGAAGCCCATTTCCTGGGCATCCCAGCGTAATTTTACGATCTCGATGAGTTGTACCACTTCTCTTGGCAACGGTCCGAACCTATCTACTATGCTGGCCTGCAGGGTTTCCAAGCTGTTCAGATCTTTTACATTATCGAGCTTGCTGTAGAGGTTTAAGCGCTCCGAAATGTTGGCTACGTAGGTTTCCGGAATCAGTACTTCCAGGTCGGTTTCGATGGAGCATTCGCGTTGTACGTCCAAGAATTCGTTCAGCTTTTCGGCATCGGTCAGGAAAAGGTCGCGGAATTCAGTTTCTTTCAGTTCTTTTACCGCATCGTCGAGGATCTTATGGTACATTTCAAACCCGAGGTCGTTGATGAAACCGCTTTGTTCGCCGCCCAGTAAATTTCCGGCGCCGCGAATATCGAGGTCGCGCATGGCTACTTTAAAGCCGTCGCCCAGGTCGGAGAATTCTTCCAGCGTGCTCAGGCGTTTGCGGGCATCGGAAGGAAGGCCGGAAACCGGTGGCGTGAGCAGATAGCAGAAAGCGCGTTTATTAGAACGGCCTACGCGGCCGCGCATCTGGTGCAGATCGCTTAAACCGAACATGTGCGCGCGATTAATGATGATGGTGTTGGCATTCGGAATATCGAGGCCGGATTCGATGATGTTGGTGGAAACCAGTACGTCGTATTCGTGGTCTACGAACTGCATCATGCGTTTTTCCAGCATGTCGCCGTCCATCTGACCATGGGCGTATGTTACCTTGGCGTCCGGCACGAGTTTCAGAATGAGGTTCGCAATTTCTTCGATGTCTTTTACCCGGTTATGCACAAAGAAAACCTGGCCGCCGCGTTTGAGTTCATAGCTCACGGCATCGCGGATAATGGTTTCGTCGAATACGTGCAGTTCGGTTTGCACGCCCTGGCGGTTAGGCGGCGGCGTGGCAATAATGCTCAGGTCGCGGGCACCCATTAAACTGAAGTGCAGCGTGCGCGGAATTGGCGTGGCCGTAAGCGTTAGGGAATCTACGTTTACGCGCATTTCCTTCAGCTTTTCCTTTGTTTTTACCCCGAATTTCTGTTCCTCATCGATCACCATTAAGCCCAGGTTTTTGAACTTCACGTCTTTGCTTACAATGCGGTGCGTCCCGATCAGGATGTCTACTTTGCCTTCTTCCACCCGTTTGAGCGTATCTTTTATTTGCTTCGGCGATTTAAAGCGGTTCACGAACTCCACTGTGATCGGGAATTTCTCCAGGCGGTCGCGGAAGGTTTTGAAGTGCTGCATGGCCAGAATGGTAGTTGGAACTAACACCGCTACTTGTTTTCCGTCGCAAGCAGCCTTAAAGGCGGCGCGGATGGCCACTTCGGTTTTGCCGAAACCTACGTCGCCGCAAACCAATCTATCCATTGGGTGCGGTTGTTCCATGTCGGCTTTTACGTCTTCGGTAGCTTTGGCCTGGTCCGGGGTGTCTTCGTAAATAAAGGAAGATTCGAGTTCGGCTTGTAAAAATCCATCGTGGGTGAAGGCATAGCCGGGAGCCGTTTTGCGTTTGGCGTAAAGGTTAATCAGCTCGGCGGCAATGTCTCTAACTTTCTTCTTGACCTTGTTTTTCTTGTTTTCCCACTCCGGCGAACCCAGTTTGCTCATGCTCGGTGGGGTGCCTTCTTTGCCAGAGTATTTGCTAATCTTATGCAGTGCGTGAATGGAAACGTAAAGCAAATCGTCGTCGCGGTAAACCAGCCGAATAGCTTCCTGCAGTCTTCCGCCTACATCCACTTTTTCCAGGCCGGCAAATCTTCCGATGCCGTAGTCCTGGTGCGTTACGTAATCGCCGGGCTGTAAGGTCCGAAGTTCCTTCAGCGTTAAAGCCTTGTTTTTGCTGAACTTCGGTTTGTCTTTGTAGCGGTAGAAACGTTCGAAAAGCTGGTGATCGGTGTAGCAAACCAGTTTCAGTTGGTCGTCGATAAAACCTTCGCGCAGGGAAATAAGCAAATGCTGGAACCGCACGTCGTGGTCGAGCTCATCGAAAATGGTGGTGAGGCGGTCGATCTGTTTCGGCGATTCGGCGGCAATAACGTTGGAGAAGCCTTTGGATTGGTTTTCCTGAAGGTTGCTCACCAGTAAGCCGAAATCTTTGTTGAACGATGGTTGCGGATGGCCGGGAAACGGAAAAACGGTAGTTTCTTTGAAGTAAAAACGCTTGCCGAATTCCAGTACATCGAAGTTCTCCAGCTGCTTTTTAAAGTCTTTGCCGTTCTCGAAAAGCTGTTCCGGTTTGGAAACGATCTGCACACCGGAGCTTTCTTCCAGCATTTGCTCGAAAGCCTGAGCGGCTTTCTCGAATTGCTCTTTTATGACTTCGAGCGTTTGCCGGATATCCTTGAACCACAGACGGGTATTTTCCGGGAGGAAAGCTAAAAACGATTCGCGGGTTTCCTGTAAGAGTTTGGTCTGAACGTTCGGGATAATGGAAATTTGCTTTTTGGTTTCGACCGAAAGCTGGGTATTCGGGTTGAATGTCCGGATGCTTTCAATTTCATCACCAAAAAGTTCGAGACGGTAAGGCAGGTCGTTGGCGTAGGAAAAAATATCGATGATGCCGCCGCGAATGGCAAACTGACCGGGCTCGTACACAAATTCGGTGCGCTCAAAATCGTAGGTAGAAAGCAGTTCGGAAAGGAAATTGGTATCGAGTTTTTCGCCCACCTTTGCCCCGAAAGTGTTGGCCACCAGCGATTTTTTATTGATCACTTTTTCGGTAAGCGCTTCCGGATACGTTACAATTAATTCGCCTTGCGGATGCCGTGCGCTGATCTGGTTCAGGGCTTCGGCGCGCATGAGAATGTTAGCGTTTTCGGTTTCGTCGAACTGGTAAGCTTTTTTGTAGGAAGTCGGGAACAGGAGCGGGGTTTTCTGGTCGCCGATCAGGTTTTGCAGGTCGCTTAAGAAGTAGGCCGCTTCTTCTTTATCGTGCAGCACAAATACGTGGTGGTGGTCGGAAGCCGTGTAAAGCGCCGAAGCCAAAACAGCATCCTGGCTGCCTACGAGGCCTTTTATTTGCAGACGGGTTTTTTCGGGCGTGCGGAGGTGTTCGGCAATGGTTTGCACCAGGCCATCGTGGCGGTAGAGTTCTAGAAAATCAGATACTTTCAAATGAAAAAACTTATCGAGTTCAGCGGCAAAGATACTCGTTTTTTTGCGGCTGTTTTACCTGAAAACGCAAGGCAGCGGGTTGGGGTTTGCTAATAGAATAGATATTGTTTTCGGGTGTAGATACCTGTAAGGTTTTTAAAGCCTCATAGGTTTGTTGATTACATTTCAGGAAAGTGATACTGCCGGAAAACAAAGAACCGGACTGTGGGGAACAATCCGGTTTTTTGGGGTAAAATAATAGCGTTTTTAATCGGTACTATTCGGTTTTGTATTTTACTTTGGTGGAACCGCCACCACCGTTTCCGCCGCCGCCAAACATGTAGAACAGCGAAACAGTAATGTTGTTGTTGCGGATGTTCGGTTCTTCCGTGCCTTTGGTGTCGTAGATGGATTTAAAGCCGCCGTTGTAACGTAAGCCAATGCCTAAGCCCATGTCGGACATGTAACCGAGGCCGGCTACATAACCGAAGTCAAAGCTGGCAAGATCTCCTTTGGCTGAAATTGATTCTGTTTTATCGGAGTCTCCGAGTTTGTCGCCGTTAGGTTTAAAACGTTTGGTTTTAACTTCGGAATTGCTGTTTGTCAGGTAAGCGACTTCCGGGCCAAGTTCAAAGAACAGGCCGCCAGCATTGATGTTCAACAGGATCGGAACGGAAATGTAATTAAGGGAGCGTTTTACTTCAAATTCAGTTGTGCCTCCCATGTTGTCTGAGCTAAGGTCGGCTTGTTTATCCTTAATCTGGAAACCTTTGGTTGTATATAAGGCGTCTATTTTAATTCCCCAGAAATCATCGATTTCATAAAGGCTGGTAAGTCCGAAATGGTAACCGAATTTGTAATCTGCATCGCCGAAATAAACATTGTCATCTGTATAGATACCAGCAAAATCCTGATCCTCTCCGGATAAGGAGGAGTAATTCCCCCCGCCTTTTACGCCCAGTCTAAAGCCTTGCGCATTGGCATAGGTAAAGGCGAAAACGGCTAAAATTAACAGTAAAGACTTTTTCATAGTTGTCAGATTTTGTTTTTAGTTTTAAAGAAATATTAAGTTGGTTTAACATGTTTTAGTCTGCTTTATCTATACGTATTCTGCCGATAGGGTTTCAGGCTGAATATTGTTTTTATAATATTTTTGTTTGCATCCTATGTTCCTGACTGATAATTGGATAGGGTCTAGTAATATATGATATTTCGAATGTTTTAAATTCGACTGTTCGATTTTTCGAAGTTCGAATTTTCGATTGCTTCATTCTAATTGTTGCGCTCAAACCGACATGCTTCGCCTGGGAGATATTTCTTAGCTAACGCTTCTCTGGTTTTAGTTGAAAATAATAGCCTTTCGAAGGAAGCCTCTTTTTTAAGAGTCGAACAATCGAATTTCGAACAATCGGCCATTCTATGAAATTACTCCGGAATCAGGTAAGAGGCGAAGACCTGGAAGTGCTGGTTTACCCCGTTCGGCGCCCGAGGTACCGTCAGGATCGCTGCTTCGCCGTTGTCCAGTTTCAGAAAGCCCTGGTTGAAGCGAAGGCCTAGCGCTACGCCGTTCTGGGTTTCGAGGCGGAAACCGGTAGCCAGACCCACATCGAATTTCCTTAGCCGGTCTTCGCTGAAACGCCGGAACTCGCTGGACAAGGTTGTTTTGGTGCCGTCGGGAGCAGTTTGTTCGATCATGGCATCGTTGCGGTAACCTACCAGGTAAGAAATTTGCGGGCCTAGTTCCCAGATCACCACGCCGGTTTTGAAATTGAGCATTATGGGCAGGTCGAGGTAATTCAGCCGCACCAGGCCGCCTTCCAGAGCCGTGTAAAGCAGGTTGTTGCTTGCGTCGCGAACCTCCTGTTTAGGGCTGTAATTGGTATAGCCTTTCCGGGAATAAATAAGTTCGGGCTGAACGGAAAACCAGGTATTGCCCGGGTACTGAATATTCACCATAGCGCCTGCATGCCAGCCAATTTTGGAGCGGTGCATGTCATCGTTCAGGTCTTTGCCCTTTATATCGGAGTAGTTGAAGCCCCCCTTCAGGCCGAAGCGGAAGTCCTGGGCCTGCATAACCAGGCCGTTGCCAATTAAAAGCGCGAGGAAGAGTAGTTTTTTCATAGAAACAGATACGATTTTTGAGCTATACGGGAATCCGGCTTAAATTGCTGTTCCGGCTTTAAGTAAAGGTTTGTATTTTTGAAAATACATTCGTTTAGAAGTTTACTGCATGCGCTTTGGGCTGTTCCTTTTTCTGTGTTTTATAAGCTGCCGGAGCGTTGCCCAGACTGCCGGCCACGTACAGCCCTGGCTGGTGGGTGGTTATGTACACGGCGGCTTTATTATTGCGCATTCACCGCATATGCGCCACCTGGCCGTGTCGCACCCTGCCGGTTTCGAACTGAACGTGCAGCAACAGACTACCGGTAAAAAGTACTGGCATCAGCTTTACAAATTCCCGAAAGTGGGGTATTCTTTTGCGTACTTCGATTATCATAATCCGGCGCTGGGGCAATCTTATGCGGTGAGCACGTACATCAATAAAGCCTTGCTGCGCACCAAAAAAAGCGAACTGAATTACCGGCTGGGCTTGGGTATTGCTTATTTAACGGCCGGCTACGATCAGGAAACGAACCACAAGAACAGCGTAGCCAGTTCGGCCCTGAATGCAGCCTTGCAGACCCGCTTCGAGTACGATTACCGCATTTTGCCAAAAGTTTCGCTGCTGGTAGGGCTGGGGCTGAACCATTACTCGAACGGGGCCACCAAAAAACCGAACCTGGGTATTAATGTACCGACGTTTAGTTTAGGAGCCAACTTCCATACCGTTGGGGCTTTCGAAACAAAGGAACAGGCGTTGCCGGAATGGAATAGGGAGTTATTCTATACTATAAGCACCACGGCCGGCTGGCGACAGATCGGGCCTTCCGATACCCGTAAATACCTGGTGCAATCGCTAAGCCTGGCCTTTGGAAAACCCCTGAACCGGAAAAGCAATTTTATCTTAGGCGCCGAAGGCTTTCTCGACCGTTCCTTAAAAATTCAGCAGCAAACCGACACTACTTTAACCGGTAAGCCCTTTCCGGATACCAAAAAAATAGGCTTGTTTATCGGGCATGAACTGGTTTTCGGCGACCTGGCACTGGAAAAGCAAGTTGGCTATTACGTGTACCGTCCTTATAAAAGCGCAACCGCCTACTACGAACGCCTCGGCCTGAAATACCATTTTACTCCCAGGGTTTTCGGCGCAGTAGACCTGAAAATCCACGGTTTTGCCGCCGATGTGCTGGAATGGCGCGTGGGGTACCGGTTTTGACTAGTGACTAGTGATTAATGAATAGTGATTAGTATTTAGTTATTAGTAGCTAACTTATAAATACACCTGTCATCCTGAGCGGGAGCGAAGGACCTCGTTGGCCAACAGCAGAAAAGCCTGAAATAACAGCTTTGCTTCCCGCCGACGAGTTGTTTCGCTATCGCTCAACATGACATTCTAACTGATGCGCCCGCTCAAAGGACTAATTCAGCGAAGGGCCAGGGATTACTTCGGGGGCGTTGGGTTTGCTGGTCTTCAGGCGAAGGCCTAGGATAAGCAGGTCGTATTCTTTGTCGTCGATTTCGGCTACTTTCGGGAGATGTCCCCAGATGGTGAAACCGGCTTTGCCGAACAAACCTAAACTCGGGGCATTATGAGCAAACACAAAACCAAGCAGGGTTTTGAGTTTTAACTTCGGACTTAACTTGATAACGTACTCCAGCAACTCCCGGCCAATGCCCATACCCCGATAAGCTTCGTGCAGGTAGAGCGCAATTTCGGCAGTATGGTCGTAAGCCGGACGGCCGTAAAACGATTTAAAACTGATCCAGGCCACAATTTTATCTTCTTCTACGGCAACCCAAAGCGGTCTTTTTTCCGGGGAATGGCTTTCGAACCAGGCCATGCGGCTTTCTACCGTAACGGGCTCCGTATCGGCTGTAACCATGCGGCCGGCAATGGTGGAATTGTAAATATCGACGATGGCTGGCAGGTCGGAAATTTTGGCGTCGCGGATTGTGATCATGCTGCAAAATTAGAAAAATATGAAGCGGCAGGCAATTTACTTTTCAGTAACAAACAAAAGTGGCAGCGGTAAGTTGTAATTTCAAAAAGTTGGCCGGATGTTACAATTTTTTCAACCTTTTTTAGTATATTTTTACAGGTAGAATTTTTTAATCTTTTCATGAAAAAAACTTTTACCTTCCTGTTGGGGATGTTGGGGGCTTTCGCGGTGCGGGCACAGCAAGGAACTTACAATTATTACTACGGCAACCTGCATGCCCATTCCAGCTATTCCGATGGCAATCAGGATCATGCTACCTCCGGGCATGTAACGCCTTTTCAGAATTTTGTCTATGCTTCCGGTTCGCTGAATTTTGATTTTCTGGGAATTTCAGAGCACAACCACAGCCAAGCCGGCATGCAACTGGCCAATTATGCCAAAGGTTTGCGGCAGGCCGATAGTGCCACCGTTAACGGGCAGTTCGTGGCGCTTTACGGCATGGAATGGGGTGTGATCTCCGGCGGCGGCCACATGCTGGTCTACGGCGTAAACGATCTGATCGGCTGGGAAACGGGGAATTACAATGTATATGTGCCAAAATCGAATTATCAGAACCTTTACAAGGAAATAAATAAACGGCCGGGAGCATTTGCCTTGCTGGCGCATCCGCAAACCGGCGATTACAACAACCTGGCTACGGCTGCTTTTAACCTGGTTGCCGACAGCGCTTTGGTAGGTACGCCCATGCGTTCCGGACCTGCCACTTCCGTAAATACTACTTACCTGAACCCCTCAACCAGTAGCTACGAAAGCGTTTACCGAACGCTCCTGGCGCGGGGCTACCATGTAGGTATTTCCCTCGATCACGATAACCATAAAACCACTTTCGGGCGCACCACGCCGGGCCGGTTAGTAGTTATGGCGCCGGCGTTAACCAAAGCCGACCTCATGCAGGCCTTACGGGCAAGGCGTTTCTATGCTTCCGACGACTGGAATACCCAGGTGAATTTTACCCTGAACAACGAACCCGTGGGCAGTATTTTTCAGGGCGGCAGCCAGGCTAACATCAGCGTAAACGTTACTGATGCCGATAATGAAACCGTACGCTCCATTACTTTAATGAAAGGAACGCCGGGTAGCGGCCAGAATGCCGTTTCGGTAGCCTCAACCAACTCCGGCGTTTCCGCTTTAAGTTACGTGGATAATGCAGCCTCCGGAAGTGCATATTACTATGCCGTAATTATTCAGAACGATGGCGACCGCATTGTTACTTCCCCGATCTGGTACACCCGGGGTGCGGTAACTGGCGAAAAACCAGTCCAGGAAGAAGAAACCGCTTTTAGAGTGTATCCAAACCCAGTGGGGCAAGCCGAAGTTACCTTATCTTATTTCCTGAAAGAACAGGCTCCTGTGCGGCTGGAAGTGCTCGATGCGTTGGGCCGGGAAATAATGGTAGTTGCTGATGAAGAAAAACAGACTGCCGGTTCGCATGCTTACCAATTGCAGAGCCAGCATTTTAAAGCCGGGGTTTATACCATCAGGTTAATTCGTAATGGACTAGCCAGCTACCGGAAACTGATAGTAACCCATTAAGAACAGGGAGAGTTTTAAATACCGTGGAAAATCAAAGAGCCGGTTCTGTAAAAGGACCGGCTCTTTGATTTTTAGGAAAGAATCCTTGGTGATTTGCCTCTGCTTACATTCTTGCCGGAATCAGATAGCTTACACTAGCCTGAATGGTAGTATTTTTAACCTTTTCGGGCATCAAAGGATTTGGGGCACCATGTAAGTAGCGAAGGCCTAAGGCATAGTTTGCACTGATCGTGATTCCACGGTTAAATCTGTAACCTAAACCGGCTACTGCACTTATATCGAACGGCCGGGTATAAGCATATAGATCCGTATCAGGAGTTTCGGGTTGAGTAATTTTAGATCCGGTAAGTACTGATAGCTGTGGGCCGGCAGTGGCAAACAGGTTACCGGTGGCTTGCCTACGGGTGTAGTACTTTCCCTTCTTAACCCGGGTAAAATGGAATTGGTAGAGCACAGGGAGCTCCAGGTAGCTTAAATGTAGTTTTGCCGTGGTTCCGGAATAACTAAAGCCTTTGGTGGAATAAAGTAGCTCAGTCTGTACGGCATGACGATCAGCGAATCGGATGTTCGTGACTGCTCCGCCATGGAATCCGGTATTCCCGGAGCCGACCACATTTTCTGCATTCCAGCCTCCGGAAGCGTTTATGCCTGCCTTTAGCCCGATGCTAAGTGGCTGATCCTGAGCCTGAGTTAATGTGCTGCTAAACAGTAAGCTTAAACAAAATATAATTTTCTTCATGATTGGATTAGAGGACTAGGATTGAGCTAGTCCTGTTTAATTCCAAATTTAATAAAAAGAATATTTTATTTTTAAAATATTTTTAAACGAAAGCTGTTTTTGTTTTGGCTTGTTTCGGGTGATTTACAAGGGCGGTAATTTTGCAGCTCTGGGAATTAATGTTTTAGTTGCTTCCGATAATTATATAAAATTAATTTACAGGTAATTAGGTTGAATTATAAATATGAGAAGCTTGCCTGATGATCGGATAAGCCCCGGATTACCCGGCCCAACCCTCGCGGTCTAAGCTCCGGTACTGAATGGCTTCGGCCAAGTGCTCTACTTTTATTTCCGGACTTCCGCTCAGATCGGCAATGGTGCGGCTTACTTTTAAGATGCGGTCGTAGGCGCGGGCGGAAAGGCCGAGGCGTTCCATGGCGGTTTTCAGGAGCTTCTTGCCGGCTTCGTTTATCTGGCAGATATCCTTTACCATTTGCGAAGGCATTAACGCATTGGCATGAATTTCCGGATGATTCTCAAACCTTTCAGCCTGAATTTGCCGGGCCCTGATTACGCGTTCCCGAATCTCGGCGCTGCTTTCCGTTTTGCGGGTTTCCGTCATCTGGTCGAAGGTTACCGGCGTTACTTCCACGTGCAGATCGATCCGGTCTAAAAGCGGGCCGCTTACTTTGTTTAAATACCGCTGTACAATGCCGGGGCCGCACACGCAATCCTTCTCGGGGTGGTTGTAGTAGCCGCACGGACATGGGTTCATGCTGGCAATAAGCATGAAATTGGCCGGGAAATCGATGGAAACTTTGGCGCGGGAAATGGTTACTTTCCGTTCTTCCAGCGGCTGGCGCATTACTTCCAGCACGGTACGTTTGAATTCTGGTAATTCATCCAGGAACAAGACGCCGTTATGGGAAAGCGAAATTTCGCCGGGTTGAGGATTGCCGCCCCCGCCAACCAGCGCCACGTCGGAAATGGTATGGTGCGGGGCGCGGTAAGGGCGGGTTGATAGCAACGAAGCCTGTTCGCCTAATTTACCCGCTACGGAATGGATCTTGGTGGTTTCGAGGGCTTCCTGCAGACTTAAAGGCGGCAAAATGGAAGGCAGGCGTTTGGCCAGCATGGTTTTCCCGGCGCCCGGCGGACCGACCATGATCACGTTGTGACCACCGGCAGCCGCAATTTCCAAGGCGCGTTTAATATTTTCCTGGCCCTGCACATCGGCAAAGTCGGCAAGGTATTTATCGGCAGTATTCTGGAAAATTTCGCGGGTGTCTATTTTTACACGTTCTACCGGATCGTCGCCCCAGAAAAAGCCGATGGCTTCTTTGATGTTCTTTACCCCGTAAACTTCCAGGTTATTCACAATGGCAGCTTCGCGGGCATTCTGAGCAGGCAGAATAAAACCTTTAAAACCTTCTTTCCGGGCCTGGATGGCAATGGGTAAAGCGCCTTTTATGGGACGGAGTTCACCGTCTAAAGATAGTTCGCCCATGATCAGGTAATCGCCCAGGCGGTCGGCGGGCATTTGTTCGGAAGCGGCTAAAAGGCCTAAAGCTATTGGAAGATCGTAAGCGGAACCTTCTTTGCGAATGTTGGCGGGAGCCAGGTTAATAACCACTTTCTGACGTGGCATGCGGTACCCGTAATGCTTCAGGGCCGATTCGATGCGCTGCTCACTTTCTTTTACCGCGTTATCGGGCAGGCCCACCATGAAGAGTTTGGTGCCAGGGGTAACGTTCACTTCTATGGTGATGGTAGCGGCATTTACGCCGAAGACTGCACTGCCGTAGGTTTTGGTAAGCATACTTTTTCGTCTTAAAAGGGTAGCGTTTGGCCTCCGGAATCCGGATTAGGCGCTGAACAGCTTCCTATTAAAATAAATTCCTTTTAAGGTAACTTTTGTTAAGGAGCGAAATGGGGAACCCCATATTAAGCCAATTGCTTTTCGATAAGCAGCATAAAAATGTGAATGACCTTGATGTGAACTTCCTGGATGCGGTCGGCGTAACCGAAGTGCTCCACTCTTATTTCTACATCGCTTAAAGGTGCCAGTTTACCGCCGTCTTTACCGGTAAGGCTGATTACTTTCATGCCCAGTTCCCGGGCAGCTTCCGCGGCTAAAAGTACGTTTCTGGAATTGCCACTGGTGCTGATGGCCAGTAATACATCGCCTTCGCGGCCGAAAGCTTCCACGCCCCGGGAGAACACGTAATCGTACCCGTAATCGTTGGCTACGCAGCTGATGTGGGCGGAATCGGAGAGGGAAAGGGCAGCCAGGGCTTTGCGGTTTTCACGGTAGCGGCCCGACAATTCTTCGGCAAAGTGCATGGCATCGCACATGGAGCCGCCGTTGCCGCAGCTTAAAATTTTGCCGCCTTTTTTCAGGGCTTCAGCCATTATTCCGGCAGCCTTTTCAATAGCTTCGATGTTGGCCGGATTGGCTAAAAAGTTATTTAAAACCTGCCGGGCTTCGGAAAGTTCGGTTAAAATCAGGTCGGAGGTAATCATAAGAATTATTGCAGGTTATCGGGCGGAAAAATCGGGTCGTGACGTTGCGTTTGCGTAGGCTCTGTAGGGCGGAAACCTCCATTCGGTTCGCGGGCTTCGTTTATTTTTTTATCGTAGAGGTTAGCTTTCAGTTCGTTTATCCGGTTGTTTAGAACGGTGCGCTCACGCTTCAGGGCCAAAATGCTGAAATTAGAAACCAGCAAATAAATCAGCAGCAAACCGGAAGCCAGGCCAAAAATGGTTTTATAATAATTTTCCGGATTGAAACTGGTAAAAGTGCTGTCGAGGTATTCGGTGCTGATTACGTTCAGTAAAACCAGCAAGGCAAAAACCAGGAAGAGGAGCACCACGATACTTACAAATTTTCTTAAAGCTTCCATCAGAAATGAACGTTAAGGTGAATTCCGGAAAAAGTAAAACTACTTAATTCCAGCAATATGTTAAATTGTTTAATGGCTAAATTGTTAAATGGTTTTTCCTTCAACGCTATACTTTTTTAAGGTTTAAACCTATCGTTTCCGCAAAAGGTTAGCTTCCTGAATGTGTTGCTAAAATAATTAACAAATCAACTGTTTAGCCATTTAACAATTTAGCCATTAAACCATTTAAGCCGTAACCTGCATTTGGTTTAATTTCGAATACAGGCCGCCGCTCATAGAAAGTTCTTCGTGGGTGCCGCGTTCTACGATCCGGCCTTTCTGCATGACTATTATTTCGTCGGCGTGCTGAATGGTGCTGAGTCGGTGGGCAATTACCAGGGAAGTGCGGTTTTTCATCAGGTTGGTCAGGGCATCCTGTACCAGTTTTTCCGATTCGGTATCTAAAGCAGAAGTTGCTTCGTCCATGATCAGGATTGGCGGATTTTTAAGTACGGCGCGGGCAATGCTCAGGCGCTGCCGCTGTCCGCCGGAAAGTTTGCTGCCACGGTCGCCAATTAAAGTATTGTAGCCATCCGGCGTTTGCATAATGAATTCGTGGGCGTTCGCAATTTTAGCGGCGGCTACCACTTCTTCCATGGTTGGGTTTTCTTTGTTGAAGGCAATGTTGTTGAAAATGGTGTCGTTGAACAGGATCGATTCCTGGGTTACTATGCCCATCAGGTTTCGGATAGAATGCAGCGTACAATCTTTCAGGTCTACATTGTCGATCAGGATCTGGCCGGCAGTTGGGTCGTAGAAACGCGGTAGCAGATCAGCCATGGTAGATTTTCCGGAGCCCGAAGGACCAACCAATGCTACTGTTTTTCCTTTCGGAATGGTTAAGTTGATATTGTCGAGAACCGTATCCTTTTCATAAGAAAAACTAACGTTCCGGAAGGTGATCTCCTGATTAAAACCCGGTAATTGGCTGGCATCAGCTTTGTCCCGAATGGCCGGCTCTGTATCGATAACGGCTAAGATCCGTTCTCCGGCAACGAGGCCGCGCTGGATGTTGCTGAATGAAGAAGAAAGCGCTTTGGCTGGCACCAGTACCTGGGAAAAGAACACCACGTAAGCAATGAATTCGGCTGCCGAAAGATCGGACTGGTTGCTCAGCACCAGGCTGCCGCCGTAGTATAAAATGATGGTTACCACGCCCACGCCCAGCACTTCGGAAAGGGGCGAAGCCAGATCGCGGCTGTTGAACATGGAGCGCACAATGCGGGCGTAGCGGTCGTTTTCTTCGTTGAATTTCCGCATCACGTAGGGTTGGGCGTTAAAGCCTTTGATCACCCGAAGTCCGCCCAGCGTTTCGTCGATCAGGGATAAAATGGAACCTAAGGAATGCTGCCCTTCTTTGGCCCGGCGCTTCAGTTTTTTGGAAAGAAAAGAAATAACGGTACCCGAAAGCGGCAGGATAATGAGCGTAAACAAAGTCAGCTTTACCGACATGGTAAACAGGATCACGAAGAACCCGATAATGGCAATAGGCTCGCGCACCACGGTGGTTAAGGTACTGATCACCGAGCTTTCAATTTCCTGCACATCGTTGGTCATCCGGCTCATTAAATCGCCTTTGCGCTCGTTCGTAAAATAACCGAGCTGCAACTGGGTAATGCGTTCGTAAAGGTCGTGGCGAATGTTCTGCACCACGCGTGCGCGCAATTTTACGATTACCCGCTGCCCCAGGTACTTAAACAAATTAGAAAGCAATACCGAACTCAGAATTATGATGCAGACAAATTTCAGCGCCCCGACCTTGCCGGTTTCCAGCAAAATGCTTCCGAAATAATAGTTAAAAAGCGATTTGCCGTACTCGATTGAAACTGAGAATTCCGGCAGGCTTGCCATCTGAGCGGCTTCGCTCTTCGGCACCTCGTCGAAAAGCACGTTGAGCAGCGGAATAAGGAAAGTGAAATTCAGAAGCCCGAAAATGGTGCCGAGCAGGGTAAATACAAAATATATAGGCACGTACCGGCTAAACGGACGCGCAAAATTGAGAATACGTAAATAGGTTTTCATTATCCGCAAAGGTACGGGCTTCTTAATTAATAATTAATAATTAAGAATTAGGAATGTCCGGGGTTTTTGGATTTCGCGGATGGGTTGGTTTTTGGGCTGGAAGGGTAGCGTTCAGATGAATTTGGATGTTCGCGAAAATGTAGAGACGCCCTAATGGTAGAGACGCCCTATTAGGGCGTCTCTACAGGAATATTGAAATGGGGGTTAAAATTCATGCAGCCGTTGCCCGATATTCCAGCGGAAGGAAATTGAAGAGAAGGCGGAATTATTATCGAACTGGTTCAGCTCGGCATCGGTGTGGCGGAGGATCTGCTTCAGGTCGATGAACATGTTTGGCTTTAGCTGGTAAGAAACCGTCAGGTCGAGGTGCAGCTGTTGGGTGGTGTTGCCCTGACCGACTTTGTTGCCATAATCCTGCGGGTGCGGTACGTAGGGTTTCAGCACGTTGCCGCCCCAGTTCAGGGTGTCGGTGTCGGCGCCGAAGTAGGTGTAAATGGCTTTACCGGTAATGGCCAGTTTGCCGATGGGTTGGTACGTGGCGATACCAATCAGCTCCGAGAGGTTGGCGCCCATGGGGTGAGCCAGCGGCTGCTGGTAATGCTGGTAATTGGTAAAGCGGCTTTCGTGCTGGTAGAGATAAGGACGAAGGTAATTGAATTCGCCCTGCAGGTCGAGGTTTTTCAAACCGAACGCATCGATGTATTTTGCCCCGAACTGTCCGCCCTGCTTGTTGGCCCACCAGCCGTTGCGGGCCTTAATGGCGCTCAACAAAAATTCATCGAGTACCAGTTGACCGTAAAGCTGCACGCGGCGACGGATGTTCCATTTAAAATCGAGGCCCAGCAAAGCATTATCATCGGAGCCGAGTTGCTGCTCTACGCTGCGGTAAAAAATGATTGGGTTCAGGTATTCCAGTTCAAAATTGCCTTTGCCGCGCGCAAAAACCACCGATTCAAATACGCCCACGTTCAGGTTTGGCTTGATGTTGTAGCTCAGGTGGTGGTAGGCAAAATATTTCTTCGGGTAAAGTCTATCGCCAATGCTGTGGTCGGCGTTCATGCTGGCAAAAATGTTTTCGTACTGAAGTTTCCAAACCTGCGTGTTCAGCTTCAGGAAAAAATAAGCCGGGGCGTAATCCGATAAAATAAGCGAACGGTAGCCGTTCCCAATAAAATTCTTGTCGTGGCCGAACTGTACGTTTATGTGTTTGCTGAGCGCATAATTAATGTAGCCGCGGGCCGTAAAAAAATCGTAACCGTTTTCCTTGAAATTCTTCCAGTAACCTTCGTGCGGCACAATGGTATCGCGGGCAATCCGGTCGTTCACGTACTCCGGAAAGCGCGCCTGATTATCGGCCAGAAAGGTGTAGAAACTTAGTTTTCGATCGATTGTACCTTCTACCTGCAAACCGCGGGTATTTACGTAGCGGAAACCGCTGCTGTCGGTATCGAAACCGCCCTGAAAATGAATGACCGGATTCACGCGCAAACTGAAATCCTCGGTTTCGACGTGGTAAAAATCGGTCTTGTTCTTATAAAAGTGCTTCAGAATGGGTTTGCGGCTGGTGTTGAAATTAGGGCCTACTACGTATTGTGGAGTTTGACCAATCATAACGGTAGTATCGGAAACAGGAATCAGGTTTACCTCAGGCTCTGGAAGGTAATTCCAGTTGTCCTGCAGCAGGTACGTTAAATTAAATCGGTCGGCTGCGGAGAGGTTGGCGCTGTCGCGGAGGGCTTTTTCGGCCAGCTTGGCTACCGTTTTCCGGAGGTAAGGCTTAATAGAAGTATGCAGTTCCGGCACGCTATCTGCGTATTTCAGGGCGTAGCGGTCGATGAGCCGGTACATGTCGTCGTTGAGCGGCACATAGGTGGAGCCGCCATTTGGGCTTTTGGTAGTCTGGGCAAACGTTGCAAAAACGGTACAGAAAAAGAGAAAAAAAGCGGAAAGGAATTTCATATTCGGGTTAAAAGAAAGCTAAAGAACGGAAATCCGTTACAGAAAACCAATGTACTGCTTTTCGGGGTTTTAGGTTGAAATTGATAGCGTTTTTAGTTCTGGAAGACAAGGATTTAAACATAACAGTTGCCTGAAGGAAAATGAAAGCACGCAGGTTTATTTCTAAATCATTTCAATTCATTGCCGTCTGCTTTAGCTGACGGATTTAAATGGTTTCCCTTTTCGGCTTTAACCAAATCCAATTAACATGAAGGGTTAAGGCTGAATTCTGGCAGTCTGCATCCGTCAGCTAAAGCAGACGGCAATGAATATTTCTCTGGAATATAAAACAGGTAAAGGCATTATTCTCGCAATTATCTTCCTGTAGCCTTGCCCTAAAATTTCTAATTTCTAATTTCTAATTTCTAATTCATTATCTCTAATTTGCACCCGTGCTTAAATACCTGCAACATTCCGAAATAGACTTCACCCTTTGGGACGCGTGCGTGCAACGTGCGGAACAGCATTTGGTGTATGCCTATGCCGGTTATTTGAACGTTTCTACCGGCGGAAGCTGGGATGCCATTGTGGAAATGCAGCACGGGAAGTATGTTTCAGTTTTTCCCCTGCCTTTTAAAAAGCTGCTCACCGAACCGTTTATCTATCAGCCTTTTCATTCGCAACAGCTTGGCTTGTTTACCACGCCGGAAAGCCGGGAAACCACGGTGGCCCCGTATCTGGGGCAAATTCCGAAGCGGCTCCGGAAGGTTTATTTGCAGCTGAATACGGGCAATACTTTTGAAATGGGCCATTTGCCAAAGGGATTTTCCTCGGTGCCGCGCATTACGTTCCATTTAAACCTGACCTATGCGTACGAAGTTCTAAAGGAGAGTTTTGCCACCAACCTGAAGCGAAACATTAAAAAAGCCAAAAAAGAAAAGTTCGAAGTTACGGAAACCGAAAACCTGCCCGACCTGATAAAACTGTATCGGCAAACACGCGGCAAAGAACTGAAAGAAGTTAAAGACCGGCATTATGCCTTGTTCCAGAAACAGTACGTTTTTCTGCAGAAAAACTCACTGGCCCAGCTTTTAGAGATAAGAAAGAACAACGAATTAATTGCGGGCGCTTTGTTTCTGAAACAACCGGGCAAGCTTATTTTCCTTTTTAGCGCTACTTCCGAGACCGGCAAACAGCACGGCGCCATGCCCTTTCTGATCAGCCGCATCATAAAGCAATACGCAGGCACGCCCACCATTCTGGATTTCGAAGGCAGCAGCATACCGAATCTGGCGCGTTTTTATAGCAGTTTTGGGGCAAAACCCGTAACTTACCTTTCCGTAAGCCGGAACAACTTACCCTGGTACCTGAAACCGCTTCTGAAATAATGTACATCCTCACGAAAGAAAATTCCATAGCCGGGTATTTCCTGGCCCAGCTCCGCGACGTAAATGTGCAGAAAGATACCATGCGTTTCCGCCGCAATCTGGAACGCCTCGGCGAATTGCTGGCTTACGAAATCTCGAAAACGCTACCCTACGAAACCCGGAAAGTGCAAACGCCGCTGGCCGAAACCACTGCCAATCTGCCTGTCGAGTTTCCGGTGTTGGCTACCGTTTTGCGTGCCGGCCTGCCTTTTCACCACGGTTTCCTGAATTATTTCGATGCTTCCGAAAGCGCTTTCGTGGCTGCCTACCGGGTAGAACGTACCGCCGACCTGGAAGTAAGGGTAGATTACATGACCTCGGTTTCTCTGGAAAATAAAATCCTGCTGCTGGTAGACCCCATGCTGGCTACCGGTAAATCGCTGGCGCTTACCTACCAGGCTATGCTTCGTTTTGGCACGCCCCGCGAAACGCATATTGCTGCCTGTGTGGCTAGTCCCGAAGGCATCGCCCACATTCAGCAGGAGTTGCCCAACGTAAAAATTTGGCTGGGCGCTTTAGACGAAAAACTGAACGAACACGCCTACATTATCCCGGGCCTGGGCGATGCGGGCAACCTGGCGTACGGCGCAAAATACAGCCTTCCCTAATTTATTTTAATTTCTTCCGGCTTCCGGCGAATTTCTATAGCCACCGGACGTTAACTTTTAGCTAAGTTCGCGTTTTCAAACCTTCGGTCGGGTTTATTTTGCGTATAAAAGCTTTCAGTTAGGTTTATAAAGTGTTCGAAGTAATTGTTAAATATTCTTCTGTTTACCTGCTCAGCATGGTCAAGTTCTTTGGTGGGCCACTCACAGGCGCTGCCCTGGGTTTTTCTTTCTGGACCACCTTCGGCCTGACCGTTGCCGGCATGATGACCAGCGTGCTGCTTTTCAGCATTATCGGTACTGCCGTTTCGAAGAATTACGCCAAAAACCGAAAGCTTAAGAATAAACCCGTTTTCAATAAAAAAAGCCGCCGCATTGTAAAAGTGTGGCAGCGGTTCGGCATGGGCGGCATTGCTTTCCTTACGCCGGTGCTGCTAAGCCCCATTATCGGAACCATCATTGCCACCGTTTTAGGCGCCAAACGCGGCGAAATCCTGCTGCACATGCTCTGGAGCGCCGTGCTCTGGGGTACCGTTTTTACCTTCGCCCTCCTTCATTTAAGGCATCTGGACCTGCCGTTTCTTGGTAAATGAATCAGGATTTTCAGGATTAAAGGATTATTAGGACATTAGTCTGAATCAGAATTTACAGAATTTACGGAATTTTCAGAATTGATCCCCCGTAGGGACAGGTCGCGACCTGTCCGCACGTTATTGCGGTTTTTTTAATAAGGGTATCATTGGGGAAAATGCTCCCAAATTCACCCATATAGGTTTTCAGTTTAAACAATAAGAAGTGGTAGAAAGAAACCTAAAAGAAGTGGAAGAATATGAACTAGTTTATCGAACACATTTACTTGGCGCATTTCTTCTACATCATAAGCCGTTAACCAGGTGTAGGTAGGTTCAATATTGTAATTACTTTTATAAAGTTGTCTTAATAAGCTATAGGAAACTATATATATATGAATGGGCCTGACATTGAGAAAACAACTTCAGCTGTTGCTTCTCTCCGAATCATAAAACCACTTAAGCCAAATACTAAAATTACAACACTTAATTTAAGAAGAGTTTTATTGTTCCTTAATTTTTTGTCGATACCGGCTAGTGCTAAAATGATTAAAATTAAAGAGCTGCCATAGAATATTATTTTTGAAGAAATATCCATTTTGGAGAAAATAAATTAAATCAAAATCAGAGAAGGCTAAATATTTAGGCCTTCAATATACCAAAAAAAAAAGCCCTCCCCTGATTTAGGGGAGGGCTGGGTGGGGTCAAGACTTATTCCGTCTGAAGCCTCTGATCTTCGTCGGTTTCTTTTCTACAAAAGGCTTCCCGGTCCGTTTATCGATCACGCCTTCGCGGAGGTATTGTTTCTTCTCGTGGAATGCGCCTTTAAAATCCGGATCGAGTTTCTTTTTCTGGTTGTCGAGGTCTTTGGCAATTTTCTGTTTTTCGTCGAAACCGGTTTTCTCGATCCTCACTTCCTCCGGCATCTCGGCTACCGGAATCTTCATGTGCATCAGTTTCTCGATCTCGGCAATGCTGGTAAGTTCAGCTTCGTTCGCGAACGTAATGGCGTGGCCTTCGTTGTAAGCGCGGCCGGTGCGGCCAATGCGGTGCACATAATCTTCGTAAATGGCCGGCACATCGAAATTTATTACGTGGCTTACTAAACTTACATCAATGCCGCGGGCAGCCACATCGGTAGCAACCAGGAAACGAATATCGCCATTGCGGAAATCTTCGATGGCGTTGATGCGGGTGTTCTGGCCCTTGTTGCCGTGCAGCACGCGGGTTTCGCCTATTACTTTCCGGATCAGGAATTTCGAAACGTTTTCGGCGGTAGCTTTGCTGCGGCAGAAGATCATTACGCGGTTAAATTTCTCTTCATCGCGCACCAGGTATTCCAGCAGGTTTATTTTGGTTGGTAAATTCGGAACGTGGTACAGAACTTGCGTAACCGTATCTACCGGCGTGGCCTGGCGGGTAATCTCCACTTTCATCGGAAATTCCAGGAATTCTTCCGAAAGCTTCTCGATGCGCGGGCTCATGGTAGCCGAAAAAAGCAAATTCTGACGCTTGCGCGGAATAACTTCCAGCAAGGCCCGGATCTGCGGCATAAAGCCCATGTCCATCATTTTATCGGCTTCGTCGAGTACCAGGGTTTTCAGTTCTTTCAGAATCAGAGCACCTTTCAGGTAAAGCTCCATCAAACGGCCCGGCGTGGCAATTAAAATATCTACGCCTTTCTCGATCTGCTCGATCTGGCTTTTCGGACCAAGTCCGCCGTAGATCGCAAAGAAACGGATATCGGTATATTTGGCCAGCTTTTTAATATGATCTTCGATCTGCATGCCCAGCTCGCGCGTGGGTACTACAATCAGAGCCCGCGGATTATTTCCCTGGGCGTATTTCACCTTCATTAAGATCGGCAGTACAAAGGCGGCGGTTTTACCGGTTCCGGTTTGAGCAATGCCCATTACATCGTGGCCGGCCGTAATGAGCGGAATAGTTTTCTGCTGCACCGGCGTTGGCGTAGTAAAACCAGCTTCTTCAATGGCGTTCAGCAACTGCTTGTTCAGCTTGAAATCGGCGAAAGTAATCTCCGGCGCTGCTGTTTCTTCGGGTTTATTTGCATTTTCAGCAGATTGCTCCGTGTTTTCAGCAGATTCATTTTGGTTGTCTTCGTGCTGGTCTTTCGCTTCTTCGGTCATGGCGGTACAGGTAAAATCTTGAAATAGTGTGCAAAGGTACGGAAAAACACCGGAAGGCTTGCGTTCTCTTCAATTCATCTGAAACCAGCTAAAATGATATAGGTTTTATCTTAAAAAGCGCTTCCCGATTTCAGGCAGTTTCGGAAGGACGGGTTGGCGCGGTAAATATGCTTTTACCGGTTCCCTTCTAAAACAAAAAACCGGAAGCGTTGGCCTCCGGTTTTTAAAAAAATTAAGGTATAAGGGCTTATTGCACGATCACCTTTTTAGTTGTCTGGAAATTATCAGAAACTACTTTCAGCGAGTAAATGCCTTTGGCCAGGTTCCGGGTAGAGAATTGGGCTTCTGCCATACCGTTTACTGCCTCAATGGTTCTGCTTTCTACTAACTGACCAACCTGGTTGTAAACCATCACCTTCAGATTGGCATCTGTCAGTCCGCCAACGCTCAGGGTGAAGCCCTTAGAAGCAGAAGTCGGGTTCGGGAATAAACGGGCTTCCTGAACGGCAACCGGGTTAACAGCCTTGGCTGCTGGTTTCAACCGGAGGGCAAAACGGGTAGCGTTGCTGCCGGCAACCAACTGACAGGTATAATTGCCACTGGTTCTCAGGTTGTGCAATGTACCGGTCTGGCGGTCTTCCAGGTACACTTCCGCTCCGGTTTCCTGGTTAAGCAGCTGGGCCGGTTCAAAGGTATACGTTCCGGCAGCGCCCACATAGAAACCAAGTGGAATTATCGTTTCCTGGCTTAGTACCGGCACCCCGTTAATTGCTAACGATTTGCCGTTTGGCGTAATGGCATACAGGGTTGGTACATCGGCGCTGTTTGGCTGAACTTTGTAAGCGTCAAATGCGGCATCATCGTTCACGGTGGCGCCTGCCTCCTGGTAAATGAACAGTTCATCGGCCAAGCCTTTAGCATTGCTCAGGTTAAGCTGTACCAGCGGACGGGTTTCAGCAGTTTTGTAGAAGGAAGGGTTTGTATAATTGGTTACCCGGTCGGCGTTGCTGAACGAGAAACCGGAAACCGTTGAAGAAACCCGCACAAAGAAGCCCTGCATCGCCGGAATTACACCGCCGGTCAGGTTTCCTACACCATTTACATAAGAAGCATAGCTGCCACCGTAGCGGGAGTCAGAACGGAAGGTATAAACTGCATTCATCATGCCGGCAGGTTTGGTTACCTGATCCCAGTCCATTGGCGAAGGATACGGGTTACCAAGCAGGTGCCAGCCGGAGTTAGCCGTAGCGCCTCTGGTTAAAGTGCCAACGTTTACGGTTCCGTTGTTCAGGGTGCCGTTAAAATCTACCGTCCGCACCGGCGTGTTTACCGAATACCCGTGACCAGGTCTCATTGGGCTGCTGGTGGAGGCCGGCGATTCCCAGCCGAAACCGAAGTCTTCGAAGCGGGCACTGTCGGAGTTCAGGCGGCTTTCGTCAAAAGCGAATACGTTCGGGAACGGCCGCACCAAACCTGGTTTAACAGCATTGTTGTAAGCAGGGTTTACGACCGGAGTATAGCCGCCGGTGGCGAGATCTGCCAGGGTTGTATTCTGTACCGGGGAGGAATAATGACGATAACCGATCGAGCTGTTCAGGCTGTTGTCGATGTGACGCTGCACGGTAACCGTACCGGTAACGGCAAAGCTGTTGTTTACCACCATTGCGGTGCCATCGGCGTTAGATAGTAAAGTAAGCTTGTGGCCGTTGGTCGCCAGGTTCCCGTTCAGAACAATAGCGCGTTTAATAGAAACCGGTCCACCCAGGTTTACGCCTGCCGCACCTACGTTCAGTTTGTTGATCACGGAAGAACCGGATCCGCCAAGGGTCTGAACAGAAGTACCCACAAATGCGATCTCATCGTTCACACCCGTTCCGTCTACCAGATTACCATTGTTCACATACGTGCCATAAACTTTTAGCTGTACTCCGGAAATAGTAAGCTTGGCAAAGGTGTTAATAGTAATGTTCCGTACCGATTGGTTAGAAGAAATTACGGGCGAGAACGGTGTGCCTGCCGGTATTAGAACATCGGTGGTTAGTGTTGGCAATATACCTCCGCACCAGTTACCAGCATTGGTCCAGTCGGTAGATACCGCTCCTGTCCACTGGCCGGCCACGCACGATGGTGCATTGAATTCATAAGCGCCCGGATCTGGAGTAGTTGCATTACGGGATGCGCCTGTAAAGTCAGTGGTTACTCCCACGTTGGCGCCCTTGTTATTCAGGATTCCGCTGGTAGGTTTCAGGTTTCCGGTAGCAGCGCTTACATATCCCGGATCACCGCTTACACTGTTTGCATCGTCACTGGTTGCGGTTGTCCAGTCAGCCAGGGTTACTCTGTTGGAAGTCAGGTAGCCAATGCCACTGCCGCTTGCGCCGCCGGTCAGGTACAGGTTATTGTTGTCCGAAACAATACCGGTAGCATTCGTTCCGAAGTAAATAGCATGTTTTACGCCAGTGGTTCCGCCGGTAACGGTCACGTTGTTGTTTTTAAATACAATGTTGGTGGCGGCAGTTGTCTGGTAGAAGCCGCGAACGGTGCTAGTATTGGCCGGGTGGTTCAGGTCGATGGTGTTGTGGTAGTAATAAGCGCCATCTGAGCCTGAGTTATAAATGCCGTAAGCCAAACCATTATTTTTAATGTTGTAGATCAGGTTGTTAATCACTTTGTTTTCGGAACCAGCGGCGGCATCGTTTGTGGTAAAGTAGATGCCGTAAGCTAAGCTGGTGCTGGCATTGTTGTTAGCAAACGGATCGTGGATCTTGTTTTTCTCGATCAGCAGGTTTTTGCTGGTAGTACCATAAATTCCATAGAAAGATGACAAGCTGGCCGAGGCCCGGTCTAACCGATGGATGTCATTCCCGCTTATTACCGTACCATTCTGGCCATCTGAATAAATACCGTAATTATAGAAATTCTTCACCGTGTTGTTCATTACCGTATTGCCGATAGCCTGGCCGGTAGCGCCGTTGCCCACCAGAATAATACCATAGTAGCCTCCATTCACGGTGTTGCCGGTAATGGTAGTGTTGCTGGCGTTCACACCATCGGTAGTAGCAGCAGTATTTGAACCGCTGGCCACAATGCCGCTGAAGTTATTTAAGGTACTGGTAAGGCTGCTGTTGATGGTGTTGTTGGTAATGGTGTTGTTGTTGGCGCCATTGGTTAAATGAATACCCCAGCCGTAGGTGCCGGAAGTTGCATCTATTACCAGATTATTCAGGGTAATATAGTCGGCGCCATCGAGCTTGATAACAGCGCGCTGGTTTGTATTAGCTGAAGTAAAGCCAATAGTTCTGCCATTACCATTAAACGTAATTCTGTTGGTAGCAGAGGCACCGGTAATTTCCGGGATTGTAATTTGCTCGTTGTAGGTACCGGCTGCCACGTTAAAGGTTACAGGTCCGCTTACTCCGCAATCCACCAGTGCTTTTACCGCATCGGTAAAGGTAGCATAGTAATTGTTTGCCGCCGGAGTTCCGCCAATGGTCTTGGTACCGGAAAGCGGACTGCAAACGCTTATCGTTATTTCGGTAAAGTTGTTGGTCGGATCTATGTCGGTAGTGCCGTTCGGCAATTCGGTAAAGGCTCGTAACGTATAGGTGCCGCCGGTAGCAAACGTATAATTGCCAATGGTAATAGTGGTAGAAGCATTGGTGGCCAGGCCTGGCGTTTGCGTAAAGTTAAAAGGAGAACCGATTACCGTACCATTAATGCTGAATTTAACAGTAGCAGAAGTTAACGGTGCACCGCCAAAGTTTTTCAGTGTAACCTGGATCGGGGCATTCGTTCCCGGAGCCAGTGAAATTCCTGGCGAAAGAATGGCAGTAATTCCGGCATCGGCGGTAGCTGGTGGGGTAAACTCATACGCTCCCATATCCGGCGTGGTGGTCCGGTTTACGTTCAGTACATCCTGTGGAACTACGGTAAGCAGGTTCTGGCCCAGGTTGTTTACGGCCGGGGAATTTGGCTTCAGGTTGTCGCCGCCAGCGGTAGTTACATAATCCGGGTCTTCGCTTATGCTGTTCTGGTCATAAGCGCCTCCGTTTGCTGTTTTCCAGTTGGCTAAGGTAGCCTGATTGCTGGAATAAAATCCAACGCCGCTGGAGCTGGAACCGCCCGTCAGGTAAAGGTTATTGCGGTTGCTGGTAATACCGGAAGTTGTGGTTCCGAAATACAGGGCGTGCTTAGCTCCGGTGGTGCCGCCGGCTATCGTTATCATGTTGTTGATGATCCGGATATTGGTGGCGGCAGTAGTCTGGTAAAAGCCCCGGTTTGTACCGGTGTTGGCAGTATTGTTCAGATGAACGGTATTGTGGTAGTAGAAAACACCAGCGCTGCCGGAGTTATACAGGGCATAAATAGTACCGGTATTATTGATGTTGTAGATCAGGTTGTTGCTTACAATATTTTCTTTACCGACCGGTGCATCGTTGGAGGAAGAATAAATGCCGTTAACCTGGCCGGAAAGAGAGGAAGCTCCTCCGTGGGTATTATGGATCCGGTTTTTGGTAATAACGGAGTTCTGAGTGGCGCCGCTTAAGGTTATTCCTTCAAAAGTGCCAACTGTTGTTCTGGTTGGACGGCTGATATTGTTTCCTTCCACCAGCGTAGCGTAAGCACCTCCTAATTCAATTCCGGTAGCGTAGACATCCTGTACGGAATTGTTTAAGATCTGGTTAGCGCCTGTGCTTGTCGACAAACCATACAACCCTACCCCTTTATACCCCCCGGTAATCGTATTGCCGGAAATTACGTTGTTGTTGCCATTGTTGCCGGTAGTAGTGGCAGTAGTATTAGAGTTCGAGAATACGATACCGGCCGAATTGCTTTCGGTAGTGCTGGTAGAACCAATGGTAATGGTATTGTTCAGAATGGTATTGTTGTCGGCGCCATTAATGAAATGAATACCCCAGCCGTAGGCGCTGGTTCCGGTTCCGGTGGTCTCAATGTTCAGGTTCTTAATGGTTACATGGTCAGCGCCGTTCAGTCTTATTACATACCGGGCTGCTGACACAGTCGGGTCGAAGGAAAGGGTACGCCCGGCGCCGTCAAAAGTAATGGTATTGGAAGCGCTGGCGCCTGTAATAGCCGGAATTTCGATCTGCTCATTAAAGGTGGCATTGCCCATAGCCGTAAAGGTTACCGCTCCGCTTACCCCACAGATCTTCAAGGCTTCTACCGCATCTGTAAAGGAAGCAAAGTTGTTCGGGCCGGCCGTGCCGCCAATGGTCTTGGCGCCAGCTAACGGACTGCAGGCATAAACCGAAATGGTGGTGCTGTTATTAGCCGCGTTGGCATCGATTATACCATTTGGTTTGGAGGTAAAGGCTTCCAGGGTATGGCTGCCGGCAGAAAAAGCGTAATTACCGATCACTTTTGTATCGGTTGCTCCTGAGGCCAAGCCCGAAGCATTGGTGTAGTTATAGGTTGTAGCAGTACCTCCGTCAACTTTATAGCTTATAGTTACGGAATAGATCGGATCTAAACCGAAGTTCTGAATGGTGACTTCAATTGGCGTACTTACGCCGGGAGCCACCGGCGTGGGTAGCGGAGAAATGGCAATTACTCCGGCATCCAGGGTAGGAGGGCTGAATTCAAAAGCGCCGGCATCCGGGGTAGTTGTACTACGGGCAGCGCCGCCATCAAAGTCGGTAGTAACGCCAACATTTCTGCCTATATTATCTATGTCAGACGAAGTTGGAATGAAGTTGCCGTTGGCAGCATCCACAAAAAGCGGATCGGAGCTTACGCTGTTGGCATCGTCGCCGGTGGCGGCAGTCCAGTCGGCTAAAGTTACCCGGTTGGAAGTAAGGTAACCAATGCCGCTGCCACTGGCTCCGCCGGTCAGATAAAGCACGTTGTTGTTCGATTCGATACCGGTTGCATTCGTTCCGAAATAGATCGCGTGCTTAACCCCGGCTGTGCCGGTATTCATGGCTACAATATTGTTGATGAATTTAATATTGGTAGCGGCAGTAGTCTGGTAAAAGCCCCGCATGGTACCAGTATTGGCGGTATTGTCTAACGAGATCGTATTGTGATAGTAGTATACGCCGTCGGAACCGCTGTTGTACATTCCGTAAATGGTACCGTTGGTATTGATGTTGTAAATAAGGTTATTGATCACTTTGTTTTCCTGACCAACCAGCGCATCAGCGGAGGTAAAATAAAGCGGATAAGCCACACTCGTGCTGCCCGGTGAGGCTGTAAAACCATCGTGCATTTTATTTTTCTGGATCAGGATATTGCGGCTTGCTCCGGTTACATAAACGGCATAGAAAGAGGAAACGGTCCCCCGGTCCATGCGGTGAATGTCGTTGCCGGATACCTGAGTGCCATCCTGATCTTCCAGGTGAATGTGGTAGATATAGCCATTCTTTACCGTGTTGCTGGTAATTACGTTTCCGATTGCCGGCGCAGTGGTCCCGTTTCCGGAAAGCGAAATGGCATGATAGCCTCCGCTCACGGTGTTGCCAGAAATAGTAGTATTATTGGCGTTGTTCCCGGCAGTGCCGACAGTAGAAGTGGAATTGGTAGCCACTATACCCGCAAAAGCAGATGAAGTTGCGCTGGTAAGGCTGCTGTTAATGATGTTGTTGGTAATGTTGTTATTGTCAGCTTCATTAATTAAATGAATACCCCAGCCATAAGAACCATCTGTAGCATCTATTACAAAATTGTTCAGGGTTATAAAATCGGCTCCGTCTAACTTGAAGATATGCCGGGCTCCGGTAACAGTTGCATTAAAGCCAATGGTGTTTCCGTTTCCGTTAAAGGTGATCCGGTTGCTGGCAGAGGCTCCGGTAATGGCTGGAATAACTACTTGTTCGTTATACGGGCCGCTTCCAGAGGCTACGTTAAAAGTTGTAGCTGCGTTAATGCCCACGCAAGTCATGATATCGACCGCCTCCTTAAATGATGCAAATGTGCGGGTATTTAAATTAGTAGCCTGTCTTTTATCGATGGTATAGGTGCCGGAAAGAATGGCTGGCGTAAATACCTGTACCGGTGTAGAACTGGTACTACTGCCTGAGCAGGTTAATACCGCCCGGTAATAATTGGTAGTAGTCTGGGATGTAGTGAAAGTTACCGATTCAGCCCCTGGAATATTGGACCAGGTAGTGCCATTTGGCGATGATTGCCATTGGAATGTGAGGCCAACGCCAATGCTGTTGCCGTTTAAGCTTAAGTTGAAGCTTGTGTTTGGGCAAACTATATTGGCTGAGCTCTCTGTCGCTCCGGCTATAGGTGGGCTGGTGCAGGTATTGGAGGTAAAGGTGATCCGGATATTAGGCCGTTCTTTGTAGCCTGTTACAGTGCCGCTTAGAGTCGCGCCGTTGGGATCGGATACTCCCACAATTTTGCCTGCATGGCCGCTGGTAAATTCCCACTGGATTTTATCGGTGGAACGGGGCTGAGCCAAGGATGCAACACTGTGTTCGGTTGCCACCTCGAATGCGCCGCCGGTGTAGTTAAAGGGGGCACTGAAGGTGAAAGGTACCCAACCAGTTGTGGCTGGTAAATTAAAAGCCGTATTGTTAATTACCTGGGTATGGGTTTGTAAAATACTGGCCCAGGTGTCGGTAGTATTCAGGGCGGTGTTACTGGTGTTAGCGACCAGCATTTTAAAAGGCACATTGCCGTTAAAGTTTGCGGTATTGGCCTTGTTGAATTCTATCTTGGTAATAATAGCACCGCTCGGAATGCCGGCAGCGGCCATTTCGGCAGCAGTCCAGAGCATGTTCGTTCTGGCGCCATTGGTCGTAGAAGTACTCGAATAGCGGTAAACTGGGCCATAGAGAGTGCTAGCCGCAATGTCTGTTCCGGTTCCGATCTGCACGCTGGTTTGTGCAAGGAGACTGCCGGCAAATCCTGGCAAATATAGGGCTGCCAGGATCATCAGCCATTTTACTGAGAATCGGTCCGGTAACCAGGCTTTCCTGGATCCGGTACCTTGTTTTAGTAAATGTTTCTGCATAAAATAAAAATTAGGTTAATGAATTGAAACAGGATTGTAATAGTTACTGAAGTACTTGTATTTTTGACAGGTTAATTTACAGACATAATTTTATATAGCAATATATTTTTTTTATAACAGCTTGTTTTATCTGTTGAGGATGAGTATGATGCGGTTTTAAGAGTCCAGGTAGTGCCTGCAGATCTTGTAGAACCATAAAGCCAGGCAATGAAGGTAAGTTCGGATAGGAAAGAGCAACTATCCGACTGCTTCTCCCTATCTTTGCGGCATGAAAAGTATCCTGATCAAGAATGCCACGCTGGTAAACGAAGGCCGCGTTTTTCAGAGCGATGTATTTATTTCCGACGGCCGTATCCAGAAAATCGGTAGTAATTTGACCGAAAAAAGTGACCGCGAAATAGACGCCACCGGCCTGCATCTTTTGCCCGGTGTAATCGACGATCAGGTGCATTTTCGCGAGCCCGGTTTAACTCACAAAGCCGACATCCATTCCGAAGCGCGGGCAGCGGTGGCCGGTGGTACCACTTCCTTCATGGAAATGCCCAATACGATTCCGAACGCCACTACCCAGGAACTGCTCGAAGATAAATTTAACCGCGCCGCCGAAACCTCGCTGGCTAACTATTCTTTCTTCATGGGCGCGACCAACGATAATCTGGATGAAGTTCTGTTAACCAACGGCGCCACCGTTTGCGGCATCAAAATATTTATGGGGTCTTCTACCGGCAACATGCTGGTAGACGATGAAGGCACCCTGGAGCAGATCTTCGAAAAAGCCCGTCTGCCGATTGCCGTACATTGCGAAGACGAACAAACCATCCGCGATAACCTGACGATCTACGAAGAAAAATACGGTGACGAAATTCCGGTGGAATGCCATCCGGAGATCCGGAGCACGGCCGCCTGTTTTAAGTCGAGCTTTATGGCCGTTAAACTGGCCGAGAAACACAACACCCGCCTGCACATCCTGCACATTTCCACCGAAGAAGAACTGGCCCTTTTCCGGAACGATATTCCCTTAAAAGAAAAACGCATTACCGCCGAAGTTTGCGTACACCACCTTTGGTTCGATAAATCGGATTATGCTACCTTGGGAAGCCAGATTAAATGCAACCCGGCTGTGAAAGAAGCCCGCCACAAAGAAGCCTTATTCCAGGGCTTGTTAGATAACCGCCTCGATATTATTGCCACCGACCACGCCCCGCATTTGTGGGAAGAAAAACAGGCGAGCTACAAAAAATCGCCGTCCGGAGTACCGCTGGTGCAGCACAGCTTACAGTTAATGCTCGAATTTTACCACGACGGCCGTATTTCCTTGGAGCGCATGGTAGAAAAAATGAGCCACGCCCCGGCCGAGTGTTTCCAGGTACGCGAAAGAGGTTTCATCCGGGAAGGTTACTGGGCCGACTTGGTACTGGTAGATTTGAATGAGCCTTACACCGTAAGCAAAGAAAACATCTATTATAAGTGCAACTGGTCGCCGTTCGAAGGCAAAACGTTCCGCTCTTCGGTTTCGCATACCATCGTTTCCGGCCACTTAGCTTTCGAGAACGGACGTTTCGACGAAAGCAAAAAAGGCGAACGCCTCCTCTTCGATCGACCTTTGTAGGTTATCTGAATCAGGACTTTCAGGATTTAAGGATTTTCAGGATTTTGGGTGTACGTTATTGCGATAATCTTTTGAACACGATTTTTAAGGATTTTTCAGAAGCACAGGATTTCTTGATTTGAAATGTTTGATAAGGAATGCCTGATCAGGAATGCGTGGGACAGGTCAAGCCCTGTCCGTACATGAATCATAGAAGTCAGGGAAATCATAAGAATCATAGTTCAGACATTATTCCTGATTCACCTTTTCCCCGCAAAACCGTATCATTTTAACCACAAAATTCAAAATAAGCACCGCCCAAAAAGCCCTCCCCTGTTTTTAGGGGAGGGTTGGGTGGGGTAAACAACACAACCTTGAACACCGCACGCCGAAATCCCGAAATTCCGCATCCCTCCGAAAAAGGCCTTCGTTCTACGCTGATCGGGATCCTGGCAAATATGGGCCTGGTGCTGATTAAGGGTGCCGCCGGCATTCTGGGGAACTCCTATGCTTTAATTGCCGACGCCATCGAATCCGCTTCCGATGTGCTGACTTCCTTTATTGTCTGGATCGGGCTGAAGGCTGCTTCCAAAGAACCCGATGCCGACCACCCCTACGGCCACGGGAAGGCGGAACCGCTGGCGGCAATTGTGGTGGCGGTAGCTTTGGTTGGGGCAGCCATCCTGATCTGTATTCAAAGCGTGGAGCATATTCTTACGCCCCATAAAACGCCGGAACCATTTACCCTGATCGTACTCGGAATTATCATTGTAATAAAGGAAGGCCTGTACCGCTATTCGCACCGGGTAGGCACCGAAGTGGAAAGCACGGCCGTAAAAGCCGATGCCTGGCACCATCGTGCCGATGCTATTACTTCCCTCACGGCTTTTGTAGGAATTTCCATTGCGCTGATAGGCGGAGATGGTTACGAAACCGCCGACGATTGGGCTGCTTTAATTGCTTCCGGCATAATCGTGCTGAACGCCTATCATATTTTTATACCGGCTTTTACCGAGATCATGGATGCCGCGCCGCCTTCGGAGTTTGCCGAGGAAGTGCGCAAAGCGGCTGCTACGGTGCCCAATGTGATCGGAACGGAGAAGTGTCTGGTCCGGAAAATGGGCTTCGAGTACTTTGTGGACTTACATGTAATTGTAGACGGTGACCTGACGGTGCGTGAAGGCCACGATATTGCCCACCAGGTAAAGGATGCTATTATTGCTGCCAAACCCCAGGTATACAATGTAATGGTGCACATAGAGCCTTACGAAGAAAGTTTACGAGCAAATGGTATGATTTTTTAGAAAAAAAGTAGCCGAACTATTGCACTATTGAAAAATGCTGCCTACTTTTGCAAACCAATTTGAACATGGTGATCGTAGTTCAGCTGGTTAGAGCACCAGATTGTGATTCTGGAAGTCGTGGGTTCGAATCCCATCGGTCACCCAACGAAAGCCCTTGAACCTTCAGGGGCTTTTTTTATTTGCAGTTAATTGGGTTGGTTCAGAGTTAAATTTATGAGTTAAAAGTGGAAATGATTCGTGGCTTTAATAATCCGGATAACGGTAGGCTTTAAGGCTAAAAAAAACATTTCTAATTTCTAATTTTTAATTTCTAATTCTAAAAACAACTCATAACTTTTAACTCATAACTCTTAACTAAAAAAAGCATGAGCTTACTTGTTGTTGGTTCGGTTGCCTTCGATGCACTGGAAACCCCGTTCGGAAAAACCGATAAAATTATTGGCGGCGCCGCTACCTATATTTCCCTGTGTTCGTCTTACTTCACCAAGCCAATAAACCTGGTCGCGGTAGTAGGCGGCGATTTTCCGAAGTCAGACATTGCCCTGCTGCAACAGCACGGCGTGAATACCGAAGGCCTTCAGATAAAAGAAGATGAAAAATCCTTCTTCTGGAGCGGTCGCTACTTTAACGACATGAACAGCCGCGAAACGCTTGTAACGGAATTGAACGTGCTGGGCAGTTTCGATCCTGTTATTCCGGATAGCTACCAGAATTGCGAGTACCTGATGCTGGGCAATCTGGCGCCACAGGTACAGAAGCTGGTGATCGAGCGTCTGAAAAACCGTCCGAAACTGATCGTGATGGATACCATGAACTTCTGGATGGACATTGCTTTGCCGGAGCTTTTGGAAACTATTGCGATGGTAGACGTACTTTCCATTAACGACGAAGAGGCCCGTCAGCTTTCCGGCGAATATTCACTGGTGAAGGCTGCCAAGAAAATCATGGCCATGGGGCCGAAATTCCTGATCATTAAGAAAGGTGAGCACGGTGCCTTGTTGTTCCACGGGGAAAAAGTATTCTTTGCGCCTGCTTTACCGCTGGAAGATGTGTTCGACCCGACCGGCGCCGGCGATACCTTTGCGGGTGGTTTTATTGGTTACCTGGCCAGCACCGGCGATATTTCTTTCGAGAATATGAAGCGCGCCATTATTCACGGTTCTGCCATGGCTTCGTTCTGTGTAGAGAAATTCGGCACCGAGCGCATGCTCAACCTGGAGCAGACAGAAATAGATGCCCGCGTGCAGCAGTTCGTGGAGCTGGTGAATTTCAGCGTAGAAGCAGCCGTTTAGTTTTTAGCATTAAAAGCATAGCATTTTGAGAAGAAAGGGAGCTGTAAGGTTCCCTTTTTTATTGCTTATAAGTCTGGTTTGTAACTAATTGCTCTGGCCAATGGTAAAATAACAGACAGTTCAAACTTAATTAAGGAGGACCAAACCATGGCTATGAAAGATTTTGATAAGAAAATTCCGAATAAAGACCAGAATGCAATGAACCAAATGCGGGCAAAAGGCATGATTCCGAATGAGGAGCAGAATGAAAAAATGAAGCCTCAGAAAACTGGTACTGCCCGCGATAACCGCCCGACGCTTCAGAGTGAAGACAGTCCGGTGCAGAACCCAAACCGGAATATCCCGAAAGGCGGTAACCCAACCGGTCGCGGTTCCAGCCAGCATAATTCGGTTTCGGGCGGACAATCGCTGCAAGGCAATAACGCCCGCAGCAACCCAACCAGCGATAAAACGCATAACTAATCTGTATCAATAAAATGGAGCTATGAAAAGGAAAGCGGCCCGGAATAAGCTTCCGGGCCGCTTTTTTGTGGTTCATGCTACCTTTATAAATTGAATTACTTCAACCGCTTCCTGCTATACTTCTCCTTTAACGCCTCTGGAATCTGCTTCCAGACGTGCTTCGGAATACCGGGCATCTGCTTTTCGCTGAGTTTCTTTTTGCCTTCGCGGGTAGTAATATGATCCCAGTAAGCCAGGAAGAAATCCGGTTCCAGAATAAACTCCATCCAGCCATCAGCCACAATCTGGTTGTTCTCATCCAGTACCAGAATTCCGGAATAGTTTTCTACTGTTCCATCTAAATAAGCTGTAGAGTGCCCTTCAACCTGACTGTTTGACCAATCAATTTTCAAGTTGGGCTTGTCCATTTTATAATGGGGCAGCTCTGCTAATAATTGTGTTTCCACCAGCTTCCGGAGTTCCGGCCCCATTACGTTGGAATGCCCTAAGTGCTGGGTTGCTGAAGTTTTGTTTTCCATGTGATTCTAAATGTCTAAATATAGCTACTAAAGCTAATTAAAAGCTGTCATCCTGAGCGCGAGCGAAGGACCTCGTCGGCGTACTGCAGAAATGCTTACTAAAAGAAATTAAGCTTTCAGAAAATCCCAATTCGGATTTACAGTGGCGATCAGCATTCCTTCTTTGCCCTGGTCCAGCCCTTTATTTCCTTTTCTCTGCTTATAGCTTGTTCAATTCCTGAAAAGGTTTCGTAGTAAAGTAGATTATAACAGTGATATCTGCCGGTAAAAGTAGTTTTGTTTCCTCGGTTTTGGTAATGTTGTTGTATGCGGTCTGCAAGATCGTTGGTTACGCCGGTATACAAAACCGTTTTAGTTGGGTTCGTTACGATGTACACGAAAAAATGCAGACCTTTCATTTTTGCGTTTAGTTAACTTTTCTGCTTCAAGCCGACGAGGTCCTTCGCTGTCGCTCAGGATGACACCTATTTTACCTTGCTGCTTCTTTTACCCTCCTAGCTTCCGTTTTAACCCAAAAACCCCTTAAAACTTCTGATTCAGCCACCGTTGGAAATTATCTTTTTCAGCTTCGGTGGCATCGGGGCGTTTTGCTACAATGTAATTGCTCAGGTAATTACGACCGTTGGTTTCCAGTTTCACGGTGCGGAGCTGGTAGTTGCGGAAAACGGCTACTTCAAAGCTTTCGCCTTCCTTAAATAGCTCGTTCAGGTTGTTTTCAACGCGGCGGCCGTTCACGGCAATAATGTCATCGTCGGTGGTGAAAACGAAGGCGGCCGGAGCATCGGGCATGATGGCGGAAACGTTCGGCCATTCTTTTTTCATAACCGCCCGGAAACCGAATTTGCGTTCGTAACTGATCGGGTTATTCTCTTCGCGGAGCTCGCAACCTACAAACCGAAGCGCAGTATCCAACGAATTTTCCAGCGGAACGGTACCGTAAATGATCTCTTCAAAATATTCCCGGAAAGAAGGCCCGCCGGTTTCCAGGACCAGGTTTATATAATCCTGTTCGGAATAACCAATGCCGGTTTTGCCGAATTCATTATATAAGCGACGCATAATATCATCCAGGGAATATTGGTTTTCGCTCACGCGGCGGAGTTCCAGATCCAGGATTAAAGCAGCCAGGGCGCCTTTGTGGTAGATGGAAACTTTGCGGTCCGGAATGCCGGGTTTATAGCCGTCCAGCCAGGTGTCGAAGGAAGAATCGGTTACGGAATAGTTGTGGCGGCCATAATCGTCGTAATGCTTTTTAAGCACGCCGTTCAGCTCATCAAAATACTGGTTGGCACTGAAAACGCCGGACCGGCCCAATAAATAATCGCCGTAATACGTTGTAATGCCTTCCGCTACGAAACCGGTCTTAAAGTAATTCTCCTGGGTGTAATCATACGGCATCATTTCGGCCGGACGAATATTCTTGATGTTCCAGGTATGAAAAAGTTCGTGGCAGCTTACGCCCAGCAACTCTTTGTAGGTATTGCGCTGCATCAAAGCATCGGCGGGGCCTAAAACGCAAACCGTAGAATTGCTGTGCTCTACGCCGTGGTAATGCTTGTAAGGCAGGATCTGGAACATGAAATGGTAATCCTGCACCGGAAAATCGTGGAAAAGACGTAGCTGTTCCTCGGTAAAATCGCGGAAGTCGGCTAAAATAGCCGGCCAGTCGGGTTTGCAATTGCCCTGGATCCAGATATGGAACGGGATGCCTTGCACGGTATAAACTTCGTGCTGCAAAGTAGCGGAAGCAAAAAGCGGACAATCTACCAGTTCATCGAAGTTACGGGCCAGGAGCGTATTCTGGTTCTTGGCTTTCATGCCGCAGGCGATCTGCCAGTTTTCCGGAATATTCAGTACCAGTTCGCAAGGCAAATTCTCGAAACCTTCGGCGCTCATAAAGCAGTTCACCGGATTTATGTACAATTGCGTTTCATCGAGCCAGCTTCCACCGGCATCCATCTGGTGCGCGTAAAAATCGTAGCGTACGGTAATTTCCGGCAGGTTTTCGGTATGAACCAGCCAACGGTCTTTGGTTATTTTTTCGTAATGCACCGGCTGGCTGTCGGCATCAACTATTTCAAACTTTCTTATTTTCTGGGCAAAATTCTGAAGCTCGTAGCGGCCCGGGCGCCAGGCCGGCAGTTGCAAGTGCAGCAGCGGCTGCTGCAAAGCCGGAATACGCATTTCAATTTGCAGAAAATAGGAGAGGGGATTATTATAGGAAACGTGGTAATGGATCATGTTCTTTACTTTTTTCGGCTAAAAGAATAGCATTTTACGGGAAACCGGGAAAGATGGCAGAATTTCAGGGTTTATGCAAATGTATGAGCGCCAACAATCTTTTAACTTCCGATTGCAGGTTGCGTAGTTTGGTCAGACAGCTGTTGTATTTCGTTCCGGCCTACACTAATTTCTTTGCGACTCATGGCAGAACCCGAATCAAACCACGAGAACCCGGCCTTGCCTGAGCAAGAATCCCAGCAGAAAAAGCAAAAGAAAAAGCAAAAGAAAAAGGATAAGAAAAAGGAAAAGCAAAGAAGAAGAAACATCACCGGCATGTATCGGGCAATATCGCGCAACCATGTGTCCTACGTGGCGATCGGCGGGCCAATATTTTAATTGGTACCTGTACCCTGATCATTTCGGTTACGTTTTCTGTTTTTCTGCACCGTTTTACCGCGCCATCGGTTTACCTCATTCCGGGAATAATTCTTATTATTACCTGCACCGCCACCATGATTCTGGCCATGATATCTACCCGTCCGTTTAATGCGCGGGGTTTTTATACCATGGAAGATATTCTTACGCAACCGAAGAGCCTGCTGTTTTTCGAAGATTATTATAAAATAAAGCTGGATGAATACGAAGCCGCCATGGATAAACTAACTGCAAATGAAATTGAGCTCAAGCATGCCCTTGTCCGCGACCTGCACGGGTTGGGCGTATCGGTGGCCCGTAAATACAAGTTCCTCCGCATAAGTTACGATGTGCTGATGTTTGGCGTTATTTTATCGGTGCTTACCTTGTTTTCTGCCATGATCTGGAAGTTTTAGCAGATTAGCCGGGGTGAAAACAGTACCAATTTTACCTTAAAAAGTGCCGCTAATGCCCCGGAAATCCATTTTCTTAAATTTTAAATAGAAGCTTGTTTGGAATTAGGGAAAAGTATTCCTAATTTTGCAATCCGAATTAATAAAATAATTGGTGCGAGATGAAAAGAACATTCCAACCTTCACAGAGAAAAAGAAGAAATAAGCATGGTTTCCGTTCACGTATGGAAACTGCTAACGGCCGCCGCGTATTAGCCAGCCGCCGTGCAAAAGGTAGAAAGAGACTTACTGTTTCTGACGAAAGAAGACACAAAGGTTAATCTTCCCGGTTTACTGCCCTGCAGTATAACCTTCGCGAATGCAATCCGATAAATCTCAGTTCGCACCGGAAGGCACCATTTCCCATACTTTTTCGAAAGCAGAACGCTTGTGCAGTAAAAAGCTGATCTCTCAGCTTTTCGCCAAGGGTTCTGCTTTTAATTTATATCCCCTCCGCTTTGTTTCCCTCAAAGCCGAAGCGCCTTCACCCGATTTTCCGCAGGTGCTCATTTCTGTTTCCAAAAAATATTTCAAACGCGCCCACGACCGCAACCGCATAAAAAGGCAGATTCGCGAAGCGTATCGTCTGAATAAACATAAGTTGCTGTCCGAAAACGGGCAATCTTACGCCGTAGTGGGTATTATTTACATCGGCAAAGAAAAATCGGCGTACAACGTAATCGAAAAAAAACTAAATTCCGGTTTAGAACGTTTGCTTAAAGAACAAGGCTAATATCCGGCCTTGGTTTCAAAACTATTTCGTATTTCCTATGCTGAAGAAAACTGTTGCCGGTCTCCTGATCGGTGGGCTGGGTTTGGGTCTTTTCTCTTTTAAGACCGAAAACGAGCGTTATTTCGACATTGCTAAAAACCTCGATATTTTTGCCACCCTTTTCAAAGAAGTAAACACCTACTACGTAGATGAGGTAACGCCCGGCAAGCTGGTAAAAACCGGTATCGATGCCATGCTGAAAAGTCTGGATCCCTACACCAATTATATTTCTGAAGACGATATTGAAGATTTTCGCACCCAGACCACCGGCCAGTACGGCGGTATTGGCGCGGTAGTGGGCAAACGCGACGGCAAAACCATTGTGCAATTGCCTTACGAAGGCATGCCGGCCCAGAAAGCAGGCCTGCTGATCGGCGATGAAATTCTGAAGATCGACGGCCTGGTGCTCGATAAAAAGAATTCTTCCGACGTAAGCAAGCTCCTGAAAGGCCAAGCCGGTACCGTCGTGAAAGTGGAAGTGAAGCGCTACGGCGTAGAAAAACCGTTCGAAGTTGCTATTACCCGCGATAAAATTCAGATCGATAACGTGCCTTACTACGGGATGGTAACGAATGATATTGGCTACTTCCAGCTTTCCGGCTTTACCATGGATGCTTCCCGCGAAGTGAAAAATGCCGTGATGAAGCTGAAGGAAATGGGCGCCCAAAAGATCATTTTCGATTTACGCGATAATCCCGGTGGTTTGCTGAACGAAGCGGTAAACATTTCGAACCTCTTCGTGGAAAAAGGCAAGGACATTGTAAGCACCAAAGGCAAAGTAACCGAATGGAATAAAGTTTACAAAGCCCTCGACGAACCGCTCGATACCCAGATCCCGCTCGTAATTATTACCAGTTCCCGCAGCGCTTCGGCCTCCGAGATCGTTTCCGGCGTAATGCAGGACTACGACCGTGCCGTTCTGGTAGGCGAAAGGACCTTTGGTAAA
The DNA here is from genome assembly GCF_008727925.1 of Adhaeribacter soli. Lineage (GTDB taxonomy): Bacteria > Bacteroidota > Bacteroidia > Cytophagales > Hymenobacteraceae > Adhaeribacter_A > Adhaeribacter_A soli. The sequence goes on along the minus strand of NZ_VTWT01000014.1, from coordinate 2,234 downwards.
GGGCTGGTGCAGGCAACGCGTCCGCTTTCCTATAATTCCCAGCTGAAAGTTACTACTGCTAAATATTACATCCCGAGCGGCCGCTGCATTCAGGAAGTAGATTATTCGCACCGCAAAGAAGACGGCAGCCTTGGTAAAATTCCGGATTCCTTGCGGGTAGCCTTTAAAACTGCCGGCGGCCGTACCGTTTTCGACGGGGGAGGAGTTGCCCCGGATGTTGAAGTGAAGGATAAAGACTTTGCCGATATTTCCAAAACGCTGGTAAATAAAGGCTATCTTTTCGAATACGCTAATAAGTACCGCTCCGAACATCCTACCATTCCACCGGCCAAAGAATTCAGCATTTCCGATGCCGAGTATCAGAAATTCGTAGCGTTTTTAGGTAAAAAAGACATTTCTTATTCTACCAGCGTAGAAAAATCGATAGAAGATCTGGTGAAAAAAGCCAAAGACGAAAAGCACTACGACGATATCAAAACCGATGTGGATGTTCTGAAAAAGAAGATCGCCCATAATAAAGCCAACGACCTGAGCCGCTTTAAACCGGAGATCAAAGAATTGCTGGAGCAGGAAATTGCCTTGCGCTACTATTTCCAGAAAGGCGCCATCGAAGCTTCCTTCGACGACGATCAGGATATTATCACGGCCATGAACGTGCTCAACGATCCTCAGAAATTCCAGGGCTTGTTGAAATCGAACCCAAATAAAAAATAAAGGGTTTTCTAACCGGAAACCTACCGTTTTCAGAAGCTGCATCAGCAATGGTGCAGCTTTTCTGTTGTAAAACGCTGGCATTTCCGTTAAAAAAGTGCCTCCTGAAGTTGGTATTGGCCGGCATGCCGCCAATCCGGATTTTTGAATTAATTTTGCAGATATTATAAAAGCATGACCTTAATCTTATCGCTGGAAACATCCTCCACCGTTTGCTCCATTGCCCTGGCGCAAAACGAAAAGCTGATCGGTACTTCGGAGTTGCGGCTCGAAAAATCGCATTCCTCCCACATTACCGTGCTCATTCAGCAATTAATTCAGAACTGTGGTTTCCATTTGAAGGAGCTTTCGGCCGTAGCAGTTTCCGGCGGACCAGGTTCCTATACCGGTCTCCGCATCGGTACCTCCACTGCCAAAGGCCTGTGCTACGCCCTGAATATCCCGCTCATTGCCGTTTCCACGTTAAAAGCATTAGCCCAACAGGTAATTCCCCACACAGCCAACCCGGAAGCATATCTGTTCTGCCCCATGATCGATGCCCGCCGCATGGAAGTTTACACGGGCTTGTTCACCGGTTCGCTGGAAGAAATAAGGAACGATCAGGCCATGGTACTGGATGAAGCTTCTTTTGCCGAAGAACTGGAAACCCAGAAAATCATCTTCTTCGGCAGTGGGGCAGCCAAATGGCAAACTTTAAACGGGGAAAATGCAAACGCAATCTTCCTGAAAACTGTTATCCCATCAGCCGAAGCCGTTTCGCAACTGGCCTGGCAGCACTTTCAGGCGCAGCAATTCGAAAATGTTGCATATTACGAGCCGTTCTATGTGAAAGAAGTACACGTAACTACCGCCAAAGCTAAAAATTAAGATTATGTCAGAATTCATAAACCGGGTAGCGCAAAGCGCCCTTACTACCATTAACCTCGAAGAGTTTATTCATCCCGGCGAACGGGTTGTTTACGATATAAAGGAAAACCTCTTTATGGGGCTCATGCTCCGCGAAAAGGATTTCCGCGAATTCATCAAAACGCACGATTGGTCGCAATACGCCGGCAAAAACGTAGCCATCATCTGCTCCGCCGACGCCATCGTACCAACTTGGGCTTACATGCTCCTGGCCACCAAATTGCAGCCGCACGTTAATAAGTATGTCTTCGGCAATTTGGAAGCACTGGAGCAGGAGCTGTTTCACAATGCCATCGAAAAAATAAATCCCGAAGATTACGAAGATGCTAAACTGGTAATTAAAGGTTGTGGTCAGGTTCCGGTACCAACCTATGCCTATGTAAAGATCATGGAGAAACTACTGCCGGTGGCCTCATCTATTATGTATGGCGAACCATGCAGCACCGTGCCTATCTATAAAAAGCCAAAAGCCAAAGCAGAGTAAGCTACTTAAAATAGAAAGCCTGAAAATTTTTCCTTCTGTTTCCGTGTGTGTTACCGAAAATTTAGGCTGAATAAGAAGCAGTGGCTTGCAAACTCCGTTTAAGGCTGCTACTTTTGCATCGCAATTCAGCAGC
>NZ_VTWT01000013.1 GCF_008727925.1 Adhaeribacter soli | reverse complement strand
CTTGCTAATTTATATGCTTAGGAAAAATGCCCCCTCAACAATTCAGCTTGATCCGAAAACTGGAGGTGTTAATATTATTTTACTGATATAAACAAAAAAGCCTGTAAGTGGTTAGTTTACAGGCTTTTCGCAATATAATCAGTAGCGGGGAGCAGGGTCGAACTGCCGACCTCAGGGTTATGAATCCTGTGCTCTAACCAACTGAGCTACCCCGCCGTTTTGATGATGCAAAGGTAGCAAATAATAATTCGATGATGCAAGTTTTTTTTAAAGAAAATAATTTCCTTTATTGGGCTTCGTTATAATGCTGTACACCTCGTTATCAGAACACCGCCATGTCCAGAACTACCTCTTCCAAAGTGAAATTCACCCGGGAATATGCCATCAATGCTTCGCCTAAGATCCTGTACCCATATCTGAGCACGCCGGCGGGCCTTGGCCGCTGGTTTTCCGAAAAAGCCACGGTGGAGCCGGATAATACGTTCAACTTTATCTGGGATAAAACCGACCACTTTGCCGAAATGAGCAACCACCGCACCAACCGTTCGGTTCGCTTCATTTTTCTCGACGACGACAAGAACCATGTACCGGATGCCGACTACATCGATTTCACGATCGAAACCAGCGAACTTACCGGCGAACAGTTTCTGCGTATCACCGATTACTCTGCCGACCAGGACGAAGAAGAAATGGAAGAGCTTTGGAGTAATTTAATTCAGAGCCTGCGCGAAATAGTAGGCGGGTAATACTTTTTTAACCCGAAACCCTACTAATTTTGCACCCCGGCCCTGCGGCGTTTTTGCGGAGGCCCTCTTTTGCATGAAGAAACTAGATAAACTTATATTAAAATCCTTTTTCGGGCCCTTCTTCCTGACGCTGGCCGTAGTAGAATTTATTCTGCTTACCCAGTATATGCTGAAGTATCTCGACGATTTGGTAGGCAAAGACCTGGGCATGGCTGTTATTGTGGAACTGCTCATGTACTTCAGCATGAACATGCTGCCGGTGGCCTTGCCATTAGCCGTGTTGCTGTCCTCGCTGATGACCTTCGGGAACCTGGGCGAGCACATGGAGCTTACCGCCATTAAAACGTCCGGTATTTCCCTGATCCGTACGTTGCTGCCGATCTTCGTTTTTACGATTTTCGTTTCGATCTTCGCTTTTTTCTTCAACAACAATATCGTTCCGAAAGCCAACCTGAAAGCCTATAGCTTGCTTTGGGATATCCGGCAGAAAAAACCTTCGCTCGATCTGCGGGAAGGTTCCTTTTACAACGGAATTCCGGGTTACAGCATCAAGATCAATAAAAAATACCCCGACGGGCAGACCATTGCCGGTGTGATAATCTATGACCATTCGAAGGGGAGGGGTAATACTGCGGTAATCCTGGCTGACTCCGGAAAAATGTCCACCGTTCACAACGATCAGTATCTTTCCATCGAGTTGTTCAATGGCAAAACATTCGTGGAAGAAGCAGTAGAAAACGTCCGCGACGACGCCACGCCTTTTTTGCGGCAGCGTTTCAAGGAGAACCGCATCATGTTCAACCTGTCGTCTTTTAACCTGGACCGCACGCGCGAAGAGTTGTTTGCCGAAAACAAAATGATGAAGAATATCAGCCAGCTGCATTACGTAACAGATTCGCTGCGGCGGCAGGTTGTCCGGGAAGAGAAACTGGTTTCGAATAACGTGGCTCCCTATTATTCCTACTTCCGCAACAAGGTATCTTTATCGGGTAAAATTGATACGGCGAAAATGGAAGTAAAAAAGGCGGTTCCTCCTATAACCGTGAACACCATTCAGATTGCTACGAATAAAGCCCGGAACCTGCGGAGTTTTACCCAGAGCTACGTGGAGCGTTTGCAGAACACCGCCCGCGATTCCAACAACTTTGAAATCGAGATCTACCGGAAATATACCCAATCGGCGGCCTGCCTGGTTATGTTCCTGATCGGGGCGCCCCTGGGAGCCATTATTAAGAAAGGCGGTTTAGGCGTGCCGGTACTTATTTCCATTCTGTTCTTCATTACCTTTTATGTAATGAGTATTCTGGGCGAGAAATGGGGGCGGGAAGGCTTGCTGCCGGTTTGGGAAGGCATGTGGATGGCCAACCTGGTACTGCTGCCGATCGGTTTGTTTTTCCTCTACCAGGCCCGGAACGATTCGGCCTTGCTGGAGGTTGATATGTACAGAAGGTTCCTGAATAAACTGAAACGGAATAAGCTTTAAAAGCCTGATCAAACTTCACCGTTTCGCTGGTAAAAACGAAGGTTGAACCGGCTCTGAAAATTAAAGTTTCAGAATATTAGAAAAATATTTTAACAAGCGTATTTTTTCTTTACCTTTGCACTTTAAACCAAACAAGCTGCACAATAAAATTTTTTAATTGATGAAATTAACAACAGAAACCAAGAAAGAAATTTTTGCGAAAAGCGGTTTTAACAAGACAGCCACTGACACTGGCTCACCTGAATCTCAGATTGCCTTGTTTACCCATCGCATTAACCATTTAACCGATCACCTGAAGGTGAACAAAAAAGATTTCTCTACCCGCTTAAGCTTATTGAAACTGGTAGGTAAGAGAAGAAGCTTACTGAATTATCTTTACAAAAACGATATTACCCGTTACCGCTCTATTATCGCTGAGTTAGGTATCAGAAAGTAATAAAAAATTAAATTAAAGATTAGGGAATTCCGGACAAGAATTCCCTAATCTTTTTTAGTGCCGGCCGTTGCCACAAATAACGCGCCAAATGCAAAGCTGCCAAAGGGGGAGCTTTGTTTATGAGATGCAAACGCTATAAAGATGTCTTACAACGCAATTAACAAAACCATTATCATGGCCGACGGCCGTGAGATCAACATTGAAACCGGCAAACTGGCTAAACAAGCCGACGGCTCGGTGGTAGTACGGATGGGCAACACCATGTTGCTGGCTACGGTAGTTTCCTCGCCAACCGCCAAAGAAGGCGTAGATTTCCTGCCGCTTTCCGTAGATTACCAGGAGAAATTTGCTTCCTCCGGTAAAATTCCCGGTGGTTTCCTGAAAAGAGAAGCCCGCCTTTCTGACTATGAAATCCTGATTTCCCGGTTGGTTGACCGGATTCTTCGCCCGATGTTCCCGGAAGATTACCACGCGGATACCCAGGTGATGATCAACCTGATCTCGGCCGATGCCGAAGTGCTGCCGGATGCCCTGGCTGCTTTAGCCGCTTCTGCCGCCCTGGCAGTTTCCGATATTCCTTTCAACGGCCCGATCTCCGAAGTTCGCGTGGCCCGCATCGATGGTCAGTTTGTAGTAAACCCTAAAACTTCAGACATTGCCCGCGCCGATATTGAATTGATCGTAGGTGCTTCTTACGACAGCGTGGCGATGGTAGAAGGCGAAATGAACGAAGTTTCCGAAGCCGAAATGCTGGAAGCGATCAAAGTTGCCCACGAAGCCATTAAAATTCAGTGCAAAGCGCAAATGGAGCTGGCCGAAATGGTTGGCAAAACCACCAAACGCGAATATTCGCACGAAAACCACAACGAAGAATTACGCGAGCGTATCAAGCGTGAACTTTACGACAAAGCGTATGCCGCTGCCAAATTAGGCAACCCGAACAAAGCGGAACGCAAAAAAGCATTCGGTGCTCCTAAAGCGGAATTCATCGAATCTTTAGGCGAAGACCATACCTACGATGCCGGCATGATCGGTACGTATTACCACGACGTGGAAAAAGAAGCGGTGCGCAACATGATCCTGAACGATCGCGTGCGCCTGGACGGCCGTAAACTGGATGAAATTCGTCCGATCTGGTCTGAAGTGAATTACCTGCCTTCTACCCACGGTTCTGCCATTTTTACCCGCGGCGAAACCCAGTCGTTGACTACCGTTACCTTAGGTACGAAACTGGATGAGCAGCTGATCGACAGCGCCATGGTTTCCGGTACCAATAAATTCATGCTGCACTACAACTTCCCGGGTTATTCTACCGGCGAGGTGAAGCCTAACCGTGGCCCTGGACGCCGCGAAGTGGGTCATGGTAACTTAGCTATGCGTGCGCTGAAAAAAGTATTGCCTCCGGTAGAAGAAAATCCATATACAATCCGTATTGTTTCCGATATCCTGGAATCGAACGGTTCTTCTTCTATGGCTACCGTTTGCGCGGGTTCGCTTGCGCTGATGGATGCCGGTGTGAAGATCAAAGCGCCGGTTTCGGGTATTGCCATGGGTTTAATTACCGATATCGAAACCGGTAAATTTGCCGTGCTTTCCGATATTCTGGGAGATGAAGACCACTTAGGCGATATGGACTTTAAAGTTACCGGTACCAAAGCCGGCATCACGGCCTGCCAGATGGACATTAAAGTACAGGGCTTATCTTACGAAGTGCTGACCCAGGCCTTAGAGCAGGCAAAAGCTGGTCGTTTGCATATTCTGGGCGAAATGGAAAAAACCATTGCTGCACCTGCTGCCGACTACAAACCGCACACCCCGCGTTCCTTCAACATCATTATCGATAAAGAATTTATTGGTGCCGTGATCGGGCCAGGCGGTAAAGTAATTCAGCAGATCCAGAAAGATACCGGCGCTACTATCATTATCGAAGAGAAAAATGAGAAAGGCCACGTTAATATTTTCGCTACCAACCAGGAAAATATGAACGATGCCGTAAGCCGCATCAAAGCGATCGTGGCAGTTCCGGAGATCGGCGATGTTTACATCGGTAAAGTAAAATCTATTCAGCCTTACGGCGCTTTCGTAGAGTTTATGCCGGGCAAAGATGGCTTGCTGCACATTTCCGAAGTGAAGCACGAGCGTCTGGAAAGCCTGGAAGGCGTACTGGAAATCGGCGAAGAACTGAAAGTGAAACTGATGGACATCGACAAGAAGACCGGTAAGTTCAAACTTTCGCGCAAAGCCTTATTGCCAAAGCCTGAAGCTAAAAACACGGAGGCAAATCCCCAATAACTGATGAGTTGAATCTGCAAAGGTACATCTGCGTATGCGGCTGTACCTTTAGCAGTTTAAATTGCTGTAAACGAGTAAATTATTTCCGGAGGAAACCGAACTTTATAGGCGGAAACCGGCGTTCTTTATTTCGAGCCAGGAATGTAATATAATAAAATAAAATAACTTTTTCAATAATACCCCAATGAGACAACTCAAAATCAGTAAGCAGATTACCAACCGCGAAAGCCAGTCGCTGGACAAGTACCTCCAGGAAATAGGTAAAGTGGACTTGCTTACCCCCGACGAAGAAGTAACGTTAGCTCAGCGGATTAAAGAAGGCGACCAATTTGCGCTTGAAAAACTGACGAAAGCTAACTTGCGCTTCGTGGTTTCGGTTGCCAAACAGTATCAGAACCAAGGCTTATCGTTGGGAGATTTAATTAACGAAGGAAACTTAGGCCTTATTAAAGCGGCAAAGCGTTTTGATGAGACCCGTGGTTTTAAATTCATATCCTACGCGGTATGGTGGATCCGTCAGTCTATTCTGCAGGCTTTGGCCGAACAGAGCCGGATCGTACGTTTGCCTTTGAACCGGGTAGGATCCCTGAACAAAATTTCCAAATCTTTCTCCGAACTGGAGCAGAAGTTCGAACGCGAGCCAAGCCCGGAAGAGATTGCAGAAGTACTGGAATTAACCACTTCGGAAGTAGTAGATACCCTGAAAATTTCCGGCCGTCACGTATCGGTAGATGCACCTTTTGTACAAGGTGAGGAAAACCGCTTACTGGACGTACTGGAAAACGAAGACGAAGAAAGCCCGGATACCGGCCTGATGAACGATTCGTTGCGCAAAGAAGTACAACGTGCCCTTTCTACCTTAACCAAGCGTGAAGCCGACGTAATTACCCTTTATTTCGGACTGAATGGTGAGCATTCATTAACGCTGGAAGAGATCGGAGAGAAGTTCAACCTTACCCGCGAACGCGTACGTCAGATCAAAGAAAAAGCGATCCGTCGTTTACGTCATACTTCCCGGAGCAAGGCTTTAAAACCATATTTAGGCTAAGCAAAACGATACTGTTTTTACCCCAAAACCTCAGCTCCAAAGGCTGGGGTTTTTTTTCATTAATTGATCGGTAGAGACGTAATTCATTACGTCTTATACATTATGTCTTTCACAGCATTGCGACAGTATTGTGCGTCTTTTTCCTGCCGTTGTTGGTGTTTTCACCAACAACTTCTACTGCAGGTATTTTCTTGGCGGAGTTGAGTTGTTGGTGAAAACACCAACAACGGCGTAAACGGTGTAATATCCGGAATTTAGACGCAATAAATTGCGTCTCTACCGGGTTCTTTCATTAGACAATGCTATGGTTCAGGCGTGAAAAACCAATTGCCCATCGGCAGAAGGCTGAAAGGTTTCGGGATAAAATTTGTAATATTGTATCTGAATTTTTGAACTGATCTTTTACAATGACTGAAAACGAACACGTAAGATGTTTAATAATTGGCTCCGGACCGGCCGGCTATACGGCGGCAATTTATGCTTCCCGGGCTAATTTAAAGCCTGTTCTATATCAAGGTTTGCAGCCGGGCGGCCAGCTTACCATTACTAACGACGTGGAGAATTATCCGGGTTATCCGGACGGCATTAACGGCCCCCAGATGATGGAGGACTTTAAGCGGCAGGCGGAGCGCTTCGGTACCGACGTACGTTACGGCATTGCTACCGACGTGGACTTCAGTAGAAAACCCCATAAGGTTACCATCGACGACCATAAGGTAATTACGGCCGATACGGTTATCATTTCTACCGGCGCTTCGGCCAAATGGCTGGGGCTGGAATCGGAAGCACGCCTGAATGGCAACGGGGTTTCGGCTTGCGCAGTTTGCGACGGTTTCTTTTACCGCGGGCAGGAGGTTGCCATTGTGGGCGCCGGCGATACCGCGGCTGAAGAAGCAACTTACCTGTCTAATCTTTGCTCCAAGGTTTACATGATCGTGCGTCGCCATGAGATGAAGGCTTCTATCATTATGCAGGAACGCGTAAAGAAAACCCCGAACATTGAGATCCTCTGGAATACGGTAACCGATGAAATTTTAGGAAACGAAGTGGTGGAAGCCGTACGGGTGAAGAATATCGTTACGAACGAGCTTCGCGAAATTCCTGTCAGCGGTTTCTTTGTAGCCATCGGCCATCAGCCAAACTCCGATATCTTTAAGAAATACCTGAAGCACGACGAAAACGGGTACCTCCGCACCATTCCGGGAACTTCCCAGACCAACGTAGACGGCGTATTTGCGTGCGGCGATGTACAGGACTTTATGTACCGCCAGGCCGTAACGGCTGCGGGCTCCGGTTGCATGGCCGCGCTCGATGCCGAACGTTACCTCGCCGCTCAAGGTATTCATTAAATTTTTCTTTTTCCGGCCCGGAAACATACTAAACGAACCGATTGAAAGTTTAGGAAATATGTTGCCTTTTTACTCGTTTAAAAAGGCAACATACTCGTTTCCAGTGCCCTTATTACTTTTTGAATGCGTAATTTTTCCTTTAGATTACTGTTGCTGTTCTTTTTGGTTTTAACCGGTTTGCAAGGGTTTTCCCAAAGCCGGAATTTGCCCCCTAAAAAGGCCCCGGCAAAGAACAAACAGGCAGGCAAGAAAGATCTTTTTAAGATCAAAGCGCCGAAGATCCAGTATGTGCGTCCCGATACTTCTATTCTGATCGAGTACGACGAGTTTCCCGAGGATTCTTCCGATGCCGGCCGTTCTATCTTCTTTAACCCGGCTAAAAAGCTTTCCATCCTGAACGAAGATACCACTACGCTCGACTTGGGTGAACAGCAGATCGTGGAAATGTCGGATGAGATCCTGATCGATAGTACCTGGATAAAGGTTGCCGGCTATTACGCCATCTGGGATACGCACAATATTAACCCGTACCGCAAAGACGGCCGCAATATCAAAGATTCTCTGCACATTCACCTGGTAGACCATAGCAAGCAGCGTTACTCCAAAATGCCGCTTACCACTACGCCGATCACCTCCGATTTCGGTTACCGGGGTTATCGCTGGCATTACGGTACCGATATCGACCTGGATATGGGGGATACCGTTTATGCAGCATTTGACGGTGTGATCCGAATCTCGAAATACGATGGCGGTGGCTACGGTAATTACCTGGTAGTGCGCCACTACAACGGTCTGGAAACCCTGTACGGCCACTTGTCACGGCCATTGGTTAACGTAGGGCAGTTCGTAAAATCCGGTCAGGCAATTGGTATGGGCGGAAGTACCGGCCGTAGTTCCGGTCCGCATTTGCATTACGAAGTGCGCTACGAAGGCAACCCGATCGATCCGGAGCATATTTATAATTTCCCGGAGTACAAGCTGAAGAAAGAAGACTTTGTAATTACTTCGGCGCTGTTCAACTATTACAACACGGCTTTAAAATACAAGAAAAGTGCGCGCGGACGGGCTACGCGCGTAAGATCTTCAGCGTATCATAAAGTACGTTCCGGCGATACCATTTCGCAAATTGCCCGGAAGTACGGCGTTTCCCAGGCCCAGATCATGCGGCTGAATAAGATTTCCGGGAAAACTACTTTAAAGCTTGGCCGTAGCTTGCGTATCCGTTAAGTTAAATTCCTGCTATGAAATTAGACCTGCTTGCTTTTGCCGCGCACCCAGACGATGCTGAAATGTCATGTGGAGGCACCCTGATTGCGCACGTAGCCATGCGTAAAAAAGTTGGCATTGTAGACCTGACCCGCGGCGAGCTTGGAACCCGGGGCACCCCCGAAATCCGGAAGCAGGAATCCGAAGCGGCTACCAGGATCATTGGTTTGCACGTGCGGGAAAACTTGGAATTAGCCGACGGCTTTTTCGAGGTAAACCAGGAAAATAAGTTAAAAGTGGTTCAGGTGCTTCGCAAATACCAGCCGGAAGTCGTGTTGCTGAATGCCATTTCCGACCGGCATCCGGATCATGGACGCGGTTCTACCCTGGTTTCGGAAAGCTGCTTTTTAGCGGGCCTGAAAATGGTGGAAACAGTAGGGGAGAACGGCGAAAAACAGGAACATTGGCGACCCAAGCAGGTGTATCACTACATTCAGGACCGGATGCATACGCCCGATTTTGTAATGGATATTACGCCTTACTGGGAGCAGCGCATGGAAGCGGTTAGAGCCTACGGTTCCCAGTTCTACGACCCGAACAATCCGGAAGAAAATACCTACATCTCCAGCCTCGAATTCCTGAAGTTCCTGGAAGCCCGGAGCCGCGATATGGGCCATTTAATAGGCGTGGAGTTCGGCGAAGCCTTCACCAAAGAAAGGTTTATTGGCGTTCGGAGTTTATTTGATTTGGTTTAGAGCTAATTTCGGCGTTCAGCTGCAATGGTTTTATTCGCAAAGTCGAAGAACCAGAAAAAAATTAGGATTACATTATTGCGTCATCCCGAACGCCAGTCGAGGGAACTTATGGAGCCGCATAACTAGAATTAACCTGTAAGCCAAATCTTGCTACGCTCGCTTTGTCATTGTAATTTCCATAAGATTCTTCGACAAGCTCAGAATGACGCAAATTTTCTTACTTGCAGATTTTTAAGTTTAACCCTACGCTACTGAACAACACACTGTTGATTTAAAATAATAAGCCTGAGAAAATCAATTCTCAGGCTTTCGTTTTTCAGCCTAAAACGGTACCGTTCAGCACAAAAAAACCTGTGAGGTTTTTAAAATCTCACAGGTTTGATTACAATTTGAACTTTCGTGCCTTAAGAATGCAACCGGTTCTTTTTCCAGTTGGAAGTAGCAACCGCTGAGGCTTCGGCATTGGCTTTCACGTCCGGCTTTTTCTTGTCCATCAGCATGGCAGCCAGAGCAGCGGCAATCTCCGTTTCCGCCGGATTGATTTCCGGTTTCAGCATGTCCGGGGTGAAATAGCGATCGATGAATTTGGTGTCGAAGTTGCCGGAAATGAAGGCTTCGTGGTTTAAAACGAATTTACCGAAAGGCAACGTGGTTTCGATACCGGTGATCTTATATTCGTCGATAGCGCGGAGCATTTTTTCAATGGCTTCCTGGCGGTCTTTGCCGAAGGTTACCAGTTTGGCGATCATCGGGTCGTAGTAGATCGGAATTTCCATGCCTTCTTCAAAACCATCGTCTACCCGCACACCTAAGCCTTGCGGACGCTTGTACTGCTCCAGCTTTCCGATATCTGGCAGGAAGTTGTTTTTCGGATCTTCGGCGTACACGCGGAGCTCCAGCGCGTGGCCGTTAATGGTTAGGTCTTCCTGTTTAAAAGAAAGGGGGGCGCCTTCGGCAATTTTGATCTGTTCTTTTACCAGGTCGAGGCCGGTGATTTGTTCGGTAACCGGGTGTTCTACCTGCAAACGGGTATTCATTTCCAGAAAGTAGAAGTTCAGGTTTTCATCCATTAAGAATTCTACCGTACCGGCGCCGTGGTAATTGCAGGCTTTGGCTACGTTTACGGCGGCCTGGCCCATGGCTTCGCGAATTTCCGGCGTTAAAATAGCCGAAGGCGCTTCTTCAATTACTTTCTGGTGACGGCGCTGAATGGAGCATTCCCGCTCGAACAAATGCACAATATTGCCGTGCATATCGCCCAGCACCTGTATCTCGATGTGGCGCGGCGAACCAACGTATTTTTCAATGAAAACGGCACCGTCGCCGAATGCGGAAATGGCTTCGCTAACAGCCATTTTCATTTGTTCTTCAAAGATTTCGGCGCCGGTTACTACCCGCATGCCTTTACCGCCACCGCCGGCAGATGCTTTAATCAGGATCGGGAAACCGATATTGGTCGCTACTTTCTTGGCTTCTTCCAGGTCGGTAATGGCGTCTTTCGTGCCGGGTACCATCGGGATGTCGTAATTGGCTACGGCGGCTTTGGCGGCCAGTTTGCTGCCCATGAGGGTAATAGCCTCCGGCGAAGGTCCGATAAAAATTAAACCGGCTTCGGTTACGGCTTTGGCAAAGTTGGCATTCTCCGATAAAAAGCCGTAGCCCGGGTGAATGGCATCTACGCCTAATTCTTTGCAGACCTCGATAATTTTGTCGCCGCGTAAGTAAGATTCTGCCGATTTTGGGCCGCCAATACAAACGGCTTCGTCGGCGTAGCGCACGTGCGGCGATTTGCGGTCGGCTTCGGAGTAAACAGCTACCGTTTTAATGCCCATTTCGCGGGCCGAACGCATTACGCGGAGCGCAATTTCGCCGCGGTTAGCCACCAGTATTTTCCTGATTTTAGTCATTCTACTAATTATAATAGAGAGAGTCGAAATAAAGCTTCAAAGAAACAGTATTCTTTTGAAAGTAAAAAGTTAAACAAATGTTTGAGGTTTGATTTGCATTATAATAAACTTAAATTTGTGCACTTTTTACGGTAATTGCTGAATGGTTTTTATCGTCAAATCCGATTTCCAACTATTTAACCTGTATACACAGTGGATATTTTTGAAAAATTAGCAGCCAATCGTGGTCCGTTGGGCAGTCACTCTCACTATGCGCATGGTTATTTCACGTTCCCGAAACTGGAAGGTGAAATAGCGCCGCGCATGAAATTCCGGGGCAAAGAAGTACTTACCTGGAGCCTGAATAACTATTTAGGTCTGGCCAACCACCCGGAAGTACGGAAAGTAGATGCGGAAGCTGCTGCACAATATGGTATGGCTTACCCGATGGGAGCCCGCATTATGTCCGGAAACTCGAACCTGCACGAGCAACTGGAAGAACAATTAGCGGAGTTTGTACAGAAGCCAGCCGGCTTGTTGCTGAATTTCGGATACCAGGGCGTTCTTTCTATTATCGATTCGCTTTGCAACCGCCACGACGTAATTGTGTACGATGCCGAATCACACGCCTGTATCATCGACGGGTTGCGCCTGCACCAGGGCAAACGCTACGTGTATCAGCACAACGATATTGAAAGCCTAGAAAAACAACTGCAGCGCGCAACTAGATTAGCTGCTGAAACCGGTGGCGGTATTCTGGTTATTACCGAAGGCGTGTTTGGCATGAGCGGTAACCTGGGTGCTTTGCGCGAAATTGTTGCCCTGAAAGAAAAATACCAGTTCCGTTTATTCGTAGACGATGCCCACGGTTTCGGTACCATGGGTAAAACCGGCGCTGGTACCGGCGAGCACTTAGGCGTTCAGGACGGCATCGATGTTTACTTCTCTACATTTGCAAAATCCATGGCTTCTATCGGCGCGTTTGTGGCCGGGGAAGAATACGTGATCGATTACCTGCGCTACAACATGCGTTCTCAGATCTTCGCCAAATCCCTGCCGATGCCGTTGGTAGTGGGCGCGCTGAAGCGTCTGGAATTACTGAAAACCAAACCGGAGTTGAAAGATAAACTGTGGGAGATCGTGAATGCCCTGCAAAGCGGTTTGCGCGAAAAAGGCTTCAACCTGGGTACAACCAATTCTCCGGTTACGCCGGTTTTATTAGCCGGACAAATTCCGGATGCCACCCAGTTAACCCTCGACCTGAGAGAGAATTTCAATATTTTCTGCTCTATTGTGGTTTACCCGGTAGTGCCGAAAGACGTTATCATGCTGCGTTTAATTCCTACGGCTGCCCACACGCTGGAAGACGTAAAAGAGACGATCGACGCGTTTGAGAAAATTGCAGCTAAGCTAGATAAAGGCCTGTACTCGAAGCCTGCCGTTACGGCCTAATTATTTTTGCCTGTTTTTGAAAAAAAAAGTGCCTTATTTGCTTGTATTCGAAATATCTGTATATTAGAGCAATCAAATATTAATGTTTAACCAATAACAAACGCACTAATGAGCAAGAACAATTTTGGCCAGGTAAGAGATTTAATCATGTCACTGGAAGCTGATTTCGAAAAATTCTACGACAAGCAGAATTCAGCTGCCGGTACCCGCGTACGTAAAGGCATGCAGGAACTGAAAAACATGGCTCAGGACATCAGAAAAGAGGTTCAGGACATGAAAAACGCAGCTGGCGGCGAAACTGCTTCTGCTGGTTCTGCTTCTAAAGCGAAAGCTGGCGCTTCTGCCGGCGGTGCTAAAAAAGCAGCCGGTTCTACTGCAAAAGCAGGCAAAAAGTAATTAAAACAGTATTTGATCAAACAAAAAAGGTGGCCTCGCAAGAAGCCACCTTTTTTATTGTTAACCGCCGTAGCGGCCTAATTTACGGCAATCAGAAAATAATTTTTCTTTCCTTTCTGCACCACCAGATATTTATTTTGCAGCAATTCGAAAGCCAGTGGCTCTTCCGAATTTTGTACTTTTTCTTTATTAATGCTTACGCCGTTATCGGCGATCATGCGTTTGGCTTCGCCTTTGCTTTTAAAAATGATGCCGTTGGTAGAAGCTGCCAGCAGGTCGCTCACGGTTGGGGTAGCCTCGTAATCGGCGCGGGAAACTGCAATTTGCGGCACGCCTTCAAAAACGGCCAGCAGCATGTCTTCCGGCAGCCTTTTCAGCGTATCCAGGGTTCCTTTTCCGAACAAAACTTCCGAAGCTTCCACGGCGGCGCGGTAATCTTCGGCGGAATGCACCCGGATGGTTACGTCTTCGGCCAGGGCTTTCTGCAGGATGCGGAGGTTTGGCGCCTGTTTGTGTTCAGCGGTTAACCTTTCAATTTCTTCCTGAGGCAGCAGCGTGTACACCTTAATTAATTTTTCAGCTTCCTCGTCGCTCAGGTTCAGCCAGAACTGGTAGAACTTGTACGGGGAGGTCATGGAAGCGTCGAGCCAGATGTTGCCGCCTTCCGATTTGCCGAATTTGGTGCCGTCGGATTTGGTAACCAGGTTGCCGATTAAAGCAAACGCTTTTCCGCCGTCCATTCTCCGGATAAGTTCGGTACCGGTGGTAATGTTTCCCCACTGGTCGGAAGCGCCCATCTGCAGTTTTACGCCTTTGGTCTTATATAAATGGAAGAAATCGTAGCCTTGCAGTAACTGGTAGGTGAATTCGGTGTAGGAGAGGCCGGAAGCCGGGCCTTCTTCTTCCGAAGCCGTGATCCGTTTCTTCACCGAATCCTTGGCCATCATGTAATTCACGGTCATGTGCTTGCCTACGTCGCGAAGGAAACCCAGGAACGAAAAGTCTTTGAACCAGTCGTAGTTGTTTACCATTTCGGCGGAATTGGCGCCGGCGTTAAAGTCGAGGAATTTTTCCAGCTGTTTCCGGATGCCATCCTGGTTCGCGCGCAAGGCATCTTCCGAAAGGAAGCTCCGTTCCGCCGCCTTGCCGGAAGGGTCGCCGATCATGCCGGTGGCGCCGCCTACCAGGGCCATTGGTTTGTGGCCGGCCCGCTGCAAATGCACCAGCAGCATAATGGTTGCCAGGTTGCCGATGTGTAAAGAAGAAGCAGTAGGGTCGAAGCCAATGTAGCCAGTAACCATTTCGTTTTTCAGTAAATCATCGGTGCCGGGCATGGCGTCGAAAAACATGCCGCGCCATTTCAGTTCATCAATCAGGTTTATCATAATTTCGGTTGTTCGATTGTTCGATATTCGATGGTTCGACTTTTTAATGGCTAAAGGCTAGCGTTTAAGCAAAGTCGGAACGCAATTATCCGGCAAAGATATTAGTCTTCGCTTGTTCCTTCATTATAGTTGCGGTAATTTTGTTGGGGAAGGGGTTTCGAGGGGATAAGGATAGCGTTATTATCAGATAAAAAGGCTTGATGACTTTAAAGAATAAAGGTGGACTGATTTCATTATTGGTAGGGTTTCCTTTCGGATTAGTTGCGCTTTATGCTTTTCTATGGATTCTAGCTATGCTAACGGGTGGTGGCTTACGTTTAATGGGAACATTAGCAGTTTACCTAGACTCAATCATTGGGTTGATTTTAGCTTTGCCAATTGTCCTTTGGGTTGGTGGAAAAATTATGGTAAATGATCTTTTGAGTTTAAAATCTAAATGGAAGATAATTTGGAGATATTCCTTAATAATAAACTCTACTATTTGGTTTGTGTTTTTAGTAATTTATCTAATTAGTAAAATTCACTTTGGTAATTTATTAGTTGAAATTATCCCTATTGTGATTTTTTATTTCATTTCAATAATTGTAACTCTATTTACATTTAGTATAATGGTCTATTTCCTTGTAAAAAACAAGGTTAATATTAGCAGATAAAAATTCTAAACGCTATTCCTTTCCTCCCCCAAAAACCAAACAATCAACAATTAACAATCAGCAATTTAAATGGCCGCTCTTACCGCCGACGAAATATTACAGAAGTTAAAGCAGAACCAATACGCGCCGGTTTATTTCCTGCAGGGCGAAGAACCGTATTACATCGATCTGATCTCCGATTACATTGAAAAGCATGCCCTGAGCGAAGCCGACAAAGGTTTCAACCAGGTGGTGATGTACGGCAAAGATACCGATGTGCTGACGATCCTGAGCCAGGCAAAACGCTACCCGATGATGGCCGAAAGAAGCGTGGTAATTGTGAAAGAAGCGCAAAGCATTCCGGACATTGAAAAGGACAACGGGATGAAAGCCCTGGAAGCGTATTTGCAGAACCCGCTGCCGAGCACAGTACTGGTGTTTGCTTTCAAGCACAAAACCCTCGACGGCCGCAAAGCCCTGGCCAAAACGGTAAACAAGCACGCAGTACTCTTAACCACCAAAAAGCTCTACGACAACCAGGTTCCTGCCTGGATCAACAATTACCTCAAAGACAGAAAGCTGCAGGTTTCGCCGAAAGCCGTGCAGATGATGGCCGAATACATCGGAGCAGACCTGTCGCGCCTGGCCAACGAGATCGACAAGCTGACGATCAACTTAAAAGAAGGGCAGACCATCGATGAAAAACTGGTGCAGGAAAACATCGGCATCAGCAAGGACTTTAACATCTTCGAGCTGCAGTCGGCCCTGATCAACGGCGATGCCCTGAAAGCCAACCGCATCATCAATTATTTCGAAGCCAATCCCAAAGCCAACCCGGTAATTCCGAATTTAAGTTTGCTGTTCGGGTTTTTCAGCAAAGTTCTTACCGGTTTCTTTGCCGAAGACAAATCGGATGCCGGCATTGCCAAAGCATTGGGGGTAAACGCGTTTTTTGCCAAAGATTACCTGAACGCCATGCGCACCTTCGGTTATCCGCGCACCAAACAGATCCTGCATTATATAAGAGTAGCCGACCTGCAAAGCAAAGGCATTGAAGGTGGTAACATGACCGATGCGGATATTCTGAAGGAACTGGTTTTTAAAATCCTGCATCCGGTGCCACAGCAGCTTCCGGTGGTATAGAAGGAGCGATTCAAACCTCACAGGTCTCCGAGACCTGTGAGGTTTTTTCCCTTGAAAATCATAGCGTTTGCGCAACGTAGAAGCAGCAGAAAAGTTGTCCGTTTAAGGATAAATAGAACTATTTTCACTAAAAAAAGGAGGAAGTCTACCAGCTTTCAGGGTTTTTATTAATTTTGATTTTCAAACCTGAAATATGCTGAAGAATTACTTTAAGATCTGCTTCTTTTTTATGTTGTTTTTGTCCGGGGCGCCGAAAGCCTGGGCACAAACTGCCGAAGTCCGCGGATTTTTATACGATGAAAAGAATGGCGACCCGCTGATTTACAGCACCGTACTGCTTTACAGCAACGGCAAAATGGTGCAGGGCGCCCAGACCGATGTAAACGGTTATTTCTCCATCACCCGCATTCAGCCGGGCAGCTACATCTTAATGCCCCGCTCCATTGGCTACGATACCCTGGAAGTTCCGATCGTCTTAAAACCCAATGAGATCAAAACCCAGAAATTCTACCTTAAGCAGACCGATCTGAACCTGAAAGAAATAGAAGTGAAGGCCGGCCGGACGGTAAATACCACTACGGTAAACGTAGCGGTAGAGAAAATTACCCCGCGCCAGATCACGGCCTTGCCAAGCATTGGCGGCGAGCCCGACGTAGCGCAGTACCTGCAAACCATTCCCGGCGTAGTTTCTACCGGCGACCAGGGCGGACAGCTTTACATTCGGGGCGGTACCCCGGTGCAAACCCTTTTCCTGCTCGATGGGATGATCATTTACAACCCGTTCCACTCCATTGGTTTATTCTCCGTTTTCGATACCGATATCATCCGCAACGTGGAAGTGTACACTGGCGGCTTTAACGCTGAATACGGTGGCCGGACTTCGGCGGTAATGGACGTAACGACCCGCGACGGGAACCGGAAAAAATTCGGCGGCGTGGTTTCGGTAAATCCGTTCACTTCCAAACTGGTGCTGGAAGGCCCGTTGTCGAAACCAAAGGATGGCGTAAGCAACTCGTCTTTCCTGTTAAGCGGTAGAACTTCTTACCTGGATAAAACTTCTAAAACCCTTTACAAATACGCCAACGAAGACGGGCTGCCTTACAGCTTTACCGATGTATACGGCAAGGCTTCGTTTAACTCTACCGGCGGCAATAAACTTAATTTGTTTGGCTTTAATTTCAACGACCGCGTAAACCTGGCCAGCAATTCCCAGGTAAAATGGGATTCGTATGGTTTCGGTACTGATTTTATGTTGCTGCCTTCTTCTTCGTCTTTATTAATGCGCGGTTTGCTGGCCTATTCCAATTACGATATCGGCATTACCGAACCAATAGCCCAGCCGCGTACCAGCAAGATCAACGGGTTTAATCTGGGCCTGGACTTTACTTACTTCATTAACCAGAACGAACTGAAATACGGGATATCGGTAATCGGAAATAAAACCAACTTCATAGGCTATACCCCAAGCGGCGTAGAACAGAAAGAAGAGCAGAACAACACCGAAATGGCGGGCTTTTTCAAGTACCGCATCGTGAAGAGCCTGTTCGTTTTAGAGCCGAGCATCCGCCTGCATTATTATGCTTCCCTGGCTACTTTTTCGCCGGAGCCGCGCCTTGGTTTTAAATACAATATTTCCGAAAAATTACGTTTCAAATTTGCCGGGGGCTTCTTTACCCAGAACTTTCTTGCTACCCGCTCCGACCAGGACGTAGTAAACCTTTTTGCCGGTTTCATTTCTTCGCCGGAATCTTTGGTAGATGCGGATGGCAAGCGCGTAGAGAATCCTTTGCAGAAAGCCCGCCACCTGATGGCCGGATTTGAGTACGACGTAAACGATAAGGTATCGGTAAACGTGGAGCCTTACATTAAAGACTTTAACCAGTTGGTGAACATAAACCGGAACCGTTTATTTGGCAACGAAGCCCCGTACATTGTAGAATCCGGCATTGCCAAGGGTATCGATTTAGCGCTGAAATATGCCAGTGAGAACGTGTTGTTCCAGGCGGGTTATTCCTTAGCGGAAGTAGACCGGAAATTCGGCAAGCAGGAATATGCGACCAATTTCGACCGCCGCCACAATGCTAACTTACTGGGTACTTATACCTTCGGAAAAGAGAAAAGCTTTGAGATCAGCGGTCGCTGGAATTTAGGTTCCGGGTTCCCGTTCACGCCAACCCAGGGCTTTTTTGAGCGTAACCTCACCGGCAGCATCGATTCCGACCTGACTTCCGAGAACGGCGAATTAGGCATTCTGTACGGCGATATGAACTCCAAACGCCTGCCTTATTACCACCGCCTCGACTTATCGGCTAAAAAGACTTTTAAGCTTAAAAATGCTACGGTTCTGGAAATAAACGCCGACGTAGTGAATGTTTACAACCGCAAAAATATTTTTTACTTCGACCGCATTTCATCGCAACGCGTGGATCAATTGCCGGTTCTGCCAAGTTTGGGTCTGAGATTAAAGTTCTAATATGAAGCTATACCAGAAAATAATTTTTACGTCGGCCATGCTGGGCGGGGCCACTCAATTTGCCGAAGCCCAGCAAACCCAAACGTTTACGAACGAAGAACGCTATCTGCAGGAAGGGCTGGAGCTTTTCGACCGGGAAAAATACGGCGCAGCCCAGCAGGCTTTTGCCAAATACATCAGCCTGATCGGGGACAATACCAAAACCATCGATGCGCAATATTATTACGCCGTAAGCGGTCTGTACCTGTTCCATCCCGATGCTGAACGCCTGATCCTGGATTTTGCTGCCAAGTATCCGGCCCATCCGAAAGCGGGCCTGGCTTATTACGAGTTAGGTTTATTTTACTTCGATAAAAAGAGCTACGATAAGGCTATCGAATTCCTGGAAAAAGTGCCGAAGGAAAACCTCGACGCTGCCCAGGTGCACGAAGCAGAATTCAAGCAAGCCTATTCTTATTTCAGCCAGAAACAGTTCGATAAAGCCAAGCCTTTGTTCGATCGGAATAAAGGCGGGGGCCGGAAGTACAGCTATGCTTCGAGCTATTATTCCGGCTACATTGCTTTGCGTAACGGCGATTATGCCGGTGCAAAAACTGACTTGCGGGTTGCCGAGCAGAACGAGGCTTACCGCGCGGTGGTGCCTTTCCTGTTAATGCAGATCCTGTACAAAGAAGGCAACCTGCCGGAAGTAATTTCTTACGGCGAAAAAGTACTGGCCCAGAAACCGAAGCCGCAAAATGCTGACGAAATTCAGCTATTGGTAGGCGATGCATATTTCAAACAGAACGACTTTAAAACGGCCGTAACGTATTTCAACGAGTACGCCAAAGGCCGGAAGAACATCGAGAACGGCGTGCAGTACAAGATCGCTTACGCCAACTACAAAACCGAGAATTACCCGGTTGCCATTACCAATTTTAAGGACGTAGCGCTTCAGAAAGATTCGTTGGGTCAGAATGCGGCGTACCATTTGGGTTTAAGTTACCTGAAGGCCAACAACAAGCCTTTCGCCATGACGGCCTTTAACCAGGCCCGTAACCAGGAATTCGATAAGCCGGTAACTGAAGCCGCTACCATAAAATACGCCCAGCTGAATTACGAAGTCGGCAATTTCCGGGAAGTGATCAGTGCGCTGTCCGATTTCAACAAGAAGTTCCCGCGTTCCAAAATGTCGGACGAGGCAGATGATATCCTGAGCGAATCGTACCTGAACTCGAACAACTACCTGGAAGCGATCCGCCACATCGAGAAATTAAGCAACCGTTCGGAGCGGATCAATGCCACCTATCAGCGGGTAACCTACTACCAGGCAGTTTCCTATTTCAACGATGGAAAATTCCAGGAAGCCCTGGCCTTGCTCGATAAGTCGCTGCAATATCCGTATGATACTGAAATTAGGGCGGCAAGCTTTTTCCTGAAAGGGGAAGCTTTATCTATTGCTCAGAAGTGGGACGAAGCGGCCAACGCTTACGCCGCCGTTTTCCGGACCAGCAACGCGAACAAAACCGATTACTACATCAAGTCGCGCTACGGCATTGGCTATGCGTACTACAACAACAAGCAGTACGACAAAGCCGAAACGCACTTCAAAGCCTACATCAACGATAACTCCGTACGCGACAACAATCCGAACTTAATGGATGCTACCATGCGTCTGGCGGATTGTAATTACGTGCAGAAAGACTATAACCAGGCGCTGAACCTGTACGACAAAGTACTGGCTTCCAATTCGCCGGATAAGGATTATGCGCAATACCAGAAAGGCGTGGTTTTAGGTTTACTGAACCGGAAGGAAGACGCGGCAAAAAGCCTGCAGGCACTGATTACCAACTATCCAAGTTCGCGTTACGCCGATGATGCCCAGTTTCAGCGCGCCAACCTCGATTTCGAGAACGGTAACTACGCGCCGGCCATTTCCGGTTTCACCAACCTGATCGAGAACCGTCCGCAAAGCAACCTGGTGCCGAATGCCCTGCAGCGCCGCGGTGTGGCTTACGTAAACCTCCGCAAGCACGACGAAGCGATCAACGATTTCAAACGGGTACTCGACAGTTATCCGAATTCCCAGGTAGCCAACAGTGCCTTATATAGTTTGCAGGAAGCTCTTAATACCCAGAACCGGGGCGATGAATTCGATCCGTACCTGGCAAAGTTCAAGGCAGCTAATCCTTCGAACAAAGCGCTGGAAAGCGTTGAGTTTGAGTCGGCTAAGAATCTGTACTTCAAGGAAAACTACAAACAGGCCATTCCGAAATTCGAAGCGTATTTAAAAGCTTATCCGAACAGTGTACTGGCAGCTGATGCCCGTTATTTCCTGGCCGATGCGTACTTGCGCAATAACGACCGGGCTACAGCCAAAACCAGGCTCCGCGACGTGGTAAACGAGAACCGTACCGAATACCTGAGCAAAGCCCTGAACAAAATTGCTGACCTGGAATTTGAGGATAAGAACTACGCCGAAGCGCTGAAGTATTACAACCGCCTCCGCGATGTTTCAGCCAACCGCCGCGAACAAGGAAACGCGATGATCGGGATGATAAAAAGCTATTACCTGGCCGGCGATTACGAGAATACCAAGAAGACCGCCAACGACCTGCTGAAGCAAGGAAACGCCGCGCTGAACGCAACCAATTCGGCCATGCTGTACCTGGGTAAAGCCAGTTACGCGCAGGGCAAACTGGATGAAGCCTTGACCCAGTTAAACAACGCCATTACAGCTACCGACGAGAACGGCGCCGAAGCCCAATTCCTGATCTCGGAGATCCTTTTCAAGCAGAAACGCTACAAAGAATCTACCGATGCGGCCTACAAAGTATCGAGCAACTACGGAAACTACGAGTACTGGCTGGGCCGGGCCTTTATTGTAATTGCGGATAATTATGCGGCCCAGGGCGAAACCTTCCAGGCGAAGGCAACCTTAAATTCCGTGATCGAAAATTCTCCTTTTAAAGAAGTGAAAGAAATTGCCCAGGCGCACTTAGCAGATATTGACAAAGGCGGCGCTCCTGCAGAAGAACCGGCGGGAAAAGGCAAAAAGAATGACAAGAAACAGAAGCAAAACTTAAACGCAACGCAAGGAGATTCTATTCGATGAAAAACACCATAAAATTATCCGGACTGGCTTTATTGTTTGCTTTTGGTCCGGTTGCCGGTTTCCAGGCGTTTGCGCAAACCGGCGGCAAACTGGATAATACCGAAATCAAGATCGAGAAAAGCAAAGTGCTGGAACTGCCGGAAGCCAGCCGGAACTACGAAAAATTCCGCATCGAACCGCCGGAGAAGAAAACCAACACGGTTACCTACCGCTTCAACGATTATAAACTGCCGGACCAGGATGTGCCGCTTTCAGCCCGCGTGTTAACCATTAAGCAGGAAGACCTGAAAAAACTATATGGCAACTACATAAAAGCCGGTTTCGGGAATTACAGCACGCCGTACCTGAAAGGTTATTTCCACAACAAACGCAGCGACCGGGCCTCCTTTGGCGGTTACGTAAGCCACGTTTCTTCCAACGGCCCGGTAGATAATTCGGACGTAAGCAATTCTGAAATCGGCGCGCACGGCGAAAGCTATATGGGGAACATCACGGTTGGCGGCCGCGTGGGCTACGAACGCGATGGTTACAAATTCTATGGTTACAACCCGGATTTGCCTTCCCCTGATATAATCCGCAAAATCGACCAGAACTTTAACCGGGTGAACGGGGAAGCTTATATCAACAACAAAACCCAGGCGAATTCGAAAATGCAGTACGGCGTGAAAGCCGGCGTGAAATATTTTTCCGATGCCTTCGATGCTTCCGAAGTGAACGGTTACGGCGGCCTTGACCTGCAGTACTTCCTCTCCAATAAATCGCGGGTGGAAGTGCTTTCGGACCTGTCTTTTATTTCTTACAAAGATGGCGACGATATCAGCCGGCCGTATTTCAAGATTGCGCCTTCGTACCAGGTAGACCTCGATAAGCTGGATGTATCAGTAGGCGCGATCCTAGGCTACACCGGCGATACGATCAACAACGGCGATAAGCTGAATTTCTACCCGAACCTGCGCTTAGGCTACGAAGCCATTGAAAACAAACTGGTGCTGTTTGCCGGCGCCACCGGCGATCTGCAGCGCGTAACGCTTTACGACCTGACCCGGGAGAACCCATGGCTGAAGGAAACGCCAAGTTTGATGCCGGAACTGGCCTCGAACCGTCTGCTGATCTCCGATACCGATAAGCAGCTGGAGCTTTACGGCGGCGTAACCGGAAGCTTAATTCCGAACGTGCAGATAACAGCGCGAGTGGCTTACCAGAACTACAAAAACCTGTATTTCTTCAACCACAATCCTTTGGATTCGGCCCGCTTTATTCTGGAATACGATCCGGAAAACACCAATGCCCTTAATTTTTACGGCGAAGTGGTTTACAACAAAGCCGAGAAATTCCGCCTGGGTGTGAAAACCGATTACTACAACTGGAGCACTGGCAAGCTGGAGCACCCGTTCTACCTGCCGGCTAACCGCACTACCGTTTTCGGAAGCTACAATATCTACGACAAGATTCTTTTTAACGCGGAACTTTACTATATTGGTAGCAGTTTCGGCAAAATTTACCGGGGGTTGGGCGAGCAGGTAATTGTGGAATCGGACAATATTGTGGACCTGAATTTGAAAGTAGATTACCGAATCTCAGAAAAATTTTCAACTTTTGTAATGCTGAACAACATTCTCGGCAAGAAATACGAACGTTTTGTGAACTACCCGACCAAGGGCTTTAATGCTATTGTAGGTTTAAGTTACACTTTCTAAGAGGTTTATGGTTTTAAAACAGATTCAGGACTTATTACACGACCACGATTGCGTCATCATTCCGGACTTCGGCGGATTGATCGCGCAGTATGCTTCATCGAAAATTCATCCGGTAAAACATACTTTTACGCCACCGTCGAAGAAAATTGCTTTCAACGAAAAACTGAAGCATAACGACGGTTTGCTGATAAGCCATCTGGCGCAACACCTGAAAGTGCCTTCCGAACAAGCCCAGCAAATGGTGAACCAGTTCGTAGGCAACATGCAAACCAACCTGGTTAAGAACAAACGTTTCGAATTGCAGGGTATCGGAATTTTCCGGTTAAATGCCGAGCACAAGATCGAGTTCGAATACCTGGAAGGGGAGAACTTCCTGGCCGATAGTTTCGGGTTGCCGGAACTGGAAGCCCGGCCGATCATACCTTCCGAAGCTACAACCTTGCGTACCATCCGGCAGAAAGCCGCGGCTTCGCAAAAAGCGCCAACGGGCGGCCGTTTATCGCGGTTTTCCCGCAAATATGCTACCGTTGCCGGAACCGTGTTGCTGGGCAGCTTAACCGTTGCCATGGTATACGTGGTTTCTTTGCAGCCGGAGCATAATTTAAGCTCTCTGAACCCGGTTACCTTATTCAGCAGCGGCTCCGAAAGAACGCTCACGATTAAAGAAAAGGTAGCTGAAACCGATCAAAAAGAGGTGGGGCTTGCCATAGAAGAACTGCCGGTTACGCCGGAAGAAAATTCAATAGCCGCCGTAGAAGCCGATTTTTCAGAAGCTTTTCCGGAAGAGGCAGCAGCGGTAAACGAAGAAGTTGCTTTGGCTAAAGTTTCTTCCCATGAGATTGCGTTCGATGCCAAAACCGAAACGCCGGTAAACGCTACCGAAGCTGCTCCAAAAAGCGCTGCTGAGAAACCGGAAGCGCCGAAGGAAAGAATCGAAACAGCTGCCGCAACTGCTACGAAAAAAGCGGAAGCAAAATTGGTTGCCAATTCGGTTAAACCCGAAGCTGTAAAAGCTGCTCCGGGGGCTTTAGCCAAAACTGCTGGAAAAGAAACGGTTAAAACTGGCGTGAAAGCGCCGGAAAAAAATAATGCTGAATCGCCGGCTTCGCATACAATTAATGCCGCTACCGGGCGTTATTTTATCATTTCCGGTGGTTATTTAAGCTTGGCAAATGCCGAACGCAGCAAAGATGAATTAACCGCCAAAGGCGCAGCTTCCGATATCATTTTACCTACGAAGGGCAGCAAACTGCACCGCGTTTCGGTAGCCGAATTCGAAACCATGGAACTGGCCACGGCCAATCTTCCGGAATTGCGCAAAAAATTCGGTAACTCCCTCTGGATACTTAATTATTAATATGAACCCGATTCTCTTACAGATTACAACCATGACTGCCGACACGGCAGCCAATGTGCCAAATGCTGCTCCTGTAACCGGCGCCGATTCCGGCCTTTCCGTTTTCGACCTTATTGTTCAGGGAGGGTGGGTAATGCTACCGATCGTTCTGATGTCAGTAATTGCCATTTACATTATGATTGAACGGTATATTGCCATTAAAAAAGCATTACCAGATCCGGAACCATTCATGCAGGCCGTAAAAACCCAGGTAATCCAGGGCGATCTGAACGGTGCCAAAGCGCTTTGCGCCCGTACCAACACGCCAATTGCCCGCATGATCGAGAAAGGTATCCGCCGCATTGGCAATCCGCTGAAAGACATCGAAACTTCTATCGAGAACGTGGGTAAATTGGAGATCACCAAGCTGGAGAAAAACATTAACGTGCTCGGTATTATTGCCGGTATCGCACCAATGCTTGGTTTCGTAGGTACGATCATCGGGGTAATTAAGATTTTCTACGCTATTTCTGCTACCGGCGACTTCGGTATTGCCCAGATCTCCGGCGGTCTTTACACCAAAATGGTAACTTCTGCTGCTGGTCTTATTGTAGGTATGATCGCCCACATCGGTTACCATTACCTGAGCCTGATGGTAGAGCGCGTGGTATTCAAAATGGAAAACTACGCCGTAGAATTCACCGACCTCCTGCAGGATAATTAATATTTTCAGGATGAAGGTTGAAAGATAAAAGAAGAAGGATATTTTACCTCTTTGTCTTTCTACTTTTATCTTTCATCTTTTATCTGAAAAAGAAAAATGGATTTTAGCCGCAGACGCAAAATTTCGTCGCACGTAGAAACGGGCTCCATGAACGACATCATGTTCTTCCTGATGCTGTTCTTCCTGATCGTTTCTACCATGGTAAACCCGAACGTGATCAAGCTTATGCTGCCTAACGCCAAATCGGACGTGCAGATGGTGAAGCAGCCCATCACGGTTTCGGTGAATGCTGCCGGCGAGTATTTTATTGATAAGCAGCCCGTGGCCCCGGAAAACCTGGAGTCGGCTTTGGCGCAATCTTTGAACGGAATCGATCAGCCTACCGTTGTATTGCGAGTAGATAAATCGTTGAACGTACAGAAACTGGTGGACATTCTTGAAATCGGCAATAAGCTGAAAGTAAAAATGGTAATGGCCACGCAGGATTCCAAATAAGAATACTATGCTGGGAGCGAAAGAAAATGATTACAGGAATTATGGCCTGATCGGCACCGTGGTTTTTCACGGCGGCCTGTTAGCGTTATTTTTCCTGATGATGTTCAAAGGGCCGAACCCGCCGCTGGAAGGTGGTTCCGGTATTGAGCTGAATTACGGCGTGATCGGGGAGGAAGGATACGGCGACGTGCAAACCACCGCGCAGGCCAACAATTCGCCGAACCGGGAAGACAGCCGACCAGCCGCTGAAACGCCGGAGCGGGTACCGGAGCCAGTTGCCCAGGAAACGCCTCAGAAAGCCGTGGAAGCAACGCCTGACCGGGTAATTACCGGCGTAGAGGAAAGTGGTTATGCGGTAAAAGAAGTTAAAGAACCGAAGAAAGTAGAAGAGAAGAAGGAAGAAGTGAAAGCGGTTGAAAAACCGAAATCGCTTTATCCGGGCAAATCTGCTAACCAGAACGGCGCCAACGGCACGGCCGGCAGCAGCAACCAGATGACCGGCAACAACAACGGCGACCGTCCGGGCAAAGTGGGCGACCAGGGTAATCCGGAAGGTTCCTTAGACGCAAAAGCCTTATATGGGAAACCAGGTAAAGGCGGCCCCGGAAACGGCGGTAGCCTGAGCATGCCGGGTTGGGGTTGGGACCGTCCGCCGCGCCCGAACGATGATTCCAATGAAAGCGGCCGGATCGTTTTCGACATTAAAGTTGACAAGGAAGGTACCATTTATTACTGTGCCGTGCGGGAAAGCAACGTTTCTCCGGCCCTGACCAAACTTTACAAAGATGCGGTAGTTAAAACCAGCCTTAGCCCGACCAACGTCAGCGGCGAATCGGAAACCGGGGCAAGCGGAACAGTAACCTTTATTATTACGGCCCGCTAGTTTTTTTGCTTCGAAAGAAAATCAGAAAGCCTGTCTCCGGACAGGCTTTTTTGATTTCAAACGCCGGAAAAGTTTTCAGGCAAAATGAATTTCTTGTACTTCATTCCTCCAAGTCAGCATTAACTTATTAGTCCGTCATCCCGAGCGAAGCCGAGGGAAGCCGAGGGAACTTATGGGGCCGCAATTATTAAATAAGCCAAATCTTGCTACGCTCGCTTTGCCATAGAAGTATGCGTAAGTTTCCTCGACAGGCTCGGAATGACTCGAATGAATGGTTTTATATTGCAGAAAAAATTAATGTTGTTGTGTAAATATTCAGACGCCAGACTTTTTTACCGGAAAAGCATAGTGTTTTGGCCGGATAAGGTTAATTTTGCATTGCTTATCAAACGGCTTCTCTATGACCTACGAACAATGTCTGGAATATATGTATGATCAATTGCCGATGTTTCACCGCATCGGCAATGCTGCTTTTAAGAAGTCATTGGATAATATTCTTGCCTTGTGCGAAGCGTTGGATAATCCGCAGCACAAATTCAAAAGCATTCATATTGCGGGAACCAACGGCAAAGGCAGCAGTTCTAATATGCTGGCTGCCATATTGCAATGTTCGGCCTATAAAACCGGACTTTACACCTCGCCCCACCTGAAAGATTTTACGGAGCGCATCCGCATCAACGGCCACCAGATCCCCAAAGACGAGGTGGTTACATTCGTAGAAACTCACAAGGACCTTTTCGAGCGGGTGCAGCCTTCCTTTTTTGAAATGACCGTAGCCATGGCCTTCGATTATTTCGCCCGCGAAAAAGTGGATATTGCAGTAATTGAAGTAGGGTTGGGCGGCCGCCTCGATTCCACTAATATCATTATCCCGGAAGTAAGCCTCATCACTAACATCAGCCTCGACCACCAGAGTTTACTGGGCAACGACCTGCCTACCATTGCTGCCGAAAAAGCCGGCATCATCAAGCACAACGTGCCGGTAGTTATTAGCCAGACGCAACCCGAAACCACCGAGGTTTTCCTGCACAAGGCCCTTCAGGAAAATGCCCCGATCATTTTTGCCGACCAGCAACTGGAAGTGATCTGTACCGACAGTAGTTTCGAAGACCGGACGTTTGATGTATATAAAGGCAGCCACGTCTTTTTGTCGGATTTGAAAGTAGGATTGGCGGGTTCGTATCAGGAGCACAATTTACCCGGTGTGCTGGAGGTAGTGGAAGAACTGAAACGAAAAGGGTTCGATATTCCGGAAAACAGTTTGCGTTTTGCCTTGGAGAATGTGCGGGAACTTACCGGTTTCAAAGGCCGTTGGCAGGTATTGAGCCAGAATCCGCTTATCATTTGCGATACCGGCCATAACGAAGCCGGTTTGAAGGAGGTGCTGGCCCAGCTTGAACGGGCAGGCGCGCCGAAAGTGCATTTCGTTTTTGGCGCGGTGAACGATAAGGACATTACCAAAATTCTGAAATTATTACCGCCGGAATATTCCTACTATTTTTGTCAGCCGAATATTCCGCGGGCTTTGCCGGTAGAGGAGTTAACGAAACTGGCTTCGGAAGCTGGGCTGCGAGGCAATGCTTTCAGCACGGTGATGGAAGCGGTAAATGCGGCGAAAGCGGCGGCTAAAGAAAACGAATTGATATTTATTGGGGGCAGCACGTTTGTGGTGGCCGAAGTGGAAGATTTATAAAATGGGAAGAAGCAAACTCGAGAAATTTAAAGTAATTGGTGAACGCCGGAACGTAGTAGAACCAAGGAAAGAAAATTTCAAGCAATTAAAAGGCCTTTGGTCGGAAGATTTTTTTGGCAACAACCATGAACTGATCCTGGAGATCGGATGCGGCAAAGGCGATTATACCGTGGGGCTTGCGAACCTGTTCCCGAATAAGAATTTTATTGGCGTAGATATAAAAGGAGCGAGGCTCTGGAAAGGAAGTTCTCTGGCTGAAGAAAACGGTTTAACGAACGTGGGCTTCCTCCGGACTTTTATTGAAGAAATAACCGAGCATTTTGCCGAGAACGAAGTAAGCGAGCTCTGGGTCACTTTTCCGGACCCGCGTCCGCGTTTGGGCGAAGAAAAAAAGCGCCTGACTTCGCCGCGCTTCATGAACATGTATAAGCAATTGGTGAAACCGGGCGGAACCATTCATTTTAAAACCGACAACCTGGAGCTTTTCGACTATACCCTGGAACTGTTGCAAAAGGCCGGAGAGAAGAACCTGATCTTTACCCACGATCTGTATGCTTCCGATCTGCAGCACCACACCTTAGGAATCCAAACGACCTACGAACGGAAATTCTTAGGCGAAGGCATTCCGATCAAGTACCTGCAGTTTGAAGTGTAAGGGCAGCTTAGTTTGTTCAGTTAACTATAAACTTTCTCAAAATACTCTTGTCATCCTGAACGCATGTGAAGGAACTCGTCGGCTTCCAGCAAGAATGTTTCTGCAAAATGCTAATGAGTTTTTTCGTAATCGCTCAACATGATAACTATTTTAGAGAAAGGTTTATTTCAATTTTTTCAGAAAGTCCGGTTCAGGCTGGGCTTTTTGCGTTAGAAACGATACTGTTTCCGGCTCTGAAAGTCAGGAACAGTAAAGACTAAAGAATTAATATTCCGTTCATGCAAAACCGATTTCCCCGCATAGATCCCGATCCGGTAGATAAGCAGATCTCCGCCTTTCAGCGGGCGGTAAATATTGCCGGAAGGGCAGGCCTTGATCCGTTCATTCTGATTCTGGTGGGCGTAATTGTACTGGCAAAATTCTGGCCGGAACCGGGCATTCAGGAAGGGCCCCTTTCGCTGACGGAGCTGGCGAACTACGGCGTTTCCTTTATTTTCTTTTTCTACGGCCTCCGGCAGGAACCTGAAAAACTAAAAGCAGGCCTGAGTAACTGGCGCCTGCACCTGGTAGTTCACCTCACAACTTTCGTAGTTTTTCCTTTGCTGGCACTGGCTGGAAAATCCCTTTTCCAAACGCCGGATTCCGAAGTGATGTGGCTGGGGATCTTCTTTCAGGCAACCTTGCCTTCCACGGTTTCTTCGGCGGTTGTAATGGTTTCCATAGCCGGTGGAAATATTCCGGCCGCCATTTTTAACGCCAGTATTTCCAGTACACTGGGGGTTTTCATTACGCCGCTCTGGATGGGCCTTTTTCTGAACACGGCTGAAAGCAGCTTTGATCTGAGCCAGGTTTTTACTAAACTCATTATCCAGGTAATTATCCCGGTAATCCTGGGCATGTTGCTGCATAAAACGTTCGGAAAGTTTGCCGAAAAGCACCGGGCACGTATGCGTTACTTCGATCAGTTAATCATTCTCACCATCGTGTACACTTCTTTTAGCGAAAGCTTTTCCCAAAACATGTTCCGCGACTTTTCCCTTACCGATATTTTTCTGCTGGGGCTTGGCATGGTAGGGTTTTTTCTGGCGGTTTTTTTCCTGATAAACCTGATCTCCCGGCTGCTCGGTTTTAACCGCGAAGACCGGATCACTGCTATTTTTTGCGGCTCGAAGAAATCGCTGGTGCACGGCACGGTAATGGCAAAAGTCCTTTTCGCGAATTCGGTGAATACCGGAATTATTCTGTTGCCCGTGATGCTTTACCACACCCTGCAATTAGTAGCCGGGAGTATTTTAGCCCAGAAGTTTGCCCGGGAAAAAGAGGATTAATGTGCTAATTTCTTAATGTGCTAACGTGCTATTCCCGTTCGTAATGCATCTCCGTTATGCGGAGAGTTAGCGAAGCGCTCTCCGCATTTCCGTAAAGCCAATCTCCCGATTGGCGAATAAAGCAGGTAGGAGAGATGCAAAGTTACTGTTCTAAAAAAAATTATTTTTCGGGTTTAAGCAGGCGGTAATAAGGTTGTAGGTGAAAACACCATATTCGTCATGTTAAAGAAATTTATTATGATTTAGTACTGTAGAGACGTAATATATTACGTCTCCATTCGCGGGACATATTACGTCTCCATTCGGGGTACCAACGGCGGCATTAAGTTGCAAATTTAGCTAGAAGAGGTTGAGACCAGATATGATAATTTGCTGAAATGCTGTGAAAGACGTAATATATTACGTCTCTACAGGGACTCAGGTCTTTAGCCTGATGTCTTATTCGCTTGCTCTGGCAGTGCCACCATTTCGGTAGTACAGATGCTGAAAGGGGAACTTCTGATTATTAAATGGGTTATTTACGCCAATCTGGAGATTGGCTTAACAGAAATGCGTAGAGCGCTTCGCTAACGCTACGCATAACGAACATTGAAAAAAAGAAAACCTCACCTTTAATTAAAAAGGTGAGGTTCTGTCACTGATAAAAATAGCACATCAGCACATTAATCAATTAGCACATTAAACCCTACTCTTCCAGCACTTCAAAGATTTCCTCCAGCTCATCGAAGGTTTTCAGGCCGGGTTTAATTTCGTCGGAACCCTGTAAACCGATGCCGTAAGGCCTCACTTCATCCAGAATGGCCGGTAGGTTTTGCTTTTCAACTCCGAAACCTATAATGATTTTATAAAGACCGGACAAATCGCGGAGCAGGCGGATATTGGTCTCGTCGATGGTGGTAAAATCGTCAGAATACACGAGGAAGAAAGCAACTTCGGCCTTGTACAGGTCCAGCATGTCCAGCAGCTCTGCCTCGATGGTGTCCTTATTGATAAATACTTTTTGAATGACCGGTTTGCCGATTTTCCGAATCTCGTCGATCAGGTACGTTTTATTCAGCTGCACCAGGTCCAGGTTCAGGCTTTTGGCCTGCTCATGAATGTGGTGCCCGGAAGCGTGGTCGTATTCACCCACTAGTTGGATGCCGGCTACCCAGCCGGTTATTTCTTTAAAGGCTTCTTCCGTTAAATGATCCGGGTGGCTTTCGTCCAGGTTAAAACCCATCATATCAGCACCCATGCCAGCGCAATAGCGGGCATCGCTCAGGTTGTTTATACCATTTACCAGTACGGTTGTTTTTAAAGCCATTTCGGTATCGTTTTACAATTAAGGTTAATTCAGAATTTCGATCAAAGTAAGCAGCTTTTTGCCGGATTCCGATACTTTGTCCCGAAAAACATCAGGCAATGGTAAACAGTATCTTTTCCGGATGAAAAAGTAAAAAAGCTAACAAATGCCATCAGGTTTTTCGTTTTCATGTTTAATCAAATCTGTTTCCAGTGTAACATGTTCCAGATTAAGGTACGACAGGCGGAGGCGTATTTCTTCTTTAATTTTTCGAATCTCAGGCGGCACCGTTCCCGGCTCCAGCAACACATGGGCCGTCAGGGCGTTTCGTGTGGTGCTCAGTGCCCATATATGAATGTGATACACGCAATTAACCCCGGGTACTTCTTCCATGGCTTGCAGTACTTTCTGGTAATCTACATTTTCGGGAACGGCATCCAGGCTTAGGCGTATGGTTTCTTTAAGCAGGTTCCAGGTACTGAAAAAGATCACGATAATAATGACAAAACTGATGATGCTGTCGAGCCAGAACCAATTGGTATAGAACATCACAAGGCCGGAAATTACTACCCCCACAGAAACCAGCGCATCAGCGGCCATGTGCAGGTAGGCACCCTTTACGTTCAGGTCTTTGTCCTTGTCCTTATAAAAAAGCATGGCGGTACCAGCATTAATAAAGATCCCGATGCCAGCCACCAGTGCTACCGTTTTACCGGGCACAGCTTCCGGATTTTGGAACCGTTGATAAGCCTCCAGTCCGATGCTGCCGATAGCCAACAGTAGGATTACGGCATTGATCAGGGCAACCAGAATGGTGGACTTCTGATACCCGTAAGTGAATTTCTGAGTAGGTTTGATCTTCACCAGTTTAAACGCCAGCATGGCCAGCCCTAGGCTTACCACATCGCTTAAATTATGACCGGCATCGCTGAGCAAACTTAAGGAATTGATATAAAAACCGGCACCAGCTTCTACCACTACAAAAATAATGTTCAGTACCAGACCCAGCATAAAAGCCCGGTTCAGGTCCGTAAGTAGCGGGGAAGGGTGATGATGATGTCCGTGAGCCATTAAAATTACTTTTCCATTAAAATACGGCTTTTTTGCTAAAGCAGACGGGATATACTCTTTAACTGTGTATGCAATTACAATGCTGGGCTAATTCCGGCCTAAAAAGTTAGTGCAATGGAATTTCCACATACCAAATTTCATTGCCGTCTGCTTTAGCTGACGGTTTTAAAGCATTTAAATTTCGGCTTTAGCCAAACCTTTTAAAGTGTAATTGCAATTATTTGAATGTATTGTT
This sequence comes from Adhaeribacter soli, assembly GCF_008727925.1. Taxonomy (GTDB): domain Bacteria; phylum Bacteroidota; class Bacteroidia; order Cytophagales; family Hymenobacteraceae; genus Adhaeribacter_A; species Adhaeribacter_A soli. The sequence goes on along the minus strand of NZ_VTWT01000013.1, from coordinate 130,780 downwards.
ATCTTCAGGCAGCCTGCAATCCGTCAGCTAAAGCAGACGGCAATGAAATTTTTTGGAAAGCCTTAGTTGAAAAGCTGAAAAGAAAGGAAATTTTCCGGTACTAAAAACGTTACTCAAAGGCAAGGAGCAATACCCGGAAAAAGCTATATAAATGCGGTAATGTTGTATCTTTGTAAATTAACCATTTTAAAAAGGGCTTTCAACCCTGTTTTCGATTAAATGAGTACAAAAGGAAGAGTTTTAGTAGCCATGAGTGGCGGCATCGATAGTTCGGTGGCGGCCGTAATGCTCCATGAGCAAGGCTACGAAGTAGTAGGCATGACCATGAAAACCTGGGACTACGCGTCTTCAGGGGGAAGTAAAAAAGAAACCGGCTGCTGCAGCCTCGACAGCATTAACGATGCGCGCAACATTGCCGTGCAGCTGGGTTTCCCGCATTACATTATCGACATCCGCGAGGAATTCGGCGATTATGTAATAAACCATTTCACCGACGAATATCTAGCCGGCCGCACCCCGAACCCTTGCGTGTTGTGCAACACGCACATTAAGTGGGATTCGTTGCTGCGCCGCGCCGATAAACTGGGTTGTGATTTTATTGCCACCGGCCATTACGCCAATGTGCGTGAGGAAAACGGTAGATATGTGATCTCCAAAGGTCTGGACGAAAACAAGGACCAGAGTTATGCGCTTTGGGGAATTTCCCAGCAAAGTTTGGCCCGCACCATCTTTCCGCTGGGCAAGCTGCATAAATCTGAAATTCGCGCATTTGCCACCGAGCGCGGTTTCCACGAACTGGTGCAGAAACCGGAAAGCTACGAGATCTGCTTTATTCCCGATAACGATTACCGCGGTTTCTTAAAGCGCCGGGTTCCGGAATTAGCAGAACAGGTTGCCGGTGGCGAATTTGTGATGGAAGACGGCAGGGTAGTAGGCAAACACGAAGGCTATCCGTTTTACACCGTTGGGCAGCGTAAGGGTTTAGGAATTGCTTTAGGTTTTCCGGCTTTCGTTACACGCATCGAAAAAGACACAAATCGCGTAATACTGGGCAACTACGACGATCTGGCTAAAAACGGTACTACCATCGGTAAATTAAACATGGTAAAATACGCCGATCTGCTGGATAAGCCGACTGCTACCGTAACCAAAGTACGCTACAACGATCCCGGAACCGAAGCCATTATCGAGCAATTCGGCGACAAAATGAAAGTGCATTTCCTGAGCGGCGTGCACGCCATAGCCCCGGGACAGGCAGCGGTATTTTACGAAGGCAACGATGTAATTGGCGGCGGCTGGATCGAAACGAGTTATAACGTATAAAACGCTATTGCTTTATGAAAAAAAACTGGTATTTCCTGATCTTATTGCTGGCCGGTATCTTTTACGGCTGTGACTCAGAAACCGAAGAACTCGGCGACGCGCAAGCCGGCAAAAACTACTATCCGCTCGAGATCGGGAATTACCGGGTTTATAATGTCATGTACAAAAAGTACGAAGACGATAAAGCCAAAGATTCCTCACAATTCCAGATCCGGGAACGGATCGATACCATTTATACCAACCTGGCCGGCGAACCGACCTATAAAATTATCCGCTCACGCCGGGCTACTCCCGACGATTTCTGGGCCGATGATTCGGTGAACACCGTTATCCTTTCCAAAAACCAGCTTATCCGCAAGGAAGGCAACCTGAACCTGGTGAAACTTATTTTCCCGGTTTCGGAAAATAAAAGCTGGAGCCCGAACGTCTATAACTATATAGATTCCACCCAAACACCGAAACCGCACCGCGCCCGCTACACCAACGTAGGGCAAAGCTACACGCTGAACGGCACGAATTATCCGAAAACGGTACGGGTATTGGTAAACGACGAAGAAACTTTTATTAATATAGACAAGCGGGAAGAAGTTTACGCCGAAGGCATCGGACTGATCTATAAAAACTACAACGTAATTAACTATTGCACCCAGCAGCCCTGCAACGGCAACCAGGAAGATTTTGATTACAAAGAGAGCGGCTTTATGCGCATCGAAACGCTCGACTCGTATGGTAAAATAGAATAAACATGAAAAAACTTTTTACGCTGTGCTGTTTATTTCTTTGCAGTTTCCCGAGCCTGGTACAGGCGCAAACCGATAAAAAGTATTTCATTTATTTTAAAGACAAGGCCAATTCGCCTTATTCCGTTAGCCAGCCGGCCGCATATCTTTCCCAGGCTGCCCTGGCCCGCCGTACCCGCCAGAACATTACCGTTAAAACCCGCGACCTGCCGGTAAACCCGGCGTACGTATCCGGAATTAAAAATACCGGCGCTTCGGTTCTTTATAAAAGCAGATGGTTTAACGGAGTTTTAGTTTCTGCCAGTCCGGCCCAGCTTGCTTTAATTCAGAACCTGCCTTTTGTAAACGCTACCTTTGCAACCGAAAAAACCAGTGGCGCAACCCAACCGGATAAAACGGAAAAGCCGGCTAATGCCTTACGCCTGGCCGCCAACCGGAGCGATTACGGGATTTCTTACCGCCAGGCGGAAATGATCGGGGCCACCCAGATGCACGATGCCGGTTTCCGGGGCGAAGGCATGACCATCGCCGTTTTCGATGCCGGTTTCCCCGACGTAAATACCGGTTTGCCTTTTGCGCACCTTTTCCGGAACAACCAGATAAAAGGCACTTACGACTTTGTAGACAACGACCAGACCGTTTACGAGAAGAACTCCCACGGCACCATGGCTTTGTCCTGCATCGGGGCTTACCAGTTGGGTAAATACATCGGTACGGCCTATAAAGCAAATTTCTATTTATTTATTACGGAAGATGTCCGTTCGGAGCACCCGGTGGAAGAATTTAACTGGCTTTTTGCCGCCGAATATGCCGACAGCGCCGGCGTAGATATTATCAGTTCTTCCCTGGGCTATAATTTTTTCGATGAACCTTCCGTAAGTTATTCCTACGCCGATCTGAACGGTGATAAAGCTGTTTCTACCCGCGCCGCGGATTTTGCCGCTGCTACCGGAATTCTGGTCGTAAATTCAGCTGGGAACGAAGGCGAAGATAAAGACTGGCGATATATTATTGCTCCGGCTGACGGAGATTCGGTATTGGCAGTTGGCGCGGTAGATTCCCTGGGATTTAAAGCATCTTTTAGTTCGTTTGGTCCAACTTCCGATGGCAGGATCAAACCCAATGTTTCGGCTCAGGGTAGAATGGCTGCCGTGGTCACCACCAACGGGTATATTGGCCGGAATAACGGCACTTCCTTTTCCTGCCCCATTATTTCGGGCTTAGCCGCCGGGCTCTGGCAGGCCAATCCGCACCTGACCAACATGGAGCTGATCGATCTGCTGCAGCGTTCCGGAACCCAGGCCTCTAAACCGGATAATAACCTTGGATACGGTATTCCTAATTTTCAGCGGGCGTTCCAGTTGTCGTACCCCACCGATATTGTCGTTTATCCCAATCCTTCGGAAGGCAATAATATAGCTTTAGCCTTTCCTAAAAGTTACTGGTCCGCACCGGTAGAAATAAATGTGTATGACCGGATCGGTCGGAAAGTACAGGCATTCACCGTTCCAAAACTTAATACCAAAGGAACACTTAATTTCACCCTGAAATCAAACTTAAAGTCCGGTTTTTATTTTATCCAGACCATTCAGGGAAAACAAGTGAAGAGTATCCGGTTCCTGAAACTTTAACTTACTTTGTACCCAGAAAACAACTTATCGTTTACCTTTAACTTACCTCATGTCCCCGATTATTGCCCCTTCCGTTTTGGCCTCCGATTTTGCGAATTTGCAGTCTGAAGTAGAAATGCTGAACCGTAGCCAGGCCGACTGGCTGCACATCGATATCATGGATGGCCGCTTTGTGCCGAATATCTCGTTTGGTTTACCGGTGCAGGAAGCTATCGCCAGGCACGCTCAGAAGCCGCTGGATGTTCACCTGATGATCGTTGAGCCGCAATTGTACATTGAGCAGTTCAGAAAAGCCGGTGCTTCGCTGATTTCCGTGCATTACGAAGCTTGTACCCATTTGCACCGCGTGGTGCAGCAGATCAAAGATTGCGGAGCCAAAGCTGGCGTTGCACTTAATCCGCATACGCCCGTTTCTGTGCTCGAAGACATAATTGCCGATGTGGAATTGGTTTGCATCATGTCGGTTAATCCGGGTTTTGGCGGGCAGAAATTCATTCAGAATACCTACAGTAAAATAGAAAAGCTGAAAGATCTGATCCTGCAGAAAAATTCACCGGCGCTGATCGAAATTGACGGCGGCGTGAACCAGCAGAATGCTCCTGAACTCCTGAAAAAAGGCGCCGATGTACTGGTGGCCGGAAGCTTCGTGTTCTCGGCGGCCGATCCGGAAAAAACCATTGCCGATTTAAAAAATGTTGCTTACTGACCTAACGGTTGCATGCTGAAAACAAAACTCTTAGTTTTTTTCTTATTTACGTTCGCGCAATTCGCATTCGCCCAGCAGGCGGTGATCCGGGGAACGGTTCAGACCATCGAAAACCAGCCCCTGGAAGCAGCCACCGTTTCGGTGAAAGGAACTACGAATGGCGCCATCACCGATGCCACTGGCAGGTTTGAGCTGAAGCTGCCGGTGGCCGGAAGTTTTACCATTGTGGTGCAGTACCTGAGCTATAAAACCCAGGAAACAAAGGTAAAGCTGGCCGCCGGGGAAATGCGCGAACTGGAATTCCGCCTCGAGCCCGATGCCAAAGTGCTGAACACCACCGAAGTCCGTTCCCGCCGGGAAGATGATACCCGCGAGCAGGTGAGTATCATGAAGCTGGACCCGCGGCTTTCCCGCACGCTGCCTTCGGCTTTCAACGATTTTAACAAGCTGCTGGTAACGCTGCCGGGTGTGGTGAGCAATAACGAGCTTTCTTCTACGTATTCGGTGCGGGGCGGCAATTACGACGAAAACCTGGTTTACGTAAACGGCATTGAAATTTACCGGCCTTTTCTGGTTACCAGCGGACAGCAGGAGGGTTTAAGCTTCGTGAACCCGGACATGGCCGGCAGCGTGGAATTTTCTTCCGGCGGCTGGCAGCCTAAATTTGGCGATAAGCTTTCGTCGGTATTAAGCATCGATTACAAGCAGCCCCAGGAATTTGCCGCTTCCCTGACCGGCGGCCTGACCGGCGGTTCGGCACACGTAGAGGCGGCTTCCAAAAACAAAAAAGTTACTTATTTATTCGGCGCCCGGCACAAAGATGCCCGCTACCTGTTTCACCGGTTGGAGGTAGAAGGGGACTACAAACCGGTTTTCTCCGATTTTCAGAGCTACATCACTTTTAACCTCACCAAAGACAGCGTTCTGAACCCGAACAATCCGGCCAAAACATCTATCGGGATCTTAACTTCTTTTGCCCGCAACCGTTACGAACTGGCCCCGGCAACTTCGGAAACCAGTTTCGGCACGGTTAACCGGGTGGTGCGCCTGAAGATCTTTTACGAAGGCAAAGAGCAGATGGAGTACGAAACCTACCAGGCCGGCGTAAACCTGAAACACCATTTCAGCGAGTGGCTAACTTCGGAACTGATCCTTTCGGCGGCGCACTCCAAAGAACGGGAATACCGCGATACCGAAGCATTCTACTTTTTCTGCGATGTAAATACCGATCCGTCTTCGCCGGGCTTTAACGAATGCGTGCGTTCCCGCGATGTAGGCAGCCGCTACGATCATTCCCGCAACCAGCTCCGGGCTTTAATTGCTACGTTGGAAAACCGCAATACCTACCGTTTCAATAACCGCCATACGCTGCAATGGGGAATTAAGGCCGGCCGGGAAGACATCACGGATCATCTTTCGGAATACAACTTCATCGATTCCACCGATTTTGTGGTGAAGCGCAACCTGCTGAAAACGGATATCGAACTGAAATCTTTCCGGTACCAGGCCTACGCCCAGCACACCGTTTACATCGATTCTTTAAAGACTTTAACTTATGGATTGCGGGCCAACTACTGGGATTTTAACCGGGAGTTTATTCTTTCGCCCAGAATTCAGTACGCGTTAACCTCCCGCCGCAACCCGGCCCTGACGTATAAATTCGCCACCGGCCTTTATGTGCAGCCACCCTTCTACCGGGAGCTTCGCAATGCCCGGGGTGAATTGAACCGTGACCTGAAAGCCCAGCGTTCGACTCACTTTATTGCCGGTACCGAATACCATTTCAGCAAGTGGAACCGCGATTTTAAACTTACTGCCGAAGCTTATTACAAGCACCTGACCAACGTAATTCCGTATGACATCGACAATGTACGCTTGCGGTATTATGCCTTGAACAATGCCAAAGCCTATGCCGCCGGTTTCGATGTGCGGGTAAACGGGGAATTCATAAAAGGGGCGGAATCGTGGTTTAGTTTAGGCGTGCTTAGCACCAAAGAAGACATTGAAGGCGATAAAAAGGATGTTTTAGATGCGGAAGGTAACGTAATCGGCCAGCAGGAGATCGGTTATGTGCGGCGGCCAAGCGACCAGCGGGTTACTGTAGGCGTTTTCTTCCAGGACCACTTACCGAATAACCCGACCTGGAAAATGTACCTGAATATGATTTATGGCAGCAGCCTGGCATATAGCTATCCGGGTGTGCCCAGCGGCAGAGGAGTTTTAGGCGGCCGTTCCTACCTCCGGCCTGATGTTGGTTTTTCCAAGCTCATTACCCTCCGCGATGCCAGTGCCAGCAATAGCAAAAATCCCCTGGAAAGCTTGTGGATCAGTCTGGAAATTCTAAACGTTATTGCGGCAAGCAACCTGGTTTCTTACAGCTTCGTGCAGGATATAAACGGGGCATACTACGCCGTTCCGAATTATCTTTCCGCCCGCACAGTAAACCTGCGGTTTATTGCCAGGTTTAAGTAATTATCCAGGAAGCAGCTAAAGGATTCGAACGGTCATTCCGAGCGAAGTCGAGGAAACTTATGGGAATTACAATGATAAAGCGAGCGTAGCAAGATTTGTCTTACTGTTTAATTCTAGTTATGCGGCTCCATAAGTTCCCTCGGCTAGCGCTCGGGATGACCATCTTTTTAACCTTAGTTATGATGGAAGCTTCAGCAAAGGCCTTGTTTAAAATTTTAACCAGTTTTACTTAACAGGAGCAGGTTCTCAAATCAAGATTTTAAAGTAAACTCCAATAAAAAACGATAGCTTTTTCCTCAGAAAAGCTACCGTTTTTTATTTCTATCTGGAATTGTTTAATTCTGTTTCACCCGCCATTCCTTTAAATCCAGTTCCAGATCCGTGGCGTATTGTTTGAAGGTTTCTTTTTCCTGTTCACCTAGTTTAATGGCTTTTTTTACCAGCACTACGGCTTCGCGGTATTCGTTGTGCTGGGCCATAAGCTGGGCTTTAAGCCAGTTGTTGTAAAAGTTGCTGTTTATCTCAATGGATTTATCGATGAGCTCAAGCGCCAGTTCCGATTCTTTTTTGTTTTGCAGGAAGTAATTCACCGCTTGGGCGTAAATGCGCCAATCGTCTGGTTTGGCCTGGCTGATGGCGCTCTTAATATTGGCAACCGCTTTTTTATCTACTTCTACGTCGATCCGGATCGGAATTCGGATCTTCTCCCAGTTAAGGTTCAGTTCGCCGGAAGTTGGTTTAATGTTGGTAAAAGAGAAGAAGAGGGTTTCGTGGTGGTCGCTGGGGATGGCCTGAACCGGCACCCGCAAGGCATCTTCGCTTTGCTTGTAATCGAAAGCGCCCCATTGGTTTAACTCTTTGTTGAAGATGATGGTCCAGTTATCGTGGGTTTCTGGAATGGTGAAAAGGGAATACGTACCGGCCGGCAACTTTTCGCCCTGCACCACCACATCGTCGCTGAAGGTTACCAGCGTGGCCTCATTAGCACCTGTCCGCCATACTTCGCCGTAGGGTACTAATTTTCCCCAAACTTCCCGGCCCCGGATGCTGGGCGTGTGGTATTTCACCGAAACATCCGTCAGGCCGATGGTCTGGCTAACGCTGGCTTTGGGACTGGCTAAAGGCAAAACCAGTTCCTGAGCCCGGGCGAAAAAGGAAAGGAAAAGAAAGAAACTTAGGAAACACAAATTTTTGGTTTTCATAAGGAGCAATTTTGTGAGAGTAGTAATGAAACAAGCAAGATCCGGAAATGATTCACCAGTAAAAACTGTGCCAGAATTTCGCATTATTCTACAAAGCGGGGTTACGGGTACCCGGCTTGCCGTAAGGGAAATACATTTTCAGTTTCTTAGAGCACGACATACCGCCAGGGTTTAATCCGGGGTCGTTTTGCGGCACGCGGGCATTCAGCTTCTGGAAATATTCTTCCCACACCGGCATAATGGTTTCGGTACCAGGCGTGGCGTAAGTCATAGGGGCCAAATCAAAAACGGGCTGGTTATTATTGGCGGCCTTAAACATATCATAGATCAGTTCGGAACAGTAATAAGCATCGTTATCCATGGCAAATACATCGTCGTAAGGCTTTCCGAGCAGCTTTTCTCCCTTCGCCAAAGCGGTTGCCACTAAATTCTGATACGGTTTTTGCAGCCGGCCGACCGCAACTTTGGGCTTTTTCTCGGCATCGAGCTGGCGGTTCAGGAATTTTTCCAACGGCGTGTAATGCACATTTTTGCCAATGGCTTCCAATACCTCAATTTTTCCGTTCGGCTGAATCTTTACAATACCTACATGGGAAAAAGTAGCGTTGTTGTAGCCTGTCGTTACGCTTTCAATGGCATCGCAAAGGCCGCCGCAATCCAGGTCCTGGAACAGCAGGTCGCCGTTCTTTAGTTTGAATTTGCTCTGCGCCGCAACCGGCAGGTTCAGAAACAGTAGGGAAAACACCGAAAAAAGTAACGTTCTAAAATTCATTTAAAAACAGGTTCCGTTATAAAACAACCGCAAATATAAGCCTTCCGCCGGGTGGTTCCTATATTTTGCAGTTTAATAGGGGAGGAACAATGTAGCGTAGGGTTTAACCCATGCCTTTAACTTAACTTCCGTTGACTGAAGTCAACGGAAATGGATAGCGAATTTTTTAAATGGTAAATTCTATTTTCAGTTTCTAGTGTATCTATTGCCGTTGACTTCAGTCAACGGAAGGCGTTAAGCGCCCTATTGCTCTTCCGGACAAAGATGTCCGAAACAGCGGTTAGATTTAATAGGGAGATTTACCGAAAAAGGATTCTGACAGTAGCGTATGTTTTAAACCCTACGCTACTTTTAGTTCCGGGAAAGCTGCTTTCATCGCAACTGCTAACCTTCAAGCCTGAAAAACAGCTTTCCTAGACTAAGAACCTTTCCGGTTCTGGTGTTACAGCCCTTTCAATTGAATTTTTCATCAAAAGTTCAGACTTCCTTTAAAATCCTCGTATAAGGTGGAAAACAGATTCCGCTTAACCAATTCCTGTCGCTGTGCTTGATATAAAGCTCCTGAACAAACTTAAGATCCTGACCCAACCCGATGATTCCACTTGCGGACCGACGAGCCTGCATGCCGTGTATCAGTATTACCAGGATTTTATTTCGCTCGACGATGTGATCTCGGAAGTTTCTTTCCTTTCGGAAGGGGGGACACTGGCCGTTTTGCTGGCCTGCCATGCCTTGAAACGCGGCTACAAAGCGCGGCTTTATTCCTACAACCTGCACGTGTTCGATCCGACCTGGTTTCGTTCCACCAACGAGAAGATCATCAAGAACCTGCAAGAACAGATGCATTATAAGCACGATGCCAAGCTTCACATGGCTTCCAAGGCATACATCGAATTTCTGCAGCTGGGCGGGGAACTATGCTGCGAGGACCTGACGCCGAAACTTCTGGATGAACATTTCAGCAAAGGCATTCCAATCCTGACGGGGCTGAGCGCCACGTATCTGTACAACTGTGCCAGGGAGCGGACCAATGACCGGGACGAAAGTGTTTACGACGATATCCGGGGCGAACCGCTGGGGCATTTTGTGGTGCTTTGCGGCTTCACGCCCGAAAAAGATAAAATTATAGTGGCCGATCCGTATCAGGAAAATCCGTTTTTCCGGAATAATTACTACCAAGTAAACGTGTCGCGCCTCATCAATTCCATTATGCTGGGCATGGTTACCTACGATGCCAATATTTTAATCATAGAACCCCGGGACAGCAACCTGAAACCAGACCTGGTACCCGAATCCGAAATCATTACTCAATCACTTTCCTGAATAAATGCGCAAGATTGTAATCGTTAATAATCCGAAAGACTGGGATTTTAACATTGAAGACGTTGAAGTAGTGGCAGCGCAAGCATACCTTACCGATCCGGCTTACACCGAAATTAAGAACGCCCGCATTTTTAACCTTTGCCGCTCTTACAAATACCAGAGTACCGGCTATTACGTGTCGCTGCTGGCCGAAGCCCGCGGCCACCGGGCTATTCCGAACGTTACCACCATCCAGGACCTGAAAAGCCAGACGATCGTGCGGAGCATTACGAACGAAATGGACGACCTGATCCAGAAAAGCCTTTCGGATATAAAATCGCGGGTGTTTACCCTGAGCATTTATTTCGGGCAGAACGTGGCCAGAAAGTACGAAAAACTGAGCAAGCAACTGCACGACCTTTTCCAGGCGCCCTTGCTCCGGGCCGAATTTGTATTCAACAAAGAGTGGAACCTGCACAACATTTCGCCCATTCCGCTGAACGAAGTGCCGGAGCACCACCGCAAATATTTAATGAACTTTGCCAAGGCCTACTTTGCCCGTCACCGTTTCAGCGGCGCCAAACCCAAAGCGAAGATCTACGATCTGGCCATCTTAACGAACCCGCTGGAAAGCGACCCGCCAAGCAACCGCAAAGCCATTCAGCAGTTTATCGAGGCCGCGCATACCCTGGGTTTTTCCACTGAACTTATTACCAAAGACGATTACAAACGCCTTTCAGAATTCGATGCTTTGTTCATCCGGGAAACTACTTCGGTAAACCACCATACCTACCGTTTTGCCCGCCGCGCCCACGCCGATGGCCTGGTGGTGATCGATGATCCGGTTTCGATATTGCGTTGCACGAACAAGGTTTATTTAGCCGAACTGCTGACCAAAGCCAAAGTGCCGATCCCGAAAACCATGATCATCCACAAAGATAACCGCGACCAGGTGGTGCAGGAGTTGGGCCTGCCCACGGTGCTGAAGAAACCCGACAGTTCGTTCTCGCAAGGCGTGGTAAAAGTTTGCGACGAAGCCCAGCTGAACGAGGAACTGGACAGCATGCTCACCACGTCGGAACTCATCATCGGCCAGGAATTTATGCCCACCGATTTCGACTGGCGCATCGGCGTGCTGGACCGTCAACCGCTTTACGCCTGCAAGTATTACATGGCCAAAGATCACTGGCAGATCTATAACTGGAAAGGCAAGAAAAACAACATCAGCGGCAACGCCGAAACCGTAGACATTGGCGAAGTGCCTTTTAATGTCATGCACACGGCCCTGAAAGCTGCCAATTTAATCGGCGATGGCTTGTACGGCGTGGACCTGAAGGAAATAAACGGGCAGGCATACGTAATTGAGGTGAACGACAACCCGAGCATCGACTACGGGTACGAAGACCAGTTGCTGAAAAAAGACCTGTACCTGAGCATTTTGAAATCCATTAAACGAAGAATCGAAATTCAAAAGAATATTCCTAATGAGCAGTCCGCGTAAACCCCTGCACTTGTTTGAAGCCTATGGCGTGGAAATGGAATACATGATCGTGAAAAACGACACGCTGGAAATTCTGCCCATTACCGACAAAGTTATTTATGACGTGGCCGGCAAATTCGATTCGGATGTAGAGCTGGGCGATATGGCCTGGAGCAACGAACTGGTGCTGCACGTAATTGAACTGAAAACCAACGGTCCGGCCAGAACGCTAACCGGTTTAATTGAAAAATTCCAGGCCCAGGTAAACCATATAAACCAACTGCTTCAGAAATACAACGCCCGGTTATTGGGCAGCGGCGCGCATCCGTTCATGGACCCGTACCGGGAAATGTGTTTATGGCCGCACGAGCACAACCAGATCTACGAAGCCTACAATAAGATCTTCGATTGCCGCGGCCACGGTTGGGCCAATCTGCAAAGCACGCACCTGAACCTGCCTTTTGCCAACGACGAGGAATTCGGAAAACTGCACGCGGCCATAAGAATTTTAATGCCGATCATTCCGGCCCTCAGCGCTTCTTCGCCGGTGCTGGATAACCAGGTTTCCGGCTTTTCCGATACGCGACTGGAAGTTTATAAAAGCAACCAGAAGCAGATCCCCAGTATTGCCGGCAAAGTAATTCCGGAACGGGTCTTCAGCAAAGCGGAATACGAGCAGAAAATCTTCAAACGCATCTACGCCGACATTGCTCCTTACGACGAAGACGAGATCTTGCGCGACCAGTTCCTGAACTCCCGCGGCGCCATCGCCCGTTTTGATCGGGGTGCCATCGAGATCCGGATCATCGATATTCAGGAATGCCCGCAAGCTGACATTGCCGTTTTAAGTGCCGTGATAGAAACCCTGAAAGCCCTGGTGGCCGAGCGTTGGGTTTCGGTTGCAGAACAGCAAAACTGGAAAGAAGACGACCTTGCTGAAATTCTCTGGAAGGTGGTTAAAGACGGACAGCAGGCAGAAATTAACAATCCCGCATATTTAAAGCTTTGTGGGTATGATAAAGGGGATACCTGTACGGCCAAAGAACTCTGGCAACATTTGTACGACACCATTTTAACCGCTTCCATTCCGGAAGAAAGTACCCGGCAAGCCCTGGCTTTTATCCTGCAGAACGATACCCTTTCTGCCCGGATCGTAAAAGCTCTGAACGGTAATCCTTCTCCGGAAAAGATCAAAGCCGTATATGAACAGTTGGCTGATTGCCTGAAGGAAGGAAAGCAGTTTTTGGGTTAAAAACCATAGCGTATTTCAAACAAAGCGGGTTAATAAACCTCACCGGTTTCTGAAACCTGTGAGGTTTTTCGCCTTTTAAAATTAGATTGAAATGCAGAAAATTCTGATAACCTGTGAACACGGCGGCCGCGATATTCCGGCGGAATACGCATCTTATTTTTCCGATCACGAAGCCTTGCTAGCCACCCATCGGGGCTACGACATCGGGGCACTGAAGCTTTACGAAAAGCTGGTTTCTGCAGGAGCCGATGCTGCCTTTTTTTCGGAAACGAGCCGGCTTTTGGTAGAACTGAACCGCTCCAAACGCCACCCGAATTTATTCTCAATTGCTACCAAAAACCTGCCCAGAGAAAAACAGAACGCCATTCTGGAATACCATTATGTGCCGTACCGGCAGGCGGTGGAAGAAGCAATTTCCGGTTTCATAGAAAAAGACCATAGCGTGCTGCACCTTTCCGTGCATTCGTTTACTCCGGTGCTGAACGGCGTGTTGCGGAATGCGGACATTGGTTTGCTTTACGACCCGAAACGGAAGCGGGAAAATGAGTTCTGTGCCCGCTGGAAGAAATTGCTTTCAGAAGCTAACCCCAATTTAAAAGTAAGGTTCAATTACCCCTACCGTGGCACTGCTGATGGATTTACGACGCACCTCCGGCGCATGTTCCCGGATGAACAATATGCGGGTATTGAGCTGGAAGTAAACCAGAAATTCCCGTTAGAGGAAGCCGAAGTTTGGGAGAACGTGCAGGAAACGATCGTAAAAACTTTTCAAAAAGCCAGATAAAATAACGGAATGAAGGATTGGCTTTAGAGCATGTTTAAATTTTATTTTTGCAAGCGAAAATTTTCAGTACCGGGTTCTGAGGAAGGCTTTTTGGAGCAGCATAGCAGCGCTATGGTGCGAGAAAAAGACAAACCCAGGTTCCGGTAATGGAAATTTGCAGCGCAAAGGATGAATTTAAAACATGCTCTTAGTTTGGTTTAAACAATTCAGCCTTTCCGGACTTTTATTATTTATTGATGTTGTGCAAGCAGGAGATAGGTTCCCCTCTAAAGGCAGGGTTGATTTATTCTTAAGATTCTCCCCTTGAGGGGAGCGGGTGGGGTGTTAACTACCGATTGCTCCTTGAAGAAACAGCTCTTTTTGAGGCTGTCGCCTCACTGAAGTTACAAACTTCAGATTATTTATAGGTCAAAGTTATATACTTAGACCAGCATTTTTGAAAATGAATCGACCCTTCCCTCTAAAGTGGGACCTGAAAAAGCTTTCATAGCATTAGTTAATTATTAATTCCTAATTAAAAGCCATGTGCCGGTTTGTAGCTTATATTGGAAAACCGATTATGATGTATGACCTGCTTTTTAAGCCGAAAAATTCGCTGATTAAGCAGAGTGTAAAGGCCAGTGAAATGGAGGAACCATTGAACGGCGATGGGTTTGGAGTGGGGTGGTATACACCTGAAGCGAATGATATGCCCGGCCGGTTCCTTTCGGTAAGACCCGCCTGGAACGACCGGAACCTGCAATACATAGCCCCGAAAATTACGTCAGATTGTATGTTTGCCCACGTGCGGGCAGCCACAGATTCGCCGGTAAACGAACTGAATTGTCACCCGTTCCATTATGGCCAGTACCTGTTTATGCATAACGGCGACATTGAGGGTTTTCAGAAAATAAAGCGGGAAATGGTACGGCACCTGCCCGATAATATTTATGCCAACATAGAAGGGCTTACCGATTCGGAGCATTTGTTTGCCTTATTTCTGCATCAGTTGGAAAAGCAGCGAGCCAAACAGCTCCCAATAAAAATTGCGAATGCGCTGGAAGATGCCATTGTGGAAGTTGAACAGATAAAAGCCCGCCTGAAGGTTAAGGAACCGAGTTATATCAATGCCTGTGTAACCAATGGCGATATAATTGTTGCCGTGCGGTATGTTTCAGACCTAAGTTTGCCGGCTTCTACGTTGTATTATTCGGAAGGGGCGGTCTATTCCTGCGAAAAGGGTATTTGCCGGATGAAAAAAAGCAAAAATAACAAGGATAACGCTGTGCTCATTGTATCGGAAAAACTAAGCAATAAACGCTCCGACTGGCACGAAATTCCGGTTAACCATATCGTTACGGTAGATAAGAATTTAGAAGTGAATTTGTCTGTGTGTGAACGTACCCTGAAAACCAGGGCCAGCTCCTGATTGCTACCAAAAGTTAACGGCCTGTTTAACAATTCCTTTTTAGAAAGCAAACCTTCAGGTTTTGGAAAAAAAATCGGTTACGAGATTTACTTACACCAGAGTCTCTTTATTGGTCCTGAAGATCTGGCCTGCATGTTTTGATTGTTTTCGGTTAAAAAAATATTGCGCGCTCAAAACGCTGGCAAAAACGAGTAAAAACCAAACCGGTTCTTTAAAGCGCGCACACCCGATCGGTCCCGGCGCGGCGGCCATATAACCCATTAGCACTACAGCAAAAATCCTTACCGCTAGGTCCTGTTTACGGTGGAAGAAACCCCACCAGGCAAAGATTACCGCCATAATCAGATTAATGCCAAAGATCAGCGCCATGTAAAGCGTTAGTCCCAGTGGCAGTTTAGAGAAATAATTCAGGATGCCGGCAAAGCCGCGTTCCCGCCATTCGTTAAAGAACCCGAATTCCGTTTTGGTTTGCAGCGGCGGCAGAAAGCTTACCAGATCGTAGCGCCCCGGATCCAGTAAAAAGTTGACCGCCCCCCGGAAATGCAACCAGGAATAGAGCCCGATATTTTCTTTTATAATGGCAAAACTTTCCTTCTCAATGTGCTTAAGCCGTTCCTCCAGATTAGCATAATCGGCATCGGTCTGGTTGATCTTTTTAAGAATGGCCTGGGCCGAATCCATGCCGTGCAGGTGCGTTAAAAGGGCATAAGTATTGTAATCGGAGAGGTTGTAGGTTTTAATGGATGTGTAATGAAAGTACCCCGTAACCTGCTGGTTGTAAAAGCATAATGCAAAAATTGAAAAAGGCATGATCAGGCTTTGCAGCAACAATATTTTCTTCCGGTTCTTCCAAACCAGATAAGCCATAAACAGCATATTAGGCAGCCAGAAATAAACCAGAACCGGTTTGGTAAGCACCGCGAGTGCCAGCAGCAGGTTGTAGAAAAGCATCCAGCGCGGGTGCGGCCATTTCAGATACAAAATCAGGAAAAAGAATGACCAGAACAGGCAGGTTTCCAGCACCAGCTCGCTCATGACCATGTTGGTATAAACCAGGTGGGTAGGGAAGAAGACGAGAGCAATAAAGAGAATGCTATGCAGGTATTTCTTCGGTAGTTTTACGTCTTTCAAAAGCCAGACCAAACCGGTAAAATTAAGGAAGGCCAGCAGGTTCTGTAAAACCAGGATCCCGAAATGCGAGGAGGAAACCAGCTGTGTTAAATAAACCAAGTATCCGTAAACCGGCGTCCGGAGCGTCCACATTTGCAGAATGAACGGTTTTTTCCATTCCCAGCTGTAAAGGCTGCCGTGGTTCTTTATGTTTTCGGCCTGGTAAAGGTATTCCTGCGAATCGGTAATGTAAATACTTTTAAAATGCAGGGCGAGGCAAAAAAAGAGCAACTGTAAGGCTAGGGCAGCCAGTAAAATGGGCGCGTGCGCTTTCAGAAAATTCCGGAATTTCATTCCCGAAATTAACAAAATTTCCAATAGGCCGGAACAAAATAAAACCGGAAGCTTTTACAAACTTCCGGTTCCTGATAAATACTTTTTAGCGCTAAAACATTATCCTTTTCAGTTAAAAAAGTCTTGTGTCTTACGTCTTACATCCAGCGTCTAAAGACTAGTGATGATGTCCGCCTGGTCCGTGCACGTGGCCGTGCGCAATTTCTTCGGCGGTAGCGTCGCGTACTTCCTCAACTTTGCCTTCGAAGAACATGGCCATGCCTGCCAGCGGGTGGTTGAAGTTCATGCGTACTTCAGTATCGGTAATGGCTTCTACTTTGCCCTGCAGCTGATTGCCTTCGGCATCGGCCATCGGCAGGAAATTGCCTACCTGCAGCATTTCGTCGTCGATTTTGCCGTCAACTTCAAATACCGCCTTCGGAATATTCACGATCGCGTTCTCATCCGGATGCCCGTAACCTTCTTCAGCTTCCAGCTTGAACTTGAAGGATTCGCCTTCTTCCTTGCCGGTTAAATACTCTTCAAATTTATCGGGTAAGCCCCCAGCGCCGAACAAAAACACCATCGGGTGCTCTTTTTCTGCGGTTTCTACTAATACGTGTTCGCCGGTTTCATCCTGCACTTTAAGCTCGTAGGTGAGCGAAACCACTTTGTTCTCGCTGATCTTCATAATTATTGCGTTTTTTTCAAAGGTAGGGGAAATAATGATTAATGATTAATGAATAATGATTAATAATAGCAAAAAAATAGTTACGGTATTTGGCAGGTTTTGATTTCAAAAAGTCTCAAACAATTTTATGTAATGAACTTTCCTTTGAAAAACTCAAGCTATTCTTCTGTATTGACCTGAACTACAAAAACTATTAATCATTAATCATTAATCATTAACCATTAATCATTAATAAGCTCCCACGCACTTCTGTAAGCACCTATATCCTCCGTGTATTGCACGAATTCCTGGTAGAATGGGTCATAAGTCAACGTGGCACTTTCGCCGACGATTACCAGTTTCTTTTTGGCGCGGGTCATACCTACGTTCATGCGGCGGATATCGGCCAGGAAACCGATCTCTCCGCGGTCGTTGCTACGCACCATACTGATGTAGATGATGTCGCGTTCCTGCCCCTGAAAACTGTCTACCGTGCCTACCGATAATAGCTTCTTTAAGGTAAGCTCGTGCAGTTCCGGGATCTGTTCGATCTGGTCTTTCAGGTAATTGATCTGGGCGCGGTAAGGCGAAATAACTCCTATTCTTAATTTGTTTTCCCTGCCGTTTTCATCTTCTGTTTTCGGAAATTGCTGAAGCAATTGCTGCAGGTGTTTAATGAGCAGATCGGCTTCTTCGGGATTGGCAACGGAGCTGGTTTCCGAAAAAGATTGCTCGTTGTACCCACAGCCGGCCGTATCGATAAATTCCACCGCCAGACCTTCGGTAAAAGCCGGATTGAAATGATGCAGGTCCGAAAAATGAACCGATTCGTGGGCCTTCAGTTCACCGCCATAGAAACGCTTGTTGGAGAAGGTCATGATCTGGTGGTGCATCCGGTACTGGGTTTTCAGCATTACGGCTACGTTTGGCTGACGGTCGATGCATTTTTCAAACAAGGTCCGGCTTAATCCTAAACGGTCTGCTTTTTCCGATTTTACGGTTGGCGGCAACTGAAAATGGTCGCCGGCCAGTACCACGCGGTTGGCACGGGTAATCGGGATCCAGCAGCCGGGTTCCAGCGCCTGGGCGGCCTCGTCGATGAAAACGGTGTCGTAGGTAAGGTGGCGGATTACGCGGTTGGCTGAACCTACGAGCGTACAGGTAATTACCTGCACGCGGCTCAGCAGATCGTCGATGATGTAACGTTCAATTTCGTCGGCTTCCTGCAGCATCATTTTGCTTTCTTCCTTCAGCAGGCGGCGTTGTTCGCGTTCTTCCCAGCCAAATTTGCGCTTGTGCTGAAAGGCCATGCTCTTGTATTCTTCGGCATTGCGGCGCAACAGTTTCAGGTTTTTGTAATCGCGGTGGTTCATGATCTGCGCATCCAGGGTATGCTGCAGGAGCATTTCCGATACCCGCGAGGGGTGGCCGATTCGGATAACGTTCACACCCTGCTCGGCAATCTTTTCGGTAAGCAAATCAACGGCCGTGTTGCTGGGCGCGCATACCAGAAGCCGCTTCTCTGATTCCAAGGTTCTAAGAACGGCCTGCACCAGCGTAGTAGTTTTGCCCGTGCCCGGCGGACCGTGGATAATGGCCACATCTCTGGCGGCTTCAATATTTTTTACCGCTTCGTTTTGCGAATCATTTAATTGCGGAACAGGCCGGAAAGGGATGTTCGGCTTAAAAGCTGCCGGCTGCACGCCGTAAAGCACTTCCCGCAACTGGGCCAATCGGGTGCCCTCGGTTTCAATCACCTTTTTCAGAGCATATTCCATTTCCCGGTAACTCATCTCGTCGAAGGTCAGGTCGATGCCTAATTTTCCGGCTTCGATCCAGTCGGGGAGGTCTTCTTTGTTCGTGGCTAAAGTCAGCTTATTGCGCTTCAGGGTCATGATCACGCCGCTGAGCTGGTTGCTGTTGTGGCCCTGGTCGTTATGCGAATTGGTGAAAATGGAAGCGGCTTTGCCGGTCTGGAAAAGGTGCAGCTGGTCGCGGCCGCCCTGCCGTTCTATTTCAACCACTACTTTGCCGCCGAAACCAATTTCAGTAGCCGTTATGGCAATGGGGTACCAGCACAAACCGCTTTTCTTGCGTTCGGCAATCGGCGATTTGGCGCTTTTAAGTTTATATTGTTCCAGGTCTTCTTCCTGCTCCATTTTGAGCAGCGTTTGCACCTGGCTGAGTTCTTCTTTTACAGTCATTTTATTTTCAGACACAAGTATTAAGACACAAGTATCAGGATTTTTTTTGTTAAAAATTTATATGGTTGAGAAACCGGATCGGGTTTTTCTTTGAAAATGATACGGTTTCGGGAAGTAAAAGTAAGGATAAATGGAAAGGAATTCCCATTCAGTAGCATAGGGTTTAAACTCTATGCCTTCAACTTAAGACAAAAGGACTCTTCCAGACATCTATTTCTGGAAGCAACCTGCCGGGGACATCTTTGTCCCCGGATGCATAAACGCGGACATGGATGTCCGCACCACCATACGTTTCAGACACAGATGTCTGAAACAGCGGTAATTCTTAATTCACAATCCTTAATTTGACAGAATTGGGTTTAAACCCTACCCTACTGCATGGCTTTCATATTTACTTCGAAAACTTATTGCCGCAACTTTCACACTTGTAAACTTCGGTGCCGGCATAATAGAGTTTTTGCCAGAACGGTAGCTTTTCGGCCTTAAAAACGGCTTCCGATTTGCACCGGGGGCACCGGACATGTTGTTTGGCGGCGGCTACATCGGCCTGGAATTTTGCGGTTATTTGTTCAGCGGCCGCAAAATCCTCTTCCGAAACCAGCAACTCAAAATACTGGCCTTCGCCGAAAGGAATGGCCGGCGGACCACTGTTCTTTACGATTGCGGAAATGCCGGCGTCCTGAAAGGCATTGTAGAGTAAAAGGCCTTCTTCGTAGCTTAAATAATTGGCCGCGCTTATCAGTTTACCTTCCACGTTTCTGGGCTAACTTGGTACGTAATCGGATCACATAAAACAGCAGGAACAAGGCGACAAGGGTGGCAAAAACCGTGATCATGTCGTGCTCGGTTTTGGCGGCTTTGGTTTCCTGTAGGCGGTCTTCCAGCTCTTTTATTCTCTGCAGGCGCTGCTTGTCGCGGGTTTCGAGGTTGGCTACTTGCCGCTTCATTTCAAAAATATTTTCTGAAATCATCCGGGTGTCAGCTTTGCGTTCGGTTTGCAGCTTTTCGGTTTTTACCGTCAGGTCGGCGTTTCGTTTTACATAGCTGGCCTGCACGCTGTTAATAATTTCGGTGTCTTTCTTTATAATGGCCTTCAGGTTATCGATGATCTTCATCAGGTCCTTTTTCGATTTCTTGCCCCAGAAATTACTGTTCTGCGCGTTCAGGAATTCGTATTCTTTTATCAGTTCCTGGCGTTCGCGCACCAGCCGCTGGTATTCATCGTCTTGCGCCGAAAGTTGAAGGCAAAGTAAAAGCAGGCAGCAAAGGCTGAGAAGTTTCTTCATGAGGTAATTGGTAGTTTGTATCAGGAATCAAGTATCAAGTATCAGGTAGCGGGAATTAAATCCTCTGAATTAAAACGCAAATTAGTAAATACTCCCCTAAATGTTTCTGGTAATACAAATTCCAGATACCAGATACTAATTCTGAAACCTGATACCTGATACCTGCTCCCTGATACTTGCTACCTGATACCATACTCTAACTCACCAGCTCAGTAGTTTTCGCCTTTAAAATCTTAGCCTTTTTCTTTGATTCAGCCGGTTTGTAGAAATACAGCAGCAAAACCGGCAAAAGGAAAATTTCGGCGGCAATGCCGAAAATAAGGGTTAAGCCAATAAGCAATCCGGTATAGAAAGTGCCGTCGAAACTGGAGAAAAGCAGGGTGAAAAAGCCGCAAACCAGAATGCTGGAGTTGATAATGATGGCCTTACCGGCGTGCTTGAAGGTATAGCGAATGGCTTTGAAAAGGGATGGTTCTTTTAAAGTAACCAGCTTGAATTTGCTGATAAAGTGGATGGTATCGTCGATGGCTATGCCGAAGGCGATGGTGAAAATGATGGACGTGGAAACTTTCATGTTCACCCCGAAAATACCCATTACCGCTCCGATCATGAGAATGGGCACCAGGTTAGGTATAATGGTAATCAGGGCCATCCGGAAACTCCGGAATAACCCCAGCGCAATCAAAACCACAATTAAAATATCGGTTCCCATGCCCAGCATCATGTTCGTGGTCAGGTCTTCGCCGTTTTTATCCATTAACAGGGAGGTGCCGGTCAGGCGGGTTTGCAGCACGTTCGGGTTGGTGTTTTTTGTGATGAAGTTATTTAATTCCGTGTTCATCACTTTGGCTTTGGCGCTGCCAACGTCGGGCATTTTACCGGTCAGTCTACCGTTTTTTCCGTCTTCGGAAATGAGTTGTTTCAGATCGTCCTTTTTGGCGAAAAGTTTTAGTTTGGCAGAAAGGCGCTTCAGTTCTTTTTCGGTTTCTGGAAGTTTGTAAAAATCGTTGCTGCCAACGTTAAAACTTCGGTTCAGGGCTTTTACCACCGTAACTGGCGAAGCCATAAAATTCAGGCCGTACGTTTGGCTCAGGTAGTTTTCAATTTCTTCGGTTTCGCGCAAGGTTTCCAGGTCGTAAATGGTTTTGCCGGGCGCGGCTTTCAGGTGCATTTCGAACGGTCGGACGCCGGCAAATTTTTCTTCGAAATATAAGAAATCCTGCTTTACCGGATCGTCGTCGGAAAGGTCTTCCAGGAAGGTGGAGTTAATCTGGATCTTCGTGATACTGGCCAGGGAAATGATGATGAATCCGGCGCTTATTCCCATGATCGCCAAACGGTGTTTCACTACACGCCGGAACAAATTGCTGAGCAGATCGAACCAGCTGCGGCCGTCTTTGGAAGGTCGGTGCATTTTGGGTTTATCGAGCAGGATCATCATGGCTGGCAGCAGCGTGTAGGCCAGTACGAACGTAAGCAAAACCGAAGTGCCGGTGTACAAACCAAAATTGCTGATCGGCCCGATGGGTGAAGTTACGAGTGAGAAAAAACCGACGGAAGTAGTAATGGAAGTAAGTAACGAAGCAAACCCGGATTCTTTTAAGGTGATTTTTATCGCTTCCATTTTAGGCGTGCCGAAGTCAATTTCCGTTACGTACCGCGTGAGAATGTGCATCACGTCGCTCATGCCTACTACAAACATCATGGTTGGCAAAAGCACCGTCATCAGGTCGATGGAAGCGCCGAAATACCGCATCATGGCCAGGCCCCAGACGATGGCAAAAAGCACCACCGTAAGCGGCAGCACCACGCCCCACCAGGTCCGGAAGGTAAGCCACAGCACTACAATGAGTAGCAGAATTCCCAGCGACATGAGCACGGCTAGTTCGCTTTGCATCCGGTCCACGAAAATAGATTCCGCTACGGATTTTCCGGCTACGTGCGTTTGGGTTAAGCCAAGCCGGGCGAGTTCGGCATTCACGTTTTGCATCAGCGTGTCGGCCGGCAACTTAAGTAAGTTGGGCGAAGTTTTCAGCGCAATGGAAATTGATTTGCTGTCTTCCGAGAAAAAGCTGTTTATCAGGCCCGGGGTCTGGAAGATCAGGGCCGAATCGGCGGGTAACCGTACGGGTTCGTAGGGGTGGAGGTATGGCACTTCAAAAACACCAAAGTCCTCAATAACTGGATTTTTAAGCGTGGTAGGCGAAACCACTTCCGCAATGTGCCGCTGTTTGTTCAGGAAACCGGAAAGGGTATCTATTTTGGCTAAAAAAGCAGGTTCGAAAACGGTTTTTGACGCGTCAATTCCTAACAGAATATAGTCGTTGTCGTTGCCGAACAGGGCGCGGTATTCGTTGTAATAAGCAAGGTCTTCGTCGCCTTGGGGAAAGAAATGGTCGAAATCGTAATCGAACTGCAGCTGGGAGGCGTGGTAGGCGTTGACTCCGGTAATTGCCAGAATAACCGCAATAACCAGATAACAGATTTTTTTATGAGGCATTTTTGCTACTAAACCGGTTAAAAACTATCTTTGGAACCGGAAACTTTCGTTATATTTACAAAGTTAACAACCCAAGCTAAAAAGTATTTGTTTCATTTTTATAATCATCATCACATGAAAAAATTAACCCTTGCAATCGCCCTTTTTGCCTTTGTTGGTTCTGCTTCTGTTAATGCAGCCGTAATTAAGCCGGAAGGCGAGAAAACGGAAAAAGCTGAGAAAGCCGATAAAAAAGCGAAGAAATCTAAAAAGTCTAAAGCCTGTACCCCAGGCGAAGGTGAAGGCACTAAAGCCTGCTGCAAGAAAAAAGAAGCAAAGTCATAGTTGACCCCTCCCAACCCTCCCCTAAAAACAGGGGAGGGCTTTTTTTTCGTCTGCTAAACCAGACGGTAATAAGTTAATAGCAGCTCTTTGTAGCGTAGGGTTTAAACCCTACGCTACTTTTTTTTGGTTTTGCTTATCGTTTTTGAATGGCATAAGCCAAAATTTCAGGAAAGCAACGTTGTAATTCCGGAATAATTTTCAAATTTTCACATCTCCAAATTTTCAAATTAAAGAAATGAAGCAGTACCTGGATCTCATGCAGCACATTCTGGATAACGGAACCAAGAAAGAGGATCGTACCGGCACCGGCACCATTAGTGTGTTCGGGTATCAGATGCGGTTCAATCTTCAGGAAGGTTTTCCGCTGGTTACTACTAAGAAGGTGCATTTGAAAAGCATTATCCATGAACTGCTCTGGTTTCTGAAAGGCGAAACGAATATTAAATACCTGAAGGAGAATGGCGTAAGCATCTGGGATGAATGGGCGGATGAAAATGGCGAACTGGGTCCGGTTTACGGTTCGCAGTGGCGTAGCTGGCCAACGCCGGATGGCGGCCACATCGACCAGATCCAGCAGGTGGTGAATCAGCTGAAAACGAACCCGGATTCGCGCCGCATCATTGTGAGCGCCTGGAACGTAGCGGAAATTAATAATATGAAACTGCCGCCCTGCCATGCGTTTTTCCAGTTCTACGTTGCAGACGGTAAGCTTTCCTGTCAGCTCTATCAGCGCAGCGCTGATACTTTTCTGGGCGTTCCGTTCAACATTGCTTCGTATGCATTATTAACCTTAATGATGGCCCAGGTATGCGACCTCGAACCGGGTGAATTCATCTGGACCGGCGGCGATACCCATTTGTACAGCAATCATATCGAGCAGGCGCAGTTACAATTAACCCGCGAGCCGAAGCCGTTGCCGCAAATGAAACTGAACCCGGAGGTAAAAGATATTTTCGGATTTAAATACGAAGACTTTAAACTGGAGAACTACGAAAGCTGGCCGGCTATTAAAGCGTCGGTAGCGGTGTAGATTTACGATTTTGGATTTACGATTTTTATAAAGGCAGTTGTTTCGCTTTGAAATAGCTGCCTTTTATAATTTAGATGAATTGATTTTCTTTCAGTTTTAGGTTCAGCCAATCGGGGAGCTCTTTAGAAAATTCCGTTGTGCCGATCTGCTGCAAAATTTTTATGCCAGCCGCATTACTGGTGAAAACCGTTTCGGCTTGCAGCAATTCTTCAGTTAGATAAAATCCTTCCTGAAACGCTAAGCTTTCGGCCTGAAAAACGCGTAGCAAATTTTCGCGCATCACGCCTGCTACGCAACCTGTTCTGATTTCAGGGGTGAAAACCGTTTCATTCCAGATCCAGAAAATATTGGAAGCCAGGCATTCGGAAACGTAGCCTTCGGAACTCAACAAAATAATTTCCTCCAGATTTCGCTGCTGCTTTTCGCAGCCGGCCAAAACGTATTGCAGCGAATTCGGGCCTTTAAAAAAGCTGTAAGAGGAGAAATGGGTGCGAACAGATTCTGCAAAATCTGCTTTTTCTATTATTGCCGGAGTTTGTATTTGCGGCGCTGCTGAAATTAAAACTTCAGCCGTATTTTCTTCCGGTGTATATAGTCCTGTCCCGCTCCGCCAGATCTTAAGTTTTAATCTTATCCTGCCTTGGAGCTGATTTTCCTGAATGAGTTTTTCAACCCATAATGCTACTGTTTCCGGCTGAAAAAGTATTTCCGGAAGTTCGATTTGCAAAACCTTCGCCGCCTTTTGTAACCGCGCCAGATGATCTTCCAGAAACCGCACCTTTCCATTTATAAAAAGCATGGTTTCAAAAGCCCCATCGTTGTACTGAAAAGCGCGGTTTGAAAGTTGGATCTGTAGTTTGCTTTCAGGAATTAATTCGAAGTTATATAGAATGTATTTCAAATTTTTCTAATTTATCCGGTCATCTCGACGCAAGGAGAGATCTCATCAAGTTGGTAGAAAGTTAGCTATTGATTTTTATAGTTTATGATCCTGCCATTTCCAAGAGATCTCTCCTAACGTCGAGATGACGCGATCATGTGAAATTACAATAACCGGAATTTCTTCCCCGGCAAACTTTTCACCACGCCATTAAACTCAAGGTTCAGCAGGAGGGAAGCGATCTGGTTTATTGGAATTTGTGCTTTCCAGCTGATATTATCGATGAGCTCATCGTTGGTTTGCTGCAGCACTTCAATAATGGCCCATTCTTCCTGGCTGAAATCTTTCGGATCGTATTGCGTTGGCCGGTTCGGTTTTGCTGGTGACGTAGAAAAAAGGCCAAGCTGTGGCGGCTGTAAAAGTCCATCCCAGTTCAGCAATGCTTCCAGATCTTCGATGCAGGTATAGGGTACTGCTTGTTGGGTTTTGATCAGGTAATTGGTGCCTCCGGAAACTTCCGACGTAATATTTCCCGGCACCGCCATTACTTCTTTGTTGTAGCCATAGGCAATTTCAGCGGTAATCAACGAACCGCTTTTCAAAGCGCCTTCTACAATAATCGTACAATCAGCCAGACCGGCAATAATGCGGTTTCTGGCCGGAAAGAATTGAGGATGCAGCTCCACGCCGAAGATCTTTTCAGATAAAAGGCCGCCTTGTTCCAGCATTTGCTCCGCTGTTTTCTGGTGCGCCGATGGGTAGATCATATCCAGTCCACTGGCAATGGTACCAATGGTTTGCAGACCATACTTCAACGCCGAACGATGCGCTACAATATCGATGCCGTAAGCCAGTCCGGAAATGATGAGCGGGTCGTGCTTTTGCAGGTCGTGGACAATTTTTTCGGTAACCGCTTCGCCGTAGCGGGTTAGTTTGCGCGTACCGACAATGCTGATGGTTTTGGGGTGATTTAAACTCGCGTTGCCTTTGTAAAAAAGCAGGGTAGGCGCATCTGCAATCTGCTTCAGGCGTTTCGGGTAATCTGGATGCGTGTAAAACAGGATTTGGGCATCGTATTTTTCGGCCTGTTGCAAAACTTCTTCCGCTTTCCTCAAAGCCTCCTCACGGCTTTTGAAGGCTTTTAAGGCAGCTGGTCCAATTCCCGGAATGGTTTCGAGTCTGGAAAGGGGCGTTTCAAAAAAGGCTTTCGGTGAACCGCAATAACTTACCAGCTGCCGGGTCAGCATACCGCCAATGCCGGGAATCAGGCCAATGGCTACTTCGTAAAGCTGTTCGTTCACGGCTGGCACTTTTTAAGGGATTTTTGATTGCTTCTTTGAGTGTTTTGTCATTCCGACCTCAGGGAGATCTCTTAAAGTTGGAAGAGAATCTGCTAATCGAACATTAGTTTATCAGGATCTTGACGGCTGTCGAAAAGTGAAACTATTTCAAGTAAATTGTTTGTAACCCTATAAAAAATCAGGTTATGACCGCAGACACTCACTCGGACATTTTCTTCATCTACTGCACGACCTAAGTAATTATGTTGCGAAATAAATCGAATCGTTTCAGCAAATTGCTTTGCTAATTTCCGGCTGTATTTTTTATTGCCAGTTCGCTGAAACCAAAATTCCAGAATTTCCCGACGATCCTGTTTAGCTTCTTTTGACCAGATTATTCGTTTAGCCATTCATCTTCCTCTTTTTCCAGATCTTCGTTTGAAGTAATTTCGCCATTTTTTAACTGCTCTAAACCAGTGCGTACTTTCTTACGCTGCGCATCAGTTAATTTATAAGGTTCCTGTTCCGGAAAGTTAGTATCCAGAATAGTCTTAATAGCCATCAGGTATTTTACGTCCCGGATGCTGGAAATCTTATCGATAAGTAAATTGCGAAGTTGCTGGGTATTCATAATGGAAAACGGTTTTTAAAATAAACGGCTAATGGCTTTTGATGTTGCTTTGTTAAACGCTACAACTGCTTCTTCATCTCCACCAAAAACGCCCGAACCTTCTCCAGACTCTGAATCATTTCCACTTTTTCCTTCGTCTGGACGCTTTTGTTTTTGAGCAGTTCGCGGGCACCCTGAATGGTATAGCCGCGGTCTTTCAGCAAATGGTGGATGGTGCGCAGGGTTTCGATATCGGAAGGGGTGAATAGCCGGTTGCCTTTTTTGTTTTTCTTCGGCTTCAGTTCCTCAAATTCCGTTTCCCAGAACCGGATCAGCGAGGCTGCCACGCCAAACATCGAAGCCACTTCGCCAATGGTGTAATACTGCTTTTCTATATTTTTCTCTTTGTATGGCACGGTTTCGTTGCTCGTTATTCGTTGTTCGAATTTTTCTGGTAATAAGAAATTAATAATTTGTCGCAATAACGTGGGGACAGGTCAAGCCCTGTCCGTACATGAGTCGTGGAAATCAGGATAATCATAAGAATCACAGTTCAGACAAAAAATCCTGTCCATCCTTTAAATCCTGAAAATCGTGTTCAGACAATTTCAAAACTCCCTCCCCTGAATTAGCTGCCGGGGGTGGGGTGTAAATTTAATCAAATCCCCCAAAAACCTACCAGATTCTTCCGAAATATACTACTTTTGCAGTTAGCCTGAAATCCGGCAATCCGCAATTTCAGGCCCGAAACCCTAGCATTTTCATACTTTACATAAATCGAACATTCGAATATCGAATAATCGAACCTACGAAATATGACCTCGAACGAAATACGGAAACAGTTCCTCGATTTTTTTGCTTCAAAAGGCCACCACATCGTGCCTTCCGCGCCCATCGTGGTAAAAGACGACCCGACCCTGATGTTCACCAACTCGGGTATGGCGCCATTTAAAGATTACTTTCTGGGTAATAAACCGGCTCCGTATAAGCGCATCGCCGATACGCAAAAATGCCTCCGGGTTTCAGGCAAACATAACGATCTCGAGGAAGTTGGTTACGACACCTACCATCATACTATGTTCGAGATGCTGGGTAACTGGTCGTTTGGCGATTATTTCAAAAAAGATGCGCTGCACTGGGCCTGGGAACTGCTGACGGAGGTTTACAAACTGCCGAAAGACCGGTTGTACGTGAGCGTGTTCGGCGGCGATCCGAAAGAAAACCTGGAGCGCGACATGGAGGCCTTCGAGATCTGGAAAAACATTCTGGGGGGCGAAGAGCGTATTTTGTTCGGTTCTAAGAAAGACAACTTCTGGGAAATGGGCGATATGGGGCCTTGCGGTCCGTGCTCTGAAATTCACATCGATCTGCGTTCGGAAGAAGAGGTAGCCAAAACGCCGGGCAAAGACCTGGTGAACGCCGACCACCCGCAGGTAGTGGAGATCTGGAACAACGTATTCATGGAGTTCAACCGCCTGGCCGACGGCTCGCTGGTGAAACTGCCAGCGCAGCACGTAGATACCGGAATGGGCTTTGAGCGTTTGTGCATGGCCATCGAAGGCAAGCAGTCGAACTACGATACCTCGGTTTTCCAGCCGCTCATTCAGTTCATTTCCAAGGAAGCCGGCTTAACTTACGGCGAGAACGAAAAGACCGACATTGCCACCCGCGTAATTGCCGACCACATCCGCGCCATTGCCTTCGCCATTGCCGACGGGCAGCTGCCTTCCAACAACAAGGCCGGTTACGTAATTCGTCGCATTTTGCGCCGCGCGGTGCGTTATGCCTTCACGTTCCTGAACTTCAAAAAGCCGTTCCTTTACAGCTTGGTTCCGGTTCTGGCAGAGCAAATGGGCAACACCTTCCCGGAACTGAAAGGTCAGCAAAGCTTCATTATGCGCGTGATCGAGGAAGAAGAAAATGCTTTCCTCCGCACGTTGGAAAACGGATTAAAAAGGGTCCATTCTTTAATACATCGTTTATTTGTAAATCATTTAAATAATATTGATTTACCTTTTTTAGATACTGAAGGAAATAAAATCAAAGCTTCAGATAAGGATATAAATAATCTAAAACGAGATATAGCAGATCAATACAGTTGGGATTTGTCAAAAGATTTGAATATTGATTTTATAAACACTCCTCCATCAAAATTCAACGATGAACAGGAGATAGATTATCAATTTGCTTTAAAATCTTTCAAAGAAAATGCTAACGTAATCGACGGAAAAACTGCCTTCGAACTCTACGATACCTTTGGTTTTCCGCTGGACCTTACCGCGCTGATTGCCAGAGACAAAGGCCTGACCATCGACGAAGCTGGTTTCAATGCTGAAATGGAGCAGCAGAAGAACCGCAGCCGCAACGCTTCCGCTTCGGAACAAGGCGACTGGATGGTGCTGGATGCCGACGCCGAAACCGAATTTACCGGCTACGATCACGTAACCGGCGAAGCGCGCCTAATTAAATACCGCAAAGTAACTACCAAAAATAAAACCGAATACCACCTGGTGCTGGACCGCACGCCATTCTACGCCGAAAGCGGCGGTCAGGTAGGCGACACCGGTTTTCTGGAATCAGGTTTGAGCAAGGTTAAAGTGCACGATACGCGCAAGGAAAACGACCTGATCATTCACGTAACCCACGAACTTCCGGAAGACGTGAACGCGCCGCTTTACGTGAAGATCGACGCGAGCCGCCGCAAAATGACGCAGAAAAACCACTCGGCCACGCACCTGCTGCACGCCGCCCTGCGCAACCACCTCGGCGACCACGTGCACCAGAAAGGCTCCCTGGTAAACGACAAACTCCTGCGCTTCGACTTTTCGCACTTCACCAAAGTCACCGACGAGCAGATCCACGAGATCGAGCGAATGGTAAATTCGAAGATCCGCGCCAACATTCAATTGAACGAACAACGTAACGTACCCATTGCTGAAGCGAAAGAACACGGCGCAATGGCTTTGTTCGGCGAAAAATACGGCGAATACGTGCGCGTAATTACTTTCGATAAAGATTACTCCGTAGAGCTTTGCGGCGGAACCCACGTGGCAAGCACCGGCGAGATCGGTTTCTTCAAGATCGTGTCGGAAAGCTCGGTAGCGGCCGGCGTACGCCGTATTGAAGCGGTTACGGCTAATGCCGCCGAAGAATTTGTACACGAACAAACCAAGCAACTGGAAGAGGTAAAGCAACTGCTGGGCAATCCGCAGACGCTAGCAAAATCGCTGGAAAAAGTGCTGGAAGAAAATTCGGCCCTGAAAAAGCAACTGGAGCAATTCGAGATGAAGCAGGTTACCGACCTGAAAAACACGCTGGCCAACGAAGTGCAGCAACTCAACGGTATCAACTTCATTGCCCGGCAGGTAAGCTTGAGCTCCGCCGATTACGTGAAAAAACTCGCCTTCGACCTGCGCCAGTCCGTAGACAACCTGTTCCTGGTTTTAGCCGCCGAAATAGACGGAAAACCACAGCTCACCGTAATGCTCTCCGATAACCTGGTTTCCGAAAAAGGCCTGAACGCCACGCAGATCGTAAAAGAACTGGCCAAAGAGATCCAGGGCGGCGGCGGTGGACAGCCGTTCTACGCAACCGCCGGCGGTAAAAATGCCGCAGGGCTGGCAAATGTTCCGGCTAAAGCGGAGGCGTTTGTTAAGGGGATTGCTTAATTTATAATTATGTACAACTTTTAATTTCAGAATTAAAATGATTGACCCAACGGAAAAGGTAATTGACGAAGCTTCAAAACTTGTACCTGAGGTATATAAAGATCTAGCAAAACCAGCAACAGTTGTAGTAGGAGAAGTAGCAGGAAGATCAGTAAAAGCATTACTAGCACCAGTTAGAGGGCTTTTATGGGGTTGGGAGAAAATAGAAGAATTAGTTACAGAAGGTGTAAATAAAAGATTTGAGAAAATTCCTGAGGAAAGGCGACAAACACCTGAACCGGAAATAGCTGTTCCTTTAATGCAAGCATTAAGTTACACAGCACAAAATGAAACCCTACGAGAAATGTATTTGAATTTGCTTGCTAATTCAATGGATAAATCAATGAATAGGGAAGTTCATCCTTCATTTGTTGAATTAATAAAACAAATGAATAGTCTTGATGCAAAGGTTTTCGATAGATTGGCACAGATTAGAGGATTTCAATTAGCAATCCATCCAACAATTTCTATTAAAAATAAAGGTAAGATTCTTGTTGATGTTACTCCAGAATGGTTTGTAGGCTGGGTAATACCAGGTCATGATATTTTTGAAGTATCTACTAGTTTAATTAGACTTAGCAAATTTGGTTTAATTGAATTAATGTATGACTCAACCTTAAAAAATCAAACCTCAGATTCCTTAAGGTCTCATAAAGAATTAATTACTATACTTTCTAAATGTCAAGTTGAAAATTCTGATTTAGAATTAGAGATTGAAGCGACTGATTGTGTACTTCATGTCAATGAATTTGGAAAGCAATTTCAAAAGGCATGTAAATAATGAATTCTCATCAAATAAATTTATTTAAAGTTTTGGTAGCAGATAGAAGTTAGTTGCTGGTAAAAACACCAACAACGGCAGAAATGGTTAAATTTATTCTCATTTGAAATTAAGATTATCGACAAAGTATTTCAGAACCAGAGTTGCGATTTGGTCTTCTATCTTCGTTATTTTTGTTGTTTATTCAATAGCAATTAAACTATTTATAGAGGATGATATTGAAAGAGCATTATACTTTTTTCTGCTTGGAACAATTTCCATTATTGTACCTACAGCTGGAATCTTAACTTATAGAGAGAAATTTTCCAGGCTTGATAAGAAAAGGTGGCAAAAGCCCGGAATTAAACCTAAGTTGGAAGTTTTAAGCGACTGGATAATAAACTAAAAGATATAACTGATTAATGACCCAACTAATCATTAATCACTAATCATTAATCACTAAAAATGGAAAGCGCAATTCGCGATAAATATCAGGCAGTAATTGGTTTGGAGGTGCACGCGCAGCTGTTAACCGAGAGCAAAGCCTATTCTTCCGATTCTACGGAATACGGCACCATGCCCAACACCAACCTGAGCGTAATTACCCTCGGTCACCCGGGCACCTTGCCGCGCATCAATAAAAAAGTGGTGGAAATGGCCGTGAAAATGGGCCTGGCTACAAACTGCCAGATCACGGAAAATAACGTGTACGCCCGTAAAAACTATTTCTACCCCGATCTTCCGAAAGGCTACCAGATCACCCAGGATAAAACCCCGATCTGCACCAAAGGCTACGTAGAAATTAAAACCGGCAACGGCGAAGAAAAGCGCATCGGCATTACCCGCATTCACATGGAAGAAGACGCCGGAAAATCGATGCACTTAGCCGGCGAAACCGAAACGCTGGTAGATTTTAACCGCGCCGGCGTTGCCCTGATTGAGATCGTTTCCGAACCGGATATCCGCGATTCCGAAGAAGCCTACGCCTACCTGACCCAGATCAAAAAACTGGTGCAGTACCTCGATATCTGCGACGGCAACATGGAAGAAGGTTCGCTGCGCTGCGATGCCAACATTTCTGTAATGCTCAAAGGTGCTACCAAGTTCGGAACGAAAGTGGAGGTGAAGAACATGAACTCCTTCCGGAACGTGCAGCGCGCCATCGAACACGAGATCGAACGCCAGATCGAGATCCTGGAGAACGGCGGCGAGATCGATTCCCAGACTCGGAACTTCGATGCGAATACCGGCAGCACCACAGCCATGCGTTCCAAAGAAACCCTGAACGATTACCGTTATTTCCCGGAGCCGGATCTGCCACCGTTGAAAGTTTCTCAGGAATGGATCGCGCGCATTAAAGAAGAGATGCCGCACCTGCCGCAATACCTGCACAAGAAATTTACCGAAGAGTATGAACTGCCGGAATACGATGCGCAAGTGCTTACCGACAGCAAAGAAATTGCCCTGTTCTTCGAAGAGATCTGCGAGCACACGAATAAATACAAAGCCGCGTCGAACTGGATGATGGGACCGATCAAATCCTACCTGAACGAACTCACGCTGCACATCGACGATTTCCCGCTGACGCCAAACCAAATTGCCGGCTTAATTGAACTGGTAGAAAAAGGCAAGGTAAATTACAACGCCGCCAGCAAACAGATCTTCCCGCACCTGCTGGAATATCCGGGTAAAAACCCGATGGAAGCGGCTGAAGACCTGAACCTGCTGCAAAGTACTGATACCAATGCATTACAAGAAATCATTTCCGCTGTAGTTGCCTCTAATCCGGCCAAAGTAGCGGAATACAAAGCCGGCAAGCAAAGTTTATTAGGCATGTTCATGGGCGACGTAATGAAGAAAACCCAGGGCAAAGCCGATCCGAAAATTGCGAACGAACTCTTGCGCAAAACGCTTGAGAATGCATAATAAGCGGTAGGGAAGGGGACCGCAAAAGTGGTCCTCCCCCTTGCCCCCTCCAAAGGAGGACCATCGCAAAATGCGTTTTATTGAAAAAAATACGTTATCAGATAAGTCCCCCTTTGGAGGGGGCAAGGGGGAGGAAATTCCACCTTCTGAACTTAGAATAGAAACAATGAAAAAAACAATATTAGTAGTTGCCGGGGCCTTAACCATGTTAAGCGCCTGCAACAAAAAAGGAACAACCGCCGAAACTTCCGGCAACGGCTATAAAATTACCGGCAAATTCAAAAATGCTACCGAAGGCAGCAAAGTGTACCTCGATGAACTGGGCGAGCAGCAATTTATTGGCCGCGATACTGCCGAGATCAAAAAAGACGGCAGCTTTGAAATGACGGGTAAAGTTACCGAAACCGGCATTTACAAACTGGCATTAGGTCCACAAAACGCTATCCTATTCGTTTTGGAAAACAAGCCGATCGAATTTGAGGCTGATGCCAACCGGCTGTCGGAAACCTACACCGTAAAGGGCTCCAAAGATTCTGAGCTGCTGAAAGACCTTAACGGCATCATGATGCAGTCGCAAAAGCAGATGGAAGGCCTGAAACAACGTTATATCGCCGCTTCCGGCTCTGGTAATCAGGATTCCATTAAAGCAGTGGAAGCGGCCGCAAACCGGGTACAGGAAAGCAGCGAAAAGAATTTTAAGGCCTTTATCCGTAAAAACCCGAACTCTATTATGTCGGTGTACAGCACGCTTACGCTCATTAATCCGGAAGATGAGTATGCGTTTGCCGACAGCATGCTTACTGTTTACAAGAAATCCCAGCCGGAATCCAAATACACCAAAGCGCTGAACGAACGCCTTTCCAAACTTGGCTCGGTAACGGTGGGCAGCATGGCGCCGGAAATTACTTTGCCAACGCCGGATGGAGGCACCATGTCCTTATCTTCGTTGAGAGGCAAATACGTGCTCATCGATTTCTGGGCATCCTGGTGCGGTCCGTGCCGCCGCGAAAACCCGAACGTAGTAAAAATGTACAACAAGTACAAAGACAAAGGCTTCGAGATCTTCGGCGTTTCGTTTGACCAGAGCAAAGACAAATGGGTAAAAGCCATCGCTGACGATAAGCTTACCTGGCCGCACGTTTCCGACCTGAAAGGCTGGGAGAGCAGCGCCGCCCGTCTTTACAACATCACCGCCATTCCGCATACTATTTTAATTGATAAAGAAGGCAAGATCATCGCCAAGAACCTCCGCGGTGCCGCACTTGAAGCGAAACTGGCAGAAGTGCTGAAGTAGTCATTTCTCTTCGGAGATATCAAACCTGTGAGGTTTTTAAAACCTCACAGGTTTTTTTGTGAAGAACGCTACCGTTTTGCCCTGACAAATAAAAAGCCTTTCCAGTAATGGAAAGGCTTTTTATTTGTCATCCTGAGCGCCAGCGAAGGACCTCGTCGGCTTACAGCAGTAAAGTCAGAAATTTCAGAATTGCTTAATGCCAACGAGGTGTTTCGCTATCGCTCAACATGACAGCTATGTTTGAGATAGCTTTTAACTATCCTACAAAAACATCCCCTGCAAACCATTCCACAGCAAACGCTTTTTACTTTGGTCGGCTTCCAGTTGGGTTAAGCTTTCCGATAAAAGAACCGGCGTGGGACCAATATGAAAATGCTTGTAAGCAGCCGGGATCTTTTCCAGATCGATCAGACCGGTACCGAAACTAATCAAACTTTTAATCGATAAGCTTCTTCCCAAAACCGCCAGATTCACGTTTTTGCCTTTCGACACATTTACAAAGGCCACATCGTGCATTTCAAACTTTATCGCTTTCAGGATCTTGGTCAGGAATTCGTTTTGCAGGATGGCGTTGAACGCTTTTTCATCTTCCGAAACCAGGATCACCAGCCCTTTAAAAACGGCTTCTTTCCAGATAATGGCCGGCCCGGAAACCGTTGCGTCTTCCCCCGGAGCAGGCACGTTGGCGTTGGCATCGCGGGTTACGAATAACGTTTCAGAATAAAAATTTTTATAGAAAGCAGAATTGAATTCAGACATAACTGTATGAGATAAACGATAGGGTGCCGGCTAAAAAACTACTCCTGCAAATTAAAGATCGCTTTCAGTTCTTCCGCATCGTGAGGTTTCATCCGGCCTGCTAAGATCAAACGTAATTGCCGGCGTTGAAGTGCCCCGTCGTATAAGGCTTTTTCGTTTTCGGTTTCCGGAACTGCCTCCGGCACGTCTATCGGGCTGCCCATCTGGTCCACGGCTACAAACGTAAAGAAGGCTTCGTTGGTCTTTACTTTTCTGCCGGCCGGAATATCTTCGGCATACACTTTAATGTGCACTTCCATACTTGAGTTGAACGCCCGGGTAACCTGCGCTTCTAAGGAAACAACGTTGCCCAGTTTAATGCTTTCCCGGAACGAAACATTATCTACCGAAGCCGTTACCACAATGCGGTTCGAGTGTTTCTGGGCCGCAATCGCCGATACTATATCCATCCAGTGCATCATGCGGCCGCCCATTAAATTGTGCAGCGTATTGGTATCGTTGGGCAATACCAGTTCCGTCATGATGGTGTACGATTCACTTACTTTTTTCTTTTTCCGCATAGCGCTAATAAAAAATACCGCCGCAAAGATACTCCTTGCGGCGGCACATTTAAAATTAAAACGGTTTTACTTTTTGCTTAGAAAACAATAGCCTTTTTCAGGGTAGTAAATCCGTTGGCCTGCAGTTTCACCAAATACACACCTGCTTTTAAAGTAACCTGGCCGGTAATGCTGCTCAGTTTTAATTGCTGCGAGCCTTCCTGGTTTTGTTTTACCAGGGCTTGTCCGATTCGCTGTCCGGTAATGGAAAGTACTTCCAGCGTATAATCCGATTTCCCGGTTAAGGCAAAACCAACGGTAGCATCGCCGTTGCTCGGGTTCGGGTAAACGTTCAGGTTCAGCGCATTTGCCTGGGCGTCTTCCAGGCCGGAGATAGCGTTGCCGGTAATTTCAATATCGTCCAGGTAAAGCGAACTTCCGGAATTGCTGGTTATTTCAAACTTGATCAGGGTGTTTGCAGTGGCGTAGTTGCCCAGGGCCACGGTTTCCTGACGCCATTGGGCTGCATTTGGCGTAAAATTGTTTAAAAAGGTGCCGGTAGTGCTTAAGTTCGCTCCGATCTTATTATAACGCAAAGCCCAGGTTCTTCCGCAATCCTTCGAGAAATAAACAGATAATTTATCGTTGGTAACTGCTGCCCGTTGGGCATAAGCTACTTTAAATTTAAGTGTACTGCCCGTTATATTATTAAAGTTCACTGCAGGCATAATCAGCGTGTTTACTGTTCCAACGGAAACATCTCTGTTCCGCATCCTTAAACTGGATGAACCCGTTGCTGCCGCCGCCTGTGTTTGTTCCCAACTAATAGTACCCGATCTTATTAATTCCCAGCTGAGTTGAGCGTTTAAAGGATCAACCGGAAAAGAAGGGTCTTCAAAACTATTCTGATAAGGTGCTATAGCAATGCTGGTAGCCGGGCTTACTCTTACGGCCTGGTTTCTGGTTATGGTATGGGTGCCCGCCGCATTGGTGGTAGTTAAAACGACATCGTAATCACCCGGAATATTATAAGTTACCATCGGATCCGGATCCGTTGAAGTGGCAGGCGTACCTCCGGGGAAGGACCAGGAATAACTAACCGCGCTATTTGCAGCGATATTATAGGATTGGTCGTTAAAATATACCACATTGCCTTCACATACTCTGTCCGCTGAAGCTTTAAAATCGGCAATTGGGGCGCAGGCTGCAGTATAACCCGGGTTAGTACCGGTAGCAATTAAATTATTAGGGGTAGTCAAATTGCTGCGGCACGACATGCTCAGCGCCGCCGTCATTACCGCTTTCTGGCCGTTGGTAAACATCATGGCGCAGTTGGAATAATCCATATAGTTCTGAACGTTGTCCGGCATGGTGCCATCCGGGTCCGGGTTACCATTTGTACCGCCGCAGGTGTTGGCATTTACAAGGCAGTTTTGCGTGGCAGAGCCAATGGTATTAGGCGTATCGGCTATACCGTCATCCATGCCACAGTTAGCCGGGTCGCCGGGTGAATTGGATCCTCCCCAAACGTGCGGAAGCCCCATGTAGTGGCCAATTTCGTGGGTTAAAGTTCTGGCCGAAAAGTTGCCGCCGTTCGATTTGCCGATGCTGCCAAACTGGGTATTTAATACAACAATGCCCTCAATATTTTGCGGAACGCTGCATGGCAGGTAAGAATAACCGCCGGCGCCGAAAGAGATCCTGTTCACCACCCAGATGTTCAGGTATTTGGTAGGGTCCCACATGATCAGGCTTTTTACATTATTATCGGCGTTATCGGTTAAGGTAGAGTAGGTCCGGGTAATACCATTCGTGCAATTTCCGTTCGGGTCTTTTTGCGCCAGTTTAAATTCAAAGCCCACATTAGCATAGCGGGGCTGGTAAGCAGCAATTACGGAAGCTGTATCCGGGTTGGTTTTAGAATAATCTTCGTTTACAATCCGTAAGGCATCATACACCTGGCCATCCGTAATATTATCGGCCCCATACGTATGGATCACGTGCACAACCACAGGAATGGTTGAATTCGGCGTGGAAGCTCTGCGGGCATTGCTTTGGGTGTTAAGCGATCTTACCATGGCCTCAAATTCCTTCCGGCCTTTGGCGTATTCCGGGTACTGGCGCATAGCAGCTGCAGTCATACTATCGGTAGCGCAATATTTACGGAACGGAATATGCTGGCTTTTTGCCTCGTTAAAACTCAAGCCTAAAACTATGGCGCTGGCCAGGAACAGTACTTTTTTTCTCATATTAAGTAAAAGATAATTTCGGAAGAGAACTGATAAGGTATGTTACTACGCTTATTAGCCTGGAATAAATTTACCTAATAAATAGTTTCAAACCTAATCGGAATTTTATAAACAGCTGAAATACTGCTATAAAGCTATGTTAAATAAGGGGTGAAAAGGATCGGAGACCAGGTTGTTGCTGCCAGCGGTTTTCCGTCAGGAAACTCTATTAAAACTTTTGGTTTATAGGTTAAAGGCAAAACTGGTCTGAACCGGAAATTAACACCGGCTTTTGCCCAATCGGAAACTAGTCTTTAACTTGTTGCCTTATAGGTAAGGTTTGTGAAAATTCATTCCCGCATGGTTTAACCCACGGTAATCTAAAGGCTGATAATCCTGATCAGGCAATTTTATCTTTTATCTATGCGCCGGCAGGTTTGCTAAAAACTACTGCAAACCTACATTTTTATCTCTAGTAGAAAGATGGGACAAAAAAATAAGGCCTGCTCCGGAATCAGGTTCTTGGAGCAGGCCTTTGTAAATTAATTGCAGGTTACTTATTGCGCGATCAGTTTAGTATTGTAAACCTGGTTGCCAATTTGTAATTGAACCAGGTACATGCCGGCTTTATACCCTTTTAACTTATCGTAAACCGGAATTGTATGAGCTCCGGAAGCTAACATTTCTGTGTTTCCTTTGTAGATCTGGTTTCCTACCAGGTCATAGATATTTACGGAAACCTGGTCGGCTTTCTTCAATTCGAAGTTAATACCGGTGGCAGAAGTAAGCGGGTTCGGGAAAAGCTGAATATTGTTGTTTGCAGCGATCTCTTCGTTCGTTCCCAGAATGGTAGTATATACCCGGAAATTATCGATATAAATACTGTTTCCGCCAAAATTCTGCGCTTCAAATTTGAACATTAAACGGCCATTCGTGAGAAGGCTGTTTTGAACCGGAATAGTTTCTTTTCTCCAGTCGTTAGTGCCCGGCGTAAAGTTGCCTACTACAGTTCCGCCATTGGTTACCAATAGGTTTCCGGCCTTGCTGTAGCGAGGGAGCCAGGTAGCGCCGCAATCGGTAGAAAGATAAACTTTCAGTTCTTCACCTGGGGTAGCAGATGTTCTTTTGGCAAATGCCAGGTCAAAATTAGCTACAATATTGGCATTGCCGCTAATATCGATATTCGGGGAGATTATGGTTGAATAAACGCCCTGATTCTCTGCCGAAAAAGCATTGTTGCGCAAGCGGATAGATTTGGTGCCTGAAGCTGCGGCTGCGCCGGTTTGTTCCCAGTTAACGTTATTGGAGCCAACTGCGGTAGATGTCCGTTCCCAGCTTAAGTTAGCGGCTGCGTTGGCAGGGAAGGAGGTGTCTTCAAAATCCTCTACGTATTGCTGCTGACCCTGGGTTTTCACCAGACCGGTAGTTGGCACAATAGTGATAAAATTCTGAACCGTTACACTTTTACTACCTGCGCTATTTCCTGCCGATAAGGTAACCGGGTAAACGCCAGGGGTGTTGTATGTAACTACCGGGTTCTGCTGGGTAGAAGTGCTTGGCGTTCCACCCGGAAAAGACCAGTTCCAGGAAGTTGCCGTGGCGTTATACGTTTTGTCTTCAAAGGTTATGGAAGTACCGGCACAAACGTGGTTGTTCTGCACACCCCAGTAAGGGATCGGAACAGTTGGGCCAACCGTAACCGAAGGGTCTATACCGGTTACACCAGCGTTTGAAGTTGAAGTGAGATTAACCAGTTGGGGAATTGTGGTTAAAGCGGCTTGCGTCCTTTCCTTTTGCCCCAGCGTAAACATATTCTGGCACAGGTCATAACTCATGTAATTTTCCGTCTGGTTAATTACATCGGTAGTATAAGGGCTGCCCGTTCCTACGTCGTTCTGACAATTGTTGGTTTGCGTATTGCAGCCTACATACGTGTCGAATGCAGCAGGCGGGGTATCGCCAACGCGGTCGCCGGTAGTAGTATGATTAATCGGGCTAGGGCACTGGTTGGCGTTATAGTTAGGCTGATAAAACGTGTGTAATAAATTAAAGCAATGGCCTACTTCGTGGGTTGCGGTGCGGCCATCGGAATCAGCAGTAGAACCAGGTACAGCACCTTGCTTGCCCCATTGTTTGTGAAGCATTACTAAGCCGTATTCAGTCCAGGTGCCAGTACCCGGGAACTGAGCGTAACCAAGAATGGTACCGCCGCCAACTGCATTATCGCTGTTAATTGTTTTTACCAGCCATACGTTAAAGTATTTATCGGTAGGCCAGGCCGGGGCAGCTGTTTTTACGTTATTTCTCACCACAGGGCCGTTGGTGGTAAACGAAGTTACCCGGTTAATTCCTTCAGTGGGCTGGCCGTTCGGGTCGATCTTCGCCAGTACGAATTCTACTTCCATATCCGCCGCATAAGGTAAAAAAAGACCTCTTGTAACGTTGGCATCGGCATTGGTACGGCGGAAATCCTGGTTCAATACTTCAATTCCATTTTCTACTTGGGCTTTCGAAATACCATCGAGGCCTTTTTCGGTTACTATGTGTACTACTACGGGTACTTTCAGTACGCCTGCCTGTCTTTTGGCTGCAGGATTCTGTTTTAAATATTGCTGGATCTGTTGTTCGATCGCTTCCCGGGCCTGGGCCTGGCCTGGATATTTTAATTCCAGTTCCTTGGTATGCTCATCGGTGTAGCAGCCGTAATTCCTGTAGTTTTGGGCCTGGGCATTGGTACCCAAAAGCAGTAAACCTGAAGCCGAAGCTAGTAGTAAATGTTTTAATCTCATAGGTTGGTAATATTTGCAGGCAAGATAAGAAATCATTGATAATAAATCAATAATAATTTTAACAGAAAGGGTAAGTTTTAAAGCCGCGGTGGGCTATTATTTAGTTAAGCTTCAATTACTTATTGCCAACCCGATTTTCCGAGTAAGGGCACAAATTTGAAATCTTCCAGTTCTTCTTTCGTAAAATCTGTTTCCGAAATTTTCCTGATCCGGAGCATTTTCTGCGAATTGCTATTGCCCACCGGAATAACCAGAATGCCGCCGGGTTTCAGCTGGGTAAGTAAGGCTCTGGGCACGGTGGGGGCGCCGGCGGTAACTATAATTTTATCGTACGGCGCATAAGCGGGCATGCCTTCGGAGCCGTCGCCGCAAAAGACAAATGGCTTTTTACCCAGGTCGGCAAAAGCTTTTAATACCTTATTATAAAGGGCCTGATTGTATTCTATGGTGTAAACGTTGGGGGTAATTTCCAGCAGCACGCAGCACTGATAACCGGAGCCGGTCCCAATTTCCAACACCTTATCGGTAGGTTTTAGCTCCAGTAATTCGGTCTGGTAGGCTACCGTGTACGGTTGGGAAATGGTCTGGCCTTCGCCAATGGGAAAAGCTTTGTCCTGGTAGGCGTGTTCCAGAAAAGCTTTTTCAAAGAAATAATGACGGGGAATATTTTCGATGGCCCGGAGCACGTTTTCGTCGCGGATGCCTTTTTCGCGCAATTGTCTTACCAATGCTTTGCGCATACCTTTATGCCGGTAAGAATCTACGAACATGTAATAGTTGCTTTTTCAGTTTTATAATTCAACAATCTTATTTCGGGTTTAGCGTTTTTAATCTAAATTTGCTTTTTGAAACTAATTCTTTAACATGCGATTCCGCTCAGTTGTTGCGCTGCTGTTGCCGGTAATTACGTTTACCGCCTTCTCCGGCTGCGAAATTATCAATCCTACGGAAGATACGCCATCTTACCTCGAAATAAATAATTTTACCCTCGATCCGCGTAAAAATACGTCCGAAACTTATGGCACCCCTTCCAATGGTATTTCCGATGCCTGGGTTTATGCCAATGGCAAGCAGATAGGCGTGTTCGAATTGCCGGCTAAAATTCCGATACTGGAAAAGGATTCGGTAAAAATCGAGATCATGCCGGGAATTTATGCCGATGGCATGAAGGGCGTTCGCTTTCAGTATGCTTTTTATACAACCCTTGAAAAGAAGATCTTTTTAAAGCCGGGGGAAGTTACCTCTATTTCGCCAGTAGTAAAGTTTTCTCCTAAAACGGTTATGCCTTTTCCGGTGTATGAAGAATTTACTTCTGTTTCGGGACCGAAAGCTTTAAAACTGGCCACCGGAAGCGCGTATAAACTGGAAACCAATCAGGATTCGCTGGCCGACTTCAGGTTTGCCAATGGCTC
Source organism: Adhaeribacter soli (assembly GCF_008727925.1). Taxonomy (GTDB): domain Bacteria; phylum Bacteroidota; class Bacteroidia; order Cytophagales; family Hymenobacteraceae; genus Adhaeribacter_A; species Adhaeribacter_A soli. The sequence goes on along the minus strand of NZ_VTWT01000013.1, from coordinate 88,067 downwards.
GGTGGGCGTGGTTTATGGCAATGCCAGCTCCACCCGTAATATTGTGCTGGAATCTTTTTTTAACGGCAACCTGCCGCAGAACGGTTCGCCGGTTTTTCTGGAATTAGACTACCGTTCTACCATGCCTATGCGGATCGGGGTTTCGGCTACCGTTGGCGGGTTAAGCGTTCCGGCCACCGATCTTCACCTGAATGCCAGCCGGGAGTGGAAAAAAGCGTACGTAAACCTGACCGATGAAGTGAACAGTCCCGGAGTCCGGGGAGCAACTTTCAGCGTGCTCCTGGAAGCTATCCGGACTTCGAACCCGCGCGATTACATTGCTATCGATAATGTCAGACTTATACATTTCTAAGCCTTGACGCGGAATTATCAGAAAATAAAACTTATTCTTGCAGATTACCTGGCTGCCATGGTGGCCTGGATCGTTTTTTACGTGCTGCGTAAATACATCCTGCACGAAATGAATGAAGGGATCTCCTTCTTTCTGCTGGGCAGCGCCATCATGATCGCCACTTTCTGGCTTATTTTGTATACGCTTATCGGGCAATACCGCGATATCTTTCGCAAATCGCGGGTAAAAGAGATTTCCAATTTAGCCCAGGTTTCCTTTTTAGGCGGCATTATCATTTTCTTCGGCCTTTTGCTCGACGATGAAGGAATCGATAATTACCGGCTTTATTACAAAACCATTTCCACCTATTTCCTGCTTCATTTCCTCATTTCGGCCGTTTTCCGGACTATTGTGGTATCGAGCATTCAGAAACTGGTAATTAAACGGCACATCTCTTTTAATACCTTAATTGTTGGTTCTAATTCCAACGCCAAAGAGGTTTTCTGGGAACTGGAAAGAAACAACCGGCATTTGGGGCTCAATATTTTAGGCTTTCTGCAGGTTTTTCAGGCCATGGATACCGCCTTTGTAAAAGATCTGAAGAATCTGGGATATTACTACAAACTGCCCGAACTCATCCGGGAGCATAATATCGAGGAAGTAGTAATAGCCATCGAGCCTTCCGAGCATAAAAAGATAGAAGAAATTCTGGGCCTGATGGAAGGCTACAACGTGCGCATCAGCATACTGCCGGATTTGTACCAGATCTTGCTGGGGTCGGTGAAAGTTAACCACCTGTTCGGCACGCCGCTCATCGAGATCAAGCAGAACCTGATGCCGGTATGGCAGGAAGTGATGAAACGGATCATCGATGTGGTGGCTTCCTGCCTGTTCTTATTGATCTTTTTCCCGGTTTATGCCATGATCGCGGTTATGGTGAAACTCTCCAGTCCGGGGCCGATTTTTTACAAGCAGGAACGGATCGGCAAAGGAGGGAAACCTTTTTATATTTATAAATTCCGGAGCATGTTCATCGATGCGGAGAAAATGGGCCCATCGCTTTCTTCCGATTATGACCCGCGAATTACCAGCTGGGGCCGTTTTATGCGGAAAGTACGTCTGGATGAATTGCCGCAATTCTGGAACGTGATCATTGGGGATATGAGTCTGGTAGGGCCGCGCCCGGAAAGGCAGTTCTTCATCGACCAGATCGTAAAAATTGCGCCGCATTACAAACACCTGCACCGCGTACGTCCGGGCATTACTTCTTTGGGCCAGGTAAAATACGGCTATGCTTCCAGCGTAGACGAAATGGTGCGCCGCCTCAAATTCGACATTCTCTACATCGAAAACATGAGTCTCGCTATGGATTTCCGGGTAATGCTCTACACTGTAAAAATTATCATTGAGGGAAGGGGAAAGTAGTTAAATTTGGAGATTTGGAAATTTGAAGATGGATTCAGGAATGTTCTTCAAAGTCAAAATTCAATCTAAATTGAATAATTAATTTAGGTACTAAATCCATCTGATCCCATTTTCAAATTTCCAAATCTTCAAATTTTAAAATTAAGATTATGTTCACCGGAATAATAGAAGGATTAGGTACCATTAGAAATATCCGCGAGGAGGGAACGAACAAGCATTTTACCTTAACGGCTCCTTTTGTGCAGGAATTAAAGATCGACCAGAGCGTGGCGCACAACGGGGTTTGCCTGACGGTGGTGGCTATTTCCGGCGATGAATATACCGTTACGGCCATTGATGAAACGTTGCAGAAAACGAACCTGGGTTTCTGGAAGGAAAATGATACCGTTAACCTGGAACGTTGCATGCCCGCTTCCGGCCGTTTCGACGGGCACATCGTGCAGGGGCACGTAGACCAGACTGCCGTTTGTAAAAGCATTGAGAACGCCAATGGCAGCTGGATCTTTACGTTTGAATATGAGGCTTCTCAGGGAAATATTACGGTAGAAAAAGGTTCGGTTTGCGTGAACGGCATCAGCTTAACCGTGGTGAATTCCCGGGAAAACGCTTTCTCCGTAGCCATCATTCCATACACTTTCGAGCACACAAATCTGAAAAACCTGAAAGTTGGCGATACGGTTAACCTTGAATTTGATATTATAGGGAAGTACATTGCCCGGATTCTGGGAAACCGGAATTCCTGAAAACAAAAAGAGCTGCCTCATTGAGCAGCTCTTTTTGTTTAAAAGCTATTTTATAAATACAGCTGCAATCAAAAATAATAAACCTGTCATCGTGCCTGCCCGGGAGCATTCCGGGGAGCGGCAGCGAAGAACCTTGTCTGCCTACAGCAGTAAAGCCTAAAATATCAGTTATGCTTCACGCCGACGAGTTGTTTCACTAACGCTCACCATGACACTCTTTCATAAGACTACATTCATTTTAAGACAGCATCTGGCTAAAAAATGGAGGTAGCAGTTTCAAAATTCAGGATATCTCTTGCCGTTGACTTCAGTCAACGGAATTGCTGCATTTTCAATTGACTGACATTTAATCCCGGTTTACAATTTTGCTGAAGGTGGTCTTAGGATCGAGCAGCACGGCTAACTTTTTTTCTTCCAGCTCCCGGAAAAAGTCCTCCCAGGAAATTTCTTCAAACGAATCGTTGCTGTCGCTTTTTTTCGGGAAGTGAATGCGTAGCACACCTTCGCCTTTGCCGTCGTTTTCCGTACCCTTTATAATGGCCGGTACGCCACCGTGCTTTTCAGCCCATTCCTTTATTTCTTTCTGATCGGTAGATTTCTTTGCTTCGCTCATGGTTTCCGGATTTACGTTTGGAAATAAAACCGGACCGGCTGAAAAATGTTAGGGTTTTGCGCTTAAAAAGTAACGAGATTAAAACCCCAGCCTTATTTTGGAACAACGAACCGGTGGTAGGTAACCCCGTAACCGCCCCAGATCCCCAGGCCGCCTTTGATATTGCTTTGAATGGAAACCGGCGCACCGAATGGATTTCCCCGGCTGTTAAAATCGTTTTCCAGGCTGAACCAGAAATTAAAATGCGGCACATCGATGGCACACCATTTCACCGTAATGGTATCGCCTTTCCGGAAATAGCCGTAGGTTTCAAAATCCGGTTCGCGGCCTTTGGACTGTCCCCGGGCCAAAGGGAAATCGATGTAAGGCTGGCCGTTTATGAGTTCGTCGTTAAAAATGGAGCTGTAATACCCCGGATAAAAAGCTTCCTGATTTCGTTTGGTAAAGTAGCGCACCGAATTACCAACCGTATCCGGGTCGCGGTAGCGGTACCAGAGCATGACCAGGGAATCCTTCTTAGGATCGGCGTGTGGTTTCACCCAAAGCGAATCGATCGGCAGCAGGTGCGGAATGCTGGTGTTTGCCGTTAAGGTCTGTCCTTCGGCCTGAACGCGGAGCTTGTAATTTTTACCGGTTTGGCCAAGCAGTTGCAGATTCGTATAGAAATAAAAGGTAAAAGGAAGCCGGCCGGTTTCGGTATTCGGTTGCAGACCGTATTGTTCCGCGATCAGCTTCGAAAGTTCCGGCGTAAGCATATTCGAATTCACTTCCTGCAGTTGGTATTCGGCAGCGCCATCCGAAACAAAAACTTCGGCATTGTGTACAAAAGCAGCCTCAATATCTTTGGGGCTGTAACCACTAAAAATCGGCACACTACGCGTAAGCACCACCACCGGGGGCGCATCCTGCTCGATATGGCCTTCCACCACAATTTTAGCTACACCTTCCGGCAATTCCAGCGTCAGATCCTTCTCACAACCCCACAGAAACGGTAGCAAAACCACCATAAAAACCCCGGAAACCCGTTCCTTCCGAAGTTTTAATAAGAGTTTACTAAAAAATATATTAACCATTAATCATTATTCATTAACCATTATTTACTAGAAGCTATCTCAAAGCCCTGTCATCCTGAGCGCCAGCGAAGGACCTCATTGGCCAACAGCAGCTTAGCCAGAAATATCGGTATTGCTGAACGCCGACAAGTTGTTTCGCTATCGCTCAACATGACATCCCTTTTTGAAATCGTTACCAATCATTAATCATTATTTACTAATCATTATTCACTAATCACTAATCACTAAAAAGTAAAGTTCCACGTAACCGAAGGAATAGGGAAAGGAAAGATGCTTACTTTTTTGGCCTGCAGCTTTACCGTATTGTCGTATGGATTGCCTTCGGTGTCGATGTAATAAAAGAACGGGTTCTGCCGGGCATACACGTTGTAAATGGCAAAGGTCCAGCTCGATTGCAGCTTCCGGTTCGTATTTTTCCGGTACGTCGCCGAAAGGTCCAATCTGTGAATGGCTTCCATTCGGAAATCGTTGCGTTTGCCGTACTGGTAGGTTACCACGCCTTCAATTACGTAGCGCCGAACCGGTACGGTAAGGGGTTGCCCGCTGGCATACACCCAGGTTCCGCCCACGGTCCATTTTTCGTTTACTTTATAAGAAGCCACTGCCGAGAAATCGTGCCGCCGGTCGAAACGCGCAGGGAAAGCCAGGCCTTGGTTCAGGTTCGGGAACTTGCGGTTGGCGTAGGAAAGCGTGTAGCCCAGCCAGCCCTGCAGGTCGCCGAAGTTTTTCCGGAGAAAAAGCTCCAAGCCGTAAGCCTCGCCGTCGCCGGTCACGAATTCGTATTCTAGGTCTTTGTTGCTCGGGCCGGGGGCGTAACCTTCGCGGTATTCCAGCTGGTTTTCCAGGTCTTTGTAATACACTTCCGCCGAAGCTTCGTAATTATTTTCCCGGAAATTGCGGAAGTAACCAACCGAATATTGGGTAGCTTTTTGCGGCGGCAGCAATACCGAAGAAGGTACCCAGATATCGAGCGGTAGCGAAGTGAACGAGTTGGAAACAAGGTGCAGATACTGAGCATTCCGCGCAAACCCGGCTTTCACCGAAGATTCTTTGCTAAACGCGTAACGGAGCGACAAGCGCGGTTCAGCCAGAGCAAAATCCTTCACTTTTTGGCCCGTTTTATATACCGTTGAATCGGAAATCCCACCTTTAGCATTGAACTGGTAGCACGTAAACGGGCCGGTTTGCCGGAAAAAGCTTCCCCGCAGCCCGGCCGCCACTTCCAGGTCTTCCGTTACCGACCAGTTGTAATTTAAATATGCGGCTGCTTCGTGGCTGAATTTATCTTTTACCCGGCTGGTGGAAATGTCTAACCCATCGGAAGTTTTGGCCTGGCCGGTTCGGGGCGTGAGAATGTGGTAGGTGTAGAGGGCGCCCACTTGCAGCCGGTGGCGCGGGTTTGGTTCGAAGTTCAGGTCGGTTTTGGCGCTGTAATCCTGCACACCGGTTAAAAGCTGGGAAGTAAAGGCATCGAATTCCGAATCGAAATTGAATTTATAGCCGCTGTACAAACCCGCCACGTTCAGGAAAACCTTGTCGCTGAAAATATGGTTCCACCGAGCCGAAGCTGCCGTGTTTCCCCAATCGAATTGCGCTTTGAAAGTACCTGCCGATAAGGAAAATTCTCCCACATCCCGCCCGTAATACCCGTTCAGGAACAAGCGGTCTTTTTTGGAAAGGTTGATGTTTACGTTCCCGTTCAGGTCGTAGAAGTAATAAGGCACGCCGCCTTGCTCAGTATTTTTCAGGAAAGGCGAAGCAACCTGATCGATATACGTCCGGCGGCCGGAAACCAGAAAAGACGCTTTTTCTTTCGCAATCGGTCCTTCGAGCGTAAACCGCGAAGCAATTAACCCGATACCGCCGGTACCGCGAAGGGAATCCGGATTGCCATTTTTAGCCTCCACGGCCAACACCGAAGAAAGCCGGCCGCCGTACTGGGCCGGCATGTTGCCTTTTATGAGAGAAATATTCTGAACCGCATCGCTGTTGAAGACCGAAAAGAAATTCATCAGGTGGCCCGGGTTGTAAATAACGGCATCGTCGAGCAAGACCAGGTTCTGATCGGAACCGCCGCCGCGCACGTAAAAACCGGTATTCCCTTCTCCACCCGATTTCACGCCCGGAAGTAATTGCAGCGATTTAATAATATCGGTTTCCCCGAAGAGCACCGGCAGCATTTTTATCTGTTCAATGGGCAGGATAATTTCCCCCATCTGGGTACTCCGCACGTTTTCGTTCGTCCGTTTGGCGGTAACTTCCACTTCCGAAATACTGGCTGCTTCGGGTAATAAACGGAAATTCTGGGTTTGGTCTGAAGAGATTTCAATGCTTTTTTCCTGCCGGGTATAACCCAGGTACTGCACCACAACGGTATGTTTTCCGGCCGGAAAAGAGAGCTGGTACATTCCCTTGTCATTCGCCATGGTGCCGGCTTTCGGATTGGCTTTGGGAAAAACGGTGGAGCCGGGCAGGCTTTCTCCGGTTTCGGCATCGCGGATAAGGCCGCTTAAGGTAAAAGTTGCCTGAGCCAGACTTTGGCCGGAAAACAGTAGGCAGAAGGCCCCAAAAAGTAGAAGATGCTTCAGCACCGGTTAGCGGGTTAGTGTTTTTTTCAGCGTAATACTCCGGATACGGAAATTACTTTCTGAAGTAAGGAAAACGCTCCATCCGGAAATATAGTATGGAAACCAGCCAGCCTAAAAGCACCCCCAGCAAACCGCCGCCAACAATATCGGCGGGGAAATGTACGCCCATGTAAATGCGGCTGTACGAAACCAGGAAGGCCCACAGGAAAAGTAAAAGCTTGAATTTCAGGTAGCGGGGCGGCAGGATTATGGTCAGGAAAGCAGCCAGTACAAAGGTATTGGCCGCGTGCGACGATAGAAAACCGAACTGACCGCCGCAACCCTTCACAATATTGACCACTTCCGAAAACTGGGGATCGTGGCAGGGGCGAAGACGGCCAAAATAAGGCTTGAACAAGCCGGAGGAAATGGAATCGGCCAGGGCAACGGCTAATACCAGCATCAGGATCATTAAAACGCCCCGGCGCCGGTACTGGTAGATCAGGTAAACGATCAAACCCAGGTAAGCCGGCACCCAGAAGTACTTATCCGAAAGCGCGATCATGACCGGGTCGAGCCAGGCGTGGTGCTGCCCGTTCAGGTAAATAAACAGCTCGTGGTCGAGCTGGCGTAACGTTTGGAGCAAAAAATCAGATTTAAAATTGCGTAAGAAAAGAATTCTGAAACTTTGATTTCGTTAAATTCTCAGGACAAAAATAGAACAAATATTCGCTTTTCTAAAGAACTCGATAAACAGATCAGCTCCTGCCTGTTTGCGCTGTATTTTAGTTAAGAGGTAAACTTTAAGAGTTCAAAAGCAAAAGGGCTATTGTGCGCCAAAAGTAAATTTAGCCAGGTCATAAATATTCAGCTGCTTTTCAATTTCCGATACTCTATTCACCATGGTTTCAAATCCATCTTCCCCAAAAAGCTGATGCTCCTTTTTTTCAAAATCTTCGCCTAAAGCACTGTACTCATGGGAAGAAACGATCTTTTTTAAAGCAGGAAATAAAACGGTATCTTCTCTGGCTTCATGCGGTCGGTACATGACCACAAAACCATTCAGAAGCTGGATCAGCTTTTTCGCGTCTGTTGCTGTAAGGGTTTTTGCTTTCGAGAGGTTAAGGATCTGATCGGTCAGAATCCTTCCGGCTTTGTGCTGATCTTTTAAAACTGAAACCAGATCGGTCAAATTACCGGCTTTCTCGAAACGGGGAAAAAGAAAATCTTCTTCCAGTTTTTCATGATAATCTTCTACAAACCTGCGGATAATAGTAGCGCTTTGCAGCAAAGGGGCCAAAGAAAGATCCGCATTTTGCCCCAGTTGGGTTTTATAATGATCGTAGATCAGCAGAATCCGGTTCAAAACGCCGTGTTCCCGCATCAGATCTTCAGCCGGAGAAATTTCTTCTTCTTCTTCGGATTTTTCTGTGCAGCCGGAAAGGAAACCTACTCCCGCAATACCAGCGAAGGTGCCGTAAGCGCTTTTTTTTAGAAAGTCACGTCTGTTGTGGATATTTTTCATTTAAACCCGCATGAAGTTGTACAATTCTGTTTCTGTACAACTTCCTGCAGGAAGATAATGTTTTACTAACCTGAATGAATTACGAACGCGGCAATTACCGTGAATTAAAAAATGTTTAGCCAGTCAATATCCTTCTTCAGCAATGACTGGGTTTCGGCTTCCCGGCTACCCGGATCCGGCTGAAAATTATATTCCCAGGAAGCCAGCGTTGGCAAGCTCATCAGGATGCTTTCGATACGTCCGGAAGTTTCCAGCCCGAATTTCGTGCCCCGGTCTATGGCCAGGTTGAACTCCACGTAACGGCCGCGGCGCAAGAGGTGCCATTGCTTATGCTTCTCAGTATAAGGCAGATCGCGGTTCTTATTTACAATACTGGTATAAGTAGGCGCGAAGGTATAAGCCAGGTCCTTTACAAAGTTGAAACGGTCTTCTATCGTGAAGTTTTCGTTCGCCATCATCCGGTCGAAGAAGACGCCGCCGATGCCGCGGGTTTCCTGGCGATGCGTAATGTAGAAGTATTCGTCGGCCCACTTCTTGAATTCCGGGTAATAGCTGGCGTGGTGCCGGTCGCAAACGTTTTTTAGTTGCTGGTGAAAGAACCGGGCCTGGGTTTTGTCTACATAAATAGGCGTGAGGTCTATGCCGCCGCCAAACCACGCATCGCCGTTGCCGGCTTCGAAGTACCGAACATTCATGTGCGTAATAGGCACCATCGGGTTCTCCGGGTGCAGCACTACCGATACGCCGGTGGCAAAATAATTGGGGTCGGGCAGCAGCAGCGATTTGGCAACTTTCTCCGGCAAAGAACCGGTAACCGCCGAAAAATTTACGCCGCCTTTTTCCAGCACGTTACCATTCTGGATCACGCGGGTACGGCCGCCGCCGCCGGTATGGTGTTGCCACGGGTCTTCGTGAAACCGCGCGCGGCCGTCACATTCTTCCAGGGCCTGACAAAGATCGTCCTGGAACTGACGCATAAATTTTTCGACTTGTTCTCTCATTTCTAAAGATAAAATGGTAGTAAAATGCGCTGCAAAAGTATTCAATTATAACCGGCTTTCCGAAGTGTTGTATCTTGTTTCGAATCCTTGCAGGAAATTTGCCGGTAGAATTTAGAGATCTGGAAGGTGAGTTCCTGAAGTAAGAGAAAAGATATTGGTAGCTGGATATTAGTGTTTTGACTGAAAATATATAAGGGTTTGTGATTCAGTAGTTTATATAATCGTGCTCTCCATCAAATGATGCGGTTTTTTTAGCTTGCAACTTAGTAACTGACCTTACGCAAGTTTTTTGAGGTCCCCCTTTGGAGGGGGTAGGGGGAGGATTTTTACTTTATTTGATCTTCTTAAAAATCAGATAATTCTCCTGTCCTCCCCCTAACCCCTCCAAAGGGGGACTTTTCTCCTGCTTGCATAGTGCCAGTTAGTAATTGGTTTACACAAAAAAACCTTTAACGTTTTTGGTTAAAGGCCGGTAAATGCACTTCGAAAAATTTCGGAAAACCTTTATTGCATGGTTTCCACCCGCTGGTTTATGCGGTCTATATAAACGCTCAGGTCTTTCTTGGCTTCCTCATCGGCTCGGCGGTATAGGTAATTGAGCAACTGCAGCGCATCAATGCATTCTTCCTGGCTCAGCAGGGATATCTGGTTGAGCTTGTACCGGCTTATGGTTGCTTCGTTCAGTATTTTTTCTTTCATAGGTCAAAACCGTTGCCTGAATTTGTCAGAGGCTAAAGCGAATTACGGAATTTATGTTAGCAGGTTGAGGCAAGTTAAGCGGAGATTTTCCATTTTCAAAACCGGGCGAAAAAAGCTATTTTTGTGCTGTATCAAGCCAATGACCTATGTTGAATGAAGTTGCCTCTGCCGAAAAAGTTGCTGTTTCGGTTATGCTGAAAGCCTATAAGCTGATGCTTACGGCTAAAACCATGGCCGACACCTACGAAGAGAATAAAACCGTCTGCAGCAAATACGTGCACAGCACTTCCCGCGGCCATGAAGCCATTCAGCTGGCTACCGCTTTTCAGTTAAAACCTTACGATTTTGCCTCGCTTTATTACCGCGACGAATCCGTTTTATTAGGCATGGGCCTGACGCCTTACGAGCTCATGCTGCAGCTTATGGCCAAAGCCGACGACCCTTTTTCCGGCGGCCGCACCTATTACGGTCACCCAAGTTTGCGCCGCGAAGGATTCCCGGTAATTCCACACCAAAGCTCTGCCACGGGCATGCAGGCCATTCCGGCTACCGGCATGGCACACGCCATTTCCTACCTGGAAAGCCAGCACTTACGTAATTCTGAGGAAACGCCTTCGGTAGTGCTTTGTTCTTTAGGCGATGGTTCGGTTACGGAAGGAGAAGTGGCGGAAGCGTTCCAGATGGCGGTTTTAAAGAATCTGCCCATTGTATATTTAGTGCAGGACAATGATTGGGGGATTTCGGCCACCGGCAAGGAAATGCGCGCCATGGATGCCTACGAATACGCGGCCGGCTTTAAAGGCATGCAGCGCATGCGCGTAAACGGCTCCGATTTTATAAGTTCCTACGAAGGCATGGCGTTGGCTTTCCAGTACGTGCGCGAAGAACGCAAACCGATCCTGGTACACGCCAAATGTCCACTCTTAGGGCACCATACTTCCGGCGTGCGCCGCGAGTGGTACCGGGGCGACAATTTAGCCGAACACGCTTTAACCGACCCGATCCCGCAACTGGAAAAACACTTACTGGCTGCCGATATTTCCCAGAACCAACTGGAAGAAATTGCCGCCGAAGTAAAAGCCTACGTGCAGCAGCAATACGAAAAGGCCCTGGCTGCGCCAAACCCGGACCCAAGTACTTTCGATCAGCACGAATTTGCCCCAACACCGGTAACCGAAGAAAAAGGAAACCGAACCCCAGCCGGCGGTGAGAAAACCATTATGGTAGATGCGGCCCTGCACGCGGTTGACGATATTCTGAAAACCTACCCGGAAGCTTTGTTTTACGGCCAGGATGTGGGCGGTGAACTCGGCGGCGTATTCCGTGAAGCGGCATTGCTGGCTAAAAAATACGGCGACGAACGCGTTTTCAATACTCCGATCCAGGAAGCCTACATCGTTGGTTCAACAGCGGGCATGTCGGCGGTAGGAGCGAAGGCGATCGTGGAAATCCAGTTTGCCGATTATATCTGGCCGGGCATTAACCAGCTGGTGGAAGAACTTTCCAAATCCTGCTACCTTTCCATGGGTAAATTCCCGATCCAGTCGCTGATCCGGGTGCCGATCGGCGCGTATGGCGGCGGCGGACCGTACCATTCCGGTTCGGTGGAATCTACGTTGCTGAATATCCGCGGCATTAAAGTGGTGTACCCAAGCAACGCGGCCGATATGAAAGGTTTGATGAAAGCCGCTTTCCTGGATCCGAACCCGGTAGTAATGCTGGAGCACAAAGGCCTGTACTGGAGCAAAGTTGCCGGAACCGAAGATGCCAAAACCATTGAGCCGGATACCGATTACATCCTGCCTTTAGGCAAAGCCAACGTGGTGCAGCACGCTTCAGAAGAACAACTTCGCCTTGGCAATACGCTTACCGTAATTACTTACGGCATGGGTGTTTACTGGGCCAAAACCGCATCCAAACAGTTTGAAGGTTCCGTAGAAATTGTAGACTTAAGAACCCTGAACCCGCTGGACTTCGAAACGGTAGTAAATTCGGTTAAAAAACACGGCAAAGTACTGGTGCTTACCGAAGAACCGTTAATGAACTCCTTCGCCGAATCGCTGGCCGGCCGGATCTCCAAAGAATGTTTCCAGCAATTGGATGCACCGGTGTTTACCTTAGGAGCAGCCAATTTACCGGCCATCGCCCTGAACGTAGAGCTGGAAAAAATGATGCTGCCGAATCCGGATAAAGTAGCAGCCGCTTTTGATGAATTGCTGAATTACTAAGATCAGGTTTCCGGAGAAACAGTATCATTTTTGAGTAACAAGTAAAAGGCCAGCAGTAATTACTGCCGGCCTTTTACTTGTTATTAAGGATGGGGCTAAGCGGTGGCGAGGCTTTTGTTGTACTATCTGTCAAGTTACTATAAGTTTAATTAATGCCGAAAATTAATTAAGCTATGAACACCTCGCTTTGGAAACTCGTTGTTATTTACTGGTTTCTTTTTGCTTATCATAAAAATTCATTAATTAAACTTGCACATCTACTTGAACCTTAGCCACTTTTAGGTCGAGTAATATTTAAGGTTTAAAAGAATATTTATTTTTATTATTGTTCTATTTTATAATAATAAGTTTATTGCTTAAAGTGGTTTTTCCAGTTGGAGTTAGGAATCTATAATAATAGGTTCCTACTAACAAATCACTAATACAGAACTTTAATTTTTCAGTTTTGCCATCAATAGCAATCTGTTTGACTACTTGTCCCTTAGAGTTGTAAATTATTAGTTGTCCTTGATTCTCATTTTGAGGTAACTTACAATTAATTATGCCTTCACCAGTTGTAGGATTAGGAAATATTTGAAAGAAGCTTGATTCGTTTATTTTATTAATTCCTGTAATATAATTTATGGTAATAATATTTGTTGTGTCTTTACAACTGGTAGAATAACTGATTACAACCTTATAGCTACCGCTAGCTTTCGCAAAATATGTATTTGAGTTGGCTCCTGAAATTGTCGAATCATTTTTTAACCACTTATAATTGCTTCCTGCAAGATTGGTAGTAAGTTTTATGGAATCACCTTTATTAATTATGGTCGAGCCAATAGCTGTTAGAGTGGAAGTATTTTTCAATAATTCACAAATACCTATTTTAAAGAGTCCTGTACCCACTCCTGCATATAAAGTATCCCCATAAGCATATAATTTATTTATAGTTAGGTCCGTTAAACCATTATTTAATGAGTTCCAATTATTCCCATCATTGACAGAATAAAATACACCTCCGCCATTTGTTCCTGCAAAAATTAAATTGCCTACTACAAACGTGCTATTAATAGATGTATTAGTTAAACCATTAACTTGCTTTGTCCAATTATTTCCGTTATCATATGAAAAGTAAACCCCATCATAAGATGAAAATGAGCCCCCATTTTTTGTCCCGGCAATTATTATGGAATCATTTTTTATGGAGAGGGAATAAATGTCTTGCCAAGAACTACCAATCTTAATCCCATTACCACTTGGTGAAGACCAAGTTACCCCATCGTTATTTGAAGATTGAAAGTAACCGCTTCCTTGATATGCAGCAAATAGCAGGTTCTTTTTTACAGCAATATCAGTATTCTTACTAATCCAACTAGATGAAGCATCAAGCCAGCTGTTACCTGAAGTGTTTGAGTACCATATTCCTCTACCATTCATCCCAACTACATAATAAGCATTACTAATTACAACATTATTAGCTGCTTGATTTGTGTATATTGTAGAAAGTGATGCCCAAGTAGCTCCATCATCGTTTGACTTGTAAAGTTTCTCATAACTTGCAACAAGTAAAGTGTTGCCGTCTTTCGCAAACGATTTTGCGATTGTTGAAATACCTAATGAATTATTCCAGTTTTTTCCATTATTAGAACTATAACTTATACCAAAATTTGTCCCAACAATTAAGTTGTTATTACTCTTAAATATTGAGTTTACATTCTGGCTTAATCCAGCCAATTTAGTCCATTGCGCGAAAACAAAATGATTTTGTGCAGAGAAGAATACAATTAAAATTAAGGTTATTTTTTTCATTTGATTATTATTTTAGTTTCCTATTCGTATGGCTTTTCGGCGTCACCTCCTTGTTTTATAATAATGCTTTTCTTTATTTTTTGCTTTTAAAATTTGTTAAACTGGAAATGGCAAAAATAAATTTTATTCATGAGTACTTCTGCCCTTCATAATATTTTTTATAAGACCATCACTACCAAATAGACAGCATTACTGCGCTTATCTACATTATAGCTTCAGGTTTTTTCTGCTGATTAATAAATTCTATTGAGCAGAAATAGCAAACATAGAAATGCTAAAGTAACAAAATGTTACAACTATTTCGCTTGCTTGATTACTTTATTTAACCAATGTTAGATGTAATAAAATAACCAGCGTATTTCTTCCTCTTAATGGAAAATTATCTACAGCCAGTAAATGCAGCAACTTTGGTTTAGAAAGGATAACCAATACCTAAGTTAAAGGAGTTCTGCATGTTTTTGGAGCTGAACATGCGGGTAAAGCGGAAACGGTCCAGCACAAAGCGTTCGCCTTCCGGTTCGGCCGGGTCGAAAACTTTGGTGGCTATATCGAAACGCACGATCAGGAACGAGAAATTCATGCGCAAGCCAAAACCGGTACCTACGGCAATTTCCTTGTAAAAGTCTTTCGAAAAGCTGCCACCGGGGCGACTGTCGTCTTCTTTCAGCGTCCAGACGTTGCCAGCATCTACAAACAGGGCGCCATCGAAATAACTGAAAATATTAAAGCGGTATTCCATGTTCGATTCGATCAGGATCTCTCCGGGTTGCTCGGGTCTGTAATCCCGTTGCGGGAAACCGTTTACCGTTACAATATTCCCGTTATCATCCAGGCGGTAAGGCGGAGAATAAGAGCCGGGACCCAATTTTCGCGGCCGCCAGGCGCGTAAACTGGAACCGCCGCCGGCGAAATAGAATTTGTCATAAGGCAGCACATTGTCGTTGCCTTTCGGTACGGAGGTGGCTAGTCCAAAATTTCCCCGGCCTACTACGAACATTTTTTCTTTCAGCTTGAAATATCGGCGGTAATCGGCATTGAACCGGACGTAACTGTAAGAGCGTAGTGTGTTATTGGTTCTTTCGGAAATAAAATCGGCCAGCCAGCCGCTGAAACCCTCCGTTTTGCCGCCCGTCAGTACACTCGGTAAATTCCCGATCTCGGCGTAGATCTTAATGTATTTGGCGTCGCGGGTCTGGTTTATGTCGTTGCTGTTGTAGAGCATGGTCGCGTTCACGCTCGAAATAACCCCCGATTTAAACGTCTCTATGAGCGGAATTCCTCTGGAACTAAGCGATTCCAGGTAAGTCTGATAGGCAGGGGAAATCCGGGCTACATCCACAAAATTAATATCGGCCAGGGAAAGGATGTATTGCAGCCTTTGCGAGCGGTACCAGAAATAATCGAGCGAAAGCTCGGTAATGGTACGGGTATAATCTTCGCGGTTGGTATAGGTAAACGCCGAATTAATACGCGTGCGCGGGCTGTAAAGGCTAACGTTATACTTATTGATGAGGCTGAGCGGGAACAGGAACTTCGGGAAATACAGTGCCACGTTTCCGCCTAACTCCGTAGTGGTTACCAGACCTTCGGTAACGCTGCTTGGTTGCGCTTCCAGACCTAAGCGGAGGCCCAGTTCCAGGTTTTCGGCGCCGCCAAATACGTTACGCACCTTAAACCGAATGCTCCCGAATGGCAGCGGGCTTAGTTGCGAAGTGGTAAAAGTGGAAATGTTAAAGCCGGCTTCGGTGCTTTCCTGAAAACGCTTGGCCGGCGAAACGTTCACGTAGGCATCGAGCATTGGCTGAAGCGAATCTTTGACCGCAGTGTAATTTACAGCCGCAAACCGGTAAACATCCAGGTCGGCCAGCTGGCGAAGCGTACGGTTGGTACGCACCATGCTGTAAGGCTGGCCGGCAGAAAACCGGATCTTCTTGTCCAGGATCTTCGGGTTAACGTATTTGTTGTACCATAAATAATTTACTTTGTTGTAAACCACCGTATCGCGCTTTACCCCAAAGCGATCCTGGCCGGCATCGCCTACAAAAAAAATCTTCCGGATGGTGTACATTTTATGGCCAACAGTATCGGACGGATTGGAAATAACGGTTTGCATCCGCACCGTATTCCCGCCGTAACTGGTGTCCACGTCGAAGGTGATGAACTGTTTCCGGAAGTCGTAATAGCCGTTATTTCGCAAAAGGGTTTCCAGGCGGTCGCGTTCCTGGGTCAGAAAGGCCTCGTCGTAATTCTTGCCCACGTAAACCGGTTTTTCCGGGTTTTGAACTACCAAACGGTAAACGGCCGTATCAGGAATGTTGTAGGCGTGTTCGGTAATTTTAAAAGGCTGGTTTTCGGTTACATTCAGCGTGAGGTAAACTTTTTTTCCTTTTTCCTTCACTTCGGAATTTACCTTGTTGTGAAAAAAGCCTTTGGAGTTCAGGTAGGTGTTTATCTGAGAAACGGTTTCGGCGGTTAAAACGGAATCGTAGATGGCCGGTGGTTCACCTACGGAGCGCATCAGCCAGTTGCCCTGTTCTTTTTTCCGGGTAAGGCGGGCCAGTCGGTTTTCCCGCTTTTCGGATAATTTTACGACTCTGGCAGAATCGGTACCGGCTTGTTTTATTTTCTTATCGAAGCGGGCCTGCTGGGTTTCGATCTGGCGCTGCACCTTGGCCGGGTTGTAGAGCGCCTTGCCGAAATTGTAAACCGAAAGGTAAGGCATCCAGCCGATTACGGGGATTTTACGGTTGGGCTGCTGCCGGTAAAGGGTTTCGATATCTTCCGGTTTGTTCTGGTTTACGCCGTTCAGTTCAAGGTCGTAAAGCAGCTTTTCATTGCCTTTTAAATGACGGGTGGGAGAGCAGCCGGCCAGGATAAAAATTGTGATTGTAAGACCTAATATGTAAACTCGTGTCGTCAAACCTAGTCGGCTATGTTAAGCAAAGCAGTAATAAAATATATAAATTCCCTGCAAATAAAGAAATATCGAAATCTTCATCAAGCATTTGTGGTGGAAGGCGCAAAAAGTGTGCGCGAATTACTGGCTTCCGATCTCGAAATTGAAAAACTTTTCCTTACCGAAGACTTTCTCCAGAAACATTCCGATGCGCTTCGCAAAGGCTTACCTTATGAACTGGTTACCGAAAAGGAACTGGTGCAGGCCGGTACGTATGAAAGCAATAACGCCGGGCTGGCCATTGCCAAAACCCGAACGCTTCCGGCTTTAAAGGTAAGCGAAAATGAATTGATAATTGCTCTGGACGATATCCGCGATCCGGGAAATTTAGGCACCATCATCCGTATTGCCGACTGGTACGGCATAAAACGCATAGTATGTTCCGAAACCTGCGCCGATTTTTATAATCCAAAAGTAATTGCCGCCACCATGGGCTCTTTTACGCGGGTTTCGGCCTATTACGTAAACCTTCCGGAATTTCTGAGTTCTTTGCCTTCGGGTTTTGCGGTTTACGGTGCGGCCATGGATGGGGAGAATATTCACAAATTAAATTTAAAGCCCGAAGGAGTGCTGATCATGGGCAACGAAGCCAACGGCCTGCGCCCGGAAACGCGGGAGCACCTCACGAGCCTTATCAAGATTCCGGGTTTCGGCCAGGCCGAATCGCTGAACGTGGCCACGGCAACGGCGATTATTGTCGACAATTTTTTCCGGCAGGTTTCCTAGTGCGGAAAAGAGTTTTATTTATTGAGGTTTTATTTGCCGGGTAAAAGCAGGCTGAAAGATGGTTTTTGGTGAAAACACCAAAAACGGTGGGCTAATTTCCGACCCCCTGTAGAGACGTAATATATTACGTCTTTCACAGCATTACGTCTATTTCAACATCGCGACAAATACCAAAGGCTGGTATCCGCCTTGTAGCTGGCTCTGGCATCAATCACCACCGTTTGCACCCCGAATGGAGACGTAATATATTACGTCTCTACAGCCAAAAATCACAATAAATCATCTAAGCCTGACGGCTATGGTGAAAACACCAACAAAGGCGAGCTAATTAAAAAAGAAGGTCATTCCGAGCGAAGCCGAGGAAACTTATGGGAATTACAATGACAAAGCGAGTGTAGCAAGATTTGGCTTACCGTTTAATTTAAATAATCAGCCTCATAAGTTCCCTCGGCTGACGCTCGGGATGACGCAATAATTTAGTTTAGACTCACGGGTAGGGTGAAAACCCGCAACCACCGCGATGAATATGGCATAACAAGTTCTTGAGCCGAAAACCTGCCGTTTCAGGAATAAAAAAAGGAGCCGGAGCCCCTTTCTTAAACAAAATGAAAAAAACTGAAACAACTAAATCTTAATACCGAAGCTCAGGACATTCGCCTGCGGGCCTTTGCCATCTTTGAATAATTCGTTCAGGTTGTAATTGGCAAATAAGTCCACGCCCCGGTAGCCGATCTGGAATTTCAGGCCGTACTGGAATTCTTCCAGATTGAAATTGCCCCGTTCTTTGTCTTTTTCGGTGCGGCCATCCTGCTCAAATTTTACTTTGGTGTGGCTGCCTAAGTGATATCCGGCAAAACCGCCGGCCCCGATCCGGAAGATGGAATGGCCTTTCTGGTTTTTGAAATCAAGCATGGCCATCAGCGGAAGATTAATGGTGGTGGTAGCCAGTTTCGTTTTGTCGAGGTTCCGCGGATCTTTTTCCAGGGTGGTGTAGTTATTACCGGCATCTTCGGTTTCTTTCAGCACGTAATTCCGGTCGAACATATAATTGTTAAAAGCAAGGTCTAAACCCGTACGGAGATAAACCGGGCTCTTTTTACCTCCAACCCGGAGGGTATAATACGGGTTTATGCTCACATACCGCGATCCCCAGGGCTTCAGCCCGGCCACATCCAGCATGTTGTCGCCGGTGTTCAGCAGCGTATTCAGGCCCAGGTCGAAATTCATGCCGCTATCGTGCCGGCTATTTTTTCGCTGCTCTCTTTTTATCGAATCAGCTTCCGTTAGGGTAGATTTAAGGGTAGCCTTTTTCTTGCCTTCTTCCTGATACTCCACATCAATGTTGAAGCTGGTTATTTTGGATTGCCCTTGCTCGTTAGCTTCAAGCCCCTTTATGGTGATGTTGATCTTTTCCGGTTTCCGGCCGCTTTTATCTTCTTTCGACGGCTGGAAACTAACCGTATAATCTTTTCCGTCTACATTTTTCTTTTCCATTTTTTCAGCCTCACCGATGTATTTGTTCAGCATGATCATGAGCGAATCGAGGCTGTAGTTCTGGAAGGATTTCAGCTGGTCGGTATTTTTCAGGATCAGGTTCATTTTGGCGCCGTTGGCTAATTTCACGAGTACAGTATCGTCTTTTGCCGGAGAAGGAAGGCTGATATTTTTGGCCGATAAAGGCAAAGCGGTAGCAGTTGCCAGGCCGAAAGCGGCCAGCAGGATCAAGCGTTTCATAATTTTAAGGGATTTTAGAAAATTAGATGTCTAGTATTTTATTTACTTTTTCGTGATTGCGGGAGCCTAAAGCCAGCTTGGTGTCGGCAAATAAGCCCAGTTCCTGGAGGTTCACCCCCTCGCCGTTTTTCAGGTTTTTGGCCTGTTTGAAAATGCTTTTCAGCTTCGATTGCTTCCCGCTGTTTTCAACAGGGGTTTGCAGGGCAAGTGCCTGTTCTGTATCGGTGCGATCTTTCTTTACAATTACTTCAATCACCATTCCTTCCAGGCCGGAAGCTTTCTCCGTTTTCGCCTGTGGTTTTGCCGGATTTTCGGTATTGCTTGCCAGTAAGCCCTTCTCTTCGACCAGAGCAGGCTGCCGCAATTCCGGGACGGTATTTTTGGTGTGCGGTAACACGATAATAGCTGGCTTCTTTTTGCGCGGCGCTTTTGCCACCTGAACCGTAGCGTTTTCAGCTTTCAGATTTTCAAAAGATCTCGGAGCAGTGTTTTCTTCCGCGTTGGCTGTAGGGTTTGTATTTACAGGTTCCCCGATTTTATCAGAAGTTGCGTTGTCGGCGATTAAGATATTAGCGGTTTGCGCTTCAACTTTCTGAGCTTCATCTTTCTGAACTGAACCAGATTTTATAGTTTCCGCTATTTTTTCTGCCGGTTTATTTACCGCCACCGGCATACTTTCCGGACCTAAAACCTTACTGTTCCGGAGCACGCCTACCGAAATTAAAAGAACTACTATGGCGGCAGCAGCATAGTACCACCAGGCAATTACGCGGCGTTCTTCTTTTTCTTCCGGCTGAACGGTTTCAATTACCGGTGCGGCTTCTGCTTCCTGCATCCGGTTTTGTAAACGGGCCCAGGCATCGGCGGAAGGCTGACGGCTGATATTCTCAAGCCCTTGCTTAAAGCGCGAATCGATATTGTGCTGTTCCATTTTTTTCAAAGCTAACTTTTTCCTGTGCGGTAACCCATTTCTGCAATAAGGCCCGCGCCTTGCTTAACTGCGATTTCGAGGTTCCTTCGTTTATCTGCAGCATGTCGGCAATCTCTTTATGCGAATACCCTTCTATGGCGTAAAGGTTGAACACGGCGCGGTAACCGGCTGGTAATTCATGCAATAGCGCCAGCAATTCCGATTCATTCAAAGCAGTATCGGCCTGTTCCTGAGCTGCCAGCTGGAAATGCTCTTTTTCTACGGCCAGATGCAGCGGTTCCTTCTTACGTAAGAACATCAACGCTTCGTTTACGATCACGCGGCGCAACCAACCTTCAAAATTTCCTTTGCCTTCGTACTGTTTCGCATTCTGAAACACTTTTACCATTCCCGTGATCATTACTTCTTCTGCATCCATCTCGTTTTTCAGGTACCTCAGGCAAACGCCGAGCATTTTGGCCGAGAAGCAGTCATAAACCGCTTTCTGCGCTTTGGCGTCGCCGTTTTTGAGGTCTGCTATCAATTGGTCAGTTATCACAGGTAGAAGTGTTTCAGTCAACAGTTTCTTTCGGGTTTCTGCTTATATAGATGCAAAGGTATTGCCGCTGGTTGCCCGGGCAGTTCCAAAATTCTTAAATTATTTTTAAATATTTTGTAAGTGCTTGAAAATGAAAGTTAAAAAATGAAAATAAAGCTAATGAAGTTTCCCAGATTAGCTCTTGCAGGTAGTAAAATGAAAAACCATCCGTAGCAGTAGCGCAGGGTTTAAACCCTGCGCTACTGCTACGGATGGTTTTTACTCTCTGGTCAGAGGTTTTTACTTTTTGCGTTAAAAGGATAGCGTTTTAGAGGCTCACATTAGGCATTCCAGGGGAATGGCAAGACCGCATCTGGCTAAAATATTCGCCTTGGCTTGTGTCGCACAGGAAAAAGCGCGGTAGCTTTGGTTATTATTCTACTTTCACAAGCTCCTCAGTAGCTCTTTTTTGAGGCTGTCGCCTCACTGAAGTTACAAACTTCAGATTATTTATAGGTCCAGGTTCCCGCTTCGCTCAAACCTGAACTATCGACCAGAGATTGAAAAAACATGAATTACTTATTAAACAATTAACAATTAACAATTTAACCATAAAGCAATTAAACAATTTAAATTACCAAAGCCATTGCGGACAAATCGCCTGGGCGCGGTTCTGCAGTTTCACGCCCAGTACCACTTCGTGGCTGCCGGAGCTGGCGTGGCGAAGTTCGGAAGTAACGGCATCGTAAGAATAGCCTAAGTCCAGCATCGGGGAGAGGTTTACGCCGGCCATTACCGCCATGGCATCTTTGTGACGGTAGGAAGCCCCGGCCCATATGCGTTCCGCTAATAAGGCTTTCACGTTGAAATCGGCCGCAACGGCGCCTTTGGTTACTTTTACCATGGTAGATGGCACTACGGTTAGATTCCGGGAAACGTCGAAACGGTAGCCGCCGGTAAAGTAATAGTGGGCGTGGGTCAGGCCTGGTTGCTGCAGACCGTTGGTAATATAAGCCTGCTCGGTGTTAGCCAGTAATTCCATGGCCGAAACTCCTACAAAGAAATTCTGCGAGTAGATCCAGGTGCCCAGGCCGAAATCCAGCTTTACATCGTTGGTGCGGTCGGAGTAAAGGGCGGGGTCGTTGGACTGCACGGTGGTAACCAAAGCGCGGTTCAAACTGAACTGGTTGATGCCGGCGGCCGTACCCATGGAAACAGTTACCCCTTTGGAAACCGGTAAGTGGAAGGCGTACGTGAAGTTGAAGGTCGAATTCTGGATCGGGCCGGTACGGTCTACCTGAGCCATGCCGCCGATGCCGTGGTGCGAGTTCGCTTTCTTGAATTTATTGTTTTTGTTTACCCGGTAAGCCGGCCGTTTTACCGTGCCGCGCATCATGCTGTTTTTATTTATCCGGTTGCGGTCTTCTTTATTCAGCGCGGTATGGAAACTGGTATAGTAAGTAACCGGAGAACCTTCCAGTCCGGCCCACTGCTTGCGCATACCCAGGCGCACATCCGTGTAATTTTCAATTCCGCTGATCGCCGGGTTCACCAGGTAATTGTTCAGGCTGTACTGGCTGTACTGCGGGCGTTGCTGGGCATTTAATTTTCCTGCTACTAGGGTTAAGAACAGGAATACAGGTAAAAGTTTGTTCATATAAATTATTATGAATTATCGTACAATGGTTACGCTGCCGGACACCGGCGCTTCCTCGGTATTTAAATAAATGATGTAGTAGTAAGTAGCGATCGGTAACTCCTGACCAGTTAAAGAGCGGCCATCCCACGATTTCGGATACCCTACTGATGAGTAAACCTTAGCGCCCCAACGGTTAAAGATCTCCACGCGGCAGTTCTTGTGTTCCGCCAGTCCTTTAATTTCCCAGCCATCGTTAATGCCGTCGTTGTTCGGCGTAAAGGTGTTCGGAATCGCGATCTTCGGCAGCACGGTAATGGTGATCTGATCGGTAGAGATACAACCGGCTTCGGAAACAACTTCCACGGTGTAAGTAGTAGTTTTGGTTGGCGTAGCAGTCGGGTTGGCAACGTTCGTTTTGTTCAGACCTTCGGAAGGGAACCATCGGTAAGAAACGCCGCCTTTGGCTTTCAGGTAAGCGCTTTTGCCGGTAATAATGCTCACGTCTTCGCCGGCATCGGCGGTGTTGCCGCGCACATTTACAGCCACCGGAGTTCTCGAGCTCACGCAACCATCCTGTACCGTTTGCACATAATAAGTTTTGCTTTCTCTCAGAGCCGGCGTAGTAAAGAAATTTCCTTTCGCTACTAACTGACCGCCGGTTGCGGTTTCGTACCACTCATATTCGCCGGTAAAGCCGGTGCGGGTGTTCGGCATAACCAAAGTAGCAGAAGAGCCACCGCAAATGTCCTGGGCTAAAATGGAAGGCGGTGCCGGGATCTGATTTACGTTTACCTGAACAGCGGCACTGATATGCTCGGCGCAATGGCCGGCGCTCACTTTGCGGCGGAACCAGGTAGCTTGCTGTAAAACGCCCGGGCTATAAGAAGCAGCGTTGTTTACACCAGAAGCCGTAATAAAGCCGGTGTTCGGTCCGGAAGTACTCATTTCCCAGAGGTAAGTGAACATACCGGTACCGCCGGTTGGCAGCGAACCCGTTAAAGTTGCCGGAGCTGATCCTGCACAAATGGTCTGGGCCGCGCTGATGGTGTTGTTGGCAATGTTCTGGTTTACCGTAATTTCTACCACGTTGCTGCTTAAAGTATACGCTCCGGAAATTACCGTGCGGCGGAACCAGGTAGTGGTGGTTAATACGCCCGCCTGATAAGTTGCCTGGTTGGCAGTACCGGTTGCGGTAGTGTAGCCAGCAGTTGCGCCGGCAGTACTCATTTCCCACAGGAAAGTGTAGTTACCCGTTCCGCCCACCGGCAGATTGCCTTGCAGCAGATCCGGTTGGTTGTTCTGGCAGATTACCTGGTCTTTCTGGATCACGTTGCTCGCAATAGCTGGTACTACGGTAATTTCCACCACGTTCGAGATCAGGTCACAGTCGCCGGAGCGAACGATGCGACGGTACCAAGTTGTCTGGCCGGTAGCGGTTGGCTGAAAGTTCAGGCCGGTAGCGTTTAAGGAGCTGAATCCTGCATTATTTCCGGTCGTGCTGCTTTCCCAATCATAAGTATAAGTACCATTTCCGCCGGCCGGTTGCGAGCCGGTTAATAAAGCAGGCGTAGCACCCGCGTAAATGGTTTGTGAAGTAGCAATAATGTTATTTGTAAGCACTGGCACTACCGTAACCTCATAAGGAGCTGAGATCTGGGAGCAGTTGCCGGAATAAACCACGCGACGGAACCAGGTTGTTTGCTGCAACGTGCCTGGCGTATAGTTCTGAGTATTATTCGTATGGATGGCCGGAGCGAAACCAGTAGTTGAACCGGAAGTGCTCATCTGCCACTGGTAGGTGTAAGTTCCGTTCCCGCCGGTTGCAGCCAGGGCATTTAAGGTTTGCGGCGATGTGCCGGCGCAAATGGTTTGTGGTTGCGAGGTAATGGTTTTGCTGGCAATGGCCGGAACAACCGTAATCTTTATAGGAGCGCTGATGCTGTTCTGGCAAGGACCGGAAGTAACCACGCGGCGGAACCATGTTGTTTGCGTTAAAGCGCCGGCACTGTAATTGGCAGCGGCGTGGGCGCCGGCAGCCGGCGTGAAGTTCACGTTATCGGTGCTGCTTTCCCAGGTAAACGTATAAACGTTATTGCCGCCGGCCGGTGTAGAACCGATAAAAGAAGCAGGCGTTTCACCGTAGCAAATGGTCTGGTCCGTGGAGATAAAGTTGCTGGTGATTACCGGCAGCACTGTTACCAGATATTTTCCGCGGGCAGCGCTCCGGCAGCCTTGGGCATTGATCGCTTCAACGTAATATTCGGTAGTAGTCTGCAAAGCTGAAGTTGTAAAAATATTGCCGCTGAAGATCGGCTGACCGCCGGTTGGGGTGGTAAACCATTCAGAGCGTAAACCAGTTCCGGAAGCAGTTAACGTTGCAGTTGCACTGGCACAAATGGTCTGGCTAAAGCTAAGCGGTGCGGCAGGTTTCTGCACCACGGTTACTTTAATAGCCGCTGAATAATCGGAGCAGGGGCCGGAGCTTACTTTGCGACGGAACCAGGTAGTCTGGGTCAAGGCATTGGCATTGAAATTCCGGATATTTCCGGCGCCGTAGATTGCGGTAAAGTTGATGCTGTCGGTGCTGCTTTCCCAGGTATAGGTTAAAGTACCGTTACCGCCAAAAGGAGCGGAGCCGGTAAATAAGGCCGGGATCTCGCCGGCGCAAAGGATTTGCTTGCCGGAAATGGTGTTGTTCGTTAAAGCTGGAGTTACAAAAGCGGTAACTTTGGTGCGGGTAAAACTCCGGCAGCCTTCGGCGCTAACGGCTTGTACATAATATTCGGTAGTGCCGTTTAAAGCCGGGGTCTGGAAAGTAGCGCCGGTAAATAATAAAGTACCGTTCTGGGCTGCATTGAACCATTCGTAAGTACCAGTAGAGCCGCTGGCCGTTAAGGTAGCGTTGCTGCCGGCACCGCAAACAGTTACGTCTGCCACAACCGGAGGGGCTGCCACCGGATTCACCATTACCTGTACCGGCGTACGAACCGCATTGGCGCAACCTTCGGCATTATAAGAAACTACGTAATAAGTGGTAGAATTATGTAAAGCTGGGGTGACGAACGTTTTACCGGTGAATAATAAGGTACCTTTCAATAAAGCATCGTACCATTCGTAACGCATAGCAGTTCCCTGAGCCGTAAGCGTAGCGGTAGTGCCCGGACAGATCTGCTGGTTTTGTACCACCTGAGTAGCCGGCAGGGCCTGAATCGTTACCGTCTTCGTATCGGAAACGCGGCAGTTACCGTTGCCATAGGTATAGGTCAGGTTGTAAACGCCCGGCGTGTTGGCTGCAAAGTTTCCGTTAATATCAATAAACGGACTTCCGGTCCAAACGCCTCCGGAAGGAGTAGCTTTAAATAAAACCGTAGCATTCACCGCGCAAAAAGTGGTATCGTTTCCGGCAGAAACCACCGGCAGCGGAACTACCGTGATCACGCGGGAAGCCGAATCAAAGCAACCGTTAGCATTTGTGAAGTTATAGGTTAGCGTATAGTTGCCCGGAACCGAACCGATAAACAGACCACTTCGGCTGATATTCGGACCCGACCATGTGCCGCCTTTCGGCAGGCCTTTCAACTGAACGCCTTGCGGATTTGCGCAAATGGTAGAATCAGCGCCTACGGTTACCACCGGCAGCGGCACTACTTCAATTTTAATGGTTTTCGTAGCAATACAGCCGGCAGTCGTATCTAAAGCCGTAACTGTGTAAACAGTGGTGATAGTAGGATTTGCTATTACCGAAGCTCCGGTAGAATCGCTTAAGCCGACAGCCGGTGACCAGGTATATTTATCGGCGCCGGAAGCGGTAATGGTAGTGGTTTGCTGACCTATACAGATCTTTGTAGCGGAAGCCGTTACCGTTAAAGGGATGGCTGGTTTTACCACCACTGTAATTTGCGTAGTATCGGCGCAGCCGGTTTGCGTGTTTGTTCCAACCACCTTATAAGTAGTGGTAGCAGTAGGATTGGCCGTTACCGTTTTGCCGGTCGTAGCGCTTAAGCCGGTTGCCGGGAACCATTTAAATGTATCGGCGCCGGAAGCAGTTAATACGGCAGCTCCCTGACCGGCACAAATGGCCGGAACGGAAGATACTACTTTCACTACCGGCAACGGATTGATCACTACGGTTTGCGTATCCGGCTGAGAGAAGCCACAAACGTTCGCTGCCCGGAAAATTACCTGGTAAGTGCCCGGCGCCGGGAAGTTGATTTCCGGAAACTGGCTGGAAGCAGAAGTACCGTTTACAAAACTTGCACCGGGAGCGCCTGCAATTTTCCAGTCGTAAGTTGTAACCGCGCTGCCGTTTTCAGTAACTGACGGTTTGTGAGCTGGGTTTTTAGCAGAAAAAGCTACCGTTTGCGATAAGCAATATTGTTGCGTAGCCGGCAATGAAACCACCGGCGCGGCCTGAATTACCACAACCGAATCGGCAACATGAATCTGACCGCAAACATTGGTGGCGGAAAGTTTAATATTATACGAGCCCGGATGGGTGAACGTGATTTCCGGGTTTTCAGAAACGTTCGTAGTATTATTGGTAAATGTAAAGCCGTTGTTTGGCAGTACCTCCCATTTATAAGTTAAGGCCGTTCCCACCGATTGGTTTTGCAGCTTTATTTCCGCCGGAGTACAGGTACCGTTCGGTTTGGAAGCCTGGAAAGCCGCTTTCGGCAGGTCATAAATGGTAATATTTTTACTGGTGGTGTCGCCGGTACATTTGGCGCCCGCGCCGCGTGGAATGGCGATCAGGAAGATCTCGTATTTGCCGGCCTCGGTAAAATTCAGGATCGGCTGAGCGGAAGTGGCATTGGTACCGTTCAGGAAAGACCAACCGGTAGCCGGTGTAACTTTCCACTCGCGGGTATAGGCATTGGTGCTACTGCCAGTAGCATTTGCATTGAAGCCGCCATCGGAAACATCCGTAAGTTTTACCGGTTTGTTCACGCATGAAACGGTATCCGGATTCATTAAAAAGTCAGAGATCGGGCCGCCGGAGATCCGGATTCCACCCACCGTAGCCGGCGTGGTGCCGCAAGGGTTCGTAGCGTAAGCCGTCAGGGTGAAAGCGTTGCCCGGTTTGCCGTAAGCCGATTTGGTGAAGGTGTGCGTAATGCTTTTCGGCAGGTTGGCGTGCGTAAAGTGCATGGCCGGGCTGCCATCGTCGAACTGGAAGGTATAAACCGTGCTTGGTGTATTTCCCTGGGTGTTGATGATGTCGAAGGTAAAGGTGGCCGGGGCGCAATCGTTGGTATTTCCTTGGCTGGCCACCCCGAAGCTCGGGTTACTGCCGTTAAATACGAGGTACGATTTAGAAGAAGAACAGCCGGCGGCATTGGTAACTGTTAAGGTCAGGTTGAAAGAACCTGGTAGCAAATAGGTGTGGGTGGCGTTATTGAAATTGCTGCCGAAAATGGAGGAATTCCCATCGCCCCAATCAATCACGTATTTGGTGTTGGTAGCCTTGGTCTTGGAAATATTATCTACCGTTAACCGAAAATTGGCGCCGGAATAGGAGTAGGTACAATTCATGAAATTGTCTACCGTATCCTGCAGCGCGGCATCCGGAGGGGTTGGGCAGCTTTGGGCTTTTACCGCCTGGCTGCTTAAGATAAGAAGGAACTGGAAAAATAGAATTGCTTGTAAACGGTACCGCATAAGCTGTTTCGTAAAAGCGTATTTCAGACATTCTGCTGCACACAATTTTGCCGGAATTGGAGTTAAACAGGAGTGTAAACCAACCGGTAAAGTTTTAATGTAAAATTGCAGTGTTTGTAAAGTTTGAAATACCCAGTATAAAATTATGATTTAACAGATTTTTTTAAATTTGTCTGATTTTTTCCGGCGCCTTTGTAACTATTCAGAATCTGAACCGTAAAAGCCGCTTTCTGCTTAAAATCAAGGTAGATACAATTCTGAAATCAGCTTTGTTCAACAAACCCGAAATATTTTTGATAGTGCTGTTCGCGTAGGTGATATTGGATTTTAGTAATTTTGGATAATTGCCTGTTAAAATATAGGTATTTTCAAAATTATTTAAAACTTATAACTTGAAACTTGGAATTAATTGGAATAAACCAATAATAATGATCTTTGTCATTTATATAACTTAACCTAAAACCAAGAAATTGTTTTCGAGGAATTTCAGAAGTAGCTGAATATTAGGCAGAAGTATTTTGATGGGAAAGCTATCCAACGGACGAAATTGCTTAAAGTGCTCAGGATGATTTAACAAAAGGATCGGTTCAAAAAAGAAAAATTTCTCTGGAAAAAACTTGCCTTTCACTCCGTAGTTTTCTAACTTAAGCTCAGTATTTATTGTTTAACTAAAGGCTTAATTACTTATGGAAACAAACAAAGTATTGCAATCGCTTGGTGGTTTAGGATATTCCTTATGCCCGGAAAGAGGTAAGTATGAAGTTCGGTACAGTGGTGGTGGGATGAAATCCTTTAATAAGTTGAGCCACGCGGTTAAATTCTACGAAAACCTGGAAGAAGAAAGCGCCCTCTGGAATTTTTCGAAACAGCCGGAGTTATTAGACATAAAGCAGTATAATTAAACTGAACCTAAAAAAGAAAGCCTGCCGGATTGTCCGGCAGGCTTTCTTTTTTAGGTTCAGTTTAAATTAATAATTCCCTCTGAGTGTAGTTTGCAACTACACTTAAATATTAAAAACGACTTGGGGATTAAATCGGGAAAACAATATTTTGGGTGTAGTTACAAACTACACCCAGATTTTGACAAAGCATTAGAATGAAGCAATCTTGCCACGAAAGGAAATCTTTTTTCCTAACGCGTAATCCCAATTGCTAACTAAAACGCCTAAAAAAAAGGTGTTAACACGTTATTTAATAATTATCAGCAGATGTAAACACCCCTCTAGCTCCCCTCAAGGGGAGAATCTTGTTGAGTGAAATGACCCTGCTTCCAAAGGGGGACTTTTCTCTGAAAACGTAATCCAGATAATTAAATAAAGCGCATAAAAAAGAAAGCCTGCCGGATTATCCGGCAGGCTTTCTTTTTATGTTCAGTTTAAATTAATAATTCCCTACAGCAAGCATTACCAGCGTGCAGGCATGCAACGTTTTAATATTCTGGTCTTCAGCCATTCTTTCGAGTTCCAGGTTTTCGGTACCCGGGTTAAAAATGATGCGCTTCGGTTTTAAGGACATGATATAATCGTACCAGGCCGGCTGATTTTGCGGGCCCACGTAAAGGGTTACCGTATCTACTTTATCTACTTTCGGGTTGTCTTTTAAATGCAGAATAGGCAGGTTGCCGATGGCAGTATGCTTGATACCCACCGGCACTACTTCGTGGCCATACTGCAAAAGCTTTTGCACCGCTTTGTAAGCAAAACGGGTAGGATTATCGGTAGCACCGATCACAACGGTCTTTTTCATAATAAGCGGTTTTTATTCTTCCGATTGATACTGTTTTTCCGGGTTAAAAGTTTAAAATAGTCAAATCATCTGCATAATAGCGTAGGGTTTAAACCCTACACTACTATGCAGCCAGAGAACTACTTCAAAATCTTCTCCGCAATTTTTTCCGCGCAACGTTCCCCGTCCATCGCCGCCGAAACAATACCGCCGGCGTAACCCGCACCTTCCGCGCACGGGTACAGGTTTTTAATATGCACGTGCTCCAGGGTTTCTTTATTGCGTGGAATCCTTACCGGTGAAGAAGTCCGGCTTTCCACCCCGACAATTTGCGCATTATTCGATAAATACCCAGGCATTTTCTTGCCCCAGGCCTGAAAGCCCTGTACCAGTCGTTGCGCCAGATTTGAGCCTAAAACCTCGTGCATATCCACCGATTTCAGTCCCGGCTGGTACGAAGTTTCCAGGAGGCTCGCCGATATTTTCCGGTTCGTAAAATCTTTCAGCAGTTGCGCCGGCGCTACCTGGGTTTTCCCACCGGCTTGCCAGGCACGTTGTTCCAGTTCCTGCTGCATCCGTAAACCGGCCAGAGGGCCGTATTCCTGCAGGTCCATGTCTTCAGTTTCAATAGCCACCACAATGCCGGAATTCGCAAAGCGGGAATCGCGGCGGCTCGGCGACATACCGTTTACCACCACTTCGCCGGGAGCCGTTGCCGAGGGTACAATAAACCCACCCGGACACATACAAAATGAAAATACGCCGCGCTGCTTGTTGTTTAAAAATGTTTGCTGTACCAGCGAATACGACGAAGCCGGCAGGTAAGGGCCGCGCTCGCCTTCGCAATGGTATTGGATCCGGTCGATGAGGCTTTGCTGATGTTCTACACGTACGCCCATAGCAAACGGTTTAGCCTCGATGAGCACGTTCTTTTGATGGAGCAATTCGTAAATGTCGCGGGCGGAATGGCCGGTAGCCAGGATCACACTTTTTCCTTCGTAAACCGTACCATCTTGCGCTACCACGCCTTTTATTTCGTCTTTTTCAAGGATCAGATCTGTAACGCGGGTATCGAAATGAATTTCGCCGCCGGCCTTTAGTACCGTTTCGCGAATAGCCTGAATAATTACTGGCAACTTGTTGGTACCGATGTGCGGATGCGCATCGAAAAGAATGGCCGGGGTGGCGCCGTGCTTCACTAAAATGTGCAGGATCCGGTACAGGTCGCCGCGTTTTTTGGAACGGGTGTAGAGTTTTCCGTCGGAATACGTACCGGCGCCGCCTTCCCCGAAACAGTAATTCGAATCCGGGTTAACGAGGTGTTCTTTATTGATGGCAGCCAGATCGCGGCGGCGCGAACGTACGTCTTTGCCGCGTTCCAGTACGATTGGCTTCAGGCCTAGTTCAATGCAACGCAAAGCCGCAAACAAACCGGCCGAACCGGCACCCACAATCACTACTTTTTCTTTCGTGCTCACATCCGGGTAATGAAAATCCGGAATGAGCGTATCGGAAGGAGGGGTTTCGGTATAAATATCGGCCCGGACGCGCACGTTTACCTTGCGGCCCCGCGCATCGATCGAGCGTTTTACTTTGTGCAGGAATTTTACTTCTTCTGAATCGATGCCCGAAGCTTCGATCAGTTCCTTTTCCAGTTGCGCTTCGTCGAAGGCAATTTCCGGCGGAAACACCAGGTCAAGTTCTTTTTTCATAAATAACGGTAAGGGAGTTAGCCTTAAAAGTGGTGACAAGATACTAGATTTTAGATTCTAGAATCTGGACTTTCGTCCTGCAAATTTAACGGTTTTTGGTAGCTTATAATTCCGAAAAAGTTTTGATTAATGAAAGCCCAAAATTTTGTCATCCCGAGCCAAGCCGAGGGAACTTATAATGTCAGCATTTGAAATTTTTATTTCATCAGTAGCGTAGGGTTTAAACCCTACGCTACTGATGCGGAAAGAATCAGATCAGAAAAAGATTGCTCTATTTACGGCTCCATAAGTTCCCTCGGCTTCGCTCGGGATGACGCAATGATTTCTAAATACCCGATCCAAAAACGGTACCATCTTGAAACAAAAAACCTCACCGGTTTCACAGTGAGGTTTTTTAATTCTAATTCCAATCTCTAAACTACACATTAGTACCTTGAAAATCAGTACATTACTTTTCGCTCAGCACGCTTTCAACCCAACCGGAGCCCCAGTTTTCCATTTCTTCTTCGGTCCAAATTTCCGGGTAGAAAATGCGTTTCTGGAATCTTGGAGGCAGGTACTTTTGCCAGTTCGTGCCACCGGTGGCGGCAATGGCATTGTTTGGATCGGTCTTTAAATAACGCACGGCGCTCTTGTAATGCATCAGTGGCCAGTTTACGTTTACGTTGCTGTCGAGCTCCTTTAACTGTTTGATCAGCTTTTCGTTATGGCGGTCCTCCTGAGGTAAACGACTAACTACCGACCACACGTTTTTATCTTTGTATTCGTGGGAGAACTTGATCAGGAAATCGGTGTATTTTTCTTCGAACTGCAGCAGGGTTAAGGTCTTCACGCCGGTTTCGGCCATGGTGGCGCCCGCTTTCCAGTAAATGCAGCCCATCATTTCGTCGTGGGTAGAATTTAAACCTAAAGCAGCGCGTTTTGCTTTGTCGGTCAGGTTGCGGAGGTCGGTAGAAGCGATCTCGATCATGCGGTACTGCACGCTCTGGAAACCGGAAGCCGGCATCAGCGCCATCCGGAAAGTCAGGAACTGGTTGCGGTCCATGCCATCCACCATCACGTCGAAAGAATCGATCAAATTCTCGAAGTACCGGTTGATCCGGTTCAGGCGCATAATTAATTCCGTAACCTTAATGTTGTTGTTGTCCGCGATCTGCTCGTACTCGTTCAGGCAAAGCTTGAAATACAGCTCCGTGATCTGGTGGTACATGATAAAGATCTTCTCATCCGGAATGTTCGATTTCGGATTCTGCAGGCTCAACAACGTATCGAGGTGGATGTAATCCCAGTAAGTCAGGTAGTCGGTGTGGTACAAACCTTCCAGGTAGCCGGCCAGGTCCTGACCGTCGGCAGCATATTTTTCTTGCAGGCGCTTGAGCTGGGCAAGCACCTCAGGGCTAAATTCTGTGTTCATCTTGGCATTAAAATAGTTACTTCTAACGTTGTGCAAATAAACTAAAAAGTATCGGTAAGCAGGTTATTCCAGCAAAAGAAACTAAAACAGAATGCAAAATATCATGTTTTTCAGGCTTTTACCAAAGTTCACCGCAATTTTTCGAGCCCACCCTGTAGCGTTTGTTTATTAATTAAGGAAGCGTTCAGGTGTCTGAAGTGTCCGGATTCGGTACAAAGGCTGTTCCGTTCCGGTACAGATAAGAATAAAAGCGCGGGAACAAACCATATATTTTTCGGGCAAAAAAGCTGAAACTTGGGCTTAATTGCTAATTTTGATCTCTGGAATATAATACTTACCCAATTACCTTCTTATGGCTGAAAAAAGCAGTATTTTCGATATGATTGGTCCGGTTATGATTGGTCCCTCGAGCTCCCATACTGCCGGCGTGGTCCGGATCGCCCGGGCGGCCAACCGCATTTTAGGTTGCCTGCCGGAAGAAGCCATTATCACGTTCTACAATTCGTTTGCCCGCACCTACGAAGGCCACGGCTCCGACAAAGCCATTATTGCCGGTCTGCTCGATTTCAAGACCGACGACAAGCGCATTAAGGATGCTTTTGAGCTGGCCAAAGAAAAAGGGCTGAAGTACACCTTCCGCTCGGTAGGCAATGCCTCTACCATGCACCCGAACACCATTAAACTGAACCTGAAAGGCTGTGGCCGCGAGGTGGAAGTGATCGGGCAGAGCCGGGGCGGCGGCGTGATCCGGATCGTGGAAGTAGACGGTTTTTCGGCGGACTTTTCAGCGAGTTTGCACACCTTAATTATCGATGCCGATGACGTGAAAGGAAGCATCGCGTTTATTGCCGATGTAATTGCCCACGACGATTGCAACATTGCCACCATGAACGTTTCCCGCAAAGGAAAAAACGAACTGGCCCGGCAATTTATCGAGATGGACAGCAGCATTAGCCCGGTTGCCCTGGAATATCTCCGGCATCTGAAGTGGGTGAAAAATGTAACTTATATTCCAAATATCGATTAAAATGTTTCGGATCCCGAAAAAATGTCTAATTGTGGCTGCCCTGGTGGTGGCCGGTTATTTGCCGGCTCAGGCCCAATCGGAAGGCGGCAGCAACCGCTGGTCTTTGCAGAAAAGCATCGATCATGCCCTGTCCAATAACCTGCAGCTGAAGCTCAGCGCTCTGAATACCGAAGTAAGCCGGATAAATGCTTCCGAAGCGCGGAACGAATTGTTGCCAAGCCTGAATGCGAATGCCAGCCAGAATTTCAATTTTGGCCGCTCCATCGATCCGTTCGAGAACACCTTCGTGAACCAGACCATCCGCTCCAACAGTTTTTCGCTGAGCAGCAACGTTACCTTGTTTTCCGGCTTGCAGCTGCAGAACAGCATCCGGCAGGCGCGTTACAACCAGCAGGCCAGTCAGGCCGATCTGCAGCGCGCCCAGGACGACATGGTGCTGAACCTGATCACGGCCTACATGCAGATCCTTTTCAACGACGAACTGCTGACTACTTCCAAACTGGTGCTGGATAATACCCGGGAACAACTTACCCGTACCCAAAAGCTTTACAAAGCCGGCAGCGTGCCCGAAACCAATGTGCTGGAAATCGAAGCGCAAATTGCTTCCGATGAACTGGCCGTGCTGAATGCCCAGAATAATAAAGACATTGCCGAACTGAACCTGATGCAGCTGCTCGACATTCAGGATAAGAAGAATTTCGAGATCGAAAAACCGAACCTGCAGGATCCGGACCAGTCGGTCATTAATTTCGATGCCGAATCGGTTTATACCACCGCGCAGATGACCAAGCCGGAGATCCGGGCAGCCGATCTCAGAATAAAAAGCGCTATGAAAGGCGTGGATGTGGCCCGCGGCGCTTATTACCCGCGGCTTACCCTGAACGGTTCCATTTCTTCCGGCTACTCCAGCTCCCGCTTAATTCCGGTAACCACCAATACATTTATGCAGGAAGTAGGTCAGGTAAACGTAGATGGCACCAATTATCCGATCACGGCCCCGGTTACCATACCGGTTTACGGTACTTATGCGTTCTCCAAGCAGTTCAGCGACAATATCAGCCAAGCCATCAGCCTGAACCTGACCATCCCGATCTTCAACAAAATGCAGGCGCGGTATGCGGTTAGTCGCTCCATGCTGGGCTTGAAAGAAGCGGAATTAAATTCCAAAATTGTCCGGAACGAATTGCGCAAACGCATTGAACAAGCTTATGCCGATGCGCAGGCATCCCAGAAGAAATTCATTGCCGCTAAAAAGCAATTGGCTGCTTTCGAGAAAACGTACCGCAACGCTGAGATCCGTTACGCCAACGGCATCATGAACAACACCGATTTCAGCGTTTCGAAAAACAATTTTACCAAAGCCCAGTCTGATATTATTCAGGCCAAATACGACTACATTTTTAAACTGAAGATCCTCGATTATTATCAGGATAAACCGCTCACCTTCTAACAAATTATGGCTGCAAAAAAATCGAACCGCCTGCTTTACATTATTTCCGCGGTTGTTGTTGTATTCCTCATCCTCGGGCTGGTAGCCAAGAAAAAAGGCTGGATCGGCAAACCCTCCGGCACCAGCGTTACCGCAGACAAAGCCAAGCGCGCCGACATTATTGAACGCGTGAGCGCCTCAGGAAAAGTGCAGCCGGAAGTGGAAGTAAAGATCAGCCCGGATGTTTCGGGTGAGATCACGGAACTGTTCGTGGAAGAAGGCGACTCGGTAGTGAAAGGCCAGTTGCTGTTGAAAATTAAGCCGGATAATTACCAGAGCATGGTAGATATGCGGGTTGCCGCCGTAAACCAGGCCAAAGCAAACCTGGCCCAGGCCCGCGCCCGGTTGGCCCAAAACATGGCCAATAATGTGCAGATCAAACAGACGCATACCCGAAACTTGGCCTTATATAAAGAGAAAGTAATTTCCCAGTCGGAGTTCGAAACCAGCAAAGCCAATTATGAAGTAAGCAAGCAGGAGATCGCCTCCGGCCGCGAGAACGTGCGGGCTGCCGAATTCGGCGTAGAAAGTGCGTTGGCCTCCTTAAAAGAAGCCCGCGAAAACCTGAACAAAACCACCATTTACGCACCCGTTAGCGGCACCATTTCCAAGCTAAGCGTTGAGCGCGGCGAAAGGGTAGTGGGTACCTCCCAAATGGCCGGAACCGAACTCTTGCGCATTGCCAATCTGAATACCATGGAAGTGCGCGTGAACGTAAATGAAAACGACATTGTACGGGTGAAAGTAGGCGATTCGGTTATTGTAGATGTAGATTCCTATTCGAATCAGGACCAGAAATTTAAAGGCGTGGTAACGCAAATTGCCAACACCGCCAACGATGCCAGAACCCTGGAAGCTGTAACCGAATTTGAAGTCCGCATCCGCCTGATTAATGAATCTTTCAAAAACCTGAAGCAAACCAAAGGCAGCACCCCGTTTCGTCCGGGCATGACCGCTTCGGTAGACATTATCACAAACCAGAAGAACAACATTTTAACCGTACCGCTTTCGGCCGTAACCACCCGCCCCGCCGATTTCCTGACCGGCAAAACCAGACTGGATGATCGTCCGAAAGATGCCGCCGAAGAAGATAAACGCCCGAAAGAAGAGTTGGTAGAGCTGGTTTTCCTGAACCAGAACGGTAAGGCAGTAGCCCAAAAAGTAAAAACCGGCATCAGCGATTTCGACAACATTGAAATTACCGAAGGCCTGAAAGAAGGCCAGGAAGTTATTTCCGGACCATTCCGCGCGGTATCGAAAAGCCTGAAAAACAACGAGACCATTGTAGTGAAAGACGCCTCGGCAATTGCCAAAGAAAGCCAGGGCGGCAAAGGTGAGTAAGGATTATTGAGCAAAGTCCCCCTTTGGAGGGGGCAGGGGGAGGATTTCACGTTTTTTGATTTTCAAAAATGATCAGATAAATCTCCTTTCCTCCCCCAACCCCCTCCAAAGGGGGACCTCAAAAAACTTGCGTAATGGCAGTTAAATAAAAAAACAGTATCTTTAAGCCCTTAAAAACCGGTCCTGATCTTTTTCGGGACCGGCCTTTTATTTTTTAACCCGTTTGCAAACCTTGGAAAAAATAGCCGTAATCGGCGGCGGCAGTTGGGCCACCGCACTCGTGAAGATCTTATCGGAAAACAAATCGGAAATTCATTGGTGGATGCGCCAGCAGGAAGACGTAAAACACCTGCTTAACTTCCGGCACAACCCGCGCTATTTAAGCAGTGTAAACTTCGACCTGACCTACGTAAAACCTTCCACCGATCTGGCCGCTGTCGTGAAGAATTCGGATTGGGTAATTCTGGCCGTGCCCGGCGCTTTTGTGCAGCAGGCAATCTCTGCTCTTCCCAAAGATGCTTTTAAAAATAAAGTAATGGTATCGGCCATTAAAGGCATGATCCCGACCGAACACAGCCTGGTAACGCACTACCTGGAAAAGCATTTCGACGTTCCGGCTTCGCACCAGTGCGTAATTGCCGGACCTTGCCACGCCGAAGAAGTTGCCCTGGAAAAACAGTCGTACCTCACCATCGGCTCGCACGACCTGCAGAGAGCCACCCGTTTCTGTGAGCTGCTCCGCAACCGCTACGTAAAAGCCAACCCCCTCGACGACATCGACGGTATTGAGTATTGCGCCGTCATGAAAAACATCATTGCGCTGGCTTGCGGCATTGCGCACGGTTTAGGCTACGGCGATAACTTCCAGGCAGTAATGGTTTCCAACTCCATGGACGAGATCGAGCGTTTCCTGAATGCTGCTATGCCGGTACACCGGAGCCTGGTAGGTTCGGCCTACTTAGGCGACCTGCTCGTAACAGCTTATTCCCAATTCAGCCGCAATCGCACCTTCGGCAACATGATCGGCCGCGGTTATTCGGTTAAATCCGCCCAATTCGAAATGAACATGGTTGCTGAAGGATATTACGCCGTAAACAGCATCCACGAACTGAATAAAACCCTGCAAGTGGAAATGCCAATTACCAATGCCGTGTATAATATTTTATACGAACGCATTGCCCCGGCCGTAGAAATGGAAATTTTAAAAGAGAAATTCAAATAATTTTGGATTTCACCGATTATACGTAGGGGCAGGCTTTATGCCTGCCCTTTTGACCCCACCCCAACGGCTAAAAACAAGGGAACGAGTTTTTTGTCTGAATTAGAAACGAAGTTCGACGTAGCCAATTAAAGAATTTACAGAATTATATTTTTCCTGTACGGACAGGGCTTGACCTGTCCCACGCATATTGAAGAAGCTACCGTACTCAAGTGTAAAAAAACAACCCACTAATAAGGCACCACACCCAAAGCCTTCAGCCTTTCATAAACCAAATGGATTGGCAAACCCATCACGTTAAAATATGACCCCTCGATCCGCTCGATCCCGATCATGCCGATAAACTCCTGCACGCCGTAGGCACCGGCTTTGTCCAACGGACGAAAATTTTCCAGGTAAAAATCGATCTCCTGTTCAGTTAAGGTTTTGAAGTAAACTTTGGAAACGTCGTGAAAAACTTCCTGGTGGTTTTTGGTGGCAATGCTAACGCCGGTTACCACTTCGTGCATGTTGCCGGAAAGCCGGAAAAGCATTTGCCGCGCTTCCTCCAGGTTTTCCGGTTTGTTCAATACCGAATCTTTGAGCCACACAATGGTATCGGCTGTAATTACGGCTTCGTCTTCAGCTAAATCCGACAGGTAAGCATCGGCTTTGTGCGCGGCCAGGAATTCAGCGATCTGTTCGCGCTGCAGGTCTTCCGGGAAATCTTCGGGCACTTCCTTTACTTTAATGGTAAACGGAATCTTCAGGCCGCCCAGAATTTCTTTCCGGCGGGGCGAATTAGAAGCAAGAATCAATTTTACTGGCAAACTCATTGGGGTCGATAGATGAGAATAAAAAGCCACAGATCACTTTCGGGTAAAAGAACGTCGATTTCTGGGGCATGATCGCGCCGCTGTAGCAAACCCGTTTTACCTGGTCCATGGAAACTTCGTTCGTGATAAAAGCCGCTTCCGCCGTGTGGCTGTCTACTTTGGTAATGCACTCGGTAAAATTGCGCACGTAGCTCAAGCCCGGATAATTCCGTTGTGCTTCCGATACGATTCCCAGCACACGTTCAAACACAAAATAATGCAGCACGGTCAGGTCCAATTCTTTCACTTCCGGGGTGGTTTCCCAATCGATCTGGTCGTGCACTTCCGGTTTCAGCCGAAGCTTGTATGCCTGCCCGTCTACATACAAACCAAAAGCCCATTTCTTTCCGGCAATCACCTCGTTCAGTTCATACGGATCTTCCTTCGGCGTTACCACAAAATACTGTTCCAGTTTTTGCAGGAAATCGGCTACCGTTATGGGTAATTTTTCCAGCAGACGGTGGGTCGGTAAAATGCGCAAATCATCGGCTTCCGAATTAGTCAGGTACATCAGGTGGTAATTGTAAGCTTCCTGGCCGGTATGGTTCGGGTTAGCCGCCATCATTTTCTTGCGGTATTCCAGCGATCCTTCGTAGCGGTGATGACCATCGGCCAGCAGTACCTGCTTGTCTTTTAAGACGCTGATAAACTGCTGAATAACCTTCGCATCCTGAATGATTGCCAGCGTGTCGCGGGCGCCCTGGTAATCTTCCGTTTCGTAAACCGGGTCGCGCATGGCCTCGTCCATCAGGTCTTCCAGCTGGAACCTCGGATCGCCGTATAAACCGTGCGTAGCCGAAGAATTAAGGAGCGTTTCCTCAAGCAGGGCGATGCGGTCGTTCACGGCGTCCGGAATGGTGTTTTCGTGGCGGAGCAGGATCTTTTCGTTCCAGTCGTAGGCTTTTATGTGGCACAGGAAACCTTTGCGGCAGTACTCTTTTTCTGAACCCGGTAACCGGAAATACTGGTAATACACGTAAATAGCCGGCAGCTCGTCCTGGTGCAGGATCTTTTCCTTTTTCCAGAAATCCAGGAGTTGGGCGGCATTGCGGGCCGGGGTTTCGCCGCGGGGCACGGATAAATGAATGCTGTTTATCGGGTTATGATACAAAGCCTCGCGCTGTTTTTTCGAAACCACGTCGAAAAGGGGCGAGGTAAGGGTCCCGATCTCGGGGGTGTATTTCTTATGATAGCGCCAGGCGCGGAAAGGCTTAATTTCGGCCATGTTCGGATTATAAATTTTTATATAAATCAGGGAGCCAGGCGCTTGATCTGCCAGTTACCGGTTTCCTGTTTGTCGTACACAATGCGATCGTGGAGGCGGTTAGGACGGCCTTGCCAGAACTCCACGTAATCCGGTTCCAGCTGAAAACCGCCCCAATGCGCCGGACGCGGAATATGCGGTTTGCCTTCAAACTGACTAGCGAATTGTTTCTCGGCCTGTTCCAGGGCTTCCCGGTTTTCTACGGTCCGGCTTTGCGGCGAAGCCCAGGCGCCCACCTGGCTGCCCACCGGACGACTGTTGAAATAAGTATCGGAAACAATTTCTGGTACCTTGCTTATTTTGCCTTCCAGCCGAACCTGCCGTTCCAGGGCGGGCCAGAAAAAAGTAATGGCGCCAAACGGGTTTTCCAGCAGCTGATTCCCTTTCCGGCTTTCGTAGTTCGTATAAAAAAGAAAGCAGCCGTTCTCGATCCCTTTCAGCAGTACGACCCGCGCCGAAGGCCGGCCTTGCGGAGTAGCCGTAGACAAGACCATCGCCGTGGCTTCTTCCACGTTGGCCTGCAAGGCTTCGTTCAGCCAGAGTTCGAACTGCATCACCGGGTCCGGCAATACCGAACTTTTGGAAAGCTCTTTCAAAGAATAGTTCTTCCGGATATCGGCTAAGGAAGGCGGTTGGTTCATAGGTTTGGGGTATGACTGGTCAAAATTATAAAAAATAGTTTTAAGGGCTTCATTAAATCTCCGATTTACCTTTATTATGAAGTTGTTGTTGAATGATAATAGGGGTTCTAATTGGCTTTTGTCCTTAACTCATAACTTTAAACTCATAACTAACCTTCCCCCTCAAGCCGGGTGGCTTCGTTTTTGCGTTCGCGTCTTCTATGCTTGTTAGCCCTGAGGGGCTTGCCTTCGGCACCACAACCATAGGAGGCCGCGCACGCAAAAACTGGTATCAGCATTCCTCCGATTTGGCTTTTCTCTTCAGGTTTAAAATCAAATAATGTAGGCTCGCGCGACGCTGCGCTGGCGATACGCGTGAAAAAAGAAATCCTGAAAATTCTGTTAATCCTGAAAATCCTGATTCAGACAAAAAAGCTCCCTTCCTTGTACAGGCTACGATTAGGACAAAAATTATTATTGCGTCATCTCGAAGCCAAGTGAGATCTCATCAAGTTAGTAGTACCTTTTATTCTGGCTTTTCTACCTTATTCCGGAGATCTCTCCTCGCGTCGAGATGACGGGAAAGACTAAATTTTTGCAATTTATTACCCTTTCTAACCCTGAAAACCCCTGTTTTGATTTTGTGTCAGAATCATGATTTTCAGGATTAAAGGATTTTCAGGACAATTGTCTGAATCAGAATTTTCAGGATTTTAGAATTAGCAGAATTCTCCTTGATTTATCCTTTCACGCATATCGCCAGCGCAGCGCCCCCGAAAACCACGTTAGCGGATAAAAACTAAACTAAAAAGAAAGCCGACTACGAAGGCAAACTGACACCAGTTTCTGTGAGAGCGGCCTCCAAGCTTACTGGTGCCGAGGCACGAGGCAGCCCGGTAGGGCAGGTAAGGTTGCAGCCGCGAACGCAGAAACGAAGCCACCCGGCTTGAGGGGGAAAGCTAACTAAAAGCTGCAAAGCCATTGATTCACCAGAAAACAACAATCATAGCAGAATTAAACTAAAAGCCATGAGTTAAGGACAAAAGCAAATTAGAATCCCACAAATAAAAATCAAACCAAAGAATCAATCTAAAATAAACCTCCAAACCACTTCCTTGTTTTAAATAAAACCCTTCCGCATAACCGTAAAAACAATATTTTTCCGGTTATTTGGTTATTAATTAAACAAATTTGCCACAAAACCCCCGATTCTCCGTACTGTGGGTTGGCAAAACCGGAAACGGTAACCTTTAAAGCATAAAAGTAAAACTCACCAATGGCAGAAGTGAAAGCCGGAAGCATTTTAATATCTGAACCTTACCTGGGCGACCCGAATTTTGAACGGACGGTAGTGCTTATCTGCCGCCACGATGCCGAAGGTACGTTCGGGCTGGTGCTCAACCGCCGGTCTAACTTAAAACTCTCCGACGTGCTCGACTATTTCGAGCATGGCTTTGAAATGGAGCTGGGCATCGGCGGACCTTTACAGCATAATACCCTGCATTACATTCATAACCGCCCCGATTTTCCGCTGGCCATTCCGCTGGCCGATTCGCTTTTCTGGGGCGGCGATTACGAATACATCCGGCAGAAACTCGAAGAAGGCGACATTCTTCCGGAAGATATTCGCTTTTTTCTCGGGTACTCCGGCTGGACGCCCGGGCAGCTCGAAGAAGAAGTCGATAAAAATGTTTGGATCGTAAACAACAATGCCGCGAAAAAATTATTTACTTTGGATACCGATACGCTTTGGCGCCAGATCCTGAAGGAAATGGGAGGGAAGTACAAGATCCTTTCCAATTACCCCATAGACCCCAGTCTGAACTAGCAGCCGGACGTATATTATTTTGCAACTTCTACACCCTCTAACTATAAGAGCAATGACCCCAGAGAACGAAAAACCGGTTAACGGAAACAACTTACCTGAAAATTCTGCCAATAGTAATAACGCTGATCAAGCTCCGCGAGAAGATGCCATGAGCATTCTGGAAAGAAGGCTCGCTGAAATAAATGCCCGCAAAGGCGGCGCTACTCCGCCACCGGCAGAACCCATTGCTCCAACGGCTTTTGCCGAAGCGCTGCCGCCGCAAACCGGTTCCGTAACCACCCCGCCTAGGGCCGAAACTTCCAATGAATTATCCCCGAGCGAACCAGCTGCCAGCAAACCAGCCTCCGGCGAGCCGACTGAAATAAGAGTAGAAAA
Source organism: Adhaeribacter soli (assembly GCF_008727925.1). Taxonomy (GTDB): domain Bacteria; phylum Bacteroidota; class Bacteroidia; order Cytophagales; family Hymenobacteraceae; genus Adhaeribacter_A; species Adhaeribacter_A soli. The sequence continues at coordinate 45,042 of NZ_VTWT01000013.1, read as the reverse complement.
AACTGCGAACGAAGCAGCCGTTCCTCTGCCGGAAAACCTGGTAAAGCCTACCGATCCGGAAACTACCGTGGAACCGTCCGAAACCCCGGGTGGCGTATTGAGCGGCGCTGTGGCTGCCCGCGAAGTGATCCCGCCGGTAGAAGCCGGCGCTACCTTCACCCAACCAGTAAATCCTGAAACAACTTCTACGCCTGATCAAAGCACTGTTTCCGGCGAAAACGCTACCGTTTCTGCTTCCGAAACCGGAACGGCTAACCCGGAAATTCCGGCCGACCGCGAAGCCATTTCTACCTTCAGCACGGCCAATGCCGGCTCCGGTACGGTTACCGAAGCCGAGCGCGATGCCGCCCTGGGCGATGAAAATTCGGTGGGCAACGTGATCTCCGGCGCCATTGCCATGCACGAAGTGATCCCGGAAATTATGCCGGGCCAGCGTGCCGACGAAGAACTGGTTTCCCCGGCTGCGTCCACGCAAACCGCCGGAGTAACAGGTACTCCGAATGCCGGTACGCCGGTTGCCGGAACCGAGAAATTTGAAGTGCCTTCCGAAGAAGAAACGTTTATCGATACGGACTACGCCGCCATGTCGGCGCCGGAACTGGAGCGGCAGTTAATGGCCCTGCTCAAAAAACCGGATAACCGCAAGAATTACCGCCAGGTAAATGCCATGTACCGGGAATACGAACTGAAAGTGGCCGCTGAGAAAAACGATGCCCTGGAGCGCTTTGTAGCCGAAGGCGGCACCGCCGACGATTTCGAGTACCGCTTGTCGCCGGAAAGGCAGCAGCTTGAGAAAGCTATGCAGCAATTCCGCGAAGGCCGGATGCGCGACCAGCGAAGCGAAGAAGAACAGAAGATCAAGAACCTTCAGCGCAAACAGGAACTCATTGCCGAATTGCGCGAGGTGGTGGAAGCGGCTGAAACCAAAACCAGCGCCGATAAAATGAAAGCGATCCAGGAAGAATGGAAAGCCATTGGGCCGGTGCCGCAGAACGAAAGCCAGCAGCTCTGGAACAGCTACCACGCCCTGCTCGATATTTTCTACAACAACCGGAGCATTTATTTCGAGCTGAAAGAACTGGACCGCAAACGGAACCTCGATGCGAAACTGCAGCTGGTAACCCGCGCCGAAGCCCTTTCCGAAAACCCGTCCATTAACGCTTCGTTACAGGAGCTTCGCCATTTGCACGAAGAATGGAAGAACATCGGGCCGGTACCGAACGACCAGCGCGACGCCATCTGGAACCGCTTTATTCAGGCTTCGGAAAAAGTGCACGAGCGCAAAAAGGAATTCCTGGCCGGCCGCCGCGAACAGGAAACCGCCAACCTGGAAAAGAAAACCGAAGTGCTCAACCGCCTCGAAGCTTTCCAGAACTACAATACCGACCGCATTAACGACTGGCGCGACAAAACCGACGAGATCCAGAAGATCAAGGAAGAATGGGATGCCATCGGGTTGGTGCCGAAGGAAAATGCCGACGCCATTAACAAGCGTTTCTGGGGAATTTACAAGGCGTTCTTCCACAACAAAAACCAGTTCTTTAAAGCCCTGGACGAGCAGAAAATGCAGAACCTGCGCTTAAAGACCGAACTCTGCGAGCAGGCCGAAGCCGTAAAGAACAGCACCGACTGGGATGCCACCAAAGAGCAGCTGATCCAGCTGCAGAAAAAATGGAAAACTATAGGCCGCGTGCCGGACAAATATTCCGATAAGATCTGGGAACGCTTCCGGGCCGCCTGCAACGAGTTCTTCGACCGCCGCCAGGCCGAGGCCCAGAACAAGGAAGCCGAACTGGACAAGCTTTCCTCCGAGAAGATCAATTACCTGGATGAACTGACCGAACGCCTGGCGCCGCACATGCACCCGCAAGCCGGCAACCTCGAAACCCTGCACGAAATGGTAGCCAGATGGCGCGGCTTCGATACCACCACTACGCGCGTAAATGCCCGGGCCGAAGAGAAGTTCTACAGCCTGATGGAGCGCTACCTCGACACCATTCCGGAGCTTACGAACGAGCAGAAGAACGACGTGCTGTTCAAGCTGCAGCTGAACCGCTTAAAAGGCGGGCCGGATGCCTCTACCAAACTGCACCAGAAGGAGCAGAGCATCCGCAAGGAGATCGGCCAGCTCGAAAACGACATCCGGACGCTGAAGACCAACATCGAGTTTTTTGCCCGCTCCAAGAACGCCGAAAAGCTGCGCGAAGAGTACCAGGCCCGCACCGACGAAGCCCACCACCGCATAGAAATGCTGCACAAGCAACTGCGCGAACTGCGGAGCTAAAAATTTTGGGTTTGATTTTCAAAACCTTAGGTAAAACCTGAAAAAAAGTAGCGGCAAAAACTTGCACAAGAAGTTAAAGCCGCTACTTTTGTATCATCAATCGGGCAGCAGGCCTGAAAGAGAAAAGCCTCCATAGCTCAGCTGGTAGAGCAACTGACTTGTAATCAGTAGGTCGTTGGTTCGATTCCGACTGGGGGCTCAAAAGTAAAAAGCACTTCTGAAGATAATTCGGAAGTGCTTTTTTGTTTTAGAAAACTATTGTTGTATTTCTTATGTATTATTAAGCTAATAATAAATTTAATGGCTGATAAGCATACTCCTGCTCAGAGAAGCTATAATATGAGTAGGATAAGAAGTAAAGATACTAAGCCTGAAATGATCGTAAGGAAGTTCCTCCATACTCATGGCTTTCGGTACAGGTTACACGTTAAAAATTTGCCTGGTAGACCTGATATTGTTTTAAAAAAACATAGAACAGTAATCTTTGTACATGGTTGCTTTTGGCACTGCCATGAAGGATGCCGTTATTTTGTGATGCCAAAGTCGAAACAAGAATACTGGAGGCCTAAAATCGAAAGGAATTTACAAAGAGATATTTATGCCATTTGGCAACTCCAAGAGCTAAAATGGAAAGTTATAATAATTTGGGAATGTGAGTTAAAACAAAATAACTATGAATCTACATTGAGTAGATTAATTGATAAAATAAATAATTAACTAAAAAAGATTTGATAATACAAAATTTGAATCGCCATTAAGAACAAGTGCATCTCGGTTATCCAATAATATTCCAGAAATTAAATCGAAGAAGCCCCCCTCAAATTTTTTTGATTGCTCGTAGTAATTATCCTCCATCTTTCTTTTAGCAACTCCTGCTGAATCACCTTGAAGCATCATTTCAAATCCATAATTTGCACATTGGATGAAAACTTCCTCATGAGTGGACCAATGATGTACCACTTTATTATAGCCTAAGAATGAAATACAACCATTGTCAATGAGAGTAGGCCCTAAGTGGTTTCCTGAAAGACACGAGAAAGTATAAAAGAAGCTTTGATTAAAATGAGTTAAATTTAAAGATGAAGTTAAATAGGCACCTCCTTCACAATCTAAGCAATTTTCTTTACCATGAGAGAAAGCAAAAAATATGAATTTCTCCTGTGAAAGTCTTGTTAATATTGCTTCAATATAATATTGATTTAAAAGGTTCTTGCTTACATTGGTTATTTTAAATTGATTATTTTGCGATAATAGCAATTGGGTTATGCTCCTTGCACAGCCTAAATAGTAAGACCCCGCCTTCTGATCATCCTCATCACAAGCTATAATAACCTCAAGCATATTACTTCTCCTTGCGCATTAACCTATCTATTGTAAGTTTTATCAAGATCTTTTCAAAATATCTTCCTGTCTCTGTTTGCATCCTGATTTCCGAAAGTATTTGGTCTAAAGATAATTTTTCACCTGAAGAAGATACTAGAAAAGAATTATACCTATCTGAACCGCTGTGATGGCTAATCCATTCTTCTAATGCACCATCGACACTATTTGAAAGTTTTTCATCAGCCTCTTTAATTTTTTCTCTGAGGAGGTCATAGTTGGCTTTTGCAACAACTGCAAAAGTCCCTTGGTTGATGAATTCAGGATATTCTTTTACATCATCATCATAGGCTGTCCAAAGGATTACTGGTAACAGTTGAGTTTTATCCCTAATCATATCAAGGACATATTTTCCTGTATGAATATCTTTAGCAAATGAATAATCTAAAACTGCAATAAATCTTTCATCCAAATTATTATATATAAACTCAACAGCACTGTCTGGAGTGTTTAAAACTAAAACATCTTCATAGTCAAATTTTAGATCTTTCACCCGATAGTCCTCTGGTGTAACCGAATCATCTATAATTAAGATTTTGCTTGAGGATTTATTCATTTTTAATCCCATATTTATTGAAAGGTAATTCAATTTTAAAAGTAGCTCCTGTTGGTTTAAACTCATTTTCTATTACCTCGACAGAGCCCTTCATAGATTCAATTCTGGTTTTTACAACATACAGACCAATTCCAGCTCCTCCTTGTTCAGCAGTACTTGTATGATAAATATTGAATATTCTATTTTTATCTTCTTCTTTTATACCATAGCCATTATCTGAAAAATATATAATAAACTGGTTCTCTTCAACTAAACCGGTGCATTTAATTATTTTCTCCCCATCATTATTCTTCACCGCTTTTACAGAATTGGATATCAAGTTTTCAATAATGTCCTCAACAAACTTTTCATTATGTGTAATAAGCAAGGAAGAATTAATTTCTACAATTGATTTTATATTCTCCTTTTCAAAAATATGTTTATGCATGTCAAAGGCTTTTTCAATTAGAACTTTCATGTCAAATTCTTTAAAGTCCGTATTAGATTTTGCATAGCTTAATAAAAAGGAAACAACACTGTCTAAACTTTGCATTTCATCATATACTTGCTTTGCGGCACCCCTAAACTCTTCATTTAAATCTGTTTCCGGAAGTCTTCTGTAAAGATAACTAGCTATACCTGCTATCTTCCCTAATGAAGTTCTGACTACGTGTGCAATTTCAAGCGCATAATCCTGGAGAGACATCAAACTCAAGAAAAGGTTTTCTTGCCGGGTTAGCTTTTTATCAATATCAATATACTGTTTGATCCCTCTTTCAACATAAGCTTTAATTTGTATTGATTGTTGCTCAAGAGCATCAAATTGACCATGAAGATCGCTTGGAGAAGTATTCCTTAAATCCCTTACTATAGAAGTAAATACTTTTAATTTATCCCTGGCATCTTTTAAATTTGATTCTGTTTGTCGTTTTTCTCTGTCTTTTTCCCCTTTGAGGTATTTTTCAAGCTCATCTAATTGCTCAATAATAAATGATTTAAGCTCTCTATATTCTTCATTATCAACAAAGTCTTGTCTATTCGTCGAATCAATTATTGATGGATTATTTGTTTCTGATATCTCTATAAATCCTAGTAAGTCGCTTGAGCTAACCTTATCGAAAAAACCAGAATATCTTCTTTTATCGATTCCTAGTATATCTCTCTTTTTGATATCCTGAGCTTCATATTCTGCAAAAGGAGTAGTTATTACTCCATCGCGATAAATTTTCAAGCCATCAATATTACCCCCTTGATATTCTTTTTTGTATATATCTTTCGCCTTTTTGTCGAAATAATATAGCTTTAAATATACTGGCCCCATTTTTTTATAAGGGGTTGTAATTAATTTTAATTCTCCTTTCTCATATTTCAGGCTTTCTTGAAGCTTGTTTTCTGAATCGAACTTTACCGTAATTTCCTCTGTGGCATGGTTTATAGCTTTACTAAGAACTTCTAAATCTTTAAAATTTTCATATTCATTTGATTTTATTCTTATGCTAAAGGGGTGGTTGAGTTTATTTATAGGAGAAACTAATTTTGCTAATTCCTTATAAGCTCTTTCAATATCAAGTTCAGTCCAGGGATCTCTAATTGATGTAATTTCAATGGTCGTTCCATGAGAATCATCATTTCTTTTTTCAACCCAATATCGGTTTTCAATGTCAGTAAAAAATTTCCGATTTGCAGATAACTCCTCATTACTTGGGTCAAATAAATCAAGTTGCTTAGAAAGCTTCTCGTATTCTTTCCAGTCTGTTTCTAAAGTAGTTATCTGTGGAGAATCAGCTCTTTTTGTTGTTAATGTCATAGTAGAGCCAAGCTTGTCTACAGCAAATCTGCCAACGCCTTTTTGACCTACTACTTTCCTAAAATATGGAGCTGGCGATAGGCGAGAGCTTCTCTTGCTGTTGGTTCCTATTACCATCCATTTATTTTTAATATCAGTGTAAGACATTCCAAGTCCATCGTCTCTAATAATTATTTTACTATTTAAAGAAACTTTATTGACATTGTAAAACTCAACAGACACATTATCTGCATTAGCATCATAGCTGTTTTTTACCAGCTCAAAAAGCGCAGTTATCCTATCTGTAATTAATTCACGGCCAAGAAGGCGGAATGTGCTTACATCAAATCTGAATTTTAATCCCTGTCCTTCAGAGGAAATAGAACTATTCGCTTCCTGTGAGTTTTTTTTCCTTCCCCTGTTGTCAGCTGATATTATTTTGCCAAATGCCATTAGACGCAGATATTATTTGTTCAAAAATTGCTTTTGCTAGCAGGGGAGGCACTGCATTACCTATTTGCTGCTGGATGTGCTGGAGTGTTCCTTTAAATTCAAAGCTGTCTGGAAAACTTTGCAGACGAGCAGCCTCCCTTACTGAAAGACCGCGATCTTGGAATGGGTGAATCAGCATGTTCTTCCTGTAATTAGAAATTACTACAGCGGGCTGATCAGGGTCTAAACGCTTATAAATTCCGCTGTGGCAATTTGCTGTATTTTCATAATTCTCCATTAGGTGAGAGGGTATGGCTTTCCAGTTTTGGCCAGGGCCGATATACGAGTATCGCTCAATTACATAGTCCTGATTCCGGGAAACTAAGTTTTGAGTGCACTTTTTAGACTTCCCTCGCATCAATTTTACGTATTCAGGCAATTCAACTTCAAGATCTTTGTAGGGTTTTTCCTGAACCTGATCACCATTGCAAAGTTCAGGCAAATCCGCAAACGCTTCACCTACGGTAATATGTTTGCTTGCAGGTGCAGGAAAATCAAAATCTATCCCTTTGTTATTTCCGATTAAGAAAAAACGGTTTCTTTTTTGAGGTACTCCATAGTCGGCAGCACAGAGTACTGCCTGCTTCAGGTTATGATAGCCTAAATCCTTGAATTCTTGATAAAGGCTCTTAATAAAAAGACCTTTATTATATTTAGTAATTCCCTCTACGTTTTCAAAAACGATCCAATCTGGTTGCAGTTCCTCTGCAAATCGGCGAAATTCTTTATAGAGCTGATTGTTTTTATTTTTATCATTCCTGGTTTGAGTATTAGCCATTGAAAATCCTTGGCAGGGTGGGCCGCCAAAAAGCACGAACGGTTTAAAGTCGATGTGCTCTTTCGGATTAACTTCAGTTATATCTTTTTGAATTACTTTTACTTCAGGATGATTTGCTTCATAAGAATCAGCTGCTGATTTATCATATTCAACAGCTAAGGCAATTTCTATACCTGCCATAGTAGCACCTATGCTCATGCCCCCGGCGCCGCTGAAAATATCAACTGCTTTATAAACTTTTTTTTCTTGACTTGTCACAGTCATTGTATCGATGGTTTAAGCTTTAAACGGAACTTTGTGGATTACCGCAGCTTAAAGATGCATTAATTTTTTGAATAATAGTTTTAATTAATATTTAATGTTAGTAGAGCAAATAATTAAAATGACAGTATTTAGAAGGAAATTTATAGTTCATTTTGGCATTCAGGAGTTTAGAAGTATTTAACTTTTATTACTTTAAATAATCTCTGTTTATATTTTTATTCAACCTATTTCTTTGTTAAACTTTTTCTTCAACTGGAAGAAAAATATACTTCAAAAGATTAGATTAATAAGTTAGTTTCAGTCTCTTGCAGTTTCATTTCACGTATACCGCAATTTTTTATATAAGCTTTTATTTCAGTCCATAAACTAGCTACATACTTTTTCCGGAAGTCAGGATTGGCCAATTTTAAAGTAGTATCATCTTTAAAGCGTTCAAAATTTATAGGAATTGAGAAGTATTTATATCCTAACCAGTTTTTGTTAGTGTCATCACTATTAGGTTTTATTTGATTTCTCAGCGCTGCATATTCTGGCGCATTACAATCTTTTCTGTCTTTACCGTCTTCTAATATTATAAGGCCGTAGTATAGTGTGCGGTCTCCCCGCTCAATCATCAGGCAAACCGATTCGGAATTGTTTTTTATAAGCTCAATGGTAATACCATACCAGAAATTTTTATTCCTGCGTTTATGAATAGCGCCATCTAGCTTGTCCCCATTAAACTTATGGTAGGGTAAAATTGTGCATTCGGCAGCTATTTCTTTTTCCAGGTCATTCCAGAAATCCCATTCGGTATACCATTTAACGTGTACCCAATTTCTGGCAATCTTTGCCGCTTTTAAAATGTTATCGTTGGAAGACAATAACTTTATAATTTCAAGCATTTCATCATTGCTCATTGCGTTTCCCGTTAAGTCGTTAATAATCCCTTTATATTGTACCAGTGTTTCCCGGATAACCGGCACTAAAGCCACCTCCTTTATGCAGTTGTCAAGCCATTTGTTTATATCGGTATCATAAGAAAGCAGGGTTAAAAATTTATCTAGTTCCTGATTACCTTGCAATGGCCCCAAACTATAATTAGAAGGTTCTCTTCCTTCCAAGGTTAAATAAATGAGCTTTATTTCTGTTGCCCCTTCGGCAAGCATGGTTTGGTAATATCTATATAGCTGGTCCTTTTGATCACCTGCCCAAATTTTATTTTCAATAATGATAGCTTTCTTCCCATTCCGGATCAGCAAATCAATTTTCCTGTATTCGTTAAGTACCGTTGTTCCCTGAGCAGGAAAATCAGAGCACTCAATCAATTTCAGAAAGGCTTCCAGAAAAACAACACCCTGCTTATGAGTACCTTTGGGGTTTAATAATTCAGCTATAAACCGTGAGTGAAGGTGTACCTCATCTGTTTTACTTTTAAGAATACTAAAAATGTTGAAATTGTTCTGATGTCGAAGCTTTTCGTATTTAAAATCGATGATCCCGATTTTTTCGAGTAGGTTTTCCATGTGTAAACCAGATTTGTTGGTCCTATTACAATTTGTTGTAACTTAGTGAAAAACCTTTAAGCAACAAATCTTGAAGAATAAAAATTAACTTACTAAGCATAAAACTATTTTAACATTTCTGTAATCTCTGTGAAATTGTTGTATTTCTGATGCAGGAACTTTAATCTCTCCATTAATGAACCCAATAAACACACAACATAAAAAAGGAGGCCAAAAGCCTCCTTAAAATTCGTTCGCAACTAGACTATAGAGCATTCTTATAAGAATCAGTGTCTAAGCAATTTAAATGCCAGATCTTTCCCCGGTAAACACCCCTGGGAAAAGACCCAAAATCAAAATACACTCACTCCCCCAACAAACCCCTAAAAGCCTCCTCAACTTTACCAAAGTTAAACTCCTGAAGCACTTGGTCCAAGTGGTTTTTTATTTCCGCGTTACACAGGTTGCCGATGCTGCCTTCGTGGGTATGGTTCAGGGTGGCCGGCGCTTCGAAGGTGTTGTTGGCAATGGCGGCGCCTATCTGCCGGTAGGCATCCCGGAACGGCGTGCCCGCCAGTACTTGCTGGTTCACGGCTTCCACGCTGAACAGGTAGCGGTACTTTTCGTCTTCCAGGATATTGGGTTTTATTTGCAGGTGCTGTAGCAGGTAGGTGGTCATTTCCAGGCAGCTTTGCAGTTCGGCAAAGGCGGGCAGGAAACTTTCTTTTACCAGTTGCAGGTCGCGGTGGTAGCCAGAGGGCAGGTTGGCCGTGATCAGGGTAATCTCGGTCGGGAGGGCCTGCAGCTTGTTGCATTTCCCGCGGATGAGCTCGAACACGTCGGGGTTCTTTTTATGCGGCATAATGCTGGAGCCGGTGGTCAGTTCGTCGGGCAGGGAAATGAAACCGAAGTTCTGGCTCATGTACACGCAGGCATCCAGGGCAAATTTGCCAACCGTAGCCGCCACCGAAGCCAGGGCGCTGCTCACGATCCGCTCGGTTTTGCCGCGGCCCATCTGCGCGTAAACCACGTTGTAATGCATCGCGTCGAAGCCCAGCAGGTCGGTGGTCAGTTGGCGGTTCAACGGAAAAGAAGACCCGTAGCCGGCCGCCGAGCCAAGCGGATTCTTATTGCTCATTTTATACGCCGCCAGCAACTGGATCAGGTCGTCGGCCAGGCTTTCGGCATAGGCCCCGAACCACAACCCAAAGGAAGAAGGCATGGCGATCTGCAGGTGCGTGTAGCCCGGCAAAAGCTTGTCCTGGTGCTGGTTGCTGAGCTGTTGGAACTGCTCAAAAAGGGCGGTGATCAGCCCAACAGTTTTCTGGATTTCGCTCCGGATAAAAAGCTTCAGGTCGAGCAGCACCTGGTCGTTGCGCGAGCGGCCGCTGTGGATCTTCTTGCCGGCTTCCCCGATGCGGCGGGTCAGCAGCAATTCCACTTGGGAGTGCACATCTTCCACACCTTCTTCCAAGACAAATTCCCCGTTTGGGATGCTGCCGTAGATCTTCTTCAGTTCTTTTTGAACCAGGGCCAGTTCACTGTCCGAAAGCAGGTTTATGCTGTGCAGCATGCGGGTATGCGCCAGCGATCCCAGCACATCGAAGGGCGCTAAAAACAAATCCAGTTCCCGGTCTTTGCCCACCGTAAATTGTTCTACGCGTTGCTGTACCTGTATATCTTTTTGCCAGAGTTTCATGGGTATGAATGGTTGAATGTTTAAGTGATGTAAGTGATGTATTTTTTTGTCCCCCTTTGGAGGGGTTAGGGGAGGATTTACATTTTCTGATCCTGAATAATATAATCAGCTATTTCTCCTGTCCTCCCCCTAACCCCTCCAAAGGGGGACTTTTCGTTCTAGCGGATTCTCCCCTTGAGCATTTAGAGGGGTGTTTACACTTGCTGATAATTATCAAATAACGTGTTAACACCCCTATGATCCCCTCAAGGGGATAGTCATTAGCCAGAATGAAACGACCCTGCCTCCAAAGGGGGACTTTTCGTTCTGTATGTTTTAGATTTAAGCGTTGATTATCTGCTCTAAATAATCTTTAGTTGAAGCTATCTCATCAGTCCACCTGTCATCGTGCCTGTCCCGGAGCATTCCGGGAAGCGCTAGCGAAGGACCTCGTTGGCTCGCAGTACCAAAGCCAGATTTAACGTTTTTACCAGTAGCCGACGAGTTGTTTCGCTATCGCTCAACATGACAGCTACTTTTGAGATAGTCTCTGCCATATTTGAGGCTGTCTTAACACTGATTTACAAACTTCAGGTTATTGGTAGGTCCAGGTTTCCGCTTCGCTCAAATTTGAACCAGCAAAGGTGAGCATGAAACAAACTTGCCTTCAACGCGAACTTAACAGGGGTAATTCAGAGAGTACAGTAACTGGTTCAGGAGTTTCTGGTAGGTTTCGATACCGTTTTTCAGTTCGTGGAGGTATATGAATTCATCGGCGGTGTGCGAGCGGGCGGAGTTTCCCGGTCCGATCTTAAGGGATGGGACCGGCAGCAGCGCCTGGTCGGAGGTGGTGGGGGAGCCGTACATTTGCAGCCCCAGGGCTAGGCCGGCCTGCACCAGTGGGGCATCTTTGGCGATGCCGGAAGGGCGCAAGCGCATGGACCTCGGGGTAACTTCCGAACCTACATTTGCCCGGATGGTGGCCAGGATCTCTTCGTGGGTATAAGAGTCGGTTACGCGCACATCCACAGTAAATTCGCAACGGTCGGGAACCACGTTGTGCTGGGTACCGGCCTTTATCTGGGTAACGCTCATTTTCACCGGTCCTAAGAATTCCGATACTTTCGGGAAGTCGTAAGCCTGGAACCAGTTTATATCTTGCAGGGCTTTCAGGATCGCGTTTTCTCCTTCGTCGCGGGCGGCATGGCCGGCTTTTCCGTAGGCTACGCAATCCAGCACCAACAGGCCTTTCTCCGCCACCGCCATTTGCATTTGGGTAGGTTCGCCTACCACGGCAAAAGCTATTTCCCCCAGCTTCGGCAAAATCAGCTCCAGGCCTTGGGTTCCCGAAATTTCTTCTTCCGCCGTGGCCGCCATTATCAGATTGTAGTGCAGGCCCGGCCTGTCGTAAATGTGCAGGAAGGTGGCAAGCAAAGCCACAAGGCAGCCGCCGGCATCGTTGCTGCCCAGGCCGTACAGCTTGCCGTCTTCTATGGTAGCGGCAAACGGGTCGCGCTGCCACCCGGCGTTGGGCTTCACCGTGTCGTGGTGGGAGTTGAGTAAAATGGTTGGCAAGGCAGGATCGAAGAATTTATTCCGGGCCCAAACGTTATGGCTTTTTCTTTCGCAAACGATACCATTTTCCGCAAAAAATGCCTTGATCAGGTCGGCAGTCTTTTCTTCTTCCCGGCTGAAGGAAGGCGTCCGGATCAGGGTCTGCAGCAAGGCTAGGGCCTTTTGGTAAAGCAGTTCCGTATCTTCAGTAGTTGCAGGAATATTTTCTTTCATGGCTCGTGTTTGGGCTAGCGTTTTTCTGAGGCTCGAGCCCATTGCTATTAAATTAAACTACTTTATTGGGTCATCCCGAACACAAGTGAGCGCGAGGAAGCGCGAAACTTGCGAGCGGAACTCTGAGGGAACTATCGCATACCGAAGCCGAGCGAAAGGCATTTTTTGCTACGCTCAAATGCCATAGGAGTAACCAATAGTTCCTTCGGCTTCGCTCAGGATGACCTGCTTTTCTTGTTTACCCGCTCTTCCGGACATCTGTGTCCGGAAGCAAGCTGCCGGGGATATCCATATCCCCGTGTCCATACGCGCGGACAAGGATGTCCGGAGCAGGGATAATTTCGGACAAAGATGTCCGAAACAGCGTTGTGAAGCGTTAGTTCGAACCAACGTTTGTGTACCAAATATTCCCTAATCATTCCACAAGTTTAGGCGCAGCCGTAACTTGTGGGTACCCCTTTGGTCAGTTTATAACTGACCTTGCCTGCAAGGCAAACATCCTTCCTGCTATGGAATACTGAAATATTGGATCAGCAGCTTCCGCCTTTACAAACTGGCTATCTTAAAATGTCACAAGTTGCGGCTACGCCTAAACTTGTGACATTTTAACTCCAAAAGGCTAACGTTTCCGGAAGAAAGATCAGGAATTGTTCTTCAGCTCGGTGCCGGTTTTTTTATGGTGCACCAGTACGTTTCCGATCTCTTCGGCGTGGCAAATTACCACCGAACTTACGCCGGCCAGCAGGGCTTTGAAAGCATTGTCCAGTTTGGGGAGCATTCCTTTGGAAATAAGGCCTTCGTGTTTAATGGCGCGGTATTTTTCCAGGGTCAGTTCTTCCATTACCGAGTCTTCATCCTTCATATCCGAAAGCACGCCGTTCTTTTCGAAGCAGTAGTAAAGTCTGGTTTCGTACTGCTCCGATAAGGCAATGGCCAGGGCGGAAGCGATGGTATCGGCGTTGGTGTTGAGCAGGCTGCCGGCTTTGTCGTGGGTAAGCGGCGCGAATACCGGTACCAGGCCGTTGTCCAGGAAAAAAGCGATCTTCTCGCCCCGGATCACGCCCGGAATAATGTCGCCGGCATACCCGAAATCGTACTTGCCGGCGGCGCGTTTTGAAGCCGGGATCAGGTTGGCGTCGGCGCCGGTAAAACCGATGGCGTTGCACTCTTGGGCCTGTAATTTCGCCACGATGGTTTTATTTATCAGGCCGCCGTACACCATGGTAACCACCCGCAAAGTTTCGGCATCCGTGATGCGAAGCCCGTTTACCATGGTGGTTTCCAGGCCCAGGTTGCTGCTCATTTCGGTTGCGGTTTTGCCGCCGCCGTGCACCAGTATTTTCAGGCCCGGGATCTGGGCGAAGTCTTCCAGGAACTGGTTTAATTTCGTTTCATCGTCGATGATGTTGCCACCGATCTTTACAAGGTTCAGGGTCTTTTTCATGAGGCAAAAGGATAATTGGTTTCAAGCATTTTTTTCAGGACGGTTTGCGCCGCCCATACGCGGTTGGCCGCCTGGTGAATTACGAGGGAAGCAGGGCCGTCGAGGATCTCCGAACTTAATTCCAGGTCGCGCCGCACCGGCAGGCAGTGCATTATCCGGGCGTTGTTGGTAATTTCAAGGCGTTTGTTCGTAAGCAGCCAGCTCGGGTCCTGGGTAAGCACCTGGCCGTACTGGTGGTAAGAAGACCAGTTTTTAACGTAGATGAAATCGGCGTGCTGCAGCGCTTCGTCCTGGTTATAGATAATGGTGGCACCGTTGGTATAAGCCGGGTCCAGTTCGTAGCCTTCCGGGTGCGTGATCACGAAATCGACCTCGGCCGCGCTCATCCATTCAGCAAAGGAATTCGGCACGGCTTGCGGCAGCGCTTTAACGTGCGGCGCCCAGGTAAGCACCACTTTCGGCCGCTTCACCGTTTTCAGTTCTTCGATCGTGATCAGGTCGGTTAAACTCTGCAGCGGGTGCAAGGTACCCGACTCCAGGCTGATCACCGGCAAACCGGAATAGGTAATGAACTTCTGCAGGATGTCTTCGTTGTAATCTTCTTCCCGGTTTTTTAAGTTGGGGAACGAGCGTAAACCCAGGATGTCGAAATACTGCCCCATAACGGCGGCGGCTTCGCGGATATGCTCTACTGTAGTGCCGTTCATGATTACGCCATCGCGGGTTTCCAGCGCCCAGCCTTCCTTGTCGATGTTCATGACCATTACGTCCATGCCCAGGTTTACCGCCGCTTTCTGGGTGCTCAGGCGGGTGCGCAAACTCGGGTTCATAAAGATCAAACCCAGGGTTTTGTTTTTGCCAATCTCATTATACCCTAAGGGGTTTCTTTTCAGGACCAGGGCATCGTTTACCAGGTCGTAAATATTGGCTACGTCTTTTACCGAAGTGAATTTTTTCATATTTATACAATCATGTGGGCCGGCACTTTGGAGAGAGCTTCGGTAAAAGCCTTCAGGAAAAGATCAGCCTCTTCTTTTTTAAGGTTTAAAGCGGGAAGCACCCGCAAGGTGTTTTTATCGGAAGCCGATCCGGTAAAGATCCGGTGTTCCTGCAGGAGCGCTTTCCGGAGTTCCGCTACCGGGAAAGGCATTTCGATCCCGATCATCAGACCGAGGCCGCGCACTTCTTTTAGTCCTTCCAGTTTGTGTAATTCCTGCATTAAATAATTGCCGGTTTCCGCTGCTTTCTGCATCAGGTTTTCTTCCTGCATTACCTCCAGCACGGCAATGGCAGCGGCACAGGCCAGGTAATTGCCGCCGAACGTGGTGCCCAGCAAACCGTAGCGGGCTTTGAACCGCGGGTGCAGCAAAAGGCCGCCCACCGGAAAGCCGTTGCCCATGCCTTTGGCCATGGTAATGATATCGGCCTGAACGCCGGCGTGCTGATGAGCAAAGAATTTCCCCGAACGGCCGTAGCCCGACTGGATCTCGTCCAGGATCAGCACGATGCCGTGTTGGTTGCAGAACTGGCGGAGCTGTTGCAGGAAGCTTTCCGTAGGCACCTGCACCCCGCCAACGCCCTGGATGCCTTCCACGATCACTGCGCAAATTTCTTCCGGGTTCGTTACCTGGTTCAGGGCAGCGGCATCGTTGAAAGGTAGAAAAATGGCTTCGTGCCCGGTATTCAGCGGCGCCCGGAGCGTGGCATCGTCGGTAAAGGCTACAGCAGCGGAAGTACGCCCGTGAAAGGAACCGGTAAATGCGATCACTTTTTTGCGGCCGGTATGGAAAGAGGCAACTTTCAGGGCATTCTCGATGGCTTCGGCCCCCGAATTGATCAGGAACAGGTTGTAGTCCGGGTAGCCGCACAGCGTGGCCAGCTTTTCGGCCAGTTCCTGCTGTTGCGGAATCTTCACGGAGTTGGAATAAAAGCCGATCTGCCGGAGCTGTTCCGTAATTTTACTTACGTAATGCGGGTGGCTGTGCCCGATGGAAATTACCGCGTGCCCGCCGTACAGGTCCAGGTATTGATGGCCCTTTTCATCCCGCACAAAGGAGCCTTCAGCCCGGACCGGCGTGATGTCGAAAAGCGGATATACGTCGAATAATTGCATACTAATTCAGTTTTAAAGGCCGAAGCCTTTGGTTCTGTTTATTTGGTTCAGTTTCCTGTTTTCGTTTTTTTAAAAGCCCAAGCTACTAGTGCTCCATAAAGGTTAACTTGTCGGGTTCTACTGTTCGCCGTTGTTGCGTGTTTTCACCAACAACCATACTTCAGCTTACTTTTACCCGGCAAATAAAACTTTATCGAGAACTAGTACATAGTTATCTTAACCTTTAGAAAGTGGGATTACAAATCCCACAGCTCAGTTAAGACGGGATTACAAATCCCGTCTAGCAAAATATCTAGAAAATTCTCTAGCAAATGCTAATAATTAACCTGACTGTGTACCAGGTTCAATTTTAAAAGGCTGATGCTTTTAGGTTCAGCCCGGCGGTTTCTTCGAAGCCGAAGCTGATGTTCATGTTCTGCACCGCCTGCCCGGCCGCACCTTTCAGTAAATTGTCCAGGAGGCTGATGATGACCAGTTGGTCGCCTTGCTTTTCCAGGTACAGCACGCATTTATTCGTATTCACCACCTGTTTCAGGTCCGGGTTTTCCGAAGCCAGGTGCACGAACGGATGACCGGCATAATAGTCGCGATATAAGGCCTGGGCTGCTTCCAGGGTAAGTTCCGTTTGCAGGTAACAGGTGGTCAAAATGCCCCGCGAAAAATTGCCCCGGTACGGTACAAAATGGATCGGGGGGATTTCGGTTTGCTGCAACGCTTCCAGGCTTTGCCTGATCTCGGCCAAGTGCTGATGGGTAAGCACTTTGTAAGCCGAAACGTTGTTGTTGCGCCAGCTAAAATGGCTGGTTTCAGATAAGCTTTGCCCGGCCCCGGTAGAACCCGTGATCCCGCTGATATGCACCGGCGCGGTCAGCTGTTTGCGTTCTGCCAACGGCAGCAAAGCGAGCTGAATGCAGGTGGCAAAACAGCCGGGGTTGGCAATCGCGGTTGCTTCTTTTATAGCCTCACGCTGCAGTTCCGGTAAGCCGTAGGTAAAGGCTCTATCCCCGGCTACGTGCTCGCCCTTCAGACGAAAATCCTGGCTCAGGTCGATTACCAATGCTTTTCCGGTATAGCTTTCCATGAACTTCCGTGCAGCCCCGTGACCAGCGCATAAAAACAGCACATCTACTTCGTTAGTGTAAGTGCTACTGAAATGCAGGTCCGTTTCGCCGAGCAGATCCGAATGGACCTGGTACACCGGTTTGCCGCCGTTGCTGGTGCTGTGCACAAAGGCAATTTCAACGTGCGGGTGCCGGAGTAGCAGGCGAAGCAATTCGCCGCCAGTATAACCCGCGCCGCCCATAATGCCAGCTCTTATTTTTTTCATTTCTGAAGCGCTATTTTCCATTTACCTGGTAATGAATCATGGTCTGGTTGCCGAATATTTTCGAGAAGCCTCTTACATCTTCACCGCTCCAGGCATTGTTCATTTCGCCGTAAGCCCCGAACTCGGAAGCCATCAGATCGAAAGGCGATTCGATGCCTTTCACGTAGAACCGGTAAGGCGCCAGGCCTACCGTAACCGTGCCGCTTACAGACTCCTGGGTGTCGGTTAAGAATTTCTCGATGTTGCGCATAACCGGGTCCAGGAACTGACCTTCGTGCAGCAGGTTGCCGTACCAGTTGGCCAGCTGTTCTTTCCAGTAAAGCTGCCACTTGGTAAGCACATGTTTCTCCAGGGTATGGTGGGCTTTGATTATGATCAGCGGGGCGGCCGCCTCGAAACCTACCCGGCCTTTAATGCCGATAATGGTGTCGCCCACGTGGATGTCGCGGCCAATCCCGAATGGAGCGGCCAGGTCGCTGAGGTGCTGAATGGCTTCCACTGGATCGGCAAACTGCCGTTCGTTTACGCCTTTCAGTTCGCCTTTTTCAAAAACCAGTTTCAATTCTTCCGGGGTGTTTTTGGTTTGGGCGGTAGGGAAAGCTTCTTCCGGCAGGTAGCCCGCCGAGGTAAGGGTTTCCTTGCCGCCCACCGAAGTGCCCCACAAGCCTTTATTTATGGAATAAGCCGCTTTTTCGAAGTTCATATTCACGCCGTGGGCTTTCAGGTAATCGATCTCCTGCTGCCGCGAAAGTTGCTGGTCGCGGATAGGAGTAAGGATGGTGATCTCCGGGATCATGATGTTGAAAATCAGGTCGAAACGTACCTGGTCGTTGCCGGCGCCGGTGCTGCCGTGGGCGACAAAATCGGCACCCAGTTCTTTGGCGGTCCGGGCAATGGCGAGGGCTTGGTAAATACGTTCGGCGCTAACGGAAAGCGGGTAGGTATTATTCTTTAATACGTTGCCGAAAATAAGATACCGGATGCAGTGCTGATAATAAGCCTGGGTTTCGTGCAGGGTTATGTGTTTGGTTACGCCCAGGGCATAGGCGTGCGCCTCGATGGCGGCGAGTTCTTCCGGCGAAAAGCCGCCCGTGTTCACGATCACGGAATGCACTTCCAGCTGGCAGTCTTCGGCCAGGTACTTTACGCAATAAGAGGTGTCGAGGCCGCCGCTAAAGGCTAATACCACTTTTTTCATGGCAGGTAATTTTTATGTTTTTATGGGAATTACTTTTTCAAGGCAAAAGCCTACTGTTCCGGGAGTAAAATTCCCGGATACAGGAAGACTTTTAAAGGAAGGATTGCGGGCAAAAGTCCAATTGCCGGTTACCGGCAACGGGCATTCATCGTCGGACAACTTCGGTTTCGGGAGTCGTCTGCCTGGCTTTTTTACTTAACTGCTCCGGATCGAACAGCATGGCCGTACAGAGACAGTTTTTGCGCTCTTTAGCCGTGAGGATATTAAAATTGATGCAGCTCCGGCAACCTTCCCAGAACGCATCGTCGTCGGTAAGTTCGGAGTAGGTAACCGGCTGGTAGCCCAGTTCGGAATTGATGCGCATCACGGCTAGTCCGGTGGTCAGGCCGAAGATCTTAGCTTCCGGAAACCGGCTGCGCGACAATTCAAAGATTTTTTCCTTGATAGCTTTGGCCAAACCGCTCTTGCGGAATTCCGGCGCTACGATCAGCCCGGAATTGGCCACGTACTGGCCGTGTCCCCAGGTCTCGATGTAGCAGAAACCGGCCCAGGTTCCGTCTTCGGAAAAAGCAATAACGGCCTTGCCTTCCAGCATTTTAGCGCGCAGATATTCGGGGCTGCGTTTGGCAATACCGGTGCCGCGGGCTTTTGCCGAAGCCTCCATTTCGCTGCAGATGGTATGCGCGAATTCCAGATGGCTACAGGTAGCCACTTGCACAACGAATTTGTTCATTGCACTTAAAAAAATATAATAAATGATAGGGGTTAGAGCTTAACCCTCAGAAAAAATATAATGGATGGAAGTAGCCTCTACCGCGTTCGGATTAACGTCGGATATTGAGGATCCGTCGGACAGCAACGGATAAGTTGAAGGAAAAATTGGCAAACAAAACCGCAACCTTCAGAGAAGGAAGCAACTGCAGGGCAGTTGAAGAAGTCGTTAGGGTTTTTGTTTTCAATGGAGTAGAACCAGGTAAATAGTTTTAACGGGGACAAAGGTAAATAAAAGATTTCGAAACGGTAGTAAAAACCTGAAAAAAACTGCAAAAAAAATACCGGGAAAACAATATCGGTAAAGTGTGTATTTAAATGCAAGGTGTTAATAGTCCGCTGTTTACAAAGGAGGTATTTATTTGTGAACCTTTTAAATCCAACTTGGTAATCTTTGTTAATGCTTTTTAGGGACA
Source organism: Adhaeribacter soli (assembly GCF_008727925.1). Taxonomy (GTDB): domain Bacteria; phylum Bacteroidota; class Bacteroidia; order Cytophagales; family Hymenobacteraceae; genus Adhaeribacter_A; species Adhaeribacter_A soli. The sequence goes on along the minus strand of NZ_VTWT01000013.1, from coordinate 25,304 downwards.
TTCAAATAGTACCAAACAGTAGGGCTTAAAGGCTGAAAAGTGGCCATGCAGTGAATTACGGGCTATTTTGAATTTTCATTTTAAAGGCTACTTTTTCTTTCTTAAAGGCAGCTTTTTTCTGACGTATTGTATGTTCAGGAATGATAAATCGTTTACTGAACTATGATATTTTCCCCGATAAAAAATTCATTGCCGTCTGCTTTAGCTGACGGAGTTTAGGAATACAAATTCAATGGCTTTAGCCTAACACCTATTCTAAATCTGAATCGTTTGGCTACAGCCATAAAGTAACATGCTGTTTTCCGTCAGCTAAAGCAGATGGCAATGAACTAGATTCGAAGCCGACCTAATAGGATTGTCTGAACACGATTTTAAGGATTGATAAGATGGTCAGGATTTTTAATTATCAGAAGAAATACTTTGAGAGCGGGTTCTGTATGCGATAGTTCTCCTGGCTAGCGCCCGGGATGATACTATAAAGTAGCTTAACCTGACGGCTATGGTGTTTTTACCAACATTAATACTTATTGATTTTACGTTCTACTGCTTGCCGGTTACATGACTGGCATGGGCTTATTCCAGGTGTAAAACGGAAAACTCTAAACAGCCTCATGCTTTTATTTTAGGGGTTTATTGAAAGTTATAAGTTTTAAATACCTGCTATTACCTGATCTCATCTTCGGAATATACCAGCCACAACGGTACCTTAAGGTCAGAGTTATATACTTCGGTAGGCACGCTGCCCAGGCTTAGTCCAGGCATTGCGTTGTTACCTTTCAGGCCCAGTACCAATAGATCGTGATGTCCTTTTTGCAGGTGCAGGGCAATGCGTTCGGCTATATTTTTGTTGGCCGCGCGCACCAAAGTAAAAGGCACACCGGCAATTTCCGGGTGCCGCTTCTGAAGGCCGGCAAATTTTCCTTTTACAACTTCCACTGCTTTCTTTACGGCTTCCTCTTCTGATATGAGCGGGAAAAACTGTGTTGGCAGTCGGTATACATGCATGGTCTCCAGTTGTAGTTGCAGCTGGTCCGACAGCGCTTTGCTGAGCCGGAGCGCGTGTAGGGAATTCTCCGAAAAGTCGATCGGCACAAGTACTTTCCGAATGTTGAAGCTGGCCGTTTCGGGGAGGACCAGTACGCTGCAGGGAAGTATACGTAGTAGTTTGATGCCTTGGGTGCCAGTGCCTTTGTCGCTCATTTTTTTGCCCAGCAGCGTTAGCTTTACCTTGTAGCGCTTTACCAGGTCGGCCAGTATCAGCCCGGTAATGGGCTCCTGGCCTACCAGTATTTCGTAATCGGTAATGTTGCCGAATTGCTCGGATACAATATCGGCGATGTTGCTTTCCACCTCCTTGCCAAGGTCCAGATCCCCGAGCATTTCCCGGAAGTCATCGGCCAGTTCGTAAAGCTTGATGTTGTGCACAAAGTACACTTTGCGGACCTGCAGCCGCTCACAAACGGAGCGGGAAAAAGCTACGAGTTTCTCGTCCAGGTCGCTCAGGTCCAAGCAGACCATCATGGCATCGATTGTGATCATAAGGCGTCAGGGTTAGGTGATACTGGATTATCTTGTATGTTCTCAGACGGTCTGGCAGCTTGTTTCTGAGCACGTTTGGCCAGCATTTCGGCCACCAGTTGCTGGTATGCTTTGCGCTGCTGGGCTGTGCCAAGTCTTGTTTCCTCCTCGGCTTCTTCGCTTAAGCCACGGTACAGGCTTATACACATCAGTAAGAGAATAATGGCAAAGGGCAGGCCAGTAATGATAACCGCTGTCTGAAGTGCCTGCAAGCCGCCGCCTACCAACAGCACCGCCGCAATAGCCCCGCCTGCCAAGGCCCAGAAAATGCGGATACCAACCGAAGGATCAAGCTTGCCACCGGAGGTAAGGCTAACCACTACCAGCGAACCGGAATCGGAAGAGGTTACGAAGAAGCCGGCTACAAGTATTACGCCTATACCAGAAAGTACCGTTGAAAAAGGGAGCTGCTCAAAAAATACGAATAAAGCAGTGGACATGTCGGCTGCCACGGCGTCGGCAATTGTGGTATTGCCGGCCAGGGTTTCGCGCAGGGCGGTGCTGCCGAAGGCCGTCATCCACAGGAAGCAGAGGAGCGAGGGGGCGATGAGCACGCCCAGTATAAACTCCTTTATCGTTCGCCCTTTAGAAACCCGCGCAATAAAGATGCCTACAAACGGAGCCCAGGAAATCCACCAGGCCCAGTAAAACACCGTCCAGGAACCTTGCCAGTTCCGGGTGGAATAGGCTTCGTTCCAGAACGAGAGCTGCATGAAGTTGCCAATGTAAGAGCCCGTATTCTGCACATAGGAGCCAAGAATAAAAACGGTGGGGCCCAGCACCATGACGGCTGCCAGGATAAACAGCGCCACGCGGATGTTCCACTCGCTCAGGATCCGTACGCCTTTTTCTACCCCGGTTACCACGGATACGGTGGCAATGCCGGTAATCACCACAATAAGTATGATCTGGGTGGTTATATCGTTCACAATGGCAGGGAACACGTGATTCAGACCGGCGGCTACCTGTTGCACGCCCAGCCCGAGCGAAGTGGCCAGGCCAAAAAGCGTGGCGATCACGGCCAGAATATCGATCACGTGCCCTAAAACGCCATGAATACGCTCGCCCAGAAAAGGGTAGAAGGCAGAGCGTACGGTGAGCGGCAACTGCCGGTTATAGGTAAAGTAGGCCAGGGCCAGGGCCATCAGCGCATAAATGGCCCAGGCATGGAGCCCCCAGTGCAGGAACGTGAAATTCATGGCCTGCCGGGCGGCGGCGGGAGTGCCAGCTTCCCCGAGCGGAGGCTCCTGGAAGTGGTTGATCGGCTCCGCAATGCTCCAGAACAGCAGCCCAATGCCCATACCCGCGCTAAAGAGCATGGCAAACCAGGACGAGGTGCTGAACTCCGGCTTTGCCTCTTTGCCACCCAATCTTATTTTACCAAACCGGCTGAAAGCCATGTACAGGCAGAAAGCCACAAAGATGTTGACGCTAAGTATAAACAGCCAGCCCATGCTGGCGGTAATGGCTACCTGGGTGGCGCTGAAAAATTCCTCCGCATCTTTCCTGAAAATTAGCACCAGGGCTATCGTTATTACTAGGAACACGATGGACGACCAGAACACGGGGCCGTTCACATCCAGGCCCAACGATTTCTTTGTATCACCTTTTACTTTACTCATCATCGTGTTTTTTATGGTTAGAAATAATACCCCATGTTGATGTTGAAGCGCATGTGCCATTTGGTGTTTCCGGGCGTGCCTGCAGCAAGGGCGTTCGTCCATTCAGGGCCCAGCCAGGGGTGATTATAGCCGAAGGCTGCGTCGTTATAGATATACATGGGGCCGGCCGTAATAAGCGCGCCAAGTATGTTCGTATGGGTATTCTCGTAACCGCTTATACGCTTGGGGTAAAAGCCGTAGTTGTTGTAAATATCTATACTTTGTACGAGGCGGGTTTGTAAAGGTATATGATAGGCGATGCCTGCCGTATAAATTTCTCCTTTGTTGGCTACATTATAGTTTGCTCCGTAAGCACCCATTTCTACAAAATCGAGTGCGGCGCCGGCAGCATACTGTGGGTGAAAGCGGAAAAGCATGGCTTGCAGTTTTATGTTCCAAGGGCTGTTTACAGCTTTATGTTCATAGTGAACTGCTCCGGCGTAGCGGGTACCGTTGCGCTCTGTGTCGAGGTTGTAAAGCAGCCCGCCCTGTAGCGAAAACCCCAGTTCATGGGCCAGGCTGTCTCCCAGACGCCGCACTGCCTTAAAGTCGAGCTGGTTGTTCTCCTTGTTCCTGCCGGTTACATCATAGGAGTAGCGGTTCGGGCTGGGATCGGTTAAAGCAAATACAAATTCTTCTGCACTTTTATAATAGGCCGCCTGCCACTGCCAGCGGCCGGAGTCCCGGATATACTTTACGCCCATGTCATGGTCGTCCTCGAAGCCTACGTAATAAGTAATGTTAAAGAACCAGTTGTTGGAATTGTACTGCTGTATACCAAACGGAACCTGCTGCAGTCCTACCTGAAGCTGCGATTTGTCGGAGAAGTCATACTGGAACCAGGCTTGTTTAAGAAAGGAGCCGCCGAAAGCCTCGGAGTAGTGACGAAATTCGGCGTTTAGTTTAATTCCTTTATAAGCCGATTCCACATTGATCCGGAACATGTCAAATCCAAAATCGCCTCCACGCTCTAACTGATCCTTCTTCCAGGTAGAGAGATTGTAGTTAAAGCGTACTGCGCCGCCTAGTTTCAGGTATGGCTTTTCTTCCGGAGCATGAGCCGGGCAGAGAGCACTGACCAGGAGAAGAATTACAATGACTGATATTCTTACCATAGGCAGCAGTATAAATCATGATTTAAACTTCAATAGTCTGGACGATTTTAAGATAAAAACGTTGCTCGTACAAGGAATTACAAACCCAATGCTGTCCGCTTAAGGAAAAGTAATTTCGTGGCCTGCAGTCGGCGGCAATGGAGTATTCCTATGGTAACGGCATGAAGTACAGACCCGTCCGGTGTCTCATAAGTGCAGCTTTTGCTTATGAAACCAGGATATCCAGAAACAGTTGGATTGGGAAGCTTTGGAAGGGAAGCGGATTGGGAAGCCGAACAAAAAAAACGCTCCAAATTATAAGAGGCGGCTTTTTTCAGTAGATCAAAGGCGTGAAATATCGAACTTATTGGAGCAGTATTTAACGTTGATAGTCAGATCACTAAGTTAAAGTTAGTCACTTTTGCAAAGAATTGTTTTTTAATTTATCAGTTGAGAATCCTGCAAAACAAATCTGAAATTCTGTAACGGGAACGGCCTGGTTAAACCTTTCCTTTGTAACGTAAATTATTCAAGTCTTTTGTCTGAACTATGATTTTCAGGATTTATATGATTAATATGATTTCCCGCCAAAAAAATTACGACGGGGCCGGAGCAGGGGGAGGAAAAGAGAAGCATAAAGGTTACTGAAATTGTTGCTTCAACCTTAGCAACGTTTTCAAAACTTTCCCAGGACTTTCACTGCAATTTTTTCTTTTAATCATTCCTTGCTTTTTCCCGGGTTCGTATTAATTCTTTGCGAAAATAAATTCCTGTCTTTCTTTTCAATCCTTAAAATCGTGTTCAGACAATCCTGTCCGTAAGTAGCAAGACTAAATCTCCGTATCTTTGCAGCTTTAAAGCGCTTCCCCTTGATCCCGAATTCTGCCAACGCCCCAAAGCCACACCCCGAACTTACCCTATCCATTCTCTGGCTCATGACAATTTCCGCCGGAATGGTGGTGGCGAATATTTACTACAACCAGCCTTTACTGGGAGAAATAGCCCGGACCTTCCGCACCACGGAGGCCAGGGTTGGCAATATAGCCATGCTTACCCAAGTGGGCTATGCGTTGGGCCTGGTGTTCATTGTACCGTTGGGCGATATGTTGCGCCGGAAAAAACTCATCCTGCTCGATTTTGTTCTGATCATTTTTTCTCTGGTACTGGCAGCTTTTTCCCCGAACGTTTACACCCTGATGGCCGCAAGTTTGCTGATCGGTATTTCTTCGGTGGTGCCCCAGCTTTTTGTACCCATGGCGGCGCAACTGGCCAAACCAGAAGCCCGTGGCAAAGCGCTGGGATTTGTCATGAGCGGCTTGCTGATCGGTATTTTACTTTCGCGTACGCTGAGCGGCTTTGTGGGGGCGCACCTGGGTTGGCGGGCCATGTTCCTGATCGCGGCGGGTTTAATGGTGCTGCTGTGGGTTGCCCTTTGTTTTATGCTGCCGGAAGTGCACCCTGATTTCAAGGGGAATTACAAAAGCCTGATGCGATCGTTGGGTACCCTGATCCGGGAAGAACCGGTGCTGCGATTGGCAGCGGTCCGGGGTGGTTTGTGCTTTGCCGCTTTCGGCGCTTTCTGGACGACTTTGGTTTTTCTTTTGCAAGCCCCGCCCTTCGGCTATGGCAGCGAAGTGGCCGGCGCTTTCGGTCTGGTCGGGGCAGCCGGTGCCCTCGCTGCTTCCGTCATGGGCCGCCTTAGCGATAAAATGAATATCCGCCATATTATCAGCGGCGCTATTTTCCTAATCATTTTGTCTTACCTGATCTTTGGCATTTTCAGTACCAGTATTACCGGATTGGTATTGGGCGTAATCCTGTTGGACCTGGGCGTGCAGGCTACCCACATAGGCAACCAGACGCTTATTTTCAGTTTAAACCCGCAAGCCCGTAACCGCCTGAATACCGTGTATATGGGTACTTATTTTGTAGGCGGCGCTCTGGGAACTTGGCTGGCCAGTCAGGCCTGGCAGCGCTGGCACTGGAACGGCGCGGTAGGAGTAGGTCTGGCAACTTCCTGTTTAGCCTTGCTGCTGCACCTGTATTTTTCGCGGAGAAAGAATGCCTGAAACGGTATCAGTTCCTGCTGAAAAGCAACAAGAGCTGGTTTTTGTTTTTAAAATATAAACTACGGGCCCTAAATTTCAATTGTATAGCTGCTGGCTGAAGCGTCTGTAAATTGTATTGCTTTTGAAAATTATAAGCTTTTCTTTGCCGGAATTTTCCTGCGACATAGCTCCTGAAAATAGCTGCAGAAGAAGGTGTTTTAAACTCATTCCACTAACCCTGCCATGCTGGAAACGTTATTGCCCATCGTCGAAAAACAATTGCTTTTCAACCGGAAAAAGAACCTGTTCTGCGAACCGGAATTAAGTAACTTCGGTTTTTCACCGGTTGTCTTTGCTTTTATCCGGGAGAATTCGGCTGCCCTGAAAAACGTAAGCAATCTGGAGGTAGAAACCCTGGCAGACTCCCTCGTAAATAAGGCCATTGAGGCCTTGTGCCAGGCCAATCAGTTTTATTATTTCAATAGCTTCGATCGGACGGCGCTTAAAAAGGTCTATCTTAAACTGTTGCACGAAATAAAGCAGCTCCCGGCCGGAGAGGAAGAGGATGCACTGGCGAGTTTGGCGCCTCGCCATTACCGGGCGCTGCAACGGTGGCTCCGGAGTTCCAACCCTTTTGCCAGAACCCTTTATTCAACAGCGGAACCTTATCTGAAACAGGAAGTTGTTTGCGGTGAATATGCTGCTCAGACCCAGTTAAAAGTTTTGAACATCGATCCCGGAAAAATATTGGAGCCGGTGCTGGACCTTGGCTGCGGACAACAGGCATTTCTGGTAAACCATCTCAGAAAATTGGGCCGGGAAGCTTTCGGGATAGACCGGAACGTGACGCCTGATGAATTTCTTTTTCAAGCAGATTGGTTCGAGTTCGATCTCATCCCCGGCAAATGGGGAACCATTATCAGTAATCTGGGCTTTTCGAACCACTTTCAGCACCACCATTTGCGGGTAAACGGCGACTATGCAAAATACGGGCAACGCTACATGGAAATCCTGAATGCCCTTAAACCGGGCGGTACTTTTTATTACGCCCCTGATCTGCCTTTTATCGAAACTTACCTCGATCCTTCGGAATTTAAATTAGAAAAAACCGCAATAGAAGGGACGGATTACTATGCTTCCTGCATTACAAAAACCTGCGCGTAAAATGCGGTGATATTGAAATGCTGCAACTGGTTAATGCATGTTTTTCTTTGGAATGGCAAGGGATGAAATTTAAGGTAGTTGATTGTTAACAGGAAGGTGTTGACCTCACCTAAACCCTGCAAACTCAGAGGCGTTTCATTTTCATGCAACCCTGCTAAATCAGGAGGACTTATTCAAATATGTAATTCTTCATTTTTTAGCACTGAAGTCTGAATACTTCTTCTTGTTCTTTAAGCCCAAGTGACGCTCCGTTTAACACTTGCGCCATGGTGACTTTCTCAGGTATCAGCCCTGATTTTTACCCTTTTTAATTACCAAAGCATACCGGCAGCGAATCCTGCAAAACAAATCTGAAATTCTGTAACGGCAACGGCTTGGTTAAACCTTTCCTTTGTAGATGATATTATTCCAGCCTTTTTGTCTGAACTATGATTTTTAGGATTTATATGATTTGTAGGATTTTTCGGGAAAAGAATTAATAAGAACCGGAGCGGAAGGAGGAAATTAAAAAGCGAAGTAAAAAGAAAGACGAAAGTGCTGAAATAAGCACCATGCAGGTTACAAACTTTCAACGGCTTCCACCGCAACTTTATCTTTCAATGACCATTCCACGCTTCTGAACCTGAATTATTTCTTTCCGAAATAAAATCCTGTCTATCCAATCAATCCTTAAAATCGTGTTCAGACAAGCCCGGCTGCGTATGGTCAGTTATTAATTGCTTTACCTCCGTATACCCACTTATCCCAAGGTTACCTATTAGAAATTGGAAAAATGAATTTGATAGCACGGTCTGAAAAATTCAGGAAGGTTTTGAAAACTAAAATAAAGATGAAAAAGATTCTGGCGCTCATGCTGTTTTTAAGTTTTGGTCCGGTAACTTTTGCCCAGCACGAGGGGCATAATATGCCGGCAAAACCACAACAGCAATCTACCATATACACTTGCCCGATGCACCCCGAAGTGCAAAGCACCAAACCCGGCACCTGCCCGAAATGCGGTATGGCGCTGGTAAAACAACAACCTAAAACGGTACCTAAACCTGCGCCAAAACCAAACCCGGAGCCAGCCAGCCAGTCAAAGCCCAAAGAACCGGCTAAACCTGCAGCAAAACCGTCGGTTAAACCAAAAGTTCAGGGCGGAAAAACGGCAGGGAAAGAGGCAGAAAAACCTGCACCGCAGATTCAGAATGGAGACGAAAAAAATGAACCGGTTGAAAAAGCTGGCCATAAAGTCGAAAGTCCTGGCCCGGCTTATCAACCCAAAACGGTACGCTACGATCTGTATGTAAAAGACACGGTAGTAAATTATTCGGGCAAACCAAAGAAAGCAATTGCCATTAACGGGCAGATCCCGGCGCCGGCTTTAACGTTTACCCAGGGCGATACGGCCGAAATTTACGTGCATAATAATCTGGATGAAGAAACTACCATTCACTGGCACGGCGTTTTCCTGCCTAACCGCTTCGACGGCGTGCCCTGGCTTACGCAGAAACCCATTAAACCGCACAGCACCTATCTCTATAAATTTAAAGTCATTCAGAACGGCACGTACTGGTATCATAGCCACAGCGCTTTCCAGGAACAAAGCGGCATGTACGGGGCCCTGATCTTTATAAAAGTAAACGAACCCGAAATTCCCGCCATTCCGGTTGTTTTAAGCGACTGGACCGATATGAACCCGAAGGAAGTGCACCGCTATTTGCGTACGGCCAACGACTGGTTCGGAATTCAGAAAGGCGCTACCCAGGCGTATGCCGAAGCGATCCGGAAAGGGCATTTTAAAACCAAGCTCACCAACGAATGGAAGCGCATGCTGGCCATGGACGTGAGCGACGTGGCCTACGAAAAATTCCTGACCAACGGCAAGCCAGCAAACGATCAACCCCAATTCAAAGGCGGCGACCAGGTAAAATTGCGGGTGGTGAACGGCGGCGCTTCCACGTATTTCTGGCTCACGTATTCCGGCGGAAAAATAACGGTGGTGGCTAACGATGGTAACGATGTTGAACCCGTGGAAGTAGACCGCCTCATTATTGCGCCATCCGAAACCTACGATCTGCTCGTTACCATTCCGGAGGATATGCAGTACGAATTTTTAGCCACCGCCGAAGACCGCACCCATTCCACTTCGTTGTGGCTGGGCAGCGGCCACAAAATGCCGGCCGAACCTTTAGGCCGTCTCAAATATTTCGAGGGCATGAAGATGATGAACGGCATGATGAAAATGAACGGCGACATGGAACCCATGGGCATGCAAATGAGCCTGCAACAGATGGACATGAATGCGGTAATGTACCCGGAAATTACCGGCGAAGAGGAAGGCAGGAAAAAAGCGAAAGAAACTTTAAAACCGGCGGCCGGAAACGCTATGCCAAACGGCCAAAAAACCGATACCACGCGCACCGATCATGCTATGCAAGGCCACCAAATGCAAGGCCACGAAATGCAGAGCCACGCGGGGCATAATATGGCTGCAAGCGACGAAAACCTGGTAACCCTGAATTACGCCATGCTCCGGGCAACCGAGAAAACCACGTTAAAAACCGGGCCCGAAAAAGTGCTGCGCTTCGAGCTAACCGGCAACATGAACCGCTACGTCTGGACCATCGACAACAAAACGGTATCGGAATCGGATAAAATTCTGATCAAAAAGGGGGAGAACGTGAAGATCATCATGTATAACAATTCCATGATGCGCCACCCCATGCATTTGCACGGCCACGATTTCCGGGTGCTGAACGGCCAGGGAGAATATGCGCCTTTAAAAAATGTGATCGACATTATGCCCATGGAAACCGATACCCTGGAATTTGCGGCCTTCGAAAGCGGCGACTGGTTTTTTCATTGCCACATTCTCTACCACATGATGGCAGGTATGGGGCGGGTATTTTCCTATCAGAATTCCCCGCCCAATCCGGAACTGCAGGACCCGAAAATGTCCTGGAAAATGCTGAACATGGAAGAGCGCATGGTGCTGCCATCGGCCCAGGTAGGCATAGAAAGCAACGGCAGCGATGGCGAGCTTATGCTCGGCAGTACCCGCTGGCAAGCTACCACCGAATGGCGGATCGGCTTCAAAAAAGAATACGGTCTGGAAAGTGAAACGTACCTGGGCCGGTATTTCGGGAAAATGCAATGGCTCTTTCCGTTCATCGGTTTCGATTACCACCACAACAGCGTAGTGAACCAGCCGGAAGAAACGCTATTAGGCCAAACCAGCAACCAGAATAACCGCAAAGCAGTGGTAGCCGGCGTACAGTATATGCTGCCCATGCTGGTGCTGGCCGAAGCCCGGGTAGACAGTGAAGGCAAGTTCCGGTTTCAGTTACGAAGGGAAGATATTCCGCTAACCAACCGCTTACGCCTGAACCTGATGGGAAATTCGGATAAGGAATACATGGCCGGTTTACGATATCTGGTTACCCGGCATTTTGCCATTTCCACGCATTACGACAGCGATATGAAGTACGGCGCTGGGATTACTTTTATTTATTAACCGGGTAGCGTTTAGGAAAATTTAGCCCTGTTTAAACCGATTTAATGCAAACCCTTTAAACCCCAAAAGATGGAAAACCATACTATGGATGCCGGAAATTACAAAAAGTTTGCCCTCATGCTGGCTTTGTCTTTCCTGATAATGTATGCCGTTATGTTCCTGAACGTGGCGGAAACCGACCATATTTATTTAAGCCTTTCCCGGACGTATATGACTCTGCTCATGGTATCTCCGATGGCAATACTCATGCTGCTTATGATGCCGATGATGTATAAGCATAAGAAACTGAACCGCTTAATTATGGTTTCTGCGCTGCTTGTATTTGTCCTGACCTTAACTTTCTTGCGAAAGCAGATTCCGGTTAATGATCAGCAATATATGAAAGCAATGATCCCGCACCATTCGTCAGCCATTATGGTAAGCAAAAATGCTGACTTAAAAGACCCGGAACTTAAAAAGCTCTCGGAGGATATTATAGAAGCCCAGGAAAAAGAGATCAGGCAGATGAAGCATATTTTGCACCGGTTAAATAAATAAAATTTAAAGTTAGCTGTATACTTTTCTGGAGTACATACTTCTGAATAAATATGGATCATTCGCATCAGCACCATCATCATCCGGAAGATCATGCCGCTCATAAAGCTAACAATAAAGTAAAAACCGATCTGGCCGAAAAAACAGTGCATGCCCACGAAAAAGCGGGTGGGCACGGCGAACACGGCCACGACCATCACGCCATGATGATCGATGACTTTAAAAAGCGGTTCTGGATCTCGCTGGTTTTATCGGTGCCGGTTATTGTGCTGAGCCCCATGGTGCAGCACATTCTGGGGTATACCCTGGAAGTGCCGTATGCCGGTTACATTGCTTTTCTGCTTTCATCCGTTATTTTCTTTTATGGCGGCTGGCCTTTTTTAACCGGTCTGAAAGATGAAGTAAAGAAAGGGGCACCGGGCATGATGACCCTGATCGGGGTGGCTATCACGGTAGCTTACGTGTACAGCACTGCCATCGTGTTCGGCTTGAAAGGCATGGACTTTTTCTGGGAACTGGCTACGCTTATCGTGATCATGTTGCTGGGCCACTGGATCGAAATGAAATCGGTAATGGGCGCTTCCAAAGCCCTGGAACTGCTCGTAAGCATGATGCCTTCCGAAGCCCACGTGATACGGAACGGGCAGATGGTCAACATCCCGATCTCGGAACTGCAGAAAGACGACCTTATCCAGGTAAAGCCCGGCGAAAAAGTACCCGCCGACGGTTTGGTGGAAAGCGGCGAAAGTTACCTGAACGAAAGCATGCTGACCGGCGAAAGCAAACCGGCCCAGAAAGTAAAAGGCGATAAAGTGATCGGCGGCTCTATAAATGGCAATGGATCCCTGCAGGTGCGGGTGCAGAATACGGGCAAAGACAGCTACCTGAACAAAGTAATTAACCTGGTGCAGGAAGCCCAGAAAACAAAATCGGAAACCCAGAACCTGGCCGATAGAGCGGCCAAATGGCTAACCTACGTGGCCCTGTTTGCCGGTTTTGCCACCCTGGCCGTTTGGCTCATGCTGGGCGCTGAATTTGCTTTTGCCCTGGAACGCATGGTAACCGTAATGGTCATTTCCTGTCCGCATGCCTTAGGGTTAGCTGTGCCGTTAGTGGTGGCCATTTCTACGGCGGTTTCGGCCCGAAATGGTTTACTCATCCGCAACCGGACCGCATTTGAAAATTCCCGCATGATCACGACCATTATTTTCGATAAAACCGGTACGCTTACCAAAGGTTCCCACGAAGTGGCCGAAGTTGTTACCTTCAACAATGCAATAACCGAAACGGAAATGCTGCGGCTGGCGGCGGGCGTGGAACAACACTCGGAACATTACATTTCGCAGGGAATTTTACGCAAAGCCAAAGAACAAAATATCACGGTTCCGGCTTCCGAAAACTTTCATTACCTGCCCGGAAAAGGCCTGGAAGGAACGGTAGGAGGAAAGGACGTAAAAGTGGTAGGTCCGAATTATATTCAGGAATTTAAAATTGCCGTACCGGAAAATAAAGCGGAAGAAGGCGTGGAAACGGCGGTTTACGTGCTGGTAGATCAGCAACCGGTTGGCTACATCAAGCTCCGGGATCAGATCCGGGATGAATCGGCGGAAGCCATTGCGGTCTTGAAAAAGAACGGCATCAAAAATCTGCTCTTAACCGGCGACAACGAACGCGTTGCCCAGAATGTAAGCGACAAGCTGCAAGTGGACGGGTTTATGGCCAACGTGCTGCCGCACCAGAAACAGGAAAAAGTAAAAGAACTGCAAGCTCAAAATGAATTCGTAGCCATGACCGGCGACGGCGTAAACGATGCGCCCGCCCTTGCCCAGGCCGACGTAGGCATTGCCGTAGGTTCCGGTACCGACGTAGCCGCGGAGACTGCCGATATTATTTTGGTGAACAGCAATCCGCAGGATATTGCTTCGCTTATTTTATTCGGCAAAGCCACCTATCGCAAAATGATCCAGAACCTGATCTGGGCCACCGGTTACAACGTAATAGCCCTGCCTTTGGCGGCCGGGGTTTTATACAACTGGGGCATCATGATCTCACCGGCCGTGGGAGCAGTGCTGATGAGTTTAAGTACCATTATTGTAGCTATTAATGCGCAGTTTTTGCGAAAAGAGCTGAAGTGAAATTTAAATAAAAAAGGGCTGCTACATTAGCAGCCCTTTTTTATTACATGATATTTTTTACAAGCTTTCTGCTTTATAACCGGCTTCTTTTACCAGCTCAATAACGGTCGCTTCATTCAGTTTTTCAGTAGTTACGGTCAGTACTTTCTGGGCATTGGTAGTATCTACGCTCCATTCGCTGATGCCTTCGGCCTTATTCAGAAATGGGGTTACATTGGCTACGCAACCGCCGCAATTGATATTGGTTTTAAATTTCAGCTCTTTCATAATTAGGTGCCTTTAAGTTCTCTACAAAGATACCGCCTTGCCTTCCCGAAAGCGTTACAGGATTATAGCTGATTGTTACAAGATTTGGCTGAGCTGCCTTAGTTGAGGGATGCCTGGTAGTTCTTTTCTGATTCGAAATACTGCACTTCCCCGGAAGAACTGCCTGGTTTCAGGGCGATAAAAGCTACCGATTTATCTACTTCCTTTCCTGAAACCGGATCAACGGCATACCTGACGGAACGTTCATTTTTAATGGTTTTTACGCACATCTCGCAGCAGCCATAATACATTTTGTCTTCAAAAGGAACCGGGAACTGTTTTTTGCCCATATACGCGTTATTTACCATGCAGACCAGGTCTTTGGGCAGGCCGGTTTCGGTCATCGGGTTTGCTTCTGAAGCTTTTGTTGCCGGATCATGCGCGTGCGTTGAAGCTACCGATTGGGTAGCTTCTGCCGGAGAAGAGGCCTGGCCTGATTCAGGCTTTTGCTGGGAACAGGATGCTGTGAATAAGCCGAGGAACAATCCGGTTAATATTATATAGTTTTTCATTTTATGATGCATTGAATATTTTGTAATGGGGTTTCGAAATTTATTAGCCTTAAAGAAGGAAAAAACGAGATGCGCTTTACCTGAAAAAGCTCGTGTATTTCCGCTGTCAGAATAACTTCAGGAACCGTTCAGGAAGTTGAAACCAAAGCAATTCAGCCCTGAATAGCGATAATAGTTTTGCTTTAGAACACTTATTTTTTTACCGGCGTTCCGTCTTCTATCTGCGGATTGGCCTGGTACATAGTCAAGTTAATTTTTAGAAAGTGGGATTACAAATCCCACGGCTCGGTTAAGACGGGATTACAAATCCCGTTAAGCAAATTCCAGTAATTAACTTGACCGTGTATTAGGCTAATAATTGTTCGCCCTGGTTTAAAGATCCATATATTTCGTATCCGATAGCTGTCACCTGTTAGCCATTTTTCTCTGCTTAGAAAGGAAAAAAGCGATGAAGCAAATAAAGGTTTGTAGGGGGACATTCCTTAGGGATCTTTATTGATAATGTGCTTAAATCAATCTAAAATGGTATAAATAGATCTGGAAAAATCGGTTGATTTTTGATTAGCAAATTCCACCTTTACAAACTGGCTATCAAAATAAAGTTAAAGGTTACTGCTCTGCTTAATTTTGTGGCATGCATTAATTTTATCTTTATAACGTTACGGCAGTAAAAAAAGCAGCTTTAATAGCTGCCTTTTTATTGGTTTCATATTTCTTACAACCGCTCCGCTTTGAATCCCTCTTCCTCTATAATTCCTGTTACTTCAGCTTCACTTCGTTTTCCCGTAGAAATGGTTTTCCAATCAGGTCGGTTAGATGCCCATAAAGTCCGCCAGATATGGCGCCGTCCGGCTTGCTTTCGATTTGGCAACTTTAGCGGGTGTTCCTTCGGCAACAATTCTACCGCCTTCTTCGCCGGCTCCCGGGCCGATGTCAATTACCCAGTCGCTGGACGCTACCAGGTGCATATCGTGCTCTACTACCACTACGGTATTGCCGGCTTCCACCAGATTGTCGAGCTGCACGATCAGTTTTTCGACGTCGGAAGGGTGGAGGCCGGTGGTGGGTTCGTCGAGGATGTAGAGCGAATTACCGCGTTGGGTGCGCTGCAGTTCGGCGGCCAGTTTTATGCGTTGCGCTTCCCCGCCTGATAGTTCCGTAGCCGGCTGGCCTAAGCGTAAATAACCCAGCCCAACTTCCCGGAGCACGGTTAAGGCACGGTTTATGGCCGGTTCTTCGGCAAAGAATTCCCAGGCTTCATCTACACGCATCTGCAAGACTTCGGCAATGTTTTTATCGCGGTAAGTTATTTCCAGGGTTTTGGCGTTGAAACGGCTGCCGTGGCAAACCGGGCAGGGCGCATACACGCTCGGCAGGAAAAGCAGTTCTACCATTACAAAACCTTCGCCCTGGCAATTTTCGCACCGGCCTTTGGCCACGTTAAAGGAGAACCTGCCGGCATCGTACTTCCGGGCTTTGGCCGCTTTGGTAGCCGCAAAAAGTTTGCGCACGTGGTCGAACAAACCCGTGTAGGTAGCCATGTTGGAGCGCGGTGTCCGGCCGATCGGTTTCTGATCTACCCGCACCAGTCGTCTGATTTTCTCCATGCCAGCAACGATCTTTCCGTTCGTTTCCTGCGCTGGTTTTGCCTTTACCAATTCATCGGTTTCTTCTTCTTCCGGTTCCAGCTCCTGCCCTAAATATTCCGAAACCAATTCAACTAGTACCTGGCTTACCAGGCTCGATTTTCCGGACCCGGACACGCCGGTAACCGAAGTCAGCACGCCCAATGGAAAAGCAGCCTCTACGTTGTGCAAATTATTCCGGGTTACGTTTTCCAAGCGCAACCAGCCTTGAGGTTCGCGCGGCGTGCGTTGCGGTACATACTGGTTTCCGAAAATATACTCCCGGGTTTTAGAAGTTTCGATCTTTGCCAAACCTTCCGGCGGACCGCTGTACAGGATCTCGCCGCCGCGGTCGCCGGCTGCCGGACCTACGTCTACGAGCCAGTCGGCCTTGCGGATCACTTCCACTTCGTGCTCCACCACAAACAGGGAATTGCCCGCTTTTTTCAGTTTGTTTAAGGCTGCCAGTAAGGCCTGGGTATCGGCGGGGTGCAAACCGGCGGAAGGTTCATCCAACACATAGACTACGCCGAATAGATTAGACCGCACCTGGGTAGCCAGGCGAAGGCGCTGCAGCTCGCCGGGCGAAAGGGTAGGCGTGCTCCGTTCCAAATTCAGATAGCCCAAACCAAGGTCGAGCAAAACTTCTATTCTGGAAACCAGGTCTTCGGCAATGCGCTGCATCACCATTACTTTTTCCGGGTGTTCAGCTATCATTTTAGCTTCTGCTTCGGCGGTTCCGGCGGCGTATGGTTTCAGTATCGCGGCCAGTTGTTTTAAGGGGAGGCGCGAAATATCGGCAATGTCGTAGCCGGCAAATTTTACGGAAAGCGATTCGGGCCGGAGGCGCTTGCCCTGACACATGGGGCAGTCGCTGCTAAGCATGAATTGCAAGGCCCGTTTTTTCATGAGCGGGCTCTGGGTGTTGGCAAAGGTGTGGAGCACGTGCCGCTTGGCGCTGGTAAACGTGCCCATGTAGCTCGGTTCCAGTTTCCGTTTCAGGGCGCGCTGCGTTTCTTCCGGACTAAGACCGGCATAAACCGGAACTACGGGCTGCTCCTCGGTGAACAGGATCCAGTCGCGGTCTTTTTGCGGCAACTCGCGCCAGGGAATGTCTACGTTGTAGCCCAGGGTAACTAATATGTCGCGCTGGTTCTGGCCGCCCCAAGCCGTTGGCCAGGCCGCAATGGCACGCTCCCGGATCGTAAGCGAATCGTCGGGCACCATGGAGCGTTCGGTAACTTCATAAATCCTTCCTAAACCGTGACAGGTCGGGCAGGCGCCTTCCGGGGTATTGGGCGAAAAAGCTTCGGCGTAAATAATGGGCTGACCGGGGGGATAATCGCCGGCGCGGGAATAAAGCATCCGGAATAAATTGGAAAGCGTGGTTACGCTGCCTACCGAAGAGCGGGTAGTTGGGGTACCGCGTTGCTGCTGAAGAGCTACCGCCGGTGGCAGGCCCTCAATATCATCCACTTCCGGCACGGCCATCTGGTGAAACAAACGACGGGCATACGGCGAAACGGATTCGAGGTAGCGGCGCTGGGCTTCGGCGTAAAGCGTACCAAACGCGAGGGAAGATTTTCCGGAGCCGGAAACGCCGGTAAAAACCACCAGGGCATCGCGCGGAATATCGAGGCTTACATTTTTAAGGTTGTGTTCGCGGGCGCCGCGCACCTGCACAAAGCCGGTAAATTTATTAGATAGTGAATTATCTGAATTTTTGGTCATGCGTTGAGAACCGGACTTTCGAAAACCCGGAGGAACTTTATTGTGCCAAGTTTACTAAAAAGGAGGCATAAAGTTGTGAATGAAGAGTTGCGTAAGTTGTGTTTTAATGCTACAACATGAGCAAACAACTCCTGCTTTATTTTAATTTCTGCTTTCAGGTAAAAATAAATCTCTAATCCAGCAGGCTTAGAGATTTATAAACAGACAATTTATGATGGAAGTTAATAATGGAAATTAGCGGACTCCGGTAAACATACGCTACTGTTTTATGATCTTCATTACCAATATCTGATCGCTGTAGGTAGTTCGAAGTAAATAGATACCCTGCGGTAAATGCGGCAACTCCAGGACCTGGTCTTTTTTATCCGGTTTAATCAGAAAGCTGCTTCGTACCTGGTTATTCAGATCAAGTAGTTCAACTTTAACGGCCCCTGCTACTGGGTTTTGAAATCTTAGGTGGAGCTCCCGACTACATGGATTCGGATAAGCTTGAACAAAATCAACAACCCTAAAGGGGGCAGGTACCGTAATTATTTTCGAATAATTGTAAGTGCCATCATAGTCATGCTGCTTAAGTCGGTAATAAAGAATGGGGATTTTGGCTGCAGTTTCGTCGGTAAACTGGTAAGACCGGATATGGTGGCTGTTTCCGGCGGAAGCAACTTCCCCAACTGGCTTAAATTCCTTGCCGTCGGTTGCGCGCTCCACTATAAAATTGCTGCTGTTTTCTTCGGTTGCAGTTTGCCATTCCAGCAGAACTCCAGCGTGCGTGTTTTTTCCGGAAAACGACAACCAGGTAACAGGGAGCGGGGAATTAATATCCGAAATGGTCCAGGAAGAAAATGATTTGGTGGAAACTTTAATGCTTCGCATGTTGCCGTTACTAGTAATAGCTTTCAACTCTTCGATAGGGATCCAGTTTGCGCCAGCATCGTTGCTTTTCCAGACCTGACCTTCTCCGGTCGAAAAATCTTTGCCGTTGTCATCGGAACTCAGCCAGGTGAAAGTAAGATCTACTGCAGTGTTTGCAGGAATTTCCGGAGAAATCAGCCATTGCCGGCTTATGCTCTCTTTATTTTTATCCCGCGGATTCTGAACCGGTACTCCGTTGTAGCGCGAAACCGTAACCTTTCCCCAGTTGCCGCTGCCAACGTTATCGAAAAGCAACCCCATATCGTCGAAAGAATAGGTGCCGGGGCCGGAAATAGCCAAAGTTTTAGTTATTTTTCCTTTGAAATGGGTCGTAATATCTTCCCCGGTAAGGTTACCATTTAAGATGATAGAGTTGCCAGACATAATACCGCTTTTGAATACCAGGTTTCCGTTCAGGATAAGGTCTGAATTTAACTGCACCCCAGCCGGATTATCAATTTCGAAATTGATGCTATGTTCAAGATTGTTATTAAAAATATTAATTGACCTAATGGCGCTGTTCTGCAGAATTATAAAGCCGGTACCGCTTTGGGAACCGCCCAGCGTCAGGTCGCCTCTTAGTAGTACGTTGTAACGAGAAAGGTTAAAGGTAAAGGCAAGAGGGCTACCGGTTAAAACCAGGTTGCCAGTTACCTCTATATCGCCCTGCAGTTCCTTTATTGCATTTTTTCCGCTAATAACCAGGTTATGGTATATGAGCGAAGGAATGTACTGGGTTCCGAAAGCCGCCGTAAAAGCAATGGTACCATCTGTGTGCGTAAAAGTCCCGGAAGGGGTAAAAGTGCCGTTAACTTTTAAATCCGCACCATTAATAAGGGAAAGGGTAGCCCCGTTTTCTATGGTTAGATTTCGGCAATTAGCGATTGTGCTAACCTGGGGCATATTAACCGCATTGGCAGGAATAATTACATCCGTAGCAGCAGTTGGCAAACCGCCGCACCAGTTCGCCACATCGTTCCAGTCGGAGCTGGCTGTCCCCGTAAAGGTTCCGGTCTGGCTAACGCTGATGGTTTGAGCAATTGATCGGGTGCAGCCATTGGGATAAGTTGCCGTAGCGGTATAGGTGGTTGTTGCCGAAGGCGAAGCCGTTACGGTAGCTCCTGACGCGCTGCTAAGCGAAGCTGCCGGGCTCCAGCTGATATGCGGTTGCAGGCCCGCTCCGGAAGCTTGCCAGACAGGCACACCGGTAGCGCTGCCGGCAGTTAACGTACCGTCAAGGTTGGTCCCGGAAATGTGGGATATTTTAGTACCGCTACCTTCATCGAACCGCCAGTAAGTTATCAGGTTTGGAGTTGAGGCAGGTACAATGGCATGCATGTCCCGCTGAATTTCTTGAGGTGAACGCACTTTATCCCAGATCCTGAATTCATCCAGGCTGCCCCTGAAATATGTTCTTATGGTTGAGGAAACATCATCCCCGATCTTAAGCATGGTGGTTCCGTTGGTAATCGCACCTTCCGAAAGTCCGTTGTCGCGGGCTACTTCCACGCCGTTGATATAAATAGCTTTAAAGCTCCCTAATCTTCCGGCCGAAACCAGCGCAACATGGGTCCATTTATTGAAGTAAGGCGTAAAGTCGGTTGAAAGCCGGCCGGCAGCCAGTACGTTTCCATAGTTCCAGGCAAGATCTTTTCGGTTGTTGGCCGGTATCATGGCGTGGAAGATTTTGGAGTTTGTGTTGGTGGCTGCAAAAACGGTTCGGTTTCCGGTAACGGTGCTTGGTATATTAACCCAAAACTCTACCGTAATGGCGCGGCCATCGTTGTTGAGGTTGAAGGAAGGAACATTAACATACTGGCCCGCTCCATCGAAATTCAGAGCAGTGCCGGAAGTATTTAAAGAAGAAGTTGCCGTAATCAGCACTCCATCCCCATTACAGATCTGGGTTTTACCAACGCTCATGGTTACATCTGGTAAAACGGTAAAGCTACCGGAGCTGATCGCTGTTCCGCTGGGCGTGACCACGCTTATAGCCCCGGTAGTAGCACAATAAGGAACAATTGCGGTAATTTGTGTAGAAGAGTTGACTGTAAAGCTTAGTGCCGGCGTGCCGTTAAAACTAACAGCGGTAGCGCTAGTAAAATCTGAACCGGAAATAACTACGGAACCGGTAACCTGAGCGGAAGCGGGCGCAAATAAGCTTATTGATGGCTGCATCTGGAAGCTCTTTAACCTGATATTAATATCGACGTAAAATTGCTCTCCTTTGTTTATTTCAAAAAGGTATTCCTTACTATTGCTTTTAGTTTGCGTCCTTTTTAGGTCAATTGTATTGGTGCGAATAAACTCGGGAGGATCGGCGTAGCCGGAGGCGTTGATTGATAAAGTTGCGGGTAATAAAATAAAGAAGCAGATTAAGAATCTGAGCCGCCTTGCTAACAAGGTTTTTGTGGTGTACATAAAATGTGATTGTGTTTAGTGTTTGATTGAACTGCTTGTGCCTAGTGGGCGATTTTTGAGATGGATGAGCTTCAGGTAGAAAAAAAGTATGGTGATTTTAGGGGGAATTGTGGGCCATGGTATTTAAAAAATATCTTGGGGTAATTCTATTTTGCTCTGTAAAAGCAATTACCGGAACATGCCATTGCTTTTCTTGTTGCTTAGTTTTCTGAATGGAATGGCCTCCCCAAGCCCAAAACTGAATATTCCAAGTTTAAAAAAGAGGCCTTGATTGGGCTAAGCTGTTTGTTCAGAATTGTTAGCAGCGCTGCTTTCTTGATCAAAAAGAATAGGATTAAAAAAAACTGCCCGAAATGCTCCGGACAGTTTTTTACTTTCTACCATAGATTAACACTCAACTTAACCAGGCACTACGAAAAGTATTATTGGGTATAAATGACATCGCTCAGGGTATTGGAAGTAAAGGTATTAGAGGTTGCCACATCTGAATTGATCTGACCAAGACCATTAACATGAATGCCGTGGCCCCCGCTGTGGGTTAGCGCCGAATTCCGGATACTCAGGCTGGAATGATCCGTAATCGTGATGGCAGCCTTTGTATTTGAAAGCATCGGCTGGCCTCCGGCATATTTAATCTCAGCATTTTCAATTACGTTCATCGAGCTTCTGGAATAAAAAATAAACCCATTCCAAGATCCTACTGTTTTGTCTACGCCGGTAATGGTTATTTTGCGGGCTGTGGTTCCAGCGGCATGCATGTAACCATTACTTCCAATCTCAAATTCTTCGTTCGGTTTAACTTCAATAGTAACGCCCGGAAGCAGCTTCCAGCCTGTTTGTACACTTATGGAACCCATAAAACGATACGGTGTATTGTCGTTAAAAGCCGGCCAGACAACTTCACCAGTTCCGTTAATCCAGGAACGCATCACTTCAATTACATTTCGATTGTTGCCCTGCGAAAAGGACGAAGCCGCATCAAGTTTCTGCACATTGTCAGCTAAAAGTTTTAAGGGAGCCTCGTTGTTGTTACTTAACGTGTTTTCCGAAAAATTTAAAAGCAGCGATTCATCGCGTAAGTACAAACCATAACCGCCGCTTCCTGATATCAACGAGTTGCGGATGTTCAGCCGGGCATCCTCTTCCAGAATAACATTGGCTTTAACGTTGTCGGTACCCGGAATACTTCCCGCATTCAGAATCTCAGTATGGAGTAATTCGTTATGGCTGTTTATCGAATAAATATCGAGCCCAGCCCAGTAGCCTTTTTGGGCTATTTTTCCTGTAAACCGAACCTTTTTGGTTGCCTCCCCGCGGGAAAATATAGCTCCATCTTCAGCAATAAGCATGGAAACATCTTCTGCAAAAGCAATTACCACGCCTGGTTTAATCGTTAATTCGCCATAAACTGCAATGTCTTTGTTAACAATATAGTCCGGGAAATTCGGGTCAGTAATTCTGTCTTCCAGCGTGGTGTTCTGGGTTATATCACTTTCCAGGGTTACTGCATGGGCGGTAACCGGTGGATTGGGATTTTGAGGTTGCGGTTTCGGATCTTCGTCGTCTTTTCCGCAAGAAGAGAGCAGCAGGGACGAAGCTGCAAAAGCAAATAAGAAGTTCTTCATAGGTTTCATACTTTTCGTAAAGGGTTTTAAATTTGAACTGAGTGAAATTGTTTCGTCATTAATTCGAAATAAACCAGGTATAACCTGGCTGCAGATAGGGTCAGAAATTAGGCGTTATTTGTTGAGAGCATTAAGTATTTTGGATAGCGGTGCAACAGACATGGAGTCCGGAGGATTAAAAGAGAGTGTTAGTAAGGGCAGGTTATTTTTAAAGAAGGGCCGGTAACTTCATTGGGCAAACAACCTGATTGAAAGCGCTATTTAACTGGTAGGTTGAGATTAGTTTAGACCTTCCTTCCGAATGACAGGACCGATAATATTGCATCCGGTTTCGGTAATTCCGATTAGCCATATGGGGAATCTGTCCGGCTGCAGATCCGGGAAAAATATAAAGTTCAATGAATTGCGTGTCCCTTTTTCCATGTTTGCTTCTGGTTTATTTACTTAGCAAAAGTAGGAGGCTGCCAGGCGCGAAACTTCCGGGGAAAAACTGAAAAATAAAATTACGTAGTACTACTTAAGCGCTTTTTGTCTGAACTATGATTTATTTGATTTGTGTGATTGAATGATGGGAATGGTTTTTCGACGGAAGAATTGCTACGAATGCGGAGCAACATGAGTAGGGGAGTTGGAAAAGTTCAAAAAACTGTCATCTTGGTTGATAGTGAAGGACCTCATTGGCTTTCTGCACAAAAGCCAGATTTAACAGTTTTACCAGTTGCCGACAAGTTTTTTCAGAGCTACGCTCGCAAGTTTCGTGCTCCCTCGCGCTCACTTGTGCTCAACATGACAGCCATCTTGAAATAGCTTCTTTTTGAGTAGTTAAAGGTGCCGCTTTAAGCGATTGGTGAGTTTAAAAACTTTGTAAAACGCACCCTACTTATAAGCCATTCTTTAGCTTAAAAACGCTATGCTCAAGTTAGAATAAATTCTAATCTAAACTTAAATCCTGTCTGTCTTTTCAGTCCTGAAAATAGTGTTCAGACAATTCTTTTTTTAATGGCAGGAAAAACGAAAAAGCATCAGCACTGAACTCGGAAGAGCTTAAGCAAAAATTCTTCTGATTCGGAAAAAGATAAGAGAATCAGTAGCGGCCCTTAGTCGATAATGCCTCTTTTTATAGCTTCTTTTACCAGGGAAGCCGTGTTTTTAGCTTCCAGTTTCTGGGTAAGGTTAAAGCGGTGGGTTTCTACGGTGCGTAGGCTCAGAAAAAGTTTATCGGCAATTTCCTGATTCGTGTTTTCTTCGGCAATGAGCTTTAAAATTTCCTTTTCTCTTTTGGTAAGCGGAATCTCGTAAACCGACCTTTTGGAACCGGAAAGGCTTTCCTGCAATAAAAGTTTCTTCACGGTTTCATCAATAAATTCCCCATCGGCTGCCACCGTTCTTATTGCTTTTACGAGGGTTTCCTGGTCGGCATTTTTCAGCAGATAACCTGAAGCGCCGGCCCGCATCATTTGCTTCACATAATGCGGTTCGCCAAAGCTGCTGAAAGCAATGATTTTAATTTTCCGGTGCGTCTTCCGGATTTGTTTGCAAAGGTCAATGCCGGAAGTTTCCGGCATCTGGATGTCGAGCAGCAGTACGTCGGTTTGGATAACCTCCAGAAACTCAATTAAGGCCTTGCTGTTTGTGTCAGCAAATGCTACGGTAATTTCCGGGACGCCGGAAAGCATGTTTTTTAACCCGGTAATTACTACCTGGTGGTCGTCTAATACTGCAAGGCTGATCGTATCCATTAAGTATTTTTTATCAGAACCATTCAAATTCAACCGGAACTGGTTTTGGGCTTCGGTTTTAATTCTCTTTACTTAACAATAAAGTTGCTGGAAACGCTGCCCTGTTTGCCAGCTTTGCTGACAATTGACAAGCCCCCCTTTTCACTGGCAACATTTAAAACCTGTTCACAAAATTAGAAAACCTCCTCTGATTATCCCATACTTTCCTGACTTACGTTGTTTTGTATGCGGGTGCATTTTGAATTCAAAGCATGGCGATTTCTTTGAAATTAAGCTCCGCAATAATTTAAGCCTGATTATGGGAATGGAAATGATTAGTTGAATGGGTTTTTCTTACGTAAAGGATACTGTTTTCCGGAAACCCAAATGGTTGACGCTGTTTGTTTTTGGTGTTTTTTTAATTTAAAACGAAAAAAAGTATCCGGTAAAATTTGTAAATTCAAAACAGGGTAGTAATTTTGCATCATCAAAACGGGCAGCGCCTGTGAGATAGAAGCCTCCATAGCTCAGCTGGTAGAGCAACTGACTTGTAATCAGTAGGTCGTTGGTTCGATTCCGACTGGGGGCTCAAAAAAAAATAGAAAAGCACTTCTGAAAATTTCGGAAGTGCTTTTTTGTTTTCAGGCGTTTATAAATTTCCTTAAATAATGGGGGATCAAGTGGATCAAGGATCAAGTTAAAAATTTGAGGGGGATTTAAAAAAGTGTTTGTATTGGGTTGAAT
>NZ_VTWT01000012.1 GCF_008727925.1 Adhaeribacter soli | reverse complement strand
TATTTATAGCTATCAGGTTGGTCTTGGTAATAGAGTCGCAGCCTAAACTGTTGCAAGTGGTTAGTTTCACTGTGTAAACACCGGAGGCAGCGTAGTTATGCAATGGGTTTTGCAGATGCGATCTGGGAGAACCATCACCAAAATCCCAGGTGTAGGATGAGGGGGCAAACAAACTGGAGTCTGTGAACTGGACCAGGGTATCGCAGAAACCAACGTGATTTGAAGAAAAGTATGGAACGGGTTTTTGAAGCGGAGCAATAACTGTAAGCGAATAATCTTCAACCTGGCCGCTGGTCCGGTTAGAACAGGGGCCTGTGGCAGCTCCCTGTTCATCAGAAATTATGCGAAACCTTAAGGGTACATTTTGTAGTGCCCCTGCCTGAATAAAGATATTGCCGGATGGGTTCTTCGCATTAAGTTTCGTGAAAACCAATTCGCTGTTGCTGAAAGTACCGTCATTATTAAAATCAATATAAGCCCAGGTATCCTGATTGTTCGCAGTGCTTGTCTCCAAAGAAAGGTTATAGTTCTGCCCGGCCTGTACCGTTACCGACTTGGAACAGGTAAAATCTTCATAACCCGCACTCCCGTTGGCCGAAGCATTCACTAACGTATGAAAAGTAACTTTGGTAATGCCGTAGCCGCAGCAGTGATTTGTGGTAATTGGCGTACAGGAAGTCGCAACCGGTACATTGGTGTGATAAGTTACATAGTTGGTTTTCGTCAGCGAATCACAACCGGCTGCATTGCAGGCTTTCAGCTTCACGGTGTAAGTACCGGTAGTCCCGTAAGTATGCGAAGGATTGGCAGCCGTGGAGGTCGTATTATCGCCGAATTCCCAGAAATAAGAAGTAGCCCCATTCTGAATCAAGCTCTGGAATTGCACGGTTGGCGAGCAGGTAATCGGGTTATTTACCGAAAAATTTACCGTTGGTTTATTCGTGTTGGATTGTACCGTTATGCCGTAATCTTCTACCTGGGAATAAACCGGAGTGGAGCAGGGGGTAGGAACCGGAGAAGAAAAATTATCGGCAGAAATCCGCATCCGCAGCACCTGGTTTTTTACCACCGAAGCCGAGACTGGAATGGTGAACGTGCCATTATGGTTTATCGCATTATTGGAAGAAAACAGTAACTCCGTAGCCACTTCGAAAGTACCGTTGTTGTTCAGATCCACCCATACCCGTACATTTTCATTTACATTCGGATTCGTTGTAATGGAAATAGCAGTAGGAACTCCCTCGGAAACTGTAGCCTTTTTGGTGCAGGAATAATCCTGGTAGCCATCGGTAACGCCGCCGGTTGTATTGCTGAAACCGTTTGGTCCGCTGCCGATCGTTACGCTAAGGATTCCCATGCCAAAGATATGATTGCCGGCCGGAGCAGTGCCGGGCGTGCAGCTATTGGCTACCGGGCATTGGGCATTGGCGTAAAAAATAAATAAAAAGGAAAGCAGAAATACGTAAAGTTTCTTCACAGATCCGGCAGGTAAAAAGTTACAATAAGAAATCCCCGGGTAAAATTAAGAACAAGGTTTGAATTTGCAATGTTATTCACCAGCAAATCTGTGGGGTTAAGAGTGGTGGTAAGGGAACAGGAATTGCGGCGCTTAACGTCTGCAAAACAGTTTCGAGCATAAAAGAAGCCCCGCCAATCCGGCAGGGCTTTTCAGTTTTCAAGCGCAGAAAGGTACTGTTTTTACAGGCCCAGGGATCTAAAGAAAGCTTCCTGGTTTGGTTCGCGGTTCAGGAACTGTTTTACCAGTTCAAATTCCTCTTCGGTGCTGCCTTTGCTTAAGATTAGGTCGCGGAAGCGGAAGCCGGTTTTCTGGTCCATTACGCCGTTTTTCTCAAATACCGAGAACATGTCCGCCGCGTACACCTTGCTCCAGAGGTAACCGTAGTAGCTCGCGCCGTAGCCGTTCAGGTGGCCGAAAGCGGCGTGCATGTTGGTTCCGTCTAAAAAAGGATAAGGCATGATCTTGTTCTGTACGCGTTTCACGGCATCGGTGGTGGTTTCGGTGCCGTTCGGGTCGAATTTATCGTGCAGGGTCATGTCCAGGGTGCCGTAGAAGATCTGGGCAGAAGCGGCAATGCCGGAACCTACGTTGCGGGAGGCCAGCATTTTGTTGTGCAATTCTTTTGGCAATACTTCGCCGGTTTTATAATGCCTGGCAAACAGTTTCAGGGCGTCGTAATTCCAGGCCCAGTTCTCCATGATCTGCGAAGGCGCTTCTATGAAATCGAGTTTTATACCGTTGGCGCTTTGCGAAGAAAGTTCGGCCTGGGTAAGCATGATATGCATTACGTGGCCGAATTCGTGGAAGAAAACTTCTACCTGATTATGGCTCATTAAGGCGGGCTTGCCCGGGGTTGGTGCATTAAAGTTACACAATAAAACAGCCGTTGGGATCTGGTAACCTTGCGGCGTGCTTTTGCCGCTTACTACCGGGAAGCAGGCCGCATGGGTGAATTTGTCTTCGCGCGGGTGCAGATCCATGTAGAAACGGCCGATCAGTTTGCCATCGCGGTTCACTTCGAACATGCGGGCATCCTGGTGCCAAACCGATGGATCTTTCACTTCGTTGAATTTTAAACCGAACAAATGCTGGGTAGTCTGGAAAAGGCCGTCTATTATGTTATTCAGTTCGAAGTATTCTTTCAGTTTTTCGGCATCGAGCTGGTATTTGTCTTTCATTAAAATGTTGTTGTAGAAAGATGCTTCCCAGGAGTTCAGCTCCTGCACATTCGGGTTTTTCAGGTAGGCACGTTTTACGGCTAATAATTCGGCTACATCCTGCTCGGTTTTCTGTTTTACCTTGCTTACCAGTTTGGTTTCGAAATCCCATACGGTTTCCGGGTTTTTGGCCATACGGTTGCTGGTTGCGTAAGCAGCATACGTTTTAAAGCCCAGCAATTGCGCCATTTTCTGACGTTCCGCTAACAGGGCTTTCAGTACATCCAGGTTCTTATCGGCGGCGCGGTTGTAGAATTTTACGAACAGTTGCTTGCGTGCTTCATCCGATTCGGCGTATTTCATAAACGTGCTGTAAGCCGGGCCGTTCAGGTCGATGATGTACTTGTCGCTTTCCTTTTTGAGGCTCTTTTTAAAATCTTCCGGTACGCCTTTCATTGCAGCTTCGCTCACCAGCAGGTGGTCTTTGTATTCGGCGATGTTGGTGTTAAAAGCCAGGCTCAGGTCGGAAATGCGGTCGTTAATTTTTTGCAGTTCTTTGCGTTTTTCCGGGCTCAGGGCAAAACCGTTGCGTTCAAAATTGGAAATGGTTTCGGACAGGTATTTTTTGCGGGAACCCGTTAAAGCCTGGGCTTCCTTGGTTTTAGAATAATCTTTTACGGCCTGGTAAAGCTTTTCGTCCAGGCTTAGCTCGTTGCCGAATTTGCTTATCTGCGCCATGCTTTTCTGGGTCTGGTTGCGGATGGCAGAATCGGGGCTGGCGTTGGCAAGAATCTCAATAGCCCCCAAAACCTGACCGCAGCGGTCGTACAGGTTATCGAGCGGCAGCATGGTATTTTCGAAGGTGCGTTTCTTTGGCTTAACCTTGTAGATTTTTGCCAGCGAAGTTTTGGTTTCGGCAATTACGGCTTCGGCAGCAGTTTTTACATCGGTTTTGGTAGCGTTTTTATAATCTACTACCTGGTTAAAACCATAAAGCAGCGGGTTCCCGGATTTTTTTGGTTTCTCTTTGGCAGTTGCACTAAGCGAAATGACCAGCGCAAGCAGTAAAGTTATGCCCCTCCGAAAAGGGATGCGTGTATGGGGTGCGTTCATAATCAGGGAGTTTTAGGTTGAAATTATTGCAAGATACTATTTTGTGCTGACAATATAACAATGGAGCATGGCAAGCAACCTGCCAGCCACTGGAAAAGCTGTTTTAAAGCTTTGGAGCTAATTTGAAGGAATTTAATTGCACGAAAATGAACGGTACCCGTCTTCTAATGAACGTGCTGATTTGCCGGAGCCGGTGAAAAATGGTACACTTTAAACGAGAAAACCTGGTAAAATTTATTCTGTTTGCGAATAGGAAGCCGAAGTGAAAAACGGTACACTTTAAACAAAAAAACCGGCTTGGGGGCCGGTTGGGTAATGGGGGAAGTAAAGGCGGATCTAAGCTTATTTATCGTCCTTTTTGCTTTTTCCGGAATCTTTCTTAGCCGTTTCTTTTTTGCCGGACGTTTCTTTTTTAGCCGAAGCCTTGGTGCCGGAAGTCGATTTTGAACTGGCTTTTGTGGTTGTCTTTTTGCCCGTGTCGCCAACGCCCGGCACAACTTTTTCAACCAGTTTTTCCGCCTTTTCCTCTATCGTTTTTACCACTTTTTTAGTGCCTTTACGAGCCGCTTCGCCCACAGCATCGGCAATTACATCGGCAATTTCTTCGGTTTTGTCTTTTCCCTTGCTCATAATGGTTCAGTTTGTTTAAAAATGGATCCCGGTTTTAACTTCCGGATGAATAGTGTTTTTTATATGTTTTGAAACGGATACAATTTATTAAAGTTGGTTTTGCAGGCTTTTTAAGGCAGAAAAAAACCGGCCTTTAAAAAGCCGGTTTTTAAAAGCGTTAATTGCTAAAGAAATTATTTTGCCGAGGCTCTTTTGCTGCCCCCGGCCGTGGCCGAACGTTTAGGCGAAGCCGATGTACCGCCGGCTTTGCTGGTAGTTTGGCCGTTGCCGGAAGCCGATTTAACTTTTACCGACCGCGTTCCGGTATTGCCGGCGCTGCTGGTAGTTTTGGCGGAGCTTGCTTTTTTAGCGGTGCCGGTGCTTTTAGTAGCGCCTGCACTTTTGCTCGTGCCACTGGTTTTCGAGGCACTGGCCGATTTGCTGCCCGTAGCTTTGCCGGTAGCAGATTTTGAGGTGGCCGATTTTGCCGTTGAAGACTTTGCCGTAGTGGCTTTAGAAGCAGTCGATTTAGCAGGCGAAGCTTTTTTTGCGGTAGTGCCGGCGCTGGCTTTTTTAGTACTGGTTGCCGAAGCTTTTGCACCAGTTGCGGACTTGCCTGATGTTGCCTTAGCAGAAGAAGCCGTTTTGGTGCCGGATTTGGCCGCCGTAGATTTAGAGGCAGTTGCCTTTGAAGCGGAAGATTTTGTACTGGCTGATTTTGTGCCAGTAGATTTGGCTTTAGAAGCGCTGGTCGCGCTGGCTTTTTTGGTTCCGGATTTTGTAGTTGAAGTACCGGAAGCTTTTTTTGAGCCGGTCAGGTCGCTGGCCGTTTTTTCTACTTTCCGCACAACTTTGTTCACTACTTTGGTTACAGCTTCCGGAATAATGTTGGTTTGAGTTCTTCTGGTTGGTGCCATTTTTGAAATAATATTAATAGTTAAACAATTCGGCCGGCGGCAGTAACAAACTCCTTAAAAAGAGGAAAGCTCGCTAACCTATTACCTTTCAATCGAATATATAAACGCATATATAGGTTTAGAGTTTTATAGAAATTGCTTTTTTACCCAAAATAATCCAATACTGACAGGGTTTTTCGGCCTGCTGCATCAGTTTTACTGCTTTTTTAGTCCGGAAAGCCCCGGAATTGCATCTAAATTCCCGGAATTTGCTCCAGGAAGCCGGCAGGGAGGGTACCAATTGTAATTTAAATGTCCGTGGTGGTTTCTGAATTTTATTAAATAAATTTGACCCACTTCTAAAGCCAATATTTATGCAGAAACCTGTTTTTTATTACGTGTACGACGGCCTTTGCGGCTGGTGCTTCGGATTTGCACCGGTGGTAGCAAAAGTGCAAGCCGCCTTCCATGATAAACTTTCTTTCGAAGTGCTGAGCGGCGGCATGATCACGGGCACGCGCGTTGGCCCCATCAAAGAAATGGCGGGTTACATTAAAAATGCCGTGCCGCGCTTAAAACAGGTTACCGGCATTACATTCGGCGATGCTTATTTAAACGAAGTGCTGGAAAACGGAACCTACATCAGCAATTCCCTGCCGCCGGCCATTGCGCTTGCTATTTTCAAAGAGCAGTTTCCGGACCGGCAGGTGCATTTTGCCCACAGCATCCAGAACCTGCATTTCCTCGAAGGCAAAGATCTGAACAACGTAAACGTGTACTTGCCATTAGCTGAAGCAGCCGGCATTTCAGAAGCCGATTTCCGTGCAAAGTTTAACGATGTAAAGTACCGGGAAGCTGCCGAAAAAGAATTCCAGCTGGTGCAGAACTGGGGGATAGATGGTTTTCCGGCCGTGGTGATTGAAAAAGACGAACAGCTGTACCTGCTCAGCCAGGGATATCAATCTTACGAAGACCTGACTTCTACTTTAAACCAGCTTCTGGAAGGAAAGATCGGGCAAAAAGAAAATTCATAGCACTTCCTTTTTCGGCCTGAAAGGATAGCCATTTAGCTGTTTTACTTATGCTGAAAATACAGGGAAATTGTACTTTGATTAAAGTGGTAGTTAAACGAAATCTCCCTTTGGAAGCAGGGTTGCTTCATTCTCAACCTGCTGGTTCAAGTTTGAGCGAAGCGGGAACTTGGACCAGCCAATAACCCTGAAGTTTGTAACTTCAGTGAGGCGACAGCCTCAAAAAGGGCTACAGTAGGATATTTAAAGGTAGAAGGATACCTATAGCTGCAGTGCTTTGGCCTGTGCGACACAGGCCAAAGTAAATTTTTTATTAGAATGAAAGAGCCCTGGCTTTGGAAGGGTAGGGAGAGGCCAAGAGAATGATTGAGCTATTCATTTGAATTTTCTTCTCCACTCTAAGTAGGGATAAATAAATTCATCGGGTAACCCGGAAATATCTCCTTAAAATAAGCTTCCAACGTACTTCCAAACGAATGATTTAAGCCTCCGTTTTGTTTAGAATCAGCCACCGGAACGATATCCATTCAACTCTAAAAAGTGCAGACTCCAAAGAAAAATAAATCCTACACCCCCAAAGAAGCCCTTCTGAAAGCGGCTTCCTATTGTGCCTATCAGGAGCGTACCCAGCAGGAAGTGCGCGACAAGCTTTACACCTACGGCCTTTCGCCCGACGAAGTGGAAGAGCTGATCGTGCGGCTGTGCGCCGAAAAAATGATCGACGAGGAACGGTATGCGGCTTCGTACGTGCGCGGCAAATACGGCATTAAAAAGTGGGGGCGAAGGAAAATCCTGCAGGGCCTGAAAGGCAAAGGCATTTCGGATTACTGCATTAAAAAAGGGATGAAGGAAATCGATCCGGAAACCTATTGGGGAAACCTGCTGCAGGTGCTGGAAAAGAAAATGCGCACCGAAAAAGAAAGCAACCCCTTTGCCCGGAAACAGAAACTGTTGTACTTCATGCAAAGCAAAGGCTACGAAACCGACCTCATTCAGGAGGGAATTTTGGAATTGGAAAAGAAATAAAACCTACCGCCCGACCAATTTAATTTATAGAATTTGCATGACGGGGTGCTTGACGGAATTTGTAATTCCGTCCTAACCGAGCCGTGGGATTTGTAATCCCAATTTCTAAAAATTAACTTGTCATGCACTACTCTTTTTTCCGGGGCAGGAGTCTGAGCTTATCTTCCTGCTTGCGCAAAATAACCTTCCGGCCCGAAAAACTTTCCAGCATTGGCTTTAAAACTTTTCCGGCGTTTATTTCGGTCTGGCGCAAGATTCCGGAATGGTTGGCACTCCGGGCAATATTCTTTTCGGCGTATTTATAAGCGTCGTCCACCATTTCCGCATCGCGGAAATACGTGTTTTCCATGAGCAGGATCTTCGATTTGGAATGGTCTACTTTACTGTAGCAGATCTCCGGTTTGGGCAGGTACACGATCAGGGTAGAATCGCCCTCAAAGACCAGATCCTGGCTTTTAATTTTTTGCAGGTCCAGGCAACCAACTGCTTCGCCGGCTACGATGAGCACGCTCCTGGAATCAGGCAGGAACATGATGTCTTTTTTGTATTCCACCACATCTTTAAAATTATAACGCACCAGTTCCAGCTTGCCCAGCTGTTCAATTTTAGTCAGCACGGTATTGTGGGTTACTTCCACTTTCGGTTTTTCCTGCAGCCATTCGGGCTTGCATTTTTTCCAGAGGAAAACCATCAGGAAAATAACCAGGAACCAGGGCAGCAGGAAACGCAGTAATCGGGATAAAAGCATATGGTTCTGAACGAAAAAAGTCTGATTT
The DNA here is from genome assembly GCF_008727925.1 of Adhaeribacter soli. Lineage (GTDB taxonomy): Bacteria > Bacteroidota > Bacteroidia > Cytophagales > Hymenobacteraceae > Adhaeribacter_A > Adhaeribacter_A soli. Next base: position 160,985 of record NZ_VTWT01000012.1, on the reverse strand, counting down.
CCTTACGCAGAAAAAGCCAAAGGTTTTTACAATTGGCAGCCCGGACTTAAAAGCAGCCGGAAAATTGATAGCTTTACCGCTTCAAGCCGCCCCGGTTCCCGTTTATGAAACCCGTTTTAAACCAGCCAGCCAAACCCGGAATTACGTCTCCTGCCGAAAGGCGGTTATGGCTGGTATTAGCTGTGGTCTGGGCCGGCATGCAGATTTATCTTTATAATTCGCTGGGCGTAAAAATAGTGTACGACAGCCGGCATTTTATCGGGTCGGCCGAATTATTTATCCAGGGCAAGCGCGGGCTTTTCGGTTACCGGAGCAGCTACGGATTTTATGCCTTGCTCATCAGTTTTTTTCTGCAGCTGAACAGTCTGAAAGCCCTGATCGGTTTCCAGGTACTGCTCTCCGGTCTGGCAACCATAGCTTTCTACGCCACCGTAAAAAAGATCTCCGGAAATTATTGGGCAGCCTTTTGTGCTGTTTTCGTTTGGGTAACCTGGGCTGAACTGCAACGCTGGAATTTCTACGTGCTTACCGAATCGGTTTTCCTGAGTTTGTCATTGCTGCTGGTTTACGTACTCACTACCATGAGGCATTACTGGCAATGGATGGTTATTCCGGTCTTATTGCTCATGCTCAGCCTGACCCGCCCCAACGGTTTTTTACTGATCCCGGTTACCCTTTTAGCCCTTACGGTGAAATTCGGACGCTTTCATAAACGGCTTGGGTTCGGGTTGCTAACTGGAAGTTTATTGCTGTTGCCCCTTTGGTTCTGGCTCGCCGATTACCTGCTGAAAAATATGGGCGGACAGGTTATTATCTGGCAATACCCACTCGGCTATATCATTCAGGGGTATCAGGACTTAGTAGTTACGCCGGAAATGCCCCTGACAATCCCGCAAGAAACGTCGCCGCTAAAGGGGCTCTGGCAGGTTGTCCGGCAGGATTGGGTTTATTTCTTTAAAGTTAGCGCGCTCAAGCTATTTTATTACCTGAGTATGGTGCGCCCGTATTACAGCACCGGCCATAACTGGTTTAACGCCCTGCTGATTCTGTTTGTGTATGCCTGGGCAATTCGGGGTTGGGTGAAACTAAAGACCGCGAGCTGGCTGAAAGCGTTTGCGGCAGCTTTCTGGCTTCTTCAAATGGGAATCATTATGCTATTAGCTCCGGACTGGGATAACCGTTTCCTTGCGCCTTCTTTGCCTCTGTGTCTGATCTTCTCCGGCATTGGTTTAGGGCTTTGGCTGAAAAGCCGGTTTTACTGGAGGTGAACTCAAAAAAATGATGTCATCTAAATATTCCCGTCAAATAAAAATGGCAGTCATCCTGAGCGATAGCGAAGGACCTCGTCGGCTCTCAGCACCAAGGCCGGAAATAAAGCTTCTGCTAACCAGCGACAAGTTGTTTCGCTAGCGCTCAACATGACAGCCATTTATGAGATCGCTTTTGGAGAGGAAACGGTAGGGAAATGCCCTGAAAAGCCAGCCCTGCCCTGTAAGCCGCCGGTGTGAATGGCCATAATGGTAGTACCTGGCTTAAAGGAATCCTGCCGGATCAGGTCGAAGAGGCCGAAGAACATTTTTCCGGTATAAACCGGCTCCAGTAAAATCCCGAATTGCTGCTCAAAATCCTGCATAAAGCTGAAAAGCTCGGGTTTGGTTTTCGCGTAGCCGCCAAAATGGTAATCTGTTTGCAGCTGCCAGTTGGCGTAAATTTTACCGTTGTAATTTGTCGTTAACTGGTTTATTTCCGCTTGCAAAAAATCGCCTTTCAACGCAGAAAATACCAGCAGTTCTTTGGTACCGTTCAGCCCGATCAACAAACCCGCCGCCGTGCCTCCCGTTCCCGCACTGCAGCATAAAACGTCGAAACTTTCTTCTGTCTCCGAAATGATCTCAGCGCAACCTTGCAAAGCCAGCTTATTGGTACCACCTTCCGGAATCAGGTAAACATTTCCGAATTGTTGCCTGAGTTTTTCCTGAAAATCCGGATCGTTTTTCCGGCGGAAAGTTTCCCGGTCGAGGTAATGCAGTTTCATGCCGTTTTCAACCGCTTTTTGCAGGGTAGGGTTTAGTGGGAAATGTGCTTCGCCCCGGATCAGGCCGATGGTCTTAAAACCGAACAGTTTTCCGGCGGCAGCAACGGCAGCAATGTGGTTCGAAAAAGCGCCGCCAAACGTGAGCAGGGTGTCGGTGTTTTGTTCGGCAGCAGCCAGCAGGTTGTATTTCAGTTTGCGCCATTTATTCCCCGAAACTTCCGGGTGCAGCAGGTCTTCCCGCCGTACCAGCAAGGTTATGCCTTTTTTCTGCAGCAAAGCGCTTTCGAGCCGCTGTACCGGAACGTGCGGGGTGGTTTCGAAAAATTGCTGTAAGCAGGCTTTATTCAGGGGCATGGAAATGGGTAGGGAATTCGGGTGAAAAACTAAAGGTGTTTTGAAGCTCTTTATGAGGGTCGTTTCGCAAGTTTTTGGAGTCCCCCTTTGGAGGGAGTAGGGGGAGGACAGGAGATTTATCGGATCATTTTTGAAAATCAGAAAACGTAAAATCCTCCCCCTACTCCCTCCAAAGGGGGACTCTTCTCATGGTAGCGTAACTTTAAGATACCTTCTAAAAATAAAAACCGGCCGGCATGGCGCCAACCGGTTTTCGTATTATTAACGATACTGTTTTAAACGATCGGCTGGTTCGGATCGGGCTTGGATCTTACGGCAAAAACTACGGCCCCGATCATTACGGCAAACATCAGGATAGAAGAAACCAGGGAAACGGTATTGCCTATGGTGTATTCCTTCGGTTCGAATTTGAAAACGACTTTATGGTTGCCGATCGGTACTTTCATAGCCCGAAGGATGTAGTTAGCCCGGATGTGCGGCGAAGGTTTTCCGTCCAGGTAAGCATTCCAGCCGTCTTTATAAAAGATTTCGGAGAAAACCACCAGGCCAGGCTGGGCGGCATTTACCTCGTAGGTAAGTTCGTTCGGCGAATAACCCGTAAGTTTAACGGTAGAACCGGCCGGGTTAAAAGCCTGGTTATCGATCGGGAATTTACTCACATCTACTACCGCTTCGGTAGCCGGATCGAAGTTTTTGAGCGCGGCAATTTCTTCGTCGGGGCTGTGCACCGGAATTACTTTGCTTACAAACCATGCATTGCCCAACGCTTCCGGGTTCCGCTGCACCGGCATTTTCGGATCGCCGGTTATTATATAGCGGGTGTTGAGCATGTTCAGTACCTTAACGTTGTTCTGGGCAATGTGCTGATCGATGATATCCTGGTAGCGGCGTAATTTCGCCCCGTGGTACCCACCGATTGATTTATGGAAGTAGGAAGTACGCGCGTCGTTGAACGGGTTCTGCATGTTCAGTACGCGGTAGCTCAGGTCTTTATCGGCAAGGATCTGTTCATCGGCCGGCGAAGGGGCAAAATGCGCTTCCATGATCTGGGCCTGGAATTTGCTGTTGTTCAGGTAGCGTTTGTCCAGGCTCCAGAGGTCGATCAGGATCAATAAACCAACCGCTAACGAAGCCATGGTAGCCGAAAGCTTGCCTTTCAGGTAAAGGAACAGCACACCGGCGGCCAGTAAAATATAAATAATGGTCCGGAACGTATCGGCGCGCATCATGGAAGCCCGGTCTTCTTTAAGGGCATTTACGGCTTGCAAAGGCCAGCCCGCGCTCACCATTTGCTGATCGGCTGCCGCGGTAAAATCAGACATGCTGCCCACGATCATGGCTAAGAAGGCAAAGCCCGCCGTAATGCCGGCCGAATAAAGCACGCTTTTCTTGTAGTCGATTTTGCTCTTGCCATAAAGCACTTCGTAGAGCGCCAGAATGCCTAACAGCGGCATGGCCACCTGGGCAATTACGAGGGTCATAGAAACTGCCCGGAACTTATTGTAGCCCGGGAAATAATCGAACATCAGGTAATTGAACGCTTCGAAGTTTTTGCCCCAGGCCAGCATAATGGAAAGAATTGTAGCCGCCAGAAGCCAGTACCGGATGCGTTTATTCACCACGAACAAGCCCAGCACGAACAGGAAGCAGATAATAGCCCCTACGTAAACCGGACCACTGGTAAACGGCTGGTCGCCCCAGTAAAGCGGCAAACCCTGGATCAGTTGTTTGGCCTGTTCTTCCGGCGCGCCGATTTGTAAAAGGGTTTTATAGGTTTCTGAATTCTCTGAAACGGCATGCTGGCTGGCCCCGCCGTAAAAATCAGGAATAAGCAGGGTAATGGTTTCGCCTACGCCGTAGCTCCAGTTAAAGGCATAGTCGCGGTCCAGGCCACCCGATTCGCTTTGCGGTTTGGCCGCAGTGCTCTTCAGCTCCGATTTTCCCCGGATAGAATATTTGCTGTATTCATAGGTAGCATACAAACGGCCAAAGCTCACCCCAACGGCTAATACCGCCCCAAGGCCTAAAATAGCAACCCGTTTAAAGAAATCGCCCAGCCATTTTTCCCTTACCGCATAGATTAGTTCCACGATCCCGAAGATCAGGATCATCAGCATCAGGTAATAAGTGATCTGTAAGTGGTTGGCCCGGATTTGCATGGTAAGGCCGAAAGCAAAAAGGGCCGCCCCGATCCAGAAATTGCGCATGCCGCGCCGGAAAGTAATAATAAGGCCGGCAAGCACCAGCGGAATGTAAGCAATAGACAGGGATTTGGTATTGTGGCCGGCTTCCAGCAGAATAATATTATAGGAAGTGAACGCGAAGGCCACCGAACCGGCAATGGCCAGCCAGGTGCTCATGCCCAGAGCCGCAAACAGGATGTAGGCGCAAACCAGCGTGAGGAAGATGTTGGCAACTAAAGCCGGTAGATCTAAGGTAATGGCCTGGTGCACGAACCGGAACAGGTCGCCGGAAAAGCGGGTGCTGATCAGGTAAGTGGGCATGCCGCTGAACATGGAGTTCGTCCAGAGGGCTTCTTCGCCGGTTCTTTCGCGGAATTCGCGGGCTTCTTCCGAGCTGCCGCGGTGCTGCAGAATATCATTTTGCGGCAATCCTTTTTTATCGAAAAGTACAGGCGAAAAGTAAGTGGCCGTTAAGCCGAAGAAAATCAAAATTGCCACCAGATGCGGCAAAACGTGGTGTTTAAACGAAAAATTTGAGTTCATATTCTTTCAGAAGCGTCTGGGCAAATAACGCGTGAAAGATAGAACAATTATTTTACTTCTTCATAATCCACGTATTCGCCGCCGGTAAAATCCTTTTTAGGCTGGGCTTTGTCTTCGGGAATATAATCGATCTTGATCTTACCGGTTGGCTGTTGCTGCTGGTAATTTTGCTGCTGCCTTTGTTCCGGCCGCATGTTGGTATAAAAACCTCCGTTCTTTACGGCTTTTTTAACGAATAAACCCAACAGCCAGCGCAGCAGGAAAGGCGCTACTAAGCGGATGAAGAGGAATATTAAAAAAAGCTCAATTAAAAACTTGATCATGAGTTAAAAGGTTTAAAATAAAAATCTCCGTGGTGCGATGCAATTTCCGCACCATGGCAGGGTTTTAATTTATTTTCTGCCGAAAGGACATGCACCTGGTAGCCCAGCTTTGCCAGTAACCCGATCACCTTGTCTCGGTTCGCATCGCCGTTCAGTTCGGTCTGGATCAGGGGTTTATGTCGGGTCAACGTCTTTTGCATATTGCTGAAAACCTGAAATTCGAAGCCTTCCACATCGCACTTTACAAAATCCAAACGTTCCAGGCCGGCAAATAATTCATCGGGCACTTTCATGTCCACCTCGTAGAAGTGCGCGTATTTTTCTTCTGCCGAACTTACCACTTTTGTCATGCCGTGGTGCAGCAAACCGTTGCGTTCCGGTGTGCCCATTTGTATAACGGAATTTTCGGCGCCCAGCGCATACGGCAGTAATTCTAAATTATCTACCCCGCTGGCTTTTACGTTCTCTTTCCAGATCCCCTGAAACAAGGGGATAGGTTCCACCGCCAGAACCTGCCCCTTCGGGCCTGCCAGTTTCGAAAGAAAAGTAGAATAATAGCCTAGGTTCGCGCCGATATCGAGACAGGTAAAGCCCGGCCGGATAATTTTTTTCAGGAAGAAAAGCTCGGGGTATTTTTTCTGCATCAGGCCGGCGCCCACCATAATGAGGTAGGTTTTGCTTACAAAGCGGAGGTAGCCCTGAAAGCCCAGCATTTTCTCTAAAAGTTTGCGCAGCAGTTTCAAATGTTCGGAATATAGCGTTTGGGCAAAGGTACGGAATTTAGCACCCCACCCCAACCCCTCCCCTAAAAACAGGGGAGGGGCTTTTTATTTTGGAATGGTTTGTGAAAATGGTAGAGCTTTCAGGTGAAAAGGTAAGAATTACGCTGCTTCCTGATTTTGGAAATTTGCCTTAATAGTTTCTAACGTTTGCTCCAGCTTGTTGAATATTTCCTGATTTGGAAATCGGAGTATTCGGTAATTTAATTGCCTTAAGCGCGCATCGCGGACAACGTCATTAAAATAAGTTTCGCCTTCGGTATGATGGGCTCCATCCAGTTCAACTATTACCCTTTCAGATGCGCAGTAGAAATCCACAATGTAATTCTCAATGCTATGCTGTCGCCGGAATTTCCTTCCTGCTAATTGTTCTCTGCGTAAACATAGCCATAAAGTTTCTTCCGCCGATGTTTGATTTTTGCGGAGCTCCTGCCGGTTGGTTTTGAGGTGAGGCAGATTCTTAATTTGGTCTTTGCGCATATAAATTCTGAATTTTGCGCTGCAACAAGGCTCGTGTAAATTCTGTTCCTTTTACTCCTCCTCAATGGCTAGAAACAGGATAAAGCTTTTATCGGTTTGCATGAAAGAGGTTCTAGAGTTTTCAAGGATTCCATATATTCTATGTAAGAAGGGTTTCGGATAAATCCGCATACCATTTTCAAATGAGCCCGGTGAAGAAAAAATACTCCCTCCCCTGTTTTTAGGGGAGGGTAGGGGTGGGGTTAATTGGGTTTAGACAAATTCTGAATTAGCCTGTTATGCTAAATATCATTTTTCCTGGCCTGCCGGCTATGCTACCTTTACAGCATAAATCATTACCCTCATGATTGACAAGATCATCGATTTTTCCATCCGCAACAAACTGATCGTCGGCCTGCTGATCGCGGCTTTGATCGGTTGGGGCGGGTATTCGGTCACGCAGCTGCCGATTGATGCCGTGCCGGATATTACCAACAACCAGGTGCAGGTCATTACCGTGAGCCCGAGTTTGGCGGCGCAGGAAGTGGAGCGGCTTATTACCTTTCCGGTGGAAGTAACCATGGCTACCGTGCCGGGCATTACCGAGATTCGTTCGTTTTCGCGTTTCGGGCTTTCTATTGTAACCATTGTATTTACCGACGAAACCGATATTTACTGGGCGCGCAGCCAGATAAACGAACGCCTGAAACAAGCCGAAAATCAGATCCCGCCGGGCATTGGTTCTCCGGAACTGGCCCCCGTAACCACCGGCCTCGGCGAAATTTACCAGTACATTTTAAGGCCGAAAAAAGGCTTCGAAAGCAAATACAACGCTACCGAACTGCGCAGCATTCAAGACTGGATCGTGCGGCGGCAATTGCTCGGAACTAAAGGCGTTGCCGATGTCAGTAGTTTTGGCGGCTACCTGAAACAGTACGAAGTGGCTTTGAATCCGGACCGGTTGCGGGCTTTGGGTTTGAGTATATCAGACGTGTATAATGCCCTGGAGCAGAATAACCAGAATACCGGCGGCGCTTATATCGAAAAGAAACCGAACGCGTATTTTATCCGCACCGAAGGCCTGGCGCAAAGCCTGGAAGACGTGGGTAAAATGGTGGTGAAAAACACGCCGAACGGCACGCCGGTTCTGGTGCGCGACGTAGGCGAAGTACGGTTCGGCCACGCGGTACGTTACGGCGCCATGACCTACAACAACGAAGGCGAAGTGGTAGGTGCGATCGTGATGATGCTGAAAGGTGCGAACTCTTCCAAAGTAATTCAGGAAGTGAAAACCCGCATTGCCGAAATTGAAAAAACGCTGCCAGAAGGCCTGATCATTGAACCCTACCTGGACCGCACCAAACTGGTGGACAACGCCATTCAAACGGTAATAAAAAACCTCACTGAAGGCGCGCTGATCGTAGTTTTTGTGCTGGTTTTAATGCTCGGAAATTTAAGGGCAGGTTTGGTGGTAGCTTCGGTTATTCCGCTTTCCATGCTGTTTGCCATTTCCATGATGAACGTGTTCGGCGTTTCCGGCAATTTAATGAGCTTGGGGGCAATAGACTTCGGGTTAATCGTGGACGGCGCGGTAATTATTGTGGAAAGCGTGATCCATGGCATCGTGATTAAAAAACAGTATCATACCGGCGTAAATAAGTTAACCCAGGCGCAAATGGACGGCGAAGTGGCAGAATCGGCAAAGAAGATGATGCACTTTGCGGCGTTCGGACAGCTGATTATTTTGATCGTGTATTTGCCCATTTTGTCTCTCACCGGCATTGAAGGGAAAATGTTCAAACCGATGGCGCAAACCGTTTCCTTTGCCATTATCGGGGCGTTCCTGCTTTCCTTAACCTACGTGCCGATGGCTTCTTCGCTGTTTTTAAGCAAAGAAACCGAGCACAAACGCAACATTTCCGACCGCCTTATTGAAAAGCTCCAAACCTGGTACCGACCGATCATTACCAAAGCCTTGCGTTTGAAATTTCTGATTTTAGGCTTGGCCGCCGGATTATTAGCCGTAGCGCTGTTACTGTTTTTACGCATGGGCGGCGAATTTATTCCAACGCTGGATGAAGGTGATTTTGCGGTGGAAACGCGGCTAGTAAACGGCAGTTCCTTGTCGCAAACCATCGAAACTTCCCAGAAAGCTGCCGAAATACTGCTCAAGAATTTTCCGGAGGTAAAGGAAGTGGTGGGTAAAATTGGTTCTTCCGAAATTCCCGTCGACCCGATGCCGGTTGAATCCTGCGATTTGATCATTGTGCTGAAAGATAAATCGGAATGGACTTCGGCGACCGGCCGCGAAGAGCTGGCCGCTAAAATGAGTAAAGCACTGGAAGCCTTGCCGGGCGTTTCGTTCGGTTTTCAGCAACCCATTCAGATGCGTTTCAACGAACTCATGACCGGCGCACGGCAGGACGTGGTTATTAAGATTTACGGCGACGACCTCGATGAACTTTCCCGGGTGGCAAATAAAATAGGGCAGGAAGTTTCGAAAGTGAGCGGCGCCACCGACCTGTACGTAGAGCAGATTACCGGTTTGCCGCAGATCGTGGTAAAACTGAATCGCGACCAGCTGGCCCGCTACGGCCTGAGCGTGGAAGCTGTAAATGCTACCGTAGAAAGCGCTTTTGCCGGTAAAATTGCCGGATTGGTTTTCGAAGGGGAGCGGCGTTTCGATCTGGTTTTACGTCTGGAAGAAGCCAGCCGGCAGCGCATCGAAGACGTGCAGAATTTAACCGTAACCCTGCCCGACGGCAACCAGATCCCGCTTACGGCTGTGGCCGAAGTGACCTTTAAAGAAGGCCCGATCCAGATCCAGCGCGACGATACGAAACGCCGCATCACGGTAGGTTTTAACGTCCGCAACCGCGACGTGCAAAGCCTGGTGCAGGAAATTGAGCAGCGCATCAATCAGAAAATCAAACTGCCAACGGGCTACTATGTAACCTACGGTGGTCAGTTTCAGAACCTGGTGGAAGCCAGCAGCCGTCTGGCGGTAGCCGTTCCTTTAGCTTTGGCGCTTATTTTTATGCTATTGTTTTTTGCCTTCCGGTCGTTCAAGCACAGCCTGCTGATCTTTACGGCCATTCCGCTGTCGGCCATTGGTGGGGTATTGGCGCTTTATTTGCGCGGCATGCCCTTCAGTATATCGGCCGGTGTAGGTTTTATTGCGTTATTTGGCGTGGCCGTACTGAACGGAATTGTTTTAATTGGCTACTTCAATCAACTAAAAGCTGCCGGTATGAAAGATATGCACCGCATTGTTTTAACCGGAACATCCGTACGTTTGCGCCCCGTGCTGATGACGGCCATGGTAGCTTCGCTGGGCTTTTTGCCAATGGCGCTTTCCGGTTCTTCTGGCGCCGAAGTACAGAAGCCATTGGCTACGGTAGTAATCGGCGGTCTGATCTCCGCTACCGCCTTGACTTTAATTGTATTGCCCATTTTATACATCCTTTTCGAACGCATGGACTTTGGTAAAAAGAAACCGGCGGCTTTGAGTTTTTTACTGCTTTTGGCTAGCGTTTTTGCCACCCAAAGTCAGGCGCAAAATCAAATTCCTGCGCAAAAAACGCCAGGGAATAAGCCGCTAAAACTCGAGGAACTGATCGAACTGGCCAAACAGCAAAATGCCGGTTTACGTGCTGCAGAAATGGAAATTCAGGCGCAGCGGTCTTTGCGAAAAACGGCTTCTGATCTGGGGAAAACGCGTTTCGATGTAGAATACGGACAAGTGAATACGCCGCTGAACGATACCCGTTTCGATATTTCGCAAAGCATTCCATTCCCGACGGTAATTTCCCGGCAAATTGGTCTGACAAAAGCGGAAATAAAGCAAAGCGAACTCCGACAGGCGCGCACGCAGCAGGAACTAACGTACGAAGTGAAAAATGCCTATTACCAGCTGGTGTATTTCAAACAACTAGGCAAACTTTTGCAGCGGCAGGATAGTTTGTACGCCCTTTTTGCCCGCGCCGCGGAAATTCGCTTTAAAACCGGCGAAACGTATTTGCTCGAAAAAGCTTCCGCCGAAACCCAGTTGATGCACGTGCAGGCACAGATCCCGCAAAACCAAGCCGATATAGCTGCTTGGCAAGCCCGTTTGCAAGCCCTGTTGAATACGTCCGAACCTGTAGAAATTGAGCTTCCAGCCTTGCCGAAACGACCTTTATCCTTCAACCCCGATACTTCGGTTTTGCGCCAGACTCCGGCCTGGAATTTAGCGACCCAGCAAATTGAAGTGCAGCGTCAACTGTATTCCCTGGAAAAAGCCCGTGCCTTACCTGACCTTACCGTGGGGTATTTCAACCAGAGCTTGCGCGGGCCGATGAATGTGAACGGCGTAGAGCAAACCTTTACCGGCGCCGACCGCTTCGATGGCGTAACGGCGGGCATTGCGCTGCCGCTTTGGTGGAAGCCGTACGCCGCGCGCGTGCAGGCCGCCAAATTTCACCGGAAGCAAGCCGAAAATCTGGCTATTCAACAACAGCATACCCTCCGGGGCGAATTGATGCAGGCTTTGCAGGCCTTCGAAAAAGAAAAAACGGCTTTGAATTATTACGAACAATCGGCCCTGAAACAAAGCGAACTGGTGCTGCGGCTTTCGGATAAAAGCTTCCGGGCCGGTGAAATTGGCTACGTGGAATACCTGCAAAGCGCGCGTATGGCCCTCGAAATTCAAACTACTTACCTGGAACGTTTGCTGCGCTACAACTTAACCGTAACCGAACTGGAATTTATCTGCGGCCAACTTTAGACTTTTTACCCCTATGCGATACCGTTTTTCACCTTTCCTGAACCTGAAGAAAGTCGCCGCCCCGGCTTTTTTGCTGCTTTGCCTTAGCGTTTTTCCCGGCTGTAACTCATCAACCAAAGAAGAAAAACCTGCCGAAACCGAAACGGTTGCTGCCCCGGAAAACCCTAACGAAGTTACCCTGACCGATGCCCAGTTTAAAAGTTCCGGCATTGCTTTCGGACAAGTAGAGCAAAAAAATATCAGCACGGTGCTCCGCCTGAATGGCGTACTGGACGTGCCACCCCAAAACCTGATCAGCGTGAGTGCGCCGCTGGGCGGTTTTGTAAAAGAGACTGACCTGCTGCAGGGTATGAAACTGCGGAAAGGGCAAATTTTAGCTGTGCTGCAAAACCCAGAGTATGTAACGCTGCAGCAGGAATATTTAGACGCCAAAAGCAAGCTGGCCTACCAGGAGCTGGAATTTGCCCGCCAGAAAGAACTTAGCGAAGAGAACATTAGCTCGAAGAAAACTTTCCAGCAAACCACTTCGGAATACCAGCAATTACGCAACCGCGCCGCCGCCTTAAAAGAACAACTCGCGCTGCTCAACATCAACCCGGATAAGCTTACGGCCGTAAACATTTCCAGCACCATTCGCATTTATTCGCCCATCAACGGTTTCGTAAAAAATGTGCTGGTGAATACCGGTAAATTTGTAAGTCCGCAGGACGTGTTGTTTGAACTGGTAAATACCGAACACATGCACGCCGAGCTCACCGTTTTCGAAAAAGATATTGCCAAACTGAAACAGGGCCAGAAAATAAAACTCACCTTTCCCAACCTGCCCGGCCACGAAATTCCCGCTTCGGTCTATTTAGTAGGCCGCAGCATCGAAGCCGATAAAACCATTCGGGTGCACGCGCATTTAGACAAAGAAGATCCGGAATTATTGCCCGGCATGTACGTAACCGCGCTGGTAGAAATAAACGCGCAAACCGTTACTGCCTTGCCCGAAGATGCCATTGTGCAGGCCGAAGGAAAATACGTGATCTTCGTAGCCAAAACCGACCGCACGTTTGAAATGGTTCCGGTGGAAATAGGCGCTACGGAAAATGGCTATACCGAAGTGAAATTAACGGAAAATGTGCCTGCTAATGCCAGAATTGTAACCAAAGGCGCGTACCACGTGCTTGCGAAGAAGTTGAATGTAGGGGAAGAGTAACCCCACCTAAATCCTCCCCTAAAAACAGGGGAGGACTTTTTGATCGGCATGCATGGGTAAACGGTAGGGTTTTGGGCTGAAAAAGTAAAACCCACGTAGGGACAGGGCTTGACCTGTCCGCACGTTATTGCGTCCAATTATCTGAACACGATTTTATGAATTGCGTTCAAAATCAAATTTAAATAGCAGCAGCAAAACCTGATCGGGAATGCGTGCGGACAGGTCAAGCCATGTCCCTACATGGCCATGAATTTCATTAAAACAATTGTCCTGCAAATCCTCAAATCCTGAAGATCCTGATCAAAAAAAAGCCCTCCCCTGAATTAGGGGAGGGTTGGGTGGGGTTACCGGCTCAGATACAAGTTCCGCTCGGCGTAAACCTTCTGGAAATAATCATCCTGCAGGTCATCGATAAAGTAAATGCCTTCGCCGGTCGATTTCATTTCCGGACCAAGCTCTTTTTCGATATCCGGGAATTTGCTGTAAGAGAATACCGGTACTTTAATGGCGTAACCTTCTTTATGCGGGTTGAACTTGAAGTCCTTCACCTTGGCGTGGCCCAGCATGATTTTGGTTGCGTAGTTAATGTACGGTTCCCGGTAGGCTTTGGCAATGAACGGCATGGTGCGCGAAGCCCGTGGGTTCGCTTCGATCACGTAAACCACTTCATCTTTCACGGCAAACTGAATGTTAATTACGCCCACGGTATTCAAAGCCAGCGCAATCTTCTTCGTGTGGTCTTCAATTTGCTTCATCACGTTATCCGAAAGATCGAATGGCGGCAGTACCGCGTAAGAATCTCCGGAGTGGATGCCGGCCGGCTCGATGTGCTCCATAATACCCAGAATGTGCACGTCTTCGCCGTCGCAGATCGCATCGGCTTCGGCTTCGATGGCACGGTCTAAGAAGTGGTCGAGGAGTACTTTATTGCCCGGATTGTCTTTCAGAATATCTACTACTTGCGCTTCGAGTTCCTGCTCGTTGATCACGATCTTCATGCTCTGGCCACCGAGTACGTAGCTTGGGCGCACCAAAAGCGGGAACCGTAGCTGACGGGATAGTTCAATCGCTTCTTCGGCGGAAGTTACAGAGGCAAACGGCGGATACGGGATGTTGTTGTTTTTCAGCAGGGTAGAGAACGCGCCGCGGTCTTCAGCTAAGTCTAAGCTCTGGAAGCTCGTTCCCAGAATTTTGATGCCGTAGCGGTCCAGTTTTTCCGCCAGTTTCAGGGCCGTTTGGCCACCGAGCTGCACAATTACGCCTTCCGGTTTTTCGTGCTGAATGATGTCGTAAATGTGCTCCCAGAATACCGGCTCGAAGTACAGCTTATCCGAAATATCGAAGTCGGTGGAAACGGTTTCCGGGTTGCAGTTGATCATGATGGTTTCGTAGCCGCACTCGCGCGCCGCCAGTACGCCGTGCACGCAGGAGTAGTCAAACTCGATGCCCTGACCAATGCGGTTCGGACCGGAACCCAGCACCACGATCTTTTTCTTGTCCGACACTACCGATTCGTTTTCGCCTTCGAAAGTAGAGTAGTAGTAAGGCGTTTTAGCTTCGAATTCGGCGGCGCAGGTATCTACCAGTTTGTACACGCGCTTAATGCCCAGTTCCATGCGGCGTTTATGCACTTCGCTTTCCAGGCAGCGCAGGATGTGGGCGATCTGGCGGTCGGCGTAGCCTTGCTGCTTGGCTTTGCGCAGCATTTCTTCCGGCAGGGTTTCCAGCGTGTATTGGCCCATTGCCTTCTCGGTATCGTTCAGCTGCTCGATCTGGTTCAGGAACCACGGGTCAATTTTGGTGATCTTCCGGATCGTATTAGTAGGAATACCAAACTTCATGGCATCTTTAATGCTGAACAGGCGGTTCCAGCTGGCGTTGGTCAGACTATCGATCAGCTGATCGTAATTGGTCATTTCCTTGCCGTCGGCGCCAATCCCGTTCCGCTTGATCTCTAAGCTCTGGCAGGCTTTCTGCAAGGCTTCCTGGAAGGTACGGCCAATGCCCATCACTTCGCCTACCGACTTCATTTGCAGGCCTAAGGTTTTATTCGTGCCTTTAAATTTATCGAAGTTCCAGCGCGGGATCTTTACAATTACGTAGTCTAAAGCCGGTTCAAAGAAAGCGGAAGTGGTTTTGGTAATGGCGTTTTTCAGCTCATCTAAGTTGTAACCAATAGCCAGTTTTGCGGCAATTTTTGCGATCGGGTAACCGGTAGCTTTGGAAGCCAGGGCCGAAGAACGGCTTACGCGCGGGTTAATTTCGATGGCAATAATGGTGTCGTCTTCCGGGTTTACCGAGAACTGCACGTTGCAACCGCCGGCATATTGGCCAATCCCGTTCATCATCTTAATGGCTAAATCGCGCATGCGTTGGTAAACGGTGTCCGGCAAGGTCATGGCCGGCGCAACGGTAATGGAGTCGCCGGTGTGAATGCCCATCGGGTCGAAGTTCTCGATGGAGCAGATGATGATGATGTTCTGGTTGTTGTCGCGGAGTACTTCCAGTTCGTATTCTTTCCAGCCTAAAATGCTTTGCTCTACCAGCACTTCGTGTACCGGCGAAGCGTGCAGACCAGCAGCCAGGGCTTTGTCGAAATCTTCCGGCTTTTCCACGAAACCGCCGCCAGCGCCACCTAAGGTATAAGACGGACGAATAACCAGCGGGAAACCAATTTCCTGGGCAATTTCCTTGCCTTCCAGGAATGAGCGGGCCGTTCTGCCTTTGCAAACATTCACGCCCAATTCGATCATTTTCTGACGGAATTTCTCGCGGTCTTCGGTGGTTTCAATGGCCTTGATATCTACCCCGATAATTTTTACGCCGTACTTTTCCCAGATGCCCGCATTTTCGCAGTCAATCGCCAGGTTCAGGGCGGTCTGGCCGCCCATGGTTGGGAGAACGGCGTCTATTTTGTGCTTTTCAAGGATCTCGATGATGTATTTTTTCTCGAGCGGCTTCAGGTACACGTTATCAGCAGTTATGCTGTCGGTCATGATGGTAGCCGGGTTGGAATTGATGAGGGTAACTTCTATGCCTTCTTCGCGGAGCGAGCGGGCGGCCTGGGTGCCGGAATAATCGAATTCAGCGGCCTGACCAATTACAATAGGGCCGGAGCCAATAATTAAAACGGAACGGATACTGGTGTCTCTGGGCATGAGTGGTATAGGTATAAATTGCCCAAAGTTAGGGAGTGATTTTTATTTTCACGAAAAAATAGAATGATAATCAGGATTTTATTTGAATGTTTCAAAACTTGCCGGGCAAAACGCAAGGTTTTGGGTTTTTCAGCGGCAGTCATACCGTTTTTGCGCCGGCCGAAAGTTTTCTTCCCGGGTGGTTCTGAAAACAATTCCGGGAACCGGTCCGCCGCTTCAGACTTTTTTAGTTTGTTGCGTATAAGCGGTTAACCTTTCAGATAAACCGCTGTTTATTTAACTGACCCATACCCTTACCATGAACCTGAGCGCCAATCCGGAGAATATTTTTTTGCTGGAACAACTGGCTGAACATACCCAAAACGCCTTTTTTATTTTCGACGTACCCGCGCAGCAGTTTACTTACCTGAGCCCGGCTTACGAATTTATCTGGGAAAGAAACCGGGAAGAACTTACGGTAGGTGCAGGCGGCTTGTGGCAAGCCATTGTGCCCCAGGACCGCCGGCATGTGTTGCGTTGCTGGAACTGGTATAAAGCGCCCCGGCGCAGCAATCATAAAACCTTCGAGTTTCGGTTGCAGTTTCCGGATGGCCGGTTAAAGTGGCTGTACGCCGAATTGTACCTGATCCGCAACGAAGACGGGAGTTTTAGCATTTCCGGGTGGGTGCAGGATGTAAGCGAACGAAAACAGTACCTGGAAGTGCTGAGAAAGTACGCGGCCCGGAAGAATTCCGTGTTGGAAATTCTAACGCATGACCTTTCCGGCTTTCTGAACCTGATCCGCAGCCTTAGCCTGAGCAGCAATATTGCCTCGCCGGAAAATACCCGCGAGTTTCAGGAGCTATCTCACAAATTGAGCCTCATTCAGGAAACCAGTCAGCGCAGCCTCGAGCTAATTACCACGCTGGTGAACCACGAATTTATCGAGTCTTCCAAAGTAGAGCTTAACCGGCAACACCTGGATCTGGTGGCGAAGATCGGGGATATAATAGATACCTTCCGGGCAGCCGAAAGAGAAATGGACAAAAAGTTTGTAATAGAAGCCAGTCAGCCCCAGATCTTTGCCATGATAGACGATGTAAAGCTCATGCAGGTGATCAATAACCTGGTTTCCAATGCTATCAAATTTACCCCGGACGGCGGCATTATAAGAATAGAACTCGAAGACAAACCGGAAGCCGTGCAGTTGCGCATCATGGATAACGGCATCGGTATTCCGGACGCGCTGCAGCCCCTGCTCTTCGACCGATTTACCGAAGCCCGCCGGCCCGGCTTGCGGGGCGAACCTGCCGTGGGTTTAGGCATGAGTATTATTAAGCTTATCGTTGAACTGCATAACGGCAGGATCTGGTTCAGCAGCCGCGAAAACGAAGGAAGTACTTTCTTTGTAGAACTTCCGAAAGAATGAAGATGCCTGTATAAAAAGGAAATGGTAGGGATCTGGCCGGAAAAAGTAACGGTCCCGTTTCGAAAATTTCCCAACCAAGCGCATTCGTTTCTTCAAAGAAAAAAAGCGAAGTGTTTATTCCTGATAGGATTATGATATATTAGCTGAATGTTATGTTAGCTACCGCTTCGGTTACACGCGCTATTCCTGCCTTATGAAATACCTTTTTTTACTGATAAGCTTTCTTTGGCTGGGCAGCAGTTCGGGTTGGGCCGGCACCCTATATGGCCGCATCACCGGCGAGAATAACGAAGCCCTGCCTTTTGCTAATATTTACGTGCGCAATACCACCAACGGCACCACCGCCAACGAACAGGGAAATTACCAGTTCAAATTGCCGGCCGGTACCTACGAAATCGTGTTCCAGTACATCGGGTACAAAGCTCAGGTGCATACCATTACCCTGGGCGAAGGCGAAAAAGAGCATAACGTGCAACTGGTGCCGGAAGCGTATAACCTGGGCGAAGTGGTGGTGAAAGCCAACGCCAAAGACCCGGCCTATGCCATGATCAAAGCCGCCATGGACCGCCGGAAATATCACTTAAAAGAAACGGAAGCCTACCAGTGCCGGGTGTACATAAAAAACCTGCAGCGCCTGACCGAAGTACCCAAAAAAGTGCTGGGCCTGGTAAAGGTAACCGATATTAAACCCGGTATTGTATACTTGTCGGAATCGGTGTCAGAACTGAGCTTTAAGCAGCCGGATAAATTCCGCGAAAAACTGATCTCTTCCAAAATGAGCGGCAGCAACAAAACCATCAGCTTCAACCAAGCTACCGATTTCAATTTTAATTTTTACGAAAACCTGCTGAAAGTAGAAGGCCTCACGCCGCGCGGCTTTGTGTCGCCGCTGGCAGCCAACGCTTTTTTGTTTTACCGCTACGAACTTATGGGTACTTCCCAGGAAAACGGCCGCCACATTCATAAAATAAAAGTTACGCCCATCCGCAAAAACGACCCTGCTTTTAAAGGCTACGTGTACCTGGTAGACGGCGAATGGCGGCTGCAAAGCCTGAACCTGACCCTGAACAAAAACACCCAGCTCGAATTTCTGGATTCCGTGCAGGTAAACCAGGTTTTTGCGCCCATCAATAATTCCGGCGTCTGGATGCCGATCTCCCAGAAGCTGGTTTTCCGGTTTT
Source organism: Adhaeribacter soli (assembly GCF_008727925.1). GTDB lineage: Bacteria > Bacteroidota > Bacteroidia > Cytophagales > Hymenobacteraceae > Adhaeribacter_A > Adhaeribacter_A soli. The sequence goes on along the minus strand of NZ_VTWT01000012.1, from coordinate 142,596 downwards.
CGGGCTTGGGTTTTAAGGGGAATGGCTACGTGAACGTAATTTATTCGAAATACCAGGTGCAGCCGGCAGCCTACGTCGTGGCCGCGCAAAGGGCAAAGCAGGCTTCCGAACAAATTCAAAACGCTATGGCTGAGGCGCCAAAACCCGAACCCGTTACTGTAGCCAAACCCAAAAGAAAAGTCCGGAAGAAAATAGCCGCGGAGCAGGAGCAGCTCTTCGATAAAAAGCATTTCAACAACGAGCTGTTAGCCGTGGAAGAAGGCGCCAATAAAAAAGACAGCACCTATTGGGAAGAAGAAAGGCCTATTCCGCTATCCGAGGAAGAAATTAAAGACTACAAAACCAAAGACAGCCTGCAGGCTATTGTAGAATCGAAACCTTACAAAGATTCTGTAGATAAGATCCGCAACAAATTCAGCTTCTCCAGTTTGTTTCTGAGCGGCTACACCTATTACCATTCCTTTACCCGTCAGTCCTTCAGCGTAGATCCTTTGCTGGCTCCCCTGGAATACAATTCCTTTCTGCAATTCAATACCGTAGAAGGCCTGGTGGTAAACCCCGGGTTTCAGTACCGCAAACGCTACGAAGACCGCCGTTATTACGAAGTTATTCCTACCGCCCGGTATGGTTTCAGCAGCGAAAAGTTCTATGCCAACCTGAAATCAAGTTATTACTACAACCCCGTTAAGAATGGTACTTTTACCGTAGAAGGCGGAAAGTTTGTGAGCCAGTTCAACAGCAACAACCCGATCGCTACTTTCTGGAATACGGTTTATACCCTTTTGGCCGAACGGAACTACATGAAGCTCTACGAGAAACGTTACGCCCGTCTGGAAGAAAGAACCGAGATCGTGAACGGGCTGAACATTATCGGTTTGCTGGAGTTTGCCGACCGGCACGAGTTATTTAACAGCACCAATTTTACGTTCAGCGATCGGGCTACCCGCGCGTTCACGCCCAATCTGCCCGTGAATGCCGAGCTGCCCGATGCGTCCTTTGGCCGCAACCAGGCGCTTACCCTGAACCTGAACCTGCAGTGGCGGCCGGGGCAGCAGTACATCAGCCGCCCGAACCGCAAAATTAACCTGGCTTCCAAATACCCGGCTTTTACCTTGGGCTATACCAAAGGCTTCAAAAACCTGCTGGGCTCCGACGTAAATTACGACCGGGTAGCTTTATTGATTAGCGACGAAGTGGAGCTGGGCCTTTTCGGAAGTTCGAATTACTGGGTAACGGGCGGTACTTTCGTGAACAACAAAAGCATGTGGCTCATGGATTACCGGCATTTTGCGGGCAACCGTACCGTTTACGCCGGCGGCTTCGGCGGTTTCCAGTTGCTCGATTATTACCTTTACAGCACCAATAACCGGTATTTCGAAGCGCACTTCAGCCACCATTTCAACGGGTTCATCCTGAACAAACTTCCCTTTATCCGGCGCGGCAAGCTGCAGGAAGTGCTCAATGTCAATTACCTGAATACCATCGAGTCCAGAAACTATGTGGAAGTGGGTATCGGATTAGAGCACATCTTCAAAATTTTGCGGGCCGATTTCTATACCGGTTTCCAGGAAGGCGAAAAAGTACGGTCCGGTTTTCGGGTAGGCTTTGGCTTTTAAAACTAAACGAATAGGATTATTCGAATAGTAACTTTTGATTCGTGTTCAGTGGCCTGCTTAAGCTGAACCTTTGAAAAGTACCGGCGTTATTCAGTTCAAACGAATTCTAAAATCTAAAACTGACGACGATGGCTTTTTCTTCAAACTACCGCGCCTGGCGCACCGCTGCCAAGGCAACTTTATTAAACACTTCTTTCAGTAATTCCGCTGAAGAAACCAGCAGCATGGCTGCCTTTTCTGCTCCCCGCGCGTTAGCCGGGAATAAACTGCCGGCTAACGGAGCCCCGAAGACAAAATCTTCTTTCTTTGAGAACCTGCTGCTGAGCATGTCGGTGTAATAACCGGCCGGCAAGTTCAATAGCAACAGATCTCTGAATTTCCGGAGGAAGATGGCAATGCGCCGGCTTTCCTGATCTTCAGGTTATACAAAATAACGGAGACGAAGATCAAGGCATAAGCCAGACCTTGCTGCAGCGTTGCTTCTTCCTTGTAATACAAAAATGCCAACAGGAAGTTAATGATCGGGTTCAGGTACATCAGAATGCCGATGGTGCCCGAACTTAGCTCTTTTAGCCCGTACAGGTTCAGAAACAGCGGCAGCACCGTAAAAACGGCGCTTAATATCAGAATAAAACCAAAGAAGTGAAGTCCAGGCAAGGCTTCCCCTTCTCCCTGGAAATAGCTGTAAAACGGACCGATAAGCAAAATTGCCAGCAGCAATTGCATAGCCAGCAGCACGATCTTGTCATAATCTTTCAGCACTTTCTGGGTGATCAGGTACAGGGCATAACTGCCCGCAATCAGAATGCTGAACAATAAATTGGTTACCTGCCCGATCCCGATCAGGCAGCAGCTTATCACACTCAGGCCGATAGCCAGCCACTGGTTCCGATTCAGCTTCTCCTTTAAAAGCAAAAAGCCCAGTACCGCCGTTAAAATAGGGCAGAGTAAGTACGCAAACGAAGCCGTTTGAATGGAAACGTTGTTGATCACATAAATATAAAGCAGCCAGTTAAGGGGAAGCAGCATGCCGCCGGCGGCGGTAAACAATACCAGATTCCTTTTCTCCTTTACCTCACCGTTCCGGAACCGGGTTACCGTTTCTACGGCTTCCCGGCGTTTGGCGGAGATTAAAAGCACCAGCAAAAGCCCCGCTGAAACCAGGATCCGGAAAAACAGGATCTGTCCGCTGGGGTAGCCGCTTAAAGCTCGTAAAGGCAAAGGCACAAACCCCCAGATAATAAAAGCAGCCATGGCCGCCGCGTAAAAACGATTGATCTTCAAAATAAAAACGATAGTAAAAATGGCTGCAAAGGTAGGGTATACGGCAGTAATGGCCTAAAGCTTTCCAATGCAGATGTACTTGATGGGTTTGCAACTGCCTGAGATGGAAAAGTGCCTGTAATTTTTAAGTAAATGGACAAATTTATTTTACTCACTAACATTCCTTTCTTTTCTGTCATTCTGGAAGAATCTTGTGAATTCAAAGCTGGAAACCCATAAATTTTCTACAAAATGACAATTGTAGTAGTTGAAATTAATTTGATCCCATTACTTAAGGGGCAAGGCTAAAATAATTGATTAGCTTGAAAGGGAATTCGACTTTGTATTGGGTCGAGTGATAGAATCTTGTATACTTTTAGTCCAGATACCAATATCCAGATACCAATATCCTTTTACTTACTTCTCTGTCAGATTGCCATTATACCGGTTCAGGGCTAACTTATTCTGGCTGAGCAACATTTACTTTGAACAATAGTTGCCTTCTCCTTATTTTTGGCTGTTAAATCTGAAACGTCCTTAAAAGCACTGTAACTATGAGAAAAACCGCTACTCTTTTCGGCCTTCTGGCCTGCTTCTTTTTAGGCCAGCATGTACAGGCCGCCAATGCCACCGTAACCATTTCCGACTTTGCCTACAGCCCGAACCAGGTTACCATTAATGCTGGCGAAAGCGTTACCTGGCAGTGGTCTTCCGGCACCCACCCAACTATGTCGAACAGCACGCCTTCCGCCTGGGCCACCTTTACCTTAGGTTCCGGCAACCCCACTTTTACCCAGGTTTTTAATACGCCGGGCACCTATGCCTACCACTGTACGGCGCACCCTGCCATGACGGGTACTATCCGGGTACTGGCCGGCCCAACCGGCCTCGGCGAAGACCAGCAAAAAGGCACTGTTTTAATTGCCTATCCCAACCCGGCTTCCGGGCTTTTAAAACTGGCGCTGCAAACTTCCGGCGCGGAAAAATACGAGGTGAGGTTTACAAACGCTATCGGCCGGACGGTAAAAACCATTTCGGCTGCCGAGTTACCTGCCGCCGGCAAAGACCTGGAAGTGGACCTGAGCAGCCTGCCTGCCGGTATCTATTTTTACGGCCTCTGGAACCAGGATAAACTGGTAGAAAATAAACGGCTGATCCTCTCGAAATAAATTTTAATAAAGTGACTGTTTCCTGATTAAGGCCCTGTAGCATTGCTGTGGGGCTTTTTTACGTTTTGTTAAAAAGTTACAATTTAATAACAGATTAGTGTATTGTTTTTATGCTTATTTGTTATAATCTTACGCACATCTTACCCGCTCTAAAAACCTGCATGTAAATCTTACTTCAAATGGAGAACGCTGAAAATCCATGAAAGAGTAGGCATTTACTTTCATCTAACAAACAAACCAATGAAAAAGAAATTTCTTAAATTTCTAATGGGATGCTCTTTGCTCATCAATTGCGAAATTGGTCAAGCGCAAACTACACCGGAACCCTGTGGTACAATGGAGTTTTTAACTCAACAATTTAAAGTTGATCCGGATTATAAAAGCCGATTGGATCAGCTTGAGAAACAAACAAAAGCCTACATTGCTAATTATTCACCTGCATCACAACGCAGACTAGGAACCATTACTATACCTGTAGTAGTACATATTGTTTCTCCTGGACCCACTATGGGGTATGTAACCGATCAGCAGGTACATTCACAAATTACCGCATTAAACCGGGATTTTTCTAAATCTAATTCGGATATTGCAAATGTTCCTGCAGCATTTGTTTCTCTTGCAGCTGATATTCAGATACAGTTCCAATTAGCAAGTATTTTAAGAGCATCTACTAGTTTAAGTGTATTTGAAAAACGTAATATAGGAGATATAAATAAGATAGGCTTCAGCCCAATGAATTCTAGTGCAGCTTGGGATCGCGATAGATATCTTAATATTTGGGTCTGTGATTTAGAGGCTGGTTTTAATGGTTACGGGGCACCGCCTTTGGGTGACCCAAGAATAGATGGTGTGGTTTTAGATTACCAAGTATTCGGCACTCAAGGAACAGTTCTACCCAACTTTAATTTAGGTCGTACAGCCGTCCATGAAGTTGGACATTGGCTTAATCTAAAACATATATTTGGAGAAAGCCATGATGCCAATGGTTATCCAGACTGTAATGATGATGATGAAGTAAGTGATACTCCTAAACAGCAGGGACCTAACTATAATTGCCCTTCATTTCCCACAAACACCCAAGCTTGCGATAAGTCTTTACCAAATGGTACTATGTTCATGAATTTCATGGATTATACAGATCAATCATGTAGTCTCATGTTTACTGAAGGTCAAAAAAGGAGAATGGAAGCTGCATTAGAATACGGGGGAAGGAAATTAATCGGCTGTAATTCTACGTATACTATGCCTTCCATTTTAACTATAAGTGGCCAGACCGATGTGGATTGCTTGGGTGAACTAACCTACACTACGGAAAGCTTACCAAATACTGCGTATAGCTGGTCATTGCCTTCAGGTTGGTCGGTAATTGGGAGTGCAAACGAGAGTGTAATTAAAATTAAGCAAAACTCTAATCCAAGCCTTCCTGCTACAATCTCAGTAACTGCTACGAGTTCTTGTAATCCTGCAGTAACTCGAAATGGTTCACTTACGATTACAGGTATAAAGTCAAAATTGTCTCCCTCTCCAACAGTTTCTGGGGTTCCTACAATTATGTGTCCTCCTGTCAATATGTTTGACCAAGGAATCTCAATTCAGGCATCGCATCCTGCTAATGTAACCTCTTATAAATTCGAAATTTACCCTGGTCATGCTGTAAATATAAAAGAGAGTTCTGATAATTGGGGTAGTCCAAAGAAACCTTCTATACTTGATCAAGCCACACACATAAGGACACTTATTGCAAATTCTCAAGTTACATTAATAGTTGCGGATGCTAATTATTCAGGATACGTTAATTTAAAGGTATATGCTTATAGTCCTTCTTGTAATGATTATTCCGACCCTGCTGAATATAGTTTCTGGGTAGGAAGTCCAATAACTCCAAATTTTACTGGAACCACGAAAATAAATGCAAGTGCAGGTTCACAATTTAATTTGACCTTAACGGGTGGAGATATAAGAACTGGAACCTTTAATTTGGTATATCCATCTAACTGGATTCTTGATATGATTGGAGATCCTATCCAATATGGATTTGGTCGTTATTTATTCAACTATACCGTTACCATTCCACCTGGTACTCCTAATCGAAATTACAACATTTCAACTTCAACCTCAAATGCTTGTGGTACAACTGTATCAAATCTTGTTACTGTTTGCGTAGGAGGTGGTTGCCGATTTAGTTCAGCAGGAACCAACTATTCAATTTATCCAAATCCAGCTACTGATATTGTCAATATTACTGCCGAAAAAAAAAATTCAGTTCAGGGCCAATCAATTAAAACAATGCAAAGCTTAGCTGATTACAACTTGTTTAATAATCAAGGTAAAGTTGTTCGCAAAGGAAAGCTTTCTAGTGAAAGTAACTCCATTGAAACCATGAACCTACCTAAAGGCCTATATTATCTTCATATAAACTCTGGAAATGAAATAATTAAAGAGCAGATAATAATTCAATAATTTTCCTAACACATCAACAAAAAAGCCTGCTGCCTCAGCAGGCTTTTTTGTTTGGCAACGTTTCCACAAAACCAATTCCAAAACCATTCAACCTCGCTGCCGGTTTCGTACCTTTGCTGCCACTCATTTCCCGAAACGCTATGCTGACCTTTTCCGAACTTGCTCCCATTACCGAAGGCGTTGTTATGCAGTTTGTGCAGGAGCAAACGGTACACCACCTGCTTACCGACAGCCGCAAAATAACCCAACCGTCCGGCACGCTTTTCTTTGCCATTAAGGGCGCTTTCAACGACGGGCATGATTACGTTTCGGCTTTGTATGCGCGGGGCGTGCGGCAGTTTGTGGTGGAACGGGAAGATGCCATTCCGGGCGTGAAAGACGAAGACGGACTGGAGATGAGTTTCCCGGAAGCCAATTTTCTGAAAGTGGAAAACAGCCTGGATGCCCTGCAGCAAATTGCCCAATACCACCGCGAGCAGTTCTTCTTACCCGTGATCGGCATAACCGGCAGCAACGGCAAAACCATCGTAAAAGAATGGCTCGCGCAACTGTTAAGTCCGGACGAAAAAGTGGTGAAAAGCCCGCGTAGCTATAATTCCCAGATCGGTGTGCCGCTTTCCGTCTGGCAGATTGCCAGAACCCACACCCTCGGTATTTTCGAAGCCGGCATTTCCCAAACCGGCGAAATGGAGAAACTGCAAAAGATCATCCGGCCCACCATCGGCATTTTTACGAACGTAGGCCCGGCCCACGACGAAGGCTTCGAAAACCGGGAACAGAAAACTGCCGAGAAGCTTCGTCTTTTTTCTGACGCGGATATCCTGTTTTACAACGCCGAAGAAAAAACGCTCGATAAACTAGTAAAGCAGCTGAAAATAAAAACCTTTACCTGGTCTATGCAAGGCCCGGCCGATCTGCAGATCCTTGCGGCTATTCCTTCCGGCGATAAAACCCTGGTTTCCTATCAGTTTCAGGAAGAAGATTACCGGCTGGAAATTCCGTTTACCGATCCGGCTTCGGTGCAGAACGCGCTGCATTGCCTGGCGGTGCTGGCCTGGCGCGGCCTGTCCCCGGAAGTAATGCAGCAGCGTTTCGATAAGCTGCAGCCCGTGGCCATGCGCCTGGAAATGAAGGAAGCCATTCACAACTGCTACCTCATCGACGATACGTATAATAACGATCTGGCCGGCCTTTCCACCGCTTTGGACTTGCTCGTAAACCAGAAACGGCACCAGCAGAAAACGGTTATTCTTTCCGACCTGCTCGAATCGGGTTTAACCGAAGAAATGCTGTATTCCGAAGTGGCCGCCGCCCTGAATAACCGGCAGGTAAACCGTCTGATCGGGATCGGAAAAGTGATCAGCCGTAATAAAGAGAAATTCCGCGCCGGCACCGAGTTTTACGAAACTACCGCCGATTTCCTGGCCCATTTCAAAGCCGACCAGTTTCACAACGAAACCATTCTGGTAAAAGGGGCGCGGGTTTTCGGCTTCGAGAAAATAGTAGGGCTTTTTGGCAAAAAAGTGCACGGCACAGTACTGGAAGTAAACCTCGATGCCCTGGTGCACAACCTCAATTTCTACCGCGCCAAACTGCAGCCCGAAACCAGAATTATGGTTATGGTAAAGGCTTTTGCGTACGGCAGCGGTTCCTACGAAATTGCCAACCTGCTCCAGTTTCACCGCGTCGATTACCTGGCCGTGGCCTACGCCGACGAAGGCGTTTCCCTGCGCGAAAACGGGATCAGTTTGCCGATTATGGTCATGAATACCGCGCCGGATAATTTTGTGCAGTTACTACGTTATCACCTGGAACCGGAAATTTATTCGCTGAGCCAGCTACGCAGTTTTCTGGAGTTCATTCAAACCGAAAAATCCGCTCAATTTCATATTCACCTGAAACTCGATACCGGCATGCACCGCCTGGGGTTTGTGGAAGAAGAACTGGCAACGGTGTGCGATTTGCTGAAAACTGACGAACGGGTTAAAATTGCCAGCGTTTTCAGTCACCTGGCCGGCGCCGACGAAGCCATTTACAACGATTTCTCCCAACAGCAGATCGCCCTGTTCCGGCAAATGGCGCTTCAGATTGAAACGAATGTAGGCTACCCGGTCATCAAACACATTCTCAATTCGGCGGGTATCGTGCGTTTCCCGGAACACCACCTCGATATGGTTCGTCTGGGCATTGGCTTGTACGGCGTGGAAGCTACCGGTACGGAGCAAAGCGCCCTGCAAACCGTTGGTACCCTGAAAACCACTATTTCCCAGATAAAGGAAGTGCAGAAAGGCGATACGGTAGGCTACAGCCGCAAAGGTGTGGCCGAAACCGACCTGAGAACTGCCACCCTGGCCATTGGCTACGCTGATGGCTACGACCGCCGCTTCGGCAATGGTACCGGCGAAGTACTGATCAAAGGCCAGCGAGCGCCCCTTATCGGGAACGTTTGCATGGATATGTGCATGGTAAACATAAGTGGTTTGAAAGATATTGAAGAAGGCGATGAAGTAACCGTTTTCGGGCCGGAGCTTTCCATTACCGAACTGGCCAAAAGGATAGGCACCATTCCCTACGAGCTCTTAACGAACGTAAGCCCCCGGGTAAAACGGGTTTTTTATGCCGAATAAATAGCGTTTCCATCGGGGAGGTAGCCATTGAAGCTGAATTTTCTGATGCTTTATGCTGATGTCCTTTTAAACAAAAAGCCCCGGCAACTTGCCGGGGCTTTTCAGTTAAGGTACTATCAGGAAGTTTATTCCACAATGATCTTCTTCATGGTAGAAGCACCCTGGGTAGTTACTTTAAGCAGGTAAATACCTTTGGCAGCTTTGCTGAGATCAAGGCTTGTGTTGTCCCTGGTTTCTTTGCTCAGGATTCTTCTGCCGGTCAGGTCGGTTACTTCCAGTTGGTAAACTTTGCCTTCCGGCAGGCTCACCTGGAAGATACCAGCCGATGGGTTCGGATAAACATTCACCTGTCCGGCCAGTAAACCTTTGCTTACTCCGCTTGGAGAGGCAGCCACTCTGCGAATCCGGATGTTGTCTATCAGGTTAGCAGTTCCTGTGCCATTAGCATACGGCTCAGACACGCTCGATTCAAAACCGATCTGGATGTTTGGCAGGTTGGCATACTGCAGCAGGCTGATCTTGATCGGGGTCCAGTTGGTAGTTCCGCCGGTGCCGGAGAACGGCGGACGGTAGGTGTTGGCCGGAGTGGTCTGGTTGCCGCCAACCGGGGTACCGTTCACGGTTACGCGGAAGTTGGTGTTGGCACTGGCTCCTTTGTAGAGCTGCTTCAGATCAAAGTACAGCCACAGTGAGTCGTTCTGGCCGTTGCTGGTCGGATTAAAGCACAGGTACGTGCCGGCAAAGTTATCCAGGTTATTGGTCCACGGGTTAACCGTGCCGGCAGGAATGGTCCAGCCGGTAGCTGAAGTGGCATCCATAATCATACCTTTGGTGCCTGTGCCAAAGCTGGCGCCAGTTCCTTCGGTCACATTACCTTTGGTGCCTTTTACTACCCGCATAATCGACAGGTCGGTGGTAGCGGTTTCAAAGTCGATTACCGGTGGCATACCCGTTAAAGTAGCGTTGGTAATGGTGTAGGTAATGGTGTTGTTAGTAGCATTCGGATCGCCGTTGCCGGTAATGGTTACCACAATTGTGTGCGGGCCTGGGGCAGAAAGGTTCGCGCCCTGGGCAAAGGTGAAGGTAGTTGGAGAGTTCGGGGCCAGCGTACCGGTAAAGGTTTCTGTTACCGCAGTGCCGCCGTCTACCGTGTACGACATGGTAAAGCCGGTGGCATTCAGGCCGCCCAGGTTATCGATCATTACCTGAACCTGCTCGTTGTTGGTAAAGCCGCAGATCTTGGTTAATGGGGTAAAGGAAGTAATACCTAGATCTACTGCGCCAATGTTGTAGAAGCGTACGTCGTCAATGGCCATGTCACCTTCAAAGCTGTTGCCGCGGGTTCCTTTGAAGCGGATCTTTACCATGCCGGTATAACCTGCCAGGCTGATGGTGCGCTTCAACCAAGGGTCAGACTCGCTGGTCTGCTGCTGGCCGGTGAAGGTATGCAGCGTGGTCCAGGTAGTGCCGTTGTTGGTAGTTACGTCAATATCCATCGAGCCCATGGCAGTGCCGGCCATGTGGTACCAGAATTCAAAGCCAGGGGTTGATAAGCCTGTCAGGTCAATGCATGGGGAGATCAGTTCGGCAATGTCTCCGGTTGAGCCGGAAGAAGCTTCGGTGTAAACAAATTTACCGCCTGCTGCGCCGGTTGTATGGTCTACGTTCGGGCCGGTATCGGTTGAGGAAGTCGGGCCGTCTTCTACTTCCCAGCGGAAACCGGTAGCAGGTGTAATGCTCCAGCCGGCCGGCAAGGTGCCCGGTGCGCCTGCAGTAGAAGTTTCAAAATCCTGGGTATGTGGGAACACGTTGATGAGCGGGTTGGCAACTACCTTGGTCAAGGTGTTATTGCTTGGGTCGCCATCGTTTGCCAGGTTGGTAGTGAAAGTGAAGTTATAGTTACCGCCGGCAGCCAAGTTGGCGCGGGTGGTAAAGCAGTAATTCAGGCTAGCGCCCGGAGCAATCGGGGTGCTTACCGTTTCGGTTACAACCGGGTTGTTGCCGATCTGATAAGAAACAGGGAAGGAAGTAGTGGCTGCCGAACCGTAGTTCGTAATGCTAATACACACCTGCTCGGTAGTGGTGAAACCGCAGCCGGAAAGCGCCGGAGCGGTCAGGGCTACCACACCAACATCGTTGGCCGGAGATTCAAAGATGCTCACATCATCAAAGGCAAAGCCGTTGTCCTGAACAATACCATCGGAGCCGAAAGCGATGCGCAGCAATACGGAAGATTGTCCGCCCAGGCCGGTTAAGGCGTGCTTGGCGGTTAACCAGCCACCGGAACCATTGTTGGAAGTGGCATTTCCGCTCCAGCCTTCTTTCACGCCGCCGCCTACACCTGGCCCAAATGTACTGTTGTTGTTGTACCAGTTGTTCGGGTCGCCGAAAGCGCCCACATGCTGCCAGGTAACGCCGCCATCAATGGAAGACTGCAGGGCCGCCTTTTCGTAATTGTTTTCCATGTTCCACCAGATCTTCAGGGTAATGATCGGCTGAACCAGAGAGCTAAGGTTAAAGCAAGGGCCTACCACCTGCGATTGCTCACTGGCATTATAGTCTCCCGTCAGGTTGGTTACCCAGGATTTGGTACCGGAGCCGGCAGAATTAATAACGCTTTTGGCTGGGGTACCCAATGCCCACGAGGAGCTTGTTCCGCCAGCAACCCAGCCGCCGTTTCCGGCTTCAAAGTTCTCGAAGTACGGGTAGGTGGAAATGCTTGGAATTGCAGTTACCGTTTTGGTAAAGGCATCGTTAGCAGCTAATCCATCGCCGCTTAAGTTCGTCTGAGCTACAATGGTGTAAGTGCCGGCTGTGCCCAGGTTAGCCTTTGTGGTAAAGCTGTAAGTGGCAGATTGGCCTGCCGCAATGGTTCCGCTATAATTTTCGGTAACCGCATTGCCGCCATTAATGGTATAGCTTACCGGAAATCCGGAGATCGGCGTAGTACCAGAATTCTGAATGGTGATGGTAATGGTTTCCTGGCTGGTCATGCCGCAGCCCGATACCGGAGAAGAAATAGCTGAAACGCCCGCGTCGATAGCGGCCGGTGTAAATTCATAAGCCCCGGCATCCGGAGTTGTGGTGCTGCGGGTAGCGCCTGTAACATCTTGTAGCACGCCGGTTCCCGGCTGTCCGATATTGTTCACAGCGCCCGATGTAGGTATTAAGTTGCCGTTAGTAAGATTTACGAACTGCGGATTAGCAGAAACAGAATTCTGGTCGTAAGCATTGCCGTTAGCTGTCTGCCAGTCGGCCAGGGTTGCGCGGTTGGTAGAGTAGTAGCCAATGCCGCTGGAGCTGGAACCGCCGCTTACGTACAGCACGTTGTTGTTCGAAGTAATAGTGGAAGTAGTGGTACCAAAATACAGGGCGTGCTTGGTGCCGGAAGTGCCGGTTACAATGCTCACAATGTTGTTGATGAACCTTACGTTGGTAGCAGCTGTGGTCTGGTAGAAGCCACGAACCGTTCCGGTATTGGCAGAATTATTAATGCTGATGCTATTGTGGTAGAAATGGGAACCATCACTTCCGCCGGAATAAATGCCATAGATCCAGCCGGTATTGTTAATATCATAGATCAGGTTGTTGCTGATGATGTTTTCCGAGCCGGTTGGAGCATCGGATCCGGTAATGTAGATCGGGTAAACATCTCCGGTAAGGGAAGAGGCTGCCCCGTGAGTATTATGGATGCGGTTCTTTACAATATCCACATTAATATTACCGGTGCTCAGGTAAATACCATAGTAAAAACCTGCATTGGTCCGGGTAGGCCGGCTGATATCGTTTCCTTCAATTAAGGTACCGGTGGTATAGTAGTTGTAAATACCATAATAGTATTGGTCGCGGAGTGTATTGCCAATGAACTGGTTATTGTTCTGGGTGGCAGTAGTTGAAACACTGTAGTTATAAATTCCATAGTAACCGCCAATAATGGTGTTGTTCTGGAAAGTGTTGTTGTTGTTGCTGCCCGTATAAATATAAACCGCATAAGAAGTAGCGGTAGAAGTAAGGCTGCCGGTGTGGCGGATGGTGTTTCCGGTGAAAATATTGTTTTCCGCGCCATTGGTTAAATGCACCACCTGACCGGAGGTAGCCGTTGGCAGGGCTTCAATGGTCAGGTTATTTACCCGAACATACTTAGCGCCGTTAAGTTGTAGGGCAGCGCTTGTGCTTACTGCACCTGTTAAGGTATTTCCGTTGCCGTTAATGGTGATAGTATTAGTAGCAGAAGTGCCTGGAATAGCCGGGATAACCATATTTTCGTTATATGGGCCGGAGCCTGTAGCCACATTGAATACAATTGGGCCGCTCGCACCACCACACTCGATAGAACCGATAGCTGCTGCAAAGCTCTGGAAGCTTGTAGCCGAAGCCGGTGCGTTTTTATCGATGGTGAAGGTTCCGGATACCGGGGTAGCGGTAGTTGTTACCTGTACCGGAGTCGAGTTGGCTGTTTGTCCGCTGCAGGTTAATTGTGCGCGGTAGTGGGTGGTAGTAGCTTGCGTGGTATTTAAGAAACTGGCGGTTGCGCCGGCAATGTTAGTCCAGCCAGTGGTGCCATTTGCAGAGGACTGCCACTGGTAAGTCAAACCTAAAGTGTTGCCCATTCCGCCGCTGGTGCCTGTAAGGCTTAACCGGAAGTTAGTGTTAGGACAAACAGTGGCAACGGAGCTGACAGCTTGCCCAGCGTTAGGTGGGGTAACACAAGGGGTTGCCTGTTTGAAATGAATTCGGCCGGTGAAAGCACGCGGAGTATTCGTCGGATTTGGAAAAGCGCCTCCGAAGCCTACTGCGGCTGTACCAACTGTCGCATCGTAAACTTTTAAATTTACACCGCCTGCGCTTAAAACAGACGGTGATGGCACCGGAGAAGCGCCGCTATAATTTACGCCCAGTGAGGTTTGTAGCGCGAACCGATATTGTGTACCAGCCGGAATAACGAAAGTAAGATTGGTTAAAGCCGGATAATAAGCGTTTGAGGTTACAGCTACCGCAGGACCCGTGGCAATACTTGTCCAGTCCGGTGCAGCAATGGTTGGGGCACCGGAAAGAGAGGTTGATGAATACCAAAGGGTTGGAATGGTGCCATTGTAAGTGGTTTCCCAATACATATCTACACCGGTAAGAATAATGTCGTAGTTATTGGTGTTTTCCACTACAAACGTAATGGCAGCATTGCCGCCTACTCCGTTTCCACCAGTAAAATTAGTGCCGGTTTCCGTAGAAATAGTAGTGGTCTGGGCCAAGGCCCCCTGATAAGCGCTGAAAAGGAAAAGCAGCAGCAGCGTTAGAAAACGGCTTGCTCTTCCTTTAAATAAGAGAACTGGCGCCCTGAGTGAAGCGTGTAGAGTTTTTCTCATAAATAATAAGTTGTTGGTTGGAAATTTATTAAGGCTTCTAAATATATTATAGTTTTATTGGAATGCCAAAGAAAATTTAGGAAACGAAAGATATTTTGAATTAAAGCGGCCTGATTGGTTTATTTGTAGAACATTAATTCAGTCTTGCATTATGAGTGGCGGCAGGTTCTGTTCCTCGAAATATGCTTAGCGGAGATGTTCTATTCCTGGCCGGAAAGGTATAGTTTTGGTAATAAAAAGCCAGGCGTGGAAATCACAGGGCTGGATAGCATTTGTAGTAAGCACTCTGCAACAGGTAATTAAAAATGAGGGCTTTGTTGGTAGGGAAGCAGACCAGGGTATAAGACTTAGATCCAGGCTCCGCTTCTAAAAAACGCTACCCTTTTTGGAATAAAAAGAAACCCGTTGTATCTTGCATCTGTTTATACTGAGTCTAAATAAGAATAAGCAGCGGTGCAGAGAGAAGAAAAAAGCGTTCGGGATTTAAAGATTGGGGAATCGGGTACTATTTGTTGCCTGAAAGATCCGGAAATGGGGTTGAAATTGCTCGAGATGGGCTGCATTCCGGGTACAACGGTTAAACTCAACAGCCGCGCCCCACTCGGCGACCCCATTACTATTATCGTGAACGATTACACCCTTTCGCTGCGTTTAGATGAAGCAGAAACCATTCTGCTGAAAGGTTAGTCTATGCCAGAAGTCCTCATTTCCCCGGAAGAAATACGGGCGCGCCAAAGTTCGCCCCAGAACCGGGTTCCCCGGATCGCGCTGATCGGAAACCCGAATTCCGGCAAAACCTCGCTCTTTAACCAACTAACCGGCTTAAACCAGAAAGTAGGCAATTTCCCCGGTGTTACCGTCGATAAAAAAACCGGCATCAGCCAGCTTACGCCCAGCCTCAAAGCGCAGATCATCGACCTTCCCGGCACGTATTCGCTTTACCCGAAGTCGCTGGACGAAAAGGTGATCATCGACCTGATCCACAACAAAAAGTCAGAAGCTTACCCCGACCTGATCATTGTAACGGCCGATGCTTCGAACCTGAAACGCAACCTGCTGCTCTTTACCCAACTCGCCGATCTTGGTTTGCCCTTGGTGCTAGCCCTGAACATGATGGACGTGGCAGAAGAGCACGGCGTGCAGATAAACGTAGAGCAACTGCAGCAGGATTTGGGCGTGCCGGTTATTCCGATGAACGCCCGCAAAGGCATTGGCATTGCGGCGCTTAAAATTCTGGCTTCGCAGCAACTGACCGGCTTAAACCAGCCTTTTTATAAAATTCCCGAAGAGCTGCTCACGCTGGTGCGCCAGATCCGGTATTACTTCGAACTGAAAAACGATTACCTGGCGCTGCATTACGCGCACCAGTACAAAAAATTAAGCTTTCTTTCCGACGACGATAAAAGCTACATCGAAGACCTGCTGAAGGAAAATAAATTCGATTCGAACACGCTGCAGGCCACCGAAACCATTGAGCGCTACACGGTTATAAACGGGTTGCTGCTCGATTCGGTACGGGTGGTGAAAGCAGAAAAGAACGAACAGTTCAGCAACAAGCTCGATAAAGTTCTTACCCACAAGGTTTTCGGTTACCTTATTTTCTTTGCCGTATTGTTCCTGATGTTTCAGGCCATTTTTGCCTGGGCCAGCTACCCGATGGACCTGATCGACGCCGGCATCGGGGCCTTGAACGGCTTTATTCATGAGCGCGTCAGCGGCCCGCTGGTCGATCTTTTAACCGAAGGCATTATTGCCGGCCTCGGCGGGATTCTGATCTTTATTCCCCAGATCGCTATTTTGTTTGCCTTTATTGCCATTCTGGAAGAAACCGGTTACATGGCCCGCGTTACGTTTATGATGGACAAGATCATGCGCAAATTCGGGCTGAGCGGTAAAAGCGTGGTGCCTCTTATTTCCGGCGCTGCCTGTGCCGTGCCGGCCATTATGAGTACGCGCACCATCGATAACTGGAAAGACCGCATAATCACGATCTTCGTGACGCCGCTTATGAGTTGTTCGGCCCGCATCCCGATCTATACCGTTATCATTGCCCTGATCATTCCAGAAAGATATTATTTTGGCTTCCTGAATTTGCAGGGCATTGTACTCATGGGCATGTATCTGCTCGGGTTTGTGGCCGCTTTGCTTTCGGCCATGGCGCTGAAATTCTTCCTGAAAACCAAAGAGCGGAGTTTCTTCATCATGGAATTCCCGACCTACAAAATGCCGCGCTGGAAAAACGTGGGTTTAACGATTGTAGAAAAAGTAAAAGCGTTCGTTTTCCAGGCCGGTAAAGTAATTCTGGCCATTTCGGTTATTCTGTGGGTAATGGCTACTTACGGCCCCGGAAACGCTATGGAAAATGCCGAAAAAACGGCTTTAACTGAAGCCCAAAAGCTGAACCTGACCGAAGAAGAAACCGCCAATAAAATTGCTTCCTACAAACTCGAGTCATCCTACGCCGGCGAATTCGGTCACTTCATCGAGCCGGCCATCCGCCCGATGGGCTACGACTGGAAAATCGGCATTGCCCTGCTGACTTCTTTTGCCGCCCGCGAAGTTTTTGTAGGCACTATGGCCACCATTTACAGCGTTGGCGCCGACGAAGAAGAGGCCACCATTCAGCAGAAATTAGCCATGGAAAAAGACGAGAACGGGGAAATGTTCTTCAACCCGGCGCGTGGCTTTTCGCTGCTGCTTTTCTATGCGTTTGCCATGCAGTGCATGAGTACCATTGCCGTAGTGTACCGCGAAACCAAAGGCTGGAAATGGCCGATTATTCAAATGCTGTACATGAGCGGTCTGGCGTATCTTTCGGCCTGGGCGGTTTATTCCTGGCTTTCGTGACCCAACCCAACAGCTAAAAACAGACGCTTTTTTTCTATTGCAGCAATGATTTAGCAACTGAGATTGCGCAGCAAGATTAAAGGTTAAAGCATGTCGCAGGTTTAGGCGCAGCCGTAACTTGTGACTTTTTTGATAGCTAGTTTGTAAAGGCGGAAGCTGCTGATCAAAAATTTCAGTATCCCAAAGCAGACTAAATGTTTGCCTTGCAGGCAAGGTCAGTTGCAAACTGACCCATGATTTAGTCACAAGTTACGGCTGCGCCTAAACTTGCGACATGTTGGGAATTCAGCCACAATGAAACGGTTCTGCTTTAAACAAAAGCGCCTGCAGCAATTTTTACTGCAGGCGCTTTTATTTAAACCAACTTTCAAAATTACTGTAGCTTTGCCAGGAAGTTCTCCAGTTTCGAGAGCATTTCGGGGATTTCTTCGGTTTTGCTCGTGCCCACGCTCAGGCGGTACCAGGGCGAATCGGGACTAGCGCCGAAGGCGTAGAACGGCACAAGGGCCAGTTTAGCTTCGCTTAAAAGCAGATCGGTAACCATGCCTTGGTTTTCTAATTTCCGGCCCTGATAGATTTTACCCACGAGATCCATTCGGATGGTGAGGTAAATGGCGGCCTGGGGCGTAATGGCATCCAGGGCGTAGCCATTTTCTTTCAGGGCAATGATGCCCTGGTACACGGCCCACAAACGTTCCTCCAGTCTGGCTTTGAATTCGGTTAGAAAAGTATTGATGGCGTCTGGCTGCAGCAGGAAACCGGCGGCTGCTTTCTGTTCGGCCATGGGCGCCCAAGCTCCGATGTGGCTGAGCAGGGCTTTCATTTTGCTGATCACGTTTGCCGGCCCCAAGGACCACCCCACCCGTACCCCGGTTGCCGCAAACGCTTTCGACATGCCATCAATAAAAATGGTATAGGCTTTCATTTCCGGCCGTAAGGAAACCGGGTTAAAGTGTTGGGTATTGCCGTAGGTCAGGGTGAAATAGATCTGATCGAACATGACGTAGAGCTTTTTTTCTTCCGGACCGCGACGTTTGTTTTCGGCCAGTACCAGGTCACAGATCTTTTTTAGTTCTTCTTGACTGAAAGTGGTGCCGGTCGGGTTTTGCGGGGTGCAGAGGCAAAGTAAGGCGGCACCCTGCATGTGAGGTTCCAGTTGGGCAGCTGTAGGCATGAAATTGTTTTCCGGCAAGGCTTCTATTACGCAATGCGCACCGCCGGTCATGTGCACGTAATGGTTGTTGTTCCAGGATGGCACGGCGTAAATTACCTTGTCTCCCGGATCTACTACGGTGCGGAAAAGGGCATAAATCAGCGGCCGGCCGCCGCTGGCGATCTGGATTTCGGAGATGTCGTAGGTCAGGCCTTCCCGTTCCTGGATGAATTGGGCCACCGCCTGCCGGAGTTCCATTACACCTTCGCCGGGAGGATAATTGGAATAATGGTGCTGATAACTGTCGATGATGCCGGCTTCGAGCTCCCAGGGAATGGGAAAAATATTCGGATCGAAATCGCCGATGGTGTAGTTGTAGATCTTTTCGCCATTGCGGATGCGGGCGCTGATCTGGTTGCCTAAACGGACAATTTCGGAGCCGATGAGGGTTTCGGCAAGCTGGCTTAATCTGGTCATGGCAAAAGAAGATGGGTGGTAAGGATAGAACATAAAAAAAGCTTACCAGTTTTGGCAAGCTTTCGGTTTATGCTGAAAAATTCACTAGCTGATATTGCGCTGACTTTAATTGTCTGAACACGATTTTAAGGATTGAAAAGATGGACAGGATTTTATTCCGGGGAGAAATATTCAAATTCCGGAAAAAAGCGGGCTGAGTTAAAAGGAGAGAATTGCGATCAAAGCACGGTAAAAGTTTTGAAATGAAGACTAAGTTTAAAGCAGCAGTTTCGGCTACCTTTTAACTTTCCTTATCTGCTTCCGCTCCGGGTTTGTAGTAATATTTTTTGCGAAAAATCTTGTTCATCTTTTCAATCCTATAAATCTTAGTTCAAACAAAAGCAGGTCAAATAAAGGCAAACCAGTACTTTTCAAGCCCGAAATCCTATCGTTTTAAATGCCTTTGTAGATCAGAAAAACCGTTGGGATTTTGTGCAGGTCGGGCAGTTTTTGTTTCCATTCGGCTACGGTTTTGGTTTGCAGCAATTCGTCCGGCGCGGTAATGTTGGCGGCTATGCACAATCTTGTTCCCGGGCTTAACGTGCTCATTAAATCGGAAAGAAGCTGGTTGTTGCGGTAAGGGGTTTCCATGAAGATCTGGGTCTGGTCGCGTTTCAGCATTTCCGCTTCTAAATTCCTGATGGCCTGAAAGCGCTGCTTTTTATCGATGGGAATATAACCGTGAAAGGCAAAACTCTGTCCGTTAAAACCTGAACCCATCAGCGCCAGCAAAATAGCCGAAGGCCCCACCAAAGGCACCACTTTTATCCCGAACTGATGCGCATATTTGGCCAGTTCCGCCCCTGGATCGGCAATTCCTGGACAACCTGCTTCGGAAATGACGCCCCCGTTTCTTCCTTCTAAAATAGGTTGCAGGGCTTTCTTTACTTCTGCCGCCGGAGTGTCTTTATCTACCACCGTAAACTGCAGCTGCTCGATCACTTTTTCCGGCGAAATGGTTTTCACGAACCGGCGGGCCGTGCGCGCATTTTCTACCAGGAAATAATCGAGGCCGGCTACGCAATTGATAACCTGAGGCGGAATGACCTCCTTGGCTGTGTCTTCGGCTAAAACCGTGGGAATGAGGTAGAGAGTGCCTTTGTTCAAGAGAAGGAAGGTTAAAGTTTAAAAAGCATTAGATAGGTAATAAAAGAGGTAACTTTAATTGTCATTCTGAAAGAATCTTCTGACTTCGAAGCACAGAATTCACAAGATTCTTCCTGAATGATAGGTAGTGTAGGGGTATTTTATTTTAAAGGACCTTTACACAAAACACTACTGTTTTCAGCACTGCTCTTTAGGGTTTTAAATCCCGTAGCAAGTGTTAGAAAGATTTGCAAACCGACTTTTAAGCCGAATAGTTTAGTGTTTTATAGCCAGCTTTAGTGCCAGGCGGATTACAAATCCGCAACTCAAAACTTCCGGATTACAAATCCGAAAGAGCTTTTTTGTGTTGTAGGGTTGCAAATCCGGAAGAGCTTTTTCATTTTGTACCTAAAAAGTTATCATTCTATGCTAAAAAAGTCTTGTGTCTTGCTACCTGATACTTGTGTCTAAAACCTGCTTCAGAAAATTCATTACAATGTCGTAGAACTTCTCCGGGGCTTCGGCGTGTACCCAGTGGCCGGCTTCTTCGATGGTTTCTATTCTGGCGGCCGGAAAGTATTCCTTGATGGTGGCAGTGTCTTCGGGTTTAATGTACCGGGACCGGCCGCCGCGAATAAACAGGGTCGGTTTCGGGAAGGAAGAAGCCAGTTGAATGTTGTTGGTGAGCTTGTCGATGTTTTCTTCTACGGCCTGCAGGTTTGCGCGCCAGGCGAAGGTGTTGTCTTCTTTGCGGTACAGGTTCTTAAGCAGGAACAAACGCGTATCGGCTTCCGGCACGTAAGCTTTCAATTGTTCGTCGGCCTCGTTCCGGCTTTTCAGGCTGGCCAGGTCAATGGCTTTCAGGCCGGCAATGATTTCGTCGTGGTGCGGCGGGTAAGATTTTGGCGCAATGTCTACTACGATCAACTCCGAAAGCAGCTCCGGGTTTTGCAGCGCGAATTGCAT
The DNA here is from genome assembly GCF_008727925.1 of Adhaeribacter soli. Lineage (GTDB taxonomy): Bacteria > Bacteroidota > Bacteroidia > Cytophagales > Hymenobacteraceae > Adhaeribacter_A > Adhaeribacter_A soli. The sequence goes on along the minus strand of NZ_VTWT01000012.1, from coordinate 121,530 downwards.
CGCCGCTTTGCCGCCCATGCTGTGGCCCATGATGATCGGGTCCTGCAGGTTTTCGCTTTCCACAAATTCTTTTATGTCGTCGGCCATGAGCTGGTAATCGAACGCGGCGCTGTGTTCGGTGCGGCCGTGGTTGCGCATGTCTGCGAGGTAAACTTTGTGCGTTTCGGAAAAGCGGCGGCCCAGCGTTTGCCAGTTATCGGAAGTGCCGAAAAGGCCGTGCAGAATTACGAAAGGGCGGCCTTCGCCGAGGGTGCGGAAGTGTAGATTCATAATAGGGTTACTTTATTTGAATGCGTTCGGTTGCGCCGGTAGCAGCGGTCAGTTTTCCGAAAGCTTCTAATTGCAGGCCAAAGTTCGCAAAAACTTCCTGAACTTCTTCCCGGTTTTCCGGCTGCACGGCCACCAGTAAACCGCCGGAAGTTTGCGGATCACAGAGGTAATGTTTCTGTTCGTCAGTAAGCGGGCCGACTTTATGGCCGTAGCTGTCGAAGTTGCGGTTGGTACCTCCGGGAATGGCTTTCTGCAAACGATATTCTTCGGCTTCGGCAATTTTCGGCACTTTGCCGAATTCTATTTCGGCGTTCAGGTTGCTGCCTTCGCACATTTCGCTTAAGTGACCCAGTAAACCGAAACCGGTTACATCGGTCAGGGCTTTTACGCTCTTGAGTTTGCCTAATTCCGCGCCGATTTTATTCAGCTGCATCATTTGCTTTGGCGCGATCTGGGCGTGTTCCGGTTGCAATAGGCCTTTTTTCTGCGCAGTGGTTAAAATGCCTACACCGAGCGGTTTGGTCAGGTAAAGCTCACAGCCTTCGGTAGCCGTGTTGTTCTGTTTCAGGTTTTCAATTTGCACCATCCCGGTAACGGCCAACCCAAAAATGGGCTCCGGTGAATCGATGGAATGGCCGCCGGCCAGCGGAATACCGGCCTGGTGGCACAAATGCCGGCTGCCTTCAATTACACGCTTTGCCACTTCCGGCGCCAGTTTGTCGATCGGCCAACCTAAAACCGCAATCGCCATCAGCGGTTTCCCGCCCATGGCATACACATCGGAAATGGCGTTTGCCGAGGCGATCTGCCCGAAATCGAAGGCATCGTCCACAATCGGCATGAAAAAATCGGTGGTGCTGATAATGGCTTGTCCGTTGCCGATGTCGTAAACCGCCGCATCGTCGCGCGAATCGTTGCCAACCAGCAGGTTTTTATCTTTGGGGATTTCTATGGCGGAATGCAGGATCTGGTCGAGGATTTTCGGCGAGATTTTGCAGCCGCAGCCCGCGCCGTGGCTGTATTGAGTAAGTTTTATTTCGGAGATTTCTATATCTGACATGAATTCTAGTTTAAAATTTTTGTGTTTGCTGGTGCGAGCCTCCGGCTCGTATCTATTTAATTCAGCTTTTAATTCCTTGTTTAGCTCTTAAAAAAGTAGCATAGGTACGAGCCGGAGGCTCGCACCAGCATTCAGTCTTTTACCTCAAAAGCATACCATTTTTCTTCGCAACGTTCAGCAGTATTTCCGCATTTTCAGCAGCATTGGTTGTTTCAAGCGGTACGTTTATGATCTGAATGTTTTCTTTGTGGTCGAGCTCGAACTGGTAAGCTTTGTCGTAGTAAACCAACGCAATCTCCACCATCTTTTCCATATCGCCGGCTTCGATGGCAGCTAAGGCTTCTTTGGTAGACAGGCCACCCAGACGTTTCTGGATTTTAGTGATGGAACCAGACAGAACCTCTTTTTTAACTTTACAATATTCTTCCGCCAGTTTCTTTACCCGGACTTCCCGCGGAATCTCCAGTTTTAAGACCGGGGCGGCGCGCATCTGTTCGTGGAATGGCTTGGGAACGTTCACTTTTCCAATACTGATGCTTTCGTCTTCGAGCCAGGTAGTTTTGCTTACGTTTAAAGCAGCTAATTCCAGAGCCAGGTCGTTTTCGAATTGCTCGATGGTTCCCTGCGGGGGCATACCGATGGTGCCGAAAGCCGAGCCTTTGTGGTTGGCTAGTTTTTCCAGATCGATCACCGGTTCGTTCAGCTTAATAAGTTCAGTCAGGATTTCGGTTTTGCCGCTGCCGGTTGCCCCGCCAATTAAAAGCAAGCGGTATTTCTTTCCGAATTGTTCCAGTGCATAATGGCGGTAGCTTTTATACCCGAAATCGAGCAGATGCACCTTGAAACCGGCCAGGTCCAGAAGCCAGGCTACGCTTTGGCTCCGCATGCCCCCGCGCCAGCAATGTAGCAGCACTTCTTTTCCCGGCGCCAGCTTTTTTGCCTGCTTTACCATAGCGCTCATGTTCGGCCCGAAAAAATCCAGTCCCATCAGCACCGCTTTTTCCTGCGAAATCTGTTTGTAAGCCGTGCCGATCTGGTGGCGTTCTTCGTCGGAAAAAAGCGGAAAACTTAAGGCGCCCGGAATATGGCCGGCCGCAAACTCTTTCGGCGAACGGATATCGAGCAGCGGCAGGTGTTCTTTTAAAGAAAGAACTTCGGAAATAGGAATTCTATTGATCGGCATATTGGACCCCACCCCGGCCCTCCCCTAAAAACAGGGGAGGAGGACTCGGTTAGCAGGTTTTTTAATTTTGAAGCAATCTTTGCTTGAACTTGGCAATTTGTGATTTTAAAACAGAGTCTCTGAAATTTCAGTAAAAGACTCCCTCCCCTGAATTAGGGGAGGGTAGGGGTGGGGTCAAGCTGCCGCAAATAAAGCTGAATGGTATTTTCCAAACCATAATAAAGCGCATCACAGATCAAAGCGTGCCCAATCGAAACTTCCAGCAGGCCGGGTAAATTCTGGTGCAGGTATTTCAAGTTGTCCAGGTCCAGGTCGTGGCCGGCGTTTAAGCCAAGGCCTAGTTTTTGGGCCAGCATGGCTACCGATTTATAGGGTGCAATGGCGGCTTCGCGGTTCTGGTGGTAGTTTTTGGCGTAGGCTTCAGTGTAAAGTTCAATGCGGTCGGTACCGGTTTCTTTGGCGGCTTCCACCATTTCAGCCAACGGATCTACGAATATGGAAACACGCATGCCCAAGTCCTTAAGTTCTTTGATAGTGAGTTTCAGGAAAGCCTGGTGTTTTACGGTGTCCCAGCCGGCGTTGGAGGTAATGGCGTCGGGCGCATCGGGCACTAAGGTTACCTGTTCGGGCTTTACTTTTTTTACCAGTTCCAGGAAATCCGGGGTTGGGTTACCTTCAATGTTGAACTCGGTCGTTACCACATTTTTCAGATCCAGTACGTCTTGGTAGCGGATGTGGCGTTCGTCAGGACGCGGGTGCACGGTTATGCCCTGAGCGCCGAACCGTTCGCAATCGAGGGCTACTTTTATCAGGTCGGGGTTGTTGCCGCCGCGGGCGTTCCGGATGGTGGCAATTTTGTTTATATTTACGCTCAGTTTAGCCATGAATTCGTAGGTTGGAATGTTCGATATTCGATTGTTCGATTTTTTAATACGAAAACAAATTTGAAGATAGTCGAATAATCGAAAATCGAACAGTCGAAATATCGAATTCAAAATTACGGCCTTTTTTCTTTATATCTTTCACGGCTTTCTCCGTACTTGCCGAAATGGTAGCAGTTTCGGCCGGAAAAGTACTTAAATGGTTTCATGGCTGAACTGTTAAATTGTTAGATTTAAATGATCTGAGATTCGGAAATAGATTCATTCTCAAGTTTCCGAATCTTCAAATTCCCAAATTATAAAAACTATGAGCTTAAAAGAGAGAATTGAAGCCGACATTAAGCAAGCGATGCTGGCGAAAGATAAAGTGCGCCTGCAGGCCTTGCGGAGCATAAAAAGCCAGATCATGCTGGCCGAAACCGAAAAAGGCGCGGCCGAAGCCCTGACACCCGATCAGGAACTGAAATTACTGAATAAAGCCGCCAAGCAGCGCCGCGAATCGGCAGAAGTGTATAAAAAACAATACCGTTCCGACCTGGAAGAAGTTGAACTGGCTGAGCTTGCGGTGATCGAAGAATACCTGCCGGCCCAGCTCGATGAAGGCGACCTTCGCATTAAACTGCTCGAGATCATAAACCGGGTAGGTGCTTTAGGGCCTTCGGATCTGGGGAAAGTAATGGGCGTGGCCGCGCGCGAGCTGGCCGGCCAAGCCGACGGAAAAGCGATCTCAAACGCGGTGAACGCCCTTTTAAACAACACCGACGCTTAATTTATTAATTAATCAAAACCTCACAGGTTTCAAAAACCTGTGAGGTTTATTACATTCTTCTTGACGTGACAACATTTGACTGGTTTCTGGCAATACCGCTTGCGTATGGCGCTTTTATGGGCTTTCGCAAAGGACTGCTGCTGGAAATTGTTTCTCTTTTGGCCTTAATTATCGGCGTTTTGGGCGGCTTGAAACTCCTGAACGCGGCCATTCCGGTAATGAAAAGTTTTATCGGCGATGTGTTCGGCTTGCTGCCTTTGCTTACGTTCCTGGTAGTATTTGCCCTGATCATTTTGGGCGTAAGAATGGTAGGCATTGCGCTTAAAAAAGTAATCGGCCTTACCCCGCTGGGCTTGTTCGATAACGTTTTGGGTGCCGGAATCGGTGCTTTGAAATGGTGTATGGCCATCGGTTTGCTGCTGCACGTTTCCCAGATGGCCGGCGTAAGTATTGCCGAAAACGCTTCCCAGACTTCCGTAATTTATCCGTACGTAGTAAAAGCTACGCCGCTTGCACTGGATTTAATTGGTCTTGCCCTACCGTTTGCCAAGACTTTGCTAAGTGTTTTGAAGGGGTTGTTTTAAGGGAATAGCATTGCAGCAATCAGGTGATTTTTGAATATTTTGTAAATGATACTTATGAAAAATACACTTAGCCTGCTATTCTTACTATTCATTTCCACCATTTTAAATGCACAGCACTTTTCTTTTGGTATCGAAACCGGGGTGATTTCATCAACTAGTAATAAGTATAGCGCCTTCGATTTTGAAAACAGGAGAGATACCTATTATAGCGGATTGAATACTACTTATTATTTCAATCAAAGCGTTTCAGCAACTGTCGGCTTTCATTATTTAAGGCAAGGAGATAAAGAACCAACGCCTGAATGCTATCAATATACAGATGGCATTAGAAAAGAGATGACAGTCAAAAGAGATTACTTGATTATTCCACTCACCGTAAATTTTCATTTAGGTAATTCAAATAAATTTCTGACATCCATCGGAGTTTTTGGCGGTTACAATGTAAAAGCATTTCGCGATTATCCGAAACCGATAAGCGGGTGCAAAATAGGTGTTCCAACTGATTTAACCCATACAACTGCAGATTTCATTTTTGGTGGTATTGTTGGTGCAGGCTATAAGGTTTTTGAAAATGATAAATTCCAGGTTACGCCTATGATCAAGTATTACCAGGGTATTTCGAATACTTTTCCGAAGATGGAGCCTTTTAAGGTTGAAAACAGGTATAGTTCGGCCTTATTAACGTTGAATTTAAATTACAAAATTGCGAGGTAGAGGTTTCTCTATTAAACGTAAGAAAGGGTTGTTTGAGGTTTTACATGCAAATAATTGTTCCACAGTAGCATAGGGTTTAAACCTTACGCTATTAATCTTCACATTCCCAAATCTCCAAATCAAACCTTGCTGCTCCTCCTCGATAACTTCGATTCTTTCACCTACAACCTCCGCGACTATTTTCAACAATTAGGGCAGGAAGTGCTGGTATTGCGCAACGATGTTCCCTTAGCTGAAATTCAAAAGCACCAGTTCGAAGGAATAATTCTTTCGCCGGGACCGGGGAAACCAAAGGAGGCCGGCGTGCTGATGGAAGTAATTCAACACTACCACAACAAACTGCCGATATTAGGAATTTGCTTAGGGCACCAGGCCTTGGGCGAATTTTACGGGGCGAAACTTCAGAAAGCCACTAAGCCCATGCACGGCAAAATTTCGGAAATAAGCTGCTTAAACGAATCGCTGTTTCAAAATTTACCCGGAAATATGCCGGTTACGCGGTATCATTCGTTATTGCTTACAGAACTGCCCGAAACCCTGAAGCCACTGGCCCAAACAAAACAAGGAGAATTAATGGCTTTTTGCCACGTGGAACATCCGGTTTGGGCGGTGCAGTTTCACCCGGAGGCTTTGCTTACCACCTACGGTTTGGATATACTCCGAAATTGGCTTAGTATTGCAAAAATTGTCGGTTAGCAGTATATTTTCCGGCAGCATTAGATTTTTTTTGAGATGGAACTCACGGTTAAACAGGAAGGCGAATATCAATTTATAGACGAAGGCAGCGGCGAAGTTTTATTGCTTTTACACGGTTTGTTTGGGGCGTTAAGCAACTGGCAGGGCGTCGTCGATGGCTTTTCCGATAAATACCGGGTGGTTATTCCGCTCATGCCTATCTATGAGATGCCGCTTATAAAGGCCGGCGTTTCCGGGCTCTGCAATTTTATCGAAGATTTCGTAGCGTTTAAGAACCTTAAAAACCTGACCTTGCTCGGAAATTCGCTGGGTGGCCACGTGGGGTTGGTGTATACGCTGAAAAATCCGGAAATGGTAAAGCGGCTGGTGCTTACCGGCAGCTCCGGTTTGTTCGAAGATTCCATGGGCGGCACCTTTCCGAAACGGGGTAATTACGGCTTTGTGGAAGAGCGTACCAAGCACACCTTTTACGACCCGAATGTAGCCACCAAAGAACTGGTAGACGAGGTTTTCGATATTACGAACAGCAACTCCAAGTGCCTCCGGATCATTTCCATTGCCAAATCAGCTCAGCGCCACAACATGGCAAAGGATATTACCAAGATCGATAAGCCAACGCTGCTGGTTTGGGGGTTAAACGATACCATTACCCCGCCAATGGTCGGCCACGAGTTTAACCGCCTGCTTAAAAATTCCGAACTGCATTTCATCGATAAATGCGGACACGCCCCCATGATGGAGCATCCCGAGGAGTTTAACCGCATATTGGCCAAATACTTAGCCCAACATCCGTAAGAACGGTAGCAAATTCCGTATAAAAAGTCATAACCTTATTGAGGCTGTTCAGGTATTACACCTGCCCGTTTTTGCGGAATTGAATTACACAAGAATATGATTGCCGAAGAACTGATAAACCCCATGATTCCGCCGCTCAAACTCTCTGACTCCACGGAGAAGGCCGTGAAGTGGATGGAAGAATTCCGGGTAAACCAGTTGCCGGTAGTCAAAAACCGCCGCTACCTGGGCCTGATCACCGAAGACGATATCATCGAGAAAGATCAGAATTACCAGAGCCTGGAAAATGTGAAGCTCAGCTTCGAGGATGCGTACGTGATGTACAACCAGCATTTTTACCGGGTAATGGAGGTGGCCATTAAAAATAAGATCCAGGTGGTGCCGGTTTTAGACGAACACCAGGAGTTTTTCGGGGTAATTACCGTAAACGATACCATTGCGGCCTTCGGGCAGATGTCGGCGTTGCAGGGGCAGGGTGGCATTCTGGTGCTTTCCATGCCCGAACGCGATTATTCCCTGAGCCAGATCAGCCGCCACGTAGAAAGCAACGATGCCAAAATTCTGAGCGCCTACGTTTCGCCCGACGAGCTGGACCCTTACAAAATAAAGCTTACGCTGAAAATCAACACCACCGATCTTACCCGTATCATAGCTACCCTCGAGCGTTTCGACTACCGGATCATTGCCCAGTTTCAGGAGACAACCGATCACCAGGCCGATAAAGACCGCTACGACCTGTTGCTGCGATACCTGAATATGTAACGCTGGTTTCCGAGTGCTGAACTGCCTTCTTGCCCTTTTCCTGACTTTTTTTGCCCAACCCGATACCACGTTGCGGTTGCCTGGAAGCGTTGCCTCAGCGCCTTCGCAACTTCGCCTGTGCTCCGAAACCGATAGTCTGCAGATTGCCGTGGTGGTTTTTGTAGGAAACCGGAAAACGAAAGAACGCGTGCTCAGGGCCGAGCTCGACCTGGTGGAAGGCGAGATCCTTACTTCCGGAGAACTGGAGAAAAGACTGGAGAAGAACCGCCTCCGGCTTTACAATTTGCAGCTTTTTCATTGGGTGCGCTACGAAACCGTTTGCCAGGCCGGCCGGGTTACCATTATTTTCGAAGTGCAGGAACGCTGGTATCTTTTTCCGGTCCCTATTTTTTCGCTCGCCGACCGCAACATAAATGCCTGGCTCGAAAAAAAAGATTTCAACCGCATCGATTACGGGCTGCACCTGGTGCAGTATAATTTCCGGGGCCGCAACGAACTCCTGAAAGCAAACATCCAGCTTGGCTTCAACCGCAAATACGAGTTATTTTACACCGTTCCCTATTTCAATAAAAAGCGGAATTTAGGCTTCAGCCTTGGCGGCTCCATATACCAAAGCCATTCCCTCGACTATACCACCGGAAAAAATAGACTGCTCACCCTGCACCAGGACGAGGTTTTTCCGATCCAGCGACGCTATGCCACCGGTTCGCTTATCCTTCGGGAAAACGTGCAGAAACAAACCACTTTAACGGCCTCCTACCACCAGGAAGAAATATCAGATTCCGTCTATCAACTAAACCCGGAATTTTTCAGCAATATCCTGAACCGCAAATACCTGGAGTTAGAAATAGCCCGCACCCTGAACTTCCGGAACACGTTTGCTTACCCGCTGGCCGGGCATTTTCTGCAGTTTGGTTTAACCCAGCAACTAGGCCTGAACAATAACCAGCATAATACCACCGCCTTTGCGAAGTACGGCCGGTACATTCCTTTAGGAAAACGGTTTTACTACAGCTACACCCTGGAAGGGCAAAGCCGCCTGGCTTCCAACCTGGCTTATGCCGATAATATTGCCTTGGGATATACGTCCTACATCCGGGGCTATGAGTTGTACGTAATAGGAGGGCAGCACTACGGACTTTTAAAGCAGGGGCTTTCACATCCGCTCCTCGATCTGAACCAAATTGAATTAAAATTCATCCGGAATCCGAAATTTAACCGTATTCCTGTTACCTTGTACCTGAATTGGTTTGCCGATGCCGGCTATACGGTGGAGAACCGCTTTGAGCAAACCAATTTTTTAACGAACCGCTTGAACATGGCAACCGGTATGGGTTTACATTTGGTTACGTATTACGACCGCGTAATTACGTTCGAGTATTCGGTAAACCGCGAAGGACGGACCGGTTTGTACATCCACACGACCTTTCCTTTTTAACTATGAAGATTGCAATACTCGGCAAACCATTCAAAGAGGAGATCCTGCCGTTTATGCAGGGGCTTTTCGACGAGTTGGCCAGCCGGAATACGGAAATAATTATTGTCGAATATTTTAAGACTTACCTGGAGAACCGCCTGAAGCTACCCGAAAATGTAGGTTCCTTTTCGCGGGGCGACGATTTAAAAGGTGTAAATTACGTGTTCAGCATTGGCGGAGACGGTACCCTGCTCGATACGGTAACCTACGTAGGCGCCCGGCAGATCCCGATCTTGGGCATAAATACCGGCCGGTTGGGCTTCCTGGCTACCGTGGCCTACGATAAAGTGCCGCTGGCGCTCGATGCTTTATTTAAAGGACATTTTGTTATCGATGAACGTTCTTTGATCCGGGCCGACTCGGATGCAGAGCTTTTTGATGGGGTAAATTTTGGTCTGAATGAATTTACAATTTCTAAGACCGATACTTCATCCATGATCGTAGTTCATACGTATATAGATGGCGAATACCTGAACTCGTATTGGGCCGATGGATTGGTGGTTGCCACCCCCACAGGTTCTACCGGCTATTCGCTGAGTTGCGGTGGCCCGGTAGTGATGCCCCAGACAAACAATTTCGTTATTGCTCCCGTATGTCCTCATAATTTGAATGTACGGCCATTGGTGGTGCCCGATAAAAGTGTAATTTCGTTTGAGGTAGAAGGCCGAAGCAATAATTTCCTGGTATCGCTGGACTCGCGTTCCAAAATTGTGGAAACGGGTGTGCAACTTGCTGTGCGCCGCGAAAATTTTAACGCCCGGCTGGTAAAGATCAATCAGGTGAATTTTTTATCGACTTTGCGTACCAAATTAAACTGGGGTTTGGATAAGCGAAACGAGTAAAACAGGGAGGAAAATATTGAAAATTAGAATATAGAAAAAAAACTTTGTTAAAGGCTTGTTAATTAACGAACTAAATTCTTAATTTTGGCCGTGTTTTAAATTGGAATAATTATACCGCGTATAAAGAAAAATATACAGACTTTATGAATATGAAGAACTTTTGCTCCGGAGCCGCAATGGCGCTTCTGATGGTAGTGCTCTCTGTTGCCGATGCCGATGCGCAGCGTTTCAGCAGAAGAAAGGCCTATAACTCAGTAGGTTTTCACTTGAATGCTATGAACTATTTCGGTGATATTGTGCCGGAATCGGATTTCACGAGCTTGCGTTTTAAATCTACCCGCCCGAATATCGGCGTATCGTACACCCGTCGTTTTACTCCCCGGATCTCCGTAAGAGCGGCCCTGGCCTGGGGCCGGATTACCGGCGACGATGCTAAAAGTGCCTCTGTAGACGAAGCGGAAAACAGACCACGTTTTATCCGTAACCTGAGTTTCCGGAACGACATTAAGGAACTGAGCTTTGTTGGTACCTTCGATCTGTTCGAGAACCGCGGTAATTATTTAAAACGTCCGGATTTCTCTCCTTATGCTTTTGCCGGGGTAGCCGTTTTTGCCCATAACCCGAAAGCTGAATACAGAGGCGAATTTGTTGCGCTTCAGCCACTGGGTACTGAAGGACAAAACTTAGATGATTCCTCTGATCCGCTTGGCAATTATGATGACCCGTATTCAAGAATTCAGATCGCTATCCCCTTCGGTTTAGGCGTTAAGTACAAACTGGATAAAAACTGGGACTTAGGCTTCGAAATTGGCTGGAGAAAAACCTTTACCGATTACCTGGATGACGTAAGCGGATTTTACGCTGATCCGGTTGCTTTGGCAGCAAATAATCCCTTATCTGCTGCTTTAGCTGACCGTTCCGGTGAGCAGCCACTTGGTCCTCAGGTAGGCTGGGGGCAATATAACGACCAGCGTGGCGACCGTACCGATAAAGACTGGTATATTGTGACCGGTTTTAACCTGACCTACATTTTACCACAAAAAGGAAGAAGCCCGAAATTCAGATAATATCTGAGCATTCGGGGCGTTTACTACTGCATGAAACAACTTCATACTATTATGGCACTCCTTACCTTTTCCTGGGTAGGGAGTGTTTTTTTTATGCCGGCTAAGGCGCAGAATATTGGCACCAGCGAATTAGGCCTGGGCTTGGGCGGGGTAAATTATAAAGGGGAAATCTCGCCGAAATACCGCTTTGGCAACAATGGCCCGGCAGCAATGGTTTTTTACCGGCGCGATATTTCCAACCCGGTAACGTTGCGGGCCAGTCTACTGGTAGGGGCAACCGGCGCCAGCGATAATTACTTTAAGATTCCGTTAAACCAGCTACGGCAGGCGAGGATGTCCGGCAGTCTGGTTGAACTGGCCGGCGGCCTGGAATATAATTTCCTGGATTATTACGACCTGCGCCGCCAGCAGCGCTGGACGCCATACTTTTTTGTAAACCTGGCCGGCTTCCTGAGTTCTACTAAAACCGAGTCCGATGCCCAGGCTGTGGTTGGTGGCAGTACCATTGGCAGCCAGATAACCACAACCGGTCAGGGAGGCGAGGCCGAGAAACGCAATATCCTTTCCATTAGTATTCCGGCCGGAGTAGGGGTGAAGTTTGCCCTTTCGTATCACTGGAACATCGGGGCCGAGATCGGCGCCCGGAAAATTTTTACCGACCTTTACGATAATTTAGGTGAGGAGCAATCCAGAGGGTTGGCCAATCCGCACAACAGCGACTGGTACTTCTATAATGGCATTGCCTTATCGTATACTTTCTACAAGATCCGGTGCCCGAAAGTCTACCGGAGTAACCCAACTCCATTGGAATAGCACTTTTATTTACAAAATTCCTGCGGTTTTCATAACTTGCGGGGAAATACTGGATGGATGAGTCTTCGGGAAAAAATAGATCAACACAATTTACCTAAACATGTGGCCGTTATCATGGACGGCAACGGGCGCTGGGCTAAAAAGCGCGGCGGTCTCCGTATTTTCGGGCACCAGAGCGCCATTACCGCCGTGCGCGAAACGGTAGAGGCGGCAGCCGAGTTAGGGGTCGAATACTTAACGCTCTACGCTTTTTCTACCGAGAACTGGAACCGTCCGCAATACGAGGTGAATGCGTTGATGCAGCTGCTGGTTTCCACCATCGGCAAAGAGACCGCCACCCTCATGAAAAACAATATCCGGCTGCACGCAATCGGCAATACCGAAAGCTTACCCGCTTCCTGCCGCAAGGAACTGGAAGAAGCCATTGAGGCAACCCAACACAATACCCGCATGACGCTGGTATTGGCTTTAAGCTACAGCGGACGCTGGGATATTGCCCAGGCGATAAACAGGATCGGGAAAGCCATTCAGAACGGTACGCTTTTGCCGGAAGAAGTGAATGAACAGAACTTCGGCTCCTTTTTAGCTACCACCGGCATGCCAGATCCGGAACTGCTTATCCGGACCAGCGGCGAACAAAGAATCAGCAATTTTTTACTTTGGCAACTGGCCTATACCGAATTATACATTACGGATCTGCTCTGGCCTGATTTTAGAAAAGAAAACTTGTACGAAGCGCTTGTTGCCTACCAGGGCCGGGAACGCCGGTTTGGTAAAACGAGCGAACAACTTATAAAATGAAGATATTGAATAACGTTTTTGGGGCATTGATCCTGCTTTTTCTGAGTTTTCCGGCTTTCAGCCAAATCCGGATGCAGGGCAACCAGACGCTAAACCTGGATTACACAAACCCCCAGAAATATGAGATCGGCGGTATTACCGTAAGCGGCACCCGGTTCCTTGATCCGGCTTCCCTGATTTCTATTACCGGCTTAAAAGTTGGGGACCAGATCACCATTCCGGGCGAAGATATCAGCAAGGCTATCAACAAGCTCTGGGATCAGGGCATTCTGGGGAATATCGAAGTTTCGGCTACCAAAGTAGAAGGCCGTTTCATTTTTCTCGATTTTTACCTGACCGAGCGTCCGCGCCTTTCTAAATTCACTTTCTCCGGCATTAAAAAAGGCCAGGCCGACGATCTGCGCGAAAAAATCAAGCTGATCCGTGGCAAGGTGGTTACCGATGCCCTGGTGAACAATACCAAAAATACCGTTCGTAAATATTTCCTGGATAAAGGGTTTATGAACGTGAAGGTAGACGTTACCCAGAAACCCGATTCTTCCCTGGCCAACAGCGTTATCCTGAACATCGATATTAATAAGAACGAACGCGTTAAGATCGAGGAAATTACGTTTGCGGGCAACGAAGCCATTTCTGAAAGCAAGCTGCAGAAGCAGATGAAGAACACCAAGGAAAGAAAGTTCTACAAGATCTTTACCAGTTCTAAATTCCTGCGCAGCGGTTTCGAAGACGATAAAAAAGCCATTATCAATTACTACAACAGCCAGGGCTTCCGCGATGCCCAGATCGTATCCGACAGCATCGAAAAAGTATCGGATGAGCGCATTAAGGTTTATATAACGGTTAACGAAGGCCGTAAATATTTCTTCCGCAATATTACCTGGACGGGCAACTACCTGTATTCAGACAATTACCTGGCCAGCGTTTTAGGCATTAAAAAGGGTAGCGTTTACAGCAAAGAAACCCTCGACAAACGCCTGAGCTATAACCCTACCGGCCTGGATATCACTTCCCTTTACATGGACGACGGTTACCTGTTCTTCAACATCGATCCGGTGGAAGTACTGGTAGAAGGCGACTCCATTGACATTGAAATGCGTATTTCGGAAGGCGCCCAGGCCCGGATTAAAGAAGTGCGGGTAGCCGGCAATACCAAAACCAGCGACCATGTGATTTTGCGGGAACTGAGAACGGTTCCTGGTCAGAAATTCAGCCGCGCCGACCTGATCCGTTCCCGGAATGAGATCGCCAACCTGGGTTATTTCGATCCGGAGCAGATTGGCATGAGCCCGGTTCCGAACCAGGCCGATGGTACCGTAGATATTAATTACACCGTAGTGGAGAAACCAAGCGATCAGTTTACCCTATCCGGTGGTTGGGGCGGTCTGCAGGGTTTTGTGGGCACGGCCGGTTTCGTTTTCAATAACTTCTCGCTGCGTAAAGCCGGTAAATTAAGAAACTGGACTCCGGTACCTTCCGGCGATGGTCAGAAACTGGCTCTGAACGTGCAGGCGAATGGTTTCCGTTACCAGTCTTATTCTATTTCCTTTACCGAACCATGGCTGGGAGGCCGTAAACCGAACTCGCTTTCGGTAAGCTTAAGCAAAACTATTTCCCGCCAGGCCAGTTATACAGAATTCAAAAATAATCCGGACGCTCCGCTTATTAAGATCAATGGCGCCTCGGTAGGGCTGGGCCGCCGCTTAAGATGGCCGGACGACTATTTTGTGCTGTCGCATTCCCTGTCATACTACCAGTACATTCTTAATAATTATTCGATCAGCGGGTTCAGCAACGGTACTTCCAACAGTATTTCCCTGAACAACACGATTTCCCGGAACAGCTACGACAGCCCGATCTTTACCAAGCGCGGTTCTTCGGTAAGCTTAAGCGCCAACCTGACGCCGCCGTATTCACTGTTCGGCAACAAGACCAGCAACTTCGAGTGGATCGAGTTCCACAAATGGATGTTCGATGCTTCCTGGTTTACCACTATTATCGGGGGCAAAGAACGGGCGCTGGTACTTAACACCCGGGCACACTTCGGCTTTATTGGCACTTATGATAAAAAACTGGGAATTGGGCCGTTCGAGCGCTTTAAGTTAGGCGGTAGTGGTTTAGGCGTAGGCGGCTTTATTGTAGGAACCGATTATGTAGGCTTACGTGGTTACGAAGACGCCAGCGTTACTCCAAGCGATGCGGGTGGTGTGGCCTTCGATAAATTCGTGATGGAACTTCGCTACCCGATCACACTGAACCCAAGCGCTACGGTTTTTGTTCTAGGTTTTGCAGAGGCAGGTAATAACTTTGCTAACTACCGCGAATACAATCCTTATAAACTTTACCGTTCTGTAGGGGTGGGTGCCCGGATCTTCATGGCAGCTTTCGGCTTACTTGGTTTCGATTACGGGTATGGCCTGGACGATTATCCGGTTATTCCGGGGGTAAATGGTTCCGGCAGCCCAAGAGGCGGACGTTTCCACTTCATGATCGGCCAGCAAATAAGATAATTTTCTCAGTTAACAATATGAAAAAGATTTTAGGTATACTTTTTGTACTTCTGCTGGCAGCTCCGGCGGCCTTTGCTCAGAAGTTCGGGTATATCGATTCCGAATTTATTTTAAGCAAAATGCCTGCCTACGCTTCGGCCAAACAGGAAGCCGACCAGTTTTCGGCTAACTGGCAGAAAGAGGCAGACGGCCTGTTTCAGGAAGCGGAAAAACTCCGGAAAAAATTCCAGGCCGAAGAAGTGCTGCTTACCGATGAAATGAAGAAAAAGCGGCTGGCTGAAATTGAAGCGAAAGAAAAAGAAGCCCGCGATTTTCAGAAAAAAGTATTCGGTTTCGAGGGCCTGCTCTTTAAAAAACGGGCTGAACTGATAAGACCGGTGCAGGACAATTTGTTTGAAGCGGTTGAAAAAGTTTCGAAAAAGAAAGGCCTGCAGATCATGTTCGATAAATCGGGCGACCTGACAATGATTTATACCAACCCGGTGCACGATTATACTGAATTTGTGCTGGAAGAACTCGGATTGGCCTCTCCGGAAAAGAATACGCCGGGCGCAAGGCCGGCGGGCGCACTGAAAGAAGATCCGTCTGACCTGCCGAGCCGGGCAATCGAAGGTATTCAGGACGAAGAAAATTCTGAACAAAAAACGCCGGTACGGAAAGCACCTGCACAAAACACAAAAAGTAAAACTAAAAAGTAACCTACACAAACCTGAAAAGCAAAAATGAACAAACGTAATTTAATTGCTGCAATCGCGTTCTTCTTTATGAGCGCCGTATCTTATGCGCAAACTGCAGCCCCTATTAAAATCGGCTATACTAACGTAGATTATGTAATGAGCCAGATGCCGGAAAGCAAGCAGATCGAAGCCGACCTGAAAGCTTACAGCGCCCAACTTGAAAACCAGTTAAAATCTAAATACCAGGAATTCGAAACCAAAGGCCAGGCGTACCAGAAAGGTGCTGCCACTATGACCGATGTGGTGAAAGCCGACAAAGAAAAAGAGCTGATGAACCTGCGTACTTCCATTGAGGAGTTCCAGAAAAATGCCGATGTTTCTTTACAGAAAAAGCAGCAGCAGTTAATGGAACCGGTGCTGGATAAACTGCAGAAAGCCATCGACGATGTAGCCAAAGAGAACGGTTACACCTATGTATTCAACTCCGATGCCGGTTACGGTACTACTCCGGTGCTTTTACACGGTCCGGAAGATGGCAACATCTCTGACCTGGTATTAAAGAAAATGGGTGTAACGCCGGGCCAGAAGCCAGCCGAAACTCCTAAAGCAACTACGCCTGCTGCAACAACGCCGGCCAAAGATTCAAAATCGAAGTCTAAAGGGAAAAAGAAGTAATTTCTTTTCCTGGAACAATACCCGGAAAGCCGACGCACCTGCGCCGGCTTTCCTTTTTATAGAACCCGCTGAAGCCCCCAAACGCTATACTTTTCAGTTTAAAAACCATACCCTTATGATGATGGACGCCGAACCGCTGGAAGAAGATAACCTTCTGGACGAAAACCATGATCTGGATTCGGATGAATTATACGAGCATTACCGCATTGTAATCGATAAGAAGCAAAGCCTGCTCCGGATAGATAAATTTCTGATGGACCGACTGCCGCATGCCACCCGGAATAAGATTCAGAATGCCATTGAAGCGCATACCATTCTGGTTAACAACAAGGCTATAAAATCGAGTTATAAGGTAAAGCCCCTCGATGTCATTACCATTACGCTGCCCGATCCGCCGCGCGATACCGAAGTAGTTCCGGAAGATATTCCCCTTAATATTGTTTACGAAGACGAGGAATTGCTGCTGGTAAACAAACCAGCGGGCATGGTAGTGCACCCGGCTTACGGCAACTGGACCGGTACTTTGGTAAATGCGCTTTCGTTTTATTTAAATAATCTGCCCACCAGCCGCAATGGCACTATCCGACCCGGTTTGGTGCACCGCATCGATAAAGACACTTCCGGCCTATTGGTAATTGCTAAAACTGAATTTGCCATGACCTACCTGGCCCGGCAGTTCTACGACCATTCCATAGAAAGAACCTATTATGCCTTGGTTTGGGGCGTGCCGAAGGAGAAGAAAGGAACCATTACGGGGCACGTAGGGCGTAGCCTGAAAGACCGGAGGGTAATGAGCGTGTATCCGAACGGGGAGCAAGGCAAACACGCTGTTACGCATTACGAGGTAATAAAAACCTTTAAGTATGTATCGCTGGTGAAATGCAACCTGGAAACCGGGCGATCGCACCAGATCCGGGCGCATATGAAATACCTGGGCCATCCGCTTTTCAGCGATGCCACCTACGGCGGCGACAAGATCCTGCAGGGGCAGCCTACCGGTTCCTATAAGGCTTTTGTAGAGAATGCGTTTAAAATTATTCCCCGCCAGGCCCTACATGCCCAATCCTTAGGTTTTATTCACCCGAAAACAAAAGAATTCCTGCAGTTTTCCTCTGAATTTCCCGAAGACTTCGTTCAGGCGCTTGCCAAATGGGAGTTGTATGCAGATTAGGGTAGTTTTTATGCCGGTTTAGGTACCGTTTCATAATTCGTGAAAATAGAAGCTATTCAGCACTTTCCGGAAGTTCGTTCAGGCCTGATAATGTTTTGTCAATATAGTCGGTAGGCTAAAAAGTTGGTCATTCTGAGCGAAGCCGAAGAAACTATCTGGTACTACTATGGTATTTGAGCGTAGCAATAAATGCCTTTCGCTCGGCGGTATGCGATAGTTCCCTCAACTTCGTTCGGATGACCCAATAAATTGGCTTGACCTGACGGCTATGGTGTTTTCACCAACAACCGAAATTGTTTAGTGAAATTGCTCAAAAGAAGTTGTTGGTGTTTTTACCAACAACGGCAGTTAAATTACATCAACAAAAAAGCCCGCCTTTTCAGGCGGGCTTTTTACATGAATAAGCAATTTCTTACTTCTTGCTTTTGCTTTTCGATTTGGTATCAGCGCCGGAAAGTACGCCCTGCAAGGTTTTGGCCTGCTTGTTGGTCGGGTCTAAAGCCAGTACTTCTTTCAGGTGAGCGTTGGCTTTAGCTTTGTCGTTTTTCAGGTAATAGTAATAGCCCAGGTAATAATTTGCTTCCACTAAACCGTCTTTGTTTTTAGCTTTATCGGCGGAGGCCAGTTCAATGTATTTTTCGTAATGCGGTTTGGCCAGGCCTTGTTTCGATTCCGGATCGAGGTTGGAGTTCGAGCGGGCTCTCCACAGGTAGGCTTGCGCATACGTAGGGTTGTTCACCGTAATCAGGGCGTATAAGCTGTCAGCTGAACGGTAGTTTTTAGACTGATCGTACAAGGAGCCCAGGTAGTAATAATCAGTATTGGTTGGTTTGCCTGTTTTCAGTTTGTTGCGGTACATCGAGATCGCTTTCGGCAGGTTATTCTGCTTTACGTAGATTTGGGCAATATCGTAACGAAGGTCGGCGCGCGTAGAATCCATTTCCAGGGCTTTGTTCAGGCTGGTAAGGGCTTCCTGGTTTTTATCGGCTTTGGCCAGAATTTTACCCTGGTACTCGTAGTCGGAAGAAAGCAGCTTGTCGGCCGGAGCAGTTTTAAAGTAATCCTGCATAGCAGCTTGGGCTTGATCGTACTGGCCGGTTTCGTAGTAAGAGTAAGCCAGCAGGCGCTTCATGGTAAGGTTATTCGGGTCTTTTTTCAGAACCTCTTCGGCTTCGGCAATGGTACCTTTATAATCTTTGGTCAGGAACAGGAAGGAAGCGTAAACCGCGCGGGTTTCCGGGGTTTTGCCGGCCATCTCCACGTACTTTTTGTAATTCTGAAGCGCCAAGTCGTATTTGCCTACAAAGTAGTAAAGTTCGCCCAGGTCGCGGTACGCCGGTGCGTAATTCGGGTCGATCTGGATTGCGCTAGTGTAGGCAGTTTGTGCTTCGTTGTAGTTACGGGAACGCACGCTCAGCTGCCCTTTGCGCAAGTGGCCCAGAATGTAGTTGTTGTCGGCCCGAATGGCATTCTCGTAAGCAGACATGGCTTTACCGCCGTCGTTTTGCTTCAAATATGCATCGCCGAGTTTCACGTAAGCTGCCGCATTCTTGTTATTCAGGGCAAGGGCCTTATTGAGGTTCTCGATGCCACGGCCAAGGTTTTTATCGGTATCGATGTAAGCAGAACCAATGGTCAGTAGTACTTCGGCATCTTTCGATTTAGAGCGTTTTAATGCATCGGCAAACTTGCTTTCGGCCTGGGTTAAATCATTTCTAACCAGGGCCGCTTTACCAGCCGCGGCCATACCCAGGGCAGACTTCGCATTTTTGGAAGCGGCCTGGTTGTAGTAGAAAACGGCTGAGTCCGGCTGGCCGGCTTTCAGGTAAGCATCGCCGAGGGCAATATTGTTAATTTCGTTATTATCGGCTTTAACTACTTTTAAAAGGATCTTCTTAGCATCCTGGTACTGGTCTTTTTCCATTGCCTTTCTGCCATCCTGCAAGGTCTGGCCAATAGCAGAAGAGGTGGAGAAAATGCCGGTAATCAGGAGCGCATATTTCCAGTTCTTTGTCATGTTGTTTGTTTTTGGGTGTATTAGCAATTATTAATTATTTACAGAAAAAAAGGGTTATTTTTTTACTTCTACCAGCCGAACTACTCCGCGGGCAGGCGCCAGGCCGGCTTTAAGCATAATGCGCTGGCCTTTATCGCCGGAAACGAAGGAGACAAACCCCGTGCCAAGTCCGGCCCGGGCTTCCCGGCTGATGGTAAAAACTTCGCGCCGCAACGGATAATTGCCCTGCACAAGGTAAGCCTGGTAAGGCTGGTAATAACTGTCCGGATCGGTGGGAGCGGTTTTTCGGCCCACGGCCACTACTTTTATCCGGTTTATAAAACCGACTACCGTGCTGTCATCAAAATCGCTGATCCAGTTGGTCCCGATCACGCCGATCGCATTTTTGTTCTGGGCTACATAATCGATAACCGCCGGGCTTGACTGCGAGGCATAGGCTTTCTGGGAAAGCGGCTGCTTGCCGGTTATGGAATCCTGTACAAAGCGGGCGGTGCCGGAATTATTATTATCGAAAACAATGGTAATGTCGCCAAGCGTCGAAGCCGGGTTCACTTGTTTCCAGGAGCTTGCCTTGCCGGTGAAAATTTCTTTCAATTGGGGTAAGGAAAGCAGGGTATCGCGGTTTTCGGGGTGCAGGATCAGGGCCACGCCATCGTAGGCAATGCGGGTAACGCGCGGGGTGATCTTTGCATTTTCAAAAACCTTCAGTTCTGGGGGCGTAAGCTGGCGCGATACAATTACTACCCGGGCACTGTCCTGAAGCAGGTCCTGAATTACCTGGCCTTCGGGTTTATAGGAAGCCGTTACTTTCGCATTTTTATAATTGCGGTGGAATACGCTGAGCTGCGCTTCTACTACCGGCTGGAAAGACTCGTCGGCGCTGATCTTAATGGTGCCGGAAGTAGGGGTGTCCAGCGTGCCGGCTGTCTTTTGATCCTGGTTGCAGCTGCCCAGCGAGAGGGTTAAAAAACTGCCTAAAAGGAAAGGCATGCAAGATGCAGCAAATTTTTTCATAGTGGCTAAAACGTAATTGCCGGAAGTTGGTGGCACAAATCTAATAATTAAAGGCAAATCACGGCAGCGCCGGAAACATTGTTTTCGGTCGCCGCGGGCTAACACCTTTTGTTTCTTTACTATAACGTTTCACCAGGCAGATTATTCTTCGTTTGAGAACCGGTCGCGGCGCGGCTTAAAATGTTGCTTATACACCCGCACAAAGCGGATAATGCCATAAATGAGCAGCACAATACCCAGGATCAACTTTATATTCTCATCGAGCCGCACCTGCTCCTGGGAAGAAAAGATCAGGAAAATGCCGAGCGCCGGATACAGCAGGGTCATGATTAAGGTAAAGATGCGGAGGAAACGGGTGTATTTGCTTTCCGGATTCCGGTGAGAGGGTTCGAACATGGGTTTTACTTTTTTTAGGAAAAGGATACTGTTTT
Organism: Adhaeribacter soli; assembly: GCF_008727925.1. GTDB lineage: Bacteria > Bacteroidota > Bacteroidia > Cytophagales > Hymenobacteraceae > Adhaeribacter_A > Adhaeribacter_A soli. Next base: position 100,321 of record NZ_VTWT01000012.1, on the reverse strand, counting down.
TACAGCGTAAAGTTAAAAGAAGCCGGCTTTAAATTGCCTTTTTTCTGCCCTATTATGCTTCACGTTAATTTTAGCTTTTTGTTTCTTTTGCAAAAAGCAGGGCTTCATCCTGGCATCTCCGGAAATACCTTACCAGGATTAAAAAACAAAACTCCGGAACCGTTTCCGGCCCAGAGTTTTTCTGCTTAAAGCATACTGTTTTTTATTTCAGGGCAAATCTGACGGGGATTACAAAGCGTACATTAACCGCAATGCCGTTATTTTTTCCCGGATTCCAGCGCGGCATCGATTTTATAACCCGTTTGGCTTCTTCGTCGGTACCGGCGCCTAAGGATTTCAACACCTGGATATCAGAGATTTCGCCCAGCGCATTTACCACGAAAGATAAAATTACCGTACCCTCCACATTGTTTCTGGAAGCCAGCGCCGGATACCTCATCTCGGAAGACAGATATTTTTGCAAAGCCGCATACCCGCCGGGGAATTCCGGCATTTGTTCGGCGTGGGTAAGCACTTCGGTGTTCGCTGCCGGCAAAGCGGGTGCGGTTCCTGCTACGGGCGTTTCTATTGGCGCTATGCCTTCTTTATCGCCGGTTTGGGTGGTGGTGCCCACGTTGGTTTGGCTAAGCGCTTGCTGCGTAGGTATCTCGCTCGGCTTGGTAATGGTAGCGGTAACCACGGGGGTTGTGAATTTGGTGGTCTCTATTTTCTGAGGCGGAGTTAAGGGCTGGTCTACCGGTGGCGTTACCGGTTTAATATCCGGAAGCTCTATCTCAATAAAAGAAGTGCCGGGCTGAACAGGTTGCGGTTCAATGACAAAAGGTTGCGGGAAAAGCTGGTTCTTAACCAGGGGAATAGCAATGAGCAGCATGAAAACCGATATCGCAGCCAGAAAGCCGCGTTCCAGGTGCTGGTGGTAGGTTTTACGGAGCAGGTACGCGCCGTAAGCGTGGTTGCGCCCTTCGAATACAATGTCGTCGAGCGAGGCGGAAGCATAGTTGATGGTTTTCATTTGGCGAATCGGTTAAAGGTTATAGATAGGTAACGAAATCGCGCCATTGCCAGTCCCTTGCAAACCCACTTATCCGCATCCGTAAACGCCTGCATTTTTGTTTGCCCCAGAACCTGCCTGCTTTAAATAGAAAACGCCTGTGTTTAAGGCAATGTTGTTATAAGGCCTAAAATTATTTTGCTAATGCTAATCTGCTCATGCGTTTGCCGATTGGGCATAAAAAAAGCCCCGGAGTTTTCCGGGGCTTTTTCATTATTGGATCACTTATTTAACAGGCTTGTATTAGCCCAGTTTAAAGCTGATCGGGATTACCATGCGCTGTTTTACAGAGCGGCCATTTTGTTTAGGCGGAGTCCACTTCGGCATAGCTTTCATTACGCGGATAGCTTCTTCTTTGGTTCCTCCTCCCGGATCACGTAAAACGTTGATATCGGAGATTTGGCCCTGCTGGTCTACTACAAACTGTACCATTACCCGGCCTTCAATACCACTGCGTCGTGCTAAATCCGGGTATCTGATATTTTTCTGCAGCCATTTATACATTTCGGCATTTCCGCCCGGGAATTCGGCAGGTTGTTCTACGGCAAGGAAAATTTCTTCTTCCACTACCTCCTGAACTACTGCGTTACCGTTACCTTCCAGGCCGGAAAGGTCAGGCTTGGCGTTCGGGTCACCTTCCTGGGTTTTTACGTCCACCTGGGCTTCCTTAATCTTATCGATATCCGGCACTTCTTCCTTCCGAACCTCCTCGTCTTTTTTAACTACCGGTGGCGTAAACTTAATGGTTTTGGCTACTGGTGGCGGTGGCGGCTCCACTGGTGGTGGCGGTGGTGGTGGGGTAGCTTTGTCGATCGGTGGCGGTTCTGCCAGCGTGTTCACATCAACAGTTACTATTTCCTGCACTACTTCCTCTTCCGGGAACAGGTGTTTTGAAATTACCGGTGCGGCCAGACAAAGGATAAACACAGCAATGGCTATGAATAAGCCACGGGTTACGTGCTTGTTGTAAACCTGGCGAAGCACATAGGCTCCGTACTCCCGGTTTCGCCCCTCAAAAACAATGTCGTCGAGCGTAGCGTTCGCATAATTCTTATTTTCCATCTGGCGCTCCGGTTACAGTTTCCATTAATTTAGCGTCAAGCGGGCTCATATCTACCAGCGCGTAACGGCGGGTATTCGTAATGTTCATTTCATCCAGAATATCCACTACGTTTTTGTAGCGCGCGGTTTTCACCGGCTTTATCAGCACCGTTAATTTCGGGATACGGGCATTCAGGTCAAGTAAAACTTCCCGGATACCTTTGTCCGAATAATCGGTGGTTTTCAAGTCTGGTTGGTTCTGTCCGTCGTTCAGCCCCTGGTAATAATAAATCTTGTCATTTTTGCCCAGGATCACGGTCAACGCTTCAGAAGCCTTCAACTCGTTTTGTTCATCCTTGTTTTCCGTCTTCACAGGCATGTTTATTTCCATGGTCTGCGGCTTGTTGAAGGTGGTGGTAAGCATGAAGAAGGTAAGCAAAAGGAATGCTAAGTCTACCATGGGTGTCATGTCGATTTTGGTCGACATTTTCTTAGCCCGTTTCTTTCCTCCTTTGCCGCCGCCGTCACCTTTTGGTTGTATTTCTGCCATCTTCTTATCTCTTTTTGTAGTTAGACGGTTTCATTTCGAGGTCGGTAATCAGGTTGAACCGGTTTACCTTTTTCTCCTGCAGAACTTCAATAACCCGTTGAACCGTTGGTACGGTGGTGCTTACGTCGCCTTTAACAGCCACTACCACATCGGGGTTGGTAAGACGCGTTTGCAGCACCCAGTCGCCCAATTCATTCGTAAGGGAATCGTAAGGAATGCCAGGCTGGGCTACCTTCTTGCGCTGCTCCGGCGTCATGGCCAGGTAAGACTTCAGGTTTGCCATTGGCATGCCGAAACTGTTCATTAGTTCAAAAGATCGCTTTTCCTCGTCGGTAAAGGTCACGTTGTATTTGGCGCCCATTTTATCGAGCAGCCTTAATCTGGTCGGCTGGCCATCTACGCCGTAAAAAACGCGGTTGTCACCTCCAATTGTTATGGTTATAACGTCTTTTTCGGGAAGCTTAATTTCCGAAATAGAAGAAGGGGTATCGACAATCAACTTTTCTTCCTGCGAAGGTGTTGCGGTAAGCATAAAGAATGTTACCAGCAAGAACGCCAAGTCAACCATGGGAGTCATGTCCAGTGAAGGACTGGTCCGATGTACTTTAACTTTAGGCATATTTTCTTTGCAGTTACTTGATTAAGCGTTGTAAGCTTTTACAGTGTTTCCTTCCTGGGAAGCAAACGTTTGGATGATAGAGAAACCAGCCTCGTCGATAGAATAGGTTAATTCGTCGATTTTGCTTGTAAAGAAGTTATAAGCAATAATAGCGATAGCAGAACCGGTAATACCAAGGGCCGTGTTGATAAGGGCTTCAGAGATACCGTTTGCCAGACCTACTGCATCGGGAGCACCACCGGCGGAGAGAGCCGAGAACGCTTTGATCATACCAAGTACCGTACCGATAAGACCTACCAGGGTTGCAATGGAAGCGATGGTTGAAATGATAACCAGGTTTTTCTCCAGCATTGGCAATTCAAGGGCAGTAGTTTCTTCGATCTCTTTCTGGATAGCAAGTACTTTCTGATCTTTTGGCAGGTTGGTGTCTACAGCCATTTCTTTGTATTTGTACAGACCGGCTTTTACTACGTTAGCAACAGAACCTTTCTGAGCGTCGCAGGCAGCAATAGCGCCGTTAATGTCGTGCTGGTTCAGTTTCATGCGAACGGTACGTACGAAACCTTCAATACCTTTAGAGCCTTTGGCTTTGCTGATAGTAAGGTAACGCTCGATAGCGAAAGCCAACACCATTACAAGCAGGGCGATCAGGATAGGTACAATGAAACCGCCTTTATAAACGATGCCTAATACGTTACCTGGAAGTGGGTGATTGTTCGGGTCGCCGCCTTCGAAGTTGGCTGGGTTACCTAAAATGAACATATAAATTGCAATCGACGCTATAATCGCGATTGGAATAGCAAGTGTTGCGAAAAGACCGCTAGATTTGCCTTCGTTAGTGGTTGTAGTTGCATCTTTGCTTACTGCAATCTTTTTTTCCATTGTTGTAAAAAATTAAAGTTTAATTGTTTTGGTTGTTTTAGTTGTTTGTTTTTCAAATCTATGGGTACTACAAGCGGTCCTTCCATAAATATCCGGGTAAATTCCCCGTTTAAATCGTTTAGTCGCCTATTCTACCCGTACAAACCTAATCAAATTCAGAGTTTCCGCCAAATTCAATCGGGTATTGGGGCATAAACTTATAAAATTTAATACTAATTTAATAATTCTGCATGCATACAAATTATAATGCTATGCTGCTCTGGTCCCCATTTCTAATTTTCTTCATCGTGCGTTTTATTGCTTGCTGGCAGAACTAGCCTGTTGGTTTCCGACCTGCCCTATACCGTTCCCTGATGGAAAAAAGTTCGGTTTCGTTGCAGTCTCTTTCCTTTTTTTGCTGAAAAAGATGTATTCAAACCTGCTTTTAGTTAACTGGCAGCAGGTTTACTGCTTGAGTTACAGTGTTTTAACTTAAATTAGCTGCTTATTGGTTCCAAGGAATGTATTTATTCACTTTTTTTTGCCTTCTCCCAATAACTGTCCATTTCTTCCAGGTTCATATCCCGCAGATTTTTACCGTCTTTGGCCGATTCGGTTTCCAGAAACTGAAAGCGCCGGATAAACTTCAGGTTGGTTCTTTCCAGGGCTTCTTCCGGGTTTATATCGATGAACCGGGCAAAATTTACCAGGGAAAATAAAAGGTCACCAAACTCGCCGGTGGCTTTTTCGCGGTCCAACTCTTCCGGCGCAACCATATTAAATTCAGATTTGAATTCGGAGAGTTCTTCTTCTACTTTTTCCCATACCTGTTCTTTTTTCTCCCAATCGAAACCGGCGCCACGGGCTTTCTCCTGAATGCGCATGGCCTTAACAAGTGCCGGTAATGAAACAGGAACGCCACCTAACACCGATTTATTGCCTTCCTTTAATTTTAATTGCTCCCAGTTTTGTTTCACCTGTTCTTCGGTTTCGGCTTTGGCGTCGCCGTAAATGTGCGGGTGCCGGAAGATGAGCTTGTCGCACTGGGCATTGAGTACATCGGCCAGGTCGAAGGCTTTCAGTTCGGAAGCAATTTTGGCGTAGAAGACCATGTGCAGCATAATGTCGCCGAGTTCCTTCTTTAGTTCCGGAATATCGTTGCGCATAATGGCATCGGAAAGCTCGTAGGTTTCTTCTATGGTCAGGTGGCGAAGGCTCTGCAGGGTTTGTTTGCGGTCCCAGGGGCATTTTTCGCGGAGATCGTCGAGGATATCTAAAAGGCGGTTGAACGCCTGGAGCTGGCGGCCGCGGGGAGAATCGGCAAAAACTGTATTTTCCATTTTACAAATATAAGCGGAAAGTGGCTGAGGTTCCGGAAAATAGTGCGTAGTTTTTCAGGCATGAACCGTACGCTTTGGCGGTTTCAGGAAGCGCAGTTCAAAGCATTATGTTATGGTGAAAACCTGAAGTTAACGACTGGAAAATGAGAAACTAAGCGCGGAAGTAAAAGAGCTTAAGTTTTTCTTACTTGTTTGATATTGAATCATTACTTTTGCAGTTAATTTATTTAAAAGAAGAATTCGTGGCTTTAATAAAATCAATCTCAGGAATCAGAGGAACGATCGGGGGTAAGGCAGGTGAAGCCTTAACGCCGGTTGATGTAGTAAAATACGCTGCTGCTTTCGGAACGTGGGTGCTGCAAACCACGCAGAACAACACGATTGTTATTGGGCGCGATGCCCGGCTTTCCGGCGAAATGGTAAGCAAGCTGGTAGCGGCAACGCTGCAGGGCTTGGGCATAAATGTAATTGACTTAGGTTTATCTACCACGCCAACCGTGGAATTAGCCGTTCCGGCCAAGAAAGCCGGCGGCGGGATTATTCTTACAGCCAGCCACAACCCGAAACAGTGGAACGCTTTAAAGTTACTGAACGATAAAGGCGAATTCATTAACGACGAGGAAGGCAAGCTGGTATTAGAGATCGGCGAAAGCGAAAACTTTGAATTTGAACAGGTAACCAAACTCGGCAAATATTCTACTGCCGATTACCTGAAAAAACATATTAAAGCCATTACAAGTCTGCCTTTGGTAGACGTAGAGGCCATTAAAGCTAAAAATTTCCGGGTAGTAGTAGATGCGGTAAACTCCAGCGGAGGAATTGCCGTGCCGATGCTGCTGGAAGCACTGGGCGTAACCCAGATCGAAAAACTGTACTGCGAGCCGGACGGTAATTTTGCCCACAATCCGGAACCGTTGCCGGAAAACCTGCGCGATATTTCCCGCGTGCTGGAAAAAGGCAAGTTCGACCTGGGCATTGTAGTTGATCCGGATGTAGACCGTCTGGCGCTGATCTGCGAAGACGGCAGCATGTTCGGCGAAGAATATACGCTGGTGGCTGTGGCCGATTATATTATGAAGAATAAGCCGGGCAACACGGTTTCCAACCTTTCTTCTACCCGTGCCCTGCGCGACGTAACCGAAAAAGCCGGTGGGCAGTACTTTGCTTCAGCAGTAGGCGAGGTGAACGTGGTGAAAATGATGAAAGAGCAGAACGCGGTAATCGGCGGCGAAGGCAACGGCGGTATTATTTACCCGGAACTGCACTACGGCCGCGATGCGCTGGTGGGAATTGCCTTGTTCCTGACGCACCTGGCCAAAGCAAACCTGAGCATGACGCGTTTGCGGGCTTCTTACCCGAACTACTATATTTCTAAAAACAAGATCGAATTAACGCCGGAAATAAACGTAGACGAGGTGCTGGTACAAATGCAGAACCGCTACAAAAAGCAACCGGTAAACACAATAGATGGCGTAAAGATCGAATTCGATAAAGAGTGGGTACACCTGCGTAAATCGAATACCGAGCCTATTATCCGTATTTATGCTGAATCCGATACCAATTCTACCGCTGAGCATCTTGCGAATAAGATCATCGGCGATATCAAGGAAATAATTTCGGAGAAAGCCTGATTTTAATTAGAAATTAAGAATTAGAAATTAGAAATTTTTACTTAGGAAAGCCTGTTGCTGCAAAGTGGCGGGCTTTTTTGCTTTAATTGTGTAGCGTTTTGGCTATTTGGAATGATGTGGGGAAGCAATAATTTGGGGATCAATATGCGTGGGGCGGGGACAAGCCCGGCCCGTACAATTGGGAAAAATCAAAATCCTGCAATGGGAAGTCAAAATCCTAGAATGGAAAATCAAAAATCATGGCATATTGGATTCATGGCGCCATAGGATCAGGAAAATCATAAGAATCAAATAAATCATAGTTCAGACAAAAACGGTAGCTTTTCGGCAGTAAATAGCCAACAAAGGAACCATTTAGAACTGAAACCCTTATATTTGTAAATCTTTCATTTTGAAATTCTGTTTCAGTATTGCTGATTTAACAATTTCTAATTTTTAATTTCTAATTAAAATATATGCGTGTTTACCTCGACAATGCGGCGACCACTCCTTTAGATAAGGAAGTTTTCGATACCATGGCGCCCTTTATGCTCGAACATTTCGGCAATCCTTCTTCCATTCATGCGCACGGAAGGCAGGTGCGCGCCGCCATAGAAGGCGCCCGGAAAACGGTAGCCACGCTCTTAAACGCTTCGCCTTCCGAAATTTTCTTTACTTCCGGCGGTACCGAGGCGGATAATGCGGCTATTACCTGCACGGCCCGCACCCTGGGAATCAAGCACGCCATTACCGACCGGATGGAGCACCACGCCGTGCTGCACACCATGGAGAATCTGGAGAAGCACGACGGCGTAAAACTCAGCTACCTGAAGCACGACGAACGCGGTACGCTGGATCTGAATCACCTGGAAGAATTGCTGGCCAATAATCCGCGCTCCATCGTTTCGGTGATGCACGCCAACAACGAGATCGGCAACCTGAACGACATTCAAACGATAGGGGAGATCTGCAAAAAGTACGATGCCGTTTTCCATTCCGATACCGTGCAGACCATGGGCCACTACAAACACGACCTGCAAACCTTGCCGGTAAATTTCCTGGTGGGTTCTTCGCATAAATTCCACGGCCCGAAAGGCGTTGGCTTTTTATATGTAGATGCAAATGTGAAAGTGCAGCCTTTAATTCATGGCGGATCCCAGGAACGTAACATGCGCGGCGGTACCGAGAACGTGTACGGCATTATCGGTCTGGCCAAAGCCCTGGAAATTGCTTACCGCGACATGGCTGAACACCAAACCTACATTCAGGGTTTGAAAGACCGGATGATCACCAAACTGAAAGAGCAGATCGAAGACGTACGGTTCAACGGGAATTCGGAGTTTGCGGATAAGAGCTTATATACGGTGCTGAACGTAAGCCTGCCGCCTTCGGAAATGAACGAAATGCTGCTCTTTAACTTAGATATCAATAAAATTTCAGCTTCGGGCGGCAGTGCTTGTACCAGCGGAACCAATGTCGGTTCCCACGTGCTGCAGGCTCTGGGCGTAGATCCGAACCGCGGTGCAGTACGTTTCTCTTTCAGTAAATACAATACGCCGGAAGAAATCGATTACGCTGCCGCTACGCTGGCCAAAATGTACCAGAACATTCACGCTTAGAAACAATAGCGTTTCAGCATAAAAAAGTCCCGGCTTCGGAAGAGGCCGGGACTTTCACTTTAATTTATTACTTAGATGGTGTATAGAAGTGATGTGTTCCTGACAATCTATTTAGTTGCAGGTGGAATATTAGGTGGAGCTTTAAGTGAGTATGACTCAGTTGCAGGAGGTTTAATACCTGCTTTTTTAGGGGTGCTCATCTTTTTTGGAGTTTACTTTCCCATTCGATCTACAAGCAATATGTTTAAAGCGCTCATTTTAATAATCTTAGCTGGAGTTATGATGTTAATAGGGACCTTAATGAAGTAAACAGGTTGGCTGTAAATAAAATCAAAAGACCCGGCATCGGAAGATGCCGGGTCTTTTGATTTATACAATTATACTTTAAGAAACTAACTCCGCAGCACCATATCTTTCAGCGTGTCGATCCAGATCGGGTGCGTGTTTAAACTCTCAGCTAATTGCCAGTGTTCGCCGCCGGCTTCCTCAAAAATTTCCTTGAACTCGCGCCCAACTTCAACAGTAGTTTCCAAACAATCGGCCACAAACGCCGGGCTGAAGGCCAACACGCGCTTAATTCCTTTTTTCGGCATTTCGGCAATTACTTCGTCGGTGTAAGGTTTGATCCAAGGGTCTTTGATGCGCGCTTGTAACCGGGATTGGAACGCCACCGTGTATTGATCTTCGCGCAAACCGAGTTCTTTGGCTACAAGACGGGTGGTTTCGTAGCATTGGGCGCGGTAGCAGTAGCGGTTTTTCTTGTTGTAGGTGCTGCAGCATTTATCGGAAAGCTGGCAATAGCCGCCGTTCGATGCCTTTAAGATCTGCCGTTCCGGAATGCCGTGGTAGCTAAAAACATAGTGATCGAACTTTTCTTTCTCCATGTAACTGCGGCCGATGGCGGCAATGGTCTTGATAAAGCCCGGATCGTCGGCAAAACGGTTGATGAACGAAATGCTCGGAATTACTTCCCACTTGCTTACAATATCCATCACCTTCTGGGTAGAAGTGCCGGTGCTTGCCGAAGCGTATTGCGGATAAAGCGAGATCACAATTATTTTATCTACATCTTTCTTCCGGAGTTCTTCCAAAGCGCTTTCGATGCTCGGGTTCTGGTACCGCATGCCTAAGGCCACGTGATAATCTTTGCCCAGTTTTTCCTGCAACAGTTTCTGCTGATCCTGGCTGTAGTAAAGCAGCGGTGAGCCGCGTTCGTCCCAAAGCTCTTTGTAAACCTTCGAAGATTTCGGCGCACGAAACGGCGCAATAACGCCGTTTACGAGCATAAAACGTTGCGGCGCCGGCATATCGATCACGCGGCCGTCCATTAAAAATTCGCGGAGGTATTTGCGCACATCCGGAACTTCAGGAGAATCGGGCGTGCCTAAATTTATAAGTAAAACGCCCGTAAGGGGAGTAGTTGCCATATTTTCTTTTTCGGGATTAAACTGTAAAGATAGGTATTTAGTTTTGACCCCAAACCCAGCACCAAAAAACAGTAGGGACAGGTCGCGACCTGTCCGCACACATTCCTGATCACGCATTCCCGATCTTATCAAACAAATATAATCTCTATCCTTACCCGCTTATCAAAAATCCTGTCAATCTTTTGAATCTTAAAGATCGTGTTCAGGCAATTAATCAGATAACGTGCGGACAGGTCGCGACCTGTCCCTACATAGTCCAAACAGGCTTTAAAACGCTATCCATTTTCTCTAAAAAAGTCGAACCTACGAATATCGATAAATCGAACCATCGAAATTCGTATCTTTGCAAGTTCAAACCTAATTAACTACTATTTTGGAAACGCCTCACAAAGCCGGATTTGTCAGCATTATCGGGAAACCCAACGTTGGGAAATCGACCCTGATGAACGTGCTGGTTGGCGAACGCCTCTCGATTATTACCTCCAAAGCCCAGACCACGCGCCACCGCATTATGGGTATTCTGAACGGCGACGATTTCCAGATCGTGTATTCCGATACGCCGGGCATTATTCAGCCGAAATACGAACTGCACGAAAGCATGATGGAATTTGTGCGCGGCAGTCTGGAAGATGCGGATGTGGTGCTGTTCGTGACGGATATCTACGAAAAATGGGACGAAGACGAAGTGATCAAACGCCTCGAGAAATCAAAAGCGAAGATCCTGCTGCTCATCAATAAAACGGATCAGGCTACTTCCGATGAGGTGCTGGAAAAGATAAATTACTGGAAAGACAAAGTGCAGGCCGAAGAAATTATCCCGATCTCGGCGCTTAATAAGAAAAATACCGACAAGGTTTTTGAGCTTATTCTGAAGCATTTGCCCGAGCACCCGGCTTATTTCCCCAAAGATGAACTAACCGACAAGCCCGAGCGTTTCTTTGCGGCCGAGATGATCCGCGAAAAGATCTTCCTGACCTACAAAAAAGAAATTCCTTACAGTTGCGAAGTAGTGATCGAGGAATTTAAGGAAGACGAAAATATTATCCGGATGCGCGCTGAAATCATCGTAGAACGCCGGAGCCAGAAAGGCATCATCATTGGCCACGGCGGCGAAATGCTGAAAAAGGTAGGTTCACAGGCCCGCGTAGATCTCGAAGATTTCTTCCAGAAAAAAGTGTTCCTCGAAATTTTCGTGAAAGTAAAAGAAAACTGGCGCAGTGATCCGAAATCGTTATCGCGGTTTGGGTATAAGGGAAGTTGATTTTTAGACACAAGTATCAAGACGCTAGACACAGGACTTTTCTTTGAAGAGTAAAAAAGACTGATAAAAGTGATACCTAACCCTTATAATAAGCAGTAAAAAATACTAGGCTTTCAGGCCTGAAAAGTCAGAATCAGAATTTTCAGAATTTTAGAATTAACAGAATTTCAAATATTAAATCCTGAAAATTCTGTTAATCCTGAAAATCCTGATTCAGACAATAAAATATTACCGGGCTGCAAGCCCACACTTGGTTCTGTTGTAGAATTTCAGGCAACAGGAATACCATTTTACTTAATTCGGATACTCCTACGAAGAATGAGGGGCTGAAACATTACCAAATTTTTTACCACAATGGCAAACATTGTAGCAATTGTAGGCCGGCCTAACGTCGGCAAATCAACTTTTTTTAACCGTTTGGTTGGCCAACGCAAAGCCATCATGGACGATGAAAGCGGCGTAACCCGCGACCGCCACTACGGTTATGCTGAGTGGATCGGCAAAAACTTTACCGTGGTAGATACCGGCGGTTACGTACACGGTTCGGATGATATTTTCGAAGAATCGATCCGGAAGCAGGTAGAACTGGCCATTAACGAAGCCACCGTAATTCTGTTTATGGTAGACGTGGAAGCCGGCGTTACCGGCCTCGACGAAGAATTTGCGAACGTACTCCGCCGCTCCAAAAAACCAATTTACATTGTAGCCAACAAAGCCGATACATTCCAGCGGGGACACCAGGCCGGCGAGTTTTATGCGTTGGGTTTAGGCGAAGAGGTTTTCCCGATCTCGTCGCAAAGCGGTTCCGGCACCGGCGATCTGCTGGACGAAGTAGTGAAGCACTTTAAAACGGAAGACGAAGAGAATCCGGACGAAGGCATTCCGAAAATTGCCATCATGGGCCGCCCGAACGTAGGTAAATCTTCGTTTGTGAACCTGCTGTTAGGCGAAGAACGCAACATTGTAACCGACATTGCCGGTACCACGCGCGATTCCATTCACTCGCGCTACAAATCCTTCGGTAAAGAGTTTATTCTGATCGATACGGCCGGTCTTCGCCGCAAAACCAAAGTGCACGAAGACATCGAGTTCTACTCCGTAATGCGTTCTATCCGGGCGCTGGAAGAGTCGGACGTAGCTGTGGTTATGATCGATGCCACGCGCGGTATTGAAGCCCAGGACGTGAACATTGTCGGGCTGGCCATCAAGAATAAAAAAGGCGTGGTAATTCTGGTGAACAAGTGGGACCTGGTAGAAGATAAAGGCACCAACACGGCCAAGGAATTCGAAGAGATGATCTACGAAAAACTGGCGCCGCACAATTTCATGCCGATCATTTTCACCTCGGTACTAACGAAGCAGCGCGTGCACAAGGCCATCGAGAAAGTGATCGAGGTTTACGAAAACAAACGGATGAAAATCTCCACCTCCAAGCTGAACGAAGTGATGCTGAAGGAGATCGAAAACTACCCGCCGCCATCCATAAAAGGGAAGTTCGTGAAGATCAAATACGTAACCCAGATCCCGACGCACAACCCTACTTTTGCGTTTTTCTGCAATTTGCCGCAGTATATCCGCGAATCGTACACCCGTTTTCTGGAAAATAAAATCCGCAAACACTTTGGCTTTGAGGGAGTTCCGATCAACGTGATCTATAAGAAGAAATAAAATTTTTCAGGGTGTTGTTTGGTTTAGAAAACTTCGTTTACCTTTGCGACTCTAAATCTAATTTTATAAACAACACAATGAAAAAAGTTTTATCTCTTTTAGCAGTAGCTGGTTTATTCACTTTCGCTTCTTGCGAGTCTAAAAAAACTGAAGAAACTACAACTACAGAAACTACAACTGAAAGCACTGACATGTCTGCTGACACTGCTGCTGCTACTGTAGACACTGCTGCTACAACTACTACTACTACTGATACTACTGTAACTGCTCCAGCTCAGTAATTATTAGTTTAGTAAAGCTTTAGGAAGCCAGCGTTTGGCTGGCTCCGGCAAAACAAAAAGCCCTGCACTTGTGCAGGGCTTTTTGTTTTATGGCAGGTATATCCCTTTCTTATTTACGGGTTATAAGGTGGTTTAACCAATGAAAAGTGAACTCCTGAAAAGTAGATAAAAACGCCAGGTTCCCGGCTTGAAAAGCAGGCTTCTGCTCCTTTAAAAAAAGTCTGAAATATTTTTAAAAAGCCGGGTTACCTTTTTTTTTTCTTAGTATTAACCACTGTTCGCCCGGAAAAATCACGTTTTTAACGATTGTAGGGCTGAACAGAAACAAAACGGAACAATTAAACTTTAACAAAAAAACAAAAAATGAAAAAAGCATTATCCCTTCTTGTAGTTGCCGGTATGTTCACTTTCGCTTCCTGCGAAACTAAAAAAACTGAAGAAACACACACTACTACCGAGTCTACTACAGGCGGTACTGAAGACATGGGTACCGAAACCGAAGGTACTATGACCGACACAACTGGTACTACAACCGATGGTACAACTACTGGTACTACTACAACCGGTACTACTACCGATGGTACTACTACTGGCACTACTACCACTGGCACTACTGGTACAACTACTACCGGTACTACTTCTGGTACAACTGGCACTACTACTGGTCAGTAATTTCTATTAACCGGAATTAACCGGTTTGTAAAAGGCTTCGCTGCAAAGCGAAGCCTTTTTTATTTTAGTCCGGGTGGGTTACCTTTTTCAGGAAAGCGTATTAACTGCAACTAACCCGCCGAATGTTCTTGTATTTAGGAATTTAGCGGGTTTATAAAATCATCCATTTATATTTTAACTGATTACCCCGAATGAAAAAGGTATTATTTTTAGCTGTTGCCGCCGGTATGTTTACATTTGCTTCCTGCGAGTCTAAAAAAGAAGAACAAGCTGACCAGGCTGCTGAGCAGGTAGAAGAGTCTGCCGAAGCACAATCTGATGCAATGGAAAATGCTGGTAACGAAGCTGGCGCTGATGCAGTAGAAGATGCCGGCGAGCAGAAAGCCGACAGCATTCAAAATGCCGCTCACTAATATTGTTGTTTAATTGTTGAAGTGTTTTGTTCTTAAAAGGGCGCCCGAAACGGCGCCTTTTTTTATGCTTGATGATTTCAGTTTAAGCAAGTCGTTTCTGGATCAGGTTATCGATGCGAAGGAACAGGCGGCGCGGGTCTAAAGTACGCCACGGGATTTCTTCCAGGCTGCCTCCGAAATTGATGTATGAATCGAGGTTGTAGTGCTGCATTTCGCGCAACACGAACTCCGGGAAGTTGATAGCGGCGATCCAGCCTTCTTCCACTTCGTCAAACCATTCCTCGTAATAGCTGTCGTCGGAACCATGGAAATTGAAAACGTTTTCCCCCACCAGTATAAAGTGCTTTATCCCTTCCTGCACAAGCGGATCCACAATGTTGCGTTTCAGGTGCATGATGTCGTTGTGCAAAGCATCGTTCCATTCTCCTATAAATTCCATTATTACGTAGCCTTCCTCGTAATCAGCAAAAAGGATCTTGATGAACAGGGTTTCCGAGCCGATCGCATCCCATTGCGGATGAATGTAGTAGCCGTAAATATCGTGGGTATAGTGATTGAGGTCGTTCTCGGCTTCGTACAGCGGGGAACGCGGGTCTTCTGAAGCCGAATAAATTTCTATCCAGTTATAGAAAGGCTCAATGGTGTGCATAAAGGCTGAAGTTTGAGGTGCAGTTTTATTTACTCTTATTGGAAGGGAATTGTTATTTGAATTATTACAGAATTAGATCCGGAAGTTCGTTCGGAGTTTTCAGCTGAAAGTAGTAGCGTTTTTCCCTTCGTCATACAGGAACCTTTTGAAGCTGCACGATAAGAATTAAGCTATAAGACAAGTTTTGGTGTGCTAACGTTGACATACAAGTACGATTAATTTTTATCGGGAGCTACGCGCGAAAGGACGTTATTCCCTTTTGTTAGATAACCACCCCGGCCCCTCCTTGAAAAGGAGGGGAGCTTGATTACCGTTGAATGAAGTTTTCTACCTAAATGAAACTTGTGAATTTATAATAGAGAGGATAAGGTAAAGCAGAAAATAAAGTGAAAAGCAGAGAAGAAAAAAGCTCCCCTCCTTTTTTCAAGGAGGGGTTGGGGGTGGTTGCCTTCCAATTAGCAAAAAGCTAGCTTCTATAAGCTTCAATAGCTGCCCGCACGTTCCCGTGTTGTTCCAGTAAAGCAGCCGCTTCCTCATGCGAAATCTGAAGCTCATCCATCAGCATGCGGGCGCCGCGGTCTACCAGTTTCAGGTTGGTGAGTTGCATGTCTACCATTTTGTTTCCTTTTACGCGGCCCAGTTTTATCATGGTACTTGTGGTAAGCATGTTCAGTACCAGTTTCTGGGCGGTGCCGGCTTTCATGCGGGTACTGCCGGTCACAAACTCGGGTCCGGTTACTGCTTCTACCGGAAATTGTGCCGTTTGCGCTACTTTAGAATTAGCATTGCAAACCACACAACCAGTAGCAATTCCGTTTTCATTACAGGCCTGCAAACCGCCGATTACGTATGGCGTCCGGCCGGAAGCGGCAATTCCTACTACCACATCTTTTTCTGTGATACCAGCTTGCTGAAGGTCTTTCCAGGCCTGCTCAAAATCATCTTCGGCAAATTCCACGGCTTTTCTAATGGCGCCGTCGCCGCCGGCAATAATGCCCTGCACCAGGTCGAAAGGCACACCATACGTAGGCGGACATTCCGAAGCATCTACAATTCCCAAACGACCGCTGGTGCCCGCTCCGATGTAAAACAAGTGCCCGCCGTTGCTCAGTTTTTCTACGATAACTTCTACCAGTTTTTCGATTTGCGGAATGGCTTTTTCTACCGCTAAGGGTACCGTTTTGTCTTCCTTGTTTATATTAACCAGCAATTCGTGCACCGACATTTTTTCCAGGTGATCGTAGTGCGAGGCGGTTTCGGTGGTGCTCATTTTAATGTGCTAATTATTTAATGTGCTAATATGCTATTGCCAGAATGTGTGAATGTATAAATGATTAAATGAACAATGGGAGTACTCTTGACTCACCAATCAACAATTAAACAATTTAACCATTTAACAATTGAAGATGGTACTGAATCAGGCCTTCCATGGGGCCTCGGAGGATCCGGCCGATGGTGATCTGGTTTTTGGCGGCTACTTCTTTTAAAATATCGGAATTGTAATAGGCAATAGAACCTACAAAGTGGGCCGGCAGCTCTTTGTGTTCGGGGTAGGTGCCGAGTTGCCGGTTAAAAAACAGCTGAAATCCGTCGCGGAGCAATTGCTGAATGAACGGGTGCTTGTTGCGCGGCGCGATGAACGTAGCAAAAGAAGCCATGTAGCGGTTCGGATAGGGTTTGCGATACACGCGCTCCATCACTTCCGAGTAATTAACTTCCGGAAAAGCCTGGGCAAATTCCTCCAGCAGATCGGCGGGTAATTCTTTGTTCAGGAAATAAATAAGTAACTGACGACCTAAAAAACCTCCGCTGCCTTCATCGCCGAGCCAGAAGCCCAAAGACGGAACGTTGGCCGTGATTTTTTCGCCATCATACACCGCCGAATTGCAGCCGGTGCCCAGAATGCAGGGCAAACCCGGTTCGGTGCCGCAAAGGCCGCGTGCAGCAGCCAGCAAGTCGTGCTCTACCTGAATCTCCGCCGTAGGAAAGGCCATGTAAAGGGCATCGGAAACTTCTTTTACCTTTTTAGGCGTGCTGCAGCCGGCTCCGTAGAAATAGACTTTTTCGGGCGTTTTGCCTACCATTTGCGGCAGCAAACTATCCTTAAGCTCCTGGTAAATGCCATCGGTGCGCTGGTAATCCGGGTTAAAGCCAACTGTTTTCAGCTGACCAACTTCGCCGTCTTTGGTAAGTAGTCGCCAGTCCGTTTTGGTAGAGCCACTGTCTGCTATTAAGATCATTGTTAAATGGTTAAATTGTTAAATTGCTTAATAGTTAAAGGGGGAAAATTGTAGGTTATTAGAAAAGCCATCAACAATTTAACCATTTAACTATGCAACTATTTAATTTTTAATCCGGCCGATCACGGTGAATTTGTCGAAGACGTATTCGGTGTGCGGGGCGTCTTTCAGTTCGGCGGTTAAGTCCTGGCCGGCCCAATGTTCGTAATGATTGCCCCGGCTCCACAAACGCGATTTTTTTACGTCGTAGATCAGGCCTTTATAACCGACCCAGATCTCGTCGCGGTCCTGGCCGTTGCGTAATGCCAGTTGGTTTTTGGTGTATTCCGGTAAAAGCTCGTATTCGGTTTCCAAGGTGAAAAGGTTGGCAGCTAAAATGCTATTGTTTTGAAGGAAAAAGTAGTTTACCGGTTAAAAACCTGTTTATCCGAAATCGCGCCGGTCTGCAGGTTTATCCGGTACAGGTTTATTTTATTCCAGCCGTCGGAGGAAGTTTTCAGCAGCCAGTCTTTCCCGTCGGTATCGATCAAATAGTCTACGGAATTGGTAATAATATTATTGGCCCGCGCCATGGAAAGAGCTTTGTCTTTGGTGATCTTAAAACCGCAATCCGGCTGACCGCCGCAATCCGGAACGTTGGTAGGGTAGGTGATGGACAGCCAATTATCCGGTTGCAGGTTCATGGTGAATTTGATCGGAATAACTTCGTACTGGTACTGCATATACCCCTGCTGTTTCGGGTTTTCCAGGCCCGGCAATTGCAGCATAAAGGTCAGGTAGAATTCGTCGCTGTTGTTGGCATTTATCTCGAAGCTGTTCAGCGTAAGGTCTACGTAATTGCAGTAAACCGACTTTCCTAACCGCTTCATTAAAAAGTCCTGCGCCTGGGCATAAGCAACCGAAAAATTAATGCCCCGGGTATTGTCGTAAAAGTACATCTGCCAGTCCTCCGGATCAATTTGCGGTGGTTTGCCGGTACGTCTTGCAAAGTCATGCTTCACAAAATTCACCAGCGAATCGGCCGAAACATTGAGCGGATATTTGCATGGCATTTCCTGTGCTTTCAGTTCCAAAGCAAAAAAAGGCAGGGAAAACAGCAGAAAAAGTATTAAGTGAAATTTCATTTCAATTTGAAAATTTGAAGATGCGGGAATGTGAAGATTTGAAAATTTGGAGATTTGAAAATGATTCACATCTACGCTGTTTATTCTTTGAACTCGCCACTTATCAGTCATTCCAATCAATAATCAACAATCAACAATTCAACCATTACCACATCAGCACATTAAACCATTAGCACATTAATTATCCCATCCGCGCCTGCGTAAGGATCCAGCGGTTCGGCACTTCGCCGTTGGTAGCCTGCAGGTAATCTTCGTAAGTGCAGGGCACAATGTGGTTGTCTTTTTCCGGCGTCAGGTTTTCTACTTCCAGCCACCACTTGTCGCTTACGTTGCTTTTGTAGAAGATCATTTTGTGCGGATTGTCGTGGAAAGCAACCTGGTATTTGGTGAATTTTTTACTCGTGAAATCCAGTTCGTTTTTGCGCTGGTAATAGCCTTCAATAAAGTACCAGACCATGGTAGCCACCGTGCTCGCGCCTAAGCCGTGGGCGTCAGAAGTTGGGTCGTATTCGTAAACCCCGAAGGAAGTTAACTGGTCGTTCAAGCCCGCGTACCAGGCAAGTTGACAGGCTTCCTCGCCGGTTAAGCCGAACGGATTGGCCGGACTATACCCCGGGGCATCCTGAAAACGGATCGCTGAAACATCAAAACTCATCAGGTCGGCGTGGCGGATCAGCGGTTCGGTTTTTGGCAGGTCTTTGTGCACTTCGCCTATCCGGATGGTTTCGAAATTCAGTTTTTCCAGTACGGCCATCATTTCCGGTTCGGTTAAATAACTCTGGTGCCCGATCTGGCTGAAGCTGAACAAATAATTCGGTTCGTGCATTAAAATTTTGTGCAGGTGCAGTTGGTTTTCGGCCGCGCCGGCGTGTTCGGTCATGTCCAGGGCGCTGTCTACCATCACCAGGTTCACCGGCCGGCCCCAGGTTTCATAGGCCAGAAATTGCCCGTAGTCCAGGTCGTGGCTGCTGCCCAGAATTACCGGAATGGTGTTATTGGCAATTAAGGTTTCCACTACTTCCCGGATCCGGAAATGCGTTTCTTCCAGCGTAATGCCCGGGCTTAAATTTCCCAGGTCGGTAAGCCGGTAACGGCCTGTGCCTTTCTTTAATTTATAAAAGCTCCGGCGGATCACATCGGCGGGGTTTTCGCCGGTGTTATGTACCGTTTTTCCGCGGTTGTCGTTTACGCCGAAGATGGCAATATCGGCCTCCTGCCAGTCCGGAAATTTATAAATGAAGCCGTCGATTTGCGCCGCTACCGATTTCAGATCGCTGGTGGGCTGAATTTCAAATTCTTCGGGCAAAGGCT
This sequence comes from Adhaeribacter soli, assembly GCF_008727925.1. Taxonomy (GTDB): domain Bacteria; phylum Bacteroidota; class Bacteroidia; order Cytophagales; family Hymenobacteraceae; genus Adhaeribacter_A; species Adhaeribacter_A soli. The sequence goes on along the minus strand of NZ_VTWT01000012.1, from coordinate 80,584 downwards.
GGAACAGGATTCCTAAGTTCATACGTTACTAAAGTGACAGCTTCAAATTTAAGAAAATAAAACCGGAATGCCCGCTAAGGACGTAATGCAGAAAAGCCGCTAAATATTGGTTTTTCCGAATGAAATTCGTTTTATTTAGAAGTAGAATACCCACAGTTCACTAACAACGCTTCCCATGGATTTTACCCGCGCCTTCGATATTCTCCCGCTTCAGTTGCAGAAATACCCGCAGCCAGATTGCATGGCTTCTAAAATTAACGGCCAGTGGCAGAAATACACCACCCGGCAAACCATAGATCAGGCCAATAAAGTGAGCCTTGGTTTGCTGAAGCTGGGTTTGAAAAAGAACGATAAAGTAGCCATTGTGTCTATGAACCGGCCGGAATGGGTGTTTGTCGATTACGGGATCCAGCAGGTCGGGGCGGTGGGCGTGCCCATGTATCCTACCATTACCGAGGAAGATTACCGCTATATTTTCAACGATGCCGAAGTAAAAGTGGTATTCGTTTCGGACCGCAATTTGTACAACAAAGTAATGGCGGCCACGGCCAATATTCCCGGCATTCTGGAAATTTATACCTTCGATGACGTGCCCGGTGCAAAATGCTGGAAAGAGCTTTTAAAACTGGCCGAAGGCGAAGATCCGCAACAACTGGAACCTTTAAAAGCCGCTATTTCGCCCGAAGACCTGTTAACCATTATTTATACCTCCGGCACCACTGGTAACCCGAAAGGCGTAATGCTTACGCACAACAACATTATCAGCAACGTGAAAGGCGCTTCGCCTTACGTGCCGGTAAACGAGCACCACCGGGCTTTGAGTTTCCTGCCGCTTTGCCACATTTACGAGCGCATGCTGCTTTATTTATACATGAGTTTCGGGGTTTCTATTTACTACGCCGAAAGCATGGAAGCCATTGCCGATAACCTGAAGGAAGTAAAGCCGCACGTGTTTACCACGGTACCGCGCCTGCTCGAAAAAGTGTACGACAAGATCGTGGCCAAAGGTCTTGAACTGGACGGTGTGAAGCGTAAGCTTTTCTTCTGGGCACTTGAATTAGGCCTGAAATATGATACGCAGCAAGACCAGGGCTTCTTCTACAACATGCAGCTGGCGCTGGCCAACAAACTGATCTTTAATAAGTGGCGCGAAGCCCTCGGCGGAAACGTAATTGCTATTGTTTCGGGGGGGGCGGCGCTGCAGCCACGGTTGGCGCGCGTGTTCTGGTCGGCGAATATCCGGGTAATGGAAGGCTACGGCTTAACCGAAACCAGCCCGGTAATTGCCGTAAACCGCCACGAGCCCGAAAACAACGTGATCGGCACGGTTGGCCCGCCGATCGATAACGTGGAAGTGAAAATTGCTCCGGATGGGGAAATCCTGACCCGCGGACCGGGCGTGATGAAAGGCTACTACAACAAACCCGAACTTACCGCCGAAGTGATCGACAGCGAAGGCTGGTTCCATACCGGCGATATTGGGCACCTGGAGCAAGGCAAATACCTGAAAATTACTGACCGTAAAAAAGAAATGTTCAAGACTTCGGGCGGCAAATACGTGGCCCCGCAGCAGATCGAGAACAAGCTCAAAGAAAGCCTCGTGATCGAACAGGCCATGGTGGTGGGCGAAGGCCAGAAATTCCCGTCGGCGCTCATCGTACCTTCTTACACTGGCCTGCAGGATTGGTGCAAGATCCACGAAATTCCCTACACCACTGATGCTGAAATGATTCGGAAGCCGGAAGTGATCGCGAAATTCAAAAAGGAAATTGCCGGCTTTAACGAAGGTTTTGCCCAATACGAGCAGATCAAGAAATTCGAACTGGTGCTGAATCCCTGGACCATCGAAAGCGGCGAATTAACCCCGTCGCTAAAAGTAAAACGGAAAGTGATTTCAGCCAATTACCGCCATCTGATAGAAGGCATGTATAGTTAAGAAGCAAAGCCCGGTGCCGTGTGCGCCGGGTTTTTTTTGTCTGAACTATGATTTATTTGATTTTTATGAGTCCTATGATTTCATGTATGGGCCGGGCTTGTTCCTGCCCTAGCATATTGCGATAAACCATTTTGCGAAAAATCATTATCGGAATTCCTGGCAATCAAATGAATCCTGAAAATCCTGATCAAAAAAAATATTTTCTTTATTTAGTATGCAAGCATAACAAATTTTCGTTATATTTGGTATAAACCTTTTGATGCTACCTGCCGCTATGAAACCCGAAGAAACCGTAGATTACAACATTAAAGTCTGTTGGCACGCCATCTCGCGCATGTACAACGTACAGGCCGCCAAGCACGATATCACCACTGCCATCGGCTTCGTCCTCCTGAACATCGATCCCGCGGGGGGAACGCCGGCTACCAAAATTGCCCCGCTTTTAGGTTTGGAAGCCCGTAGCCTGACCCGCATTTTAAAAAGCATGGAGGAAAAAGGCCTCATCTACAAAATGGCCGACGAAAAAGACAAACGTTCGGTAAGGATCATGCTCACCGAAGTCGGCCTGCAAAAGCGAGAAGTTTCCCGCCAAACGGTAAAAAAATTCAACCAGAAAGTGCGCGAAACCATCCCCGAAGAAGACCTCGATTGTTTCTTCAGCGTCATCAGCCGCATCAACGGGTTAATTGAAAGCAAAAGCATTTATTAAGGTGCTAATTTTTTCAATGTGCTAATGTGAAATTTAGAAAATGAGGAAATGTTAAAATGGCAGAAGCTTCTTCTTGCTGTCATCCTGCGTGACAGCGAAGGACCTCGTTGGCTAGCTGCAGTAAAGTTGGCAACAGAGGTAGAAAAAGTTCGCCCCTGAATTAGGGAGCCTATCTCGGCAAAGGAGAGAAGGATTTTGGAGGGGTCAAATTGCAAAACTAAACCTTCCAGAAACAGTTAACCTTCAGAGTCCATCCTTACACATGCACACATTCAAAAAATTAAAGAGTCTACTATCTAAAATCCAGATACTAAAATCTTACCAATGAAAAGAATCATCAATAAAGTAGCGGTGCTCGGCTCCGGCGTCATGGGTTCGCGGATCGCGGCGCATTTCGCCAACATCGGCGTGCAGGTGCTGCTCCTCGACATTGCTCCCAACGAACTATCTCCGGAAGAACAGGCAAAAGGCCTGACGCTGGAAAACCCGCAGGTGCGTAACCGGATCGTGAATGCCGCCTTGCAAACCGCCATCAATTCCAACCCGGCGCCGCTGTACAAAAAGGATTTCGCAAAACGCATTACCACCGGCAACTTCACCGACAATATGAAGGACATTGCCAGCGCTGATTGGATCATTGAAGTGGTGGTAGAAAACCTGAAGATCAAGCAACAGGTTTTTGCGCAGGTAGAACAATTCCGGAAACCGGGCACGCTCATCACTTCCAACACCTCCGGCATCCCGATCCATTTTATGCTCGAAGGCCGTTCCGAAGATTTTCAGAAGCACTTCTGTGGTACGCACTTTTTCAACCCGCCGCGCTATTTAAAACTGCTGGAAATTATTCCCACGCCGAAAACCGATCCGGAAGTGGTGAAATTCTTAATGCATTACGGCGATCTGTACCTCGGAAAAACCACCGTTTTAGCGAAAGATACCCCGGCTTTTATTGCGAACAGAATCGGTATTTACGCCATCATGCAGGGCCTGCAGGTCATGAACAAACTCGGCCTGAACGTAGATGAAATCGATAGAATTACCGGCCCGGCCATTGGTCGCCCAAAATCGGCTACGTTCCGGACTTTGGATGTAGTTGGTTTGGATACGCTGGCGAAAGTAGCCCAAGGCTTGTACCAGACCGGAGAAAAAGACGAAAGCCGCGACTTGTTCCAGTTGCCGGCTTACGTGCAGAAAATGGTGGAAAACAACTGGCTCGGTGATAAATCGAAACAGGGCTTTTACAAGAAAACCAAAACTGAAAGCGGCGCTACCGAGATTCTGACTTTAGACCTGAACACGCTGGAATACGGCCCGAAAAGCAAGGTGAAATTCCAGAGCATGGAAACCATCAAGCCGATCGAAGATTTGCGTTCGCGTTTGAAAGCTTTTGCCGGTGCTTCCGACAAAGCCGCGGACTTTTTCCGCGAAACTTCCTACGGTTTGTTTCAATACGCCTCGAACCGCATTCCGGAAATCTCCGACGAACTCTATCGGATCGACGATGCCATGAAAGCCGGTTTCGGCTGGGATCTGGGTCCGTTTGAAGTTTGGGATGCGCTGGGCGTGAAAGAAACCGTAGCCAACATGGAAAAAGCCGGTTATAAGCCAGCGAACTGGGTTACCGAAATGCTGCAGAACGGTCCCGAAACCTTCTATAAAAGTGAAAGCGGCAAACGTCTCTATTACGATATTCCTTCCAAAGCCTACAACCAGGTTCCGGGCACCGAAAACTTCATCATCCTGGATAATTACCGGAGCAACAACGTAATCTGGAAAAATAAAGGCGCTACGATCATGGATATTGGCGACGGCATTCTGAACCTGGAATTCCACACCAAAATGAATACCATGGGCTCAGAAGTGGTGCAGGGCATTCATAAAGCCATCGACTTGGCCGAGAAAGATTTCCGCGGCCTGGTGATTGGCAACGATGCCCCGAATTTCTCCGCCGGTGCCAACCTGGCTTTGCTGTACATGAACGCGCTGGAACAGGAATACGACGAGATCAACCTCATGATCAAACAGTTCCAGAACACCATGATGCGCGTGCGTTATTCGGCCATTCCGGTAGTAGTTGCCCCGCACGGTTTAACCCTGGGCGGTGGTTGCGAAATAACCCTCCACGCCGACCACGTACAAGCTGCTGCAGAAACATACATTGGTCTGGTTGAATTCGGCGTAGGCTTAATCCCGGCCGGTGGCGGTACCAAAGAGATGACCCTTCGCACCGCCGCAAGTTTCGAAGAAGGCGACCCGGAGCTGAACCGTTTGCGAAACGCTTTCCTGAACATCGGCATGGCGAAAGTGGCAACCTCGGCATACGAAGCCATGGATATGAACTACCTACGGCCAGGCGATGAAATTTCGATTAACCAGAACCGCCTGATCGCCGATGCCAAAGCTGCTGCCATTCGTTTAGCCGAAACCGGTTACACCAAACCTACGCAACGCACTAATATTAAAGTAGAAGGCCGCAGTGGTTTAGGCATGTTCCTGACCGGCGCGCACGCCATGTACGAAGGCGGTTACATTTCGCAGCACGATAAAAAGATCACCGAAAAACTGGCCTGGATCATGTGCGGCGGCGATCTCTCGGCTCCAACCGAAGTTTCCGAGCAATACCTGCTGGACCTGGAACGCGAAGCCTTCCTGTCGCTGACCGGTGAACGCAAAACGCTGGAACGCATCCAAAGCATTCTGACCACTGGTAAGCCGCTGCGTAATTAAATTAAATGGCTGCAAACGTCATAGTTTTAGCCTCAAAAAAGTAATAAGCTGCTCTCAGCTAATTGCTCTTTCGGATTTGTAATCCGAAAGGACCGGAGCCGCGGATTTGCAATCCGCAAAACTGCCGCCGGCATAGATTGCAACAGCTTAAAGCAGGTAAAAGCGGATCACAGATCCGCAACTCCAAACTTCCGGATTGCAAATCCGGAAGAGCATAAAAGCATAAATAAAAAATAGTTACTGCTGATATACTAAGCGAATTCAATTAACAATCAGCAATAAACAATTAACAATTTAAGAAAAATGAACCAAGCATATATCGTAACCGGATTTCGTACTGCTGTTGGCAAAGCGCCGCGCGGCGTATTCCGGTTCACCCGTCCCGATGATTTGGCGGCCGATGTGATCAAACATTTGCTCGCTTCAGTGCCTTCGTTAGACCCGGCAAGAGTCGATGACCTGATCGTCGGTAATGCCGTTCCGGAAGCGGAGCAGGGCTTGCAGATCGGCCGCATGATTTCGCTGTTGTCGCTGCCCATCAACGTGTCCGGGCAAACCGTGAACCGCTACTGCGGCTCCGGCGTGGAAACCATTTCCATGGCGGTGGCTAAAATTACCGCCGGTATGGCTGATTGTATTATTGCCGGCGGTACGGAAAGCATGTCGCTGGTACCCACCGTGGGCTGGAAAACGGTACCGAATTACAAGGTTTCGGTTTCGCACCCGGAGTATTATTTAGGCATGGGATTAACGGCCGAAGCCGTGGCGAAAGATTATAACGTTAGCCGCGAAGATCAGGACCAGTTTGCTTTTAATTCCCACCAAAAAGCGATCAACGCCATTCAGAACGGGTATTTCAAAGACCAGATCGTTCCGATAAACGTGGAAGAAACCTACCTCGATGAAAACGGCAAGAAGAAAACAAAAAGCTACGTAGTAGACACTGACGAAGGTCCAAGAGCCGATACTTCCGTAGAAAAACTAAGCAAACTGAAACCGGTTTTTGCTCAAAACGGGAGCGTAACGGCCGGTAATTCCTCGCAGACTTCCGATGGTGCATCGTTTGTGCTCGTGATGTCAGAACGCATGATCAAGGAACTGAACCTGGAACCGATTGCCCGCATGGTTACCTACGCCACCGAAGGCATCGACCCAAGAATCATGGGCATGGGGCCGATCAAAGCAATTCCGAAAGCGCTGAAAATGGCCGGCATGAAACTCGAAGACCTCGATCTGATCGAACTGAACGAAGCGTTTGCTTCCCAGTCTATTGCCGTGATGCGCGAGCTTAACATCAACCCGGAGGTGCTGAACGTGAACGGCGGCGCCATTGCGTTGGGCCACCCGCTGGGCTGTTCCGGCGCGAAACTTTCCGTGCAACTCTTCCACGAACTTCGGAGAAGAAATAAGAAGTACGGCATGGTTACGGCCTGCGTAGGCGGCGGCCAGGGTGTGGCTGGTATTTATGAATTGCTGAGATAGACTTAAGACGTAAGACACAAGACTTAAGACTTTTGGAATGCACAATTTTAAAGAATTAAAGATTTGGCAAGAAGGAATGGAATTGGCAAAATCAGTTTATAAAGTTACTGCCAATTTCCCTCCAAATGAAAAGTATGGTCTTACGTCTCAAATAAATAGGGCATCAGTTTCTATCCCATCTAATATAGCGGAAGGAGCTGGTAGAAATTCAGATAAGGAATTTTTGCAATATTTAAATATTGCCCTAGGTTCAGCTTTTGAGCTAGAAACGCAGTTAATTCTTGCTCAAGCTTTCGGTTTTATAAACGATTCAGTTTTAGCTGAATTAGTAACACAATTACAGAAAATCCAAAAAATGATAAACGGATTTAAAGATCGTCTTAGAAAAGAGAAGTCTTAAATCTTGTGTCTTATATCTTAAGTCTCAAAAACATGGAAACTACCCAGAATAGAACCTTAAAAGGCGGCGAATTCCTCATCAAGGAAACCCAGGCGGCCGATATCTTTACCCCGGAAGATTTCAACGAAGAACAGAAAATGATGGCGGAAACCACGCATCAGTTCGTGGATTCGGAAGTTACGCCGGTTTTGGACCGCTTAGATAACCATGAAGAAGGCCTGATGGAAAGCCTGATGAAAAAGGCTGGCGAATTAGGCTTGTTCGGCATTTCCATTCCGGAAGAATACGGCGGCTTCGACAAAGATTTCAATACCTCGCTTTTAGTAACCGAAGCGGCCGGCGGCGGACATTCTTTCCCGGTGGCTTTTGCCGCGCATACGGGTATCGGAACGCTGCCCATTTTGTACTTCGGAACCAAAGAGCAGAAGCAAAAATACCTGCCCAAACTGGCTTCCGGCGAATGGATGGCGTCTTACTGCTTAACCGAACCGGGCTCGGGATCGGATGCATTAGCAGCTAAAACCAAAGCTGTGCTGGAGGGCGATCATTACGTGTTGAACGGCCAGAAAATGTGGATTACGAATGCCGGCTTTGCCGATGTATTCATTGTTTTTGCGCAGGTAGACGGCGATAAATTTACCGGCTTCATTGTGGAGAAAGGCACCGAAGGCTTGAGTTTAGGACCGGAAGAGCATAAAATGGGTATTAAAGGTTCATCTACCCGCCAGGTGTTCTTAACCGATTGCAAAGTGCCGAAAGAAAATGTGCTCGGTGAGATCGGTAAAGGCCATTTAATTGCCTTCAATATCCTGAATTTAGGCCGCATTAAGCTGGCAGCGGCAACCTTGGGCGCGGCTAAAAAGGTAGCGAATCTGAGCGTGCAGTATGCCAACGAACGCATCCAGTTCAAAATTCCGATCTCCAAATTCGGTGCTATTCGTCATAAACTGGCGGAGCAGGCTATTAAAATTTACGCACTGGAATCAGCCTTGTACCGTTGTGGCAACGACATCTACTTAAAAGAAGAAGAGCTAAAAGCGGCCGGCCAGGGCTACAACGAAGCTTTATTGGGTGCGGCCAAAGAGTTTGCCGTGGAAGCGGCCATTCTGAAAGTGGAAGGCTCCGAAGTGCTCGATTACGTGGTGGACGAAGGCGTGCAGATCTACGGGGGCTACGGCTTCTCCGCCGACTACCCAATGGACCGGGCGTACCGCGATTCGCGCATCAACCGCATTTTTGAAGGTACGAACGAAATCAACCGCATGCTTACGGTTGACATGCTGCTGAAACGCGCGATGAAAGGGGAGTTGGATCTGATGAGTCCGGCCAAAGCCGTGCAGGACGAACTGATGAGCATTCCGGATTTCGGCGACGAAGAAGAAACGCTATTCAGCCAGGAGAAAAAAGTGATCCGCAACCTGAAAAAAGCCATTTTAATGACGGCCGGCACCGCGGTGCAGAAATTCATGATGAGCCTGGCCAAAGAACAGGAAGTGCTCATGAACATTGCGGATATGGCCATTAAAACTTACGTAGCCGAATCGTTGTTGCTGCGCGTGGAAAAGATCGTACAAAGCCAGGGCGAAGAAGCGGCGGCCTTGCAAATAGACATGCTGCGCGTGTACCTGGAAGAAGCCATTAATACGACTTACCTGGCCGGCAAGGAAGCGATTGGTGCCATGGCCGAAGGCGACGAACAGAAAATGCTGTTTATTGGTCTGAAGCGCTTCACTAAAACTTCAGAATTATTCAATGCCAAAGAAGCGCGGAGAAGAGTTGCTGCCAAACTTATTGCTGAAAATCGCTATGCGTTTTAAGTAAAAAAGGGATTGGGTAAAATTTAAAAAGCCGGTCTGCGAAAGCAGCCGGCTTTTTGTTTGGTTAAAAGTTTGGTTCCTGAAAGAATTAATTCTGGATGGTGATATCCGTAAACGAGCCGTCGGTAACCTTTTTATCGCCGAGGGCAGTGCCGCTCGACATTGGTTTGGCTGTAAAGGTAAAGGTACCCGAAACTTTCTTATTGGTACGGTCCAGTTTGGTAATGGCAATTGTTGCATCTCCGCCATTTTCGGTAGTCCACATATGCTCACTGGTTGCTTGTTTCTCCACAATAGTGCCGCTTAACACAGTAGTTGTCGTGCTATTATAGGAGCCCACCGCCTCCGGAGCTATTAAAGACATTGTAATGTTGCCGCTGGCAGCCGTTACGGTAATAACCTTTTCTCCGCCTATAATTTGAAAGCGAGCCACTACCTGGTCGGAAGCCCAATTGGCACCGTTTATCTTACTTATTAAAGGTACCACCGGAGCCGGTGTGTTGTTACTCGGTTTATTGTCTTCTTTGTCATCTTTACAGGATGGCGCTAAAATTATTGTTGCAGCAAGCAGACAGTAGCGTAAAATATTTGTTTTCATAATAACTGATAAAATAACAACTGCAATAATAGCTAATAGTGGTTGTTATTGCAATCTTAAGGTTGAAAATCTAAAGGAAAAGATAAGAATGTAATTGGTGAATTGTGGAGACGGCTGGGATCCCGGTATCGAACTGGTTCGGCAACTATCTGATATTAAAGCTTTAACTTTAACAGGATCGGCTCATACGGGCGAATTCAAACCTCTTTCTTTTATATTATAGCAACAAAAAACCGCAGCTTAATTTTAAACTGCGGTTTTTTGTTGCTACAGGTTACTGTTTTACTGAATAACCAGGTTTGTGAAGGTGCCGTTGGTTACGGTTTTGTTGCCGGAAGCAGAAGAGCCCGGGGCAGGATTGGCCGTAAAGCTGAAGGTGCCGGAAATTTTCTGTTCTACCTGATCGATATTTGTTATGGTTATGGTGCAATTGCTGCCTGAAACCCAGGTCAGTGGGGTGCCGGTAATCGAAGCTACCATATAAACGGCCGAAGCATCGAATGGAGCGGAGTAAGTGCCAAGACCAGTGATATTTGGCAGGTTCAGCATAATTGTTTCAGTAGTACCCGTTAAGCTAACGGCGGCACCGGAAATAGTCAAACCCATTCCCGATCCGTCTACTGTACCGCCATGTAGTGCAGAGTTCCAGGTTTTGCCGTTTACGCTAGCCGACATGGTGCCGATGAACTGGCTGCCCGGCTGCACAAAACCTATCGTGCCCATATCGGTGGTGTTGCCGGCAGTAACCGTAATATTGCTGGCTGGCGGCCCCTGGTAGCCAATTTCAGGAGTAAACGTAACCGAATAGTTGCCGGCCTGTAAATTATCGGCCTGAAAAACGCCGGAACTGTTGGGCGCAATTTCTATCGTAGTATTGTCTCGGGTAAGGCGCATGTTGGTAGCTGCCCCGGCTGGGGTAGCGGTAGCTTTTATGCTGCCGGTAGTAGGTTTCGGATCGTCTTTGTCTTTTTTACAGCTTACCAGAATGCTTCCGAACAGGAATAGGCATAGCAGGAAAATGTTTTTCATAGAGGTTACAATTAATTCTTTTGTTCAATGTTCGGGTAAATGTAACCAATATTTGAAAGTAATTCCAGACAATTGTAGCGAAGCAGCTTTTTTTGCTAGTTGGCTTTCTGCAAGCAATGTTTTTGGTGCTGGACCCGGCCGTAAAATCTTTTATTTAGGCCGCAGGATTAAAAACAAGTCCAGCTTTACTATAAAACCACCATTAAAGTGCGCTGATCATTAAAACGGGCTACCACACAAACCCTTACTCAACGGTTAGAGGAAAAACATCAGGCAAGGTTCCTCGGCCAATAATTAATTATCGTCTGCAGTAATATGCTTTTGTTATTGTTGAAATGTCCTTAATTTTGGGCAAAACATAGAATAATTGACATTGGTATGAGCCGAACTCTAAAAAATTACCTGCCTGCCTTAGCAGCATTTTTCTTTCTTTTTCTTATTGGTTGTAAAGACGACAAACCGGATTCCATACCGTCTCCAACTCCCTCGCCCAATCCAGTTTTCAAATTAGAAAAGGTTTCAGGAGATAACCAGGTAGGCTTTCCCGGACAGCCTTTAGCTAATCCGATTAAAATAAAACTACTGAACCAGGCCGGGGCTCCGGATGCGAATAAGTTCGTGGATTTTATTGTGGCTAGCGGCAATGGATCTTTAAGTACGAGCAAAATAATTACCGATCAGAATGGCGAGGCGGAGGTGACCTGGGTACTTGGCATGGCAGCCAGTACCCAAAGTGTAAAAGCTTATATATTAGATGCAAACAACCAGCCTGTTTCTTCTACGGTGGCTGAATTTACGGCAAAATTTAAAGCTGTAACCGTAGCCGGCGGAAATGGAATTGGTAGTAGTACAAATCAATTGAATTATCCTGGCAGCGTTTTTGTAGATGCAAACGGGAATGTTTTTGTAGCAGATACCGATAACCATCGCATTCAGAAGTGGGCTCCTGGCCAAACCAGCGGCGTAACCGTAGCCGGTGGAAATGGGGCAGGCTCTGGGGCAAATCAATTGGATTTCCCTTTAGGTGTTTTTGTAGATGCAAACGGGAATATATTTGTAGCAGATTTCAATAACCATCGCATTCAGAAGTGGGTTCCTGGCCAAACCAGCGGCGTAACCGTAGCCGGCGGAAATGGATCAGGCTTTGCTGCAAATCAATTGAATTATCCCGTAAGTGTTTTTGTAGACACAAACGGGAATATTTTTATAGCAGACTACTTTAACGATCGCATTCAGAAGTGGGCTCCCGGAGCTACTATGGGCGTAACTGTAGCTGGCGGAAACGGGGATGGCTTTGCTCCAAATCAATTGAGTGCTCCTAATAGCGTTTTTGTAGACAAAAACGGAAATATATTTGTAGCAGACACCGATAACCATCGCATTCAAAAATGGGCTTCCGGGGCTACCAGCGGCGTAACCGTAGCTGGCGGAAATGGATCCGGCTTTGCTGCAAATCAACTTAATACTCCTGCAAGTGTTTTTGTAGACGCAAACGGAAATATTTTTATAGCAGACTACAATAACGATCGCATTCAGAAATGGGCACCCGGAGCTGGTACCGGCGTAACCGTAGCCGGCGGAAAGGGAACTGGAACGGCTCCAGATCAAGTTAGCCGCCCTTCCAGTGTTTTTGTTGATGCAAACGGTAACATCTTTGTAGCAGATACATTTAATCATCGCATTCAGAAGTGGCTGCCGTAAATTTTAAGGTGCTTTTACAAAGTTTTATTTAAAAAAAAAGAAACGCCGGACTAATCGCCGGCGTTTCTTTTTTTTTAAGAGTTCGATAATTTAATGCACACGATCAACTGCAGCTAAAGGCCTGCTTCAACCTGATCCTATTAAACTGCAGCGTAGCCGGTTTTTAGTTGGCCGGCTTACCGCCATCAGATTTTGGTTCCAGCCAGGCGGTGAAATCTTTGATATGTGCTCCAGGTTAAGAACTGCTTTGGCTTTAATATAAAACCGCCTTTTAAGTGCGCTGATCATTTAAACGGGCTAACGCACAAACTTTTACTCAAGAGCTAGATGAAAAACATCAGGCAAGGTTCCTTTGCCAATAATTATTTATCTGCAGTAATATACTTTTGTTATTGTTGGGATGTCGTTAATTTTGGCGAAAATACAGAATAATTTACATGCGCTTGATCCGAAATTTAAAAAGCTACTTACCTGCAATAGCAGCGCTATTCTTACTTTTTCTGGTAGGTTGTGAAGATGATAAACCAGAGCCTTCCCCAACTTTAAGTTTAAGCAAAGTTTCCGGCGATAATCAAACTGGTTTTGCCGCAAAACCTCTGGCAGAATTACTACAGGTAAAACTAGTTAATGCCACTGGCATACCCCAGGAGAATAAGTATATCGAATTTATAGTAACTGCAGGGAATGGCTCGGTAAGTTCAGGAAAAGTGGCCACCGATCAGAATGGGATGGCGGCTGTCTCCTGGGTGCTTGGGGCTTCAGAACCTAATCAAACTTTGAAAGCGTATTTATTAGATTCCAATGGATTGCCGGTTAATTCTACGGTGTTGGAATTCAGGGCTAAATTCAAGATTATTGAAACCGTGGCAGGAGGAAACGGTGCCGGTGCTGCTGCCAATCAGGTTGATTATCCGCACGGGGTATTTGTAGATCCTCAGGGAAATATTTTTGTGGTGGATGAACAGAATCAGCGGATCCAGAAATGGTTGCCAGGGGCTACAAGCGGAGTAACGGTGGCAGGCGGGAATGGCCCTGGAGCCGCCGCTGATCAATTAAAATATCCTTTCAGAGGTTATGTAGATGCGGCCGGGAATATATTTATTTGCGATTCAAACAACGATCGTATTCAGAAATGGGCCCCGGGAGCAGGTACCGGTAAAACGGTTGCTGCCGGAAACGGTATTGGTTCAGGCGCAAATACCCTATTCTTTCCGCATGATGTAGTATTAGATGACGTGGGCAATATATTTATTGCCGATTACTTCAATAATCGTGTTCAGAAGTGGGCCCCTAATGCAACAAATGGAACTACGGTTGCAGGTGGCAACGGAGAAGCCGGAGGAGCGAACCAGTTGAACCGGCCATCAGGAATTGCCATCGATCAAAAAGGGAATGTATATGTAGCAGATAAATATAATCACCGGGTTCAAAAATGGGCGCCAGGGGCTACTGTGGGTATAACCGTGGCAGGTGGAAACGGAGCAGGCAATGCTATCGATCAACTGAATTTTCCAGGTGATGTTTATTTAGATAATAAGGGTTTCATCTATATCGCCGATATGGATAATCACCGGATTCAAAAGTGGTCTCTTTAAGTAGTTCTCTTCAGTTATTGCAACCCAGGTATTACTAAAAAGCCGACATGTTAACCGGCTTTTTAGTAATACCGCTTAAGATTTCTGTTGCCCAGGCTGCGGACAAAAACCTACTTCAAACTGATCTTATTCAACTGCAGCGTAGCCGATTTCTTAGTCGGCCGGCTTACCGTAATTAACGTTTTGGGTCCCAGCCAGGCGGTGAAATCTTTGATGTAAGCTACTGCTTTGTCGTTGGCTACGTTCAGGCCGAGGGGGACAATTACTTCGCCGGCACCGTTTTTCGGGTTAATGGTACGGCTGTAGAGGTCTGTTTTGCCTTTCAGGGTTTCCAGGGTTAAAATATTAAGCGCGCCGTCGTGGTAAGAGGCCAGGTACGAAATGCCGCTGAAGCCTTCGTCCGACGGGGCTACCTGGTTTTTCATGATCACCGAGCGCCAGGCCAGGTTCAGGTATTCGTCGTAGGTGAACAGGTGTAACTCCCTGGCTACATAGTTCGAGTTTTCGCCGCCTTCCATGTATTTCTTTTCGGCAATAATGATCAGGTCTTTTTCCGGCGTTAAAATGAGTTGGGAAAGTGCGATGTCTTCCAGGCGGGTTACCGGCTTGCCGTCCGGATAAAATTTATTCAGGCTGGCCAGGTATTCCGGGGTGAATTTGAATTCCGGCGCAAAAGCCATTTCGCCGGCAGTAAAATCGAACTTTACCACTTTCAGGCTATGGTACTCGGCTGTTCCCTGATCGAGGCAGGTAGCGGCGGCATAAAGCAGGCCTTCCTGGGTTAAGAAATATTGCAGCTCGAAAACATAAACTTTACGGCCGCCAAACATGCCTCCCAATTGTACCGACATCGCTTTGGCTTCCTCCGAATTGTTGATGTAGCGCCGTACGGAAAGTTTGGTGTTGTCGTCGCTCAAAATAGTCAGGAACTGGTTTCCCTGGTTATCCAGCTTAAGGCCGGCCGAAAAGTTCGTGGAAATATCGCGGAGGTTGTAGGTGCGGTCTTTTAATTTCTGCAGCCGGGCATCATACACACTTGCGCTGATCGCTTTGATGCGGTCTTCCTGCATCAGGTACTGGAAGGCGACAATTTTGCTGCCATCTTCCGAAACACTTACCCCGATGCGGCGGCTTTTGGAAGGGGCTTCGAAAATCTTTTTCTGTTCCAGTTTCCGCCCGGTTTTCAGGTCTACCAGCTGGGCGGTGAGGATCTGCGAGCCAACATTTTTGTCGGAGCGGTGGGAAAGCACATAAACCACATCGGCAGTTTTCGAAAAAGCCTCAATTTCTTCTCCCGGATTTAAAAGTATAGCTGATGTCCAAACTTTGTTTATATTTGCGTCATAACGCTCGATGGCATACTCGGAATCTGCTTTCTTGCTCAGGATCACGAAGTCTGTTTCGTTAATGGCCAGCGTTTTATGTTTCAGGCGCTGGTTGTACCGGTCTTCGGAGGCTTCCGGAACGTACACAAAAGGAACAGACTTGATCCTGGATTGGGCGAAGGTTTTGAATTTGGTTCCGGTCAGGGCAAGCAGACCGAAAAGAACCACTAATAATCTAAAATTCACAGTTCAGATAAATAAATTTAGAGAAGGCAAAAGAGTCTGTACAAAGATAGCCTTTACGGATAGAAATGAACCTGCGTTTTCAGGATATTTTTAGCTGGTAATTGGCGCCGGGTCGGCAGGTTGGAAACGGTATAAGAAGTTTAAAAGTATAACAATAACAAGACAAAGCTTAGCTGATAGCCGGAAGAAATTAAAAAATAGTTTGTTTAACAAAAAGATAACCTGGCTGTTATGACTATTTTTGCGCCGGTACGTAACTTTAGGTAGTTGAATCAGTATAGCTCTCTGTTGAATTTACGTGAACAAGCCTTATGAAATTTGTACTCAAAGTTTTAGTTTTAGCCGTTTTGGTGGTGTTAAGCAAGCTTGCTCAGGAGCAATCAATCGCCCTTCACATTCCGGACGGCGCCGGACAGCCGGAATTCTTTACCCAGAATCTGGAGGCTCCTAAGCCAATAGAGGTGAAGCAAGCGCCGGTTTCTATCCATTTCGAAAAAACTTCCCTGCACCTTAACTAATTAAGGAGTATTATTAACTTATTCTTTTTGCCATTTAATTTATCCGGCTCCAGCTTACCGCATTTGCACTTAGCAAACGGATCTGGAGCCGGATTTTTTGTTTTCTGCATTACGCTTTTCATGAACTGTTTTCGAATTTGCGCTTTATGATTAAGGCTATCTCAATAGCTGAACCCGTCCTCGGAGCCTGGCAATTTTATTAAAATCTATTTAAACCAAGTCTTAAATACCTGATTTCATGAAATAAATTTTTTGGCAGAATATAGCGCAAGCGTCCGCTTGTGCTTTCTAATAGCAGACCAAGGTAATTACGCAAGCACAAGCGGATGCTTGCGCTATATTCTAGAGTGGCTGACTTTTTCAGCCAGAAACCTTACCATTCTGCTTAACTGATCCGGCTCCAGTTAACGGTATTCTTGCTTAGCGAACGGATGTGCAGCCGGATATTTTCGTTTTCCGGTTTTTCCAGCGTAGGGTCTTCGTCCAGTAGTTCCTGGGCAGCAAAACGGGCTTCCTGCAGAATCTTGGCATCTTTGGAAAGGTCCGAAATTAACAGATCCAAAACCCCGCTTTGTTGCGTTCCCATCAGGTCGCCCGGCCCGCGTAACTTCAGATCTATATCGGCAATCTCAAAACCATTGTTGGTGCGCACCATGGTTTCGATGCGGATCTTGGTATCCTTCCCCAGCTTATAATCCGTCATCAGAATGCAATAGCTTTGCTCGGCGCCCCGGCCTACGCGGCCCCGCAACTGGTGCAACTGGCTCAGTCCAAACCGTTCGGCACTTTCTATTACCATTACGCTG
Organism: Adhaeribacter soli; assembly: GCF_008727925.1. Classification (GTDB taxonomy): domain Bacteria; phylum Bacteroidota; class Bacteroidia; order Cytophagales; family Hymenobacteraceae; genus Adhaeribacter_A; species Adhaeribacter_A soli. Next base: position 63,695 of record NZ_VTWT01000012.1, on the reverse strand, counting down.
GCGTTGGGCACGTTCACGCCCACTTCAATTACGGTAGTAGCTACCATGATCTGGGTTTCGTTCCGTACGAAGCGCTGCATTTCAAAATCTTTATCGGCGGGTTTCATTTTGCCGTGCACAATGCTTACCTGGTATTCCGGAAAGGCGCGCGTAATGCTTTCGTAGCCGTCGGTCAGGTCTTTGTAATCCATGGTTTCGGAGCCTTCAATAAGCGGGTAAACCACGTAAACCTGCCGGCCCAGTTTTATCTGTTCGCGCATAAACCCGAAAACCCGCAAACGTTTGCTGTCGAAGCGGTGCACGGTTACAATTTCCTTTCTTCCGGCCGGCAATTCGTCTATCACCGAAACGTCCAGGTCCCCGTAAAGCGTCATGGCCAGGGTGCGCGGAATAGGAGTGGCCGTCATTACCAGCACGTGCGGAATAATGCGCGGATTTTTCTGCCAGAGTTTTGAGCGTTGCGCTACGCCAAAACGGTGCTGTTCGTCAACAATACAAAGGCCTAAATTCTGGAATTGCACTACGTCCTCGAGCAGCGCATGCGTGCCTACTATCATTTGCATTTGGCCGTTCTGCAGCTGCTCGTGAATTACATTGCGTTCCGATTTTTTAGTGGAGCCGGTCAGTTTGCCCAGGTTAATGCCCAGCTTGTCGGCGTACTCTTTCAGGCCGGTGTAATGCTGTTCGGCCAGGATTTCGGTGGGGGCCATCAAACAGGCTTGGGCGCCGTTGTCTGTAGCCATCAGCATGCTCAGAAAAGCCACAATGGTTTTGCCCGAGCCTACATCACCCTGCAAGAGGCGGTTCATTTGCTTGCCCGAAATCAGGTCTTTGTGAATTTCCTTCAGTACCCGTTTTTGCGCATTGGTCAGGTCGAAGACCATGTGGTTTTTATAGAACTCGGTAAGCGCGCCGGTATTTTTAAAGATCTGGCCTTTGAGGTCGGCTTTGCGCACCACTTTCTGCCGCATCAGTTTCAGCTGCACGTAAAACAGCTCTTCAAACTTCAGCCGGAAACGGGCAGCTTGTAATTTATCGGCATTCTCCGGAAAGTGGATGTTTACCAGGGCTTCCTGTTTCGACATCAGCTTGTACTGGTCAATTAGGTTTTGCGGCAGGGTTTCCTGAATGTGCGGTTTGGCCATGTTCACCAGCACCTGCATGATCCGGCTCAGGACTTTGGAGTCGAGCCGCTGGACCTTCATTTTTTCGGAAGTATGGTACACCGGCTGCAAAAAGCTGCTTTCGTGCTTCAGCTCGGCAGTATCTTCCATTTCCGGGTGCGCCATATTCAGGCTGCTGTTGAACAAAGTAGGTTTGCCGAAGGCAAGGTATTCGGTGAAATTCTTCAGCGTTTTATCGAGCCATTTCACGCCCTTGAACCATACCAGTTCTATTTCGCCGGTATCGTCCACGAGTACGGCCGAGAGGCGCTGTTTGCGGCCTTCGCCAATAAGTTGCTTGCGTTTGAGCGTGCCCTTGATCTGCACCATAGGCAGGTCTTCGTGCAGCTCGCCGATCTTGTAAATCTGGGTGCGGTCTAAATACCGGAAAGGGTAATGCTGAATGAGGTCGCCAAAGGTGAAAATACCCAGTTCGAGCTGCAGCAGGCCGGCGCGTTGCGGCCCCATGCCCTTCAGGAATTCTATTTTGGTATGGAAGAAATTAGACGACAAAACGGAAGAAAAATGCTACTGGTAAAGTTCCTCTTAACAAAACACCGTTCTGAGAAGTTTTCTTAAACCTCAGTTCTTCTTAGAAAATGCTATGCTTCTGAAGCAAAAAAACGAATGCATTTCTGCCCTCATCTTTTACGCTCTGTAAAGTTAGCGAAAATGCAACTGGTTTTCAAGTTTTAACAAAAGGAACGCTGCTTGTAAAGGTGCCTTGATACGAGTGCCGGTAGAAGATTGAATACGTACTGATTGATCGTGCAGACGAGTTTGAATAGGGATTTATAAGGCTTTTTTATGAATAAAATCTGAAAAGATTAAAGTTTGAATTAGGTTTCTTATAAGCATGTTGGAAAGTTTATGGTATAATTCACATATTAAATTAAAAAATAATTTTATTTAATTGTATTATATGTTTTAAAGTTTATAGATTTGCAACCGCAATAATCTTTAAACAAGAATAATATTAAATTTTTAAATATTTCATTTGTTGCTAAGTACGTGTGGCCTGCTTAGTAACTGTTAAGGGAAATAGAGAATAACCAATCACTTTTTAGAAGTAGGAAAACATATTATCATCAGATTCACAAATGAAAAAGGCCGTAAACCGGGTTTGCTTTCTGCTGCTTTTAGTGTTAAACGTATCGCTGCCATTTATCTGTGTTGCCAGTTGTTCTAAACCTGTAACCATCTATTCGGCCAAAGACGGGGATTTCACTACCGCGTCTACTTGGGTTGGCGGCATTGTACCTTCTTCGTGCGACAATGTGGTTATCCGGCATAAGGTAAGATTGAACCAAGGCTTTACGATAGGCAATAATCAGAACATTGCCGGGGCGCTTACTATAGATCCTAACAGTAGCTTGACGGATGCTAATAATACACTTTCCATTACCCTGAACTCGGTTGTGACGAATAACGGTACCCTGCAGATCGCCGGTCTGAACTTCTGGGGAAATAACGCTGCCTTCCGGAATTATGGCACCGCCACCCTGACTAATGCAATTGCCGCCAATTCTTTGAGCCAGATCTATAATTATGGATCCCTGACGTTGAACAACAATCTGGACCAGAATGGAAATACCTTTATTAATTATGAAGGAGCAGTAGCTACGGTTAAGGGAGAGCTTAAACTGCAGAATGGCGGAATAGAGGCGGTTTTGCAGAACTATGGCGTTATTACCGTAGAAAGACAGGTGACAGTTAACCAGGGAGCTATCTCAAATGAGCCAATGGGCGAAATGAACATGCTGGGAAGCATGGTTGTGAATTCCGGTTCCGGCAAGAATAAAGTTTCCAATAAGGGCGCTATGAGTGTCGGGCAGGATTTTAAAACCAATCCGGTTTCCTACGTTTATAATTCCGGCAGGATGACCATTAAGCGCGATCTGGATAACCGTTCGGCTTTTGTAAATGATATTGGTACGGTAGAGGTAATGCGCGATTTTTATCAGGGAAATCAGCAGGGCGCTAAATTTGAAAATAACGATGGCGGGCTGGTTGACATTTACAATAATTTCTGGAACGATGGCCTGATAACCGGCAACGGTGGCATGTACGTGATTAAGGGCGTTTCTACCATTACTGCCAACGGTAAATTTGCCGGAAACATCGATATCTGTGACCAGTCCAGGACCAGTGGCAACATCGATAACCTGAGCAGCCAGAGCAGCATTGGCAAGGAAGTTACTTTTTGCAGCGCCAGCCGGTTTATGTCGCCTTTGCCGGTTAAGTTGCTGAGCTTTACCGGGAGCACCAGCAATGGCAACGTAATTCTTAAATGGCAGACCGCCCAGGAAGAGAACAGCAGGGTATTTCTGGTGGAGCAGTCGCTTAACGGGGTAGATTTTGTAGCAATCGGCTCGGTAGACGCAGCAGGTAATTCGAATGTCGTGCGGAATTATAAATTCGAAGCGCGGGCTGCGGCCGGCCTGGCGTACTACCGGTTGAAAATGGTGGATCTGGATGCGTCATTCGAGTATTCGGGCATCATTGCGGTTAAGCAGCAAAACGAAACTACCGCAGTAAAGATCTATCCGCAACCGGCTCAGGCAGGCCAGGAGCTTTCCGTTGAACTGCCACATGTAGTAGCGACTACTTTAAACGTTGAGATCGTTACTCTGCAGGGCAGGTTGCTGCAAAGCCGGCAGTTGGACACGCCCTCTACAAGGCTGCAGGTGAAGCTGCCAACCCTTACTCCCGGCGTTTATTTTCTGCAAATTTCAGGTGCGGGCCAGTATCTGGTAAGAAGCAAAATACTGGTGAATTAACGGAAGCGCCAACTCTCCGGCTGCTACAGGATTTGCAGTTCTGCCTGCAGGTTGTGGTGCGCTCTGGCTTCCAGTAAAGTTTGAAAAATTGGTGTTTTGAAGATTCGGGGCATGGCTAAAAAATGCTGCAATACCTTTTTACGGCCTGCTTTGTAAGCTTCTTCCGGTACGTGCGCATATTCCTCCCGAATGCTTTTGGCGTAAGCCTGGTACGTTTCCCAATCAGTACCTAAAATAGCCAGGTCAAAATCAAGCAGAAAATTAATATCGGAATTCAGGTGAAGCGCATGGGTTTTGGTAGCCAGAATTGCTTCTTTAACAAGCATAATGGTTGCCTCCGGAACGGTTAATTCCAGTAGGCGTTTTTCAGCCAAAGCTGCACTTCTTTCTTCGTTGTCGGTTTGGCTGGAGTTGTAAACTATATCGTGGAAGAAGATCGCAAATGTAACGGCATCCGGGTTTTTGAGCTGTTTCTCGTACCGTTTCGCCTGCTCCAGCATAAAGCTGAGGTGGTTCAGGTTGTGGTAATGCCGGTTCTGTTCGCTGTAATTTTGCTGAAGTTCCTGCCAGAGCGTTTCGATAAGTTCCTGATCTGAGGTGTAATTTCCGGCTAGTTCTCGCCATACTTTTTCCGGGTTCAGGCTAGCGTTTGGCATGGTTGAGGAAGGTTAATATCGTAATAGCAATTGTGGCGGAGGTTTAAAACCTTATCCTGTCCATAAATTTCAGATTTTACGGGTTAATTCGTAGAGACGTAAAATTTTACGTCTCTACAGTAAATTCCTGTGCCTTTGTTGACGTTTGCATCAATGATGGTAGACGGAATGTTGATTTTGGGGATCTTATCGTTGGAGCACTAAACTTGCAGCATACAATCTCCAGGAAACCTTTGTTGGATCTGGGTTAATTATCCTGATACCTAAGTTAAATGGTGTGGAAGGTATGTTATTTAGAAAATCTACTGAAGAAACAACTGCTGAAGCAGGAATATTATCGGTCTGAATAGCCGAACCTGGAATTGGTTGGTTATGTGTAAGATCAACCAAGTCCACTATAATTTTTGCATTGATATCAGATCCATCCATATAGCTCTGCGTAGAAAGATTACTTAAAACCAATTTAGCGGAAGTGATATTGGCATAATCCTTCTTGTCCAACATCAACACGTTTGTTGAATAGATAGTTGTATCTGCTCCTGAGCTATAACCTGGATTATTAGAGTACAGGTCGAATACGATTTTCTTGTCTAATGGGGTAACTTCATTATCATCCTCTTTATTACAGGACATTAATCCAATCATTAAGATGCAGATTAAGGAAGATAGCAAGCTTTTATTTGGTATTGATGCATTCATTTTTAATAATAGTTATAGACAGCTAAATATATTAAATACATTGTTGATATAAAAGCTGCAATAACAATCATTAATTTAATTCTTACTTCTTCCTAGTTCTTCCCAGCGTTTCTCCCGTTTTTACATCCGTCCATTCGAGCGTGTTCAGCATGTGGATCACGTCTTTTTTAATGAACTCGATAACCGGGGCCAGGGAATCGTTGGCGGTGGCGGTGCGGAAGTAGAGGGCGCCGCGGAGGAAGTGGCGGGTTGTATCGGAAACGTAGAACTGGAACTGGCTGGGTACTTCGCCTTCCAGCTCAAACACGAAGGCGGTAAGGCCTTTAGGCGTTTTGAGTTGCGCTTCCTCAATGCCGTACGCTTTTATTTCGTGCTTGGAGGTAAGTTTACGGGCATCTTCTACCAAGGCATAAAACGTTTTCGGATCGTTGTTTATGGCTTTGTAAGTGAGCTGCACGTTGGCTTTGTGGCGCGGGTAGTACACGTTTATCCAGTGCGGCTCGCTAATGCCGGAAGAATCGCGGAGGGTTTTGGCATAGGCCGAGTATTCGAAATAGTACGGGTGCTTTTCCTTTAGCGGCTGGTATTTGGGCTCGGGCAGGTCTATGCGGTTGTAGCCTTTGGGTTTGGGGGTATATTCCGGTTCGCAGGCAGAGAAAAACAGTAAGGAAAAGGCACTAAAAACTAGGGGGAAGGACTTAGGAAATTTTATCGGGAGCAACATGTACTTTTACGGTTATAACTTTTTTGCTGTCGGCAGCATCTATGGTAAAATGGTAAGGGCCTAACATTACTTCGGAACCGGTCTGGGGAATACGGGCAAAAAGCTCCAGCATCAGGCCGGCCAGCGATTCGTTTTCCCCTTTCACTTCTTCGAGTTTCTCGTAAGAGGTGCCGGTAATTTTGCAGAAGCTGTGCAGGGAGGTTTTGGCGTCGAAGATATACGTGTTTTCATCGATCCGGGTATATTCCGGTTCGTCTTCGTCGTCGAACTCGTCTTTGATCTCGCCTACAATTTCTTCTATAATGTCTTCCAGGGTTAGCAGGCCGGACGTGCCGCCGTATTCATCTACCACTATGGCTAAATGAACGTGCATTTCCTGGAAATCTTTTAACAGATCGCCGATCTTTTTGCTTTCCGGTACGAAATACGGCGCATGCAGCAGTTTCTGCCAGTTAAAATCGGGGCCGGCATCGAGGTAAGGCAAAAGGGAACGCACGTAGAGAATGCCTTCAATCGAATCGATGTTGTCGCGGTAAACCGGTACCCGGGAGTAATTCCATTCTTCAATCAGCGGAATAAGTTCGGGCAGGGTAAGGTTATAATCGAAAGCCGTGATATCGAGGCGCGACCGCATGATCTGCTTTACCGAAATAGAACCGAACGTTACCAGCCCCTGCAGAATTTCTTTTTCTTCAGCCGAACTTTCGTCAGTGATCGTGGCATCCAGGGCTTCCTGCAGATCTTCGATGGGCGAATGTGTGGTCTTTAATTTGAAGCGCTCGTTAATAGCCGTTTCCAGGACCAGAAACAAGGCGGTAAAAGGGCTGAAAACGATCCGGAAGATATTGATTACCGGCGCCAGGGCGCGGGCTAGCCCCAAGGGGTGGTGCGCATAATAGACTTTCGGCAGGATTTCGGCCAGAAAAACCAGGCTTAGGAAAAGCAGCAGGGCTACAAGGAAATTAAAGCCGCCATCGTGTGGCGTAAAACCGGTCAGGCGCCAGGCTACCCAGAAAACCAGGCAAAGCACGGAGGCATAGGCAAGGCCTTTGGCAAAGAAAATGGTGGCTAAAGTGCGGCGCGGATTATCAAGTAAAATAGAAAGCCGGTGTTCCGATTTGCGGGTGCTTTGCCGGAAAGTATCCAGCGTTTCTTCCGGCAACGAAAAAAAAGCCTTTTCGGCCCCGGAAAGCAGCGCCGAAAAGAATAGTAAAAATGGGATTAAAATGTAGGTAAGAACCTGGGCCGCTTCTGCATTTATAAGCAACACGGCCAGGTTCTGCCAACTATAGGGGTCTGGTTCCAAAATGTACGGTCTAAATAAAACAATAAGTTAGAACGGAAGGTCGTCCGGCTCTTCCTCAAACTTCGGGGCATTGCTGGCAACTGGAGCTGCCGCCGAACTTCCGGCTTTGTTGTAATTGCTGCCGCCCTGGTTATTGTCACCGTTACTGCCGCCTTCCGGACGGGCACCAAGCATGGTCATCTGGTCGGCTACAATTTCGGTAATATACTTGGTCTGGCCGTCTTTGTCCTGGTAATTGCGGGTCTGGATCTTGCCTTCAATATATACCATCTGGCCTTTTTTCAGGTATTTTTCGGCAACTTCAGCCAGGCCGCGCCACATTACTATGTTGTGCCATTCGGTTTTGTCTACGCGCTGGCCGTTTTTGTCTTTATAGCTTTCCGAAGTTGCGAGCGAAAAAGTTGCTACGGCTACGTTATTTTCAAGGTGACGCACCTCCGGATCTTTGCCCAGGTTGCCCACCAAAATTACTTTGTTAATTCCTGCCATGTTTAATTTAATTAGAAATTAAAAGTTACGAATTAGAAATTGAAATATAGGAATAAATATACTCTTAATGAAACGATAGGTTTTCGGGCCAGAGCGATAGCGTTTTACACCACCACATTCACCATCAAATCTCCAAATCTCCAAATTCCCAAATCTTCAAATTTACCTAAAAATCGCGTCTTTTAAATAGTTGTTAATCAGTACCGGTTTAGGTAATTGTTCCATTTCTGCTGTGGTGTACAACGCTAAACCGGTGTTATTTGTTACGTTTTCGCTTAAAGGATTTTCGAGTAAAATAAGGTAAAACGTAGCAAAAACCTTCTGGTGGCTCAGTACATGCTTGTAGGCCGGTGAAGGCATTTTAATGTTCGGCATGGGTACGTCCTGGTGCAGAATTCCCAGCTCCGCGATCATTTCGTCCAGGCTCAGCGCTTTGGTATCCGATTCCAGTAAATGAAAATCGTAGAGGCCCTGCCAGATATCGCCGGGCAGGCGCTTTTTCATGTAAAACGATTCGCCGAACTGAAATACGAAATAATGAAAATGCCGTACCCGCGGCGCTTTCGCCTTGCTTTTGTGCGGCAACGCGGCTACCAGGCCGTGCCGGAAGGCGTAGCAATGGTCCTGCAAAGGGCAAAAAAGGCAGTCGGGCATTACGGGTGTGCACTGTATGGCCCCGAATTCCATAATGGCCTGGTTGTAGGTGTCGGGCTCCGCGGCAGGTACCAGTTTATCGGCCAGTTCCTGGAAAACCCGTTTGCCCAGCGGGCTCATAATGTCTTCCGAAATACCGAAAACCCGGGCCAGTACCCGGAAAACGTTTCCATCCAGAACGGCTACCTGTTCTTTGTAGGCAAAGCTGGCAATGGCGGCGGCCGTGTAGCTGCCTACGCCTTTCAGCTTCAGCAGATCGGTATAATTATCGGGGAAAAAACCGCCGAGTTCTTCAGAAACATATCTGGCCGTCTGGTGCAGGTTCCGGGCGCGGGAATAGTAGCCCAGGCCCTGCCAGTGGCGCAATACTTCGTCTTCCGGCGCGTTAGCTAAATCGTGAACGGTAGGGTAGGCGCTCAGAAAAGTATGGTAATAGGGCAGGCCCTGATTTACGCGGGTTTGTTGCAGAATAATTTCGGAAAGCCAGATGGCGTACGGGTCGGTGGTTTCGCGCCAGGGCAGAGGCCGGCGGTGCTTTTCGTACCAGTCCAGCAGGGCCGAAGCGAAAAAGGCAGGTTCGGGAGGCAGCATGCTACTTAATTGTGGGCCAAAAATACGCAGAAGGTTCCGATAAATCAGGAAGATACCCTCCGGAAATTTTATTTTGATTTGTTTTATTCTCAAAAATAAGACTTACCTTTGTGCCCCGATTTGCACGGACTGTACGGAGCAAAGCGGGTTCTGACACTATAATGAATAGAAATTATTAACTAAAATTTATAAATCAAGTGACTAAAGCAGAAGTAATATCAGAAATTGCTGATAAGACCGGTATTGAAAAATCTGATGTGCAGGCGACAGTAGAAGCGTTCTTCAAGGTGGTGAAGGATTCTATGGCAGAGGGAAACAACATTTACGTGAGAGGTTTCGGAAGCTTTGTCAACAAAAAGAGAGCCCGGAAGGTAGCCCGTAACATTTCCAAAAACACGTCTATCATCATCGACGAGCACTTTATCCCGAGCTTTAAGCCGTCTAAAACGTTCGTTCAGAAAATTAAAAACAGCAAAAAGATCAAAGAAGCCGTAGCAGCCTAAAGAATTTTACGTATTTTTGCACTTTCTACTGATTATTAACAACTTAAACTACGGAAAGAAGAATCAACATGTCAAGACCCCAGCTAATTGTAATTGCAGTTGCCCTGCTCCTGGTTGTTGGAATTTTCTTCTTACCAAAAGTGGTTATTAATAAAGACGATAAGAAAGCCGACCTTACCGGAGCAACAGCCAACCGCGACAAGCCGGCCGCTGCCGACGAGGAAGACCATTCGGGCCACGACCACGCGCCGGGCGAACACCCGACCGAGGAGGCCGTGCCGCACATGGCCGCTTCGCCGTCCCAGCTGAAAGAGATTGCCGATCTTCGTAGCCGTTTCAATAAAGAGCAGAACGCCGACGCTAAAGCTACTCTGGCCGCCGAGCTTGGTCAGAAATACCGCGCCATCAGTAAATTCGATAGCGCCGGTTATTTCTACGAAACCGTAGCCAACACCCGGCCAACAGAGCAAAACTTTGAAAAAGCCGGCGATCTGTATTTCGAAGCGTTCAGTTTTGCGGCCACCGAAGAACGGGGTAAAGTTTTAGGCGAGAAAACCCAGGCCATGTATAACAAGGTGCTGGAAGCCAACCCGAACAACCTCGACGCCAAAACCAACCTGGCCATGACCTACATTGCCGGTCCGAACCCGATGAAGGGCGTAACGCTGTTGCGCGAAGTGCTGGAAAAAGACCCGAACAACGAAAAGGCGATCTACAATATGGGTTACCTGTCGTTGCAGTCGCGCCAGTTCGATAAGGCGGTGGAGCGTTTCCGGAGACTGGTAGAGATTAACCCGAAAAATGTGAACGGCAATTTCTACCTGGGCGTAAGCCTGGCCGAAACCAACCAGAAAGCTGAAGCCATTAAGGTATTCCAGAACGTGAAAAAGCTGGACAAAGATCCGGAGCTGCAGGCTTCGGTAGACGAGTACCTGAAAAAGCTTCAGTAGTAATAAAAGAAAGTAAACTTATTTTTTTAATCTAAATAACCTAATACTATGCCTTGCGGAAAGAAAAGAAAAAGACATAAGATCTCCACTCACAAGAGAAAGAAAAGACTTAGAAAAAACCGTCATAAGAAAAAGTAATCTTACTTTTCTTAAGTAAAGCCCACCTTGCAAAAGCAGGGTGGGCTTTGGTACATTTGTTCATCCATAAACCCCTGAAAATTGAGTAACGAATTAATCATCAATTCAACTCAGGATGGAGAGCGCATTGCCTTGTTGCAGGACAAACGGCTGGTAGAATTCCACCACGAGCGGAACGATACCAACTACACCGTAGGAGATATTTTCCTGGGTTCTGTAAAAAAAGTAATGCCGGGGCTGAACGCTGCTTTTATCGATATCGGGTACCAGAAAGATGCCTTTCTGCACTACCACGACCTGGGCGTACAAATTCGTTCGCTCAATAAATACGTAAAGCAGGCGCAAAGCCAGAAAAATGTAACTGCAAAACTGAACGGGTTCAAATTCGAGCCGGAAATAGACAAGCTCGGCAAAATGGCCGACGTTCTGAAAAAAGGCCAGCAAGTGCTGGTTCAGATCGTAAAAGAGCCTATTTCCACCAAAGGCCCGCGTTTATCCTGTGAAATCTCCCTCGCCGGACGATACCTGGTACTTGTGCCGTTCTCAAACACGGTAAGCGTATCTAAAAAGATCGTCAGCAAAGAAGAGCGTCAGCGCCTGAAACGGCTGATCACGTCTATAAAGCCTGAAAACTTTGGCGTTATCATTCGTACGGTAGCCGAAGGCCGCGATGTGGCCGAGCTCGATCAAGACCTTCGCAGCATGGTTGCGAACTGGGAAGAAGGTTTTAAAGTTCTCCGGACAGCTAAAGATCGCGATAAGATTATCGGCGAGCTTGGTCGTTCGTCCTCCATTTTGAGAGACATCCTAAACGAAAGTTTTGACAGCATCATCGTCGATAGCGCAGAAATGTTCGACGAAATTAAGGGCTACCTTACCCGGATAGCGCCTGACAAAGTAAAGATCCTGAAACACTATACCGGTAAGGTAAAAACGTTTGAGCACTTCGGGATCGAAAAACAATTGAAAGCCCTGTTCGGCAAAACGGTAACGATACCCGGCGGCGGCTATTTAGTAATAGAACATACCGAAGCCCTGCACGTGATAGACGTGAACAGCGGCAATAAATCGAACTCTGAAAGCGATCAGGAAGCTACGGCCCTGAACGTGAACACTACCGCAGCGCGGGAAATTGCCCGGCAGTTGCGCTTACGCGATATTGGCGGCATCATTGTCTGCGACTTCATCGATATGAAGTCGGCCGAGAACCGGAACCGGGTTTTCGAGGTAATGAAGGAAGAAATGAAGTACGATCGTTCGAAGTACACCATTCTGCCAATTTCGAAGTTTGGTTTAATGCAGATCACGCGGCAGCGGGTGCGTCCGGAGCAGAACATTGCCACCGGCGAAGTTTGCCCGACCTGCCACGGCACCGGCAAAATTTCGGCCAGCATCCTGGTTACCGACCAGATCGACGACACTATCGACGACCTGCTCACCAGCCAGAACCAGAAAGGGATTACGCTTTACGTGCATCCTTTCCTGCATGCCTACTACACCAAAGGCTTTATTTCGCGCCAGATGAAGTGGTACACCCGCTACCTGAAATGGGTAAAAGTAATGAAGGATACTTCCCTCGGCTTAACCGATTTCAAAGTGTTTGACGAACGCGGCGAAGAGATCGAACTGCATTCCAGCGCCACCGAAGTAAACGCCATGCAGGACAAACACATAGAAGTAGACGTGGATTAAAAACGCTAAGCTTTTAACTAAAAACCTCACAGCTTTAAAGCTGTGAGGTTTTTTTATGCCGTTTCAAACCGGTATTCGGGGAGAACCCTCACAGGTTTCTGAAACCTGTGAGGTTTGTTGAATTTTGGTATTAAACAAAAAAGCTGCAGCTCATTACTGAACTGCAGCTTTTGGTTTTTAGCTAGGAAGGGTACCGTTTTTCTTAGAATTTAATACCAAGGTCTAAAGCAAAGGTATTGTGCCGGATGGCTATGTCTTTATTGCCAAGTGCTTTTTCGTAGAAACGATCAATATCAACCAGGCCGCGATTATAAGAAAGGCCACCAAAAACTTTGGTACTGGCTCCTAATTGCAACTCAGCGCCTGCGCCCAGAATGGCATCGGCATCGAAGAAATTATAGCGCTTATTGGCCTTAATATCGTTGTTGCTTCCGTCTTTGTAGAAATTACTGCCATTGATTTTAGAAGAGATACGGGCGTTTAAGGAAGTACCTAATTGAAAATATACCCGAGTATCCGTAGCGACTTCATTGGTATAAAGTTTCAGGGCAATCGGAATTTTCAGGTACTGTACGTTCAACTCATCTGTTATCCGATCATTAGTAATTTCAGGGAATGGTTTGTAAGAAATTTTTCCTCCCTTTACCGCATAATCCAGACCGGTGTTAAAAGCGTAGTTCTTGCCGAAAAAATAATCCAGCACGATCCCGATGCTGCCACGAAACTTGGCGTTTTCATTCTGAAAATCGAAATCGCCCGGTGAGCTGAAGCGGTTATTAGAAATAGCAGGAGAAACTTTGAGCCCGATTTCCAGACCAGTATCCGACTGAGCCTGAGAGAAGAAAGCCGAAAAAATAAATGCAGCTAAAAGCGTAATTTTTTTCATAGTTTATTAAAGTGAGTTATATAGGATTCTCTTCGTAAATTCGTTTCTAATTTGGGTTAAAGATAGAAAATAATGCGAATTCCAATACTGCTGCTCTCTACTCTGTTTTTATTTTTTGGTTGTAAGCCGCAAAAATGTGAGATCCCGCAGGAAATTGCCGGCATTCCGGTAGAAATAAAAGCGGAACGCTTGGAACAGGAGCTTTTCCGTGCAAAGTCGAAAGAAGAGGTTGCCGCTTTCCTGCAAAAGCACCCTTTATTTACGAACCACTTTTTGCAGCGCAAACGCTACGCTTCGGAAGAGGAACTGGTTAATTCCCTGTACGGTATGGCCACCGAACCGAATTTACAGCAGCTCGCCCAGCAAGTCGACAAGCGCTTCAGCGATCTGAATGGACTGGAAACGGACCTGGAAAACGCCTTTAAACACCTCAAGCATTATTATCCGGAAGCCAAAGTACCGCAACTGGCTACGTTCATTACCGGCATGGGCCAGGACCTTTACCTCGACGACAGTTTGCTGGTTTGGGGCCTCGATTTTTTCATCGGGCCGGAAGCCAAATACCGCCCGCCATTCCCGAAATACATTCTTTACCGCTACGACAAACCTTATCTGGTACCCACCACGGTGCTTTTACTTTCGAGCCGCTACAACGAAACCGGTCCGGAAACCAACATGCTTTCAGAAATGATCGCCAACGGCAAGTCGCTGTATTTTGCCCAGAAGCTGTTGCCCTGCACTCCCGATTCTTTGTTAATGGGCTACACCAACCAGGAAATGGCCGATGTGTACTACAACCAGGAACGGATCTGGGGCCATTTTGTAGAGAAAGGCTTACTGTTTGAAACGAATCAGTTCAAGATAAAAAAATATGTAGGCGAACGCCCGAACGTGCCCGAGATCGGCAAACAATGCCCGGGAAGGATCGGTGCCTGGGTTGGCTGGCAGATCGTGCGCAAATACATGGAAGAACACCCGGACGTAACCCTGCCGCAACTCATGGCCGAAACCAACGCCCAGAAAATCCTGACAGCCTCGAAGTATAAACCGAAGAAGCAGGGTTAAGCAGGGTTGAAAAGGAGTCAGGAAAATTCCCGTTTGTGTGGCTGCCCTTTCATTCAATGGAGATTAAGGAAAGTAGACCATGGTTCAAGTTGATAAATTGAACTAGAAATCATTGCTGTTTCGGACATCTTTGTCCGAAACCATTTCTGCTGTGGACGTCTTCGTCCGCGTGTCAGTAATACGGGGACAAAGATGTCCCCGGCAGATTGCTTCCAGACATTGATGTCTGGAAGAGCCTTTTTTAAAGTTATTGTGTCATTCCGAGTAACGTCGAGGAAACTTATGGGAATTACAATGACAAAGCGCGCGTAGCAAGATTTGTCTTACCGGTTAATTTTAAGATACGCAGCCTCATAAGATCCCTCAACTTCGTTCGGGATGACGCTCTGAATTTTACCTGCTACCTTTCTCTACTCAAATAATTTCACAAACTGCCGGCTTAGCTTTTCCCGCAAAAATTCTTCTTCCGCCAGCTTACGGGCATTTTCCTGGTATTGGCGGAGCATTACCGGATTCTCCAGAAAGGGTACTAATTTCTCCACGAAAACCTCAGGCAGCAATGGGGCGGCATAAAAGCCGCAACTATGTTTTTCTACCAGTTCCTGCAGCCAGCCCCGGGTATTCACGATGCTCAGTTTTCCGGCGGCCAGGCTGTCGAAGAACTTGTTCGGGCTGTTGGTTTCCAGTACCGGTACGGCATCGAAAGAAGTATACGTGGCGGCAGCCTGGTTCAGCAATTCGCGGACTTCGGAGCGGGTTAAATGTTTCCGGAAGGTAACGTTCGTTAATTTTAACTTATGCGCGCGGTGCTTTAGTTTTTTGCGTTCCGCGCCGGTGCCGGCAATAATAAACTGAACAGTAGTAAGGCCTTTCTGCTGACAGGCTTCGGCAACATGCAAAAGAAAATCCAGCCGGTTCGCCCGGCCCAGGGTACCAATGTAGGCGATAATAAACGGGTCTGGTACAACAGCCTTATCGGCATAGACCGGCTGGTAATAAGCGCAATCGGCAATGTTCGGAATGAAGTAAACCGGAGTTTGCAGCTGAAAGCGTTTTACCCCATTTACCATTCCCGGCGAAAGGGCAATTACTTTGGAAGCATTTTTATAAAGCAGTTTTTCGAACCGGAATAATACCCTTTTCAGGAAATTGTTGCGGATAAAGCCCAGTTGAATGGGCGCTTCCGGCCACAGATCCCGCACTTCAAAAAAATACGGCGTGCCCCGAAGCTTTTTCAGAAGCAAAGCCGGAATACCGATGGTAAGCGGGGTGGAGGTGGCAAAACAAATATCTACTCCTTTTATTTTAAATGCCAGGCGGGTACTTTGCCAGCTGAATTTCAGGAATGCTTTTATACGGCCCCAAAAATTCAGGTTGTTCGAATAAGGCACCGGTAAATAATGCACCTGTACGCCTTCTACCGTTTCAATTTTGTATTCGGTGCCGTTATAGGAAGTAATCAGTTCTACCGTATGGCCGGCTTGCACCAGCGCCTGGCTCAGGTAATAAGAACGTAATGCGCCGCCTTCGGAGGGAGTTTTAAAGTATTGGTGCAGGTAAAGTATCTTCATTCACCGAAGTGCTTTTGGAGCCAGATGGCCAATGAAATAAGTGCCCAGAGTTCGGCGCTCAGATCCTGGCGGCTGTTTAAATGAGCCTGAATTAAAGCTTTTGTTTGCTGAAAATCAAGGTAACGGAAAATTATATGCTTCGGGTTTTGTAGCGGCTCCAGCAGGAACTGGTTTTTAGGTTTCTTCAGCCACAATCCCAGAGGCATGCCAAAGCCTTCTTTCCCTCGCAAGGTAAAATCCTCTCCGCCATGCAGTTTCAGCAGATCTTTCAAGATCCATTTCTGGCCAAAGCGGAAAAGTAATTCGGGCTGCAGCTTGTTTACAAACTGGCAAAGCTCATTATCCAGGTAAGGAGCGCGCACTTCCAGGCCGTGCATCATCGAAACCTGGTCGGTCATGGCCAGAATGTCGGAAATGAGGTATTGGTGCTGATCGCGCTGCAGGGTCCAGCGGAGCCATTCGTTGCGGCTGCCAGGAGCCTTGTTGAAGTTGGCCTCTTTGTAGGAAGCCGCTTCGTAAGGGTAGGTTTGCCGCAAGGGCATTTCCATGGTGGTAAAGGAAATGAACGTCCGGTCGGGTTGCCGCTGAATTTTGGTAGCCAGTTTCCGGATAAGCTGAAACTCCTTGCGCAAGGGATGGGAAACACCGGTAGGTAAAAAGTGCGAGGCCGTTTTCAGGAAAGGCTTGGCCAGTAGCAGCAGTTTGCGGTTGTGCAGGTATTTATAAAAGGCCCGGTGGCGGTTATAGCCCCCGAAAAGCTCGTCGGCCCCGGCTCCGGACAAGGCCACTTTAATGGTTTTCCGGGACTTTTCCGAAAGGAAACCGGTTAACAGGGCGGCTCCGTCGGCAATCGGTTGGTCCATGGCTTCAACCAAAGGAATGGTGCCAGCCAGAATATTGTCATCGATCTCGAAAACGGTATGGCTGGCGCCGAATTTCCGGGCGGCAAGTTTCGCGTATTTGTAATCGTCGGAGCCGTAAGCACTTTCCGAAGCTTTGTTTACGACCGAAAACGCCGGAAAATTCATGTGGCCGGAATCGGCTATTAAAGCCAGCAATAGGGTAGAATCGATGCCGCCGCTCAGAAAAAGGCCCACCGGCACGTCGGCCTGCAGCTGGCGGGTAACCGCGTTCTGCAACAGTTCCTGGGTTTGCTGTATAATGGATTCCGGTCGCAGGCTAAGTTCGTTTTGCGGGGTAAGGGCCGGTACGTAGGTGTTGATCTTCCAGGTATCTTTATGGAATAGCCCGAAAGTGCCTTCTTCCAGCTCCGAAATGTTCTGGAAAAAAGTCTGGGGTTTGCGCGCGTGCCGGAACGTTAAATATTCGGCCAGCTGGCTTTCGTTCAGTTCTTTTTGTACCAGTCCGGTGGCCAGGATTCCTTTAATTTCCGAAGAAATGATAAAGTGGTTCGGCGTTTCGGCGTAATAAAGCGGCTTCAGGCCGAAACGGTCGCGGGCGGCAATTAAAGCTTTGGTGGCGGTATCGTAAAAGACGAGCGCAAACATTCCGTTCAGTTGCTCGAGCCCTTTCTTGCCTTCCAGCATGAGCAGGTGCAGAATTACTTCGGTATCGGAAAGCGTGCGGAAAACGATGCCCTGCTGCTGCAGTTTACTTCGTAAGGACTGGTAATTGTAAATCTCGCCGTTGTAAAGGAGCAGATAACGGCCGTCCGGCGAAAAAAAAGGCTGGTTGGCGGCATCGGAACAATCGATGATCTTCAGCCGGTTATGCCCGAAGTAAACCGTGGCGTTCTCGTGTCTGCTGACGTACAGTGCCGTGGAATCCGGCCCGCGGTGTTTCGTGGCCCGGTTCATACGCGAGATAAGCTCCGGCGAAGCACTGCTGTTTTTATCGATAATTACGTTCAGGCCGCACATGCGTATTTTCTGGGGTTAAGACCACCACGGGACAAGAGTACTATAACGGGATAAATTTACAGCCGGTTTTCCGGATCGTCGGGAATATTTGGCCAATGGGTCTGAAAAAAACGGCAAAAGCCGGTAAGCGGACATTTTTCGCATTTGGGCCGCCGCGCCACGCAAATGTATCGCCCGTGCAGGATGAGCCAGTGGTGCGCTTTCGGAACGAGTTCCACCGGGATATGCTGCATGAGTTCTTTTTCCACTTCCAGCGGCGTACGGGCTTTTTCAGAAACCAGGCCCAGCCTTTTCGATACCCGGAATACGTGCGTATCTACGGCCATGGCCGGCAGGTTGTAAATTACCGAAGCAATTACGTTTGCCGTTTTCCGGCCTACGCCGGGCAGTTTCTGCAGGTCTTCGATGCTACTTGGTATTTCCGAATTAAAATCCGAAACCAGTTTTTTCCCCAGTCCGGCCAAATGCTTGGCTTTGTTGTTCGGGTAGGAAATGCTCTTGATATAAGGAAAGATCTCCTCCGGGGTAGCGGCTGCCAGATGTTCCGGCGTCGGGTATTGCTTCAGCAGTTCCGGCGTTACCATATTTACCCGTTTGTCGGTGCATTGCGCGCTCAGCACCACGGCCACCAGCAATTCATAGGCATTGGTATAATGCAGTTCGGTTTCCGGTTCGGGGAAGTTGGAAGTAAAATACTCGATTAAATGGCGGTAACGTTCGGCTTTGCGCATAAGGGAGATATTCTGGCCCCGAAATTACGGTAATGCCGGCAGAAAGGCTAATGCCCGTTAAAAGCTTTTGCGCCTGCCTGTATCCGGCAGCTACTTTGTTTTCAGGGTGTTGAAGCCGTTGGTAGAAAATTATTTACCCCCGGCTGCTGATTAAACCAAACAGATTATATTTCTTTGTAATAGGAAAGTAAAAAAGCAGGTATAGACATGGAAGCTTCTCAGAAAAAGAAATTGGAAGATCAGATAAAAAAAGACGAGTATTTTATTCAGAAGATGCACAGCATGGGCGAAAAATTCTGCAGCTACCCGCTCATCATCGATGCCATCCGGGATGCGGAGGAAAGAATTAAAAGCAATAAAGCCGAACTGGAAACCCCCAGCGAAGCCTAAAAGAGAATTTTAAACGGCCTGCAGCTTTGCAGGCCGTTTTTGTTTTAGTCCATCATAAGCAGGAAAAAGGGGGAGGAGCGTGTTTTTATCTTTTGTTTTTATGCTTACATTTATCCAAACTATCCCTTGCTATGATCAGGAGAAAAATACTCTTGCTGTTGTGCATCCTGCCGGTGCTGTTTGGTTCACAAAGCGCCTGTTCCGAAAAATTAAAAGCTGATGCCACGCACCCCCTTACCGGTGCTTGGTTATTGCATGTAAACAGCACGGATATTGGCGCCGTCCGGACGGTGATGACGATTCAAGCTGGTGAAAATGCTTTTGAAGGGCATACCCGCGGCAATGCAGATAAAAGCCTGATCGGTTTGCCTAAGGCCATGTTGGGTCGTGTTTTTACCGGTTTCTTTGAGCATGGAGCGCTGTTGCATTTCGAAGACGGGGTTTATAAAAAGCTTTCCGAAAACGAATTCAAGGTGGCTGCCCGGTTTACTTCTGCCAGCGGCAAACTTTTATTTCAGGGTACTTTAAAAGGAAATCTTTTGGAAGGCCACCTGACCAACGGCAAAAAAGAAGACAAAGGAAGCATTACCGGTACAAAAGGGAATTACAAATTACCCTTACAAGATAATTACCGGGAAATTGCTGAACAGGCCCTCGCGCTTACTAAGACTAAGATCTTTAATACTAGTCTGGTCCAAACGAAAGACTGGAAGGCCTTTGAAAAATCGGTATTAGAATTATCGGAAAAGGTACAGGACGATGCAGAAATGGTTTTCGGGTTTTACTATTACGCCGGCAAACTTCCATTCTCGCACTTTGCTTTATATCGGAAAACCAACAATCCGGAAGACCTTCCGGAGGATACTGCAAAGGCGCAATTTTTAGATCTGAAAGAAGTTAATCCGGCTACCACGCTGCTGACAATTCGTTCTTTTGCGGGCAATGGAACCCAACTGGACAGTGTATTCACCCTTATCAAGAAAACCGCAAAACCCAATCTGATAATTGATTTACGGGGAAACAGCGGCGGCAATATTTCCGGACTAAAACTGGTGACCAACCTTGCCGATAAAGCCTATCCCGGTGGCGTATTCTTAACCAATAAATGGTTTACAAAGCACCCTAACCCTCCGGTTGAAAATGAAGTACAGCAATTCACAACGTTAACGGAAGCCAACCTGGAGCTTTTATGGGATGGCGTCCATAACCTGGATGGATTAGCGATAAGGGTAATTCCCGAAAAAACAGTTTACCAGGGAAAAGTATTTGTGCTCGTAGATAACGCCACGGCCAGCACCTGCGAATCAATTGTGTATGGGTTGAAACATTATAAACTTGCTACCATTGTCGGCGAAAAAACGGCAGGAGCAATGCTAAACGGCGAGGCTTTCAGCCTTAACGACCAATGGCACATCACCATTCCAACCGCCGATTATTATACTCCGGATGGAAAGCGTTTAGACCAGATTGGCGTGGAGCCGGATAAAAAGGTTTCTTCTAAAGACGCTTTGAATTATGTGCTAAAGAATCTGGTAAAACCAGGTTAGGAAGTAACTGACCTTACGCAAAAAGTTAAAAGGCTATGGTTTCAGACAGAAAAAACTAAAAAGAACCGGCATTAGCGTTCCTCTTTCATTGCCGTCTGCTTTAGCTGACGGTTCCGTCAGCTAAAGCAGACGGCAATGAATAGGTTATAATGTGATCTTGCGATATGTCAGTAGGCAAGGAATTATCGGTTATGCTTTGGTATAAAGAGCTATAATGCTTACTTCACCACTTCCAGCCAGCCCTTGTAAGTTTTATTCAGCTCCGGATCGGTAACCAGGTAGTAATAAATTCCGCTGCTCAGGTTTTCAGTCGGCCAGTTATTCCGGTAATCATCCTGCTGGTAAATCCGAATGCCCCAGCGGTTGTAGATCTCCACGTTCATTTTCCGCTTCGTAGGCGTGCTGATCCGGAAGAAGTCATTTTGCCCGTCCTTGTTCGGCGTGACCAGGTTGGGAATAAAGACCGTATTGCAATCCTGGAAGCTGACTTCAATTTCATCGGTAAAGGAGCTACAGCGGTCGGAAGCGGTTAGCCGGTAATTTCCTGCTGCTTTTATAATTCGGGAAGCCGTTTGCAGGCCATCGTGCCACAGATAATTTATTCCCGGTTTTGGCGCAATACTAATTTGCAAACTTCCATTTTCGCATAAAACCGTATCTTTTCCGAGGGAAAAACCGGCCAACGGCACCAGATATTTTACCTGAACCGAATCGGAAGTCATGCAGCCTTCAGCCGTAGTAGCTCTTACTTTGTATTTCCCGGCTTGCATAATTTGAACCTGTTGCGAAGTTTCGCCGGTGTTCCACTGGTAAGAGGCAAAGCCGGAAGCAGCACTTAAGTTTAAGGTTTGGCCGCTGCACAAAACGGTATCTCTAAAGGCAAAAAGTCCGGAAGGCGTAAACTGCTTGATCTCGATGGTATCGGTAATGCTGCCGCAAGCGTAAGTAGCTTCTACCCAGTATTTGCCCGGTGCAGTGGCATTTATAGTGCGGGTAGTTGCGCCGGTGTTCCAGCGGTAGGAGGTAAAGGCGCTTTTTGCCTGAAGCGGTAAAATGATAACAGCATTGGCACAATAAAGCGTATCGTGCCCGATCGAAAAACCCTGCTCAAAATCCTGCCTTGTCCGGATGCGGATGGTATCGGTTAAGAAGCCACAACCAAAATCAGCATTCACCCAGTAAGTGCCCGGTTGGGTGATGCTGATGGACGCCGTAGTTTCGCCGGTACTCCATTGGTAGGAAGCAAAGCCGGCCGGGGCAGTAAGCGTTTGGTTTACCGGTTGGTTGTTGCAAAGCAGTTGGTCGGGACCAATATTCAGGCTGTAATTGGCTGCCGTAACCGGAACTACGGAAACATCGTCGAGAAAATAAAATGCTCGGGGAACATTAAGTGGATTCCGGAAAGTAAATTGTTGAAAATTTGTTGAGTCATTTAACTTAAAGTTCCCGATCGTAAGGTATTTTTCCCCTCCTGAAGCAGTAAAGAATCCGGAGATCAGAACAAATTGGGTAGAATCGTTTAATAGATTTCCTTTTGTATTGCTGATCTGGGGTTTTGTAGTACCTACAATTGCGGAATCGTTATTTGTAGATAAATAAGCTCCTATTGCATCAACAGCTCCGTAATCATTTGTGTCATAGCCTATTTCCTTTCCTACGTGTACATAAAATTGGACCCTGTAAACGCAATTTGCCTGTAATTCTTTCAGAAGCTTTACTCTGGCAAAACTTCTCCATCCGAAAATGTTGCCGGTTAGCCAACTCGCATGTGCATATAGATATAAGCCTGTAGATGCTTGTCCTGATCTGATCCGAGTATTTCTATTGTGAAAGACGTAATTACTTTTTGGAGGTAAAAAACAATTGTTGAAGTATATAAATAAATTGGTTATCCCCAAATTATTATTGATTTTAGGAATAAACCAGTTCTTTAAATAAGTAGTTGGTGTTTCTGCAGTATCAATAACTACCGGCCCATGAACCGTATCGCAATGAATAGCCTGTTCAAAGCCCGGATTTGGCACTAAATTCTGGCTGAAACCTATCTTTAGAAAAGCAACCAGCAGCAAAAGGGTGAGAAAAGCATTCCGCATACCTTCGGTAAATTATAACAGTAATTACCAAAGCTAACAGAAATGCCCCTAAAACAAAAAAGTTTGCAGCCTTACGACTGCAAACTTAAATTTTGGGAGTAGATCAAAATATTGCTGATGCATTTGCGGCTTGGTTCCGGTTTCTCCAGTTCTCCTTTCGAAAGCAGGAGGTCGGCGCACGCTTCAGCCAGTTCCTGGTCCACCATTAAGGCGCATTCCAGTTGGGTTTTTACTTCATCCGGCAGTTCATCATATACATACTGAATGAGTTCATTGTGGGTAAAGGTTTTGATCATATACTTTAGGTGTGGTGGACATTTTCTTCCGCAAGTTGATCAACGCGTAGCGCATCCGTCCAAGCGCCGTGTTGATGCTCACCCCGGTTGCCTCCGCAATCTCCTGAAAGCTCATGTCCGCATAGTGCCGCATAATCAGCACTTCCTTCTGGTTTTCCGGCAAAAGCTCGATCATCGCCTTTAGCCGGGCAAACGTTTCTTCCCGAATCTGCAAAGCCTCCGCGGAGTCTTCTGCATAATTTAACGAGTTGAACGCTTTAATATTGTCTTCTAACTGTAAAGTCGGATTTCTTTTTTCCTTCCGGAAATAATCGATGGCCAGGTTATGCGCAATCCGGCTGATCCAGGAAGAGAACTTGCCTTCCTCGTTATAGCGGCCGCTTTTCATGGTATGGATTGCCTTGATAAAAGAATCCTGCAGCAGGTCTTCTGCTACGTCGGCATCTTTTACAATAAGCATAATAGAAGTAAACACCCGGTTTTTATGGCGGTTCACCAGTTGTTCGAATGCTTTTTCGTCACCTGCGATATAGAGCGATACCAGTTCGGAATCGTTTCTGAGAGAAATATTCATATAAACCTACAAGATAAAAGTAATGTAGACGTTTATATCATAAGCAGGCGTTAAAGTGAAGGGTTAATAAGTTTAATTCTGATAAATCAAATTTAGCCACCTTTTTCTTAAAAGTCAAGTGCTTTTGTTAAAATTATTCTGTTTTTCAGGAAAATTTTTGCTGTTATCGCCTTGCCTGCAAAAAGCGTTTGCTTTTTTTTCAGGTAGTTATCGGTTGCAAGGCCGCTACCGCGGTAAAACTATTTCGTTTCGGTTGTTCGAATAGTGTCGCGTACTGCCTTGCGACCGGTACTATCGTTTATGATTACCCGGGTTTTTTCGGTAACGGTAATGGTGCGTTCCGAATCGCCGGTTACGCGTTGCTTCTGCTCCCGGATCTCTTTCGGGGCGATCATGTCGTCTTCCAGGATCACCTTGTTTCCCTGTTTGTTAATAGCATACCCTTCGGCTAATTTTTCTTTCCGGCCGTCCGGGAAAACCACCGTGCCGTTGGTCATAACTTTGGTGCCGTTTTCGGCGGTGTACGTGCGGGTAAGGGGGCTTTCTTTTCCTTTCCGGATCTCTACCATTTTTCCGAATTTTTTAGCGGCCCCGTCGCGCATGGCATGTTTCGGAGCGCCTTTCCGGGGCATGGTGGCCTGGGCCGAAGCCTGAAATACAAATAAAGCCAAAGCCCAGCACAGAAAAAGTTTAAAGGCAGTCTGCATAAATAAAAAAATAAAAAGGTAAACGAAGAAAGCCGGCCGGGAAACAAGAGCCGTTTGCTGATTTATACGCGCGCCTGCCTAAACCGATGCAAAAGCCGGGTGTTATTTTAGTTGCGTAATGGCTAAGTCCGGGCATAGGTGCGTAAACAGTAGGGTAACAGCCCCGAAAAGTATGAAGCAAAGCGAAGCCGAACACCTGAAGCGAAACCTGTTCGTAAAGGAAATAGAGAACACCGAGATCCGCGACAGCCTGGCTCTGGAACGCACCCGGTTTGCCAACGAACGGACTTTTCTGGCTTACGTGCGCACGGCCATGGGGCTGGTGCTGGGCGGTTTTTCCATGGTACAGTTTTTCCACCACAAGGTTTTTGTCTGGGTAGGCGGCGTATTCGTACCTATCGGCCTGTTGGTTGGTTTGCTTGGGTTGAAGAAATACCTGGAAAAAAGAAAAACAATCTCCGAAAAAAGAGCCGCATATACCCTCACCAGTCAGTTTCACGCGAAATTCGCCGCCAATCAAAATCACACGGAAGGCAATTCCTCCCCAAACAGTTCTGCCGAAAGCTAGGGCACTGTCAATTTAAATTATAGAATTTGCTTGGCGGGATTTTCAATCCCGTCTTAAATGAGCCGTGGGATTTGCAATCCCACTTTCTATAAATTAAATTGGTCGAGCACAAGGGGCACCAAACGCTACCAATTCGGGCTAAAAAGTACCTGGCCCGCCTGCTGCATTTTCTGGCCGCTTTGCCGTAGCTTTGCTGCCCGAAATTTATTTTCCATGGAACCTTCCTTTG
Organism: Adhaeribacter soli; assembly: GCF_008727925.1. Classification (GTDB taxonomy): domain Bacteria; phylum Bacteroidota; class Bacteroidia; order Cytophagales; family Hymenobacteraceae; genus Adhaeribacter_A; species Adhaeribacter_A soli. The sequence continues at coordinate 38,813 of NZ_VTWT01000012.1, read as the reverse complement.
TAGAAAAGCACGACCCGTACGCGGCTCTTAAAGTCCCGGAATTCCGGTTATACGTAGCGGCCCGCTGGTGCATTACCATTGCCCTTCAGATTCAGGCCGTAGTGGTGGGGTGGCAGATCTACCAGATCACCAAAGATCCGCTTTCTTTAGGGTTAATTGGCCTGGCCGAAGCCATTCCTTCCATAATTGTGGCTTTGTATGCCGGCTACATTGCCGATAACTACAACCGGAAAATGATCATCATCTCTACCATTTCGGTACTGGTGTTCTGTTCGGCGGCTTTGCTTTTCTTTACCCTGGATGCCGGGAAAACCATTCTCGCCATTGGCGTGCTGCCGATCTACCTGGTTATTTTTCTCAGCGGTATTGCCCGCGGATTTCTGGGGCCGGCCAATTTTTCGTTTATGCCCCAGCTTTTGCCTCACCGGAGATATTACGCCAATGCCATTACCTGGAGCAGCACTACCTGGCAGGCTGCCTCGGTAGCCGGACCAGCCATTGGCGGCCTGCTCTTCGGATTTCTGGGCATAACGGCTGCTTACGCGGTAGATGTGGCGCTTACCGTACTTGCCCTGGGTTTTTACCTGCTCATCAAAGCCAAACCCTTACCCGAAACTTCTGAAAAGCTCAGCATGAAAGAAAGCCTGCTCTCGGGAATAAAATTTGTCTTCGGGAACCAGCTTATTCTGGGGGCCATTTCCCTCGACCTGTTTGCCGTATTATTTGGTGGAGCCGTAGCCTTGCTACCGATCTTTGCTTCCGACATCCTGCAAACCGGTCCGCAAGGCCTGGGCTTTTTGCGCGCCGCACCGGCAATTGGTTCGGTATTAATGGCCTTATACCTGGCCCACCGGCCCATAAATGTAAACGCTGGAAAAAAGATGCTGCTTTGCGTGGCCGGTTTCGGGGTGTGCATCATTCTCTTCGGGATTTCCAGAAACTTCTGGTTCTCCTTGGCCATGCTCGCGCTCAGCGGCATGTTCGACAGCATCAGCGTTATTATCCGTTCCACCCTCATTCATACCTTTACCCCGGAATACATGAAAGGCCGCGTTTCGGCCGTGAACAATATTTTTGTGGGCTCATCCAATGAGATCGGTTCTTTCGAATCCGGCGCGGTAGCCCGCTTAATGGGCGTAGTCCCCTCCGTAGTTTTCGGCGGCTGCATGACCATTCTGGTGGTTGGTATTACCGCACTAAAAGCCAAAAAACTCCGCAATCTTCAGATGTGAGGTTCGATTGTTCGAATTTTCGAAGGCTAGTTCTGTTTACTAAGTTTAAGCTCAAAGCTAGTACAATGTCATTTTAACCAGAGGTTATTTATCATGAATCAAAATTTCTCTGTAGCGTAGGGTTTAAACCCTACGCTACAGAGAAATTTACTAGCCGAAAGCAATTTCAAAAGCTGCTCTGGGCATTTATGAGATGGCTTCTATTAGTATTTGCTTGACGGGATTTGTGAATCCCGTCTTAACCGAGCCGTGGGATTTGTAATCCCACTTTCTAAAAGTTAACTTGATTATGTACCATTGCGTATTTGCTGGCTTCCAAAAGAACGACCTTCTGTACCGAGGCAATTGAATATCGAACATCGAATTGTCAAAAATTGAACAATCGAGTATCGAACTATTTAATATCCAAAATACGAACTACGAAAATTCGAAAATCCAGGCATAAAAAATCCCGGGAGAAGCTCCCGGGATTTTTATTTATATGCAGTTGTGCTTTAATGGATAATGACCTTCTGAACCGCGGTTACCTTACCGTTTTTCGCCGACAGGATGTAGATTCCGCCGCCTGAGTCTAGTCTCGGTAGCTCAAAGGCCGTCTGGTCGCTCGGAATGTCGCGGCTGAACACCAACCTGCCCGTCAGATCCCTTATTTCTACTGTAAGCGGCTGATGCGAGTCGGCGCCGTTTATTTCTACGCTACAGTTCCGGTCGCGGCACGGGTTTGGAATTAACTGAATGCCCAGATCGCCTTTCCCGTTTTCGCCGCCAACCCTGATCACTTTTGAGTGGGCGTTGGTTCCGTCATAATCGATCTGGTTCAGGCGGTAGTAATTTATGCCCTTGGCCGGTTGCTTATCCAGGAAGGTGTAATCGATCCGGGAATTAGAGTTGCCCGAGCCGCGCACCGTACCAATCGTTTCGAAATGACGGCCGTCGGCGCTTCGTTCCACTTCAAAACGGTCGTTATTTATTTCGGAGGCCGTGCTCCATTTCAGCGCAATGCCTTCGTTGGTTTGCTGGCCCTTAAAGCTCATCAGTTCTACCGGAAGTGGTGCAATACCGCAAGCCGGGTCATTGTTCAGCAGATCGAAGGTTTGGGTGAAGGCGCCCTCCGTAGTGGTAATGGTAATGGTTACCATCCTGCCGGTAGCACCAGGGCCGGTCACCGATTCTTCCGGGATCTGCCAGATAAAGGTTTCCGTACTATCCGGGGCTACGTTGGTCCACGGCGAGCTCGGGTTGGTAAACGTCAGCAGGCCGGGAGTGGCGTTGGCGGTCCAGGTTCTTTCATCGGTAAGAGGACTGCTGGCGGTAGCGCCGTTGGTAGAGAAAGAAACTGAAAGTACATTGGCGGCACAGATCTTAGACAGGAAGAACTCCGGCCGGAAGAACCCGGGATCGGCGCCTACCTGGCTGCCAATTAACTGATAACCGAAGCAGCAATCCTGTTTGTAGCAAGGCGTATTGATGGTGGTTGGGCAAGGCGGTTTCGGTACACAATTATCGATATCGAATACCACGCTGCCAAACCGCTGCATTTGCCAGCTACGGCCAGCCTGCGCGGTTACCGCCAGGGTACGGCCGGAAGGCGCATTCAGGTCGGCATTCCGCACCACGTAGTAATAAACCTCAAACCCGCCGTAGCTGAACGTGCCGGCATTTCTGGCGTCGAACGCGATCAGCGAATCCTGGAAAGGATTGATCACGTCGTGGTTATAGCGGTTGCGGAATTTGGAGGTAGGCCTTACCGCCGGTTTGGTGGCCGCGCCTTTGCCGGGCAGTTCGAATGTGGCCCGTTTAAAAGTGGATTCGCTGAAGTTGATAATTTTCAGTTTCATGATGCTGGTGCCGTCGCCCTGGTCTTTCGGGGCGTACAGATCGAACTGAAAGCAATCGTCGCTCAGCGTACAAATAGGCTCTTCCTGGCATCCGGGCGGAACGTTACAAACATCTATCCGGGCATTATCCAGGGTTTGTCCGAGACCTGGGGTAGCAAAGGAAACGAGCAGTACGAGTAGAATTTTTACAAATAAATATAAATTTTTCATGGTTTCACGGGTTATGGTTAATTAAGGGCATGGTGCAGATCTTTAAAGTGGGGTAATTACTGGAGACAGGTAGCCAAGCGCTTTGGAGAAAGCGGGGGAGTGTATGAGGTGTATGCTAATGTTGGGGCCGCTTTATTTATAATAGCAGGTAGCGGCAACGGAAGTGGGGAAGGATGGAATTGTCCGGTTTTCAGGCGGAAAAGCTTCGCTATAACCCGCCGAAAGGGAAGGCACGCGTTTTCATGGTTAAAAGAAAATTCTTTTAATTAAATTGTACTATTAGGGTGAAATAAAGCCAGGGTGATTTTAATTCGGTTTACTTTTTCTTTCCGGTGCGAAAAGTAAAAAGGAAACGGAGAGAGAAATAAATAGGCTGAAATCTAGGGCTTTGCACTAAGGTGGTTGCTGCATGTATATTTTTTTCATAGCTTATTCCGGTTGCGTTTATAAATCAATTGAGTTGTATTATTTATATTGAATTAAACGGCGAGCGTAGAAAAAAAGGTAGTGGTTGGTTCAAAAAAAGCCTTTAATGACCCGGAAAAGTATTTTGGGTGATATAGCTTTCTGGTTTAAGTACAATATTTGTATCTTTTGTTTTGTGTAAGTGCGTTGTAAATCAGATAATTACATTATTTGAATATAGGCATTGCTGTGGTGGTTTTCGGGCCTTCCGGAATTTACCTGCCTTTGGAAATAAACTGCTTCTGAATTTGCACCTTAATAAGTAATTTTACCCAAACCTTTCCGGCTTCGTAAGGTACGCTCAAAGGGTAGTTTTTCCGGCTTAAAAACTGCTTGCAAGTTGCTAAACCTTTTAAGTTGAAAACCACTGGCAGCCTATTCGCCTTTTAAACCAGAAAACTACCTGTGTAACGGTAGACAAACTGCCGTAAAAAGTCAAAGCATAACGCTGGACTTTCGGCACGAAAAGCTGCCCGGAAACGTTAAGAATAACTATGGCAAAATCGAAGAAATCTGCTCCCGTAAATACCCCCGCCCAAGCTTCTGAATCCGCAATAACCGCTCCGCCGGTAATGGAAGAACTGGAAGGCATTGAAAGTCTGGACCCGCGGGAATACATTATCATAAAAGGCGCGCGCGTGCACAACCTCAAAAACCTGAGCGTAGCGCTGCCCCGCAACAAATTCATCGTGATTACCGGCCTTTCCGGCTCCGGCAAATCTTCCCTGGCTTTCGATACGCTTTATGCCGAAGGCCAGCGAATGTACGTGGAAAGCTTAAGCTCTTACGCCCGTCAGTTTCTGGGCAGAATGGACAAACCCGACGTAGATTACATCAAAGGCATCAGTCCGGCCATTGCCATCGAGCAAAAAGTAAATATTAAAAATAACCGCTCTACTGTTGGCACAAGTACCGAAATTTACGATTACCTGAAACTGCTTTACGCCCGCATCGGCCAGACCTTTTCGCCGGTTTCCGGCAAGCAGGTGCGTAAAGATTCCGTTACGGATGTAGTAGATTTTATCTTCAGTTTACCGGAAAGCAGCCGCGTAATGATCCTGGCGCCGCTGCCTTTAGACCGCCAAAGAGATTTAAAACGCGAACTGGAACTGCTGCTGCAGAAAGGCTACGCCCGTATTGTGGTAGACGAAGAAGTGGTGTTCATTGAAGATGCCCTGGAAAACAATATGCCGAAGCCGGGAAAAAGTATCTTTATTTTAATTGACCGCGCCGTAGTACAACCCGGTGACGAAGACCTGCAGTTCCGAATTGCCGACTCCGTACAGACCGCTTTCTTCGAAGGCCATTCCGAATGCCACGTCCGCGTAATGCCTTCCGCCGAAGGCCAATCGGAAAAAAGCGAGGAGCTGAACCATGTTTTCTCCGACCGTTTCGAACTCGATGGCATTGTATTCGAAGAACCGAACGTTAATTTCTTCAGCTTTAATAATTCCTACGGCGCATGTCCGCGTTGCGAAGGTTTTGGCTCCGTACTGGGCATCGATCCGGACCTGGTAATTCCCGATAAAAGCCTGACGGTTTACGAAGGTGCCATTGCGCCGTGGCGAAGCGATAAAATGAACGAAGAATTTCAGCAGCCGCTTATCAAAAACGGTATCCGCTTCGATTTTCCCATTCACCGGCCCTACAACGAACTCTCCGAGCAAGAACAGCAATTGCTCTGGACGGGCAATAAATATTTCCGGGGCCTCGATGCATTTTTCAAGCACGTAGAAGCCCAGAGCTATAAAATTCAGTACCGCGTAATGATGAGCCGTTACCGCGGCCGCACCGTTTGCCCGGATTGCCGCGGCACGCGTTTGCGCAAAGATGCCGGCTACGTGAAAATTAACGGCGTAAACATCATGGACCTGGTGCTGAAACCGATCACCGAAACCTTAGATTTCTTCGAAAACATTCAGCTTACCGAACACGAAACCCGCGTAGCCGAACGCCTGGTGCTGGAAATTACCAAACGCCTCAGCTATTTAAAACGCGTTGGCCTGGGTTATTTAACCTTGAATCGTCTTTCCAATACCCTTTCCGGCGGCGAAAGCCAACGCATTAACCTGGCAACTTCGCTCGGTTCGGCCCTGGTGGGCTCGATGTACATTCTGGACGAACCAAGCATCGGCCTGCACCCGCGCGACGGCGAACAATTAATTGGCGTGCTGCAAAGTCTGCAAAAACTGGGCAACACGGTAATTGTGGTAGAGCACGACGAAAAAATGATGGAGATCGCCGACCAGATCATCGATATCGGTCCGGAAGCGGGCACGGGCGGTGGAAATCTGATGTTCCAGGGCACGTACCCGGAAATTCTGAAAGACGCCAGCACTTATACCGGTAAATATCTGAGCGGAAAAATGGGCGTACCAGTACCAGACACGCGCCGCAAAGCCCGCAACTTTATCGAAATTACCGGCGCCCGCGAAAACAACCTGAAAAACGTAAGCGTGAATTTTCCGCTGGGCGTAATAACGGTGGTAACCGGCGTTTCCGGCTCCGGAAAATCGACCTTAATTAAGCGTATTCTGCACCCTGCCCTGCAAAAACACCTCGGCGGCCACTCCGACGCTACCGGCAAATTCGACAAGATAGGAGGGGCTACCAACAAAATTTCGCACGTGGAGTTCGTGGACCAGAACCCGATCGGGAAATCGTCGCGTTCCAACCCGGTAACCTACGTGAAAGCCTACGACGCCATCCGGACGCTTTTTGCCGACCAGCCGCTGGCCAAAGCCCGCGGTTTCAAGCCCTCGCATTTCTCTTTCAACATAGAAGGCGGCCGCTGCGAAGTGTGCCAGGGCGAAGGCCAGGTAAAGATCGAAATGCAGTTTATGGCCGATATTTACCTGACCTGCGAAAGCTGCCACGGTCAGAAATTCAAGCAGGACATTCTGGATATAAAATACCAGGAGAAAAGCATTGCCGACGTGCTGGATATGACCATTGCCGACAGTATTACCTTCTTTAAAGACCAGCCGAAAGTAGCCGAAAAACTGAAACCGCTCGACGACGTGGGACTGGGTTACATCCGCCTGGGGCAATCGAGCAACACGCTTTCCGGCGGCGAGGCGCAGCGCGTAAAACTGGCATCTTTCCTTACCAAAGGCGCCACCACGCACAATGAAAACATCCTCTTCATCTTCGACGAACCCAGCACCGGCCTCCACTTCCACGACATCAGTAAACTGCTCTCCGCCATCAACGCCCTCATCGACAAAGGTAATTCCGTGGTCATCATCGAGCACAACATGGACATCGTAAAATGCGCCGACTGGATCATCGACATGGGTCCCGAAGGCGGCATCAACGGCGGTTATTTACTCTTCGAAGGAACGCCAGAAGATATGGTGAAGCTGGATGATAATTACACCGCGCAGTTTTTGAAGGAGAAGTTGTAGGAAAGGATGGTCGTTTCATGTTTTTGTTTATATTAGGACTTGAACTAAACTAAAAAGCTATGAGCGTTAAAGGGAATTTATTGAAATTTAAAGTTGAGGTAGAAGGGGTTGATCAAACATTCGCACTTAATTTGTTAAATGTTTCTCATTATTATCTATTTATGGATAAGGATGAAATTTTTAACCTACATATTTATTTTAATGGCAGAGTTGAGCCTGAAATATTTTATGGAGGTAATGCTGACATTATAGCAAATGCTATTTCTAGGGCAATGGGCAATGATATAGAATATGGTTTGGAACTTGAATTAGATGCTGTAAGTGGTAATTAATTATTTCTTAGAAATGTAAAAAGGCCCTGAAAACTCAGGGCCTTTTTATTAATAAACTACTTCAGCGATTTTCTTTAGTGCGTCCTTGGGTAATCTATAGTTATCTAAAGAACTATTGAAAACTTTAAGCATTCTTCTGTAAGCATCAATTGTTGAACTGTCATGAGAATTTAGATAAGCGTTTTCATGTTCATCATAAAGGCCTTTATCTTTAATGATAAACTTAGCATACCAATAGTGTTTGTCATTATTTTGGTCGAAACCTTTAAACTGTAATTTGTATCTCCCCGGCCTGTCCCCCGACAGGCCGGAACACCGCCGCCCAAACCAAGCAGAAATCTTTTGTATTTCCCATCACGTTAGCTTCGCATGGAGCAAAACCATTTCAGAGCGCCCCGAAATTCGCAGATGCTGCTGGGCGAAGTCTATTTCTGGACTGATACCATAAAAGGCTGGCGTAAACTGCTAAAGCCTCATGAGTACAAAGCCATAATCATAAATCAATTGCAATGGTTGGTCAGCCGGAAAAAGGTTGCTGTTTATGGCTATGTGATTATGCCTAACCATATTCATCTAATCTGGGAAATGCTGGAGAAGAATGGAAAAGAAATGCCGCACGCCTCCTTTAACAAATGGACGAGCAGCGCTTTCTTAAAAGATATCCAGCAAAACCACCCGCAAGTGCTTCCTTATTTCATTGAACAAACCAACGAACGGAACCACCGGTTCTGGCAACGCGACCCGCTTGCTATTCTGCTGGACTCCAAAGCAAAATTAGAACAGAAGCTCGATTACTTGCACCTGAATCCATTACACAAACGCTGGCAACTGGCTACCGCACCTGAAGATTACCCGTGGTCTTCGGCTAAGTATTATCTGACAGGTGAAGATGAGTTTAATATTTTGACGGATTATCGGGAAGAATGTAAATTGGACGGAGGTGCTTCCGGTCTGTCAGGGGACAGACCGGGGAAACTAGAACTCAAAACGCTATCTTTTTCACCTGAAAAGGTAGCATTTCACTTCTTAAACAAACCAACCCGCACTAAAATTTAATTTGTAAGCCTGCCCGGCAAGCAGTAAACTTGTAGATGCAATTTTTTTCTCTTAAAGCGGTTGGGCTGTTGGTGTTGGTTTTTGCTTTTCAGAATGTTGCCAATGCCCAGATCGTAAACATTGAGCAGGGGCGGAGCAGCCGCGATTCCAGTAATTTCTTTGCCGGCAAGTTCACCACCAGTTTCTCGCTTTATAACCAGAATGCCGGCAAAAACCGCCCGAACAACTACCTGCAACTATCCCTGAACGGCGATGTGGCTTATAATTCGGTACAGCATACTTATCTTTTGCTGAATTATTACAACTACCTGCTCGTAAACTACTCCGATAAAACCCAGCGCAAGACCATTGCCAAACAAGGCTATTCCCATTTCCGGGTAAACCTGCACCGGGAGCAACGGCTGTCGTACGAAATGTTCGGACAGGGGCAGATCGAAAAAGCTCGCGGCCTGGAATTGCGCACGCTTGCCGGCGGCTACCTGCGTTTTAGGCTGATGAAGAATTTTAAGGATGTGAACGTGTACCTGGGAACCGGCCTGATGCACGAGCACGAAGAATGGGAAAACCCGGAAGCGGAAAACCGGCTGGTAGTGTCCGATATGCTGAAAACCACCAATTACGTAAGCGCCCGCACCAAACTCCAAAGCAACGTAGAAGCCTCCGCCATTATCTATTACCAGACCGGCTACGCCAAAGCCATCGACGATTTCCGCAACCGCATCAGCGGCGATGTTGGCTTAGACGTAAAACTAGGCAGGTTCCTGGCTTTCAGAACCAGCTTTAATTGCGCTTATGAAGACGAACCAGTGGTGCCTGTTACCAAATTTGTTTATGCCATCCGGAACGGCTTAACGGTAGCGTTTTAGCCGGAAAAACTGCTTAATTTGTGATGATTAAGTGAATTATTTAGAAAACCATGCAGGAACAATCCTACGACTATCAAACTTTCGAGAAGCTCGATTATTCCGGCAAAAAGCTCAACGGTCGCGAGTTTATCGACTGCACGTTTAAGCACTGCAACTTTGCCAACGCCGACCTGAGCCGCAACGAGTTTACCGATTGTGTTTTCGAAGACTGCAACCTGAGCATGGCCAAACTTACAGCTGCTAAACTTGCCAACGTCACCTTCCGGAACTGCAAACTAATCGGCGTAAGCTTTATGAGTTGCAACGATTTTCTTTTCGAAGTCAGTTTCCGGAATTGCGCCTTAGATCTCACCGATTTCTACAAAAAGAAACTGAAGAAAACCACTTTCCAGGATTGCAGCATCAAAGAAGCCAATTTCGCCGAAGCCGACCTTACCGAAGCTAAATTCCTGAATTGCGACCTCCACCAAACCACCTTCGACCGCACCAACCTCGAAAAAGCTGATTTTACCTCCGCCTATAACTACACCATCGATCCTGAAATAAACCGCCTGAAAAAAGCAAAGTTTTCGGTAAACGGTCTGGCCGGTTTGCTGGAGAAATATGGTATCGAGATCCGGTAAAAAGGATTAATTCTAACAGAAGTATCTTCTTAAAACATATAACTGAGTTGTCTTCCGGTGGATTCCTGCCAGTTCCAGTTCAGATTGTGAATGAATGCATAACCCTGAAAGCCGTCCGGATTCTTCCTGTCAGCCAGCAGGGCCACGCATTTCTATGGCATTCTCCAGTTGCAGTACAATTCCATCCTGCTATAAAACGCATGTTGATCGGGGTACTTCCTTGTCCTAATAACACGCTTCTTGTTTAATTTATTTACTTTTGCAGCTTTATTAACTAAACCCCAACCTTAAATTAAAAAATGAGAAAAGCTTATTTATTGGCTTTCATGCTTCTTGCAATTTTTCAGAATGCCTTTGCGGGCGAAGAAATCGACGTAAAAGCGGAGTTCAAAAAAAGAAAATTAGTGGTTGTGCTTCAGGATGAAGATGCAGCTTTCATTGAAAAGCTTACCAAAAGCGGTAATACGTCCGGCATTGAAGTGTACCGGAGCAAGCTTCAAAAGAATAACGAACGCGTAATGGCTGCTTTTAAAGAGCAGTGGAAAGAAACGCCTCTGGAATTCATGCAATCGGGTAAGGCTGATGCTTTACCGCGTGCTGAACAGAGTGAGCTGGCAATGCTTACTTACGGAAATAGCACCGTAGAAAAGATCAAATTCATGAACTACCATCTTGCCATGGTGATAGCCAATGTTTCTAAAAAGAACAAGACAACTTACGGAACCCGCAACAGAGATTTTAAAGTTTCTCTGGCCAACGAAATACCAACCCAGGGCGATCTGACCTACGTAATAAAAAAGATAAAGAATTATTATGGCATTGGCGAAACCTTCGACCGGAAGAACTTGGAAGCTAAATTAGCCTCCAAAACCCTGTACCTCGATAAAGAGAACCTGGGTAAACTAAATGAAGAAGCCATCAAAGAATCCTACAAATTCCCTTACAAACTTGTTTCCGATCTAACCATCGATTCTTTGGCGAATACGAAAGACAAAAATGCGCTGTATTTAAAACTTGATACCTATTCTACCCAACAGGCAGGAGAAATAATCAATTTTACCATTATTGAAAGCGAAACGGGAGAGGTATTATCAAGATCACATATGACTGGCGTGGCAAGCTTTAGCATTAACATGCCTTCCGAGAAAAGTTTGCAGGCTAGCGGGCGGCTTATATATGATTGTGTGTTTTGTGATACCATTGGTGAAGAATTGTTCCGGGTATACACGGCAAAGCCTAAACTGGAGAAAGTAATTCTGAAGCATATGTCTTCTTCAAAAACGCAGCTTACGTGGTATAAGGAATTATAAAAGGCTTCGCTGCTTTTAATTCCTAAAGCTTTGTTTACCGGCCTCTATCCCTGTTGTGAGAAAGATTTTTTTTCAGATTAGGGGTAGAGGCTTTTTTCATAGTTTTCAAATTCAGGGCTTCTATAATCTTAAGAGTAATTCTGACTTATTAATGTTAATAATGCTATAAGATCTATGAAAGACGAAAACGCTAAATCCACCATCTCCTGCTTTCAATGCGGCGCCGAATTAATTTGCGGAGCCGTAAACGGCGATGCCACCTGCTGGTGCGACAGCCTGCCAAACATTATGCCCCTGAACCAGGAAGCTGCCAGTTGCTATTGCCAAACCTGTCTGGAAAAAGAGCTTCAAAAGAAACGATCCGAAAACTGACAACTATCACCTCTCTTTATTTGGACTAATTCTAAACTAAGCTTATCTTTGCAGCAGATTCGTTTTAAAAGCAATCGCATCGCTTAAAAACTATGGGAACCGCTGCCAATACCTTAGTAGAAATTTTCCGGACCGAATTCGGCGCTGTTTACCAGTGCAACCGTTATGACGTTTACTGGGTCGAGTTCGCCGGCGGCTTTTCTTCCTTCAAATTCTCCGATTTCTTTTACCTGAAGCAGCGTGTAGAAGCTATCGATGTAGTGGAAATGGCCCAGAACCCCGCGCGTGTTGCCGATGTAGTAGTGCTGAACCCGCTTTGTTCCGACCGCTGCTTCGTATTGACCCTAACCGATGTGCTCCACTTTCGCGAACTGTTGCAGGGCGCTAAAGTGATGATCGAGCTGAACAGCATCATCAACGAAAGCCTGCACGGCATGATGGTGTAGCTAAGAAGAAGGTAGAAAGAGGAAAGAAGAAGGATTTTTTCGGCAAAATGGTTTAAGGTCTGTAACAAACAGGCCTTTTTTAATGTCCTTTGTTGCGGGTTAGCAAAAGGCTTTTGGTTCCTCTTAAATGCAGTCCTTCAAAACGCCGGTAAGTTCCTTCCGCTCCCGCTCCCCGAAACTCTTCGGGGCAAGCACGATGACAATATGCGAAATTTTTCATCTTCAAATTTCCAAATCTTCAAATTTCCAAATTACCTCATTAGCACATTACCACATCAGCACATTAAACTATTAATTTAGACTGAATATGTATTAAGCTGATTCTGGTACGGTTAGTAACTATTTTCCGAAAAGTCAGTTAAATTTAAGTCAGGGATAGGCATTCGTTCCTGATTTTTGATTTTAACAATTACGAAAATGAAAGACTTACTTCGCCTGAAAACTTCGCTTACCGAAGAAATAGAAACGCTACTGAATGAGCAGATAAAAGTAGAAGCCCACTCTTCGGCCGTTTACCTGGCCATGGCTTCGTGGTGCGACCGCAACGGGTTCGATTGCAGCGCCAGATATTTTCAGAAACAATCCGGCGAAGAACGGGAGCACATGCTCAAGCTTTTCAATTACGTAAGCGATCTGGGTGGCCGCGCCATTTCCCCGGAGATCGCCAATATCCCGCAGGAGTTCGAATCGTTCCGGGGCGTGTTTGAGCAGGCCCTGCAGCAGGAGATCTACGTAACGCAACAGTTTAACCGCATGGCCGCCAAGTGCATCAAAGCCAACGATTTTGTTACCTTCCAGTTCATCCAGTGGTTCCTGAAAGAGCAGATCGAAGAAGAATACGTTGCCCGCCGCGCCCTCGAATTATTTGAAGTGATTGGCGAAGAAGGCACCGGCCGCTACGAAATCGACAAGCGCGTACCAAAGATCAAGTACGATAATTAAATTTGAAGATTTGAAGATGTGGAAATTTGAAAATGATTTTTCCGCACCCAATAAAAAAAGGTAGCGTAGAGTTTAAACCCTACGCTACCTTTTTTTATTAACCAATGTAGAGACGTAATATATTACGTCTCCACTTTTTTTACGCCGTCTACCCTTAGTGGTGTCTTGACTATAGCCGTCAGGATAAGCCATTTATTGCGTCATCCCGCCCTTGTGGAGGGAACTATCGCTTACCAAACCCGAACGATAGGCATTTCTTGCTATGCTCAAATGCCATAGTAATATGTATAAGTTTCCTCGGCGTTGCTCGGAATAACCAATTTCCTCCAAACCTGCCGTTGTCGGTGTTTTCACCAATAACTCTATATCGGATTTTCGTTTTGCTGAGCGTTCAGAATATACTGCTGAAAAATGTTTTGTACCTTATATTCGCTAACCTCATAAAGCCATTGGTTCTGAGGCTGAATGCAAACGACAGGCGCCAGTTTGCAACGGTCGGTGCAATCGGTTTTAATTATTTCTACGTCGTTTTTCAGGCCGTAACTTTTACATAATTCCCGGAAAGCCTTGCCTGCTTCCTTTCCCCCGCGCTTTTTGCACTTGTCGCCGGTGCACACGTAAATCACCTGCTTCGGGGTTTTGTATTCTCTGCTCATCTAAAGTTTGGGTGGATCTTCAGCTTATCTACGAAGTAAACGTAAATTGTTGCCGGAATCATATTACAAAGCGTTTGTTTTTTGTCTGAAATTATACCGTTTTACCGGAAGGCAGGTTATCCGGGCTGGAAAATGAAACCCCATCCCGGAAATACTTTTGAAGTTGCCGACCAGGAATTTTATAAAGAAAAAGCCCTTTCAGAAAAGCCGAGGCCGGATCACAGCGGCCGGATTAGGCAATGCGCGCCAAAATTGCTAACTATGCAGCCCAGAAAACGCTATTAAAAACTCCCAATAAACAGAAATGAGAAGACAAATTGTTGCCGGAAACTGGAAAATGAACAAAACCTACCCGGAGGCTTTAGCTTTGGTAGCCGAAATTGCAACCGATCTGCAAAACAACCCGGTTTCAGGGGTAGAAGTAATTGTGGCGCCGCCATTCCCTTTTTTAACCGGCGTTAACGAAAGCCGGGGCGCAAACATCCAGCTTGCCGCCCAAAACTGCCACCAGAAAGAAAGCGGCGCCTATACCGGCGAAGTTTCGGCTCCCATGTTGAAATCGGTAGGTTGCGAGTACGTAATTCTGGGCCATAGCGAACGCCGCCAGTACTTCCACGAAGACAACGTATTGCTCGAACAAAAACTGAAAGCTGCGCTTGATGCAGGCCTGAAGCCAATTTTCTGTTGCGGCGAAAGCCTGGAGCAGCGCGAGCAGGAGATCCACTTCAGCTACATTGCCCAGCAGCTTAAAGAAGGCTTGTTTCACCTGAGCAACGAAGAATTCGACCAGGTAATTATCGCCTACGAACCGATCTGGGCCATTGGTACCGGTCGCACCGCAAGTTCCGAACAAGCCCAGGAAATGCACGAATTCATCCGCGAACAAGTTTCCCGTGCTTACGATGCCGAAGCAGCCCTGAAAACCCCGATCCTATACGGCGGCAGCTGCAACGCTCAGAACGCCAAAGAATTATTCGCCTGCAAAGACGTAGACGGCGGCCTGATCGGCGGTGCTGCTCTGAAATCAGCCGACTTCCTGACCATTATCCGTTCTTTCTAAAACGGTAGGTTTTTGGAATAAAACCCCACCCAACCCTCCCCTGACTCAGGGGAGGGTTTTTTTTACTGCTGTGTTGCGCGCTTTCCCAGCGCTTAGACAAACATAAAAAGGGAATATTGCAGGTTTTTAAATTCAAGATATCTCTTGCCGTTGACTTCAGTCAACGGAATTAGTGCGCTCTTAAACCTGTCTTTTCAGGTTTTATAAAGAAGATAAAGCTTGATTCAAGGAATATGGAATGATCTTGTTTCTGAAACCCTCCGGAATAGCTAAATTCCAATGCAGGAGTTAACTTTTTCAGACCTAATACACTGTCAAGTTAATTACTGGAATTTGCTTGACGGGATTTGTAATCATTACTGTTCGAAACATGACCTTATTTAGTTTGAGCAGTTCGTTATAGACTTTAATAAAGCTTTAAAACTAACACAAAGAAAGGTGTAAACTAAATAAGACTGTCTTTCGAACAGTAATGATTTGTAATCCCGTCTTAACCGAGCCGTGGGATTTGTAATCCCACTTTCTAAAAATTAACTTGACTATGTACTGGAGTAGTGATTCCTGAAATGAAGTGAAACGCTCTTTTTCAGCCAGAAAAAAAAGCCCTCCCCTGTTTTTAGGGGAGGGTTGGGTGGGGTAAAACAAACCAACCACCTGATTTATATTATTTTCCCGGACTTTTTCGTTAATTTTAAGGTTTAGGAGGCTTCAATGCGTAATATCTATATTTTAACTTTCCTGCTTTGGGTTTTACCGGCGTTTTTTGTTTCGGCCGGAAACCCTTTTTTTGTTAAAAAACCTGCTGCCATAGGCCGCAACTTCTGCCAGATCTACGGCTCGGTGTACCTGGAGCGCGATCCGAAACGCCAGGCTGGAACGCAATTTACCGTTTACGAAGAATCCGAAGATGCTTTTGCCAACCTGGTGGTTTACAAAGAAGACAACAAACTTTTTGCCGACGAGCCAGGCCTCTGGTACCTGGCGCCCAACCGCGATTTTGCCGATTTTGTGATATTCGTTACCCCCAACCGTAACCTTGCCGACTTCGGTGTTTACTTTACCAAAACCCGGTCTTTTGCCGGTTGTAAAAATTAGATTACACGTTCATGGATTTTATAGAAGTTGCCATCCAGGCCCCCGAAGATTTTACCGATATTCTTACTGCCGAGCTTAGCGAAGTGGGTTACGATACCTTTCTGGATACCGATAAAGGCTTCAATGCGTACATTACCGAAGATATTTTCAACGAAAACGAGCTGAAAGAAGTAGTAGAGAAGTACGCCGGCATGGCCCCGATTTCCTATGAAACAAGCAAAATCGTAAAGCAGAACTGGAACGAAGAGTGGGAAAAGAACTTCGAGCCCCTCATCATTGGCAACGATGTTTCCGTGCGGGCCTCTTTCCATCCCAAGCCCGAAAACGTAACCTACGACATCGTGATCAACCCGAAAATGACCTTCGGCACCGGCCATCACGAAACCACCACCCTCATGATCGAAAACCAGCTTACCGTAGATCATAGCGGAAAGCGCGTTCTGGATATGGGTACCGGTACCGGCATTCTGGCCATCATGGCCTGCAAGCTGGGCGCCAAGGAAGTGGTAGGCGTGGAGATCGAAGACTGGTCGGTAGAGAATGCGCGGGAAAATGCGGAGGCAAATGATTGCCCGGCCATAACGGTACATTTTGGCGACGTAAAAGTGGTTGAAAACGACGAACCTTACGATATTGTGCTGGCCAACATCAACCGGAACGTGTTGTTAGCCGATATGCAGGCATATACGAAGTTACTGAAGGCTGGCGGTCCGCTGGTGCTCAGCGGCTTTTATACCGAAGACCTGCCGGTTCTGCAGGACGAAGCAAAGAACTGCGGCCTGATTTTTGAATCGCACCGCACTAAAAACAACTGGGTTTCGGCTATTTTCCGGAAACCGTAATGTGATCTGTATTTCCTTTTTATGAGGTATCTTTTACTTATTATATTTTTCTTCAGCACCTTTTTGTCGGTTCAGGCCCAGGTAGGCAAGTTCTCTGACGATCCGGCCAAGTTTATTACGGAAGTGCCCCAAATGATGGCGCCTACCCGGAACGACAATGCCATGAAGGTTGCCAACATGCTGGAAACGGCCTGGAACAGCGGCAAGATCAGCCACGAGCAGAAAGAACGCATCGTGAAGTTTGCCCAGGCCATGCAGGCGAAGAAAATGAAACCGCGGCCGCACTTCGAAAATTATTTCGGAGCGATCGGCAGCGCCGTAAACGTGCACAGCCTTACCGGCGCCGGCCTGAACCAGGTCATGGACGTGATCGATATAACCTATGAAAAGGAAGATCCGAAAGCCGTGGAGCAGTTTATGGCCTCGGCTTACCGCTTTTTAGATACCAAAGTACTTTACAAAACCACAACCAACAGTTTGCGCATGTTGGGCGGCAGCTTCAACTTCGAGTACCGTTACGGCAACGAACCGGAAGAAGAAGAAATAAAGCCGCCGCTGCCTATTGTAAAAAAAGATCCTCCCAAACCTGCTGCTCCGGCCAAGAAAACCACTACTAAATCCACTGCTAAAAAAACAACAACCAAGAAAACCACGAAGCCTAAAAATAACGGCTGGGACGATTGGGGTGGCTGGGGCGATGAACCGGCAGACGACAAAAAAGCAGCGAAAAGCGACGACGGCTGGGGGACCGACGACTGGGGCAGTACTCCGGAACCTGAAGTAAAAACTGCAGAGCCCGAAGCCCAGGATTTCTCTCTGAATAAATACATTCCGGAAGACCAGCCCATTGTAAAAGGCCCGGCCATCGTGATTAAAGATGCCGACCTGTTTATGGTAAGCCAGTTCGATTCGGTAACCATTAAGAACACTAAAGGTGTAGTTTCCCTGGCTAAAAACATATTTGTAGGCAAAGGCGGCACCTTTGCCTGGAACGTAAATGGCAACGAAGCTTCCGTAGAACTTAAAAAATATAACTTCGATATTACCCGGGCCGAATTTAAAGCCGAAGGCGCTACCATTAAGTACGACGCTGTGCTGGCCGAACCGGTGGAAGGCGTATTCGAGTACCGGAGCAAAAAACGCAATACCACTGCCGATACCGGTTTCCCGCGTTTTGCCTCTTTTACCAACGATGCCAAGCTTAAGAATTTAGGCGAGAATATCGGTTACCGGGGTGGTTTTACCCTGGTGGGCAGCAAGATCATGAGCGCCGCCCTCGACAACAGCTTTTCCTTTATTGCGGTGAAGCTGAACGGCGAACGCAAGTTCAAATCCTTTTCGCGGAGCTACTTGCTGGGCGATACCCTGCTCACCGCCGACCGCGCCGGCATTACCATTTATCAGAACCAGGATTCTATTACCCATCCGGGTATGGGCTTTAAGTTTTCGAAGCCCCGGAACCAGCTGAAAATGATCCGCAACAACAACGATGCCCTCAAATACAGCCCTTTTCAGGATTCCTACCACAAAATGGAGATTACAGCGGACCTTCTGGTCTGGAACCTGGCCGATCCGAAGATCAATTTCTCCATTCTGGTAGCCAAAGATCAGGTTTCGGCCCAGATCGAGTCCATGGATTATTTCTCCGATGTTCGTTACCAGCAGTTAAAAGGTATTGCCAGTTTCCATCCGCTGCAAATGATCGTGGGGTACGCGCAAAAAAAGGGAACCGATAAATTTTATGCCATGGATGTGGCGCGGGAAAATAAGATAAAGGAACCGACCCTGAAGAAAGCCATGGCCAGCCTGGCCCAGGATGGCTACATCGATTTTAATACCACTACCGGTTACATTACCTTAAAGCCCAAAGCCAAGCACTACGTCAATTCCCACCGAGATAAAAAGGACTTCGACCACATTACCATTAAATCGCGGGCGCCTTCCGGCCGGAACGCCACGCTGAACATGGAGAATAAGGAGCTGCTATTGCGCGGGGTGCGCCAGTTTGCCTTCAGTACCGACTCCGGCGCCATCATCGTCCGTCCGGATAGCGGTATTGTGCGCGTGCGCAAAAACCGCGACATGGAATTCAGCGGGCGCGTGGTTACGCCGAACTTTATTTTCAAAGGCACCGGCTTTAACTTCAGCTACAACGATTTCTGGATCGACATGCCCCGGATCGACTCCCTGATCTTCCGGACCAAGAAAACCAAAAAGGATAAAGCCAAGCAGGAAAAGGTTGAGATCAACGGCCAGAACTTAGCTGCAGCCCAAGATAAAACAGTAGGGGAGAAAGACGAAAAAGCCAAGAAGGAAGATCAGGCCCAGGTAGATGCGCCCGAAGACTTCCCGGAAGACGATTCGGTGCGGCTTCAGAAAATAAAAGCGCTTAAACTGGAAAAAAAACTGGCCAAGCAAAAAGCCAAAGAAGAAAAAAAGAAAGCCAAAGCCTTAGCCAAAGCCCAGAAAGCGAAAAAGAAAAAGCCGCAGCTCGATGAGTTCGGCGATCCGATAATTGAAGAAGATCCGGTCGTGGCCCAGGAAGCTGCCAAACCGGCCGAAGCCAAGAAAAAAGCGCCGGTAAGCACCGAAAAAGCCCTGACAGGACTTAACGGGAAGCTGTACCTGAACAAACCGAATAATAAATCGGGCCGCAAGAAAATTCCGGGCTACCCGATGTTCGATGCCTCTACCGGGGCCGTGGTGTACTTCAACAAGCCTGATGTACTGGGCGGCGCTTACGACAGTTCGGTGTACTTTACCATTCCGCCGTTTAAGCTCGACAGCATGGGCAGCACGAGCCAGAGCGCGGTAAACTTTAAAGGTACCTTCCATTCCGGCAACATCTTCCCGCCAATCGAAACCCGGCTTACGGTAATGCCCGATCAGTCTTTAGGCTTTGAATATAAGGCTCCGGAAGGGGGCTTCCCGGCTTACGGCAATAAAGGCGGGTTTAAGGGAACTGTTCTTCTTAACGCAAATGGTTTACAGGGCAATGGCTCCATCAACTATTTAACTTCTACGCTCAAATCCGATACCTTTACTTTTTACCTCGATTCCGTTACCACTACCCGCGGTATTTCGGGGGCCATCGCGGCCAGCAAAGATCCGGAAGGTATTTTCCCGGCGGCCAATATCGGCCATTTCTCCATGAAGTGGAAAGTAAATCAGGATAGCCTTGTGCTCAACAAGCCGGATACCCTTTTCAACAAGGAAACCATGGATCCGATAAAGCTCTACGACGGGAAGTTTACTTACGTGGGACAGACGGTAATTACGCCTAACGGACTTTTAGGGCATGGTACGGTGGAAAGTGAAGAATCCTCGGTGAAGTCGCCGCATTTTAAATTCCAGAAAACCCATTTTAAAGCCAACAACGCTGTTTTTGCTATTAAATCCGATAACCCCGACAAGCCGGCCTTGCTGGCTACGGACGTGTTTATGGATTACGACTTTAAGCGGGGAAGCGCCAACTTTGCGCCGGAGAAAGCCGGTTTTGCCAGTACCGAATTACCGCACAGCCAGTTCAAAACTTCGCTTAGCGGCGGTAACTGGGATTTCAAGAAGAAGATCGTAACCATGAAGGAGGTAGAAGGAGGCGATATCAGTAAATCGTATTTCTACTCTACCCGCGCCGATCAGGATTCAACTAACATTCTGAAGTTCAACGCAACTTCCGGTTACTACGACCTGAGTACGTACACCCTGAAAGCCGGCGGCGTGCCTTATATCCGCTCCAACGACGCGCATATTTTCCCAACCGACGGTAACGTGGAGATTACCGGCGATGCAGATTTGAAAGTATTGCAGAACTCTCAGATCGCGATGGATACCCTGAACAAATTCCATAAACTGGCTAACGGTGAGATCGACATTCTTTCCGGAAAAGACTTCCAGGGTTTTGCCGACCTGCAGTACACCAATTCCATGGGGCAGACCTTCCCGATAAAAATGGGCAACTTTACCCGCGACTCGGTTATTGTAGAGAAAGGCGAACCGCCGGTATTCATTACCAAAGCCATAGGAAATATCCCGGATACCCAGAAGTTCTTTATTATGCCGAAGATCCTGTACCGGGGCGATGTGCACATGACCTCGAACAAGCAATTACTTGACTTCGACGGGGAAATGAAACTAGCCTTTGGCGATGAAGCTTCGGCGGACTGGTTCCCTTACAAGAATACCGTGAACCCCGATTCGGTGCGGATTACCGTGAAAGACATGAAAACCGCCGACGGGGAACCGCTGGTAACCGGTTTGCATATTTCCAGTGGTTCGTCTAAAGTGTACAGCACCTTTGTTTCGAAGAAAGCCGATGAAACCGACCTGAGTTTGTTTACCGTGGATGGCGTGCTTTCTTACGATAAAATGAGCCGCGAATTTAAGTTGGGCGACGAACAGAAAGCCTATGCCGATTCTTACCAGGGAAATGTGATGCTTTATAACGATTCGGCCTCCATTGCCAAGTACGAAGGCTCGTTCAACCTCATAAAGCCGGATAAAGATTTCAGACTGAAAGCCGCCGGCGATGCCGTAGCCAACCTCGACAGCGGAAGCGTACGGTTCGATTCGTTCCTGGCCTTCGATATAAACCTGCCTTCCAGCGCCTGGGCACAAATGGGCTCGCTGATCGCCGATAATACCTCCGGTGCGCCGGAAGCCATCGACAACAGCTCCACCTTGCTCTTTAAACTAGGAGAGTTCATCGGCAATAAAGGCGTGCAGGATTATGTGAATAAAACTTCTGCCAATCATGTTCCATTTACCAAGGTGTCGCCCAAGCTAATCCATAGCCTGGTGTTCAACGAAGTGAAATTAAAATGGAGCCCAAAAAACAATGCCTGGTACAGCGTAGGCCCGTTATCACTGGCCAATATCGATAAGAAAGACATTAATGCGCGCATCGGTGGCCATATCGAGATCAAGCGGATAGGTGAAGCCGAAGTGATCTCCATTTACCTGGAAGCCAACCCAACCACCTGGTATTACCTGAACTACAGCGAGTATGCCTTAACGGTAGCCTCTTCCGACGGTAAATTCAACCAGATGCTGGCCTCCAAACTGAAGCCGGCCGGTACGGTTGCCACTACCTTTACCCCGGTTGCGGGCGAATCCATAGACCGGAACAACTTCGTGAAATCTTTCCGCGATGCTTATCTGGGCGGTAAAGGCGAACCGCTGGTAGACGCCCCTGCCGTACAGATAAACGATGAAGAACCGCCAATGGAAGAAGGTGAGGAAGGCGCTACGGCAACGAAGAAGAAAAAGAAGAAAAAGAAAAAGGGAACAGCTACCGACGAAGAAGGTATGATGGGCGAAGGCGATACCATTGCCGATGACGGCAGCGGCGCTTTGGCAGAGGAAGAGGCGCCGGCGAAGAAAAAGAAGAAAGGCAAGGCTAAAGCTACGGAAGAAGGCGATCTTGGCGCTGACGCTCCGGTAGACGCTCCTCCGGCAGATACTCCGCCGGCAGACACCCCAACCGAAGAGCCTGCCGAAAAACCGGCTAAAAAGAAGAAAGAAAAAACAGTAGAGGAGCCGGCCGATGCACCAATGGAAGATCCGGCAACGGAAGAAGCTCCGGCTAAAAAGAAGAAGAAAGAAAAAGCTGTGGAGCCGCCGGCAGACGCAGATACCGGGGGCGGCGATATTCCGGCCGAAGAGGAAGCTCCTGTAAAGAAAAAGAAAGAAAAGAAACCTAAAAAAGGAGAAGAAGAAGCTGATGTAGACATGGCCCCGTAATTCACGGGGCTTTGCCTTTTTAGTGGGCCAAGCTTTTGAAAACAACCTCGTAGCGGCTGTAAAAGGGTAACGTAAATGCCTTAAAAAGTAAAAAGAAGCAGTTTTTGTTTAATTAATTGTGGAATCGGCTATAGTTCGGCCGAAACAAGGTAGAAAGGTTTGCAAAGCAGGCCGGCTTTTCTTTATATTTGATTTTGTTTCCTTTTTAAACGCACGGTATTAGCCACAGATCTGTCCCGAAAACCAACGCGGCCGGATGAGCATTACCGGAATTTTTAATTATGAATTTATTGCTGATTGGCATTTTTGCACTGGCTGCCTACCTGATCGGGGCCATCCCGACGGCCTTATGGGTAGGAAAAGCGTACTTCGGGATCGATATACGGGAGCATGGCAGCGGCAACTCCGGCGCTACCAATACCTTCCGGGTACTGGGCAAAAAGCCGGGCTCCATTGTAATGCTCGTCGATATCTTTAAAGGCTGGGTGGCAACCTCCCTGGCCGCGTTCCTGATTATCCTGCATGCTATTCCGGTGGAGTACCTGGTGCCGGTGCAACTCGCTTTTGGTTTTATTGCCGTGTTAGGGCACGTGTTTCCGGTGTACGCCGGTTTCCGGGGCGGCAAAGGCGTAGCCACCCTTTTAGGTATGGTGCTGGCCATTCATCCGGAAGCTGCCCTGGTATGCCTGGGTATATTTGTAATTGTATTACTAACCACTAAATACGTTTCCCTGGGGTCTATGCTGGCCGCCATGGTTTTCCCGCTTTTAATGCTGTTGCCCTGGTTCCGTCCGGAGCATTCCGCAAAACTCCTGACCGGCTTTGGCATTGTGGTCTTTATTCTGATCGTAGTTACCCACCGGAAAAACATCCGCCGCTTAATGCAGGGAAACGAAAGCAAGGCAAATATCCGGTTTTAAGCACATACTTCTTTGCTTACTTTTCTTCTCGGATTTCTTCCGGAATTTCCCTGAAAGCTGTATTATTCCTCTGAACTAATTACATGCAGTTACAAGGCAGCGCCTGCCTCTGAACCGGCGTCTTTCAGATAAAGGCTATAAAAATACTGGTAAAAAGTAACCCGGGTAAAAGAAATGGGGTTTATGGCGCTTTAGTAGTTTGGAGTAGCAAACTCTTTTGCTGTTTCTCCATGAATTGATGCTTCTTTTAGTTCAGAATAACGGGAGACCAGGCATTTTGAACCTTCTGAATAGCCCTGGTTCTGACGCAATTCCTACCAAAGAGACAAACAGGCCCAACTTAATTGAATGGAAGCGCATCTTTCCGGGTTTTCATTGCCGTCAGCTTTAGCTGACGGTTTTAAAGCATTTTAAAATGGGGCTTTAGCCAAATGCCTCTACAATCAGAAGTGCTTTTTTATTGGGAATGATTTGTTCCTTATACAGGAAAGGGAAAATGCTTTCAGCCAGGATAACTCAAATGAAATTTACCCGGTTGGTTCCTGGCTTGTTGGTTCAGATAATTTCCTGGTTCATGTTGAAATAAAAAGAGCCGCTCCATGACAGAGCGGCTCTTTTTAATGAGCGTAATCCAAATAAAATTATTCGATCACAATTTTACGGATAGAAATGTTTTCGCCGGTTTGCACCTGCAGCATGTAAATGCCTTTCGTGAAAGAAGTAAGATCGATCTGGTTGGCATAAGAACCACCGTTTAAAGTTTCGTTCTTAGAGATCACTGAACGGCCCAGGGCATCGAATACATTAATAGCAATCGTGTTTCCTGAAGCTTTATTTACTTCGATAGTTACCAAACCGTTGCTTGGGTTAGGGAATACCTTAACGTTTTTGCTGAACTCTTTATCATTCAGGCCACTGATAACAGTACCATTGAATTTAAAGATACCGCCGGTTGTGGCATCCTGATTGAAGCCACCGGCATAACCAACGGTTGGGCTGTAGAATGTTAAAGCAGTACGCTGGTCACCCATGTCATAATCAACCCAGGTTTGGCCGCCATCGATGCTGTAAGAAGAACCGTTGGTACCATTAGCGCCGGTACTTACATATGTATTTGGTGTACCCGGAACATATGCCAGGTCGCTTGTGTACATGGTGCCTACATAGTTGGTTACAGAAGTCCAGGTAACACCGCCATTGGAGGTTCTAACGATCATATCATCGAACGTTGCTAAACCATTGTTGGCATCGCTGAAAGCAAGGTCCTGAACAGCAGTAAGACCAGTTGTACCACCTACGGTCCAGGTTAAACCAGCATCGGTAGATTTAAATACCCGGCCTTTGTTGGTTCCGAAGTAGATGATATTGTTTCCAACGGTCGTATATACGTCTACCGTTCCAAATTCACCCGGAAGCGGATTTGGGATGTTTGCTGCAGGAACCGGTGTCCAGGTTGCTCCACCATCGGTAGTCGTATACATTTCAAATTCGCCGCCTACCGGGTCACCTTGTAACCAGCCGTTATTGGCATCGAACATGTGTACGATATTCAGGAAAGAATTAGCATTGGCAAACAAAGTGGTGCCCTGCTGAGTCCAGGTTGCTCCTCCATCAGTGGTTTTATAGATCCGGCCGCCGCTGTCCGTAGCATCGTTATACATAGCCACCCATGCGGTATTGGCATCGATAGCAGAAAGGTTTGAGAAGGCCCAGGTAGCTGCATTTGGAATAGTGCCAGAAGTCCAGGTTTGACCGCCGTTAGTAGTTCTGGTATAATCCTGCACTGGTGGCTTGGTTTGGCCAGGAACTGTTGCTGAACCATCGTAGGAAATAGCCCAGGCTGCGGTAGCTGAAGGTACAGAAATATCGCGGATCCCTCGGGATGGGGTAGAAAAGCCGGTGGCTTGCTCGGTCCAGAACTGAGAACCCTGCGCCATTGCCTGCAACCCTAAACCTACTATCGCACAAAAGGTTAGTACAGATTTTTTCATATTAAGTGGATGTTAGTGAATTATTTCGTTTAAAATTAAGAAAATTTTCAATTTAAATATACTGTCGGCGTTTTTTTCGATTATTTCCTGCAATAGCTATTTAAAACTCCGGCCTTTGAAAGGGGCCTGCTCTGAATCAGGATTCATAATTCTGGGGTTTTGTTGCAGGTCTGTTTTTTATAGGTTAGGCCGGATCTGCTACGCCACTTCATGAAGCCTTTTTCCGCCCTGAAATTAAAGAAAAGTACCCGGTTAAAAAATCTAATACCACCTCACGGGAATTTCTTTTAATTTTAAGCCTGAATAACTGACCCCCAAACCTGAACGATGAATAATTACCTGACCGAAAATAAAGACCGTTTTCTAAGCGAGTTAATGGACCTGTTGCGCATGCCAAGCGTAAGCGCCGATCCGAAGTTTAAAGACGATGTACTACGCACGGCCGAATTCCTGCGGGAAAAGCTGGTAGCAGCCGGCGCCGATAACGTGGAAGTTTGCCCTACGGCCGGTTACCCGATCGTGTACGGCGAAAAGATGATAGACCCTGCTTTGCCTACTGTGCTGGTGTACGGCCATTATGACGTGCAACCCGCCGATCCGTACGAACTCTGGACTTCCCCGCCCTTCGAGCCGGTAATAAAGAACGAAAAGATCTACGCCCGCGGTGCCTGCGACGACAAAGGCCAGATGTACATGCACGTGAAAGCCTTCGAAATGATGATGAAGGAAAACAAACTGGCCTGCAACGTGAAATTCATGATAGAAGGCGAGGAAGAAGTAGGCTCGGAAAACCTGGCGACCTTCGTGCAGCATAATAAAGAGAAGCTGAAAGCTGACGTGATATTAATTTCCGATACTGGCATCATCGGCAACGATACGCCTTCCATTACCTCGGGCTTACGCGGCCTGAGCTACCTGGAAGTGGAAGTTACCGGCCCGAACCGCGACCTGCATTCCGGCTTATACGGCGGTGCGGTAGCCAATCCGATCAACATCCTGTGCAAAATGATCGCCAGCCTGCACGATGAAAACAATCACATCACCATCCCGGGCTTTTACGACAACGTAGACGAGCTTTCCGGCGAGGAACGGGCCGAGATGGCCAAAGCGCCTTTCGACCTGGAGAAATATAAAAAAGCTTTAGACCTTGGCGATATTCACGGCGAAGCCGGTTATTCAACCCTGGAAAGAACTTCGATCCGGCCTACGCTGGATGTGAACGGCATTTGGGGCGGCTATACCGGCGAAGGTGCAAAAACGGTGATTGCTTCCAAAGCCTTCGCTAAAATTTCCATGCGTTTGGTGCCGCACCAGACTTCGGAAGAGATCACGGAGAAGTTCCAGAAGCATTTCGAAGCCATTGCCCCGGTCAGCGTAAAAGTACTCGTAAAACCACACCACGGCGGCGAACCGGTAGTTACCCCAACCAACTCCGTTGCCTACCAGGCCGCCAGCCGCGCCTACGAAACTACCTTCGGCAAGAAACCAATTCCGGTACGGAGCGGCGGCAGTATTCCTATTGTAGCCATGTTCAAGTCTGTGCTCGGAACCGATACCGTTATGATGGGCTTTGGCCTCGATTCGGATGCCATCCATTCACCGAACGAAAGCTACGGCTTGTTCAACTACTACAAAGGCATCGAAACTATTCCTTATTTCTACCAGTATTTTGCCGAAATGAGCAAAGCTTAATATTAAGGGCAAAGTTCTGAACTGAAAGTCCGGCCATGTTTTGGCCGGACTTTTTTGCTTTAAATACTACTGTTTTTATACAGCACTATTCATTGCCGTCTGCTTTAGCTGACGGAAAGCAGACGGCTTATTTTAAAAGAACATTTGGCTAAAGCCGGAATTTAAATACCTGAAAACCGTCAGCTAAAGCAGACGGCAATGAATGGAGAATTAGTGGTTAGTTCAGGAATCTGGCGAAATTCCATCCTATAAAAAGCCTGTCATCCTGAGCACAGCGAAGGACCTCGTCGGCAATTAGTAGAAAGGCCAAAATAACGACATCGCTTTCCGCCGACGAGTTGTTTCGCTAACGCTCAACTGGACAATTATTTATTAGGTTACTTCGGTTAAAAAGCTTTAGATTCACTTAATTGCTTGTGTTTCAAGATCCGACCAAAACCATGTCCCTAACGGAAAACGCTAGCGTATAAATCCAAAAAACCAAACCATATCCTTCCCGGGTTGTTAACGTATAGCAGAAAGCCTATATAAAAAGCCTGAAATCCGGCAGTAATATGAAAGCAGGAAATACCGTATTGATCACCGGCGCTTCGAGCGGGATCGGGGAGGAATTGACCCGGATCTTTGCCCGGCATGGTGCTAACCTGGTAATGGTAGCGCGGCACGAAGATAAACTGAATTCCCTGGCAGCCGAACTTTCCGCCAGGCACCAGATTCAGGCTACCGTTTTGCCCGCCGACCTTACCGATCCGGATGCGCCGAAAGTTATTTTCAGGAAGTTAGCCGAACGGCAGATTTCCGTTAGTATTTTGGTAAACAATGCGGGTTTTGGCGAATACGGCTTTTTTGAAGAAATAAATCTGCAGAAAGAACTGGACATGATGCAGGTGAACATGGTGGCCGTGGTGCATTTAAGCAAGCTGTTTTTAAAGCAGTTACCGCAAGGCGAAGAAGGAAAGATCCTGAATATTGCCTCCACGGCCGCGTTTCAGCCGGGGCCGTTAATGGCGGTGTATTATGCTTCCAAAGCCTTTGTGCTTTCCTTTTCCGAAGCCCTGGCCAACGAACTGCAGGCGCGGCGCGTAACGGTAACGGCGCTTTGCCCCGGCCCCACCCGCACGGATTTCGAACGCCGGGCCAAACTGGGCGGCTCCGACCTGTTTTCGGGCAATATTGCTTCGGCCGCGGAAGTGGCGGAGGCCGGCTATGCCGGATTAATGGCCGGCAAGCCGGTAGTTATTCCGGGTTTTAAAAACCAGGCACAGGCTTTTTCGGTACGGTTGGCGCCCCGGAACCTGGTAACCAAAATAGTGCGCTATTTGCAAGAAAAAAGATGAGAACACACCTGAGAGCAGAATCGAGAATTACCGGCCTGGAAGATATCAATTTCCGGATCTCCAGTTTTATAAACACCTTTACTACCGTTTTGTACGTGGTACTGGCCATGGCCCTGGCCGGCATCGGGATGAAGTTTTTCCAGGTGAACGGCGGAAATTTCGTTTTCATTTTTTCGGTGATCGTGCTTACGCTTATGTTCCTGGTGCAGATCGGCCTTTCGTTTTTCTACATTGTGTCGCACGTGAAGCTGGCTTTGCTGGGGGCTTTCGGCAGTCTGGCGCTGGCGCTAGGGTTTATGGCCATCATGTTCCGCTACCAGGGCTGGCTGGGTTGGCAGATTATGTATTTCATTGCGCTGCCCATTTTTCTGATCACGGCTTTTTTTCTGGGCAAATACCTGTCGCGGCACGAGAAACTGCACCATAACCAAACCAAGTTCCTGTACCGCAACCTGCTTTTTCCGTATCTGTTAGTTTTTGTGCTGGGTATCGCGTCGTTCCTGCTCGATTTTCGCCGGCCCACTCCCCAGGAACTGCCTGCAACCACTTCGCCCGAAACCAGGCCGGATCACGGGCAGAGCTGGTAATTACCTGCATTCCTGGTTCGTTAATTTAAGCCGGCTTACATCAAAGTTCTTTTCCTTTATCCTGCCCAGGATCTGCTGATAGGTTTCTTCAGCCATAACGGGTTTTCGGGCCAGGATCCATAGCGATTCCCGGTCCGGGGCGCCAACCACCGCGTAGCTGTAGTCGGGCGCCAGGTCCAAGATCCAGTAATCGCCCTTAAACGGCCAGAAGAACTGCACTTTCAGTTTGGCGTTGGTGGTTTTATCAGCTACAAAAGCTTTCCCCGTAATGGCTTTGAGCTTCCCGTCAGGGCCGTTTTTCCGGCAGCTGTTTCGCACCTCCACGTAGCCATCGGGGTGAAGCGAATATTCGGCTTTAGTGCATTGACAACCTTTCTGAAACCGTTGAGGGAAAGCGGCAATTTCGTACCAGGTTCCCATGTATTTTTGCAGGTCAACGGATGGTACGGTTTCCAAAGGGGCGTTTTGCGGCCGTAAAGCCATTACTGCCAATCCGGTTACCAGCAATGCTGCACCGAATAAAACTTTTCTTTTTGTTCTCATAGTTTCGTTTTCTGTAGCATCATGTAATTTAATTCTGACCTGCTAAGGGATTTGCTAATTCCTTCCTCATTTCATAATGCTGAATTTCGCCGAAGAGCAGGTGCGTTTTCTTTACGACGGTATACCCCAGGCGTTCATAAAAAGGTACGGCGCGTTCGCGGGCCTGCAGGCTGATAAACCTTGCCCCGTGCAGACGGGCCTTTTCTTCCAGGTAATCCACTAATAATTTCCCCAGTCCGCGGCTTTGCAGGTCTTTCCGGATAGCCATAAAACGCAATTGTGCTTCTTCGGGCGAGACAAAGCTCAGGCGGCACACTCCGGCTGCCTTGCCGGCATCGTCGAGCAGCAGGGCATGAATGGCGGCATCGTCATCGGGGGCGCGTTCGCTGCCGGGTGGCTGGTTCCAGGGCTTCCGGAGCTCTTCGTAACGGAGCCGGTAATATTGTGTAAGATCTGTTGCCGAAACCGGTTCTATAATGTGCATAAAAACAATAACCTTTAAAGCCGGAAAAGTAAATAATTATAGCAAGTCTCCTAACTTTGCCTTTTCGTATACGTGTAAGTTTTTTGTTTGCTCTAACCCCTGTAAAACTATGCCTTCTTTCGATATTGTAAGTAAAGTAGATCCGCAAACGCTGGACAATGCCCTGAACACTGTAACCCGCGAAATTCAGAACCGTTACGATTTCCGCGACACCAAAGGCAGCATCGACTTCGATAAAAAGACCAACATCATTCTGGTTACCACCGAAAATACCATGCGCCTGGGCCAGATCGAAGACATTATCATGAATAAGTTCGTGAAGCAGAACATCGATGCCACCGCCCTCGATTTTACAAAAGAAGAATACGCTTCCGGCCCCATGATCAAGAAAGAAATTAAAGTGCGCGCCGGCCTGGATAAAGAAGTTTCCAAAAAGATCGTGAAGATCATCAAAGACCAGAAACTGAAAGTGCAGCCCGCCATCATGGACGACCAGATCCGGGTAACCGGAAAAAAAATAGACGACCTGCAGGAAGCCATCGCCGCCCTCCGAAAAGCCGACATTGGCCAGCCCCTGCAGTTTGTAAACATGAAAAGCTAGATAGTGATTAGTGAATAATGATTAGTGATTAGTAGCTATCTTATAAATAAGCTTGTCATCGTGCCTGTCCCGAAGCATTTCGGGAAGCGGTAGCGAAGGACCTCGTCGGCTCTCAGCACCACAGCCAAGTTTAACGTTTTTCCAGTGGCCGACAAGTTGTTTCAGAGCTATAATCGTAAGTTTCGTGCTCCCTCGCGCCTACCTGGGCTCAACAGGATAGCCATTAGCTTCTAGTATTTAAATCATTCTTCATTACTCCTTATTCCTGTTTTCACAGATCCTTACTAATCACTAATCATTACTCACTAATCACTCAAAATAAGCATGTTTGAAATTTTTGCTGACCCGAATACCTGGATAAGCCTTGTAACCCTGACCTTAATGGAAATTGTGTTGGGGATCGATAATATTATTTTTATTTCCATTGTAGCCGGAAAATTGCCGGTCGAACAGCAAGGCCGGGCTCGTACCATTGGTTTGATGTGCGCGCTGGTTTTCCGGGTGATTCTGTTGCTCTTTATTTCGCACATCGTGGCCATGAAAGACCCGCTCTTTACGCTCGATCTGCCTTTCGGCATCGAAGATTTTGGCGTTACCGGCCGGGACATCATCCTGTTCTTTGGCGGCTTGTTCCTGATCGCTAAAAGTACCACCGAAATTCACGGCAAACTGGAAGGCGAGGAAGAAGAACACACCATTAAGAAAGTGGCGCACAGCCTGAGTAAAGTTATTTTCCAGATCATCCTGATCGATATCGTTTTCTCTTTCGACTCTATTTTAACGGCCGTAGGTCTGGTAGAGCACGTAACCATTATGATCATTGCCGTAATCCTTTCCATGGGCGTGATGCTAGTTTTTGCGAAAGCGATAAGCGACTTTGTAAACAAACACCCTACCATTAAAATGCTGGCGCTTTCCTTCCTGATCATGATCGGTTTTATGCTCATACTGGAATCCCTGCACCAGCACGTTCCGAAAGGCTACGTATATTTCGCCATGGCTTTCTCGCTGGCCGTAGAATTACTGAACATGCGCCTCCGCAAGAAAACCAAACCAGTAGAACTCCGCGAAACCATCGACTTAGATTAAGCTGAAATAATTTGAAAGTAAAAGCCCGGTTCATAAATCTGAACCGGGCTTTTGTTTTTCCGTCAGCGAAAGCAGACGGGAATGAAATTGTCTGAACACGATTTTCAGGATTTTATTGATTTTCAGGATTTTTTTAAAATAGAATTTTGCCGAACGTAGGGGCGCCCCTTGTGGGTGCCCATTCCCTTGCAGATTTTCCCGCATTTCCGGCAATGAAAAACGTTATGTTTTCAGGGCCAAAAAGTCAAAAGAAGAAATTTCATTCCCGAATGCTTTAGCTGACGGTTCCCAGCTAAAATGCCCAAAATCGTCAATTAAAAATCGTAAATCAGGAAAGCTTACTCACCAGATCCCAAACCACAATTCCCAAGGCCACCGAAATATTAAGCGAATGCTTGGTGCCGAATTGCGGAATTTCCAGCACAGTATCGGCCAACGCAAGGGCAGCTTCCTCCACCCCGAAAACCTCGTTCCCGAAAACCAACGCATATTTCTGGCCCATTTCTGGCTGAAACGCTTTTAAAGAAACGCTGTTGCTAACCTGTTCCACCGCCAGAATTTTAAACCCATCAGCTTTCAGTTTCTGCAACAATTCCGGCGTTTCACTGGCATGATCCCAATCCACCGATTCGGTAGCGCCCAAGGCCGTTTTGTTGATTTCCTTGTTTGGCGGCGTACCCGTAATGCCGCACAGATAAATCTTCTCCACCGCAAACGCATCGCCCGTCCGGAAAGCCGAACCCACGTTATTCAGGCTCCGCACATTGTCCAGCACCAGCACGATCGGCGTTTTCTGCTTCTGTTTAAACTCTTCTACCGAATCGCGGTTCAGTTCCTCCATCGAAAGCTTGCGCCCTGTCATATTTTGATTGTTAATTGCTGATTGTTAATTGTTTTACGCATTCCCGAAAGTCCCCCTTTGGAGGGGGTAGGGGGGAGGTCAGGAGAATTATCGAAGCCTTTTGTAGCGTATGTAGCGCAGGGTTTAAACCCTGCGCTGCATACGCTACAGAAGCATTTCCGCTCTTCGGGATTTGCAATCCCGAAGCACCGAGCTTCGGATTTGCAATCCGCCTTTTCCGCACAAATTCCCTTTCCCGCCTTAAAATTACCTGAAATGCCTGTATCTTGCATCTCCGTTTCAGAAAACCCTATGGTTTTGATCTAAAAAAGCCAAAAATGTGTTTTTAGAAAACCGAGTTCAGGTACCAGAATTGTCCTGATACTTGTGTCTTGATACTTATGTCTAAAGAAATGAAAGCCACCGCCGAAGCCAACGTAACGCCCTTAATGAAACAGTACAACGCCATCAAAGCCCAGCATCCGGGTGCTTTGCTGCTGTTCCGCGTCGGCGACTTTTACGAAACCTTCGGCGAAGATGCGGTAAAGGCAAGCAAGATCCTGGACATCGTGCTGACCAAGCGCGGCGCGGGTTCCGCTTCCGAAACCGCCCTGGCTGGTTTCCCGCACCATTCCCTGGATAATTACCTGCCGAAACTGGTGCGTGCCGGCGAACGGGTGGCCATTTGCGACCAGCTCGAAGATCCGAAATCGGTAAAAGGGATCGTAAAGCGCGGCATCACCGAACTGGTTACGCCCGGCGTTTCCTTCAACGATCAGGTACTGGAAAGAAGAAGCAACAACTACCTGGCGGCCATTCATTTCGGCAAGCACGAAACCGGCATTTCCTTCCTCGATATTTCCACCGGCGAATTTATTGCCGCGCAAGGCGATTTGAATTACATCGGCAAGCTGATCTCCAGTTTTTCGCCTTCCGAGATCCTTTACTGCAAACAGGCCAAAGGCACATTTACCGAAAATTACGGCAACGATTACTGCTCTTACGGGCTCGACGAATGGGTTTTCAGCTTCGATTATACTTACGAAACCCTGACCCGCCATTTCGGCACCACGTCCCTGAAAGGCTTCGGCATCGAGAACCTGAAGGAAGGCATTATTGCGGCCGGCGCCGTGCTGCATTACCTGGCCGAAACCCAGCACTCCGACATTCGCCACATTGCCACCATTTCGCGCCTGGAAGAAGACAAATACGTGTGGCTCGACCGCTTTACCGTGCGCAACCTGGAGCTTATTCAGCCGCAACATGCCGAAGGCGTGCCGTTTATTCAGGTACTCGACCACACAGTAACGCCCATGGGCGCGAGGTTGCTGAAAAAATGGGTAGTGCTGCCTTTAAAGGAAAGTGCCCAGATCAGAAGACGCTTAGATACGGTAGAGGCCCTGACCCAGAATACGGACCTGCTGCAGGAAATTGTGCAGAACCTGAAACAGATCAACGACCTGGAGCGCCTTATTTCTAAGGTGGCCGTTAAACGGATCAATCCGCGCGAAATGCTGCAACTGGCCAGAGCCCTGGATGCTCTCATGCCGATCCGCGAACTGCTTTTAGGCAGTGAAATAAAAGCCCTGAATAAACTAGGCGGACAATTGATTCCGTGCGAAGAGATTCGCGACGAGATCAAAAACAAGATCAAGCCAGAAGCGCCGATGCTCCCGAACCAGGGCAACATCATTCAGGACGGCATCCATGCCGAGCTCGACGAATTGCGCAAGATCGCTTTCTCCGGCAAAGATTACCTGCTGCAGCTGCAACAGCGCGAAGTAAAGAACACCGGTATTTCTTCCCTGAAAATTGCTTACAATAAGGTTTTTGGCTATTACCTGGAGGTTTCGAACGCGCACAAAGATAAAGTGCCCCAGGAGTGGATCCGGAAGCAAACGCTCGTAAATGCCGAACGCTACATTACCGAAGAGCTGAAAACCTACGAAGAAAAGATCCTGAACGCCGAAGACCGCATTTTTGCCATTGAGCAGCAGCTCTACAACGAAATTGTGCTCACCGCCCAGGATTACGTCATGCAGATCCAGCAGAACGCCAAAGCCCTTGCCGTGATCGACTGTCTGAGCTCTTTTGCTGCCACAGCCATCAAGCAGCACTACGTAAAACCGGAAGTGAACGACACCAAAACCCTGAACATCAAAAAGGGCCGTCACCCAGTTATTGAGCGCCAGTTGCCGGCCGGCGAAAGCTACATTCCGAACGACATTTTCCTCGACACCGACGAGCAGCAGGTTATTATTATTACCGGTCCGAACATGGCCGGTAAAAGTGCTTTGCTCCGCCAGACGGCTTTAATTGTGCTCATGGCCCAGATCGGTTCCTTCGTGCCCGCCGAAGCCGCTGAAGTAGGCATCATCGACAAGATCTTCACCCGCGTAGGTGCTTCCGACAACCTGAGCAAAGGTGAAAGTACCTTCATGGTGGAAATGACCGAAACGGCCAGCATCCTGAATAACCTCTCGGACCGGAGCCTGGTTTTAATGGACGAAATTGGCCGCGGCACGAGCACTTACGACGGTATTTCCATTGCCTGGGCTATTGTAGAACACCTGCACAACAACCCGAAAGCCCGCGCCAAAACCCTTTTCGCCACCCACTACCACGAACTGAACCAGCTGGCCGAAGACCTGCCGCGGGTAAAGAACTTTAACGTAAGCGTACGCGAAGCCGGCGGCAAGATCCTCTTCATGCGGAAGCTGGTGGAAGGCGGCAGCGCGCACAGTTTCGGGATTCACGTAGCGCAAATGGCCGGTATGCCGAACAGCGTAGTGTTGCGCGCAAACGAAATTATGCACCACCTGGAGCAGGAAAAAGTAGCCCATCCGGAAGAAAACGAAAAACTGCAAAGCGTACCGAAAGCCAGTATCCAGCTCAGCATGTTCGAACCTGCCGATCCGGCCCTGGAACGCCTCAAAGAGCAGCTGCAGCAAATGGATATTAACAGCCTCACGCCGGTAGAAGCGCTGCTGAAACTAAACGAGCTGCAGTTGCTGCTAAAGCAAAAGAAACAGCCGGTGAGCTAAAACCTTCTAAAACCTTATCGAAACCTGTGAGGTCTTCAAGACCTCACAGGTTTTTTTATGAAACCGTATGCTTGTGAAGTAGTGCTGCTCCCGTTACACAAGCAGGAGAAAAGTCCCCCTTTGGAGAGCCTGTCTCGACAAAGGAGAGAGGGCAGGGGGAGGTTAGGAGAATTAGCTGATAAGTATTTTGATCAAATAATGTAATCCTCCCCCTACCCCCTCCAAAGACAGTGGTGTTCATTCTGGCTATTGACTATCCCCTTGAGGGGATTATAGGGGTGTAAACACGTTATTTGATAAGTATCAGCAGATGTAAACACCCCTCCGGCTCCCCTGAAGGGGAGAGTTTCGTAGAATGAAACGGCCTTACCTCCAAAGGGGGACCTCAGAAAACTTGCGTAAGATCAGCTGTAGTAATTTTTTCTGCCTGAAAATCAGTTGATAGGAGCGGGGTAGCGATTTTTTTTTACCGGCACGCTTGACAAGTGTGAAGTATTTGTATTACCTTTGTATCACAATTGGCCGACAGGGCTGGTTGAAACGCGAAAGTAGCTCAGTTGGTAGAGCGCGACCTTGCCAAGGTCGAGGTCGCGGGTTCGAACCCCGTCTTTCGCTCCAGAGAATAAGACGTTGCGCAAGTAACGTCTTTGTTTTTTGATATAGTCCGAAGGCTTCCACTTTCGACTATATGCCGGGATGGTGAAACTGGTAGACACGCAAGACTTAAAATCTTGTGTACGCAAGTACGTGCGGGTTCAAGTCCCGCTCCTGGTACAAAATTCTTAAAAGCCCTTTGCTCCTGCAGCAAAGGGCTTTTTTGTTTCAATTCCCTATCGTTTTAGCTGATTGCCTGTCTTCTGAAAATTTCCTATAAAGAGTTGCAGTAGTGTTGTTAAAATAAAGGAAAATATCTTTAACTTTCCTGCTCAGTGTTATTTAAGAAATGTTTATTATGCCAAATAATAAAGCTGAACCTACTGAGAATATTGCTTCTGCTGAAGTTAAGAAGCCTACGTGTGGAATCATAATGCCTATTAGTGCAATTGGAGGGCTGTCTAAAGAGCACTGGGTCGATGTAAAGAGCATTCTTTACGATATTATTGAAGGAGCCGGTTTCGAACCAAATTTGGTGAGTGATGGCTCCGACGTTGGTGTTATTCAGAATAGAATTATTAGCAATATTTATAATAGTAACATAGTTGTTTGTGATGTTAGTGAGAAAAACCCAAATGTAATGTTTGAGTTGGGTTTAAGGCTCGCATTTGACAAACCAACAATCATTATTAAAGATGATTTAACTGGATACTCATTTGATACATCACCAATTGAACATTTGGATTATCCTCGTGATTTGAGATATAATCTAATAGAAGGGTTTAAGGAAAACCTAAAACTTAAGCTTGTAAGTACTTATAAAAAGTCAGTAGAGAATTCTGAGTATACAACATTTCTAGGCCACTTCGGGAATTATAAGGCTTCCAAAATTGAGGATAAAGAAGTCTCGGGTTTGGAATTAATTATGAAGTCCTTTGAAGAATTAAGGCAAGATTTATATACCTGGAAAAAATCTTCTAATAATAATCCTTTAGGGTTTGATGAAAATGTTGATGTTTACGCTTCTTCAGCAGGAAAAGCAGCCCTTGAGGCCAAGGAAATAGCTGTTAAATATATTTTGCTAAATAATATTAAAAGAAGTGATGGGGAAAATCATGAGGTAGTTGAGAGAATAGCGGAATATGTGCAATCTGAATTTAATAAGAAGAATACCTTAATCTCAAGGAATTTAGTTTCCCGAGTTGTTAGAGATATCTTCAGAACGAAGTAATCCAAATGCCCATTAAAAATCTAGTGAATTTGAATGTTAAATAAAGCTTTAGAAAAATTTGACAAGGAGATGGTTTGATGCTCTGACAGCAAAACTTCTAAGTGATGCCGAATCGGTAAATGAGTCAGTAGCCTTCTAGCCGCCTGAAAATTCTGAGGCAATAAATACTTTACTAAATTAGTAAAATCAGCTTGAACCAAGGTTTGAGTCAGCAGTTGTCAGAAATTAGAATATCAAGATTTAAACGTATTGCGCCTATTTGTTTTTACCTAGTGGATTCAAGTCCCGGTCCTGGTACAAAATTTTTAAAGCCCTCTGCTTATACAGCAAAGGGCTTTTGTGTCTACTATCCCCTTGATCATCGAGTTGATTTAGGCTAAAAAGCCTAACTTAGCTGCCAGCTTTAGGTTCATTCCAAAGAGCTAATATCTTAGCCCTATGCTTTAGAATAGTTTCCATTTCGTGCAGGAGTTAAATTTATCGAATTTAGTAGAATTGCGGTACTACGAGGAGGCGGCGGCTCTGTATGCCCGCTGGCCCAATAACGACCGGTTCATGCCGCGCGATTTTCAGTACACCTTCACCCTCCTGATCGATACCATCGAAAAATTCAAGGTAAAAAAACTGATCATCGATTCCGGTTCCAATTACAACAACCTGTCCGAATCCGATTACCGGTATATCTCCGAGCTGCTTTTCAGCGGCCTCATGTACGCCGGCATCGAAAAGGTAGCCCGCATTTTTAGCCCCTTTGCCGGGATCGAGGAGAATTTCAAGAAACACAACCAGCAGGTAAGAAACGAAATGGGCGCCGGTTTTGAGTTGCAGAACTTCGCCAACCTGGAAAGCGCCCTGACCTGGCTTAAAGCGGAAAGTAACAGTTAAAGGGCAGTAGCCAGCAACAGCACGGAGTTGTAAAAAAAAATAACAGATTTTTTTTACAGGTTCTTGACATCTGAAAAAAAGCGTGTATCTTTGTATCACAATTGGCCGCTAGGGCTGGTTGAAACGCGAAAGTAGCTCAGTTGGTAGAGCGCGACCTTGCCAAGGTCGAGGTCGCGGGTTCGAACCCCGTCTTTCGCTCCAGAGAATAAGACGTTGCGCAAGTAACGTCTTTGTTTTTTGATATAGTCCGAAGGCTTCCACTTTCGACTATATGCCGGGATGGTGAAACTGGTAGACACGCAAGACTTAAAATCTTGTGTACGCAAGTACGTGCGGGTTCAAGTCCCGCTCCTGGTACAAATTCTTAAAAAGCCCTTTGCTATAGCAGCAAAGGGCTTTTTTTTATTTCCAGCTAAGGAAATTTCGGATCAAGCTGAATTGTTGAGTGGGATTTTTCCTAAGCATAGATATTAGCAAGTC
>NZ_VTWT01000011.1 GCF_008727925.1 Adhaeribacter soli | reverse complement strand
TAACAAAATCTGCTTTGGCGGCAAAGCTTACCGTGCCGCTGCTGCCTATGTTCCGGAGCACTGAAACATAAGTGGAGCTAAGATTAGCGATAGCCAGGTCCGGCTTGCCGTCCCCGTCTATATCCCCGATGGCTACGGAAGTAGGCGCACCTCCTGTGGTGAAATCTGCTTTGGTGGCAAAACTTACCGTGCCGTTGCTGCCCGTGTTCCGAAGAACCGATACGCTATTGGAGCTATAATTAGCTGTAACCAGGTCGGGCTTGCCGTCACCGTCTATATCCCCGATAGCTACCGAATGAGGAGCAATTCCTGTAGTGAAATCGGTTTTGGCGGCAAAGCTTACCGTGCCGCTGCTGCCCGTATTCCGAAGCACTGAAACGGTATTGGAGTTAAAATTAGCGATAGCCAGGTCCGGCTTGCCGTCACCGTCTATATCCCCGATGGCTACGGAAAAAGGTTCATTTCCTGTAGCAAAATCGGCTTTGGGGGCCATATCGGCTGTGGTAATGCTGCCTTTGTTCGGGCTGAAGGTTGGCAGAAAGAACCGGCTGCTGTAAGTGGCCAGCGTGGTAGCTGTATTGAGCACCGTTATGGGGGCGTGGGCTGCCCCGGCCGGCACGGTTACCATTAAGCTGGTAGCGCTGGCGGCCGTTACCGTGGCCCGGGTTGCCCCGAAAAATACCACATTATTAGCGGCTGTGGCGTTGAAGTTGGTACCGGTTATGGTTACAGAAGTTCCGGGCTGGCCGCTGAGGGGCGTAAAGGAAGTTATAGTTGGCACTAGTGCCTGCCTGTCAACCGTTACCGTATAGATTGTAGCACTGCCATCCTGCGCTATTACCCTAACATTTATGGCATTGTTTCCGGTATTCAAAGCAAGTGCAGACGAAATATTGCCGCTTGCTACCGTTGAATAACCCTGGCTGTTTACCTGTACCTGAATAGTGGCATTGGTTTGGGTTTTGGTTGGCCTTACGGTAATACTTGAAACCGAATTTGCCACGCTGGCCGAATAAGAAGTGGTGGCTGAGGAAAATACCGGGCTTAAAGTGCCGGAACTGATTGTTAGGCCCGATAAAGTAGAAATATTGGAATAAGTAGTAGCTACGGTTGTACCCGAATTAGCACCCTGGCCTGTTACCGATGTTTTATCAGCCCGCACCCGGTAATAATAAGTAGTAACCGGAGAAAGACCCGTTACCGCCGACGAAGTAGCAGTACCCACATTTTTACTGTTGTAACCGCTTACGAAAGAACTGAAAGCTGAATTGGTAGAAACATCAAGCAAATAATTAGTTACCGTGCCTACTGCCGGAGCAGACCAGTTGGCTGTAAAGCCGGAAGCGGTAATGTTGCTGGCCGAAGCTACTACCGGGACCACCATCGCGTAGCTTTCCACCCAATTAGAGGTGCTGCCGCTTCTGGCCAGATTGGTTAACGTGCCATGGAAATTATTTCCGGAATGGTCAGTTAATGTACTTAAACCAGTATTATTTGCGCCAGCTGTTCCTTCATCGAAATTATAATATGCCATGAGCCCGGAAGCAGGCGAACCTATTGGGCTTACCATACCAGCCTGGATTTGCGCCTGCGACCTGGCAGTGTTCCAGATACGGATTTCATCCATAGCGCCATTAAAGAAGTTTGGAGCTTCACCATAATTGTAATTGGGCACACCCAACTTGAAATTACCAAAATTGTCGTAATGAGCTACGTAGTCGGATGCGGCTGTCTTGTCCGCACCATCGATGTACATCTTGGGTGTTCCGGAAGTGCCGGAACCTGCATAAGCCCATACTACGGCTATATGGTGCCATTTTCCATCATTCACAGCCTGGTTACTATTAATGTAATAATTGCCCCATCCTACAAATGTTGGATAGCCTGCACTATTAAGGTATAACACCTTCTCTCCCGGGTTCCAACTTGTACTCCCGTCAGAGCAAGTAACAATCCCACACGAAACTCCTGTTGTTTTGATCCAAGCTTCAATTGTAAAATTTGCTTTGCCCAACTCCGTAACAGAGGAGGTCATGTTTACATAATCGTTTGTGCCATC
Source organism: Adhaeribacter soli (assembly GCF_008727925.1). GTDB lineage: Bacteria > Bacteroidota > Bacteroidia > Cytophagales > Hymenobacteraceae > Adhaeribacter_A > Adhaeribacter_A soli. The sequence goes on along the minus strand of NZ_VTWT01000011.1, from coordinate 169,356 downwards.
GAAATGCAGGGCTGTTTTTGGGGCCTCATATACGGTAACCGTTTTAGAAGAAACCCCGCTGCAGGTAGAATTAAATTGTATGGTAGCCGTGCCGGGGCTTATGCCGGTAACCAGGCCTGAAGAATTTACTGTTGCAATGCTGGTATTGCTACTACTCCAGTAGCCGGCGCTGTAATCTAAGTAGCGGATAATAACCACGCCTGAACCACCGGTGCCACCGGCGCCAACTTGGCCGCCGCCGCCGCCGCCGCTACCGGTATTTGCTGCCCCATTCGTAGCTACAGTCGGGTTGCCACCCCCGTTTCCACCAATACCGCTGCCGCCAATACCCAGCGTTGAATTGGTACAGGTCCGGCCGCCGCCGCCGCCGGCAGCATAAATTACCCCCGAGCCTGTGATGTAATAATATGATCCGCTTCCGCCATTGCCGCCAACCATATTTCCTGCTGCTGTACCAGGGCCGGCATGACCGCCGCCGCCGCCGCCGGCAGCATTGCAGCCAAAATCTGCCCAGGTGCCATTTCCGCCATTGTAGCCTTGTCCTGAAACACCGCTGCCTGCAGTAGCACCGGAAGGGTTCCCACCGGTTACGCCGCCGCCGCCGCCGCCTGAACCGCCACTCTGGGCAGCGCCGCCGGCATCGCGGCTGGCGCCGCCGCCGCCGCCAGCAACTGCAACGGTTGAAAAAATGGAATTCCCGCCGTTGCCGCCAATCGTATGAGCAGACCCACCTGCGCCGCCGGCACCTACTGTAACCGCATAATTCGTATTGGCTGTTAAACCGATTGTAACATTTCTGACCGCTCCGGCACCGCCGCCGCCGCCGCCGTTTCCGCCACCGCCGCCGCCGCCGGCCACTGTTAATACTTCTACAGAACCGCTAAAGCCAGCCGGCACACTAAATGTGCCCGATGACGTAAATTTATGAATGCGGTAACCTGAAACGGTAGTAACAGAGCCGCCGGATGGCATTGTTGGAGCAGTTGAGGTAATGCTGCCGCCGGTAGGCACCGTTGTAGCGCCGCCAATTGTTCCGGTTGGGCATTGGGCTGCGCTAAACTGTACCGGAATAATTACCAATAACACAAAAAAACAAAGCTTCTCCAGCATCTGGCAGCCTTTGGTTAAGAACCCTGTTTGCTTTCTGGTTGTAAAGACGGGCTGCCCGGAGTTGGCCTGGCGCGTTGGTACTGTTTTTCTCATATAGCATTAATAAAACATGACGTTTGTTGTGGCTTTTCAGGAAATTATACTTCCTGTGAAGCATTGTGGGTTTTGTTTATGTAAAGCGTAAAAATTAGTGAATAGCATTACCGGGCCAGCCTTCCGGAGGCCCTTTTTCCTGCGGAACGGTTAATTTGGTATGATTTTTCCGCCGTAATTGATTCTGGCAGATAATACTTGGGCACTTCCGGCTTAAAGCCCGGACTTAAATAAATTTTCAGACGCCGTACTACGCGCTGATCTCCCTTCTATTTTGAAGTGGGTTTGAGTTATTTATAACTGAAGAATATTTGATATTAGAAATCAGATAAAGCAAAAATCTATCGGCTAAATTCCAGATGGTCAAAAGTAGTATTTTATTTATTAATTTTATAATAAACAACCTTTAAATCTTTTAATTTCTTTCAAAACCTCAATCTCATTAAGATAAATGCATTTAATTACCTCATTTCTACACATCGTTATCAAGCAACAACTAGGTATTTATGACTTTCTTATATACAAGCTTATTCATAAAGACATGTTGGATATCATAATGAGTATTCCTGAATTTGATCCTTTTACTAGTAGACAAAAATCATTTTTCAATTTCAAATCATATATTTTGTGTCTAAAAATAGGCCACATCTTTGTGGATAAAGTTCGGTATTTCACTCCTTTGGTCAACTGAAACAAAAATCCTGCTTTCCATTCAACGAAGCAGGATTTTTATTTATCTAGCATCCCCTCGTGCATAAAAAATTTGACTTTAGGTTTTAAGTCCGACTTTCTGTGAAAAGAACTTTTACTTCTGAAGTAGAATAGTTGTCCCAGGCATCACCCCCAACATTTCTGCCTGCACACGGTTAATCTTGCTCCGTGTTTAATATTTGTTATTCTAAAATCAATACTTCCAGCAAGCTTAGCCTGCGCGTTAAAAAATTCTCCTCTTTAACTTCCCTCTGTAAGTATCCCTAAAAACGAGACAGTTTAAAAGTAGACAGAAATGTTTAATTTTAAACTGATAAGATGAAAAAGACAAGATTTACCGAGAGCCAGATTGTTAAGGCATTAAAGGAGCACGAAGCGGGGCCAAAGGCGGAGGACATTTGCCGGGAGCTGGAGAACAGCCGGGCGGCCTTTTACAAGTGGAAGAGCCGCTACGGGGGTATGGAAGCCTCAGATGTGCAGCGGCTAATAGAAGGGGAAGAAGAAAACCAGCGGCTCAAGAAAATGTTTGCAGACCTGAGCCTGGATCATGCTATTTTAAAGGAGGTAATCGACCCGATACTGACGCACGTCTGCGGGTCAAAAAAGGCTGGGGCTCTGGCAGCAGAAAGCCTTAGCTGAAGAGTTGGTTTCGGCATATGGCTTATCGGTTACCAGGGCCTGTAGTTTAAGCAGCCTTTCGCGCTCGAAGTACTATTATAAAAGCTGTAAGGATGATTCAGAAGTGATCACTGCCCTGCAGGAGCTGGTTGCTGCTCACCCGGCCTATGGCTTTCGGAAACTGCTCTCCTGCCTGAAAAGGGCTGGTAAAACGTGGAATCACAAACGGGTGTACCGGATCTACCGATTATTAAAGCTAAACAAGAAAAGAAGAGGCAAACGCAGACTGCCGGCCCGGGTAAAGCAGCCTTTAGTGCAGCAACCCGAACTTAATAGGAGCTGGAGCATGGACTTTATGAGCGACTCACTGGTGTCAGGCAATAAGTTCCGGACCCTGAACGTGATCGATAACTGCAACCGGGAAGCACTGGCAATAGAAGTAGCCACTTCCATTGCAGTTAAAAGCGTGATCCGCAGCCTGGAGCAATTAATAGACTGGCGGGGGAAGCCCAAAACGATCAGAGTAGACAACGGGCCGGAGTTTACCAGCGCTGATTTTACCTTGTGGTGTGAAAAGGAAAAGACCAGCATCCAGTATATCCAGCCGGGCAAGCCGATGCAGAATGGCTATATAGAACGCTTCAATGGCAGCTATCGCAGAGAAATACTGGATAGCTACCTGTTCTTTGACCTGGAGGAGGTCCGGCAGTTTTGGCCTTTAATATCCAATAACATATTATCCACACTTTTCTACCTTTCATTTTTAAGGCGATTCTAAGTTTATTTTATTATCAAATCACAAATAAAATATTGTGGCATTTAGTAATTTAATTAAAAAATTACACAGTAATTTTACATTGATCCTTTTTAAGTAAAGGGCGTACAGTCTTTTGACCTTACTACCTTATTATTTTGCCGCGATCTGCCAGCCTTCAGTTCTATTTTAAGTTAAGTTGTGTTTTTAGCTTTCTGGTAATTATCCTGGGCTGGACAACGCCTTTAATGGCCGCCGGAGAAAGCCGGGAGCCCAAAATAACCTGGCAGGTGCTGGAAGATAAGGGCTATACTTTTGAACGCGTAAGAACCGATCCTGCTTTAAAATTTATCCCTATCGATTCCTTGCGGGCCGGGAAAGTCAGTCGGTATTGGCTAAAAATAACTGCTGCCAACCAAAGCAGTTTTACCGCTTCCTATCAGCTTAGAGTGCTGCCATATTTGGACAATACCTTATTCCAGTTTAATCCGGATACTGAAAAATGGGAGTTGCAGCGGGCCGGCGTCTACGCACCCTCAGATAATAACAGAACCAGGGGCCGGTTTTCAATGCTTTTGCCAGGAAAATCCACCTCTGTTATTTATGTTAAGGTAAACCTGACCGGCCCTACCCCAATTCCGGCTGCCGTTAAGCTTTCCTTACAGTGGGAAAAAGAAGCTGAGGCCCAGGAGGCCGCCTACTTCTTTGGCGCCGCCTGGATAGTATCTCTGGCCCTGCTGGTTATTTTGTTTCTGAATAACCTTCACTTGTATTACCGCTTCCGCGATAGCACCATTGCGTATTTTCTGATACTACAGGTGGGCGGCATGCTATATATTACGGCCTACCGGTTCTTCTTTAATATCGCCTTTCCATCGCCGGTATTTAATCTGCGCCTAACGTCGGAAGGGAAAGCCAACTTTTATGATCTGAACCAGGTGCTTATGCATTTGAGCGTAGCTTTAATTTTGTTTGGAAGCGTACAATTCACCCGTTCTTACTTACAAACGAAGCTGAACCTGCCAAAGCTCGATTCCTGGCTGCGCTATGCGTTGTACACCTATCTGACTTTCACGGCAATAGTTATGCTCATAAACATAACGGTGTTTTGCATAAATCCCTATACTATAGGCTTTGATAATTTGCTTGTTTTGGGGGTAGTTACATTGTTAGTAATAACCGGAATTATAGCTTACCGACGCAATATTCCATTTGCCAAGCCCTATTTGTATGCTAACTTGGTGCCGATATTCTTCATTTTCAGCGTAGCCTTTTACCACGTATTTTTTAGCTCCGATAATGCGGGCCGCTTAGTTCTCCCGGATCTGGCCATAATTTCGCTGGGGCTATGCTTTTCGGTAGTTACAGTTTCCCGGTTGCAAACCCTGCGCGACAGCCTGGCGGTTAAAGAAGAAGAAGCCCGCCATTTGGCAAATGAAATAAGACGCAGGGAAAAGCTGCACCGACAAATAACCCTGGAAAATGAACAAATACAGGATGCCTTCCGGGAAACCGAAAACCAGCGGAATATAAAAGAACTGGAAAACCGGCAGCTCAACGTCGATATTCTGGAAGGAAAGTCCGTGAACAAAGAGCTTCAGAAAAAACTGGCCGACAATCACCGCGAACTTGCATCCATTACGCTCTATATGGAGCAGAAAAATGCCATGCTGGCCAAGCTGAAACTCCAGATTGAAGAGCTCCCTAAATTAAACCCGAACAACAAGCACAAAGAACTTTCCGAAGTAAAATCGCTGCTGCAATCTAACCTGCACCTGGACGATGACTGGAGCAAATTCAGGCTTCACTTTGAGCAGGTTCATCCTAACTTTTTCCAGGACCTCCAGGCCAAATACCCTAACCTTACCAAAAATGAACTGCGGCTCTATAGTTACTTCCACATTAACCTAACTACTAAAGAGATTGCTACTCTGCTCAACATCGAACCGGCAAGCGTGCGCCGCGCCAAAACCCGCCTTTTCAAAAAGATTGCCGAAATAGAAGAAGGCCTAAATCCTGAGAAACCGGAAGCAGAGAATGATGACGCATCTTCTGTTTGATAGCCTGCTTCTTTTTACTTTAATTGTCTCCTGAACAAAGATCTGCTATCTTGGAACCTTAAGTATATTAGATAGTTAGCGTCCGGTTTTTTGCCAAAAAACATACCGTTTGAAAAAGGAAGGTGTCTGTTTTTTCACCGAAATGCGTACTGATTTTAGTTTACATATTTTAAGGTATCAGTATTGCAAATTAGATAATCAGGCTTTAGGTAAAGTTACAAGTGATATAACAAAGTAATTAGTCATATTTAATAAGCTAATAGGGATTATTAATATTGGTTGAAGGCAATTTAACTGAAGGTAATTCAAAACTTAAAAATGCCTTCCGATCAGTCAGTTTCCGGCATTGCAGACTCAAGCTTTAACACCACCTTTTTCCCAAATCAGATACCGTTTTGGCAAATTTATCCGATCGCAATTTCCTGGATTTTAATTTCTCACTTCTGTCGCCTCCCCTTCCAACAATAAAAAAACAACCTGAAAGACAACGTATTACAAAATGTGTACACACTTTGTCTATGCCATTTTTTAGGATTTAAGTTATTATTTATTGAAACTTTGTTACTGGTTGGGTGCCTAATTCTGCTTCCTATTCTTTAACCATTGCCACGGGGTTTTACAGCAGGCCTTAGCAAAGCCCACTACAAAACCAGTAAATCTTTTTAATTGGCCTTATGCGGAATTCCTTACATTTCCTGGTTTCAACGGTACTTCTGACGTTGCAGTTTTTTTCTGGTTACGCCCAATGCCCTACCGGCGCTATCAATGGAAGTTCTGTTGTAAGTGTTGGAAGCAGCATTAATTTAACGGGCCCTGATCTTCCCACGGGGGGGACGCTTACCGTAGTAAATGGCTACCGCATCCATAGATTCACCTCCTCAGGTACCTTTACCGTACCCGCCGGCTTTAGTGGCAATGTGGGAATGCTGGTAGTGGCCGGCGGCGGAGGCGGCGGCTCTAATGGTGGCGGCGGCGGCGGCGGCGGCGGTGTGCGCAGCACCAATACCCAAGCCCTGGTTGGAGGAACCACTTATACAATTACAGTGGGTGGCGGTGGCGGCCCGGAAGCAAACGGTGGAAACTCTTCTTTTGGTACGCTAATGGTAGCAACCGGCGGCGGACGAGGGGCTAGCCGTGACGGCGGTGGAGCAGCCTATAGTGGCGGCTCCGGTGGTGGTGGCAGCGGCGCTTCCGGAGGCAACCCTACTGGTGCATCAGCTGGAGCGGGCAGTGCGGGGCAAGGAAACAACGGCGGAAATGGGACTGCGGCAGACTTAGGTTGTAGTGCAGCCGGCGGCGGCGGCGGCGGTGCCGGTGGAACCGGTTCGGCGGCATCAAGCGCTACCGGCGGAAATGGCGGCATAGGCAAGTTTGATTACATTACAGGCGTTGGGGTTAATTATGCGGCGGGTGGCGGCGGCGGCAGAACCTGTACCAATACTACTTTAGGAGTGGGTGGTTCCGGAATTGGTGGCAATGGCGGGGGCAACCCAACGTTGGCCACAAATGGTGTTGCAAATACCGGCAGCGGGGGCGGTGGCGGCGGCGGTATTGGCTTAGGCGGCTCGGGCGGCTCCGGCGTGGTGATTGTGAAGTACATAGATTATGCTTCTGGTAACTGGGCCAGCAGCAACACCGGCATTGCAACTGTAAATGCTGCCGGAGTGGTTACCGGAGTTGGCGCTGGTACGGCTACCATTTACTTAACTACTACCTGCGGCAGCTTTTCATCGAAGGTTATTACCGTAAATTCTACGAATGCGGACCTTTCCAACTTAACCCTCAGCAGCGGCACCTTATCGCCGGCGTTCGCCAGTACAACAACAAATTATACCGCATTAGTAACTAATGCTACCTCCATTACGGTTACCCCTACCAAGGCAGAGGCTAATGCCTCGCTTCAGATCCAGGTAAACGGGGGAGGATGGGCTCCCATTAACAGTGGTTCGGCTTCAGCTGCAGTGGTTTTGAACAGGGTGAAAACTACCGTTGATTTAAGAGTTACCGCCCAGGATGGCAGCACTACGAAAATTTATTCAGTAACCATTACCCGGGTAAACACGCTGGACAATGCCGGCCTTGGCAGTACCACCGGCGCCGCAGTTTACTCTTTGCGCAAACTTAGCAGCAATTATTCCGGATCGGCCATCCAGGTAATAAGAAGCAGCGATAATGCAGTGTACGATATTGGTTTTACCAGCGGCGGACAATTAGATACTGCCGCGCTGAAAGGTTTTGTGGGCAACAGTAACGGCTCTATTGTTGTTTGGTACGACCAGTCCGGTTATGGCCGCGATTTATTTCAGTTACTGGCAGCCACCCAACCGCGTCTGGTAAATGGCGGAGTTATACACCGCTTAAATAAACTGCCTGCCATTTATTTCGGCACCTCAAACCTGGCTACGGCAAAGGAAGTAATGTTCCCGGGTGCGGTAACAATGGTAGGCGTAGCGAAAGGCACCAGCCCTACCCCAGGCTCTTTTATTAGCAAGACTGGCACGGCTGCCGGAGCCAATACCAATTATCCAAGCCCCTTCGATTTTACGAATAATGGCGGCGATTTTTATATCGGAAACGCTGCTACGACCGTCGGTTCCGCCACAAGCCTTGCAAACGCAAATCCCCGCTCTGACATAAGCTCGTTGGTGCCGGCTTCGGTGTATTCCTTTACCAGCCAATTCGCTGCTGGCAGCACTACCTATTCTTACCGGAACGGAATTCAAACCGGCGCGTTTTCCGTGGCTGCTTACAGCGACAATGGAAACTCCCTCCGAATGGGTAATCGGAACGAACTTACCCAACAAGGAAATTTCTATACGCCGGAAATGGTTATGTTCAATACCGTTTTATCAACCTCGGAGCGTAATACCCTGGAAACCAACCAGAAAAATACATATATTTCTGCTGATGCCAATCTTTCCTCCCTATCTGTAAATAAGGGCACCTTGTCGCCGGTATTCGCTTCGGCAACTACCGGTTACTCCGTTACCATAGATAAATCGATGTTGCCATTTACCTTAACCGCGGCAGCTAGTCACCTTTATGCTGACGTGCGGCTACGGGTAAATGGAGGCACCTATGCCCCACTGGCCCGGAATACCCCTTCTGCTGCTTTACCGGTAACGGTTGGTAGTAACACCATTGAAGTAAAAGTAACGGCCCAGGACGGGTCTACCATTAAAACCTACACCATAAATTTAATTGTGGAGCAATATTGCCAGGCCGGCATATCTGTAAACAATCCAAAAATATCCAGCAACAATGTTCGGTATATCGATAATGTAAATTTTGCCGGAATCAACAACAATTCGGGCACTACCGGCGGTGGGTATCAGGATTTTACTTCTCAAACCGGGCAGGTAACGGCCGGCGGCACTTATACCTTTACAGCAACAAAAGCCCCCTCTAGCAATTGCCTGATTTATGTTTGGATAGATTACAACCAGGATGACGATTTTACGGATACGGGAGAGCTTATCTATTCTACGGTGGCAATAGCTGGGCCTTATACTTCTGCTATTACCATACCACTTACTGCTTCAGTGGGTACAACCCGTATGCGCATTCGGCTCGTTAATGATTCTTACGGCGGCAACTACACCCCCTGCGGCGACAGTTATTTTGGACAGGTAGAAGATTACAGCCTAAACATACTGCCTCCGCCAGCACCTGTTTGTGCAACCGGTATGTTCCCTGCTAACGGTACTGATCAGGAGTGCCTTGCTACATTAAGCTGGCAGGCTGCAACCAATGCAGCAGGTTACAAAGTTTATATGGGATCTTCGGCACAAACGCTGGTTTTGGTAAGCACCCAGACCGGTACTACCTATACTCCGCCAAGTTTACTGAGCGGTTCCACATATTACTGGAAAGTAGTGCCATACAACAGCGCCGCCGATGCTCCAGGGTGTAACATATATTCCTTTACAAAATATACTTGTTACTGTTCAACCGGCACCACGTATGCCGATAACCATCGGATTACGGAAGTACACTTTGCCGGGATAAACAACTATTCATATTTTTCAGGCAATGGGTATCAGCAATTTACTTCTTCAGATACCGGACGCGTAATGGCCGGTACTACAGTTCCTTTCGCGGCAGCCGGCAACGGGAATGGGTCGTATTCCAGGTTTTTGGCATGGATCGATTATAACCGGGACGGCGATTTTGACGATGCCGGGGAGCAAATTTATGCGAACAATACTGCGGGCCCGTACAGTGCTTCTATCACTATTCCGGTTACAGCTTCAATCGGAAATACCCGCATGCGGCTACGGCTTTTGCATACAGCTTATAGTAGCAACATCACCCCGTGCGGAACCAATGATGTTGGGGATGTAGAGGATTACACTATAAATATCCGGCAGCTTGCAGCGCCAAGATGCGCTGCCGGTTTCTCCCCTTCAGATGGCAACGAATTGTTGTGCAGCCGTTCTTTAAGCTGGCAATCCGTACTATATGCAGAGGGATACAAGGTATATACAGGCTTATCTCCGGCATCGCTTGCTCTGGTAAGCACGCAAACTACCACCACATATACTCCAACAGGCTTGTTATACGGCCATATCTATTACTGGAAAGTAGTACCTTATAACAGCGGCGGTGAGGCTGCCGGCTGCAGCACGAATTCCTTTACGGTTCAGCCTTTAGCTTGTGCAACCGGTATATCGCCGGTAAACAACGGCTCTGATAATTGTGGAACATCTACACTGAGCTGGCAGCCGGTTAGCTGCGCGACCGGCTATAAACTATACCTTGGCACTTCTCCTGCAGCATTATCACTCATCAGCAACCAAGCGGGTACTGCTTATTCTCCTTCCGGGCTAACAGGTACATCTACGTATTACTGGAAGGTAGTGCCTTATAACAGCAGCGGTGAGGCTGCCGGCTGCAGTGTGAATTCTTTTACCAAATCCATCTGCTATTGCCCGGCCGGCACCGATTATCCTGATGGTCAATTTATCAGTAACCTGAATTTCGGCGGAATAAGCAATAATTCAGGCACTTCAGGCGGAGGGTATCAGGACTTTACTGCAATTACCGGACAGGTTACCGCCGGCGGCACCTATAATTTTGATGTAAGTGGAACCGGGCATTTATATTCCAGCCTGCAGGCCTGGATCGATTATAATGGCGACGGTGACTTTACCGATGTAGGGGAACTTGTATATTCCGGCAATCGGGCGGGCCCTTACAGTTCTAATATTACTATCCCGCTTACGGCTTCGGTAGGCTTAACCCGTATGCGGGTACGGCTCGATCATACTACTAATGGCTATAATGGCACCTCTTGCGGAAACAGCTGGGTTGGGCAGGTCGAAGATTATACCCTTAACATTTTGCCGATTCCGGCGCCAGGCTGCGCTACCGGTTTTTCGCCTGCTGACGGCACCGAATTGATTTGCAACGGTTCCCTAAGCTGGCAATCTGTGCTATATGCCGATGGTTACAAAGTATATTTAGGCTTATCTCAGGCTTCGCTTGCCTTGGTAAGTACACAAACCACTACCACATATACCCCAACAGGCTTGGTATACGGCCAAACCTATTACTGGAAAATAGTGCCTTACAATAGTACCGGAGAAGCTACCAGTTGCAGCACAAATTCTTTAACGCTGCAACCGTTGGCCTGTGTAACCGGAATATCCCCGGTGAATAACGGTTCTGATAATTGTGCGGCATCAAAGCTAAGCTGGCAGGCGGTTAACTGCGCTTCGGGCTATAAAATATATCTTGGTACTTCCCCCACGGCATTATTGCTCGTAAGTGATCAGGCCGGCCTTGATTATTGGCCATCCGGATTAACAGGTAATGCTGTTTATTATTGGAAAGTAGTACCTTACAACAGCTCGGGGGAAGCCTCCGGCTGCAGCGTGAATTCGTTTACAAAAACCGCGTGCTATTGTGCGGCCGGTAGCAACAGTACGAGTAATCAATTTGTGAGCAGCGTGAACTTTGGCGGCATCAGCAATAACTCCGGCACTTCAGGCAGCGGTTATCAGGATTTCACATTTATTCAAGGGCAAATTCAGGCAGGTTCTACCGAAACCTTCGCTGCAACCGCAACCTCCCATTTGTATTCGGAGCTTATGGTATGGATCGATTATAACCGCGACGGCGATTTTACCGATGCCGGGGAAATGATTTATTCTTTGACGGGCTTCGGTCCGTATAATAGCTCTATTACGGTTCCTCCTACCGCTCGAGCCGGCCTTACGCGGATGCGCGTACGCCTGACCCATACTTATTACGGCTACAACGGTACTTCCTGCGGATACAGCGATTACGGGCAGGTGGAAGATTATAGCATAAACATATTGCCGCTGCCGGTACCGGTGTGTGTTTCCGGCACGGCTCCGGCAACGAATACTATTGGCTACCCGGCAAACCTAAGCTGGCAGGCTTCGCCGCTGGCCGAAGGTTACAAGGTTTATATGGGCCCATCGGCGGCCGCACTTACGCAGGTAAGTAACCAGACCGGGCTTTCCTACAACCTGAGCGGCTTAACAGGCGGAAAAACCTATTACTGGAAAGTGGTGCCATACAACTTAGCCGGCGATAATACGAATTGTTCTATATATACTTTCACTACCCCTAGAGCAACCACCTGGACGGGAGCTGTTTCCACGAATTGGTTTGACAGCGGCAACTGGACATCCGCAGTACCTGATTCGACCGCACTTGCCCTTATTCCGGCCAGTTTAACGGTTTATCCGGTACTGTTTTCGGGAAAGGCAGCGGCTAAAAGCCTGACTATATCCGGAGAACTACACTTTACCGGCGGGGAAATGAAAGTTTCAGATACGCTGACCTTAAGCAACGGCGGAGCGCTTACAACGGGCGGGCAAAGTATATTAACGCTGCAAAAGCAATTTACGCAGTCGGGTGGCACTTTTACGGCTACCGGCGGTACCGTTTCTTTTGTAAACCCTGCATCGTTTACGCTTCCGGCACTTACGTACTACAACCTGACTATTTATGGCGGACCAAATGCTGTAATAACCACTGCAGGAAATGCAGCAGCAAACGGCAATCTGACTTTATCGGGTTCAGGCGCGACCTTGCATAACGACTATGTGCTGGCAGTAAAAGGCAACCTGGAAGCGAATATCCCGCAAACCGGAACCGGAAAAATTAAACTGATTTCGGGCAAACTTACCGGTCACTTGCTTTCTGGCAGTGCCACGATTAATAACCTGGAAGTGGACGATATATTGGGCGCTACCATGATAGGGGACCTAACTTTAACTGGAGCACTTACATTATCCGCCGGCAATTTAACGGCTACAGCCGGCAAAACGCTTTCCCTAAATGGTACGATTTCAGAAGAAATGGGCCGTAAGTATAATGGGGAACTTGTTAAAACGATTTCCATCGGCTCCGGAATGGCCAACAGCCTTTTCGGTAACATTGGGGTTGGTTTGGATAACGCTGATGCGGGAAATTGGGGAGCCATAACGGTAACCAGGCATACAGGGACGGGCAGTTTTATTTCTAACCCAACCGCGCCAAATGTGCAAGGTATTAACCGTTACTGGAAAATTGAACCACAGTTTAGGCCAACCGGTAAAACCATTAACTTAACCTTAAGTTGGCTTTCGGATGAGAATAATGGCCTAACCTTCCCGAATAACCTGGCACAGGTCTGGAAAAGCGAAGACAATGGCCTGACCTGGATTCCGGTAGAAGGACTAAAGCCGGTAATTAGCAACGGCAACCTGCGTAGCGTAACGGTACAAACCAGCAGCTTCTCCTTATGGACGGTATCTGATGCGATGAATCCGTTACCGGTAAAGTGGCTGCATTTCAACGGTAAAGCAAATCTGGAAGGAAACCAGTTAAACTGGGCTACTGCTTCGGAAAAAGACAGCAAAGCTTTTGTAGTAGAACGCTCTCCGGATGGCCGTAGGTTTGAAGCAATTGGAGAAGTAGCTGCAGCCGGACAAAGCAACAGCGTACGGGAATATGGGTTTTTAGACAAAAACAGTAGCGTTTTGGCCGAGAAAGCAGTTTACTATCGCCTGAAGCAAATGGACTTTAATGGCCGTTATGAATATTCTTCCATGGTGGCTATTAAACGGGAAAAGACAGTCGAAATCACCGTATTGCCTAACCCTTTCCGTAGCAGTTTGCAGGTAAAACTCCCGGGAACCAGTATGGCCAGCTTTAAATTCACCACGGCAGAAGGTAAAACGCTATACCTGAAAGATAAAAAAGCCCTTTCAGGAATAGTGCAGCTGGATGATTTGCCGGTGCTGGCGCCTGGCATGTACCTGCTTCAGGTAGTGAGTGGCCAAAATGTTACGACTCTAAGAGTGATGAAGCAATAAGAAGTTCTTTTAAAACTATCATTGGAAAGCGAAAAGGTTTGGCTTGGGATTCTGGGAAGGTTCGCCCAGATAAAAAACTTAAAATAAACCAAATTGTTGTTGATAAAGTTCAATATTTTACACCTTCGGTCTACTAAAGATAAAAGAGCCGCTTTCCATAAAAAGGAGCGGCTTTTTTAGTTCGGCAAATCCCCTTTGTGTTGCCTGTTATTGCAGAATCCTGGCAGTCTCTTTGAACCTATATCCTTCAAAGGCTATTAGGTTAACTTAGTTCACTTATTGCTGAAGATCCTCGGCTACCCCACCCCTGACAAGCATTGAAACAGAAAGACAAGATGAAAAAGCAGGAGTTGTTAATAAATGGTGTTTCTTTTTCCAGGTCTTGCCACAAGACTGAAAAGATCCATGTAAATTATTACTTCTTAATTACGAAAACAAACCCATTAGAAACCATTTGAACTTTGCAAAGACCTTGATCGTGAATGTTCTAAAGGGATACAAAAGAAAAAAAGCAACCAGCTGTGGTTGCTATTTTTTTGTCGAATGAAATTCTGGTTTCAATTGGTGTAATTAAAAGGTACCAAAATGAACCACCTATTTTTTATTGGAATTCATTTTTATTTAAACAAAGATCAATGGTAGGTAGCGCACTTCAAGCTGGAAGAACCGAAGGAATTGTTTAAATCTTCTGATATCCAGGAGGCCGTAAGGGATGATTTACGTTTTACTTGTCCGCTGGAATTGAAGCCAATGTACTGCGAGCCATTCCAAACCACGGCTACTAAACTGGAAGTACCAAAGGTATTGCTCAGATCTTCGGATATCCAGGACGAGGTGAGAGTTGATTTGCGTTTAACCTGGCCACTGGAATTGAAACCGATGTATTGCGAGCCATTCCACACAACACTAACAATACTGGAGGTACCAAAAGAACTACTTAAGTCCTCATTTACCCAAACGGAGGTAAGAGTCGATTTACGCTTAACCTGACCGCTGGAATTAAAGCCAATATACTGCGAGCCATTCCAAACCACGGCTACTAAACTGGAAGTACCAAAGGTATTGCTCAGATCTTCGGATATCCAGGACGAGGTGAGAGTTGATTTGCGTTTAACCTGGCCACTGGAATTGAAACCAATGTATTGTGAACCATTCCACACCACCGTTACCAGACTGGAGCTACCGAAGGTACTGCTTAAGTCTTCATCGATCCAGGAAGAGGTAAGAGTGGATTTACGCTTCACCTGACCACTTGTATTAAAACCGAAGTATCTGCCACTCGGTGTGGAAGCACTATAAATTGCGTAAAGTGAAAGATTGCTCTGAATAGATGCCTGGGTGCCGGGAGAATAGGTTTGTCCGTTTCCATTAGGAGACGTATTCCAGCTTAAAAAGGCATTTCCATTCTGACTTAAACCTCCTGTATTACTTTTAACTGTAAATGAAGTTCCTGGAGCATAGCTGTTATTGTCAACAGGTACAGTGCCTGAAGAGTTACCGTTCCCTAAATAAGTAACCTGAAATTTAGTTGAAGCTGAATTTAACAACCACTTTGCGTACAAGGTTACATTCGATTGATTAAAAGTAAGTTTAGATCCCGCCGCATAGTTTGTACCAGTACCATCGGCTTTCGAATTCCATCCCTGAAATGAATAATTTGTTTTAACCAGATTCCCAACATTGCCTAATACAACGGCCGAACTGCCATTTTCATAAGTATTTCCATCTGTGGGCGCTACGCCGCCCGTATTCCCATTGCCACTGTATGTAACAGCATACTTTGCTCCTGCAGCCCCCCCAGGACTAGGTTTATCATCCTCTTTTTTACAGGCAATAAGTAAAATGAAGGAAAAAAGAAATAGTAAAAAATGCTTCATGTATAGGTTTTCTGTTGGTTTAGTCAAAAGTAATACTATGTTTTATTTTTCCAAAGCAGGAAACAGGTTTACATTAAAATGTTTAAACACTAAATGGAGACCATGGGCCCTGAAGTTCAACATCTTTTATATCTAAACCGAGCTGGTAATTGATCTGGTAATTTCTAATTTAGTAAGCCGTTGCGCGATCCTTTTCTTTCCGGCCGCTTAATTCAGCAATCTCAGGGGTATTTGCCGGTTTTTCGTCGTCGGGTTAACCTAGCAGTTGCCAAGAGGAGGAGGAGTACTGCAGCCCGGGCAATAGGTGTCATTCCCTTGAATTTCACAAGGCGGGCATTTTCCTTTGGTATCAAATTTATTTCAAGCATAGCCACAGGTGCATGGCCATTTGGGTTGCCATCAGGTGCCCAGCCGCCGACAAGGCATTCAGTCATTTGGCCAGGACCTTAATCTTAAAATTTTAACCTTCCAAAGCAGCGGAACCCTGGAGGATAAGGTCAGATATTTCAGTCTTTCGGTCTATCACAAAAAACTCTCCCTGGTAAATGGTGAGTTTTTTTTTGCTCGATAAATACCCTTTCCATTAACCTGCCCCTACCCTGGTAATAAAGATCTGATGAACCAATAAAATCTATCTTAGTGTACAATACACCTCATAGATTGTACTCTGCCGGTCAAGTTGATTGGTTCAATAAACCAACAATTTTGGGAAATCAGCCTAACAACCCACCAACTAAAACTTCGCTTAAATATATAAAATAAGCCTTTTTGTTTTGTATTCTCTAAACTTAAAAAGGCACCGCTAAAATATTACCCAAATTGGCAGGCACAACTTGCCCTTGCGATGGTATCCGATATAATAAGATTTGCCTTGCATACCTCAATACCCTATTAATTTTAACTGAATACCTTGAAATAAAAGCCTCTCTGGCACCATCCCGCCGGCCGTTTAAGGGAATTGCCTGAAGCGGCAAATGCCGTACTGTTCCAGGCAAGTGTTGATACTTACTTCATTTCCTGAAAAACCCTGCAAGTAGGTGGCGGTTATACTACTGTCCGATACCGGCAAAACCTACTGCTAAGATGCCCTGCTGCAACTGCTGAGGCAAAAAATTCACCTTTAAATTAAACCATAACCTTAATTTAAAATGAAAAAGAAGTTTTTTAATGCGAAACTATATCGTAATCCTTCGGCCACTGAAATAGTGGTTGAAGACGGAAAGATCACGGGGGTCGGTACCGATCTGCCGCAATGCGAAGAGGAAATAAACCTGAACGGGAAGCTTATTCTGCCCCCCTATGTAGATTCGCACCTGCACCTGGATTATGTGTATACCGGGCGGAACGATGGCGGTAAGATCAGGACCGGAACACTTTTCGAGGGCATTACCCGCTGGCATGACATTAAAAAATCGCAGACAAAAGAAGATGCCAGAGAACGGGCTCTGGCCGCGATCCGCGAAGAAGTTTCGCAGGGCGTACAATATATCCGCACGCATATCGACGTTACCGACCCAAGGCTTTTGGGAATGCAGGTCATGCTCGAGCTCCGGGAAGAACTGAAAGATACCGTAACCATCCAGATCGTATCTTTCCCGCAGGAAGGGATGTACGCTTATAAAGGCGGCTACGAACTGGTGGAGGAAGCGCTGAAGATGGGGGCCGACTGTGTGGGCGGTATTCCGCACTTCGAATGGGCCCGGGAAATCGGGGAAAAATCGGTGCACAGTTCGGTGGAGCTAGCCATGAAATACGGCAAAATGATCGATGTGCATTGCGACGAAACGGACGACCCCATGGCACGTTTCGTGGAGCTGCTCAATGCCCTGACCATGATAGAAGGGGTCGGGCACCGGACTGCGGCCAGCCACACCTGTTCTTTTGGCAGTGGCGACGACGCGTATGCCTACCGCATGATGGGCTTGTTTAAAGCCAACGGTATGAATTTCATTGCCTGTCCCACCGAAAATGCCTACCTGCAGGGCCGCCAGGATACCTATCCGAAGCGCCGCGGCCTGACCCGGGTAAGAGAGTTTCTCCGGGAAGGTATCAATGTCTGTTTCGGCCAGGACTCCATAAACGACCCCTGGTACCCGTTAGGGAACGGAAACCTGATGAATATCCTGGACAACGGCATCCACTTAACCCAGGTCGCTTCTTATGAGGAGCTGGAAACAGCCTTCGATCTGATCACCTACAACGGTGCCAAAACCATGATGCTGGAGGAGCAGTACGGGCTGGAAAAAGGGAAACCGGCAAACTTTATCGTGCTGGACGAAACCTCCGCGTTTGAAGCGATCCGGAAGCGGGCAGCCGTATTGGCATCGGTACGCAACGGCGAATTCCTGTTCCGCCGCAAAGAAACCGAATATGAGATTCCGTTGAAGCTGTAAGAAATGGTTTAAATAGTCAAATCGTTAAATGGAAGACGACAACAGCACATCGGAATTAGCTGAAGCCAAAATGGTAGTAGTGATCTTATAAATTCCCAAAACAGTTTTTTAAATCTGTCGTGACGAATAAATTTCTCTGTAGCGCAGGGTTTAGCTCCAATGCTGTCAACTTAAAAGATTGAAACTTAGAAATGCTGTTTCAGACATCTTTGTTTGAAACTAAACCTGGTGCGGCCTTCCTTGTCCGCGGGTGTGGTTACGGGAACAAGGATGTCTCCGGCAGATTACTTCCAGATATTGATGTCCGGAAGAGCAATATATTTTATATTATTGATTTCAAAAATAATCCAGATAAATAGCCTTTCCTCCCTCCGAAGGGCAGGGTTGTTTCACTCAAAACTAAAGCAGCTTTTTAGGATATTTTTATCCGAAAACTTCCTGCCGGGGATCTATTGATCCCCGGATTCTGGCCTGAAAATGGTCCACGCGGGTTAATAAACCCGCAACCGGATGTTTCCGGATCGATAGACCCGGAAGAGCAAACAGGGAGAATCCGCCAGAATGAAACGGCCCTGCCTCCAAAGGTTATCTGGATTTAGAGTTTTTAACCTAAAATGGATACCATTTTGCTTCAATAATAAGTCGTACAGCAATCAACTTAAGGTCTTTCTTGCCAAAAAGGAAATTACCATGCCCGGAACAGCTAAAGCAATAGCCATTATCGGTAATACCATAGGCGTATACTTGCCAAGCAGCAGGCCAGCCCCGGAAGTTGCCAGCATAATGGGAAAGTTGAAAGTAGAAGATTGCACCGAGGTGGCAACGTCTTTGGCTTTTTCTACCTGCTTGCTCACCGCGGCCTGAAAAAGGGTAACCAATGGGCCAAAGGAAAGTCCCCACAGAAAGAAAGCAAAATGCGAGATCCCGGTTGTTCCGCCGAAAAGGATAAAGACCACCATAGAAACGGCGAGCAAAGCAAACATGGCCACCGTTAAAAATCGCAGGTGTTGATCGGTGTATTTTATGGCCAGCAATAGGGAGATCAGCGACCCAACCCCAAAAAGTAGCAGTGCCCCTTCTATGCCGCCGGCAAGGTTAAGTTCTTCTACCAGGCTTGTGATATACACATACACGCCATAATGCGCGCTCACCCCCAGCAGGGTAAGCAAAAGCACAATTAATACTTCCGGGATTCTGAGCAGGGCAAAGGGCGAGGAGCTTTTGGTAAGTTTCTCGCCCGGAATGGAAGGCAGCATAAAAATGCACAGCAACGCAAGGACCAGAATAAATACCCCCAGCGCGATAAATTCTGTCCGCCAGCCAAATTCGTTCCCAATATAGGTTACCACCGGCATCCCCAAACTGATACCCAGGGTGTTTCCGGCCATGATCACCGCAATTGCTTTCCCGTGCTGGTTTGCATTTACCAGGCGCATGCCATAAGCCGCGATCATGGGCCACATGACGCCGGCACAAATTCCACCTATCACCCGCAGGATTATTATTACAGTATAGCTATGCAGGAGGCCCGCAACAATATTGGAAACCGCAAATCCGGCCAGCAGCAGCAGCAACAAAATTTTGCGGTTGAATGGCATGGTAAGGGATACAAGCGGTATCGCGAAAATAGCTGACGCAATGGCGTAGTATCCTACCAGATTACCGCCCTGAACCTCGCTGATATCCAGATCGGCCATCATTTGCGGAAGAACGCCGGAAGGCATCAGTTCAGAAAGGATCCCCACAAAAGTTACCGAAGACATCAGGATCATAATCAGCCAGGGGAAGACCTCTTTGCTCTCGGCTGCAGCTCGTTTTTCGCTCATGGTAGATTCTTTTTAAGCTGTTTAAAAGTTCTCTGAAAGGTGCTCTTTTTCGGTTATTATCTTTTATCCAGCCCGGTTAAGCCCTGAAACTTACAACAGGAACTGATCGGGAGGGCCGCTCAGGAGTTTGCCTGAGGATGCGTTTGAAGTACCCAGATAAGGGTGACCAATAAGTTGAACTTCATACGTACTGCTTACCCCCCTAAGGTTCAGGTGGCCGCAGCCAAGGGAATAAGGTGGTTTTTTCAGCAACCGGTACGCCAGGGCCGAGATCACAAAGTTGTTGTTGAGTTCTTTGGTGGCGGCCTGCAGCCGGGCTGCTATATTAACCGGGTAGCCCATAACTGTAAGGTTATGGCTCAACCCGATGCCTACGTTACCTACCACTACGTTGCCTGCATGCACCCCGATCCCAACTTCGAAAGTATGATTAAAGTAGGGCCGCACGTAGGTATTATTATAAATCCGGAGATCTTCCAGGATCTTAAACCCGGCCAGCACTGCCGAATCCACTGCCTCCCTTATTTTGCTATCGAGACCGAATACGGCATAAAGCCCATCGCCGGCGGTATCTATAATTTCCCCGTTGTACTGTACGATAGCATTCTTAAAAATACTCAGGATCCGGCGCATGAGGTGAATGACATCGAAAGGCAGGTTGTTTTCCAGAAAAGGCGTAAAGTTGCGCACATCAATGAAAAAGAGGGCCAGTTTACGGCGCTCGCCTATTTCGCCAATGGTATCGGCAACATTGCCGTCCACAAAAATTAACCGGTCTGTTTCGTCCCGGATCAGGCGCTGTACTTCCACGCCATCTTCCAATACATGCGTTTGGCAGGCAAGCCGGATATTTGCCGGGAACTTTTTTATATTCCTGATTACCTGTTCATTACCAGTAGGCGGGGTTAGCTTTTCTTTTCCTGTTAGCACCATTATGCGGCAGGTAGTACATTGTCCCTTGCCGCCGCAGGCATGGTAATGGGGAATACCGGCCGCAAGCGATGCCTGCAGGATCGTTTGCTCCTTTTCTACGGGAATCGCTTTTTCACCTTTAAATTTTAAGGAGAAGGACATGGGCTTAAAATCCTGATTATTTTTATTTGCTCCCGGGTTTTCCCAGGTTATTGTTCCGTGGAGCAGGCCTGATACCGTATTCCAACTTTAAGAAAACCTGTTTTTTTTCATGGCAAAAGAGGAATCAGGTTATACTTTAAAAACAAAAATTGGTCTGGCTTATACGCGTTCTTTAATGCCATAATTTTGCAGTTGGCCAAATTCGGCAGTTTAAAGAAACAAATATTTTAACCGAAGGCATTAAGTCCTGGCCTCCTTTTCCTTTTCTTCGTATCACAGGTTTTCAATGCTAATCACCTCCCGGAACCAGGTTAAATCTTAAACGCTATAAAGGCTTTCAAATGAACGAGCAACTAAAAAATAAGGAACAGGGCCAGACAAGCTTTCTGGTTTTCTCGGCTTCGTTAAGAACCGATTCGTTTAATACCAAATTAGCCAAACTGGCAGTTCAGGTCATTGAAAAACACGGTGGCAAAGTTGATTTTGCAGACATGAGAGAATTTGATTGCCCTACCTTTAACCAGGATCTGGAAGTAAACGACTATCACCCGGAAGGCGCGATAGCGTTTCGGGAACGCATTCTGGCCAACGATGCTTTTATTATTTCCTCGCCGGAATATAACGCCTCCATGCCCGGTTGCCTGAAAAATATGATCGACTGGGTTTCACGCTTTCGCCCGCAGCCTTTCCACCAGCACCATGCCTTACTAATGTCCGCTTCGCCTTCTATGGCCGGCGGGAACCGGGGGCTTTGGTCGTTGAGGATTCCTTTGGAGCACCTCGGCACCCGGGTGTATCCGGATATGTTTTCCCTGGCTTCGGCCCACCAGGCTTTCGATGAGCAGGGAAATATAAAAGATCCAGCCCTGGCCAAAAGGTTTGAAGATAACCTGGTGGCTTTCATGGATCAGGTAGAAGCCTCTAAACACTATCCTTGCATGAAAAAAGCCTGGGTAGAGTTCCTGGGAGAAAAGCTAACAAAGGAAACAGAGCGGGTGGAATAAGTCCGGCGGCAGGCTGCCCCGACTCTTCAAATCCGAACGTGAGCCATTACGTTGCTACGCTCAAATGCCATAGTAGTAGCCAATAGTTTAGCTTCGCTGAATCATCGATTTCTTCGGCAAGTTGCGGAGACCTGCTTTATTTTTTGCCAATTGGTCATAGTGTTTTCACTAACAACTACGCTTCAGCCTGCTTTTACCAGACAAAATAAAGCTTTATGAAGCACCAGTAAGATCTTTGGTAAGGATCTAATATGTATGATGCTTAAAAAGGTTTAGACCTGGTGAAATTAAAATGCTTCAGAACTTCCTCAATGCGGGCTTTTTATTTAAAATCGGTATCATTTTAACCTTAAAAACTGTTCATCATTCCTTTTAAACCCACTCCGGAGTTTTTTAGGAATAAACCAATTGTCGTGTTACCTACCACTAAGAATCTTCCAGGACCAGTAAATTCCCCTGGATACAATTCAATTTTTCTTTCCTTCGGTCTACCATGATAAAAGCCACTCCGCTAGTACCAGAGTGGCTTTTATCTGGTCTTTAAAATAAACTTTGGTTCCCTAAGCAGGCCTTCCTTTAATTCTGAAGAAATTGAATGATCAGGTTCGGATCATTGCCCGGGCTTTATAAGTTCAATTTATATTTTGTTCTGGTTATAAGTATCCATAATATTGGGAAAGATTAAGAGATTAAAAATCCATTAATTGCCATCCAAAATTCGGGCTATTATTATGAAAAAATTTACAAAACACGCTTCAATTCTCTGGCGGCCCCTGCTATTAGGCTTATTAGCAGCTCCCGTTTCCGAAACCCTTGCCCAGACCGCTCCTGCCAAATTGTGGGATAAAACGCTTGGAGGAACCGGCCAGGAAACAATTAGTTCGTTATGCCAAACCCTGGACGACGGAATAATCTTAGCTGGAGAAACAGATTCTCCTCAGGGAGGCGATATAACCGGCGTTAATAAAGGCATTTACGATGTCTGGGTAGTTAAGCTCAATTCCAACGGCGTAAAATTATGGGATAAGACCTTCGGAACGCCCAATGTAGACGCTATTTCTACGGTTGCTGCTACTTCAGATGGTGGCTGCATCTTAGGCGCGACCTCATCTGGTGGCATTGTTGGAGATAAAAGCCATGCTTCTAAAGGCGGTAGTGATTTCTGGATCATAAAACTCGATGCCGCCGGAAATAAGATGTGGGACAAGACTTATGGCGGCCCGGAGGAAGAGAGCCTGAGAGAGATCCACCAAACTGCCGATGGCGGTTATATTGTTGGTGGCACTTCTGATTTAAGCGGTGGTGACCGGTCTGCAGGTTTTGGTATTAAAGATAACTGGGTTCTGAAACTCGATGCTGCAGGTAATAAAATGTGGGAGAAATCTTTTGGTGGTAATAACGATGATTATTTCGCTTCCATAAAACCAACTGCCGATGGTGGATATATCATGGCTTCCATATCCGGTTCTCCCTTAAGCGGGAATAAATCGCAGCCGGGCCGTGGTTCAACTGATTTTTGGGTTATTAAAATGGATAATCTGGGAAATAAGGTCTGGGATAAAGTGTTTGGGGGCAACCTTAAAGATTGGCCAAGCGATGTAATACAAGCCCGCGATGGCGGATTCGTAGTAGTCGGCTATTCCCTTTCAGGCGTAGGGAATGAGAAGAGCCAGCCAAATAAAGGTTTCGAAGATTATTGGATCGTGAAACTGGATGCGGCCGGTAATAAACTCTGGGACAAGACCTATGGTGGCGATCAAACGGAAGGAGCCAATGCCATAACGCAAACCAGCGATGGCGGCTATGTGGTTACCGGATACTCGAATACCTGGTTATTCAATGCAGATAAAACCAGCAGAAGAGGGGGTATGGATATCTGGACTTTGAAGTTAGATTCTCTGGGAACGAGGGTTTGGGACCAAGCAACCGGCGGGGCTGAAAATGATGGCGCTACTTCCATGATCATTGCCAAAGATGGGGGTTTAATTCTTGCCGGCGAATCGCGCTCCAACATAAGTCATGATAAAAGCGAACCTAATTTAGGCCTTCGAGATTATTGGGTTGTAAAACTAGGTGGCGTTATTACTATTACGGGTATTGAAGAAGAAAAATCAGAGGCTAAACCAAACGTTTTCCCAAACCCTAGCCAAGGCAGATTTCAGCTGGAAATGAAAGGCTTAAAAAGCAGATCCGCTACAGTACATGTTTCCGACTTAGCAGGTAAAAACGTTTTAGAAAAACAGGTAAAAGTAGCAGATGGAATATTAAAAGAATCTTTTGATCTATCTGCTGCCAAAGGGGTTTATGTATTGCAAATTATTACTACCGACCATATTGTAACCAGGAAGATCCTGATAGAATAGTAATAGCAGCACAAATACGAATAAACCTGCATAAACTTTCAGTGAAAAGCCCGCTTAAGTACTTAAGCGGGCTTTTTAGATAAGCCTTAAAGCTGCAGGAGGAAGTCCGGTTGCCTTATTCTACCAGCAGCAGGTCAATTTGCCTGAAGCCTTCAGCAATTCTCTGAACATTGTAAATCCCCTTTGCCTGGTTTTCCAAATCCAGTATAATTTGCCTTTCGTTTAAGTCTGCATATTTATTTAAGACACCCTTACGCAGTGAATTTTAGATTTTAACCTGCGCAGCCTGCGGCTTAAACAACTATAAAGTAACTTTTCCGGTTGCTGGGTTTGGGTACAGGTTGAAACCGGAATTCTCTAACGCCTTGGTTCCCGGAATAATAAAGTTGTAATCCTGAGAAAAAGAAGAGGCGCAATTATCCCCATCTTTAACCCTTACCGAATAAGCACCGGATGCACTTACTTTCAATTTTCGCCTGGTTGCCGAAGTGGGGTATTGTTGTGTTTCCATTCGTAGCTGTTTCTCAACGTCGAAGCAATTAAAGTATCCGGGGAAATAAGGAAAACCACCGGCTGCACGAGCGGAGCTGAGATCACCACTTGTTGGATTGCTGTTCCGGTGCAGCCGTTTTGCGTAAAGGAATAAGTTAAGTTCTGGGTTCCTGCTAAGGCACTGGCTGGGCTAAATAAGCCGGTACTGCTAACACCGGGCCCAAATACCTCCCCCCGGACTGAAACCGAGTTCTGACTTCTGGCTCCGGAAATATTAGAAAAAGGATCTCCTCCCAATAAATACCCGCCATCAGCAGTAATACCCAGGCCGGCACAATTATCAGATGCAATCCCTCCAAGGATTTTATCCCAGATCTTATTACCGTTTGCGAATACTCACATCCAGATACCAATGTCTTTTTTCATTAAATGAACCGGCATTGTTATTTTTTTTATCCTCAGGCAACCATCCTCTCCTATTTCTGGTCTTGGCCATTACAGAGCCTTCCATTTGCTGTTATTCCCTAAGAACCCTTCTTTTATATGCCGCTTACAGTTAAAAAAATTAGAAACACAATCTTACTTTCTGACTTATGAAACAAAAATTACAGGTCCGGTTTTTTTATTTGTTAAGTGGAATTTTATTTCTGCTGCTTTTTCCGGTGCTGAAAGGCTTTGCCCAATGCCCGGTTGCTAGCAGTTGTACGCCCGGCAACCTGCCGGCCGGCAGCATTGTATTTGGTATGGGCATTCTGAATGTGAACCTTAATAACGGAGCCATTAATAATACCACGCCGGGAGTATCAGCCTCAACCGGCTATACCGATTATGCCTGTACTATTGGCGCCACCTTAACGGCTAATTTAACTTACCCGGTCAGCATTCAGACCAATGGTAATGTAAATGAAAACGCAGGTGTTTGGGTAGATCTGAACAACAACGGCACTTTTGAGGCTGCTGCAGAACTGGTTTTCAGTTCAACTAATAAAATGCTGCATACCGGCACCATAACGCTTCCGGCCACGGCCGTTACCGGTACCCCGCTGCGGATGCGCGTTTCAGCCGATAATTTTTCGGCCCCGGTACCTACGCCCTGTTCTACCCCGCAATATTCTGAGGTAGAAGATTACAGTATTACTATAATTTCCAATACTGCTGCGCCGGTGGCAGCATTTACCGCCGATTCCATAACCTGTACCAGCACCGTTGCCTTTACTGACCTGTCGCAGAATGGCCCGACTGCCTGGCGCTGGAACTTTGGAGATCCTGCTTCCGGAACAGCTAATACTTCTACCCTGAAAAACCCTGTACACACTTTTTCAGGGCCGGGCACTTACACCATAACCTTAGCCGTAACGAATGCCATTGGCTCCGATACCCTTACTAAAACCAACTACTTAACTTACCATACCAATGTACCGGTAGCAGCGGCCTGTACCCCTGGAACCACCAATTTCTGCTGCGGCTACGGCATTACCAACGTAGACTTCGGCAGCGGCCTTCTGGTAAATGCCTCGGCCAATGGTGCCGCTGGCTACCAGGATTTTACCTGCTCCAAATCTGTGACCGTGACAGCCGGGAACACGTATCCGGTTGCCCTAACTTCCGGCATTAATCCGCAGGATACCCGCATTTACATCGATTTAAACAACGACGGTAACTTTAGCGGGGCCAGCGAAATGGTGCTTCAGCTCCTGAATATGGTAAACCCGGCCGGAAATATATTAATCCCGGGCACTGCCGTAACCAACACGCCGTTGCGCATGCGCATTATTTCAGATGAGATCGGCAGCACCTTTACCGGATGCAATGGTATTATCAGCGGGCAGGCAGAAGATTATACCATTATTATTCAACCGAACCAGAATCTGCCGGTAGCAGACTTCTGCAGTAGCTTTTCTGCTTCCTGCGATACCGTTGTAGCCTTTACCGACCAAAGCACGAATGGACCCGGCAGCTGGCTCTGGAATTTCGGAGATCCGGCATCCGGCGCTTTAAATACTTCTACGCTGCAGCACCCGACCCACATCTATCATAACACCGGCACCTATACCGTAACGCTTACGGCAACAAATGGCAACGGAAGCAGCACCGTTGTAAAAACCAATCTGATCACAGTTGTAAAACCTTGCCAGACCGCCTGCACCGCCACCAGTAATGGCATTCAGGTCGTCTGGATCACGAATGTAAAGCTAAATAATCTGAATAAAACTTCAGGGGCGGCTCCGACCGGTTATTCTGATTTTACCGGCTCGTCGGCAGTCCTGATACCGGGGCAATCCACTACCCTGAGCGTGTCTAGGGGAGGTAATCTTAATTATACTTCTGTAAGCGCCTGGATAGATTACAACCGCAACGGTAACTTTGAAACCACGGAGCGGGTAATGACCGTAGATTACACCAATACCGTTGCCACAGCCGTTATTACCGTCCCATCCACCATCGCGTTAGGGTATTGCAGAATGCGTATCGTTACGGATTCGTATTTAACGGCGACTTCAAATCCCTGCTTTACCAGTAGGTTGCAAACCGAAACAGAAGATTATACCATAAACTTTCAGACGGACCAGCAGCCTCCGCTTGCAGACTTTACGGTAAGCACCCAGACCATCTGTTCCGGCCCGGTTACGTTTACCGATAATTCCATAAACGGACCAACCACCTGGCTCTGGAATTTTGGCGATCCGGCTTCGGGTGCAGCAAATACTTCTACCCTGCAAAACCCAATTCACATTTATTCTTCTCCGGGGCAGTATACCGTTACGTTAACTGTTACCAATGCGAATGGCTCAAGAACCCTGGTGCAACCCAATTTTATAAATTATGACCCGAACCACAGTTTTTGCACCACCGTTGTAATGCCGGCCAAGGGCACCGGCCTGACCGCTACGCGTTGCTCAGGGGCTATTTTCGATCCGGGCGGGCCGATCGGGCAGTACCCGGACGATGCAAACGGCACCCTTACCATTGCACCTACCGGAGCTGCAACCGTAACTTTAACCTTTACCGCTTTTAACCTTGAAAGTGGTAATGATCTGCTCCGGATCTACGATGGACCGGATACCAGTTTTCCGTTAATCGGAACTTATTCGGGCAATACCTTGCCAAACGGCGGAAGCATTACTTCTACCCGATCGGCTTTAACCCTGAGTTTTACCAGTAATAATCGTACCGTTATGGATGGCTTTCAGGCTTCCTGGTCCTGTACAGCGCCTGGGCTAAAACCGGCAGCTGATTTCTTGCCCGATCTGAGTTCTATCTGTACCGGATCAGTTTCTTTCCATGACAGGTCATCTAATGCTCCGACTTCCTGGTTATGGGATTTTGGCGATCCGGCCTCTGGGGCGGCTAATACTTCTACCTTGCAGAACCCGGTGCATACTTATCCGGCTGGCACGGCCGGCGCTTATACGGTTACTTTAATAACCTGTAATAGTATTGGCTGCGACACACTTGTGAAAACCAATTATATAAACATTGCGACACCCTGCTTAACTTATTGTGCTTCCAGCAATCACCGGAATGCTATTCAATGGATCAGCAACGTAACTGCCGGCACCATTAACAATACTTCGGCTGCTGAATTAAACGGATACGGTAATTACACTTACCTGCGTACCGACCTGATACAGGGGAATCCTTTGAACCCGGTTTCAGTTACCTTAGGTGATTTATCCGGAATTTCAAGGTATGTAACTGTCTGGATCGATTTTAATCAGGATGGCATTTTTCAAATTACAGAACGGGTATTAAGCACCCCGGCTCCTGCAAGCGGACCGGGCGGGCAATTTATGGCAACCGGCAACTTTACGGTGCCGGCAAACGCCCGGTTGGGAACTACCAGAATGCGCATTATTATGAATGCCTTTGCCGGTCTCTCCAACCCTTGTCAAATGAACCTTTCTTTAGGCGAAACAGAAGATTACACGGTAAATATTCTGCCGAGTACGTTCCCGACTGTAGCGGGTTTTTCCGCCGATCTGAATACCGTTTGTACCGGTACGGTACAGTTTACCGACGCTTCCGCCAACGGCCCGACATCCTGGTTATGGAACTTCGGTGATCCTGCTTCCGGGGCTGCCAATACCTCTACGCTTCAGAACCCAACGCACATGTATTCTACCACTTCCCCGGGCAATTATACGGTAACTTTAACGGCATGTAAAGGCGGCCAATGCAATACAGTAACTAAAACCAACTACGTAACTATTCCGGTACCTTGTTTAACGTATTGCGCCTCTGCCAATAATAATAATTCTGCCATGTGGATAAGCTGGGTGAAAATCGGAACAATTGACAATACTACTTCGGCTGAGTTAAACGGATACGGAAACTATACCTATTTAAGAACCAACCTGACTGCTGGCGCAGCCAGCACCCGGCTGCAGGTATCGGCAAATACATCAAGCCTATTCATCGGCGCTTGGATCGATTTTAACCAGGATGGCATTTTTCAATCTACGGAACAGGTTATGAGCGACAGGGCTTCTGCTACAGGCACCCCGCCTAATACTGCCCAAATTTATTTTACCGTACCTGCAACTGCACTGGCTGGTATTACCCGGATGCGGATTATAGGTACTACAACTACTTATCCCACCAATCCCTGCGCTACGAACCTTTCCAGCGGCGAGACAGAAGATTATACGATCAATATTATTTCTAATCCTCCGGTAGCCAATTTTTCCGGCACCCCTTTAGTTTCCTGTACCGGCCTGGTTAACTTTACCGATGCCTCTACGAATACGCCAACCTCCTGGCTCTGG
Organism: Adhaeribacter soli; assembly: GCF_008727925.1. GTDB lineage: Bacteria > Bacteroidota > Bacteroidia > Cytophagales > Hymenobacteraceae > Adhaeribacter_A > Adhaeribacter_A soli. Next base: position 139,882 of record NZ_VTWT01000011.1, on the reverse strand, counting down.
AACTTCGGGGATCCGGGTTCCGGGGCAGCCAATACTTCAACCCTGCAGCACCCAAGCCATACGTTCTCTGCTCCGGGCACCTATTCTGTCACCCTAACTGCAACGAATGGTGGCGGTTCAAACACGGTCTCCAAAACCAACTATATTACGGTAAACCCGGCACCGGTGGTAAATGCCGGAGCTACCGAAACTGTTTGTTCCAATGCAGCTCAATTTCAGTTAACCGGCTTTAGTCCTGCCGGTGGAACCTGGTCCGGGCCCGGCGTAAGTACATCCGGATTGTTTACGCCAACTAACAGCTTAGCAGGAAATCAAACCTTAACTTATACCGTTAACCAAAACGGCTGTTCGACTTCGGCTACCAAAACAATTACCGTAAACGCGGCGCCTGTAGTAAGTGCGGGTACTGCCCAGGCAATTTGTGCTGCGGCCGTACCGTTCCAGCTTACCGGTTTCAGTCCGGCGGGTGGTACCTGGAGCGGTGCAGGAGTAGGTGCTTCAGGTCTTTTTACCCCAGCCACCAGTATAATCGGAAATCAGACCCTCACCTATACCGTTTCGCAAAATGGCTGCACGACTTCGGCTACCAAAATAATTTCCGTTACTGCTGTGCCTGTTGCAAGTACGGGACCTGCACAAACAGTATGTGCAAATGCGGCTCCGCTTCAGTTAACGGGCTTTAGCCCAACCGGAGGAAGCTGGTCCGGTCCTGGCGTAAGTGCTTCGGGATTGTTTACTCCAACGAACAGCTTAATCGGAAATCAGACGCTAACCTATACCGTTACCCAATATGGTTGCACCGTTTCAGCGAATCAGGTAATTACCGTAACTCCTGCGCCGGTAGTAAATGCCGGGGCCAACGATACAGTTTGTGCCGATGCTGCTCCTTTTCAACTCGCTGGTTTTAGCCCGGCTGGCGGAACCTGGTCGGGACCGGGCGTGAGCGCTACCGGTATATTTACCCCGGCCACTTCCCTGGCAGGAAACCAAACGTTAACCTACACATATACTGGTAATGGTTGTACTGTTACAGCTACAAGGCAGGTTACCGTTTCCCCGCTACCAATGAGACCAGCTATTACGCTTCTAACTCCCGATACCCTTATTTCTTCGGTAAGCGGCAGCGGCTACGAATGGACCCTGAATGCTACTACCCTGCCTACTAATACCCGAAAACTAAAAGCAACAGCTACCGGCACCTATGCCGTCCGGGTAATAGACGGCAGCAACTGTACTTCCGCTTTTTCACAAGATTATAGCTTTATGGTTTCAGGCATAAAAGAGGCGTCAATGGGTGAGATAAACCTGTATCCAAACCCAAGTACCGGAATCGTGAACCTGGTGCTGAAGGGGCAACCGACTGCTCAGGTTACTGTTTTTAATTCCATAGGCAGCGCTGTACTAAGCAAAACGGTACCGGAAAACGACAATAAAGAGGCCGTTCAATTAAACCTATCCGGTGTAGCCAAAGGAATTTACCTGATCCGGATAAAAACTGAAAACAAGGTACTCATCCGGAAAGTTGTAATGGAGTAAGGAATCATATTCAAAAAGACAGGACAGTTAACCACCTTAAAACCAATTGTCAGATCTAATATCCCGCTCAGCTTTAATTAGCCGGATAATAGATCTGATAACTTGTAAAGCGAACTTTCTTCCACTCGTTCCTTCCCCCTTTGGTGCAGGAAAATATTCAGTAACTGTGCGTTTAAATGTTTGGCTTTCTATTAGAAGAGAAGTAAATTAATTATTAAAACTTAGCCAAATCCTGGCAGACAAAGTCCGAAATACCTTCTTATGGTTTATTGAAAGGGAAAAATCTGGTTTAGCGCCGGTTTTTCCCTTTTTCATTGCTTTAAGTTTCTCTGTAAGGAAAGCCATTAAGCTAAAGAACTTACTTACAATTAAGGTTCGGTAACTACTATCTTCACTTCAAAATCCCTCCCGGAAAATCTCTTCGCTCACATTTATCAGCACCACCTGTTAAGAATCCGGCAAACTTCATTCCACTCTGTTAAAGAGACACTTAAGAAAACCCTAAATTAATTAAACCGTAGTTTCCCTAAATCTTCCTAAAACTATGAATAGAATTTTACTTCTGGCTTTAGGCCTCCTCATTTTCGGTTGTGAAACCAGTTCCAATAAACGGGACACAGAAAACAACGGCACCAGAAACAACGCCAACGAAGGCGTGCAGGAAGGGGCCGGCACCGAAATTTCGCCCCAGCTTGAAGGCGTTGAAGATTCAGCCAGCCGGCTGAAAGTAGATGAGATCCATTCTGCGGAAGAAGCGCACGAACGGGAAAAATAACGCCTGCCTTACCCACAGGCAACCTGTCTGTCGTGGCCCAAACTGCTGCCACAGAGGTATTTTCCTGAAATTATTTTTTCCAGCTGTTTTTAACGCTTTCAACTGCTCCGGCCCTGTTTCCGGAAGCTTTCTGAAAGTGCCTAGCCGCCTATTTTTTAACTGACAATTATCATATATAAAGGAGATAAAGGTCTTTTAATTCCCGGCCGCCACCGGGTTACTTTGTATCGTTCACAAAACATAAAGGGCATCTTCCGAAAACAAATTAACCATCACCATAATATTATGAAAAAAACAACACCCAAATCCGCACAGTACCTTAACCTTGCCGGGCTCCCAACCTGGTTCAGAAATGCGCTGCTTGGCGCCGGCTGTTTATTTATGGTAAGCTGCGGCGGAGACTCCAAGCAGGAAACCGCCCAAACCGAAGACCAGGAAGTACAATTAGCCGATGACCCGAATGCACCGGTGGAAGTAGAAGACAATGGTCTGGGAATAGGCCCGGTTAAATCGGTAGACGTTTCCAAATTCGATCCTGCTCTAGCTGATAAAGGCAAATCCATTTTTGAAGGGAAATGTTCGGCCTGTCACCAGCTTAGCGACCAGAAAATTGTTGGCCCTGGATTGAAGGGCGTAACCGGACGTCACAAACCGGAATGGATCATGAACATGATCATTAACCCGGTAGAAATGACCCAGAAAGATCCGCAGGCTAAAAAGCTGCTGGCCGAACATTTAACCCAGATGACCAACCAGGATATTCATGAAGAAGATGCCCGCGCGTTACTGGAATACCTGCGTCAGAACGACGGCGCGAAATAAAAACGCAATTAACTTTAATTCCTAACTATAATTAGTTAAAATCATGGACCCTAGATCCACTTTCAAAAAATTGCTTCCGGCAGCGGCTTTCGTAGCGGCACTGGCGGCAATGCCAGTCCTGCAAAGCTGCAGCAAAACCGATAATAAAGCTACCGGTGGCGCTACAGGCTCGGCTCTTTCTTCGGATGCTGCTTCGGCAGTTTACGTAGCGCCCGGCAAGCACGACGAATATTACTCTTTCCTTTCCGGCGGTTTCAGCGGTCAGGTTGCCGTTTACGGTTTACCATCCGGCCGTTTGCTGAAAGTAATTCCGGTTTTCTCGCAAAACCCGGAAAACGGCTACGGCTACAACGAAAACACCAAACCGATGCTGAACACGTCTTTCGGCTTTGTGCCCTGGGACGATTTGCACCACCCGAAACTTTCCCGCGCCAATGAAACAACCGACGGCCGCTGGTTATTCGTGAACGGTAATAATACCCCGCGCATTGCCCGTATCGACCTGAAAACGTTCGAAACCGTGGAGATCGTGGAAATTCCGAACTCAGCCGGTAACCACTGTTCGCCTTACCCAACCAACAACAACGAATATGTAGTTGCGGGTACGCGTTTCTCAGTGCCAGTTACGCCGGAAGGCAAACTGCAGGACGTTTCTTTGAAAGAATACAAAGATAAATTCCGCGGTACCATTTCGTTTTTGAAAGTAGATAAAGATCACGGCGATATGAACCTGGATTTCCAGATCATGGTACCTGGTTTTGACTATGACTTAGCAAACGGCGGTAAAGGCCCTTCTTCCGACTGGATCTTCTTTACTTCTTACAACACCGAAAAAGCCGGTACCCTGAAAGAAGTAGGCGCTTCTCAGAACGACAAAGATTACCTGCTGTGCGTGAACTGGAAACTGGCCGCGAAATACGCGGCTGAAGGCAAAGCCCGCGAAATTCCGGCCAACTACGCCCACAACAAAATGAACCACGAAACGAACCAGGCCACTTCTACCATGAAGAAATCGGTGAAGATCCTGCTTCCGGAAGAATGCCCGGATATGCTCTACCTGATCCCGGTGCCTAAATCTCCGCACGGCGTGGATATTGACCCGAGTGGCGAGAACATCGTGATCTCTGGCAAGCTGGCTTCCGTAATTCCGGTGCACTCTTTCTCTAAGATGCAGACTGCTATCAAGAACAAAGATTATATCGGCGACATCAATGGCATTCCGGTGCTGAAATACGAATCTGTACTGCAGGCTGAAGTGAAAGAACCGGGCTTAGGTCCGTTGCACACTGAATTCGACGGTAAAGGCAATGCTTACTCTTCTATGTTCGTTTCTTCGGAAGTAGTAAAATGGAGTTTGAAAGACTTTAAAGTGAAAGACCGCATTCCGGTTTACTACTCTATTGGTCACTTAATGATTCCGGGTGGCGATACCAAAAATCCGAGCAGCAAATACCTGCTGGCCATGAACAAGATCACCAAAGACCGTTACTTACCTACCGGTCCGGAACTTGCCCAGGCGGGTCAGCTGATCGACATCAGCGGCGAGAAAATGAAGATGCTCTTAGACTTCCCGCTCATTGGCGAACCGCACTACGCGCAAGCGATTGCCGCCGAAAAAATTGCGCCGAACAGTGCAAAAATGTACAAGCTGGACGCAAACAAACACCCATACGCCACTAAAAAAGAAGCCGACACCAAAGTGGTTAAAAATGGCAACCGGGTTGATGTTTACATGACTGCCATCCGAAGCCACTTAACCCCGGACAACATTGAAGGTATTGAAGTCGGCAACGAAGTGTACTTCCACGTTACCAACCTGGAACAAGACTGGGACGTACCGCACGGATTTGCGGTAATGGGTGCCCAGAACGCAGAATTGCTGATCATGCCGGGCGCTACGAACACCTTTAAATGGGTACCAACCAAAACCGGCGTGTTCCCATTCTATTGCACCGACTTCTGTTCTGCACTTCACCAGGAAATGCAGGGTTATGCCAGGGTTTCTCCGAAAGGATCTAACGTGCCGATAGCCTTCTCTACCGGCGAGAAAAGAAAAGCCCCAAGCCAACCTTGATGTATTAAATTAAATTCGGAGCGGCCTAAAAACCGCTCCTATTTTTTAACGGCCTTTCAAGTATTGAAAAAGCCATAAACAAACTTAAAAACATATCGCCATGAGCAATGTATCTAAAGTCTTGATGCTGCTGGCGGCCCTTTCCCTGAGCCTCCTGTTTTTCTTCCCGATGTGGAAAATTTACTTGGAAGCCCCGCAATACCCGGAAGGACTGGAAATGCACATTTGGGTAAATAAACTGGGTGGAAATACCGAATACACCCTCCAAAACTTCAACATTCTGAACCACTACATCGGCATGGAAAAAATAAACGCCGATTCTTTTGCCGAGCTGAAATACATGCCTTACATTGTTTATTTTCTGATCGGTTCGGGCATTATCGTTGCCTTTTTAAACAAACGCAGCCTGGCTTTAACCTGGCTTATAATGCTCATTGTTGGCGGAGCTGCCGGCCTGCTAGACTTCTATTTGTGGCTGGTAAAATTCGGCACGAACCTCGATCCGAAGGCACCCATAAAAGTACCGGGCATGACCTATATCCCGCCGTTTTTAGGCGAAAAACAATTGCTTAATTTTAAAGCATTATCACTACCGGATATCGGTGGTCTAGCCATTGGCTTAGCCATTCTATTAGCTGCCATTGCCGTTTACATCGAATTCATTTACCGGAAAAAAAGGTATGCCAATAAACTTCAGGCTGCTTGAAAATAATGCCGGAACCTAACGCTGAACTTAACTCATACCGCACATATGAAACCACTTTTTTTGCTTCTGACTCTATCGTTTTTTACGTTGGTTTTTACCAGCTGCGAAGTTAAAAAACAGCCCATTGCTTACGGGCAGGCAAACTGCGCCCACTGCCAGATGACCGTTTCGGATAAGCGCTACGGCGCCGAACTGGTACTGAAAACCGGCAAAGCCTTGTTCTTCGATTCGGCCGAATGCCTGATCCAGTACCTGGAAGAAAAGCCGGAAGAAAAGGATAAAACGCAAATGTTTCTGGTTACCAATTTCAACAAACCCGAAGACCTGCTGGACGCCGACAAAGCCATTTTCCTGCAAAGCAAAAACCTGCCGAGCCCCATGGGCATGTTCCTGACGGCCTTCGAGAATAGGGCGGCCGCCACCGAAATGCACAAGCAGCAGGGCGGCCGCATTTTAACCTGGAACGAAGCGGTACAGGCCGTAAAAAACAACGAAAAACCGCAGTAATTTTCTGCAGCGTTTTTTGGCTGAAAAGCATAGCGATCAAGAAAGAAGCTGCATACCTGTTCAGCTTCTTTCCGGCGCTTGTGCTGCCAAATTCCGTCCGCTAAAGCAGACGGCAATGGATATTTCAGCTTAAAACTGGTTTTTCATTAAGTAGGAAGGAACAAAAACCATGATTATTAACAGATACTTCCGTCCGCTAAAGCAGACGGCAATGAATTCACTTAAATTATTAAAACAACTTTATCCATTGCCGTTGACTTCAGTTAACGGAACACTTTTCCCGCTCTTTTTCCTAGCATTTTTCACTACCAAATCCGCTCAAGCAGCTGAACTTAAAGTCTGCAAAACCTGCGATTTCAAGACGGTAACTTCGGCGGTAAAAGCAGCCAAGCCCCATGACCGGATTCTGGTGCAGCCAGGCTATTACGCGGAAAGCAACATCGAAATTAAAAAGCCACTGCAACTGATCGGCGTGGGGAAACCGGTGATCGATGCGAAAAACAAAGGCGGCATTTTTCAGGTAGAAACCCGGAACGTGCTGATAAAAGGCTTTGAATTACGCAACGTAGAGGTAAGTTATTTGCGCGATTTTGCGGCCATAAAAGTGTACGAAGGCGCGCACGTGACCATAAGCGATAACCTCATCAAAAACGCTTTCTTCGGCATTTACCTGCAACGCACCGACAGCTGTACCGTGGCCCGGAACGTGGTGGAAGGACAGGCCCGCACAGAAACAACTTCGGGCAATGCGATTCACCTGTGGTATTCCGATTTCATTACCATTACCGATAATAAAACGAGCGGCCACCGCGATGGCATTTACCTGGAATTTGCCAAACGCAGCACCATTAAAGACAACCTGAGCTTCGGAAATATCCGGTATGGTCTGCACTTTATGTTCTCCGACGGCAATGTTTACACCCACAATACTTTCCGGAATAACGGCGCCGGCGTGGCCGTAATGTACACCCGCGACATTGTAATGCAGCATAATACGTTTGAGCACAACTGGGGTCCGGCGGCTTATGGTTTGCTGTTGAAAGACATCAGCCGGAGCACTATTTCCAATAACCGGTTCATTAAAAATACGGCCGGCATTTACATGGAAGGCTCCACGTACCTGCACATCGAAAAGAATACGTTTCAGGGAAATGGCTGGGCTTTAAGAGTGATTTCGAGTTGTTCGGAAGATACCTTCCGGCTTAATAATTTTATGAGCAACACCTTCGACGTTTCGACGAATGCCAGCAGCGCGAGTAATTATTTCAGCCATAATTACTGGGATAAATACGAAGGCTACGACCTGAACAAAGATAGGATCGGCGATGTGCCGTACCGGCCGGTGAGTTTGTACTCGCTGGTAGTGGAACGGGTGCCGAGCTCGATAATGTTCCTGAGAAGTTTTATAGTAGATTTAATGGACCGGATGGAAAAAGTTATTCCTTCTTTTACGCCCGAAATGCTGAAAGACGACAGTCCGGTTTTAAGACAACACGCTTATGATCACGCTTGAAAACCTGCAAAAAAGCTACGGCAAACTGCAGGTATTAAATAATATTTCCGCCCAGTTCAACACCAACCAGGTCGTTTCCATTATCGGCCCGAACGGTTCCGGCAAAACCACCATGATCAAGTGTCTGCTGGGCATGGTAATCCCTGATTCCGGCCGCATTCTGGTAGACGGCGCGCCGGTGATCCGGCAATGGGAATACCGTAATAAAATTGGCTACATGCCGCAGATCAGCCGTTTTCCGGAAAACATGAAAGTGCGCCAGCTTTTCCAGATGATGCGCGATATCCGGAAAACCACCAAACCGCTGGACGAAGAACTGTTCGGGATGTACAACATTCCCGCCATGTACGAAAAAAGCCTGGGTTCGCTTTCCGGCGGCAACAAGCAGAAAGTAAGCGCCGCTTTGGCCTGCCTTTTCGATCCGGAAATTCTGGTCCTCGATGAACCAACCGCCGGCCTCGATCCGCTGAGTTCCGAGATCCTGAAAACGAAAATCCTGAAGGAAAAAAGCAAAGGCAAACTTATTCTGATCTCTTCGCACATTATGAGCGAAATAGACGAAGTGGCCGACGATATTTTCTGCCTTGTAGACGGGAATTTCCGCTTTTACCAAAGCATCGAATCCATTAAAGACGTTACCCAGGAAACCCGTTTAGGAAAAGCAATTGCCAAAATGATGGCCGTTTAAAAAGCCACAAAATCATGAACAAGATCATTAAATACGTACTTTACGATATCCTGCGGAGCCGCACCGTTATCGGGTACACCGCCTTTTTATTTCTTATGTCGTTCGGGTTATTCAACCTGGAAAGCGACCCCACCAAAGCCGTTTTAAGTTTGCTGAACGTGGTGCTGTTAATCGTGCCGCTCATCAGCATTATTTTTGGCACCATTCACTTTTACAACTCCACTGAATTTATTGAATTGCTGGTTTCCCAACCCATAAACCGCCGCAAAATTTTCCTTAGCGAATACCTGGGCGTGGCGCTTTCGCTGGCCATGGCTTTTGTAGTGGGCGTAGGCGTGCCGGCCATGATCTTTAACCCCGGTCCTACTTCCATATACCTGGTAACTTCCGGCGTTTTCCTGAGCTTTATTTTTACCTCGCTGGCGTTTCTTTCTTCCGTTTTAACCCGCGACAAAGCCAAAGGAATCGGCATTGCCTTAATGCTCTGGTTCTATTTCAGTTTGCTCTACGACGGCTTGGTGATGTTCATTCTTTTCTACTTCGCCGATTACCCGCTCGATAATATTACCCTGGGCTTGCTTTCCCTTAACCCGATTGATCTGGGCCGGGTGCTGGTGCTCTTGAACGTAGATGTTTCCGCCCTGATGGGTTATACCGGTGCCTTGTACAAAAGCTTTTTCGGTAACTGGACCGGGATTGCCCTGGCTTTCGGATTGATGCTGCTCTGGACGATCGTGCCTATTTATATTGCGCAACGGAAGTTTGTGAAGAAGGATCTGTAACCATTAATTCCAAACCTTAACTTTAATTGTTAGCAAATAGCGAAAGGAAACCTGTCAATTTTCTTTCGCTATTTTTTGCATTTTACAAAGCGACTTCCTTCAAATATCCGCAACCGACTCCGGCAAAAAAAAGACAGGTTTACGAAGGAGCAAATGGGGCAAAAAGCTAAAACCTGATCAATTGCAAAAGATAAAATGATTGTTTTCACTTTTCATAAATTAGCTTTCCGGTAATTCTTTTTTAACCTTCTGGCTTTGTACCTTTACCATATCAATAATTCACCCCGTGAAACTTTTTATCACCATATCGTTATCGCTGCTGATCCTGGTGCAGCCACTCAGCAAAATGCTGCTGGTGCTCCATTACCAGGTGAACCGGGGTTATATTGCGGCGGTACTTTGCGAAAACAAAGCAAAGCCCCAGCTGCATTGCGAAGGAAAGTGTCAGTTAAAAAAAGAGTTAAAAGCTGCTGCTACCCACGAAGCAAAGTTGCCGCAACTACTAAAGGCGCAACATGAAATTTTATACTTTCATCAGCTCCCCTTTTTTCCGGTTTTTCAGCGTATTTTCGTATCATTTCAAATCCCGGTACGAACGTATAAAGCCGTAGCGTACGCCTCGCCGGACTTCTCTATTTTTCATCCCCCTCAGGTTTAATTTAATTTTCTGGCATCCTTCCGGTTTGGGTTAATCATGCCTGAACCCGTTACGAAACGGCCTTTTGGCTGCCCGTAGTACCCTTGTATTGCCTTTCAAATTTAAATAAAACCTGACATGAAATCTTTATTCCATAAATCCGCCTTTTCTTTTATTTCCTGCCTGTTCTTAATAGGTGCTTTTTCCTGCACCGAATCTTATAAAAACGACGATCCGGCGCCCCACAATAGTGCAGTTATTACCATTACCTCTCCTTCCGAAAATTACATGGGAATGCCTACCGATTCGGTACACATTACGGGCACCATTACCGGCCAGCAGACTTTACACGGCTACACTATTTCCATCCGAAAAAAAACCGATAATGCGGAAGTATTTTTTAAATCGGTTCACGACCATAAAACCGCCATTGAAATAAACCAGAAATGGAAAGCAGCCGGATTAGAGGGTCACACCGATCTGGTACTGGAAATAGTTACCACCCTGGATCATGACGGCAACAAGGCCAGCAAAAAAGTGAATTTTCACCTGATGCCCTGATTTGGATAAGCCAATTTTATCCATAGCGTTTGTCTTTCTTTTTCTGATTTAAATCGTACCATTATGTTCAAGAAAATATTTTTCCCGCTTTTACTTGGCCTAACTTTTTTGCAAGCGCCGGAAGTTCGTGCCTGTGATGCTTGTGGGTGCGGCGTAGGCAGCTACCAGTTCGGAATTCTGCCGCAACAAGCCAGGAATTTTGCTGGTATCCGCTACCAGTATAAAACCGACCATAGCACGCCGCATCACGATCTTAAAACCAGTGAAACATTCCGGACCACGGAATTCTGGGGGCGCTTTTACCCTACCAAAAAGATCCAGGTGTTTGCCATTTTGCCTTACAACTTCAACGAGCAAACAATAGAGAAAACCACTACCAATGTACACGGATTAGGCGATGCGCTGATTCTGGCCAATTACAACCTGATAAACAACACAGACAGCCTGTACGAGAACGTAAAGCATAACTTACTTTTAGGCGGCGGCGTGAAACTGGCAACTGGTAAATACAACAGGCAGACCGAAGGAAACACGCTCAACCCCAACCTGCAGCTGGGCTCCGGTAGTTACGATTTTGTGGCCAACGCCATTTACACGATCCGCTATAACCAGATCGGCCTGAACTCAGATATTTCCTGCAAATACAATACGGCCAACCAGGATGAATTCCGGTTCGGAAACAAGCTGGTAGCTTCTTCGCGACTGTTTTCGGTGCTAAAAATCAAGGAAAGCGCACTGATGCCGAATGCCGGTATCAGCACCGAAAGAACCGCCAAAGACACGCACTACGGCAGCACTCTAAAAGAAAGCGGCGGCTACGCAAATTTTCTGAACCTGGGCACCGAAGCTTACTTCAAGAAACTTTCGACCGGATTCACGTTCCAGAAACCAATATCTCAGCACCTATCTGAAGGATTTGTGGAAACCGGTAACCGCTGGATGACTCACTTAACGTATATGTTCTAGCAGTGTACCCTTTGCTGGTCACAGAAAACAGAACAGCTAAAATCAGATCAGCCTGCTTCCGTAGTTTAAACACTTTGGAAGCAGGTTGTTTTGTTGATAAGACTTCAAATAATACCGAATTTTACCTACTGGATTCTATAAAAATTAAATTTCAGAAAAATATAGCGCCAACATTGTCTTATGCTTACACCAGGACCTGAACTATAAAAGAGCAAACACAAGCGTACCCCTTATTCTGCCCAAATCCCTTCTGAAAAAAAATGATAATTATGGAAAAGCTGCAGCCAGGTAATTTAAAGTCCCCCTTTGGAGGCAGGGCTGTTTCATTCTCAAAAATGCTGGTTCAAGTTACCGCTTCGCTCAAACTTGAACCTACAAATAGCCTGAAGTCTTCACCTTCAGTGAGGTGATAGCCTCAAAAGGGCTGTTTCTGCAAGAATCAACTGGTAGTTTACACCCCTCCGGCTCACCTGAAGGGGAAAGTTTTGTAGAATGAAATGGCCCTGCCCTTTGAAGGGGCAAGGTGAGGATATTTACAGTATTTGATCTTCTCTAACAATCAGATAATTCTCCTGTCCTCCCCCTACCCCCTCCAAAGGGGGACTTTATCAGATATGCGTGTTGAAAGGGTTGTTGCAGAAAAGCTATGGGGCAAGATAAGGCGAACGCTTGCGCAATATTAAAAAAAGGGGTCCAGGAAAGTTTGTGATTATTCGCTACGGCATGCCGCCGGTTTCAAACCAGAAACTGATACCGTTTGGCGTAAAACCCACCGGTACGATAGCAATCACTTTTTCCGAATTTACATCGATTACCGAAACGGTGTTGCTGTTGGTATTGGTAGCATAGGCCGTTTTTCCGCTTTTACTAACTACTACGCCGTGCGCCGCCTGACCTACTTTTATGATATTGGTAATGGTTGCTTTTTCAATGTCGAGCACGAAAACTTTATCGGAAGCCGGCCGGTTCAGTAACACGCCCTGGTCACAGACGAAGAGCTTTTTGCTGTCGGGAGTTGGGTAAAGCTGGATGGGACCTTGCGCGGTTGACGGCAAGGGAATGCGGGTTAAGGCTTGCGTTTGCAGACTATAGCGTACTACTTCTTTGGTATCGAAAAGCGAGGCAAAAATGTATTTTCCATCCGGCGAAACGGCAGTTTGAACAGCCATACCTCCAACCGGAATCTCCGTAACCTGTCCAGAAACCACATCGATCTCCGAAATGCTTTTGCCTTCCATGTTCGCGACATAAAGTTTGCCTTTGTGGTAGCGAAGCCCGTGCGGTTGATGCGTTGCCGGAAGTGAATACACCTTGGAGGTATGATACGTTTGCGCGTTTACCTGCAACACTAACCCGGCATCGGTAGCGGTAACGTAGGCAAACTTCGATTCCGGATCTAAAACCACATGCGCCATGTGCAGGTGCATAGGCATGGTTTTACGGTAAATTACGGTATCGGCCAACGCATCAATTATCACCAGTTTTTCGTCGGTAGTGTGGTCCATGGGTACGCCGGTTACCCAAACGGTTCTGCCGTCCGGGGCCACCTGCACGTTATGCGCCATCAGCTCCGTAGAAGTTCCCGGATTGATATTGATGGTTTTCCGGACTTTATTGGTAGCCGCATCGATCACCGAAATACTGCCGGCGTGTTCGTTAGCCACGTAGATCTTTCCGTTTTCCGTCGGCAGAGCTGGTTCAGGATCTTTCTCCGTTGCCTTATCTTTACAGGAATTCAGGCCCAGAAAGAGCAAACCAATTATTATAACCAGTTTTTGGAAAAGGTTTAAGTTAGCTTTCATGCTTTTTTCGTTAAAGATTGAAAACAAAAGCGTAAACCCGGAATGATTAAAACCGGGTTTTAAGTAGAACAATTCAGACAATTTTAACCGGAAACGCAACAGCAAAACACCATATTTTTCAGGCAGAAAACCTGACTACTGCTTAAGCTTTTCCGCACATTTTGCTCCAGAAACTCTCCAAGGAATCAAGGCTGTTTCATTCTGGCCAATGACTATCCCCTTGAGCATACATAGGGGTGTTAACACGTTATTTGATAAAAATCAGCAGGTGTAAACACCCCTCTGTGAGCTACGCTCGCAAGCTCAAAACTCCCGTTTTGGCTTGTCCTCAAGGGGAGAATCCACTAGAATAAAACGATCCTGTCCTAAGAAGGATTAATGAATTGAGCTTCCGTAGCCAAAAAACACTATAGTCTCATGCATGAAAACTGCTTACCTCATGGCTTTATTTATAGCTTTCATTGCCGTCTGCTTTAGCTGACGGCAATGGTTTACTCGCATGCCGCTTTGCCTTTTCTGGCCCGAAACCCAAGCATTTTTATAAATTCCTCCGCTTCATTTCGGCTTCCAGCAGGTTCAGTTCGCGGCTCATTTGTCCGGCGATAGCGGTGTTCTCTTCGGCGCGGCGCATGAGGTAAGGCATGGCTTTTTTCACTTCGCCGTAGGGTAAATATTTGGAGGCGGAAAAACCGGCTTTCGCCAAGGCAAACGTCAGGTTATCGCTCATGCCGTAGAGTTGCGAAAAGTGCAGCACTTTATGGTGAAAGCGGATGTTGCTATTGTTTATTTCGTTTACCAGCAGTTCGGTGCTTTTCTGGTTGTGCGTGGCAATGCACAGGTGCACTTTGGGCAGGTGGCGAAGGCAAAGCAAAATAGCATCGTCGAAGCTTTTATCAGTACCTTCCTTGGTATCGAAAACCGGCGAGGACTGACCGTTTTGCGCGGCGCGTTCCCGTTCTTTTTCCCAGTAAGCACCCCGCACCAGTTTAATTCCTAATAAACCCGGCCGGTCTTCCATGCGGTGAATGAGATCTTTGAGATATGCCAGGCGGTCGGTGCGGTACATTTGCAGCGTATTGAAAACCACGGTGCGTTGCTGGTTGTACATGCGCATCATTTTCTCGGCCATGTCGTCGATCGGTTTCTGGATCCAGCTTTCTTCGGCGTCGATGTACAGACTGATGCCGGCTTCGGAAGCGCGTTTGCAGATCTCGTGCAGGCGGTAAAAGGTGCGTTCCATGGAGAAATCTTCTGCCTCCGAAAGCTTCCTTCCTAAAGTTACTTTTTCGAAGATATCGGGGTTGCCCAATCCAGTCATTTTCACGCTGATGTAGCCAATGCCGGGGTTCTTTTTAGCGAGCGAAATATTATTCAGGATCTGGTTTTTTACGTACTCAAAACCTTCTTCGGTCACTTCGGCTTCGGCAGCGTAATCGAGCACCGTGCTTACCTGAAAATCGTGCAGTTTGTCTACTACGTGCAAGGCTTCTTTCACGGTTTCGCCGCCGCAAAAATGCCGGTAAATGGTGCCTTTCAAAAGACTTTTAACCGGCAACCCGAAATTCAGGCTCCACCTGGCAGCGGTGGTAGAAAACTTCATGAGCGCCGGAATATTCACGACCTTAAAAAGCCAGTAAGCCAGCCGGAGTTCGTTATCGGATTTATGCGCAAAGGCATTTACCAGATTGTTAAAATCGGGTTGGGCGGCACTTTTAGAATTAAGCGTATTCGTTTGCATATTCTTTCTTTTTAGATGTTTCTGAAATTTCAGTTGGTAAAATAATGGAAGGATCTGCCGGCGTTTTTTTACCGGAAATGAATTGTTGCAGCAGCGGGAAAACAACCAGCGCGAAACCGATAAAAAGGAAAATTCCGGCAAGGACGAAAACAGCAAAAAACGGTACCAGTTGCTGCATTAAAAGGGCGTGCGGCATGTCCGGTTCATACCATTGGAACCAGGCATTGGTTAAACCCGCGCCCATTAAGGCCAGCCAGAAAACCAGCAGACTGCCGTTGCTCAGCCAATACCCGAACTTCGCTTTGGTTAAACCTTTCCCAGAAAGCGGACCGAAAACCTGACCGAAAATGTAGTATGCCAGGGCAAGCAGGATCATGGAGTTAATGCCGATGGTGGTTCCCATGGCGTGCGCTACCGTAACGTGCGTGCCGTGCGTGTGCAGGTTCAGGGCCGGTATGGACATTAAAATCGCTACACCTAAATTCAGAAAAACCCAAACATCTGCGGCAACTAAAAAACGATAGGGAATCCGGTAGAAATACTGCCGCATTTCACTTACGCTGTGTTTCCACTCCCAGAGAATCTTTCCGAAGATCAAAAGCTCCGTCATACTAATAAGGTAAGCCGTGTGCTTGATGAAAGGCGAAACCGGCAGCGCGTAAATGTGGTGGCCCCAGTTGAACATAAGATTGGTTAAACCCAGGAACCAGAAAAAGAAGGTTTTGCGCGAAAAAGCAAAGCTGTTGTCGCCGCTAATTTTGGCCATTAAAAAAAAGGCCGCGCCGTAAATGAGCTGGTTCCAGGAACCTACAATCGCGCCGTAGCTTTTCCATTGCACGGCCATGTCGCGCACCAGGTCGCTGCCGAAATAAGGCAGCAGCCACAAATACGATTCGGCCAGGGAAAGAATAAAAAACACGATTCCGGTAAGCCACATCCAGTAATAAACCGGCCAGCGTTTTACTTTCCCGGATACCGACCGCCAGAAAACGCCCAGAAAAACGAACCAGGCCAGCACCAACGGAATGGCTAAATACGGCGGAAATTCCCAGTATTCGCGTCCGCCAAAGTTACCCGTAAAATAAGCGACGGCGCTGCCAATGGCTACGAAACAAACCAACCCGTAATGCAGGAATATCCATTTGCGGATGCGGCGTTTCAGCAGTTTTTCAGCCCCTAAAAAATAATATACGCAGCCCGAAGCCCCGAGCAACAACCAGAAAACCACCATGGAAACGTGCAGGGGCCGGAGCTTGGTAAAAGGCAATGCTTCTTTCAGAAAACCGGGCAACACGTATTGCGCCGCCGCCAGCATGCCGAAGAACATACCCAGCAGCAAAACCGCTAAAGCTGTGGCAATAAAAATAGTGGCCGGGTTTCGTTTCATTTCCGGGTTTCTCCTTCCGAAGTTATGGTACCATCCCGGCCAATTTTATAACTGTGCACGCGGTTGTTGCCGCTTTTATCGGCGTGCTCCAGAAAGGCCAGCAGCGCTTCAATTTCGGCATCGTTCAAGTGGAAATCAGGCATAACCTGGGTACCGCTTTTCATAATGGCAGCGGCATAATCCCGGCCTTTTCCTTTAGAGGAAAGGGTATTGGTAAGGTCGGGTCCGAGATAGCCGCCCAAACCGTAAAGCTGATGGCAGGAACTGCAATTGTGTTGTTGCCAGAGCATTTTTCCCTGTACCGCTTTTGAGCTTACAACCTTATTATTTTCCGGAACGGCCTGCGTATATACAAAGCCCGAAAACACCACGAAGGCGATACTCAGCAAGGTATAAATAAGGCGGTAGCGGGTAAAAGTGCGTTCGGACATAGGCAGGAAGCGTAAGAGGAAACGGCCGCAAAACAGGGAACATCTTCGGCCCGAAATTAGAGTTGATTCCCTGCCGCATCTATGATGGTTATCAACCTAAATAATGACTTCAATCACTTCCACCCTTTTCTAAAGGTACCTTCCTGAAAGGAAGACAAATGCATCTTTTTTACTGATCAGGATCATTCTTATAGCCAGTGCATTAAATTAAACTTGCATAAAATACCTGACTCATGAGTACAACTTTCGAAACGGCCCCTACTTTGGTAAATCCGCTTACCTATAATCTGTATTCCATATTAATAGAAGCGCTGGTAGCTGCCGGCCAAACTACCGGACCGGAGCAAACCGAAGAGAAAATTGCCTTCACCAAACTGAATGCGCAACGCACCAAACGGGTGCACAAAACCTTTGCCTTGCTGCCCGAACTTCGGGAAACCCTGCAGCAAATTCCGGCAAAATGGGACTGGCTTTTAATTACCGAAAGCTGGTGCGGCGATGGCGCCCAACTGGTGCCGGCCATTGCTGAAATTGCCACCGCTTCCGCTAACATTGAACTTACCATATTGCTGCGAGACGAAAATCCGGAACTAATGGATCTGTACCTGACCAACGGCGGCCGCGCCATTCCGAAACTGATCTGCCAGGATGCAGAAACCGGCGAACCGCTTTTTACCTGGGGCCCGCGACC
Source organism: Adhaeribacter soli (assembly GCF_008727925.1). Lineage (GTDB taxonomy): Bacteria > Bacteroidota > Bacteroidia > Cytophagales > Hymenobacteraceae > Adhaeribacter_A > Adhaeribacter_A soli. Next base: position 122,266 of record NZ_VTWT01000011.1, on the reverse strand, counting down.
AACAGCCATTCAGCAAAAAGTAAAGGCATTTAAAACTGAAAACCCCTACGCCGATAAAGAAGAATTGCACCAGCAACTGGCCATTTGGTACGCAAGAGATAAAAGCGAAGCCCTGCAGCGCGACCTGCTTCACCTGATGAAGGAAGCGCTTTGCCGGTCTAAACCCGTAAATTAAACCAAAGCTATGAAACAGTTATTTATTCTACTTTTGCTCGTAGGCCTTACGTATTCCTGCACCAGCGAAGCTGACCGCATCCCGACCACCAATATTCTGGATGCCGCTGTAGCTTCCGATTTGAAACTGGACCCGAATAACCAGAAATGGCGCGCCGACGAAGCCACTACTGCCAGCATTGAAAGCATGCAACTACTCCTGGAAACGTTCGATACCGGTAAAACCGCCGGCGACGTGGTAGCCTTTCAGGAATTAGGAAAAACCCTGAACGGCGAACTAAACACCATTTTCCGGCAATGCACCATGACCGGTCCGGCCCACGACGAGCTGCATACTTTCCTGACGCCGATCATGAAAGACGTTCAGATTCTGCAGGGTGATGACGTTGCTGCTTCTACTGCCGCGCAATTACGGCTTCAGGATCGCTTAGGCGTTTACCAGACGTTTTTTGAATAGTGCTGTAGAGACGTAATTTATTAAGTCTCCATTCGATGCACAGAGATTAATTCCAATCCCGGGGTTTTCAAGGAAACAACAAAGGCCAATCCTATAGGAATCGTAATTTCCCTAGAGACGTAATACCTGTGGAGATGTAATATTGTGGGAGACGTAATAAATTACGTCTCTACATTAGACAAACAAAAATTATTTTGAAACTTGCCTGGCTTAAAATTGCATTCCTGAATTTACTGGTGGTAGCCTTGCTGGGTTTGTTTTTGCGCTGGCAATTTGTACACCCTAAAGAGGGCGTAAATTTCAAATACTTTCTTCATGCGCACAGCCACGTAGCCTTATTGGGCTGGCTTTTTTCTGCATTTTTCATAGCCTTTTTGCCTTCGTATTTACCGGAAAATCTGTACCGGAAAAAGATCTACAGTTGGCTCTTCTGGCTCGCGCAGGCTTCGGTTTTAGGAATGCTGATCAGCTTTCCGATGCAGGGTTATGCGTTGTTTTCAATTACGTTCTCCACGCTGCACATACTTTTCAGTTACGCCTTTATTTACCAGTTACTGAAAGATTGCAAACACTCAGAACTGGTAAAAACCCAACATGCCTTCTCTTTCAAATTCTTTAAAGCCGCCCTGTTTTTTCTGGGGCTTTCCAGTTTAGGCCCTTGGGCGATGGGTCCGATCATGGCTTCCGGAAACAGCTTTACTAACGTCTACTACAACGCCATTTATTTTTACCTGCATTTCCAGTACAACGGTTGGTTTAGTTTTGCGGCGCTGGGTTTGTTTTTCTGGCTTTTAGAACACTACCATATCCCTTTCAACCGCCAAAAAGCAACCTTATTTTTCCGGTTGTTTTTCTGGGCATGTCTGCCGGCCTACCTCCTTTCCGTGCTCTGGACCAGGCCCGATTCATTGGTTTACGTCATCGCCGGTTTTTCCGCTTTGGTGCAGGTTGTAGCGCTGTTAATTTTCGGGCGGGTTTCTTTAGCGTTTTGGCCTCAACTTTATGCAAAATTAAATGCTTGGAGCCGAAGTTTATTATTGCTTTCCTTTACTGCTTTCGCCTTAAAAATTCTGATGCAGGTTGTTTCGGCCATCCCCTATTTTGCAGAACTGACCTATAAGTTACGGCATTTAATTATCGGGTATCTGCACCTGGTTCTTATTGGGTTTATTAGTTTATTTTTGTTTGGCTGGTTTCTGCAAATGCGCTGGATCTCGTTGAAGAACCGAATTGCCAAAATTGGGTTGGTGGTGTTTTTGCTGGCATTTATTTTAACGGAAGGATTGTTGTTTTTCCAGGGAATATTTTTTTGGGCAAAGCTGGGAATGATCCCGAATTATGATTGGTTGATGTTTGGGTTGAGTGTGGGGTTGCCGGTTGGGTTAGGATTATTCATTATTAGCAATTCCTTCAAGAAAAAGCTAGCTTAAAAGCTGTCCTCCTGAGCGCGAGCGAAGGACCTTGTTGGCGAGTTGCACTGCCGTTCTATCGCGAAAAGTCCATTCAACTTCATAGTTTACCTTTTTCTTTCAGCCGACGAGGTCCTTCGCTCTCGCTCAGGAGGACAATAAAAAACAGGTAGCGAAGGGTTTAAACCCTGCGCTACCTGTTTTGCTTTCAATGTAGCTCACTTCCTAACTACACCCCAAACTACTGCCGCAATTCAAACACTTATAGCAGGTACCGGAGCGAATGGTAATATGCCCACAAGTCGGGCAAGCCGGCGCATCGCCCATCATGCTGGCTAATACCTGCTGGGTTTGTTCGAACATAAACGTTTGCTTTTTCTCCAGAATTACCGGCTTGCCGTTGGCTCCGGAGGCATCTCCAACAGGAGCGTAAGCTATTTCCTTTTCAACGGATTGTTGCGGCGCTTCTTCGGGCAACTCTTCCGGTTTTACGTGTACCAGATCGTGGCGCTCCAAGTATTCAAAAGCGAGCAAGCGGAAAATGTAATCGAAAATGGAAGTGGCTTGCTTGATGTTGGGGTGCTCTACACGGCCGGCCGGTTCGAAACGGGTGAAGGTGAAACGGCTCACGAATTCATCTAAGGGCACGCCGTATTGCAAGCCGAGCGACAACGAAATGGCAAAGCAGTTTAGCAAGCTCCGGAACGACGCTCCTTCTTTGTACATGTCGATAAAAATCTCCCCAAGGGTACCATCGGAATATTCGCCAGTCCGGATGTAAATGGTATGGCCGTCTATTTTAGCTTTCTGGGTGAAACCGTTGCGTTTGTCGGGCAGGCGTTTGCGCTTTACGATCTCTGATAAAGCCCGCTTGAATTTGGTATCTTTCGATTCGGCAATAATGGCCATCGCAGCTTCCAGTACCTGTTCTTCGGTCAGCATTTTCGGGGCATCGGGTGCGGCAGTTTCGGGGGCAAAAACCGTAGCTTTTTCCGGATTTTCTTCGTCCTCAGCTTCCTTTTTCTGCTGCATAAGCGGCTGTGAAAGTTTGCTGCCGTCGCGGTACAAAGCGCAGGCTTTCAGACCTAACTCCCAGGCTTTGCGGTTAATATCAGCTACTTCTTCCACCGTAGTTTCGTGGGGCAGGTTTACCGTTTTGGAAATAGCGCCGGAAATGAAAGGTTGGACGGCGGCCATCATCTGCAAATGCCCCATCGGTTTGATATAACGCATACCATTTTCGCCGCAACGGTTGGCACAATCGAACACGGCGTAATGCTCCGGTTTCAGGAAAGGTGCGCCTTCCAGGGTCATGGTGCCGGCTAGATATGCGTTTGCTTCGTTTACTTGTTTGGGCGTTAGCTTCCAGTAGTTAAGTAAATCGAAATCTGGTCTGGAATGTTGCTCAAACGGTATGCCCAAACGATCAAAAATTGCTCCGCCTAAAACGAACTTCGTAAACGCAAACCGGATGTCGAAGGCCGTGCTTAAGGAATTTTCAATCTGCTGAACTTCTACTTCGGTTAAGCCTTTTTCAGTCAGGAATTCCGGATTTAGATACGGCGCCTTTTTCAGACTTCCGCTTCCCTTGGCATAGGTAATAATTCCTTGAATTTCCGCTTCGGAATACCCTAATTTCTGCAAAGCCGCCGGCACCGCCTGGTTGATTATCTTGAAGTATCCGCCGCCGGAGAGTTTCTTGAATTTCACCAGGGCAAAATCGGGTTCTACACCGGTGGTGTCGCAATCCATAAGCAGACCGATGGTGCCGGTGGGCGCAATTACAGTAGCCTGGGCGTTTCTAAAACCGAATTCTTCTCCCAGCGCCAGTGCTTCGTCCCAGCTTTTTTGTGCCGCCTTCAGTAAATAATCCGGACAAATTTTCGAATTGATATTTTGTGGTTTTATGGAAAGGTTAACAAACTCCAGGTTTTCATATGCCGCCGCCCGGTGGTTTTTGATGACCCCCAGCATGGCGTTTCTATTTTCCGAAAACTTCGCAAACGGACCTAATACGGAAGCCATTTCCGCGGAAGTTTTGTAGGCCGATCCGGTCATGATAGCGGTAATTGCAGCAGCTATATTTCTGGATTTTTCGGAATCGTAAGGCAAGCCTGAAACCATGAGCAGGGCGCCTAAATTGGCGTACCCCAAACCAATGGTTCGGTAATCGTAAGATAATTGCGCAACATCTTTAGCCGGAAACTGCGCCATTAAAACCGAAATTTCCAGCACGATGGTCCAAAGGCGGCAGGCGTGTTCAAAGGCTTCGGTGTCGAAAATTCCGGTTTCGGGATTGTAGAATTTCAGCAGATTCAGCGACGCTAAATTGCAGGCTGTATCGTCTAAAAACATGTATTCGGAGCAAGGATTAGAGCCTTTTATGCGGCCACCTTCCGGACACGTGTGCCAGTCATTAATAGTAGTGTCGAACTGCAGACCGGGGTCGGCGCAATGCCAGGCGGCTTCATTTATTTCGTTCCAGAGTTTTTGGGCGGGCACTTTCTTTACAGTGTGGCCGTCGGTGCGGGCTTTCAGCTCCCAATCCGAATCGGTAGCCAAAGCGGAAAAAAAACTGTCGGGTACACGCACGGAGTTGTTGGAATTCTGGCCGGAAACGGTGCGGTAGGCTTCGCCTTCGTAATCGGAAGCATATCCGGCGGCAATCAAGGCAGCTACTTTCTTCTCCTCCTCTACTTTCCAGTTAATGAAATCTTCAATTTCCGGATGGTCCAGATCGAGGCTTACCATTTTGGCCGCGCGCCGCGTGGTTCCGCCCGATTTTATGGCCCCGGCAGCCCGGTCCCCTACTTTCAGAAAGGACATCAAGCCCGAAGAATGCCCGCCGCCGGAAAGTTTTTCGATGCCGCCGCGAATGGAGGAATAATTGGTGCCTACACCGGAGCCGTATTTAAAAATGCGGGCTTCGCGCACGAACAGATCCATGATACCGCCTTCATTTACTAGGTCGTCTTTCACCGATAAAATAAAGCAGGCATGCGGCTGTGGTCGTTCATAAGCCGATTCCGATTCTTTCAGTTTTCCGGTTTCAGGATCTACATAAAAATGCCCCTGCGAATCGCCTTTAATGCCGTAGCTGTGGTACAAACCGGTGTTGAACCATTGCGGCGAATTCGGCGCGGCATATTGGCCCAGCAGCATGAAAACCACTTCGTCGTAAAACGTTTGTGCCGCCTCTTCCGAAGCAAAATAACCATAGCGTTGGCCCCAATCCTGCCAGCAGGCTGCTAACCGGTGTACGACTTGTTTTACGGAAGTTTCGCCGCCAGACGTGCCATCGGGTTGCGGTACGCCGGTTTTCCGGAAATATTTCTGCGCCAGAATATCGGTAGCAATTTGCGACCAGGTTACCGGCACTTCCACGTTATTCATTTCGAAAACTGCTTCGCCGTTGGGGTTTTTAATGGCAGAAGAGCGGAAGCTGAATTTGAAATGGTCGTAGGGATTTGAATTTTGGGCTGTGGTGAAATAGCGCCTGATCGGCAGGCCTTTGGTGTTGGAGGTAGGCTCTTTTTTCATAGGTAGTTATTTGGCCGTTGACTGAAGTCAACGGCAATGGATATTTTGATTTGAATTTTTGTAGTCCTTTCAGGTTTTAATTTTCTGAAATGCTGAAGTTTTGGAGGTAAAAAGCGTAGGTTTTTTGAGCCGGCTTTTTCGGGAGAGTTTGTGCGATTCAATTGCCCCTGCCTTCAGGCAGGGGATCAGGGATAATTATTTGGTTTTAGCCTAACCAGAAATTCTTGAACATATAAAGTAAGTTTGGCTGAAGCTAAGGGCAATTCATTTTTTAAAATTCTTGTAGCGTAGGGTTTAAACCCTACGCTACAAGAATTTTAAACCACTGCTGAAAGGTAAAATCTTCTTCCAAAAAAGAAATCCACAGCCCCCACCGCCATATCAGAAAATATATTTTTTCCGCTGACATCTATCACTTTTCAGTTTGATGCAGGTCATTCTGCAGCGCATTTTCACCCGTTACATTTGTATTGTCAGGCTGAAGCAATAGCGGACTCCGCAAGCAAAACGGAGATTTAAAAACCTGACGAATAATAAAAGACAAAAACATCTTTTATTCTGAAACCAAAGAACATTCATCATAAAACCCATTTAAATTATGGAAACTACCGAAGTCTTTATTGATGTAACCATCCTAGAACCGCGCATGAAGCACCCTACTATTTTTGCGCGTTTCGACGAGTTGCAGGGCGGCGAAAGCCTGATCATTCACAACGACCACGACCCGAAACCGGTTTATTACCAGTTACTGGGCGAACGCGGCAATATTTTCAAATGGGAATACCTGGAGCAAGGCCCGGAGATCTGGGAAGTGCGCATCACGAAAAATACGGCCGAAGAAGGCGAAACCATTGGCGAACTGGTTGCGAAAGATTACCGCAAGGCTCAGGTGTTCAAAAAATATGGTCTGGATTTCTGCTGCGGCGGTAAAAAATCGGTACGCACGGCCTGCGAAGAAAAAGGCATTGATGCCGATAAAGTAGAACGCGAACTGAACGCCTTTACCGATACGCCGGCTGCTAAAACCGAAAATTACGACAATTGGGGCCTGGGCTTCTTAGGCGATTACATCGTAAACAAGCACCACGCCTACGTAGTGGAAAGCATCCCGGCCTTAACCGAATACACTACTAAAATTGCCCGCGTGCACGGTGGCCGCCACCCGGAATTGCTGGAAGTTGCCAAACACTTTGCAGCCGTAGCGGCGGAATTAACTTCGCACATGCCGAAAGAAGAGCGCATCCTGTTCCCTTATATTAAGCAACTGGAAGAAGCGAAAAAGAACGGCACCCCTATGGATCGTCCGGCTTTTGGCACCATTCAGAGCCCGATCAACATGATGGAAATGGAACACGAAGCCGCCGGCAGCTCCATGGAAGCCATCCGGACGCTGACCAATAACTACGAATTACCGGCCGATGCCTGCGCCACTTACCGCGTAGCATTTTCCAAACTTCAGGAGTTCGAGGACGACCTTTTCAACCACATTCACCTGGAAAACAACATTCTCTTTCCGAAAGCAATTGCGCTGGAGAAAGAACTTTTTGTGTAAGGAAAAAAGTAATTGTTTGAGTGAGAGAGAAGTTGGCGGGGCCGGGTGCGGCTGGTCCTGCCTTCTTTCATTACCCGAGTTTTTAACCTGAAAACGATATCGTTATGGAAGCTGCCGTTAAAAAACCTATCAAGCGCGATCCGAACCTGGTACCATTAAGCCGGGAACATCATTTCGGGCTCCTTTTTGCCTGGAAACTGAAACAGGGTTTAGCCAGAAATGCCAGTCCGGAAATCCTGCGCGACTACGTGCTGTATTTCTGGGATGCCGGCTTGCATGAGCATTTCCTGGCCGAAGAAGACCTGCTTTTAAACATTCTGCCCGCTACCGATCTGCACCGGAATAAAGTTCTGAAAGATCATGAAAAAGTGCGCGAACTGATAGACCGGATCGAGACAAAAACCGATTTTTCCGAAGCTGTTTTTAAAACGCTCCAAAGTTATTTAACCGACCATATCCGCTACGAAGAACGCACGTTTTTCCCGTACATGGAGCAGCAAGCCAGTCTGGATCAATTAGCGAAAATCGGCAAGCATTTGGCGGAAGAACACGCCGAAACGGAGGATAATTTTCAGCCGGAATTCTGGGTAACGCCGAAGTAATTATTTGAAGTTTATCAGATAACGCGGTCCTCCCCCTACCCCCTCCAAAGGGGGACTTTTAGCAGATATAATTTTCACATGCCATTGTTGGTGATTTGATCAAAAACTTGAGGCTGCTGAAAAAGGATTGTTGGTGAAGGCGTAAGGCTCAGAAAGTCCCCCTTTGGAGGGGTTAGGGGGAGGTTTTTAGCTGCAGTTCAAAGTTGTTAGTAAAAACACCAACAACGGCGTAAAATGCTGCTCTTCTAATTTACCCGATCAAAATTCAGCGTAACCAAAACAAGAAAACGCTATGAAAATCAGTTCAAAAACGAAGATCTCGGCGCTTATAAAAGAAAACCCGAAAGCCATCGATGCCATTGCGTCCATCAATCCGCATTTTGAAAAATTACGCAACCCTATTCTGCGGAAAGTGCTGGCCAGCCGGGTTACCATTGCCGATGCCGCGCGCATTGGAAATGCCAGCGTTGCCGATTTCTTTGTGAAGCTGCAGCCGCTGGGTTTTGAGCCGGAAAACGATAGTGCTTCGATAGTAAAAATGCAGGAACCAACTCCAGAACCTTCTACCATGAAACCTTCCGATCTGCCGGAGAAGGTAGTGAAACTGGATGTTCGCGAAGATCTCGCAACGGGCAACGATCCGTTCAACCTGATCATGGATGCGCTGGGTAAACTGGAGCCAAACCAGGCGCTGCTCATCCTTAATACCTTCGAGCCAACCCCGCTTTTCAGCATTGTAGCCAAACGCGGTTTTACGCATTACGTGGAAAATTCCGGGCCCGGTTTGGTGCACACGTATTTGTACAAAACGATAAGCAAAACTGAAGAAAAAGTCACAGAAAAACCGGCAGCACCGGCAATTTCAGGTTTAACCTTTCCGGAAGCGTTAGAGCAATTTGAAGGGCGGTTGCAGGAAGTGGATGTACGCGATCTGGAAATGCCCCTGCCCATGATGACTATCCTGGAAACGCTGCCGAAACTTAAGGAAAACGAAGCACTTTTTGTGCATCACCGTCGCGTGCCGCAATACCTGTTGCCGCAGTTAAGCGAACGTGGTTTTGCCTGGTCCGTAAACGAAGCTTCGGCTACCGAGGTGAAACTGCTTATTTATAAAATCTGAAAACACCATGGATACTATCAGCAAAGAACAGCAAACCGGGAAATGGGTAGTGTTGCCGCATTATGCTTTTGCGGCGCTGGCTTTCCTGGCCCTGAACGTGCTTTTGCTGTTTTCTACCGATGCCTTTGGCGGCCATTTTTTCCACCCGAAACTACTTACACTTACGCATTTAGCCGCGCTGGGCTGGGGTACCACCATCATTTTCGGGGCGCTTTACCAACTGCTGCCGGTTATTCTGGAAGTACCGTTGTACAGCAGCAAACTGGCTAAAATTACGTTTGCGTTCCTGAGTTCCGGTACGGTTTTACTTGCCTGGTCTTTCTGGAATTTTCAGGTGGGCTGGCCGCTGCACATTTCGGCGTGTGCATTGGTGCTGGCCTTCCTGCTTTTTAACCTGAACGTAATGCTTACGGTACGACAAGTAAAGAAATGGGCCATCGAATCTGATTTCATTTCCACTTCCGGCATCTGGCTTTTTATAACGGGCCTGATCGGGTTGCTGATGGCAGTAAATTTCCAGTATCCGTTCCTGCCACAAGATCATTTGCACTACTTAAAACTACACGCGCATCTGGGTATGGCCGGCTGGTTTCTGCTGCTCATAATTGGGGTGGGAAGCAAGTTGTTGCCCATGTTTTTGCTGAGTCACCATGTTTCGGTTAAAAAGCTGCATTTCAGTTATTACCTCATTAACGCGGGCCTGCTGCTTTTCGCTGCCGACCATCTTTTCTTCCATTCGCCTTTCCATTATGTATATGGCTTAATGGTGGGCGCCGGCATGCTGCTGTTTGGCCTCTTCGTGCTGGATGCCTACCGGAAACGGGTGCGAAAAAATCAGGATGCCGGCATGCAGCAATCGTTGCTGGCCGTGGTATTAATGGTAGTGCCTATTATACTCGTAGTGGCCGTAAGCGAACTGGTAGATATGCCGGAAAAGCTGCGCCTGCACCTGTACCTGGTTTATGGCATTTCCATATTTATGGGCTTCATTTCGGCCTTAATTCTGGGGCAGACTTTTAAAACCCTTCCTTTCATTATCTGGATGCACAAATACCAGCACCTGGTGGGAAAACAACCGGTACCGCAACCCAAAGACCTTTATTCTGACGGGTTGGTAAAAATGCAGAACTACACGTATCTGGGTGGCTTTACGATCTTGCTGGCTGGTACGGCACTTTTTAACCGGAAACTGATCTTATTTGGCGGCTCGCTGCTGGTCATTACCGCGCTGCTTTATTGTACCCAGGTTTTCCGGCTGCTGTTAATGAGCATTACCAATCAGAACGAAGTAAATAATACACCCGGAACAAACCAGGCGGTAGGTTCTGCAAAAAAGGTTTACCATGAAAAATGAATCTGAAATTTTACAGCAGGTCCACGAACTGCTGAAGCAAATAATTGACCCGGAGATCGGCGTAAATATTGTGGACCTGGGTCTGGTTTACGAACTCAGTTTATCGGAAGATAAAGAGATAAAAGTAACCATGACCCTCACCACGCCCGGCTGCCCCATGAGCAACACCATAACCAACAACGTTACCCAGTTGCTGAACCACCATTTGCCTGAATATTCGGTAAAAGTAAACCTGGTCTGGTTTCCGGCCTGGGAGCCTGAAATGATAACCGAAGAAGGCCAGCGGCAACTGGACGGCGGCTTTTTTGGCAATAAGAAGCAGGATGAAAAACCTACCAGCATCTGGGACCGCTTCTTCAATTAATTTCACCTTAAACCGTAATGCCATGATCCAGATGACCACTCTTACCGAAGTGTTAGACCATTTACAGCGCGAAGGTTACACCACCGATTTCAACCTGAAAGAAAATTGTCTGGAGTGCCACGGCAACCTCCTCCAGATCTTTCCCAACGAGTTTTCGGTAGATAAAACCTATCGTTTCGAAGGCATGACCGACCCCGGCGACGAAGCCATTATTTACGCCGTTTCTTCCTCCAAACACAATATTAAAGGCACGCTGGTAAACGGCTACGGAACCAGCAGCAGTGCGTTAACGCACGAAATGGTGGAAGCGCTGAATAAGAAAACCCTATGATTCTGGGCATAAAAACTCCGTAATCCATTATCTACTGTTTAAGACATCTGTGTCCGGAACTATCCGGTTGCGAACGTCTGTGTCCACAAGAAAGAAAACCGGAACAAAGAATTCCGGAAAATCTTTATAGTTGAGCATTCATGTAATAGTAGATTTTCAGAAATAATCCCGGCTGCATTCCAGAAAAAACGAAGTAATTCCAAACAAAACCCTGCGTAAAATGTCATCTGAGCGGGTGACATTTTGCATTTTCCGCCAACCTGTTTCTCCTGAACTTTGGTAAAGAATAAGCTTACGAAAACAGGTTGGTCTCGCTGAAAACCATGAAAACGCTAGGGTTTCCGGCCACAAAACTCCCGATAAAAAGAAACTGAAGCTTATAAGAAACTGTAGAAAATGCTAACTAAAACCACCGAATATGCCCTTCGCGCCATGATCTACCTTGCGCTGCATGCCTCGCCGGATAAAAAGATCGGCATAAAAGAGGTGGCCCAGGAGCTTGATATTCCCATGGCGTTTATTGGCAAAATTCTGCAGGAACTTGTGCGAAAAGGATTATTGGCCTCCACCAAAGGTCCGCACGGTGGCTTCTTTTTAGAACGCCCGGCCCGCGCCATTACTATTATGGACGTGATCCGGGAAATAGACGGGCTGGAAGCTTTTAAACGCTGTGGCCTTGGTTTGAAAAAATGCTCCGATAACCACCCGTGTCCGCTGCACCAGGATTTTAAAATTTACCGCGATGGCCTGGCCCGGCTTTTCTCCCAGCGCACCATTCAGGACCTCATTGCCAGCATCGAAAACGGCGAAGCCTTCCTGACCAACCTCGATTTTCCCGACTTTAAAAACGCTCCGAAAACTTCTTTATAAAACTACCAATGGCTGAAATCCTTACCGCTACCGAACTCTTCGAAACCAAACTCCGCACCATGCAGGCTCCCGGCGAAGCCGGCCCTTCCGAAGCGCTTTTAACGGCCGTAGAAGAAATTCGCAAACTAAAGAAAGAAAAGAACGCCGTAGTCCTCTCCCACTTTTACATGCCCGCCGAGTTGCAGATAACCGAAGCCGATGGCGGCATTGCCGATTTCGTGGGCGACTCGCTGGGTTTAAGCGTGGCGGCTACCAAAGTGCAGGCCGATAATATCATTTTCTGCGGCGTAAAATTCATGGCTGAAACCGCTAAAATTCTGAACCCAGCCAAGCAGGTATTACTACCCAACATGCTGGCTGGTTGTTCCTTAGCTGAAAGCATTACCGCTGCCGACGTCCGCAAATTGAAAGCCCAATACCCTGGGGTGCCGGTTGTAGCCTACATCAATACTTACGCCGAAACCAAGGCCGAAGTAGATATTTGCTGTACCTCGCGCAACGCCATGGACATTGCCCGCGCCATGGAAGGCGACCAGCTCATTTTCCTGCCGGATGTTTTTATGGGTCGCAATTTACAGGCAAAGATCAAAGCGGAAACCGGCAAGGAACTGATCCTGTGGGATGGTAAATGCGAAGTGCACGAACAATTCAGTCCTCAACGGATCAAAGGCCTGCAGCTCATGTACCCGGAAGCTGATGTTCTAGTGCACTGGGAAGTTCCGGACCAGACTGTTGCCGAAGCCCTGGAGCGTGGCGGCGGCGTGGTAGGCAGCACCTCTGACATTCTCCGCTACGTAGGCGAAAGTAAAAAACGGCAGTTCATTTTAGGGTCCGAATGCGACCTTGGGGCCACCTTGCGCGGCATGTACCCGGAAAAAGAATTCATCGTGCCCTGCATCAAATGCCCGCACATGAAATCGATCACCATCCAGAATACGCTGGAAGCCTTACTTGCCATCGGCAATCCTTCCGAAGCCGCTTACCGCATTGAACTGGAAGAAGAGATCATCCGCAAAGCGTTTACCCCGATAGACCGGATGCTGGCTTTTAGTTAACACATTAAAATCAATTCCTGCGTCAGTAAGATATTTGGTCATTCTGAGCTTGCCGAAGAAACTAACGGGTACTACTATGGCAATTAAGCATTCCTGAGACGAGAGTCGAAAGGACCCAGCGTAGCTGTAAAAATTGCCTATCGTTTGGGCTCGATGTGCGATAGTTTCTTCGGCAAGCTCGGGATGACTTAAACCAAGAAATTCACTTCCCTCTTATCATGCTTTCCTTCGATTTTCTGGTAATTGGCAGCGGCATTGGCGGCCTGGGTTTCGCCCTGAAAGTAGCGGAACACGGCACTGTAGGCGTGATCTGCAAAGGAAAAGCCGACCTGACCAATACCAGCTACGCCCAGGGCGGACTTTCTGCCGTAACTGATCCAAAAGATACGTTCGAAGTTCACGTGCAGGATACTTTAACGGCCGGGGCCGGATTGTGCGATGAAAAAATGGTACGCCTGCTGGCCGAAAAAGCGCCGCTTTGCATCCAGGAATTACAGGAACTGGGCGTAAATTTCACCCGAAGCCCGGAAGGTAATTTAGACTTAGGGCGGGAAGGAGGGCACAGCCAAAACCGCATTGTGCATACCCACGATTACACCGGTTTCAGCATTCAGCAGGCGCTATTAAAAGCAGTTAGTGCAAACAAAAATATTACGCTGCTGGAAGATCATTTTGCCATCGATCTGCTGCTTTCAGAAAATTCAGAAAGTGGTAAAAAATGCATTGGCGTTCAGGCTTTTTCAGCGGAGAAGGAGAGCATTTTCCCCATTTATGCGAAAGCAGTAATGCTGGCCAGCGGCGGTGCCGGTCAGGTTTACCAGCATACCACAAACCCGGAGGTTGCTACCGGCGACGGCCTTGCCATGGCTTACCGGGCTGGGGCAAAAATAAAAGATGTGGAGTTTGTGCAGTTTCACCCTACTTCGCTTTATGACCCCGGCAAACCAACTTTCCTGATCAGCGAAGCAGTGCGGGGTTTTGGCGCCGAGCTGGTGAATGCAGACGGGATTGCCTTCATGAAAAAGCAGCATCCGCTGGGTTCTTTAGCGCCGCGCGATGTGGTTTCCCGGGCTATTCAGAAGGAAATGCAAAAAACCGATTCGCCTTGCGTGTATTTAGACCTCCGGCATTTACCTTCGGAAGAAATAAAAACCCGCTTTCCGAAAATTTATGCGCGTTGCCATGAGAGTAACCTGGACATGGCCACTAACCTGATTCCGGTAGTGCCGGCGGCGCATTATATGTGTGGAGGCGTAGTTACCGATGCTTCAGGAAGAACTTCCATTAAAAACCTCTATTGCTGCGGCGAAACAGCTTGCACGGGCATTCACGGAGCCAACCGGCTGGCCAGCAATTCGCTGCCGGAAGCCTGGATCTTTGCTTCTGCCTCGGCGGAGGCGGCAGTTTTGGAATTCAGGAAGGAAACACTTTCAGATTTTGACAACCCTTTACCGGAAGTACCAGGCCGGGCTACTGATATGCATATTGCCTCAAAAACTCAGGCGCAGAAAGCAGCAATTCAGCAACTGATGTGGGAGCATGTAGGCATTGCGCGAAGCATTCCCGGTTTGCGTTTATGCCTCGGAGAACTGGAACAATTGCTTGCGGAAATCACCCAAACAAAGCAACAGGCTGGTTTTTCATTAGCGCTTCAGGAACTGCAAAACCTGGCCCAGGTAGGATTGCTAATTACCCGGGCAGCTTTAAACAGAAAACAAAATCTGGGTTGTCATTTTATTAATTCCTCCAATCCGAAGTGTTCCGATCTGAACAGTCAGGAACTTGTGGAATACTCATCGAAACACACCTTTAAAAAGGCCGCAAACCACACTGCTTTTCCTATGGCCCACAAATTTTCAAATTGATCCAGTTAAGGCTCGCACTTTCAATTACCATTTCAGCTCCAGCAGCCTGCCACTAATAGTGCCGCTTGAAAATGCTTTTAGTTTCAGGGCTAAAAAGTGCCTTGCTTATTCTTTTCATAAAATAAGCACCAGCGTTCCTGCAATGATCAGTAACGCGCCGATAGCAATCTTCAAGGTTAAGACTTCCTGCAGAAAAACCACCGACAAAACAATGGCAATGGCTACGCTCAGTTTATCTACCGGGGCAACTTGCGAAACCTTGCCGAGTTGCAGGGCTTTAAAATAACAAATCCAGGAAAGGCCGGTGGCAATTCCGGAAAGTACCAGAAAAAGCAGATTTTGCCGCGTGATGGTAGCCAGACCGGTCTGTTCGTTACGGAAGAATACCAGGCCCCAGGCAACAACTAAGATCACCACCGTCCGGATAGCGGTTGCTAAATTTGAATTGACGCCGGTTATGCCAACTTTGGCTAACACTGCGGTAAGGGCTGCAAAAAAAGCTGAAAGTAACGCATAGGTCCACCACATAATTTAATCTTATTAGATTGCTTCAAAATTTTCATTGTCCTATTCCGGAGCTTCCCTTTTCTCCCGGAACAGCAACAGTAAATAAGTAGGATAAACGATCAGCAGTAAGGGCAGGGCAATTACGAAACCGCCGATTACGGCAATGGCTAAAGGCTGGTGCAGCTGCGCGCCGGTTCCAATTTCCAGGGCAATGGGCATAAGCGCGATAATAGCGCCAAAGGCAGTCATTAATTTGGGCCGAAGCCGGGTAGAAATGGCATAAACGATGGAATCGTGCACGTTGCCGGTTTGCTGCGATTTCCGGAACTGAAGAAATGTAAAAATAGCGTTTTCAGCAATGATCCCGATGATCATAATAATGCCGGTGTAACTGCCTACGTTCAGGGCGGTGCCGGTAAAGAACAGCGCCAGCAAACTTCCGGCAATTCCTAAAACGGCAATGCAAATAATGAGGAAGGCAATTCTTATTTCGCGGAACAAAAATAAAATGGAAGCAAAAACCAGCATGGCAGCCGCGATCAGGATCAGGAGGAGTTCGGAAAAAGATTTCTGCTGTTCCTGATAAGCGCCGCCATAAGCAATGTGGTAGCCCTGCGGCAAATGCACCTGCGCATTAATTTTCTGCTGAATTTCGGCAATGGTGCTGCCCAGATCTCTGTTATCGAGGCGGGCCGTTACCGGAATCATCGATTGCAGATTTTCGCGTTCGATTTCGGCGCTGCCGGCTTCAATCTGGATGGAAGCCAATTCGGAAATGGGTTTAAGTTTGCCGTCGGGTAGAAATATTTGTCCGTTCTGCAGGTTATTCAGGGAGGTTCCGGTAGCGTTCGGGTATTTCAGGCGGACATTGGTTTGCTGTTCTTTTTCAAAAATGCTTCCGATCACGTTGCCTTCGAGCTGGGTTTGTAACTGGTACTGAAAATCGGCGGGCGTTAATCTATATTGGGCCAGTCTCTGGTTATCCGGACGCACGTTCACCGACGGCCCGGCAATCACTATGCCGTTGAAAACGTCGGCGGTGCCTTTTACGTGTGAAGTAATGGCGGCTACCTGTTTTGCAATTTTCTGAAGCAGCTGCTGGTTGTTGCCGTAGATCTTTATTTCGATTGGTTGCGTGGAACTCATCAGGTCGCCGAGCATGTCGCCGATCACCTGCCCGAAATCGATTACCAAAGCCGGCTGCGTGCTTTCGATGCCCTTCCTGATCTCGTCGATCACGTCGTTGGTGGTGCGTTGCCGGTCTTTTTTCAGCTGAATCAGATAATCGCCGCTGTTCGGTTCGGTAATAAAAAAGCCCATTTGGGTACCGGTCCGGCGCGAGTAACTCGCTACCTCCGGCACGTTTACAATTATTTTTTCGGCTTCGCGCAGCATGCGGTCCGTTTCGTCCAGAGAAGTTCCCGGTGGTGAGGTATAATCCAGCACGATCGAACCTTCATCCATTTCCGGCAAAAAACCTGTTTCCAATAAAGGCGCTACCAAAACAACCACCACGATCATAATAATAGTAAAGCCGATGCTCAAAATTGGGCGGTGCATGAAAAACGCTATCCAGGCCTCTTTCTTATGACTTTCAGGCGTTTCGGCGGGTTTCACCTTGCCTCTTTTTCCGGATAAAAGCAGGTAAACTACCGGCAGGCCCAGCCAGGTTACCAGGTAAGAACAAACCAGGGTAATGATCATGGTATTGGTCAGAATCTTGAAGTACGCACCCGCCACCCCGGAAAGTAAAACGAAGGGAAAAAAGATGACGATGGTAGTTAAAGAAGAACCCACCATAGCCGGCAGTAAATAACCCACGCTTTTAGAAAGCAGTTCGCGCGTAGGGGTTTCGGGATGTTCTTCGTGCGTGCGGTGAATCTGCTCCACTACCACAATGGCATCGTCTATGATTAAACCAATGGCGGCTGCAATGGCGCCCAAGGTCATGATGTTGAACGTATAGCCAAGCACGAACAGCACGATAAGGGTAAGCGAAAGCGTGAGCGGAATGGTAATAAGAATTACCAGGCTGGCTTTTAGCGAACGAAGGAAAATTACCGTAACGACTATAGCCAGCAGCAAACCGATCAGCAAACTGTCGGTAACGCTCCGGATAGAATCGTGCACAAAATCGGCCTGAATGTAATACGGGGTCAGTTTCACGCCTTTCGGCAAAATGCGGCTGTTCAGGATCTTTACTTTGGCTTCTACCGCATCGGAAATTGCAATCAGGTTAGAGTCCGGCTGTTTTAAGACCGCGATCAGTACCGCTTTTTTCCCGTTGGCATTTATCCGGATGTATTCTACCTGTTCTGCAATTTTCACTTCGCCAATATCTTTCAGCCGAATAATGCGTTTGCCGTCGTTGCTGATCACCAGGTTCTGCAGTTGGTTCAGGTTTTCGATGGCGGCATTGGTGGTAGAAAGGTAGAGCCGGTCGTAGTCCGACAAATAGCCGTTACTGGTCAGGAAATTGGTGGTGCTTAAAGCCGTGGAAATAGCAGCCGGCGTAAGCCCGAGGGCACTCATTTTCTGCTGATCCGGCTCCACTACAAATTCCTTCGTTTTGCCGCCCGTTACCCGTACTTCCGAAACGCCTTCCACCTGCGAGATAAACGGCTTCACGGTATAATTGGCGATCAGGTTCAGGTCGATGTTGCTTCGGCCGGGCCCTTCGATCACGTAACCCATTACCGGCAGAATGCTCGGGTTCATTTTGGCCACCGTAATATCGGTGCCCGGCGGCAGCGCCCCCTTCACTTCCGCAATGGCCGATTCTACCTGTTGCTTGCTCAGGTCCACGTTCACGTTCCAGTCCATAAAGGCGGAAATTTCGCAACTGCCCCGGCTGGTAATGCTCCGGATCTGTTGCAGACCGGGCACCTGTTTAATGGTGTTTTCGAGTGGCTTGGTAACCGTTATCATCATCTTATTTACCGGCTGCAAACCACTGTCGGCAATAATTTTGATCTTCGGAAAGGTAACTTCCGGGAACAGCGACGTTTGCATGCGGACGTAGGCAAATACGCCGCCGGCCAGCAGTATAACCAGGATAACCGTTACCGGATTTTTATACCGAACAAAGAAATCTTTCATGGCTTCGGTTTCAGAACGGTTACCAAAGCGGTATCGGGCAGGCCGTAATTCCCGGTGGTTACCAAGCGGTCGGTGGGTTTAAAACGCGGCGAAAGGATCTCGATTTTTTGTCCTGAAACGATACCCTTTTTTACCGGTACTTTCACGGCCGTAGAATCATTTATGAGCTTCATTACCCAGAAATTTTCCATGGTTTCGTCGGAAAGTACGGCGGCTTTGTCTACCACCTGGCTGTTAGGTTTTTGCTCTTTGGTAAGCTGCACGTTCACTTGTAAATTTTCGGGCAAGCGGCGGTTTGTTAGCGGCACCACCACGTAACGCTGGGTTTGCGAGCCGGTATCTACCACGCCCAGGCTGGACTTTATTTTCCCGGGAATTGAAGTGGAATCAGGCAAAAAAATGGTGCAACCCGTGCCGATGGCGGTATACTTACTGAATTCGAAGGGTACGTTCAGCAGGAATACAAAACTGCTCTCGTCCGCAATTATCGCCAGCTTGTCGCCTTCGTTCACGTAATCGTTCTGCTGAAAATTAATTTGCTGCACGTTGCCCGATGCCGGCGCTTTCACCGTAATGCCGCCGCTGAAAGGAGCCAGAGCCGGATCTTTTTTGGCCAGGTCGCCCAGCACTTCCGCTTCTTTGGTATGAAGCAGGAACATCGGTTTTCCGGCCGTTACAAAATCGCCCAGATTCACGTAAATCTTTTTGATATAGCCTTGTACGTTTGCGTTCAGGATGTTCTTTTTCTGGTAAACAGAAGTGGCAGATAAGGTTAAGGTTTCCGCGATAGGCGCATGCTCCACCGTTATTACCTGCACCGGGGTTTTAACTTTACCGGTCGCCTCTTCCCCTTCTGTACCGGGCGTAGTTTGTTTGCAACCAGCCAGGAAAAACGGTAGTACAAACGAAAAAAAAGTCAGGTATTTTCTCATTTCAGGTAATTGAGTTCGTTTAAGATCTGAAGGCGGTCGTTTTCGGCCTGCACCAGGTTGTTGCGGGTGTTGGTGTAACTGGTAACGTTTATAATGAAGTCGGTAAACCGGACCAGGCCATTTGCAATCTCCACTTTATACATATCCAGCAGCCTTTGCTGGGCGGCAATCTGTTCGCGGATTTCGGCAATCAGTTCATCGGTGGCATTCAGGCGGTCCTGCAACTGGTACAGCCTGGTCTGGTACTGGCTTGAATAAAAATCGCGGTATTTCTGGCGGGTAATTTCCCGAAGCATTAAGCGGTTGTATTCCAGGCGGCGCTGGCGGCCATCGTAAATAACGGCAGTAAAATTTAGGCCGAAACTGGTACCGATATTATGCGGAATGTTGCGCGGATTTATGGCATTTACGCCGGCATCCGCAAAAGCACTCAGCCGGGGCCGGTAATGCAAATCAATCAGTTCGCGGGAGGCGCGCAGCCTCAGACTATCGATCCGGAAACGCTGCATTTGGGGCGAATTCTGAATAAAGAAAGCACTTCTGAGCGGTATCTCCGGTTTCAGTAAAATTACTTCTGAACGGTCGTTTATGCCGCACAAAAGATTCAGCGCGTACAGGTCATCCCGGTACTGAATAGCCGCTTTTTTCAGGGCTATCAACTGGGTTTGAATACTCACGTTCAGGTTCAGGTAATCGGTTTGCAGGTACACGCCATTCTCTACCAGTTTCTTTAAAGCCGGCTGTTCGTCCTGCAAAATCTTCAGCAGATTCCGGTTAAATTCCACCTGGTTAAGATCGGAATAAGCGGTAATGTACTGGGCCGTAATACTCTTTTTCAGGTCTATTTCCGAAAGCTGTACATTCAGGCGCAAGGCCTGGTTCAGCAGCGTAATATTCTGAAACTGCACTTTGCGCGGCCGGCCGTTAAAAAGCTGCTGCTCGGCCGTTACCACGCCCGAATAATTACCCCCGTTCGTAATGGCGCTGTCGTAACCGAATTTACCGATAACCGGCGGCACCGTAATATTTCCCGTAGAGGTAACCTGCGGCCGAAAACCGGCTAAGATCTTAAGACTATCGAGCTGATTGGCTTTAAATTGATTGGTACTGTCGAAGAGCATCGGGCTGTTGGCCAGGCCGGCATTCAGGTAATAATCGAGATCCCGCTGTTGCTGCTGGGCCAGTAGTTCCGGGCTGAGGCTTACGAGCAGGCAAAAGAGCCAGGCAAAAATGGCTGGTCTGCAAACCAATAAATGCCCAAAAACCTTCAAACGCATCAGATTAAGGTTAAAAAGAATCCCTAATCCTGATACGCGGCAGAACCTATCTTGTTAAAATAGCATCCCGACGGCACTTAAAGCCTAGATTCAGCCAAAATAAATTCTAAAGGTGTGACCAGGGTTTGTGAATAATAATGCTGCCTATAAATGCTCAAAGCGTTTTTACTGCAAGTCGTCATTCGCTGCCCCGCGCTCCTTTCTGTATTCAATTTACTTCAGAACCTAAACACAAAAGTTGGCTACCATAGTAAGTTTAAAGTCATTTATAAGCGTAGCCTCTCCACTTTGTCATCCTGAAAGGAACTTGTGATTTTTGTGCTTCTAGCTCATAAGTTTTCCTAAGCATGATAATCCGGGTAGCGTAGTTTAAATAAGTTCTGCTACTTAATTAGCAGAACCTAATTAATTTGAACTATTACGATTGTCATTTTGTGAAAATTTATGGGTTCAAAGCTTAGAATTCACAAGATTCTTCCAGAATGACAGAAAAGAAATGGATATAATTGGGTAAACTAATTTTGTCTACCTACTTAACTTTAAACAAAACCGAAAGCCTGTAAACATTGGTCTACAGGCTTTCAGCATTCATTCAGGTTATCAGTTTACCAATTATTCGCGGATTATCTTAATAACTTTTTGGGTAGCTCCCTGTTGGGCCCGCAGGAAATAAATACCAGCTTTAAGTGAAACCGATTTTGGTAAAGTTATTTGGGCTTTGCCATCCGTCATTTCTACTTTCTGCTGGTAACAGGTGCGGCCAAGGGCATCCGTTAAAGTTAAGGTTGCAGGCTCCCGCTGACCGGTTTCCAAGGTAATATTTAACTCATTCCGGAACGGGTTTGGATACGCGACCAAAAGCGGACCAGTAGCGTTTCGTAATTGATCTGCTATTCCCAATACCGGATCAGTTTCCGTATTAGCAACCCTGGTGGCCACCGCCTGATTTACAACGGAGAAACTAATGGTTAACGGAATTCCGGCGGTACCTTTCCCAACCCCCAGGGAATAAGGCGTTGCGGTAAGGGTATACGTGCCGGCCGTCGGGATCCAGGAATAATAATTGCCATTATTATCGCCAAACAACGAGTAAGGCACGCTTTCATCAGACCGCACTTTCGTTTCCTGCCCGCTCAGGTTAAATACTACGCTGCCAACCGTTGGCTGCAGGGTAAGCGCCTGAATGTTCAGCTTTTTCGAGCCCACCGTGGCCAGGTTTATTACATCGCCATTCTGGAGTTGTTTCAAAGGAAGTTCGGTGGTGGCATCGATCAGGTTGAAGCCCGTTACCTGCAACGAGGCTAACGAAAGGAATACCGCTGTAATACTCTTACTGCTGTTCATCGCCAGCGTCAGCGGGTTACTATTGCCGGTGGCGCTTCCGCTCCAGTGGCTGAAGGCAAAGCCCGAAGCCGGCACTGCTGTTAGCGTTACAAGAGCGCCGTCCGTAAAGCTGGTCTGGTTCGGATCGATGTTTACCGTTCCGCTGCCGGAAGTAGAAACGGTAAGCGTATACATTGTCGGTGCCAGCTTAAAGTTCGCAGTTATGTTCTTGTTAGTGTTCATGGAAACACTTAACGGATTCATGTTCCCGGTGGCAGCTCCGCTCCAGTGGCTGAATACAAAACCTGGGTCTGGAGTTGCAGTTAAGGTTACATTGGAACCACTGGTGTAGGAAGCCTGATTTGGGTCCTTGGTTACAGTCCCGGCCCCGACAGTCGAAACGTTCAGATAGTACTGGGCAACTGCCGGCTGGCTCATTAAAGTAAAGGTAATGGTACGCGAAATTCCGGCAGTACCTTTCCCAACTCCCAGGGTATATGGCGTCGCGGTAAGAGTATACGTGCCGGCCGTCGGGATCCAGGAATAATAATTCCCCTGGTTGTCGCCGAACAACGAGTAAGGCACGCTTTCATCAGACCGCACTTTCGTTTCCTGCCCGCTCAGGTTAAATACAACGCTGCCTACGGTTGGCTGCAGGGTAAGCGCCTGAATGTTCAGTTTCTTCGAGCCCACCGTGGCAAGGTTTATTACATCCCCGTCGTTTATTTGCCGCAAGGGAAGTTCCGTAGTAGCATCGATCAGATTGAAACCGGTAACTTCCAGATTAGAACCAACTACGGTGAAATTAGCAGTAATAAACTTGTCAGCGTTCATGGTAACGGAGAGCGGATTGGTATTGCCACTGGCATCACCTCCCCAGTTGCTGAAAACATAGCCACTGGCCGGAACTGCAGTTATCGTTACCTGAGAGCCATCCGTAAAGCTGCTCTGGTTAGGATCGATGGTAACCGAGCCGTTTCCTGAAGAGGTAACACTCAAATTATAAAGAACCGGAACCGCCGTGAAGTTTGCAGTAATGTTCTTGTCCCCATCCATAGTAATAGTAAGTGGGTTGGCGCTGCCGCTTGCATCGCCGCTCCAGTGGCTGAACATAAAGCCATTAGTTGGTACAGCAGTTAAAGTTGCATTGGAACCACTCTCAAAACTGGTTTGGTTCGGATCCACGGTTACATTTCCGTTGCCGGAAGAAGTAGCGTTCAGGGTATAAACCGTTGGAACAGCTACGAAATTAGCCGCAATGGTTTTGTTGCCGTTCATGATCACTTTCAACGGATTACTGCTACCGGTAGCGTCGCCGCTCCAGTGGCTGAATACATAACCGTTGTCCGGAACTGCTGTTAACATCACGCTATCGCCGCTAATAAAGCTGGATTGATTTGGATTGACCGTTACGCTTCCGTTCACCGGAGCAGTCACAAGCAGACTGTACTGAACCGGATTCACCGTAACCGTAATTTCTTCTTCATCCGAGAGCGCAGGAATTCCGTTGTCCGTTACCTTCACTTTAAAGGTATGCGCCCCGATATCCCCCGAACCTGGCATCCAGCTGAATTCGCCGGAAGAAGCATTGATCGTAGCCGCAGCCGGTGCATTTTCCACCGAATACGTTAAGGTCTGACTACTATCGTTATCAGTGGCTGTGGCTGTGAAAAGGAGTGCCTGCCCCACTGTAACGGATTTGTTGCCGATGGCTGCCAGTTCCGGAGCCTGATTGGCCGGGTTAACCGAAAGGGTGTAAAAGGCAGAATCTGAACAAGCTCCCTGGGTAGCAATAACCTTTATGCTGGCATTAGTAAGTGCAGCTGAAGGCGTTCCGCTGATCGCTCCGGAAACAGCATCCATGGCTAGTCCTGCCGGCAAGCCGGTAGCGGTAAAGCTGTAACCGGAAGGATCACTGCTGATGGTTTGCGAATAAGCTGTTCCTTCTGTAGCAACTGGTAAAACAGTATTGGTTACCGGCGTAAAAGTAACGGCAGGGCAAGTAAAGGTTTCACAACCGATATTGACTTTCTGCAGCTCCGGCGTTACACTGGTATTAGTAGTAGTTAAATCAGCGCGGTACTGGATGTAGCGTGAAGTCCCTCCTACGTTGGTTCCGCTGGCTGGAATGGCTGTGAAAGCCGTCCAGGTGCCGTCCGGCGTGGCGGTATTTCCCTGGCGCTGGAATAACTGAATAGCTGTTCCGGCCGGTAAAGCAGCTTGCCAGCTAGCTTCCTGCCAGTTTTTCTGGCTGCCGCCATCGTAAACGCGGGAAGTATAACTACCGGATGCGGCGTAAGGCGTGATCAGCATTCGGTCTAAACTTACACTCTGACCGCCTACTGCAAAATCACTCATACCTACCCGCATTGGGGTAGTTAAAGTAGCATTTTGCGTGTGTACCAGATTTCCGTCTACATAAAACTCGATGCTGCCAGCTTTCCAGTTGATCTGGTAGCGGTGCGGCGTTCCCAGTAAGTTACCGGCAATGGGTACATCTACCGAAGGACCGCCATTGGCAACGCGGGCCAGCAAACCAGTTCCGGCAGAACCCGTGCTGAACATGGCCCAGGTGCTGGTATTATTGTACATGTCCACGTTATTTCCGGCACCTAATCCGATGTGCTGAAAAGGGGCAGTTCCAAACGTACCGACAAAGTCAATGGAAGTTCCCGGACCGTAAGTGGTTCCAACGGGTTCGGTATTGTAACGGGCTCCGTCCACCACTACCTGGCCATTCACCAGGGTACTTCCTCCGCCGGTTGCCCAGGGGAAGCTTTGCCATTGCGTAGTTGGTGGCAGCACATCAAATTCTTCCGTTAAGAGTGGTTTCAACGTAATGCCATTTGCATTAGCAGCAGTGCTGGCATCCAACGTGCCTGCATTGAAACTGGCAGCGGTTTCATCACTGAAGCAGGCCGGAACCGGAGCTTGCACTGAAAGCGTGTAAGTAGCCGTCTCTGTACAACCTCCCTGAGAAGCCGTTACCGTTATGGCAGCATTTGCTACAGCATTTGTAGGAATACCGCTTATCACCCCGGAAACTGCATCTATGGTAAGCCCCGCCGGCAAACCGGTGGCGGTAAAGCTGTACCCAACCGGATTGGTGCTGATGGTTTGCGAATAAGCAGTTCCCTGGGTAGCGTCCGGTAAAACGCTGGCAGAAACAGGAGAAAAAGTCAGGGTCGGGCAGGTTGGCGAAGCACAACCGAAATTCACTTTTTCCAGAACCGGCGAAACGCTGGCATCCGAAGTAGTCAGGTCAGCCTGGTACTGAATATAACGGGAAGTTCCTCCTACGTTGGTTCCGCTGGCTGGAATGGCGGTGAAAGCCGTCCAGGTGCCGTCCGGCGTGGCGGTATTTCCCTGGCGCTGGAATAACTGAATAGCTGTTCCGGCCGGTAAAGCAGCTTGCCAGCTAGCTTCCTGCCAGTTTTTCTGGCTGCCGCCATCGTAAACGCGGGAAGTGTAACTGCCGGAAGAAGCGTACGGCGAAGCGGTGATCCAGTCAAGCGCAATGCTCGGGCCACCTACCGTAAAGTCGCTCATACCCACCCGCATTGGCGCCGTTAAGGTTGAGTTTTGGGTATGAACCAAAGCACAATCTACATAAAATTCAATTGCATTGGCTTTCCAGCTGATCTTATACCGGTGAGGACTTCCCAGCAGGTTACTGCCAACCGGTATATCCACGGAAGGACCGTTATTGGCAACGCGAGCCAATAATCCGCTTCCGCTAGATCCGGTACTGAACATCGCCCAGGTAGATACGGTATTAAACATGGCTGCATCATCGCCGGAACCGAAACCGATGTGCTGAAAAGGCGCATTGCCGAATGTGCCAACAAACTCGATGGTTGTTCCCGGACCGAAAGCAGCATTTACCGGTTCGGTATTATAACGCGCACCATCTACTACCACTTGTCCGTTGGTAATGGTGCTTGTTCCGCCAGAAGTCCACGGGAAGCTTTGCCATTGCGAAGTTGCTGGTAAGGTGGTAAATTCTTCCGCCAGCTGAGGTTTCAGGGTAACCCCGTTAGGGCTCACAAAAGTACTGGTTCCAATAGTTCCGGCGTTAAAGCTGGCCACTGTTTCGTCGCTGAAGCAGGCTGCTGCCGGTGTAGTAAAGCTTAAAGGTGCCGCTGCTGCATCCGGTTCGGTAAGGTTGTTGCCGGAACTGGTGGCCGAAGTAACCCGGTAGTAATAAGTAGTGGCGGGAGTCAGACCGGTTAAAGTTAAACTGTGAGCTGTAACCGGGTTGGCATCTGCTACATTCAGGTTCAGCTGGTTTGCAGCAGTGCCATACGCTACTTTAGAATCAGCAAGCACGTTGGTGTTCCAGGTAACGGTAGCCGAACCCGGTGCCGTTTGCGAAACATTTACCGCCGAAATTTGCAGCGGGGTAGTGCTGTTGCTGTACGTTGCTGCATAATTACCGCTGTTGGCCGGGAAGAACGCATAGGCCATGCCTTTAATGGTTTCCGTGGTATAGGAAACCGGCTCGCCATTTACGGTAATGCCGGTTAACTGACCGCCGTTGCCATCTATCGGGAGCATGCCTCTTAAATTATGCGAGCCGTCGGCAGCTGTAACCGTAAAATTCAGTACGCCGTTGTTCCAGCTCATCGCCCCGAATGAAGAATTGTTGCGGCCATCCAGCCAGGTCAACATTTGTTTGGCCGAAATAACCGGAACCTGTCTTTGCTGCGCTGCGGCCACAATAATGTTCGATCCGTTGGAGCTGTTGCCGCCGTTTACATCGGTATGCATATTTGCCGTGAAAACGCCATAATATCCGTTCGCCCCAAGCGCATTATCAAGCAAGGAATTAATATGGGTAGAATAAGTGATGTTGGATTCATCGGTCAGTTGGGTAGCCGCCTGGTAGCAATCGATCAGCGTGCCATCCAGATCGGCAAACCGCATCGGAATTCCGGAACCGGTAAACATACCCGGACGGTCGTTTATCCAGGCGCCCGGCCAATAGTAATAATTGGCGTCCAACCGGATACCGCGTTCAGCTTCCGCTTTGGCTTTTGTTGCCCAATCGCTCCACGAAATACAGTGGGTGCGGTGCGTAACGGGCGTTGAAATGCCGGGAAGCTGGGCCGCCAGACTGGCCAGCTGATCGTCGAACATGGTTCTTACCGAGGTCGGGGTCCAGGTAGCGCAATTGGTATTCAGGTGCAGCGAAATTTCGAAGCCCTGCGCCTCGTAAGACATTGCCTGCGCATTGGTAATATTGGTGCCCGGGTAAATGTAGGAGGTGCCCCGGATAGCCGTCCACTCGGCAACCGCCTGTGGCGTATTGGAAGCGCTTTTCGCAACGTAATCGTTGAAGCGCCCTACAGTTCCGCCGCCGGCATGGTCATCGCCGGTCATTACAACGGCCGCTTTTAAACCGCGCGGTAAATACCAGAAACGGGGCAGCGGCTTCTTGTGCAGGTTCGCCTGAATAATGATGTTTGCCAGTAAGCGTTGCTGCTCATCGGCCTGCGGAATGGCTACTTTATTAAAATCGATCCAATCCGGGAAGAACATATCATCTGAACGGATCGGGCCACTTTGGCCATCCCGTTTCTGACCAGCCCAGGCCGGATTTCCCTGGCGGGTGTAAACAATTGAACGCGCCAGATCATAGGCAAAAGCCACTGCCTTGCCGCCGTTACTGCCAACGTTTCGCATGGTTACCGCCGGATTCGTGGTAGCCGTAGTAGCATTGGAATACAAAGTAGCTAAGCTGGCGGCGCCGTTCAGCGCGTACAAATTCGCTGCTCCGTGGTATTGAATGGTCTGGTTCACGATGCCAACGCCTGGTCCGCTGGTAGTATTCACCAGCAGGTAGCGGTCGGAAAGTGTGCCGGTGGCAGCGGAAAGCCCTAGCAGTGAAGCAAGCTGCGGGTCGGGTTTAAACGCGATCAGGGTGCCGCCGGCTTCTACCCAGTTGGTGAGAGAAGTAACGTTGGCTGCGGAAAGCGAAATTTCACCCAGTAAAATAACGTCATAGCTGTTCAGTAAGGCAGTATTTGCCGTTATTTCTGAAATATCTTTGGCTGCAAATTCATTAAAGCCTTCTGCCCTTAAAATTTCCACCGGGTACCGGCTGAACGGATTGGCTGAAGAACTGATCACCAGGATCGGCCCGCCCGGTCCGTCATTCGCGGAAGGCGGTGGCGGCGGAGGTGTAGGTCTCGTAGTAAATGCAAAGGTGTAATCGGCTGCCAGGGCATTCCCGGCGACATCTTTAATTCTCGGATCGGCAGTGCCGCCTCTTACAATTACAGAATAATTAGCATTGAAATTCAGGTTCGAAAGCGGATCGAGGGTAACGGTACGGTTTAGCGCGTCAAAAGTCACGGTGGCCGGTACCGGGGAACTGCCGCTCATTAACGAAATGGTAGCGCTGGAAACCGTGGACGGATCGAGGGCTTCATTGAAGGTAATGCTGATATTCGCCGCTTCATTTACGCCTATGGCATTGCTGACCGGAATGGTGGCAAGTACCACCGGCGGATTGGTATCCGGGCCAACAATAGTATTGAAAACCACATCCACGTAATAATTACTGGCTTGGAAATTGGTAGTCGGGAAGGTAGGCGTAGCGGAGTATTGATACACGCCGTTCGGGCCATTTTCGCCGTTTGCCAACCCTTTTAAAGGACCATTAACCAAAGCCGTGGCAAAACCGATATCATTTACCGAATAAAAGCCGGCGCTGCTGTGGTAAGATATGATGTAAGTAGTATTGGCGTTAATGGCTACCGGATTCGCAAAAGCTTGTTCCTGCCAGCCGGAAGCCGTTTCGTTCGTGAAAGTTGCCTGGGCCAGTAAAGTACCGGTGCTACTGTATAATTGCCCGGTATGCGTGCCGGTATTGCCGCTGTTCTTATAAAAACGCACCCCGGTAATAAATCCATTGGTCGTGGAAGTGAATTTCATTCCCAACTGGATCGGCTGGTTATTATCGTTCTCAAGGCTGGCGCCGGGATTATCGGTAGGCAGAAAAACAGTACAAGGACAATTGGGATTACCCGTGCTGCCAACCGTTACATTTACCGCAACCACGCCACTCAGATTTCCGGAATCGTCAAAAGCCCGGCAACGAATGGTAGCCGGGCCGGTTGCCGAAGGAATCCAGGAAAAAGTCCAGTTCGTAGTTCCGCTTGCCTGTCGCCAGGTTGTTCCGCCATCCACAGAAACTTCAATTCCTGCCACGGTATTGGCGTCCGAAGCGGTGCCGCTGATCGTAACGGCTGCGCCGCTCGGTACATTGGCGCCGTTCGTCGGGGAAGTTACAGCTACCGTTGGGGCAAGATTATCGGCGGAAGCAGTTGCGGCGGTAAGATCGGCCTGTTTGCTCCCCGGTTGCGCAGCCATGTCGGCCAGCAGGTTTAAGGTAGCTTGCTGCATATCGCGGCTTGGGGCATCGCTGCCGCGGTCGTGGTTGCCGTCTAAGCCCCAGGACCACTGCACGGTACCGGCACCGAAAACAAGAGCGCCGCTGTTGTGTTTGTAAAGCGAAGCATTATGCGTTTTGCCGCCGATTACGGTTCGGGAAAGCAAAACCCGGCCGGCCGGATAAGAGGAACGGTAGACTTCCTGGTCGGAATTCCATTCGTAACCCACGGTATTCGGGGTGAAAGTGGCCGTTTGGTTGGTTCCTAAACCAGCAACGCTGGTGTTGCGCCAGAAACGTAAGTTCTGAAAAGTAGCCGGCACCTGCAGGGCACCGTTGGAGTCTTCCCAGCTGATCTGCCCGCTCAGTTCATTTTCGGGCCGGCAACCGTCCGAAGCCGGATATTCGCAACCGCTTCGCCATAGTCCTGTCCATTCAGAACTGGGGTCGCATTTGGTATTACACTGGTTTTCGCCTAAAGTACCTTCCTTGTAGCATACCAGGGTCCGGTGGGTTTTTCCGCTGCCATCGATACTGTTTTCCCAGCGGGTTTTCCAGTAAACTTCGTTGCCGCTGAAAAAAGCCAGGTGCCTACCGGCGTTGCGGGCAGCTTCCACGTTATCGCGCATCCCCTTCGACCAGTATTCATCATGGCCAACCGACAGAAATGCTTTATGATTCTGAATTAAATTCCCTCTGCGATCGGTATCTACATTGGTAGTGTACGTAACATTATAGCCGTTCCTTTCCAGGAAACGGATCATCGGGTATTCGGCATTAAAAAGCCAGTCTTCGGAACCGCCGCCGCCTCCGCCGCTTCGGGTATAGAAAGGCCGGTTGTAACTCACTTTAGAAGCTTTGCCACCGGAGCCGGTGTATAAACTCTTGCCGTTGTTGTTGTCGCCGTAAACATTGTAAGCCTGCCAGGTAGCGTCAGAAGTCTGGAATAGCAGATCGGAAGTACTGGCATCGTCCCTAACCACAAAAGTAATATGGCTCGAACCGCCGGTGTTGGTCCGGGTTAATTTGGCAATGTAAATGCCCGAAACCGCATTGGCCGGAATATTCCAACTCGCCGATTCTGCCCAGTTACCGCAATCAATAAGTCCGGTTGAATTTGTAAGGCAGGTGGGTTGGGTTTGGGGCAAGGTAGCCGTAACGGTAGCGTTGCCCATAAAGCGGGCGCCGTTCCCCTGGTAATACCCTAAGCGGTAGATCCGGATGGTATAGGCGCTGGCATTGGTCTTGATCTTGAAACGGGCCGTTTCGCCTTTATTGTAGCTGATGTCGGTGGCAAAACCCTGTATGGAAAGATCACCGGCACCGGAAATATCCCATTCCGAGGCCGGATTGCCCGGCAGGGCGTTTTCCGTGGCTATAGAATTTTGGGCTGAAGCCGCAAAAAAAAAGAAGCATAATAGCAAAGGCAATAAACCTCTAATTACCTGATCAACAGGCTTAAATCTGTTATAAAAGTACCTGATCTGGTTTTTAGTCCTCTTGCGGGAGGATCGCTGAAAGGGATCTTTATCCACTTTCCTGGGTCTTTGAGCGTAAAGAAGTTCTTTCATGGGATTATGTTTAGATGAGTGATTTTTAAGATTATTGACTTATTCTATTATCAATAAATCCTCGTTCAGGCAAAAGCAGGAAAAAAAAAGGTTTTGCTCTTTATACAAACAGAGCCAAAACCAGGTAACAAATACCAGTCATTCCGTCAATAAGCCTCAACAGCGCGGTAAATTCCTGATTTTTTGATTACTAAAACACTTTTCAGGAATGGAAACAAAAAGCAGTTTATTCTTTTGGGTCTTAAATAATCTGTCTTAAAACAATCCATAGAATATTATTTAAGTATTGGAAACCTTAAAAATCAAGGTCCCATTTATATAATTTTTAAAAGAATACTTAATTAAACTTTGATTTTCTTTTAAGGTTGTTTTATATTATAATATTTAAAGTTTATATTGACCAAAAATAAGAAAACAGCCACGAAAAGATGATTTACATTTAGGGTCCCAAGCGGTTTTATATGGTTAAGTGCTATTGCTTCCCAAATGCATGCCGGTCTGCTAAAACAAAGCTCCCGCTCCATTTAAGAGGAACGGGATCTTTGTTTTAAAGGGAAACTAATTATTTCGGTTGGAATGTCCTTTGAATCCGGAACAAGTACTTCTTAATTTAAGCTGGTTCCTTCGTAGTTCTGCGGCTGAGCGATTGCAATTACCGGATTTCCCCGCCTCAGGTTAGTATCCCTTAAAAAAACTTTCCAGCCTTACCCCCACTTAAATTTCTGGTACTGCTCCATAAAGAAAGCTTCCAGGCCTTTGGCTTGTTCGGCATTGTTCAGGTTGTAAGCGCTCCTGATCAGGTTTTGCAGCAGTAGCATATTCAGCTGAATTTCCCGGT
Organism: Adhaeribacter soli; assembly: GCF_008727925.1. Lineage (GTDB taxonomy): Bacteria > Bacteroidota > Bacteroidia > Cytophagales > Hymenobacteraceae > Adhaeribacter_A > Adhaeribacter_A soli. Next base: position 90,630 of record NZ_VTWT01000011.1, on the reverse strand, counting down.
CGAAAAGCTGACTTTTCTCTAAACCCGCATAGTAAGTTACCGACTTTTTTGCCCGCTCGCCTACCGTTTTTATAAGCTGATCCGCTTTTTCCTGCTGACCGGTCCGGGCCAGTAATTCCACGTAAAGCGGTGCGTAAAGGTCGTAGGGATGGGCGGCGTCGGGCAATACTTTCAGGGCCAGAGCGGTTACTGTTTTTGCCTTAGCAGTTTCGCCGTGTTTCAGGAATTCCAGGGCCAGCAAACCGAATTTTTCACGCATGTTCGTTACAAGCTGGGACTGGTAAACGTTGTCGTAATGGATGTCCGGGTTATGGAGGTTGCGGAACTGAAATTTTTGCGTCAGGTTTTGGTACATCAGGTTTCTGGCAATGGCGGTTTCGGCTTGAGGATCCGGATTAAGGGCAGGCAGTACGCGGTAGGTCAGGCCTTCGAGCTGCAGGTAGGGTTTCAGGAATTTCACGTCTTCGGCGTTGGCCGAAGTGGAAAAATAAATGGGCTGCTGCCAGTTATTGGTCGCCAGGATATCGGCAATAAGGAGCTGCTTTTTCTCCATGCCCGAGCCGGAAAAACTCCAGCGCATCTGACTTACCACCTCTTTTCCCCGTTCCTTCGGAATAATTCCGCTTTGCAACACGACTGCTTTGTTTACCTCTAAAAAGAAATTCTTGGTAGGCATCGAAAGAAAGGTGCGGCCATCGTTGGCGGTAACCTGGAGCGCTTCGTGGTTTTGTTTTACCAGCTTTATAAATTGCTTCAGGTCTATGCCGTTTGCCACCTGCGGCCGGGCCACGTAAGGCAGATAATTATTGGCGCTGAATTTAAAGTCTTCTTCTTCCAGCGAAATAGGCAATGGCGCCGATTCATAAGCCGGCCGCTTCATTTGTTCGATGTACCAATCGGTATTCAGGTAACTCAGTACCACTACCCGCACATCGCGACGCAAGCCTTCCACTTCCTGGGCATACCAGAGCGGAAACGTATCATTGTCGCCGTTGGTAAAAAGGATGGCGTTGGGCGCGCAGGATTCGAGCATGTTCCGGGCAAAATCGACAGCATAATAACGGTCCGAACGGTCGTGGTCGTCCCAGCCCTGCTGCGCCATGAGCATAGGCACCGCCAGGCAACAGGCAGCTGCAGAAACGGTTAGAAAAGGATTCTGGAAGTACTTTTTTAACAAGGCCGCAAGAGCCATTACACCTAGTCCGATCCAGATAGCAAAGGCATAAAAAGAACCGGCAAAAGCATAGTCGCGCTCCCGGGGTTCTGCCGGCGGCTGGTTCAGGTAAAAGGCTATGGCCACGCCGGTGAAAAGGAACAACAGGCTCACTACTACGGCATCGGGCTTCCGCTGGCGGAACTGGTAAACTGCGCCGGCCAACCCCAGCAGCAGCGGCAGCAGGTAATAGTTATTGCGCGCCTTATTCGTTTGAATTTCATGAGGCAGATCGTCCGGTTTTTCCCAGGGCCAAAGTACCCCGGCGTGCTGCACATCGCTTTCGCGGCCCGCAAAGTTCCAAAGAAAATAACGCCCGTACATGTGCCCCAACTGGTAGCGAAAAAGAAAGGAAAGGTTCTGGCTCATGGTGGGCTTCTCCCCTTCCCGGATATTCACCCACTTTTTATATTCGTACAGGTGCAGCGGGGAATTACTGTAAAGGCGCGGCAGCAAACTCAGGTCTTTCGGCTTGTAAACCGGTTCAACTTTGTGGTCTACCACTTCGTAGCGGTCTTTTACTCTGGCATATTGGGGCGCACCGCGCTGCTGATCGATCAATTCAGCAGAAAACTGCGGACCGTAAAGCAAGGGCCTTTCGCCGTATTGCTCCCGCCGCAGGTACGAAACAAAACTCAATATTTCCTCGGGGTTATTCTCATCTACCGGTGGGTTGTAGGCTGAACGGATCGGAATAATTAAATAAGAGGAATAACCGATCAGGATATAGACCAGTCCCAGCAAAGCCGTTTGCCACAAGGCGTTCCGTTTAGTTATACTTCGCTTTAAGGCATAAACCAGGAACGCTATAAAAAGCAGCAAAAAAACCAAGATGCCGCTGCCGAAAGGCAAACCGAAGGCATTCACAAAAAACACTTCCAAACTGCCGGCCACTGCCGGTAAACCCGGAATAATGCCCCACATAATCAGGCCGATTATACCTAAGCTGATAAGCAAAGTGAGCAGGGCGCCTTTGTAAGTAAACCTGAAATTCCGGTGGAAATAAATCAAGGCCATGGCGGGAATTGCCAGCAAATTCAGCAGGTGCACCCCGATGGAAAGACCCAGTAAATACGCGATCAGGAGGAGCCAGCGGGAACCGGTTTCCTTTTTTTCGGCGGTTTCCCATTTCAGCATGGCCCAAAAAACGATGGCCGTAAAAAACGAAGACAATGCATACACTTCTGCTTCCACCGTCGAAAACCAGAACGAATCGGAGAACGTGAAACTCAGCGCCCCGACTACCCCGCTGCTCAGGATCAGGATGGTTTGCAGAGGGCTTACTTTTTCAGCCTTCTCCTCTACCAGTTTCCGGGCTAGTAAGGTAATGGTCCAGAACAGGAAAAGTACGGTAAAGGCGCTCGACAAGGCCGACACCATGTTCACCCAATAAGCTACCTGTTTTACGTCGCCCAAAGCCAGCAGCGAAAACATGCGGCCGACCAGCAGAAACAGCGGCGCTCCGGGCGGGTGCGGCACCTGTAATTTATACGCCGACGCAATGAATTCCCCGCAATCCCAGAAACTGGTGGTGGGCTCCAGGGTAAACACGTAAACCGTTAAAGCCAGCGTAAAAACCAGCCAGCCCGTTAGGCGGTTCAGCTTCTGAAATCCGGTCTGGTTTCTGAAATTAATTCCGGAAGAAAAAATAGAGAAAAAAGGCAGGATCAGGCCGAGCAACACGAGGGCCGGCCCTAAGGTTAAGCCTAAAAAACCGAAACCATGGTCTTCTTGGTCGAGAGTCATGGTGAAGAAGCCGGAGGCTAATACCAGCAGGCTTATGCCTAAAAGAAAGAAGTTTCGTTTACCTAAAATGGGTGCCGTTGTTTTCATAAGCGGGAGTTTTTAGCAAACCTACGCCGGAAAGAAAAGCCGCCTGGTTAATGAAATGTTAAAAAAGGTTAAGTGTTTGTAAAAGGATGTTAATGAAATGTTAAATTCCTTTTAGCCTTTGCAAAAAACCTTAATTTTGGATTATGAGCCGTAAAAAGATCCGCATGATTATCGTGCTGGCCACGCTGTCGCTGGCCGGTTTGCTGGGCGTACAGTTAACCTGGCTGCAGAAGGCGTATTCGCTGGAAGAAAAAGAATTTAACCTGGCGGTGAACGTCGCGCTGCAACATATTTCACAGAAGATCCTGGCCGATTCCGGCCTTACTGCGGCCACGCCACCGGTGCAGCAATTATCGTCGAGCTTTTTCCTGGCCCAGGTAAACGCCCCCATCGAAGCAAAGGAATTGGATACCCTGCTGAAAAAGGAATTTTCGAAGCGGCGCCTGGAAGTGAATTATGAATACGGCATTTTAAACGCCTCCGACGACACCCTGGTTTTCGGGAACTATGTACCGGCCACCCACCCAAAAAAAGAAGCGGATAATGCCCCGGAAAGCAGCGCGGAAAACGGTATGGTTACGGGTAAAAAAGCTGCCGGCCGCTATAATTTTGCCGTAGTATTCCCGGGTAAAACCACCTACATTTTCAGCGAAATGACTCTCTGGCTGTATTCCACACTGGCTTTGCTGGTGGTGGTGATCTTTTTTGCCTATACGCTTCTTTCCATTCTGAAAGAAAAAAAGCTTTCAGAAATGAAAGAGAACTTCATCAACAACATGACCCATGAGCTGCAAACCCCGATCACCAACATTGCCATTGCCAGCGAAATGCTGCGCACCCAGGGCAACAGTTTGCCGCCCCACAAAACCGAACGTTACCACCAGATCATTTACCAGGAAAACGAACGCCTGAAAGCCCAGGTGGAACGAGTACTGCAAATGGCGGTGCTGGAAAAAAAAGAACTCGCCCTGCGTAAAACCAGCACCAACGTGCACCAGGTAATTCAGGATACCATGCAAAGCCTGCACCTTCGTTTACAGAAACGTGCCGGCCAGGTTCATTTCAATCTGCAGGCGGAAAATGCCGAGATCCTGGCCGACAGCCTGCACCTGACCAACGTAGTTTATAACCTGCTCGATAACGCCGAAAAGTATTCGCCGCAGGCCCCGGAAATTGAAGTGAGCACCCGTAACCACCAGAACGGCATTCTCATTTCCATTGCCGACAAAGGCCTGGGCATCAGCAAAGAAGTACAGCAGTATGTATTCGATAAATTCTACCGCGTACCTACTGGCAACCTGCACAACGTGAAGGGCTTCGGCCTCGGCTTGAGCTACGTTAAAACCATCATGGAGGCTCACCAGGGAACCATTCAGCTCAACAGCCGGGAAAACCAGGGCAGCCGCTTCGAATTGTATTTTCCGTTTGCGTCCTGAAACCAAAAAGCCTTAAAACAGCAATGCCTTAAAACAGCAATTCTTTTAATAGCAGGCGGAAATGTAATTGTAAAGATCAGAAAAACGCTATTCCTTGCTGCTAAAAAGTAAACCGAATATTCATTCTTAAAGCCACCACAATGTTCCGGATATTACTGGTTGAAGACGACCCGAACTTAGGTTTTCTGGTGCAGGACAGCCTGGAAGCGAAAGGTTATCAGGTAGTTTTATGCGAAGACGGGGCAACCGGCCTGGAAACCTCCGCCCAGGAAACCTTTGACCTCTGTATTCTGGATGTGATGCTGCCGGCGCTGGACGGGTTTACCCTGGCAAAAGAGATCCGGATAAAGAACGCCGTGCTTCCCATCATTTTCCTGACGGCCAAAGCCCGGCAGGAAGACCGCATTTTGGGCCTGACCATCGGCGCCGACGATTACCTGACCAAGCCCTTCAGCCTCGAAGAGCTGCACCTCCGCCTCAAAGCCATTCTGAAACGGGTACAACCCAACGTTCCGCTTCCGGCAGTTAATAATGATCAACAGTTAGTTTTCGGGCAGTCGTCCCTCGACATTGCCAACCAGTTATTAACGGTAAAGGGCGTTTCCCAGACCCTCACGCTGAAGGAAACGGAAGTACTCCGCCTGCTTGCCCAACACAAGAATGCCATTGTAAAACGCGATACCATTTTAAAAACCGTATGGGAAGACAACGGCTATTTCGTAGCCCGTAGCATGGATGTTTTCATTTCCCGCCTCCGCAAATATTTAAAACCCGACGAAAGCCTCCGGATCGCCAGCGTACACGGGGTGGGTTATAAGTTAGAAATTACGCTGAATCGGTGATACACTCCTTCAAATTGCCAGGATTCCTGCAGCTCAATAATCGGAGCTTTCTTCGATTCCATTATGGTGCGATTAAGAGGGCAACCCATTCACCGATACAAACCTGTTGTCTTGTTTTGTTAGGAACAAAAATATCTTTGCTAAGTACTGGAATAAGGATGTGGCGAATGAAATTAAGAGGATTGCCTGTCAGGCTATTAACCGGGATCAGGCATCAAATAAAAAGGCTACTTGTGCAAGTTATTTCTTCCTTTGGGAAAATTCATTGCCGTCTGCTTTAGCTGACGGACTTCAGGCTTTATCCATGATTTTGGCCTAAATCCTTTTCTATAAATGCATTGTTTGGCTAAAGCCGGATTTGCTTTCTTCTTAACCGTCAGCTAAAGCAGACGGCAATGAAATCGAAATGAATCGAATTTTAATAGTGCTTTTTCAAATCTGAAAAGTGCTGGGAGAAAGGATTAGGCCTGAAGGCTGATCATAACGGGCAAAAGTTGCGGACTAATTACTCCGGAATTTCATGGCAACCAAAGCTAAACTTGCAGGATAGTTAAAACTAACCCTGGAAGGTCAGTTACTGTTTACTTTTATCGAACCTGATATTGATGAGTGATTGGTATTCTGGGTGCTTTTTCAGGTAAGATTGCATGTAAGGACAAATGGGGATGAGCTCTAATCTTTCCGCTGCGATCTGCTGGAGCACTTGCCTGGTCATGGAGCTGGCGATGCCGCGGCCTTCGAGCTCTTTGGGCACTTCGGTGTGCATTACTTTTATTACGCCGGGCTTTCGCCGGTAATCGACGAAGGCCGTTTTTCCTTCTACCGTGGCTTCGAAGCGGTGTCTGGCGGGATTATCTTTTACGTTTAGCTCCATTTGCTTATTGGGTTACGTTTTTCTTATCGCCGGGAGGTGCGAGGATCTGGCAGGCCAGGGTTATTTCTTCCTGCAAAATGGTGTGTGGCCTGCCCGGATAGATCTTTTTGGTTACCGATGCGCCCAACCCTTCCATGATTTGCACGGTTTCTTCTACCCGGCTTACCGGTACATGAGCGTCTGGATCGCCGGTGGTAATGAGCACGGGCGTGCCCTGGAAATTCCCTTTATACTTGTCCCGGTTTATATGCTGACCAATGAGCCCTCCCGTGAAAATGCAGAGGCCTCCATATTGCCGGGCATGGCGGGTAGCGTATTCGGCTGTCAGGCAGGCACCCTGGGAAAAGCCGGCCAGGTAGATTTTATCGGCTGAAATCCCCTGTCCGGTAATGCTTTTTACCAGGCCGTTCAATACCGCCAACGCATTATCCAGGTGCGGCTGGTTTTGCGATTCGGGCGCCATAAAGCTGTACGGGTACCAGGTATGGTTGGCAGCCTGCGGGGCAAAAAGGGTAAATTCTGCCACGGGTAAATGCCTGGCTAAGTCCAGAATACTTTCCGCAGATGCGCCCCGGCCGTGCACCAGAATCAGGGCTTTACCGGTTTCGGATAAGGGTTTGCCCTGGGTAATGACCTGCTTTTGAGTTGCGTTCATAATGCTGCTTTATGAAGAATTAAAAACCATTTCTGGTAGACTGTCAAATTAATTTTTAGAAAGTGGGATTACAAATCCCACGGCTCGGTTAAGACGGGATTACAAATCCCGTCAAGCAAATGCTAGTATATTAACTTGAAAGTGTACTAGTTTCATTTCTACTTTCGGGTTTAATCGGCCAGGGTAACAAAAACGGAATTCCGGACAACCGGCTGCAAATTGCGCGTCCGGTGCCCTTTTCCGCTGGTATTTTCTACGAGTAAAATTTCACCTGCTTTGAATTGCCTTTTGTCACCCCGCGAAGTTTCTATTTCAATTTCGCCGTCCAGCAGCATGATGTATTGCCGTGCCGGAGCCTGGTGAAAATCATAGTCGTAGGTGGGCAGCACTTTACGGAATACAATTTCTTTTACTTCTTCCGGTTCCGAAAGAAAACCCAGTTCCCCCTCCGGAATCAAAGGCCTGGAGATATCTTCAAAATGGCTTTCCCCCTTCTCATCGGCATATACCCGGGTAATTGCAAAAGTTTCCATGCAGGTAAGGCTAAGGCGGTGAAGGATATTTACTGGAATTTTGAATTTGTCTTACACTTCGTTTAATCAAGCTTGGGTAAAACGGCTTCTATTTCGGCACGGCGCGGCTCGTATTGCGGCGGCAACAGCAAACCGGAACCTAACTTATCCCAAGGCTCATCGATGCCAAAGCCGGGGTTATCTGTAGCGATCTCAAACAGGATACCGCCGGGCTCACGGAAGTAAAGCGAGTAAAAGTAATTCCGGTCTATTTTATGCGTGATGTTAAACCCGAGCCGGGCGATCTTATCGTGGAATTCCATCAGTACTTCTTCGTTCTTTACCCGGAAAGCAATGTGGTGGTTCGTGCCGGCACCACCTAGGCCGCGGTCCTGGTTTGGAAGTTCTACCAGGTCTATGATATTGGCAGATGCTACCGCATCGGTTGCGTAGCGATGCTGATTGCCTTTTTGTTCCCGGAGTTTATAGCCGAAAATATCGGTTAAAACTAAAGCCGTTGGCCCCTTCTCTTTCACGGTTAGCGTTACGCCCTGAAAACCTTTCAGCGCTACTTTTGTCTGCACGTCGGCGGTTTCCCAGCCTTTGCGCGTGTCCTGTCCGCCGGTTTCCACCAGCTCCAGCTTCAGCCCGTCCGGATCCTGGAAAGCTAAAACCTGCCGCTCGAATTTTTCGGTTGGCTTGCTGTAACGGACCTGGTGTTTGGCGAAGCGGTCTTCCCAGAAACCAAAGCTTCCTTCGGGAACGGCATAAGCAATATCGGTAGCCATGCCCGTGCCGGGCCGGCCTTGCCGCGCGCCTTCGTAGGGGAAAAAAGTCATGATGGTTCCGGCGCTTCCGCGTTCGTCGCCATAATATAAATGGTAGGTACCCGGATCGTCGAAGTTCACGGTTTTTTTGAGCAGGCGGAGGCCTAACACCCGGGTATAAAATTCGAGGTTTTGTCTGGCCTTACCGGCTAGCGCCGTAATATGATGCAGGCCCAGTATTGTGTTTTCCATGGTTTTACTTTACTGGCTGAGCCAGTTCTTTTCAAGCTTTTATTTTCTTACCTGTAGCTAAATCCTTTACTGAATAATAATTTTCTCCTTTACAAAAATTCTGACTTCAGAAAAATAATGTCAGCCAAGCGCCTGGGAGTCTGGTTTTTCAGTTCAATTCGGTAGCGTTTATTTAAAAACCCTCCGGTTTTCGTGCTAAGGGTTTAACCTTATTTTCCGTGATAAGTTTAGATAACCTGGTTTTCAGGATTGGTTAGCAGCATAACGCGGGGTCTGGCCACATTTTAACGCATAAGAATTCATTGCCGTCTGCTTTAGCCGACGGTTTTAAAAAGCTGTTAATGGGCTTTAGCCAGATTTCTCTCCCAGTCAGAAACAGTCTGCTTTCCATCAGCTAAAGCAGACGGCAATGAATTTGGCTTATTATTTCTGCCAGAAAAGGTGCTTACTGAAAGCCGTGCCGAAAACTTCCTGATTCTGGTTTTGTCGCTTTAGCTGTGATTGCGTATTTTTCCGGAATTACAATTGAAGCTCTAATCTACCGGAGATAGATCAGCCTGAGTACAGTTAAAGGTTTCCTGAAAACTAATTCCTGAATAATAGAAAGCGGCAGAAAAAAGATTAACCAAGACTGAACTGAACCGATAAAGACAAACTGAAACACATGGCCACTTACGAAGAAATTTTTGAGAATAACCGCAAATGGGTCGCACAAAAGACCGGCAGCAACCCCGACTTTTTCGCGCAACTTGCCAAAGAACAAAACCCCGACTACCTCTACATCGGCTGCAGCGACAGCCGGGTTACGGCCGAGGAATTGATGGGATTAGGCCCGGGCGAGGTTTTTGTGCACCGCAACATTGCCAACCTGGTAAACAACGTAGACCTGAACGTTATGGCGGTTATTAATTACGCCGTGCGGCACCTGCAGGTAAAGCATATTATTGTTTGCGGCCATTACGAATGCGGCGGGGTGAAAGCGGCCATGGTGCCCAAAGATTTAGGCCTTTTAAACCCCTGGCTGCGCAATATCCGCGATGTATACCGGTTTCACAAAGCGGAACTGGATGCGATTTCGGATGAGCACGAACGCTATAACCGGCTGGTGGAGCTGAACGTGCGGGAGCAGTGCGTAAACATTCTGAAAACCGCAGCTGTACAACTCAGCTATGAAACCAACGGCTTCCCGGAGGTACACGGCTGGGTGTTCGATATTCACAACGGAAGAATTAAGGATCTGGAGATCAATTTCCGGCAGATCCTGGAGGAGATCAAGGATATTTACAACCTGACTGGCAGCAATCTTAAGAGTTAAACACCAATACCGGATTTATATCCCATCCAGGTAAGTTGCTTTTGACTTAAGCCCTAATTCCGCCGAAGTTTTAAAAAGAAAAACTTCATTGCCGTCTGCTTTAGCTGACGGTTTCGGAAAAACAAATTATTGGCTTTGGCCTAATCTATCGTTCTGCAAATGTATCGTTTGGCTAAAGCCGGATTTAGTAACCTATTCTACCGCCAGCTAAAGCAGACGGCAATGAATTTGCAGCATTAGTATCTGGATTGGTAGCAATTCAGAAGTTTATTTGATTTCTGAATTACCTTACTTTAAATAAAACAAAACCCCAGCTTCAGCAAATGAAGCTGGGGTTCTGTTTTTAATATGCTGGAAGTTAATTCATTTTCCCGGTCCGTACGGTTAACTGAATTTTACCACTAAACCAGAAACTGTTTCATAATTACTATCATTATGCCTGCTCCGGAGCATTTTGAGAAACACAAGTGAAGGGCCTCTTTTACACCTGGTAGCAACGATTCTGCTAAGAGCCGATGAGTTGTTTCGCTAGCGCTCAACATGACAATTGGTTATAATCTAGTTTCCATCGATAACCATTTTACCCGGCAAGGTTAAACCCTCTCAAGGATCATAGCATACCCCTGCCCTACGCCTACGCATAAGGTAGCCAGGGCGTACCTTTTCTTTTGCCGCTGCAAACTTAAGGCGGCGGTGTGTACAATGCGGGTGCCGGAAATGCCCAGCGGGTGACCGAAAGCGATTGCGCCGCCATTCACGTTTATCCGCGGATCGTCGTCTTCCAGCCCAAGCTCGCGGATACAGGCTAAGCTTTGGGCGGCGAAGGCTTCGTTCAGTTCTATAATGTCCATATCATCCAGGGTAAGGCCGGTTTTCTGCAGCACTTTTTTAGTAGCCGGCACCGGTCCGATGCCCATGATGCGGGGCTCTACGCCAACTACCGCTGAGCCCAGGATCCGGGCCAAAGGTTTTAGGTTGTATTCTTTTACGGCATCTTCCGAAACAATAATGGTGGCAGCGGCGCCGTCGTTGAGGCCGGCGGCATTTCCGGCCGTAACCGTACCGTTTTGCTTGAAGACCGGTTTTAGTTTGGCCAGCACTTCCAGCGTAGTATCGGGCTTTACAAATTCATCTTCGGAAAATATCTCCGGATCGCCTTTTTTTTGGGGAATGAGTACCGGCATAATTTCTTCGTCCAGAATTCCGTTTTTCTGTGCTTTAGCAGCTTTCATCTGCGAACGGTAGGCAAACAGATCCTGGTCTTCCCGCGAGATCTGGTACATTTCGGCCAGGTTCTCCGCCGTTACGCCCATGGGGTCTACGCCGTACATTTCCTTCATTTTCGGGTTTACGAATCGCCAGCCAAAACTGGAATCTTCCATTTTCGCATCGTTGCCGAAAGCTTTCGATACCTTGGAAATTACAAACGGTCCCCGGGTCATGTGCTCAATGCCGCCGCTGATGAAAATATCGCCGTCTCCTGCCCTTATGGCCCGCAAAGCATGGACAATGGTAGACATACCCGATGAACAAAGGCGGTTTATGGTTTCGCCGGGTACCGTTACCGGCAAGCCGGCCAATAGCAGCGCCATCCGGGCCACGTTGCGGTTATCTTCGCCGGCCTGATTATGGCAACCCAGCATTACGTCGTCGTAGGCATCCGCGGGAATTTCCGGGTTCCGGCGAACTATTTCCCTGATCACCATAGCCGCCAGATCATCGGCGCGTACCGGTCCGAGTTTGCCGCCAAAACTGCCGATCGGCGTTCTGATGCCGTCGAGGAGATATGCTTCTTTCATAGTGAATTTCTTTATTCAATATTAAGCTTGTCCTTTATAAACCTGATTATAAAACCCGTTACATAGGTTACCGAAAGTCCGATCAGACAACCCAAAGCCACCGAGGCAAAACGTTCTACCGCCACCCAGTACGACAATTCGGACTGCTCATGAATGACTACAATAAATAACGCTACAACGGCGGTTCGGGCCACATTCATCAGCTTGAAAAAGTGACAGATCAGGCTTGTAAGAATAATTCCCAGCAGGATCATGTACACCTGCCGGACCAGGAGAATATAACAAACCAACCCCACGCTGGAACCGATCAAGTTAGCCTTGAAACGCTCTCCGGTAAGCCGGCGGGCATCTTTTTCTTCCGGCGAAATAACCAGGATGATCGAGATGATGGTCCAGAAAAGTTCGTATTGCGGAAAATGCAGGTAAAGTTCATAGCCGATCAGAAAACCTATGATGCAGCGCACGCAATAAATTACCAGATCGGAATTGCAGCAATATCGGAGAAGCTTGTTCGGCACCGGCAGCTTGCTTACGCTAATCTTTCCTCAAACTTCGCTTCCGTTTTTTCCCGAACTTCTTCTAAGGTTGCGCCGGGCATCAGTTCGATGAGCGTAAGTTTATTTTCTATGTACCGGAATACGGCCAAGTCGGTAATGACCATGTCCACCGCCCGCAAAGCTGTGAGGGGTAGTTTACAAACAGGCACAACTTTAGGGCTTCCGTCTTTGTTCGTATGGGTCATGGTAATGATGAGGGTCTTCGCGCCGGAAGCCAGGTCCATGGCGCCGCCTACGCCTAGTAAAGGCTGACCGGGCACGGCCCAATTAGCTAAATTCGCTTCTTCGTCTACTTCCAGGCCACCCATTACCGCTACGTCCACGTGTTTGCCCCGGATCATGCCAAAGGATTCAGCGCTGTCGAAATAACTGGTTCCGGGAAGGGCGGTTACGGGAATCTTGCCGGCATTTACCGGGTATTCGAGGGCGCCACCTTCATCTTCCGGGGCCGGGCCTACGCCCAGCATGCCGTTTTCCGAATGCAGGATAATGCCGTGCTCCGGCGTAATCAGGTCTGCCACCAAAGTAGGAATGCCAATGCCCAAATTCACCACGTCGCCCTTTTTGAGTTCGGCCAGTGCGCGCCGGGCCATGTGCATGCGGTCTTCGTTTACCTTCTTGTTTTTCCCCACCGAAGCCGAACTTCCCAAGTCTTCCGGTTTCAGCGTAGCCTGCACCAGGTAATCGACAAAGCAGCCAGGGGTATGAATAATATTCGGGTCGAGGCTGCCTTCGGGCACAATTTCTTCCACTTCGGCAATTACCAGGTCGGCGGCGGTGGCCATGGCGCGGTTAAAGTTCTGCTCCGTCATGCGGTAAACCAGGTTTCCGGCGGTATCGGCCTGCCAGGCGCGGATAAACGCTACATTTCCCCGGATCCCCTTCACAAAAAGCTGTTCCACGCCGTCGATGATCTTGGTTTCCTGCCCGGCAGCAATAGGCGTTCCTATAGCTGTAGGCGTGTAAAAACCGCCGATTCCCGCTCCGCCCGCGCGTAAAGCTTCGGCCAGAGAACCTTGCGGAATAAGCTCGTATTCAACAATACCATCCTGGGCCGCTTTTACGGCTTCGGGGTTACTGGTAAAAAAAGAACCGATCATTTTCTTCAGCTGCCCGTTGCGCAAAAGCCGTCCGCCACCCAGCCCAACTTCGCCCACATTATTGCCGACAAAGGTCAGGTTTTTGGTAGCGGTTTCGGCCAGGGCATGCATTAAGTGCACGGGGTTGCCGGTCATGCCGAAGCCGCCCTGCAAAAGGATGTCGCCGTCTTTTACGTAGGCTGCGGCCTGTTCCGGCGTTATTTGGGGAACCGTTTTCATAAGCGGGTTTCTTTATTACGATGAACAAAAATTGATAAGCAGGCGGGAAAAATCGGCCGCGGCCTCGATGTTGGAAATATGGGCTGCTTTTAAATTAACCTGCCGGGCATCCGGAATATTTTCGGCCAACAGGCCGCCGTCCTCCACGGTGCAAACCTTATCTTCGGTGCCGGCAATTACCAGCGTGGGCGCCTGGATACGGGAAATATCCTGGCGAAAATCGGCATCCCGCACGGCCGCACAGCAACTGCAATACCCTTCCGGATCGGTTTGCACAAAAACCCGGAGCACTTCCTCCACCAGTTCCGGATTAGCGGCCACAAATTCCGGGGTAAACCATCGCTGGCGGGTAGCTTCCTCAATACTGGCCAAGCCATTTTTCCGGACCGAATCGATGCGTTCGTTCCACCCTTCGGTAGTCCCGATCTTCGCGGCAGAATTGGCAATGATCAATTTATCGATCCGTTCGGGCGCGTGAATTCCGAGCCATTGCCCCGTTAAGCCGCCAATGGAAATGCCACAGAAGTTTGCTTTTTCGAGTTCCAAATGATCCAGCAGCTCGAGTACATCGTTGGCCAGCAGTTTGATAGAATAAGGACCCGACGTGGTTTCGCTCTGGCCGTGGCCGCGCACATCGTAACGGAGCACCCGGAATTGTTTCAGCACCTCCGGTACCTGGAGGTTCCACAGGGAATGGTCGGTGCCGAGGGAATTGGAGAACACCAGCACTTCTTTCCCGGCTTCGCCTTCCAGTTCGTAAAATAAGCGTCCATTATTGCTGTTCAGGTATGCCATTGTGGTTTGCCGGTTTCAGGAGATTTAATTTTATGCTAATAAGAACTCAGGCCGCTGCACCAGCTGCTTTACTTTCAGCCCACCATTTCAACTGGAAAATGGTAGGGATTTACCTGAAAAAGCCGGTAACCGCTTAGAAAGATGGACGCCTCAGTTCTGCTAAAATTTACCTTGGACTGTACACTCTCTAAACACTGCAGCTAAGGAAATCTTATTCTTTCAAGGAAGCAGCAGTAGCCGTTTTGAGGCTGTCACCTCACTGAAGTTGAAAACTTCAGGTTATTTGTAGGTTCAAGTTTCCGCTTCGCTCAAACTTGAACCAGCTATTACTTAGTATGAAGTGACTTTAGTAGTTTAAAGACCATAAACTGTAGGCTTCAGCCCTTCGCCGTTTTTGCGTGTTTTCACCATAGCCGTCAGGCTAAGCTAATTTATTACGTCATCCCGAGCGCCAGTCGAGGGAACTTATGGTGCCGTATATCTAAAATTTAACAGTAAGACAAACCTTGCTACGCTCGCTTTGTCATTGTAATCTCCATAAGTTTCTTCGACAAGCTCAGAATGACCGCCTTTTTTAATTAGCCTGACGGCTATGGTGAAAACACACAACAACGGCGAACGGCAGAACCAGACAATTTAAACTTAATAAAGCACTAGCTAAAAAGCCTTTACACAAACTCCAACCGGCTTACCCTACGGCGCGTACACGGGCTATTTCGGTTGGCGGCAGGTCTCTGTTTTCATGATGCAGGGTGAAGTCGAAATCGATGGAAGCAAACGAATGGTCGAGGCCTTTTTCTTTGATCTTTTCAGGATCGTTGATGCGATTGATGTGGGGTACCAGTCCCTGACGGGTGGCAAAGGCAAAATCATCCCATAAATACGGATCGCCTTCGATGTTGATCTGGGTGGTTAATTTACGGTAGCCGGGGGCTGAAATAAAAAAGTGAATGTGCGCCGGACGGTTGCCGTGGCGGCCCAGAGCCTTGAGCAAAATATCGGTAGAGCCGTTGGGCGGAACGCTGTAACCCACCGGAATGATGCTCTGAAACTGGTATTTTCCGTCGGGGCCGGTGCGGATGCCGCGCCGGAGGTGAAAAGGCGGCTGGCTTTTATCGAAGTAAGAATAATTCCCTTTCAGGTTAGCGTGCCAGACCTCTACCAGGGCATTGTTTATGGGCATTCCCTCTTCGGTTAAAACCCGGCCTTGCATAAAGAGCGTTTCGCCGCCAGTTTCGGAGCCATCGTCGAGGCGGGCGAACCCGTTTTCTACCGGTGCCCCGGCCACGTACAAGGGGCCTTCAATGGTGCGGGGCGTTCCACCCGTAATGCCAGCTTTGGCCTCTGCTTCGTCCATTCGCATGTCCAGAAAGTGCTCAAACCCCAGACCCGCTGCCACTAGTCCGAATTCATTGTTCATGCCGGTTTCGGTAAGCCAGTTCACTGCCGTCCAGAATTCCGGTTCGGTTACGTCGAGGTCTTCGATGGTGTAAAACAGGTCCCGGACAATGCGGTTTACAATTTCCTTTACCCGGTCACTGCCATTCTGCCCTTCCGTTTTTTTTATTTGTTTAAGGAATTCGTCGATCTGGTCTCTGGTCATGGTTTGCTGGTTTTATAGGTTCCTGAATTGCTGATGGTATTCTTTATGAGGGTTTTTCTGTCTTTCCTGGCTGCCTACCAATCCGTCAGCTAAAGCAGACGGCAATGAAGAAGTCGCTTTTAAATTTACTGTTGATTTTTTAGTAGCGTAGGGTTTAAACCCAATGCCGTCAACTTAAGGAATTATTGCTCTTTCAGACATCTATGTCTGAAAGTAAACTGCCGGGGACATCCTTGTCCCCGTATCCATACACGCGAACAAGGATGTCCGCATCAGATTTCGTTTCGGACACAGATGTCCGAAACAGCGATTCCAGTTAATAAAAATGCTTAAATTGACGGCATTGGGTTTAAACCCTACGCTACTAAAAAATCCGTTTTCGGTTTGTTTTTCTGCTTCATTGTAATTGGGTTTTTAGCTGTAAAACTCTAGCATTTTCAAGCTGACAAAGTTTTCTGGCTAGAAGCTACCTTAAATGAATTTGTCAGGTTGAGTGTTAGCGAAACAACTGGTCAGAGTTTAACAAAAGCCCTATTTCTGGCTTTTCTACCGGGAGCCAACGAGGTCCTTCGCTCGCGCTCCCCGATATGCATCGGGACAGGCTGGATGACCGCATTATTTATGAGATCACCTCTTTTAAATCTCACCTTCCTTAATAGATGAATAGTGCCGGCATAAGGCTTTTACTTCGATCTGCATGAAAGGGAAAAGCGGCAGGTTGGTTAAGATCTCGTGCAGTTCGGCGGGGCTTTCCACGTTAAAAAGACTGACGTTGGCGTATTTCCCGACGATGCGCCAGATGTTTACCCATTTTCCGCTTCGTTGCAAGTCCTGGCACATGGCTTTTTCTTTGGCTTTGAGGGCGTCGGCAATGGCACCATCCAAGTCGTGGGGCAGGTTAACGGTCATTTCTACGTGGAAAAGCATAGCGTTTTACTTTCGTTTGTATTGTTCCAGTTTGTCTAAATCCAACTCCAGGCCTAAGCCGGGGCCGGGCGGTAGGTGCATCACATTGTCGGCGTAGTTTACCTTGGTTTTAATAATATCGTCGGTGAGCAGCAGCGGCCCGAAAAGCTCGGTACCCCAGTTCAGTTTTTTGAGGGTGCAGAAAGCGTGGGCCGAAGCTACGGAGCCGATCGTACCTTCCAGCAGGGTGCCGCCGTACAAACCAATATCAGCCGCTTCGGCAATGGCAGCTACCTTCAGCACGTTGTACAAACCTCCGGATTTGGCAATTTTCACGGCAAATACGCTGCCGCCCCGGATTTGAGCCAGTTTAAAAGCATCGGTCGTGTCCTGTAAGGCTTCGTCGGCCATAATGGGCACCTGAAAGTAGGCTGTAAGCCGGGCCAGGCCATCGAAGTTCTCCCGAACTAAAGGTTGCTCGATCAGGTCGACGCCGGCTTTTTCGAACTTCGCAATACCGGTTTTAGCCGTTGCTTCGTCCCAGGCCTGGTTTACATCTACGGTTACCCGTGCACGGCTGCCGAGCGCTTCTTTTATGGCAATTACATGGGCAATGTCGGTTTCCGGCGGGTTACGGCCTATTTTCAGCTTAAAGGTGTTGTGCCTTCCCTGGCTCAGCAATTCCCCGGCCTCGATTATGTCTTTATCGGTGTTGCCGCTGGCCAGGGTCCAGAGCACCGGCAGGGTTTCCGAAACGGCGCCTCCGAGCAAAGCCGCAACCGAAATGCCCAATCTTTTGCCTTGCGCATCTAATAGCGCGGTTTCGATCCCGGATTTTGCAATGCGGTTGCCTTTTATGCTTTTATCGACCAGAGCCATGACTTTGTGAATATTGCCGGCCTCCTGCCCCACCAACAGCGGCGAAAAGTAGGTATCGATGTTCAGCTTCATGCTTTCCGGCGATTCTTCGCCGTAGCTCAGGCCCCCGATCGTGGTCGATTCGCCGATTCCTTCTACCCCATCGGAGCAAAACAGCCGGATAATGACCATGGTCTGCTGTCTCATTACGGCCATGGATAAATGGTGCGGCCGGATGGTAGGCAGGTCTACAATTACCGCTTCAATTTTCTCTATGGTTGGGGGTTGCGCCATTGTCGGTTTTACAGAATTCCTGATCCGCTTTCGAATGAAAAAACTGTTTCTGCTAAGTAGTTTTAAAAATCACAGCCAATCGGTTCCTTTTCAGAAAGTGGATATGATTCAGAACAAGCGGATAGAGAAACTGTTTAAAAAACGGAAGATTTATCAGGAGACGCTAGCTGACAGGAAGTATCCGGCAGCCAGCTTTTCGCAAAGGAGTAACTGACCTGTATTGCACCTAAAAGACAACCCATGGAAAACCCGAATTTAAGACATACCAGCCGCTACTGGTACCTGCAATTAATTTTAGGCATTTTTCTGATCCTGGTAGGCATCTGGGTATTTATGACGCCGCTGGCCTCCTACGTAACGCTGGCCATTTTCTTCGCATTTGCCTTCCTAATTACCGGGGTTCTGGAAATTATTTATGCCGTTTCGAACCGGAAAGAATCGGAAAACTGGGGCTGGTCGCTGGTGGCGGGCATCATTGACTTGGTTATTGGTATTTTGCTGATTTCCCGGCCCCAGATGTCGATGATCGTACTGCCTTTTTACATTGGTTTCGGTATCCTATTCCGGTCTATTATGGCTGTTGGCTGGTCGCTTTTTCTAAAAAGGCAGGGCATACCGGATTGGGGAAATTTGCTGGCCATAGGAATTCTGGGTATTATCTTCGCCTTTATTATGCTGTGGAACCCAATTTTTGCCGGTTTCACGATCGTTTTCTACACGGCCTTCGCTTTTATAATTATCGGCGTTTTCCAGATCTACCTGGCTTTCAGGCTTCGGAAATTCCATAAGCGGCTTGAGTAAATTAGCCAGGTTCCGGCTTTTTTAGCTGAAAATGATAGCATTTTAAGGCCTGTTAGGTGAAACACGACTTCTACGTTTATTCCTTTAGGCTAAAGCCATTGCCGCCTGCTTTATCCGGCAGCGAAAGCAGACGGCGGCTTTTTCCAGCGCAGCCACCACTTCGGGGAACCTTTCTTCGCCATTAATGGGCATTTTTACTTTACTGCCTGCCGTTAAAGCACCTGCTGTATTGTGCAGCAACATTTTGGCAATCTTTTTATAGGCCCACCAGGGAGGCATTCCTTTCAAAAACCGCTATCGATTGCAGAAAGAACAGCTTTCTGAGCCGTTCCGATAAAGCGGCGACCCGAATCAGTTTTTTACTGAATATCTTCCGTTAATTAATAGCAAACGAAAAATAGAAGATGATATCGATTACGGAAAAAAAATAACCAGTAAAATATAGGCCAGAGCCTAGGTAATATCCGGCGTATCATTGATGAGGTGGAGGGAGGCAGCACCACAACCACATAATAAACAATATCCGGAAGCTGAAACCAATCCATGGTCTTTTAATTTCTACCGGCAGAATATATTTCAGGTAAAGCTCCCAGCGGCAGCCATGAAACAAAAAGGTTACATCCGGTTCTTGAATCTGAGGCCTGGAAACTGCTATTACTTTATATATAAAATCACGTTTTCAACCATTATACTTTTAAATACATTAGCAAAACCCTGTATTTTAACGCTTTACAAAGCACCGCTTCTTCCCTTTTTATAAAAACTTTTTCAAGATTATAATTTAACTTTTCCCAGATTTAAAGCATTTAAACCCACATTTAGAAAAAGGCGCCCCTGCCGGCCCCCTGGAAAAAACCAGCCCGACTGAACCATTCCGGAATGGATTACTGTTTACTAATTGCAACTGATAATCAAGTAGTTAATATTTAAAAATTAGAATTAAATACTTAATAAAGTGCAAGCGGCTACTGCCTGGCAACTTGAAAAAAAATATTAGAAAGGCAGAACTAAAATAATATTTTATTAGTTGTTATACTTTAAATTTTCAAGCCATTTGCAGTCTGATTGCTGATCCTTAAATAAATATCAACCGGATCGATTTAACCGCAATTCAGTTCTCGCTTTCAACCAATTTTTCAGGGCCTTAAATCTTTTCTGAACGCACCATAACGTGCGCTTCGGCAAGTGAATTGTTTTAACCCGGGCCTGAAAGCAGCTTGAATACTTTAATCAAAGACCAGGAATTAAAGCACCTTACCGCAAATTCCTCCACTTTAAACACCAATTATGAAAAATTTAATTAAGCCATTCTTACCTATTGCCTTATTTGGAGTTTTAGCAACATCCTGCGATAAAAATGAAATGGACGAAATGACCCCTGCAACTCAGGAAACAACAATGGGTAATCCCGAAGCCGGTGAAGAATTTGGTGAATCCGGTGCGGATTCCTCTTTAGCGGGTGAAGCAGCAGATATGGGTGCCCCGGAAATGGGTGGCCAGGAAACAGGATTTACTGAAAACAACGCTGATACGGATATAACGCCGATGGGTACAACCACAGCCCGTACTGCCAACGGCCTGATCTATGAAGAAACCATGGAAGGAGCGAATCCTTTTGCTACGGCCCATGAGGTAGAGAAAGGTTCCATGCCATACGGTATTACCTATGTAACGAACCCGGCCTTTAAAGGCAGAAAAGCTGCCCGTTTCGAATTAAGAGAAACCGACCCGCTGGAAAGCACCGGTAAACGGGTAGAGGTTACCGTGGTAAAAGGTTCAGAAGGCCATATTACCAAAAATACCTGGTATTCCTTCTCCCAGTTCCTTCCAACGGATTATGCCAAAGACAATCAGCCGGAAATCATTAACCAGTGGTTCCAGGGAAATAGCCCGGCAACGGCTATCCGGATCAAGAATGACAGATACTACCTGCATACCGGTAACTCCTTGTCACCAGACAACAGAAAGTACGTCGATTTAGGCCCGGTAAAGAAGGGCCAGTGGACCCAGTTTGTGCTGCACTTCAACCACTCGAACGGCCCGGATGGCTTGATCGAAGTTTGGAAGGATGGCCAGAAGGTTCTAACCCACAGAGGGGGTAACATGTACCCAGGCATCCTGCCGAAATGGAAAGTTGGGGTTTACAAACATGCCTTTAAAAATAATTCATCAGCTGTAGACAAGCGGGTGCTGTATTATGATGATATCCGTGTAGGTGGACCAAACGCCACCCTGGCCCAGATGATGGGACGTTAATTTCCTTCTGAACTCAGAGGTAATTAAAACAGACGCATAACCGGTTTAAGAGCCGGATAAATACAAAAGGAGCAGCTAACATTTAGCTGCTCCTTTTTTTGTGTTCAGACCATTCCTGACCATACGCTTTGCGGGCCCATTTCCGGGATTTTCACCAATCCAGCCATAGAAAAAACCTGTTTGGGAAATTTCCTTTCCTCTAAAAACCACCAGCCTTCCATCAGCCCCGGAGTAGCTGCAGGAGCAAGCAGAATAATGCGGTTTAAAAGCCGTTGATTTTTGCTATCCGAAGTAAATTGGATAGCCTGAAACGGTACTTTCCGGAAGCAAAAAAGTGATCCTCACCAAAAGACCTGGTTCTTATTTTCTGATGTGCTTCAATTCCTGCGAAAGCCCGTTCCGGTTTATAATTCTTCAGAAGTTTACTTCTGCCCCTAACGAACAGTCACTGAATTATTCGTAAGTGATTCTAAAAGTATGCATGACTTGAACCAACTAAGTAAGGACATTGGTATCCGGATATTAGCATCTGGATCAAAACACGCAAACCACTATATTTCACCAGATTATACAGCTACAATTCCTTTAAGTTTTGCAGCCATTTTAGACTGCCACTAAGAGTAGTTTGTAACTACATTTAAAATATTAAAAGTGGTAACCTAATTAAATGAAGGCTCATAATATTTGGGTGTAAGCAACAGGACAAATTTATTTTAAACTACTACGAATGTCACTCGGTTAAAAAATCAGGGATTCGAAGCCCGGAAATTAAAAGATTCCCCGAAATAAATCGGGATCATCAACTTCCAGAATGACAGAAAGGAAAAATTCTCATTGTTTAAGTTAATCTTGTCCCCCTGCTTAGTTACAAACTACACACAGGTTTTATCAAATTAGAATGAACCAGCTCTCGGTAAGATGGGAGTAAAAGTCATTCGCATTTGGTATTCTTCAGAAAGTAAACTTCCCGGTTCAGCATGTTCAAAAGAAAGGCCGGACCGGGAGGTTGAATTTGCTTATAAATAGAGACGGTACATTAAATTGGGGAACAAACCGAACTGGGTGGTATACCCTACTGAATTCGGCTGAGTTTCATCGTAGAATTCGGTGAGTTTTCCCTGGGAATTGGTGACATTATCCAGGTTCAGGAAAAGCTCGTGCGTGGTTTTAAGTTTATTCCATTTGTAACTGGCCGAAACGGTAACCATATAAACACTTCCCAACGATTTATCATACGCCTTATCATAATCCCAGTACTGGTTGCCGGACGGATTTACCGCAATATTGCCATTACTGTCTCTTAACAGCGGAATAATTTTCTTACCTCCATCGAGCAAGGCTCTTACATTTAACCCGAGTGTCTGGTTCTGTTTTTTCCCCAGCTTCACAAACTCATTACCTACCAGCATATTGGCCAGATAATTATTATTAAAAGCCGTGTTTCTTTCCTTACCGTCTAAGGCCGTATATTTGGAAGTGTACACCGAGCCGTTAACCAGGTAGTAATAATTATTACTGAAGTATTTTTCCAGCGAAACTTCCACTCCGTAGTTCCTCCCTTTGCCTTTATTTACCAGGTCGGTATATTTGAAATCCAGGTTTTCGTTGATCGTGGCAAAAGCGCTGTTCAGATCATTTTCGACCGGTAAATTGTATAATTTCTGACAATACACTTCTCCCTTCAGCACCAGCTGGTCAGTCAACAGCTTTTCGTAGCCAATTACAAAGTGATGGGCTTTCAGCAGCTCCAGGTCTTTGTTCGGTTCCATTACCCTGCCGTCGGTTTGGGGCACTTTTGCAAAGTAATTGTGAATGCTTTCCATGGTGCTGTGCAAACCGTAACCTGCATGAAAAGCGTTGCCGTTGGTTAAGCGCCATTTAACGGCGACCCGCGGCTCCAGGGTGCTGTTCTTATTGAGCAGCACATTCATATTATGGAGGCCGGAAACTACGGTAACGTGTTCATTTAACCGAAGCTTCCAGGAAACAAAACTGCCCAGCGTGCCTACATTTTCCTTAAAATCCATCAGGGTAAACCGATTGGCGGCATCGTCGGCGAACTGGCTTTGGTTGTAATTGTAAGCAAAGAGGTTGTAATTGGCCCCTAGCACAATTTTGTTTCTCGCATTAAGCTTGTTGGTATAAGAAACCGCCCCCCTGTAAACCGATTTCATCAGCCGGCTATTAAAGTTCAGCATGTTGTTTACTACCGAATCCCGGACTACGCCCCCTTCTCCGTTCAATACCTGAATTCTTTTCGATTCAAATACCTGGTCATTTATTCCTTCTTTTGAATACGTAATATTGGTCTGGATAAAACTTTCCGACGTGATGGGCATGGTATGGTTTACCCCGACATTGAGCAAGTGGGCTCCGCTTTTCATATCTTCCGAAATATCCCCGCGCATGGTCCGGTCGCCGGGCGTATTTATATCTATGGGTGAAACATCTTCCGCCTCAAAGCCACTTTTTCCGCCTAAACTGAAAAGAGAGAAGGTTCCGAATCTGGCCGTTGGCAGCACCACTTTCAGGGTGGCATCCTGGAACTTCGGGATCCCCTTTGCTTCAATCACACCTACGTCTTTTAAAACCGAGGCGGTGGAATACCGGTAATTGAGTAAATAAGACCCACCATATCCTTTCCGGAACGGGCCTTCTACCGTAAGGTCAGTACCAATAATCCCAATCCCCAGGGCTGCTTCAAATTTTTCATTATTACCGGCCCTTAGTTTCAGATCATACACGCCGGAAAGAACGTTCCCGTATTCGGGAGAAAAGGCCCCTGTATAAAAATCAGAAGTGGCCAGCAAAGAATTGTTTAAAGCATTCACGCCTCCTCCCATTCCACCCTGGTCCGCAAAATGGTTCGGATTAGTAATCTGAACCCCTTCCAGGCGCCATTGCACGTATTTCGGGGAATTCCCTCTTACAATAATGTCGTTGTTTCTTCCGTCCTGGGTTCTGGCCACGCCGGCAAAATTGGATAAGATCTTAGACGGATCGTTAAACCCGCCGGCATACCGGTTCGATTCTTCCATGGAAATGGAGCGGGAGCTTACCAGGGCCATATCGTTTACCGGCTCGCCGTTCTTTTTGGTATTGGTTACTACCACTTCGTCAAAACTCAGGGCCGATTCCTGCATCGTTAAATTCAGGATCGCCTCTTTCCCCGAATTAACCACTACATCCGGAACCGTAATAGCCTCATAGCCCAGATAAGATAATTGCAGCGTGATCCGGCCGGTAGGAATATTTTCCAGCCGGTATTTCCCCTCGGCATCGGTAATGGTGCCTTTAACCGGACCGGCGCTTTTTACCAGCACGGTTACGCCCGTTAAAGGGGTACCGGTGTCGGCATCGGAAATGGTACCTCTTACGGTTTGGGTTAGTTGGCTGTAGGCGGCTGTAAAAGAAAAAGCAGCGAGCAGGATAGTCAGTAAAAATTGTTTCATATCGTTTTTGGTTTTAAAGCTGAAAGCAATGGCGTGCCCAGCTATTATTTATTTGGAAATGGTATTAAAATCAGGCAAAAAACCCGGGCAGGAATTTAATTTCAGGGCATGGCCTGCTCTTATTCTTCGCAACTGTTTATGGAAATAATTGGCAGGTTCAGATCCCTGATCCAGTTCAGGATCCCGTGCAGATGGCTTTCATCTTTCAGCTGAACCGTAAGAATGGTAAAGCCGCCTTCATGCATAACTTCCATACCATCAAAGCAATCCGTCCATTTTGTATCCAAATGGTCCTGAATTTTTATCCTGGTTTTGCCTTTCATCTTTGTCTTTTTGTTCGGGTCAAAGGTAGAGGCGCCCTAAAACAAAAAAATCACCCGTTGGGGTGATTTTAAGGGTGAACCGGCAAGATTCCTGAAAACGATAAAACCTGAAGAACCTATATCAATTGAAGGGCTTTCCCTTTTTCAATGGCTTTTTTACGGTTGTCTACTTCCAGTTTCGCGTAAATATTTTTCACGTGCGTTTTAACCGTATTCAGGGAAACAAATAACTTATCGGCTATTTCCTGGTTCGAAAGCTCGAGGGCAATTAACTGCAGGGTATCTACTTCCCGGCTGCTCAGGTTTTCCGGGATAATTACTTTCGCCTGTTTTTCTCTTTTCGCTATGGTCAGCTTCAGTTTACGGAGCAAGCTATCCGGGATCTTCGTTTTCCCGGTTTTCTGAACTTTATATACCTCCAGAAGCAGATCGTTTATCAGCGCCAGGTAATTCACATGGTTCATGATGATCTCATTGTCGGCGGCATATTCCAGCGATTGGACCAGGTTTAAAACGGCCTTTTCTTTCTCTCCGGTAAACTTATAAATAACGGCGTAAATGATCTTGATCTCAATTATCCGCTCGACCCGGTTTTGAGCTGCCGCCATTTCATACAATCTGGCAAGCAGCGTGAATGCCTGTTCAACCTTATGCTCCGATACCAGCAAAAGCGCATAAGCCACGTAACCGTGTTCATCGGCGTAAGTAATCTTCTTATCCGGATCTAACCCGTTCGTTTCGAAAAAGCTCCGCGCCTTTTCAGGCTGGTTTAGTAATACCAACATGCCGCCTTTCAGGGCAACATACATCGCTTTCAAATTCGGATTAACAGCATTGGCTTTTACAACTTCATCTAATTCCTTTAGTTTCATTTCGGAAGCAGCCATATCGCCCCGGCCGTGCAAAACCAGGCAGTAAACCAGCACCACAATAGCTTTGGTAGTAACATCTGCCTCCGTTTGGCACAAGGAATAGGCCTTCTGAATATTCTCCAGAGCATTGTCCAGATCGGCCCAGAAGTATTCGATGGCCGCCATATTGCCGTAAAGCACTGCAAAGCTCCACTCCGATTTTAACATTTCCGAATAGCCTTGCTCCTGCAAAAGCTGTAAAAGATTGGCACACCTTTTATGCGATAATTTAAAGAGCCCTAACCTGGTTTCGCTGTAAGCCAGGGAAATGGCAATGGAAGTGATAAGGTAGTTATTACCGGCTTTTTTTCCATACTCCATGGCTTTCTTTTGCGCTTCAATGCTTTCGAGAATGTTCTCGGCGGCCTGTTGCGCCATTCCCGTTAAGTACCATCCCCAGCTAAACCAGAGCGGATCATCTTCCGACAGATTCTCCATGGCAATTTTGCAGTAAGAAAAGATCTTCTCCGGATTGCCCAGAAAGGTATATTTATAGCCCAATGCAACCGCTATTTTACCGAACAGTTTTTTGTCTCCGCATACTTCTTCTTCGGTAGCAGTGGGGTCCTTCAGGCGCTCCCTTACATTTTCTTCGGCGGCAATTAAGAACGGGGCTGCTTTCTGGACCTGACCGGATGCAATTAAGGTCCAGGAATAAAATAAACTGAGGGTCGCATTCTTTTTAACCAGGTCAGCGGGAAGCAGGTCCCCGTATTTCATGATAGCCGAATGGTTTCCGCCTTCCCACATTTTCTCGATTATCTCGCCTAAATACGCGGCGCTCTTTTCCGGATTTCCGGCTTCCAGGGAATGCTCGATGGCAGCAAACGGAAACGCATTATTTTTAAACCAATCAGCCGCTTTCTTATGCAGTTCCGTAACGGCTTCCTTGTCCCTGACCGAAAGCCTTTGCTTTAGTAAACGGGCAAAAAGATGATGATAGCGGTACCATTTCCTTTCGGAATCTAAGGGAATGATGAACATGTTGTTTTGCTCCAGCGCCTCCAGAATCGCCTGGCTGTCGTTGCGGTTTAATAGCGAATTGCAAAGCGGCGCTGAAAGCTGTTCTAAAACGGCGGTTTGTAACAGGAATTCTTTTACATCTTCGGTCTGTATCTTAAGGACTTCCTCGAGGAGATAATCCATAATATACCGGTTATCGCCCTTAAAGTCTCTTACAAATTGCGATATATCTTCCCGGCCTTGTAAAGAAAGTGCCAGCAATTGCAAGCCGGCAATCCAGCCTTCGGTTTTGGCGTGCAGGGATATTACTTCTTCAGAAGATAATTTCAGTTTAAGCTTTTTATTAAATAAGTAATGAATATCGTTTGCCGAAAAACCAAGATCAAGAGCGCGCAATTCAACCAGCTGTTGCTGGCTTCGCAACCTTGCCAGCGGTAAAGCCGGATCGGAGCGGGTTAAAATTACCACATGAATATTGGCCGGAAGTCGCTCTAAAAAATGAGCCGTAAACTTTACGATCTCCGGGTTCCTGATCACATGAAAGTCGTCCAGCACCAATAAAAACTGCTTCGGAATTTCTATGATCTCATTAATTAAAAGGGCTGAAACCGATTCGGCAGAAGGGAGGTTGGGCGATTGTAAAAGTGCTACGGTTTTTAGTCCGAAATCCTTCTTAATGGTTTGAATGGCAGCACAGATATAATTTACAAAACTGGCGAAATCGTTATCGCCGTTGTCTATTGAAAACCAGGCAGTGGGAATTATATGCTGCAAGCTCCAGTCACTGACCAGCATACTTTTGCCAAAACCCGCCGGCGCCGAAATCAAAATCAGTTTGCGTTCAAGACCTAAATTTAGCTGCTCAAATAAAGCGGAACGGTGCACAATATTATTTCCCGCCGGAGGTCGGTGAAGTTTTGTTAAAAGCATTCCTAAAAGTATACTTTTATTTTCAGTCTGTCACTTTTTAAAGCATTGGCGCTAAAGGACTATAGGGCAACCCGGTTACTTTTTCAAGCAAAATAATAGCGTTTGCCGCGTTAAGACTTTCAATATTCCGGAATTTTTGAAAAGATAGTTACTTCAATTAATAGATTACATTTTCTGTCATGCAACTACGCTACAGCCCTTTTACTTTAGTTTATAATTAAAAGGCACTTAGGAGATAATGGCTGAATCTTCAGCGGTTAAGAGGAATATGAGTTTATTGTGTTATTATTTCTGCTAAGCATTTATGCTCTATTAATTAACAGGTTTATGAGCCTAAAATACGCTGCCGGTAACCGGCACTAAATCAATTCATCATGATAAGCGAACTTCTACCTGTGCAACCATAAGAAACTTATGCTCATAATTCTTATCATGTTAAAAAATCACCCATTCAATATAACAATTAACATGTTTTAAATACAATTTTTATATATTAATTCCGGCAACTAAAATCGAAAACTTTTGCATTTTTTTTCTGGCCGTATTTTCCGCATTTCCAGCAAATAATGGCCATTTCCGCACTTGTTCTTCCTTATTTCCTATAAACTTCCCGGATTTTTCCTGAACCTTTTTCAAAAGCCTGGGTGTTAGGCATTTGTATTCGACAAAAACAAAGCAGAGTAGCTGCAGATTTATCGAGTCCTGAATTAAGATTACATTAACAAAGTACTATTTAATTTGTCCCTACTTTTAATATTTTAAATCAAGGCCTGCGCGGCGGAGTTTCTGATCAAAACTCAGACGGCAGGAAAAATTTAAAGGCTAAAATACAGGTCTTCCAAAGGCAAATTATCTAACTGATCCCCCTTGATTTTCTAATAATCTACGCCTTAAACGGCAACTTGCCTCACCCTCTTTACTGGTTTAAACCAGCGCTGCTTAAGTGCTGAAAAGAAGACCGGGGGCGGCCCATTAGAAAATACCATATTACACTGATTATCACACACACACAGCTTTTCGCTTTAAACACACACAATGAACACGAAATTAAAGCCCTTTTTAGCACTCGCCTTATTTGGAGTGTTAGCCACATCCTGCGACAAAAAGGAAATCGACGAGGCCGCAAAACCCTCAGAAACTTCGGCCAGCAGCGCCAAATCAGCCAACCTGATCTACGAAGAAACCATGGAAGGCTCCAGCCCTTTCTCTACGGCTCACGGCATAGAAGCCGGCTCCATGAGCTATGGTTTAACGTATGTAACCAATCCGGTATTTACCGGTAAAAAAGCAGCCCGTTTCGAATTAAGAGAAACCGACCCGCTGGAAAGCACCGGCAAGCGCGTGGAGGTTACCATTGTAAAAGGGTCCGAAGGCGATATCCAGAAAGATACCTGGTATTCCTTCTCCCAGTACCTGCCAACCGATTATGCCAAAGACAAAGAGCCCGAAGTAATTAACCAGTGGTTCCAGGGAAGCAGCCCGGCTACAGCCCTGCGTATCAAAGACGACACGTATCACCTGCATACCGGTAATTCCCTTTCTCCCGATAACCGGCAATATATCAGCTTAGGCCCGGTGGCTAAAGGCCAGTGGACCCAGTTCGTGCTGCACTTTATTCACTCCAATGGCTCCGATGGCTTAATTGAGGTTTGGAGAAACGGCACCAAGATCCTGACTCATAAAGGCGGTAACATGTACAGCGGCGAATTGCCGAAATGGAAGGTAGGCGTTTACAAATCGGCCTTTAAATACGGTACTTCCGATGTAGACAAGCGGGTGCTTTACTACGACGATATCCGGGTAGGTAATGCTAATGCTACCTTGGCCGAAATGATGGGTTCTGCTACAACTGCTCCGGCACCAGCTCCTACCGAACCGGCACCTGCACCAGCTCCAACGGAGCCCGCTCCGGCACCAGCTCCAACGGAGCCTGCTCCAGCCCCGGCCCCAACCGGTCAGCAGGTAGTAAGCTTTACCCTGGTAAATGCTGAAACCAACAAAGATATCATGACCATTGCCAATGGTGCTGCCATCAGCCTGAGCACTATTAAGACCAGCAAAGTAAATATCCGCGCCAATACTTCTCCTTCTACAGTAGGCAGCGTGTACTTTGCCCTGAGCGGCGCCGGTAGCAAAACCAGATCCGATGAGTCTTTCCCTTACTCGTTAATGGGCGATTCGAAAGGCGACTATTACAACTGGACTCCGGCAGCAGGCACTTACACCTTGAAAGGTACAGCTTACACCGGCGGCAACAAGACCGGAACGGCTGGCACCACCCTGAGCATCAACTTCACGGTTAAAAAGTAAATCCCTCACCCGAGGAATCCGGCAGGATCAAAATTGCAACAACTCCGAAAAGGGCAGCTAAGTTAGCTGCCCTTTTCTTTTTTCCTGGATAGCTGTAAAGGAATATCTTTTAATTAGCTGAAAACCGATCCGGTTCTTTTAGCCAGTAGTTTTTCAAGGAGTTTAGTTCCTAAATAAAAATCGGTATCTTTTTTTCCGAAAAAACCCTTCTCTCCTTTTCCGGTTAATTTAAATGGCCACTTTAAAAAGGAAGTTTATAGCATGAAACAGGATCAGGTAGTACGGGAGCAATTGGTTAAGCTGTTGCAGGGAAATCTGGCTTATCAGCCTATTGGCGAACTGCTGAAAGGAATAAAAGCAGAAGATGCCGGCAAACCAATCGAACACCTGCCTTACACGCTTTGGAAACTGATCGAACACATGCGCCTTACCCTTTACGATATCCTGGAATTCTGCCGAAACCCGGACTACAAATACCTGAACTGGCCCGAAGATTACTGGCCGAAAGAAAATGCGCCAGCCGATCAGGCTGCCCTTGACAAGAGCATAAACGCTATCCTGAAAGGCGTAGAAACCATGGTTGAACTGATACAGGACCCGGCCAATGATTTGTATAAACCCTTGGCGCACGGCGAAGGTCAGAACCTGTTCCGCGAAGCGCTTCTGGTAGCCGAACACAATGCCTACCACATTGGCGAAATAATTATATTGCGAAGATTGCTGGGTACCTGGAAGTAGCTTTTGAAGCCAGCCTTGCCGGTTCTTTCGCCCCTTTATTTCCCATTAGGTTAAAGCGTATTCTTTTCAGCAAAAAAATAAAAGAAGCCGCTCCCTGCACCGGAAGCGGCTTCTTTTACTTAATGAATGGGTATTATTAGGATGAAATGGCTTTAGTGTTTCATAAAGAAGTAATTATCGGGTAAAAGCAGGCTGAAGTATGGTTGCTGAAGAAAACACCATAGCCGTCAGGCTAAGCTAATTTATTACGTCATCCCGAGCGCCAGTCGAGGGAACTTATGGTGCCGTATATCTAAAATTTAACAGTAAGACAAACCTTGCTACGCTCGCTTTGTCATTGTAATCTCCATAAGTTTCTTCGACAAGCTCAGAATGACCGCCTTTTATAATTAGCCTGACGGCTATAATGAAAACACCAACAACGGCAGGAAGGAAATTTATTATGATTTCGGACTGTAGAGACGTAATATATTACGTCTCCTTTCGGGGTACAAACAGCGGCATTAAGTTGCAAATGCAACTAGCACCGGTTGAGACCAGATATGATAATTTGTCGCAATGCTGTGAAAGACGTAGAATACTGTCACAATGCTGTGAAAGACGTAATATATTACGTCTCTACGGGGGCTCCGGTATTTAACCTTACTGCTATAGTAAAAACACGCAACACCGGCGAAAGGTAGTACCGCCGGTTCATAATTTATAGCGCACCAATAATTTGTTTTCAGACAATTATTCCTGCACGTTCTTTTTAAGTGCGCTGAAAATTACCGGGCTGAAATACTGAAGGTTTTCCAGAATGCAGACCATGCTGAAGAACTTCTCCGGATCAATTTCCGGGCTTTCGGCCATGGCACAAACGGCAGCATCCAGGGCTCCGGTCCACTTTTCGTTAAATTCTTCTTCGTTCAAGTGCATGGCGTAAGATTTACCAAAGGTATAACTTAAACCGAAGCTATTTAATTTCGCTGTCGCTTAATTATTCTTTACCGGCCCTTTAATTAAAATCGGATTACCCTCCTTTTTGAGTCAACTAATGGTAAATGAACTACTCCGAGAAAGCCCCGTATACCCGCAAAAAGATCCAACCAAAACCATACCGGTAAGTAGCAAAGCTGTGATGAAAAACAGCGCTCTAAAAATTTTTAAGCGTACCTTTTATTCTTTGATTTGAAATTTAAAACGGTACCTTTAGAACTAATAGCTTACAAACCCTCGTTCTATTATTTACTACCCTGCCCGCGTTTACAGCTTTCCCGGTTTATACCCGAACCTACCTGTAAGCAAATGACAGAAACAATTGCAATAAAGCTAAGCAGCCTGCCAGGCGTTACCTTATTTTGCCAGGTAACGCGTCCTTAATCAATTCGCCTTATCTATTTAATTATTCAAATCTTAAAGCGTCCGCAAGTTCATCCTTTAAGATCCACAAGGTGCCCGACCCGGCAATTTAAAACCGGCCTTGGGCACACGAAACAGCATTTATGGCATTTATTGATGAAATCCTGCAGGAACCGGCATACGGCTGGAAAAACGCTGAAGGTAAATTAGTTACCCCCTCCATTAAACAACTGTATTCCGAAGCCTTTTCCCGGATCAACATATTTAAAGACAAACGCAACTGGATCTCGCTCATCAGCTGGGTGATGGCCGTGTGCATGCTTCCATTTGTATTCGTTTTCCTGTTCCACTACTTTTCGTTCTGGCTTTTAGGAGCTGCCGTGCTTTACAGCATGGTTATTATGAGCACGCACGGCACCATCTGGTTCCACCGGTATTGCACCCACAAAGCATTCACATTCAGCCACCCGGTATGGCGTTTTATTACCCAGAACCTGGTGCTCCGCACGTTTCCGGAAGAAATGTACGTGGTTTCCCACCACGTGCACCACGTAAAAGTGGAAGAACCCGGCGACCCGTATAATGCGCATGCCGGCATTATGTACTGCATGCTTTCGGATGTAAATCACCACAGTATTTCCAAGAACCTGAGCGAAGAGAACTATAAAAAAGCCACGCACTTTCTCAGCCATTCCGGGGTAAAGATCAACAGCTATAAGCAATACCAGAAATGGGGTTCCATAGCTTCCCCGTTGTACACTATTGGCCTCTGGCTGTTGAACTGGTCGTTCTGGTACGGGGCTTTTTACTTAATGGGCGGCCACGGCCTGGCCTGTGCCTTATTCGGCGGCGCTTTATTCTGGTTCGTACTGGTGCGGGCTTTTAATTACACCGGCCATGGCAATGGTCAGGCAAAACACCAGGACGGGATCGATTTCGACCGGAGCAACCTTTCCGTTAACCAGACGCGGCCCGGCTATTTTTCCGGCGAATGGCACAACAACCACCACCTTTACCCGGGAAGCGCCCGCGCCGGTTTCCTGCCTTACCAGATAGACCTGGCCTGGAATTATATTTACCTGCTGCACAAGGTCGGAGCCGTTTCTTCTTACCGCGATTCTAAACCGCTTTTCCTGAAAAACCAGCTGGCCAAATACCAGGCCGCCCAGGCTGCTTTAAAAGCAGAAGAAGAACTGGAAGTAGTGGTAAGTAAATAGAGAACGGCCGGATGTACATCCGGCCGTTTTTTGTAAACGCTGAGCTTACGACTCAGGAAATCCTCCCTCAGAAGCCAATCCTATTCACAGTTTTAAGGTATTGGATTTCATTGCCGTCTGCTTTAGCTGACGGTTAAACAAGACAGCAAATAAGGCTTTAGCCAAACTTTTCATGAGCCAAAAAATTGGTTAGGCTAAGGCCACTAAACTGTTTGCTTGAAATCCGTCAGCTAAAGCAGACGGCAATGATTTCCTGATTGGAGAAAGAATCAAACTTCATTAGTGAACTTATTCCTTGCGTAACCTCAGTTCGTTACAGAGCCTTGCATATTTTCAGTCCAGATACTTATATCCAGATTTCAATGTCTTTTTTACTTCCTTCCATTAAAACGCTATGCTTTTCCGGTTAAAAACCATTCGCCCGCTGCAGAAGTAAATGAAGTAACCTCCGGATACTAAACGGAACCCCAATAAACAGCCCTGCAGGATTTCCCCTACCTTTGCCCTTTGATTTTTTAATAGCATGCCTTCTTTACGCAACCAGCGAATTGCCCTGAGTACCTTTTTCTTTCTGGCCGGTTTCAGCTTTTCCAGCTGGACTTCCCGCATCCCCACCATTGCCGCCGCTTTAGACCTGAACGAAGCCGAATTGGGCAGCATTTTGTTTGCGATGCCGGTGGCTTCCATGGCGGGTTTACCGCTTTCCAGTTGGCTGGTAACCAAATACGAAACCCGCATACCTTTAACCGTTGGTTTTATTCTGAACGCACTTTGCCTTAGTTTGATCGCTTTTGCCAATTCGGCCACGTTTCTGGTGTTTGCCCTGGTGCTGTACGCTTTATTCATGCGGGTACTGAATATTTCAATAAATACCCAGGCCATTAACCTGCAGAACCTTTACGGACGGAAAATAAACGGCGGTTTTCACGGCCTCTGGAGCACCGGCGGCATTGTGGGCGTGGGTTTTACCACGTTGCTGGTTTCGCTGAAAGTTACCATTATTCCGCACTTGCTTATGGTTACCGGCATTACCACTTTAACCGCTTTGCTGGCTTACCGGTATTTGCTCCGTAACGACAGGGCTACTTCCGGCAACAAGCTAACTTTCAAGAAACCTGAACCTTTTATTTTGTACCTGGGCTTGCTGGCCTTCTTTGCCATGGTGTGCGAAGGCGGCATGTTCGACTGGAGCGGCATTTATTTCCAGCAGGTAATTCAAGAAGAAATTTTCACGGCCGGTTACCTCACCTTCATGGTCTTCATGGCCACTTCCCGCTTCCTCTCCGACCGCATCATCGATAAAATTGGGATGGCGAATGCGTATATCATGAGTGCGATCTTTATCTTTTCGGGCATTTTGCTGGCCATTCTTTTCCCAAGTTTCTGGCCCGCCATGATCGGTTTCTCCCTCGTTGGTTTTGGCACCGCCGCCGTAATTCCTTTAACCTACACGCTGGCCGGCACCTCTAAAACCTATTCGCCCGGCATTGCTGTTTCGTTAATTGCAACGTTTGGCATTGTAGGCATGCTGCTGGGTCCGCCCATGATCGGGTACCTTGCGCACGCCTTTAACCTGAAAGTCTCGTTTATCACGTTTGCTTTTTGCGGCATAATGCTGATCCCTATTTCCCAGTTGTTCTTCCAGCTGGAGAAATAAAGATCGGATCAGAAACGAAGTTCGGCGGAGCCAATTTACAGGATGGAAGGATTTTCAGGATTCAGGCTTACAAGCCGGGATCTGCAGATATGGAATTACAAAAATTTAGCTGCTCCAGATTTACAGATCCGGATCTTGACAGAAGCGGGTCCATTGATCATAGTCGTCAGGTTAAAAACAAAAGCAGGTCATGCTGGGCTTGTCGGGGAAACCGTTTACCGTAAGTGTTGCACAGACCACCTTGCTGCCGTGAGCTTTCCTGCATTTTTTTCCGGCCGTGCTCCGGACTGTGCGCCACAGACCAGGTTGAAGAGCTGACCAGGATCTGGCCTGAAGCTGATCTTTTAACCATAGCTTTCAGGCTAAGCTACTTTATTTCATCATCCCGAGTGGAGAAAATTTTGGTTTAAAATTTCAAAAAGTTGCGATGACAGCCAAGTCGCCCGCCGTTGTTGGTGTTTTCACCATAGCCGTCAGGCTAAGAAAAAATGAGGTCATTCTGAGCTTGTCGAAGAAACTATTGGTTACTCCTATGGCATTTGAGCGTAGCAAAAAATGCCTTTCGTTCGGGTTCGGTATGCGATAGTTCCTTCGGCTTCGCTCAGGATGACCCAATAAAATTCCTTATTATGACGGCTATGGTGAAAACACCATAGCCGTCATAATAAGGAGAAAAGCTGGTCATTCCGAGCAACGCCGAGGAAACTTTTTACTGTTGCCGGTGCCCTCACCGGACACCAGGCTGCCGTATCCATTCCTGCTTTTCCTACTGGTGCATTACCAGATTAATTTTTAGAAAGTGGGATTACAAATCCCACGGCTCGGTTAATACGGGATTACAAATCCCGTCAATCAAATTCCCCGTCAAGCAAATTCTAATAATTAATCTGTTTAATTGCCCCGCATTTTTGAAATGGCAGAAGCAGGGATTTATACATCCCCGGCAGGAAATTTCCGGATGAATAGTTCCGGAAAAGCATAGTTAAAAGCATCCTTATTTTTCAGGCGCGAGAAGTAAACTGGAAAGGAAAATGAAAGGGAAATTAAGCCATTCCTTCAAAAAACTACTTTAATTCCCGAACCGTAATATGCTGCTGGTTTTCCATTTCCCAATGATCCCCTTTTACCCGGACGGTTTCGCCAACGGTTACCGCACGGTATGTGGTGGGGTCGGTTAAATTGGCATGGCTGACGGTAGCCAGGTATTCCTGACCTTCGGCCGTTTTGATCCGGGCGGTATAGCCGTCTTTGCCCGGTTGGATCTCCGTTACTTTTCCGGAAATGAAATCGGTTTGGGACTTCACTTCTTCCTGCTGCATCTCGGGGTTTTCCGGATTATTGGGCAGGTTGCAGCTTGCCAAAATAACGGGAATTGTCAAAAACATCAATTTGCTTAAAACGATTTTCACAGGTTGCGTTTTTAGATTTAAGAATGCGCCAAAGCTTTGATGTCCGGAACTTCCAAGATCGGTTTAGAATAACCTTTCTTCATTGCTTTGATCATGGCCTGCCCTACTTCCCGGAGCGTACAAATGTAATTCGGAAAAAGCCCTTTTAAAACCGGTTCCAGGAATTTTATATACCGGTAATACTTGCTCGTGTTTTTCAGGCCGGGCGTAGGCTGAATAAAAGCCGGCCGGAACATATACGCGTTTTTAAACAGCTTCAGCAGCTCGTTCTCGGTTTTACCTTTTATCCGTGCCCAGTGCGAACGGCCTTTTTCCGAACTGTCGGTACCCGCGCCGGTTACGTAGCAGAAGGTCATATCCGGGTTTTGTGCGGCCATGGTCCGGGCAACTTCCAGGGTTAAGTCGTACGTGTATTTCTCATAATCGGCTTTGCTCATGCCCATCGAAGAAACGCCCAGGCAAAAAAAGCAGGCATCGTAGTTTTTGAAATCTACCGCTACGTTTCTGAAATGCAGGAAATCCGGAACGATTACTTCTTTTAATTTAGGGTGCTGATGGCTGGAAGCCCGCCGGTTAATGAGTAATACTTCCGAAATTTCCTGGTCCTGCAGACATTCGTGCATCACGCCTTCGCCCACCATGCCGGTAGCGCCGGTAATTATTACCCGGAAGGCCATTTTAGCGGGCACTATCAGTTTTTTCCGAAGGCTGTTCCTCGTTTACCCGGCCTTTTAATTCCTTTAAAATGGCCAGGACGGTTCCATCATAAAACTTGCCATCCAGATACCCTTCGCAAAACCGGTCGTTGCGGATAATGGCCGTTAGTAGTTTCAGCAGCGTTATGGTATCCTGCCCTTTAAAATTCTTTGAATCGATCATCCGTTCGCCTTCCTTCCAATGGCTCCAGTCGAAGTTAATTACCAGGCTCAGGCTGTACATCGTCCTCATGAAACTGCTAGCCAGATTTGAACTGGTATGATAAGAAGCCAGCACAAAGCCCGGCGCGATCTGCCGGCCACCGCCGTACGAACCGAACTCCTCCGTTCGTTCAATTTGGGGAATAAACTCAAAAACCTGGTGCCATTGGCGTGGGGTCAGACTGGCTACATGTTTCGGAAATTCTTCGAGCGGGTAAATGGTTTTATCGATCATGGTTTTTCAGTAGTTTAATTCAGGAATAAGGTAGTAAAATTCAGAACACGGGGTTATTTTATTTTGCAAACCTGATAATTAAATTAGGCTGAATGCTGATTATGGATTCCGGTAGAGTTGACCCCACCCCGGCAGCTAAATCTGCTGGTGCGAGCCTCCGGCTCGTACCTTTTCCATGGTACGCCGTATTTGGTTTAACGCAACTAAAACAACATCTGCATGAGTCGCAAATATAAATTCTATAACCAGGAAGGCTTGTACTTTGTAAGTTTCGCGGTGGTCTACTGGATCGACGTATTTATCCGGGATGAATACTTTACCGTTTTACTGGAAAGCCTGGATTACAGCCGGAAGCAGAAAGGCATGGAAATTTACGCCTGGTGTGTCATGCCCAGCCACGTTCATCTGGTTTTCAGAGCGAAGCATAATAACCCGGGCGAATTGCTTAAAGAATTCAAAACGTTTACTTCCAGACAACTACAAAAAGCAATCGCCGAAAACAGCCAGGAAAGCCGGAAAGAATGGTTGCTCTGGATGATGGAAAAAGCCGCATCGAAAAACAGCAATTCTAAACTCCGGCAGTTTTGGCAACACCACAACCACCCAATCGAATTATGGAGCCCGGAAGTGATCGACCAAAAGATCGAATACACGCACCAAAATCCGGTAGTAGCTGGTTTTGTTTCCGAACCCCACCATTGGAAATACAGCAGTGCCATCGATTACAGTGGAGGAAAAGGATTGCTGGAAATTGACTTGGCCTGAAGGTAAAAGGATACGAGCCGGAGGCTCGCACCAGCATCATGCTCGCATCAGCACCAGCACTATCATTCCAAAAAAATAAAGGTCGCTAGCGCGAGCCTCCGGCTCGTGTCTAAATGCCACCAGCAACACTCACACCAGCATCGGGTCCGCACCAGACAGTTATTCCGCCAAAAGTAAAGGTCGCTGGCGCGAGCGTCCCGCTCGTGTCTAAGTGCTCCTGCTTACCTTAACGCACCGGCCACGCCACCCCCGGAAACTTCGCCACCAATTCCCCCCGCAAATCGCTATACTTCTCCGCCCAAAAACTCCCCAGATCCGCCACGGTTGCTAACGGCTTCAGGTCCGGCGTGAGCAGATTTAGCAGCACGTGCATTTCGCCGCCGTCTACGGTTGGGTTTTCTTCCCAGGTTAAAATATCCTGCAGGCGGACTTCCAGAATGGGTTGCTTGCCGTTTTTCAGATACAGCAATTCCGCTTCGTAGCCATCGGGTAAAGCAATGGTAGCCGGAGCCAGTTTATTTAAAGCAGCCTTCTGTTCAGCGGTTAAGAACTGCTCTAAAATGGGCAGCAGGTCTATTTCCAGCAGATCTTCCGGCACTTCCACTTCCCGCAAAGAAGGCGTGAGCCATTCGGGATTCGTAAGCAATAACGTGGGCGTAGAAAGGTCGGGCCAGCCTTCGGTGGGGCGCCATTTGCGCAGGCTTAATACCCGGTTCTGGAATTGCTGCACTTTTTCGGTCCAGTTCAATAGCGTATCCCCTTCCCTTTTCAGGGCTTCGGAAATGGCGGGAATCAGGTGTTTTTCGTCGGGTTCCGGGAGGGGTTTGCTTTGGAGCACGATGCTGCCGATGCGCATGTCGCGGGAGGCCGTTAATTCGCCGTCGGTGGTGTCCCAGGTGATGACGTCCTGCTGTTTTACCAGCGGCGCCAGGTCTCTCGGATTTAAAGGGGAAGCCAGGAAGATCTGGCCCACGCCTTCGCGGGCGTTGAGGTGGGCTATGGCCAGCCAGGGCTCGTGCGCGAGGTCGTCGCGGTGGCCGGCGGAGGCGTATTTGCCGTTGGCAAGCTGGAACTGGGCGTTGTTGCCGGGGCGCGCAAAGGCAATGCGTTCGGGGTAACAGTGCGCCAGTAATACGCCGGTTTCGTAAGGGTCCGGGATACCGTTTCCGGGCTCGAGGCTGAACATGCGGCGGTACGAAGCGGCTACCTTTTCGATCTTTTGCAGGCGTTTGCCGCCCACGTTCTCTTTACGGTAGCGGCGCAGGGCTTCGATGCGCAGGTTCAGGTCGATGCCCGAATTGCGTTCCAGCGGGTCGCGTTCTTCCAGCAGGGCGGCAATGTCGGCGGCCAGGGGCAGCACGCCGGCTTCCTGCGCCATTAAGAGCATGTGCGCCAGGCGCGGGTGCGTAGGCAGGGCGTGCATCTTTTTGCCGTGTTCGGTTATGCGGCCGTTTTCCAGGGCCTGCAGTTGGTGCAGCATGTCGGTGGCCTGCAGCAGGGCGGCTTTGGGCGGCGGCGTGAGCCAGGTTAGCTGGGCAATATCGATGATGCCCCAGGCGGCCATATCCAAAACCAAAGAGCTGAGGTCGGCTTCCAGGATCTCGGGGGTGCGGTGCGGGGTCAGGCGTTCGTGGGCGGCTTTGGTCCAGAGGCGGTAAGCCACGCCGGGACCCAGCCGGCCGGCCCGGCCCGCGCGCTGGTCGGCGGAGTCTTTGGAAATGCGCACGGTTTCGAGACGCGACAACCCGGATTTGGGATCGAAGCGCGATGTTTTGCCGAAGCCGGTATCTACCACCACGCCCACGCCTTCTATGGTGAGGCTGGTTTCGGCAATGCTGGTGGCCAGCACTACCTTGCGTTTGCCCTGCCGGTCGGGCATGATGGCGGCGTATTGTTTGCCGCTGGGCAGCATGCCGAAGAGCGGGTGAATGGCCACGTCGCGGAGCTGTTTCCGGAGGATGGCTTCCGTTTTCCGGATGTCGCCTTCGCCGGGCAGGAACACCAGTACGTCGCCGGTTTGCTCGCGGAGGGCCTGCAGCACGGTGCGGGCCGTGAATTCGGGCAGCATCCATTCGTCGGACTCGCCGGCGTAAATGGTTTGGATGGGGTACTGGCGGCCCATGCTTTGCGCCACTGGGGCGTTGAGCAGTTGCGTGAGCTGGGGCATATCCAGGGTGGCCGACATCACCATCAGGCGCAGGTCGGGGCGCAGGGTTTGCTGGGCTTCCCGCGCCAGGGCCATGGCTACGTCGGCGTGGATGCTGCGTTCGTGGAATTCATCGAAAATGACGAGGGCCGTGCCGGTAAGCGCCCTATCCGAATGGATCATGCGGGTGAGAATACCCTCGGTTACCACTTCGATGCGGGTTTGCTCGGAAATGCGGTTCTCGAAGCGGATGCGGTAGCCGACGGTCTGCCCCACGGTTTCGCCTAAGAGCTGGGCCATGCGTTCGGCAATGGTGCGGGCGGCCAGGCGGCGGGGCTCCAGCATGATGATCTTCTGCCCGGCCAGCCAGCTTTCCTCCAAGAGGGCCAGCGGCAGCAAGGTGCTTTTACCGGCCCCGGGAGGCGCATTTACGATCAGGGTGTTGCGGGCAGCCAGGTGTTCGCGGACCGTCGGGATGATTTCCGTAACGGGAAGGTCTATTTGGAAGGGGTTGAAGGGCAAGGGGTGTATTTTTTTAAATTCAAAGTTCCCAAAAATTTTGGGGATAATCTAAAGCGGATTGAAAACAAGTAAGAAAAATTGAAAAAGAAACTATTACAATAACAATACAATTCCCTATCTTACCCACTGCAAACCCAATTAAACTTTCTCTTTACTATGAAAATTTTACACTTAACAGATTTCCATTTTAGTAATCAAGAACAGGATTTACACAGACAGACTAAGGTGGTCAATAAAATGATTGAACACATAAAATTCCAATCCGAAAAACCGGATTTAATTTTCTTTACAGGGGACTTAGTTTATTCTGGTGATAAAATAGAGTCTTTTAGAAAAGCAAAGGAATTACTTATTGATCCTTTACTTAAAGATTTAGATATTCCATTAGAGAATTTCTTTATATGTCCTGGTAATCATGATGTCGATAGGTCAAAGCGAAGTATGGCAACTATCAGATTTA
Source organism: Adhaeribacter soli (assembly GCF_008727925.1). Taxonomy (GTDB): domain Bacteria; phylum Bacteroidota; class Bacteroidia; order Cytophagales; family Hymenobacteraceae; genus Adhaeribacter_A; species Adhaeribacter_A soli. The sequence continues at coordinate 49,447 of NZ_VTWT01000011.1, read as the reverse complement.
TTGATACAATAAAGGATAATATTGAGCTAGATAAGTTTACAAAAGACCCCGGAATAGATTATTCAAATAGCTTGCTTCCACTAAACAACTATTACACATTTACGGAGGAACTTAAATCAAACTCAAAGGATATTTATAAAAATGGCTACTCGTGTCATTTAAGAACTATAGAAAATAAAACTATAGGGATATATTGTGCAAATACAGCTTGGAGAGCTGTAGGTCATAATGATGAAGGTAACTTAGTTTTACCATTAAAATTTATCAATGAAGGTTTACACCATTTAAAGGATGCTCAAATCAAAATAATATTACATCATCATCCACTCTCTAATTTTAAATTATATAATGAATATGCATTGGAAGATGTAATTCACAATAATTTTAACATTGCCTTTTCCGGTCATTTACATAAGGATACTGCTTCGGTCTTTTTAACACATACTGATGGAATTTTAAAGCTTCAATCAGCTGCTTCACTTGCTGGAACAGATGGTTCTACAATAGGTTACACAGTTATTAATGTGGATAATGAAACCTATTTTGTGAAAGGGAAAACATTTAAGTTCAATAATGAAGGCGAATATTTTTATGACGGGAATTTAATTGAGGTTCAAATACCAGTAAGTAAGGAAAAGCAGGAACAGAATAAGTTTAGACAACGACTTAGAGAGTTACATGATCTAGAATTAGAAGAAGCCAATGATTTATTCTTAAATGGAAAAGTAAATAAAGATGCTAAAGGTTTTCTTGACCTTTGGACGACACCAGTTATAAGCTCAAAAAGCCCTGAAGAAGTAAAGAAAGAAAACTCTGTTCCTATTTTTAATTGTGATGACTTTGTAAATTCAGGATCAGACTTTTTAATAATGGGGGAAGATAAATCTGGCAAAACCTCTTTGCTCAAATACTTACAACTACAATGTTTAAGTAAATTCCCTATCCTTGGAGTAATACCTTTTTATATTAATAGTGCAAAAGCAGAAAAAGGTGGGGATGTAAAATCTAGAACGCAAAAAGAAGTTGCCACCTATTTTGCCACCAGCAGAGCTGGGGCAACTAGTATAATGGAAACTCAAAAAACCTTAGTGCTAATCGATAATCTAGATTTAACTAATGAACAGGAGAGAAAGTGGTTAGAAGAAATTATTAAATGTTTCCATAAATCTCAAATAATAATATGTTGTAATCAAAACTCTTTAACAAAATACCGAGATGTTTCTATTGGGGATAAAAAAATGATTAATATTTTTTTCCATAGTCTTAAAAAGAAACAAATACGGGAAATTGCAGAAAAATTTTATGGCAATTCAAATAGTAAAACAGAGGTTATTACTAGAATAAACCATATATTCAATATGCTTGCAATTCCATTTAATTTCTGGAATGTGTCTTTATTTATGTGGGTCTTTAAAGAAAGTAATAGAGACATTAATAACGATGTCGATCTTGTTGACTTATATATGGAATCCATCCTTGAACGAGAAAACTTATTAAGAAGTAAAGGAGAGTTTTCATATGATAAGTACAAACAGTATTTGGCTCACTTAGCTAGATTCTTCCTTAAAAAACAAGATACTTCTTACTCAGCTAGTATCCCTGAAATCTATGCTTTCACAGAAGAATATCTAAAAGAAAATCCTAGAAACCATACTAATGCCAATACAGTTTGGTCCTATGTAGAAAATAAAGGGATCGTTAAGGAGGTTTATCCTGGAATGTATTCTTTTAGGTTAAATGGGATATTCGAATATTTTCTAGCTCATTATTTGAAACTTAACTCGGAATTTAGAAATAACGTCATAGATGATAACGATGTTTATCTTAGTTTTAAAAATGAATTAGAAATGTATGCTGGTTCTAATAGAAGCGATGAGGATTTTGTTGAAAGGATTTTTAATAAAACACAACGCATTTTTAATAACATTCACTTTGAATATTCAGTGAATGGAGGACTAAATATGGACTCTTTGTTAAAGTCCATTGCTACAGATGATATCGCTCTTCATTTGGGTAAAAAGGAAATGGAGGTAATTAATGAGCGTCTTTCCCAAGATGAAATAGATGATTTTGAAGACCCAATTTTAGAAAATGGAATTGCGGATAGGGATCGTCATTGTGAAGTAAGGGTTAAAAAATTAATTCCTATTGATGAGGAGGATGTCGCTTCATTAGAACGAGCTTTATATATTTTAGGTCGGGTTTTTAAAAATGCAGATGATATTAAAAATGGGAATTTAATTAATAATATCTTCAATTATTTGTTAGACACGACTGTGATGTGGGGTTTTAAGCTTTTTGAATCAATGAGAAAAGAAACAAACAACCCAGATAATAATAATGACCATATCACAATGTTAGCAAACCTAATGAAACAATTACTACCAGTAATTGTTCAGAGCAGATTATCTGATATGATTGGGGCTGTAAATATGCAATCTGTGATTAAGAAAAAAATTGAATCTATTTCCCTCACAGATGAAAAGGATTCTCAATTTAAACTATTTCTCTTATTCTATATGCTCTGTGATATTGACTTAAGTAGCAATATTAGGTATATTGAAAAGAGTGTACAGGTTTTAAAAATTCCTATTCTGAAGCATTCAATCATGATTAAAATTTTATATTATTATCATTTTAGGATCTCTGAAATTCATCCTCAAATACAAAAGGCAACAGAGAAGACATTACAAAACTTGTATTCAGAGGTCGCCAAGAGTTTTAATAGTTCATTGTATTCAAAAAATCAAGTAAGTCAAATCTTTAATAAACTTGATAAGAAGAAAATGGTAGAAAAGAAAAAGAATAGCTAATTCGATTTTCCAGTTATTAAAAAGGATACTAAGTTTTCCCTTGGTATCCTTTTTAATTTAATATTTTCCTAAAAATCTAAAACAAATTTAAAAAACTTTTAAAGTAATATCCTCTCTCTCGGTGTCGTAAGGGTGATAACTCACAGTGACCTAGGAAGCATGAAAATAGCCCTACTCCCCTTTTTAGCCGCCGGTATGCTGACCTTTAGTTTAGGCGCCTGCAGCTCCACCAAAACCGATTCCGGGGCGGTAACCACCCAGGCTACGGAAACCTACAGCTTCCCGGAAATGGCCGCCAGCTCCGATCTGTTCGAGACCCGTAGCAGCGAACTGGCCCAGGCGCGCGGCATCAACCCGGCTGTCCGGATCTTTGCCAAACTGATGCTCAGCGAACACGGCAGTTACTCCGAGGAATTAAAAAGCCTGGCTGCCCAGAAGAACATCACCCTGCCCACCACCATGCTCCCGGTGCACCAGCGCCTGATGGAACCCATGACCGAACTGAACATCGGCGAAAAATTCGATAAGCGCTACATGGATGGCCAGATAAAAGCCCACGAACTTGTTTAATGATTAATAGTTAATGTTTAATAATGGCTCCGGGTTGGCTTTCTGCCGGGAGCCGACAAGGTCCTTCAGAGCTACGCTCGCAATCTTCGCGCTCCCGCGCTCAATTGAGCTCAGGATGACAGGTGTATTCCAGGAGCAGTTTTTTTAATAATAAGCACCAGTTTCCTGGGAAGGGCTGGTGCTTTTTTGGTTTGAAAGGGTAGCATTTTATCGGGGAGGTTGGTTTGGTGGCAGCAAGGTTATATCCTTACTTCAGCACTTTAAAGCTGCTTTGGAATACCCCGAAATCGAGGTTGGTTTTTGCGCGGTCTTCTTCGAACTGCAGATAGGTTACGGCAATGTTTTTACCGCCGGCTTTAAAGGTGTACACATCGATCAGGTATTTCCCGACCAGGTGCGTGGCCACGGCATTCATCTGCATAAGGCCGGAAGCTTTCCAGGCCTGGTAGGTATTGAACATGCTTTTCTCCGGCGCATCGAAAATTAAAGGCAGGCGGCTGGTATCGTTGTTCCGGGTAAAGTGGGTTAGTTTTTTATCCAGGTGCAAGCGGGTATCCAGGGTGTCCTTTTCAACGTTTACAAAGATCATCCCGCCTTTTCCGAAGCCCTTGTGCTCCAGTTTCAGTTCTACGTTTCCCGCGTTCTCCGTGCGACTTACCTGCCACTTTTTAAAATGCCGGAAAGAAATGTTGTCGGCCTCATACGCTATAATATTTTTTCGTTCCGCTTCCGTGGTAAGGGCAAACCTTACGGGCAGGGTGTAGCGGCTGGCTAAAGGCGTCTGGCCCTGGTAGGCGGGTTGCCAGCGCGGCATTTCCCGGATAATCTTCACTACCAGGCTGTCGATGGGCCGGTCCACTCCTTCCGCAATGCTTATGTTCTCGATTTGTCCGGACCGGTTCACGACAAACTTCGCTTTCACCAGTCCTTCTTTGCCGTATTTGCGGGATTCTTCCGGATAGACGATCTTCTGCTGCAGGTACTTGATCATGGCCGCATCGCCGCCCGGAAAAACCGCCATTTTATCGACGATCAGGCTGGTATCGTTCTTTACGATCCGGTACCGGAGGCCGTTCTTAGGATTGGTAAATTCCCTGGCCGGTCCTTCCTGCGCCCGGGCAACCGTCAGGCTCAGAAAAACCAATACCAGCAAGGCTGCAAACTTCTTAAATCCGGCCCTTCTCCCTATACCGCCGACCCATACTTTTTCAGGCATATTTCCTATCGTTTTCCGGCTAAAACTAATCAGAAAAATTATCCGAATCAAAATAAACCTTGTTCCGGCGTGCGCCATAACCCGGAGCCTGTTTTTTGATAAAGGCAGCACTTTTCCGGTTTAAAAGGATAGCATTTGGTGTGCGTTACCAGGTTCAGAAACAAGCCTCCAGCCCACGCGCATGCATGGAACATGGCGGCTAATCCGCAGTGGAAGCAGGGCTTTTTAGGGAACAATTTATTTGAGGTCAAGAAAACAATAGTTACATTTTATGCCTCTATCCTGGGTCTGTGCCCTCACAGACCGAAGCACGAAAGTTAAAAATTGGCAGCTTACTCAAACGGCAGCAAGGTGGTCTGTGGGAACACAGACTACGGAGGCGGAAAGTCCGGGCCGGGAAGCCGGAAGGCGTTACCCGCGTTTACCGGGAAACCTGCAAACAAAAATGCCGCAAAACAGTACATGTAGGCGTACCTAACACCAGCTTTTTTGCGGCATGGCAGCATCTAAATTTCCTATTTACAGTGCTTTGGGCGCCAACCTGGCCATTGCCATAACCAAATTTATTGCGGCGGGCTATACCGGCAGTTCGGCCATGCTTTCCGAAGGCATCCATTCGGTGGTAGATGCGCTGAACGAGGTTTTGCTGCTGTACGGCATAAAACGCAGCCAGAAACCCGCCGATGCAAACCGCCCTTTCGGGTACGGCAAAGAATTGTATTTCTGGGCATTCATGGTTTCGATCATGATCTTCGGGATTGGCGGCGGCATTTCTTTTTACGAAGGCGTGAACCATATTTTACATCCGGTCATTATCCGGGAACCGAAATGGAATTACATTGTGCTGGGTTTTGCGTTCGTATTCGATGGCTTTTCGTTTATTACGGCCCAGCGGGAGTTCAGCCGGCAGCGCGGCCAAACCCCTTTCTGGCAGGCGGTGCGCCACAGCAAAGACCCGTCTACGTTTGTGGTATTGTTTGAAGATGCCGCCGACCTGGTTGGTTTAACCCTGGCGTTCCTGGGCGTTTTCCTGGGGCATTATTTCCAGAACCCCTACTTCGATGGCATTGCTTCTATCCTGATCGGGTGCGTGTTAACGGCGGTTTCGCTGGTGCTGGCCCGGGAAAGCCGCAGCCTGCTGATGGGCGAAAGCGCCGAGCCAACAATTATTGCCGAAGTAACCGTCATAGCCGAAGCCCACCCTACGGTCCACAAAGTGATCCGCCACCTTTCCATGTACATGGCCCCGGAAGAACTGATCATGGTTTTAACGGTGGCGTTCAAGGAAGAAGTGGCCAGCGCGGAAGTTACCCGGGCCATCGATAGCATCCGGGCCAGCATTCAAACCCGGAACCCGGCCATTAAACAGCTTTTTATTGAACCCGATACGCTGCCTTCGGAAAGTTAATGCAGAAGTGATCCTGCTTTTCTGGAGCCTGCCCCGACTTTTTGGGGCGAAAAACGTAGTATTTTGAAGCAATCAGAAAGTAAAACCCGGCTGGTTTTTAAAGCGTCTTGCAACCGACAATGAAAGGAAAGAAAGGAAAGATCAGTTTCCGGCTAGAGTATTCAATTCTGCAAGGCTTTCAGATAATCCGCTTTCCTGAAAATCTTTATGCCGCCGTAACCTGGCTGCACGTAGGTTTGAAAGAGAAAAATATATTCCCCATCCGAAAAAGCATCAACCGCTTTTACGTATTCGGGTAACGGTTCCGGTTTAAGATCTAATGGATCGATCCCTTTCCGTTTCAATACCTTTTTCCGGATTGCAGCCAGCACGTTGCCATCTGTAGGATTGTAGAGGATCCGGTTTGGAGTGGAAGCCCCCTGATACAAAATACACCAGGCCGCAGCGGTACCGTTTTCAGGTTTAGGTTTATAGGCCCAAACGGTTTTTCCCAGCAATTCGGGCGTTGGTTCATCTACTGAAACGCACTGCCAGTTCTTTTTTTCTAAAATCCGGTTTATTTCTTCCGGTGCCGAAGCCTGAAACTTTAACAGCTCGTTTAAAGTAAGGCTTTGTGAAAAACCTTCCAAGGTCAAGCTCAGGAATATAAAGTTAAATAAGATCTGCTTCATCATATTTTGAAAGTGTTCCCTGAATAGCCCGTTTTTCTTACCCGTTTGAAATCAGGCAATACAAGGTATTAAGGTACGCTGTTGCGTAGCTTCCCGAAAAATTATTTCATATTTGTCTTTCGATGGGCCACCCGCTATTCAGACCTGGCTCCTATTCCCGAACTGAAAACAAACTTAAAACAAACTTTAGATTAATGGCAACCGGACTTCTCGCTTTATTGGATGATATTGCCGCCCTGGTGAAGGTGAGCGCCGCCACCCTGGACGATGTGCCCACGCAGGTAGCCAAAACCACCGGCAAAGTTTCCGGCATCGTGATCGACGATACGGCCGTAACGCCCAAATACGTGGTGGGCCTGGACCCGAGCCGGGAACTGGCCATTATCTGGAAGATCACCAAAAAGTCGCTCATCAACAAACTTATTTTCCTGGGTCCGGCCGCGTTGCTGCTCGGTTTTTTTGCGCCCCAGGTTATTCCGTACGTGCTGATGGTGGGTGGCGCTTACCTGTGCTTTGAAGGTTACGAGAAGGTGCACAGCATGTTTGGCAAGCACCATACCGAACAAAACACGCCCGCCGAAGAAATGCAGGTCATTACGCCGGAAGAACTGGAAAAGGAACGCGTGGACAGCGCCGTGCGCACCGATTTTATTTTGTCGGCCGAGATCATGGCTATTGCTTTTGCCACCGTGGCCACCGCGCCGCTCCTGAACCAGATCGTGGTGCTGCTGGCCGTAGCGATCTTTATTACGCTGGCGGTTTACGGTTTTGTGGGCCTGATCGTAAAAGCGGATGATATCGGGGTGCACCTGGCCAGGAAAAGCAGCTCGCCGGCTATGCAGGGTTTTGGCCGTGGCATCGTTAAATTTATGCCGCACTTTTTAACCTGGCTGGGTTATTTAGGCACCGCGGCCATGCTGTGGGTTGGTTTCGAGATCATCCTGCATGGTTTGCCTTTCATGCACCACCCGCTGGAAAGCTTCGATCATGCGTTAGGTAGTATTCCGGTAATCGGCTGGTTGCTTCGGGTGCTGGTGCTGGCGTTGGGCGGTTTGGTGCTGGGTTTTGTGGTGGCTTTGGTAGTTGGTCTGGTGCAGAAACTGATTGGGAAGAAAAAGTAAGGTTAATTTCATATTTTTGGAAGGCCGCGGGTTTCAGAACCTGCGGCTTTTTTTATGGTTTTTGGGTGGGAAGGGGTAGCGTTATTTAGTTGGCGGTTGTGCGGGGGAATGCGGATCACAGATCCGCAGCTCAGTGCTTCCAGATTGCAAATCCGGAAGAGCAAGGAAGCATAAATTAAGGCGACAATTAGAAGGCTAAGCCATAAACCGCTGACTGCTGTTTCTGATGAATGTTGTAACCGCTGTTTCGGATCTGTGCTCCGGAACCTTGGAGCTGCGGATCTGTGATCCGCTTTTATAGCAGCTTGCAGTGCGTTAAGGCGGATTACAAATCCGCGGCTCGGTGCTTCCGGATTGCAAATCCGGAAGAGCGATAGAGAGCAACAGTAAACAAGAGCGAAAATCAGGGGAATGCAAGGCCATTACCTAAACCAAACCGCTGATCACTGTTTCAGAACCGCTGTTTCGGATCTGTGATCCGAAACGTTGGAGCTGCGGATTTGTAATCCGCTTTTTATTGCAGTTGGCAGTGCATTAATGCGGATTGCAAATCCGCGGCTCAGTGCTTCCGGATTGCAAATCCGGAAGAGCGATAATAAATAATCCGGAAGAGAAACAGGTTTACAAATCCGGAAGAGCGATATGCGGCGAAAGAGCGGTAATGAGCGAGGGAGCGATATTTAAAATCATGACCAGCACAAGAGCAGCGAAAATGGCAGCCCATTATCTGAAAAAAGTCGCTGTTTCGGATCTGTGATCCGAAACGTTTGAGCTGCGGATTTGCAATCCGCTTCCATTCCAAAGATCAGCTTCTATTTTACAAAACCTATTCCGCAAAAATTATATCCAGTAAGCCTTTTTCGCCGGCATAATCGCGGGCGGAACTGTAAAGATAGTGTTCGGGCTCACTTACCATTTCTGCTCTTACCGGGTTTTGATGAATGTAATTTAGTTTCTGGTCTAAAAAGGCAGAGGTATGAATCTCTTTGGCTTCGTTACCTTCCTGCCAGAATTTGTACTGCTTTATTTTCGGATCGCAGGTTCCGGCAAAGGCAAAACGGTCCAAAAGCCATTCTCGCCGGCTTTCGGGTTCTTCCTGTAGGGCCTTTATCAGGGCTTTACTGGTAAATTTCTTAAAATCACGCAGAATGTCGGATAAGTTTTTACCTTCTTTTGCCGAGGCGATCAGGTGCAGATGATTGGTCATCAGGCACCAGGCGTAAAGTTCTAACCCTTTCTGTTGCTGGCAGTACCGCATGGAATCCAGGAGAATATGCCTGTAGACGGGTCTCGTAAAAATATCGACCCAATCTACCACGGTTAGGGTTAGGTAATACAGGTAATCGCTGTGGATTTTATTCTTCAGGCCCATGCTTTGGCCTTACTTAACATAGCCCTGTTTTGTTGGGTTTTTCTGCTTTTGGTTGGCTGCGGTGCAAGGCGGATTACAAATCCGCTGCTCAATTCTTCCGGATTACAAATCCGGAAGAGCAAGTTAGCAAGTTACAAATCAGGAAGAGCGAAAAGCTGAAGTTAAAACTTCAGATCATTTTAGGTTCAGAATTCACCTTCGTTCAAACCTGAACCAGTTAATTTAACGGCTTCCTGCCTTGCACTGTATTCCACTAACAAACTTTTGCGGCTGAATAAAAAAGGCTGCCTTTACGGCAGCCTTTCCTTTTACCAGCTCTTCAGAAAAAGGTATTCAAAGGTTTATAAATGACCGCACTGCACCGAACGGCTTCTGATCTCCCCGTTGGTCAGGGTTTTGGAATTTCCTTGGCCGTCGTAAAGTTTGCAGTTGAAACGGGCTTTGGTGATGCGTTGCGAGAAGCCATCGTTATTGGCAATGTGCTCTACCACTTCAAACGTGCTGCCGGTCTGGTCACCGGTGCCAAAATCGGAGGTCCAGTATTTTCCATTGGCATCCGTATGCACGATAACGATACCGTCTTTAGCCGGGGTTCCGGTTCCTTTTACGGTTTTACCAAACGGGTACACCCCGGGTTTAACCATGGTTTCTATCTGAGAGCATACATCGGGTTTATTGGCAAAGGTTTTTACAAACAGCACGCCCGAAACGTGTTGGTTTACCGTATTCATCAGTAAAAGCGATTGTTCTTCCACCCACGGACCGGAGGAATTTCCGGAGCTGCTTCCGGCCCCGCTGCCATAGTTATTTTTCAGCGCTTCCACCATAAAATCGGCGCCGTCTATTTTAGCTACAAAATAAAGGTCCGAGGTTGGCACCGGCGTTGCAGGTGTAGCTGGCTTCACGGTAGCTTTTTCGTCTTTACAACTGCCGAGCAGCAGTATTCCTAAAGCCAATGCAGGGAAAAGTTTACGTCTTATCATTGTGTTTGCGTTTGTTATTTCAAAGCTAAACTTAACACTAATCTTTCGAAACAAAAAAAGTAATAACGCTTTCTTTTTCCGGCCTTACCACGGCTACCCCCTGCTTTCTACTTCCTGCCGGGTAGCATGGCCAGTCTTCCGTAAAAATACCGGCAACAACTACATAATCTTCCATGCTATCAGAAGCTAAACCTGCTCAAAAACTTTCCGGTGGTTTTAAACTTCATCTTGAACCTTCCTCCTTTTCTGAAGCCCGGCGATAAAGCTGGGGTGATCAGTAACAGCCACTACACCGAAGAAAAATAGATCGACGAACTTGTCAGGATTGTGCAGGAATGGAAGCTGAAACCCGTATTGGCAACCCCGTATTGGCAACACCATCGGACCAAGGCAGCTTTGCCGGTTCGGACCGGCTCCGGTAAAACGACCTGCAGGAAATTCCCAGTGCAAAGAATGAATTTAAAACCTGCTTTAAAGAGCAACTTTCAAGAGCAGGCAGATAAGGGAAATCTTTCTAAGTTTGCGTATTACCGATCATTCACGCACAGAAATTAAGAAATGGAACCTGAGCTTTTCCAGAAATTTGCGATCTCATTAGGTTTGGGTTTACTCGTAGGGCTGCAGCGGCAGCACCAGAACTCTCAGATGGCCGGCATCCGCACGTTCCCGCTCATCACGCTTTTCGGTTCGCTTTCGGCTTTGCTGGCCGCGGAATTTGGCGGGTGGGTAATTGCGGCCGGGGTTTTGAGCATGGCCTTGCTTAGCATGACCGGGAATTATCTCCGGAGCCAGGCCGAACCTATGCACCCGGGCCAGACCACCGAGCTGGCCATGCTGCTGATGTACGCGATCGGGGTTTACCTGGTATTAGGTTCTACTACGCTGGCGGTGGTACTGGGCGGCAGCGTGGCAGTGCTGCTGCAGATGAAGGGCGTGCTGCACCGCTTTGTGGAGCGCATCGGCCAGAAAGACATGAAAGCCATTATGCAGTTCGCCGTGATCTCGCTGGTCATTCTGCCGGTTCTGCCGAACCGGGCTTTCGGGCCGTACAATGCCCTGAACCTCTACGAAACCTGGCTCATGGTGGCGCTGATCGTGGGAATCGGTTTGCTGGGGTATTTTGCTTACAAGATCTTCGGGGAAAAAGCCGGCACTGTGCTGGGCGGCATCCTGGGCGGCCTGATCTCCAGCACGGCCACCACCGTAACGTATGCCCGCCGCACCGAAAAAGCCGGCCAGGGCACGATGCTGGCGGCTCTCGTGATCTTTATTGCCTCCGTGGTATCGGTAATCCGGGTAATTTCGGAAATTGTGTTTGTAGCGCCGGGTTCGCTGCCTCAGGTTTTACCCCCGTTTGTTGCATTTGGCCTTTTCATGATCGCGCTGGCTGCCGTAAGCTACTTTTTTAAACGAAGCGACCACGATAAAATGCCCGCCCAGGAAAATCCGGCCCACTTTAAAACCGCCCTGGTATTCGGATTGGTTTACGCGGCGGTTACCCTGGCTACTGCCTTTGCCAAAGATAAATTCGGCAGCTCGGGGGTTTACGGCGTAGCCATTATTTCCGGCCTTACCGATGTAGATGCCATTACGCTTTCCACTTCCCGGCTCATGCACAACGGCAAACTGCAGGCCGATGCCGGCTGGCGGATAATCCTGGTAGCCGTACTCTCAAACCTGGCCTTTAAAGCCGCGCTCACCGGTATACTCGGAAACCGGAAACTGTTTGCCCGGGTCGGGGTGCTTTTCGGGCTGGCCCTGGCCGCCGGGTTGCTGGTACTCTTTTTCTGGCCGGAGGAACTGAATTTGTTTTAGTTTTTTAACGGCAAATGCTACCGCTTATCCTGCTGAAGTACCTCCTGGAATTTTCTGTAGGGCAAATGCAATCATCTGAAGGATAAGCCCGGAAAGGCGATACTCTAAAAAGGATTATTTGTATGGTAAAAGCAGGCTGTAATATGATTATTGGTGAATGCTATGGTGAAAACACCATAGCCGTCAGCCTAAGAAAAAAGCAGGTCATTCTGAGCTTGTCGAAGAAATCGAAGATTCAGCGGAGCTAAACTATTGGTTACTATTATGGCATTTGAGCATTCCTGAGACGGGAGTCGAAAGGACCCAGCGTAGCTGCAATAAATGCCTTTCGTCCGAGTTCAGTATGCGATAGCTCCCTCAGATCAGAGCTACGCTCGCAAGTTTCGCGCTTTCTCGCGCTCTCCTGTTGTTCGGGATGATGCAATAAAGTAGCTTAGTCGGATTGTTATGGTGAAAACTTGCAACAATGACAGGGTACTTATTGTTCTTTAAATTTCAAGGAATGCCTTATTTAAAAGCCTACCGGGCAAAGCCGAATTCCAGGATATTTATATAGAGGACGCGTCGATCTCGACCAAATAAAAGCCAACCGAAAAAGAAATAAACCGCTTTGTAGCCAACCTGTTACTTTTCTCTCAAAAGAAGTTAACATTTTCTGAAAAGCTACGCTAAAAGCAAACCAAAAACGGTATCTTTTCAATCTAAAAAGTAAAAAACTTTTAAACCTACTGGCGATGAATACCTCTGAAAATATGAGCCCGGAAGAACTGGAAAAACTTCGCTACCCCATTGGCAAATACGACCGTTCGCAACCGCTTACCACTGCCACTTTAGAAGAAGCCCTCACTTCCCTGGCCAAACACCCGGCCGAGCTCCGGGCTACCGTAGTCACCCTTTCCGATGAACAGCTCGATACGCCTTACCGCCCCGGCGGCTGGACCGTGCGGCAAACCATCCACCACCTCGCCGACAGCCACATGAACGCTTACATTCGCTGCAAACTGGCCCTGACCGAATATAACCCCACCATTAAACCCTACGAAGAAGCGCTTTGGTCTGACCTTCCGGATGCGCGCGACGGTGCGGTGGAAATGTCGCTGAATTTACTGGATGGACTGCACGACCGTTGGGTACTCTGCCTGGAAAACCTCACTGCCGAGCAATGGCAGCGCACCTTCAACCACCCCGAATCCGGCATAACCCCACTGGATCTGGCTGTTCACCTGTATGCCTGGCACGGCAGGCACCACTTAACCCAGATCAAAAACCTCCGCGAACGCATGGATTGGTAAATGAATATTGGTCGCCGTTCTGATTAATTCAACTAAGGTATGAAGCTTAAAATCGCAATTCCGGCCATTATTGGCGTTTCAGGGCTTGGTTTCCTGGCTTTCAGGCGGAAGTCTGAAGCTTCTTTTCAAAAAGAAGTAAACAATCTGTTTGCCGCCTCTCCCTGCATTTCAGAGAAGCGCTACTCCGCTGCCCAGCTTGAGGGGCTGCCGGAGCCGGTGCAACGCTATTTCCTGGCATGTATTAAAAGAAGGACAATCATACCTTAGCTATGCACGTCTTCAGCATACGGGCTTTTTTAAAACAGACCTGGAAAAAGACTGGATAGCAATTGCCGGAGAACAATATTTTACGAGCCGCAACCCGGGCTTTATCTGGCAGGGAAAAACCAGCATGTTTACGGCTATCGATAAATTTGTGAACGGCAGCGGCAACCTGAACGTGAAGCTCTTTTCTGTTTATAAAATGGTAGATGCCAAAGGCGAAAAATACGACCAGGGTGAACTGCTGCGTTGGCTGGGCGAAAGTGCCTGGTTTCCGACCAACTTACTGCCAACCGAAAACCTGCGCTGGGAAGCCGTAGATGACCAGACCGCAAACCTGCATTACCAATACCAGAACCTGCACCTGCAATACAAAGTACGTTTTAATGCAGCCGGTGAACTTGTTTCCTGCGAAACCCGGCGGTACATGGGAGATAAAAGCCTGGAAAGCTGGATCGGTAGATTCAGTAACTACCAGGAAATAAACGGTATGCTTTTACCAACCAGGGTGGAAGGCGCCTGGATTCTGAAAGGGGAGGAAAAACCCTACGCCCGCTTTGAAGTTACCTGCCTGGAGCACGATATACCTGAAGCTTTTAGAAGCTAAATTTTAACCGAAACAGTTCCTAAAAATCGATCTGCACCCCAATGCTAGGCAGGCGGGTTCCGGAAGTATTCTCCAGCAACTTGTACTGGTACGTAGCTGCATCCGCCGGTATCGGTCTTCCGGCATCATCCCGGAGCACCACAAATACCGGTTGATCCTCCGTTTGGGTATTCAGGATGTTCTCCACGTCGAGGTAAAAATTCAGGCTCCATTTCTCGAAGAAGTACTTTTTATCGATCCGGAAATCAAGCTGGTAGAAAGTGCCTTTTCGTAGGGAATTAAGCAGGCGGTAATCGGGCAGCCCGCGGCCGGTTACATCAAAAACGGCCCGTTGGGCGCTTCTTTCCAGATCGAAGGGGGTGTACGGCGAACCGGTAGTGAAGCGGAATTTAAAACCGGTTTCCCAATTCTTCGGCAACTGTTTGCCGCCGGTTAAACTTACAATATGGCGGCTGTCCCAGGAAGAAGGCACGTAGTTATCGTTCCGGTCCTTAAACTCGCTTCGCACAAATGTATAAGCCAGAATCCCGTAATAACCTTTCAGGAGTTTCTGCTGCACCAGCGTTTCCACGCCGTAGGCCCGGCCCTCCGAAACCGATTTTACCGGTGCATTGCCCACTACCCCAAAATCGCCGCCCAGATTTGCCAGCGAAACCGAGTCGCGGAGCAGGAATGGATAACGGCTGTAATTCTTGTAAAAACCTTCCACCGTTATTTTGCCGTTTTGCAGCGTATTGTATTCCAGACCGGCCACCAAATGTTCCACGGCAATGTATTGCACGCCGTTCTGCTTATTCTCCAGGTCGCCCTCTGCGTTTCGGAAACCCAGCACAGTATAAGGCGGTAACTGGTAATAACGCCCGGTATTCAGGTTCAGGCTCCAGCGAGGCAGAAACTGGTAGGCCACCGAAAACCGGGGCGAAAGTTGCTCCAAAGGGTTTTGCATGGCCGCCGAATACGAATTAAAATCGGTCCGTAAACCACCGGAAAGCGAAAGTTTATCGTTCAAGAACGTTTTGCTCAACTGGGCGAAAGCGCCGAATTTATGGATGTTCAGGTCGGTTTTGTAATCTACCGTTTGCAGGCCGGCAGGCGTAGATAGTTTGTTGAAGGTCCGGTTGCGGTAGGTGGCAAATTCGTAGTTCAGGCCGGCGGTGGTGCTCCAGCCTTTTTGGGTGGTATAATTTTCGAACCGGAATTTATTTTCAATTTCTTCTGAACGGTAATCCAGCACCAGGTTTTCCGCCAGGCTTTCATCATTATCGCGGTACTTAATGGCCTCGTTGTTCAGGTGGTTACGGCTTACAACAAAGGTCTGGTTGCTGCGGTTGCTGAAGTGCTCGTATTTGGCGCCAGCCGTGTAATTCCATTGCGTATTGACCGGCAGGGAAGCTAAAAGGTATTTCTGATATTCAGTTTCGTTGGCCTGCAGGTTCAGTTTAAAATCGTCGAGCGCGCCGAGGCCAATCAGGGTAATGCGGTTTTTGCTGTTCAGCCGGATGGTATTCTTGAATTGAAAATCGTTGTAGGTAGGCAGAAAAGAAAGGTCGAGCGCCTTAAATAAAAACTGCAGATAAGAGCGCCTTACCGAAAAAATAAAGCTCGATTTCTCCGACAACGGCCCGTCAACGGTCAGTCCCACATCGGTAGAACCGGCCAGAATCGTGTATCCCAGTTTATCTTCGCGGCCTTCCTTCAGCTTAAATTCCAGTACCGAACTAAGTGCATTGCCCCGGCTGGCCGGAAAGGCCCCGGAATACAGATCCACGTTGCGCACAAAATTCGGATTGATAAGGCCAACCGGTCCGCCGGAAGCGCCTTGCGTGGCAAAGTGGTTGATGTTGGGAACCTCAATGCCGTCGAGGTAAAAACGGTTCTCGTTCGGCGAGCCGCCCCGGATAATCAGGTCGTTCCGGAAAGAGGTAGAAGTAGCCACGCCCGGCAACGATTGCAGCACTTTCGAAACATCGCGGTTCCCCCCCGGATTCCGCTGAATTTCAGCAATGCCTAGGGAACGCAAAGAAACCGGGCTTTCGGGCGTTTTTACGAACGGCGAGGCCACCACTTCCACCGCCTCCAGGTTCTGGGCTTCTTCTTCCAGGGTTATATCCAGCTGGGTAGGCCGCGAATTTTGAACTGCCACTTCCGGCACCACTTTCTTCCGGAAGCCCACAAAACTGACCTCCATATTATAAACGCCCGGCTGCACTTTGGTGATTTCGTAAAAGCCGTTCTCATTTGCCGTAGTGGCAAAGCTGGTGCCCTGTAATCCAATCACGGCAAATGCCACCGGCTCGTTGGTAAGCGCATTCAGGATCCGGCCGCGCACCACCCCGCTCTGGGCCAGTACCGAAAAGGGCAGTAAAAACAACAGGAAAAGAAAAACAGTAGCTTTCCGGAAGAAAAAAGTAATGCTCACGCGAAACAGGAATTAAGACAACCTGCACCTTAAACAGGATTCAGGCTTTTTTGTTTAACATTTCACCGTAAATGTAAAACATTTTCAGTAAATGATGTGCTTAAATTCCTCTAAATACGATTTTTGAGAATAGGGTTTAACCGACGAGGTTCATGCCCGGTATTTACCTGGTCTGCACTCTATAGCCGTCAGGCCTAACCGTTTTATTGCGTCATCCTGAGCACAGCGAAGGACCTCGTCGGCTCCCGGTAGAGTGCATCCTATTTAATTCCGACGAGGTCCTTCGCTGGCGCTCAGGATGACAAATAGCAGACGGTGCCGCCACTGGAAACTAACTTTTGATGTCATACCTCTTTAAGAACTACACACAAAATTTACCCCCACTCGGAATGACCACCTTTTTATTAGTCTGACGACTATGATTTGCTCTCTAAAAAGGCTAAGATTAGGTCACTTTCAGAAGAACCCACTTCTAAGAAACCCTTTGCTGCAACCGGTCTTTTTCCTGATATAATTTCCACCAGGGCAGGTAAGGCTTTTCGTGGTGTTCGTAATGGTAGCCGAAGAAATAGCAGCTCAGAAAAGCCCAGAGGTGATTGCGTTTGAGCGTGGTGGATTTGTGCCGGTTTCCGGCTTCGTGCTCGCCTTTGTGCGGTTGGTAGGTACCAAAGTAAAAGAGTTGAAATGTAGCCAGAATGGCCGGCAGCATCCAGTACAGAATCACGTTTTCTATGGGAAAGGAATACTTCAGCAGATTAAACGTAATTGCCATAGCCAGCATTTGCGGCCAGGTGATGTATTGCTTCAGAAAACTGAAATACCAAGGCCAGAACCCGCCGCCGTGGTAATCGGGATCCTTTTCGGTGGCTACAAAATGATGGTGCTCGTGATGTTTGGGCAAAAGGCGCGGATACCAGTTAAATGCAAAAAGCAAGGCGCAAATTGTTCCGATGAAGGTATTCAGCTTTTTATGACCGGGAGCGGCTACGCCATGCATGGCATCGTGGGCGGTTATAAAAAGACCGGTGTACAAATGCGTTTGCAGCAGCAACAAAATATAAGGCCAGGGCTTCGAAAAATCAGTAGGAAATTGCAGCGAAAAAGAGAGTAAGGCTGCCCAGCAACCAACGATCAGGATAGCAATTAGTACTCCGGTATAGGTAAAAGCTGGTTTCACGCCAGTTCTTTTAAAAGCCCTTCCAGATCTAAGCGGTGCGTGTACATTTCGATGCTACCGTCGGCTTTTTTGGGCCATTCTTCCCGCGGACGGTCGTGGTAAAGCTCCAGGCCGTTCTGGTCGGGGTCGTTCAGGTACAGGGCTTCGGAAACGCCGTGATCCGAAGCGCCGGTTAACGGGTAGCCTTTTTCCATAAGCCTTTTGCAGATTGCCGCCAGATCCTTCCGGGTTGGGTACAGAATGGCCGCATGAAACAAACCGGCACTTCGCACCGGCGCCGGCGAAGCACCTTCGCTGTACCAGGTATTCAGGCCGATATGGTGGTGATAGCCGCCCGCCGAAATAAAAGCCGCCTGGTCGCCGTACATGGTAATCAGTTCAAAACCCAGAATGCCGCAATAAAAATCGAGGGAGCGCTGCAGGTCCGAAACTTTCAGGTGCACGTGTCCGATACAGGTTTTGGCAGGAATAGTATATTTTTCTTCCATAAAAGTAGCCGGTGAAAAAGGAGTTTCTCCTTAATACGAAAGTAAAATATTCCGGACGTTTTCCATGAGCCACATGGGCGTAGAAGTTGCCCCGCAAATACCTACCCTTTCGCCGGAGGCAAACCATTCCGGCTGCAACTCTTCCGGTTTGGAAATAAACCAGGTGTCCGGATTGGTGTCTTTGCACACATTATACAACACCTTGCCGTTGGAAGATTTGGTGCCGGAAACGAAAACGATCTTATCGAACTGCCGGGCAAACTTGCGCAACTCTTTATCGCGGTTCGATACCTGGCGGCAAATGGTATCGTTGGCGTCTACGGCAATGCCTTTTTCTTCGAGGGTGTTTTTTATGCGATAGAAACTATCGGTGCTTTTGGTGGTCTGGCTGTAAAGGGTAAGGTTAGCCGGAAGTTCGTGCTGCAAAAGTTCATCCATCGTTTCGAAGACCACCGCCTGGTTACTGGTTTGCCCGAGCAAGCCCCGCACTTCGGCGTGACCGTGCTTGCCGTAAATAAAAATGTTGTCGCCTTTGTCGAAAGAGCCTTTAATACGGTTCTGCAGTTTCAGTACCACCGGACAAGAGGCATCTACCAGGTTCAGGTTATTTTCGAGAGCCATTTTATAGGTGGAAGGCGGTTCGCCGTGCGCCCGGATCAGCACCGTTTCATCCTGAAGCTTTTCCAGTTCCTCGTACCCGATAATGCGCAAGCCCTTCTGAACCAAGCGGGCTACTTCTTCGTCGTTGTGCACAATGTCGCCGAGGCAATACAAGTGGTCCTGTTCCGCCAGTATATCTTCCGCCATTTGAATGGCATAGATCACCCCGAAGCAAAAGCCGGAGCCGGAATCGATCTGTACGTGCAGGTTTAACATTTTTGTGTAATAGTTATTATTAATTCTTAAACAACCTGAGTTGCAATTTGTTTTCGCCGGCTCAGAAAAAATTCGAAAGCCGTAACCGGCAATAGCAACAGCAGCATCGAGTACCAGGCATCTTCCACCGGAATGGTATAAATGCGGTGCCCCAGGTTGAAGTCATTATTGTACCAAACAATCGGGATGGCCGTTAAGATTCCATTCACCAGCAGAAACGGGATCAGGTGCACCAGGTAGGCCCGGTAAAACTTGCCCAGCAATTCGTTGCCAATTACTTTCAGGTGCACAAACCACATGAGCACCAGGAAAACCGCCGTGGCCGAGGTATAAAGCCGGGGCAAATTAAACACCGCCAGTAAAAGCAGAAGCGGGATCAGCAGGAAGGTAAACGTGCGGGCGTGCCGCTGAAAAATGCTTTCGCCGAAATAAACATTCAGGCACTGGTAAATAAAAACGCAGGCGTAGGGAACGGTAATAAAAAAGAGGATCTCTTCGAGGGGTAAACCAAAAATATAAATGCCCACCAGGTATTCCGGATTGAAGCCCCAGATGCCGCGTTGGGTAAAATAAATATCCCAGGGAATAAAGATGAGGGCGTTTACAACAAGCGCCGGAAATAAAGCAGGCCAGGTTTTATAGAAAGCCACCCGCTTATCGAAGGAAAGAACGAAGGGGAAAAAGATGGTAAATACGTTAAGCCAGAGGTAAATGTACATCAGATTTTTATGGTTCGAAGCTGTTGCTTTTCCTGGTCGCTGCAATGGTCGGCGGTGAGCAGAAAATCACGCATGATCTTTCCCGGTTCCGCATCCAGTCCCGACTTCGGATACTTGAATAAACTGTTCAGAATTATACGGCGGTCTTCTTCAACGTTGTTGCTCAGGTTCAGGTAACGCGGCACGTAATACTCCACGGTGTAACGCAAAAAACGGATCTCAGCATTGTCCGGATCGAGCTTTACGGCCTGGTCAAAAATGGCTGCCGAATTTTTCAGGTGTTTCAATTTGGCGTACGGGCTCCAGGCGTACTTGGCCATTACCGCTTCCGAGGCAGCTTTAAACCCTAAAATTACCGGCTCTCTTCCATCATATTGGGCCATGTGCTTATAGAATGCTTCGCCGGCGGCCGCTTCTTTGGTAGCCTGGTGGTAAAACTGCCTTAATTCAGAAACCCGGTAAACTTCGGCCGTGCCGAATAGAAAACCACAAATCAGAAACGCGTAAATAGTTAACATTCCCATAATACCAACAGTTAAAAAAAACAAAAAACAGGACTAAAAAGGTAGCCGGCCTTTAACCTGATAACCGTTATTTTTACGCATTGGTTGCATTTGGGTATATGCCTTACTTGCAGTTTTTTGAACTTAAACCCAGCATTTTAACACTTTCCCTAATTTTTACGCTGTCTTTTCTTATCGTTCGCTGCTCCCGTTTTTTTGCACTGAAATTCCTTTTAATTTATATTATTTAAATGCCATTTTAAAACCAACTCCAAGCTATCTAACTCTAGGCTATCTCATAAATACAACTGTCATCCTGAACGTAAGTGAAGGACCTTGTCGGCTTTCAGCAGAAACGCTAGCAATAACAACATTGCTTTACGCCGATGAGTTGTTTCGCTATCGCTCAACATGACAAACACAATAATAAAATAGCTTTTAGTATATATGTTTCGTTCTAAGCTCCCGCAAAACGATAGCAAAATCTTAAAAAAAACCTGCTTACGCCCTAGATCGTGTTCAGCCGGTATTTTACGTAAGAACCCAGCAGCAAAGCAAGCTTGGTATTATCCGGCACCCGGACCCGTTCTTTTACAATGCGGGTAGCCGACAAGGCCTGAATTTTCCGGAACAGCTTCAGGTAATACACATACGCTAGGTAAACGCCCATGCGGGCCGACCGCGGTAAGTCCACAATTCCGGCATAAGCGTTCCGGAAATCCTGTTCAATATCGGCCTCTATTTCCGCCTTGGCGCAATTATCGAAGCATTTAAAATCTACCTTCGGGAAATACACCCGGCCGCGTTCGTAGTAATCGCTCTTAATATCCCGGAGGAAGTTTACTTTCTGAAAAGCTGCACCCAGGCTTCGGGCTGCATCTTTTAATTTGTCGAATTGTTGCGTATCGCCCTGGCAAAACACCTGCAGGCACATTAAACCCACCACTTCGGCCGAGCCGTAAATGTATTCGTCGTAAAGGTTCCGGTGGAATTGCAGTTGTTTCAGGTCCATTTCCATGCTGTTCAGGAAGGCTCTTATATACCCATGCTCTATGCCGTACTCGCGCACCACCAGCTGAAAAGCATGCAGCACCGGGTTCAGGCTGATCCCATCCTCAATAGCCTGCCAGGTACTTTTACAGAAATCTTCGAAAAGTTTTTCGCGGTCGTGGTCGTGGAAAGTGTCTACAATCTCGTCGGCAAAACGCACAAACCCATAAATGGCATAGATCGGAAAGTGAAGTTTTTTATCAAGCGTTTTAATACCCAGCGTAAAAGAAGTGCTGTACCGTTCGGTTATCAGTTTGCTGCATTCCAGGCTGGTCCGGTTAAAAAGCTCCATCGGCTACTTTATTTAAAACGTAATTCTGAATTTTCCTTTTCCCTCTCTTCCTTCCTCCTGCACTGCTGTTTTTAAATTAACTGTATTCTTTATGCACCTCGGCGGCTACCACCTGCCCGGAAATGAGCGAAGGCGGCACCCCTGGGCCCGGCACGGTAAGCTGCCCGGTATAAAACAGGTTCTTAACTTTTCTGCTTTTCAGGCTTGGTTTCAGAATGGCCGTTTGCCGTAAAGTATTGGCCAGTCCGTACGCGTTGCCTTTAAACGCATTATAATCTTCTATAAAATTGGCGTGGGCATAGCTCCGTTTGTAAACCACGTGCTCCCGGATGCTTTGCCCGGTCAGTTTTTCCAGTCGCTCCATTACCAGGTTGTAATACTTTTCCCGAATGGTTCCGGTATCGACCAAACCTGGCGCCACCGGAATCAGTACGAACAGGTTTTCACAGTTTTCCGGCGCTACTCTGCGATCGGTTTTAGAGGGAACCGAAACGTAGAAAAGCGGCTTGTCGGGCCACTTCGGATCTTCGTAAATTTCCCGGGCGTGCTTGCCAAAGTCTTCGTCGAAGAAAAGGTTGTGGTGGGTTAAGTTTTTGAGCCGCTTGTTAACGCCCAAATAAAAGATAAGCGAAGAAGGCGCCATTACGCGCTTGTTCCAGTAATCTGGTGTGTAGCTTTGCGAAATTCCGGGCAACAAACTGCTTTCTACGTGGTGGTAATCGGCGCCGGCTACTATTACATCGGCTTCGAAATAGCCGTTTTCGGTTTTTATGCCTTTCGCCCTACCCTTTTCCAGCACAATTTCTTTCACCGTCTGGTTATAGCGGAATTCCACGCCATTTTCTTCGGCCAGGCATACCATTCCCTCCACAATTTTAAACATGCCACCCATCGGGTACCAGGTTCCCAGGGTCATGTCGGCGTAGTTCATCAGGCTGTAAAGCGCGGGGGTGTTCTCTGGCAGGGCACCTAGGAAAAGCACCGGAAATTCCATGATCTGGATGATCTTCGGGTGGCGGAAAAATTTGCGGATGTGCTTGCGGATCGATTGAAAAACGTCCAGCTTCAGTACGCCCAGCAGCAACTTTGTATCCAGAAATTCGGAAACCGACCTTCCCGGCTTGTACACCAGTTCGTTCATACCCACCTGGTACTTAAAAGCCGCCTGCTTTAGAAATTCCTCCAGCTTCTCCCCGCTTCCGCGTTCCAGTTTTTCGAAGCTTTCTTTTAAAGCCGGAATGCCCGCCGGCAAAGCCATAAAATCGTCCGGGCCGAAAACCACGGTGTAAGACGGATCGAGCCGGACCAGTTTGTAATATTCAGATGTGCGCCGTCCGAACTTTTCAAAGTACTTATCAAAAACGTCCGGCATCCAGTACCAGCTTGGCCCCATATCGAAGACAAAACCCTGGTGACTAAAACTACGGGCGCGGCCACCGGGAGTAGCGTTTTTTTCAAGCACCGTTACCGAATAGCCTTCGTGCGCCAGACTGGTGGCGGCAGCAATTCCCGAGAACCCTGCCCCGATAACGATCACCTTTTTCTTATCAGCCACCTTGTTTTATAATTTATCAAAATACTTAAACAAAATTCAAATTTACTTCAGGTAACTTTTAACGTGATTAATGCTGTTACGTTGTCTCCTGGCAAAAATTAATTGTAGCTGTAAACCTGCAGCAGCTTCTTCAACTCTTTGCGGGCAATATGGATCCGGTTCTTAACCGTACCGATCGGGATCTGCAGCGTTTCGGCAATTTCCAGGTATTTATACCCGATGTAATACATCATAAAAGGCGTTCGGAAATCTTCGTTCAACCCGTCAATTGCCTGCGAAATATCGGCCATTACAAACGTGGCCGTGCCGCCATTGTAAGTGATAAATGTCTCATCGGAGTTGAAATACTGGAAATATTCGGCGCTATCGATCTTGGTGCTGCGTTTGGTAACCTTGTTGTAATTGTTAATAAAGGTGTTGCGCATGATCGTGTAAAGCCAAGCTTTCAGGTTGGTACCGGCCTTAAATTTATCTTTATTCAACAGCGCCTTTAACAGGGTTTCCTGCACCAGATCGCGCGCGTCGTCGGCATCGCGGGTCAGGGTTAAAGCGGCAGGACGGAGGGATACTGAGATTTTCTGAACCTGGTTGGTAAATTCTACGGAAGTCACGGCGTTCATAGGTTTAAATACTCGGTGGAACAATAGTACAACTTATTTTTATCCGACGCGAATTTTTGTTTAATATTTTTCAATTTTTATTAAACAATAATTTCCCAAACCTATACCTGGCATAGGCTGATTTTAAACCGGGAAACTCGCGGAATAATTGAACTAACGGAAAACCGGAAGGAACAGATCACGCCTCCAATGAATATTACCGGGATTAGGTTGGATTTATCCGCAAACGCCAGGAATCCAAAGGTGAAGGTTGGATACAGATTTTAACATATTAGCAAAGCGCCAACCAATTAAAGAAAGGAAGGGCTAAAACAAAACGGTAGAAAAAAGAAGGGATAACTGCAGCCGCTACAATTGCGCTATAGTGGAAATAAAATCAGTAACAAGGTTAAAGCGCTTTATATTGGCCGGCATTTCTAAAAAACCGTGCTGCACCTGTGCGCCATAAACCAGAATAGTGGCTTCGGGAAAATCCTGGGAAAGGGTATTAAGGTAGGTTTGTACCTGATCGCGCTCCGGAGAGGAAGTAATGGCCGTAACCAGGTAAGGAGCCTGATACTGTTTTTGCGCGGCAATAAGATCGGTGTGCGGCAGGCACTGCCCCAGGTAAAGCGTATGGCGTTTGCGGACCCGAAGCAGGTAGCTCATAAAAAGCAAAGCCAGTTCGTGGAGTTCGCCTTCCGGCAGAAACAGCAGAAACCCATCGGCGGCCTGCCGGCTGCCCTGCACCTGCCCGTCTATGGCCACGATCAGTTTCTGGCGGATCAGGTTGCTGACAAAATGCTCGTGCGCCGGACAGATATTGTTCGTTTGCCAAAGGATCCCGATCCGGTTCAGGAAGGGATAAACAATTTCCAGCATGGTTTTCTCGAAGCCGAGCTGCAGCATGGGCGTGGTCAAAGCCTTGTCGAACTTTTCTTCATTCAGTTCGATCATGGCCACCAGCAGCGCGTTAATTTGCAGGTGCTTGTCGCTTTCGGTTGCTGTGGCCAGGGCCAGAATTTCGTCCGCCACCTGAGTAGCCGACATTTTGGCAATCCGGGAAATTTTGTAGCCTTTTTCGTTCAGCAGCGAAACGTTAAGGAGCATTTTCAGGTCGGCATCGGTATAGAAGCGAATGTTGGTACCGGTGCGTTGTGGCGCCAAAAGCCCGTAACGCTGTTCCCAGATGCGGATGGTATGGGCTTTAATGCCCGAAAGGTGCTCGAGTTCTTTAATTGAGTAGTGTGCCACCGGCTACGTTGCGTTGAGACGCTGTCTTTTTTGCTAAACGAATGAATTTAGGATGTACCCACAGCATACCGAACGATTCAGAGCCGTCGCGGCCGCGGGTTTTATGATGCACTCTATGGGCGATGTCCAGCGCGCGTAAATAAACGTTGTCAGCTTTTCCGAAGATCTTCAGCCGGCGATGAATATACAGGTCGTGCACCACAAAATACAGAAACCCGTACAAGCTGATGCCGGCCCCGATCCAGAACCGGAAATCCATGTTTTCGGAACCGTAAATAAAGCAAAGCATGGCCAGCAAACCGTAGTACGCAAAAAAAAGGTCGTTCCACTCGAAGAAACTTTTTTTCGGCGTATGGTGCGACCGGTGGAGTTTCCAGAGAAACCCGTGTAAAACGTACTTATGCATTAGCCAGGCTTTTACTTCCATCAGGCCGAAAGTTAAAAGCATGATCCCGATTCCGATTATCATACTTAACCAAAACTGCCAACCGGATTTTTTGTTTCAGGAAATTTTACCAGGTAAGCTTTTCCTTGTTCAGGAACGATGCAATTCCTTTCTTACAATCTGCGGTACCCCGGGCGTTGGCATTCATTTCGGCGGCGTATTCCAGGCCCTTTTTCAGGCTTTTGCTTTGCACGTTCGCAATCATTTCCTTCGTAAGTTCCATAGATTGCTGAGAGTTTTCGGTGCAAAGTTTCTGGGCAAATTTGTATACCGCTTTTTCCAGATCCTCGCCCGAAACCACGTAATTGATCAGTCCGATCTGTTGCGCTTCGGTGGCCGAGATCAGGTCGCCGGTTAGCAGCAGTTCCTTGGCTTTGGCCTCGCCAATCTTACGGAGCAGAAACACTTTTACAATGGCCGGAATAAACCCGATCTTTACTTCTGTGTAACCAAACTTCGCTTCCGGTACGGTAAACGAAAAATCGCAAATGGTAGCCAGGCCGCAACCGCCCGCAATGGCGTGCCCGTGGATCTGCCCGATCACCACTTTTTTCAGGGTATAGATCAGGTAGAAAAGCTGCATGAGGTGGGTGGAGTCTTCCAGGTTTTCCTTGTATGTATTGGCCTGAAGCTGCTGCAAATATTCAAGGTCGGCACCGGCGCAGAAGACCGGACCGTTGGCCCGGAGTACCACTACTTTACTGGCTTCGTCGTTTTCGGCGTGCTCAAAAGCATGCTTCAGTTCGGTAACCATTTCGTAGTTCAGGGCATTACGCTTTTCTACCCGGTTCAGGGTAATATAAGAAATGCGGTCGCGGGTTTCGTATTCAATAAAGGCCATTCGTGAATTCCGGATTAGGTTGGGTGCAGGTTAAGCGCTGGAAACTGATGTCTCTTTAGGAAACTGCTGTCTCTTAAATAACCACGCTGCTGCTGTTTATGTTTTCGGCAATGCATGAAGCCCTGCATAAAGGCCGCCTTGCTGCTGGCCAAAGATACAGAATTCCCGAAAAATAAAAACCGGCAACGTTTAAAGCTGTACCTCAAACGCGCCGCTTGTATTTACGTCATGAAAAGGCAGGTTTGCCGCTTGTAGATTTTCGCCCTGCCGTTTTACGTACCAACCGGCATTGGAAGAATCGAAAACCAGTTTCCGGAATTTAAAATTGCGTTCGAGTTTTTCGGGTGAAATCCATACGTTTTTTCGGAGCACCAGGTAATCGACTTCTACCGGCGTTCTCAGGTCCTGCTTCAGCGGTTCTTCCAGGCATAAAATCTTCAGTCCGCGCCAGACCAATAAACGCTGCCCGTTCACTTTTCTAAAAGGAAGAAATTCACGTTCCTCTTCGCTCCAATCCTGAAACGCGATCTTATTTACCCCGGCCGTTAAAAAAGCCGGCTCCAGGTTAAAGTTAATGGCCTGTTTGTTCTGAATAAAGACAGAATCGGCAAAAATGGTAGCTTCCTGGTCTAAAAAACCCATAACCGACTGTTTCGGAACGACAAACACAATAAACTTCTGCTGACCTGTTCTGGCAAATACTTCTTTGAAATGAATAAAGGAAATAATGGCCAGGGAAGCACAAGCCAGAGCCAGCATTTTCAACCGCGGCCGGGCCAGAAAAATGAGCAGCAGCAAAATAAAAATGTAAAAAAGCACGGCCTGAAACCCGGTGAATGGGATTCGGTTTATCAGCGCATAAGGCAGTTTTTCCAACCCCATCATCAGCTCGTTCATCAACCAGACCAAACCCTGCATCAGTTTTCCTAAGGCAAAACCTAGATACGGAACCCAACCGAAAAACAGTACCGAAAGGCCCACATAAAGGATACCCGTTGAAAGCGGTACGGCAATTATATTGGAAAGCAGGAAATAGACCGGGAACTGATGAAAATAATACAAACTCAGCGGAAACGTCCCGATCTGAGCCGCCAGGGAAACACTGGTCAAGGCCCATAACTTATCGGCCCAAAAATTTTCGAACTGCAGTAATTTATAAATGCGGGGCTGCAGATAAAGGATAGCGATTACGGCCAGAAAGGACAACTGAAAACCCACATCGAACAGGTAGTACGGATTAAAGCTCAGCAGCACGAACGCCGTAATAGCCAGGGTGTTGTACATATTATTGCGCTTCTGGAACACCCGGGCAATAATTACGAACGAGAACATAACCGCTGCCCGGAGTACCGACGGCGACAAAGCCGTAATGAACGCGTAACTCCAGACCACAAACAGTACCACCACCGCCGAAAAAACCCGGTGCGAAACCGCCGACCGTAACCGCTTCAACCCAAAACTTAAAATGGTAAACACCAAGCCCACGTGCAACCCGGAAACCGCCAGTACGTGCATGGTACCGGTATTGGAATAAGTGGCTTTAATTTCATTTTCCAGTTCGTCTTTAATACCCAGCACCAGGGCCGAAGCAATACCATATTCCCGGTGCGAAGGCACCAGTTCCCGGAAGATCCGGTCCAGGTTGTGCCGCAATTTTATACTGAAGGCCATGGCCGGATTGCGGATATTCTGCCCGATCACCCTGAACTGCCCTGGATACAGATACTGCTGATGATGAATATTTTGCGTAGCCAGGTATTTCCGGTAATTGAATTGTCCGGGGTTAAGCGGCAGCGGCACTTGTTTGGGTTCCCCTTTAATCAAAAGCACATCGCCGTATTGCGGCCTTTCCATACCAGGCTCCTTCCGGAAAGATACCTGCACCTGCCCTTCTGCCGGCAGCCACTTCCCGTTTATGCGCACCTTCTGTAAGCGAAAAGTGGTTTGAAAAATGGTAGGTTTTTCGAGTAAAAAGTCGTTCAGGTAGCCTACGTAATGGGTCACCTTTCCGGATTTATGCAGCAGGTGCGCCGGATCGTTTTTCTGGGTGCGTAGTTGGGTAAGCGCCCACCCGGCAAAGGCAAAACAAACCATCGCAAGTATGCCCGCTACAGAAAAAAGAAACCTGGACCGCCGGGATTTTGCAAGCCCGAATACCAATGCAAAGCAGCCGCTGCTTCCCAGAAACCACCAGAAAACCGGCACTTGTACATGCTCAAACTGAAACGCCAGCAGGATGCCCGCTACCAAAGCCAGCGTAAGGCGGATAAAAGGAAATGGCGCCCAATGGTTCATAAACTTCCGGGAAGTAGCTTACAAAAAAATAACAGCTTGTAATACGGAAATCATGGCTCAGGGATAACATATTTTACCCAAATAAAAACTGCTTTATTCCGAAAAGGCATTCAAAGGGGCGAATGGAATGCTTCGGAACAGAATTTTGTTAAAAACTGAAGTGATATCACTTCTTCAAAACTGACACAAATACTTCCGATGCATAAAAATATATTCCGAACCACGTGGCTGCTTTTCACTCTGGTGTTGCTGCTGACGGGTTGCGGGGGAAAACAGGCAGTACAAACCATTTTCCAGAAACGCACCCCATACGAAGCCTATGCCCATAACCTCCGGGAAGCCAACCTTCACAAAACGGCGCTTGGACAGGCCTGGATCTCCGCGGGACAAAAAGCTCTGCAGGATTCGATACTGATAAAGCTGCCTTACCAGGAAACCGGTTACTTCAAAGCCGATAAGCCCAGCGCTTCCAGTTATACCTTTATGGCCCGCGAAGGCGAAATGATTGAAGTAAAAGTAACCACCCGCACCAATCAGGATATCAGGCTTTTTCTGGATCTGTTTGAAGTTGGAAGTCTGCAGCCCCGCGAAACCAGACACGTGGCTGCCGCCGACACCACCAACCTGCACATGGAATACAAAGCCGACAACAACCTGCCGTACCTGGTGCGGCTGCAACCGGAACTCCTGCAAAGCGGCAGCTATACCATTACTATTATCACAAAGCCGTCGTTAGCCTTTCCGGTACAGGGTAAAAACAGCAGCGCCATCCAAAGCTTCTGGGGCGCCGACCGCGACAACGGCAGCCGCCTGCACGAAGGCGTGGATATTTTTGCGCCCAAAGGCACGCCGGCCATTGCAGCAGCCCGCGGCATCATAACGCGCGTTGATGAAACGCCCCGCGGCGGGAAAGTGGTCTGGCTCACCGATACCGAAAACCGCCAAAGCATTTACTATGCCCACCTCGATAAGCAATTGGTGCAACCCGGCCAGAAAGTAAATATCGGCGATACCTTGGGTTTAGTCGGAAATACCGGCAATGCCCGTTCGACTCCTGCCCACCTGCATTTCGGCATTTATACCTTTGGCCGGGGCGCCATCGATCCGTATCCGTTTATTTATGACGCGAACCAGAAACCGGAAAAAGTAAAAGTTAACGAAAAATATTTCGGGGAATGGGGCAGAACGGCGAAAAACAATACTTTTATCCGGCGATCGCCGGAGGCCAAAGCCGAAACGGTAAGCAAATTGCCTAAAAATGCCGCGGTGCTGGTGCTGGCCGGCACGCAAAACTGGTACAAAGTGCAGCTTCCGAACGGCGCTATCGGCTTCCTGCACAAAGACAACTTTGCCGCCCTAACCAAACCAATCGAAACCCAATCCCTGAAAGCCGACACCGAACTTACCGAATCCCCAAACCTGACCGCCTCCCCTGTTGCCGCCCTAAAAAAGGACACCAAAGTTTCGGTTCTGGGTTTCTTCGAAGCTTTTCAATTAGTAAGGCTCGCCGATGGGACTTTAGGTTGGCTGAAAAGCTGAAAAGAGACTTTTTAGATTTCTCAGAATTAAAGGCAGCCCGGTGGATTTTTGTCTGAATCAGGATTTACAGAATTTTCAGAATTCTCAGGATTTTCTCACAATTTATAAAGCTACCGCTCTTCCGGACATCTGTGTCCGGAAACAACCTGCCGGGGACATCCTTGTCCCCGTTTTTATCCCTGCAGATAGGAATGTCAGAGAAGCAGCAATCAAAAAAAAGCCCTCCCTGTTTTTAGCCGTTAGGTAGGATCACAGCACCATTTTAAAATGCTCGATATCACACTCGCTGAACATCTCCCCTACTTTCTCAAAACCATGGCGGGCATAGAAATTCATAGCGGGTACTTGTGCGTGCAGGTAAATGGTTTTGCCGGCATGTAAAGGCAGTACATCGGCCAGTACCTGTTTTAAAATGTAGCCGCCTACTTCCTTATTCCGGAATTCCGGCAAAACCGCAAAGCGCTCCAGTTTTACGCCTTTATCGGTTTCACGCCAGCGGGCTACGCCAGCCGGTTCGCCGTTGTAGGTTGCCAGGTAATGTGCGGCAGTTTCTTCAAACTCATCGTATTCTTCTTCCCGCGGCACGTGCTGCTCTTCCACAAATACTTTCTGCCGGATGTCGAATACGGTTTCTAAGTCTGCAGGATTATCTATTTTCTTTACTGAAATCATAGGATTTTGGGGTAAAAAAGTAAGCCGTTCCGGAAGCGAGATGCACTTTACCGGAACGGCTTAAAATTCTTAAATATTTACGAGTTTCTGAAATTAGCTTTCGTTGGCCATGCGTATCGGGCGGTCTTCGGTCCGGTATTCCGGCACCACACGCTCTTCAAACTTGGTATAAGCATCAACAATGTCGCGTACCAAACGGTGACGCACCACGTCTTCCGATTTCATCTCCACA
The DNA here is from genome assembly GCF_008727925.1 of Adhaeribacter soli. Lineage (GTDB taxonomy): Bacteria > Bacteroidota > Bacteroidia > Cytophagales > Hymenobacteraceae > Adhaeribacter_A > Adhaeribacter_A soli. Next base: position 18,362 of record NZ_VTWT01000011.1, on the reverse strand, counting down.
AATCCGATCCCTTTCACGTCGCGCAAAATGTTGAGTGTTTCGCTTAAGCCGGATTTCTGTTTTTTCGGCAAATCGACCTGAGAACGGTCACCGTTTACCACTACTTTAGCGCCTTGCCCCATACGGGTCAGGAACATTTTCATCTGCATCGGTGTGGTATTCTGCGCTTCATCCAGCAGCACAAATGCACTGCTCAGGGTACGGCCACGCATATAAGCCAGCGGCGCGATCTCGATGATCTTGTTTTCCTGGTAGAACTTCAGTTTCTCGATCGGGATCATGTCTTCCAGGGCATCGTAAATTGGCCGCAGATACGGGTCAACTTTTTCTTTCATGTCGCCAGGAAGGAAACCCAGGCTTTCACCTGCTTCCACCACCGGGCGGGAAATGATGATCTTCTTTACTTCCTTGTTCTTCAGGGCCCGCACCGCCATGGCCACCGCCACGTACGTTTTACCGGAACCGGCCGGACCAAGCACAAATACCAGATCGTTTTTCTCGATGGCATCTACCAGTTTCTGCTGATTCGGTGTTTTCGCCTTAATTACGTTCCCGCGGCTGCCGTAGACAATCACGTCCGGCGAAGTCGGGATCAGTTCATCGTCACCTTCCAGATCGGGCGATAAATAACGGTTCACGCTGGTATGCGTAATTTTTCCGTACTTATGGTAATGATCGATCAGGGAGGACAGGATTTCGTTTATTTTGGTGATTTCGGGCGTTTTGCCCTGGATCTTTATTTCATTTCCCCGCGAAATGATCTTACTGCTTGGGAAGGCAGCAGCCAGCTGCTTAATATTCTGATTTTCAATTCCTAAAAAATCGATCAGGGAAATATTTTCTAAGGTTATTATCTTTTCTACCAAAAGCTTTCTTTTTTAATTAAAAGGTTAATTTCGTTTAGTATGCAATAATTAAACTACTTTTGTATATATTACAATAGTAAGTAAAATATAGTTTCGTTACTATGCGTATCATTACTTTTTTGTCCGATTTTGGTTACATCGACCATTATGTGGCAGCCGTAAAAGCGCGCCTGCTCAGCAGCCAACCCGATGCCCGGATCGTAGATATTTCCCATGCTATTGAACCTTTCGATATTGCCAACGGCGTGTACGTGCTTTCGGCCGTATTCCGCGATTTTCCGGAAGGCACTGTGCACCTGATAGCCGTTGATACCCAGGGCGGAAAATCCGGCAAATTTCATGCAGCAAAGTACAAAGGCCACTATTTTCTGGCGGCCGATAACGGTATGCTGTCGCTGCTAACCGAATCGGAACCGGAAGAACTGGTAGAAATTTCAACCGAAGCGCCCCTTAGTGCTCCGGCCCGCGACATTCTGGCTCCGGCCGCGTTGCACCTGGCCAACGGCGGCAGCCTGGAAGACCTCGGACCGAAAACGACCCACATGCGTCAGCTGCTCAACCGGCAGTTAAGGCTCAATGACCATGCCATTACCGGCCACGTCATACACGTAGACCATTACGGCAACCTGATCACCAACATTACGCGCGACAGCATCGAAACCATCGGCCACGACCGGACATTCACGATTCATTTTGCCCGCGAAAAAGTAACCCGCATCTCCGAGCGCTACAGCCAGCCCCCGGAAGGCGAATGCGTATGCGTGTACAATAACCAGAACTTCCTCTGCATCGGCATAAACAAAGGCAACGCCGCCGAACTCCTGGGCCTCGATTTCGACTCCCAGGTAGACGTACATTTCCCTCCTTCTTAGTGATTAATGATTAGTGATTAGTATTTAACATCTAAAGACCCAAGGGCAAAGCTGAAAAAGCAAATTTGATTAAACTTGCCTTTCAGGAGAAACCATGCTAATTACGCCATGGAAATACCTACTAATCATTAATTACTAATCACTAGCTACTATTCACTAATCACTATTCACTAAAACAGATGCTTATCCGCATGGTGCGCATGGTCTTTCAGCCGGAAAAGGTGAAGGATTTTCTGCTTGTTTTTAACGATTCGAAAGATAAGATCCGCGCGTTTGAAGGTTGCCGGCACATGGAGCTCCTGCAGGACCTGAACGACCCCAACATTTTTATGACCTACAGCTACTGGGATTCGGAAACGCACCTGAACAACTACCGCAAATCGGAACTTTTCGGGCAGGTCTGGCCGGCTACCAAAAAGCTTTTTGCCGCCCCGCCCCAGGCTTTTTCCGTACACCAGATTACCGACGATCTGTTACCAGATCTGCTGAAAAAACCGTAGGATTCTGGCCTGAAAAACCAACCAGCCTGCTCCCAACCTTACCCGCAACTATGAATTACTTCGAATTTTATACGATTCCCGAAAGCTTTTACCCGGACGAGAAAACCGTAAAAGCCAAATTCTACGAAAACAGCCGCAAATTCCACCCCGATTTTCATGCCGGGGCCGCGCCAGAAAAGCAGCGCGAAATTCTGGAGCTTTCTACCCTGAACACGAACGCTTACAAAACCCTTAGCAATTTCGAAAGCCGGCTGCATTACATTTTAGAGCAGCACGGCCTGGTTGGCGAAGGCACAAAAAACGAACTGCCGCAAGCCTTCCTGCTCGACATGATGGACCTGAACGAGCGCCTGATGGACCTGGAATTTGATTTCGATCCGGAAGCCGTAGCGGGCTTACAAACTGAATTCGATACCGTTTGGGGTAACCTGGAAGCGGAAGGACAACCGCTGCTGGAAAGCTACGCCGAACTGACGGAAGCTGAAAAAACACAGGCCCTGGAACACATAAAAATTTATTACCTGAAACGAAAATACCTCTTGCGCATTAAAGAAACCTTGTCTACATTTGCAAACCGTTCCTGAAAAGGGATTTATTCAGAGCTGTGCCGATTCGACCCCAGCTCTGAGTATTGAAACAGGAATGCTACCAAATGCCCAGATGGCGGAATCGGTAGACGCGTTGGTCTCAAACACCAATATCTTCACGGATGTGCCGGTTCGACCCCGGCTCTGGGTACAAAAGCCTGATAATTTCAAGATTATCAGGCTTTCGTGTTTTTAGTTTTAATCCAAATCGAATGGAAATTTTCGGATACGGAGCGGCCTTGCTCATCGGGCTTACGCTGGGGCTTACCGGTAGCGGCGGCGCGATCCTTACCGTGCCCATTCTGGTGTACCTCATGCGCCTGAATCCGGTTATTTCCATGGCTTATTCGCTTTTTGTGGTGGGCACTACCAGTCTGGTGGGTAGTTACAAATACTACCAGAAAGAACTCGTCAGTTTCCGCACGGCCCTCACCTTCGGATTACCCTCGCTGCTCACCGTTTTTTTCACCCGGCGTTTTATTGTACCGGCCATTCCGGAGCATCTCGCTACTTTCGGTCCGTTCGAAATTACCAAAGGCGTTTTGCTGATGACCTTGTTTGCAACCTTGATGGTTTTCGCTTCCCTGAGCATGATCCGGAGGAAAAAATACCAGGTACCGCCGGATGAAAAAGCAGATCTTACCCCAAACACTCCTGCTTTGGTAGTCCAGGGCGTGAGCGTTGGCCTGATCTCCGGTATGGTAGGCGCGGGCGGCGGTTTCCTGATTATTCCGGCACTGGTGCTTTTCAGCAAACTCGACATGCGTATGGCCGTGGGCACTTCCCTGCTCATAATTGCCGCCAATTCCCTCTTCGGTTTCGTAGGCGATATATTCAATTACACCATCGACTGGAGATTCCTGTTAACCTTTTCCGGACTTTCGGTAGCGGGAATTTTTATCGGTTCCGCCCTCTCCCACCGCATCCACAGCGACAAACTTAAAACCGGCTTCGGCTGGTTTGTGCTCATTATGGGCATCTATATCATCCTGAAAGAACTTTTCCTGTAATTCCTTCTCCGCAACCTTATTTTTCAGCCTGCTTTTCAGCAGAAATTTCCTGCATGATCTCGGCGAAAATCCGGTACGATTTCACCCGGTCTTCGTGCGCGTAAAGATTCGAAACCACCATCAGCTCATTCACGCCGGTTTTGGTTAAAAATTCCCGGGTTTTCTGCTTTACGGTAGCCTTATTGCCCACAAAGGTATATTTCAGCATCTGCTGCACCGACGGATTGTTCCAGAGTTCCTTTATATCTGCCGACATTTCGGTAGGTTCACGGAGGTATTCCGAACGGCCCGTTAACACGCTCACAAACATCCAGAGCAGCGACGTGGAAAGGCGCTCCGCTTCGGCGTCGGTATCGGCGGCGATCACGTTGATGCAGGCAATGGAATATGGCTCCTGGAGAAATTCCGAAGGCTGGAATTCGTTGTAATAGATCTGCAGGGCTTCGAAAAGGTGCGTGGTGGCAAAGTGACTGGCAAAGGCATAAGGCAAGCCTAGTTTGGCGGCCAAATGCGCGCTGTCGGTACTGGAACCAAGTACGTAGATCGGTACCTCTACACCTTCTGCCATGGGCACGCGCACTTTGGCCGAAGCATTATCGGGCGAAAAATATTGCTGGATCTGCTGAATCTCTTCCGGAAATTTATACACCGACTGCATCCGGTCCGAACGAATGGCTTGGGCAGTAACCTGGTCGGTGCCCGGTGCGCGGCCCAAGCCCAGATCGATGCGGTTCGGATACAGCGTGCCCAGCGTCCCGAACTGCTCGGCTACAATAAGCGGCGAATGGTTAGGCAGCATAATTCCGCCGGAACCCACGCGGATCAATTTCGTGCCGCCGGCAATGTAGCCGATCAGTACTGCTGTGGCCGAACTGGCAATGCTGATGGCGTTATGGTGTTCGGCCAGCCAGAAACGGCTGTAGCCCAGTTCTTCGGCTTTTCGCGCCAGATCCAGGCTTGTTTCAAAGGTTTCGGCTACCGTTTTTCCGTTGGAAATAATGGCCAGTTCTAGTAAAGAATATGGTATTTGATCTTTATTCGGGGTCATGATTAATGCTATTTTGCGTTCAATTGCTTTTCAATTGCCATTATGGGCGGGTGGTTCCAGACAGGCGCTCTCAAAAATTAACCGGTAGCTTACCGATTCGTTTTCCAGGTTCTAAATAAAAACAAGCCTGAACCTGCCTTGTAATTTCATACGTCGAAATCTAACTTCAAGCCTTAGGCTACATTTTTTACCGGAGTCTAAGATCCAGTACCAATATCCAGCTGCCAAACTCCTTTCTCATTTCTGCCGGCACCGATTTTTCACCCTCATTTCACGAACGATACATTTATACATTTAAAAGTTTCGATTGGTTGGAGAAATAAAAAAATCAGGTTGCGGCAAAATGGCTCAGCGCTTGCACATAGGCCTCCCATATCTTCGTATTCAGCGAATAATGGTAGAAACGCCCTGTTTTCTGAGGTTCGATGAGGCCGGCTTCTACCAGTTTTTTAATGTGATGGCTGATGGAAGGTTGCGCCAACTCCAGAATTCCGGCAATTTCCATGCACTCGATACGCCCCTGGTTGCCCTGCATATACTGCAGGATCTTCAGCCGGTTCACGTCGCTTAACGCCTTGGATATTTTTTCGATTTGCCTGAGGTCCATGAGTTTTTAATTGCACATATTGACAAATGCAAATGTATGGATTTAATTTAACTTCTGAATTTCCTCTGATTAGCCTGAATAATTTCAATGCAGTAAACGCGTGCTTATCAATAAAATGAGACAATAAGCTTTAAGCCTGGCGATACTCAAAATTTATATGAAACGATCCCATAAATCCAAAACTCTCCGTAGTTCTGTAGCGCAGGGTTTAAACCCTGCGCTACGAAGGGATTGGAAGGACAATTATCTTAACCTGCTATTAATATTTATGAGATAGCTTCTTACCTGAAATTTCATTGCCGTCTGCTTTAGCTGACGGTATCCGGCAAATTAAAATCAAGGCTTTAGCCAAATTTTTTCGGGAATGAACAGCCTGCTTTCCGTCAGCTAAAGCAGACGGCAATGAAATGAATCCTGAATTTATAACCGGAACGCTTCTCCTTTCCTGCATGTTAAAGCAGCATTACTCCGCATAAATTCCGAACTTTACCGTTACGCATTTAAACCAAATCTTCAGCGCATGAAACCGATCTACCTGCTTTTCGCGGCCACGTTTATTTTTGCTTCCTGCACGCAAAGCTCCAATGCCACCGAAAAAACGGAGCTGCTTCCCTCCGATCAAACCAGAAACGCTACGGAAAACGGCCTGAAAACCATCCGGACCGCCGAGGCGAAAACCTTACTGGCCCAACGGAAAGACCTCGTAATTTTAGACGTGCGCACTCCCCAGGAATACGCCGGCGGTCACCTGAAAAACGCTATGCTACTGAACAAGAACGATCTGGATTTTGAAGCAAAACTCAAAGCCCTCGATAAAGAGAAAACGTACCTGGTTTATTGCGCCGTTGGCGGTCGTAGCGGCCAGGCTGCCAAAATGATGCAGGAAATGGGCTTCAGGAACATTTACGACGCCACCGAAGGATTTAACCCATTGAAAGATGCCGGCGCGGCTGTTGAATAAAGTTCTATAACGGACAATTTTGGACCTGCTTAAACGGTAGTTTTTTCTTCCAAAAACCCGTGCTTAAGAACCAGAAAAAACGAAACCCATGGAAAAATATTGGAACCTCTTCTTTTCTTCGTTTACCGACTATGGCGGCTACCTGTGGCGGGAAATGCTGAACCCGCACTGGGGCAACTATTTTTACTGGCTTATCGGCTTGTCGCTGTTTTTCTGGCTGCTCGAAATTGCCGCGCCGTGGCGGCAGCACCAGGCCCGCATCCGCCAGGATTTCTGGCTCGACGGCTTTTACATGTTCTTCAACTTTTTCCTGTTTTCGCTTATCGGGTTCAATGCGGTTTCCAACATCGGCGTGCAGGCTTTCAATGATTTCCTGGCGCTGTTCGGCATTCAGAATTTAGTGGCGTTCGAAGTGCAGTCGTGGCCGGTTTGGGCGCAACTGCTTACGCTATTTGTAGTCCGCGATTTTATTCAGTGGAACGTGCACCGCCTGCTGCACCGCTCCGATTACCTCTGGAAAATTCATAAAGTACACCACTCCGTGCAGCAAATGGGTTTTGCGGCGCATTTGCGTTTTCATTGGGGCGAAACCGTAGTTTACCGCACCCTGGAATACATTCCGCTGGCCATGATCGGTTTCGGCATTCAGGATTTCTTTTTGGTGCATATTTTCGCAACTTCCATCGGCCATTTCAATCATTCCAATTTCAGGCTGCCGCTGGGGCCGTTAAAGTATCTTTTCAATAATCCGCAAATGCACATCTGGCACCACGCCAGACACATGCCGCACCGTTACGGCGCCAATTTCGGCATTAGCTTAAGCCTTTGGGATTACCTGTTCGGCACCGCGTACCTGCCCGAAGACGGCCGCGACATCGCGCTTGGTTTTGAAGAAGTGGAACAGTACCCGAATTCCTTTCTGGCGCAGCAATGGTATCCGTTCCGGGAGAAAAACTCCGGGGAAAATACCGAAGCCGATACCGATCAGCCCGAAACCTTCGTTGAAGAATTAAACCCGGAGCTGCCGCTAAAGCAAAACTGAGTTTCCGGCCCGAAACCCTACCCTTTTCCCTAAAATTTACGTGATGACTGACTATAAATTCTCCCTTAAAAATGTTCCCGGTTGGGTATATACCCTCGTGATCTTCGGGTTTCTGTACCTGAGCGGCCTGCATACCGAGGCCATCGGGCAGGTGCAGCGGGCCTTGCTGGCCACCGGCATCATCACGCCCGACCTTCCGCAAATCTCTAAGCCTGAAAACGAAGCTGAAGTTGCTCCTGAAAATTCGAATGCTGTAAATGCAATTTCCGAAGCTATGCTGGCGAATGATTTCCTGTTGCAGGATTTACAGGGCAATACCGTAAAGTTCAGCTCCCTGAGAAACAAAGTTATTTTTCTGAACATCTGGGCTACCTGGTGCCCGCCCTGTGTAGCCGAAATGCCCGGTATTCAGAGTTTGTACGACAAAGTAAAAGGAAACAAAAACATTGCTTTCGTGATGCTCTCGGTAGATCAGAACGGCATGGAAAAAATAAAGAAATTCGTAGCGAAAAAAGGCTACACCTTCCCGGTTTACCTGCCCGCCAGCGGCGTGCCGGCCACCTTCGAAACGCGTTCCATTCCCACAACTTTCATTTTAGCGAAAGACGGTAAAGTAGCCGCCCGCCACGACGGCATGGCCAATTACGACACCAAAGAAGTAAAGGAATACCTGGAAAACCTGGCGAAGTAATTTGCCTGGAAGAAACGGAAACCTGCTGTCAGATTTACCCGGAAATAAGAGCTTCCATCGTTTCTTCGCCTTAGCTTTTTTCACATGGATTGTAAAAACCTGCCATTATTAGCAGTCCTGTCAACTTAAGGAAATTAGCCCTCCAATTCACGTTATGCTGAGCTGGTCGAAAAATTTTGTAGTTAAAATTTTAAAAAGTGGATATGACATCAAAAACTGGTTTTCAGTAGTGGAGCCGTTTGCTAAGTGTCATCCTGAGCACAGCGAAGGACCTTGTCGGAATTTAGTAGTATGACCTCTACTGGAAGCCGACGAGGTCCTTCGCTGTGCTCAGGATGACGCAATATTTTCTGTAGGTTTTAATTATGTAATGGGTAGCCTGTCGAAGAAATCGAAGATTCAGCGGAGCTAAACTTATGGGAATTACTATGGCATTTGACCGTAGCAAAAAATGCCTTTCATTCGGGTTCGGTATGCGATAGTTCCCTCAGAACGCCGCTCGCAAGTTTCGCGCTTCCTCGCGCTCACTTGTGTTCGGCATGCCCCAATAAATTGGCTTAGCCTGACAGCTATGATCAAAAGACAAATCTTACTTCCGAATCAGGATTTCATTAAAAAAAGCCTTTTGCAGGTCAGGCGTTTTTTCAGCCTTTTTCCTACTGTTCTTAAGCAGTTATCCGCTTCAGACCAACTTAAACCCTGCTGCTGCCGTTCATCTGCTGAAGTTCTGCCATAAACCTGCATGCATGAAAAAAAAAAAGCGATCATCCTAGACCTCGACAATACCCTCTTTCCCACCTCGTCTATCGGCGATGAACTGTTTGCACCGCTGTATAAACTGATCGAGGAAGACGGCAATTTTTCCGGAGACCTGGAAACTATTAAACAGGAAATGACGCGGCGCCCTTTTCAGAAACTTGCCCCCGAATTTGGTTTCAGCCGCGAACTGACGGAACAAGGCATTGCCCTGTTGAACAAGCTGCAGTACAACAAACCCATTGCGCTTTTTGAGGATTACGAAGTGCTGAAAAACTTTCCCTGCCAGAAATTCCTGGTAACCATGGGCTTTAAAAAGATGCAGGAAAGCAAAGTGAAGCAAATGGGCATTAAGCCTGATTTCGAAGAAATTCACATTATTGATCCGCAATTTACCGACCAGACCAAAAAAGACATTTTCCTCGACATCATTGCCCGCCATGGTTTTAAACCGGATGAAGTGTTGGTTATTGGCGACGACCCGGATTCAGAAATGGCGGATGCCCGCGACTTAGGTCTGGATGCCGTGCTTTACGACAAAATGAATTTCAATTTGGGATTGAAACAATACTTCCGGATAACCGATTACAAAGAGCTGGAGCCTTTTTTAAGGTAAGTTTTCAACTCTCTCAAAATCGTAAATCAGCTTTATGAAAATAGCTACTTACAACGTGAATGGCATAAATGCGCGGCTGCCTGTACTTTTGCGCTGGTTAAAGGAAACCACCCCGGATGTAGTTTGTCTGCAGGAACTGAAAGCACCACAGGAAAAATTTCCGGAAGCTGAAATAAAGGAGGCAGGTTACCAGGCCATCTGGAACGGGCAAAAAAGCTGGAACGGCGTAGCCATTTTAGCGCGAAACGAACAGCCTCGGGAAATCCGGCGGGAGCTGCCCGGCGATGTCGAAGATACGCACAGCCGCTACCTGGAAGCAACGGTAAATGGTATGCTGATCGGTTGTTTGTACCTGCCCAACGGCAACCCCGCGCCAGGACCGAAATTCGATTACAAACTGGCCTGGCTGGAAAGGTTCAAAACCCATGCGGCCGAACTAATCGCTTCGGGTAAACCCGTAGTGCTAACCGGCGATTACAACATTATTCCCACCGAAGCCGACGTTTACAAACCCGAACGCTGGTTCGACGATGCGTTATTCCGCCCGGAATCCCGCGCTGCTTATCAGGAACTACTGGCCCAGGGCTGGACCGATGCCTTGCGGAAACTTCACCCGGACAAGGCAATTTATACTTATTGGGATTACTTCCGCAATGCCTTTGGCCGGAACGCCGGCTTACGGATCGACCACTTTCTTCTTAGCCCTGCTGTGGTTACAAAATTGAAAGCGGGCGGCGTAGATCAGTTTGTGCGCGGCTGGGAGAAAAGCAGCGATCATGCACCGGTCTGGATCGAGTTGGCGGACTAGCAACTTCATGGAAAAACAGCCTTAGGCGGAATAGCCAGAGGGGTTTTTAATTGCCTCCTAAAAGACTTCCCCATTACGGCGCTGACACCCTACCGTTTTAAGCGTGAAAGCACTACCATGAATTCTGCTGCTTAAAGCAACCACCCGGCTGCATAGCAACGTAACAAACTTTTATTTATCTTTGTAAGCAGAAATACAATACTGACGACTGTATGTGATAAATAATTTCTTTCCGGCACTTAAACGGCTTTCTCGATCCGGGAAAGCAATTCTATTCACGTTTAACGAAAGAAATTATGCTTATTCTGCAAAGTATTTCCTATACCCATCCCAATAAGGATCTGCTGTTTTCGAACATCGATCTGAACCTCAATAAATACCAAAAAGCTGCCTTGATCGGCAACAACGGTGCCGGCAAATCGACGCTGCTCAAACTTATAACGGGCACTTTTCAGCCTGCAAATGGTAGCGTTTTTACCAGTTCCAAACCGTATTACATTCCGCAGATCTTCGGGCAGTTCAACCATCTTACCGTTGCGCAGGCGTTACAAGTTGAAGCGAAATTAAAAGCGTTTAAAGAAATTCTGAACGGCGAAGCGAACGAAGAAAACCTGCTAATTCTGGACGACGACTGGACGATTGAAGATCGCTGTTTCGCGGCATTGGCTTACTGGAAACTGCAAAACCTGGACCTGCATCAGAAAATGGAAACGCTGAGCGGCGGCCAAAAAACCAAAGTGTTCCTGGCCGGCATTGCTATTCACCAGCCCGAAATTATTCTGCTGGACGAGCCCAGCAACCATTTAGATGCGGAAAGCCGGCAACTATTATACGATTTCATTCAGCATACTTCAGCAACCCTGCTGGTAGTAAGCCACGACCGGAAACTGCTGAACCTGCTCGATTCGGTTTATGAATTGAGCTGGCACGGGATAAAAATGTATAGCGGTAATTATGAATTTTACGCCGAACAAAAGCAACTGGAAACCAACGCATTGAACCTGGATATTAAGAGCAAGGAAAGAGCGTTGCGTCAAGCCAAAGAAGTGGCCCGCGAAACCCTGGAACGCCAGCAGAAACTTGATGCGCTTGGCAAGAAGAAGCAGGAAAAGGCCGGCATGCCTACCATTGTGATGAATACCTTGCGAAACAACGCTGAAAAAAGTACCGCCCGCATCAAAGACGTTCATGCCGAAAAAACCGATAACCTTGCCCAGGAATTAACCCAGTTGCGCCAGGAACGTTCAGCCACCGATAAGATGAAATTCGGGTTCGATAATGCGGCGTTGCACAAGGGCAAAATCCTGTTCGCAGCAAAAGATCTGAATTTTGGTTACGGGGCCAAAATGTTGTGGGAACAGCATTTAACTATCAGCCTTACCAGCGGCGAAAGAATTGCGGTTAAAGGCGCCAACGGTTCCGGAAAAACCACACTTATAAAACTAATACTGGGCGAACTAAAACCGCAAAACGGTATGGTACAACGAGCCGGCACGCAGGCCGTTTACATCGACCAGGATTATTCGCTCATCGATAACCAGCTTACCGTTTACGAACAGGCGCAAAAATTCAACGCCACCAGTTTGCTGGAACATGAGATCAAAATTCGCCTGAACCGTTTTCTGTTTGCCAAAGATTACTGGGACAAACCGTGTGCAGCGCTGAGCGGCGGCGAAAAAATGCGCTTAGCCCTTTGCTGCCTCACCATCGCCAACAAAGCCCCGGATATGATCATCCTGGACGAACCAACCAACAACCTCGATATTCAGAACATCGAAATTTTAACGGCGGCTATTAATGAGTACGAAGGAACGCTGCTGGTTATTTCACACGATGCGGTTTTCCTGGAGCAGATTGGGGTAAGCGGGGAGATTTGTTTGGAGTGATTGATATGAATATATCCTTTACTATTTCAAGAATATTGCTTTACTTGAATTATATATTATTCAATTCCATTATGAGTTTAGAGAAAAAGAATAGACTCTTGGTGTTAAATAAAATGTATGAGCTTTCTAATGGCAGTTCATTTCACCCTTTTGCAGAAGAAGAACTTAGTTCTTTACTAGGATTAAGCGAAACTGAAATCGAAAATATTCTTGAATATTTAAAGAAAGAAGGATTAGTTGATTGCTGGGCAAGTGGTGCGTTCGTTATTTCACATTATGGTATTAAAGAAGTGGAAGAATTAATAGAAAATCCTGAGCAGCGAGCAGAACATTTTTTACTCATAAATGTAATTCAAAATTACAGCACTATTACCGGCTTACAACAAGGTAATACATATTCTAATCAGACAATTAATATTTCTTCTGAAAATAAAGTAGCACTAAGTGAAATAATATCTTCGCTCAATATTTTGAAAGATTCAATTCAGTTACTTCCTGAAATGATGGATGAATTTGTAGCTGATATTCAAACATTAGAAGCACAAAATAATTCTCCTAAACCAAAAGGTATTATTATCAGTGAAACGTTAAAATCTGTACGCACTATCTTAGAAGGTGCTGTTGCAGGTGTTGGTACAGCTATGGTAGCTGATACAAACTTGTTTCAGAAGATTGAATCAACTCTCAAATTGTTGGGGTAATAACGTCATATTTCTACCTTCATTTTTTAATACCGCGGATCACTCTGAAACGGCAGCTTCGCCAACTTCTCTACTTCCAGACTGGCAAAGCCAAATTCCTCCGTTATCTTCCCCAAAATCAGATAAACGCCCATACCTTTGAAAGGATAATTCTTGAGCGATGGCGGGAAATGCACCGTATCGAAGAAGTTACTTTCGGCATCTAAAAAGGTACCAAATTGCATGATCTCGCCGCGCACCGTTCGCACGTATTTGGTACATACCAGGTTGCCTACCATCCGCACTTTTTTGCCGATATTCCCTACCATTTCTGAAGCCATCATTTCGCCCCGGAATTCCGTTTTAAGCAGATCGAATAACGTGATGGAAACCGGGAAACCAAGCAACTCCATTTCATCGAATGCATCCTCCAGCTCGCAGTGGCTAAGGGTTGGCAACCGGAATTCCTTGGGCGTTAATTGAAACATACAAGTCTCCTGCACAGCGGGTTTGTTGTTGAGCAGTTGATGGGCTTCCCAGAGCAGTTCTTTTTTGTTTCTGCCAGAAAAGCGGAGCGCATTGATCCGGATGAGTAAAATGGTGGCTTCCAACGTTAAATACGCACGGGAAATAAGATCATGCAAGCTGGAATAAGGTCCGTTCTTTTCGCGTTCGGCTACAATTCTATGCGCGATCTTTTGCTCCAGGCTTTCGATGTGGATGAAGCCTAAATATACGTCAGTGCCTTGCAAGGAAGTTAAATGCCGGCTGTGGTTTACGCAGGGCAGCAGCACATTTCCTCCCGCTTTCCGGGCTTCGTTCACGTACACCCAGGTGCGGTAAAAGCCCCCGAAATTATTGATTACGGCCACCATAAATTCCAGCGGATAATGCGCTTTCAGGTACAGACTCTGGTAGCTTTCCACGGCAAAGGAAGCGGAGTGCGCTTTGGAAAACGAATAGCCCGCAAACGATTCTACCTGCCGCCAGACTTCTTTGGTTATTGCGTCCGGATACCCTTTTTCGCGGCAGTTATGGAAGAACTTATCGACCAGTTTCTGGAATTCGCTTCGTGAACGATATTTCCCACTCATGCCGCGGCGCAATACGTCAGCATCGGCTAAATCTAAACCCGCAAAATGATGACACACTTTCAGCACGTCTTCCTGGTACACCATTACGCCGAAGGTTTCCTGTAACTGTTCGCCCAGGACCGGGTGGATGTGCCTGATCCTTTCCGGATGATGGAAGCGCTGAATATATTCGCGCATCATCCCTGATTTGGCCACGCCTGGCCGGATGATGGAACTAGCGGCCACCAGGGTTAAATAATTGTCGCAGCGCAGTTTGGAAAGCAGGCCGCGCATGCTCGGGCTTTCAATGTAAAAGCAACCGATGGTGTCGCCGCTGGCCAGTTGTTTTTTAACCTGTTCGTCCTGCTTGAATTTCTCTACTTCGTGGGCATCAATTTTTAAACCTTTATTCTGGCGCACCAACTGCACGCATTCCTTAATGTGCCCGATGCCGCGCTGGCTCAGAATATCCAGTTTCTCGAACCCGATGGCTTCGGCGGTGTACATATCCCACTGCACCGTCTGGAAGCCTTTGGGCGGCATGTCCAGGGCGGTAAAACAAGTAAGCGGCTGCTCCGAAATAAGAATACCGCCGGCGTGAATGCTCCGCACGTTCGGGAAATCCTGAAGCAGCGCGCTATAGGTTTTTATGTTCTTTGTAATACTGTTTTGCAGCAGCGGATCGTCGGGATTCTTTACGAGTTCATCAATTTCTGTTTTGGGCAGACCATACACTTTCCCAAGTTCGCGCATGGCGGCATTTTCCTGGAATGTACTCATGGCGCCCATCAAAGCAGTATGTTCGCGGCCGTAGCGTTTGAAAATATAATCGATCACTTCGTCGCGTTCATCCCAGCTGTAGTCAATGTCAAAATCGGGCGGGCTGGTGCGCTTCGGGTTCAGAAAACGTTCGAAATACAGATCAAGCTGAATAGGATCTACATCGGTGATGTGCAGGCAATAAGCCACCACGCTGTTGGCGCCGCTGCCCCGCCCCACGTGGTAAAAACCGCGGCTCATCGAGTAGCGGATCACATCCCAGGTAATGAGAAAATAGGCCGCAAACCCCAGCTTATCAATGATATCGAGTTCGTGCTTCACCCGCGCCGCCGCCACTTTATCGTGCGTGCCGTAGCGGTTCCGCAAGCCATCCCAGGCCAGTTTTTCGAGCAGCATTTTATCGTCGTAATGATCGCCGGTGAAAGATTGCTTATTGCGCCGCTGCTGAAAATCGAAGGTAAAACTGCATTGCTGCAACAACTTTTCAGTGTTCTCCCAAATGCCCGGCAGCATCGCGTATTGCGCCCGCAGTTTATCGATTGGCCGGAAAAAAGCATCATTGGCAAGTCCGTGTTCCGGTTGCAGCTGGCTTAGCAGAATATTATTATCGATGGCCCGCAAATGCCGGTGCAGTTCCTGCCCTTCCGCATTTACATAAGTCATCGGCGCGTGAATTACCAGTTTCTCCCGCACTTTTTTACCTGCTGCAAGTACCGTTTTATTTACTTCCGAAGGCTGCACTCCCAGGTATTCGTATGCCTTTAATGTTTCCGGGTTGCGTCTGTTAAGCGGATAGATCAGAATAGCATTTTCGAAATCAACTTCGGTTTCGAAGTTTATGTCTTTGGGTTTCCAAGCAATTTGGGGTAGCGATCTTTCGCTAAGGTTATAGCAGGATAAATACTCATTCAATTCTTGAAGTCCTTTTTCGTTTTTGGCAATACCGGTGTAAAGCCACTGGTTATCCTTCCGAAATTCAATACCGGCGACGGGTTGAATATTTTGCTCCTGACACGCTTTCACGAACGGAAAAATGCCGCTGGAATTATTAATATCGGTAAGCGCTACTGCCGGAAAACCGTGCTGCCTGGCAAGCACCACCAGGTCTTCTTCCGATAAGGTGCCGTAGCGAAGGCTGAAATAAGAATGTGTGGTGGCGTACATGGTGAAGTGATGATTTGCAGCAGAGTCCGTCAGCTAAAGCAAACGGCAATGAATGGAATTTCTACAGTCGCTCCTCCGGACCTCTATGCCCGGAGGTTCTCTGCCGGGGGACATCTGTGTCCCCATTCCAACACACGCGGACGTCCGCAGCAGATTGGTTTCGGACACAGATGTCCGAAACAGCAAATAATTTTATAGTAAAATTTGAATGTAGAGACCTCCATTTATGGCGTCTCTACATTCAAGGAAGTCCATTTATGACGTCTGTTTTCAAGGCAGGAACCCTAAAAACCTGATGTTGCTAAATGTGAAAGAAATTCAGAAAATATGCAGAAACTATGCGGACGCAATAATTTGGAGACGCCATAAATGGACGTTTCTACCGGCAAAACGGTACCGTTTTGCCGGTAGAAACGTCACAGGTTTTGGAAACCTGTGACGTTTCAGCTAATACCGCCCAGCCCTACGGCCCGCTTAACCGCTTCAACACCGTAACGGAAACGGATCTTGTCCATAGCCTGGTACAGGTTAGTAAGCTCAGCCGTATCTTCAAACAAATGAATCTGCTGGAAACCTTGCACCAAATTACTGAGCCGCACGCCAATTAAGCGGATGAGCATGCGGCGCTGGTAAAGTTTCTGGAACAGTTCCTTAGCTCTACTGATGAGCGTATGATCGGAGGCAGTATAGGGAATGGAGAGTTGTTGGGTGTGTGTATCGAAATTGGCGTAGCGGATCTTGATCGTGATGCAACCAGCCAGCTTACCTTGCTTGCGGAGCTCGAAGGCAATTTCTTCTGTCATTGCTACGAGCAAACTGGTCAGGCCTGCAATATCGGTGGTATCGGTGGCAAAGGTTTGTTCGGTGCTGATGGACTTCTGTTCGGTATAGGGTACTACCGGCGTTGTATCAATGCCGTTCGCTTTTTGCCAGATGCTAAGGCCACCTTCTTTGCCCAACACTTTCTGCACCAGCTCTACCGGAATCATCCGCAACACTTCTATGGTAGGCACCCCCATATTGCGCAACAGCTGATAACTCTTCTGTCCTACTCCGGGAATTTTACGAATGGAAAGCGGTGATAAAAATGGCTGCACCTGGTCTTGTACAACCTGCAATTGTCCGTTAGGTTTGGCCTGGCCGGTGGCAATTTTCGATACCGTTTTATTTACCGAAAGTCCGAAGGAAATGGGCAGACCGGTTTCTTTCATGATCTTTTGCCGTAGTTCCTGGCTCCATTGCCAACACCCGAAAAAACGATCCATGCCAGTAAGGTCCAGGTAATGTTCATCGATGGAGGCTTTTTCATAGAGTGGCGCGCTGGCGGCAATTACTTCGGTTACTTTCTTCGATTCCCGACTATAAGCTTCCATATCGCCGCGAATGATAATAGCCTCGGGGCAAAGCTGCCGCGCCAGTTTCATGGGCATGGCCGAGTGCACGCCAAATTTACGGGTTTCGTAGCTGCAACTGGCTACTACCGCCCGATCGGAGTTGCCACCGATCAGAATGGGTTTTCCAACCAAACTGGAGTTCATCAGCCGTTCCACCGACACAAAAAAGGAGTCGAGGTCCAGATGGGCCACAGTGCGATCAGCAGCTAACGGCAGGTTCATTTTCTTTTTCATAGTTTTATTTTGCGCTTATGGTCAGAACATTATACTAATTTGATTAGCTATTAATCAAATTAGCTATCCTTAAAGTAGCGAAATATTTTCATACATAATATTTAATACTAATATTTTTAGCATATTTACTGAAAATAAAAAAATATGTTTCTGGCAAATAACCTCAAATTTTTAAGGAAGCGGCGCAAAAAGACGCAGGATGACGTAGCGTTTATTGTAGAAATAAAGCGCTCGACCCTGAATGGCTATGAAAATGGGGTTGGAGAACCGAAGATAGAAAAGCTAATTATATTAGCAGATTATTACCGAATTGGAATTGATGATTTAGTCCGGAAAGACTTAAGGAAGCTGACGGAGAGTAAATTGAAGGAGTTGGAATTGGCGAGACACTGTAACATTTAAACAAGCTTAACTTGCTAGTTTATTCCAGCAGGCATTCCACAATGTTTCAACCTAGTTCAGGTCAGAAGGCAGAGAAGTATTTAAACCTTTTTATTTAAGGAAAAGAATGATGTTCCAGAGGAATATGAAAGCCAAGGGCTGAAGAGTAAAGGACCTTGGCTGCAAGAGGAAATAAGGATCAAGTACCGCTGAAAACTTTGAACCAAGGAAAAGGTGAGAAGGAACTATGGTATAAGTATAGCCGGCAGTATAAGATATGATTACCGGCCTTCTCGGAAAAGGCAAAGGCCCAGAAACGAAAAACCCCCAACTTTTCAGCTGGGGGTTTGATTAAGGGGTTGGCGGCTACCTACTCTCCCACCTTTGACGGCAGTACCATTGGCGC
>NZ_VTWT01000010.1 GCF_008727925.1 Adhaeribacter soli | reverse complement strand
CGTAGGGTTTAAACCCTACGCTACAGAGAAATTTTGATTTATGAGATAACTTCTAGCTGCTTCCACTAGTTTGATCAGATGCTTCCACCTTTACAAACTGGCTAGTAAAAAAGTCACAAGTTACTGCTCCGCCTAACCTTGCTATATGCTTTGGCGACAAATAAAAAGGCGATCCTGATGGATCGCCTTTTAAAGTATCTAGAAATTTTCTACTTCACTCTGTCGGGTATTCAGAAGAAATATCAGGTTTTCAGAAGTTGATTCAATTACTTCACGACTTCTTCCAGTTCCATGTAATCGAGCACCGGATTGTCCTGGAATTCGCCTTCCCAGCGGGCAATTACGGCGGTGGCCAGGCAGTTACCCAGTACGTTAACAGAGGTGCGGGCCATGTCCATTAATTCGTCAATTCCCAATATAATAAAGATCGGTTCTACGGGTAAATTAAAGGAAGCCGCGGTGCCTAACAGGATCACCAAGGAGGCCCGCGGTACGCCGGCCACGCCTTTGGAAGTCAGCATCAGGGTGAAAACCATGAGCAATTGTTCGCCCCAGCTTAAGTGAATGCCAGCGGCCTGAGCAACGAAAACGGAAGCCAACGATAGATAAAGCGTGGTGCCGTCGAGGTTGAAGCTGTAGCCCATCGGCATTACGAAGGCTACCGTTTTACGCGGCACCCCGATGGCTTCCATGGCTTCCATGGCGCGCGGTAAAGCGGCTTCGGAAGAGGTGGTAGCAAACGCAATGGAAATAGGCTCGGCTACGGCTTTCAGGAAACGTTTGATTGGGATGCGGAACATTAAGGCAGCCGGGAACAGCACGAGTAATATAAAGGCAATCAAGGCTACGTACAACGTGAGGAGGAGCTTGAACAGGTTTACCAGAATACCGAAGCCCATGTGCCCAACGGTATACGCGATGGCCGCGCCTACCGCAATTGGCGCCAGGTACATGATAATGTTGGTGAACTTGAACATGGTTTCGGCCAGGCTTTCGGCAAAATTCAGCATCGGGCGGCGTTTTTCGGCGCTCAGCATGGCCAGGGCAAACCCGAAGATCACGCTGAAAACCACGATCTGCAGCACCTGGCCTTCGGCAATGGATTTGGCAATATTTTCCGGGAAAACGTGCAGAATAATGTCGGAAATAGTTTGCTTGGGCGGGGCCTGAATTTCCCCGTGGTCGGCACCTCCTTTTAATACAATGCCAACACCTGCCTGAGAAATGTTAATGGCCGCCAGACCGATGAAAAGGGCAATGGTGGTAACTACTTCAAAATAAACAAGCGCCTTGATCCCCATTTTGCCCACCTGTTTCATGTCCGAATGGCCGGCAATACCAACCACCAGCGTAGCGAAAATGAGCGGCGCAATAATGGTTTTGATCAGTTTCAGGAAGACCTTGCTGAAAATATTGAGGTGCATGGCTATTTCCGGAAAGTCGTTGCCGATCTCGGCCCCGATCACCATGCTGACCAGAATCCAGGTAGTAAGATTTTTCCGAACGACGGCATAGCCAACCAGTACGGCAATGGCGGCCCATCGTACGCCGGCGGCCACCACTTCAGGCACATTAATAAACCCGTAAAGATTCAGCACAGTAAGAATAGCGGCCAGCGTAAGGGAAATAAAGGCTGCTATGGCAAAGGTTTTACTTTTAGAAGATCGCATTCGGAAAAGGGTAATAGTTTGGGCCGAAAAAGTACAAAGCCCCGGCAAAGTGCCCGGCAGGTAGTTTTCCGGCATTAAAAGTAATCATAAGTTTTCAATCGGGAAACCTGCACCCAAAAACTGTTCTGTTTCGGGCAACACCGTTGGTCCTGTTTTTTGGAAACTGCCGGAAATAAACGCAATTTCGCCGGTGGCTTAAACTGAGCCGGAATTCTAATCTGAAACCATGCTGAACTGGCACATCGAGGCGCTTGCCCTGGAACTGAAATACACCTGGAAAATATCCCGCAATGCCTCGGCCGGCAAAATAAACCTGTTCGTGCGCGTTACCGACGGGCAGCATACCGGCATCGGCGAGGCCGCGCCCAATATCCGTTATAACGAAATTCCTCAGAACCTTATTTTACAGTTCGGGAAACTGGTTGCCGCCGGCCTGAATAATGTACAAACTTTGGAAGAGCTTTTTTATCTGCTCGAAAGCCATAAACCGGCCAATGCCTTGCGGTTTGCGGTAGAATCGGCCTACGTGCATTTTATTTGTCAGCGGGGCAACCTTACCGTACCGGAATTCCTGGGAGTTCCTCAACCGCAACCCATGGCCACTACTTATTCGGTGCCGATCATGGAACCAGGAAACGTGGCGGAATTCATTCAGGAAAATGAGCTGAGTCGTTTTCAGGCCTTAAAAGTGAAAGTAGATCAGGAAACCTGTCTGGAACTGGTGCAGGAAGTTTCGCGGAATTTCTCCGGGCCTTTGCTCATAGATGCCAACGAAGCCTGGACCGATCCGGAAACGCTGCTGAATTTCTTCGAAAACCTGAAGCCTTACAACATCCTGTTCATTGAGCAGCCCATGCCGGCTACCGAAACCGAAGGGTATGTTTATCTGAAGAAAAAGTCGCCTTACGATATTTATGCCGACGAATCGGTTCTCGACGATCCGGACTGGGATGCCTTGCAGCAGCAGTTTCACGGGGTAAATATGAAACTGATGAAGGCCGGCGGGTACCTGAGGGGAAAATTCATTCTGGAAGAAGCCCGGCGAAGAGGGATGAAAACCATGATCGGGTGCATGATCGAAACCTCGCTTGGTATCTGGAGCGCTATGCAGCTAAGCGGGCTAGCCCAAACGGCCGACCTCGATGGTTTTCTAATTATCAGGGAGGACCCGTTCAAAATTGTGCGCGAAGAAAACGGCGTGCTGCACGTGGGGTAGGAAATTTAATCAGAGTACTTTTCCAGACCTGAACCTTAGCCTTTTGCATTCCTAGGATTTCGCCTTTATATTATGGAAACTCTATGTCAGGTGCTTATTTCCCGGTTTTCAAAAATCGTTTCTAATAAATAATTATACCTTAAACCCCGAATCCTGCCTTTTAAAGCACATTTCAAAATTTTTTTGAAAATATTTGAAACTAATGTTTGTACATTTAATGTATGTACATATATTTGCAATGTAATTGAGGGGCAGCGGGCATGCAGCTTATGAGAATAGAAGACGAAATAAAGCAGAAGGCATTTAAAGATGAGTTTCACAAGGCTCAGATAAATGTAATTTACACTGCCGGACACCTGGAGGAAAAGCAAGGCGCCATTTTTAAACCTTTTGGGGTTACGCTGCCGCAATTTAACGTGCTCCGCATTTTGCGCGGGCAGCACCCGGAGCCGGCAACCGTGAGTTTGATCATCGAGCGGATGCTGGACAAGACTTCCAACGCTTCGCGGATCGTGGATAAACTGGTGGCCAAGGAGTTGGTAACGCGTAAGCAGTGCCCTAACGACCGGCGTTCGGTAGACATCCTGATCACGGAAAAAGGACTGGCGCTGTTGAAAAAAATTGATACGGCCATGCAGAACCAACAGATTGGTCTGCAGAACTTAACCGAAGCCGAAGCCAGGGAACTGAACCGGCTGCTCGATAAGGTCCGGGATTAAGAACAGAAGTGATTACTGAAAGCAATAAAAAAACAAAAAATTAAACTCAACCAACAAACAAAAATGAAAAAGTTAATCTTATCTGCAGCGTTAGCATCTGCCGTAGTATTTTCGCCAGCTTTTGCCGGTAACACTACCGATAAATCGAAAGCTAAAACTGAAAAAGCGGTTAAAGCCGACAAAACTTTAAAAGTAAACACGGCTGCCAGCAAACTGGTTTGGAACGGTAAAAAAGTAACCGGTGAGCACACTGGTAACATCAACGTTTCGAACGGTAACTTGCTGATCGCAAAAAATAAACTGGTAGGCGGTACTTTCGACATCGACATGAACTCGATCACGTGTACTGATATTACCGATGCAGAATACAACGGTAAATTTGTTGGTCACATGAAAGCGGATGATTTTTTCGCAACCGACAAATACCCGAAAGCTACTTTCAAGATCACGAACCTGGCTCCGATTAAAGGTGCAAAACCAGGCGCGGCTAACTACAACGTAACCGGCGATCTGACTATTAAAGGCATTACCAAACCAGTTACTTTCCCGGCTACTGTTAAAGTAGAAGGCAACAAAGCTACTGCCCAGGGTACTGCTACTGTAGACCGTACGAAATACGATATTAAATACGGTTCTAAATCATTCTTCGAAAGCATCGGCGACAAAGCGATCAACGATGATTTCACCCTGAATTTCAACGTTGTTGCGCAGCAATAATTAGTTGAAACCCGATTTGAAAAAGCAAATTGTGTGTGTGTGATGATAAAGTGATTTTGCAATTTCAAATACCAAGCTATAATGCTCTCACACAAAAGGCCCCCGGATTTTTCGGGGGCTTTTTGTTTAGGATCAGGATTTACAGAATTTTAGAATTTACAGAATTTTAAGAATTTTTCTGAAATAGGAATTTGTAGAAATAATGCCTTGTTTCTAAGTACTTCATAAAGGTTAAATTGTCGGATTTTACTGTTCGCCGTTGTTGCGTGTTTTCACCAACAACCATGCTTCAGCCTGCTTTTACCCAACAAATAAAACTTTATCGAGCACTAGCGCTTCCGGTTTTTGATTCAGAGCACTACCGTTTTTTACTTTACCGCCTCAAAGGTTTCAGGCAAAACAAACGAAAGCGGCTTTTTGCGGTTGTGCAGCACTTCCAGGTATTCATTTAGTTCGTCTTCGTATTCGATGTAATAATCTTCGTCCAGGTTCTTCTTTACCAGTTGGGCCGTTTTTAAAACCAGGCGCGCGGTAGCGGTATAGAAACTCTTGTAAAAACTATCGAACTGGCCGGTGAAATTCTGGAAGATGAGGCGGAGCAGGTACAAATGCAGGTCCACTTCGCCTTTTACGTTCTTGGTTACTTTCTTAAAACGCGCAATTTCCTTCATGCTTTTCCGGAGCGAACGCGTTAAACTTTTGCTCAGACTTCTTCCCGTCAACCCATACATCAGGTCGTGTATTTTCTCCGAAGTTTCCTCCACCAATTGCTCCACCGGAATATCCAGCAGCTCAAACGCAATAATGTCGTAAAGCTCCGCATCACGCCGCACAGCTTTTAAAAGCAAAGCCTCCTTTTCCTTGTCTGTCAGTTGCTTAATGGCTTTTTTGAATTCGGCGCTCGGTACGGGCATGCTTTAATGTGCTGATTGTTTAATGTGCAAATGTGCTATTGAAATTGTAAAGTTAAACTGGAATTTGGGTTTCTGGTTGCGAAACTTGTCTGAACTATGATTTATTTGATTCAAAGGATGTGAAAATCCTAAGATTTTGATTTTCCCATGTACGGACAGGGCTTGACCTGTCCCCACGCATATTGCGATAAATTAGCTGATTAATTTCAGGCATAAGAAAATCAGTAGCCCAAAAGGAAAAAAAAATAGCCTTTCGTAGCGCAGGGTTTAAACCCTGCGCTACGAAAGGCTATTTTTTTTTCCTTTCCCGTCTGCTTCAGCAGACGGATATTAATTCACCGTCGGAGCAGCGTTCATCAGGAAATCGTCGAAATACTGCGTCACCTTGTTCATTAAATGCACGCGGTCTTTGCCCAGCACGTTGTGCGGGTGGCCCGGGTACATGAAATAATCGATCTGCTTGCCGGCATCTACGGCTTTCTTGGTGTAGGTCATGCTGTGCTGCCAAACTACCACGTCATCGATCGTTCCGTGGATCATCAGAAGGCGGCCTTTCAGGTTCGGGATGTACTGGTAAAGCGTATTGGTTTTGTAACCTTCCGGGTTTTCCTGCGGGGTATCCATGTAGCGTTCGGTGTACATTACTTCGTATAAGTTCCAATCGATAACCGGACCGCCGGCTACGCCAACTTTAAATACATCCGGCGTGCGGGTCATTAAAGAAGTGGTCATGAAGCCGCCGAAGCTCCAGCCGTGAATACCTACTCGATTTGCATCTACAAAAGGCTGGCTTTTCAAATGGTTGGTGCCGGTAATTACGTCCTGCATTTCCAGGGTACCCAGTTGCCGGTGAATGGCCGATTCAAAAGCAAATCCACGACCCGCGGAACCGCGCGTATCTACCGTGAAAACCACGTAACCCTTTTGGGCCATCAGTTGCATCCAAAGGTTGGAGCCGCCCAGCCAGCTTTCGGTAATTAATTGTGCGTGCGGACCACCATATATGTAAACCACCGCCGGGTATTTCTTATTCTTATCGAAGTTCGGCGGCGTGATCATGCGGCAATACAGATCCGTTCCGTCTTCCGCTTTTATCGGGAATAATTTGGTTTCGCCTAAGGCATAATCTTTCAGCGGATTTGGAGCCACCAGCAATGTATTTTTTACTTTAGAGTCGGTACCGATAATGCGAATCGTGCGTGGGACAATAGAGCTGCTGTAGTTATCCAAAATATAGCTTCCGTTAGCGCTCAGCGTAGCGTTGTGCGTGCCGGAACCCTGGGAAATGCGTTCCACCGCGCCGGAATTTACGTTGGCAGCATATACATGGCGCTCCAGCGGACTTTCGGCAGTGCTGCGGTAAATTACCCGGCCGCCTTTATCGAAACCCAGTACGTCGGTTACCATCCAGTTGCCTTTGGTTACCTGACGGATCACGTTGCCATTCGTATCGTACAGGTACAAGTGGTTGAAACCGTCGCGTTCGCTCAGCCACAGGAATTTGCCGGCATCTTTCGGCAGGAAAAACAAGCCTTCTTCCGGCTCTACGTATTTCTCGTTTTTCTCTTCGAACAGCGTTTTTACAAAATTCCCGGAAGCCACATCGTACTGATTCAGTTTCATGTGGTTCTGTTCCCGGTTCACTACCGCCAGGTAGATCGATTTTTCGTCGGGGCTCCAGGTAAGGTTGGTTAAATATTGGTCTAACGGTTCGCCGGTTTTCAGGAAAACCGTTTGTTTGGAGTTCAGGTTGTAAACGCCAATGGTTGCATGGTGGCTTTTGCCGCCCGCCATCGGGTATTTAATATTGCGCACCGTAGCCGGCGTGTTGTTGATCTCCAGAATAGGGTAATCCGAAACCATGCTTTCATCCACGCGGGAGAAGGCCAGGGAATTTCCGGAAGGCGACCAGAACGTACCTTTGGTAATGCCGAATTCGGAACGGTGATAGGTTTGTCCGCTCACAATGTTCAGCATGGTTTCATTGGTAACAGCCACATCCGGCGCGCCTTTCTGCGAAATGTACAGGTTATTGGCTTTGGTGTAGGCAATTTTCTGCTTGGTCGGGTCCAGTTCGCCGTTTTCGGCTTCATCGGCAATACTCGTAACCAGGCTGGCTGCTTTTTTCTTTACATCGAAATTGTAGAGTTTGCCCTTTACCGTAACCACGAAATTGTTCTTGTCGCGCCACTGGATCAACGGGAAACCGTTCTGTTTTTCGGCCCCGGCTTTCTGCAGCGCATCGCTGAAATCGTCGAGCTTCAGAATATCGTCTTCTTTCTTTTTACCGGCGGTGCCGCGCACCAGTTTGTCTTTTTTATCGTCGGCCTTCAGGTACGCGTAATCGTCGGAATTCGGGATCCAGCCCAGTTGTTTGAGGTTGGCCGGCACCAATGCCCGGTTCAGGTGGGCATCTTCCATGGTGAGCATTTTGTTCTGCGCGGCCAATGGCTGCACGTACAACCAGGCGCTCAGCAAAAGCAGCAACGCCGTTAACCGACGTTTTTGAAAGGCTTGAAGCATGTTTTATTAATTAAAAATTAAAAATTAGGAATTAGAAATTGGTAGGGTTTGGAGCTGAAAAAGCCGGCCCTTGTCCATTGGGTAAAGATACGAAGTTTTGAATTAAGGATTTGGTGTACGGAATGTGCGGTTTCGGGCGAAGTTTTGAAAAGTAAACTATTTACGAAAAGAGTGCGTTACTAAATAAGTACTTATATTTGTACTTAATAACTTATTATAACTTATTGCCATGATTGCTGCCAACTTTACTGAGTTCAGATTAAACCTGAAATCGTATTTGGATAATGTTGAAAACAACAACGAAACCTTAATCATTAAACGGGGTGCCGGGAAGGGTGCTGTCATGATTTCGCTGGAAGAATATAATTCGATTCTGGAAACGGTTCATTTGCTTCGTTCCAAAAAAAATGCCGACCGGCTTTACGAGTCCATTCAACAAATGAAAGCCGGTAAAACTGTAAATAAAGGCTTGATAGAAGAGTAATGAAAATTACTTTCTCTAAAAATGGCTGGGAAGATTATGTTTCCTGGCAGACGGAAGATAAAAAGATGCTCAAAAAAATTAATGAGCTGATAAAAGATATTACCCGAACGCCATTTGAGGGAATAGGAAAACCAGAACCGCTAAAGTATGATTTGGCTGGTTACTGGAGCAGAAGAATTGACCGAGAGCATCGTTTGGTTTATCAGTACTTGGAAGGTGAAGTACTAATTTACAGTTGCCGTTATCATTATGATTGATTCCAATTTTAATTAATCGAATCAGATTGAATAGATGGATTGAATTTAACTCCTCCAAAACCAAATTTAAAGTCACAGTTAGCAAGATTGTATGGCTTTTTTTCTGTAATTGAATTTATTACACAATTCTCTTCTTCTGTTGAGTTTATAATTTGCCAGCGTTTTAATCCCTTCTTTTTAATGTGTTTTACAATTACATCTAATGCAGGATTAAAAATAGTATCTTTAGGCGATGCAATTTTTACAATAGCCTCGCGTCCATCTTTCAGAGTGTCAGTTGATATTGAATCTCTTAGAAATCTTTCTAAATTAGAAAGCTTAATTTGGGAAAAGTCTTCAGGAGTTAAATCTAAGCGCTCTGGTCTTGAGAAGTCAACTCCAGTGCCACAAAAATATATTGGACCTCTTTTGTTGTGATAAAAGATTTGGTTAGACCCAATTAATATAAAGTTATAGTTTCCATAAAAGAATGGGAATAGACGTGGTGGTTTAGGTTGACTTATAAAAACAGTTTCACCATTAATTTCTAAAGTTTCAACTTCTGAAGGTTGTTCTAAGTCTGGATGTTTAATTATATAATAAAATTTTTGTTTTTCTCCTTTATTGGAATTGCACCTCAAGAAAGTAAAGACAAGAATGCTTAGGATTAAATACTTGGATATAATCGAAACTTTGAACATTTTGTAATATATCACTTAGTAAAATTATTCCCAAATTCCCCCAAAATAAACCCACCCAAAAGGAATTCTCACCCCCTTCCGTTTGTTCTTAAAAGCCAGCCAGCATGGCCTGGTTGCCGTAGAATTTGCCTCGGAAAAATCCGTAGTTTTTCGTAAATTTGTAAGATGAATACAGCTACCGAAACCTTATACCAGGACGATGTGCTTCTTTTGGAAGAAGTAACCGATGTGCGTAACCTCGTGGTTTACAACGACGATGTAAACACCTTCGACCACGTGATCGAAACCCTGATGGACGTGTGCAACCACACCCCGGAGCAGGCCGAACAGTGCACGCTGCTCGTTCATTACAAAGGCAAATGCGTTGTGAAAATGGGCGAATTCGAGCTGCTGGCCGGCATGTGCACCGCCATTCACGACCGCGGCATTTCTGCCGATGTTGTTTAAATTTTATTCTGCTAAGTGAATTTTCCTTCCAAGTTAATAGAAAATGCCGTTGAAGAGCTGGCCAAACTCCCGGGTATCGGGCGGAAAACGGCTTTGCGACTGGCTTTGCATTTGCTCAAAACCGAAACGGAACAAACCGTAGGCATGGCCGACGCGCTGCTTAAAATGCGGACGCTGATCACCTATTGCAAAACCTGCCACAACATCTCCGATTCGGAAACCTGCAGTATCTGCGCCAATCCCGGCCGCGACCACAGCCTCGTTTGCGTGGTTTCGGATATCCGCGACGTGATGGCGATCGAGAATACCTCCCAGTTTAAAGGCGTTTATCACGTGCTAGGCGGCGTTATTTCTCCGATAGAAGGCATCGGCCCAAGCGACCTGACCATTAATTCGTTGCTGGAGCGCATCCCGGGTTCGGAAATAAAAGAGATTATCCTGGCGCTTAGCCCGACCATTGAAGGAGATACGACCTCGTTCTACATTACCCGCAAGCTCAAAGATTTCAACTTGAAGATTACGAGCATTGCCCGCGGCGTACCGGTTGGCGGCGAACTGGAGTACATTGATGAAATTACCCTCGGCCGGAGTATTGTGGAGCGGAGTAATTACGGTCGGGCGTAGGTTGTCTGAATTAGGATTTTTTGGGATTAGGAGATTAATGGAGCTTTTTGCTTAAAACCTTATCGTTTTTATATCTTGGAAAGCTGTCCTGCAAGGGCAGCTTTTAGTTTTTTAGGGGAAAGGATGATGTTTTGAATTGCCCCTGCCTTCAGGCAGGGGATAAAAGTTGAACCTTAAATGGCTTTAGCCAAAATCACCTTGTTTAAAAATCCTTAGACGTAAGTTTGGCTAAAGCCATTTCTTGTTTCCGTATTCCTCTGCCTAAAGGCAGAGGCAATTCAAATCATGGGAATATTATTGGAGTCGAGCTTTTTTCTTCCAAAACCTTACCATTTTCCAATCCAACCAAACTCCATTACCAAACCCTCAGAAAAAATCTCCATATTTGCTGCTTTGATTCCCCGGATTCCCGTTTGAAAAAGCTTGCCGTAATAATTGTTAACTACAACGTTTGCTACTTTCTGGAGCAGGCGCTGCTTTCTGTGCGCAAAGCGGTGCAGCACCTCGATGCGGAAGTGTGGGTGGTCGATAATAATTCGGTAGATGGCTCGGTGGAAATGGTGCGGGAGAAATTCCCGGAGGTGAAACTGATTGCCAATAAGGTGAATACCGGCTTCAGCAAAGCCAATAACCAGGCCATCCGGGAAAGCAACGCCGAATACGTGTTGCTGCTGAACCCCGATACGGTGGTGGAGGAAGATACCTTCGTAAAGGTCTGCCGCTTTATGGACGAACACCCGGAGGCCGGCGGTTTGGGCGTGAAAATGCTGGATGGCAAAGGCGAATTTCTGCCGGAATCGAAACGGGGTTTGCCTACGCCGTGGGTTGCTTTTTACAAAATCTTCGGCTTTTCTAAGTTGTTCCCGAAATCGAAACGCTTCGGGCGCTACCACCTTGGTTTTCTGGATAACGATAAAATTCACGAAGTTGACGTGTTGAGCGGGGCGTTCATGCTCATGCGGAAAACGACGCTCGATAAAGTCGGCTTGCTGGATGAAGATTATTTCATGTACGGCGAAGACATCGATCTTTCGTACCGGATTACGCAGGGCGGCTACAGGAATTACTACTTTCCGGAAACGCGCATCATTCATTACAAAGGCGAAAGTACCAAGCGCACCAGCGTGAACTACGTGTTCGTGTTTTACCGCGCCATGATCATTTTTGCCCAGAAGCATTTCAGCAGCGGTAACGCGGGCGTTTTTTCGTTCCTGATAAACCTGGCCATTTACTTGCGCGCCGGGGCGGCTATTGCCATGCGGTTTTTCAAGGCGGCGCTGCCGGTTTTGCTCGATGCCGTTATCATTTTCATCGGGATGTTTTTCCTGAAGGAATACTGGCAGGAAAACCACAAATGGGTGCCGACCGATTACCCGCCGCAATTTATGCTGGTAGCCGTGCCGGTTTATATCCTGATCTGGCTTGGTTCGGCTTATTTCAGCGGGGCGTATGACAAACCCTTTAAAACTTCGAGAGCGGTCCGGGGCATTTTTATCGGCACAGTGCTGATCGCGGCTATTTCCAATTTTTTCGATGCTTACCGGTTCTCTAAAGCCCTGATCGTGCTGGGCGGTGCCTGGGCCATTGCCGCAGTGGTCGGACGGAGGTTGCTGGTCCATTTTCTGAAGTACAAAAACCTGCAAATGGGGGAGGTGCAGCAGAAACGCATTGCCATTGTGGGTAGTCAGGCCGAAAGCCGGCGGGTGATAGCTTTGCTGAAAGAAGCGCACGTAGATGCCTCGATGCTGGGCTTTATTTCGAACGATGCCTCTGAACGGACCGCCGGCGATTACCTGGGCGAATTGCGGCAGCTGAACGAAATTATCCAGATCTACGGGGTAAACGAACTGATATTTTGTGGCAAAGATCTGAGTACCAGTCAGATCATCAGCCTGATGGCCCAGATCGAAAACAAAGAGATCGAATTCAAGATTTTGCCCGAAGCCAGCGAATACATTATTGGTTCCAGTTCCAAGACCAGTCAGGGCGATTATTATACCCTCAACATTGAGCTGAACCTCGATAAAAAATCGAACCGGCGGGCCAAGCGGGCGCTAGAGATTTGCCTGAGTTTAGGCTTTATCCTTTTTTCGCCGTTTTTGCTACCGTTTGTGAAAGAGAAAGGAGGCTTTTTCAGCAACTGCTTTGGGGTGTTATTCGGTAACCTGCAATGGGTAGGTTTGCGGCATACCGCGCCGGAAACCCGCAGAAGGCAGCGTGCCGTACTTTCTCCGGCCGACCGCTTCCGGGATACCGCTTTAGACGAAGCAACGGTGCAGCGTCTGGAAGTGCTTTACGCCAAAGATTATACCCCTTCGCTGGACCTGGAAGTGGTATTCAAGGCTTTCCGGAAACTGGGACGGCGTTAGTTCCCGGCCTGGCTGCTATTTGAGGAAAACGTTTATCTTTGTACCATGCAATTAAAGAACGACTTGTTTTTGCGGGCTGCCCGCGGTGAAAAAACCGAACGCACTCCGGTGTGGCTGATGCGCCAGGCCGGCCGCATTTTACCGGAATACCGCGCCGTACGCAGTTCCCTCCGCGATTTTAAGGAGCTGGTGGAAACCCCTGAACTGGCTTCCGAAGTTACCATTCAGCCGGTAGATCTGCTGGGCGTGGATGCCGCCATTATTTTCTCCGACATTCTGGTGGTGCCCGAAGCCATGGGCCTGACCTACGAAATGCAGGAACAAAAGGGGCCGATCTTCCCGCGCACGGTTCAGACTTTAAAAGACATTGAGCAATTGCGCGAAGCCGATCCGGAGGAAGACCTGGGCTACGTGCTGGAAGCGTTACGCATTACCAAAAGAGCGTTGAACGGCCGGGTGCCGCTGATTGGTTTCGCCGGCGCGCCCTGGACGATCTTTGCCTATATGATAGAAGGCAGCGGTTCCAAAACGTTTTCCAAAGCCCGGAAAATGCTTTACACCGAACCGGAAATGGCTCACAAACTGCTCCGGAAAATAACCAATACTACCATTAAATATTTGCAGGCCCAGGTGCAGGCCGGCGCCAACCTGATCCAGGTGTTCGATTCTTGGGCGGGAATTCTGCCGCCGGAGCATTACCGGACCTTTTCTTACGCCTACATTAAAGAAATTTGCGAAGCCCTGCCGGACGTTCCGGTTACGGTTTTTGCCAAAGGCGCTTTCTTTTCCATGCACGATTTCGCGAACCTTCCTTGCCAGGTAATTGGTCTGGACTGGAACATGAACATTGCAGAAGCGCGGGCTGCTTTAGGCCCGGATAAAACCCTGCAGGGAAACCTCGATCCTTGTGCCTTGTACAGCGATTTTGCTACGATCCGCAAGGAAACCATTAAAATGCTGGATGCTTTCGGACCGGACCGCCATATTGCCAACCTGGGCCATGGCGTTTACCCGGATACGAACCCGGATCATGTGCGCTGCTTTATAAACACCGTAAAGGAATACAGCGAACAAATGCGGAAAGCTTAATTGATGTAAAGTACTTATGAAAGGCCGGCAATAAAATGCCGGCCTTTTGTTTTTCACTTGATTCCGGAACCATTTTCCAGAAGGATGAATTTGCTGATTTGAATCGGTATTTATACTGACTGCCGGCCTTTTCATATCTTATGTTAACCATTTTTTGTGAGAGCTTAGCAATTTGGTAATACCTAACGATTGTTTGTTTGTTAAATTCGTGCTGTGTCAGTTGGTTATTTATAAGTTTGAAGGTTAGAATTCATGTCACAAAATCCGATTTCCTTACCCGATCCCAAAACGCATACCTTACTTTTCAGTAATAAACATATCAGCATTTTTCACAATCATGATCATAACTGGTTGTATTGCCGTTGGGAAGGAGAGCGGTCTATGGAAAGTTTTCAGGATGGCAGTGCGCGCATTCTCCACTTCCTGCAACAAACCGGGGTGCATAAAATGATTCTGGACAGTTCTACATATCAGGGGGAAACGCTGGCTGAAATTATAGCGGGCGGTACCGAATTTGCCCGCAAGCTGGCCGATGCCGGGCTGGAATACATGGCCTGGATCTATGGCGACAAAAGCCTGGCTCAGTCAACGGCTGATGAGATCCTGGCCCGGGAAAAAACGGATGTGGTGGTGCTGAATTTCGATAATGTGCGGCTGGCGGAAATCTGGCTGCGATCGCTGAATTAGTTACTGTCGTTACACTAGCAGGAGAAAAAACTCCTTTGGAGGTAGAATCGTTTTATTCTCAAGAAGGCTGGTCTAAGTTTCTAGTCTAAGTTTATAACCCGTTTGCGCTTTCGGATCTATCGATCCTGAAGCATCCTGTTGCGGGTTTATTAACCCGCGTGGACCATTTTCAGGCCACAATCCGGGGATCAATAGATCCCCGGCAGGAAGTTTTCGGATAAAAATATCCGAAAAAGCTGCTTTACTGTCATTACACAAGCACAAGAAAAGTCCCTCTCCAAAGGTAGGGACGTTTCATTCTACCGGATTCTCCCCTTCAGGGGAGTTAGAGGGGTGTTTACACCTGCTGATTTATCAAATAACGTGTTTACACCCCTGTGATCCCCTCAAGGGGATAGTCATTAGCCAGAATGAATCAACCCTGCCCTCTAAAGGGGGACCTTAAAAGACTTGTGTAACCTCAGTTAGCCAAACCGGACTGATAAAATAAAAAGGGGAGCTTTACGCTTCCCTTTCTTCTGTAAGTTCCTGGAAAATATTGAATTCCCGGGCTTCTTCGTAAAGCCGGCTTTTATCGATTGGCACTACACCTACCTGTTCGCAAACCAGGCCGCCGCCTAAGTTGGCCAGGCCGGCCAGTAACGGCAGCGGCGTTTGGCGGGCAAGGCAAAGTGCGGCAATGCTTATAACAGTGTCGCCGGCGCCGGATACATCGGAAATAGCCCTTACGTGGGCATCGATGTAGGTTTTAATGGCGCCGTCGGTGCAGAAAACGCCGCGCTCGGAAAGCGTGATCAGGATATTTTCGGTTTCTAACCGGGCCTGCAGGTCTTCAGCGGCTTTTTCGAACGCTTCGAGGTTGGCATCGGCAAATTCAACTTTCAAACCTTCCTTCAATTCTTTCAGGTTGGGTTTAAAAAGGCTGCAGCCTACGTAGCTCAGGAAGTTCTTTTTCTTCGGGTCTACTACCGTTGGAATGTTGCGTTCGCGGGCCGCTTTAATGAATTGCTGAATGACCGGAGCCGTTAAAACGCCTTTGTCGTAGTCTTCAAAAATAACCACCTGGCAGTTTTCGAGTAGTTTCAGGTAGCGTTCCAGCAGGTGGCGTTCCTCAAATTCGGTCAGGTCGGTTTCTACTTCCGAATCGATGCGGAGCAGTTGCTGGTTGCCGGAAAGAATGCGTTGCTTGATGGTGGTTACCCGTTCCGGAGATTTAATAATGCCTTCCGTAGAAAGTTGTTTATCTTCCAGCAGCCGGATAAAGTCAGCCCCGTCTAAATCATCGCCGATCACGGAGCAAAGCAGCGGCGTAGCGCCTAAAGCCTGCACGTTCAGGGCTACGTTGGCCGCGCCGCCCAGTCGTTTTTCGGTCTTCGTAACATTCACGATCGGCACCGGCGCTTCCGGCGACAAACGCGATGATTTCCCCCATAAGTAGGAGTCGATCATCACGTCACCGACAATGAGAACTTTTAAATCGTTAAAGGAATCGAATAATTCTTTCAATGTATTTAAAAATGGAGCCATTTAAGCAAGTTTAGCCAGGCTGGTCTTTACGCGGTCCAGCGCTTCAATTAGTTTTTCGTCGGCGGCGGCAAACGAGAACCGGATGCATTGCGGCGCGCCAAAGGCATCGCCGCTTACCAAAGCTACGTGGGCATCGTTGAGCAGGTAAAGGCTCAGGTCGTGGGAATCTTTTATCTGGTATTCGCCCCAGGATTTTCCGAAATAAGCGCTCATGTCCGGGAAAATGTAGAAAGCGCCGCTTGGTACGTAAGTTTTAATGCCCGGAATGTTTTTCATCAGATCCAGCACCAGGTCGCGGCGGCGGAGGTAGGCTTCTGTCATTTCCTCGGCTGATTGACGGCCACCTTTTAACGCGCCCACGGCCGCTTTCTGGGCAATGGAGCAGGTACCGGACGTGATCTGGCTCTGCATTTTATCGCAGGCATCGGCAATTTCTTTGGAGGCAGCCAGGTAACCCACGCGCCAGCCGGTCATGGCATAGCCTTTCGAGAAACCGTTTACCGTAACCACCCGGTCCTTAATAAAATCGAACTGGGCCATGCTGTAATGCTGTCCGGAGAAATTGATGTATTCGTAGATCTCGTCGGCAATTACGTGTACCTGCGGGTGCTTTTCCAGGATGCGGGCAAAAGCTTCGAGTTCTTCTTTGGTGAACACCGAACCGGTAGGGTTGCAGGGCGAAGAGTACATTACCAGCTTGGTATTGGAGGTAATGGCGTCTTCTAATTGCTGGGGCAGTACTTTGTAATTGTTTTCGATCTTGCCAACTACCTGCACCGGAATGCCTTCGGCCAGCTTTACGATCTCTTCATAAGAAACCCAGTAAGGCGAGAAAATAATCACCTCATCTCCCGGATTTACCAAACTCAGTACCGCATTGGCAATCGATTGCTTGGCGCCGGTAGAAACCACGATGTTCTCGGGTTTATAATCGAGGTGGTTGTCGCGTTTCAGTTTATCGGCAATAGCCTGGCGGAGCTCCGGATAACCGGCAACCGGCGTGTAAAACGTGAACCCATCGTCGATCGCTTTTTTAGCGGCATCTTTTATGTATTGCGGCGTTTGGAAATCCGGTTCGCCGAAGCTTAAATTTATAACGTCTATGCCTATGGCTACCAGTTCACGGGCTTTTTTTGCCATGGCAATGGTCTGAGATTCAGACAGGGAAACAATCCGGTCGGAAAGAACGGTGCTTAAGGCTTCACTTAGCTGCATATTATTCATCAGTTAGGGGCATCAAATTTACAGAATATTCAGATAAAAGCAGTATTAAAACGAATTCGGACTGAAAACAGGTGTGGCTTTAATCCAGGCCAGGGAAATAATCTTCCTGGAATAGGTAAACAGCATTTTTCCGGATGTAAAATCATGAAAAGGGAAAGGAAAAACCGGCAAGCAAATTCCTCTTAAATCTGCCTTGGTTTAAATAGGATCTCATTGCCGTCTGCTTTGGCGGACGGAGCAGCAAATCCGGCTTAAGCCCAACGATTCCTTTACAGAAAAATGGCTTAGGCTAAAGCCGTTACTTTAATTTGTCCTATAACCGTCAGCTAAAGCAGACGGCAATGAATTTTTCGCTGAAAGGACGATGGACGGTTATTCATCTATCTCCAGACAGGCCTAACCTGGTGGGGAAAAGCATAATGTAACCAATTCCCCTCCTCGGAGGGGTTAGGGGTGGGTAAATAGGAGAGCCTGCATTCCTGCATTTAAAACATGAAAGGTTGAGTTGACAGGAAGCTGAAAGCAGTTTTTTTCTTTTTAATGTACTGGCTTAAACCCACCCCTGCCCCCTCCGAGGAGGGGAATTGTCGATTAAGCCTTTTCCTGCTAAGTTAGCCTTACCGGCTAGTAATAGGTCTGAGCTAAAAATCTGAACCGGCCGAATTCATAAAAAAACTACAACTTCCGAAGGATACTTTTAACCTCAATTACAATTTAAACAAAGCCGTAAGCGCCGAAACGATAAAATTCACGCCGATAGAAAGCACGATGAAGCCCATGATCTTGGAAAGCGCTTCGAGGCCGGCTTTGCCCATGTAACGCGTAAGGCGGGTGGAGAAAAACAGGATGATAAACGAAACAAGCGCTACCAAAATAATGGCGCTAACAATCAGGGCAATATCTACGGAGGAAAGCGAACCGCTAAACATTCCGATGCTTACCGCAATGGCGCCTGGTCCGGAAAGCATGGGCATGGCTAGCGGCGCAAACGAAATATCTTCTTTGTGAATACTGGCTTCAACCGAGGTTTTGGAAATTTTCCCTCCCGCGCCTGTTTTGGAATTCAGCAGATCGAAGCCGGCTTTCATGATCATTAGCCCGCCAGCAATGCGCAGATCGTGAATTCTTACTCCGAAAAAGTTAAGCAGGTACTGGCCCGAAAAAAAGAAAATTACTAGGATTCCTACCATGTACATGCAGGCTTTGCGGGCCTGTTGGTTTCGGCGTTGCGGGGTGTCATCCTGGGTGAGGGTAAGAAAGACCGGCATGGCGCCGAAGGGGTTTACCACCGAAAATAAGGCAGAAAAAGTGGCAAGAAATAATTCCATAAAATGAGTTTGTTTCGCGGGTAAAGGTAGCTGGGCAACATTACCGGGTGGTTACGAAAGCGTTAAGCTAAGGTTTTTGGCGGAAATGAGTACCGTTTTGGGGAAAGATTTTGAAAAATGAACAGCCGGGCTTGGATAAATTCCGGATAACGCAAGGCGGGTAAATTTTCAGGTTTTATTTGCTTACTTTTGAAAGCAAAACAGCTACGACTTATTTGCACGCTATGATTGGAAACGTGAAACTGGGCATTCTGGGCGGCGGCCAGCTGGGCCGGATGCTCATTCAGGCCGGCCTCGACTTTAACCTCTACACCTTAATCCTGGACCCGGATCCGGATGCACCCTGCAAACCTATCTGCAACGAATTTTACAACGGCAGCTTCGCCGATTACGAAACAGTATATAATTTCGGGAAAAAGTGCGACGTAGTTACCATCGAAATTGAGCATGTAAATTGCGATGCGCTGGCTCAGCTGAAGAAAGAAGGCGTAACCGTTTATCCCGATCCTGAAGTGATCCGCACCATTCAGGACAAGGGTTTGCAGAAAGAATTTTACCGGCAGAACAACATCCCTACTGCTGATTTCCGGATCCTGAAAGATGCTACGGAGTTAGCAGCAAATTCCGATTTTTTACCGGCTTTTCAGAAACTGAGAACCTTAGGGTACGATGGCCGCGGCGTACAGAAAATTTCCGGCGAAGCGGATTTCAGCAAAGGTTTTGAAGCCCCTTCGGTACTGGAAAAACTGGTAGATTACGAAAAAGAAATTGCCGTGATCTGTGCGCGGAATGCTAAAGGTGAAATTGCGGTTTTCCCGGCCACGGAACTGGTTTTTCACCCGGAATTCAACCTGGTAGATTACCTAATGGCGCCGGCCAACATTTCGGAAGAACTGCAGAAAACAGTAGCAGATCTGGCCAGAAAAGTGCTAGAAGCGTTCGATATGGTTGGTTTGCTGGCCGTGGAAATGTTTTTGACCAAAACCGGCGAAGTGCTGGTTAACGAAGTAGCGCCGCGTCCGCATAATTCCGGTCACCACACCATGAAAGCCAATTACACCTCGCAATTCGAGCAGCATTTGCGGGCCATTTTAAACCTGCCGCTCGGCGATACCAAACAGCACAGCGCGGCCGTAATGGTAAATTTACTTGGTGAGCCCGGCTATTCCGGCGAAGCGAAGTACGAAGGCACCGACCAGACACTGGAAATTCCGGGAGTATTTGTACATTTATACGGAAAGAAATTTACCAAGCCTTCGCGCAAAATGGGCCACATGACCGTTCTGGCGCCAACTACTGCCGAAGCAAATGAAAAAGCCGCCAGAGCCCGAAAATATTTAAAGATAATAGCATGACCGATTCTCCTGTAACCCCTTCTAAAAGCCCGATTGTGGGTATAATTATGGGCAGCCAGTCCGACCTTCGGGTTATGGAAGCTGCTGCTGAATTTCTGGACCAGGTCCAGGTGCCTTACGAGATCAACATTGTTTCGGCGCACCGCACCCCGCACCGCATGATCGATTATGCCGAAGGTGCCCGTAAACGTGGCATCCGGGTAATAATTGCCGGGGCCGGCGGCGCGGCGCACTTGCCGGGCATGGTAGCTTCCTTAACTACCTTACCTGTAATTGGCGTGCCGGTAAAATCCAGTAATTCCATAGATGGCTGGGATTCGGTGCTTTCCATTCTGCAAATGCCGGGTGGAATTCCGGTTGCCACCGTTGCTTTAGACGGTGCCCTGAACGCGGGTATTCTGGCCGCTCAGATCCTGGGAACTACCGACCCGGTAGTAGCCGACCGTCTGGAGAAATACAAAAGCACGCTGAAAGACCGGGTAATGCGGTCTGCCGAAGAGCTGCGCCGCGGCGACCGGGATGTAGATTAATTAATTTTAACTGATAACCAGTGCTCGACCAAATTAATTATTAGAATTTGCTTGACGGGATTTGTAATCCCGTCTTAACCGAGCCGTGGGATTTGTAATCCCACTTTCTAAAAATTAACCTGGTCATGCACTAGTCCGGTTTAGAAAGTATGCATGGTCTTTAAGCGGAACGGGCACCAACCGGAATATTATTTGAAGCTATCTCAAAAAAACTACCTGTCATCGTGCCTGTCCCGGAGCATTCCGAGGAGCGATAGCGAAGGACCTCGTTGGCTCTCAGCGCCAAAACCAGATTTAACGTTTTTACCAGTAACCGACGAGTTGTTTCGCTATCGCTCAACATGACAGCCATTTTTGAGATAGCCTCTAATCGCAATTCCTTTGAGGAATTACAGTGCGTCAGCCCTTAACCACCGGTTTCTGAAATACAAATTGGGCTTAAAAATGGGCATCTTACTTTCTAAACCGCAACCTGATTCTATTGTGCAGCAGCAACGTACCATTTACCCGGCGCTTACCGGTTTGCGGTTTATTGCGGCTTCCATCATTTTCGTATTTCACAACCAGGACCTTATTCCGGAAACAGTACCTCTGCTACTTCGGAATATAATTGCGGAGTTTCACATTGGCGTTTCCGTATTTTTTGTGCTGAGCGGTTTTCTGATCGCCAACCAGTTCAACGGAACCAGTTTCGAAAAACCCAAAGCCTATCTTAAATACCTGGCCATTCGGTTTGGTAGGATCTTTCCCTTGTATTGGGCCATTCTGATCGTGCTGCAAATGCTCTGGCTATTTTCCATACCAGAGTTTTTCATTCATGCCGCGCTATTGAAAGGTTATTTCCGGGGATTTCATCCCGGCGTTGCCCAGGCCTGGTCGCTTACCGTGGAACTTGCCTTTTACGCCTGTGCCCCCTTCCTTTATAAAGCCACGCTGAAAGGAAAGATGCTGCATGCCTTTCTGGTAGTAACGCTTATTGGAGTGGCTCTTGCCAGCATCGGCAGCACCTTAACTTATCTTGGACTGAACCCCCACGAATTCGTGCCGGATCTGAAATTTGCCGCTTTCAATACCTTCTTCGGCAGGGCAAGCGAATTCTTTGCCGGCATGTTGCTTTATTATTTTATAATTCCCAAAGGAAAAGAATGGCCGGTAAAATGGATGCCGGTTACTTACGGAGGAATAATATTTTTAATAGTGAGCAGTTTGATTCTGCATGCCTTTCAAACTCCAACTGCTTTCAGTATTCATACCTGGAGCGGGCTGGCGTTTCATCATACGGTTATTCCTTTTGCCATTGCGGTTATTCTTTACGGGCTAATCCGGGAAAATACATTTTTGGGCCAACTTCTCAGTACCAGGTTTTTTATGTTGCTTGGGAATGCTTCCTATGCTTTTTACCTGATCCATTTCGGCTGGGTGAATAACTGGCTTATTTATAACGTCACCGATTCACCCTTTCTGCTTTTCATCATCCTCTGGGCAATTTCCATCGGAGTGTACCTGGCTTTCGATAAGCCCGTGTATTTGTGGCTTCGGAAGAAGATTTCAGCCATATAAGTAAAGCATAAATTAACCGTACGCACCTTCAATAAAGCTTTTATCAATAAAGCTGTAAGCCTGATTGCAACCGCAATCGGGCTTTTTTTATGCTTAGACAATAACTTTTTTCCGTCTTTTGAAGTTAATGTTTTAAAATTAGACCAATCTAAAAATAAAATTAATGTACATTGCATTGTTAAATTTAAGGTAGTTTAAATATAGATTTCGGAAATTATAAAATCAGGCAATATGCAAAAACATTTACTCCTGTTTCTCTTCGTTACTTTTATGCTGAACAAGGCTGCTAGTGGGCAAAATCTGAAAGCTGAAATCACAGGGAAAGTAACGGCTGAAGGCGAAGGGGTAAGTTTTGCCGCGGTTGGGTTGAAGGGAACTTCCTATGGGACAACGGCCGATGAGAATGGCAATTTTACGATAAAGAACATTCCGGCCGGCAATTATGAACTGTTGGTAAATACGGTTGGTTTTCAGCCTTATCAGAAAAGGATAGGAGTTGGGGCTGAAAAACTGCACTTGAAAATAGAACTGCAGAAAGCTACGCGGCAGTTGCAGGAAGTAGTGGTAAGCGGCACCATGAAAGAAACCTACGTGATGCAGTCGCCGGTGCACGTAGAGGTTTATACGCCGAAACTGTTTCAGAAAAACCCCACGCCCAGCGTTTTTGAAGCCTTGCAAATGGTGAACGGCGTGCAGCCCCAGCTCAACTGCAACGTCTGCAATACCGGCGACATCCACATCAACGGCATGGAAGGGCCTTATACCATGGTGACCATCGACGGCATGCCGATTGTAAGTTCTCTGGGCAGCGTTTACGGGCTCAGCGGCATTCCTAACAGCCTGATTCAACGGGTGGAAGTGGTAAAAGGACCGGCCTCTACGCTGTACGGTTCCGAAGCCGTGGGCGGACTCATCAACATCATTACCAAAAGCCCGAAAGATGCGCCTTTAGTTTCTGCCGACCTGATGGCCACTTCGCACCGGGAGTTTAATGCCGACCTGGCGGTAAAGTCGGAGCTTGGAAATGCACAATCCTTGCTTGGAATTAATGCTTTTACTTTTCAGGACCGGCGCGATGTGAACCACGATAATTTTACCGATATAACCCTGCAGGAGCGGATCTCAGTGTTCAACAAATGGAGTTTCGGGCGGAAGGAAAACCGGTTGGCTAACCTCGCGGCACGCTATCTTTACGAAGACCGCTGGGGCGGGGAAATGCAGTGGCAACCGGAATTCCGGGGCGGCGACAGCATTTACGGAGAATCGATCTACACCAAACGGCTGGAAGTGATCGGAAGTTATGAGTTACCCCTGCCGGAAAAGATCAGTCTGCAGTTTTCGTACAACAACCACCGGCAGAATTCGGCTTACGGCAACCTGCTTTACCTGGCAAACCAGCACATCGCGTTTGCGCAACTGCTTTGGAACAAAAGCCTGAAACGCCACGAAATTCTGGTCGGCCTGCCTTTCCGGTACACTTTCTACGACGACAATACGCCCGGTACCCAGAAAGTAAACGGGAACAACCAGCCCCAACAACTTTATCTGCCCGGAATTTTTGTGCAGAATGAGATCAGCTTATCGGAGAAGCTAACTTCCATGCCTGGCATTCGGTTCGATTACAATTCAACGCATGGCGGTATTTTTTCGCCGCGGCTGGGTTTTAAGTTTTCGCCCAATAACCATAACGTTTTTCGCTTAAATGCCGGTAACGGCTACCGGGTGGTAAACCTGTTCACCGAAGACCATGCCGCGCTTACCGGCTCCCGGGAAGTAGTAATTCTGGAAAACCTGAAACCCGAACGGAGCTGGAACGCCAGCCTGAACTACCAGAAATTCATCGATCTGAATAAGGGTTACCTGAACGTAGACGGCAGTTTGTTTTACACTTATTTCACCAACCGGATCATGGGCGATTTCTTGACCGACCCAAACCAGATCATTTACCGGAATCTGCAGGGCTATGCCATTTCGCGGGGGGGGACTTTCAACGCCGATTGGATGTTCAATTTCCCTTTAAAACTCAATGCCGGTACTACGCTAATGGAAGTTTATACCGTGCAGAATACCGGGGATAAAAGCGATGAAAAACAACCCCAGCTGCACGCCCCGAAGGTATCGGCTACTTATGCCGTCAGTTATACTTTTGGTAAGCCCGGAATAACGGTAGATTATACCGGCCGGCTTTACGGGCCTATGCATTTACCGGTGCTGGAAAATGATTTCCGGTCGGAAAAATCGCCGTGGTTTGTGCAGGACAATGTGCAGGTTACCAAAAAGTTTAAAAACCACCTGGAAGTTTATTTCGGCATTAAGAACCTGTATAACTTCCTGCCCGAAAACCCCTTAATGCGCCCCTTCGATCCGTTCGATAAACATACCGGAACCGATAATCCGCACGGTTATACTTTCGATACAACTTATAATTATGCACCCATGCAGGGCAGGAGAGGGTTTGTGGGTATCCGGTGGCAGTTACAGGCAAAGTAGCTGTCAGGTAACGATTGAAGAATTTTCAGTCCGGCAAAGGAGAGAAACTCCTTGATAATGGGGAAGAACTAGTAAGAATTGGTTTATAAAAAATACGCTACGGTAATCTTACATTTTTGGGGATATTTACCTGATTCCGGAAGTATCTGAATGGCGCTGGTATTCAGTTAAAAACGCTACCGGTTAAAAGAAAAAAGTCTTCCCGCAAAGCAGAAAGACTTTCCAATCATCCTTATGAAAACAAACTATACTTCTACCGGCAATTGTTCGGCCTGAAGTTCGGAGATAAACTGGTCCAGGATTCCTTGGCGTACGTGGGGCATTACCACAATTTTATACCAGCCGGGCTCCCGCTCGTAAGTGTCGGCTACCAGGTGGTATTTGGCAGCTAATCTGGCGGAGACAAACCTGCTTCTTATGGCAATAATATTGATGTAGGGGTTGCGGAAATAGTCTATGCCCAAACCGGTAAGTTTATGGCAGAGGCGGGTGGTGCGGTCGTTGAGCTGCTGCATTTTAACGCGCCAGCCTTCCGAGCCATGCGTGCGCAGGATCATCCAGACGGAAATGGCGTTGGCGCCGGAGCGGCTGCCGCAAAGCGTAAAGTCTTTGCCCGGAATGTACTGGGCTTCTTCGGTGCAAACGTATTCCATCCAGCCTTTCCGGATCAGGAAAATACCGGTACCATAGGGCGTTTGCAGCATTTTGTGGGCATCGATGGTAATGGAGGTAATATCCGGGTTCCGGAACGAGAACGCGCTTTCCGGATTGGTGAACGGGTAAATAAAACCGCCGAAGGCCGCATCGATGTGAAGCCGGAAATCCAGCTGTTTTTCTTTCAGGAACGTGGTGATCCGGGCAATGTCATCTACCGAGCCGAACATGGTGGTGGAAAGGTTCAGAATCAGGATATAGTGCTTAATGCCTTTTTCGGTCA
The DNA here is from genome assembly GCF_008727925.1 of Adhaeribacter soli. Taxonomy (GTDB): domain Bacteria; phylum Bacteroidota; class Bacteroidia; order Cytophagales; family Hymenobacteraceae; genus Adhaeribacter_A; species Adhaeribacter_A soli. The sequence goes on along the minus strand of NZ_VTWT01000010.1, from coordinate 155,280 downwards.
GATCTGCTACGGTTTTTTCCAGGGCTTCCTGGTTTATTTGCCGGGTGCAATCGTCTACGGGCAGCACGGCGGCCGGCAAGCCCAGCAGATTCACGCCTTTGGGCATGGAGTAGTGGCTGTCCTGCGAGAAGAGTACCGCTATTTCTTCCGGCCGGGCTTTCTTCTCGTGCATAAAGTAATTCCGGTAGATCCACATGGCCTGAATATTGGCTTCCGTGCCGCCGGGCGTTACGTAGCCGTCCTGCTGGTTGGGCTGGCCGCCGAAGATCTGTTCGGCACAGATCCGGATCAGTTCGGTTTCCAGTTGCTGGGTACCTTTAAAGTAACTCAGGTGGTTGTCGGAAAGCGTATGGCAGCCGATGTGGTTGGGATTCGCGATCAGGGTTCTCAGAAAAGGGGCATCCTGCAGAAAAGGGGCATCTTCGTAGAATTCCTCCTGATCGAGGTAAGTGCCGGGAATACCCAGCACGGGCTCTTTGTGCAGGTTTATATTTTGCTGCAGGGCTTCTTCTACCCGCTGGTTAATGGCATCGTGCGAATATCTTTCCCAGAACATGTTCAGGTTTTGCATAGGTTTACTTCATGACCGGGTCAAAATTACCTGCCTTTCTGCCGGGAAACCAGGCAGCAGATCATCATTTGAAATGATCTGCGTCACCGGGAGCCTGGAATGCAGATGTTGGACAATATCAATTTACCAGGTTAATATTCTAAAAGGATTTTTCAGACACAAGCGACGGGCAGATTGCTCTTCCTGTATTAATAATCCGGAAAGGGGAAAAGGCTTGTTTAGCAGGCTGATCCACAGCAGAAGCTGGGATAATTTTTTTCGTAAAGGGGCCGTAGGGTAACCACTTATGCTCAAACTCCGCCACAGGGAAAAATCAGATTTTTCTGCCTGTTCGTGCAGGCCATATTTTCTGAATGCTAAGAAAAAGACCAAACAGGAGTTTAAGGGAAAACCAGGTAGCTGGCATAGGTTTTGGGAATATTGCCTATTTTATTGTAATTATTTTAATTTGAAAAGAGGTAACTTAGTTAAAAATACCCAATTGTAGGTATTTCATTTTTTAATTTCTCCAGTTACATTTGGGGTTAGTAATCTTGTTTTTGAAGGACCACTTCAATTGCAGCCTGAGGAATTTATTATTTAAGGATTGGTTTGCCTGGGTGAGAGCAGGTATTTTCGATCTTAAATAATACTTGGGCTGATAGGGGCAAATAAGCTGCTTCTTTTAAGCGGCACAAGGTTGTTTGTAATTAAGTAAGAGCCGGAGAACCTCCGGCTTTTGCTGTTTTTATAAATTCCGAAGGCTGAAGAACTTCCTGGCTGTTTCGTTGGGAAGAATATATTGCTTATAATTGGCAGGATTATTGGGAACAAGCCTCTTCGGAACAAGATTTAAATTCAATTTGGTATGCATAAACTATTTACGTTCACTTTTGCGCTGCTGCTAACGGGTTGGAGCCAGCAGGTTATGGCCCAGCAGGGAAAAACCGGTGGCATTAAACCGGCAACCGTATCGGCCCGGAAACTAACGGAAGACCAGAAGATCGAGCACCTGATAAATTACATCCGGGGCCTGGAAGGAGCAACTTTTATCCGGAACGGAAGCGAATACTCTGCCAAAGCCGCCGCCGAACACCTGGAGCTGAAGCGGAAAAACGCCGGCAGCCGCATAAAAACGGCCCGCCAGTTTATCGATAACCTGGCTTCCGAATCGTCGATGTCGGGCAAGAAATACCAGATCCGGATGAAAGAAGGTAAAACCTATTTCAGCCGTGAATTACTGCTGAAAGAACTGGAACGGATCGAGAAATAAAGCGGCATAACCGATCCTTTCTCTCTTGAAAAGCCTTCTCTAATCGGGAAGGTTTTTTTTGTTTCCGCCATAGCGTTTTGCAGATAGTGGTTTTGGTATTGCTTAAAATAATAACCGATCGGAGATATTGCGTGCTGCAAAATCCTGAATTTTAGTTTTGAAGTGAAGGTGTTATAAAACAAAGGGAAAGTATCAACAACCAACTAATGAGCTGGTTAATTTAGGTAGCTACGCTTGAACCTGGGTTGCCGGAAAGCCGATTACATTTATTGGTTTGATATGAAAAAAGTATTTTATTGTCTGGGAATTTTAATTTCGCTGGGGTATGCTCCAAAGGCACTTGCAGGCTTGATCTCGCTGACTAAAGCTCCCGGAGCAGGTTTCGAAGCGTTAAACAGACGAGGACTGAAACAGGATGAGTCGGAAAAGGTGAGCCGGTTAATTGCTTATGTCCGGAACATGCAGGGAGCGGTTTTTATCCGGAATGGCAAGGAATATACCCCTGCTAAAGCGGCCGACCATCTGGAGAAAAAGTATAAGAAGCACCGGAAAAAAGTAGATACCGCCAGGCAGTTTGTGGAGAAGCTGGCATCGGAATCTTCCTCCGGGAAGCCCTATTTGATCCGGTTTAGCGATGGGAGAACAGTTGACCTGGCTGAATTGCTGGACAAGGAATTGGATCGCATCGAAAAGGGATGATTCTGAAATTCCAGCATTTTGCTTCTTTGCACCATTCGTTATTTTGAGTAAAGGTTTTTTTTCGATTGAATTTTATATTCGTATATTCTTTGCTTTTTAGGGACTTAACTTCATAAGAAATATTGTTATTTTGCCGTTTCATAACAATCTCATTTTTATGAAGAGAAATCTACTTTTGTTTTGCTTGTGTGCCCTGAGTTTGAACAGTTGGGCCGGAGAAGGATTATCGGAAAAGGGATTTTTTGCTATACGCACCGGCTTAAGCGTGCCGCAAGGCGACTTTGGTAGTTTGTCGGCCAATAACCAGAATGCCGGGCTGGCAGTTAAGGGTTTTCATGTGGCGGCAGAATACGGGAATTTTTTGAGCGATTACTTTGGGCTGAGCGGTACTTTCGGCATCAGAAGACATGCCCTGGACCTTTATGAAGTAAACCGGGCTGTCATGGGGCCAAAGCTATACGCGCAATCTAAATGGCGCACCAGTTATTTGCTGGGCAACCTCCTTCTTAAATACCCGGTTTCGCAAGCTTTTTCGGTATACCTCAAAGGCGGAGCGGGCTTAACTTTTAATACCTTGCCCCAGGTCACGACCACGCCCTCCGGGCAAACAGACCAAAAAGTTACTGCCGAAGCACTTGCGTATGGCTGGGGTGGAGGCATTAAAAGCATTGTAGAAAATAGGGTGGGGTTTGGCCTCGAAATATTTTCGATCCATTCCAAACCGACGTTCAAGAACAACAACGTTACGGTAAAGCAGGATATGAATGCGCTCAATTATAGTTTAAGCATCAGCTATCAGTTCAACTAAATGTTCAGGCAAGCATTTCTATTCCTGATAAATCAGGCAATTGCATCAGAGCTTCGGTTGCCGGATGCGGGGTTCCCGCGACAGAATGGTTTTTAAATGCAGCCGCACAATATCACCCATGCCTGTACATTTCAGAAAATCCGGTGCTTTGTGGTGTTCGGCCAGTTCCCGGGCAAGCTGGGCGATTTTTTCGGGCGTGGAAATGGTGTCGGAACGCATAATGTCTACCAGGTCTTTAAGGCGGTAACGGGCGGAACGGAGGCGATGGAACAAGGAAGTGCGCTCTTCGCTCTGGTATTGCTGAATGGCCTGCGGTTTGAGTAGTTTGGTTACCAGCTCCACTACCTTATTGTTTTCCTTAAAGAATTGCGGCAGGTACATGATTTTTTTCCCTTCGTAGCTCTGCTGGTCAAAGTCGATGGAGCGGACGCGGTACTGTTCGTCTTCGAAATCAGGAGTAACATCTACCACGTAGTTGTAGGAGCGCATGTCGCCTAAAAGGCGGATAAAACAGCGTTCGTTGAACTTTACGAACTCTTTGGCGATGCGCACTTTATTGCAGTTGGGCCGCTCCAGGTATTCTTTTATAAACACGTCGCCGGGAATGCCGGCAATGTGTTCTTCAATTAAGGTTTCTTCGTTTACCAGGTAATTTATGCGGCTCGGGGAGAGGATGTGCTCCAGTTCCAGCCCGTATACCCGCGAGGCATCGGCCCGCTTCACGTAAAAATAATCGTAGTTGTCGTTCAGGCGGTTCTGGATCTGGATGCGGAAGGGGTGGGTATTGCCGAACGTGCAGTAATCGATGCGGGAAACGTGCAAGTGCTCCATTACCGAAATATCGCCGTCGGTTTTCAGCAGCGCGTAGGTCATGGTTAGGCCGTCGTTGAGTTCCTGGTGGCGGCTTTGTTCGTACATCACCGTTTGCCAGAGCGTATCTACGCCGTTTTTATCGAAGTACGGAAAAGACTCGGTGTAATGGATCAGGTCTTTGTACTGCACCGGCAGCCTGGTTTCGCGGTCGTAGTTTTGCAGGTACTTCCGAAGGCTTTTCGAAACCGGGTAGATCAGCTTTTTCTTGGAAATGAGGAGCACGGGGAAGGCGTTTAGGTACTACAAAGGAATTGACTTTTTACCTGATTCCGATACGGTTTTTTTAGCGATCGGAAAAGCTCAAATAGCTGAAATAAACAAAAAGTCTTTCCCGTTTTCCGGGAGAGACTTTAAGGGAATAGATTAATTTTATTTAACAAATTTTTTAAATACAGAGCCTTCCAGTTTGCGGTCTATTCCCTTCCAAGGGTATAAAGAAATAATCAGCCTTCCGTTTTTAGCCTGATAAATATTGATTGCATTGCGATCTCCCACCGCCCATCCTCCATTAGAGAGGGGAATGTTTCCGCTTCTTACATAATCAACAAATAATACATTTGGCTTTGATTCCACTATTGCCTTTAACCATTGTTCATCATTAACGATTTTAAAAGGGTACGGATAATTCTTTTTAACTAACTCGGGCGAATTGAAATAATAAGAAAGGTGGCTTTCTTTTACATAAAGGGTGTCTGATTTTAATATTTGCTTATAATCGGCGCTTTTATAGAAACCATTCCCAAATATGCTGTTATCATCAGAACTTTCAAGTATTTTTCTTATGTTTTCTACCGCATAAATTAGCCTTTCCGGAACAACTCCTTTCTTAAGCTCATCTAAAGGAAGTAGAAGCCAAAATAAATGATCGGTTTGGTAATATCCGGTTTTCCCCCTTTGAATTGCGAGGCCCGTAAGCGCTCCTGCATAATTAGGGTCGGTGGTGGTAACAATCCAATTTGTAATTGTTATATGGAACTTCTGGTTTCGGTTTTTGAGTTTATTAAAGTCTTGCTCATCTATTTGAATTATTTTTTTAGAGGGCCAATTCTCCTGGACCAGCTGTTCAAAAGTAAAAGTCCTGCCATTTCCGGTAGTTAGTTTAACTGAATTGAAAGGAGTATTGATCAGGTACAATTCGCTGGCCTCGAGAAAGGCTTTACAAAGCTTTTTGTCAATTTGGGCCTTTGCCGTGCCGGAGGACAAGAAAAGAAAACTTATAAAGAAGATAGAGAGAAATTTTCTATAACTGTTATGCCTTAGCTTCATAGATGCTTTTATTAAATGTTTTGTTACAATAATAATTAAAAAAGATTGTTATTGGATGGGGTTTAACCACCTAAAAACAAAAAAGTCTTCCCGGTTTCCCTAAGAGGGTTTTGCTAAACCATTCAATATGAAAATTAAGGTATAAGCTTTTATAAACAGAAAGCAGGTAATAACAAATAATTAAGGTTGTTCAATTTGATATTAAAAAAGAAATATTAAATTAACGCTTCATAAAGACCGGCTTCATTAAAAGGAGGAGAGAACTTAATCTTTATCGGATTGGAGGCGGACTTAATTTTCTGGAACTGAAGTAAAATTTTACCTAAATCAATTTTCCACTTAACCTTTTAAGAATATGAGAATAATTGTTTACGTACTTGGGGTAATTACTGCTTTCCTGGTTCTGAATGGCATGTTGTTTAAAAGCATGCATTGGGAGGGCGCCAACATGCTGATGACTATTGGGACGTTAGTGGCTTCCTTTATTTTCCTTCCTCTGGCGGCTGTTCATTTATTCCGGAGCCGGAGAAATGCCCGGTTAACTTAGCAGCATTAGCTAAATGAGCAGCAATTAAAATTACTCAGCAACCTTTCTGAAATCAACAAAAAAGCCTTTCCGGGAAACCGGAAAGGCTTTTTTAGCTTAAAACGCTAACGTTTATTTTTTGTCTCCGTCTACTTCTTCATAGTCTACGTCGGTTACGTTGTCGTGGCCTGGCTGACCGTTGCCGCCTGGAGCGCCGCCGGTGTTGCCACCCATGTTCGGGTTCGGGCCGGCGCCGGTTTCCTGCGAAGCCGCATACATTTCCTGCGAAGCTGCCTGCCACGCATTGTTGATGTTGGCCATGGCGGTATCGATCGCGGCAATGTCTTTGGAACCGTGTGCGGTGCGGAGTTCGGTTAAGGCACTTTCAATGGCCGATTTGTTGCCGGCAGAAAGTTTGTCGCCGTACTCTTTCAGCTGTTTTTCGGTCTGGAAGATCATGGAGTCCGCTGCGTTCAGCTTCTCAATTTCTTCCTTGGCCTTTTTATCAGATTCCGCGTTGGCTTGCGCTTCCTGACGCATGCGCTCGATTTCCTGCTCGCTTAAGCCGGAAGAAGCTTCGATGCGGATCTTCTGCTCTTTGCCGGTTGCTTTGTCTTTTGCCGTTACGTGCAGAATACCGTTTGCGTCGATGTCGAAAGTAACCTCGATCTGCGGAATACCGCGCGGTGCCGGTGGCAGACCGTCTAAGTGGAAACGACCGATGGTGCGGTTATCGCGGGCCATTGGGCGCTCACCCTGCAACACGTGAATTTCCACGGAAGGCTGGTTGTCGGAAGCCGTAGAGAAGGTCTCCGATTTCTTCGTAGGAATAGTTGTGTTCGATTCGATCAGCTTCGTCATTACGCCGCCCATGGTTTCGATACCCAAAGAAAGCGGGGTAACGTCCAGCAGGAGCACATCTTTAACCTCACCGGTCAGTACGCCACCCTGAATAGCAGCTCCAACGGCTACCACTTCATCCGGGTTAACGCCTTTAGATGGTTTTTTGCCGAAGAATTTCTCTACTTCTTCCTGCACTCTTGGAATACGGGTTGAACCACCTACCAGAATTACTTCGTCAATATCGTTGGTAGATAAACCTGCATCCTGTAAGGCCTTTTTGCAAGGCGCCATCGCGCGGTCTACCAGGTCGTGCACCAATTGCTCGAATTTTGCGCGGGTCAGTTTGCGTACCAAGTGTTTCGGAATACCATTCACCGGCATGATGTATGGCAGGTTAATTTCGGTTTCGTTCGAAGAAGAAAGCTCGATCTTTGCCTTCTCAGCTGCTTCTTTTAAACGCTGCAGCGCCATTGGGTCCTGACGCAGGTCAATGCCTTCGTCGTTTTTGAATTCGTCGGCTAACCAGTTAATAATTTTCTGGTCGAAGTCGTCACCACCTAAGTGGGTATCGCCGTTGGTAGAAAGTACTTCGAATACGCCGTCACCAAGTTCCAGAATAGAAATATCGAAAGTACCGCCACCTAAGTCGAATACCGCAATTTTCTGGTCTTTGTGTTTTTTATCCAGGCCGTAAGCCAAAGCAGCAGCCGTTGGTTCGTTAATGATCCGTTTTACATCCAGGCCAGCAATCGCACCGGCTTCTTTCGTAGCCTGACGCTGTGCGTCGTTAAAGTAAGCCGGAACCGTAATTACCGCTTCGGTAATTGTGGTGCCCAGGTAATCTTCGGCGGTAGCTTTCATTTTCTGAAGCACCATGGCCGAAATTTCCTGCGGTGTGTACTGACGGTCGCCGATCTGTACGCGTACGGTATTGTTTGCACCCTGCACTACCTCGTACGACACATGCTCCGAGCTAACCTCGTTAAAGCTGTGGCCCATAAAGCGCTTGATGGATGCAATGGTATTTTTCGGGTTGGTGATAGCCTGCCGTTTGGCCGGATCACCCACCTTGCGCTCGCCGTTGTCGAGGAACGCAACAATGGAAGGCGTCGTCCGGCGCCCTTCACTGTTCGGAATTACCACCGGTTCGTTGCCTTCCATTACGGCTACGCACGAGTTGGTAGTTCCTAAGTCGATGCCAATAATTTTTCCCATTATGTTTTATTTAGTTAGTTGCTAATAAAGATTTAGAGTTCGGAAGGCATTTATCAAGCGTTGTGCCAACCGGAAAAAAAGAATGCCTTCGTGACAGATTGTCAGAAGGCGTTCCGTAAAAAAAAATCTAAATGGAGTTATTACTGGAATTTCAACCGGGTATCGTTCTTTAATTGTTTCAGGGCATCGGTTGTAAGCGTGGCATAAACAACCTTCTGAGCGCGGGAAGACACCAGGCCGGCGCCGTTCCTCACATTGCTGAATTCGGGCCGGGTTTGCGAATAAATGGAATAGGAGGTATTGGCGCGGTAGTTAAGGGCTAATAATTGCGAACCGGCCGTTACGGTAATGATCACCTTGCCGTCGGTAGTCCGTTTGGTGGTGCCATTATCGTTCTGGGTATTGATCTGGTTTGCCAGGGTGTTGTAGAAAGAGTTGTTTTCGATCCTGATGCGGATTTCATTTTCGCCTAAAGAGGATGGGGATTTTAACTCGTTGTTAAGCGGGTACCAGGTAATGGTTTTCTGTTGCGACACGCCATTAGTGGTTTCGGTATAAGGAAAATCTATCCGGGTGCTGTAAATGTACCCGTTGGACGGGGTATTGAAAGCGATGGCATTGTTGGTTTTATGCGGCTCGTATTCTACGTATGTATCTAAGGTGTCGAAGCAATCTCTCCCGATCGTATTTTTCATGCTGACCCGGAAAATACAAAGTTCGTTGCTTTTTACCAGGGAAGTAGCGGCACTGGCCGATAAACCGCTCCGGGTACTGTGTGCCACTACCCGGTAAATGGAATTTTCATCTAACTGACCAGGCTGGTTAGGCAGGGTGCGGTAAAGAATGGTGCTATCGGAGAAAAAGCTGCCCGCATCTTTACCTTTGCTTACATAACGCTCCAGCGTATAGGTATTCAAAACGGTACTGTCCTTGCCCAGGCGCTCCAGCCGCACTGTCAGATCTTCCGGCCTGAAAGTGGTTGAGTCGAGGTTACTGGCAGCAATGGTAACCGCGTTGCTTTTCGTATTCAGAAATGCCTTGTTCACTTTAACGTAGTGGATCTTTTCGCCGGGGTTCAGCAGGCTGTAAATAACCATGGTTTCTTTGTAATCGGCATTGGGGTCCAGATCGGTGGAGCAGCCGGAAAGCGCGAAAGCGCCAAAGCCAAGTATGGTTAAGCAGCGAAGGGCAAAGGTATGTAAACGCATGTGCTGGTTTTAATCGGTAATGTTTGCAGTACCACAAATATAGTACTAATTGTTAATTGGTTGGGTAGCTGAAGCTTATTTATCGGGCTGAAATGGAAGTGAAAACCACAAAAATATCCGGATAGCGAATGTAGCCGGCCGCGTTAACGCCGTAAGTTTTTTAAGGCCCTGATTTCTGCTGCCGTTAATTCGCGGCTTTCTCCGGGCTGCAAACTGCCAAGCGTAAGCGGGCCAATGGCTTCCCGGATCAGGCGCAACGTAGGGAAACCAACGGCAGCGGTCATTTTACGCACCTGCCGGTTCATGCCCTGGCTGATCTTTATCTCTACCCAGTTGGTTGGAATGTTGGCTCGGAAGCGGATCGGTTTGGAGCGTTCCCATACAGCGGGTTCGGCTTCCAGTAAACGGGCTTTGGCAGGAGCGGTTTTTACGTTCTTAATGATTACGCCGCGCCGGAGTTTTTCCAAAGCCATTTCGTCCGGAATACCTTCCACCTGAGCCCAATAGGTTTTCTCTACTTTAAATTTCGGATCGGAAAGGCGGTGCTGCAATTCCTTGTCGTCGGTAAGTAAAACCAGGCCTTCAGAATCGTAATCGAGGCGCCCGACTGGGTAAACGCCGGGTACTTTTACAAATTCCTTCAGGGTAAGCCGGTCGTTCTCATCGGTAAACTGCGTGAGTACTTCGAAAGGCTTGTTGAGGATGAGGTAATTCAAGAGAGTTATGAGTTAAAAGTTTAGAGTTATGAGTTTTAGAACTGAAAAGGATACCAATTCAGTATGACAGTTTGATTCAAACTATGTGGACTGTGTCCTCACAGGCCACTTCCGGGATTTGCCAGTTCAACCCTTCAATATTCACTTATTTGCAGCCTGCAAATTAAAATCTTTCCCGGTAATCGGTTAGAAAATTAAATTCCTGATCCATACTTTCATAAAACCGGGCCGAGGAGAACATATATGCTTCTGGACGTTTAGCTAAATTCCAATGCGCCTGCAAGGGATTCAGGTGCAGGTATTGAAGTTTCTGTTCAGCCATGGTTTTAGAATTTACCGGAAAGGCTAGTGGATCTCTTTGCCAGAATCGGTACTTTCTCTCTGGTTCGTCTACTTCAAATTCAGAAAGCAGCGAAGGATTGGTTGATCTCAGTTCTTTCTGAAATTCATGAGCGGTAAATTTCTGGAAAGAAGCATAGGGCATTTCTTTTCCGTTCATGGCTATCATTTCCCAAAGCAGATGCACGTGGTTTGGCATGATCACGAATCCGTAAATCCTTATCTTTCCTTTTGCGTGCAGGTGTTTCAAGCTGTTGACGATAATTGCCTTGGATGTATGGTGAAGAAGTAAAGGTTTCCAATCGAGAATGGTGGAAGTCCAGAAATAAACCTGACTCAATTCCATTTTCGACTTTCTCTGTCTGGCTTCTTCGGACATTGAATTGCTGTAAACTTCTGTTGTTGAAAGGGATGCTTTGCGGGTATTAACTCAAAAGCGGTCTGTGGGGACACAGACCGCATAGTAGGAAATCATTTCTAATTTCTAATTATAACTTAAATGCTGCCATAATATTTCCTCAGAAACCATTCTGCTGAAATCAGGGCCAGGATCACGAAGAAAAGCCATTTCAGGTTGATGAGGTCTTTCAGGGATTCCTGGGTGAAGATCAGGTTTTTGAAATCGGCTTTCAGCAGGTCGTTTTCGAGTTGATTTAATTGGGTAGGGTAGTAGAGCTTGCTACCGTTTTTGCGGGCCAGCTGGTGCAGTAAATTGTGGTTGGCCAGGGAAGTTAAGGTTTCGAGAGCCAGGTCCTGCACCAAAAATTCGCCGGAATCCTGAACACGTTTGCCTTCCAGGGTGGTGGACGCGGTGTAACGGTACACGCCGCCCGGTAATATTCCTACGTTCAGACCGGAAAAATTTTCGCCGTTCACAAAATTGTACGTGCGGGTTTTCTTTTGCTCGTCGGTAAGGGTGAGGTTAATGGTCTGGCCGTAGATTTTTTCGTAAATGGCATTGTACACTTCGCTCTGGAAACGCACGTCTTCCGAAACCAGGAATTCGTCCTGCACCGGATAAACATTCAGGCGTTTTTTATTCTCCTTCGTGGCCAGCAATTGTACCAGGTCGGTAACGAGTTTATCAAAATGAGGGGCTTTTTCGGTTTCGGAGGCTTCGCTTAAACGCCATTGCCACGTTCCTTCGCCCAGCAATACGCCTACGGTTCTTTCTGCACCGGTTTGTACGGCCAGCAGCGGTTTCGTGGTTTTTAAGCGGCCTACCTGTTGCTGCAATACTACTTCGGAAGCGGGGCTCAGGCGGAAATCGGCAAACGGTACGGTAACCGGCGGAAATTTCAGGAACGTTGCGGCAGCATTTTCGGCAAACCCGAACTTGGTAAAACCAGGATTGATCACCGGTACTACTTCATCGGTCTGGTTGCCGCGCGGCGCTACAAAAACGGCCGTTTGCTGCTTGTTGAATTCAGCCAGATCGGATTGTGCGCCTAAAATGTAAAGCGCGGGTAATTTTTTGGAATTAATCATTTGCAACACTTCGTCGCCGGCGCGTAAACGGCTCGGGATCTGGTGCAGAATGGCCATGTCGTAGTCCGCTTTTTTCAGGGGGTAAATGCCGGCAAGGTAAAGATCCACCTCAAAGTTTTCGTCGGTTTCGATGGCGCTTTTCAGGGCTTTCACATCCGGGTGCGGTACGGCGGCAGCCAGCAGCACCTTCAGCTTTCCTTTTACAATTTCCAGGTAAGCGTGTTTGCTGTTGTTGAGTTTGGTGAATTCGCCGGGCAGGCTTTCTACTACAATTTCGTAGTGTTTTTTGCCGGGCTGGGCTGCGGTTAGGGTAAAGGTTACCTGTTCGGTGAGTTTGTTTTTCTGCAGGTTTACGGTTTTTCTTTCCAGCACCTTACCGTTTTCCTTAATAACTACGCCTACCGTGGCGGAGCCAAAACCATCGTTGCGAACTTCGGCCACGATCGGGAATTTATTGCCGCTGAACGCCACTTTGTTGTATTGCAGTGCCGGCAAACTTATGTCCCTTTTCGGTACAGTATCGCCTAAGGCAACCGGGTAAAGTTTGAACGGAAAGTCGGAATAGGCCGGCGATTTTCCCTGGTTTGCAATGCCGTCGGAAAGCAACACTACGGCGGCTAAATTCCGGTTCTCGTAGGTTTCGGCCACGTTGTTGAGCAGGCCGTCGAGGTTCGTACTTTTCTGGTTGAATTGAATACCATTTAAGTCGGTTTGCTGCGAGGCATCCAAGGTTTTTACGGCCGTTTCGATACCATTTTCGGCCAGTTTTTCCCGGATTCCGGCCAAACCCTGCCGGGTACTCCGGAGGGTGCTGGAATCGGTAAACAAGCGAACGGATTCGGAATTATCGATAGCAAAAACGATGGTAGGTTTTTCGGTGGTGTTGGTGAAATAGCGCACTACCGGCCCCAGCAACAGAAAGCATAAAAAACTGACTACCAGAAACCGCAACGCTGCCAGCGAATAATTCAGCTTTTTGCTCCAGGGCGGGTTTTTGGAATACAGCAGCCATGCGTATGCAACGCCTGCCAGCAGGCACAGCGGCAGCAACCAGGCTGAATGCGTTAAAAGTATTCTGAATTGCTCCAAGTTAGTTGTTGGTTGTTAGTTGTTGGTGAGCTATGGTTGTTTGTTGGTGGTTGTTAGTCCCTGGAAATAATTTATGAAGCCATTCAGTATCTTTTTGCAGGTTGTTAATTTTGCTATTGACTCTTGAAACTGGGTTTCAGGTAAATATTTCAAATCCAAGGCTATATAAAGCTGGGTTTCCAATTCATACAGCGAACCTCGGGCAATAAAAAGAAATTGAACCGTATCTTTAGAAGTACTTCTGCCACAACCTTCGGCAATGTTGGAAGGAATAGAAACTGCACTTCTTCTTATCTGGCTGGTTAAGCCGAATAATTCCTCTTTCGGAAACAATGCCGAGAACTGGTAAATATCGGTTACCAACTCCCGGCATTTTTGCCAAACTTCTAAATTGGTATATGGTCGCTGCATTTTTCAGGTTTAATTTAGCATCTACACAGCCTCTCTATACAACCAGAAAACCCTAAAAGTTATTGCATCACCAACAACTAACAACCATCAACCAACAACTAGGTTAACATGCCGCCGTCTACCTGCAGCACCTGGCCGGTGATGTAGGCTGATTGGTCGGAAGCCAGGAATACGGCGCAATTGGCAATGTCTTCGCCGGAGCCGGCCCGTTTCAGCGGAATGGCCTGTTTCCAGCCTTCCACTACGGCTGCGTCCAGTTCGCCGGTCATTTCGGTTTCGATAAAGCCCGGAGCAATGGCGTTGGAACGGATATTTCTTGAGCCTAATTCCAGGGCTACCGATTTCGTGAAACCGATAATACCCGCTTTGGAAGCAGCGTAATTAGCCTGTCCGGCGTTGCCTTTAATGCCTACTACGGAAGTAATATTGATGATAGAACCGGTTTTGGCACGCATCATGTGCTTGGTAGCGGCTTTGGTCAGGTTGAAAACCGATTTCAGGTTGGTGTTGATCACGGCATCCCAGTTTTCTTCGGTCATGCGCATAAGCAGGCCATCGCGGGTAATGCCGGCATTGTTCACCAGAATATCCAGCTTTCCGAATTCCTTAACCACATCTTCCACCAATTGTTCGGCCTGTTTAAAATCGGAAGCATCGGAACGGAAACCTTTTACTTTGGCGCCGTTCTGGCTAAGCTCGTTTTCCAGCGCCTGGCCTTTTTCTACGCTCGATAAATACGTGAACGCTACGTTGGCGCCCATATCGGCAAATTTCTGAGCAATGGCGCGGCCAATTCCTTTGGAGGCGCCGGTAATTAAAGCAGTTTTTCCTTCAAGTACTTTCATAACCTCAAAGGTAAAAAAGTTGTCCGTTGGTTAAAACCAACTGCAATTATTATTTAAGGTGTCTTGTTGCTAAACAGAGATTTTGCAGCATAATACTACCATTTTATGTTTAAAGTGACTCTTTTCTGTAGCGTAGGGGTAAAACGCTACTCTACAGTGATATGTGTTTATTAACTTGCCTGGCGATCTTCGGCCTTGGATGTTTTATTTTGTTCCTGCTTTACCGGTACCCGTATAATCCGGCCAAAGCGCTTAATCCGAAAATGCGGGCTGTTAAGCGGATGTTGCGGAAAGAAATTGCCTGATAAAGAAAAGGCCTTGAAGGATGAATTCAGGACCTTTTGGTTTATATAATTTATGCTTTGCTGAAAACGCCAATGTTTTGCATCGCATTAGCGAAGCACTTTACGGGAGAATTAAAACGCCCCGTTGGGACAGTTTGCCTTTACTTCAAATTCTTTTTAAAAAATGCTTCCAATTTATCAAATGGAATTAATTCGGTTCGGTCATACAGATCTACGTGGTCTGCTTTTGGTACGATCACCAACTCCTTCGGTTCGGAAGCCATTTTATAAACATCTTCAGAATAATAACGGGAGTGGGCATTTTCTCCTGCAAGCAGCAAAACCGGACGGGGCGAGATCATCTCTATGTTTGCGGCCATTGGAAAACTGAAGAATGCCATGGGGGTTGTAGCAGTCCAGGCGGTTGTAGAGTTGATGGACCTCGGATGAAAGCCCCGCGGCGTCCGGTAATAATCGAAGAATGAAGCTAATACCGGGTCCGGGTTTTGGGGCAGGGCTTCAGGAAGCACCCGCTTTCCCTTTGCAACATTGCCCTTTTCGTCAAAAGGAACTTCGTGTAAGCCAACCGCATAATTCCCGTTCTCCGCATCCAGCCAACGCTGTTGGCTTAAGTAATTGATAACCTTATAACGTTGCTCCTTTGTGTAACTATCTTTATGGTTGCGGCTCATGCTCCGCGAAATATCATACATAGAAGCCGTGGCAACAGCCTTGATCCGGGAATCGCTGGTAGTGGCTGTAAGGGCCATACCGCTCAAACCACAAATGGCCATTACGCCAATGCGGTTGCGGTTAACGGAAGGCAATAAGCCCGCGTAGTCCACTGCTGCACTAAAGTCTTCTGTAAAAATATCGGGCGAGGCAACATTACGAACTTCTCCGCCACTTTCACCCGTAAAGGAAGGGTCGAATGCCAGCGTTATAAACCCCCGGGCTGCCAGTTCGTTTGCGTAAAGCCCTGAAGACTGCTCTTTCACCGCTCCAAACGGACCACTCAATATAATGGCGGGAAGTTTTTGATTTCCCAAGGTTTTTGGTGTGTAAAGGTCGCCGGCCACCGTAATTCCATATCGGTTTTTGAAATTGATTTTCTGGCGCGTTACCTTATCGCTCAATTCAAAAGTGTAATGATCCTGGTTTTGCTTCCTGTTTACACTTTTAAGTTTTGAATTCTGACTTATTGCTTGCCCACTGATCAGTAAGGCCACTATCATGCTTATTAAATTTTTCATCTTAAATTGATTTAATGAATTTTGCCGGAATGCCTCCCACAACCGTATTGGCGGGCACATCTTTCGACACTACTGCTCCGGCGGCAACAACCGAATTTTCGCCAATCGTTACCCCCTGAAGAATTGTTGCATTTGCCCCGATCCAGGCATTTTTTCCGATGTGAATGGGTTGGGGAATAAGCGAATGCCTGTTTTCCGGGGAAAGGGGATGACCTTCTGAAAGTAGCTTCACCCCGGGCGCCAGCATTACATTGTCTTCCAGGGTAATGCCGCCCAGATCCAGAAAAGTGCAGCCAAAGTTGATAAATACATTCTTGCCGATTTTGGTATTCTTGCCGTAGTTGATGTATAAGGGCGGAAATACAGCCGTCGATTCATCGATTTCCTTTCCGGTAATCTGGCCCAGTATATTCCGGATCTCCCCCGGGTTGCTGGAATTATTCATTTGTTGAACCAATTTAATGGTCGCGTAAGATTTTTCCCGCAATTGGCTAACCTGAGGATCGGCCGGGCTTATTATTTCCCCATTCCTTAATCGTTCAAAAATATCTTTATCGGGTGTATTCATGTTATATTATTTTGGTTTACAAAGTTAAGGAAGACTTACTTCTTGATTGTTACACATTATTCGGCTATAATGTCAAATATCACCTATATTAGCAGAAAGACTTTATGTGATGCCAAATGAAGTAATACCAAAAGTTATTTTACTGGAAGTATCGGGTAAGCATGATTTTCCCGATCATTTCCAAAACCTGTATCATACCCATTTGTTCTGCCGGCAGGGAAGCATAACGTTTACCTTCAATGACCAGGAAATGGTATGTAAAAGAGGGGAGTTTTTGTTTTGGTTTGCCGGCAGCAGCATTACGGACTTACAGTTTTCAAAAAGCTTTAAAGCAACGGTATTGTTAGTAGAAAAAGATCTGCTGAACAACAATATTCCCGACCAGGGCTGGAGCATTAATGCCCTGTTGCATTCCAGGGTTTATCCGGTAAAAACGATTCATGCCGAAACCGATAAACAAAAGATCCTTGCAAACTTTAAATGGCTGAATGACCGCTTTCTGGAAACGGAACACCGGTTCTACTACGAAGCCCTGAATTTGCAGATGCAGCTGTTTATTCTGGATATGTGGCATATTTTTGCCAATGAATATGAAAGGCGAAAACACAGCCTGCAAACCGGCACTTTATACGAGCGATTTATACAGTTGGCACAGGAGCATTGCACTACTGAGCGGGAAGTTCAGTTTTACAGCAATCAATTGCACATTACTTCAAAATACCTGAACCAGATCTGTAAAAGATCATCCGGCATTACAGCTTCCGAATGGATCCAACGCTTCGCCAGGGAACGCATCATCATTCTTTTACAAAACAAAAACCTCAATATTTCTGAAATTGCCGATAAAATGGAATTTGGCAGCCGTTCGTTTTTTACCCGCTACGTGAAAAAATTACTGGGTGCTACGCCAAGTGAATACCGAAGCAGGCTGGGCTGGAAGTGAAAGCTTTGCAATAGCTATCTCTCTTTTGGGAGGTAATACTTTTAGCTGACGTACAATTTGATTGTGCAATGAAAGCTTTTATGTTTTGCGAAGATCGCTTGCTAATGCTACACATAATGGGTTTTATACTTCAAATAGCACAGCTCTTGGAGTCATTTCTGAAGTCACTATAACTTTCTTTTTTAGAGTTGATGAGATTTCTTTGAGGTATTCCAGAATTGCCAGATGGTCTCCTTCCGTTTTAACTTCTTTGGGATCAATGTCACTTTCCATTTCACTTTCATAGTGTACCTGACAAACGATGGTTACTTCCCCCAATCTGATATATGCCTTATTTACATCTTTAAAGTCTTCAGGAGCTGTGAAGTATTTCAACAATTCATTTACCTCTATTCTGGTTTCAGTTTTCTGTGTTCGCCCGTTGTAAAATTCTACCTTATATTTCTCGTTTACCAAATTACTCCAGGCCTTCCAATCCTCTTTGTTAGTATCAAAGATATAGATGTCTCTCAAAGAACCGTCTTCATAATAAATTTCTTCTTTTATGGTTTTCCAGCCCGTCATGATTAAAGCTTTGGTTAACGTCTCAGCTAAACGATGGCCGAGCCTGACCATTATGATTAGTTGGTAAATCGTTTTTTAATTAGCTGGCAAGGCTGACATCATTTCTTGAATTCTTTATTAAATCTATAATAAAGCCTATCGCAACTAATCCAAAACTACTTGCTGGAAAGCTAGAAATTGCTCCAAAAATCAATTGTCCGTCACTCCTAAAGTTCTGCTTGGTTGCCCAGTAAATATAGAATCCAAGTGTATGGATCAGGAAATATTCTATTACCAAAATTCCAACTATTATTCTTTTTGGAATTTCCTGAACACGTCCCTTAAATAGTATAATAGCTAAAGGCAAGAAAGCTAGGATAGCTAATGTAATAATTGTTGCAATACCTACATTTGAGTATGGCACATTGTTAATTATTGAAGCAAAAAAGAATTCTACAATAACTCCAGGAATTACAGAAAGAATTGGAACTATAAAGGTTTTGGTAAACAGTAAGCTTACTGCAGTAAAAATTCCGCCTATGATTGTTCCGCTATACCTTTTATTGATTCCCATAATTTAAATTACTACCAACGGTCTTGTGTAAACAGCGTGCGAGGCCATGGACCCATGATATGGTGTTTACATATTGTTGGTTGTTCGTTGTTTACTATCGTATCGGCTTGTAATAGAGGACGATTGCACCTGAATCAAAGGTTTTGGTCTTTAAAAGTCTAAAAATTGTTCTGTCTTTTATTTTGTCAAACAACGGCAGACCTTTTCCTTCAATCATGGGGTGAATACAAATCTGAAATTCATCAATCATATTAAGGTTTAAAAGCTGAATAATCAAACTCCGACTGCCAACTAAAATATCTTTGCCTGATTCAGGTTGTTGTTTGAGTTCTAAAACTTCCTTTTCAATTTCTTTTGTTGCAAGTTTCGCACTGTTCCATGCGGTATTTTTCAAGGTCTGTGAAAAAACGATTTTTGGTACTTTATCTATTGCTAAAGCGAAGTCATCCATTGATTTTTGACCTGAAGGGTTGTTTACCAGCGATTGCCAAAATTGCATAAGTTGGTAAGTTGTCCGTCCATATAGAATAACTCCTGCATTGTCCAGAAGCTCGGCATAATGTTGATGTAGATCTTCATCGGGGATACCCGCTGTATGGTCGCAAATCCCGTCAAGCGTCATGTTTATTGCTGCAATTACTTTTCTCATATTTAAAGTATATGGTTCATTAAAATGACTGCTAACGTTTTCGGGCTTTGCGTTCGGGCGGGGTTTCGGAGCACAAAATCGTCAACCAGCACAGAACTTGAATAGAAGCACAAAGCTCCAAGTTTGCACGTCACCCCGCCTGACGCAAAACCCGTGTTGGTGGCTGCTTTTTTATTCATAGTCTGGAAATATTACAATGTCCCCCATTTGATTATTGATTGCATCTCTACATTTTTTAGCAAACTCATCACCGCCTTTTTCTAAAACAATCTTACAAACTCTGAACAAGTCACTTGTTTTTATTAATCCAATTTTTTCTCTCTGTGCTCCTGATTTGCATTTCAGCGTAAAGTCTAATGTCCTATCATTTGGTGAAATAAGTCTTTGAGGGTTCCCAAATAATAATCCGAATGCTTTTTCGGTTACTGATTGCTTTTCAAAATCTGCATTTAGTCCATCTAACAATTGTCTAAATTTAGAAACATCAATATCCTTATTGTCTTTCCCTTCACATTCACCTATAAATCTAAAACCTTCAGGTGATAGAATAATTTGGTCTAATTCTAGTTCTCCATCATCATAATTTTCAGCTTTATACCCTAAAATGATCAAAGCTTTTATTACTGCAAACTCAAGTGGTTTGCCTGTTTCAAAAAGCAAGTCCTTTAAACTTTCTTGATCTTCAAGAACAGAACTTAGCTCTTTGAGTTCTATTGTCTTTTTAGCGATTTCTTTTTCAATTTTCTTTATTAGGCTTTTTGTTTCAGTTGCTTTCTCAAGGGAGTATTCATCTTTTTCAAGCCAATCTGGTCTTGGAGTTATTGCTTTTTCACTTCTTAAACTTTTATCAATAGCTACCAATGAGTTTATAAATATCTTGCCTCGCTTTAAAGCTTCCTCTGTCCAATACTCTTCATCTTTTTCCTTGTCGTAAAATGAAAAGGCCTGGTCATTGAAATTTATGTTTGGCAAAAAGACCACAAAGCCATCATTAATTTTAAGGACTGTACCTAATATCCTGTCACCATTTTTTGTTGTAAATAATCCTTGTAATTGCTTGTCTGAGGTTATATAAACTTCATAAGAAATCAGGTCTTTGAATTGATTAAAAAAATCTTTTGTTAAGTTTGACTTGGGATAAACATTTTTCCCTGAAGCAGTATGAAACTCTAGAAAGCTAAATGGAAGAAATGAATAATTTGTGAACGGAGAAACGTGATAAGTCGTTTTTTGATTTCTTCCTGTTCCACTTAAATCTTTTGTCCCAGAATAAATATAGAAATCAGACTTATTCGGAAGGATAACAAATAGTGTCCTGCCTGTTTCAACAAAATGTAATAGCTCCTTTTTCCAATGTTTAGAATGTTCTTTTATTGATACAGATGACTCCTTATTGTAAAGTTTTTTTCCTTCGTATTCTCCACTGCTATGATAGCTACCACTGTCGTATGTAGAATAACTTGTTGTTGAAAGGTCTGGACAGAAAATGGCTATATCTGAATCCGCTAAAGAAGTAAAGCTGTCCAAGCGGACATAGTCGTCATTTTCGCTAGGTATACTAAATCCTATTCCTGTATATTCTTTCATCGTGTCTATTTAAAGTTGCCACCAACGGCTAGTGCATGAGGTGTGCAAGGCCGTCGGCCGTAGCATGACTTATGCACCTTGTTGTACCCAGTTTTTTCTTTCTTTTATCCGTTCTGCAAAAAGCGGGTTCTCCTCAATTGCTTTTATAAACTTCTCGTCAAAACTACTGATGGTAATAATTTCAAAGTCAATCCAGAAGAAGTGTTTGAGTCCGTTCTGTTTTAAAATTTGAAATTTAGCCTTTTCAGGCAACTGTTCAAGTGTTAGAGAATCCGGAATAAGTTTATCAAATTGATAAATTCTTAGCTGATTAGTATTCATTTCAAGAATTTGCTTTAGTCCGTTCAAGTCGGTTTGCAAGTCAAATTCCATTCCTCTTACTGAACAATCCTTCAACAACAGCCCATTTTCTAGTTTTAAGTCAGTCTTCCACCAATGAATTGAATCTACGGGGCAAAATTTATGGATAAAAATATTGCTGATACTTTTATCAAAAAGACCCCAAATTTCTTCGTTTGAATTTATTTCGAATACTAATTCTTTCATAATAGAAATTTGGTACAACTACTATATATCCGTAATAACTACGTTTATCCAGCTACCGTCAGGCGGATAAACGTAACTGGATTAACGAATATACTATATTTAGCTTTGTAAATATAACAAAGTTCTTAAAAATAACAAGTTGTTTGAGATGGGATTTCTATCCTCCAAAACGCTATTAAAACCGGCAGAAAAGTAAACTTACTTCTTCGCCACCGGGTGGTAATCGGTAATGTGCAGGCGTTCGTCGGCGAAGCTGTATTCGTGGGAGATGTTGGAGCCGATAATGATGAGGCGGTCCTGTTTGTTCTGGTGCAGGTGTTCGAGGTACCAGTCGATGCCTTCCTGGTCTAAATTGGTGGTGGGTTCGTCTAAAAGCAGGAGGGGGGCTTCGGTATAAATAGCCAAGCCCAGCTTAAGGCGTTGCTTCATGCCAGAAGAGAAATCCTTTACGTACTTGTCGCGGGACTTTTGCAGACGCATCCGGTCAATGAGTTCCGGTACCGAAATCTGACGCAACTGCTTGAAGCGGGTATGAAATTCCAGGATTTCGGTTAAGGTAAATTCCTCTACGGTTTCCAGGTAAGGGGCCGCGTACGAAAGGTAACGGTAAATTTCTTCTACCGGAATGGTAGCGTTTTGATGGGAAAAAGAGAGCTGGCCTTCGCTGGGCAGCAGAAAGCCGGAAATGGTATTGATTAAAGTAGATTTTCCGGAACCGTTATGGCCCAGCACCGCATAAATATTGCCTGCCGAGAATTCATAATCGAGGTTCCGGAAAATCCATTCAAAATTATAGCGTTTTCCGAGGGCGGAGAGCTTAACCTGCATCGCGGCCCTGGCCTTTAATTACACCCCGTTCCGAAGTCCGGAAGAAGTTCAGGATCTCGTCGCGCTCTAACGAAGAAGGCATTTCCATTTCAATTTTCTCCAGGGCAGCCGAATAGTTGAGGCCGTTAAGGAAAACAATGCGGTAGATCTGCTGAATTTCGTAGATCTGCTCGTTGGTATACCCCCGGCGGCGTAAACCAATGGAGTTGATGCCGGCATAGGAAAGCGGTTCGCGGGCAGCCTTGATAAACGGCGGCACATCTTTGCGTACCAGTGAGCCACCCGAAACCATCGAGTGCGCCCCGATCTTTACGAACTGGTGCACCGCGGTGGTTCCGCCGATAAACACGTGATCCTGTACCTCGATGTGGCCGGCCAGCTGCACCGAATTAGCCAGAATTACGTTGTTGCCCACAATGCAATCGTGCGCAATGTGCACGTAAGCCATTACCAGGCAGTTCTTCCCTATAGAAGTAGTGTTTTTGTCCAGCGCCGTACCGCGGTTCATCGTAACGCACTCCCGGATAATGGTATTGTCGCCGATGGTCGCAGTAGAAGGTTCGCCCTGGTATTTCAGGTCTTGCGGCGGAGCCGAAATTACCGCGCCCGGAAATATTTTGCAGTTCTTCCCGATGCGGGCGCCTTCCATAATGGTTACGTTCGGGCCAATCCAGGTGCCTTCTCCAATTTCCACGTCTTTGTAAATGGTGGTAAACGGCTCCACAACTACGTTATGCGCAATTTTGGCTTCCGGATGAATATATGCTAACGGTTGAGTCATTAGACTTACTTTTAATTAGAAATTATGAATTAGAAATTAGAAATGCTTTCGGTTTTGAGGCGACTTTATTAAGTTTTGTCAGAAGGTGAAAGCTTGGATGAGGTTTGAAATTATCTGCAGCCAAATTGGTTGCTGATAATTTCTAATTCATAATTTCTAATTTCTAATTAAAATTAAACGTTCTCTTTTCTTACAATACTGGCGCTCATTTCGGCTTCCATTACTACTTTGCCGCCTACAAAAGCCTGACCCATCATTTTGGCGATGCCGCGTTTTACCGGGGCCATTAGTTCGCATTTGAAAATAATGGTATCGCCGGGCAGTACTTTTTTCCGGAAACGGCATTTTTCAATTCCTAAAAAGTAAGTCCAGTAGTTTTCCGGGTCCGGAACGGTGCTTAATACAAGAATCCCGCCAGTTTGTGCCATGGCTTCGATCTGCAGTACGCCGGGCATTACCGGGTTGTTCGGGAAGTGGCCCTGGAAGAACGGCTCGTTTATCGTTACATTCTTGATTCCGGTAACCGTAGTTTCGTCCAGGTGAATAATTTTATCGATGAGCAGGAACGGGTAGCGGTGCGGCAGGGTCTGGGTGATCCTGTTAATGTCCATCACCGGTTCGCGCCGCGGATCGTACACCGGCACATTTTTAATGGCCGCTTCCTGCATCGCTTTTTTAATTTTCTTCGCAAACGCTACGTTTGCCGCGTGGCCCGGGCGTGCGGCCAGGATCTGGCCTTTCAGCGGACGACCAACTAAGGCTAAGTCACCGATCAGGTCGAGGAGTTTGTGGCGGGCCGGTTCGTTTTTAAAGCGTAACTCGGTGTTGTTCAGAATGCCTTCCTTCTTTACTTCTACTTTAGGCTTGTTCAGCAACCGGGCCAGGTGGTCCAGTTCATCGTCCTGCACCACGCGGTCTACTACCACAATGGCATTGTCCAGGTCGCCGCCTTTTATCAGGTTCTGGCGGAACAGCATTTCCAGTTCGTGCAGAAAGCAGAAGGTCCGGCAAGGAGCGATCTCGTCCGGGAACTGGTTGATGTTGGTGATGGAAGCGTGCTGGCTGCCCAATACCGGCGAATTGTAATCTACCATTACGGTAACGCGGTAATCGTCTAAAGGCAATGCCGCTAATTCTACTTCCCGGGCGCTGTCTTTAAAGCTTATGCCCTGAGGAATCTCGAAGAAGTTGCGCAAGGCATTCTGTTCTTCGAAGCCGGCATCCATTAAAGCTCTTACAAACGTGATGGAGCTGCCATCCATGATCGGCGGTTCCGGACCGTCCAGCTGGATAAGCACATTGTCTATTTCCAAACCTACCAGAGCGGCCAGTGTATGCTCTACCGTGTTTATGCGTGCGCCGTTCTGTTCAATGGTGGTGCCTCTGGAAAGGTCTACCACGTTGTCTACGTCGGCATCTACAATGGGCTGGCCGGGCAGGTCTACGCGCTGGAATTTATAGCCGTGGTTTACCGGAGCCGGCAGAAAGGTCATGTTGGCTACCACGCCGGTGTGCAGGCCAATGCCCGATACCGTAACCGGCGACTTAATGGTATGCTGTTTGTCGTTCATTCAGTATTTCTTAAATAAGAAAGCGTAAAATTAGAGCTTTTCTTTCAGTTCCTCTATGTCTTTTTGCAGTTCGGGCAGCTTGCGGAAAACGGTAAGCGCGCGAAGGTTCTGTTTGTAATCGAAAGCCGGCGATCCCTGAATAATGGTGCCTTCTTCTTTTATGGATTTGGAAACGCCCGATTGCGCGCCGATAATGGTGCGGTCGGCAATGGTTATGTGGCCCACAATGCCCACCTGGCCGGCCACGGTGCAGAAATTCCCGATCCTGGAAGAGCCCGAAACGCCCGATTGCGCGGCAATTACCGTATGCTTGCCAATTTCCACGTTGTGGGCGATCTGAACGAGGTTGTCTATTTTGGTGCCTTCGTGAATAATAGTGGAGCCCATGGTAGCGCAATCGATGGTAGCATTAGCGCCAATGCTCACATTATCCTCCAGAACTACATTGCCGATCTGTGGAATGATCTTGTAAGTGCCGTCCTTTTGGGGAGCAAAACCGAAACCGTCGGAACCGATAACCGCACCGGCGTGAATGGTGCAGTTGTTGCCGATTACGGTATCAGAATAAATTTTAGCGCCGGCGTAAATGATCACGTTGTCGCCGATCTTCACGTTATCGCCAATGGAAACATGCGGGAAAATGCGGGCGTTCGCACCGATCTTACAGTTCTGGCCAATGTAGGAAAAAGCCGCGCGGTAGAAGTTATCACCGATGGTAGAATTTTTGCCCATATAAGCCGGTTCTTCCACGCCGGTTTTAAAAGCCATCACCGCTTTCTGGTATTCCTCGAGCAGGCGCGAAAAACTGGTGTACGGATCGGCCACCCGGATCAGGGAAGTTTCCACGTGCTGCTTCAGTTCCAGTTCGTGCGATACGATCACGGCCGAGGCCTCGGTGGTATATAAATAAGGTTCGTATTTCGGGTTCGATAGAAAAGCCAGGGCTTTTTCGCCGGCTTCTTCTATTTTAGCTAAAGTACTGATCTTGCTGGTCGGGTTGCCTTCTACGGTCCCGCCCAACATTTCAGCAATCTGTTGAACAGTAAATTCCATGCTGCAAAAATAGAAAATTAATTAATCCCTTATTTTTTTGGGGAAGGAAAGATGGAATTTATTTAAAGGTTGTTGGAAGAAGGGGTTTTTGGGGTGGTAGGGGTAGCGATTTCAGAAACAATTTATTATAAAGAATTAATTAGATTCTTATCTTTTATTTCTATTCTGTGATACCAGACACCGAAGCTAAAAGATAAATAATAAATGATTAATAAATAGTAACTCTTTTCATCCCATAAAAATGGCTTGTTGGAGGACAGGAAAATATATCTAATGAGCAGATAAAACAAACTGTAAAGAATTATTCCGGAAACTTGGTTAATGATTTTTATGTAAGTAACTGTTTTGATTAGCTTTAAGGTAAGATAGTTGATGACTTTTAGGAAAACCCAAACAGGAAACGTTAGCGTAAGGATAAAGAATGAAGTCGCAAAAGGAACTCCAAAAATGAAAAGAAGTGAATTTAGGTCAAAATTTGCTTTGTTGTTGAATATAGTAGAAATAAAGATAAATAAAGCTAATCCAACACCTGGAGTAAGCCATATTTTTGATGAGTAACTTCTTTCTTCCATTTAATCAGATTGGATTAATAAATAGCCGTACTACCCCGCAATTTCCTTCGGATAGCACACAAAATATTTCTCCACCTTCGTGCTTAGCGCCCGGATATTGGGCAGGTCGGAGGCTTCGGCCAGTTCTACTACCTTGCCATATTTGGTAAGGACGTTTATGGCTTCGTTGGTGGCGTTGTAGGCGTTATTGCTGATCTTGCCGGAAATCATAATGTAGGGCAGTTCTTCTTCCGTAATGCCGAATTTCTCCTGAACCAACTCCGCAATGCCTAAGCGGAAATCTTCTTCCAGTGGCTCGGTAGTAATGATGATCTTGAACAATTTGCGGTCGATGATGCTGGAAGCCAGGAAGGCTAGGATTTTATCCGGGTGAAAAGCCCACTGTTTTACGGCACCCCAAACGTCGATATCGTCCAAGGCTACAAAGTTGCGCATGATCTCCGGGTCGGTCTGGAAATCGGAAAACCGTATGTCATTGGCCAGAAAAAGCCGGAACGAAGGACTGGCGGGAACCTCTACGCCAGCCTGCATCAGTTCGCGGGCGCGTTCTACGGTGCGCAATACCATGTTTTCGGCGCTTAGTACGGTTTTGTGCAGGTACACCTGCCAGTACATCAAACGGCGGCTAACCAGAAAGTTCTCGATGGAATAGATGGCTTTTTCTTCCACCACCAGTTTTTCATCCACCACATCCAACATTTTCAGCAATCGACTGGCCCCGATCTTGCCTTCCATCACGCCGGTATAAAAGCTGTCCCGGTTCAGGTAATCCAGGCGGTCCACATCCAACTGGCTGGAAACTAACTGGTGAAAGAACGGTCGTTCATAATTTCCCTGGAAGATCCGGATCGCCAGATCCAACCGGCCGTGAAACTCCTTGTTCAGCAGCTCCATGATGTAAAGGGAAATATCTTCGTGGTGCACTTCCTTGAAAATAGCCGTTTCCAGGGCATGGGAGAGAGGGCCGTGACCGATGTCGTGCAGCAAAATAGCAATTAAAGAAGCTTCGTATTCGGCATCCCAGATAAAAGTACCTTTGGCACGGAGCGTATCCAGAGCGGTGCTCATCAGATGCATTGCACCTAGCGCGTGGTGAAAACGGGTATGCAAGGCGCCGGGATACACAAAATCTGTAAGGCCGAGTTGCCGAATGCGGCGCAAGCGCTGAAAATAAGGGTGCTCGATAATATCGAAAACCAAGCCCGAAGGAATGGTAATGAAGCCGTAAACCGGGTCGTTGAAGATCTTTTTCTTGCTCAAAATGCTGTTGTGGTGTTTTGTAAAATTTGGAATGGTACGGTTTCAGGATGAAAAAGTGTTAACCACCCCCAACCCCTCCTTGAAAAAAGGAGGGGAGCTTTCGCTGCTTGTTCTTTACTTAACTGCTTTCAATGGACTTTTCTTTTTGTAAACAGTATGCCATAGACAATAAAAGTGAAATCCAGCAGAAACAAAGCCCCCTCTCCTGTTTTTAGGGGAGGGCCGGGGTGGGGTCAAGCTCCCCTCCTTTTTTCAAGGAGGGGTTGGGGGTGGTTGTTTTCCGTGCTGCTGACAGTTCTTTACAGGTGCTTAAAAACTCCCTCCCTAGGTTTATATTCTAGTACATAGTCAAGTTAATTTTTAGCAAGTGGGATTACAAATCCCACGGCTCGGTAAAGACGGGATTACAAATCCCGTCAAGCAAATTCTGGAAATTAATTTGGTCGAGCACTAGGGCCAGGGTAAATATTCAAAAACTTTAATTTTTAATTCTCCGATCCTAATAAAATAAAGCAACCTTTCGTTTAATTTCACGTGCTAAAGGTTGCGCCGGAATTCCCGGTTTTTTTACGGTCAAATCCGTATAAATAACTTTATAATAACCCGAAATTACATTCCAATGCAAAGATATAGTATTTTATGGGCCGATGACGAGATCGACCTGCTGAAACCCCATATCATGTTCCTCAAGGACCGTGGTTACGACGTTACGCCTGTACCCAGCGGGGCGGACGCTATCGAGAAGTTCCAGGAACAGGCCTATGATGTGGTTTTTCTGGATGAGAACATGCCGGGAATAAGCGGTTTGGAAACCCTGAACGAGCTGAAAGCCATAAAGCCGATGACGCCGGTGGTGATGATCACCAAGAGCGAGGAAGAACATATTATGGAGGAGGCTATCGGTTCTAAAATAGCCGACTACCTCATCAAGCCCATCAATCCGAACCAGATCCTGCTTTCCATTAAGAAAATTCTGGATAATAAACGGCTGGTTTCGGAACGTACAAACATTAGTTACCAGCGCGACTTCCGGCAGCTGGGCATGGCTTTTGGCGAGCGTTTAAGCTACCAGGAATGGGCCGATGTGTATAAGAAGCTGGTTTACTGGGAGCTGGAAATCGATGAGACCGAGAATAAAAGCATGGCCGACGTGATCACGATGCAGAAAGACGAGGCCAACGCCAACTTCTCGAAGTTCATTATGGACAATTACGAAGACTGGATGAACGAAGAGAAGGAAGATGCCCCGCTCATGTCGCACCAGTTGTTCAAGCAGCGCGTTTTCCCGATGATGAAAGAATCGGAGCAGCCGGTTTATTTTATCCTGATCGATAATTTGCGCTACGACCAGTGGAAGATCCTGGAGCCGATCATTTCCGAGCATTTTACCGTGGACAGCGAGGAAATGTATTACTCCATTCTGCCAACCACCACGGCCTACGCCCGGAATGCCATTTTTGCCGGTATGCTGCCTGCCGATATTCAGAAAAAGTACCCGAACCTGTGGGTTTCCGATGATGAGGACGAAGGCAAGAACCTGCACGAGCAGGATTTCATGGAGATACTGTTTCAGCAGAATAAAATCACCGACAAGTTCAGCTACAACAAAATTACCAATATTACGGCCGGCAAGGAGTTACTCAGTAAGTTCAGCAACCTGCAAAACAATAAGCTGAACGTGATCGTGTACAACTTCGTGGACATGCTTTCGCACGCCCGTACCGATATGGCCATGGTGCGCGAACTGGCCCCGGACGAATCGGCTTACCGTTCGTTAACCCGTTCCTGGTTCCTGCATTCGCCGCTGTACGAGGCCTTGCGCATGATCTCGGAGAAAAAAGGCAGAGTGGTAATTACCACCGACCACGGTACGATCCGGGTTAAACGGCCGTTTAAGATTGTGGGCGACCGGAACACGAATACCAATTTGCGCTACAAGCACGGCAAGAACCTGGGCTTCACCGAAAAAGACGTATATGTGTCCAGAAAGCCGGAACGCTTATATTTGCCGAAAGAAAACATCTCCACGGCGTATGTTTTTGCCATAGAAGATTATTTCTTTGCATATCCGAACAATTATAACTATTATGTGAACTACTACAAAGATACCTTCCAGCACGGGGGCATATCTTTGGAAGAGATCATTATACCGTTTGTAACCCTTAGCCCCCGCTAGATGGACACAATCGCCGATACCGAAAAAATGCTGCAGGTGGCTTCTCTGGCCGAACTGCCCGAAGCCGCCGAGGAGTTTCTTACTTTTCTGGCCGGAAACACGACCATTTCAACCGTTCTGTTCGAAGGGGAAATGGGGGCCGGCAAAACCACGTTCATAAAAGCCATTTGCAAGGAACTGGGCGTAATAGACCCGGTAAGCAGCCCTACTTTTTCCATCGTGAACGAGTACCTGACCGGCAACGGCCGTCCGGTATATCATTTCGATTTTTACCGGATAAACGAAGAACAGGAATCAGTGAACATCGGCGTTTACGATTATTTCGATTCGGGAAATCTGTGTCTGATCGAATGGCCTACGAAGATCCCGAACCTGCTGCCCGACCACTACATGCTGGTAACGATTACGAGCGGGGCCGGCGAGGAGCGCTTAATTACTTTGAAACAGTACTGAGAATATGACCCATAAAACACCTTCGGGCTTTGCTGCTATTGCGGCCAGCCCGGGTCTTGCCACGAAGGAATCGATGCTGGCGGTGGAAACCAAGCGAAAGCGGCTCTTTATCGGGATTCCGAAAGAATCGAGTTTGCAGGAAAACCGGATCGGGCTGAGCCCGGCTTCCGTGAAACAGCTTACCGAGCAGGGCCACGAAATTTGGGTTGAAACCGGGGCCGGGGAACCTTCCAAATACTCCGACCACGATTTTTCCGAAGCCGGGGCCAAGATCGTATACTCCACGCCGGAAGTATACGAAGCCGACATCATCCTGAAGATTGC
Source organism: Adhaeribacter soli (assembly GCF_008727925.1). Lineage (GTDB taxonomy): Bacteria > Bacteroidota > Bacteroidia > Cytophagales > Hymenobacteraceae > Adhaeribacter_A > Adhaeribacter_A soli. Next base: position 125,166 of record NZ_VTWT01000010.1, on the reverse strand, counting down.
GCCGCCAACCTACGAGGAAATGGATTACCTGAAGGCCAACCAGACGCTTATTTCGGCTTTGCAGTTTGCCAGCATTACCGCCGATTATGTGCTGGCCTTGTGCCGGAAAAAAATAAACGCCATTTCCTTCGAACTCATAAAAGACCGTTCCGAAACCAAACCGGTGGTGCGGGCCATGAGCGAAATTGCCGGAAGCACGGTTATGCTCATCGCGGCCGAGTACCTGAGCAGCAGCAACGACGGCAAGGGAGTAATTTTAGGCGGCATTACCGGGGTTCCGCCTTCCAGAGTCGTGATCTTAGGCGCCGGAACGGTAGCCGAATATGCCACCCGCGCTGCCATTGGTCTGGGGGCCGAAGTAAGAGTATTTGACGACCAGATCTACAAACTCCGGCGCTTAAAGCATAACGTAGGCGCCCAGTTATTTACTTCTACCTTAGACGGCCAGGTGCTTTCCGAAAACATTACCCAGGCCGATGTGGTAATCGGCGCGTTGAGTCCGGAAGATAACCACGGCAATTACATGGTGCCCGAAGCCGTTGTGGCCCGCATGCAGCCCGGTTCGGTTATCATAGATGTTAGCATCGACCAGGGCGGTTGTTTCGAAACTTCGGAAATGACTTCGCACAGCCGTCCCGTTTACCGCAAATACGACGTAATTCATTACTGCGTACCGAATATCGCTTCCCGCGTACCGCGGACGGCCACAAATGCGCTAAGCAACATTTTTACCCCGATCCTGATGGAAATTTCGCAGTACGGTGGTATAAACGAAGTGCTGTTTACGAACGAACATTACCGAAGCGGCGTGTACATTTACCGCGGCAGCCTCACCAATGCCGTTATCGCTAAGAAATTCGGCATGCGGTATAAGGAGCTCGGGCTGATGATTGCGGTTCGGAATTAAGCGATTGCTGCATAGAAACAAAAAAGTGCTGAAGCGGAAGCTTCAGCACTTTTTTGTTTAAAACGGTAACGTTTCTGTTTGAAAAATTATGGTAGCTTTTTCGTGGATTTTGGGCTTGAAAACTGAAGTGCGTTACTATTTTCCGGTCGTATAGTTTTTTTCTTCTTTCGTGATACCCCAATAGTGCAGCAGTTTCCCGCCGGGGATTGAATAATACGGATGCGTAATTTTTCCCCACGACATTACACCGCACCAGGTTTCCAGGTCTACGTGTTTCTCCGGCGAGGCTGCAATGGCCAAAATCGCGTTTCGTTCGCATTGGTAGGTGGAATCACTTGGCCGTTCGGTGCTGCTAAAAATAACTGCTACTAAAATGAGGGTACCAATGTATAGTTTCCGGTACTTGAGCGTGGTTTGCCGGAGGATGTACCAGCAGGTAAGCCCGTAGAAAAATACTAATGTTAACGTAACCGGCTGAAAGGTGCTTCCGCTAACGATATGGGGCCGGTAGCTCCGATAGCCGCCTAAAGGAAGCAGCAAGATGTATATTATAGAAAACACAATGACCCAAAGCAGCCATTTTACTATTTTCTTACCCTCAGGCCCTTTCTTCCAGAGTATTAAGCTGTTAATGATCAGCAGCAGGAATAAGATGGAATATGCCGGGCTAAACTCCCAACCCTGACCAAAGAAAAGCTGCCGGTTCAGGCCTGTAAGCAAAAAGGAGTAACGATCCGCAATGCTTATGCTATTATCACTTTCAGCATTAAAACTACCAATGTAAAGCGAGTAAAAGCTAAACAGCAGAATGACAGGAAAATAAAAAAGCAGTGGCTTAGGAATTTTTAAAACTGAATTCCAAATCCTTTTAATAAAGGGGATTTCGCCTGAATTCCGAAAATTTAACCACCATTGATAAGCGAGAGTAAAAGAGCAGACTATTGCAATTATGCCCAGGTTTAGTGGCCCCATAAACGGGAGAATGATGGTTAAGGCAAAAAGGATTATTTTTTTCGGAAGGGTAAACTTTACATCCTGCCCCAAAAAATAGGCCTGGTAAAACGGCAGGAAAAACAAGATCAGAATAGCGGTTGAAAGGGCGTAAAAGAACGTGTACGTGATAGAACTCTCAATAATGGACACGCGGTCGAAGTATCCCCAGGTTTGAAAAAAGGGAGCAACCAGGGCGCCAGCCAGAATAAATTCCGGCTTCCACCATTTTCCGGAATTGGTTATGAATAACCCGAGCAGCCAGATTATTAACAGGTGTATACCAATTTTAGCTAAAGCAGAGGCCAGGTAAGTGCTATCCAAAGGGCTTACAAATGCCTGCAGCATAAGCGGCACTGTTTTAAAATAAGCACCTAACGACCAATGGGCAAAGAAACGGTTAGAGCCGCCATAAGATTTCTGCTCACTTAAAAGGCTGAATCCAAAAGGGTCTTTCAGGACATCGGAATACCATTCGGCAGGGGCAATGATGGCAGCCATATCGCCATCGTGTGCGGTATAGTAATACTGAAAAAAGGAATAACAGATATCCAGAAAAAGGAAAAGAACGAGGAGTGTAGTAATTTTCTTACTCATGATTTTAAAAAGGATAAGCACCACCAGTGCAACTGCCTATCCAGGCGCAGACATGCCTGTTTCTATTGTTTTGAAACTCTAAAAATAACAAGAATATTTTAATTGAGCCGAAGTAAAACCAAGCCCGTCTATTCTTGGGTTAAATAAAATAAAAAAGGTGCGGAAGCATGTATCCAGCACCTTTTTTTGCTTGAAATAAAGCCTTTTTCTATAAACCTTCTGCCATCAGCAACACCTTCCAGGCTTCAGTAACTTTATTATCGTTCAGTAACCTTATTCCGAGCGTTTCAAGTTGCTCTTTCAAAGCTGTTCTGTCGTGTTTGTAACCGGAAAGAATTTTTTCTACCAGCGGATCGGTTTTAAATGCTTCGGTATCTTTTGCGGTTGGAACCTGCTCTTTTTCGGTGTTGCCTAAGCGGGCCAGGTTGTTACCGGTAAGGCGGTTGCTGGTCCGGATATGCTCCGGCAACTGATCTACGCCGATACCTTTATTCCTTACCGGTTTGGGGAGTTCGAACAGGCAATCGCCGCTGGCACGCAGGTACCAGTCGCCGCCTAAGCGGGCAACGGCATCCAGTTTATTTGGGTCAATGGTTTTTCCGTCCGGGCCTAACACATTTTCATTCAGGTGCATCAGTAATACTTCACAAACGATCAGGTTGGCAGCGCCGCCCTGGTCGCCTAACGGAATAATGTCGCGCACCCGGCACTCGAAAGCTGCCGGGGCTTCTGCCACCCGCGGCGGCTTCACCATTACCGATGGCGCTGGCGTTAAACCAGATTTTATAAATTCGTTGATGCCTTTATCGTACTCGGTGCTGGCCAGCGAAAGTTGCTCCACAATGTCGTAATTCCCGATATTGATCACTACTTCTTTGGTAGCATAAGCATTTTCCAGGGTATGCTTTATGGTATTGTCGCGCACCCGGCGGGCGGGTGAAAAGATTAGGATCGGCGGATTGGAACCAAAGGCATTGAAAAAGCTGAAAGGACTCAGGTTCACGTTCCCTTCCTCATCTACGGTACTGGCAAAAGCAATTGGCCGCGGCGCAACAGCTCCCAGCATATATGCATGGAACTCCGCCGTAGGAATTGCTTTCGGATCTATGGTTTTTATCATTCTTTTGATTTGAAAATTTGAAGATTTGGAGATTTGAAAATGGGAAGGAAAATTTAATTTCAGAATAGATCACGGTTAAGAAAATTAACCGAATATTTCCTCTGAGCCATCATTTCCAAATCTTCAAATTTTCAAATCTCCAAATTACTAAAGCGCTGGCAATACTTTGGCTACGCATTCGCCGAAGCCGATGCGGATGCCGTCTTTTTCGGCGTAGCCCCGCATGATCACCGTGTCGCCGTCGTTGATGAATTTGCGTTCGGTGCCGTCGGGTAGGGTGAGGGGTTTGGTGCCTTTCCAGGTAAGTTCCAGCATAGAGCCGAAAGAAGTTTCTTCCGGGCCGGAAATGGTGCCGGAAGCATACATATCGCCGATCTGCAGGTTACAGCCGTTGCTGGTCTGGTGCGCCAGCTGCTGGTTCATGTTCCAGTACATGTGCTTGTAGTTGGAGCGGCAGATGGAAACCGGTTGCTGGCCTTCCGGCTGCAAGAGCACTTCCAGGTTAATGTCGATGTTCTTGTTGCCGGTATATTGCAGGTAAGGCAACACCTGCGGATCCTGGTCCGGGCCTTTCACGCGGAATGGTTCCAGGGCATCTAAGGTAACCACCCAGGGCGAAATGGTGGAGGCAAAGTTCTTGGCCAGGAAAGGGCCGAGGGGCACGTATTCCCAGCGCTGCATGTCGCGGGCGCTCCAGTCGTTGAAGAGCACCATGCCAAAAATATAGTCTTCGGCATCGGTAGTAGAAACGGGGGTGCCCAGTTCAGTTTCGCGGCCAGCTATAAAGGCTACTTCCAGTTCAAAATCAAGTTCTTTGGTAGGGCCGAAAGTCGGCATATCGGCATCGGCAGCTTTGGTCTGGCCGTTCGGGCGAATTACATCGTAACCGGAAACACAGATGGAGGAAGCGCGGCCGTGGTAACCAACCGGCAGGTGTTTCCAGTTCGGCAGCAACGCATTGGCCGGGTCGCGGAACATTTTGCCTACGTTGGTGGCGTGCTCGATGCTGGAGTAAAAATCGGTATAGTTCGGTACTTTTACCGGCATCAGCATTTCTACTTCTGCGCGTTTTACCAGGCATTCGCGTACGGCTTCTTCGTTGTCGCGGAATTCGGTATTGTCGTGGCGAAGTAGCTGGGAAACACGCTCGCGGGTCTGGCGCCAAACCGGTTTACCAAGCGCAATAAAGTCGTTCAGATTGTCGCGAAATAGTACGGTATGGTCTGCAATATCAACATCTTCGAAATAGCCAAACTGACTTAATGCATAAAGGTCTAGCACATAGTCGCCAATGGCTACGCCTACGCGCGGGTCTTTCAGGCCTACCTGAAAAATACCGAATGGCAGGTTCTGAATCGGGAATTCGGAATCCGGAGCAATGGTGATCCAGGAATGCAGGTTCGGGTCGTTGGCTTTTATCATAGTCTAAAAGGGCTCTTTAATTAGCAGTGGGGCAAATATAAAGAATTGCGCCTGAACCCACACCCAAACACCGCAAACGCTATAATCTTTTAATTAAAAACCGACGGGTTTCAGTAAAGAAATCTTTAAGCTTTATTTGTCTGAACACGATTTTAAGGATTATTAAGATAGACAGGATTTGATTCTGGAGAAGAAATTATTCTGATCCTGGAGAAAACCGAGGTACGGGCAAAGAAGAGAATATTGCGCTTAAAGCTTTGTGAAAATCTTGAAGCCGATATTGTGCTTACGGTAGCAGGTTAAGCGATTCTGTAATTTCCCTTTTTCCTATTCCCCTTCGGGTTCCTCGAAATTCTTTTGGCGACAAAACATGTGCATCCCCTAATTCTATGTATGGGAACAAATTTACTTAATATCACTACGATTGTCATTCTGGAAGAATTTTGTGAGTTTAAAGCACTGAAATCACAAGATTCTTCCAGAATGACAGAAAAAGAAGCAGTATTATTATGTAAGCTAAATCTGTCCACTTACTTAAAGAGTATAATTCAGACAATTGGGTTCGCGTAAGGCCTGTTTAAATGAAGGGCTCAAAGATTGTAATTTCATAACGGCGTTTTTAAACCAGCCTCCCGGATAAAAAAAGGTCTGCTGATTGCTTTCAGCAGACCTTTGTAGAGTTTTAGAATCTCAGATTACATTATTAAAATCGCTATTATTTTTTAATTAAAACCCGCCGGGTTTCGGAAAAGCCATCGCCGGAGGCATGTACCAGGTAAAGTCCGGCCGATAAGTTGTTCAGGTTTAATTTCTGGTCCGTAAGCATATCGCCGCTAAAGGTTTTCAGGTTTTTGCCGAGGACATCGGTAACCGTTATTTTCAGGTTTTTCACGGGTTTTTTGAGCTGAAACGATAGCGTTCCGGTAGATGGATTCGGATAAACAGTAAAGGATCTGTCTTTATTCAACTCCTCCCTGGTACCGGAAATATTGCTATAAGGCGCGGAAAGTACAAACAGGCCGTAGGTAATATCCGAGGCGATGATATTGCCGGATGGTAGGAACGGGTAAACGCCCCAGCAGCCCTCGTAGCCGCTATAATTTCCCGGGTTATCGGGGTACGTATCGTAATAGCCGATGCGGGTAACGTTGGTGGAATTCGATATATCAAAAACCTGTACGCCATCGTGGTAAAATGAAAGCACAGCGTAATTATTTCCGACAATAAAGGTGTTGTGCGGGGTTGCTGCTGCGTTGGAAGTAAAGGAGCTTTTATAAACCGGGTTTGATGGGTCGGAAATATCATACAGTTTTACCGGTAAGCCCGCCGGGATCTCATCGGTCATAATCATCTTTTTAGAGTTCTGGCTAACCCAGCTGGTGTGGTTATAGCCTTGGCCAGGATATGTGGTTAAGCTGCTGATGAGTACCGGGTTGTTGATATTGGCTACGTTGTACATCACAAAACCCGGCCAGCCGGCAGAGCAATACGCTGTGTCGTTCTTTACAAATACAGCGTGCATATCGTTAAAGAAGGTAGATTGCAGACTCCCTAAAAGGGTGGGGGCTACGGGGTTGGCGAGCGAATAAACGTCTACCGCCTGATTGGAGCCATTGCGAACATTCGAAACCAGATAGAGTTTGGCATTGTCAATGAAAATGGTGTGGGCGCTCTGGCTTATCGCATTGCTGTCGTAAACCTTATGCACCGAATCTGGTAGGAACTGCAGGTCGAAGATCTGAAGGCTGTGGAAGTTATTTCCGTCGCCAACGGTATAGGCATAATGCGAATAGGTTTTAAAATCGCGCCAGATCGTATTCGTAAACTTACCGAGTGCTTTTTTTATCAGCACCGGAGAGGCAGGATTGGTAACGTCTATAAAGTTAGTGGCTTCGTTGCTGCCGATAATGGCATATTCGCGGCCGTTGGCTGCATATCCCCAGATGTCGTTATAATACACGCCCGGCTTCGGATCTCGCCAGGTAGAGAGCAGGTTCATGTTCTGCGACGTCTGGGCAAAGCCTTGCAGGCTGGCGGCGGCTAAAAAAATAAGCAGTAGAATTCGTTTCATCCGGAAAGGAATTGGTTTCAGTAGTTTATAGACAAAAAAAAACCGGAGCTACGTTGCTTAGCTCCGGTTTAAAAATACGAAATATTCTTTTGTTTTTAGAATTAAGCCGGCATCGGCATCACGTTTATGGCCTCAACGGCCTTAATTTCCGGCACTGCTTTCAGGATTGCCTGCTCCACGCCGGCTTTCAGCGTCATCGGCGACATTGGGCAGGTACCGCAGGCGCCTACCAGTTCCAGTTTCAGGACCATTTCCGGGGTTAGTTCCAGCACTTTTACGTCGCCGCCATCGGCCTGCAGGTAAGGACGGATCTGATCCAGGGCCGATTCGATCTTGGTCAGGAATTCCGGGGTCATATTCATCTCTTCCATTTCTTTCTACGTTCTGGTAATTTCTACAACCTTGGTTTGCGCCAGCTCAGCATTCCGTACCGAAACCTGGCGGGCTACTTCACGGGCAATTTCTTTAAAAACGGCTGCAGCCGGCGAGTTTTCTTTCATTACTTCCGGGGTGCCTTCGTCACCGCCTTCGCGGATGCTCTGCACCAACGGGATCTGCCCGATAAAAGGAACCTTAAATTTAGCTGCTAAGTTCTCGCCGCCGCCTTTTCCGAAAATAAAATATTTGTTTTCCGGTAATTCGGCCGGCGTAAAGTAGGCCATATTCTCTATAACGCCTAAAACCGGCACATTGATCTGGGGCTGCTGGAACATCGTTAAGCCTTTTTGGGCATCGGCCAGGGCCACTTTCTGCGGCGTGGTTACAATTACCGCCCCCGTTACCGGCACGGTTTGTACCAGCGTTAAGTGTATGTCGGACGTTCCCGGCGGAAGGTCAATAAGTAAATAATCCAGTTCGCCCCAGTCGCATTCGGTAATAAATTGTTTCAGGGCAGAAGAAGCCATCGGGCCGCGCCATACCACCGCACTTTCGGCCGGTGCCAGAAAACCGATCGACATGAGCTTTACGCCGTAGCGTTCAATGGTTTCGATCTGATTTTTGCCTTCTGCCGTCTGAAATACCCGCGGGTGGGCATCTTCGCAATTGAACATTACCGGAATAGAGGGGCCGGAAATATCGGCATCTACCAGGCCCACTTTTGCGCCGGTTTGCGCCAGCGCAATGGCCAGGTTGCTGGTAACCGTAGATTTGCCCACGCCGCCTTTTCCGGAAGCAATAGCGATAATATTTTTCACGCCTTTCAGCACCGCCGAAGCATCGGCGCGGCCGGAAGTAACGCGGGAGGTCATGTTCACGGTAACTTCCGCTTCTTTATCGACCATGGTATGAATGGCGCGTTCGCAAGCGGTACGGATCAGGTCTTTCAGCGGGCAGGCCGGGGTGGTGAGGATCACGGTAAAGCTTACTTTTTTACCGTCTATCGCCACATTTTCTATCATATTCAACGTAACCAGATCTTTGCCCAGATCCGGTTCTTCTACGTAGCTCAGGGCCCGTAAAACGTCTTCAGTTGTAATTGCCATAGTAATAATGCAAATTTTTTGCTTTACAAAGATACTGATTTTTTAGGACCCCACCTAAATCCTCCCCTGATTCAGGGAAGGACTTTCAGGATGCAGTAGTTTTTATGTTACAGCAGGGGCGAGAAGGGAGGTGCGGGAATATGTGGGTGCCGGGCATTTTGATGTTCTGATAAGAAATTATCGCAATATGCGTGCGGACAGGTCGCGACCCAATGCTGTCAATTTAATGGTTTATATGGTCATCCCGAACGAAGTTGAGGGAACTATCGCGTACCGAACCCAAACGAAAGGCATTTTTTGCTACGCTCAAATGCCATAGTAGTAACCAATAGTTTCTTCGACAGGCTCAGAATGACCTTAAATGTGTTGGTACTTTCCTTAAGTTGACAGCATTGGGTCGCGACCTGTCCGCACGTGTAAAACTACCTCCCCTGAATTAGGGGAGGGTAGGGGTGGGGTAAATTCCTTATCTTTGTAACCCTAATCTTTTTTCCATGGCCTTAATCAGTAAAGAAACCGTCGATCAGATCATTAATGCGGCCGATATTGCCGAGGTGGTGGGCGATTATGTAACGCTGAAGAAAAAAGGTCAGAATTTGTGGGCGCCTTGTCCGTTCCATAACGAGAAGTCGCCTTCGTTTTCGGTAGCGCCGGCCAAGGGCATTTACAAGTGTTTTGGTTGCGGCAAGGCCGGAAACTCGGTGCAGTTCATTATGGACCTGGAAGGGGTGAGCTATGTGGAAGCTCTCAAGCACCTGGCTAAAAAGTATGGGATCGAGATTGCCGAAGAAGCGCCCAGCCCGGAAAAACTCAAATTCCAGCACGACCGCGACAGCCAGTTCATCTTATCGGACTTTGCCAAGGACTTCTATCAGAATATTCTGCACAACCACGACCAAGGCCAGAGCATTGGTCTGCCTTACCTGAAAGAACGCGGTATAAGCCTGAATACGATCAAAAAGTTCGAACTGGGTTATAGCCTGGAAAGCTGGGACGGATTGACGAAAGCAGCGTTGGAAAAAGGGTTTCAGGAGAAGTTTCTGGAAGCCACCGGCTTGACTATTTTCAAGGAAGAGGGCAAGAAATATGACCGTTTCCGTGCCCGGGTGATGTTTCCGATCCACAACGTTTCTGGAAGAACCATCGGCTTTGGCGCGCGCACGTTAAAAACCAACGATAAGAGTACACCGAAATATCTGAACTCGCCCGAATCGGAAATTTACCATAAGAGCGACGTTTTATACGGCATGTTCCAGGCGAAGCAGGCGATCCGGATGGCCGACGTTTGCTACATGACTGAAGGGTATCTGGACGTAATTTCGTTGCACCAGGGGGGAATCGAGAACGTGGTGGCCAGCTCCGGAACCTCGCTTACCGAAAACCAGATCAAGCTTATTTCGCGCTACACCAAAAACATTACGGTACTTTACGACGGCGATGCCGCAGGGATTAAAGCTTCCTTGCGGGGAACGGACCTGATCCTGGAAGCCGGCCTGAACGTGGACGTGGTAATCTTCCCGCCCGGCGAAGACCCCGATTCCTACATCCGCAAAGTGGGCGACAACGCCTTTCGGGAATATATTAAGAGCGAAGCGAAAGATTTTGTCTCTTTTAAGACCGAGCTTCTGGCGAAGGAAGCGAAAGATAATCCGGTTAAGAAAGCCGAAGCCATCCGGGAAGTGGTCCAGAGCATTGCTAAAATTCCGGATTCCATTAAGCGGTCGGTTTTCTTGCAGCGCTGCAGCAGTTTGTTCGGGATCGATGAGCAAGTACTGATTTCGGAATACAATAAAATTGCCCTGCAGGAAAATAAAAAGCAGCAGAACCAGCAACAACCTTCCCGGCCTAATTCCGGCGGCCGAAGCAATTTCCCCCCGCTCGATGAATTCGATATGGCCGCGTTGGAAGCGGAGGCCGAAGCGGCTGCTTATGAGGATGCGGAAGAAGAAATAGATTCGGAGGTGCAGTTACTGCACCGGTACGAACGTGAAATTTTGCGCTTGCTGCTGAACTATTCGGACCAGACCCTGCCGGAAGGCCAGAATTTGGCCCAATATCTTTTTGAGCAGCTCGAAGATATAGAATTTAAAACACCGGGGCTTGCAAAATTATATGCCGTAATTTCTGAAAAAGTGCAGCAGGGCCGTTTCGACATTGCCACTTATTTTATCCGGGAAGAAACTGATACGGTGTTGAAGAGCGAAGCCATCGATCTGCTTACCCAGAAATACGAACTCAGCGAAGCCTGGGCCGCGCACCAGATCTTTGTACCGAAAGAAGTGGAGCTGCTGCAATACGCCGCCGATACTTCCATTCTAAGGCTGAAATGGCGGAACGTGCAGGCCATGATCAAGGAAAACCAGGATGCGCTTCAGAAAGAAACGAACATTGACGAAATGATGAAACTCCTGCAGGTGGCCAAGGCGCTGAAGAACTTCGAAATGGAAATTGCCGGGGCGCTAGGGATTGTGGTAACGCGGTAGGTTGGTTGCTGGTTGTTGCTAATACGGAACCCACCCCTAACCCCTCCGAGGAGGGGAATTGCAATGCGTGAATTAGCATGCGTGAATTAGCATGCGTGAATTGGAATGTATGAATTGGAATTCGCGTAATCTAAGCAGTTAATAAGATTACGATATCTGATAATTCCCCTCCTGGGAGGGGTTAGGGGTGGGTAAAGGGTATGATCGCGATTTGGTAACGAAAATTTTATAACGACTTTTTCAGCCCGAAACCATTACGTTTTAAACTTTTTTGTTAGGTTAGATTTCAACTAAGCAACCAAAGTTCTAAACAACCAAAATTCGGACAATGAAAAAGCACGAAAAAACGCAATCTAAGATCAATAAGATCTTGCTTGTATTATTAATTGCTGCTTTTGTTTATACCTGTTTCGGCATTGAATTTTCGGATCTGAGCTGGAAAACAAATGGCAAAACCTATAAGGTACTGTTAAGCCTTATTGCGATTTTTATTGGGATGAGTTTTGATTATTGGTACCTGAAAAGAAAACAGAAGCAGTCATAACCACTTTTTCAGGCTAAAAGGCTACCGCTTTTCAATAATTTACCTTTATTTGTATTGCATTTGTTTTGTAGCGTAGGGTTTTAACCCTACGCTACTTGTTTTATATTGACCTTGAAAATACTTCAGCTTTGTCCGCGTATTCCGTACCCGCCCCACGACGGCGGTGCGATTGCCATGTACGACGTAACCAGCAATCTGGCCGCGGAAGGGCACGAAGTAACCTTACTGGCTATTAATACGCCCAAGCATTTTCAGCCGGCCAGCGTGATGGAAAATGTTGCGCGCGTAATCGCCATTCCGGTAAATACGGACCTTTCCAAACGTAAAGCTTTCCTTAACCTTTTCAAAAGCGTTCCTTACAATTTAGAGCGGTTCATTTCCAGAGAAGTTGAAAGCGCTTTAACCGAACTGCTGCAAAAGGAAACTTTCGATATTATTCAGGTGGAAGGCTTGTTTATGGCGTATTACGTGGATGTGATCCGGAAATATTCCAAAGCGCCGGTAATCATGCGGTCCCACAACGTGGAGTACCTGATCTGGGAAAGGCTGGCGGCTAACGAGCAGAGCCTGCTGAAAAAAGCTTACCTGAAGTACCTGGCAAACGGTATGAAAAGCTTCGAAAAAAGCTATCTAAATAAGTTCGATGCCATTGCTTCCATTACCGAAGAAGACAAAATACGGATGCGCGAGCTGGGCTGTACCGTACCCATCGAATTTATTCCGGCGGGCGTGGAAATGGCGCGTTTCCAGTTGAACCCGGAAATAAAAGCCAAACCGAAATCCTTATTCATTATCAGTTCGCTGAACTGGCTGCCGAACCTGGAAGGGATTGACTGGTTCCTGGAAAATGTCTGGAAAACGGTAGCCAAAACGCTGCCAAACCTCGAGCTGCACATTGCCGGGAAATCGCCGCCGGAGCATTTGCTGAAGCTGGATTTGCCGAACGTTTTTGTGCACGGGTTTGTACCTTCTGCGCCGGAATTCATGCAACAGTACGATATTATGCTGGTACCTTTGCTTTCCGGCGGAGGCATGCGCATTAAAATTATTGAAGGCATGGCCTTGGGAAAATGCATTCTGACGACGCCGGTGGGCGCAGAAGGAATTTCGGTGGAGCCCGGCAAGGAAATTTACATTTCGGATAAGGCGGAAAGCTGGGCGCAATGGCTGCGGGAGTATGCAGCCGGAACGCTGCCGGTAACCGAAACGGGCATGGCGGCCGCGGAAAAGGCGAAAAATGCCTACGATAACCGGCGGATTATTCAGAAGTTTCTGCAATTATATGCATCTTACAGCCCCATTAAAGCAAGTTCCTGATTTAAAAAGTAATTAATGAAGATTCTCTTTCTATTGTCACGCGTGCCGCTCCGGCTTGAAAAAGGCGATAAACTGCGCGCGTTCTACCAGTTGAAAGAACTTTCCAAAAGGCACGAGCTTATTTTGTTTGCGCTTTCCGAAGACCCCGATCAGATACCGGAAGCAACCGCCGAACTTAAAAAATACTGTTCCGAAGTTTATCTATTTCCGGTTTCGAAATTGAAAGCCTTGGGCAACCTGGCGAAAGCATTTTCAAACAACAAGCCGGCTCAGGTTAATTATTTTTACCACCCGGTGGCCCAGCAGCAGATCGATCAGATAATCAGGAAACACCAGCCCGACCATATCTTTTGCCAGCTGGTACGCATGAGCGAATACGTGCGCCACATCAAGACTATCCCGAAAACGCTCGATTACATGGATGCTTTTTCGAAGGGGATGGCACGCCGGGCTGAAATTGCGCCGTTCTACCTCAAACCTGCTTTTACCTTTGAATCGGAGCGGCTGAAAGCTTACGAAACCGAGGTTTTTGACGATTTTGAGCATACTACTATCATTTCCGGGCAGGACCGCAACCTGATTGACCACCCGCGCAACCAGGAAATTGCCATTGTGCCGAACGGCATCGATACCGATTTTTTTCATCCGCTGGAACGCATTAAGAACTTCGAGCTGGTTTTTGCCGGCAATATGAGCTATGCGCCCAACGTAGATACGGCCGTTTTTCTGGTTAAAAAAGTGCTGCCGCTGGTGCTGGAGAAACTGCCCGAAACCCGTCTGCTTTTAGCCGGTGCCACGCCGAGCCAACGGGTGCTCACGCTGCAATCGGAAAACGTGTACGTGAGTGGCTGGATGGATGATATTCGCGAAGCCTATGCTTCGGCCCGGGTTTTTGTGGCGCCCATGAGCATTGGGACCGGGGTGCAGAACAAAGTGCTGGAAGCCATGGCCATGAAAATTCCCTGCATCATTTCGCCGCTGGTGAACAATGGCGTAGGCGCTGCCGAAAATGAACATCTGCTGCTTGCCGCCACGCCAGAAGAAGTGGCGGAACAGATCATTAAACTCCTTTCTGACCAATATTTAGCCGAAAATCTGGCGCAAAAAGCGTATGATTTTGTGCGCAAAAACTACGACTGGAAAAGCGCGGTAGCCCAACTGGAGACAGTAATGCTGTCGGAATAAGGCAAGCTCGGCAAAAATTGAGTATCTTTGCGGAAAATTCCGGGACCTTAGCCCGGAAACAGCATTAAAATTGAAGGACGCATCATGCTCAATACCATAGAAGAAGCCATTGAAGATATTAAAGCCGGTAAAGTTGTAATTGTAGTAGACGACGACGACCGTGAAAACGAAGGTGATTTTGTTTGCGCCGCCCGTTCGGTAACGCCCGAGATCATCAACTTTATGGCTACCCACGGCCGCGGCCTAATCTGCGCGCCTTTAGTAGAAGAACGTTGCGAAGAACTTGGCCTGGAACTGATGGTTGGCCGCAATACCGCTTTACACGCCACGCCTTTCACCGTTTCGGTTGACTTAATTGGCCACGGCTGCACCACCGGCATTTCCGCTTCCGACCGCGCCAAAACCATTCAGGCCCTGGTAGACCCGAACACAGATCCGGAAAGCTTGGGCAAACCCGGTCATATTTTCCCGCTGAAAGCAAAGAAAGAAGGCGTGCTGCGCCGCGCCGGCCACACCGAAGCGGCTATCGATCTGGCCCGTTTAGCTGGTTTTGAGCCGGCTGGGGTGTTGGTGGAAATCATGAACGAAGACGGCACCATGGCCCGCCTGCCGGACCTGGAAAAAGTAGCTGAGCGTTTCAACCTGAAACTCATTTCCATTAAAGACCTGATCCAGTACCGTTTGCAGCAGGAAAGCCTGATTCAACTGGAAATTGCCGTGCAGATGCCTACCGAATGGGGAAACTTCGACCTGTATGCTTTTACCCAGAAAAATAACGGCGTGAAGCATTTAGCCCTGGTAAAAGGTACCTGGGAGAAGGATGAGCCGGTAATGGTACGCGTGCACTCCAGCTGTGTAACCGGCGATATTTTCGGATCGTGCCGTTGCGATTGCGGTCCGCAACTGCACCGCGCCATGGCCATGATCGAGAAAGAAGGCAAGGGCGTAATTGTGTACATGAACCAGGAAGGCCGCGGCATTGGTCTGCTGAACAAACTGAAAGCCTACAAACTGCAGGAGCAGGGCCGCGACACTGTAGAAGCAAACCTGGAACTTGGTTTCGGCATGGACGAACGCGATTACGGCGTGGGCGCCCAGATCCTTCGCGAGCTGAACGTGAGTAAAATGCGACTGATCACAAACAACCCGAAAAAACGTACCGGTCTGGTTGGTTACGGCTTAGAGATTGTAGAAACGCTGCCGATAGAAATAGAGCCCAACGAACACAACAAAAGCTATTTAACCACCAAACGCGACAAACTGGGCCATACCATTCTGAAAGGTTAAGCTTTATTTTTATAACAGATTTATGCCTGAGGATCTTACGGTTCTCAGGCATTTTTATTAAATTAGATTGATATTCCGTAGGGAGGAGAAAAGTCCCCCTTTGGAGCCAAGGCTGTTTCATTCTGGCAAATGACTATCCCCTAGAGGGGATTATAGGGGTGTAAACACGTTATTTGATAATTATTAGCAAGTGTAAACACCCCTCTGGCTCCCCTCAAGGGGAGAATCCGTTTGCTCTTTCGGATCTATCGATCCGGAAGCATCCTGTTGCGGGTTTATTAACCCGCGTTGACCATTTTCAGGCCACATTACGGGGATCAATAGATCCCCAGCAGGAAGTTTTCGGATAAAAATATCCGAAAAAGCTGTTTTAGTTTAGAATGAAACGGCCCTGCCCTCCAAAGGGGGACCTTAAAGAACTTGATATTTATTGCTGTGAATTACATGAAGCTTCTTAACCATACTTTTTTTTTGTTTTTAGGTACCCTTTTTCTTTTTGTTTCCGGGCAGCAGGCAAACGCGCAAAGGCCTTTAGATTTCGAAATGAAATGGAAAAACGGCATTCTGGTGTTAACCAACGGCGATACCATCCGGGGCGCTGCCAGTATTACCCTGCCGCACGATCTGGTGGTAATTACTTCAGCCGATAGTACCGTTACCAGTGCCATACCGGCTAATATAAGATCGCTGGAGGTTTCTGATGAGCAAATGAAAGTAACTTATAGGTTAGCAAACGGACCGATTCAACAACGCCGCATATACAAAACCTTTATCTGGGACCGCGATAATGCTTATTCTAATTTCCGTTCCCCGGCACTATTCGTAATGTTGGTTTCGGGAAAGCACTCACTTTTGCTCCGGGAAGAACGTTATGAGCGTGCACCCGGACAAGGACGTAATCTAGGGGCGAGTGCTGTAGGTGCGGTAGGAGGGGTAATGGCCGAACAAGTAACCCGGATGGCTATGAACCAATTCAACCTAACCGAAAAATTTTACCTGCTTTCACCGAATCAGGAATTGAAATGGTTGCGCCAGCCTAAGAAAGACCTGTTGGCGTATTTTCCGGAAAAGAAAAAGGAAATAATGCAGTTTGCTACCCAAAACAACCTTTCCTTTACCAAGCCGGAACATCTGGCCAGGATCGTGGAGTTTTGCAACCGTTTTTAGTACCGGTTTTTGCTTCTTTCACAATAATATTCCGGTAAGTTAAAACGAAGAACAACCAATTGTGCGTTAGAGATTTATGGAAGGTGCCGGTTTGACGGTAATTACAATCTTATGGTTTTCTAAAGACTGATTTTATGCGGAGCAAATCCTTTTTTTCAGTTTCTGGCAGGGCAACGTTATCTCTTTTTGCAGCGCTTGCCCTATCGTTTAGCGCCTGGGCCCAGGAGCAGCCATTCGAGCTTTCCTGGCGGTCCGGACAGCTTTTGCTGGCCACCGGCGATACCGTAAGTGGTAGCGTTACCTTGACTCTTCCGAACGATATTGTGCGCGTAACCCAGCCAAATGGCGCTATAAGTGCTTTTTCTGCCGTTAATGTAAAGAGCTTCTTGGTGGAGCATGAGCAGAACAGCGGGCTTTCCCGCCACACCGAAGGCCCATTAACTTTTAAACGCGAATACCAGTCCTTCCTCTGGAACCACGATAAAGATTACAGCAATTTTAAATCACCGGCTTTTTTTGCGGTGCTGCAACCCGGCAAAAACACCTTGCTGATGCGCGAAATAAAAGAACGGTATTACGATAATGCATCCGGCAGCCTTTACAGTAATTCGCGTATGGAAAGGGAGCGGATCCGGGAGAAATTTTACCTGCTTCTGCCTAACCAGGAGATAAAACCGTTACGGAACCCGAAAAAAGACCTGCCGGAGATCTACGGAAAGAAAGGAAAACAGATTCTAACCTTCGCCAAAGAAAATAAGCTGAGTTTTACCGAACCCCTGGAACTTGCCCGGATCGTGAATTATGCTAACAGCTTGCTTTAAGCCGCGGTTTCAACAATTTTAAGCGCCTTCTCAAATTCCAGGATCGATTCCCGGCGCCCGAAAACGTACAGCACATCGTCCGGCTCAATATGGGTGTTGCGGGTAACGGTTTCTAAGGTAATGTCCTTGCGTTTAATGGCCAGAATAGTGATGCCATATTTTTCGCGGATATCAGATTCCTGCAACGATCTTCCCACAATTTCTTTATTCCCGTCCGGTACTTTCAAGGCCGCGGTGGTCATGCTGGCCAGTTCTATTTCCGGTAACCTAGGGAATAGCGGCTCGGCCGAAAAAGAGCGCATCATGTTGTAGTTGCCGGCCCGGATGCGGTCGATAAATGCCATGATATCGTCTTTGGGCACCAGGTATTTATGCAGCACCCGGGTGAAGATCTCGATGGAAGTTTCCAGTTCTTCCGGAATTACCTCATCGGCCCCCATCCGGAAATTCTCTTCCATTTCCAGCACAAACATGGTTCTGGCAATAATGTGCACCGAACTGCTTAAATGGCGGATATTGGCCACGATCTGTTTGGTGGCTTTAGCATCGGAAATAGCTACTACCGCTACCCGCGCACGGGTAATGCCCAGATGTGCCAGCATAATGCTGTGCACGGCATCGCCATAAACAATGGGCTCGCCTTTTTGCCGTTCCCGGCGTACCGTTTCGGCGTTCAGTTCCAGAATGTTGTAAGGAATACCCACTTTGCGGGCCGCGCGGGCAATGTGCTGGCCCGTAATTCCGTAACCGATAATTACAATATGGTCGTTGAGTTCCTGGTGCGCTTTGGCCGGCGGAACGTCGGGGCGGGCCCAGCCGGCAGGAAGGAGCTTCAGCACCAGGCTTGCTACAAAATTACCGCGGGCCAGCAGAAACGGAGTACAAGCCATGGTCAGTAAAGAAACCGAAAGGAAATACTGGTAGGTTGTGGTGCTGATCAGTTCGTTTTCCAGACCTACTTTGGAAAGGATAAAAGAAAATTCCCCTACCTGAAATAAAGCAAAACCGACCAGGATGGAAGTTCGGGTAGGGTAGCCCAGCGAAAAAGACGCAAGGAAAGCTACCAGGCTCTTCACCAGAAAGGCAAGCAGGGTAAAAAGCAATACCATGTTGAGGTGATCGAGCAGAAAAGAAACATCGAGCAGCATTCCGATAGACACGAAAAAGAAACTGCTGAAAACTTCCCGGAAGGGCAGGATGTTGGTGGTAGCTTCGTGGCTGTATTCCGATTCTGAGATGATAAGGCCGGCCAGGAAAGCTCCTAAAGAAAGCGAAAGCCCCATGCTGGAAGTAAGTACGGCCACGGCCAGGCAAATTACAATGGTGCTGATAAGGAATAATTCTTTGCTCCGCGACCTGGCGATTAAATAAAGCAGTTTGGGAACCAGGTACCGGGCGCTTACATACACAAATCCTACAATCAGCAAGCCCTTAATGAACAGCAGGATCACGGAAAAAAGAATGTCTTCCGATTCCCCGGCCAGCATGGGCGTTACCAGCATCATGGGTACCACAATAATATCCTGAAAGATAAGTATAGCCAGGATTATTTTGCCGTGCGGGCTGTTCACTTCGCGCCGGTCCTGCAGGAGTTTCAGGACAATAGCCGTGCTGCTGAGGGAAAGTAAAAAGCCCAGAAATAACGATTGGCTAAGCGAATAGCCCAGCAGGTACCCTACCAGAATGGTGGCCAGAATGGTGAGGACTACCTGCACGGCACCGCCAATAAAAACCAGGTTCTTAATGGCGATCAGTTCCCGGAGCGAGAATTCAAGCCCGATAATAAACAGCAGCAGAATTACCCCGATCTCCGATAGCATTTCCACTTCGTGCGAAGCATGGACCAGGTTTAAGCCGGAAGGGCCCGCAATTAAACCCGTTATCAGGAAGCCCAGAATGGGGTGGAGCCGCAAGGCCTGGAAGGTTAAAATTACCACCACCGCTAGGCCCAGAATTACAATTATATCGGCAAGTAAAGGGATCTCCATCTTGTAATTCGTAGGCAGGTTCGGTTACCAGGTAAGGAGAAGGAAGCAAACGCGTTCCTTTTTCAATAAACCTGATACCGGATTTTTACGGGAGAAGGTTGTGGCGCATTACATTTTTTCAGGAAAAATTAAGATAAAAGGTGCGTTAAAGATCGCGGGCTTTGAGTAAGGTGTAAGACAGGCCCACGAAAAGCAAAATGTAAGCCGCGGCCGGAAGCACGGCCTGTTGCGGCGAAAGTGCCACCGAAGCGCCCAAAGCCGAATCCAGAATGTCCTGGCCGGGCATGGGCGTAAGGCTGCTGAAGGTTTTTACGGGAAAGAACTGATCGAGCTGGTCGTCGAGGGGAAAACGCAGGATCGGTTCTATGATCTTCGAAAATACGAGGAACGCAATAATGGCCAGGCCGTTTTTCCGGAGCAGGAACCCAAACAGCATCGCCAGCGACATATACCCCAGGGCCTGCACAAAATAATATACCAGGTACATCATATTGCCCGTAATTTTTTCAGCAGAAATATTCGGGGCGTAAACCAGCCCGAAACCTAAGCCCAAAACGGTAAGCACCAGAGTGGCAAAAAACGCTACCAAAACCACTACCAAAAGCTTGGCCGCAATTACTTCCGACCGGAACAAACCGTCTATTACCTGCTGGCGGAAGGTACGGAAACTGAATTCGTCGGTAACCAGAATAATGATCAGGATGCCCAGTAAGAGGTTAAACCAACTGGCAATATAGGTGAGCATCATCCAGAAATCGGGGAATTTGTAGAAGTTCGAGCCGGCACTTTGCCCGTTTATGGTTACGGAACTTCCCATGTGCAGGATCAGGAACAGCATTAATACATAAATTCCCAGGATTACCCAGAACGTACGATAGGGCAGCAATTTCCGGAGCTCGGTGCGGAGCAGAGATAACATAAAGGCAGCGGTTGGTTTAGGAGCCGGAATTTCGCAAAAAAATGCTTAGCGGCAATACCTTTTCAGAAATCCTGTGGCATTAATATTTCCCAGGTCAGCCGCTTTCCGCCAATCGGCACAGGCGCCCGCTTTGTCTACCACTGTTCTTTTCAGCACACCCCGGTTCACGTACGCTTCGGCCAGGGAATTATCGAGCTCAATGGCGCGGTCGTAATCGATCAGGGCCGGACGGTATTCTTTATTTTTTAGCTTGATGTTGGCCCGGTTCAGGTAGGCGATGGCGTAATTCGGGTCGAGGGAAATGGCTTTGTTGTAATCGGCCAGGGCACCGCGAAGGTTATGCAGACGGACTTTGGCCAGGCCGCGGTTGTTGTAGGCGGCGGCATAATCGGGTTTCAGGGCAATGGCTTTGTCGTAGTCCGGAAAGGCTTTCTTAAATTCCTTGCTTTTGGTGTGAATATCGGCGCGGGTCTTAAAGGCTTCGGCATCGGCGGCATTGTACATTTCCGCGGTATTCAGGTCGGAAAGGGCGCCGGGCAAATCGTTCATTTCAAATTTCAGCAGGCCGCGTTTCCGGTACAGATCGCCGTCGGTTCGTTGCAGCTGAATGGCGCGGTCGTATTGCGCCAGAGCGGCCTGCAGGTCATTTTCCTGCACTTTGGCTTCGCCTTTTTCTTCGTGAACTTTGGAACGGACGCGGGCACAGCCGGCTAACTGAAGGGCAACAATCAGGTATAAGAAAATCTTTTTCATTGGTAAGGAAACAGCTCCTTTGGTTTGGGCTGTTTACCTTAAAACGGGAAATTTGGTTGTTTTATTTGTTAAGTAATTGATTTTGTGATTGTTGCTTGGTTTTAAAGTTAGTGATTGCTTTAAGATAGGTGCATCACACTCAGCGCTTTCTGCCTTGCATTAGACAGCGCCGTCGGAGACGGCTTGTTTCATTCTTGCTTTGCAGTCCTCCTTCGGAAGACTACAAAGAGCGGCTTATTTAATGTGCTAATTTTTTAATGTGCTAATTGGGTAATGCGAGAAGGCAATAATTGAATTAGAAACTGACGTTACACAAGTTTTTTGAGGTCCCCCTTTGGAGGGGGTAGGGGGAGGACAGGAGATTTATCGGATCATTGTTAAAAATTACATAATGTAAAATCCTCCCCCTACCTCCTCCAAAGGGGGACTTTGCTCCTACCTGCGTAAGGGCAGTTAGAAAATCTCTTTTGAGCGAATTCCAACCTGCAATAGCATTATCGGCTAATTCAACCCTAAATTTTCCATTTTCAAATCTTCAAATTTCCAAATCTTCAAATCTACTTGTTAACAATCTCCAAAAACTGGCTTTCTAGACTTTTCTTGCGGACCATGATCTGGGAAGCCACAATGCCGTTTTCGAAAAGCGTTTTGTTGATGTCGGTGCTGCTATAGCCGTTTTTCAGGACCAACTGCAGCCATTCGCGTTCGGTTTTAATGCTTTCTACAAAGGGTAGGTTTTGAAGCAGGGAAAGTGCTTTTTCCGGTTGGGGAACAGTTATCAGTACCTGGTCCTGCTGAGCAAGGATGTTCGACACATTTCCCTCTGCTTTCAGAATGCCTTTCTGCAGAACGGCTACATGGGTGCAAACCTTTTCCACTTCATCGAGCAGGTGGCTGGCCAGGATAATGGTTTTGCCCTGGGCGGCAATGTTCCGGATCAGGTTTCGTACGTCGGCAATGCCCTGGGGGTCGAGGCCGTTGGTTGGTTCGTCGAGCACGAGCACTTCCGGGTTGCCCAGCAGGGCCGAAGCCAAAGCCAGACGCTGTTTCATGCCAAGGGAAAAAGTACGAAACGGCGAATTTTGGCGCGCGGCCAGACCGGTCATTTCCAGTACCTGGGGAATATCGGAATGAGGCGCTTTTTTTATATCGGCGGCGATCTGCAGGTTTTTATAAGCCGAAAGGTACGGGTAAAAATTCGGCGTTTCCAGAATGGCGCCGATGCTGCGTTTTACGGTTCCGGTATAGGGTTGCCCAAACCACTGGAATGTTCCGGCCGAAGCTTTTAAAACGTCGAGCACAATGCCGAGGGTGGTGGTTTTGCCGCTGCCGTTCGGCCCCAGCAAGCCGTAAATACTTCCTTGCGGTACCTGCAACGACAGGTTTTGTAAAGCGGTTACCGAACCGTAATTTTTCGATAAACCCTGAATTTCTAAAACGTTTGCCAAAGGTGTAGGTGTTTTTTGCGAAAGATAGTTTTTATGCTTAAAGCGTTATCGTTTTTGGATTGGAAAGTTAATTAATTGAATTTCTCAACGCATTTTCATTAGTCTTTAAATTTAATGCTGTGCGTTTGATTTTTCCTGTCCAATTAAGAATGGTTGTTTACAAAGTTGGCCTTCATATTCAGCTTTGCTGAAGAATGGCCAGACATCATAATCTCCCAATTTTTTCCATTCCTCATAAGATTGTAATTGTTCTTCCTTTTTGTTCCGATAGTGTTGCCCAAGTGTCAATATGGACAATATAAAGTCTTCGAAAGTAAGACTAAATAAAGTACTATTGAGGTTTATATAGGGCCATTCATATTCCTGATCAGAATGCAAGAAAAGAATGCTACGTGCAATTACTTTCAAAGCTTCATCACTTAATTTATCTGAGCCAGCCAATTTATGATTCCTCGTGTCATCGTATAAACCCCAGCACAATTCAAGCATAGGAATAATAATTGGGTCATCTGTTTTTGCTTCTTTTGCTCGATAATATTGTTCAGGCAACCAACCATTTGACACTTCTTCTGTAATAGCTTCCTCAAAATCATCATTGCTGGTCTGTCCAACTGATAAATGCCGCAAATGAAGTGCAAGTTTTTTTCTTCTTTCTTTATCTATCATTAGTCCTTCCAATGTGATGGATAAGTGCTCATAACGCTACCGTTTTTACTTCAAGAACTGCCGCAACTCTGCCGCATTTTCCACCCGTACGATCGGGTAGCGCATGTGCGTGTTTTCGTAATGTTCGGAGCGCTGGTAAATGAATTCGAGTTGCGCTTGCGGGTTGTTTTTCAGTTCCGGGTTTTCGGTTTTGCCTTTCTCTAAAGCAGCTTTCAGTTCCGGATTCTTTTGCAACAATTCGGCGGCAGTATCTTCAAAAATGTAGGGCGAAAAATATTCCTTGCGGCCTAAAATGGCGTCGAAGAAATTCCAGGCGAAGAAGGAATCAGAGGCTTGCGGCTCGAGCGTTTCTATGACGTAGCGTACGTGCTGCTGATCGGTAAAGACCACATAATCGCCTTCGAAGAATTGCCAGTTTTGTTTTTCGGTGCGCAGCTTTACGTTGTAGTGCAGGTAATGACCTTCGAACGGGCGCGGAAACGATTCGAAACCGGTGATGTAGTAACTATCTACCGGCAAAACCCTGTCGTTTTTAAGCTGCTGCACGGCAATGCCGTTGCGTTTCAAGCGCTCAATTACTTCCGGCCAGGCTTGGGGAATAATGTAGGCTTCCGGCCGGGAGACGGTAACGTTTGGTTCGTAGGTATTGAAATAGGTGATGTTGCGGGTGAACGGTTTGGTGCGGTCGTAATACAGACGGTCGGCGCCGGAAACTTCGCTTTTTTTGTAGCCGGCTTCGTAGCCTTTAAAAGGGATTTGCACCGATTTTTGCTCGTTCGGTTTCCAGTTCAGCGGGAAGTTCTTTTGCTTTAAGGTTTCGGCCCAAGCCTGTGCTCTTAATTTTCCTATCTTATCGGCATCGCGGTTCACCAGTTTAATGTAGATCTCCAGCAATTTGTAGGTGCTTTCTACGCGTTGCTTGTAAGGCTTCAGCATGTGCGTTTCCGGCATAAACCCGATGGTATTGAACAAAGCGGCATAACCGGTGCTGTAACGCGGACTTTCCAGAAAATCGACAATCCCGCTTTCCGGCGTTTCTTCCTTCGAGTTCACGTAAGGGATCATCGGGAAGCCGGCTTTTTCCATTTCGGCGTACAGGTGCGGCAGCATTTCGGCTTCCAGATACTGGCCTAAAACCGGTTGCAGCTTGTCTTTCTGCGTCGCGATCAGGGTCATCACGTACTGGTAGTCGGCGCCGTTGCTGGTGTGGGTTTCCACGAAAATATCGGGCTGCCATTCCTGGAAAATCTCCTGAAAGGCCTTTGCGTTGCCCGATTCGGTTTTGATGTAATCACGGTTCAGGTCGAGGTTGCGGGCGTTTCCGCGGAAGCCGTAACTTTCCGGGCCGTCCTGGTTCGCCCGCGTGCCGGAGTTGCGGTTTAGCATGCCATCTACGTTGTAAACCGGCACTACAATAATTACCAAGTTCTGCAATTGTTGCTTCCATTCAGGCTTTTGCAGCAGGTCGCGGAGCAGCATCATGCTCGCATCGATGCCTTCCGGTTCGCCGGGATGAATGCCGTTCTGAATAAATAAAATGCGCTTGTTATGCTTGCGGATCTTGTCCGGATCAAATACTTTTTCCGGCGAAAAAACTACCAGATGCAGCGGTTTGCCCACGTCGGTTTTACCGTATTCCCGGATCTTTATTTGCGCGTATTCCTTGTCGAGTTTCTGGTACCAGGCAATGCAGTCGGCGTAGGTTACGGTCTGGTTGCCGTTGCCTTTTTCGTAGGGCGTTTGCCAGTCGGTTTTAACGGGTGCGGAAATGGTTTCCATAAAGGGTAGGGTTAGGCCGGTAAAAAATAAAAGCAGAAAACGGATTTTCATCGGGGGAATTTACGAAAAATCCGGTGGGTTTCAGGGAGGAATTTGGTACTGATTTAAAACAAAAAACCTCCCAGGTTTCTGAAACCTGGGAGGTTTGAAAATTAAACGATTTACATTCAGCCCGAAAAAACTAACGCAACCGTTCCCCCGGAAAATACTTCGCATCTAAACTATACCGGCCCGGACCAATAAAAAGCAAACTGAAAAACAGGATCCCGGCTTCCAGCGCGTGCGAGTAGCCGATAAAGCCATCGCCGGCGGAGGCGTGCTTTGCGGTGGCCACGATCATGGTAAGGAGAAGCAGCAAATTAACCGGCCGGAAAAAAAGCCCGATAATGAATAAAAAACCGCCGAAAAATTCGGTGAATGCAGCCATAAAGCCCCAGAAACCCGGCATAAATTCAATGCCGAAGCTGCTCATGGAACCGCCAATGGCTGTCCATTTTTCGGTGCCGCCGGCAATTTTAGGCCAGCCGTGCAGCATGAACATAATCCCGAGGAGAATTCGTAAAATGAGTAAACCAAGATCGCGGTTCGGGTAGTAATTGCGGAGAAATTTCATGGTTTGCCAGGTAATTATCAGAACAGCATAATGCTGGTAACTTTCGTAGAATCCGGGATTTCCTCCGGCTTTACTTTGGCCAGTTCCTTAGGCGGGAAATGGGTGATATCCAGGGTGAAGGTCATTTTATTCTCGTCCGATACTGCTACGTAATCCGATTCGCCGATGCCGATAAACGATAGCGGGTAGGCATTTTTTACGTCGGCAAAGGTAGAACCTACGCGGACTCCTTTATCTGTTTTGAATTTAGGGCTTACCACCCGGATGCGGAAAATGGTGCAATTCTGGTTGGCGCAGCTTTCTTCAGCCAGTAAAAGCAACTGGTTTCCGGACTGGGCATTGCGCAATTCATAGGCCGTGTATGGCACGCCTTCCAGGACCCTTTGCACGGTTTTCAGGTTCTCTGCCGGTACCATGGCTTTCAGGGAATCCGAGCTCATGTTCAGTTTTATTTTTCCGGCGTGTCCGGTTGTCAAGGTATATTGCTCTGCTTCAATAATTTTAGGGTCGGGCTTGGGGGTAGTGGCAATTGTATCGGTCAGGTCCTTGGAGCTATCAATTTGAGTTGTGGCGGTTGGCTTGTTTTCAGAAGAGCAGGAAAATAATAACGCAAGGGCAACGACGGAACAGGAAAAAGGAATGAAATTCGGAAAACGCATAAGATTGTGCAGGTAAGTGAGTAAAAGAACAGGTGCCGGCAAAGTTAGCCTATTCGCTGGTGTTTAAGAAGTTGAAAGAGAAATAGTTTCTCCGGAAATTAAACTCTACGCGGAATTAGGCCGGGCTGTTTTCTTTTAATTGCGGGAATGAAGTTTTATTTGCAAATGCTTGACTTGTGAAACAGTTTTAACCGGAACTCCTGAAGAGTTTCTGCTCTTAACGGATGCTGCCGGCGGCCCACTGCAGAAAGGTTTTGTTTTTGGCGTATTTGGCTTTCAGTTCGTAGAGTTTTATTTCGTTGGTAAGCAAACTCATTTCGCGGGAATTGGTCAGGAACAAGGAGCTTTCGCCGGCTTCGAAGAGCGCCTGTTCGGCATCGCGCAACAGTTGCGATTGCTGCACGAGCTGCTCCTGCCGCTGCAACTGCTGCTCCAGGGTTTGCCATTGGTTGTAAGCGGCCTGCACCTGGTTCAGTACTTCGCGCCGGGTTTGCTGGGTTTCCAGGTTATTGTCGAGCAGTTTCAGTTTCATGAGCTGGTATTTTCCGCGTTCAGCCCGGAGCAGCAGCGGATAACTGAAGCTCAGCCCGAATTTGTAATTATCGAGCAGGTACCCGTTGGCAAAATACTCCGGGTTCGGGGCCAGGCGGCGTTGCAGCAGGTAATATTCGGCGTTCAGCTTAGGCTTGAATTTATCGGCCTGCACCCGCCGGTCGTATTCCAGTTGCTGGTTCTTTAGCTGAAGTTTCAGTAGGTCGGGGTGCCGGGTCTGGGCCTGCTCTAAGAGGCGCTGCAGCGAATCGGCTGAAAGGGGCGTAAGGGCGCTGCCGTAATCGGCGGGGATGGCATTTTCGGGTAATTCTACCGGTTCCAGGTTTTCCTGCCACAGGTAATTCGAAACCAGCAGCCGGGCATTCTGAAACTGCACTTCAGCTTCCTGGTACGTAACTTCTCTTTTCTTCACTTCAATGGCGGCTTCCACGGTATCGATGGCAGCCAGATCGCCAGAAGCAGCTCGTTGGCCAACTGCCTGCCTCCGGACGTTGGCAAACTGCAGCCCTTTCAGGTAAAGCTCCCGCTGCTGAAATGCAAAATACCAGTCCCAGTAATCTTTGGCGGCCTGCAGCAGCAGTTTGTTTATGGTTTTTATGCGTTCCGCTTCCAGCATACCCGTTGCCAGTTTGGCCTGCCGCAAAGCCGCCCGCCGTTGGTCTATGAGCAAACCCTGCCCGATAGGTACCGAAAGACCGGCATACAGCAACCCTTCTTCCGGAACCGTATTCTGCGGGTTAAGGTAAATGCCGCTGTTGTCTTCAAAACCGGCTTTCAGTTCCGGCCCGAACCAGGTGGGTATTTTCAGGTTGCTATCCCAGAGGCGGTAGTAATTTTTGCCGGTAAACTCCTTGCTGCTGTAGTAGCTGTTCAGGCTCGGGTCGAATTGGCCGCGGGCCACCCGGATCTCCTGGCGGGCCTGTTCAGGTAAAAGCGCGGCCTGTTTGGCCACTGGATGGTGCTGCAAAATTTGTTCAAAGAAAGCATCCAGGGTAAAGACCAGGGCACTTTTTTCGGCCTGGGCCATAGCGTTCCGGGCCGGGAAAAGCAACAAGCCCAGCGCAAATGCCAGCAACAGAAAAGCAGGGTTATTTATCTTCTTCTTTGGCGGCATCGTCTTTGGTTGGCTTCAGTTTTTCTTTGTAAGGGGCAGCTTGCGGGCCGTTGCGCGGGAAATCTGCCGGGAAACCGTTCATTTGCCGCCACAGCTCGTACCAAACCGGCACGTTGCCCAGCAAGGCCCAGCCGTACACGCCCGAACCCACCCGCAATTGTTCCGGCCAGGGCTCTTCTTTCGGATCAGGGGTTACCAGAATGCGGTATTTGCCCTGGGTGTCGAGGTTGTCGATTACCGCTATTTTGCCGGCAAAGGTACCTGTACTTATGTTTGGCCAGCCGGAGAAAACCAGGGTAGGCCAGCCTTCGAACTGCAGCCGGACCTCCTGCCCGGTTCGGAGCAGGGGCAAATCGAGCGGGTTCACGTAAAGCTCAGCGGCCAGATGGGGGGCAACCGGAACGACCGTGGCAATAGCTTCGGCTTCTTTTACGATTTCCCCGATACCGGCCTTAAGAGTTTTCACTACGTAGCCCTGTTGCGGTGCCGTGATCTGGTAAAAAGAGCTTCTGATGACCGTGCTGCTGAGCTCGCTCCGGGCTTTGGCTATTTCGGAAGCGGCGCTGTAGGCATAGGAACGGGTGGCATTTTGTTCAGCTTCGGCTTTGGCAATTTTATCGGCGTATTCCGCCTGCAGACTGCTTAATTCTAATCTTGCGTTTACCAGTTCGTTGCGCGAGGTGCCCAGTTTGTTCTGGCTCGAAACCAGCTTGGCCTGGGCTTCCTGCTGCTTCAGCCGGGCCGATTCCACTTCGTTCAACGATTTCAGGCCCTGGCGGTATAACGTCTCTTGCCGTTCGAGGCGCACGCGGGCAATCTGGGCTTCGTTGCGCTGCGCGATTACGTCGGCGCTGTCGCTTTGCACTTTCAGGCGGGTCTGGCGCACTTTATTCCGGGCTTTGTCGAGGCTTACCTGCAAACCCTGCCGCAAGGCTTCCAGCTGCCTGTCCAGGTCTTCGGCTTTTTGCTCGGTGGCTTCCAGCGATTGTTCTTTGGCTTTAAGTTGTTCTTCCAGACGCTTCAGCAGGGCCGGGTCCATGTATTTGTCTTTTACTTCCGCCAGGCTTACAATGGTGTCGCCTTTTTCTACGAGCTGCCCTTCGCGCACGTGCCATTTTTCGATGCGGCCGGCAATGGTGCTGTTAATGGTTTGCGGACGCTCGGCCGGCGATATAGTGGTAAGCGTGCCGTAGGAGCTGATGTTCTGGGTCCAGGGAAGGAAAAGCAGCAGGACCAGAAACCCGAAGATGGCGGCGCACCAAAGGGCCAGGGTTTTACCCCAGCGGGGCGTGCGGGCCAGTTCCAGCGCCTGGAAACCGCGAACGGGAGCATTTTCTTTTTCGGTCAGATTCATAGCGTGGCTGGTTTACCAATCAATTCCTGGAACAGTTTGTCCTGGCTTATCTGCGGGAAAGTACCTTCGGCGGTTATGGCGCCTTTGGTGAGCAGCAGCACGCGGTCGCAGCGTTTCATTACTTCCGGATCGTTGGAAATGAGCATCAGGGTCCATGAACGCTCTGGCGACAGCAATAGGCTTAGCAAACGATCTTTTTCGTGCTTGTCGAAGCCGGTAATCAGCTCGTCGAGAATCAAAAATTTAGGCCGGAGCACCAGGCTGCGGGCCACAATCATTTTGCGGGCCAGCGACTGGGGTAACTGGTAGCTGCCGGCGCTCAGGTAGGTGTTGAGCCCTTCCGGCGCCTGTTCCAGGTAGACCTGCAAACCCGCACTTTCCAGGGCCCAGAGCACATCCTTAACCGGTACCGGCTGGCCCAGGGTAAGGTTTTCCAGCAGGGTGCCGTCGAAGAGCTGGCCGTGCGAAAGGTTATCGCCGATGTGGCGGCGCAGGTTGGCTTTGTTCAGGTTGCGTAAGGGCAGGTGGTTGTAGGAGATGCTGCCCTCGTAAGAAGAATAAAGCCCCAAAAGCAGGTGGAGCAGGGTGGTTTTTCCCGAATCGCTGGCGCCGGCCAGGCATACCCGCTCGCCCGGTTTCAGGGTAAAGCTTACGTCTTTCAATACCGGCTTTTTGTTTTCCGGGTAAGCGAATTTCAGACTTTTTACGGCCACCAGCATACCATTCTGGCCGGGCAGCAGCTCCAGTTTAAAGCCGGCGGCATTTTCGATCGGCAGATCGGTTACCATGCCAATTTTATCGAGGCTCGTAAGCACATCGTACACGTTTTCCAGCTTGATGATGATCTTTTCCACGGCCGTCATGATCAGGATGATGATGATCTCGGAAGCGACGAATTGGCCGATGTTTATTTCCTGCTGAATAACCAGAATACAACCGAGAATAAGTAAACTACCGGTAATGAACGTTTTAAAGCCCACAAAGCTGAAGTACTGCGTCATGAGCACGCCGAAGTGCTGCCGCCGGGCGTGAAGGTAATGACTCACAAAACCGTTGGCTTTATCTAAAGGCAGGTTGGAGTAACCGGAAAGGCGGAAGGTGCTTTGGGCGCGGGCCACTTCTTCGAGCCAGTTCACGAGTTTGTATTTGTATTTCGATTCCGAGAGGCTGCTTTTTATTCCTTTCGGACCGGTAATCCGCAAAATCAAGCCCAGCACCACAATCAGGACAATGCCCAGAAAAATAAAATACGGGTGGTAAAACGATAGCAGAATCAAACCAAAAACTATCTGGATGACGGCCGTGGAGAAATCGACCAGAATTTTGGCAAAGCCTTTCTGCAACGAAATAGTATCGAAAAAGCGGTTTACCAGTTCCGGCGGGTAGTGCTGGCGAAGGCTTTCCAGTTTCAGGCGGGGAATACGGAAGGCGAATTCGAAAGCGGTTTTGGCAAAAATGCGCTGCTGAATAAACTCCACAAGCCAGAGCTGCATAACCTGCAATCCGCCCGTAAATAGAATACCGACGATGAGCAGCGAAATCAGTACCACCACCGAGGCCGAAACCTGCCCGGTAGCAATAAAACTTACAATGCTCTGAATTCCCAGCGGCAGCGATAAACTGATGAGGCCCATAAGCACCGCATAAATATAAAGGTAACCAATGGCGCTTTTTTCGGAGGCTACTAGCTGCAGAAAACGGGTGATGGGCTTGGTTTTACCGGGTTGGGTGGTGCCGGCAGGCGTATAAATAGATTTATGCGGAAAGCAAAGTACTAGTGTCAGGGCCGGCCCCGATTCGGTGTTTTCGGTTACCAGCCCGTTCAGGATGTTGGGCAGGTCAGCGTCCGTAAGCGTGATAAGATCGGTGGCCGCGGGCGTTACCCGGTAAACGATCACCTTCTTTTTTTTCGGAATCAGAATAACGGGCAGGTATTTTTCGTTTTCCAACTGAAAAGCCAGCAACGGCAATTCCTGCCGCAACAGTAGGTCGGTCGCTTCGGCGGGAGTAAGGTGCTGCAGGAAATAAGAAAGCTCCAGTGCACCGCCGGTTTCGGCCAGTTCCAAGGTGAAAGACGGAATATGGGCTACTAATGGCGAAGCCGGAACTGCTATTGCCGGAAGCTCTTCGGTTGGAAAGCCGAACTGTTGCCGGAAAATGTGATGGATACGTTGGAGCAGCGGGGTGTACATAAATGCTTTTTACCGGAAATTTGTGATCCGGTCGGGTTTAGTTTCAGGCAAAGAACTGGCTAGCTGTGGAATTTTTCCGGGATTATTTTTAGCTGTTCCTGCCCAAAACCTACAACCGAAATACTTGCCTGTTTGTTATATCGCGCATTTCGGGTTACTTTTACGGCATAATAATTATAGCGTTTCCACCATGGCCAGACCTCTTATTTTAGTTTCGAACGACGATGGTATTACCGCACCCGGCATCCGGACGCTGGTAAAAGTGATGAAGAAAATTGGCGACGTGGTGGTGGTAGCTCCCGACAGTCCGCAATCGGGCATGGGGCACGCCATTACCATTGGCGAAACGCTCCGGCTCGACAAATCCATCGCCTTCGAATCCATCGAGGCCTGGGAGTGTTCCGGCACGCCGGCCGATTGCGTGAAACTGGCCAAATTTCACGTACTGAAAAACCGCCGTCCTGATCTGGTGGTCAGCGGAATCAACCACGGGGCCAATTCCAGCATCAGCGTTCTGTATTCGGGAACCATGTCGGCGGCCATTGAGGCGGCCATAGAAGGCTTACCTGCCATCGGGTTTTCCCTTTGCGAATTCGGCCACGATGCCGATTTCAGCCATACCGAAGAATTTATCGAGCAGATTGTGCGGGAAGCCCTGAAGAAAGGCATTGCGCCGGGCGTAGCCTTGAACGTGAATTTCCCGAAACGTTCGGAAGAACCTTTGAAAGGGATCCGGATCTGTCGCCAGGCCCGCGCCAAGTGGCAGGAAGAGTTCGACGAACGCACGGACCCGCACAAGCGCAAATATTACTGGATGACGGGCAGCTTCGTGAATTTCGACAAAGGCGAAGATACCGATGAGTGGGCCTTGGCCAATAATTACGTTTCGGTAGTGCCCTGCCAGTTCGATATGACTGCTCACCACGCCATCGTGCAGATGAATAACGAATGGAGCCTTGAGCCCGAGATAAACCTGAACCCAGAGGTAAAAGATAACTAAGTAACAAGATATTAGTATCTGGATATTACGTAAGCAAAAGAAAAGTCCCCCTTTGGAGGGGGGTAGGGGGAGGTCAGGAGATTTATCTAAACATCTTTGATTCGATAAAATAAAATCCTCCCCCTACCCCCTCCAAAGGGGGACCTCAAAAAACTTGCGTAACGTTAGTTAGTATCAAGACTAAAAAACCGCAATGTCTTGTAATTCAACATGCTGCAGGGTTGAATCGCCTTTCCGGTTATGCGGTTATTTTAGACCTGCTACTTAATTAAAGAAAAGTAGCAGCAGTTCCGGGAATGTGTAATTTCTGGAGCTGTTGCTTTTTAGCCTTTTTCTGGCCCATACAACGATGTTCAGGAAATAAGGCAGTGGTTTTTTCTGCCGGGAAACCGGTGCGCTTTTATGAATTTTTCTTCCGATCATTTTTTGTACAGGTGGCTTCCGGCCCTGTTTTTTATCGTTTCTGCTACCATTTTTCCGGCTCATGCCCAGGAGAAATTCTGGGTAGTGCTGAAAGATAAAAAAGGCGTTGCTTTCGATCCGTACCAGTATTTCGATGCCAAAGCCATTGAACGTCGCCAGCTTCAGGGTTTGCCGCTTTCCGACGAAACCGATAAACCGCTCAATCCGGCGTATGTGCTTAAAATTGCGCAACTCACCGATTCGGTTTCCGGCAGCAGCCGCTGGCTGAATGCGGTGGCCTGTTTTGCTACGCCGGAGCAGGTTAAGGCATTACGGCAGCAGGTTTTTGTAAAGGAAATACTACCGTTCCGGCAACAGGCAGCTGTACTGGCCAATTTTCCGGTCGATAAAGAAAAATCGCTCTCCAGAAAAGAACTGAAAATATTGCGCAACCAGACCGCCAGCCTGGGAGCCGCCGATTTTTCCGCCCGCGGTTTGGATGGCAAGGGCGTGCGGGTCGCGGTGCTGGATGCCGGGTTCAGAGGCGTAGATTCCGAGGCAGGTTTCGAGCACCTCCGCCGCAACAAGCAGATCCTTAAAACCTGGGACTTTGTAAAACGCCGCGAATACGCCTACGATTATTCTACCCACGGTACCATGGTGCTTTCCTGCATTGGCGGCCGCATGGGCGAAAACAACGTGGGGCTGGCTACCGGTGCCGAGTTTTTGCTGGCGCGCACCGAGCGCATGCATTCGGAGCGGTATTCGGAAGAAGAGCATTGGCTCGCCGCCATGGAATGGGCCGATCAGAACGGCGCCGATATCATCAACTCTTCCTTAGGCTATACCTATAACCGATACTTTCCGGAGCAGATGGATGGCCGGACTTCTTTTGTAGCCCGCGCCGCTAACCTGGCTGCCCGCAAGGGTATTCTGGTTGTAAACGCCAACGGCAACGACGGGAGCAATAAAACCTGGAAAATTCTGGGTACGCCCGCCGATGCCGACAGCGTACTTGCCGTAGGAGGAATCGATCCGGAAGACCTCATGCACGTTGATTTCAGTTCTTTCGGGCCGACGGCAACTAAAAAAATGAAGCCCAATGTCAGTGCTTTTGGGGTGGTGATAGCAGTGGGGCCGAATGGTTCTGAGCAAACCCAGGGCACTTCGTTTGCCAGTCCGCTGGTGGCCGGTTTTGCGGCTTGTGCCTGGCAAAGCAACCGCCAGCTTAGCAACATGCAGCTTTTCAGGCAAATTGAGCAGTCCGGTCATCTGTACCCGTACTTCGATTATGCGCATGGTTTCGGGGTGCCGCAAGCCCGCAGATTCCTCGGGGAAACGGTTCAGGAAGCCGAACCAACGATCGCCTTCGAACGAACCGGAAATCAGCTTACCATCCTGATAAAACCCCGGTTCCTGCCGCAAGTTAGCCCCGATTCCATCCAAAAGGCGTTTACCGGTAATGCCCCGTATGCGCTGCCGGTAGATTTTCCGACTCCCGATTACGTGTATTACCACCTGGTAAACCCGAAAGGCTATCTGGATAAATATTTTGTAGTGAAACCGGGGAAAGAAGCCGAAGTGGCTACCCTTAATTTAGCGTACCTGAAACCTGGCTCTCAGGTACGGGTTTATTATAGAGGTTATACCGGCACATTTACGTATTAAGCACTTTTTATGAGAAAATATCTTCTGTTTTTAGGCTTATTTATCGGGTCTGTTTCTACTTTATCTGCCCAGAAAGTTGTTCTGGCGGAAGACCTTACCAAAGACAGCATTCCGCATAAGTTTGGCCCCAACCGGAAGCATTTCCGGCATTTGTACGTGGGCTATGGTTTTGTAGCTGGTCCGTCCGAAAATAAAGGCAGCGCCGTGAAATACGGTGAATCGCACGAATGGCAGATCGGTTACCGGTATAAATACAAAGTTGGAAACGTGTATGCGCTGGGCTTCGACGTGGCCTTTAATCCGCAAACCTTTTTCCTGAAGCAAAGCATAGAGAAAACCCTGCCGAATGCAGCCACCCACGAAAAGGAAAAACTGAAGTTCACCAACATTGGACTGGGATTGTATAACCGGATCAACTTTGGGAAACGCGGCAATTACGTAGGTAATTTCATCGACCTGGGTGTTTACGGCAACTGGCTGGCTTTTTCGCGGCATATCTACGAAGATGAAATGCCCGACCCGAAACTTACCGGTTCGGAACACGTGGTGGTGCGGCACAAAGACCTGACTTACGTAGAAGATTTCAATTACGGCCTGCTGGCAAGGCTGGGCTTTAACCGCTACGTGTTTTACGGGAACTACCGCCTTTCCGACCTTTTCGATAAGGATTATACCGTTAAGTATGCCGAATTGCCCCGCGTAGCCGTTGGTTTACAGATAAGCCTGCACAAGTAAACTTAATTGGAAGAAATAAAGGGTGACGTAACCCGGCCCAGCTGAATTCCCAGCAAAGCGCCGCCGAAAGATTGTTTGGTGTTCAGGTTGCCGAAACCGTAAATACCGATGCCGAAATAATGGGTTGGC
This sequence comes from Adhaeribacter soli, assembly GCF_008727925.1. Lineage (GTDB taxonomy): Bacteria > Bacteroidota > Bacteroidia > Cytophagales > Hymenobacteraceae > Adhaeribacter_A > Adhaeribacter_A soli. The sequence goes on along the minus strand of NZ_VTWT01000010.1, from coordinate 89,800 downwards.
GTCCAGAATATCTGGCTTTCCAGCGGAATACCCACCGTGCCGACTTTAGAAGAAGGACCCACGTAACCGAGACCGGCCGACCCCGAGATCATGGCGTGCTGGGTTTTGTAACTTCTGCCGTATAAAGCACCCGCGTCCCAGCTTTGCGTTCCGCCGCCGTCAAAATCGTAGTTGCGTACAAAACGGCCCGATATAATATGGCTTCCGAATTGGGTGGAAAGGCCGAAGCCCGCCGAGCCGCCCTCGCTGCTGAAACCGCCCCCGCCAAATCCCCAGAACAGGTTGCGGGCTTTATTGGTGCTTACTACCTGGGCATCGGCTTTCGTAGTCCATAATAAACTGGCAAAGAAAATCAGTAGGGCAGGTAGCCTGAAAAGTAGCGTTCCGGGTTTCATAGGCAATAGTTGATTTCTGTACTAAAGCTTACGGAAATTTTCGGGCCGGGGTAAACGCATTTCTGTAAACATGGTACTGCTAACTGTCCGAATAAGCAAAAAGAGAGGGTTCAACCAAGCGGCTGAACCCTCTCTTTTTTACATCAGAAGCGTTCATTAAAATGTCTCACCGGAATTGGAGGCCGTTTCCCCGCGCGAGCCGTCCATTTTGTGGATCTTCGTTAGTTTCATAGGGTGCGCCATCCAGCGTTCATAATCGTAAATTTCTTTTATCTCGCCATCGAAAGTAACCTTTACGCCGTCTATTTTTATTTCATCCGGCATATTACAGGCTACAAACCGTCTGCCTTCATCAGGCATGTCGAGAATAAAAGTCGGCGTTTCTCGATCTCCGAGGTTTCGCACAGCTACCACGATAGCTGTTCTTTCTTTCAGCATCCCCGTGGTCTTGCGGTCATCGAACCCGCAGGGAGCATCCGCAAGTTCATTCGAGATACTCTGGGAAACCGTTTGTTTCAGGGAGGCTTGGGCATCGGTAGCGCCCGGAGCAATGTCGAAGCAGCCAGAGAAAGCAAAAACAGAAAACAGGGAAAATGCGATTGTACTTTTGAAGTAGTTTTTCATGGCTCAAATATTTTAGGTTTGTAAATGTGTTTCTGGGGTTCTATACGCCTGCCACGAAAGGAAGAAAACGCACTTTTTTTTAAAGTTGGTTTAATTATATTTAGTTGTTGTTAAATTTATAATTTCGGTGCGCTTAACCTGTTTAATCCAACTTCCGGCGGGAACTTTCGGATTAGGTTCGGCATCAGGCAATTAATCTGAAGAAGATTCAGGAGAAATAAACCTGATCTGCCGGGTTGTATTTTACAAGGTTCAGGCAGGTTTAAAAAACAGGAATCCGGCTGTTTATATAACCGGCTTTTCCGGCAGAATCGCTAATTTTACATTCTTAACCTTTCATATGAAGATCTTTTCAAAAATACTTGCCGGTCTGCTGGTGGCCGGCACTGCGCTGGTAGCAGAAGCCCAGCAAACCGACAGCCTCATTATCCGGAAATTATATTCCGAAGCCCTGAGCAACCGCAGCAGTTACGAACAGCTCAGGCACCTGAGCACCCGGATCGGCGGGCGGTTAAGCGGCTCGGTTCAGGCGGCACAAGCGGTGAACTGGAGCAAAGCGGAAATGGAAAAACTTGGTTTAGACCGGGTATATGTGCAGGAAGTAATGGTGCCGCATTGGGTGCGGGGCGAAAAAGAAGAAGGCAAAATAGTACCGGTAAAGGGCAAAAAAGTAGCCGTTTCGGTTTGCGCGCTGGGCGGTTCGGTGGGTACCGGTAAAAAAGGCATAACGGCCGAAATTATTGAAGTAAAAAGCCTGGCTGAAGTGGCTAAACTGGGAAAAGAGAAGATCGCAGGGAAAATTATATTCTTTAATCGTGCGATGGAGCCCAGCCATGTTTCTACTTTTCATGCTTACGGCGGGGCGGTAGACCAGCGGAGCCGCGGGGCCATAGAAGCCGCCAAATATGGAGCCGTGGCAGTTATTATCCGCTCCATGAACCTGGCCCTGGACGATTACCCGCACACGGGCGCCATGCGCTACGACGAAACGGTTGCCAAAATTCCGGCGGCAGCCATCAGCACGAACGGGGCAGAATTTTTAAGCCATCGCCTGAAAGATGAGCCCGGGCTGAAGTTCTTCTTAAAGCAAAACCCGCAAACCCTGCCCGATGCAAAATCCCATAATGTGATCGGGGAAATAAAAGGCACCGAAAATCCGGACGAAATTATTGTAGTAGGCGGCCACCTCGATTCCTGGGACTTGGGCCAGGGCGCCCACGACGACGGCGCGGGTTGCGTTCAGGCCATAGAAGTACTTCGCCTGATGAAAGCCTTGCAGATAAAACCGAAACGTACCATCCGGGCAGTAATGTACATGAACGAGGAGAATGGCGTGCGGGGTGGTCTGAAATACGCTGAAGAAGCCAAAACGCTGAATGAAAACCACATTGCGGCTATTGAATCGGATGCCGGTGGCTTTACGCCGCGTGGTTTCGGGATAGATGGTCCGGCCAAACACATTAAGCAGATTCAGGAGTGGAAAAAACTATTGGAACCTTACGGCCTGCACGATATTGGACCGGGTTACGGCGGCGTAGATATCGGGCCGCTTCGCAAAAACAGCCCGGAAACGGCTTTAATTGGCCTGGAACCAGATTCGCAACGCTACTTTGAAATTCACCACGCTGCTTCCGACACTTTCGATAAAATCAACCAGCGGGAACTTGCACTAGGAGCCGGAGCAATGGCCGCTTTGGTTTACCTGCTCTCGGAGTATGGTTTATAGGTTGTTGTTTATTAGGTAGCGTTGCTTTACTTATACTCTATAACCCATTAAGTGTCGGGTACTACCCTTCGCCGTTGTTGCGTGTTTTCACCAACAACCATCCATCAGTCTGCTTTTACCTGACAAATAAAGCTTATTGGAGCTCTGAATTAAAAGGCCAATTGCAAGTTTAGGCGATGCCGTAACGTGTGACTTTCTTCTGTTAGCCAGTTTGTGAAGGCGGAAGTTGTTGATATCCATTTCAGTAGCCCATAGCAGGCGGGATGTTTGCCTTGCAGGCAAGGTCAGTTACAAACTGACCAATAGGGGGGGCACAAGTTACGCTTCGCTAAACTTGCGGGATGGAATGCTTAAATATCATAAAGAAAGAACCCGTCCGGAATAAAATATTCCGGGCGGGTTCTTTGCTTTTATTTAAACCTGAAAGGTTAAGTTCCCTGGCAGGTTCCGGCTTATTTCCGTTTCCAGATCGGGCCGTTTTTACTTTCGAATCTTTCAACCTTACCAGCGCTTTGCAATTCCTTTAACCTGGATTCGGCTACTGCTTTTGAGACATTACCCAGTACGGCAAATTCTTTCAGCGTAAGCGTTGGGTAGATCCGGAACAGGTTATCGCCAGTGGCATCGATCGGTTTTTTTACGCTTTTAGGTACTATTTTCTGCACCACGGTTTCGTAGCTTTCGTAAGGTTTGGAGCCATAAACCAAAGTCTGGTTATTTTGCTCGTCGTAGAAAAAGATGGTCGGAAAACCGCGCACGCCAAGCTGACGGGCCAAAGCCAGATCATCTTCAAAAAGCTGCTTGGCTTTGCTGCCGTAGTCGCTTAAAAGCTGGATCGGGTCGAGGCCAACCTGAGCTGCTGCTTTTTCCAGATGTTCCCATTTGGTGATGTTCTTTTTCTCCAGGAACAGCATTTCCCGCAAGCGGCGCATGTAATTAACGGCCTTTTCTTTGTCCTGCAATTGAGCGGCTTTAAAGGCAATGGATGGCGGATAAGAGGACGGCAGCGGGTCTTCGAGCCACACGTCGCCGTCTATGGGCATTTCGTAATAGGCGCTGGCTTCGTCCCAGTGCGGGGCCACGGTTTCAGGTCCGGACACATCACGGCCGCCATACGAATCCCAGCTTTTCAACAGGCCGCCCATACGGTATTCAATTTCCAGATCATCGCCGTATTCCAGTTTCAGTTTGCGTAATTGCGGCTCAATGCCCCAGCACGACGAACAGATCGGGTCGGTGAAATACACCAGGCGAACCGGTTTCTCGGTTTTTACGGCTTCAGCAATAACGTTTCCGGTGGTTGCCAGGCCCGGAATTTCACAGCTGCCGGCAGACGGATCGCATAAAAGCGGATTAGAAGCAGTATTTATGTCGGTTTTAGCAGTTTTTGCGTTCATACAACTAAGAGTTAAAAGGTTGAAACAAATAAGTACAAGCAGTTTTTTCATATCTTGCTTTTGATTGTAGATTTGGGTTTGCGTCTTTTTACCGCTTGCGTTTAAGACAATACAAAGGTCGGGGAAATAAAAAGCCTTGTCAATTAGTCAGAAAAACATGACCACTATGAATGAATTTCCGGAAGACGCGAGTTGCCCGGCCACGAGTCTGCTGAAATTACTGGCCGGAAAATGGAAACCCGAGATCTACCGGTTGGCCCTGGAAGGTCCGGTGCGGTTCAACAGCCTGCTCCGGCAATTGCCCGGCTCTAATAAGCAGTCGGTAGCGGTGGCTTTAAAAGAACTGGAAGAAGCAGGCTTGCTCCAAAAAACGATCATTACCGAAAAGCCACTGCACATCGAGTATCATCTCACAGAAAAAGGCCTTTCACTGGTGCCCGTTTTTAAACAGCTCGAGAGCTTTTCTGCGGAATAAAAAATACCGCAATAGAAAGACAATAAAAAAGCAGCCTGAAATTTATTCCAGGCTGCTTTTTTATTCATAATTCAGGAAGGCTTTCAAAATTAAACTCTTGAAAAAAGATATGCTTTCAGGTTTATAAAGTAAGAGGGCTGAATACTGTTTTTTAGAAAGCTATTTTAAAATTGGTGTTCCCTTGAATGAGGAAAATTAAGTTAGTTCCTTGGAAGCCAGAATAAACAGGATAGCTAAAAGCCGACGAGGTCCTTCACTGAAGCTCAGGATGACAGTCTTCTTTGAGTTAACCTCTGATTATTAATTATTAATCATTAATCATTAACCATTAATCACTACTCACTAAGATGATCCCAGTCAATGTGATCGAGGAGGGCTAAACCTTCGCGGAGTACGGCGTTGAGTTGGGGTTTATTTTCAGCTTCCAGGGTTCTTTCGAACAGGGCCAGCATATCTTCGCGGTCCTTGTTTACAAACACGTCGGCATATAAATTATCGAAAGCGGAAACGCCTTCGTGCATGATCTTGTCAATTTCCTCGATCGATTTTGCTTCCAGCGCATGCAGTAACAATTCTACCACCTGTTTGCTATCAGGATTTTCAGATAAGCGGACAAATACCTGGATCAAAGCCACGCCGATGCCTAAACGCAAACGCTCGAAAGCAAAGGCCAGGTCTTCGTCGAACTCCTGAGAATTGCGTTGACGGTGTTTGTCTTCGGCGGCAATAAAATTTTCGTACAGATTCTTATTCAGGATCTTTTTGGTAACCGCATCGTCCGGACCAAAAGCATTTTCCAGTAAGTATTCGAAGCTGGCAGCTGACATTTCTTTAATTTGAAGATTTGAAAATGGGGAGATTTGAAAATGGATGGCTCTCCGGTTGAGTTTATTTTACGAAAGTAGCAATTAAAATAACGCTGAACGCGGAATTTGATTCGGCCGCATCTCTTAATTTTTTTCCGGCACCCCAATATAAAGGCCGTCTTCCCGGTTTTCTACTTTAAAGGTCTGGGCATCGCGGGAACGGTGTTTGCATTCGGCGCCGGAAATTAAATGGTAGCGGTAACTATGCCAGGGACAAACTATTTCGTTCAGGTAATTGGTGGTGCCTTTGCTTAAACTTTCGCCTAAATGCGGGCAAGTATCGGCAATGGCAAAGAAGCCCTGCTGGGTATGCGCCAGGCAGATCTTCTGTCCGTTCAGGATCAGCTGTTTCGCTTTGGTAACCGGCACCGCATTCTTAGCCTCCTCTTCCGATTCAAATATCTTGATCCACTCCATTTTATTTAGTGATTAGTGAATAGTGATTAGTAGTTAATGAATAATGAATAATGATTGTTTCTGATAAAGTTATGCGTAGAGTTAGCGGAGCGCTCTAAGCATCAACAGATAGCCAATCTCCAGATTGGCGTTTCCCATAAATCAGATTTACCTGAAATTCAGGCTTCTGAATCAACTGAAAAAGTTTACGTCAGTCAGAGACTGGTAAACCGAACGTGCGTAGAACGCTTCTCTAATTCTACGCACAACGTAATTCATCAATTAACAATCATCAATTAACAATCAGCAATTTAACAATCAGCAATTTAACAATTAAGCCATTAATAAGGAGCTGTCGCCGTAGCTTAGGAAGCGGTAGTTGTTGTGCAGGGCGTGCTCGTAGATGCGTTTCCATTCGTTGCCAACCAAAGCTGAAACCAATAATAAAAGGGTGCTGCCCGGCTGGTGGAAATTGGTAACCAATCCGGCACAAATTTTAAAATCGTAGCCGGGGGCAATAATTATTTGGGTGGAAGCGGCCAGAAAATCGGTATTGTTTTGGCGTAAAAAGTCCAGTACGGCTTGAAGCGCTTCGGGAACGGCAACGTTCAAATCTTCTTCATACGGCAGCCATTGCGGCACTTCCAACGATTCTGCTTTCAGTTCCGGGTTGCGGAGCAGCAGCAGGCCCAGCCAGTACAAACTTTCCAGACTTCGCATGGAAGTAGTGCCTACCGGGATGATTGGTTTCGGGAAATGTTCCAGAATTTGCTGCACCAGTTCCCGGGAAATAATGATCTGTTCGGCGTGCATGGCATGATCTTCCATTTTTTCCGCCTTCACCGGTTTAAACGTTCCGGCCCCCACGTGCAGCGTTAAATAAGCCGTTTTAATGCCTTTTGCCTGAAGTTTTTCCAGTACCTGAGGCGTGAAGTGTAAACCGGCGGTTGGAGCAGCCACCGCGCCTTCCTGCCGTGCGTAAACGGTCTGGTAGCGGGTTTGGTCGGCCAGCGTGGCGTCGCGTTTGAAATAGGGGGGAAGCGGCAGGTTTCCGGCGCCGGCCAGTACTTCGGCAAAGGTCAGCTCCGCGGGTTCCCACGAAAATCTAATCAGATAACTGCCTTCTTCCTGGCTTACTTTTTCGGCCTTCAGCTTACCGTTTTTATCCTGAAAACTAAATTCCAACACCAGTTCCGGTTCTTTCCATTTCTTGGCATTTCCTACCATGCAGCGCCAGATGCAGGTGCCGGTTTGTTGCATGGCTTGCTGAATTTCGGAAGTGGGTGCTATCGGTTCCAGGCAAAACACTTCAATAATGCTGCCGGTGCTTCGGGTAAAGAACAAACGAGCCTGTACCACTTTGGTGTCGTTGAAGAGCAGTAAAGTATCAGGTGGCAAGAGCTCCGGAATTTCCTGAAAGCCATGATCGGCAATTTTTCCTTCCTTGTAATACAGCAATTTGGAGGCGTCGCGCTGCCCGAGCGGGAATTTGGCAATGCGTTCGTCGGGCAGGGCGTACTGGTAATCGGCAATCTTCAGGTTCTTCGGGTGGAGCATGCGCTTTTCATTTCTGCAAGGGTCAAAAATACGCTCCCGAAGGTTAATAAAACAGTTTTCGGCCGGAAAACCTGCCAATTTATGTCTGTAAGCCGGAAAGAACCAGAAATCAGGTAGTAGTGCTGTTAAATTTTAAGTACTATAGCCTTCCTTGAAAAGTGATAAACGCAAGCAGGATAAGGGCGTTAAAGGACTATAATTTGAAACTGAATACAATTTCCGGGTACTATAAAATAATTTTTATGAAGAAGATTTTCCAAATTTCGCAGGTGTGGGTAGTAGTAGTGATGTCGGTTTTCCTGGTTTCTTGTGAAAAATCTGAGATGGACGGATTAGTGCCGGCGGCCCAGGCCAGCGACTTGAAAAAAGGCGATGCGCCGGGACAGATCAAAAAGAACGATCCTTCGCAAACCGCTGATTCTGTTTTTATTGTAACTTTTTTTGATGCAAACAACACCCTTAATTCCGAAGCTGACGTACAAGCCTTAGCCAACAGCATTGCCGGTCCGATTGCTTTCGAGCAAACGTACTGGGAAGGCACCAAAGGCTTCGCCGCGCCTCTCACCGCTTCGCAGGTATATACCTTCCGACATGATTCCCGGGTTGAATTTGTAGAAGCCGACGGTCCGATCTATCCGGCCGGCGCTACTGAAACAAGTTTTGCCTTTGCGGATTAAAAATATTATAGAGTTTTTTCATTGTGTAGTAGTTGATTGAGGACCGCTTCCGGATTTGCCGGGAAGCGGTTTTCTTTTTTAGGCCGGATTGAGCGGATGTCGGAATTTCGAGGATTGTTTTATTTTTCAGAATCCCGATTTACAGGCTTATTTTGGGTTAGCAGTCTATACAAATGATATTTAACCACTGAAATTATACCGTTTGTATTCCAGTAAATTAAGTCTGCTGTTCTATTATTCAGAAAAGGATCTTTGTTGGGTAATTTACTATTTGTTAAATTGCATCGATTCATCCTTCCTGCATTATAAATCTCAATAATTATTTCCAGGGTAAAGGTGATGAGGAACCACCTTTTAATTCTAAGATTTTGCCAAGGTTCTGTATTTTAAGCTTTGGCAGTCGCTAATTACAATGAAAATAATTTATCTGGTATTGCTGGTAATTCTTTTTTCTGCATGCTCCAAGCAGAAAAAAGAATTTAACCAATCTGAACAATCTGCTACCGAACAATTACATAAGCAACCTTTTCCACCCACTCGGACAACTGCAGCCGAGACCAGCGTTTCTGCCGAAAGCGGGAAAACAGTAACTGCTTTTCCGGAAGCTACTCCGGCTGCAGCTTTCTCCTTCCAGGTGATGCCATCGGAAGGAGGAACCTTCGGGTATGAAATTCTTAAAGATGGTCGACCATTGATCCGGCAAACCAGCGTACCTGGGCTTGCAGGCAATAAAGGATTTAAGACGAAAGACCAAGCGGAGAAAGTAGCTGGTTTGGTGATTAAAAAACTAAAGAATGGTGAAATGCCGCCAACAATTACTATGGAGGAGTTAAAAGAACTCAATGTTTTAAATTAACAAATCAGTAAAGCTTTATATGAGGAAACTTTTACTTTTAATATTAAGTGCAATTTATTGTTTATCCGCTCAGGCGCAAGCCCCCAACACTTGGGTCACCAAAGCTTCATTTGGCGGTACTGCCCGTTCTGCCTCTATTGGTTTTAGTATTGGGCAGAAAGGTTATTTGGGAACCGGAAACCAACGGGATGATTTCTGGGAATACGACCCTGCAACTGATACCTGGAGTCAGAAGGCCAATTTTGGGGGTGGAACCCGAAGTGCGGCAGTAGGCTTTAGTATAGGCAATAAGGGCTATGTAGGAACAGGTTCCGGAGCAAATGGTCTATATAAAAAAGACTTCTGGGAATACGACCCTGTTGGCAACACCTGGACCCAAAAATCCGATTTTCCGGGGACAGCCAGGGCAAATGCAATTGGGTTTTCTATTGGTTCGTTAGGATATGTAGGAACAGGCATCCGTTCCAATACTTCTGGTTCGGTTTTTACTTTGTTTGATGATTTCTGGGAATTTAACCCGACTACCAACACCTGGCTTCAAAAGGCTAGTATTCCAGGCAATGAACGGTGGGCGGCAGTAGGTTTTACTATTAATTCCAAAGGCTATGTAGGTTTAGGATCAGATAATACAGGTTTTAAGAACGACCTGCGGGAATATAATCCAGCAACCAATACCTGGACTACGAAAGCAACTTTTGGTGGGGCAGCCCGGAACAGTGCGGTTGCCTTTGTACTAGGAACAAAAGCTTTTGTAGGAACTGGTTTAATAAGAAGCCCATTTAACAGTACCTATAAAACTGCAGATATCTGGCAATATGATCCGGTAACTAACACCTGGATCCAGAAGCCAAGCATACCTGGCTTGGAGCGAGATGGCGCAGTAGCTTTCAACATTGGTTCAAAAGGTTATCTAGGCACTGGTACTACTATATTTGGCGAATCAAGTTCATTTTTTGAATACACCCCGGATTTTACTGTTGCTACAACAGCCTTGAATTCCAGTATTTTGTGTCCCGGGGCTTCTTTAAACATTGCGTTTACGCTAAATGGAATCCCGGAAATGCCTTATGCCGGCAATATTTTTACGGCCCAGCTTTCTGATAAGTACGGGTCTTTTGCTACGCCAACCGTGCTTGGAACATTAAATGGCACAACTGCAGGCACCATAGTGACAACTATTCCGGCCAACACCCCTAATGGAAACGCTTATCGCATTAGGGTTGTATCTTCTACCCCTGTAGCTTCTATAATAATTGATAACGGCACGAATATGAATGTAGGTAGCCCCGGCGATAAAGATACCTGGACCCAAAAAGCCAGCTTCGGGGGCGGTTCACGGCAGGAGGCCGTAAGCTTTAGCATAGGTTCGAAAGGGTATTTAGGTACAGGAGAATTCGGATTTTTTAAGGATGATTTTTGGGAGTACGATCCTGTTACCGATACCTGGTCGCAGAAAGCTAATTTTGCTGGCGGGCTTCGTAAAGGGGCAGTTGGTTTTAGCATTGGCTCCAAAGGTTACGTAGGTACGGGGCTGGATAATAGCAGAAATTATAAAAACGATTTCTGGGAATATAACCCGCTAACCAATACCTGGACTCAGAAGGCTAATTTTATTGGAAGTGCCAGAATTAGTGCGGTCGGATTCAGCATCGGTACTAAAGGTTATATAGGTACCGGATATGCCAACGTTATCGGGCCATCCAATACATTTTATGAATACAATCCAGCCACTGACACCTGGTTATCCCGGGCAAATGTGCCCGGCCCGGCCAGGGAGCGGGCTGTTGGCTTTAGCATTGGTGCTAAAGGTTATATAGGTACTGGTAACAGCAACTCAGGGGCAAGAGACGATTTTTGGGAATATGATCCAATAACCAATGCCTGGACTATGAAAGCAGATTTTGCAGGTGGACCAATTATAGAGGCAGTTGGATTCAGTATCGGGTCAAAAGGTTATTTGGGAACCGGCTTTGGTAGCACCGGAGAAAAATCTTTTTTTTATGAATATGACCCTGCATTGGATACTTGGAGCCAGATAACCGACATTGGGGGCGATACCCGTTCGGGAGCAGTAGCTTTTAGTATTGGCGCAAAGGGGTATGTTGGAATTGGAAGTAATTCAACTCAAGGGTATGCCCGTGGGTTCTGGGAATATACCACCGATAAAACTCCGGAAATAGTGGTAATAAGTGGTTCAACAACCATTTGTTCTTCAGGTTCACTAGTATTAAGTATAAGTTCTCCGGTACCGGGTGCAACCTACCAATGGTCATTAAATGGTATGCCAATACAAGGAGAAACCAATCCAACCTATACCGCAAGCTCCGCCGGGGATTACTCAATAACAGTTACAGGAGCTTGTTTTAGTGCCACTTCCGCCGCTACTACCGTAGCCATAAGTCCTGTGCCTGCTGTACCTAATATTACTGCCAGCCGACCAATTACTTTCTGTACCGGTGATTCCGTGGTTTTAACGGCTAATTCTGCTTCTTCCGGCGCAACCTTTACCTGGTTCAAAGATGGTAATATTATTCCTGGAGCCAACTCAGCAACTTTTACCGTAAAAAATAGTGGCCAGTATTCAGCTATCGCAACTTCAGGCTCTTGTAGTAGTGCTGCCTCCGCTTCAACACTTATAACCGTTAATCCTATTCCTGTGCCGGTAATCAGCGGGTTAAAATCAGCTTACTGCCAGAGTGAAGCAGCTGTAACCTTAACCGGCACGCCATCCGGCAGTACATTTACAATTGATGGTGTTGCAAGTAGTACCCTGGATCCAGGAAATTTAAGCGTAGGAACCCATACCATAGTTATTTCTAATACCAATGGCGGATGTACCGGAACGGCTACCCAACAAATTTTAATAAATGCTGCTCCGGCTGCTCCTGTTTTGTCTTCAGCAGGACCTATTACTTTTTGTTCTGGAAGCTCAGTCACATTAACTGCCTCTTCAAACACTCCGGGAGGTATGTTCGAATGGTACCTGAATGGGAACCTGATTACTGGAGCAAATTCCGCTTCTTATATAGCAAATTCGGCAGGGGCATTTACTACAGTTGCAAAAGCTGGTGGGTGCTTAAGCCTACCTTCTGCTGCTATCAATGTAACGGTTAAAGGGGTACCCGGCTCGCCAAGTATATCGCAATCGGGTAATGTTCTTATTTCAGGAAGTGCAACCGGAAACCAATGGTATTTAAATGGCGTGGCAATTCCTGGAGCTACAAACCAAAACTATACTGTTACTGCAAATGGAAGTTATACAGTGGTAGTAACGGTAAATGGTTGTTCGTCCTCACCATCTGCCCCAATAAATGTAACTACCACTGGTTTGGGTGAATCCAAGAGTGCATTGGCAATAGGTGTTTTCCCTAATCCGAGTTCCGGTATATTTTCAGTGAAAGTAAAGGGAAATCAGAATGTTGCAAGATTGGAGCTCTACAACCTTGCAGGACAATTAATTACAACCGAACAATTGAGTGCTGGAGAGGAGGAAAAACAATTTAATGTAAAAAATCAAGCTTCCGGAATTTACCTGCTTAAAGTTACTCGGGAGGATGTGAGTAAGGTGTTGCGGGTTGTTTTAGAAAAATAAGGAAACCCTTTTAGCAAAAAAGCAGAAAGCCTTAGGAAATATTCTAAGGCTTTCTGCTTTTTAATTGATCCAAATCTAAGCCGGATCTACATCCACTACTACCCGTAAATTCTTAAACTCCGGTTGCTGCTTTATCTGCTCAATGGCCAGCGCTATTTGCTGTTTGGTTTCCTTTCCGGAGGCGTGGTTGCGCGGCAGCTTAATATGAATTTCGTTCAGAAAATAATTCCGGATCTTGAAAATATAGGGCGTTTCCGGTCCCAGAACCATCGGCCCGGCCAGGCGGTTTTTCAGCTCGCCTGCCAAATGCAAAGCACCTTCGTCGCAGGCTTTTTCATCCAGATGCTTTACCGTAATTTTAATTAAGCGCACAAAAGGAGGGAAGCCATGGAGCTGCCGTTCGGCAATTTCCATTTCGTACAGCGCCTGGTAATCGTTTTCCATTACCTTCTGAAAAATGGGTTGTGCCACATTTCCTGTCTGGATAATTACCTTTCCTTTTTTACCTTTCCTTCCGGCTCTTCCGGAAACCTGCACGAACATGCTGTAAGCCCGTTCGTGTGCCCGGAAATCCGGATAATTAATAATGCTATCGGCGTTTATAATGCCTACCAAACTTACATTTTCAAAATCGAGGCCTTTGGTTACCATCTGCGTTCCTACCAGAACGTTGGTGCGGTTGGCTTCGAAATCGGAAATGATCTGCTGAAAGGCGTTCTTGTTTTTAGTCGTGTCTAGGTCCATGCGCTGGATATTAGCTTCCGGCAGCAGGATCTTCAGTTCGTCTTCTATTTTCTCGGTGCCGAAACCTACCGTTTTCAGATCGGTGGAGCCACAGGCAATGCAGGAATGCGGCATCCGCTCGTGGAAACCGCAGTAATGGCAGCGCAGCTCGTGGCTGAATTTATGGAACGACAAACTCACCGCACAACTCTTGCATTTGGGTATCCAGCCGCAATCGTTGCAGTTTATGTAAGGCGCGTAGCCACGGCGGTTCTGGAATAAAATCACCTGTTCTTCGCGCTTCAACCGTTCCTGAATTTCCTCCAGAAGTTTGGCCGAAAAATGGCTGTGCATGTTCTTGCGTTTCTGCTCGTCGCGCGTATCTACCAGCTCTGTTTCCGGCAAAACGGCCGTACCGAAACGCTTATTCATGGTTACCAATCCCCAGCGGCCATTTTTTGCGTTGTAGAAGCTTTCTACGGAAGGCGTAGCGGAACCGAGCAAGGTTTTCGCGCCGTGAAAGTTGGCCAGCATTAAAGCGACTTCGCGGGCGTTGTAGCGGGGAGCAGGGTCGTACTGCTTGTAGCTCGATTCGTGTTCCTCATCTACAATAATGAGGGAAAGGTCGTGGAAAGGCAGGAAAATAGACGAACGCACGCCTACTACTACCTGAAACCGCCCACTTAAAACGCCGTTCCAGACTTCCACGCGTTCGTTATCCGAGAATTTGGAATGGTACACGCCTAATCTATCGCCGAAAACTTTCATTAAGCGGCCAACGATCTGGGCAGTTAAGGCAATTTCGGGAAGCAGGTATAACACCTGTCCGCCACCTTCCAGCGCATTTTTTATCAGGTCAATATACACTTCTGTTTTACCCGATCCGGTAATGCCGTGCAGCAGAACGGTATCTTTTTCGGCAAAAAAGTCCAGTATTTGTTTGCGCGCATTTTCCTGGTATTCGGAAAGCGGAAAAGCCATTTGCTTCACCGAGTCATCGACCGGAAACCGTGAAACAATTTGCTCAAATTGTTCCAGTACTCCTTTTTTCAGCAAAGAATTAATGGCCGAAAGCGATAGCCGCGGGTTAGACGTAAGCAGGTTTTTATCGAGGCCTTTGAAGTTCAGATTGGGATCCTGATGCACCGGCGCCTTTTGCAGGTAATACATCAGCACATCCACCTGTTTCGGTTTGGAAGCCAGTTCGTCGAAGAGTTTTTCCAGTGCTTCCGGTTCGTTTAGCAGTTCCTGGTTCAGGCGCACTTTCTTTACCACTTTCGGGCTGTACTTTTCCGCAATTTCCTCGAAAATAATAATGATCTCCTTCAGCAGCAGCGATTTGATGTACTTATGAAAATGGCTCGTCTGCAATAAATTCCCGACTTCGGTAAACGTTAGGGTAGGCTGTTGGGAAAGCGCGTACAGAATTTTTTCTTCCTGCGCGGAAAGCCGCCATTCGTTGGTTTCGTCGCGGTAAGCCGGGTGCATCTGGATGCGCGATTCGGAGCTTAATTTCAAAGCAGCCGGCAAAGCCGCGTTGATCACTTCGCCCAGCGTGCACATATAATATTCAGCCATCCAACTAAAAATGCGCAATTGCGGCGGCGTAACCACCGGCGTTTCGTCGATCACCTCCATCAGGTATTTAGCCTGGTAACCCGCCGGCGGTTTTTCGTGCACGGCCGCTACAATGCAGCTCAATACCTTTTTCGCCCCGAATTGCACAATTACCCGGCCGCCCACAAAAACCTGGTCGTTCATTTCGTACGGCACGCGGTAGGTGTAAAGCTTCGGCAACGGCAAAGGCAGGATCACATCCACGAACAGCGTGAGCCGGTCGGCAGGTAATTCTTCTGGGGAAAAAAGCAACGGAGAATCCAAGATAAAACGCTAAGGTATTGCGGTTAAAAAGTAAAATCGCGCTGCAAAGGTCGGAAAAGGAGGGGAGAATTCCTTGCGGGTGGAAGATACAGTCTACAAGCTTACATTTTTAGGGGTTGATATTTTTAAGTACACATTAAATAATAAAACAAGTTAACGGATATTGTAAATGGGAATAGCTTTAATGCATGATTTTGGTGTTAAAATATTTTTTCTGTTTTGACAAAAAGCACCATATTTACAAGCAAAATAAAACATTATGAAAAAGATAACTTCAATTGTTCTACTATTCTCATTTTTAATGACAAGTTGTAAAGCATGGGATCCTTCTATGCTATCTGTAAAGAAAGAACCTATTACTCCAAAGCTTTTAACTCTTGAAAGAAGAATGGAGGATATGGCAAACACTACTGTCGTATCCAGCGGAGATGAATTGAAAATTTTTACGCAAGAAGTTGAAGCAAATTTAATGGACCCTTATGGTGATAAGTATGGTTACATTGCCTTAAAAAGGAATGTAGTTGAACTTAAAAGTGGTGCCCTTTACCCAATTGTTTCTGGTTTATTTTTATTTGCACCAAATTTATTCGGGTTTCCAATGGGTAAGTTTAATTTAAAACTGGAGGTTGAGTTAAGGATTTTAGATAAGAATAATAAATTAATCGGAAAGTACTCGGCTATTGGAGAGTCGAATACAACTATGGCTCTATATTATGGTTACGGAATGACAAGTGCTGGGAGAAAGATTTATCCTGATGCATTAAATGACGCTTTAAATAAAATTAGACCTCAAATTCAGGCAGATGCCTCAAGAGTAAATGCTAAACTTAAAGAAGCAGGAATATTACAGTAAGAAATAAGAACTAAGCTTTTTGAAATCTTAAAGAGGTATAGTTTCAACTATACCTCTTTTGTTTATAGGTTGTTTAAAGTAGCTCGTTAAAACTAATATTCAAATCTCCCAAACCACCATCCTAGAACCCATTGCCGACCATCACGCCGAACAAGCTCTCGAACGGATCGAAAGAAACTTCGCTCTTTGGAGTCTTCCGGAGGATGACTTCAAAGTTTAATGAAATAAGCCGTCTCCGACGGCGCTGCTATGAATAAAAGTAATCTGGAAAATTTGTGATAGCATAGGGAAGTCAATAACTTGCTTTTCCATTTTTAAGTTTGATGTCATCCTTCCGAAAACTCTAAACATTGAAAAATCACCTCTAAACAACCTACCCCTGACTCCTTAGCCAGAATTTCGCTTCGTCCAGGTTATTGAAAACCTTTGCCCGAAAAGAATACAGGTTTTCGCGCATGTTCAATGCTGCTTCTTCGGCAAATGTTTCCGGAGCTACCACCAGCGCATAATATTCCAGCCCCATCTGTGCCGCTACGGGCGCCCAATCCTCTAACATCCATTTCAAAGAATGTTTCCAGGTGCCGAGAACCTTGCGCGCATCGATCAGGATGTGGTTGGCATTGGTGTTGGCCAGTGCCTGGGTATAGGCAGCCACGCCGGTTCTTAAATTATCTTCTGTTGGGTAGCCGTACCAGGTTGCTTCCACCCATCTGTTTAAAGCATCGGTTTCAATGGTGAGAAAAACCTTGTTAAAAACATTCTTCAGTTCGATCATGGCAAATAGGGTAAGGTAGAAATGCAGTTGGGTTTGTATTAAAATTGAACGGCAGGAAGGGCAATTGGTTTTTAAGGACTTTCCTCTGCCAATTTCATTTGAAGTTTGATACTGGTAGCGAATGCTTCCTGATTCGCATAAGATTACCGAAAGCAGCGGGCTATTCATAGATTTACCGGAACCCTAATTCTGAAGTCCTATACCGAAAAAAATAAGGCTTAAGGTAGAAAATTCGGGCAAAAGATAGACGGGTTATATGTTAGAATAATTAACTTAGGGCACCCGGTCAGGTTTTTTACAACCTGGCGAGGCAATAACCCGATAAGTTTTTAATTTATGCAGATCTCCGAAACCATTTCACTCGAACCTCTTGCCGACCATCACGCCGAGCCTGCCTTCGAGCTGATCGATAACAACCGCACGCATTTAAAAACCTGGCTGACCTGGGTAGATTTTATGCAGTCTGCCGATAATTTCCGAAGCTTTATTAAAGGTGCACAGCAACGCGCGGCTGATAATCAGGAAGCTTCTTTTATGATCCTCCATGCAAGGAAAGTGGCCGGCCGCATAGGGCTGTACTACCTCGATCATCAGAACAAAACGGGCGCTATTGGTTATTGGCTCGGCGAAGAATTTCAAGGCAAGGGCCTGGTTACGGAAGCGTGTAAAGAGATCATCGGCCACGGTTTTACTGCTTTAGGGCTGAACCGCATCGAAATTAAATGTGCCACCGGCAACCATAAAAGCCAGGGAATTCCGGAACGTTTAGGATTTACTAGGGAAGGCATTCTCCGGCAGGCCGAACAGGTAAACGGCCGGTTTCATGACCTTTATCTGTATTCCTTGCTGAAGGAGGAATGGGTTAAATAACGCGGATATAAGCCATTTTGAAGCCTTAAAAATTTCAGAACATAAAGTTTTGAAACTTTTTTTGTCAAAATATATGTATATACATTAAATGTATGTACATTTGAAAAAATATTCCGGAAGGAATTACCTATAAAACTTTAAAAGATAAAATTATGGCTAATGTAAAATGGGTGGTTGACCCAACGCACAGTGAGATCCAGTTTAAAGTGAAACACCTGATGATCACCACGGTAACCGGGTATTTTCAGAAGTTCAATATCGAAGCCGAAACCTCCGACGATAAATTTACCGATGCCGCCAGCGTGGTATTTACCGCCGATGTAGATTCGATCAGCACCAACAACGAGCAGCGCGATACGCACCTGAAATCGGCAGATTTCTTCGATGCGGCGCAGCACGGTGAAGTTCGTTTTGTAGGTACGAAGTACGAAAACACAGGCGGCAACGACTATAAACTGCACGGCGACCTGACCATTAAAGGCGTTACCAAACCGGTTACGGTAGACGTGGAATTCGGCGGAATCGTGGTAGACCCGTACGGCCAAACCAAAGCCGGATTTACGGTAAGCGGTAAGATCAGCCGCAAGGAGTTCGGCCTTACCTGGAACGCGGTAACCGAAGCCGGCAGCGTGGTGGTAAGCGACGAAATTAAGCTTCAGGCCGAAGTGCAGCTGGTGAAGCAGGCGTAATTTCAATTTAAATTGCAGCGGAAGCAGCCGGAAAGAAAAAGCCGGCTGTGCTTCCGTTTTTATTTTATTCTTTGGAGTACAGCCATGGAAAGAAGAACATTTATCAAAAGTTTAGTTACAGGAGTTGCCGGCATGACCACTTTAACCGCTTTCAATCATTTTACGAGTTCTTTAAAGGAGCAGGACCAGCTCATGCCGGTGCTGTTCGTAGGCCACGGTTCGCCTACCAATGCCCTGGAAGATAATGAATTTACGATCCGCTGGAAACAAATGGCGAAGCAGATCCCGGTACCAAAGGCGGTGCTTATCGTGTCGGCGCACTGGTTAACGCGGGGCACACACATTACGGCCATGGAAAAGCCCAAAACCATCCACGATTTTGGGGGCTTCTCCCGCGAACTGAACGAAGCCCGGTATCCGGCGCCCGGAAATCCGGCCCTTGCCAAAGAAACGGCTTCTCTAATCAAATCTACCAACGTAGGCCTGGACCACGACTGGGGCTTAGACCACGGCGCCTGGTCGGTGGTGATGCAGATGTACCCGGAAGCCAATATCCCGATGCTGCAGCTCAGCATGGACTATTACAAGCCGGCCCAGTACCATTACGATCTGGCCAAAGAACTGGCCGCTTTACGCAAAAAAGGCGTGCTGATCCTGGCCAGCGGCAATATGGTGCACAATCTGGGCATGCTTGCCATCCGCGATTTCAGCGAAATAAACAACGAATACGGCTACGACTGGGCCCTGGAGATGAATGAGATCTTCAAAAGCAAGATCACCAACGGCGACCACCAGGCCCTGATCAATTACGAAAAGCTAAGCAAATCCGCCAAACTGGCTGTACCATCACCGGATCACTATTACCCGCTACTGTACGCCCTGGCCTTGCAAGGCAAAAACGAAGGCAGCTCATTCTTCAACGACAAAGCCGTAGCCGGCTCCCTTACCATGACTTCGGTGAAGATCGGGTAGGTATAATGAAATAGGGAAGATTATCGGAATAAGGAAGAATTGGTTCAGGTCAGAAGTTTTTAAAAAAATCTTGTCATCCTGAGCGCCAGCGAAGGACCTCGTCGGCTTTTAGTAGATAGCTTCCTACCAGGTGCCGACAAGTTGTTTTGCAATGGCTCAACATGCCGACTTTTTAGTAAGAAATCTCTACTATTTCTATAAAATTTCCCGGTCATCTCGACGACAGGAGAGATCTCATCCAGTTGGTAGCCCTTTTACTAAGGCTTCCTACCTTATTCCGGAGATTTGGCTCCGCCGAACTTTCAGTCGAAATTGCACTTAAAGAGTCATACTTCAGCTAAACCCCCAGTTGCGCCAAAGCCTCTTTCACCGTTTCCACCGGCATCTGGCAGGTTTTATTGAAGCAAACGTAGATCAGCGTACTATCCGTCATTCCGGCGCGGTCTTCGAGTAAGGGAAGCTGACTTTCGGGGCGGGAGGTACCGCAAACGATAGCATTTGGCAGGAAAAAAGTGCTTAGTTCTTCCCTTAAAGTATCGGCCTCCGGTCCGGCAATGGCAATTTCGGCAGCGGGTTTCAGTTGCTGCAAGTACAAAATGGCCCAATTAGCCACGTAGCCCGGTTCTTTTACTACGAGTTCCTGCACCTTTTTCAGCATGTTTACGGCGCGTTCGGAATAGCTGCTTTCATCAAAAAACAAGCCTAGTTGCCACAGGTTTTGCGCCATTACTGAGTTGGAAGCCGGAATTACGTTATCGAAGAATTCCTTTTTGCGGGCGATCAGTTTCTCGGCATTTTTATCGGTGTAGAAGAACAGGAAATCGTTTGCATCGGCGAAATTCTCTAGCACGTATTCGGTTAATCTCTTGGCTTCCAGTAAATACTTTTCTTCAAACGAAACTTCGTACAGCCCGATCAGCGCTCTTATGAGCAGGGCGTAATCTTCCAGGAAAGCCGGAATGCTCGCGTTGCCTTGTTTAAAGTTCCGGTACAGCTGGGCTTCTATTTTCAGGTTCATCAGCAGGAATTCGGCATTTATTACGGCCAGATCCAGAAATTCCTTTTCCCCGAAAGCTTTGTAGGCATCGGTCAGGCCGCGTAGCATCAGCGCATTCCAACCCAGTAGGATCTTATCGTCGAGGCTCGGGCGAACGCGTTCGAGCCGCACCTGGAGGATTTTCTGTTTCCAACCGGGGACCAATTCCTGCAACACCGCAATCTCCAGTTCGTTTTCTTTGGCAAATACTTCATCGCTTACTTTCCGGTGCAGAATATTCCGGCCGTGTTCCCAGTTTCCGGCGGCCGTTACGTGGTAGTATTTCGAGAAAAGCGGCTCTTCCTGCCCTAAGATCTTTTCCAGTTCCTCTTTGGTGAAAACGTAGAATTTGCCTTCTTCGCCTTCGCTGTCCGCATCCAGGGAGGAATAAAAGCCGCCTTCCGGACTCATCAGTTCGCGTTCTACAAAGCCGATGGTTTCGTACACTACTTCCTTGTAAAGCGGATCTTTGGTAACCTGATAAGCTTCGGAATACAAACTTACCAGTTGCCCGTTATCATAAAGCATTTTTTCGAAGTGGGGCACTAGCCAGTCCTCGTCGGTGGAGTAGCGCGCAAAGCCGCCGCCCGCCTGATCGTAGATGCCGCCGCCCGCCATTTCGGTGAGGGTAAGGTTCAGTTGCTCCAGCGCGGCCGGATCTTTGGAATGGTAGTAGTAGCGCAATAAAAACTGGTAATTGGCCGGCATCGGGAACTTAGGCGCCTTCCCTATACCGCCGCGTTTTTTATCGTAGTTTTTGCTGAATTTCTGGTAAAGCTGGGTGAGTTCTTCTTCGGAAAAAGTATTGGTTTCTTCGAATTTCAGGCCGTATTTGGAGAGTTCATCGGCGTTCAGGTGCTCGGCAAACTGGTCCGCGGAGGCATCCAGTTCGGTTCGTTGTTTCTGGTAGGCAGTAGCCACGTTTTCAAGCACCTGGATCCATTGCTCCGGCGGAAAATACGTGCCGCCGTAAAAGGGCTTGGCCTCCGGGTTCAGAAATACGTTCAGTGGCCAGCCGCCCTGCAAACCCATGGCTTGTACGGCATCCATATACACCTGGTCCACATCGGGGCGTTCTTCGCGGTCTACTTTTATGCACACGTAGCGCTCATTCATTACCCGGGCAATCTGCTCATTTTCGAAACTCTGGTGCTCCATTACGTGGCACCAGTGGCAAGCCGCATACCCGATACTCACAATAATGAGCTTATCTTCTTTCTTTGCCTTTTCCAGCGCTTCCTGCCCCCACGGGTACCAATCTACGGGGTTATGCGCGTGTTGCAGCAAATAAGGGCTCGATTCGTGGACTAAACGGTTCGGCTTGCGGGAGGTATCAGGCATGGTGCAGGAATTTAAACAGACGTTTTACGGGTACCGGGTTTTTTGGTCGAAAAGATAGCGTTTTTTAACGGGAATGGATTTATCTCCGTAGCGTAGGGTTTAAACCCTACGCTACGGAGTATTATTTAAATGCTTTTACTGCTCTTCCGGACATCTATGTCTGGAAGCAACCTGCAGGGGACATCCTTGTCCCCGTAACTGCACTCGCGGACATGGATGTCCGCACCAGGGTTAGTTTCGGACAAAGATGTCCGAAACAGCATTGCGTTTGTGTTTTCACCAACAACCATTCTGCTACTTGAAATCTGGCTTTACCTTCCGGCAGTGCTCCGGTCTGTGCGACACAGACCGGGGTATAATATTCTGCCAATTTTTAATTATGTCCTGTTGAGAGATAGCGAAACAACTTTCGGCGAATTGCAGGAACTTCTGTTTTGGCTATTCTGCTTTTGGCCGACGAGGTCCTTCACTGGCGTTCAGGATGACAAAAAAGGAAATGGCCTGCCGAAGGACAGGCCATTAGGTATTATCCTTCCGGAGTTGCTTTTTTCCGGCGGCCTTTCGGTGCCGGGGTGGGAGCAGGAGCGGAGGTTGTTTCCGGCTTTGGTTTCCGGTTGTAGGTCCGTTTCTTTTTCGGTTGTTCCGTTGCTACGGTTGTTTCTTCAGCTGTTTCGGAAACCGGTACGGATGCCGGTTCCGGTGTAACCGTTTCGGTTGGAAGTACTTCCGTTTGCACAGGTTCGGGAGTAACCGGTGTCGCGGCAGGAACCGGAGCTTCGACCTTTGCCGGTTCTTCTTTTTTAGGTCGTCCGCGGCGTTTTGGAGCAGTCGGCATTGGGATATTCTCCCAATCAGAAAGTATTTCCAGTAACGGATTTACTTCCGGTTCAGGCTCAGGCGCTTCCGTTAAGGCAGGAACTTCTACCGGAGCTGCTTCGGCAGGAATGGCCGGGGCAAACAGATCCGGCCATTCTTTTTTCTTGCCTTTTGCGGCTGTTTTCTTTGGTTGCTTTTCCTTCCGGCCTTTTGCTGAAGCTGATGGGGCAGGTGCCGGCGTAGGCTCCGCTTCAGTTGCCTGGAACGGAACCGGTTCTACTTCCTCCACCGGTACCGGAATGGTTAAAACGGGTTCTGATGGCGCAATCTCAAGGGGAGTTTCGGTTTCAGCAATACTTTCCTCTTCAATTGGAGCAACTTGTTCCTGAACCATTGCTTCTTCGGAAGTTTGCTGAGCAGCCAGTGCTTTTTTCTTTTTGCGGGCAGCCCGTTTTTTGGCCGATTTCGATAGCGTTGCGCCGGTTGGTTCAGTAAAGGCGGCCGCTAAAGTAGCCACTACCGGTTCGGCGGTTTCTTCTAAAACGGTCCCAAGCTCGGGCGTGCTTTCAACTACAGGCGTAGTTTCTGTTGCACTTGCTTCCTCCTGGTCTATTGCAATAACCGATTCGGCTGCAGCAGCTTCGGCAATGGGCTGGGCTTCTTCGGTGCCAAATGGCTTCTTCTTTTTCCGCTTTGGTTTGCGTTTCTTTTTCTTCCGGGAACCCTCTTCCAGAGCCACGGCTTCTTCCGGAACGGCAACCATTACCGGCGTGGCAATGTCTTCTTCCTCGTCAGAAGTTTCAGCAAGGGCAGTTTCTACAGTTGCAGCAGTTTCCTGAGCTTCTTCCGGCGTTAATTCCGCTTCTTCTTCCTCTTCTTCAGAATCAGGTTCTTCTACCACTTCCGGCAGCACAATTACCTGACTTTCGAAATATGCCAGTTCTTCGGTTACATCGGTTTTTTCCTGAAGGGTATGCAGTTTTTCGATGATATTCTGCAGGAAAGCCTGGTGTTGCGGCGATTCCGGATGGAACGGTTTGTGCTCTCTGGCCCGTAAGATCTTCTCCCATTCCTGAGCAAACAGGTGGAAGGTTTCTTCAAAATACGCGCCGGAAAATTTCTCCCAGATGTATTGTTCCGCCGTGGCAGTAGGGTGAAGCATGTCTTCCTTGTAGAACCGGTAATCGCGCAAATCGTCGATGAGCAGCTCGTAGGCTGGGAAATAGCTTACAAAAGGAAGTTGCTGCGAAAGATAATGAGTGGCCAGGCGGAGAACGGCTTTGCTCACGCTGTTGAGTTCGAGCGTGTCTTTAATGTGCCTTACCGGACTCACGGTTAAAACCAGGCGGAGGTTCGGGTTCAGTTCGCGAAGCAGGCTGTGCGTTTCGGCAATGGCGGTAATAATTTCTTCGGGCAGCAGCGTTTCGCGGGTAAAGTTTGCTGCCGGTAATTTATGGCAGTTGGCTACGGTTTCGCCCGTAATGTTCAGCCGGAAAATATTGGCCGTTCCCAGGGTCAGGATCAGCACATCGGCTTGTTTCAGGAAGCGGCGGGTTTTTACAATTACCTCGTCGAGCTGTTCGTAAAGGTCTTCTTCGGTGGGGGCGGAAAAGGAAGAATGAAAGTCATAGGAATACCAGCGGCCGTTATTTTCGACAAAGGAATCGGCCAGCTCGATGTCGGCGCCGGCACAAACCTGCAGCAGTTTGCAGGCAGAAAGGGGGTTGAAAATGGTGCCGAAAGGGTTGGAGAGGGTGTTTACCTTGTATTTCTCCAGTTGCCGCCCGATCACTTCCGAAAAGCAGGAACCGACCGTAACCGCTTTGGAGGTCAGGTCGAGTTTTTGGTCAGCCGGGCTGGGGTGCAATTCGGTACGGAATATCATGCTAAAACAGTATGTTTTCTGATCGTAAAAGGAAAGCAGGCAATTTAATTAAAATCGGAGATTTATTCTTTAAGTTGCCCGTTGCAAACAAAAAAACGCCCTGTTTTTAGTAACAGGGCGTTTTAAGCGGGTTTATAGTAAATGCTTACTCAGCAACTACGTTAAATTTAACCTGGTGCTTCACTTCTTTGTGCAGTACAATAGAAGCTGTGTATTCACCGGCAGTTTTAACATCGGTATCGAAAGAGATCTTCTTACGATCTACATCGATGCCTTTTGCTTTCAGGGCTTCTGACAGCTGCAGGGTAGTAACCGCACCGAAAATTTTGCCGGATTCGCCAACGCGGGCCGGAATTTCGAGGGTCATGTCGCCGATCTGGTCAGCAATTGCCTGGGCATCTGCTTTTACTTTTTCAGCTTTGTGAGCAGCTTGACGGATGTTCTCAGCTACTACTTTTTTGTTCGACTTGTCTGCCATTACCGCAAGGCCTTGCGGGATAAGGTAGTTACGGCCGAAACCTGGTTTTACGGTAACGATATCGTTTTTGAAACCTAAACCTTTAACGTCATCTCTTAAAATTACTTCCATTTTCTTTCAGCCTCCTTATTTTAAAGAATCAGTTACGTAAGGTAAAATTGCCAGGTGACGGGCACGGGCTACGGCCTGCGATACACGGCGCTGGAATTTCAGGCTGGTACCGGTAATACGACGTGGCAAAATTTTACCCTGCTCGTTTACGAACTTCAGTAAGAAGTTACCGTCTTTGTAATCGATGTACTGGATGCCGTTTTTCTTGAAGCGGCAGTATTTTTTGCGATTGTCCTGCTTGTGGACTTTTTCGTTAACTAAGCTCATGCTGTTTGTGCCTCCTTTTGTTGTTTTGCAGCTTTCTGTGTGTTCATTTCACCTTTGCGGCGACGCTCGTTGTAAGAAACAGCGTGTTTATCCAGAACAGTGGTTAAGAAGCGAACCACGCGCTCATCGCGGCGGTAAGCCAATTCCAACGTGTCTACAATAGTAGACGGAGCTGCAAATTCCACCAGAACGTAGAAACCAGTAGATTTCTTCTGAATTGGGTAAGCCAGTTTACGCAGGCCCCAGTTTTCTTCGTGGATAATGTCGGCGCCATTTTCCTTAAGCACCTGTCTGAACTTCTCGACCGTTTCTGTCACCTGAGCCTCGTTTAACAGAGGGGTCAGAATGAAGACCGTTTCGTAATTTTTTGATACCATTTTTTTATAATGTGTATGGTTATACTATAAGGGTGCAAAGATAGAAGGTTTTTTCTACTCTTGCAAATCGGTGCTGTTTTTCTGCTAAAAGTAATACCGTTCTGATAAAACGAAGGGCTTTTTATTTTAATTCCGGGGTTTCAGAAATATTTGAGTCTAACTTCTACAGATTCAAACAAGCTTCAATTCTAAACTCATAACCTTCAACTTTCAATTGAGCTTTCTCCCTCAAGCCCCGAAATGCTTCGGGGTAGACCTAGGTGGCTTCGTTTCAAACTCGAAAGCCGTGGATTCTCCTGCCCTTCCGGGCTGCCTCGTGCCTGAGGTCTACCCCGATGCATATCGGGGCACCGGTTAATCCAAAGTCTATCTCCTTAGAAACCCCGAAAGCTTTCGGGGCAGGCTTCTGTCAGTTTTCCTTTGTATTTGGCTTTCTATTTAGTTTAGTTTTTTATCTGCTAACGTGGTTTTCAGGAGCGCTGCGCTGGCGATATGCGTGGGACAGGTCAAGCCCTGTCCGTACAAGATCTAAAAGAAAAATTCTGAAAATTCTATAATTCTGATTCAAACAATTGTCCTGAAAATCTTGTAATCCTGAAAATCCTGATTCAGACAAAAAAAGCTTCCTCTCCTGTTTTTAGGAGAGGGCTGGGGTAAGGTCACTTTTTAAATCCGGAAGGCCTGAGGCCGAACCATTTGGTAAAAGCGGCCGAAAAGTGATTGCTGTGCTCGTAGCCCATCTCGATAGCTACAGCTTTAATGCTTTTGCCGGCCAGTAATAAGTCTTTGGCTTTTTCCATGCGGAGTTGATGGATGTAACCGAAAACGGTATGCCCGTATTTTTCGCGGAAGCCTTTCTTTAAGCTGAATTCATTCGTGCCAAACTCCTTTGCCAGGCTTTTCAAACTGAGATCGGCCAAATAATTTTCTTCCAGGTAAGCTTTTACTTCCTGTAAGATACCGTTTTCGCGGCTTGGGCTTGGTTCGGTAAAATGACCTTCGTGGGCCTGCACGATCAGGTTCAGCAAGGCGGCTTCCAGCACCATGCCGGCCAGGTTGCTGTTGAAATTGATCTGTTTCAGGTTGGCTACGGTGTTGAGCAGGGCAGGAGATATCTTCGGAGAGTTTTTCCAGAGGAGGAAGAAATCATTCTTTAAAAAAACATTCGCATAGGCCTCGTGCAGTACCGGACTAAAGGCGGTAAGTTCCAGGAAACGTTCTTTGGTAAAACCCAGGTGCAGAAAGTAAAACCCGTTTTCGCCCCGCATGGTGTGTTTGGCAGAAATTCCCGGCTGGAAGTTGACGTTGAAGGTTTTTTCCGCCAAGATCATAGGTTCTTTTACGCCGGCATACCACGATTCGTCGGTGCCTTGCAGCTGGAACCCGATGCTGACCAGCGGCATACTTTGCGTGTGAAAGGTTAGCTCCTGGTCGGCCATTTTGATCTCGTGCAGGTTTACCCGGTTCAGGTGCTGTCCGGGAATGCGTTCCAGTTTTAATTTCCCGGCTTCGGGTGGCAGCAGGGCGTTCTCCCGCTGCATTTGTTGTTCCTGCAGTTCGCGAATGTAGTCCAGTTCCAGTTTAATTATCCGTCCCATTTCTCCTGTTGGCGTAGCTGTTTCTCCTTTTGGCGTACTTTCTCTGTTTTCAAAATTAGCAATTTTACAATTTATTTTATAATCGGAGAGAAGTTAAAGTATGGCAATCATATATTCTTCGGATTTCAAACAATCCTTTTTAAGGAGAAATAGCAATTTTCGGGCTAACCTGATGGTGCTCTCCAATTGGCAGCGCCCAGCTTTATGCTGCACCTGTCTTAAGTACTTTCCCTTTGGTTTTGCTGCCCGGAATAGCCTGAACGCATGCAAGCACCCGGTAACTGCCAATCCATTCATTCCTTTATGGAGGTACTTCCTTAAAATGATGAACGGCAAAAAAATAAAGCTTTTGAAAAATCGACCTGTAAGGTATTACCGCTTTGTAACCATCCCAAACTAAAACCTGCTTATTAAATACTCACCCTTTACTGAATTATTTATGATGTACCACTACTTGCGCTTCAAACGAACATTCCGATTGCATTATGTGCTGTTATTGGTCTTGTTTTGCTTAATTTTTACTGCAGGTTTTTCGCAAAGCGTACCCGTAAAAATCTGGGACATCGGCTTGGGAGGCAGCGCCGATGAGCAGCTTAACAGTATTGCTCCAACGAACGATGGCGGCTGTATAATGGGGGGATATTCCAAATCCGATATCTCCGGCGATAAAACGGAAGCTACCAGAGGGAATAATGATTTCTGGATCGTAAAACTCGATCTGCAGGGTAACAAACAATGGGAAAAAACCTACGGTGGCAGCGGTGCAGATTACCTGGCTTCCCTGCAACAAATTTCTGATGGGGGCTATATCTTAGGCGGATATTCTTCTTCCGGGATCAGCGGCGATAAAAGTCAGGCTTCAAAAGGAGGACTCGATTTCTGGGTGCTGAAATTAGATGCCAATGGTAATAAACTCTGGGATAAAACTTTTGGGGGCGATTTGACCGATGCATTAAGAAAAATTGTTCAAACCTCCGACGGCGGCTATCTTCTGGCCGGCGATTCTGATTCTGGAATAAGCGGCGACAAAACCCAGGCCTCCAAAGGCGATAAAGATTTCTGGGTAATTAAGCTCGATGCCGGCGGCAACAAACAGTGGGATAAAAGTTACGGTGGAAGTTCAATAGAATACCTGTATGATCTGGAATTAACGACCGATGGTGGCTTTGTAATAGGCGGATCATCCGACTCCGGAATCAGCAGCGACAAGTCAGGGGCTTCTAAAGGTGGAACGGATTATTGGATTATTAAACTAACCGCCGTTGGCGTTAAACAGTGGGATAAAGCTTATGGCGGCAGTTTAAACGATAACTTTAGTAGCATGGAACTTACGTCCGACGGTGGTTATATTTTGGCAGGCTATAGCAATTCCGGTATCAGCGGAGATAAATCGGAAGCTGGTTGGGGAAGTAATGATTACTGGATCGTAAAAACGGATGCCAATGGTAATAAACAATGGGACAAAACCTTCGGCGGCACAGATTCCGAAATTGCTGAAGATATTATTCAAACGGCAGACGGTAATTTTCTACTGGCCGGTAGCTCTATGTCCGGTATCAGTGGCAATAAAACCACCGCCTCCCGGGGTTCCATGGATATCTGGCTGATCAAACTCGATGCGAATGGCAACAAACTCTGGGAAAGGCCTACCGGCACCAATAATTATGATTTCGGCGGAAACTTAGTAGAAGCGCTTGATGGCAGCTATTTGTTAGGCGCTAATTCTTATGGCGGCCGTAACGGCGACAAATCAACGACAAGCCGCGGCGGTTTTGATTACTGGGCTTTAAAAATGACGAACGGCAGCCTGCCGGCGGTTTCCGGCGTATCTCCGAACGTTTCCCCGGCCAACTGTCAGGTAACGATTAATGGTAGTAACTTTGCCGGCGCAACCGCAGTAAATTTTCACGGCGTTAGTACAACTACTTTTACTGTAAGTACCGATGGTAAGAGCATTTTAGCCACTATTCCCAACAATGCAACCTCTGGTACTATTGGTGTAACGACTCCCCAGGGAACTACTTTTAGCAGTGCATCGCTTATTGTGGTCCGGCCAACCATTACGCCGGCCGGCGCCACAACTTTTTGTGCCGGCGGTTCGGTGCAGCTTACGGCAACCAGTAACTATACACAAAACGGTTCAGCGGTTAATTTCGATGGGAACGGAAACTATGTAAACGTACCGGATTTCAGTTTTAACTCGAACGGCGGACCGGTAACCGTAGAATTCTGGACCAAGGCCAGCGCCGCCACTACCGGCAGCCGCAGTATTTTCTCGATTACTACTGCCGATGGCCTGCGTTTTCAGGCGCATGTGCCCGGAAGCGGAAATACCCTGCATTTCGATTATGGGAATTTAAGCGGAAGTGGCCGGATCTCAGCGCCCTATACCGCTTACCTCGATCAGTGGACCCACGTGGCCCTGGTTTCTGGCGGTAAAAACGGAACCTGGAAAGCAATTTATATAAACGGGGTTTTGGTGAATTCCGCTACCGTTTCCGATGGCGCGGACACCCGCAGCAGAACCGGACTTACCATTGGAAAATGGGATGCGCTGTATCATAAAGGTGCCGTAGACGAATTCCGCATCTGGAATAAGATCCGTACTCAGGCCGAAATCCAGGCAGATATGTACGAAACCTATGCCGGTGCTCAAAGTGGCCTGCTCGGTTACTGGACCTTCGACGAAACCTACGGCTCTGTCACCGCCGATATTTCCGGACGAAATGCTGCCGGTACCTTCGTGCAGGGGACATCAACAGGATTGCCGGCCTGGATAACTCCTGCGTGGCTGGCGCCAACGTATACCTGGAGTCCGGCTACGGGTTTAAATACCACATCCGGAGCAGTTGTAACTGCTTTGCCAGGTACCACCACTACTTATTCCGTAACGGCCGCTTATCCGGCCAGCTGTTCGGTAACCGAAACGCAAACCATAACCGTTAACCCGCTGCCAATAATCAGTTCCTTTTCCCCGGCTTCTGCCGGGCCGGGAATGTCGGTTACTCTAACAGGTACGAATTTAAACACGTTATCCGAAGTAAAGTTTAACGGAACAAATGCGGCTTCTTATACCATCCTTTCCGCTACTCAGGTCTGGGCTGAAGTTCCGGCTACAGCTACCAGCGGTAAGATCAGCGTGGTAACTGCGGCCGGATGCAGCGCCACAAGCAGTAGTGATTTTACCTTTGTTCCGACACCGGAAGTGTATACTTTCTTTCCGGTGGCAGCGAAGGCCGGCTGTACCATTACAATTAACGGGAAAAATCTCTCCGGTGCTTTAGCAGTTCGGATTAATAATTCAAGTGCCACAAACGTAACGGTAAATGCTGCTGGTACCCAGATAACGGCCACTATTCCTGCATCTGCCACTTCCGGGCCGGTAACAGTTACAACCGCAGGCGGTGCCAGCAACAGCCCCGGCCAATTTACCCTGGTAACCGCTCCGTCCATAACCGCTGCAGGCACCACCACTTTCTGCGCCGGAGGGTCCGTAAATTTAACGGCTACCGGTAACCAGAATTTGGCGGGCACCGCACTGCAAACCGATGGACTGGGCAATCATGTAAATGTTCCGGATTTTAACTTCAATGCAAACGGGGGAGCCGTAACCGTAGAGTTTTGGGTAAAGACCAATACGGCAGATGTAAAAGCCAGCTCTATTTTTTCATTTACTACTGCCGACGGGTTGCGCTTTCAGGCGCATGCTCCCTGGACGGATAAAATGCTGCACTGGGATTATGGCACTACTTCCAATGGCAGGGTGTCGGTGAATTTTACGCCTTACCTGGACAAATGGACCCACGTAGCCTTGGTTTCGGCCGGAAAAGGCGGGAACTGGAAAGCAATTTACCTGAACGGGAATTTAGCTGCATCCGGTACCGTTTCCGATGGCGCCAGTACTTTAGGCGCTACCGGCATGATGATCGGGCGTTGGAATGGTAATTATCATAAAGGAAGCATCGATGAATTCCGGGTGTGGAATAAAGTCCGTACCCAGTCCGAAATTCAGGCAGATATGAACAGAGCTATTAGTGGTAGTTCCTCAGGTTTGGTTGGGTACTGGCGCTTCGACGAAACTTCCGGTACTACGGCTTATGATGGTACTGCTAATAATTTTCATGGTACGCTTACGGCGGGCAGCTCCGCGGCTGTTCCGGCGCGGATAACTTCCGAGGCAACCATTGAGGCTGCTGCTTATAGCTGGAGCTGGTCCGGGGGCACTGCTGCC
Organism: Adhaeribacter soli; assembly: GCF_008727925.1. Taxonomy (GTDB): domain Bacteria; phylum Bacteroidota; class Bacteroidia; order Cytophagales; family Hymenobacteraceae; genus Adhaeribacter_A; species Adhaeribacter_A soli. The sequence goes on along the minus strand of NZ_VTWT01000010.1, from coordinate 58,336 downwards.
GGCGAAACCCTTACAGCCGCTCCGGCAAGCACTACTACTTACACGCTAACGGCCAATTATGGGGGAAGCTGCAATAGCACGGCTACCCAAACCATAACTATTAATCCTCAGCCGGCCCTTACTTCTTTCACACCAACTTCTGCCGGACCGGGGATGACGGTAACGCTAACCGGTACAAATTTAAGTACTGTAAATAGCGTTAAGTTTAACGGGGTGAATGAGGCCAGCTATACGGTAATTTCAGGAACCCAAATAACAGCGGTGGTGCCGGCCACGGCCACAACCGGCAAGATCAGCGTAGCAACTTCTTTCGGATGCAGCGCCTTAAGCAATAGTGATTTTACTTTTGTACCAGCACCTGATATTTCTTCCTTTACGCCCGGTACTGCCCCAACGGGCTGTGCAGTTGTGATTACGGGTAATGATTTCAGCGGAGCCACCAGTGTAACTTTTAACGGAACTGCTGCTGCCAGCTTTACCGTTAATTCCGCTACCCAGTTAACAGCTACGATTCCGGCAGGCGCTTCTACCGGTAAGATCAGTATTACCACAGCAGGAGGAACCGCAGTAAGCAGCACCGACTTCACGGTTGCTACGGCCCTAGTAATAAGCCCTGCCGGCCCGGTAAACCTGTGTCCGGGCAGTACGGTTACCTTAACGGTAACGGGTGCAGTAAACCCGGTATGGAGCAACGGCCAGACCGGCAACAGTATAACTGTGAATTCCGCCGGCAACTATTATGTAACCAGCAGCTATGGTTCCGGCTGTTCTAGAGTCAGTAATACGGTAACGGTAAATGCTTACCAGGCAGCTGTACCAACCGTTACAGCTTCCGGATCTACGGACTTTTGTGCTGGTGCTTCGGTTACTCTTACAGCTCCGGCTGGCATGAGCAGCTATCGGTGGAGCAACGGGCAAACTACCCAATCGCTGGTGGTAAGCACTGCCGGGAACTATACCGTTACGGTTACCTACCCGAATGGCTGCCAGGCAACCAGCGCCGGAATTCCGGTAAAGGTAATCATGCCGCCGGTAGTCACTATAGATAAAAGCGGACCAGTAAGTATCTGTCAGGGCAGCAGTGTAACGCTCACCGCTTCGGCGATTGCTCCGGGTTTTGTAGTCGGAAGCACCGGCTTTTCGGGAACAGTTTATGCCTTGCATGTAGATTCAGACGGGAAAGTACTGGCGGGTGGAACCATTACGAGCTACAAAGGAGTAAGCCGGAGAGGCATTGCCCGGATCAATGTAAATGGCAGTCTGGATACAGATTTCAATCCAGGTACCGGCTTTGCCAATTCAAGCTTACCTACGCACTACGTTTATGCTATTGCGGTACAGGCAGACAAGAAAATACTGGTAGGGGGAGAATTCAATAGTTACAATGGAAAGAGCTGCAACAATCTGGTTCGTCTGAATCCGGATGGCACCATAGATAATACTTTTGCCATTGGAATGGGGGTTAACGGGGCTGTTCACGCTATTGTAGTACAGCCGGATGGGAAGATCGTACTTGGTGGCAGCTTCTTACAGGTAAACGGAGTGGCCGCAAACCGGATTATCCGGCTAACCAGCACAGGAGCTTTAGATGCAGGATTCACCCCGGGAAGCGGATTTAGCGGTGGGGTAAGGACCCTAGCACTGCAACCGGACGGAAAAATAGTGGCCGGCGGATTATTTGCAACTTTTAACGGAACAAGCCGCAACAACATTGCCCGATTGAACAGCGACGGCACAGTAGATGCCGGCTTTAACCCCGGCTCCGGGTTCAACAATACCGTTTTAAGTGTAGGAGTGTTACCGGAAGGCAAAGTAGTGGCAAGCGGCAATTTTACCTTATTTAATGGAAGTACGGTCAATTACCTGGCGCGTCTTAAAGATGATGGCACCTTAGATCCGGACTTCAGTACCGGTACCGGTTTTAATAGCCCGGTACCTGCCCTGGCGGTGCAGCCGGATGGCAAGATAGTGGCCGGGGGGTATTTTACAACCTATAATGGTTCAGCCCAAACCCGGATCGTGCGCCTGAATTACAACGGAACGCCGGACAACACATTTGTGACAGGTGCTGGTTTTAATGGTGTTGTGATGAGCCTGGCTTTGCAGCCCGATGGTAAAATAGTGACCGGCGGAGATTTCAGCACCTACAAAGGCATTAGCAGTTCCCGCATTTCACGCCTGACCGAAACCGGTGCTTTAGATAATACGGATGTTTCCGTTAGCCGGACCATTCTTTGGAGCAACGGCCAGACCGGCAACAGTATTTCGGTTAGTTCTTCCGGAAATTATGCTGCCAGTGTTTGTTCAGGTGCCAGTGCTGCTACTACCGTAACGGTAAACCAATCCGGAACGTGGTTAGGAGCCGTTAGCACCGACTGGAGCACTGCAGCCAACTGGTGCGGCGGCGTGCCAACCAGTACAACCAATGTGGTGATTCCGGCAGGTGCGCCAAGGATGCCTGTGATTTCCGGATCATTTAATTACTGGGCAGCGCAGGACCTGAAAATTGAGAATGGCGCAGTGTTGACTTTATCCGATGGCATGCTTACCGTTTCCGGAAACCTGAATTGTGAAGGTACTTTAAACCTGGTGCCCGGAGTACAGGATTGTTTTTTACAGCTGATGAAGAATTTTACCTGTCCGGGTACTTTTAACCATACGGGCGGCTATATCGAATTTACCAGCATGGATGCTTACGATGTGCCTGCGCTTACTTACCATAATTTAAAACTGCACGGAAACCGGGCCCTGCTGGGCAATACTGTTGTAAAGAACCTGCTTATTCTGAGCCGGAATGTAAATACGAATGGCTTTAATTTTTCTTTAAGAGGCGATCTGCAGCTTGAAGGGCCGGTTTCCGGCGCCGGTAAAATTATACTGGAACAGGGAAGTAAAACGCATAATATAACGGCTTTCTACCCGGAACTTCCGAACGTGGAAATTAACGATTCCTACGGGGCAAAATTACAAAGCAACCTGACCGTAACCGGAAACCTTCAAATGACGCAGGGCGTGTTCGATCTGAACAATTTCAACCTGACTTTAAACGGTACTATTTCCGGCGAAAGCAATGCCAGTTACCTGAAAGGAACCCTGATCAAAACGGTTGCGATAAACGGCTCCGGGCAGCACGATTTCGGCAATATAGGGCTTGAGTTCGATAACGTAGGCGGCGGAAACTGGGGCAATGTAAAGGTGTCGCGCATAACGGGTTCTTTCGTGAAAAATGCTACCGATCAGACCAAGAAAAGTATCAGTCGCCGCTGGAAAATCGAGCCGGATGTGCAGGCCGGAACGCCGGTAAACCTGTCTTTAAAATGGCTTTCTGCCGACAACAATGGTTTGGTATTTCCGGGAAATGAAGCGCAGGTCTGGAAAAGCGAAGACAACGGGCAGAAGTGGTTTGCCGCTGATGTTCTGAAACCGATCGGCTCCACCGGCGACTGGCATACCATGACGGTTCAAACCAGATCGTTCTCTTTCTGGACCATTGCCGATCAAAACAACCCGTTGCCGGTTAGCTGGCTCTATTTTAAAGGAAATGCTACTGACAAAGGAAATGTGCTGCACTGGGCTACGGCTACCGAAGAAAATTCTCAAGCTTTTGTAATCGAACGGTCAGCCAACGGCCGCGATTTTGAACCGATAGATAAGGTACAAGCCGCCGGCAACAGCTATCAGCAGCGCAACTACACTTTTACCGACTTAAACGCTACTGTTTTTGCCGAAAAAGTACTGTATTACCGCCTGAAGCAAACCGATCTGGATGGCAGTTTCAGTTATTCGCAGGTAGTGGCAATTAAACGGGGAGACCTGAAAGTACTTGAACCAAGTGTCTGGCCAAATCCATTCACCAACGAGCTAAGGGTTTCGCTGCCGGAAGTTGCTCTGAACGCTGAAATTATGCTTACCACGCTAACAGGGCAGGTCATTTACCGGACGGCAGTGGCTCCGGATATTTCCGGTGAAATTAGGCTGGAAAATTTAAGAAAAGTAAAACCGGGCTTGTATTTATTGCAGGTTCGGCAGGGAAGTAAACGCAGCGTATTTAAAGTAACCAGGCAGTAAATTCAGATAAAAAATACAATTATGGTTAATTATTAAGTCCGGCTTTTTTGAGGCCGGACTTTTTTATGGCCCGTTTTTTATTGCTGCACTCTGGCGAATGCCTGCAGATATTTATCGATGTACTGTTGCTTGCTTTTGGCTTTGTACTGCATCACAAACCGCGGGTGCTCCAGGGCTACCACTTCGCCGAAGAATTTTTCTTTTTTATTCAGCTCCTGCAGGAATTTCTCATTCTTGCCGGTTCCGAAGCAAAAGCAAACTTCTGTATTTATTCCAAATTCCAGTTGCTGCCGGATGCTCTGGACAATGAAATCGTAAACGGCGGCGGTCAGTTCTTTGCTGTCGTAGTAATTATAGTTCACTTCTTTGCCCGTTTTGCCGATAGCCGTAAAGCCCAACGGGCAAATAGAATTGATATAAAATTGCTGATAAAAAGCTTCCGGTCCGCCAAACGCCTGAATTACGTCATAAACAAATACGGAGGACGGCTCGTGCGTGGGTTTTTCGGAATACGGCAGCTGGCAGTCGTTTATCAGGCGTTTGGAATCGGTGAAGGGCACACCGGTAACGCCGGCGCCGAAGCGGCCCGGGTTTATTCCTAAAATCATGTACCGTTTCTGCTCATCATTATAGTATTTCCGGTAAAAGGAGGATGAAATCGGCAGAATGTTCGGGTTTTCTTTGAACGGGTTCATAATGCCAATACCATCAGGCAACGTGCCGGTAAAATCGAGCGTCTTATTGAAAGCAATTACGTGTTCGGCAAAAGTGGTCATCGGTAAACGGGTTGTTTCCAAACTAAGAAGACCAATTCCGGTTATTATTAATTCCGGAGGAGCTCAGAATTTTATAGCACTTTTCCGGAGAGCCTGTTTTTTATTAGGAAGGCCTTGGAAAATGGTAGGGAAATGCCGGTGAAAAGTAAAGGCCCAAGCCTGGAATGAAATATATAACAGCTTTGATAGTTTTTGCGGGTTATTCCTTAATTTGGCCGCGAATGCTTTTAAATTCAAGTGGAAAAAATTAATGACTAACGTTACGTTTGTCTTTTGAGGTCCCCTTTGGAGCAGGGTTGATTCATTCTAACCTAAAACAGCTTTTTCGGATATTTTTATCCGAAAACTTCCTGCTGGGGATCTATTGATCCCCGGAGTGTGGCCTGAAAATGGTCCACGCGGGTTAATAAACCCGCAACAGGATGCTTTCGGATCGATAGATCCGAAAGAGCAAACGAGGAGAATCCGACAGAATAAATCAACCCTGCCCCCTCCGAAGGAGGACTTTTCTCCTGATTGCGGAACATTAGTTAATAAGCTGAAAAGGAAAGCTACAGGGAGGGAAAAAGGCTGCATTGAAAATTAATTGAACCGAAGATGAAGCGAATATTTATTTTGATCGGGTTGGTTTCAGGATTGTTCTTTTCCGGGAACGATAGTCAGGCATCCCACCTGGTAGGCGGGGAGTTCCGGATCCAGGCAGTGGGAAACTTTGTTTACGATATAGAATTGCGCGTTTACGGCGATGTGCTGGGCTTAGGACCGGGAAACCAGGACCCCACGGTGGATGTGGCAACCTTCTCCAAACAAACGAATACCCTGATTGAAACCGTTACCATCCCGTTGGAAACTACCGAAGACGTGCCTTACGTAAACGATCGTTGCCAGACCGGCTCCATTCAAACCCGGATTCTGATCTATCGTATCCGCCGCCAGCTTTCGCCGGCTTTGTATAATAATCTGCAAGGCTATTATATGGTCTGGGAGCGCTGCTGCCGCAACCTGGCCGTGCAGAACATTATCGATCCTCAGGGCTCCGGAACAGTCTTCTACGCCGAATTCCCGCGGGTAACTGCCGGGGGAACGTCTTTTGTAAACAGCAGCCCGGAGTTTCCGCCTATTCCGCCGGAATATCTGTGTGCCGGTCAGCCCTACCAGGTTTCCATGGCCGCCATCGATGCCGACGGCGATAGCCTGGTTTACGAGCTTTCCGAACCCTTAAAAGGGAATTCTTCGGCGGCTTCGCCCATTTTAACGGCCCATTTCCCGGCGCCCTATTCCAGGGTTGACTGGATGCCGGGCTTCGGCCTGAATGCCATGATCCAGGGTACGCCGGCCTTGCGCATAAATTCCCGGACCGGATTACTCAGCGTAACGCCGGCAACGGCCGGACTTTTTGTGTTCGCCTTTAAATGTTCCGAATACCGAAACGGCGTAAAAATAGGAGAGGTGCGTCGCGACGTGCAGGTGAAGATCAACAACTGTCCGACCAACGACTCCCCAACCGTTCAGGTTGATCTGCCGGATAGAACCGACGTTTATAAAGAAGGCGATACGTTAATGGTAACGGAGGCTACCAAATTCTGCTACCCGGTCCGATTCTCAGATCCTGATATTGGCCAGCAGGTAACCGTGCGCATCGAGCCGGTAGGTAACGCCGAAAAGCCGGTAGTTACGCCGGCATCCGGAACGGTGGTGCAAAGTGGTCAGGTTTTTAACGGCACCATTTGCTGGGATCCCTGCCGGAGCGCCAATGGCAGCAACGTGTTCAAGGTAAATATGATCATTACCGATAATGCCTGTGGCAGCCCCGCTTCCGATACTCTGCAACTTACTTTTAAAGTTGTTCCGAAAGTAAACCAGAAACCAACTATTACGGTCCAGAACGTTCCGGACCAGGTTTCGGCCGGGAATACCTACCGTTTTACCGTAACCAGCACCGATGCCGGCAACGATAATATTACGGTAAGCATAAAGGGCAACGGCTTCGATCCGGCTTCTGTGGGCATGCAGTTCGGGCCGCTATCCGGAACCGGCAACCTGGTTTCCGAATTTACCTGGACGCCAACTTGCGAAATATTGGAGCGAAACCCGTTGCACGAACTTTTATTTATTGTAAAAGACCAAAATTCTTGCTTTGCGCCACAATCGGATTCCCTGATGGTTGCTTTGCCGGCCGCGCCGGTTCCCCGGGATACCGTTTTTCTGGCGCCCAACATCTTTACGCCCAACGGCGACGGAAAGAATGATTTCTTCACCCTGCCAAATCTGCCCCAGAGTAGTTGCGCCAACGCATTTCAGGAAATCAAAATCTATAACCGATGGGGGATGGAAGTATTTCGCTCCGATGACCGCGAGTTTGCCTGGGACGCGAAAAATGTCTCCGACGGCACCTATTTCTACCTTATTCGCTACAAGCAAAAAAAGTACAAGGGTTACGTCGATATCGTTCGGTAGTAAGCAGGGGTATCTTGTCCGAAATTCCAGGTTTAGGTTTGTAAAAGCCCATTTATCTGAACTAAGAAGGTAGACAAATCAGCTTAAATAATTAGAATTTGCCTTTGCTGTCATTCTGGAAGTCGAAGATCCCGATTTATTTCGGGGAATCTTGTGATTTCCGTGCTTCGATTCCATCATTTTCTTACTGAATGAGAATCGTGGAAGTTTAGAATAAATTTGTCCCGTTATTTCCCATTATTTAATATTTATAGGATTAAAGGATAGATAGGATTTTCCGCAAGGCGGAGAGGAGATTTAAAGGAAAGTCGAGACTGCTACTGAATGCACAAGGTTGATATGAAATCTTAAGTAGTTTAAAAGCAACGGGCAATACTTACTATTATCCCAAATTATTATTCCGGAATAAAATCCTGTCAATCTATTCAATCCTTAAAACCGTGTTCAGACAAAAAAACTTGCGTAACCTCATTAATGAGCTAAAGTTAAATATTCATTGCCGTCTGCTTTAACTGACGGAGAACAGAAAGTTTCTTTCCCTGAAAGCCGTCAGAAAAAATAGACGGCAATGAAATCCTTTGAAATACAACTATAGGGTAGGATGGGGGAAGACAAAAGCGATAAGGGAAGAAATCAATTCCAAAGCTCAAATTAGTTTCAGTTGAATTTCATGGACCTAAACCTGGTTGGAGGGGAAGAAAGGAGATTGACTGCCGGAAAATTCAGCTTATACCTTTTGCGAAGGAGAATAATCAGCCATTTTACAAACAGCCGGAAACCGTAGGGTTTAAGAGCGAAAAACCCAACGATGTAAAACGCAAATGCTGTGCCTTTGTTTCCTGCTTAACACAAATATTTAGTAAAGCAAATTGCAGAAAAGGCTTTACAAATAGGCTAAAAGCAGGTTTTGGTCTATTTAAAATAGTTCTAAATTAGAATTCCAAACAGTGTAAATTATTGAGAATCAGAATTTTAAATAGGTGTTTTTCCTGTCTTCCTGTGTAGGTGCAAAAATCACAAATATTAAGTTTGAATAATAAAAAAGGGGTAGTAGATTTGTGGCCGTATTGAAGTTTCAACTTGCCAAATAATAACAAATCGAAGCTATGATTAGCTGTACCCTTAGAATGAAGTACAAGCCCCTTTTCTCGTTTCTCATTGCCCTCTTCCTCACATTCACTGCTTACGCTCAGGGTGGCGAACAGGCAAACGTGGGCAAAGAAGGTGTAACTGCCGGAGCCGTAGAGGCCCAAGCCGGCGGTGCTGATGCTGCGCTGGCTTCTGCCGGCGACGCCTTGTTCAAAAACAACTGCGCCAGCTGCCACGCACTGGACGAAGAAGTAGTTGGCCCGGCCCTGAGAGGCATCACGCAAAAACGCCCGGAGGCCTGGCTCATCAGCTGGATCCGCAACTCCTCTAAAATGGTGCAATCCGGCGACAAAGAGGCCGTAGCCATCTTCAATCAATACAACAAACAGCAGATGCCAAGCTTTGCTTTCTCCGACGACGAGATCAAGTCAATCTTAGCATACATTAAGACAGCTCCAGCCGGAGGTTCCACCGAAGGTGGTCCGGGTGCTGAAGGCGGTGCCGGAGTAGCTCAGGCTACAAGCGGCGATGCCGGGGAAGTTGGTAAATACCTCGACCTGCTGCTGGTTATTCTGGTAGTGGTGCTTATCGTAATGGTAGTTACCCTCCTTATTATTGCTACCGTTTTAAAGAACTACCTGAACAAAAACCGTCAGTTAGCCCCTGAAGACGAAGAACTGGTAAACCCGAAAGCCGATTACATGAGCGTGTTAAAAACGCCGGTAGTAAAAGGCCTGGCCATTACCATCTTTATTCTGGCCCTGCTGAACCTTTCCTGGAACAAAGCCATGAGCATTGGTATTCAGCAGAACTACCAGCCAAAGCAGCCGATCGCTTTCTCGCACAAACTGCACGCCGGTGACCACAAGATCGACTGTAACTACTGCCATACTTCAGTATACAAGAGCAAGAACGCCAACATTCCTTCGGCCAACATCTGTATGAACTGCCACAGCCAGATCAAGAAAGAGTCGCCGGAGATCAAGAAAATTTACGCGGCCCTGGAAAACAACCGTCCAATTCAGTGGGTGCGCATTCACAACCTGCCGGACCTGGCTTACTTCAACCACTCGCAGCACACCAAAGTAGGCGGCGTAGAGTGCCAGACCTGCCACGGCCCGATCGAAACCATGGATGTGGTTTACCAATACTCACCGCTTACCATGGGCTGGTGTATCAACTGCCACCGCGAAACGCCGCTGAATACCCAGGGTAATGCCTATTACGACAACCTGGTAAAACTGCACGAAGGTCAGGACAGCAAAGCGCCTTTCACCGTGGTATCCAATGGCGGAGCCGAGTGTTCAAAATGCCATTACTAATTAAAGTTTAAAACTGTATCTGAGAATTCTATATATAGTATGCAAGAATCTAAAAAATACTGGAAAGGAATAGAAGAGTTAGAAAATACTCCGGAATTCGCCAAGGCAGCTCATAACGAGTTCGCGGAATTCCTTCCGGTAAAAGAGACTTACGGTTCCGATGCTGCAGAAGCCGAAGTAGCTCCGCGTCGCGACTTCCTGAAACTGCTCGGTTTTGGTTTGGCTGCAGCAACCCTGGCTTCGTGCGAGGCTCCGGTGCGCAAGGCAATTCCTTACCTGAACAAACCTGAAGAAATTGAGCCGGGCATTGCCAACTGGTATGCTTCCACTTATTTCGAAGGTGGCGATTACAACAGCGTTTTAGTAAAAACCCGCGAAGGCCGTCCGATCAAATTAGAAGGTAACCCGCTTTCCGGCGTTACCAAAGGTGGTCTGAGCGCGAAAGCCCAGGCTTCGGTACTTAGCCTTTACGATACTAACCGCTTAACCGCTCCAATGATGAACGGTAAAGCAACGGACTGGAAAAAAGTAGATTCTGAGATCATGAGCCGCTTAACCGGGGCAACCGGAAAAGTAGTGGTTCTTTCCCATACCATCATCAGCCCGACTACGAAGAAAGCCATCGCTGAATTCGGTGGTAAATTCGGCAGCTTCGAGCACGTGGTGTATGATGCTAATTCTGCTTCCGGCTTACTGAAAGCCAACGACGGCACAGTTCCTGGTTATGATTTCAGCAAAGCCAAAGTAATTCTTTCGGTAGCGGCCGATTTCTTAGGCACCTGGATTTCGCCGGTGGAATATGCAAAACAGTATATCCAGACCCGGAAAATCACGAAAGAGAATTCCGATATGTCACGCCACTACCAGTTCGAAACCAACCTTTCGCTTACTGGTTCCAACGCCGACGTTCGCGTAGCTATCAAGCCTTCGGAAGAAGCATTGGTAGTAGCTGCAATTTATAATAAAGTGGTAGGCGGCTTAAACGCTCCTGCTTACAGCAACAAGCAATTAGATAAAGCCATTGCCGACCTGATGGCTGCCAGAGGCAACGCCCTGGTAGTAGCGGGCGCTAACGACCAGGCCGTTCAGACCATGGTTCGTGCCATTAACCAGGCTTTAGGCGCGGAAGGCACTACTATTAATACCAACGCTCCGTCTTACGTTCGTCAGGGCGATGATGAGCAGATGGTACGTTTTGTGCGTGAAATGAACGGCGGCGGAATCGGCGCAGTAATTTTCTACGGCACGAACCCGGTTTACGACCATCCGCTTTCAGCCGATGTAGAAGCCGGTATGAAAAAGGTTGGTTTAACGATCTCCTTGGCCGACAGAGTGAATGAGACTGCCAAACTGGCGAACTTCATTTGCCCGGATCACAACTACCTGGAAAGCTGGAACGATTATATGCCGAAAAAAGGCTATATGAGCTTAGCCCAGCCAACCATTTCCCCATTATTCAGAACCCGCCAGGCACAGGAATCGCTCCTGAAATGGGCCGGCAACAATACCAGCTATTACGATTACCTGAAAGCAAACTGGGCCGGAATTACCGGCGGCAATGCTGGCTGGGATAAAGTCGTGCACGATGGCGTAGTAGAAAATGTAACGTTAAACCAGGAGGTTAAAACGTATGCCCCAATGACTACCGCTGCTGTTGGCGTTGCGCTGAACAAATCGCAGAAAGCCGGCATCGAGCTGAAGATCTACGAAAAAGTAGGTATCGGCCAGGGCGGTATTGAAGCAAATAACCCATGGTTGCAGGAATTACCGGATCCGGTTACCAAAGCTACCTGGGATAACTACGTGACTATTCCGAGATCCATGTCCGTAGACAAAGGAATTGCTCAGAATGATCTGGTAAAAATTACGGCTGCCAACGGCAAATCTATTACCCTCCCTGCTTTAATTCAGCCAGGCCAGGCAAAAGATACGGTAGGTATTGCCATTGGTTACGGTCGTAAACTGGCCGGTAAAGTAGCCGACAATGTAGGGGAGAATGTTTACCCGCTGGCTACTGTAGCTGACAACGGTATTTCCTACAATACAACTGTAACCATAGAGAAAGCCGGCGGTGAGCGGGAAATTGCCCAGACGCAGACCCACCACACCATCATGGGCCGGATCGTGGTGCAGGAATCGAACCTGAACCAATACAAAAAAGACCCTGCTTCGGTAACCGAACGGATCACAATTGCTACGCCGGATGGCCCGAAAAAACCTTCGGCAGTTTCCTTATGGCAGGATTACGAATACAAAGACCACCACTGGGGTATGGTTATCGACCTGAACTCCTGTATTGGTTGCGGTAGCTGCGTAGTTGGCTGTAACGTAGAAAACAACGTAGCTGTAGTAGGCAAGCAGGAAGTTCTGAACCGTCGTGAAATGCACTGGATGCGGATCGACCGTTATTACAGCTCCGATGCTACCCGCGAAGATGGCTTCACGGCTATGGAAGAGCCTTCGGATAACCCTACGGTTATTTTCCAGCCAATGCTTTGCCAGCACTGTAACCACGCACCATGCGAAACAGTTTGCCCGGTACTTGCTACCACGCACAGCACCGAAGGTCTGAACCAAATGACTTACAACCGTTGCGTAGGTACCCGTTATTGCGCCAACAACTGTCCATATAAAGTACGTCGCTTCAACTGGTTCTCTTATCCGGATAATGAGAAGTTTACGGATGTTAACTACGCCCAGACTTCAGATTTAGGCCGTATGGTTCTGAACCCGGATGTAACGGTACGTGCCCGTGGGGTAATGGAAAAATGCTCTATGTGCGTGCAGCGGATTCAGTTAGGTAAACTGGAAGCTAAAAAAGACAAGCGCCGTCCGGTAGATGGTGAAATTGTTACGGCTTGTGCTCAGTCCTGCCCAACCAACGCGATTATTTTCGGCGATATGAAAGACCCGAACAGCCAGATCCGCAAGGTGATGGAGCGGGAGCAGGGAGAGCGTGCCTTCACGGTACTGGAAGAGATAAACACCCAGCCGAACATCACTTACTTAACGAAAATCAGAAACCTAGCTTAATTTACTTAATAATAGAGAGTTATGCAGCATGTATCTCCCATAAGAGAGCCTCTAGTAACCGGTGGGAAAACATACCACGACATTACGCAAGACATTGCCCGGCACGTAGAATCGAAGCCGAACATGCGTTGGGCAGCAGCACTTGCCGTTTCCCTGTTCTTCCTCGGTATATTCCTTTGGTCGGTTTACCGCACGCTTTGGTACGGAATCGGGGAGTGGGGCTTGAATAAAACAGTAGGTTGGGCCTGGGATATTACCAACTTCGTATGGTGGGTAGGTATCGGTCACGCCGGTACACTAATTTCCGCTATCCTTTTGCTTTTCCGCCAGAAGTGGAGAAGCTCTATTAACCGCGCCGCAGAAGCGATGACGATCTTCGCTGTAATCTGTGCTGCTATGTTCCCGGTACTGCACATGGGCCGCCCTTGGCTTGCTTACTGGGTACTTCCGTTGCCAAATGCTTTCGGTTCCCTGTGGGCTAACTTTAACTCCCCGCTGCTTTGGGACGTTTTTGCGATCTCCACTTACTTCTCGGTATCGCTGGTATTCTGGTACATTGGTTTAGTTCCTGATTTCGCTACCATCCGCGACCGTGCGAAAGGCCCAATTGCCAAAACGGTTTATGGTTTACTTAGCTTAGGCTGGGTTGGTTCTGCCAAGCACTGGTCCCGTTACGAAACGGTTTCCCTGATCCTGGCCGGTGTTTCAACGCCGCTGGTACTTTCGGTACACACCATCGTATCTATGGACTTTGCAACTTCGGTTATTCCGGGCTGGCACACCACCATCTTCCCTCCGTACTTCGTTGCGGGTGCTATCTTCTCCGGTTTCGCGATGGTACTTACCCTGATGATCATCACCCGTAAGACATTTGTACTGGAAGATTATATCACTTTAGAGCACATCGAGTCGATGAACAAGGTAATTATCCTTACCGGTTCTATTGTAGGTGTGGCTTATATCACAGAGTTCTTTATAGCCTGGTACTCAGGTGTGGAATACGAACAGTACGCATTCATTAACCGGGCAACCGGTCCTTACTGGTGGGCTTACTGGAGCATGATGACCTGTAACGTAATTACGCCGCAGCTTTTCTGGTTCCGTTCTATCCGCCGCAGCTTAACGGCTACGTTCATCATCTCTATTTTCGTAAACATCGGTATGTGGTTCGAGCGTTTCGTAATTATCGTTACCTCCCTGCACCGCGATTACCTGCCTTCCAGCTGGGCTATGTTCTCGCCAACCATTATCGATATCGGAATCTATGTGGGAACCCTGGGCTTATTCTTCACCCTGTTCCTGTTGTTTGCCAAGTATTTCCCGGTAATCAACATGTTTGAAGTAAAAACTATTCTGAAATCATCTTCTGGAGTGACGCATGCTCCGGGCACTTCCATGCACGCCAATGCTCCTCATCCAGTTATGCAGGTAACTGATTCCAACCACACTAACCATCCTAAACATGACTAATAAAAAATATGTCCTCGGCGTTTTCGATGATGAAGAAGTATTGCTTCACGCGATTCCAAATGTAAGAGCTGCCGGAACTAAGATCCACGAATGCTATACCCCGTTCCCTATTCACGGAATAGACGATGCCATGGGTATTGAGCGCTCCCGCTTACCGATTGCGGCTTTCTTTTTAGGCTGCTGTGGTCTGGCGTTCGCTCTCTGGCTGCAGATCTACACCCTCGGGTATGACTGGCCAATGATCATTGGTGGTAAGCCGAATATTGCTCTTCCGGCATTCATACCGGTATCTTTCGAGTTAACGGTATTTTTTACCGCGCACGGCATGGTATTAACGTTTCTGATCATTTCAGGACTTTACCCGAAAACCAATACGCAGGTGATGGACCCCCGGTCTACCGACGATAAATTTATAATGGCCATTGAAGTGAAAGAAGGAAAAACGGATATGGTACAATTAAGTGACCTGCTTCGCACTAACGGCGCGGTTGAAGTTAACGAGAAGGAGGTAGTAAGCTAATGAACAAGATGTTTAAATTTGGTGCAAAAGCTTCGGCTGCCCTGTTTTCTTCCGCAATGCTTTTTTCGTGCGGTCAAGGAACTCCCAGCTTAACCAACGATCCGGGGGTGGAATATGCCCCGCAGATGTATAATTCCATTCCTTATGAGCCTTTAAAGCAAGAGGCAAGTAACGAATTTAACCCGGGAGGCGGGAATTTACGGGTACCAGCCCGGAATACGATTGCCCGCGGTAAAATGGGTTTTATTGATTACAGTGCCGATACCTCTACCATGGATGTAATGGGGGCCGGTCTGGTAAACCCGCTGCAGGCAAATGAAGCTACGCTGGAAGAAGGAAAAGTGCTTTATACCCGCATGTGTTCGGCCTGCCACGGCGATGCCGGCGCCGGTGACGGTCTGGTAGCTCCTAAATTCAAAGGGGTAGCCAACCTGACGTCCGCTGCCATTAAAGCAAAACCAATGGGCCACATTTACCAGGTAATTACCCACGGTAAAGGGCGGATGATGCCGCACAACACCCAGGTGAATCCGCAGGAACGCTGGAAGATTGCCCTGTACGTGAAGAATGTTCTTCAGGGCGAAGGCGAAGCCACTACTTCTCCGGGTGCCGGCGGTTCGCATAATGCAGGCGCTCCGGAACAAGGCAACGTTTCAACCGATCAAAACACCAACCAGGTAACTGGTACAGAGGCTCCGGCACCAGGTAGCGGTGAATCTACGAAACCAGTTAAGAAATAAGAAGATAAACGATATAATAATGATTGCAGAAGAAAGACTCATTATTCCAAAGAAGATAAGCAACCGGTTCCTGATGATGATCGGGCTGGGGCTTGTACTTCTGGTAGCGGGCATTGTTTTGATGATGATCGCCGGTCCGGCCCATCATGATGCTCACGGGGCAGCTGCCGCAACCGGCCACCACGCTACTACCTGGTACGAACGCTTTTTGGCTAACTTATGGTTAAATAACGTTTACTTTACCGGTATTGCCATTGTAGGTGTTTTCTTTACCGCAGTGCAGTATGTAGCTTACGCCGGCTGGTCGGTTCTGATCAAACGCGTACTGGAAGGCCTGGGCTATTACCTGCCGGTTGGCGGGGTAATTATGCTGCTGGTATTTTTGTTGCCTATTATTTTTACCGGTCATAACCCACTGTTCCACTGGACTGACCACAGCCTTTATGAAATAGACGGGCCGAACTATGACCCGATCATTGCCGGTAAATCTGGCTTCCTGAACATTCCGTTCTACACGATCCGTCTGGTGCTTTATTTTGCTTCCTGGATCTTCTTTGCCTGGTGGTTACGGAAACAATCCGTTGCGGAAGACCTGAATGGCGGCCTGACTTTTTACGATAAAAGCATACGGATTTCAGCCATGTTCCTGGTCGTATTCGGCGTTACTTCTTCGCTTTCTGCCTGGGATTGGGTGCTGTCTATCGACACACACTGGTTCTCAACCATGTTTGGCTGGTATGTATTTGCCAGCTGGTTCATTACCGGTCTTGCCGCTACTACCTTAACGGTAATTATTTTAAAGCAGAACGGTTACCTGAAAATGGTAAACGCCAATCACCTGCACGACTTAGGTAAATTCACGTTTGCTTTCAGTATTTTCTGGACCTACATCTGGTTCTCTCAGTTCATGCTGATCTGGTATGCAAACATGCCGGAAGAAGTAACTTATTTCCGCGAGCGGATGGGCGGCTACGAGGATCATTACACCTGGATCCTGTTCACAAACCTGTTCGTGAACTTCGTGTTCCCTTTCCTGGTACTGATGACCCGTGATGCCAAACGCCAGATGATCATGCTGAAATTAGTTTGCGTTGTAGTGCTTTTCGGTCACTGGCTGGATTTCTACCTGATGATTATGCCAGGTACTTTGCGCGGCGACAGCGGCTTTGGTTTAATTGAGTTAGGAACAGCTTTAACCTTCCTGGGTATTTTCCTGAACAGATTTACCAAAGGTTTAACGGAGGCTTCTCTGGTTCCGGTTAACCACCCGTTCCTGGAAGAGAGTATCCATCACCACGTTTAGAATTAGATTAAAAGCGATATATAATGATCACGTTAGCTGTAGCCATATCGGTAATATTAGTACTCGTTATATTAGTATTACTATTCCGCATCCAAACTCTTGCATCGGTTTTTACGGGTAGCACCCAGAAACGGGTAGGGAAGAGTAATAAAATAAACGCTATCCTTTTACTGTCTTTCCTTATTCTGGGTGGAGCTGCCTTTGCCTGGTCTTATATGAGCCACCGGGAAAATATTCTTATCCCGATTGCTTCGGAGCACGGTGTATGGATAGATGACATGTTCTGGCTTACCATGGCCATCCTGATGATCGTGTTTGTGATCACCCAGGTGCTGCTTTTCTGGTATTCTTACAAATACCAGCATAAAGAAGGAAACAGAGCTTATTTCTTATCTCACAACAACCGTCTGGAAGTTTTCTGGACCGTTATTCCGGCCATCGTGATGGCGCTTTTAGTATTCCGCGGCTGGAAAACCTGGACTACTATTACCAACCCTGCTCCGGCCGATGCCATTGTGGTGGAAGTAATGGGCAAGCAGTTCAACTGGCTTATCCGTTACCCGGGTGCCGATAATAAGCTTGGGGTTGTAAAACACACGCTTATTGATGGTTCGAACGAATTCGGTATGGACCTGACGGATAAGAATGTAATGGATGATTTCGTTACCAATGAGATCCACATCCCGAAAGGAAAACCAGTATTGTTCAAGATCCGCTCCCGCGACGTTATTCACAGCTTCTACGTGCCATATTTCCGCGCGCAGATGCACGCGGTACCGGGTATGCCGACTAAATTCTGGTTAACGCCTACCAAGTCTACTGCCGATATGGCGGAAGAAACCGGCAAGCCTGATTTTAATTATGAACTGGTTTGTAACCAGATTTGCGGCCGTGGTCACTTTGCCATGCGCGCTGTAATTGTGGTAGACGAGCCGGAAGATTATGAAAAGTGGGTTGCCAAGCAGAAATCTTTTGTAGAGTCTAATCCTGACCTGATGGCCAATCTGAAGACCGGCGTTCCTGCAACTACCGGACCAGCTACAGAAGCCAGCGAGCAGGATGATGCGAAAAAGGCAGAGGAAATAGTTAGGGAAAAAGCTCAGTTATAGGAATTAATTACAAAGTATTATGGCTAATCCAAATATTACAATACACCCGGAAGTGCACGCCGAACATGCTCACCACGAGCATGATGAGCATCACGACCAACACTGGCTTTGGAAATATATTTTCAGCCAGGACCATAAAGTTATTGCCAAGCAGTTCCTTTTCTTAGGTATTTTCTGGGCATTTATCGGCGGCGCTTTATCGAGCCTTTTCCGGATCCAGTTAGGCTGGCCGGAAGCTACTTTTGCCTGGCTGGAGCCTGTTTTGGGTACCTGGGTAGAAGGCGGTAAGCTGAACCCGGATTTTTACCTCGCTTTGGTTACCATGCACGGTACCATTATGGTGTTCTTTGTGTTAACGGCAGGTTTGAGCGGTACTTTCAGTAACTTCCTTATTCCGCTGCAGATAGGTGCCCGCGATATGGCATCCGGTTTTATGAACATGCTTTCTTTCTGGTTCTTCTTTATAGCCAGTGCCATTATGTTCTATTCCCTGTTCCTGCAAAACGGTCCTGCGGCTGCCGGCTGGACCATTTATCCGCCGCTGAGTGCGCTTCCGCAAGCAATGCCGGGTTCCGGCGCGGGTATGACCCTGTGGCTTGTTTCCATGGCTTTGTTCATCGTTTCTCAGCTTTTAGGTGGCGTAAACTACATTACTACGGTAATTAACATGCGTACCAAAGGCATGTCGATGACGAAAATGCCATTAACGATCTGGTCTTTCTTCCTGACCGCGATCTTAGGTTTACTTTCTTTCCCGGTACTGTTCTCCTGCGCGTTGCTGCTTATCTTCGACCGTAGCTTCGGTACCAGCTTCTACCTTTCCGATATTTATGTTGCCGGTGAGGCGCTGACAAACGTTGGCGGTAGCCCGATTCTGTTCCAGCACTTATTCTGGTTCCTGGGTCACCCGGAAGTTTACATCGTAATTCTTCCTGCCATGGGTATTGTTTCTGAGGTGCTGGCCACCAATGCTCGTAAACCTATTTTCGGTTATCGTGCCATGATCGGTTCCCTGCTGGGTATTACCGTGCTTGCCTTCGTAGTATGGGCGCACCACATGTTCGTTTCCGGTATGAACCCATTCTTAGGATCGGTGTTCATGTTCCTAACCTTAATTATTGCTGTACCTTCTGCGGTAAAAGTGTTTAACTGGCTGGGTACGATCTGGAGAGGTAACCTGGTATTTACAACGCCAATGCTTTTTGCGATTGGTTTTGTTTCCCTGTTCATTTCCGGTGGTTTAACGGGTATTTTGCTGGGTAACTCGGCGGTTGATATTCAGTTGCACAACACTTACTTTGTAGTTGCCCACTTCCACCTTGTAATGGGTAGCGCGGCCTTCTTCGGTATGTTCTGTGGCGTTTACCATTGGTTCCCGAAAATGTTCGGCCGTATGATGGATGAGAAACTGGGTTATATACACTTCTGGTTAACTTTCATTGGTGTGTACCTGGTATTCCTTCCGATGCACTATGTAGGTATTGCCGGTTTCCCGCGTCGTTATTACGCTTTCACCGCCTTCGATGCTTTCAGCCAATTCGGTGACCTGAATATGTACATCAGCTTGGCCGCCATCCTGGCTTTCCTGGGACAGTTCATATTCCTGTTCAACTTTGTTTACAGCATTTTCCGTGGAAGAAGATCTCCATTGAACCCATGGCATTCCAATACCCTGGAGTGGACCACACCGGTTAACCCGGGTCACGGCAACTGGCCGGGCGAAATTCCTACGGTATACCGTTGGCCTTACGATTACAGCAAGCCGGGTGCAGCTGAAGATTATATTCCGCAGCACATTCCATTCTCGCAAACTACTTCTTCGAACCTTCCAAACGAAAAGGAGCTTGAATAGGCTTTGCGGATGCTTTTATGATGATTAAAGAAAATGACAGACTTTGAATTCGTTCGGAGTCTGTCATTTCTCTGATTGGCCATTCCTTTTTTTTGTCAGCCGGTTTTTTTCTGAAAACCATACCATTGAGCATGGGCTCTTTTGAAAGAACCAGGCAATAGGTAGTCACCAGAGAGTGAATGGTTTTTTGAATGGAAGTACCCCAGGATGCGGATCCGGAATATTTTTAATCCGTCTGGTTTCCTTCCTGAAAGTAAGATTAGAGCGGTAATTGTCCGGGTAGCTTTGGCTCCATTTTATAGCCACTGCATTTATTACCTGGTACTTTGCTCTTTAGAGTTCAGTTTTACATTTTTATGATGTATTTTTACGCGGGCAAACACAAAGCTGCCAAAATTTTAGTAACGGCTTAATACAGATATGTTGACGCAGAGAATTGAGAAGGATTATCAGGAAGTAGGAGGGATGCAGAAAATATTTGCTTATTTTCAGCTATTGAAGTTTCGTTTATCGCTTACCGTTGCTTTTTCCAGTGCGGTTGGTTTCATGCTGGGGAATTTTACTTCCGGTTGGGTAGAAGCTTTATTGGTGATGGCTGGCGGAATGCTGGTTACCGGTTCGGCGAATACCATAAACCAGATCATTGAAAAAGACCTGGACAAGCTGATGAAGCGCACGGCTAAACGTCCTTTGCCAACCGGAGTGCTTTCCGTAAACGAAGCAGCAGTATTTGCAGTGATTACCGGGATAGCCGGAATTACGCTGCTGGCTGTCTTCTTTAATACGCTTTGCGCCGTACTGGCGCTAATCTCTCTGATCCTTTATGGTTTTGTATATACCCCGTTAAAACGAATTTCCCCGATCTGTGTTTTTGTAGGAGCCATACCTGGAGCCATGCCGCCGCTAATCGGTTGGGTGGCCGCCACCGGAGCTCTTACCCCGGAGGCCTGGGTGCTTTTCGGTATTCAGTTTTTCTGGCAGTTCCCGCACTTCTGGGCCATTGCCTGGGTGCTGGACGATGATTACAAGAAAGCCGGTTTTAAAATGTTGCCTACCGCCGGAGGAAAGGATCTGAAAACGGCTTTTCAGATCATGACCTATACCCTTTTACTCATTCCGATGGGGATGTTGCCTCTGCAATTGGGCATGACTGGTACTACTTCGGCTATTATTGCCGTGGTTTGCGGGGTGCTGTTCCTAATGCAAACCTTGTATTTAATGCAAACCTGTACCAAAAAGGCCGCTATGAGCATCATGTTCGGATCGTTCCTATACCTGCCTATTGTACAGATCGCTTTGGTTCTAGATAAAGTTTAAATATTATGATGTCACCCGCTTTAAATAAAGATTTTAATAACGCGCCGAAACAAATTGGCGTGGACCCCCTTAAATTTACCACCTGGCTTTTTATTGTCAGTATTTGTATGATGTTCGGTGCTTTTACCAGCGCTTACATTGTACGACAGTCGGAAGGGAACTGGCAGCAGTTCGATTATCCGCAAGGCTTGCTTTACAATACTATTTTTATTGTGCTGAGCAGTGTAACCATGCAGTGGGCTTATATTGCCGCGAAAAAAGATAACCTTAAAGCATTAAAAGCGGCATTGTTTATTACATTTGCGCTGGGAATAGCCTTTTTGCTCGGGCAGTGGGGTGTTTGGTCAGAATTGGTACAGAATAAGATCTTTTTCGGGGGCGCAACAGCCAACCCTTCCGGTTCTTTTATGTATGTACTTACCGGCGTGCACGGTTTCCACCTGATTACGGGTTTAGTATTTCTAATAATTGTGTTACTTTTAGCTTTTAAATTTAAAGTGCATGCCAAAAGCCTGCTCCGCATTGAAATGTGCACTACCTACTGGCACTTTTTAACCGCGCTCTGGCTGTACCTTTACCTGTTTTTAATTGCTTACAAATAAGAAAGAATTGCTCTAACTGAAATAAAATAAAACGAATACGAATAAATCAAACTATGAACACTACAACACTGGAGCAGCCACGCACAGGAACCTGGGATGGCGGCAATGAGCCATTAAAAGCCAGCTACGGAAAGCTAATGATGTGGTTTTTCCTGCTATCGGACACGTTTACTTTCTCCGCGTTCCTGACCACGTACGGCCTGATCCGTCACCGCCACCATGCCTACACCGGCCCGCATGATCAATTTACTTTCTCGTTAGATCACTGGCCGATCCCGGATAAAGTTTTCAATGCTTTTCCTGGTTTGCACGGCATGGACCTGCCGCTGGCTTTCGTGGCTTTAATGACCATGATCCTGATTTTAAGCTCGGTTACCATGGTATTAGCCGTAGAAGCCGGACACCGGATGGATAAGAATGATGTGCAGAAGTGGTTGTTGTGGACGCTCTTGTTTGGTTGCTGCTTTATTGGTAGCCAGGCTTGGGAGTGGAGCCACTTTATTCACGGTACGGAAGGCGGTATGACGCTGGCCGACGGAACGAAGATATTTGGCGCTAATCTCGTGCAGAACCAGTATGGGCCACCTTTGTTTGCGGACCTGTTCTTCTTTATAACCGGTTTCCACGGCACGCACGTATTTTCCGGACTTATTTTACTCATTATTATTTTTGTAAACACAGTGAACGGTACCTATGAGCGCCGCGGCCACTACGAAATGGTAGAAAAAGTTGGTTTATACTGGCACTTTGTAGACCTGGTTTGGGTGTTCGTGTTTACGTTCTTCTACCTGGTTTAAGAAATTATTTTATCTGTTCTATAAGAAATTAAGTAGCAGTGCCGTTCTGATAAAGGATGGCACTGTATTAACTCCAAACGAATATAACGATTATGGCATCCCATTCACATCACGATCCGCAGGCAACTACTGGCGTAATTCCACCGGCGCAAACCAAAGCCATCTGGCGTACCTTTGTTATTCTTTGCGTTTTAACGGCTATCGAGTTCGCTTTTGCTTTTGCCATGGAGCCGAGCATGCTGAGAAACAGCATCTTTATTATTCTTACCATTTTCAAAGCCTTCTTCATTGTTGCCGAGTTCATGCACTTAAAGCATGAAACCAAATCTTTGATCTGGACTATTATGATTCCAACGGCCTTGCTGGTTTGGTTGCTGATTGCCCTGTTAACGGAAGGCACCTACTACGGCGAAAGCATTTTCAATTACTTTAAATAATAATGAATCCGAAAAAGGTACTTTTACTGGGGATACTTTTAATAGTGCCTGCCTTGGTATTTTTATTTCTGAAAGGCTTCGGCACCAACCATTACAACTTACGGTATTACTATCCTGAACTGGACGATACCTACGAAGTAGTAATGCAGGATGGCGATACGGTTTTCCGGAAAGTGCCTGATTTCAGTTTGATTTCCCAGGAAGGGAAAACAGTTACCCAACGCGATCTCGACAATACTGTTTACGTCGCAAATTTCATCTTTACCTCCTGCCAGGGCATCTGTAAGCAAATGAGTTCACAGATGACCCGGGTTCAGGAGAAATTCCGCCAGGACCCTTCTGTTAAAATTGTATCTTATTCAGTTGATCCCACGCGCGATTCGGTGCAGGTACTGCAGCAATATGCCGATCGGTATAATGCCGATCCGAAGCAGTGGATCTTTCTGACCGGAGCTAAAAAAGAAATTTATGAGCTGGCCCAGCATGGGTATTTGCTGCCGGTGCAGGAAAGCGCCGATGGCACGGTAGATTTTGTGCACAGCGAAAAGTTTATCCTGGTAGACCGGGAAAAGCATGTGCGCGGGATCTATGATGGAACCAGCCAGAAAGATGTTGACCGCCTGCTGACCGAGATCGAGATTTTGCAGTATGGTTACAAACAAAATGAAAAATAAAGATTCCCGTTACCTGGCGCTTATTGCCATTCTTTCCGTTGCCATTCCGGTTGTAGTTGCCTATTTATTCTACATGCCGAAAAGCGGCGATCCTGCTCCGGTAGATGTTTCCTTTTTACCGACCCTGCACGCCATTCTGAATTCCTGTACGGCCCTTGCCCTGGTATTGGGTTACTACTTTATAAAAACCGGCCGGCAGGTCGCCCACCGCGGTGCCATGCTTTCTGCCTTCACTCTTTCTGCCCTTTTCCTGATCTCGTACGTTACGTACCATTACTTCGGGAAATCGACTTCTTACGGCGGGGAAGGTTTGATCCGGTATTTCTACTTCTTTATCCTGATCACCCATATTATTCTGGCGGCGGTAATTGTTCCATTAGTTTTGCTAACCGTATACTTTGCCATTACCGGCCAGTTCCGCAGGCATACCCGTATTTCGCGGTGGACGTTTCCGGTGTGGCTTTATGTAGCCGTTAGCGGGGTACTGGTGTACCTGATGATTTCGCCGTATTATAATTTTAATTGAGTTCGTGAAGGACTGTTAAGTTGTTTAATTATGAAAAAGATTGTTCAGCATATTCTTTGCAGCCTGCTTTTAATTGCCGCCTTCAGCTTTGTAACGGTAGATGCCAACGCGCAGGGTTGTGTAATGTGCCGTGCCCAGGTAGGTGAACATAAAGATAAAGACGAGGCAAAAATGGTTGGTTCTGGTTTGAATACCGGAATTCTTTACCTGCTGGCTTTTCCATTTGCTTTAATTGGTGTGGTTAGCCTTGTGTGGTATACCGGTTTCCGGAAAAACCAAACTGGTATTCAGTAGTAGCTTAATCACGTTTATACTTAAGGTCTGCCTGTTATTTACGGGCAGACCTTTTTTTTAGCCCGTTCCTTTTGCCTGGTACTTAAGGATGCGGGACCATTTAGCAACTATGCTGTTGATGAGTACCTTAATTAAATCTCATTGGCAGCTGGTTTTGCATGGTTTTTGTGTTTAATTTGAGAAAAAACTACTTTTCACTTTGAAATTCCGGCACCGCCCTTTTTTATTTCTTTTAGTTGCCCTTTTCTGCCTGGTGCTGGGCTGGATTTTCAGCCGCCGTTCCGGTGAACAAGCTACCGACCAGGCCAAAAGCATTGCCACCTTAGAAACCCGGATCGATACTGTTCTGGGACAGGCTAACCGGCAGGGCCTGCACCTGGAAGGCGAACTGCTTGCCGGCAACCACGATTTTCAGAGCTTGTTGCAGGTAAACCAGTTTCCGGCTTTCATTTTCGAGAACGACGAACTTATTTTCTGGTCCGATAATACCACACTTTCCGACTTCGAGAGCATCCACGATTTGAAATCAGAACAGGTGGTTGAAAATAAATCCGGAAAGTACCTGGTGGTAAAGCACGCCGTAGAGCCCGATTTTCTGGTGCTGGTTTGCGTGCCGCTGGAAGTTAACTACGGTATCCGGAACCGGTACCTGGTATCGGGGCTTAACCCGGCGGTTTTCAGCAATATTAAAGGAACCCTGGTAGCCGACCTGAGCGCCGGACTTCCGGAAGTTTATTCTGAGCGGGGAAATTACCTCTTTTCTATTCGGTTCGATAAAGAAAGCCTGGCCGGATCGGATTATAATTTGCTGGCGGTTGCTTTTGTTGGCCTGGCGGTCTTGTTTTTTATTGCCTGGATTTACCAGATCAGGCTCGGCCTTTTTCAAGGTGGTTTCCGGACAAGGGGCGTACTTGTTTTCCTTTTCGGGCTGGTAGCCATCCGGTTCCTGCTGCTTTACCTGAACCTGCCTTCTTCGCTTTTGCGGGTAGGCTTGTTCGATCCGCGGCAATATGCGGCTTCCTTCTGGTCTCCTTCGCTCGGCGATCTTTTGATAAATGCGGTGCTGCTGCTGGTTATCGGGCTGGAGATGGTATGGTTATGCCGGAAAAAAGTGGCTGCCCTGGGGCAATTCAACTTCGATCCCAAAGTATCGGTAGGGCTGAAGCTGGGTTTGCTGGCGGTTTTCTACTTTTTGCTTTATCTGCTGTACCATTTTTATTCCAGCGTTTATACCAATTCCTCGCTGGTGCTGGATATTACCCAAAGCCTGCAATTCGATAAATATAAAATAGCGCTGTTAACGGCCGTGCTGGTCCATACGGGAGCTTTTATGGCTTTCACCTATGTACTGTTGCTGCTGTTCTTTGCCTTGCCGGAGTTCCTGTTCCGGCAAAGCCTTGCTATTTTAATTTCGCTTGGGCTGATTTTTATTTTTGTAAACTTTCTGGAGCACGAAGTAGCATTTCTGGTTTTCGCGGCTTTTGCGCTTACGGCCCTTGTGCTGGTGTGGCAATCGTGGGAAGTTACGGCGGGTTTGCCGCACCGCAATTATTTCTACATCGTTATTTTTATTGCCCTTAGTTCCTGGACCGGCAGCATGGCGCTTTATCAGAATTACCATAACCAGCTGCAGATACATAAGCGCCAGTTTGCTAAATCGTTAGGCCAGGAAACCGATGTAATGACGGAGTACCTGCTGGAAAATGCATCGAAGGCTATTGCGGCCGATCCGCTGTTCCGGAAGAAGCTGAAAGGCGCGGTACCTGATATCGATTTTATCGAACAGAAGATCCGGCGGTATTACTTGCGGGGCGATTTTGAAAAATACGAAACGGATGTAAGAGTTTTCGACGTAACGGGCCACCAGCAAAACCAACCTGATTCCATGCACAGCCTGGCAGTTTTGCAGCGCATGGTCCGTACCCAGAGCCTTAAAACAGCTTATCCGGATCTGTTCCTGCTGAGATCGAAAGACCCTTTAAGCACCCAGAAATACCTGAAGATCATTCCGGTGCCGGTTTCCGCGCACGGGAAAGCTACCATTGTGCTGGAGCTTTCTCCCAAAAAACTCACGCCGCGCAGCGTGATCCCGGAATTACTGGTAGACGAAAAATACGTGCAGCCGTTGCAGTCAAAATCGTTAAGTTACGCCATTTACCGGAACGGGGAACTGGTTTCGAGCGAAGGCGATTACGATTACGGCTTCCGCTTCGATCCGCAATGGCTGGAATCGGAAAGGATCTTTACCAGCGGCCGCACCGGCAAAAACCGCGACCACCTGGCCATAAAACTTTCCGAAGATACTACGCTGGTGATATCCACTACCCGGTATTTATTACGCGATATCTGGTCGAATTTTTCGTTTCTGTTTTTGCTGCATTTGCTCGTTTTTCTGGCGGGAATGGGTAGTTATTCCCTGGCACGCGGCGAGTTTTTAACCCGTTTCCGTACCAATTTCAGCACCAAGATCCAGATCTTTCTCACGCTGGGTATTATGCTGCCTTTGCTGCTGATAAGCGTTTCCATCGGCAGTCTGGTAACGGCTTCTTATAAAAGCGACCTGACGGATACGTATGAAAAACGGGGGCAGCTGATCCAGGATAACCTGGCGGCAGCCTTGAAAAACGGTACCCTGCTGGCCAGTAAAACCAGGCTGGAAAAAGTACTGACGGATTTCTCCAACCTTTCCGAGGCGGATATTAATTTCTACGATGCCACCGGCAAACTGCAGGCTTCGAGCCAGCCGCTTATTTTTGAGGCCGGCCTGCTTTCCAAACTTATTAATCCGCAGGCGTATGCGGCCATTGTAGAGAACAAGAAAAAGAATGTCCTCTTGGGCGAAAAAGCCGGTTTGCTGAATTTCAGTTCCTTGTATCTGCCTTTGTACGCCGAAGGGAATCGGGATTTGCTGGGCTTTATCGGGCTGCCGTTCTTCGATTCGGAAAAAGAACTGAACCTGAAACTCATCGAGCTTACCACTACCATTCTGAACATTTTTACCATCATGTTCATCGGGTTTATGGTGCTTACGTACCTGGCCGCGCGCGTGCTTACCGTGCCGCTGAACCTGATCACGGAGAAACTGAAACAGACCACGCTTACCGGGCAGAACGAGCGGATCACCTATACTTCGAACGATGAAATTGGCCTGTTGGTGAAGGAATATAACCAGATGATCTCGAAACTGGAAGAAAGCCGGAACGAACTGGCACTGAAGGAAAAGGAAGCGGCCTGGCGCGAAATGGCCCGGCAGGTAGCCCACGAGATCAAGAACCCGCTTACCCCGATGAAGCTTTCGCTTCAGTATTTGCAGAAAGCCATTGCCGAAAAACGCGACAACGTGGAAGCCCTCATCAGCAAGATTTCCCAGACGCTTATTACGAACATCGACATCCTGAGCGACATTGCCACTTCGTTTTCTTCCTTTACGGCGATGCCGGATCTGAAGTCGGAACGCATTGATCTGGGAACCGTACTGAAGCGGAGCGTAGATTTGAACTTTGACCCCGCTACGGCCCGTTTCGAAGTAACCATGCCGGAAGAGCCGCTGGAAGTAATGGCCGACGAAAACCTGATGACCCGCACGTTTAATAATTTATTTCTGAATGCGTTGCAGGCAATACCAACAGGGCGTGAACCGTTTATTCAGGTAGGCCTACGGAAGCTTGCGGATAATAAAGCGCTGATCAGCATTCAGGATAACGGTACGGGAATTCCGGAAGAAGTGCGCGAGAAAGTGTTTATTCCGAACTTCAGTACCAAATACACCGGTTCGGGTATTGGTTTGGCGGTGGCGAAAAAAGGCATTGAAAGCGCCGGCGGCCGGATCTGGTTCGAAACCGTGGAAAACGAAGGCACTACATTTTACATCGAATTACCTCTGGCGTAACTATGCAGAAGCGGCTTGGCCTGTTTTTTTTTCTTATCCTGCTAAGCCAGTTCGCGTTTGCCCAGATCTCCAGCAAGCGCTGCAAATGGGTGAAGGTAACCGAACAGCGTTTTAAGCTCGATTCGCTTACCCTTTTACCCGGATCGGTGCAGTTCTTCAACAATGCCCAGGAGGAACTCAAATACAATTACAACCCCACCACCAACGAGTTTTCCTTTGTAAATGTGCTCTGGCCGGATTCTATTCTGGTTTGCTACCGCGTGCTGCCTTTAAACCTGGGAAAACCTTACTACAAGCGCGACCTGCTCCGCATGGATTCGATTTCGTTTGAGCGGGCCTATGCTTTCGAGGATTTTTCGGTACGGGAAGAATTGTTCCGCACACCGGGTCTGAACAAAAGCGGCAGCTACACCCGCGGGCTTTCCTTCGGCAATACCCAGAACGTATTCGTGAATTCGGCTTTGAACCTGCAACTGGAAGGAAAACTTTCGGAAGACATTAATATTATTGCTTCGGTAACCGATCAGAATATTCCGTTTCAGCCGGAAGGCAATACGCAGCAGTTACAGGAATTCGACCGGGTTTTTATTACGCTGCAACACCGGCGCTGGACGCTGACGGGCGGCGACGTAGTACTCCGGAACAAGCCTTCCAATTTCCTCCGGTTCTATAAAAATGTGCAGGGCGGGGCGCTGGAAGTCTTTTCGGAGCCGAAGGAAAATCGCGGCTCGGCCACTTCGGTTGCTGCCGCCGTGGCCAAAGGGAAATTTGCTTCCCAGAACATTACGCCCATCGAAAGCGTGCAGGGACCTTACCGGCTCAATGGCGTAAACGGCGATAAATTCATTATTGTACTGGCCAATTCGGAGCGGGTGTACCTAGACGGCAGGTTGCTGCAGCGTGGTTTCGATTACGATTATACCATCGATTACAACCAGGCGGAAGTAACGTTCATGCCCAAAAACCTGATCACGCGAAACACCCGCATCCGCATCGATTTCGAATATTCGGACCAGAATTACAGCCGGAGCGTTACGCATTTAAGCCATTACCAGACCCTGAACAAACTCAAGCTTCAGGTGAATTACTACAACGAAGCCGATAACCCGAATAACCCGAACCAGATCGACCTGAAAAACGACCAGAAAAAACTGCTGGCCCAGATCGGGGATGACGTTTCCAAAGCAGTGATTTCCGGGGCCGATTCCGTAGCGTTTGATCCGAAGCAGATTTTATACGACAAGCGCGATACAGTTATTAACGGCATGCAGATCGTGTACTTCAAGGAATCGCAGAACCCGAACGAAGCATTTTTTACGGTACGGTTTTCGGATGTGGGGCAGGGCAACGGCGATTACGTGCAGAAAGCGACTTCCATAAACGGGCGGGTGTATGAATTTGTGGGAACAGGGCAGGGGCGGTATTTGCCGGTGCGCCAGTTGCCCTTGCCTATTAAAAAGCAGATGATGACGGCCGGCGCCAGCTACCAGGTAACCAGGGAAGCCACCCTTTACGCCGAAACCGCTTTATCGGAATTCGACCTGAACCGCTTTTCCAGGGTAGATGCCGAAGATGATAAAGGGCGCGCCATGAAAGTAGGTTACGAAGTGCTCGATAAAGAACTGGCCGGGATCCGGAACTACAAATTGCGGAGCACGCTGAATTACGAATACACCGACGATACCTTTGAGCCCATAGACCGTTACCGCGACATCGAGTTTGAACGCGACTGGAGCTTGCCGGCAAACGCAAAGAAAGTGAACGACAACATTCTGAATTTTTCGGCCGGTTTGTTCCGGAACGAAAAGAATTTAGTCAACTACCGCATCAGCAAGCGCTACCGCCAGGGAGAAGTAAACGGCCTGCAGCATTGGCTCGATGCGGCGCAGGAGTTCGGGAAACTGGAGCTGAAAGGTACTTTTTTCCTGCTGAACAATACCGTTGCCAATGCCCAGTCCGATTGGGTGCGGGGCGATCTGGGAGCCAAATATAACTGGGGCAAAATCGTGCCGGGCTACGTGTACCGCTTCGACAAAAACAAACTTACCCTACCTACGCGGCCGGATTCGGTAATCGGTTCGGCCAACTTTTACGACGAGCACGTATTTTTTGTGCAGAATTCCGATAGCGCCAATGTGCGCTACCGCCTCGATTACACCCGCCGCGACGATTACCAGCCGCGGGAAGGCGAGCTGCTTCCGCGCGACCTTTCCAACACTTACAACGCTTCTCTCAATACGCGAATCGGGCAGAACAACGACCTGAACTTGCTGCTTACCTACCGCGAGATCACTTCCAACGATACCATTCACGAAAACACCATTCTGGCCAGAACCGACTGGAACGGCGATTTCCTGGACCGGCATTTGCGCTCGGAAGTGAGTTATACGGTGGCTACCGGGCGGGAACAGAAGCGGGAATATATTTTCGTGGAAACCGTGCACGGCCAGGGTACGCACTACCTCCGCGAAGGCGGGAACCCGAAAAACCTGAACGATTATTTCGAAGCGCAGACGCCGGCCATCGACAAGCGCACGCACATCAAAGTGTTCCTGCCTTCCGACGAATATATTACTGCTTTTACCAATACGTTTACTTACCGTCTGAGCGGCTCCATGCCCCGGAACTGGGAAGGGCAGAAGGGCTGGCGCGATTTTGCTTCCCGCTTCAATTCGCTTACTTATATCAGCATCGATAAAAAGACCACCGACAAAGACCTGATGAACCGCCTGAATCCCTTCAGCCAGGATATTGAAGACCTGTTCCTGATCTCGCTTTCCAAATCGCTCCGGAACACGCTTTACTACAACCGCAGCAATCCGAAGTTCGGGATGGAAGGCACCATGCAGCAGGCCCAGCAGAAGGTATTGCTTAGCAACGGTACCGATACCCGCAACCAGAACACGCAAACCGTAATATCGCGCTATAATTTAAACGAGCTTTTTGCTTCGAAACTGAACCTGGAGCGCGGCGTTCGCGAAAGCAGCTCCAGTTATTTAACCTCCAGGAATTTCCGGATAGAAGGCTACACGGCTACGCCGGAAGTTGCTTATCAGCCCAATACGAACCTCCGTTTTACCGTAAATTATTCTTACTCGAAAAAGCAGAATATGATTAAGCCGGAAGCTTTGCCGGGCGAAGAAGAACAGCCGCAGGAAGAAGCCGTTTTTCATGAACTGGGCTTGGATACGCGCCTGAGCCAGGTAAGCAAACGCACCGTTACGGCAGCCATCAAGTACATCCGCATCGGGTTTACCGGCGATGAAAACTCGGCAGTAGGTTACGAAATTTTAAATACCTTGCGGCCGGGAAATAATGCCACATGGAATGTTTCGGTGCAGCAGCGCTTAAGCAACGGCCTGAACATTTCCCTGATCTACGATGGCCGCAAACCCGACGCCATCCGTGCCATTCACACCGGCCGGGCACAGGTTTCGGTACTGTTCTAAACGCTATGAAATTATGCTGAAAAACCGCCTGCCTTTTGGATTTAGAACCTTTGGATTTTACTTCTGGGTGCTCCTGTTTCTGCCGCTTCTGCTAAGTTGTAATACCGGCGCAAAGAAGGCTGAAGCGCAACTGAAGCAGTTGCACTGGCTGACCGGAACGTGGCAGCAGCAATCGGAAGCCGGTCTTTTAACAGAAACCTGGCAGGTAAAAAACGCTAGCCAAATGACCGGAAAAAGCTATCTGGTGGACCAGCACGATACTATTTTCTCCGAAGTCATTTCCCTGGAAATACAGGAAGGCGAAGTTTATTACGTGCCCGTAATTGCAGACCAGAACGACGGAAAACCGGTGCGGTTCAAACTGATCTCCGGGAAAGACCAGACCTTCGTTTTTGAAAATAAAACCCACGATTTCCCGCAACGCATCATCTACCACCAAACCGGCAGCAATCAATTAACAGCCCGAATAGAAGGTGAGATAAAAGGGAAATTAAGATCCGAAGAATTTAAAATGCAGCGGGTAAACTAAGATCAGGTTATCCTTATGCCTTCCTGTTAATAGATCAGGGATATTTAGCAAGCACAAGCGGATGCCGTATCATATCTTATACTCTTCTGGAACAACTGTTTAAGCAAGCCTATTTGATAAATTCCCCCTTTGGAGAGTAGAGCCGATTCCTTTTGGCGGATTCTCCCCTTGAGGGGAGTTAGAGGGTGTTAGCTATCGGTTGATCCCTGTTGAAACAGCTCATTTTGAGGCTGTCGCCTCACTGAAGTTACAAACTTCAGATTATTTATAGGTCAAAGTTTTAAACTTAGACCAGTATTTTTGAAAATGAATCAACCCTGCTCCAAAGGGGGATATGCAATAATCAGTTGTAGCTTCTATTCGGAAATAGTTTCCACAGTAGGCAGGTTCGATTGTTTCACGTGAACTTCCGTGTGCCGGATCTCGCCTCCCAATTTACCTGCATATAAAAATACCCCGCACGCGGCCAGGTTTCCCAGCAAAACCAGGAGCACCAGCATCCGCGCCCGTTGCCCGATCTTGCGGAGCAGATACAAGGCCACCGCGGCGCCGATCCCTACAAATTCCATGAGCCAGAAAGCCAGTTCCCCGGCTTCTTCGTGGGCATGAATGGCTTCCTGGGAAAAACCGGGCAAGCGTTTGGTGAATTTTTCAGCTTCTTCGCCGGTATATTGTACTGCCACTGTAATCAGGGCAATGGCTACCAGCAACACCAAAGCAGCCGAAGTAAGGTCTTTGCTTTTTTGCAGCCACCCGGAAAACAGCAACAGGAAAGCAATGAGGCTGCCTACAATGGGAATGTGCGTAAGGACAAGGTGTAAATATGTTTCGTTCATAGGTGTTGGTTTTCAGGTTAACGGTTGCAGGTTGGTTCTGGTATTTTCTTTCCGGTCAGCCCGAAAATTTGTAATAATCTTTCGTCCGCAAAATTATCGATGATCAGGTCGGCCTGGGAAAGGTCCTGGTTTCCGGAGTTCGGGTTGTAATAGCCAATGCAAAACATGCCGGCTGCCTTAGCTGCCTGCACGCCGTTTCTGCTGTCTTCGATTACAATGCAGTTGGCCGGAGGCTGGTTATAATGCGCGGCTGCTTTCAGGAAAATATCGGGTTCCGGTTTACCGTTCGCTACCTGTTCGCCGCTTACAATCAGGTCGAAGTAGTGCGCAATATCCAGTTTACTCAGGATCAGGCCGATATTCTTTTGCAGGCTGGAAGAGGCAAGCGCTAGGGTGTGGCCGGTTTGTTTCAGATGATCCAGGAAAGCCACAATGCCGGCCGTGGGCGCAAGGTTTGTTTGCAGAAGGGTCTGGTGCTTCCGTTCTTTTTCGAGGGCTTTCAGTTCTTCTACCGTTTGCGGCAGGCCGCATTTCTCTTTAATGTATTGCCACATTTTGGTAGCTGAAATACCGATAAAAGCCTCGTATTCTTCCTCCGTAATTTCCGCTCCCAGTTCCCGGAAGAGAACCTGGTTCATGTTCCGGTACAAGGGTTCGCTGTCGAGCAACACCCCGTCCATATCAAAAATCAGCAGTTGCTGCATGGGTAATTAAGTTTAACTAACCGGTAAGCCCTCCGGAATATTTCCCGGATTATTATTTGTCCGGGAACTGCTAAGTTAAGCAAAAGCTGCTACAGTTCCCGAAACAATAGCCTGCTCTTCTTTAAGTTTAAGTAAAATTTTTCTGCTGCAGCTTAAAGCTTTCTCCTGCATTCGATTCCGGCACCAATACGGCGCCTTATAACTTCATTCAATTTCTTTTCGCTCAGCTTTAAGCCGGATACTTTCCTTACTGTATATACTGATCGTAGAAGTGCCTCCCGGCATTCATTTATTTCCTGTCCATTCCAGTTTTATTCTCCTTCAGTTTTGATTCGATAACTAATAATAAGCCAATAGCTGACTGTGGTTTTTGTTGCTTTTATGTTTTGTGTGTGTTGAAAAAGTGCAAAAATGCAACCTTATTTTAAAATACATGTAAAATACAAATAATAATTAAAATAATATAAAAATAGAATAATCCAAGATTTTGAAATACCCTCTGCAGGTGCTGGTATTTAATGATTCCGGCTGGATAATGATGCGTTTATTTATTACCCTGTTTAATTTTTAACCAATAACTTCCATGAATAAAACGGTACTCTTTTCTGAAAAAAAATGGAAAAATGAAATTGCTGAAAGATTTTGTTTTAAACCAGTGGCCTTGTTGTTCTTAGTAAATTTATGTTTTTTACTGGTGCGGCCAAGTGCTGAAGCTGCTTCTTTTTCTACTTTCAGGTCCGGCAACTGGAACGACCCCAGAACCTGGACCAATAACGGCAATGGGGGGATTCCCGGCCCGCTGGACGATGTAAGCATTAGCGGCAAAGATGTGCTGGTGCTGAATGTTCCTTTGGCACAGTGTGCTTCCCTTACGCTTAAATCGGCCAGTGGAAGTTCAACCCTGATCTTTTCGGGATCGAACAAGCTTGTAGTAAGCGGGAATGTAGTGATAACTTCCCCTACTCAGGATGGCGATTCTAAAACAATTGAGGTAGGGAGCGGAACCTTGGAAGCCGCAAACCTTACTCTTACCGGGAGCAACGGATTACGCATTGGAAAACTCATGTTGTCGAATGGGTTAGTCAAGATCCGAAATAATATCACTTTCGTAGGCGGAACGAATGCCATGATCGATATTTCCGGAACGGGCATTTTGCGGGTTGGCGGAATTTTAGGCGCCAATGGTACGCTGAACCCCGGTACTTCCAGCACTGTGATCTTCGACGGGCTTGCCCCGCAAACCATGCCGAGCACGTTGAGCTATGCCCACGTTACCATCGAAAACCCGACTACGGTTACCCTGGATGGCGCCGTTACTCAGGGAAAATTAACTGGTAATTTAAAAGTAACCGCCGGAACCCTGGAGAATGGCGGGTTTGCAATTGCCGGCACCGGTGGCGGCGTAATTCAGGTGCTGGATGATGCGGCCTTAGGGCTTGGAGGAACCAGTACCTTCCCGACTGGGTTTGCCAACATTATTTTAGGACCAATTAGCAAGGTCATGTACAAGGGCGCCAATCAGCGCGTGGCTGCCCTTACTTACGGCAAGCTTGCAATTTCAAAAACCGGCACCGGTGTAATTAAAACCCTGGAAGGCGACGCCTCCGTTATTACCGCGCTGGAATTTAATAACGTAAAGCTGAACGCAAGCAACCATGTGTTTACGGTAGGGCCATCAGCCATCATTACGGGGCCAACTTCTGCTGCCTATGTGGTTACCGGTGGCACCGGTAAGCTCCTGATCCGCAATGTCGGCACCGGCGGCAGATCGGGAGAGGTATTGTTCCCGGTAGGTGCTACTTCGTCGTCCTACACGCCGGCTTATATTACCAACCAGGGGCCTGCCAACAGCTTTTCGGTGCATGTAACCGATGGGGTGAAAGACCGCTACGGGAACCTGATAGCAGCGCACGTGGTGAACAAGACCTGGGATGTAACCAACGAAACCACCAACAATACCGATAACGTTAAGCTCCGGCTGCAATGGACCGCTGACGATGAAACGGCTGGCTTTAACCGCGCTACCTGCAGCATCAGCCATTACGATGCACAAGCCGGGACCTGGAACCGCATCGGCCTGCCGGGAACGGCTTCCGGCCTGAACCCTTACGCCGCCATTGGGCAGGGAATCGTCGCTTTCTCGCCTTTTGCCGTTGGCGATCTGGATAGCCCGCTTCCGGTAGATATGATGTATTTCAATGCCACAAAAGTAGACCAAGGCGCGCTCCTGACTTGGGAAACGGCCACCGAAAAAAATAACCAGGGCTTTGAAGTACAGGTTTCAGCCGATGGCCGCAATTTTGAAACAGCCGGTAGCGTAAATACCCTGAACGGAAATTCCAGCAGCAACCAGAAATATAAATACCTGGACAAACAGCAGGGCAGAACCGGAACCTGGTACTACCGCCTGAAACAAACCGATCTGGATGGCAAGGCTTCTTTCTTCGGGCCTAAAGCCGTAAGTTTCAGTAAGCAGGAAGAGGGGGTAAAAGTGTTTCCGAATCCGTTTAAAGAGCAATTCAGCCTGCAGCTGAAGGCCTTGGATGAAGAACCCGTAGAGCTGACCCTGACGGATATGTGCGGGCGGGAGGTGTACCGTGAATTGCGGCCAGTGGTAAATGGAAGTAACGATCTTCAGGTGAACCTGAAAGGAGATTATCCGGCCGGCCTTTACCTGCTAACCGCTAAAACCAAACAGAACGTATTTTCTTCGCGGCTGCTGAAACAGTAACCAGACTAAGTTGTCAGTTAAGTAAAAAGGAGGGTGTGAATTTCACCCTCCTTTTTTTATTAGAAGTTATCTCATAAATCAAAATTTCTCTGTAGCGTAGGGTTTAAACCCTACGCTACAGAGAAATTTATTAGCAGAAAGCAATTTCAAAAGCTGCTCTGGGTATTTATGAGATGGCTTCTAGCCAATTAGTTATGGCAGAAAAAAGTTTTAAAGCGATTCTGCTACTGCTTTGATCTGCACCAGGATCGGGTTCCAGCCTTCGCCGTTGTTGTAAGCTTCCTGATATCTTCGTTCTCCTTCCGCTACGGTTTTGTAATCGCCTTGCGTAACGGTTAGGTTCGTCTGTCCGTCTGCGGAAGTTAAAGCGTACGTTACGGTCAGGTAATTCTCCGGAATATCGGCCATGGTAGCATTCGGGTCGAAAACGGTGTACGTTAAAAGCTTTTCCGGCTGAATGTCCAGAATGTTTCCTTTTACCGCCACAAAATCTTTGCCGTCGTAATCCATCCGCCAGATCAGGGAGCTACCAGGTTTCCAGTCCGATACGGTTTCGCAACCGAACATGTATTTCTTGGTTTGTTCCGGTTGGGTTAAAACTTCCCAGATTTTTTCCGGTGTAGTGTTAATGACAATGGTATTTTGGATTTCGAGTTTTTCCATGAGTATGGGTAGCGTTTTAACTTTTCTTTTGCGGGCTTTTGTCCATGCTGTTTGGAGTCTTCCGCATGACGAATTCAAACTTTTAATGAAAATGGAAGTCTCTGACTTCCCTACGTTGCCACAAATTTCTTCGGGTTGATATCGTGTGGTGTAGCGCCGTCGGAGACGGCTTATTTCATTGGTACTTTGAAGTCATCCTGCGGAAGACTCCAAAGAGCAGCTTTCTATTTCGGTTCACAGTATATTCTTTCTGTCACTTTAAAAATGTTTCTTGTTTCGGAAGGTTTTCCATAATCGTAACGATAAAGTTTTTCAACAATACAGTTACAGTTTCCACTTGCCATAGAAGCTCTGATAACTTTTGATTCTCCACCCCAATCTAAATACATCGTTTTATTTAGTGTGAAACCATTTTGTTTCAGGTTTTCAACAAGGTTAATAGGTTCATTTTTATCTTCTTTATATGAAACCAAACTGTCGTAAAAATCTACAAAAACTATAGGCTCAGTGTGACAGAAATCTTTATTTGCAAAATCAAAGGTTTTATAACTCGTTTTTTTAAAATCATCTTCATTTATAATACTGAATTCGTAATTGAAGTTTTTATCCTTTCCTTGAAAGGAACTTATGATTTTAAAGGTTTCTACGTCTGCTCCGTATAAAATTTGATTCTTATTAATTACGTATTTTTTTGTCTTTCCCCAGTCATCATCAATAGGAATAAATCTATTTATGTCAGGAATATTTACAGTGTCCCTGCCATGGATTAGAACATTATCTGCCTTTGCCCAAGGATACTTAATCAATTTTATTTTATCTGGATTAACACCTTTAATTACACAGTCGTTTATGTTATTATAAAATCCGAAGAAATAAGCGGAGTCTTTGTCACGGAAAATATAGTTTCCAATAAATTTAAAAGTGTTAGGGTCAATATTTTTTATATGTTCTCCATCTATAAACAGGTGATTTTTGTCCCTGCCAAATTTAAAGTTGCAATCGCAGTCAAAAGTTAATTCTTTAAAAGACTTTGCGTCTGCTTGTTCAATTAATCGCTTGTTTTGCCCACTTCCTTCATTCCAAAATTCATAATAAACCTTGTCGCTTTCAACTATGTAACCGCGCCTACAACTTGTCAAAATTGAAAGTGCCAAAAAAATAATTGTCAGTTGTTTTGTTGTCATTGCAATGTGTCTGTTATAATTGGTACCAACTGCTGGATAGACAACATAACTACGGTTATCAGCATTATATCCGTATGATTTCTAATAATACTTCCCCTCCAGTAAATAATTCTTCACATAATCCTGCACACCTTCTTCCAAGGTATGGAACGGTTTGTCGTAGCCGATGCTGCGGAGTTTCTGCATGTTGGCTTCGGTAAAGTATTGGTAGGTATCGCGGATATCGGCAGGGGTATCTACAAAGTCGATTTCGGCTTCGCGGCCCATGGCCTGGAAAGTCTGGAACGCCAGATCGAGGAAGGTGCGGGCTTTGCCGCTGCCTAAATTGTAAATACCGGAATTTTTGCGGTTCTGCATTAAAAAGTAGCAAACCTCCACCAGGTCTTTCACATAAATGAAATCGCGCATCTGTTCGCCGTCTTTGAAATCGGGGCGGTGCGAGCGGAAGAGTTTGAGTTTGCCGGTTTCTTTTATCTGGTTGAAGGCGTGCAACACCACCGAAGCCATTCGGCCTTTGTGGTATTCGTTGGGGCCGTACACGTTGAAGAATTTCAGGCCGGCCCAGAAAAACGGTTTCGCGGTTTGCTCTAATGCCCACTTATCGAAATCGTTTTTGGAATCGCCGTAGGGGTTGAGCGGGTGCAATAGCGGGATCATGGCTTCCTCGTCGTCGTAGCCCAGTTTGCCGCTGCCGTAGGTGGCCGCCGACGACGCGTACACCAGCGGGATCTGGTATTCGCAACAGGCATTCCACATTTGCTTCGAGTAGTTCAGGTTCAGCAGGTCGAAAACATCTTTGTTGAACTCGGTGGTATCGGTGCGGGCGCCGAGGTGAAAAATGAATTCCACTTCCTCGTAGTTTTTCTCCAGCCAGTTGAAGAATTCCATGCGGTCTACGTATTCCCTGATCTTTTTGCCTTTCAGGTTGTTTTCCTTTTTGGCGATCGAAAAATTATCGACTACTACAATATCGTTGAAATTGGCTTCGTTGAGGCGGGTTACTAAACAGCTGGCAATAAAGCCCGCCGCTCCGGTTACTACTATCATGAATGCGTTTTTAGGTGCCTGTTAAAAATTGGCTAAATTTACGAAAAATTAATTGCGCTCATTTTAACTTTTGCTGTCATGTTGAGCGCGAGCGAAACACCTCGTCGGCTCATTGCACAGACGTTTCTGCTATGCGCCGACAAGGTCCTTCGCTCACGCTCAGGATGACAATTAGTACTTTTTATGCCTAAACCCCTATCATTTTTCCGAAGCTTTTTCAGCAAAATCCTGCTGCTGGTTTTCCTTGCCGGCTGCGGCGGAAATTCCGAAAAGTCGATAGGCAATTCCAATCAAAAAGTTGAATTAAGCAAAATAACTGTTACCGACGATCTGGGTCGCAAACTACAAGTTCCTGAAAACCCAAAACGCATTATGGCGCTTTCTGCCGCTATGACCGAGATGCTTTTTGCCGTGGTGCTGGATTCTATGATCGTGGGCCGTACGCAGGTTTGCAATTATCCGGAAGCGGCGAAGAAGAAAACGGTTATCAATTCATATCCGGTGGATCTGGAAGGATTGCTGGCCCTGAAACCGGAAATTGTTTTCACCGAAGACGGCATTACGCCCATGGAAACGGCTGCTAAAATCGAGCAACTCGGCATTCCGGTTTATTTTCAGAGGTACGATAAAGTAGCTGATATTTTCCGCGGTCTGAACGACATTGGCAAAATTATGCACCGGGAAGTTGCCGCAAAAAAGCTTACCGATTCGCTGCAAACCGAACTGAACGCTATCGAGAACGAAGTAAAAACCCATGAACTGAAACGTGCGCTAGTCATCATTAACACCGATCCGATCTACGTGTACGGCCGCAATACGCTCATGACCGATAAGCTGGAAAAAGCCGGTGGCGAGAATGCGCTGAAAGAAGTTTTCCCGCAACAGTCGCCGCAACTTACCCGCGAATACGTGTTGCAGCTGAACCCTGGTTTTATTTTCGGCATCAGCAAAGAGCAGAACGAAACGCTTTTCCGGCTTTACCCCGAACTGCAGAAAGTGGACGCTTACAAAAATAAGCGCATCTTTGTCCTGAACGATGACCTGGCTTCACGCCCCAGTCCGCGCGTGGTAGAATCTATTCGTGAAATCAGAAATTACCTGCAAAAGTGAATCGGCCGCTGCTTTATATTCTTTTAATGCTGTTCCTCACCTTTGCGGTAACGGTGGCCGGGCTGAAGCTGGGCAGTTTCGAGACCGATTTCGCTACCGTCTGGAACGCCCTTTTTAATTATAATCCCGAAGATCCGGCGCATTTTGCGGTGCTGCATTTGCGTTTGCCGCGTTTGCTTTTGGCTATTTGCGTAGGCGGTTCGCTGGCTTTTTGCGGCTACCTCATGCAGGCCATGATCAACAATGCCTTGGCTGATCCTTACATTTTGGGCACCGCTTCGGGAGCTTCTTTCGGAGCCTCGTTCTGCTTTTTTGCCTTCACCAACCTAACCGTTTTCGGAATTTACCTGCCGCCTTTTGCCGCTTTGCTGGGTTCGTTTGTGGTAACGATAATCGTGGTCGCCCTTGGTACCCGCTCCGGGCAACTTATTCCCTCCCAGATGCTGCTGGCCGGTATTGCGTTAACATCCCTTATCGGGGCCTTAACTTCGCTCATTACCTTTCTTTCCTCTTCCGAAGGCAAACTGAAATCGGTAATTTTCTGGGCCATGGGCGGTTTTGAAAAAGCCAGCTGGGAATCGTTGCCTTATCCGGCGGTGGCTTTGTTGCTGGCTTTGGTAATTTTCATGTTCATGCAAAAGCGCCTGAATGTACTTTTACTTGGTCCTGAACGTGCCAAAATGTTAGGTGTAAACGTAGCGCAAACACGTTGGATCATTTTGCTCACGGTCTCGGTAGTAACCGGCTTTGCCGTAGCGCTTTCCGGACCGGTTGGCTTTGTGGGCCTCATCATTCCGCACGTAACCCGTGGTTTGTTGGGCATAACCGGCAAACTGAACCTGATTTTCTGTGCCCTGACCGGCGGTTTGTTCATGCTCGTCTGCGATCTTTTGTCCCGCATCGTTTTTCCGCCCGCCGGATTGCCGGTTGGCGTCGTAACTTCGCTGTTCGGGGTGCCTTTTTTCGTATATTTGCTCCTGAAAAAGAATTATAAATTTGGTTAATGTGCTAATGGGTTAATGTGCTGATGTGTTAATGGATTTGGAAATCGGGTAATGGTGCAATCAGGTCAGTTTCTGCTGACTTTTTTAGCCTTAAACCCTACCGATTTTCAAACAATTACATTAACAATTACGCCATTTAAACCATTTAAAAATTAGCACATTACCATATTAAGCCATTAGCACATTAAATTAATGATCTACGTAAGCCGGACCGAGCACTTTAACGCCGCCCATAAACTACATAACCCGAACTGGTCGCAATCGAAGAACCAGGAAATTTTCGGGCCCTGCGCCAACGCGAACTGGCACGGCCATAATTACGACCTGATCGTAACGGTAAAGGGCAAGCCCGATCCGGAGACCGGCTTCGTGATCGATCTTAAAAAACTCAGCACCCTGATCCGCGAGAACATCATTCAGAAAGTAGACCATAAGAACCTGAACCTGGACGTATCTTTCATGGAAGGCAAGCTGGCCAGCACCGAAAATTTAGTGATCGAATTCTGGAATATCCTGGCCCCAAAAATTGAAAAAATCGCTTCCCCAGCTTCTGGCGCTAAGCTCCACAGCCTCAAACTCTACGAAACGCCACGCAACTTCGTGGAATATTACGGCGAGTAATTTTATTGTTAATTGCTGATTGTTAATTGCTAATTGGTTTTCCGGGTAATTCAATCAACAATCAACAATCAACAATCAACAATTCAAATTTTGAAATACTACCTCATAGCCGGCGAACGCTCGGGCGACATGCATGCTTCTAATCTGATGAAGCAACTCAAACTCCAGGATCCGGAGGCAGAATTCCGTTTCTGGGGGGGCGAGCAGATGCAGGCTGTAGGAGGGGAGCTGGTTACGCATTACCGCGAAATGGCTTTCATGGGCTTTGTGGAAGTAGCTAAAAGTATTTTCAAAATTTCCCGTTTTCTAAAGCATTGCAAGCAGGATATTCTAAGCTGGAAGCCCGACGTGGTAATTCTGGTAGATTATGCCGGTTTTAACATGCGCATTGCAAAGTTCGCCAAAGCCAACGGGTTCAAAACGTTCTACTACATTTCTCCGAAGATCTGGGCCTGGAACCAGGGGCGTGTATACGGCATTAAAAAGTCCGTAGACCGCATGTTCGTGATCATGCCCTTCGAGAAAGATTTTTACCAGCGCTTCGATTATAAAACCGATTACATTGGCAACCCTGTTTCCGACAGCGTAAATGCGCATAAGGTTTCTGAGGATTTCTTACCGAAAAATGAATTAGGAGCAAAGCCGATCATTGCCGTTTTACCCGGCAGCCGCAAACAGGAAATCGAGAATATGCTCCGCATCATGCTGCAGGTTATGCCCGATTTTCCGGAACATCAATTCGTAGTGGCCGGCGTTTCTACCTTCAGCCCGGAATTTTACGCGCAATTTACGCAAGGCACCAACATCAAGATCCTCTACGAACAAACTTACGACCTGCTTTCGCACGCCGAAGCAGCCTTAGTAACTTCCGGTACGGCTACCCTGGAAACGGCTTTGTTCAACGTGCCCCAAATTGTCTGCTATAAAACCAGCGCCATTTCCTACGCCATCGGTAAAATGGTGATCAAGGTAAATTACATTTCGCTGGTTAATTTAATTGCCGATAAGGAAGTGGTAAAAGAACTTATCCAGGAAGAACTGAACCCGCATAAAATCTCCGAAGAACTAAAGCGCATTCTTTTCGAAAAACCTTACCGCCAGCAAATGCTTAACGGCTATGCGGAGATTAAAGCGAAATTAGGAAGCGCCAATACCGCCGAACAGGCTGCTAAATTAATGGTAGGATATCTGAAGGAAAAGGAAGCTTAGGGTTTTAATCTTACGCTATTTTTTTCTGGAAAAATTGCTAGGCTTTCCCGCAATATTTTTTCGTAATGCTTTATCGCAATATCGTGGGGCGGGGACAAGCCCCGCCCGTACATTGAATGAAAGGATTCATAAGAATCATAAAAATCAAATAAATCATAGTTCAGACAAAAAAAGCTCCGGATCTCTCCGGAGCTTTTTTTATAAATCGAACATTCGAACATCGAAAATTCGAACCTACGCAACCTTCAGTTGCTTCAGTGCCGATTTTTCAAATTTCTCGCGGGCGTAATCCAGGTCGATTAAGAGGTCTTTCACTTCCGATTCTGAAGGCAGGTCGAACATGGCATCGGTCATAATGCTTTCGCAAATGGAGCGTAAGCCGCGGGCGCCTAATTTATATTCGGAGGCTTTCTCTACAATGTAGTTCAGCGCGTCTTCATCGAAGTTAAGCTTGATGTTCTCCATTTCGAACAAGCGCTTGTATTGCTTTACAATGGAGTTTTTCGGTTGCGTTAAGATCAGGCGCAGCGTTTCGGCATCGAGCGGGTTCAGGAAAGTGAGTACCGGCAATCGACCGATGAGCTCCGGAATTAAACCAAACGCTTTCAGGTCCTGGGCCGAAATGTATTTCAGGAAGTTATTATGATCGGTTTCTTCCAGCGACGTTTTTGCAAAGCCGATCGGTTTGGTATTCAGGCGGCTCTTAATGATCCGGTCGATGCCAACAAAAGCACCGCCGCAGATAAACAGGATGTTTTCCGTATTGATCGAGATCATTTTTTGCTCCGGGTGTTTGCGGCCTCCTTGCGGCGGCACATTCACTACCGAGCCCTCCAGCAGTTTCAGCATGGCCTGCTGCACGCCTTCGCCGCTTACATCGCGCGTAATGCTGGGGTTATCGCTCTTGCGGGCAATTTTATCGATCTCGTCGATGTATACAATGCCGCGTTCGGCCGCTTCTACGTTGTAATCGGCAGCCTGTAGTAAGCGGGTTAAAATGCTTTCCACGTCTTCTCCCACGTAACCGGCTTCGGTTAAAACGGTGGCGTCGGCAATGCAGAAAGGCACCTGCAGCATACCGGCCAGCATGCGGGCCAGAAACGTTTTACCGGTTCCGGTTTCGCCTACCATTATTATGTTCGATTTCTCGATCACCACGTCATCCTGTTTCGGGCTTTGCATCAGGCGTTTGTAATGGTTGTACACTGCCACGCTCATTACCTTTTTGGCTTCGTCCTGGCCTACCACAAACTGATCGAGGTAATCCTTCATTTCCCGTGGTTTCACCAGGTTGAATTTCGGGGTTTTCTCTTTCGACCGGATCTTGTTTTCCTCGTTCAGGATTTGCTGAGCCTGGCCTACGCAACGCTCACAGATGTGTGCATTTACGCCCGAGATCATTACCGAAACCTCTTTTTTCTGTTTGCCGCAGAAGGAGCAAATAATTTCTGCCATAGGAATTAGTGAAGTAAAAAATACTTGCTTTAAAAGTAAAGCATTTACAAAGGTAATAAAAGGAAAAGGTTTCCCGATACAATAGTTTGCGAGAAAATTTTCCTTCGGATAAATATCAGATAATAGAGATGCGGAAATATTAGTGCTCGTTGCATTC
Source organism: Adhaeribacter soli (assembly GCF_008727925.1). Taxonomy (GTDB): domain Bacteria; phylum Bacteroidota; class Bacteroidia; order Cytophagales; family Hymenobacteraceae; genus Adhaeribacter_A; species Adhaeribacter_A soli. The sequence continues at coordinate 13,362 of NZ_VTWT01000010.1, read as the reverse complement.
TATAAGCATTTTTTCAGGAACAGGGAGTTACTGAATTTTAACTAGGCGGAGAAAAAAATGTTTTGCCGGCGGCAGCCGCTCACGGAAAAAGATAAGTAAGTGGCTAAATTCCCGGGCAGAATTCATCGTTTCTTCATTTGTCAACCGTAGCGTACCGCTGCCTGGCTGTTCTGGTTCGGGTTATATAGCGTTTTTCCGGTTAAAATACAGATTAGGTGGGTTTTAACCATTTTGGCATCCTGTGCAGCTGATTTATTTCCTGATAAGTATATAACGAAAATAATATTTAATTATATATTTGTATTGAAATCACATCTGCTGTAATGTCAGCCCGCATTGCTTTTCTGCTCGTATTTCTGGTTCTTCCGTTTGCTGTTTCCGGGCAGCCCGGTTTTCTGTTGAACAAAACTTACGCCGAGCGCTCTATTTATTTAGATTCTACGTACTACTCGGGCAAGATCCTGCGTCAGGATTCCCTAACGCTCTTTCCGGAAATAGAAAAACTTGCCCGGCTGGCCCTTGCGAATTCTGACGAGGAGCTTTTTCTTGAAACGAAGCTGATCCGCTACACTTATTATATGGTAGGCCGGCAACCCGACCACCCTTTGGCTGAAAAGAAGCTATTGGCTTTGCGGGAAATTGCCGACGAGAAAAAAATAAAGCAACTGCAGATCAGGACCCGCGATAAACTGGCGCATTACTATTATCATATCATGCATAAGCATGGCCCCAGCTTCGAAAATTACCTGGCTTATTACCAGTTGCTGAAAGAAATGCCGGATGCTGCATTGCCGGAAAAGCAGGAACTGATTGCCAATATCGGATCGGCCTATTTTAATTTCGGCGATAACCAGAATGCCCGGAAATATTTTGCCGAAGCCCAGAAGTTACCGCCATCTTATAAAAAACGCTTTCCGATAAACCTTCAGAATACCCTTGGGCTCATTCACCGTTCCGAAAAACGGTACCCGGAGGCCGAGAAAAACTTCCGCAAGGCGTATGCCATGGCCCTGGCAATCAACGACAGTACCTGGATGGGCATTGCGGCTGGTAATATCGGTATCAGCTATTTTGCGCAGGGGAAATACGATGAGGCCATACCGTTACTGGAAATGGATGTCCGGGAAAGTTTTAAAGCCTCCGAAAGAGACAACGGCCTGCATTCGCTGCTGATCTTAATGAAAATTAACCTGCTGAAGAAGAACTGGGCTATACTTGCCGGACAAATACAGCAGGCCCGTGAGGTACTGCCCCACACCGGCAATCCCTACCAGCACCTGAAAGAACTTTACCCCATCCTGGCGCAGCTAAGTGCCAAACAAGGCAATATGTACCTGGCTTACCGCTATACCGATTCGGCTTCTATGGTTAAAGACAGCCTTTACAAGCGCAGGGATGCTTTCTTACTGGCCCGGGCCGAAAATAAAGCGGAGCTGGAAAAATACCGGGCCGATGTAGACCGGCTGGAAGCGCAGAAAAAATTTCAGGGCCTTTGGGTTAATAGTTTGCTGGTAGGGGTGGTGTTGCTTTTAATTATTGCCACGCTGGTTATAAGCCGGCAGCGCCTGCTTTATAAACAAAGACAAGGTAAGCTGCAGGCCGAAAAAGCCACCATGGAAGACGAACTGCAACAAGCCGCGCAAAAACTGCAGGATTTTACCCAAAGTATCCGCGAGAAGAACAAGCTGCTTGAGCAATTTGCCGCCGACCTGAAGCAGGCGCAATCTCACGCCTTAGCTACCGGGGTTTTAGTTGACCAGGAAGCGTTATTGCAACTCCAGCAGGCTACCATTCTCACCGATGATCAATGGGAAGACTTCCGGCAGACCTTCGAAACGGTTCATCAGGGATTTTTACAACGCTTAAAAGAAAAGCTCCCCGGTTTAAGCCCGGCCGAAACCCGGTTTATGGTACTGAGCAAGCTGGAGCTTACAAACAAAGAAATGGCCGCCATGCTGGGGGTAAGCCCGGAAGCCATTCGTCTTACCCGCCACCGCCTTCGCAAAAAACTGGAGAGCCGGGGCGAACAATCGCTGGAAGAACTTATTGTGTCTATCTGATCAGTACGGATAAGCTCCTGCTTTAATAAAAATCTTCTGGTTTTAACTACCTTCCTTTTCTGAAAGGCTACCGCTTTTCCAGTTCCGCTTTTCGGTATTTCCTGCCTGCTTTATTTCTCCCGCTTTTCTTAGGATGTTTTGTCCGGCAAGTTTTGCTTTACCGGGGGCTACCTGTCTGATCGTAGTGCGGAGTGTAAATATCTGTAAAACAGATGAATAAGAAAGTGTAACGATTTTGTAACGGATCGTTTGAGGGGTGTTCAGCGATAAATAACCAACTTTAACCTGAGTTTCATCCAGATAAATTTTAGCTAAGTACCATCAATTCCCATAACGATTAAGCTTTCACAAGGTTTCGAAGAAAAGGGGGAAAAGCGATAAAAGTTTATACTTTTTTTATTCCAATCGGGTTCCAGGCTTTTGTGTGCTGTAAAAAGGTAAAGTAAATCTTATTAACAGGCAATAAGCTTAGATTTTCGTCGGCATGAATACGGCTTTTATCGGGTAAAATCAGGTGTTTACCGAATAGATTGATATAGCATGTTATTTAGAATTAATTTTGTTTACTGAGTTCTGAAAACCACAATAGAAATATAATTTGATATGAATTTACGCAATGCACTGAGAGGCTTTAACTGGATTGGCTCCTTCATGGGACTGATTTTAGTGCTTGTCTTTAACCATTATACCTTTGCCCAAACAAAAGGGTTGATTGTGGAACCTGCCAGAACCGGAACGGTGGCTCCTCATATCAATCACGGAAAACCAGTGCTGGATCCGGACCTGGATGGTTATATTTCTAAGAAGACTGCCGGGGTACAGCGCGGGTTCCAAACCAACGATACCACCGAGAGTGAAATTCCCTATAAACCATTTCCGCTTCCGGGAAAAGAACCCATGGAAGATTTGGCCAGGGGACCACGACAAGGCTTTTCTGATTTTGCCGATGTGCCCGGTACCAAGGTATATCCTGTATCTTCTTACCTTTCCCCGGCCGGTAATTTTATGTTCCGCTTTCGCCTGGGCGGTATTGCGCCGAATTCCAAAGGTTACAGCATTCTGGTAGATGCTGACGGTAAATTTGGTTTTTCAGGCGTAAACGCCGACCCGCAGGCAAGCGTCGATAATCCCGGATTTGAGTTTGAGATCCTGCTGGCTACCAATTTTGCGGTAAGGCTTTACGATATTAATAATGCAACCGGCACGGCTACCCAGATCGGAACCGACGCCGAACTGCCCTATAATACGTACGCACAAAAAGGCATCGCTTACTTTGAAAACGCCGGTGCCGATTATTTCTACGATTTTTACATTCCTTTTTCTAAAATAACGGCCTACTTTAACGGCTCCTCAAGCTTGCGGCCGCTGGTTACCACCAGTACTCCTTTACGGATGGTGGCTAATACCATCATGGCGCCCCAAAGCGTAATTAAAGGTCCAATCTCTGATATAAGTGGAATTGATGACCGGGCTTACAGTAACCCGGCTGCTGCCTGGGAGAAACTGGTAAACGGTTTCGTGGCCAAAGCTCCGGACGGCACAACCACTACTTATTACCAATCCTTCCGTTCCGATGCGCCGGTAATTACCAGTACTTCTTTGGTGGCAGGTACCGGAAAAACCATTAGCGGAACATCCTCGGAGGCTGCCGGAACCATTATTAAAATTTACCGCAACGGAGTTTATCTAGGGCAAACCACGGTACAAGCCGGCGGCACCTGGACGTACCCGGCTACCGGTACCATGACCCTGACTACAAACGAGCGCTATACCGCCACGGCAACTTTCACTGGAGAATCTGAATCTGCCTTTTCGAATGAAGTAATTGTAGGCACAAATTGTACCTACAGCACCGCGCCGGTTTTGGGCACTTGTACGGGGGTTAAAGGGATTGATGGTACTGTGCCGGGAGCAGCCGCTGGAACGGTAATAAAAATTTATGATGCCAAAAATCCTGGGGTAGTGTTTGCAACGGTAACTACAGGCGGAACTGGAGCCAGTTCAATCAGTGCCACTAATCCTGGTAGTGCCTTTATGTTTAAATATAATAACAATTATAATAACTGTAATTCCGGGGCCAACGATATGCCGCTAGGAAGTTATTATGTAACAGCAACAGAAGCTGGTAAATGCGAATCTGCCCGTACCGCAACTTCTTCTTCTACCTGCTTTGGCTCGGCTATTACCTATAATTTAACGCTTTCTACTAGTCCGGTGCTGCAAAGCACCACCACTTTAAGCGGGAATGTAATTAATGGCGCTTCGGTTTTTGTTTATGTAGGGGGGCAGTACGTTGGCCGGGCTACTGTTACAAACGGAACCACCAATGCAACTTGGACTATTTCAAATCTTGTTTTGCGCTCCGGCCAAACTGTACAAGTCGAAGCTGTTTCAGGAACAAGCTGCTCGGCTTCAATCACAGCTAATGTAGTAAACCCAAGCAACCCGCCAATTGTCAATAGCCCGATCAGAACCAATGCAACTACTATTTCCGGAACTTCAACCGAAGCAAACGGTTCCGTTATTACGATTTATTTGAATGGCACACCCATTACAGGAGATGTTACTTCCAGTACTACTACCGTTACAAATGGTACCTGGAGTTTTGCGAAGCCTGCAGCAGTAACTTTAGCAGTTGGCAGTGCCATTACCGCAACTGCTACTGCCACGGGTAAAACTGAAAGTCCAGTTTCTAATTCTGTAGCAGTTACCGCCATCCCGCCTGCAGTACCTGCGCTGCCTAATATTACAGGCGGCCCTTACCTGGAAGGCGGTACAACCGTATCCGGAACCGGACCGGCCAATACCCCGATAAACGTTTACATAGATGGTTACCTGATCGGTACGGTTACTTCCCCAACAACTACCTGGACCTTAAATTTAACTACTGCAGCTCCTGCCGGAACTCATAACAATGACCTTTATGCCGGCGGCTACCTGAATGCCACTTCCGGCACCATCGGCAGCAACGAAAGCGCTTATTCCAATAATACCACGGGCACTTACGTAATTGTGCAATGCAACCCGCCTGCCATCAGAACCGCTTCTTTAACCAATCCCCAGGTTTGTTCGGGTAGCGCTACAGAATTCAGGCTTACGGGGTCCCAGGCAGGCGTTATTTATACGTTAATGAATGGCAGTACAGAACGGGGACCATCCGTGCTGGGAACCGGCGATGCTTCTCCGGCCTATGTATCCGTTATTTCCTTCCCCCTTACAAGCAGTACATCGAGCCCGGTAACGGAAACCTTTACCATTGTGGCCAAAAGTATAACCGGCGGAACCTGTACCCCTACCACTATGACGCTAAATCCATCGGCAAATCCACCGGGCGTGGTAACCATTAACCCGGCTCCGAATACAGGCCTTAATGTAACGGCTCCTGCCTCCGTTGCTCCTGGTGGAACGGCTAACGTGGTGGTTGAAAATTCACAATTGAATTACCGTTACCAGTTAAGAGAAGGCACAACCAATATTGGTGGAATAGTATCCGGCAATGGAGGAAATATATACCTGCCTACCGGCGCTATAAATGAACTTAAAACCTTCAATGTGTTAGCTACCGATGTAACGCGTTCTACCAACTGTACGGCTCAGTTAACCAGAACCGTAACCATTAACACTGATGCCCCTGTTGCTCCGCTTCCGGTGGCATTGGTTTCTTTTACCGGCAAATTGGTTAACGACCTTGCGGTACTGGATTGGGCTACGGCAATTGAAAAAGATAATGATCACTTTATGGTGGAAAGAAGCCTGAACGGAAAAGAGTTCACCCAAATTGGAAAAGTAAAAGGCAACCTGAATTCTTCGCAATGGCAGACCTACAGCTTTACCGATATGGAGCCGGTTTCTTCGCTGCAATACTACCGGTTAAAGCAGGTAGACCTGGATGGTACGTTTGAATACAGCAAGGTAATTGCGCTGGACAGTAAACTTAACAGAAAGACAGAACCGATCCTTTATCCGAACCCGGCCAGCAGAAATGCTTCGGTTCTGGTAGAAAGTAAAATGGCGGAGACAGTAACCCTGGCAGTTTACGACGCGGTGGGTAATCTGCTGACGCAAAAATCGGTGACGCTAAAAACCGGCAGTAACCTGCTTCCGGTGGAAACGAAAGATCTGCCGGCCGGCATGTATCTGATAAAAGTAGGCGGGAAAGAAATGAATGCAACCCTGAAACTGCAAAAAGTATCCGAGTAAAAGAGTTTCTTCATGTTTCAAAAAAGCCGTTCCGGATTCCTGAACGGCTTTTTGTTTTTTTGCCCTAAACCGTACCATTTCTGTTTAAAAAGTACGACAAGACTTTTGTGCGAATATCATTGCATAACCTAAACTCACGAATTCTTCAGAACGAAAATGGGCTTTAGCCCTGCTCCAAGGCTGTAGGAATAACCAGGACAAAACTGGTTGCTTTAAAGAATTAAAAAATAATTAGGGAGTTTCATTGCCGTCTGCTTTAGCTGACGGATAGCAGACAGCCTATTAAGAGCGAAGTCTGGCTAAAGCTTCCATCTGAATTATTTTACATTTTCCTTACTACCTTGCTTGCTCTCAAGGCCAAAAACTCCATTACGCATACCGCCAGAATGGCCCAGAGCAAACCAAGCAGGTAGCCGCCAACGACATCGGTCAGGAAATGTACGCCCAGGTAAATGCGGCTGAAACCTAAAAGCAGGATAAAGATCAGGCTCCCCAGGATCCACCAGATCTGCCCGGCGGTGCTTTTAATTTCCAGCAAACCCAGGTAGAAAAGTAAACCGAAAACCGAAACGGCGTAGGTAGCGTGGCCTGAAGGAAACGAAAAGGTGTGTTCCTGGTAATAAGCCAGCTCTAAAGGCCTTTCCCGCCGGAAAAATAATTTGGTAAAATAAACTGAAAGTCCGCTTCCCGTTAAAGAAATTGCGAGCGCTACAAAGTAAAAGTACTTTTTCTGATAAATAAAGTAGCCGGCTGCCAAGAAACAAATTACTAATACCCCTTCTAAAGAACCCAGCCAGGTAAAGTAAAATAAAGTCAGACTGGTAAGGTCGGTGCGGTCCTGAAAAAGCCATAAAGAAACCTGCCGGTCCATGGCCTGCAGTTTTTTCGAGTTTACCACATCTTCCGAAAGATCTGAAAGCAGGGCCAGGTTAAAAGTTAAAATTCCGATGAGCAACGTAAAAGGCAGCCCAAAGAAATGATGCATGGTAAACCGCCGGCTGATAAATTGAAAAAGCTTCGGGTATTTTACGGCCAGCTTTTGCATGAACGGCAGCCGGAAAAACGCTTCTACTTTAGCGGAAATAAAGAGCAACGGGGTTCTAAAGATCATAGAGCAGGAGGGGCGGAATTTTATAGGCTTCTTATAAATCTAACCGGTTCTACGGAATAAATTCAGTTTTACGCATGTTTTTGTTTCATTCCTTAGCCGGATTTTTTATCGCAAAACGGTACCATTTTAAACGAAAAAAGCTGCCCCGGGGTCCGGAGCAGCTTTCTGTAATACGTTCGAATAAAATTATTTGGCAGGTCTAACCAAAACCTCATCGATCAGGCCGTATTCTTTGGCTTCATCGGCGCGCATCCAGTAGTCGCGGTCGGAGTTGTCGTGGATTTCCTGGTAGGTTTTGCCGGAGTGCTGTGCCAGAATGTCGTAAAGTTCTTTTTTCAGCTTCAGGATCTCGCGGGCTGTAATTTCAATGTCCGATGCCTGGCCTTGCGTGCCGCCCATTGGCTGGTGGATCATTACGCGGGCGTGGGGCAGGGCAGAACGTTTGCCGGCCGCGCCGCCGCATAATAAAACCGCACCCATAGAAGCGGCCAGACCGGTACAGATCGTAGCCACATCCGGACCTACGTACTGCATGGTGTCGTAAATACCCAGACCGGCATAAACCGAACCGCCCGGCGAGTTAATATAAAGCAGGATATCCTTTTTAGAGTCGGAAGATTCCAGGAAAAGCAGCTGGGCCGTAATAATGTTGGCAATAAAATCGTCTACCTGGGTGCCAAGGAAAATGATCCGGTCCATGATCAGGCGGGAGAAAACGTCGATTTCGCGGAAGTTAGTCGGACGTTCTTCAATCACCGAGCGGGTCATATTGCTAATGTTGTGCATGGTCAGGCTTTCCACATGGTGAAGGTACTGGTCTACACCCAGGCCGCTCAGGCCCTGGCCCTTCACAGCAAACTTGCGGAATTCATCTCTATTCATAGTGTCTGGTTATTGAGTTTTTTGCGTTTACCTTTTTACAGAAACAAGGTTACACAAATCGTGCGAAAATAAAAAAAGTCCTCCCGTAACAGGAGGACTTTTTAGTAAAACGGTATGAAAACAGCTTAGAAAGTCATGTTACGGAACTCTTCGGCCGAAACGGTTTTTTCTACTACTGTCATTTTTTCCTTTAAACGCTCGATTACTTTTTCTGCCAAAATGGCTTCGTATTCGTTAATGTAGTTCTTGCCGTTGTCCTGACGCAGGTAGTTGTCAGCAAACTGGTTCAGGCTTTCTGCCAGCTCCTCAGAAACTTCCGGCAGGTTGAACTGGGCCATCATTTTCTCTTTGGTGCGGTTAATAACCTCTTCGTTGCTTACTTTCAGGTCGTTTTCTTCTACCACTTTGTTGCGGATCATCGACCATCTCAGCTCTTTCTCGTAGTTTTCGATGTTTTCGTCGATCTGCTCCTGGGTCAGTTTACCTTCGTTGGCAGCCAGTAACCATTTCTTTAAGAAGTCGCGCGGAATATCGATCTGGGTTTCTTTTACCAGTTTGTCAACGATCTGGTGGTTCAGAACCTTCTCAGCTTCTTCTTTATAGTTTTCAGCAATAGTTTCTTTTACTTTCTCGTCGAACTCTTCGCGGCTTTTCACGGCATCTTTACCGAAAATTTTGTCGAAGAACTCCTGATCCATCGGAGCAGACTCGGTGCGGTTAATATTTTCAACGGTGAATTCGAAAGTACCTTTCAGTTCGGCAGCTTTCTCTTTACCGGCGCCGGTAACGTGGTTAATCGCGCTGGCATCGTTGTTGAACGCTTGCTGCAGGTCGAAAGAAATTACGTCGCCTTTTTTCTTGCCGATGAAGTTTTCTTTGCCGTTTACGATCTTGTTGATCGGCAGCAGGGTAGTGGTTTTGAAATCGCCGTCAAGCTGCTTCAGTTCGCCGTACAGGTAATCGTTCTCTTCGGAAGTTTCCGGGTTAGTGGTGGTGCCAAACTGGCGCTGCATGTGCTCATACGCTTCCGAAATAGTAGCATCGTCAACCTCTACTTTGTAGCCTTCCACGCTGGCAGTTTCGCCCAGGTTCAACTCAAACTCCGGCAGTAAGCCCAGTTCGTAAGAGAAGTCGAATTCTTTCTGGGTATCCCAGTCAATATTTTCTACGCGCTCCGGCAGCGGCTCGCCTAAAATTTTGATCTTGTTTTCCTTGATGTAGTTGTTTACCGACTCGTGCAGCAATTTGTTGATCGCATCTACCAGCAGGCTTTTGCCGTACATTTTGCGGATCATGCCAGCCGGCACTTTGCCCGGACGGAAACCTTTGATCTGCGCTTTTTTGCTGTATTCTTTTATTTGTTCGTCAACTTTCGGCGCGTAATCTGCTTCGGCAAGCTGCACGCGCAGGCGGGCGTTGGTCGGGTTCTGCTTTTCTAATGTAATATTCAAGGCTTTAACGTATTTAGTTAGAACTGATTTCCGGGGTAAAAACTTAAAAACCCTCAACAACCAGGGCTATTGAGGGTTTTTTAAAGTGCGGATGGAGGGACTCGAACCCCCATGCCTCGCAGCGCTAGATCCTAAGTCTAGTGCGTCTACCAATTTCGCCACATCCGCAGGGTGAATTGCTTTATTGCGTGGCAAAGGTAAGGCGAAGTTTTAATTCCTGCAATACTTTCCCAAAAGTTTTTTCCGGAAATTTGATAGCGTTTTGTAAGGAGTTAGAAATCAGAATGTATACTTTTGGTGGATTCAATTTTTAAAGAATGATCAGGCTTATTTTAATGGTTTTGCTACCGTTTTTGTTTTCTAAGAATGCGGTTGGGCAGAATTTAGTTTACAATGGGAGCTTTGAGGAAAATTCGAAGCAATCCGGCTGCTGTAATGATTACGGAATGATTGAAGATGCTAGTGGGTGGTTTCGGTTAACTGGGAGTGCAGATTTATTTAATGCCTGTTGTCAAGCAGGTAATATGCAAAATGTACCTAAAAATTTCAGCGGTTTTCAATACCCGCACGATGGTAATGCCTATGCTGGTTTATTTCTGCTTATGAAAGATAAAAGGTATGAAGACTTCTATTATAGAGAATACATACATACAAAACTTCTCCAGAGACTGCAAAAAGGAATAAAGTATAAGGTGTCCTTCTATTTGAGTTTAGGAGAATGCTCTAAATTATTTTCAGATCATATTAGTGTTTGCTTTGCGCCAGAAAAGAAGCTCTTTATGGAAAAGGTGCCACACCATTTATTAAAAGGTATTAATGTCGTAAAATATAATTTGAACCCTAGTATAGCTAAAGATTCAGTTAACTGGAATAAAATAGAAATAGAATACGAAGCCAAAGGAGGAGAAGAATATTTGGTAATCGGCTCTTTTTCTGATGATATCTCTAAAGGACAATTTAAAGCTATATTAAAAAGAAATCTTATTTATCCAGCGAAGGATAAAAGTGAGTCAAAGAAATACGCTTATTATTTTATTGACAATGTTTCTGTTGTCTCTGTCAAACAATCTGGAAGTTCCACTTTAGAAAGTTCTAAAGACAGTAAGTAACAGGTTGTTTAGTGGCTCCAATCTTTATTTCCTAAAAAACCGAACCAAATATTTCTTAAAAACTGTTTTTATTCGTAATATATTTACGAACTTTTTTGAATTACCCCGCGCAAGCGAAACTGAACATATAACTTAGGAATGATCGATCCTGAAGTAGAACGCAAAGAAATACTCCGGCATTACCGCCGGATTCTCAAATATGCCAAACCTTTCCTGAAAGGCAACGATGCCAAAATAATCAAGAAAGCGTTTAATACCTCCGTAGAAGCTCATAAAGACATGCGCCGCAAGTCCGGCGAACCCTATATTCTGCATCCGCTGGCCGTAGCCCAGATCGTGGTGGAAGAAATTGGTTTAGGCACCACCGGCATCGTAGCGGCCCTGCTGCACGACGTGGTGGAAGATACCGATTGGGAGTTTTCCGACATCGAGCGCGAATTCGGGCCGAAGGTAGCGAAGATCGTAGAAGGCTTAACCAAGATTTCCGGCGTTTTCGAATACGGTACTTCCCAGCAGGCCGAGAACTTCCGGAAAATGCTGCTCACGCTTTCCGACGATGTGCGCGTGATCCTCATTAAGATTGCCGATCGCTTGCACAACATGCGTACCTTGGATAGCATGCCGCGCGACAAGCAGCTGAAGATCGCTTCGGAAACCATGTACCTGTACGCACCGCTGGCGCACCGTCTGGGTTTGTACGCCATAAAATCGGAGCTCGAAGACTTATACTTAAAGTACACCGATACCGAAACGTACAAGGATATTTCGAACAAGATCCGGCAAACCAAAAGCTCCCGCAACAAGTTCATCCGCGATTTTATTACCCCAATAGAAGAGGAGCTGGGCAAGCACGGTTTCGAGTTTGAAATTAAAGGCCGTCCGAAATCCATTTATTCTATTCTGAAAAAGATCAAGAAACAGAATATCACCTTCGACGAAATTTACGACCTTTTTGCGATCCGTATTATTCTGAACGTGCCGCTGGAAAGTGAAAAGGCTGCCTGTTGGCAGGTTTATTCCATCGTTACCGACCATTACCAACCCAACCCTGACCGTCTCCGCGATTGGGTGAGCACTCCCAAAGCCAACGGCTACGAGAGTTTGCACACCACTGTAATGAGCAAGACCGGCCAGTGGGTGGAAGTGCAGATCCGGAGCAAGCGCATGGACGAAATTGCCGAAAAAGGCTATGCCGCGCACTGGAAATACAAAGCCGGCGGACCAAGCACTTCCGAAACAGCCCTGGAGCAATGGATCAACAAGGTGCGGGAAATGCTCGAAACCAACGACTCCAATGCCCTGGAGTTCATGGACGAGTTCCGGAAAAACCTGTTCGTAGAAGAGGTATTCGTGTTTACCCCGAAAGGAGACCTTATTATCTTGCCCGATAAATCTACCACCCTCGATTTCGCCTTCGACATTCATACCCAGATCGGCATGCAGTGCCTGGGCGCGAAAGTAAACCAGAAACTCGTACCGCTAAGTTATCAGCTAAAGAACGGCGACCAGGTAGAGATCCTTACTTCCCAGAAGCAACGTCCTACGGAGGAGTGGCTCAAATTTGTAACCACTTCCAAAGCCCGCGCAAAAATCAAAGAATACCTCCGCGACGAAAAACGCCTGAAAGCCGAAGAAGGAAAAGCGCTGGTCGAAAAACGGTTAGCGGAACTGAAGATCGAAAACAGCCACCATAATTTAAACCGCTTGCTGGTACACTTCAACGTGCACAGCCTGCCGGAATTCTACTATCGCATCGCTTCCGAAAAGATCGAGCCGAACGATATTATTGCCGATATTTTTGATCCCAACAGCGAAGCTTCCAAAACGCTGTCGAAGTTCGAACCGAAGGAATTCGATAAGGAAGTGCAAAAAGCGCGGGGCATCCATTCGGATATGCTCGTGATCGGAGAAAATACCGAAAAGTTCGATTATAAAATAGCTACCTGTTGCAACCCGATTCCCGGCGACGATGTGTTTGGTTTTCAGACCGAGGAAGCAGGCATTGTGATCCACCGTACTTCCTGCCCGGTAGCCATCGAGTTACTGGCCAACCACGGCAACCGCATCGTAAAAACCAAATGGACCGAGCAGCAGGAACTCGCCTTCCTGGCCGGTATCCGCATAAAAGGTTCCGATAGGGTAGGATTGGTAAACGACGTAACCAGAATTATTTCGAACTCCCTACGGGTAAACATGCGGTCCATTACCATCGATTCCGACGACGGATTCTTTGAAGGCAGCATCATGGTTTTCGTAAACGATACCGCCCACTTAGAAAAACTGATTCAGCGCCTGAGCAAAGTAAACGGCGTATTGCTGGTAGAACGATTCGATTGACCCCACCCAATAGCTAATTCAGGGGAGGGTTTTTTGATCAGGATTTTCAGGATTAAAGGATTTTCAGGACAATTGTTTGAATCAGAATCAGAATCAGAATCAGAATCAGAATTCTCAGAATTAAAGAATTTTCAGAATTTCCCTTTTCTGATTTCACGCATATCGCCAGCGCAGCGCCCCTGAAAACCACGTTAGCGGATAAAAACTAACTT